>OZ252150.1:0-4800000 GCA_965248775.1 Anaerolineales bacterium
ACTTAACCTGTTGGGTGTCCGTGCGCAGGGGTCGAATTTATCTTTCTACGTAAATGATCAGAACATTTTCGCATTGACCGAGTCCAGCATAGCTGAAGGGCGCTTCGGTGTATTTGCCAAGTCTCATCTTAACCCGCAGCTCTCAGTCCAATTTGACGATCTCGCTGCCTGGAATATCTTGCCCTGATGGCAACAAGTAAAAGTAAGATAGACCTCAATCAGGCCACCACGGCCGATTTAGAAAAGATAATAGGAATTGGCCCGGCGCTTGCAAGACGCATCGTTGCGGAGAAGCCCTTTCGGCATTTGACCGATCTGAAAAAAGTCTCTGGAATTGGGGATAAATTTTACGCTCAAATCCGTCATGAATTGCGGGTTCCACGCAACAAGACTGAAGTAAAACCTGAAATCCGCCGAGCTCAAACTAAGGCGTCAGTAAAACAATCGTCTTCACCGATACTCACACCAGGGTCCAAAACCAAGCCCGACTCTAAACCGACGACCAGTCATGTCGAAGACAAAGAAGAGCCAGCCTCATCATCAAAATCCAAAGAAGCTACTTCGCAGGTCTCGATTCCTTCGCCGCCCAAAGAGGAACTGTTCAAATCCAAGCCCGACTCAAAACCTGCGCTCAGTCACGTTGAAGACAAAGAAGAGCCGGCCCCGATATCAAAACCCACTGAAGCAACTCCACAGGTCTCGATTCCTGTTGCGCTCAATGTAGAGAAACTTGACAAAACCGAGCCCGAATCTGACTCTACGGCCGACCGTGTTGAAGAAAAAGAAGAGTCAACCTCACCGTCAAAATCCAGAGGAGCAACTCCGCCAGTCTTGATACCTTCGCCGCCCAAAGAGGAACTGTCCAAATCCAAGCCCGACTCAAAACCTGCGCTCAGTCACGTTGAAGACAAAGAAGAGTCAACGACACCATCAAAACCCATAGAAGCAACTCCACAAGTCTCGATTCCCGTTGCACCTAAGGTTGAGAAAGTTGATAAAACTGAGCCCGAATCTGACTCTACGGCCGACCGTGTTGAAGAAAAAGAAGAGCCAGCCTCAGCATCAAAACCTAGAGAAGCAACTCCGCTGGTCTCTATTCCTGCCACCCCCAAAGTTGAGATACTTGAGCGGACTAGCCCTCCAAACGTTTCAATAGCTATCAAACCGCGGCGTTTTTCGCCTTGGATATACGTTATTGTCGGCATGCTGTTGGTAACAGTTATTCTGGCTGGTGCTGTAGCTTCGACACGGGGGTTGCGCCAGCAGACCGAGGTAACTTCGGAGGCAACAACCGTAAAAGTTGCCCAAGTTGACACTGCAACATTAGTCGCGACGCAGACTACAATTTCCGAACCACAGCCATCGGATGAGGTGGCCGAAAGCACTTCACCTCCATCAACATCAATCCCAGCAACCAATACGACACTGCCACCCACCTTTTCTCCGGATATCGCACCAACTGCCACTGCCACTGTCACCGTCACGGTTCAGCCTACCCTGGAGCCGACGCGTGCAATCGATGCAATCCTGAAAGAAAAATTTGTCTTTGGAAGCGTCTTGTGGACGGAAAATTTTGATCCCCCCACCTTCAATTGGGGTAGGGGTGAAACTGACATAGCCGCTGCCAGTTACGTCGATGGAGCCCTGCAAGCAATTCTACAAACGCGCGTTCAGCCCTATTGGTCTCTTGGGCCCACTTATCAGGTCAGTAGCCTCAATTTCTATTACGAGGGTGTTGTGAGTATCGAAAGCTGTCGCGAACGAGATTTCTACGGTCTTATCTTCCGAGCCGATGGGGCAGACTTTTACATGTTTGCCATTACATGCGATGGAGATTTTCGCTTGCTACGCCGGCTTGATGGTTCTGAAGATATCTTGAATATCGCGGCTTCTCCAGACGTTCCACTCGGCCCCGGTCAACACAGAATAGGCGTTTCGATACATGGAAAACAAATCGGGCTCTATGTTGCCGGCGTGCTCATACATGAATACCGCGAACAGCGACTTGACCAAATCCCCCCCGGGAGTTTTGGAGTCTATGCCCGCGCGGTAGGCACTGATCTGCTCAAAGTGCGCTGGGATAATTTGATCGCCACTGAAATTCTGCCCTAGGAGCCCCTCATCAACCCATCCTTGGTGGAGTTGAAAATGTCACCGCAGCGCGTTATATCCTGAAGTAGATCGAAAAATCAATCATTCATAGGTACTCACGTATTACTTGCAGATGAAAATATTTGCACAGCACTGAGCAATCGTGGACTGAAACACAATACACAACAGCCAATCTCTCTGACTGCACGCCTCCTAATCGAGCCGGTCGAACCTTCTTTGGAAGGTACTTCAAGTTTATGACAACTCAATCGACAACTGAAGCAAGCATGCGAAGTGATATTGGCGGCAGCAGCACCGCGTTCGGGTTTGCGCCATCCGTTCAACAGGGTAATGCCTACCCCGAGATTCTTTTTCAGAATCGAACTGTCTCCAATTCCATGAGTCAAATCAGAGGATTGTTGGCACCGTGGATTAGACTTGCACACGTTCGACTTGACTGTAGCCTTGTAGCAGCCTCAATACTACTACGAGCATCTAGTGCTGAGTGCGTTCGCATAAGAATGCAGACAGTAACGACTTGAACCTGCGACCTCACGGTCTCTGGTCACAGTCGGGTAGCAGGCACACTTTTTTGCTTCGTGCCGTCAAACTTCTCGCCCTCGAGCCCCTTCAGCATCGCGGCTCTTAACGCTTAAATATAGATGAGGAGATACCTCGAAAAAACACTAGACGAGAGACGGGGAGGCACAAAGAATTTAACGGAATCGGCTCCCCGGCGCTAGTCTTGAGCACCTACTTCGCAGAAAGGCATTGACCTTGAGATTCCTCAAGAACGTATACGAAATCCTTCAAGGGCGTCGACTTTTCATGACCGGGTCGGTCGTCTGCGGGCTCCTGTTCGCCGGTGCCAACCTCGTTCCACCCTTGCTGATCCGCCGTCTGATCCAGTGGATCACCAAAGGCGGCGCCGAATCGTCCGACCTCATCAGCGTTAGCGTGCTCCTCTTTGCCGTCTACCTGGTGCGAGGGGCCACGCGCTACGGGTATGGGTTTTTCTCACATGTCACCGCATACCGGGTGATGCACGACCTGATGACCCGCGTCTATCGGCACCTGCAGCGTCTGCCCCATCGCTTCTTCAACGATCAGCGCACGGGCAGCCTGATCACGCGATCCATTAACGACATCGAAGCCGTCGAGGACTTCATCGCCCACGGCATCCCGGAGACCGTCCTAGCTGCCATCATCCCCATCTCGATGATGGCCGTCCTCTTCGTCCTCAACCCCGAACTCGCTCTGATCGCGCTTGTGCCCGTCCCGCTGGCGTCGTGGCTCGTCTACCGCTACGTCTCGCGTGTTAGCCTGATGTGGCTCGGCATCCGCGAGCGCCTGGCCGAGCTCGGGGCCCTCGTTCAGGACAACCTCTCCGGCATCGCTGTCATCAAGGCGTTCACGCAGGAGAAACGTCGGGCGGATCTTGTCCAGGACCGGAGCAATCATTTCCGCGACGCGATGATTCGGGCGATCACCATCACGCTGATGCCGACGGGCATCATCGAAGCAGCGGGTGGGCTGGGCATTGTCCTCGTCATCTGGACGGGCGGCATTATGGCGCTTCGCGGGCACATCAGCGTCGCCGATCTGTTCGTCTTCATCGTCTATATGGGCCACATCTACCAGCCCTTCCTGGCACTCGCCTCGATCAACGACGTCCTACAGAAAGCGGCTGCCAGCATCGACCGCGTGTTCGCCCTGCTGGCCGAGGAACCGGAGATCGTCGATTGTCCCGGGGCGATCGCGCCCGACAACGTCGACTTCAGCATTGCCTTCGAAAACGTCACGTTCGGCTACGAACCGGACGCCCCCGTGCTGCACGATATCACATTCGACGTGGCCCCCGGAGAAATCGTCGCACTCGTGGGCCCGACAGGGGCAGGAAAGACGAGCATCTCGACTCTGATTCCCCGCTTCTGGGATACGCAATCCGGCACTGTTCGCGTGGCCGGCCACGACGTCCGGTTTCTGCAGCTCGAATTCCTGCGTGGAAACGTCGCTTCCGTCCTTCAGGATGTGTTTCTGTTCCACGGCACGATTCGCGAGAACATCCTGTTCGGCCGACCCGATGCCAGCGACCGTCAGGTCGTCGAGGCGGCGCAGGCCGCGTACGCAGAGGAATTCATCCTCGAGCTCTCCGGCGGCTACGACTCGGTCATCGGCGAACGCGGGATACTCCTATCCGGAGGCCAGAAGCAACGTCTCTCCATCGCGCGAGCGGTACTCAAGGATGCCCCCATCCTCATCCTCGACGAGGCAACTTCGTCGGTCGACGCGGAAACGGAATCCCTCATCCAGCAGGCCATCACACGACTCGCTCACAACCGAACCTCCGTGGTCATCGCTCACCGCCTCTCCACCATTCGCAACGCCGATAAGATCATCGTGCTCGACGATGGGCGTATCGTCGAGTCAGGCACAAGCGTCACCCTGATGGCGGCGAACGGCCTCTATGCCCGAATGGTCCACAGTCAGGATCTCACCCGTGACTGGGGCATTTACCATGACGCCCAGGAAAATGTGGCCGACTGATTTACCCGGGCAAGCGTGGACTTGGGCCACGTCTGATCTGAGCCGCCTTCTCGCTACAATCCCGCTCTCTGCTTCGCCCTTCCATTCGGTTTTCTCGTCCGACGACGCCGTCGGACTGGACGGGGCATCCGACACACTCCCTAGTCACCCAGTCATCACGATGCCGTCTGCACGTGACGGTACGAATGAACAGGGTCGCAGAGTGACGTGCGCATACCGACCCAGTTCGTTCGGTACTGGGCTCCACGTTGTGATGTGCTACGCGAAGCTCGCTACGCTCGTTTTGCGGCCAAGTAGATCGCGAGTAAGATTATCGATGAATTTTGGAACCGTGGATTAGACTTGCTCATGTTCGACTTAACTGTAGCCTTGTAGCCCCAGCTAACTACTACGAGCATCTCGTGCTGGCTGCGCCTTACCCCGGCACACTAGCACTCTCGGGAAGCCTTCTTCAGTAATACATCCGTTTGATGTCACCGCCGGAACGGGATTGATTCTCACGCAATCCCACATGTAACCTTTCCGTCTCTAGCAAACAGGTGTAGATTCGCATAGAGTACCGTCCAAAAGATGTATAGGCAGACGACTGTCTGCCGAATCATCAACACACAGTGCATTCACAAAGTGTAGCCCAGTCCCAAAAGTACTGGGTTGGGATGAGCACTTCATTGTGTGACTGGGTGACTGGGTATTTTGGGCGGCCAGAGTAGAACATACTAAGGCGATAGAAAAGAATAGATAAGAAGCAGAAACAGCATCATTCATGACACCTGAGAAGATTGGTCGCTACGAAATTCGCTCTGAATTGGGCCACGGCGGCATGGCTACAGTCTTCCTCGCCTTCGATCCAATGTTCAAGCGCGAAGTCGCGCTGAAAGTCCTGCCGCGCGAATTTCTGCACGACCCACAGTTCACTGTGCGCTTCGAGCGCGAGGCCCAGACCATCGCCGCGCTGGAGCATTCGGCCATTGTGCCGGTCCACGATTTCGGCGAGCAGGATGGGCAGCCCTTCCTCGTAATGCGCTATATGCCGGGCGGCTCGCTTTCCGACAAGCTCCGCGACGGCCCACTCCCTATTGAAGAGGTCGCGCGCATCTTTCGCCAAATAGCCGGGGGTCTGGACAATGCCCATCGCAAAGGCGTGATCCACCGTGACATCAAGCCGGGCAACATTCTTTTCGACCAGGCTGGCGAAGCAGTTATCGCCGATTTCGGCATCGCAAAAATTACCGAAAGTAGCTCCCGCCTCACGGGCACCGCCCTTATCGGCACACCCAATTACATCAGTCCCGAACAGGCGCTCGGTGAAAAAGAGCTTGACGGCCGCAGTGATTTGTATTCGCTCGGCGTGATGCTATACGAAACGTTGGCCGGGAGTGTTCCCTTCGATTCCGATACGCCGATAGGTTTGATTTATGCGCATATAAACGACCCGCCGCCTGACATCCTCGCAGTCAACCCTGACCTTCCGCCCGGGTGTGTGACGATCCTGGATCGCGCGCTGCAGAAGAATCCTGAGGCGCGCTACCAATCCGCACAGGAACTGGCGATCGCCTTATCCGATCTGGCAAAAGATAAACGTGATGCCGAAACCGCGCCGCACCACAAGGAGGTCACCCCAAGATCGGCACCTACTGTAATCGAAGTCGGCGAGATAGAAGCACCGATAGTGGTTGAACCACAGACTCCACCAGCACCGATAGTGACTGAACCACAGTCTGCACCTGCGCCCGCAGCAATTCCTCCGCCGCCGCAAAGGCGGCGTACGGGCGTCTGGATCGCGGCCGCTGGCGTAGTGCTGATTCTGTGTGTGTTGAGCCTTGGCGTATTGGCAGTTTTCGGCGGCCAACGCCTCGGATTTGGAGAACTGCTTGGAACCGCAACGCCCAGCGCGGAAGACCACTATAACCGCGCAGTCAATCTGGCAATGCAGAAGAATTATGAGCAGGCCATTGATGAATATGACCTGGCCCTCGCACTCGATCCGGACCTGGCGGAGGCGTATCTGGGGCGTGGGGATGCCTATTATGAGTTGGAAGAGTATGACCTCGCAATCCAAGACTTCGATCAGGTCATCGCAAATGCTCAGACGCTAACGTCTGAACAGCTCGTTTCAGGTTATTCCATTCGGGGATGGACCTACTTTGAACTCACTGAGTACGACCTGGCTCTCGACGACTTCAACCGGGCAATTGCACAGGATCCGGAGCACGCCTCGGCCTACAATGGGCGAGGACGTGTGTACCACTTCACGAATAACTACAGCCAAGCTGTGGATGACTTTAGCCAAGCGCTTGCCCTTGAACCGGACAATGCGGTTTCTCTGACTCATCGGGCTGTCACGCACGCTGCCTTGGACAATCAAGACCAGGCTATCGACGATACGACCCAAGCCATTGCCATCGACCCCTCATATGCTCGGGCATACACCATTCGGGCCGACGCATACCTAAATAAAGACGACTTTAACATGGCTATTGCAGATTATAGTCAGGCACTCGAACTCGGCGGTTTGAATGAGCATAACACCGTCGTGTCGTATTACTGGCGGGGGTACGCGTTCGCAGAGATAGGCGATGATAACCGAGCTTTTGAAGACTTCAGCCAGGCGATCGCGATTGACCCGCAGTATGCGACTGCCTACAATGACCGGGGCAACGTACTTTACCGCCGAGAAGCCTACCAAAACGCCATCTCGGACTACAGCCAAGCGCTCGCGATTGACCCGCAGTATGCGATTGCCTATCGGAATCGGGGACTCGCATATAGCTACCTGGACGACAACCAGAAAGCCATTACAGACTACAACCAGGCCATCGCGATTGACCCTCAATATGCGGATGCCTACAATTCCCGGGGCTACGCGTTTGCAGAATTAGGCGATTACAACCAGGCCATCGAAGACTACAACCAGGCGCTTGCCTTTGAACCGGACACTGCGTTGTATCTAGGCAATCGCAGCTGGTCTCTTTCGGAATTGGGGAGCTATGACCAGGCTATCGACGATGCGACTCAAGCCATTGCCATCGACGCCTCATTAGCTTTCGCCTACGCGAATCGAGCCTGGGCATACCTCTTCAAAGACGATTTCAACCGTGCCATTGCAGATTATAGCCAGGCACTCGACCTTGGTTTGAGTGATGAGAGCGCCGCTCAAGCGTATAGCAGTCGAGGGTACGCATACGCAGAGATAGGCGATGACAACCAAGCGATCGCAGACTACAATCAGGCGCTCGCGATTAATCCGCAGGATGCGGCTGCCTACCTTAATCGGGGAAACGTACATTACCGCCGAGAAGCCTACCAAAGTGCCATCGCGGACTACAGCCAGGCGATCGCGATCGATTCGCAGTTCTCACTAGCCTATTCCAATCGGGCGAATGCCTATGATTTGATCGGCGAGACAGCCAGTGCAGAGTCCGATCGGCAGAGGGCGGAAGAATTAGGGGGCTAGCGTAATGCGGCGCAAGCGACGGTGGTTTTGCTGGTCATGACGTGCAGATACTGACATCACAACGTGGAGTGCTCATACCGACACAGTGCATTCGGCACTGGGCTGCATCGCAGAGTGGCGCCTAATACCGCACTGTCACGTGCGGACTGCATTGTGAAACGAATTGGGTCGGTACCCAGTCGTCACGATGCCGTCTGCACTGGGTCGTGATGCGCACTCCACGCTGTGAAGTCTAAAGACAGGGGCTTGCGCCCGCGCTATTTGAGTGGGGCATCCCAGTCAGGCGTCTTCTTGCGCTGCTGCCTGGTCAAAGGCTGTCGAAATCGCTGTCAAACTAATCAACTCATAGGCCGGGCCAAGCAGGCTATCCAGCGTCCCGCCTGATATGAAGGGCGCTTCTCCCAGTCGCTTCAGCATTGGCAAGTGAACAGACGGTTGTCTAATAGACAGGGGAAAAGCATCTAATGCCTCGCTCGTGTCCCAGAATGAAGCGAGTGTTTCCTCCAGAGGAATAGCTTCTTCGGTTTCTGCGTCGATTTCATCTTCTTGGTCAGGTTCTTCGAGAACACGACGTTGCCGCACAGCTTCCAGAATCTGCTCTTGCGTCCGCCCGCGCAGCCGGAAGAGCAAGAATGGGTCTTCTTCGAAACGTTCGCCCAGAATGAAGTGCGTGGCCGCGCTGTGCTTGCACGGGTTGACCCAGTCCGGGCAGGAACAATCGGTGACCAGATCGCCGCGCTGCTCTGGGAACAGGCTGACTCCAGCAGAACCAAAGACTTCTTCAATATCGGTCGGCATTTCCCCCGCCAGCAACTGGGCGGCAAAGATGGCCTGACCCCCCAGCGCATCAATCACCTGCTCCCACTCGTCGTTGCTCAGCGGTTCGACCTCCAACATCACTTTGTAGGGCGTGCGCTGCGAGCCTTGCACGCGCGCTTCAATCCCCCGCGACTTCTCCTTGATGGAGAGCACTTGCCCCTTGCGGGCATAGGCGCGCCCGCGCTGCAGCCGGTTCTTGTCCATCAAGCGCTCCATGGCATTGATCCAGCGCGAGGCCCACCAACTCTTGGCAAACGCCCCGCGCTTGCTGCGTGCCTTAATACCGCCCTGCGCCTCGCGCGGCTTCGACGCTGGGAAGGAGTAGAAATCGTAATAGCTGTACTGGGATCGTCTGCGCGCCATGAGCCTTACCTTCGCAACTGCACGAGTTTGCGTAACTTTGCGGTCGAAAGTTCCGTCAGCCACTGCTCGCCCTGGCCCACCACGGCCTCGGCCAGGGCCTTTTTACTTTCGAGCATGTCATCAATCATTTCCTCCAACGTGCCGGTGGTGACGAACTTATGTACCTGCACGTTGCGCGTCTGGCCAATGCGAAAGGCGCGGTCGGTGGCCTGGTCTTCCACGGCCGGGTTCCACCAGCGGTCAAAATGGAAGACGTGATTAGCGCGCGTCAGGTTCAGCCCTGTGCCACCGGCCTTGAGCGAGAGGATAAAGATGGGTGCGCCGTGTTCGTCGTCCTGAAAATGTTGCACCAGCGGGTCGCGCTTTTTGGCCGGCACACCACCGTGCAGAAACTGCGCGCCATAGCCGAGTGTCTCCGGCAAGTACGCGCGCAATAGATGCCCCATCTCGGCAAACTGGGTAAAGATCAGCACGCGGTCCCCTACAGACAGCGCCTCTTCCAGCATCTCCAGCAGGCGCACCAGTTTGCCGCTCCGGCCGCCAAGACGAGGTGGCGCGTCGGTCTTTGCAATGACCGCCTGGTGCAGGTATTGCATCGGATGATTGCAGATTTGCTTGAGCTGCATAAGCATGGAGAGCACCTGCCCTCGCCGTTCGATGCCCTCGCTGTTCTCTACCCGCTCCAATGCATCTTTCACCACAGCTTCATAGAGTGTGGCCTGTTCTTCCGTCAGGTGGCAGTAGACTTTCGTCTCGATTTTGTCGGGCAAGTCCCTTATGACGCGCGGGTCGGTTTTCAACCGGCGCAAGATGAAGGGGCCGACGATTTGCTTGAAGCGCTTTGTCTTATCAGCGTCGCCGTAACGTTCGATCGGCAGGGAAAAGTCTCGCCGAAAGGCTCGGCGCGAGCCCAGGTAACCGGGGTTAAGGAAGTGCATGATCGACCATAGATCAGACAGCCGGTTTTCGACCGGCGTGCCGGTCAGCGCCAGGCGGAACTCGGATGCCAGTTTACGTACGGCACGGGATTGTTGAGCGTCCGGGTTCTTGATATTCTGCGCTTCGTCGAGCACGACGCCAAACCATGAAATCGGCTGCATTGTTTCAATGTCGCGGCGCACAATGGCGTAGCTGCTCAACACCATATCCACCTGTCGGGCAGCCGGCCCGAAATCCTCGCCGCGCAGGCGCTGCGGCCCCTGGTGCACCAGCGTGGTCAGCTCCGGTGCAAAGCGCTGCACTTCGCGCTCCCAATTCGTCACCACTGATGTGGGACACACCAGTAGCGTCGGCCCGGGCAGGCTGCCGTGTTCCTCTTTCTCGTGCAGCAGCAGCGCGATAGTCTCGATGGTTTTGCCGAGGCCCATATCGTCGGCCAGGCAGGCGCCTAACCCCCAGCGTTTCAGGAAATACAGCCAGGAGTAACCGTAGCGCTGATACGGACGCAGCTTGCCTTGCAAACCCTGCGGTTGCGGAAGTTCGCGCATCTTCTCCTGTCCATTGAAACGCGCTAGCCAGTCGGCCAGCCAGCCCTCGCCGGTAACCGCATCCACCGGCAGTCCGGCGTGTGCACCGGCCAGGCCCATTCCCGTGTGCAGCGCCTCTTGCAGGCTGGCTTCGCCGGCCTGTGCCTGCTGCTCCCAGAATTGAATAGCGGCCTCGATTTGCTCGGCATCGAGTTGCACCCATTGCCCGCGGATCTGCACCAGCGGCGACTTCAGGTCGACCAGGGCTTCAAACTCCTCGCGTGTGAGTGTGGCCTCGCCAACCGATAGCTCCCATTTGTAGTGCACGAGATTGTCAAATGTCAGTCTGCTCTTGGGCACGGCGCCCGCACGCTGCGCCTTGCGAGGCTGTAAGCGCAGACGCACACCGAGCCGCGCGCCGGGCCGGTTCCACCAGGGCGGCGTCAGCAGGCCGAAGCCGGCGTCCTCCAACAGCGGTGCGGCCTCGCGCAAGAAGGCGTACGCGTCGTGAGTATCAAGCGCGAGTTGCTCTGGGTTGGCCGACTTCAAACTGTCCGTTATAGGTGCAAAGAGACGAGCGGCGTAGCCCAGTGCGGCCAGCAGTTTCTCTTGCGGCTGCTCGAAACGCCGCCCCAGCTTGCGTAGTACATTGCCGCGCGTTTTCCAGACCTTCGCTGCCGGCACCAGCAGGCTGGGGTCGTCGCGCGCCTGGAGCAGGTAGTGCAGCTGCCAGCCAGCTTGGGGAGTATCGGTCTGTTGCAGCGGTGCTTCCAGCCGGAATGCGATGCGAAACGCGGCATCCCCGGCGATGTGCAGGTTGCGCAGCCAGGCACGCTGGCCGCTGCGCAGCGCGCCCAGTTGGGCTGCTGAGGCCTGCACGGTTGGGTCAGATTCGAACAGCGCGGCGACCCAGCGCTTCGTGGGATCGTCGTCGCCACGCTGCAGGCCCGGCGCAGCGCGTCGGCCCCACTGGCGTGCAAGCGCATCGCACATCGTCTTGAGAAACGAGTCGAGTAAATCGTGCGCTGTGATTGTGGCGTCCCGGCTATCGGCCGCGGCGCGACAGAGCGGCGGCATGGCAGCCTGCAAGCGCGCCAGACGCGGGGCATCCTTGGCGCCATCCAGTACCGGCATCCAGCGGGCATGGTAGCTTCCGTCGGCGCCGGCCGGCGCAAGCACAGGTACAATTTTTTGCGCGGCCAGGGTTTCGAGCACCAGATTGGCGACCGTGCGCCAATAGTCGCTGTCCGCAGCCAGCCGTATGTCGGGTGGAAGTTCCTTTGGCCGCGGCAGTTGGACGAGCGTCTGCAAAGCAGCGGCGGCCGACAACCAGACACCCTTCGTGTTCCAAGGTGCCAGATACGGCGCGGTCTTTTCGTCCAGTTCCCAATCTTGCAGCAAGCCGGGTGAGGGCTGCGGGCCTGTACGGGTCGAGGGCAAGCGCAGCGTCGTCCACCCCGGTTTGCTACCCTTCAGATCAACGCCGGCCTTCGCTAGCCCCCGCAAGGATTTCTTCGAGGCGCAAAACGGGTGCTGCTTGGGACTGGGGTTTTTGGCGAGGCGACCGCGCTGGCGCGGTTGCTGTGGCGCATCCGACGTCTCGGCCCAAAAGAGGATGCGGCCCCGATCATCGGGAGTTTGTGGGGGCTGCCAGTGTGTATGTAAGACAAGCATTGTGTCAGGCGCCCAGATCGCGGAATCGACCCAGAGCGGATGCAAACAGTTTCATTTCGATTTTTTTCTGTATTCGATTGCCCAGTTTCTCAAGAGACGGGAATGATACGGTAAGGTTCCTGCTTCGATTTCCGCTCCTGGGATCGACTTGCGGTTTTAAGCGCACTTAATCAATCGCTAACTCTCCCTGAACCATCCCAATGAGATGCGGTTGCGTTCCGGCTTGACCTGGACGATTTCGACATCAATTACGTCGCCGACCTGCAAGGCCACGCCGCGCGGAATGTGGCTCCGGTGCAGCAAACCGTCGCGCTTGACGCCGATATCCACAAACGCACCGAAATCGACCACGTTGCGTACGGTAGCGCGTAAGTGTAGCCCGGGTTGTAGGTCCTCCATTGACAGCACGTCGCTGCGCAGTATTGGCGCGGGCAGCCCGGCACGTGGATCGCGGCCCGGGCGCAATAGTTGCTCGAAGATGTCCTGCAAGGTCGACGCGCCGGTTCCGAATTCGGCGGCCAGTGCTCCTAGAGAGTGATGCGCCTGTAATACCTGCAACGCCCGCTCGCGTGCGGCGAGGGGAGCATCCGCTCCCAGCCCTGCGCGCTGTAGCACAGCCTCGGCGACCGCATAGCTTTCGGGGTGGATAGCGCTCGCGTCGAGAGGATTGTCGCCAGCGCGAACGCGCAGAAAGCCGGCCGCCTGCTCGAATGCCTTTGGACCCAGACCGGGCACATCTTTGAGTGCCTCTCTATTTAAGTACAAGCCCTGATCATCGCGAAAAGCCACAATGCGTTCCGCCAGCTTGGGGCCAACGCCCGCCACATTGCTCAAGAGCGCCGGCGAAGCCGTATTCACGTCGACGCCGACGCTGTTCACGACACTTTCAACAGTGCCGGCGAGCGTCGCGACCAGTTGCGCCTGGTCGACATCATGTTGGTACATGCCCACGCCAATAGATTTCGGGGCGATCTTGACCAACTCGGCCAAGGGGTCCTGAACGCGCCGGATGATGGAAACTGCACCACGTATGCTGACGTCCAGGTCTGGCAGTTCGGCGCGCGCGAGCGGGCTGGCGCTGTAGACACTCGCGCCAGCTTCGTTGACGATGAGATAGTGCACCAGCGGTTCGTGTGTCGGGCCTAATTCGTGGATCAGCTCAGCTGCCAGTTGCTCGCTCTCGCGCGAAGCGGTGCCGTTGCCGACAGCAATCAATGTCACCTGATGGGCTCTGACGAGCGTAGCCAGCGAGCGCAATGCTTCGTTCCAACGTCCTTGCGGTTTATGCGGGTAAATTGTGGTCGTTTCCAAAACCTTACCGGTTGAATCCACCACCGCCACTTTGCAGCCCGTGCGGTAGCCAGGGTCAAGACCAAAGCCGGTGTGTCCCGCCAAAGGTGGCTGGTTGAGCAAAGCGCGCAGGTTGGCAGCGAAGCTTCCGATGGCGTGCTTCTCTGCTTGTTCAGTAAGCGCGCGGCGCACATCGCGTTCTATTGCGGGCAGCAGCAGGCGCTCGGCAGCCGCCTCGCTCGCCAATTCTAACTGGTGCGCCAAGGGGGAGCGAGGCTCAGGCCGGAAATACGATCGGATGGGGCGCTGCCAGTCCCGCTCGGCGATGTCTATTCGCACGCGCAGTATTTTCTCAGCTTCGCCACGGTTGACGGCGAGCACTTGATGCGGCTGCACCCGATCCGCGCGCTGCGAGTATTCGTAGTATGTTTGGTACACACCGCGTTCGTCGGTCGCCTTTTTGATTTTCTTGCTTTGCAACAGACCCCAGCGGAGGGCCTTCTCACGCGTCTGTTGCCGGACGCCGGGATGGTCGCTGATGATCTCGGCCACGATGTCACGCGCCCCTGATAGAGCATCTTCTGCAGAGGGCACGTTTTCATTAAGAAAGGGAGCGGCAATTTGTGCCGGCGTTTGCGCTTGCTTCAAAATCAGGTCGGCCAGTTCTTGCAGGCCTTTCTCCCGCGCGACGCCGGCGCGCGTGCGGCGTTTGGGCTTGTAGGGCTGATACAGATCTTCAAGTGCTGAGCGCGTTTCGGCTGCCAGCAACTTTTTCTTGAGTTCGGGCGTGAGCTTGTCCTGCGCCTCGGTGCTGTTCAGGATCGTCCGGCGGCGTGAGTCCAGCGTGCGCAGCTGCCCTAGCAGCTCAATAAGTTGGCGCAACTATTCTTCGTCCAGTCCGCCGGTGATTTCTTTGCGATAGCGAGCGATGAAAGGCAGCGTGTTGTCGGCGTCCAGCAATTCAATCGCGGCTGCGACCTGTTGATCCTGTATATTGAGGTGTGCGGAAATTTTGTGGGCGTAGCTCATTAGTCAGCCAAAAGACACCTCTAATCCTGAAGAGGAATCATGTTCATTTGGCCTGATCAGGCTTTGCCGTTGCTCCATTACAGCGACCTCAGAGCCCTTGAAATCTCGAAATACCGCGCGCATGAACTAAAGCGCCCCCGCAGCGATTTGAAAAACGGGCTAAAGGATGCAGTTGAAGCCCTGCTCCGTGACAAACCCTTCCGACCGGCGGGGCGGCTTCGGATTCCTTGAGAAACAGAAAACGCGGGGACAGTGCCGGTCTGTATTGGAAAAGCACCATCCGCAGACCTTGAACAACGCTGCGCGTTGTTCCCACTGCCCGCCGCGCCTACGACGATGGTGCTCTCGGCCGGAAACTAGATCGAGTCTTGACAGAGCACCTTATCAATGGGCCGTTTTGATTGGTTAAGCCGATTCCGATTCGCCCATCCAGGCTGGTTCCAGGTCATAATACAACACATCAGGATCGATATCAGCACCATTTTCCCAGGCAATTGTGCCCCCTGCTACTTTAGCATTTTGAAACAAGACTAGATCAGAGCGAATCGGTTCAAAGATTGGCCCATGTAGATATTTTTCCATATCAAGATCGCGAGCTGTTCCGTTGTCGAAAGTCACCTTGAGTCTATATTGCTGTATTGCTTCGACTGACAATACACGAACTCGCTGCATCAGTTTGCTCACAATATCTCCTCAATCCAGCGGGTCGATCTGGTGAAGTTGGACACCACCCCGAGCCCGATCCCAATTGTCGCGAAGTTCATTACGGTACTTCTGTGCCCATTCGATTACCATGCCGTTGGCACGGCGCGGCAATTTGCCGCGTAATGTTTCCAACGTGTCGATGGTATAGACCGCCTCGTGTTCAGCATAGAAGTGAGGCGGCGCATGGTCGCTGCAATACATGTAGATAACAATCCCGATGAATTCTGAAACGCGAGGCACAGTTGTAATATCCTGCCTTAATCATACAACGTGGGAAGCAATCCTGTTTGACGCGCACAGATACGATCGAAGTGCAATTTGAGAGGGGCCCAACGGCTTGCGTAATCAGCGCAGCGAGCGAGTCAGCAACGTTCAAGCATTAGAACGATCACGAGTCTTGGCCGCCGATTGCGCCGATGCGAAACCGGCTTCTAGTTCATTCAAATGTTAGCTGGCACGGCTGCTACTCTAGCTTCCCCGGCCATCATGCCGAGGAACTGAGTACTGAATGATGGCCGGGGAAGAACAAATCAGTACTCAGTACTCTGTAATCCACTACGGCATCGCCAACTTGAGCCGTTGCCGAAGCAGCCATGAAAGCGTGGTCCCCGTATCACCCATACGCTCGATACGCACGCCGGGAACCTTGGCTTCGACTTCCTGGGCTTTGCAGTCCGCCAGTTTCGGGTCGGGAAATACCGGACACGCACCTATCGCGGCAAACCGGGCTTCAAAACAGGCATTCGTCCAAGCGAAAGCGGTCAAAAGCGACATCTACGGAAACTGAAAACAGTCATCCGTCGCTATCGGGGCAGCCCGCAGGCCGCCCTGATAGCAGCACTAAACCCCATCATTCGGGGGTGGTCGCAGTACTATCGCACTTGTAGTGCCAAGCAGACCTTCTATGTTAGGACTTACGCAAACCAGGGAGAAACTGAGACAATGTGTGAATGAACAAATTATCTCACTGGGATTACAGCCAATTTCTCTTGGTTAGCCAAATCAATTATACACAAACCTACTTTGCTGACCATAGTGAACATTTGAGCCACGATCGTGTCAATCGACTGATGAGGGGAAAAAATTTACGCCACGGGAACTGCGCCAAATGGTGCGCAAAGAGTTGGTTCTCTCTGAAGATGGCTACATTCTCTTTGATGATACGGTGCTTGATAAAAACCATTCCTTTGCCATTGAACTGGTGCGTAGGCAGTGGAGTGGCAACGCCAAAAAGGTAATCAAAGGCATCGGGCTCGTGACTTGTGTCTATGTCAATCCCGACATCGATAAATTCTGGGTCATCGATTACCGCATTTTTGACCCTGCGCGAGATGGACGTAGCAAACTCGACCACTTGTTGGATATGTGGCGAACCATTCTGCATGTGGAACAGCTTCCTTTCCGCACTGTGTTGATGGATAGCTGGTATGCGACGATGAAAGTGATGAAAGCAGTCGAAAAAGCCGGCAAAATCTACTACTGTCCGTTGAAATCGAACCGGCAAGCGACAGAAAGTCCTGCGGATGACTACTGCCGAGTTGATGCGCTCTCTTGGAGCGCTGAGGAGATTGAAGCGGGAAAAATGGTTCATCTCAAAAAGTTTCCAAAAGGTCATCAAGTGAAACTGTTCCGGATTGCGGTGTCTACTCACCGCACAGAGCATGTGGTTACCAATGACCACTCTCAAGATTCCTCAGATGCTACAGGCATAGAAAGTGCCATCCGCTGGAAGATTGAGCAGTTTCACCGAGAGGCCAAACAGCTAACCGGGCTGGAAGCATCTCAATGTCGTTCGCAACGAGCACAGCGCAATCATATTGCTTGTGCCATGCTTGTCTGGGTACGCCTGAATCAGATTGCGCAGGATGCACATACGAATGTGTATCAAATTAAGCAAGGTTTGTTGAGCAACTACATGCGAACTCAGCTTCGGCTACCTTCTATCTCTATGCTCCCTGCGTAAGTCCTATATGTAATAGACCACCAGGTTCAGCACAAACTAATCAGATGGGCACACTACCGCCACCGAGGCAAATATGCATCTTGGAGATACTTGCGCTACTGGCGTAGACAAGACGACCGAATTGTATTTGGCGATGGAAACAGCAAACTCGCTTGGCACCAAACAACGAACATCGCCCGACACACAAAGGTCATCGGCGAAAAAAGGCCGTTTGATGGGGATTGGGTCTATTGGGGAACTCGCCTCGGACGTGACCCCACGAAACCGAATCGGGTGACCAGACTATTGAAGCAACAAAAAGGGCGTTGCTATTTCTGTGGATTACGCTTAGTGACAGAAGACATCATGGAGGTACATCACATTGACGGCAACCGGCATAACAACCGGAACGACAATGTGGCGTTACTTCATGGACACTGTCACGACCAAACCCATGGCAACGGGTGTCAATGACAATGACCCATCTGCTGAGGAGCCACGTGCGTTAAAAGGGGCATGCGTGGTTTTGAAGTGGCGGCGGGGCGGGTGACCGCTTCGCCGACCATAACTGGGTGCACTACGTCGGTGAGGGTGTCCATGACTGGGCGCGCGCTTCGAGTTCGGTGCTGTGCTCCGGCCAATCGTGAAGCGTGGCGGGATCGAAATCGGCACCATTCGGCCAAACAAGAGTGTGGACTTCTGGATCGATGATCACCTGCTTGAAGAGAGTCGCATCGCGAAGTGGGCCGAATATTTCTCCGGCCAAAATCGATATTTTGCGATGAGCCGTCGTCGAACAGAACGCGTAGCCCGTACTCTGAAATGAATTCAAATCCTGTGACACGGTAAAGTGGATGTTTCATTAAAGTGCTCCTTCCGAGAGTGGGTCAATCTTGCCAGGGAGCCGGCCTGCCTGTGCGCGTTCCCAATGAGGGCAAATTCGTCTTGATGCAGTTCAGCCCATGCCGTCACAAGTCGGCGCTGACGTCTTGGAATTGAGCCTGCGATAAGTTCGACCGGATCGAGGCTGAACACAACCACATTGTCCTGATAGTACGCGTGGAAATGTGGTTCGTGGTGCGGCGCGTCCGGCTCAGTGAACCAGCGGATCGCTGAAGGCGCCAACGAACATATCCAAATCAACAAGCGAGGTCAACCTGTGTGCTGGACGCTCCGTATCCGCGTGCTAGCGAATCGGTCAACCACCCTTTTTTCGACACCTTGCAGCAGGTGGATCTCCAGACGGTTTTGCATTTTGCCAACCAGCACTGCCAATTCATGGATGCTTTTTCACATGTGTTGCGTCGCTACGTTAAACAGGCAGCAGATGATCGTGTCATCACCGCTTGCTTGATTGCCTGGGGTACGAACATGGGGTTGGGTCGGATGGGAGCCATTTCGGATATCAGCTATCCAACACTTTCCGCTACATCAGACAACTTCATCCGTTTAGAAACGTTGCAGGATGCGAACGACCGTGTCAGCAATGCTATCGCTAAACTGCCCATATTCCAGCATTACGATATCGGTGATGCCCTACACTCCAGCAGTGACGGACAGAAGTTTGAGACCCTCATCCATACCATCAATGCCCGCTATTCGCCAAAATATTTTGGGCTAAAGAAAGGGGTCGTTTCTTACACGCTAGTTGCCAACCATATCCCTATCAATGCCAGAATCATTGGGGCCAATGAGCATGAGAGCCACTACGTTTTCGACCTGCTGTTCAACAACACCACGGAAGTCCAGCCCACTGTGCATTCCACTGATACACATGGCACGAATGAGGTCAACTTTGCGATTTTACATTTCTTTGGCTATCAGTTTGCGCCGCGCTACCGGAATCTCTACAACAAAGTGAGCACTGCGCTTTATGGTTTCAAACATCCCAGCCAGTATGATGAAGACCTGCTGCTCAAGCCCATTCGTAAAATTAACAAGAATCTCATCATTGATGATTGGGAGAATATTCAACGCGTCATTGTCTCTCTGGCTTTGAAAACGACGACCCAAAACATTATCATTGGCAAACTCAGTGCCTACGCTCGCAAAAATAGGACCAGGCGGGCTCTGTGGGAGTATGACAATATCATTCGCAGTCTTTATCTACTCGACTATATTGACTCTTTATCGCTACGCCGGAATGTTCAACACGCCTTGAATCGGGGGGAAAGTTATCATCAGTTACGGAAAGCCGTCTCCTACGCCAACTTCGGAAAATTGCGCTTTAAAACAGAGTATGAGCAGCAATTTTGGAATGAGTGCAGCCGCCTGATCATCAACTCCATCATCTTCTACTATGCGACGATCTTATCCAACCTATTGCTTCTGAAACAAGAAAACGGCGACTCTCAACCGGCTGCGCTACTCAAACGCGTTTCTCCAGTTGCCTGGCAACGCATCAATTTCTACGGGCGTTACCCAGTCACGGACAGACTGGACGTGGCGAATTCACCAAGTTACCAGAACCGATTGACATACCTGCTATTGTTCGGGAGTTGGCAATGCTACCTATTGAGCTCGACCCTAGTTTCTGAGATCTGGAATATACCTTTTCGGGGGGATATGCAAAAAACCCCGATCTCGGACGTATTGATGGACAACCCCTTCATTCCTTATGCTTTCGAGTCGCAGCCCGAGCAGTTACTCCCACTCTTGCTTAACCCGCATAGCTTCCATGGACAGTTGTCGTCTTGAGACGCCGATAGCTATCTTCGCTATGTCACTACAAACATCTCCGTAGTATCAAACACGTTGGATAGCACGCGGGGTCCCTTCTCAGTGACAAGGACCAGATCCTCGAAAGTGTACCTCTGAGCTCCCTCGCGGTCGTACAAAGCAAACTCGACCATCACGAGCATATTGGGCTCAAGTTCCCAAGAAGTCCCATAGTTGGTGGTAGTCTTCAAACCACTCTCGTAGTATGGCAACAGCATGGGGATATCATGAATAAATACACCTAAGCCGTGCCCGTAGGGCCAGATGTTATCCCATCCTTTTTGCTGTCTCAGTTGAGTGTAGACCTCCCCTGCTTTTGTGCCAACTTGGATACTCTCGACACCTTCGCGTTGTGCATCTCGCAGCTTGGTCCACATAGATCGCTGCCTTGAATTGGGCGCACCCACGACTACTTGGCGCGATATGTCTGAAATATAGCCAGAAAAAACCCCACCGGTGTCAGTTTGGATAACATCACCTGGCTGGATCGGCGTCGCATCAGAGACGTGATGTCCTTCAAGAGTGTTGTGACCCGCAGAAACAGTATTTAGCCAAACGAGGTCGGCGCCCTCCAGGAGGGTTTGAGCACACAACCGACGCGCAATCTCAACCTCCGTGTCGCCAACCTTGAGTTCTTGAAACACTTTGAGGTGAGCGGTCTCTGTGGCCTTCACGGCCGCCTCGATAAAAGCCACTTCTTCATCCGTCTTGACGCTTCGTGCCCTCGCTAGAATGGTGCTGCCATTATGGAAGCGTGCTTTGGGTAAATATCCTCGCAATTCCTCAAAAAAACCTGCTGTAAGAAACTCCTCTTCTATCGCGATGTTAAGAGTCGCAAAGCCTTTGTCGATTAGAATTTTAGCTAGCACTCCAATGGGAGATTCCGCATTTTCCTTGTAGATTCTTACGTCCTTGATCCAAGAGTTACGCTGGGCAGCATCTTCAACCTGGTTGACGACAAGATAAACGGGTTCCCCATTAGCAGGGATGACAGTCGCTGAGATGCGATCTCTGATGAAAGGCAGCGTATATTCAAAGTGGCCACTTGTATATGTTACATTCTCCGGAGAGACTGTAATCAGAACATCGAGGTCTTGGTCCGCCAGCATCTTCGGAATTTGGTTCCAGCGATTCCGAGGTACTCGATTGACTTTCTTTGATACGGTTGAATTCACGGTGACCTCCCTATGTCTAAAACGCATGTACGACGGTGTACTTGAGCATCGAATTCATCTACCAACATCCCGTTTGTATAGCACAGTATAAAGCCGTAAAGTATGATGACTCCACAGCGCCCTAAAACTAACCTGATTCTCTTTCGGGTTTCCTTTTCTCGGCGATCAATATTATACAAGACGTTCATAGGAGAGAATCATGGAACTTGGAAAATATCCCATCACTTCATCACTTGCACCCAACCTTGCTAACGCTCAAATAGGTCCAATTGAAGTGGAAACTATAGTGAAAAAACAATTATCGTCATTGAATCCACAGGAGGGGCTACAAACAGCCAATGTCTTGGAATTCCAGTTAAACCAATACCTAATGAAGCATGTGCCTAAACTCACTGTCCCTTCCAGTGCAGAAAAGTGGAATAACCAGGCAGATGAATTGCGCCGGCAGGTGCTGGATAACGTCATATTTAAGGGCTGGCGAAAAGATTGGGTAAAGGCACCCTTGAAGTACGAAGACTTGGGCGAAATGCAATGCGGCCTGGGGTTCCGTATGCGAAAGCTAAGACTGGAGATTATTCCCGGTATGAAAACTGTGGCAATTCTCTATGAACCGGAAAATCCCGCCGGAGCGGCACCAGCAATATTAAACCTCAACGGTCATACGCCTACTGGCAAATTTACCCCATATAAGCAAACACGATCCATCAATTATGCATTGCGAGGAATCTATGCCTTGAACCTGGAATGGTTTAACAATTTTGAACTGGGCCATCCGGAAAATAGCCATTGGTTTGGCGCCCATCTTAATTTGCTGGGAACAAACGTCGTCGGGCTTTTTTATCTGGCTATGCGTAAGGGGCTGGATTATCTCGATCAGCTTCCAGGTGTTGATCGAAAGCGCTTGGGGGTAACGGGTTTGTCGGGAGGCGGCTGGCAAACCACCGTCCTGAGTGCACTGGATGAAAGAGTATCGGTTGCGGTGCCGGTCGCCGGATATTGCACCATGAGTACGGGTTATAGATGGAAATCAGTGGGAGATACGGAATATACGCCTCCCGATTTGTGCCGTTATGTGGACTATCCCCATCTTGAGGCCATGCGGGCTCCTAAACCTACGCTCTTGATATATGGTGTAACTGACCAATATGGCTTACAAGCGCCCTTATTGAAACCGTATCTCTACGATGCAGTCAATCCGTTTTTCAAGTTGTTTGGCAAAGAACATAACTTTGAATGGTATGAAAATGCTGATCCGGGGACACATAATTATGAGATAGACATTCGACAGCAGTCATATCGGTTTTTCTGCAAACATTTTGGTCTGGAAGTAAACGAAACTGAAATCCCCGTCGAGAAAGAATTAAAGACTTGTGAAGAGATGCTTGTCGGCTTGCCCCCGGATAATCTGACCATTATGGGTCTGGCCCGGCAATTGGCCGACGATGTACAGCGCCAAGTTGTCCCCGAGGATGCAGATAAGAAAGCTCAATGGGTCAACTCGTCCAGGGAAAGGCTCGAAAGTTTGGTGCGCTATAAGCCGGTAACGATGAAGGATCCTTACCCGATAGCCAACACCTGGAATCCGAAACTGGAAAGCTTATCTTATTCTTTTGTGTTTAGTAACGAGTTAACTGCAGCGGGGGTATTGTTGAAATTGGTAGCCACCCCATCCGATGCGCCGATTACGATTATGCTGGCTGATGATGGTAAAACGACTCTTGCCGCGACGGAGGTTGTCGAGCGGCTTAACCAAGGGCAACAGGTTCTGGCCCTGGACTTACTCTTCACCGGAGACGCCTCTCCAGATACGCCAGAAATGCGCAAGAAGCCCTGGTTATTCGGAGTATATACTATCGGAGTATATGCCAATCAAGTGCTGGAAACAATTGGAGAGCCCCCTTTGGGGATGGAGGCCGCGCAACTTATAGCGATAGCCGATTGGCTAAAAATAAGTCGCCAACCCCGACAAATCGATGTAGAAAGTACCGGCTATCGAAGTCAGGTAATAACTTTGGTTGCTGCCGGTTTGGAACCTGCCTTATTCTCTAACATTTCAATTCATAAGGGGATCCAAAGCTTCCAGTATCTTCTGGATACTCCAGTTACCTATAAGGAATCGCCCGAATTGTTCTGTTTCGGTCTGTATAAGGAATATGATATTGACAGCCTGGCGGCTCTTACCAAATCAAAGGTAATGCAAGACCTTCTGGAAAAACGCGAATCGATGCGAGAGATTTACCAAAGGAATTCGCAGTATTATGGTTCTTGTTGCTATATCGCAATTCTTGAAGGCGATTCGATACTAAATGTTATCCAGTTATTGAAAAACTTTGGGCCACATAACTCAGCCGAAGGCGACCATCGTATTATTGAAAAACGATTTATTGAAGATCAATTTAAAGAAGCTGCAGATAAGTATCGTGAGGCAATTACATGTTATCCAGATTGGATCGAAGCTTATGATAAGTTGATCCAAACCCTGCAAAACCAGGCAGCCTATCTTGATGCTGCCAAAGTATGCGCAGATTTTATCCGAGCTAATCCGATCTCAGATATGATTCCGTATTTTCGTAATTTGGCTACCGAACTTACTGATAAAGCCCATACGCTGGAGGCCAAAGATTGAACGATGAATGAAAGGGACTTTGTAAAGTCAATCAGCCGTCGGCCGGCAATCAGTAACTCATGTTACGCAGCGGGCGCGGGTTCTGAGAACTGGATAGTCATCAACTGCTTGAAAGAAGCCTGCAAAGCGGCAAGATACATCTGGGCCTTGAGTTGATAGTGGTTGGTGGGCTGTCGGACACACAGTAGTTCCAGTTTGCACCAGGCCCACATAGCTGCGACGAAATGGTTGGTCTGGGTGGTCTCGGTGCGAGTGGGTGACTGGGCCAGTGAAGCATTCTGTTTCAGCGAGCGATACCCAAAGGGCACGATGTGGTACTCTTCAACTTTCCATCGTTTTTGATAGATTGTCGTGAAAGCGACAAAGTCGAGTGTCAAATCGCTGCTGATCAGATAGCGTACCGAGTACTGCCGTACCCGGCAAGTGCGCCTATGCTTCCGTCTTTGTTTGTAAAGACTTGCTTGACCAACTGGAGCGCAAAGGGGACTTGCTCCAGGTGAACAGTGGTCGGCGTACCTTCGGATAAAGGCAGCTCATCGATCCGGGTGTACTGGCCCGCTTGCTTGTCGGCCAGGGAGAGCGCGACTTTGCGGTTGACTTTGAGCCCAAAGATGAAGTCGAGTTGCAGGTCCAACCTGAGATAACGCATGTTTTCGGCGGAAGCAAACCACAGGTCGGCCAGAATGTAGCGCATGGGCACGCGGTTCTTGACACACTGCGTCACCAGCGTGCGGAAATGCTCATTCTTGCTGACCGGACTCCTGCGCTTCTGCTTGCCGTGCTTGACAAGATAGGGCTCGGTTTTCGCGACGATTTGGAAGGTGATGGGTAAACAGGCAACCGAAGTCACATAATGCGCTGTCAGGAAGTTGATGCCTTTCACCGTCCGGCCTTTAGAGTGGTCATAGTGCCAACCGATGATGTCGTTCTCGTCCGAGTAGGGCTTCTCTTCAATGCTATCGTCAAAAGCTAGCACCGCGGTCGGCTCCTGGACCTTGCGCATCACGATGCTGTCGCATAGCGATGCAGTGAGCACGCCACTGTGCGCGACAAGTGCCTCGGCCTTGATCATCCGCCACCAGTCTTTGGCCGTTAGCTTTTCGCTCGCCAACATGCGCGTGATTTTGTCGTGACTGATCTGACCGCCAACCAATTGCGACAATCCAGTCGCTGTGGTTTGACCAAACGACCCCAGCAGGTAATCTGTGTACAAATCAAACAGGTTCTTGTCCATTGTGCGCCTCCTGTTTGTAACAACACTTTCTAACCCGCTGCGTAACGTGAGTCATTAATGCAGGGAAATGAGCGGACACACAAAAGCGGGGAGATCAGAGGCAAAATCAGCCGCTTCAACCACCTGCACCCTGCGTGCATGATAAAACAAGAACAGAACAATCAGCATTACAACCACATAATAAAGTGTGGATCGATAGATGCGAAATTGATTGGCTAACGTAGGTATCATACCCAGATATAATACACGCCAGCATGATCATGGGCAACCCAAAATCAGCGCATACCAATAACTCAGCGTCAATTATTATTGGTGTGTTGTTTCTTAGCTCAGCTATTTTATTGAATCAATGGGCTGTGGCGCATCTGTTGGCTGCCAATGGGATTATCGAGGGTCGCTCAAAAATCGCTGCAATTCTCATTGCGCAGCTTATCCTCGGCCTGGAAGGAATCAGGATATTGCGGAAGGGGCAGCGATTCCAGCCGCCGCGTTTCTTGAGTATCACACTTGCCACATTTGGCGTCGCTGCAACCGCCTTCGGAATTTATGGCACCGGATTGGCTATCGGCATATTTCCCGAACGAGTGCGCGAGCTGCAGGAAATTTGTGATTGGATTACCGGTCAGGATGTGCCGCTGATGGTGCAAGGTGGGGTCGAATCCCGGGAGGCACAGTTGGCAGAAATTGTGTCTGAGCCGGGGCAAGAGCTAGCCGTGATCGATCTACAAATCGACATCGGCACACGGCTGCTGTATCAAGGAGGACACTCTGCAGCAATTGACTATCTTGAATCAACATATAACCTGATTGAAGTCCAGCAACTACCCGATTTACTCAACGACACGCGACGCGAACTGGGGATTGCCCATCTGCACAGAGGACGGATTGAAAATTGTTCAGCGTCCGACCAGCCCGCCGGTTGTGCGCTCTTCCCGATTCCCTCCAGCGCAGTGTGGTCTGATCCGTCGGATGCGCTGATCGCGATTGAGTATTTCAACACATTTTTACAACACAAGCCAGATGATGCGCGGGTGCGCTGGTTGCTCAATTTGGCGCATATGCTGGCTGGGACATATCCGGAGGGGGTATCTCCTGCGTATGTTATTGAGTTGGCTGCGGCCAAACCTACTATTCAAACCCCTCACTTTCGCGACATTGCCCCTGAGGCTGGTCTGGCTGCCTTTAACCCCGTCGGTGGGGCTATCATGGATGATTTTGACAATGACGGCTGGCTCGATGTGGTGACATCGACCCATTTGCCCTGTGAGCCAATGCTGTACTTTCACAATAACGGCGACGGTACATTTACTGAAAAGGCTGCCCAATTGCATTTAACAGCGCAGTTGGGCGGGTTCAATCTCGTTCAGGCTGACTATAACAATGATGGCCTGCTAGACATTTACGTGATGCGCGGCGCCTGGCTACGCGAGTTCTGGGGTCGGCAGCGCAACTCACTGCTACGCCAAAACAAAGATGGGACGTTTAGCGACGTGACACGCGCGGCGGGACTGGCAAAAGTCGCTTATCCAACGTTGGCTGCTGCTTGGGCCGATTACAACCATGATGGCGATATCGACCTTTATGTTCCCAACGAATATTTTCCAGACCAACTGTTTCGCAATAATGGGGACGGCACCTTCACAGACATTGCTGAACCGGCAGGGATCAACAATTTGGAAAACGCCAAAGGAGTCGCGTGGGGTGATTATGACAATGATGGCGACTCCGATATTTACGTCTCCAATATAAACACAGCGAACAACCTCTTCCGCAACAATGGGGACGACACATTTACCGATGTGGCTGCGGAAGTTGGGGTCGCCACAACCGCGCGAAGGAGCAAATCGTTTACACCATGGTTTTGGGATGTCAATAATGACGGTTGGCTTGATCTGTTTGTGGGCGGTTACGGTGGAAATTACCGACCTACTGTATTGGAAGATGATGTCGCCGATTTCTTGGGTATTATTCCAAGGGGTGAGCAACTGACCTTATATCTTAATGATGGGACAGGTCAATTTATAGATGTAAGCGAGCGAATGAATTTAGATCGTGTTTTCACGCCGATGGGCGCCAATTACGGCGATATCGATAATGATGGCTACCCTGATTTTTATCTCGGTACCGGCGCACCACCGCTTGATTTCTTGGTTCCGAATCGGCTCTTTCAAAATGTGAACGGCAAACAATTTGTGGATGTAACGACAAGCGCGAATGTCGGTCATTTGCAAAAAGGACACAGCATCGCCTTTGGCGACATCGACAATGATGGCGATCAAGACATCTTTGCTCAGATGGGCGGCTGGGTAGCTGATGATGCCTATCATAATGCGCTATTCGAAAACGCAGGCAACAACAATCATTGGATAACGATCAAATTGGTTGGGGTTGTTTCGAATCATGCCGCAATCGGGGTGCGGATTAAGTTGACTGTTGATGATGGCGGCGGGGAACGGGAGATTCATGTGCTGGTGAGCAGCGGCGGCAGCTTTGGCGCGTCGAGTTTGCAGCAGGAGATTGGCTTGGGTTCGGCCGATCACATCAACACGCTTGAAATATATTGGCCAACCAGCGGCATCCGACAACAGTTCGACAACGTTGCTGTTGACCAATTTATCGAGATTGTTGAAGATCAAGCAGCCTATCGTCTCCTAAACCGCCCTATCGTCGGTCAGTGAGAAAGCAGGTCACACAGATGATAAAAGCAGCAAAACACGTTCGACCGGTTCAGTTTCTTCCCTTACTGATTCTGTCAGCCCTCACAACCACATGCGCAATCGCAACTTCCGGTGACGCTATCAATGCCGAAGAGGCAGCAGATAATTCAGTTCCCTCAATTTTGTTCACCTTTGTGGACGTAACAGAGGCCGCGGGGATCAACGCTACGCATCGTGGCTCCTGGGAAGAATTCGTCGATGGAGAAGAGTTTACCGATGGTTACCTGGCAGTTGGGCAAGCTTGGGGCGATTATGATAATGACGGCTGGCTTGACCTTTACGTGACTGGCAACCTAGATGACAACGTGCTCTATCACAACAATCAGGATGGTTCGTTTCGCATGGCCGAAATATCGCCCAGCGTCAGCCTGCCGGAGGCGACCAGCGGCGGCGCGGTTTGGGCTGACTACGACAATGATGGTTGGCGTGATCTGTATGTACTGAACCATGGGGCGAACGCGTTATTTCATAATGAGGGCGGAATCGGATTCACTGATGTGACCGAGATTGCCGGTGTCGGGGATACGGGCAAGGGAACAACGGCCGCCTGGGGCGACTACGACAATGATGGTTATCTGGACCTGTATGTCACCAACTGGTCCTGCTTTCCGGGTTGCGATCCCTTAAACTTAAATTTGCATCGGGATCGCCTGTACCGCAACAGTGGGGACGGGACTTTCAATGACAGGACAGATGCACTCGTATATGAAAAAACGCTCGGGTCGGGCTTTGCGGCCAGCTTTATGGACTTCGATAACGACGGGGATCTGGACATTTATGTTGTGAACGACCAAAAGAAGAACCCAATCGGAAATGTGCTGTGGCGCAACGATGGTGCAGGGTGTAAGGGGTGGTGTTGGACGGATGTATCAGCTGAGACGGGGACGGATCATACATTGTATGGTATGGGTCTTGCTGTTGGCGACTATGACAACGATAGTGATCTGGATTTCTTCTTTTCCAATATGGGCAACTCCATGGCACTGTTGCAAAACCAAGGCGACAGCACTTTCGTTGATCAGGCGGAGGCAGCTGGGGTAGACATGAGGAGCGGTACGAATGTTGCTGGCTGGGGCACGTGCTTTTTGGATTACGATAACGACGGTTGGCTTGACTTATATTTGGCAACGACGAAATTCGTCCGACTTGATCCGCTTTACGTAAATAAGGGACTGACATTTATTTATCCGAACGTGCTATTCCAAAACAACGGGAATGGCAGCTTTACGGACGTCGGCTCGACGAGTTGGGGGGAAGTAGCCCGGCCAAGCATGGGCGTGGCGTGCGCCGACTATGACAATGATGGCTGGTTAGATTTTGTCGTGGGCAATTGGAACAGAGGCTATCAGCTCTACCACAATGAAGGCCTTACCGGGGCCGGAAACCATTGGCTGACCGTGCGCCTGGCGGGCGCCGGACCCGTAAATCGGGATGCTGTCGGCGCCCGAGTGTACGTTACCACCAACGATGGTCGCACCCAAATGCAAGAAGTAAAATCTGGTTCCGGTTTAGGAGCCGGTAACGACACCGCTCTGCACTTTGACCTAGGCACAGCCACGGCGGAGGAGGTGACCGTCGCATGGCCCAACGGCCTTACGCGCAGCCTGTCTAACGTGCCTGCGGATCAGATCTGGCGTGTCGGGTATCCGGCTGAGGTGAGCGGTCTTCCTCTGGTGCCGACAATAGCCACCATGCTTCTTGCCTTGCTCCTCATCTTCGGCGGGTCTCTGGCAGTGCAGAGATATAGGTCGAAAGATCATCAGAGGATGCAGTAATTCGGCTAAGCAAGGGGAAAGGATTGACGCTTTGCTTGCGGCAAAGCCCGAATCATCCCGATGTTGACAAACGCTGTTGTGTTGGCGCGCTTTGACTACTACGTGACGCCTCTAAGCCGCGGGTCCAAGGCGTCTCGTAGACCATCGCCCAAGGTGTTCAGCGACCAGATCGTCAACGTGACCACGATTGCTGTGGACGAAATGTACCAGGGCGCGACCGTATAGAATTGGTATCCCCGGCGAAGGAGGAGGCCCCAGGAGGAATCCGGCGGCTGGATTCCCAACCCTAAGAATCCAACTGCTGCTTCCGTCTGGATAGCAGTGGCGGCAGTAAGCGAGGCTACGACGAGGGACGATGGCAAGATATTCGGCAGAATATGACGCAAGGCAATAGACAATTCGCTGCCACCCACTATTCGAGCCGCAAGTACGTATTCCATCTGTTTCTGCACCAGAACGGTGGCGCGCGTCATCCGAATGACCCCAGGAATTCCGATGAAGGCAATTGCCAAAATTGTATTCTGCGGGCCCGGCCCTAACACTGAGACGATGAGGATTGCCATCAGTAGCCACGGGAAGGCAATCACTGCATCAGTGATACGCATGATGATCGCATCCACTACAGCACCGCCGTAACCGCTGACCAAACCCAGGATTGTACCAACCGTCATAGCGAGCAGCACTGACATCAGAGCAAGGATCAGAGATGGCCGTCCAGCATACAAGACTCGCGAAAACAAGTCCCGTCCGATCTCGTCCGTTCCCAGTAGAAATCTGGTAGAAGGTGGCTCTCTAGGGAAATCCTGGTGCATCTCTAGCGGATCGTAGGGAGCAATTTGTGGCGCCAGTATGGAACTCGCCACGATCGCCAGCAGAATTACCAGGGCAATTAGAACCGGCTTTCGCCGAAAAATTCGGGCCAACGTTTCCAGCCATAACGGGCGAGATGGAATCAAAGGCTCGTCTTGTAGGTTGCTAAGAGCAGGATCGGCCGTCTGCAGCGTGGGTTCACCGCTAATATTGGACATGACTAGGCAAACTTTATGCGAGGGTCAATATAGGCATACAAGATGTCAACTACCAGGTTCAGGATGACTACGAAAACAGCGACAAGTAACACTGTGGATTGGAGGACTAAATAGTCTCGGTTGAAGACTGCATCCAATACTAAACCTCCGATCCCAGGCCACTGGAAAACGAATTCGATGATCACGACTCCGCCTATCATAAAATTACCGAACTGAAATGCAACGATCGTCAATGTGGGTATCAGAGCATTCCTGACAGCATGACCGAGGAGAACCGTTCTCTCGCGCAGTCCCTTACTTCGCGCCGTCACAATGTAGTCCAGACCTAACTCCTCTAGCAGGCTCGAGCGCAGGTAGCGCATGATGGGGGCAGCCGTGAGGATGCCCAGCGTGCCGCCCGGCAGGATAAGCCGCTTGAGACTTTCAGCCGGGTCCTCCAGCAGCGGTACGTAGCCCCCCGGTGGGAGCCAGTCCCGGTTGACGGCAACAAAGTAGATCAGAATAATTGACACCCAGAAACCAGGTACTGACATCAACAGAGTTACAACAATCGAGATTGCATAGTCAATCACGGAGTTGTGGAACACCGCCGCCAGGATCCCGCCTGGTATAGCCACCAACAGCGAGACGATGAGCGCGGCCACCGCGAGTTCGATCGTAGCCGGCAACTTTCTCGCTATGAGGCTGGATACAGTCGCCTCGGAGCGAAAGGAAATGCCCAGGTCTCCCTGCAACAGGCCGAAAACCCAGCTGCCAAATTGCTCAGGGAGCGATTTATCCAACCCAAACTGGCGGCGAACCGCCTCTATCCTCTCCGGGGTTGCGGTCTCAAAGCTCCCCAATAACGCGATAACTGGGTCACCAGGAATCAGATGAACAACCAAGAAAACAATAACAACAACCAGGGCTATTACAACAATTGATTGCACGATCCGCTGCGTGATGTAGGCCCTCATTCCACCCTTCCAAGCCCCTGTCTATTAGAGAATTTAGATTGGAGTCCCATATTGTTCCGCGGGTAATTGAGCCACTACATCGAGACGTGAAGCGATGACTTACTGGCGGCGGCTCTGCAACGATTGACGGAAACTATACTACAGGTGTGACGCATCGTGTGTGAGCAAAGGTTGTCAAGTAAATACACTCAGTCGCCATTACGTCATTCCGAACGGCTACTTGCGTTATTGCGGGAATATTTTGCGGGCAGTGAGGAATCCCCGATACGATCCAATTCAAATGAGTTTCGTATTGGAGATTCCTCACTGCGAACGTGGTATTACCACGTTTCGTTATCGGGCTGTTCGGAATGACGTATCAATTGATCAGTTCTGTTTCGCGAACAATGTTTGTTCAGACACAGCGCATCCTGAACGAGGCCGGATAGGCCCACAAGAGGTCAAACTAGACGCCTTCGTGATCTTCGACGCTACCAACACGCATAAGACTTCAACGGCCGACAAACTGCGACATTTGCAGAAGATCGGCACGGCCAGAGCGTGCCAGTACGCTCTGGCCGTGGGGGACTTTCCCCCTTCTTTCAATCTAGGCGCTGTCGGGCGGCCTGTGCGCAGCTTTTGCCCTACCACAGCAAGCCGGGCGCCACTACAAAGCTACCTGTCGAGCCAGACTTCTTGGTACTTCAGGTGGCCGGACGGGTCTTGGTACAGGCCCATGACATCGCTCCGTCGGGCGTGGGAGAAACTATTGTGGACGGGGATGATCACCGGCACTTCCTCATTAATCATCCTCTGGATCTCCCAAAGTGCCTCCAATTGCTCCTCCTCAGTTTCAGCGGATTCAGATGCGGCCAACAGCTCTTTTACCGTTGCCGTGCCGTCCCAATTGGCCGGGTCGTTTAGGACATGCTGCAGCATGCTCCCGGGTGCATAGGCGGGCAGCGCCCCACCTACTGAAAACAGGTCCGGCCATTCCTTGCCGGAAGGTGTGAAGAGGTCCACCCAGGGAGCGACCTCATAGTTATTAAGCTTCAGGTGAATGTCAATCTTGGCCAGATTTGCGGCCTGGATCTCCATAAACGTCGTCATCTCTGGGCAGCACTCATCGAGAGTTGGAACTTCAATCTCGGTTCCTGGCGCCACGCCAGCCTCTTCGAAAAGCTCTTTGGCCTTGTCCAGATCGAAAGTGTATGGAACGAGATTTGGATTGACCGCCCAATGTCCGCTGGGGAACATGTTGTTCGTCCAATTTGGCTCGCCGCGCCCAATGTATGCGAGCGCTTTAACAGCATCGCTGTCAACGGCGTAGCGCATCGCCTGTCTCACCCTTTTGTCAGCGAACAACCCTTGTCCCACGTCATATTGGGCGAAGATTTGAAAGGTCGGTACAACCTGCGAAACGAGCTCAAAGTCAGGATCAGCAGACAACTCCTCGTCAAAGGTAGTTGGCAACGACCATACAACGTCGGCATCCCCAGCTCTAAAAGCGGCAATTGCAGCCTGAGTATCTTTGTAACTCGTCACCCTGACGCCATCCAGGTGAATGCCCTCGCGGAAGTAGTCTGGAAATCGTTCTCCCTCATAAAACTCGTCGGCGACGAACTCTTTCATCATAAATGGCCCGGTGCCGATCGGATTGGTTGCTATGTCGTCCACGTTCTCCATCGCCACCATGCGAACGTCTGCCAGCGCCTCCAGTAAGCCGGTATTAGGCGCCGACAGATTCAGCAACACCGTGTAATCGTCCTCGACCACCACCTCGGCGATAGAAGTGAGAAATGGTTCCCAATAGGAACCTGTGTCGGGGTTAAGGACGCGTTCAAGCGAGAATTTCACATCCTCCGCGGTGAATTCTCGGCCGTTGTGAAACAGCACGCCTTGCCTTAAGACGAATCTAATCTGGGTAGGACTTACCGTCTCAATCGATTCGGCTAAATCCGGAACAAGTTCCGAATTGTTATCCCAGTACACTAACCCATTCCAGAACATTGGGTATTGGTTGTGCTGGACACCAACTGTGAACTTGTGGGGATCCAAGGTCCCTAAGCCTTGATTGATCGTAATTCTGAGCACCCCGCCTTGTGTCGGGCCCGTGACCTCCGGTACGGCTGTTGGCTCTGGTGCGGCCGGCACATCCGTGGGGGCGGCCGGCGCCTCCGTGGGTGTGGCCTGCCCGCCGCAAGCCGCGAGTATGACCCCGACAGAAACGATCGCCATCATCCGCAAAAATTCGCGCCGGCTTAGTTGCCGACCTATATATTCTTTCAACTGACGTGCGTTCATCTCAATTCTCCTATTCCTTCGATCTTATGGCTGACATAACGAAAACTAAACCCTCTTTGGTACGTCCGGCCGATTAATAAAAATCGCTCCATGGTCACTCCTTTTCCTTAGATCTCCCGTCTGACAAAACGGAACCTTAACCCTCATGGTACATTCGGGCGATTCTTTTAGAATCGCCCTCATAATGTGTATTCGACGAACTCGTTCTCGCAGGGATTGCCGCGGGTCACTAGCAACTTAGACTGGCCCGGTTGGGCTATCATCGATGCCAGCGTCAGCGCCTCGCCTTCGCCGCCACCTGGATGGCAGCAGACTGAATTCGGGCTATTCGCGTGATCTGCATGGGCGGCCTTCAAATCCTCCAGCGTGATCGAGTCGGCTTCAGCCTCCACGATTAGCTCCGTCAGACGCTCGTGCCTCGACCGCGAATTTTGCAGCAGCTCTTGCCCCGCCAGTTCGGGGGAGTGGAGCGCGTCCTCGTGCACCATTTCATCTGCCACGATGTGGTTGGTGTGGACTACCTTGCCATCTGTACCGCGGATAACGGAAGTGTTACTGGATGTACCCTCAACGGCTGCCACATTGCCTTCCTCGTCGCCGAGCATGTAGTTCACTCCACACATTAGCTGCGTGTCACGTATGACATCAATTGCATCGGCGACGGATTTCTGCTGGAGAATTTTCCGGCATACAACCGGATAAGGCAGGCCTGAAGTGTTCTTGTAAGGCCAGATCCCGTTCGCTCCCAGCCCCAGATGCGGATTCACACCCGGCCGTCCCACGACGCCGGAGTAGTTCCAACACAGGAAGGGTAGGCCATCGTTGGGTTTGCCCTTAAGGATCACCGACGAAGTAGAAAACCAGTCCATGGTATCTGCATTCCAACCGACGTAGGTGCCGCCATCTGCCGTCGCCGCGCTCCCGACGGCATAGGTGGAGCAATTGTTGTGGGCCAGTGCAGCCTCTCCGACCATTGGGAACAAGGTGATCCAGATATCACACTCACAATTGAGGAAAAATATCTCTTCAAAAGTGAAGCCGGAGCCTTCGGCGATGCCGCGCATTTCCTCCACCATATCGGGGGCATGTTCCTCGGTGTAGGGCAGTGACTGTAAAGCCATATCCACCATCTGTTCAAAGGTCATCTTGGTGTCAAGCTGGGGCAAAAGTTCCCACGGATCCTCGACGATCGTTTTGTGGGCCATCTTCATGCCGTGTGCGATCATGTCCTTGGCCTGGGAGCCATGCTGATATCCCATTTCAAAGGGCGTGCCTTCCATCTCGATTAACGGAAACGTGTTAGCCTGCATATATGCCTCCTTATATCTTAATTAACGGGAACAGGCCAGGGTGCATAAAAGCCTCCTTCACATACAGAATCGCTCTCAGAGTGTGTATTCGACGAACTCGTTCTCACAGGGATTGCCGCGGGTAACTAGCAATTTAGACCGGCCCGGTTGGGCTATCATCGATGCCAATGTAATTGCATCGCCTTCACCCCCACCTACGTGGCTGCAGACTGAATCCGGGCTATTCGCGTGATCTGCATGGGCGGCCTTCAAATCCTCCAGCGTGATCGAGCCTGCTTCGGCGTCCACGAGTAGCTCCGTCAGACGATCGCGCCTCGACCGCGAATTCACCAACAGCTCTTGCCCCGCCAGTTCCGGGGAGTGGAGCGCGTCCTGGTGCACGAGTTCGTCCGCCACGATGTGGTTGGAGTGGACGACCTTGCCATTTGTACCGCGGACAACGGCAGTCTGAGTTGATGTTCCCTCAACGGCTGCCACATTGCCTTCCTCGTCGCCAAGCGTGTAGTTCATCCCACACATTAGCTGCGTATTTTGAATAACAGCAATTGCATCGGCGACGGATTTCTGCTGGAGAATTTTCCGACACATGACCGCATAGGGCAGGCCGGGAGTGTTCTTGTAAGGCCAGATCCCGTTCGCGCCCAGGCCAAGATGTGGATTCACACCCGGCCGTCCGACGACGCCGGCGTAGTTCCAACACAGGAACGGTAAGCCATCATTGGGTTTGCCCTTAAGGATCACCGACGAGGTGTCAAACCACTCCATGGTATCTGCATTCCAGCCTACGTAGGTGCCGCCATCTGCACTCGCCGCGCTCCCGACGGCATAAGTGGAGCAACTATTGTGCGCTAGCGCAGCCTCTCCAGCTAATGGGAACAAGGTGATCCAGATGTCGCCATCACAATTCATGGCAAATATCTCCTCGAGCGTGAAGCCCGAGCCTTCGGCGATGCCGCGCATTTCCTCCACTATATCGGGGGCATGCTCCTCAGTGTAGGGCAGTGACTGCACGGCACGATCCACTATTTCTTCAAAGGACATCTTGGTGTCAACCCCGGGCAAGAGCTCCCACGGATCGTCAACGATCGTGCGGTGGAACATCTCGATGCCGTGTGCAATCATTTCCTTGGCCTGGGTGCCATGCTGATATCCCATTTCAAATGGCGTTCCTTCCATCTCAATTAACGGGAACGTTTTAGCTTGCATAAGAGCCTCCTTACATTCTCAATTAACGGGAACAGGTTAGGGTGTATAAAGCCTCCTTCATAACAATCTCGAGCACAGAGTGGACAGGCCTATCTGGCCAGGCGATCTCGACCTGCTCCCCAAGCCGCACATACAAAATTCGCGAGCGTGCTACTTGCTCGAATTGCACGGCCATCGGATCACACCTGACTGATTCCCTGTTATGCATTTCTCGATACGGTTACCGAACTCTACACTATACGTTGTGGACCAATAAACTCTCATTATATGCTTTATAGCCAATCGTTTGACTTCTGGCCTCGTCCATCGAATAGGGTGGCAGATTTGGAAGTGTATCAGGCCGCAAGATATCGCCTTGCTTGATTACGATCTCGACCTCTCTTAGAAGCATCATATCTTCAAGCGGGTTGCCTCGAATGACGACGATGTCTGCCAACTTCCCCGGCTCTACGGTGCCAACTTCGTCCTCCAAATCCAGGAGTTGCGCCCCATCGCGCGTGGCAGCCACGATGGCGTCCATGGGCGCCAGCCCGCCTTCAATCATGAGCTGCATTTCCAGCGCCATGTCTCCCAAAGCGTCGGTCCCGACGGCGAGCGGTACCCCGGCTTCCAGTGCGTTCTTGAAGCTGATCTGCTGGGCCTCGAAGAGGTATTTCATGTCCTCGGCTTTAAGCTCGCCTCTTTCCCAAATTGTATTTTGACTCTCCTTATGGACGGCAATTGTTGGCACGAGAAAAATGCCGCGCTCCGCCATGAGAGCGGCGTTCTCTTTATCGAGGTAGTTTGCGTGCTCGATGCAATCGATACCAGCGTTAATACAGCGCCGGATGCTTACATCCCCGCATGAATGCGCTAACGCTTTTTTTCCGGCATTATGGGCTTCCTCTACCGCAGCCCGGATCTCCGCTTCACTATATTCAGGAATTGACAAGGGTTTGCCTTGGGCTTTCCGAGCCTGTATGGCCTTGCCCGATTCTTTGCTGGTCATCAACTTAATAAAGTCAGCCCCAGCCTTCAATTGCTGCCGCGCAGCTTTGCGCACCTCGTTGACGCCATCCGCTTCAACACACAACTGGTACGCGTGGCCGCCGGTCATCGCGATCGGTTGACCGCAAGTGACCAGGCGCGGTCCGAGCACCAAGCCTCTTTCCGTGGCCAGCTTCATCAGAAGATTCGTGCCGGCAATGGCCCCCATCTCTCTTGCAGTCGTGACTCCCTCTCTCAAATTCCTCAAGGCGGCACCCACGGAACGAATGAGCAGATAAGTCGGGTCCAAGTTCCAAAGCTCATTAATCGCACCGTGGCAGCGCATCATCTGCTGATGATCATGGGCGTCTACGAGGCCAGGCAGGACGGTCATGCCACTCAGATCTATGATTTGCTCAGCACCTGTACCGTCGAAGCCGCTGCCGTCTCCGACGTAGGTGAATTTATCGTCAGTGATCTCGATCACGCTGTCTGGCACCGGCGTCCCCCCCTTGCCGTCGAGGAGGGTTCCACCCTTAAGGACGATTGTCATGGTCTTCCCACTTTCTTCGGTTGAAACGAGTGTTGGAGCAACAGACGCCTTCGAAGCGGAGTGCATTCCCCATCCCGGGTTGTTGCGTCTCCGAACGCAATCACCGAACTATACATTGTGGACCAATAAACTCTCGTTATAGCGCCTATAACCAATTGTTTGATTTCTGGCCTCATCGAGCGAATAGGGTGGTAGATTTGGTAGCGAATCGGGCCGCAAGATATCGCCTTGCTTGATTACGATCTCGACCTCTCTTAGAAGCATCATATCTGCAAGCGGGTCGCCGCGAATAACGACGATGTCTGCCAACTTCCCCGGCTGCACGGTGCCGACTTCGTCCTCCAAATCCAGGAGTTGCGCCCCATCGCGTGTGGCAGCCACGATGGCATCCATAGGCGCCAGTCCGCCTTCGACCATGAGCTGCATTTCCAGTGCCATGTCTCCCAAAGCGTCGGTCCCGACAGCGAGCGGTACCCCGGCCTCCAGTGCGTTCCCGAAGCCGATCTGCAGGGCTTCGAAGAGGTATTTCATATCCACGGCCTTCTTCTCGCCTCTTTCCCAATTTGTATTTTGACTCTCCTTGTGGACGCAGAAGGTTGGCACAAGAAAAATGCCGCGCTCCGCCATGAGCTCTGCGCTCTCTTTGTCGAGGTAGTTTGCGTGCTCGATGCAATCGATACCCGCGTTAATACAGCGCCGGATGCTTTCTTCTCCGCATGCATGCGCTAACGCTTTTTTCCCGGCGTTGTGGGCTTCCTCTACCGCCGCCCGGATCTCCGCTTCACTAAACTGAGGCATTGACATGGATTTGCCTTGGGCTTTCCGAGCCTGTATGGCTTTGCTCGGCCCCTCGCTGCTCGCCATCACCTTTACAAAGTCAGCCCCAGCCTTCAATTGCTGCCGCGCAGCTTTGCGCACCTCGTTGACGCCATCCGCTTCAACACACAACTGGTACGCGTGGCCGCCGGTCATCGCGATCGGTATACCGCATGTGACCAGGCGCGGTCCGAGCACTAAGCCTCTTTCCGTGGCCAGCTTCATCAGAAGATTCGTGCCGGCAATGGCCCCCATCTCTCTTGCAGTCGTGACTCCTTCTCTCAAATTCCTCAAGGCGGCGCCCACGGAACGAATGAGCAGATAAGTCGGGTCCAAGTTCCAAAGCTCATTAATCGCCCCGTGCGAGCGCATAAACGTCTGATGATCATGGGCGTCTACGAGGCCAGGCAGGACGGTCATGCCACTCAGATCTAGGACTTGGTCAGCACCTGTATCGTCGAAGCCGCCGCCGTCTCCGACGTAGGTGAATTTATCGTCAGTGATCTCGATCACGCTATCTGGCACAGGCGTCCCCCCCTTGCCATCGAGGAGGGTTCCACCCTTAAGGACGATTGTCATGGTAATCCCACTTTCTTCGGTTGAAACGAGTGTTGGAGCGACGGACGCCTTTGAACCGGAGTGCGATCCCCATCCCGGGTTGTTGCGTCTCCGAACGCAATCACCGAACTATACGTTGTGGTCCAACAAACTCTCATTGTAGCCACTATAGCCAATTGATCGACTTCTGGCCTCGTCAACCGAATAGGGTGGTAGATTTGGAAGCGAATCAGGCCGCAAGACATCGCCTTGCTTGATTACGATCTCGACCTCTCTTAGATTCATGATGTCCGCTAGCGGGTCAGCTCGAAGAACGACGATGTCTGCCAGCTTTCCGGTCTCGACGGTGCCGACTTCGTCCTCCAAATCCAGGAGCTGCGCCCCTCCCCACGTGGCAGCCACGATGGCGTCCATGGGTGCCAGCCCTTGTTCGATCATGAGCTGCATTTCCAACGCCATGTCAGGCAGGGCGTCGGTCCCGACGGCGAGCGGTACCCCGGCCTCCAGTGCGTTCTTGAAGCCGATCTTTTGGGCCGCTAAGAGGGTCGCCATGGTCTCGGCCTTAAGCGCGCCTCTTTCCCAACTTGTATTAGTTTGCTCCTTGTGAACGGCGAAGGTAAGCACGAGAAAAATGCCGCGCTCCGCCATGAGTTCGGCGTTCTCTTTGTCGAGGTAGTTCGCGTGCTCGATGCAATCGATGCCAGCGTTTATACAACGACGGATGCTTACTTTTGAAACTGAATGCGCTAACGCTTTTTTTCCGGCGTTATGGGCTTCCTCTACCGCAGCCCGGATCTCCGCTTCACTAAACTGAGGCATGGACAAGGGTTTGCCTTTGGCTTTAAGAGCCAGTGTGGCCTTGTTCGGCCCTTCGTTGCTAGTCATCACTTTCACGAAGTCAACCCCATCCTTCAATAATTGCCGCGCAGCTTTCCGCACTTCGTCAACACCGTCAGCTTCGATGCACAACTGGTAGGCGTGGCCGCCAGTCATCGAGATCGGTTTACCACAAGTGACAATGCGAGGCCCGAGCACCAACCCTCTTTCCGTAGCCAGCCTCATCATGAGATTCGTATAACCAATCGCCCCCATCTCCCTTACGGTTGTTACTCCCTCTCTCAATCTCTGCAAGGCGGCGCCCACGGACCGAAGTAGCAGATAATTCGTATCCAACGCGAACTGCTCAGGGATCGCACCGTGCGTGCGGGTAATGATCTGATGTTCATGGCAGTCTATGAGGCCAGGCAGGACCGTCATGCCGCTAAGATCTATGATTTGCTCAGCGCCTGCATCGTCAAAGCCGCCGCCATCTCCAACGTAGGTGAATTTTTTGTCCGTGATCTCGATCACGCTGTCCGGCAACGGCGTCCCCCCCTTGCCGTCAAGGAGGGTTCCACCTTTAAGGACGATTGTCATAGTATTCCCACTTTCTTCGGTTGAAACGAGTGTTGGAGCAACGGATGCCTATGAAGCGGAGTCTGATCTGGTCCCAGGATTAGCGTCATTCGGATTGGCTTAGGCCAGTTCCACCGCTGACAAAATGGGCATGCCCATGACTGGGACGGCCTATTCGCCACTGAAGGCAAGGTTGGGGACTATCAAAAATCCAATATCTAATATAATATAAGCCAGTTATATGATAAATCCGTTTCGGCGTCAAGCTGCTCATTAAGACACCCTTGTGAAAGTTGCTTGACACCGATTGGTGATCTTGCTAGACTTGCTTCCGATGTGCGCAATAAAATATCAAATATCTAATAGCTTGATGGTTTCGCGTGTGCACTAGTAAGGAGTGCAGTTGAGTTCCAATTCCAATGATACGGGTAATGCAGTCGTCCTCGGTAATGCCTATGAGGCTGTAACTGATAAAATCCGTGCGATGATTGTCACCCGTCAACTGACTCCTGGTGAGTGGCTGCGATCCAAGGTTCTTGCCGCTGCATTGCACGTTAGCACTACACCTGTACGCGAAGCACTGCGGGCGTTGGAAGCTGATGGACTAGTAGAGTTCATACCGCGTCGCGGGTCCAGAGTGGTGCAGCTCTCGTTTGAGACGTACGAAGAATACCAGGCAATCCGAGCAGCACTGGAAGTGCTTGTGTGCCATTACGTTGCCGAAGATTTTGCCAGGATTCCGGTTGCCGAACTTCGAAATACCCTGATCGGGATTGAGGAGGCTGAAGCCCAGAAGGACTACCCGCGCCGGGTGGCGTTGGTACGCCAGTTCTTCTTCATCATATTCGAGGCCTCTGGAAAGAAACACTTCCTTCGTATTCTTGGTGGTCTATGGGACGTCCTGTCCCCCTACATTTACTACTTCTCTTCCATACCAGAAACAGTCTCCACCCGCATGGGATTTTTTCGGAAGATCTATGAGGCATGTGCTGCGCAAGACGAGGATAAGCTTGTCGAGAGCATCGAGAGCCAGAACGCCTGGGCAATCACCACGCTCGGAAACTTCCTGCGTGAACATCCGGACCTGAACAACCAGGGAGATCAAATCAGTATTAACGCCAGCTAGGCGGCGATGTTGTAGTGCCTGCCCCGAGTGGCCAGCATTTGTGTGCAAGCATCCGGTTCAGATCCCTGAGGCGTCGCGAGGGCGGGAAACGGGTTGATGCCGAGCGGTGTACCTGTATAAACCGAGCGAACAGATTTGGGTATTTTACGCGGTGTGTTCCCCTGATTAGTCTTGTCGATTGGCAGATACTTCTAGATGACGGCAAGCATGGGGCTATACCTCCTCGGCGAGATGCAACTTCAAAGTTTCGTATGGGAAGCAGATGGAGACGGGTATGTTGAGGACGGGCCAGCCGAAGTTTGTAACATCGAGTCGTACGGATTGAGCAAGGAATGAGATGTCTCTAATTGTGCGTCAGTTTGAGCGCCCCACGGCTGAGACGATTGCCGCTTTGAGCGAGCTGCCGACCGCTGCCTTGTCCGACATTATGGGACACAAGGGAGCGATGGACGCCGACATACAGCCGATCGTGCCAACAATGCGAATGGTCGGTCCGGCCTTCACGATAAAGCCCTATCCTGCCGATAATCTGACCGTTCATTTGGCGTTTAAGTTTGCCAAGCCGGGGGACGTACTCGTTATGGATTTGGGCGGTGCTAGCGGCTCTGCACACTGGGGTGAACTTACATCGCTCAGCGCTCAAACAAGAGGGCTGGCTGGTCTGGTCACAGACGGCCCGATTCGTGACCAGCTTGATATTGCAGAACTGGGCTTCCCGGTGTTTTCGCGTGGGTTCGTGCCGACTGGAACGGTCAAAGCGACCCTCGGTTTGTTGAATGACCTGGTGGTATGCGGGGGTGTGAGTGTGGCACCGGGTGATCTCGTAGTAGGCGATGCCGATGGCGTTGTAGTGGTGCCAAAAAATCTCGTTGAGAGTGTGATTGCAGCTGCAACGGCTTTACTTGCCCGTGAGAAGATTCTGCGAGACAGGGTAATTGCCGGAGATACCCTCTACGACCTATTAGGGTTAGAGGATATAGTGGATCGTCTCGGTGTGGACCCTATTGAAGAATCATGAGGAAGTGGAGGCACAATTGCATCACGCGTCAACGGCGGGCGCTTGTTTGACCGATTGGGATTCTTCAATCCGCCACTTCGCAAGAATTAGGTCTTCTTTTCGAGTATTGTATTAACGATGGTATACGTCATGGCCAAGGCTAGTCAGAGGCCAGCGCGCGTGCGTACGACGGCTAATGTGAGGGCGTAAAATCGCGCCACTTGTTGACTCATAGGGCGTCAGGCGATCTTGGTACTTGAGAAGACTGTTTGCTAGCTCCGGGTCAGCTCGCTTCCAAACGAATTTCGCCGGACTTTGCTCAGGCACAAAGGCAGGCAATCCCTACACGGAAAGGGTATGTCGATCCTAGCAGGCGGCCGAGTGATAGAAAACCTTGATTTGACACAACATGATTTTCTTAAAGAGGAACCGGGCTTGACGAGGCCGAATTGCGCAGGGTGTCATAAACTTGGCTGGGCGGTAAGTCCAAGGTTCAACTGAAGAAACTTTAATAGCCTTCCGAGGAACTCTTTCATTGGATTCTAAAGTTCTCGAAGTCAAGGATTTGGTTACCCGATTCTCCACGCCCGAAGGGGTCGTCCATGCCGTCAACGGTATTTCATTTCACCTCATGGAGGGCGAGACCCTGGGGATTGTAGGGGAAAGCGGATGCGGCAAGAGCGTAACAATGCTCTCCATCCTGGGCCTGATCCGCCAACCACCTGGCAAGATCATCCGTGGCGAAGCGATCTATATGAAAAAGGACCTTCTCAAGCTTTCGAAACAGGAGCTGCGCCAAATCCGGGGTGACCAGATTGGCATGATTTTCCAGGATCCGATGACCTCCCTAAACCCGGTGATGTCGATCGGCAAGCAAGTCGGCGAGGGAATGAATGAACATCTCGGATTGTCGAAGCAGCAGGTTCGCGACCGGGTGATAGAACTACTGGACATGGTTGGCATTCCCAATGCCAGCGAACGTTTGGACGACCATCCGCATCAGTTTTCTGGCGGAATGCGTCAGCGCGCCATGATCGCCACGGCGCTCTCATGCAACCCGAAGATTCTGATCGCCGACGAGCCAACAACCGCGCTGGATGTCACCATTCAGGCCCAGATTGTGGACCTGGTAAAGGCGCTATGCGATAAGCTGGGCATGGCCATGATCTGGATCACGCACGATCTGGGTATCATCGCCGGCCTGGCCAATCGAGTGGTGGTAATGTACGCAGGCCACGTGGTCGAGCAGGCCGACGTTAAGGCGCTATTCAAGTCGCCCCGCCATCCGTACACCTTGGGCCTACTCGGTTCTCTGCCACGCGTGGACGGCCAGCACAACCGGCGATTGATGAACATCGCGGGCCGCCCACCAGCATTGTTCCGAGAAGTGCAGTCCTGCCCATTTGCTAATCGGTGTCCCTACGTCATCGATCGCTGTAGAAAAGAAAATCCTCAGCTCCGAACCATTGAGTCCGCTCATGAGATTGCCTGTTGGGTTGACGTCCCGACGGAGGCTAAGCCAAGGACAGTTATCAGTGGCTGATAATAATGCCTTGGTGCGGGTCGAGGGGCTCAAGAAACACTTCCCAATTCTGCGAGGCGCGATTATTAAGCGCCCGGTCGGGTACATCAAAGCGATCGACGGTGTTTCCTTCGAAGTGATGCGCGGCGAAACGCTAGGATTGGTTGGTGAATCGGGCAGTGGGAAGTCGACAACCGGGCGCATCATTTTGGCCTTGTACGATGCGACGGAGGGCAAAGTCACTTTTGACGGCACAGACCTCATGAACCTTAAGTCCCGTGAGCTGCGTCGGCTGCGTCAGCGCATGCAAATGATTTTCCAAGATCCGTATGCCTCTCTGAACCCGCGCATGACTGTGGAACAGTTGCTCTCTGAGCCGATGCTCATCCACACGACGATGACGGCTGCACAACGCCGTGAACGAGTGCACGAGTTGCTTGAGCTGGTCAGTCTCAACCCTCGATATGATCGGCGTTACCCGCACGAGTTTTCTGGCGGTCAACGTCAGCGCATTGGCCTGGCGCGGGCGCTGTCCCTAAACCCCGAGTTCATCGTTTGTGACGAACCGATCTCGGCATTGGATGTATCTGTCCAGGCACAGGTTGTGAACCTACTCGAGGACTTACAGGAGCAGTTCCGCTTAACCTACCTTTTCATCGCACATGATCTGAGTATGGTGCGGCACATCGCAACGCGGGTAGCGGTGCTGTACCTGGGCAAACTAATGGAACTAGCCCCTCGAGAGGAGTTCTACAACAGCCCGCTCCATCCTTACTCACAAGCTTTGCTTTCTGCCGTCCCCGTCCCAGACCCGGAGGTTGAGGCTTCGCGCAAGCGAGTCATCCTGACGGGAGATATTCCCAGTGCGGACTCGCCACCATCTGGCTGCGTGTTCAATACCCGCTGCCCGATCAGCGAGGAGAGATGCTTTAAGGAGGTGCCTGAATGGCGCCAAGCGCGACCCGGGCACTTTGTAGCCTGTCATCTGGTTGAGGCGGAGCCAATGAGCGGGGACACATTGGGAAAGGGAGAACTTATTGGAGGAGGCATACAATCTCAGCTCTCTTGACCACGCCTATGGGCGGATAGACAGAGTAGAGAGGGTCGCTCCAGGGCATTCATTGGCACGCGGACTCTACGACGGAGTGATCAGGTTGCAGCTACAATCAACTTGTTCATGTGGCCTGTGGTCCTGATGACTGTCGCTTGCTTGATGTCATGCTCATAGTCGCTGCCGAGGCCGTCCGCCACACACCGTGCAGTGTGTATCACGACCCAGTTCGTTCGGCAAAGTGCAGCCCAGTCCCACACCGTCACCCAGTCTCGGCGACTGGACGAGGTGTACTGGGCTGCACTGCGGGTCGTAGGAAATGAACACCCTGACCTGCACATCGGCCTGATCTATACTTGCCACAGCTTTGCCCGAGATTTGGGATTTAAGCCCCATATCCATCTCGGATCATCTACTAAACAACACTGAACAAAGCGCTTCCGGTGGGGGTGCAGATGACGACAAATCCCGCGACAAAATTCGAGAGGCCTGACAATCTGCAACCGTTGACTCCCCAGAGGACGACTTTATCAACTGACGAACGGGCGCAATTGATCATTGCCCTCGAATCTATTCAGGATCGCGTCCTCTGGCTCTCCACACTGTCTGTTCACCACGCAAATAACGTCCGTCCAAATACCGACGAAGTGAAAGTCGGCGGGCATCAGGCCAGCTCGGCATCTCTGGTGTCTATCATGACTGCTCTCTACTTCTATTGGTTGCGGCCCGAAGACCGGATTGCCATCAAGCCCCACGCCTCGCCAGTACTGCACACGATAAATGCGTTGCTGGGCAAGTTGCCCGTCGAGCGCTTGCGAGAGCTGCGCAGCTACAAGGGATTGCAAGCGTACCCCAGCCGCACCAAAGACCCGGACCCGGTTGATTTCTCCACCGGTTCGGTCGGCTTGGGTGCCGTCGCGCCTAATTTTGCGGCGCTGACCAAAGCCTATATTGCGGAACATTTTGGCGCTACCCGTTCAGGCCGCTTCGTCGCGGTGATAGGGGATGCCGAACTCAACGAAGGCAACATCTGGGAGGCGCTGAGTGAGGAGCAACTGCTCGGCCTCAAAAATGTGCTCTGGATCATCGATCTCAACCGACAGAGCCTGGACCACATCACCTCACAAGGTCAATATAAAAAATATATCGATATGTTCCAGGCGCTCGGCTGGCGCGTGATCATGTTGAAGTATGGACGCAAACTGCAAGCTGCCTTTCGCCAGCCGGGTGGGGAGCAACTGCGCGAGATTATTGACCAAATGCCCCCGCGCGAATACCACAGCCTGCTCAGCTTAGACGGAGCAACACTGCGCGAGAATTTGGTTAAGATCGATGCATCTCTAGAACAAGTGCTCAGCGTCTATTCGGACGACGAGGTAAATCGCTTGGTCGCTGATCTGGGCGGGCACGATCTGGATCGGATTGTAGAGGTTTTGGACGCGGCCGAAGAATTCTTGGCGGAACAACCAGTCGTCGTTTTCGCATATACCATTAAGGGCTGGGGATTGCCCTTCGCGCTGGATTCATTAAATCACTCTGCGCTCTTGTCCGCCGAGCAGATCGAGAACCTACGCAAACGGCTCGATATTCCGGAGGATTTAAATTTCCGGACTTTCAATTCGGATTCACTCGCTGGACAGTACATTTCGCATTTCATAAAGGGACGTGAACAAACTTCAGCTGCGCCGAGCGAGTCACCGCCATTCGTCGAGATACCCGAATCGCTCGACTTGCGCTATCGGCCGCGGCTATCGACCCAGCAGGCTTTTGGGCAGATCATTTTTACACTTGCGCGCTGGCCTGCTCTATCGGAACGCATTGTCACAGCCTCACCTGACGTGGCGATCTCGACCAACCTGGGTGGGTGGGTGAATAAGGTTGGCGTCTACGGCCTGGAACCCAAACGCGATTACTTTGAATTACATGGCATCAAACATCCCGTCGTTTGGCAAAAATCACCGTCTGGTCGGCACATCGAGCTGGGGATAGCCGAAAATAACCTTTTCCTTCTCTTGGGTGCACTGGGCTTGTCGTACGAATTTGAAGGCGAATTGCTTTTTCCGATCGGTACGATATACGACACCTTCATTCGTCGGGGATTGGATGCCTTTAACTATGCCCTCTATTCTGGCGCGAAGTTTATTGTGGTTGGCACGCCGTCCGGGATCACGCTGAGCCCGGAGGGAGGCGCGCACCAATCGATCCTGTCGGCTTCGATAGCGCTTGAGATGCCCAACATCATGACATACGAGCCTGCCTTTGCGCACGAGGTTGAATGGATTTTGCTCGAGGGTCTGCAGAGTATTCTAGACCGTGAGCATGGCCAGAGCACCTATTTGCGCTTATCCACGCGGCCGATCGATCAGAAGCTGCTCCCTTCGAGATTGTTGGAGGATTCGCAAGACTCTGAACGGTTGCGGCAGGCTGTCTTACAGGGGGGCTATCGTCTGATAGATCACAGTTCGGCAGACGGCTACGATCTTGGAGAAAACGTTGTAAACATCTTTGCAAGCGGTGTATTGGTGAGTGAAGCTGTGGAGGCGAGTCGCGCGTTGGTTACGGAGGGAATTTATGCCAACGTCTACGTCATTACGAGCCCGGATAAGCTTCACCGTGATTATGTGATGGACAATCGACGCCGGATGGAGAACAGTCTGCAAAATTCACCGTGCTATTTGCATCAGCTTGTTCCTGCGTCCGAACGCCGTGCTCCGGCCGTCACGGTTGTGGACGCGCATTCACACAATCTGTCGTTTATCGGAAGTTTTCTCGGCGCCCGAACGGTCAGTTTGGGAGTGAACGAATTTGGCCAATCGGGATCACGCAAGGTACTCTATGATCATTACGGCATCGGGACTAAATCCATAATTCAGGCAGCCTGGCGCGCGGCGACGATGCTATAGCAGGCGCCATGTGCCGATTGCAGAAATCTCGACACCCATGCCGCGAGAGGTTTTCGGAATATGTCTCAGCGCAAGCGCAAGCAGCTGACGACGGTTTTAAGCCGGAGCATCAACCCTGCCACGCCCCGACGATACGCAGTTGGATATAGCCCTCTGAACTGATCTGCGCAAGTGCGAGTTATCGTCAAGGATTTGCTGCAGCGGGCGGACACTCTAATCGAGCACGGTTTGTACGAGGATTCATAGAGCATGCGTAGTCAATATTTCGCTTTTGTTTGGGGAGCGCCTTTTCCTGGAACGTTTTCAAGCTGCTAATGCAGCCGGATTTGGCGCAGTGGAGTTTCACTGGCCCACGGGGATGGACAAAGATTCGCTAGTGGATGCAAAGCAGGCTGCGGGTGTTGAAGTTGTACTGTTCAGTATGGATGCTGGCGACATTGAACAGGGAGAACGCGGCTACCCTAGTTTCCGGTGCGAAAGTGGCCCTCCTGTGAGAAGATGCGAATGATCAAACCCGCATTTTCCACAGAAAGGGCCGCTGCAATGTTACGTGACCGCCACGAAATCGACAAGTTCTTCCTGGACATTCTGGCATTGACGAGTGAGCTGGACCCGGTGTTGGCGCATATCGACGTATTGCTGGATGACGACGAGCTCTACCAGCGAGTGCGCGGTGACTTTGCGCGACGCTATCCGAAAACACTACAGACGGGCCGCAACTCCACGCCGGTGGAAGTCGTGCTCAGGGTGTTAGTCGTAAAGCATTTGTACGGCTGGAGCTACGCGGAAACAGAGAAACATGTCAGGGACAGTCTGGTACTGCGCCACTTCTGCCGCGTGTACTTCGAGCGCGTGCCGGACGAGAAGACGCTCCTGCGCTGGGCGAACCTGCTCCAACCTGAAACACTTATCTCCCTGAACGCCCACGTGTTGCAGCTGGCCAGCAGGCTAAAGATCACCCGTGGCCGCAAGCTGCGCACAGATGGAACGGTTGTCGAGACCAACATCCGCTACCCCACTGACAACGGCCTGCTGGCTGATGGTGTGCGTGTGCTTGGGCGCACGCTGAGACGGGCGAACTGACGCAAGAGACGTTCCGCAACCGCTCCCGCAGTGCCCGCAAGTATGCTCGCCAGGTGGCCAATCAGGCCCGCAGGCGCTCCGAGACAGCTAAAGCGCAGCTGACGACCACGTACCGCAAGCTGCTGCAGGTCGCCCGCCAGAGTGTGCAGCAGGCGAAAATCGTTCTGGAGCAGCTGCAGACACAGAAAGATCGCGCAGCGCAGCGCTTGACCGCGACCCTCGAGACCTTCACCCCGCGTGTCGAGCAGGTCATCAGTCAATGTGAGCGGCGGGTCTTCGCCGGCGAGAGTGTCCCGGCGAGTGAGAAGCTCGTAAGTCTCTTTGAACCGCATACCGCCATCATCCGCAGGAACAAGGTCCGCAAGCCCACCGAGTTCGGGCGCAAGGTCTGGCTCGATGAAGTCGACGGCGGCTTGCTAAGCAACTGGCGCGTCCTCGCTGGCAATCCGAACGATGTCAATCAGTGGCAACCTGCCCTCGACCAGCACACGCAGCAGTTTGGCTGCGCACCGGAACAGGTCAGCGGCGATCGCGGACTCTACTCGCCCGGCAACGAAGCTTATGCTCGCGCATTAGGTGTCGCGCGCGTCATCTTGCCCAAGCCCGGGCACAAATCCAAACAACGTCGGGCCCATGAAAAGCAACTCTGGTTCCGCCGTGGCCGGCGTTACCACGCCGGCGTCGAAGGTCGGATAAGTGTCTTGAAACGCCGCTATCGACTCGACCGTTGCCGCAATCGTGGCGAAGCAGGCTTCCACCGTTGGGTCGGGCTGGCCATCCTGGCGGCCAATCTCAATACCATCGGTACCAAGCTGGCGGCCAAGGCCACGTAACTATGCAAGTGTCAAGGTTCACTCCCAGCAAGAAGTTCGCCCTTGCCGATTTCTGATTAGGTGGTGCGTTTTGCACCGGAAACTACCCTAATGACCCAGAGCGAATCGATTGGTGGCGTGAGCGAGCACAGATTGCGTTCGAATTCGCGCAGCGCCTGAACGCACCACGAATCAATGTACTGGTCGGGAACCAAATCGGTGGTCTATCCCGGAACGAGATGCCTGCCTCATCGAGAATCTCACCTGGGCCATTCCCCGAGCGGAAGCGTCGGGCCTAACGCTCCTACTAGAACCGCTCAACCATTTTAGCAACCCGTCATACATGCTACGGCGTACAGCTGATGTGCTTGAAGTCATCGAGCAGGTTGATAATCCGCGTCTGAAACTGCAATTCGATGTGTTTCACACACAACGCTCTGAAGGCAACCTCGTCCATCTCTTAGCGCAACATGCTGCCCACATTGGACACATTCAGATCGCCGATTCGCCAGCACGGCATCAACCAGGTACAGGGGAGATCAATTGGAGGTTCGTTCTTCGTGAAATTGAGGAACTTGCATTTGCCGGCTACGTCGGGTTGGAATACGATCCACTTCCCAATAGTTTCGATTCGCTACGTTGGCTACCAGCCTCTCAGCGTCGCGAATGTACGGCAGAAGACCTTTCCTTTTAAGGAAGTTCCGGCAAAGAGATGCAAAATAAGCGCGCTGCAGTGAGTGTTTTGGGTCTTGGCATTATGGGTCGCCTGATGACGCGGGTGCTGCTCGCCGCGGGTTGGGATGTGCGCGGCTGGAATCGCTCGATCCTTTCTGAAGACCTAACAAACGGCATTTCTCTTTTCCAGAGTTTGGAAGCGGCTTTGGAAGCAGGTGTAATCCTGCTCATGCTGACAGATGCCAACGCAGTAAAAGACGTGCCTTCCCGGATAGAAAATCATTTGTCATCCGGTCAGATAATTTTGGATATGGGTAGCTCGGACCCAGAGCATTCACAGATCCATGCAGAACGCCTGGCGGCAATAGGTGTTGGATGGGTGGACGCACCGGTCTCTGGTGGTCCGGAAGGGGCTGCTTCCGGTACGCTAGCCATTATGGCAGGAGGACCGAGGCCGACTTTAAACGTGTTCGGCCGCTTCTGACGACGTTAGGCGGAAACGTAGTTCATGTCGGCGCTGCGGGTGCCGGCCATACCGTCAAGGTTATAAATCAACTCATTGTCGGAATTGTTATTGAGGCTGTGGCAGAGGGACTGACGCTGGCTGAAAAAGTTGGCATTGATCCAAGTATCGTGCAGGCGGCGCTGCAGGGCGGATTGGCTGATTCCAAGGTCCTTCAGATTCACGGAACGCGGATGCGCAATCGTGACTACACGACAGGGGGTAGAGCAACATCGCAACTAAAAGACTTGAAAATGGTAGTCGAGTTGGCGGCTTCGGCTTCAATAGATCTACCTCATCTACAGAGCACCGTTCAGTTGTACGAGATACTTGTCGCAAACGGAGATGGTGAATTAGATCATTCAGCGTTGCACAAACTTCTGTCTTGAGTTCGCACCTGTGGGAGCGCTATATCTCATCCGTGCGGTATTTCGAGATTCCGGGGGCTCTGATGTCGATGTAATGGAGCAACAGCGCGGCCGGATCAGTGTAAATGAGCTTGATTGCGCTTCAGCTTTAGAACGGATATCCTAAAGCGCCCCCACAACCTAAAGTACCGAATAAGTGAATGATCTCTGCCGTGCGCGGCGTGCCGTAGGCCAGGAACCCTCCACGATAACAATGTCGGGGATGTCATCCGCAGACATGTCCAGCACTTGCAGCAACTCACTGGCGCTAATCTCTAATTTCACTACCGGACACTTTCTGCGCGGGGCATGTCAAAGGCGACCGGGATGGGCAGATGCTCATTTAGGAACTGTTCCAGCAGGCGCAAGCCGAGTTGAAATAGGCTCAGATCACAGCGGTCGGTGCGGTGAATGACTTGCACCCAATTATCTCGTTTGGCGATGACGCCCAAGTAGATGATCCAGATGTAAGCAAGGCAAGCTGCGATCATCAACCGGGCCAGCCGGGCCGGGTCGGCGATATGGCTTTTATGCAAATTGAAGCCCCGGCTTTTCTGGTCGGAGAAGAAAGTTTCAATACGAAAGCGTTTGTTATACCAGGAACAGGCTTCGGCAACCAGCTCCAGGTTGGTGACCAGATAGAGGGGCTCTTTGCAGTCGCGCTGCCACCACGCGATGGCAAGGACGGGCCCATATTCCTGCTGGGTGAAGGCGACATCCGGCACGCCGCGGTATGCACCACGGGGCACATCCAGGTCGGCGAAGGCGAACCAGTCGCCCCCTTCACATAGCTGGACATGCTTGGCCGTGCGACAGACGTAGGCCCATTCGTAGTCATTCAGAGCCGCCTGGAGGTTCGTGCCATCGAATTCACCATCCCCCAGGAAGACGACATCGCTTGCAGGGGGCACCAAAGCGTGTACTTCTGTCAACAACTGCACGTGTGTCGCTTCTGAAAAATGTCCCTTGCTCCCTTTGACGGTGACCCACGCCACCGGCAAAGCACGTTGCTTGTAGATGACGCTCACCATCAGGGTCAGGCAACCGCGGCCCACTTCGCTGCCGTCCATTGCCAACACGAGCGTGCGGTCCTGCGCCAGACCCTGCAATAAGGGTTCAGCGAAGGGTAGAAAGAAGACTTCGTTATTAATATGCTCATTCTTGACCCAGCGGGCGTACCGTTTGACCCGGCTCTCGGGTTTGTTGCCGTCTGGCACTTTCCTGGCGATCGCCGGTAGCTGGCTACTCTGGCTGCGGACAATTCCGCTGACCATGGCAGCGAGCGTATCCAAATGGCGAGCCAAGTTGCCCTGCGGTTCTCCTGGGTACAGTTGCCGCAAGGCGCTCTTTATGGCACGATATGTACGGCGGTTGTCACTCATGGCGATACTCCCCTTGTTCTGTGGTAGAACGGAGAGTGTAGCCGAGAGGCAACCGCTAATCAATCACGGATAAAGTGTCCGGTAGTGAAATCTCTAATATAGATCGGAAGCTGATCTTATCGTGCAAGTCATTCCTCTCCGCGAAAGCGATAGCGCGTGATGAATAGAAAGCAGGCTGCAATCAGAATCGAAGCGCTCAATGTGGAGAAGACGACGTCCCACGTCAGCGCATCCAACATCCAACCGATGACAACGCCGTTGAGTACAGCTCCTAATGTGTATGAAAAGTCAAGCATACCGGCCGCGCGGGAGGTCTCTTCTCTTTCCGCGATCCTAAGCGGCATGCTCGCCAACAGCAGGCTTGAGATCGCAAACATGACAACACCGATGAACATGAGCGCGGCAGTCGAAATTGCCAGGTTCCCCGGCAGGTGGGATTGGAGTGCCAACAAGGCGGCCAGAAGTATGTGGAGCGCGATAAGTGCCCGGGCCACCTGATTTGCCAGGAAGTGCCCAACGAACCAGCCAATCAAGGCGATACCGACAAAACCGGCAAGCGGATAGGCAGCAGACAATATCGCCGCCCTGGAAAGATCTAGCTTGCCTACTTGGACAAAGTAAGTTGGAATCCAGAGCACCAGCGCCGCGTGGACGAAACCGGTGAAAATGGCCGAAAGCATCAACGACCAGAAGCGCTGAACTGTGGAAATCAGAGCCCAGCTGTCTGAATTAACCCGCGCCAAGGGTTGATCAATGACCCCAAGATCGAGGTTTACCCCCGCCGAAGCTGGCGTGCTGCGTGCGAACACAATCCAGCCCAGCGCGAGCAACATTAGTAATCCACCCGGTATCCAAAATCCGGAGCGCCAGCCGAAGCGTGATACAAGCCAGCCAGTAAGTAACCAGGTTACGATTGCTCCAACAACGTAAGACGTCCCAAACACCGGTGAAACGCGAGCGCTTTGAGCTGGCGTAAGCCAGTTCGCCAGCGTCCTTATCATGGGCGCCCAACCAGCAGATTGAATGAAACCATTGGCAGCCCAAATGATTATCATGCCCAGCCAAGTCGAAACTGAACCAAATACGATATTAAGTGTCGCCGAAACAAACATGCCAATAAATATAAGGCGCCGCAAACTCATGCGATCGCCAAGCTGGCTGGTAAAGATTGTGCCCAGCGCATACGCCAGTAGGGAAACGCTGTTTATCAGACCGAGCTGACCATACGATAAACCCAGGGAGTTTTTGATGGCGGGCAGAGCGACCGCGATGTTTACGCGGCCCAGGTAATACGAGACATACGCCAACCAGGCGACCACGACCATTCGACGTTGCCACGGGTGGAAAGATAATTTGGGGGTCGCAGTGGCCATCAGGAAGAGTTTTTCACACACTCCAAACAACACTTCAAATATCGGATCATTTCCGCTCCAAGCTATTTGGTTTCCCAGCCATATTTGAACACCTGCGGAAATTCGGTAACACCAGCCTACTCCAAGCTCTCTTTGAAGGACGGACGCATAAACTCCCGGCGGAGCACATTGGGGTTTTTTGCATATCCCCCCGAAAAGGTATATTCCAGAGTCTAGGAATCTGTGGCTAACAGAGAAATCGTCTCGCTGAGATAGCGATATACACTGGATTTTGAAAGCCCATACTCCTTCATCAACGTCCTGATGAGCACCCCCTGCTCGCGTTTGTTCTGAAGCTCGGCAATCTGCACCGAATTCAACCGCCTTTTCTGCCCAAACTTCACCCCACGTTCCTTCGCTTTTTGGATACCATCCTACGGCCCCACTTGCTGAACTCCTAGACCCTGGTCGCTCAGTTGCACAGCCTCGATTGAGACGCCTAGCAGTTTGTCGGAGAGCAACCTGAGATAGCGAAATCGGTGATAATCTACGGGCATGGCTAGAAAATTCAAGAAACCCAATTACGAAGTGATGCTCAAACAGACAATCAGTCTGGAAGAAGCCCTGCCATCCAATCATTTGGCACGATTTGTGGTGGATGTTATCGCCCAGTTGGATTTGGGTATGATCTATGCACAATATGCACCGACGGGTGGTCAACCTATTGCGCCAGAGATCCTGTTGGGATTGCTCTTCTATGGTTATGCCAACGGGGTGTTCAGTTCTCGTAAGATTGAGAAAGCCACCTATGAGAGTATCCCATTCCGCTATATTGCCAGTGGGCTGCATCCTGACCACGACACAATTGCCAACTTTCGCAAAACCTTTCTGGCTGAGATCCAAGAGTTATTTGTGCAGATCTTGCTCCTGGCCCAAGTTGCTGAGGTGCTGAAGTTGGGTAATATCAGTCTGGATGGTAGCAAGGTGCATGCTGATGCATCCAAGAGCAAAGCGGTCAGTTACAAGCGTCTGATAAAACTAGAGACCCAACTGCGCCAGGAAGTGAACAAACTCTTCGAACTCGGTGAGCAAGCTGATCAGGGTGATCTCCAGTTGCCGGAAGGGCTCGTCATTGAAGACGAAATTGCCATTCGCAAGAAACGTTTGGCAAATCTGGCAGAAGCCAAAGCCGTCTTAGAAGCCCGTGCGCAGGAACGATATGAAGCCGAGAGGGCTGAATACGAAGCCAAACAGCGTGAGCGGGAAGAAAAGTCTCGCAAAACTGGGCATAAACCCCGAGGTCGCAAACCGAAACCACCGCAGCCGGGACCACGGGACAAAGATCAGTACAACTTCACTGATCCGGACTCTCGCATCATGAAAAACAGCACCAATAATGGCTTCGACCAGCATTACAACGTTCAAGTTGCTGTGGAGCAGGAGAGCCTCTTGATTGTGGCGCCTTCACTTTCGAACCATCCGAATGACAAAAAAGAAGCTGAGCCAACCCTGGATGCCATCTCTCCAAAAGTAGGCAAACCAAAGGCTGCCGCTTTGGATTATGGATATTTCAGCAAAGCGAACATCGCAGCACTTGAGAAGCTTGGCATTGATCCTTACATTGCTACCGGTCGCGAACCTCACCACAAAAGCTGGCGTACCTTCTTTGAACAAATGCCTGCTCCGCCACCGGAAGATGCCAGTCCGAAAGTCAAGATGGCTTACAAACTACAAACCGAAATCGGCAAAGCCAGCTACCGTTTACGCAAATGCACAGTGGAACCCGTCATTGGTATCATCAAGGAAGTCCTGGGCTTCCGCCAGTTTTCTCTGCGCGGCCTGCTGGCAGCAGCCGGGGAATGGTGTCTGGTCTGCCTAGCGTTCAACCTCAAACGCATGCACACCCTCTACCAAGCAAAGGGTGTGCTTTAGCCGGGGCTGCTTTGGCGCGCCTGCTACTCGCTGAGAGAAGGTGGTTTGCCCTCCATGAAATGCACACTGTTTTACGCTTGTTTTGTCGCAATCAACTGCTCATTTTGCCCTGTAGGGCTATTCATGTTGTAAAAGTACTTGTCTCTCCGACAAACTGCTAGAAGATCATCAATTGATTGGCCATCGGAGATTGAGTCGTCTGATTCCGACGGATCAGGCAGCCCAGGTGGTATAACCGGGACAGTGCTCACACCGTCCAAGATTTCGGGGTTCAGGGAATGGCCCGTTCCTGTGGTCTGCCCGAAGTCCTCATCGGCGCTCGGATTAACGTCGATGTCCACTTTTTCACACTCTGTTCCAGCGCAACCATTACCATCTTGAACTTGTTCTGCTGTTCCGTCGCCATCTGCATCGGTATCTGCTAAAGGTACAAACTCGACAGATTCGTTTCCACCGCCTCCGCCACCCACTATACTGAGCAGCGTTACGAAGTCGATACCGACAGCTTCGAGATTGCCAGTCGAGTCCTGGCGAGTGCTCCCATCTGAGTTGTCGCCTAATTCTTGCTCTGTCCCATCACCGCTGCCTGTGGCCGACTGCGATCCACCGCCAAGGAACGAGCCTAGAACGCTCCCTATCTCCTGGCCGACGACGCCGCTGAATTGTGTAGAACCAAACTCAGAGCCAGCCCCGGTTTCGCCATGCGTCTCCTGGGACCCCATCACCAGTCCAATCGCGCTCGCGAAATCGGTGTCCCCCAAAAGCGCACTCATGGCCGCATCGAAGGAGGAGACACCGCCACCAGATGGAACGTATAGATTGCCGAGCGCCTGGCCGGTGTTGTCTAGCGAAGTGGCGAGCGCCGCGTTTGGGTCATCGGTTGCTTCAAGAGTAGCCACCGTCTCCGCTCTACCCGCGCCGAGCACGCTAGTGAAATCGGTCAACTTGGCTAGATCGTCCTCGGACAAGTTTTGCGGAACCGGCCCGCCGACGCGCGTACCAGGGAGTTGATTTACCATGAGCAATGTCGGGTTATCCTGCGCGTCGGCAACTATCTGGGCGTAGATGGCTGTTCCGTTCAGCAGCAGATGGGAAGCCAATCGGTTGGCGGAGGCGTAAGCATATTCGCCCGACGTACCGTGTATGCTGATGACGACACCGGGGGACACGATTTGAAAGACGGAGAGTTCGTAGCCGAGCTCGGCAACACCATAGATGAGTTTGCCATCCGCGAGATGGAGCTTGACAACACGGAAGTCGTCCCCGAGAGCGAACTGAGTCAGGGAAATCTGAGAGTTGGGTTGGATGATTACCCGGCTGCCTTCCGCAAATAGCAGCAAGGCGCTGGCGTTCTGGCCGGTTCGCAGGCATGGTCCGAGCTCTACAGGCTGCTCGCCCGCCACAGTCTGCCAGCTATCACCGCCGGCGGCGAGCAGCTCCACAGTCCCTCCAAGCGCTTGCACAGAAACGGGCTCGAGCGCTGCGGGTGTGGACTCAGGGATCGTCGTTGGTTGGGTCGCAGGTTGTTCGACGGGGGAAATGGTAGAGGCGGGTGATGCGAGAGATGTAGCTTGTTCACCGCAGGCTGTCAGGAGCAGTGTGGCGCCCAAGATGAAACTCAAACAGACAGAGGAGCTACGACTAGCCCTCCTTGAGGCTTTCTTTTGCATCGATTATTCCTCCGATGTCTTCGAGACTCTCCTCAGCCCCCGTCATGTAGGGTAGGCAGTATTCGGCCTTGAGGTTCGCGAGGAACCAGTCCTGCGGCTGGGCGTCGCTATATTCAATACACTGTGTATAGGCGCTGATCGCCTGCTGCAGTAGAGCCTGCTCCCCGGCAGTGTCTCCCTGTGTATAGCGCACGAAAGCTTGCTGCTCGTAAGCCGTGCCCAGCCACTGATACGCTGAAGCCTGCAAACGCTCATCGTCTTCGCCTGCCATTAACGTTGCGCGCTGCAATTCTTGTATCGACAGTTCAAACCACTCGTCGGCCTGCGAATAGTCGCCTGCGAAAAGATAAGCTTCCCCCTGCAGGCGATACGCGCTTCCCAGGCCAATGCGTGCTTTGATCACTACCGGCCCACCGGGCTTCTCGCGAGCGGCATCTAACGCTTGCTTATATTTCTCGATCGAGCGAATCAGATCGTCAGTATCCAGTCGCTCGGCGGGTGGCAACGCCTGGGCTATTTCGCGGTAGACGTTGCCCATTCCAAACAGCGCGCGGTCATACGCGGGATTAATGTCAAGCGCTATCTGAAAAGCCGCCTGAGACTCGTTCCATTGGTCGAGTATGCCAAGTTCACGACCGATGAACAGGTAGACGATCTCCTTGCCCTCGTTGGCAGGCCAGTCTTCTACCTGCTCGGCCTGCCGGAACAATTCAAGCGCCATCTCCGGGTTACCCGCGAACTCCCATGCCAGTCCCAATGTGAATACAGTGAGCGCGGTCGCGCGCGCTGTCAGGGTCTGATTGAACTGGAAGCGTGAGGCGAGGCGGTCAATGGGCAGCTCTACATCAATGGGTGAGCCAAATGCATGGCGGCCAACAAGCTCCTCGGCGTCCAGCAGCTCTACGACGTAAAACTCTGGTGTGAATTTCGCAGGGGCTTCTCCTGAGTCCAGGTTGCCGTAAATGACAATGTCCGCGTCAATTCGGGCAGCCAGATCGGAGGCGGCCCCGGATTGCTCTGCCGGGTTGCTTCCGGGAACAATCCCGATGCCTGTCCCCAAATCCATGCTGTCATGCCAGATTAGCACGCTAAGGTCAGAGGAAAGGCTTTCGTATTCATCTTGAAGCCGTTCGAAGAACCACTGGCTCAAGCGCCGGCTGTCTTCCGACTCCTGCACGCGGCCGTCCCGGCCAACCTGACCAAACTGGGCAACGGCAACGTTGAACTCGCCCGTCATCACCGTCGGCCCGGTCGGCCGTAGTCGCTGATACGCCCAAGCGCCGGAGATAACGAGAATAAGGAGTATGAGTGGCACGGCCGGAACCGCGAGCGTGCCGATCTGCACCACGTTCTTGCCGATCACCACGCCGCGGGCGCCTTCCCCTACGGAGCCTTTGATGACGTCCCCGTCGGGCGGGCGCGGTTGGGCAATGCGTCGCCCGACGACGGTCTGTGCGGTCAGGTCTTTCAGCGTGCGATTGCCGGTGATCGTCTTGGACGGATCTACCAGTTCGCGACGTTTCTTCTGTGCTCTACGACCCAAACCGCTCCTTCACCCACTTCACTGCGATGTCGCCGGCTTTACCTACAACCTTGCCCACTGCAGGACTTGCAAAGAGGGAAACGACTACTTCGGCGATGTCGGGTAAGGAGTCGAGCAACCAGTCGCCTACTTGCGTAATGGTGCTTGCACTGGGTTCCTCTTCATCTGCCGTTTTAGTGAGTTCACCCTTGAGGAGCTTCGCCTGGAAAGCGGCCATTTCGAGCGTGGTATCGTCGACTTGTCCCTTTAGCTTCGAGATGGCTTCGTCTAGCTCAGCGAATTTCTCCTCGATGATGTGCTTATCGGCAGGCGTCGGAGCACCCAACATACTATGGATCGTCTGGGCAATGTTCTTGCCGATAGCGACGCCCGAGGCGTCGGCACCGACTTTGCCGACAATCACATCTCCACCCGCTGCTTTTGGTAGTTCGTCCCACCAGGCCTTACGTTTTTGTGATCACATGCATTCCCTCCGTATATCGTTTCCCCCGTTGGACTGCCCTTATTTATCAAACACTAACCTAAGTCCTTCCACTTGGTGTTGGTTGGATCTGTGAATAGATGCTTGGATTCAAGTCGCAAGTGCAACGGAATGCTGGAAGAATACCTGAAAGGGTGAAAGGAAATCAAGGCACTTTCTGGGCCGATAATTGAGCTTGTGCGTAATGGTATCCAGTTCTGCCTGTGAGACGGTCGAGAAGTCAGAATCTTTGGGCAAGTATTGGCGAATGAGGCCATTCATGTTTTCGTTCGCGCCGCGCTCCCAGGAGACATACGGGTGAGCAAAGTAGAAATCGAGACCGAGTTGGGCGGCGACGACTTCGTGGCACGCGAATTCCTTGCCGTTGTCGGCGGTCAGGGTGTGCACGTCGTCAGTGAAAAGTCGCAGTTGTTCGAGAATGGCCTGCGTGACACGGTCAGCCGTGCGCCGTTCGACCTTGTGCATCAAGGCCAGACGCGATTTGCGTTCGTTGAGCGTGACGATCGCCTCGCGCCTGCCCTTACCAATGATGGTATCGACTTCCCAATCGCCGAGTCGTTGCCGCGTGGCCACAATTTCCGGTCGCTCGTCGATGCTGACGCGATTGGGGAGTATTCCACGTCGATCACCAAGCCCAGTAAGGCTTGACTGGGTAACTGCCGTAGCGTTTCCGGCGCTTTTTTTGGCAACGTAGATGCGTGTGCAAATCACCCCCAGCGCGTTTGTCGTTCAGCACGTACTGATAAATCCACTCATCACGACCCAGTTCATTCGTCACGACCCAGTTCATTCGTCACGACCCAGTGGTATTACCCCGATTCAGTGGACAGTTGGTTAAGCCACTAAAGGTAATTGTTCATAGGCATGTGGGCTCATGTAATCCAGGGCCGAATGCATCCGTTGCCGATTGTAAAACACTTCGACATAGTCAAAGACGCTGGTGCGAGCAGCGGCCCGGCTGGCGTACAGTTGCTGGTATACACACTCGGATTTCAGGCTGGCAAAGAAGCTCTCCATGGGGGCGTTATCGTAGCAGTTTCCCCTTCGGCTCATACTGGGCGTGATGTCATGAAGCTTGCGCAGCGCCTGATACTCAGCGCTGGCGTACTGACTCCCCCGGTCAGAATGATGGATGAGACCTGGCGGCGGTTTTCGCGAACGCAGAGCCATCTCCAAAGCATCCAAAGTCAGTTGGCGGCGCAAGCGTTTGCCGAGTGCCCAGCCGACGATCCGTCGCGAGTACAGGTCGAGGACTGCTGCGAGATAGAGCCAACCTTCACTGGTTGCAATGTAAGTGATGTCGGCCAGCCACACTTCGTTAGGCGCAGTGGCCGTGAAGTCCTGAACGAGCAAATTCGGCGCTACGGGCAGGCTGTGCTTCGACTGGGTTGTCACCTTGTAGCTCCGTTTGCGTCGGGCTTGCAGGCCATGCAGGCGCAACAGACGGGCCACCCGGTTGTGGCCGCAGCGGATGCCGCGGTCCTGTAGTTCGCGGTGAATGCGCGGACAGCCATAGACGCCGCGATGCTGCTCAAAGATCGCTCTGATCTCGCGTCCCAACGCCTGGCTGGCTTGCTCGCGCGGGCTGACCGGCCGCTTGCGCCAGGCGTAGTAGCCGCTACGTGTGACTTGCAGTACCCGACACATCAGACTGATGCTGTACTCGCCTTTGTGTTCGTCAATGAAGCGAAATCTCACTTCTGCTCGCGCGCAAACACCGCCATGGCTTTTTTTAGGATGTCCCGTTCCTGGCGCACCACGTGCAATTCGCGCTTCAACTCGGCCAGCTCGCGGTCGCGCTCCTTCGGCTTTCCCTTTCCGGGAAATGCCTGCGCTCCATCAGCCGCGTATTCAGCCCGCCAGCGATTCAGACTGCTACTACTTACTCCCAAATCCAAAGCAAGCTGCTCAACCGCTGTGTCGCTATCATACGATAACCGAACGGCTTCGACCTTGAATTCGCGCGTGTATGTCTTCCTGTATGTACTCATTTGGGTCCTCCCTGATCTGTGAATCTATCTTATCTCGTTGTCCACTAAACCAGGGTAATGCCATTGGGGGCAAGTTTATCTGTTGTTCAAAGAGAGGGAGAAAACCGAAATGTCGTGTTTTTGCTCTATTTAGTATGAAATAGAGCAAGGGTTTTAGAGATGATTGGCGGGGGAAAGTCAACGTACAAAGTCATGGAAAGGTCAAAGTAGCACCACGTCCAGTCTGCCCGTCCCGACCAGTTCGCACGGTGCCGTGCACATACTGACACAGTGCGTCCCCGGCCCAGTACATCCGGGACTGGGTCAGCACTGCGCTGCATCGCAGAGTGACGTACGCACTCTACGTTGTGACGTGCTACGAGAAGCTCGCTTCGCTCGTTTTGCGGCCAAGAAGATCACGAGTCAGACTATTCCATGGATTGTTGGAACCGTGGATTAGACTTGCACATGCTCGACTTGACTGTAGCCTTGTAGCATCGTGGACTGAAACACAATAAATAAACCCCAGGCTCTCTGGCTGCCCACCTCCCGATCGAGTGGGTCGAACCTTCTTGAGAAGGATGTACAAGTTTTTGACAACTCTATCGACTACTGAAGCAATTGTGCGAGGCGATTTGGGCGACGGCAGCATCTCCGCCAGCGCTCGGCCCATGGTTCGTTTTCCCATTTTCCTTCTCCTCAGGAAACCGTCAATGTTTCGACGAACCTTGGATGCCTCTTTTTGCACAACTACCGTTCTCGAATAGCGATGTTACCTATCCCCAGATCGAGGTTAAGTTCAACCCGATTCATCGCAGATGCATAGCCAGGTGATATATAAGTATCATTGCTTTGGCTGTAGTTGGATGGGACGGAGAGGCCGGCAATGCCACGATCTACCCGTGCCTTGACAGCCATTCCTTCGGCGACATGGATGACGATCTCGCCAACGCCGCCGTCGACGCGAAGCTGGATCTCACCTTCATTCGGCAAAGAAACATCGGTCTGCCCGACGCCACCTTCGATGCGTCCTTCATATTCTCCGTCGGGAAGATTGACAATGGCTTGCCCGAAACCGATTTCCACGTCAAGCTCGCTGACGGTTAATTTTGTCAAATCCAGGTTCGATTGGCCGGCGCCCAGCGTGATGTCCAAAACCAGGGGAACCTCGTCATTGAGCACTAGATCCCAGGTGTAGTCATTATTGTTCAAATCGATGATGAAGGGCAGACTCCCTGATAAGTGGCTTTTCAATTCATAGTACGCTGTCCCATCATCGATTTCAAAATCTTGGGTGATTGAATCATTCCCCCCCGCGAAAACGCTGCCTTCGATTAAATTGTTGGAATCGGAAAGCCCTTCCAAATATAGAGCGCCGACCGAAGCGTTAATCCGAACATCGGCTTCGGTCGCGCCATCCAGCGGCTGTTCGATCGCTTCGCTCACTAGCAGTGTGCCGAGAGTAACCCTGTCCAAGCCTGTGGGCCCGCCGGAGAACCATATCCCGGCGGCCAGAATGCTCAAGGCTGCAAGGACCCCGAAGCTCGAAAGCAAAATCGTTTTACGCCCGACGAGGATTTCAAGACCGATGGCAATGATGAGGACAGGCCACAGGCGCAGGATTGACATCCAGGAATTCCATAGCGGCAGGCCAAGATTTGGAAGCAAGAAAACCAAGCCCAACCCGATGGAGAAAACGGGGCCAACGATGCGCTGTGTGCGGATGAGGTCGGAAATTCCGATGAGAATCAAGAGCAGCGGCCATAGTTGCAAAAGGGTGCTCCAAATATTCGTTCCCAATAGGCCCAGGTTTTGGAAAAGAAAGACCAAGCCGACGGCGATCAGGATAAAGGGCCAAAGTAAGCCTTGCTTTCGATCAATTTTTGTGTTTGTCATGTTAAGCTCTTTGTTTGCGGCGGAAGATGAGTACACCACCACCAAGAATGAGAAGGACGGGCCAGAGGATGTCAAAGTCAAACCACCAGAGCCAGGAGATGCCCAGCTTCTCAACAAAGAGAAGCGCGCCAAATGCGATCAACGCTACGCCGACAATTAGTCCGGCCTGGGGGCGGGGTTGGCGAATGGCCTGGCCAAATTCTGTGCCAACAGTTTGTGCACGCTCAGAGAGATTTTGCGTACTATCTTTGAAGTTTTCTTTCCAAGTTGTTCCGGCAGTCGTTTGCGATTTACTGGGAACAACGATCCACAAAGCTCGGTAGATCAAGAAACCGAGCCCAGAACCTAGAGCCAGCAGAGCAAAGAAGATGCGGACGAACGTCGAGTCGACGCCGATATATTTTGCCAGTCCGCCGCAAACCCCGCCGAGCATACGATCGTTGTCACTACGATAGAGTACGGTTTCCATTATTTTCTCCATGTGTTACTCACGCTTAAAGTTTCTATAAATAACATAGCCCCCAGTCGCGATCAGAGCCACGGGCCAAAGGGTACTGAATACATTTCCCACGAAAGGCAGGCTGATAAAGCCGATCAGGGTCAGGATGCCACCGGGGATAAAGGCCCACTTCAGACTGTTGCCATAGCCAGGTAAAACTCCCAACAGGATGAAGGTTGATCCCAGGCCGAGCATGAGTAAGCCGCCGGTATCGAACCTGGGAAAGAGATTATCCAGAGTGGAGATGGCCGCCAAAGATGTCAGCACACCAGCTGGGATGAGCGCCCACCAGAATTGCCTGTTGACAAAGTAGACAAGCCAAAAACTCAAGCCAATGCCGCCCAGAATCATCGCACCGCCGAAAATATTCTCAAGGGCTGGTGCGATAACGCCCAAACCAATGCTTGCGCCGATTGCAGTGAGTGTGCATCCGGGGATGAGCGCCCACCAATTGTCACGGTTGATGGCGAAGACATACAAAGATGTCAATCCAGCGCCGCCTAAGATCATGGCCCAGACTAGTCCTGCGCCAACTTGGAAGATGCCTATGTTTTCGAGCATGAACAAAATACCCGCTGCAATTAAGACAAGTCCGAAGATAATACGCATATCAAAACGCTTCATTGTGATGCTCCTTTACTGGATTGTGAGCGAACCTGCGCCAAAATCCGCATTGATGTCAACTCTGTTGGCCGCAGTCTCGTAATCGCTGGACTTGTAGACATCATCCACACGCGGGAAACGGTTGTGGTCAATCGAGATGGCAGCCAATCCACTGTCAATTTGAATGCGGGCGGCTACGCCCTCAGGGATGCTGATGATCATCGAAGCAGCACCCCCATCAACGTCCATGTGCGTGTGCCCGGCATTGGCGGGCAGAGTGATATCCGTGCTGCTGGCTCCAGTGCTTAACTTTAATTCGGTCACACGCAAATTGCTCAGGTCCAAAACCATCGAGGAAGCGCCAACTTCAACATGCAGACCAAAGGGGATTTGTTCATTGATCAGTATCTGCCATTCGCGTGCGCCCCATGACCAGGGCATGAAGGTGTGAATAAAATCAGCAGCCGAAGGTTTCAGGGAGACATCCAGCGTATCACCGTTGATTCGGGCGTGGTGCTGCAGCCCACCCGTAAATGTGCCGCTCAGCAGGTTATTGTCACTAGCTCCGCTATTCAGCGTCACTCGCCCGGCTCCAAATTGTAGGGAGAGCCTGGCGTGCTCCGTGCCCTGGTGTGGGATGTTGATCTCTTCCACGTCCAGCCCGTCGGAGCCACGCCTTGCTATCCATATCGTCCAGACGCCGACAGCGATGATGAAGGTCGGCCAGATCAACTTCCAGACGTTGATGGTCAAAATGCCGAGGTTGCTGAGCAGCATCAACGTGCCCGCCAGTATGAATAGTCCGCCCCAAAAGATCGATTTAATCTTCATTTTGAAAATCTCCTCTATTCAATTTCTTCAATTGTCGGTTCTTCGGTTGGTTCAGTCCCTTTGCGGGTTCCGAGCAACACGCCCTCCTTACGACCAGAAATATACGCCGATCTGCAGTAACGGCCAATATTGGATGATCTCAATCGTGTATAGAACAGTAACTCCATCCTAATTATTTTGCAGCAGTTTAAGGACGCTATATCAGAATACGAATTTGCGAACGCAAAGTTGCACGGCACCTACCGGGTAACGAGTGCAGAAAAGTCCTCCCGGTGATCAGTTCAACTTAGTACCCCGAGAACTGGGCCGGTATCTCCTAATCGCGTAGGACGGAGGCTAGCACCCCGCGGATACTTACTCCAGAATCAATAAACCCGCCGCGTGGCGGGCTCATTTTGGTGCGGAAATTGCGTTAACGTCAGCTCAAGGATATCCCTGCAATCCTTGCATACCTTTGACGGCCGCCATCTCGCCGGTAAGCTGGTTGAGATGGCCCACGACCACGGTAAGGATTGCCCACTCGAGCGTTTGCTCGCCAAGACCAGCTATGGAGAGGTCTATCGTACGTGCCAGATCTTCAGTGGAACGGCCGCCCAGATACGTGTCCAATCTACTATAGACTTCGTTTGCGTACTTCTGAAACACAGGCAGGTCGACCACCACGTTCTGGGCCCACTCCAGCGTCTGCGCGGGCTGTGGCTGACTGACACCGGTGCGGCCCTCCCAGGCCGATGCGAACATAGGCGCGCCGCCTTCGAAAAGATCGTGGATTTGCCAATCGGTTGACAGGGCCGCGTGGGCCAGTGAGGCTGCAACGGAGTGCGCCGTCCCGGAAGGATTCCAGTGCAATTGTTCATCCGTCATATCTTCCGGTATCCTACCTAACAGATACACGGGAGACTGAACGGCGAGCTTGAGAGTTTCGGATATGGTCATGGTGAGCCCTTTCAATTCTCTTTTCTTCAACCTTGATAATTATTTCGATCGTGTCTGTGAGTTAACGAGCCTCGGTCCGATATGAATAATTCGCACTGCTTATGAGGCTGCTTGCGCTTCGGAAATTGAATGGATAACCTAAAGTGCCTCTGCAGCATTATCTTTAATCTAACCGTAACACAGAAAAGGGTTTTCGTAGATTATGAATTTTAGAATGTTTTTTTCTTACGATCCACAAGATGCAGATGAAATCAGGTTGGAGAAGTTCGCCGTTTTCCTGGTGGCCGGTTCTACTTGCCTCGCCGGCACCGTATGGACCGCGATGTACTATTTCTTCTTTGGCTGGGGATTGACCACACAATTGCCATTTGTATTTGTCATTCTTGTCGGCTCCTCCCTTCTCATTTCTCATCTTACTAAGAATCATCATTTTGCAATTTACACGCAGATTATTTGCATAATCTACATATCTAGGTAGTGGTTACATGGTAACTGATGGGGACCACGCTGTATTGTAGTAATGGAGATACAACTTGAGTACAGCTTCATGGTAAACGTCGGACTTGGAGAAAGAAAGAGTTTTGCGCACGAAGCGAGCCAGTCTCTGGCGCAAGGTGTTGTTCCAGCGTTCCACGTGAGATGTCTGGCCGCTTTCTTTGCCGACACTTTGGTGAGTGTCGTTTGGTAAAACCTTCTGGTAAGCGTGCCAGAAGTCGCTGAAGGAGCAACACGCTTTGTAGGATGCTGGGATGGATTTCCATAACGCGCGACAACTTTTTCACTGCGGTCGCCAATAAAATAGGCCACCACTTGGCGCGTGCGCCGACACAGCGCGACCCATATCCAACGTTTATCGTTTTTTGTGCGTACAAATGACCATAATTCATCCAATTCCAGCACATCATCCGTTTTTACGGTTTCTAAAGTGTCAGCCAGGTTCGGCATAGCGCCGGCCTTCTCCAGAATCCAGCGTGCTAATGTCTGCCGCGCGATGCCAAAGATGCGCTCAATGCCGCGCATACTGGCTCGCTCTCGATAGGTGCGTAGGACAAATTCTCTGATGAACTCAGGATAAGAACGGCTTTGCGGTTCCAACATTCCATAAGCGGCGCAATCGAGACAATGAAACTTCTGACCGCCTTTATAGTCTGTGCCATTCTTGACAATGTTGAGGCTCCTGCACTTTGAACACTCATGCGTGATGACACTCTGGATCATTTTGGCGCTCCTCTGTTTGGCAGGCCAACAACTTACTTTTTCCAGACTCATCAGTCAACATGTAACCACTACCCATATCTACCTTCATTCAATGGAGCATCGGGGGGGTGTTCGATTCCGGCTTTGTATTGATATGGGCCTTCCTCGGCCCAATTTGTGCCCTCATGTTTTTTTCGGCAAGACAATCCATTGTCTGGTTTTTGCTCTACCTCACCAACTTGGCTCTCACCTTCCTATTTGATGAATTTTTTGCGAGCCATGGCCGGGTGGTCCCAGAAACCACAAAATTGTTTTTTTCTATGATGAACCTGAGTGTCTTCCCTCTGGTGGTCTTTATTTTTTCGGTAGTGGTTACATGTTGACTGATGAGTCTGGAAAAAGTAAGTTGTTGGCCTGCCAAACAGAGGAGCGCCAAAATGATCCAGAGTGTCATCACGCATGAGTGTTCAAAGTGCAGGAGCCTCAACATTGTCAAGAATGGTACAGACTATAAAGGCGGTCAGAAGTTTCATTGTCTCGATTGCGCCGCTTATGGAATGTTGGAACCGCAAAGCCGTTCTTATCCTGAGTTCATCAGAGAATTTGTCCTACGCACCTATCGAGAGCGAGCCAGTATGCGCGGCATTGAGCGCATCTTTGGCATCGCGCGGCAGACATTAGCACGCTGGATTCTGGAGAAGGCCGGCGCTATGCCGAACCTGGCTGACACTTTAGAAACCGTAAAAACGGATGATGTGCTGGAATTGGATGAATTATGGTCATTTGTACGCACAAAAAACGATAAACGTTGGATATGGGTCGCGCTGTGTCGGCGCACGCGCCAAGTGGTGGCCTATTTTATTGGCGACCGCAGTGAAAAAAGTTGTCGCGCGTTATGGAAATCCATCCCAGCATCCTACAAAGCGTGTTGCTCCTTCAGCGACTTCTGGCACGCTTACCAGAAGGTTTTACCAAACGACACTCACCAAAGTGTCGGCAAAGAAAGCGGCCAGACATCTCACGTGGAACGCTGGAACAACACCTTGCGCCAGAGACTGGCTCGCTTCGTGCGCAAAACTCTTTCTTTCTCCAAGTCCGACGTTTACCATGAAGCTGTACTCAAGTTGTATCTCCATTACTACAATACAGCGTGGTCCCCATCAGTTACCATGTAACCACTACCATTTTTTCAACCTACTTCGTTAATTCGGCGCTCAGCGAGCGGGAGAAAGCAAACAAACTGCTCCTGAATGTTTTACCAAAAGAAATCGCGCCTATCCTCAAAGCCGGCGAGCAGACGATTGCGGATTACTATGCCTCAGCCAGTGTCTTATTCGCAGACATCGTCGGCTCGACCCCGCTTTTCTCTGAGCTGGAACCTGCCGAGGCAGTTGATTGGCTCAATGAGATATTCTCAATGTTCGATGATCTTGTAGAGAAATATCGGTTGGAGAAGATCCGCACAATTGGTGACAATTACATGGTGGCCTCGGGAGTTCCGACAACCCGACCTGATCATGCGCAGGCGCTTGCGATGCTTGCGCTCGATATGATAGAGGGACTGGAAAAACTGCCAGCAAGAAATGGCAAACGGATTGAATTTAGACTGGGTATCAATTCAGGGCCTTTGATGGCCGGGGTTATCGGTAAGGCAAAATTCCACTATGACTTGTGGGGAGATACTGTCAACATTGCGAGCAGGATGGAGTCTCATGGGGAAGTAGGAAAGGTGCATATAACCAAAGCCACCTACGAATTGCTTATGGAAGATTTCGATTGTGTGCCCAGAGGAGAAATCCCGATCAAGGGCAAAGGAAATATGGTCACTTGGTTCCTGGTCTCCCGAAAAGCGGGTGATTATGGGCGAGTCTGAGGTCTCATGCCGTTCTTGATTTCAACGTCTCTAAAGCAGCCCGGGCTTGGGCAGCGTCTGGCGCCGCCTGCATCCGTTCAAATGCTGCCTGGGCTTCAGAGAAGTGATCACGAGCGGCTTGGTCGTCCGAAATGGTCAAAGCCACCTGGCCTAACTCATAGTGCGTGCGTCCGAGCTGCCAGTGCGTATTCAGCACACTGAATAACTCGAGGGCCTGATTGAGCTGATCCTCGGCAGCGGCATATTCACCCGCTAAGCGGTGCAACACACCCCGGGCTCGATGTGCGACCGCTTGATACAACGTATGACCCTGGCGTGTGGCTGATTCCTCAGCCAACGGAGTGTACAACCTCAGAGTGGTCTCGTCACCCTGCTGCGCTGCGTTGTCTGCAAGCATGACATAGAGATCGTGGTCGCCAGTGATTATCCTATAAGCGGACGATTTACCAAGCGCCTCCATCAAATGTTGGTTTACCAGGGCGAACTCGCCCTGCGCCAGAAGCGGCTGACACAATCAGTAATGTTGGTTCCGGCCCCATTCTTCCTGTGGCCCTGTCGCATCAAGCATGATCGCGCGCGACTCCTCCTGCATCTCAGACGCCTTATCCCCATCACCTCGGAGCGCATGAACACTCGCGCTGTAGCCGATGTACACGCACAACCATCCACTTCTTTCCGGAGGGTAATGCTGCTTCAGAGCGCGCCATGTTTCCTCCGTTTTGAGCAGTTCATCCCAACGATCTAAGCGGAATAAACATACTCCCTGTTCTCCTAACGCATAGGCCGACTTTTCCACATCCTGAATCTTGCTGGCAAGCGCTTCAGCTTGCTGGAGGTGCAGCAGCGCAGACTCATATTCGCCGACAGCCATCTGCGCTATACCGGCAGCATGCAGACCGTCAACGCGTTCACGCGGGCTGTCAAAGTGCGCATCCTCAGTGAGCGCGATGCGCCGTAAACAGACCTCTACGCGTTCACGAAAGCGTCCTTGCGCGCCAAATACGGGGGCCAGTGCGCCGAGCGCCATCGACAATTCGACCGGTTCATCGAGTCGTTCGGCCATGTCAACGGCAGCCTCTGCGTAGCGACCCGCTGCTTCCCAATCCGGGTCTGTTCTAAACAAGTAAGCATGAGTGGAAGCAGTTCTTAGTAAACGCACTGTCTCTGTATGCGGCGGCAGGCCTTCCGTAAGACGTAGCCCATCTTCGAGGCAGACTCGAGTTACCTGCTCGAAATTCTGACGGTCGATAAACGAGTAGAGGTCAGTGAAAGTAATGCCGATTTTGCGATGTAACCATATGACGGTCCATTTGTCCGCGTCCGCCAGTTTGCGCCACTCAAGGAGTGCCTCCTGATAATGTGAAATAGCTTTCACCCGCTCCCCGCCGTGGCGATTGGCATCGGCCAATTCTTCCAATAGCAGCAAACGAGTCTCGGGCGCGTCTCCAACATCGATCAAATCGAGAGCATTTTGCAGGTGCTCGATAGCTTGCTCATAGGCGTACATGGCGACAGCGCGGCGCGCTGCCTGATGGTAGTAGTTAAGTGCGTGTCCGTACTCCCCGGCGGCGGCAAAGTGGTGGGCCAGCGCTTCAAAGTCATCCGGGCGCAGGTCTTCCAGAGCGACTGCGATCTGGCGATGCATTCGCTGTCGTCGCAAGGCGCTCACGCTCTCGTACAAAGTCGAAGGAATAAGTACATGGGAAAAGGAAAACGTTACGTCGCGGCTCTCGCTTACCAGTCTGATCAACTGCGCACGTTCCGCAGATTCCAAAGCATCGATCAGTGCGTCCTCAGCCAATTCACTCACCTTTGCCAGTGTTTTATATTCGAATTCCCGGCCAAATATGGCGGCGAGCCTTAATGTGTCCTGCGTCGAGCCGGGCAGCACGCTTACTCGTGATTGAATTGCCACCCGCACACTTTGCGGAATCTCCAGTTCAGCTATCTCGGGATAGTGCCATTCACCTTCCGCATAAGTCACTGTTCCGGTATCGACGATTGCCTTTCACACCTCTTCCACGAAGAACGGGTTGCCCTCCGCTTCGCGGTAGACGCTGTCCAGGAAATCCGGCGTGCTCGCTGTATCAAATGTGGCTGCCAGCAATTCACCCGTTTGCTCGCGCGTGAGCCGCCCAAGTTTGAGTCTGACCATTTGGCGTTCTCGGTTTAGGTCTTGGAACACTCGTTGGAAAGGGCGCGCTTCCTCCATTTCTATCTCACGGTACGTGCCAACGATTAGTAGTGGTTGCCGCCGCATGCGGCGAACTAGATGACGGAGTAGTGCGAGCGTGCCGCTATCGGCCCAGTGTATGTCGTCAAAGGCCAACACTAATGGAGCCTGCTCGATCAGCATGCTACACCAGGCGACCACGTTCTCGAACATCCGCTGTTGTTCGGATTGTGGTTCCAGGGCCGCATTGGGTGGAATGTCGGGATAAGAAAGGCGCAAGTCAGGGGCAAGTTTGATCAGGTCTGCTAGAACAAACGGGGGTAGATCGAGATCAATTCCAGAACTGTTGTGGAGGCTTTGACGGAATATCTGCGCGAACGGCGCGTAGGGTGCGCCACCATCAGCGTAACACTCGCCCATAAATGTCTGGCAACCGGAGTCTTCGACTAGGTTGACGAGTTCAGCGGCTAGTCGTGACTTACCAATGCCAGGCTCACCAGAGATCATGACGAGTTGCCCCTCACCATGCAACGCTCGATCCCAAATGGAACGCAACGTTTGTAATTCATTTTCTCGCCCTACCAAGCGACCATGCGCCATGCGATCCAGCGGTGAGACAACGGTTGATGCTCGTTTCCGACCTATTGTCAGAATATCCCAGCGTTTACTGGAAATGGTTGGCTGCGCTTCACCCTTAGTTAGACGTTCATAGAGAGCCGTGGTTTCATAGGACGGCTCCACACCCAGGTCGTTTGCGAGCTTATCAATGCAGCGCTGATAGGCAGCGGCCACACCCGCCTGGTCGCCCGACCCGCCGTGCGCCACCATCAGTGCTCGATAGGCAGGCTCTGGCGCGTGGCCGAGCGATACCCAGCGCTCACCCCATTCCAGGATGTCGGTCCAGCGCTGCTCCTTCGCGAGGCGGTCCAGCGTTAGATGCATCTTTTGATCGAAGACGGACTGCAGGCGCTCTCGCTCAAGCACGGCCCAATTCTCATAAAATCCGGGTAACAGCTCGCCCGAATAGACAGAGACTACGGCGATCAATTCATCGGACGGCGAGTCCTGTGCAGCTTGCTGCTCCAATTTGGAAGCGTCCAACCAGTACGCAGAGTTCACGTCAAACTCAATATTCAAGTTGTCTGCATTAATATAGTCTTGGCCGATGACCTTGCGAAGTTGCCACAACGCCTGGCGTAAATAACGGCGGGTGTTTTGCTCATTTGAATCGGGCCAAAACTGGCCGGCCAGCTTTTCTCGCCGATAGGATGTGCCCGCATTTAGAACCAGATATGCCAGCAGCGACTGAGCCGGTCGAGACTGAATGTCGACCGACTCTCCGTCCAACTGTACGTCAAACTTTCCCAGCATTCTGATTTCAAGCATGGCAGGCCTATTATCGAGGATTGTAGGCAATTATTGCGGAATTTTCTACCGAAAATAGCTGTGATGCAGGCACCAGTATAGCAATAGTCCGGAAAATACGTTGAAAAGACGCCTGGAATTACGATTATTAGATGGCGTTGTTTATATTAGTTGCAGAAAACAAGTTTTACTCGCGCATTTGAGCGTGAGCACATGCAACCAAGGAGAACAATCATGTACGGTTCAATCACAACCTATCAGCTAGGACAGATGCGTCACCAGGAGTTGGAAGCAGAAGTTGCTGGAAATCGACGCGGCAAAGCCGTCAAGGCCGGCGAGCCCAACGCGACGAAGATGGTTGCGGCCATCATGCTGATTGGCGCAGTACTGGTCACGCTGTTCCTGGCCTAGGGGTCGATTGCTAGGACTTGATCACCAAACCCGAACTCACAACGGCGGCAAATCGAGCCGCCCACATAAACTAAAAACGCCCCCTTTGATGAACTGCACCCTGTAAACAAGACACGAAAAGAAAGACCCCCACTGCAGTCATCCAGACAGACACCTGATTTGATAAGGTGTCTGTCTGGTTTTTAGTTGTATGCGCTCATAATTGTAGAACTCGATATACTGGTCAATCAATTCATTCGCACGCTCAAAACTTGGGACGCGGATGTGGCGGAGCGCTTCCGCTTTCAAATGGCCAAAGAAGTTCTCCATGGGCGCATTGTCCCAACAATTGCCCGGACGAGACATCGAAGGAGTGATGTGATATTCCCGCGTGAGAGCAGCATACTGCTTGGACGTGTATTGATATCCCCCCAGTCTAGTCGACTGGACTAGGTGGTCGCTATGGAGGAGCAGTCCCGCAGTGACCTTTTCTTTGCGTTTGGCCTGCTTGAGGGTATCGATGACTAAGCGCACAGAATTGCCCAGTCCCGGATGCCCAGTCGCGAACGTACTGGGTCGTGATACTGGACGGGGTGGCGCCCCAGACGATGAGCAACGATGAAACCGTCGAACAGGTCCTTGATGGTGGCCAGATACCCAGTCCAGCGGACTGCGCTGGGAGCCCAGCCTTGCTGGGTATTGATGTAAGTAACACCTGTACTGCGTACGGCGCAAGTGTATCAGTAACCCATTTCTGGTTGGGCTGGTTGGCCGCGAAATCGCGCGCCAAGAGATTGGCGTCACGATGCTGTCGCATAGCGATGCAGTGAGCACGCCACTGTGCGCGACAAGTGTAGCGCTGGTGAAAATCTAGCCGGGCCCTTTGCTTGTAGGGGTGGCGTTGCCTGGCAATGGAGCGGATATTGAGCTTGTTCATCAGCCGTAAGACTGCTTTGTGGTTGATGACGAGGCCTTGGTGTTGTCGCAACCACAAAGCAACCCGGCGATAGCCATAGGTTCTGTGTGACTTTTGCCAGGCTTCCTGAACCGCGTGCATCCGCGCTCGATCTTTGACTTTGTTGGCGAAGTCATATAGGGGCAGCCAGCGCGGCAAATGGAGATATGCGGGTACCACCTGGTCGATCTCCCAGCAGCCAAGCAGCAATTCGCCGAAAGTTGATCGCTGCGGCAGTGGCGATATGTTGCAATCTTGTGCGGGCCAGCCCGCGGCCCAGTGCAGTCCACAGTGGACTGTGTAACGATTATGCCGGGCGCCCATTGGATTAGCGGCCTGTGGGCCATCGTACCTTCGACCACGTCCAGCCGTACGTGGCTGGGTGCCGGCGCGGCGTCTGTACTGTTCTTTGAATGTTGCCGTTTGTTCGCGCTGGCGAGCCTCTTGCAAGATTTCAAAAGCGGGGCGTGGAGGCACCGTCAGATGGCGACCGTTCTTTTGACCGCGAGAACATTTTTCGCGAGCCGAACATTGAAAGCAGAGCGGGCGACTGAAAAGAAAGTGGATGTTCGCTCTCCCCCAACTTGATTTACCTTCCTTCCAATACATACTTTGCTGCCCTTCGGGGCAAGTGGCCACCATGTTCTCCCAATCAATGCTGAATTGAGTTTGGTCATAGCCGCCTTCCAGGCGTGCTTGCCAACTGGAATCTGCTCTGGCTGGACCCAACAGGTCGATCTCATTTTGGCGGCTACTGAGCAAATTATCCGTATTGACATAGCCTGCATCTACCCAATGGGTTTCAGGAGATAGACTGCGAGCCATCAAATCCGTTTGAATTGCTGCGGTGACCGTACTGTCAGGGACGGTGGCCACAGTTGTCGTTACTTGAGTAATGAGCCGGGGTTCGTCTGGGTCACAAGTTTCTGTGAGATGAAGTTTGTAACCCGTCCAACTGGCCCCATTTTTAGAACTGTAGCGCGCATCTAAATCATCGGGTGAGGCAATCATTTGGCCAGATGTAGGAAATCCTTGGTCATCTTTTTTTCGCCAGTGACTCTGACCATCTTCCAGATAGTATTGTTGCACCCAAATGCGCCGCAAGACTTCAACCGTAAACAATGATTTTATCTTTGTCGGTGTCTCTACTTGATAAATTGCCGCCAAGAGGTGATGCCCGTCCGCGCCAATCGTTTGGGCGAGCTGCTCCAGTTTAGTCTTGCTTTTTCTGTTCGGATATGTATCGCCAGGCGCACCATACCGTTTTCCCCAATCGGCTTTCATCTGGGCCCGTAACCAGGTTGGTGCAATTTGCGCGATATCATCCAACACCCGCCGCATCGTTTCAAACGCAAGTCCTACTCGGTTGAGCGACTTGATTTTGGCGAGCACTTTTGTCGAATCGGTTCGTTGCTTACTCTGCCCGTTCAATAAACCAGCAGCCTCACAGCACTCTAATATCCGATTCAGTAATATGCTTTCTTCTCCATGCTCCAGCAGTCGCTGTCGGAATTCAGTCAACACAGAGTAATGAAAACCGGCATCTGTTAGTTCCAAGCTCAACAGGTATTTCCAATCTATCACGATGCAGTCTGCACGTCACAGAGTGAAGTGCGCACTCCACTTCGCCGAGCCGAGTCGGCACGACTTGGTGACCCAGTACATTCATCATGACCCAGTACATTCATCATGACCCAGTACATTCATCATGACCCAGTACATTTATCATGACCCAGTACATTCATCATGACCCAGTACATTCATGACTGGGTGACTGGGTGACTGTGTCCGCGAACGCACGGCATCGGCGGCTGCTCGATCCGTCAGATTTTCCATGAATTGCAGTATCGTCACCAAGGCTAAGCGGGCTGGGCTCACGCCCGGTTGTCCGATTGCAGGGTACAGCGTTGCAAATTCATCGTCAGCAAACATTGTTCCCAGCTCATCCCGTATTTTCATCACCTTATTCCCCTTGGGAAAGGCGGCTCGGGCTACTTCCACTGTCAGCTCAGGAATCTTATGATCGTAATTCGGGGCTAGCATCTCTCGCTCCTTGTTGGAAATCTTTAGCCTCAGTTTAGCCTTTTCCCATTTGGAACGCTGCAGCCAGACTTCGCCAACAAAGTCGATCTTTGTCCGGTTGCTGGCTGCGCTTGCGCCAGGCGTAATAGGCAGCTCGCGAAACTGCAAAGAAAGTACACATGGCCTTCACGCTGTATCTTCTTCTGAACTGGTAGATGACCCGATATTGCGCTGCCCAGTCACCCAGTCATCACGACCCAGTTCATTCGTGACTGGGTGAATGCACTGGGTCATGACGGACAGACTGGACGTGGCGCGAGCTCGTCCATGCGCAAATCGGTAAGGAATTTTTTTAGGAGCGCATTTTCCATGCGCAACCGTTCTAGCTCCTCCTGCGGACTTTCCGCCAGCCGACGAGGAGGCCGACCCTTCGGTTTGGCAAAGGCTGCCCCTCCCTTGCGACGGAACTGGCGCACCCAGACCTTCACTAGGTCTCTCCGGGGCAGCCCAAGTGCTTCAACTACCTCTACGCGGGTCAGGCCTTCTTCGAGAAACATGCGTACCGCTTCCAGCTTGGTCGCTTTCGGGTAGTGTTTCATCCCCTTTTTCCCAGACATAAAAAACACCTCCTGTTTTTAGTATCTCACAGGGGTGTTTTTCTTTTGTGTCAACTTCTTGGGGGTCAGTTCACAGCCATGGGCGTTTTTAGTTTGATCTGTGAGTTTGCCAGAGTGTCAGATTACATTGTCACCGTATGGATACGACCCACAGTTCGGGTCAGTTCATCATTGGTGACCAATACTAAATCATTTGAAGTTCTTCTCCTCGGCGCGGATTGACACTTTCAGCCGGTTCTCAAATGGGGGAATCGGGCAAGAGTACATCTCGTTGTAGAGACATTCACTTTGTGTCGGAACTGACGGACCTACGCGGCGTTTCAGTGAGTGTGCCGGTGTTCGGCACACGATGATTTAATACAAGCCTCCAGTAATGTTTCGTCTACTTGAAGTCTTTCTCACCTGCGCGGATTGGCACCTGCAACCGGTTCTCGAATGGAGGAATCGGACAACTATAATTCGGGTTATACGCACAATAAGGCGAATAAGCTAGGTTGAAGTCCACAAGCACTTTATCGTGACCTGCCTGTTCCGGCTCAAGATAGCGCCCGGCCCCGTAAGTCTCTTTGCCACTTGTGGCGTCTGTAAATGGCATGAAAAGGCCGTGCTCGTTTGAATAGAGCGTCAACTCCGCCTGTTCGCCGCCAGCTTCAAAACTGATGCGCCCCCAGCGTTCATACGTCTGCACGTCGCCGGTGCTGGTCTGCATATGCACGATCTCCTTATCGTCAAACTCGTCAACTGGCAATTCTAATCGCAAATCATCGTTCGGTTCGAAATACTTCAGGCCGTCGAAGTCGTGACGCTGCTCATGTGTCAGCGGGCTATGGGGGTCCTGCTCAAAGAATTCGTCTTTCATCTGACGAAAATGTCTGTAGTCGTGCATTGTTCATTATCCTTTCACAAATCGAATAATCGGTGACAGGAGAAAATCATTTGGAGGTTTAAACCGATTTCCAAGCGCCGATCGCCGATCCTACTCATACAGACGCAGGTTGCGTCGTCGATCTTACTTCGTGAAAACGCCGACAAAATGGATACGCCATCTGGGCGGGAGCGAGCGCTCCAAAAGCGTGGCGAGCCGAAACAGGACGGGACTGAAAGCGATGTACGTTGGGTCCGCAATGTACTGCAAGTGTTCGAGTCTTAAACAAGCTTGCTGCCCTAAACGTCTGAGCCGGCGCGTTGTATTGGCTCGATAACTCACTGCGAATGTATCTTGCTCGTCGCGGGCATAGATGCGCGGAACGAGACTTCTTTGCAGCTTGGGTAGCCAGCGAGCTATGCGGTTCAGCAGCAAAAGCGGGTGCTCTGCGTTTGGTGTCAGGAATATGAAGCGTCCCTCGGGAGCCAACAGGCGTGTGATGTCGTGAAATGCTTTCTCAGGATTCGACAGATGTTCTAGTACCCAGGAGGAAAGAATCAGGTCGAAGGAGGCCTCCACAAATGGGAGTTGACCGTCCATTCCAACTGTGCGCTTTACTGCGGGAGCGCGATATTCGCTGAGCGAGTTCCAATCTGGGTCAACGCCGAAGACGTTTGGCATTTCGGCGGAGAGTTTCTCAGGTAAGCCACCGCGTCCACAGCCGAAATCTAGAATGCGTGCATCGGCGTGCAAATAGCTACGCACTGTGGTCTCATACACCTCGCCGCTCGGTCGCCAACCCGGACGTAAGGTGCGGTATTGTTCGCGATATGCGTTTTGTTGCTCGAGAGAGAGCACGGTCGGGAAGGGGGATAAAAGGCGTTGGGGGGTGGGAGCCTTGGAGACCTGCGCCCCCCTTCTCCAAGGATTACCCACACCCCAACATGAACAAATTATTCGCCAGACTACTACTTTTCTGGCTGGCGATTAGAGAAACAGAAAAATGAGTATTCTTCCAACTGCACGAAAACGAAGTGCGCGTTGTTACCCAGTCCCCCAGTCACCGCGTACTGCCGCGCAGTCGGGTGCAGACTGCACTCGGCAACGCGGCAAGTGCGAACGCACTGGGTCGCGGAGTGGCGCACTTGTCGCGTGCGACAGCATCGTGATGAGCACTCCACGCTGGGACGAATTCTCGAACGAGTTTTTATAGAATTTGGTGTTATGAAACGCAGGGATGCAGCGTCCCCCAACCGCAATAGATCTGACAGGATGGTTATAGAACAAACAGCAGTATGTGTCAAATGGCGAAGCTGTAAAATTCGCCCTTAGATTTATTGTGTGTTATCGAAGAAAAGTTCCGACCACAGCTGCCAGTTGATGATCGGCGGCGCAGGTGGAGGGGCGATGGGTTCTTCAGGGGCGCTCACCGCGTCCTCATCGGTAACAGGGATAACGAGCACTTCGCCGGGACGTACCAGTTGCCCTTCGCTGTGTGCCCAATCTTCCACATAGGCATCAGACCCTACATAAGCCAAAGTAGCTTGCAGCCCTTCTTGTTCAGCTTGCAAATTACTGACTTCAAGATCGAGCCGTTCAGCTTCACCGATAATCATCTGCGCAGCCTGGATGCGTTGTTGGAAATCGAGAATGATCGAGATTCCCAGAATCAAACCGATGACAACCGCGATCTGAACAAAGGATATATTGAGACCGCGACGTGGAGAAGAGGATGCGTTCGTTGTCATTTAAGTTTGGCCGGGGAGCCGCCTGAATCATAGCTGCAAGGCAAACTCCGTGCAAGCTCCAACAAGGTTGAGTCGGGATTCAAAAAAATAGCCCGGCGAGATTCCTCGTCCGGGACTGATAATTGCACTCTGCCTCGTTGTGCTAGAGGTGCCAAAATGCCGAAGGTGGGATTCGAACCCACACGACCGTAAGGACACTGCGCCCTGAACGCAGCGCGTCTGCCAATTCCGCCACTTCGGCACAGTGCGCCAATTCTACCCGGATTCATTTGGATGTCAATCAATCACTGCTGCAAGAGCCATGCCGAGGTAAAAAAACGTCCAGAGCGCTTCTTTTGTGAACATTCCCGTGATGCTATAATCGCGCAAACGAGCGCTCAATGCAGCTTTTAACATGAACATTCCCGTGATGCTATAATCGCGCAAACGAGCGCTCAATGCAGCAGCTTTTAACATGAACATTCCCGTGATGCTATAATCGCGCAAACGAGCGCTCAATGCAGCTTTTAACACAAGCAATTGCACTTGTCAGCGCCCCCCCAGGCAGTCTGGTCTACTATGTTCTGACCTTATTTGCCCTGGAGGCGGCCTTAGCTACTGCATACGGAGTCGCCCGCCGCAATGATGATCCAGTGGCGCGGCGGATTGCCATCGCCGCAGGAGTCGGATTCGGGCTCCGATTGGCGATGGCTTTGCTGGTCGGGCTGGCTGCGCTCGAATACTTGAGCGATGATGCGCTCATTCCCCCCGTTGATCGAGGCATAATCACTGCGACCCTGATCCTAATGGCTTGGGCGCTCGTGTTTAAACCACCATCCCGTGTAGGTGACGCACTCGTATTAGCTGTTATGTTGGTGGTACTCATCGCCACCGTCGTCTCGCTTGTACTCTGGTTTCCCGCTGGGCAGCAGGGAGCGCAGTTCAATACCTCACTTAATGCCAAATCCTGGTTGCTTTTCCAGTTTGCCGTAGTTGCAATTACCATCGGTCTACTCTTCTGGAAAAAAAAGGCGGAAGAGCGTGGGCTATCCATTGGTCTTTTTGCCATCATGGGCTTTGCGGTTGGGGTTCAGTTGGTTCTTTCGCTGACACAGAGCGATGCCGAGGGTCACATCGCCGGATTCGTACGCTTAGCAGAAATCTCAGCTCTACCGTTGTTTGCTGCGATTGCCTTCCGGCACGCGCTGCGCATTGCAAGTGTGCCGGCCGCGCCAAGTGAAGATCTTACTCAAGAAAAAAGCGAGTCCGTTTCTGCGAAGGTTGACTCCACAATTTCATTGGATGCTGCACAGGCGCTGATCGAAATTGGCATTACGCGCGAATTCAATCTTATGGTCGATAACATCACTGAAGGGGTTGCCAAAGCGATGGGCGCCGACATCGTCCTGCTTTGGGCACCCCCGGGTGACGATGAAACAATTACGTGCGCCGGCGGCTACGACCTGATCCAGGAAACGCATTTCGATGGCTTCAATATAGAGCGGGATGCACTCGGAACAATTGGCTCGACCATTGCGCGCGCGAAACCCGGCTATTTCCGCTTGCCAGAACACGCCAACGACCTATACGAATTAGGTCTCCAAATTGGACTTACGGAAACCGGGCCCAGCTTTGCTGCACCGATGAGGCGAGATGATGAGCCCTATGGTGCTGTAATGGTGTTTTCCCCATACTCCTTGAAAGAATGGGATACAAATAAACGCAAGATGGTGGCCGCTTTGGCCGACTCGATCAGTGAAGCGCTCATTTCACTTGAGAAGACCATGGGTGCAGATGCCGAGCTCAAGGGCAGCCGCGATGAGATACATACATTTGACGACGATATACGAGCTGCGCAGGAAGATGTCGAACGCCTCACGATTGAGTTGCAGGAAACCCGCGATCAACTCGAGAGTCTGAGTGCGCTTGTTGCGGGGGAGCCGGATTGGGAAACCGATGAAAGCAGCAGCTCTGCCGAGGATGCCAAACTTGTCGAGGAAATGCGCTTGCAATTGGAAGCGCAACAGGAGCAGAGCGAAGCGATGTCGGCTCGTATCACCGATCCTGAAACCAAATTAGAAGAGTCCGAAGAGCGGGCTCTTGCAGCCGATAAACATGCTGCGCATCTGCAAACAGAATTTGATGCCATTGGCTCAGAACTTGAAACGATGGAAATGGATGGTGAACTGAATCCCGTTCTAACTACGCCGATTATTGAGGCTGCATCCGACGATGATCGCTATCAGGTCGTCGTTTCCATTGCAACGGACTTACGCCAACCAATGTCATCTATCGTTGGTTATACAGACCTGCTGTTGGGCGAACAGGCGGGTATCATCGGTGCACTGCAACGTCAGTTCCTGGAACGCATTAAATCCAGCTCCGAGCGCATCAACACCTTATTGAACGACCTCGTGCGTGTGACTGCCCTCGACACCGGCAAATTTGAATTTGCCCCAACACAAGTGGATGTAACGGCTGTACTCGAAGACGCCATCACCGACAGTAGCTCGCGATTTCGTGAGAAATCTATCGCGCTACGTATGGACATCGCTGAAGACCTGCCACCTTTGGAAGCTGACCGTGATTCTTTGTATGAAATCATGCAACATCTTTTCACCAATGCTGCCCTTGCATCCCGCGAAGGGGGTGAGGTTGAGGTGGCTGCAGCTATGGACGACGAGAATGGCGCGCTGCCCATCCTTAATATATCAGTCCGCGACTCGGGGGAGGGGATTCCCACTGCAGAACTTGGACGAGTCTTCTCGCGCATTTATCGAGACGATAATCCACTTATTCCAGGCACTGGAGATGCGGGCATCGGCCTGAGCATCGCCAAAACATTGGTCGAAGCGAACGGCGGGCGCATTTGGGTGGATAGCGTACAGGGCGAAGGCTCGACCTTCAATGTTCTCTTGCCGGTGGATGATGCTGGGGAGCTTGAATTACCCGCTGAGGAATGAACAATTCAAATGGGTCATCTCCGGGCACGTCCCGCGGATTACGCGAGGCGTTCTCCGGGCTGTTGATCGGTGTGCTCTCGGTAACGACCCTTGCTGCTGCTTTTGTGCTCTCTTTTGGTGAAGCCGGAGAGTTAGTCGCCGCAGTGCCACCAAATACACGAACGCTGGTTGCGATTGAAAGCTCCAAGCTTTCTCCAACGCCCACTGAGTCCGAGCTACAACCTACACCGACAAACGCCCCCACAACTCCGACACATGCTCCAACAACCGCAGTACCGGCTGCATCGGTTTCGCCGACAGCAACTGAAACCACAGAACCTGTTGCCACCGCGACGGAAATTCCCGAGCCAACGAACACTGTGACAGCGCCGCAGGAAGGAATCATTACAGTGTCAGGCTGCGCGATACCGGCGGGTTGGACAGCATACACTGTGCAATCCGGCGAAACGATGTTCCGGCTGGCTCTACGCGCGGGTACCACTGTGGCAGGCGTGCAAGACGGTAATTGCCTCACAGTATCAAGTTTGTTTAGCGGTCAGGTGATATACCTGCCACTGGATGTGCCGGTGCAGGTGTTTAGCTGTGGACCGCCAGCCGGGTGGGGATTGTATACCGTGCAGGCGGGCGATACGCTCTTCAATTTGAGCCTTCGCTTTGGCACCACAGTTTCTGCATTGCAACAGGCGAACTGCCTCGATGGTAGCACGGGTATTCAAGCAGGGCTCCGCATTTATGCGCCCCCCGGTTTGCCTGCGGCGACGAAAGAACCAACCCCGACAGCAGACAGCGTGCCAACTCCGAATGCAGGCGAGTTGCCTGCGCTCAGCTTTGGCACGACATCTGTTATTCAGAGTGAAGGAATTGGTGTTGCAATGATAAACGTCGTTCGCACCGGTGAGCTTGGGGCCGGAGCAACGGTGTCCTATAGTGTTACGGCAGGCAGCGCAACTGAGGGGGCAGATTACACTGGTGGTTCCGGTACCGTGACTTTTGGACCTGCCGAGAATAGCCAGAATATTACAATTCCTCTCGTGAATGACTCGCAAGTGGAAGCGGACGAGACGATTGTGATTTCACTTGCCAGCCCGGCGAATGCGGTTCTCGCTACGGGGGTGACCACAGCCACGTTGACCATTACTGATGATGATCCGCAGGTGTCGTTCTCAAATGTGAGTTTTGGCGTTCTGGAAGATGATGTAACGGTTTCCTTGGAAGTTCTGCTCTCAGCTCCAACGCCGATTGAAGTTCAGGTGCAGTACAACACCGTTGCCGGCAATGCTCTGTCCGGCACGGATTTCGATCCGGCCAGCGGAGTAATCGTGTTTGCGCCGAATACAACCTCGCAGGTACTGGGTATCAGTGTCAAGGAAGACGCAGATCAGGAAGTGCAGGAGACTTTCACCGTTGTGCTTTCAAGTCCGACGAACGCATTTCTGAGTCTCCAGAGTGGCGCAACCATCTCCATCGATGATGATGACGGACAGCCGTCCGTGGCACTCAACCCAGGTACGTATACGGTGATTGAAAGCGCGCCCACGGTATCGCTGACTGTCACATTGAGTTCGGCTACTGTCAATATCGTAAGTGTGGATTTCAGCACGAGTCCCGGTACTGCGCTGACTGGATCAGATTTCATAGCAACATCAGGCACGCTCTCATTCGGGCCGTATGAGACCAGCAAAACTTTCTCCGTCACGATCATCGATAATGCCGACTCCGAGTCAAATGAGACCTTTGGGGCTGCGTTGTCGAATCCGGGTAATGCAAGCCTGGATGGCGCGCAATCTTCGGCCACGATTACGATTGTCGATGACGATTCTTAGAGCGCGTAATTGAGATATGTCTAGCTCAACCCAGGTCGGTTCCCGTTCCAGGCGCAGTATATTTATCTCCATTGCAGTTGGGGTAGCAATATTGCTAGGCCTGCTATGGACCCTCGATCTGGGGCAAGTGCGTACTTACACACTGGCACTGCTGCAGTCTCCGACCCCAACCGCTACGGCAACGCCTACCCCCACGGCCACTCCCACGCCGACCCCTACAGAGACGCTCACGCCAACGGCTACGCGTACTTTGCAGCCCGGTGAGCCGACTTTTACACCATTGCCTCCCACAGCTACGCCGACGCTTACACCAACGGCGACTCCTACCGCAAACCTGGTTCAACCCACACTCGGGCCATATCTCTCAACGCCGGTACGAGCCCCGCCAACGGAGATCCCCCTCCCGGCTGCCCAGCTGGAATTGCCGGAAAGTGTGGTCAATATTCTGCTTATGGGTTCCGACATTGAGGATAGTGGCGAAACCCGCACCGATACGATCATTGTGGTTTCTGTTGACAAGGAGTCTGGTAGCGTTACGATGATCTCGATCCCGCGCGATGTTTATGTTTTCATCCCGTCAAATACGATGGGCACCATTAATACTGCGGTGAGTATCACACGCTTTGCGCCGCAAGGGCCGGCTGCTCTGTTGGCACAGACCATCTTATATAACTTTGGTATACCCATCCACTACTATACAGAAATTGAAATTGATAGCTTTATGAATATCGTAGATACGCTGGAAGGGGTCGATGTTCCGGTGAGTTGCGAATTCTCTGATCTGCTGCTGGTTTCGCCTGAGGCCGACCCGAGCAAATTTGAAAATTGGACGGAATTCTATGTCCCGGCCGGTATCGAGCACATGGATGGTCAAACTGCCATGTGGTATTCGCGCTTGCGAAAAACGACAGACGATCAGGATCGCTCTCGGCGCCAATATGAAGTGCTTCGCGCGATTTTCCGCCAGGCGAAGAGTTTGAATTTGCTCGGACAGATACCCACACTTTACGACCAATATCGCAAATGGGTCGAGACAGATATGGGCTTGTGGGACATAATGCAGTTTGTTCCGATCGCCCTAGACCTTTCTTTTGATAATGCTCGCAGCTACACTATTCGCGCACCCTATATTCGCAATTGGGGAGGGGACCCCAAGTTCCCCTCCGCGCAACTACCGGATTATGAGCTTTTGCCGTGGTATCTGGAATCTCTCCTGACTGCACCGCCGACTAATCGACTCACTGATGCGCCCTTCGTCGTGGAGGTTTGGAATGGGTCGGATTGGGAAGATGCAGCTTCTTTGGCGGCTTACAATCTGCGACTCAATGGTCTCGCTGCGGTGATCAATCCAGCGGATCAAAATTATTCTGAGACGACAATCATAGATTACACGTTGAGTGATAAAGGCTCTCCATTGCCAGATATTTTGAAGATGTTACATATTGACCAGACACGCGTGGTGGACGAGCCAGACCAGAATAGCCCGGTACAGTTCCGCCTGATCTTGGGAGAGGATTACGATTCCTGCCCACTGACTGGCAATCCGTATTATCCGATCCCACGCCCGACCCCGAGTGAATGATGGAGGAAAACATGAGTGATGGAGATCAATTGTCACTGTTCAATGCGCAGCCCGAAGAGGAAGAGGTATTGCCGACCAGCACTCCTGTGCAGACGGTTGCAGGATTGTCCATTGACTCTTCGCTTGCCGCTGCGCTCACCGCTTGGCTGGAAGCCCGCCGAAGAGCGGGGCTCTCGGAAAACACGTTGAAGAATTACGGTCACGACATCCAATTACTTGTGGATTATGCGGGTGCGGGGGTATCCGTCGGGGCGGTGGACACCCGTACATTAATCGACTATCTGGAGTGGATGCGCAATCGACGTGGTGTACCCTGTTCGGATAAAACCTACGATCGACGCGTCACGGCCCTCAAATCGTTCTTTCGCTGGCTCACACCCGCAGTGACCTTACCCAGCAATCCGGCTGAAGCCATCGTCAATGTTTCGGTGCGCAGTCCATTGGCGACGATTCTGACAGACGCCGAGATCGAGCAAGCGTTGGCGGCAGCGGATCGAATCCGACAAGCTGAGAAAAAGCCAGATATTCGTCCATACATATTGTTTACATTTCTGCTCCACACCGGATTGCGGAAAGGGGAATGCGTTCGTCTGGTGCTAAACCATCTGGATATTTCGGACACCTCGAATCCACACCTGTATGTGCGTTATTCGGATAAGCGCCATCGGCACAAAGAGCGCAAAGTGCTGCTTGACCCGCACTGGGTGGCGGAGTACCGAGAATATGCAGCAGAGTACAGCGTGACAGAAAAAATCTTCCCCTGGTCGGTGCGCCGCCTCGAATACTTGCTCGAAGATATTACGGTTGCAGCAGGGCTTGAGAAGCACATCTCCTTCGACATGCTTCGCTGGACAAGTGCAGTGCGCGACTGGCGCGCCGAAATCGAGCCGGAAAAACTGCGTCGCAAGATGGGTCTCTCCAAGATGCAATGGGGCGAAGTGCGCCGGAAGATAATTAAGTTGGAAGGGGGAGCCCAGTAACCAGTAATCAACTAGATGGGTTCAGTCTTAACCGAAGACTGAATACTGGTAACTGTACACTGAAAAATGCCCACTCGCGTCCGAGTCATTGTTCCTGCCAGTACAGCCAATCTAGGTCCCGGCTTTGATTGTCTGGGATTGGCGCTTGGTCTATACAACACCTTTGAAGTGACCTTGCTTCCAGAGGGCGCCGCCACGCGCTTCGATATATCGGGCGAGGGTGCGGAAAAGCTCCCAACCGATTCTTCCAATCTCTTTGCAAAGGCTGCGCTCAGCCTTTTGGAAGATGCCGAGCAAAACCCGCCCGGACTGCAGGTTATTTCTTCCAATGGAATTCCTGTCGGTTCAGGTCTGGGTTCGAGCTCGGCTGCAGTTGTGGGAGGACTGGTCGCCGGTAATGCACTCTTTGGATTAGAACTCTCGCGTGACGAGTTATTGGTACGCGCTTACGAAATTGAAGGGCACCCGGATAATCTAGCGGCTGCGATCTACGGCGGCTTGGTGCTGGTCGCTATGGACGGCAAGGCTCTCTATAGCGCATCGATTGAGGCCAGCGCAATGAAGGTTGTGATCGCGTTGCCGGCGGTGACTCTCGCAACTGTCGAAGCGCGCAAAGTATTGCCATTGTCAGTGCCACACGCCGATGCAGTTTTCAATATGAGTCACACAGCATTTGTCGTTCAGGCTCTGCAGCGTGGGGATTTTTCAATGCTTAGCTGGGCAATGCAGGACCGCTTGCACCAGCCCTATCGGCGCGAATTGATCTATGGCTTTGACGCAGCAGAGCAAGCTGCCCGCGAGAACGGGGCTGTTGCCGTCACGCTTTCCGGCGCAGGCCCCGCTCTGGCAGCGTTTTCGGGGCAAGGGCACGAGGAAATTGCTGCAGCCATGACCGAAGCATTTGCTGGTAAGGGCATGCCTTGCCGGACCTTCGTATTACCGGTTGATCGGCAAGGCGTTCAGGTCAGTGTGTTGAGTTAGAAGCTCAATAAACCATATCGCCGCGTACGAAGGCCGCTGTACGAGGATCTTGGGGCTTGCTGAAGAACTGTTCTGTGGCGGCGACTTCGGTGAGGCGGCCATCGAGCAGCAGGGCGCAACGGTGTGCGATGCGTCGCGCCTGGAAGATATTGTGCGTGACGAGTACAACGGTTGTCTCGCGCGATTGATTTTGTTCCACAACAAGCTTTTCAATCAAGGCCACATTGTGAGGATCCAGATTCGCAGTAGGCTCGTCGAGCAACAGCACGTCCGGTTGAATGACCAATGCGCGCGCAAGTGCCACGCGCTGCATCTCCCCCCCGGAAAGATCGTTCGCGGCTTGATCCGCCAGGTCTGTGAGACCCACAAGGGCGAGTGCAGCGTCAATACGACCATTTGCATCGATACCGCGCACATTTAATCCAAAGGATACATTGGCGGCCACTGAGCGGTTCAAAAGCTGCGGACGCTGAAAAACGGTCGTCACTCTGCGACGTACTTCAAGAGAGATATCCCCGTGAATTTGCTGCCCATCGAACTGCAATTCCCCGGCAGTTGCTGGTTCTAAAAAATTTAGAATACGAAGTAACGTTGACTTGCCGGCTCCACTCGGCCCGACGATGGCGAGAATCTCGCCCTTCTCAATTGATAACTGATCGATTGAAAGAACCTGCCGATTGTCATACTCCTTGCGGATATTGTGGAGTTCGAAAAGTGTTGTCAACGGATTAACTGAGTCGCCAGCGTTGGTATGTGCCACCGAAACGTATCAGTGCCACGTTAGCCGCAAAAGCAAGCATGACAAGCACGATGCCCAATGCCAGTGCAAGCGCAAATTCGCCCTTGCGTGTTTCGAGGACGATGGCGGTCGTGAGGACACGCGTCTTCCCTTCGATGTTCCCGCCCACGAGCATCACTGCGCCGACTTCTGAAATGATGCCCCCAAAGGCGGCTGCGATCGCAGCGAGTACACCCAGGCGTGCTTCCACAAGGACTGCGCGGGCGGTCTGCCAACGCGTTGCGCCAAGAGCGCGGATTTGAAGACGCAGATCGCGGTCTACACCGGCCACAGCTGCCAGTGTAAGTCCGATGACGAGTGGGAGCGCGATGATGGTCTGCGCGGAAATCATCGCCCAGGGTGTGAATAACCAGCCTAGAACTCCGAGCGGGCCGGATGTGGAAAGCAACAGAAACACTAAAAGCCCTACAGCCACCGGCGGCAAACCCATACCGGTATTGATGAGGGCGAGCACGAGTCCGCGAGCCGGCAATTTCTTTCGAAGACCCAGACCTGCGCCAATGGGAATACCGATGAGAGTGCTGATGAGGAGCGCTGCGAGGCTCACTTGCAATGAAAGCAGTATGATCTGCAGCAAGACTGGATCGAAACTCACCAGGAGTTCCAGCGCGGCTCGGAGGGCTTCCAGAATGGTTTGCATTGAAGTTGCTATTCTGCCACTCGCCAGGCTTCAGAATTGGGATAGAAAAGTGGTTGTCCGAACGACTCCCTCCCGAATTTGGATATGGCGCGTTGTGTTTCTAGCGCGGTGAGCCATTCTACAAAGTGCTGTACGTTGTCCAAATCCCCGCTCGATTTCACCGGGATGACGCTATACGGATTGTAGAGCAAGGGGTCTGGATTTTGTGAAATACTTTCGCCACCGAGCAGGATTTCAAGATTCGAGAGGCTGTGCGATAGCGAAAGAAAAGTTCCCCGATCCGTCAGTGTATACGCCTGTTGTTCGTTGGCAAATTGAAGTGCGGCGGCCATGCCCTGCCCGAGTGAGTTATACCAATCCTGTGCTGCAAATGATTCGTTGCCGGCCGCAGCCCACAGTTCGAACTCTTTGGAGTGTGTACCTGACTCGTCGCCCCGGGAAGCCCAGGGTGCCTGCTCGCTAGCAATTGCGGCGAGAGCCTGCCCAGCCTCCTCAATTTCTGAAATCCCGGCCGAATCTGCCCGCGGTCCGACGATCACGAAGTCGTTGAACATGACAGCATGTCTGGCGCTGCCGAAGCCGTTGCGAATAAAATCTTCCTCTCTTGCGGGTGCATGTACCAGGAGTACATCGGCGTCGCCGGATTCGCCGAGCGCCAACGCCTGCCCGGTTCCGACTGCAATGACATCTACTTCTACTGCATAGCGGCTTTCAAAATCCGGCAATATTGCGTCAAGTAAGCCCGAGTCATACGTGCTAGTTGTCGTCGCCAGCCGCAGCGTTGATCGTGGCGTGACACTGTTTGTGCAAGCACTTATCGCCAGACTTAATAATACTAAGAGAAGAAAGTATTGTCTCGGTTTCATATTTAAGCTGGAGAGAATTGTACTGCTGTTCTTTATCGTTCGTGGTTGTCTGGAGCGCGAAAATGAATTTGCACAACGCGCGTTGTCTCTGCTCGAACGCGAAAGCGATGGTCGAGTCGCCAACCCGCTATCCAGACGATTTCGTCATTGCACACCAGAATCGGCAAACGATCTCGCCAGGGCGCAGGGATCTGAGCGTTGATCATAAAATCGGACACCTTCTGGCTGTGGCCCGACATCCCGAGTGGTTGGAAACGGTCACCCGGCTGCCGAGTTCGCAGAGTCAGCACGGATGTAATTTTATCGGCATCAAGATAGGCTTGCCATGGATCAGAAATTTTTACCCGGTGTAGAGGCACTAGCTCCACTGCGGGATCGATCTCCACCTGCCAATTGCATTCCGGCAATGCAATGCTGCCTGCCTCTGGCAAGACCAATATTTCGGTGGAGTCAATAGCAGGCGCATTGTTTAGAGGTTGTGCTGCAACCCCGGGCAGGCTCAGGATGATCTCTGCGGGGGCGACCAGCATCTCTACATTGCCCGGTAATGAAGCTTTGGTCCCCGACTCATTTCGATCCACCAAGTGAACTGCTTGCACGATGGTGGTGAAGTCAATGTCGCATTGTGTGGACTTCAATGTAGTAATAGCATGCCGCAAGATAGCGCGCCGCAATCCGGGCAACAGTTTCCTGAAGGCCTCGCGGTCAATAGTGATTCGTTCCGAAGGATGGTGTTTCGTAACGACTGTTTCCCAGGCTTCGTCACGGGCTGCGGTGAGCACCTCATAATCCGCGGCGACCACGTCTGCGGTGCGACGGAGCCGCTCGCTCAGGTGGGGGTTAATTTCTTCCAGATAGGGAAGGACCTCGTTACGCAAACGATTGCGGAAATAGATGGGATCTTTGTTGGAGGGATCATGCCGGGGCTTTAAAGTGTGTTCCCTGCAATAAGTTTCGATTTCGGCTCGCGTGGTCGCGAGCAATGGGCGCACGAGGAGCAGGCCCGCAGTCAACTCAGGTTCCGCAATTTCCAAATCCGAAAATTCGCTCACGGGCTGCATCCCACGCAAACCGGACAGTCCGGTTCCGCGCAACAGGTGCATCAGGACGGTTTCAGATTGGTCATCAGCGTTATGCCCGACGAATATGGCCCCAGCGCCATACTGGACAGCCGTGCGGGCCAGGAAAGCATAGCGGGCTTGGCGACCGGCTTCCTCAATGGAGAGTCTTTTCTCCTTGGCCAATAATGGCACATCTTCGTGGCCTATATTCACAGCAAGAGTCCAATCTATTGCCAACCCTTCGACAAAATCCGCATCCGAATCAGAATCTGGGCGCATCGCATGGTCCAGATGCGCCACAACCAGCGGCGTGCTCATCTGCTCCGGAATTGAGACATGACTTTCGGAAATGATGCGATGTAATAATTGGAGCAGGGTGAGGCTGTCTGGACCCCCGGAGACCCCGACCACCCAGGGCAAACAAGCTTCGACGCGTGAATGCATCTGTAGGAAGGCGATTAGGCGTGGCAACAAGTCCACAATACGGATTATAGCATGCGCTCAGAGCTGTGGAATCCACTATTACGTGACATAAATCTTGAATTTTTGCGTTTTGCTGGCAATTTTGTGCATGGTATAATCGCCCGCTATTACCCTCACATCATCCTCCAAGGGGATTATTTTTGGCAGTCAGCCCGCTCAACTGGTTATTGGGCCTCCTCTCACTTGACATAGGCATAGACCTCGGTACGGCGAACACTCTTGTATACGTTCGTGGTAAGGGCATTGTAATAAACGAGCCCTCGTGGGTCGCCATAGATAAGCGCTCTCGCAAACCAATAGCGATTGGCGTAGAGGCAAAGGAGCTGGTGGGGCGCACCCCTGCTAATATCTCTGCTGTGCGCCCACTCCGTGATGGCGTGATCTCCGAGTTTGAGATCACGCAGGCAATGTTATCGTATTTCATCGGGAAGGCACACGAGCAGAGCATTGTCCCGATCCCTCGTCCGCGTGTTGTCGTTGGTATTCCGAGCGGGGTGACGGAAGTCGAAAAGCGCGCGGTTTACGATGCAACGATTGCCGCCGGAGCTCGTTCTGCCTTTTTGATTGAGGAACCGACTGCGGCTGCAATTGGGGCGGGATTGCCCGTTGGCGAAGCGCGCGGATCGATGATTGTAGACATTGGGGGCGGCACGACCGAAGTCGCAATCTTCTCGATGGGCGGGATCGTGATCAGCCGCTCTTTGCGTGTTGCAGGCGATGAGATGGATCAGGACATCATTAACTACTCCCGGAGCAAGTACAACCTGCTCATCGGGGAGCGTATGGCAGAGCGCGTCAAAATCTCGATTGGTTCGGCCTTCTCCCTGCGCGAAGAAAAATCGGTTACGTTGCGTGGGCGGAATCTCGTAACAGGCTTACCCGAAGCGATTGAAGTTTCCTCGATTGAAATTCGCGAAGCTCTCGCGTCTTCCGTTGGCACGATCGTTGATGCCATTAAGGAAGCGATTGATGAAACGCCGCCGGAAATCATCGTGGATTTGATGGAAGTCGGCGTTTGTATGGCAGGTGGTGGTTCACAGTTGCAAGGCCTCGTGGAGCGCCTACAAAACGATATCAAGATGCGCGTCTGGCTGGCTGAAGATTCAATGACATGCGTAGCGCGCGGCGCGGGCCATATCCTCGAAGATATCGATCACTTACAGCGGTTCCTCGTCGGACTTGAACGAGGGAGTACCCGGCATTAGGTGCCATTTACCACTATTTACCCCGCAAGAATAGATTTTCATTCCATTCATAAATCCATATTTGTACTCGCGGCATTTGGAATTGGTGTCCTGATCGCATTGGCTCCAGTTGCGTGGAGCCTGATCGTGTTTGTTGCCATCATTGTGTTGCTTGCGATCTTGTACGAGCCACTTTTGGGACTTGGATTGGCGCTCTTGCTCGGTCCCCTAAAGGCACTCCTTAGCGTGGAATTACCTCAATTTGCTGTCTTCGACCCGGGCCAGATCTTTTTTTTCCTTGCGCTCGGAAGTTGGGTTTTGCATATGCTAGCACGCAGAGATTTTTCTTTTCCCCACGTGCCGACAAACCGGGCATTATTGGCTTTTGCTTTTTTTGCCACCCTTTCTTTGTGGTCTGCTGCTGACCATGAAAATGGCCTCAAAGAAGTCATCAAATGGCTCGAGATGGCAATCACAGCTGTTCTAGTTGTTGATGCGATTCGCCGTCGGAGAGTTGGCTGGGTGATCGCTCTGGTGTTGTTCGCCGGGAGTGTGCAGGCAGCGGTCGGAGTTTGGCAATTCGGACTGCGCGGGAGCGGGCCGGATCACTTTGAGATACAGCCCGGATTCTTCCGTGCCTATGGTGTATTTGAGCAGCCCAATCCATTTGGCGGCTTTATGGGCATGGTCTGGCCGATTGCGGCAGGAATAGCAATTGGATTTCTCGGCAAGTGGATTGCGGACGGTGGATTGCGTAATGCGGCTCGCGGAGCGTATACCGAATTCCGCATTACGAATTCTGCATTCGCTCTAGTCACGCTCGCCTCGGCAGCCCTCCTGTCCGCCCTCGCTCTCATCCTCTCCTTCTCACGTGGAGCCTGGCTAGGGGCAGCGGCCGCAGCTTGGGTGATGCTCATACTCTCGCCGCGCCGTCGTTTGATCGGCCTGTCGCTTGGGATTGCCGCAATTCTGGTATTTCTGCTCGAATTGCGTAGCGGAGCCCTGCCCGATAGTGTTTCCGCTCGCCTCGCTGCAGTGAATGAATTCGTGCAAGTGTATGACGTGCGCGGAGCACATATTGAAGAAAACAATTTCAGCCTTATCGAGCGGATTGCGCATTGGCAGACTGCCGTTTCTATGGCTTCTGCAAAACCCTGGCTTGGGGTGGGAATAGGCAACTGGGATGCTGCTTATTCAGAATATCAATTGATCAACTGGCCGGCATCATTGGGGCATGCCCACAATATTTACCTCAATATGCTCGCGGAGATTGGGTTCCTGGGCCTGACTGCGTATATCCTTCTTTGGATCTCCATCATAATCAATTCCTGGCGTGCGGCTGAGGCCACTGTGGGCTGGATGCGTGGCCTCGCCATCGGATTGCTGGGAGTGTGGACGCATCTTGCAGTGCACCAGCTGGTGGATAATTTGTTTGTTAACAATCTGCATTTCTATATTGGAACGCTGTTCGGATTGCTGGCATGGTTGCTGGAATTGGGGAAACTGACCCAACCAGATGAAGCGGAAATTTCTGGAGGCGAGCAGATAAATATAATTTCTTCAAAAAGGTATTTATCTTTAGTTTCCGCTAACGCTAAGAGGGGTCAAGTCCTTGGGCGACCTTGAGCTTCGCGAAAATACTGCTTATTCAAAAAGAATGCGCGAATTCAAGGCGATAAAGGCGCTCTCCCGTGACCCCGGACCCACGGGACGGGGTGGCTCGCTTATGACCCAATATTCCGGTCTGCAAATGGTCTGTCTTGGATCTTTTTTTTGAAATTGTAGGATTATTCCAGGCCAACTTTGATAAATCGGCCTTGGCTAACGTTCTGCGTAGCCGGCCTGGTGTTTGTTTGGGCTTGCGGTCCCACACTTGCCCAGCGGCAGTGCTGGGGAAGCCAGATGCTTGCGGCGGCACTTGATGAGCCAGCCAAGTCAACATATTGCCAGCGACCAGCCCGAAGGCCAATAACCGCTCGCGACAGATTGGGTTGAAAACGAATTGTCGTTGCATACCCAGGATTATTTTGGAAACCAGAGGCGGATGTTCAACTGGCCAGCGGTCCAGATAAAAGCCATACACAACCCTCGGACGAAGTTCACGGACATTGGTAATAAGCACCCATGGCTTCTTATAGAGTGGGTCGTCAAATACAAATACATTCAGCAATTCATTGTCGGCCGCGACCTTTTGCGAGGCTAGCACAACATCGTTCCAAATCTTGACTCTTATCTTGCGACTTTTCCGTCTAAAGCCATTGGTCTTGTCAGGTTGACAGGCTGTAATCAGATGGCCTTTATGAGTGCGATCTGTCGGTCGAATTCGTTCTCCATATTCAGCTGGGCGTCCGCGCTTGGACGTGCGTTCAGGCAGATAATTACGCCGGAACACAGCATTGTTAGCCTTCCTGACAAGATAGCGCGCCATAGCCACGCTTTGTAATTCGGTTACTTTGGCACCCGCATCATGCACTACGATGGCATCTTCTGGTAGCTTGGCTGCGATTTGTTTCAACGCCAATGCCTGTAGTTTAGATTGTCCGGCGACTTGCAGTCCGGTTTCGGAGACAATCTCCTTGAGAAGTCCCATTCGTTTTCCCGGTTTATCTTTGACACGCCCAACTTCACACACCAGCGCACACCCAACACCCAGCACTGCTTTGCCTGCTGACCCTCGGTAGTATTTCCCCTTGGCATCTTTCAAAGCAGGCCGCCCGACAAATGTCAGATCGATATCCAGCGCCCGATAACCTTGTCGATAGATGATTTCAAATTTGTTGCTACTCAATACTTGTGACCGCTGTGCATCGATAACTTCCTGCACGCTGTACACACCTGTTCGCAACGTATTTTCTATCCGATGACATGTATCTGCTGAATAGCCACTTGCTGCCAACGCCGGGAATAATGCCCCGCGACAGTCAAGAAACTTGCCGCTCATTATGCTTAACATCAACTGCAGCATATTTTGATTGGTTCCCTTTGGCAGTCCTGCCACACAGTTTTCAACGAAAATTTGGGTTTGTTGTATTATTGCGTCCATCGCAGATCGTGTTCCTTATTTGGTGTTTTGACCAACCCCATTTTTGAACACTTTCTGCGTTTTGTCACCCCCTCACTTAGCGGAAACTAAAGTTTATCGAAAGCCAAAGTAATGGGATAATTGGCCGCTAAGCAGGCAGGAGCTTAGGATGAAATTTTCGATAGAAATGGATCTAAACGCGAGCCGGAGCACTGGCTGGTAAGCATTGGACGACCCAGGTAAGTTGAAAGGGCCAAATCTAGAGAGTGATGCGAATCCTATTTACGTATGATTACTTCGTTGGTGGAATTTTCACAGAACAATCGCAAAGAGATCGTCCGCTTCCTGAAATTTTCTGTGGTGGGCACCATCGGCTTCGTTGTTGATGCCGGTACTTTCAATCTTCTTTTTCTCGCGGGCCTCAACACCGATACGCTTGAACTTGTAGCCAAGACAATCTCGTTTCTGCTTGCAATCATCAGCAACTTTATTTGGAACCGGTATTGGACATATCCCGATTCACGCTCCAAGCCTCTACGGCTGCAAATTGGTCAGTTCTTTGGTGTTAACGTTGTCGGTCTTTTTCTCAATCTGCTCATCTTTGGCATTGTCGGAAACTATCTTACCCCGCGCCTCGAGCCGTTGCTCGATAATGGCCGGCTGATCGCGAACAACCTTGCATTGGTGACAGCCGTGGCCGTAGTCTTGTTCTGGAACTTCTTCGTTAATCGTTATTGGACTTATAACGATGTATCCTGAGAGCAGCCTCAACTCGCTCTCATTTTCTTTCATCACGAATAAGAAATGACTGGCCGCCGTATCGGCCTGGATGTAACCGCTGCCGTTCGGCAGGGCGGCGGTATTGGACGCTATGTACGCGAACTTTTACGCGCGCTTGCAAACCAGGATGAAGAACAGCAATACCGCTTATTCTTCGCATCGCAGCGCCCATTACCGCACGCCCTACCAAATCTTCCATCCAATTTTCATATACGCAGACTGCCATGGCACGATATCTGGCACGCGCGCCTCTGGCACCGACTACGGCTCCCACTGCCGGTAGAAACTTTTACAGGGCGAGTAGACCTTTACCACTCCCCGGATTTCACCCTGCCTCCGGTGCTGCCGGGCACGCCAACAGTACTCACAGTTCACGATCTCTCATTCGCCAAAGACCCTGACTCGGCATCGCCCGGGTTGCGTGGGTATCTGGATCTTGTGGTTCCGCGCTCAGTCCAGCGCGCAACGCATGTTTTGGCGGATTCGCAAGCCACAAAGGATGACCTGATCGAGTTATACGGCACACCCGCAGAGAAGATCAGCGTACTGTATAGCGGTGTGGAAGCATCCTTCCGTCCCATCGATGACGAAGCAAAACTCGCAGCCGTGCGGGAGCGCTATCACCTTGGCGCTGCCCCTTTTATCTTCTCCATCAGTACCATCCAACCGCGCAAGAATTACCGACGCCTGATTGCCGCCTTTGATGCGTCTTTGCGGAGTACTGATTTCAACTTGGTTATTGCGGGTTGTAAGGGCTGGCTTTATGATGAGATCTTTGCTGAAGTCGAGCGCCGCGAGCTTGCTGGCCGGGTACTCTTCCCTGGGTTTGTTGATGATGCTGATCTGTCGGCGCTTTATTCCGCTGCGGAAGCGCTGGCGTACCCATCGCTATATGAGGGGTTTGGTCTGCCGCTATTGGAAGCGATGGCCTGCGGCACACCGGTGCTGGCTTCCACAGCGCCTTGCCTGCCGGAGGTCGCCGGAAAAGCGGCCCTGCTCGTGGACCCCTATGATGTGGATGAGATTGCAGCTGGCCTGCAACAGATCGTTTCTGATTCAGCTTTACGGATTAAGCTAGTCGAACGGGGATTTGAACGTGCTGCCCAATTCCGATGGGAAGATTCCGCGCAGAGGTTGATTCAACTATATGAAGAACTCGCCCTATAATAGGTTTCTCCTTTTCTATGTTTATCGACAAGTTCGGGGCAGGGGAGCTGGGACAATATTCCATGACCGAATCAACCGACTTCATCCGCACATTCATAAAAGAAGATTTAGCTGCAGGTAAGTTTGACGGTCGCGTTCAGACGCGCTTTCCACCCGAACCAAACGGCTATTTGCACATCGGACACGCGAAGGCCATCTGTTTGAATTTCGGGGTGGCACAGGATTTTCGTGGTGTTTGTAGCTTGCGTTTCGATGATACAAATCCGACCAAGGAAGAAGTTGAGTTCGTCGATGGAATGCAGGAAGACATTCATTGGCTCGGTTACGATTGGACTGATCATCTCTACTTCGCCTCGGGATACTTTGAGCAGCTCTATCAATTCGCCGTCAAACTTGTCAAGAAAGGCAAGGCGTACGTTGACGATCTGAGTGCGGAGGAAATTCGTGACTATCGAGGCACGCTGACAGAACCGGGCAAGGATAGTCCGTATCGGAACCGATCGGCTGAGGAAAACCTCGACCTTTTCGAGCGCATGCGTAGTGGTGAGTTCCCGAACGGGGCGCGCGTGTTGCGCGCAAAAATCGATATGATCTCCGGCAATCTGAACATGCGCGATCCGGTCATGTACCGAATTCTGCACGCAACACACCACCGCACCGGCGACGAATGGTGCATGTATCCACTTTACGACTTCACCCATGGCCAGTCCGATTCAATCGAGGGCGTATCGCATTCTCTATGCTCACTAGAATTCGAGGATCACCGCCCGCTGTACGATTGGTTCCTTGACGAGTTGGAAATCTACCATCCTCGCCAGATCGAGTTTGCCCGTCTGAATATAACCTACACTATCACAAGCAAGCGCATACTTGGACGGCTGATTTCCGAGGGGCATGTGCGGGGTTGGGATGATCCCCGCATGCCAACCCTAACCGGCATGCGCCGGCGCGGCTATCCTCCGGAAGTGATCCGCACTTTCTGTGAAAGAGTCGGTGTGGCGAAAACAAACAGCACCGTCGAAATTGAACTGCTAGAGCACATCCTGAGGGAAAATCTGAATCAACATTCGCCGCGAGTGATGGCTGTTCTAAATCCATTGCGTGTTGTGCTGACTAATTATCCCGAAGACCGGACTGAGTATATGAAGGCCATCAACAATCCGGAGGACGAGAGCGCCGGGACGCGCAAAGTACCCTTCTCCCGCGTACTGTATATCGAGCGTGCCGATTTTCGCGAAGACCCTCCGCGGAAATTTTTTAGGCTTGCCCCCGGCCGCGAAGTGCGCCTGCGTTCTGCATATTTCATCACCTGTAGCGACGTTATCAAAGATGAGGCCGGCGAGATTATAGAACTCCACTGCACTTACGATCCGGAGACGCGCGGTGGCGCTGCACCGGATGGCCGCAAGGTGAAGGGCACATTGCACTGGGTCTCGGCAGAACACGCGCTCAATGCAGAAGTGCGGATGTACGACCGATTGTTTAGCGAACCCGATCCCGGCAGCTATTCTGATAAGGACTTCGATGACATTCTGAATCCCGAGTCGCTGCAGATCATTCCAGATGCAAAGGTGGAGCCAAGCCTGTCTGACGCGCAGCCAGGTAGTCGCTATCAATTTGAGCGCGTGGGATACTTCGTAGTCGATTCAGAAGATTCGCGCGCTGACAAGCTGGTTTTCAATCGTACTGTTGCATTGCGGGATAGCTGGGCGAAGCTGCAAAAGAGAAGCTCATGATTCGATAAATCGTTGTGGCAAAATTTATTCCGCTGTACACAACCCTCGGAGATCTCGAAGCCTATTACTACAATGGGCATTTATTCAACCTGAATGCTGAATGGATTGGCTTTGTTATTCCGCAAACTGCGAATGTTTATTCTGTGCTGGGCTATTATGTGGGGCGCATAACGCAGCGGGGTCGTATTTTGAGGCGCCGGACTCTGGAAACAAGAGCATTGAAACAAGCCGTTCCACCTGCGCCGTCAAAGCCACGACTGCCGGCAACAGCGCCCCTTGCGCCAATGTTCTCCGAAATTGATTTTGGAACCGTCGACGTACTCGATGAAATGCGTGACCGTCTTCATCCGCCAGACACCGGCGAATGGAAGGAGGATATGGACTGATGTCCGGAGTTGCACCTAAATCAGTTGCCGCCTCACGGGTACAGCTGACACAACTCATGCAGAACGAGCATGCCAATTTGAGTGGTAACGTCCACGGGGGTTGGATCATGAAGTTGTGTGATGAAGCCGGCGGCCTTGCTGCTTTGCGCCATTCGCAACGGCAGGTAGTTACCGTTGCAATTGATTCAATGACATTCCAGGAGCCTGTCAGTGTAGGGGAGTTGCTGCACCTGACTGCGCGGCTCACATGGGTGGGTAGGTCTTCTATGGAAGTGCTCGTCACAGTGGACGCCGAAAATCCCCTCACAGGTGATCGGGTGCGAACGAACTCAGCCTATATAGTTTACGTTGGTTTGGATAATAGAGGTCGTCCAGCAGCGACGCCGCCCTTGGAATGTGAAACAGACGAACAAAAGCAGCGCATGGAAGCTGGTGCCCAACGCCAACGGGATCGGCTTAAGCGTCGTGAGATGCACCACACTGATGTGTGATCTGTACACTTATTAGAAACTGTCAGATGACCAATAATTTTATCTTCAAGAGGGGGATGAGATGACAACTGAAAGAGTCGGATTAGTGAAGTTGGGCGAAACGGATGTCACAGTGCAGGGTGACGATGTGATCACCGGTCAGACGGCGCCCGAGTTTAAAGTACGGGATAACAATTGGCGTTGGGTAAATGGCATCGAATCAACACGCGGTTCTGTGCGTATCATTGGAGCCCTGCCTTCCCTCAGCACACCGGTTTGTGATCGTGAAACACGCCACTTCAACGAAGAGGCGCCCAAGCTCAGCGACGATCTCCATCTCATGTTCGTCAGTATGGACTTGCCTCCTACTCAACAGAATTGGTGCGCGGCTGCCGGTGTGGAAGGTGTAAAGACACTCTCGGACGCATTCGATGGTAATTTTGGCGTGAGCTACGGTGTCATGATCAAAGAATGGCGCTGGTTCCGGCGTGCGGTCTGGGTCGTTGATCGCGAAGACAAAGTTGTCTATTCGGAATACACGTCTGGTTTGGGTATCGAGCCGGACTATGAGGCGGTGTTGGTGGCCGCGCGCGAAGCGCTTTAACCCAAGACCTCCGAGATTTCTGAAATCTCGGAGGTCTTAATGCAAGGCTGGGGGACGAGGATTCGAACCTCGGCCGACGGATCCAGAGTCCGCTGTTCTACCACTAAACTATCCCCCAACAAGGGAGGGGCCTGCGCAATATACAGGCCCCTTTTCACTTCGGGATTATACCTCGCTCATTTAGTACATTCAAATATCGATTGCACCGTGGTGTATTAAGGCAGGTTCAACACTTCGATAATCGGCATAATCGTTCCATCGAGTGTCTCACGATCGATGATGAGGGGTGGGGCGAAGCGCAGCACGTTCTCATGTGCATCTTTGATCAGGATGCTATGTTCTTTTAGAGCTTCACCAAAGCGCCGGGCGCCACCGGCGGACTTTTTGAGTTCAATCCCGATCAATAGGCCGCGTCCGCGCACTTCCTGCACATGTGGGCTGGGAATTTCCACCAGACGCTCCTGGTAATATTCGCCTAACTTAGCAGCATTCTCAACCAGACCCTCATCAACAGTGATGTTGAGCGCTTCTATCGCGATGGCGCAGGCTAGGGGGTTGCCCCCAAAAGTGGAGCCGTGCTCACCATACTCCATGACATCCATAAGCTCGGCGTCGGCCAGGACCGCACTTACCGGATAAAAACCACCTCCCAAGGCTTTGCCAATTACCGTGACCTCCGGCCGGACACCTTCATGCTCTCACGCGAAGAACTTGCCTGTCCGCCCGAGACCGGTCTGGATCTCATCCACCATAAAGAGCACATTGTTTTCCTGGCAGATCGAATGAACTTGTTGCAGATACCCCTGTGGCGGGACGATCACCCCGCCTTCGCCCTGAATTGGTTCCAGCAGCACCGCAGCAGTGTTGGGCGTGATCGCAGCGGCAATCGCATCGGCCTCTCCATAACGCACAATCTTGAAGCCGGGCGTGTGCGGCCCGAACATCTCCTTGTAGAGTGGTTCAGAAGAAGCTGAGATGACGGTGATTGTGCGGCCATGGAAATTGCCTTCTGCAACGATGATCTCGGCGGTGTTCAGCGGTACGCCTTTCACTTGATAAGCCCATTTGCGCGCCAATTTAATCGCGGTTTCAATCGCCTCTGCGCCTGAGTTCATAGGGAGCGATTTGCCATATCCGCTAAGTTCGGACAGCCGTTGCATGAACAGTCCAAATTTATCGTTTCGAAAGGCGCGCGAGGTGAGTGTGAGTTGCTTTGCTTGCTCATTCATCACCTTAACCAGGCGTGGGTGGCAATGCCCCTGGTTGAGCGCCGAATATCCACTTAGACAATCTAAATACTTCTTACCATCAACATCGTACATCCAAACGCCTTCAGCGCGTTCAACCACAACGTCCATGGGATGGTAAATTTGGGCGCCGTATTGCTCTTCCAGACGGATATATTCTTCAGTGCTCATTCGTCTCCTTGCAGAACCTTTTCAGCCAAAGCCAGGCGTGCCAACACTGTCTCGCGGCCGACGATTTCCATGGTTTCAAATAAAGGCGGGCTGACTCGTTGGCCTGTGACTGCCATCCGGATGGGTCCGAAGAGCTGCCCGGCTTTCAGTTCGAGTTCCTCAGCCAGAGTTCTCAGGGCGCTATGCGTTGTGTCATGATCAAACTCGGAGACACCTTCGAGTACTATCCGCGCGCGTTTAACAGCATTAAGTGTATCCTGTGCAGTGAGTTTCTTTGCTATGAGATTTTCGAATACGAGCTCGACCTGATCTCGAAAAAGAAAACTGATCCAATCTGGCGCATCTTCGAATGTCACCAGACGTTCCCGAATGAGGGGGATAGCTTTTCTGAGGATTTCTTCATCTACCGTAAGACTAGCAGCCTCCAGAAAGGGACGTACACCGGCGACAATCGCATCTGTGGAAAGTTGGCGCACATACTTGCCCTGGAAATGATCCAGCCGGGCAAAATCAACCGCAGCCGGGGATGGGTTGAGTTTCGCAAGCGAGAACTTCTCGATCAGTTCCGCGAGCGTGAAATCGTCTGTGCGGTCGTCAAAGCTCCAGCCCATGAGCGAAATCCAGTTCACAATCGCTTCTGGCAGGTAGCCTAATTCGCGCAACTCGCGTACGAATATGGAATGTCCCTCTTTCTCCCGCAATTCGGCTGACTCGCGTTTGCTCATCTTGCCTTTACCGCTTGGCTTTTTGAAAACGGACAGATGGCACCAGACTGGTTCATCCCAGCCGAAGGCACGGTAAATGAGCGCATGGCGCGGCAGGCTTGGGAGCCATTCCTCGCTGCGCATCACGTGGGTGATCTCCATCTCATGATCATCCACCATTGCAGCCAGATGGTAGACCGCCATGCCGTCAGATTTGAGCAGTACAAAATCATCGATGGTGCTGTTGTCGACAGTAATCTCCCCGCGCACGTAATCCTGCACGATGGTGTTGCCTTCGCGAGGCGCTTCGAAGCGCACGACGCTACTTTCTCCGGCCGCGAGCCGCGATTTGATTTCCTCTGCATCCAGGTGGCGACAATGTCCGTCGTAACGGTTTTGTTCTCTGTGGACTTTATTTAATCTCTCTCGACTGCAGAAACAATTGTAGGCATGCCCTAACTCAATGAGTTTTTCGGCGTGCTCGCGATGCTGCTTGGTCCGTTCTGATTGTACGTAGGGCGCAGCCGGACCACCGACCTCCGGACCCTCATCCCATTGCAAGCCCAGCCAGCGTAGCCCGTCTTTCAGGTCCAGTTCAGCATCGTCCACGAAACGTTCGCGGTCGGTGTCCTCGATCCGCAAGATGAACTGGCCACCAGTTTGTTTCGCCAGTAGATAGTTGTACAGGGCAGTACGGGCACCCCCAATATGCAGATAGCCGGTGGGTGAGGGAGCAAACCGAACGCGGACAGGAGGAAGATCAGACATAGAAGGGGAGAAAATACCGGTCGGCGAGACCGACGTTGAATCCAGATTTTCGCGACGCATTCGCGTCACGCTCTACGTGGATTCTACTTCAGAATCCGATACGTTTATGACGCAATGCTACACTCTGAACGAGACCGATCCCGACAAAGAATGTTAGCAAAGAACTGCCACCATAACTTACAAATGGAAAGGGCAAGCCGGTCACAGGCATCATATTGAGGTTCATGCCAACGTTTACTAACATTTGAAAGAAAAGGACCGCTGCAAAACCGTAGCACATGTATGCCCCAAAGCGGTCACCAGCAATTCGCGCGATCCGCAGGATGCGGATGACCACTAACGTAAATACGGCCAGCATGATCAGAACGCCTACAAGCCCCAATTCTGATGCCGTCGCAGAAAAAATGAAATCCGTGTGACGCACTTTCAGGAAGCGGAGCTGCACCTGTGAAGCCTGACTGTAGCCGGCTCCGAATAAGCCGCCCGATCCAATACTAATCAATGCCTGATTGATATTAAATTGTGCGCCCGGATCAAGCGACGGATTTATGAAATTGAGAATACGGGCGCGTTGGAATCCGGCCATCAGATTCCAAATGATTGGCAAGGCTATGATTCCGGAGCCGACGAAAATGCCGATGTGTCGCCAACGTAGCCCGGCCGCCCAGGCCATGCTGAACCAGATAATCATAATAGTAATGGAGGTACTTAGATCGGGCTGTGCCAAGATAAGTGCCACTGGCAGACCTGCATAAATAATAGATGCGATCACCCAACGGAATTGGGAGAGTTTCTCGTGGTTGCGCGCAAAAAACGTCGCCACCCAGATAATGCTGCCAATCTTCGCCATTTCTGATGGTTGAATAAAGAACAGGCCAAAGAAATCGATCCAACGCTGCGCGCCGAACGCAGCCAGACCAAGCAAAAACACGGCCGATAGCCAGAGGAATACTCCGCCATACAACCACTGTGCCAAACTTTGCCAGTAGCGGTAATCAATTGCTGTCACGATAAACATGATGATTACACCCGCGACCCCAAACTGAATTTGCTTTACCGGCAGTTCAGATAGACTCGGGCTGTCCAGTGTGGTCGAGCCGATCATAGCAACGCCAAAGAAAACCAAAAATGCCACGGCTGCCAGCAAGATAGCATCGAAATGCTGCCAGATGCGCCGCGTTGGAGCTTGAAGCACCTGAAGGGTGGAGTGAGGTTGTAAAGTAGCCACTTGATGAATGCGGATTTTCGGTTGGGAGCGCGGAATGGAAAATCAGGAGTTTAGTCTGAAATCCGTCAGCCGAATTCTATCTGCGTCTGCGTGTGCGGGGTGTTTGGCTGAGCGGAATGTCAGCCACCAAGCGATTTTCGCGCGCCTCGCGAGTCAAATGGATGTCGACCATATCGCGGTCGAAGTCTAGATAGCGGGCGATGACACTGATGATGTCGTCGCGCATCTGCTCGACGATTGCCGGCGAGATGTCTGTGCGGTCATGCACCAATACCAGCTTAAGCCGTTCTTTGGCGACTTCCTTACTCTTGGGATGGTTACGTCCTATCAGACGGCCCCAGACGTTCGCCATACTAATTCCTTCGTCCTACCAGTCGGCCAATACGGGACAGTAAACCTGTTTCCGCTTCAAATTCCAGATACGGCACTTCGTCACCGTTGAGGCGGCGCGCAATATTGCGGAACGCCTGCCCCGCGTTCGACTTGCCATTGAGCGCAATCGGCTCGCCGCGATTGCTGCCAACCAGGATACTATCATCTTCCGGGACGATACCGAGCAGGTCAATCGCCAGAACATCTAATACATCTTCCGTGTCGAGCGCATCACCGCGCCGCACCATATCCGGGCGTATTCGATTTACGATAAGTACCGCCGGGCCTTTCTGCTCTGCTTCAATTAGGCCAATTATACGGTCAGCGTCGCGTACAGCAGAGACTTCTGGATTGGTGACCACAATGACCTGATCAGCCGGAGCAATGGCATTGCGGAAACCGCGTTCAATTCCGGCCGGTGAATCGATGACAATCCAGTCGAAATCGGGGCGCAACTCGTCCGCCAGGCGGACCACATCCGAAGGGCTAATTGCCGATTTATCGCGTGTCTGCGCCGCCGGTATGAGATACAGTTCCGAGACGCGCTTGTCTTTGATCATGGCTTGTCGCAGACGGCACTGGCCTTCGATGACATGTACGATGTCGTATACGATGCGGTTTTCCAAACCCATCACCACATCGAGATTGCGCAGGCCGATATCCAAATCGAGGCAGACTACGCGCTGCCCCTCCTTAGCCAGAGCAGCTCCAATGTTAGCAACAGCGGTTGTTTTACCGACACCGCCTTTGCCCGAAGTCATGGTGACTACAGTACCGCCCATCTTTTATCCTATCTTCTGCTGCGCTTAAATTCTTTGGCAGGCCAGCGCTCGGCCACAATTTGCCCGTCTTTCACCTGCGCCATCTCAGGCTCAGGCTTGCCACGCCGTTTTGGGGAGGTGGCAATCCGGCTGCCGATCCGTAACTGCGTCGGCGACAGGTCCAGTGCGCAGATGATCGCTTTCTCGTCGCCATCTGCTCCGGCATGCACCAAGCCAAGTAGACGACCCCAGACAACTACATCGCCATCGGCAACGACTTCTGCACCGGCGTTTACATCACCCACGACTACAACATGGCCTTCGTGATAAATCGAACGGCCAGAACGCAAGGTGCGCCGCACCAAAACGGCATCGCTCCCCTCCTCTTCGGGATCGATTTCTGGGATTGGCGGCGGGGGTGGCTTGGGAAGAGTGGTTTCCAGCCCGAGAGATCGTGCCGCATTTTCGGTGACGATTGACTCGGTCAGGATCGCCCAGAGGGAGAGATCCATATCGCCGAGTTGGTCTCGTAAGCGACCGAGGTCGGCTGCACCGAGTGTGCGTCCACCAACCTGCAATGCAACGCGCGCCCCCTTGAAGAAGTCACCCCCCTCAATGAGTTTTTCACCCAACGCACTTTCGACATCGTCCCAAGGACCGTCCGGCAGGGTGAGTAGTAGTCCTTCGTTTATCCCTTTTAAGTCTATCGTTGGAGGCATGGACGAGTTATGGGACTATGGCATGCGATGTCGGATTATAGCATTAAAAGAATCGCCACACACCCTGTATCTACGCCCATGTAGTAGTATTCGGCTTGTATATAGTGGAATCTCGACACAAGGCAGGAAAAAGAAATCTTGTTTTTTTAACGCACCGACATGTTGCCGATCAAATATTTGTCATCAATTAATGCGCCACTTGTATTGATGACCGGAAGACGCTCCAACGTCGAGAGAAGATACCAGCCCACCTGAACCTGATAGTCTCCGGTCGGGGCGTCGGCCGGAAGGTAAATTTCAATTCGATCTACGACAGGAGTGCCTGGTCGCCATTGAGTTGTGGGCAGCGTTCCCTGGACAGGCCAAGTGTCCACTTGTCCCTGTACAAGCCCGCCGGGGCCGAGCAGATGCAAGAACATTGTGAAATCATCCTGCATGTCGCGCAATCCCTGCCAACTTGCTGTTACAACAATGATATCTCCTGGCGACGCCACTTCATTTTCGATTCGCGAATCCTGCAACAAAATTTGATTATCGAAATTGACCGCACCTGCGGCAATAGCAGCGCCCTCCAGCCGGATGGTTGCGATGTAGCAGGCTGTACTTACTAGCTGTAACCAGCCGCATTGTGAGGCTTGATCTGGACGTGCAACCTGAACATTTAGCTCAGTTGCATCCGTCGGCGCTTTAATCGATGTGCGGGTCGTAAAGACCGCGCCGGCCGGATATTTCGCTCCCGGAATATTTAGCGTTGTGATTCGATCCTGGACACTATCGATCGCTACTTCTGCTTCGGAGCCTCCGATCCAATACAAGATCAAATCGAAAAGGCTACCGGGTGCAACAGATTCTGGGGCGTCGTAACCAAGTAGCCAGAGGTCAGTACCAATTTTCATGCGCGCTGGCTGCGCGATTTCTGGTTCTGAACCAGGGGCCGTGACTTTTATCCTGGAAAGCGCTGCCCAATTCGAACTGGAATCATTCACAGCCAGCCCGGCCTCTGAAAAGGCCGGAAACAATCCGACCTGGAGTGTATATTCTCCCGGTACAAGAGAGTAGTCCAGTGGCAAAGTGTGATAGTCGGTGACGATTTGACCCGGTTGCCAGGCTGCTGTGGGGAACATATCTCCAACCGGAATCCTGCCGGCCCACTCCCAAGCAAGATTGCCGGTATTTTCTATCAGGCGAAACTTGACAAGATAGTTCCTTGCGGGCGGCATCAGTGTCTGCCAAGCCAGAGTCACTTGGACAGTCTCTCCTGGCAGGAACATGTCCGTATCATATCCAAAGGCCGACAACTCTATCTGTTCACCAAAGTTGATGTTCGTCGGCGTGAGCCAATCCGGTATGTCGGCCTCGGGCTGCACGCGCACCTTTGTGAGCGGTCCGACCGATCGAAGCTGATAAGTTCCCGCAAGGTGTGGGAGATACCTCCCTAGGTAGACTGGTTGCCTGCGGGCCAGTCGATAATCCAATTCGGCGCGATAAGCAGCTTCCGTTGGCAAGACAATGATGTCGAGATCGGTGCGTTGACCCTCGGCTGTTTGAATGTAATAGAGCGGGGCGATCTTCTCGCTGTCTGCCAGGATCGCTGCATTTTCGGCCAGCGGCTGTGCAAGGATTTCATGACCGAGTTCATACGCCTGCCATTCATCAGATTTGTCGACCAGAGAGAAATTGGTCCAAATGTTTGAGAGCGGTAGCATCGCGAAAGTCGTGAAGACCGTATAACGCACGATGTCGGCTGAGGCGGGGATGATCTTGACAAAAGTGTCGAGCACTTTCTGACTGCCAACTGCAATCCAGATCAACTGCACAAGATGGGCCGGTAGCAGGAACGAAGAAAAATCAGGATCAGGAACGTAAAACGCTGTGCCGAAATATGCGTATCCGAGCCAGGCCAATCCGGAGACGACAGCCAGGCGCCACCTCCGCAATGCAAGTTCCATGAATCCCAATATTCCTAATCCTGCTCCCGTCCATCCGAACTGCTCGAGAACTTTCCGGCCAATGATTTCGTAACGGCTGGCATCTTCGAGAAACGCAAATGGTCGTATTGCACCGTGCGCCTCACGTCCAGTGAGAAATCCGCTGAATTGTTCGAACGTAAGCAATTCACCACCGTTGACCGCGGGCCAGCGAATCGGCAGATATATATAAAGTGCCAGCCCGCCGAAAAACAGCCCGATTGCCAAGAGCCACACCCGCCACGACAAGCGGGGACCTGCGATTGTGAGCAATGCGAGGCAGGTGAGCACAGCCGGAGTTAGAAGACCGGTTGTCAGATGGTTGGCAAATGATAGCCCTAACGCGAGTCCAAGCAATGGGATTAAATATGTTGGTGAGCCGCGCACAATGTTTACCAGATGCCTGTAAAGGGGCAGGAGCGCAGGCCCCAGCCAGCGCGCAATCGGCGTACGATCGGCCCGTTTATTTAGATTGTTAAGTAACGCAGAGGCACTCTCGAAATTTAAATCTCGCTTCGGATTCTCTCGCGCTGATATTTGAAACAAGAGCCACAAGACAAGCCCGACAAGGAAAACATTCAGTGTATAGACCTCGGCTTCTACCGCCCGCGACCAAAGACCGAATGAGGTTGCGAGTGCGAGTGCCGCTAATGCGGCGATTGCTCGACTCACATTGAGCAGACGAATCAGAGCGTATGCGATTAATGCACTGCACGCACCGAAAAACGCCGATGTCAGGTTGATGCGAAAGGCGTGTGTACCACCGACAGGCAGCCAGCTAAAAAGCTTTGCGATGAGCATGTAGAGCGGGTAACCACTGCCGTGATTCACCCCCAGCTTAAGCACATTAACCTGGAATTCGAACGTGTCCGCTCTTCCAACTGTCGGGGCAATTGTTTGTAGATATAGCCAGAAAAACGCAATGAAGATCATTGCAGGTAGCCCAAACTGCGGCCAGCTCCCCGCTGCCTGACCACTGCGCACGAATTGGGCGGCGCGGAGCAACCACCAGCCGGCGAGCGCTGCGCCGAGCAAAGTCAGGCCGCGCAACGGATCGACGCCGGCCAGAACGACTGCGAGCAATAATAATGTTAGTGGGATGTGCGTCGCTATGTCCGCGCGAATTGCAGCTCGCTGTACTGCACTGGAAGTTTGGTCTTGCAATCGGAGGAGAAAACGAGTCCAGGCGCGTGCTTGCAATACGAACAGGATACCTAGCAAAGCGGCCAATGCCAACGTTGCCGGCCATTGATTCAAAAATCCAAGTTGGAGCGGGAAATTCTCAAAGAGGACGCGAGAGAGACCGAATCCGAATAAGATTCCTGCAGCTGCGAGCGCTAATGTTTGGACTGGTGTCTGGAGACTAGAGCTTCTATTCAGGCCAATCTCCAATCTCTAGTCTCTCGTCACATTAGTTTCCTGCATTCGTCTCTTCTTCGGATGGGACTTCGACGTCCTCTTCGGGGATAATCTCCGTCTCATCCGGTCTCTCGGGGACAGATCCAGTTTCGTCGATCGATTTCAGGTCGAAGTAAGCTTGTATAATTTCTGTTACTACGGGTCCGGCAACTTTCGAGCCTTCCTCTCCATTGTAAATAAATGCAACGACTGCAATTTCGGGATCTTCGTAAGGCGCATAGCCGACGAACCAGGCGTGGGCTGGCCAGGCCCCAAATTGGCAACGGTCCGCCGCTTGGGCAAGGTTGTCGCAATATTCAGCAGTGCCACTTTTGCCGCCCAAATTGATTTCGAATATAGAAAGGTCTTTGCCCGTACCGGTGGTCATCGCTTCGCGCATGCCTTGACTGATCAGATCGATGGTGAATTGCGAGAGGGGAGTTTTATGGATGATGCGTGGCTCAAAAGGTTGGACAACATTTCCCTCCCCATCACGCACTTCCCGGATTACTGTAGGTTGTATGAGCACGCCATCGCGATTAATAAAGGGTGTGTAGGAATTAAGAATCTGTAGTGGGGTGGCGAGGACAAAACCCTGTCCGATGGAAGCAATATAAGTATCACCAGTTGCCCAATTCTCGCCCAGATTCAGGCGTTTCCAATCGCGATTCGGGACTAGACCATCACGTTCACCAGGCATCTCGATCCCCGTTGGCTCGTTGAAGCCAAGCATATTGGCATATTTATAGATGCGGTCGATGCCCAACCCAGTACCCGGCACACCACCATCCTCGTAACCACCGCCCAGCGAGTAGAAATAAACGTCACAGGAATTCGCAAAGCCATCGATGAAATTCATGTCACCATGGCCGTCGCGATACCAGCAGACAACTTCGCGGGATCTCCCCGGATCGTTCGGAAAATAGCGGTTTGTGATCGTGATACGTCCCGGGTCAAAGATTTCCTGCTCAGGGGTGACCACACCCTCTTCCAAAGCGCCCGCAGCGATGACGATCTTGAAGACCGAACCCGGGGGATGTTCGGCGCTGATGGCCTGATTGAACAATGGCCGGTACGGATGTTCCAGCATATCAATGTAATAATTCACTGGTATGAACTGGGCGAAAAGTTGGTTGTCATAGGTGGGATATGAAACCATGGCGAGAATTTCACCTGTTTTGGGATTCATCGCAATTGCTACACCGTTGTTCACTGTGCCCGCACCGCGAAACTGGTTCTCGATCTCGAGCCTGCGCCGTACTGCTGCTTCCGCTGCGGCTTGTAGGCGGACGTCGATAGTTAGAACAACGTCGTTGCCCGGTTCCGGCTGGCGCACATCCCCGACGGTGCGCAATTCAAGGCCGGCGACGTCTTCCTCGATCCGTTTGAGGCCATTGCGCCCTGCAAGAATATCCTGCATTGCAACTTCGATTCCGGCGTAACCGATCTTGTCACGCGAGGCATCGAAGCCAAGCTCGTCATAAAAATCTTCCACCTCCTGCGTTATCGGCCCCATGTAGCCGATCAGATGTGAGGTGACCGTTCCGGTGGGATAGTCGCGGAGTGGCCTCACATCAATATTTACGCCCGGTAAGTCGCGCAGCTCCTCGCTCAGGATGAAGGCAACATCTTGCTCAATATCGGGTGCAACAACGACAGATTGATGTGGGGCGAGTGATTCCTGCAAATCGACAACGTTCTCAATCCCGGGCAGTGGAGAATCATCACCCAGCCGATTACCGGTTGCATTGCCCGCGTCCAGTGGCGGTGTATTGATGGGTACATTTGTCAATTCGGAGATGCGGCGATAAATCTCCTGCAGCCTCACATCGTCATCCGGAAGTTGTGATGGGGTGATGGAAACATTGAAGGACGGAATATTGCGTGCGAGGATGACACCGTTGCGGTCGAAGATCACCCCCCGCGGTGCCGGCAGGTTTACTTCGGCTTCGCGATTTTCAATTGCTTCGGCGGCCAGCTCGTTGAAATCGATAACTTGTAATTGAATCAGCCGTGTGACAAAGGCGATCAGAACGATTCCGATGAGGACATAGAAGCCGGCCAGCCGTCCCCAGTCGATATGTTTTTGATCTGCGCTCATGTCAAATTGCTACGTCGCCGCGCCAGATTTGGTCAGACAACCAGCGCGCCCCCCGATAGGCGGGCAGAGTTAGGATTAGGTTGAGGATCATGGATGGGAGTGTAACGGTCGTCAACATTTCTATCCAAGGGATGGGCCAGCCTGAAACTGTCAACGCAGCTAAGTATATCAGGTGGTAGATGATCGTCCCGAGTGCCACCGCCGCCAACGGCAACAAGAGATGCGATTCCCATAAGCGGCTCTCTGATAGCCCGGCCAGCAGGCTGATAACTGTCAATCCAAGAATCGCAGCACCGATGGGACCACCCGAGAGCGTATCGAGAAGCAGGCCACCTCCAAATGCCCAGGCGAGCGCATCGCCTCGGTCGCTGACCAGACTCCAGACGAGCACCATAACGGCAACGAGATCGGGGCGACCACGAATCCAGGCAAATTGAGTCACAACCGTGGACTGCAGCACAGCCAAACTTGCGAGCAAAACAATGCCAATGGGAAGGCTTCTCAAAATTATCTCTGTGGAATGTTCGCGCGAATTCTTAAGGCCCAGGCGTGGCGAGCAATGGCTCGAGATCGATCGCACTGAAATCAGAAATGATCAGAACGATTTCCAAGCGGCTGAAATCAACTGCGGGGAACACTTCCGCTTCCTGGAAGACATCGAAACTGCGTTTCCGTACAGAAGTAATACTCCCCACCAGAATGTCTTGCGGAAAAGTTGCGCCCAGTCCCGAAGTCAGCACCGTATTATCCTGTTCAAGTTCAGAGTCGAGAGAAATGTACTGCAACCGCAAATCGCCAGATTCCTGACCAACGATGACTCCTTCCGCGCGCGACTCCTGGATGCGGATGTTGACCGCCATGCGCGGATCGGTGATAAGTAATACTTTGCTGGCAGTCGGAGTGACTTCGGTGATGATGCCAACCAGCCCGCGAGCGGCGACCACAGGCATATCGCGATTTACTCCATCCGTAGTGCCCATGTCCAGGATCAGGAACTGCAGGAACGGACTCGGATCGCGACCAATGACGTCTGCACCGATATAAGTATTTTCGGGACTATTGCGGGCAAAATCTAACAGTTCAGCCAGAACGGAACGTTCTGCCTCGGCCTCACGCAATTGAACGATCTCGCTTTGCAACTGCGCCAGTTCAGCCTCCAGTTCGCTATTGCGGACTCGCAATTCTTCGGCGGTGGCATCGATTTCTGGCGAACCGACCAGTGATCCAAATTGGTCTGCAACAAACACCTGAAGTGGCGTGATTAGGATGCTCACAATGTTTTCGAGAGGCCCCAGTCTGCCACTGCGGCCAAGCCCAAGCAGTGCGAGAGCAATGCCTACAACGACCAGTCCTATGGTGGCGCGGCCTGAGATAGATGTTCGTCGCATTGTTTTAGATAGCCCTGGACGCTGGGCTGGTTACATACGGAGGTCGAGCAGCGAGAACAGTTCTCGAAATTGAAACAGCATCCTGCATATTGCTACGGATTAATGGGAACTTGACAGCCGCTCCCGGAAATATCGTACAGTTCTTTGCAGACCCTTTTCCAATGGTATGAGAGGCTCCCACTGCAGCAATTCTTTAGCTCTTGAGATGTCAGGTTGCCGTTGCTGGGGATCACCCGCGGTTCGGCGATCTAAATAAACGATCCCGGCCTGATTCCCTGTGGTCTGATTGATGAAGTCTGCAAATTCGAGGATGGTGAGTTCATGCGGATTGCCCAGGTTAATCGGGTCGTGTTCATCTGAAGAAAGTAAAGCGCGAATACCTGTCACAAGATCGTCAACGAAGCAGAAGCTCCTTGTCTGCGAGCCGTCGCCGTATACTGTGAGCGCTTCGCCGCTGATTGCCTGCCGCATGAAATTCGGCACAACCCGTCCGTCCTCCAAATCCATGCGCGGGCCATAGGTGTTGAAGATGCGCACAATACGGGTATCGACGCCATGTTTGCGATGGTAGGCCATCGTGAGCGCCTCGCCAAATCGCTTCGCTTCGTCATAAACAGAGCGTGGGCCGATCGGATCAACGTGTCCCCAGTAGGTTTCTTTCTGTGGATGTTCGAGTGGGTCACCGTAAATCTCTGAGGTGGAAGCGAGCAGGAAGCGGGCACCATATTTTTTTGCCACACCCAGAGCATTGAGTGTACCAAGCGCGCCGACTTTGAGCGTCTTGATCGGTAGTTGCAGATAGCCGCGCGGACTCGTCTGCGACGGGCTGGCCGGGGAGGCAAAGTGCAATACTGCTTCGACCGCCTTGTCCAGATATATGTAATTTGAGACGTTGTGGTGAATGAACTGGAATTCAGCTCGCCCAATCAGATGTGCGATGTTGGCCGTGCTGCCGGTCACAAGGTTGTCCATTGCGATAACCTCGTGACCCTCGTCAAGGAGCTCGTCGCAGAGGTGAGAGCCGATGAAACCGGCACCGCCGGTGAGTAATATTCGCATAGTGATGAAAGCTGGTTTACCCGAGCCGTGCGGATTTTACCACCCAGGAGTAATTCATTCAGCTTCGGTGACTTCCTCTATGGGAGCAGCAGCCTGATTAGTGAGCCAAGCGATCAACCCGGCGGTCAGCATAAATGTGAACGACAGATCAATAAACCAGTATGAGGCATCAACCAGTCCATGTGCGAGGAAATCGATGAGCGAGCCAAGTAGCCCAACCGTGAGGGCATACAAATTTCGGTTGCGGGCATTCCGTAGTCCACGCCAAAGATTGCGGAATAGCTCGATCAACATCCAGAGAGCGATTGCCAGTCCGGGTAAGCCCAGCCGGGTGGCGAAATCTAATATCAAATTGTGGGCGTGACTTAGGCTTGGGTCTTGCCAAGCGGCCGGCAGGATATAACGCCCGCGATAGGCATAGAGAAAATTATCCAGCCCCACACCGGTGAGAGGATTATCCCTCACAATGTTGATTGCACTCCGCCATAAGTTCAAGCGAAAAAAAGTTGGGCCGGTGGAAAGGTTAAGTAATTCGGCAAAACGTGGATGGCGGCTAAGCGGAACCAGAGCGATCATGCCTGCAGTCGCCAACCCTGCCAACGCATATGCTGCGCGCTTTCCCTGCCAGAATAAGAGCACAGTTGCCAGCGCAGCCGGTACGCCAAGAAGCAAGGCACCGCGCGATAAGCTAAGCCCGAGCGCCGATCCCATGGCCGCGGCCGCGGCGCCGTAAAGTATTCTTCGTCTGCGCTGCAAACCTAGAAGTGCGAAGCTGAGCGCGATCGGTATGAGTCTGCCGAGGTACAATCCAACATTGTTTGGAGAGCCGTACACACTGCGCAAACGCGTAACGCCGCCTTCGGCAGTGATCAGATTCGTGCCGCTGAAGAACTGGACGAGGCCGATTACGGCGACCAGTGCGCCTCCTAGTATCCAGAAATCAACTGTGCGCCAAACAGCAAATTCACCTAAACGGAGCACTCGCAATAAAGCATAGATGACCAATGGTTCTGCAATCATCGTGCGAAACTCGGTGACGGCTACGGCCCGGTTCTCGGCGAATGCCGTGGCAACCAGACTGATGGCAGCAAAAGCGAGTACAGCCTGATCAAGTCCCGTGAAGCGCGTTGCAAAGGAGGAAAGTCCTGCCCGTAGAGATTTTTTCTCGCGTAGGAAGGTCATCCCGCGGGCCAGAAAGTGTAATGTAAGCGCACTCGTTGCCATGAGCGTAACTACTTCCACAAGCGAAAAGGCACGCTCTAAGAGCGGACGCGGCAACAGATAAAAGGGAGCAAAGAAGGCCACGAGAGGCAATGCAAACTGCGGCCGCAGCAGGATCGCGACGAATAGGCCGATCATACTCAACAGCGTTACCAGCAGCCACGGCGAGAAATAAAATACACCTGCAGAAATCAAAGTCAAGAGCAGCGCTGTGCTATCCCCGTAACGACGAATTGCCTGCGTCGTCTCAGTGCCCCAGGTTAGCCACGCACTCGCCCACACCAAGCCTGCCAGCGTCGCCGTCGCTACCATTTGCCAGGGTTTCCCCAGCGTCGCAGCCCAGACACTCTGCGCAGGAAGCAAATCACCGCGCCACAATAAATAGCCGGTGCTATAAGCTCCGCCCAGAGCAAGGACAAACAGAATTGAATACCCCCAGATAAGACTTGTGGTCTGCGGATCATTTCCCACAATAAAGCCAGCAATCGCCCACTGGTTCCAACCACGATCTGCCTGAATGGTTGCGGTGTGTTTGCCTGGATTGAGACCTTGGGCTAGCCAGATTGTCTCGGTATGTGGGAGATAATCCCCGCTGGTGAGCACCGCATAGGCTTCCCCATCGGCGTCAATTGGGAGCGCGTTTGCCGGGAGACCGTCAATTTGGGCGTAGAGATAGGCGCGATAGTTGTCGCGGCGAGCAATGATGCCGATCTCCGTACCTTCGAATTCGAAGGTTATTTCGGACGGGCCGTCCAGCGGAATGTCGGCCCCGAGGGCAGAAAACTTCCACGCCCCTTCGTACTCTGCAAAACGTGTGTCAGCCGTATACACGCCGGGTGGGGCGGTAGTCGATAACTGCGGCATCGCGTCGGCAAGAATGTCGTGCGTTTGGCTGGATTCGCCATCCGAGGCGACGAGAGAAAAACCCCAGCGTGGATCATCGAAAGCAGTTGCAGGTTGGAAATTCTCGAGCACTAGCACACCTGTCCACGGCCACTCGTTGCGCGCCCGTTCAAACGCCGCCAGTGTGCGCCATGCTTGCTCCTCGGCAGAGGTGAAATCCCAGACCGAGGGCTGTCCACTCCAATCCACCGGTAAATGATTCCAACCGAAGTTGCTAGCCCACAGGAGCGCGTTCTCATCCCCGGCGGCCACCATCGCTTCGCGCATCAGGATCATCCGAGAGAAATTCAACACGTCTGAGTCTGCATCGCGATCTGCCGGGTGTGTTGCAAAGCCGTAGGGTTTGGCAGCAGCTGCGTCGAAGAAGGCCTGCGCTCCTTGCTCATACAGTTGATTTAAAAAGAGCAGGTCGCTCAGGTTTTCCTGACCGGTTTCAATCGTGGGTGCCAGACCGGCCAACAGCACGGTCGCGCCTTCATCTTTGGTGTGGATCGCTGCGTAGCCGGCTGCCAACAAGCGAGTGTAAGCTGCAGCATTTGGCGGTTGTCCGCCCCAACCGGAAGCGAGATTCGGTTCGTCCCAGATCTGGTAGACGTCAATATTTTCGGCATAACGGGCTGCGAAGGCCGCAGCAAATGACGCGAAGTCTTCTGGGTCTTCCGGGGGCGCACTGCGGATATCAGCAGCATTTGAACTGCGAGCCCAGGAAGGTGTGATTTGCAAGAGCGCGATTACCTGCAGTCTGCGCGCGTATGCGGCTGCAATCAGGCCATCGGCGGCCTGCCATTCGAAATGATCTGCTCCCGGCTGTAGCTCGTTCCAGGGGAACTCCTGCCTGATCCAGCCGAAGCCGGATTCGGCAATCAGATCAAGTGCAGCATCTCGCTCCGAGTCCTCGACATTCAATAGCGCAACATTGATTCCAAAAAGATTGTCGGGGCGAGATTGCAAAGTGAGAGACGGCAAAACAGGTTTGCGTCCACGCTCGAGTCGTTGTGTTTGGGTATAGAGCGCACCCGATCCCAGTGCAGTTGCGATGGTAGCCAGCAAACAAAGCGCTACGGCCAGTTTTTGTTTTTTCACGAATGCGTTATGCGGGTTGTGTGCTTTTGGGAGAAGGGGTGCTGGACCTGCCAAAGGCTCTTACCCTGGTCGTACGTTAAGGTGCCCAATCTGGATTGGTGGTTTGTCCATCGCCTGTGAGTTGTTGCGCCAGCCCGGTTGCCCCATCGACGATCCAAAGATTTCCATCCCATACCGCAGCGAGTTGCTTGCCCTCCGGTGACCAGGCAATTGGTTGTGGTGTAAGTCCAGTTTCCCCTTCGGGTGGAAAAATGAGACTGGCATTACTGCCATCGCGATCTATTAGTTTTAGACGATAGCGACTCGTCACGCTCTCCAGTGGAGTCAGAGCCTGCAGGAAAGCCAGTTGGAAATCTCCGCGTTCGGGGGCATGTGGTGAGGGGATCGGAGCTGCCCACATCCCGGCCTGGCTCACTAGGGCAGCGTCAAAACTCCCATCTACAGCAATCGCAGCTACATCGAACACCGGACTGTCTTCCGGCGCTTCCAATCCTAGAGGTGGACCATGTAGGACTGTATACAGGATATTGCTGTCTGGTGACCAGGTCAGCCAGGGATTCCACACCCAATCGCTGTATGTTTTGAAAGGTGGAAAAGCGGCAATTGGGAATTGCGTTGCGGCATCCGTTCCGTCGAGCGTGATCAGTCCGATCGTATCTGCCTGCGCATAGGCAAGCTTACGTCCGTCTGGGGCCCACGAAAAATTTGTGCCATACCAGCCGTAAATCCCACCTGCAGAGGAGTCCAACAACTCTGTGGCTTGGCCAATCATGCGACCATTCTCATCAAATTCTATCAAGACCAGATTGTTGTTCGCTTGCCAGCCGGGTGCGCGTTCGCGTGGCTCGCCGGTGGAGTAGGCCACTGTGCGCAGATCGGTCGGCGACCAGTCCGCCCACAGAACATTTTCTACTTTCAGATTAATGGAGAGGTTATCCGTACCAAAGGTCGAGATCGCCCATAAGGAGTTGAATGCGTCTTCTTCACCGGTGTTTCTTGTGTAGAGCAAATAATCGCCCGCAGGGGAAATGCTGAAGACGCGCCCGTCTAGGTCACTTGAAATTGTAAGTGGTTGGCGGCTGCTACTCGACTCGCGCATGACCCAGGCGTTGCCCGCCGAGAGATAGGCCAGCGTACCTTTGATCGAAATGATCGTGAATGTGCTCTGCGAACCGACCATAACAATTTCCGGGATCGGCTCAACGAGCACCGTGCGCCTTACCGCCGAATGGGATACCTGTTCGCCGTCTTCATACACAATCCGGAAAGTGATTTCCTCTACTCCATTCTGACCAGTCTGGAGCAGGCGTGTCTCCCCTTCGGGTAAGCCTTCATTGCGCACTGTCTGTTGCTCAAAGGGAATTTCTACTTCTTGCAATTCCAGTTCTTCCAGTACGCGGACAATTGTGATTGTCATATCCGATGTGAGCGGGGAAAACTCGCCAGGCGTTATGCGGTCCTGCGTGGCGAGCGTAATACCCAGTTCGCTCAGCACGTCACGCACAACTAGCTCAGTTGATCCAATTGTCTCTGTTTCGCCATCGTGGACGACCGTAACTTGAAACTGCTCAACCGCCGAAGTCGCAGCAACCGGGGAGCAAGCGGTCAAAAACAGAGCGATTGCGATCAATATACACTGAATATTGGTCACAGCCGCAATCCTACCATAGCTGAAAACTTAATCTATTCGCCCGCATTTACCCGCGTGATGCTTCAATAACGTCTGAATCCTTGACGAAACATGATGCGCACGATAGAATCCCGCCGCCCAGTAATGGGCACGCGCCCGACAAAATGTGGGTTCCACGGGGTCGTTTCTGCAAAGATACAAGAAACGTCCCTTTTAGTATGTACAGGAGAAATGATTATGTCGGAAGATTTGGTCTCATCTGAAGTTGAGAATCGGTCTCTCATTTCCACTGCAGAAGATCAGATCGTTTCTGGCGAAGTGGTCAACATTCAACAGGGCGGTGCGCAGAGTGTGGAGGCGGAAACTGTCCGAATTGTCCAGGGCGGCGCTAACTCCGTTTCGGCCAATGAGGTTGAAATCCGGCAAGGTGGCGCGAGCATTGTCAATGCTGATGTCGTGCATCTGGAACAGGGTGGAATCGTCGCGGCTCGGGCGGGTACTGTCGGCGTCGAGCAGGGGGGAATTGTAGTTGGTATTGCGGATCGCCTGCAACTTACCAATTCGAACAGTTTTCTCGTCGTAAGCGACTTTGTAAAAAGCGATCATTCGCGCACAATGATTTTACTAGCCCGCGAGGTGAATGGCCCCGTTGAAACTGTCCTGGACACGCAGGGTGCAGCCGTTGCTGGTATGATCGCCGGCGTTGCAGTCGGTCTGATTCTTTTCGTAGGCTCATTGTTGCGCCGTAGACGATAACGAACGATTTTTTCGGATTAATTAAGGTGGATGAAGATGGATACAAACAAAATAGAAGCGGAAACTCGCACCGCTGTAAGAAAAGGTGTCGGACGCTTACGTCGCACCGGCAAATTGCCGGCGGTAATGTATGGTGCCGCAGCTGAACCAGTCGCAATCCAGTTGGATTCGCATGACGCCGCAATATTGTTGAACCGGATTCAAGGTACGGTGCTCATCGATCTCGAAGTGGATGGCAAGATCCACAAAACCGTTGTGCGTGAGACACAGCGTGATGTTGTCCGTGGCAATCTGTTGCACATAGATTTCCTGAAAGTTGCCATGGACCAAACCATCGTTACGACGGTTCCGGTTACGATCGTTGGTGAAGCGCCGGTTCTATCACAGGGTGATTATATGATCGTGACACTGCTGAATGAAGTTCAGATTGAATGTCTCCCTGGTGACCTGATTGGCAATATTGATATCAGTGCTGAAGAATTCACCGATCCCGATTCCGTTGTATCAGCTGGTGATCTCTCCGTGCCGAAGGGCATAACATTGCTCTCATCGCCCGAAGATGTCATCGCTCGCGTATCTTTCGCAAGCCGCGTAACTGAGGAAGAAGAAGCCGAAGACGAGGAATTCGACGCCGAAGATTTCGAAGTGTTGGAGCGTGGCAAAGACGAAGAAGGCGATGTCGCCGGCGAACAATCAAAAACTTCCGACGAGTAATCACCGCACACAATTCGGATTTACAAAAGACCACTGCACTCGCGGCAGTGGTCTTTTTGATCTGGCACCTTCGTGCATAGGTTGGGCACGCCCTGGTTGATACTCAGAAGGCTTGCGCAGTGTATATTGATAGAAGTCGCCCGCGATTTAGGTTTGGAGGTACTCCGTGTTACAACACCGGTTGAATATCCCAGCATATGACCCCTTCGTTGCCCCACGTCGCTGGATGCTTCGGCTGGGTTCGCGCTTCTATTACCCCATTGCCGGCACCCTCGTTGCCATGATCGTCGGCCTGGTGCTGTTCGTTACCTTTATCAGCCGCCCGTATGTGCGGGTTTTGTTTGTTGTGCTTCTTATCGGCGTTGCCTGTCTGCTCGTGCTCTACTGGCGGGTCGAACGGTTGTGGCTCCACGGCAACCAGCACTGGCTCGTGCGGATCTTGCGCCCAGACCTTTCGTTCGTTTGGGCGGGTATCGGCGTAGCGATGGCGAGCACGGCCCTTCTGATTTTCATCATTTTTGCGGGCGTAAAAAGCGCCGACGTCTTGCACTTGTGGCCGGTCTATCTATTCCCGTTGCTGTTTCTTTCCGAACGGGACGATACGTTTCCGTACCTGCTCATCCTGACGTTTGCATGCGGGCTGCTTTTTCTCCTGCTGCTTTTTGCGGGCCTCTCACTCTCGGACGCTATTCCGTCACCAATCTGGCTCGCGACAGTGGCCACATCCAACTATTATCTCGCCCGACGCTTCCTCTTGACAGAGTTGCGCACGCAACTCGTGCGGCAAGTCGCAAACCAACTCTCCAATACCCCGGAGATCGAAAGTACCTTCCCGACGATCGCAAGTCTCATCGCAGCACGCTTGCGCTATGAACACGTCCACATCTGGATTTTGGAGCCTGAAGCGCAGGTACTAGAATTGCACGCTGCACATGGAGCAGCCCCCGGCAATTGGGTACGTCTAACCCTTCCGCTGGAAACAGGACTTTTCGAAGCCGTCCTGCAACAGCGCCGCCCCGAGGGTTGGAACAACGTCGAGGAAGCCGAGCACTATTCCCCATTGGCGGGGTTTGAGTGGATCGTCTCTTCACTGGCCGTTCCAATCGTTGTGCGCAATCAGGCCGTGGGAATTCTCTCAATCGTGAGTCGCCGGCGGGCGGAATTCTGGGAGATCGACATCGATCATTTGACTGTGCTGGCAGACTCTGTCGGGATCGCGCTTGCCCGCAGCGCGCACGTCCGTAAGGAAGCCGAGCGCCTGCGCGATATGCTCGCGGAAGGCATTCGACGCATCAGCGAGTGTTCTGAAATTGGCGAGATGTTCATTGCACTTGCAGAGCAGGCCCGCATACAGTTTGGCGCCGACCTTGTCGTGCTCTATCAGCTTGCGCCCGGTACAAGTTATCCGCTGCTGCCACCATTCTATGGCGGCGATTTTCGTCAACCGGAAGCGATGGATGTGCCGGGGTTACCGGACGATTCGGCCTTGTTCGATTTATTGGAACAAGGCCGGCCCTATTACAGCTCAGACGCCACACGCGATCCGCTCCTGGCCGAAGATGGACTTCTGGAAGAGGCTGACGGCCGCGATCGCTTTGTGTCGCGGGAAGGCGTGCAGGCGACCGTCTTCCTCCCAGTGGGGGAACCGGGCGAATTCGTGGGCGCGCTCTTTCTGCATTTCAGGGAGGCGCGCGAGTTTCCACCCCAATCGCAGTTGACTTTGGAAGCCTTCGCAACCGTTGTGGCGGAGCAGATCAATCGCGAACGCCGGAACTGGCAACGCTACGTTGCCTTTGGAGGACAACTATTCGGAGTGCATGGTTCGCTCATGGTGAGTGCCGATAGCCTGCGCCGCTTTATTGCTGCCGCGCAAAATTTGCTGGATGTGGATCCGAAACGGAGCGCAGCCGCGCTTGATCAGGCTGCGGCTGTGGCCTCCAAGCTTGAATTTATGGCGATGCTCCACCGGTTGGGTAATCGCGATGGTATCGGGCACACTGGCCTGCGGGACGAGTTAAGGCGCGCAGCGACAAAAATCACGCAATATGTAGATCAAGGTTGCCGCTTGCACTTCAACTTGTCCCCTGATATTGACGAACTGCCATTGGAAATAGTCGACGTGCTATACTGTCTCGCGGTCGAAGCTGTGGCGAATGCAGCTGTCCATGGTGGCGCACAACGAATTGGAATCAGCATTGAGGTCGCCCCTCGCTTGGTCGAACTTGAGGTCGTGGACAATGGCAGTGGTTTTGCGCCCGATATTGTGCGCCCGGGACCGGATGGCATTTTCGAGGGCATCGAGCTGGCAGAGCGTCAATTCGGCGCAACTGGTCGAGTCACAAGCCAACCCGGCGCAGGCACCGAAATTCATGTCCAAATCCCGCGTCTCGAAGAGAAAATATTGCTGCAATCCCAACCGAAATTAGCATTTCGCGAGGCATCCAATGGCAACTCATAAATTGAACACAGAAGAGATCGACGCCGCTGTCACTGAACTGCATGGTTGGGCGGTGGAAGACGGTAAACTGCAGCGCGAGTTCAAATTCAAAGATTTTCGGCAAGCATTTGGATTCATGAGCAAGGTTGCGCTGGAAGTACATGCATATGATCATCACCCTGAGTGGTTCAATGTGTACGGTACAGTGCGGATTGATCTGGTGTCTCATGACGTCGATGGGATTTCAAACCGCGATGTTGAACTCGCGCGTCGGGTCAACACCATCTATACCGATTGAGACGCCCGCTTGTAAGTTGCCCCGAGAATTAGTCAGAAACACTTCCCTCTAATACCCCATGCCCGACCAACCCCTCAGCGTGCTTATGCTGGAAGACCATACGCACTATGTTGAGGGCTTGCGCTTTGAGTTGGGTGCGGAAGTTATCCTCGAACACGCCACCGAAGTATCCGAGGCGCTGCGCGCTCTCGAAACAAATACATTTGACGCCGCGCTGGTCGATCTCTCGTTGCCACCCACACACACTGTGCAGGAAGGCATTAGATTTCTAGAGCACGTTTCCAACTCGGACTCACTATTTTTGCCGATGGTGGTGCTCACCTCCAAAGACCTCGACGAGCGCATGCTCCAGCAGCTTCTGCGTTTGGGCGTATCTATCATGCATAAGGACGACCGACCTTCCGGTGCAGAAATTGTCAGCGCCTTGCGGCTTGCCGTGCGGGGCTATCGTTTTGTTTCGCCTTTGCTAACTGGAACGCTCGGTGAATTGCTTGCGACCGATCTGGCGACACTTGCTGACTTATACTCGGAGCGCGAATTTTCGATCTTTTGGCTACTGGCAGAGGATGGGCTCACCAATCAGCAGATAGCCTACCGGATGGGTCTCAAGGAAGATGCGGTGAAAAAAGGTGTGCAACGCATTTTTCGGAAAGTTGATTGCAATAGCCGCGTCGAAGCCACACGCTGGTGGTTCGAAAACCGCGACGAATTGACCCGCGGTCGCTCTGTCCAGGGCTCCGGGTCGAACGGCGTTAACGCCGAATCCCCACCTCCCCGATAAAAAACAAATAATTTAGGACTTACGCAAACCAGGGAGAAACTGAGACAATGTGTGAATGAACAAATTATCTCACTGGGATTACAGCCAATTTCTCTTGGTTAGCCAAATCAATTACACACAAACCTACTTTGCTGACCATAGTGAACATTTGAGCCACGATCGTGTCAATCGACTGATGAGGGGAAAAATTTACGCCACGGGAACTGCGCCAAATGGTGCGCAAAGAGTTGGTTCTCTCTGAAGATGGCTACATTCTCTTTGATGATACGGTGCTTGATAAAAACCATTCCTTTGCCATTGAACTGGTGCGTAGGCAGTGGAGTGGCAACGCCAAAAAGGTAATCAAAGGCATCGGGCTCGTGACTTGTGTCTATGTCAATCCCGACATCGATAAATTCTGGGTCATCGATTACCGCATTTTTGACCCTGCGCGAGATGGACGTAGCAAACTCGACCACTTGTTGGATATGTGGCGAACCATTCTGCATGTGGAACAGCTTCCTTTCCGCACTGTGTTGATGGATAGCTGGTATGCGACGATGAAAGTGATGAAAGCAGTCGAAAAAGCCGGCAAAATCTACTACTGTCCGTTGAAATCGAACCGGCAAGCGACAGAAAGTCCTGCGGATGACTACTGCCGAGTTGATGCGCTCTCTTGGAGCGCTGAGGAGATTGAAGCGGGAAAAATGGTTCATCTCAAAAAGTTTCCAAAAGGTCATCAAGTGAAACTGTTCCGGATTGCGGTGTCTACTCACCGCACAGAGCATGTGGTTACCAATGACCACTCTCAAGATTCCTCAGATGCTACAGGCATAGAAAGTGCCATCCGCTGGAAGATTGAGCAGTTTCACCGAGAGGCCAAACAGCTAACCGGGCTGGAAGCATCTCAATGTCGTTCGCAACGAGCACAGCGCAATCATATTGCTTGTGCCATGCTTGTCTGGGTACGCCTGAATCAGATTGCGCAGGATGCACATACGAATGTGTATCAAATTAAGCAAGGTTTGTTGAGCAACTACATGCGAACTCAGCTTCGGCTACCTTCTATCTCTATGCTCCCTGCGTAAGTCCTATAATATTAAAGCCCGAAAATTTCAGGCCATCCTCTGCGCGCGCCTGCCCAGCCCCGGTGACGGCTTGACGGGACGGAGTTGGGCTCAATCGTGCCCTCCGGCCGCACGTCTAGTCCCAAGATAGCACACCACCGTGCGACCGGATTAAGACCTTCCGAGGGCACGGAAATTTTCGTATAAATGTGGAACCCGGCAGGCAAATGAGACGTCTACTACGCAAGAGCAGCGCAATCGCTCTGCTCGGAGCGAAAGGAAACGATTATGGAACCCACAAAACGCCGTCTCGGTCTCACAATGACATTTATGTTCCTTGGGGGATTCGTTTGGATGCTTGCTACGGCCAGCACAAATCCTAATCCGCCAATTGTTGTGATTCCGACACCGGATGCAGGTTACACAAATGTCAACGATGGACAAGTGGAGATTGCCGGATTGGGCTGGCTCGGGGGCTGCACGGAAAAAGCGAAATCTCTCGTGGGTGTTTACATTCCCGGTCAAGCGGCTTGTGACCCGGGTGCAAGGCATAGTGCCGGTTGGCTACAGACGCAATTGCTCGGTATTGGCTTATTGGAACGAGTTGAGTACCTGGAAGCGATTGCAGAGGATGGCCGGTGCCAAGTCGCTGTCTATAACGCAATTGATCGTATGCCAACCGGTTTGATATGTATCGAAACAGAAGGCTCGCTTTACCGCCTCACCCCCGGTGTCGATGGGCGCTTGCAGGCGAGCGACCCCTGGCAATTGGAAGTGGATGGCACTTGGGGGCCGATTAACACCCCGGCGATTGCCATCGCCGAAAGTTAAATCCATCCGATAGAAGCTTCGCTTTTCCGTCTTGTACGGGAACACCTGTATTTGGGTGGCCAAAAGAGAAGCTTCTCAGATTCAGGAGTCCAAATGAAATCTTCTTTTCAATGGCAGCTCTACTTCGAAGCGAATGCGCGCAATTTGCCGCTGATCCCTTGGAATTCCGGCGCGGAACTCACAGCAGTCGAGCGGGATGCAATTGCGAGTTCACTGCAAAAGTTTCAACTCGGCGAAAGCTCCGAAGGTCGCAACCTGTTGCGCCGAGCGCAGGAGTATGCGCAGGCGAACAACGAACTTGCCTATGTCGAAGCGATCCGCCTTTTCATCCGTGAAGAGCAGCGCCATGCCGCAACTTTAGGACGCTTCATGAAACTAGAGAGCATTCCGACAATCCAGGGAAATTTCAGCGACTCGGTATTTCGACGTCTGCGGAAATTTGCCGGACTCGAACTATCGGTGGGTGTGCTGGTGACAGCGGAGATAATCGCCAAGGTGTATTACGACGCAATCCTGAATGCGACTCATTCATCGGTTCTGAAGGCGATCTGCCGCCAGATTTTGCAGGACGAAGTTGCCCACGTCACTTTCCAATGTGAGCGCCTGGCCCGCATGCGCATGAACATGCCCTGGCATTCCATCGCAGTGCGTGAAGCTCTACATGTGTTTCTGTTTGCGGGCACAAGAGTCGTGGTCTGGCGCGATCACCGGCATGCCTTCCGCGCGGGTGGTTTTAATTTGCGACGCTATTGGAATTCGGTAGTGGTTACATGTTGACTGATGAGTCTGGAAAAAGTAAGTTGTTGGCCTGCCAAACAGAGGAGCGCCAAAATGATCCAGAGTGTCATCACGCATGAGTGTTCAAAGTGCAGGAGCCTCAACATTGTCAAGAATGGTACAGACTATAAAGGCGGTCAGAAGTTTCATTGTCTCGATTGCGCCGCTTATGGAATGTTGGAACCGCAAAGCCGTTCTTATCCTGAGTTCATCAGAGAATTTGTCCTACGCACCTATCGAGAGCGAGCCAGTATGCGCGGCATTGAGCGCATCTTTGGCATCGCGCGGCAGACATTAGCACGCTGGATTCTGGAGAAGGCCGGCGCTATGCCGAACCTGGCTGACACTTTAGAAACCGTAAAAACGGATGATGTGCTGGAATTGGATGAATTATGGTCATTTGTACGCACAAAAAACGATAAACGTTGGATATGGGTCGCGCTGTGTCGGCGCACGCGCCAAGTGGTGGCCTATTTTATTGGCGACCGCAGTGAAAAAAGTTGTCGCGCGTTATGGAAATCCATCCCAGCATCCTACAAAGCGTGTTGCTCCTTCAGCGACTTCTGGCACGCTTACCAGAAGGTTTTACCAAACGACACTCACCAAAGTGTCGGCAAAGAAAGCGGCCAGACATCTCACGTGGAACGCTGGAACAACACCTTGCGCCAGAGACTGGCTCGCTTCGTGCGCAAAACTCTTTCTTTCTCCAAGTCCGACGTTTACCATGAAGCTGTACTCAAGTTGTATCTCCATTACTACAATACAGCGTGGTCCCCATCAGTTACCATGTAACCACTACCTGGAATTCATGCTGGGATGAATTTGCCACTGCCATACGAATGATGAATCCAATAGCATATATTGGAGTGAATGCGTTTCTTGTGCGGGAGGCAGGCCGCCTTGGCGAGGAAATCACTTCGAGTGCAGAGCACTAAATTACAAGGTGTGCGAAAACTGAAATCCTCTCTAAGACCATGGTCGATCGCTGCCGGGTGGGTGTATTACTCGATTCTCTTTGGCTGGTACTCAGCCTATGTAATCAGCGGAGACCAATTTGGTTATCTGGGATTGCTGAATGCACTGTCGTTGTATTTGTTCGTGCCGCTGCCGGTAATGGCCTTGCTGGCAATGTGGACAAAACGTCGCGAGCAGTGGTTGGGTTTTGTGAGCGGTGTGGGCCTTTTCTTATGGCTGTGGGGTGGTTTGCTCATTCCCCCTTTGGCACGCGCGCATGCCGAAGGAGAGACGCTCACTGTGATGTCCTACAACGTGTTGGGCTTGCATACGCAAGCTGAACCGATCATTGAGACATTACTTGAACAGGATGCCGATCTTGTCCTGCTTCAGGAAGTTAATGAGCCATTGGCCGAGGCCCTCGCCACCACCTTTGCAGAGATATACCCGTATCAAATTGTCGATCCGGTGAATGATGTGCGCGGGATGGCTGCGCTGAGTAAATATCCCATCCAAGCTTCGGGAGAACAACTACCCTTGGAATGGTTGGGTCGCCCGCAACTGTTAGAGCTTGTATGGAATGATCAAATTGTCAAAGTACTGAACGTCCACCTGTATTCAACCGGCTTCGGCCTGCCGTGGGCTGTAACTCACAACTTCCGCTTACGAGAGCAACAGGCGTATGCCCTGGCGGATTATGCTTCGCAGGCAACGCAGAACTCTGCAGTGATAGTGGCAGTCGATGCCAATGCCACGTCGATGAACACGGCCTATCAAATTCTGACAGAGTCAATGACCGATGCCTGGCTTAACGGTGGTTTTGGATTCGGCCATACATTTCCGGGCAGCGCAGACAGTGGAACGAAAAAGCCCCGCGTTGCCGGAATGCTGATCCCGCGCTGGCTCATTCGTATCGATTACATCTTACTTTCGGAGCACTGGGATGCGCGTGGGGCGTGGAATGCACCACACGATGGCGTCTCCGACCATCGCGCTGTCGTCGCCGAACTGAGTCTCCGATAGCACTCACCAAGCATCCCCATTCTGGCCCAGCACTATTTCAAGAAGCGTCTGTCTGATAAGCTCGGATTGAATCCAGTGTGATCAAATAATGGTATTGAACCTGCTCCAACGAATACTGGTGTTCGGGCGCAACAGGACAAGCCAATCGTGACAAACAGCGATCCCGGCAGCGTGAATTTGGCTGCAGGCGACAGCCAAAGCAGTTCGGCATACTAAATTCGCCAACACTTCCCACTGCATCGGCTGGACACACACTGATGCACGGCTTGTCCGCACAAGTGTCACAAGGCGATGGCGTCGATTCGGCGGACAAAGTTGGCAGCTCTTGGGTGGTTACAAAGGCAGCCCGATAAGCGAACCAAAGCCCAGACCGCTGGTTGATGCCAATCCCCAGCGGCGAGGGATGATGCCACTCAGCCAGCTCGCCCAGACGTTGGAGCGGCAAGTTAAACGTCGTTAGTGGATAGAGGATCAAAACTTCAGCAGAATCGAGGAACTCTGCTATGAAGCTATCCACCAATTGCAAACTGAAGCGATCAACGGGATCTGACGCCGGCGCTCCTGCTGCCTGCATTGCTTGCCAAAGGCGTTTGCCGCCGTGCCCAAGCAGCACCAGGCTCTTGAATTTATCCAATGGCACGCCGGAATTCGTTATGGTTTGATCCACATCCACAGGCAGCTGCGGGCAATCGAAGACGGCTTGAAGGTTAAGTCCGTTTTCCGCCAGGTATTCAAACCCCTGAGAGACTCTATCTGCCATTGTTAGATACAGATTGATTTACAACTAGGCCAGGTAATTGGGTGAGGCAGCTGCACGTGCTAGAGCTTGTTTGGAATGATCAGATTGTTTAAGTTCGCATTAGCCCACTTCGGCAGTAGCAGGTGCGGTCGCATGGATGCCGGTAACGGAAGGCAAACCCTGGGCTGCGCAGGAACTTTGCTTGCCGGGGTCGCCGACGATCACATCGGCTGGTTGGCCCATCTTGCGCAGAGCGAAAATCGCCGGCAGCGAAAGGAAAGAAATCAGGCCGCCAATGACATATCCTCTCGATATAGAGCGCACTTGCGATATGTATCCCAGGCCTCCCTGTCCGACCATACTGCCGCCACTACCGACCAAGGAGTCGAAGGAGAGCACGGTGGCACGTTGCTCGGAGGGGATGACCTGATGAATGTAAGCCTGCCGAACGGGCATCAACACGCCAAAGGTGGAGGTGACGACAAGATACAGCCCGACCGCTACATAGAAGTCGTTCACTAACCCTACGCCGATTGCAGCTGTGGCCTGAATTCCGAGCGCCCAAAGTATCAGAGTCGTGCGCTTGCCACAGAAGCGTGCAAACCATTCGACGAGCCCATTCCCAATCATCATCGAGAGCGCCACCAATGCTGCAATCACACCCGCAACCCAGGGTAAGTCTTGTCCTAGCAATGCCAGGAAGTGCGGTTGCCAGGCATAGAAGCCCCAGGCCGTGAATACGGATACGACCAGCCCGGCCAGTATCAGCGAGCGGACTTCGCGCTGTTGCCAGCCAAAGGCAACACTATTGATGGCGATCCTCCGCATTTCTGCGGTCAATTCTCGAATGGTTTTTTCCTTCGGTTCAAAGCCAATATCGTGCATAGTGAAGTAGGCCACGATAAAAACAATAGCCAGTAGAATCGCCCGGCCAATAAATGGAATTGAAAGGTCCAGGGTGCCGAGTAAGCCACCTGCCACAGTCCCTACAAGCATGGCTGCGCCCGAGACCGCCGAAGAACGTGCAAATATCTGATCCAGCTTTCCTTTATATCCGGTAGCATTAAGCGCATCGACCAACCAGGCTTCCACGGCGCCGGAATAAAATGTAAAGCCCAGTCCAAGCACGACCGACATCACCCCAAACCAGAACAGACCACCACCAGATGCTGCAACACCGACATAACCAACCGTGCCAAACAAGACAACAGCCACACTCAGAAGAAAGGAGGTGCGTCGCCCACGCGTGTCTGCCAGAACACCGGTTGGTATTTCAAACAGAGCCATGCTGCCCGTGAAGATTCCATTGGCGATGAAAACGCCAAATATGTCCAACCCGGCATCGAGTAGGAAAAGCGTATTGACACCCCAGATTAGAGATGACGATAGCGTGTAAAGCCCGGCAATGAGCAGGTAACTCCGCACTACACTGGCAGAACTTATCTTCGACTCGGGTGTCTCGGGTGGCGGCGGCTCGTATGCCACAGGCACATATGTTTTGTCTTCATAGCACCACGACCAATCTTCACCCGGCTCCATGGAACGAACGAGCGGGTGACCATCCTCATGAAAATGTTTGCTCGCGTGGGTATTTTTGGAGTCATCGCAGCAACCCACCTTGCCGCAGGTCAGGCACATACGCAAATGAACCCAGGAGTCACCGATCTTCAGGCATTCCTCGCAACCAACGCTACCGGGATTGACCGACTGGACTTGGTCGAGATGTGTGCATTCGTTCACTGGCGGCTCCTCTTCAGGAATTGCTTCCTGGATTTCACATTAAGCCTTCGCGGGTGCAGCTTCGGCACTGATTTTGTGCGTTCTGATATAGCGAGCGAGTACTAGAGCGGGGAGCACTGTAATCACGGATAGCACGCCGCCGATCCAGTACGGGGTGGCAGGTGTGATAGCGAATAAGACCCCTCCCATTGAAGTGCCGACAATAATTGATAAGCTAATGGCCGACTGATATATCCCGAGCACACCACCACGCACTTCATCTGGAACTGCATTCGTTGATAATGATTGCAGAGTCGGCATCGCGAGTCCGAAGCCGGTGGCGAAGAACAATGTGCCGGCCGCACCCAACCACGGAGTTAGCGCAATTGCCCAGATGAACATGCCAATCGTACGGACCGCGAGACCTAACACCACGATATTCTCTTCATCAAGTCGTTTGATTGCGCGCGGCAATAATACAGTCTGTGTGAAGATTTGTGAAAAACCGATTATTGTGAATAACAAACCAATCCCGATTTTCGTTGCTCGTTCGGAAAAGCCATCGAAGAGAACTGCCTCGCCAAACAGCGCGAATGTAGATTGCACCAAACCAAGCGAAAACTGACCAACGAATGCGATGATAAGGATGAGAACTAAGGGGATATTGCGGATGATCTCGAGAGGTGCGAGGCCGCTCTTTTTCATGCGCCGATTGGCCTCACGTTGCTCCGGTGTCAGCGCTTCGTTCAGAGTGCGCCAGGTAAGCAATATTGTGAGGGTCGCTGCGATAGCTGCAACCCAAAACGGCGTTGATTCGCCATAGACCGCAGAGAGCAATCCGCCCGCAGCAGGCCCTATTATGAATCCAAGGCCGAAGGCCGCAAAAATGTATCCGAGCGACTGCGTACGCTTTTCCCGCGGGGTGATGTCAGTTACGTACGCTTGGGCCGCGATGATATTTCCCCCGGTGATGCCGTCCAAGATGCGAGAGGCAAATAGTTCTATCGGGCTGCCTGCAAGTGCCAGCATGACGAAGCTAATAGCTGTTCCTATTTGGCTCACAATGAGGACTGGAACGCGTCCATAACGATCTGAGAGTCGGCCAATGTAAGGGCCCGCTGCAAACTGGGCAACGAAGAATGACGAAACCAGCACGGTGATTGTCTGTGGTGACATACCAAATTCGCGCCGCGCATACAGTGGCAACACCGGCAATACCATCGACATCCCCGCCATCTGTACGAAAACGATCATCAAAATTGTGAATAGTCGTTTGTCAACCGATCCAAATCTCATATTTGTTTCTCGATATTCAATCCCTGTAATTGTAGGGTTACTCATCTGAGTCATTCATTCCATCTCATCAATCAGCCCAGCCACTTGTAGTAACGAGAGCGTCATGCGCGCAGTAATGCCCCAGATAATATGTCCATCGTAGGGTTTGAAATAATACACCGCCACTTTCCGGCCTGGCACGATAGGTTCGCGATACTGGGTCTCCAGGTTGGTCGGGTCTGCCAGCCACTGCAACGGGACGCCAAACGCCGATTCGGCCTCGTCTGGATTGACAGCAAAAACATGTGGGTAAGAGAATGACCCAACCACCGGCGTAATGCGCCATTGCGTAACCGTGATCAGTTCGTCGAGCACTCCAAGCACTTCGACGTCGTCTCGCTTTAGACCGATTTCTTCTTCGGCTTCGCGCAAAGCAGTTTCGATGCGGTCTTTGTCATCGGGATCGACACTACCGCCCGGGAATGAAACTTGCCCACGGTGTTCTACAAGCTTGTCTGTTCTTTGCGTGAAAAGCAGATGCCAGCGATCTTCGTGATAATAGAGAGGAGCGAGAACTGCAGCCGGCCGTGCGTGCCACTCTGCGCGCACCCCTGTCGGACGAGCATTCAAGCGTGCACTGAGTTGCGCGGCGAATTCAGCGCTCATTGTCAATATCAGTGCTTGTCGAATCAGTGTCTTGATCGGTTTCGTCGAGGATTGCTCTTTTGGGGTGGGCGAATTCGACTGGCCTTGCAAAGACCAGATACCCGGTGTGGCCGACCATGCGATCATCCGGCCGCAGGCGGGCAGGAACCGTCTTGTAGTAGCGCATCAATATCTCCAGGACTTCCGGATAAACGAAGGCTTCCTGATTTAAGCCATCGAGCAATTCAATGACCTGATTGGCCGTCGGCACCAACGCACCGAAGTGCCCACCACCCCCGAGCGCAGCCCGCGCGACTCCGAGGTAATCCCACGGGTTTGGGACATCCAAAAATAGCGACTGAACATCAGTCTCGTCAAATCCTTCAGCAATGTCACGTTGTTTGAGGGTTACCCGATCGGCTAAATTTTCACGTTCGAGATTTCGGCGCGCCAGATTTTGCATGTCTTCGCGCACATCGTAGGAAACAATGTGTCCTTTCGGTCCAACGGCCTGCGCCATTGCCAACGTCAGTGCACCACTGCCAGTACCCGCTTCCACGACTAATTTTCCGGGCAAAATTGCCAGTTTCAAAAGGATGAAGCCGACATCCTTTGGAAAGATAATCTGCGATTTCCGTCGGAGCGTACGCAGTAAATCGTCAGTGGAGGGGCGCAGTATGAAAAAGGGATCGCCCAAGTGAGATGTGATTTCCTGACCGTAAGAGCACCCGATCACGTTATCGTGCTCGAAAATGCCCTTGTGGGTTTCCAACCGGCGCCCGGGCTCAAGGCGGAAATGGAAGGCTTTGCGGTCACGCCGGCTTCTCAGTTGTATTACATCGCCAGCGGCGACTGGTGCCATTAGTTCCTCTGGATGAAAATGGATTTGGGATTTCTACGGCCGGGGTGGCAATTTTAAGCCAAACTTGCACAATTAATTTGTTATTGGTTTGCAATTATTTCGCACGTGGCGGATTATACTATAGCAACATTGCGTACTCTTGTTGTGGTACACTAACCGGAAGTCCCCTGCAAAGGAATTTGGAGTCATCTAAATGGCTGAAGAAAAGAAAAAAGTTGTTTGTATCGAAGATGAACCTGAGATGATCGACCTCGTGAAGCTCATCCTGAGTCGACGTGGTTATGATGTCGTGGGTGCAATGGGCGGGCGCGAAGGTCTGGATGCGATCGAAGCAGAGACCCCTGATCTGGTGCTGCTCGATTTGATGATGCCGGATATGGACGGCTGGGAAGTCTACCAGCTAATGAAATCGCACGATGCAATGAAGGATATTCCAGTGATTGTCGTCACTGCCAAAGCTCAGAGCATCGACAAAGTTCTCGGTCTCCACATTGCCAAAGTAGATGATTACATTACCAAGCCTTTCGGGCCGCAGGAACTCCTCGACACTGTCAAACAAGTGATTGATCGCGAGGCAGCCACAGAAGCAGAGTAAACTCGCGCGATTTATTCGGCGAAAAACAAGAGCGTCCTACAGAGGGTTTTGGCCGGCCAAAACCCTCATTTTGCTTAATAAGGGTGCAATGAAAATAGGGGTTGTCGCAGATCCATCATCCGAACCGATAAAAGAAATCCAACGGTTTGGGAAAGAGGGGTTCGATTTTGTGGAGCTGGCCCTCGAGCCACCGCTGGCCGCGGTAACGAAACTCGATCCACAGGCACTGCACAGAGCAGCGAATGCTATGGGGGTCGATCTGATGTTGCGGTCCTCCGAATACCTTCCAATTGGGAATCAGCATTTGCAGATAGATGTTGCTGTACGTACAGCCTTGGGAGAAACTGTCGAACTTGCAGGCGATGCCGGCGTTCAATTGCTGACAATACCCTTCTCTGTGGATCAACAGGAACGTAGCTTTTCGGATCTGCAAGACTACTACATTGATTTGCTGGGACAATTGAACGATAAGGCGGGAGCTGGACTATCGCTTGCCCTAGCGAATAGTGCACGCAATGAACGCGAAATTCTACTTTTCATTGAAATCTTTCGGCACGTTCCTCAGATCAGGCTTGCACTGGATATCGGCCACGCGAATGTAAATACTCCCATAAACCTTGCGCGCGAGTTCCTCAGCGAGCCGATCTTAAGTGATCGCCTCTCCCACGTTTACGTTTCGGAAAATGATGGCGGGAGCGATCAGCATTTGCCACTGGGGGCTGTCGAACAGGGCATGGATTGGATTGCGATGAATAAAATGCTACGCAAGAATGGGTACGACGGGACGATCTCAATGGATATCCGCGTAACCGACAACGATTATCTGCTCCTCAGTCGAGAAAAATTTCGCGCTTGGTGGGAGGCCGCGCGATAATCCAGAAGACTCCCCGCTGGGTGGGTTTGCGCCGCCGGGGCTCCAAAGAATTGTTACTGCCGCGGGTACGCTGGTGTGCCTCCTTCACTTGCAAGTTGCGCGGTCTGATGTTTCGGAGTTCTTTAAGCTCGGGCGAAGGGCTACTCTTTATCGAACGGCGAGCCTCCCGACTCAATACGACCATCCACATGTTATTCATGTTCATTCCGATCGGGTCGTCTGGCTTGACGGGCATGGACGAGTTGTGGATACTTGTCTCGCGAAACCCTGGCGCCTCTTATATGCGCCGCGTGGGCCGGCACAATACGTCTTGGAGACAACGCCCGCAATCCTCCAGCATGTCACACTGGGCGACGAACTGGAGTGGATAGAGGGTGACGAACCAATCAACCGCCGGTGACGGCGGTTATTTTTGATATGCACTTCCGAGAATTCGTGACGTTGCTCCGCCTCCCGCGGCGACGGGTATTGCTGCTCCTGCTGGGCATATTCTTGCTAGTGGGGAGGTTGCCTGCATCCGCCTTGGCACAGGAAGCTGACGGGCCGGAGTATATAGTCCAGTCAGGCGACAGTCTTTATTCAATTGCGATCGCGTTTGGCACGAGTATCGAGGAGTTGCAGGCTGCGAATGACATTGCCGATCCAGCGCTGCTCTCTGTGGGCGCGCGCCTGCTCATTCCGGGCTACACAGGTGTGCAAGGACTCCTTACTACCCACAGCCTGGAAATTGGCGATAGCTTTGCAACGTTGCCGACGCGCTTAAATGTTCCGACTGATTCGCTCATTCTTTTGAATCGTGTTGTAAACCCATCCGCGTTGTATTTGGGACAACCGATTGTCTTTGCGAGCTCAGAAGAAGGCGATCAGTTTGGAACCCTCGGTCGCTTCGTTAGCGTCGGACAAGGGGACACCCTCGCGAGAATTGGAGTGCGCTATAGCGTCTCCACCGCCGAGCTGATTCAGTGGAATGCTTTGCCAGCCAGTGGTGTATACACAGGGCAGCGCATTTTCGTCCCGGGTGGGGAGCAACCAGCAATCTGGTTGCCGCCACCTATTATCGCTATGGAACTGCGACCTGTGCATCCGCGCCAAGGTGAGGCGCTTATGCTCATCGCTTCGGTTGATGCAGAAGGTGAATTGTCAGGCGCATTGTCCGAATGGAGCCTCAACTTTAAAGCCGCTGACGACAAGCATTTTGCCTTTCAGGGAGTGCATGCCTTCGCAGAACCGGGCGTTTATCCACTCGTTGTGACGGCATCCGGAGTTGACGGAATTTCGAATATATTTGAGTTACAGGTCCCTATTTCTGACGCGGACTATGAATTTCAAGCTATCACGTTGCCTGCTGATCAGAATGCGTTGCTCGATGCGGCGATTGTGAACGCGGAAATTGAGCGCATTGCCAGCATCACCTCAAATGTAAGCACCACGCGACATTGGATGGGGGCTTTCGCAGTGCCGGTGGACTCAGACCGCATCACGGCGGGATTCGGTTTGCGGCGCAGTTACAACGGTGGGCCTTATAGTTCTTTCCATGGCGGCCTTGATTATGGCGGGCCGTCAACCACGCCGATTGCTGCAACGGCGGCAGGTGAAGTTGTCCTTGCCGAGCGACTCCAAATCCGTGGCAATGCCATAATCATCGATCATGGCTGGGGGGTATTTTCAGGGTATTGGCATCAATCAGAGATGACGGTGGTACAGGGAGATTTCGTAACTGCCGGTCAGCAGATTGGGCTGATTGGCAGTACCGGTCTTTCTACGGGTAACCATCTGCACTGGGAAATATGGGTGGGGGGCAATCAAGTTAATCCGCTGGCGTGGTTGGGGTTGGAGCTTCCATAGCACCTGGCGAACTCTCGTCGAGGGTAGCAATGAGCGCACGCGCCTGTGCTGCACTTTCGCCGGGTACATAGATCTCTGTGCGGGCAAGCGGTCCGACGGTAAAGCCATAGGCGACTCCTGCTCCAGAAGGTGTCATGAGGACCTTGAGGCCAGCCGCTTCAAGCAATGAGCGAATCAGTTCTGCTTCCGGTAATCCATAGGCGGTATGGACGACTTCCAGTGGATCTGGGATTGAATTCATGCAGTCTCCAAATTGTATTGATTGACAATCATTAGTCCTTCTTCGTATAATACCGCGCGACCCATTAACATGCAGTTTAATCCTCTAAAATAGATCATCTGTGATTCAACGCCAGGCACAAAGCGCCGAGTATTGGGGTGAGGGCTTTTCCCTCACACCCCAGGACTTGGAATATTTAAACAATCTGCTACTCGAGGCTGAAACACCTCTCGGAACGGATGATATTGCTCTGGCCGTTCTACGGCATCGCGTCGAGAAGGAAGAACAGCGCATTGAGAAACAGGTGTTGAATGGTGGCGCGGTCTACCTACCCCGCGATTCGTACACCACTGGGCAAGAGTTGGTTTTTCCAGCATTGGACTATGCTCGTGGGCGTGTCGTTGCTGTCCGCTCCGGTGGCAATCCCGAGCAAGGCGTTTTTGAAGTCATCTCGGTCAAATTCGACGAAGGCGAACAACGAGAGTTTGCTTCCCAGCTTTCGGAGCATGACCTCAATGAACAGGGCGGTATGCTCGTTGGCGCAGACGGGGCGATTCCAAATTCGCCGGAAGAATTGTTCGAAACGTTTCGCGATATTCTCAAGCCGCGTCTGGAAGCAGATTTAATTGCCAGCGGCGACATTGTCTATTTGGGCGGGCAGTGGTTCCCACGGGCGTTGCTTGCTGAAATCCACGAAGGACATCTGAATCTGGCGGAGGCCGTCCTTGACATCAGTGCTGGTGGGCCGTTGCCCACATCAGAGCTCATTGAGCATATCGATCTCCCCAGCAATATCGATCCGCATCTCAAAATTTTTTCGCTCAACTATGCATTGCAGGAAGATGAGCGTTTTGATGAAGTCGGACCCTCTGGCGAGGTTGCCTGGTATTTACGTCGTCTGGAGCCACCGGAAGTGCTCTTCCCGCCGCCGCGCTTGCATTATGAACCGGTTCCCTATGCGAAGTCGTTGCTCACACCCGAGTTGATTTCCCTCGTCCGCGAGATCGATGACGAGTTGGATGATCTCGAAGGGGATATTGATTTGAGTGTCCAAAGTGCAGCAACCTCAATTCAACTGATTCTGACCTTTCCACATGTGCGCGTCGGTACATTGCCACTCTCTTCTCGCATCGCGCCGTTGTTCCCAACTGCGCTCCAATCGCCACGCGTACGCTTGACACTTGTGGATGGGCATACCGGCGATAAGTTACCCGGCTGGGTCGTGCGCCGCGAACGCTATGTCCACGGACTGGGACCGTGGTATGAAAAATATAAAGTCGTTGCCGGTACATTTCTGACAGTTTCGCCAGGTTCGAGTGATGCACCCGGAGAAGTTGTCGTGAAGATTGATCGTCGTCGCTCAGTGAGTGAATGGGTGCGTACAGCAAGCGTGAGCAATGGTCGCATTGACTTCACCATGCGCAAGCAGCCCATCCAGGTGAACTACTCCGAAGAAATGATGGTTGCGGTTGATAATCTCGCAGCCATTGATGAAGCCTGGATCAAATGGACTGAGAATAACCTCGCACTGTCACAAATTGTCGTCGACAGTTTTCGCGAGCTTGCCAAGCTGACACCGCAGGGTACTGTTCATGCCAAGGCGCTTTACTGCGGCGTGAATGTTTGGCGGCGCGTTCCGCCAGGCCCTGTCTTTGCCGAACTCGTCTCACAGCCCTTTTTTGAACATGTCGGTGATGCCTACTGGCGATTCGATCCGACCAAATACAAGAAGGAATAATTCCGAACGCCCACTATGGCAACCTCAACGCCAATTTCTCCGCGCCTTGCTCTGAAGCTAAGCAGACCCACCCTCGAATCCCTTTTCCATATTGATTACAATTGGTGGGAACAGCAGGAGCGCGAGGCGCGTGTGTACTTGCAGAGCCATCTGTGCTCCGAACATCAGGAGCAGTTCGCCGATTTGAAAGAAATTGAGCAAGTAGATTCGGTCAATCCCGAAACCGCTGAGATCCAACGCATGGACCTGGTGCAACACACCTTGCGTACGCATTGCGCTCAGCAGAAAGGCTACCTGACTCACCACACGGCGCTTGTTGATGCCGTCTTTCGCGTTTTTCTTGCAAATGGGAATCAACCTTTGAACCCCTACGATCTCTCGGAAGAGATCGGACGTCCTGGTCAGGAGCAGACAATACTGCGCACCCTTTCCGGCCGGCGTGTCTACAAAGGTCTACGCCCCGTCTCTGAATAGCACCGCGCTCGCAGCATGTCGCCCGATACAATTACTGTTTACGTAAAACTCTATGCTCTCTTGCGACGTCATCATCCGGGGCCAAAGACATCGCAGGCACTTGCAGTGGAGCTGCCCAAACCGGCCTCAGTTGCCGATCTGACTCCCGCGCTGGATTTACCGGAAGGCCTCGTACGCTCTGCTTTTGTCAACGATGACGTGGTGGAATTGGATGGCGAACTGGCAGATGGCGACAATATTAAACTCTTTCCGCCAGTGGTGGGCGGAGCAATTCTACTCCTCACCAGGGTTGACGCCATACCGCCGTCATCTTAGAATGCTTGTAGTGCCCCCGTAGCTCAGCGGATAGAGCAGCTGCCTTCTAAGCAGACGGTCGGGAGTTCGATCCTCTCCGGGGGCGCAAATACGCACCCCGCCATGTTCTGACAGGCGGGGTGTTTTATGTTCTATATGTGCCGTTGCTACACTACGTAATTTTGCACACGCAGTGCATGTTGACTAACTCCAATATCCTAACACTCCCAGCGTTACCCAAGACACCTCTGCTCTCATCCATGAACTTATAAATATGCCGTTAGGCCAAATAAACACAGAGCTACGACCGATTAAACAACTTAAGCCCCATTCGACCGAGGGTATCCCCTTTGATGAATTGGTAAAGAAATGCACCACCGACATGCATGAGAAAGAGCAAGACCAAAATCCATGAGACCAACTCGTGGATATCTTCTAAGCTATCGGTTAGCCACAGGATAACGCCTGTTGAAGTCCCCAATAAAGCCGTGAGCAAAATTAACCAGTGATTCCACTGAATAGCCAATTTGCGCCAACCTGGTAAACCCGGTAACGGGTCCGGGTTTCTATTGGCAAAGTGCCAAACAATCTGAGCAATTGTGAAACCGAGGGCGGCCAATCCTGCCATGATATGTCCCCAGTAGAATAGGGGGCTATCACTATCAAAACTGGATGTGAGCCAGGCTACAATGAGCAAGAGAGCATTTACCCAATGAAGCAGACGTGCTATAGAACCGTAGTTATTGGCCGTATTTTGCATACGTATCTCCTGAAATGAGTATGTTGGTAAATGAATTGAAAGTGAACGGTTGCACGTAAGAACGCATCGATTAGGATAATAATTTGTACGGATATGGAACTGATTGTAGCATTACAGCTTCTCCCACTTCTGCACTTTTAATATGTATTGCCCACTCGTCACTACGCCGGGTACTTTTCTGCCCACTGCGCCCCCTCTAATCGGCTGCGGCTGATATAAGATTGGGGTTATATAGTTCAGCTCGCGGTACATTTCGTCGATCTGTTTTGCAAATCAGCGCACAGCTGTCGGCGAGAGCTTCTTCACATCGCCGGGCGTCATGCTCGAAAAGCCGGTTACGCGTCCGTTTGTCATGACGCCGATCGCATCGCCGGAAGCAAATGGCGAGCCGCCATTCGGGATGGAGATCACAATACAGATTTAGGAAACATTCTCTAAAGTCTGGCGTTACCTGAACATTCACATGGTCAAGTTGAAAACGGGAGAGAGTTATGAGACAGTTCGATAAAATTGGTCGCAGGCAATTTATAAAACTAGCTCTATTGAGCGGGTCTTATGGTTTGCTGCCGGGAACATTACTGACTGCTTGCGCTTCAGAAGAAACAGAGGAGAGTATTGATCCAACGGGAACAAAGGAGAGTTTTGATCCAACAGGTACAGAGGAGAGTGTTGATCCATCAGGAACGGAGGAGAGTGTTGATCCAACACGGAAAACGGTTTTGGTCATTGGAGCTGGAGTCGCAGGATTAAGTGCTGGGCAAAAATTAAAGGAATTGGGTGCGGAGGTTACTCTCCTAGAAGCTCAAAATCGAATCGGCGGACGTCTTTGGACAGACCGTTCGTTAGGAAGTCCTTTTGAGATTGGAGCAGGGTGGATCCATGGCCCTGATGGGAATCCAATTACCACGCTGGCTGTGGCAGTGTCGGCCACTAGCTTTGTCACAGAGGACGACAGTCTTATCGTTTATGATAAAAATGGACTCCAAATTACGAATGATCTATTAAATCAACTAGATGCTGATTTTGAAGCACAGATGGAGATGATTGATCAATTCATGGAAGACGAGACAGACATTTCATTAGAGGCGGCAATCAATGCTGTCAATCCTGGTGCATTGAGTAATGACTTGATGTTATGGGCACTTACCTCATTTACGGAGTTTGATACGGGTGGAGCCATTGCCGCCTTGTCTGCTGACTACTTTGATGAGGACGAAGCCTTTAATGGAGAGGATGTTATCTTGCCTAATGGATTTGATGCTATTCTCTCCCCCTTATCTGAAGGTTTGAACATTCATTTTGAAAATAAAGTCCAAATGGTTGAATATGGCGATTCTGGGGTCACTGTCACAACTTCTCAAGGGACATTTTCGGGAGATTTTGTAGTCGTCACCTTACCACTGGGTGTCTTGAAACAAGGATCAGTTGCCTTTTCTCCTGCTCTTCCGAACTCCTTCCAAAATTTGATTAGTGAAGTCCCTGTTGGAAACGTAACGAAAGTAGCTTTGAAATTTGACAGTACGTTTTGGGATACAAACACTCAGTACTTTGGTTACATGTCGGACATTAAAGGTAAATGGCCTTTATTTATGAGCTACCAAACCTTTACTGATGCCAATATTTTAGTGGCATTAAGTTTTGGCGACTATCCGGCGATGATAGAACAAAAAGCAGATGCGGAAATCCAAGTAGAGATCATCGAAATTTTGCACACTATGTTTGGTAGTTCTATTCCTGATCCAACCTCTATTCTGGTTACCCGCTGGTCGACTAACCCATTTTCCTACGGGGCTTACTCTTACACTGGAGTCGGCAATACCCCAACCGACTTCAACAATTTAGCTGGCCCAGTAGATGATCGTCTTTTCTTTGCTGGAGAGCATACGATTTTTGATTATCACGGAACGGTACATGGAGCTTACCTGTCGGGTATTGAAGCAGCAGGAGCCATTGGAAGAGTCATGGGTTAAGCCTGGAAAATCGCTATTCAGATCATGTTTACAGATTTCTTGGGCTGCACTCTGTGTAGTGGACCCTTGATATTGGACAGTTTTCAAGCAGGATTAAGGGAAGACAGATGTTCTGTCCGCTCCCGGTTCCAGGTGGCTTCGAATTCGGCCGGTGTGAGATAGCCCAGGGCCGAATGAATGCGCTTGTGCTGGTACACCTGCTCGACCCAGTGGCGTCCACTGGACGCTGTGAAGTACCCGATCTGGGCATATGCGTCGGCGAAGTCTTGATAGTCCGACAGGTCCACCTCCTCTTCTTTGATGGTGCGGATCAATCGCTCGGCATAGCCGTTTTCTTCGGCCTTGCCCACGGCTGCCATGCTGATTTGGACGCGATGCTCAGTCAACAGGTCGGTGTAGGCTGTCGCAGCGTACTGCACACCCTGATCGCTGTGATGGATAAGTGGAACGTGGTCGGCCAGAGCACGCCGCAAGGCGCTCAGCGTCAACTGCTGGTCCAGCGAGCGGCTCAGGTCCCAGCCCCGGATGCTGCGCGTGAAGACCTCCACACTTGTCCTGGCGGCCAGTGCCAGGGTGACGATAGCCAGGTAGACGAACCCCCGCTGCAACCGGATGTACGTGATATCTGCGCACCACACCTGCTCCGGGGAAGTCACCTCCAAGTCCTGCACGAGGTTCGGATAGCGTGGAAAGGTATGCTGGCTGTCCGTGGTGCGACATTTGCGGCGCTTCTGAGGCTGTTGCAGGCTCATTTCGCGCATCAGACGCTGAACACGCTTGCGATTGACCGTCATTTCGTATGGCGGGCGCCGCAGTTGTTGCGCGACACGCCGGCTGCCGTAGGTCGGAAACTCGCGGATGACATCCTCGATCGCTTCGCGAAGGCGTTGCTCGTCTGGCTCCTGGCCCTCATGATAGAACGTACTACGTGGCAAGCTCAATACGTCGCACACGACGGTCACGGGATAGCCTTCTCCTCTGCTCAGCATTTTTATCAGCGCTCGCTTCCGTGCGATGGGGAGTTCTTCAAGTACAGTGAGGCTTTTTTCCCTGGCACTGTCCGCCAGGACAAGTGTGCCACTTCGAGCTCCATGGACAGTCGTCCGACCATGCGCTCCAGTTCGGCAACTTTCGCCTCGTATTGCTCGGAGGCCGCGTCGCCCTCAAACAGCTGTGGCGCTTGCTCGATGAAGTCTCGTTTCCAACGCGATAGCACGGAGTCCTTGAGACTATACTCCCGGCAAATCTGGGCGGCGGTCTTGGTGCCCGTTAGCACTTCCAGCACGACTTGAGACTTGAATGCTGGCGAGAACTTGCGTCGTTTGCTCATTGTGGGACCCTTTCTCTGGACGCTGGTTTTCACTTTACCACGTGTCCAGTTCTAGGATTCCGTTGAAAAACGTAACGCAAATTGAAGCGCATATCGACGATGTGGCGCGAAAAAGATCGAAATGGTGTCGCCGGACAAAGAGGCCACAGTGCGAGCCAGCCGTTTCAGGTTTGTAGCAGTAGCAGTGAACAAGGCCTGGAGTTGATTCTTGGCCAGCCCTCGATATCGAGCACGTCGGGCGCCATGAGCACGCACCAGTTAGGAGATCGAGCCTTCGACCACGTCCAGCCGCCGTGGCTGGGTTCCAGCTCGCATGCGCATTTCTCGTTTGAAGGCATCGGTGCGCGCTTCACGGCGGCGCGCTTGAATGACCGCATGATGTTGATTGAGACTCAAGTGACGCCCACCCGGTTTATCCGTGCACAACCCCGGTCCAAAGAACACGCAGTCCTGGCACTGCACGCCGAAGAAAATATGTTGCGCGACCAGGTTCTGCGGGTTGGGCTTGGATATGTGCCAGTAGGTTGGCGTACAGTCACTCGGACAAATGGCCAGTTGCTGTTCCACATCGATGTAGAAATCTTCCAGACGAAAGCCGGGTGGCTTGCTGGAGGTATCGGCCTTGATGAAACCATACAGCTCAATGCCGCGCTCGCGGCTGGTGACGAGATTGTCGGCGCTCATGTACCCCTGGTCGACGTATTGCTTGCCGGGCGCAAGCCCACGCGCTGCCAACCGCGCCTGCAGCGACGGCAGGTGTCGATTGTCAACCTCCGTCGCCGGTGTGATGGCCACATCCGTGATGAAACGTGCTGGCGACTCTCCAGTGACCCAGGCCACCGGACTGGGTGCATCGACCGTTTCCGTCACTTGCAGTTTATAGCCCACCCAGCCCGTATCACCTTTGTGCCCATAGCGCACCTCGGGATCGTGCGGCGTAGTCGTAATATCGCTCGGCATTTTGCGCGGCGTGCGAATGATCAACGGCTCCTCATCAACGTCGCACACGAATTGCCCAGCCCCGGCTGGACGGGGTTCGTCCAGGACGCGCTGCAACTGCGCGATCTCGGGCAACCCCTGCTACGCTACCGGGCCGTGCGCCTCAACTTGTGTCAGCAACCACGCGGCCTCTCCCTTGTCGGGTTGCCGAGTGCAGTCGCACCCGACTGTGCACCCGACAGGATGCTACGCGATGACCGGCTTGCAGCAATTTGGTTTCAACCTCTGTGCGCGTCAGTCGGTAGTGCGCCCGCCGGCGACTGTGCGTTTGGGCAAAGCTCGTTGGCAGCCACTGCAACACCCAGGGCGCATCCGCACTCATGATGAGCGCACTGAATGTCAGACGCAAGTTCTCCCAAACCTGCTCCAGCCGAGACAGACGCTTCACCGCGCCCAACACGCACCTGCCCAGGCAGCAGGACTGGGTGATTGGCGTCGGTACGTTGTTTGCCGCCACTCTTGATATAGCTGCGTTCTTGCAAATAGCTCAACACGCGCTCGAACACGACTTGTTCTTGCCCATTTCGCAGCAGCCGCGCGCGAAAGTTGCACAGGTCAGAATAGTGAAAGCCGGGTTCACTACCGGACACTTTATCCGTGATTGATTAGCGGTTGCCTCTCGGCTACACTCTCCGTTCTACCACAGAACAAGGGGAGTATCGCCATGAGTGACAACCGCCGTACATATCGTGCCATAAAGAGCGCCTTGCGGCAACTGTACCCAGGAGAACCGCAGGGCAACTTGGCTCGCCATTTGGATACGCTCGCTGCCATGGTCAGCGGAATTGTCCGCAGCCAGAGTAGCCAGCTACCGGCGATCGCCAGGAAAGTGCCAGACGGCAACAAACCCGAGAGCCGGGTCAAACGGTACGCCCGCTGGGTCAAGAATGAGCATATTAATAACGAAGTCTTCTTTCTACCCTTCGCTGAACCCTTATTGCAGGGTCTGGCGCAGGACCGCACGCTCGTGTTGGCAATGGACGGCAGCGAAGTGGGCCGCGGTTGCCTGACCCTGATGGTGAGCGTCATCTACAAGCAACGTGCTTTGCCGGTGGCGTGGGTCACCGTCAAAGGGAGCAAGGGACATTTTTCAGAAGCGACACACGTGCAGTTGTTGACAGAAGTACACGCTTTGGTGCCCCCTGCAAGCGATGTCGTCTTCCTGGGGGATGGTGAATTCGATGGCACGAACCTCCAGGCGGCTCTGAATGACTACGAATGGGCCTACGTCTGTCGCACGGCCAAGCATGTCCAGCTATGTGAAGGGGGCGACTGGTTCGCCTTCGCCGACCTGGATGTGCCCCGTGGTGCATACCGCGGCGTGCCGGATGTCGCCTTCACCCAGCAGGAATATGGGCCCGTCCTTGCCATCGCGTGGTGGCAGCGCGACTGCAAAGAGCCCCTCTAGCTGGTCACCAACCTGGAGCTGGTTGCCGAAGCCTGTTCCTGGTATAACAAACGCTTTCGTATTGAAACTTTCTTCTCCGACCAGAAAAGCCGGGGCTTCAATTTGCATAAAAGCCATATCGCCGACCCGGCCCGGTTGATGATCGCAGCTTGCCTTGCTTACATCTGGATCATCTACTTGGGCGTCATCGCCAAACGAGATAATTGGGTGCAAGTCATTCACCGCACCGACCGCTGTGATCTGAGCCTATTTCAACTCGGCTTGCGCCTGCTGGAACAGTTCCTAAATGAGCATCTGCCCATCCCGGTCGCCTTTGACATGCCCCGCGCAGAAAGTGTCCGGTAGTGAAAAGCCGGGCCAATCCAACGTCTGGCGCAAGGCGTACTTCCAGTCCAGCCGCACAGTGAAGTGCACACTGCACTTTGCAGCACCGCCATCTCCGCCGCAGCGCGGTCCGGCAACTTCTCCAGGAATTGAAATACCGTCACCAGTGCCAAAAGCAATGGGTTCACCGCCGGACGTCCCTCGGTCGCATACATTGCGGCGAACTCCGCGTCACTCAAGATCTGATCGGCCGCCTCGCCCAGAAATCGATAGACACTGTCCGCTGGCAAGAGCGGCTCCACAACGCGGCGCGTCTCGCGGGGTATTTCAGCTGGAAAAGGTGCTTTCAACGACATCTCGGTTGCTCGGATCCTTTTTTCAGCTTTTGTACCATATATCCGAGTTTTTCAACAGAATCTTCTAGGGGTCCACTACACTGTTTCGCTCAAGAAATCGCTTATGAAAGCGTTAGACAACGTACCGTTGATGAGAATCATGACCACTACTGACTATCAGATCTTCATGCTCCCACTACTTAGGCGGCTAATTCGTTGCGTCGTCGTTCGCCTTGGGTGTGAAGCCATGCGTAGGAGGAACGTTGCGCAGCCTAACATTCCATAAAGCTGCGAAATGCAGATCGTTTCCATATAAGAATATTGTTGGGTGTCCGATTTTAGAGTTGCTCTTCAACAAACGCCGACCTAATGAATAGCGGGGATGAAGTGTCGGTGACTGCGACGAAGCGCGAGTTAGCCGAAAAACTGACTGACTGCACTTCAACTTCAGCGGCTGATATCGATACGGTCTGGATTCCCTGGTATTCGTTGTTGCGGGCTCCCCTTTAACTTGTTCATTTCTTCCACCTTTCGCACTTCTCTCTTGACCGTCAACGGCTACTTTCTCCTCGGCTTCGGGCTCATGATGGTCGCCCTCGCCACCGGGGCCCACTTCTTCGCCTGCGGCCCATTCACACCTATCTTTCATGAAGCGCTGCTCCTGGCAACTTTCAGTTTTGTCGAAGCCTTCGGTCTGGCCGCTATCCTCGGTTCCATATTCATTCGCGTTTCACGCTCAAACTACCCTCCTTTTTGGAATTTTGTCGCAGCCGTCACCCATTTGTTCTTAGGTAGTGCGAACATAATCTTTTGGCCTTTCTTCGTTGAAATCATCAACTTTCAAGCAGTGGGCGTTGTTACGACGATTATTCACAGTGTTTTCTCCGCTTTGGAACCTACAGTGTGAGGCAATGAGCGAAATGAGCGAGCGGAGACTTCTAAGCAGACGTCCGGGAGTTCGATTCTCCCCCAGAGGCGCCTTAATTCATCGGAGACTCCCGCTTCCTTTCAGAATTAGAAACCATTTATAACAGCTTTCTAACAAACCATTTACCGCGCTCCCCGTATAATTCCTCTATGATAGGACTTACGCAGGGAGCATAGAGATAGAAGGTAGCCGAAGCTGAGTTCGCATGTAGTTGCTCAACAAACCTTGCTTAATTTGATACACATTCGTATGTGCATCCTGCGCAATCTGATTCAGGCGTACCCAGACAAGCATGGCACAAGCAATATGATTGCGCTGTGCTCGTTGCGAACGACATTGAGATGCTTCCAGCCCGGTTAGCTGTTTGGCCTCTCGGTGAAACTGCTCAATCTTCCAGCGGATGGCACTTTCTATGCCTGTAGCATCTGAGGAATCTTGAGAGTGGTCATTGGTAACCACATGCTCTGTGCGGTGAGTAGACACCGCAATCCGGAACAGTTTCACTTGATGACCTTTTGGAAACTTTTTGAGATGAACCATTTTTCCCGCTTCAATCTCCTCAGCGCTCCAAGAGAGCGCATCAACTCGGCAGTAGTCATCCGCAGGACTTTCTGTCGCTTGCCGGTTCGATTTCAACGGACAGTAGTAGATTTTGCCGGCTTTTTCGACTGCTTTCATCACTTTCATCGTCGCATACCAGCTATCCATCAACACAGTGCGGAAAGGAAGCTGTTCCACATGCAGAATGGTTCGCCACATATCCAACAAGTGGTCGAGTTTGCTACGTCCATCTCGCGCAGGGTCAAAAATGCGGTAATCGATGACCCAGAATTTATCGATGTCGGGATTGACATAGACACAAGTCACGAGCCCGATGCCTTTGATTACCTTTTTGGCGTTGCCACTCCACTGCCTACGCACCAGTTCAATGGCAAAGGAATGGTTTTTATCAAGCACCGTATCATCAAAGAGAATGTAGCCATCTTCAGAGAGAACCAACTCTTTGCGCACCATTTGGCGCAGTTCCCGTGGCGTAAATATTTTTCCCTCATCAGTCGATTGACACGATCGTGGCTCAAATGTTCACTATGGTCAGCAAAGTAGGTTTGTGTGTAATTGATTTGGCTAACCAAGAGAAATTGGCTGTAATCCCAGTGAGATAATTTGTTCATTCACACATTGTCTCAGTTTCTCCCTGGTTTGCGTAAGTCCTATATGATATAAACTGCGGATATTTAAGCCGCCATAGACTCGAAAGGGGACGAATTGTTGAGGTTGTAACTCATCACCATGCCCGAAGCAGCGATGAAAAGACCCAAAAGAATATTGTGTGTTGAAGACGATCGCGATTTCCTCGATCTGCTCATGTTGATGCTGAGCAATGACGAAGTGGAGGTCGAAGCTGCGTTTGGCGGTACGGAGGGTCTAGAGAAGATCCGGAAATTCAAACCGGATCTGGTGCTGCTCGATCTGATGATGCCGGATTTACATGGCTGGGAAGTCTACATGAAAATGAAAGCTGATGAGGAAATGCGCAATATCCCTGTAATTGTTGTGACAGCTCTTGGCACACGTTATGACAAGACATTTGGCCTCAACGTTGCCAAAGTAGAAGATTACATCACAAAACCCTTCCTACCATCCCATCTCCGTGAGAGTGTCGATACGGCTTTGTATCATCACTAGATAATTAATATTTCCGTTCAGTACGGCCCTCCAAATCTACGGAGGGTTTTTTTGATCCGCGGCAATGAATAAGGGCGAGTAGTTGACGCCCCAAATCCATGCAGGTATCATCTGCACAACACAACATCCTCAGACCAAGTAGGGGGTATTCCTCCTTTGATATTTGTGACGGGCGCGACAGGCTTTCTCGGGCGGCATCTTGTACCCGATTTGCTGGCAGCTGGTTACCGATTACGTGCTCTCGTTCGAGCCGAAAGCGACACATCCTGGCTTAGTACGCAGGATGTGGAGATTATGTGTGGAGATATTCGTGATCGGGCTGCCATTACAGAAGCAGTCCGAGGTGCACGACATGTCGTGCATGCGGCCGGCAAATTTCGCTTTTGGGGAGCCCGTCAACAATTCGAGGACAATAATGTCCTGGGCAGCGAGAATATCAGCGCCGCTGCGGTTGAAGCCGGTGTAGAACGATTCGTGTATATTTCTTCAGTGGCCGTCGCAGGGATACCGCGTCCGGGTTTTGTTATCGATGAGAATTATCTCTGTCGTCCTGAGGATGCTTATCAATGGAGCAAGCTCGTCGGCGAAGACATTGTTCGGTCTCGTGCAAAAAAATCAGGACTCCCGGCGATAATCTTAAGGCCGGGTGCGTTTTACGGCCCCTTCGGCCACTATGGATTCAACCGGATATTTTTCGAAGACCCGCTGCGCGGAATCCGAATCCAAGTCCATCATGGTAGGCATTTGACATTCCCGGCTTACGTGCCGGACGTAGTGCAGGCGATCATTGCAGCATTGAATCGAGGCAACGAGGGGGAGACTTTCAATGTCAGTGGCGAATCGTTGTCGCACAAAAAGGTCAATGAAATCGTCAGTCGGCTTGCCGGGATACATCCATTCCGCGTGAATTGTCCTGCACCACTGATGCTCGGCTTGGCGCGCAGCTGGACCGCGTTTGCGGCTCTCACCAAACGTGAGCCGTTCTATCCAGCGAACTTAGCTAAATTCGTTTTTTACGACTGGAATGTGTCCAGCGCGAAAGCTGTTGCTGAGCTTGGTTTTAGCCCAACTTCATTCGAAGAGGGTGCCCGGGCGACTGTAGAATGGTATCGCGAAATCGGGATGGCTAGATAACACTGTTCTCAGGAGGCTGTGGATGCACAAAATAGTTACAGTCGAAGAAATGAGGCTGCTCGAAGCGAATGTTGATGCCGCTGGTGTCTCGTATGCCGAAATGATGGAACTGGCCGGAGCTGCGATTGCAGATGTGGTGCAGACGCGCCTGATGGAAATTGAAGACATGCTTGTCGTTGTGCTCACTGGCCCCGGCAATAATGGCGGCGACGGCCTGGTTGCCGGACGTCTCCTTGCAGAAGTGGGTGCAACTGTTAAGTTCTACTTTCTTCAACCGCCAGACGAGGATGATCCGAATGTGCAATTGGCCCGCGCTGCGGGTTTATTCATGGCTGATGCCGAAAATGATCAGCGCTGGCGGGTGCTCAAGAATATGCTGCGGGGTGTCGATGTTCTGATTGATGCGTTGTTTGGCACGGGGGTTCGGCTGCCCCTGAGCGCTACAGCTTCGAAACTTCTGAAGCAGGCCGGCAAGAACATATCAGCAGCGGAAAAGGCGCCCTTGCAGGTGGCAGTAGATGTACCTTCAGGATTCGATTCTGACACCGGAGAAATTGATCAGTCAGTCCTCCGCGCGGATATGACCATCACCTTCGGGGCTGCCAAGATCGGTCAGTTTCGCTTTCCGGGCGCGGATGTACTCGGCGAGCTGGTGCTAGCAGAGATCGGCTGGCCGTCCAAACTCGAAGGTTTGGCGGACATTGCACTCGATCTTGCGGATGACTCTTCTGTATCTGCTCTCCTGCCACACCGGCCACGTAACGCCCATAAAGGCACGTTTGGTACAGCGCTCGTTATCGCAGGCTCTGTGAATTACACCGGGGCAGCATTCCTGGCAGCGAAGTCAGCCTATCTTGGAGGCGCTGGCCTGGTCACGGCTGGTATTCCGATGGGCCTGCATGGAGTAATTGCAGCGCAACTTCCGGAAGCAACGTGGGTCATCCTGCCAAGCGACATAGGCGTGATCGCCGATGGTGCTGTATCAATTGCTCGCAAAGCAACCGCTAAGGCCGCTGCGCTCTTGTTGGGGCCAGGCTGGGGGACGGAGAAATCTACGCTAGCATTCCTGCGTGGACTGCTGTCGGGCGCTTCTGAAAAACCATCCAACGAATTCGGTTTTCAACCTTCAGCCGAGGAAGTAAGCTCCTCCGCTGCAGAAAATTCTGGATCACTTCCGCCGCTGGTTATGGATGCAGATGGACTTAAATTGCTCGCCCAGATCGAAGATTGGCCGAGCAGAGTTCCGCCGGAGACGATATTGACGCCACACCCCGGCGAAATGGCCATCCTGACGGATCTGCCGAAAGATGATGTTCAAGCGGATCGCATTGGTTTCGCGCAGCGCTTCGCCGCGGAATGGGGGCACATCGTCGTCCTGAAAGGAGCGTTCACTATTGTAGCCGCCCCCGATGGACGCACAACGATGCAGCCGTTCGCTACATCCGCATTGGCGCGGGCGGGGACTGGCGACGTGTTGGCCGGATTAATCGTTGGTCTGCTCGCCCAGGGAATGGAAGCGTTTGAGGCTGCAGTGGCGGGGACATATATTCACGGCCTTGCAGGGGTATTGGCCGCCGACCAGATTGGTACAACCGCCAGTGTGCTTGCCGGTGATGTGATGGAATTTATCCCGAAAGCACTTGTCGCGCTAAAGGGGTAAAAGAAAAGGGTGAGAGCTATCTAAATTTGCTCTCACCTAATTGTTGAAATTCCTTCTCTTTCTAATCCTCAGCGACTTCGCCGTCCTCAGATTTTCGTAACGCATCGACGGCATCCTTCACCCGTCCCCGTTGTTCATCCAATTTCTTCTTTCCGCTCGCGCGAACGCCTTCTGCGCGCTCTTTCGCATCGGCGGCCAATTCTTCAGCGCGAAGGCGAGCCTCGGAGGCAACTTGCTCCGCCCGCGCACGGGCCTCGTCAAATCCAGCTTGCCCGCGATCCTTTAGCTCTATCCCGCGTTGCCGAATTTGATCACGAGTCTCTTCGCCAGTTTGCGGTGCCAAAATTAGCGCCACAGCGGCGCCGACTAGCCCGCCTATTACAAAGCCTGACACGAACGCGCCAAAATCACTATCGTTATTTGCCATCACGTATTCCTTTCTCGTTCTTGAGAGCGTTGGTTATTTCTGCGCTTTGGTCGGGTAGGGGTGAGTAACTGCAGGGAGCGCTGTATGCCTGCGAACGTACTCCCAAGTTTAACAACAGGTTCGGTAACATTTTCGCTGACGAACAATGCTGTTCCGCGCACTGTGTTAATCGTTTCATTGGTATTTTCAAGAATCGGCTTGATCTCATTTTGCAACAAATTAACCAACCGCGCCACCTGAATGCTCAGGATGACGAGCGCGATGCCAATGAGAAGTGCAATGAAGGCGATCCAAATGATGAAAATATCACGGAGTGTCTCGGTCTCGGACGGATTACCGAGCATCCAGATACTAGCCAGAATAGCGCCAACAATCGCCAGCAGGACAACGATGCCAGCAACAATCGCGGCGATTGTCGTCTGAGTGTCCGACGCTTTCTTCTCGTCGTTGGTGTCCTCAGGTGTCATCTCCTCGTGCACCGGAGCGTAATCAGAAGCCATTGCGGCGATTATAGGATATCTCGATGGAATGCGGAAGAGGAATTGAAGAGAATGTGAGCAAGATCAGTATAGGAAGTAGAATACGTTCATGCAGTCGTTGATTGGCAGAGTGAGCAGCGACCCAGAAGTTGTAACCAGTGGTCACTGATGCTATAGCCGCTTTTTCGTTCCACAGTTATGATGAGCGGGTCCAGGTCATCCCCGCTGAAGTATTCTGTCAGCCCACATTCCTGACATATGAGTAAATGTTCATGGCTATCGGAAGCGGGCAGGTAAGCATGACAGCTTTCCGGCAAATGGACACGCTGGATGAGGTCGAGCTGTTCAAGTCGTTCCAATGTGCGGTAGACCGTCACTAATCCGAGAGCGGGATGGCTGCGGCGAGCCAGCTCAAACACTTCGTTCGGGTTAAGGGCGCGGGTACTATTGGTAACAACACCAACAACAGCGCGCCGTGGGGCTGTAAGGCGATAGCCACTCTCCTTGAGCCGGCGCAGCCATCTATCGGATTGTCTCATTGGATTTCCCTATTTGCCGTGAAGCGGCGCGTCAATGTCTGACTGAACCAGACGAGAGCGAATATAGCCGTGCAGGTGAGCACAATGGCTGCGCCCGAAGCGACACCTGAATAGAACGAAAAATAAAGTCCCACAACTCCGGAGAAGGCTGCAATCGCTGCTGCCAGGCCCATCATGTACGGGAGTCTGCGAGTAACCAGGTATGCTGTCGCAGCGGGCGTTACAAGCATTGCTACCATCAGGGCGACACCAACGGTTTGCAAAGAGACTACGATCGCGACGGCGATCAGCACCAGCAGCAGGTATTCCAGCACTCGAGCCGGAAGGCGCAGCGTGGCAGCGAATGTCGCATCGAACGATAGGACGAGAAATTCCTTGTAGAACAAAACAATAAGTAAAATCACAAGCCCCCCGAAAATTCCGGTTCGTAACAAATCGGAAATTGATACGCCCAACACATCACCAAACAAAAAGTGTGATAGATCCACGGAATAGCTACGCACCGAGGAGATCAGGGCGATCCCGAGTGCGAACATCCCTGCAAAGATGATGCCAATCGCAGTATCTCTTTTCAGGCGGGCAGAGCGACTGACTGCGCCAATGCCGAGTGCGGCCAGCACTCCGGCCATCATTCCCCACCAAAAGAGCGGTCCCCGGGCTCCCCCGCCGATGAGATAGCCGGCGGCGACGCCAGGCAGGATCGAGTGAGCGAGGGCATCACCGAGGAAGGCCATCCCACGCAGGACCACGTAAACCCCTACAATTGCGCATACAATCCCAACGATAACAGCAGCAGCCATTCCACGAAGCATGAAGGCATATTCAAGAGGGGTAGAAAGCACTTCAATCAAGTTGTTCAATGAGAATGTCCGTCGTCGCAATGCGTGTCGGTGACGATCAGCACACCGTCTTTTGTCTCGATGATTTGTACATGATTGCCATAGGCCGCCCGCAAATTGTCTGGTGTAAATACTTGCTCAGGTGCTCCAATACCCAGCAGCTGCCGATTGAATAGCATGACCCGGTCGAAGCGTGAAGAAGCTAGATTGAGATCGTGAGTCGCAACGAGAACAGTTACATTGCGTGCGCGCAGCAGATCAAGAATATTAAAGATATCATCTTGCGCTGGAAGGTCTAAGCCTGTCAGGGGTTCGTCCATAAGCATGAGTTCAGCTTCTTGCGCCAGTGCCCGGGCAATAAACATCCGTTGCTGTTGGCCGCCCGAGAGCTCTCCGATCTGTTGTTCTGCCAGGGGGGTCAGCCCGACCAATTCCAAGACTTCCTGGATAAGTTGCCGATCGCGAGTCTTTGGCCAGCGGAACAGCCCCAGTTTGCTTACCCGCCCCATCATCACCACATCGGATACCGTTACCGGAAATTCCCAATCTACATCCGTGCGCTGTGGTACGTAGGCGATACAGATATGTCCCTGTGGCTCATAGCCGCCGATGGTTACACTTCCGCGTGAAGTATCGAGCACACCAGCAACGGCTTTAAAGAGTGTGCTTTTCCCAGCACCGTTTGGGCCCACGACGGCGATACGCTCACCCGGTTGTAATTCAAAACTAATATTGCGCAGTGCAGTAGTACCGTTGTAGCGTACGGTGACGTCGGACAACTTGAGAATCGGCGCGTTCGGATCATGTTGCACAGCCAGCGGCACATCTGAGGCAGGTCTTATTTTTGAGAAGATCGACATGATGGATTATTCTGGATTGGCTTTGTTACTGTAGCGCGGCCTTGATTGCTTCCACATTGTATTGCATATAATCGAGATATGTCCCAGCTGGTCCGTCTGGTTTGCTGAGGGAACCGGTATAGAGTGCTACGAGTTGGGTGCCTGTATCCTCGGCGAGCCTTGCTGCCAGTGTCTGATTGACCGTACTACCAACAAAGACGGCCTTGGCATTAAGCTCCAAAATGGCATCCTGGAGTTCGGCCAGGTCTTGGGCCGAAGGTTCTGCGATTGAGCTATAACCCGGCACTATTGCTCCGACGATTTTGAAGTCGTAACGGTGGGCAAAATAGGCAAGGGAAGCATGGTCCGTGACGAGTTTACGTTGATGCGGTTCGAGCGGTTCCAATTCTGTTTCGATCCAGTCGTCTAAAGAATCCAGTTCGGCACGATACGCTGCGGCATTTGTGGCATATTGCTCTGCATTTGTGGGATTATGCTGACTCAGCACCCGCTCGATAATTTCAGTCCAGTGGATGACATTGTTGGGATCAAGCCAAACGTGTGGATCGTCATCATTTCCATTGTGGTCCCCAAATTCGATCAACTCGAGTCCCTCTGAGACGGCAACGATTACAACGGTTGCTTCGATATTATCGAGAAGCAGTTCGATGAACGCTTCAAGCTCGACCCCGTTTATGAACACTACTTCGGCTGCTGAAAGCGTTGCTACATCTTGTGGAGTAGGATCGAAGGTATGTGGGTCAATGCCAATCGGAAGCAATATTGACAAGTCGACCGAGTCCCCACCAATTTGCGCAACCACGTCGCCAACAATGCTTGTAGTGGCAACGATTCGTAATCTGCCCGTATCGTCTACTGCATTTGCACTGCTGCACGCAGACACAAAAAATATGATTGTCGCCACAACCGCAATCGAAAACCATCCCAAAAGGCGAGTCAAAGACACTCTCCCAATTGAAAAACTTTTTCAGTATTGTATTTTATTTGAAAGAATTTGTCAATAAGAAGGGGAGTTAAATCTCGGCGTCGCGAGCGCCCAAATCAACATCGGCCAACCAGCGGGAGATGAAAAGTGCGATAAAGGCACCCAGAGTGGCTGCTGAGAAATTCAGGGCGCCAACATCGTAGAGATGGAAACCGACCAGAACACCAGCCCAATGACCAACTGCGAACCCAGTCCAGCCGGCAAGGAGGTACAACATCAATCGTCGTGCGCTGCCAGCGAAGAAGAGATGGAAGCCTGCCCCGTAAAGTGTAGAAAGGACGATCCCCAAAATGTAAGCGGGGATTGTCATTGAATTAGTCGGGGGCAGATTGGTGTTGTAAACATCAGGATTGAATAATACCACCGCCCAGGCAAACCTCTCCCGCATAAATAACCGCCGCCTGCCCGGGCGTGATGTCGCGTACAGGCTCGTCGAAAGTGATATTGGCTGCAGAAGAATCTGTGAGCGCTATTTTTGCAGGCAATGCACGTGAGCGATAGCGAATTTTCACATCCGCTCTAAATTCGTCTGCCGGTGCGGCCCCATGTATCCAGTTGATCTCGCTTGCATGCAGGCTATCGCCGCCAAGTTCAGCCAGCGTCCCGACGACCAATTCATTTCGTTTTGTGTTGGTCTCCAAAACGTAGAGCGGTTCCGGCGCTGCAATACCAAGTCCTTTGCGCTGGCCGATGGTATATCCAGCCAGCCCTGTGTGTTCTCCCACCTGATTGCCAGCTGTATCCACAATCGCACCCGCGCGCATCGCGTTCGGGGCGTATTCGCGTAGGAAGCGGCGATAGTCGTTATCCGCCAAAAAGCACAGGTCCTGACTGTCGCGCCGTTCGGAGACTGGCAGGTCAAATTCGCGGGCAAGCGCTCGTACTTCGTCCTTGGTGTAATCGCCGATCGGGAATATGGCGTGCTGCAGTTGGTCCTGCCCGAGTACGCTTAGGACATACGACTGGTCCTTGTGGCTGTCAACCGCACGCTGCAGTTCAAATTCTTCATTTGTCTGAACCACGCGAGCGTAGTGGCCGGTCGCCAGATGGGTCGCTCCGAAATCGAGCGCTTTGTTGAGTAGAAAATCCCAGCGAATGTGACGATTGCATTCAAGGCACGGATTCGGGGTGACACCGGAGGCATAGCCCTCGATGAAGAAATCAACGACATTTCGCTTAAAGACATCCTGCGTATTGAGGACATAAAACGGAATGTCGAGTTGGGCGGCCATGTTGCGCGCCTGGGCCATCGCGTCGGGCGTGCAGCAGTGGTTATGGACTGCAGCACTGGTCGAGTCGCCTTCACTCGGTTCGCTCCACAATCGCATCATAAGACCGAACACATCGAAACCTCGCTGCACGAGTAGGGCGGCGGCTACAGAGCTATCAACGCCGCCGCTCATTGCAACTGCAACGCGAATGTTATTAGGAGGTGTCATGTTTATTTAGAGGATACGCGTAAAATCGCATTGCTCAAGTGCCAGGCACCTGAGCATGATTAAGCGCGCAGACTATTCACAAGGCTCGGCAATACGTCCAGCACGTGGTCGATTTGCTCATCTGTTGTACTGCGACCGACTGTGAGCCGTAATGAGCCGAGTGCCCATTCCGCTTCGAGGCCGAGGGCGAGCAACACTCCGGATGGGGAGGGGTCTCCGGTCTTGCAGGCTGAGCCCGAACTGGCTGCGATGCCCTCCATATCGAGGCGCATCAATAGTTCGTTCCCATCCACGCCCCGAAAAACGAAACTGGCATTGTTCGGCAATCGGGCGGTGGGATGTCCTGTCAAGCGGGAATCGGGGACGGTACTTAAAATCCCGCCGATCAACCGATCTCGCAGTGTGGAAAACCAAGTCACATCGTCTTCGCGCCGTTCGGCTGTCAACTGCAATGCAGTTGCCATTCCAGTAATCAGAGGAACATTGGACGTGCCGGCTCTGCGGCCACGCTCATGAGCACCGCCTGTCTGGACCGGCTCCAATGCAATGCCAGAGCGTACATACAAAGCACCCACCCCTTTGGGACCATAGAACTTGTGCGCACCTAGCGAGAGCAGATCAATATCGAGTGCGCGTACGTCTACCGGCAACTGGCTGGCCGCCTGGACGGCATCGGTGTGAAATAACGCACCCCCGGCGTGTGCAACCGCGGCGATTTCAGAAATGGGCTCGATGGTGCCGATCTCATTGTTGGCATACATCACCGAGACGAGCACGGTGTCTGGGCGCATAGCAGCTTGCACAACATCCGGCGCAACACAGCCAAACTCATCGACCGGAAGCAGGCTCAGCTCGAAGCCATACACATCGCATAACTGTTTGGCAGTGTGTAGTATGGCATCGTGTTCAATGGATGAAGTAATGAAATGCTCGCCCTGTCCGGAGGTTCGGGCTGCCAGCAGCACACCCCGCAATGCGAGATTATCACTCTCGCTCCCGCAACTGGTGAATATGATCTCATCTGGCGCGCAGTTAAGAACTGCGGCCATTTCTCGTCGTGCTCGGTCTACACTGACTTCGGCGCGCTGGCCCCAACGGTGAACTGATGAAGGATTGCCATAATCATCCGCGAAGTGAGGCAGCATGACGTCGACGACTTCCGGCGCAACCGGTGTGGATGCGGCGTGGTCTAAATAAATTGGCTCCGCCATTTTGAGAAACTAGAGCTGAAAACCGTTTGTCGCGGGGACGACCTTTTGTTCCAGGTTGTCTACATATTCCAGCAGCTTGTCCTGCAGCTCGTTCCACTCATCACTGTCGAGAATAGAGAAGAGCCGCTCTGCGGTTTCTGTAACCCCTGCTGTCAGGATTTGAGAGCACTCGCCATAGAGAGTATACCAGGCATCGGTGGGTTCGATCCCCAACTTGGTGATGCCTGGGACGAATTCACGGACGACGAATTCGAAATATTCCTGTTCCAGGTTGGGTTTGATATCCCAACTCATAAGGAGCTTGCTTTTAGCCATTACAGATACTCTTCAATGAGTACAGATCAGCCTGCGCGCTCTAGCTGCTTTTGGGCTTGAGCACTACGACCTGTGTTTCTTCGGGTAGTTTCGATTTGGTCACTTTCAGACTATCCTGCGGTACAGATTTTCCCAACCCCATTTCCTTCAGGAACTTGCTCGGCGAATCGAGCTTGAGCTTGATATTGGGCGTTTTATAGTGCATTGGGATCACGAGCGAGGGCTCGATCAGGCTAATCACCTCCGCCGCACTGGATGCGTTCAGACCTCTGCCACCACCCACAGGTACAAGCACGACGTCCACAGTGCCGAGGGCTTCAATGCGCGACTGAGAAGGAACGTGATCTAGATCGCCCAGATGGCAGACCGTCAGACCATCAAAATCGAAGACATAAATCGTATTCTTGCCGACACCATTGGAGGTGCTTTTTGGTTTACCATTGTTATTGGCCTTCATGCGCGTAGGGACGCCGGTGACAAAGACCCCACTAATTTCGTATTCGCCCGGTCCAAAGAGAGCATGGGCGCCTTTAACCGCTTCCAGATTGCTATGACCCGGCGCGGAGTGACTCACCGTAACGATGTCCGCTTTCATGCGGGGGAGGGTCAGGCCGATGCTCTTATCAAATGGATCAGTGACGATTGTAGCGACATTGCGTTCGGTCATCCGAAAGCATGAATGTCCGTACCATGTAATTTCCATGGATTGCCTCCATAGCCAGAAAATTATACCATTGCAGCAGTATGCATTTTAGTTGCATTTTGGCCGAGGGATATTATTAAAATAAAACAGAATGGCTCTGTTGATATGACTATCTTCGACCTTAATCACGAAACTGTAAGACCTTTCCTTGTGGGTGGCGGGGAATTGGAGCGTCGGGATTCACTCGTGCGAATGCGTGTGCCTGCAAATGGTGCGCGGCAATATGCTGATGCCCAACTGGATGATTGTCATGGATTGAAACGGCAGCAGTTCCTCTGGCAACCGCCTCTACGTCTGACAGTACAAGCACGCGCCTCGCATCCAGTCGATCAGATCGGTGGAACACTGGGCTTTGGCTTTTGGAATGATCCGTTCACGCTGACAGGTGGTGGGGTCATGGCCGCCCCACGTGCCATCTGGTTTTTCGGCGCATCTCCCCCCAATGACATGTATCTTGTCGACGGCGTACCGGGCTTTGGCTGGAAGGCGGCTGTGCTGGACGCCGGGCGTTATCCAGCGCTGCTTGTTGCACCAGCGGCTGCTGTCGCGATTGCGCTCACCCGCGTTCCTGGTTTGGGCGCGCCGATCATGCGCCGTGGGCGCCGGGCTGTCCGGGCCGCGGAAAAATCACTTCCGGCGCAGCTTACAGAGTGGCAGGAATATCAATTGGAGTGGCACGCGGACTGCATCCAGTTTCATGTAGATGGAGAACTTGTTCTCGAATCGAGGATTTCTATGCGCGGCCCGCTCGGATTCCTGACATGGATTGATAACCAATATGCAATCGTTTCCGAAAGTGGTACATTCCGGTTTGGGCTGATAGAAAATACTGCAGAGCGCTGGTTGGAACTTGACGCGCTGCGCATCGAAAGATTGTAAGATTAGGAACATGACTCCCCGTCTATCTCGACGTGAATTTCTCAAACTCGGTGCTTCGGCTGCGGCTGGCTTTGCCATAGGATCGCTTGCTCGGGTGAATGCACAGTCCCATGGACTGCACGGGGCAGCCCGGCCACTGCCTCCAAGCGATGCCAATCCTGCGCGTTGGGGTTTGGGACGCATCGCGCAGTGGCGGTTAAATGTGCGCACGGAACCAAATCGTAATGCAGACATCCTACGGCATATTTACGAGGATGAAGTCATCGCGATTGTGGACGCAGTTGTTGGCGGAACTGATCCGGCCCACAATCGAACCTGGTACGCTCTGGATGAGGGCTATATTCATTCGGGCTGGGTGCAACCGGTGGCGTATAACTACCAGACTCCCTTGCAAGCATTCCCGGGCAGCAGTTTTATTGCAGAGGTCTCCGTCCCATTTGTTGATGCGCGCTGGGATGCGCATCCCTTGGGGAGAATTGCTTACCGCATGTATTATGGCGCAGCATTCTGGGTGCTGGATATATGGAATGGGGCAGACGGTAAACCCTGGTATCAGATCTGGGACGAGCGCAAACGCAGACTTTATTACGTTCCCGGGATAACCATGCGGCGGATCAGGGATGACGAACTTGCACCCATTTCGCCGCAAGTACCAATTGAAAACAAGCGGCTTTTTGTGGATACGGACAACCAGGTCGTTATTGCCTATGAGGACACCGGTGCAGTACTCGTAGCGCCTACCGCTACCGGCGCGTGGTATTTTGAAGAAGGCCAATGGAAGGATTACACCACGACGCCCGGTACATATCGTATTGGCCGCAAAATGCCCTCGCGCCATATGGCCGGTGGCGATTTGGCTGCCGACGACGGCTTCGACTTGCCGGGCGTGCCGTGGGTAAGTTACTTTTCAGCGAGTGGTATGGCCTTCCATGGAACGTACTGGCACAACGATTACAACAAACCGCGCAGCCATGGTTGTGTGAATCTCACACCTGAGACTGCGCTTTGGATATACCGCTGGTCTTCACCCTTCGCCCCGCCGGATGAAGATGTCGTTTGGCCAAAACCAGGTGAAGGCACGCTCATAGAAGTCGTCTGAGCGGTTTCTGCGAACCTCTTGAATTCAACACTTCCCACAGAAACAATCGCAGCCATCGTTCGGGGTGAATACTCTTCGCCTTTCGATGTGTTCGGGATGCACACTACTACCGAGAATGGGAGGGCTGGCCTTGTTGTGCGCACGTTCCAGCCACACGCCGCCGAGGTCAACTTGGTTCGGGAGGGTAAACAACCGCTGTCGATGACGCGCACTGATAGCGGAGGATTGTTCGAGTTCGTTATTCTTGATGAATCTGAGTTCTTCCCATACCAGTTGGAGATCACTCCCAATGAAGGCCAGACCTACATTTCGGGCGATCCGTATCGCTTCTCGCCAGTACTATCCGATTTTGATCTCCATCTAATCGCCGAAGGAAGCCACACGCGGCTCTACGAAAAACTCGGCGCGCATCTTATCGAGCACGAGGGTGTCGCCGGCGTGGAGTTCGCTGTCTGGGCTCCCAATGCAAAACGTGTCTGTGTTGTCGGGGACTTCAACCAATGGGATACTCGTCGCCATGCGCTGCGTCCACGCGGGGGCTCCGGAATCTGGGAGTTGTTCGTGCCCGGGTTGGCTGCAGGTGAATTGTATAAATATGCGATATATAGTAATCGCGATAAGAAAATTGTCGAAAAGGCCGACCCATTTGGCTTTGCCGCCGAACTGCGCCCACAGACTGCCTCTCAAGTACTCAATATTGAGGCGTACAAATGGAACGATGCCCCCTGGCTGACGACGCGCGCGGACACGCAATCCTTGCAGGCGCCCATCTCAGTGTATGAAGTGCACCTCGGATCGTGGCGACACTCTCCTGGCGGGGACAGTCATCCCCTCACTTATAAAGAACTCAGCGAGCAACTCATCCCCTATGTGAAAGATATGGGTTTCACGCATATAGAGCTGCTGCCCATTACCGAGCACCCCCTCGATGCTTCGTGGGGCTACCAGACGATAGGCTATTTTGCGCCCACCAGCCGCTTTGGTACGCCAGCAGAATTTATGGCTTTCATTGATGCCTGCCACAACGCCGGGGTGGGAGTGATTCTGGATTGGGTACCCGCTCATTTCCCCAAAGACGAACACGGCTTGGCGCTCTTTGACGGCACGCATCTCTATGAGCACGCCGATCCGCGCCAAGGCGAACACCCAGATTGGGGCACAATGGTTTTTAATTATGATCGAACTGAGGTCGTCGAATTTCTACTCAACTCGGCGTTGTTCTGGCTTGATAAGTATCACATTGATGGTTTGCGGGTAGATGCTGTCGCCTCCATGCTGTACTTAGATTATTCGCGCAAAGAGGGGGAGTGGATTCCCAATAAATTTGGTGGCCGAGAGAACCTTGGAGCGGTTGCTTTTTTGAAACGTTTCAACGAACTCGTCCATCAGGAGTTCCCCACTGTGTTGACTCTTGCCGAAGAATCTACCGCCTGGCCGATGGTTTCACGTCCGACATATCTGGGTGGATTGGGATTTGATCTAAAGTGGAATATGGGCTGGATGCACGACATGCTGGAGTACATGGAACTGGATCCGATTCACCGGCGCTATCATCACGACTTACTGACGTTCTCGTTGCTGTATGCTTTCAATGAAAACTTTATCCTGCCATTCTCGCACGATGAAGTTGTCCACGGCAAAAGGTCGCTGCTGGAAAAAATGCCCGGCGACGAGTGGCAGCAGTTCGCCAACTTGCGGGCTTTGTATACCTATATGTACGCTCACCCTGGCAAGAAGCTGCTCTTCATGGGTGATGAATTTGGACAGAGAAATGAGTGGAATCACCAGGTAGCGCTTGATTGGAGTTCGCTGGAAAAAGAAGTTCACTCGCAACTACAGCAATGTGTCTCTGATCTCAACCGTCTCTATTCTGATCAAGCCGCCTTATACGAAGTCGATTTCGATTGGGACGGGTTCGAATGGATAGATTTCCGCGATATGGATCAGAGCACCATCGCATTTGTGCGCCGAGCAAAAGACACTGCTGAGTTCGTCCTCGTGGTCTGCAATTTCACACCGGTGCCGCGCTTCGGGTATCGTCTGGGCGCACCGGTGGGGGGCTATTATCGGGAACTGTTCAACAGTGATGCCTCCGCCTATGGCGGAAGCAATTTGGGGAATATTGGTGGGGTGCTGGCTGAAGACGAACCTTGGCAGGATTTTCCGTACTCGCTCAGCTTGACCCTGCCACCACTGGCTGTGGTCATCTTAAAGCCAGACTCGGAATCTGGCTGAGCCTTCCTTCTCACCCCAAACTTAATCCAACCGCAATAAATTACTGACTTTCGACAGCACCCTTATCGCAAGAGCCACCTTGGGGTCTTCCGCTGGCACGTTGGTCAGCAGCAAATGGTGCAGCCCCACAGCCGTTCGTGCCATTCGGGATCGTGTTGATTGCTCCGCTAGCGCTATTGAGAAGATGTGTTAGTGTGTTGCCCCCGTTGTTGGCAAGGGGTGCCAGGGCCGGATCCGACCCGGTGGTGTCATTTGTTGAGGCGGTAAAACCACAATTGGTAATGTCTTCAATGTGGTTATAGTCGCCGGAGGTGGGCGAGCCAGTACAATCGTGACTACTATTTGCCGAATTGTCGGTATTGTCTGCGACGATTGAAGAATCGATATTAACTGTGCCACCGTCATTTTTGATTCCTCCGCCACCAGTTCCTGCGCCCGTCATATTGTCATCCGCTGTATTGGATGCGATGGTCGAATAGGATATGTTTGTGACGCCGCCGGTGCCCGCATTGAATATGCCGCCACCTGCATCATCGGCTTTATTGCCGGAGATTGTACTGTTTTGGATCGTTGCTGTACCAGCAGCGGTGTTGAAAATACCGCCTCCGTCATTCTCGGCTGTGTTACCAGATATCGTGCTCTGGGAAATAGTAAGTGAACTTGCGTTATAAATACCGCCACCTTTTCCACTCGCAGCTCCAGAGGCGGTGTTCGCCGAGACAGTTACGCGCATGAGGCTCACAGAAGTGCCGTTGTTCCGAATACCAGCACCTTCATCCGAACTGCCTTTCCCATCTGTAATTGTCAAATCCTGAAAATCAACTGCTGTTCCAGCTCGGTTATCGAATACGCGATCTATGGCATTGCCGTCTACGATAGACTTCCCGGCACCTTGACCAAATATGTCAAGGTCTTCTTTGATATCCAGATCACCGGTGGCAGTGTTATTTTCACCCGTGCCTGCCACGGAAAGATTGTAAGTGCCAGTTAAAAGAACAATGAGATCATTCCCGGCACTGCCTGCGCGGCAGCTATCGACTGCAGCATTTGTATTCGCAGCTGTGATCGCTTCTCGTAAAGTGCAGTTGCCGTTTACCGTTAAATCATCTGTAAATACTGTCGGAGTGGGACTGACGGCAAAGTCGCGCGAAAAGTTGTCACCGCCACTTCCGTCCCCATTGCCATCCAACGCATTGCCGCTGGAATCCTTCAAGGTCGCAGTACCGCAAGCGATCACGCGATAGAGGTTGTTCGGGAGTGCTGTGCCTCCATTGACATTGAGGGTTGCAGTATTTGTTCCAGAATCATAGGTAACCGAATTTATAGTCATCAGCGAATCGTCACCACTTGCCGTATTACAGGTGGACGACTCTAAGCTTCGATTGCCGCCGTCTTTCACGAGAGTGTAATTCCCGGGATTTGTGACGTCGTTGTCATCCGTATCGCCTGCAGGGTCGTTCATTCCTTCCGAAAAAGAAATCGTGAGTTGTGTGATATTGACGTTTGTCGGTTCTTTGGAATCCAGCTGACCATCCCCGGTATCGGCACTCGAATTCACGTTCGTAACTGTGGGGGCCGTGGAGTCGCTCTCTCCTGCTTGCGCCTCGGTCGGTACGTTCGTGGGCTGTGCGGTGAGAGTTGCCGCATGGGCGGTGGCCGTGCCGACAATTTGCGTAGCCAACGGAGCCAGTTCTGGGTGGGCTTCGGCTGCGAGCCGCAACCATTCGAAAACGAGCTCCTGCGGTATTGGTCCCGCCGACTGCGGCAAGCCATCCTGTCCAACAATGGTACCCAGCTGTCCCACCGGGATTTGGAACGATAGAAAACCATCACCCTCTCCGCGCCCAATGCTGCAATCGCCGGCCCCGCACCCGAAGACAAACTCGTTCGGCGGGATGTACCACGCGACCGCAGCCGACCCGCGTACCGACGCGATGCCGACCGGCGTTTCGACTTCGAGCGAGCCATCGCCAGTGAGCACAATGAAAATGCGCCCAATGCTAAGGAAGAGGCGCGCCAGCGGACTGGCTTCAGCTGGCTCGAGCGCGGTGACTGTGAAGAACGAATTCTGGTCGAGACGCAGGATGCTGCCCTCAGAAAGGTCGATGCGCACGGTACTGGATGCATCTGTCTGCACCTGACCACCCAATCCTAACACCTGTGCTTCGTTGGCTGTCTCGAAGCTCTCCTGGTCAGAGAGACGGGCGACGACATTGTTGATGATCTCGTTCAGGATAGCAGTTCGGGAAGTCTCACCCCCAGCGGCTTCTTGCGCGACGATGGCTTGCGCAACGAGAGCCTGCAACGTTGCTGTCGAAGTTGGAAGAACAGGCGCGGCGGCCGTGAAGGTAGCTGTTAATGTGGGTGTACGCGTTGCGGTGCTGCTGGGAGCAGCGGATTGGACTGTAAGGGGGAGGAGCGCTGCATTAGTGGCGGAACTGTAGGCAACTTTCGGCGGAGGTAGCGTATCGGTAGGCAGAAGCGCTTGTGCGACTGGTTCTGCGTTGGTGCACGCTGCGAAACCAAACAGCGACAACGCTAGTACCAGTAGCGTTCTTTTAGCCCACCGCTTTTGCATTGGGGGGGAATGCATGCAGTGACGAAACTCTATTTATGGTTTGATGCTTGACAGTAATCTCAAAGCATCGAAGTTTTTTTTGTTATTCGGCGGAACAAATGATAATGCCTAAAATCCTGCTTAGCAAGGATGCATTCAAGAAATATGTAATTACGAATCATTTGTACTTGCGCCTCGTTGGTTCCATGGTATAACGCCCATTGTGACAGATGTAATCCATTGTTCCAATTGCAACGCAAATAATCCACCCGAGGCGCAGACCTGTGCGTTCTGTGGGCATCCTCTCGTGGTTACCTCCGAGGAAGATACCTGGCCGGGTGTCGCCTCCGTATTGGATGTGCTCCCAAATGTCGAAAGCCCTATGGAATTGGATGGGGTAGATGAACCTTTTCCCGCCCGCATGCCGGGAGCCCGTTATTTCCGGGGGCGCTTTCAAGTTGTTCAGTATCTTGGAATTCATAATTTAATCCATTCTTATTTGGTTCTCGACAGCGACTGGGCATTGCGCTGCATGAACCACAACTGCAGACTATTTGGAGTGCGCCAGGCAGGCGATCAGCCCGGCCTCTGCCCGGAATGTGTCACACCACTGGAATCCTTTCAGCCACATGTGCTACTGCTTGAAGCGGCCTCTCCAGATGAGTTTGGTACTGCGCTTGCTGTTATAGAACGCGAGGTAAACCACCCCTTGTTGCTGGCGCCCCTGTACTATTTTGAAGAATCAGATGCTTCGGCTGTGCGCTGTTGCCTGGCTTTACCCGCACCGCCAGCACGATACCTTAGTGAACTGAGTGGTACCCAGGACGTAGTGCGGGTTCTCCGCTGGGGACAACGGTTGGCGCGAGGATTACTTGCGTTGCACCATTTCAAAGTTGTCTTTAATTCCGTGGATGCTGACCACGTTGGATTTATTGACGCGGGCGCCGTCTGGGTGGATTTCTCAGCTGTAAAATTCTTGCCTTCGACTGCGCCGCTGGGAACTGCAGAAGAAGATTTCAATCAAGACTTTGTCGATCTGGCAGCACTACTATGGAAAAACCTAACTGGCCAGGATGAGTACGATGCAGCAGCCCCCGTATCCCCGCGCATCAAACGATTGTTCTCAGGCTGGCTTTCGGCTGATGAATCAACGCCAATGCCCCGAGAGTGGGTTGAAGCTCTAGCATCGCTCTCTATCCAACCATTTGACTCGGATCAAGCTATTCGAAGTATCGATCTGCGCTCCGGGCGCGCAACGACAGTTGGCCTAGTGCGGAAGATTAACGAAGATAGCCTGCTCGTAATCGAGATGGCGGGCATCCATCGCACGCAATCGCGGGCACTTGGCTTGTACGTAGTTGCCGATGGGATGGGCGGGCATGCTACCGGTGATGTTGCCAGCGGGTTGGCAATATCAACACTGGCACGCCGCGCGCAGGCCGACTTGTTTGCCGAAGCTGTTTTTACCGAACTGACGTCTGACGATATAATTGCGTGGTTGAAGAGAGCAGTTCGGGAAGTAAATGAGATAATTTACGAGCGCCGGCAACAAACTCGCTCGAATCTGGGGACGACACTGATCATGGCTGTGATCAACGGTGATCAGGCGTTTATTGCAAATGTGGGAGATAGTCGTGCATATCTTTACTCCGGGGAAGAACTCGCACAGATAACGACCGACCATTCCCTGATCGAGCAGCTCATCGCAGCCCGTCACGTTACTCCGGAGGAAGCGCAGCACCATCCGCAGCGCAGCATTATCTATAAATCCCTGGGCGAACGTTCCGAAATCGAGCCGGATATTGAACTCGTGTCGCTCGAAGATAATGACAGTTTGCTTTTCTGTAGCGATGGATTAAATAGTATGATCGCTGATGAAGAGATCCAGAAAATCCTCATATCCAATACTGTCCCGCAAGAAGCAGCCGATCAATTGGTGGCCGCGGCAGACGATGCAGGGGGGCAAGACAACATCACCGTATTGGTGGTTAATGTCATTCCAATAGAGTAGAATAGCCGCGCGTGGTCAGGTATATGGCTACGCGCGGAATACATAATTTAGCTATGCCTGCCAGAATAGAATCCGCTGCCGCAACCCATGTAGGCCGCATCCGGGAGATTAACCAGGATGCTGTCTACGAACGCGTCCTCAAAACCGATGCCGGCGAGAGCCTAGCACTGCTCATCGTGGCCGACGGGGTTGGCGGACATAAGGCCGGACAAATTGCAAGTGAACTTACTATAGAAGCAATTCGGCGTGCGATGGGCGATATGTTTGGCGATAAAAAGATAGACGTGACAAAGCCGCTTAGTGACATAGCTACGGTGGAAGGAGTTCGTCGCCCGGCAGAGTTTCTGGAAGAGCGGCTCAGGCGTTCTGTCGAGAAGGCGAACGTGACACTCTATCAATATGCGGCCGAGAATCGGGATGAAGCTGGCAACCTCGGCAGCACTGTTACCTGCGTATTGCTCAAAGGTGATATGGCTGTGGGAGCCAATGTCGGCGACAGTCGCACATATCTCATGAGTAACGATGAGCTCGTTCAACTTACACGCGATCACTCACTCGTGTATCAAATGATCGAAGCTGGTCAACTCCCGCCAGAAGCGGTCTACGAACATCCACAACGGAATGTGATCACACGCTCATTGGGAAATGGCGAATTCGTAAATATCGACACTTGGCGCCGGCAATTGAATCCGGGCGATCAACTCTTACTGTGCTCCGATGGCCTATGGGAACTGGTTGGCAATGATGATGTGATCGCTGAGGCACTTCGCTCTGGTCCACCGGCCGACTCAGTTAACGCGCTCATCGAAGCCGCCAATGCGGCCGGCGGCTCCGACAATATAGGGGTGGTAGCAGCGCAACTCCATTGGGACTAATTGCAACTTCGCGCATCGGCGAGTGGCCGATGCTGCTGATTGCATCTCTCCTCGTTCTGGCCTTTGCCACGAACAGCTGTACTCTCAACAACTCTAACAATACTGATATCCCGGCAGTGGCTTCCAGCCCTCTGGCTCCTCCGGCCGAGGAAATTGCACAGGCAATTACCTCGGTGGCGCTCGGGGCTGGGCCGGGCGCTATTGCTCACTATGAGTTTTCCGTTGTGCTCGACTATATCGGGCATCGGGCGCAGGTTACGCAGTTGGTTGAAATTGTAAATCCTGGACCAGATGATTGGGATCGGGTGGTATTCCATCTGCCAGCCGACCTCCAGACCAATCGGTTCACTCTCAGCCGAGTAAGTTTGCTCCAGCAGGTCGAAGCCGCTGCCCGGAATATCGAAATATCCAATGATGGCTTTGTAACGATCACTCTCCCCGAGACGGTCCAACCGAATGAAGCCGTGCTGATTAATATTCTGTTTGGTCTTGAGGCCGAACAAACCCTGAATATTTTACGGCGGCCATTCGGCGATGTCGGCTTCAACGAGCGTCTCCTCCAATTCGTCAACTGGTACCCGCGGCTGGTGCCGTATGAGCCACGCCGCGGTTGGGTTCGCTGGGCACCTACGGAAGTAGGCCCGCCGCTTTATGCCGAAATAGCCGATTTCGATTTACGTATCCAGGCTCCGGAAGGCGTGCAGATCGCGAGTGGAGGACCTGTAAGTCGAGTTGGGAATGAGTGGCAGTTTGTCGTGCAAAATGCACGGAGCATCGCCTTCAGTGCGAGCCCGGAATATGTCGTTCTGGAGCAGAGCGTAGAGGGCGTCACCTTGCTTGGCTTTCACTTGCCGGAGTACGGCGATGAAATACAGGCCACGTTGACTGCCGCGGGTCAGTCACTCACGCTCTTCAATGAAAAATTTGGACTCTATCCTTACAGTACGCTTGTTATAGCCCAAAACGCATACCTTCCGAGCGTCGCTGCGGGCGGTTTTGTCTTGCACACTGGTCTAGGTTTTGCCGAATATTCCGGACAACCGGACGCACTTCTCGTGGTTCTAGTTCCGCTTACAATGGGAGAGATGTGGTGGGGGCATTTTGTCGGCTATAACCCAATTGCCGAACCCTGGTTGGGTGCTGCCCTGCCCATGTATAGCGAGTATTTATTCGATGAACAATATTACGACGAATTGACACAATGGTATTGGGACAATCGAATATTCTACTGGGAACCAGAAGGGCCAATTAATCGTACGGCGTATGATCTGGAGACAACCGAAGCGTTGCTGCGCAGTGTCTACCGCCGCGGCGCACTCTTTCTGCACGATTTACGCGGCCAGATGGGAGATGAGGGCTTCTTCGCCTTCCTGCGTGAATATTATCAGAATGGGGCATTTCGGATTGTGAACAGTACGGATTTTTTCCGGACGTTGAGTCGTTACTCCACCACCGACATGAGCCTGATCTTTGACCGCTATTTCGATGTGGAGATTCAGTTGCCCACACCCGCTCCGACTCTCACCCCCATTCCTTCGCCGGGGCCGCCTCCCACAGCGACTCCCCCGAAGACGGTCCATATCGTTCAATCGGGCGAGACCCTCAGCGAAATTGCCTTCCGCTACGGTGTGACAACCGATTCGATTTTGTTCCTGAATGGGATGGCAGACTCGGATACTGTCTTCGCCGGAGAAAGGTTGATAATTCCGGATGAATAATCAGCGGCTACTTTGAAAATTTACTCGTAAGCCAGGCTCTCGTTCACACTGATGCGGGTTGCGCGTCGTGCCGGGAACCAGCTCGCCAGGATAGAGAGCACCACCACGATGGCTCCCCAGAGCCACATGCCGGTCACGGAATATTCGAAGAAGAAAGGGAATTGAAGTGCCTGGCCAAGAGCGTCTACAAAAAAGCGGGCTGCGACGGCGCTCAGCGGAACCGCGATCATCCAGCTCACCAGACCCAGCAACAAACCTTCGCCCATGAAGATCAGAGCCACGTCCAGCGAAGATGCGCCCACTGCACGCATCACACCAATCTCGCGACGGCGCTCGAAGACATTGATCGAGAGGGTGCCCGAGAGGCCCACGCTTCCAACAATCGCCATTAATATCGACATCAACTGCAGTAAACCGCCGATGATGCCCCAGAGTGCGGTTGCCAGTTCGCGTTGCTCACGCTGGCCGATTGCAAATGAGATATCGATTTTCTGCTCTTCAAAAAAGTCAAGCAGGTATTCCTTAAGTGTCTCTTCGACTAGCACAGAGTTGTGTATTGTTCGAATCTGGGCCAGCGTGGCCTGCCCGGCCCGTTGTAAATCTTCGCTGAGGATATCGACATGGACAAAGGCGGTATTCTGTACGCCACCGGCGCCAATATCAAAACCAAGACCGACAATCGTCCAGGTAGTTTCAACCCCACCTAGCAGCTCAATCACAATCTGATCGCCAACGCCCAACCCCATATCAGATGCCAGTTTTTGATTAAGGACAATGGCATGCCCATCTTCAGTAAGTAAACGGCGGCCCGCCACAAGCTCGGGCGCGAACATGGTCGTCTCGCGCGGGGCCCCCCGCATTTGTATGTCGAAATTGTCACTTGTTTCCGTTGTGCCCGGAACGCGACCGGCAGCCCCCATCCAGATCCACATTTCAACTTCTTCCACCTCAGGATGAACGGAGGCAGCAGCGACGATCTCATCACTGCGTTGGAAATCCTGAAAGATGACAAGCACATTGAAGCCCCAACTGCTCCAGATATCGTCAATCGTTTTATTAAATGAATCCCCAGTTGCCACGATCATCATGAACATGGCACCGGCGCCGATCAACGTGATTTCGGTCAATATAACGCGCCCTGCGCGTCGAAACGTATTGCGTAAAGCCAACGTCGCCAGGCTTGGCATTCCCCTAATGCTACTGATCAGTCTATCCAGCCGATTGCCGCCGTATTGACCGGTTCCGATTCCATAGGCGCTGATCGCCTCCATGACGGAGATGGCCGCACCTTTGACAATCGGCCACAAAGCGGCCAGCAGTGGTGTGAGCAAGCCAACCGCGATTTGGATAACCAATGAAGTTGAAACCAATTCAAAATCAGGAATTTGTACGTTGAGCCCGTTCAGCATCGCGCGAGAAAGGAGGAAGCCTGCAATCGTCCCAATCGGTACTGCGATCAATAAACTGAGGAGTGCATAGATGATGATCCCGGCTAAATAGAGCAAGGTAATCTGCCGTCGGACTCCGCCAACCGTTTTCATGATCCCGATTTGTGGAATTTGGCTCGAAATGATGGCGTTGATCACGTTGATGACCAGAATCACGCTCAAGCCGAGTGACATGAACGCCATGACCACCAGTACAAGTCCCAGTCCGTTGAGAAATTCCTGCGCCTGACTACGGTCCGGGTCCTGGATATCGGCCGTGAATGTGGAAACTCGCGAAGTTATTCCTAACCTTGATAGTTTTTCCTCAACGGCATCGATGGCAACCTCGACGCGCTCTTGACTGAACTGCGGAACAATGAAACGAAGCTGGTTGTAATTTCGTCCGCCCGTCAGGAGTTCAAGCCCATCCGGGTCAACATAGAAGACTGCCTGATCAATTGGGTTGAATGGTGGGGGACCCTGTGCGGGATCACGCACAGTGCCGTTAAGCCGGAATGGGACGCCGCGATTATTTACTTCGAAGTAGAGCTCGCCTCCAATTGCAGGCGCGCCATACGGTTCTTGATGGTTGAATTCAATGGCAACGGCATCGTCGTCTGGCCAGAGCCCGGCCACAAGATCGATGCGATCAAACTTTTGGTTCTGAAAATCCACCAAAGCAATCACGGTGGCATCCTGCCACTCGTCTTGTGGCGAGGGCCGCCAGCGGATGGGGAGGGAGGTCCAGCCTTCGGCGCTTTCTACCTCAGGCAGCCGCGTAATAGCGTCGACGACATCGTCATTAAATGGAATGCTGAGATTGATGCGGGCATGTGCTGAACGCTTTTCAATGCGCGAGTCGGTAATGTGTTTGTTGATAAGTGCATTACTGGTGGTCGTCATGCCGAGAGCCAGCACGCCAATCGCGATGCTGATCACGACTAACAATGTTCGTCCTAAGTTGCGCCATAGATCGCGCCAGACTTTACGCAGTGCGATTCGCATCAGTTGCTACAGATCACTCGTTCTATCCAGAATTCAAACTCGACGGTTTGGCCGTCCGCAGAATTTATGGCGACACGGCGCGGCAACACTGCTTCACACGTCGTTTCAGCCGGATAGTGCATCCAGAACAGGTCGATGCCGCCGCGCTCAAAGGTGCCCTGTGGTTCCCCGCTGATTGCGGTTAGACCTTCGTCCAAGATTGTGAATGGCGGCAAGCCACCATAGAATTCCACGGAAAGCGTGGCGATGGCGCCATTCTCGCGCGTGGGATCTCGCAGGGCGTCTACAAATTGGACGTTGTCGATCACCAATGGGCCACCCGCAGCGGCAGCGAATTCCGGTGTGGCCGTGGGCGGCGTTGTTGGGGTAACTGGTAGCGGAGTAAAGAATGGAATCGCAGTAGGTCGTGGTGTCACTCCGATGAGTGGAGTGGCGCTCTCCTGCGGCGCAGCCTCACTCGGGGCTGCAGCAATCGGTGTATTGGATGGGAGCTCGTCAATGGGTGGCTCTCCCGGTGTTAGGGTGAGGGTTGACAGACTCTCTACCGTCAGGCCAACTGGTCTTGGTTCGGGTGTTGGGTTGCTTACGTCACAACTTGAGAGTAACAATGCCGGGATCACAAGTACAACAGTGGCAATGTAATGTATCTTTATGGGCACGTAACGGTGACGAAGAAATCAAAACTAGACCGTTGGCCGTCGTTCGATTCAATTACACCTTGGCCCGGAAGCGCGGTGGCACAGCGCCAGCGAATAGGGCCATAGTGAATCCAGAACATCTGCCGACCGCCGCGTTCAAACGAACCCTGTGGATTACTCGTCGTCAATGGCAGGCCCGCGTCAAAGACTGTGTATGGACCGACGCCCCCGGAAAATTCCACGGACATGGTTACGAGACCATAGCTCGAATCGGCTGGATCTCGTACGGCACTTACAAAAACTGCTCCATCTGCGAGAAGCGGAGTAGTAGGTGCGGGGGTGTCCGAAGGGATCACGGCAGCGCGGGTTGCCGTTTCTGTTGCCGTTGACGTCGCTGTCTCCGTTGAGGTTGCTTCCGTTGTGTCTGTTGCTACTGGTTCTGATTCGGATTCCAAACTGGCTGTCGGTGTGGGCGTCTCTGTTTCGCCGGCCTCAGTATTGCTGCTGACTTCAACGGAGAGCGGCCCAGCCGATGCGGAGTTGTTTCCAGAGTTTGTCGCAATCACTGTGATTGTGAGAGTGCCGGGCTCAGAAGCGGTAAAGGTTTGCGTCAGCGTGAAATCTATGGTCTCTCCGTCCGGCGTGTCGGCACGTACAGTTTGACCATTGATCTGTAGCTCCAACTTTGTGATCCCTGTGGGGTCGATCGTTGTCGATGTGACGGCGATCTCATCTCCCAATTGAAAGACGGTTCCCTCTGTTGGAGTAACGATGCCTACAAGTGGAGCGGCGCTGCTCCCACCTGTGCCAATATCTCCGGATGGCAAGTTGCAAGCAAAGGCTGCGAGGATGAGGGGGATGAGAAACGTTGCGAAGAGTTTTTTATGATTCATAGCAACACCTGTATGTATCTCAGTGTAGGTAGGTGTTCTGCTCCGCGCAAGCTGCTATCTGTCGGTGGTGTATTCAATTCAGGTGCCTGGCACTTGAAAGAAAGATCACCCAGGATATGCAAATCTTCCCCGAAGACCGCTATTCATGGCGGGCAAAGTGCCAGGCACCTTTCGGCCAAATTCGAAGACAAGCTGCGCTGCGAACTCCCGCCTATGCTCAATTGAGGACCGGAAGAAATTCTTCCCCACGAATTTCTGCCAGGGTTTCCGGGGGCAGATTCATATCATCATCTGGCGTGGAGTATGTTTGCAGATGCTCGTAGCGCGTATTGCGCTGCACCGGCACAAATCCGGCGTCGCGGATTTGTCTGTGAATCTCGGAGACCGGGATCGCGCATTGCACAGCCGTTGGCGCACCCGCTGCCGAGACAACGTTTTCCTCAATCATCGTGCTGCCAAAATCATCACAGCCATAGTGCAATGCTACTTGCGCAACCTTCGCGCCCTGCGTGGGCCAGGAGGCCGAGATGTGTGGGATGTTGTCTAGGAAGATGCGCGCCATGGCCGTGTGGCGTAAATATTCGTTGGCCGTTGCGCCGAATTGATCGCGACGTTTGCTGCGTCCGAGCGGCGTATTCTCGATCTGCACAGTCCAGGAGATGAAGGCATTGAACCCGCGATTGCCAATTGCCAGTGCTTCATCCTGCACATCCCGCAAACGCTGGAAGTGGTTCATGCGGTGGTGGATGCCTTCTGTGAAGCCGATCACCATAGTGGCTGTGGTTGTCAGGTCGAGTTTGTGCGCTTCTTTCATCACAGCCAGCCAGTCGTCGCTCATGATCTTTTTGGGACTGACGAGTTTTCGAATCTCATCGTCTAATATTTCACCACCACCGCCGGGCAGTCCTTCGAGGCCAACTTCCTGTAACGCCACTAGGATTTCATGCCAGCTCTTGCCTGAGATGTCGCTGATGTGATCGATTTCCGAAGGGGAGAATGCATCGATCTCGATGGCGGGATAGCTCTCTTTGATCCACCCTACCAGGTCGGTGTAATACTCGAAAGGCAGGTCGGGGTGGTGCCCACCCTGCATGAGGATGCGGGTTGCGCCTAATGCCAACGCCTCCTCGATCTTGCGACCTAGCACTGGTTTTGGATTGATATAGGCCTTCTCATGATCCGGCCACGGTGCATAGAAGTTACAAAACTGGCAATCTGTTATACACACATTCGTATAGTTGATGTTACGGTCGATCAGATATGTGATCTTCTCGCCCGGATTGATTTGTTGGCGGCGGGCATCGGCTGCGTCCGCCAGGTCGTGGATCGAGGCTTCTGCGTAGAGCAGCTGCCCCGCGGCGTAATCGATTCGTTCGCCGGCATGAATGCGGTCGAGAATTGTGTCTATCCTTACGGTGGTTGAGTTAGGCATGAGAAATTAGCAATCGAGTGAGTCAGTAGTTAGGGTCGGACGGCGAGAGGAGTGACGGCCGGGGTACGGTTAGCGCTGCTGCCCGGCATTGGCAGGTAATCGAGCGGCGAGCGTTCCTCCCCAAGTGTGCTATCTAGAAAATGTTTAAGCCCGCTGCGATCCCATTCCGTGAGATCGTATCGTAAGTCGCGCAAATAACGGGCGATCAAACCAACGGGCAGGTCCAGCCGCGGAGCATACTCGCCTGCGAGCGCATCAATGGCTGCGAGACCGCTTTCCTTGCTGGCGAGCAGTGCTGCTGGCAAGTTGCTTTCAATCACTTCCGGGACGGCCTCCCGCCGCACTGCCCAGAGTGCAAATACAAATGGCAGGTCTGTGTGCTTCAGCCATTCGTCGCCCAGGTCGATGATAAATGGCCGCCGGGTTTCACCCTGGCTATCCACAAGCATGCGATGCTGGCTGGCTTCGATCAATGCCGTATCGCCTATGACTAATGCAGCCTGATTTGTACGCAACATCGCGGCTGGATTCTGCGGCGCGGTGCGAAATTCCGGCTCGATGCAGTAGCGTTCGCGGCAGAGCAATTTCAGCAGGGCGACGCTGGTCGCCGCTTCATCTGTCAGGGCAATGGGCTGCCCCCCCAATTCGCGCGGGTCTGCAGACCAGGATAGGAGCAGCACCGTCTTTACCGCGCCGAGCGAGGCGATGGACAATCCCGGCAGGATCGCAACACGGTCTGCCATCCTTGCTGCTGCAATCGATGAGATCGGCGCAACATCCACCTCACCTGCGGCCAGTGCGCGGTTCAAATCCGATGGTACTCCGCGAACAAACTTAACATCCGCACCGGCCATGCGTTCGGCAAGCCCATGCTGGAAGGGTATTGTGTTGATGTAGTTGATCAGGCCGATTGTGATCATAGGGCTGAGAGTACTGAATACTGGATACTGAATACTCCAAAGTTTTCAGTGTTCAGTATCCAGTATTCAGTTACCACTCCTTTACAACGTTGTAGAGTGTGTCCCGCTCTACTGGCCTATAACCAGCTGTGCGGATCAGTCGCATCAGGTCATTGCGTGACATGTTCTGTGAAGTTGTTGCACCGGCGTCGTGGTAAATCTTTTCCTCCACCACTGTGCCGTCGATGTCATCCGCGCCATTGGCCAGTGCCAACTGCGCCATGGCCGGTGTGAGCATGATCCAATACGCTTTGATGTGTGGGAAATTGTCTAGTAGCAACCGACTTACTGCCAGAGTTTTCAGGTCGTCTACACCTGTCGTCCAGCGCTTTTGAAGCTTGCGGCCCAGCCCGTTGTCTTCCGGGTGGAAGGCGAGGGGGATGAAGGTTTGGAAGCCGCCGGTTTCAGCTTGCAGGTCGCGGAGACGTAGTAGATGGTCTACCCGATGCTCATACTCTTCGATATGTCCGTATAGCATTGTTGCATTTGTGCGCAGACCGAGTTCGTGTGCCAGTCGATGGATATCCAGCCAGCGGTCGGCGTCGGCTTTCTCGGGGCAGATGCGGTTGCGTACATCCGGGTGGAAGATTTCCGCACCACCGCCGGGCATAGAGTCCAATCCGGCGGCAATGCAGCGTTGCATCACTTCGAGCAGTGTGAGTCCGGTCAGCTCGCGGAAGAAGTCGATTTCCACCGCCGTAAAGGCTTTCAGGTGAACCTTGGGATATTCTTGCTTAAGGGCGCGCAGTACATCCTCGTAATACTCAAATCCCAATCGGGGATGTAGGCCACCGACAATGTGAAACTCGGTGATGCCCTCGTCCACGGTCGGGCGGATGTGATCGACGATCTCTTCCGGTGTCCACGTGTAGGCCCCCGGCGCGTCCTCTTTGAAGCGCGCGAACGAGCAGAAATTACAATGGAAGGCGCAGACATTGGTGGGGTTGATGTGGCGGTTCTTATTGAAATAAACCGCATCGCCGTTTTTGTCACGCCGAAAACTATCCGCCATGCGCCCCAATGTACGCACATCCTTTGATTGAAACATGCGCAGGCCGTCTTCGAATGTGAAGCGTTCGCCGGCCTGAAATTTCTCGTACAGATCGGCGATGTCACTGGTGGCGATCCGGCGCGGGGTTCTGGAATTGGGGGACGTTGCCACGGGAGCAAGTGTCATTTTGTTCACCTGGTTGGGCGAAGAGAAGAAATCGGTCTATTTGTACAAATTATAACAAACAAAACCAACTCCGACGTGAGTCAGCTTTTCAGATCCGCTGCCTGCCAGGCCCGTACGATATCCCGGTGCGCCTGGACGTTCTCCAGGAACGAGCGCCGCTTCTCTTTGTCGGGAATCTTGGCGGCCCGCTCTTGTAACAGGCGGTGGGCAGTGGCCAGAATGTCGCGGGCGCGCGGGTCGGCGTTGGTGTGGAGCACGTGATAACAACTCAGAAACACGCGGAAGGATTCTTCGGCGCCGTCGAGTTTGGGATTGCTCTCCAGCTGGCTCAGGATTTCTTCCACCTGGGTTAGGGCCCGGGGCAGGTTGTTCTGAGCCAGGGAAACGCGCGCCAGGCCGGCCAGGGAATCTATTGCCAGATAGTGCTCGCCCAACTCCCGCCGCAGGTCAACGGCCTGCCGGTAGGCGTCGCCGGCTTCCTCCAGCTGCCTCAATCCCGCCAGGGCGTGACCCAGGTTATTCATAGCATACCCCTGGAGGCGACGGTGGCCAATCTCCTGGGCGATAGCCAATGCTTGCTCGCTGCTTTCTCGTGCACTTTCGTCGTCGCCTTGCACTTGAGGGTAGTGGTTACATGTTGACTGATGAGTCTGGAAAAAGTAAGTTGTTGGCCTGCCAAACAGAGGAGCGCCAAAATGATCCAGAGTGTCATCACGCATGAGTGTTCAAAGTGCAGGAGCCTCAACATTGTCAAGAATGGTACAGACTATAAAGGCGGTCAGAAGTTTCATTGTCTCGATTGCGCCGCTTATGGAATGTTGGAACCGCAAAGCCGTTCTTATCCTGAGTTCATCAGAGAATTTGTCCTACGCACCTATCGAGAGCGAGCCAGTATGCGCGGCATTGAGCGCATCTTTGGCATCGCGCGGCAGACATTAGCACGCTGGATTCTGGAGAAGGCCGGCGCTATGCCGAACCTGGCTGACACTTTAGAAACCGTAAAAACGGATGATGTGCTGGAATTGGATGAATTATGGTCATTTGTACGCACAAAAAACGATAAACGTTGGATATGGGTCGCGCTGTGTCGGCGCACGCGCCAAGTGGTGGCCTATTTTATTGGCGACCGCAGTGAAAAAAGTTGTCGCGCGTTATGGAAATCCATCCCAGCATCCTACAAAGCGTGTTGCTCCTTCAGCGACTTCTGGCACGCTTACCAGAAGGTTTTACCAAACGACACTCACCAAAGTGTCGGCAAAGAAAGCGGCCAGACATCTCACGTGGAACGCTGGAACAACACCTTGCGCCAGAGACTGGCTCGCTTCGTGCGCAAAACTCTTTCTTTCTCCAAGTCCGACGTTTACCATGAAGCTGTACTCAAGTTGTATCTCCATTACTACAATACAGCGTGGTCCCCATCAGTTACCATGTAACCACTACCCACTTGAGCATTGTGGCCAAGACCGCATAGCGTAAGGCTTTCGCCATGCCTGTCGCCAATCTCGCGTTTGATGCGCAGGGATTGCTCGTAGTAGTCCCTGGCCCCGGCGTAGTCGCCCTGTTCTGAGGAGATAACCCCGAGATTGTTGAGCGTGATGCCCTCGCCGCGCCGGTCGCCGATCTCTTGGCAGATGCGTAGGGCCTGCTTGCAGTAGTCCCTCTCCTCGGCGGAGTCGCCCTGGTAACCGGAGACAATCCCAAGGTTGCGCAAGCTGTCTGCTTCAACCTGGTGCAGTTGTGCTTCCTGGGCCAACGCCAGAGCCTGCCCCAGCTGCGTCTGCGCCACCGCGAAGTCTCCCTGCAGACAGAGCGCCCGCCCCCACTGTAGATGGCCTCTCGCTGCGCCGCGCACCTCCCCACTCGTCATGGCGAACTCAATGGCAGCCTGCGCCGCCATGATGCAAGCTGCGTAGTCGCCTGTCACCTCGCCGAAGGCGGCCTGGCATAGAGCAACTTCGGCCCGTTTCATGTACCCGGTGGGCATACCATCGTCGTTCAGTCTCTCTGCCAGCTCTTTCAAGGTCGTCAGGTCCTGTGCCTGCGCTTCGCGTTTCCCCAGCAAGTCGTAAACCTTCTCACGAGCCAGCAGCAGCGTATAGCGTTCGGCCCGCTCATCTTCCGGCACCAACGCCAGCGCACGACTGAAATAGTCCAGCGCTTCGGCGTTAGCGAACTTCTCAGAAGCCTGTTCTCCGGCCTTACGCAAATAGATAAGCGCCTGCTCACTTTCCCCGGCCAACTCCAGGTGCTCGGCGATCAGGCCCGTGTACTCGCCAGCCCGCTCGCCGCTGTGCTCAATGAGCCACTCGGCCACGAACGCGTGGTAGGCCCGCCGCACCCGCTGCAATATGCTCCGATAGGTCACGTCGCGCAGCAATTCGTGCTTGAAGATGTATTCATGCGTATCTGCAAAGGTTGAACTCTCCCGATGGAGTACCAGTTCTCGCTCGCGCAGGGTAGCCAAGACTGCGGCGGTTGCGCCATGCTCCTGTTCGTTGGCTGCTGACTCCTGGTCGCCAATGTAATCGATTGCCTGGTCCCAGAAGATATGCCCAACGACGGCGGCCTGTTGCAGCACAGGCCGCTCTTCTGCTGACAGACTATCCAGCCGCGCCTGGAGCACGCCGGTCAGGGTAGGTGGGACGCGCATTGTCACCAGGCGGGCTGGTTCTACCAGCCACCGTTCGGCGCCCTTGACGATCACCTCGTCTTCGATCAACATCTTGATCAGCTCTTCGACGTAGAAGGGGTTGCCTTCCGCGCTACTGACCACCAACTCGCGCAACTCGACGGGGATTTCGTCCACCTTCTGCAGCACTTCCTCCACGAGGCGGCGACTGTCCCGTTTGGAGAGTGGGTGCAAGTCGATGCGTGTGTGGAATGCCTGTCCCTCACCCCAGTGTGGCCGGCGCTCGAGGAGACCGGGACGAGTTGCACAGATGACTAGCAGTTGCTGGTTTGCCATTTTCTGGGCCAGTTGGACGAACACGTCCAGCCAGCTATCGTCGGCCCAGTGGATGTCTTCCAGTAGGATGACAGTAGGGTCTTTTTCCGTCACCGCTGTGAAGAATTGCGTCAGGTAGAGTAAGGCGCGGTCGTGTATCTGCTTGGCGTCGGACAGGATGGGCTGTAAGGCCGGGCTGGCTGAGAAATCCAGGCCCATCAGCTGCCCGATGAAGTGCGCTTTCTCGCCGGCGAGCGGGTCGCCCGGCATGAACTCCAGCACGCCATGCTCCATCTTTTCGCGGGCTACGTTAGCGCTATCGCTGTCCAAAATCTGGAAGCGAAAGGAAAACAGGTTGCGCAACAGCGCGTAAGGTACGTTCTGCATCTCCAGCCTGGCGCGTCCCTGAAAGTGCCAGTAAGCCACTGGGTGTAGCTCCAATCAGTCGCCGAACTCATACAGCAGACGCGACTTGCCGACGCCGGCTTCCCCAGCCACGGTCACTATCTGGCGCTCGCTATCTTCTATCGCAGTGTAGAGCGCGTCCTGTAAGTGCTTCAGTTCCGTCTCACGGCCCACCATACGGGTTTCGATGCCTTCGATGCCCCGTGTAACCACGCGGAAGGCGCGTGGCTTGGCGCGTTGCACCAGATAGGTTTGCAGCGCGTCAGTTTTGCCCTTGACGAAAAGCGGCTCCCGGGGTTCCACGCCAAAGACCCCGCGCACATGGCGGTAGCAGGCGTTTGAAATCAGGATTCCGCCCGGGGGGGCGACGCTCTCTAGGCGACTGGTGACGTTGACCGTGTCGCCCACAGCGACGAAGTCTTCTGCGCCTCCCATGAAGCTGATCACCACGCGCCCGGTGTTGACACCGATGCGAAGTGACCGGGCGAGACCAGCCTGGTCCCCATAGAGCATGCTATCGTCTGCCAGATCCTGATTGAGCTCGCCCATTGCCGCCTGCATATCCAGGGCAGCCCGAATGGCGCGTTCGGGGTCGTCTTCATAGGCGGTAGGGACGCCAAAGACGGCCATGACCGCATCGCCGATGAACTTCTCTACGACGCCCCCGTGCCGTTCGATGGCCTTGCGAGAGCGCGAGAAATAGGCTTTCTGAATAGTGTGTACTTCTTCGGGGTCCATGTCGGCGGACATGGCGGTGAAGCCTGCCAGGTCGGCAAACAATATCGTTACCTGCTTGCGTTCTTCGACCACTTGGTCCGCATCAAGCCCAGCCAGCTTTTCGCGCATGGGAGCAAGTGCTGCGTCAACTGTCGCGTCGCCCAGAATAGCGCGTTGCGCTTCGAGAGCGGCAATGGCTTGTTCGAGTTTGTCGCGTTCAGTCATGGTGCCCTGCTGTTAATTGAGCACAGAACGCGCCACCCAACCTGCTGCGAAAAAAGTGTATTTCTCAGAGGTATTCTTCCATAAATCAAGATTGGCCAATGACCACTACTTCATCACTTTTTTGGAGCCAGCCGGATGTTCGCCCGGATCGTAGCGTGAATTGCTGGTGACACGGCCGCAACTAATGGGAAACTCTATGTCGCATAATCTTTTTGTGACTGCAGCGGGAAGGGTATTTTATCGTCGAGGGGCTCGATGACCCCACCAGCTTCCTCGATGAGGAGCCAGACCGCCGCAACGTCCCAGAGTTTCGGCCGAGCGAGAAGTAAGGCGCGGGCGCGTCCGGTCGCGACAGACACAAGATCGAAAGCTGCTGCGCCGAGCACACGTGTCTTTCCGTGGTGTCCCACATCGTAGCGCTTCAAGACGAGGGCGTCGCATGCAAAAACGTCGTTCCATTCCATCTCGTCCACTTTCGGGGCGCGAAACCGTTCACCGTTCAGGAAGGCACCTTTCCCGCGCTCGACGTGAAGCATCTCATCGATCATCGGGAAGTACAACACACCTAATTGAGGGTGCCCACTTTTCAGACGCGCGATCGAGATACCCCAGATTGGTAGGCCATTCGCAAAATTGGTTGTGCCGTCGAGCGGGTCGAAGACCCACGTAGCATTGGCCGAGGCGTCGCCCGTGTAATTCGAATGCAGTTCTTCGCTAATGATTTCGTCCTTTGGATAGGATTCAAGTACCCTTTCTGACAAGAACTGATCGACTTCCGTGTCAGCTTGCGTGACCAGAGTGCCGTCGCTTTTCAGATCGGCTTTGACATTGCCAAACCAGTCCAGCAAGCGCGCACCGGCTGCCCGGGCAAGTTCGATTGTCCATTGGAGAGTTTCTGATTGAGTGGGCGACATTAATGAATGGAGTTGTGTGTGTGGAAAGTAGCGCTCGAATATTGGTCATTGCGAGCTTGAGCAGCGTTATCGGTATTCTTTTCCATCGGGCATGATCGCGCCATCAAGACGGCTGGCACGTGAAAGCTGCCCGTCTGTGACGATTGCACCGCTGAGATCAGCATCGCGCAGATCGACATCGTGCAGTTGGGTGCCGCGCATATACGCCCCATGCAATTTTGCACCCCGCAGGTCAGCTTTTTTCAGGCTGGTGCCGCTCAGGCGTGTGTTGCTGAGATCAGCATCTTTGAGGATGGCGCCATCTAAATTTGTCCAGAGCAGATCTGCGCTATACAAGTTGGCCTTGCTGAGGTTCGCATTGCGTAAAGAGGCTTCAATCAAACTGGTGCCATTCATAACAGCCCCGCTTAAATCCGCTCCGTCCAATTTGCTGTGTTGCATTCGTGCGCGGGAAAAGTTGGCTTCGTGGGCGCTGGCATGTTCCAAATCGGCACTGCGAAGATCCGCCCAGAGCAGGTTTACCCGCGTCAGGATCGCATGGCGCAAGTTTGCGCGCAGTAGCTGGGCCTCGATAAGATTGGCCTCGGTGAGATTGGTTTCGGAGAGGTCGGCCCCACGTAGGTCGGCAGCACGCAGCGTTGCGCCTGTCATGTTAGCGCCGCTCAGATTGGCCCATTTGAGATGAGTCTCGCTCAAGTCCGCCGCGCGTAGGTCGGCCCCAGTGAGGTCCGCTTGCCACAGATCCTCCCCAAACAGAAATGCCTGGCGCAGGTCGGCGCCGGGTTCGATTATTTGGCCTTTTACTTTCATCGCTTCATTCCAATCCGTACTCAGCCCACCGATCAGCCACCATTTCCAGCACGTCCGGGCTCATGCGGGTGACCTCCGGCCAGCCGCGCGTATAGCCTTCATCTTCAGATTTTGCTGTAGCATCCACCCCAATCTTGCCGCCATAGGAGTGCTGATAGGAGGCATGATCAAGATGATCGACCACGCCGTCAGCGATAAGGACATCGCGTGACCAGTCCACATTCCCAAGCGCCTGCCAGGCGACCTCGGAGAGATTGTGCACGTCCACCCAATCGTCTACGACCACAATGCCTTTCGCCAGCATGAGTAGACCTAACCCCCAGATGCCGTGCATGACTTTGCGCGCATGGCCGGGATAGCGTTTTTTGATCTGGACGATGACCAGGTTGTGGAAAACACCCTCCGCGGGCATGTGATAGTCGAGCACTTCCGGGAGAAATATACGGAGCAGGGGTAGGAACAGTCGCTCGGTGGCGCGACCCATCCACGCATCTTCTACGGGCGGGGGACCGACAAGTGTGGCCGGAAAGATCGGGTTCTTGCAATGCGTAATCGCCGTGACATGAAAAACCGGAAACAGCTCGGCTGGGGTGTAATATCCGGTGTGATCGCCAAACGGTCCTTCCATCTCGTGTTCGTTTGGGTCAACATAGCCCTCGATGACGATCTCGGCATTGGCGGGGACTTCCAGCGGCTGCGAGACGCACTTTACGAAATCTACGGGCTTGTTGCGCAACCAGCCGGCAAGCAGATATTCATCGATATTCGGCGGGAGTGGGGCGCTGGCACACCACATGCTGGCGGGATCGCCACCGAGGATGATCGCCGCGGGAATCTGTGGAATGCTCTCCTCGCGGGCGCGGCGCTCGTGCTCGGCGCCACCTTTATGGCGTTGCCAGTGCATCAGAAGTTTCTGCGGCCCAACCACTTGCAAGCGATACATGCCGACATTGCGCGCATTCGAACTGGGGTCACGTGTGATGACCTGCATCAGAGTGATAAAGCGCCCGGCATCTCCGGGCCAGGTTTTCAACACCGGTAGACTGTCTAGGGTGGCATCGTCTGTGTGGACGATCTGCTGTACTTTGCCTTTGCGAACAATGCTTGGGCCTATTCCGATGCCACGCAGTACTCCGAGGAAATCGGTTCCACGCTTAATCATGGGGCCAAGCCCCTGCGGCAGTCGAAAGTCGACGAGCTTGGCGAGGCGGTGGTTGAGTTCTTCGAGATCATCAACGCCGAGCGCTTGGCCCATACGCCATTCGGAACCGAATAAGTTGATCGCAACGGGAATTTCATGCCCAGCTACGTTTTCGAAAAGGAGCGCCTTGTTTTTCTCGACCGGGCTTTTCATCACGCGGTCGGCGATGGCTGAGATCTCCAGGTCTTGTGAGACAGAGGCCGTTATCCGCGCAAGTTGGCCATTCTGTTCAAGATGCGCGATGAATTCGGGTAAATCGTTACAGATGGGCATGGAGCCGCTCCTGTATTTGATGTAATTCGTTATTTTCACCACGAAGGGTACGGAATAAAGTTTGTTCTTTGCAGAGAGCAGCACTTGTCTTGTGCAACCCAGTGCAGTCACTGGACTGCACTGGGTCGTGATGCGCAGTCCACTGTGTACCCTTTGTATCGTGGTAGTGATTAAAGGTGCTCTTTCCAGCCGATTATACTCCTCGCAAGTGGTTACCCCACGACCGTATGACCACTCACATTTCATAAAACGCAAGGCGGTATAATGTCGCGGATGGATTCTTTAGGGTCAAATCAACCGACAATTAGCACGCGCCGGCAGCCCCCGCGCTGGCTCTGGGTGGGAATTATATTTGCGGCTGGAATGGTGCTGCTGGGTGTGCTGGCCACGAATAATACGACCGGTGAACAATTGCAGTGGGGTTGGGAAAAAGCGCGCGCTTGGGGGCGGGACACATTCGTGCGCCAGAGCGAAACATTACCCACTGTCCTCGAAGAGGCTCCCATTGTCCCGGCAGTAGTTAAACAAGTGGAACTGGACGTCGATGTTTTTGCGTCTTATGAATCATCCGCAGATATCGCTCCGGCAGTTGTCGCACCTCCCGCGGTGGAGGTTGATGCGCCATTAACAGATGAAGTCATTGTGCCCGAGCCAGTCGAGTATGAATTATTGACGCCCCCGACCACTTTCGAACTTACGGGTTTCAAACACGAATTTCAGGGCATCAACAACTGTGGGCCGGCGACGCTCGCAATGAATCTAAGTTACTGGGGGTGGCAGGGCGACCAGAACACGATCGCCGAAGTGCTCAAACCCGTGACACGCGACAAGAATGTGCGTTGGGATGAGCTAGTGTACTACGTCCGCACGCAGGCGGGTTGGCTTGATGCGCTCTTTCGGGTTGGGGGCGACTTTAACATTTTGCAATTGTTCGTCGCAAACGGCTACCCGGTCATCATCGAAACCGGTTATACGTTTGATAATTACTGGGTGGGACACTATCTGCTGGTCACTGGCTACGATGCCGAAAATGAGACATTTATTGTGCAGGATGTGACCGGCGGCCCCAACCGGGTTATGACCTACATGCAGGTGGATGAACTCTGGCAACAGTTCAATCGACTGTTTATCCTGGTCTTCCCGGCGGACGAGCGTGACAAGATTGAATTCATGCTGGCCGATCATGCTAAGCTGGACATCAACCGGTCGCAGGCTTTGAAACAAGCTGAAGCCGAGGTTATTGCTGACCCGGAGAACGCTTTCGCATGGTTCAACCTCGGTTCCAATTTGAATTATTTCGATCGCTATGAAGAAGCGGCCACTGCCTTCGACACCGCCCGCGAGTTTGGCCTCCCCTGGCGGATGCTTTTTTACCAATTCGGGCCTTATATCGCCTATTTCAATGCAGGACGTTATCAGGACGTAGACGAGCTCGCTACGGTCACATTGCAGGCCCGCCCTGACCTGGAAGAATCCTATGTCTGGCGCGGTTGGGCTAGGCACATGCTTGGCGACACCCCCGCCGGCATTGCAGATTTCAATGCAGCCCTGGAAGTGAATCCAAATTTCAACGATGCCATCAGCGCCCTTAAATATTTCGGCGCAAGATGATTTCTGAATGACGCGTCGATCTAAAAGGGCCATACCGCTGCTTTTCTGGTTGGTCGGTGCGTTTCTCGGCTGTGGTGTGTTAGGGGTAGGGGGCTTGTTCGCGTACCAAATTCCCACGGTCAACGAAGCGCTTTTCTACCGGGTGGAAGTTGTTAAATCGGAAGTGCGCAACATTTTTTATCCGCGCGCCGATACGCTCCCAACCCCGAATCCGGTTGCGGCCGACGCCTCGCCTATTAAAGCAGTTCCGACCATCTTGCCGAGTTTCGAAGATGCCGCCCCGCAGCCGACGCCCATGCCGGAGACTTCGCCGACAGCGGCCCCAACGGCAACTCTCATCCCGACGGCTGTACCAGAACCAACGGAAATATCCGTCCCGGACTCTGCCATCCTGACCGGGTTCACGCACGAGTTTCAACGCTTCAATAATTGCGGTCCCGCCACACTTTCAATGTCATTATCTTACTGGGGTTGGGATGGTAGCCAGTATGAGACGGCCGATTGGCTCAAGCCGGATCCATCCGACAAGAATGTGCGCCCGGACGAACTGGTGGATTTCATAACAACTCAGACAGGCATGACAACGGCCTATCGGGCGGGCGGGGATCTCGATGTCCTCAAGCGTTTGATCTCAAAGGGCTATCCGGTTATCGTGGAAAAAGGATTCTGGGTGGACGAGGCGCGCGGCTGGATGGGGCATTATTTGCTACTAAATGGCTACGATGATGCTGCGCAATCCTTCACGACACAGGATTCATTCCGTGGCCCTGATCAGATCGTTTCGTATGATGCGATGGATGCCGACTGGCAGGCCTTCAATCGCTTGTTCCTTGTTCCATATCCGTCGGAGAACGAAGCTGATGTGATGGCGCTGCTTGGGCCCTATGCCGATCAAGCAGCCAGCTTTGAAATTGCACTCGAGACTGCCCAGAATGAAGTGATCCTCGATCCCGAAAATAGTTTCCCCTGGCATAACCTGGGAACGAATTTGAATTACTTTGGGGACTATGTCAATGCCGCTGCCGCATTCGATGAAGCTCGGACTGTCGGTTTACCCTGGCGCATGTTGTGGTATCAGACAGGTCCGTATCGCGCCTATTACAACGCGGGACGTTATTCCGAAGTCATAACACTGGCAACAGGCATGCTCTCAAATACGCCCGGTCTGGAAGAAAGTTATTTTTGGCGCGGCTGGGCGCAAAATGCAGCCGGGAATACCACCGCTGCCGTGAGCGATTTCAAACAAGCGCTGGCCGTCAACGAGAATTTCGAAGATGCGAGAGCCGCGTTGGAGTATTTGGGACAGTGAGCAAATCAGCTCGCTGATTTGAATTGAACCCCCGTTCTTCGTTCCTCCTGCGCACCTCGCTCCTGATCGCTGTCTTTTTCGGATTCGACAAAATGATCGCGCTCGTCCGTGCCGTGATCATCGCGCGCGTGTTCGGCATCAGCGAAGTGCTCGATGCTTTCAACGCGGCAAACAACCTGCCCGATCTGCTCTTCGTGCTCATATCGGGTGGTGCACTTGCCATCGCATTTATCCCGGTGTTGAGTGAGTATTTCGACGAAAATGGGCGTGAAGACGGGTGGAAACTCTTTAGCCTTGTCGCCAATCTGGCCTTTGTCGTCACCGGAGTGGCGGCGCTTTTCGTGGCCATCTTTGCGCTCCCGATCGTGCGCTCAGAATTTGGCATCGCGCCTGGATTTGGTGCCGAGCAGCAGGCCCTGGTCGCCGAGCTGATGCGCCTGAATTTGATCGCGACCTTGATCTTCTCGCTGAGCGGATTGGTGATCGGCGGATTGCAAGCCCATCAGCATTTCCTGCTACCCGCGCTTGCCCCGAGCATGTACAACGTGGGCCAAATAATTGGCGCACTGCTGCTCGCGCCGGATGAATTCCCATTCTTTGGTTTGCCGATTCCCACTGCCGGTCTCGGCGTACATGGACTGGTATACGGCGTCATTCTGGGCGCAGTCTTACACCTTGGTATCCAGCTGCCCGGCCTCTTCCGATATGGCTTTCGCTGGTCGTTTGGCATTTCGTTGAAACATCCGGGGGTGGCGCGCGTGATCGCACTTATGGGGCCGCGCATCATTGGGCTGGCTGCATTTCAGGCCACCGAGCTGATCCGAGACAATCTTGCTTCGCGCCTGGGGGAAGGTTCGGTGACAGCGCTCACGTTCGGCTGGTTCATTATGCAAGTGCCGGAAACCATTATTGGAACCGCAATCGGAGCTGCACTGTTGCCTACGTTATCGAAGCTCGCCGCCCGCGATGACCGGGAAGGCCTCAATCGCACTCTCACGGGAGCTATTCGGATTATGACTGCGCTAACGCTGCCGGTCGCTGTTGCCCTGATGTTCCTGGTGCGACCATTTGTGCAGCTCGTGTTCGAAGGGCGCGCTTTTAGCGCTGCAGACACGACGCTGGTTGTGTTCGCAACGCAGATGTTTCTCGTTGGGCTGGTTGGGCACGCACTCCTTGAAATTGGAGCGCGCACCTTTTATGCCCGCCAGGATGCTGTCACACCGACAGTGGTGGCGATTTCAGCAATGGCCTTACAGATCGTATTCAGCCTGCTGTTGGTGCGCGTGCCGAGGCTGGGATATGGCGGTCTGGCGCTCTCGAATGCACTGGCCTTTACATTGCAGGCATTTGTATTGCTTGTGCTGCTCTTTGTGCGCTTGCGGGCTTTTGACGCGCGGCGTGTATTAAGTGGAGTGGGGAAGGTTGCACTCGCCTCAGCGGGTGTCGCCCTGGCATTGGTGCTATTTTCGAGTGCAGTGCGGACGGCGGGCGTGATTACAAATGCCCTCGGTGGCTCTCTGCTTGCAATTGCAGTGTATCTAGTGTTGGCACGCGCGTTGCGCTTGGATGAAGTGCAACAATTGCCGCAACTCGTAGCACAGCAGATTGGTTCCCGGTTTGGATTATCGCGGGTGAAATCAGAGTAAACGCGCGGCGTAGTTATCCGCTGGGGCGCGCGACAATGGCAGTACGGTGTGAATTTCCTGTGTACGGATAACACGTCAGCAGTGTCAGACGTGAATCGCTGGTGGGATTGAAATAGGCCAGGTGCGATTGCTGTTGCGCTGTGGTGATACCGTACTCCTGAAACGTCTCCACAATTTCAACGGAATAGACAAAGGACTGACCGCCGGCCGTTGTGATAAAAATGCCATCCCCGGGAGTCAGTTGCTCCAGGTTGCGAAATACTTCACCAAAGATATTGTTGTGTCCATAAACGACCGTGTTGCCGTATGTGCCGGGCGCGACACTGCTCACGAGAAAGCCGGCTGCAAATTGGGGTGAATCCCACTCAATGCCGAAGCCGGTGTCTCGCCAGCCCACCGGCGTGATGCGCGTGAAAATATTAATGGCCGGGATTTCTATCTGAGCGGGTAAGTTCCCCGCGAACACTTGCTGCGCAAGGCTAACCAGATCGTCTGGTGCTGGGAGCACATCGTAACCCGCAAGAATTTGTGGGGAGAGGGTGACCGGCGGGAGTGGCGTTGCGGTGGCAGGCGCAACGGGCGCTGCCAATGTCAGTGAGAGGGCATCCACTGCTGCTGCGCCGGGTTCGAGCTCCTGCGTCATTGGCATGAGCGTTGGCGCTTCCAAATCATTGAAGCGCACGGCCACTCCGGGGGCCGGCAACTGCTCCACGCGCGGAGCGGGCAACTCCTCCACGAGTGGTTGCGTGGAGGTGCAGGCGGCTAGCAGCAGGCTAACTAAACCCGCTATTCGCAGGAATGAAATCAGCTTCATCAGACTGATTATAGTCTCGGTTTCAGCGATTGCACGATACTATCCCTGGATTGAGAGACGCCGGTTTATTCGAATCAAAAAGCGAAGCTTTTGTCAAAAGCTTCGCTTTTACGGGATCAATTAAGTTTTCGCAGTTGTAGCTTGCGGCGCCAATGGATGCCAGCGGTCCCAAGCGCAACAACTGCCACGAGCCACACTATCGGCGCGACACTCGCTCCCGTTGCGGGCAGGGCCGTCGGCGTGGCTGCCATCAGACCGAACTGCGTAAAGTGGTCGGTCAGGCCGCAGGTCTCGTTTGCATTTGCGGAGGTAACTGGCAAGGCCAGCCAAACTACGCCGTCGAAGAAACCAACGCGCAGGTTAGCTGCAGCGCCGCCCGCTTTCAATATATCGGCAACTGTGTAGCTCAGACAGATCGTCAGAGCGCTGTCAAATGTCGCCAATCCGGTATCCGTCGTCAAATCCACTCGCGAGCCGACCAGCGAATAGCCTATCGGCGCAGCTGCTGACTGTGGGTTCTCATTAGCCGCACACAGGAAGCGCGTGCCATCAGCGACGACATTCGCGGGCACGATCACGTTGACATTGCCGTTGGTTACAGGACAGCTGAACGTCCCACCTGTCGTTCCCATTGCGTAACCCGACACCGCTTCGGCAGCGGCTGCTGATTCGTCGGCGACGACGGCTGCACCATTAACGGCGCCGTTCGTCGTACTGTCGTGCTCAAGCCCGCCATCTACCCGCGCAAGCTCGCGAATGGTGATGCAGGAAATATCGGGATTCCATGAACTCTGGTTGACGTGCAGGCCAGTGATCCTGTAGCCAGGCGGCGCGATGAAGCAGATGGTGTAGCCGTCCCAGGTGATGGTGACGGGCGGGCTGCAGTAGTGGTTGCCGCCGGTTGCGCGGTGCTCGCCCTGGTCGTGGAAGGTAAAGCCGCGGAAGCCGTTGTCGTTGGCGGTGTACCAACAACTGCTGTCCGTAGTCGTGTTACCGGTTGAGTCAGCATGCGGGCCGCCGCCTGGACACGCGATGGCAAGGCTCTCGAAATCTGCGATCCCTCCTGCAATCAGAACCGGAATTCCGGTCGCCGGATCGAGGGAGAAAAGGGCATCAGCGTCGTCGTCAATCCAGAATAAGTTGCCTGTACAGTCAAACGCCAAGCCCCCGTCGCCCACATCGCCAAAACCGAATGTTCCTGTTCCAACGGTCGTACACGTCGGCGACGGTGGGTTCAGCGTGCAGAGCGAATTATTATCGTCATCGATTGCATAAAGAGTCGTCCCCAGCGCATCCATCCCCACAATATCCACCGTTGCGCCGAGATTCGTAGCCGCACCAGTTGCCGGGTCAATCGAATAAAGTGCTCCATTACTGCCATCGGCGCCCCACAAATTGCCATTGCTATCGAACGCGATGGCGCCATCGTCCACGTTGAACGTGGGGCCGACAACGGTCCCGGCCCCAGTGTTTACATTGATCGTAAGCAGGTTATCATTGGTATCATCAATTCCATAAAGCACGCCGCCCGGGCTGAAGGAAAGCGCCTCGATATTGAGGAATCCAGTCACGCCAATTTGTGTCAGTGCGCCGGTATTAAGGTCGATCTGATAGAGAAAGTCGTCCACGAATTTGGAAAAATCCGACACGGTATAGGCGATTCCGCTCGGCGTTGGTTTGGTCACGCCGGAACACGGGCCGCCCACAACTGCCGGGACAGGAGCAGTTCCATTGGCCACAGCCCAGTTGCCGCCTCCGTTGAGAGCCGTCGAGGTCGTATCGTTTGTCTGAAGACCGTCACTTCCATAAAGAGGATTTACGAGGTCAGTGATGAGCCAGGTGTCAATTCCGTCGAATTCCACTTCGAAACTTGCCCCGGCTTTGCGGTACTCGCTATCGTCCACATTGTAAATATATGTGCCATTCGCTCCAGTCGTCCCGGCACCGCTGACGCATACTTGGTCACCAGACGTAGCCCAGCTGCAAGCACTCGCATCGGTGTCACAAAACTGACGAACAGCGCCAGAAGCACCGCAACATGCATGGAGCGAGAATTCGTAAAAAATTGAAGGGGTGAGATCATACTGATTATTAGTGCAGGATTATACGCTCATTTTTGATTATCTGAATATGTTCTTACAACCAAATTTCTGGTCTCACAGCTCCCGTAAGACAGGGAGACTATGCCACCCCCGGTGTCGACATGCTCCACGAGTGGTTGTGTTGCGCTGCAGCCAGCTAACAGCAGGCGAATTGGTCCGAAGTTTGCCAGAATTAAATCAGGTTTATCAGACAGATTATGGTCTTGGTTCAGCGATTGCCCAAGCTGATGCTGGGACGATAAAAAAGTGCCGGGCACATCGATGTGCCCGGCACTTTAGGCTTAAACCGCTCTTCGCCGCCGGAGGACGAATACGCCAGCCCCAAGCGCAACCAATGCCATCGCGAGCCACAGCGGGGGTGCCACATCTGTCCCCACCGCCGGGAGTGCGGTCGGCGTGGCGGCCATCAGTCCGAATTGTGTGAAGTGGTCTGTCAATCCGCAGGTCTCGTCCGAGCTGGATGATGTAACGGGCAACGATTGCCACAATACACCATCGAAGAAGCCCACGCGTAGGTTGGCTGCAGCGCCGCCCGCCTTCAATATATCGGCAACTGTGTGCGATAGACACACCGTCAACGCGCTGTCAAAGTTTGCCAGTCCGGTATCCGTCGTCAGGTCCACCCGCGAGCCGACCAGCGAGTAGCCAATCGGTGCTGATGATGTCTGCGGATCGGTGTTAGCCGTGCACAGGAAGTATGTTCCGTCCGTTACGACATTCGGGGGGACAGAGATGCGAGCGGTCGCACAGGCAAACTCGCCCCCAGTTGTCCCAATTGGAATACCAGCTACCGCTGACGAACTGGTGCCGTTTGTTGTGCTAGTGGAATCAATGTGCCGAACGCCGAAATCCACCCTTGCTCCGAGCGGGCTCGTGAAGCAGAGCGCACTGAAAACAAACGTGCCCTGATTAATATCTATACCGACGATTTCGTAACCGGGTAGTATCATGATGCAAACAGTATAGCCCGTCGAAGTAATTTCGAACGGCGCCTCATCGTAATGGTTACCCCCTGTAGCTCGGTGCTCGCCCTGGTCGTGGAACACGCAGCCATAGAAACCATTGATGCTGTAACACGATTCGCCCTCGCCGGTCGATGTGCTGCCGCTAAAGTCGGCATACGGAGGACCCGGCCCGTAAGTAAATATTACTGTTCCATTGCCGGTGCAAGTGGCACAGCCCTGCGTATGTATAGTGCCTGTTGCAAAGGATGAACCACCGCCGCCCCCGCCACCGCCAATAGCATCAGTCTCACCGCCTCCGCCTCCGCCGCCTCCGCCTTCACTGCCAAAGCCGCCAGCCTTTGAGCGACCGGCTCCGCCATTTTCTAGAGATCCGGCGGTTCCGACGTTACAATTCCCGCCGCAGGCTCCACCGATAGCCCCGCCAGCGCCACCCGCCACTTGGGTGCCGCCGCCCCCGCCTCCACCACCACCTGCTGGTGTGGTTCCTGTCGCACCCGTAGTGCCGCCCCCGGCGCCTCCCCCGCCGCCGGCAACGACTATCCGGTTGGCGGTCGCATTCCCACCCTGCCGAACGTCAGACGCGCCTCCGCCGCCGCCCCCACCGTTGGTCTGAGATGCTCCGCCAGCCGCCCCACCATTGAAACCTGCCGCCCCGCCAGTCGGGGCATTGTCACCATTGCCGCCCTGCCCACCAACGCGGATAAATAACGTTTCCCCAGGAGTAACGGAAATAGTTGTCTGTACGCGCCCACCTAGACCAGCCACCCCACCATCAGTACCCGTGCCGCCTTCAGCACCAGAGAGGTCAACGTCGATTGAGGTGATGCCTGTAGGTACAGTAAAGGTCTGCTCCGCCCCGGTGAAGCTGAAGGTGGTCGTGGTCACAGCAGCGGGCGCAGCCGTGACGGAACCGACCGGTGCGGTAATCATGAGCAATATTGAGCCCATGAGTGTAATCGTGGAAAAAAGTCTACGTTTCAAAGTGTGTTCTCTTAGTGAGTAAAACCCTATTTGACCAAATTAGTGTAGCTGGTAGGTCGATGCAGGTCAAGCGATAGAACGGCGCGCAATTGGGAGCTAACCCCAATACCTTTCAAATAAGGGCCAAAGCTTGCCGGAAAGGTTGTCGGGGTTGGGGCCAGTGATAATGCTCCGGCCGTTTCAGGCGGAACTTTGACATCTTGCGTTTGACTACACGCGGGTTTGAACGGGCACGGCGGAGAGGCAGACGAACGTCAGCGATGTCATGCAACAAGCGGTCATAGAGTTGGCCGAGTTGGTCAACGGCCGTCTTTTGAAACTCGGCGAGCGTGTCGCGCACGAGTTCGAGTGCATGCACAAAGCTGAGTTGGTCGGGATCGAGACCGGTGCGTTGGGCAGCCGCATGCATCAGGAAGCGGATGATGAAGTGTGCGATGAGCAGGCCATACAGTTCCTGAATGACCCCGACCGGCTTGAGACTGCGCAGCGGGCGTCCGGCCAGACGTTGATGGGTGTCGACTTCATCGATGACCAATTCGATTTCCCAGCGTTCGTGATAAGCTCGCGCGAGTTCCAGGGCTGGGAAGGCTTCGGGGTTCAGCAAGGTGGTAACCAAGCGGTGCACTTCACCGTAACCGGGGAGTGCCGGGTCACTTATGGTGTATTCGACGATGCGCACCAGGAGGCGCTCGCCCCGCTTGCGGCGCTGGTAGTCGGAGGGGGTCAGGTAGGCGGTGTAGGAGCCATCTGGCAATGGACAGCGGGACATGGGCTGGAAATCGGCTCAAAATGTGTCCCCCGCGCTCCAAAACCATGCGCAGCATGTCATAATCATGAAACCCACGGTCCCACATCACCAACATGCCCATCTCGACTGAGCGCAACAGGCGAAAACCACCTATGCGCTCGCTGGTGTGGCAAGGCCAGAAGCCCGCATCGACAATCGTATGCGTGCCGCACTCGACCAGATACACCCCTTGCACCTGCGGAAAAGCGCTCTGGCCGCGCGGGCTGTGGTGCCGTCCAAAAGCCGCCGCATTCTCCGGCGTGTCAGCCACATCTTCAACCGTGCCATCGATGGCCATCAGGCGCAATCCAAAGAGGAACGCGCCGGCTGTCTCCGTCGTAGCTATCGGTCGACATACATGCCGAAACAAACGCACGACCGGTCGAGCACCCAGTTGATAGCGCCGATAGGTAATCGCACTGTCTTTCGGTACCGCGTATTCCGGATTGTTCCAGATGTACCGCAACCCCTGGGCGATCTTACGCATTACCCGCCCCAGAGAAGATTGCGTGTAGATGTTCATTGTGATGATTAAAAACACTGTCACGACCAGATTCAATTTGCGCTCGCGTTGCGTTTTCAAGCCTTCTGCCTCCAACGCTGCTTCGACCACATCTGGCGGAATAACCCGGCTCAGGCTTGTAAATGTCAGTTCCCGGCAAAACTTGCTCTCGATGTCAACCTCGCGTAATCTGTATCCCATCAGGTGGCCCCCTGGCATCTTGCGAATTTGTATATCTCACAAGTATGCCTCGGGTGCCACCTGTTTGCTTATTTGAAAGGTATTGGAGCTAACCCCACGGAGGAATAAAATCCTCCGGCTCGATGCCTAATCCATCTGCGACGCGGGCCGTAGGCCCCGTCGCGCGTCTCAGCCCCAGGGCTGGATAAACTCTTCTGGTTCGACACCGAGACCGTCGGCGACGCGGGTGATGTAGTTGAAATAGCCGATCACCTGTGTGGCGTCGTGAATGGCGCGGTCATCGAAGCCGCAGTCGCGCAAATAGTCGAGGTCGATGGGTGACATCTCATCCTGATGGAGTGAGAGCTTGGTCGCGTACTCGCAAAGCGCCCGGTCTGCGTCCGACAGCTTTGCCTCGCGCCAGTTGCGCGCAATGGTGTGGACGAAGGCATCTGCTGCGGCTGGTGTTGGATAAGCGCCGTCTTCTTCAATGAGCTTTTCGACCTCTTCCCGGAGGTCGTGCGCGTGCGCCTGCGTTCAGTAGTGGCAGGCCAGTTCGGCGGAGACAACCGTGGCGAGCATTTCGCGTTGCACGCGTGACAACGGCGACTTGCCGAACATAATAGCGCTGTAATGTCCCATGCTGGTCTGCATCACGCGCGGGTTGACAGACATGATATGCACAATGTGCCAGATGCGCCCCGCGCGTTTCAGGGCTCCATCAAATTCCTTCTTCAGTATTCCTGTGGCTGCTTGCACAGTTATTTGCTCAATCCAGGGCATTGCACTCCTCCAAAAGTAATACCGGCGTTATTTTACAGACAATCATCGGGGCATTCTGATTTTTATGTGAACACTTAAAGCGCCAGTTTCTGCGTGTCTCTTCGTTGCTGCATAAACCATTCCTGGCTTGATATTCGCTCCGACTCGGATTTAGCCGCTCGCCGGAAATAATCGCCATCCGCTGTCATCTTCCGCGCTTTGACATTGTCACTGAGATATGTCGCCAGTACCTCGTCACACAAATAGCGTACCAATGCAGGCTTTTCAACCGGATATAAAACCTCAACCCTTCGATTGAGATTGCGCGGCATCAAGTCGGCACTTCCCAGAAAAACTTCTTCCGCACCCCCATTCCGAAAGTAGTAAATGCGGCTGTGTTCGAGGAAGCGTCCGACGATGCTCAAGACACGAATGTTGTCGCTCACTCCCGCTATGCCGGGCCGCAAGCAACAAATGCCGCGCACGAGCAAGTCAACCTGTACTCCCACTTCTGAGGCCGCGTAGAGTAATTGGATCATGCGCCGGTCTACGAGTGCATTCATTTTGAATATCAGACGGCCACGCTCGCCCCGGCGCTGCTTGTCGATCTCGCGATGGATCAATGCCTCTATATGTGCTCGCATACTGACTGGTGCGACGAACAGCTTGTTGTAGTCCTTCTTCGCAGAGTATCCTGTGATGAAATTGAATAAGTCGCTCGCATCAGCGCCGATCTGTTCGTCGCAGGTGAATAGTCCCAGATCTTCGTAGAGCTGTGCGGTGACGGCATTGTAGTTCCCGCTCGAGATGTGTACGTAGCGTCGGATGCCGTTGCCTTCCTTGCGGACAACCAGCAACACCTTCGCATGAATTTTAAGCCCCACCAGGCCATAAATAACATGCACACCCTTTTGCTCCAATGTGCGCGCCCAGCCGATATTACTCTCTTCGTCGAAACGCGCCATTAGTTCCACCAGCACAGCAACTTGCTTGCCCTGCTCACGCGCATCCAGCAGTGCCTGTACGATCGGTGAATTCTGTCCAACGCGGTAAAGGGTCTGTTTGATCGCCAAAACCTTGGGGTCATTCGCCGCCGCGCGCAGAAATTCAACCACTGGCGAAAACGAATCATACGGATGGTGCAACAGAATATCTTCCCGGCGGATTGCTGCGAATATGTTGCCGTCGCTGACCTTCGCCGTCAGCGCGGAGGGAATCTGTGGAATAAAGGCTGGCTCTTTCAAGTCTGGCCGGTCAATGGAATACAGCGTCAGCAGGCTGCTCAATCCAAGCGGTCCGTTGAGGGCAAACATATTGTTGCTGTCCAGACTCAGGCGCTCGCTTAGGAGCGCGCGGATATGCTTGGGCATTGCTTCGCTCACCGTCACACGCAGGGCTGTGCCGAAGCGGCGCAGGCTCACTGTCTGCTCGACACTTTCCAACAGGTCCGAAGCTTCGAGTTCCTGAATCTCCAAATCGGCAGCGCGGGTGAGATGGAAGGGGTGCGCCTCCACAATTTCCATGCCCGGGAAGAGCGACTCTAGGTTACCCGAGATCACTTGCTCGAGCCAAACAAAGGTGTGCTCGTATGGCCCTGTCCGGCCCGTAGTACCATTTTTGCGAACGCCGCCGGAAGAGCGATTGATTGGCACAAGTCGTGGTAGCGTGCTTGGCACCTTGATGTGTGCGAGATGTTCCTGCCCGTCTATAGCGCGGACCACAACAGCCAGGTTCAGACTCAAGTTAGAGATGTGGGGGAAAGGGCGCCCGGAATCAAAGGCTAGCGGAGTCAGTACAGGCTGGACGTTCTCAGCAAAGTACTTCTGGACATGGGAGCGCTGCATGTTCGAGAGGGTCTCGTAATCCAGCAATCGGATACCGGCCTCACGCAGGAGCAGCAGAAGTTCATTCAAGCATGCGCGCATCTCTTTCATCAGCTTCAGAGTAACCTTGTTACAAGCCGCCAACAGTTCTGCGGGCAGCATACCGTCGGCAGGCGGCTCGACCACCCCAGCTTGTATATGGTGGAGCAGTCCGGCAATGCGCACCATGAAAAACTCATCCAGATTGCCGGCGACAATTGCAAGGAACCTGATTCGCTCCAGGAGCGGATTGGTATCGTCGCGGGCTTCTTCTAAAACACGATACTGGAACTGGAGATTGCTCAGCTCTCGGTTGACGTAAAGGGCAGGGTCTTTCAGATCGATGGGATCCTGAACCGCTTCTGGCAGTTCGGACGTTTTCCTGGCCATGGAGCGCTTCTGGGGTTAGAGGTTGTCGAGTAGCTTACGAAGTTCCGGAGCGATTTCTTCCAGCCCGTCCGGGATGGTACCGTTTTGGAGCAGTGCTTGCCCGAGGGCCGAATGCTTCAATTCGAGCAGGTCATATTCGAATGTGCCTTCAGTATCGATGTCGCTCTGAATATTTCCATCGCGGATCGTGATGACGCGGCGGGCCGCACCTGCGACCTGTGGGTTGTGCGTGACCACAATCAATGTCGTACCTTGTTTCGTATTCAAGTCCGAGAGCAAATCCATGATCTCAGCAGTCGTATTCGAATCAAGATTTCCGGTTGGTTCATCGGCGAGTATGATCGAAGGTTCGTTTGCAAGCGCTCGTGCAACAGCCACGCGCTGACGTTCACCACCAGACATCTTGTTGGGCAAATACTTTGCGCGTTTCGCAAGCCCGACCACATCCAACAATTCGAGGGCACGCTCGCGCCGGCCACGGGCACTGATGCCATGCTCGAACATCGGCACTTCCACGTTTTCGCGCGCCGTTAGAGTCGGAATCAGGTTATGTAGCTGGAAGACGAAGCCAATCGTCTTGCTGCGAAAGCGATCCAGATTGCGTACTTTCGAAATTGGATTGCCGTTGATACTGACCTCGCCGCTCGTGGGGCGGTCTAAGGCGCCGATCATATTCAGCAGTGTGGATTTCCCCGAGCCGGAAGGGCCAACAATGGCAACGAATTCGCCCGGCTGGATGGATAAGCTGACGCCATCCAAGGCGCGTACCTCTTCCCGTTCACTGCCATACACTTTTGTCAGATCGAGAGTTTCGACGACGGGCTCACTCATAGCGCAGGGCCTCAATGGGGCGCAGGCTGGCGGCGCGCCAGGCAGGGTAGAGACCGCCTACGAATGCCAGTCCGAGAGCCAGGATCCCGACTTGAATAAAGAGTTCCCTGGAATATGCTGGCGCGAGAAAAGCGCCCATGGTGGGATCGAGCTGCAAGAGTGAGTTCAGTCCATACCCAATAGCAATACCTGCGAAGCCTGCGAACACACTGAGGGCGATTGACTCAGCGAGCACCATGCGCAGAATCCGCCACTTGCGCCAGCCGAGAGCGCGCAGAACTCCGATTTCTTGTGTACGTTCAAAGACAGTCATCAGGAGGGCGTTCATGGTCACAATGCCGCCCACAACCATTGTGAGCGCGACGAGTGCACCGAGCATTGCGTTGGTTGTCTTAAAATCCTGCAATCGTTCGGTGAAACTGCTTGCCTTTGCGATCAGGAGTTGCGGGTATTGGGCTTCAAGACGGGCAGCGATTTCATCGGCACGCTCGGAGTCGCTGACTCGAATTGCCAGTAATGACGACTTGCGTGGCTTGCCAAACAAATTTTGCGCGACGCGCAGCAAAACCATCGAACCAGCATCTTCGAAGACAGAACCGTTCTCATAAATACCCACAACTGTGAAGCGCTCCCCGGAGACACGCATCGTATCGCCGACAGTTTTTTCCAGGCCGTTTGCGGCGAAGCGTCCGAGAACGATCTCATTTGGGCGCTGGATCATGCGTCCTTCCTGGATACGATAGTGCTCAATGAAATCTTCCTGTGGGCTCAGACCGTAGACAATGAAGAATGGCACCCCGGGTGCGGTGGTAATACCCATTAGGATGCGAGAGACGGCCACAACGTCAGGGTCTGCTTTAAGTCGTTGCGAGACGCGATCATCAATTTCCGATAGTGACAGGTCCGAGACACCCCCTTCTTCTGCCATCAGGTCTGCCGATCCCCCCGATGCCATTTCGGTAAAGATCGTTTCGAATCCGGCGGTCATCGCGATCAATGCAAAGACAAAACCAATCCCGATGCCAATGCCCGTGATCGTGACAAGTGTGCGGCCCGGTCGCCGCCATAAGTTGCGCAACGCGCCTCGGCCGAAGATGCGTGCCATCTGTTGCCCAAAGCGCCCTAATTCACCCGCACCACTTTCATAGCGCATGGCTTCCACGGGCTGCAGTTTGCTGGCACGCCAGGCGGGGTAGATACCACCAACAGCACCAAGTACAAGTGCGATGCTGACCGCCTGGATGAGAATGTTGGGCGTGAGTGCATCTTGCAGAAATGATTCCATTGCCGGGGCTGTGCGTGCTAATTCAGTCAGTCCAACGCCCAGTAGGATGCCAAGCGCACCTCCGCCCAGCGCCACAATAATAGACTCGCCCAGGATCATGCGAATCACGCGCCGACGTTTCCAACCCAGTGCGCGCAGCACGCCGATTTCGCGGGTGCGCTCCATTACGCTCATCAACATTGTGTTCATCATGCCGAGGCCGCCGACGAGCACTGCAAAGATTCCCAGGAACAATCCAAAGGAGCGATAAAGCGCAATGGCGTCGTCTTGTTGGGTGGCCTCCCCCGAGCGAATGGCTGTCAGGTCTGGCCAGGTCTCCTCGACCAGCGTTTCGACAGCCTTGATGCGGCGTGGATCGCTCATCTTCACGACGAAGTAACTAACCAGTCCGCGTTTATCAAATAGTGTCTGGCCGTCTTCCAAGCTGATGACTGCACCGCCATCTTCAAGGCTGACTCCGGTCTCGTAAATGCCGACGACACGATACGTTATATCGTGGAGTCGAAACGCCTCGCCAATCTTCTTGTCAAAGTTTTTGGCGGTGATGCTGCCGAGCAGAATCTGTTTCCGGCGTGTGAGGGGCCCACCGTCGATCAGCTTGTAGCGTTCCATTGCAAAGCCGCGCGGGTCGATGCCGTTTACGATGAAGTAGGGTGCTTCATCGAGTTGAACAATGTCCATCACTTTCCCGTCAACCTCTTCCACGCCTTCCATGCGCGCGATTTCGTCGCCGAGCGTCGCGTCGACAGAGCTGAGCATCAGCATGACTGCATCTTTCTGACCAATTGTGAGATCGGCTGCGGAGGAGGAGAAGATTCGTTCGAAGCCGGTGGCCATACCTTCTCCGAAAGCGCCCAAGCTCACAACCCCCGCGACACCCACGGCGATGCCCAACATCGTGAGGAATGTTCGAATTTTACGCCGCCAGAGATTCTTAATTGCCATTTAGGAGGACCACGTTGGAAGCTTAGGTACGTAGATTGATTTTACCCGAATTTATACTGGGCTGCAGAGAAACAGGGGTGATCTTTGTCGTTATCTTTGCTGTCATCACTCCTTGTCGTACGGTTGGCCATCCGCGGCCGGCATCTGCCCGCGCCCGACAACCCCCGCGAGCACGATCATCGTCGCCACGTAGGGGATCATCAGCAGAAATTGGGAGGGAATCTTGATCCCGAGGATGGCAATACGCGCAGCCATGGCATCTGCAAACCCGAAGAGCATGCTGGCCCCGAAGGCACCGAAGGGAGTCCAGTTGCCGAAGATCATGGCTGCAAGTGAAATAAACCCACGACCAGCAGTCATGCCTTCATCAAAACGGCCAACCGAGCCTAATGTGAAGAAGGCGCCGGCGAGCCCTGCCATCATGCCACCGAGGATGACAGCCATATAACGCGTGCGGAATACATTGATACCCAGAGTATCTGCGGCGCGTGGATGCTCGCCAACGGAGCGCAAGCGCAGCCCCCAACGGGTAGAATTGAGCCCGATGTGGAGCGCAACGAGAAGGACAAACATCACGTACACGAAGAGATTGTTATTGAAGAGAAGCGGGCCAATGATTGGGATTTGAGAAAGTATTGGAATCTCCCAGGCCTGGAAGATGCCCGGATTATTCAAATTCTGGTATTTCTGTAGAAACTTCGCGGATATGAAGGACGTAAGTCCCAGGGCGAAGATGTTGATCACAGTCCCGGAAATGATCTGGTCAGTACGATACTTGATTGAGAGCCAGGCATGCACCAGACCCAGCAAGCCTCCCGCAAGGATAGCCATGAGCAGACCGATCCACAGGTTTGTGAGGCTGCCAGTGAGAGTGCCGACCAATGCGCCAGTGATCATCATGCCTTCAATGGCAATGTTTACAACTCCCGAACGTTCGCAGAGCACGCCTGACATGGCGCCAAGCGTGAGCGGTACAGATTTGACCAGCGTGGCGCTCAGGAGTCCGGCCAGGTTGAGCGAATGGCCAGCCGTGGCCCAGGTCAGGAAGCCGAAGACGAACATGGCCGTGACAAGCGCAAGCACACGGTTCGTCCAGGAACCGAAGCCGCGCACCAGCTGCAATCCACCCAGAACAGCCGAGATGATGGCAAGCACGTTCAGCGCGGGCACCGCCGACAGTGTCCAATCTGGCAGTTCGAGGGAGGAGCCACCGGGTGTCAATCTGAAAGTTGTGAGCTCATTCGATGGTAATTGCGATGCAAACACACCCCAAATGATGATGGCCAACAAGAGGAAGAAAATGCCCATCACTCGCTGGCGGGTGGGGGAGCTATGCTCCAGAGTTCGGCGTAATGTCGTTGCCGTCATATCAGTTGCTTCCCCAACCCTGTAATGTGAGGGCTTCCTCGCCTTCCGCAGGTGCGCGCAAACGATATATTGTTCTGATGATCGCAGGCGCGGCTATGAAGGCCAGCACCAGCGCCTGCAGGATCGCGATGATGTCGATTGGAATACCTGCTGCGAGTTGCATGCGGGTGGCACCTGCTTTCATGAAACCAAACAGCAATGCCGCAAACACCACTCCGACTGGATGACTCTTGCCCAGCAAGGCGATGGCAATGCTGTCGAAGCCGGTTCCGGACGAAAAGGCCAGCGCAAGATTATGGTTAATACCGAGAACTTCGTTGGTGCCTGCCAAACCGGCCAGTGCACCGGACAATGCCATCGCGGCTACAGTTGCCAGGACCGTGTTCATGCCGGCATAGCGGGCGGCGTTCGGGTTTGAGCCGACTGTTCGCAGGTTAAACCCCCAGGTCGTGCGGAAGAGCAGCCAGTACACCAGCCAGGCGAATCCGAGTGCGATGAAGAAACCCAAATGGAAACGAATCGGTGCACCGAAAAAGCGCGGCAGCATCGCACTGGTTTGAATGGTGGGACTCACCGGGTTGAAGGAATCAGGCTGTTTCATCGGACCATTCAGCAGCCATTCGCTTAAACGAAATGCAACGAAGTTCATCATAATGGTATTAATGACTTCATGCCCACCGGTTTTCGCCTTCAGCCACCCGGGGATAAAGCCCCAGATAGCACCTCCTAGCATACCCGCCAGGATAGCCAACGGAATGTGTAAAATCGCCGGCAGCCCTGTAAGCGAGTACCCCACGAAGGCCGCGGTTGTGGTCCCCATGAATAGTTGCCCTTCTGCGCCGATGTTGAAAAGCCCGGCTCGGAACCCAAGAGCAACTGCCAACCCACCAAAAATCAATGGTGTTGTCGTCACTAGACTATCGAAGAATGGATTGACAGCCCGGCGTAGCGCCTCAGCCTCCCCACTCTGTAACGCATTGAAGATCTTCACCGGGTCGCCAAAGGAGCCGGTAAACAGGGCCACGTACGATTTGAGCACGGCTACAAGTCCGGCGAGGATGGCACGACCGGGAGATTGCGTGAACGATGAATACATTTCCTCGGTTGTGAGGAAAATAATTACGCCGCCGAGTAGCAGGCCGGAAACGACTGCCAGTAGCGGCACGCGCAGCACCTGAGCAGCGCGCCGCCAGATTGAGCCTCCCTTTGACCCGTCGCCGCTCAATTCTTCCAGCAGCACCTGTGCGGCGCTCGCTTGCTCTGGTTGTTCGCTCAAGAGCGATTCTCCCTCTAAAGAGTTACTTCAGTTTTGGCTTGTAGTTCAGTGGGCGCATCGATTTGATCGGGTGAGACGCCGGCCATGAGCAAGCCAATATATTCTTTGGTTGCAGTCTCGCCTGCTACGACCGCCACAATTTTTCCACGATACATGACAGCAATCCGGTCGGCAAGCTGCATGATCTCATCTAATTCGGAGGAGACAAGCAAGACGCCCGTGCCTTCATCGCGCTTCTGTAAGATGCGTTTGTGGATGTATTCAATAGAGCCTACATCTAAGCCGCGCGTGGGCTGCGAAGCTACCAGGAGTTGAATATCTCGCGAGAACTCGCGTGCGATGATCACCTTTTGCTGGTTGCCGCCGGATAGCGATCCTGCCGATGTGAACGGGCTGGGCGTGCGAATGTCGAACTCTTCGATGCGTTTGACCGACGCAGCCAGAATCTCACTTCGGTTCAACACAACACCGTCTGCGAAGGGCGGCTTGTAATATGTATTCAGGACGAGATTGTCGGTCAGGGGATAGCCAAGTACGAGACCGTCGCGCTGGCGGTCTTCCGGCACATGCGCGACTCCAAATTCGGTTATACCGCGTGGAGGCGTGTGTGTAATGTCGTTGCCGAGCAAATGGATTGAGCCGGAAAAAGGCTGTCGCAGTCCGGTGATCACTTGCACCAACTCCGTCTGGCCGTTGCCCTGCACGCCGGCCACTCCCAGAATTTCCCCACTATTGACTTCGAAAGACACGTCGTCAACTGCAATTTGATCGCGGTCATCGACTGCCACAATGTCTTTTACCTGCAGCACTGCGCTGCCAACATTGGGCGCGGTTTTACTCACTTCCAGGCTGACCTCGCGCCCGACCATCATCTCGGCCAACTTGTTTCGATCCGCTACCGCAGGGGTGGTTGAACCGACAACTTTGCCACGCCGAAGGACGGTGATGCGATCGGCCACTGCCAAAACTTCGCGCAATTTATGCGTGATGAAGATGATCGATTTACCCTGATCTGCAAGTGAATGCATGATCTGGAAAAGTTCATCTGCCTCCTGCGGAGTGAGCACTGCAGTCGGCTCGTCCATTATTAGGATATCTGCATTGCGGTATAGCAGCTTGATGATCTCAACGCGCTGTTGCACTCCGACCGGCAAGTCTCTCAGGTAGTCGCTCGGTTCAACTTCCAGCCCAAACTGTGAAGAGATTTCGCGCACACGCTTGGCTGCGGATCCACGATCGAGAACTCCGCCAGCCAGGGTTTCCTCTGCACCGAGCATTACGTTTTCGGTCACAGTGAAAACCGGGATCAGCATGAAATGCTGGTGCACCATACCCACACCCGCGGCAATCGCGTCGTTGGGTGACTGTGCAATGAGACTCTGGCCCCGCACACGCACTTCGCCTTCGTCCGGGTCATAGAGGCCATACAGAATATTCATTAATGTGGTCTTGCCCGCGCCGTTCTCGCCGAGCAACGCGTGGATCTCCCCAGCTTCGAGGGTTAGATCGATGTGGTCGTTCGCCAGTACCCCCGGGAATCGTTTCGTGATGCCCTGGAGTTCGAGGACAGGTGCCATATTACCTTTGGTGTGAGGGGAATTGATTTGGTTGGAGTGGGGAAAATTCTACCATGTACATGATGGACGCATAATTGGGATCATCTCCCCTCCCCCGATTCGGAGGAGGGGCTAGGTGTGGGGGTTCACGGAAAAAAAAGGGCCGGTCACATGCACCGGCCCTGATTCAGACTTACAGCTATCTAAACGATTTGATTATCCACTGGCACTGATGGAGCCGGAGATGATCCCTTCACGCACGCTGTCTACCTCGGCCTGGAGTGCGCTACTCACCATACCTTCCATATTATGGAAGGGGGCAAGGCCAACGCCGCCATTCACAAGAGTGCCGACCGTGACGCCACCTGCAAACGTATCATCCATAACGGACTGGATGACGTTGAAGGTCGTCACGTCCATATTTTTCAGCACAGAAGTCAGGACAATGTTCTCATACTGAGAATTGAGAACCGCCCAGTCGGCGTCCACGCCCACAATGTACACATCACCACGCTCCAGCGCGGCGGCGGCCGTACCGAGGCCCACCGGGCCAGCAACCGGCATGATGATGTCAGCGCCCTCGTCCATCAGTGATTCCCCGAGGCGACGACCGTCATCGGTGCTTTCGAAGTTGCCAGCCATTAACCCGGTCTGTTCAACGGGGTCCCAGCCCAGCACCTGAACATCCGTGCCCTTCTCACTGTTGTAGTGCTGCACACCGTAGTAGAAGCCGTCCATGAAGACGGTTACCGGTGGAATCTGGATACCGCCAAATGTGCCTACAACGCCGGTCTGGGTCACACCCGCGGAAACATAACCAGCCAGGAAGGCTGCTTCATCGGTGTTGAATACCTGGCCGACAACATTGGGGATGGTCGGATCATAGGCAAAGTCTACGATTGAGAACGGGATATCCGGGTTTGCCTGCGCACCGGCACCAGTTGCTTCGCCGAGCAGGAAGCCCACCGTCACGATAACATCACAACCTTCTTCGACGAAAGCGTTGATGTTCTTCTCGTAGTCAGCCTGTTCTTGTGATTCGAGGAACTTGCCTTCGATGCCCAACTGTTCCTGGGCATCCGTGATACCCTTCCAGGCTGTGGCGTTAAACGACAGGTCGTCGATACCGCCAACATCGGTGACCTGGCAGGCAAGGAAGCCCCCACCACCGGCCCCGCCGCAAGCCGACAATACAAGGCCGGCAAGCATCAGGGTTGTCAATAAAAGTGTTCTTTTCGTTCGCATCTAATGTCTCCTCCCTGCGATTTGAAAATGAGATGGTTTTTCGATCAAATGGGTACTGACTGATGGTAATTGTTGGCTGGCGTTCACCTCCTCTACCCCTGTTGACAAATGATGATATGTATCATAGTTGATTATACCGGAAAGTAGTGCGCCGAAAAACCCCCGAATTCTTATGTTTATCTGAAGGCTTTTAGACACCTTCCCCCGTAAGCGGGTCAATTCCGGTGCCAAGTTGACCAGACTCTAGCCGCTCAACAATGTCTTCTAAAATCTTGATTTCTGCTGGGGTCAACCCTGTTCTATTGGAAGGGGCAAGGCCCATTGTGCTGTTGCTGTAACTGAAAGGGATCGGCTCGTCCGGCAAGTTGTCACCCAGTAAGGCAACAATCACTCCAATGAGAGCGTTGTCCGCCCGGAAGATTGGGCTGTGCAGGATTTGTGCTGCTGGACCTGATGTGGCACTGCTGAATAAGGTTGCCGATTGGTCGTGCTCAGTGCCTATCACCCACAGTCCAGACCGTGCAGCAGCCCGAAGTGCAGACTCGCCGGCGGGTCCCGGTGCGGCGAAGAGCGTGTCAATTCTGGCACGCTCGAGGGTCCGAAAGGCATCTGTTCCCACATCAGGATCAGAGTATTCATGTTTTTTGACCGGCCAGTAATCGCAGTCGCCACAAGTGAGGCGCAGTCCGCGTTCGAAACCGCCGGCATATTTTCGTCCGGCCAATGTGTCTGCGGGTGTCAGAGCACCCACAATGCGCCCTTGCGTTGCCAGCCCCGCAATTGCCCCAGCGACAAAGCCAAGTTGATCATGCCGGGTTCCATCCCCGCCCAGCAGGATGTAATTGGCCGGCAGGTTACCGAAGGATTCCTGCCCAACACCAACAAAGAGAAGATCAGGGTATTTGCGAGCAGCACGGCGGGTGGCGATTGAGAGATCTTCTCCCACAACCACGATCACATCATTCCGCGCGATTGTGAGAGTATCAAGATTGCGCGGACGTATCCGTTACTATCATGCGCTGATAATCAATATTGTAGGTTGTTGACAGTTCGAGTGCTCCGCTATGGCTGAGTGCGGCCAGACTCGAGTCAGTTAGGCTGTCATCCGTGCTGAGCAATACCATCTGCAAGACGGTATCAGGCGTAGCCGTAGCTGTCGGTTGCGTGGCTGTTGGCTCAACCGTCGGTACGCTAGTCGCAGGTTGGGTTGCTTCTGGCGTTGCAGTGAATGGTGGAACCGTAGGCAGCTCCCCTGGAGCTTCATCGACAATATCCTCGACGACAATCTGAGTTGGAGCGGGAGTCGCAGTGACGATTTTAGGAGGGCCTACGATCACGCCGCTCATACACGCATTCAGGAACAGAGGGAGCAGCCCAATCCATCCCAGGCGAAAGATACTTTGTGCTCGCGCGCCGAAGGAAAGTTTGCCCAATATGTTTCGATCCATAAATGATTTAGAGGTTAAGAATGTTCAGGAGTAGCGTCGGGTGCTTCGCTATCAAACTTGGAGTCGCCGTAATCGAGGACATCACGTTGTTGGGCGCCTGCCTTGGGGGGGCCAACGATATTCGCCTCCTCCAGAGCATCAATTAGGCGCGCAGAGCGCGTATAGCCGATACGCAAGCGGCGTTGCAGTAGCGATATGGAAGCTTTGTGCAGTTGACGGACCACAGCAACGGCATCGTCGAAGAGTACGTCGCGGTTCTTGTCTTTCACCAGGTCCTGCATTTCTTCCCACAACGGGACCGCTTTGGGTTCACTGACTGTCTTGGCAACTAAATGCGGAGTCTCTGTTGTTGTCTCATCGCCAGCTTCAAGCGCTGGATCCACGAAAGCACCTTTCCAATATTGTACGATGCGTTGCAATTCATTGTCGGCGACAAACACACCCTGCATGCGAAGTGGTTGGGGCGCATCCGGTGATTGGAAGAGCATATCACCACGACCGAGCAATCTTTCGGCGCCCGGCGCGTCGAGGATGACACGACTGTCCACGCTAGAGGCGACAGCAAACGAAATTCGCGCCGGGAAGTTAGCCTTAATCAATCCGGTGACGACATCCACCGATGGGCGCTGGGTTGCGATGATGACATGAATGCCCGTTGCACGCGCCATCTGCGCAAGCCGCGTGATGGTCTTTTCGGTTTCATCCGGGGCAAGCATCATCAGGTCGGCCAGCTCGTCGATCACAACAAGGAGGTAGGGCATCTTCTTTCCGCCAGCCGCTACCGATCGCCGGTTGAAGTCCACGACGTTCCGCGCACCGATTTCTGCAAATTTTGTGTAGCGCATATCCATCTCGCGCGTTATCCATTTGAGACTGGCGACAACGCGTTCCAAATCCACAACAACCGGCGAGAGCAAATGCGGGATGCCGTTGTAATTTGTCAGTTCTACACGCTTGGGGTCCACCATCAAGATTTTGAGATCTTCGGGTGTATTGCGTAAGAGCAGCGCTGTGATAATGGCATTGACACAGACACTTTTGCCCGAGCCGGTGGTGCCTGCAATGAGCAGATGGGGCATGCCTGCTAGATCTGCACAAACCGCCTGACCCGAGACATCTTGTCCCAGAGCGATCGCAAGTGGTGATTTGATCTTCTCGAAGGCCGGAGATTCCATCACGTCCCGCAATGCAACAACATTGATTTCGGTATTCGGTACTTCAATACCCACAAAACCTTTGCCGGGCACCGGAGCCTCGATGCGAATGGAGCGGGCGGCCAGGGCGAGCGCGAGATCGTCTGCAAGAGTCGCGATCTTGTTCACTTTGACTTTTGTGCGCTTGCCGTTGCGTTGCGTTATGTATTCTGGTTCGACACCAAATTGCGTGATCACCGGGCCACGATTCACTTCCACAACACGTCCCGGTGCACCGAAGGACGCCAGGGTCTCTTCTATCAAATGAGTGCGTTGGCGGTCGAAGTCATCATCGGCTGCCGACTCGCCGCCGCTATCCAACACGTCGCTGATCTCCGGGATGGTCCAATCTTGCTGGCCGCCGATGTAGATAGGTCGATCATACATGGGAGAAGTGGCTGCGGGGACGATGATCTCAGGAGTGGGTTCCGACGTCGGCTTGGCCTTCTTCTTTGCCTTAATACGTGGCCCTTTCGCCTGCACGGGTTCGTCGGCAACCATTGGCCCGGTTGAAATTACTTCAGCCTCCTCAATCGGGGGCAATGGCTCAGTCTGTCGCATCGGTAGCGGCAGTTGTCTTTCCACGAAACGAGTTGGGCGTGGAAAGCGCGACCGGATGCGGCCAAATAGCGCGAAAAATTCTTGCGTGGACATACCAACGGCCAGAAGCAGGGCGATGAAAAGCCAGGCAAACAGAGCGACGCCGGCGGCGATCCAATCTAAGCCCTGGACGAGGGCCTCCATTAAATAGCCGCCAATAAAGCCGCCACCGTTACCCGCTGATGCGATCTCCTGGGTAGATTCAAGGGATTCGGGGAAGAGGAAAAAATGAAAAGAAGTAAGCAGGGCCAGATAAAGTAGGAAGAAACCGATAATCTGTTCCGGCCGGACCTGCGGCAGACGGTCACCAAAATGTCGCACAACGATCCAAGCCCCGAGACCCAGGAAACCGATCGGGACAAGAAAACGCCCCAGGCCAAAGAGTTGCCCCAACGCCAGCAACACTGGTCCAGTGATAGTGCTATTGGTCGGTGACAAGAACGCCAGGATCAAAACAATGCCGGCGACTGCCAGCAAAACACCCACAATATCCAGTTTTTGATCGAAGGTTAGGCCCTGCTGTTGAGGAATTGCGGCTGGCTTGCGGCTTCGGCGGGCAGTTTTAGCCTTGGTTTTAGCCCTGGTTTTCTTCTTGGTGGTCTTTTTGGCCACGCGCAACTTCCCAAATTCAATGAATGATTCGATTATAGCACATATGTCTTATTGGGATAATTATGTTGTTTTGTGGAATTTTAGCAATCGCACGGATGTGCTAGAATTGCAATCGGTAGGGGAAATCCATGTCAATTCCCGTTGATGAAATCCGCGAACACTTGCGTCATGTCCACCTTTTCCGCGATCTGGAGGACGAAGATATCGACTATATTGTCGATCTCTTTGAGGCTGTGGAGTATGAATCCGAGCAGGTGATCTTCAATCAGGGCGACCCTCCAGAATGGTTCGGGATCGTGTATTCAGGCGCTGTGGAAGTGAGTGCTTTCATTGATGCTGACTCACAAGAGCCGACTGTGCTTGCCATCCTGAACCAGGATGACTACTTCGGCGAACAGGCCATCCTCAACCAAACTGTCAGAAACGCCACCATTCGAGCGGTGCAACGTACTATCATTACCAAAATCGATGCCGAAGAATTCCAGCGGCTCTTCGTCGATTATCCCGATGTCCTCAAAGCCATCAAGCTCGCCGATCGCACTCGGAAACTTATTCGTCAACGGCGATTCACAAAATGGCTGGCGCCGGATGAATATGTTTTTCTAATCGCACTTACGCATTGGGGCTGGCTGATCCGCCGGTTGTTCCTGCCATTGGCGCTGGCCGTCCCCTTGCTCATTGGTGTATATGTCCTTTTCACCATCAATCTATTCTGGTTGCCGGTGGCTGCGATAGGCGGTGGGTTTCTGGGAGTCTGGATTGGCCTGGTCTTGCTCGACTGGCATGATGATTCATATGTAGTCACGAGCAAGCGCGTTATAAGCGACGAACGTTTGGCACTGCTCTATACGGAGCGTGCGGAGGCTCCGCTTCATGCAGTGCGGGCGGTGCAGGTCAGCCAGGACCCGTTGGAAAAGGCATTGGGTTATGGCGATGTCGTCATCCAGACTTTCACGGGGACGATTACATTTCCAGATGTGCCAGATCCTTACTCAATTGTCAACCTGATCAGCGAGCACATGGAACGAGCGCAACACTTCCGCCAAAAGGAAGAGGAGGACGCCCTCCAACGAGATATCAGGATCAGTATCGGTTGGGAAGAACAAGAAGAAGGCAAGGGGCTAGGACGGCAACGCTCGGGACGCCCCAAAGAACACACGAATACGCTATTGGCCTTCTTGCGACATTTCCGGCCGCAGTTCTGGGAGCGCGATGGCGATACCATAACCTTGCGCAAACATCCGTTTATTCTACTTAAACACATGGGACTGGGACTTCTGGGATTGTTTATCCTGAGTCTCCTGCTTGTCTTTCGCCTTTATCCCATCTTCGATTTCATGCGCGTGCTGGAAATCGTGCCCATCGTTGGTTTCGCTGCGGCTGTACTCTTTGTTGGGCTGATCCTGTTTTCCTGGACGCTTTATCAATTCGAAGACTGGCGCAATGATGTCTACCAGATCACGCCAAACCTGCTGGTTGATTCCGAGCAGAAGCCATTGCTTGGGAATGTGGATCAGCGTTCGGCCTCGATTGATAGCGTACTCAATGTGAGCTTTAGTCGTCCGGGAATTCTCGCAAACCTGTTCAACTATGGAACGGTCATCATCCAAACCGGTGGTGATACCGGCGAGTTGACGTTCGACTGGGTGGTGAACCCACTCACTGTGCAGCAGGAGATTTTCCAGCGGATGGAGACGCGTCGGCGCAAGAAAGAGGATGATGCTGCCTCCAACAGGCGGGGCGAGATCGTGGAATGGCTGCGTGCCTATGCAGCAGTCACCCAGCCTGAGAATCCGGCGGACGTGGAGTAAAGTGCAATACAATGGCGATTCGCGAAATTATCACGCCCACCAATGAATTACTCAGGCAAAAGGCGCGTAAAGTAACTGCTTTTACGCCGGAGTTGCAGGTGCTCATCGACGACATGATCGAAACCATGCGAGCAGCACCTGGCGTTGGCCTGGCCGCCCCGCAGATCGCCGAGAGTCTGCGGCTTTTTGTTGTGCACCTTGAAGTTGATCCTTCTGTTGATGAAGAGGATGAATCAGAAGATGTAGCAGAGAAGGAATCTATACCAGGTCTCGGACGTCTGCATGTCATGATCAATCCTGAAATTGTTCGGCTGACAGGAGATCTGATTACAGGCACGGAGGCCTGCTTGTCCATTCCGGGTTATGCCGGTGAAGTCGAGCGGCACGAACGCATTGTTATTCGCTATCTTGACCGCCAGAGTCAAAAAAGAAAATTAAAAACGCACGGCTGGTTGGCGCGCGTATTGCAGCATGAATACGACCATCTGGATGGTGTCTTGTTTATAGACAAGGCCGAGGAAGTCTGGAAGCTGGAGAAGGACGAGCCGGAAGAAGAGAGTGAGCCGGTTTCTATCTGAGTGGCGAATTCAGGCAGCGGCTTCGCGGGAATGTGAGCGGTTGTGCAAGCGTAAAGCCAGAAACCCAATCCCAAACGGAAGCCAGAACGTCAGACCACGATAAGCCAATGTGATCACCGTGGCGGATGCCAACGGCACGCGTAATGAGCGCAGCGTCACCACCATCACCCCTTCAACGATCGCCAATCCACCCGGCGTTACCGAAACAATCGTAAACAAACTTGCAATACTATAGCCTGCGATCAATGTGCCGGGTGAGTACGGTTGTTGAAATGCCAGGAACATTAAGAAGAAGATCGAGAGGTGCAAAGCGCGGGCACTGAACGCCAGCGCAAAAGGCAACCACAATGACGCAGCCGAACTGCGCAAACGTTCAAACGCCGTGGCTGTGTCCCCTGCAAATTGATGTGCGATCTCTTCCGATAGATAGTTCCTTCTGAAAACACTCACGATTTTATTGACACGTTGTACGCCCCAGATTAGCACTTGTTCAAGCTGACGGGTGGAGGAGACTCCCAGCAAGATCAGGCCGCCGAATGCTGTTGCAATGGCCACAAGGATTAAGCCGGTGGTGATCTCGGCAATGCCAAGCGAATTACGGCGGATCAGGACGGTGAAACCGAGGGCGATAACAGCAATGTATGCCATATATTCGACCCAAACCGTCAATAAGGCAGCCAGTGCAATCCGGCCAGTGCGTAATCCGTGGCGTCGTGCATCGTCGATGAATACGGCAATACTCGCCAATGCGGAGGCTAGCACTTCAGTAAATTTCGCTGCGGCTACGACATACAACAACCTTCGTAATGGCACATCCACGTCCAGCAGGCGATACACCGCCCGATAAAGGGCAGCTATGTTTACGATCCAAACCAGTTCTAGCAGCCCGCCCAGAATCAACCAACGGCTCTGTCCCCGCTGGAATGTATCGATCACTGTCTCTACCTGTGAGAGATTAGTAAATATAAAGAAGACGCCTAATAGAAGGAAGAGGGCGTAAAGAAGTGTGCGCATTCGGACTCATTATAGCGAATATGGAGTTGCTTGACGCTAGGTCAAATATGGCATACAATCAACCCATCGATAAACATCTATATGAATACTCAGACGACTCGCCCAGTTGAATTCGCCAAAGCTCTTGCAGATGGCACACGCCAAAAAATTATGGAATTGTGCTGCTGGCGCTCGTGTTCTGTGAATCAAATTGTAGATGAACTGAACGGCGAATTCTCACAACCGACAATATCCCACCATCTTGCCATTCTACGCGAATCTGGCTTGGTCAGTTCACGGCGCGAAGGGAAGCAAATTTTTTACACGCTCAATCAGGAACGCGTGGCGATGTGCTGCGGACAGATCATGGAAGTCTTCGCCCCCAATATGGAGCAACTTGAAGTGGCGCCTGCTTCTACATCGATCTCATAAGAAAGCGCTTTTTTTTGTCAAGATATATAGATGATTGTCAATGTATTGTGGTTGGCCAGCCCATACATAAACTATAAGGAGGTATACGATGAGCGACTACGAAACGTACGATCTAGAAGCTGATTCCGACGACGGATGTTGCGGCGGCAGCGGCTGTTGCTAGAAGGAACGTTCTCGGGGCAGATCCATTCCGATCTGCCCCGACGTATGAAATTATTCCAATAATTTTTAGGAGGAACAAAATGTCGAATACAGAAACGATTCACGAGATCGTAAAATCGCGCTATGGTGCCGTTGCGATTTCGGGAGATATCTCTTTAGAAGAAAACGAACCCGGGAGTTGCTGCACACCGGCTCAACTCTATCCGACCGAGATGTTAGCTGCCATTCCAATGGGGGCAGCCAATATCTCGCTCGGGTGCGGTAATCCGATCGATGGCGCAAATCTGCAACCGGGCGAAACCGTGATCGATCTTGGTTCAGGCGGTGGCATCGATTGTTTCTTTGCCGCACAACACGTCGGCCAAAGTGGTAGGGTCATCGGTATTGACATGACGGATGACATGCTGGCCAAGGCGCGCACAAACCTTGCCTCCTTGCAGAACAAGGACGGCCCATTGGATTATTCCAACGTAGAGTTTCGGCGCGGGAATATAGAAGCACTGCCAGTGGAAGATACAAGCGTGGATGTGATCATCTCAAATTGTGTGATCAATCTCGCGCCCGATAAGCAGCCCGTATTCCAGGAAATGTGGCGGGTGCTCAAACCCGGTGGCCGGATACGCGTATCGGATATGGTAACGCAAGGGGAAATGGCTGCCTCAGTTCGCGAAGATGAAAACGCCTGGGTTAGCTGTATTGCCGGCGCGTTGCCCGCAGAAGTGTTTAGAGCTGGACTAGAAGGAGTAGGCTTTGAAGATGTGCATATTGGACCCGAAGAAGGGCTGGACGTTGCCCCGCTCGATCTTCCGGAAGGCCTGCCATACTCAGCCGTGATCACGGCACACAAACCAACGGTGTAAACAAATATGGACGAATCAAAAGAATACTTTGCAGAAGTCGCGCAAGAATGGGATGCAATGCGTTCCGAATTCTTCACCGAAGAAATGCGAGACGATGCAATTGCAGGGGCTAAGCTGCCAAAAGGTTCTGTCGTTGCCGATGTCGGAACAGGAACAGGCTTTGTTCTCTCTGCACTTGCTCGCGATGCTACGCATGCCTATGGCTTTGATGAGTCAGAATATATGCTTGCCGTCGCTCGAAAAAATCTTTCTGAGTATGCAAACATCACATTAGAACGAGCTGAAGGAACAACTATGCCGCTCGCGGATGGAGTGTTAGATGGTGTGTTCGCAAACATGTATTTGCACCATGCCGAAGATCCCCCGGCAGCGATTCGCGAAATGGTGCGAATGCTCAAACCAGATGGGGTTCTCTGCATCACGGATATGGATGAACATGATCATGAAGAACTACGCTCACAAATGGCTGATCGCTGGTTGGGATTTAAACACAGTGATGTGGAACAGTGGTATGCCTCGGCCGGACTAGAGGCGATTGATATTGATTCCGCGGCGGGAGATTGTCGTGCAGTAGATGATAATGGTGATGACTACGCACTTAGTGTATTCGTGGCGATCGGCAGAAGGCTATCTGAAAACTAAATCATCACCTGCTCGAAGAAGATCAAAAGCGACGACCCAAGTGTCGTCGCTTTTGATTCAAGTTATAAGATTGTCTTAATTTATTATCGCGAATGGATTGACAAGGCTAGCGCATTCTCTAATTGTTCTTCGAGATGAACATTCTTCAGACGTTATGTAAGCGCTGCGTTAATTAATTAGTATTGAATGGTTATAAATCAGTTAGTTGCGTTGACAATGAATTTAGATCGTGTAGTATTGCAATGTCGCGGTCGTTTGTATAAAACACATATAAAAAACATTTCGATGTGTTTATAAGCATTGCAAACGAAATAAAGGATTGATCGCAGCGCTGTCCCTGTAGGGGGGGAGGGTGCATACAATGGAAGAACTATCAGATTCGGACGGAAAGCCTCCGCCGTTTAATGTCGTCATTCTGTTCAACTTGATTGACGACCCCAAACCGGACGACTTGGATGCGGCGGGTGGCGAGTCTGTAAAACGAATGCGCCGTGGTCTTGAAGACCTCGGCTACGAAGTACAACTGGCAGCTGTTGCAAATGATGTTGACGCTGCAGTCCGTAGCTTTGATCCCCACAATGACATCATCTTCAATTGGTGTGAAGGTCTCTGGGATGATCCCAATGCTTTCGATGCTGTTCCACCTGTATTAGAAAAACGCGGCTTTGTTTATACAGGCGCAGATAGTTGGTGTCTGGCTGCCACACAAGACAAAACCTGGGCAAAACGTGAATTGCTTGCAAACAGAGTCTCTACTCCTTTGTCCAGTATATTCGAGAGTCCAGAGTTGAACGGTTGGGATCGTTATCCGGCGTTTGTTAAACCTGCAGCAGAGCATAGTAGTTTAGGTATAGACAAAGATTCAATTGTCGATACATCACAACAGTTAATGGAACGGATCGAATATGTTCTCGATACATACAATGGGCCGGCACTTGTCGAAGATTTTATCGATGGGGCGGAATACAATGTCTCGCTCTGGGGCAACGGCACATTAAAAGTCCTGCCACTCACAGTGATGGACTACAGTATGTTCGAAGATTATCACGATCGGTTGTGCTCTTTCGACGCGAAATGGGATTCGGATGCAGATATCTATCACTTTGCGACTGTAAAATGTCCTGCACCTGTTGATGCGGAATTGCAGGCTCGCATCGAAGAAACTGCCAAAGGTGCATACAAAGCATTGCATATGCGCGATTACGGACGCATCGATATTCGGGTGCGAGACGGCCAACCTTATGTGCTGGATGTGAACCCCAACCCCGACATATCTCGTGATGCTGGTTTTTGTCGTTCAGCGCGGGTGGCTGGCTTTGACTACGGGCGGGCGATTTCCCGGGTGCTCCAGTTCGCTTCAGAACGGCAACCTCAAATACAACGTTAGTACAATAGTTTTCCTCGTTTAGTGCGGTCCCCTTTATTCGGGATGAAAAACACAATGGCGCTCAAAGCCTGTTAAAATTTGAGCGCCTCTTTTTTTGCATTCCAGCATTGATATTGATGAATCGCCTGAGCAATATTCTGCCTGCTGTGCTTATCTGGCTAGGCTATCTAATCTATTTCCTGGTTGACTCCCGATCGTCAGAATTTGTATATGCTGCGAATTCGATATTTTCGATTGAGGAATTCGATTCGTTGACGCACTTTTCCTTTGAGCACTTTATCGCACCATGGCGATATCGGATAGTGCCACGTGTGCTCCAATGGTGGTTGTTTGCCGCCCTGCGACCCATTGTTGAGGTTACCTATTTTCAAGTCGCGCTTTCCTTAAGTTCTGGCTTCACGGCAACTGCACTGGCTTCATTCTATTTGTTGCTGCGCAAATTGGGTTCCAGCGTATTCTTGTCAATGATTGGGTGCGTACTTGCAATGGGGAGCTTCCCCTTGGTGTTCGGTTACCGCTTGCGTAACTGGATGACTTTCGACGATTCCCTTTCTTATTTTCTATTGATCGTTGGACTTTTATTGGTCTTGTTCAATACGAGCAAGCGCGGGCGCATCTGGTTCGTGGTGGTGAGTGTACTCGCTGCGCTCACGCGCGAAACGACGTTGCAGTTATTAATCGTAGTTCTCTTTGATCGGCGCCGAACGATTACCGAACGCATTGCCATGGCAGCGCCTGCCCTTGTCGCTTTTGTTGTTGTTCGCCTGTTGCTGTTTGATACCAGCGAGGTCACAACTACATCCGGCTTGCCGGTGCCAAGACTGGATTTAAATCTAACTGAGGAAGGCATCGTGCTTACCTCAGCGTATGCTTTCGCCGTGTTCGGCGTTGGGTGGTTGCTTGCTGCGTTCGGTTGGGTTCATTTCTGGCGGAAGCGCAACGAACTCACCGACAGCATATGGCTATTCTGGATCACGACACTCATGGCAACTGTGGTGTTGGGCGGCTTCAATCTGCTTATCGGTTCGATCCGCGAAAATCGGACTTGGCATACTTTACCTGCACGAGCATTGGCGCGACCTACTCACAACTAGAAATGTGAGAAATGTCGCTCTTATTGCGATTGTCCTGATGACACCGGCCATTCTTTTCCTGCTACTTGTTCCTGGTGGAGGAGGCGGCGCGCGGTTGGAAACGTTACAGCGTATTCCGGGACTTACTTTCGCATACGAATCTATCTGGCTTCAATTCTCTTATCGCTTTAATTACATTCCGGGTCAATTTGGGCATGTGCTTGTGCAGCTGGCACTCACAGGACTGCTGCTCATCTGGCAATTAATAGCATATCGGACCAATCGGATACGATAGAACTCAATTCCCCTCGCATCCTTGTAATTCCTCTTGTAGAATCAATTTACAATATCGATCGACCAAGTTGAATTGGCGCCTCCCTTTCCGTCAAGTCTCTCCCATCCCGCGCCAAGACTTTAATCTGCAAGTAAAAGAATCATGACTCCAAAATAATTTCGATTGTGGTTCATTCCCCCAGTCTCGCTGTTATTCGTACTGGCCTGTAATCTCTTTACACCCGGCGCAACGCCAACGGTACAACCCACGAGTACAAGCCCGCCTCCAACCGCAACACCTCTTCCGCCTCTGGAACCTGTTGTGGCCGATGTCTTTCCCGGGCCGGGGGAGACGATTGCTATCGATGGCGCGATTGACTTGTATTTCGATCAGGCAATGGCACAGGGTTCGCTTGCAGGTGCGCTAAACATCGAGCCGAATGTTGCCGGTGCGATCGAGTGGCTGGATAATAAGACTGCACGTTTTATTCCCAACGAACCGTTGGCGCGGGCCACCCGCTATCGACTGGTGGTGGATACCTCGGCGCGCAGTGCTGCCGGTTTAAATTTGGCGCAAGAATTTTCAACCGATGTTGATACGGTCGGCTTCCTCGAAGTCACGCAAGTGCTCCCGGCTGCAGAAACATTCGGTGTCGAAGTGGATTCTGCGATAACGGTGTTATTCAATCGCCCGGTTGTGCCGCTGACTACTTTGGCAGAACAGGCGGAATTGCCAAACCCGCTTGTCCTTGATCCGCAGGTAAATGGAACAGGTGAATGGCTCAATACGAGTATTTTCGTTTTCCGGCCCGAAGTGGCTCTGGCGGGTGGAACGGAATACATAGCGCGTGTGGATTCCGGTTTGATGGATACCACCGGCGGATTGCTTCAGGATGATTTCAAATGGAGTTTCACCACCCTCTCGCCGCAGGTAATCGAGGCGAGTCCATTTTTCGATGCCGGAGATATTCCGCTCGAAGTGCCAATTTCCATATTATTTAATCAGCCCATGGATCGCACGACTACGCAGGCTGCCTTCTCGCTGCTTTCAGAACGCGGTGAGCCTGTCACGGGCAATTTCGAATGGGCCGAGAATGATACGAGCCTTACTTTTACACCGCAGCGTAGATTGGCTCTGGAGGCGGGTTATGTTGCTACCTTAGAAGGGAGTGCGCTGGGTGCTGCCAGCCAGACAGGCTTGGGCACACAATTCACGTGGAACTTCAACACAGTCTTCGCGCCCGGCATTCGGTTCACCGAGCCATTCGACGGGCTTAGCGGTGTTGATCCCTTTGGTGGCTTCCGGATTGAATTTGCCTCTCCCATGGACGAGGATACTCTGGCGGACCAGATCACCATCGAGCCTGAGCCCAAGGAAGTTTTTACTTTCTATAGCGAATACGAGTTCTCCTATTTCATCAATTGGGATTTCGAACCCTCTACGGACTATCTGGTGACTCTGGGTGCCAACCTGGCTGACCCGTACGGCAACCGAGTCGGTCGAGAATCTGTGGTGCGGTTCTCGACTGCCCCCTACGATCCATCCATCGTTCTCAATACGCGTGGCATCGTCGGGACATATTCCGCTTATTCCGACTCGCGTGTATTCGCGACATACCGAAACGTAAGTGAGATCGTGCTCGATTTGTACCGTATGCCGCTTTCGGATTTTGCACGTTACACCGGTCGCAGATCTTTCGAGTTCCGAGACACGTATATACCCGCAGCAGAAAACCTGATGCGCAGCTGGTCGCTACCGGTCGAGTTCTTCCTGAACGAAAATGCGTTCGCCGAGATCGAGCTGCGAGAGGGCGGAGGTCGTCTTGATCCCGATCTTTATTTCCTGCGGATCCAAACGCCCTATGGCGCTTCCGATCATCTGCTCTCGGTAGCCGATGCCAATCTGACCCTCAAGACAGGATTCGAGGGTGTGCTCGTTTGGGCAACCGATCAGCAGAGTGGGCAACCCTTAGTGGGGCGTGAGATTGAACTTTACGATGAAAATCTACGGCTGGTGGATAGCGGCACCACAGACGCAAACGGCTTATTTGCTTCAGATGCACTGGAATTGGCTGATCATTGGACGCCGGTTTACGTGGTTTCCACTGCAGAGAGTGTGCCAGCCTTGGACGGGGTGCGGGGTTTTGCGGTGGCGGTCTCCGATTGGACGGAGGGCATCGCTCCCTGGGAGTTTGGCGTCTTCAGTTCTTCATCGCCAGATAAATACGAATCGTATTTTTACACCGATCGGCCGCTCTATCGCCCGGGGCAAATGGTTGCTTTCAAAGGGATTCTGCGCGACGAAAAGGATGCGCGTTTCAGCTTGCCACACTTCGAGACGGTAAATGTGCAGATATATAACGATCGCGGAGATGTCGTCTACGATGAAGTTCTATCGTTCTCTGAATTTGGCAGTGTCAACGGAGAATTCGAACTGGATGCCGAGGCTGGTACCGGCTTCTATCGGCTCGACGTGACCTCCGACGACGATGAAGATTTTTATGGCGGCGTCAGTTTCCAAGTTGCCGAATACATCAAGCCGGAGTTCCAGGTATCGGTGACAACAGCGGATTCCGAAGTAGCAGCCGGCGATGATATCGCTGCAACTGTAGACGCGACATTTTTCTTCGGCGGGCCGGTATCAGGCGCACGCATCGATTGGACGCTCTTATCTGCAGACCATTTCTTCCCCTGGCGCGGCCCCGGTCGTTATGACTTCACCGACTTCGATTTCACTGCAGACGTGGGCGGACCGTCTTATGGTGTCTTCGGAGAAGTCATCGCAACAGGTAATGACTTCACGGATGCGGAAGGCCGCTATGAGATTGATCTCCCAGCCGATCTCGGGGACCGTACTACTTCACAATTGTTTACCTTCGAGGCGACCGTAACGGATATCAATAATCGTTCGGTTAGTGACCGCACAGAAGTCATCGTTCACAAGGGCGATTTTTACATCGGTCTTCGCCCGGATCGCTATGTGGGTTCAGCCGGACAATCCAGTGGCATTGAAATAATAACCGTCGATTGGGCGCAAGACCCCTGGCCTGAGCAGGAATTGGAAATCATTGTCAGTGAGCACGAGTGGTTCAGCGTGCAGGAAGAAGATGAATTTGGCAACACAGTGTGGACCTGGGAGGTTGAGGACACCCCCATCTTTGATACAACGCTTACGACCGATGCCTCAGGCAAAGCCAGTTTCGACTTCGTGCCCGAAGCCGGTGGAATCTACAAGATTCTCGCACGAGGTCAGGATGCGGCGGGTCGAGAGGTGCAGTCCAGTACATTCCAGTGGGTGTCCTCACGCGCGTATGTGCCCTGGCGGCAAGAAAACAACAATCGCATTGAACTGATCTCGGATAGTCCGACCTATGCACCAGGCGACACCGCCGAAATATTAATTGCCTCGCCGTTCCAAGGTGCAGCCAATGCGCTCATAACAGTTGAACGTGGCGATGTGATGCTGCAGGATGTCCTGACGCTGGACTCCAATAGTACGGTCTACAAATTGCCCATTATTGCTGACTATGCGCCCAATGTCTTTGTCTCCGTCATCATTGTCAAGGGAGTTGATGAAACTAATCGCACGGCTGCCTTCCGCGCCGGATTGTTGAAGCTGGGAGTAAGCCCGGAGCAACAGGAGATACAAGTTTCGCTCACGCCGGATAGTGAGCGTGTCGGACCGCAGGAAGATGTCACCTATGCGCTGGCCGCCACCGATTATGAAGGCAATCCACTGCAGGCCGAGTTCTCGCTGGCAGTCGCAGACCTGGCCGCCCTCTCGCTTTCAGCGCCCAATGTGCCTCCCATCCTCGATAGCTTTTATGGTGAGCGGCCATTGCGTATGCAGACTGCAACCGGTCTGGCACTATCTGTCGATGTTCTCAACATTCAGACTGCTGATCGCAAAGGCGGCGGTGGCGCGGAGGAAGCATTCTTCGAAGTGCGCGGCGATTTCCGGGACACTGCGTTTTGGACCCCGGCCATCGTCACCGACGAGAATGGTGAGGCGGAAGTGACTGTTACGCTGCCGGACAATCTGACCACCTGGCGACTGGATGCGCGTGGGATCACCGCCGACACTTTAGTTGGGGAGGGGATCGTAGATGTGGTCGCGACGAAGGACCTGCTGATTCGTCCTGTCACACCGCGTTTCTTCGTTGTCGGCGATCAGGTCGAACTCGCAGCTGTTGTCAATAACAACACCGATCAAGATATTGAGGCCGAAGTTTCGATCAACAGCATTGCACTCGATCTCGATAGCCCGGCAGCGCAAACTGTAACGATCCCGGCTGGTGGTCGTGAACAGATTACCTGGCAGGCAAGTGTCCCCGATGGAACATACGCAGATATCATTTTTTCTGTGGAGGGCGGCGGCTATAGTGATGCCAGCAAGCCGCCGCTCGGGCAGCCACCAGATCAACGAATACCGATCTACAAATACTCTGCCCCACAAACAGTTGGAACCGCTGGTGCCTTGGATGAAGCCGGCGAACGGACTGAAATCATCGCGTTGCCACGTCGTTTTGATGTCTCCCAAGGTGAACTGAACATACAAGTCAATCCGTCACTTGCAGCCGGAATGGTTGCTGCTCTTGAAGCACTCGACAATACACAGTACACGACAACAGAAGCCACAGTTTCGCGCTTCTTGCCGAATGTATTTACACTGCGCGCGCTGCAAGCGCTCGGGATTGACGATCCCGTTTTGGAAGACGAACTGGAGCAGGCAGTGATGACGGGCGTGCAGAAGCTTTATGCTCAACAACATATCGACGGCGTCTGGGGTTGGTACAACACCGATGTTTCAAATGAATATATCTCGGCCTACGTACTATTCGGGTTGAACCGCGCTCGCGAGGCTGATTTCTCGATTGAGCGGAGTGTGCTTGCGAACGCCGCCGATTATTTAATGCGTACTTTAGAATTGCCCGATATTGTCGAGGAGACCTGGCTGTTGAATCGGCAAGTCTTTACACTCTTCGCCCTGGCGGATTATGGCGAGAACCTTCCAAGCGCCCACACGCAATATTTCGACAATCGCCAACGCCTGGACACATATGCGCGCGCGTTGCTGGCGTTAACACTTCATGCCGCCGATCCGTCTGACCTACGCATTGACGCGCTGTTGTCAGACCTCAATAACAGCGCAGTGCTGTCCGCCACCGGCGCACACTGGAGCGAGACCCGCACGCGAGATTATTGGAATATGAATACCGATGTGCGCACCATGGCAATTGCCCTCTCGGCCCTCGTGTCTATCGATCCACAAAACGACCTGAATCCGAATGTGGTGCGCTGGCTGATGTCCGCGCGGGAGGCAACCGGCGGCTGGGAATCGACTCAGGAGACTGCTTTTGCTCTGATTGCACTCAGCGACTGGCTGGCTGCCACCGAGGAACTCGCAGCTGATTATGAATATAATGTCGAAGTCAACGGCGCGCAGGTCGCAAGCAGCGGCGCTGCAACGGCGACAATTCCTGAGAGCGCGCAAGCCAGCATTGCAATGTCCGATCTGTATGTTGAGCAGGCCAACCGTGTGTTGCTCACAAGAGGTGAAGGGGCGGGAAATCTCTATTACACAGCACATCTGACCGTATTCCAAAATGTCGAGGATGTACAGGCGCTGAATCGCGGGATTGTCGTAGGCCGAGAATATTCGCTGGTCTCAGATGATTGTGGTGGGTTCGAACAGTCGGATTGTCCAACGATAACAAGTGCGAACGTGGGAGATCAGGTTGAGGTAAAGGTCACGCTTGTGGCACCTGCGGACCTGCATTATGTAGTGTTGGAGGACCCGATCCCAGCCGGGACAGAGCCGATCGACACGAGTCTGCTGACGACGAGTGTTGTGGGGCAATCGCCGGAACTGGATCGCAGCGACCCGTTCTACTATGGCTGGGGTTGGTGGTGGTTCTCCAATACCGATCTGCGCGACGAAAAAGTTGTCCTCTCGGCAACTTATTTGCCTGCTGGGACGTATGAATATACCTATCGGCTCAACGTGGCGTTGGCAGGTGCTTACAACGTGATCCCCACTACGGCATTCGAAACTTATTTCCCCGAGGTCTTTGGGCGCGGCGACGGCCTGGTATTTACGGTGCTTCCAGAGGAGTAAGTTGCGGCAGTGTGGCCATTGTGCTCAAGCCGACGGTCAGTCCTGCAATCCACCAGAAAACAGTCTCTGTTCCTAAGCTGCTCGTGTTGAGAAGCTGTTGAATGAATGCTGTCAGCAGGGCGGCAACACATCCCAGGATCGTCCAGCGGTGAAGAGATGTTCCGCTCGCAGCTTGAAACCCGTTCCGTAATACGACGAACAGCAGCGCTGCCGAGAGGACGAGACCTGGCAGCCCAAGTTCCACACCCCATTCCAGCCAGATATTGTGCGTGCGGTCCCACAAGCTGCCAGTGGAAACGATATGCTCCCGGAATGCTGAGGAGGCGTGCGGGCCGTGAGTGAATTCAAAACTTGCCAGTCCCCAACCCGTCAGTGGACGTGCGAAAATCGCATTCGTCGCTGTTAGCCATACCGCCGGGCGCGGTTCCGTGCCGTCAGTTCCTAAGTAGATCGTATCCCCGGAACTGGCGATCGCGAAGGTTCCGAGCAGGGAAAGAACTGCGCCGGCAACAAACCACTTCAGAGCCGCTTCCGTCGGCCTTCGCAATCTCCAGAGCAGAATCAAACCCTAGCCCAATGCTACAGCAAGCAATCCTCCGCGCGATTTTGTCATGATAATTGTGACGAGTTGTGCCCCAAGCAGAACAATGGCAGCCCAGCGCGACGCCGAGGGGCGAGTATGCGTAAAAAGATATGCGAGCGACAGCGGGGCGATCATTGCCAAATAAGCAGCGAGATGGTTGGCATTCCCGAGTGTAGAAAAAACAAAAGTTGTATAGTACCAGTCGATGGGGTCAAATCCAATTGCTTGCAACAACCCGTAGAGTGCTATTGGAGCGCTGGTCCAGATGAGTGCAGCCAATAGCCGCTTCGGCGCATGTGGGAGGCAGGTCGTCGAGAAGACCAGCCAGGCCATCCCGAGCAATATCAATTTTGTGCGCAGGCCATTGCGCCATTCAATACTACCGATCCAGCTGCGCTCGCGGTCAAAGGCCACGAGTGTCGTTAGTAGCAACCAAGCTGTCAAGAGTGTAACGACGTAAGTGAGCAACGGTGGTATGCGCGACCTGTCACTATCTAATCCTCCAATGACTCGAGATATAACAAGCGCGGCCAGTCCAAGAATTGTTAATACTTGTGGTAGTGGTTACATGGTAACTGATGGGGACCACGCTGTATTGTAGTAATGGAGATACAACTTGAGTACAGCTTCATGGTAAACGTCGGACTTGGAGAAAGAAAGAGTTTTGCGCACGAAGCGAGCCAGTCTCTGGCGCAAGGTGTTGTTCCAGCGTTCCACGTGAGATGTCTGGCCGCTTTCTTTGCCGACACTTTGGTGAGTGTCGTTTGGTAAAACCTTCTGGTAAGCGTGCCAGAAGTCGCTGAAGGAGCAACACGCTTTGTAGGATGCTGGGATGGATTTCCATAACGCGCGACAACTTTTTTCACTGCGGTCGCCAATAAAATAGGCCACCACTTGGCGCGTGCGCCGACACAGCGCGACCCATATCCAACGTTTATCGTTTTTTGTGCGTACAAATGACCATAATTCATCCAATTCCAGCACATCATCCGTTTTTACGGTTTCTAAAGTGTCAGCCAGGTTCGGCATAGCGCCGGCCTTCTCCAGAATCCAGCGTGCTAATGTCTGCCGCGCGATGCCAAAGATGCGCTCAATGCCGCGCATACTGGCTCGCTCTCGATAGGTGCGTAGGACAAATTCTCTGATGAACTCAGGATAAGAACGGCTTTGCGGTTCCAACATTCCATAAGCGGCGCAATCGAGACAATGAAACTTCTGACCGCCTTTATAGTCTGGGTAGTGGTTACATGTTGACTGATGAGTCTGGAAAAAGTAAGTTGTTGGCCTGCCAAACAGAGGAGCGCCAAAATGATCCAGAGTGTCATCACGCATGAGTGTTCAAAGTGCAGGAGCCTCAACATTGTCAAGAATGGTACAGACTATAAAGGCGGTCAGAAGTTTCATTGTCTCGATTGCGCCGCTTATGGAATGTTGGAACCGCAAAGCCGTTCTTATCCTGAGTTCATCAGAGAATTTGTCCTACGCACCTATCGAGAGCGAGCCAGTATGCGCGGCATTGAGCGCATCTTTGGCATCGCGCGGCAGACATTAGCACGCTGGATTCTGGAGAAGGCCGGCGCTATGCCGAACCTGGCTGACACTTTAGAAACCGTAAAAACGGATGATGTGCTGGAATTGGATGAATTATGGTCATTTGTACGCACAAAAAACGATAAACGTTGGATATGGGTCGCGCTGTGTCGGCGCACGCGCCAAGTGGTGGCCTATTTTATTGGCGACCGCAGTGAAAAAAGTTGTCGCGCGTTATGGAAATCCATCCCAGCATCCTACAAAGCGTGTTGCTCCTTCAGCGACTTCTGGCACGCTTACCAGAAGGTTTTACCAAACGACACTCACCAAAGTGTCGGCAAAGAAAGCGGCCAGACATCTCACGTGGAACGCTGGAACAACACCTTGCGCCAGAGACTGGCTCGCTTCGTGCGCAAAACTCTTTCTTTCTCCAAGTCCGACGTTTACCATGAAGCTGTACTCAAGTTGTATCTCCATTACTACAATACAGCGTGGTCCCCATCAGTTACCATGTAACCACTACCATAGTCTGTACCATTCTTGACAATGTTGAGGCTCCTGCACTTTGAACACTCATGCGTGATGACACTCTGGATCATTTTGGCGCTCCTCTGTTTGGCAGGCCAACAACTTACTTTTTCCAGACTCATCAGTCAACATGTAACCACTACCATACTTGTAGTGAAATCTACTTCGTAACAACAAAGCCATAGTTGATGGAAGGGTCCATCGCAAGCGGAACGACGATAATCAACAATTGGGCGCTCACCAACTGAATTCGTTGTAAAAAGTTTGTGACCGAAGTTTTACTCATTTAGGACTTACGCAAACCAGGGAGAAACTGAGACAATGTGTGAATGAACAAATTATCTCACTGGGATTACAGCCAATTTCTCTTGGTTAGCCAAATCAATTACACACAAACCTACTTTGCTGACCATAGTGAACATTTGAGCCACGATCGTGTCAATCGACTGATGAGGAAAAAATATTTACGCCACGGGAACTGCGCCAAATGGTGCGCAAAGAGTTGGTTCTCTCTGAAGATGGCTACATTCTCTTTGATGATACGGTGCTTGATAAAAACCATTCCTTTGCCATTGAACTGGTGCGTAGGCAGTGGAGTGGCAACGCCAAAAAGGTAATCAAAGGCATCGGGCTCGTGACTTGTGTCTATGTCAATCCCGACATCGATAAATTCTGGGTCATCGATTACCGCATTTTTGACCCTGCGCGAGATGGACGTAGCAAACTCGACCACTTGTTGGATATGTGGCGAACCATTCTGCATGTGGAACAGCTTCCTTTCCGCACTGTGTTGATGGATAGCTGGTATGCGACGATGAAAGTGATGAAAGCAGTCGAAAAAGCCGGCAAAATCTACTACTGTCCGTTGAAATCGAACCGGCAAGCGACAGAAAGTCCTGCGGATGACTACTGCCGAGTTGATGCGCTCTCTTGGAGCGCTGAGGAGATTGAAGCGGGAAAAATGGTTCATCTCAAAAAGTTTCCAAAAGGTCATCAAGTGAAACTGTTCCGGATTGCGGTGTCTACTCACCGCACAGAGCATGTGGTTACCAATGACCACTCTCAAGATTCCTCAGATGCTACAGGCATAGAAAGTGCCATCCGCTGGAAGATTGAGCAGTTTCACCGAGAGGCCAAACAGCTAACCGGGCTGGAAGCATCTCAATGTCGTTCGCAACGAGCACAGCGCAATCATATTGCTTGTGCCATGCTTGTCTGGGTACGCCTGAATCAGATTGCGCAGGATGCACATACGAATGTGTATCAAATTAAGCAAGGTTTGTTGAGCAACTACATGCGAACTCAGCTTCGGCTACCTTCTATCTCTATGCTCCCTGCGTAAGTCCTATCATTTTGAGAATGAAATTATGTCGGCTGTCCGAATTCGCGCGTAAACCAACTTCCGATTGAAAGCATAGCGCATCAGGCGATCCTACGGAAGCGACGAAGCCCTTGTCTTCTCAGATGGACTTTGTCTTGCATCTGCTTACTGCAGAGGTCTGTTTCGCTCCCTTTTAAATGGAGCAGGATTTGCTCCTTTCTCAGCCACTATTGATGAATTGAGAATTTATGTTCTAATTCTGATGGGCACTTCTTTGAAATTTGCGAAAATAACAACAGGGCGAGAGAAACTACTTGGTGATAGGAGCATTTTGCCAATTGCTAGCCACTTATAATTCGCGTATACTGACCGCCGAACATTAACCCGTTTTGCGGGCAAAACCAATGGGATACGACTACGATTTAGAAGAGTTTGATGAAGAGCCTGATGAGGACAGCCCGCGTAATACACGCCTACTATTCGCGGTTGGGGGCGTCGTTGGGCTTGTTGTTGTCATTGCGATCATCGCGCTAATTGCTATCATCTTCGCGCGACGAAGAGCCGCCGACGGCGAAGTCGCTGAAGATGCTCCCATCGCCGAAACAACAGAAGCACCCACTTTCACTCCCTTTCCATCGGAACTCCCCTCGAACACACCTGTGTCAGAAGATCACACTGCAACTGTAGATGCGGAACAGGGAGGCGGTGGTGATCCAACGCAGACTGCCACCAGCGGTCCGACCCAAGCCCCCGGAACCTCAGTGAGCGCTGGACTATTAGAAGTAAGCGGAGATGTAAGTCTGCAAATTCCGGGCACAGATGTCTGGATAGCCGTCGGTGACGATGTCAGCTTTACTGAAGGTGCTTCAATCCTCACTGGTGAAGAAAGTATGGTGAAAATCACTCTTATTGACGGATCGATTGTGCGGCTAGAAAGCCAGACTAAAATAACAATCGATGAAATGCGTGGTGATGATGAGGACGCGGTCATCCGCTTGACGCTGGAATATGGGCAGGCTTGGCATGTGGTTGAGCGCACTGATTTCTCGGGTGGAAATACTTACGAGGTAATGCTGCCAGATGATGGTTCCTTGAGTCTGATAAATGAATCCGGAACTGCAGCGCTGGCTTCTAAGATCCATTACCGAAAGTTATTATCATCGCACGACCAGACGAACTACTTCAGTACGACATATAACACCAACGGTTCCGTTACCGATATTGTTTGTCTGAACACATCTGGCCATTGCCAGCTGGAAAACGAGCAGAGCGTGACCGATATGGACTCTGGCGATCAGTGCCAGATATTTGGGGGCGGGAATCATTTTTGCGCATTAGCCAGCCAGTCCACCATCGATGCGTTTGCGGCCAGTGTGCCGGAGGTTGTAAATCTAACTCCGACAAACACCCCAACAAACACGCCGACGCTGACCCGGACTCCAACAAAAACTAGTTTGCCGACCAATACATTCACGCCGAGTCAGACGGGTACAGCCACCAGCACTCCGTCCAATACGCCTACCATCACAAATACGCCGACGATCACGAATACACCCTCGGCAACGGTGAGCGGCTCCTCGACCGGTTCATCGACGACTTCGGCATATGCGCCCCAAGAGCAACGATTCTGGCGGCTTGCCCTGATGGTGACTCTGTTTACGATGGGGATGACCATTTTCTGGAAGTCGTCTAATCTCGAAGACGATTAATTCCTAGAACGATCTCCGACAAGCCCTTAAATTGAAAGCGCCCTGAGTTCCCTCGGGGCGCTGTTCGTTAATACCCGTTCAGGTTGTCTATGCCAGCGCTAGCCCTACACCAATTGATATTAGAAAGCCGAAGATGAAACCAGCAGCGATGTCCAGGACATAGTGTACACCCATCGCCACCCGGGAGAGTGGCATAAGCGGTGTCCAAAAAAGAAGTACTGCCGCGAACCAGGCTGGTCCTAGCCAGAGACTCAACCCCAACAACAACCCCGCACGGGCAGCATGTCCGGATGGAAAGGAATGTGGATCGGTCTTGCGGTAAATTGCGCCCCATTCCCCCTGCGGCCGCTCGCGCCGAAAGGCAAGCTTGAGTATCTGAACGAGGACGGCAGTGCCGATAATCCCAACAACTATAACCGCAGCCCGATATTTCCAAATTGGTGTGGCAACGAACCAAACAACTATCAGACCGGCAAGCCAGAACCAACTGTCGCCGGAATGCGCCAGGAATTTTGCAACTGTACGCAGCACTCCCGGCCTGTCTGCAATTCTCAGTCGCGCAGACCAGCGTTCATCGGCAGCAGATAAACTTTCATGCCAGGACATTAGAGCACTTCGGACTTATTGATTTGGAACAGGAGAGATTAATTCTTGATTGGAACCGTCTGGCCCAACTCGCGCGCAATGATTTCATATTGATAGGGTTTATCGATGTCCATCCCCAGTTCGGCGTAAGGACAATCAATCAACCGCCCTCGGACTCCCAGCTTGTCCTGGACAAGTTGTTCGACGCGCGCTTTTGTCATTCGACCCGTGGCGAGCATCAGCAGTGGTAGCAACCCTACCATCGAAGCCACGCGCAACATGCTTTTACGCGCTTCTACGATCTGTTGCCAACTCGTATTTGAGCCTGATGTGAGTGACACAGAATAGGCGTTTACGTCGCCGCCGCACACCTGACCGGATTTTAGGCGTGTGAAGCTGCGCTTCGAGTGAGGAAAACGTTCTTCCATTGTTTCGCGAGCGATAATGGAATAATACAAATCGTGCTCTGTGCGTTCGACCTCGTCGATCACCCAGTCGATCATTTCGGTGTTAACGAGGGGAATATCGGCACTCACCCACAATACATTTACCGCTTCGGGTTTATTTTGAGAGAGAAATTGACTAGCAGCAGAGGCGTTATCAAGCAGACTCCCCGCGCTGGGTAAATAATGAACTTGTTTGTCGCTGCAGTTGATACCGTGTTCGGCGGAGAGACCAATAACAATTACGTCTTGTACCTTGCTCGAAGATGCGACTGCGTCAAGAACATACTGGACCATGGGCTTCCCAGCAATTTCGAGCAGTGCCTTCGGCTCCCCCTCCAAAACCAAACCGAGGAGTGGGTCACCTTCTTTCGCAACTCCACCTGCGCCGATGATCACATCCATTTCAAGTCGTTAGCCGTCCTTGCCGTCAAAGAATTCAGTTCAACTTAGTAATTTCTGGCTCGAATCCGAGCTTGTCGAGCATTTCGTCGTACTCGGCGTGAGTGAGTACGCGTCCCTTGCCGGATGCGGCTACGAGCGCTGCTTCCATCATATTCGCGCCGAACGTGCGGCCCTCGAAGTTAATGGTCGTAGTTACCAAATAGCGTACTCCCCGGTCGTGCAGGAACTCGATATCTTTCGGAGTGGTCGTGTTGGTAACGATCGTTTTGCCCTGCATGTCTTCCGGCATGTGGTTCTTGATGTACAGCCAGTCGCCGGCTGTGACGGTGTAGCCCTGATAATAATTCTCGTACTTGGGGATGACTTCTTCCTGCTTTTCGCCTGTGGGGTAGAGCATACTCAGCGGCATGCGCCCGACCACCGGCATGATGACGCGAGCTATGTTTCCCAGGGCACGGAAGCCACGTACCGCGATGGGTACATCCAGTCCGAACATCAAGTCACCGTAGACACATTCGTACCCGGCTTCGATGAACGAGAGCGTCATGCCATAGCGCGTAATCCCGGCCACAAGGAACGCCGTCTTGGGCTCCAGCTCGGCGCCGATCTTCGCTTCCACTCGTTGCATGACGCGCCGCTCGAGCGTTTCCTTCAGACCGCCGCCGTCTACATACGGCGTCTGCTGCACGTCTTTTACCAGCTTCAATGCGCCGTGGATTGGATAGAATTTCCATGGCGTGTGTACGCCCAGATCGATACCTCCGACGCCGAAGGCGTCGACCGTGCCGTCCATCTCGCGAAACATCTGGCGCGCTTTGGCTTCGCCGCCGTCTGTGCCTATTCGCTCGATGTTGACTTTTTCGCCGAGCAGATCAACTTCGACCTTCTTATCACGCGTAGATGATCCGAGGCTTATGCTTACTGCGCGCTTCATATCCTTATCCCTTTCCCCTTCTATTAATCATCGCTAGTGTACTCGGGGGTATGTGGTTGGTCAACGTTAGATTTTGTTAGCGCGCTGCTTGGCGCAGCAATGGGCGAAGGTTGTGCCTATTCACGATCAAGATTCCCGCTATGATTCCCAAGCCGCCTACTATGAGCTGCCAACCGATCTCCTCGCCCAAGAAAACAACACCTAATATAACCGCAACGATTGGGATGATATAGGTTACCGTCGAAGCGCGTGTCGGACCCCACGTGCCTATAAGATAGAAATAGGCAAGATATGCTGCCGTGGTACCGATCGTCCCGAGCCAGACAATGGAAACCCAGGTAAGTGGTTCCCTGGGCAATTGGAAAGGTGCTTCGATGACTGGTGCGAGTATCCACATCACGACAAGCGCCGCTGTCGCTGCACCTGCAGCGATAACGATCGGATGCACTTCTCGCAAATACTTGCGGATTGTCACTCCAGAAACTGCGTAGGCAAAGGAGGAAACCACAACTGCTATCTGGCCAAGAATATCACCGGAAAATCCCTGGATGCTTATATCTCGTCCAACCAGGACAGCCACACCTCCAAAACCGACGAGTACGCCAAATATTTTTAGGAAGGAAATTCGGTCATCGTTGACGAAAAAATGCGCGATCACAACAGTGAACAATGGAACTGTGCTATTGATGAGGCCCGCAAGGCCCGAATCAATACGTGTCTCACCCCAAGAAATCAAAGTGAAGGGAATGCAAATATTTAGCACACCCAACACTGCCATCACAATCCAAGGTCGGGAGTCGCGGGGCAGCTTTATTCCGGCAAGGCGGATATAAACCCATGCCGAAATGACTGCGAAAGTGATACGGAATGCGACGAGAGTAAAAGGACCGATCTCGGCAACACCGATTTTGATCCACAGGAACGAGGTTCCCCAGGCGAACAATCCAACAAAGAAAAATGCAGCCCAAGGCTTATATTGGCTCATAAGTCTGGTTCCCTTTTAGTGCTGAAATATAATCAGGGGAGGAATTCGGTGGAGGAGTATAGCAGGCAGTATCACGTCACGCCCCAAGTGAGCAGTCCGATGATGGTGATGAGAACGAGGCCGTAACCGAGTGTGGATTTCAACACGCCACCTTCCTGACCGCTCATCCCAACAGTGCTGCAACCCACGATGATTTTTGCCGGTGCGAAGGCCGCACCCAATGCGCCGCCTGTCGTTTGCGCCGCGAGAATAATCGCCGGAGCCAGATTGAGGAGGGCAGCGGTGCTGTTTTGCAGGGCGCCGAAGACCACGTTTGAATTTGTATTGCTGCCAGTCATAAACGCGCCCAATGCTCCGATAAAAGGGGAGACGAAGGGAAAGGCGCCTCCGGCGAGATTTCCGATCCCCGATGCCAGGCTACGCGTCATCCCGGCGTGTTCCATCACCACCGCCATTGCAACCATCGTAATCGTTCCAATGGTCGGATTGATCGCCCGCTGTAGCGTTGCCCGGGCGATACGAATGCCTGCCCCTGCGGATAGCTGGCCTGAAATTCGAAACATCAAAAATGAGAGCACTGCGGTGTAAAGAAGCAATGCACCAGCATGTCCAAAAATGCTGATTGTTCTACCTGTGCCGGCGGCCGTTGCATAACCCTGTGACGTTGCGAGTACCGGAAACTCTACTCTTAAGACCACGTTGCCAAGTAGATGTGAGATCGGAGGGAAAAGTCTGGCTGCACCAACGATCAGAATCAGAAGAGCATAAGGTGCCAGGGCCATTCCCAATGGGAGAGATGCCCTGCTTGGAAGGGCATTCTCTGTTGGATTAGAACGCATGCGTGCGAGCAACACACTTCCGCCCAAGCCTGCCAATCCGGCTGCGGCTGCGGCCAACGGATAGACTCCCAGGGCAGCAACCCATAGTTGAATTCCGCTCATTAAAACACCCAATCCGAGCAGTGCTGGAAGTTTTCGCCAAAGCGAATTGAGCCCACCGGTCGCGACTAGCACAGCGGCTCCACAACCGAAACAAGCCAACCCGAGGAAGAGGGCGCTCGGAATTGCAAGTTCTTCGCCACTCCGGTTCGTTGACGCCATCAGCGCGAGGAAAGATGAAGCAAGCGAGCCAAATGTTACTGCCCAGGCGTGACCGATGCCGGCAGCCACGACAGCCGGTCCGGCAGCAAAGCCCAACCCCACCAGAATCGGAGCTACGATGGCCGTGGGGACCCCAAAACCCGAAATCCCTTGCAGGAAGGACCCAAATGCCCAGGCAAGGATCAACGCCTGCATACCGCGATCGGGAGTCAGCGCTGACAGTTTGGCGCTCAACGTCGGAATCACCTCGGCGGCGTCGAGCACGTAATAAAAAAGTAACGCCATCCAGATAATGTAGAGGACGAACAGCGCCAGCAATGCGGCTTTGACTTGCACAAGCAACAGCAGCTCAGTGCCGGCACCGAAGAAGAGGGCTGCAACTACAAGCGCAACCAGCCAGCCCGCCGTCCCCGCTTTTGTTGCACCCCATCGTAAACCGACCATCAGGATAAGAACGGAGGCGATTGGCAGCAGCGCAAGCATGATTGTTTGGGGTTGTTAAGGCAAATCGACGTCTGAAATAATAAAGGCGTCTGAGCCGTCAGAGAGTCTCAGTCGCTCGCCAGTTGCGGCCTGGTAGAGGCCAATGGCGAGGGAATATGAGCCGGGCGGGACATGAAGCGTGTGTGTGTCTTTGACAATTTCTGGTGGTAGCCAAAGACTGGTTGGATAAGCACCCGCTTGCGGCCAGCTATCGTGTTGGGCGACGAGTTCCCCGGCTTCATTAAACAAATGCACAAAAACGGTGAAGTCCGTCTCTGTTTCTTTGAGTGATTGCCAGTAAAGATCAACAGTGAGTTGTTCGTCCGCATTGAGTTCAAAGCCTGCGAGTTCAAAAGTGTCCGTGAAGGTCGTGTTGGCTGGCAGCATGTCCTGCGGCGTTACGAATGAACGCTCAATTTCTTCTATTGATACAGCGCCTAAATTGAAACTTCCCAGGTTTTGTCCGTCGATATCTTCAACCTGCAGCTGGAGTTCGTACTCTCCTGCTTTCAAATCGCGTGGAATGCGGGGCTGATGACGGTCGATGACAAGTTCGTCGGGAGTCCAGGCTTCAAATGGATAGGAATTTCCCGCCGGTGCACTGCGTTCGAGTTCGTGCGCGCCCGAGGGCGCGGCCAGCCGGAGCACAATTTCATGCGCGTCTGTATTTGTTCCGATTTGCCAATAAAGCGCCAACGGGAGTCGTTCGCCGGGGCGCAGTTTGTCCAGATGGAAATCGTAGCCGCGCAACACGAGTGTTCCAAATTCGTGATCCACAGAAGAAGATGGGTTCGGCGCTTCATCGAAGGAATTGGCCTTCGCTAACTCGATTGGCCCGACGGTTGCCGCTGCAGCAACACGTCCTGTCGAGTCCAATGCGGGCAGGTTCTCGCCAGAGTTAGCCGCCCAGAGTGTAACGGCCAGCGTATAGTCGCCGGGAGGAGTTCCGGCGACAACTTCCACCGGCACTCGAACGATAAAGATATCTCCAATCTGCCACTGCTCGCTCAAATACGAATCGTTAAAGCCTTGCGACCAGTGGAATCCCCAAACATCGACCAGATCGGCCACCACCCTGTAGTCGCCCTGTGGCGGCAGGTTCAATACACTGAAGCGCAAATCAACAAGCAAAGGTGCTCCGGCCTGCGCCGCGACAGTGCGCAGGCCTGTAAGTTCGGCAAAGTAGCCAAAATTCGCATAGGCATCCTGGAAGGTTGGCAGAGGTACAGCGCTGCCCGCATCAAAGCGATAGCTCTCAAATGCGATCTGTCCGTAATCATCGCTGTAGGTGAATATATCGCTGTCGGACCAGAGCGCTGTCCATTCGGATGGGAGCGGCGCGGACTGCGGGAAGAGATAAAGTGCAGCCCCCTCTGCCGGAATTGCCAGTGCTTGCCCGCCGGTGAACCAGCGAATTTGTTCGTATTGCTCAGATAGAAAAGCCAAGGTTGGATGTCGATAATGCTCCGAAGACATGTAGACGCTTGTGTTTTCGAGATCGCTCTTATCTAGATAGCCTGCCGCCGCGGCAAGTTCGCCTTCATTCGCAGCGAATTGGCCGGGCAGTTGCGCCCAGCGGAAAAAGTAATCATTGAACGCGATCAGGAAGGCTAGCAGCCCGACCAGAGCGAGTAAGCCTCTGCTCGCCCAGCTGCGGGGGACATTGCGCTGCTGCAACCAGCGGATGCAGGCGATCAGCCCACGCGCAGGAAAGACGAACACAAACGGGATCAAGCCAATGGCGCGTATATTGGAAGGAAAAATTTCATGTACAGCGAGGGCTGTCGGCATCAGGAAGACCGGAATCCAGACCAACAGCAGTATCTCCGCTGCCCATGCAGTCGGTGTTCGCGGACGCTGCTCGGCCATCAGCAATCGCCGGATCGAAATCCCCAAACCCAGCAGGAATAAAGCACCCGTCAGTAGATCAAAGATTGGACGACCGGGGAGGTTGTATCGGATGTAAGGATCTCCCGCCACGAAGAGCATCCCAAGCGCGCCTGTAAGGCCCTGCCAAAGCAGACCGGTCTCGCCTGGGCGAGGCGCCACCTGTTCAATGCGCACCAGGAACGAGTCCGGGTTGACGAGAAAAAATGCCAGGAGTGGCGCGGCGATGAGAAAGGCAGCGACGACGAAGGACCAGAGATTGGAGATTTGAGATTGTGGAATGCGGAAAGTGGAAGGCGGAGTACATAGTGCGAGCTTCCCCGTCCAGCCGCCGCCTCGTCCAGCCCAGTACCGAGCGAACTGGGTCGGTATCGACGTGACTGGGGGGCTGGGCGACCTCCGATCTTCGACTTTTAACTTCAATAGAATAAACGTTGAAAGGGCAATCACTACCGGAATCGGATACAAGCGCGCAGCCAAATAGGTATGTGCCGCCAGGCCGGTAAATACACCTGCGAGTACGAACGTCGTGCGACTCCCTGTTCGCAATCCGCGGAATAAAAACCCAATTGCCAGTGCCAGCACCACCGGCTGGATGATAACGCGCAGCCCGAAGCGCGACCAGACCACGTGCATAAAGGAGAAGGCCAGGAAGATGGTCGCACCGAATGCCAGCGAACCTGATTGTTTCTCATGCCGAAAGACAGATCGCACCGCAAAGTAGGTGACTGGAAGTGCAAGAATGCCTAGACTGGCAGCCGCCAGCCGCATTGCAAAAACCGAAGGTCCAAGCAATCGGAACCACAGAGCAGACCAGTAAAAAAAGAGCACTTCCTTGCCGGTAAACGCGCCGATAAATATCGGTCGCCAGCCATCAAATGCGATCCGCTGTGTGAGCAGCGCATTCGAAGCGATATCGTAGTGCAATCCAGGAGGTATTTCAGTCAGTTGGAAAATACGTAAAAAAGTCCCAAGCAGGATGAGGATTGCCAGCGGGATGATGTATGATCTTGACATCGACGGAGATTATACCTGTGCGTTCACTACCGGACACTTTCTGCGCGGGGCATGTCAAAGGCGACCGGGATGGGCAGATGCTCATTTAGGAACTGTTCCAGCAGGCGCAAGCCGAGTTGAAATAGGCTCAGATCACAGCGGTCGGTGCGGTGAATGACTTGCACCCAATTATCTCGTTTGGCGATGACGCCCAAGTAGATGATCCAGATGTAAGCAAGGCAAGCTGCGATCATCAACCGGGCCAGCCGGGCCGGGTCGGCGATATGGCTTTTATGCAAATTGAAGCCCCGGCTTTTCTGGTCGGAGAAGAAAGTTTCAATACGAAAGCGTTTGTTATACTAGGAACAGACTTCGGCAACCAGCTCCAGGTTGGTGACCAGATAGAGGGGCTCTTTGCAGTCGCGCTGCCACCACGCGATGGCAAGGACGGGCCCATATTCCTGCTGGGTGAAGGCGACATCCGGCACGCCGCGGTATGCACCACGGGGCACATCCAGGTCGGCGAAGGCGAACCAGTCGCCCCCTTCACATAGCTGGACATGCTTGGCCGTGCGACAGACGTAGGCCCATTCGTAGTCATTCAGAGCCGCCTGGAGGTTCGTGCCATCGAATTCACCATCCCCCAGGAAGACGACATCGCTTGCAGGGGGCACCAAAGCGTGTACTTCTGTCAACAACTGCACGTGTGTCGCTTCTGAAAAATGTCCCTTGCTCCCTTTGACGGTGACCCACGCCACCGGCAAAGCACGTTGCTTGTAGATGACGCTCACCATCAGGGTCAGGCAACCGCGGCCCACTTCGCTGCCGTCCATTGCCAACACGAGCGTGCGGTCCTGCGCCAGACCCTGCAATAAGGGTTCAGCGAAGGGTAGAAAGAAGACTTCGTTATTAATATGCTCATTCTTGACCCAGCGGGCGTACCGTTTGACCCGGCTCTCGGGTTTGTTGCCGTCTGGCACTTTCCTGGCGATCGCCGGTAGCTGGCTACTCTGGCTGCGGACAATTCCGCTGACCATGGCAGCGAGCGTATCCAAATGGCGAGCCAAGTTGCCCTGCGGTTCTCCTGGGTACAGTTGCCGCAAGGCGCTCTTTATGGCACGATATGTACGGCGGTTGTCACTCATGGCGATACTCCCCTTGTTCTGTGGTAGAACGGAGAGTGTAGCCGAGAGGCAACCGCTAATCAATCACGGATAAAGTGTCCGGTAGTGAACCTGTGCGTCAAACTGAACTTATGACCAGTTGTCAGTGCATTTCAACAAGCGGTATACTCTGCCAGTTCGGATGAAGGCCTCGTGTGGCGAATTATCAATAACGCCCTATAGTCTGCCCCAATCAATTTCGGAAATCTAAATGACTGCCAGTGAATTTGCAATTCAACGCGCGTTTGTAACCAACAGAAGTACACCCCTGCGCTGGGTGGTGTCGCACACGCAGCGGCACATTTGGCCAATTTCGGGTGTGTTATTCGGTGCCTTTGCAAATGCAGCGCTGGCCGGCTTGGTCCCCCTTCTGATTGGCAGAGCTTTCGATGCCGTCATCGAGGGTCCCGATTTGACTGTCGCCGCAAATCCAGATTTTCGGATTGTCGGTTGGGCCGCGATCGGAGTGATTCTCAGCCAGATGGCGCGGCTGGTGTTACAACTCATGCGCAACTTTTCGGCAGAAGTCATCGGTCAACGACTCGAGCGAGATATGCGTGACGAGCTTTATGCCAGCCTGATTGGCAAGAGCATGACTTTCCACGATCTCTTGCCAGTAGGCGACACGATGGCGCGCGCAACGAATGACGTGCGCGAAGTGAACTTCATGCTCAATCCGGGAGTCAATCTCGTGATCGGGAGCGCCATGTTTCTTGTTATGCCGGCAATCTTCTCCTATGGTATTCATCCACAACTCGCGATCATTCCTGCACTTTTTCTCGTTATTTACAGCCTCATGTTGTGGGAATATCTCAACGCGTTACAGCCCATTAGCGAAAATGTGCGCAGAACTTTTGGGGCCATGAATAGTCGGCTGGCAGAAGCCATTGATGGCATCGAGACAGTAAAGGGTGCCTCCCAGGAAGAGAGCGAAATCTCCCGATTTCGTAAACTGGCATATGCCTATCGCGATGCATTCGTCAGTCAAGGGCGTGTGGAGGCGCGCTTTCTGCCCTTGTTACTGATTGGTGTCACGCATGCTTTCGCATTCTGGCATGCTGCTGTGCTCTTTCAAGCCGGGGAATTACTGGTCGGGGATGTAGTAGCCTATATGGGCTTGATAGCGCTTTTCGGCTTTCCTGTTTTTGTCTCGCTCTTCGCGTACTCACAGGTATCGCTGGGAATGGCAGGCGCACGGCGCATTCTGGAATTGATCAAGCGTGAAACCGAACTGGATGAAAATACCTTCGGGCATGCCGCGGATATTCAGGGTGCCGTCACTTTTGAAGGCGTCACCTACGATTACAAAACCGGCGTGCATGTGCTCTCCGATGTGAGTTTCCAGGTTGAGGCGGGCCAGACGGTTGCCATTGTCGGGCAAACCGGTTCGGGCAAAACAACCCTCGTAAAGCTGATCAGCCGAATTTACGACGTGACGGCTGGTCGGGTGCTCGTCGACGGCGTTGACGTGCGCGACTGGCAGCTCGAATCACTGCGCCCGCAAATTTCCATCATCGAACAAGACCTGTTCCTATTTTCGCGAACGATTGCGGAGAACATCGCATTTGGAAATCCCGAAGCCACGCGAGAAGAAATTGAAGAGGCTGCTCGCGAAGCTCAGGCACACGAATTCATCCTGAGTTTCAAGGATGGTTATGAAACTATCGTTGGAGAGCGGGGTGTAACTCTGTCTGGTGGACAACGGCAGCGCGTTGCCCTGGCACGGGCTTTCCTCGCCAATCCACAAATCCTGATCCTCGATGACTCGACGAGTGCAATTGATAGTGCAACCGAGGATCAAATTCAACGCGCCATCCGCCGGGCGGCGCAACGGCAAACAACGCTGCTCATCACGCATCGGCTTTCACAGATTCGCTGGGCGGACCTGATCGTCGTTCTGCGACATGGAAGAGTTGCAGCTGTGGGGTCGCATGAGACATTGTTGGAAACATCTGAAGCATACCGACGGATTTTTGAACGTTATGAGGATGGTTAAGTTCGCATATTTCTACTCTCAGCAGATAGTAAAACGATGGACTGGTGAATGGAGATTTGAAGATTAGAGACAAGGTATGAAACATGGCTAGTATGTTTGGTGGATTGGACTCAGAAGCATACGACCGGCAGTATTCCGACTTGGACTTGCTGCGGCGCTTGACGCACTATATGCGCCCGTTCATGCGCAAGCTGTATGTGATCTTCTTTGCTCTGTTGGCGTTTTCAACTCTTGGGGCAGCCTTTCCAGTATTAATCTCGCGGGGAGTGGATTTGCTTGCCACCACCGGAAGTGGACGTATTTTATTTTGGTTGGTGACAGCACTTTTTGTGATGGGAGTTGCCAATTGGGGGTTGAACTACCTGCGTTCGCGGCTCTATGCGGAAGTGACTGGAGACATTATCCTGTCGTTGCGTTCAGACGCTTTTGAAGCCTCGGTCGAACATGAACTTTCTTTTTACGATGAATTTCAAACCGGACGTGTCATAAGCCGTATCACATCAGACACGCAGGAATTTGGCAACGCTTTGCGATTGGTTGGTGATGTGTTGAATCAATTCGCAACGATGCTGATCTTGTTGGCAGTTCTATTCACGATTGATGTGTGGCTGTCTCTGGGTGTGCTGATTTTGTCACCGCTGGTTTTTCTGCTGGCACTCGCTTGGCGACGTATATCGCGACGAGTAACTCGTCAGAGTACACGTGCAATGGCAAATGTGAATACCTCCATTCAGGAAGCTGTAACCGGGATTAGTGTGGCTAAGAACTTCCGGCAGGAAGCCTCCATCTACGCGGAGTTCGATACCGTCAATCGAGAAACGTATCAGATCAACGTGCGGCGAGGTTTCGTGCTTTCGACGATTTTTCCAGTGTTGAACGGATTGATGGGCTTTGGCTACGCATTACTAATCCATTTCGGAGCCCGTGCGGTTGCTCCAGCAAGTGGCGTTGCGCTGATCAGCGCCGGGGCATGGTATCTCTTTATCACCAGCGTGGATCGATTCTGGTTCCCCCTGCTGCAGCTCTCAGCCTTTTGGAGTCAATTCCAGGGCGGCTTGTCAGCCGCCGAGCGCATCTTTGCCCTCATTGATGCGAAACCGGCCGTTATTCAAATAGCAGAAAATGAGCCCCCCAAATTCCAGGGGAATATCAAATTCGAGCGGGTCTGCTTCCGCTATTCCGATCAGGAAAGAGTGCTGACGAATTTCACACTCGACATCAAGCCCGGCGAGAGTATTGCTTTGGTGGGTCATACTGGAGCCGGCAAATCTTCCATCGCTAAATTAATCGCCCGGCTTTACGAATTTCAGGAAGGTAGTCTGTCCATCGACGGACAAGACATTCGAAGCTTCGACCTGCACGCCTATCGCCACCAACTCGGGATAATCTCCCAGGTGCCGTTTCTTTTCTCGGGCACGGTTGCGGAAAACATTCGCTATGCATGTCCGGATGCAACCCTGGACGATATCCTGAACGTCGCGATGGAGATCGGGCAGGGCGAGTGGTTGGAGACGTTACCCAATGGCCTCGATAGCGATGTTGGAGAGCGGGGGGCGCGCCTCTCGATGGGGCAGCGGCAGCTGGTCGCGCTCACGCGTGTACTTGTGCAACGCCCCGCCATGTTCATTTTGGATGAAGCTACGGCTAGCGTCGACCCGTTCACAGAATCGCAAATTCAGGAAGCGCTCGACATGATTTTGCAGAACAGTACCAGTATTATCATTGCGCACCGACTTTCGACAGTACGCAACGCGGACCGCATCATTGTCCTCCGCAGTGGGGAAACCATCGAAGAGGGCAACCACGAGCAGCTGATGGCGCAGGGTGGCCACTACGCTGAGTTGTACGACACTTACTTCCGTCATCAATCATTGGAGTACATCGAAGATGTTGGCGGGTATCAACTTCCGGTCGATACTGAGGAATTGGCAACAACCTCCTAAGCGAAACCCGCAAGCTGTTTGTTGTCCGAAATTGATTGCCACTACTGCGGCTAGCTAGAATAATTAACTAGCTGAGGAACTTCGTGCAGCCTTTATAAAGTCTACCAACGCATCCGTCAAAGCATTGAGGTAGGCCTCTCCATGCTCGGCTTTCGCGCCGGCCGGGTCTCCCAGGACACCATTGGGCGTCACTCCCTTAAAACCATCGCTGAAGATTCGCTCTGCCAGTTTCAGATGGTCACCCACATAGCCCGCCTCGGCTCGTTCTGAGTCCACCAAATCGGGGTAGAGTGCCAAAATCATAGAGGTCTCGTTCTCGCCAGCGTGAGCACCGGTGTGACTCGGTGAGATTCCAAACTGATTGGCTACGCCGAATAGGATATCCATAAAGGTGTACAAATCGCTACCCGCGATGATATTCACGTCTGGCAGGGTTGGACGAATTCGTTCGGCCGCTGCGCCAATGGGACCGAAGTTGCCGCCATGTGTTGGAATTAGAGCGATGTTTTTAAACCCGTGCCGTGCCAGACTTTGGCAGATATCGTTGACGATGAAGAAAAACGTTTCAGCGCTGTAGGTCAGGCTGCCGGCAAAATCCATATGATGATCCGAGCAACCAATGCGCACAGCCGGCACTTGGAGCGCGTCACCTAGGCCCTGCGTAATTCGCGCTCCCAATTCCTCTCCCCAAAGCCAATCGGTGCCGAGAGGCAGATGCAGTCCATGTTGTTCCGTCGCACCGAAGGTCGCCACCGCAGTGTCCCAGCCTTTTTCCAGCGCTATTTCGACCTGTGGCCGTGTCATCTTCCAGAGTTGAAATTGTTCTCTCATTAGATTTTCTTCCTCAAAGGTGTACGTCTGGTACGGCTTTTATAAATACACAAATAGGGTCACTCTGAGCGAAGCGAAAAGTCTCGTATATCAACGAAGGAGATGTTTCCCAGTCGCGGCCCGACACAGTGCAGTGCTCACGGCACTGTACTGGGCACGGCGCTGCGCTGCGCCCAACATGACATGAAGAAATGGAAGGCGAAAGCTAGCAGTTTGTCGGAGAGACAAGTACTTTTACAACATGAATAGCCCTACAGGGCAAAATGAGCAGTTGATTGCGACAAAACAAGCGTAAAACAGTGTGCATTTCATGGAGGGCAAACCACCTTCTCTCAGCGAGTAGCAGGCGCGCCAAAGCAGCCCCGGCTAAAGCAAACCCTTTGCTTGGTAGAGGGTGTGCATGCGTTTGAGGTTGAACGCTAGGCAGACCAGACACCATTCCCCGGCTGCTGCCAGCAGGCCGCGCAGAGAAAACTGGCGGAAGCCCAGGACTTCCTTGATGATACCAATGACGGGTTCCACTGTGCATTTGCGTAAACGGTAGCTGGCTTTGCCGATTTCGGTTTGTAGTTTGTAAGCCATCTTGACTTTCGGACTGGCATCTTCCGGTGGCGGAGCAGGCATTTGTTCAAAGAAGGTACGCCAGCTTTTGTGGTGAGGTTCGCGACCGGTAGCAATGTAAGGATCAATGCCAAGCTTCTCAAGTGCTGCGATGTTCGCTTTGCTGAAATATCCATAATCCAAAGCGGCAGCCTTTGGTTTGCCTACTTTTGGAGAGATGGCATCCAGGGTTGGCTCAGCTTCTTTTTTGTCATTCGGATGGTTCGAAAGTGAAGGCGCCACAATCAAGAGGCTCTCCTGCTCCACAGCAACTTGAACGTTGTAATGCTGGTCGAAGCCATTATTGGTGCTGTTTTTCATGATGCGAGAGTCCGGATCAGTGAAGTTGTACTGATCTTTGTCCCGTGGTCCCGGCTGCGGTGGTTTCGGTTTGCGACCTCGGGGTTTATGCCCAGTTTTGCGAGACTTTTCTTCCCGCTCACGCTGTTTGGCTTCGTATTCAGCCCTCTCGGCTTCATATCGTTCCTGCGCACGGGCTTCTAAGACGGCTTTGGCTTCTGCCAGATTTGCCAAACGTTTCTTGCGAATGGCAATTTCGTCTTCAATGACGAGCCCTTCCGGCAACTGGAGATCACCCTGATCAGCTTGCTCACCGAGTTCGAAGAGTTTGTTCACTTCCTGGCGCAGTTGGGTCTCTAGTTTTATCAGACGCTTGTAACTGACCGCTTTGCTCTTGGATGCATCAGCATGCACCTTGCTACCATCCAGACTGATATTACCCAACTTCAGCACCTCAGCAACTTGGGCCAGGAGCAAGATCTGCACAAATAACTCTTGGATCTCAGCCAGAAAGGTTTTGCGAAAGTTGGCAATTGTGTCGTGGTCAGGATGCAGCCCACTGGCAATATAGCGGAATGGGATACTCTCATAGGTGGCTTTCTCAATCTTACGAGAACTGAACACCCCGTTGGCATAACCATAGAAGAGCAATCCCAACAGGATCTCTGGCGCAATAGGTTGACCACCCGTCGGTGCATATTGTGCATAGATCATACCCAAATCCAACTGGGCGATAACATCCACCACAAATCGTGCCAAATGATTGGATGGCAGGGCTTCTTCCAGACTGATTGTCTGTTTGAGCATCACTTCGTAATTGGGTTTCTTGAATTTTCTAGCCATGCCCGTAGATTATCACCGATTTCGCTATCTCAGGTTGCTCTCCGACAAACTGCTAGCCCAAATAGTTTGCAGCTCATCTTCCTCATTGGAGATTTTCACTTGAAGTTTTCATAATCTCGGATAGTATGTTGATTCTGGAATCGCGCATATCGTAGCAAGGTTATCCAAGTTCAGGGGAGATATATGTCATGCAAGAAGTTTTTCTGAATATTTACACATTTACAGGGCTATCCGTGGGTCGGGTATACCTTATCACGGAGGGAGATGGTCTCACAATCATAGACGCCAGTCTTCCGACCGCGGCACATAAAATTTTGACGCAACTATCCGCCGCCAGCCATGCTGCCACTGATGTAAAGCGGATCATCATCACCCACGCCCATCCAGATCATGTAGGGGCGATCCCGGAATTGCAGAAGGCAACCGGCGCCGTGTTAATTGTTCCGATTGGGGAGCGGCCAATGATCGACGGTGAGAAAGCAATCCCACGCGCACCAACCTCTATCAAACCTCCCCACACAGTATTGAAGGACATGAAAGCGGACCGTTCGCTGCAGGATGGGGAAGTGCTTTCAGAAGTGTATGGGGGGTTGCAGGCAGTCAGCACACCAGGCCACGCGCCCGGCCATATGGCTTATTGGTTGCCGGAACAGAAGGTTCTATTTTGTGGCGATGTGATCTTTAATATGCCTCGGATGCGGCTGCCATTCCGATTCCTGACAGTGGATATGGCTCAGAACATCAAATCCATTGCACGTCTGACCGAGCTCGAGCCAGAAGTGATCTGCTTTGGGCACGGTAAACCTGTGACTCAGAACGCGACCCGGGCTTTGCATGCTTTCGCTGCGAAAGTATCGAGGTCGTAGAGTGTTTTCAATCTAGAATCTGTCTGTACAGAACCCCCCCTGCATGGTAAACTTTCGCGTGCTCCGCTCCAACTAGGTTACGCGCCAGCGAACCGAAAGGGGCAAATCCCATGGACACGAGGTATTCCCATTGACTAGAAACTATGAGATCGCTGTGATTTTTCATCCCGATCTGGATGATGACCGTTTGGCTACCCAGGTCGAGCGTGTAGAAGGGTTGGTTGCTGCCGATGACGGTTCCATCGTGAGCACCAATCGCTGGGGCAAGCGCCGCTTGGCTTATGAAATTCGCAAGAAGCGTGAAGGTTTTTACTACTTCTGGTATGCAGCCTTGCCGGCGTCAGCTCCACAGGAAATTGAGCGCAATCTGCGTCTGAACGAGGAAGTGATGCGCTTTATGCTGACGCGAGTCGATGCATTCCCACATGTAGAAGAAAAGCAGGAACCAGAAGCGCAAGCTGAAGATCCCGCTGCAGATGTTGAAGTAGCCAAAGAAGCGGTTCCGGAAGAATCCGTCACTGCTGTCGAGGTAGGCGAAGAAGCAGCTCCGGAAGAACCCGCTGTTGCTGTCGAGGCTGGCGAAGATCCTCCTGCGGAAGAGGCAGTTGCTGATGTCGAAGCTGGCGAAGTAGCAGCTCCGACTGAGGATAGCGATGCAGGCGAAGAATCCTCTGAATCCGAGGAGGAGCCAGATGCAGAAGAGGCATCTAAACAGATCGTGAAGGATCGCGGTTCCCCGCTGAAAATTCGGGGGCCGCAAGTAAGTTGAAGGAGGTTTGCCATGACACGCGGTTTGAATAAGGTGATGATCATCGGCCGATTGGGGCGCGATCCGGAGATGCGCTACACGCCCAGCGGTCGCCCGGTAACCTCGTTTAGTGTGGCTGTATCGCGAACGTGGAAATCTTCTGAAGGTGAGCGCAACGAAGAAACTGAATGGTTCAACATCGTCGCGTGGGGGAGTCTGGCTGAGATATGCAAGCAACATCTCGCCAAGGGCCGCGAAGTCTACATCGAAGGCCGACTGCAAACGCGCTCGTGGGAAGATCCGGATGGAAAAAAACATTACCGTACAGAGTTGGTCGCCCGCGAGATGATCATGCTCGATGCGCCCCGCCGGAATTCGCAAGAGCCGGAGGCCGTTGACGAGCCCGGACATGAAGATGAGTTTCCATTCTAAATTAGAACTTCAGGGAAAATAAACGATGGCATTTAATCGACCGCCAAAACGCCGTTTTTATCGACGCCGCAAAGTTTGCCAGTTCTGCGTCGATAAGATGCACGAGCTTGACTACAAACAAACTGACATTATTCGACGCTATATCACCGACCGTGGCAAGATACGCCCGCGTCGTCAGACAGGAACTTGCGCGCGACATCAGCGTATGGTGTCCAGTGCGATCAAACGCGCCCGATATATGGCGCTTATTTCGTTCGTCGGTTACTCAGACTAGATCGAAATTCGGAAGTTAATCTCAGGTCCGGCACAACAGCGGCATAGGCTCTGTCCCTATGCCGCTCTTCATGTGAACACAGCCCATTACGCCTCAATTATTTCTTATGGCCAAAAGACGCCAAAAAACTACAGAGCAACCCACACGTAAACAAGTCCGGATTTCGCGGCGCGAACAGGCCCAACGGCGCCAGGTTATCGGCGTAACGACGTTTATCGGTGTGGTTGTAGCGGCGTTGCTCGGCTATGGGTTGTTTGATCAATTTGTGCTCTCCCCTCGACGCGCAGTTGCGCGAGTCGGGCAGTTGGAACTGACGTATTCAGATCTTGATAAAGCTGTCCGATTTCAACGGGTCCAGTTACTTAATCAATATGGGCAACTTCTTTCCTTTAGCCAGTTTGCTGGAGGTCAGCAACAGGTACAGGACCAGTTGGCACAGCTCGAATCGCGGCTCCACGCTTCAAATGCATTAGTTCTCAGTCGGACGATTCTTGATGGCCTAATTGAAGAGGAATTAGCACGCCTGGAAGCGGAGAAACTCGGAATTGAAGTCTCTGAAGCTGATGTGGATGAGCGGCTGGAGCAGTTCTTCGGTTATTTCCCCGATGGGACACCGACTCCAATCCCCTCGCCGACAATCTTGCCGAGCCCAACAGCTACAGATGGTCCGACGCCAACTCTTGAAACGGAGATAACACCAACCGAGGAGGAGCCTCCCAATCCAGATCCTACGGGTTCCCCGCAGCCGACGGCTACGGAATACACGCAGGCTGCCTATGAGACCGAGTATGATGAATATATCGACTCGCTCACACGCGATGCAAAAATGTCAGAAGAAGATGTGCGTGGCATTTTCAGAGCTGCTCTCATTAACGAGAAGGTGCGCGAAGCCATTATCACGGATATCCCCACCGAAGAAGAGAACGTAAACGCACGCCACATATTGCTTACTCTGGAGAATCTAGAGCTGGCAGTGGAAGTGTTGGCACGTGCGCTCGAAGGCGATGACTTTGCGGCCCTGGCTGCTGAATTTTCTACTGATGAATCAAACGCCTCCACCGGCGGCGATCTGGGGTGGTTCCCACGCGGATGGATGGTGCCGCCATTTGAAGCCGCCGCTTTTAATAACGAGGTTGGGGTAGTGCCGCAATTGGTCGAATCGGCATTCGGGTACCACATCATCGAGGTCTTAGGCAAGGAGTTTCGCCCCATCGACGAGTCCCAGGTTGAACAGCAGAGCAGCGCTGCGTATCGCGAATGGTTATTCAATCTGCGTTCGAATTCGGATGTAGAGATCTTCACCTGGTGGGAAGATCGCGCGCCTGCTGCACCAGACCTGGCGGCATTCGTCCTGCGGTTGCAATCCACCCAACAGGCAGCCGCCACTTCGACGGCGGCAGCAGCACCTCTCGAGACAGCGACGGAAGAACCAGTTGAAGTGGAAGAGCCCGAAGGGGAAGAAGTGGAAGAGTCGGAATAGGTGAATAATTTTTGTTCGTGGATCACACGCGGGTAATCTAAACACGCATCTTCAAAACAAACTCACATACAGGAAGCATTGTATGCCGAGCGAATCGGCATCCCAGTAGCAATATATGCAATTGAAACGAGCCCGCTTCGGCGGGCTTTTTGTTTGGCCCTACGCGGGGTCGGCGACGGGCATCACCACTTGATCCCCGTCCAATTTTAAGCTCATCATCTGGCTGGCGCCATCGGGCCCCATCGAGATTCCGTACACGGTATCAGCGACTTCCACCGTATGGCTATTGTGGGTGATGATGATGAACTGTGTTTGATTGCTGAGATCGCGCAACAGGTCGCGGAAGCGGCCTACATTGGCTTCGTCGAGCATAGCGTCCACTTCATCAAGCAATGCAAAAGGAGTGGGGCTGACTCGCAGCAATGCGAATATCAATGCAGAGGCTGTCAGCGAGCGTTCGCCGCCTGAGAGTAAGCCGAGACCTTGCTCTCGCTTGCCGGGGAGTTGCGCCAGGATGTCTATGCCCGTTGTAGTTAGGTCATCCGGGTTGGTGAGGTGCAACTGCGCTTGCCCACCGCCAAAAAGTTTCGTAAAAGTCTTTCGGAACTCACGCGCCACTTCGTCGAATGTTTTACGGAACTCGTGCTCCATGAGTACATCCAGCTCGGCGATCACTTCTCGCATCTGTTCCACTGCAGAATCCAAGTCCGTGATCTGCGTGCTCAGGTGCTCGTAACGCTCCTGGACTTCTTCATGTTCACGGACGGCGTCCGGATTAATAGAACCCATGCGCCGCATTTGTGCCCGATAGCGATTGATCTCCGGCTCGATATCATCAGGCAGGGTGTCGACTGGTTCGAGATGAACAACCTGACCTTCCAATGGCAGGGGATTCTGTCCGGTGAGCCCATCTCCAAAAGCAAGATCGACTAAGCCAAAGTCATCCTCGATCCGCCGCCGAAGTGCATCTAATTGGTTGCGTTTACTTTCAAACTGTAGCCGTGCATCCAGATGCCGTTTTTCAAGGTTGTGTAAAGTCTGCCGAATGCGGCTCTCTTCCGATTCGGTTCGTGTCAGTTCATTTTCCAACAAACGCATCTGAGAATCGGATGGGCCAAGTTCATCCTGGTTCGCGCGAATGCGATGTGCAAACTCGTCTGCTTGAACCTCTATGGTTTCGATGCGTGCATGTAAATTTAACGCTTCCTGTTTGCGATTTTCTATGCGTGCCATGCGTTCGGCTAGAGTCGACTGTTCAGTTACGAGATCGGCGCGGACTTCATGCAGCCGGGCACGTGAGTTCTGCAGGGCTTGTTCGGCCACTGCCAGAGCTATGCGCAGGGTGGCGATCTCATCTCCCAATTCGGGAGTCATCAGTTCCGCCCGCTGGCCGATGAGCGTCTGGGCCTGTTGATGGGTGGTGGCATGCGTCTGCGTCAATTCGTCGAGCTGCTCCCTCATTTCCACATCTTCCTGGACAAGATTGCGCAAGCGCTCTGCGATAGTCTTTATTTGTACTTGAATGAGCTCACGGGCGGCGATTGCACGTTCGTGTGTGAGGCGCGCCGAGTCACGCTCCGTGCTCGCAATGCGCTCAAATTCCTGGGTAGTCTGACGGGCTGCTAGCAAGCTGGTGGCTTCAGCCTGCAATGTACTGCGCTTGCGTTCGAGATTTGCGTGGACGTTCTTGGTCTCCCGCTGAACGTTCTTAGACTTGGTTATCTGTTCGGGCAACAAAACCAATTCGCGTGCTAGTTCCAGTGCGCGAGAGTCATCGCTTGCGCCAACGACAATACGGCCGTCGGCATGATGGACTTCGCCATCGAGCGTGACTGCCAAGCTGCCGGGTGGTAAGGCCGAGGCGACATTGCGGGCACCCGCGCGGGTTCGGCAGATTATTACGGATCCGAGCAATGCTTCAACTACAGAACCATATTCCGCTGAGAACTCAACAACATCTGCTGCGAAACCGATCCTATCCGGGTGCGGTGATAGAAATTGCGGTCGTTCGAATGTTCGGTTAGAAGAAAGAGGTGCGAGCAAAGCGCGCCCGCGTCCGGCGAGCAGCTCGCGCGCGGCCTCCACTGATGAATAATCAGACACGATTAAAGCATGCAACGATTGTCCCAGGGCTGCTGCAATTGCAGTTTCATATTGTGTATCAATTTCGAGTACATCAACAATAGCATTTGTCGCACCCGGGAGTTGGCCTGTTGCTGCTGCAGACTCGAGCAACCGACGACCGGAGGCCGCACCTTCCAGGGCGGAATGTTCCTGCTGCAGCACTTCCAATCGGGCTCGCAGACGTTCTAGCTCTGTTGTTGCAGATGACAGCTCCGTGCTGCTCTTTGCAAGGTCATTGTCGACTTCGCTGAGTGCGCTGGCATTGGCTGCCAATTGTGTGTCATTTTCAGAACGTGATTGTTTTGCTCGATCTGCGGCGGCATCTTTCTCGGTGGCCTCCGAGTGTGTTCCGGCAACTGCTGCCTTTGCAGCGGAGATTCCCCCCTCCAGATTCGTGCGTTCAGCGTCCAAGCGGGTACGTTCCGCATCAGCCGCCTCACGGCGAGCATGCAGCGCGGTGATCTGTTGGCCGATGGAGGCTGTTTGCGCCTGGGCTTCGCGGATTAATTCTGTCAATGTCGCACGCTCGTCCTCTAGCATGCGCTCGCGAATTTCAAGCTCCTCGACCTGTCTGGCGATAACGAGCCGTTCCTGATCTAGGCGGTTCACATCAGTTGAGGCTGTCTCTGCCTTGTCTCCTGCCTCAGTAACTTTTCGATTCGCCTCTTCCATTTCCGCATCTTGTGCCGTACCGCGTTCAGTGAGATTGCGGACACGTTCCTTTGCGACGGCTGCCTCGCGTTGCAGAGCCTCGTAATCCGATTGGAGGCGAGCCATGTCATCGCGTCTCTCAGTGCGTCGAGTGCGATGAGAGGCGAGCTTGGCGCGCAGATCGGTCAGCGCTGCCACCGCGTGTCCCTGATCCGTTTGTAAGGCTTCAAGCTCCACGGTCTGCTCTTCAGAATAGATGCGGGTTTTTGTGAGTTCCTCTTGCTCGATATGCCAATGGTAGCCGTACCAAATGCGCAGCAACGCCCGCAGATCGGTTCGTATCTGGCCGTGTTGTTCGGCTTTCTTGGCCTGCCTTTGCAGGGAGCGCAGCCGAGGTCCAATTTCGGCCACAATATCCTGAATACGCTCCAGATTGCGCTTGGTCTGTTCGAGCCGTCGGACGGTCTCCTCTCTTTTTTGGCGATATGCACCGATACCAGCCGCGTCTTCAAATAACGAGCGGCGCGCTTCAGCGCGGAGGGAGAGTGCTGAATCCACCAGGCCTTGCCCAATAACGGTGTAGGTTCTCTTTACCAGACCCACGGAGGCCAGTAGCTCATTAATGTCACGCAGGCGCATGCGTTGCCCATTTAACAAATACTCGTTCTGGCCGTCGCGGTACGCGCGGCGCGTGATACTGACTTCGCTGAAATCAATCGGCAACCAGCCGTCTGCGTTATCGAATACGACTGTAACAGCAGCCATGCTCGCGCGCGCGCGATTCTCCGTGCCGGAGAAGATCATGTCTTCCGTTTTGCGACCGCGGAGTGAAGTATAGGATTGCTCACCAAGAACCCAGCGCAGACCGTCGGCAATATTGCTCTTGCCCGATCCGTTTGGACCGACAACACATGTGACACCATCGCCGAAAACAAACTTCGACTTGGCGGCGAATGATTTATATCCTTGGAGTTCCAGGCGAGCGAGGCGGGGAGACATGCCGGTGAGAATTAAAAAGCGCGACGAAGAGTGTCACGCTTTTACGCAGAAAGTTCTACAGATCGCGTAGTGCTTGGATCGCTTCTGGTGTACCGGCCGAAAAACGGTTAGTGCCGCGGTCGATACGTTTGACCAGCCCGTTAAGTATATTCCCGGGACCGACCTCCACGAAATTAGAAACCCCCTGTTTGCGCAAATATTGTATCGTTTCTGTCCAGCGTACCGGCCGCGTGAGTTGGCCGTGTAGCTCGGTGCGAATTTGGTTCGAATCCGTTAGGGCTGTGACAGTTGAGTTGGCGATGACGGTACTCACAGGCACGACAAACGGCATCTTATCTACGGCCTGCTCATATTCGTTGGCAACTGAGACCATCAATGGAGAATGTGCGGCGATTGAAATCGGCAGTCGAACGACACGGCGCGCGCCGGTTTCTTTCGCGGCGGCCATTGCCGTCTCCAATGCAGTCTCATGGCCTGAGATGACGACCTGGCCGGGACAATTATCGTTGGCAACCTGAACAACATTGTCTTCGCCGCTACTCGCAGCTGCACAGATCTTATCTAATTTGGGTGTGTCCAATCCAAGTACTGCTGCCATACCGCCGGGCTGGCGCTGGTCGGCCAACTTCATGAGTCGCCCGCGTTCACGCACGAGTTCGAGCCCGTCTTCAAATTCCAGGGCTTGTGCCGCGACAAGCGCAGTGATCTCGCCGAGCGAATGGCCAGCTGCATAGGCCGGTGTGTAGTCACCGACGAGTTCTTCCACAAAGCGTAACGCAGCGATGCTACAAGTAAAGAGAGCCGCTTGTGTGTTGTAGGTGTCGTTGAGGGTATCTTCCGGGCCGTTCCAGCATAGCTCCGAAAGCTTGAAGCCGAGTAATTCATCGGCTTCGGAAAATATTTCGCGTACTTTATCAGATGCTTCGGCAAGTTCGCGACCCATCCCGACGGCCTGAGAACCCTGACCGGGGAAGAGGAATGCGGTGCTGCCGGAATCGAGCATGGCGGGGAGTTTAGCGGTTGGATGTCGGAGCTGGGCTCCATTGCCCCCGTTCCGTCCCCCGCGCCCTTAGTTCTTTTCGATCTCGATTACTTCACGACCGTCGTAATGGCCGCAGTTCATGCAGACGCGATGCGGCATGTGCATTTCACCACAGTTGGTGCAGGTGATCAGATGGCGACGTTTGAGGGCATCATGCGCTCGGCGGCGGTTACGGCGGCCCTTCGAGAGTTTTCTCTTGGGAAGTGGTGTCATTTACGGATCCTCTCGCAACAAAACAATTGCTATTGACAAAATAAGGCCTGCCAACTTGGGCAGGCGCGGGGGGGGATTATAAAGTCGGAGGAGGGGAGTGTCAAGATCAGCACCTACATTTGTTAGCCCAAAGTAGTAATGTCCCCTTTTACGATCACGCGATACGGCGTGCCCGGGAGGAGGACAGAAGGTGGACGAACTACTCACGATGAGCAAGAAAGAACTCACCCGACTGGAAGTCATGCAACACAGTGAAGTGCGCACTGCACTTTGCGGCTGGAAGAAAAGCGTCTGAAACAACGAGAAGCAGCGGAACAACTGGGAGTCAGCGTGCGGCATGTGAAACGGCTCTTGCGCCGCTACCGTCAGGCGGGCACGGAGGGGCTGGTCTCTAAGCGCCGCGGGCGGCCGAGTAACAACCAGCTGAGTGCCAAGGTTCGGAACCAGGCCGAGCGGCTGCTCCGCAAGCGCTACGCCGATTTCGGGCCGACGCTCGCGCATGAGAAACTGACGGAAGTGCATGGCTTGAAGTTGTCTGTCGAGAGCGTGCGCCAACTAACACTTGCGCCGCACGCAGTGCAGGTGTGATCGTCGCCGAACTCTGGAAACCGCGCCGCGCTAAACGTGCGCGTGTGCACCAGATGCGTACCCGCCGTGCCTGTTTCGGCGAATTAGTCCAAATTGACGGCTCACCGTATGACTGGTTCGAAGGCCGCGCCCCGGCTTGCTCGCTACTGGTCTTCATCGACGACGCTACTGGGTGCTTGCTTGAACTGTACTTCACGCCCCAGGAGAGCTTCTTCAGCTACTCTGCCGCTATGCGGCGCTATTTCGCTCGCCTTGGCAAACCGCTGGCTTTCTACAGCGACAAGCATGGCATCTTTCGTGTCAACGCGAAAAACGCTGTCTCCGGCACAGGTCTGACCCAATTCGGCCGTGCCCTCCAAGAGTTGGACATCCAGAGCGTCTGCGCTAACACCCCCCAAGCCAAGGGACGTGTCGAGCGCACCAACAAAACCCTGCCGGACCGCCTGGTCAAGGAAATGCGTCTACAGGGTATCTCCACTTTGGCCGCTGGCAACGAATTCGTCATCCAGTTCATGGATGATTTCAACCGGCGCTTCGCTGTCGTCCCGGCCGACCCGCGCGACGCCCATCGCCCGCTGCGGCACACCGACGATCGCGTAGCATACTGTCGCGTGCAACGCGACAAGTGCCTGGACGTGATCTTCACCCGCCAGGATACACGCACACTCTCCAAGAACCTCGCCTTGCAGTACAACAAGGTCGTCTACCAGATCCAGACCGCGCGTCCTGGTTATGCCCTGCGCAACGCCCGCGTCACCCTCTACGAGCAGCCCGACGGCGAGATTGCCATCCGATACAAGGGTCGGTTGCTCGAGCATACGGTCTTCAAGCGACAACAACGCCAGGCCGAAGTCGTGTCCAGCAAGTCACTCAACAACAAACTCCGCAAACCTACGCGCCCGGCCGCCGACCATCCCTGGCGCACTTACCCAGCCGCGCCCTACTACGTTGACGATTGTCTCACTCCTCCTCTCCAAAAGGGGACTCTTTATCTTTGGAGAAAAGGGGACATTTTATCTTTGGGTTGACAGATCAGCACCTACATTCCCCTTCATAATTCTCAATTTCTGTGGGCCTGCCGCGGAATCGTTCCCAGGGCAGGCTCCCTTTTGCAATTCCTGATAATATTTCATTCAGGCGACAGTTGATCGGTGCGCATAGTTCAGCTTCGCGCGCGTAGCGATCAACTGCGCCATTCAGATAAACCACTTCCGAATCGGAGTGTCCGGCCCTAAGATCAATATGCAGAGATGGAAGCTTGCCCCCCCGGCCACCCGTTACCGACCGCCGCAATAGCCCACGGTACAAGGGTCTAGGGAGGTAACGAACGGCAAAGGCCAGCAAAGCTGAGGGTAAGCCGGGTAAATTTACGACTGGTATTTTCAGGTGCGACATTAGCTTCAGGGTTTCGCGCAGGGCGGCCACTTCGAGGCGCGTGCCGATTTCGCTGGCGAATATCGCTGCAGGCGGGAGGTCACAGATCGCGCTTGTAGCGTTGCCGAGCAGATTTGTGAGCAGCTTCGACCATTTCATCGCATCCGCACTGGCATAGCGCTTGATGAGAATGCCGGACTGTTTCAATTCCGCTGCCAAAATCTTGGCAACAGGATGATCGCCGGCCAAGCCAATGCCGCGCTCGCGCTCAACTTCGATTTTTCCCGCTGCACCGACTGCAACAGCTGTGGTGACTGTTCCAGCAATGACCTTTGCGTAGCCAAATGCTTCTGTGAGCAGCGGCTCGTTGTCGACTCCATTCTGGAAAGAGACCACCGCTGGAGTCTGCTCCAATGTCTGGATATCCTGGATCGCCGAAGCAGTTTGTTGCGATTTTACGGTGAGCAGTATCGCATCTGGCGGGGCAGCCTCGGAGGGTCCTGTCACAATCTGCGGCGTTGGAATATGGAATTTCTCTGTGGAGGTTGAAATGGTCAGCCCGGTTTTGCGCATCGTCTCCGCCCGCTGCGGACGCACTAGAAATGTTACTTGCTGCCCATGCTGGGCGAGTAATCCTCCAATGTACCCGCCAATGGCCCCGGTGCCATAGATGAGGTAATGCAATATCGTCTACCGATTGCGAACCCGCAGCGGATAGGCATCTGCGAGCAATTCGACCGGGTGAACGGTCTTGATCCCCGTGTGTTGCTCGATCCACCAGCGACAGCTCTCTGAGTCACTTACAATGCGGTCTGGTTTGGCGGCTTCGATCTGCGCGAATAGTGAAGCCCCAACGTCTCGGGCGATGCCGTATTTTTCAGTTTTGAGGCCATACGTCCCGGCAACACCGCAACAGGCGGCCGTCGATTCGGTCACATTCAGCATGGGAATACGCCGTAGCAATTCAATCGCCGGTTGTCCGACATAATGGCTGCGCAGTTGACAGGGTCCATGATAGAACACGCGCATATTGCGCGACTTCAGCCGCGTGTCGAACTCATTCTCGTCGGCGAGCAGGGAAAGGAACTCGAAGATATCGAACGTGTTCTCTGCGACTAATTCGACATCCGGCCCTTCCAATCCCAGCACGGTGCGGTATTCGTGTTTTAGAGCTAACGTGCAACTTGTGCTGGTCCCGACAATTACATAGTTTTCACGAATGTAGGGTGCAAGTTTGCGGATGTTCTCGCGTGCATATTTTCGCGCAGCCTCGAATGCGCCGTTTGATTGGAATGGCAAGCCGCAACAATTCTGCTCGCCGATCACCACTTTGCAGCCATTGCGTTCTAATACCTTCACGGCAGCCCTTCCGACATGCGGCTCATAATAATTCGTGCTACAGCTATGGAAGTAGAGCACTTTGCGGCTGCCAATAATGTTCATGTGATGGGCATTGCGTCGAAACCAGCCGCTAAACGTGCGCCTGGAAAATTTAGGCAGGGGTGCGCGCCGATCGATCTTAATTGTTTTCTCAATCAACCAGCGAGCCGGGCGCAAGCGCAGCGGGATGTTTGAAAATGGTGCGAAGACAGAGCCCAAACGCCCCAACTTTTCAGGTTGCGAAATAAGCCAGTTGCGGCGAGAGAGGCCGTCGCGTTCAATGATGCCCGCCCGCGCAATCGTGTTCATCTCAGCGATCTGAACCCCGTGCGGACAGACTTGCGAGCAGACGCCACACCCACTGCAATAATCCAACGAGCGATCTGTGGATGTGAAGCCTGATTGCCGAAAGCGCTGTAATTGGGGACCAACAACTTTGGGTCCGGGGAACTGATCCGTGACAGCCGCAACGGGGCAGGCCGATGTGCAGATATTGCATTTGATGCACTGGTCGGCGCTCAGAATGGTTGACATGAATTGTTCGCGCATGATTCAGCCAGCCGCTGGAGCAATTGCACCTACGGCAGCAAGCGCGCTTGAAAGCGCAATGCCCTCGCGGCTGCCTTCTGTCATACGATCCGCTCCGGCGAGCAGGCTCCCGCAGGCCCATAAATTGTCTGCGATAGGCGCTCCTGTACTATCCAATACGCGACCGGTCGCATCCGTTTCGACACCAATGCGGGCAAAAGGATGTGCATCAAGATAACGCGCCCGCGACCAGGATTTTCCCTTGAGGGTCTGAACCACCGGCAGGTCAAATACACTTTCGTGAACCGTTTTGGGATTTTCACTTTCCAGACCGCCGTGCGCGAAACCACCAGTGGCGAGCAAAATTGCCGTCGTCCGAAGGTCCCGTTCGCGGCCGTTCGCCGCTGCACTCAGGTGTGCTGAGCCGTGCCGGGTGAAGGCGCCCTGCACAGTGGGGCCGAGTATAAGTCTGCCTTTATCCGCAAGGATTGCAGCGTGGAGCGCGTTGAAGATGCGCATACCGGGGACGCTCGGCGGCATAATTGGGATTTCGAATACCTTTCTTTCAAGAATAGTCTGGGCAGTCTGCCAAACAGAATGAGCCTGTTCTATGCCCAAAATCGCAGGCACTCCCAGGCGGGCAGCAGCAAAATCACTTTGAAGCGCGAGGGAGTCGATTGCTTCGCGCCAGGCGAGCAGGATGCCTTCGCGCGAGTCTGGTGCATCTAGAAGGTGGGCCAGATCTGTGGCATAGCTCTCGCGGCGACGAGGTGCGCCAGGAACGGGCAAGTCCACCACAACTGTATCGTGCCCAAGATTGGATGTCAGCAACTCTGGATAAAAATCACGGAACCCCGGCAAACGTCCGATCAAAATTGGTGTCTTGTTACGCAGGTCGCCCGCCAGCATCGATTCCGGGACAAGACAGGCCGAGTGTGTTGCGCCGATTGCTGTTGGCAACCAATGGTTTGTGTGTAAGTCTCCTATCATATTCAAGTTCTGTTCTGAACAGATCGCGATGAACTCTTCAAGCGCTGTAGCAATCGTTGTCGCAGCGAGGCGAGAATAAGGGTGATTTTCACCGAGCTTTCTGGGAGCAGGCTTACGGATGGGTTTGTGTTGTGTGTAGCCATGAACGCCGATCATTCCGGCGCTTGTGTGTGTGCCACCAATACCACGAGCTATGACGATGGTGTCCAGGCCATGACGAACGGCAAGCGCCCCGGCGAACATGCCGGCGAGTCCAGCGCCGACAACAATGAGGTCTGTCATGTGCAACACACCACATCAATTAGATGCGAGACCATTCGGTATTTACTCAATTGTCACCCTCCAGCCCAGTCCCGTCCCGGTTCCGGACGGTGTGACCCCGGCCCCTGGACTGGGTGAGCGAAGCGAAGGGTCTCGTTTTTCATTCAAAAAACACTTGTGTTTGGATAATGAGATGCTTCGTCGCTCCGCTTCTCAGCATGACATTAATTTCGCGAACTTATTCTGAATTACCGAATGCTCGTTATGTAGTTGATTCACGCTGTCTTTTCGGTCGGATACGATTCGATCTTTCGAGCTGCTGGCATGCGGTCCAGACCGAACAGATCGCGGTAAATATGTAGGTCTAATTCTGCTTGGCGGAGATTGTGTCCCCAGAGCAGCGGGCGTTGTCCTTTCCAGCGTTCTTGTAAAAATTGCGCCAGTGCATCTATGGTCTTAGTCGCATCGATCTCCAATTCGCGGCTTGCAATTCCGGCAGCGCGATATGCGCAGAAGCCAGCCTGACAAGGGCCCATTCCGAGGCGCGTATCGCGACGCAGATCATTCAAGATGTGCAAACCAGACTTGCGGAGAGAAGCTTCTACGTCTGCCGCGGTGACCAACTCGCACTCACAGATTAAACTAGCATTGGATGACTGTTTTCGCAACGGCTGTGCTGTGCGTTCTTCGAACGCCTGCATGCGCTGCGGTAGGGTGTAAAAGTTGGATGCGGCCGGTTCGATGGGAGTGGAAACGGTTGTGCAAGCCTCTGTCACCCCTAACTCAGCACAGGCCAAATCGACTAATTCTTCTGCCATCAACCGCATTGTTGTGAACTTGCCACCCACGATGCTGAGCAATCCCCGCACACCGTCGCGTTCGCGATGATTAAGTACGTGATGTCCGCGTGAGACTTGGCGTGAGTCACTGTTCCCAGCGCCTTCAGCATTTGTATCGAAGAGCGGACGGACACCGGCCCAGGCGCGCAATTGCCGATAGCTCGCCAATGTCGGGATTAGCTTTTCACCCTCTGCCAGCAGCAGCGAGATTTCGCGGTCTGTGATCTGATATTTATCCGCTGATTTGACGATGACTTCAGTTGTGCCAAGGATCGAAACTGTGCCCACCGGCACAAGGATGTCACCATCGTGGGGTGCTTTGCAACGGTTAACTACGGTGTTTGTTAGCCGTATGTTCATAGCGATCATGGTGCCTTTGCTGGGAATCACATTGACTTCACAGCCAGCCAGGGCAGCGATCTCCCCAACCCAAGGTCCTGTGCAATTCAGCAGCAAATCAGACTGTATGCGTTCTTCTTCTCCGGTGACCAAGTTGCGTAAAACGGCGCCTGTGACCCGCTCTCCGCTCTGGATCAGCTTTTCGACCCGGCGGCGCAGATACACTTCCACCCCATGTCGACGCGCATCTGCTGCCAGCAAGTGCAGTGTGTCGAATGAATCACATGCCATGTCCGGCACGCGGAATACGCGGCGGATTCCGGGGTGCAGCAACGGCTCTTCACGGAGCGCTGTGGCGACGGGGATTTCTTCGGTCGGAATACCACAAACCTGACACGCAGCCAGGAATTCATCCGCGTACTCGAGCGGGTCGTCTGGGGTTGAAACGAAAAAGCCGCCGGTCTCTTCGAGTGCGGATGGGATCAGACCGCGCAGAATTCGATTTTCGGTGAAACACTCGCGCGCAGATTCAGGATCGCTAACAACATAGCGGCCGCCCGAATGGAGCAGTCCATGATATCTGCCGCTAGTGCCGTGGGCCAGATCACCTTTCTCTACAACGACCGTCTTGAAGCCGCGCAACACCGCGTCGCGCGCTGCACTCAAACCGGTCGCGCCGCCCCCAATAATTAGTATCTCGGTGCCGATGTTCACTGGATCCAATCCTGTGCCCTTGAGACGGCGCGCTGCCAGTCAGCATAAAGACTGTTGCGTTCGTCCGCGGACATGGCGGGTGTAAATTCGCGCTCAAGTGCCCATTGCTCTGCAAGTGCCGTCCGAGAGGCCCAAAAGCCAATAGCCAGCCCGGCAAGATAAGCTGCACCCAGTGCCGTAGTCTCTGCGAACTGTGGGCGTTGCACGGGCACGCCGAGGATATCAGCCTGGAATTGCATAAGCAGGTTATTGACAGTGGCACCGCCATCCACACGCAGCACCTGCAATTTCAAGTTCGCGTCGCTCTCCATTGCGGCAAGGACATCACGCGTCTGGTAAGCAATGCTTTCAAGCGCAGCGCGGGCGATATGTCCCTGTGTCGAACCACTTGTCAGCCCCACCATATTGCCCCGCGCATGTGGATCCCAGTACGGCGCACCCAAGCCCACAAATGCAGGCACGAAGTAAACACCGCCGTTCGAGTCCACACTAGCCGCCAGCGCTTCTACTTCGGCGCTGCTCTTTATAATGCCGAGGCCATCCCGCAGCCATTGCACCACGGCCCCGGCAATGAAAACACTGCCTTCCAATGCGTACACAACCGGCTCATCTCCGGTCTGCCAACCAACCGTCGTGAGCAGTCCAGCATTGGATTCGCGAGCAACTGTGCCGGTATTCAACAGCATAAAACAGCCTGTGCCGTAAGTGTTCTTTGCCTCGCCGGGTTCGAAACAGGCCTGCCCGAACATGGCAGCTTGCTGATCCCCGGCCATTCCGGCAATCGATATCGGGCTTCCGAAGATGGTTGCTTCCGTCTCGCCGTAGACTTGAGAAGACGGTCGCACCTCGGGTAAAAGACTGCGGGGGATATTCAAATGGTTCAGAATTTCGTCATCCCAGCTTAGGGTATGGATGTTAAAGAGCAGGGTACGCGAGGCATTCGAGACGTCCGTCAGGTGCAGGCGACCAGCGCTGAGCCGCCATAGCAGAAATGAGTCCACTGTACCAAAAGCCAACTCACCGCGTTCGGCACGCTCGCGCACCCCGGAAACGTTCTCCAGAACCCAAGCAACTTTGGTGCCGGAAAAGTAGGCATCTGTGACCAGCCCTGTTTTTTTGCGCAACACCTGATCGAAGCCTTCCGCCTGCAGCGCTTCGCACATTTCAGCGGTGCGACGACATTGCCAGACAATGGCGTTATAGACCGGCTCACCAGTGTTGCGATCCCACACGATCGTTGTCTCGCGCTGGTTTGTGATTCCAATTGCAGCAATGTCAGCCGCAGTTGCAGCAACCTGCTCGAGCGCCTGGCGCGCGACACCGAGCTGCGAATTCCAGATGTCTTCCGGATCGTGTTCAACCCAGCCCGGCTGCGGATAGTGCTGGGAGAATTCTTGTTGTGCGGTGGTTACAGCCTGACCCTGCCCATCGAACAAGATTGCGCGCGAGGAAGTCGTCCCCTGATCAAGGGCCAGGATATAAACAGGCATACTACTCAGTCTCAGTAGATCCAACTCCCCAATTTTATTTTCCCCGGGACGAGCCTGCCAAATGTAACAGCCGGATTGATATGCGTTCCGCTGATTTGGCCGTAGGAATATGCAAAGGCAACGATAACAAGTCCATGAGCGAAAGCTACAGCTACCAAATTGGTGCTAATGGCTGCAGCACCGGCCCCAATAAAAATTAGTGCAAATGTGCCGATGAATTCGGCAATGAGTTTTTGTTGTCCATATTGTGCCTCCCCTTAAAAGTGGAATGGAAAAGTTATGCGAGCAGGGCACCGGCAAAATCCGGCGCACCACGCAAATAATCGAGCGCCTGCATGGGACGCTTCCCCGCAGGTTGAATGATTTCCAATTGTAAAAGGTCTTCACCAGTACCGACAGCGATCGCCGCGTCCGAGGCAACGACGGCTCCAGGTGGGGCACTGCCTTCCTTGGTTGTTGCGGCCTGAATCTTCATCGGTTGCCCGGCCAGCATTGCAAAGGTGCCCGGCCAGGGTTGCAGTGCCTTTACCTGGCGGGCGATGGTTTCGGCGGACTGCTCCCAGTCGATGCGGCCATCTATTTTTTTCAAACGTGGCGCGTACGTCGCAAAAGCCTCGTCCTGCGGTTGTGGGCTGATCGCGCCGGAAAGATATTCGGGCAATGTGTCGCTGAGCAGCGTTGCTCCGAGTTCCGCAAGAACTGCGGTGAGTATGCCTCCCGTGTGGGTGGGTTGGATTGCAATTGATCGTTGTGCAAGGATTGGACCGGTGTCCAGTCCGGGGTCCATTTTCATCATGGTGATGCCAGTTTGCTCATCCCCAGCAAGGATTGCAGCCGCAACTGGGGCAGTCCCGCGATGGCGGGGCAAAAGCGATGCATGTACATTTACACAACCGTACGCAGGCAGCTCCAGCACCGCTGGTTTCAGAATCTGTCCGAAGGCCGCGACAACAATGACGGCGGGCTGCCAGTCGCGCAGTTGCTGTAGCGCGTCTTCCTGATGTAATCGCTGTGGAGTGATCGTCGGGATTTCAAGTTCAGCAGCGACTGTCCGCACCGCAGATGGTTGCAGCTTGCGGCCGCGTCCAGCCGGGCGGTTGGGCTGCGTGACGACACCCACAACGGTGTATGCTTTCGCAAGCGCCTGCAAACTTGGCACGGCGAAGTCCGGCGAGCCCATGAAGACCACCTTTTCCACGCTTGCATTTTACTTGGGCTTGCGTGAATGTTCAATGAGGCCTATGAAAAACCCGGCTTTTCAGTGACACGTTGGGATTGAGAAGGTGTGCCCAAAAAGCCGGGTTTTTGGCATGCTCTGCGGCATGCTACAATCCAGTCTCCTGCGTCATTATCGATATTAATCAGATTAAGTTCTCGTTACAAAAGGAGTCAAAATGGCAGAAGAATCAGCCGCCCCCAGTGGGGAAGTCAGCAGCGATGACAAGCTGTGGGCTGCTCTCGCATATGTTTTTACACCGCTCATCCCCATCCTGGTCATGTTGATGGATGACAAGAAAGATCGCCCCTTCATCAAGACACATAGTATTCAGGCGTTGGCCTGGGCAGTCGTTTTCTTTGTTCTGGCTAGTGTCCTCACTACTGTCACCTTGGGATTTGGGGCATTCTGTGTGGTGCCGCTGGGAATCCTAGTGCAGCTCTATTGGGCGTACAAAGCCTATCAGGGTGAACAGATTGAAATTCCCGTAATCTCCAACTTCGTCAGGAATCAAGGATGGGTCTAGTCGATTGACCTCGCCCGCCAAACGCTGGCAAGTCGCGCCTGAACTCACGCCTGCTGCGGCACACGAACTCCGCGACTACAATCCAATCCTCGCGCAACTGCTGTTCAACCGACAGATCGATACTGCGCGCGCAGCAGATGGGTTTCTCTCCGCCCACCAGGAACACTCCCGGGATCCATTCGATATCCAGGATATGGCCGTTGCTGTTGAGCGCATTTCGGCTGCGGTCTCCGCTGGTGAACGCATCGCGATCTACGGCGACTATGATGTTGACGGGGTCACTTCGACTGCACTGATGGTATTGCTATTAGAAAGTTATGGCATGCAGGTAACCCCCTACATCCCACACCGTTTCGATGAAGGTTATGGCCTCAACAAAATTGCCATTGACAATTTGAAATCCAATGGTGTCGGACTGGTCGTCACTGTGGATTGTGGCATCCGTGCGCTGGAAGAAACCGAGTACGCACGTAAGATAGGGCTTGATATGGTGATCACCGATCACCACCATGTAGGGTCGGAACTTCCGCAAGCGCACGCTGTGATCAACCCCAAGCGTAAAGACGATTCCTATCCTGAGAAGATGCTGGCTGGAGTTGGATTGGCCTACAAGCTGGCGCAAGCTCTTGTGTTATCTCTTCCGAAGGTGGAAGGGGTTGCGGCTGAAAACTGGCTCGATCTAGTTGCATTGGGTACGGTGGCCGATCTGGCACCGCTACGCGGTGAAAACAGGTTGTTGGTGCGAGAAGGCTTGAGTACACTCAACCGCTCGGCCCGCGAGGGCGTTAAGTCGCTCATTCGCATTGCACGCCTGACGGAGGGCAGTATCAAAGCGTCCAATATCGGTTTTCAACTTGGGCCGCGCATCAATGCTGCCGGACGGCTCGATTCTGCAATGACAGCATTTAATCTGCTGACAACCCATCGTGAAGATCGTGCAGAGCGCCTCGCCGATCAACTGGAAGCGCATAACCAGGAACGTCGCGAACTTACGCACAACATCACCGAACATGCGCGCGAGATAGCTCTCGGAGCGCACCATGAATATCTGCTCTTCGCTGCGCACGAATCGTTCAATGCCGGGGTTGTTGGGCTGGTTGCCTCCCGGCTGGCGGATGAATTTTACCGGCCAGTGTTCGTGGCCGAAATTCGCCCGGAGAGCGGGCGTTCGGTTGGCTCAGCCCGCAGCATTCCGGATTTTAACGTAACGGCAGCGCTCGACGATTGCGAGGAGCTACTCGTGCGGTACGGTGGGCATGCTGCCGCAGCCGGTTTTACCGTCACAAATGAAAATCGTGAAGCACTTGCGGATCGATTACGGGATGAAGCAGCGCAGCAATTGCAGAACACTGACTTGCGCCCGGCAGTATCGGTTGATATGCAAGTACAGCTGCGTGATCTCAGTTTTGACCTTGTGCAACTTCTGGACCAACTCGAGCCGTGCGGCTATGGCAACCGAATTCCGGTTTTTATCGCACGGGATGTGGAGATTCTCAATCACAGAACTGTTGGACATGATGCTCGACATTTGAAAATGAGAGTGCGGGACGGTGATAGCCCGCCACTGGATGCGATCGCGTTTGGGGCAGGAGAGTGGGCTGGCAAACTGCCACGGAATATCGACATTATATTCGAATTGGAAATCAACGAATGGCAGGGCCGTCGCAATCTCCAACTGAATGTGAAGGACCTGCGTCCGTCACTGTAATCCAGCCTCGGATTGCGCACGCGAGTCTATCCGACGCCGGGTGCGGGCACTCCCTACCAATAGAAGAATCCAAACCGCAATTCCGGCGACGTTGAGCCAGAGGCCCCAACGCCAGCTTTGTGACTCAAATTTATATTCCACAGTGTGTTCTCCTGATGGGACGCGAACGACTCTGAATAAACTATTCGCTGTTTGTATGTCCGTTGGCACACCGTCCACTGTTGCTTGCCAGCCAGGGTACGCTGAATCTGCGAGAACAAGCAGTGCATCTTCGGCGGCAATCGTGCTGATCTTAACGTGTGTGGGCGTATAAGTTTCGATCCGGGCTGTCCCGATTGGTTCAGTACTTTGGCTTAAAGGCAGGTCGAGCACAAGATAAGCTCGGGAGAACATATTCAGGTTTTCGTAAATTTTTACATCTCCAGAATGCGCGAGTCGATAAGGTCCGAGTGTGAGTGGCAAAAACGCCCCTGTACGTTCGTCAATGAGGGCCGCCCCCTGCAAGACAAATTCGGCAACATTTGCTTCAATTGATAACTCCGTAAGGTGAACAATATCCCCGAATGGCACCATTGCAGGCCCAGACTCTGATACGAAATTTGATATAGGAAGCTGTAAACTTTCCCCAGAATCCAGTTCCCCGATCACGTGGCCAAGTAACGCAGCCTCTGTATCCGTTGCAATGACCAGCCCGAGTGCAGTGGCAGAAAATTCGGGTATGTGCCGAATTTCAGTGCGTTCACCGGCAGCCAAAGGGATTTCTATTTGCAGGTCGTAATACACATCTGCGTTCCAAACGTCATCGACTTTATCTGTGATGAGCCAGCGCGTATTTGTGATGTTGAGCAGCCAGTTGGGTGGCGTCTCTGTCACATACTCGCGTAGCCTTCCATCCGGGGACGAACGTTCGCCGGTAAAGCCTTTGGCAAACTGCGCATAGGCACGAAGGGGCAACACACCGCCGTCGTAGCCATCCACCGCCGGGACCTCCCAGGCCAACGGCAGATTGGGGGATAGTACTTCCTTTGCTTTGGCCGCCACGATGGCATCGAAAACAGCCTGCTCGGGCAGTTGGGGTTCGAGGATGCTGCGCAGGGTCGCCAGATCACCGGGGTCGAAAAGTAACGCGGACATTGAAAGGAAGCGCCCTGCTGGCAAACTATCTTCCCGGGCTGCGAGCAGTTGCGTCATCGCCGGGCGAACGCTGCTATAGGCCTCCGGCGCAGTGAGGTTGTTTAATGGAAGGCGCTGTGAGGAAAACAGCAATTCAAGGGTCGCCAGGCCAACGAGTAGGAAAGAAGGCAAGTTAACTGTCGACGCTTGGAGCCGCCGCCAATTACGGGATCCAATTGCCAACGTGAAAATCGCCAGCGCAGCCAGCCAGCCGCCGAGATCTATAAATGCGGGGAAACCGAGCGGGCCAGCTTCCCCCGGCGGGACGAGACGCGCACTGCCAATTGCAAGACCAAGCAGCCCGGCGACGATGCCGCTGGTGATGAAGGCAGCTTGCTTGCACGGTCCCGCGTCGAGGTTTGCGAGGGAATCGAGACCACGTCCCGCCAAGAGTGCCGCCCCCAGCGCCCATAGCACGAGCCAACGAGCGGCGGCGCGAAATAAATCAAAGCCCGGAACAAAGCGCACCAGCGCCCAATAGACCGGATTGAAGCCTCCGAGTGCGAAGAACAGACCAATAAATCCCAATATGGCAACGGCGCGCCATAGCCGGAAATCGCCGCTTTCGAGATGACGGTCTAAGCTGCGAATGGCGACAACAACGAGACCCAGTGCTATCACGCCAACATAAGCAACGAACTCCGAAAAGATCGCGCGGCTGTAGCTCGGCAGTAATGCGCGCCCGAACAAGAGCGGATTGAGTGAAAACGAAACCGCCTCCGAGAACGATAGTCCGCCGCTCCGTAAGGAGTTCTGTGATAGTTCCAATGTTGGTAACAACTGGGCAGCTGACAGCATAAATCCCAGCGTGATAAATGCAACGGGTAAAAGAATATTGCTCCGGGTTCGGCGAACCGGCGCGACAAGCCACCACACTGCGAGGCTAATCATTGTGATGAAGGTGGTCTGGCTGTGACCGGCTGTAATCTGCAACGAAAGCAGGACCGACATTGCCAGCCCGGCGCCGACTGGTTTTTTCCCGCGCAGTAAGAGGTCCCATGCCAGTAGCAGCCAGGGTAACCAGGCCAGCCCTTGCAATTGATTGACTTGCTCGACTTTGGCAGTGAGATGCCCGCCCAGAGCAAAGAGCAATCCGGCCAGTGTCGCAGCCATCGTCGAAAGCTTAAAACGACGCGCGAGGGAATATGTGCCGAGTCCGGCGATCCAGGTATGGACAAGGATGGCTGCTTTCACTGCAATGGGGGAGGCGAGGCCGATCAACGGCCAATTGAGAGGATAGAGTACACCCGCCTGTGGATTTGCAAGGAAGGGTACTCCCATGAACAGATACGGGTTCCAGAGAGGGATTTCCCCGGCGAGCAGGGCGCGGGCGCGCTGCTCCCAGTACGGATAAAAATAGTAAAACGTGTCACCGCGTGGAAGGATGAGATTGGTAAACGCGAGATTGCGGAAGAAGAGCAAAACCGCTGCCGCCAAGACAGCAATCGGGAGGGCGCGCAGGAAACGATTACGGAGCATGCCGGCTACGATTTCTGCAGCGGAACGATTTCAAATACTGTAAATGATCTGTGTCCATCGCGATCATTCGTCGTGAGCTGCACCCGTGTGTCATAGCCCGCAGCTGCGATAGCGGTTTCGACCTCGGAGAAAGATTCCCATCCTGGTGAAACGATATAACGCCGGCTGCTCTCGCCGTGGGCAATGAGATCCGTTGCAAGTGCTGCCGGCCCCGGCATCCAGGCGACATAGAGTGGGCCATCGAATAAATAGAAGGATAGCTCCCAACTCAGCCAATAGTCATATAGAACAGCACCTTCTTCCAATTCGTTCAAAAATGTCGTCACCTTTTCAATCCCATCATAGGCGCCGTGATCGCCTCCAATTGGATAGCGGGAATTGCTGGCGCGTAATCCAGGCAAGAGAAGCAAAATGATGAGTCCAGATGAAAGGAGTGTGTATTCATTCTGGTAACGATGCCGAAGCAGTTGGCGCTTCGGCGAAGAATAGTTTGCTGATATAAATGAACTCGTTGTCCAGATTGTCCGTGCGAGAAGTAAAGCGAGTACGGGCACGAGTGCCACCAAATAACGGTCCCATAAGTTGAACGCAAATAATAAGTAAATTGCCAGATACCACCAGACAAACCCGATCAGCACGAGGTCGGTGGCCTGTCGATCATTAATCTTTCTGCGACGGATCGCACGAATTGCCAGCCCGAAACAACCAAACAGTAAGGCAAAGTTAACGATTGTCGAGCCGGTGCTGTAATGCGTGAGCCGGACGATCTCTCCAAAGCGGGTTCGAAGCTCGGCTGCGCGGATCAACCGGCGCGGATTGTTATCAACGTACCCCTGCGTCCAGAATCCGATCTCCGCATCGCGCAGCACATCCCAGAAGAAGATCAGCCCCACGCACAAGGCCACCGGAATTAGCCAGCCGATCAGTCGCCTGAATATTTCACGCAGCGTGGACTTACTTTTGGAACTCCAAAATTCGAGCAATCCAATCGCTAGAATGAGCGGTAGGAAAAAGAGGGCCGTCTGTTTGCTGGCGAATGCGAGGCCGAACAGCAACCCCGAGAGTCCCCATCTATCTCGGGCGGCAGCCCACAGACTCGCAAGCAGAAAAGCAGTCAGCAATGAATCCGTGAAGACTGTCACCGAGAACAGGATCGCCAACGGTGAGAGGGCAAGAATAAATGCAGTCAGTGCACCTGCGCGGCGCCCGTACAGGCTGCGCCCAAGCTGAAATAGGAGTGCAACAGCAATGATTCCAGCCGCCAGAGAAGGCAGCCGGGCTGCGAATTCTGCGGCCATAGCATTCTCGCGCGGCGAAGGTGCCATAAGCGCAATGCTACCTGCAGCGAGATAGAATGGAAGCGGCGGTTTATCCACAATCACTTCGTGGAGCCATGGGTCGCGCCCCGATGTAATTAGCAATGCAAAGTGGCCGTACCAGGCCTCGTCCGGATGCAATCGATTCTGAGTGAGTGGGGCGCTGCGCAACGCGAAGGCGAGCAACAGAATTATGAGCGGGGGGGCAAATGATTTCATTCGCTGCGGCATTATAGCTGATTGTCCCACCCGAACCGCTATGCTATATTACGGCACAAATCGGTGTTTCCCGTACTTACGGAAATCTTGCAGTAATAAGGCAAATCCCTCAGTGGCAGTTGTCGAACCACAAATTCGCATAATACAACCGAAATACGATCTTGAAGCCTTGCGCGCACAATTTCCAATTACGGAGCGTTGGGCTTATTTCAATCACGCTGGAATCTCGCCCATGGCGAATCCCGTATATCAAGCCCAGGAGAAGATGCTCTCCGATTTGCGCGAACATGGCTCCGCACTTTTTGAGACCGATTTATATACCAATCTACACAAGCAGCTCGTCAGCCGTATTGGAACGCTGATCAATGCTAACCCGGATGAGATCGCTCTGGTGCAGAACTCCGGCACTGGGATGAGCATCATTGCCGGGGGTGTGCAATTAAATACGGGCGCGAACATTATCATCTGCGATAAAGAATACCCGACCAATGTCTATCCCTGGATGCACCTTGCAGATCGCATCGACGGCGAATTACGCATTGTGCCACCGGATAACGGCGGCCTGACCTTACGCCGACTCCAAGAGCATGCGGATGAGAAAACGGCCCTTGTAGCCGTAAGCTCAGTGGAATTCCTCACCGGCCATCGTGCAGACTTGAAGGCACTTGGGGAATATTGTCATGCGAAAAAAATTTTATTCGTCGTTGATGGCATTCAGTCGCTCGGGCACGTTCCCATTGATGTCAAAGACATGCAGATCGACTTCCTCGCTACGGGCGGAATGAAATCGCTGCTCGGTCCTCCTGGGATTGGATTTTTGTACATCCGGCGTGAGCTTTTGGATACGCTTTCCCCGGTGTTGGTTGGCGGCGAGAGTATGATTGAACATCGCGATTGGACGAATTATCATTGGGAACTACGCCCGGAAGCCGGACGCTACGAAATGGGGACTCCAAATGTGGTTGGTGAAGCCGGCTTGAATGCTTCACTCGGCATGCTTCTCGATATTGGGATTGAAAATATAGACGCCTGGACTACGCAGCTCGCCGATCGACTGATGGATGATCTCGACCGGCGCGGCTACGAGATTCTGACCCCGCGCGAATCCGAGCAGCATGCCCATATCGTAACCTGGTCGCCGGCAGACACGCAGGCAGCCTTCGAATTGCTGAATGAGAATCAAGTCAAGACTGCACCCCGCGAGGGGTACTTGCGCGCTGCCCTGCATTGCTATAATTCTGATATAGAGATTATGCGTATTGGAGAAACCTTGGGAGATCACGGATGACACGGCCAACCATCCGAACCGGCCGCCGGCGAATTGTCGGTACTTCCTCAGTTGGGGATGGACGATCTGGGACAGGTTCGGTGGGCAGACAAAGTTCTGCTTTTACGCCTGCCACAATAGGAAATATTGAAGACACGGGTTTGGACGCACTCTGGTTACAGGACCATGCTCTCAAACTGCTCTATTTTGGCGGCGCCCTGACAGGTTTTCGGATTGCCGAGCGGATGGCGCTGCCTTATGTGGGTATTGTCGACATCATTCTGGAAACCATAAAACGCGAGAAATTAGTGGAGGTCAAAGGCGCCGGTGGTTTTGGTGAAGGTGCCTATCAGTACGCGATCACAGGGGCAGGCATTCTCCGTGCGCGTGAGGCTCTCGATCGTAGCCAATATGCCGGTGCTGCGCCGGTTCCCATCGCTGTTTATAACGAAGCAATTCGGAAACAGGGGATGGCGCGTCCAACAGTTACCGAAAACATTATGCGCCGAGCTCTCTCCAGTCTGGTGCTCTCCAATGAAACGTTCAATCGCATTGGACCGGCTGTGAATTCTGGAACGTCCATGTTCATGTATGGGCCGCCCGGGAACGGCAAAACCACCATCGCAACCGCCATCGGCAAGTCGATCTTGTCTGACACGATGTACATTCCATATGCGGTCGACATTGATGGGCAAGTGGTCAAACTCTATGACTCCGTGAATCATGAGCTGGCTGATTCGATGGATGATACTTCGCCCTCAACTGGAACTTTAAAACCCGGCCCGAAGGTGGACCCGCGCTGGCTTCATATTAAACGACCATTCATCATGGTCGGTGGTGAACTTACTCTGGAAGGCCTCGATCTGGTCTATGACGATGGGAATAAATATTACGAAGCGCCGTATCAGGTAAAGGCCAATGGCGGAATTTTCATGATCGACGATTTCGGGCGCCAGCAAGTCCGTCCGCGTGATCTCCTCAACCGTTGGATTGTGCCGCTGGAGAGTCGCATTGATTATCTAACGCTGCACACCGGGCGTAAAATCGACGTTCCATTTGATGTTTTGGTCATCTTTTCCACAAACCTTGATCCCAAGGACCTTGTGGACGAAGCATTCCTCCGTCGTTTGCGGCATAAAATTCCTGTTCTCGATCCATCCTTCGATGACTATCGCGAAATCTTTAAACGCGTCGCCAAAGCCAAAGGTGTGCGCTTCTCCGATAAAAGTTTGGCCTACCTTTTGCAGGAGTATTACATCAAACCCAATCGCAAGTTGCGCGCCTCTCAGCCGCGCGATCTGTGTGATCAGATTTTGGACCTCGCGCGCTATAGGAATGTAGCTCCAGAAATGAGTGTCGAGTTGCTCAAACGGGCAGCAGAGGCTTATTTCGTAGATTTGTGAGCGTCTGCGTCCTCAACAAAAGGATGGATTATATATCCCGGTACGCTGGCATATTGTGAGATACGTGCCAGGCACCTGATTAAGAATGCCAACCGCCGACGATTACACAATTGACGAGTTAGTTTCGGTTTGCATTTCGCGCCAGATCGTGGATGCTGAGGTTGTCGCTCAGGGAATTGCGACACCGCTTGTGGTCGCCGGCTACCTGCTGGCGAAGTGTACCCACGCGCCGAATGTGATGATTGCCTCCGCCATTGGGCAGGGGATCGCGCGCGATTGGGCACCCCTCGGCGTGTCTCGCATTGAAGAACTCTGGCTCGATAAAGCAATGATGCAAATGGGCTTCGTTCGTGTGGCCGCTGATGTGCTCCCTACGATGAACATCAAAGAATTTTTCCGCCCGGGTCAGATGGACGCCGCCGGAAATTTCAATAACGTGGCTCTGGGAAAAAATTTACAACAGCCCCGTTTGCGGCTGCCGGGTGTTGGCGGCATCCCGGATGTCACGGTTTATTCAGACGAAGTCTATTTGTACGTTCCCCGGCATTCGCGCGTAACATTCGTGGCCGAGTTGGACTGGCGTTCGGGGCTAGGCCATTCGCCTACACGGCGCTATGGCGCTGGCCCGCATTATCTTGTCACTGATCTCGGTCAGTTTGATTTCGCAGACGGCCGTATGCGGCTCACCAGCCTGCATCCGGGAGTACCGATCAAAAAAGTGCAGACTAAAACGGGCTTTCCATTGGAGGTTTCTCTAGACATTCAGGAAACGAATCCTCCGACACGAGAAGAAATCCGTCTGCTACGGGAAGAGATCGATCCCCTCGGAGTCCGCCGACTTGAGATGCTCGGTGGGAGTGCGCGTCGCAAAGCATTGCGAGAAATCCTTTCGCGCGAAGGCGTACTCTAGCCGTAAGTTTTAACCTTCATCATTGCTATAAAGCGGACATGCACTATACTTGTGTCTGCTTTAGTTCACCCACATTTCATTTCTGATCAATCTAGGAGGCGCGTCGATGTCCATTTATCTTGAAAGGCCGTGGACGAAATTTTACGACGAGAATGTACCGGCTTCACTGGCGCCTTATCCGAACAAGGCGCTCCATCAGCAACTCGAGGCTATTGCCAAGAAGTTTCCACGAAACATCGCAACGATCACGTCCAATCATTTGCCTGTTGTTGGGCGGGTCGGCGCGCAGCTCACCTGGAAGGAGATCGATGAGGCAGCTTCGCGCATGGCTGCTGGTCTGGCCGCGCTCGGTTTGGAGAAAGGCGATGTTGTTGGCCTGCTCATGCCAAATTGTGTGCAATTCATCATTGCGTTTTATGGGATTCTCAAAGCCGGAGGTATTGTCTCCGCGGCGAATCCAACATATCCGCCCGAGAAACTCGCATATCAGATCAATGACTCACGCGCTAAGTTCCTAATCTCGTGGACTCGTGGGTATGAGGCTTTTAAGAGCGTGCAGGAAAAGACTGCCGTCGAGAAAATCATCGTTACCAATATCAAGGAATATTTTCCTGGATTGGGAAAGTTTCTCTTTACCCTGGCAAAAGAAGCCAAAACCGGCGATCGGCTGAATGAGATTTCGGTAGATGATATCTGGTTCCAGGAATTGTTACTCGAACATTCGCCGGAGGATCAGCCCAATGTAGATATCGATCCTCAGAAGGACATCGCTCTCTATCAATACACGGGTGGTACAACGGGTGTCTCAAAGGGTGCCATGGCGACGCATGCGGCCATCGTCTCCAATACTTATACGTTGCAGAATTGGCTCCCCACCGCGGATTTATCCTCCGAGCGGATCGTGGGCGCGATACCGTTCTTCCATGTGTATGGCATGGTGGCGGTAGTGGCATATGCAGCCAGTTCGGGAGCTTCCATCGTTATTGTGCCAAATGCACGGGACATTGCTGATCTGTTGGGTGTAATTGACACCTACAATCCTTCCATCTTTTTTGGGGTTCCCGCGCTTTACAACGCGATCAATTTTAACCCAGCCATCCGAGATAACAAGATAGACCTCTTATCTCTGCAGCGTTGCTTTAGCGGTTCGGCGCCACTCGCGCCTGACACAAAACAACGTTTCGAAGAGTTGGCAGGAGTAACCATTGTGGAAGCCTTTGGCATGAGCGAGATGCCTACCGGCTCGCACGGCAACCCGCTTGGACGCCCCGGTAAAGCACAGTCCGTTGGAACACCATTTCCAGACGTGGACTGCAAGATCGTAAGCCTCGATGATGGCGTAACGGAATTAGCCCTCGGCGAGCCCGGCGAGTTGATCATGCGCGGCCCCAATACGATGACCGGCTATCTGAACATGCCCACCGAAACCAGTAACACACTCCGTGATCTGAATGATGATGGTGCTCCTTGGCTCTACACCGGCGACATCGCCTACATGGATGAGGAAGGTTATTTCTTCATCGTCGATCGCAAAAAAGATATGGCACTGATCGGTGGCTTCAATGTTTATCCGAACGCCATTGAGAAGGTTATTTCTGACCATCCGGCTGTACAGGAGGTCGGAGTGACAGCCGTGCCCCATCCCGAGAAGGAGGGTCAGGAAGCTCTGCTTGCGTGTATTGTGCTCGAAAATGGTGCTACGTTAACTGCCGAAGAGCTGATCGAATTCCAGGGCAATATGCTGGCACAGTACGAAATAGCGCGCCGCATTCTCTTCGTGGACGAGCTGCCGAAGACAGCCATTGGCAAGGTGCTCCGGCGCGAACTTGCGAAACTGATGGAGCAGGCCGAAGGATAGTCTGCTCCAAATACTCTTACGAATCAAAGCCTGTTCCATTGGAGCAGGCTTTTTCATTTTAGGCGTGAGGCGACTTACTGACGAAATCGGATTGCTCACTTACGCTGCGTAAATGATAAAAAAGTATTGGCTGCTTGTAGGTCTGTTTCTTGCTGCCTGTGGGACAGCACAAACGGAAGCCACAAAATCGGTGAGAAGTGGGACTGACATTCCCCCAACGAAGGCTAGTTTGAATGACAGGCTCGTCGTGTTGCCAGATGATGTACCCATGTTGGATGCCTCCAAACACAGTGTGCCCTTGGAAGAGGTGTACTTCGACACGTTTCAAGCTATCAACCGTGCAGTTCCTCTGACAGAAGCAAATTCCGAACTGATTGAAAGCCTGCGGGACGCCATACCCCCGATCCACGAACCGATTTATGAACAAGGTCGGGATGCCACCTGGCTGCGAGATTCAGATATGGTTTTGGGATATGCCGTTAATGGTGGGGCTTGGGCTTATCCACTTCGGATTCTGAACTTCCATGAGATCGTGAACGATCATCTCGAGGGAGAGCCGGTGCTTATCTCTTACTGTCCATTGTGCTACAGCGGCGTGGTCTACAATCGGGCGCTTGGAGAACAGGTGTTGACTTTCGGCAACACGAGCGCCCTCTACGAATCCGACATGGTGATGCTGGATTACAACACCGGCAGTTACTGGTGGCAGGTGACCGGGCGGGCGATAGTTGGGCCGCTTACGGATGAGAGGCTGTCTTGCCGAGCTTGACAACTACTTGGGGGGATTGGCGTTTGCTCTACCCTGAAAGTCTTGTACTCTCGCAAGAAACAGGCTTTGACCGTAATTACAGCCGCGATCCATTCCTGGGAATCGCGGACTCCATTAACCGAGGAAACTTCGCCCTCCCCGTGAGTGCGGCTACTTTAGATGAGCGTCTTTTGCCCGGCGCGCGGGTGTTGGTCGTCCGCGTCGAAGAAGAAATTCGCGCTTACTCTGTTGAATCTCTGAGCAATGGTGTGTTTTCGGATTCGCTGGGTGGACAGGAAATCGTCGTGTTCGTCCAGAACGGTGCAGGTGCTGCCTACATGCCGCGTATTGGAGGGAAAAGTCTTAGTTTTGTTGCTGTCGATAATGGCTTTCAGGATGAACACTCCGGCACAATGTGGGATTTTGCTGGCCGGGCTATCGAAGGCGACCTGGCGGGATCGCAGTTAGAGAGGCTCCCTTCCAAAACTACGTTCTGGTTTGCCATCGTGGCAGCGGAGCCAGAGATCACCATTCACTCGGAATAACCTTCAGACGGCACCCACAAGGATAGCGATTGCACACTCCGCTTCGCTGAGGCTCTCTCAGACTCGGCGAGCCTTCCCGGCTGCCTCTGAAAGTAGGCCACCCCCAGAGCATTTCCAAGTCAATTCGATGTTCGAATCTGTCTATTCTATGAATTTAGATGGAGTTCTTTACGGCGCAGGCATTCTGACCGTATAATCAAAATATGCAGCGTATCACCGATCAACGTGTGCGCCAACTTCCCCATCCCAACCGGGAGATGATCTGCCCGACCTGTATGGAACTGACAGATCATCGCGTGGTGGAAGAGGTGCAGCAGAAGACCATTTTCGGCATCCCAATCCGCTCTGGCGCACGCCAGGCTGTCTTCGTCTGCACACAGTGTAGCGAACTGCACAGTGTATCTTGGCACGAATATATTGTCGGTCAGGGGCCGGTGGCGCCAGCGGAGGACGATCTGAAACCGCCACGTGTGCCACGTCTAGTAATTGTTGGGGCGTTGATCCTAATTGCAATCCTGGCGGCCACCTTCTTTGTACCTGTCATCCTAATACTGTCCCGCTGATGAAACTCATCCTTACGCACGATCACGCCGACTTCGATGCAGTCGCCGCACTTGTAGCCGCTCAAAAGTTATACCCCGGCGCAATATCGGTTCTTCCACGGCTCATCAACCGAAATGTTCGTTCTTTTCTCACGCTTCATGAGGCACAGTTGCCGCTTTTTCACGCAGAGGATTTGAAACGTCAGCGCGTGCGAGATATTGTGATCGTAGATACGAGGCATGCTGCTGCAGCCAAAGGCGTTTCTACAAAAGCGATAGCCCATATCATTGATCACCACGCTTCGGATACGTCGCTGCCGGAGGGCTGGACGCAGACCATTGAACCAGTCGGCGCAACAACGACAATACTGGTCGAGATGTTGAGCGAACGTGAGGTTGCTTTGAATGCGATAGAGGCAACATTACTACTGCTCGGAATTTATGAGGATACCGGTAACCTTACCTACGTCCCCACCTCTGTTCGAGATGTGAAAGCAGCTGCCTGGTTGTTAGAGCAGGGCGCGCGGCTTGATTCAGTGCATCAGTTTTTATCGCAAGCGCTGAGCACCGAACAGCAGGAACTCTACGGTGAATTGCTATCCCAAGTTGAGATGGTTTCCATTCACGAGCACACTATCGCAATCGCAGCGGGAGAATTGTCCGCCGGAAATATGGAACTTTCGTCCATCGCACATCGCTTGCGGGATGTGATCGATCCAGCAGCGCTGATCATGCTCGTGCAGGTCGGCAAAGATGTGCAACTTGTGGCGCGAGCGAACTCGTCCTTCGTTAATGTCGGCGAACTCGCGGATCGATTGGGGGGAGGTGGTCATGCGCGAGCGGCCGCCGGCCTGGTCGTAGATTCCACGCTCGCGCAAGTGCGAGCACTTGTCCTGGAGATGCTTCCAGACTTCATTCAGCCTGACATAACTGTGGGACAGATCATGTCTCATAGCGTGCATGCGCTATCCGTCAGCTTGCCAGTGCAGGAAGCAGCTCTCCAATTGCAAAAGCATGGTCATGAAGGCTATCCGGTGGTAGACGAAGGGCAAGTGGTGGGGCTGCTCACTCGGCGGGCTGTAGATCGGGCGCTTGTGCACAACATCAGAGATGCTCCAATCGCAGACGTTATGGAAGCGGGGGTAGTTACGGTGAGTCCGAATGATTCACTTGAACTGCTCCATCGTCGCATGATCGATCATGGTTGGGGACAGGTGCCCGTCGTGGTAGCGGGCAACATCGTGGGGATTGTCACGCGCACAGACCTGATTAAGCATACTGCCGAAAAGGGGCGCGACGGGCAGCGTAATGTGGCTGAACTATTACAGGCCGCACTGCCCGCATCGCATTTGGCGCTGCTCCAAGCAATCAGCGCTGCGGCTGCTGCAGAAGAAAATCCCCTCTATATTGTGGGCGGTTTTGTTCGCGATTTAATGCTGGGGGTGCCCAGTCAGGATTTTGACCTGGTAGTAGAAGGTGACGCCATTGCCGTGGCCCGCCAGATACAGCGGGCGCATGGGGGCCGAGTCACGAGCCATGCCCGTTTTGGTACTGCCAAATGGCACCTGCCAGATGATTTGGTCGCAAGTTCTGGCTTGGAAACGCTCGATCTGGCTTCTGCCCGCACGGAGTTTTATAGCGCGCCGTCCGCCTTGCCGGAAGTGGAACGCGGCAGTATTAAACTGGACTTACATCGCCGCGACTTCACGATCAATACCCTCGCGATCTCTCTGCAACCGAATCATTTCGGACTGCTCCTCAACTATTGGGGTGGATTGCAAGACCTGGAACGACGGCTAGTGCGCGTACTACACTCGCTAAGTTTCGTAGATGATGCAACCCGCATATTGCGCGCCGTCCGTTTGGAGCAGCGTTTGGGCTTTCAGATCGGTGTCCGCACAGAACAACTTATTACTCGCGCGCTCCCCTTTCTCGAGCGCGTGAGTGGAGACCGAATTCGGCGGGAGATTGAAGCCATCTTTGATGAACAGGAGCCAGAGCGAGGATTGGGCCGTCTCAACTCGCTGGGAATATTAGGGGCAATTCACCCAGCGCTCGCTTTGCGAGGCCGGAACTGGCTCGCAGAACACTTTTCTTCGGCCCGTGAAGTCTGTGCCACTGATATAACACTCACGCGTGCACTCCTCTATTTCGGCTTGTGGTTATATCGCCTTGACTCGGAAGAGACCAGGGCCGTATCCCGTCGCCTGCGGGTGAAAGCTCGGACATTGCACGTCCTACAACAGGTACTCAAGCTACGTGAGCAGGAAGCTGAATTTGCTGCATTAGAGGCCCCAAGCCAGATATCCACTGCGCTAGATGGATTCACGGACTCAGCACTGGTGATTTTTGCTCTTGGAACGCAGGATGTCCGTGTTTACGATTATGTATGGCACTACCGCGCAGAGTGGTCAAATATCCGCCCAAAAACGACCGGCAATGATTTGAAAGAACGCGGCTTGCAATCAGGACCGGATTATGGCCGTATTCTGACCCGTTTACGTAGTGCTTGGCTTGATGGTGAAGTTACATCGGCCGCTGAGGAAGTGGCGTTTCTGGAAACGATCCTGTCGGTTCCTGGGAATTAAACTTGCGCGATTACGTGCGTTTAATTCTCAGGATCATGTTTCCGCCATGTGCGAGAGTGCCTCGCGGTTATGGATTTCAATCTTTTTGCGACCAATTGCGATCCACCCCTGATTCTTAAACTCGTTCAGTGTTTGCGTCGTCGTCTCGCGATAGGTGCCGAGCATTTCGCCCAGGTCCTGGTGCGTGTAGCCAGTCACACGGCTTACGCCCTGGTCTTTGGAGAGACGCAGGAGTAGCATCGCCAAGCGCGAAGGGATGCTCTTAAAAGCGACTTCATCTAAACGGGTCTCAGCCTCGCGCAACCGCTGCCCCATGGCCTCGATAAAGCGTAGTGCGACTTTGGGCTTAGTGCGGAACAAGCGCTCCATGTCGGTGCGGCTCATCACACAAATCACGCAATCATCAACAGCTTGCGCGTATGTATTGTGCATGCCGCTTCCTATGAGGGACATTTCCCCCAAAATAGTACCTTGTTCCAGTGTGCTCACGACGATCTTCTTGCCGTCCGGCGTCATGCGGTAGAGTTGGACGCGCCCGGTTTTTAGCATGAAAAGTACTTCACCGCTGTCTTCCGGCATATAGAAGATGCGACCTGGTTCACATGTCGTCATCGTCGTTGTTCGGTCCAATTCCAGTTTTTCTTCCGGCGATAAGTCCTGGAAGATTTCAATCATCGAAATGTACGCGAGTTTTTCGTTCTGCATATCCCAGCCTCATTCGTGGATGCTTATCCAAGATCGATTCTAGCATAGAGACGTCAACCGAAAACTTAGCGAAGAATGAAAAATGCCCGGACAGGACGAGCACTCATCCCAGCTAGAATTCTGATTTTGGAAGAGTTGAATTAATCTTGTGCGACGGTATTCTTCTTGTGGATAGATTGCGCCGCCCGTAATTGATCGCGGATCTCCTGTGGGTCAGGATTTCCGAGCGAGACAGTTTCGCCATCAAGGACATATGTGGGTGTGGCAAATATTTCCGCACGCCGCCGTTTGCTAGCTTTGTGCAATTCGATTAGTTCGATGACAACAGAGGGAAACTCATTGCGTAGTTCCTCGGCCAATTCCAGCGCATCTTTGCAGCCGAAGCAATTTTCGGTGACATAGATTTCCAGGCAGACGGGAGGCTGTTTGCTCATGCGGCGATCATCCTAGCATGGGCTAGCATTGTCGTAGGTAAACTCCGTTACAGGATCTAATCGGGGGCCATATCAATATAGCTGCAGTCGGTCATTTCTAGCGGGCAGTAATACCGCCAGCCACAGAGGAGGGGTGTGCACGCGGCTAGCACTTCATCGATTTCAGAAACTTCATAACGACACTACTTCATAAATTCGCGCAGCCTACCCCAATCAACCGCGCAAGGCAATATTTCTGTGATATTTGACACTTGACGAACAAGTGGTCTGAGATACAATTATTGACCCCCCCCTTGGGGGGGTATTTGGGGGGTCAAATGGAAACTGAAACAAAGGATGCAGCAGTTCACCGGCTCCGAAGCATCGCTGGACACGTCAAGAGCATCGAGCGCATGGTCTCTGAAGACGAATATTGCATCGATGTCATCAAGCAAATGCAGGCTGTTCAAGCAGCCCTTTCCAAGGTCAGCTCTCTCGTACTGGATGGGCACCTGCATTCCTGTGTGACCACGGCAATCCGGGGCAAAGATCCGGACGAACGCGAGCAAGTTCTTTCGGAAATCATGGATGTCTATCGTACTTCCACACATTCACCATTCATCCACATACAATTCTATTTAGGAGAAAATCAATGACAACTCTCACCTATAACATTCCAGCCGTACACTGCGACCATTGCCAGATGACGATCGAACGCGAAATGACAGAGATGGAAGGCGTAAATTCAGTTCAGGTCGATATTGAGGGGCGGCAGGCCGTCATAGAATTTGCACCACCTGCGACTGATTCCGCCATTAAATCTCTCTTGGGTGATATCGGATATCCTCCCGAGCAACTCATCTCACTTTAGATTTTTCCTGCCTGGAGGCACGAATTTCTTCATGGCTACAGCCAACCAGCAACTTACGCTGCCTATTACCGGGATGACCTGTGCGAATTGCGCGTCCACAATCGAGCGCAACCTGAATAAGTTATCCGGAGTGAACAATGCCACAATCAATCTGGCGAATGAGCGCGCTACGATTGCATATGATGGTAGTCTGGTCGGTCGCGATCAAATCATCGAAAGAATCCGTTATGTTGGTTATGACATTGCGACCGCCCAGGCCGAATTCCCTATCCGAGGGTTGTCGGATGACAACGACGCGCGTGCTTTGGAACGTGCCCTCGTTGCGATGGATGGAGTACTTGCAGGTGATGTGAATTTCGCCACAGAGCGGGCTGTCTTGGCGTATGTGCCTACACTCGTGACGCAGGGGGAATTGCGCCGTGCAGTTCGTTCGGCCGGGTTCGAGGCGATTGAAGTGGCGGGCGATTTACATGACGTGGAACAGGAGGCACGCGAGCGTGAGATTGCAAAGCAAAAGCGTCTCCTAACCATTGGTGCACTCTTCGCAATTCCGACTTTCTTAATCTCCATGGCACGTGACTTCGCATTACTGCCGACCAGTATTGGGGAAGCCGTCTGGTTTCCTTGGTTGCTCGGCATTCTGGCGACTCCCGTACAGTTCTATGTAGGCCGTCAATATTACGAAGGTGCATTCAAGGCACTGCGCAATCGTTCCGCCAATATGGATGTGCTCATCGCGATGGGTTCGAGCGGTGCCTATTTTTACAGTGTCGTTGTTCTAATCGCGCCGATCCTCGGTTGGCAAGGTATTGGAGGCCATGTTTATTTCGAGACGGCGGCGATGATCATCACGCTTATCTTAGTCGGCAAATATCTGGAGGTGCGCGCGAAAGGCCGTACCTCGGATGCCATTAAGAAATTGCTCGGACTTCAGGCTCGTACCGCCCGTGTCGTTCGCGCGGGAGTGGAAAGCGATATTCCGTTAGATGATGTCGTTGTGGGCGATGTGCTCGTCGTTCGCCCAGGAGAAAAGATTGCAGTCGATGGAGTCGTACTGAAAGGTACGTCTACAATCGATGAATCCATGCTCACCGGCGAGCCGTTGCCGGTTGAAAAACGCACTGGTGACAATGTGACTGGAGCGACGATGAATCGCTCCGGCAGTTTCAAGTTCGAAGCAACGCGCGTGGGCAAAGATACAGCTCTGGCTCAGATTATTCGGCTAGTAGAAGAAGCGCAGAGCAGCAAAGCACCCATCCAGGCGCTCGCCGACCGTGTCTCGGCGGTCTTTGTTCCTGCGGTGCTGATAATTGCGCTGCTGACCTTCGCTAGCTGGTACTTGTTCGCACAGGCGGATCTGAATCGTGCCATTGTCAATACTGTAGCTGTGCTCGTTATTGCTTGCCCTTGTGCGCTCGGACTCGCGACGCCAACCGCCATAATGGTCGGCTCGGGCCGCGGTGCTGAACATGGCATCCTATTCCGCAACAGCAGTGCATTGCAACAGGCCGGCGCAGTGGGTACGCTGGTTCTCGACAAGACTGGCACAATTACAGCAGGACGTCCAACTGTCACGGATGTGATTTTGAGCGAATCTAAGTCCGCGGTCGAGTTGGATGAGACAGAGCTATTGCGCCTGATTGCTTCCGCCGAAAGGGGCAGCGAGCATCCACTGGGGGAAGCAATTGTAGGGGCAGCTGTTGCGCAGGATTTACATTTAAGCGATCCAGACGGATTTAAATCACTGGCCGGGAGGGGCATCTCAGCCGAGGTGGATGGCCATTCTGTCCTGATTGGCAATAAAATATTAATGGCAGCGCACGATATTTCTTTGGACGGTTTGGCCCCCGTTGTCGACAAAATACAGGGGGAAGCTAAAACCGCCATGCTGGCAGCATTGGATGGTGAAGTCGCTGGCGTCATTGGGGTTGCCGATGTTATCAAACCGGGCTCGCGCGAAGCCATTGCGGAGTTGCGTGCATCCGGTTTAGAAGTGGTCATGCTCACCGGAGATAACCAGCAGACAGCCGAGGCCATTGCGGCGCAGGCGGGAATCGAGCCAGGTCCAACCAACGTTCTGGCAGAAGTTTTACCAGGAGATAAGGTGCGAGCAATCAAAGAATTACAGAGTGCTACGAAGAATGAGAAAAAGCCGGGTTCCTTGGTCGCAATGGTTGGCGACGGCATCAATGACGCGCCCGCGTTGGCACAAGCGGATGTTGGCATGGCACTCGGTACAGGGACAGATGTGGCAATCGAGGCCGCTGACGTAACTCTGATGAGTGGCGATCTGCGCGCCGTCCCGCGCGCGATGCACCTCTCGCGCGCGACGATGCGCACTATCCGCCAGAATTTATTCTGGGCGTTTATTTACAATATCGTTCTCATACCAGTTGCGGCGTTGGGCGGATTGAATCCGGTTTTGGCCGCTGCAGCGATGGCGTTCAGTTCAATTTTTGTCGTTTCCAACAGTCTGCGCTTGCGTCGTTATCAGGTAGCAAATTGACAAACATTAATTGTGAATAAATAAACGGGGGTAGCGTAACCGCATTGCTTGCAATCAGGCGCGCCCTTAGGTAATATACTATTCTTCGCGCTTACGCTGCGCCAAAAACTTCAAATTTTAGGGGGGAAGGCGTCTATGCGACGTAAGTTCACACGCCGTGAATTCCTCAAACTAAGTTCAATTTCCTTCACCGGCCTGGCGGTAGCTCCACGGCTGCCTCTCAAGCCGCTCCCACCCGAAAATGGCCCCGGTTCGGTTGAACGTTATGGGCGCGTAACCGGGAGTGCTTTACAGCGCATGACCCGTCCGGGGGCCCATGGGAAACGGGTGGACTATGTCTACAAAGACGATGTCTTCCCGATCTATCAGGAAGTGATTGGCGATGGCTGGTTTCCGCACAACCATCTCTGGTACGAAATCCCGGGCGGCTATGTATATTCCTCGTGGGTGCAACCGGTTGAAAATATAGAGAATGTACCCCTTGCAGCGTCGCCGAAGTTCGGACAGTTCGGTGAAATTTCAGTACCTTACGCGGATGCCCGTACTGAGCCGGATCCAGAGGCGCCGAGTTCTTATCGAGTATATTACTCGGCGACTTTCAACATCGATGAAATCGTGACCGCTGCGGATGGGAGTCTGTGGTATCACATCGATGACGAAAATGGCAAGATACTCTGGATACCAGCCGAATCATTCCGACCGATTCAGCCTGAAGAGATTTCGCCGATCTCCCCAGATGTGGATGACAAGTCCATTGAAGTAGACCTGACCTACCAGACGCTCTCTGCTTTCGAGAATGGCGCGGAGGTATTTCGCACAACCATCTCCTCGGGCACGTCCTTCTTCGGCAGCGCGGATGAAGGACTGCCGCGCCTGACACCGCTCGGTTCAAGGCCGATCTGGAGCAAACGGATCTCCCGTCATATGGAAGGCGGCACATTGGAACAGGGCTGGGACCTGCCGGGGGTGGGCTGGGTCTCGTATTTCACATCCAACGGCGCTGCCATTCATTCGACGTACTGGCATAACGACTACGGTCGGCCACGCTCGGCCGGTTGCCTCAACTGTCGACCGGAAGCTGCTCGCTGGATTTTCCGCTGGACCATGCCGGTGGTGGACTATGTTCCCGGCAACATCACAGTGAAATGGCCCGGCGGCACCCGCATAAATATTTCCGAAACCGTATAATCCGAAACCTTATTATAATTAGCGCTTGATGAGAGCGTGTAAGTATTGGTAGCGTGCATACGTCGAAAGGTTAGGGGAAATCGTATTCTAACTGGAGACGGGGAATTTTTATATGAATGCTGCTGATGTTTCGTTCGGCCTCGCTGTTTTAGCCGGTGCGGCCTCTTTCCTTTCACCCTGTGTTCTCGCACTTGTTCCTGCGTATATAGGTTATCTTGGCGGCCGTGCGGTAACCACCGGCGGGGTGCAGTTCCAGGTCGGACGGGCCAATACATTCCTGCACGGAGTGGCATTCGTGCTTGGATTCAGTGCCGTTTTCATTGCACTGGGAGCCGCAGCGAGTGCCATTGGGGCGCTGCTCTTCGATATGCGGGATGTCATCACGCGCATCGGCGGAATTGTAATAATTGTTTTTGGTCTGCACACCATGGGCGTGATCACGCTGAAGTGGCTGGACTACGACACCCGCAAACAGTTCAATGCCCGGCAGAGCGGGCTGAATTACGGCTCGTCGGCGCTCATGGGCGTGTTTTTCTCCGCCGGTTGGGCACCGTGTGTAGGTCCTGTTCTGGGCGCGGTACTCACGCTGGCGCTTACCCAGGCTGGTGTCGGACAAGGTGTTGTTCTGCTGAGCGGCTACTCGCTCGGTCTGGCAATCCCCTTCCTGATTGCTGCCGTTGCCATCGGACAAGTATCTTTGCTTATCCGGCGTCTCGGCAAGTGGATGCGCTATTTTCAGATTGCCAATGGCGTGCTACTAATAGTGATTGGCCTGCTTCTCTTCAGCGGCGCGATGAGCGTGTTCAATATACAGTTTGCTTCAAACGAGAGTTTGCTTGTGCTCCAAGAATCCATCGATACTAACCTTGTGGCGTTCTGGAACTCGCTTAGAGGGCGTGCTGGCTAATGGCCAATGTGATGGAGGTTCAATATGGAAATTAGTGATACGCGACGTGGAAGTCCTGTTCGGCTCGTGGGCGTGATCATCATTGTAGGATTGCTGGTCGGCGCAGGAATTGGATTGGTGTTTTTCCGTGGCGATCCAACATCGCAGACGGACGCAACAACAACCACGAATGTTGAAACTGGCAGCGTAGCCGAGGTGGGTCTGGCTGTTGGAAATAAGCCACCGGATTTCACCTTGACGAATGCTGCAAGTGGTACGCAAGTCTCACTGAGTGATTTCCAGGGGCAGCCGGTACTAATAAATTTTTGGGCGACCTGGTGCGGGCCGTGCCGGGTTGAGATGCCATTCCTCGAGGCCGCTTATCAAGAGCATCAGGATCAAGGCTTTACAGTGTTGGCGGTCGATTTCGATGAGCCGCTCGCAGCTGTAGCCGCATTTGGAGAAGAGTTGGGATTGAGTTTCAACCTGCTTCTTGACCCTAATGGAGATGTACAAAACTTGTACCGTATTCGTGCCTATCCATCCTCCTATTTTATCGGGACCGATGGAACTATCGCGAGTGTGCATTTGGGCGTGATGACTGGAGGACAAGTGGCGGAAAATCTGGAACTCATATTGCAATAATGCACAGGTTCGTCTACGTGCCAAATATGCACTGATCGAGTAAGATCACAACCGGAAGTCCTAGCAGGCTTCCGGAGTGTTTTTAATGAAAGAGGTCATCTGATGGCGAAACGAAAGAAACCAGTCAGCGGTCCGTTACGCACCGTTGTGATTGCTGTTGATCGCGGCATTCTATGGATGAGCCGCCTCTGGTTGTTGGCTTTTTCGCTCCTGGTTGGAACATATGTGTCCGTCCCGTTTCTGGCTCCGATTCTTATGAACGCTGGACTTACTGGCCCGGCGACAGTGATATACAAAGTATATTCGCCGTTCTGTCATCAGTTTGCATATCGTTCTTGGTTCCTGTTTGGCGAAGAGCCCTTTTATATGGCGCCTGAGTTTGAGGAACGCACCGGCATCGACCCTTATACGAACAATGGTCGATTTGCGGCTCGAAACTTCTATGGCACGCCCGAGATGGGCTATAAGGTCGCCTATTGTGAGCGCGATGTCGCGATTTACGCCGGCATTCTATTGGCTGGAATGGTCTATGGCGTTCTGCGCTCACGTGGCGTGCGCGTACGTCCGCTACACTGGTTGCTCTACGGACTCATTGGGATTGGGCCGATCGCCTTGGATGGTTTCAGCCAGTTGCTGGCCCAACCGCCATTCTCTTTGCCTTTCCTGCCATTCCGGGAGAGCACACCCTTCCTGCGCACCCTCACCGGCTTCCTATTTGGCACGATGAATGTCTGGTTGGCCTACCCTTATGTTGAAGAATCAATGGTGGAAATCAAGGCAGAACTCACGGCGAAATTCAAGCGGGCGGGCCTGGCAACCTAGGACAAAACCGCGGCCCGACTCTCAATTGACTCGCCTCTGCGACGTGGTACACTGCTCCCGATGATCGTCCACGAGCACGAAGAAATCAAGTTTTTTACATTTGAAAGTTTCCCGAACAGCCGTTTGAAACATGCGGTATTTGGTCGATCCGGGGGAGTCAGTCCGGCGCCCTATAACTCTCTCAACATGAGCACTAGCACCGGTGATTCGCTTGAGAATGTGCGTGAGAATCGCCGCCGTGCATATGCGGCTGTTGAAGTTCCCTTCGACTCGATGGCAACGCTCTGGCAAGTGCACGGAACCGAGACGATCAACATCAATTCCACACCATGTGATCCACTTACCAAAGCAGATGCGCTGATCACAAATCGAACCGACGTTTCAATCTTTTTGCGATTTGCTGACTGCGTACCGATCCTTCTTTATGACCCAATTCACGCGGCCATCGGCATGGCGCACGCCGGTTGGCGTGGGACTGTTGCGGGGATGGCCCGCTCTGTTGTAAATGCCATGCAGCAGGCATACGACAGCGATCCGGCCGATCTATTGGCGGGTATTGGCCCCTCCATTAGCGTGGGGCACTATGATGTTGGAGAGGAGGTGGTCGCTGCGGTAAAACAAGCATTCCCCGAGCCGGGGGACATTCTGCAAAGGCAGGGTGAAAAAAGCCGGTTGGACTTGTGGAAGGCCAATGCACGCATGCTGGAAGAATGCGGTCTGCGTGAAATTGAAGTCGCGGCTATTTGCACCGCTACAAATCGCGAAACATTCTTTTCCCATCGCGGCGATGCAGGTCAGTCTGGCCGCTTTGGTGCTGTGATAGCCCTGACTGATTGAGAATTATCTCAACCTCCAAACCAGATTTATGCTACCCGCACAAGATTCAGAATCGGCGAACGTCGTCGAAGTTGGTGAGCAAGCTAGGCTTGCCGAACAGATTCGTTCCAATTACACGCGTGTTGTCGAGAGAATCGCGGCGGCGGCAGAACGCTCGGGTCGCAATGCGAATGAGATCACTCTGGTGGCTGTTTCCAAAGGACACGATGTGTCGTTCGTGGAGGCTGTCTACCGGGCCGGACACCGTGACTTCGGCGAAAACCGACCGGAAGAAGGCAGCGAAAAAACGCATGCCGCACGCAAAAAATTCGCACCTGAGATCGATCCCATCCAATGGCATATGATCGGGCATGTCCAGAGTCGCAAAGCGCGACTGGTGGCCGCCGATTTTGATTATGTGCATTCAATTGATAGTGTAAAACTTAGCCGCAAGTTGGCGCATGCTGCAGAAGAACTCGGGCGAACACGGCCGGTGCTCTTGGAGTGCAATGTGTCCGGGGAAGAGAGCAAGTATGGATTCCCTGTGGATCGCTTTGCCACAGAACCCGAACAGTGGACTGCTCTTTCAAACGCGATTGACGAGATTATTGCACTTCCGAATCTCTCGATTAACGGATTAATGACAATGGCACCCATCGTGGCCGATCTGAATGAGGTGCGACTTTATTTCCGCCGTCTGGTGGAGTTGCAAGCTCGGCTTGTGGAGGCCTTTCCTGCCGGGGATTGGCAGGCTCTCTCCATGGGGATGACCGATGACTTTGAGGTTGCAATAGAAGAAGGCGCGACAATTGTGCGCGTGGGCCGCGCTATCTTTGGTGAGCGGCTGTAATGCTCGCCTAAAGAAGGAGATTTACATTGTTAGTTGCACTTATTGGCCTTATTAGTGTTCTCCAGCAGGTTGTTTTCTGGCTCATACTTGCACGGATAATCGTGTCTTGGATGCGGGTCGATCCATATCACCCAGCTGTTCGGGTTCTGCATGACATCACAGAGCCGCTGCTTTCGCCCATCCGACGGCTCATGCCTTCGAGCGGGATGTTCGATCTGAGTCCTCTGGTGTTATTGTTCGCCGTTCAGATCATCGGAGAAATCCTGAAGACTATTCTTATCAGCATATTCTGAAGAGCACGCAAGTGCGTTGCAGCGGTAGGTAATTCTGATGCAAAAGCGCGAATTTAATTTTCAGGCGAAAGAAGCAGGGGCGGCGATCAATGTGAAGATCGTGCCGCGTGCCTCGCGCAATGAGATTGTGGGGCTGCACTCGGATGGTGTCATAAAGGTGCGTGTGCAGGCGCCACCGGTTGATGGGGCCGCCAACGATGCTCTTGTAGATTTATTGGCCGACAAGCTCAAAATCAAACCGCGTGATATTGAAATCGTAGTAGGCTTTACTTCGACAAGAAAATTACTTACCATTTCCGGCTTGACTGCAGACCAGGTCGACCAACGGTTAGGCTTCGACACCGGCGCCCGCTAGTGGAATGATGACCGTGCCCTCAAGATGGAAATTTGTACTTATCGGGTTCAGTACTCTTTTGGTTACAGGTTGTTTTCTACTGCCACAACCAATGCCGACACCTACTCCGACCCATACGTCTATACCGCCGACCGAAACGGCCGAACCAACAGCCACAGAAACAGCGACTCCTGAACCGACTGCCACACCTACTCCTATGCCTTCGGATACACCAACACCTGAGCCCGAATCAGCAGACACAAGTAGCGATGAGGGGACTGGAGGCGGTGAAGGTCTGTCGACATCTGTGGAATTACCGGCCGCAGCGCTGCCCGGTGCATTGGCAGCCGCTTCAGATTTGGCGGCGCGACTCGGTGCCGATATAAGTTCGGTGAATGTGCTGGAAATCGCGCAGATGGAATGGAGTGATTCCAGCTTAGGGTGCCCGCAGCCGGAAACTCTCTACGCTCAGGTCATAACACCCGGTTATTTGATTGTGATGGAATCAGGTGGGCAACTATTCAACTATCATACAGACTTGCTTGGAACTGTGATTCTCTGTGAAAAGTAGAGTGATCAGATAAAAAATTACTCTGCCTTCGCCCAGGCGAGACCTGAAAGTGCTTTTTTCGCGGCTTCGCGCACTTGCGGTGATGAACTGCTCACAGCCTTTTCTAAGTCTTCCCTGACCGTAACATTCCCCAGCAAACCAAGGTAAGCTGCCGCGGCGGCTTGGACAAGTTCCTCTCCTTCGGACAATGCTCTGAGCAATATCTGCAGGCCGCCCTGCTGATCGGGTGGCACACTGCTGCCCTGCTTTGCTGCCCAAGAAACAAGCCAGTTTAATTCTGCCGGTGCAGAGGGAGCCGTCACTTCGCGTGGCGCGTTCGTTTTCAGATATTGACTGGCATCTTCTGCGGCATTTTTAACGATCCATTCTGGATCATTGAGGAAGGAATCTTCAAGGAGGTCGAGTATCCACTTTTCCGAACCAATCCGCCGCAATCCGAGCACTGCTGCTCGTCGTACGATGGTGTCCTGATCATCGATGGCATCCCGTAACATTGGATGGCCCTCCGAAGGATGCATAGCGAGTACCTTTCCCACCGCAATGCGCTGATGTTCGTCTCCCTCCAAAAGTTTTGTGCCGAGTGATTCCAGCGCGGGCAGATTTCCGATGACAACGAGCGCCAATGCAGCTGCCCAACGGACATATAGATCGTTGTCGTCCATGAGAATGGAAAGCTCCGACACTGCTGAAGCGTCACGGCTCGCACCCAGGCCGATAGCAGCATATTGCCGTGCGAGCGGGTCGTCGGCAGTTAGGCCTTGCCGCAGGAACTGGTTGATGTGATCGTCGTGCGCGCCAATCATGGCCGAGAGTGCCCGACCACGAAGCACTGGTGAAGCCTCCACGGACATCACCAATTGCGCGAGACGGCGCAGGGCTTCATTGCGCCAATTTGCATTGGAGGGGGCATCCGCCAGCCAACCTGCACAGGTCATTAACCCCATCTGCAGCACGTCTTCGGAACCGTTCAACAATTTCGAAACAATCGGGGCTGCATCGGCTAGCGCTGCAAAAGGTTGCAAAGCTACACGCCAATATGGGTCGGCGTGATTCTGAACAAGTACATCCGGTGCGGTGTGGCCGGTAATTGCACGAGCCGCTAAATAACCAAGTGTTTGCGGTTGAGATGGTGCAAAGATATTCCCTGCCCGGCGAGCCAGAAGACCACCAGGGCGGGCGAGCTGTTCAACAGCATTGGTTGGGTCTTGCCGGGAAACATTCAGAGCATAAGGCACAGCAGCATTGATATGCTTCACATATGCTGGGCGTCCTAACCCGGCACTCCCTGACTGGAGCAATTCTACCGCCGCAGCTTCCAGGCCGAGGGTGACTTCGCCGCCAATCCCCATGCGATTTAAGTATGACGCGAACCAGTCCACAGGCCGCGGACCCTCGACATCTCCAGCCAGCCCGCCCCATATTTTCAGCGTGATGTCATAAGGCAGGCGCCCAGCAGTCCCACCTGAGATCCAACCTGCGACCATGGCAGGATCAATTTCGTCTTTGGGCAGCTTGCGGGCTGCAAGCAAAGTCTCCCAGACAGCCACCCAACGGCGTACCATCTGATGATAATCATCGTCCGTCCATCCGCCTTGGATAACAGGTGTCAGGCCGAGCTCCTGGAATGGGCCATAGCCCCGCAACGGCCCGGCGGCAATCACGCGCACACCGGGATAATCTTCCCGAAAAGAACGCAACCAGCCGACGACCTCAGCGCCCGCGCTGACAGGCAAATCATCCCAGCCGTCCAGGAGCACAAGTGCTGTCTTGTCTTTGAGTGCGCGTGCCAGATTGCGCGTTGGCATTCCGATCGAAAAGTTCGTCAGCGTTTCAGCAGCTGCCTCGAATAACACGTCGGCTGCAGCGCGGTTTTTGTTGCCGGTGAGATTCAGCTCTCCAGCATGAAGAAAAATAGGCGTGATGGCCCTGGAAAAGTATTCTGGCTCAAGGCGGGCGGCGTAAATTGCCAGCATTGCCAGCGCTGTTGTACGGCCGCTCCCTTGGCGACCAATGATGACCAGACTCCCTGCACTGCGGGCCAGATCGAGCAGCGAACGACTCGGGGCCTGAAAAAGAGCGGCCAGATCGGGGAAGTCTGGCGATACTGGAACCACATATGTAATATCCGGCTCGAAACCTTCTTCGTCGTCCGGGTTTGAGGGTGGCTCTTCGAGGACGAAGCGCGGTGGTATAAGAATGTCTTCCAGCGAAATGAGCGATCCTGCGAGATGATGTTTCTGTAGCGCTGCGATCAGACCTTCGCGATAACGGGCCTCGCTCCCCATGGTGAGGCGTTCGCGCGTCTGGCCAAGTCGATTCGCGATGCCGGCGCGCAGCGCCGCTGCCGGGCCGCGCAATAAATAAATTGCCAAGAAAATGATCGTCGTGACAAAAACGCCGACGATAAATGAAGTTGTGTCGAATCCCCAGTTGGGGTCTAAGAATGGCATTGTAGAAAGTCGTTCAGATGCAGCCGCAATTTAATCCGCATAAAGGATGCGCCCACAATTCCCGCAGAATACGATTTCCGTGGAGTTGCGTGCTTGCTGCAAACGGGAGGACGAAGGGGCCATACCGCAGGCCGTGCAAGTCGAATCTTCGATCAACGCAACCGCCACGCCTCCTTTGGCTGCCCGCAATCTCTCATAAACCTCCTTGGAGGCCGCATTTACGGGGATAACAGCCGCTTCGCGCTCAACTTCAACACGGGCAGCCTCCCGCTCGCGATCCCCCTTTTCCTGGATGAGTTCAGCTTGGGTGCTATTCCAGTTCGCAGTTGCTTTTTCGAATGCTGTTGTTGCCTCAGCCTCGCCAACTTCGGTTTCTTCCAAAAAAATGAGCGCATCGAATTCGTCCTCTTCCAGTGTCTCGATGCGTCGACCCAGCGCCTCGACTTCGTTTTGCAAGTCTTGCAGCTCTTTGGGATTCTTTACATTACCACTATAGAGGCGTTGTTCACTGCCCTGGCGCTTGGCAGTGACTAAGTCGATTTCACCTCGAACGATTCCCTGCGCGCGCCGAGCCTCGGCTGTGGATGCCTGTGCGCTTTCCTGTTGTTTTTTCGTACGTCGGACTTCTTCATCGGATTCGAGCAGCATTACAATTTCTGCCAACCGATTGTGGTGAGTATCCAGTTCTAAATCGATGCGTTGCAGTTTAAAAAGATTGGCGGAAGTGCTCATAATCGGGATTATAGCATCGGGTATTTGGATGCAACACTACGGCAGAAACGCCATGATGCGATATATATTCATACCTTGACCAAAATATCCCCATACTTTAGAGTCCTTTCGGAAGAGTGAACTATGACAAATAAAAGCATCCTATTTTTGTTGTGTTTGTCCTTCGTAATTGCTGCCTGCTCGAGCGTTCCTGCGCAGGAAAATTTGCAAGAGGCGGAGCCAAGCCCGATAGTTGCCGGACCCTCGCCGTTGCAGATCGCGATTGCCAGTGCTGATTTTGAAGTCGGGACGCCGCGCCTGCCATTTATCCTTTTTGATGGCCCAGAGCGTGTTGCCGATGCACAAAGGGTGCGGTTAGCAACCTTCGACCTCGCCAGTGGAACGCCAACAGCGACTGGCTGGAATGGGGAGGCCGTGAATTATAGCGATTATGAGGTTCCCTATTGGGTTGCGTATCCCGAGATTCCAACTGCAGGATTCTGGGGTATCGTTGCGGATGTGATACTGGCAGATGGGTCGCAGGTACAGTCGCAATTTGTCATTGAAACCGTCGTAGAAACAAGCGGGCTTTCGATTGGTGCTGAAGCACCGGCAAGCCAAAACCGTACTCTGGAAACCGAACCTGACATCGCCAATCTAACTTCGGACATTGAGCCGGTGCTCGATTTTTATCAGTTAACTGTGGCCGCTGCGCTTGAGACTGAAAAGCCGACCGTTGTCGCATTCACAACACCTGCGTTTTGCCAGAGCCAACTCTGCGCTCCGGTGCTGGACAGTGTCGAAGATGTGCATGCAGAACTCGGTGCGCAGGTCAATTTTATCCATATCGAAGTGTATAAAGATTTTCAAACTTTTGAGTTCGCCGATGAAATGGCCGAGTGGGGATTGAATACCGAGCCTTGGGTTTACGTAGTTGGAACAGATGGACTCATTGCAACCCGCTTCGGCGGACCAGTCTCACCCCGGGAACTGAGCGAGACTCTCGAATTTATATTGCAGTGAAAAATTGGCTACCCAAGTGTATTCCTGCGCTTGGGGGAGCACTCGCAGTGCTACTCCTGCTTGCCGAGCATGCCTCTGCACATACAATACTGCTGGAATCCCGGCCGCCCGCCGGCGCTAGCCTGACAAAATCCCCGCAAGAATTCCGCCTTACATTCGATGAGCATATCGCCATTGGGAGCAAGATCGATCTTATGGTCGGGATGTTCGAGCCGGTGGCAGGCGTCGTCTCATTTGTTGATCCGAATACACCCATGGATTTGATAGCCGAAGTCCCACCTCTGGGTCCCGGAGAATACAGCGTGCAATGGAGCGTGCTTTCACTGGACGGTCACGCACATCAGGGTAGTTATTCGATCCAAATCCGGGAAAGCACGGATGAATGGCGAATTGGATGGTGGCTAAGCATTGCAGTCGTACTCTTGTTGTTCACGGGAATTCGCCGTTGGCGACATGAAAAAACGTGATGAACATCATTCTGATTAATGAGCGTGCTTACAGTAGAATTGAACTGAAAAATTCTTGTTGGAAAGGAATGTATGGCTCGTAGACAAATTCTTCGTCTCGGTCTATTTCAATTTACCGCCGGCGGCTTATCGGTACTTTTTCTCGGCGTTCTGAACCGCGTCCTACGAGTCGAATTGGGTATGGACTTATTCCTGGTGAGCTTACTCATCGGAGGCGGCCATTACCTTGGCGCGCTTGTCGCAATCCCTTTCGGCTATTTCTCGGACCGCCATCGTATTGCTGGTTACCGCAGGACGGCATATATCATTCTCGGTGCGCTGGTAACAGCGCTAGTGTTTGCCCTTTCTCCCTGGGTTGCGGTGAGCTTAGCGGAAGCACCAACCAGTGGCCGTATCGCTGCTGCATTTGGTTTTTTCTTGCTGGAGGGCATCTCTACATTCATCGCTGGGACGGCTTATCTGGCTCTGATCGCCGATCAGACCGAGCGCAAGGAGCGCGGACAGGCGACGGGTGTGGTTTGGACTCTGCTAATGCTGGGGATTATCGCAACCGGCATTAGTGCTGGTCTCGCGCTGAATCAATATCGGTTCGATACCTTCGCTACGATGTTCGTTGTTGGCGCTATCGTGGCGATTGTTTTAAGCCTGATCGCATTGTGGGCACAAGAACCGCGTGTCAACGAGCCGATCTCACCTACGACTGCCAGTTTACGCGAGGCGCTTGGTGTTGTTGCTCGCAGTCAGCACTCACGTCGCTTTGCTGCCTTTCTGCTTGTCAGCATGTTTTCCTACTTCATGCAAGACGTAATTCTCGAGCCTTTCGGAGGCGAGGTTTTTGATCTCTCTCCGGCTGAAACGACACGGTTTAATGCCTATATGGGCGTGGGTCTTATTTTCGGCATGCTATTTGGTGGCCTGCGCCTTATTCCGCAGCGTGGTAAACGCTGGGTCGCTGGTCTTGGTTGCTGGATTGTTGTCTTTGCTTTCGGCGGGTTATCTGCCAGCGGCTTCTTGAATACTGCCAGGCTGCTTCCGATTGTGATTGCATTACTCGGATTGGGTGCGGGTTTCTTCACTGTGGGCGCAGTGGCGTTGATGATGGACATGACCTCCAGTGCGCATACCGGACTATTTGTGGGCGCCTGGACACTGGTACAAGCACTCGCCAAAGGGCCGGCCTCGCTTGTAGGCGGTGCCATACAGAGTACACTCATCTCAATTGGTGCTGCTCCGGGTCAGGCTTATGGGACAGTTTTCGCATTTGAAGCCATCGGCATGCTTGTAGCGATATTGATCCTGAGTCGGGTCGTTGTGCAGGGCTTTCAACACGAAGTTGGCTCCTTTGGCAATCTGGCGGCTGAAGCAATAGAGTAACCTGTCACTTTGCTCTCTTCGACTGTTCATCGGAACAAGAGTAAATAACGACTCGAAACGAATTTGTCGTGTCCGGGCATTTTGTGAAGCGGTCTGGTGCACCCTAACTGAGTCTACGCACGTGCTGCCTCGCGCGATCTTCAGTTGATGTTTAAGAAGCGCACAGACAATATCTCCTTAATCTCAACTCAGATCTCCTTCTTTCTTTGCAAGCATGTAAGTGTTTAGGTCCTAGCCCACTGCACTGGCGACAAGCAAGCTCCGCTGCTAATATTTCTCAGGCTCCCGCACGTTCCGTTGGATTTCAATGGCATCAAATTACTGGGCATGCAGGTGCTTCTTTTCCGCTTTTGAGTTGCAAGAAGCTCTCGGGAACTCCAAACAAGCTAACTGAATTATGATGGAAGCTCCGCTTTTATCTGCGGCAATCCGCATTCTCTGCGCCTTTGCGTTTTGGCATTGAATTTGATATGGAAGACCTGATCGAAAAGCAGGTAGGTTCCTACCTTATCGTAGAAATGCTGGGGGAAGGCGGCATGTCCACCGTCTACAAGGCCTTCCAAGCGCGCCTGGAACGTTACGTGGCCTTGAAGTTCGTGCGCCCCAAACTCACCTCCGAAGAAGACTTCTTGCAGCGTTTCGAGCGGGAAGCCAAACTACTGGCGAGGCTTAACCATGCCAACATCGTCACCATCTTCGACTTCGGGGAACTGGAGGAGCGCCTCTACCTGGTGATGGAATATGTCGAAGGCTCCAGCCTCAAGGAGTGGTTGGCTGAGGAAGGTCGCCGCACGCTGCAGCAAGCCCTGCCGATCGTGCGCCAGGTGAGCGCGGCGCTGGAGCACGCGCATTCGCAGGGCATCATCCACCGGGATGTGAAACCGGCCAATGTGATGCTCACCCCGGACGGGCGGGCGTTGCTGAGTGATTTTGGCATCTCGAAGCTGCTGGCATTCGAGGGAGAGGGCACGCAAACAGGGGATTTGATGGGTACGCCGGCCTACATGCCGCCGGAACAAATCATGACCGAGGTTGGGGAGATCGGCCCGGCCAGCGACGTGTACTCGCTCGGGATGGTTGTGTATGAGCTGCTGACCGGAGAGCTGCCTATCGGGGGGCAGACCCCAGTGGAAGCCATGTTCAAGCGTTTGCAAGAGCCACCCCGGCCGGCGCGGGAGATCGTGCCGGAATTATCCGAGGCCGTGGAGGCAGTGCTCCAGAAAGCCCTGTCGCGGGAACCCAGCGAGCGGTACGCACGCCGGATTTTCTGCAGGCCTTAGAAGGGGCGCTTGCACCAGCAGCAGTCCAGGAGCGGGTGGATACCGTGCCGGAATGGTGGCCGGTGCAGGCACTAGACCTCAGCCCGACCCCCGGGGAGCCGCCCTACAAGGGCTTGCAGTTCTTCGACGTGGAGGACACCGGGCTGTTCTTTGGGCGCGAAAAGCTGACCGCGCAACTGCTGGAGCGAATCCGAAGCGAGCGTTTTCTGGCGGTGGTGGGCGCCTCCGGCAGTGGCAAATCGTCCCTCGTGCGAGCGGGATTGGTCGTTGCACTCCAGGCAGGGAAGCTGGGAGAGGAATTCAGCTGGCGCACCCACATCTTCACCCCCACGGCGCACCCGTTATAGGCCCTGGCTGCTAGCCTGACGCGGGATGGGGATTCTGTGCTGCCGACCGCCAACCTGACGGACGACCTGAAGGCCGATGCACGCAGCCTGCGCTTGTGGGCTCGCAAGAACGTCGCAGAGGGGGAGCACTTGCTGCTGGTGGTCGACCAGTTTGAAGAGCTGTTCACGCTGTGCCGGGATGTCGAAGAACGTGGGGCATTTATCGACAACCTGCTCACTGCTGCCGGCACACTCTCTCACTCTGAAGGAGAGGGCCGGAGTGGGGGTGAGCGCCCTATCACCATTGTCGTCACACTGCGCGCTGACTTCTACCACCTTTGTGCTCAACACGAGGGGCTGCGCGAAGCGCTGGAGTGCCACCAGGCCTACATCGGTCCGATGGATCCTCAAGAACTGCGCCGGGCGATCGAAGCCCCGGCAAAAGAGAGTGGTTGGGAATTTGAGCCGGGACTGGCAGGGCTGTTTTTGGCAGATGTGGGCGCGGATGGCGCCACGCTCCCGGAACCAGGCGCGCTCCCGTTGCTCTCGCATGCCTTGCTCGAGACCTGGCGCCGTCGGCGCGGCAGCACGCTCACCTTGGGCGGCTACGCCGAAGCGGGCGGTGTGCGCGGCGCGATTGCGCGCACAGCGGAGCGTGTCTACCAGGGCATGGATGCGACCGGGCAGGTGATCACCCGGCGGATATTCCTGCGGCTGACGGAGCTTGGGGAAGGCACGCAGGACACCCGTCGGCGGGCCGCATTGGAGGAGTTGTTCAGCAGCGCGGAAGAGCGGCCCGAGGTAGAGAGTGTGCTGCGCACGCTGGCGGACGCCCGGCTGGTGACCACACGCAAAGAGAGTGTAGATGTAGCCCTTGAAGCCCTCATCCGCGAGTGGCCCACGTTGCGGGAGTGGCTGGAGCAGGACCGCGAGGGTTTGCGGGTGCATCGTCACCTGACAGAAGCCGCTCTGGAGTGGGAGCGCTTGGAGCGCGAGCCCGGCGAGTTGTATCGGGGAGCGCGACTGACGCAGGCCCGGGAGTGGGCACAAGTGGATGAGGCCGAGATGAGCGCCGGGGAGCGCGAGTTTCTGACTGCCAGCCAGGAGGCGCTCGAATCTGCTGAGGGTGAAGAAGAGGCTGTCCGGCAGCGGGAGCTGGAGCAGGCCAACAGATTAGCAGATGAACAGCGAAAACGCGCAGATGAGCAGGAACGTGCTGCCCAACGAATGCGCACAAGGAACCGAATCATTACAATAATTGGAATATTAGCCATTGCGGTTGCCACTGTCGCCGCCTTCTTCTGGTACGAAGCGCAACAGCAAACCAGAATTGCCAGGGCAGGGGAATTATCCGCCCTGGCAATTACACAACTAGACCCTCAGCTCGCTCTAGGTTTGCTGCTCGCCGTCGAAGCTTTCAAAATCGTCGATACGCCCCAAACCCGCCAGGCACTGTTATCAGCTCGGCAGCATGATCCCAGCCTGGCCTGGTTTCTCCGTGGACACACAGATCGGGTATTCAGCGTGGCCTGGTCGGGGGACGGCCGCCTGGCTTCCGCCTCCGCCGATAACACTGTCATCGTGTGGGACCCTTCGATTTCGCTCGGTGCAGACCTGGAAAGCAGGCAGCCCACCCAGACCCTTCGAGGGCACCTAGATTGGGTCAATGGCGTGGCCTGGTCGGGAGATGGCCGCCTGGCCTCCGCTTCAAGGGACAACACTGTCATCGTGTGGGACCTGGAAAGCGGTCTGCCAGCCCAAACCTTGCAGGGGCACACAGATTGGGTCAATGGCGTAGCCTGGTCGGGAGACGGCCGATTGGCCTCTGCTTCAATGGACGACACTGTCATAGTATGGGACCTGGAAAGCGGTCTGCCCGCCCAAACCCTGGAGGGGCACACAAGTTGGGTCAATGGCGTGGCCTGGTCGGGAGATGGCCGCCTGGCCTCTGCCTCAAAGGACAAAACAATCATCGTGTGGGACTTGGATAGCGTTTTGCCTTGCCAAAGCTTGCATGGTCACACTCTCACGGTCGAGAGCGTGGCCTGGTCGGGAGAGGGTCGCCTGGCTTCCGCCTCAACCGATATAACCATCATCATATGGGATCTGGATAGCGGTCTGCATGTCCAGAGTCTCCAGGGATACACTCGTAGTGTCGAGAGCGTGGCTTGGTCGCGGGACGGCCGCCTGACCTCCGCCTCATTGGATAACACTGTCATCATGTGGGACCTGAAAAGCGGCCAGCCTGTCCAGAGTCTACACAGACACACTCACGGGGTCGCGAGTATGTCCTGGTCGGGGGATGGCCGCCTGGCCTCCGCTTCAGGAGACAACACTGTCATCGTATGGGACCTGGAAAACGGTCTGCCAGCCCAAACCTTGCAGGGGCACACAGATTGGGTCAATGGCGTAGCCTGGTCGGGAGACGGCCGATTGGCCTCTGCTTCAAGGGACGACACTGTCATAGTATGGGACCTGGAAAGCGGTCTGCCCGCCCAAACCCTGGAGGGGCACACAAGTTGGGTCAATGGCGTGGCCTGGTCGGGAGATGGCCGCCTGGCCTCCGCCTCAGCGGATAACACTGTCATCGTGTGGGACTTGGTAAGCGGTCAGTCCACCCAAATCCTCCAGGGACATACAAGATGGATCCAGAGCGTGGCCTGGTCGGCGGACGGCCGCCTGGCCTCCGCCTCATCGGACGACACTGTAATCTTGTGGGACCTGGAAAGCGGTCAGCCCGCCCAAACCCTCCAGGGACACACAGATCAGGTCTTGAGCATAGCCTGGTCGGGAGAGAGTCGCTTGGCATCAGCCTCAGAGGACAATACAGTCATCGTGTGGGATCTGGAAAGCGGTCAGCCCGCCCAAACCCTCCAGGGACACACAGATCAGGTCTTGAGCATAGCCTGGTCGGGAGAGAGTCGCTTGGCATCAGCCTCAGAGGATAACACTATCATCGTATGGGACTTGGAGAGCGGTCAGCCTGCCCAGACCCTGCGTAGGCACACAGATGTTGTCACTGATGTGGCCTGGTCCTGGGACGGCCGCCTGGCCTCCGCGTCATTGGATAACACTGTCATCGTGTGGGAAACCCGTCCTGAGGTGTTGATCGCTCAAAATTGCAGCAGAGCTTTGCGCAACTTAACCCAGGAAGAGTGGACGCAGTATATCGCCTGGAGAGAGTATGAGCGCACCTGCCCACAGTGGCCTGGGGGTAAGGGCATACGGTCTTTACGTCCGTTAGGGTGGATAAAAGACAATCTTTTGAACAAAAAAATAATCGCTGACAACATTAAGCCATCGAATATCTCGATGGCTTTTTTGTTTGGGACGCTTTTGGGACGGTTAAGGGCTAAATTGAGGAAAACCTTAAAGGAGGTTCAAAATGTATCGACGCTCGAAGAAGAATGCAATGAAAAAGAATATCACGATCGCGATGGTCATCGGCTTAGTCATGCTTACAGGATGTGCCACCGTACCCCCTGACACAGGGGAAGCACAGGCTGAGGAAGTCGAGGCGGGGACAAACAGGGCAAGCAGCTCAACTTCTGTAACCACACCAGACGGCGATGAAGTTGGTGAATCGGTACTTGAACGGGCAACTGAAGGGATCACAATGAAAATCGACTTTTGTTGTGTGTCGCCTGGCAATGCCTATACGGCATGGTGGCTGATCGGCGACGTTGAACTTCCAATGAGCTCGGTCAAGACGAGCTTGGCAACGGGTTTTGTCGCAGACAGTGAGGCGCTCGATCTCGAGCTAACTCTCGATGCAGGCCCGGATGGAATCCCAGACCCGTATGACGGCATCAGGATCGCAGTTCTCGATCATGGACCGGACACCGGTAACCCACTGCAACTCACCACCTCCAGCGGGGGCTGCGCGTCCGGGATGTGCCCGCTGGTTTTTAGGATATCCCACGCTGCACCTTAGAGATGTCGTCAGCCGCTAACGGATCCTGTTTGCCGCTGCACCCCGGACTTGTGTATTTTTTAGGCTACTCCAGAAGGCTTGGTCGAAGAAAAACCTGCAAAGGTGTGGAACGTCAAAGTGCCAGAAATTGCTCCACGTTCCATCAACGAGAAAATCATACGCTTATCTAAAAGGAGAATATGATGAATCACAAGAAACTACTACCGACAATCCTTGGATTAGGGATTGTTTTGCTACTCCTAGCCTCATGTGCTTCGCCCTCCCCAGCTACTACTCTTGAATTCCCGACCGGAAAATTTGTGAATGAGGATATACACCGGGCATTCCAGTTCAATGAAGATGGTACTTGGGACTTCTTTTATATCAACTTGGAGGTACCGGCGCTCAATGGAACGTACAGTGTAGATGGGGATCTCTACACAGATACGTCTTCTAACTATGCGCCATGCCCAGATCCCGCAACATACACATGGACCTATGATGGCGACAACTTAACCTTTCAGTTGTTTGACGATGACTGTGCTCGACTTTGTACGTTTCAAGTAGAGTAACAAGCCATATTTAGCAGAGAATCGAGCAATGCGCGCGGGACTTTTACGATATCGGGCTGCGACGGCGACATGGAAAAACCACTTGCCATCGGCCAGAGTTCACGCCGCACAGTTGCGATTGCATCAGAGAATGTTGGCAAAGGTTTGGCATACCAGGCAGCCGTTCGCACAGGGATTGGGTCATGCACATGCAACTTGTGAGCCGCCAGCGTGATCCAGGAAAACAGTCCTAGCAGCACCGGCGTGACGCGCGCGATGGCGGCATCGGACCACTGGCGCTGTGTCTCAACTCCGAGGTGGGCGCGCACTTCTTCGAACGTGACTTCCAGCTGCCCGCGTTGTACGAACCAGGTGATGACCTGTACCGGGTCAGCCCAGCGGTCCGTGCACAGCAAAGCTTGCGGCTTGAATTTGTCCTCCGGGTCGCGGATGAGAACCCAGCGCAGCGGCACAGTGGGCATCCCGCCGTGATACCAGACCGCCGTGCCGGCGGTGATTTCTACCGTGCGTTGTTTGTTGCTGTACCAGGCGACCGTGGTCTTCGTCCAAGCCGTTTCCGGGTCGTTCAGCCGGGCTTGCAATGTGGGTAAGCGGGCCCCCTTCCAGTGACCCAGGCCCCACTGGACTGGGTGCGCCGTGGCCAGCCGAGCTGTTCGGGCTTGCGCGGCGGTGCCGGTTGATACAGGGCTGCTGCGTCCAGACGCAGACGTGTGACGACCGCCACCGGCTCGGAGAGCGACTGACAGGCATGCAGGAATTCCAGCGCGGCGTAGCTATTGTCGGCCACAAGCACCAACTTTCGGCTGGGCAACCAGCGGCGCAGCTGGAAGACCATTTGGCGCGCCCAGTCGAGTACCGTTTTATGAGCGCGCGCTTTGTCCGCATAATATCGCTGAGAAGGCGCCAACAGTGTAAACACTGGCAGCGCCCACACGCGTATCGCCCATGGAATGTGTACAAGCCACATCAGGCTGATCCAGCGCAAGCCGCTGGCCTTCACGAAGTGACCCCCGCTCGAACGCACGGCGTCGCGATAGAGGCCGCGCGCCTTGATACGACGACCCCAGCGACGTTCGATAGTTTCATCGATTCCAAACACCAAAGTCTCGTCACCGTAATCAAAGTGCTGCAAAAGCAACGCAAGCAACAATTGGCTCAACTTACGTGCCGACCAGGTCGCGCGATTGAGCACGTGGTGAAACTTCGCAAAATTACCGGCACTGCTCAGCCCCACACTTGCCGGGTACGGCAGTACTCGGTTACGCGCAGCGCAGCCGTCACCGTCCGCAAGTGCGGCGTCAGGATCGAACCGACCAGAAGCACCAGAGCTTTCCACCAAGTGCGCTTTTCGAACACTGTCGCGAAGGGCTTTAGCAAGTCTATAATGTCCGTGGGCAAGGTGAGCATTTTCCGACCTTTCTTGATCCAAAGGTCAGCTTACCTTGCCTTTCTATTTATGAGAAATCAGTCCCCAAATGTACAAAGTCGAGCTGTGGTCCTAGAAAAACTGCCTACGATGGTCAGACTTATACAAAGTCGCAGTAATAAGCGTTAAAAAATAAGTCCAGCAGCACCCAGACCTCCGAGGTCTTGAAGTAGAGCTCGGAGGTCTGGGTGCATTACGGGATGGGCGCTCGCGGGACTGTTCATACTCTCAGGTGTTTCAGGCCCATCGGATGACAGTACCAACATCAGGTTGATCGTTTCGGCTGCAACCGGTAAGCTAGTCGGCCATGCAGTCGAAGGTGGAAATTTCACGCGGGGAATGGTCATTTGTATTGGTGATTGTTCTCGTGGTTGCAATACTGGCGCTCACACCCTTTTTTCGGGCCGCGACTGCTGCTCCGCGAGGCATGGTTTTCAGCGGGGCACTCCTCAACGCACAGGACACAAATTCCTATTTTGCAAAAATGCGCCAGGGGTATGCGGGCAGCTGGCTTTTCCGGCTGCCGTATAGCGTTGAAGAACAAGAGGGCATCGTCTTCTTCACGCTGTATTTGGCACTCGGGCATCTGGCGCGGATGACAGGCCTAAATCTTGTTTTCCTGTTCCATGCAGCGCGCATTGTTAGTGGGGGCGTGCTTGTTGTTACGCTCTATCGGTTTCTTGCAGATTTCACTACAGATGTTCGCATACGACGCTGGGCATTTCTTGTGGCCGTCTTTGGCAGCGGATTGGGGTTCTATGCACTCCTTAGCGGGTTGGACTCCTCAGTTGATCTGACTATCCCCGAAGCGAACAATTTCTTTTCGATACTCGCCAATACGCATTTCCCGCTGGCTTCGGCGGCTGCCATTTGGGGCATTTTGATTGTCTTTGGAGCTGAGCGCGAATCAGTCTGGCGTTGGATAGCGCTGAGTGCAATTGGGCTCATAATCGTACAGCTATCCATGCTGCTGGTGCCGGGGCTTTGGGCAGCTCTCGGGGCGGGTGTTCTCTGGCATTGGCGCGCAAAACGGAGCAGGGCAAGCGGCGAAATCATCCGCCGCGCTCTCGGATTGATGGCTGTAACCGGGGCGGGCGTGTTGCTTTACTTCCTGGCGGCGCGGAATGATGCGGTGCTCACAGCCTGGACGGTACAAAATGTCACCCCATCGCCACCCGTGTGGGCGTATCTGCTCGGCTTCGGATTGCTACTTCCGTTGGCAGGTTTTTCACTTTGGGAGAAACGCCAAAGTGATTCGCCGTTGCCGTGGGTATTGGCAGGTTGGTTGTTCGGCGTTGCGATGTTACTCTATTTTCCCCATCCACTGCAACGCCGCTTTGTGGGAGGGGTGGGCGTACCCCTCGGCATCCTCGCCGGACTCGGGTTTGCGCGCATCATTCTACAGACAAATGGAATGCGGCGGTTGGCCGCCTTGCTGCTGTTAATGTTATTTATACTGCCAACAAATTTACTGCTTGTGGGTGTGCTTTCTTTGGCCCCCGAACGTGGCGATGAATTTGTCTACCTCACGCGAGGGGAGCTGCAAAGTCTCCACTGGCTGGGCACGAATGTTTCAGCATCCGACGTTGTACTGGCTTCGACGGAGCTTGGGAACTTCATTCCGGCCTATGCCGCTGCCCGCGTGGTGTACGGACATCCCTTTGAAACGATTGATGCGCCGACTCGCGAGCCTTTGGTCAACTCATTTTTCGCGGGGCAACTTTCGTCTGCCGAAGCAGAGGCACTTCTGACAGATTTTGGTGTGACGTATATTTTTAATGGTCCACGCGAACGAGTTACGGATGTAGATGCTTGGTTGCCGCCTTCCGCAGTTCCGGTTTACTCTGCTGATGGCACGACTATCTATATGCTTACTCCTGGCTAGAACAGTTTCCCTCTCATTGTCTCGATTAACCTTAAACCGCTTCCCGGACTCACGTTGGATATGGCTCGGCCTGATTCTCGCCGTCATCGCCATTGCCAGTAAAGTGGTTGTTGCTGCGGCTGGCGTTCCCTTCCCTCCCCAGTCCGAATTTTCTGACATCGCACTCTCGCATTGGCCGCATGCGGAGTTTCTGCGTCAAAGTTTGCTCGTCCACCGCCAACTGCCACTTTGGAATCCGACTTTGCTCGGGGGGCAACCCTTCGCGGCCGATCCCCTGGCCGGATTATGGTATCCACCAAATTGGCTGTTGCTGCTTCTGCCGCTCCCGTTTGGTTTCAATCTGCTCTTCTTGCTGCATCTCTTCCTGGCGGGATGGGGGATGTATGCTTGGCTCCGCAATACGCGCCATTCGCCTCCAGCAGCATTCCTTGGCGCACTCATTGTTTTGGGTATGCCCAAATTGATCGCTCATTATGGAGCAGGACATTTTGGATTGGTGTCTGCAGTTACATTGACTCCATGGGCGCTTATGGCGACGAGGTGGGCGACAAGCAGTCGGGGGGCGGTACGCCTGGGTGCTGTGCTCGCGCTGATCTTTCTCGCCGACGTGCGCTGGTGTGCATATGTCCTCGTTTTGGTAGGTGCATACTGGATTTTAAACAATCGTTTTCGCAAGGGCATACATTCCACTGGAGCAGCGCAATTCCGAATTGTGCTTTGGACCGTATCGATCTTCTTGTTGTCCACGGCTGTGCTCTGGTTGCCATTGCTCGAATTTGTCACCAAATCCATTCGGGGCTCATTAAGTCTGGAACAGGCCAATGTCTTTGCGCTCGGAGTCCGCGATCTGCTCGGCATATTGCTGCCGAATTTCGGTGGGCACCACGAGTTGATGACGTATCTTGGTTGGACGGTTGTGGTGTTCGCAGTCCTGGGTGCGTTGTCTGGAATTCGCTCACGAGAAAAGAGCCTGCGTTTCTGGATACTTGTTGGAGGACTGGCAGGAATATGGGCACTTGGTCTGCAGGGGGGGATATTCCGCCTGGGCTTCGCTATTGTTCCAGGATTCTCCTTGCTGCGCGTGCCTTCGCGCGCGTGGTTTCTGGTGGGCCTGGCAGCAGCGCCTTTGGCGGCGGCCGGGCTCGACGAATTGCGTAAGCTTTCTTCGCGAAAGCTAGCTTTCGCCCGACTCGCGAGTGTTGCGGTCGCACTGTTCGGCTTCGGAGTGTCTCTAGGGGGCGCCTTATTAGGTGAAGAGCTACCGCTTCAATTTCTGTGGTTGGGAATTGTAGCCGCATTGACTTCCATTATTTTGATTTTCAGGCCGCGCTATGGCCATATTGCTTTGCTGCTTGTCGTACTGATTGATTATGCTGTTGTGAACGCTTCACTTGTCGAGACACGCGCTGCCCCGGAGTTGTTGGCGAAGAGCCGATCTGTTTTAGAGAATCTGCCCGTCACTGGATCAAAGCCAGTCGGGATCTATTCGCCTTCTTTCAGCATGCAGCCGGTTGCACTCGTTGAAGCCGGAGTATCACACCTGGAAGCGGCCAGTCCATTGCATCTTGCTGTGACTCTGCCATTGCTCTCCCATGCAACCGGTGTTGTTATTGACGAATACACAGAAATCCTACCACCAGTGTCTGGTGTTCCGCGAACAGCGAATGCAGGCGCGCTGCCGGCGGCGCAGGGGCTGGCCTATTTCAATGTGCGCTGGCTCGTGAGTGCGTTTGCGCTGCAGGCTGCCGAACTCGAATTGTTGACCGAGGTTTCGGATTTACGCGTGTACAAAAACCGCGCTTATTTCGACCCGGCGTCATTGGAAGGAGGTGCAGGCAGTATCGATGTTCTGCAATGGTCGCCGAACAGGTTCGAATTGTTGGTAGCGGCGGAGGCACCGGCAACCCTCCGGATTGCTCAGATGCGTTATCCAGGTTGGCGTGTGTACGTTGATGAGCAACCGCGCGATCTTGCACCAACGCAGCCAATTACCTTTGACAGTGGAGAAGCGCTGCCGGATGCTCGTTTGGGCGTGGCCGTGCCCACTGGCGAAAGTAGAGTCGAGTTTGTGTTCCAACCCTGGACTGTTTACGGCGGACTCGTTCTTTCCCTGCTCGGCTGGGGTCTCGTTCTCCAGAGCGTTCTGCTTTCGTCAAACAAGAAGCATGCATGATCGCACCCAACCCATTGGCAATGTCGCCCTCCTCGAGTGGCGTTGGGCCGTTCTGTTTTCCGTATTCGCGCTGGCGCTCACCTCCGTTCCGTATCTGGTCGGCTTTGCCGCCGCGGGAGATGGCTGGCAATTCAGTGGCTTTGTGTTTGGTGTGGAAGATGGCAATTCGTATATCGCCAAGATGCTGCGCGGTGCACACGGCGCCTGGCTCTTCCAACTCTCCTATAGCACCGAAGCGCATCCAGCGGCACTGATGTTTCTGTTCCATATTCTACTCGGCAAGCTGGCTGGATCACTCGTTGGGACGCAAGACGTGCTCCGGCTACATACTACCCTGATGTTGGCATATCACCTCGCGCGAGTCGGTGTCGGCATTGCCTTGCTGCTTGTCTCGTATCGCTTTTTAGCAGAATTTCTGCAGTCTGTACGATTACGACGGATCGGGTTGGTTCTGGTTGCATTTGGTGGTGGGCTGGGCTGGGTCCTCGTTCTCATGCGAGCACAAACCCTGCCTTTGGACTTTTATTCACCCGAAGCGTTTACGTTCCTGACACTGTATGGCTTACCGCACCTGGCGGCGGCGCGTGCCCTGTGGCTCGCTGCTCTACTTTTGTTCTGGTCGAGTGTGCGAACCAAAAGGTTGCGGCTCGCTTGGGGGGCGGGCGGCCTCTGGTTGGGCGTTGCTCTCATCCAACCTTTTTACGTCGCATTGCTGTATGTATTACTTGCATTGCACGTTGGTTTTTTATGGCTGCGCACGTTTACCCAAAAAAATTTGAAGAAGCGCCGGCTCGCCGTGAGGGCCTTTAAATTCGGGATCATCGCGAGTCTGCCTTCGTTGCCGATCGTACTTTATACCGTCCTTCTCTTTCAGAGCGATCCTGTTTATCAACAATGGTCCAATCAAAACCTGATTCTTTCACCACCGCCGCTTGACTTCGTGATTGGGTGGGGATTGCTGGTCCTGCCAGCGCTGTTTGGATTGCGCCTGCTGCGCCGTCGGAATGCACTGGTCTGGGGTTGGGTAGTAGTTTGGCTGCTCGTACTCCCATTCCTTCTTTATGCACCATTCAATTTACAAAGGCGCACTTCGGAAGCGATCCAGTTGCCCCTGATCGGGTTGGCATTGCTCGGAATATCCATTGGCGGGAGGCGTTACAGAAACGTTCGTAAGCGGTGGGGGCCGTTGCTGTTGCTGGCGATGCTGCTGCCGAGCTCCGCCTTGTTGCTCATTGGTGGGACGCTCGCGGTCTATCGTCCATCGGAGCCATTATTTATTCGCCAATCGCAGGCGGATGTTTTCGCCTGTATTGCGAATACTCTTCCAACAGGTTCAACTGTGCTGGCGCGTTATGAGATTGGCAATCCGCTTCCGGCATATGCGTCGCTGGTTTCATTTATTGGACATGGTCCAGAAACAGTGTTCCTCGCAGAGAAACGTAATGCTGTCGAGAAATTTTTCGACATCGATTCGTCATCTGGTGAGCGCATCGTTTGGTGGCATGAAAATGGCTCGCCTGCGCTTGTTACGAGTAGATTGGCGAGTGGGATAGATCTATCACACGAAGATTACGAGTTGCACTGGCGATCTATTTGTATGAATCAAGATTTTGCCGCCTATGCTGCGCGCTAAGGCGTTCGTATTAAGGAACTGGCCGGAGCTCTTGGTCTCGCTCTGGCCACTGCTGTATTTTTGGCCGCTTGTGCTTGGAACACACCGATTGTTCTGGGGCTTACCTCTGTTGCAATTTGTTCCCTGGCGTGTACTCGTCCGCGACGCGCTCTTAGCCGGCCATTTACCGCTCTGGACGGACGCACTGGGGATGGGCGCGCCGCTGTTGGCAAACCTACAATCGGCTGTTTTTTATCCGCCCAATTTTCTGGCACTGCTGCTGCCGCCTGACTATGTCGTCGGCCTGCTGGCCGTTTTACATCTCAGCTTCGGCGGGTTGGGCATGGTGCGACTGGCGCGCCATTTGGGCCTGCCCCCCTTTGCAGCTGCCATTGCCGGGCTGGCCTTTGGATTCTCCGACTATTTCGTAGCCCGTCTCTGGTTTATCACGATCAACAACGCCGCAGCCTGGTTGCCGTGGCTGGTCTTGGCCGCCGACAAAACTGTGCGCGGGAATAAGCACGCGCCCCTCTGGCTGGCTATGCTTCTAGCCCTGCAGATACTGGCCGGACATGCACAGACGACCTTTTACACGCTCTTGCTGGTGGGCGTCTGGGGATGCTGGCGGGCTTGGCAACTACGCAAGGGGCGGGGCTTGCTGACGTTGGCATTCGCGGGCGCGCTCGGATTTCTGCTCGTTGTGGTGCAGTTGCTGCCTACTGCAGAATACCTGCTGCAATCGCAACGTTCATCCGCGATCGGATACGAATTTGCTACAACCTATTCGCTCTGGCCGTGGCGTTTGCTTTCATTTCTGGCACCCACTTTTTTCGGACATCCGGCCGAGGGTAATTTCTGGGCGTATCCCACTTACTGGGAGGACGCCGCCTACATTGGAATGCTGCCGCTTGCACTGGCAATTTATGCTTTCCTGCGAGGGAGGAAAAATGATAATCGCTCGCTGGTGATCTTTCTGTTTGGTGTTGGCCTTGTTTCTGTTCTTCTCGCTCTGGGAAAGTTTGCGCCGTTCTTCCCATTTCTATATCGCTACGTGCCGGGCTTTGATATGTTCCAGGCACCGGCGCGCATGCTGCTACTGTATGTATTCTCGCTGAGTCTGCTGGCCGGGTTCGGTGTTGAGATGCTGCGCCTCTCGCTGCGCTTGCAATATTGGTCACGCTTGGGAATCGCCGCTGCCGGGTTGATCGTTCTCATAGGACTGTTGGGATGGATCGTTGCTTCTGGTGGAGGTGGTCTACTCGGGTTAAGTGCCTCTCAGGCAGAAAGCTTATTCACAGCCGGACGCGCCCTCACCATCGGAGGTGTACTAGGTTTTTCTGCCCTGCTGCTGCTTCTGCGCCAGCCCGCGCAGCGTTCTCCGCGTTGGATGGTCGTCACCCTTGGACTGCTCGTTGTCGACCTGGGACTGGCAGCGCGAAATCTGAACCCACTAGTTGATCCACGACTTTATTCTGCTACAAATCCGAGCGCCAGGACAGTCCGAAACGCAGTCGGAGACGGCCGAGTCTTTTATTTCGCCGCTGATGAATATCAGGTTCGCTTTGAACGGGTATTTGTGTTGGACGATTTCGGCGGCAACGCTGTGGACAAATGGCTGCAAGCACGCGCCTGGTTGTTGCCAAACTTCGCCGTGTTGGATGGGATTAATTTTGCAAACAATTTCGATCCGTTACTTGCCGTGGCCTACAGTGATTTTATTGAAGCAGTGGAAACAGCCCCATTGCGTTCGCAAGAGAAGCTTTTGCAAATTGCGGGTGTAAGCGCGGTCGTTTCGCCTATCGCAAGACCCACCTGGGAGGCCATCTACGAAAACGGCGATCAGCGCATTTACAGAATCCCTGCCGGCCAAAGAGTGCGTTTTGTCCCGCAGGCGTGTACGCTCCCGAACAGCAGCGCTGCTTTTGCCTTGATGAATCGTCCAGAATTCGATCCCGACACACTCGTTGTGATTCAGACTCTGGTTGCTGTAGCTCCGGCCTGTAGCGAAGTAAGTATCGAGAATCGTTCGCCTTCGATCGCTGCTCTTCGATTACAGAAGATGGATGATCCACACCATATTTCGATTGAGATTGATACCCAAGAAGAGGGCTGGCTGGTTCTCGCGGACACATACTATCCCGGATGGGTGACGTTTTTGAATGGAGAACCTATCGAACATTTCCGCGCGAATGGCTCCTTTCGGGCCGTTCCGGTACCAGCCGGGGAAAAGCAGATAGATTTCACTTATTCACCACGAAGTTTTAACATCGGTCTTGGCTTGAGTCTGCTCGCTATGGTGCTTTGGGTTGGCGGCTGGTTTCTGATGGCCCGGCGAGCATGAACTTCCGTAACACTGCAGCCCGCACGCGACCCTGGCAGCTCGTCCTGCTTGTCATTCTCTTTTACAACGGATTCATCCTTGTTCAGAATGGATACGATCCGCTGGCGTTCGCCACGATTGGGACGCGTTTTGCAGAAGGTGATCCTTCGGGATCGGAAGGGTATGACGGCCAGTTTACTTTTTACATAGCGCGGGACTTGACTGCAGCCGAGCCATATTTAGACGTTCCCGCCTACCGTTTTCAGCGCATCTTGCTGCCCATTCTTGCGAGAATGATTTCCTTTGGGAACATCGCATTGATTCCTTGGACATTGATTGTGATCAACATCGGCGCGCAGACACTGGGAACGGTAATCATTGAAGGAATACTGTTACGTCTCGGTGTCAACCGGTGGTACGCGATAACGTATGGATTGTGGGCCGGGTTGATCCACGCTGTCCGGCTTGATCTGCACGAACCGCTCTCTTATGCACTGATACTTGGCGCGCTAGCAGCGCAATTACGAGAGCGACATGTGCTAGTAGCGCTGCTGTTTTTTCTGGCGGTATTTGCGAAAGAGACGGCGCTGGTCTTCGTATCGGCCTTTCTGGTTTGGGCGGGCATCAATCGTTATTGGCGAACGCTCCTCACTATCTCAGGGATCGTCATTCTGCCTCATTTGATCTGGCAGGGCTGGCTTGCGCTCACATTCGGTGAAATCGGCCTCGGCAGTGGGGGCGCGCTGGCTACGCCATTCGAGATTATTCCTTTCATGGGATTGTTTCGCATTGGAAATACAAACTTGCTCGTGTTTCTACTCTTCATGATGTTCCTCGGGCCATTTTATATCCTGCCAGCTATTGTGGGAATTGTTGCTGCCCTGAGAAGGCTTTTCAGATCAGACTTATCTCTTTGGGTTTGGATACTGGGCGCCAATGCAGCCGTAATTCCGTTCACTCCATTTTCTACGTTTCGCGAGCCGTGGGCGATGTTGCGCTTTGGAACCGGGCTTGTCCTCGCCTGGCTGCTTTTCGCTGCGTATATACAATCGCACAAGGCCCTGCTCCGCACGACCTATTGGGTTTTCGCGCTGGTCTTTCTGCTCTCCGGATGAGTGATATGATTGGCGCGCCGCGAACTTGCCCCCGGCAAGCCAACCTGCAATTTGAATACCTACGTCATCATTCCCACTTACAACGAAGCAGATAACCTCACGCAATTGGTCGGGGAGATATTGGCGCTGCCCACTGCAGTTGGAGTGATCAATGTGGATGACAATTCACCGGATGGCACTGGCGATCTGGCGGATGCGCTGGCAGCGCAACATCCGGGCCGCGTTCTGGCCGTTCATCGCTCCACTAAATTAGGCCTCGGGACAGCTTACCTGGCCGGGTTCGAACGTGCCTTTGATCTGGAGGCTGACTGTGTGATGACGATGGATGCCGATTTTTCACATCATCCGCGTTATATTCCGGCGATGGTGGAGAAGAGTGCCGCTGCAGATATGGTTATTGGTTCTCGCTATGTAACTGGGGGTGGCACAAGTAGGGTACCGTTTCATCGGCGGGTGCTGAGTCGGGGGGCCAATATAACAGCGCGCTTAGTCACCGGCGTAAAAGCACGCGATGCGACCGCCGGATTTCGCCTGTACCGGCGCGAAGTGCTCGAATCGATCGATCTTGAACGCATCTTCTCGTCCGGATATTCCTTTCTTATCGAGATAGCCTATCTGGTACAGCAACGCGGCTGGCGGATTGCCGAAGTGCCCATTGTATTCGAGGACCGCCGAGAAGGAACGACCAAGATTTCACGCCAGGAGATATTCCGCGCCTTGTACACAGTTGCCCGGCTGGGGTCTCGACGCATCCGTGGTCGTTGAGCTAACTCCTAAAGCTATTGGACAATGAATCGTTATCTTTACTTCGCAGTGTTTATGTCGGGCATGACTACCTTGGCAGCTGAACTATCGGCTTCGCGTTTGCTTGGGAATGTCTTCGGCACGTCCAATCTGGTATGGGCCAGCATTATCGGATTGATTTTGTTGTATTTAACTGTCGGCTATTTCATCGGCGGACGCTGGGCGGATCGCTCTCCCCGGCCCGCTACCTTCTACACAATTCTGACCTGGGGAGCTTATACCGTAGGGTTGATCCCAATTGCCTCCCGTCCCATCTTGCTCTGGGCAGCGCGTGGGATGGAAGTACTCAACGCGCCGGTAATTGGAGGCGCGTTCCTAGCGACGTTACTGCTTTTCATTGTTCCGATCACATTGCTGGGCTGTGTTTCCCCCTTTGCAATTCGGCTGGTTGTGCGCTCGGTTGGTGAAACAGGTGGTGTGGCGGGCCGGGTTTACGCTATTTCCACTCTCGGTTCGCTGCTCGGCACGTTTATTCCTATTTTGATTCTGATCCCCATGGTGGGGACCCGTCTCACGTATCTAGCGTATGCTGGAATATTGCTGCTCGTGGCGTTGTTTGGCCTCTTGCGAGTAGATCGGCGGCGCGCTTTGTTGCATTCCTGGATGCTGGTCGCACTCATCGCTCTGGGTATTTGGTCTGCAACGGGTTCGGTAAAGCCTATTGACGGACTTGTCTACGAGACTGAATCTGCCTACAACTTTATTCAAGTCGTCGAACGCGGAAACACACGCTATTTGTTGCTAAATGAAGGACAAGGGATCCACTCAGTCTATACACCGGGTTCCCTGACGACCATCTCCGGCGGTCGGGGAGTGTGGGATTATTTTCTAGCAGGGCCGTTTTTCAACCATCCGCCGTATTACCCGAGTCAGGTCACAAGTCTGGCCTCAGTGGGGCTGGCTGCGGGTACGATACCGAAACAGTATTCGCAGGTGTTTGGCCCGATTCCGATTGATGGCATCGAAATTGATGCCGAGATCGTCGCCGTTGGGCGCGAGCATTTCGATATGCAGGAGCCGAATCTGAATGTTATTGTTGCAGATGGCCGCGCAGCGCTCGCACGCAGTCCGAACACATATTCCGTTATTGGGGTGGATGCTTATCGGCTGCCTTACATTCCCTGGCATCTGACCACCCAGGAGTTCTTCATGGAGGCTCGCGATCATCTGACTCCCGATGGGGTCGTGATTATCAATGTCGGGCGCACCGACACCGACCGCCGCTTGATCGAAGCAATGGTGGGTACTTTGCAATCTGTGTTTCCTTCTGTGTACGTGCTCGACGTGCCGGAGACATTTAACAGTATTCTATACGCCACGGTGCAGTCAACGCAGGCTGAAAACCTGCCTGTGAATCTGGCATTGCTCCCACCGGACACGCACCCGTTCCTGCGACTTACCCTTGAACATGCGGTGGCGAATCTGAAACCAACACCAGCTTCCGATGTGGTGTTCACAGATGACCGTGCACCCGTCGAACTGTTGACGAACGCGATCGTATTAAACTTTATTCTCGGTGGTGACTTGCTATCACTGTTAGGTGTGTGAATCTCCAATCTCCGCTTTTATGAGTCTTTTTCTGATAGATGGTTCAATATAAAAGATTGGAGACTGAAGACAAAGTAGAACTCTGAACAGGACCACTAGATGACCAACTCACTTTCCCAGACCCTGCGCATTTTGATCATTGCCTCATTGCCGTTCGCAATTGTGTTGACGAATGTCCGTCTGCTGATGTTTCCCTGGTTTATAAATTTCGAATACAACAAGGCGGGTTTCCCGGCCGATATAAACATTCGTCCGGGCACCGATCAAATGACGAAGGAGCAACGCCAAGAATATGCTGAGATCGCGCTTGAATATCTTGTGAATGACGCCGATATTGAATTCCTTGGCGATCTGGAATTTCCGAATGGCGCGCCCATGTACGATTCACGCGAATTGCAGCATATGCTCGATGTTAAAGTGGTCACGCAGTGGACTCTGCGGGTCTGGCTGCTCGCATCACTCATTTCGATTGGCGCCAGTGTTGCGCTTGCATGGCAACCTGAAACGCGTCAGATATTGCGCTCAGGACTTTCTGTAGGGTCACTGATTGTAGTAGGTGTTCTCCTTGCCCTTGTTCTCTACATATTGCTCAACTTCAACAGTTTCTTCACACGCTTCCATCTGCTCTTCTTCGAGAGTGGAACCTTTCTCTTCCACTTCGATGACACCCTGATACGACTCTTCCCATTGAAATTCTGGTCGGATATTTTCACGCTTATCGGCGTGGCGTCCCTCGTGGAGGGAATACTCGTCTGGCTGGGAGCGTGGCGCTTTTTACGGTGAGTTGAGAACAGAAAGAATTTTTCGTCGCCAGTTGCGCGATGCAATCTCGCCTCATTTCATTCCAGAAAATTCCCAATACTCTCTTCGCTGCCGTCCTGCTATTGGGACTGTATGCACAACTCGTTTTTAGCTCCGTCCGAAAATCAGCTATCTTCGACGAAACATTTCATCTCGTCGCCGGCTATGCGTACGCAAAAACTGGCACTCGTCAGCTCGTCCAGGAAGTTTTGCCCGCAGGCGGATATCTGGCTTATGCTCCTCTTTGGCTGCTGCAGCGGCCACTCTCAATCCCGCCTGAACAGTTACTGAGCGGCGACTTCTCCGCCAGTCGCTATTTCTGGGAAAACGAGCCTGACCCTGTCCTGGCGATTTCAATTTCGCGTTGGGGGTTGATGTGGGTTGCGCTACTCTGCGCAGCATTGGTATTCCGCTTCGGCGCAGATTTGTGGGGTCGTTCTGGGGGGCTTTTCGTATTCGTCCTTGCTGTAAGCGATCCGAATCTAATCGGGAACGGGCGCGTGGCTACCCGGGATTTATTGCTGGCAACACTGGCACTGGCCGCTGCCTGGCTCCTCTGGCGCGCGGTAAGACGCGGACGGAATCTTTATGCACTTCTCGCCGGTCTGTTGCTTGGGTTGGCGGCAGTTACGAAATTCTCGGCTGTATTGCTTATCCCCATGCTCACCTTAATGGTGCTGCTGATGCCGCAAAAGAGAGATGGGTTCGTTCTTAGATTCAAGTTGCGAATTTTGTTCATCGTGGCTGCCGCCGCCTTTCTCACCTGGTGGGCCGTCTATCGATTCGAATTCCGTGCAGTGACCGGATTGGGTTGGCCGTTGCCGGCGGCATACTTCTGGGAAGGCGCGCTCTCATTTGCAGGCCGCATCAATCGAGGGACGACGGCCTTTTTACTTGGAGAGCAATCCGCGGAGGGTTGGTGGTATTTTTTCCCTATGACCTTGCTTTTCAAGACACCCATTCCATTATTGCTGGCGGTTGCAATTGGGGGTGGCTCTGCCTTGCGCACGAGCCGAACAGCACGCGCGAAGATCATTGCGCTGGCGACACCCGCTCTCCTTTATCTCGTTGTCGCCGCAAGTGGGAATCTCTCCATTGGTTATCGGCATCTTCTGCCAATATTGCCTTTCCTGCTCGTAATGGCAGGGTCTGTATCGCGCCTTCAAAGCTCGCGTTTGAATGGCTGTGTCTTAACCGGCGTATTTGCAGGCTGGGCAGTACTAAATGCGTTTTGGACTTTTCCGAACCATCTATCCTATTTCAATGCAATCGCAGGCGGACCTGCGAACGGTTATCGGGTGCTGGTAGATTCGAGTCTGGACTGGGGGCAAGATTTGCCCGCTTTGCGGGAATGGTTGGATGCGAACCAGGTGGATGAAATAAACCTGAGCTATTTTGGCACGGCACTGCCAGAAAACTATGGTGTGGACGCACAGATGCTCCCCGGCTTTATCAACACGGTCTCCGGACCGGAAGTAATGGCTTTCAATCCGTATTCGCCCGAGCCGGGATGGTATGCCATCAGCGCGACCAGTCTGCAGCTGGGGCTCGTGGATGAACAGCACTATCTTTTTGCATTCTTCCGCGAGCGGGAGCCAGTGGCGCGCGCCGGACATTCGATCCTGATTTACAACTTGCAATACCCGCAGGAAACGCCGCAGGACCGTGTGGTCGTTTCCGGTCAACGCATTTCGGATTTGTCTCCAGACAGACTGGGAATTCAGCCTGGCGAATTTACATTGGCAAAGTGGAGTAATTCAGATGGATTGGTTTTGGCCGGCTCCGGACAAGCGCGTTACATCGGATTGCCCGATGGAATGTTCCCGACTGCTCCGGATGATGTGCTGGAAGTCGAAGGCTTATTCGATGCACGCCGGATCATTTCTTTGATTGAAAGCGATGCCGACCTTTGTCGTAGCTTCCTAACGCCTGCGGGATTCGCAATTTCGGATCCGATTCCTAACGTTGCCGGCCTGGAATTGGTGGCTGTGGATGTGCGCCCGGCTGGGGCTGCTCTCGAAGTGTTGAGCTATTGGAAGGTGAGCGCTGCGGTGGCGAAACCCCTCGTACAATTTATTCATGCTTGGGATGCAGCTGGTGAATTGCATGCGCAGGCAGATGGCTGGCATGTTGCGGCACGTGGACTCGAAATCGGCGATTTGGTTGTGAACCGCGCGCGCCTGATTCTGGATGATGAAACTGAACTACAGCTTCAACTCGGCCTCTATTCACCTGCGACTCTGGAGAGATTCGCCTTCACATTATCGGACAACGAAACTACAGATCGATTGATCCTCGATTGCTGAGGGCGGGCTATATAATTGCCTAAGAAAAAGTTTCCCAAAATCACCCGGGGGCGTGACATTACCAGGATGATTCTCGACCTTAAGTAACAGCCTCTTAGCAGTCGAGATTAGGGTTTTTGCAGAAACAAATGGGTAATTTAAAAAGCGGGAAACGCTACGCGTGCACGTCAGCCGTTTGCGCTGGAAACTGAGCGCGGCATGAAGAAACCAAATCCGACATCAAAAATGGTAGCAAACAGAAAAGAACTAACTATTATTTCAAAAAGATTCAGGATAATACTCTCGCAGTTGTAGCTATGGCTTAATTTCCGTTCAAAATATATTCTTCAAATTCCTTCAATATTTTCTTACCAAGATATTCTTTTATCTTCTTCCTGGCATAGGTGAGACACTCCTTCTCGTCCAGTTCATCCAGGCTATTACCCACTATCTCCAAATCTAGGACATCGTTAAAAAAGGTTACCGCCAGTTCTTTTTGAGACTTAGCCAAACGATTTTCCTCCTATTGCGTCCTGGGAATCTCAAGTCCCTTCCAACGCAACGGGTCAATAAACCCGATTAATTATAACATCATAGGTCAAATCGTTCTGTGTTTTTGTAAATGAGTCATAAAGAAATACCTGCATCCTGTTTCTCCACCCGCGTTCCTCCCCAGCGCGCGCCCGAAAAGGGATGATATCCCCACGTGGCGGTTCTGCACAAGCAGATCTTTGCCCATGTGGACGGATTGGCTCTGCCTGCTTCCAGCGCTGCTCCCCGACAAGTAGCTACTTATCTATCAGGTGTATTGCCGATTTCCGGGTTGCGCAGCTCTTCGGGCTGGCCCAAACAAATCGGTAAGTTATTCTTAGACAAACCCTATGCGCCGTATTTGCGCAGTCGACCGGCGTGGGCGAGTGCGAGCGGCATAAGATCGGTGGCCGGGAAGGTCCCGAGACCGCCTGTCGCGCATTCGCGCTCGCCAAATGTACTTGCCTTATCCGGGCGGTGCATGGCGGGTGCCCAGAGTAGTAGCGGAACGGGATGCCAGGAGTGCGAGCGCATACGGGCAGGGGTTGAATGATCACCTGTTACTACGAGCACATCCGGCCGCAGGGAAAGCAGCTCCGGTAAGGCAGCATCCACGCTCTCGATGATCTGGCGTTTCCCCTCGAAATCTCCGTCTTCACCGCGACTGTCTGTTGGCTTAATGTGAACAAAGAAAAAATCGTGGTCATTCCACACCGAGCTTAAGGCCGCAAACTCGGCAGACGGCGAATCGCCGGCGAAGTCGTGTACATCCATCCCCACCAGTTTCGCGACTCCTTTGTACATGGGATAGACTGCCACACAGACCGCCTGCAACGCATAAACGTCATTATATTTCGGTAGCTGCGGATCGCTCGAAAATCCTCGTAAGGTGAACATATTGGCAGGATGCTCGTCAGCCAGCACCTTCCGCGCTACATTGATCCATGTATTGAATAAACCGGCGGCGTGGGCAGCCTCTTCCGATTGTGGTCGGGCGGGGTGAGGGGGGACGCCGGTCTGTTGCGGATCAGTGTCAGTAATATCGGATGCCAGACCATCACCGCGCATGACCACGACGAACCGATATTCTTTGACATGTTTCACTTCGATGTTGACACCGGGGACTTCAATTACCTGCAGTCTTTCAACCAGTGGTAAAGCGATCTCGTTGGGGATGCGACCGGCGCGCCGGTCGCTGATGTCTCCAGTTTCATCGAGCGTGCAGAAATTTCCTCGCGCGGCGACGTCATTTTCGCTAACCTGAATGCCGACGCCAAATGCCTCCAGAACGCCGCGCCCAATGTCATATTGGACCGGATCGTAGCCAAACATGGAAAGATGGGCTGGTCCCGAACCGGGGGTCACGCCGGGTAATACAGGAATGGTCTGCCCAAGTGTACCCTCGGATGCGAGCCGATCGAGATTGGGCGTGTGTGCTGCTTCCAGTTCTGTTGGCCCGCCGGGGACCATCGGCAGCCCGCCAAGCCCATCAAGAACGAGTAGGACAAGTTTAGTTTCGGCCTCTTGCGCCAGTTGGCGCATCATTTCAAAGTTCGCCATTCAAGCTTCCGTTGATGCTAACATGTTAAAGAAAAAGGTAGGCCGGAGATTAATCCGGCGCTACCTATTCTTTCTAAATCAATATAGATTTGTTGCTCACCGCGGAGCGCTGTTAGAGAATAGCATCCTCCGAATCATAGTCGAACAGATGCACATTATCCATGTTTACGGATATATTCACCTGATCGCCTACACGGGCTGTGGTGCGCGGATCGACGCGCGCAACGAAATTCTCATCCCCGCTGACAAGATACAGGAAAACTTCGTTGCCCATCAACTCGGCCACATCTACTTTTGCTTCAATGGATGCCAGGTTGACGCCGGTTGGAGAAAAATTCGGATCGTCCAAATCCTCCGGTCGAATGCCAAGCATGATTTCTTTTCCGACGTGGCCGCCGTATTGGTCATTTTTCGATTTGGGGAGTTCCACAGTAAAGCTGCCCACATCTACCATGATCTTGCCGTTCGATTGCTCAATTTTTCCGTCGAAGAAGTTCATGGAAGGCGAGCCGATGAAACCAGCAACGAAAACATTTTTCGGTTTATTATAAAGGCTCTGCGGGTCGTCCACTTGTTGTAGTTCGCCTTCGTTCATTACGGCGATACGAGTGGCCATCGTCATTGCCTCGACCTGATCGTGAGTCACATAAATAAACGTGGTCTGTAATTCTTGGTGAAGTCTTGTGATCTCGGCCCGAGTCTGCACGCGCAGTTTCGCGTCCAGATTGGATAGCGGTTCGTCGAGCAGGAAAACTGCTGGATTGCGTACAATCGCCCGGCCAACCGCCACACGCTGACGTTGCCCGCCCGAAAGCTGTTTCGGTTTGCGCTCGAGCAGGAAAATAATGTCCAGTATATCGGCGGCGTGATGAACACGTTTCCTGATTTCGTCTTTGGGAGTCTTACGCAGTTTCAGCCCAAAGGCCATATTATCGAAGACCGTCATATGTGGGTAGAGTGCGTAGGACTGAAACACCATGGCAATGTCACGGTCCTTCGGCGGTACGTCGTTTACAACCCGGTCGTCGATGTATATGTCGCCGGAGGTGATCTCCTCCAGACCGGCGAGCATTCGCAATGCTGTGGACTTTCCGCAGCCGGAAGGTCCTACGAGCACCAGGAATTCCTTGTCTTCGACATGAATATTGAAGTCATCGATCACGGTGACATCGCCAAAGTCTTTGTTCACTTGTTTATATGTAACACTAGCCATAGCTGTGTTCCTCCATTTCGTCGCAAGTATAGTGTAGTCATTATACCCTGGAGTTAAGCTTGGACAAGATGGGCGCCGCCCATACTCTCGACGATCTTCGTAAAGTCACGTTTCTTTGACCAACGAATTTTTCTGCTATGATTGCCATGCCCTCCATATAAGATGCTTGAAAGATGAATTCTCCCCCATCGAGTGAGACGCGCATACGCCAGTTGCTGCGCTGGTTGACCCCAGGATTGGGGGTCAAACGCTGGATTGGCCTGTTGATCCTCGGTACGATGCTCGTCGGACTGGCCCTGGCCTTTTTGCTCGTGGAGGTATATCAGGGCGGGTGGTTACCACCTGTTCTGCAGTTTGTGACACTGCAATTTTTTACGCGTCCTTTACGGGCGTTGTTGTTGGTTGGCATCGGCGGGGTTGCCATCCTATATGGTTTCCTGCGACTGAACCGTGAGATCGTTACGCCGCTCGTTCCGGCGGGACGTTCAATGGTTTCGCTCGTAGAGGAACGCCGCAGAAAGCGGCGCGGCCCGCGGATTGTCGCGATTGGCGGCGGCACGGGCATGTCTACCCTCTTGCGTGGTCTCAAGGCACATTCCAGCAACATCACCGCAATCGTGACTGTAGCAGACGATGGTGGCTCCTCCGGACGCCTCCGGCGTTCACTCGGCGTTTTGCCTCCAGGGGATTTTCGGAACTGCCTCGCAGCTCTGGCGGACGACGAAGCACTAATTACCAAATTATTCAAATATCGATTCAGTGGTGAGGAAGATATCGGCGGACATTCGTTCGGCAACATCTTCATCACGACGATGGCGGAAGTCACCGGATCCTTTGAACAGGCGTTGATCGAATCCAGTCGGGTGCTCGCTATCCAGGGGCGGGTGGTACCGGCGACGTTGGCGGATGTGAAACTGTGTGCTGAGGTGCGTGCCTCTTCCCATGAACCCGCGTACCGTGTTGAAGGCGAATCCTCCATTCCGGAGTCGGCGGGATGGATAGAACGGGTCTATCTCGAACCGGACAATCCTCCGGCTTATCCTGACGCAGTACAAGCGATCCTTGCAGCGCATCTAATTGTCGTCGGGCCCGGAAGCCTCTACACAAGCGTGCTGCCTAATATACTTGTACCGGATGTGGCCGCTGCTGTCAGGACCAGCCAGGCTCCGAAAGTCTATGTTTGCAACGTAGCAACGCAGCCGGGTGAAACTGATGGTTTTACGGCGAGCGATCACATTCAGGTTATCGATGAGCATGTCGGCGCCGAGCTTTTGCCACTCGTATTAGCCAATAATGCAACCCAAAGCGATCTGCCGGAGCAACTCCAGTGGGTTACCGCCGATCCCGCGCCGAACGGAACTCGCCGGACGATCACGTGTGATGTCGTCGACGAGAGTCATCCCTGGCGACATCATCCGGTCAAGTTGGCGCAGGAACTCATGAAAATTATCGTGGACCCAATCCTTTCCAATGGCAAAGCGGGGAATTGATCCGCTTAATTATTGACGCGAACCATGTATCTGTTCACAAAACTTTACTCAGAATTTACCACCTCCAGGAGGAACCCTAACAATGACGGATAAAATTAAAATAGGTATCAACGGTTTCGGCCGTATCGGACGACAGGTTCACAAAGCTATCATGGAGCGCCACGCCGATACACTTGAAGTTGTGGGCATAAATGATTTGGCCGCTGCAGCAACGAACGCCCACTTGTTTAAGTATGACTCAACCTATGGCCGCTTTCCTGGCACTGTGGAAGTTGAGAATGGAAATTTGGTGGTCGATGGGCACACCATCCGAGTACTTAGTGAGCGCAACCCGGGCGATCTCCCCTGGGGTGAACTTGGTGTCGAAATCGTGATCGAATCCACAGGCGTTTTTCGCGATGCCAAAGCCGATCCGACCTCGGGTAAGCCCGGCGCCAGTGCGCACATCGATCCGGCCGGTGCGAAAAAGGTGATCATCTCCGCGCCTGCAAAGAACGAGGATTTGACCATAGTGCTGGGCGTTAATGGTGAAGAATACGATGCGGAACGACATCATGTGATCTCGAATGCGAGCTGCACCACGAACTGTCTCGCGCCGGCCGCCAAAGTATTGAACGACAAATTTGGCATCAAAAAAGGCCTGATGACAACGATTCATTCGTACACGAATGACCAGCAAATTCTCGATCTGGTGCACACGGACTTGCGCCGGGCACGTGCGGCGCCGGACAATATTATTCCAACCACGACAGGCGCGGCCAAAGCGGTTGCGAAGGTGATCCCGGAACTCCAAGGTAAGTTTGATGGTTATTCGCTGCGTGTCCCGACCGCAACAGTGTCGATTGTGGATTTTGTTGCTGAAACGGAGAAGCCGGTTTCGGTTGAAGCAGTGAATGAAGCTTTTCGCGAAGCGTCGGAATCAGCCGAGATGGCTGGGATTTTAGGGTTCAGTACCGAGCCGCTTGTCTCATCAGATTACAGAGGAGATCCGCGCTCGTCGATCATCGATGCCGACAGCACAATGGTCATCGGCGAGAACATGGTCAAGGTCGTTACGTGGTATGACAATGAGTGGGGCTATGCAAGTCGCACCGCAGACCTGGCAGCAAAGCTTGCGAAGGCTCTATAGAAACAGCAGAGATTGGAGATTACAGCACAATAACATGTAATCTCCACCCCTAGCATCTGGAGCGCTTCCTCGCGATGAAAAAGAAGTCTGTCCGCGACATTGATGTACGGGACAAGCGCGTCCTTGTACGGGTAGACTTCAATGTGCCGCTATCGCGTGAAGCACCTTATAGGGTCGTAGACGACACACGCATTCGCGCCGCATTGCCGACTATCAAATTGTTGTTAGAGCGTGGCGCGCGGGTGATCTTATGCTCGCATCTCGGGCGGCCCAAAAGCGGCCCAGAGGCGCGTTTCTCTCTCCAGCCGGTTCTGTCGGTTTTGGCAGCTTTTCTCGATGACCGGAAGGTATTGTTTGCACCTGATTGCGTGGGGCTCGAAGTTGAGTTGCATGTGCGGGCACTCGGGTCGAGACAAATCTTGCTTTTGGAGAACACCCGCTTCCATGTGGGAGAAAAACAAAACGACCCGGACTTCAGCCGCGAACTCGCTCGGAACGCCGAATTCTTTGTCAACGATGCCTTCGGCTCTGCACATCGCGCACACGCCTCAACGGAAGGGGTGACGCATTATCTTCCTGCGGTGGCCGGTCTTTTGCTTGAAAAAGAACTACGCTATTTGCTGGCTACAGTTTCCGAACCCGAGCGTCCGTTTGTCGCGATCCTCGGCGGCGCGAAGGTTTCGGACAAGATTGGCGTCATCGAAAGTTTGCTGGCAAAGGCCGATCGGGTGCTCATTGGCGGGGGTATGGCGAACACGTTTTTCAAGGCGCGTGGGATTGAAATCGGGGAGTCACTTGTCGAGGACGAAGCAGTGTCAGTTGCAAAAGAATTACTCAAGCGTTCGGAGGACAAATTGGTATTGCCAATCGATGTTACCATCGCCGATCAGTTTGCCGCTGATGCTGAGTGGCGTGTAATAGAGGTAGCAATGGGGGTTCCCGCCGAGTGGCGCATCCTGGACATCGGCACACAGACAATTGCCGAATTCTCAGATCAGATTAAGTCTGCTAAATTGGTGGTCTGGAATGGGCCGCTGGGCGTCTTCGAACTCGATCCTTTTGCCGCAGGCACAAACGCGGTCGCCCAACATGTGGCAGACAGCGACGCAACCACGATTGTGGGTGGCGGCGATTCGGTTGCCGCTTTGCGTCAATCGAGGTTAATAGATCGCATCACTCATGTCTCCACGGGTGGTGGCGCGAGTCTTGAATTGCTAGAGGGCAAGGAATTGCCGGGTGTGGCTGCACTCGTGGACGCAGTATGAAATCTCATGACATTTGATATCGGCGCCCGCGTTGGGGCGTATCGCATCGACGAAAAGCTTGGGCAAGGCGGGATGGCTACTGTCTACAAGGCCTATCACGACAAGCTTCACCGGCATGTCGCGATCAAAGTTTTGCGTCCAGCCATCACCCAAGATGCATCTTTTATTAGTCGATTCGAGCGTGAAGCGCGTGTAGTCGCGCGTCTAGAACATTCGAATATTGTGCCAGTCTATGATTTCGCCGAGCACGACAGCCAGCCTTATCTCGTGATGAAGTACATCGATGGGCAGACGCTGAAGGAGCGCATGCAGGAAAGCCCAATCTTGCCAGCAGAGGGCTTATGTATTGTAGATGCCGTTGGCTCTGCGTTGTCCTTTGCTCATAAGGAAGGCGTTCTCCATCGGGATATCAAACCTTCAAATGTCGTCCTCGATGCTGATGGCGATGTCTATCTAGCAGATTTCGGACTCGCACGCATCGCGCAGTCGGGCGAGAGCACTATCTCGCAAGATGCGATGTTGGGAACGCCGCATTATATTTCCCCGGAACAAGCGAAAGGTATGCGCGAGCTTGGGCCGGAAACTGATATCTACTCCTTTGGTGTGATGCTCTATGAGTTAGTTGTTGGGCGCGTACCGTTTGTGGCAGACACGCCATTTTCCATCATCCACGATCATATTTACACACCGCTGCCCTCACCACGCGAGCTAAACCCCAACGTGCCGGAAGCAGTCGAGCAGGTGCTCTTCCGCGCGCTCGCGAAGGAGCCGGCGGATCGATATTCAGATGCATCCGAATTAGTATCGGAATTCCATCGTGCCTCCTCAGGCGAGCTGCCTGGTACAGCCACTTCTCAACGCGCGTTTGACGTCTCCCCGCGAGCCAGCACCGTGGATGCAGTTGCGGCACAAACTATCGTCGCAGCGGAGGCAGATAAAACTCCGGTTGATCTGCATGCTGCAGCGGCTGGAACAACGCAAGGCTCGACAATCACAGTGGCAGAGAAACGTCCCAAGCGGCGATGGCTATGGGTTGCTCTTGGAGCACTACTGTTAATAATTTTGTTAGGGGCGGGTACCTTTGGCATCTGGCAGTTTACGCAACTCGCGGCCACAGACGAGCCGATAGATGCCGTTCCAACAGCCCCAGCCCCTTCTGTTGATGTTTCGACGCCAGTGCAACCGACACCTATTGTAGACAACCTGCCGGTGATTCCTAACCTGCGTATTCCGGATGATATCAATGCAGTGGCGAAACGGCGGATTGAGGAAGCCTACGAATTACTGACAAGAGATCCGTTTGACCCGCTTCTCTATATCAACCTGTTCGGCGAGTTCCTCGCTGTGGGATTAAACGAGCAGGCAGCTGCTGTTTTGGAAGAAGGGGCGGCAATCGCGGGCTATGTCCCGGAGTATTTCCTAGAGGCTGCCGACAAGGCATTGGCGCTGGATCAGTCGCTGTCGGCGCTACTAATTCTGGAGCAGGGTCTGCTCCACAACAATGAGAGTCAACTGCTAATCATCAAGGCGAGTCCGCTGCTAGCCGGGTCTGTGCGCCAAGATGGTGCGCTTGAGATTTATGAGTCGTATCAAATGAATTTCCCCGACTGGATCGCGCCAAAAGTAGCTACTGTGCGTTGGTACATCAACCATGATCACATACCAGAGGCAGAAGTTCTTATCCGAGATTTAATTGATGGATATCCTGATGATCCGGAAATACGTTTTGCCTATGGCGAGTTTTTCTCTGCCGTCGGTGCGTCCGAAGCTGCGATTGAACAGTTTCAATATGTGATCTGCACTGAAGGTGCATCAGCGCTATTGCGTCGCAAGGCCGAACAGCAGATACTACGTATTGAAGGCGGCAACAACAGTCGTCTTTTTTCTACGCCATCCGGCTGAGAAGTTAGGGAGAAGCAACCATGGCCGATCGCAAACCCATCATTGCGGGCAATTGGAAAATGAATCTGGCGCCCGCCGAGGGAGCCGATTTAGCGCGGACAGTAATTGCCGAATTCGGCGAATCGCTTCCGACAGAAGTTGTGTTTTGTCCTTCTTTCGTGACGCTCCCGGCGGTGGCTGAGGCTTGCAGGGGTAGTGGGGTACGACTGGGCGCGCAGAACGTGCACTGGGAACAGCGCGGTGCATACACAGGCGAGATATCCCTTTCAATGCTCTCCGGGCTTTGTACGTATGTAATCGTGGGTCATTCCGAGCGCAGACAATTCTTTGGCGAGACAGATGACTCAGTCAATCGCAAAGTGCGAGCTGTGCTTTCCAACGATATGCGCCCAATCATATGCGTTGGCGAAAATCTCGAACAGAACGAAGCCGGACAAACTACCGAAGTGGTCGAAAGACAAGTGCGCGCTGCCTATTCCGGTATCACTGCAGAACAAGCGCGTGACACTGTCATCGCATACGAGCCGATCTGGGCTATCGGCACGGGTAAGGCCTCGACCGCCGCAGGAGCAAACGCTGTCTGTGGACTGAATGTGCGCGGTGTGCTCATGGACCTTTACGGGGAGAGCATAGCGCAAAGTATCCGTGTCCAATATGGTGGCAGTGTCAAGCCAGAGAATGCCGCCGAGTTCATGGTGCAACCGGACATTGACGGCGCGCTGGTCGGCGGCGCGAGTTTGAAAGTAGAGAGTTTCGTCGGGATTGTGCGGGCGGCAGGTGGGCAAGAGCGCAAGTGAGCAGATAACTTCCCTATTTGCTCCATTGGTGATTTGCTGACATTCCTGTGTCCTTCCTCACTGCCTGGCTATGGCTACTCGTAACGCTATTACCGCTGCTTTTCCTCCAACGTTGGATCACACGCCACATTCAGATCATTCTTCAGCTGCTCGTTCGGCACGATCAGATCGCAGTTATTCTTAACCAACTTATATTCATCCCCGGTGTACTTGTCCACGAAGCTAGCCATTGGCTGGTTGCTAAACTTGTGGGCGCGCGCACGGTTGGGTTTTCTGTCTGGCCGCGGCGTCAGGATGACGGCACGCTGCGCATGGGATTTGTGCAAACCGAGCGGGTAGATTTTATCCGCGAGGCGCTCATTGGGGTGGCCCCTTTGCTCGCAGGCTCCGCTGCGGTGGTTGCCATCGGTTATGCCCGCTTGGCAGCTGGTGAAGTGGGGGTGGCTCTGGCGGACGGGGACTTGGCGCTTGCCTTCCAGTTATTCGGGCGCGCCAACTCGAGCGACCTTCTGATTTGGCTCTATGTCATGTTCGCGCTCAGCAACACGATGCTCCCGAGTGCTTCAGATCGACGCGCTTGGCCGGCTGTGGCTATATTGCTCGTCGTGCTAGGCGGGCTGCTGGCGTATCTTGGTCTAGGGCCAATCGTCGAGCAAAGTTTTGGAGAGCTGATCGCTGCTGGAGTGCGCGTGATCGCCGCTGCCTTTACAATTACGATCTTGCTGAATTTGTTAGCGCTCCCACTAATCTATGTCGTGGAGTGGTTGCTGTGGCAGTGGCTCGGGCAGCGCCTTTTGGAAGAATACAAAAGGTAATCGCGCTATTCCTCGACAGGCTGGCGAGACGAAAGAAACGCCAGCATCGCGAGCACAACTGTTGCGAGTAAGCCGAGCGCGATCAGTTTAAACATCCGAGACGCCAACAGCAGCGAGAGCGTCCCGAAGATTGCACAGAACCCCCAATAAAAACCGACAATTAAGCGCGGCGACCAGCCCAATTCCAGCAGCCGGAAATGGAGATGGCCGCGGTCGCCTTGGAATATTGAACGCCGGCGTCGGTAGCGATCAAAAATCTGCCAGGCTGTGTCTGCAATGGGAAGCGCCATTACGAGCAGCGCAGTGGCAACACGCGCGGGTGCAAGAATGGATAACGTCGCGAGTGCATAGCCCAATACCATCGCACCTGCGCTCCCCAAGAAGACACGCGCGGGACTGAAATTGAAGGGCAGGAAGCCCAGGCAAGCACCGGCAAGAGCGAAGGCATAAAGAGCAATTTCATTTTGGCCGAGCGAGCGCATATGAATGCCAAACAGCAACGCGGCGATAGCAGCGACTCCGGTTGCAAGCCCATCCAATCCGTCCAGCCAATTGATCGTGTTCATCATGCCAACAATCCAGAACATTGTCACGGGTATGACGAGCCAGATCGGCAGTACGACAAGTTCGTTGTTCAGCGGGTTTGTGAAGCGTTCGATGAAAACAGTTGTGCCAATAGCAATGAGAGCAACTGCGATTTGGATAATGAACTGCTTTCCAGCGGAGAGTTCGCGCCAATCATCCAACAAGCCGAATGCGAATACGAACACAACGCCGGCAATGACGCCGCCAATCCGCAGGGCATCATCCGGGTTCTGAAGCGGGGCGACGAACTGAATGGCTGCAGCGCTGATGATAAAACCGAGGAAAAGTCCCATGCCACCCACGCGCGGGATGATGCCGGGATGCTGCCGTCGTCCTGCAGGTGTGTCCACCAACCCGAGCCTGCGACCAAGCGCAGCCCCAATCGGCGTGGCGACTGCTGTAATGAGCAGCGCCAGAACAAAAATCGTTACGGAGTTCATTGGGGTGCGCTGGCATCCTGGATGTAATCGTCCGTCTGTGATGGAGGCCACTGCCGGTTGCGGGGGTTGTCGCGATCGGATTCCCAGCGCCGTGGGTTGGCGGCGATGTAGCTTCGAATGGCATCCAGCGCGCGTTCATTACGCACGATATGTTCGTAATAATTTCGTTGCCAGATAGGTTCGCCCGGCGTGTTCCGCATGACGTTAATTTGTTTGGTGGACACCGTTTTGAACGCGCCGATGAGGCGGCCCAATGGTTTGCGTTTTGGGGCGGTTTGCGCAGGGGTCGTTCGCGAACGACCCCTGCGGAGTTCATTCACAATCACAATAATCCCATGCATATGATTCGGCATCACGACCCATTCGTCCAATTCGACATATGGGTATTGTTCCGCCAACCATAACCATGATTCGGCTGCCGCGCGGCCCCATTCATTCAATTCCATCAGGCCGCCCGCCACGCGGCCAAATATGCATTCACGATCCCGTACGCATAATGTGACGAAATACGCACCCGGTGACGTATAGTCATATCCGGGCAATCGGATCGACCGGCGATGATGGAGTTGTGGATCGAATTGTTGGGTCATTAGAATCGAAGCAGGAGGAAATTGTTATCTGCTATATTTCACTCAGCAATTGCCGCTAACTACCCGGTTCCAAAAAGCCGGTCTCCGGCGTCGCCCAGTCCGGGCACAATATAGCCGACATCGTTTAGATGGCTGTCGATCGCACCGATAAAGATGGGAACATCTGGATGATGTTCTTGAATGTGGGCAATGCCTTCCGGCGCAGCGATCAGGCCAATATATTTGATGCGCTGCACGCCCCATTTCTTCAATATGTCGAGAGTTGCTGCTGCAGAGCCACCGGTCGCGAGCATCGGGTCCAAGACAAGGCAGACTTGCACGGTCGGATCTACCGGAAGCTTGTTATAGTAATGCACTGGCTGGAGCGTTTCTTCGTCGCGATATAAGCCAATGTGCCATACTTCAGCACTGGGCATCATTTCCCAGATACCTTCAACCATTCCAATCCCGGCACGCAAGATCGGAATCAGCCCGATTTTTTCTATCAATTCCTGCCCTTCCATTTCACCCATTGGTGTAGTGACCTGGATAGGCTGTGTTGCAAGATCGGCCGTTGCTTCGTGGGCGAGCAGGATACTGATTTCACGCACCAGTTCCCGGAATTTCTTTGGTCCTGTTTCGACGCTACGCATTAGTGCCAGCTTGTGAGAAACAAGCGGGTGATTGGACTCGTATACGTTTGGCATTAGGAGACTCCCGGCCGAGGATTTGAGGGCAGATTGTAGCCACGCTTCCGTAGTCCACAATTCAGCCGTGCTTTGCTCACCTTCTGTAAGGCGATTATAATCCACAGCGTGACTGAAGAAAACGAACGCATCGTCTCTGGAAAAGCAAAGCCCGAAGAACGTATCGATAGTGCCATGCGTCCGCGCACGCTGCACGAGTTGATCGGTCAGGATCGGGTGAAGGAAAATTTAGGAATCATTATCGACGCTGCCCGCGCACGAGATGAGGCGCTCGATCATGTGCTTTTCTACGGGCCACCTGGGCTGGGTAAGACTACACTTGCCCACGTCATCGCCAACGAAATGGACGTCAATATAAAGGTAACGGCCGGGCCGGTCATCGAACGCCAAGGCGACCTCGCCGCGATCCTGACAAACTTGAAGAAAGGGGATGTGCTCTTTATTGATGAGGTTCATCGGCTAGGGCGGGCGGTGGAAGAAGTGCTCTACCCCGCCATGGAAGATTACGCCCTGGATATCGTCATAGGCAAAGGGCCAAGCGCCCGCAGTATCCGTCTGAGCTTGCCGCGCTTTACGGTCATTGGGGCGACAACCCGGCTGGCATTGATTACTGCTCCGTTGCGGGCGCGATTCGGTGCGGTCTTTCGTCTCGATTTTTATGACGCGGTCGCGATGAAAGCTATTGTGGAGCGGGGGGCGCGTTTGCTCACTGTGGACATAGACGATGAAGGTGCCAGCGAGATCGCGAAACGGGCACGCGGGACACCCCGCGTGGCTTTGCGCCTCTTGAAACGTGTGCGTGACTTTGCCCAAGTGCGTGCCGATGGCAAGATCATAAAATCGGTCGCGGAAGATGCCCTGGCATTGCTGGATGTGGACGAGCTTGGCCTGGACGAAATCGACCGGCGAGTGCTACGCGCCATCATTGAAAAATTCAATGGCGGTCCCGTCGGGCTCGAGACTATCGCGGCCTCAATCAGCGAAGAGTCCGACACTATCATGGACGTATACGAACCCTATCTACTACAACTTGGATTTCTCGATCGCACCTCACGCGGTCGTGCCGCTACGCAACGCGCCTATGAACATCTTGGGCTGGAATATCCTGAGGATGGCAAACAGCCGCGTCTGCTCTAATTAGATCTTAAGGATCACTACCAAGAGACGAAGTGCACAGAGTGAAGTGCGCACTCCACTTTGCAAAGATCTTTTAGGGACACAAGGAATCTAATCCTCTACCAACGGCTTGATACACCTGAGCCTTTATGATAATCCTTTGTGTTCTCTGTGATTTTGCAGAGTGACGTGCGCACTCCACGTTGTGGTGCTTACCTACGCCTTCAAGAGCCGGGTATTTCTAGACCAATCCCTTGAATACATCTGAATTCGATTACGAACTCCCCTCGGATTTGATCGCACAAATACCATGCGAGCCGCGAGATGCCTCCCGCCTGCTGGTGCTCGGACGCGAACAGGGCGAGATCACACACCGGAAAATCCGCGCATTGCCAGGTTTACTCCGGTCCGGAGATATGCTCGTATTTAACGATACGCGTGTCCTGCCGGCGCGCTTGTTCGGGAAGAAACCGACCGGTGGCAAAGTGGAACTGCTGTTGCTCAATCGCCGCGCCCCCCGCGTCTGGGAAGCCCTCGTTGCCGGGCGTGGCGTGCGGGTTGGGATGCAACTTTCTCAATTTGGTGATGGGGACGATCTGACGGCGACTGTTTTGGAAGAGTTGAAAGGAGCACGCCGCATCGTGGAATTTTCGCAGCCTATTCGACCGGCGCTTTCCCAGATCGGACATGTTCCACTTCCGCCTTACATCCGCTCGGAATTGGATGACCTTGAACGGTATCAAACCGTTTTCGCGCGCGAAGATGGATCGGCAGCCGCTCCAACAGCCGGTCTGCATTTCACAGAGGATTTGCTATCGCAGCTTAAAGCTGCCGGGGTCGAAACAGCTTTCGTCACACTGCATGTGGGGTTGGATACGTTCGCTCCAATGACGGTAAAAAATGTGGCCGATCATGAAATTCACTCAGAGTGGTGCCATCTCGATCCAGAGGTTGCGATGCTCCTGCGGCAGACTAAGGAAAACGGCGGGCGTATTATCGCGGTGGGCACCACGACTGTGCGAGTGTTGGAATCGGCTGCACAGGCGAACGATGGCAAACTAGCTGCTTTCGAGGGAAAGACGAGGCTTTTCATCACCCCCGGCTTTACTTTCCGGGCTGTGGACGCACTCCTGACAAACTTCCATTTACCACGTTCGACTCTGCTGCTACTTGTCTCCGCATTCGCAGAACCAGATGGCATCCAAAAAATTCGAGCAGCCTATGCGGAAGCCAAAGAGAATGGCTATCGGTTCTATAGCTTTGGTGATGCGATGCTGCTGCTTTAGTGATAGTTGGTCGAGGTCCGAGACAATGCTTTTGCGGCAAAGTCTAGCGGTTTTCGTCTGGCGAGAGGTGCATTCAGGTCAGGGGCACGCCTTTTTGTAAGCCTCAACGAATTCCAGCGGAGAGCGATAGCGATCTTGCGGGTCGCGCGAGAGTCCTTTCGCAAGCACACTGGCAACCTCTGGGCCGAGGTCTGCGCGATATGTGCCTAATGATTCCGGTTGCTCAGTGAGTACTTTCAGGGCGATGGCGGCCCAATTTTTACCATCATAGGGATGGTGCAACGTGAGCATCTCGAAGAGTGTCGCGGCAAGGGAATATACATCCGTGGCAGTCGAGAGATGATCGCCGGCGGCTTGTTCGGGCGACATATAATGTGCTGTGCCGCTTGTGAGCTTCATCGTATCGCCGTGCTGGTGCGCCATTAAGATGGCGAGACTGAAGTCGCCCAGATAGGCGTCGCCGCTTTCTTCGATGAGAATATTGTGCGGTTTTAAATCGCGGTGGATCATGTCGTGGTGGTGGGCGTATTCCAGCCCACGCGCAATCTGCTCCAAGACGAAAATAACCCGATCCATTGGAAGTGGCCCAGCCGTAATCTCGTCATGCAGCGTCCCTTTGTCTGCAAATCGCATGACAAGATAAGGTGTATCCGCATCGGTGCCGGTATCGTAGACGGGGATGATGTGAGGGTGTTCAAGTGCGCCGAGAAAGCGCAGTTCGGTGGCGTACTGTTCAGCAGATCTGGCGGGATCGATCAGCTGTCGGGAGAATGCCTTGACGGCAACCGGGCGGTGCATGATTGGGTCCTGAGCCAGCCAGACTACAGCGGTTCCGCCATGTCCGAGCTTTGACTTGATTTCATACCGAGCCCCGATTTGGTCCCCTGGTTGCATACCTGCATACTAACACCAGTTAAAAAGGGAGACAAGGTGCTGGCTATTATTCTAGCCCCGGCATTAATGCCGGGGCTAGCTTTTCCTAACTGAACTGCTTTTCATGCTCGAGCAGCCATTCCTTACGCCACAAGCCTCCGCCATAGCCGGTAAGTTTTCCGTTGCTGCCAATGACGCGGTGGCAGGGGATGAATATTGAAATCGGATTGCTGCCGTTGGCATGTCCAACCGCTCGAACGGCTTTCTCGCGGCCAATGTCTGCAGCGACTTTCGCATAGGTGATAGTCGTTCCTGCCGAAATGCGTGTGAGCTCGCTCCAAACTTTTTGTTGGAATTCTGTGCCGGCAGGCCGATACTTCAGACTGAAATTGCTCCGCGCACCCCGAAAGTAGGTCTGCAATTGGGAGAGGCAATCCGCCAAAAAAGCCGGCGCGTTACCCTTTGTTGACTCTGGTTGATCGACCCAGTCAGCGGAGGTGATATAACCGGAGCGTCCGCATATTTCAAACCAACCAATGGGAGAGTCAAAGTATACGCGGTCGTTGTCCTTCATTAGAGTACTCCTTTTAGTTGCAAGAGTCGTCGTTTTGTCGTTGAGTGGCTACCAGCCAAATAATCGGCCAGCTAGAATGGTAATGGAACCGGCGCGCCCAGATATATCAAACCAGCGAATGGGAGAGTCAAAGTACATGCGGTCGTTGTCCTTCATTAGAGTGCTCCTTCCAGTTGCAAGAGTTGCCGTTTGGTAGCGAGACCACCGCCACCCGAATATCCACCCAGCGAGCCATCCGAGGCAAGTACACGATGGCAGGGGATCACTAACGGAATCGGATTGCGGCCAAGGGCTTGCCCCACGGCGCGCGCGGCTTTGGGTTTGCCGATACGTTTTGCGATCTCGCCATAGGTTGCAACTGAGCCGTGTGGTACTGCCTGCGTGGCCTGTAAGACAGTGCGTTGAAAATCCGTCATCAGGCGCATGTCGAGGGCCAGATCAAATTCCGTTCGCTTGCCAAGAAGATATTCGCGCACCTGTTTCACTATCGCGCTCAACTTACTCGGATTATGTTGCGGGGTGCTCTTCAAGCCGCGCCGGACTTCGGTGATGAATTTATCTTTTGTCATGCCGAAATCGAGCGCCGCTAAACCTCGATCAGTCACAGCCAGCATCACATTCCCGATAGGTTCAATCTCTACCTGGTCGTACCAAACTGCAGCTTGATCGTTGGCAAGCGATGTGCGTATAAGCCTCGCAGCCGCCGTTGCAGAATCCATTTCCGGGCCGACGGCGAAGAGCGCATCCAAAGCTGTGTGCAGCGGATCGGGCGAAGCGGGTCCGGTGGCATCGCCCAGCCAGCGGGCGTCTGCTTTGTTTTGATCCTTCAACTTATTCTTCATCTTTCAACTCCGTGCGAAGTTTGCGCAGGGCCTGATATACGTTCGCTCGGGCCGCCTCGGGAGAGCAGTCTAATGCAGTCCCGATCTCGGTGTAGGATAGTTCTTGGTATTTGCGCAACGTCAGTGCGGCGCGCTGCTTCTGCGGTAATTGTTCAATTGCCAAAGCCACGCTCTGTAGCAATTCCTGCTCCGTTACGACCTGCAGCGGTGTCGGATCTTTCGCCGCCAGGAACGGATGCAAGGCGACTTCGCGTTGGTAGGAGCGCGAACGGCGTTTCAGATGCGTCAACGAGACATTGGTAGCGATGCGATAGAGCCAGGCACGATAGTTGGCGTTACCATTCAGGCGTGCGAGTGCTCCCATGGCACGGATATACGTATCTTGCAAGCAATCCTGTGCCTCGTTATCATCGCCGACCATGTGCCAGAGATAGCGATATAACTCTTGGCCATGATCATCGATTAATTGTTCGATTTCAATATGTGCGTTCATCTACTACCTATAACTCGCTTCGAACGAGAATGTGAAATGCAATCGGTTTTGTATTGTAGCTGAACAGAACTCGTACTCTGAAGCAGATTGATGATACTCGTGCCCGATTGGAACGATCGTGAAATACATACGAATGCGCTGATAGATGCAGCCCTGCAGGCCGTGGAGCCAAAGCGGGTTGTGCGCAATGTGCTGCATCGTGATGGAGATCTTTTGCATGTCGGGAATCGAAACTATCGCTTGTCCGATTTCAAGCGTGTGCGCCTGATCGGTTTTGGCAAAGCAGCCGCTGCAATGGCCGCGTCGGTCGAAGCGGAGCTGGGCGTCTGGCTACAGGGCGGTCTGGTGATAACCAAATATGACCATGGGCAGCCCCTACAAAGGACGCGCGTGCTTGAAGCCGGGCATCCGCTCCCGGATGAAGCCGGCGTGCGAGGAACCCGAATGCTTCTTGATTGGCTCGGAGAGAGTGCCAGAGACGACCTTGTCCTCACACTCATCTCAGGGGGTGGCTCGGCTTTGCTAGTCCTGCCTGCCGGTGAGATTTCGCTCGCAGACTTGCAAGCTGTCAATGCCGCTCTCTTACGTAGCGGCGCAACAATTCAAGAATTCAACACCGTGCGCAAACATCTCTCGCATGTTAAAGGTGGCCAGCTCGCACGACGTCTTTCACCTGCCACAGTCATTGCCCTTGTGATTTCCGATGTTGTTGGCAACCCATTGGATGTGATTGCTTCCGGCCCCCTAAGTCCCGATCCCACAACCTTTAATGATGCCCGGAATATTTTGATGTCTCTCAACCTTTGGGATGACCTGTCCATTGAGATTAAAGTCCATTTGGAAGAAGGACTCAAAGGAGCGATAGACGAAACCCCAGAGCGGGGTGATCCGATCTTCGAAAAAGTCCAAACCGAAATTGTGGGGGATAACCGCCTGGCGTCGCTGGCTGTGGTGGAGCGCGCACGTGCTCTGGGTTACAACGCCAGACTTGTGACGTCTTCATTGGAAGGGGAAGCGCGAGAAGTCGCACAGATGGTAGTGCGCTTGGCTGAAGATTTAGTGCAGTCGGATGAGCCTGTCTCCAGACCGGCCTGCCTTGTACTTGGCGGCGAGACAACGGTTACATTGCGTGGAGACGGGCAGGGAGGTCGCAATCAGGAGCTTGCCCTGGCTGCGGCCATTCAACTCGCGGAAAGAGATTTACAAAATGTTCGTTTTGTCTGTCTGGCAACCGATGGTGGCGATGGCCCCACGGATGCAGCCGGTGCGGTGGTGGAAGCTACAACAATCGCATTAGGAGAGTCCAGCGGGCTCAATGCCCGGACATGCCTCAACTGGAACGACTCGTATCCATTTTTAGATGCCGCCAACGCGCTTCTCCGCACGGGTCCGACACAAACGAATGTGAATGACATCATCATCGTATTAGTTCAATAGTTCCAAAAGTTGAGTAATGTTGTAAAAAAAATTGACTTATTCAGACCCTCTACTATAATCCGTTCAATATGTTGCTTAAGGAGGGGAGCATGATACTCGTCACCGGGGGCTCGGGCTACGTGGGGAGCCATATAGTCAAAGATTTGGTAGCGGCCGGCCGTCCAGTACGTGCCATGGTGCGCGACGCAGATCGAATGGAAAGGGAAGGCCGGTTCCTCGATCTGGATATTGACTGGATCACTGCGGATGTAACCAAGCCGGAGACGCTTCCCGCCGCGCTCGACGGCGTTGAGTCGGTCCTACATACAGTCGCCATCGCCATTGAAAAACGTGGCGCCAAATACGAAAACATTAATTATCAGGGCACAGTAAATGTGGTCGAAGCGGCGAAAGAGGCGGGCGTTAAGCGCTTTGTGAATATGTGCCAACTCGGTGCTGACTCGAATCTGCCGTATCGGTTTCTTGCCTCCAAGGGCAAAGCGCAAGAATACGTGGCCCAATCGGGACTGGAGTGGACCGCGTTTCGACCCTCTGTCATCTGGGGCCCCGAGGATGAGTTCGCCAATACTTTTGCGCGTTTGGTTCCTTTGACGCCAATTATTTTCCCCATCATAGGCGATGAGAATACACGCTTTCAATCTGTATGGGTGGAGGATGTCGCGAGTGCTTTTGTCACGGCACTCGATGATCCGGATACCATTGGCCAAGATTTCGAGTTAGGCGGACCTGAAGTACTGACGCTTGAGGAGATCGAGCGGCGGACGCTTGCTGCCATCGGCGCGCGGCGGTTGATGGTGCGCTTCCCAATGCCAATTCTCCGACTGGCAGTGACTCTCATGGAGACCTTTCTCCCCGCGCCGCCGGTGACACGCAGCTTGCTTGAGCTATTGGCCGTCAGTAATGTCACCACAGACAACGCCCTCACAAAATTCGTCACAAATCCAAAGCCATTCACCGCCGAGAATTCAGCAGCTTATATGCGCAGGTTTCGTGTGGGTCAGACAATTGCCCAATTTCTGGGTCGTTAGGAACGATACGGGCTGATGTCGGCAGGAGGGTGAAATGGACAAGATAAAAATTGGCACGAGTGATATAGAAGCTGCTCCCCTTGGGGTGGGAACCATGGCGTGGTCGAACAGTCGCGCCTGGGGTTATGGCGCGCGTCTGAGTCACGTGAAAATACAAGCTGCCTTCGGAGCGAGTCTTGCTAGAGGCTTATCACTCTTCGACACTGCAGAGATTTATGGCAATGGTCAATCAGAGCGGATTGTTGGAAAACTATTCCAATCCGCGACCAAACCGGCCTACATTGCAACGAAATATGCGCCCTTGCCGCAAAGTGCAGTGCGCACTTCACTGTGTGGCGTTTCTCTAAAAGGGGCGTTGGCCGCGCTTTGACGCGCAGCCTTAAACGGCTGGAACGCGAACAGGTCGACCTGTATCAAATCCACTCTCCGGGTGGCAGGATCAAGATCGAAGACTTGATGGATGCAATGGCGGATGCCGTCGAGGCCGGCAAGACGCGCTACGTTGGCGTGAGCAACTACAGCGCCGGAGAGATGCGCCGCGCGTACGCACGCCTTGCAAAGCGTGGCATTCCTCTTGTATTGGAGTACAGCCTTATCCATCGTTCCCCGGCTGCAGATGGCATGTTGGATGCCTGTACTGAACTCAATGTGACTCTCATCGCTTACAGTCCGTTGGGGCGTGGAGTGTTATCTGGCAAGTATCGCTCGGGAGCCAGCGTACGGACGTCCGGCGGTTTTACCGCCAGTTCGGGGGCGATCAACTCGAGAAGATCATGCCCATTATCGCGGTGCTCGAGGAGATTGGGCTGGCACACGGCAAGTCGCCTGCACAGGTGGCCCTCAACTGGCTAGCTCGCCAGCCGCATGTGCTGCCGATTTCCGGGGTAAAGAATGCCAGGCAAGCGGAAAGTAATGCAGCCGCAATTGGATGGGATATGAGCGCACCAGAGTCTGCGCATTTGGATGAAGTTTCGCTGCCTTTTCATCGCGCAGAGCCATACCGCCTCCGACCGGCTTAGGTAAGCATCCAAGACAAGTGATACAATTCGCGCTTATATTTTAATGCGAAGGGACTCCGATAACGATGCAGCAGCGCGTGTTCAACTTCTCGGCTGGACCGAGCACACTCCCGCTACCGGTGCTGAAAGAAATCCAACAGAATTTGCTGGCACTACCGGGTGTCGGCGCATCAATTCTGGAGATCAGCCATCGCTCAAGCACATATGATGAAATTTATGAGAGTGCCGTTGCAAATATCCGACAGCTCCTAGAACTGCCTGAGAATTATCACGTTCTCTTTTTACAGGGGGGAGCGACGACGCAGTTTTCAATGGTCGCCATGAACCTCCTGCAGGGCAGTGACAAGTCTGCTGATTACATTGTGACTGGTGCTTGGGGAAAGAAAGCCGCTGCGGAAGCGATGAAAGAAGGCAACGCCCGCACGGCCTGGGATGGCGAAGCAGAGAACTATGTGCGCGTTCCCATCCGGGGGGAATTAGAATTGGACCCCTATGCTGCCTATGTACACTTCACCTCCAATGAAACGATCCACGGTGTGGAATGGCAGGAGGAGCCCTGGCTGGATCAGGGCGTGCTTGTTTGTGATGCATCTTCAAATTTCCTGTCACGGCCGATTGATGTCAACCGTTACAGGCTGATCTATGCCGGTGCGCAGAAGAACGTCGGGCCGGCCGGGGTTACTATCGTGATCATCCGGGACGATTTGCTCGAGGGCATCCCAGATGGCCTGCCAATCATGTTCGACTACCGTACGCATGTTAAAAAAGACTCGGCCTATAATACCCCCCCGGTCTTCGCGATTTACACAATCATGCTCGTGACTCGCTGGTTGCTGGATGAGATGGGCAATCTGGAGAAGATGCAACTTCAAAATCGCAAGAAGGCCAACCTACTTTACGAACTTATCGACGAGAGTGGCGGCTTCTACGAGGCGCATGTCAATACGGGCAGCCGTTCATCTATGAATGTCACTTTCAAAATTGCCGAGGCTGCACTTGAGGCTGAATTCCTTAAACAAACACAAATACACAAATTGGTGCAACTTAAGGGTCATCGCTCTCTCGGCGGCCTGCGCGCTTCGCTTTACAATGCCATGACAGTTGAGGGCGTGCGAGCCCTGCGAGACTGCATGCGCGAATTCATGGCAGTGCACGGATAAACCCAGCGCGTGTTCAACATTCTGCAATCCGCTCTCTATCCAGAACGATATCATGGCTTTGAAAAAGAGCCACCCTTTTTTGAGGGTTGGTACTACAAAATTGTAGACCCCAGCGAGCAGACGCGTCTGGCCGTGATCGGCGGCGTGTTATTAAGCGCAGACAAATCCAAACAGCACGCTTTTGTACAGGTGTTGAACGGCCAGACCGGTGAAGAGACATATCACTCATATCCGATGCAAAAATTCTGGGCTGCTCGCGAGAAGCTCGATCTCCGTATCGGCCCCAACCGGTTTACAGCCGACTATCTTGCCCTTGACTTGGAAGATCAGGGCCAGGGCCTCTCTGGTACTGTACGTTTTGTGGGCACGACGCCCTGGCCTGTGACGCTGACTTCACCGGGGATCATGGGCTGGTATGGCTGGCTGCCCTTCATGGAATGTTTTCATGGCATAGTGAGTCTCGACCATACTCTGCGCGGAGCCCTCGCTCTGAATGGTGAACAAGTTGATTTCACGGGCGGACGTGGATACGTGGAAAAAGACTGGGGCAAGTCATTTCCCTCCGGCTATCTTTGGATACAGAGCAATCATTTCGAGGAGGCGGGCACAAGCCTGACGGCCTCAGCGGCGATCATCCCATGGGGGCAGAACGCATCTCGTGGTTTCGTCATTGGCTTCTGGCATGATGGCGAGCTATACCGCTTTGCGACCTACATCGATGCAAAAGAAGATATGCTGGAAGTGGATGATGAGCAGGTGCGCTGGTCGTTAAAAAATCAGCGCTATCGCCTAGAACTCCAGGCTGATCGTGCTGCCGGTGGATTGTTGCATGGGCCCACGCGGCCCGAAATGCACAAACGTTTATCGGAGACGATGCAAGCAAGTGTGGACGTGCGTTTGACTTCGATTGAAGGCGGTAAGGAAGAAGTGATTTTTGCGGGGGTGGGGCGCAATGCAGGCCTGGAAGTGTATGGTGATTTGGAGCGATTGCTCGCCCTGTAACTTCTCACCGGCGATCAGCAGGCTGTGAGCCACCGCCATTCCATCTCGCTGTTCAATTATCTGTTGTTCTCCTCAATCATTTCAGCAAGCACCCTTGGGTACAAGAAAAACGTAACAGAATATCGGTTGTAAAACCATCAGAGCGCAGCATGATCCATGATCGGTATCACATGCCATAGGGCCAGGTCCTGCACGGCCTTGCACTTGTTGCGTAAGAAGATTTGGATGCCCGCACTGTACGTCGAGAGAGGCTGGAACGGATGAGAACTGCTCTGGGGCGTATCCTGGATCCGCGTGATCCACATCATCTCGCTATTCTCACAGCCGCAACCGTGGGGGGCGCGATTGCCTTCGCTCGCGGCTTTGCAACAGGAGCCGGATTTCAAGACGCCAGCATAGATGGGTTCAGAATGGGTGTGGCCGTCTTCTTCGGCTGGGCGCTCGCGCGCGAATTCGATCCCGACCACAAGATATCGGCGTTTGTCGCTGCTCTATTAGCGGGCCTTGCTGCTATCGGCCTAGGCCTCCTACGCCTTGACGTAATGCTGTGGTTGCTCGTGTTGAGTCGCGTGCTGAATCGCATCGTCGGAATCCGGCCAACAACGTTGGATCGATTGTTCATTGTTGCTCTCGGAACTTGGATTTCACTAGCAGTGCATTGGGTCGCGGGAATCGTGACCGCGATCGCTTTGCTGCTCGACTCCGAAATGGCGCCGATACGCGCGCATCATCGAGTCTTCCCAGTATTCGCTCTCGCCGGGTTAGTAGCTGCGTCATTCATTGGTTGGGGTGTACTCTCTCTGCAACCTGTTGTCTCCAACCTGGTCCTCATTTCCGCAGTGCTGTTATTGCTGAGCGTGCCACTTGTCGCGGCCTCAGGCTCGGTGCGCAGCAAGACCGATTTCAGGTCTCATCCTATTCTTGCAGCGCGTCTTCGTGTGACGCAGCTCCTGGCTGCCGGCAGCGGAGCAGGATTTGCTTTGATCTTCGGCAGTGCAGGCCTCTTGCTGCTTGCTCCCATGTAGGCAGCGCTCGGCACGACCCAGTTCATTCGTGACTGGGTGGCAGGCTCACTCTTTTCATTGAAAAAGGTCCTGCGTCTGTCCTCGGAAAACCAAGAATGATTTTTACATTTCAGCCCTCATCTGATGGATTCTTTACTCGCTAAGCGAAATTTAGGCCAAGACGGAGCAAAGTAGATAACCTAGCGCTGCGGCAGCCTTTCGCGAAGCAAGGATTTCGTGCGCGGCGAGTATATTGCCTCTGAAAGTGCGTATAGTGATATGATAGCCGCAGCGATGAGCCCACATCGAGGCAATCTATTTCAAGCGTGTTCATCCATCTCGACCCACTTACGAAAACTTATACAGAAGTTGGTGTTTCTGCTGCAGCGTGTAAGAGCTCTGAACAGCATCGCAGCTGATCAGCGTGCTGATCTTCCGTCCATCGCGATCGGGAGCTTTTTCGCGTTGCGGCCCACGGTGAATTGGCGTCATCCAGGGCAATTGATGAGCTGTTCTAATGCGGAGATCAAAGGGGGCTGACATGATCTGGAAATCCATTCCTCTAATGACTATGATTGATGTTCTCATCATTCAGGTGGTCATCTATCTGGCATGGATGCTGTTTAAGCAGTACGAGGCAACAAAGCAACTCGGCCTGAGCGTGGGTGTGAACTTCATCCTGTTTGGTCTGGCGGTGATGGCCCTATTTCATGGCACTGCTCTGGCAGTCATGCATATCTTCCCGGTAAGCGCGTCACAATCCGATTCAATGGCAGTCATGACGAGCTTACGCCTGAACTGGAGCTGGCTCAAAGCCCTGGTCGTTATCGGAATGATTGCTGTTGGCCTCACCTACCTCCTTCGATCGCTAATTCCCCAGGCGATGGGTAACTTACAAGAATTGACGCTAAGGCTACAGAAGACCGAGGAGAGGTACCGTGAGTTTTTTGAGAATGCCGCCGATGGCATCTTCCGATTAACGCCGGATGGCTGGCGTTACAGCCTTGCGAACCCAGCCCTGGCAAGTATTCTGGGATACGAGTCAGTCGATGATCTAGTAGATAGCGTTCCTATTGGTCGAAAAATATACGTTGATCCAAAACGACACAAACGGCGAATGGAATTGCTGCTCGAAAACGGAGCTGTGAAAGGATTTGAGTCTGAGGTGCGACGCAAGAACGGCGACGTAATAGTGATTTCTGAGAGCCTGCGCGCGATTCGCGACGACGAGAATAAGATACAAGGCTTCGATGGGAATGTGGAGGAGGTTACAGAGCGCAAAAAATGGGAGGATAACTTGCAGGAAAGTGAAGCGCGCTTCAATCAAATTGCTGCTGGGATTGAAGATGTGTTCGTCATATCTGATGTTGCGAGCGATTCTGTCCTGTATGCTAGCCCGGCCTATGAGCAGATCTGGGGACGATCTCCACAAAAGCTCTACGAAGATAGGGGGCAGTGGGATGCGGACATTCACCCGGATGATGTCAAACGTATTCAGGATTCCTGGACGCGAATGCTGGAGGAAGGACCTTATGAGGAAGAATACAGGGTAATACGCCCGGACGGCTCCATGCGCTGGGTTCAGGGTCGGGCATTTCCGCTCCGCGACGAAAACGGTCAGACCTATCGCGTTGCGTCGATTATCCAAGATATCACCACGCGCAAAGAGAAAGAAGCGGCCTTGCAGGAAAGTGAAGCGCGCTTCAATCAAATTGCTGCTGGGATTGAAGATGTGTTCGCAATAACTGATGTTGCTAGCGGGTCTGTTCTCTATGCAAGCCCAGCCTATGAGCAGATCTGGGGACGACCTGTGCAGCAGCTGTACGAAGATGGCGGGCAGTGGGATGCGGGGGTTCACCCCGATGATCTGGAACGTGTCGTGGAAACCTGGACGCGGATGAAGGAGAAGGGAGTTCGCTATGATGAGCAATACCGGGTAATACGCTCGGATGGCTCTATGCGCTGGGTTCGGAGTCGAGCCTACCCGATCCACGATGAGAATGGAGGGCTCAATCGAATCGCTGACATTACCCAGGACATCACCGAACGCAAACAGGCCGAGGAGGCCTTGCGGGCGAGCGAGGCGAATCTACGTGCCACGCTTAACTCTATCGGCGATGCGGTCATTTCCTCAGATACCGAAGGGGATATCGTTAGCATGAATCCGGTGGCCGAGCAACTGACGGGATGGAATCTTGAAGACGCCCAAGGCAAAGCACTGACCGAGGTCTTCAATATCGTCAATGCCCAGACAAGGGAAGCAGCCATCAATCCGGTGGACAAAGTAATCGAGAGCGGCAAGATCGTTGGGCTTGCCAACCACACCGCACTTATCGCGAGGGACGGCACAGAGTGCCAGATCGCGGATTCTGCTGCACCCATTTATGATGTCGATGAGGTGATCACGGGCGTGGTGCTGGTCTTTCGGGATGTAACCGAAGAATACAGGGTACGGGAAGCATTGCAGGAAAGCGAGTCACGCTTCAAACAAATTGCTGCTGGGATTGAAGATGTGTTCGTTATATCTGATGTTGCCAGCGATTCTGTTCTGTATGCTAGCCTGGCCTATGAGCAGATCTGGGGACGATCTCCACAAAAGCTCTACGAAGATAGGGGCAGTGGGATGCAGGCGTTCACCCCGACGATGTCAAACGTATTCAGGATTCCTGGACGCGAATGCTGGAGGAAGGACCTTATGAGGAAGAATACAGGGTAATACGCCCGGACGGCTCCATGCGCTGGGTCGAGGGTCGGGCATTTCCACTCCGCGACGAAAACGGTCGGGCCTATCGCGTTACGACTATTGTCCAGGACATCAGCACGCGCAAGCAGCAAGAAGAGGCGCTGCGCAAGAGCGAGGCGCTCCATTCTCAGCTGGAGAAAATGGGCAAACTAGGTCACTGGGAGTGGGATTATATAAACGACAGAATGGTTTCCTGCTCAGAGCAGCTCGCGCAGATTTTTGAGATGAGCGTGGACGAAACGGTGAAATATTTCTCATGCATTAAAGCTATGGCAAGCTTTATACCTCCGGAAGACCAGGAAGGGTTCGAACAGTCCTATCGGCAATCTATCAAACAACAGAACGGACAATATATTGAACAAAGGTTAATCTCCCAGTCGGGCGCAGTACGCTACGTTTACTCAGTAAGTGAGCGCGTGTTTAATGATCAAGGTGAACTCATCAGTGGTATCGGGATAATGCATGACATCACCGAGCGGGTAGAGGCCGAGGCGGCCTTGAAGGAGAGCGAGACGCGCTTCCAACAAATTGCTAATGCAATTGATGATGTGTTCAAGATATCTGACGCGAAGAGCTTGGGCGTCCTGTTTGTCAGCCCGGCCTTTGAGAAAATCTGGGGACGATCGGTGCAGGAACTCTACGATGATTACCGGGTGTGGGACGATGGTCTTCACCTTGATGATGTCAAAGATATGCAGGAAGCCTGGGGGCGAACGCTGAAGGGAGAAGACACTTATGAAAAGGAATATCGGGTGATACATTCGGACGGCTCCATGCGCTGGATTCGGAGCCGAGCGTATCCGATCCGCGATCAGAATGGGCAGATCTTTCGCGTCGCGGGGATTTCCCAGGACATCACCGAGCGGGTAGAGGCCGATGAGGCGTTGCGGGAGCTAAATTCGACGCTCGAGCAACGTGTCTCCGAGCGCACAGCGCAACTCGAAGCATCAAACAAAGAATTGGAAGATTTCTCTTACTCTGTCTCGCACGACCTGCGCGCGCCACTGCGCTCTATTGGAGGCTTCGCCGAGATCATCGGTCGCCGTCATCGAAAAGGATTGTCTGAGGAAGCCCAACATTACTTCGACAACATCATTGAAGCCAGCAGCCACATGAGCCAGCTGATCGATGACTTGCTAAGTTATTCCCGTCTGGGCCGCAGGTCTGTGCCGTACCAACCGGTTCCCCTTAGCAAAGTTCTGGCTCGTGTGACCGATAATTTGGATGGTCATATAGTTGAAACGCAAGCAAACCTGAACATTCCTAAGGACCTCCCGATTGTGAGCGGAAATGAGATATTACTGGGACAGATATTTGCCAACCTGATCGACAACGCCCTCACTTACCACCGTCCCAACCTCCCACCTAAGATTGTGCTTGACTACAAGGCTGGACCTAACCACGTCATCATCTCAGTTGCCGACGAAGGCATCGGTATTCCTTTCGAATACCACGACAAGATCTTCAACATCCTCCAACGGCTACACAGTCAGGACGATTACCCTGGCACCGGCATCGGACTGGCTATCGTTAAAAAAACCGTCCAATTGTTAGGAGGCCGAGTATGGGTAAAATCGGCGATCGGGGAGGGAAGCATTTTCTATGTGGAACTACCCATAAAAGAGAATAGCACTTCGGTGAATTGATAGCTATATAGAAAGGGAGGAAAATGGACAAAAGTGCGCACATATTACTAGTCGAAGACAATCGAATGGATGTCGAGTTGACTCTGGATGCCTTTCGCGAGGCCCAGCTGGGTAATACGATTCATGTAGCCTGGAACGGTCAAGAAGCCCTGGACTACCTATTCGGCAATGGAAAATTCGCTGATCGTGAGGCGTATCCTATGGCCGATCTGATTCTCCTGGATCTGAAGATGCCCGGTATTGATGGTCACGAAGTGTTGCGCCAGGTCAAAAGCTCTCCTATTCTGAAGCGCATTCCTTTGATTATGCTCACTTCATCCGCGGAGGAAGGCGACCGGATCTTTAGCTATGACAACGGCGCAAATAGCTATCTGGTCAAGCCTGTGACTTTTGCGGGCTTCCTGGAAGATGTCCGCACGATTGGCGATTATTGGCTGATCCTCAACGTGGGTCCACCACAGCAATAATCAGTGAGATTGTTCGCTCGTAAAAAGGCAGGTTAAGAATATGAGCGACCATATCCATATTCTGTACATAGACGATAACCCCTCGACCGTGACCTTGTTCGGGATGCCCTGGTAAAAGAACATACAGACTTTCGGGTAACCGAAGCGGCTTCTCGCGAGGAATTCTACGAGCGGCTTGAAGAGTATGACTATGACATGGTTTTGAGTGATTTCAATATCCTTGGCTTCGAAGGGCTGCAGGTGATTGATGCCGTTCGGATCAGGGATTTAAAGGTACCTGTGGTCATTGTCACCGGCACAGGGTCAGAAGAAGTCGCTGTGAAGGCTATGAAACGTGGCGCAGCCGATTATGTGATCAAGAGCCCCCAACACATCCGACGACTACCGTACACCATATATGAGGTAATTGAGAAGAAGCGCCTACAAGTTGACCGCCAGCAGGCAGAGCAGGCGTTGCGGGAGAGCGAAGAGCGCTTCGATCTGGCTGTGCGTGGCTCGACAGACGGCCTTTGGGACTGGCCTGACATGAGCGTGGACAAGACTTGGTGGTCGCCGCGCTACTTCGAATTGCTCGGGTATAAAGAAGGTGACTTCGAGCCCAACATTCTGACGTTAGAAGAGCTGCTCCATCCAGACGATCTGGAACGGGCAAGCGAGGCGTGGCGTTTGCATCTCGAAGAACAACAACCGCTGGACATGGAATACCGGTTGCGAACGAAATCGGGCGTGTACCGTTGGTTCCGCTCGCGGGGTATGACGGTGCGGGATGAGGACGGCGAACCCATTCGCATGGCCGGTTCCATCCAGGACATTACCGAGCGCAAGCAGGCGGAGGCAGCCTTGGAAACTGCCAATGCGGAATTAACCCGCGCTGCTAATGAGGCACACGAGATGGCACTCGTTGCCAATGCCGCCAGCCAGGCCAAGAACGAATTCCTGGCCAACACCTCCCACGAACTGCGAACACCCCTAACCGGCATCATCGGCCTCCTGCAAATATTAAACTCCGATTTGAGCGCATCGCGCGAGGAGGAGAGCGAGTTCATCGAATCGGCGCTGGACACATCCCTCCATCTGCTTGAGGTAGTCAACGATGTTCTCGACATATCCAACGTCGAAGCTGGACGATTGGAGATTAATCTTGAGCGTGTTCGTCTCGCAGATGTATTGGATGAAGTAAAAAAGACGACCGGCTTGCAGGCGCGGCAAAAAGGGCTGGCTCTTCAGTTCCAGGTCCTGGCTGATCTCTACGTCCAGGCAGACCCGGTGCGGTTGCAACAGGTGCTCCTCAATCTGGTGGGCAACGCCCTCAAATTTACAGATTCCGGCGAGGTGTCGGTGAACGCCCAACCCGCACCCGACCCTGATTACGCGCTGATCGAAATCACGGACACAGGCGTGGGCATCGCCCCGCAGTTTCTGCCGCGCGCGTTTGAATAATTTTCGCAGGCTGATGGATTCATTTCCCGCAAGCATGGTGGCACGGGTCTTGGGCTAGCCATCACGCAGGGCTTGGTCAAGACGATGGGCGGTGAGATCGGGTTGGAGTCAAAAGACGAGGGTAGCGGTACACGTGCCTGGCTGACGTTGCCCTTGCCGGGAATTACCGAAATCCACAACAATAAAACGGCTGATGTTCCGTCGGATTAATCTTCTCAACTGTCCACCCCGCTGATACGGAAGCTAAGTCCTCGCCAACAAATTCTCGCTTTATCGGTCTGTTTAGCGTCCTAAAAAATATAGCTTGATTCTGTAGAATTCGCCTTTTGCATATAAACTTTAATGCAAGTAGTTGCGCAATTCCGCTGTCAATTCCCCCATCGGGGCTGGCTTGGAAAAGTAGGCGTTAGCTCCAGCTTCCATACTCTCATCACGAGCCTTCTGGTCGGTGCGGGCGAAAGCATAATGACCGGCAGCATTCCTAAGTGCTCATCAGCACGCACTTTCCGCAAGACAGCAAAACCGTTCAAGTCGGGCATCATGATATCGAGAATAATGGCGTCCGGCGTATGGTCTTCTAGCCAGTGCAGGGCTTGAACACCTCCATTGGCTGTGGCCACCTCAAAATTACGACTCTCCAAGAGTAAGCGCATTATCGTCATGAAATCCGGGTCGTCCTCCACAACCAGAATGACCGGTTTTTTGGGGAGTGTCACAAGTAAAACCACGCTTGATTGTTGTTTGTAAACATGCCTGAATTATTGCGTAAATTCTTATCGAAGTAACTGGGCTAATGGGGCTATAAATTTATGCGGGTCGGCTTCATTTGCGTGCTGGGTTCGAATCGTGATGTTTGCCAGCTCAAAAAAGGATCAAGTTGAAGATCGATCATTTTGATGACGACCTTCCACTCCAAGTCTTCCCAATCCACAACATAAAAATCACCTGCAGCGTGTCAAGACCTACCTCCCGTTCACTTCGTTTCTGATTGACTCATCCCTTTCTAGGTTTCAGGGAATGGTCAAACGATCTCCTTCAGAGCTGTGATGGGTATCCGCCGACAGCGGAGGTGTTATGATCGGCGCTGCGATGACCTCTGGAAACAGTAAAGAAAACTCAACCGCTTTCATACGTGTTGACTCTCTCTCGAAGACTTTTACAGAGGGCGGCAACGAACGCACCGTGCTGGACGGGGCGAGTGCGCAATTTGGTCGCGGGGAGTTTGTCGCTGTTGTGGGGAAAAGCGGTACCGGCAAAAGTACGTTATTAAACATCATTAGCGGCATCGACCGGGCGGATGCGGGCAGCGTCTGGGTGGATGGGCAGGAGTTGACCGCACTTGACGATCACGCGCGTACACTTTTCCGGCGCAACCACATCGGCTTCATCTTTCAGTTTTACAATCTGATCCCCACCCTCACAGTCTGGGAGAATGTGATACTCCCCCTAGAATTGGCCGGGATTGCTGCGCGGCGGATTCGGTCTCAGGCAGAGCCGCTACTAGAAGCGGTGGGACTCGCGGACCGTCACAAGACTTTCCCCGAACTGCTCTCGGGCGGCGAGCAGCAGCGTGTGGCTATTGCGCGTGCGCTGGCCCCGGATCCCCTGCTCGTGCTGGCGGACGAACCCACGGGAAACCTCGATGAGGAGACAGGGCGCACAGTCCTCGCGCTGCTCGATCGACTCACCCGGCAAGCGGGCAAAAACCTGATCTTGGTCACGCACAGCCGCGAGGCCGCTCGCCTGGGGGATCGGACGTTCTACCTGCGCGAAGGGAAGTTGGTCGAGTGAAGACCAGTTGCCGCTAGCCAGTTTTCAGTATTTAGTCCCCAATCTGTAACTCGCAATGATTTCCTACCTGCCCATTCTTCGTGTCGGCGTGCGTTATTTACTCCGCCATCGCTGGCAAACCACGCTCATGATCGTCGGCATCACACTTGGTGTGGCCGTGGTCGTGGCGATTGATCTGGCCAATGTCAGTGCCAGCCGCGCATTCGACCTGAGCACGGAAACCATCGCAGGGCGAGCCACACACCAGATCGTCGGCGGTCCAGCGGGTCTGGATGAAGACCTGTTCGCGCAACTGCGCCGTGCCGGCGTCAGTGTGCCGACCGCTCCGGTTGTGACCGACCTGGTGGTTTCTCCACAACTGGGGGGGCAGGCGCTGCAATTGCTTGGCGTCGATCCTTTCTCCGAAGCGCCCTTTCGCAGCTACCTCGGCGGAACGGTGGGTCAACCGCTTGCGGGCATCAATGATTTCCTCACCAAGCCGGGCGCAGTCTTTCTCTCTACCACTCTGGCCGAAAGGTACGGGCTCGTCTTGGGTGAGGCGCTCACATTGGAGATAGGTGGCCGGACCCGTATTGCCTTTGTGGCCGGATTGGTGGAACCCGCCGACAGCCTGAGCCGGCGCGCACTCGATGGGCTTATGCTGGCCGACATCGCCACGGCGCAGGAACTCACGGGTCGAGTCGGACGACTCGATCACATTGATGTGATCCTCCCGGAGGGGGACGTCTCGCACGCAGCCACGATCCAAGCAATTTTGCCTGCTGCGGCGCGCTTGCTACCGGCAGCAGCGCGTAATGGCGCGGTGGCACAGATGACGGCCGCCTTTCGCACTAATCTGACGGCATTAAGTCTGCTTGCGTTGCTGGTGGGTATGTTCCTGATCTACAACACAATGACATTCTCGGTGGTGCAGCGCCGTCAGATGTTCGGACGCTTGCGCTGCCTGGGTGTCACGAGTCGCGAGATTTTTCTCGTCGTCGTAGCGGAGGCTGTGGTGGTCGGCACCATCGGTGGGCTGCTGGGCTTGGCGTTGGGTGTTGTGCTCGGGCAGGGCGCCATCAGCCTCGTCACGCGCACGATTAACGATCTGTATTTCACCGCCACCGTCCAAGATGTTGGCATCCCAACCGCCAGCCTCTTGAAGGGCGGTTTGCTCGGTTTGCTCGCCACCGTCGGGACAGCCATGCTCCCGGCGTACGAAGCCGCCAATGTGCCACCCCGGGCGGCGCTCTTCCGCGCTGGACTGGAAACCAAGGCGCGTGGCGCTGTGCGCTGGACAACTCTGGGCGGTGTCGTACTTGCAGCCGGCGGTGGCTTGCTGCTGGTGATCCCGTCGCGCAGCATTGTGTTGGGTTTCAGCGGCATCTTCGCGGTGTTGTTTGGGATCGCGCTGCTCGCGCCCGGTTTTACATTGCTGCTCATGCAAGCGGCAGCCGTACCTGCCGGACGATTGTGGGGCGCGCTCGGACGAATGGCTCCGCGCGATGTTGTCAATGCGCTTAGCCGCACCTCCATCGCCATCGCTGCTCTGATGGTGGCGGTCTCTGTGACCATCGGAGTGAGTGTGATGATCACCAGCTTCCGCAGCACGGTGATCGCCTGGCTCGAACAGACCTTGCAGGGCGATATCTACGTTTCACCGGCTTCGGCCTCCAACGCGCAGACCGGTGGTGAACTCGATCTAGATGTTGTGGAAGCGTTGGCAGTCTGGCCTGGTGTTACCCGCGTGGATACGCTCCGTCTGGCAATCGTGGATTCGCCACAAGGTCCGGTGCAGGTAGGCGCGACTAACAACGACCGCGTTGGGATCGATCGATTGTATTACGCGCTTGACCTCGTGTCGGAGAAAGTCTGGGCGGAGATGCAGGCGGGTGGGGTGCTGGTCTCCGAACCATTTGCAGTGCGCATGGGCTTGCCACGCAAAGGCGGGCTGGTCACGTTGTTCACCGATAAAGGCGAGCGTACCTTCCCAGTAGTCGGGACGTATTACGATTATTCGTCGAGCCAGGGCACGGTGATCATGACGCTGTCGCTCTATCGCGAACTGTGGGACGACACTGCACTCTCTGCGGCCGCTCTCGTCCTGGATGGGAATGCTTCGCCGGATGAAGTGGCGAGGGACATGCAGGCCGGGTTCGCCCATCTGCAACGACTCGAGATCCGCGCCAACCGCAACTTGCGCGCAGATGTGCTGCTCGTATTCGACCGCACATTTGCCATCACCGGTGCCTTGCAATTGCTCGCCACGCTGGTGGCCTTCACCGGGGTACTTAGCGCGCTGCTGGCGCTGCAATTGGAGAAGCGCCGCATACTGGGCATCCTGCGTGCGGTCGGGCTGACCGCACGGCAGCTGTGGGGACTGGTGCTTTTGGAGACTGGGCTGATCGGCAGCGCGGCTGGATTGCTGGCCTTGCCGACGGGTTATGTGCTGGCGTTAATCCTGATCTTCATCATCAACCGGCGTTCGTTTGGCTGGACGTTGCAATTACAGTTGGAGCCGTGGCCGTTCCTGCAGGCATTGGCTGTCTCGATCCTGGCGGCGCTGCTGGCAGGGATATACCCTGCGCGCAAGATAGCGCGCAGGGTTGCTGGCGACGCGATCAGATACGAGTGAGCGGGACTGACCAGGCCAACTTTATGAAGCGTATCATCCTAGCCATTATCGTCGTCGCTCTGATCCTTGGAGCCTTGGCGTGGTTCGGTCTGAGCCGCCGGTCGCCACATGTCAGTGCACAGCTGATTGCGGCGGCGGAAGATATCAGTGGTTATACACGCGCCGACGATACCCGGCCATTGGACCTGCCTGCCGATTTTGGGCCGCACCCGGACTACCTCACCGAGTGGTGGTATTACACCGGCAATCTCGACTCCGTCGATGGCCGTCATTTCGGCTATCAATTGACATTCTTCCGGCGCGCTGTATCGCCGCCACACCTGCGCCAGTCGCGCGAATCGGATTGGGCAGCCGACCAACTTTATCTCTCGCACTTCTCGCTGACAGATGTAGCCGGCGACGAATATCGGGCCTTCGAGCGCTTCACGCGCGGCGCAGCCGGACTGGCCGGTGCGCAGGCCGAGCCCTATCGTGTCTGGCTCGAAGACTGGCAGATCGAGCAGCGTTCGCCGGATGTGGTTGCCCTCCACGCGCTGCAGGATGACATCGTGCTAGATCTGACTCTGACGGATGTCAAAGGCATAATCCTGCAAGGGCAGGCCGGTTACAGCCTCAAGGGCGCGGAGCCGGGCAATGCCTCGTATTACTTCAGTCAGACACGCTTGCAGTCCGAAGGTAGCCTGACCATCCGCGGGGAGACCTTCGCGGTTGGCGGCCTGAGCTGGATGGACCACGAATTCAGCACCAGCGCGCTGGCGCCCGACCAAGTCGGTTGGGACTGGTTCTCCATCCAGTTGGACGACGGCTCGGAACTTATGCTCTTCCAATTGCGCAAAGAAGATGGCAGCACAGACCCTTTCTCCAGCGGCACTTTCATCGCAGTCGACGGCCAGACGACGCACTTGGCGTACGAAGATTTCGAGATCGCGGTAGGTGACACTTGGCGCAGCCCGCGATCGGGTGCAGAATACCCCTCACAATGGGAGTTACGCGTGCCCAGTCTCGACCTCATACTCGCACTTGAGCCGCATCTCAGCGATCAGGAATTGAACGTGTTCTTCGTCTACTGGGAAGGCGCGGTGCGCATTATGGGAACGCGCGCCGGGAACGCAGTGGTGGGCAATGGTTATGTAGAAATGACCGGGTACGCTGCCTCCATGCAAGGACAGTTCTAACGAGGAAGCGAATCTCGCAATGCAGAATTTCTTTCAATCGCTACTGAGAGCGCCACTTGCCACTGTGTTGGTGTTCTTCGGGGCAGCCTCCATCTTCGTCAGCTTTGCTGCCATCACCCTGGGTGCCGGTCAAGCGGTGGCCGTGGTCGAGCAAAACAAATGGATCCTGAGCGTCTTCGGTCTGGCAATGTTGTTGTGGGGCATCGTATTGTATTTGCTCGACAACAACGCCACGACCCCCCGGCTGCTGATCGCACTTTTGGTGCCCGGCCTACCGCTTTTTGCTGCTCTCAGCTTGCTTTATCTGGATGATCAGCGCGAGCGGCCGCCAGTGGAGGTCACGCGCATTGTGGAAATAACGCGTGACGTGCCGGTAGAACTCACCCGCATAGTGGAAGCCACGCGCGAAGTGGTTGTGGAGGTGACCCGCGAAGTGTCGGTAACAGTACTCGGGCCCACGGGTGAAGTGATCATTGTGACAGCCACACCCGAGCCAACTGAGCGTCCGGCTGGGCGCGAATTCGATGGCCTGTCGGCTGCCTTTGAATCGGCTGCGGAGCGCCTGCAGACGGAGGCCACACAACCACTAGATAATATTTGGACCCCTACCGGGCGCACCAACATCATACGGGAAATCGATGACTTGCTGGCAGACTTTGTCTCCATTGATTCCGCGAATTGGATTGTAGAGCGGCTGGGTGAATCTGAGGTCGTTTCCGGAGTGCCGGGGTTCAACTTGGAGGTGGACAGCAAGTTGATTATCGAGGGGACCTATCGTTGTCCGCGCGGAGTGTCACTTTCAAATGTGGGGGCTGAGGTGCATTACACAGATGCCCATGTTCGGGCCGAGTTCCAGAAGCTCCAGACCTCTGCCGGCGGAACCTTGGAACAATTCCGTGTGTGGGACATGCGCTCGTGGGAGAGGTCTGTTGTCTTCAACGGCCAGCTCGATGTGCCTAATTGCCCCACGCCGACTCCATTACCAACGCGCACGCCGACACCCGCGCCGACGCGTACACCGACTCCCATCCCGACGACGGCAGCGACGCCGGTTCCTACAGCCACACCGTAAAGGCTATGTTCAACCTTTTCAATTATCTGTCATGCTGAACGTAGTGAAGCATCTAGTTTGTCCGTGCTATGGAACGAGAATTAAATAATTTGGGCAGTTGGTTCACAACGGATGCAAGCAGTGATATTCTCGTGGCTTCATCAGAACACTAGCCAGGAGGCCATGATGAAACCCTATGCGCCCGAACATGAAGAAATGATGCGCCGCTTTTACAACAGCTTGAACGAGAAAGATGGGCGTCGCTTTGCTGGTTTCGAAGCCTTGAGATTTGGACACGGCGGACGGAGTTACATTGCGCGGGTGTTGGGGTGCAGTCGCAACACGGTGAGCAAAGGCGCCCGCGAAGTCAGTGGCTTGCCCAAGGGCGAAGTGGAGCAGCGCATTCGGAAGCCAGGCGGCGGACGCAAACCGTACTACGTCACATGGGGGGCGCAACTTGCTGAGAAGTTCCTGGCAGTGTTGCGCGAGCACACAGCCGGTGACCCGCTGGACGAGAGGGTGCGCTGGACGAACCTGACCCCGGGCGAGATTGTTGCAGCGTTGCGGGCCGAGCACGACATCGTGGTCAGCAAATATGTGGTGCGCAAGTTGCTGCAGAAGCACAACTATCGCCGCCGAAAAGCGCAAAAGAAACTCGGTTTGAAGGCCGAGATTGAAAACCGCAACGAGCAATTTGAGAACATCACGCGGCTCAAGACCGAATTCGAAGCGGCGGGCAATCCCATTGTCAGCATGGACAGCAAGAAAAAGGAATATCTGGGCAATTTCTACCGAGACGGACATTTGTACACCCTGGAAGAACTGCAAACTTATGACCATGATTTCAACAGCTATGCTGCTGGGGTCAGCATTCCTCACAGTCTCTACGACTTGCGTCTCAATGTCGGCTACATCCAACTCGGCGGCAGTCATGATACCAGTGAATTCGCTTGCGATAGCTTTCGCCATTGGTGGTACACATACGGCCACTACCACTATCCCAACGCCACTTCTATTCTCGTGCTTTGCGATGGCGGCGGGAGTAACAGTTCCCGCTACTACATCTTCAAGCAAGACTTGCAAGCACTGGCCGATGAAATCGGGGTCGAAATTCGCATTGCTCACTATCCACCCTATTGCTCGAAATACAACCCCAGCGAACACCGTTTCTTCCCGCATGTTACCCGCGCTTGCCAAGGCGTGATCTTCACCAGCCGCAAACTCGTCAAAGAACTGATGGAAAAAACCAGCACCAAGACCGGACTGAAAGCTTTTGTCCATGTTATTGACCAGGTCTACGAAACCGGTCGTAAAGTAGCCACAGATTTCAGGGACAACATGCGCATTATCTTTGATGATTTCTTGCCCCAATGGAATTACCGCGCTCTCCCATTTGCACAAGTTATTTAATTCTCATTCCTATAGACCCTTCCCAGCCCCGGCTGGACGGGGGGGTGACATGACTTTGTGCCATGACCCTGATTTTCTGAGCAGCAGACCAGCCGGAAAGTAATTCAGAATAGACACTAAATTCGCGAATCAGCCGAACCACTCCCGCAGGTGCTCGGCCTCGAAATCAAATTTCTGGTGCAGTTGCTCAACCGATGGCTCGGTCAGGCGAACATCGGGGCGCGGGTCGGCCAGGAAGTTCCCGGTCACGAGCATGGCCTGCCCATTGCCCACTTCCAGATAGCAGCCTCCCTCGCCACTGAACTCGGCGGTCGGTGCCTCTCCTGCCAAGCGAGCTGCGATGCGTTCCCCCACGGTCACACCCATCCCCTCGGCGAAGACTCCCGCCTTGGGCATCGGCTTGCCCACCGCCATCATCACTCGTGCCACATCGCCAATGGCATACACGCCGTCGAATGACGTTTCGAGCGTACGGGAGTCCACCGGCACCCACGGCGCACTCTGGGTGAGGGCGCTGTTGCGCACGACCTGCGGCGCGCGATGCGGTGCAATGCCCAGTAAAAGATCGTAAGCGCTGCGACTGCCGTCGGCGAAGACAACCGCCTCTGCCTCCACCCGTACGGCCTGTTTGTTCGCGCCGAAGCGGATACCGTGCGCGGCCATTCGGCCCTCAAGTGCATCGCAGGCGGCCGGCCCGGCAACGGGCAACGAGCCCGGCTTGGGGGTGAACACCTCCATTTCGAAATCGACACCGCGCGTGCTGAGTTGCTCCTGCACGAGCAGCGCAATCTCAAAGGGGGCCGCCGGGCATTTGATTACCTCACCGAAGATGCCGACCACCACCCGGCCACCCGCGAAGGATTGCAGCGCCTCGCGCGCCGCCTCGACTCCAGCGCGGTCGTAGACGCTGTGGGCGTGCTTGCTAAAGCCGGGGATTTTTTCGGGGTGCAGTGCCGCACCGAGCGCCACCACCAGCACATCGGCATCGATGCGTTCGCCATCCACAGTGGCCGCGCGCGCGTCCGGATCGATGGCCTCGATCTCGCCCTGGATCACGCGCACACCGGCGGTGCTCTGATCGGCGATCGGGCGCAGGCCTTCTTCGAGTGTGGATTCGCCCACCAGCACCCACGATTTGCGGAAACCCACAAGGAAATGGGATTGTTTATCGACCAGGATGACTTCGTCGTCGCTGTCAGGGCGCCGATCGCGCAATGTGCGCGCCACGGCCAAACCGCCGAAACCACCGCCTAAAATTAATATGCGTGCCATGTATTGCCTCCCATGTTGGAGAAGGGTGATCAAAACTTCTGCGCATTATATCAATGCGCCGTCCATTAAAAGTAAACGCCGGACATCACGTCCGGCGGTCTGAGACAGTGGCGAGGGTGGGACTTGAACCCACGGCCCGCGGCTTATGAATCCGCTGCTCTGCCAACTGAGCTACCTCGCCATTTTGCGCTAGAAATTATAGCAGCAGGATAGGGGCAGGGTACCCTAAATTTGGCGGTTCTCCTAAATATCACGGAGAATAATAATGTCGACACGTACTTTAGGGCAACGGACTCTCACAGTTTTTTTGTCCCAAGATGACCACTTGTTGACGCAGATAAGTGCCTTCTTGGTTGACAGACAATCACAGAGTCTGAGCAGTGGCACACTCGGTTTCTATCGGCAGAAGCTCGACAAATTCGCTGAGTATTGTGACATCAATGCTATCAAGCACATTACAGAAATCTCGTCGAATGACCTCCGAGAATACTTGCTGTGGTTGGAGTCAACTTCCCACAATCCGGGTGGTGTCCATGCGTTTTACCGGACGATTCGCACGTTCCTCTATTGGTGGGAAAATGAGATAGAGCCTGACGATTGGAAGAATCCTATTCGAAAAGTCAGGGCACCCCGAGTTGATACTAAGCCCTTGGAACCGACTGACATCAGCATTATCAAGTCCATGTTGGAGACATGTGACCGACACTCCTTGACCGGTCGTAGAGACCGCGCCGCATTTATCTTTCTCATGGACACGGGCGTTCGTGCAGGTGAATTTGTCGAGCTTGACCTAGCGGACTGCGAGTACCCCAGCGGTGCAGTGACCGTGCGACGTGGCAAAGGGGGCAAACCCCGAACAGTATTTATGGGTCGCAAGACCCTAAAAGTTGTACGTGCATATCTAAGGTTTCGTGAAGACAAGTGTCCTGCGCTCTGGGTAACCGATGAAGGTACTCGCATAAAATACTCCGGCCTTCGTAGTATGGTCGTAAGACGTGCAAAGAAAGTCGGAGTCAAGCCGCCGAGTCTTCACAGTTTCCGCCGCTTCTTTGCCCTTCAATGTCTTAGAAACGGCATGGACATTTTCACCCTGCAGAAAGCGATGGGCCATGCCGACCTGACAGTGCTACGACGTTATCTCGCACAAACCACAGAGGACGTGGCGAAGACGCATAGAATTGCCGGGTCAGTGGATAATGCAGATTGGTGAAAATAGAGTGTGTGGTATTAGATGGCCTTCAGGCTACCGCTATTTGTAGTTCGGGTGATGGTGTATAACAAGGTACTATGGCTGAAAAAGATGAACGACCGGGAAGCATAGCCCCTCGTTGGGTGCAGGCGGAAGAGATGCTCAATTCGCAGACGAGCGTTCTAGAGAGCATGGCTACGGGAGTAAATGTTACTGATCAGAATGCGATCATCATCTACTCCAATCCAGCGTTTGACGCGATGTTTGGTTATGAGCGCGACGAATTGATTGGTAAACACGTGTCGATTCTGAATGCTGAATCGCCAGAGGAGAACGCCCTCATTGTTGAGGAGATCAGCGCACAATTGCGGACAGCCGGATCCTGGCGCGGAGAGTTCTATAATATTCGAAAGGATGGAACGCCTTTTACCACATACACTCGCATTAACGACCTGGAAGTGTCAGGGGAGACCTATTGGATTTCGATCCAAGATGACATCACCGAGCGGGTGCAGGCAGAGGCAGCCCTTGATAAAGAACGCAAAATGTTACGAACAATTATTGACACTGTCTTTGATTTCATCTATGTCAAAGATGTCGACGGTCGTTATCTCATTTCCAACCCGGCCCACGCGCGATCCTTGGGGAAATCATCTGTAAATGATGTAGTTGGGAAATCAAATTCGGAAGTTCACGAGCCGAAGGTCGCTGCTCAGTACGATGCGGATGAGCAGGCCATTATCCAAACCGGTCAACCTCGAGTTGTCAAGGATGAGGTGCGAATAAACCAGCTGGGCGAACCGATATGGATGTCGACAACGAAGGTGCCCTTACGAGATTCCGAGGGGCAAATTATCGGAATTGTGGGTATTTCTCGCGATATCACCGCGGCCAAACAAGCCGAAGATAAATTGATTGACAGCAACCTACGCTTCACTCAGATTTCCGAGTATATCGATGATGCCTTTTGGCTTATGGATGCTGAAGCCCCCAACAACGCAACGATTATTTTCTTGAATCCGGCTTTTGAACGTATATGGCAGCGCTCTGCTGCAGAGCTTTATCAGGATCCGGCTCTTTGGTATGAATGCATTCACGAAGAGGATAAAGAGCGTGTCGTAAAAGCTTTTACGAATTTTATACAGGGGGATGGAGACTACGAACTGGAGTACAGGATTGTCAGACCTGATAATACTGTGCGCACAATAGCAGATCAAGGAAATCTTGTTAGGGACGAAAATGGCAAGATAACTCGTGTGGCCGGCATCGCCAGGGACATCACTGAACGGAAGCGGGCCGAGGTAGCATTGTAAAAAAGTCAGGCGTTCTATAGTCAGGCGGAACGCATGGGCAAGCTGGGTTACTGGGAGTGGGACCGCATAAATGACAAGCTGGTTACCTGCTCAGAGCAGTTCGCGCGGAATTATGAGATGAGCGTGGACGAAGCTCTGGTTTTCTTCTCAAAACGGGAGTCTGACGTAAGCGTAATACATCCGGATGACAAGGAACGGTACAAACAACGCTCTGATGATTCTGAAAAACAGCTGAAAGGAATGGATATTGAATTCAGTATCATCACCCGCTCAGGCGCCGTCCGCCATGTGTATCTTCGGAGTAAGATTTTGCTGGATGATCAAAATAGGATTATCAAGTCCTTCGGGACCGAACAGGACATCACCGAGCACAAGCGGGCTGAGGAAGCACTGCGGGAGAGCAACAATATTAACCGCGCGCTACTCGATGCCATCCCCGATGCCATTTTCCGCATTGATAAAAAAGGGATTTATCTGGACGTAAGATCAGCAAATGATTGGAACACGCTACTTCCCATCAGCGAGCTGCCTGGTAAGACAATTTCAGCCACGTTGCCCCTGACAGTGGCGCAAGACTCAATGCAACACATTGCCAACGCCTTACAAACTGGTACTGTCCAATTGCATGAATACACCTTGGAAATAGAGGGTAATACGCGCTTTTATGAAGCGCGTATTGCGCGATCTCTGGCAGACGAAGTTCTGAGCCTCGTGCGGGATATAACGATTCACAAGAGGGCGGAGGAGGCGTTAGAAACCGCGAATGCAGAACTCGCCCAGGCTGTCGAACAGGCGCAGGAACTGGCACTCGTCGCCGATGCGGCCAATCGCTCCACGACTCAGTTTCTGGCCAACACCTCACACGAGCTGCGAACTCCACTCAGCATCATTATTAGCTTCCTGAAGATATTGAACGATGGCCTGGCGAAGACACCCGAGCAGGAGCGCGACTTCCTCCAGATAGCGCTGAAAAACGCCAACCATCTGCTTACCGTCGTCAATGACCTGCTCAACATTACCATCGTTGAAACTGGACGACTGAAAATCAACCTGGAGCGTGTACGGCTCGCCGACGTGCTCGATGAAGTGAAGCAGGCGACTGGCGTGCTGGCGGAGAAGAAAGGCCTGGCTCTACAGTTCGACTACTCCCCTGGGCTATTCGTCCGGGTCGACGCGGCGCGTCTTCGACAAGTGCTTCTTAATTTGGTGGGTAACGCCATCAAGTTCACAGATTCCGGAAAAGTGTCGGTGAACGCAAATCCTGCAGCCGACCCCGATTACGCGCTGATCGAAATTACGGATACAGGGGTGGGCATTAGCCCACGTTTTATGTCGAGCGCGTTTGACAAATTTTCTCAGGCTGATTCGTCCTTTTCCCGTGTACATGGCGGCACGGGGTTGGGGCTGGCTATATCGCGCGGGTTGGTCGAGATGATGGGTGGCGAGATCGTGCTGGAGTCGGAAGGTGAGGGTCGCGGGACACGCGCTTGGCTGACTTTGCCAATTGCGGAGAAACCATGAGCTTGCTCATGCTCGTAGTTGATCGCCTGCAGGACAACGCCGCACTACGTCCAGCCGTGGCCGGGGCGTCACTGTGCGACATCCTCAGTCAGACGTCGATTGGCATGGCAACCCCATCCTCGATATTGGCGCATGTTGCATTGGTGAGTCAAGCAAAGCGCGCCGAATCTCTCGGCGTGATCAGGTGCGAGAATGACGGCGAGTCGAGCTGAAATTCAGTAGCGTAGGCCACGAATCTATGACTCATAATTATTCGGATCCTATGCCATTTATTTAGCTCCGATGCCTACACCCCGTAAAGTTGTGAAGGGTAGATTATTCTGTCGATGCTTATTATTTAGAATACAAGTAAATAGGGAATATTTTGTAAAAGGATTCGGATCCTCTCGAGCATCATAATTGATCCATGACTACCCTCCGTATTGATACTATACGCCTGCTTACGCGCGAGATGAAAAAGTGGTTCCTGTTGGACACCGGCCTCGTCGCTATCTCTGGACTTCAACTGTTCGTGCTCACCAATTACACTGATACCTTTTTCGCCTGGACGATCATGACACCCATCACGGCTGCATTTCTCGGAGCAGCGTATTGGGGGAGTGTCCCGCTCGTCTACTTGTCATCCCGACAACGCTATTGGTCACACGCGAGATTAGCCGTCTTGGGCGTCTTTGTTTTCACAACGTTGACAACCGCCTTCACACTGATCCACCTTGATCGCTTTCACATGGATAGTGTGTTCGGCTGGGCTTGGCTCGCTGTCTATATATTTGTGCCTCCCGCGCTGCTGGTGCTAGTGCTACGTCAGCTTCGACATCCAGGTACAGATCCCGCGCGGGCGAAACCGCTGCCTGGGTGGTTGCGCGTTATCATTGGAGCGCAAGCCGTGGTCCTGTTGATACTTGGATATTTTCTGCTTATTTCACCCGTGTCAATTGGTGAAGCGTATTGGCCGTGGACCCTCTCGGCCTTGACCGGGCGCGCGGTTGGCGCCTGGCTCATGGGGATCGGCACAACTGCTGCCCAGGCAGTGTGGGAAAACGACTTCGCACGCATGCGCGCTGCATCTATCGGCTATACGTTCCTCGGCGTGCTGCAGCTGGCGACGGTCGCTCGCTATTCTGGCATGTTGGATTGGGCCGCGCCGCGCACCTGGGTTTATCTTGCATTCGTCGTGAGCATGTTGGGCGTGAATCTCTACGCCTGGCAAAGGTCTCGCCAGTGATGAGTAATGACTGCAGGAAGGAGAACTATGCGACCTGTCGATTCCGATGAACACGATATGTCCCGTTGGACTTACACATGGAAGCCGTACCGGAAGATAAGACCACGCGCGCCGGTCTCAAGGAGGTGTGGTCGAAAAATCCGGAAACTATTTAGACTGAGTGATCAATTGCCATGGGTTGGATCGATATCGAAAACATGTACTTATTGCACTGCGTTTGAATAAAATTCGCTGAAACTCGGATAGACCTAACTTACAGTCACAGTAACGATTGTCGTATTATTCCCCTCGCTGTTTTCGTCGATTACACCACAATAGTCCGCAGAGAATTCAATAATGAAACTGCCATAGCCGACGACATCCACGCTTACGTTGACGTCAGCAGATTCTTCTGCGGGTGCCAGGGGGACCACATTCTTCGCGTCGAGTGGTGGCGCAAGACATAGCAGCTTTTGTGAGCCCTGGACTAAGCCATCCACAAAACTCCCAAGTGCACCTGCGGTGCCAATATTCTTCACACGCACATTGAAATTGAAAGTAGTGGTTGGGTTTGCTGGTTGTGGAACGACGTAAATGATATTGGCCGAGCCGATCACGGATGCAGACGAGATGACCAGGTCTATACCTGTTGGAGTCGCGGAGGCCGTTGCGGTCTGTGTCGGCGTACTGGTGATTGTGGGGGTCGCCGTAATCGTCGGCGTGCTGGTCGGACTTGCTACGATGATCTGAACAAATGGCGTGGATCCAAACGGCGCATTACCCGGGTTGTGCATGCGCCAGCCGCCCTTGTATGTTTTCGGTGCAGTCGGCGCGACCAGATTGACAGATAGATTTATTACCGCGCCCGGCGCGACGATGCCTGAAATTGGGAACGAGTCGGGACCACTCAACTGATCGCCGCTGACGAAGCGATAGGTATAGGAACTGTTCCACGTGCAGGTACCCGAGTTCCGGATGCTCCAGGTTTTGGTAAATGTATCTCCGGGTTCAAACTGTGTATCATCGGGGATCGTGATATCGGCCACAAACTGTGCTCCATCGGTACAACCCTCCACACCGGGTGTGTTCGTCGGACCTTCCGTATCAGTTGGTTTGGGTTCTGGAGTTTCAGTGGAGGTTTCTTCGCCAGCCTCCTGCCCAGCATCTGATTCGCCTTCAGGCGTATTCGTGGCAGTCGCGTCCTATTCGGCCAACGCTGCAGCCGTCGCTGCTAAGATCGCCTCGACCGTTTGGGCAACTGCCGTTTCTGCGGCTGCTTCTTCTGCCTTCGCAGACAAGATCGCCTCGATCGTTTGTTGAGCCGCTGCTTCAGGATCATTCGCCCCGGCTCCGAAATTGCACGCCAGAGCAGTAAAAATCACAAATATAAGAGATACCGATAAAACTCGACTTTGCTTCAGCATTACTATCGCCTCCAACTAAATGTCATCCAATTATAGGTTCTACATTTTCTCGGGCGCAAAAATGCGACGCTTTGAGATGCATCTTGGCTTCGTGATCTGTGCCTGCCATTTGAGCCCAAGCATGGCCGATTGCTCAAAGCACCTGTTATCATACCAAGCGACAGTACTCCGATCTCAGATCAAGATAATTACGGAACGACAAAGCTGCGCAAGGGCGAATTGTCTTCGTAAGGAGGGAATACAATGGAGTCACAGGATAATTTAGACTTTGATCGGTTATTAGGTGAAATTATTGAGGAGATGACATCGCTATCATCACAGCCCCTTGATACCGAATTTTTAGATACATCCAAAGCAGTCGAAACATTCTTGCTTGTGGGAGATCGCCGCACCATGGAATCTGGTACGTTCCACAGGCTTAATCCACGCCGTACGACGTTAGGTCGCCACCTCGACAACGATATTATTCTGGCTGCCAAAGGCGTTTCTCGATCGCATTGCTACATTGTCAATCAAGGAGGCACGCACTGGATTTATGATGCTCGCAGCTCAAACGGAACTTCTCTGAATGAAGAATTCATCGGCGAAGAAGGAGCTCCTTTGCGGCATCAGGACAATATCGTTCTTGGCGGGCGACTCGTCATTGTATATGTCCATCTCAAGGTCTCCGATTCTCTGATAACGCGGCTCTTAGGCTAATAATTACCACCGCAGCTGTAGTTAAAGCCTTCATACCCGCTCCCGTTCGTGCAGCCTGCGAAATATGCTGGCGGCCAATCTCGTACTTGTCCGACACACTTCTTTAAGCTGACATCAGTCGGTTCTTTGCTATCCGTCCACCAGAAATCGCTAGCGTTAATGACCCCGCGAAATCAGCCGAATCCATTCCTAACCAGAACCGCACAAGGTCGTTGATTGCAATCATTTGTGTGTCAAAGCTACAGGAGATTTGTGAATGCCAGCCGATCAGAAAATAGACTACATTGAACTACCCGCGAGCAACTTTGATCTAACACAAGCGTTTTATGAAAAAGCTTTTCATTGGGCGTTTACAGATTTTGGGCCTGACTACCGAGCGTTCACCGATGGCAAGATCGATGGGGGCTTTTATAAATCGGAACAGCACTCAGCAACCGAGAACGGCGCTGCTCTAATTATTCTGTACGCGATAGATTTGGAACAAACTAGAGAAGCCGTCCTGTCAAATGGTGGCACTGTTGTGAAAGATATTTTCTCGTTTCCGGGCGGTCGCCGTTTTCATTTCACCGATCCCAATGGGAATGAACTCGCCGTCTGGTCAGATAGTTAGGGTCCGTGAATATATAACCTCCCGCACCTAAAATTTGGCATTTCGAGCGATAGCGAGAAATCCACACCCCCACTCACTGCACAACCAACCTTGTGAAAGATTTCTCCCTTTGGTCGAAATGACAAACGGGAGGTTATTCTTTTATGAACCCTTAGTATGATCCAAGGAGCAAAATGAAAACTGAGCCCTTCGAACAAATGCTGACCGGTGGCCATCCGAATTCACTCGGGCGCACGCTCGGGGTGGTGGAAATTGTCCTCGCCAATCAGAAGAAGCTGCCAGAACTCTACGGCTGTTACTTCAGTTCGGATGAAGTCGTGCGGCTGCGCACCTACAATGCCATGAAACGCGTATCGCTCGAACAGCCGCAATGGCTCGTGCCACACATCGATGGATTGCTCACCGAGATCGCAGCCATCGATCAGGCCTCGACACAATGGACGCTCGCACTGCTCTACAACACGCTGCTCGCGTATATGACGCCTGAGCAACGCAAAGGTGCGCTCAAAGTGATGAAGCACAATGTGGACAAACACACGGACTGGATTGTGTTGAACAATACAATGGAGATACTCACAATATGGGCGCAGGAGGATGCGGCACTCAAAAAGTGGCTGCGCTCGCGCCTGGAGCGACATAAAGCCGACGAGAGAACGTCCGTCGCTGCTCGTGCCCGCAAGTTCAGCATGCTATTGTATGGTGAGTAAATACCACCCCGAGGTAACAGCATGAGTAAAAAGGCAACCGAAATCCCCACTGAAAAGTTGGCCGCATACGATAAACTGATCGCGACCAATCCAGAAATCGAGCGTAAAGGTGTCAGCAATCCCTATACGTCCGCAAACGGGTATATGTTCAGCCACCTTTCCAAGACCGGCACCATGGGCCTGCGCCTCCCCAAGGAAGAGCGCGAAGCATTCTTGAAGAAATATAAAACCAGCCTGTATGAGTCGCATGGCGCAATCATGAAAGAATTTGCCGCCGTCCCTGAAGACCTACTGGGCAAGACAAAAGTGATGCGGAGATATCTGGACATCAGCTTCGCGTACGTCAAATCACTTAAACCAAAGCCGGCGAAGAAAAAGAAATCTTGATAGCTGCCGGCAGCGCATTTCATGGGACGAAGCACTCCCACTGAAATGAAAAATGCTATTCGTCTGCGCGCGGCCACTAAGGACGACCTACCTATCTTCTTCGAGCAGCAGTTGGACGCAGGCGCCAACCAGATGGCCGCCTTCGCCGCCACAGACCCCACGGACCATGAGGCTTTCAAAGCGCACTGGGACAAAATTCTTACCGACGAAGCGATCACCCTGCGGACAATAGAATTCGAGGGCCAAGTCGCGGGGTATATACTGAGCCACGGCTGGTTCGGCGAACCAGAGATCAGTTACTGGCTTGGCAAACATCACTGGGGCCGAGGCATTGCCACGCGCAAGCGCTGGCGGGATTATTAAATGCAAATCAGATGCGGCTGCTCTATGCCCGGGTTGCTAAAGACAATGTCGCATCCATACGCGTGCTGGAGAAATGTGGTTTCGAAATTTCTGACGAGGGAGTGGGCTACTCCAACGCCCGTGGGAAAGAAGTCGAGGAATACATTCTGAAGCTAACACATGAAGGCGAGAAGTAGCGGTTGGAATGTAGATAGCTTAAAAAGGACCGGAGCAATCCCGCGAATGGGAAGGACTGCTCCGATGATCTGATTGATTCTTCGGGTAAATTGCTAAGCCTGGCTCAAAACTGCCTTTGTTGGAGCAACAGTCCGTCGGCGGCGTTTGGGTGTGATTTTCAGTACAAAACGTTTGATGCCATTCAGGATCCACTTGTAGTGGATAGCAACGTGTGCCAATGCCATCGCTACAGTCAAGCCGGAAGCGGCTTCGTGAATTCCGGAAACGATCCCGTTCGTGCCAACGCCACCCCAGAGCGGGTTTGACATAGCCAAGCCCGTCACAAACGAGAGCAGAAAGGCGCCCGCTACGCCAAAGTTCAAGACGTAGTTTATGCGCGTCCGGGTGGGCATCTTCCCGAACAGGCGTTTGGTGGTCGCGACAAGCCACTTCCAATGCATCACGAGATGAGTCATGATTAAGGTGCCAAGACCGATCCCGATCCATTCGTGGAGCACGGTCAACTCGTCGCCGGTAGCCAGGGTCAGTAGAAAGCCTGCGCCTAGTGCAGCGTCCAACCAGAAATTGAATTTCGGTTTATTCTTGATAAGCTTCGCCATGGTTTTCTCCAAATATCTTTGTCTAACGTGAGATATATATCTCGCGTCGGGCCAATAAAATTCGATACTTCTACTATGCGTTGGAGAGTTTGGCGAACCATTGGAGAAGCACGTCAGTTCTCCAATGAATTTCCAATGAAGCGATTATCGTCTTAATGGAGTGAGTTTGGTTGCGAGACCTTAAATCAAAAGACCTCCGTCGTCTTTTGGATGCCCTCCGGACCATGAGCGGGGCACAGACCTTGAAGGTCTTAAGTGAACGAGTTGCAGTCGAGCTTTCGGAGATTATTTAACGATAGGCGACGACATTAAAGCGTTTCATCAGCCATGAGATCATACCTACTTGCAATACACCCCCGACGATTAACGCCACCCACCACAGCCCATCGCCTTCGAGCGCCAGCCAGTAAGCCTTGGCGATCCAGAACGGCGGAAACACGCCGAACAACCATTGCCACGGCTCAGCGAAAAACCAGCCCAGCAGGATGAACCACCCGCCGATGCCGGTGAACTTGCTATAGGCGAAGCCCTGCAATTTGTTCTCTGCAAACACGCCCAAAAAGAGCGATGCGATCGGCGCGGTGAGCGCTGCTCCGGTGGAGAGTAGGATCAATTGCCAGAGCGGAACGAGCGCCTGACCAATAAAGAGCCCCATGCCAACGATGATCAATAAACCAAATATCGAGGGCAGACCGACCCGATAGAGCACGTACTGATTCAGCGGAATAGGCGTGACCAGCATGGCCTTAATGGTGTTGTCGTCCTTTTCATCGAGCAGCACAAAGCCAAATACGCTGCCCACGATTAATGCGCCAGTAAAGAAAACAAGGAAGGCGATGATCATCGGGTAGTAGTCGGAAAGGGATTGAGAAATGGTTTCATTCGGCAGAACCCCATTTTCAGCCAGATAGTTGTTCACCCACGGGAGGGCGTAGCGCAGCACGACTGCGAGATACACTGCGAATAGAAGCATGAATAGAGGGAATCGATCCCGGCCGATGACCTTGGCATCGCTGCGCCCGAGCTTGGGGATAAGTTCTGTCATTTGCATGGAGTTACCCTACTTCCATTACGATGTGTTTGTTATACGCCCGATATGCCCAGATGGTAAGGCCGATCATGAGCGCACCCGTGTAGACAATCGTATACACCCACTCCCAGGTTTGCAATGGGATGAAGGCTCCCTGCATGAGAACGGTCGGTGCGCTTGTCGGCACGATGAGAAAAGCGGGGTGCACAATCACGCCCCAAAAGTGTACGAAGGGTATTTGTAAAACGCTTACAATCGCCGCCATAGGCATCAGATAATCTGTGATGGTCTTGAAGCGCACCACGAGAATGATGCCCATCAAGGTATACAAGATCCCGATCGCAATGATGCCAATGAGCAGGAGCGGGATATTTGGTAGGGCCACAGGCTCGAAGCGACTCATAATAAGCAGCGCACCGCCGATCATCACAATCGATTCAATTGTGACCAGCGCGGTCAGAGTCAAGATTTTTGACCACAGATACTCTGAAGCGCGCAGCGGCGAGACAATGATGGCATCTAGCGTCCGTTCGCCCTTCTCGAAAATGATCATGCCGCCGACATAAACCAGGGTCGTCCCGCCAATAACGATCAGCAGTAGTGTCGGCACAACTGTGGGCAGCTGCGAGGGGCTGGCGAGCCAGGCCATCATCACTGCAACCAGGACCGCAACGCCAATCCCAATCGAGTACAAGTTATTGCGAACCTGCACGGCAACATCCGTTTTCATGGCAGTGAGTAGGCGTGTCATATGTCCAACTCCTGTCCTGTCACTTCGATAAAGATACGGTCAAGTGTCGTTTTCTGTGTATGGATAGTTTCGACACGCCGAGCGGATTTCATCAGGGATACAAATTCTTGATTTTCAATCAACCCATCCAGTGGGAATTCCTGGGATTGTATCTGCTCTGTGCTATTGAGAAATTCGACGCGCACATCGCGCCGGCCATATTGCTTCTTGAGCGTTGCTGGTACGTCGATCACGCTGATGTTCCCGGCCGTAATGAAAGCGACACGGTCACAGAGTTCATCTGCAACCATCATGTCGTGTGTGGTCACGAATATCGTTGTGCCACCTTCACGAAGTTTCAGTGCCAGGTCCTTTATATTGCGCGCGTTCACCGGGTCGAGACCGTTTGTCGGTTCGTCTAGAAATAAAACCTTTGGCTTATGCAGCATGCTCCTGGCTACATTGAGCCGTACCTTCATACCTTTGCTATATTCGGCAACTCGCTTGTCGGCTTCATCTTTAAGTCCGACCCACTCCAATACCTCCAGCGCATCGAGTGTTTCGCCACTGTAGAGAGAACCAAAATGGTTCAGGTTTTCGAGGGCTGTTAATTTCAGATAATGATTCGGAAGTTCGAACGAGACTCCCAATTGCTCGTAATAGTTCTGTCCCCATGCGCTGACTTCTTGGCCCATGACTTCGATATTCCCGCCATATTCTTTGAGCAGACCGATAAGAATATTTTGTGTGGTTGATTTTCCGGCTCCGGATGGTCCTAAGAAGCCAAAGATTTCGCCCTCAGCAATCTCAAAGTTCAGCCCATGCAGGGTTTCTGTGCTCGTCCCGGGATAGGTATAGGTTAAGTTCTTGACGTTGATCATTAATTATTACTCCTGCGTTGAGTTCCTTACGGCCTCAAAGCGTGCAATTTCGTCGCTGGCTATCTGGCGCAGAATCGCTTTCCCTCTATCGCTATCGGCACCGCCATCCGGTGTCAACGCTGTGTCCATGATTTTGGCGATCCCTTCGATGACGTCTTCAATCGGGGGGATTTCGTCCTTTGGGAATACCTCATCCATTCCCACCAATCCAAACGCAAGTATATTCATTATGTGTGCGATGACTTTCGGGTCCAGGTCCTGGCGCACGGTACCGGCTGCTTGCATCAACTTGACTAATTCGTATCGTGCAGATTGATTCTGGTTTGCCTGGGACTCCCGGAAAAAATTATCTGGTTTGCGCAGATATTTCCCGAGAACGCGTCCATCCTTCCTATACATCGCAGTCATGAATGCGCTGCTTTCAAGGGCGTACAGACTGTTCTTGTACATGCCTCCAATTGTGCCGCCTTTAGGGTCTGCCTCGATTAGTTCAAACCATTTCGTGCCATACGCCGTCATCTCACGGATGATCAGACCCTCCAGGAGTTCGTCCTTACTCCCGAAGTGCAGATAAATTGCACCTTTGCTGATCCCGGCCTCGCGGGCAATATCGCTGACAGTCGTCTTGTCAAAGCCGTAATGGACGAACAGTTCGGCGGCGGCATCCAGGATTCTTGTTTTTCGGTCTTCGTCGTCGGATTTAGCCATAAACCTCTTCTTGTGACTATATGACTGATATGATATTTCTGGTCAAATATTATCATACTGAGGGCCGAAGTCAAGAAGATTCCAGGAGAAGTGGGGAGCAAGCAGGCCGGATGTCAGCCGGCTGATATAAATCTGATATCTGACTGTCGTGGCCGTCTTGATTCGTGTCCTGTACAATCGCTACTGGATTAAACAAGGCGGCAGGGCAGAACTAAGCCGAACTCGCAGAAGGAGGCAGATGTATGATCACTACAATTGTCCAGTTCAAGATGTCTGAACCAATGAGCCGAGAAAAAGCGCAGGAGGTCTTTTCGAGCACAACACCCAAGTATGTTGATGTTGCTGGACTCATTCGTAAATATTATTTGCTTTCTGAGGATGGGTGTACCGCTGGAGGGGTCTATTTATGGAATGCGCGAGCAGATGCCGAGGCTCTTCACACTGATACGTGGAGGCGATTCATTCTAGAGAAGTACGGAGTGGAGCCATCAGTGACTTTCTTCAAATGCCCTGTCGTTGTGGACAACCAAGTGGGTGAAATTGTGTAGGACAGTTGAACAACGTAAAGCTATCTGGAGGTACAAGATGACCGCGTTAAATAGCACGGTTCAGTGGCAGACTGAGTACGGAAAAACGATTAATTTCGGCGATGTGCGTGTGACACCGCAATCACAAGCATTGGTCGTGCGTTGGCCGAATGGTGGCTGGGTTTGGAATCGCCCGACTGCCATACTGATAGAACAGGACGGGCAGGTCGAACGTGTCCCTGTGATGGATGTCACCCGCATAATACAAATCGGCCTGTTTGGAATAAGCCTAATTTTTCTCGTGACGAGTATTCTCACGTCCAGAAAAAAGTAAAGGAGCTAAATCATGAACGAAGAGCTAGACAAAGTTATAAACGTGGACGTGGAGAACTGGAGTCAGGGGATCGAACTAGTGGAGGGCCTATACAAAGTCACTAGACCCAATGTTGTCTACGGCAAACCGGTGACCGTCGAGGACCAGACTGTCATTCTCGCTTCCGAGGTACACGTGGGCTTGGGTTTTGGGCACGGCTTTGGGGGCGGAAGTACAGAAGAAGGAGAAGCTATTCAACAAGGTTCGGGGGTCGGCGGTGGTGGTGGTGGCGGGGGTGCGTCCAGTGGGCGTCCGGTCGCTGCTATTGTCATCAGCCCGTCCGGAGTGCGGGTCGAACCGGTCTTCGATGCAACCAAGATCGTAATTGCAATTGCTGCGACGGTTGGAAGCATCTTCATGACGATGGCACGAATGCGCCGGTCCCACAGGCGTTAGGATTAAGTAAGCCAAGCAGTGAACCTTCCAAAATTGAATACATAGGCGGCCCTTTGCAGACCATTCCGACCCAGTAGTGCACAGTCACGTGCAGACTGCATCGCAAAGTGGCGGGCGCACTCCACGCTGTGAAAGGAACTAGGTTTGTGTGTGCACAAAGTCCTGTCGGGAATTGTACGGGGCGGAACTGTACAGGGCTGTGTAAAGAAGGCGTGGACTATAATGCATCTGAGAGGCACCCTCATACATTTTCTCCATATGTGCGTAGTTCGATCAATTCTGCATAAGCGACCCAGGCTGGCACAATGAGCGAGGAGGAAACATCCAATGTTCCGTAGAATTACTTTTTTGATGGTTATTTTGCTATTAAGCCTCTCGTCAATCGTATGTAATCTGGGTGTTGTAGCAACCGAACCCCCTCCACCCGCGGACACGTCGGCTTCACCAGCTCCGGCGGCTCCTAGTCGCGGACCCTAGTGTTCGCAGGGACGAGGTGGAATCGGCATCAAGATGCATTCTGCACATGGTGCGAACTGAGAGAATGATAAAGAAATACAGGTCATGAACTTTTGTTGCGAATAGAATCAAGCGTCGAAATTGATCGTCCAGTACGGGATGTTTTTGAATTTATTTCCAATTTCGAAAATAATCCGGAATGGCAATCCGGGATGCAGTCAGCTCGCTTTACATCCCCGGCACCACTCGGCATCGGATCAACGTATGAGCAGATTGCATCCTTTTTGGGACGCAAGGTCATCTCGTCTTTTGAAGTTATCGAGTTCGATCCGGGGCATTTGATAAAGGCATCCTCCACCGCAGGTTCGTTTCCGATTACATTCACTCGGATTGTGGAGCCGACGGAACGGGGCGCGCAGGTCAGGGCGATTGTCGAAGGGGATGCAACCGGCTTCTTCAAGTTCGCGGAACCAATATTGTCTCGATTGGTGAAGCGCTCGGTTGACGGCGACTATAAAAATTTGAAACGAATCATGGAATCGGACGCTTGAAAATAAATACTTCTGATGCTGCAATCGCGGCAACCTATTGCTGCAAATGTAATAGAGGGAGAATGTAATGCCAGTTGAATTTGAAGTTTCGACGACGATCAATGCAGCCTCGGAGAAGATCTATCACGCCTGGTTGGATTCCACCCAGCATGGCTTGATGACCGGTGGCGGAGCGAAAGGGAGTACAGAAATTGGGGGCGAGTTCACCGCCTGGGATGGATACATCAGGGGCAGAAATGTGGAACTCATCCCGGGAGAGCGCATCGTCCAAACTTGGCGCACCTCGGAATTCGAAGCCTCCGATCCTGACTCGATTCTGGAAGTGATTTTAGAATCAATTGAGGTCGGGACTAAACTAACTCTCAAGCATACAAACTTACCTGCACACGGCATGCAATATGAGCAAGGCTGGGTGGAAAACTACTTCGAGCCGATGCAGTTATATTTCAAAGACTGAACCATCGCTTTCGGGCATGGTGTAATTTGGTCCAGTATCTAAACAAATGAAGGTCGTCATTCCGGGCGGTTCCGGACAAACCGGAACGCTATTATCGCGCGCTTATCAGCAAGACGGTCACGATGTTGTTGTGCTGAGCCGCAAACCGGGCAGCCGACCATGGCGGTCTGTTGCCTGGGATGGACGCTCATTCGGGGCCTGGATAGCCGAGATAGATGGCGCCGATGTGGTCATTAATCTAGCTGGACATACAGTCAACTGCCGTTATAACACGACCAACCGCAGACGCATTCTTGATTCACGCGTTGATTCGACAAAGGTCGTAGGGGAAGCCATCGCTGCTGCAGTTCGTCCGCCTGCCGTTTGGTTGCAAGCTGGCACCGCCACCATTTATGCCCATCGCTATGATGCCGGAAATGATGAACACTCCGGCATTCTAGGCGGCTCTGAAGTCTGCGTGCCGGAGACGTGGCGATTCAGTATTTCGGTCGCGACTGCCTGGGAAAAGGCGTTGTCGGAAGCAGATGTACCCCAAACACGCAAAGTGGTCATGCGTTCGGCCATAACGATGAGTCCGGATAGAAGCGGCGCATTCGATGTGCTACTCGGTTTGGTACGGCGCGGTCTTGGAGGGCAGGCAGGGAATGGGCAACAATTCGTGTCTTGGGTCCATGATCGCGATTTTATCGCCGCGGTAAACTGGCTAATCGCTCACCCGGAGTTGGAGGGTGCCGTAAACATCGCTGCACCGAATCCATTGCCAAACGCGGAATTCATGCGATCACTTCGCCAGTCCTGGGGAATGCCAGTTGGATTGCCGGCGACGAGGTGGATGCTGGAGATCGGGGCAGTGTTTTTGCGTACGGAAACCGAACTCATACTTAAGAGTAGGCGCGTTATTCCAACGCGGCTGCTCGAATCTGGCTTCAAATTCGAGATTCCCACTTGGGATGATGGAGCAGCTGATCTCTGCCAGCGCTGGCGTCGTGCGCGTCAGCGGGGTTCTCATTTAGATGGGTAACGAGTTCCTGTCGCGCGCATGAATACAAGAAACTGCATATCATCGGCAAGCCGCTGGAATAACTCGATACGTTCAAATCCAGCGGATAAATATAACTGAATAGCGCGAGTATTGAATTCTGCTACAGTCACTCGGAAATTGTCAGGGGTGAATTTCGACGATGCGAATTTAAGCACCGCGCTCAGTACCTTCCCGCCATAGCCTCGCCCCGTGAGTTCGGGCTGTAATCCCATTCCCATATCCAACGCAGTAAGCGTATAATCTCCGCCTTTTACGCGCGCCTCCGCGCCGAAACAGCAAAAGCCAATAAGAGCAATACCCTGGTCGTGCAGTGCAAAATATTGATTCTGAGGATTTAGATAAGATGCCAGAACAGACTCAGCGTCCGTGGGAGAGTGGTTGTAGAGTTCATATGGAGGTGGATATTGCCAATGGAGGATCGCCTCTGCAGAGGAGGCGTCCAGCGGGGAGAAATGCAGCGGAAATTCAATTTGCATTTGTTTGCTGAGGGAGTCGCACTTAATCTTCAGCAAATGCGGCCAGCACTTTATCCAAAGCGAGCAAACTTGCTCCGGAATATTCGTCAGAACCGAGTGGGTTTACCTGATATTTTCGTTCGAATGTTGAAGCGGTGAAGTCAGGCGAATAGATCACAGCTGCGACTGCTCCCCGGACCGCCTTTCGCTCCGCGTCAGTCCAGCTGCGTACCTGTTTGGTCCAGAAAACTGTATAAGCATAATCCACCCGCTCAGGCGTGAGCTCGGAGTATTTGGGATCGGGCTTGTCCGGCGGACGGCGTAAAATCCGGTTGATAAGATTACGAATGTTTGGCATTCGTCTAAACACGGACGGTTTTACGATTTCGAAGGCGGGCGCCGAGCAAAATCGCAATACCAGCAAGTACTGCCAGACCACCTGCGAGCTGTTGCGGACCGGGCGTTTCTCGAAATAGCAGAAAAGCCCAGCCAATAGCAAGTACAGGGCTCAGAGTCTGGATGATGGTGTGTTGGCTCATCCGCATACGCCGTAATGCCAAATAAAATAGCGTGCGACTGATCAGGCTATCCATCGTTCCTGCTAACACCACGAGCAACCAGGCAGGTGCACTTGGCATTTCCAGACCGCCCTGAGCGGAAGCCATAATAAAGAGCACTATTGAAGTCATGAGGAGCCGAAGGAAGAAGAAGTTGGCAAAGTCCATCCCTTCTGAATAGCGTTTTACTAGTGCAGTGTGCAACGCGTACAGAAACGCCGAGGTAAGTACGAGCAGGGATCCAATACGCAATATAGCGACTGGTTGAAAGGTGATCACAAATACGCCTACAATGGCAATTAATGCACCCACGATTTCTACGCGAGTTAGCCTTTCTCGTAACCAGGTCAGGCTCAATGCCAGCCCGAACAGGATTGATGTTTTGATGAGTAAAGATGCAGTCCCTGGATCGATATAAGCAATTGCAACATAGTTGAGGTTCGTTGCGACTCCGACGAGGATTGCAATGGAAGCGAAGAACCAGAAATTGCGGAAGAGTAACGACCACTGGATGCCTCCGCGGACGACATTAAAAATAAACATTTCCACCGCGCCGACAGCGAGCAAGAAGAAGGATGAAGTGACCGGTGGTAAATGCGGTAGCAAAGCACGGGCGAAGATGAAGTGCAGACTATCGGTGATAAGCATGAATCCCAGTATTATCGGCAAGGTGCCCGCGGGAATGTAGTTTGCCGCATTACGCATTTGGAGTTGGTTTTGAGATATTCGTCTGCCCGCGTGTATACTCACGGCTCGAAGAAGACCATTTCATGAGGAGACTTACCATGTCAATTCCTGCTATTGGGGGCGCCGCGTCTGACTTCGAACTGCCGTCTGATTCCGGGGAAACCCATCACTTGTCGGACTTCAAAGGCAAGCGCATTGTGTTGTTTTTCTATCCGCATGCCAATACCCCGGGCTGCAAGAAGGAGGCTTGCGGATTCCGCGATGATTATAGCGCCTTTACCAAGCAAGACATTGTGCTGTTGGGGATCAGTCCGGATACGGTGCGCAAGCAGTTGAACTTCAAGAACAAGTTCGACTTGCCTTTTCCGTTACTCGCGGATAAGGACCACGAAGTAGCAGAAACTTATGGCGTTTGGGCGACGAAGAAGATGTATGGCCGCGAGTTTCTGGGGGTGAAACGCACCACTTTTATCATCGATGAACGCGGCAAGATCAGCCATGTCTTTGAAAACGTGAAACCCGCTGGTCATAGCGCCGAAGTGCTGCAGGCTATGCAGAATTAGTTGAGACTATTCGCCCTGATAACGGGGTGGGCGCTTCTCGAAAAAACTCTCGATGGCTTCGCAGAAATCCGGGCTGTCGAGCAGCTCAGACTGGGCGTCGATCTCAAGCTTCTGGCTCTCCCGTATGGGGAGTCCCCAACCCTGATCTACGAGTCGTTTGGCAATACCGACCGCGCGGGGTGGCAATTCGAGGAAATTCATAGCCAGCGCGTGCGCTGCAGCCTCTAAGGTTTCATCCGGGACAATGCGGTGCAGCAGCCCATGCTCTTTTGCTTGCGCAGCTCCGAAATTCTCGGCGAGCAGGATCAACTCTTTGGCCACACCGGTTCCGGTGACGCGGACAATGCGCTGGGTGCCCATGATAACCCCAACACTGCGTTTGACTTCCGGCAGACCGAAGACCGCGTTTTCGCTGGCAATTCGCAGATCACAACACAATGCAAGGATCAGCCCTCCCCCGAGACAGTAACCCCGGATAGCGGCGATGGTTGGCTTCTCCAACGCTTCGAAACAATCTAAGCAATCCTGAAGTTCACGCTGCGAGGACCGAATTGCATCTTGTGTCGCCCCGGGTATATTGCCGATCACACTCACGTCCACCCCAGCGGAAAAATGTTTTCCGGTGGAATTGAGCAGTACCGCCCATACCTCGCGGTCGGCAGCAAGCTGCTGCGTGATGTCACGAAGTTCGTGGAGCGTCTCTACATCCAGGCTATTTAGTTTGTCTGGTCGATTCAAGGTCAGGCTGGCGATGCGTGTCTCGATGATGAGGTGCCAATTGTTGTAATCCCCCATCGCGTTGATCAGGAGAGGAAACTGGGCAGGTAGAAGTTCATGAAGTGCAGTTCCGAATCGGGCGCTGCCTCAATCGTTGCTTCTTCGCCGTTGGGGCGCGCCAGGATTACATCATACTGACCGAGTGCGCTGCTCTGGCCGTTTTGCAAATTGCCGTTGCCATCAGTGACGTAGAGGAACAGATCTTCACCCGCACGAGGGGGCTCGAGGGTAGTCGCGCCGCTGGCCGGGATTGTTGCGGCAGTCAGCCGGCCGGTCATGTGCTGTTCCATGGGCGAATCGGAGTCGATCAGGCTGTACACGGCGGCGTCGCCAACCGCGCGTTTTGGCAATTCATCCCGCGACAACTGCTGATAATGGGGACTCATGCCGCGATGCTCCAATCCAGCGACATACCAGATCTGGATTACGCGGGCAACTTCGTCGGTTTTATTCAGCTCTTGATGTTCGATCCAGTCGCCACTGAACATGCGCTGTAACTCGCCCGGCCCGATCGTACCCTTGCCGCCAGTCGTATCTTCGTGGTAAAGCGTGCCTTCCAGAATCCAGGTATAAATTTCGAGTCCGCGATGCGGATGCCAGGTGAAACCGTTTTGTGGGGCAATCTGAGTCATGTGGGCAGTGAGCATACCACTCAGTCGATTGAGTGGGCTCCAACCGCCCACAGCAAAATGGGAATGCAGCCAGTGCACCGGGTTGATGGTTGGAAAACGATCTGCCGGATAATGCTGTAATGATTCCGGCTGGATCATTTCTGGGTCAATAACAGTATCGAACATCAAATTCTCCAGGACAACGTAAATGTGAATTCATTATACAAACATCTGGAAAGCTTGGTTAGCGATCAGCCGCGCGGATTTCTGCACGCGTACGCCCCCCGCTGACAAGTCCACGAGCCGTTTATTTTGCAATGCTTGCATTTCGACTGGGAAGGCCGCCCGCAAGCTCAGGCCAAACTGTTCTTCGAATCTTTGATTCGTAACGTCTTCATTCGTGAGCCTGAGTCCGAGCAGTAGAGATGTGCTCGGGTTCGCCTTCAGAGTTATCTCTCAGTTGTCCGTTATGTCAAATGATGGAGTCAAAGCGTCCACAATTTTCTACAAAAGCTGGAGTGGCAGAAGATTTGGTGTGCCGCCCCCGAAGAATATTGTGTGCACTTGCCGTCGGGATGCAGTGTAATTGGAGGGCAACGCGGCCCCGACCAGTTCGAACTCTCGGCTAAGCCCATGGGTGTACGCAGGCATTAGATATCCTAGACCGGCATAGGTATTGAAATCACAGTATGCACAGCGTATCTGGCAGAAGGGGATATTGACGTAGATGCTGAGCGGCATGGCGGGATTTTAACACGGGTTAATCCTTAATATTTTGGGATTTGCCTTGACATCTGGGATCAAAATGAAATATACTCGTCTTACCCAGTTGAACGGGTTTTGCGAGAAACTGGGTAAGACGCAGGAGAAGGACTTGATTTCTCTCGGAGGGTATATGCCTCAACCGGATTCAGATTTTATACTTGCGCCGCAAAAAGTGCGCTATCAGGTTTCACTCGAACCCGCACACAATATTTTGCATACGTTGATGATGCTCAATGTCGTTGACCAATATCCAGGTGTTTCTGATTGGCTCATAAAAATAGCCGCCGAGCTGTCACCCGAGAGATTGCACACAAACAAGCTCGTGACCGATGGCTTGCATCTAGCTATTAACCCGGATCGAAGCTATTCCAGCTTTCCGGCTTATGTGGATGCGCTGGAAGCAAAACCAGCTGAGGCACTGCGCGATGTTTTGATGACGCGGCTCAGCGACCCGGAATTCTCGAAGAAACACAATTCCGACGCGGTCGCGCCGGATCGGGAAACTCTACTATCCAGCGTTGACGCGTATCTGAATTTTTTACGGGATTGCTGTGGGGATGGTGAAGTCGATCTGGCGATTGAAGCGGAAGGGCATGCACTTTTAAACGATCCTGAGGCCATGCAGGCTCTGATAGTCTCACATTTCCGTTGGATGTGGGAAAACGTACTCGCTCCGGATTGGGAGCGTGTGCTTCCCGAGTTGTTGGACTCTGTGCGTGCATTCCAGCAGGTGGATCTGGACAAAATGGAGCCACTCAAGGCCGTCCAGATCGTAACCGGTCGAGACGATCTGCGGGCCTGGGCGCATAAATTAGAACATGCCGACAAAGTGATTTTTGTGCCGTCGGCACATTTGGGGCCGTATGTAAGCAAGTTTGAAATGGGCGGCACGCTTCGACTTGGATTCGGGGCTCGCTTGCCAGAGGATACGAAAGTTTCCTCTCCGGCACTCAGCCGCTCGGAAATTCTGGTGCGGATGCGTGCCCTGACTGATGACATTCGGTTGAGCATTATGGCGCTTGTGAAGGAACGGGTCGAAGTATACGCGCAGGAAGTTATGACGGAATTAGATCTCAGCCAATCGGCGGCCTCGCGTCATTTGCGGCAACTCACGGCCGTCGGCTTTTTGACTGAGCGGCGACGAGAAGGTGGAAAAAGTTATAGCCTGAATTTTGTACGCCTGAACAATACATTTTTCGCCCTGGAAAAATTTCTAGGCATGTAATTGATGCGTGAGTGACGGTAATAAATTACTCGAATTGGTTGAGTCACTTTAATACGATGGAAAGGAGACAAATGATGTTACCCATCGATTTTACGACAGCAAAGATAAGACAGCAAGACCTGCTACGCGAGTGTTAGCCCAAAGTAGTAATGTCCCCTTTTGCGGTCACGCTCTACGGCACGACCGGGGAGAGGGCAGAAGATGGACAAACTACTAACGATGAGCAAGAAAGAACTCACGCGACTGGAAGTCATGCAAAGGCTCGCAGAGAAACGCCTGAAACAACGTGAGGCGGCAGAGCAACTGGGGGTCAGCGTGCGCCACTTGAAGCGGCTCTTACGCACCTACCGACAGGCCGGAGCAGCCGGACTGGTCTCAAAGCGTCGCGGGCGGACGAGTAACAACCATCTGGGTGTCAAAGTTCGCAAGCAGGCGGTGCAGTTCATCCGCAAGCGTTACGCCGATTTCGGGCCGACGCTTGCCCACGAGAAACTGACGGAAATACATGGTCTGCAATTATCGGTCGAGAGCGTGCGCCAACTGATGGTTGCTGCTGAACTCTGGAAACCACGCCGCGCTAAGCGTGCGCGTGTGCACCAGATGCGTACTCGCCGTGCCTGTTTCGGCGAATTAGTCCAAATTGATGGCTCACCCTTTGACTGGTTCGAAGGCCGCGCCCCGGCTTGCTCGCTACTGGTCTTCATCGATGATGCTACTGGGCGCTTGCTTGAACTGTACTTCACGCCCCAGGAGAGCTTCTTTAGCTACTGCGCCGCCCTGCGCCGCTATTTCGCCCGGCACAGCAAGCCGTTGGCGTTCTATAGCGATAAGCATGGCATCTTTCACGTCAACGCGAAAAACGCCGTCTCCGGCACCGGACTGACCCAGTTTGGCCGCGCGTTGCAGGAGTTGGACATCCAGAGCATCTGTGCCAACACCCCGCAGGCCAAGGGGCGTGTTGAGCGCGCCAATCAGACCCTGCAGGACCGCCTGGTCAAAGAAATGCGCCTGCAAAGCGTCTCCGGCCTTGAAGCCGGCAACGCCTTCACCCCCCAGTTCATGGACGATTTCAACCAGCGCTTCGCCGTCGTCCCCGCTGACCCGCGCGACGCCCATCGCCCACTGCTGCCCACCGACGTTCTGGATCGTATCTTCACCCGCCAGGATACGCGCACACTCTCCAAGAACCTCACCCTACAGTACAACAAGGTCGTCTACCAGATCCAGACTGCGCGTCCCGGTTATGCCCTGCGCAACGCCCGCGTCACTGTTTATGAGCAAGCCGACGGCGAGATCGCCATCCGCTACACCGTCCCGCCGACGGCGCGGGCAAAGGCCGGCTACTGGAGCATACAGTTTTCAACCGGCAACAGCGCCAGGCCGAGGTCGCTTCCAGCAAGTCGCTCGATCGGAAGCTCCGCAAACCTACACGCCCGGCTGCCGATCATCCCTGGCGCACTTATGGCCAGCGCCTGAACGGCGAGCCGGTGGCACCGAATGCCCAACGAAGTTAGCCCAAATAAGGGGCTATGGAAAAGTGGGCAAGCACACCCACCTTGCCCACTTTTCCACAGCCCTACGACGATGATGGTTCATCTCTCCTCCCCAAAAGGGGACATCTCTACTTTGGAGAAAAGGGGACATTTCTACTTTGGCTTGACAGACCTGCTACGCGAGGCAGAACAGAACCGCCTGCTCAGCTTGGCAAAACAGGCCAATATAAAACCTAAACTCGCCTCCCGTGTTTTGTTTGAAATCGGCCGGCGCATGGCAATACTTGGTATCCGTATGCAAGCCCGCTACGATAGTGAGGCTGATTCGGCCCGCGGCTTCTATCGACCTATGTCCAATCGGCGCATCCGAACGATGCCATGAGCTCCTCGCTCAAACAAAATCAAGCTCATCGCTTGCAAACTGCCCACCGACATTGTAATGATCTGCGGGCAGTTTCTCTTTTAAAGAGAAACATTTCGTTGCTTGTCTGACTGAATATCTATCCTTCCTAGTGTTCAGCCAATCAAATCAACCAAGAAAATAAATCAATGACTCAAAACCAAAAACCAGCCGGCATGCGCGCTTTTATCGTTATTTGGCTTGGGCAGGTTGTCTCCATGCTCGGGACAGGGATGACTCAATTTGCACTTACGATTTGGGCCTGGCAGGAGACCGGCGAAGCGACAACGTTGGCGCTGGTAGGCTTTTTCAATTTCGGTCCGACAGTCTTGCTCAGTCCGATAGCCGGAGCGCTTGTGGACCGTTGGAATCGCAAGCTTGTAATGATGCTAAGCGACTTAGGAGCCGGAATCGCAACCGTTGCCCTACTAACTCTTTTTGCACTTGGTAAGCTCGAAATCTGGCATCTTTACGTGGCCGGTGCGTTTACTGGCGCATTCAATGCCTTTCAATTTCCGGCGTATTCGGCCGCCATCTCTACGATGTTGCCGAAGTCACAATATGCACGCGCTTCCGGCATGCTCGAGCTAGCTCTGTCAGGGGGCAATATCATAGCGCCTCTGCTTGCCGGTCTGTTGCTGGCACCTATCGGAATTAACGGGATTATGACATTCGATGTCATCACGTTTACTCTTGCAATTGGAGCTTTGCTTATTATCCACTTGCCCATCCCGAAAATCTCGGCCGCGGGGAAAGAGTCGCAAGGAAGCCTTTGGAGTGAATCACTTTATGGCTTCAAATATATCGCGCAACGAAAGCCCTTGCTGGGACTTCAATTAATTTTTCTTGGAGTCAATCTAATCGGAACTTTAGGCTTTGTACTCTTGTCTCCCATGGTCTTGGCTCGGACGGGAGAGAATGAGTTGATCCTGGGTTCTGTATTGTCCGCGGGAGCAATTGGTGGCGTTGTTGGCGGAGCCTTGTTGAGTGTGTGGGGCGGACCGCGTCGAAAAATTCATGGCGTACTCATTGGTATGACAATGGCCGGTCTGCTCGGCGAATTGATTATCGGCCTTGGACATGGATTGTTTGTTTGGGCTTTGGGAGCCTTCCTTGTCCATGCTATCATTCCGGTGCTCAACGGCTCGAACCAAGCTATTTGGCAAGCCAAAGTACCGCCCGATGTGCAGGGGCGCGTTTTTGCAACTCGCCGTCTCATCGCACAAGCCTCATCGCCAATTGCAATGCTCGTCGCCGGTCCACTGGCAGACCGAATATTTGAACCGGCCATGCAAAAAGGGGGATCGCTCGCACCCATTTTCGGGTGGCTTGTGGGTGTCGAGCCCGGCAGCGGGATGTCTCTGATGTTCGTATTCGCGGGTATTTTCGGGGGAGCTATTGGCTTGTTTGGCTATCTGTTCCGCCCCGTTCGCCTGGTGGAAGACCTGTTGCCGGATCATGAAAGTGATGCTCTCACTTCGTTTGAGTCCGTCGCATCTGAATCTGCTGCACCTGCCTGAGGAATTTTATGATTGATACTTCTTCCCTTACTGTTTTCGTTATCGCTGCTCTCGTGCTGCTAGCCACCCCCGGGCCGGCAGTCCTTTACATCGTCGCCCGCAGTGTCGATCAGGGACGAAGGGCTGGCATCGTGTCCACGCTTGGAATCGGTACCGGCACGCTCATTCATGTTTTTGCAGCCGCGCTCGGGGTCTCGGCGCTTTTGGCCGCTTCGGCAGTTGCATTTAGCGTCGTCAAATTCCTAGGTGCAGGCTATCTCATTTTTCTCGGCTTGCGTCGTATTTACGGGCGCGGCGAGGCGGAAGATACGACTGAAATACGCAAATCCGGGCTGCGGAGAATCTACTGGCAGGGATTCCTGGTAAACCTGCTCAATCCCAAAACAGCACTCTTCTTTTTTGCTTTCTTACCTCAATTTGTGGAAGTCTCCCTTGGGCGGGTGCCACTGCAGGTGTTCATTCTCGGGACACTTTTTGTACTCATGGGCATTTTGAGTGACGGCGTATACGCAATGCTGGCTGGAACATTGGGACAGCACCTGCGCAGAAATGTACGTTTCCTGAGCGCAGAACGTTATATTGGTGGTGGCGCGCTGATTGCGCTCGGTGTGACAACGGCGCTATCTGGTTCCACTAAATCCTGATTCTTCGAATACAGCTTTCATTGCTGTGATCAATCCAATCCTGGCGCTGGACTTTGGCGGAACAAAACATGCCGTGGGTCTGGCTGCGCGCGACAGTACGACCTGGCTTGATTATCGCCGCATTGTTTCAGAAAGCGGGGACACCGCCGTACAGGATCGCAAAAAAGTGATTGCATTGGCGCATGAGATGCTCGGCGGGCAGCAACCAGTTGAGATTGGTGTCAGCTTTGGCGGCCCGGTGGATTTCGCTACGGGTGTAGTACATCTTTCGCATCACGTCCCTGGATGGGAAGGAATACGCCTGCGCGAGATTCTCCAAATTGAATTTGATTCACCGGTAGTGGTTGATAATGATGCCAATGCAGGTGCACTTGGCGAGTTCCATTTCGGGGCCGGGCGCAGCACCCAAAATCTGCTGTATGTGACTGTCAGCACAGGCGTGGGGGGCGGCTGGATAGTGGAGGGGCGACCCTACCGGGGCGCGGAAAGCATGGCCGGGGAGTTCGGTCATATGGTCGTGGACATGAAGGGCCCCATGTGTCTCTGCGGCAAGCGCGGCTGTGTCGAGCGGTTTGCTTCCGGTCCGTACATGGCGCAGGATGCGCTTGAAATATTACGACACGATAAAACTCTCGAGTCATTACTCCGTTCGTTGCTCCAGGAAGAGAAACCACATCTGACTGCAGAACATCTTAACAGCGCAGCCGAGCAGGGTGATAGCCTCGCGCGTGAAATCGTCGCGCGTAGTGCTACAGCACTGGGCATTGGTCTCGGGAATGCGGCAAATTTGATGAACCCCGACCTGATCGTGCTCGGCGGGGGTGTATCAAAGTCCGGGGCACTCTGGTGGGACACGCTTCGTCGGGTCGCCAATGAGACCGTGCTGCCTGAAGTCCCGCTGGAGATCGTTCCCGCCAAGCTCGGGGACGACGCCCCGCTCTGGGGAGCGGTTGCCCTTTGTATGTCATTCCATTTGGTATTATAAAAAACTGTCCTCTTGTCTGCCCGTGCCAGGCAAAGGTGGGAAACCCCGCAGGATACTCAACGGGTGGATGCGCAGCTCCGCCGCCCACGCCCCCGTAACTATGAATATGAATCCCTCAATTGATCGCAAACCCAACCTCACCTATACTCAATGCTTTCTGGCTGAGACAAAGAACAAAAAGAGGCCAAAAGACGAAAAGAGAAACTAGCCACCTGACAGTTTGATGCTACGAGCAGAATTCAAAAGACACCTGCAGAGACAAGTTGTTCACAAGAAGTCTTTCGACTGTGTTCGCCCACGTCGGGTCCCCCGGCCCAGTACATCCGGGACTGGGTGCGTCCCGCCGGGGTGCTGACGCGAAGCCGATGCGGAAGATGCTGTAATCGCGACGGTCGTTGCGGTCTACCAGGCGCCGTTGCCCGGACTTGATAGTCTGTGCGCCGAAGGCAATGAGCCAGAAATAGAGCAGCACAACCGCCAGGGTCAAGCGTGAGAGACGCAGGAAATGTCGTAGGTGGGTACTTTCGATATCAACGCCATGCCCTTTCAAATCGCCGAACATTTCTTCAATCCACATTCTCCGGCGATAACAGCGCAAGACAAGCTGCGGGTCGGCCAGGTTGGTTGCCAACAACCAGGGTACCTTTTCGCCGGCGCGCCAGTAGGCCAACAGGTTGATGTGGTAAGCATACTTGGCCGTTAGGCGACAGTACGGCAACCAGTTTCTCTGGCGCGGCTTACTGACCAGGCTGTCGAGGCGTTGCGACTTGTGCATGCCTTTGGGCTTGACCAGATAGCGACCTTTCTGACGCAAAACATCACGACCCTGTCGGGCGCGACAAGGGTATCGCCAGCGCCACGCTTTGAGCTGTTTCTGGAGAGGAATCTCGCCAAATTCAGCGTCGCCGACAAGGGTGACCGGCGTCCGCGGCGGCAACAGACCGCGCACGTAGGACAACAGAGCGACCTGCTTTTTGGTCGTGGAGTGTCCCCGGGAGTGCTGTACCCAGGTCCATGCCAGCGGGATTGTGCGACGCCGATAGGCAACCGCCACCATCAGCAACTGATGTCCGAAACCTACCTTGCTCCCATCTACCACCAGATGCACCATACCGCCCGCCAAGCGATCCAGTATCCCGCGCGCAATTGGTCTGCACAGTCCAGCCCAGTACCGAACGAACTGGGTCGGTATGTGGACTGCACTGGGTACCATGTGCGCACCTGGATCGCTGGATTATCCACCTCGCCCCGGCCGCGAGACGGGGGCAAGCGGCTCAACCGTCGCGCCCGGCTCGGCAAACAACTCAACCCTGGCATCTTCGCAGCAACTTTGCTCAGGTGCACCGCCTGTGCCGAATAAAGGCCTACCAGCAACCAGGTGAAATTCCGCAATCTGGTCACTCGCTCGCCGGGGTAAAGTTTGTCAAGTTTCCTCATCCAGATGTGATAAAGTTTCCATTGCGGCAGGGCGTCGCTCTCCGTAGTTGGTTTCGCAATCGCTACTTTAGCAGACGTCATGCCGCTTTCCTTAAACTGTCAGGTAGCTAGAAAGAGAAATGACTTATTCTCTCTAAACTCACCAGCAGGGGGTGGCTCATATCCTACGACAGGTCTCCAGGTCCAAAAAGAGGGCCGAGTAAATTACGCCAGGTGGGAAAGGTATTTTCGTCAGGCTTTTGGGGGGGCGCCTTCATCGTCGGCGCTTTCGTCTCGTTTGGCGAGATACCAGTTTGGGTCAGCCTACTTCTGCTCCTGATAGGCTCGGTGCTAATTGGATTTTCTATCTGGAGTGTCGGGAAACTGCTAGGACCCTATTTGATCCCCAAGCAGCAAAGAAAGAAGGTGGTTCAGCGGCAGGCCCGGCGGAAGGAGCGATTACGCCGCAAGCGTGCGAGCAAACGCTCACATCGGCGCGTACGCGACTAATCGGTCTCAGGGAAAATATTCTCAACACTTAAGGTTGACGATTAGGGGAGATACTACGTTCTAGCGGGCGGTTGAAGTTATGAAGCGATTATACATTGCGTTCACAATGCTGGGCTTGGTAATGCTCGCGTGTGGCGCGTCGGTGTCAGGTGCCGGCATTCAGACTGCAATTGCTCAGACGGCGGCTGTTCCCGACTCTATTGAGGTGCAACCGACAGAGAGGGAGGATGAGCCGAAAGTAGTGCCAACTATGACAGCGCTGCCGACGCCTGAGCCGACGGAAGAAACGGCCACAGAACCCCCGCCACTTGTTTTCGTCCCATATCGGGACTTTGAAATCCTACCTGCGGCCCTAACCGTGCAGGTGGGTCAACAGATGGAATTCCTGATCGAGAGTGCTGCGGGTCAGTTACATCAGCCCTATACGCCGGGTTTCCAGAATCCCGGCCCGAACAATTTTGAAGCGCTGGGTAACCTCGGCGACGGCACAACCTATGCGTTCACGTTCCAAGAGTCTGGAACGGTGACGCTGCTGTGCGGCTACCATGCGAACATGGTGGCGCAGGTGGATGTGGTCCAGCCGTAGCGCAAATTGGCGTTGCGTCGCGTCGCCGCGTGAATGCGGGGAGAGGTAGATCACCATGCGTAAATCTGACGAAGCGTACAGCGGTGCCGAGCGTCGCCAAAATGTCAACGCGGGCTTACGTACTAAGTTGGACGAAATCGGCAAGAAGGCTGCGGACAGCTCCAATATCACCGCTGCTGACATGAGCCGACTGTTCGAGTTGCTCCGCGTTTTTCAACGACGTGGTATCAGTCAACGCTCACCCGACCTGCTACGGCTCGTGAGAGAAGAGCACGCGAACGAGTTCTGCCCGGCGTTGCTGGCGTTGCTTGATAAAGCACTCAGGGTTTGAGTAATGCTGGTCAGCGACAAGGGGCAGCATGCAGACTTTACAGCGTCGCCGCGTGAGTGCGGGGAGGGTAGATCATCATGGGTATATCTGATGAAATTTACGAGGGGCCCGAGCGCCGCCAGAATGTCAACGCGGGCTTACGTACTAAGTTGGACGAAATCGGCAAAAAGGTCACTGAAAGCCCCAACCTCACCGAGGCCGACATGAGACTGCTCTACAAAAAAATGCGTGATTATCAACCGCGTGGTCTTGAGAGCCGCTCGTCTGACCTGTTACAAATCGTGAGAGAAGAGCACGCAGACGAACTCAGTTCCGCGTTGCTGGAGTTGATGGATGATGTGCTTGGGCGACTCAGGTAGGGGTGGGACTTGAGAGTATGCAGCCAGCGGATTGCGTGGCTGCGCCTTGTGAGTGCGGGGAGCATGCATATTGAAAGTAACCCGATCATTTTTGACACCTGTTGAAGGAGGCTATCTGATGCATGACATTGAAGTTGCCCTGCAAGACATTCGTACATGTTATACCTATATTCGTGCAGGCTTGGGCATAATCTTGCTGGCATTTGCGCTGGCGATCGTAAACGCGCTGCTACCCGAACCGGTGCGCTTTCTGCAAATGACCAACATGCCGCTCACTTTCGTCGGGATGGGTACGCTACTCTTTGGCATTGGCCGCCACCTTCACCTGCTGCACCTGAATACGCTGCGTATGGGCGGCATTATATCGGACGAGGATTAGCCAATAAGAGAGGGAGCATAGACCATCGCGATAATAGTAGGGAATTCTAAAACGCAAAGAACCCCCGCCGATGCTGAAGATGGTTTCTGTCAACAGTGGGAAGGCGTACGCAGGATACCGTCCCCACTGCTCGCAATAGTTGTCGTTGGGCTTAATGATTGCCTCGAAGCAGGACCTGATGTGATTGTCAAGTGGTATCCGCAGTCGTGGCGTAAAAAGTGGGTCTGATTGTTCATGAAATGGTAACAGAACAATGCCGCAAAAGCCGTCGCCTAACTCTCGCCCACTTCGATGCGCAAATGGTCTTTATATCACCCTCCAGATAAGGCTTCCTGTTCTGAAATTTGGAATCACGAGTTGGCTAATAATTGTGGCTATGTTTCTCGGATCTTGTTCTCCGAACGAACCAGAGAGTGAAAACCTGACCTCTGGACTACCAGTAGCTGATGTATTAGCTGTACAAGTTACAGGTAGATCGAATGCGTATAATTTCTCTGTAGAATTACGTAGCCCGGACAAAGATTGTGGGCAATATGCCGATTGGTGGGAAGTACTTTCTGAGGATGGGACGCTTTTGTATCGCCGGATATTGACTCACAGCCATGTTACTGAGCAACCTTTCGTACGTTAAGGGGGACCTATCCTGATAGAAGCAAGTGATGTTGTGCTAATTCGTGGCCACATGCGTCCAACAGGCTATGGGGGTAAAGTTTTCCGCGGGTCAGTTCAAAATGGATTTCGAGAAGTGATGATCGGTTCCGAATTTGCTCAGGAAGTCGAAGACAAGCCTCCCCAACCGGATAATTGTCGATTCTGATTATAGCGTCATCATTTCAGCGGATTGTTAACTGGCAGTTGTGCGCGGGAATGAACAGCTGCGAACGCTTATTTGTATGTCTGATTTGCACAGACTAATTCGACAATGATGTGGTCGCACTCGCAATGCAGAGAGAAAGTTGAGCATGCCACTCGCTCACGAAGCAGGTTCCGTATTCGACCTTACGGATGTACTCCATATGGTCATTTGAACAACACGGTGTATGGGCGGATATCGAGTTGGGTCGTCCGTTCCGAATTGCGCCGGACTTCATGGATGCATTCAGGCCGAATAAAGCGATTGAGTAGGTGCCCTCAATAATCAATCAGGCGCACGAAGCGGTCGGCATTTCGCGCTTTCTCCACCAAAGATCCGATTGGGTGCATTGCAATAAAGAGCCGACCATCGCGCCCGGCGGCTCCGACGGCCATCCCAACAACTTTACCGGTATGCGCGCTCACAAACGGCGAGCCGCTCATCTGAGCCGGATCAAAATACTCTGGGAAAACAGCCCAGGCTGTTTCGGTGTCCGCGGTCTGGATCGTTCCCGGGAACACAGCGTTCCCGAGGCCACTGAATAGTAAAACTGCTTCCCCTGGCTGGGGTCCCCCACGCTCATCCGGAAGTAAAACGTATTCTGCTGTAACCGGCGCATTCACTTGGAAGAAAACATAGTCCACGGACATATTCGGGCCGAATGCCCCTCGGCCGGGTTGACCATGCAGGGTGTCTAAAATTGCAACATAATCAGCTGCGCCTGCCTCCCCAAGGGCTACCCGTTTGAGCAGGTGGTCCTCGTCTCCAATGGAAAGGCTGTGGGCCGTAACAGCCGCCACGATGGTTTCATCGACTTTCAGGAGAAAGCCACTTCCCACGGGTATGAAATCTCCATCGGAATATTGCGCATATTCTTGCAAGCCCACATTTCCTCCCGGCAGTTGGCCGGCAGCCGCTTCAATGGTTGGCGGGTGAGGTGTCGGCCCAACGGGTGGGCCTCGGAAAAAGCGAGGCAAAGCGTACACAAGCCCGAGAAGAGCAAGTATGAGCAATGCCAGGATACCGATCAGGCTGCGCAGGACGAAGCGTGTGTTAATCTTCATCGGAATTAACGGTCCCGCTTTGAGGAGACAGCCAGCTAGGCCAATTTATCCACGTTCCGCCAGGACTGCCTGACCCCGCAGAGCTTTCAGGGATTGGTTCGTGTTTCGAATACGTGCTTTCCATTCATGGCCCCACGGAGCCCACACGGGCGCGTCATCCATCCACTTTTTATAGGTAGATTCCCAGGCGCGCCCTTCTACAAGCATCCAATCCAATAGTGTTACAACGCTGTTGGCGACACCGGCGGCATCGAATAACGAATTGGCAATCTGCATGCGGTTGCTAAAAGGCAGCGGCAGTCCCAGATCGCGTGCCCAGAATCCAAGCCGGGCGCGCGAGAGAAACCAGCCACTACGCACCGGGATGGTGAGCTGCCGGACGACCTTGTTGATTGTCAGTTCTTCGTCGCTTGGAGAAAGTTCGAATGTCTCGGTTTGTAGCGCTGGAATCTTCGGGAGTGTTTCTTCAACCGAACCGGCCAGCGAAAAAAGACAATTGCGAGTTTGCCTGGCAAGCACCTTGTAAAAGGCATGGGCGGAGGGCTCGCGTTCCACTGCCAGGCAAAATATTGGCGCCCAATCGAGCAGAGCGGGGAGTGTACTCGCTTGCTGATCCGGAGCGTGCTCGAGAAAGCCAAGCAGCAAGCCGATGTGATCGAGGCCGCCGACCGCGCGGAGTGCTGCTGGGGAATATCCTGCTTCCGAGAAGATAGCCTGCAATTCCTGCGCGCGTTCTCCGTTGAGTTCTCCCCATGGGTCGAGAAAGGCGCTGGCATACGGAAAGACATTGAGCAGGAGCAGGTCAGTGAAGCCCGTGGCCAGTTCGTCGAGGGATGGTCTTCTAGGATCGAAAACCTCGGAAAATTCCTCCTGGGCTGCCAGAGATTCCATCAGTGGTTCGGTTGGCTCGTTTAGCCACAATTCCATCAGCGTCCGTAAAGGGATGCTCATATTTGGTCTGCCAGTTCGTTAGTAAGTGTAGAGAGCCAACTACGCTTCGAGCGCGCTGAATTCCTCTAACAGCGCAACCATGGTTCTGCCTAAAGTCAGTTCCTGTCCCTTTTTTTGCGCGGCGGCGTATGTGTTCGCAGATAGGTCCGCCATCAGGCGCGCCTCCAAGATTTGCAGCAGATGCAAGTGCTGCCACCAACCCTGCGGACAGGCCGGATGCGCCCGGGCCAATGCTAGTATTTCCACGGCTCGCTCTGATCGTCCAGATGCAGAGATCAGCCAAGCAAAGGCCGGCACATAGAACAGCAGGATGGCCGCGTCTGGATGTTCGCGAACCTGAACGCTTACCTTTAATTGCTTTAGCGATAGCGACCGAGCCAGATCCGTGTCACCCCGGCCACACGCGGCCAGAACCTGTGCCCACGAAGCAAGCGTCTCATCAATCAACGGGAAGCGCGCCTGCTGGGAAAACACTTCGCCGGCTTGAGCAGATGCCCGGTCGTACGCACCGATCGTCGCGTTGATTAGGCCGGCAAGGGCATTGTTTGCCGCAACATCCCATGGTCGGCCGCTTTCAGCAGCAAATTGACTCACTTGCTGGCTGGTGTCATTCGCGCTCTCAAGCTCGCCGCGAATCAGTTCTAATGCGCCGAGATAAATCAGACTGATAATGAGCGGGGTACTGGGATAACCTTCCGAACGTAAGGTTTGTCCGTCCACGCGCGCCTTTTGCATAATCTGTGTGACCGCAGAATAATCGCCGGATCCGGTCAATTGCTGGACGCCAAGAAGGAGCTGCGCGCTAGATGAATTAATTCGGTCGCCGGTGGACCGACCCAAATCCAGAGATTCTTTGGCTGCTTGGCTGCCCTCGGCATCCCGACCAACGCCGAACAGCATATAGGCGCGCACGAGCAGAGCCCAGATCAGGCGCGGATCTTCTAATTGGCGGTAGAGATCAACGGCCGCCGCGTGTACCTTAAACCCGGCTTCAAAGCCTTCTTTGCGTACGATAACCGGAGCAAGCCGCTCTAGCGCAACGGCCTCCTCAAATTTATCGCCGCTGGCGCGGAACAACGCCACGTGCTCAGCAGCATCCACAGCCGCGCGGTGTGGCTCTCGGAGCAACAATCGGTTCATGATTCGGGCGCGCAAAAGGACAATATCTCGCTCGGTATCATCATCATCATCATCGCCGGCAGTGGTCTTGGGTAAATTTTCCAAAGTATGATCGAATACTGATACTGCTTCCAAATCGCGGCCACTGATTTGAAGGAAAAGGTATAAGCTCTGCAACGCCTGCGCTAGCAGTTCAATATCGGTTTGGGCAACCGCCCAACGCCAGGCTGCGCGGATGTTTTCGTAATCTGCAGCGATCGCCGCAAATTCATCCCATTTGTGGTACATGCTCGATTTCGCGTCTTGAGCGGCCACCCAATGTAGGAAGTGACGAGCGTGCACCGTCCGCAGCGCATCTTCATCTCCAGTTTCGGACAATTCCTCTGCACCGAACTGGCGCAAGAGTTCGTGCATTTGATAACGGTCCGCCGTAGGGTCATAATGAAGCAACGACTTGCCCACCAGCCGGGCCAGAAGCCGCAGCGGCGTGTCTGTAACTGCTCTCGCCGCCGCGCGTGTGAATCCGCCTCGAAAGACTGAAAGCTGCGCGTAGAGCGTCTGTTCCCGAGTGTCCAACAGATTCCAGGTGTAATTGAATGTCGCCCGCATGCTGCGCTGGCGGGCCGGTAAATCGCGAAACTCTGTTTCGAGAAAATCCAGATCACGTTCAATCTGAGCGCGGATTTCCGTAATTGAAAGCGAATCTACCCAGGCGGCTGCCAGGACGATTGCAAGTGGCATACCCTGAACCTGACTACAAATCGCTTCAATCTCAGCGAAGTCTTCCGGTCGCAGTACATAGCGGGCCTGCGCGCGGCGGGCGGCCTGTCGGAAGAGCTCTGTAGCCGGATAATCCGCAGCCTCGTCAGCTTCCCCAGTCTCGCCCAATCCCGGCTGGTTGCCCTGTCTCGGCCTCGGGATACCGACCTAGTTCGTTCGTCCTGACCCAGTACGTTCAGGACTGGGTGACTGGGCGTTCGGTACTGGGTGAGGTGGCGCCAGCGCCAGACCGCTGATCGGAAACAAAACCTCCCCTTGAAGGTTCAGCTTCTCCCTGGAGGTGACACACAGCTGGCAGCCCGACGCTGCCTCCGAAACATCAGCCACAAAATCTGCGCCGCCATCCAAAAGGTGCTCGAAGTTGTCCAAGATAAGCAGCATGGATTTGCGACGGAGATACTCGACGATCTGCGTGCGCGGGTCGCCCTGCTCGTGGAAACGGTAGTCAATTGCACTGGCAATGGCCACCGGAATATCGTCTGGATCACTGAGCGGGGCCAGCTGGAGGAAGAAGATACCGTCTGGAAACTTCGGGACGGAGCCTGATGCTGGTATTGCATTGAGCTGGCTGGCCGCCTCGACGGCCAGTCGGGTTTTCCCCATACCGCCGGCGCCAACAACTGTTACCAAGCAAGTGTCGCTATCCAACAGCAAATCGGTTAATTCCTGCAGCTCGACACTCCGTCCGACAAATGGAATTGCCGATGGGGGTAGATTGTTGGCAAGTCGCGTATCAGGCTCTGCTTCTGCAGCCGGCTCCTGCAGATGACCGTCCCGAACAGCTTCAAACAGGGCAAACGTCTCCGGCGCAGGCGGAACACCTAGTTCATCTGCCAGCACGTCGGTGCAGTGGTCGAATTGCGCCAGCGCGGCGCTGCGATCGCCTGTATGCGCCAGGGCAGTCATAAGCTGGCGGTGGGCGGCCTCGCGCCAGGGTTCGAGGTCTAATTGTCGGCGAGCAATGGTTTGGACGATAGAAAACTCACCCTCCGAAAGGTGCTGTTCGGCCAATTCATATAGCGATTCTAATGCAAGTCGGTTCAGCCGTTCCCGTTCCCGTCGGAGCCAATCTAGAAATTCGCGACTTTCGCATGCGAATCTGGGCAACAGTTCGCCGGAATAAATCTTCGCAGCTGCTTCGAAATTCCCCGCCTCGAGAGCATCCACGAATTGCTGAACATCCAGCCGATAGTCCGCATCGGGATTGAATTGGACCGATTGGCGATCTACGCGCAGAAATTGAGCCGTGCCCGCTTTTTCCTCACCTAAGGTGCGCCGCAATTGGTATATCGACTGACGAAGATTCCGCCTCGCAACTGTCTCTGTCTCATCGGGCCACAGCAGCGTCGCGAGTGAATCACGGGCGTGGGCTCGATCAGTCTCTAGCACAAGATAGACCAACAACGCCTGGACGTTTACCGATCGAAAGTGGGCGCGCGGATTACCGCCCACACTTACTCGAAACGCGTTCAGAAAATTCAGCTCCAACGCAGCCATTACCGCATTGTAGGTATTGCCCAGCCTTTGGTCAACGCGCGTTGACGATAATGCCTAACTCTGTTTACGATCTGCTGACGGGCAATGTGTATGGTTTTTTCAATTCGCTGGCCATTACACGCAAAGGAGCCGAAAAATGAAGAGCTATGACTATATGAGAGGGCTTGGATGGGCATTTGGTATTTACGGGCCGCCATGGGACCTGTGGCTGCAGGGGTTCGAGGAAGACAGCATCGAAAACGAACTCCCACAAATATTTGAAAGCAAGCGCCTGCAGGTAGCCGCAGTTGCGGTTTGGCTTTTCGCTCGCGCCATGGCAATCTTATTAGCCAGCAGCCTGCGTTAATCAGTGCTATTCAGGCAAGAATTAATACGGCGGGTTTCATGTGGAGTCCGCCGTAACCGCTGTTCTTCCTGACAACTGAAGTGCTATGTCTAACGCCGGAAAGCGTGTTCTTGTGGACGAAGTGGGCGGTTGAGCCAGAGGGGACGGCGTAGGTCGCCTTCTGGTGGACGTGCCATCTCTAGCCATTGGCGGTAAATTTCCATGCTCTTGTTCGTGTCAGCGTAAATGTCACCATAGCGGTCGCCCGCTTCCACCGGCTCGATCCAGGCGCGTTGATGCCAGCACTGCATCCCGCTGATGGGGTCGGGATGGACGGCATGGGTCAGGTTTTGGTTTACGCCCGCATCGCTCCACCAGATGCGTTCGCTGTCCGGGTCATCGGATTTGAATGGTTTGATCCCTTGCAGTTGCTTCACCGAAAAAGACCCATCAGCGTTATCGTTCAGGTCTACAACACCTGATGACCAGCGGCTGACACCTAGCTCATCGTGCAGACGCCAGCGGCCCAGGTGATGGCTGCACGCAATCACGCCCGGGCGGATGCCTTCGGTGATCCAGACCTTGTCCACAAAGTAGCCGATCTCCGTTCGTACCCGCAAGAGATCGCCGGCTTGCAATCCAAAGCGCTCTGCATCCGATGGATGCATCCAGGTCGGATTGGAATGGCTGATCTCGTTGAGCCACTTGGCACTGCCCGAACGGGTGTGAATCAATGTTGGCAGGCGGAAGGTGGGGAGCAAAAGAATGCCGTTGTCGTCCTGCTGGATAAGGTCGCGATGAACGTGTGAGTAGATGTAGCCGGGCAGCGTATATTCGGGCCAGCCCCACTCGGCGAGTGTTGCCGAGTAGAGCTCCAGCTTCCGCGAAGGAGTCTTCCATCCGGCTTTGGCTTCACCATCAACCATAACACCGAAGGCATTCCCATCTTTGTCTTTCAGGATACCGCTTGATTTGTCCGGCTGGGCGCCATTCGCTTTAACCGGATTCTCGTGCATCTTGTAGACTTCGCCCGGGCGTTTGACTTCAAACGAGCCATACTTGCGCATATATTCGAGCGGTGTCAGTCCCTCATCCGAAGCCGCCTCCGGTAAGCCGGGGACGCTGTTCTCGAAAATCCACTGGTAATACTCGTCCACCGTGACACACTCGCCGGGCCGATAAGGACTCTCGAAATGTTTTCTAATGCCGAGGCTGCCGTCGGGATCAATGCGCCAGGAGAGTTGAATCCAGAACTCGTTTTCCTCCCAAACCTGTCCGGGATTCGCCTCGTAGGTGAACTCGACCGGCTCACCCATTTTTTCCATCGCAACGCGCATGACAGGTTGCCGGAAGGCGATCCACTGACCGGAATGAGTCTCCTGGCTCATCAGATCGTGCCGTTCGGCTCCCAGCCCCATCGGCAGCACATAGTCTGCCCACCAGGCCGATTCGGACCAGATGGGTGTCAGCGCCACATGGCAGCCGATCTTATCTTCGTCCTGCAAGGCCTGTAGCCAAACAAAACCATCGGGGTTGATCCACATCGGGTTGTAGACGCGCGTGAAATAGGTGTCCAGCTTTCCACGGCCCTCCATCAGGAAGTGTGGTAAAAGGAACGACATTTCATAAAACGCGAGTGGGTATTCGTCGGGCCAGGCAAGTTCGTTCCATTTATCATGAGCGGCGGGCTTATCGAAGGGTGCCGGTACGAATTTGTTCCAACTGTTCGGGCTGGTGCCGCCTTCGTTGCCCACACTACCGGTGAGCACATTCAGCAACCAGAGACAGCGGGCCACCTGCCAACCCCCGAGATTGCCCGCGGCTGCACTGCGCCAGACATGCGCAGACAGTCGACCATTGCTGCGAGCGATCTCTTTTGCCACTATTTGGAGTTTCTCAATTTCCACGCCTGATTCTTCAGCAGCGAATTCGAAGCTGAATTCGGCGTAAATGGATTTGATTACGAGTTTGAAGACTTCAAAGTCCGGAGACGTAAGATTTGAGACTTGAGTTCGTAGATCGGGATCGTTGATCTCTAGTCTCTGATCTCCAATTGCTGCCAGCATCTCTTCCCAGTTCACCCACTTGCGGACAAACTCCCAATCGCAGGCATCGTTCTGCATCAGGTAGTTGGCCCAGGCGAGCAGCATGGCAGCCTCTGAACCAGGCCAGGGACTCAGCCAGTGATCGGCCATCGAGGCGGTATTGGAGAGGCGCGTGTCGAGCACGATCAGCTTTGCGCCGGCGAGTTTGCCTTCGATGATGCGCTGCGCATGGGGGTTGAAATAATGCCCGGTTTCCAGATGTGCGCTGATAAGCAGAATTACGTCTGCATTAGCATGATCGGGTGAAGGCCGATCGAAGCCCCCCCAGAAGAAGTAACCGGCGCGCGCGCCGGCCGAACAGATATTGGTATGGGAGTTGTGACCGTCGATGCCCCAGGCGTTCAGCACACGCGAGGTGTAGCCATCTTCACCGGGCCGCCCGACGTGATACATCAACTCGTTATGTCGATTTTCCTGTAACGCCTTGCGGATGCGCGCGGCCAGCTCATCGAGGACTTCATCCCAGGAAACGCGTTGCCATTTGCCTTCGCCGCGCTTTCCCACGCGTTTGAGCGGATAGAGGATGCGATCAGGGTCGTTGATCTGATTGAGCGTGGCTGGACCTTTGGCGCAGTTGCGACCGCGCGAACCGACATGCGCAGGGTTTCCCTCGAACTTGCGAATTTGGCGAGTATCCTTATCGACCCAGCCCAGTAAACCACAGGCAGCCTCACAGTTGAAGCAGACCGTAGGGATGAGCATATATTCCCGTTCGGATTTTTTTGGCCAAGCTTTGGGGTCATATTCAACCCAATCGTCCCAGCGATCCGGTGGCGGGTATTGTGCCTGACGGGTACCGTCAGCGGTTGAGATTGGAGGAATGGGAGTTACGGATTTAGACATGATTACTTAGCTCGACTTTGTACGTTTCAAGTAGCGTAACAAGCCATATTTAGCAGAGAATCGAGCAATGCGCGCGGGACTTTTACGATATCGGGCTGCGACGGCGACATGGAAAAACCACTTGCCATCGGCCAGAGTTCACGCCGCACAGTTGCGATTGCATCAGAGAATGTTGGCAAAGGTTTGGCATACCAGGCAGCCGTTCGCACAGGGATTGGGTCATGCACATGCAACTTGTGAGCCGCCAGCGTGATCCAGGAAAACAGTCCTAGCAGCACCGGCGTGACGCGCGCGATGGCGGCATCGGACCACTGGCGCTGTGTCTCAACTCCGAGGTGGGCGCGCACTTCTTCGAACGTGACTTCCAGCTGCCAGCGTTGTACGAACCAGGTGATGACCTGTACCGGGTCAGCCCAGCGGTCCGTGCACAGCAAAGCTTGCGGCTTGAATTTGTCCTCCGGGTCGCGGATGAGAACCCAGCGCAGCGGCACAGTGGGCATCCCGCCGTGATACCAGACCGCCGTGCCGGCGGTGATTTCTACCGTGCGTTGTTTGTTGCTGTACCAGGCGACCGTGGTCTTCGTCCAAGCCGTTTCCGGGTCGTTGCAATGTGGGTAAGCGGGCCCCCTTCCAGTGACCCAGGCCCCACTGGACTGGGTGCGCCGTGGCCAGCCGAGCTGTTCGGGCTTGCGCGGCGGTGCCGGTTGATACAGGGCTGCGTCCAGACGCAGACGTGTGACGACCGCCACCGGCTCGGAGAGCGACTGACAGGCATGCAGGAATTCCAGCGCGGCGTAGCTATTGTCGGCCACAAGCACCAACTTTCGGCTGGGCAACCAGCGGCGCAGCTGGAAGACCATTTGGCGCGCCCAGTCGAGTACCGTTTTATGAGCGCGCGCTTTGTCCGCATAATATCGCTGAGAAGGCGCCAACAGTGTAAACACTGGCAGCGCCCACACGCGTATCGCCCATGGAATGTGTACAAGCCACATCAGGCTGATCCAGCGCAAGCCGCTGGCCTTCACGAAGTGACCCCCGCTCGAACGCACGGCGTCGCGATAGATGCCGCGCGCCTTGATACGACGACCCCAGCGACGTTCGATAGTTTCATCGATTCCAAACACCAAAGTCTCGTCACCGTAATCAAAGTGCTGCAAAAGCAACGCAAGCAACAATTGGCTCAACTTACGTGCCGACCAGGTCGCGCGATTGAGCACGTGGTGAAACTTCGCAAAATTACCGGCACTGCTCAGCCCCACACTTGCCGGGTACGGCAGTACTCGGTTACGCGCAGCGCAGCCGTCACCGTCCGCAAGTGCGGCGTCAGGATCGAACCGACCAGAAGCACCAGAGCTTTCCACCAAGTGCGCTTTTCGAACACTGTCGCGAAGGGCTTTAGCAAGTCTATAATGTCCGTGGGCAAGGTCAGCTTACCTTGCCTTTCTATTTATGAGAAATCAGTCCCCAAATGTACAAAGTCGAGCTTAGGTTCGAAGGTCAATGGTCAAATGCTGAAGGTTGAAGGTCGGACTTTTGACTTTAGACCTTTGACCTTCCTTTAGTTTAGCTGTTTGGAACATCCTGGGGTGCCATCACAAAAGCCCACTCATAGAAGAACATACCGACAATGGCAAGTAGAGCGCCCCCTGCCAGCAACGGTAGAGGTGTTGTCGAAGTCAGCCCTAGCCAGGTAAGGAGCAGCGGCATTACCAGCCCCAACCAAATGGCAGTCCGATAATGGCGGCTGTAGCGGCCAAAGCGGATCATATGTGCTGCTGCGCTCGCGACTTGACTCGCATGCGGCACGGAAAATTCTCCACCAATGGTAATGAGTAAATTGACAAGTACACTGGCACCAAAAGTCCAGCCCAATGCCCGGATAGCCTCAGGTCCAGGGTCGCTCAGGAATGCAAGCAACAGCAACGCGCCCGAACCGGTCATCAGCGCCTGTACGAACAAGTGCCAAGGGAGTTGTGCGCTTTGCCAGAGATCGCGACCCTCGGCTTGTCCAAACAGCCATGCCGTGTAGACCGCACTGAGCACGGCGAGCACTACGCCCGGCCAAATCAATAATTTCGCAAACTGCTCAAAGCCCAGCAATTGTCCAAGCAAGAACAGACCCGCAAGGCCAGAAAAGCCAATCAAGATAAATGCACCCCGTGTAAGCCAAGAGCGCCATTGCGGCCGGATTAAGATTGTCCAGAAACGATCCGGGCGATCTAAGTCCCAAACGAGCAATCCGGTTGTGGCGGCAATGAAGACGATCGCTACAAAGGAGGCGATTGTTGTAAACAGCGCATGGTCGGGAAGAAGGCCGAGCGCAATGCCGGCAGCTCCGACAATAAACGCCCCTGCGCCAATGGACTTGGTTACCAGGTATGCCGGTACCTGCCAGTGCCAGGGCACACGATGTGGCGCGTTGTAGGTCTCGCGCGGATTGCTTGTCGAGCGCATCATCGCCGTGGCGGCATTGCCTTCGCCGATTGAAATAGGCCCGCGCCAATCTTTGTGACCCTTGCTGTTGTATTCATTGGGATGTTGAGCCCACAACTGGCCGCCGCTCGGATCAGCCGCGCCCGGGATGATGCTACTCTCCTCGGCGTCGATATACCAGAGCTTGGGCAGCGTATTCTGCTCGGGCTTCCGAGCACGCACCTGATGCTGGCGGAGCAGCTGCGATATTTCGCTGCCTGCATCCTCGATGTCACCCGAGATGATTGCATGTTCAGGGCAGACGACAACACAGGCTGGTTCAAGCCCAACTTCGGTGCGGTGGGCACAGAAATGGCATTTGGCGGCTGTGTGGCTGTCCGGGTCAATATAGATCGCGTCGTACGGGCAAGCTTGCATACATGCCTTGCAACCGATACATCGATCACTGTCAAATTCCACGATGCCATCCGGGCGCTGGAACATAGCAGTTGTCGGGCAGATGTGCACACAAGGTGGGTTGGCACAGTGGTTACAGCGCGTGACCTGGAAGAATCGGCGCGTATCCGGGAATGCGCCCTTTTCTACATATTTAACCCAGGTGCGATTAACGCCGATCGGTACTTCGTTTTCGGATTTGCACGCTGTAGAACAGGCATGGCAGCCGATACATTTGCGGTTGTCGATCAGGAAGCCAAATTGCGGCATAAGAGCGCTCTCGCTTTACGGCGAATATGAAGGCTGGTATTCTAATCGCGCATCATCAGAGTGGCAAATATGGGCGAACCTCTGAAATAATGAGGAAAACAATGAAGATCAATATTATCGGTGGCGGACCAGCCGGATTGTATTTTGCAATCCTGATGAAGAACATCGATCCTTCTCATGAAATTACGGTTGTGGAACGCGACGGGCCGCATGATACCTTTGGATGGGGGATCGTCTTCTCAGACAAGACGATGGACTATCTCCATCATAACGACAAAGCCACGCACGATGAAATTCAGTCCACCTTTGAAGTCTGGGACAATGTCGATATCGTCTATCGGAGCGAGCATATCACCATTGGAGGCAACCGCTTTTCCGGGATAGGACGACTAGCATTCCTGAATATTATGCAGCGCCGCTGTGATGCGCTCGGGGTGGACCTACGCTTTAACACTAATGTGGAGGCTGTTGCTGATTGGAAGGATTGTGACTTACTCGTGGGTGCAGATGGCGCAACGAGTCTGGTGAGAGAGACATATGCTGAGCAATTTGGCGCGTCTCTTGAGCATGGGAAGAATACGTTCGTGTGGTTGGGAACCGAGCAGCCGTTCGATGCATTAACTTTGACTCTGCGTCAGAATGCTGTCGGGGCATTTCTGGCACATTCCTATCGCTTCAATAAAACGACGAGCACGTTTATTCTCGAATGTATCGGCGAGGCTTGGAAGCACGCCGGGTTTGAGAACATGACTACTGATGAGGCTTGCCGCTATCTGGAAGATCTATTCCACGCTGATTTGCATGGCAACGCACTGCTTACCAACGATTTTTTTCGTTGGCGGCAATTCCCAATTGTGAATAATCAGAATTGGAGTTTTGAAAACGTGGTTCTGTTGGGCGACGCGCTCCACACTGCACATTTCTCGATCGGTTCGGGGACGAAACTGGCATTGGAAGATTCAATTGCACTGGCAACGAGCATGCATGCGGGTGGGGCTCTGCCAGCTGCCTTGAAAGCCTTCCGCGAGATGCGTGAACCTTCAAAGCAAAAAGTATTGCAGGCCGCCTACGAGAGCATGGTGTGGATCGAAAGGATGGACGAACGGCTGGGACTCGAGCCGATTGAATTCGCATATGAGATGGTGACGCGCAGCAAGAGAATCGACTTAGAGAAGTTGAAGCAACGCGCCCCTGAATTTGTCGCGCGCTATGAGACCTGGCAGCAGAATCAAACAGACTAGCCGATGGCAGCACGCACTTGACGGGCGAGTGCTCCGAACTCGCTAGTGTAGGTCATCTCCAACTCTCGCGGACGAGGCAGCTTTACATCTAATGCCAAGCGTATTCGGCCCGGGCGGGGTGTGAGCACGAGCACACGGTCGGCGAGAAACACCGCCTCTGTGATCGAATGCGTTACAAACACAATCGTTGGCCGGCTCTTACTCCAAATTTCCAGCAACGTTAACCCCATCTTCTCCCTTGTAAGCGCATCGAGCGCGCCAAAAGGTTCGTCCAGGAGCAACACGTCGGGGGCGTGGATGAGCGCGCGTCCAATGGCAACCCGTTGTTCCATACCTCCCGAAAGATCGTGCGGATAGGTATCGGAAAATTCCTCGAGACCGACAAGTTCAACCATTTCGATTGCGCGTGAACGTGTGAGGGGAGCCGTTCGATTCCTCAGTTCCAGAGGTAGGCTGATATTTTGGATGACAGTGCGCCAGGGCATCAGATTGGCTTTTTGAGATACGAGTCCGATGCGGCGACGCGGACCTACAAGGACCTCCCGCTCGAATAACATCTTCCCCTCTGTTGGTGACAACAACCCGGCCATCACTTTGAGTAATGTTGTCTTCCCGCAGCCCGACGGTCCCACCACACCAATGATCTCGTGGCGAGCGACAGTGAATGACAGATCCGCGAGGGCACGCACTCCCCCGTTGTCAGTTGGGTAGATATGGCTCAATCCTTGCGCTTCGAGAAGCGGCCCGACTCCGACCTTGTCGGCCTGGATAGCTTCCTGGCGATCAGTTCGCATGGGTTGCGTTGCAGACATCGAGATGAAACTATCGATTTACGAAATCGTTCGTGAATGCGGACGTCACGTCGATGGATTCCGTTATTAGTCCCATTTCGAGCAAAACCGTATGTGTGAGTTCCCACTGTTCAGTCTGGGAAATGCCAGGTTCGTCCGAACGCCACAGTTCAATCGAGGCAGCAAGAACCTCGCGAGCTGTTACTTGATTTGATTCAGCCAGCCCTTCTACAAAGTCAAGTGCGATGGTGAAAGCGGCATCCGGATCGTTAATTGAGTCTGCCAAACCGCGCATTGTCGCCCGTACCATAGCGTTGACGAGATCGGGCTGCTCAGCGATGAGCGTATCGCTTGTCACAAGTCCGTTGCTGGCTAAATCGGCATAGTCCGAAATCAAGATAACATCTACGTCGTATCCCTGTGCACGGAGCCGTACAGGCTCGTTGTTCGCATAACCGACCACGACATCGACTTTGTCCTCTGCCAGGGCAGGCACCTGTGTGAAATCGATAGCTTCCAAATGCACAGCATCTTCGGCAATCTCCTGGGAGGCCAAGAGCGCTCGCCAGCCGATATAGGAGGCACCCCACAATCCCGGGATACCCACACTATGACCTGCCAAGTCATGTGGATCTCCGATTCCTTGTTCTGATTTTGAGACAACCGCAATGGGATACTTTTCGTACCACTTCATCACATAGACGATTGGTAGCTCCTGCGAGCGAGCCTGGATGACAGCCTCCGGGCTCGCATTGGCGAACTCGAGTTCGCCGGCTCCAAGGAGCGGCAAACTATCATTCTCGAATAAGGTCTCAAAACTGACCGCCAGCCCTTCCTCTGCATAGTATCCACGCGCATCGGCGATGTAGTACGGTGCAAACTGCACATCGGGAATGAATCCCATTCCAATGCGGACGGGTGTTAGCGTGTCAGGCTCTTCGGCGGCGGGAATCGGAGTTGCACCCCCGCAAGCGGTTAATACAAATGTGCTCAACCAACCTAATAACAATAATTTTCTTAACATTCTCTTTCAGTCCTTTCGTTAATAGCGTTTGTGCCATTTCAGCAAACGGCGTTCCAGCAGGACGATAACTGAATAGAGGCTCATTGCGATGGCGACCAGGGTAAAGATTGCGACAAATATCAACGCGGTATCGAATTGTCCGCGTCCGAGGGTGACTAGAAAACCGAGGCCGGCGTCTGCGCCCATGAACTCCCCGACCACTGCTCCGATAACGGAAAGTGTCGCGCCGATTTTTAATCCTCCCAGCAAGACTGGTAGTGCGGCTGGTAATTCTAATTGCAGAAAGGTTTGCCAAGGAGAGGCGCGCAATGAACGCATCAGGTCGCGCAACTCCTCCGGCACGCCGCGTAATCCGACCACAACGTTTATCAGTATCGGGAAGAAAACGATCAGTGTACAGATCAGCACTTTGGAGATGAGCCCGGAACCAAACCAGATGATGAGAAGAGGCGCATATGCCACGACCGGCACGGACTGGGAGGCCACGACATAGGGGGAAACAATTCGTTCCACCGCCGGGGACTTTGCCAGCAAGTAGCCAAGTAGCGCCGCGACGAGGAGTCCAAGTACTAGACCGAGCAACACTTCGCCAAGTGTGATCGCCGTGTGGCGAAGCAATGTGCCGTCACTGAGTGCAATAAACAGGCGTCGAGCAACGCGTGCTGGTCCCGGCAAGATGAACGCAGGATACTGTCCAATAATGACGATTAATTGCCAGCCTGCGAGCCCCAAAATTGCCGACAGAGGCACAAGCCAGAACCGGCTGCGAGTTGCACCTCGGAGTCCTGAATAGGTATTTGAAATATCTAGTGCTGTCATGTGTTCTGCGCCTTCTTGAGATCAAAAAACTCCGAAGATTATTAACTTCGGAGCAGCGCAAGGTGCACGCATACATCAGCAGGCAGAGCCTGATTCATACTGTTGCACATGCCCGGCAGCGCCAGCTGCCAAAAAAGAACCCCGAGAAACTATATTCACGGGGGGCAGGCACAAAGCACTATGGGCCCGCTGCGAGTTTGCTGCAGCCAACCATAGATGTGTGCTACCTTCTATCATCCGGACTATACCGTCGGCTCTGGAGTCTAACCAGATCAACCAGCCTAAGCTGGGTCGCGGGCTTATCCGCGTAATGCGGACTCACCGCCGGTCGGGAATTGCCTATAACTTGTCAGGCTCACCCTGCCCCGAAGGTATTTATTCAATTGAGCAGATTATAGCGCCGGGTGCGAACCTCGTCAATGAAATCGAGTCATCAGATAGCAAACTCGGCGATGCGATCACTTCTTGGTTTTCGTGGCAACCTTCTTTTTAGCGGTTGCCTTTTTCTTTGAAACAGCCTTATTCTTCGTCGTGCTCTTCTTTTTGGTGGCTGACTTTTTGGCGGCTGTTTTCTTCTTTGCAGTTGCTTTCTTCTGGGCGGTCTTCTTTTGCGCCGGCGATTTCTTCGCTGCGGCTTTCTTTTTGGTTGTGACTTTCTTGCTTGTGGTCTTCGTCGTCGTCGTTGTTTTCTTCGCTGTCGCCTTCTTGGTAGATTTTGCTGTGCTGCTCGTCACCTTCTTTTTGGCCGCTGCTTTCTTCGTGCTACTTTTCTTTACTGTTGCTTTCTTTGCCTGCGGAGCCGCAACCTCTCTTCGCAGACTCACCCGATACATTGCTGTGCGTACTGTCTGAGACTGCCATACAAATGGCAGCACAACAAAAAGAATGCCCCCGGTAAGTAAACCGGCCACGAGATAGATCAGCCAGCGTCTGGAATTCCAGTCTTTAAAAGCTCCACTCGCATCATAAACTAATTGCACCCCTTCCGGACCAAGTTCCGTTGCGGGCTGCCAGCCAGCAGCTTGCTGTGTTGCCATGGCTGTGCGAATCTCATCTTCGTTCTGCATCCAGTAGTGATTACGAATTTCTTCTTCGGTTTGCGTGTCCAAGCTCAGCGGTTTTCCACTCAGTTGACGACTAAATTCGCTGTATTCAAACTCCGCCATACTGTCCTCCTGCAAGGAAATTAGCGCTTTGGCCGATTCCCCGAGTGATGGTATGTATTCTATGTGATATTTTAGTGCGGTATTGAATCGAGGGCAATTGAATTTCCCTTTTCGTGGATTTGAATACCAAAGGGCATGCCGAAGACCAATTGTGGAGTATCCTCCCCTACTGAAATTTGCCGCTTGCTCTGATTGATACAGAAAGTATAATTTAGCTTCGGTTGCAATTATCTAAAGTCTATTTTTACATGCCGCAGACTTGCAACCAACAGGCGTCATTCTCCTGACGCCTGCAACAATGGTGTTCTCGACATGACCGAAGGTAGCCTTCCAGAAGCAATCGGCCGCTACACAATCGAAGACGAACTCGGACGCGGCGGTATGGCCGTCGTTTATAAGGGTCATGATCCGCGCTTCGACCGAGATGTTGCGGTGAAGCTGCTGCCCCAGATGCTGTTACACGATCCATCCTTCAGAGGGCGCTTCGAGCGCGAAGCGAAAACCATCGCTGGTTTGGATCATCCGGGTATCGTACCTGTGTACGATTTTGGAGAGTTCGAAGGCGAGATGTATCTCGTCATGCGCTTGATGCAGGGGGGTACGCTGCAAGATCGCCTCGAAAACGGGCGTATGACTCTGGCTGAGGCGGCGGATGTTTTTGATCGCGTTGCTCCCGCGCTCGACGAGGCTCATGCGCAAGGGATGGTGCATCGAGATCTTAAGCCGGCCAACATCCTTTTCGATCAACGTGAAGATTCCTATCTGGCAGACTTCGGCATTGTCAAATTACAGAGCAGTAGCGCAACATTTACCGGGACAGGCATCATCAGTACGCCCTCCTACATGAGCCCCGAACAGGCGCGTGGTGAGGAAGAGATTGACGGGCGGAGCGATATTTATGCCCTCGGAGCGATCCTGTTCGAGTTGTTGACCGGACAAGCACCTTATACAGCCACAACACCAATGGCTGTTGCCTTAAAGCACCTCACGGATCCGGTACCCCGTCTGCAAGATAGAAATACCGATTTGCCACTTGAGAGCGAGTTCATCATTTCGAGGGCAATGGCAAAAGACCCGGAAGAACGCTTCCAAACAGCGGGCGAATTTGCCAAAGCATTGCGCGCAGTCGCGGACGGAAAATCTCTACCAACAGAGTTGATGTCGAAGTTGAGCGTTCCAGAAGGTGGCGGCCCTGTGGCGATGGAGGAGGCTGTCCCCGCTTCGGGAGCTGCGGATGCAGAATAGGAGGGGTCACGCCGTAAGTTTCCAATTTGGATATTTGCAATCGGCGGGGGCGCAGTCCTTCTTTGCCTGGTCATTATTGTCTTCGTTGTCCGAGCTGTGGGGGGAGGCGCCGCTACTGCCAAGCCGACAGTCGTTCCGCCGTCGGCAACAGAACAGATTGTCATTGTGGCCTCGGAAACACCTGAACCAACTGCAACGGCCACGGCCACGGCCACTATAACCATAACACCGACTATTACGAATACTAGCGGTCCGAGCAGTACACCTACCGAGACTGCCACCGCAACACCAACCGAAACGAATACTCCGGGTTCAGGTTCATTCGCTCCATCTACGATAACTATTGTCTTCCAAGAGTGTCGCGGTTTTGAAGGAACAATTTGGTTCGGACAGGCAGCGCCGCGATCGCTCCATGCGCGTAGTACGGTGGCGTACACAGTGCCACCGGGTACCTATTCGCTACGCGTTGAATGGCTCGATCATGGTGATTTCAATGCCGATACAACGCTGGACTTCCAACGGGATCGGGTTGTTCCCTTCGGTGATGACTGCTAGTAAACTCAATCACCCCATACAGAGTTCGCCACTTACACAACCAGACCTAATTTTGCGCGCTCAGCGGCCTCGCCGAGCGGATTGCCACCCACTGTACTCGCAAATCCACATTGCGGGCTAATACCCAACCTGTCCAGCGGCAGAAATTCACTGGCTGCCTTTATTCTGCGATGAAGATTGTCTGGCGTTTCAAGTTCGGGCGTTTTTGAACTGACCAGTCCGAGCACGACAGACTTGTCTTCCGAGACATGCTGCAGGGGTGTAAAGTCGCCGGAGCGCGGTGTGTCGTATTCGAGGAAGAATGTGTCAACATTTATCTGGCGGAATGCGCGCGCGGCGATGTGGTCGTATCCGCCCGACGAAAGCCAACGCCCTTTGAAATTGCCACGGCAGATGTGCATTGCAATGCTCATCCCGGCTGGGCGATCCTCCAATGCAGCATTGATCAATCCAATGTACGCATCAATGAGCGCCTCGGGTTCATCCCCGTCATTGCGTAACGCCCTCCGCACACCAGCATCGCAGAGCATTGCCAGGGGTACATCATCGATCTGCAAGTAACGCGCGCCACGCGTGGCCAGATCGGCGATCTCTTCACGATAGACCTGCGCCAGCTCCTGGAAGAACTCATCGCGGTCAGCATAGACTCCCTCGTCGATAGCCTTTCTGCCCCGCCAGAAGTGCATAGTGGGAGGCGAGGGCAGGGTGATCTTGGGTGTGGCATTGGTGTTTGCTTGCAGGAATGCGAGTTCAGCGCCGCAAATGCTACGGGGCCGGTGAACGCGACCCGACACATGCGGTGCAAGGAACTCCTGTTGCGTGCCTGCGTCATCCATGAAATGATACGCGGCCGTTTTAATCGTAAGCCCTTCCACCGCTTCAACGAAATGTGCCCAATAGGACACGCGCCGGAACTCGCCGTCGGTCACGGATTGCAATCCGGCATCCTCTTGGAGCCTAATTGCGTGACGGATGGCAGTATCTTGCACAATGCGGAATGCATCTGCAGAAATCTCGCCCTTTGTAAATTGCCGGTGGGCCTGGCGCAGTGCTGCCGGGCGCAGCAAACTGCCTACGTGGTCTGCGCGGAATAATGGCCGAATTGGGTTCATGCGTAGCACTTCGGAATGGGCTTGAGTGTAATACAAATTCGCGTCATAATTCCCGACCAATCAATTGAGAATCAAATGCTAATTCCTTACGACGACTTCGGTGGGGAGGGCCGCCACTTCCATTTTGCACATGCGAACGGTTACCCTCCGCTAGCGTATCAGCTGCTGCTCACCGGACTGAGCGAACACTACTACGTGAGAGCAATGCATGCGCGCCCGCTTTGGCAGGCTCCGGCTGCCAAAGGTGAATTGCCAGATTGGTCGTGGATGGTCAGAGACTTGTTCTCTTTCTTTGAGACGCATGGTCTACAAAATATCGTCGGAATGGGGCATTCAATGGGTGCAGTAGCCACGCTGCTGTCCGCCCTCGAACGACCGGAGCAGTTTCGGGGCCTCATTCTTCTTGATCCGACTCTGCTGCCTCGATGGACTGCGACCGGTTTTGGGCTCATAAAGAACCTCGGACTGGTTTATCGGCATCCATTGCTCCAGTCTACCATCCGACGAAAGAGCATCTTCCCCGACCGTCAGGCGATGTTTGCCCATTACCGCCGTAAAAATGTATTCAGTCGCATAACGGATGAAGATTTACGCACAATCGTCAAGGCGCAAGTGCGTGAGCGGGAAGATGGGCAAGTCGAATTGCGCTACAGTTCTGCCTGGGAGGCGCATGTGTATGCGACCTCGCCGCATCGTTGGTGGCCGCTTATCAAAGGTATGCAAACACCGGTATTGATCATTGCAGGCAAAGAGACGGACATTTTCCAGGCGGCCTCCATCCGTACATTTCAAAGATGTGTTCCAGGTGCACGCATCGAGGTACTCGAAAATGCTGGTCATCTTGTCCCATTCGAGCGGACAGAACGCGTATCCGAACTGATAATTGACTTTGTGAATAGCCTCGACTGAGATCTAGGAAGCATCAAGTCTGAACAAACGGACGGCGGTCTCGCGCAGAATTGTGCGTTTCGAATCTTCAGAAATCGGTAGCTCGTAGAACGCCTCGATGTTCGCCGCCACATCACGAACGCCCGGCCCCGGCCAATCTGTACCGAACATGGCCTGGTCGGCCACGCGTTCAATCCACGGAAAGAAATTTAGCAGATTCTTCGGTGGGATGCTCGAGATATCCAGATATACATTGCGCGAACGGCGCAACAAAAACAACGCTGTGCCCATCCAAAGTGGGCGCCCCCCATGGGCAATGATCACTTTCAATTCCGGGAAATCGATGATGACATCGTCTATGTCGATCGGGTTGCCGAATTTGTTGCGGGCGCGGGGGAAGATGGATGTCCCGGTGTGCACCATCAACGGCACATCATACTCAACACACTTTTCATAAACCGTTACCAGCCCTGCTAGTGCTGGATTGTAGGTGTACTCGTTGACGTGGAAGAGTTGATGCGGCGGGTGTAGTTTGATACCGCGCAATCCGAGGCCGGCAGGCACCGCTGCGAGTAAATGATCCATTTCCGCAGCGACATTCGGTACTCGACGCGGATCGATGCCGCCAAAGGGTATCAATCTATCCGGGTAGGCGCTCGCCATTTTTGCCGAGTAGGCATTCGCCTCCTCGGTAAAGCCGACAACGTCCGGGCTGAGATAATTGATCAGTACAGTATGCGATACACCACACGCATCCATATACTCGATCAGGCGATCTGGATCGCTGCTGATCGCGAGAATATCTGCGAAGTCAGGACGGTTCGACATCGTCGCCGAAGCATCGGGGCGGATTTGGTCCCACGGCATGATATGCGCATGCGCGTCTATCACCGGATAGGGCGGACGAGTCATAATTCGATGCGGTTGATTCCTTCGGCCAGGTAGCGGTTGCGCAGGTCGTGGTAGACCGGAGCGGAGCGGCGGATCCAGGCCAGTGCATTGCCCCCCAGCTCTTTCTTGATTTTCGCCGGTGAACCAGCGGCCATCGTCCGCGGCGGGATCTGAGCGTCTTCGGTGACAACGCTGCCAGCGGCGATCATCACTTCCTCACCGATCTCCGCGCGCGGTAATACGACAGCATTCATGCCGATTACACTACGTGCGCCGATGTGACAGCCTTCGATTGTTGCACCGTGGCCGATGGTGACATCTTCGTCCAATGTCGTGAATTTGCCTCTGTTCACATGGATCGTAACGTTGTCCTGCACACTACAGCCCGGCCCGATGATGATGGTGCCATGGTCCGCGCGCAACACAGCTCCAAACCATATATTGGCGCCTTCGCCAACGCGTACATCACCGAGCAGTGTGGCGTTCGGTGCAATGAAGACATTATCCGCAATCTGCGGGTTCTTACCTTCAAATTCGATAATCATTTCGTTAGCTTCATTTGTGATTTGTGTTTGTCGCAGCCTACACCGCAGGGCACACATGGTTGCCAGCATGTGTTTGGATAAATTCGCCCGTTACCAGCGTGGCTAACGACCTTTATACTCCGGTTTTCGTTTTTCGCGGAAGGCATGCACGCCCTCCATGTGATCTTCAGTCTTGATTAAGATACTTTGGGCAAGGCCTTCCACGGCGATGCCGGAAGTCTGATCGACATTGGCAATGGTGTTGAGCAATTTCTTCGCCAATCCAAGGGCCTGCGGCGCGCGCTTGAGAAGCTTCTGTGCGTACTCGTTTATGACAGCGAGAAGGCTCTCATGTGGAACAACGTCATTGACGAGTCCGATACTTTTTGCTTCGAGGGCCGGAATCATCGTTCCTAGCCAGATCAGTTCCTTTGCTTTGGCGACGCCAATCGTGCGGATGAAACGCGCGCAGCCTCCCACTCCTGGAATCAGTCCGATGAAATTTTCCCGGAAGCCAAAAGTCGCTTCTTCTGAGGCGATCCGAATGTCGCACGCCAGCGCCAACTCAAGCCCGGCACCTGTTGCAGGACCGTTGATGGCGCAGAGCACTGGCTTCTCCAGTGCTTCAAGATCATCGAAGAACTTGGTCAGTCGGCGGCTGTTCGCACGGAAGTTCGGTGTGAGCCAGTCCTTCTCGAAATGCGATATATCTCCACCGGATGAGAAGCCACGTCCTGCGCCGGTGAACACGACCAACCGAATCTCATCATTGAAGAATAACTCATCCGTCAACGCAGTGAAGTCCAGGCGCATGTCCATATTGACTGCGTTGAGTACATCCGGGCGATTCAGGGTTATGGTGGCAATGCCCTCATCAATTTCGAGCTGCAGTGTTTTATATTCCATCAATCCGTTTGCTCCTCTTCATCTGTCCAGCGCACGGACTCGAACACGGTTCGACACTTACGACAATAATATTGCGAGGCGATGAGAGTCTGCCCGAAGAGAGAGAGCAGTTCTGTGTCAGTTGATTCGCAGAATGCGCATGCCACCGGCATGTCTTTTTCGGTCTGACGAGGGCGCTGTGTTGGTGTTGTCAAAGATTGTTCTAGTGCGGTAGATCGCGCCGCAGAGGGTCCCACTGAGACCAGTCCGGCTCGGATGCGCTCGGCAGTAGTCCATGCGGAGTGAGCAGCGCATCAACCTGATGCAACCATTGGGAGCGGATCGTCGTCATGGAAGCAGCCAGCACAGCCGCGGAGCAAAGACTATCCACGATCGGCTCATCCGGCGGACCGAACCATTCGAATGTCAGCAACCAGGCGTTGTTTATTGACTCACGCAGGCGCTGCTGGAGATCGTTTCTTTGTGCTAGGCGAGCCAACCAACTATCGCCGAAGACGCGATGGAAGCGCTCTTCCTGCAACACTTTACCCGCGCGTTGTTGGAGTGGTGCAAACTGCGAGTAGCGTAACGATTCGAAAACCAGCGCGAGTGCGCGATCCAGAAGCACGTTGAATGCGATTACATCCAGCCACGATTCCCAGGTCTGGTCAAGGAGGCGGGGACTGAAATACTCGCTACGGTCCTCGAGATCAGTTTCTGTGCCGAGTTCCGGCGGTGCACCGGGGCACGCGCGCAGCATGGAGAACAAGCTGCGCGCGTGCCCCAACTCGTCCTGAGTCATTGCAGAAGAACCAACCGCTGCCTCCAAGGCCGGTGCGCCGCCGAAGGCCCACTCGGAGAGTCGTTGGCCCATACGCTGTTTGGTATCCGCGAGAGAGAGCCCCCATTGGAGCAGGGCACTTGCAATCTGGGGATCTAGTTCAGCTGCAGTGTGATAACCCGGCGCGCTCATTCTTCTTCCTCGGTCAATACTTGGATAACGGCCTGCGCGGGGAACGCGATCAATTCGAGCCACTCCTCCGTATTCAGGCTTTGCATTGCAAGGCTCTGTGGGTCTTGCCCGGCAGCGACGTGTAGCGCGCGAACTTCTTCGAGCGGTTCGGTGTATTTCCGGCGTCCATAAATATAGAACGTGTCTGCCACGGTTCGTTTCAGGCAGGCGCTTTCAGGGTGACGATGTCGTGCCGAGGGACGAGGATCATCTCGCTCCAGGTCCATTCGTTATAAAGCGTATAGGCATACATGCGGGCAAGCTGATTGTCGGTTGCGATAACGTTACCAACATGATGCATCGGCTCTTCTGATTTGAACTTGGCGAAGACTTCATAGACATCGCCTTCAGGGGTCGTTTGTGGCAGATCGCTCAAGCGCGTACGCCCCAAGATTTGAGCTTCTCTATCCCTTTGGCTGTGAGCCGTTTCCGAGTCCAGGGAGGGTCCCATACGATCTCGATCTCAACAGCATCCACATCTGCTTCCAGCAACAAGCGTTCGCGGATGTCACCCACTATAAATTCCATGCACGGGCAGCCCATTGCCGTGAAAGTCAGGTTCACATGTGCGCTGCTGCCTTCTTTGCGCAGGCCGTAGATCAAACCCATCTCGATGATACTCATCGGATACTCGGGATCGGTCACGTCCTGCAGCGCATGCCACAAACGAGCCTCCTCCGGGCTGATATCGGTGGGAATGCCCCGTGGTGTCCGCTCAGAGAGGGCCGCCGTCATTGGACGATTTCCTTCCATGTCAGGCCGGTGCTGCCATTGCCAATTAACTCGAGATAGCCGCGCTGGATTGAATCGACAAATTCTTTGTTCTTCGGGCCGCGTCCTTTCCAGCGCTCAAGGACAGCGTCCCAGGTGATCTGTCCTTCCTCGAAGAGCCAGCGCTTTTCGCCGGCGATGAAACGACTCGGGAATGGGAAATCGACCACATATATTCCCTCATCTTTTTCGTAGTGCGCCGGTATGTCAAGTTCGAGATCGTTCAGGAAGGGAATTGCAGTCGCCATCCATTGCTGGCGCAGTTCATCATTGGTGCCGCCTTTGAAGCCGTAGTCGATCTGTACGGTATGTCGTTTGAGATCATCCGGCAGGCCGAACCATTCGACAGTAAGCGGAAACATCCAATCAACTGCCGTTTGGAGCTTTTTATGACCACCGGGTTGGGCATTGATTTTGCGCATCCAGGTTTCGCCGTGCCGCAGGTGGAAGTTTTCTTCTTTATCAACTTTGGCGAGGGCGCGCTTCCAAGGGCCGAAGCTGCCATTTTTGAAAACGTCTCCAAGAAGGACGAAGCCGGCCCGGTCGTAGAGCGCATTGGCAACGGCGAGTTCCGTCCATGTTTCCAGTGGAACATCGAAGGCATAAGGATATTTGAAGTCCTCCGGCCGGCGTTGATAGACGATGGCTTCTTTGCTCACACCAAGGTCTTCCAGCATGCGATAGGCGATGTGGGCATGGCCGAGTTCATCCTGGATGATGCCCATTGCGGATATAAAGGCATTAATGGAGGGAGCATCCTGCGCCGCGAGATAATAGGCCGGCGCGCTAATCAACTCTGTGTCGGCTGAGACCGTCAAAATGCGTTTCATGCCCTCCAAATAAAGAGGACTCATCTGGTCGATTGTTTCAACGAGTTTGCCGTCTTGTAATCTTTCGACGAGTTGTTGTTCGGTGACTGTGGTCATCCGTGGAGTCTCTGTGGAGCGATTGGCGTGGAGCGTGGAGCGAAGGAGGTAGAGCGTAGGGCGTGGAGCGAGCAGGTAGACGACATTAGTTGTTTTGGCGTGGCTTCCATTTGTGTGGCTCAGATATCATGATCGACAGTTGCCGTGCAATGTGATCATAGTTGTCGTACAGATCGGCATGAACAGCCTCGTCTATATATTCAAAGCTGGATGCAAAATCCAACCAGACTTGCGTTTCTGACGATTCACTGGCTGCGTCGACCAACTTGCTAACAAAGTTCTTCGGATAGCGTCTGCGACGCCATGCTTCCGCAATATTGGCACAAACCGAGCGAGAGGAACGTCTCATTTGATCCACCAGACTATAACGCTCTTCCGACGGAAACGACTTTGGTAACTCGTGAATGCGCAGTGCCGGTTCGAAGGCTAGCTTATAGACTCTTAATTCGCGATGATCCTTAGCTGGACTTCTCTCTCGCGTATTCGCCATAATCTACAATCTGTCGCTTCACGCTTCACGCTTCACGCTTCACGCTTCACGCTTCACGCTTCACGCCTAACGCCCCACGCCTCAAGCTCCCCGATAAACAGGTGCTCGCTTCTCAGCAAAGGCCGTAAAACCCTCCTTTGCGTCTGCCGTATTAAATAGTGATCCGAACAACTCGCGTTCGCGTCTTAGGGCATCGCCGAGATTCATTGCTTCGCCGTCGTAAACAGCCCGCTTTATGGCAGCGATAGCAAGTGTCGCTCCAGAAGCCAGTTTCTGCGCATAGACTTCTGTTTCTGGAATGAGGTCTTCTGTTGGAAACAAACGATTGACGATTCTCAGACACAAGGCCTCGTCAGGTCCGACCGGCTCGCCCGTAATCATCATTTCTAGGGCTTTATTTGAGCCGATCAAACGCGGAAGTCGCTGTGTGCCGCCATTGCCCGGAAGCAAACCCAGCGTCACTTCCGGCAAGCCAAGTCGATATTTCCCCTCGGCGGCGAAGCGTAGATCGCAGGCCAAGGCCGTCTCCAAACCGCCACCCAGCGCGTGGCCATTGATGGCTGCCACATAGACTTTGTCGCTGGCCGCAATTTTATCCAGCGTGGCATGTGCAAAGTGGATCATCGCCATATTCGCTGCGCTGTCGTTTGCCATAAATGCTTTGATGTCTGCGCCTGCGGAGAAGAATTTCTCGGAAGCGCTCCGCACGATGACCACTTTGACTTCAGCGTCGCTGTTTGCGGCTTCGATTGCTGCATCAAGATCGCGCATAAAGCCGATCTCATAGCTGTTCGCAGGTGGCCGATCGAAAGTGATGGTGCCGACGGAATCGTTTTTTGTGAACGTGACGACTTTTTCAGTCATAATGTCTCCTCTATTTCGTGGACCGTGGAGCGAATCACTATTCGCTTTACGCTCCACGAATTCATTCCCAATCGAGTCCGCCGAAGACGGCACCTTTGTCTTCAAGATAGTAATCCAGCCCTTCGAGTCCGTGCTCGCGGCCAATCCCCGAAGCCTTCGTGCCACCAAATGGCAATTCGTCGTAGCCATAGTGAATCTGGTTGATCCAGGTCACACCTGCATCGATTTCCCGGACGGCTTTATTAGCCCAGGTCATGTTGTGCGTCCAGATGGAGGAGCCGAGACCCCAAAGCGTATTGTTGGCTTTGGAAATGGCCTCATCAAGATCACCCACTTTCCAAACCGGCAGCACTGGTCCGAAGACTTCGTCGGTTGCCAGCTTGCAACCCTCGTCTACGTTTACGACAACGGCTGGCTCAAAGAAATTACCGCTCTCCAATTCGGGCTCCTCGGGGCGTTTCCCGCCGATTAGGACTTCGGCGCCTTTGTCGACTGCGTCGGCAAGCTGCTCTTCGATTTCCTCACGTTGATACGCTGTGTGGAGTGGACCCATACGAATATTGGGCTTTTCCGGCTTACTGCTCGGATCGCCAACTCGATAGTTACCCACTTTCTTGAGCAAGCCGTCCATGAACTCGTCATAGACATCTTCGAAGAGATAGAGTCGTTTTACAGCTAAACATTGCTGGCCTGCGTTCCAATAGCGGCCGACTATCGCTCCGCTAACAGCCTTTTTGATGTTCGCATCGGGGCACACGATCATAGGATCGGAACCACCTAGTTCCAATGTTATACGCTTGAACTCCGGCCCGGCAAGTTCCATTATGCGCCTGCCAGTTTCAGATGAGCCTGTCAGGGCCACACGCCGCACTGCCGGATCGCAGATCAATTGTTCTCCAACCGTGCTACCGCTGCCGGTTATGCACTGCAAAACCCCGGGCGGCAGTCCAGCTTCGTTCAACAGGCCGATAACCTTTAGTGTGGCAAGTGGGGTGCTGCGCGCTGGTTTGATGATGATCGGGCTGCCTGCCATCAGTGCGGGTCCGACCTTAGTGCCCATCAGGGTTAGCGGAAAATTCCAGGGCACGATGCCAACGCTCACACCCACCGGGCGTCGAACGATCATTCCATAGGAATGCTTGCCCATTGCAGGCGGCAATGGCACCTGCGCACCGCGTACTTTGCTCGCCAGCCCGGCATAGAATTCCATCCCATGCAGGAAGTGATGCAGCTCGCCCGCTGATTCAAAGAGTGGTTTGCCTTGCTCAGAAGTCAGCAGGGTGGTGATCTCTTTTGAATGTTCCTGCACTGCCTGAATCCCTTTGCGGAGCAGGGCAGCGCGATCATCTGGAGAGGTATCAGCCCAAGTCGGGAAGGCAGCTTGCGCGGCCTCGATGGCTCTATTTGCATCGTCCTCACCAGCCAGAGGGACACTATCCACAACCTGCCCGTTGGCCGGATTGATCACTTCATATGTAGTACCATCAAGCGCGTCGGTCCACTCGCCGTTGATGTGCATCTGAGCCATGTTGGATACTCCTGGAGAATTGTGCGGTGTACGGAACGTCGTTCGTACTGTGCATCTGCATTATACGTATGTTGACCTTGCTGGTCAACAAGCCGTATTGACTGGCGATAAATCAGGACATATAATCGTCCTTGACGAACAGCGTTCTCTCACCCGATTTTTCATGTCTGACCTTGTTCCAGCCGTTGACCGCGCATTTCGCATCCTGAGTGCTTATAAGCAGAATGGCGCTTCAGAGTTTGGTGTTTCTGAACTGAGCCGTTTGCTTGAAGTTAATAAAAGCACCGTGCACGACATCATGCAGACTCTTTGCGAGCATCGCATTCTGGAGCGCCACGAGGCGACTCGAAAGTATCGGCTCGGCTCGGCTTTGGTGGTGCTTGGCGATTTGGCTCGCCAGCGACGCGATATTCGTGTGTTGGCCCGCCCGCATCTCGCCCAGCTGATGGAAGCGACCGGAGCAACTGTCTTCCTCGGCGTCTTTGAAAACGAAGGTATAACAATCGTCGAGAAGGCCGCGGCCCCTGATGAACTCAGCATCAACGCCCCCCTCGGTCAAAGGGTGGCATTTAGTGCAGGGTCATTCGGGCGTGCGTTTCTGGCCTTCATGTCGCCGGAAGAAGTTGATCGTTTGATTGCTGCGCACGGTCTGCGTGATTTTACACCTACGTCGATCATTTCTCCGGACACCCTTCGCACACGTTTGCAAACGGTGCGTGAGCATGGCTATGCAGTGGATGAAGATGAAGAATATTTGGAGGGTGTCTGGGCGGTATCGGCCCCAATATTTTCGCACGATGGTGAGATCGCTGCGGCCATCACGGTGGTCGCTTTTACAAGCCATATGACAGCCGAGAAGAAGAGTGCTGCCATCGTTGCAACGACAGGAACAGCCCGCCAGATTTCAGAACAACTCGGCGCAACGGAGAACAATCGACAAAGTTGAGGGGAGGCCCCATGACATTGCAGACAGTACTCGCAGACCTCGAATCTAAAGTGGGTCAGGAGACGTATGTCGGTGAATGGCTCGACATTGATCAAGAGCGCATCAGCCAGTTTGCCGACGCCACCGGCGATCATCAGTGGATTCATGTAGATGCCGAGCGCGCGGCCAGCGGCCCCGACGGTTCGACGATCACCCATGGTTATCTAACGCTGGCTTTGATCCCGTTCCTGACCGATGTGGTGAGCGAAGAGAAGCCGCTCTACCCCGACATTCGTATGGGAATCAACTATGGCCTAAATCGCGTGCGCTTTCCGAATGCCGTCAAAGTGGGAGCACGTGTTCGCTCGCGGACCAAATTGGACAGTTATGAGGAAGTGGCTGGCAATGGTGTACAGATCGTCAATTTGGTCACCATCGAGGTGGAAGGTGAAGAGAAGCCGGCCTGTGTGGCTGAGACAGTGATGCGCCTTTATTTCTGACGTGGCTTTCTACAACGAAGCGATCGAGACGCTCCCGCGCGATGAACTGCGCACGTTGCAATCCGAGCGACTGTGTGTGCTACTCGAGCAGATCTGCGGTCGCAATCAGTTCTATAGCGCGCGCATGGAGTCAGCCGGATTAACTTCCGCAGATGTCACCACTGTTGGTGATCTCTCGAAACTTCCATTTACAACCAAATCAGATCTGATCGACGCCCAGACTGTTGCCGAGTCGTTTGGAACGAATGCTACCTATGAGGAGGCCGCCTACACACGCGTTCATCAGACCTCGGGCACAACCGGCACGCCGCTGCGCGTTGTGGATACCCCTGAGAGCTGGGATTGGTGGGGACGCTGCTGGGGGTACGTACTTGCCGGAGCCGGACTGACAGCCGACGACCGTTTATTTGTACCCTTTTCCTTTGGCCCGTTTATCGGCTTCTGGGCTGCTGTTGAAGGTGCGAAAGAAATCGGTGCGTTGATGATCCCGGGGGGTGGGCGTGACTCACTGCAACGCATAAATCTGATCGCAGAAATGAGCGCGACTGCGATCTGCTGTACACCGACCTACGCGCTACGCCTGGCGGAGGTCGCCCGCGAAGCGAACATCGATCTGCCGGAAATGCCGGTTCGCGTGACAGTCCATGCCGGGGAGCCGGGCGCCAACATTCCAGCAACGAAGGCGCGGCTGCAGCAAGCGTGGGGGGCACGCTGTTTCGATCATGCCGGTGCTTCGGAAGTGGGCGCGCACAGCTTTGAATGTGAAGCACAGCCCGGAGGTACGCATCTGATCGAAAGCGAATTTATTGCCGAGGTTATTGATTTCGAGTCGGAGGAGCCGACACCCGCTGGGGAGATTGGTGAACTAGTCATCACCAACTTGGGACGGGCGAGCTTTCCGGTCTTGCGCTACCGTACGGGGGACCTCGTGCGTGCCAATACAAATCGATGTGAATGCGGACTCACGTTTATGCGCTTCGATGGCGGTGTGCTCGGACGCGCAGATGACATGGTTGTTGTCCGGGGAGTCAATGTATTCCCGAGTGCATTGGAAAATCTGTTGCGGCAAGTCGATGCCATTGTTGAATACAAAGTTGTCGTTTCTCAAAACAATACGATGCGAGAACTTTACCTGGAACTGGAACTGAAGCCACAGAGTGACGCCGACGAGGCCGTAGAAAATGTTGGGCAGAGCGTTCAGAATTCACTTGGCTTGCGACCGATAGTCAAAGTCGTCTCTGCGGGCAGCTTGCCGCGCTTCGAGTTGAAGGCGAAGCGTTTTCATGTGGAAAAGTGATAGGAGATTGCTGCCGCCCAGCAGTCTATCTGCTTTCACCACGAAGTCACGCAGGTCACAAAGTCTATCTCTACATTTGTTAGTCTGTGTACTTTGTGTCTCTGCAGAGTGACGGGCGCACTCCACGTTGTGGTGAACCCAAAAGCGAACGACAAGTGAAACAACTTCTCGAAATCACAATCAACGGCGAAACGCACGAAGTCTGGACAGCGGTCCATAAGACACTGTTGGAAGTATTGCGCGAAGACTTGCAACTAACAGGCACGAAACACGGCTGCGAGCTTGGCGAGTGCGGGACATGCTCTGTACTGGTCGAGGGCGAATCGCTGCTCTCCTGCCTTGTACTCCCAATTGAAGTGCAGGGCCGGGAAATTCTTACAGTGGAGGGATTGGCCATAAATGGAATCCCGCACCCATTGCAAACTGCTTTTGCCGAACTCGGGGCGGCGCAATGCGGTTATTGCATTCCCGGTATCCTAGTCACGGCCAAAGCGCTGCTCGATACAGAGCCGCTGCCCGACCGCCAGACCATTCGCGAAATGTTGGCGGGAAACCTTTGCCGTTGCACCGGTTACAGCAAGATCATCGAAGCGGTGGAACTCGCAGCAGAACGGATGAATGGGAGTTATCCAGACTCTGATCTCGAAGTGGAAACTGGCTTGAGTTACTGATGACTGACAATCGCGATCTAAACATCATTGGCAAACCCTGGCAAAAAGTCGATGCAATGGGCAAGGTGATGGGCGAGACTGTCTTCGCCGACGATCTTGTCCTGCCGCGCATGCTCTTCTGCAAGATTTTACGCAGCCCGCATCCGCATGCGCTCATCCGCTTTATTGATGTTGGGCCTGCACTGGAGCGGTTCGGAGTCGTCGCAGCCATCACCGGGCACGATCTCCCCATCAAGTTCGGGATTCTGCCGGTGAGTCAGGATGAAGAAGCGCTCTGTATCGACAAGGTTCGCATGGTGGGCGATCCGGTTGCAGCAGTGGTCGCCATTGACGAAGAAACGGCCGAGGCAGCGCTGGAAGACATCGTGGTCGAGTATGAACCACTGCCAGCCGTGATGTCTATCGAAGATGGCCTGGTTGAAAATGGAACCCAAATTCACGAATACGCCGAAAAGGGAAATATCCACAAACACGTTTCGTTGGAGTTTGGTGATATGCAGGCCGGTTTTGCCGCCGCAGATCATATCCGCGAAGACATCTTCTACTACGAAGGCAATACGCACCTACCAATGGAGCAACACGCCGCTGTTGCGCAGTTTGGCGCCGATGGGCGCGTGACACTCTGGTCTTCAACGCAGACTCCCCATTACGTACATCGGGCGCTTTCCAAAGTCCTCGAACTGCCCACTAGTCGCATCCGTGTCATCGCTACACCGGTTGGAGGCGGCTTTGGCGGCAAAACAGACCCGTTCTCGCATGAAATGGTTGTCAGCAAACTTGCCATGCTCACCGGCCGTCCGGTCAAGATTACGCTAACCCGCGAGGAAGTTTTTTACATGCATCGCGGCCGTCATCCGGTGCTTATGTGGATCAAGACCGGCATGCAGCGCGATGGCACCATCACGGCAATGCATTTCCGCTCCTTCCTCGATGGGGGCGCATATGGAAGCTATGGCGTCGCCAGCACGTACTACACCGGCGCGCTGCAGACAGTGACATACCCGATTGCAAACTACAAATTCGAAGGGCTGCGCGTCTTTACCAATAAGCCACCTTGCGGTCCGAAACGTGGGCATGGCACGCCGCAGCCGCGCTTTGCGCTCGAAGTCCAACTCGATAAGTTTGCCGAAGATCTAAATCTCGATCCGGTTGAACTGCGCCTGCAACATCTGATGCCAGACAATACCAAGACAGCCAACCATCTCACAGTGACGACGAATGGATTGGCTGAATGTATTGAGAAGGTTGTGCAGGCTTCGGGCTTCCGTGAGCGGCGGAACGAGTTGCCCCCCGGCAAGGGACTGGGACTGGCTTGTGGCTCCTACCTCAGCGGGGCCGGGCTGCCGGTTTATTGGAACAAGATGCCACATTCGGGTGTGCAGATCAAAATTGATCGCGGTGGTGGCGTGACTGTTTTCTGCGGCAGCATCGACATCGGCCAGGGTTCCGACTCGGTGCTGGCTTATGTCGTCGCCGAAGAACTGGGCATCGACTTCGAGCATGTGATTGTCATCACTGCCGATACAGACCTCACGCCTATCGACCTGGGCAGCTACTCCAGCCGGGTGACGCTGATGACGGGACATGCCGCCATCGAAGCAGCGCGACCCTTACGTGAGAAGATTCTTGAAGTGGCCGCGGAGAAACTCGAGCTGCCGCCGGAAGCGCTGATGCTGAGTGACAATCGCGTATTCTGCATTGACGATGAACGACTGGCATTATCATTCGAAGAGGCCGTACAACTGGCTGAGGCCAAGTACGGCACTCTCGGTTCTGTCGGGAGTTATACACCGCCTCGGCGTGGGGGGCGCTTCAAAGGCGCCGGCGTCGGGCCATCGCCGAATTATTCGTACTCAGCGTCTGTTGTCGAGGTGACGTGCGATCTCGAAACCGGCAATTACAGCGTGGACAAAATCTGGATCGCGCATGACGTGGGGAAAGCCATTAATCCATTGCTGGTGATCGGACAGGTGGAGGGGAGCGTCTACATGGGGCTCGGAGAAGCCATGATGGAGGAGCAGGTCTTCCGGCGTGGCCTCCACAAGATCCCTTCGATGCTCGATTACAAAAGCCCGACGACGCTGGAGACACCGGAGATCGAAACCTTTCTGATCGAGACGAACGATCCCGATGGCCCATATGGTGCGAAAGAAGCCGGACAGGGACCATTGTTGCCGATCATGCCGGCTATTGCGAATGCGCTCTACCACGCCACAGGTGTGCGGGTGGACGAAGTGCCGTTACACCCGGAGAAAGTACTCAAGGGATTGCAGGCGAAGGCGAAAGGCCGAGATGCACGTGTCGGACCGACGTATATACCGGATGTCGAGTTTCCAGAGCCGACTCTGGTGGATTTGCCGGAAACTGAGTAGGACGCTTAATTCATGCTGAGACTCCCCCCGTTTAAATACTATGCTCCTCGCACAGTTGCAGAAGCTGTACAGCTCAAAGCAGAACATGGAACCCGCGCTATGTACGTTGCCGGTGGAACCGATCTGTATCCGAATATGAAACGGCGTCAGTTCGAGCCGGAAGTCCTGATCGGTCTGCGGGACATCGACGAACTTTACAACATCAGTAATGGGAACGGTCTCAGCATTGGGGCGGGCATGACTCTGACGAAGTTTGCGAGCCATCCTGAAATCCAACGTCACTACCCTGCGATCGCGCACGCAGCCGGACTGGTCTCGTCGCCGCAATTGCGGAATTCAGGCACAATCGGTGGCAACCTGTGCGTGGACACACGCTGTACGTATTACAACCAGACTTTTCAATGGCGGAAGGCGCTCGGCTTTTGCATGAAGAAGGATGGCGACACCTGTTGGGTTGCCTTGAGCAGCCCGCTTTGTCTGGCAGTCTCCTCCTCAGATTGTGCCCCAGTGGCTATCGCACTGGACGCCCGGGTGAAGCTCGTCGGGCCGGAGGGTGAGCGCACAATTCCGGCCGCAGCACTCTACTGTAACGACGGTACGGAATATCTCGAAAAATCGCCCGACGAAATTCTTGTCTCGATCCATCTGCCCCCACGCGAAAGGTGGCGGGCGAGTTATCTGAAGTTGCGCCGAAGGGGTTCGATTGACTTTCCGATCCTCGGCGTGGCGGCAGCGCTCAGGCTGGAGGCGGACGGCACTTGCAGCGACGCACGTCTCGTACTCGGGGCGGTGGCCTCACAACCTTTACCAGTGCCGGCAGCGACTAAGCTCCTCGTAGGCGAACGCATCACGCCTGATTTGATTCAGGAAGTCGCGCGCGTTGCAGCAAAACCAGCCAAGCCGCTGGACAATACCGACATGGCACTAAGTTATCGGAAGAAGGTGACGCGGGTCTATGTGGCGAGAGCTTTGAGTGAAGCTGCGGGTTTGGAGACTGGAGATTAGAGATTGATCAGCGAGATATAAATCTCCAATAATTTGTAATGCCTTCCTCCAAACTTCTCCCGCTTAACAATGCCATCGCCCAATTCGTCCCCGACAGCGCAGCAATCGCGCTCGGTACGGCGCAGGAAACCATGATCCCGTTCGCCGCCGGGCACGAGATTATCCGCCAACGCAGACGTGACTTGACTCTCATTGGACCGATCTCTGACATTCTTTTTGACCAGTTGGTCGGGGCGGGCTGCGTGCGCCAGATTCGGGCGGCCTGGATCGGCAATGTCATTACCGGCTCGGGTTACAACTTTCGACGCGCGGTCGAAACAGGCATGTTGGAGATGGAAGATCATTCCAATTTGACAATCTCGCTGGCGCTGCGCGCCGGAGCGATGGGGGTCTCGTTCCTGCCGGCGCGAACTGCACTCGGCAGTGATCTATTCAAGACCAACGATAATCTGAAAACAGTGGAATGCCCCTTCACCGGGGACGTTATGACGGCGGTGGCAGCGATTGCACCAGACGTCGCCATCGTACACGTGCAGCGCGCAGATGAGTTTGGCAATGCGCATGCGTGGGGAAATCTCGGCATTACCCGCGAGGCCTGCCTGGCCAGCGAGCAGATCATTCTCACCTCAGAGGAGATCGTGGCGCCGGAAGTGATAGCCAGCGATCCTAACCGCGTTATCACGCCGGGATTTCGGGTCAGCGCCGTCGTGCATGCACCCGGGGGCGCGCACCCCTCCCCGGTTCCGGGCTTTTATAACCGCGATCATGAGGCCTTTCTTGCTTATCAGCGATACAGCAAAACGCCCGGCTCCTTTTCCGAGTGGCAATCCCGTTGGGTTGATACTGTGAGTAGCTCTGAAGAGTACAAGCAATTACTTGGCTCTGAGCGGATTGAACGTTTAAGTTTGAAAACCACGGCACCTTCGGAGCCAGCAAACTTTGCCTACGCCTGATTTGACAACTGCTCGGGCAGAAAAAATAGCCGCGCATATCCGCGACGACGCGTTTGCAAAACGGCTGGGTGCAACGATTGAGGTCATCGAGCCGGGTTATAGTCGTGTATCGATCCAGGTCGTGGAAGATTTGACGAATTTCCATGGCAAAACGCATGGCGGAGTGATCTTTAGCATCGCCGATATGGCCTTCGCCGCCGCGTGCAATTCGCGCGGACAGACGTCGGTCGCTTTGAATGTCGATGTCAGTTTTCTGCGCGCCACGCCGGCGGGTGTGCGCTTGGTTGCGGAGGCGCGGGAGCAACATCAGGATGGCCCCATTGCACTTTATGATCTAACCGTGCACGCCGAGCCTTCCAATGAACTCGTCGCTAAATGCCAGGCGATGGCCTACCGCCGAAGGGATTGGTTCGTGCCTGAGGAGAATGATTCTCAGTGAGATGTGATTGGTGATTGAATGACAAGCTATACGTCCGCTGAACTTATGGTCTCGGCTGCGGCGCGCGAGGTCTCGGACGGTGATGTCGTCTTTGTAGGGATGCGACTGCCATTGTTGGGCTTTCAACTGGCCAAGCACACGCATGCGCCCAATGCAATCGGAATCTACGAGCTTGGAATTGTACGGGACACCCCTGCGCCCGCACCGATCTTGACCATGGGTGATCTGCCCAATCTATACCAGGCGCAATGGCTGGCCGACACCGCCGACCTGATGGGTATGTTGCAGCGCGGTGAAGTGGACGTGAGTTTCATTGGTGGTGCACAGGTGGATCGTTTTGGTAATCTGAACACCAGCTACATTGGTGGAGTCGAAAATGTGACGACGCGATTGCCGGGCAGTGGCGGTGCCTGCGATCTAGCCTGCCTTGCGGCGCGACACATCATCATCATGTCGCACGAAAAACGCCGCTTCGTTGAGCGCGTGGACTACATCACATCACCCGGCTATGGAGATGGAAGTAACTGGCGATCCGAGGTTGGGTTGCCGCGCGGTGGTCCGGCAGCCGTGATTACGACACTGGGTGTGCTGCAGTTTGATTCAACTTCGAAGGAGATGGTTTTGGCTTCTGTGCATCCGGGCGTCACCGTCGAGCATGTGCTTGAGAACACCGGCTGGCCGTTGCGAGTGGCAGCCGATGTGCGCGAAACGTCTGCACCAACCGAAAGCGAGCTGGCAGCGCTGCGTCAATTTGATCCGGAAGGGTTCTGGACGGGTTGAGCCGTCAGTCGCCAGGCATTTCGGTGCTATGGATGAATCGCAGCAATTTTCCAAGATGCCTGGCAGCTATTCAATGAAATTCGACGTCTGGCTACTTTCCCATACGTTAAGCACAATGCCGGCGGTGGCGCGGCTCATTGAAGAGTTTGGCTTCGACGGACTCTGGACAGCCGAAGCTGGCATGGATGGTTTCCTCCCGCATGTGCTGGCTGCAGAACATACCGAGCGCCTCAGCCTCGGCACTTCGATTGCGACAGCATTCCCACGTACACCCGCTATTCTTGCCAATCTCGCCTGGGACCTGGCGCGCTATAGCGATGGTCGATTCATTCTCGGTTTGGGAGCACAGGTCAAGGCACACAACGAGCGCCGGTTGGGGGTGAAATGGGAGCGGCCCTTGCGCCGCATGCGCGAGACTATCGAAGCCGTCCACGCGATTTGGGACACCTGGCAAAACGGCACAGCGCTGCGCTATGAAGGTGAATTCTTTAATCTATCTTTGATGACACCATTTTTCAGCGCCGACCCGCTCGATGTGCCGGAGCCGCCAATCTACATCTCGACGGTCAATCAGGGCATGCTGCAGCTTGCCGGGAGTCTCTGCGAGGGTGCCCTGCTACATCCTTTCCATTCCCTGAAGTATTTGCGGGAGTTCGCCTGGCCGAATATTTCAGCCGAGCTCAGTGAGGCCGGTCGGGGACGGGATGCGTTCACTGCCGTCGGCTCGGTGATGGTCGTGCCCACGGATGGGGAGAAACCTGCCGCCGAATATGAGGCCCACACCCGCAGTCAAATTTCCTTCTATATGAGCACGCCCGCATACCGGGTCGTCTCCGAAATTCATGGCTGGACGGGAGTCGCCGAGGAGTTGAGCAAGTTAGCCCGCAGTGGCGAGTGGGCGGAGATGTCCGCGCGCATCACGGACGAGATGATGGATACATTTGCGATCAGCGGGAAATGGGGAGAGCTGCTGCGTCTGATCAAGGAAAGTCGCGGCGAGTTTTTCGACCGCGTAAACCTCTACATACCTTTTGTGCCGGGCGAGGATGACTCGGGCTGGCGCGCTGCTATCGCTGGCTTTTAGTCTTCCTACGCCTGGTCAAACTCTACAATTGTTTCGCCTGCAGTGGCGGAAGTAAGCAAATCTATTGCAGCATTTAGAACATTTTGCTGCCTGAGACGATCTCCGGGTGTTCCCAGCGGTCGGCCCATCAAACTCCGGGTGAGAAGCAATCGCGCTGGGCGTTGCGCTGTGAGCCGCGGTAGGAAAACAGCAGTCGAGATGATCACAGTTGGAATACCGGCTTCTTCAATCAGACGGGCGAGGTGTCCCACGGACACCTGGCACACCGGTCAAGCGGGGACGAGCAGTACCGCATCCACCTCCTGATCTTGCAACATGCCGACCCACTGCGGACCGACATCCTTCAATAGCCGAATCTGCGACGTGGCACCGACAAATGAATATGCATTGGGTGTCAACGAACCGATCACGCCCGCCCGCTCCATTTCCGCGAGCAGTTGGAATGGGAAGACTACATTTGAGTCGGCCTGCGCTGCACGGATATCGTAACCACCGTGCAGGACTTGCAGATTTTCCTGCGGCGTATCGAACGGGATGGAAGTTAACTCCGGCGCGACTTTCAGGAATTCGTTAATGCGCGCAGCAGCTTCTTCCTGTGTCATAGCCCCTACGCCAAATGGTTGTGGATCGTGACCCTGCACGAAGGAACCGCTGGAACTGATCAGGCTCAGACGGGATTCTGAGAGCGGCTTGCCTATTGGGGTAAATGGCCCCTCGTCGTACGTCCACTTGCCTTCCGGCGCATAGACCTTTTCTTGACCGGCGTAAATATGTTCGACCACGGGTGCGTAATCACTGCTGTCATGCGCATTCGTCAACATCTGGAGCAACTCTTGAATCCAGTCGGCGGCTTCGTCCTCAGATAGCCATTTTAAAAATTTGAAGCTCAGGTCATTGCGCGAACCGTAGGAGAATAAATTCTTGAATTGTTCGAATGTCTCGGACATGGAGATGTATCCTCTTAATCATGTATGATATTTGCGCTCGGTGGATATCAGACTAGAGTTTGATTTCCTAGATTATAAGCGCATTGTAATTTTGGCTGATTCATACTAAATTCGATATCAATCTTATGCATCGACTTGTTTCCCCCTTCATTCTAGAGAAACTGAAGACGGATGAATCTACAGGCCGATTCCAGGCCTATGTCTTGTTCGTGGATGTGGTTGGCTTCAGCAAGATGAGCAACGCTCTGGCTGTGCACGGTCAACACGGCGCCGAAGTGCTGGCCGGAATATTGCGAGCCGTATTCGACCCGCTGCAGCGGGCGGTGTATTCCCACGGTGGCTTCATCACTACGGCTGCCGGTGACGCTTTCACGGCCCTATTTCCACTCGAGAGCGAACTTCAACCGGTTTCGCCAGGCGCGCAGCTTCATCCGGTGGGTGTTGCTGAACACGTGCAGGTCAAACATGCACTGGCAGCTGCCTGGGCCATCCGGACACACATGCAAGCGAATGATCGGCAAGAGACATCCTACGGCACGTTCCCGATCGCGGTGAAAGTGGGTCTGACCTTCGGGGAGGTGCAATGGGGGATATTGCGCTCGTCAAATGGGACACAGGATACTGCCCGCGCTGCCTACTATTTTTCAGGCACGGGCATAGACGAGGCGGCCGGAGCGGAAAGTTACGCGCGAGAAAATGATGTTGTGATTGGCCCTGGCGGCACCGCGTTGTTTGGCGAGTTCGTGCGCAGCGAGCCGGTGGATGACTATCAACGCGTGCTAGCAATCGAAACCGAGTTGCCGGCTGCGGACACGCTGGTAGTTTCAGAATTCGCCGAGTCCGAAACTGGAGATCGCGTTGAGGGGCAGGGCCTGTTCTTCCCGCAGGAAGTGCTCGCGCTGTCGGCAGTGGGCGAGTTTCGGGAATCCGTGAATGTTTTCATCAACCTGTACGGTACACCAACCGCCGAACAGTTGCAGGAATTCATGGCGCATGTCCTGCAGTTACAGGATAAATATGGCGGAGTATTGAATTCCATCGACTTCGGCGATAAAGGTTGCAAATTGCTGCTCTTCTGGGGTGTGCCAGTAAGCCACGAAAAGGATGTAGCCCGCGCACTGGGCTTTCTGTTGGAGCTGCAGGGTGTCAGCAAGATTCAGGTAAAGGCTGGCGTAACGCTCAGGACGGGCTTCGCCGGATTTATCGGCGGCGCCTGGCATGAGGAGTACACCTGTTTCGGCTATGGCGTGAGCCTGGCAGCACGGTTGATGAGTGGCGCGCCCTGGGAAAGTATCTGGGTGGACGAGTCGATTGGTGAAGTGGCTTCGACCGAGTTTGTCGTCGAATATGAAGAACATTTCGCGCTCAAAGGATTTGACGAACCTCAGGCAGCCTATGTGTTGCTGGACCGTCGTCAAGGGCAGGGTGAAAATTTTTACGAAGGCCGAATGGTGGGGCGCCGCGCCGAGATAGAGCGCCTGCGTTCCTTTGTTGCGCCAATCCTGGAGGAGGACAGCAAACTGCGTTTTGCCGGAATGCTGGTAGTAAGCGGCGAAGCCGGAATGGGTAAAAGCCGACTCTTATATGACTTTCAGCAGGAGTTCGAATCGGGTGCGGGGAACCAGGAGTTACAGTTCTTCAGCTGCCAGACCGATCAGGTTGTGCAGACACCGCTCAATCCATTCCGATGGTGGTTGCGACAATATTTCGGCCAGGGCAGCCAGCAATAAACGCGCCTTCAGTCGAAAACTAAGACAGGTGCTTGCCGCCACCGAAGGTGAACTCGGTGAAATCCTCGAAGCCGGTCAATCATTTCTTGGCGCGCTACTGGATTTGCACTGGGAAGGTTCGCGTTATGAGCAATTCGAACCCCAGGAACGCTACGATAATACGCTGCGCGTATTGCGCACGCTGATTCTCGCCGAAGCAAAACAAAAGCCCACAATATTCATCATTGAAGACATTCACTGGCTCGATTCAGATTCGTCGGAGTTTATCAATCGGCTTGTACGCGGCGTGGGGAAATATCCACTTGCGGTTTTAGCCACCTCGCGCGTCAGACCGAAAAGCGAATTGCCGTCGATTGATGGTCGTCCGGCCCAGATGTTGCCCCTGGCGAATCTCGATAGAAGTTCAATCGAGGATCTGATCAGTCTGCTCCTCAACGGACCGGCACACTCTTCATTGGTTGAACTGCTTGCTGAGCGCGCCGGTGGCAACCCATTCATCCTGGAGCAATTGTTACTATATCTGCGCGATGCGGACTTGCTTACTGAGATAGAAGGCGGCTGGGCCCCGAGCGTTGAAGCAAGCGATCCGACCCGCCTGCCTCGCAATGTGAGGCAGGTATTCACTGCTCGTCTGGATCAACTCGCTCCAGCGGTACGCGATCTTGTCCAGACAGGCGCTGTACTGGGGCGCGAATTCGAGTTAACTATCCTGGCACGCATTGCAGAACAGGGGAACGTTTTAGCAGAACTAAATGCGGCTGCCGAACAGGCTTCCATCTGGACGAGTCTCAGCGAAATGCAATACATCTTTCGCCATGCGCTGCTGCGGGACACGGCCTACGAGATGCAGGCGCAATCACGGCGCTGGGAAATACATCATAAAGCAGCGCAAGCTCATGAGGAATTGAACGCCGGCGATCTAAATTCGGTCATTCCAAGAATTGCCTATCATTACGAAGCTGTCTTTTTGATCGGAAATTCCGAAGTTCGGGATGAGGCTATAAAATATTTGCAGCTTGCCGGAGAGCAAGCGCAATCTAATTTCGAGAATTCAGCAGCATTGGATTACTATGCCCGCGCACTGACCTTGTTAGATGGGGATGATCCCGAAAAGCGCTTCGACTTCTTGCTCGCCCGCGAAAGCGTGCTTGACCTACAGGGGGCTCGCGAGGCGCAACGTATTGAATTATTCGAGCTCGCTGCGACGGCGAAGGTGCTTGCAATGCCAGCAAAGGAAGCTGAAGTCTGGCTACGACGAGCTCGCTTGGCTGTTCGTACCAACGATTATGATATAGCTATCCAGGCGGCAAGTAGCGCCCGGGAACTCGCGGAAACTGCAGGAGACGTTGAGCGCCAGGCTGAAGTGCAGCTATGGTGGGGTGAGGCCCTGACCCGCCAAGCGAAACTAGACAAGGCACAGGAGCGGCTAGATAGCGCGTTCTCTCTGGCTGAACAGGCGGGCGCGCGCCAGATCATGGCCGATATACTGCGCATCCGGGGTATCGTGCATGGTACCGCCGGCGATATGGAGCCTGCGCAAGAGGCTTTTGAGAATGCGCTGACGCTCTGTCGCGAACTTGGGAATCGTATTTGCGAACAACAGAACCTGAATAATGTGGCTTATGTCTCTAGCCGGATGGGGCGGGTGGATGAGGCCTACGATCGATTCCAGGATGCGTTACGTCTAGCAGAGCAGGCTGGAAACCGACTAAGTGAACTTTATGCGCTGGGGAACCTAACGTGGAACGCTTTGATATTAGGCGATTATTCGACGGGTGTTTCGCACGCCGAGCGCGCGCTCGCGCTCAGCCGCGAAATTGAGCACCGTGCAGAGGAATCGCGCACGCTTGCGAATTTGTGCATGGGCTTCCAGGGGCTTGGTGACAGCGTCGCTGCGTTAGGGTATGCACGTTCGGCACTGGAACTTACTCAGGAAATCGGCGATTGGGACGTCCAGCGCGAAGCGTTGATCCAACTGGGGAATGCACTCGCAGCGCTTGGAGATCCGAAGGCGCTCGATACTTTTCGTGAGGTCTGCGAACAAGCGCGTTCTCAGGAAGATCACGAGCTGCTTGCGTTCGCCCTCGCGGGGAGGCTGACATTCCGGCAGCATACCCGCGGGGGTGTTGGATCGGAGATTCTAGCTGATTTAGCGGATCTGCTCGGTCTGCTCGCAACACATCAGATCTCAAATCAACTCGGGCACAGTGCGATACTCTACCTAAGCGCGTATCGGGCTCTGGCGATCTGGAATGAGTCTGAAGCTTCTAAAGTTCTGCAGGCAGGTTATCAATTTATCCAGGCGGAGGCGGGCAAGATAATAGATGATGCTAAGCGATCATCGTACCTGGAGGATGTGGAAGCGAATCGGGAACTGGTCGTTGCAGGAGAACTATTGTTTGGCAAGGTGGTTCCGAACAAATCTGTAAATTTAGAAGCCGTGGTGGTCGTCATCAGGAGTGCATCCGACAGCGATCTCGAGAAGGTACGCCAGACGGTGCCAGAGATGAATGGCGAGGAAGTATCTACCGTGGAAGCGGAAACGGTGCTGGTAAATGTGGACGATTCCGGCGAGGATAGGATTGATGCCGATTTCCAAACCTCTGTTGTACGCCCACGAGCCGAGGAGACTAGGTTGCCTCCTGTCTCTTCTCATCATCTGACTGAGAAAAGGACTGACCTGAGCGGTGCAATATTGACCCATGCCCAGCTCCGGGGGGTGAGGCTGGTCGATGCACTCTTATGTGGTATCGATTTGAGCAAAGCAGATCTGACCGGGGCAAACCTGGCAGGTGCGGACCTACGCGGCGCGAATCTTGAGAGTGCGAAACTACGAGGGGCTAATCTGTCAAACGCAGATTTACGAGGCACCGATCTGAGTAGGGCGGATCTTATCGGCGCGAATCTTGATGCAATCAATTACGATCTTCAGACGCACTGGCCGGAGGGTTTTAGCCCAAAGAATTGATCGGCTGCCTTCGCCAACCAGCACGTCTGACCCGAGTTCAGAAGACTTTTAGTTCATACCTCCGCCTTTTACATCTGGTCCGGAGCTATTACTCTGCTGTTGGTGTTTCTTCTTCATTTGCTGGGCGTTCCCAGCTCGAATATTGGTCCTGACTCGAATGGTTCTCAGGGGCTTTGGCGTTGATTCTTCCATCGTGTCCTTCTTGTCTTCCGTTGTTGTATCCATAATATTCCTCTAAATCCTTCGAAAGTTCCTCGTTCGGATAAGTCGTATCTCTATTTTACAATTTTGGCGTGAGCCGCGCGTTAGGCGATTAAGTCATTGTCCGCCGACGAGACGAATTCGCCTCTATGCTCCTGAGGCCGCCGCCTTTTTCTTTCGGGTGCGCTTCTTCGGCGCTAGTTCCGGTTGGGTCTTGGCCTCACCCTTGACCTCATCGGCGGGTTCTTGGGCGGCCTCTTGTGACGGTTTTGCGGATGCGAGCAGGGCCAGCAGTATGTCGTTGAATGCGTAGCGATCCTGTTCTGCTGCAGTACGGATCGCGTCGGCGATGAATCCTTCCTGCGTCTTCTTTGAATCCAGGAAGATGGCTGGCGGCGGGGCAGCAACAATGTCGGCCTCAATGAGGGCGCTAAACAACTCGCGGCCGAACTTGCGTTGGCGGCGTCCGTTTGGCTTGCGCTCCCACGCGCGATACGCGCTGAGCACAGTGACGTTATCCTGCACTGCGTCAGCTTTCGCATATGCCAGGCTGGCTAAAACGGCGGCCCTCTCGACACCTTGTTGCAGCTCCAGATCCTCACTCAATTCCTCGTCCGCGAGCCATGCGGGGTCCAGATTCATGCTCGACCAAAAGGCCGACAACCTGAGTCGGAACAACTCCGCCTGTCGCTCCGAGAGCCCGCCCAGCCAGTCGGTGAATAGCTGCGCTTCATCGGCAGAACTTTGATGTGACTGTACACGTTCGATCAGCCACTCATTAAGATTCTTTGATGTTACTTCTTTTCGGCGGCCAGTACGGTTTGTCAAATTACGCCAGAATGCGGGGAAACGAGATGAGCCTCTCTTCGGTTCTCCCTCTTCCTCCTTGGGCGGTGGCCAAACAAGCCATACAAGTGCGGCTGCAAATAATAACAAGAGTACGATTCTGATTGGCATGGTTAATTTTCTCCTTCGATAAAACTTACGGTCCTGAACTTGTTGTCGATCCGCTTACTGTGTTCTGTGACCCGGCCGCCTGTTCGTCACGTTCCGAAGATGTCGGCGGCACGATTTCACTGGAATCGGGGGCCGTCGTGGGTGGGAATGTTGGACCGGCTACCTCTCCCGCGGCCAGATCTGGTGGCACAGGCAGACTCAGGAATGTGTTTGCGTCGCTGGGTGCGATGATGACACGCACATCCGGCGCGATACGCTCGACATAGCGATACGTAATCAGGTCCGGGTTAATCTGCAGTTCGAGGCCGATCAGTCGGAGCGCTTCTGCCTCGGCCCGTGCCTTGATCAGACGCGCCTCCGCCTCGGCTTCCGCCAAAATACGAATTTCATCCGCATGACCACCGGCGATGTTGGCGATCTGGACTGCTTCGTATTCGGTCTTAATTCGCCCCTGCTCCGCGACCTGTTTCTGCTCGACTGCATGCGCGTAGTCCTCTGAAAAGGCGATATTGCGCAAGAGAAACTGGTCCAGAATCAGGCCGCGCTCATCAAATGTCCCACTGAGGGCATCATTCAGATTTGTCTCCAAGTCTTGGCGTTTGATGCTGTTGACTTCGTCAACGGTGAACCCTGAAACTTCGCGCCGCACCACACCGCGCACGACCGGACGCAAAAGTTCGTTGATATAGCGTTCCTGCCAGTTGATATGTAACTGCACGACCTGGACGGGGTCAATGCGGAAGATCACCGAGGCGTCTAGCGCGACCTCCTGGCCATCAGAGGTACGTGCCACAATGGCATCGTTACCCCGCGTTGCGCCTTCCAAGGGTTTGCCAGACATAGTGTAGGTCTGCCAGAAGATTGGATATTCAACAACTCGCTCTGCGAGCGGCACGATCCAATGTAATCCCGATGGAATTGGTTCGGGGCGAATGCCCTTCGGAGAGAGGTATGAAACGACAATGCCGGTCTTCTGCGGCGGAATGAACACCAGGGAAGCACTGACGATGCTGATCGCGATCGCCAGGACGAATGGCACTGCCAGGCGGGCGTTGAGCTGCGCGCGCAGAGCCGGGCGCAGCCCACGCGTGCGTACCGCCTGCACGAAGCTGAACGCGAGGAAGAATACGAAAAGCGCCCACACGATATAGGTGAGAAAAATGAGTCCGCGGTCCAGATCAATCATAGTAAGTCATCCCCAATGAGCGAGGTCGTTTAGTTTCTCGCGACGAGCATCGCAGCCACAATCGCGGCCGGTGGTCCGCGAAACCCAGTCGGCGACGCGGTCGAGGCGCGTGGATGCTGTGAAGTCGGCCACCACATCGCCGAGGCCCCGGCCGGCCTGCAATTTTGTGCGTACGTGCAGGCCGAGCGTCCGCAAATTTGGCTTGATGGTTATATCTTGTGAGGACGGTGAAGTTGTGTTCATGGATGCGCGATCACCATAAGCGTGGCGGCGCGCCGGTGGGCGCACTCCATCGCAATCGATAGATTTTCCGGGTCTAGCGCACCGAAGCTTTCGTCTAGGATGACGATGTCCGGCTCCTGCAGCAGAGCGCGCGCCACATAGATACGGCTGCGCTCTCCATGCGATAGCCGCCAGCCGCTCTCGCCAACCATCTGTTGCATGCCGCCCGGCATGCGCTGCAATAGATCGCCAAGGCCCAATTCGTGGCAAACGATTTCCGCCTCTTGCAAATCTTCCGGCTCGGGCGGCCAGCGCTTTCCCATCAACAGATTGAACGCCAGTGTATCGGTAAACACATGGTTCTCGTGGAATTGTGGCACGAGAACAACGCGCTGCCGCCACAGCGCAGTCCCGACTGTCTGCCGGTCGAAGCCTTGCAGCAGCAACAGACCCGACTGCGGATCGCGTAGTCCCGTTAGGATGGCAGCGAGGGTGGACTTGCCGCCCCCGGAGGCGCCTTCGAGCAGAATGCGCTGCCCCTCGCGCACCTCCAACTGGCACTCATGCAACACATCACGACCACGCTCACGATAGCGGAATGAAATATCGCGCCCGCTCAGCATCACACGCTGCCCTTCGTTGCGCTGGGCGCCGTTGCCGAGTCGGTTGGCGCTTAGGTTGGAGGTATCGATCGGTCGCGCGGCAGCTTTATAAAGCGGGGCCGCCTGGTCCCAGGCGATGATCATGCCACCGATGCTCTGCATACCGTCGGTCAACTGCGTGAGCGCCTGCGAGGCCAGCATGATGCCACCCAGGCTGATGGCGATGCGCCCGATGGCTTCGGGGTTGGCAATGAATGGCGCGACGATGCCGAGCATGCCCACGAGCAACCAACCTCGCGAGAGAAGAGCATCCAGCTGCAGCGCCATCAAGTCTACACGCTCAGACAGGCGCAAATAGGCGAATAATGACTCATCTTCTTCCAGGTGCCACGTGGAGGGGTTCTCCTGCGCGAGTCTTGTGCGGTGCCCAACCATGCGCTCTGCCAGGTTGTTTGTCATGCGACGATAACCGCGCGCCCAATCCACGCTACGACGGACGTAAAGGAAAGTGAGCGCGGTCGCGAGTAGCATCCAGACCCCAGCACAGCTGCATGCCGCCAGCCACCTGCGCCGAGCGCGAGTATCGAGGCAGCACTGACGAGCCTGACAATTGAAAGCAACACACCGTATCCGCCGCCAATGGCAAGCATTTCCAGCGACTCGGCCTCCATCACCATTCCCATAAACTGCCCCATTCCCTGGTGGCGAATTTCTTCCGGGAACAGGCGCAGGATGCCGTACATTAGGCGCTGGCGCAGCACGCTTTCCGCACCAGTGGAAAACGTACGCTGTGCCAACTCCATCAGAATTTGCAGTGGGACGGTCGTGACGAGGATGAGCGCCCAGGCCCAGAGCCAGATCAACTCGAAGCGGCCCTGCAGCGAGCCGCGCCCGATGAGCCACCACTGGCCAATCTCGGACAATTGCGTTATGAGGAAAAGACTCAGCATCACCAGGAAAGGTGGTATGAGACGTGCCGGGCGCACCTGTTTCAAGAAGCTGGCTCCCGGCAGCGGACGCAGAATCCAGATACCTTGAATGCGCACCTGGCTGAGCTGTTCCTGCATGATGATGCGCAGCGCGTGGTCTCTGCTCTCGTCTGGGACACCGGCGTCGACCAGCACCGGTTGCAGTCCTGCCTCCCATGGCGTCTCAATTTCGGCGCACAACGCCCGGCGAACTGAAGCAGCGCTCACCTTGCGGACGCGGTCTTCGGGACTGAGCAGGGAAAGCTGATTGCCTGTTGCCGTCAGGATGAGCAGCAAGGAGCCACCTGCCGTGGAGTCACCCGGTAGGAGCACGATGGCCGGTCCGGCGTGACGGAGCATTTCATCTACATCGGAGTAAGTCGCTTCGACCGGTTCGGACTCGATCTCGAGGTGGCCGGAGGCCATCTCCAGCCAATTTGTCAGTGTTTCGGGCGCAGCTTCTCGCGACGAAAAGGGGGCAGGTCGGGGGGCTCGGGGCGCGTGAAGATGTTGCTGCGCATTGCGAGGCTCTCCAGGGCCGCATCCACTTCTACGACCGGCCAGGAAAGATGTTGCAGGTTTTCGATTTCCAAGTCTCCAGGAATTGGGTGAGACTCGAGTTGCTAACTAAACGGCCACTTGGCCCAGTCCGGAAGATTGTTCCAGGCGGCGCCGGCGGCCTTTTGGGCCGCCTGTCCGGTTGCTGCGGCAGCATTAGATCCTGCATCCACAGCCGACCGTCCAGCGTCAGTAATAGTATCAAGCAGCCTCCCGGAATGCACCGACGTTCGTACGCGCAAGCCGACGCGGGGTTCCGGCAGGTGAGGCGCTGAACATCGCGTTCAACGTTCCGCCGGGACAGAACCCGGCGAGTTTGGTTGTGTATTATTGGAATCTGCTGGTGGGCTGGATCGAGATGCTGGCGGAGTTTGTGAACGGGCAGTTGGTGACGTCGGCCTTCTTCGGCGGCAACTTCATGCTCGGCCAACCTGGGACGACCCCTGGCGCATAATATTTTCCCGATTTTCGGTATCGCAAAAATACAATATAATTCCGACATGGCTGTCCAATCAAAAACAAAATCTGAAGAGAGTAGCATTTCTTCCCCTAGCAGTTTGTCGGAGAGCAACCTGAGATAGCGAAATCGGTGATAATCTACGGGCATGGCTAGAAAATTCAAGAAACCCAATTACGAAGTGATGCTCAAACAGACAATCAGTCTGGAAGAAGCCCTGCCATCCAATCATTTGGCACGATTTGTGGTGGATGTTATCGCCCAGTTGGATTTGGGTATGATCTATGCACAATATGCACCGACGGGTGGTCAACCTATTGCGCCAGAGATCCTGTTGGGATTGCTCTTCTATGGTTATGCCAACGGGGTGTTCAGTTCTCGTAAGATTGAGAAAGCCACCTATGAGAGTATCCCATTCCGCTATATTGCCAGTGGGCTGCATCCTGACCACGACACAATTGCCAACTTTCGCAAAACCTTTCTGGCTGAGATCCAAGAGTTATTTGTGCAGATCTTGCTCCTGGCCCAAGTTGCTGAGGTGCTGAAGTTGGGTAATATCAGTCTGGATGGTAGCAAGGTGCATGCTGATGCATCCAAGAGCAAAGCGGTCAGTTACAAGCGTCTGATAAAACTAGAGACCCAACTGCGCCAGGAAGTGAACAAACTCTTCGAACTCGGTGAGCAAGCTGATCAGGGTGATCTCCAGTTGCCGGAAGGGCTCGTCATTGAAGACGAAATTGCCATTCGCAAGAAACGTTTGGCAAATCTGGCAGAAGCCAAAGCCGTCTTAGAAGCCCGTGCGCAGGAACGATATGAAGCCGAGAGGGCTGAATACGAAGCCAAACAGCGTGAGCGGGAAGAAAAGTCTCGCAAAACTGGGCATAAACCCCGAGGTCGCAAACCGAAACCACCGCAGCCGGGACCACGGGACAAAGATCAGTACAACTTCACTGATCCGGACTCTCGCATCATGAAAAACAGCACCAATAATGGCTTCGACCAGCATTACAACGTTCAAGTTGCTGTGGAGCAGGAGAGCCTCTTGATTGTGGCGCCTTCACTTTCGAACCATCCGAATGACAAAAAAGAAGCTGAGCCAACCCTGGATGCCATCTCTCCAAAAGTAGGCAAACCAAAGGCTGCCGCTTTGGATTATGGATATTTCAGCAAAGCGAACATCGCAGCACTTGAGAAGCTTGGCATTGATCCTTACATTGCTACCGGTCGCGAACCTCACCACAAAAGCTGGCGTACCTTCTTTGAACAAATGCCTGCTCCGCCACCGGAAGATGCCAGTCCGAAAGTCAAGATGGCTTACAAACTACAAACCGAAATCGGCAAAGCCAGCTACCGTTTACGCAAATGCACAGTGGAACCCGTCATTGGTATCATCAAGGAAGTCCTGGGCTTCCGCCAGTTTTCTCTGCGCGGCCTGCTGGCAGCAGCCGGGGAATGGTGTCTGGTCTGCCTAGCGTTCAACCTCAAACGCATGCACACCCTCTACCAAGCAAAGGGTGTGCTTTAGCCGGGGCTGCTTTGGCGCGCCTGCTACTCGCTGCGAGAAGGTGGTTTGCCCTCCATGAAATGCACACTGTTTTACGCTTGTTTTGTCGCAATCAACTGCTCATTTTGCCCTGTAGGGCTATTCATGTTGTAAAAGTACTTGTCTCTCCGACAAACTGCTAGCATATCTATATCGAGGTGATTGGTCGGTTCGTCCAGGAGTAGCAGTCGCGGTTCGGCGAGCAGGGTGAGTGCCAGACTTAGGCGTGTTTTTTGGCCGCCGCTTAGTGCACCGACGATAAGATCGGTATCGACTTCGGTGAGGCCCAATTGCTTCAACAGGGCCGGCCCGCGCTCCGGGTCTTGCTGATCGATCCACTCGAGGCGATGAAGGGCGGCATCGTAAGCGTTCTGAATGTCGCTTTGCTCTGGATGCTCGGCGAGTGCGCTCGCCAGTCGCATCAACTCGATATCAGCACCCCGCGGGTCGCCGCGCGCTCTTTGCAAGACATCGCCCAGAGTCACATCCGGGTCGGGTTCGAAGCTTTGCGCTAGGTAGCCGACTCGCAGGCTGCTTGGGGATAGTTCAACATGGCCGCTGCTGGCCGCTTCCTCCCCGACCAGAATGCGCAAGAGTGTCGTTTTGCCACATCCGTTGGGGCCAATCAGACCGGTGCGATCGCCGTCGCAAAGGCTAAACGTAACGTTATGGAGGATGGTATGAGGCCCGAATGATTTTGATATTTGATGAGCAGTGAGCATCACTTGGCCTGTAAAAATACAAAACCGGAGACGTATGCCTCCGGCTGCGATTCGAAACAGCAGGCTTGCGCCTAGAAAAACGTCCGAGATTGTTACAAGCGAATGTTCATTTCATCACCGTGAATCAGTAGAAATGCGCCACTTAGGCGAGAGTTGGATTTTAGCACGGGCAATATTTTCCAACCTGCTCATCGCTGACCCCTTGTCCCTTCCAAGTACGCTTCGTGTAGCCTGATGAAGTCGCCAGCGTTTCCGCCCGCATTCGGGTGAATGGTTTTTACTAAATCCCTGTAACGCGCTTTGATCTCTTCTCTGTTCGCGTTCGCGGGCAAATCCATTACAATTTGCCAGGGTTCGACGCCGCCCGGAGATGCGCTCGCAGGTCGCTCTTGCTCTGACTGCCGATGGTGGAACTGTTCTTGTGTCCAGCGCAGGAACTCATCATCGCTAAGGCGACGCTGGGACCGATGGAATTGAGTATACGTTTCGCTCGTCGAGGCTGTGCCTGCACTGGTGCCGTATAAGATTGTATAAACCCGTACTCTGTCCATCGGCTAAATATCCATTTGTGGTGCTGGCTCGAGTATGTCATCCGCGTCCAAACGCAGTTCAACTGAGATAAGTATAAACACGTCGCCACAAGTGATTTGAGAATTGCTATGCGACGTATCGTTGGCAGTCGAGCCGCATTCTAAATATCCCCCGCTCATCAATTATTGTAGCGCCAGTCTGTATTCGGTCCGAGCTTCAGAGCCGCAGTGTACAATCTCCGGAGCGAGGACCATCCCACCGCGTTCACCCACGCTCACATTGATAATCAGATCGGCGGACCGCTGCATGCAGGTTTCGTAATCTGTGAAGGACACGACGAGCACGTTGTCAGGAAAATCTAATTCATCCCTTAAGCGGACGGAACGAAAAGGGAGCGGCGATAGCGCGCGGCGCATTCGTCATGATGGACGGCTTAGTGATAAACTGGGCCATTCCGAAATGTCAGCTTTGTAAGAAAGTACAGGTCCGTTGTGAATTGTCCAAATTGTCAGCACGAGAATCCGGATGATGCCAAATTCTGTAGCAACTGCGGCCAGAACCTAGAAGAGCAGCCTAGCAGTGATAGCCTACCCACCGCATTGGAGCGCTTCATCCCCACGGAACTAGCCACAAAATTAGATGCCGTTCGCAGCAGCCGTGCCATGGCAGGCGAGCGCCGGGTTGTTAGCATGTTGTTCTGCGATGTGAAAGGCTCCACGGCCGCAGCGGAAGACCTCGATCCGGAGGATTGGACCGAGATAATAAACGGTGCGTTCGAGTACATGATCAAGCCTGTATACAAATACGAAGGAACTGTGGCGCGTCTGATGGGCGATGCGATTCTGGCTTTCTTTGGCGCGCCCTTTGCGCATGAGGATGACCCCGGCAGAGCTGTTCATGCGGGACTTGATATCGTGCAATCGATACGGCCTTATCGCGAAGAAATAAACAAGCGCTGGGGGATAGATTTCGACGTTCGGGTGGGCATCAACACCGGCCGTGTGGTGGTCGGGGCTGTAGGGTCAGATTTGCGCATGGAATATACGGCCATGGGTGATGCAATCAACGTGGCTGCGCGTATGGAACAGACCGCAGAACCCGGCACCGTACAGATTGCAGAAAACACATATAAGCTAGTGAAGCCCCTATTTGAGTTCGGAGAACCGGACGAAATTTCAGTAAAAGGCAGAGCCGAGCCAGTGCCCGCCCTGCGGGTTATTGCTGCCAAGGTTGAACCAGGGCCTGTGCGCGGACTAGAAGCACATGGAATTGAATCGCCACTGGTCGGTCGGGAAGCCGAGCTCAAAACTGCTCAAGCCAGCATAGAGCAACTTCAATCTAGGCAAGGGGGCTTGCTGGGTATTTTCGGGGAGGCGGGATTGGGTAAGTCGCGGCTCGTTGCCGAACTACAAAATGCACTCCAGCCGAACGGGTCGACGGCGGAAATTACATGGCTGGAAGGTCGCACGCTTTCCTTCGGTCAAACGATCAGCTACTGGCCGTTCCAGGAGATACTGCGCGAGTATGCTGGAATTGCCGAAGATGATAGCGAGAGCGAAGCCTGGGACAAGCTCGAAGAGCACGTATCAGCGCTGTTCGCAGCGCAGACGATTGATATTTTGCCGTACCTCGCCAGTCTGTTCACCTTGGAAGTGCGTGGGGATTACATCGAGCGAGTGAAATACCTGGATGGTGAAGCAATAGGCCGGCAGGTGTTCCTGGCCTCCCGCCGATTCTTTGAGCGCTTGGCCGAGGAGCAACCGCTCATTTTGTACTTCGACGATCTGCACTGGATGGACAATTCGTCTGCCCGACTGCTTGAACATTTGTTGCCACTCGTCGACCGGGTACCGATCCTATTCTGCATCGCAAGCCGTCCAGAACATGATACGCCCGGGGAAGCATTCCGCGTACTCGCGACTGATCAGTATCCGTCAATTTATACTGAGATTGTGCTGTCGCCACTGACTGGTGCATACAGTGAGACACTGGTGCACAACTTGCTAGGGATAGACGACTTGCCGGTGCGTTTGCGCGAATCGATCGCGAAAAAAGCAGAAGGGAATCCCTTCTACGTAGAAGAAATTATTCGCACCTTGATAGACAGTGGTGCGGTGGTGCGTCAGAATGGGCATTGGCAAGCCACCGCCGAGATCGAGAACATCGCCATCCCGGACACATTGCAGGGTGTGATCATGGCACGCATCGACCGGCTCGACGAAGAAGTCAAGCACGTGCTGGGTACGGCAGCTGTTATTGGTCGCGCATTCTTTTATCGCGTGTTGACTAGCGTGGCGCAGGTAGATAAAACTCTGGAATCGCATCTGGATCGGCTTATGCAAATGGAGCTTATCCGCGAAAAGCAACACGCGCCTGAGCTGGAATATGTATTCAAGCACGCCATCGCCCATGAAGTAACCTACGAAAATTTGCTCTTGAAGCGCCGGCGTGAATTACACGCGCATGTGGCCCAGGCAATTGAAAAGTTATTTGCAGCTCGCCTAGAGGAGTTCTTTGGTCTGCTTGCCTATCATTATTCAAAGGCGGAGAAATGGGAGCAGGCGCAAGATTACCTGATGAAAGCTGGCGATCAGGCGGGCGGTGTGGCAGCGGACGCAGAGGCGCTGGCGCTCTATCGGCAGGCGCTCCAGGCTTACGAGCGTGCCTTTGGCGACCGTTGGAACCCCTTCGAGCGTGCGGTGTTAGAGAGAAAGATGGGGGAGGCTTTATATCGGAACGGGGATCATGAACAGAGCGTGCGTTATTTTGAATCTGCGTTGGAGCGCTTGGGATTTCCACTGCCATCCGGGAAAGGAGCCGTTAGACGCGCGCTGCTGCGAGAACTGATCACCCAGGTAGGCCATCGTCTCTTACCCGTCCTGTTTTTGAGAGGGGAGTCGAGAACCCCTACTATGGAAGAAGAAGAGTTGAGCCGCATCTTTGATTCATTCCTTTGGATACTCGGCTACTCGGATGAGGAACGTTATGCAGTGGCCGCGCTTGCAGCGTTTAACCGAGCCGAGAAAATGAGCTATGGCCCCTGGATTGCTTTATGGGCAGCATCTCTGGCGCTGGTGCAGGATGTAGTATTTGGGATTGGAAAGCAAGGTGAGCGTTACATGCAGCAGGCGCATGCAGCTGTCGAGGCAAGCCCGGAGCCCAGAGCAAATGCATTTGTATTATTTGCGATGTGCGCCCACGAATATTTTTCGGGCCGGCAGGAGAGTGCGTTCACGTGGGCTGCGCGCGCTAGTGACGCGTTCCGTGAAATTGGCGATATGCACGCCTGGGCCGGTCCGATGGATATTACAACTTGGAACCATATTTTTCATTCTCAATTTGATGAGGCGCGTCAGTCTGCCCGGCGAATGCGGGAAGTGGGCGAGGGTTCAGGCGACCGGCAGGTATGGGCTTGGGGAATTATTCACGAGGGTTTGATTGCGTTCTCGCTGGGTCAGTACCGCAAGGCGCTTGAGAAATTTGCCAAGGCAATTCCTGTAACCAAATCGATCCCTGATTATCCACGCCAAGCGCTTGCAGGGGCATGGATGGCACGTGCACACCTGGGATTGGGCCAATATTTCGAGGCGCTCAAGGTTTTGGACGAGACCGCACCGATCCTCGCAGAATCAGTCACCAATGATCAGCATGCAGAATTTGCGCTCGCCCAGGCTGAAATCTTTCTTGCTTTGGCAGATGGCGAAGGTCGCGACGATATTTACCGCAATACGGCAAAAGCAGAGTGGCTGAAAAGAGCAGGAGAAGCATCCAAACGCGCAATCCGGTTCGGGCGCAGCGCTTGCGAGGAACCTATGAATGGCTGCGGGGCAAACCGAAATCTGCTCGGCAATGTTGGGATGAAAGTCTAGCCGTAGCGGAACAAAACGGCGAGCGGCACCTCCTTGGCCGGACCTATCTAGAGATGGGCCGCCGCCTGAAGGATGCTAAATTTCTCGCGCAAGCTGAATCCGTATTCGTCGACATAGGCACCAACTATTGGGTTGAGCAAACAAACGAGGCTACCGCGGAACTCGACAGCTAATTGCCTCGGGTGTGTCCAAACCGCCCACATTGCCCAAGTATTTTGGCTTGGAGTTATCACCTTTGGTTGGATCGGCGGCACAGGCTGGAGCCGACAGAGATACCTACGTTTTCGCCAGATGCCGGACCACGTCTGGCAATTTCTCCATTGATACGCACACTACATCCGCAGACGTTTTGGCGCTGTCGCGATCAACTGCACCCGTAAACAGGATCGCCTGCATGCCGGCAGACTGCGCGCCGGCCACATCGTTACTCTCGCGGTCGCCGATGTGTGCCATATTTTCCAGTGGTACGGCCAAGCCAGTGGATGCCAGCTCGAATACGCGCCGTGCGGGTTTGGAAGCCCCGACCTCGTCCGAGAACACCCTGTGAGAAAAATATTCCAATAGTCCTTCCCGTTCCAGCAGGGCGCGCAGACCCCGGCCGGGCGTGTGGATGGTGTCCGAGATAATGCCCAGCTTAAACTCGCGCGCCAGGTCGGCCAGCGTAGCCCGCACGCCCGGGACAAAGTCGGGTGGGATATCCACCTCCATCATTTCGATAGCATGCACCAGAGCGTCAAAGCCTGGGGTATGCGCCAGCTGTAATTCATCATATGCCAGCTGAAGCCGCTCGGATACCGGCGCCGTGTGATTTTCGTCCCGCCACTGCTCTTGCACGCGTGCGTTGGCGCGGTCGAAGGCGGCCGCGACACGATCCGGGGGCGTGTGCGGGTGGTGACGACCGATCTCTTTGGCAAGCAACTGCAGCCGGGCTTGTGGTTTGGGTAGCAATCCTTGCGCGGCTCGTTTGGGCTCGTCTGATTCATCGAAGACCAGCGTGTCCCAGAAATCGAAAGTAATTGCTTTTATCATGCTTTCAAGCGTGCACCGGCCGGATCGTGAAGCGCGTCCTGTTCTACCTGCGCGAGGACGTGTTCGCCGAATACTTCGACTCGCACGGGCGTGCCGGGCTCCTTCAATTCAACGGGCAGATAGCTGAACCCGATCACCTTACCCACCGAATACCCATACCCACCGCTGCGGATACGTCCCACAAGATCCCCATCTGAATAGACCGCCTCGCCGCCGTACAAGATCACACTGTCGTCTTCGAGCGTGATGGTGCGCAGACGTTTCGCGAGTCCCTTTTCCTTAACGCGCAGCAGCGCCGTGCGGCCTATGAAGTCGCCCTTCTTCAAACGTACGCAGAATCCCTGCCCCGATTCGTACGGAGTCTCATCCGGGGTGATGTCCGCGCTCCAATAGCGATAGCCCTTTTCAACTCGCAATGTGTCGAGTGCCTTGTAGCCGGCGGGGGTGATTTCGTACGGTTGACCTGCTTCGATGAGCCGATCCCACAGTCCAACTGAAGACGGATCACTGGACACTGAAGACCGAAGGTACAGTTCCCAGCCGAGTTCGCCGACATAGCTGACGCGCTGTGCCCAGACCTCGACGTCGCCCACGTGGATAACGCGCGCCGTCATGAAGGGAAAGGCCTCGTTCGAGAGATCGTCTTCGGTGACCGCCTGCAGGACATCGCGCGCGTGCGGCCCCCATAGCCCGAGGCAAGCCCAGTCTTCGGACACTTCCCGAATGGTCACTGAGCCGTCGGCGGGCAGGTGCATCTGCATCCAGCCGAGGTCGCTGGCGACGAATGTGGTGCCGCTGATGACACGGAAGTGCTCCGCTCCCCAACGCGTGATTGTCAGGTCGGCTTCGATGCCGCCGCGCTCGTTGAGGAACTGCGTGTAGGTCATGCTGCCGACCGGCTTGTCGACGTCGTTGTCGGCCTGGTTCTGTAGGAACGCCAGCGCGCCGGGACCGGTTACGTCGATCTTGCCAAAGGAGGTCATGTCGAACAGTGCCACGCGTTCGCGGGCGGCCATATGCTCGACGCCGATCTGCTCGAAGTGGGGCGGCCGTGTCCAACCCCATTTGCGTTGATCGTCGCCGGCGCGGCGGGTGGGTTGCCCGGGAGCATAATGATTGACGCGCTCCCAGCCGTTCTTCTCGCCGAATACAGCGCCGAGTGATTCCAGGCGCGGCAGTAGCGGGCTCGTGCGTAGCGGGCGGCCCCACTCGTATTCGTCCTCCGGGAAGCGCATGCGGTAATAGTACTTGTAGATTTCGCGCGTCCGCTTGGCGACAAAGTGCCGATCGGCGTAGATCGAACCGAAGCGGCGCACATCAAATTCGTGCATGTCCCACGAAGGGGAGCCGTCGACGATCCATTCCGAGATAATTTTCCCCACGCCGCCGGCACCGGCAATTCCGTTTAGCGACATACCGGCCGCGACGAAGAACCCGCGCAGACCAGGCAGTGGGCCGAGGCAATAGAGAGCATCGGTGGTGATCGCTTCCGGGCCGTTGACGAGTTTGATAATCTCAGCGTGTTCGAGCAGTGGCACGCGCCGCGTCGCACCCTCCATCAGTTCATCGAAAAGTTCCCATTCCGGCGGTAGCAACGATTGCGTGAATTCCCACGGTACGCCGTCCACTGACCACGCTTTGGGATTCAGCTCGAAGCCGCCGACAAGGTAGCCGCCCACCTCTACGCGGATGTAGACCAGATTGTCCGGGTCGCGCACGACCGGTGTCTCGCGCGGCAGCTCGTGGCCGGGGATGGGTTTTGTGATCAGGTATTGGTGCATGATGGGCGTCATAGGGATAACTGCGCCAACCATCTCGCCGATGCGCGGCGCCCACTGCCCGGCAGCGTTGACGACATACTCGCAACGCATATCACCTACATCGGTATTGACACCGCTAACCGCGCCTGAATCCGTTAACTCAATTCCGGTGACGCGGGTGTCGGTGCGGATGATTGCGCCGAGTTCGCGCGCGCGCCGCGCGAGATCGGTCGTGATGCCGTTCGAGTCCAGCCAGCCGTCGTCGGGGATGTGCACCGCGCCGAACAGATTTTCATCCGTCATCGGCGGGAAGATTCGTTTTGCTTCGGATGGGCCGATGATGTCCACGTTAAGACCGAGCGCCTTGGCGCGGCTGACTTCACGCTGCAACTGTTTGAGCCGCTCCGGCGATGAGGCCAGGCGCAGGCTGCCGACCGGATTCCAGCCGATGGCTTCGCCTTCTTCGGCTTTCAACTCGTTGTACAGGTTGATGCTGTAATTCATCAACTTCATTTGCGTGGGCGAGCTGCGGAACTGGGAAACGAGTCCAACCGAGTGAAAGGTCGTGCCGCTCGTTAATTCGCCCTTTTCGAGCAACACGATGTCGGTCCAGCCGAGTCGTGCGAGATGATAGGCAATGCTGCAGCCGGTGATGCCGCCGCCGATGATGACGGCGCGTGCCTGTGATGGAAGATCGGTCATATGATTTTCATTAATCAAGGAGACTATGTGCTAGACGCAATACCTTTCAAATAAGGGCCAAAGCTTGCCGGAAAGGTTGTCGGGGTTGGGGCCAGTGATAATGCTCCGGCTGTTTCAGGCGGAACTTTGACATCTTGCGTTTGACTACACGCGGGTTTGAACGGGCACGGCGGAGAGGCAGACGAACGTCAGCGATGTCATGCAACAAGCGGTCATAGAGTTGGCCGAGTTGGTCAACGGCCGTCTTTTGAAACTCGGCGAGCGTGTCGCGCACGAGTTCGAGTGCATGCACAAAGCTGAGTTGGTCGGGATCGAGACCGGTGCGTTGGGCAGCCGCATGCATCAGGAAGCGGATGATGAAGTGTGCGATGAGCAGGCCATACAGTTCCTGAATGACCCCGACCGGCTTGAGACTGCGCAGCGGGCGTCCGGCCAGACGTTGATGGGTGTCGACTTCATCGATGACCAATTCGATTTCCCAGCGTTCGTGATAAGCTCGCGCGAGTTCCAGGGCTGGGAAGGCTTCGGGGTTCAGCAAGGTGGTAACCAAGCGGTGCACTTCACCGTAACCGGGGAGTGCCGGGTCACTTATGGTGTATTCGACGATGCGCACCAGGAGGCGCTCGCCCCGCTTGCGGCGCTGGTAGTCGGAGGGGGTCAGGTAGGCGGTGTAGGAGCCATCTGGCAATGGACAGCGGTTTTTAGGCTTGACATGGGCTGGAAATCGGCTCAAAATGTGTCCCCCGCGCTCCAAAACCATGCGCAGCATGTCATAATCATGAAACCCACGGTCCCACATCACCAACATGCCCATCTCGACCGAGCGCAACAGGCGAAAACCACCTATGCGCTCGCTGGTGTGGCAAGGCCAGAAGCCCGCATCGACAATCGTATGCGTGCCGCACTCGACCAGATACACCCCTTGCACCTGCGGAAAAGCGCTCTGGCCGCGCGGGCTGTGGTGCCGTCCAAAAGCCGCCGCATTCTCCGGCGTGTCAGCCACATCTTCAACCGTGCCATCGATGGCCATCAGGCGCAATCCAAAGAGGAACGCGCCGGCTGTCTCCGTCGTAGCTATCGGTCGACATACATGCCGAAACAAACGCACGACCGGTCGAGCACCCAGTTGATAGCGCCGATAGGTAATCGCACTGTCTTTCGGTACCGCGTATTCCGGATTGTTCCAGATGTACCGCAACCCCTGGGCGATCTTACGCATTACCCGCCCCAGAGAAGATTGCGTGTAGATGTTCATTGTGATGATTAAAAACACTGTCACGACCAGATTCAATTTGCGCTCGCGTTGCGTTTTCAAGCCTTCTGCCTCCAACGCTGCTTCGACCACATCTGGCGGAATAACCCGGCTCAGGCTTGTAAATGTCAGTTCCCGGCAAAACTTGCTCTCGATGTCAACCTCGCGTAATCTGTATCCCATCAGGTGGCCCCCTGGCATCTTGCGAATTTGTATATCTCACAAGTATGCCTCGGGTGCCACCTGTTTGCTTATTTGAAAGGTATTGGTGCTAGACGGGTTTCGTATTGCATATTATGCAGAACTGTTTGTCCGCTTTATGCGCCCGTGACAGCGGCGCACAGCTAGTTCATCTTTTGCCTTTGAGTAAAACGAGTCGGGTACACCTGTCATGGCGGCATAGAGCAGATTTGCACCCTCTTTAAATGGAGAGAAGTCGCGTTGTTTTGGTCTACGCTCTCAAGCATATATTGACAAGCCATTACCCCTCGCCTTTTCTGCGTCCGCGCGTACGTCGCTTTCTTGCCCTTGTCCCGTCGCTTTTATTGAGCTTCCATTCAGCCGGCGGCTGCGAATCTCCAGCTACAAGCCCCTCGAACTCGGCCCGGATTTGTGCGTCCACGTCGGGTGAGAATACGGCCGGGTTGTCGCGGGTTAGGATGTCCCGCACCTTTCGCACGGCCCGGGTGTGCGAATCGAGCGCACCGTTCTCCTGCCACATCTGCCGCATGTCGCGATCCGCAATGTCGGGTAGGTAAGCGGTCGACTTCATGCGCGCGAGGGTGTGATCGGTAGCGGCGAACATTCCCCCTGGGCCTATCTCTTCGATCAGATCTAGGGCCATCTCGTCCTCGGATTCGAAGCCGCGCACAAGGCGTTTGAGCATCATCGCAATCTCGCCGTCGATTACTGCTTTCGCGAAGTCAAACGTCATGAGTGCGTCGAACAGGCCGCCCATGTTGTACACATCCACGCCGGTGAGCGCGCCGACCACATTCGACATGCCCGTCTCGTAGCCGGCCTGCGAATCATTGATCTTGGAGTTGGTCAGGCCGAGATAGCCGCTGCTCGGTACACCATAGTAGCGTGCCATCTGGGCAGTGCCGGCCACCAAGATACCGGTCTCAATCCCGCCGGGGGCGAACGCGCCTGTGCGCAAGTCGGTCACCACCGGCAGCGTGCTGTAGAGCAGCTGCTTGCCGGGCTGCACCATTTGTGTCAGCGTGGCGTAGGCCAGAAATTCAGCGTTCGTCTGCGCCAGCGTGCCTATCAACGTAAATGGCGAGGTCAATCCCGCATTCGGGACGATTGTCGCATAGCTGGGCAGGTTCTCCTTGCAAAGATAAAGTAACTGCGCTGTGGAATCGAAATCCATCGTCATCGGCGCGACGCACGGGCAGTAATGGTGCGTGATCAACGGGCGCTCACGATATGCTTCGGGGCCGCCCGCGACGATCTCGCCCAGACGGATCACCTTCTGCGCTTCCTCCACATTAGGCGTATTGCCGCGTACCGGCTTGACCATATTCTTGAGCGCTGGGTAGTAACGTGACAGGCTGAAGTGGTCGGGCGGTGCATCGTCCGCCAACACCGATACGGAAAAAAGGTCGAACCCCGGCAGTTCGTTAATCAGATGAGCGATGCGCGCCATGTCGTCCGAGCGGGCCCGGCGATCCTCCCCGGTGATGGGATCAATGATATTCGGCGCGGAGCTGGCCGTCATCATGGCTGGCCGATCGTCGGGAACGGTGATGTCATAGGCCGGGTCGCGCGCATAGAATGTGAACTTCGGTGGCATGGCTGCCCGGAAGTGCTCGACGACGGTGCGCGGAAACTTGACAAACTCGGTCTCCGAGTCGACAGGGCAGCCGTGCCGGTCCAGCACCGCGCGGGCGTCGTCGTTGCGCACGAGCATGCCTACATTTTCGAGAATTTCAAGCGAGGCAGAGTGAACTTGCTCCACTTGCTGTGTTGTGAAAAATTCGGCGAATTTTAATCCGGTCATGTCGCACACCTACCTTTCAGAAAGGTTAGGCCAGTCTAGCAGCTAATCCTCATAATTCGTCAGGCACTCCTCAATAATACCGAGCGCGCGATCCAGCTCTTCTTGTGTGATTGTGAGCGGAGGAGTTAACGTGAGCACATTGCCCATTGTCAGCTTGAAGTTCAATCCGCGGTCAAGCGCCATATACATGATTGTTTCAGCTTCGTCGTTAGCGCGCTCGCGCGTGGTGCGATCTTGCACCAGTTCAACGCCCAGCAACAGCCCCAATCCGCGCACGTCGCCGATGATTGGATGGCGTGCTTGCATTTCACGTAGACGAGTCAAGGCGTGTTCGCCCAGTTTGCGGGCGTGCGCCGCAAGGTCGTGACGCTCGATGTATTCGATCGTCGCCAGTCCCGCTGCGCAGGCGACCGGGCTCTTTTCATGCGTAAAGTGCCCCAGTGCGACATTGCCAGCCAGATTAAGTTCCTCGCGCGCGATCAGCGCCGCCAGAGGCATCACGCCTCCGCCGAGACCTTTGCCAATCACCACCATGTCCGGCGTCACGCCGAAATTCTCAAAGGTAAACATCGTTCCGGTGCGGCCGAGCGCGTGCGGAATCTCATCAAAGATGAGCAGTGCGCCATGCCGGTCGCAAGCCGCGCGCACCTGTTCCCAGTATTCGGGATGGGGAATGAAGGGCACTCTCCGAACCGGTTCGGCGATCACGGCGGCCACATCGCCTTCTTTCTCCAGGACGTATTCGACATAAGACGCGCACTTCAAATCGCAGCCCCCGCGTTGCTGACAATCCCACAGGCAGCGATATTTGTCAGGCGGTGGAACATGTTCAGTTCCCGGCAATAGCGGCCCGATGCTGCTCCGGAAGATGGCCTCGCCTCCAACTGAGATTGCATCCAGCGTGGCGCCATGGAAAGAATCCCACATCGAGATGGTCTTGTGGCGACCGGTGGCCGCGCGCGCCAGCTTGATCGCCATGCTGATCGCGTTTGCCCCGCCGGTCGCGAACAAAACCTTGTTCAGATTTCCGGGCGCAAGTTCCACGAGTTTCTTTGCCAGGTCCACGGCCACGCGGTTGGTGTAACGGCGCGTGCAGAATGTAAGCTCGTCGAGTTGGCCTTTGATGGCGGCAATCACGTCCGGGTTTGCAAACCCCACCTGGTGCACGGTGTTGCCATGGAAATCCATGTAGCGCCGTCCCTGCATGTCTTCCAAATAGATACCATCGCAGGCTTGCAACGCGTTCAGGCAAGGTGTCGAGAGCGATTGGTGCAGGAAGTAGCGTGCGTCCTCTTCAAGCAGTGCACGCGTTTCGTCATCGAGCGCGTCGGCCTGCCAAGCAGTGCGACGGGATGAGATGTTGAGGTCGCCTTCGGATTTCAGATTGTCAATCTGTTTTGTATTGGGCATTGTTGTTTTCTTCGCGAAGGAGGGAATGCTGACTGCGGGTAATGGGCAACCGCAGTCAGACTGCGCGCCGCGTAGGTCTCGTGAGTCGATCTGTCTGCGTGTTGTTACGGGCGCTCGCCGCGCGCAAGTCGGGAGTTGATGTCATCGATCACCGAGGGGAGTTCGGCGATTTCATCCACGACATAGTGAGCCCCCATCTTAGCCAGTTCCAGGCGCGCCTTCTCAACACGGCACTGCAGGTCGTCGGGTTCAAGGGTGTTAATCTCTTCCAAATTCAGACCGACTTCATTGCCCGTTTTCGCCAAACCTACGGACCAGGTTCCAGCGTTGAGGCCTTCGGAGATACCCGGTTTGGTGTCATCTACTTTCACGACGGCTTCAGGCGGATAAATGCCGGTGTTGAACATGTTCTGCAGCACCATCCACGGCTGCGGTCGGCCGGCCGGCACCTCAGTGGCGCACACGCTGCTGTCCGGCACGTAACCGCGGTCGGCAGCCTCGTTCTTGAGCAACTCCATCGCCTCTGTGAAATAGCCGGTGGTTGATCCGATGGTAATGCCCTGTTCGCGCAGCCAGGCGACAGTATCGAGCGCACCCGGGATCATGTCGGCATAGTCGGCCAGGCATTCCAACTGTAATGGCTGGAAGTCTGCGAACATCGCGTCTATATCGTCTTCCGCAACCGGTCGCCCGTATGCTTCCTGCCATTTTGCTGCCACTTCTGGGTCCTCACTGATGGCCTTGATGTGGTCGCGCTTGTGCAGGCCCATCGGGCGGCGCGCTTGCTCCATTGTGATGTCCACGCCCTTGCGTTCGTATACCTGTATGAAGACCACGGCGGGTGCGTAACAACCGTAGTCCATTGTTGTGCCGGCCCAATCGAGCACTACCATCTTGATCGGCTCTCTATATTCGCGGCGATAGGTGTAACTCATCGTGTGTCTCCTTTTGTTGATTCGCAATTGACAAATATCAAATGAGGGTTGGTCTATGAATACGCTATTCGTCGTGCGCCATACGCTTAAAGCCTTATCCCTTACGCTACATCTCGACCTCCAGCTGTTCTAACGTCTCGCGGATCGCCCGCAACAATGCCTGCATGTCTGACGGGAATAATCGGCCGATGCTACCGATGCGAAAGCAGTCTGCGTCGCTGACTTTGCCGGGATAAATGACGTAGCCTTTGTTGTTAAGGCACTGATAAAATTCTTCGAAATCGAATTTGGGATACTCTGGATAATGGAACGATGTGATGATGAAACCCTGATCTTGCATTCGCAGGTACTCCTGAAAACCCAGCGCACGCATGCCCGTAACGAGGGTTTCCCAGTTCGAGCGATAGCGCGCCCCGCGCGCCCCAATACCCCCTTCGGCCTCCAATTCCAGCAAGGCTTGATGAAAGGCGAGCAGAGCGTGCGTCGGGGGCGTAAAGCGGAACTGGCCATCTGCCTGCAGCCCCTTCCATTGCGCGAACAGATCTAAGCTGACCGTTCGGGCCCAGCCCTCCGTTTCGAGCAATGCCTCGCGGCGGGAAATTGCGAACGCAAACCCCGGTACCCCTTCAATGCATTTGTTGGCTGACGAAACGAGATAATCCACACCCGCCCGCGCCAAATCCAGCGGCACGGCTCCAAAGCTGCTCATGGCGTCCACAAAGTATCGTCGACCGGCATCACGTACCAGCGCACCGATCTGCTCTACTGGATTGATGATGCCGGTTGTGGTTTCACAGTGGACGATGGCAACGTTGGTGATGCTCGCGTCCTCGGCCAGTGTGTCCGCGATCTGGTCCACATCGGGAATAGTGTTCTCGGGGAATATGAGTCGGGTAGTTGGAATTTTGTGCACTTCCGCGATGTGTGCGATGCGGTGCCCGTATGCCCCGTTGATGATGACGAGTAATCTGCCATTCGGAGGCACTGTGCTTGACAGCACGGCTTCGAGGCTGAATGTTCCGCTACCCTGAATGATGATGGCTTCATAGGCTTCTGAATCATCGCCACCCAGCGCGACCAAGCGTTTGCGCACCTGATGCACGATATCGATAAACGCATGATCACGTGAGCCGAGGTCGCGTAGCATGGCCTGTTTTACCGTGCTGCTCGTCGTCAGCGGTCCTGGGGTAAAGAGAGGTTTGTCTTTGGCCGAGGCGATACTGGGATTCATGCCGGGGTCCTTCTAGTGTCTGCCATCTTAGACTGAATGTCTGCAGTATAATCGAGACTGTCAGGATCGCTTTGTAACATTTGACTGTGTCGATGGATAAAATGCCGCAAGTGCGTGCGTTACAACGCCCGATTGCCGGTGGGACCAACAACGGCGTGCGTCCGCGTCGTTATGATTACTGGCGCACAGGTTACGGCAATGAGCCAATGCCGCCGGTCGCTCTCTGGGTGGCGCAGGTCGGCGAATACCATTGTAAGCCGGATTATCAAGCCGGCGAATTCGAACACGGCGACCGAACGCAAGCTTTCTACCATCTGAGCGGTCGCGCCACATTCCTCCATTCCGGCCAGTGTGAATCAGTTGAACCGGGCGACCTGCTTCTCATCCCCCCCGGAGTCCCCTTTCGCTACGAATCGAAGCTCCGCATGAAACATCATTGGCTCGCATTGGCTGGAGAGTGGCCGGACGTGCTCGGAACTCCAAAAGCGAGTCGCACGCCGCTGGGTTACGACCGCGAGTTCGAGAACCTGCTGGTGGAGATGCGCGAGGTGCTGATCCTGCAGCAGCCGGGGAATGCACTGCGCGCAATAGGGGTGCTTTATCATCTGCTGGCCCGCCGCGATGAAATCCTTGCCGTAGCCAACGGAGCGAGCGAGCCGCGCCCGGAGCCTGTGCGTAGTGCAATTGCTTATCTGCGTGAGAACTACTCCGAAGCATTCAATGCTGCCCAAACCGCGTCGTCTGCGGGTATCAGCACCTCATACTTACGCGCATTGTTCGACCGCTGGGTCGGTGAATCGCCTAAAAGTTTTCATACACGCTGCCGCATCGATAAGGCGACGCGCCTGATCGTCGAGCAGCACCTCACGATTGCGGAAGTGGCGCATCATGTGGGTTTCGGCGATGCCGCGCATTTTTCGCGCGTGTTCAAACAGTTCACCGGCCTTGCGCCAAGTGCCTACGGTGCTGAAGCCAGGCGCCGTATGGGTTCGACGCGCGCATCATCCCGTAGACAGAGGTCAAATGATTCCTAGCGTTGTGAATTTCTTTCAGGATTCTGAGCCTGGAGAAGCTTGAGGACAGCAACATGCCATTACTTACCACAACTCTCGGCGCTTACCCCAAACCCGATTATGTGCCCATACCTGACTGGTTTCGATATAACCCGAGTATGGCTAATCCCACGCGGCACTATGAAGAGTTTCAGCGCACGCATCGCTTGCAGGACCTCGAAGACATCTTCGCACGCGCCGCCCGCGATTTGATCGGTGACCAGATTAGCGCCGGCATTGACGTCCCGACCGATGGGGAAGTGCTTCGCGAGAATTACATTCACTATCATTGCAGGCACCTCGACGGGATAGACTTTACCCATCTGACGAAAAAAACCATGCGTTCCGGCAGCTGGGAGGGCGAAGTGCCGACGGTGACGGGTCCCATCCGGGCGCGCGAACACTTCTTGCCGCACGATTGGCGTGTCTCGCAGCAAGCGACCGATCATCCGGTTAAGGTCACCATACCCGGTCCGCTGACGATATCGAACTCGACGGCGGACGAATACTATGCGGACGAGAAGGCCCTCGGAGCAGACTTGGCGGAAGCCATCAACGCGGAGATTTTGGCGCTGGCCGCAGTTGGCTGTGAGTGGATTCAGGTGGACGAACCGGTTTTCGCACGTGAACCGGAAAAGGCGCTGGCATTCGGCGTGGAGAATTTAGAGCGCTGTTTTCATCGCGTTCCCGAACAGGTCGTACGCACAATGCACATGTGTTGCGGTTACCCGGATCGTCTGGACAACGAAGACTATCCGAAGGCCGACCTAGATGCTTATTTCAAAATCGCGCCTGCGATCGATGCCTCCAGTATTCAGGCCGTTTCGATCGAAGACGCCCATCCTTACAACGATCTGACGCTCCTGGAATATTTTCGGAGCACAAAGGTAATCTTCGGCGCTGTTGCCATTGCACGTTCGCGCGTCGAGCCGGTGGAAGAAATCCAGGAACGCTTGGCAGCTGCCTTGGGGCATATTGATGCCGATCGCCTAATCGTCGCGCCCGACTGCGGTCTGGGGCTACTGGATCGCCAGACGGCCATTGCCAAATTGCAAAACCTCTCGGCCGCTGCTCGCGCGCTCGGGTGATCGCTCTCACGAAAAAGTCTCCAACATTGCAGCCTTCGAAATGATCCTGAATATTGCGCATCGCGGAGCGCGCAGCCTGGCACCAGAAAACACGCTTACCGCAGCACGCAAAGCCTTGCAGTTTGGCGCCGATATGTGGGAGCTTGACGTCGCCGTCACTGCGGACGAACAGCTCATTCTGTTTCACTACAACTCGTTGGAGCGAACCACCAACGCGAGCGATGTGTTCCCCGATCGCGCCCCGTGGACATTCACAAAGTTCACTTTGGCCGAACTGCAGACGCTCGACTGCGGCAGTTGGTATGTGGACACGGACCCCTTCGGCGAAGTTGCGCAAGGCGCTCTGACACCTGGAGAACTGGAGGCCTATCGGAACGAATGTATCCCAACGCTGCAGCAGGCGCTGCAGTTCACTCGTGCTAACAATTGGCGCGTAAATTTGGAGATCAAAGCGTTACCCGCGCCATTAGGCAATTTCCCAATCGTGCAGGCCGTGGCATCTTTAATCGAACGACTGGACATGGTGGAGCACACCATCGTCAGTTCATTTCTGCCCGAGCGGCTTATCGAAATGCGGCGCCGTCTGCCAGCCGTCAAAATCCACAGCCTGCTGGGTGAGAACAGGGACAAGAAAATCGAGATCCCAGCCAGCAGCAGCTTTGATGGCTTCAACCCTCGCTTTAATCGGGTCTCCGATGCGCAAATTATTACGTTACAGCGAGCAGGTTATGGCGTTATCCCCTTTGTTGTAAATGAAACGGCCGATTTGGAGAGGATGGTGGCGCTCGGGGTAATGGGAATTATCACGGACTATCCACAGCGTCTTGAACGCATACTGCAGGAAAGCAAAGTAGCAGAGTATAAAACGCTATAATCAGTAGATCAGGAAAGCCCCTAATCCAGGCAGAGCATTCTAAAACTATTGATGATGATTTTCCTATTCGAACCGATACTATTTACATGCGAAGTTTTTCAATGCCGTGACGGGCTGGGAGCGGCGCATTTGATTTGAGTAGATTTAGCCGCTGAACACTGGTGAGCAGGGTCTGTGTACGAATCTTCAACCGCTAAGCCCCGCTCCCCAATTCCAGGTTGAAGCTATCAAGGGGGATCCACAATTCGTCTCGAAAACAAAGTAGCACTTATCACCGGCGCCGGTAGTGGTATCGGTCGCGAAACGGCGTTGCTGTTCGCTGCCCAAGGCGCTCGGGTTGTGGTGGTGGATATAAACGACCCGGTCGGCGAAGAGACCGTGCAATTAATCGCGCAGCAGGGTGGGGCGGCGGTCTATACCCACGCCGATGTATCGTCAGCAGCTGATACCGAGAAAATGGTCCAAGACGCAGAATCGCAATTTGGTGCGCTGCACGTGTTGTTCAACAACGCCGGTATTTCCCATGCGGATGACGACGATGCCATGACGACAACTGAGCAGGTGTGGGACCTGACGATGTCGATAAATCTGAAGGGTGTTTTCCTCGGCTGCAAGTATGGCATTCCCGCACTGCGGCGTGCGGGTGGCGGCTCAATTATCAATACCGCTTCGTTTGTCGCGCACCTTGGCGCGGCTACCCCGCAGCTTGCTTATACTGCGAGTAAAGGGGGCGTGTTGGCGATGACGCGTGAGTTAGCCGTCATACACGCGCAAGAACACATCCGCATCAACGCGCTCTGCCCAGGGCCGTTACGCACCGAACTGCTGATGAAATATTTGGATACGGAAGAGAAACGCCAGCGGCGACTTGTACATATCCCCATGGGTCGCTTTGGCGAAGCGCGCGAGATCGCGCAAGCCGCGCTATTTCTGGCATCAGACGAATCGTCGTATGTTACGGGCACAGAGTTCCTTGTTGACGGTGGTATTACGGCAGCCTATGTTACGCCTGATGTCGGCGGTAATGCGGGCGCACAGTAGTCGGGAGGCTGTCTGTAGTGAAATACACGACGCAGATATCCGCCTTTCCTCGTGAATGAAGCAAGCAGGTATATACAGTGAAGACAAACCTAACCCTACAAACAACTGAACGCTACAAACTTAAAGGTGTTATCGATCGGCTCGGTCGCAGCTGGCACAGCTTGACAGGCCCCGCAGTCACGATACAGGATCCTGAAAGCCGCCGCCGGGCGCAATTGCTCTCAGCGATATTAGTCGTCCTGATTCCTTTATCCATTCTTGTGTTCGGCCTGCGTCTATTGATTGATGCTGCCTTTAGCCCCTCTCTGATAGCAGTGGGCGGCCTCATTGTCCTGCCGAGCATATATGGCCTGAGTCGGACCAAGTACGAAAAGCTGGCGGCCTGGTTCATTGCAAGTCTATTCCCCATCGCGATCTTTGCTACAGTTATCGCCACCTATAACCCTGCTGAATTCAGAAACCTACTTTTTTTCCTTTCTCGGGGTGTCCTTCTAAGCAGCATACTGCTCTCTGTAAGAGCTACTTTTATTCTGGCGGCCATAGACATTGGAGTTATGTTGTTGTTGCCGGCATTCATCGCCGAAGAGACTTTCACCGAAATTATTCAACCGCTGACTTTTCTCATTCTTTTGACTGTTTTAGTATTGTTCGCTCTACGCCAGAGTAACGGGATAGTAATGGACCAGCAGGTCGAACTATCTAAAGGCATTCCTGAGAAAGATCCTGAAAACGACGAAACCACCGAACCCACGCAGTCCGAGGCGGCATTCACGGAGTTGCTAAGAATTTCTGCTGCGCTCAACGCGCCCAATCTTAGTGTGGACAGTGTTTTGGAATTTATCACCGAATCTTCCAACCTGATTGTTCACTCAAAGTTTTCAGCCCTGTTTTCACTCGACGAGGAAACTGAAAAACTCGTCCTGATAGATTCATTTAAGGCCCCCTCAGCCTATTCAGCGCTAATCAAGAAAGGATTCTCGATATCAATGGGAGAGGGGCCGGCGGGAATCGCCTTCCAAGAGCAAGAACCCATATTAATGGAAGACCTGCTGCACAACACCGTCTTCTCAAAATGGAAGAAGATAGCGAAGAGAGAAAAATACAATGCTATTTATTCGTTTCCGATCATGGTGGCAGCCAAGCCGAAATTTGTTCTTAACTTCTACTTCGCTGAGCCCCATCCACGCATCTCAAAAAGTCAGTTCACCATGCTGGAGACCTTGTAACTGCTCACGACTTTTGTGAGAGTTGGGTGTTATAGATGACATGAAGGCGGAAGTAAAGGTGGATGCGCTGCAGGAGTTGTCGCGGGAAGAACTGATTGCGCTCAACCAGCGCTTGATTGAAGAAATCCAGCGTTTGGCAGCGGAAGTGAGCGCTTTGCGCGAGGAACTGGAGCGGTCGAAGCGACCGCCACCGACCTCGCGTAACTCGTCGCAACCCCCATCGCAGGACTGGAAGGGCGAGCACGGAAAGCGCAGGCGACGTAAAAAGCGCGGTGCGCAGCCGGGGCACGCCAAAGCGGAGCGTGCGCTGGTGGAGCAACCCGACCAGGTGATCGAGGCGTGGGTGGAAAGCTGTGCGCATTGCCCTTGTCGCGTCGCGACAGGACGCGGCGGGACGGGACTGCTCGACCAGGCACCGGAACGCGTGCTCCGGCGGCAGCTGACCGAACTGCCGGAGATCAAACCCGTCGTCATCGAGACGCGGCAATATGAAGTCGTCTGTCCCACTTGCCAACGGCTGCAACGCGGGCCGCTGCCGGCAGGGTTGGAAGCCGGGCGCTATTTCGGGCCGCACCTGGAAGCGCTGGTCACCTATCTGCATCACGAACATCATCTGGGCTTTGCGCGGCTGTGCACCGCCAAGCCCAGGCTTGACTGGGTGTTGCGCGATGTCTTCGGCACCCGCCTGAGCGAAGGCGGGGCGGTGGCGATGCTGAAACGCGCCGGGGCGGCCGCGCAACCGGAAGCCGCAGCCATTGGCGCACGTGTGCGCCAGAGCGCGGTGATCGCCAGCGACGAGACCAGCGCCCGGCTGCACGGGCGGAACTACTGGGAATGGGTGTTCCTCGGTGACGACGGCGAATATCATCTGATCCAACCCAGTCGCGGGCAGGATGTCATCACCGCGTTCATGGGTACATATCGGGCTGAAGTCTGGGTGAGCGATTGTTGGGCGCCGCAGTTGAAGGCCCCGGCTGCGGAGCATCAGTTGTGCCTGCCACATCAAGTGCGGGCATTGCAGGGGTTGCGCGACAAACGCCCGCGTCTGGCCTGGGCGCGGGAATTGCAAGCCTTGTTCCGCGCCGCTATGTCGCTCGGCAAACGGCGCGCGACGCTCACGCCGCGTGGGTATCGGCGGCAGGTGACGCTCCTGGAACGCCGCTTGGACCGCCTGCTGGCGCGACGGGTCACTGGTGTGGGTGCCAACCTGTTGCGGCGTTACCGCACTCACCGCGCCCATCTGCTGCTCTTTCTGCATCGCACCGACGTGCCCGCGGACAACAACGCTTGCGAGCGCGCACTGCGGCCCTCGGTGATCCACCGCAAGGTCATGGGCAGCTTTCGCTCGGACTGGGGCGCGCAGGCCTACGCCGCCTTGGCCACTGTGCTGAACACCGCCAAGCGGGCGGATGAAAACATCTTCCACAAGTTGGTCTGCTTGATGGGTCCACCGGTTCTGCATTATCTGCAACCATCTATCCCGTGAGTAGTTACCAGTGTTCTAACTCATTTGTTATAAGTGTTAGCATTGCCGGATGCATACGGTAGGTGAAGTGCAACGAAGCATTACTCTCCAGACCAATCTTCTATGGTGGATGCTTCCCGCAGGTCAAATAGCCTGTCCCAGAAACTTTTCTATCATCTTACCAATCAGATCAGGCTTCTCCTTGAAGACAGCGTGACCTACATCTTGAATCAGTTGAGATTGAGTATCGGGTAAATGACTTGATAGACGCTCGAGAACAGCACGTGGATTGCAAAATGTGTCGAATCGACCCATGAGCCCTAAAGTTGGGGCAGTAAGTGCTTGCAAGGTGCGCCTTCGAACCGGAAAGATTAGAGGCAGCATATAGAAATTCCTGAGTGCACCCCCCCCGGCATCTGCAAATTCTTCCACCACGGAGTTTGATGCGGAAGGTCCGGCGGTCAGTCGCGCAAGTTTACGCATAGCAGTCTCAGATGAAAACAACTTGTAACCGATAATAAAGAGCGCAGCCTTCAGCAAGTAGACGAGCCGAAAACTCACGACACCGACAGGGCTGATAAGCACCACCCGTGAGATTCTTTCAGGCGCAAAGTACGCCAATTTCAACGTCAGCCAGCCACCTAGCGAAAAGCCGACGAAGTTTGCTCGCTGGATACCGAGCGAATCGAGAACGTCTGTAAGCCACATTGCGTGGTCATAGCTAAAAGACGAAAGATGAAATGGTTCTGTCTTGCCCAGTTGTCTCGGTGCATCCGGAGCAAATACTCGGTAGCTTGATGCAAGCTCGTTGATCAAAGGCCAGCACCCGGCGGCGCTGCTAAATGCTCCATGAAGAATGACGACAGGATCTGCATTGGCATCGCCTGCATCGATAACATGGGTACTACCAAATCGAGTCGTAATGTTCCGTGATTTGTATGGCACGACTATCCTGTCTAGCAGGCTTCATACAACTCGTCACGGCTGATTTTGCGAACATGTTTTCGTTTCAAGTCTAAATCTCGTTTCATGTGTAGAAAAATTTCTGGATGGGGCTCTTCAATTCATTATTCCGTCGATGGCTCGTTAAAAACTTAAATCTTTGGGCGAACAAAAACCGTAGTCCGATGGGCTACGGCTGGCGAATAATATCAGATCCGGTAGCGCCAACCCCATTGTCATCTGTGGCTTGGAAAGGCGGCTTCAGGACTGGGTGAACTGTATGGGATGCTGATGAGGCCTTCGCCGGATACCGCTGTTGCAAGGCCTCTCTACCGAGCTATTAGGTTGTCCGAATTTATGGTTCCGTAGAACCAATATAATTTATTGTGTGCCGGGGGAGTTATACATCAATGAAGGAGGCTCTGCAAATTGTATTTTGTAGGCCCGAAATACCTTATTACATTAATCGAGGGAGTTCTAAAAGAACATAGAAGCGTGTCATAAGCATGAACACTGTGACAATCAACGATATTAGCGTCAACTATGAAATGGTAGGCTCGGGCCCACCGGTCGTGCTGCTGCACGGTTTGGCGGAGGACCATCGGTCGTGGTCGCGCATTCAAACCGACTTGTTCGATTGGACAACCTATGCTGTGGATTTGCGCGGCCATGGTGCGACGACCTCTGGGGAAGGTGAGGGTTCGCTTGTGCAGCTTGGTCACGACCTGATCGGATTTCTCGAGCAAGTGACCGGGCCGGCCGCGGTGGTGGGATTCTCGCTCGGAGGAACCATTGTGTTATGGGCCACAGCCGAACGCCCTGACCTCGTCGTCCATCCAATTGCGGTGGCGACCTCCTCGGTGGTCGGACGGGCCGCCGTTGGATACTACGCCGGCCGTATCGCGCAGCTCAATGCCGGCAACCACGACGAGTTTGCGGCCGGTCTGCGGGCTGACACCGCAAACGCGGTCGTCAGCGACGTCGGTTTCGATGCGCTCATTGCGCAGCGCCTCGAAGCCGTGGGCAGTGGTGCAGGCTTCCTCAACGCCGCTACGGCAATGATTCGATTGCACGACACACCTCTCACACCACGGCTTGCTGAGATCGAGCTCCACGTCGACGTGATCGGTGCCGAAAGAGACAAGTTCTGTCCCCGCAAGGCAGCTGATATTATGCTCGCGGCGCTCCCGGATGCAACGTATCACGAGATTGCAAACGCCGGTCACTTGATTGCTGTCGACCAACCGAGGGCATTTGCCTCAATGCTTGCTGGAATTCTAAATAGTAGAAAAACTTGATCGCAATTCGCTACAACGTGTCGGTGAGATCGCAGCCGCCCTTTTTAATGTAGGCGCTGCCTTCGCCAAAAAGTGGTCGACCAACTTGGTGCTCGAGTTGACTCCCTGCCTAGCGCCACGCGATTCGAAAACGAAATGCGGAAATCAAGTCTGACGCTCGTGTGATTATTTTCCTAGCAGGTCATCTTCGAACGGAAAACGGTTCAGCAATTTGCAGCCGCCATCTGTAATCAATATCTGCTGTTCCAACTTGACGCCTTCGGGACCGCCGACTTCGCCGACATAGCTTTCAACGCAGATCGTCATGCCGGTTTCGAGCATACCGGCATACGCAAATTTCGGCGCGTCTTGCTGGGAGTAGATTGTCGGCTATTCATCCGACATGCCGATCCCATGTGCGATCATTGGGTATCTTTTCGCAATGAACTTGTCGGGCTGTTTGTACGCCTGCTCGGTGATCTCGGCGAACACGACTCCGGCCTTCATTAGTTCTATGTTGTGGTGCAATTCCTCGTGTGCGTGCCGGTATAAGTCACGCTGATAGTCGCTCGGCGCGCCCGGGCCGCAATGGAACGAGTGCGAGACATCGGCAGCGTAGCCGAAGGGGCCGGTTCATATCGGTGTCAAAACTAACGAGATCGCCGGGCCGGACAACTCGGCTCCCGGCCTCCTGCATCCACGGATTGGTGCGGTCGCCGGCGCTGAGTAGCCGGCAGTCAATCCACTCGCCGCCATGCTCGATATTCGTACGCCAGAGGTAGCTCCATAACTCCACTTCCGAAATGCCGGGTCGCAATGCCTCGCGCATGCGCCACATCCCGTCTTCGGCGGCGGCGATAGCATAATTCATGCACAGGATTTCTTCGGGACTTTTGATATTTCGCGCGGGTTCGATCACATCCGTACCGTCGACCACTTCGATGTTCAGCCCTTCAAAGGAGAGTGGGGCGCGCGTCCCGGCCCATTCGATTGCCAAGCGCCAGTTGCCGCCGCCGTACCGATCGACAAGATCGGCCATCTGATCAGCCCATCGCCGCGTCCACTCCTGTAGGCGTTCTCCGGCGAGTATATAGTTCAGGTGAACCATGTCGTCGCGAATTTCGTCCACAGATTCCAGCTGCGCAGCCGAATTGCGACCCGGAGCGGAATCGAAAAGCACAACAGGGCCTTCCGCAGGGACAAATAGGTATGTGGATGGAATGTGGTTCTGGAAAAGTGCGCAGTTGCGGACGCTTGTCGCGAAACGGATCGAGAGCGAACAAGTCAATACGCAGGCGGCGTAATCAAGCGTGCTAAGCTGATTGCGAACGCGTTGCAGGCGATATCGCCTCCGTGTCGGTCAGGACAGTCGGCGGTGTGGTACGGGCGGCTTCGATCAGTGTTGGATTCTTAAAGTTTCTATACCTCGCCGGTTGACAGGTAGCGCGGCTCCGTAACTACACGCCGCACGAGCGGCTCAAACGTTGCCACCGGAAGTGAATCGTACGTGGGGTCGAAAGCCGGCATATCCCACTCATCACTGAAGCGTTTGGCGGCAGCATAATGCGGATGCTCTTGGAATTTTTCCCTGGCATTGCGATCGCCGCCAAGGAATTGTGCATAGTAATATGATTGGAAAAGTCCATGATACTTAACAGCCCAGTGGATTTCTGGACGGACGTAGGGCTTTAAGATGGCAGCGGCAAATTCGCTGTGGTTCTCTGACGCCAGTTCGTCGCCCAGGTCATGAAGCAACGCGGCGACTACCCACTCTTCGTCGGCGCCGTCGCGATAAGCCCTCGTCGCTGTCTGTACGCTATGCTCATACCGGCTAATCTGAAATCCGGCGAATGAGTCTTTCAGGTTATCCAGCGCAGCAAGCAGCCGGTCGGGAAGTTCGCGAACAAATTCAGTCTCGTACTCGGTCAGCAATGCCCAGTCCGCTCTTGTTCCCTGATCTAGGCGGGTAAAACTGACAGTCTGCATTACGAGTGCCCAACGGTGTATATCAAAACCCGTATCGTTACATCCGGTTCGCTAATTGGCATGGGATAAACTTCGGGGCTGACTTCAACCTCGGTCCAGCGACCGGTCGTTTCCAATTCGGCAAATTTGGCTGGGAAGTCGCCTTCTAGGTATAGACCATTGTGGAGTGTGAAAATGATGTGACCACCGGGTTTTGTGATCCGCACCATTTCGTCAAAAGCGCTGGCAGGCGCATGGCCAAGGGTGAAGACGCCAACGCTGATTACGGCATCGAATTCGTCCGAGGCGAAATCTAGCGTCTCCCCCAGTGTGCCAACCTGCAACGCCGAGTAGACGTTCTTCTGACGCGCTTCGGCCAGCATGGCTTCTGAGAGATCGAGCGCGACCAGTTTGCGATATCCCACTTCGTGCAGCAGCTTGCCGATTAGGCCCGTACCTGCGCCAGCGTCCAAAACATCCGCCGTTAGTGGCACATACTTGATGAAATATGGTAATGTGAGCTGCGGCGAGGCGTAGCCGAAATCCTTTTCTAAGTCTTGCTCGTAGGTCTGGGCCCATTCGGCATAGCGATCAACGAGTTCATCGTTGCTTGTCGAGTTATAAACCCAGCGGACCTTCTCTTCTGACTTCATGGGCTTGTTCCTTTTTGTTTATGCCCCATTATTACCTTAATGGCAGAATAGATGGCAGAGATGTCAGAATGGTTATTACTATAAGATCAATCAATTTGCAGACGACCGTAGCGTCGCTTGCCAAAATGATCCCAGATGAAGGGGGTGGGATATGGTGAACAAATGATTACATCGGAACTGGGTCACCGCGTTTGATCGCGATTAGCTTTTTCGCGGTCTCGACTGCGATGGCGGCATCCCGGCAGTAGGCGTCGGCCTCGATCTCTTCGGCAAATGCCGCGTTGAGCGGCGCGCCGCCCACCATCACGATGAGATCGTCGCGAATGCCCTCTTCCTTTAGTCGCTTGATGACGACATCCATGTAGGGCATCGTGGTCGTCAACAGGGCGCTCATGCCGACTATATCCGGATTGATCTCACGAATGGCAGCCATAAAGCTATCAGCATCGTTGTTGATGCCGATATTGTTCACTTCAAAGCCAGAGCCCTCCATCATCATGGCGACCAAATTCTTGCCGATGTCATGAATATCTCCCCTGACCGTGCCGATCACCATCGAGCCAACCGATGGGGCGCCGGTTTCCGCCAGCAACGGGCGCAATATTGCCATGCCGACCTTCATCGCTTTGGCCGCCATAAGCACTTCCGGCACGAACAATATGCCATCACGGAAATCGGCGCCGACGATATCCATACCGGCGACCAGCGCTTCTTGCAGCACGTCATATGGCATCATGCCGCGTCCGAGCAATATGTCGGTGCCTTCGCCGATCTCTTCGGCTAAACCGTCATAGAGATCATCCATCATTTGCTCTTTCAGCTCGGGCGTTTCGAGTGCACTCAAAATAATGTCAACATATTCTTCTTCGTCGTTACTCATATTGATTCCTTTTGAGGGTTTGTTTAGGCGTTCTATAGTGGACCCCAGAATCTAGACACGAAAACGTCCTCGGCTTAAGGTACACTGCCAGCTATGACAAGAAAGAAAACTCGTACCCATTACAGCGCCGAACGGAAATCCCAGATCGTGCTGGAACTTCTACGCGAAGAGCGCACAATTGCACAGATCGCTGCCGAGTATGGCATTCATGTCAACATGCTTCGCAAATGGAAAACTCAGGCAGTCGAGCGCTTACCGAGCGTATTCAGCAACGAGAACCGCGCGGTACGCGACCTCGAAATGGTACATGAGAGCGAACGTGAAGCGCTGTATGCGCAGATTGGCCGGCTGACGACACAGTTAGCCTGGCTCCAAAAAAAATCTGGCCTCAACGTCATCAAGAAGTGAGCGCCTGGCGATGATCGAACGCGAGAACTCCGAGCTGTCGCTTACAACCCAGGCTGAACTGTTGGGTATCAGTCGCTCCAGTTTGTACTACGTCCCGGTGCCGCCGTCCTCGGAAGAGTTGTACATCAAGCGGCGCATCGACGAGATCTATACCGCCCATCCTTTCTTCGGCTCGCGCAAGATCTGGGCCGTACTGCGTCGCGAGATGATCATCAACCGCAAGGCCGTACAGCGGCACATGAGGGAAATGGGACTGGCGGCCATCCATCCCGGGCCGAATCTCAGCACGCCGTCCCGGGGCCGGGTCACGGGAAACGGGCCCAGCAGCACGCTGTTTTCCCGTATTTGTTGCGCGGAATGGCGATCACAGGGTCGAATCAAGTCTGGGGCATAGACACACCTGCACTGCGTGCGGCGCAAGTGTAACGTACATTCGTCTTCGCGGAGGATGGATGTATTTGGTGGCTGTGCTGGACTGGTTCTCGCGCTACGTGGTCAGCTGGGAACTCGATCAGACGTTGGAAATGCCCTTTGTGTTGCGCGCGGTCGACCGTGCGCTGGCGACGGCCACACCGACGATCTGGAACAGTGACCAGGGCAGTCATTTCACAAGTCCGCAATATGTTGATCGGTTGCAAGCGGCCGGTACAAGAGTCAGCATACCGACCCAGTTCGTTCGGTACTGGGTGGATGGCCGCGGTCGTGCGCTCGACCTCGTCCAGTCGACGAGACTGGGCAACATCTTCACTGAGCGGCTGCCCAGTCTCGTCGACTGGACGGGGTGGCGTCACGAGCCTAGACCCGCAACGAGCGCCACCGGCACGCCTGCTCCATCTCGTCCGCAGTCACTGGGGAATCGAGAGCGGATTACATTATCGACGTGACAAAACCCTGCGCGAAGACGCAACGCGTATGACCAAAGGCAGCACCGGTCACGTTATGGCTATCATCAATAACCTTGTTATCGGATTGGCGCTCAAACAGGGCTTTGCTTTCTTGCCAACTGCACGCCGCTTTTTCAACGCCAATTTCGATGCAGCACTGTCCACAGTAGGACTTTAAGAATGCCCTTGCCCAGGTGCACTAGTGGGTCACTTGGCACGGACATCGCCATAAAATGAATCGGGCTTTAGAATTGGCTGCATCCTTGATCACATAGGTGATGAAATGAGCCGACGCAAGAAAGACCCGCTTCGTGAACTGACGAAGGAAGAGCGGGAATGGCTGGAACGTATTGGCCATTCGCAGACGGAGCCTGCTAGTCATGTCGTTCGCGCCCGACAGATTCTGTTCGTGGCGGATGGGAACAATTACACCGAGGCCGCGCGCTTGTCGGGTCGGAAGTCCGGTGACGCGGTCTCGCAGTTGGTCAGCCGTTTCAACCGGGAAGGCTTGGCGGCCCTCGAGCCAAAGCATGGGGGAGGACCTCAGGTGACGTACGGGGCAGAAGAGCGCGAGCGCATTCTGCAGGAAGTGCGCCGACCACCCATTCCGGAGACAGACGGGACGGCGACGTGGTCGCTGCAAACTTTGCAGCAACGGTTGCGCTCGATGCCGGATGGCTTGCCCGAGGTGAGCACCTATACCATCTGGACGGTGTTGCAGGAAGCCGGCTACAGCTGGCAGCAGTCGCGCAGCTGGTGCGAAACCGGCCAAGCAACACGCAAGCGAAAGGGCGGCACTGTTATTGTGACCGACCCAGATACCGAGGCGAAAAAAACTTGATCGAAAGCGCCTACCATACTGGCGAAACGCTCGGCCTGGCCGTCTGGACCCAAGATGAAGCCGGACCTTATCAGACCAAGCCATATGTGGGGGGCAGCTGGCAGCCCGAGGCGCAGCCGGCCAAACAGCCGCACGAGTACATCCGCGACGGAACGGCAAAATTGCTAACACTATTTCACCCGGCTTCTGGACAAGTGCGCGTGAAAGGCGTCACGCGTACTACCAATGCTATTTTGCATCCATGGCTCAAGGACGAACTGTTGGCTATCCTGCAGGCATTGCCGGCCAAACCCCAACTCGACGTTGAAGCCAATCGCCTGCTATGGGAAAGCTGGCAAGCCGGATTATCGTTGCCCATCACCTTGTCGCAAGAACTTCCAGCTCTGCGCATGCTACTCATCTGGGATAACCTCAAAGGCCATTACACTCCGGAGATGGTTCTGTGGTTGTTCGAACACGGCATTATGCCGCTGTATACACCGTTGGGCGGCTCGTGGTTGAACATGGCTGAATCGATGCAGCGAATTCTCGTTCGGCGTGGCCTGTCCGGCCAGTATCCGCAAACACCTGATCAAATCATTGCCTTGTTACAAGGCGTCGCGCAGGGTTGGAACCAGAACCCCACTCCGTTTGAATGGGGCGGCAAACGTAAGGCACGTCGCCAACGCAGTCGGCAGCGGCGGCACATGCTCGGTGGTTCCGGCGCGTACACTCGGCATCCGATCCGCCGCCGCTCAACGCTGATCCAACAATGGCAATCAGCATGCCAAGTGACCCACTAGAGTCTTTAGAACTCTCACAAATAGAGCTATAATAGAACGCAAAGCAGGAATTGTAGAAATATATACTGCTCCCTCTACCAGAGCCTCAGGATCCTCATAAAGAGGCCTTCCGGGCTCAAATCCTTTTTTCCAATGTGCAGGGTCCATTCGCAGCTTCAGAACGAAAATGTTGAACACTCTATACTGTTAGGAGTTACGTAGTTGCGGGTAGCGTGTAGGCCGGATTGGCGAGATATACTCGTGGGAGCAGCGTGCGCAGTTTGCGTTGAGCACGCCCTGTATCCACAAGGAGCGACAATTTGGCCCGAATTCGGAAGTGCCAGCCTAAATCACGGCACAATTTCATCAAATTTGTGTCTGTAAAGCCACGGTCCACTAACAAAACTGTCCGATGGTCGAGCGGAATGATCAGCGCTACATCAATCAGCAACGACTTGTAGTGTGCAAAAGCAACCGTGGCGCTCGATTGTTCAAGCACTTTCCAAGCCAAGGGCAACGCTCTGCCACGATAGATTAATGACACTTCGTTCATCACAAACGTGTCCCACAGTACAGTTGTATCCAGGGCTATCCAGAATGGCTCTTTCCAATCTCGCAACATATGCTGCAACAACTTTGAATAGAGGTCCCACACCCAGATGCGCTCATTCTGCAACCAGCGCGAGAACTGGCGCACCGCGCTACTGGCCAATCTTCTCCCAGCCCGGTGCAGTCCCCATTGTCCCAAACTGATTTTTTCGCTCAGTATTAATCCTGTCATTGCCCAGCAAAATGTGTTTGCTATTAGTATGTCATGAAATCGCATGCCACTGTCGTGTACAAATTTCATCAACTTTCGATACAAGATGATATTATACGGCAAATGTGAAATCAGATTGATTGAACGGTAAAGGTCTGGACATCAATGCCAAAGAAGCGGCGCAAAACGAGCTTGAGTGTGTGGCTGGTCATCTTGGCGATGGCGTGCGTGGTCAAACCGATGATGGTTTTCCGCAACAGACGTTCGATGTTGCGGCCGGTACAGTCACCCAGTCATGAATGTACTGGGTCATGACGTGCAGACTGCATCGTGATGTTCTGCACTTCATTGAAGGCACCTTCAATGCGTTCACGCAAGCTGTTGAGCCAGCGGTCAAAGTCGACCGGGTTTTGAATAAGCTGGTTAGCCCGTTTCGGGGTCCAGATGCGATTGCCCAGAAACTCAAACTGTTCTTGTTGCCAGTCTTCGCCTAGGAAACCCTTGTCACCGAAGACGTCGCAGTTCTGAATTGTAGACAGCACTGTTTCGGCGGCCAAGCGCTCATCGCTGTTGGCCGACACTAGCTCATAGGCGACCGGGATACCATCCAGTGTGGACAACAGGACCAGCTTGCACAGTAAAGTGTGTACTGCACTTTGTAGCCAAAGTACTTCAGGTTGCGACTGGCACACACGCCATAGGCGGCCGAACCCGTGAAATCGCTTTGCTTCTTGCTACGCTTGTAGCCCACCCAGTCGAGCCTGGGCTCGGAAACTGGGATGGGCTTGGTATCGAGCAGGAATTGAGTAGCCAGCGTTGCGCCCAGCAGTTCAGCCAGGTGCCGCCGTAGCTCTTCCACCAGCAAGCGCAGCGCACGTGCGCGTCGATTGAATTTGCTCTGGTCGAGCAACTTGGGAAAGAGGCCCAGATAGTTGGCACGCATGAACCCGAGAAACTGTGTCTCGCCCGGAAAGGGCAGGAAATCCATCAATAGCAACAAGGTGATTACTTCGCTGTCACTGAACACGGGCTTCACGCCCGGTTTGCCTTTCAATAATCGTACGCCATGTTCTTGATACCAGTCGTCTACGAGCACATATACGACTGTCGCCAGGTCGACAAAGGGTATACTTGTCATCGGGAAGCCCTCCGAATGTTGATTAGCGCCAACTCTTTCTTGGAGGACTTCCCTTTTGTGTCAACCCTTTGAATTCACATTAGCCGTATTATTCATTTGCCGCTTCTCCGGGGTCAGGTTTGTTCAACCCTATTTTCCCCGGAGTTGCGGCTTTACCACTTCTTTTGATGAGTTTAGTCAGTCAATCAGCCTTTTTTGTCAACTCTTTGATTTCACATAAGCCGTATAATATAGACGTAATACCGAAATGTAAAGGCGCTGGATTGTTTCCTCAAGAGATAGTCTCCCGGCCAGCAATGATTTCAACTGGGCGATTTCTCCCGAACGGGTCACATTACTAACTAGTTCACAGGACACACTGGGCGATCTGCAGTAGCCGGTCGTGCGGGTCAGCGTCCGGTTGCAGGCGGCGATTGAGAGCCAACAGCGCATTGAACATAGCCGCCACGTACGCCAGGCGAGCCTGGAAGTAACGATCGGTGCGATGAAACACTTTCTTCAGACCACACACCATCGTCAGGAGCGACAATACGGTTTCGACCAGCATGCGTTCATTCCATGTGCCCCGTGGACGGAGTTTCAGATTGTCCGACACGCCGGCCGCACAGTTGAAGCCTGTGTCAGCAAGAACGATGCTATCAGCGACGAGCGCTTCGACCAGCGGCAAGAAGGTTTGGTCATGCACGTTGGCTGTGTCCCAAGCCCAATCCACCACTTCCCCGCGGTCGTTGAGCAGCCAGCACAGCTTGATATCGACGATCCAGCGCTAGTTGGACTTGCCCTTCTTGCCAATCTGTTGCGGGCTACATCCTTCGCGGATGGGGTGGATAAGTTCGATGCAATATCTGTCGATCACCGTGAAGAAAGTGGGGGTTGCCAGAAACTGGTCGCACCTGCCCTGATGTGTGGCCAGCAGCCGCTGCAGGCATGTCCGATGGGGCAATCGTTCAAAAATCGCCTCGTAGGCGCGTTTGAGCCAGCGGTAGAAAACGCGAAAGTAGCCGCCTTTGAGCGCGAACAAAAGGCCGATGCTCACTAATTCACTCGGCCACAAGCGAGCTTGGCTGTGTTTCGGCACATCTCCCATGTGGTCATCGACGAGAGAGAACAGGTGAATGATAAAATCCTCGCTGGTCACGGCTCGCTCCTCTCACTTGAGTTTTGGCACTCGAAGTGTAGAGCGATGCCGTGACTTTCTCAACTAGCACCAAGGGTTACTAATATGCACGGAATGGATGCTGCCAGCCCCGCCCTGTTCATGGGCGCGGTTCAGGACGAAAAGATAAATCAACGCCACTAATTCTGAAGGAGGCCATTAATGATGTCTGAGGCAAGCTACGATAAGAAAATCCGCTTAACGGTTGGACAAGCGTTAGTGAAGTATCTGTCCGTGCAGTACAGCGAGATGGACGGCAAACGCCAGCGTCTGATCCCGTCAGTTTTCGGAATCTATGGCCATGGTCAGGTCGCCGGCCTGGGACAGGCGCTGTTTGAATATGGTCAGGACTTGCCGTTCTACCAGACTCGCAACGAACAGTCAATGGTTCACACCGCTATTGCTTACGCGAAGGCGAACCGACGATTGTCCACATTCGCCTGCACGACGTCCGTTGGACCGGGTGCGACAAACATGCTGACCGGCGCTGCGTCGGCAACAATTAATCGCGTGCCAGTACTGTTGCTGCCCTCGGACTATTATGTGACCCGGCATCAGGGACCGGTGTTGCAGCAATTGGAACACACGATCTCGGGGGACGCAAGCGTGAACGATTGTTTTCGGCCGGTCAGCCGCTTCTTCGACCGCATCTCGCGTCCGGAGCACCTGCTGACTGCGTTGCCGGAGGCAATGCGCGTGCTTACCGATCCGGCCGAGACGGGCGCCGTAACAATCGCGCTGCCGCAGGACAATCAAGCCCATGCATATGATTATCCGGAACATTTCTTTGAAGAACGCACCTGGCGCATCGACCGCCGCCCTCCCGCACCACAACGGATTGAGGAAGCAGCCACGTTACTCAAAGCGTCAAAACGGCCCATCGTCATCGCTGGCGGCGGCGTGCATTATTCCCAAGCGTGGGCTGAGCTAGAAAAATTCTCTGAGACGTTCGGCATACCGGTTGGCGAGACTCATGCTGGTCGCGGCGCAATCCGGAACGGGTCGGCGCTGCTGCTGGGCGGACTGGGCGTGACGGGCACGCCGCTCGCGGGCAAGATTGGGAGTCAGGCGGACCTGATAATCTGTATTGGCACCCGACTGATCGATTTCGCGACCGGGTCGCATTCGCTCTTCCAGCATCCCGACGTGAGGTTCGTGAACATCAATGTCAGCGGACACGATGCCTCAAAGCTGGGTGCGCTGCCCATTCTTGCCGACGCGCGCGAAGCATTGCGGGCGTTGACCGAGGCCGGGAGGGCGGCCGGCGTCCAACCGGACCCGGCCTACCTGGAAAACGTGGCGGCTATCAAGCACGAATGGGAGCGGGAACTCGCGGAGGAAGTATATGTTCAACACGAGGGCGAGGTGATGAGTCAACAGCACCTTATCGGGGTGCTAAATGAACAGGCGCAAGCCGGGGATACCGTAATCTGCGCTGCGGGCACCGCTCCCGGCGACCTGCATCAGTTGTGGGATGCGAGCGGCGGACGCAACTGTCATCTCGAATTCGGATATTCGTGCATGGGCTACGAATTCCCGGCCGGCGTCGGAGTACGAATGGCGCAACCAGCGGGCGAGGTCTACGTGTTCGTGGGCGATGGCACGTACCTAATGAATCCGATGGAATTGATCACGGCAGTCCAAGAGCGCCTCAAGTTAACGGTCGTCCTCTCGGACAACCATGGCTTTCAGTCAATCCACCGGCTGCAACGCGGCCGCACCGGTCGCAGCTTCGGCAACGAGTTCAGATGGCGTGATCCCAAAGTGAATCGCTTGGAAGGCGACTTTCTGACGATTGACTTCGTCAAGAATGCCGAGAGCATGGGCGTCCGTGCGTGGAGCGTGAGTACAGAGGATGAATTCCGGTCGGCGCTGAACACAGCCCGGACTGCGCCCGAGACCTGCGTAATCGTCGTCGAGACCGAGAAGTATCGCTATCAGCCGGATTCCCAAGTTTGGTGGGACGTTGCGGCCGCAGAGGTGACTAACGACCCGGTTACCCAAGAACTGCGCGCCGCTTATGAACAGGAGCGCTCACAGCTACAGCGTTTCTACTATTGATCCGGAGCGGGTTTACTACCCGCCACTAAGAACAATCGAAAACGGGAGTGTGCAACGGGCGCCCACCGCACACTCTCGTTTTCAGCATAACTTCGACGAACTGCGAAATTCCTGCAAGTAACGCACAACGAGACAATTTGTGAACGTCACAGCGGCTCCAGAACGCGCCAAGCGGCACTCACTCGGACTGCTCTTAATCGGCACATTGTTGAGTGGCATGCCACTCTTCATCTATCTGTCGATTTTGCCGCCGTATGCGTTGTCACTTGGCGCGTCGCTTTCACTGGTGGGCGTGATTTCAGGCAGCTACGGCGTTTTTCAGTTCCTGCTCCGCCTGCCCCTTGGCCTGATTGCGGATCGCTGGCAGCGACCCAAACTGATTGTCAACGCAGGTATTGTCTGCGCGGTTGTTGCCTGTCTGGGGTTATTCCTCGCTACCGATCCGAGGTCGTTCGTGCTTTGGCGCGTGCTGGGCGGCTTGGCCGCAGCAACCCAAGGAGTTTTGGCTGCCCTGTTCGCAGCTCAATTTAACGCGACGCGCAAGCCGCGGGCGATGGGATTGTTTATTTTCATGGTCAACCTGGCCGTGGCGGTTGGCCCGCTGGTTGGCGGTTTGTTAGCTGAAAGCCTGGGATGGCGAGCGCCATTCGTCGTAGGCGCCGTACTTGGGGTGCTAGGGCTGGCCATAATGAGCTATGTAACCGAACCCCGGCGTACCTCGACCGTCCTCCCGGCGATGTGGCATCGACTGGCTGCGTTGAGCGCCGCGCAGGGAACGGCCCGTACACGAGCCATCGTTCGTACGCTGTGGCACCGGCTGTCATCACAAAACACTACACGGATGCCCGACCATATTTCGGCCACCCTCGCTGCATTGTGGTCCCGTCTAGCCGCATTGCTGCTGCGTCCACGTGTCGGGCAGGCGGCCGCGCTGATGATGGTCAGCGGGTTCGCACAGTACGTCACGACCCATACCTTCATACCAATACGTGCGGTTGAACTTGGCGCCGGGCGCGCCCACCTCGGGTGGCTGACGTTTCTGACAATGGGCATGGCCAGTTTGGGAGCGCTATTGAGCGGCAATGTTATTGCCGTACGACTGACCGGTCGTTGGACGGTTGGTTTGGGTTTCGTCCTGGTAGCGTCATCGACAGCAGTTGTTCCGTGGATCTCTACGTTACCGTTGCTAGCCATCACACAGCTTGCGACAGGATTCGGTTTGGGGCTGGGCGTCCCAATGTTCGTGACCTGGTCGTTAGAGGCGGTTGCTCCGGCGGATCAGGGATCAGCTGCAAGTCTGTGCCTCACAGGCGGATCGCTGGGTGTATTTGTCGGACCGATTATCGGAGGATTCGTGGCCGATTCGTTTGGGCTAAACGCGGTCTTCCTTATGGTTGGCGCGCTGTGTCTCGTCGCAGCTGCCTGGCCCATCGCGCAGGCACTGAAACTGCGTACTCACATGCTGGGGACCAGCCAATGACCGGAAGTCAGCGCACGAGATGCGCACTCGGTAGCCGGGCTCATTGGGATTTCGCGGGGTATCCCCCTTATGTGGAGGATAGCTGACCACGGTAAAATGTCGACCACACAGACAGAATCGAGCGGAAGGGCGGAAGATGCCAATACCGGAGGTCTCAATCCCATTGGATATCCCGCATGTGCGCGTGCTGTAAAACCAGGACAAACCTGGCGGGTGACAAGTGTTACGGACACGATAAGTGGGTCAAAGTACGGCATCTGCCAATATTCGGGCGCCGCGTGTACCTGCGCTACCGTCCCAAACGCTACGTGTGTCCGTATTGCGACGGCGAGCCCACCACGACCCAGGTTATGGATTGGCACCCCGTCCAGTCGACCCCGTCCACCTCGTCCCGTCGATCACGCGATGCAGCCCAGTACCGAGCGAACTGGGTCGGTCTCTGCACGTCACAGAGTGAAGCCCAGTACCGTATGAACTGGGTCGGTACGCAGTACCGGATGTACTGTGCCAGTGTGCGCACTCCACTTCGTGACCCAGCCCAGTAGCGAACGAACTGGGTCGGTACGCAGTACCGGATGTACTGTGACGGTGTGCGTACTCCACTTCGTGACCCAGCCCAGTACCGAGCGAACTGGGTCGGTATACGTTCAGGACTGGGTGACTGTACGAGACGGGGGAACCAGACGGGACTGGGCTCCACTTTGCCGAACGTACTGGGTATCGATATGTGGGATGGCTGCGTCAATGCGGTGAAGGAATTCGCGGCGGCGCACGCAGACGCATCGCTCTGGGTTGTCGTCGACCGCTAACCTTCAGTGTGTGGCGAAGAACTATCGTCAATGTATGGACGAGCTCCGAAAAAAGGAATGCCAGCGGCTCAAGCATGAGTTATCCGCAGAGGAATACGCTCACACTATCAAAGGTACCATATGGCTGCTGCGCCAAGGATAACCGGAACTCTCTGAGGGCAAGCGCCAGCGGCTCCGCAATGTGTTTCTCTATTCGACGGCTCTCAAGTTGGCCTACACCTTGCGTGAAGAACTGAGCGCCATCTTCGAACTGCCCTTGACCTGTTTCAACAAATTCCTCACCGCCATGGCCAACTGGCTCCAAGAAATCGCCAACTACTTCGTGAGGCGCCTCAGTAGTGGTTTTGTCGAAGGCCTGAACAACAAGGCTTGTGCTGAGCGTAGCCGAAGTATCAAACCTTGAAACGTCGTTGCTATGGTAATCCCAATATCACGCACTTCTTCCGGCGTCTCTATCTTGACCTAAAAGGCTATCGCCGTTTTGCCTAACCGCTGCTCCCTTAAATGGCCTTACCCCGGGAAATCCTAGAGAGCCGGTAACCGCTAACGCAACATGAATAATTTCGTTCCGAACTCCCCAAGTGACGAATGAACTGGGTCGTGATGAGTGGATTTATCAGTACGTGCTGAACGACAAACGCGCTGGGGGTGATTTGCACACGCATCTACGTTGCCAAAAAAAGCGCCGGAAACGCTACGGCAGTTACCCAGTCAAGCCTTACTGGGCTTGGTGATCGACGTGGAATACTCCCCAATCGCGTCAGCATCGACGAGCGACCGGAAATTGTGGCCACGCGGCAACGACTCGGCGATTGGGAAGTCGATACCATCATTGGTAAGGGCAGGCGCGAGGCGATCGTCACGCTCAACGAACGCAAATCGCGTCTGGCCTTGATGCACAAGGTCGAACGGCGCACGGCTGACCGTGTCACGCAGGCCATTCTCGAACAACTGCGACCTTTCACTGACGACGTGCACACCCTGACCGCCGACAACGGCAAGGAATTCGCGTACCACGAAGTCGTCGCCGCCCAACTCGGTCTCGATTTCTACTTTGCTCACCCGTATGCCTCCTGGGAGCGCGGCGCGAACGAAAACATGAATGGCCTCATTCGCCAATACTTGCCCAAAGATTCTGACTTCTCGACCGTCTCACAGGCAGAACTGGATACCATTACGCACAAGCTCAATTATCGGCCCAGAAAGTGCCTTGATTTCCTTTCACCCTTTCAGGTATTCTTCCAGCATTCCGTTGCACTTGCGACTTGAATCCAAGTCATATTAGAAGGGAACTATACATGGCTGACAAAATAATGGGTTATTTGCCCAACGACCGGCCGCCCTGGGGCCGTCTTATCTTCCTTGGCTTCCAGCACGTGCTGACGATGTTCCCAGCCACAGTCTTTGTGGCGTTGCTTACAGGGTTTCATGTAGGCACCGTTCTCCTGGCCTCTGGTATCTCTACCATCGTGGCTCTGACACTCTCCAAGAATCGCATTGGTACGTTCATCCAGCTCTTCTACGGCTCAAGCTTTAGCTACATTGCTGCTTACCTATCAATTTCACAGGCTGAGTTTGGCGTCCCTGCGAGTAACGAAACCCTCTCCAGAATGCAAGCAGGTATCGTGGTGACTGGTATTCTGAACATCATCGTCGGTTTCGTCATTCGTGCGGTAGGTAAAGATGCCCTCGACAAAGTTCTCCCGCCGATCGTAACTGGCTCAGTCGCCGCGATCATTGGGTTCAGTCTTGCCTTTGCAGCCCTCGGTTTGGCAGGAGCAAACTGGCTCGTAGCGATCGTCACATTGTTGGCGACAATTGGTTTCTCTGTCTATCTACAAGGGAAAGGCTTCATCGGCATGTTGCCTATCCTATTGGGGGCGATTGTTGGCTACATCTTCTCGATGGTCGTTGACAGCGGTTCAGTGAACCTCGCCGGCGTTGGCGCTGCGCCGTTCTTCCAGGTCCCGAACATCACGTTTCCATCCTTCAGTGGCCCACTCGTTGGGACTGCCATTTTTAGTATCTCGATCATGGCCATCGCAACCATCCCGGAATCGACGGCGCATCTGTATCAAATCAGCCTCTATGTCGATCGCTTTGCTGAGGATTCGGGTCAGGAAAAGTACGAATTGGATCAGCACATCGGCTTCAACCTGATCCTTGACGGTATCGGCGACTTCCTTAATGGTCTTATCGGTGCGACAGCGGGCACGAACTACGGTGAGAACAACTCTCTGATGGCGATTACGCGAAACTATTCTGGACCTGCATTGATAATGGCTGGCGTGATCTCCATTTTGTTGGCTTTCATCGGTACACTCACGGCACTTGTGGCCACTGTGCCGCTCGCCGTCAGTGGCGGCCTCTCGATCTACCTATTCGGCGTGATTGGTATGCAGGGTATTGCGCTGATGCAAGAACACAATGTCAGCATGTTCGACCCGCGCAACTTGGCGGTAGGTGCGACGATCATGGTGATTGGCATCGGCGGTCATATCGGCCTTGATGGCTTTCTGCCAGTCCCGATCTTCCAGGGTATCTTCCCGAATGGCCTGCCAGCAATTGCAACGGCAGCTGTGCTGGGTATCCTGATAAACGCTGTCTTCTTGATCTTCAAGCCTTCCGCAGAGACAGCTACCGCTACGGCAGCGGGCGACTAGTTCGCTTGAATTTCTCTGCTTAGACCTCGGATGTTCTTAATTCTTCCGAGGTCTTTTTTAGTTAATCAGCTTTCCATGGCTGATTACGTACACCGGGGCACGATGGTAGCGCAAAGCGTCCACTACATTGTCTACGTCCAGGACAACCAGATGGGCAGGGGCACCCACCTTCAATTCGAAATCAGGCACGCCCATCCCGTGCGCAGCTGCATTTGTCACCATGTCGTAAAGAATGTGCATTTCTGCTTCCGTCGTCATCCATAATAAGTGCGAAGCCAGAAAGGCCACCTCCAGCATATTATTCTGCCCATAAGGATAATAGGCATCGGAGATGTCGTCCTGACCGAGACACACGAGCACGCCTTCTTCGAGCAGTTCGCTTACGCGCGCGTGCAAAGGTCCGGTGTGTGGATCGGAGACTACGCCCATGTCCGCCCGCTTGAGGAGAGCAACCAATTTGTGGAAATACGGTTTCGAATAGAGTGCCATTGCGCGGGCATGGTGCGCCAACACGCGTCCTTGTAAGCCCGTTTCAACTGCTTTGAGAGCCATCATTTCCAGTGTTCGTAAATCGGCGTCGCCGGCATCGTCTACGAGCATGGAGACGCCTGCGTCGAATTCAACTGCAATGGCGAACATTTCGTCGATGTGTTGTTGTGCATCGGCATCAGTGTATTCAATCCAGGGAATACCGCCGACGAGGTCGGCGGCGCCTGGCTCACGCACCACGCCATCCTGTGGGAATGCGACTACCTGAACGTCCACAACTCCTTTAAATTCTTCACGGGCCTGAATCAGTGCTTTGACGCCTTCCAATTTGGCCTGATTATCGACATCGGCTAGAGCTCGGATGTGGGTATTTCCGTGCTTGACGGCTAGGTGAAGCGCTTTGCGCACGTTTTCGATGATCCAAGACTGGTCGTAGTTAGCCTTTACCCGCGCGGCCTGCTCGATGGCGTTCATTGCCTTCCCCATGTCGGCACCGTGATAATCCTGCATGGCGAGTTCGTCCATCATCTGCAGCGTGTAGACCTTATCCAGATGCAAATGTGGATTTGCAAACGACTCAGTGACAAGATTTCCTCTGGCATCAATTTCGGTTCCTGCGTCACCGTTGATATCTGCGCCTATGGCCGCGATCTTTCCGGCTGCAATGCCAATTTTTATGAGGGAGTCCGGCTCGCGCCGCAAGCGGGCATTGTGGATCAGGATGTCGTGGGTCGGCATTATTTTTCTCCCGCTAGGATTGAATACGAATCTACGAACCCCGCCAGGGCGTCTGCACCCGATGTGTGACCGGTATTCATGATGCGTGTCAAGATTAGATTGATTTTCGGGACCTCGGCATCTGAAATTATTTGAATGAGTTGGTGCCAATCGGCATTGGCCTCACCATTTGCAGCTGCACGCAGCGAGGCCCTTGAAATGTTATTCGTGCGCGGAACAGCACTCTTCGCTAACGCTTCCGAGAGGCGGGCGGCATCTGCCGGGGAGAGTGTGGACCACAGACCATACATTACGCCGACTAGATAATCGTCCCCGGCCGGTGTTAGGCCCGGTCCGAGACCGGCGAGGGTAAATGCCGCCTGTTGCATGTGTGGGATGTCTCTGGCGCGCAAGGCCCTCCGCATCGTGAGCACAGCCTGGCGAGCCTTGACGAAATATGCCTTTGTCTCCCCAACGACTTTCTCATCGGACGAAATTTGGGCGATGCTCCCTTCCGGTGCGTGCTTGCCGAGTTGATTGCGAATTTCATTTAGCCAAGGTTGCGAATCCTTCAAATCGTAAAGTCGCTCCCACTGCGGCAATGGATTCCAACTGATGGCTGCCTCGATGTCTATTTGAATTGCGCCAATGCTTATTGAAGAAGCATGCACGTGCACGGGCATCTCCTCGGATACCATCTCAGACCAGTTGATTGATTCGTTCAGGCGGACTGCAAAAGGACCCATTGCCACCGGAGAGGCCAGCACGGAGATTAATTCGCTATCTGCGTTAATTAAATTGCAGACGCGGTTAAAGATGTGTAGGATGCGCGCCGCGCTGGTGTTGGCAAGCCAGGCGCGTCCTGCGGGTGAGATAAAGTCTGCTGTAAGTTGAATCGTCTTCGCCTGGACGAAATCAGGGTGCCGGGATGGCAAGCTTACTCATCTCGTGCAGGATCGTCTCGCGGAGACCTTCCTGGGCCGGGCGCGGGTTGTACCCGATCGCCGCTTTCGTTGATTCGTGCGATACCCAAAATGTAGCGGGGTTGATATAAGCGAATGTTTCAGGATGGTAGACAGACGGCACTGGCAATACCAAAACGATCGCGCTCATTAACGCTTTGATTAATGGAACAAATGTGGCGCTGGCGAGAAATGGCATTTTGACCCCGCTAACCTCGCCGATAAATGGAACCAGCCGGTCGTAAAGCCAGGAGTCGCCGCTAAGGATGTATATCTCGCCTGGTTTTCCGATATCTCCGGCAGCATTAATTCCGTCGGCAACATCTTCCACATGTACGTACGATGCACCGCTTCCACGCGCCGGCATCATGGGCAGCTCGCGTTTCAGGAGTTGGCGAATGGTATTCCCTAGTGGACTTGGATCGTCCGGACCGTAGACAAAAGCTGGGCAGCAAATGCTCACCGGGGCTCCAGCCGCGATGATTTCAATGGCAACTTTGTGTGCAAGGTATTTGGTGCGGTCGTATTCCGAGAGGATTGAATCGCGGTCGGGCACAATCGGTTCGATTTCTAAACCATTTGTGTTGCCAAATATGCCGCAGGTACTGACATATACGATGTGCTCAATGTCCATCTCATACGCCAAGCTGAGGGTATTGCGCGTGCCGTCGACATTGATGGCATAGCCGCTGCTCGAGTCGCGCACACCGATGTCATACCAGCCGGCGCAGTGAATAACTAGATCCGCTCCTTGCATGCCTGGGCGCATCGATTCGCGTTCGGTGACATCGCCGCGCATGATAGTAGCTCCGTCGGCTTCAAGTTGCATCGCCGGCGATTTATCGGGACGGCGAGCAAGTGCGATAACTTCGTCGCCGCGTGCGATCAGCTTTTGTGCGACATGGCCGCCTATAAATCCAGTTGCGCCGGTGATAAAAATTTTCATTTGTGCAGTTCCATTTCCGGGAGATTGGAGACTGGAGATGAATCTCCAATCTCTAGTCTCCTCCCTTGCCTTGAGCCAACTCCCACAATCGGTTCGGGCTCAGCGGTATTTCTAATAGTTCGACTTTGTTCTCCAGCGCATCTTCAACAGCCTGCGCGAAGAGTGCCCCGACAGGAATTGCTCCGGCTTCACCAGCGCCTTTGACTCCAAGCAGATTGAGCGGAGAGGGCGTTACTATGTGTCCAATTTCCATGCGTGGCACATCTAACGAAGTGGGGATCAGGAAATCCATGAACGTGCCATTGAGCAATTGTCCGTTTTCGTCCCAGTGCAATTGCTCATAAAATGCATTGCCGATGCCCTGTGCGACGCCGCCATGAATCTGCCCATCCAGAATGAGTGGGTTGATAACTTCGCCACAGTCGTGCACGACGACGTAGTTCAAGATTTCCACGTCCAATGTGGCGACGTCTACTTCGACGATCATGGCATGCACGCCGCTGGCGGTTGTCCCGCGCTCGGGGCCAAAGTAGTCCGTAGCTTCTAGCCCCGGCTCTGTTCCGGGTTTCACAGCGCCGCGTAAAGGGTTCGCGAGCTGCGCCAGTTCGCCCAGTGGGATGCTGCGGTCGGGGACACCTTTTACGCGCACTTCGCCATCTTCAATTACAAGATCCTCGGCAGCAGCCTCGAAGTGTTCGCTGGCGTGCTCCAAGATTTTCCGCCGCACCTTTTCGGCCGCGGCGTGGATCGCATTCCCGGCCACGACTGCGCCACGGCTGGCGAACGTGCCAACACCCCAGTGAAACTGATCGGTGTCGCCGGTGACGAGTTCGACATCCGTAACATCAACGCCTATCTGATCGGCGACAATCTGAGCAAAGCTGGTGAAATGGCCTTGGCCCTGTGTGCCAATACCCGAGGCAACACTCACTTTGCCGCTGCCTTGTACTTGCACCCGTGCACCCTCGTACGGACCGATGCCGGTCCCTTCAACGTAAGAGACCACCCCAATGCCAAGATGACGACCATCGGCGCGCGCGGCGAGCTGTTTATCTTCCAGGAAGTCGGCGTATCCAATCAGCTCGAGGGCTTTGTCCAACGCCGGTTCGTAGTTGCCGCTATCGTAGACGAGCGGTGCGAAATCTTGATTTACGATATCGTTGTAGTACGGGAACTGATCGTGTGCAATGTAATTACGGCGGCGGATCTCATTCCTGTCGATGCCGAGTTCGCGCGAAGCGATATCTAGCAATCGCTCCATAACGAATACGCCGTGCTGCCGGCCAGCTCCACGATAGGGGGTGACGATCGGTTTGGTTGTGAAAACCGATGTGAATTCGGTGTAGTAATTCTCGATGGCGTACTGGCCGAGTAGCGTGCATTGTGTATTTAGCGGTATCGTCAGGCCATAGGGAATGTATGCGCCATTGTCGAGCAGAAAGACGTCTTTCACCCCGAGGATTTTGCCGTCCTTGCTGAGTGCAATTTCAGCATCGTGCACTTGGCCGCGTTCCTGCGTTGTAGCCACGAAATTCTCAGCGCGGTCTTCGATCCATTTCATAGGCCGCTTCAACTGCATGGCCGCCCACGGGATGAGCACTTCTTCCGGGTAGAACATCATAATCTTCGGGCCGAAGCCACCACCGATGAACGGGGCGATCACACGCACCTGATTCTCCGAAAGCCCGAGCATGGCCGCCAGCCCGTTGCGGATGATGACGGGTGCCTGTGTGCTATCCCAGATTGTCATTCGTCCGGCACGCGCGTCCCACTCTGCGACCACGCCTCGATTCTCCATCGCCGCCGAAGGGCCGCGGTCGTAGAGCATGTGTCGCTGGATTACAAGATCAGCATTGGCCCGGGCGCTTTCATAATCACCCTTTCGTTGGATAACATGCGCGCCGATGTTGCGCGGGACTTCGTCGTGGACACGCGGCGCATCAGGCTGTACCGCGGCCTTGAGGTCTACAACTGCGGGAAGGATTTCCCAATCGATCAGAATATCCACTAGGGCGTCCTCGGCAAGATAGCGAGACTTCGCGACAACCATCACGACCGGTTCGCCGACCTGCCGGACTTTATCTTTGGCGAGCGGGACCTGTGTGCGCTCATTGAAAACAAGGCCATCAATTGGAGGGGGTGGCACAAGGAGTGGCCCCGGTTGCCAGTAGTCACCAAGATCGGCGGCAGTATAGATAGCATAGACGCTCTCTCTCGCGAGTGCTTGAGAGACATCTATCCCCTTGATGCGGGCATGCGCATAGGGGCTGCGATAGAAAGCGACATGCGCCATGCCGGCCAATTGCACGTCATCTACGAAGAGCGCCTGGCCTGCCAAGAGGCGGGGGTCTTCGTTGCGTTTGATACGTTGGCCAAATAACTTCGTCGTCATATTACGACTCCATCAAGAACTAATATCCTGCCTTTGAAAGATTGTTATCGCCAATCCAAGAAGGAGCACGATCCAGATCAGCATCAGAAGTATTGACTGCGTTGCCGAGAACTCGGCGGTGAATCCACCAAATGTCACGCCAGCCGGCTCTTGTGCAACAAACCAGCTGCGCAGATTGTCCAGATTGAATGTGGTTGTAAAGCGATAAAGATTGATGACGGAGGGCTGACCGATCAGACGTCCAAATACAAACAACCCGAACAACGAGATCGGATCAGCCAGGGAGAGGCCAAATCCCACGAGCAGCCCGCCAAGAATGGATCGCGTCAGAATAGATGCCAGTGCAGCAAACCCTGCTATTGCAAGAAGGGCCAGCAAGCCAAGTAAAACGTGACGGAGCAGGTCAGGGAAATATTCTCTGAGGACCGCACCTGAAAGAGCGGGGCCATATGGCAGATCAACGACGAGATGACCGAGTGTTTGCCCAATGACGACGAGCACAGCGGTTGCGAGAAGAGAGAGCATGATGATGAATGTGAGCGTTACATATTTCGCCAGGACCAGACGAGTGCGCCCGGCGCGGGGCAAGATGTTTTTCCAAGTACCCCACTGGTATTCACCGGCGAACATCACAGCGACAAAGGCGAGCGGCAACAAGCGCCCGAAAATGTTGGATGGGAATGTGCTGACAAAACTCCAAATGCCGAGAGAGTCCTTTGTCCATGCTCCACTGGTCGTCCCGGCGATGCCGCTTGCCACGCTGTCGAACAATAAACTTGCAATGATCATAAGTGCGAAAAACCCAGCGACACCTACAGGAAACACCAAAACGAGGAAACTGGTGAGTAGGTAGTGCTTGACTGCTTTATCCCACTCTGCACGAAGCACACTCATATCTGCCGTCCATCCTCGCCCGTGACCGCCATAAAGTAATCTTCCAGCGATTGTCTCCGCACGATTAGCTGGTGGACTTCGATGTCCGCTTGCACCAATGTACGAACCACCTTCCAACTCTCGGCTGCATTGGAATTGAGAACCAGCCAGTCGGCTTCTTTTTCAAACGACCAATGACTATTCAATATCTGTGCAGCCCGTTCCAGCGGCGTAGCCTGTATGCGCAGATCTGTCTTCCCCTCAGCCAGAAGCTCGTCAACTGATCCCTCACGCACAATCTCGCCGGCGTTGATAATCGCAACCCGATCACAGATTTGCTCGACTTCGTTGAGCAGATGGCTGGACAGAAAGACGGTCTTGCCGGCCTCTGTCGCCAGAGTACGGATAAAACTGCGCACTTCTTGAATGCCCGCGGGGTCGAGGCCGTTTGTCGGTTCATCGAGAATGACCAATTCAGGATTCCCCAGCAATGCTGCTGCAATGCCGAGACGTTGTTTCATCCCAAGTGAGTACGACTTCACAGCAGACTCTGCTCTTTTTGTTAAGCCCACTTGGTCAAGTAGGAAATCAATTCGCTGGCTGTCAACGCCGCCGGCGGGACGGGCAAAAACAGTCAAGTTATCTCGCCCACTCATATACTCGTAAAAAGCAGCTCCCTCCACTAATGCGCCGATGCGTTTAAAGATGTCTCCAGATTTTTGAACATCACTCCCAAATAGGTGTACTTTTCCCTCAGTTGGTCGGATAAGGTCCATCAACATGCGAATGGTGGTGGTTTTACCCGCGCCGTTGGGGCCCAGAAAGCCATACACTTGTCCAGCATCAACCTCCAGGTTGACATCGTACACAGCATTGACGACATTACGCCCGCGTCCGAACGTCTTGCTCAGGTGTTCGAGGCGGATGGGGGAGGGGTACTCATTTCGAGCCTCTAATCTCCAGGAACTAGAGATCGGAGATTAGAGATTGCGATGATGAACTTTATTCCTCGACAAACGCCACCGCACGACAGAAAGCCGCTTCGCCGCCTTTAAACAACCACGGGAAGATGCCAATCGTCAGGCGCTTGTTCTGTAGTTCGGGGGCCGCGATCTGACCGCCCATGTTCTCCACATGTATGCAATCGTGTGGAAAAAGCGCGTTGTGGGTGAGTTGGTAGGCAGAGTCCGGGAAAAGAACATCAATCTGATCAGCACCAAACTTATCCTCACATTGTGCGCGCACCTTCTGCCAATGCTCAAGACCACCCTTGCCGAGGAAGCGCCCAATGGGCAGGTTCATAGGATGGTCCGTGGAGACCATATCCACGCCCCAGATGTGAATCTTCTTTTCCAGCAGCCAATCGCAAATTTCGAAATGCGGACCAGGATGTCGATGGATATATTTTACTTCGTCGGGGCTGTCGCCGAACTGCGCATAATTATGCCAGCCGGTGTGGATGATCAGGATGTCACCTTCGCGCACTTCTACACGCTCTTCAATCATCTTCGGTGTGAAAATATCCAGCTCGTCCATGGCATCGCTTAGGTCGACGATAACACCATCGCCATAGAGCCAATCCAATGGAATCTGGTCTATGGTGCGCCCGTCGGTCACGAAGTGACGTGGTGCATCCAGATGCGTTCCCATATGGTTTGAAGTCTCAATATATTGCGCGTTGACGCCATGTTCGATCTTGCGCTTGAAGTAGTGCACTTTGAATGGCGGATAAAACGGCCAGAAGGGTGCGTCCTGGTTGAGCGGTTGAGATAGGTCGTAGGGTTTCATTGTTTGTGCTCCTTTGGTGGTTAATGATTGGTGTTCAGTGACCAGTGTTTAGTATCCAGTGTTCGGTATTCAGTGTTCAGTCATCAGTGGGCAGTATTCGGTGGGTAGTTACTCGGAATCAGATATTAGAACATACTGTGCCACAGGTTCGCGAAATACCTTTTCTGGTTTGCAGAACTGTTTCGATTTGGACATCATTCCACCTATTAGGCGACCGATCTCCACACACTTGTGGATGAGTCGATTCATTTGTTCAGGTGTGACATAATCGCAATCCTTTGCAACTTCTATCCAATGTTGTGTTTCTTGCTGTTCTGCGTCAGCATCGATGACCTTGCTCAGGAAAGGTTTCTCGTAGGATCGTTTCCCCCACGCCTCTGCGATTTGCGCACCTATCGAACGTGACGAACGACGTATCTGATCAGTTAATGAATAGACCTCTTCTCTCGGAAATGCTTAAGACATTGTGAAAATCTCTCGTGCCAACTCTCTCGACTTCTGATAGACAACTAGCTCACGAAAGTTCTTGACATAGGGTAGATTTCTCACAATTAATCCGCCTCTCGATATTGAGTTCCAACGGTGCTATTCTGACAGCCGGATACTGCATACTGAAAACTGTATACCGATTACTTCTCACTGCAGGTACTTCTCCGCATACGCGACCAACGCATCTTCAAATATCCCCATTGGAGGGCGCACAAGTCCGGCACCTACCTGACCAACACCGGCCTCCTTGTGGGCGATGCCTGTGTTGACGCGTGGTGTCACATCGAGTTCGATGACTTTGCGAATATCGATCCCGACCGGTGTACCTCGGAAATCGAGAGAGGGGATAGTGAAATGGGAGTGCTCACCCACTGTGATTTCGTACATCTCAAGGGTGGCGTTAATTGCGTCCTGTGGTGTGCCACTGATGAATGTGACAATGGCGGGGGCAGCAGCCATGGCAAAGGCTCCGATTCCGGCGGACTCGGTGATGGTGCTGTCCCCGATGTCTGCATTGGCATCCTCACTGCTATATCCAGGAAAGTAGAGCCCCTGTGGGATCTGCGCAGGAGCGGTAAACCACTGCTCTCCCAACCCGCTGACACGCATGCCAAAATCTGTGCCGTTGCGTGCCATCGCTGTAACCACCGTACTGCCCGCAATGCCGTGCGCCGAATCGGTCATTGCCTTACAGGCGGCCATGACCGGATTAAGCACGCTGAGTGCGTTCTCGCCGAGAAACTGGATGACCTGCGAGGCTACGTTTTTATCCTGTGCTGCTTTGGCTATTATGGGTGCGAGCAAACGTGTGAAGATCAATGAACCGGCCTTGTTACGATTGTGACCTTCATCTCCCATATGAAGAGCCTCGGCGAGCAATGCACGAATGTCCAGCCCTTCGCTGGCGGACAACGCTTCGGCGAGCAGCGGTCCCATTGTTTCGTTCATCCATCGCAATTTCTCAATAACTTCGGGTGCGAATGCCCCATAACGAAGTACCTTTCCATACCCTTCGTTGAGGTTGGAGTAGGCTTTGTTTTCCCCGGAAGGACCGATGTTCTCCAATTCATAGACCATCATCGAAGCGGTAGTCACCCCGGCCATCGGGCCTACTGTGGCATGATGGTGGCAAGGTTCGAAATCGACTTCTCCGCGCATCACCATCGCAACCGCTTCCTCTTCATTGTCAGCCAGGCCTTCAAGAAGCAGGGCACCGATCACGGCACCACGCAACGGGCCGGACATGCGTTCCCATTCGATGGGTGGGCCCGCATGCAGCAGTAGGTTTTCGCGCATCCCTGGAATCACATCACGGGCGCGGGCAACTCCTGTCAACATGGGGCGCGCCTCCATCATTCGTTCGACAGCGGTTTTGTTGGCGGCGTCGATATCCATTCACATCTCCATTTTCTATTCGTTATTTGCTCTTCATCTTTGCCAGGATATCCATCAGCTTCTCGTTGCCTCCGGCTGGCGGACGCCAATCCATCTGGACCGCAGCTGCCCCTTGATCGGTGAGACTGTCGTAGAACGATTCGAGGCCCACGTTGATGGCTGCGAGTGGTTTTCGTAATGTGTCGAGAGAAATCGTGGGGGTATCTGATTCAGACGCGCTAAATATGTTCGATATATAGTCGGCTATGTCGGTCAGGTTGTCGAAAACGCGGGCGCCGGCGTGCTGTAACTGTGCGATCTGACCTTCCAAGTCTTGCGGATCTTCATCGGTACCAACTACGAGCGCGACCACTTCCAGTCGCTCCCCCGCAATTTGCAGGCAATCCGCGATGGCCGGGCCAAGTTCACTGGCTGGGTCCGCATGCGCCCCTTCTCCTAGCACAACGTCGAGCAGAATGAGACCAACGTTCGGGTCTGCAGCTTCTCGCCGCATGCGACGGATGCGGAGATCGTTGTCCATCATCGGATGCAAACGGCCAACGGTAAATTCGTCTGCACCCAAATCGAAGATGACATGCGCAGCCGTAAGATCCTCCACAGGTAGTTTTTGCTCAGCATGCACAGGCACATTGGAATAGAGCGGCTGCAATACAGCACCCAATGCAAGCGTTGCCTCGTAGGCGAGGGTTCCGCCGGAGAAGAGGCCTCGTAACCAGTAATCAGTATTCAGTGATCGATATTCAGATTCCTCGAACTGGTCACTGGAATCTGACAACTGAATACTGACTTCAGCTGCCTCACTAAGACTGACAGCAAAGTGCAGATTGCCGATCCGTCTTCCGGGAGGAGCGTAGCCGACGAACTGTATAACAACAGGTTTGCCGCTATTGCGGGCCGTCGAGAGCAACTGCACTGCTATCGCCGAATCCGGTGGCTTTGATACCAGCACAATCACACTGGTCTCATCATCCTCGGTGAGTAAGGCGAGCCCTTGCAAAGCCGTCGCCGCACCGACTTCGGAATTGAGATCGCGTCCACCTGTCCCGATGGCTTGCGAGACGCCGCCGCCGTTGTTGTGGATGCCGGCCATGATTGCCTGAAGTCCTGTCCCGGAAGCGCCCACTATCCCGATGGAGCCACGCCGCACACGGTTTGCAAAACCGAGGCCAATGCCATTGACCATGGCCGTGCCACAATCGGGGCCCATAACGAGCAAGCCCCGCTCGCGGGCAGTCTGCTTCAATTCGATTTCATCGGCGAGTGCGACGTTGTCGCTGTACAAAAACACATGCTTGCCAAGCTCAAGCGCCTCCAGTGCTACGTCAGCTGCATAACGACCGGGTACGGAAATGAGAACCCAATCCGCGTCCGGTAAATGCTTAGCCGCAGCCGACATACTACGCGGCTTAAATTCGTGCACGACTGTCGATCGGCGACTTGCAAGCAAGGCATCCACCTGCCCGATTGCTTCAACGGCCTCTGCTTCACCATCTGCGCGTATGACAATTAGCAAATCGTCCGGCCCTGATTTGTCAGCTTCAGCTGGAAGCAGATCACCATCGAGAAGCAGCTCTTTATTGGCGGGTGTCGCCATCACAACGCCGGCATCGTCCACGCCGGGCAGATCCGCCAGCGCGCGTTGCAATTGCATCAGCACGACGGAGTCGTAATAGGCGCCGGAGCGAATTTCGAATCGTGTATGTTTCATTTATCGCCAATTGATGTGGGAATGAAGCTTAATCTCAACTCTCCAGTCTCCCTTTATCTTCCGGTGATATATTGCTCTAACTGCTCGATCATGAACTTCTGTTCCGACATGATCGACTTCACATCGTCACCGATGGAAATCAAGCCGACGACCTGATCGTTGTCTACGACCGGCAGGTGCCGGATGCGCTTCTCAGTCATCAGTGCCATGCAGTCTTCGACGGTCTGGTCAGGCTTCACGTAATACACTTTCTCGGTCATTATCTCGCGCACGGGTGTGTCTTTCGACGACTTGCCCTTCAGGATCACCTTGCGGGCGTAATCGCGCTCGGAGAAAATGCCCGCAAGCTTGCCATCACGCAGCACCACAAGCGCGCCGACACCTTTTTTCGCCATGGATTCGAGTGCTTTATATACAGATGCATTTGGAGTCACTGACCATACAGAATGACCCTTGTGCTGTAACAACTGATTGACGCTCGTCATGACAGACCTCCTAAACTCGCTTCTTCAAGTACTCCTTCAAAATCTTCATTCGGAATCCTGGAATTAAGCGGCACTCACCAGTACAGCTTCGATCTGTGTGCCCCAGACAATCAGTTGTTCATCCTTGTGCGAGCGGGCTGCAAGTTGCAAACCGTATGGCAGGCCGTTCTTATCCGGGCCAGTTGGGAGCCCAAGCGTTGGATGCCCACAATGGGTCCAGGGCAGGTTCATCACCGGATCGCCCGTGCTATCTAAACCTGCCGGAGCAGTGCCGGTTGCAGAAGGAGAAATCCAAAGGTCAATACCATCTGCATCCATCAATGCAGATATGGCTGTACTCAATTCCCTGCGACCGGCGAGTGCCTTCGCTAGAGATTCATCGTCAATACTTTTGCCGCGCTCGATGAGTTCTGCTGTCTTCGAATGATAAAGTTCGTGGTATTGCTCGTACCAACCCGTGTGAACGCGGGCCGCTTCTGCCGCGACTGTGTTGTTGTGGCGGCGATAAATTTCGTCGAAGTCAGTGAAGGCCTCCACATGGCGAATTTCGTAGCCTGCCTGCGCGAGACGAGCAGTATCTTGTTCAAATTGGGCAAGACCGGCTGTACTTGCACGTTGTAAATACGGTCCTTCGGGAACGCCGAGCACCGGCTTGGCATCACTTGTTCCCCCGTCCAGCCGGGGCTGGGTGAGCGTAGTCGAAGGGCTGAGTTCCGCATTCCAATCACGGCAGAGCAGACCGGTAACCAAAGCCACTCCAGCCATCTGCGAAACAAAGATGCCGATGTGATCGAGCGAGGGCGAAAGAGGGATCACACCGGCGCGCGAGATGCGCTCGTAGCTGGGCTTGAATCCCACGACACCACAAAACGCTGCTGGTCGCGTGATCGACCCGATGGTCTGCGTGCCGAATGCCAGTGGGCAAAATCCTGCTCCAACTCCGGCCGCCGAACCACTGCTCGATCCGCCGGGCGTGTGGTTTCCATTGTGTGGATTACGGGTTGGCCCCGGGCCGAAATATGCAAACTCGGTCGTGACAGATTTTCCGAATACAAGCGCGCCGGCCCTCCGCAAAGTCGTGACACTAGCAGCTTCCGGCCCTTGCAGCTCTTTCGGCGGCAACTGCGATCCGGCGCGTGTGACGAAACCATCGACGTGGAAAATATCTTTCACACCGATAGGCACGCCGTACAAAGACGGTCGCGATAGAGGTTCGGGGAAGCGTTGCTCGAGTTCTGCAGCCTCCCGTCTCAATCGTTCAAAACGACCCTCTTCAGGCACGAACGCGAGCACTTGTGGTTCCCGCGTAAGGAAGTTTTCCTCCATCTGGGAGAGATACTCTTCCAATGGCAGTGAACCTGATCGGAGGGCGGCTGCCAGTTCTATCAGGGAGAGGGACTCGACAGCTGGCATTAATCTAAGCAGCTTTTGCAGCCAGTTTCACGGCGTCGACAATGTGCTGATAGCCTGTGCAACGGCAAAGGTTGCCCGAAATTGCCATTCGGATTTCGTCTTCTGTCGGATTGGGGTTCTCCCCCAGAAAAGGGATGAGCGTGAGCAAGATGCCGGCTGTGCAGAAGCCGCATTGCAGGCCGTGTGCTTCCCAAAACGCATTCTGAATTGGATGCAGGTTTTCCGGCGTGCCCAGGCCTTCAACGGTAGTCAGTTCATGGCCGTTGCTCTGTACGGCCAGTGTCAGACATGATCGGATCGGCTGGCCGTCGAATAGAATTGTGCAGGCTCCACAGACGCCGTGCTCACATCCAACGCGTGTTCCTGTCAGGCCGAGCTCCTGCCGTAGAAAATCAGAAAGCAACATGCGCGGCTCGACCTCGCAGGAGTAATCGGTGTCATTAACTGTGACGTTCACTACATGTCGATTAGTCATTGTTCATTGCCGCATATTCCGGTAATCAGTGTTCAGTATTCAGTGGACTTCCCGTTTACTGGTCACTGAATACTGAACACTCTTACTTCGCCCTCTCAAACGCTCGCTTCAACGCCCGCACCGTCAACACACCTGCCAGATGTCGCTGATATTCGGGTGAAGCGTGAAGGTTGCCGAACGGATCCATCTCTTCTTGGGACGCGATTTCGGCTGCCGCGCTGAATAGTTCCACGGTGGGCGACTCTCCGATCAGCGTGTGCGCCGCTTTTTCAGCAACAACAGGCGCATCCCCTGCATTCAAGTAGACCAGCCGGGCACTTGCGCAGCTGCCATCATCGTTCAATGACACAACTGTAGCCACACCCATCATGGCGTAATCGCCATGCCGGCGGGCGAGTTCAACGAATGCGGTGCCGCTGCGTTTTGGCAGGGCCGGCCACTCAACCCCAACAATCATTTCGGTGGGGTTGCAATCCACCATGAACATACCCTCAAAAAAGTCGCGCGCGGAAACAGTGCGCACGCCACTCGAACTTTGGATAGTGAATAGTGCTTCGCCGGCAACAGCGATCACCGGCAATTCTGCTGCGGGATCGGCATGTGCCAGGCTGCCGCCCAACGTACCGCGGTTACGAATCTGAGGGTGGGCGATGAAAGGAATTGTTTCGTGTAACAACGGTGCCCGCGCTGCGATCAATTCGGCGCGTTCCATGGTACGCAGCCGTACCATCGCGCCCAACTGCATTCCGCCATTGCCATTTTCCGCATGGATGTAGTCGAGCCCGGGCACAGAATTTATATCGAGCAGAATCGCCGGCTGTGCAAGCCGGAAGTTGAGGGCCGGGATCAGGCTCTGTCCCCCTGCAAGAATCTTTATGTCGTCGCCATGTTGGGCGAGTAATTCAAGAGCCTCTTCCAGAGAATCCGGAGCAATGTAATCGAATGGTGGTGGTTTCATTGGCGTGCTCTGACGAAGAAGTTACGCGTCTGCCCTGATTATGCTGCCTGCGTCTGAAATTGACAAATATCAAGACACTCGATTGTATAATCTGCCACACTCACAGGCAAGAACTCGAACTCGGAGGCAGAATGTCAGAACCACGTCCACTTTTGGATGGCGTCCGCATACTCGATCTTACACGAATTCTAGCGGGACCGTATTGCACACAGATGCTTGGAGATCATGGTGCGGATGTGATCAAAATCGAACTACCTGGCAAGGGAGACGACACCCGCCGATGGGGGCCGCCATTTGCTGAAGGCGGCGAGTCCGCGTATTTCATCGCATCCAATCGCAATAAACGCAGCGTAACTCTCAATCTGAAATCCGAGCGCGGGCTTGAAATTTTAACCGATCTCATCCAGCAGAGCGATGTGCTGATTGAAAATTTCCGAACCGGCACCCTGTCGCGCTGGGGGCTTGATTATGATCGTTTGCAGGAACTGCGCCCCGGTTTGATCTATTGCTCCATCACCGGCTATGGTCAGGATGGTCCATATGCCGAGCGCCCCGGTTACGATTTTATGGCGCAGGCGCTCTCCGGATTTATGAGTGTGACCGGTCCGATTGATGGTGAGCCTCAACGGGCCGGCATCGCCATCGCCGATCTCAGTGCGGGCATGTACGCCTGCAATGCTATTCTGGCAGCATTGTTTGCACGCGAGCGAACCGGCGCCGGCCAGCGCATTGACATCTCACTGCTCGAAGCACAAATCGGGTTACTCAGCTACGTTGTGAGTAATTACCTGATTTCGGGTGAGAAGCCGCGTCGCTTTGGCAACGGCCATCCGAATCTCTTCCCGTACGATGTTTTTAAAGCGCGTGACCAATACTTTGCAATTGCAATCGGAAACGAGACACAGTGGCAGAAATTCTGCGAAACAATAGAGCAAACGGAATGGGCAACGGATGAACGCTTCGTAACGAATGCCGCGCGTGTTCAAAACCGGGACGAACTTCGCCCGCAATTGGAGGCGCTGTTTGCCGAACGAAGTGCTGAGGAGTGGATGGCGCTTTCTCGCGAGATTGGGGTCCCCTCTGCTCCGATCAACTCCATTGATCAAGTATTCGAGGACCCACACGTTCAGGCGCGCGGCATCCGAATGGAAGTAGAGCATCCCACTGCGGGCATGCTCCCTCTGGCGCGTTCACCAATCAATGTAATGACATCGCCTCCCAAAGTGCGCTATCCACCCCCACTGCTCGGCCAACATACAGACGAAGTGCTGCAAGAGCTGCTGGGCTATGGCGCCGCCGAGATCGAAAAATTACGCGCAGCGAACATTGTTTAGGAGAATACGGTGAAAGACAAACTGTACTGGGATGACGCTTACAAACTCATATTCGAAGCCGAAATTGTAAATCGTGTGGACACAGATGATGCGTTAGGATTCGTGTTGAGCGGTACATATTTCTACCCGGAAGGGGGAGGCCAGCCTGCCGACAAAGGCAGCCTGGGTGAGGTACCTATTCAGGACGTGCAGGAAGTTGACGGGCGCATTGTGCATTACATTGCAGCCTCTGCTGCGCGCCAAGACGAATTCAATGCTGGTGCTAGTGTTTCCGGTGTGGTGGACGGCGATAATCGCAAACAGAATATGCGCGCCCATACAGGCGCACACCTACTCTTCGGCGCGGCGCGCAAACTCTTCAGCAAGTTGGAGTATGCCGGGTTTGATATCAATGCCGGTGGGGGATCGCTATACCTTGAGACCGACAGCGCCATTACACCGGGCTTGATGCACCGAATGTTGGAACGTGCCAACAGTGCTGTGGTGGACGATTTGTCTGTGGGGACGTATTTCGTCAAGCCCGAGGAGGTCGCAAACATCCCCGGCTGCGTTTGGAATGTGAAGCTGCCGCCCGATCAAGTGCGTATCGTCGAGATCGATGGCTGGGATGTGGCAGTGTGCAGCGGTACACATCTCGGAAAAACCATCGAGGTGGGGCCACTCGGGATTACCAACCGGGAGACGCATAAAAAGGGCGTCACGAGGCTGGACTATCTTGTTGGACGGGCCGCGGTGGACCATTTCACAGCCGCAGAGCGCGCAATGGGAGAAATGGGTTCAATCCTGAACACCGCGCGTGATGAACTCACCACCGCGGCTACACGCATGGTGAACGCGGTACAGGAAGAACAAAAGCGCGCCCGCAAGTTACAGGATCAACTTGCCGGTTATCGTTTGAAGGAGCTGCTTGCCGGGGGCGAGACAGTCGGCGAAACCACACTCATTACCGGCATCGTGCCGGATGTGAGTCAGAAGGCGTTGCAACCACTCGTCGCGCGTGCACTGAAAGAGCGCGAGAACACAATCGTAGCTTTGGTCGGGACAGGGGAGAAAGCATTTATCGTCGCCGGACGGAGCAACGACCTCGGGCACGATATGCGGGAATCTGTCGTGGCGGTGGCGCGGCAACATGGCGGGGGAGGGGGCGGTGCGCCGCATTTGCTTTCGGCGGGCGGCATCACATCTCCTGCTGAGCAAGTACTCGCCGATCTAAAGGTAGCGATACTTTCTGCGTTAACATAGCCCGCGCAGCCCGGGATCAGAATTCGCGCGGGTGCCAAAAATTGTGATTTATAAATTGACTATTGTTAATCCATATGGGCCGTTTCAATTCTGAAACGGCCCATGAAGTTAATCCATCGAAGAGTATGAATCCCGTGAAATCATTTCTGTTTAGTCCTCATTTGTTCCCGCAACAACCGACATGCGCGGAAGCTATCAATCAGTTTGCCCCTCTGCAAGTGTTCAATACAACTCAGCGCCTACTAGCAACTCGGCAAAGCTGTGCCCGGACGAGCGCCACAGAACGGGACTGAACCATCGGTGGTGCCTTTGAATTGCTGGCCGCCTGGCTCCAGAGTCTAAGAGATTGGGCCGGTAGCACCCGCCACAGCAAATGTGCCAGTGAGCGTATCGCCGGTGACGGTTCCCGAGACGGTAACAGGGTCGTTTGCACCGATCTTATCAAGGATAAAAGAGCCGGTGACATTATTGCCGACCTGCGCCAGTATCAGGTCGGAACAAAGAAGTGGGGCTGCGCCGGGACAGGTCACGTTCCACGCTCCGTCCCACGGAATATCCGGCGTCGACGATGCCGTGACCGTCGCCGTGGAGGTTGCCGTAGCGGTGATGGGGAGCGGCGTGTTGGTGGCCGTCGCAGTTGCCGCTGCGGTCGCCGTGTTGGTGGGCGTTGAGGTGTAGGTCGCGGGTGAGCTAACGATCGGCAAGCTGTTGACGTCGCCGCTGGTCGTCACCGTTGAGGCCGCGATCCAGGCCTTCCCACCCACGCCCGCCGGAAAAGTAATCTGGTACCAGGTGCCCGTAGGGTCTTTACCTTCGATGGTTGCCGACTGCCCGTTGAGCAAGGCGCCGACGCCCTTGAAGTCGGTGCTGGGTCCCTCGCGTACGTTGGCATCCACGTTGGCGGTTACTCCGGGCGCACCGGGAACGGTGGGCGGTGGCTCTATCGTATTGGTGGGAGGTGGCACCTCCGTGGCGGTGGACGCTTCGTCACCTTGAGTCTCCCCACCGCTCGTATCGCCCCCGCTGGCAGCGTCAGCAGTCTTTTGCGCTTGGCCAAGTATCGTTTCGAAGGTCGCTGTCAGCTCCGGCCCGGAGAGTTCATCCGATGAGCCAAACAGCGCATAGGCCTGCATAAATAGGGCTGCGATGACGAGCATTTTCAACAGACGTTTGGAAGGGTGCCTGGAGCGCTGGAGCATGACTATTTCTCCCTATAATATTTCGTTGAATGTTGGGTATAGCAGCGGTGCTCGGCTCAAGCCGTGAGCGCCTTGCTGTGGCAATGGCAATGCATATATACCAATACTGCTCCTACTAGCAACTCGGCAAAGCTGTGCCCGGACGGGTGCCACAGAACGGCATGTCGAATACCGGCAATAACAGATTCGAACCGCCGAGTGAGGCCCACGTGCCCTTGAATTGCTGGCCGCTCGGCTCCAGAGTCCAAGAGAATGGGCGGCTAGCTCTAGGAGCGAAAGTGTAAGTGCCGGTGAGCGTATCGCCGGTGACGGTTCCCGAGACGGTAGCAGTTAAGTTTGCACCGATCTTATCAAAGATAAAAGATCCGGTGACATTATCGCCGACCTGTACCAGTACCAGGTCGGAACAAAGAAGTGGGGCTGCGCCGGGACAGGTCACGTTCCACGCTCCGTTCCAGGGAATATCCGCCTCGTCCGTATGCGGCTTCTCTTCAATGCTGTCATCAAATGCTAAGACCGCATCCGGCGCCTGGACCCGCCGTACTTCCGGCTTGACCATGCGCCACTAATCTTTGGCTGTCAACTTCTCGCTTGCCAGCATCCGAGTGATTTTGTCATGACTGATTTCATTGTCCACCGCCCGCGACATGCCCGTCGCTGTCGTTGGCCCGAATGAAGCCAGCAAATAATCCGTATACAATTCAAACAGGTGTCGATCCATGTTTCCCTCCTGGTTGATTTAACACCTTTCTAACCGGCTGCGTAACATCAGTTGTTAATCAAAATGGGCCGTTTCAACTCTGAAACGGCCCATGAAGTCATTCTATTGAAAACTCCATCTCCTTCGAAGTTCTTAAATCCTGCGAATCACATCTATTGATCTCAGCAACCCACAAATGGGGCAGCCGGGCGCGAGCCGCAGAACGGCAATCCGGCCCAGGTTCCTGTCCATTGTTGATCAACAAATGTACCGCCGCCTGTCAGAGTAACCGTGAATGCCTCAGGCGTCCCTCCCGCGAGTGTGATCGTACCGGTGAGAGTTTTGCCGGATAAGGTACCCACGAGAGTCGCAACAATGCTGCCTGACCCATCGTCCCAGTTAAATGAGCCAGAGACGTTACTTCCGGACTCAGTCAGTACCGTCGGGAAACAAGTGTCCGGAGGGCATTCCAAGTCCCACGTTCCGGCCCAGAGAGGCTCCGGTGTTGCTGTATCTGCACTCGTAGCTGTAGCCGTTGGAGTGGGTGTAGCGGTTGGCGTCGATGTTGGCGTCGATGTATAGGTCGCGGGCGAATTGACCACGGGAACGCTATTGACATCTCCGCTCGTCGTAACGACGGATGCTGCGATCCAAGCCTTGCCACCCGGCCCTGCTGTGAAAATAATAAAGAACCAGGTGCCCGTAGGGTCCTTACCTTCGATGGTCGCCGACTGCCCGTTGAGCAAGACGCCGACCCCTTTGAAATTCGTGCTAGGACCTTCGCGCACGTTGGCGTTAACGTTGGCGGTCACAGCTGGCGCACCGGGAACGGTGGGGGCCGGCGGGACTGTCGCTGTGGGCGGGCCCTCCGGGGTGGAAGTAGGGGCCTCTACCGCATCGTCACCTTGAGTCTCCCCACCACCTGTATCGCCTCCGCTAGTATCGCCCCCGCTGGGAGCGTTTTCAGTTTGCACTTGATTAACAACTGCGTTGTAGGTCGCTGTCAGCTCGGGTCCGGAGAGTTCTTCAGTCCCACCCCCGCCTAAGTTGCAAGACATAACAATTAGACCAGCAACCATTATCATTTTCAGAGTACGACTCTTGTACCCCTCTGGAGATTTCGCCTTCAGATAGATCTGTCCTGGACTTTTGTAGCGCGTTTTTGTTTGCGAAAATAGATTCACTGATTTCAAGGTATTAAATCTCCTCAAATTTAATATAAAAACTCCGGAGCCCAAGTGGACGAACAGATGATGTTCGGTTGGGCAGATCGGATAGCCAGATTATTATACTGGACTCTCAATCTAACGAGAATCTCCATCAAGCGGTATCACATCCTCTGCCCAGCAAGCATTCTCCGAATTACGAGCGGCGCGCGAACCAAGCTCGGGTTAATTAAACGCGTCGATGTAATTTATTTTCAGGTACCTGGCACCTGTCGCGGTTCTCCTCAGTTGGCCTCGTTGATCAATGTTTCTGAAATCTTATTGTGGCGTTCTATGATCACTGGCAAATCAATGGTCGTGAGCCGGCCCTGGTCCACAACCAACTTTCCATTGATTACCGAATAGTTAACATTGACCGGGTGGCAGAATATCAAGGCGGCGACCAGATCTGCCGATGTGCCACTAAATCCGATCTGCTGCAGGTCGTATGCTACGAAGTCTGCGGCCATGCCGGGCACCAGCGCGCCAATCTCTTCTCGGCCAAGAACTTTTGCACCACCACGTGTGGCAACTTGCAGCGCCTCGCGTGCCCTAAGTGCGCCCGGTCCACCGAGCACTCTTTGCAGTAGCAGCGCCTGGCGGGCCTCCGCCAGCAAGTGTCCGGCGTCGTTCGCGGCGGCTCCGTCGACGCCAAGCCCAACCGGCACACCGTGATCAAGCATCTTTCGAAGAGGCGCGATACCGGCAGCCGTGCGCATGTTTGAGTTCGGGCAATGGCAGACGCCCGTGCCGGTGCGGGCAAACAAACCCATTTCTTCGTCATTGAGCATCACGCAATGGGCGTGCCAAACATCGTCGCCAATCCAGCCCATATCCTCGGCGTACTCGCCGGGGCGCATCCCAAATTTCTCGCGACTGTAGACAATGTCTTCGGGACTCTCGGCCAGGTGCGTGTGCAAGCGCACGCCATAAGAACGTGCCAGCTCTGCACTCGCGCGCATCAGGTCCTGTGTAATACTGAACGGTGAGCAGGGTGCCAGGCCCACCCGCAACATGGCAAACTGCTCGGGATCGTGATACGTCTCGATCAGCCGTTGCGAGTCCTTCAAGATATCGGGTTCTTCTTCGACGACCCGATCAGGTGGCAGGCCGCCTTTACTTTCCCCCACACTCATGCTACCGCGCATGGCGTGAAAACGAATACCTATTTCTTGAGCCGCTTCGATTTCGTCATCGAGGCGGCAGTCGTTCGGATAAATGTAGAGGTGGTCACTGGCAGTCGTGCAACCGGAAAGGATCAGTTCGGCGAGTCCGGTAAGTGTTGATATGTAAATGGCCTCACTCGTGAGACCCGCCCAAATGGGATACATGGCCTGCAGCCATCCAAATAGTTCCGAATCCTGCCCGGCCGGGATCACGCGAGTCAGCCCTTGGTACAGGTGATGATGCGTGTTCACCAGACCCGGCATTACAATGTGCCCGGCCATATCGAGAATCGTATCAGCATGGGTGGGTAACTCAGAGCTAAGGCCCACTTGTTCGACCACATTGTCACGAACGAAGAGACCGCCAGCCTCGATTTCCCGCCCCTCGCTGTCCATCGTAACCAGCATATCTGCATTGCGCACGAGTAGAGTGGACATGTTTGCCCTCCTGAAATGTCAGTAGCAAAATAGAATTGTGAGTCAGGTGCCTGGTACTTCATTCAATAGTAGCCGATCGCGAGATAAATTCGTATTTGGCCTTTACTGTTCAAGAGCCAGGCATCTACAGCCAATCTGAAACGCATAAGGTTGATGGGGTGGTTATTAATCGCGGGTCCGCGCGAACTCTGCCATCATGTAGCTCCGATAGATTTCTTTTGTCACTGGCCCATGCATCGAAGAACGCCTTATTCGGGCGGTTTAGATTGTGGTACGCTCAGAACGAAATGCCAATCGTAACAACAGCGCGTTTAATCCTGCGCCCTTTCCGAGTGGAAGATGCAAACCCACTGCACAAAATTCTCAGCGAAACAGATATCCTGAGATACTTTCCCAAACCCGAAGCGCCTTCGTTGGAAAGCGTGGAGAGATTGATCCGGAGGCAGCAAAGACATTGGAAAGAACATGATTACGGCTGGTGGGCCGTGGCTCTTAAATCAGATCCCCAAAGAGAGATTGTGGGCTGGAATGGTCTCCAGTATCTGCCGTTCACTGATGAAATCGAGATTGGCTACCTTCTTCGAAAAGATCTCTGGGCACAGGGATTGACGACGGAAGCAGCGGCTGCGAGCCTGCGGTACGGCTTCGAACAACTTAAAATCCCTACAATAATTGCTGTTGCCCACCTGGAAAATCTCAGTTCGCAGCGCGTGTTACTAAAAATAGGGATGACTTTAACTGGGCAGACCGTATATTTTGGGATGGAAGTTAACCGCTTTATCCTCAACCGGCCGGATGCACATATCTAGCCAAATACTGTTGCGATCGTGGGACGGGGTTATCCAGCGTCGCCGCGTACTTGCGCGCTAACTAAGATAAAATGATGTCGCAATGTCAGCATCAAATATCCTCCCGAAGCAGCTCCGTTCGTCCGACTTGATAGCGGCTCTATCGCTGGCCATGGACCTGGGCAACGGTCAACCGTTGGAATGGGTCATGCGCACTGCACTGATGGGCGTAGCCCTGAGTCAAGAGTTGGGGTTGAGTGCAGCGGAAACGCGACGTGTCTATTACGTCTCGTTCCTCCGTCATATTGGCTGTACTGCAATTGCCGCCAATGGAGCAAAGCTCTTTGGCGACGAACTCGCGCTTTCACAACAAATACATCGCATCGATTTTGGCGACGCAACGCAGATAATGGATTTACTGCGCAGCGCCAGCACGGCCAACCCGGAGTTGTTAAAAAACCAGAACCTGACAGACCTGCTTGCATTGTTTCAGCGCTCGCTTGAAAATTCACTAGCGACTCAATGTGAGGTTGCCATCGGCCTTGCCACTGGGTTAGGTTTTGAATCCGATGTGCAGCAAGCACTCGGCCAAGTGTTTGAGCGTTGGGATGGTCAGGGCGCCCCGCAAGGTCTCGCCGGTTCCGACCTGGCATTGGCTGTTCGGGTTGTGCATGTCGCCGAGACGGCCGTGACATTTTTTGATCACGATGGACTGGCTGCCGCCAGCCGAGTTGTGGAGCAAAGAGCTTCTGGTCAATTTGATCCTGCAATTGCCAAAGCATTCTTGGCAGCGGCCCCGACTCTGTTCGACCAACTGGATGTCCCGGATGTCTGGTCTGCGACGCTTGCCGCAGAGCCAGGTCCGATTCTCTGGCTACAAGATACTCAAATCGATAGGGCGCTCGAAGCCCTGGCCGATTTCACAGATTTTAAATCAACCTTTACTCTGGGGCACTCGCGTGGTGTTGCGCGCTTAGTAGCATTGGCGGTGGAAGAATTTGGCTTGCCGGCCAGCGATAGCGTAACATTGCGCCGTGCTGCCCTCGTGCATGACATCGGTCGGGTTGGCATTTCCAACAGCATTTGGGACAAGACAGGAGCGCTTACGGCCAGTGAATGGGAGCGGGTGCGTTTACACGCCTACTATGGGGAACGAATCTTCGCACATTCAAAAACGCTGACCTCGCTGGGCAAAATTGCCGCGCAGCATCATGAACGCCTGGACGGCAGCGGCTACCATCGCAGCCTATCTGCCGGCGACTTATCCAGCGGGGCGCAACTATTGGCAGTGGCCGACGTCTATCAGGCACTTACGGAAACTCGCCCTCATCGTAGCGCCTACAGCTCTGAAGACGCTGCGACAACTTTGGAGAACGAAGTCAGGGTGGGGCGCTTTGAGAGAGAGACCGTGCAGGCAGTGCTCAAAGCCGCCGGCCATCGTGTACGCGCCCCGAAACGACCCAAAGCGCCTGGCGACCTCACCCCGCGCGAGATCGAAGTGCTGCGTTTGATTTCCCAGGGCCAGACCAACCGACAAACGGCGGAAAAACTTTCTGTCGCCGAAAAAACTGTCGGCCACCATGTGCAGAACATCTATAGCAAGCTCAACATCTCCACACGGGCAGCCGCGACTCTTTTTGCAATCCAGAACAATCTTCTAAATTCCCACTAACAAAAGCTACAGATTTCCCCGCGGACACGGATTGCCCGTCACCCCCGACCCCAATCTATGAATTCTTCGTATTTGGGGACAAATATAGGGCGAACACCCGATGTGTGTAGCCGCCTAAACATCTATCCTGTCTTCAATCGCAAGTGAAGAATATTGGAGGCAAGATGAATAATCAAAATAAGACGGCATTGGTAACAGGCGCAAACTCCGGCATTGGTTTCGAGACTGCCGCCCAGTTGGCCGAGCAGGGATTTGGGCAGGTGATTTTGGTGAGCAGGACGTTGGCAAAAGCGACTGCGGCAAAAACTGAACTCGTTAAGCGGACACAAAAGGATGTGTTTGCCGTAATGGCGATGGATTTATCGGAGCCAGATTCGGTACTGACTGCAAGCGCTGACGCGGTGTTGCAGGCAGCCAAGATAGATGTGATGATCCTGAACGCTGGCATGAGTAGTGGGACACAACCACTATTCAATTCCGACGGTGTTGAACTGACCTTTGCTTCGACATTAATTGGTCATCATGTGCTCACGATGCAATTGTTAGAAAAGCAATATCTCTCGGAGCACGCTCGCATCATCATCGCCGGCTCGGAAGGGGCGCGTGGGAATGTGCCGGGAATGAAGGTGGCGGATTTCAACAAAATCGCGGAGACACACTTCGGCGGTGATTTGGAAGCGGCGTTGGAGGCCAACGCTCGTATAGAACCACCCTACAAATTTCAGGCCATGGATGCCTATGTTACTGCGAAGTCATATGTTGCCTGGTGGGCGGCTGCTTTGGCGCGACTGCTCCCAGCCGGCATGACAGTGAATGCGGTGTCGCCGGGCAGTGCGCCGGCCACCAATTTCGCGCGGAATATGCCTTGGTTTGTGCGTAAGCTCATGCCGGCCATGATGGCTTTGGTGGGCAGCCGGATGGGGATAGCCGGTCCGGTGGCGAAAGCCGCCCAACGCTATCTTGATGTCGCGTCCTTTGACGACGAGACGAGCGGCCAATTCTTTGCCTCGCCGGTTGGCAAGATGGTTGGTGAGCTGGAAATCCAACGCAGCCCTCATCTTCTGGACCATGACAAGCAAGATGCCGGTTGGCAAGCCATCACACGACTTGCAGGTGGTATCGGCTACCCTGTCGCGGCATAAGTCTGTAGACATTTTCGAGTTCCAAAAAGTCTAAATCAATGTTTTCACTATTTATATCTGGAGGTAAACGATGACGACAAAAACAATTTCAGCAGACTTCCCTTTTGAATCTAAGTTCGTTGAGATACATGGCTCTAATATGCATTACATCGATGAGGGTGAGGGTGATCCAATCCTATTCTTACACGGGAATCCGACGTCCAGCTATTTGTGGCGTAATATCATTCCATACCTCGTACCCCATGCGAGATGCATTGCGGTTGATCTGATCGGCATGGGTAAATCGGATAAGCCTGATATCGCCTACCGTTTCTCCGACCATTCAAAATATTTGGAAGGGTTCATAGAAAAGTTAGGTCTGTCCAACCTCACTGTAGTCCTCCACGATTGGGGTTCCGGTCTCGGTTTCCATTATGCTATGCGGCACGAGAGCAACATTAAAGGAATTGCCTTTATGGAATCGATGGTGAAGCCACTGAAGTGGGCGGAACTCCCACGCAGCGAAACAACGGGTTTCAAGCTATTTCGTACAACGGGGATCGGCTGGTTTATGCTCAGTGTTATGAATATGTTTCTTACGCAACTTATGCCGAGACTGATAGTCCGAAAATTGTCGGTGGCTAAAAAGGAATATTACGGAGCGCCTTTCAAAACGATTCAAAGCCGAAAACCAGTACGCCAATGGCCTCTCGAAGTACCAATAGATGGCCAGCCAGCAGACATGTACGAAATGATTTTAAATTACAGCAAAAAACTTCAGGAATCCGAATTGCCTAAAATACTCTTCTTTGCAAACCCGGGAGCCATCATCAATTCCCGAGATGTTGATTGGTGTAGGCAGAATCTAAAAAATCTAGAACTCGTTGACATTGGTGATGGGTTGCATTTCATACAAGAAGACAATCCACATTTGATTGGTGAAGAGTTGGCAAGATGGTATCAGGATTTAGAGCCATCAAATATTTTGGTCGATTCGAGATTTAGTAGTTCCCGACAGTACGTACCTTGAAACCGTTCGAGTTCGTATATTTGCTGGAGCGTGGAGAGCGCTCCAGCAAATATACCTTGGATACACTCTTTTGCAGCTTGACAAGATCTGAAGCCATTAACGGCAATGCACTGCGAAGAGACGAGTTTCAAAAAGTCTAAAACAATGTGTTCACTATTTATATCTGGAGGTAAACAATGACAACAAAAACCATTTCAGCGGACTTTCCTTTTGAATCTAAGTTCGTTGAGGTAAACGGTTCCAAAATCCATTACATCGACGAAGGTTCAGGTGATCCAATCCTTTTCTTACACGGGAATCCAACGTCCAGCTATCTGTGGCGCAATATCATTCCTTACCTAGTACCCCATGCAAGATGCATTGCGCTCGATTTGATCGGCATGGGAAAATCTGATAAGCCTGATATCGATTACCGTTTCATTGATCATTCAAATTATGTGGAAGGGTTTATCGAAAAACTAGAATTGTACGACCTTACCTTGGTTATCCACGACTGGGGCTCCGGTCTCGGTTTCCATTACGCAATGAGGCATGAAAGCAACATTAAAGGAATTGCCTTCATGGAAGCGATGATGAAAGCCTTTAAGTGGGATGATTTTCCACCCGATTTCAAAATAGCTATCAGGCTATTTCGTACACCCGGTATTGGCTGGTTTATGAACAGTGTTATGAATATGTTTCTTACCCAGATATTGTTGCAAGCGACTGTCCGAAAATTGACTGCGGAAGAAAAGGAGTATTATGAGGCTCCCTTCAAAACAATTAATAGCCGCAAACCGCTAGGCCAGTGGCCTCGCGAAATCCCTATAGATGGTCAGCCATCAGACATGCACGAAGTTATTTCGAATTACAGCCAAAAACTACAGGAATCCGAGTTGCCTAAAATACTCTTCTTTGAAAACCATGGGACCTCTATTGATGCCAAAATGTTGGATTGGTGCAAGCAAAATATTAAAAACCTAAAAACAGTCGACATTGGCGATGGCTTGCATTTCATACAAGAAGACAATCCAGATTTGATTGGTGACGAATTGGCAAAATGGTATCAGGATTTATAACTGTCAACAATTATGTTCGAATGGAAAAGTAGAAGGCCCTGACGGATTGTGCATTGAAGCCATCCATGGCAATGCGCTGGAGAGGGTCGCGCAGCCCGCAACAATCGCAGCAAATCACAGAGTGATGACGCATGGCGATAAAGCAGGAGTGAACTCCTAAATTAATTCTTGACCGAACGGTCAAGATATTGTAGACTTCTTGCGTCTTTCAGGAATATCGCATGTCGCGAACTAAAGAATTCAATCCGGATCTAGCTTTAGATAAAGCCATGCAGCTATTTTGGTTGCATGGCTACGCAGCAACCTCGGTTCGAGACCTTTGTGATCACATGGGCATCAAGAAGGGTAGTCTATACGATACATTTGGGAACAAGCGTTCACTTTATCTGGCTGCTCTGGAACGCTATCTCAAAATAAACGAAACTCCTGCTGAATTGATGGATAACTCGAGATCGGCCAAGTCTGCCATTGCAGAAATCTTCGCTCACAAAGTCGATCTATCCGTTGCCGACAAACAGTGTCGAGGCTGTCTATTCGTGAACACCATCGTAGAACTGGCCCCGCATGACTCGGAATTCGCCGCCATCAGCGAAGATGGAAGGAAAGTTTATGAAGAGACGTTTAATGGCTTGCTTGCTGTAGGGCAACAAACGGGTGAGATTGCTCCGAAGCGTGACATCACCGCGCTCGCCCGCTATCTGACCAACGCGATGTTTGGATTACGCGTCACGGCGAAGACGACCCGGGATCGGGAACTCCTCGAGGATATCGTGGACACTACGCTGTCTGTGCTCGATTAGATTTTTTGTAATTATTCTTGACCCTTCGGTCAGATTAGACTCACTCATTTTTTTAGACTCGAAACGACGCTGCTCTATAAAGTCACAACAACCATAGGTGATCAAATGTTTTACGCGCGAAATGAAAATAAATTTGCCGCACCGACCCGACGAACTGCGATGAGCTTCGCACATGCCGGTGTTTTTGCAAGTGCCTTACTGATAGGAGTCAGCATTAGTGCATGTATCGCTGTAACTCCCAATTCTTCCGAAACGGAGGTAACCATGACGTACTCACCGCTACCGAACCGAGAAGGACCAAGACCTGCAACGACAGGCTCGGTGCCCCACCAGCAGATCGACTTGCAGGCCGTGCCAGAAGTTAATGCAGAACTTTTTCGGCGCGCATACTTGCTGCCCGGCGTTGAAAATCGCCCCTCAGCATTTTCGCTCCCGGGTGCACGTGGGCTCTGGATTAACGATGATGTGCCTCTTGTTCGACCCGATCAGATCGTTTCTGGACGCGAGTTTGCCCATATCCACCCAGATGGAAGTCTGCATGCCTCACTTCCGCTTGATCGAGCTCGCGAGGCGACTGAGGTCGGTTGGGCCGAGCCACAACCCATCGCCGACTCGTTGGGGGTTCCGGGCTTGGTGATGCTATACACACCGCAGACCTTTGACGAACTGGAAACTGTCCTCCAACTGATCGTCGACTCATACAACTTCGTCACTGGAAGCGCATTAGAGATAACTGACTTGGGGAAGTAACCGGACGAGTAATGGTCAAGGCTGGCATAAAAAGGAGCGACCTTCCATAATGTGTGCGGTGCAATTCCAACAGACAGGAGGAGAATATGGCGTCTATGCAGGTTTCTAAGCCAGAAGGTCAGACGGTATCCTATGTCGAACTATTCTTCGATCTCGTATTTGTATTCTCAGTAACCCAGGTAGTCAAGATATTTCACGATGGATTTACCGGGCTGGCTGTTGTTCAGACAATCCTGGTATTTTGGTTGATCTGGTGGGCCTGGACTCAATTTACATGGAGCTTAAACGCTGCAGATTCTTCCCATACCCGAATCCAACTAGCAGTTTGTCGGAGAGCAACCTGAGATAGCGAAATCGGTGATAATCTACGGGCATGGCTAGAAAATTCAAGAAACCCAATTACGAAGTGATGCTCAAACAGACAATCAGTCTGGAAGAAGCCCTGCCATCCAATCATTTGGCACGATTTGTGGTGGATGTTATCGCCCAGTTGGATTTGGGTATGATCTATGCACAATATGCACCGACGGGTGGTCAACCTATTGCGCCAGAGATCCTGTTGGGATTGCTCTTCTATGGTTATGCCAACGGGGTGTTCAGTTCTCGTAAGATTGAGAAAGCCACCTATGAGAGTATCCCATTCCGCTATATTGCCAGTGGGCTGCATCCTGACCACGACACAATTGCCAACTTTCGCAAAACCTTTCTGGCTGAGATCCAAGAGTTATTTGTGCAGATCTTGCTCCTGGCCCAAGTTGCTGAGGTGCTGAAGTTGGGTAATATCAGTCTGGATGGTAGCAAGGTGCATGCTGATGCATCCAAGAGCAAAGCGGTCAGTTACAAGCGTCTGATAAAACTAGAGACCCAACTGCGCCAGGAAGTGAACAAACTCTTCGAACTCGGTGAGCAAGCTGATCAGGGTGATCTCCAGTTGCCGGAAGGGCTCGTCATTGAAGACGAAATTGCCATTCGCAAGAAACGTTTGGCAAATCTGGCAGAAGCCAAAGCCGTCTTAGAAGCCCGTGCGCAGGAACGATATGAAGCCGAGAGGGCTGAATACGAAGCCAAACAGCGTGAGCGGGAAGAAAAGTCTCGCAAAACTGGGCATAAACCCCGAGGTCGCAAACCGAAACCACCGCAGCCGGGACCACGGGACAAAGATCAGTACAACTTCACTGATCCGGACTCTCGCATCATGAAAAACAGCACCAATAATGGCTTCGACCAGCATTACAACGTTCAAGTTGCTGTGGAGCAGGAGAGCCTCTTGATTGTGGCGCCTTCACTTTCGAACCATCCGAATGACAAAAAAGAAGCTGAGCCAACCCTGGATGCCATCTCTCCAAAAGTAGGCAAACCAAAGGCTGCCGCTTTGGATTATGGATATTTCAGCAAAGCGAACATCGCAGCACTTGAGAAGCTTGGCATTGATCCTTACATTGCTACCGGTCGCGAACCTCACCACAAAAGCTGGCGTACCTTCTTTGAACAAATGCCTGCTCCGCCACCGGAAGATGCCAGTCCGAAAGTCAAGATGGCTTACAAACTACAAACCGAAATCGGCAAAGCCAGCTACCGTTTACGCAAATGCACAGTGGAACCCGTCATTGGTATCATCAAGGAAGTCCTGGGCTTCCGCCAGTTTTCTCTGCGCGGCCTGCTGGCAGCAGCCGGGGAATGGTGTCTGGTCTGCCTAGCGTTCAACCTCAAACGCATGCACACCCTCTACCAAGCAAAGGGTGTGCTTTAGCCGGGGCTGCTTTGGCGCGCCTGCTACTCGCTGAGAGAAGGTGGTTTGCCCTCCATGAAATGCACACTGTTTTACGCTTGTTTTGTCGCAATCAACTGCTCATTTTGCCCTGTAGGGCTATTCATGTTGTAAAAGTACTTGTCTCTCCGACAAACTGCTAGGTGTATTGATAGCGACTGGAGTCGCCTTCTTCATGGCCGTCGGAGTTCCGCAGGCCTTCTCAAACCGCGCCTTATGGTTTGCAATACCCTACGTCTTGGTGAAATTAATCGGAAACGTCTTGTTATACCTCGTAGCTCTTGAGAATCCCGCTTTCCGCGCAGGTATCCGGACATGGTTGGGATTGTCGAGTGGAGGATTGGTCGCTGTACTGATCGGCGCGTTCGTTGGTGGAACAGCCCAATATTGGCTCTGGGGTCTCGCGATTATTTTAGACGTGTATGCTGGCAGTGCGAGCGGAAGTGGCGAGGATTATGCGGGGAGGGTGCAACCGGCGCATTTTGCTGAACGCCATGGCTTGTTCGTCATCATCGCACTTGGCGAGACGTTGATCTTGGCTGCGGGCGGCGTTTCGGATACGCTTTGGTCAAGCGAATTGCTCTTGGTCGCAATCCTCGCGGTTGCGGTCACAGGCGCTCTTTGGTGGAGTTATTTCCATCGGGCAATGCCCGCACTCGAACACGCATTAACCTCCAGTGACGACGCCAAACAATCGAGGATCGCTGTAGAATCCTACAGCTTCATTCATTTTCTGATGTTGGCGGGTGTCATTGCATACGCGGCTGCGATAGAGCTAGCCATTGCGCATCCAACAGAACCTCTACCAATGGCCGAAACTGTTGCATTCGCACTGGGTCTCATCCTGTTCGTTGCTGGAATGGCCGCTGCCCTGTGGAGAGCGACAGGCACCTTACCGCTGCCACTGGTGGTTCTGAGTATCGTTACAGGAATTGCAATTGTTGTTGCGATCGGTGGCAACCCAATCCTGACTCTGGGAATTGCCCTAGCAGGTATCATTGCAATCGGAGTATTGGAACAAAGAACGACAAGCCTGACAGCAACTGAATAGTAATAGCATAAGCTTGACCAACGAGGCAGCTGTCGCGTCGTTTGACTACGGCGCGGCGTCGATTTCTTCGTTATGGCCGGCCTGCTCGCCGACCGGATCCTCTGCGGCGGACGCATCCCCATCACCATCCACCAGCGCCAAATCTGACCATGTTCTAATTAGAGGCCATTATCGAATAAGAAAGGGGATTTACTTGGAGAAAACTTTAACAAGTAACTTTGTCAATGTCGACGGCCTCAACGTTCACTATCGGAGCGCCGGTGCCGGCGAGCCAGTGCTATTGTTGCATGGTTTTCCGACATCATCATTCTTGTGGCGGCATGTCGCTCCGCATATTGCTCATACGAATCGGGTAATCGCCCTCGATTTGCCGGGATTTGGGCAGTCGGATAAACCGCTCGATGTCTCATATAGCTTTCGGTTCTTTGAGCAATTCTTATCCAGCTTCCTGGAAGCACTGGAACTGGAAACGATCAGCTTGGTTGTGCACGATCTTGGCGGCCCGATTGGGCTTTACTGGGCCTGTCAGCATCCGGATCGTGTCCGAAAGTTAGCCCTCCTAAATACACTTGTCTATCCTGAATTCTCTTGGGCAGTGATCTTGTTCGTCCTCGCTGTGCGCTTACCCGGCCTGCGATCAATTCTGAGCAGCCCGTGGGGGCTGCGGGCGGCGCTAAAAATCGGCATCCACGACAAAACAAAGATTACCCCCGAGGCGCTCGCCGCTGTGCAAGCGCCGTTTGAATCTCAAGACGCACGGCGCGCCTTGATAAAGGCCGGCAGCAACCTGCACCCAAACGGATTTCGAGATATTGCGCATCAACTACCGGAATTCAAAATCCCTGTGCGTGCGATTTATGGCGAGCACGACCGAATTCTGCCCGATGTGGCCAAGACTCTGCAGCGCGTTGCCCGAGACCTGCCACAGACGGTGGTCAGCGCCTTGCCTGATTGCAGTCACTTTTTGCAGGAAGAATGCCCGGACGAGGTTGGCCGTTTGTTGGCCGATTTTTTCAAACCCGACGATAAATTGGGAGGCAGCTGAAAGGGAGCGTTTCACTTTGGGGGCAGCTTCCTTCCGAATGTCACCCTGAATGTAGTGAAGGGTCTCTGACACAAGCGAACGAGATGCTTCACTTCGTTCAGCATGACAGAGAACGAGTTTTGAGATTATTTGTCCCTAAACTGAAATACACCTCAGCTGAAAGGGGTTTCCACAGGAAAATCAGAATCCTGATAGAGGAACTTAACGACAATGCGCTGCGCAGGGGCACGCAAACCGTAACAACTTCGGCAAAACACAAAAGAGACGACGCACTAGCGCCGTCTCTTTTCTTATCCACTCGTTAGATGAGGGATGTGCTTACTGCACTGCCAAGACGAACAGCCCGCTGAAGTTCACGTCTGCGGTAATCTGGCCGTCCACGATGGTTGTCAAGACTTGCACCCAGTCAGCGCCGTTTCAGTACAAGATGACAAGCTGTCCGCCGCCCTCGCCTTGGCCGCTGGCGCTGTCGAAACCACCCGGGATGTCGAAGCTCACCATGAGCATCTCGCCGGCTGGCAGGGACTGCACTTCGGTCTCTTCACCGTTGCCGTTGGGCTGGAAGACGTGCGTCGTGAGACCTTCGAGGAAGAAAGCTGAGTTGCTTAGCACGTTAGAGCCAGAGATCAGCGTGCCTTCGACAGGTAGCGAGGACAGGTCGCTAGCGTCCACGACGGCGCTACCATCGCCGGCCGGGAAGATGACCCGGCGACCGGACGACTCGAAGCGCGTCGCGCTACCGTTGAGGGCATGCCGCTCGCCGGGGCCGCTGGGGCGGATGACGTGCGGAACGGACGTATTGTTGCCGCCGGCGGGGTCAGCATCCCCGGTGCCGGGATTTGTGCCGCCGCTGCTCCCGGGTGTTATATTGCCACCTCCATCGACCGGGATGACGATGATTGGACAATTGGCGACACAGTTGAACCGCGTCACAAAGACGTTATTGAAACCATTGTGAGTGGCATCGTATGCGTTGGCTATGGGAAAGTCACCGCCGGTGGACCCCGTCACGTAGAAGTTGCCGTTGGGGTCCACGGCGATGCCGTTGCCAACATCTTCACTGCCACCACCCAGGTATGTGGAGTAGACCAGCGCGTCGCCGGCCGCGTTCAGCTGCGTCACGAAGGTGTCAGTGTCGCCGCCATAGCTAGTTTCCGGTGCGAAACGCATCGCTGGGCTGAAAACAGACGACCTGAACTAGGGTTTGGTTTGAGCGATCGGATTTGAAATGTTCAGGTAGCACGAGCATGTAGTCTCAATCCGATCGTGTTCAGGTTAGCAGCCAGAATGGTCAAGCCAACCCAACGATGGTGGCCCTGATTGCCACGATAACGACAAATGCCGAAGGCATGTTTGCGTTTGAGAACACTGACCCAGTCCCGTCCCGGTCCTGGACGGGGTTCGGCCCTCAACGCCAGCATGAAAACGACGGCCGCGTTTGAACCAGGCCTGTTTTTCATGAGCATGGCGTTCTTGGGACTTATAACCCGCTTTGGGTAAGACGACGTGCCGAACGCCCTTTTGTCTTGCATAGTTTTCGTTGGCCGAGGAATAAACACCGCGGTCAGCACTGGCCTGGACTGGCGGCTTGCCAAAGGTTCGACAATGATTATCAATAGCTGGGTGCCACCGCGTGGAGTCGCACACGCGACTTCGTTGGGTATCATCGGAAGGATTGCCATCGAGCAACCGCCAGTCGGAAATGATGCCGCCGTCGACTTCATCTAGCCAGACTTTGCGACCGAACTCGGTGGGCTTGCCAGCTTTGTTGCGTCGGATAATGGCAGTGTCAACTTCGAACAGACTGACCAGCTTTTCTGAAGCCGGCACAGATTCATTCTGAAATACGCGCCGTTTGGTTTGTTCCAGGACTTGTTCCACCCGCGGCAGAAATGTCTCGATAGTTTCGGCCAGCGGTTGGCAGAGCCGATGAGCTGGCTCTTGGGTACTCGCTTTCAAATCTTCAAGCACCGTTTTGACCAATTGACGATAGCTCTGTTTGAGCTTTTCCTTTGCAGAGACACTTCTTTTGCGGGCCTGGTTGGCAATCATCAGGGCCTGCTTTCTGGCGCTCCGCGACCGATTGCGAAATACTGTCCCGGCAAGTCCACCTGCTGTTGCCAATACTTGTTTGGCTTTTGTTAGTGTACGGCCTAATACCCGCACCCCATCAACCAGCAATCCGCTATCGGTTGGATAGCGCACATTGCTTTCGACCACCGTCCCATCTGTTCTCAACTTGCGTCCACGTGTGATTTTCAATTCTTGTGCCAGCTTTGTCACACGCTCATTCAGGGCTTTCAATGTGTCGGTTTGAATTTGATGCGCCCAGCGCAGCAATGTCTTCTCATCTGGTACATCTTCAAAATACACCCGGCAGAATAATCTCAGTACCAAACTATCTCTAACGTGTTGTTCTGTCCGTGCGTAACTCCAGCCATACAGATGCTTTACTACCAACATCCGCAACACCACTTCTACTGGACTTGAACTCCGTCCAGTTTGTAGTGTTCCTGGATAGCGTTTCGAAAAGTCGTTTCGTACTTGCTGATATAGTTCGTCGTCTTCCAGTATTTTATCGATCTGGCTCATCACTGGATCCATTTTACTTGTCAGTTCTATAATTTCCATGAAGAACTTGTCGTTTTCGTATCGGTCGCGTAACATTGCTTTGGCCCTTTCTGTGAGTTCGCTTTTGTGTGCAACTTAATGCTCTCACAGATTGGGCCTTCTTTCGCACCGGAAACTAGCTAGCGTCGAATGCGTTGGGAGTGGTGAAGTCGGTGGAGGAGTCAGTGGAGCCCGTGATGTAGGCGTTGCCGTTGGCGTCCACGGCGATAGCGTTGCCTCTATCGCGGCCGTTCCCACCCAGGAAGGTTGAGTAAACCAGCGCGTCACCGGTCGCGTTCAGCTTGGTCACGAAGGCGTCGTAGATGCCGCCGTTGTGACTTGCGTCGAGCGCGTTGGACGTGGGGAAGTTTTCGGATTGAGTGGAGCCCGTGACGTAGGCGTTACCCTTTGCGTCAACGGCTATGGCTTGGCCATAGTCGTCGCGGCTGTCGCCCAGGAAGGTGGAGTAGCCCAGGGTGGGGTCAATGGGAAGCACTAGCGCCGGGTCGTAGGCGCCGAGCGTGAAGCCCAACTCGCCCTGCTCGCCGAGCGCGTAGCTCACATTCACCGGGTTGCGCTCGCCGGCCACATCTTGCCAGGCGATTGGAGCGCGCTCGACCAGTTCGAGCGTCTCACTCAAAGCCAAGAGCAGCTCGCCGGTCTCAGTGTCCACGCTCACGCCGCTGGCACCCTCATAGCGCCACTGGATGCTGCTCGGGTCGACTTCCGGCGCGACGAGGTAGGTACCCTTGATGTCTAGGACTTTTTACTTTTTGTGCTGGGCTTCCTGCAGCAGAGGCGCGATGCAGTGTCACAGCCTTTTTGAAGAGTCGTATCGCAAAACGCTACCCAAAGGAGTGCGGAAAACAGCCGCTTTTCGATGAGCGGGCAGCCGGAAAAGTGTCAGCGAGAGAAACGCAGACCGGTCAGGCGAATAGGGTGAGATCCATCGCCTTTCAGGAAGTGTCGTCGAAGGCGAAGGCCAGTTGAGTGAGGCGAACAGGGCGGTCAGGCGAGCGGAGAGAGCGTCACCCAGTCACCGCGTACTGCCGCAACGCGGCAAGTGTCACGACCCAGTACGTTCGTACAGTCACGTGCAGACTGCATCGTGATGACTGGGTGAATGCACTGGGTCATGACGAGCTGCTTTGCCATTGGTATTACCCCGATTCAGTGGACAGTTGGTTAAGCCACTAAAGGTAATTGTTCATAGGCATGTGGGCTCATGTAATCCAGGGCCGAATGCATCCGTTGCCGATTGTAAAACACTTCGACATAGTCAAAGACGCTGGTGCGAGCAGCGGCCCGGCTGGCGTACAGTTGCTGGTATACACACTCGGATTTCAGGCTGGCAAAGAAGCTCTCCATGGGGGCGTTATCGTAGCAGTTTCCCCTTCGGCTCATACTGGGCGTGATGTCATGAAGCTTGCGCAGCGCCTGATACTCAGCGCTGGCGTACTGACTCCCCCGGTCAGAATGATGGATGAGACCTGGCGGCGGTTTTCGCGAACGCAGAGCCATCTCCAAAGCATCCAAAGTCAGTTGGCGGCGCAAGCGTTTGCCGAGTGCCCAGCCGACGATCCGTCGCGAGTACAGGTCGAGGACTGCTGCGAGATAGAGCCACCCTTCACTGGTTGCAATGTAAGTGATGTCGGCCAGCCACACTTCGTTAGGCGCAGTGGCCGTGAAGTCCTGAACGAGCAAATTCGGCGCTACGGGCAGGCTGTGCTTCGACTGGGTTGTCACCTTGTAGCTCCGTTTGCGTCGGGCTTGCAGGCCATGCAGGCGCAACAGACGGGCCACCCGGTTGTGGCCGCAGCGGATGCCGCGGTCCTGTAGTTCGCGGTGAATGCGCGGACAGCCATAGACGCCGCGATGCTGCTCAAAGATCGCTCTGATCTCGCGTCCCAACGCCTGGCTGGCTTGCTCGCGCGGGCTGACCGGCCGCTTGCGCCAGGCGTAGTAGCCGCTACGTGTGACTTGCAGTACCCGACACATCAGACTGATGCTGTACTCGCCTTTGTGTTCGTCAATGAAGCGAAATCTCACTTCTGCTCGCGCGCAAACACCGCCATGGCTTTTTTTAGGATGTCCCGTTCCTGGCGCACCACGTGCAATTCGCGCTTCAACTCGGCCAGCTCGCGGTCGCGCTCCTTCGGCTTTCCCTTTCCGGGAAATGCCTGCGCTCCATCAGCCGCGTATTCAGCCCGCCAGCGATTCAGACTGCTACTACTTACTCCCAAATCCAAAGCAAGCTGCTCAACCGCTGTGTCGCTATCATACGATAACCGAACGGCTTCGACCTTGAATTCGCGCGTGTATGTCTTCCGGTATGTACTCATTTGGGTCCTCCCTGATCTGTGAATCTATCTTATCTCGTTGTCCACTAAACCAGGGTAATGCCAAACTGAAGCAACATGCCATATGTAAAGCGTGCCCCAACAGACAGGGTTGTGTCATTCATAACCAGGTATGGAAAGGCCGCAAAACCAGCTCTAAGGATTTCATCTTCAATGATGATGCGCTCGAGCAGTTCTTCAGTGCCGTCGTAGACCAGGTCGATACCGGGATAGAGGTCTTCATAGACCACTTCGGCGTAGGTAGGCAGGTTGGTCTGCCAGTTGGCCAGGTCGGCGCCGAGCAGGTAGTTGACCACGCCAGCTTGCGGGGACTGGCCGACGACCGTCGGGTTCGGGTTCGCGCCATAGAATTGCAGGCGCAGGATCTGGGATTGGGGTTCGGAGCCAGAGTCTGCATCATTTTCTTGCTCATCAGCTGTCGGGTTGTCTTGCGCACCCGGCAAGGCGAAGACGACTTCTTCATTGGTGAAGAAGATGTCCGCGCCACCTTGCGAACGCGCCTGGAATATGACCACGCCGTCGCTCTGCCCCGCGTTGGGGATAAACGAGAGCGGCACATTGCCAAAATCCACGCTCGCCAGCACGTCGGCGGTCTCCTGCGCCGCCAGCGACAGTGGCTGGTTGGCCTCGTCGAGAACCAGCACGGAGGTGTTTTCGGGCAATGGTGGGAGGACGGCTGCTTCGACTTCGGGCTCTGCAGAGTCAGTCTCTCTCGCCGTAGCTTGTGCATCGGGAGCAACGGCGTCCGTGCTGTCGCTTGCCTCCTCAGCCTCGGTCGCAATTTCATCTGACTGCGACGCGGCTTCAGTTGCGTCGTCCACTACTTCTGCCTGGCCTTCGGTGTTGGAGTCTGTGTCGATTGACTCCGGCGCGGCGTCGGTTGCTTCGTCTTCGCTGGCTTGCTCGCCTACGGCGTCCTCTGTGGCGGGCGAATTCCCATCTGCAAGCACCGCGCCCGGCGTCATGAGTGCCAGCAAGAGAGCGAGCGCTATCAGAGCGGGAAGCAGTTGGTGCCGGAGAAATCTGGTTGTATACATGTCTCTTCTCCTTGAGATTTTTCCGGTATCTGAGGAAACTTTAGTAAACGAGCGTTAAAAAATCATTGCATGACAAACGGGATTGGACTTCAGTTCACATCTCCAATCGCCGGCGCAAAATCCAATTCCATGAGCTCCCCAACTACCGTTGCCAAGACAGACGCCGAGTTCTCCAACCGGTTGTACCTGCTGGGGCCGCCGCAAGTTGTGTGGAAGGGGGAAACCATTGCCAATGCGATAACCCAAAAGGCGCTGGCCCTGTTGGGTTATCAGGCGCTGCACGAGCAACCCGTCGTGCGGACAGAGTTGGCCGGGTTGTTTTGGGGCGAGCGCACGGAGGCGCAGGCGCGTAATAACCTGCGTGTGGCGCTACACCGCCTGTCCGCGACGCTCCCCGGCGCGCTGCAGGTCGCGCGCAGCAGCGTGCAATTGCGGCGTACCACGGAGACGGACAGCGTGTGGGTGGACGCGTTGGCCTTCGATACAATGCTCGAGCAGGGTGATGCAGCGCCGGTGGCGCTGGCCGAGGCCGTCGCGCTCGGCCGCGGTCGCTTCATGGAAGGTATTTTTCTAAATGATTGCCCAGAATATGAAGCGTGGCTGGCCGCCGAACAGAGTCGCCGCCATATACAGGTCGTCCAGGCACTGTACGAACTGACGCGCCATCACACGCATGTGGGTGAATATACACAGCAGGCCGGGACTACGCCGCGCGCTTGCCACAGCTGGAACCCTGGCACGAGCCTGCCCATCGCCTGATGATGCAACTGCTGGTCTATAGCGGCCAACGCAGCGCGGCCATGGCACAATACGAAGCCTGCCGCAGCCTCCTCCGCCGCCGAGTTGGGCGTCAAGCCGGAAGCAGAGACGACCGAGCTCTACGAGCGGCTCCTGCAGGCTTCGGAGCTGACGCCCGATGCCACCCTGAACAACATGCCTGAGCAGGTTACGCCTTTCTTTGGGCGTGAGAATCAGTTGGCGCAGCTTGTCCGGCGCCTGCGCAATCCGGCCTACCGCCTGGTAACGCTGATGGGCATGGGCGGCGTGGGTAAAACGCGTCTGGCGCTGGCTGCTGTCGAGCAGGCTGCGACTCGTTTCGCTGACGGCGCATGGTTCGTTTCGCTGGCCGGTCTGCAGGCCGAAGCAAACGCCGAACCAGATGCGTTGCAAAACAGCATAGCCGCCACGATCGCGGCAGCGCTCGCCCTCCCCTTGCAAGGGCGCGCCGCACCTCGTAACCAGTTGCTGGAGCAGCTGAGCCAGAAAGAATCCCCGCTCTTGCTGGACAACTTCGAACAACTGATAGCGGGCGCCGATTTCTTTACAAAGATTTTGCAGCGCGTGCCGGGGGTCACGCTCCTGATAACCTCCCGCGCGCGGCTCAACATGCAGGCCGAATATGCCGTTTGGGTAGCGGGATTGCCGGTTCCACCGCAAGCGGTTCCGCCGCAACCGCCTGATTCCCATGAAGGAGGGGAGAGAAGTGGGACTTCGGAAGGTGAGAGCTATGCCAGCGTGCAGCTCTACGCCGAACGTGGCCCAGCCGGAATTACGATACAGGACGACAATATCTCCCTCTGTCGTATTGCATCATGTAAGAATCTTACCCTGAGAAGCCGTTGCCAGTCCAGTTTTTCCATCATTTTCAACCCGATTCGAGGTGTGACTTTTCGATCAATTGGTCAAGCCTCACTTAGTTTCCTCTGCTTCCGCTGGAGCTGCCTGACGCGCAGCCGAAGCCACGCAGGCGAGCACTGTCAACACCCCTTGTTGAGATGCGTGTGCAAAGAGCGTCAAGGGGTGTTGACGAAGCGCAGCCGCAGTGGCACGCTGCGGAGCGCAGGGGGCTCCAGCGAGAAGCAGGCGTTCTGTTTCCCGTTGGTGAGCCGAGATAAAAGCAGGCTGGTAGTCGACACATTCATCCCGACCCAGTGCCTTCGTCACGACCCAGTGCCTTCGTCACGACCCAGTTCATTCGTCCTGACCCAGTACGTTCAGGACTGGGTGCTGCTGCGGCGACATGATCCGCGAACTCCTCGTTCGCCTCGAGTTCATGTTCCGCTTGCTTGAGGCGCCAGTCATGTACTCGGCGCTGGAGCGTGCGTAACTGACCGTCACTGAATTTGCCGGGCTGGCCTTGTTGCAACCACTGGAAGAGCATCTTGGCAGTGAGGTAAGGCGTTTGCTCCAATTGCTGCTCAACTTCGTCCCAGACGTCTTCGAATGGATCTTTTCGGGTACGCCACCAGCGCTTCACCTGGCCATAGCGCCCTTTGCGTTTCGTGCGCCGGTACATGCGCGCAGCACGCTCGAGGCGTCGGGCGGTACCGTTGTCGTTGGGCGGTGGTGCGTTGCCATTGGCCGTGCTGGTGATGGCGCGCGCGTTCGGCAGCCCCGGTGCTTTGGCGGACGGGTATGCTGTTTCCGCCGGATGCACGGATCCATTCACATGCTGTGCGGTGGAGCCGTTGGGTGACGCGGTAGCGGACAGCGCGAGCGGGTTGACGTAGGCGTGCTGCCAGAATAGGTCCTGTAAAGATTCGATCTGCTGTAGCAGGTTCAAAGGGTCCAACTGGCGGTACTGTTCTCCAAGTGCGCGCCTGGTTTCATCCGAGATACTCTCAGTGGCCGTGACACGCTGATAGGGCGTCCGCGCCAAATCGTATTTGCACATGATGCGGTTGCCGACGCGTTTTTTCTCCACCAGCTTGACAGAAGGCTGGAAAAAGTTCACGTAAAGCCGGAGTTGCGTGTACAAAGCACCCAAAACGCGGCAGGCTTCTATGCCAACGAAACGGTCGTAGCCGACGAACTTGCGCACAATGGAGCCGTTCTTCTGTTCGACATGGCACTGGTCGTTCTCCCGGTAAGGGCGTGAACGAGTGAAGGTGATGCCTTCGTCCTGGCAGTAGTGAAAGAGCAGATAATTCAAGAACTCGCCGCCGTTGTCGGTGTCCAACCCCAACAGGTCGAAGGGCAGCTGTGTACGGATGCGCCGGATTGCGCGGAGCACGGTGTCCTGGCTGCGGTACAGCAGCGCGGCGAACTCCGTCCACCCGGTAGAAACATCCGTCATCACCAGCGTGTGCACAAACTGCCCATCGATGCGATCGCCACAGTGGGCGACCAGGTCGGCTTCGATAAAGCCCGGCCCATCTTCGTTCCACTCTGCAAATGTGCGCACGGGCACATGATGCTTGAGCAGGCTACCCGGCCTGGTGGTGCTGCGGCCGTAGGGCAGTTGACCGCGCCGCACGTCTGCCAGGAGGCGGTCAACCGTCGCCGTGCTGATCGCAAGCAGGCGTTCACGCACATCGTCCGAGAGCGAGAGGTGACCGTGCCGCTCCAGGGCGGCCACGAACTCCGGCAGAAACGGCACTAGCCGTTTGGAGCAGATACGGTTGGCAGCTTCCCAGACCTCCACCAACGCCGCCTGCACCTCGGGCGTGTAGATTCGGGGCGACGGTTTCCGCGGCCGTCTCGCAGGTTGCGCTGCCTGGGCGTCATGATACTTGAGCAACGTGAGGGCGTATTTGCGGTGATAGCCGGTGGCAGCGGTTAATTCGTTGAGGATGGTTTGCTTCTCTTTCTTGGACGCCTGCTGGTAACGCGGCGCGGTGCTGGCCAGAAGTTCACGGCGTGATTGCAGACTCATGGGATGCCTCATCGATCTCCTCCGAACGTCCGAACAACGGGAACATTCGGTAAGGATTAGCGTGAGTCAACGATCTTGTCAAAGTAAGGTTTTCGATGATGCAATGCGCTGTTGCCGAGATCTGCCGGTTGGTGGAGGGGCTGCCATTGGGCATTGAATTAGTGGCCACCTGGCTGGGACGCCGGACGCCGGCCAAGATCGTTGCCAACATTCAAGCGATTCTCGACTCGCTTGCGGCGACGAGCCGCGCTGCGCCCGAACGAGAGCGCAGTTTAAGAGAGGTTTTTCTCGGTTCGTGGGCATTGCTCAACTCACAGGAGCAAGCCATGCTGGCGAGTATTTCGGGGTAGCTTCGTGCGCGAGGCAGCGCTCGCGGTGATCAATAATCAGTCTTCGGTTCGCAGCGATCAGTTATTGGGAGATGGTGCTGAGGGGGAAAAACGCTTACTGATTAGCGAAGACGACCTGCATTCGCTCGTGGACAAGTCTCTGCTTGGCCGGTCGGAAGCGGGTCGCTGTGAAATGCATGCTTCGCTGCGCCAATTCGCCGCCGAGAAGCTGCAAGAGGACCCCACAAACTATGAACAGGCGCGCGAATACCACAGTCGGTTCTACGCCGACTTCCTGCCGCGAAGACGTGCGGTGCTGGACGGCCCCGAGCAGGGCACTGCGCTGCAAGAAATCCATGCGGAGATCGACAATGTGCGTTCCGGTTGGGACTGGGCGACGGCGCAGGCGCGATACGAAAATATTGAAAAATCGCTCAACACTCTATTCCTGTTCTTTTTAAACATAGTCGCTTCCAGGAAGGCGCAGCTATCTTCGAAAGCGCGCTTGCCTACCTGACAGCACAAACAGAGGAGGGCACGGCCGATCCGACGAGCCGTCTCACCGGCCGGCTCATGTCGATTTATGGATGCTTTTGCTATCGCCTCGGGCTCTCTCAGAAAGCCCGCCAACTGCTGCAGGAAAGCCTGGCGATAGCTCGCCATGGAACGGATTTAGAGGAGACCGCTTTCGCACTGAACTATCTGGGCCTTATCGCCACGCAATTTGGTGAGTATGCGAACGCACAGCATCTACACAGCGAGAGCCTGGCACTCCGCCGAGAGCTTGGCCACAAAACGGGCATCTCCAATTCGTTGAACCTTCTGGCTGACGTGGCCTCTTGGAGCGGAAAGTACACAGAAGCCAAAGGCTTGTTTGAAGAGAGCCTCGCTATCAAGCAAGAGATCGGCGATGTGGAAGGCATCGGTACAACGCTCAACAAGCTGGGTGAATCCGTGATGGAATTGGGAGAGCATGTCGCCGCGTGGGATATTTTCAGGAAAGCCTGCACCTGCGCAAAGAGATCGGCGACCAGCACGGGGTTGCCCTGGTGTCCTACTATCTGGGACAGGTCGCCTACTACGAAGAGGACTATGAAAAGGCCGCGGCGCTGAATCGGGAAGGCCTCGAGATTTTCAGAGAAGTCGGCGACCGGACACACATTGCCGCAGCCTTGGTCAGGTTGGGGGACGTTGCCATAGGTTTTGAAGAATACGCCGTGGCCGGACAGCGCTTTCAGGAGGCGCTTGCCATTGCAAAGGAGCGCGGCCACCGTTGGGGAATCGCTAGCTCCCTGTGCGGCCTGGGGCGTGTGGCCCGTACGATAGGCGACGAGCAAGAAGCAAGGGCGTATCTATCGCAGGGTGTGCACGAGGCTACTGAAATGGGGGCGTTGGCGGTGGCACTGGGTGGACTGCTGGAGATCGGCGCGTTACTGACCGGGGTGAGGGAAAAAGAGGCCGCCCTGGAATTGCTCGCCTTCATCGTTCAATTTCCCGCCGGCCGCCAACACACGAAGGAGGGCGCACAGCAGCGCATGTCTGAGCTGACTTCCGAGCTGCCGAGCGCAGCAGCCTCCGCGGCACAAGCGCGCGGCCAGGCGGCGAAACTCGAAGAAGTTGTGGATGCTATCCTGGCTAGAGGAAGGGGGAAGGAAGAGTCCAAGCAGGATTTGCTTGAAAACCTATAGCTAAATTACAGGCAAATCTTAAAACCTTATATTTACCTCAGTACCGATCTCAGCCCAGTTGTAAAGCGTCTCGGCTTCAACGATGCCGAGCACGACACAACCGTAGGAGACGCGTGTTCCGAGTACTCCGGCCCATAAACGCGAGCCATTCGAAAGGATCGGTAACGCATGAATCCCATTCTCCAATGAGCCGGCCCAATAAATTCCCAGCCAGTGCGGCATCCAAATATTCCAGTTGCCGCCGTATGCGTTTTCAAACTTTCTCTGTACATGATAGCTGCCGGGAGCCGTGTCCTGGCCCGCCAAACCGGTACTGACAATCCAACTCCACAGGAGAGTATCGCCTTCGTAAACATACATGTGCTGCTCAGAAATGTCTATGACAATACGTTTGTTTACTTGCGGAACAGTCGGGGCGCTCGGGGCGGGCGCTTGTTCCGCGACAGCCAGCGGGCTGCCGCCTGGAATAGTGAGCGTTTGGCTGGCATAAACAAAGTTCGCATTGGCAATGCCATTTGCCTGTGCCAGCGCAGCGGTCGATGTGCCATAGCGCACTGCAATTCGGAAAAGAGTTTCACCGCGCTGTACAACATGTCTCGAGGCGGTCACTTCGGGAGCTGCAATCGTCTCGACTTCCGGCGCGGGTTCTGCTTCTTCCACTAGAGCGGTTTGGGGGGCTTCCTCGGCCGACGCAGCTTCTACTGGTATTGAGGTCGCAGTCGGTTCAATCGCAGGCGCGCCCGGTACTGGAATGAGTAATTGTTGCCCAACGTAGACGTTTGAATTCGCCAAGTTATTGGCGCGCATAAGCTCGGGCCAGGAGATGCCATATTTAAGACCCATGCGGAATAAATTCTCACCCGGTTGGACAGTGTGATACGTGGGCTGTTGGGCGTTGGCCGGGGCAGGTACGAGCACAACAAGTAGTAGCGCTACACACAATGCGGCCCGCCAAACTTTATTCATTGCATTCGCTCCGCTCATAACGACCTCCGTATACACCAGCCGCTGCAAGACGGGTGCCGCCCCACCCTCAAGTCCCTCCCCACCGAAAAAGCGTCGGCGGGAGGGACGTAAAGCTATATTTTCATCAGCGGTGTGACTTCGTCCCGAAACGATAGAAAGTCACCCTCCCCACAACGGTGCTCGACTCCAGGGTTGTCAAGGATGATTGGCACCGTTGCGGGGAGGGTTGGGGTGGGGCGCTACTGCTCGATCCCACAAGAGTACTCCAACGTACTCAATACCTCGCCCAACCGCTCTTTTACATCCATGTTTCTTACTCGCAAAACTCGGTATCCGTGTTCGGCAAGCCAAGCCGTCCGCTCCGCGTCGTAATCTTGTTGTTCAGCATGTTGTTCCCCGTCGACTTCGAGCACGAGTAGTCGAGCTGCACAGTAGAAGTCAACAATGAACCGATGGATTGGGTGTTGCCGACGGAATTGTAATCCGTGAAACCGGTGGTTGCGAAGTTGTTCACAGAGGATTCTTTCAGCTCCGGTCATATCCTGTCGCAATGCCCGCGCGCCCCGATTGATCTCTGGCGATGACCTCGGATGTGGCTTTGGCCGCTTACCACTCATCATCTATGCCGCCCCACCTACCCCGCGCCGAAATTCGTGTTTGGCCTTTAAAAGTGCCAGACACGTGATTGATCAATACGTTGGTAAGCTTGGATCGATCTCCCGCGCCCAGGCGAGGACGCCGCCGCGTAGATTTTTGACACGCGTAATGCCAGCCTGCATGAGTAAGCCTACGGCCTGTGCCGAACGTGCGCCAGAGCGGCAATGGATCACGAATTCATCGGTGCTATCGAATTCGCTTAGATGTGCGGGGATATCACCCAGCGGGACCAGCTCGGCTCCCTCAATTCGGACGATGTCCCATTCGTGCGGCTCGCGAACATCGATCAATCTGAAATGCTCTCCGGTTTCCATGCGCGCGTGTAAATCCTGCACGCTCATCTCCGGCACACCCGCGGCCGATCCATCATCAAGTTCATCGTGCATCGGCATGCCGCAAAACTCTTCGTAATCAATCAGTTCGGTAACGGTTGGATTCTCACTGCAAATCAGGCAGTTCGGGTTCTTGCGCAAACGTACCTGATCGAATGTCATGTCCAGGGCATCATAAAGGAGGAGCTTACCGATCAGCGGCTCGCCGATTCCAAGAATCAACTTGATCGCTTCGGTCGCTTGCAGGGTTCCGATGGTACCCGGCAGAACACCGAGCACGCCACCCTCCGCGCAGGAGGGCACCAGTCCCGGAGGAGGTGGTTCGGGGAAGAGACAACGATAGCAGGGGCCCTTTTTAGCCCAAAAGACGGATGCCTGGCCCTCGAATCGGAAAATACTCCCGTACACATTCGGCTTGCCCAACAAGACACAGACATCGTTGACGAGGTAGCGCGTGGGGAAGTTGTCGGTACCGTCGATTATGATGTCGTATGGCTCTGCGATGCGCAGGGCGCTCTCGGAATTGAAAACTTCGTTATAGGTAACGACTTCAATGTCCGGGTTCAAGTCCTGCAGGCGTTCACGTGCCGAGTCTACTTTCAAATTGCCAACCGTCGAAATCCCGTGCGCGATCTGACGTTGCAGGTTGCTGGCATCAACCACATCGAAATCCACCAGTCCAATCTTGCCTACGCCGGCAGCTGCCAGGTATATAGACACGGGTGAGCCAAGACCACCGGTTCCGATACAGAGCACGCTGGCTGCTTTGAGCCGCTTTTGGCCCGCCAGAGTCACTTCCGGCATAATCAGATGCCGGCTGTAGCGGGAGATCTCCGCATTACTTAATTCAACGCTATCCGGATTAATATTCTCAATTGAAATAGACATACTCACTTCTCCAGTGCAGGTTGGGTTGAAATTGTTTGAGTCTGTAGGGGGTGTAACCCAACTGCCTTTAATTGGTCCAAGAGCTTTTGTGTATTGGCTACACCCATATTGCATGAGACCGGCGTGCCTTCGGGGTCGAAAACGAATGTTGTTGGGATAGTCAAGACTCCCCAATGGTCGGCGACTTCTGGTTGCTCGGCCGCATCGATTGTTACCAGCTGCAGCTTTTCGCCGAATGTTTGCTGCAGGGAGTGCAGCGCCGGTCGCTGTACTGTCCGGCAGGGCACGCAATCCGGCGTCGTGAAGTACAGGATAAAGGGCAGTCCCGGCTGAACCGAGTCCAGCCCAAGCATGCCTGCATGATGCCGTTGGAGCTGCCAGCGTCGCCAGCCAAGATAAATCAAAGTGCCTGTGGCAATTATTAATAACGCGACCAGCAATCGTTCGAGCATCTGTTATCAGCCTTGCGGTCGCATCCCCGGCACAGTGTTCGGGGGTGGTGTTTTTATAAAGCCGGGGATATGGAAGCGTTGTAGCCAATAGTAGACGAAGCAACCTACGCAAAATCCACCAAACAAATTCAGCGCTGCAAGTGCTATCACAATCCAGCTCAGGACCCAACCTAAAATGGCGGAACCTGCCAGAAGTGCGACTGTGGAACCCAATGTGAAGATGGCACCCAGACCCTGGGAGAATCGATGCGGCTCCATGTTGTCTTGTATAACATTTGGTTTCACGATGCCAATCGGCTTCAACAAATAACGATAAATCGGCTTGAAGCCCGGAACACCCAACAGCGTGCCGAGAGTCATTACAAGCGCGACGACCGCCACCAGCAGCCAGGAATTGGCGATGAAACCAGCGAGGAGCAAAGCGATGATGAAAGTCTGGTTTACGCTCAGCGCACTGTGATCTACGGGGCGCAGGGAGTCTTCTTTTCCGCCGGCAACGGAAGGTACAATGCGCAAGGCGGCATCGGCTTCAATGGCCGTGTCTTCGCCTTGCATATGGCGGACGTCTTCGCTGTTAAGGAAGACATTGACAAAGGGGCGCAGCTCGCCGCCATCGTTGTAAAGATGCTGCTGTAGTCCGGGATGTTGAATGGTCAGGTCCCGCAGGGCGGCTCCTACAGTGTCACCGGATACATCGATCTGTGAAAGGCCGTCGGTGAACGGCCGCAGCGGTGTCGGAATTCGGATAGATGCCATTTTTATTTCTCCAGTTCTAGATTCTTGCTTGATTTAAGACTTTACTTTTTAAGGTTATCAGGGGCCGGTACTCGGCACCACAGTTAGTTCTTCTTCATTAAAATGGGAGCGGTCCCCTGCCAAACGCCAGCTGCGCGCATGTCCAGGATTCCCCTGTGGTACAGAGACAATCAGATAGGTGTACCAGGGTAGCGCATGTTCGCGATCATATTCCGACGGAACGGCTGGATGATCGGGATGCGAATGGAAGATGCCAACAACATCCATCTGGTAATCCTCTGCCTGAATCTCACCTTGCAACATATCCTCAGCCGTGATCAGATAGCGAGTCCTTTGCTCGTCTGCTGCGAACTTGTTCTCAAACTGGATAATCCTGTCGACCTGCTTGGAGTCATTGTTTTCCGATCCCAGCAATAATCCAGCACCTTCATTGGGGTAGGCCTCCCGCAAGTGTGCATTGATCTCATTCTCGAGTCGCGCAGGTAAGTTCAGTGTCATTAGCTGCTTGAGTCCTCGTAGGGCGTTAGCGCGCCGTTCCAAAAGTTCTCCGATAGATATTTATAAGCGGAGTCTGGGAATATCGTTACAACAACGCCCTCTTCCAGTTCGGACGCAACTTGCAACGCAGCGACTGCCGCTGCTCCTGATGAAATCCCAACCAATAAACCCTCCTCACGCGCCAGACAACGCGTCATCTCAAACGCGGCTTCCGTGCGCAGAGGGATTTGCTGATCCGGCATTTTGTCGTCATAAATGCCAGGGCGGATGGCAGACTGCATATGTTTCAGACCTTCGAGGCCGTGAAATGGGCCTTCGGGTTGAAATGCAATCAGCCGAACGGAAGGGTTCTTCTCCCTGAGGAAACGGCCGGCGCCCATGAGAGTGCCGCTCGTGCCCAGGCCGGCTACGAAATGTGTCACACTGCCAGAAGTCTGGGTATAAATTTCTGGTCCGGTTGTGGCGTAGTGCGCCTGCCAATTGGCGGGATTATTGTACTGATCGGCGTAAAAATACCGGTCGGGTGCAGCCGCCGCCAATTCGCGCGCTTTCAATATGGCACCATCCGAGCCTTCCATTGGGTCGGTTAAGACCAATTCAGCGCCCAAAGCTCGCAACAGCTTGGTACGTTCCGGGCTGGCGTTCTCCGGTATGCAGAGTGTTACTTTATATCCTCGCGCCGCAGCAAACGTGGCATAGGCGATGCCCATGTTGCCACTGGTCGCATCCAAAATCCGTTTGCCGTTTGTGAGTTCCCCAGTGCGTTCCGCTTCACGGATAATGTAGAGGGCGGGGCGATCTTTGACTGAACCACCCGGGTTCGTCCATTCGGTTTTTGCATAGACGGAAACACGCTTCGAGATTGCGGCTGTTACGTGTCGCAAGCGTACAAGCGGCGAATTCCCGACCGAGGCCTCCAAGGAGCGAGCAGCAGGGATGTGCAGCGGATCGTCTCTGTCTGGGAGTATCGCACTGGGTCTATCATTCTTTAACATTGCTGTTGTCATTTCATTCACTTCCTATACACAAAAAGGCCAGAAGGCGAAACAAGAGTGGGTGCAGCACCCAACCACCATGCGGTGGTGCCACTCTTCGCCATCTGGCCTTTATTCCATGCGCACGCGGCGCCTGAAAAGATGCGTTTAAACGTTAGCGAAAGGTGGTTAGCGCCTCCGCCACGTACAGATGCAAGTCATAGTCAAAATTCTCGAAACTTTAGGAACCTAATAAATACTATAGGACTTACGCAGGGAGCATAGAGATAGAAGGTAGCCGAAGCTGAGTTCGCATGTAGTTGCTCAACAAACCTTGCTTAATTTGATACACATTCGTATGTGCATCCTGCGCAATCTGATTCAGGCGTACCCAGACAAGCATGGCACAAGCAATATGATTGCGCTGTGCTCGTTGCGAACGACATTGAGATGCTTCCAGCCCGGTTAGCTGTTTGGCCTCTCGGTGAAACTGCTCAATCTTCCAGCGGATGGCACTTTCTATGCCTGTAGCATCTGAGGAATCTTGAGAGTGGTCATTGGTAACCACATGCTCTGTGCGGTGAGTAGACACCGCAATCCGGAACAGTTTCACTTGATGACCTTTTGGAAACTTTTTGAGATGAACCATTTTTCCCGCTTCAATCTCCTCAGCGCTCCAAGAGAGCGCATCAACTCGGCAGTAGTCATCCGCAGGACTTTCTGTCACTTGCCGGTTCGATTTCAACGGACAGTAGTAGATTTTGCCGGCTTTTTCGACTGCTTTCATCACTTTCATCGTCGCATACCAGCTATCCATCAACACAGTGCGGAAAGGAAGCTGTTCCACATGCAGAATGGTTCGCCACATATCCAACAAGTGGTCGAGTTTGCTACGTCCATCTCGCGCAGGGTCAAAAATGCGGTAATCGATGACCCAGAATTTATCGATGTCGGGATTGACATAGACACAAGTCACGAGCCCGATGCCTTTGATCACCTTTTTGGCGTTGCCACTCCACTGCCTACGCACCAGTTCAATGGCAAAGGAATGGTTTTTATCAAGCACCGTATCATCAAAGAGAATGTAGCCATCTTCAGAGAGAACCAACTCTTTGCGCACCATTTGGCGCAGTTCCCGTGGCGTAAATTTATTCCCCTCATCAGTCGATTGACACGATCGTGGCTCAAATGTTCACTATGGTCAGCAAAGTAGGTTTGTGTGTAATTGATTTGGCTAACCAAGAGAAATTGGCTGTAATCCCAGTGAGATAATTTGTTCATTCACACATTGTCTCAGTTTCTCCCTGGTTTGCGTAAGTCCTATACTATAAGTATTATATTCTCTGATTTTCGATTGTCAATGCTTTTGAGAAGATCAAATATATCCCAATGTGCCAGACAGCTTCTTAGAGAGTGTTTCTTAAATCAGTTTGTGGCCAGTTTGAGCATGCGGCGCGTGCTGGCGAGATAAGTCATTGCTTCACTCGATTTGACAGTGTGTTCGTAGTCACGCGCTAAACGCCGATAGCGACCCAGCCAACCAAATGTGCGTTCAACCACCCAGCGACGCGGTAGAACAACCCAACCTTTGGTTCCTTCAGGTCGCCGGACAACTTCCAGTGTCCAGCCGAACGGCTTGCGGACCGTCTCGACGATATGTGCGTACGCACCATCCGTCCATATCAGTTTCAGGCGGCACCAACGGTTATGAACACTGCGCTTGATTCGGTCAAACAGCCGTTGCAGAGTCACCTGGCCGCCTGCGCCGTCCTGAGTACTAGCGCTATGCACCACGACAACCAGCAACAGGCCGAGGGTGTCAACCACGACATGCCGCTTGCGACCGGGAGTTTGCTTAAAGACGTCCACTCCGCGCTCCTCGCCGCCCTCGGAGGTCTTGACGCTCTTTGGCTGTCAAGCACCGCCGCACTCGGTCGTGGATCGCGCCCCTGCTGTGTACGCACGTGCTTGACCAGGGCGGTATTGATGCGTTCCCACACACCTTGGTCGGTCCAGCGCCTGAAGTAGCCGTACACCGTCTGCCAAGGTGGCATGTCCTTGGGTAGCACCCCGTGCAGTCCACGGGACTGTGTCCGCCACTGGCAACCGGTACGCGTCAGATACAAGATGGCATTCACGATCTGCCACAATTTCCATTTGCGCGGACGTCCGCGCGTGTACGTTGGAAAGAATTCCGAAATCAATTGCCATTCGCTATACTTCAGGTCTGTCGGGTAGGTTTGGGTGAATTTGGTCATTCGCCAAGCTTACCCGGCCTTTAAGAAACACTCTCTTAGGTTGGCACAGTTGGTATCCTTCTTGCGACTTTACAATACTGCTAATCACACTTGCTCGGGCAGTCTTCCACGGGTAGGATTATGCAACCTTGGAATGGTGAGCTTGCATTGTGAGCGCCATTCCCAATGGAAATACAGGCAAAACACTTGCAAAAGTCTTCTCCACACCGAACCGAATCTGCTGCTGGTGAAGTCGTGCGTCAGACCTCCCGGCATCTCGGCGTTGTTGCGCTTGTGGCAATAATCGTCGCAACAATCTATACCATCTGGACACCCGCTTCCATCATTCCGGGGGGGGCAGCCCGCAGTATTGCGCTGGCCTTATCAACCGAAGTTGGACCGCAAACAACATCGGTGCCACCGACTGCGACGCCCGAGCCGCGTCCGATCATCGGGATCGTCTCCGGGCATCTTGGCAATGACGCCGGCGCAGTCTGTCCGGACGGTTTGACCGAAGTCGATATAAACTTGGAAATTGCAAATCGTGTTCAGGCGAGCCTAGAGCAGGCCGGTTTTCAGGTAGATCTGCTAAACGAATTTGATACGCGTCTCACTGGCTATCGGGCGCAGGCGCTGGTCTCTATCCATTCTGACTCCTGTGATTTTATTAATGAAATTGCAACCGGTTTCAAGGTAACCGGTTCACTGGAGAGTCAGGTACCACAGGAATCGACACGTTTGGCTGCTTGCCTCACGGATCGCTATGCTGAACGCACTGAAATGCAATATCATGCCGGCAGCATCACCTTCGATATGACTTTCTACCACGCCTATCGGGAGATCGCACCGGATACCGCGGCGGCCATCATCGAGGTCGGGTTTATGAATCTGGACCGAGATATGCTCGTGAACCATCCCGATCTTGTGGCGCAGGGAATCACCGATGGCATCCTTTGTTACGTCTTTCAGGAGCCGTTCGGGAGCAGCGACCAAACATGAAGATTACAGACAAGCTCGGGATTAACGCGCAGCGCGGTGAGGTCATTGCTGCAGATTTGGAAGCTTTCCAGTCCGCTGGGTTTCACGCCGTGCGTTTCCAATGTGGTGGCGGGCATACACCTACGACAGTGCTTGCCTACCGCTCACGCGGTGCACGCATCCTGCATGCGCGCATCCATGTGGATGATATGAATGTTGTCACACGCTCGGCGGAAAACTTCACTACGGGGCGCAGCGCACATCTACAAAATATGCTTGCGGCCGGTGTGGGAGCCTTCGAGATTCACACGCAACCCAACACTGCCCGGCATGGGTTCGGTCTGTCCTGGAGTACCCCGCTCGAATTCGCCGACTGGTTCATGGATGCACTCGCTCGAATGCGCTCCGTGGTCGGATCTGATCGAGCGCGCTTTGGCTTTCCAGCTCTTGCACCGGGGCTGGCAGATTTCGAGCCAGACGCTACAGCGGGAGGCCGGGCCACACGACCGTGGAGTGATGTCGATTTTCTGGATCTGTGTCGTCCGGCGATCGAAGCAGCAGACTTTCTTGCCGTAATTACACACTGGAATTCTGCTGAGACAATGCGTGCTCTGGATGAAGAAAACAATGGGCAGGGTGGCCTGCGCTTCCTGCGCCAATATCACGAACGTTTTCCGGAGAAGCCGATTGTTGTTTCTCGTTATTCAAACCAACGCAACGATTTGGGAGACAAAGGTCCAGATGCACCGCAATGGCGCGAGATTGGTGAAGAATATGCTGAGTTCCTGACATTGTGTTGCCAGTATGAATGGATCGAGGCTGTCTACGGGCACACCCTTCGCGATTCATCCCACTTTCAGACCGAGAGCTGGATGACAGCAGATGCAAGCAAAAGGCGCGTATTTGAAGGCGTCAACACACGCCCGCGCTTGCCATCGAAGAGCCAGATCAGTCTACGCTGGCCGACCCAATTTAAACAGGTCAACCAGACCTACGGTGTGCGCCAACTCGATTACGCGCGTTTCAGTGCCGGCTATCTCAAGGGTGGGCATGAGGGTATTGATTTGGCTGCTCCGGCAGGCAGCGAAGTCTACGCCTGCTTGCGTGGTGTGGTGAGTCGCAGCGAAGCGACGCGCGGTGTTGCCCCGAACGGCTATGGAAATTATGGCGAAGTGGTGAGCGTTGCGAGCGATGTGCCCGGTGTTGGGCGCGTGATGCTAACCTATGCACATTTTTCACAGCGGCAGGTGCGCACGGGGGACATTGTGCAAGCCGGACAGCGGCTTGGCCTGGCCGGGGAAACCGGCAATGCGCAGGGTGCGCATCTGCATCTTTCGATGCGAATTTTTGGCGTTTCGATTTACGCGCAATTGGATTATTTGAATCCCGGTCTGTATCTAGATTACGACACGGCCCCAGACGCCTTGCCGCCGCCTCTCAAAGGCGCACCGCGCATGCAGTATCCCCGCTCGTACATTCTGATTCCACCGCCGGCAGGATTGGAGTGGGTGGAAGCAGTGTTGCGCGCCACCTGGGATAAGCAACGATTTACGGTGGGGGGCAGCGCCGACGATGCTGGCTTGGGAGATCTCGACCGGCGGCGCGTCATCGCGATCAACTCTGAATCCTGGCCGGGCGATCTACGCTTGTGGTATCAGACCAATTATCCGGGTGTGGATTATATTCCTGTCAGTGCACCGAATCCCGCCGCATTGGATGTTGTGCTGCGCGGTATGGGTTTGGGTGCAGGACCGCCAACTTCAGCCGGACCACAGCGCGGCCTACCACTCTCCCAGTACAACCGTGCCTATCTGCTCCTCCCGCCCGGGCGGGGTAGTGATTGGGCAATCGCCGCAGCCCGTGCCACTTGGCCGCGCTATCGTTTAACGATTGGCGGCAGTGCCGACGATGCCGGGGTTGGCACGCTGGATGCCCGGCATGTTATTGCTGTAAACCCTTCCGAATGGGGCGGAGGTAACTTGCGGGACTGGTACAATCTCCACTATCCGGGAGTAGGTTATCAGGAAGTAGTTGTCCGCACTGCTTCAGAGCTGAGTTCAGCATTGACGCAACTATTTCCTTGAAGAAGATATTTGCCGGAGGCTACAAAACAAGGGGGATATATTCAATTGGCTGGGGATGGAGGCCAAGTATGAGTATAACTTTCCGCGCGATTCTCATCGCGATCATTCTTGTCGTTGCGATTGTTCCCGGCACTGTGGCAGCACAGGGCCAGATCATCCACACGGTACAGCCGGGCGAAAATCTCTTTCGCATCGGGTTGCAATACAACCTGTCTTGGACGGCCATCATGGCGGCCAACGGACTCCCCAACGCCAGTGTTTATACCGGCCAACAACTGATCATCCCCGGTCGATCAAATGTGACCACGAGCAGTCCCGCCGCTGCGACGGCCCCGACCGAGATCGCACAAGCAGAACCGGAACCGGCCGCTGCGGTACAGAACCCCGCTACGTATATCGTGCAGCGCGGCGAGACTCTGTTTCGCATTGCTTTGCGTTTTGGCCTCACTTCCTCGACTTTGGCAAATGCAAACAATATTTCAAATCCGAAGCTGATCTACACCGGGCAGGTGTTGACGATCCCATCTGGGGATGTTCCGCCCTCCATTCAACAAGCGGCCACTCAGGCAGCCGCAGCTGCTGCGCCGACAGAGATGCCGACTCAAGTTCCCACGCCAACAGAGGTGCCCACCCAAGCTCCGACGCCCGTACCCACTGAGATTCCTGCTCCAGCACCGGTTGCCGAAAATTGGATCGATGTAGACCTGACGCAGCAACGAGTGCATGCAATGCAAGGGGATACCCTTGTGCGCTCATTTATCGTCTCCACCGGCACCTGGAGAACACCCACAGTCACCGGTCAATACCGGATCTACGTCAAATATACAGCCGCCCCTATGAGCGGACCCGGATATTATTTACCGGGGGTACCGTGGATCATGTACTTCTATCGTGGATATGGCTTGCACGGTACGTACTGGCACAATAACTTCGGAACTCCGATGAGTCATGGTTGTATCAACCTGACAATTGAAGAAGCAGAATGGTTGTTCAATTTCTCCTCGGTTGGAACTCTGGTGAACATTCATTATTAATGGGTTATGTTAGATTCGAAGGGTTTTCCATCACCAATTTGAAACTCGCAAAACGCCCTATTTAGGAGACATTGATGTCAAAGCAGAAACAACCACGCGGGCCCAAGCAGGCTCAACAACCTGTGCGCGTTAACTGGTGGATCATTGCTGGGGCAATTGCTGTTGTTGGGGTAATCGCAATTGTCTCTTTCAACCAATCGAATCCCGCTGAAACCGGAACTTCCGCTGAAACCGATACTTCCGAACCTGCAGGCGTTGTCAGTAGCGGTGTGAGCAGCTGGTCCGAGCCGCCTGCTATGGAGATCGATACAAGTAAAACCTATTCTGCAACACTGGAAACCGAGGTTGGCGACATCATGGTTGAGTTGTTTGATGACATCGCCCCGAGAACCGTGAACAATTTTGTCTTCCTGGCTCGCCAAGGCTATTACAACAACACGATCTTCCATCGCGTGATCCCCGACTTCATGGCCCAAGCCGGCGATCCCACAGGCACCGGGAGCGGCGGACCTGGTTATCTCTTCGAAGATGAAGTGAATACCGGATTAGCGTTCGATCGCGCGGGGCTGCTGGCGATGGCAAATCGCGGGCCTGCTACGAATGGCAGTCAATTCTTCATCACATATGTTCCGACCCCCCATCTCAACGATCTCCACACGATTTTTGGCGAAGTGACCGATGGCATGGACGTTGCGCTGGCGTTGGCTATACGTGATCCGCAATCGACGACCATCCCCGGCACGGGTCTCATCGCGGTTCGCATTGAGGAGAAATAGCAACCTGCTGGAATATTTCCGTTGAACTATTTCATTTGACAACCCAATCTGTTCCAGCCACCCGCTGGAGGGAATCATTTGCGCTGATTTCGGGGCTGCTGCTTGTGTGGTTGGGCGCGCTTGGCGGATTGACCTTCATCGTTGCAGGTGCCTTCTCATCGATAGCAGAAATCTGGAATAACTTAAGTGCATCTTTCGCCGTAATGGCGCTCGGCGCTCTTGGTCTGCCGCTGATTTGGTTCGCTGCCCGGCGCTTGCGCGGTACGCTCCCGAAAGAATGGGGTCTGCAGGCGCGTCTCGTCAGGCTGCTTGTGCTGCTCACTCTGATCACTATTGTTGGTGGGCAAGTCGCCACCTTGAATGATGTATTCCAAACATTCGTATTACCATTCGCGAACATTCTGGCAGTTGGGTTGCCTGCGATTGCATTAATCGGTTTTGTCGTGGGCGGTCAGTCTAGCCTGAGTCATTTGCGCGCCTGGGCGCATTTGGCAATCGGAGCCTGGGGCAGCACATTCGTCGCCCTGCTGGTTGAATTCGGTCTGGTCGCAATCGGCGCAGCCGGCGTTGCTCTGGTTTTGACGATATTCGCTCCGGAACAATTGGCCCGCATCCAGGAACTTGTTGAAATCGTCACTCGCTCTGGTGAGATCGAACCAATCCTGGAATTACTAACCCAGCCCTGGCTGCTGCTCCTCGCATTCTTTGGTTTTGGAATTGTCGTCCCCATGGTGGAAGAGATCGCCAAATCCGTGGGTGTAATTTTGCTCTGGCCACGGCTAACTCCTGCGACGGCGTTTGCGGGTGGACTCTTGGGGGGTGTCGGATTTGGAATTGCCGAGAGCCTGGGCAATTTAGTGGGGATTACTGACTTTTGGCTAGTTGCAGCTGTGACCCGCATGGCAACGCTGGTGATGCACGGGTTTACTTCCGCCTTACTGGGATGGGGGATCGGGCAGGCTGTCACCAACCGCAAGCCGCTGCACGCGTTGTTCACATTTCTCGGAGCTGTTGTCATCCACGGCGCGTGGAATGGGGCGGTGGTGCTGCTCGTAATAAGTGGTATCCAGCTCGATCGAAACCCAGATGGGAGCGGGTCAATCTTGCTTGGCATTGGTATATTCGTGCTGCTCTCGCTCCTCATGGGATTGCTCGGTGGCTGCATGAGCGGACTGATGTGGTTGAGTCGGCGGGCGCGTCCAGAGGTTCAGAAAGAGAATTTATTCGCATCCGCTGCAATTGAATCCATGATGGAATAGGAATTTGAGTTCAAGGAGCCCATTGCTTGACAACGCTATATCGCTATGCTACATTTGCCCCCGTCTTACCACAGCAACTCATTCCACGTTTGCGCTAATAAGGGAGAACGATATTGAGTAAGTCGCGCACCGAACTCATGGTGGATCGCATGCGTGATCTCCAGGCAAGTTCGTCGGATGTTGAAGCGGCAGCAGTTGTCAGTGTAGACGGCCTCGCGATGGCCTCTGCATTGCCACGAGAAGTCTCAGAAGATCGCGTCTCGGCTATGTCGGCTGCAATGCTCTCTATGGGGGAGCGAATTGCAGAGGAACTTGGGCGCGGTAGTCTTGATCAGGTCTACATCAAAGGTGAAGGTGGCTACGTCCTATTGTCGGCCGTTGGCGATGAGGCGGTGTTGACTGTACTTGCCCGCGCCGATGCAAAGCTCGGATTGCTTTTCCTTGACATGCGTCGTACCACCGAAGAACTCGAGAAGTTGGTCTAGTAGTCGGACTATCTACAGCCAGATATTTCTGGGAGTGAACGGTGCCGAATACCCCTAGTGGTCTCAATTATCCAAATCGGGTCGCCCGCATATATTTGAATGCCATGGAGGATGTGATGGGCCAGAATGGCCTGAATGCGATCCTTAATATGGCGGGACTGGCTGAATTGGTCGGGAATTACCCACCAGACAATCTTGATAAAGGATTTGATTTTGCTGACTACTCGGCCCTCAATGCTGCTCTCGAAGAAATGTACGGGCCACGTGGTGGACGAGGGCTGGCGTTGCGTGCTGGACGGGCTTCATTTGCTAATGGTTTGCGGGACCTAGGCGCGCTGGCGGGGGTCGGCGATCTGGCCTTCAAGGTATTGCCCATGAAAGCCAAACTTAAAGTCGGCCTGCCTGCCATGGCGAAAATCTTCACTCAGATCAGCGATCAGAAATCAACGGTTGCTGATACCGAGAACGAATATATTTACACCATTCATGCCTGCCCGGTATGTTGGGAGCGCGAGGCTGACAAACATATTTGCTTTTCTGCGGTTGGTTTGCTACAGGAAGGTCTGAAGTGGGTTTCTGGCGGACATGAATTTCGCGTCAACGAAATCAAATGTATTGCCGTTGGTGATGACGTCTGTGAATTTATCATCCAGAAAGAACCGATCGAATAAGCTCAGGTAGGGCAGGGGCGCAGCGACATGGTTGTTAAACACTCCATATTAGTCGTTGAAGACGATCCGGACCTGGCAGAAATGCTCTCCGTGTATTTCCGTGTTCAGGGGTATGAAGTCTTGAAGGCCGGCTGGGGTGATGACGCAGTTCGAATAAGCCGCGAGAAGTTGCCGGACTTGATCATGCTAGATATTCGTCTGCCTGATATTGATGGATACGAAGTCTGCCGTCGAGTGCGGTCCAACCATTTAACTGCTCAGATTCCGATTATTTTTCTAACGGAGCGCCGCGACCGGGTAGACAAGTTGCAAGGCCTTAAATTAGGCGCGATCGACTACATCACGAAACCGTTTGATCTCGAGCAGGTGCGCTTGCGCGTGCGGAACTCCCTACGCCGGACAGGCCAGGGTTATATTCTGCACCCCATTACAGGATTGCCGGATGGCCGCCTTGTTGCCGAGCAGTTGAAAAGTCTAACAAACAATCCGAGACGCGGTATCTTGTTGGTTAAGTTGCACGGTACAATCTCGTTCCGAGAAACGTATGGCATTGTTGCGGCGGATGATGCACTGCGCAGGGTGAGCTTGCAGATTTTCAATACCGTTCGCGACGGGGGTCATGAAGACGATTTTGTCGGTCATATTTCAAGTGAGGAGTTTGTCATCCTACTGTCACCGGAGCGACTCGCCGAAGTGCGTCGCCGCTTACAAGCGGGTTTGGATAAAAGCCTGCCGACGTTCTATCCACTCGCCGACCGCGCATCAAAGTCCGACGACCATTTGTCTGTCTCAATCACTAGCCCGGGCGAGGCCCGAGCACAATACAAAGATGTGCAGGCCCTGCAGGGTGCCTTCGCCGGAGCAACAGTCCCCGCTGCGGCCTGAGACAAAACGAAGTTAGGTTCCGCAGGGCCGCGAGCAGTTGCGCGGCTCTCTTTTTTTTTATATGCACACCATCATCGTATTGCCCACATATAACGAAGCTAAAAACCTGCGACCCATAGGGACGGCGTTGTTGGCATTGTCGGATTTAGACCTGGCTGTCCTTGTCGTGGATGATGATTCGCCGGATGGGACCGGGGCCATTGCAGATGAACTTTTAGAAGAATTTCCGGAGCGTGTTCACGTCCTGCATCGGAAAGAAAAAGCCGGCCTGGGTGCGGCCTACCGCGCCGGATTTCGGTCCGCCATTGAGATGGGTGCGCAGTACATTGGCCAGATGGATGCCGACTTCTCACATTCACCGGACTACTTGCCGGAAATGATAGGCAGGCTGGCCGATTATGATGTCGTAATTGGCTCGCGCTATGTGAAAGGTGGCAGCACCGATGAACGTTGGGAGTGGGGGCGGTATATGCTTAGCTGGTTCGCCAATAGCGTATACACCCGGACGATCCTGAGGCTGGCTGTAAAGGACGCTACGGCTGGCTTTAAAATATGGCGTCGGGAAACACTGCTCGCTCTTGGGCTGCATCGCGTTCGTTCGAATGGATATATCTTTCAGGTTGAAATGGCCTACCTGGTCGAAAGACTGGGCTTTCGCCCGTTTGAAATCCCCATCTATTTTGAAGACCGCCGCATCGGTCATTCGAAAATGACAATCCCTGTCAAGCTTGAAGCAGCCTTGCGTACCTTTGAACTGGCGTGGCGATATCGCAATTTTTCTCCCGCAGATCGTGTCGTGGCCCCCTCTCCCAGTCCCGCTGCCGAGAGTTCCAGCGCGCCGGCGGCTGACTGAGCGTCCCTGCAGGGTTTTCTGAACAACGCAGTCATGCGCACATGGTTCGTTCGCCATCGGCTGGATTTGTTTGTTGCCCCGACGATCCTGTTTATATTGCCTCTCATTCTGCTCGCACCGGTCACGCTCGGAGCGCACACCCTGCTGCCGACAGACAACCTGATTGATTTCGAGCCATGGTCAAACGTCGCGGCTGAATTTGGTCTAGTACGACCTTTTTCCCCTGGCAATGAATTGCTCTCCGATCTGATCCTCGAAAATTTCGTCTGGAAACAATTCATCAAACAGGCAATCGAGGCAGGTGAGATCCCGCTCTGGAATCCATACATTTTCGCGGGGGCACCCTTCCTCGCCACAGGCCAACATTCCGCGTTATACCCATTCAGTGTTATTTTCTATGTGCTGCCGCTGGCTAAGGCCTTCGGATGGTTTGCTCTCTCTCAATATTTCCTGGCCGGATTGACAGCATATCTATTTTTGCGGGTGCTGGGAACCGGTCGCATTGGCGCGCTGGTGGGCGGGGTGATCTATCAACTCAATCTGTTCATGATCGTCAGTGCCGTATTTCCGATGATCATTGCAGGCGCGGTCTGGTTGCCATTATTACTGGCAGCTGTTGAACTGATCATCCGACAGCAGCCTGCGCTCGGTGGGCAACCAGCCTCACTCCCCTGGATGAGTCTCGGGGCGCTCGCGCTCGGGCTAACTTTGTTAGCGGGTCATCCCGAAGTAGTAGTGTATTCATTGTTGATCAGCGCTGCGTATAGTGGGTGGCGGCTCGCGCCCTTCGTGATTGCCGCTCTGCTACGGCGGGCGCGTTGGTGGTCTGTGTTGCGCCCGACAATATTTCTGCTGGCAATGGTGGCACTCGGTTTGGGCGTTGGGGCTGTACAGTTTGTGCCCTTGTTTGATCTGTTGCCGGACAACTTTCGCGCTGGATCGGCGTCCTTTGCGCAGGTGCGCGGTTGGGGCTTCTCCTGGCGGCGCTTGCTCACCTTCACTGTACCGAACTTCTACGGCAACCCCAGCCACCACTCCTACTTCGATCTGTTCACCTGGCGCATTACACCCGTGAGTGTGAATGTTGCCGGAGAGCCGATCCAAAAAATTGACTGGGGCATCAAGAACTATGTAGAGGCTGGGGCCTATGTCGGCATCCTGCCGCTTTTCCTGGCGGCTATTGCGATTTGGTCGTATTTGCGACGAGTAGTGCGGCGGACAGAGGGTGCAGTAGCGGCTTCGCCCTCCATCCCTTTCTTCGGATTGCTGGCAGGATTTTCTCTGGCATTTATTTTCGGAACACCACTTTATGCTTTGATTTATTACCTTCCGGGACTCAACCAACTACATTCGCCTTTTCGCTGGGTCTGGCCATTGAGTCTGTGTGTTTCTGTGCTGGCCGGCTGGGGTGTACGTTTTCTGCAGCAGAGGCGCTTGGAAGGGAGTGGATCGGCGGAACGGGTCGTCAGGCTGTTGAGCGGGCTGGTTTTCTGGGGCGGAGGTTTGCTCTTCGCAGGTGTTTTACTTGCCCGCGCTATTTATGCAACTATTGCTCCGTTTGTTGAGCGGGCACTGGCAGACTTGGCATTGGCCTCTGGGGCATTCTCCAATGCGCGTATGTTCTTCTCGTATGAAGCGCTCTGGGTGGCATTGGCAGGTTTGCTTTTGATTGCGACTGGGATTGTTCTGCGAGCGAGTCGCAGCGACCTGATGTTGCCGCAATGGGCTGGCAGGCGGCCATTGTGGGAAGCACTGACAGTCGCTCTCATAGCAATCGACTTGCTCATTGCCGGCGCAGGATTCAATCCAACTTCGAACACTAAAATACTTGAACATGAACCGGGGGTTGTTTCGTTCCTAAAATCGGATGAGTCCGAATGGCGCTTTACAACCTATGACCCTGATGGAAGGAAACCGCTCAATGCCAACAGCGGCTGGATGTTCAATTTGCAGGATGTGCGCGGCTATGACTCGATCATCCCGCGCCAATATGCCGAATATATGGAGCTGATCCAGCCCCAGACGGAATTGCAGTTCAATCGCATTGCGCCACTTACAAATCCACAAGCCCTCGATTCCCCATTGCTTGATTTATTGAACGTCAAATATATCGTAACGGAATCCGAGATCGATAGTACGAAATTCTCGCTCGTCTACGATGAAGAGGTGCGCGTGTATCGGAACGAAGGCGTGCTGCCGCGTGCCTTTGTTCTGCCAACAGAGTGCGCGCTGGCGGTGGATGATTTCGGTACAGCCGTGCAAGATTTCGATCCGCGCAATTATGTGTTGCTCGAACCTGCGGAGGCAGCACTGGCGGACATCCAGACAAGGACTCCGCCAGCACCCGCTGCCTGTCAGGCAGTTCCGGTTGCCGTTACGCATGCGGGCATCAACACTGTGGTGGTGGATGCCCAGGTGGAGCGCCGCTCGTTCCTCATCCTTGCCGATTCCTATACGAAAGACTGGCTGGCCTTTGTACGACCATTCGCAACAGGTGAAGAAGCTGAGACGCGGCTGCCTTTGCTGCGTGCAAATAGTAATTTCAGAGCAGTTCCCCTCGAAATCGGTGCGCACACCATCCGATTCCGTTACAGCCCGGATTCATTCAAGTTGGGTGGCTTCATCTCCGCGATGGCAGCCATGAGTCTGGTGTTAGTCGTGGGTACCTGGATGTGGCGCTATTTCTATCGCGAAAGTGCGCTTGATTCGACCGCCCGGCGTGTAGCGAAGAACAGCCTGGCTCCGATGGCACTGAACATGTTCAACCGAACTATTGATTTTATCTTCGCCGCATTCTATTTGCGCGTACTTGGGCCGGGGGAGGCCGGCAATTACACAACCGCAATCGTACTCATTAGTTGGTTCGATATCTGGACAAACTTTGGCTTGAACACCTGGCTAACGCGCGAAGTCTCCCGCAAGCGGGACAAAGCCAGTTCATTCCTGACGAACACAACAATCTTTCGCCTAGTGCTAGGGGGTTTGACATTTCCTGTTTTTGTCGGCGGGATTGTTTTTTACCAATGGCGGACGGGCGGCCTGGGTGACGATACAGTCATCGCCGTAGTGCTGCTCGCCATCGGTATCTTGTTTTCATCCATCTCGAATGGTTTGAGCGCATTGTTCTACGCCTACGAGCAGGCCGAATATCCCGCCGCCATTACCAGTGTGACCACCATTTTGAAGGTATCCTTTGGCGCTGTTGGGCTGCTGCTCGGGTTTGGCTTCGTCGGCCTCGCCGCTTCTACTATCGTTGTCAATTTCATAACGCTGATCATCATGGGCACGCTGGCGTGGCGTTTCTACTTCCGGCCACGCTGGCAATTCAACCGCAACATGCAACGCGAGATGGCGCGCGAATCATTCCCGCTGATGCTCAACCATTTGCTGGCGACGCTCTTCTTCAAGATCGATGTGCCCATGATTCGCACGATACGTGGCGAAGCCGAGGTGGGTCGCTATGGCGTAGCGTACAAGTTCGTTGACGCCTTTAATATCATCCCGTCCTTCTTTACGCTGGCTTTGTTCCCAGTGATGAGCCGCCAGGCGCTGGAAGATAAAAAGGGCCTGCAACGCACCTATTTCCTCGCGCTTAAGTTGCTCGTTGGGACCGCAATCCCGCTGGCAATTCTTTCGACGTTCCTGGCCACACCAATGATCAGTTTGCTTGGCGGCCGTGAGTTTTTGCCGGATGGGGCGAGGGCGCTACAACTCATAATCTGGTCGATCCCATTCGGTTGGATTAATAGTGTCACGAACTATGTTCTCATTTCGGTTAATCAGCAACGCGCCCTGACGCGCGCATTTATGATTGGGCTGACATTTAACATCGTTGTCAACGCAATTTTTATTCCGCGTTATGGTTTTGCAGCGGCGGCCGTTTCAACGATCTTGTCCGAAATTGTGGAAGGGATTGCCTTCCAGATCTATATCTATCGCTATGTTGGACGGGTTCCCTGGTTCCGCCTGTTCTGGCGACTGGTGTTGGGTGGTGCCGCAATGACCGCGCTGGTCTGGTTTGGTGCGCAGGTTCATATCCTGCTTGGTCTACTTTTGGGAGGACTGCTCTACTTGGTGATCATGGTGCGGGGGAATGTGTTCGATTTGCAGGAGCGTCAATTGCTCTCCGGCATCGTGCCTGAGGCGATTCGGCGGCCCATGGGTGCGCTCTTTTCTAGGTTACAGTAATTAGGTTGCACTTTATGGCGAAAGGGTTGAGAACTTTTTCATGGACAATTCAATGCACATAGCGGACAATACGCTACCGGGGGTAATCGAATTGTGACTGAAACCATTCAGGCTAAATCCTGTCCGCAGACGTAGATTTTCAATTCATCTTGTAAGTTTTGCTAGGCGCGCGTTTTATTCTATGTTTCCTTCTGCGCAGGGCGAAGGGCGATCCTCCAATGACACGAAGTCGTTAAAGGCGCAACCCAGTCGCCGCACAGATGTGCATCCCGGCGAGCTCGCTTTATGATCGCGTCGAAGCCGGACCCGAGGGGATCGTCAAGTGATATCCGCAGGCGTGGTGTGCGGAGTGGGCGTGATTCAGGGCCATGAATATGGGGACATAGTGCAGCATGCGGAGGAGAAGCGATGCCGGAAACAGTAGAGTTCTTGAAAGAAGAAGGAATGATTAAAGTCGAATCATTTGGCAAGGTTAACATCCAAGATTGGAATGCGTCACTGGAGAAAGTGAATGAAATTGGTGAGCGTGAGAATTGTAGGATTGTTCTTGTAGATGTCAGCAAGCAAGAATCTAGGCCAGATACATTAGAAGTATTTCAATTTGGTGAGGAGATGACAAGAGATTTTCGATTTGCTGTGGTCACGTCAACAGGTGTGTCAGAGGAGCATAAATTTCTCGAAACTGTTGCGGTGAATAGGGGCAAATACGTACGGCTGTTTGATGAATATGAAAAAGCAATAAATTGGCTAGGTGAATTTGCCTAACAAAATAATCAAGGTGCGCCGTCAGGCGTCATCAAAATGGTGCAAAAGTTCGCAGAGTGACTATTAAAACCAAGTTGAGGACAGCATTGACCGTATCCATTCGAATTGAAGACATCGCAGCACACGTCGATAAGACCGTCACGCTAAAAGGCTGGCTCTATGCAAAGACCGGCAAGGGGAAGCTGCAATTTCTCCAGTTGCGTGATGGCTCCGGTATTGTTCAATGTGTGCTCTTTAAGAATGACGTCTCGGAAGAAGTGTTCGAGGCTGCCAAAGGTCTGACTCAGGAATCTTCGCTAATTGTCAGCGGTGTTGTACGGGCCGACGCGCGGGCTCCAGGTTCGCCCGGCGGTTTCGAACTTGGCGTGAATGATCTACAAATCACTCAGATTGCGGAAGAGTATCCCATCACACCGAAAGAGCATGGTGTCGATTTCCTGCTCGACCGGCGGCATCTGTGGGTGCGCTCCTCGCGCCAGTGGGCGATCCTGCGCGTGCGCGCCACGATAATGCGCGCCATCCGCGAATGGTTGGATTTGAACGGCTTTATCGAGAAGTCCACGCCCATCCTCACGCCCGCAGCTGGAGAGGGGACTTCGACGCTCTTCGAGGCCGACTATTTCGGCACGCCTTCTTATCTGGCACAGACTGGCCAGCTATATAACGAAGCCAATATCGGGGCGTTTGGGAAGGTCTATTGTTTTGGTCCGACGTTCCGTGCCGAAAAATCAAAGACGCGCCGGCATCTGACCGAGTTCTGGATGGTCGAACCGGAGATTGCTTTCTGTGAACTGGATGGTCTCCTGGAAGTTGAAGAACAATTTATTTCGCACATTGTGCAGACCTGTCTACGTGAGCGTAGTGCCGAGTTGGCTTTGCTCGAACGCGATACCAGCCGGTTGGAGAATATTAATCCACCCTTTCCGCGCATCACATACGACGAAGCTGTCGATCGCATCGCCAAGCTGCGAGCTGAAACCCCGGACGCCGAGCGGAAGGAGTTGCTCGCAATGGAGTGGGGGGATGATTTCGGCGCGCCACATGAAACTGCCATCGCAGAGATGTTCGACAAGCCGGTATTCGTTACGCATTACCCGACGCAGGTGAAAGCTTTTTATATGACGCCGAATGCCGAACGGCCTGAAGTCTGCCAGTCAGCCGACTTGCTGGCGCCCGAGGGCTATGGCGAAGTCATTGGCGGCTCAGAACGAATTTATGATCATGATACGTTGGTCGAACGCATCCATGAGCACGAGCTGCCGATTGAAAACTACGATTGGTATCTAGACCTGCGGAAGTATGGCAGCGTACCGCACTCCGGCTTCGGCCTTGGCGTTGAACGCACTGTGGCCTGGATCTGCGGGATCGAACATATCCGCGAAACCAGCCCGTATCCACGACTAATCAGTCGAAACTATCCGTAGTCGTTCTTCCTTACGTCATTGAAATGAAAAAAGCACCGCCTCGATTGGCGGTGCTTTTTCGTTCTGAAGGATTGGGATAGTTAGGGCAGGTTGGCCTGAGATATGTCGAAGCTTTCTCTCAGAACTGTCTCCAATGGGCCGTAGTGTACGAACACATCATATTCCACACGGGCGCCTGGCTCAAATGCTGTAAGCGGCAGGTTCAACGCTGCTTGACCATTGTCACTCGTCGCTGTCAGGCTATGGCTTTCCACACCGGAGGGGGCATAGATATCCATGCGTGGCTCTGCGCCGGAAACTGGATGGTTATATTCGTCAACAACACGCACGAACAGAGTCTGAAGATCATCGAGGTTCGCGACTGGCAACGCTGCCCAGCTTTCTGCGGTGATCTGTGGTTTGGGCAAACTCTCCGCTTGTAAACCGGCTTCCACACTAGCGAGATATTGTTGCCCCAGATTGGACAAACGCGCTGCAGAGCCGGAGGGTGCTTCACTCAGCCACTCTATGCGCGCGTTCTCAAAATACTGCACCAGCCGTCCGTTCTCGATGAATACCTCCGTGATTGGCAAACCAAACAATGCGGCACCGCCATTTGCCTGATAGAACGGTCTGAAGCCATAAGCCAGGTTATGGCCGGTCGATTCGAAGAATGTTGAATCCGGCAGGTTGAGTGGCGCTACAGCAGGATCAATCGCTCCACGCGCTTGGAGCCCGAGCGGGAGTAGCCGCACACCATCAACTGCCGCTGTATCGTGAACGAGCACAGCATTCTCAAAGACGCTTATGCCTTCTTCAAGTGTTACATTGGCTTCGATGGGTTGGCCGAAGAGCTGCTCGCCGCCAAAACGTCGAACAAATTCCAATACCGGATCAGAGGAATCGCCAGGGTTCGTCTCAATTACAGGCGTTGATGGAATCTGTACGATAACACTATCAATTGTGGTGCAGGCATCAGCAAACTTGTCGTAGTGTTGCTGTCCCCAGGAGGCCAACTGAACGTTTAGTTCAATCGGAAGCGTGCGGTCATAGCGGAGTGTGGCTCGTTCAAAATGTTGAATAAGAGCATCGCTGCTTGCTACTAGCGTTTCAGAAATTGGATAACCGAAGAAACTCACACCGCCATACTCTTCGAAGAAGGTGCGGAATTTACCTTGTACGCTGTGACCTGTTTGTGGGAAATAAAGTGCGCCTGTGGCTACCGTGGTGAGATCGACGGGTGATTGTCGTTCACCATATTCCGCCCCGAGTGGTGTCATAAAGACTTGCTGATTGGGTGGCAATTCCGGGTGGAATTCCAGTACACCATTTTGGAAGCACTGGACGTGCGCGTCGGCTTGACGATTGACGACCGTTATCGGCGCACCGATCGTGCGAATGCCGCCGTGTTGTTGGTAATAATCCTGAAAATAGGGTGCAATCCCGAGCGGTGAGTCTGCGCTATCAACGCCTCCACAGGCCGCGAGTAAGATTGCTCCAACCAGAATTATGATACGCGTTTGCATTAAGAACCCCCCTCAGAGCCTTGAATAATGCGGGTATCAGCTGCCGGGAATGGGCAGAGTGTAGCACCATTCAGATTCTTATGCAAACCCATTTTCTGTCAATCTAAAATGCCATAATTTCGTGGGTTGAAGAGTGCTTTTATCTATAACAGGACATAAGGTTGAGATTATTCCTGTTGAATCGCTGTACATGCTATACTCCGCGAACCGTGTCTGATCTCGACGCCCAACGCACTGCGATCCGTCCCCTTCTCGACGAAAGCTCGCCAACCGATGCGATGGCCTCTTATTACGCCTTGCATCACGATCCAGCACGGACACGGCTCTTTATTCATTACGACGAAAACCGGAAAGCGGCCGGAATGCTTGTCCGGACGCAAACAGGTTTAGATCTGTTCCGACCACTTGTCATAGTGCGTGCGCAAGACCAAGAGGCTGTCATCTCGCTTCTGCATGTCGGACTCCAACCCGGCCGACCCTATTACGTGACCATGCCGCCGGACTTTGGCGATGTTGCCTTTAAGGAGTTGCAGGTCGAAACTCCGGAAGTTCTGCGTGTTTATGCACTTGATGCCGCGCGGTTTCAACCCGAGATCAATGTATTGGTAACGCCATTCGCAGCTCAGGATGGCCTGCCCCGCTTTGAGATTCGGCAAGGGGACAAGCAAATGGCAATGGCTGGGGTGAACTGGAAGACGGATCGTTTCGCAGAGCTGTATGTTTTCGTGGAGACTGCAGCGCGTGGGCGCGGCTGGGGGCGCGCTGTCGTATCCGCTCTCACGAACAGGCTGTTGGAGAAGCGTGTTCGGCCGCTCTATGTCGTCTCCGAGAATAACACTGACTCGATTCGGCTGGCCGAGCGCGTTGGCTTTGCAGATACACAAGCGCGCGAGTTCAGTTGTTTTGCGGTCCTGGAATCACCCGAGTCGAAACATGGTGAAGCCCATGGCTGACGCTGTTCATTACTTTCCACCGTCCTTTCTGTGGGGAACAGCAACTGCCTCACATCAGGTGGAAGGGGAGGGCATCCATAGCGATTGGTGGGCTTGGGAGCAGACGCCCGGCAAGATCGTGAATGGAGATCAAAGCGGCTTGGCGTGCGATTGGTGGGGAGGGCGCTATGTGGAGGATTTTGATCGCGCCGCAGCCGACGGCCAGAATGCCCATCGGCTTTCCATCGATTGGGCGCGTATCGAACCCCGTCCTGCCATTTGGGACGAAGACGCACTCATCAAATATCGAGAAATGCTCACGGCGTTACAAGAGCGCAATATCGAGCCGATGGTGACACTCTGCCACTACGCGCATCCACAATGGTTTATCGAACGGGGCGGATGGGAACGCGCAGATTCCGCCCGCATCTTCGAACGATATGCTCGCAAAGTGGCCCGCGCGCTGGGCGACAAAGTTCGGCTGTGGTGTACCCTGAACGAACCGAATGCATACTGGATCAGCGCATATGTCGCGGGTGTGTTTCCGCCCGGCAAGTCCGATGTGCGCTTGGCTTTCACTGTAAATACCAATCTCTACCGTGCGCATGTCGCTGCTTATCATGCCCTGCACGCGGTACGCCCCGATGCCCAGGTTGGATGGGCATTGTACATTCGGCTGCTTGATCCGTGGCGCCCCGAACTTGCTCTCGATCGCTGGGTCGCCAATCGGCAACACGAGCTTTTTAACGCCGCTTGGCCGCACGCGGCGCAAACTGGCGAGTTGCGAAACCTGTTTGGAAAAGTATCCATCCCGGAAGGGAAGGGTGCTCTGGACTGGATCGGCCTGAATTATTACACCCGCGACATGGTTTCCTTCGATCTGACCAAACCACGAGAGTTATTTGGCCGGCGCTTTTTCCACCCGGAGGATGAAACTAGCGAAAGTGGTTTTATTGCGAGTTATCCCGAGGGCATCTATCGAGTGCTCAAGTGGGCGTGTCAGTTTGGCAAACCAATGTATATCACCGAGAGTGGGGTGGAGGATTCCACAGATTCGCTCCGGCAACGCTATCTGCTCTCGCATTTGCGACAGGTCTGGCGCGCGGTCAACTTCAACTGGCCGGTACACGGCTATTTCCATTGGACTCTCGTGGACAACTTCGAATGGGATCGCGGTTGGTCGCAACGCTTTGGTCTGTATGCCCTAAATGTGGAAAATCAGGAACGCACAGCGCGCCCAAGCGCACGACTATACGCAGAAATTTGCAAACAAGGCGCAATTTCTTCTGAAATGGTAAAGCAGTATGCGCCCGAGCTGCTCGATTCCATGTTCCCCGGCTAGTAACCGGACACAGGCAATGAAAGGGAGAATGGTATAATCGCGCCGCAATTGATAATTGATCTCGGAGAGGTCGCATAGTCTGGCCGAGTGCGCTCGCTTGGAAAGCGAGTAAGGTGCAAGCCTTCGTGGGTTCAAATCCCACCCTCTCCGCCTCTCTTTAGGAAGGCTGTTCCTCACGCGGAGACAGCCTTTTTTCTTTCGTATTACCTTATGGAATTGCACTTTGATGAGGGGCCATTATGGTATGATCGCACTTGCGGCGGCGAGGTGCTGATGGTTGGGTCCTGCGCGGCCGGCGCCTTCGGAATCCCGCCAGGCCCGGAAGGGAGCAACGGTACGGAGTATCGCTGGAGTGCCGTAGATCGCCTAACTTGAGCCGCGCCGCCGTGGGCCGCATCCGTTTGCGGGCACACGCTTCCTTCCGCTCCTGCAAACGTAATCCACTTTGGCATGTTTTCCAGTAGCAGATTAATACAACTGATCGGTGCAATTGCTGTTATCGCCGTTCTGTCGGCGTTCTTTTTCGGCGCGCAGACGACTGTCACAATCCGGGACGGGAGTGCCGAGCAAGTGATCCAAACGCGCGCCCGCACTGTGGTGGCAGCGTTGCGGGCTGCAGATATCGAATTTCGCGCGGAAGACCTGATCACACCCCCGCGTGAAGCGTTGATTGAAGACGGCCTGACGGTGGAAATCGAACGGGCAACACTGGTGGAAATTGTGCTCGGGGATCAGTCTCACACGCTCTATACCCGCCGTCCAAATGTCTCGGCGATTCTGGCTTCTGCCGGTTTATCGCTCGGTCCGAGTGATGCTGTCTTCGTAGATGGAGAGCCGCTGTTAGCGGAAGCTATTGGAGTTGAACTGACATTCGTTCCTGAGACTCTCCAATTGGAGCGAGCAGTGCCCATAACAGTATTTGACAGTGGTCTGCTCTTGGAATTTGATTCAGCCGCTCGGACAGTGGGGGAGGCGCTCTGGCAGACTGGGATACAAATTCGCCTGGCGGACAAAGTGAGCCCGGCATTGGACGCACCGCTCTCACCCGGACTCGTAATTGAGATATCGCGCGCAACGGAACTGCTTGTTATCGCAGATGGTGAGACCTACCCGGTATTCTCTCGACACGCCAAGGTGGGCGTCTTACTCGCCGAGTTAGGCATCACGCTGTCAGGGGAAGATTATTCTGTGCCAGGCGAGGATCAATCAGTTCCCCCGGAAGGGGAAATCCAGATTGTGCGTGTAGAAGAGCAGCGCAACACTGAATACTCCCCAATTCCATACGAAACAGTCAGCCAGCCCTTGGCCGATCTCGAACTCGACCAGACGACTCTGGTGCAAGCGGGGGCGGAGGGTGAACTGGTGCGCACAACACTTGTGCGTTTTGAAAATGGCGTGGAGGTCTCGCGGGAGGTTGAATCCGAATGGGTTGAGACTCCACCTGAACCTCGCATAGTTGGCTATGGCACGAACATTATCCTGCGTACAATTGATTCACCTATCGGTCCGATTGAATACTGGCGTGCAATGGAAATGTATGCCACTTCATACTCGCCGAGTCGCGCTGGTACTCCGGTTGATGCCCCTTGGTACGGGCGTACACGCTCCGGGAAAGTGCTCACAAAGGGCATGGTAGCCATCGATCTTAATGTGATGCAACTGGGTACGTCGCTCTATATTCCCGGTTATGGTTTGGCCACAGCGGAGGACACAGGGGGAGGTGTGCGCGGATTGCTTATCGATCTCGGCTATGAAGACCATGACTACGTGAGCTGGCATCAGACCGTTACTGTTTACTTCCGCACGCCCATTCTGCCCGCGGACCAGATCGTCTGGATACTGCCGTGAAGCTGCTATGAAAACCTTGCTCGCCAGGTTTGGAATTCAGCCCAAGAAGAGTCTTGGTCAGAACTTCATGCACGACTCGAATTGGCTGGCGCGGGTTGTGACAGCCGCAGATGTCGGGGCAGAAGACCTTGTTCTTGAAATTGGGGCGGGAGCGGGCAACCTTACGCGCTTGCTGGCGCAAGCGGCGCGCCATGTGGTTGCCGTTGAGATCGACAAGCGGCTGCTCCCCGTGATGGAATCCGAGCTGGCAACCTTCGAGAATATTTCGCTCCTCACAGGGGACATTCTCAAAATTGATTATCTTTCGGTACTCGCCGAACATACCCGAGACGACCTGCGGCGCTATTGTGTCGTCGCAAATATTCCTTATTACATCACCGGCGCGATCCTGCAGCATTTACTGGCTGCACCCATCAAACCATCACGGATGGTGCTCACCGTCCAGGCAGAAGTGGCCGAACGCATCGTTGCCGATCCGGGAAAGATGAGTTTACTCGCAGTCAGTGTGCATCACTTTGGAGTGCCAAGCATTGTGGCGCGTGTCCCCGCTGGTGCCTTTTATCCACGTCCGGAGGTTGACTCTGCCGTCCTGCGAATTGACTTGCACGCTGCAGACTCACCCCATGAAGACGACGCTTGGTTCTTTCGAGTCGTGCGGGCCGGCTTTGGCCAGAAACGCAAACAACTCCAGAATTCCCTCGCGGCCGGGATGCAGTTAGATCGCGAGCGGATCGTAAGTGCACTCGAAGGCGCCGGTATCGACCCGCGGCGACGGGCGGAGACTCTCGCCCTTGAGGAATGGCATTGGGTGGCAGAGAGATTGTTGGGATTCACCACAGAGACAGGGAGAACACGGAGAAATAATTAAAATCTCCGTGTCTCTGTAGTGAAATAAAACAAAATGACAGATCAACTCGTCACAGGCCTCGACATCCTCATCCTGTCCACACAGGATTGGGACTACTCGCCGACTCGCAAACATCATTTCGCGCGCAAGTATGCCGAAAACGGTAACCGCGTGCTGTACGTCGAACAGCAGATGCACTGGCTCGGCTGGCTGGTGGACTTGCCGGCGCAGCTTACACGCTCCTGGCGGTGGCTCCTCGGGCCACGTGAAGTTGAGCCCCACCTGTGGGTGTACACGCTCCCAATTGTGTTGCCATTTTTCCAAATGTCGGCTGCAATCAACTGGCTGAACAATCTAATCCTGCTGCCCATACTTCGGTGGCAGCTCCGCCGCATCGGTTTTAGTGCGCCGGTGTTGTGGACGTACACGCCGCACTCGGCGGATTTCGTCGACAGGCTGGGCGCTCGCGCCGCAGTCTATTCATGTGTAGATGATTTCGCCTCGGCGAAGGGGCTCGTCAATCCGCGCGCGATCAGCCGCATGGAACAGCGCCTGATCAGGTCTGTAGATCTGCTTATCGTGACTTCACAGGCGCTATACGACTCGAAGAAAGAAGGCACGCGATGCGTTATATTAATCCCTAACGGCGTAGACGTGGAGCATTTCTCGAAAGCCGCCGATGATTCGCTGCCGGTGGCGGAAAAAATCGCCCACCTGCCGCATCCCATTGTCGGGTATCTTGGACGCATTAATTATTGGGTTGACACAACACTGCTAGCGCGCATCGCCCGCGAGCACCCGGAGTGGTCGGTCGTTTTAGTGGGGCCGGTCGATGAATTGGCAGAAATGGCGCCATTAAAAGGTCTCGCAAATGTACATGTAACGGGTCGTGTTGCTTATGATTCCGTTCCTGATTATTTGCGGGCATTCGATGTATGTGTAAATCCGTACGTCCTCGACGGAATGGCCGAACATTGCGATCCGCTCAAGGTGTACGAATACATCGCCAGCGGCAAACCTATTGTCTCCGTGGATATGCCCGCAGCGCGTCAATTTGATGGACTGATCGAGATTTCGAGCAATGCCGACGAATTTAGCTCGCTCGTCGATCGGCTGTTGGAGCAGCCCAACTCCAATGCAGCGCAGCGGATGGCCGCCGCCCGCGAACATACCTGGCAAAGCCGTTTCGAAGATGCCTCTCGCACCCTTGCAGAAGTCTTGACGCATTAAAAAAAACAGACCCCCAGAATTCAGTCTGAGGGTCTTGTGCAGGTGGAGATGCCGAGAATCGAACTCGGGTCCGTAAGGATTCGCTACCACACCTCTACGAGCGTAGTCGATCTATTTTGGCGTCACCAGACAGGCCCCGACCGACCGGGTCACTGCCTGACCAGCCGCTGGCAACCGAAGCTGCCTCTTTCGCGCGTCTAGCGGCGTCGTGCGCGGCACACCAGCATTTGTGACGCCCGCTTCCTGCGCGGCTGGTGGCGCTCGGGGGCGGACGGACTCTTGTTAGAAGAGTCTGCTCTAGGCTAACCGCGGATTAGGCGGCGAGCGGTAAAGCGTTATAGGAAGTGCGATTGGCACTTGTGGTTGTGCGCTGATTTTGCGAGATCGGCGCCTCTCGGCTCGCAGTACGATAACAGCTTCCTCCGTCGAAGCCTGTCATCCCCGCAAGAGCAATTATAGCATTTTGATCGTTAGATTTTTATTAGGTGGGGAATAGAGCTAAGACCCATACTTTTCAAATAAGGGCGAGCGCATTGTGAAAAGGCTGTTTCGGTTGCGGCCAGTGATAATGCTCAAGGCGTTTCAGCCGGAACTTGGACATTTTTCGTTTGACGACGCGCGGGTTCGAACGGGCACGGCGGGGCGGCAACCGTACGCTTGCGATATCGTTGAGTAACCGCTGATAAAGATGACCGAGTTGGTCGACGGCAGTTTGTTGGAATTCAGCCACAGTATCGCGCACCATTTCGAGGGCGTGCACAAAGCTTAGGCGGTCGGGGTCGATGTCGGCATGTTGGGCGGCGGCATGCATGAGGAAACGGATGACGAAATGAGCCAGCAACAATCCGTAAAGTTCTTGAATGACGCCTACCGGTTTGAGACTGCGCAAGGGCCGCCCAGCTAGACGTTGATGGGTGTCGACTTCATCAATGACGATTTCCCAGCGTTCATGATAAGCGCACGCCAGTTCGAGGGCCGGATAACGCGCCGGGTCGAGCAACGTCGTGACGAGTCGATGGGTTTCGTGAAAGCCGGGCAGGGCTGGGTCAGTGATGGTGTACTCAATGATGCGCACCAACAGGCGCTCCCCATTCCGGCGGCGGCGATAGTCGGAAGGGCGCAAGAAGGCGGTGTAAGAACCATCTGGTAAAGGGCAACGGTCTTGGAGCTTGACGTGGCTGGGCAAACGGCTCAACACGAGCCCGCCACGCTCCCAAACGCCGCGCAACATGTCATAATCATGAAATCCACGGTCCCACATCACCAACATCCCGCGTTCGACCGAGCGCAAGAGGCGGAATCCGCCCACGCGCTCGCTGGTATGGATGGGCCAGAAACCGGCATCCACAATCGCGTGTGTACCACATTCGACCAGGTACACTCCCTGCACCTGCGGAAATGCGCTCGCGCCGCGCTGACTGGCGTGGCGACCAAAGGCAGTCACGTTGGCCGGAGTATCCGGCACGTCTTCAACCGTGCCGTCGATTGCCATCAGACGCAAACCATACAGAAAAGCACCGATGGTTTCCGTCGTGGCCATGGGCTGACAGACGCGACCAAACAGACGCACCAGCGGCCGCGCCCCCAACTGGTAACGCCGGTAACACACGGCGCTGTCTCGCGGCACGCCGTACTCTGGGTCGGGCCAAATGTAGCGCAAGCCCTGCGCCAGTTTACGCAAGACACTTCCCAGTGACGACCGCGTGTAGATGTTCATCATGATCACGACAAATACCGTTAGCACGAGATTCAATTTGCGCTCGCGCTCTGTGCGTAAACCTTCGGCAGCCAGCACGGCTTCGACCTCCGCGCGCGGCACGACCTCGTTCAAGCTGGCGAACGTCAACTCCTGGCTGAACTTGCTCACGCATTCGATTTCACGTAATCTGTATCCCATCAGGTGGCCCCTTGGCATCGTGCGGATTTGGATATCTCGCAAGTATGCCACCGGTGCCACCTGATCGCTTATTTGAAAGGTATTGGACCTAGCCCTAGTACTACAGTTGTAGATAAATGAGTGATGCACCACGACGTTTGTAATGATAGAACCTGGCGACGGCCTGATGATGGCGACGCCAATGCGACCAGGCGAGGATCTCCTGAGCGGTCTGCTGCACGCGCAACACTAGACGCCAGAGCAATCGCCGGATTTCGGCCACACTCAACCGCACGAGAGGCCGCGGCGGTGCTTGAACGCCGCAAGACTGTTGCGCGTCGCTGACAACAACGCCCCCTTTTTCAGCGCTTCGTGGCTTGGCGTGGTCGTTCGTATCGCGGCCAGATAAGCATGCGCCCACATCGCCAGAGTGGTATGGCGATACCAACCGGTCCAACTGCGCACTTCATATTGATCCAATCCGACTTCACCCTTGGCAGCCTCGAAGGTCACTTCAATCGCCCAACGGCTGCCGGCCACGCGCACCATGTCTTCCAGCGTGGTTTCCTGTGGCGCGAAGACCACGAAGGCTGTCAGTTCATGCAGGTCTTCGATTTTGCGCCGTATCAGCAGCCAGCGCCCCCAGCTCGCTTGCATGGGTGGGTTGAGCGGCAGCAGATGCCAGTCGTATCCGCGTGGACCTTTGGCCCCAGCGCCGGCGCTCAGTCGTATCCAATCTTCGGCAGGCAAGGTGGCCAGCACTTGCTTGACGCGGTGCTGTTTGAAACCAATCCAGACGTACTCCTTGCCCGAAACGGCCAGCGCGTAGGCCCGTTCTCGCTCTTCCAGCCACAGACGCAGGCGGCGGTCGTCGCCATAGACAGAGTCGCCCGTCACCCACGCCGCCGGCAGGCCGGTGTCCAGCGCCCGCGCCAGCATCTGCCGCGCCAGCGCTGGTTTGGTCGCAAACGCGCGGTCCGCGGGGATACCGACACTCGCACAGCGCACCGGGTCGTTGGTCCACTCCTTGGGCAAGTAAAGTTCGCGGTCAATCAAGGTGTGCCCCGCGCCACCCGCATACGCCAGGAAGACCCCGACCTGAGAGTTCTCGACGCGCCCGGCAGTGCCGCTGTACTGCCGGGCGACACCTGCGGAGTGACGACCCTTCTTGACGAACCCCGTTTCGTCGACGATCAGGACCGCTGTGGCATCGCTCAGATAATCGCGCACATATTGTTGCAGGTCATCGCGCACCTGGTCGGCGTCCCACAGCGCCCGCCCGAGCAGATGTTGCAGGCCGTAGGGCGTCGGCTGTCCGAGCGCCTCCGCCAGCTGCCAGCTGTTCTTGCGCTCTGCATTGCTCAGCAACCCGCGCAAATAGCCCAGCGCTTGCTCCCGCGCTTCCGCCCGGGCGAACCGCGCGCCAATGCGTTGTGCGACTTCCAGCAGTGCATCGGCCCAGCCCTGCACGACGGCCAGATCGGTTATGCCATTATCAACACGTCCGTTTGTCATTGGTATCTTCGCCCCCTTGTCGGAGCCAAACGATACCACATTTATCTACAACTGTAGTACTAGAAGCGAAGCTTTTCTGAAAAGCTTCGCTTCTTCTCTTTTCGGTCCGCTTCAAAAAGAAATTCGGCGGGCAGACTATCCGAGCGGTCTTCCAAGACGTACCGAATGTAAGCTTCGCGATTCGCGAATTGATTGAGAACAATAGCCGATTTTGGCAATGTGCCTTCTCGGAGGCCCACGTAATCAAGAAAGCTGGAATAATCCCATTCATCGGGAGCGTCGACAAATCCCGCTGCGACCGGGTTGAGATGGATGTAGCGTGACAGACGGATCAGGTCTTTGTCAAACTCAACCAAGCGCGCCTTGAAGGGTCCTTGAAAGAGCGGGCCAACTCGCTCCTGCTGCTTATTGATTGCCTTCGTGTAGGAGGTGCCGAATGGTTGCATCACCCGCTTTCCAAATTCGTCCGTTTTCACAAACACCAGCAGGTGATAATGATTGGGCATCAGACAATACGCAACGATGTCAGCGAGGTCGGATATGAAGTAGTGGTGTAACCGACGCAGGAAAAACGACCAATTTGTCGGGACGAAGAATATGTTTCCGTAGTTTACGCCTCGGTTGTAGACATGGTAGTAATTTCCAGCAGCGATTTTGACTTTTGGCATTCTTCTGTATTGGACATCAAAAGCTTCGCTTCTCGGTATTACCAGTCTCACCCCGGAAAAGTCTCCAGCGCCGCATTCTTGCCCACCCGCTTGTACATGTGGACATCGGTGAATGGTTCGCCGAGAATGCCGTCATGGATTGCCCAACTGCGACCTCGGACAGATTGAGCAGCCTGTGTTGTACGGAATGGTGTACTGCTATCCAACCGCGTTATGAGTGGACTCGAGTTGTCGGAAAAGTGGGTGTTGATGCTCTCCATCCAGCGTTGACCCTGTTGATAGGCAAAACCATAACGCTCGAAGATGATCGCATTGTGATAAAAGAGTGGCTCGATGTAATACATATCGTGGCCGCGTTCCCCGATAAAAACCTCGAAGGCCGCCAGAATATCTCGGAGCACGCGCAGGCCGCGCCGGATTTGCCCAGGTGCCAACCCTGCCTGCAAAGCAGCGACTTCGGCTGCGACATTGCGCTTGAAGACCCCGAAATTGGTACGTGTTCCGTCCGGCATGCGATCGACATCAAAGCGCGCTGCCCGTGGATCATTGACAACTGATAACAAGATAATGATGCGGTTTGTACGCGTGTCCGAAAGATGAAAATACAAGAGCGCATCGGGCGCATCGTACTCGTGTCGCAGCGTGATTTCAACGGCTGTGCTGCCGGGCGAAGAATGCAATTCAAGCAGTTTGCGGCCGTGCGCGTCGGTGAAATGCGCTGCCTCGATCTGGAATTGTTCCAAAACATGGGCTGGAATCAATGCGCCGTATGTGCGTTCCTGCTCCGCCTGCGAAAGTAGATTGATGCCGGCAATGGAACTGGGGACGATCACGGGCACGCTTTAGCCTCGCCTGCCGAGTTCGCGTGCGATATCCCGATCGGAGTCGCGCTTGGCAATTTGCTGGCGCTTATCGTATTCGCGTTTACCTCGTGCCAGAGCGATCTCAACTTTGGCTCGCCTGCGCTTTAGGTAGACTCGCAGAGCGATCACGGTAGCGCCTGGTCGGCCCAGCTTGTCTTGCAGTTTTTTGATCTCGCGTTTGTGTAACAGCAGCTTGCGAGGGCGTAGTGGATCATGATTGTCACGCGCATGGGCATATGCCGCAATATGGGCATTGAGCAGCCATAACTCGCCGTTGCGGTCACTCACATAAGCGTCCCGCAATTGGACACGCCCGGCGCGGATGGACTTGATCTCTGTGCCCGTCAGGACCATTCCGGCCTCGAAGGTGTCGTCAATAAAATAGTTGTGGCGCGCTCTGCGGTTGGTTGCCACGACCTTGATCCCATCGCCGGTGGAATTCATGGCAGATTATTTAAATACTCGATCGCGCGATCCATTGCCTCATCGCTCGCAGTCTCAGATTGATCAGTGGGGAGAATAATATCCGGTTCAAGACCTACACCATCGATTGGTGTTCGGGCCGGAGTCATCCAGCGTGCGTTCGTGATGTGCAGACTCGAACCATCTTCCAGTTCAAAAACGAGTTGCACCGAGCCTTTCCCAAAGCTGGCTTGCCCGATCAGAGGCGCGCGTCCCCGATCGCGTAAAGCCCCAGCAACAATTTCAGCCGCGCTGGCACTGCCGTTATCAATTAATACAACCACGGGAATGTCTGCTGCAGGTGTGCGCGATTCGGCTTCAAATGTTTTTTCAGGCCGATCTCGACGCTCTTCGTAAAGCACCACGCCCCCATCAAGAAATAAACCAGCCACGTCTACGCTTGCATCGAGCAATCCACCCCGATTGCTGCGTAGATCAAGTATCAAGCGCGTCGCCCCGGCAGCTTCCAATTCTTCCAGAGCCAGCTCAATCTCATCGGGAGTGCGTTGGCTGAACCGTTTCGCATCGATCAGACCAACGGAGGCATCCTGCTCAAGTACCCGCCAGGTGGTGGATGGAATTTCGAATTTTTGCCGTTCGATTGTCACGACGCGTGACTCATCCTCATCTGTCCGCACTTCCAGTTGAACATCGGTGCCTACTTCACCACGGACGAGTGCGACGACATCGTCAATCGATTCTTCAGCCGTCAATGTGACATCATCAACGGCCAGCAACAGGTCGCTGGCGAGAATGCCTGCGTTGGCCGCCGGGCTATCTCGGAACGGTTCCAACACAAATTGACCGTGTTCATTCTTGGACAGGCTCGAGCCGATCCCGCCAAAAGCGCCGGCACGTTCATCCGTGTCAAGTTCGGCGCGTTGCGGTTCGACAAAGAACGTATAGGGATCATCAACCTCGTCGACCAAGCCTCGGATCATGCTGTATTCAAATTCCTGCTCTGTTGGCAGTTCACCCAAATAATTCTTCGAAATTAGTTGTCGTGCTTCCCTCAGCAGCGGATATTGAGACACGATACCCGAGTTAACAGAGTGGGTGTAGTAACCGGAAAAGAAAGCCCCGGCCAGCAGCAGCGACGATATGAATGTGTAGAGACCAACATGAAGCCAGCGTATTTGCATTTAATAATCCAATAGAGACGGAGATAATTCCGCACTATTGTAATTGGTAATTCCTGAATTTCGGTTCGATCGGGAGAAGCGCCGAGGCTAAATGACTTCTACGCGCGTGCCGGGAGAATCAGTGGAATGTTCGTTGGGCTGCACATAAGGTTCTGTCCAGCGGTAGAGCCAGCGGGCGTCTTCGGGGCGCATGTTGATACAGCCGTGACTCCAGGGGGTGCCGTAATCGTTGTGCCAGTATGTGCCGTGGAAAGCCATGCCACCGCTGAAGTAGCTTACCCAGGAGACCCCCGGCAGATCGAAGAAATCCGGCGCAGCTGCGTCGCCGGCGGCCATGTGGCGTTCAGGTCGTTTGCGGTAGATGGTATGCGTTCCCAGCGGTGTGCGGAAATCTCCCAATGCGGGCTCGCCGGAATAATTACGGCCTGAGGAGATCAGCGTCTCAAATACAGGTGTCGTCTCTTCGAAGGCTGTCAGGTGCTGGCTACTGGCGTCTATCTGAATCCATTTGTCGGTTACGTTCGGTGAAATCGGAGCGAGATTACTTTCTATTACCAGTCTTAAAGTGCGAGCAGGCGCGAAGAAGGTCTCATTGATGCGGTCATCCCAGAGGGCATACCAGGTAACCCCCTGCCGGTCGGTTATTGCATCCATGGCCCAGTATGTCGAACCGTAATAGAGTCGGTATCGCTCTGCCGCATCCGAGTTTGCATCTCTGCGAGCAGTGGTAAATGGCACTGTCAGGTCGACGAGTTGGCCCGTGGCGGGAATCCGCGTGCGCGGAAGGTTATAGCGCCAGTTTACCGGCTGCACATTGCTGGCATGGATATATCCACTGTGTGTGCGATACCAGTTGGGGTTATGCGCGTTTACATCTTCGCTCATAACTTGTTCGTATATCGGCAAGATTGAGTCCAGGGGGTGGAACGCAAGTTGACGTCCGTAGACCGAAGGGCGGCTGTACACCGTCACGTAAATCATCAAGCTCCTGCCATACGCGATAGGGCGTTCAAATGCGCTCGCGCGCTGGACAGCCGGCAAGCCCACTCCGAGGGCAGTGGCTCCCGCGATTTTTAGAAACGAGCGGCGCGAGAAATTCCTCTGCATGTTTTAGGCGATCTCCACCTGCGTGCCGCGACCTTCCACGAGTTCTTCCCCATATGGAGCAACCGGCAGGCTCCAGCGATAGAGCCAGCGTGCGTCAGCAAGACGCATATTTATGCAGCCAGCGCTGCGCGGATAGCCGTAATCGTTATGCCAATAGGTGGAATGAAAGGCATAGCCGCGCCAATGGGTGTAGCCCACCCAGCCGACGCCCGGCAACTCATAATTGCTGGCAAATTCACCAAAACCCATATGCCTGGAGGGTTTTTTGCGTTCGATCTGGAAGCGGCCTTCGGGTGTCAGCGTTGGGAACCCGCCCTGAGCCGCAATGTCGGCCTCAAAACGGTAGCGTCCGGCGGAGACGAGCGTTGAGAAAACTTCGGATTTGCCCTCGAAGGCCGTCAGGCGTTGGGGAATGGTTAAATCGACTTCGATGCGCTTATTGGTGGCGTTCGGTGCAATGGGAGTTAGTTCCGCCGGTCGCACGATGCGGACGTGCGCGGCGGGTACAAAATAATTCACACCGAGGCGCTCATCATACAGCTCGTAGAGCAGCGTGCCGTCCAAAGTTCGAGTCAGGCCGGTGACCCAGAAGACCCCGTCATAATAGAGGCGATAGGCTGTCAGATTTGGCTGATCTGCCTTCCAGATTGCATCTGTGAATGGAACAGTGATCTCCCCCAAATATCCGAGTCCCGTTGAAGGAATTTTCGATACGACAGGATTCAGACTGGGCTGGCTGGGCTGCACATCTATTGAATAAATATAACCATGATCAATCTCGTACCAGGTGTTATTTGGATGGCCAGCCCGAGGTTCAGCCTCTACTTCCCTATACACTGGAACGAGTTCATCGTAGCCGAGCCAGCCAGCCTGCTTGCTCTCGAATGATGGCTGACGGAAGATACGCAAATAATCAGTCGTTACGCGGCCTGTAAGGACTGGGTTCAATTGAGAAATATCTTCGGGGGGTAGGGGGCGGGCTGCCCGCAGCTGTCTCGCAGGAGTCAGAGCAAGCCCCAGGGTTGCAGCGCCACTCAGCTTAAGGAATTCTCTGCGACCGAGGCGGGATTTTTTCATTGGTGATTACTCGCCGACCGCGTCCGGTATGATCTCAAAGCGCTCCACTTCCCCATTCAGTTTCATCTCAACCGCAACGACATAGATGCGCCAGGGGACATCACCCAGACCATGCTCATCCAGATAATACTCTGCGCATTGGATTAGGCGCTGCTGTTTTGAAGGTGTGATCGATTCCTCTGGTGTGCCAAACGTTTTGCTGCTCCGGGTGCGGACTTCTACAAACACCCACTCCTCCTCATGCCGAGTTATAAGATCGAGTTCACCCGCCGGACAACGATAGTTTTGCGTCACGATCTCATAGCCAGCGGCCACCAATTCCTGGGCCGCCAGCATTTCTCCTGCTTTGCCCAATCGGACGCGTGCCTTGGTCATAGATTCAGCGCGGTTCTCGGTTCGACACTACGCATAACCTCGTTCGAATTAATGCGATATGCAGCATGATATGCTGAATGGTGTGAATTGAATGTATGCAAGCTATCGATAATCATGTCATTTTGGCTTCCAACTTAATAATTCTTGCTCGGATGCCGTTTTGGTGACGGCGCAAATCTGATACAATCCTTCCCGCTCTCATATTTTCCGATTCACCTACGTAGAAAGCTTATCATGCCCTTCGAACATCTGCTTAAACAGGCTGACATTTTCTACGAATTCACACCAACTCAACTCGAATTGGTCGCTGCACTCTGCGAAGAACGCAACTGCGATACCGGCGATGTGATCTTCGAAGAGAATGAGCCCAGCGGTGAGTTATATATTATTACGCAGGGTGAAGTCGAAATTCAGGTCGATCCATCCTTGGTCACGGACCAAACGCGATCGGATTTGAGTCCTGTAACGATAGCGACCCTCAGGCGCGGCCAATCTTTCGGCGAAGTGGCGCTCGTGGACGAAGGCCTGCGCTCAGCCACGGCGCGCTGTGCAAAACATGGTACGCATTTGATCATCATTCCACGTGAAAAATTGATGTTGCTCTGCGATACCTATCCACAACTCGGTTATCGGCTGATGCGGAATCTGGCAGCCGACCTATCGCTCAAAATTCGAAACACCGATCTCCAAATACGTGAAGAGCTTCTCTTCGGCCAGAAGCGCCGCTAAGCGGCTATTTGATCGCTCGGATTATCCCGGTGTCCTTCGAAATCCGAAACCTACCTCTAGCTGATTCAAACCGTTCTTCGATGAAGGTGCGCAACGCCGCCTTTCTGCTCTCCAGTAGCCTGAAGACAGTCGACGATGACAGAGTATAGAACCGGAGGGCTTCGAGATTATCAGGTTGTCGATATTGTTTTCGAAACTCTGCGTCGGTTGCGGGAGACACCTTAGTCCGGTCGTCTCGAAATAACCTCTTCCACAATCGAGCTGCCTGAAGACTGATCGCCGCTCATCCAGCGCCATTCTTCCTGTAGACGAATACGACCATCAGGAAGTAGCGTGGGTGTCGAGTCGCACTCGCCAGACATAAACTCACCCGCCTGGTTGAGGTGCTGATAGCGAAAGTTCAATTTTCCGTCTGGTTCAACGCGACCAACGATCGTTCCAAACTTTATACTACCGCCGGAATAAGTGCCCCACAGAATTTCGTCTTGCTGCCGGTAATGAAAGCGCGTGTCTCCATCTACATCCCCATTTTCTGAATTTAATACCGAGACGAAGTAGCGATTGTTGTAGTAAATGGCAGTCATGTAACCCTTTGCATGATTAACAAGTAGCGGGAGGCTTGAATCAAGGCAGCTCCCCTTGGAATATCTTCGCTAGTTTAGATAAATCGATGTTGCCGCTGGACACGATGCATGCCACTTTACCGTTTCCGGCTTTGCCGGCCAAGGCAGCTGCGACCGGTGCGGCTCCGGCGCCCTCCGCAATGATGCGGTTGCGTTCCGCGAGCAAACGCAGCGCGGCAGCGGTCTCTTCAAGCGTAACGACCAGCGCTGCATCGACCAATTTGCTTACCAGCGGCCACATATCAGGAAGGACATTCTTTCCGCCGAGCCCGTCCGCGAAAGACGGTTCATAATCTACTTCCCTTGGTTCGCCAGCGGCTAGGGAGGCAGCCAGCGGGGCCGCTATATCAATTTCCACTGTGTAAATCATCGTCTCTGGCCTGCGCGCTCGCACTGCACTGGCAATTCCAGCCGTCAGCCCACCACCGCCATATGGGATCACGATCGCATCAACATCGGGTAAATCCTCTAGCAATTCAAGCACAATCGTTCCATTGCCTGCAATCACATCCGGATCGCTTACAGGATGCACGAAGTGCCCGGTGATCAATGGATGCGTGCCCGTAAGAATGACCTCCCACCAGTCATCGAAGCTAATCTTCACAATGTCGGCGCCCAACCGTTTGATTGCCGCGAGCTTGGTTTCGGGAGCGTGATCCGGTACAAGCACAATGCACGGCAAACCAAGACGGCGCGCTTGCCAGGCGACGCCCTGCGCCATATTGCCGGCGCTGGCGGTGAAGATGCCCTTGTGCAGTGGCGAGTGTTCCGGCACAGATCCATCGGCAGCGAGTAATTTTCCGATGGCGTTGCCCGCACCGCGCAGTTTGAAGGAGCCGATGGGTTGCAGGTTTTCGAGCTTGAGATAAATCTCCCCGTCGAAATTCGACTCGTTAAGTCGCACAAGCGGGGTGCGGATAGCGGAGCCCTGGATGCGCTCCCGGGCGGCCTCGATTTCGGCGAGAACGATCATTGACCTAGCGGCCACCACCAAATTCGATACTCGTGCCCATACCTTTTTCGATGGCGCTGTTATAGATCAGGTGGGCTGCAGCTAAGTCTTCCACGCCGACGCCGAGTGATTTGAAGAGTGTGATTTCATCGGATCTCTCGCGCCCCGGATGTTTGCCCAACAATATCTCGCCGATCTCCGCCCGGATGTGATCGTCGCCAATGGCACCTTCTGCTTTCGGCATCAGGAAATCACCGGCTTCATTCAATGTCGATTCGCGACGATCGACAAACAGACTGGACTTGACCACGGCAGCGGTATCCAGCTCACGTGTAAAGGACACACTCGATCCGGCGGCATTGATGTGGGACCCTGGCGCGAGCGAATCCCCCATCAGAATGGGTTCGCGCGCGGAGGTGGTCGTGCAGATGATGTCCGCACCGTCCACAGCAGCTTCGACTGAGTCTGGGACTTCAATTTCGATCCCGTGTCTTTGAGATTCTTTTTCAGCAAAGGCTTGCGCATTTTGAAGTGTTCTGCTCCAAACACGTACGCGTTTGATCTCACGTGCGACGAGCATTGCTTCCAGATGCGAACGAGCTTGCACGCCCGAACCAAGTATGGCCAGGTCATCGGCCGCTGCGCGCGCCAGCAGGCGAGTGGCGACACCGGATGCGGCTGCGGTGCGGATGGCAGTAATCTCGCTGGCATCAATCATGGCAAGCATACGGCCATTATTAGTTTCGAAGAGCAGAACAGCTCCCTGATGAGAGTCATATTCGGTACCGTGATTGCCGGGCATCACGCTTACAACCTTTATCCCCATCGATTCGATGTCATCCATAATCGCAGGCATCAGTCCAAGCGCACCGAACTTCTCGGGTAGCCAGATGGCTTGACGCAATGGCATGATGGCGTCTCCAGCCGAGAGGATTTTGAGCGCGCCAGCCATAGCATCCATGCAGGCATCCATTGGCATGAGTTTGGCAACTTCTTCTTGGTTGACGATTAAAACTTCCATGGATTGGTTCTCCTGTTCATCTATGTTGGACCTGATTGAATCTACGCTAAATCGTTCCCGGAATTGAAGAGGGAGGCTATCTCCTGAAAATCATCCTGACTGAGATCAAATGAGAGCGCTTCGCGGATCGGCTCGAAATGTGTGGCGCGGCCCGACAATGGGAGCGGTGACACGTGGATGTGTCAGTACCCATGCCAGGGCCAGACCCGCCATGCTGATGTTTCGCTCCGCGGCCATTGAACGGAACGTCTCAAGCTGAGCGAAAGTTTGTCTGTTCCAATGACGGAAGTATGGTTCCGGGCGCAAGGTCATCCGTGAGCCGCTTGGATAATCCTGCTCAAAGCGGTACTTGCCTGTCAGAAAGCCTCCGGCCAATGGACTGAAAGGTGTATAGCCAAGGCTCTGATCTTCGGAGAGTGGGAACATCTCGCGTTCATCCGCGCGGTCCAACAAGCTAAACGAGTTTTGTACCCAGGCGAAGCGCTCCAGATTGTATTTATCGCTAAGCCATAAGGATTTTGTCAGCAGCCAGGCCGGCATATTTGATGCGCCGATATAGCGCACTTTTCCCTGATGCACGAGGTCATCCATTGTACGCAAGGTCTCTTCCATTGGGGTACTGGGGTCCGGCTCGTGCATCAGATACATATCCAGGTGATCCAGAGCGAGCCTTTGCAGGCTGGCCTCCACCTGTCGCATAATATGGAGCCGAGAAAGACCACTATGGTTCGGTCCGGGACCCACGGGGTTGAAGACTTTGGAGCTGATCAGCAGTTTGTCTCGCGTTGTAGGACCTTTTGCCCGCAGCCAGTTGCCCAGATAGGTTTCGCTGCGGCCACCACCGTAAGCATCCGCCGTATCGAAGACGGTGATGCCCAGCTCGTATGCTTCGTCGAGCAGCGCATGCGCCTCGCTTTCTGATTCGCCCTGGCCGAAAAATTCTGGTGCGCTGCCGACGCCGCCAAAGTTGCCGCAGCCCATGATCACTCGTGAAAATTTCAGGCCGGTGTTTCCTAAATTGACAAAGTTCATCGGTGAATATCCTGACGAAGGCTGTTGGGACAGCCTAACATGTGAGTGCGTGCCTGACAACCAACAATGTTGACTAGCTTTGTGCTTATGCCCATAATAAACAAGAATAAGTGCCAGGTATAAACCGCACGAGTGAAGTACAGGACGAGACTTTCAACCTCTGAGACGCGGGCTAATCAGAAGTTGTGCAGTGAACTGCGTACCCGCATTTTTCCCAATTTTTCCTGAATATGAGCAAAACTAACATGCGAATTCGTATACTCTCAGCCCCCGATGTTCGGCAGACATTGCCGATGAAAGCAGCGGTCGAAGGAATGAAAACCGCTTTCAGCCAACTCTCCAGCGGGGAGGCGACAGTACCACTGCGTAGTCGGATCGCAGTCCCGAAGTCCAATGGGGTCGCTCTCTTTATGCCCGCTTTGCTTGCCGGCGCGAGCGAGGAAGGCTCCGGGACATTGGCCGTCAAAGTTGTGTCTGTCTTTGGCGATAATCCCAAACGCGACCTGCCGATCATCCATGCAGCCGTGATGGTGCTAGACTCGGTAACCGGCCGACCCCTTGCACTGATGGAAGGGGGTTCCCTCACGGCTATTCGTACCGGTGCCGGGAGCGGGGCGGCAACAGATGTTTTGGCGCGCGAGGATGCCTCCGTCGTCGCCATTTTTGGGAGTGGAGTGCAGGCCCGCACTCAATTGGAAGCGGTGTGCACGGTTCGGAAAATGGAGCAAGTTTGGGTTTACAGTCCGACTGCAAGCCACGCCGAAGCGTTCGCTGCCGAGATGACCGGGACTGGGCCTATACCTGCAGATGTGCGCGTGACGCGAAGTCCGCGCGAAGCGATTACCCATGCTGATATTATCTGCGCGGCGACGACCTCAAGAGTGCCTGTCTTCGATGGGCAGGATTTACAGCCCGGTGCGCATATTAATGGTGTGGGCTCGTTCACGCCCGAGATGCAAGAAGTGGACGTTGAAACCGTGGGGCGCTCTCTCGTTGTCGTCGATTCGCGTGAGTCGGTGATGGAGGAGGCGGGCGATCTCATCGTGCCGATCCAGAACGGGGACATTGCAGCCAGCCATATCCATGCGGAGATCGGGGAGGTCATTGCGGGCAGCCAGAGCGGACGCACTTCGGCTGAGCAGATCACCTATTTCAAGTCCTGTGGTGTTGCAGTGCAGGACGCGATCGCGGCCGGGATCGCTCTTGCGAATGCGGAGAAGATGGGATTGGGCAGTCTGGTTGAGCTATAAACGAATCCAGAATAAAGGATGAAATGACCGAATTGGAGTTTTTATCATGTGTCGCAGTATTAAACAATTACGCCGTCCGGAAGAACCGCCGACCGATGAGGAGCTGCAAGCTGCCGCACTGCAGTTTGTGCGCAAAGTGAGTGGCTATCGCGCGCCATCGCGTGCGAACGATGCAGCCTTCAATGCAGCTGTCGATGAAATCGCACTTGCCACGCGCAAGTTATTTGAAGGACTCGTCGTTCGTTAATTCGGCGCAGCAATTTTCCTGGTTCTCTAATGGCTGAAGCACTTCGCATCCTTGCACTGGGAGATTCGTTTACATTTGGGGAAGGGGTGCTCGCGCAGGAACGCTGGTCCGCTCAGTTTGTCGACTTGTTGGAGGCAGCTGGTTTCAGTGCAACGGAGATGATGGTGCTGGCGGTTACTGGCTGGACGACCAACGAGCTGGCTGATGCAATATCTCTGGCGCGTCTATCGCCTCCTTATGATCTGGTGACGTTGTTGATCGGTGTGAATGACCAGTATCGTGGCTATAATGCGCAGACCTACCGGGTCGGGTTCTCCGAACTGCTGGAAAAGGTGGTCGGCTTTGCAGGTGGGAAAGCGGAGCACGTGCTGGTCTTCTCAATCCCGGATTACAGCAGCACTCCCTTTGCGCAACAACTCGATCCTCGGACAATTCGGGCCACACTTGCTCGATTCAATGAAATCAACCAAGAGACCACATCAAATGTCGGTGCTCACTACGTGGACTTGACACCTATATCAAGCGCCGCCGCGCACGAGCCTGAGATGCTTGTTTCGGATGGCTTACACCCCTCCGGCAAGATGTACACAGCTTGGGCAGAACTCGCATTTCAGACGATCCATCCTCAATTGAAGGAGCAGCGATGATTATTGCTCTTGTAGGAATCCTGCTTGGCAGCGCGCTCTCGCTGCTTGGCCTTCTAGTCGTTTCGTCTCAAGTGCGGCAGCACACTATCCAGGTTGCTTCATGGCCGGCAAGAATCTTACAGATAGGCGCCTTAGTCCTGATTGGCAGCATCGTCTTGGGGTTCTTCACCGGCCTCGATCCTGTTGTCTACCAGTTGCCGCTCATAATCGGTGCAGCGACTATCATTGCCGGCATCACGATCCTGCTGCACGAACGACAACAGTCTGGATATTTGTTCGGGCGCTCGCTGAGCTTGCAGGTACTCATCGCGGGAGCCGTAGAGTTGCTCTTGGCGCTCATCGGTCGTTAGTAAAACAGCACATTCGAAGTACATGATGAATACTCAACATGAGTGAGCTGCCCTCGCACACGCAGGTTGTCGTTGTTGGTGGCGGTGTCATGGGTGCCAGCAGTGCATTCCATCTGGCTGCACGCGGCTGCAGAGATGTAGTTTTATTGGAGAAGGCTTCATTCTTTGGGCAGGGCGCAACTGGCAAGTGTGCAGGTGGTATTCGGCATCAGTTTAGGACGGAAGTTAATATTCGGCTGTCTCAACACAGCCTGCCGATGCTGGATGCATTCGAGGAAGTAACCGGACAATCGGCCGATGTGCGTAAATGCGGCTATCTCTTTTTATTGCGACATGAGAAAGATGTTGAGTCGTTCCGCCGAACCGTTGACCTGCAAAACTCTCTGGGCGTGCAAACGGAATGGCTGAGTCCTGCCGAAATCCGTGAGCGCACTCCAATCGTGCAGACAGAGGATGTGTTGGCTGCCACCTACCACGGCGAAGATGGGCTGGCGGATCCGAACAGCGTTGTGATGGGCTATATTAATGCGGCTCGCCGACTGGGGGTAAAGTGTCTGACAGATGTGGAAGTGACCGGTATCGAGGTGGAGAAAGGCCAGATAAGGAGCGTTGAGACTTCTCAGGGAGAGATAGCCTGCGAGATGATTGTCAATGCAGCGGGACCGTGGTCTGCTCGGATTGGGGAGTTTGCCGGAGTCGATGTGCCGGTCGTGCCCATCCGTCGGCAGATACTGACAACCAATCCAATCCCTGCAATCCCGTCGGATTTTCCATTTACGATCGATTTCGCGGCCAGCCTATATTTTCACAAAGAAGGAGAAGGATTACTCCTCGGCATGTCCAACCCCGAAGAAGTGCCCAGTTTCGACGAGAGTATCGACAAAGAGTGGGAGTATATAACGCTTGAAAAAGCTATCGAGCGGATACCCCTGCTAGCAGAGGCGGCGCGGGCCTCGCATTGGGCAGGACTTTATGAAGTGACACCGGATGCACATCCTGTGATAGGGGCTTCTGAGTTAGAAGGATATTATGTTGTTACGGGATTCTCCGGGCACGGCTTCATGCACGGTCCAATTGCCGGGTTACTCCTGGCGGAGATCATGCTTGATGGACATGCTTCTACAGTCGATATTTACTCCTTGCGCCTCTCGCGATTTGCTGAAGCCGATCTGATCTACGAATATAATGTCGTCTGACAAATTCTGTTGCCTCTTGCCAATTTAGCCGATGTAACAGTATCATTTGACCACTCACGCGGCAGACTTTTCGGTCGTTCTCCCTGCCGCTACTCTAAGGACTCCGCCATGCCACAAGCACCCATCGAAGTCGGACAAGTTGCCCCGGATTTTGAGCTCGCCGCCTCGGTGGGCGATAGCCCGCTACGACTGTCCAGCTTAAGGGAGCGCTTCGTTGTGCTCGGGTTCTATGTGCTCGACTTTACGAGTACTTGAGAGATAGAGCTGCTCGACTTCCAGAAATATCTGCCGGAATTCGAGGAGCGCAATGCCCAGGTGCTGGGCATCAGCATTGATAGCGTCTATGCCCATCGGGCTTGGGCAAACATACTTGGAGGGATACAGTTTCCATTATTGGCGGACTTCCATCCGAAGGGCGCGGTCGCCGAGCAATATGGCATCTACCGGCCAGACCGGGGATACTCGCGTCGAGCAGTATTCATCGTCGATCCGGATGGGGTTGTGCAATATTCCGAGGTCATCGCGAAAGGCCCGCCAGACACGGAAACATTACTGGCAAAGATCGACCACTTGCGGGAGAATTAACCAAGAGTTAGCATGTGGATTAAACATGTAAAGGAAGACGAAGCCACCGGCATAGTCAAGAAACTCTACAACGGCACGCAGCGCTCGTGGGGTGGTGTGGACAACATCATAAAAGTCCACAGCCTTAATACTTCTGCGATGCGGGCACTCATGACCTTTTACAATGGCGTTATGCACGGGGACTGCGATTTGTCTCTGGCCCAGCGTGAAATGATTGCGGTGACTGTATCAGTGCTGAATGAATGCGAGTATTGAATACGGCATCATGGGGAGGGGCTCCTCAGAGAAGTCGGTGACCCGGATTGGGTCGCGCAGATGAAGCAAGATTATCGAGAGGCCGAGCTGGACGCGGCCGACCGCGCGATGCTCGACTACGTGGTCAAGCTGACCCTGCGGCCAGCAGCGAGCACTTTGGATGATATCGAGAGATTGCGTAGTGTGGGCTTTGGAGATAAGTCTATACTCGAGATCAACCAGATCACCGGATTCTTCGCCTGGTGCAACCGCACAGTGGATGGGCTGGGTGTGGAGCTGGAAGAATTTTGGGAGATGGAGGGTATGTCAAATATTTAAACACTCGGAGGTGAGCAGCTAACGGATAGAAATACATGTGACAATTCCTGAGTAAGTCTGTATTCGATTTTTTTATGGAGGAGAAAATGAAAACATTGCAAAAGATGCTTGCTGTACTGATGCTTTTCTCGCTTGTGCTGGCGGCCTGTCGCTCAGCACCGACGGAAGAGCCACCCCCCCCGCCTGAACCAACGGAAGCTCCTGCAGAAGAGCCTGCTGAAGAACCAGCTGAAGAACCTGAGGTCATGGATGTCGGCCCGATCAAACTCGGTTTCATGGCGCCGCTTACCGGCGGAGCCGCCTTTATCGGGCAGGAGATGTGGGGATTCGCGAAGGTTGCCGTCGACATCTTCAATGAAGAGACAGGTCTTCAAGTCGAACTGGTCCAGGGAGATACTGAGATCAACCCAGACGTTGGCAAGGTTGTTGCGGAGCGCTTCGCCGCTGATGAAGAGATCGTCGGCGTAATCGGTCCGGCCGGTAGCCAGGTGTGTGAATCGACACAGCCGGTGTTCGAGGAAGCCGGCATTGCACACATCACAATGTCGTGCACGAATACTGCATTGACTGATCCGGGAACGCCCACCTTTTTCCGCGGCATTCCGACAGACGCGGACCAAAGCGCAACGGACGCGGCCTATATGGTTGACGTACTTGGCGCTAGCTCCGTATATCTCCTCGACGATCAGTCGAGTTATTCCACGGGTCTGAACGACGAGATGGAAGCGATCCTGGGCGACAGCGGCGTCGCCACCCAGCGAGCCTCCGTTACCCAGGAAGAGACCGATTTCTCATCCGTGGCGACCGCGGTTGTTGCGGCTGGCCATGATGTCGTATTCTTCCCCAGCCAGATCACCTCTCAGGAGGCCACGCTGGCGGTGCAACTGCGCGAACAAGGCTTCGAAGGAACATACTTCCTTGCCGACGGCGGTTTCGCCGCCGATTGGGTCGAGGCCGCGGGCGAATCAGCAGAAGGGACCTATGTTTCCTTCTTTGCGCCTGACCCGAACCAGATCGACTCGATGGCGGACTACAACGCGCGCTTCGCTGCTGAATTTTCCGAAGACTTTGGAGGCTTTGGTGGTGCGGGCGCGAACGCAACGCGGGTCATGCTGGAAGCGGTTGGACGTTGCGCCGATGCCGGCGATGTCTCGCGTAGCTGTGTGCTAGCCGAGATGTCGGCCACGAACATGAGCACCAGTCCACTTGGTGTGCCGATTTCATTTGGCGAGGGCAACCAGTTGGCCGGAGCAGCCTTCTTCCTCTTCCAGATCCAGGATGGCGGCTTCGCGCTATTGCAGGGCGATGCAGCCGGCGTTGCAGTCGAAGTTGAAAAACTGAGTGTAGACGTACCGCTCAAGATCGGCTTCCTTGGCCCGCTCACAGGCGGAGCTGCCTTCATCGGGCTTGAACAGCTTGGCTTTGTGCAGGTGGCCGTGCAAGTCTTTAACGCACGCACTGGCCTCAACGTAGAAGTTGTCGAAGGCGACACTGAGATCAACCCGGACGTGGGTAAGATCGTTGCCGAGCGCTTCGTTGCGGACGAAGACATCTACCTCGTCGTCGGCCCGGCTGGAAGCCAGGTCTGCGAATCAACGCAACCGGTCTTCGAAGAGGCCAATATGGCGCACATTACGCAGTCGTGCACCAACACCGCGCTCACGGCTCCAGGAACGGCGACCTTCTTCCGGCCGATCCCGACGGATGCCGATCAGAGCAAGACCGATGCGGCTTATCTAACAGATGAGTTGGGTGCAACCTCTGTGTACCTACTCGACGACCAGTCGTCTTACTCCGTTGGGTTGAACGACGAAATGGAAGCATTGCTTACTGAAAGTGGAGCTACTGTCGAGCGCGCCTCCGTAACCCAGGAAGAGACTGATTTCTCCTCGATCGCCACTGCAATTCTTGGCGCGGGTCATGATGCAGTCTTCTTCCCGAACCAGATCGTGAGTCAGGAAGCGACCCTCGCTGTTCAATTGAGCGAGCAAGGCTATGATGGTGTCTACTTCCTTGCCGATGGTGGCTTCTCGACTGAGTTCATCGAAATCGCGGGCGATGCTGCAGAAGGCACTTACGTGTCATTCTTCGCGCCCGATCCGAATCTGGTCCCGTCTATGGCGCCATACAATGACCTTTACACCGAACAGGTCGACGATGCCTTTGGTGCGTTCGGTGGCGCAGCAGCCTTCACGACTTTCATCGCATTGGATACGCTCGAGCGCTGCGTGCGCGACGGCGATATCTCGCGAGATTGCATGGTGACTGCGATGGCCGCGACTGACATGGACACTACGCCGTTGGGTGTGGGGGTTTCCTTCGGAGAAGGCAACCAGGCAGCCGGCAGTTCGTTCTTCCTGTTCCAAGTTGTGGATGGGGGCTTCTCGCTCATCGAGCAGTAGCCGCATGTAATCAAAGGGGTTTCTTGGAGGGAGGGCGTTCGCCCCTATATGAACTCGAGTGTTGTGATTTGAGTGAAAAGGCTCAAGCAGCCAAAGAGTAAGCCTGCTTGGCGAATAAGTACGAGAAGACTTGTTGCTCGTCAGTACCGTCAGACAGAGAGCCGTGAGCCTGCAAGATCAATGCTTCGATTAGCTGCTGGCTTTGTTGGCGAATAACCTGCCCGATGGATTGGATGGGCGCGCAGACCTTGTCACGACGCGATGTGGGCAAACAGTGCAGGTGCAGGAACGAATAGGCCACGAAGACCAGTGACCAGTGCTTATGAATGGCGGCGGCCGAGCGCATGCGATATTCGTGGAGCCCCAGGTTCTGTTTGGCGTCTTGATAAAAGGTCTCAATCGGCCAACGGAGCAGATAGGTTGCGATGATCTTCTTGGCATCCCAACTGAGATGGCTGCTGACCAGCACGGCATAGGTGCCGGTTAAATCAGGCTTGGCAAAGCTGATGACCAGCCGTACCTTCCCCAAAGTCGGGATGCGTACATTCTTGCTGAAGCAGTAGTAGGTCTGCTCGCCCACTTGCATCGGTTTGAAAGCGGAAGGTGGGATAAGCGGCACTAGGTCCTGCACCTTGATGTGCGGACCATCAAAGCGCATGCGTTCGCCGGAAGCATCCTGGAGCACAAAGCTGTTGGTGATAAGGTTGCGGTTGTTTTTCAGCAGGCTGATCCAGTGCTTGCCATGCGCACTGAGAACTTCGAGCAATTCGGGTGCCAGGTACCAGGCGTCGAACAGCACCGTTTCAAAGGGCAAATCGTGCGCCAGCGCCGCCTTGACCAGTTCAGCCGCCAGCGAAATCTTGGTCTGAAAAGATTCGTCCAGAGCCCGGAACTCTGGGTCGGCCAGCAAGGTGGGTGCGACTTGACGTTTGAAGCGATTACGCTCCTTCTTGGTTTTCGGGATCGTAGCGTCGGGCAACAGTTTCTTGACGAACGCTTCCCAGTCGGTGACTTCTTCGTAGCGCCGGTACAGTCGCCAGTCGGCCGGAAAGCGAACCGCGCCGCTGATGTAGTGGCCGGTGACCAGATTGTGCGCTAGCGGATACATGTGGTTGCCGTGGTTGTAATGTTGGTCAATGTATTCGAACAGACTGCCGACGTGCTCGCACAAAGTATCATCGATGGCCAGCATCGATTTGCGGGCGCTGACGCTTGGTTTGCTGGAATAAGTATGCAATGCGATCCTGGTTCAGTTCCGCGGCATCCCAGTTCGCTTCCGACAAGAAGCGCGACAGGTTGGTCTTGTCAGCGCTATCCAACAGGCAGCGCGTCATGTTCGCCATCGACTTGTTCTTCAACACAATCAGTCCGGTTAGATAATTCTCGAAATGCCGGAACTGACAGCGGTTTTCAAACACCCCGCGAAAGCTGGCGCTGTGCTCTGATACGATGGGAGCCGGTTTTACGATGGGAAGTTGCATCTGCCGAATATGCCCTAAGATCACTCAAATCACAACACTCGAGTATGAATATGGATCCTTTTGTAATTGAGTTCCGAACTTATCAAAGAGAAAGCGTTCCAAGTCTGCTTGCAGAGGGGAAGGAACCTTAGACCTGTTCGGAAAAGGGGTTCAGACTCTCCGATTCTTCTTCGATAGGCTTGCTTCGGATTGACCTAAAGGCAGGCTTGGTAAACCGAATAGATATAAATTAGCATGGAACAGTTTTTCGACCAGCTGCCGCAAACCATCGTCAATGGCCTCACGCTCGGTAGCGTGTACGCGCTTATTGCGCTAGGTTATTCGATGGTGTACGGCATTCTCAAACTTCTTAACTTCGCGCACGGCGACATCTACATGATCGGGGCGTATCTTGCATACGGAGTCTTTATCCTTTTTTTTACGGAAGAAGGTGCGCTCATCCCGGTAGCTTTGCTTATCGTTCTCATGCTGGTTGTCGCCATGGTTGGAGCCGGCTTCGTGAGTATCGTCGTCGAGCGCTTTGCATACCGGCCACTGCGATACGCTCCGCGTATCGCACCGCTTATTAGCGCGCTGGGCGTTTCCTTCGTTCTACAAAACATGGTGCAAATCACGGTCGGTTCGCGGCCGAAGAGCTTTGGCAGCGGGACTCTAATTCCCACTGCAGCCGGCCTGGATTTGGGCGATTTACGCGTACATGCCTCGCGTCTACTCGTGATCGGGACGACCCTCGTGCTCATGCTGGCCCTGACCTACTTTGTGCGTGGCACGCGGCTGGGTCGTGCAATGCGGGCTGTATCGATGGACCTGGATGCGGCCGCTATGATGGGTGTAAATGTGAACCAGGTTGTCCTCGTGACATTCTTCATCGGGGCAGTATTGGCCGGTGGCGCTGGTGTGCTTGTCGGCATCGTCTTCTTCAGTATTCGCCATACGATGGGATTCCTGGCCGGGTTAAAAGGATTTACCGCTGCCGTCATGGGCGGCATTGGCAACGTGCCCGGCGCTGTCATTGGAGGTTTGGTGCTTGGAATGGCAGAATCCTTTGCCAGTGTCTATATTTCCGTGACCTTCAAAGATGTTGTCGCGTTTGTTCTGCTCTTGGCAGTGTTACTAATCCGGCCAAGCGGCATTCTTGGGCGGGCCGTGGTTAGTAAGGTGTAATTGTGGCCACGCCTAATTCGACTGAAGAAAGAGCTATGAAAGCAGCTGCGCCCCAAGAAGCAGATAACACCGATAAAAGGATCGGCGTAGATGATTGGGTGGCCCAGGAAAGGAAGCGCCGTCAGCAGCGTGTTGGACCCTGGGGAGCAATCGCCAATTGGTGGGAAGCGCTGCCCATGGCAGGCCGTTATGGACTTGTTGCGTTAATCCTTTTAATTGCACCTCCTCTGAGCGGCTCACAATTTGTCCTCGATCTGCTGGGAATATCGAACAATGCTTTCATCGTCCGCATTGGAGCACAGTTCCTTGCATTTGCAATGCTTGCCATTGGCTTGAACGTAGTGGTGGGCTATGCAGGTTTGCTTGACCTGGGCTATGTAGCTTTCTTCGGCATCGCCGGTTACTCCTATGCCTACTTATCCTCCGAATTTGTAGAAATCAATGGCATTATCCCGCTCGGGCTGGGCGTGCCCTCAATCATAAGCATTCCGTTGATCATCGCGTTCACTGCATTGGTGGGCTGGCTGCTCGGCTCGGTATCGATCCGGCTCGTAGGAGACTACCTCGCAATTGTAACGCTTGGCTTCGGGCAGCTCTTTGTCCAACTGGCGACGACAATGACGCGTGTAAAACTGCCGTGGGTCGATCACACTATTGATTTCACGCGTGGGCCGAACGGCATCAACAAGCTCGATAATATTGCGATTTTTGGTTACGAATTCGAGTCTACTGTTCAGTATTACTATCTGTTCCTGGTTTTGCTGGCGTTGGTTTATCTGGTCGTCTTCAGGATAAACCATTCCCGTCTTGGTCGGGGTTGGCGTGCGATGCGCGAGAACGAATTGGCCGCAGAAGTGATGGGCATTCCCACGCGCCGCCTGAAATTGATGGCCTTCGCTATCGGGGCTGGTATCGCGGCGCTGGTCGGCGGTGTTCATGCTGCCTGGCAATCCAATGTGGTGCCCATGCCCCGTTACAGCATCCTCACGCTGATCAACCTCTACGCCATGGTGGTGCTCGGCGGCATCGGCAGTCTGCCCGGAGTCGTAATCGGAGCATTCATCTTCACGGTACTCCCCGAGCTACTGCGCAGCATTGCACTGGCGGGTGTACTCTTTTATTCGGCAGCATTGATCGGGTTGCTCATACTTCTCAAACCATTTAGGCGATTTGTAATTGTAATGGGAAGTACGCTCTTGGCAGGCGTCATCATAAAGGTACTGGTCAATGTCATCTGGCCGGGCTTGGACTCCGGTTTCCCGGAAGCCGGATCGGTATTGAATCAGGCTGTTCAGGGTTGGCTGGTTATCCCTCAGGACTTTAAATTTGTTGGAAATATTGTCGCCGGGCTGGCAGCCTTTGCCCTGCTCGCGACCATCCTGATCAAACCACCCTATCGCTGGGTTACTCTGGGCTTAACGATTTATATGTTTGCCTTCGCCTGGGAGACACGCTTCGCTGTGGAACCGGCGGCCACCCGGATTCTCATCCTTGGCGCAAGCCTGATTATCCTGATGATCTCTCGTCCGCAAGGTCTGCTTGGCAAGCCAGAAGTGAGGATGGGGTAGCGATGTCTATCCTCGAAGTTGATCGCCTGAACAAGAGCTATGGTGGTTTACAAGTAATCGATGATTTTTCGTTCTCCATCGAAGAGGGCGAAATTTTGAGCATCATCGGGCCGAATGGAGCGGGGAAGACAACGGCGTTGAACCTGCTTTCCGGGATAGACGCTCCTGACAATGGGGAGATGCGCTTCCAAGGGGAATCCATCGTCGGGCTGAAGCCACATCAGATCACCGCTCTTGGCATTGCGCGCACCTTCCAAACGTTGCGACTGTTCGTTAACATGAGCGTAATCGAAAATGTCATGTCGGCAGCCTTTAGCCATACCCATGCCAGTTTATGGTCGATCATGTTGCGCACTCCGGGTTGGCGGCGTGAAGAGCAGGCTATCCGCGTATTGGCGGAAGAAAAGTTGTCATTTTTTGGGGAACGGCTCAAAGGCTATCGCTACGATCAACCGGCCTATAGCCTCTCATATGCGAACCGGCGACGTCTTGAAATTGCGCGCGCGATGGCAACCAGCCCAACACTCCTGTTATTAGACGAGCCGGCTGCTGGGATGAACCCGAACGAAACACTCGAAATCACGGAATTGATCGGTCATCTTCGGGACGCAGGCGGCTTTACCATTTTGTTAATTGAACATGACATGAATGTGGTCGGCGGAATTTCAGATCGCGTTATCGCGCTTGATCATGGAGTAAAAATTGCGGCCGGCACCTTTGAGGAGGTAACCACTTCGCCGGCTGTGATCGAAGCGTACCTGGGCCGGAACGTGGCCGCCCGCGAGTAAGTGACTGGCGGTGAACAATCCGTACATGAGAAATCAAGTCAATTTATGAGTTCGCCAAACGATTCCACCCCGTTGCTTGAATTGCGCGACATCAATACTTATTATGGTTCGATTCATATACTGCAGGATGTTAACATTAAAATCTTTGCAGGTGAACTGGTCTGTCTGCTGGGGGGTAATGCCTCCGGCAAATCGACGACACTCAAGACAGTCTTGGGCATGGTGCGCCCAGTCAGTGGCAGTGTCTACTTTCGGGGTGAGAAGGTCCACCAGCGCCCAGTGAATTATCGGGTTCGTCGCGGTATGGCTGTTGTTCCGGAAAATCGACGTATCTTCCCGGAAATGAGTGTGCACGAAAACCTGCTCATGGGCGCATATCTACAAGAGGATGGCGAACAGATTGAAGCCGACCTGGAAAGAATGCTCCAACTTTTCCCGCGATTGCGGGAGCGCTACAAGCAACTCGGCGGTACTCTCAGTGGTGGGGAGCAACAAATGCTCGCGATGGCCAGGGCATTAATGTCGCGACCAAGATTGCTGCTCATGGATGAACCCTCCATGGGGTTAGCACCAATCCTGGTAGAGCAGAATTTTGACTTGATCAAGCAGATAAACGAGCAGGGCACTACAGTATTTGTCATTGAACAGAATGCAAATATGGCGCTCTCGATCGCGGATCGCGGCTACGTATTGCAGACGGGTCGCATTGTGCTCGACGATGATGCTGAAGGTCTGCTTAATAACGAGCAAATGCGCAAGGCGTATTTGGGGCGCTAGGCTTGTTTTGGTATATTGGGAAAAGGCACAGGATTATATGGACGAACTGAGTGATGTGATAACAAATGCTGAAAGGGGGGTGGAGCTCCGTCCCGCCAGCACTTCAGCTGGCAAGGGAGATTTTACAGAGGCACAACCATTGTCTGCTAATGCGCCCACAAAATTTCGATCCTTATTCCCAATCTTCCAAACCAAGACCTACCTCGACAGTTGCTCGCAGGGTGCCCTCTCGACGAACGTAAGGGATGCCTATAACTCTTATCTCGAAGATTGGAACGACGAAGGTTCGCCCTGGGAGTACTGGGTCGAACGAAACGATACCGCGCGCGAAGCCTTCGCGGGACTCGTGAATGCCGAATCGGATGAAATCGCGGTCATGACATCGCTCTCCGCTGCGGTCAGCGCCCTTGCCAGTGCAATGGATTATCAGGGCGAGCGCGACAAAATTGTGGTGAGTGACTACGAGTTTCCAACCGTGGCTCAGATATGGCATGCACAAGAGCGACGCGGGGCGCGCATTGAGCATGTCCCTACCGCCGGCAACATCGTGCCTGTGGAAAGTTACGAACAAGTTATCGACGAACACACAGCTTTGGTATCGATCACGCACGTATCCTATCGTTCCGGTTCGCGGCAGGATGTCGAGGCGATTGTGGAACTTGCCCACGAACGTGGTGCGCTGGTTTTGCTCGATAGCTACCAGGCTCTGGGCACCTTCCCAATTGACGTAAAGGACTTGAAAGACGATTTTCTCGTGGGTGGAGTGCTCAAATACCTTCTGGCTTCCCCAGGGTTAGCCTTCCTGTATGCACGCAAAGACTTGTTGCCTTACTTCAACCCAACCGCCATTGGTTGGTTCTCGCAGGAAAATATTTTTGCGATGGATATTTACGGGAATACACCGTCACATTCGGCCCGCAGATTCGAGTCCGGTACACCGCCCATCCCCAACATCTATGCTGGCATTGCCGGGATCAAGCTTGTCCAATCCGTGGGACTCGGCAAGATCGAATCACACTTACGTGACCTGACCGGCGCACTGAAAGAGGGCGCCATGCGGCGGGGTTTCAATCTGGTCAGCCCGGTGGATCCGAAACGACACGGCGCGCTGATCACGCTGCGCTCACACAAAGTCGATCTGCTTGTCGATCGTATGGCGGAAGAAGACATTGTCGTGTCAAGTCGCGACGACAATCTACGCATCTCACCACATTATTACAATAATCTGGACGATATAAATTTGGTTCTGGATAGCCTCACCAAACACAAAGACTTGCTTGTCTAGCTTGGATTTCTCCCGCTGGAGGCCTCGCATGCGAACTGAGATGATCACAATTCCCGGAAATGGGAAATCTACCGGCGCGTTCGTCGCCCAACCTGCTGGAGAAAGCCCATGGCCGGGCGTGGTCGTCATTCAAGAGTGGTGGGGTCTGGAAGATCACATTAAAGATGTCGCCGAGCGCTTCGCTGGTGAGGGGTTCGTTGCAATTGCACCTGACCTGTATTATGGCGAGGTTGCGACTGAACCCGATGATGCGAAAAAACTACACATGGAATTGGAATGGGATCTCGCCTTGCAAGTGATCCAGAACGCAATTAATAGCATGCTCGCAATGGATGATGTAGCGTCGAAGAAAGCCGCTGTGACAGGTTTCTGCATGGGCGGGGGACTCACCTGGCATGGGGCTGCCAAGCTGCACAACGTAGCCGCCGTAGTGCCATTTTACGGCGGTGGGCCCGAGATGACGGATGCAGAGGTCGCCACCATTGGGTGTCCGGTACTGGCAATCTACGGGGAGCTGGATAGCGGCGTCTCGCCGGCGGTTGCAGAAAGTCGCGCCGCGCAGATGAATCGCGGAGACATCCAGCATGAGACCATCGTATACCCCAACGCCGAACACGCGTTTTTCAACAACACGCGCAGGACTCGTGGCAGAAGATGCTTGCGCTTTTCCGAGCGGAATTGAGTTAAGGTCGTTCGTGTGAAACGATTTCTGTAATCGCTGCGACACTCTTGCGAACATCCACTTCGGTTGTTGCCCAGGATGACACACTGATGCGCATGGCCGTGCGTCCCTGCCAGCGGGTCCCACCACACCAGAGCGTGCCCTCTTTCTGAATAGCCTCGATCACTCGGTCGGTAAACTTGTCGGACCCAAACGAAACGAGCACCTGGTTTAGAACCACATCATTCAGAACCTCATAGCCTGCTGCGGACAATTCTTCTGCGAACAGTATAGCGAGTCGGCAGCCGTGGTCTATGAGATCGCGCAGGCCGGTCTTGCCAAGTGAGTTCAGGGCAGCCCAGATTTCAACAGCGCGTGCTCGTCGTGATGATTCCGGAGTGAAGTGGAAAGGCTCGCGGTTCCCAAGCTCCAATAGATAACCAATGGTGCTAGTTCAGAGTGAGAACTGAGCGATTGACATCTTATACGGGTTGGCATATGGATCGGGATCAAGTTGACGGGCCAGGTCCAGCAAGATATTGAACATTGCCGCCACATAAGCTAGGCGAGCAGAGATGTATTGTGTCACGCGATGGCGCAAGCGTTTCAAGTCGCACACGATGGTGACCATGGACAACGCCGTCTCGACGTACATACGCTCATTCCAGGTGCCCTTGGGACATAGTTTCATGTTGGCCGGATGGCCGTCTGCAGACCGAAAACCGAAATCAGCGAAGGCAATCGTCTGGTCGACAAAGGCTGCTGCCACGTGATGGAAATGCTTGTCATGCGTGTTGAGCGTGTTCCAGTCCCAGTTGATACCGATGCAGCCCAGTGCTGAACGCACTGTGTCAGTACCCAGTCACCCAGTGCAGTCCCCTTACTGGACTGTGCGGACAGACTGGACGTGGTGTGCATCACGATGCTGCACAGTGCCGAATGCACTGCGTCGGTACCCAGTCTCGTCGACTGGACGAGGTACCAACCCAGTTCGTTTGGTACTGGGTCGCACGCGACAAGTGCGGCACTGTGCGACGCGGCCATGGTCGTCCAGCAACCAGCACAGCTTCACGCCGACACGCCAGCGCCCTTTGTCGCGGCCTTTCTTGCCGATTTGGTGTTGGCTGCGGCCTTCCCGAATGGGAAAGAGTAGTTCGATCGGGTAGGTGTCAATAACCGTGAACAGACTGGGTTCGGCGAGTAGCAAATCGCACCAGTCCTGATGCGCCTTGAGCAAGCGCTGCAAGCGCGTCCGCTCTGGCAAGCTGGCGAAGAGCGCGTCATAATCACGCTTGAGCCACCGATAGAATGCCCGAAAATGGCCACCCTTGAGCGCAAACAGGATACCAATGGTGACCAGTTCACTGGGGTACAGTTTGGCCTGTGAATGCTTGATTATCTCCGGCAGGCTGTCATCCACTTCGCAGAAAATCGTTATCACGACCCTGGCGGGCGCGACAAGGGTGATAATATCTTCGGTAGTCATGAGCTCGCTCCCCTATGGTTATTCGTCGATAACCCATAGTCTGAGCGATGCTCATGACTTTTTCAACTAGCATCAATGGTTAGATAGGCTGCACTGGTTGCCATCGCAGCACGCAGATGCTCAGGCTGTCTCACAAAGGCAATTCCGCTGTCGTAGGGTACATTGAGCCACTTATGAGCGTCTGTCGCCCACGAGTCGGCCTCATACACGCCTGCAGCAAGCTGCGCGCGTTCTGGAGAGACGGCAGCCCAAAGGCCAAAGGCAGCGTCCACATGCACCCAGGCTTCTGCGAATTGGGCAAGCGCACATATTTCATCGGCTGGATCGAAAGCGCCGGTGTTAACGTTCCCGGCCTGGATGCATATGATCGTCGGTCCGTTCATATCCGGAAGTGCGTCCGGGCGCATTCGGCCCTGACCATCAGCAGGCACGCGCACGACTCGCTCACGACCCAGCCCCAACATACTCAAGGCTTTAAGCAAGCTCACATGTACTTCGTCGCCAACGATGACAGTAATCGCAGGCGCGCCAAATAATCCATCCGCCTCGACATCCCAGCCAACTTTTTTCAGAACAGCATGGCGGGCAGCAGCGAGGGCAGTGAATTTCGCCATGGTCGCTCCTGTCACGAAACTCACCGCTGCTTTCGGAGGGAGATTCAGGACATCCAACAGCCAGCGGCTGCAGACTTCTTCCAACTTGGCGGCAATCGGTGACATGACTTCCAGCGCAACGTTCTGATCCCATGCCGCTGCTAGCATATTTGTCGCGACAGCGGCTGGCAAAGATCCGCCGGTCACGAAGCCGAAATAGCGATGCCCTGCAGAAGCGACAGTCGCAGGAGAGCCAATCCGATCCAATTGCGCGAGTATTCCTGCGGCAGGCTGCGGGGTCTCTGGCATGGGTATATCAAGTTAAGCGAGCGCAGCCAGTGCCTCCATTTCAGGTACAACGGATCGTTCGTCCAAACCCTCCAGGTAAGCTTGTGCCCGGCGGGCCGCATCGATTAATAGATCATCCATTTTGAAACTCCTTCGCAGCTCGACTTTGTACGTTTCAAGTAGCGTAACAAGCCATATTTAGCAGAGAATCGAGCAATGCGCGCGGGACTTTTACGATATCGGGCTGCGACGGCGACATGGAAAAACCACTTGCCATCGGCCAGAGTTCACGCCGCACAGTTGCGATTGCATCAGAGAATGTTGGCAAAGGTTTGGCATACCAGGCAGCCGTTCGCACAGGGATTGGGTCATGCACATGCAACTTGTGAGCCGCCAGCGTGATCCAGGAAAACAGTCCTAGCAGCACCGGCGTGACGCGCGCGATGGCGGCATCGGACCACTGGCGCTGTGTCTCAACTCCGAGGTGGGCGCGCACTTCTTCGAACGTGACTTCCAGCTGCCCGCGTTGTACGAACCAGGTGATGACCTGTACCGGGTCAGCCCAGCGGTCCGTGCACAGCAAAGCTTGCGGCTTGAATTTGTCCTCCGGGTCGCGGATGAGAACCCAGCGCAGCGGCACAGTGGGCATCCCGCCGTGATACCAGACCGCCGTGCCGGCGGTGATTTCTACCGTGCGTTGTTTGTTGCTGTACCAGGCGACCGTGGTCTTCGTCCAAGCCGTTTCCGGGTCGTTCAGCCGGGCTTGCAATGTGGGTAAGCGGGCCCCCTTCCAGTGACCCAGGCCCCACTGGACTGGGTGCGCCGTGGCCGGCCGAGCTGTTGTTCGGGCTTGCGCGGCGGTGCCGGTTGATACAGGGCTGCGTCCAGACGCAGACGTGTGACGACCGCCACCGGCTCGGAGAGCGACTGACAGGCATGCAGGAATTCCAGCGCGGCGTAGCTATTGTCGGCCACAAGCACCAACTTTCGGCTGGGCAACCAGCGGCGCAGCTGGAAGACCATTTGGCGCGCCCAGTCGAGTACCGTTTTATGAGCGCGCGCTTTGTCCGCATAATATCGCTGAGAAGGCGCCAACAGTGTAAACACTGGCAGCGCCCACACGCGTATCGCCCATGGAATGTGTACAAGCCACATCAGGCTGATCCAGCGCAAGCCGCTGGCCTTCACGAAGTGACCCCCGCTCGAACGCACGGCGTCGCGATAGAGGCCGCGCGCCTTGATACGACGACCCCAGCGACGTTCGATAGTTTCATCGATTCCAAACACCAAAGTTTCGTCACCGTAATCAAAGTGCTGCAAAAGCAACGCAAGCAACAATTGGCTCAACTTACGTGCCGACCAGGTCGCGCGATTGAGCACGTGGTGAAACTTCGCAAAATTACCGGCACTGCTCAGCCCCACACTTGCCGGGTACGGCAGTACTCGGTTACGCGCAGCGCAGCCGTCACCGTCCGCAAGTGCGGCGTCAGGATCGAACCGACCAGAAGCACCTGAGCTTTCCACCAAGTGCGCTTTTCGAACACTGTCGCGAAGGGCTTTAGCAAGTCTATAATGTCCGTGGGCAAGGTCAGCTTACCTTGCCTTTCTATTTATGAGAAATCAGTCCCCAAATGTACAAAGTCGAGCGCAGTCGAGGTTCTAATAATTACGAGGCGAGCGATGCCACGATCGCCGCGGAGTCGAATGGGAGAGGATCAAGTGCCGTAATTGTGGCGGCTTCTTCGGCCGCAAGAGCCGCATCTTTATAACCGGCTCCACTGCTAATACAGACCACTCTTGTTTCAGTTGTGAGCGTGTCCGCCTGGGCGAGCTTTTCAACGGCGGCAATTGCAACGGCACCCGCCGGTTCCACCCACACCCCTTCAATTTCGGCGAGTCGTTTTTGGTGCGCGAAGATTTCGGCGTCTGAGACACCGACAGCGAGACCTTCGGACTCGCGAAGGGTCGCCAAGGCATGATCGCCGCTAAAAGGCACATTGATTCCCGAGACCTGCGAGTTCGCAAAATCCAGTGTTGTGACGTGATCAGCTTGATTGTTAAAGGCTTGCAGCAATGGCGGCGCACTCTGCGATTGCACGGCAATCATGCGCGGGAGGAAACGAACAACTCCTGCGCGTTTGAGTTCACAAAAGCCGCGCCAAATGGCGGTGAAGAGATCACCGCCGCCGACCGGACAAATTACAACATCCGGCGCGTCGCCAAGTTGCGCAGCGATCTCATAAGCAATGGTTTTGATACCTTCAAGGATGTAGGGATTGACAGGTGCCCAGACGAACGCCAGATAATACCCAAGTTGTGTGGCGACATCTTGAATGAGCGTTGAAATTGCCTCAGGCCCGCGTGTAAAGACATTCTTCACTGGCACCACGCGCGCGCCCGTGGCGAGTGCTTGACGCAGCTTGGCCGGTGGATTGCCGGGTTCAATCAAGATGACGCAATCGAGCGCAGCGGCTGCTGCAAAGGCTGAGAGCGCAGCAGCGGCATTGCCGGAGGAGGCTGTCACAATGCCACCAGCACCGGCATCCAAAGCCAGGGCAGCCGTCATCGTTCCCGCACGGTCTTTAAATGCGCCGGAGGGATTCAAACCTTCTATTTTGATAAACAAATTGGACACGCCCAGTGGCTTCCCAAGGCGTTCCAAGTGCAGCAGAGGTGTATCACCTTCTCCAAGCGAGGGGAGTGCCGTCTCTGCCGGTAAGACTGCGCGGTAGCGGTCAATGCCCCGCCCGACAGGGATGGCTGCAAGCTTGACAATGGCTTCTTCCGAGTAATGCGGTTTGAGGATGCCTGCGCATTGGGAGCAGCGCCCGAGTGTGCCCACAGGGTGTTCGTGCTCGCAGCGCATGCAGCGCACAACCATCCTGGGAGACGCTGTGGCACTCACAATTGACCGGTTCTTGGGTTCCAGCGCTCTAGCATTTTTCGATACTCTGGATCATCGTAACGGTCAAGATGAAAGGCCGGGGCGTACCCCGGCAATTCGTTTCCAGTGATATAGGCGGCGAGCAAATCACCGGCTGCCTGTGAAGCCATTTGCCCATACCCGGATATCGCACCCAGCATGTAGGCACCCTCCACGGGCAGCGGACAAATCAGTGGTCGGTTTTCCTGTGTTTTGCAATAGTAACCGCCATCTATATACGGACGACCCATCCTACCTACATAGGCTTCCAGCCCAGGTATCATTTTCGTCAACCCACGTAGAACAACCTCGCTATACAGCGGGTCGAAGGTTGGCGGCCACACTGGTTCAACAGGTTCGACATCGTATGTCCACAGCATCAGCAGGATCGGGCTATCTTCGCGTCCTTCCGGTCGGAAGTGTGCGCCGCCGGGCAGTTCTTCCAGGAGCCAATGTGTCTCTTCGTCTCCTTCGAGTTCTGCGCGTTCCGCCTCGGTCCAGGGGAGCTGCAACGGGTCGCTCAGAATCGTCATAGGCATGTCACGCGGCACGATACCGAGATGATCTTTGAACGCAATCTTGGCATGCAGCTCGTTGAAGACCGGCAAGTCGACTCCCAGCATGGCTGCAACATTTTTAATATAAGGGCCAGCAGCGACCACAAATGTGTTCGTTTCAATAACCGCCTCGCCCGTCGTATTTCGGATGTTGACTCCGCGCACCTGTTCGCATTCCAACTCGACTCCAATCACCGAGCCCGAAACTAACTTTACTCCTGCTTCTTTCGCGCGCTCTAGCAAATACATGCCGAGTTGTTGGGCGCTGAACCAACCGCAACGGCGCGGATACAGCAATGCGCGCATATCAGAGTTCAGGAAGGGATAGTGCTGTTGGATCAGATTACGATCCATGATCAGGTCTACGCCGGTCAACGTAGAGTCGAAACCGTATGGTTCGGATTTCTGATATGTGGCGGTTGAATTCGTCCCGTCGTGCAGCCGAACAGGACCGGCTCCCAGAGCCGAGATCGCGCCTGCATTGGCACTGAAGGTTGTCGCGCGAGCCTCATCGGCCGTCAAGAAGATATAGCCGCGCCGATTGAGTCCGAATGAATTGTCGGTCTCAACGGCCAGCTCTTCGAGTAAGTCGATGCTGCGGTTCATAAAACGGACCATCGCATCGCCGGGGCCCGGCCACCAATTACGGTAACACTCGCTGGATTTGTCGCTTGTCAGTGTGAGAGGTGGGCGCTCGTCCACGATCACAACGTTTTGAACGCCTTGGCGTACAGCGAGATGATACGCTGCTGAGATGCCTGCAATCCCAGCGCCACAGATGACGACATCAGCGGTTTTTGGGAGCATGTATATCAGTGGTGATTGGAGAGCGGAGACTTTTGGTACTCAGTAAGTCTCCAGTCTTGTTTATGCAGGAGATGGCGCCAGCACACGCAGTGGGCTGCCCGTGCCATTTACAATTTTTACCGGCGCAGCGATAACAACAGCTCCGACAGCCGGCAATTGATCGAGATTGCGCAGACTCGCCAGACCCAACTTTCCGTTGCCGTGCATGATGGCGTGATTGGCAAACGGCGGGTCGAACCCGGCCGCCTGGCCTGCATCCGTACCAACGGTTTCTACTCCAACACCGAGAACGTCGCGTTGCTTGGCGAGGAATTCTGAACAGTCCGGGTGGAAGCCGGGGTTGTGGGGCCCATCGTCTTTGATGTTCAGGAACGATTTATTATCGGTTCGCTTGGACCAATCTGTGTGCAGCAAGACCCACGCGCCGGATGGAATGCGGCCGTGTGTGCCCTCCCAGGCTTGGACGTATTCGCGGGTGAGGAGGAAATCCTCGTACTGTGCGGACTCGCGACTCACGTCGATAACGCAGGCTGGACCGACAAATTTCCGCACCGGAATGGTATCGGTGGTGTTGTTTGCCAGATCGCGACCGGTGATCCAATGCACGGGCGCGTCGAAGTGCGTACCCGTATGCTCGCCGAGGTTGAGAATATTCCACGACCAGGCCGGTCCGCGCTCATCGTATGCAGAGACGGTCTCCATCGTCAGCCCGGGCGACTGTGCGAATTGAGGTGGCAACTGGATGACCGGTGTATCCGAGTCTAAGGGTTGCGTCAGGTCCACGACTTTAATGCGACCATTCCTAAGTTCCTCAACTAGCAGGGAGAGTACGGTGACAGGTGCGCTCATTCATTTGCTCCTAAACGGTGCGATTTCCAACTAATTTTTCTTTTTGTCTCGGATCCAGCGAGCGAATCGAAATGCGTTTTCTGGCAGATGGAAGTCCATCCCAAAATGATCCGGTCCCACGGCCTCTACTTTGGCAACGATAACGGACAATTCGTTGCGATCAAAACTATCTGCGACAGCCTTGATGAACTCGAACGGAGTGCGCGTCAGGCTAACATTGCTGATCCCGGCGCCACTTGCCATCGCTGCCAGATCAGTGATCCCGGATGTCGTATGGGAAGCAAATCCGCCGGTGGATAACAGGCTGCCGTTGTCAAAGATGATGTGGGTCAGGTTGGGGGGCCGATGGCGAGCCATGGTGGCGAGCGTTCCCAAATTCATCAGGACGGAACCATCACCGTCCATGACCACCACTTTCTCATCGGGCAGGTTCATGGCGAGGCCAATCCCAATGGAAGAGGCCAGCCCCATTGCATGTTGCAAATAGAAGAAATTTTCTCGATGACCGAGATCGTGAAGCTCTTGGGCACAGGCACCAATAATCGTGACAACGATGATATCTTCGAGCTCCGGATAAAGGGCCTGGATACATTCTGCGCGCTTCATCGTCAGTCCTCCATCAGTTCGCGTTCAAGGAGCAATGCGACAGGGGAGAGCGCGCTTTCGGAAAGAGTCAGCGCATCTTGAATCTGACGGGTGACCGTTTTCGGATCACGTGCATGATGATAGGGAATATTGAGGGCGCCAAGAACCGGCTCGGTCACAATCCCGCCTTGTGTGTGCCAGGGGTAAGGCTCGCCATAATTCCCCCGGTTGGCGATCAACATGCAAAGTGGAATCTTATAAAGGAGCGCCAGAGAAACAATTCCGTTGATACTCGCTAGGAAGCCATGGTTTTGCAGCAGGAGAATATTCGGCGTGCCGGAAAAATACGCTCCCGAGGCAATACCAATCGCCTCTTCTTCTTTGGCGACTTCAATCAGGGACATGTCCGGGTCATCTTCGGCCAATTGCAGTAAATACAACAGCCAAGTTTCCGGCAAGGCCGTAAGAAACCGGACCCCGGTTGCTTTGATGCCTTCGTAAACGGCGAGTGAATTGTCACGCGAAACAGTCATGGGCAAACCGAGTCGGATCCAAATTGAGATTGATGCTTAGTTTAGGGCAGGCGTGCAGGTGCGTCAAGGTAACGCAAAAGGGCCACCTAATTGGCGGCCCTTTTGCAGGTTGAAATGGGGATCTTCGAAGACTATGGACGCACACCTAGAGTGACGGGTATATCCATAAACGTACCAGTACGGAGCACTGTGAGAGTTGCAACATCACCTGGACGGGTCGCCTCGACAAGATAAGCGATCAGGTCATCCATATCGGATATTGGATCACCATTGATGGCCGTGATGAGATCCCCACCTACAGCGAGCTGGCCGCCGTCAATGTTCAAGATTTCATCCGAACCACGTACTCCCGCTCGGCCTGCAGGACCATTATCCAAAACTTGTGCCACGAGCGCGCCGCGCTGCGTGATATCTAGACCCATAGCCTCAATCAAATCAAGGGTCAAGCTTGTGCCTGAAATCCCTAGATACGGATATTCGAACGACCCGGAACTGATTAACTCCGGCGCCACCTGGCGCACGATATTGACCGGCACAGCGAAGCCTACGCCGGAGGAGGAACGCGACTCAGACAGGATCAGCGTATTCACACCAATGACACGACCGGCTGCGTCCAGCAAAGGTCCACCCGAATTGCCCGGATTAATAGCTGCATCGGTCTGAATCATCTCAGGAATTGAAAACTGACTTGAGCCGGATTGCAGTGTGCGGCCAACTGCACTCACGATGCCTGCTGTTAGAGTCCAGGTCTGCCCGAACGGGTTGCCGAGGGCGAGGGCGCGTTGGCCCACGAACACCTCATCTGAATTCCCCAGAATGACCGGGTGTAACAGCGCAGGATCGAGATCGACTTTGATGACAGCGATGTCGCTATCCGGATCGGTTGCTACAACTTCGGCCCGTGCCGAAAGTCCGTCAAAGAACTTCACTTCCACTTCGACGGCGTCTTCAACCACATGATTGTTTGTCACGATATGACCTTCTTTGTCAATGACAAAACCGGAGCCCTGGCCGCGTTGCAGGAAGTCATCTGGCTGGTTAAAACCTTCCGGTAGTTCGCCACCCGGGGTCACAGCCACCTGGATGTGAACGACCGAAGGTGCGACACGCGTGTATATTTCATTGAGCAATTTCTCTTCAGCGCCTGGATCGATCAGAATTGACTCGAGATTCTGTTCGAGAGGTTGGACCTCCACCGGAGCACTTTGAACCTGGGTAGCGGTTTCGATTATCTGTGATGCATCTGGTATTACATCAGCCTCAGCACTACCTCCAGTGAAGGGTAAAAAGCCTGTTCCACCGCAAGCAACCAGCGTCAAGCTGAGAACAAGGCTCAGAACCACCATGCGACGCGAGGTCGTTGCTCGAATTTGATAAAAATTCATTTTGATGCCTCCAAGAATTTGGAAATGTGAGGTGTATCCAAAAGGAACACCTGTTGAATCGTATGACAAGAATAACAAGCGAGTATTAACAGATTGCAAATTTCAGATGAAGAATCGATGAGTTCGGTGATGCCAGGGAATACAAGGCCGTTGTTGAAGAGCACGGCTATAATTGCCCCATGACAGACTCCCCCCCGAGCACAGAAATAATCTCTATTGGTGACGAGTTGTTGCTAGGCAATATTGTTGATTCGAATAGCGCCCACATAGCCCGCGCAATGCACGATGTGGGTATGCGCGTCCGCCATGGGCAGATCGTTGGCGATGATGAAGATGAAATTGCAGCTGTCGTCTCATTGGCATTATCGCGCGCGGAGCTTGTCATCACGACTGGCGGTCTGGGACCAACTGTTGACGATAAGACTCGCACAGGGGTGGCGCAGGCTGTAGGTTGTGAATTGGAATTTCGACCCGAATTGTTGGCGCAGATCGAGGCCCGTTTTTCTCGCTGGGGACGACGCATGTCAGAGAATAATCAGCGTCAGGCCTATGTGCCCTCCGGGGCTATCGCAATCGAAAATCCTGTGGGTACGGCTCCGATTTTCATCGTTGTGCAGGAGTCACGCCGGGTTGTCTGTCTCCCTGGAGTTCCTCGTGAGATGACTCATCTCCTGGAGACGGAGATACTGCCCTATGTGAAAAAGCAATTCACCCTGAATTCCGTGTTTCTTACGCGGGTTCTGCATGTTGCCGGTCTGGGCGAAAGTGTGATCGATGCGAGAGTCGGGGAACTAGAGCACCTGGATAATCCGGTTGTGGGACTGGCTGCACATGCCGGTGTGGTAGACATTCGCATTACGGCTCAGGCCGAAACGGAGGCGGCCGCCAAGGAGTTGATCGCACCAGTGGAAGAGAAGGCCCGTAAAAAACTAGGTGATGCGATCTATGGTTCTGATGGAGAGGCGCTTGCAGGTGCGGCTCTGAGAATACTCAGACAAGATGGCCGAGCTGTCGCCGTACGTGAAAGCGGCACCCGTGGCTGGCTTGCCGGAAAGCTGGCAGAAGCTGACAATGGACGGAATACGTTCCGGGGGGGCGAACTAATTGCCTCCTTACCGCCCGGGTCTGATCTTGAAGCGCAGGCCTCTCGCTTAGCGCGCGAATGTCTGGATTGGCATGGGGCCGATCTCGGTCTCGCGGTGCTAATTGTGTCGCAGGATGGGCAAATCGAGGTGGCCCTGGCAGTGGCAGATGGCAGGGCCGGGCGCGAGAGTACGGTACAGCGCGGTTTTGGCGGGCATCCGGAATATGCACGCGAGTGGAGTTCCAACGTTTGCCTGGATCTACTCCGCCTGTGGGACCCCGCGCAAGCCCGGCTGTTTCGTTAAAAAATCGCGGCGAACTGTCCAGTCCGCCGCACAATCACTCGCCAGTTTGTTGGGAGATTCAGCCGTTCATATTCGTGCTGACGTAACTGACAGCTTCACCGACTGTAGTGATTTTTTGCGCTTCCTCGTCCGAGATTTCGCCGCCGAACTCTTCTTCGAAAGCCATGATCAACTCAACCAAGTCGAGCGAATCGGCGTCGAGTTCCTCGCGGAAGCGCGCTTCCTGCGAGACCTTTTCGGCATCGACACCTAACAAATCAACGATAATTTTCTGAACGCGCTCGAATGCATCGGACATAAATTGTTCCCTCCGGATTCTTTAGTATTTTATGTGGGTAATTGTAATAGGCCATGAGAGCATGTCAAGCCGCTTGAATTGACAACGATATACCCGACTGGTAACATGACCGCCATACGTCGTTAATGGAACACCCTTTCGTGCCAGAAGTTACGACTATCTCCCGCAAAGACGATCACATTCGCATCAACCTGGAAGAAGATGTTCAATTTCGTGGCCTCACCACGGGATTAGAGCGGCTGCGCTTTGAGCATCACGCACTCCCCGAGATAGACCTCGCCGACGTAGATTTGTCTCTGGAGTTGTTCGGTCGTGCCCTGCGCGCTCCGCTTTTGATTTCTTCAATGACGGGCGGGACGGAACGAGCCGCCGAGATCAATCGTACGCTCGCTGAAGGAGCCCAGGCTACCGGAATTGCAATGGGTCTTGGCTCGATGCGCGCCGCGATTGAAAAACCTGAGACGAAGCACACTTTTCAGGTGCGCACAGTAGCACCGCATATCCTCCTATTTGCAAATCTGGGTGCGGTCCAATTTAATTATGGTTATGGCGTGGATCAGTGTCGCGCCGCAGTGGAAATCGCCGGGGCTGATGCACTCATCTTGCATTTCAATGCAATTCAAGAAGCCGTCCAGCCTGAAGGGGACACGAATTTCTCCGGATTACTCTATGCAGTTGAAGAAGTTTGCACTGCCCTGCGGAAGGATGGAATTCCCGTCATTGCGAAGGAAGTGGGTTGGGGATTTTCTGAGCAGACTTGTCGGCAGCTGGCATCTGCCGGGGTGGCAGCGATAGATGTTGCGGGCGCCGGGGGAACATCCTGGAGTCAGGTCGAAATGCATCGTGCTCCGGACGCCTCTCATGCTCGGGTGGCTGCTGCTTTTGTGGACTGGGGAATTCCTACTGTGCAGGCAATTCGTAATGCGCGCGCGGGCGCACCTGCGATACCGATGTTTGCTTCCGGCGGTCTTCGCAATGGTGTGGATGCAGCCAAATGTATTGCCCTTGGCGCATCGCTCGCAGGTATGGCGAGTCCTTATCTGAAGGCTGCAGTGATTTCCGCAGAGGCAGTTTGCGATGCGATCCACGAGATCAGCCAACAAATCCGAATTTCAATGTTTTGCTCCGGTGCCCACGACCTGCAGTCACTCCAAGCTGTCGAGTTAGTCCAAGAATAAGATGGCCCTTGTCAAGAGTAGGGCGGAGTATCTTGCGGCTCTTGAGCAAACATTAAAAGGCATTGTTGGATATGAGGGCACGCCGGACAGCGACTATAGTCTGATGTTGTTTTATCATCTGGGTTGGGAGAATCATGGCCAGCCGGATTTTGTCGCCGGTAAACGGACACGCCCTTTCGTTACGATGCTTTGCGCCGCAGCGGCGGGCATCGATTGGCGGCAAGCGCTCCCATTTGCAGCCGGTGTTGAGCTTATCCATAACTTTTCGCTCGTTCACGACGATATTCAAGATGTGAGTCCACTGCGCCATGCGCGGGCTACAGTCTGGTCGTTATGGGGTAAAGATCAGGCCATCAACGCCGGCGATGCGCTCTTCGCATACGCACATCTAGCCATGCAGCATGCCACCACGCTCTCCGCGGAATTACGAGCGCGCGCAATCCATGTGCTGGATGCGGCCTGCATCTCACTCACCCAGGGCCAGCATCTGGATATGGCATACGAGCGCCGGGATTCGATTACGGTGGAAGAATATATGCTCATGGTGAGTGGCAAGACAGCAGCCCTACTAGCGACAGCAGCCGAATTGGGTGCGATTGCCGCTGATGCAGAACCGGATGTCTGTGCAAATTACCGCGAGTTCGGCCAGCAGCTGGGGCTTGCTTTCCAAATCCGGGACGATTTGCTTGGGATTTGGGGGGATTCTTCCGTAACCGGTAAATCGGCGCAAACGGACATTGAGAGGCGTAAGAAAACTTTGCCGATCGTATATGCACTCGAGAAAATGCCCGAACTTGCCGCGGCTTATATAACACTCGATCGGGGCGGTGCCAGTAAAGAAACAATTGTGCGCTCTTTGGAGGATTGTGATGCGCGAGCTTATGCAGAAAAGGAAGAGCGCCTACATGCCGAACGGGCACTTGCTGCTTTGGAGGCCGCTGCTCCGCAAGGGCAGGCCGGCGATAACTTGCGCGAGCTCACCTATCAATTGCTGGGGCGTTCAAACTGATTCGGGCGACCAGGCATATTCAACTTGAACATCGGCGCTTTAAACAATAAGAAGGGTGGCTATAGGCCACCCTTCTGAGTCCTGCAAACGTCTCTCGCGAGAACTGTAAAACTTAGTTGGTTTTGACTTCGATGCTCTTGGGACGAGCGGTTTCTGCCTTCGGGATGCGAAGCGAGAGCACTCCGTATTCCAAGCTGGCATCGGCTTTGGTGACGTCGAGTTCGGTAGGGAATGTCAGCGTGCGGCTGAACTTGCCCTGGTGGCGCTCATGTAGCAACCACTCATTCTCTTCGTCGCCCCTACCGATCTCACCTTGAATTGTGACAGTATTCTCGAGCACGTCAATTTTCAAGTCCTCCGGGTCGAGCCCGGGAACGCTGGCGTGCAGCACGTACTCATCCGGTAGCGCCTCGACATCCACAGGAATTGTGTTTCGGTAGGCTGCGGCTCGTGGGGTTGAAAAACTTTCCTGGAAAAGACGGTTCATGCTGTTGCGTAACACTTTCCTCTGATGATATGGTGATAAATAGACGGTTCTCATTATATTCTCCGATTTGAATTACTTTCTTGATATAAGAGAATAATAGCCTTGGAATATCAGAGTTTCGCAAGCGTAGCATTGGAAGAATATTAACTGCATGGTATTCTGACCTGTTCTGATGCGGCAAGACAAAACTCATGGAAGAGAGGAAATTCATACATTGTCAAACTCAAGCCCCATCTCATTGCAGGGCATCTTCCCGCCTGTCCCGACTCCCTTTCGAGAAGACAGTACATTTGATCCAGTTGGTTTTTCTCAGAATTTCGACCATTGGAACCAGGAGCCTTTGAACGGCTACGTGGTGTTGGGCTCGAATGGAGAGTTCCCGTATGTAAGCGAAGCTGAGCGTGTTGAGATCGTGCGTGTTGCCCGCCGAGAAATCTCATCCGACCGATTGCTCATTGCGGGATCGGGGATGGATAGCACAGTGGAAACGATCCGGATGACGCAGACACTCGCAGATGTGGGTGCTGATGTTGCTATTGTCATCACGCCTAATTATTACAAAGGCAAGATGACCGGCCCGGCGTTAGAAGCGCACTATGTGCAAGTCGCAGCTGCCTCTCCAATTCCAATTCTCATCTACAACATGCCCGCCTATGCCAGCGTGGATATGCCGGCGGATGCAATCATCCGGGCTGCTCAACACCCGAATATCATCGGCATGAAGGAGAGCGGCCCCAAGATGGGCAAGTTGGGGCAGATTATGCGTGCGACGACAGATTTTCAGGTACTCACCGGATCGGCCAGTGGATTCCTGGCTGCGTTGGCAATGGGTGCGGTCGGTGGGGTGATGGCGTTGGCTAACTTCGCAGCACATCAACTGGCGGCCATCCGGGATAATTTATTGGCTGGCGATCTGGAAGGAGCGCAGGAGATTCAACTGCGGATGATCCCGCCAAATCTGGCCGTAACGGGTACCTATGGAATTGCAGGATTAAAGGCTGCGCTGGATATGCTTGGTTATTGCGGCGGGCCTGTGCGTTCTCCGCTGCAGCCGCTCGGCGAGGCTGAGAAGGTCGAATTGCGAAGGATTCTTATGGATTCCGGCCTCTTGGCAAAGTAGCGTGGATTATTGAATTGCTAATTGTGCCAGGGCTATGAACATTTCCCGTACACCTGCACTTGTGCGAGCACTGGTTTCCAGATAGTCCACGCCAATAGATGCGGCAAATGCTTTAGCCGCCTCTGTTTCCTGATGGCGCTCGAGATCGATTTTATTTCCTACGACCAGAAGCGGCTGCTCCGGGACGACTGCTAGTATTTCGTCTCGCCAGGTCGTTAAATTTTTGAGTGATTCTGGTAGAGTCACATCGTAGACGAGCGCCGCCGCGCGACTGCCGCGATAGAAGCCGCTACGCATGACCTCGAACTGTTTTTGCCCAGCCATATCCCAGATCGACAATTTGACTGTACCGGTGGGCAGCTCTACCGTCTGAGTTTGAAAATCCACGCCAATCGTCATAACGCGCGAGTCTTCAAACTTGCCTTCGCTATATTGTCGGATGAGAGAAGTCTTTCCTACTGCGCCATCCCCGGCGACAACCACCTTCAGTAGAGGAATACTTGTCATGTCGAGCTACTTCTTGTCTTTGCCCAGAAAATATTCGTGTGGGAATACAAGCGCATCTGTCTCGATTGGCTGAACTTCCAGCCGATTTCGATTGGCCTGCTCGAAAACGCGATGCAACTTTTCGAGAAAGTCTGTCTGTTGTCCCGCCGGTTCCGCCGTAAACATTGCCATCATTGTGGTCTGTTCGCCTGGTACGAAACACAACCAGCCGCCGCCCTCGATCTCGGTAGAACGCATCCCGCCTCCGAAGATTTCGCGCGTCGCCGAACGATAAGCTGACAGCATAGGCACAACTAATGCTGAGTCGATCCTGAATTAGCCGAGCGTTATTAATGGCATCCCAGAATCATTCTCATAAATTGCATAGCCTTCGGCCTTCGCCATCGCCTCCTTGCGAATGAGAAGGCTTGCCCCTTCTGTAACGCCCTGCTTCCACTCGTCAGACTCTGGCGCGGCCGCCATCAAGGTGTTAACTGTCCGAATTTCGTTTTGATAATGGCTGTAGAGCTTTTGGAATTGCGCCTGGTTAATGGCTCCATTGGCAAAATCATTCGCCAATTGACTAATTTTCGCTTCGACCCGTTCCAGATAGGCTGTAGCCTGATCGTTATCATCGTTGCTCTCGGGGGGAGGCGGTGCTGGTGGACTGGAAGGCTGCATCGGCGCTGTTGGTACGGCGCTGCTCTTGTTTGAAATTTTTCGTTTGCCGCCCAGGACACGGCTTAACCAATCTGCCATTTGTACTCGTTGGGGCTTGTGAACTAGAGCGATTATACCGGTAGCGTCTGGATAAGCTAGTCAACAACTATTTTCGACAGTTGTGCTCTTTGGCTGCTAAAGAGATGATCTGCTGCGGCGACGTCTTCCCACTGTACTTGGGCTGCACATTTCACAAGAAGCCGGATGTGTGCCGGTCGGAATAATTCGTCCTATTGCCGTAAATGAGTAGCACTGGACTGATCTGGACTGAGTTTAGGCCAGCACGGCTTCCATGATGCCCTTATAACCATGTGCGGCTTTTTCGAGCTGCTCCAACTCAATGTATTCGTCTACGATATGGACAAGCGCCTCGTGCGATGGGCCGAATCCAACTGTCGGGACTCCGGCTTCACCGATGCTATAAGCAGCGTTTGTGCAGAACTGATAGGTGCCGAACTTAACGGACAATCCAGCAGTCTCTAGTCCAGCAGTGGCAGTTCGGAGGAATGCATCTTCCTGAGGCAGCAACCAGGCCGGAAACCATTTCTCGCTTCGGAGAACGGTGTCAGTGCTGGACTCGTATTCGCCGGCTGCAATTGTGACGTTGAGCGTTGCTCCCGGTAGAGTAGGCAGGTCGGCCAAAGAAGCAAGGACACTCTCACGCGTCTCACCGGGGAGCAGCCGGCGGTCGTAGGTTGCCCGACAACGGCTGGGGATAACTGATTGTCCGGGAAAAGGTTCGGAGATGATATCCGTGAGTGCCATGATGCCGGATCCGATTATAGGATCGGTGGGTAAGTCGAGCGCTTCGATAGCCTGAATTGCCGGGAGCATGGCCTGGACGGCATTCAATCCTTGCTGAGGTGCCGAGGAATGGGATGGCTTGCCTATCGTCTCCAAATGAATCTCTACCCGTCCACGGCCACCGCGCACAAGCCTTAGGTCGCTGGCCTCGCCAATCACTACGAATTCCGGCTGTTCGGCCGCCATAACAGCGCGCAAAGCGATACCTTCCAGCACTTCTTCCATTACCGATGCAGAGATCACAACGCGGCCTCGGATTTGGGAACGATCCAGCGCGGTCGCCGCGATGATCATGGCCGCCAGTGCGCCTTTCATATCCGAGGCGCCACGCCCGTAGAGCCGTTCTCCGACAATATCCGCACCGAAGGGCTTGTTCTCCCAAGGTACACCCGGCGCCACGCCAACCGTATCGGTATGGGCATCAAATAGGAGTGTCGGTCCGGATTGCGCACCCTCGATAACGGCGATCACACTGCCGTGTTCGTCGGCCCGCACACTGTCGAAGCCACGCGCCGGCAGATCGCGCAGCAGGAACTCAATCACGAGCTGCTCCTGCCCAGAAGGGCTTTCGAGGCGCACGAGCTGTTGGGTGAGTTCGAAGACGGCCTCGATATCCAAAAGTTTCATTTCTTGCTCAGTGATTTCAGAGCATTCTGGTAGGATTTCTTTAACAAGAGTGCATCATCTTCCATCGGCGGGCCTTCCATGAGCACGCGTCCAGCGCACTTATGTTCAGCTAACACCTTCATCAAAACGCGATATTTGATGTCTGCTTCTTTCAGGGGCAGATGCTTTTTCTCGCCTTTGGGACCAAACTCGATGCCCGACATGTGAATGTGAATTGTCTTGAGTGCTTTCGCTCCAAGCCCTTTTTTAAGTTTCTTGAGGATGGCTTCGAACTCTTTTTTACTGTTGACAGATCCGTCGCCGGGGCGTGCATGCAGGTGAGCAAAGTCGATACAGGGCGCGACACCTTCGATTTCCTGCGACATGATGATTGTGTCTTCCAGCGAACCGAGCATGGCGCCTTTGCCCATTGTCTCCGGTCGCATGATGACAGGATTGTCGTTCTCTCGCAGTTCGTCTACGACTGCGCGTAGGCGCGGGATCGCAACTTCGAGCACCTCTTCGGGAGGATTGCCAAAGTATGATCCAGGATGAAAGATAATGTCCGTTGCTCCCGCCAGATTGCCATAATAAGCGGCATCCATCAGTCGTTTGCGGCTTTTCGGCCACTCTTCTTCGTTCGCATTCAAATTAAAGAAATATGAAGCGTGCACACTGAGAAGAACATTATTCGCTTCCCCGGCTTCTTTGATGATGGCGCAGGTTTCCTCTTTTACTCGTACGGAACGTACCCATCCTAGTTCGAGGGCACCCATCCCGAGTTCGCGCATGCGCATGGCGGCGCCGGGAGAACCGCCCGGTTTCTTGGGGGTTGATTTTGGACTGCCCACAGTACCGAAGACGAGTGATTGTTTGGCCATCAATATTTACCTCTGAATTTTATGTATGAACTTTGCGCGATGATCTAAGAGTGTACCAGAGCAGCGCGCTATTTTTGCACATCGTCCCAAGGGATTGGGCTGACGTCGTCATGGCGCAGGGAGCGGGTGGTGGTGCGCTCAATTCGCATAATGAGTTGACAGGCGGGGTCCGGGCAAACCACGCGCGAGTCAGTTTCCATCCAGTCTGCGGGATGATTCTTGCGTTGCTTTGCAGGTAGTAATGGTAGCGTCGCTTGCAGTGCATACACACAGAAGTCTGATCCATCAGGGAGCGCCAGTTTGCCCCCCCGCAGGAAAAATCGGTCGCCAATGGACATGTTGCATGTGCAGTTGCCGTCAATCGTTTCAACAACGACTTCGAGATCATAAAGTTCAAATTCGTCGTCTTTGATACTCATGCTGATCTCTCCCTAGCATTGAGTCTGCCGTAGTGTGGGTAAAACTTCCTCACCAAGCAGACGCAGACCCTCTTGTTCAGATAGGCCGTGTGGGGTGCCAAATTCCACCCGGCTGGCGCCCGCTTCGAACAGTCGTGCTGCCTGCGTGGCGACATGTCCGGGTGTTCCGACAAAGGCGAAGCAACTCAACAGTTCATCCGAAATAAGTCCAGCGGCGGCTGCATAATCGTGGAGCGCAGCCGCCGCAGCGAGCTTATCGAGTAGTTCATCTTCCAAATTTAGACTGCGGTCGAGCCGGGCAACAACGGGAAGGTAAAGCGCCACTTCACGCCGGGCCTTTTCACGGGCTTCAACTGCGTCGTTTGACACAACTGTGACCGAGCCAACAACCAGACCAATCTCGTGCGGGTTGCGCCCGACAGTGCGCGCCAACGAGTCCAATTCCGCGCGCACTAGTCGCACAATGTCGGGGTTGGCGGTGCCGCCCAATTTAATTTCATCCACGAAATCAATACAAGCACGCATCATCTCCGAGCCCCAAGTGCCGAGCAGGAAGGGGATTTCAGAACGCGGTATCTCCCACCTTAAAGAGTCACCGCCTGCCAACTGAAAAACCTGTCCCATAAACGGCTCGGTGGATCGCAGCAACAATTGCTTTACACAGGCAAATGTCTCGAGTATTGCAGTGATGGGTTGCTGCGGTGTTAGGCCAACAAAGTCGAGCCAGGCCCCCCGAGCCAGGCCAAGGTACGCTCGGCCGGAAGAGGCTTCGTCCAGCAATGCAAGGTTCCCCGCAATGTTAATGGGATGGGATGTGAACGGATTTACGGCTGCCGGGCCGAGCTGCACACGCTGGGTGGCATGCGCCATTTCCAGCAGGGGGAGCCACGCCGGTTGATAGAGCATATCGTTATATACCGACACGCTATCAAAGCCGTAACTCTCGGCTGCCGCTGCCAGTTCCCCATATGCCGACAAGCGCTTATTCGTCTGAAATGCGACCGAAATTTTTCGCGGACGAGCCAAATTACCAGCCTAAAAGATCGGGTGCGAGGAATTCGGCACGGTTTGAATATAACATACCAATCGAGCCGTTCTCAAAGAAATCGAACCGAGAGATAGCACAATTTCCCATCGCCACCCAGAATCTATCGCGGGCTGGGAGCTTGAATAACGCCATAAAGAAGAAATTATAAAATCCACCGTGACTGACAAACACGACGCGATCATCTGTGTCGCCATGCCGCTCAAGAAGCGAGGCGAGTACGAGCTGCGCCCGCGGGAGTCTTTCTTCAACTTCTTCGTAAGGCCGGTTCCACCAACCATCTTCAGTGAGCGAGTCCGGCAATACCAGGTTCGGGTAGCGTTCTTCAATATACGCCCGATTATTACCGGGTAGGCCTGTTTGTTCGCCAGTTTCCTGATCCTCGCTTGTGATCCCACCTACTTCGTGGATGTCCTGCCAGACCTGCAGGGGCAATGCAAGTGAATTGGCGATAGTGGTGCCGGTTTCAATCGCGCGCACCATCAGGCTGCAGTAAATGTGTGTAATACCGAATCCAGATGCGTTGTGTAGATCGAATCGATCCTCTCTTCGATCCGTGCTGATGAACTGCGCAACGCTTTTCGCCTGCTCAACACCCTTTGTTGTCAACTCGGGGTCCGAGTAGCGCGGGCCATCGTAGGATGTGCCGTTCCAACGGGCGTTGTTTTGAGATTGTCCATGACGAATGAAATAAAGTTGCATTGTTTAAATGACGTGGAGCCAGCCGTCGATGAGTCCTACCCGCCAGCCGGTCGCTGTGGTTTCATATTTGCCGGTAACCCCGGCAGCGAGTGCATAGTTTACCGTGCTTTTGGCATTATATTTTTTGTTGCCGATCTGGAATCGGTATGGGCGTTCCCATTCTTCCGTGCCGCGCATAAAATTGAAGGCTCGCTGCACGCCCCATTGGAGAGGGATACTCCAATCTTCTTCGGAGGGCCAGGATTGATAGCTCCCGGTTCCTTCTTGTTGCACCGCCGGCAGTTCTCGTTGTTCAAGTGCGTGTAGCAACAACTCTGCACCCTGCGCGGAGAGCAATCTGTCAGCTTCCGGCCCGCTCGCACCCTCCGGCAGCGGTACGCGAGATTGTTCAATGACAGCTCCGGCATCCAATTCGGAGGTCATATGATGGATGGACACACCCACCTCTGTGATGCCCGCGCGCAGCTGCCAAAAGAGTGGGGCCGGGCCGCGAAATTCTGGTAACCAGGAAGGATGAATGTTGATGGCTGCGACGCGTGCCTTCTGTAAGAAGAGAGTTGGCAGGCGCCGCGGAAAACAGGCTACGACAATCAGATCTGCCTCAGGTGCTGTAGCGGGAGTCATGATGGGGATTCCCTGTGTTTGTGCCCGGCTAAAAATGGTATGATTGGCATGTTGCGGGAGTAATGGAATTGTCTCAGTTGCACCGATGGCTGCAGCGATTCCCGGCTTCACAACCGCCCTGATTTCGTGCCCTGCAGCAAGTAGTGTTTCCAGGGGTGGTAAAGAAAACACACTTTCAGTGCCGGCGAAGATTATCTTCATGGGAGAGTTGAAATGACCCGAATGGTAAATTGCGTAAAACTAGGCCGGGAATTACCCGGATTGGACAAGCCGCCGTTCCCAGGTGATTTTGGAAAACGTGTTTTCGAAAACATATCCCAGCAAGGCTGGCAGTTGTGGAAAGACCACCAGGTTATCCTGATCAACCATTACGGTTTGAATATGGCTGACCCCAGCGCAACCAACACCATCATGGAAGAGATGGAGAAATTCTTCTTCGCTGATGATGCCAAGGTACCAGAAGAATGGGTGCCCGAAGGCGAGGGTACAGGTTCCGGGATGCCCAGCCAGCAAGGTGGCAAAGGTGCCCCCGAAGGCAAGGGCGCTCCTGCGAAGGGTGCGCCACAGCGTAAGTAAAACCCTTCAGCCTTCGCGAAGGCAACTTCGCTAAAGCTCCACCGGCAACAATTCGATCTCCGCTTCGATCTCAAAACGAAGACATTCGTGAGCCGTGCGCAGCGTGGCTTCTACTTCGGCCGGCTCTTCTCCAAAAGCAAAAATAAAACCGAGATAGCTCTCGCCCGCCGGCAACGGCGTGACTGGGTAGTTGAGCCTACCTGTAATTTCCACGTCTTCAATTCCCGAGATTGCCAGCGCAGCATCAACACCGGAAACTTTCCGCAGCAGCCCCTTTGCGGGGATGGGGATCATCATCACACCTCGGCTGGCGTGTTCGCGCTCAAAACTTTCAATCTCCAATCCGGCTGCCTGACGCAAAATCAATTCCTCCAGAGATACTGCTGTCGGACCAAATCGAAGTGTGGCCGAACATAACCCGCCGATGGAACGGCCGGCGATCTCTACGATCCATGCGCCTTCTTTGTTTATGCGCAGTTCTGCGTGCACCGGTCCTGTGCGCAGCCCGAGGGCGCGAGCAGCCTGGCGAGTTGTCTCTGCGATGGCGGTTTGAGTCTCTTTGGATAGGCGCGAGGGGGTTACATAAATGGTTTCCTCGAAATATGGCCCGACGAGCGGGTCAGGCTTATCGAAGAGCGCAAGAACGCGCAGTTCGTCGTCAACCAGCATAGCTTCCAACGCGACTTCCGTGCCTTCCAGATAATCCTCGACCAGTATGCTGTCGCCGATCGAGAGGGAGATGATCGCGTGCACCTGTTCCCAGGCCGCGACGAATTCTGAAGGTGTATCTGCACGGATCACACCCCGGCTGCCGTTGAGCAAGAGCGGTTTGAGTACACAGGGATAGTGCGGCTCGGCTGCGATCTCGGCGGGATCAATATCAAGAGGGAAGGCTGCGAAGTTCGGACTGGGAACGCCCCCTGCCAGCAAAGCCTCTCGCATGGAGAGTTTGTCGCGCGCAGCTAGGGCAGCATTCGGCTCATTGTGCGGCAGGTTGAGCGCTTTGCTGGACTGTGCCGCGATGAGACTGGCTGCGTCGTCGAGTGCAAGGATGCCTTCCAATGGACGGCGGGCAGCGCAATCCAGAATGGATTGAACGGCCGCTTCAGGGCACCGGAAATCCACCGGTAGCGGCACACCGGCTGTTTCAGCCAGTTCCTCGGGTATATCGACGCCCCAGATCACATCGATCCCGAGCTGTTGTGCAGCTTCGCCAAACGGGCGTGCCCGATAGGTGTTGGCGCTCATCAATAATAAGACGGCCATGCCGTAATTGTAACAGCCAGCGTCAGGCGCGACCGGCGATGAAATCGTCGATAGTCTCAATGGCTTTGGATAGCCGGAACCCATATCCAAAGGCGCGGTTCCAGATTGAACGGGTTGTCTCAGGATAGGAGTCGGGGGGACGCGGCAGAATGGCGAGCAGCCGCTTGTGATCTCCGATCGCACTGCGGATCGTCTGAAAACGCTCAGTCAGGTTTTCATCCGGCCAGTCTGCAGCATAAGCTACCGCGGCTACGATCCGCGGCAATTCAGTTTCGGCGAGCATGTCCACCGAAACGAGAAACGGCTCCCAACGCCGCCCGTGAAATTGCGCTATGAAGAAGTCTTGCTCGATGCGTTCCGCCGCTGGATCAATGCAGAGCAATACAAGCTCCATCGCTCAGTTGACCGGCAGAATGCACTCGGGGGAATCGTTCCTTGGACTGTTGACGAAGGTAGAAACAGCATACGCCTGCATTTCTGCAGCCGGGTAGGGCGCGAGCAAACTTTGCAACGCCGGACCTGAATGCTCACCTGGTAGAAGCCATTCATCATAGGCCTCTGGAGACAGAATCACCGGCATCCTGTTGTGGATGGGTTCCATCAGCTCGTTTGGCGAGGTGGTTATGATGGTGCACGAGAGCACATGATCGCCTTCGCTCGAATGCCAGGATTCCCACAAGCCGGCAAATGCAAAAGGCTTGCCCGATGTCAGGCTAATGAACATGGGTGTTTTTGTTTTGCTGTCTGGATGTCGTTGCCATTCGTAAAAACCGTTCGTCGGAATCAAGCAACGACGTCGTTTGAAGGCTGCGCGAAACGATGGCTTTTCTGCAAGCGTTTCGGAACGTGCATTAATCATGCGGTTTCCGATTTTGGGGTCTTTCGCCCAGGAAGGGATCAAACCCCAGTTGAAGAATTCGAGCTTTCTTTCCGCGCTGTTTGTTATCACCGCTACCGGTTGTGTCGGTGTAATGTTGTATCGCGGCTGCATGGCGCCTGCCGGGGGCAGCTCTACCCCCATAAAGGAGGACTCTAGATCAGCTGGGTCTACTGCAAGTACAAATCGTCCACACATATTCTCACCGCTGGGTTGTCCGAAGGTTGAAACTTATCCGAATTTAGCGCTTGTTTTCGATATTGACTTCAATGCGCTCGGCATTTCCGCCATTTCCAAATTTGTGATGAACATCGCGCTGCGGGAAGGGTATCACAACCCCAGCGGCATTCAACCCATGGTAGATGGCCGTATTAACACTGTCGAACATACGGCGCGTCTCAAAGTACGAATCCAACCACCAACGAACGCGGAAGATGAGCGCTGAATCTCCGAACTCGATAAAGAGTGCTTCGACCGGTTTGTTTGAGAGTACACCTTTCACATCCTGGACAGCATTTATGATAGCGTTGCGTGCGAGTTCAATATCGCTTCCGTAAGCGACACCGACATGTATTTGAAGCCGGTACTCCGTGTTGGGAAATTCATGATTGACGATCAGGCTTTTAGCAATAAGTGAGTTGGGAATAATTACCATGCGGTTGTCGCGCGTAAGGATGCGAGTACTTCGCAGACCAATATCAATGACATCCCCCCAGGTATCCAAGTCGAGCAGCTCGATGCGGTCACCGATCCGGTAGGGCCTATCAATCATGATGACGAAGCCACTGATTGTGTCCGAGAGGGTTTCTTTCGCTGCAAGGGCAATCGCAAGTGAGCCGATGCCGAGCGTGGCAACGAGACCGCTGACATCGACCGCGAAGTATTTGAGTACTGCAATCATGAAGATGGTCGCGATGATAATGACGGCCATGCGGCGGAAAAAAGGCAATAATTGGTCATCCAGTTCTGTTTCGGTTTTTATAGTTATTTCTCTGCTGTACCAATCAAAGAATACCCCTACGATCCGGATGACAATTATGAATGCGAAAACAAGATAAAAGATAAAGAATAAGGTATCGATTGAAGCTTGCCAGCTTGTGAAGAGGAAGCTTGCGCGAGCAATCCCAATTTGCAAAGCAATTACTAGAGCAAGCCAGGTGGAAGGCTTACGCACGACTTCCAGAATTGCATCGTCGAGGGTGTTCTCGGTCTGACCGACCAGGGTAGTGGCTAGACGAGCCAAGATCATGCGGATCAACCAGCGGCCAACCGTCGCAACAGCAACAATGATAATGATCGATATTCCAATTTGCGTAAGCTCTTCTTGAGTTAGATTGAATATTTGCATAAACCGATTATCCCAAGGCTGATTGCAGGTAGATATATTCTACTCATCCCGGCGAGGAGGGAAACTCCTTCGCCTGTGGGATCATAAAAGTCCCCACGGATGCGCGGGGACTTTTTTGTTGAAATCTCTGATTTTTATTCGCTTTCTAATTCCGGGATTTTGAGCACCTGGCCTACTTTGACCTTCCCGGGGTCGTCACCGATGAGAATCCGATTGGTTCGGTAAATCTTCATCCATTTTTCTTTTACAGCGGAGTGATAATATTTCAGAGAGATGTCACTCAGGCTCTCACCCTCCGCGACAGTGTGCGCAGCGATGTATTTGAGCGCGCCTACACCGGATTGCAATGAGGCAGCCACCCCAGGGCGTCGTTTCTTTGCATCCTCTTCAGGTTCGTTAGACATATTTTCTCCTCCTTGCGATAAATACTTCTCGTTAAAGGAAATATATCAATTTTATCGGATCAAGGCAACGTTCCCTGGATTAACCACATTCTCCAATTTGCGCGCGCAACTTTGCCTTCATCTCTTCCGGCAGATGATGCCATTTGATCCCCAGAATTGCTCCTTGTAAAGCCCACAGCAGGTTGAGGCTGACTTTGTCTGGGAACATCTCTTTCACCTGTTTGTACGCCGGGACGACTCCGACTCGTTCTAAATCTGCGAGTGTTCGGATTCCAACATTTTCCATCCAGGCAGCAGATTTTGGTCCGAGGTTTTTCGATTCTAACAATGTAGGCGTAGAGCGACTGAAAAAAAGCGGCGCTGACCGCTTTTCGAGAGAGCCACCGAAGGGAATTGAACCCTTGACCTAGCGATTACGAATCGCTCGCTCTACCAACTGAGCTACGGTGGCAAGCGCGAGGATTGTACCAAAGGGGATAAACGTGTCAAGAAAAGCATCTCCGTTTTGATTCGAATTGCGTTCTTTGCAATCCGAAGCTGATAGCGGATAATTGCTACATGCGAATTGCTATGCTTTCCGTGCACACATGCCCGCTCGCAACCCTCGGCGGTAAGGAAACCGGCGGCATGAATGTTTACGTGCGGGAGTTGGCACGTGAGCTTGGTCGACAGGGTGTTCGCGTGGATGTCTTCGCACGTTCGCAGGATGAACATCAACCGCACGTGAAGCACGATATCGGCTTCGGCAATCGTGTCTTCCATATCCCTGCAGGTCCTGAGAGGCCGCTGCCAAAGACCGAACTCTATCAATATATGAGTGAATTCGTCGGTGGTGTGCGACTTGCCGCAGCTTTACTCGAAGAGCAGTACGACATCATCCATTCGCACTATTGGCTATCGGGCCTGGTAGCGCATGAGTTGCAGGGATTCTGGGACACGCCCATTATCCATATGGCGCACACACTCGGTGTGATGAAGAACCGGGTTGCACAATCCGTTGAAGAGCATGAACCCGAGATTCGACTACAGGTTGAGAAGCAACTGCCAGCCTGGAGTGATCGCATTATTGCCTCCACCCAAGCAGAGGTTGCCCAACTGCGCTGGTTGATGCAACTAAACACAGATAATGTCAATGTGATTCCGCCCGGTGTGGACCTGGAATTGTTCCACTGGTTTCCGCAGGATGAAGCGCGGCGAAAAATTGAAGTCTCCCTGGATGACACCTTCATATTATTCGTAGGTCGCGTCGAGCCACTGAAGGGCGCCGACACACTCATGCACGCACTGAAGTTGCTTCAAGATTCGAGCGATCTACCTTCGAATACTCGCGTCGCAATTATTGGTGGCGATCCCTCCCAGCCGCGCGAGTCTCGATTTGCGGAAATGGATCGTTTGATGGCACTTTGTGATGAACTTGATCTTGATGATGTTGTTGCCTTTCTTGGGAAGCGTGCGCAGGAAACCCTTAACAATTATTACGTCTCCGCCGACGTTGTTGTCATGCCGTCAATTTATGAATCTTTTGGAATGGTGGCGCTCGAAGCAATGGCCTGCGGTACGCCTGTCATTGCCAGCGAGATTGGTGGGTTGGCCTTCCTGGTACGCGATGGGGAGACCGGTTTTCTCGTTCCGGATCGCGATCCGGCTGCCCTAGCCGAAAAACTCCGTTGTGTCATACAGGATGAAGATTTGCGGAAGCAGTTAGGTGCGCAGGCTGCTGCTTACGCAGAAGAGTATGCCTGGCCGAAGATTACCGAACGTGTGATGGATGTCTATGCCGCTGTGATTGAATCTCATTCAGGGGAGCGCGAAAAGGTCGAGGGCGTAAGCGGCTACGAGCTCGGAAAGGCGACCGTCAACTGAGTCTGGTAGCATCTTTGGCGGCGCATTCAGGTCAATGATTTGATCGGTAGCTAGATCATTCAAACGTACCCAGGGCACACTACCATCGACAGCCGAGTTCACCATCAGGATGGCATGATCATTGTCCGGCTGAACATGATCCTTCTCCGACTGCAAACGTTGATAAGGCACGTTTAGCTCGCTGATAAACGTGAGTGCTTCCCGCTCTGCCCAGAATTCCTCATCATCACAGGTAACTTCACCAGTCAGGTGACCAAGCAGATCGGCATCACAGCCTCCGGTGTCGTTGCGGTTTGCAGGACCTTCCCAATCCATAAGGAAGCGCACTGGTAAATCAGGATGCCGCGGTAGCGCACCCACAGCCATCGTTACCCCAAATGAGAACGACGAAATGCCAATCCTGTCTGCATCCACACCGGCAGCGCCCTCGAGTGATCGGATAATCGCAGCCAGCCCATCCTGCTGCGCGAATCCGTTCTGGTCTTCGAGCCCCTCACTCTGACCGCGTCCATCTGGGTCGAAAACGACAACTGTAAACCCCTCCACTGCTAGATCCTATACTGTATTACGTGGTGGCCGGATGAAGTCAGCACTGAAGCCGGTCCCGCCGGGAACTAGGATAAGTGTGGGATTCCCTTCGCCGTTCCAATCCGGCGGCCGGAATATACGAACAAAGAGTTGTGTACCACTTGTGGGATTTGTGACTGTGAAGCTTTCTTCTAATTCTGCTACCGTCGAAGCTGTTTCCGTGTCCGCTGGGGCAGGCGAGGAAATCTGAAATTGGGAATCATCACTTGCGCAATCTGCCGGGCAAATGTCTGCATTTTCAGGCCCATCGCAGATATTGTCGCCGCAGAAGGGAGCATCAGTTGTGACCTCCGGGGAGGAGAAAACTGTTGGAAGTTCTTCAGGTGTCGACTTCCTCGTACCGGGCAGATTGCAGGCAAGCGCTGCAAGCATCAGCACAACAATGAATTGGACGTATCTGGTTCTCATTTCCGGGTTGTGTTTAAATCCCCAGCAGAGGTTTAGACCACATTGTTCGGATCGCCGACGTAATGCCACCAGTTGTTGGCAATGCCATCGGTATCGCCATTGACGTGAGGAAAACGTTCGAACCACCACATGTGATGTGCACGAATATCTCCGTTGCCCCATTCGGCAGCGTTTACTTTGCGGGTGAGCCCTTCAAAATCAGGAAAGTTTAGCCAGTCATCGCAACGGCTGAGGACCTTGCGGCGGTTGCCCCAATCGTAATCGCGCTCGCTATTGGGAGCAAAGTGAACATTGCCACATTCTGCGCGACCCGGATGTGTCTTCTCGTAGCGTATAAAACGTTCCCACAAATTCGATTTGCTCCGCCGATCCCGATATACATGCGCCATGATTGACTCCGCACGATGTCCCAGGTCTTCGAGCATTTCGCCGACGCCACGTTCGTAATTGAAGCCCATGATTACGAATCGCCGACCGGCTGCTTCGGTCTCACCAAGGGCAGGCGCGTTGCACCAGAATGCTCCCGGTCCACCCATAATTGACTCATAATAACCGGTGTAGGGGAAACCTAGCAGCCAGACTTCGTCGATCTCCTCTGCGGCAACACGGGTAAGGATGTCAAACTCGTGTACCAGTTGCAGATAATCAACAGCGTCCGGTTGGTGAAAACCGGAACGAGAATCCCAACAGCGCAAGTAATCTTCGTATGCATAGATGAACCCATCCTGCTTGACCGGAAAGCTATCAACCTCCTGCCGGGCAACGATTTGATATTGCAAACATCCATGGCTGCAAGTCCGTACAGCGGAGCCATATTGACGCGCTAAGTCATCGGGATCATTCCAGCCCCAAAGTTGGCTCATCTTCTTGTTTCCGCGTGACGGAAATACTGGATTGTGGATGATAGCAAACACGCGCAAAAGTAGCGGCGTTGCATTGACATACTTTGATTGAAAGGAAGTGGGTTGAGTTGGATGCGACGCCCTGCGCCCGAAAAGCCGATCCAGCCAACTCAAAGCAGTTTACTCAATAATGACAAGACCTTCCTCGATGCATTTATCTACTACTTGCTCGAGGAAGGGAGCAGGTCGCGCGCCCGAGACAAGGTATTTGTCTGCAAAAACGAACGCAGGCACACCTTGGATTCCGGACTGATAAGCCTCATCGAGGTCTGCCTGCACGGCATCCCGATAGCGACCCGACTCGACCGCGATGCGGAATTCATCACCATCCAATCCGACCGATTCCGCAACCCGTACGAGAACGTCCATATCATCCAGTCTTTCTGCAGCCTGCCAATGGGTGGCGAAGCAGGCGTGACTGTACTCGCCGTCGAGGCCCTGTTCTCGCGCAAAATGGGCACCTTCCAATGCCTGGCGTGAATTGACTCCCCAGGGCCCTTCGTGCATCTCCAATTCGAAATTCTCACGGGCATACGCCCACATGGTCTCATGCTTTTCGAGGATCATTTTCCGGTAGGCCGTTTCTTGTTCGGGCGTGCCGGGGAATTTGCCACCTGGACGTAGTTCGTATGCTTTCCACTCGATGACGACATCGCGGGTTTGCTTGAGGGAGTCCAGACCGGACTCGGCCATGAAGCACCACGGTCAAACGTAATCGCTGAAGACTTTGATGTGTACAGGCATGAATGTTCCCCTCTGAATGGTGAGATGTGTGCGTCTCATTGCCTATACTATAATCCATTGGCGTGCTGACGCCAGCTCAGAAATCAATTAAAATTCGTCTCGGGCGCGATCAGATTTGTATTCTAGGGTTTGGTTGTCTCACATTGGAGTTTGTTTTTAAATGAAACGCAATGTCATAGAAATGAAGATTTCTGAACTTCATCTCATGATCAACTACTTCCTGGAAGCAGACCACAGTTTCCTTTTAGGGCTGGGCGTTGATCCCACTAAACTTCCACAATTCGATCGATGGTACGAAATCCTGCAGCAAGACTTTGATCGACCCGTTAATGATAGACAATTCTTCTATCTCGTTTGGGACTTGGATGGTATTGCAGTCGGACACTCACATGTCAATGACATTGTTTACGCTAAGAAGCGTTCATGCACTTACATATTTGGAATCCTGCCCAACGCAAAACCGGCAACGGATCTTATTTCGTTCGGGAGTCGATTAAGATCTATTTTGAAATGTTCAATTTATTGAAGCTATTTAGCCAACCCTATGCTCTTAACCCAGCCCCAAATCGGACATTACAGAAAGTTGGCTTTAAATATCTCAAGACTTACGAAACAACACCTAGTTGGATAAATTTTCCTCAACCAGTCACCCTTTGGCTGTTGAATAGGGCGCAATTCGAACTTGAGCAGGAGGTAATAATTTGACTGGAAAATACTTTGATGATTTGGAAGTTGGAGATCGATTTGAGCATGCCCCTGGTCGAACGATAACCGAAGCTGACAATGTGCTCTTTTGCAGCCTGACCATGAACACGCAACCGTTGCATCTCAACGCCGATTTTGCCGAGAAATCGCAGTTTGGGCGGCCCATCGTAAATGGGTTGCTGACTCTCGGGTTGGCTGTGGGCATGACAGTTTCTGATATGACCTCCGGAACCATTGTGGCGAATCTTAGCTATGAACAGGTGAAACACCCGCACCCGATGTTTCACGGTGACACACTCTATGTAGAATCGGAAGTACTCGATAAGCGCGTGTCTCGTTCCAAGCCGGATCGTGGCATTGTGCGCCTCGGACATGTCGGGCGCAACCAAACAGGAACCACAGTGGTTGAATTCGAACGAGCCGTCTTGTTCCTAATGAAACCCACATGAACCGCGTTCGACGTTCTATTTTGTATATGCCGGGCGACGACCGGCGTAAGATCGAGAAAGCGCAAACTCTCGGTTTGGATAGTTTCTGTATGGACCTTGAAGACGGTGTCGCATTGAACAACAAACCCGCGGCCCGCGAGTCTGTGAAGTCCGTGCTGAAGGAACTCGATTTTGGGCATACAGAACGTTTGGTGCGTATCAACCCGGCGGAAACAGAACTAGCCATGCAGGACCTGGAGAGTATCTTCGTCGCGAGGCCCGATGGTATTGTCCTTCCAAAGGTTGAATCTGCTGCCGACATTCTGTGGGTTGCAGCGCAGCTCGGCGATGCAGATATGCCAATCATCGCGATTGTGGAGACCGCGCGCGGGATCGTTAATCTAAAAGAGATTGGCACGGCCGGCAGTTCCCTGAGCGCGCTGGCGTTTGGGGCCGAAGACCTGGCCGGTGACATCGGCGCAACCCGCACAAAAGCAGGCTGGGAGGTTCTTTACGCACGCAGTGCAGTTGTGACTCACGCAAAAGCAAACGATTTACAAGCGCTTGACATGGTTTTCATCGACTTCAGGGATCCTGAAGGTCTGGCGCAGGAAGCCCAAGCAGGAGCTTCGATGGGCTATGACGGCAAACAGGCGATTCATCCGAACCAAATTGAAGTGATACATCAGGCTTTTACACCTACTCAGGAAGAATTCGAGCAGGCACAACGAGTCGTCGTAGAGTTTGATAAAAACAGCCACGCAGGGACAGGCGCATTTGCAATCGATGGCAAGATGATCGACATGCCGTTATATCGGGCTGCGCAGAATAAGCTTGCAAAGGCCCGTGCTGCTGGTTTGATTGATTAATTGGTGTTACGCAGCGGCGCTGAAGTTTGTTTCAGCTAGAAGCTTCGCTTTTAACTCCCTCACCAGTTCTTGCGGCTCAAGGCTAAAAAGCGAAGCTTCTCATCTGAATACGAGCTAGGCCTCTAGTTCAATCAATAGTTGACCGCGTTCCACTACATCACCTTCAGATACAGGAACATTTAACACCGTCCCGTCCTGAGGGGCGCTTACACGCATTTCCATCTTCATCGCTTCCAATAGAATAAGAGTTTGGCCTCGCGTAACCTGATCGCCCACGGCAACGAGCACGGCGCGCACCTGGCCGGGCATGGCCGCAATGAGTGTGTCGTCTCCTACATGTGAGGCCGTTCCTCGCTCCCTTGAATCCTGCGATACTCGTTCCAGCTGATATGCGCGCCCTGCAATGGAGACCCAGCGACTCTCCCCGTCGCGGGCGACATGGGCCGTTATGATCTTTCCCCGGAATTGGAAGGTTATTTCGTTTTGATCAGAATGGATCAGTTCTCCTGAGTAGGTTTCTCCACCAACAAGCGCTATGAACGAGTCGGAATCCTGATCCAGGCTAAATGCAACTTCTTGTTCGTTCAGACGGTAGCGAAAATCCATATAAGTCAGGCACCCAGCCGGAATCCATCTGTTCGATCCCAAGGCGTTGGCAGCCTGGCCTCCCGCTGGGAGCTTTGTGTCGTAGCCGTTAATTCAGCAAGCGCCTGGGCAACAAACACATCCAATCCAGCAGCCTCCATTGTGGGTTTCCAATCGCCGTAGCGCTCCTCGATCAACGCAGTGGTGTACTCACCACTTTGGAATTCGGAATCTGCCATTAGATCCTGCAAAAACGAAATATTGGTCGTCAGTCCGAGAATAGTGACTTCGCTCAATGCAAATGCCATTTTGCGCATAGCGGCTTCACGAGTGGCTGCATGCACGATAAGTTTGGCCATAAGCGGATCGTAATAAACAGTCACTTCGTCACCAGACGCCACGCCGCTATCCAGCCGGATGCCGGGGCCTTGTGGCGCGACAAACTTCAGAACAGGCCCGGCCGCTGGCAAAAATTCGGAGGCAGGGTCCTCGGCATAGATACGGCACTCGATGGCCTGGCCGCGTGAATTGATGTCGGCCTGCGCGATGGTGAGTGCCTCCCCAGCCGCAATGCGAATCTGCTCCTGCACGAGATCGATGCCTGTGACCATTTCTGTCACTGGATGCTCAACTTGCAGGCGCGTGTTCATTTCGAGAAAGTAGAACTCACGTGTGTTTGCATCGACGATGAATTCAACTGTCCCAGCGTTCGTGTAATTAACCGCTCGGGCTGCCGCCAGGGCAGCATTCGTCATACGCTCGCGCAAATCGGCGTCGAGTAGAGGAGAGGGCGTCTCTTCAATAATCTTCTGATGGCGGCGTTGAACAGAACATTCCCGTTCGAATAGATGGATGAGATTTCCATGCGTGTCTGCCAGGATCTGTATTTCAACATGTCGAGCGCGTGGAATATATTTCTCGATAAATACCCGGCCATCACCGAATGCACTTTGCGCTGCACGTTGAGCGGCGCCAACAGCTTCAGCCAAGTCGTTTGCAGAATCAACCCGGCGCATGCCTTTGCCACCGCCACCGGCAGTCGCTTTTACCAACACCGGATATGAAATCGCAGGATCGTCCGGTTCCCAGCCCGGCACGACCGGTACGCCCGCTTTTACCATTAACTGTCGGGCGCGGGTCTTGTCCCCTATTGCACGCATGGCCTTCGGTGATGGGCCGATCCAGATCAATCCAGCAGCTTCCACTGCCGCCGCGAAATCGGCGTTCTCCGATAAAAAGCCATAACCAGGATGGATTGCTTCGCAGCCGGTATCTCCGGCGGCGGCGATGATACGGTCCCCGCGCAGATAAGATTCTGCTGCTGGTGGGGGACCGATGTTGACGGCGGCATCCGCCAGCCGGACGTGTAGGGCACCGGCATCGGCATCAGAATAAACAGCCACCGGCCGGATACCCATTTCTCGGCAGGCACGGATGATGCGGACCGCGATCTCTCCGCGCTGAGCGATCAGGATGCTCTTGAGACTAGGCAAGCTTGACTTCCTCACGACTGAGCTTCCTCCCCGAAGGTGGCTGGCACCTGAATGGCGCCGACATCATCACATTCGAAAGATTCCGTAGCGTGTATCGCGGGCGGGTTCGTTCATCGTCGCGGCAATGGCGAGGCCGAGAACCCGGCGAGTATCGACCGGATCTAAGATGCCGTCATCCCACAAGCGTGCGGTCGAATAATACGGGCTTCCTTCAGTCTCATATTTTTCGAGGGTGGGGCGCATAAATTCGGCCTGTGCCTCAAGCTGCATCTGGGCGTTGCCTTCGCGCGTAAGCTGGTCTTGCTTGATCGTCAGGAGTACATTGGCGGCCTGCTCGCCGCCCATCACGCTGATGCGCGCGTTCGGCCACATCCACAAGAAGCGAGGCTGATAGCCGCGGCCGCACATGCCGTAATTTCCGGCACCGAACGAGCCGCCAATAATCACCGTGAATTTCGGCACATTGGCGTTGGCGACCGCATGCACCATTTTTGCGCCGTCGCGGGCAATGCCACCGGCCTCATACTCCTGACCGACCATAAAGCCGGTGATATTTTGCAAAAACAGCAACGGGATGTCGCGTGCAGTGCAAAGTTCGACAAAGTGCGCGCCTTTTTGAGCGGACTCGGCAAATAGGACGCCGTTATTCGCAACGATGCCGATTAGATAACCTTCGATCCTTGCAAAGCCTGTGATGAGTGTGGTTCCGTATCGCGCTTTGAACTCCTGAAAGCGGCTGCCGTCCACGATGCGAGCGATGATCTCCCGCACGTCGTATGATTCGCGGAAGGAAGTTGGAAGGACGCCATGCAGTTCGGATACGTCGTACACCGGTTCTTCTGCCGGAACGAGATCGATCTCGCTCGTCGAGCGACCACCTGCCTGAGCACCGAGCGCGCCCACAATTCCACGACAGATTTCCAGGGCATGCTCGTCGTCTTCGGCAAAATGATCTGCTACGCCGGAGAGGCGCGTGTGCACATCCGCACCGCCCAGGTCTTCTGCCGAAACTTCAACACCGGTGGCTGCCTTCACGAGCGGTGGGCCGCCGATGAAGATCGTGCCCGTTCCTTTAACGATGATCGTCTCGTCGCTCATCGCCGGGACGTACGCACCACCGGCCGTGCAGCTGCCCATCACCACGGCGATCTGCGGGATGCGCAGGGCGCTCATGCGCGCCTGGTTATAAAAAATGCGCCCGAAGTGATCGCGGTCCGGGAAGACCTCCGCTTGCATTGGCAGGAATGCACCCCCGGAGTCCACAAGATAGATGCAGGGCAGGTGGTTCTCCTGCGCGATCTCCTGCGCCCGTAGATGTTTCTTCACCGTCAGCGGATAGTACGAGCCGCCTTTCACAGTGGCATCGTTGGCGACTATCATCACTTCGCGCCCGGAGACACGTCCGATTCCGGTGACGATTCCGGCGGCAGACGCCATACCATCATAGAGTTCCCAGGCGGCCAAAGGAGAGAGTTCAAGGAAAGCCGTGCCGGGATCGAGTAAACGGTCTATACGCTCGCGCACAAACAGCTTTCCACGCCCTTCGTGTCGCTGCCGGTAGCGCTCACCACCACCGGCCCGGATGTGTTCAAGCCGCTCGCGCAGCTCGATGGCGAGGCCGCGATGATGTTCGGAGTTGGCCTGAAACCTCTCGTCAGACGAATTAATTTGTGAAGCGATTGTTTGCATGGGTTATCGTGTTCCCCGGGGTTGTTCGGCGAGTATAGCATTTGGGATCATGCCCAGCAATGAGCGATTACGCTATAATTTCGCGCATGGCGACCAAGAAAGATACGCAACGAGCTGCCAAGTTGCGGCAGGAACTTAATTACCATAACTATCGCTATCATGTGCTGGAAACGCCGGTCATCACCGACGGCGAGTTCGATCGCCTGCTGGCCGAGTTACGCGAACTGGAAGAGAAAAGCCCGGAACTGGTCACGCCCGATTCGCCCACGCAACGGGTGGGCAGCCAGCCCTCGGAGAAATTCGAGCGTGTGGAACATCCGGCACCCATCCTAAGCCTGGGGAATGCATTTGGTGCGGACGACACGCGCGCCTGGTTCGAACGCATCCTGCGCCTGGACGAACGGGTCGAAAATGCGGCCTTTGTTGTCGAGCCAAAATTTGATGGGTTGACCGTCGTATTGCACTATCACGACGGAGTTTTCGTCCAAGCTGCAACGCGGGGCAATGGTGAAATTGGAGAGGAGATCACTCCTAACCTGCGCACGTTGCGAAGTATGCCATTGCGCATTCCGGTTGAAAAGGGCGGCCCAAAGCCGCCAGCACGCCTGGTTGTGCGTGGCGAGGCATTTATTCCTCCCGCGGAATTCGAGCAGATGAACAGGGATCTGGAGGCAGCCGGCGAGCGCACTTACATAAACGCTCGCAACACAGTCTCAGGTTCCCTACGCCAACTCGACCCTCAGTTGACCGCCGCGCGTCCAATTTCGTTGTTTTGTTATCAAGTGGTGGTAGCCGAAGGCATCGATTTCGGCTCGCAGTGGGAAATCCTGGAATATCTGCGAAAGATGGGTTTTCCGGTGGCGTCCATATCCGCTCGCTACGAAGATATCGAAAGTGTAATTGAACATTGCGAGCTTTGGGCAGATAAGCGCGCCGAGTTGGAGTACGAGACTGATGGCATGGTCATCAAGCTCGACGACCTGCAATTGCAAACTGATCTGGGTGTTGTTGGCAAAGACCCGCGCGGAGCGGTGGCCTACAAATATCCTTCGCAGGAAGTGACGACCACACTCAATGATATTGGTATGAATGTGGGTCGCACGGGTGTCCTGACACCATACGCCATACTGGAACCGGTTGAGATCGGCGGCGTGACGGTGAAACAGGCAACGTTGCACAATCTTGACTTTATCGCGGATAAGGATATCCGCATTGGCGACCGGGTGCTGGTCAAACGGGCTGGGGAGGTGATCCCTTATGTCATTGGACCGATTCTTGATGTCCGCACCGGCAAAGAACGCAAGTTTAAACCACCCAAGAAATGCCCGTCCTGTGGTGAAGCGGTTGAGCGCCCAGAGGGGGAGGTAGCTCTCTATTGCGTAAATGCAGCCTGTCCGGCGCAGCTCAAACGAAACGTCGAGCATTTCGTTTCACGCGACACCCTAGATATTGAAGGATTCGGAGAGAAATTGGCAGTTCAACTTGTCGAAGAAGGACTCGTCGGCGATGTTGCCGACATCTTCTCCATTTCTCGCGACCAGTTGTTTGAATTGGAAGGTTTCGCCGAAAAGAAAGCGGATAATCTCATCGAGGCGATTGCTGCTGCCAAGTCCCGTCCGCTCGATCGACTCATCGCTGCGCTGGGGATTCGTGGTGTTGGTGATGTTGTCGCCCGTGATCTGGCTGATCGATTCGGATCACTGACCTCATTACGACAGGCGCAGATTGGGGACCTCGAGGCAATCGAAGGCATCGGTCCAAATATTGCAGAGACCGTGATTGACTGGTTTACTCGACCGGGAAATCGGAAAGTGCTGCGCAAGTTGAATAAGGCGAAATTTTGGCCGGAGCAGGAAGTCCAGGCAGCACCGACAGAAGGAATTTTCACCGGCCTAACCTTTGTTCTCACCGGTACACTCCCAACCTGGAGTCGCAACGAAGCTAAGACATTCATTGAGCAACACGGGGGCAAGAATACCGGCAGCGTAAGTAAGAAGACGAGTCATCTTGTGACCGGCGAAAACCCTGGCAGTAAACTCGCGAAGGCACAGGCCGCCGGAGTATCCATACTCGACGAAGCAGCCTTGCGTGCTCTGGCCGGACAATAATATTAGATTCGGTTTACAATTGGCTGCACAAGCGCCAATCTTTAGGCGAGCAAGAACTTAATATCCGGAGGCATCTTCTGTATGGACCAAAGTAATACCGATGGCATCCAGTTCCGTATCAATGCGTTTGTTGAGCGCGTTGCGGGTCTGCAGGAGAAGGATCACTATTTCTACAACCAGCCTATTTCGGAATTGAACGGCAGCGCACGTGCAATCGTGCGGGGTCGTGAGATGCTGATGTTTGCGTCCTATAGCTATCTCGGATTGATTGGTCATCCGCGCATCAATGAGGCCGCGAAGGCTGCTATCGATAAGTATGGCTCCGGAACGCATGGCGTTCGGCTTCTGGCAGGTACACTCGATTTGCATTTCGAACTAGAGCAGACGATTGCTGAATTCAAGCATGCAGAGGCTGCAATCACCTACTCTAGCGGCTACGCCACAAATCTGGCGGTGATCTCCACTCTGGTTGGGCGTCACGACGTAGTGATCTGCGACAAATATGACCATGCCAGCATCATCGATGGCTGCCAGCTCTCCGGGGCTGAACTACGGCGTTTCCGTCACAACGACATGGATCATCTCGAAGATTTGCTGAAGAGTAATGTCGATCGGGCCACGAAACTGGTTGTCGTCGATTCAGTATTCAGTATGGACGGGGATATCATCGACTTGCCGACTACGGTCAAACTTTGCAAGGAGTACGGCGCTTGGCTCATGGTCGATGAGGCGCACTCCATCGGCGTTCTTGGCGAGACGGGTCGTGGTATCGAGGAGCATTTCGGCCTGGGTGATGTCATAGATGTGAAGATGGGCACGCTCAGCAAGACGATCCCGAGTGTGGGTGGCTATATCGCGGGCAAAGAGGAATTGATCGTTTTGATGCGCCACGCATCGCGGGCATTTATCTTCTCGGCTGCTATACCACCGGCTCAAGCCGCGGCAGCCAAAGAAGCCTTTCACGTGATTTCAGAAGAGCCAGAATTGATCACCCGCTTGCAGGAAAATACAGCGCTATTTATGGGCGGGCTTAAGCAGATGGGTTACGACACCATGCTCTCCGAAACAGCCATTGTTCCGATCCTCTGTGGCCTGGATGAAACGGCATTTGAACTCACGCGGCTGTGCCAGCAGCAGGATATATTTGTACTCCCTGTTGTATCACCGGCAGTACCTGCTGGACAGGGCCGGCTGCGCGCAACAGTCACAGCCGGGCATACGCCCCAAGATATTGAGCAAGCGCTTAGTGTGCTCGAAGAAGCTGGGAAACAGGTCGGCGTAATTTAAAGAGCATCACAGCCAATAATTGAATATTCGTCGTTAAAGAGCAACGCAGTTGAGATCAGATCAACTGCGTTATTGTTTAATTTCAATTGCCTCACATGCTGAGTGCATTTTATCGGTCAATTTTCAATTGCAGGCACCTACCGGGCACATTTGTGATACACATTCTGCACGCTGATTGACATACATATCCCGTTGTCCGCGAAATTTTTCCATGCTAAACTCGCCCTTCGAGCCTAAAATACAACTTTTGCGATTTTATAAAAGCCAGTGACGCAACCAAGCGCGCAAGAACGAGAGCTATTTGACGAGGGTGTAGCTGCTGCACGGCGTGGCGACCGCGTTAAAGCACGCGAATCCTTTACGCGTCTCATACGGACCGATAAAAACAACGAAGAAGCCTGGCTGTGGATGAGTTCGGTCGTTGATACCGATCGAGAGCGTATTTATTGTCTCAACACGGCAATGAAACTCCATCCTCACAGCAAGGGCGCCCTGCGCAGCCTTGCTATCCTTGGGGCACTCCCACCGGAATTACGCCCTCAGCCGATTGAGGTAGGCGGGGATGGCGAATCGGCAGGTGCGGCAATGCAAGTTCAGCGCAAGCGGCGCTTCCGTTTGCGGCGCAGCCGTCGACTTGAGTTCGTGTTGATCGCTATCGTGATTCTTCTCATTGCTGCAATTGGCTTGGTTTTTGTAGGTAACCAGATTACCGAAAATATCCGCTTGGCACAGATAACCCCCTCGGTCACACCAACGCTCACGCCGACCCCCTCTGCAACGCCTACGGTCACACCGACCGCGACCTCGGAAATTCGAACTGTGACGCCTGTTCCGACGGCTGCCGAACAACAAATACTATTAGAGGAAGTACTTGGTTTGGAAAAACTTCCCACTGCAACACCGCTCCCGGCTGCGCTTGACAATTTTTACCCGATTGGGGACTCAGATCTACGGGCGGGTATCAACGCCTATACAATGGGTAATTACAATCAAGCGATCGAGCTTCTCTCCGCAGCCTTGGAGACCAATTCAGAAATGGTCGAGGCACCTTATTATAGCGGTCTGGCTTATCTCGAACTTGAAAACTACTTGCAAGCGGCGGAGCAATTCAACCGAGCGGTGGGGCTCCAAGCTGGCTTTGTACCTGCATTCGTTGGCCGAGGTCGTGCCAACTTCGGGTTGGGCTTTGATCCAATTCGCCACTATCAAGATGCGATCATTCTTGAGCCGAACTTTGCCGAAGGGTATATCTATCAGTCGATTTACTATGAATTGACCGGCCAGCCAGAGGAGGCTCTGGAGATTCTTGCCCAGGGTTCGGAGATCATCCCTGATCATGTGGAATTGAATTGGAGATTGGCAGCGCAGTTGCTCGTTGCGGGTCAACCAGATGTCGCTTTGGATCAGGCCAACTTTGCCCTGGAGCGCGATCCAACAGCAGTTGGAGCGTATTTGGCGCGTGGGAAGATTTTGAATGTCCTTGGTCGCTACGCCGATGCACAGGCCGACTTGAATATTTATACGTTCGTCGAGCAAGATGACCCAATCGGCTGGCGTACCCTCGCCGAGGCCTTCATTGGTTTGGGTGACTCACAGACCGCGTACACCTACCTCACCCGCGCGCTCGAACTCGCACCTGGGAGTGCCGATCTGCTCATTGCCCGCGGGAATGTTTCTATTGCATTGCAAGACTATCCGGCTGCCGAAGCAGACTTTCTTGCGGTTGAAAACTTCACCAACTCAGCGGAAGCGCGCATCGGGCTTGGGACAGCGAAGCTAGGGCAGGGTTTGTTGGAAGAAGAGCGCATCGAATTTGCCCGTGCCGTCGAACTTGCACCAGATTCCTTTGACCCGCTCTTTCGATGGGCAATCGCTGAAGCTTCAATTGGAGATTTGTTTTCTGCAGAAGAGCGATTGACCGAGGTGCTTGACTTGGCGGACACAATACTTTCGACGGCACAGGTTCTTTTTGAACGGGCGAAGGTTTTAGCCGCAGCGCAGCGGGATAATGAGGCAATTGCAGATCTGCGGGTCCTGCTTACTTTCAATCTGCCTCCTTCACAGGACAAGCTGCGAGCCGAGGCTGGAGAACTCCTCAGTTCCCTTGGCGGGCCTCTACCTGGTCCAACACATACCCCAATCTCACTGGTGGGGGGCTAGTTTCTACAGAACCGAAGCCACTTCTCTGGGATCTTGTTAGTGGCGTCGAGCGCAGGACAGTGGCAAAATACACCCGTGCATTCAATCCATACCGCTCGGTGACCTGATGGATTATCAGCTTCGAAATACGATCCGCATCATCATTGGCACCCTTGCTCTGTTGGCAACGGTCGTTTTTGCATTGATTTTTCGGATTGAGACTCCCAATGCGGCTCCTTTCATCATCACGGCCATAGTTACAGCAATACTTATTAATATACCTGTCCCGGTTGCTGGGGATGACCGTTCATTGGTGCATGTCGTGGGGTTGGCTGCGCTCTTATTCTATGACACTTCGTTGGTCATATTGGCACTCGCATTCGGCTTCATTCTGGGATCGACTGTACGGATATTTTGGTCGCGCACTCCAGCCTACCTGCGCGGACCGCTATTGGAACGCCTAGGTGTGGCTTCATACGAGGCTGCCCATCCGCTCGTTGCCCACATCGCCGCCGCAATTTCGTGGCGCGTTCTTGGTGGGATCGCTCCAGTGGAGATGATTTCGCTCGCGAATGCTGTCCCAGTTGCGGGTCTGGTTTCGGCCCATATTATCTTAGATACAGTCATGCTCCTCATCGGACTGCGCTTGCGTGGTCGGGAGGCAGAAGGGTTGGAGACTGGCGGTTTTCGGATTGGTTTTGCACTGACAGAACTTGTGCCCATTCCCTTTGCATTGTTCGGGGCTACCCTCATGTTCTCGACAGGTGTGGGGGCTTTTACTCTATATGCCGCCCTTGATATTGCAATCGTCATAGTGCTTCGATATTACGCGCGTACAACGCTCGAAGCTCAAAGACGCTACGAAGAAGTGGCCTCACTAAGCAATGTGAGTCGGGCGTTGCGTACCAGCCTCGACCTGAATGCATTGTTAGATATGATTTATCTACAAGTTGCGCATTTACTGCGGGTCGAAAACTTCTATATTGCGCTTTACGATGCCAATGATGATCTCTTGAGTTTTTCCATTGCTGTGCGAGATGGAAAGCGCGTCCAGTGGAAGAGTCGCCCGGCGGCGTCCCGCCTCACCGATCATGTCATTCGGACGGCAGCCCCCCTTGTCATATCCCATGACATGAAAGCCTATCTGTCCGAGATGGGCATGGACGTGTCCGGCGAGATTCCCTATGGCTGGATGGGTGTGCCGCTCATGTCAAGTGATCGCGCAATTGGTTGTATGGCAGTATTGACATACAACCCTGGCGAATCAATTACGCCTGACATGCTTTCAACATTTAGCGCGATTGCAGCCCAAGCCGGGGTTGCGATTGAGAATGCACAACTCTATGGTGATAGTCAACGACGGGGAGCCGAGTTACGCACACTAACCGAAATATCATCATTGCTCTCTAGTACATTGAATCCCGAGATCGTATTAGAAGTAGTCTCAAATGCAGTGCTGGAAGTTTTCAACAGCCATAAAGTAGCGATTTTCCTGATGGAAAAAGAACGGGATGATCTTTTCCTCGCTCGTGCCGAGAAGATGACCGATGCCTACCTGTATTCATCGCTCACGCTGCCTATAACCGACTCGGAGCGGGTCAAAGCGTTCAAGACCGGTGAGCCGCAGATTGTTGAAGATATCAACACAGAAGAAACATCCCAGGAAATGCGCGACCTGGCCAAATCGGAAGATTTTCAGGCATATGTCGATGTACCCCTGCAGGCGCATGGCGAAATCATCGGTTTTCTCGCGATGTATTTTCCGAAACCCAGGCGTTTTCGAGCAAGCGAATTGGAACTGCTGACGACATTTGCCTCGCAGGCAGCACTAGCGGTTGCAAATGCGCGCGTATATGCGGTGACTGATTTGGCGCTTACCCGCAAAGTCGATCAACTGGAAACACTCGAAGAGATTGGTAGGGAGTTGGCTTCCACATTGGAAATAGAAGGATTGTTTAATAAAGTGCTCCTGCGCGCAATGGAAGCCACAAATGCATCAGCTGGGACTCTCACACTGAGGGGTGATCATACAGAAGGTCTCCGCTTGGTTGCCTATCGCGGCTACGCTACTGAGCAAATAGAAAATTATGCGCCCGATGGTGTCTGGCCGATACATCAGGGCGTCATTGGACGGGTCATGCGGACTGGTCAGATGGCACTTGTGCCGGATGTAGCGAACGATCCGGATTTTATTTTTGGATCTGGGACGACACTCTCACACTTGAGTGTGCCTATCCAACGCGAATTAGAATCTCTGGGTGTCATATCCGTTGAAAGTGATGATGAATCAGCTTTCAGTGAGGAGGACGCGGATATCGTCACGCAACTGGCGGTACAGGCTGCGGTAGCACTTTCAAATGCGCAGTTGTACGAGACAGCCCAGAGTCGTTTGCATGAGCTTTCGATCTTGTATGAAGCCAGTGCTGAAATATCGTCCACGCTCGAGACCCAGGTCATTCTGAATGCTGTTGCCGCGAGCCTTGCCGCTGCGGCGGATGCGCGCTTGTGTTCAATTTCGGAGTTGGACCCAATCGCACGTACTCTAGTGGAAGTCGCACACTTCAGCAGAGACGGGGCGGAGCCCGAAGAAATTGGCAGGGTATATTCGCTCGATGACTATCCTGCAAGCATGCGTGTGCTAACGGATAGAGAACCGCTGTTCGTTCGCGTTGATGATCCAAATGCAGATAAAGCGGAGAGACGACTATTACAAGAGATGGGCGAAGGTGTATTGCTCGCGTTGCCGATTATTGCCTCAGACCATGCCGTTGGGCTTATCGAATTGTATGATAATCAACCCCGCGAATTTAGTGCCAACATTCTGCGGGTATTGCGAACCCTGGCGAGCCAGGCCGGGGTCGCATTCGAAAATGCGCGCTTATTCGAGAGGGTATCTAAAGGGCTTGAACGTCTAGCTGCAATACTTAATTCCACCCGCGATGGCGTACTCATGATTGACGAAGCTGGCCTTGTCGTTTTGGCTAATCCACGTTTGGAAGAGTACTGGGGTGTCGCACGCGAAGATTTCATAGGGCAGCCCCTTGATGAGCTTGCTGCCCGAGATGATAACGCGCTTGATATTGATGCACTCCTGGGTTTGTTATCGGGGGAATTGGAAGAATTGCTCCAAAGTGTGCGGGCAGGGACCGCTTTACCAGCAGTCAAAGTACCTTTTCATATCGATGAACCATTGGCTCGCATTTTAGAACGTACAATTGTGCCCGTCAAAGATGAAAGCGGAAAAGTGTTTGGACAACTAATTGTATTGCGCGACATTTCGGAGGAGAAGGAACTCGAAGAAGCTCGGGAAGACCTTTCGAGCATGATCGTTCACGATCTACGGAGTCCCATGACGAGCGTTCTAGGGAGTCTGAAGCTCCTTGAGGAATATTTGCCAGAGACAGAAGTGGATGATTTTATGGAGCAAGCCGTGGAGGTGGGGTTGCGTTCTTCCCAGCGGCTGCTAATGCTTGTAGATTCCTTGCTCGATATCTCAAGACTCGAGTCTGGCACAGTAGACCTGTTCCTTGAATCTGTAGACTTAAATACTCTCGTTCACAATGTAATGCTTAGCTTGAACCCGCTAGCCTCTGAGCAAGATATTTATCTGAACAATCAGGTGCCCCTCGACCTCGCGCCCGTACGCATCGATCGCGACAAGTTAGAGCGGGTGCTTATTAATCTGATCGATAATGCGCTTAAGTTTACACCTACAGGGAGCAGCGCGCACGAATCTTCGACCGTTTTGCGCAAGTTCGTGGGCAGAGTGGTCGTCGACGCGGCACAGGATTGGGGCTTGCTTTTGTGAAACTGGCGATTGAAGCACACGGGGGAGAGATTTGGGTGGACAACGTTGCCGAAGGTGGCAGCGCATTTCGTTTCCTGATTCCTTTCGAGAGGGAGGGCCAGAGCAATGGCAGAGAATGAACTGGCGTACCATGAGAATAAAGGGCCATTCGCTGTAGAACTCAAACCCGGCGATCGCGTGACTGGTTACTATATTGTTCGCTTTAAACAGTTGGAAGCCTTCCGAGATCGCTCGCGGGGTCATTACCTGACCTTGACCCTGGCAGACCGCACCGGTCAGGTTCTCGCGCGTATCTGGGAAGGCGCTCTTGAATTGGCAGAGCAGTTCGATGCCGGGGAGGTTGTCAAAGTCGCCGGTGATGTTGAGGACTTTCGAGATCGCACACAATTTATCATTGCGAAACTTCGCCGAGCGGAAGACGACGAATTCGATCTTCGGGATATGCAACGCACGACCATGCAGGAGATTGAAGCGTTGCATTCCCAATTGCAAACCTATATTGAAGCGGTGGAAGATCCACATCTGAGTGCCCTTTTACACCACTTTTTTGACGATACAGAATTCTTGGGTGCCTTCTCTGCAGCGCCGGCAGCCCGGCGAGTCCATCACGCCTACGTGGGTGGGCTTCTGGAGCACACGCTCCAGGTGGCTGCGCTCGCCGAACGTCTAATTGAGTTGTATCCCAATCTTGATTCCGACCTGCTTCTAACTGGAGTGCTCTTGCACGATATTGGCAAGATCCGCGGATTCAATTGGCAAATGGATATTGACTACACTGATGAGGGACGTTTACTTGGGCATGTCATGATTGGGATTGAAATGATTGCGCCCATCATAGATTCAATATCCGGATTTCCGCCCGAACTTGCTTTGCGCGTAAAACATATGGTTGTCAGCCATCATGGCCGCTACGAATGGGGTGCGCCTCGCCGTCCGAAGACCGTCGAAGCGATGGCATTGCACCACCTGGAAGACCTGGATGCACAGGTCAACCGCTTTGATGAAATACTGCATGCGCGTCTTGAGCCAGGTCAGGCCTGGACAGAGTATGACCGCTTATTGCGCCGGTCCCTCTATGCTGGCTCAGGGGATCAAATCCATCCCGAAGACGACACTTTCTCTTAAGAGGAAGGCAGCCAACCCTCTTGACCTAATCTTTTCCCTGAACCCTTGACGAGCTACCTATACTCGTCTAACATTCAACGTGTAAGATATTGGCATTCTTTCAGAAGATGGACAGGATAGTTTCATGCCGGTATATGCCTATCAGTGTAATAATTGTGGGGTGCAGTTCGAGCGCATCCAAAAATTTAGCGATGATCCGATTCGACGCTGCCCAGAATGCGAAGAAGAGGCCGTTCGTCGTATTATCCAGCCCGCAGGAATCATTTTTAAGGGGTCGGGATGGTACGTGAAGGATAGCAAATCATCGAATTCCGCTGCGCCGGGGAAATCGTCGGAGAAGGGTGAGTCCGATTCGAGCGGTTCCAGTGACTCCAACGGATCGACCGACTCTAGCAGCTCGAGTAGTTCTAGCGATTCAGGAGATTCGAGTTCCGCGAAGAAATCGGAGAGCAAATCCAACGATTAGTTTGGTTTTGACATGACTCGGATTCAAAAAGCGGCCCAATTGGGCCGCTTTTGATTCTGCGGAATTTTGTTGCCTAGATGGGGATTGGATCTCGATAGACGCCGCGATACTCTGGCGGTAATAAGTCTGCGATTGCGTACATGATGCGGTCGGTGAGTTCCAATGGTGATTCTCCTGGCTTTGCCTGCAACGGTTCACCAAAGTTAATAAAAACAGATTGGCGCTTGTACCAGGGTTTAAACAGATTTTCCGTCCCGTGAATACCTATTGGCAAGATCGGCGCTCCAGTTTCCAACGCCAGTCGGGCTGCTCCCGTTTTGCCGGGTCGCAAACGAGCTTCTTTGCTGCGCGTGCCCTCGGGAAACATTCCCAACATTTCATTATTCTCAAGAACGTGGCGTGCGTAGCGTGTCGCCCAGACATCTTTTTTCCCGCGTCGCACTGGAAAAGCGCCGAAATTGCGATAAATCCAACTCATAAGCGGATTAGTAAAGATTTCGAATTTACCCATATAGAATATTGATCGCGGCATCACGAACTCTATCAAGATCACATCGAAATTAGTCATGTGATTTGATGTAAAAACTACTGGTCCATGCAGTGGAATATGATTGATGCCCTGCGCCATATATTTGGCAAAAGGCCGAATGAGTTGGCGGAGTGCAAATCCCGCGAAGGCTCTGGTCCGAGAACGATGGAGTGGGTAGTGGTTACATGGTAACTGATGGGGACCACGCTGTATTGTAGTAATGGAGATACAACTTGAGTACAGCTTCATGGTAAACGTCGGACTTGGAGAAAGAAAGAGTTTTGCGCACGAAGCGAGCCAGTCTCTGGCGCAAGGTGTTGTTCCAGCGTTCCACGTGAGATGTCTGGCCGCTTTCTTTGCCGACACTTTGGTGAGTGTCGTTTGGTAAAACCTTCTGGTAAGCGTGCCAGAAGTCGCTGAAGGAGCAACACGCTTTGTAGGATGCTGGGATGGATTTCCATAACGCGCGACAACTTTTTTCACTGCGGTCGCCAATAAAATAGGCCACCACTTGGCGCGTGCGCCGACACAGCGCGACCCATATCCAACGTTTATCGTTTTTTGTGCGTACAAATGACCATAATTCATCCAATTCCAGCACATCATCCGTTTTTACGGTTTCTAAAGTGTCAGCCAGGTTCGGCATAGCGCCGGCCTTCTCCAGAATCCAGCGTGCTAATGTCTGCCGCGCGATGCCAAAGATGCGCTCAATGCCGCGCATACTGGCTCGCTCTCGATAGGTGCGTAGGACAAATTCTCTGATGAACTCAGGATAAGAACGGCTTTGCGGTTCCAACATTCCATAAGCGGCGCAATCGAGACAATGAAACTTCTGACCGCCTTTATAGTCTGTACCATTCTTGACAATGTTGAGGCTCCTGCACTTTGAACACTCATGCGTGATGACACTCTGGATCATTTTGGCGCTCCTCTGTTTGGCAGGCCAACAACTTACTTTTTCCAGACTCATCAGTCAACATGTAACCACTACCATGGAGTGTAAGGTTCCAACTATTCCGTTCGTCGTCCGGCCAGTCGTCAGACTTCATATGAGACGTATTCATTGTGTAGGTTCGTCATTATAGAACAAGGTATAGAGAAATGAACTCCGACGGTATAATTCCGCCAATCTACTCGTTTCGGGGGTTACATGGACACAACGATTGAAATGGTACATGCGCGTGAAGTTCTCGATTCGCGCGGCAATCCTACCTTGGAAGTTGAGATCGGACTCGCAGACGGCGCCTTCGGGCGGGCTGTGGTTCCTTCCGGTGCGTCGACAGGTGAGCACGAAGCGTTGGAATTGCGCGATGGAGACGAGGGGCGTTATCTCGGCAAGGGAGTGCTCAAAGCGGTCAATAATGTGAACACCGAAATCGCTGAGACGCTGCATGGGCGGGATGCCACCAATCAGCGTGAAATAGATCTGGACATGCTCACCCTGGATGGCACTGCAAACAAAGCCAGACTGGGCGCGAACGCCATCCTGGGTGTCAGCCTGGCTGTGGCAAAAGCGGCAGCCGAGTCGCTGAGTTTGCCATTATTCCGCTACATTGGCGGCGTGCATGCGCATGTGCTCCCAACGCCGATGGGAAATATTCTCAATGGTGGGGCGCACACCGCCTGGCAGTCCACGGACATCCAGGAATTTATGGTGATGCCGTTGGGAGCGGAGTCATATTCCGAAGCCCTGCGCTGGATTTCTGAGATATACCATACTTTGAAAGCCGTACTCAAAGAAAAGGGCTATCTGACGTTGGTCGGCGACGAAGGTGGATATGCACCAGCACTGGCAACGAATGAGCATGCTGTAGAAATTATTCTGACCGCGATTGAGAAGGCCGGATATCAACCGGGAGAGCAGGTCGGTATTGCGATTGATGCTGCCGCGAGTGAGTGGTTCGAGACTGAGACCGGTGATTACAACCTTCGCATTGAAGGCAAACGACTATCATCTGCTCAATTGATCGAGTTTTGGACTGGTTGGGTAAACCGGTATCCTATTGTTTCGATTGAAGATGGGCTGGACGAAAACGATTGGGAGGGTTGGCAATCGTTGACGAACGCCATTGGGGATCGACTCCAGCTTGTAGGTGATGATCTACTCGTAACCAATCCCGAGCGAGTCAGGCGTGGAATTGAATTAAATGTGGCGAATTCACTACTCGTGAAGCTGAACCAGATTGGCTCTCTGACTGAGACCATCGAAGCCGTCGAGCTCTGTCATCGGGCTGCCTGGACAACAGTGACCTCGCATCGCTCGGGTGAGACGGAAGATACGACCATCGCCGACCTGTCTGTAGCGCTCAACATGGGGCAGATCAAGACCGGTGCACCCGCCCGCTCCGACCGGGTAGCGAAATACAATCAGTTGTTGCGCATCGAGGAAGAGCTTGGCCCGGCTGCTGTATATGCAGGTAGAAACGCACTCAAGCTGCAAAGCGCATAGACTAGATCCCCCGAGCGTATTGTGATTACTCGCTGGTCGCCTTCTCAGATCGCTCGAATTGCATCCGTCTTGATCTTGCTTCAGATGGGGGTGCTTGCGGCAGCATTTTGGCTACTTATTCCCCCTGCGGCTCGGTCGCTCGCACTCCGCAATATAGTGTTACTCGTTATCGTTCTAGGTGGGGGTACTGCACTCTTGTTATGGCTGCAACGGGGGATTGGTTATCTCTCGGCTCTCAGTCTTTTCATTGCCCTCGCAGTCATCGCCAGTGGGGTGATCCTGTTCGCGCCCCGCCTTACTGCAGCTTGGGGCACGAATACTCTGCGTTCAGAACTAATGACTTTCATTGTCCTGTTGGTCGCAGGACTCAATGCTCTTGCAGCCTATGCATTGGGCCAATGGAGGGTACGACTTTGGTTTTTTGTGGAGGCAGACGAATCTTAGGAGTGTTCCATCGCGGCGAGTGCTTCGCGGCCCGGAGCGGGTGTGCCATCATGTGGGCACACATTCCAAGTCAGCTCCAGCAGACGCCCACAAGTACGGCAGGGCTTTTTCAGGATGGTCTGACAATGCGGACAAACATGCCAATCGCTATCGACCTGGCGGCCGCAGCCCGGACAGACATTACGCGCTTCGATCTCCTGTAATAACGCCTCTTCCTCTAGCGAACGCTCGTATGCTTCCGCCAGAGTTTCACGCGGCCGCAAAATCAGATACACGATAAACCCTGGAATTGTCAGCACAGCGACGACCAAGGCTGCGAGTAATTGTGCGAACAGGTCGCGCGAGCGGGCGCGCATATCCCGGAAGGTCCAGATGATGAGTGCCAGCCATACGGCAGCCAAAAAAGCCCCGAGCAGGGCAACACCGCCTTGTACGTATGTGGTTATGGAGTCCAGCGTGAAGTCGAAAGGCATTTGTGTCGTAATTTCACCACATCGTGGAGCCCTGTACACCTCGTCCAGTCGACGAGACTGGGCAGTGAAGTGCGCATCCCAATCCAGTGTCCCGAACGTACTGGGTTGGGGCGAATTGGGTGACTGGGCATAAATCTGCCGAATCGCGCGATTATAGCATAGGGGTCTTTTCAATTGGTTGCAATAAAAGTGCCTGAGCTGGATCGATAATAATTGCTAGGCATCTTCGATCAAGCATTGAGGCCGCCCTCGTTTTTTAGATGACTTGTGCTTGAAAAAGGCTGTTTGTTTGACCATTTTCTATGACAGCAGTACACTGCTTGCCAATGTCGATTGCCAAAGAAGCGCAAACAGAGACGCCGACAGGGGTGCGCATCACCGATATGGCGGCGGACGATCGTCCGCGCGAACGCTTGCTGCGTGTCGGCCCGGCTAACCTCTCCAATGCAGAACTGCTCGCCATTCTGCTCCGCGTTGGTGGGCGTGGTCAAAGCGCGTTCGAACTCGCGCAACGGATACTTAAAGCTGTCGGGGGTGTCGGTGGTCTACTAATCGCAAAACACCACGAACTTCTGGCGATCAAAGGAATGGGTGCGGCAAAAGTTGCACAGTTGCTGGCGGGGATCGAACTGGGCCACCGCGCGGTACGAGCACGTAAGGGAGTACGGCCGCAGATTGGCTCACCGGAAGAGGCCGCGGAACTCCTTAGTCCGGCAATGGCTGGGGAGGAACAGGAGACGGTTTGGGTACTGCTGCTGGATACGCGCAACCGAGAGATCGAAATGCTTCAGGTTTATCGCGGATCGCTCGCTCAATACATCCTCCATTCGCATTGCTGAGATATTTCGAGACGCTGTTCGACGCAACGCGGCTGGCGTCATTGTTGCACATAATCACCCCAGTGGCGATCCAGCCCCCTCGCCGGAGGATGTCGCCGTGACCCGTATGATCGTAGACGCAGGGCGTTTACTTGATATCAAGGTGTTAGACCATCTTGTTATCGGCCATGCCAGCTTTGTCTCGATGAAAAAACGCGGACTCGGTTTCGTGCCTGAAGGTGTCTAGCCTTAACCAACTGATCCTGGTACCGGCTCGCACGGATGTCGAACTTGCAGAGTGGGGCGGCGGCGTTCTAAGTTATGCCCGCGCTTTCGAATCTGTAACGATCTCTAACGATGCTGTCCGCGTGCGAGACGGTCGCTTCGAACACCTCACAATTGTGCAGCCGGATTTCTGGCCGTCGGAATTGCACCTCTGGATCAAACAGTTAACTTTCAAGCCCCAGATCGAATATCTTACTGCTCCGAACCCGCAAATCCTGGCGCAGATTCTCAATGTGCGCGTGTATTACAACCTTCGTTTTGGTTTCGAAACAGCCTACGATTGGTCGCAACTCTGGTCACCCGAAGTCTCGTTGATCGGGCTGCATGGCCGTGCGGATGGCGAGCTGCTTGAGCGAGATTTCAATATTGCGCGCACAGCCCGTTTAGAAGCGATCAAGGTTACTGATCATGCCACGCCTGCCTCGATAGACGTCCTGCGTTCCTACAATCCGGGCATGTTCGTGATGGTACGGCCCATCGTCGCTTTTTTGGATCAGGGCGTCCCCCGAAAAATCGCTGCCAGCGACTTCGTTAATTGGACACTCTCCAACCTGGAGAGAATGTTTTCCAGCTACCCGGATATTCAATATATCGAAATCCATAATGAGCCGAACCTGATTTTGGAAGGCCTGACGGGCAGCTGGCGAAACGGGGTTGAATTTGCAAATTGGTTTCAGGAAGTCGTCAATGCCTACCGGCAATTCTGGCCAGATAAGAAGTATGGTTTCCCCGGTCTCTCGCCGGGCAATACGATTGCCGGCGTGCGGCAGGATAGCGGCTCGTTTCTCTCGGAAGCATCACTTGCCGCCGTCTCCGCCGACTGGATTGGGGTGCACGGCTACTGGCAGACAGAGGCCCAAATGCACAGCCTGGATGGGGGCTTCACATGGCAGCGCTACCGGCGACTCTTCCCTGACAGACTGCTTTTCATCACTGAGTGTGGAAATCCAACGCAACCCAAGGCGGTTGTGGCGAATCAGTATGCGCGCTATTATGGCCTACTACGGCGAATTCCTGGACTTGGCGGTGCATTCAGTTATATATCGTCAACGTCCGATCGAAGTGAATCCGCCCGATGGAGTTGGACCGACGAAACCGGCCGCGATGTCGGCATAGCACGCGAAATCGGCCGACGGCGTTTTATACGTTAAGACAACTTTCAGGGAGCGGGAAGATGGCGGAATTTCAGATTATCCTTTTGCCGAAACGTGACTATTACACGTGGGTGCGGGCTGCCAGCGAGTACGCAAAAAAGTATGGTGTGAACATTACAGCGGACCCGGAGTCAGCCGGTCGCTTTATGAATCCCAATCAGGTTATCACGATTGCCGATGTCCCCGGTGGTTTTGGGCGCCCGATCGGAGCCTGGTTCCGGGATAACTACCCCGAAGTGCGCCTGGATGTGATCTCCACCTCCAGCACCGACGATTTCAAGAAAAAGCTCGCCAACCGTATCAGCAACGACGATCGATATGGACATGGCAGCCGTCCGTTCGTATTGCGCTGGCCGACGGATTATCCCGTCATCACGCAGAAGTTCGGGATGAATCCCCAAATCTATCGCCGTTTCGGGTTGCCGGGGCACGAAGGGCTGGACATCCGCGCACCTCACAGCACCAATATTTATGCTTGTGCCGATGGGACGGTTTTCCGTGTTCATGATGGCAGCGGCAATCATGCCTACGGCATCCACATTCGTATTCAGCATCGAGACGGGTATAAGACGATTTATGCACATCTCACCCGCGCCCTCGCTCGGGTGGGAGATCAAGTCAAGACCGGTGACCGCATTGGGTTGGCAGACTCAACCGGCAATTCGACCGGCTCTCACCTGCATCTGACGTTGAAAAAACAGGGCGTTACTGCCGCCGGGTTGACGAATTATCCGAGTGACATTATTGATCCGACGCCGTTTCTGCAGTTCCCCACCGAAGAAACGGAGACGCCCGGCGGTCCGCAGACTCCACCGGTCGCGTTCGACTGGCCTTATGGCAAATGCCTTGTCGGCTTACACGGCCGCGCTGACGGTCCAAACCAGAAAGCCGATTTCAACACCTTCCGAACAGCGCGAGTCGAGGCGGTGAAGTTGATGTCTTCCGCTCGACCAGAGGAGGTCGATCGCCTGAAAGGCATTAATCCCAACATATTTATTATGGTGCGTTTGTTCGCCTCTTTTCGGGGACGGGTGATTAGCTCCGAGGACTTCGCGCACTGGGAGAGCCAGAGCATGCGGCCATTCTATGAACGCGGCGTGCGCTACTTTGAAATTCACAACGAACCAAATCTGCAGATCGAAGGCTGGAAGTTCTCCTGGCGGGATGGCACGCAGTTCAATGCATGGTATCTGGACGTCATGAAACGGCTGCGGGGGCGCTTCCCTGAGGCGAAGTTCGGCTACCCCGGTCTCTCGCCCGGCGGAAACGTGAGCGGCCAGCGCATGGATTCACTGGCATTTCTCGGGCAATCAGACGAAGCTGCGAGCAAGTCCGACTGGCTTGCCTGCCACTGCTACTGGACAAACGAAAACCATATGAATCAGCTGGACGGTGGAATGCATTTTGAAGAATATCGCCGCCGTTACCCGCAGAAGCTACTCTTCATCACTGAGTTCTCAAATCCCACCGAACATACCCAGCTGCGTGCGAAAGCGCAGCAATACGTGGAGTATTACCGGCGCCTGCGGAGCAAACCCGGCATGGGCGCTGCCTTCAGTTTTGTCGGTTCCGCCTCAGCGTTTTTCCCGCACGAAGCCTGGCGTAAAGAGGATGGCACGCTCACGGAGATACCCCGCGTTGTAGGCAGCCGGATTTTTTAAGCTAAGAGCCGAGAATACTCAATACGAGGGGATTACCGTTTTTTGAAATCGGCTAAATTTCCGATTTCTATCAGTAGCTTGCACAGCACCCATTCGATCCGCGTATAATACGGCCCGTGAGGGTCCTTCTTCTATCGTTTGCAGGTAGTCTATCTGCGCATTTTCCCGGTTCCCAAAACTTGAATCCATCCTAAATGCGGACTTCAGAGTCGAAGCCAACTCGGCTGCAACTGGCAGGCGTCTTTCTTATTGCCTGCAGCATCCTCATCCTGGAGATTGCACTTACCCGCATCTTCTCCGTGACGCTGTGGTATCACTTCGCGTTCTTGTCGATTTCCATGGCGTTGCTCGGTAGTGCAACCGCTGGCATCGCTGTCTTCTCGGCCCCAGGACTCGTTTTGGAAGCGCGCGCGCAGCGGGTGTTACCTGTGCTGCCGCTCATCGCTTCAGTCGCAATCCTTGTTTGCTTCCTCACATATTTGAGCCTGCCCCCGGTCGTCATTCAGGAAATTCGATTTGAAGGATTGCAGTGGGGGCAAATCGGTTTGCTTCTACTTGTCTTCGTCGTACTCGCGATCCCTTTCTTCTTTGGCAGTGCCGGATTGGCGCTGGCGCTGACACGCTGGAGCAGCACATCTGGGCGCGTTTATTTTGCCGATCTTGTGGGTGCGAGTATGGGTTGTCTGCTGAGCGTGTTGGCGCTCAACCTATGGGGCGGAAGTGGCGCGATCATATTCGCGGCCTTGGTCATGGCTGCGGCTGCGGCGATCTTCTCGCTCGAGGCGGCTGCGCTGCGCGTTCGAAGGTTTGCACTCGTTTGGGCGGGGTTGTTGTTGGCGGTTCTCATTGCCAATCAATCGTTCGGCTGGATCGTTATTAGTGCCAACAAAGGTGGCGGCGAAGAGCCCGTGCGTGTATTTGAAAAGTGGAACTCGTTTTCTCGAGTCACAGTCTACGAGCCGGAGGTGTGGCACATACCATTTGGATGGGCGTTGAGCAGCAAATACGAAGGGCCGGACCCGGGCCATGCACTCCTGCTCATCGATGCCCTCGCGGGTACGCCCATCCAGCGCTGGGATGGGGACCTCGAGACGGTCGAATTTCTGAAATGGGACCTCACCTCGTTGGCGTTTTATCTGACAGAAGAGCCGAATGTCCTGATAATAGGACCCGGCGGCGGGCGGGACGTACTGGCCGCGTTAGCATTCAAGGCCAGAGTGGTGACAGGAGTTGAGTTAAATCCTGCCATCGTCGATGCGGTTCAAAACCAGTTCGGTGAGTATTCCGGCAACTTATATGAGCATCCGAAAGTAACCATCGAGGTGGGCGATGCGCGCAGCTATGTGGCGCAAAGCGAGGCACGCTTCGACATTATTCAGGCCTCCCTTGTGGATACGTTTGCTGCGACTTCCGCCGGCGCTTTTGCGCTTTCTGAGAATAGTCTCTACACGCAGGAGGCCTTCGTCGATTATTACAACCATCTCACCGAGGACGGCGTCCTTACACTATCCCGTTGGTATCTGGACGAACGACCAGCCGAGACTCTGCGACTTGTCTCCCTCGCCCTGGGTGGCCTCGAAGCGGCAGGCGTTACTGACCCCGGCGGACATATCGTGGTGATCGCAAATCGGGAACTCGTGCGTTCGACCGAGGGCATGGCGACGTTGATCCTTAAGCGCAGCCCATTTACCCTAGATGAGATTGGAGTGTTGCTGAACGTGAGCGAGCAGATGGGCTTCGACATGCTGTATGCTCCTGCACTCCAGACGAGTGGCCTCGTGCACGATCTCGTCGTGGCTGAGGAGCGCCAGGAGTTAATCGCCACCTACCCACTCGACATCAGCATCCCCACAGATGATCGTCCTTTTTTCTTCAACCTGGTTCGATACATGGACCTGCTGGCGGGCAACACGATCCTGAGCGAAGCATATAGTACGGCGCAGCAGGCCGTTTGGGTGTTAATCGTGATGCTCTTATTTACTGTGCTGCTCTCGGGAGCGTTTGTGTTCGCGCCGCTGCTCTGGCTAGAGCGACGCCGATCGGTCGAACGACCGGCGTCCAAATTTATTATCTATATCGCCATGCTAGGCGTTGGGTTTTTGCTGTTGGAATTACCTACCGTGCAGCGTCTGACAGTCTATCTCGGCTCGCCCACATATAGCCTGACAGTGGTGTTGTTTACGTTCTTACTGGCTGCCGGATTGGGGAGTCGTGCATCGCAGAAATTCCTCGAGACGGGTTTGCGCAATCAGCTCCTGAAGGTGCTGACAGTACTGGTCGCACTTGGAGTTGCACACAGCCTATTGTTACCTTCGATCCTAGCCCGTACGATACATCTTGATCTGGTTTATCGCCTCGCCATTAATGTGCTTACGCTAGCGCCGATTGGCTTTGTTATGGGAATGCCGTTCCCATTGGGCATCCGTCTGATCTCAGCGGGAGATCGGTCGTCCGTTGCCTGGATGTGGTCAATCAATGCGGTCATGTCCGTGTTGGGCGCAACCCTTTCCGTTGCTCTCTCTGTGCAGTTTGGCTTTCGATTTGCAACGCTGCTGGGGGTGAGTGCTTACTGCCTCGCATTCCTAGCCATGGCTCTCCCCGAACGATCCAACCGTCAAGTTACGTCGCCGGTGAGACAGACATAGCAGGAGTTGCTCAGATTAAACATATTCTCGACTAATAGTTTAATCTGGTGTCCGCAGTACGACAATCTCAAACACTGGCGCGCCGTCGCGCCTTGAAACAACGGAGATTTGCTCGAATGGAATCTCGTTTTCTGCTATCAGCGCATCGAAATCCGCTTTGCGCGGAAAGATTGTCTCGTTTGGCCAGTGAAATACGAATAACGTGTCGGTCTGGAAAATAAATGGATCGATTCGTTCTGTGAAGTCCACGTCAGTTTCCCAGCTGTAGCCGAATACCTCCACAGGCACAATTTGATTGTTCGTGAGTTGTTGCACTTGAGGTGCAAAGCCCCAATCCATCGCAACCACTCTCTGCGCACCCAAACGTTCCAACTCGTCCACAAGACGGTAAATTGCATCGCTGTGAACACCCAGTCCGCCGGAGGCTGTGAGTGTTCGATGATAGAACGCATCAACTGCGATGTCACGTCCTGTTAGGCTGACAAGGAAGATGGTCATTAGAACCGGGGCAGCGAAACGTCCAAGATGCTTTGCGTCAAAACGAAAAGTGGACACTTGCAGTGCTGCTATTGCGAGCGTCCCGGCCCAAAGGGGGGAAAAAATTGCAAGATGAGTGGGGAATAATCCCGAGACTGTGAAGATAGTTTGCAACAGACCGATTGCAAGCGTTAATAGCAATACAAGTGCTGGGCGGGAGCCGGGCTTGCCAAGGATGGCGCGCCCAATGATGACAAAGGTTGCTCCTGCCAGGGCAAGCTCCCAAAGGGGATTGCCAGCCGAACCTCCGAGATACCAGAGGTGTTCTCGCCCGGCGATCACCGCCCGAAACTGGTCCCAGCGCGCGACCAGGTTCGCAACGAAATCCAGATTGCTGACACCGTAGAACGAGGTTGTCAGATTTTCGCCTAGGGCGAAGAGCGTGCCCCCGCTACGCAGGTTGTAAATGATCAGCGGCAGGATACCTGCGGCGAATCCACCCATGGCCGCACTGAGTTCTGAAATTGAGGGGCGGCGGGGCCAAATATTAAACCTCTCGCGATTCGAGAGCGAGCGGAGCAGCTCGGGCATATTGATGAGGACGGTGGCGCTAATCACTGCGGCAATGATCCAGACAAATAACAATTTGGCGTAAATCCCCAAACCCGCCACCAGCCCAACGCCTAAGGCAAGCCAAACACCGCCCCGCCGAGACCAGGATGAGAGCGACCAGAGTAAGCCACCGACCAGTGTGATCGTGAGGGATGCTACCAGCACACCCTGACGGTTCCAAAATATAAAAGACGGTTGCACCGCGAGCAAGCCTGCAGTCAGCAAACCTGCTGCAGGTCCCCCCGCGCTGCGCACAAATCCGAAAGTGGTTAACAGACTCGCCATCCCAATCAGGACAGAAATCGCCCGCACGCTGATAGCGCCAGGGCCAAAGATGGCAATTGCCGGTGCTGTCAGATAGACATTAATTGCACCGATATAGTCTTGCACCATCAACGGTAACGCACGCGGCCCAATTCCAATTCCCCGAAAGGCTTCCACTTGTAGCCCGTTTGCAAGCTGCATTGCCAACAGGCCTGATTCGCGCGCCTCGTCGTTATGCAGCCCCGGCAGGTCGAGTTGATACACTGCGAGTATGGAGAACACTGCCAATACCAGGAAAAGCCCGGCAGTCGTTCGAAGCGTCATTTTCATTTAAATTGGAAGTTTAGAGCGAGGAGTCAGGTCGCGACTAATCCTGGGCCAGAAGTTCCACTTCTGAGACGAAGCTTTCAAAGTTATGTCCGGAGGCATAGATTGTAATGGCATTGATAGTCGCTGGCGGATTTCCGACAGTTGCGAAGAGTTCGGTTAGTTCGGGAGTATCAATGAAGAACCAGACTCCATTTGAGATCTGCAAATGGTCGCCAGTAGGCGGTGAGCAAGTGACACAGCGCACCGGTGTGCTATTGCCAGTCGCGATCAGATAATAAAAACCTTGCAGCCATTCGTGCGCGTTTCCGGCGGTATCCGTAAATTCGAGCCGCACGATGAGTGGACACTCCGAGCCTAGCGAGCCGCAGTTGCGCAAGTCCTGGAATGCCAACCAGACCGCAAGATGGAGTTTCAAACTGGCTACATCACGCACATCACGGTTGATTGTCTGGCGGATGCCAACCTCGGCCCAGTTCGAGCCGCGCCGGTTCAGGTGGACGGCGCGGCGCCCATCATGGACTGTAACTTCGATCTCGCCAGGCGATTCGTTTACTTCCTGGCGATTCTGGAAGGTCGTCCAGCCATCCGATAAAGATGTTTCGAAATCTCCGTTCTGTACAAGGTTACGCTCGCTTGGCAATACCCCGGCCGGTTCTTCGCCGTCGCGAATGAAGGTGCGCTCGTCGGCCGCAAGGATCAGCGTTCTGCTCTGAGCGGTGACGGTGGCCGCACCATCACGGACAGCGATTTGTGAATCAGAATCGCGCACTTCCACAGAGTAGCTGCCGGGCCGCTCGAGTTGGATCGTCGCATGGGGCGTTTCGAGGATTACAACGATGGGTCGGTCGATCCCGACCGCAACCGAGACCCGCATGCGACCGCGCTGCAGCCACATATTAATGCGATGTGCGTTCTCGCTGGGCGCGAAGCGCGGCGAGCGCATTGAAAGCAGGGTTGCATCTGAGTTACCGTAGACCTGGAGCGTCCCGAGCGGCATGCTATCGTCGGGAGTTTTGAATTCGATTGTGGCCTGCGAATCTGGATCGGTTTCCAGTCTGATGCCCTCAGGGAGATTCTCGATCGTTTCAACAACTGCCTCTGACAGCTTGCCCTCCGGTCGTGTCAGTAGCACGGTACCGGATGTGAGGGCAACAGAAGCCGACTGAACGGCTGTGTTATTGAGGATGAACCAGCGAATCCCTAACGGAATAAGGATCGCTAATACGCAGAATGAAACAAAGGCTGCATTGAGAACGATCCACGCGAGGCGCTGGGGATTCTTACGCATATGTGGTTGCTGTTTCTGTCCTTACCACCAGCGTGTTCGAAAGCTAGCAAATTCGCTTGTGGCGATAGCCCAATTTGGAGCAACACGTTCGACTTCAGCAGCCGCTGGTCCCTCCTGCAGATAATCAAACAATGCTTCCAGTTGTGTTCTCGACCCTTCAGCTACTACGCTCACAGAACCATCCCGATTATTTTTGTTCCACCCGGTGAGGTTCAGACTCTGAGCCTTACTGCGGGTTGATTCGCGGAAGTATACGCCCTGAACGCGTCCAGAAACTCTGGCTTCAAGACGGACGGGATCGTCGGCGGTGTTCATAAATTGTTTCTATTGGGGAGTACGGGTAAAGATGAATGGAAATGTCCCACGTTCGTTGTGGGACATGCGTTTAGCTGAACACATAAACTGAATGCGGCGGCGAGATTATACCAGAGCGTCAGTCTAATTTTTGACGGAGTGGGAGTGCGAGGGCAGCCAGGCTGAGGGCTGGCAGGAGTAGGAGCAAGAGCGCTGGCAGAGAAGAACGAACCATGTCGTAGAGCGGGCTAGTGCGCAATTCTGTACGTTCCCATTCGGCTTGTAATCCACTCAGGTCGGTCTGCAAGACGCGTTGGACACCCCCGTCACAGCTCGCGCCGTCTGCGTAGACCGCTAGGAGATCGCCTATGTTCGAATTGCCGTAACGCTCCGAGACGAAGTCCAAAAGCGAGCCACTTTGCGCATAGGCAAGTACAGCCTTGTCACTCCCGGTAGGAAAGCTTCCGCAAAGACTAGCCAGCGGAAGCAAACTCTCATCAGCGAGCGCAGCGTCCAGAACCTGAGTATAAACCAGGTTTCGATCGCTTTCATTAATGACTGCCAGTCCTTCGTTGAGCCAGCCGGGCACACCTGTATTGTTGCCGCCGACTTTCTCATGAATGAGAAGGTGGGTTATTTCATGTGGAATTACCCGTCGCATCATAAGGAGTTGTTCCACGCCGGGGGGGATGGTCGCCAGCACAACTCCCAGATCAGGATCAGCATGACCGGCTACCCAATCGCGGCCACCCAGTCGCAACCCAGTGCGGAGATTCTCACTGTCAGCATAAATGTACAAGTCGAGATGCTCAGGTTTCGCTACGTCGAGTTGAGCTGCAATTTCATTTAGCGCGGTGTTCGCGACATCCGCAGCCGCCTGTCCAAATGCAATCTCGCCTGCATGCCAGTGGGCGGTGATTTTATTGCGCGTTGTCTCATGCCAATCAAAACGGTTGTCTTCATATTGGAAACGGCGGCGCTCGGTCTCTATATCTTCGCCAACATCAGTATTGAGAACCCACCAATATTCGATATCGGAGAAGGGAGGCATTGGGTTGATCGTCAAATCGTGTGTAACTGTGAGAATGTGCTGACCGGCTGAGATTGTTGAGACGTCGGCTGCAATGACAGCGGTTTCGCCCAATGGTAGCGCTCGAAAAAGAAGGTTCGCTGCCTCGAGGGCTGCAGCATCTTCAACTTCCAGCTGAAATGTGATCGTATCGCCAAATGTGTATTCGATTTCGTTGTTGAGCTCTTGGGCAAATACGTCAGCAATGCCAGCTGATACAAGAAGGATGAGCGCAGTAAATGCGAATATTTTTTTCAGGATTGAGCGGACAGACATCTCAAAAGCCGGATTGGAGTAGGGCGATCAATGGTGTGAGCACGATTGGACTCCCCAGTGTGGTTGCAAATACTGCGCCAGTGACCAAGGCCGGCTCGGCATCGTATTCGAGCGCAACGATGGATGTAATGACCGCTGTTGGCATCGAAGCCTCAACGATGGCAGCCTGCCGTGCCGGACCTGCCAGTTGAAATGCGTGAGCCAGGATAAACGCGATCAGGGGTGCAGCGATCAGTCGTAATCCAACTGCCAAACCAATCCAGGACAGCCTATCAGGGCGTGCTGCTTTTCCAAGTTGCATCCCGAGCAAAATTAACATCACTGGAATTGAAGCTTCTGCAAGCAGACTGATAGGGCGGACGATCGGGGTGGGGATTGTGATGCCAAAACTCAGGGAAATTCCAGCGGCAGCAAGTGCGTACAGGGCGGGAACCTTAAGAACACCGCGTAACGCTTCCGCCCGAGTTGCACGGCCACTTGATGCAATAAATACACCGACGCTGTAAATAAGAAATGTACTGGTGCTGAAATAAATCAGGGCATTTGCCAGGCCTGCCTCACCGAATGCAAAAAAATTGAGCGGCAGTCCGTAGTTTCCACCGTTAACGAACATGCCTGTGAGCATGAGCGCTCCTGTCAAACTGCGGTTGAAACGGAATATGCGCGCTGCAATCCAGGCGAGGATTCCCGAGATTGCCACCGCCGAGATGGTGAATCCAACCATGTGCCACAAGGCAGGGCCACCTAGTTCGGCTTGTGTGAGGCCAGTAAATACTAGGCAGGGGCTAAATACGTAGAATGCAACGCGAGCGAGGGTTTTTAGGTCCGGTTGAAATACCCTTCCGAAGAGGTAGCCAATTCCTGCCGAGAAAAAAATAGGGGTGAGATGATTTAGGAAGATATCGAGTAGCAGCCGAGCACTAAGCCATCCCGGGCTGCTCAATGCCAAATTTCCTCGTCCTCGCTGTCCATCAAGTTATTCGGATTACCAGCATCCAGAACACCTAAATCGAGTACACCTTCCATGAGTTCAATATTCGCCAAAGCTTCATCGACCAGGGCTTGAATTTCGTCATCGTCTTTTGCAACTGCCTGTAACTCTAGCAGCGCTGAGCGGGCATTGCCGCCGCCAATCTCTCCCAATGCCCAGATTGCAACGGATTGCAATTCGGCGCAGGTGCTGTAGATCAGTTCTCCAACTTCTATCTCAGCGGATTTAAGTTCTAATTCTCCGGCAGCGCGGGCGGCTTCGATTTGGATTTGTTCGGAAGAATGCTCTAACGCGGAATAAATCTGTTCATCCCAACGATTCGAATCTGCATTGCGCCCCATTGCCCGCAAAGCACTGGCTTGCCAGTCTTCGTCTGGAGTTTGCCAGGCGATCTGGATTCGCTCGGGCACTTCAGCAAGGTTGGAGAATCCAAGAGATTCAAGTGCTGCCTGCCGAACAGTTGAGGATTCATCTGCAACTTCGGCGATTAAAAGAGCCTCCGTGACAATTTGGAATTTTGGTGCCGGAATCTCTTCGAGCGCGCCGAGATATACAAATGTTCCAAGACAATGTGCAGCGGCAGAACGGGTTTTGGCATGCCCATCGTCCTGGAGAATATTAATCAACGGCTCGATGAGTGCTGGTTCTTCCTCCGTTGAAAGGTTAATAACGGCTGCTGCGCGTACGTCACCGTCTGGGTCTTGAAGTGCGACTTGCGAAACTTGCCGAAAGACAAGCTCAAACCGTTCGGCAGCGATAGAGCCGAGCGTCTCCATAATCTCTTGGCGACGCTGGGTATCAATTTGCGCCCAGTTCGAATTGAATTGAGAGAGCTCTTCGCCTTCTAAATTTGAGAGTTGATAAAGAACTTTCAACTCGAGTGGCTCTGATGTGTCCGCGAGACTTACGAGCACTTGACCAAAATCGAAGGGTTCATCCTGAGAGTCTGCGTCGATGTCCATGATCCTTAATTTCAACGAATTTACTGCGCCGGGAAGATGGGATTTACGATGTCTTGAACGACCAGCACGACCATGAGGAACAGCAGCATCGCCAATCCGACAAAATGTACCAATCCTTCACGCTCTGGTGCAATGCGGCGACCACGGATCGCCTCCACGAGAACGAAGAGGATGCGACCGCCGTCCAGTGCAGGTAGCGGTAGCAAATTCGTGATTGCGAGCGCCAGACTCACCAGGGCGACGATTTGCAGCACCGGAAAGAGCGCATTTAATTCAAAAGCCGCTTCTACGGCCTGATCGTTGATCGCCTTCAGCCCCACTGGGCTGACCAGCCGCACCTCTTCGGGATCGATCTGTTGCGTGATTAACCGCACCGGTAGCAGCGCCATCTCTCTAATCTGAAAACCGATCTCGGAACCGGCCCGTCCCATCGCACGTGGAAGTGAATAAGATACGATCTCCCACGAAAGTCCAATCCCCATCGGTCCTTGCCCCTCTGGCCACACGGTTCGCGGCGTTACGACAGTTTCCTGTGCTTCGCCAGCTCTGAGGAATTCCAGAGCGATTGGCTCACCCAGGTTATCGTGGGTTTTGGCGATCAACTCCGACGGGATGTGAATACTGGAACCATTTGCATTCGTTACGATATCTCCTGCGCGCAGGCCGGCTTCTGCGGCCGGTGTATCCGGCTCGACGATGCTTACCATGACCTGATCGGGCCAGCCAGTTACAAAGCCAAAGGATAGAACCAGGAAGGCCACAAGAATGTTCATGCCCGGCCCAGCTGCAAGCACGAAGATGCGATGCCGTTTCGGTGCGGCTGCCAGCCCTCCCTTTACATGGGGATCATCCTCCCCAATTGGACGCACAAAGCCGCCAAAGGGGATCCAGTTAAGGGTGAACTCTGTCTCCTGCCATTGCCCAAGTTTTACAAGCCGGGGTGGGAAGCCAATGCCGAACTCTTTGACCTTGACTCCAACACGTTTGGCGGCCAGAAAGTGGCCGAGTTCATGAAAGAAAACCAGGCCCCCAAGTACCAAGATGAAGATGAGCAGATCACGGATACCATCCATTTTGATGAAACCTTTCGTCCAATACCACTACACAATGGCCTGATTATATCCACAAAGAATCTTAGTGACAAAATATTAACATCTGTATAAAAGAATCTGAGTGTCAATATATTTACTCGAGTGTTGTGATTTGAGTGATCTTAGGGCATATTCGGCCGATGCAACTTCCCATCGTAAAACCGGCTCCCATCGTATCAGAGCACAGCGCCAGCTTTCGCGGGGTGTTTGAAAACCGCTGTCAGTTCCGGCATTTCGAGAATTATCTAACCGGACTGCTTGTGTTGAAGAACAAGTCGATGGCGAACATGACGCGCTGCCTGTTGGATAGCGCTGACAAGACCAACCTGTCGCGCTTCTTGTCGGAAGCGAACTGGGATGCCGCGGAACTGAACCAGGAACGCATTGCATACTTATTCCAGCAAACCAAGCGTCAGCGCCAGGGCGCCCGCAAATCGATGCTGGCCATCGATGATACTTTGTGCGAGCACGTCGGCAGTCTGTTCGAATACATTGACCAACATTACAACCACGGCAACCACATGTATCCGCTAGCGCACAATCTGGTCACCGGCCACTACATCAGCGGCGCGGTTCGCTTTCCGGCCGACTGGCGACTGTACCGGCGCTACGAAGAAGTCACCGACTGGGAAGCGTTCGTCAAGAAACTGTTGCCCGACGCTACGATCCCGAAAACCAAGAAGGAGCGTAATCGCTTCAAACGTCAAGTCGCACCCACCTTGCTGGCCGACCCAGAGTTCCGGGCTCTGGACGAATCTTTTCAGACCAAGATTTCGCTGGCGGCTGAACTGGTCAAGGCGGCGCTGGCGCACGATTTGCCCTTTGAAACGGTGCTGTTCGACGCCTGGTACCTGGCACCCGAATTGCTCGAAGTTCTCAGTGCGCATGGCAAGCACTGGATCAGCCTGCTGAAAAACAACCGCAACCTTATCACCAACAGCTTTGTGCTCCAGGATGCTTCCGGCGAACGCATGCGCTTTGATGGTCCGCACATCAAGGTGCAGGACCTAGCAGTTTGTCGGAGAGACAAGTACTTTTACAACATGAATAGCCCTACAGGGCAAAATGAGCAGTTGATTGCGACAAAACAAGCGTAAAACAGTGTGCATTTCATGGAGGGCAAACCACCTTCTCTCAGCGAGTAGCAGGCGCGCCAAAGCAGCCCCGGCTAAAGCACACCCTTTGCTTGGTAGAGGGTGTGCATGCGTTTGAGGTTGAACGCTAGGCAGACCAGACACCATTCCCCGGCTGCTGCCAGCAGGCCGCGCAGAGAAAACTGGCGGAAGCCCAGGACTTCCTTGATGATACCAATGACGGGTTCCACTGTGCATTTGCGTAAACGGTAGCTGGCTTTGCCGATTTCGGTTTGTAGTTTGTAAGCCATCTTGACTTTCGGACTGGCATCTTCCGGTGGCGGAGCAGGCATTTGTTCAAAGAAGGTACGCCAGCTTTTGTGGTGAGGTTCGCGACCGGTAGCAATGTAAGGATCAATGCCAAGCTTCTCAAGTGCTGCGATGTTCGCTTTGCTGAAATATCCATAATCCAAAGCGGCAGCCTTTGGTTTGCCTACTTTTGGAGAGATGGCATCCAGGGTTGGCTCAGCTTCTTTTTTGTCATTCGGATGGTTCGAAAGTGAAGGCGCCACAATCAAGAGGCTCTCCTGCTCCACAGCAACTTGAACGTTGTAATGCTGGTCGAAGCCATTATTGGTGCTGTTTTTCATGATGCGAGAGTCCGGATCAGTGAAGTTGTACTGATCTTTGTCCCGTGGTCCCGGCTGCGGTGGTTTCGGTTTGCGACCTCGGGGTTTATGCCCAGTTTTGCGAGACTTTTCTTCCCGCTCACGCTGTTTGGCTTCGTATTCAGCCCTCTCGGCTGCATATCGTTCCTGCGCACGGGCTTCTAAGACGGCTTTGGCTTCTGCCAGATTTGCCAAACGTTTCTTGCGAATGGCAATTTCGTCTTCAATGACGAGCCCTTCCGGCAACTGGAGATCACCCTGATCAGCTTGCTCACCGAGTTCGAAGAGTTTGTTCACTTCCTGGCGCAGTTGGGTCTCTAGTTTTATCAGACGCTTGTAACTGACCGCTTTGCTCTTGGATGCATCAGCATGCACCTTGCTACCATCCAGACTGATATTACCCAACTTCAGCACCTCAGCAACTTGGGCCAGGAGCAAGATCTGCACAAATAACTCTTGGATCGCAGCCAGAAAGGTTTTGCGAAAGTTGGCAATTGTGTCGTGGTCAGGATGCAGCCCACTGGCAATATAGCGGAATGGGATACTCTCATAGGTGGCTTTCTCAATCTTACGAGAACTGAACACCCCGTTGGCATAACCATAGAAGAGCAATCCCAACAGGATCTCTGGCGCAATAGGTTGACCACCCGTCGGTGCATATTGTGCATAGATCATACCCAAATCCAACTGGGCGATAACATCCACCACAAATCGTGCCAAATGATTGGATGGCAGGGCTTCTTCCAGACTGATTGTCTGTTTGAGCATCACTTCGTAATTGGGTTTCTTGAATTTTCTAGCCATGCCCGTAGATTATCACCGATTTCGCTATCTCAGGTTGCTCTCCGACAAACTGCTAGTGCCGCTTATCCCACCTTCCGCTTTCAAACCGATGCAAGTGGGCGAGCAGACCTACTACTGCTTCAGCAAGAATGTACGCATCCCGACTTTGGGGAAGGTACGGCTGGTCATCAGCTTTGCCAAGCCTGATTTAACCGGCACCTATGCCGTGCTGGTCAGCAGCCATCTCAGTTGGGATGCCAAGAAGATCATCGCAACCTATCTGCTCCGTTGGCCGATTGAGACCTTTTATCAAGACGCCAAACAGAACCTGGGGCTCCACGAATATCGCATGCGCTCGGCCGCCGCCATTCATAAGCACTGGTCACTGGTCTTCGTGGCCTATTCGTTCCTGCACCTGCACTGTTTGCCCACATCGCGTCGTGACAAGGTCTGCGCGCCCATCCAATCCATCGGGCAGGTTATTCGCCAACAAAGCCAGCAGCTAATCGAAGCATTGATCTTGCAGGCTCACGGCTCTCTGTCTGACGGTACTGACGAGCAACAAGTCTTCTCGTACTTATTCGCCAAGCAGGCTTACTCTTTGGCTGCTTGAGCCTTTTCACTCAAATCACAACACTCGAGATATTTACATCTCTATCGGGTATAATTTTGCCCGCTCTTCGTAGGCGGGCTAATTTGTTTGCGAATCGCGTTATCATCTCTCCCGGAGGTTAGTGTCCATGTCTGGAAAAACGAAACCGTTTGCCGCGTTGCTGTTATCAATCCTGTTATGTTCTACTATCGTTGCGTCCGTCGCAGCGCAGTCAGCGATATGGTTCGATATCACCGTCCCGAGTGTATATGCGCGCAGTGAACCAGATTGGGCGGCCAACCGGGTGGCATCGCTGTTCAATGGAGACGTAGCTCGTGTGATCGGCAAGAATGCAGATGGTACCTGGTTACAGGTAGAAGTCAGCGGTCTGGCGCCATCGGGCTGGGTCTATTTCACGGTTGGCGAAGTGCTTGGCGATATAGATACCGTGCCGGTCGTGGACTCTTCAACAGCAAGCACTTCAACATCTGTCTCCCCACCAACAGTGACAACGCAGACAATCACGAGTTCGGTCACCAGCATCCGCATCGAGATCAGTGCGCCGAGTACTTACGCACGAAGTGGGCCGGGCTTCACCAATATGCGGGTTGCCTCACTTTTTCAAGGCGAGAACTATTTTGCCAATGGGCGCAACGATCTCGGAACATGGCTCAGAGTAATCGTGCCGGGGGCCGGCATTCTGTGGGTATCGACTTTCGTTCTGGTAGCTGGCAGCAATTTTGGGTTGCTGCCTGTTGTATCTGCAGAAGCCTCAACTAACACGACACCGGTAACAACCACTAGCACGTCGCCAACAATCGCGGTGCCGGTCGCGGTAGCGGCACCTTCGTCTTCTTTGGGAGGATTCGAATTGGGCGGCCAAGTGCATGGCTTTGGCAGTGATGCAGTCAGCGCAATGCGACGTTCTGGAATGACATGGGTCAAACGGCAGGCACGTTGGGCTCCGGGAACCCCCGCAAGCGCGCACATCGGGCTGATCGAGGAAGCACACGCCCGCAGTTTCAAGATACTTTTGAGCGTGACAGGTAGCTCACTCGATGATGCCGTCCCGGCAAATTTCCCGGACTTTGCTCAGCTCGTTGCGGAATTGGCTGCCGCGGGTGCGGATGCGATCGAAGTTTGGAACGAGCAGAATATCATCCGCGGAGATGGGGAGAGCATTATCCTGCCCTCAACGTTTGCCAACCTCATGGCACACGCCTATCCTGCAATCAAGGCAGCAAACCCCGGGACGATCGTTATCTCTGGCGCACCTGCCCCGACTGGATTCTTCGGCGGCTGTTCAACGCTGGGCTGTGATGACAATCACTTCATCGCAGGCTTCGTTACAGCTGGTGGCTTGGCGTACACCGATTGCCTCGGTATTCATTACAACGAAGGCATCATCAGCCCAACATTATCTTCTGGCGATCCACGCGGTGCCTCCACCCACTACACACGTTACTACCAGGGCATGGTGGATACCTACAACGCCTTAGCCGGTGGGCAGCGCCCGCTTTGTTTCACGGAACTCGGCTATCTTTCAGGTGAAGATTGGGGATTCATTCCAGGCGCTTATCTATGGCGACCACCGTTTAACATGATGGTTGCTGAGCATGCGCAATACCTTGCAGAAGCAACTTCTCTCTCTCGCTCGCAAGGTAAAGTGCGCTTGCTCATCGTCTTCAATGTGGACCTCACATTCTATGGCGATGATCCACAGGGTGGCTATGCGATAATTCGGACCCGGCTGGGTGGAGATTGCCCTGCCTGCGCCACCCTCGGAGCGGTGATGGGAGCCAGCTGATTTGAAGCTAGGGCAACGATAATATCTGTACGATCTTAGGCGCCGGCCCTTGTTGAAGTACCGGCGCCTTCGTTATAATAGGCACTATGACAGAGATTGCTATCTCGGTTGCGCTTCACGATATTGTGCGCTTTGCGCTGCCAGCCAATTCAGAGTACTGCGTGGGTGCAGATGTTGCTGCGCGGCAGGTACGTTGGGCAGTGATTGTAGGTGTGCCATTACGCCGTCATGAACTCATGGAAGAGGGTGATATTGTCATCGTTGCCGAGCGCAGCGATGAGCCTGATTGGGAAAGCGCCCTAAGGCAGTTCGCGGAGATTGAAGTAGCGGCTGTGGTTGTGAATCGAACGGTGCCGTCGGATGCGCTCGAAATAGCCACTACTGCTGAATTGCCTATCGTCCGTGTTCCAAACGAAAGTGATTTGCGTGCCATTCACCGTGGAGTGCTGACATCGATCCTGCGCCAGGAAGCGCAGGTGGCGCAGCGCGGCGCCGAGATTGTCCGCGAACTGCAACGGCTGGCTGCCGATGATGATGCAAGTATAACCGCCCTTGCTGAAGTTATTGCCTCGGAAACCGGACATGGTGTGCTTGTACAAGATAAGCGCTTAAAGACAGTTGCTGTGCAGCCGCCTGACGGCATGCCGAGCAAACTCTGGAATCGAATTGTTGGGCATCTCGGTGAGACTCGTTCCCTGCCCAATGGCTGGCGGGATCGTCGTGCGACTGCCCGCAAAGCGCGCGGACAGCTTGAAAGCCAATCCCTTGAAGATGGGATTGGGCGCATTGTGACTCCGATTGTCGTCGGCGAGTTGGCACGCGGTTACTTGAGTGTGATTGCGCCGGAAGACGGCCTGGATGCACTGGATGCACTCGCAGTCGAGCAGGGCGCGCAGATCTATGCGTTGGCGATGTCCAAAGCCAAGGCCGTGAGTGAAACCACGAAACGTCTGCGGGGTGAGTTTGTAGATGCGGTGCTCGCCGGCAGCATCTCCCCCATGGAACTTGAACGTTGGGCAGGGCGCCTCGGTCACAATGTCTATGCGCCGCATTCGGTTGTGGTATTTAGCTGGGGGGAAGGCCCGGATAGTCCTTCAACGCGTCGAATCGAAACCCTCGTGAACGGCGAGATTGGCATAGGACGCCATTCAGCGCTCGTACGCAATACAGGCGATTGGGTGGAATGTTATGTGGTCCTGGACGATCCTGAATCACCGGAGAACGCCTTCAACCTGGCACAAGGTGTGCGCGACCAAGCCGAACGCGAATATCCGGAAACGCCTTTATTGAGCGGCATCGGACGGCTTGCACAGCGTCTGGATGATTGGGTAGTCTCACATCGAGAAGCGACTCAGGCGCTTGCAACAGCGGGGCGCATAAAGGAAACGAAACCACTCTACTTCGGAGATTTGAGCGTTTATCGCTTGCTCTTCCAGATTGAAGATCATCCTGAATTGGAACAGTTTTGTACTGAGATGCTCGGCAAGCTGCTTGATTATGACGTGCAGCACAACAGTACATTGGTTGAAACGCTGTCCAAATATTTCTCGCGGCGAGGCAATCTGAGCCAGACTGCTGAGGCACTTTTCATTCACCGCAATACACTCCAATACCGAATGGAACGCATCGCTGACATCACCGGCCTCGACCTCGACAATCCGGATACGCGGCTTGCTGTGCAGCTTGCCTTGAAAGCCTACCGTCTCTTTCCGGCGAATGATCGCTTATCTCCAGGTTCATCGTGAGTTGGGACGCCACTTTCAATGGAAACCCCCGCATATCAGCGCATCGTCGTCAAGCTGGGCACCTCCACGCTCACCGGCGGCGGCGACAGCCTTGTTCCTGCTCTCATCGTAGAGATCGTTCGGCAGCTTTCGATTTTACATTCAAATGGCTGCGAGATCATTCTTGTCTCTTCAGGAGCGATGGCGGCTGGGCGCGAACGACTAGATTTTCCTGACCTTCCCAAGACGATTCCACAAAAGCAAATGCTGTCGGCTGTTGGGCAGTTACGGCTGATGTCCATCTATGAGCAGCTGTTCGAAATCTTCGGGCTTACCGTGGCGCAGGTATTACTTACAAGGCGTGATATTGTTAGACGCCGAAGTTATCTCAATGCACGCAACACGCTGCTTGCCCTGCTCGGGTCTGGCGTCGTGCCGGTTGTAAATGAGAACGACACCGTCGCGACTGAAGAAATTCGAGTCGGCGATAACGATAATTTGTCCGCACAGGTCGCGAATCTGATAGATGCACAGTTGTTGTTACTGCTGACCGATCAGCCCGGATTGTTTACTGCAGATCCCCGCCGGGATAGTTCTGCTGTGTTTCTGCCGGAAGTTGCTGATCCGGAAATTCCGGATTATGTATGGAAAGCAGCCGGTATTGGAAACGGTCATCTTGGAACCGGTGGCATGACGACAAAATTGCAGGCAGCAGATCTGGCGCGTCGTTCCGGCACGACGACGATTATTGTGCGCGGCAGCGATCCTGATGTTGTGTTACGCGCAGTAAACGGAGAGCGGATCGGCACTCGTTTCACCGCCCTCACATCCGCACTCGAAAGTCGCAAACGATTCATCATGTCGGGCTGGGATGGTGCCAGTCGGGTGTATATTGATGGTGGAGCTGTGAATGCACTCGCGGGTGGCAGCAGCTTGCTCGCGGTCGGGATCACCCGAGTCGAAGGTGAGTTCCAACGTGGCGATACCGTCGCAGTACAAAGTGAAGACGGTCGCCAAGTGGCACGCGGACTGGTCAGTTACCAGGCGGGGGATGTTGCTCGCATTCTTGGGAAGCGCTCCACTGAAATCGAACCTATCCTTGGGTATGAATATGGCCAGGCGGTTATCCACCGCGACCACCTTGTTTTAACGAAGGTTTGAAGCGGAACGCTGAAGGAGTAATAAATGATTGATCTTCAGGAAATGGGAAGGGCTGCGCGCCAGGCTGCGCGGAACATGGCGCGGGCCAGTCAGGAAATGAAAGACCGCGCGCTCGAGGCAATTGCAAGTGGCCTCGAAGAAAAGCAGGCCGAGATCGAAGCAGTCAACCAGAGTGTTGTCGAAGCTGGTCGAAGCAATGGATTGACCGAAGCTCTGATAGATCGACTGACGTTGACCCCAGCGCGCATTGCAGGAATGGCTGCCGATGTGCGCGCATTGAAAACGCTTCCTGATCCTGTGGGTGAACGCTTCGACGAGCGCACATTGGACAATGGCCTGCGCATTCATCGCCAACGAGTACCGATCGGTGTGCTCGGTGTGATCTACGAGTCGCGACCGAATGTGACGATTGACGTGGCTGCCCTAGCAGTCAAGACAGGCAATGTCGCCATCTTGCGCGGTGGTAGCGAAACTATCCAATCCAATCAGGTTCTGGTGAGTATCGTCCAGGCTGCCCTAGGGAAGGCTGGGTTACCGCAGGCTGCTATTCAATTTGTCGATGATAGCGATCGGAAACATGTGGCTGAGCTGCTTCGCTTGCATGATTTTGTTGACATGATCATCCCGCGTGGAGGTAATCGCCTTCATCAGTTCTGTCGGGAAAACAGCACAATACCCGTGATCACTGGTGGCATTGGCGTTTGCCATTTGTATGTGGACGAATCGGCGGATCTAGCTGCATCCGTGCCGGTCATCTTCAATTCCAAAGTACAGCGCCCATCCGTTTGCAATTCGCTGGACACAGTGCTAGTGCATAAAGCAATTGCGCAGGAATTTCTACCACAGGTGGTCGCAAACCTGGCAGAGGCAGGCGTCACTTTCCGCGCCGAGCCGCGTGCACTGGCGGTGTTTGGCAACGGGGCTGCTCCAGAGGTTGTACAACCAGCCGGTCCGGATGATTTTGATAAAGAGTGGCTATCTCTCGTACTCGGATTAAAAATCGTCGATGACCTCGAAGGGGCCATCGAGCATATTGCTGGCCACAGCACTGCACACTCCGATGGCATACTCACGCAGACTGAATCTCACGCAGAAAAGTTCCTCGATGAAGTCGATTCCGCCGCTGTTTTTGTTAATGCCAGTACTCGCTTTAATGACGGTGCCCAACTTGGTTTGGGAGCAGAGGTGGCTGTCAGCACCCAACGCTTGCATGCCCGCGGTCCGATGGGGTTGCCCGAACTTACGACCTACAAATGGGTCGTGCGTGGAGATTACACTGCTCGAAGCTGATGACACTAAAACAACAGCCGGCAGTTTGGCCCATCACAGATATTGTCATCTTCGATTGTGACAGCACGCTTAGTTCGGTCGAAGGCATCGATGAACTTGCGCGCCTCACCGGCCAAGCTTCTGCGGTGGCTGATCTTACGCGTCGTGCGATGGATGGTGAGATTCCACTTGAGAATGTTTACAGTTATCGGCTGAATACCTCCAATCCAAACTCGTCACAGGTGAACGACATCTGGCGCATCTATCGTGAAACCGTCATCCCAGATGCAGCGGAAGTGATCGCTGGCTTACAGGGGGCGGGCTGCAAAGTTTTTATCGTGAGCGGCGGCTTGATCGAACCAGTGCGGGATTTTGGGGTCTGGTTGAACGTCCCCCGTGAGCACATTTTTGCTGTGGACATGGAGTACGATCAGCTTTCGGGCCAATGGTGGCGCTATTGGGAACAGGCCGGCGAGCACAACCCCAATGCGAACTACCTAGCCGTCAACGAGAATCCTCTCGCCGGAACCGGTGGTAAAAATCTGATCATCGACCGCATTCGCAGTCGCTATCCGGGGCGCGCCATGTTGGTGGGAGATGGCCTTTCTGACCTGGAGGCTGCAGAACACGTGGACTTGTTTGTTGGTTTCGGTGGGGCAGTGATACGGGAAGTTGTAGAACAAGAAGCTTCCGTTTACATCAGCACACCCAACTTATCTCCAATATTGCCGTTGGCGCTCGGGCGTCTGGCTGACCGCTCTCAATCTCGGCGTGTTTTTCGAGATGGGCTACGCCGCATTGAGCAGGGCGAAGTGAAATTCAGAGAAGCTCTCAAACGGGAGTTGCTCCTCAAATCAATTTCTGCAGAAAAACGTACAGGATGAGTTTCCTAGTCATTATTTCTGACCACCTTAACAAAGCCGGGTGGGAAATTCTTCGAGAAGCAGAAGACGTGCAATTGGCGGGTCCCTTTGCTGAGCGTGAGGAGTTAATGACCGCACTCTCAGCTGCTGCTGCAATCATCATTCGCTCGGGCACAAACGTGGACCGTGCATTGATGGAGCATGCGCCAAATTTGCGCGTCATTGCCCGTGCCGGTGCACAACTCGAAAATGTGGACATCGATGAAGCTACCCGACGCGGCATCATGGTCATAAACTCGCCGGATGCGAATGTGGTTGCTGTCGCTGAGCACACCTTTGCAATGTTATTGTCGCTCGCACGCGAAATCCCCAGAGGACAAAGTTCGCTCCGCGCTGGACGTTGGGAACGTTTTGATATTGTTGGCTGGCAGCTTCAAGGCAAGTCGATTGGTCTCATCGGGTATGGTCGCCATGGTCGCGCTGTCGCCGCACGAGCACAGGCTTTTGGAATGCGTGTGTTTGCATACGACCCGTATATCGATTTCGAACATGCTCGTGAGCAGGGAGTTGAAGTCATCTCGTTCGGCGAGCTTGTTTCCAGAGCGGATATTATTTCTCTACATACTGTGGTAACTGAAGAGACACGCGGTTTGTTCGATGCCGAAGTTTTTTCTTCCATGAAGCCGGGTGCTTGGTTTGTGAACTGCACCGCTGCAGATCTTGTGGATGAAGCAGCATTGTTGCAGGCACTCGATTCCGGGCAGGTGAGTGCGGCAGCCCTCGATACATTCTCACAGGAACCACCGCCCCCAGATAATCCTCTCGTCCATCATCCACATGTACTTGCAGTTCCACATCTCAATCAGAATACATTGGAATCTCAGCGCGACACTTCGTTGCGAGTCGCTTCCACTGTTCTTGATGCACTGCGCGACGAGGACTTTGTCAATGTAGTCAATTTGCCCTTTGGGAGGGCGGCCGAATATCGCAAACTCAAGCCCTATCTTGACCTAGCGGAAAAACTAGGGAAGGTACAGGGCCAACTTGCAGACGGTGTAATCACGCATGTCGAATTACAAGTTGATGGAGATGGTATGCAAACCCTCGTTCGGCCGTTGGCAACGGCGCTGTTGCGGGGCTTGTTGCGGCCGGTGGACGAACGAACGGTCAATTATGTTTGTGCACCTGTGATTGCACACGAAGAAAACATTACAACCGCACAGGTGATCGGACTCGATCTGGTGAATTATCCGAATCTGATCTCATGTCGTGTTGTCTGGGAAGGTGGCGAGCGCACTGTTGCCGGTGTACTGTTTGCAGGCGCCGAGGCGAGGCTTGTGCAGTACGGCGAAGTGGAGATCGATGCCCGCCCGGAAGGGGAGATTCTGTTTTTGGAGAATGAGGATGTGCCCGGGGTGATCGGTCGAGTGGGGACAATCCTGGGTGATAACGATATCAATATCGCAGGCTGGCGCTATGGGCGTGATATGCCCGGCGGTCATGCAGTCTCGTTTATAAATCTGGATGATCCCTGTCCGGCGGAGGTTGAGGTGAAACTGCGATCGATGCCCGAGGTCAAGACTGCAAAGATTGTAAAACTCTGATTTAGGATCTGAATTATTCTGCAGGCACTGATTCGAAATTTTACTGATTCTTAGCTATGAGTTCGAAAATAATTCGAGCTGCAAGTCCATAAACGTGCTCTAAATCGCGAGCATTTATATTTTTGCTATTGACGTCAGTACCTAGAAATGTTATGCTGGCACTCAATTAACAATTACATATTGGATTGTTCTTATCCAGAGAGGTGGAGGGATCGGCCCTATGAAACCTCGGCAGCCGCTTGATGATCATTCTAAAATCAGCAAGTATGGTGCCAACTCCGACAGACAAAGTCTGGAAGATGAGATGGAATGCGAGTTACTCGCACCCCGTTCTTTTCAGGCCGGGGTGTTTTTTATTCTCGGTCAGCCACTCTCTGGTGCCAATCTCCTGGAGATGTTTGCTATGTCGTCCGATGAAAATCAACACTCAATACCTGCGATTGACCAGGAGCAGCGCCCGTTGGGGCGGCTGACTCAAGCTGTTCATTCCGGCGCACGACGGAATAACGCGGTGCACTCACTAACGGATCCTGTCATTCATACTGCCACCTATACATTTGAAGACACAAATGACCTCAAAGAGTTCATGGATGCACGTCTATGGGGTCTGCAAGGCGATCGAACAGAGTACGGGCGCTATGGCAATCCGACCGTTTCGGCGGCGGAGGAACGACTCGCTGCGCTCGAGAACGCTCAACAGGCGTTATTGTTTTCTTCCGGTATGGCAGCGGTCACGCTGGCCCTGCTCGGATTGTTGCAGTCCGGTTCGCATCTTGTCATCACGTCCGATTCGTATCGTCGCACTCGTCAGTTTTGTGCAAACTTCCTCCCGCGCTATGGCGTCGAATGCTCGGTTGTCGAGCCAGGCGATTTCAGCGCCCTCGAAGCCGCCATCCGAGAAGAAACACGTCTGATTGTTTCCGAATCGCCGACGAACCCATATCTCCGTTGTCTCGACCTTGAGAAACTCGCAGCGGTCGCGCGACGCCATCATGTAAAAACACTTATCGACGCCACATTTGCAACGCCGTTAAATTTACGGCCAATCGAGTTTGGCATCGACCTGGTCGTGCATTCTGGCACCAAGTATCTTGGCGGTCACAATGACCTGCTCGTGGGGGTTATTGCTGGCGACGAACAAATCATCGCATTGCTCCGTCAACAGCTCTGGGTATTTGGGGCGGTTGCGGACCCAACCAGCGCGATGATGTTGATCCGTGGCATCAAGACTCTGGGCCTGCGCGTAAAACAGCAGAACGAATCCGGACAGCGCATCGCCGAATTCCTGGATGAGCATCCAAAGGTAGCGCGTGTTTGGTATCCCGGTCTGCCATCGCATCCGGACCATGAAATTGCCAGTGCACAAATGTCTGGATTTGGGGGTGTTGTGAGTTTTGAGGTGCACGGGGATATTGATGCAGCCAGCCGGGTGGTGGATGGCGTTTCCATCCCAATTATTGCCCCCAGTCTCGGAGGCGTAGAGACACTTATCGAACAACCGGCTTTGATGTCGTATTACGAATTAAGTACAGCCGAGCGGCTGGCCGAGGGCATCAAAGATAATCTGATCCGGCTCGCCATTGGGATCGAAGACGCGGATGACTTGATCGTCGACTTGAAAAAGTCGTTGGATAATGCGTAAGGGTGAGGGAAGCGCAGTCCGGTAAGGCGCTGCTCGCAATAGGCTTTCGTTTTGCTTTTTTCTTAATCTATTCTTTGGTGAGCACTCAGCGGCGAAGGATCGCGCGAATCATCACAGCCAAGCCTATCAGGATCAAGACGATCGGCCAATACTGAATCAGCATTGTCGAGCCGCCGAGAAATGAGCTGAAGATGGTAAAGAGAACAGCACTGATGATGAGCAGAGTGAGTCCAGAACTGATTCCCCCCCGCGAGTTCCCTGAGAGGACGCCTGCAAGAATAATTCCCACACCTACGAATGCAGGCATCAGAGTCCAAGCATAAGCCCAGCTTGCCCAATCCCCGGTGGCATTCTGATAATAGAGCAGGCCGCCTACGCCGGTGATTATGGCAGCCGGAACAGCTAATCCAGGTACCCGTACGATGAGAGCCAGTACAAACAGCCCGGCACCGGCACCGATGATCAGCACCGGCAAACTCAGTTGTACGAAGCGTCCGAGAGCCGGTACTGTTTGCAATGCAAAGAAGAAGGCCCCCAGGACAATCAGCAATATTCCGCTTACGATGCCGGATCGACGACTACTCATTCTTTACTCCTTTGTTTAGAAAACGCTAGTAAACCAATCGACAGAATAAAAGCCCGCGTATGCAAATATCCACATCTTGATGATCTTGCCAAGTGTGGTGATCGCCAGGAATTGTTCCAGTCGAATCTTAAGTGCTCCTGCTGCAATCCCAACGACATCGAACAGTGGGTTCGGTATGATCGCCATGAGTAGCAATACGAGAAGTGCAGAGCGGTTGTTCCTCTGCATCCAGCCCAGCAAGCGCGCGTACGAACTTGCATTCTCCACGACTGCTCGTCCTGAATATCCCGCGGCGTAAGCGGACAATTCACCGATGGTTGCCCCTACGCCGGCGATCACTCCTACCCAGAATGGATTAAACACACCCCCGAAAGCGAACACCACAGCGACACCCGGCGCAGGTAAAAGTATCGTCGCGCTCGCTAAAATGTTTAGAATGAAAAGGCCCGGGTACCCGTAGCGTGCGAGTTCCTGAGCCTGATCACGGATTGAAAATATATAGATTGTGAGTGCAATGACGGCAAGAAGGATCAATACGCGCGCGATGCGTGTGCGCGTATCTGTTACTGAAAGGGTGCGTTGATCCTCCGCCACGTCTAAGTATTCATTAGAGCTGTCTTCGGCTACTATCTATCTGAGTTATTCCACCTTAATTTCAATCGATTCGATTTTTTCAGCGGGTGCTACCGCATTGTTCGGATCCCGTTCTTCGATAGAGAGCAATACATCTAGCCCGCCCACGACGCGACCAAATACGGAATGTCGGTTGTCGAGATGTGGCGTCGAGACATGGGTAAGGAATAGCTGCGAACCATTTGTGTTCGGCCCTGAATTTGCCATGGAAAGCACACCAGCGCCGTCGTGGCGGAGCGCGGGATGAAATTCGTCTTCGAAATTATATCCAGGGCCGCCGGTTCCGGTGCCCGTTGGATCGCCGGTTTGCGCCATGAAGTCTTTTATGACGCGGTGAAAGATCACATTATCGTAAAAGCCTTCGTTTGCCAGGAAGACAAAGTTGTTGACTGTCTTCGGTGTTTTGTCGGCGTATAGTTCACAAACAATATCACCCTTTGTAGTTGTTATTGTTGCGGTATAGGACTTCTCGGGGTCAATATTCATAGGTGGGTATTCCGCGTATTGTTTCGACATGTATGCCTCCAGGCTGCCTGAATTTAGCTGGCACTAGTGTATCAAGGAAACTCGGAATCTGCTCTCTTGTATTTGTGCTATAGTGCGCCGAATTTTGGCAAAGGACACCCTGTAGATGAACTTTATTGGCGAAACAGCTGCGCTTGTTACAGCTGTTTGTTGGGCCGTAACCGGGATTTTTTTCACTATCGGGGGTAGGCGGGTGGGGGCATGGATTGTCAATCTGACGCGCCTGACGCTGGCCCTTTTAATACTATTCGTCATTCATCGGGTTTGGATTGGAACATGGTTGCCACAGAATGCCGGCACCCTGCGTTGGAGTTGGTTGGCGCTTTCGGGTGTAATTGGTCTGACCCTCGGTGACGCTTTGTTATTTTCGGCGCATATTCATATTGGTCCACGGCTGACATCCCTTCTGATGTCGTCGGTACCAATCATTACGGTTGTCGTGGCCTGGGTTTTTCTTGAGGAAAGACTTATAGCCACCGATGTTTTCGCTGTATTAATTACAACAGGTGGAATTGCCTGGGTAGTATTGGAGCGAAATCAGAATGGAAACTCGACCAAACCGCGGGATCTAAAACGCGGCATCTTATACGGGCTGGGCGGCGCCGTCGGACAGGCACTTGGATTGATTACGTCACGCATTGGCTTGGATGGGGAATTCTCAGCGATCTCCGCTACACTTATCCGTATGCTGGCCGCAACGGTTGGCTACTGGCTGCTTGTGCTCATCGTGGGCCGAGCGGGGCAGGCGGTAGGTATATTGCGCGCGGATCGACGTGCGATTGGGGCCATTGTGGCTGGAACACTGGTAGGTTCGGTAATGGGGGTGACTCTTTCTCTGGTCGCCATTCAGAATGCACACGTTGGGATTGCTTCGACCTTGATGGCGCTCGCCCCCATCGCCATGATCCCGTTGGTCTGGATCGCATTCCTGGAGCGGGCGAGTGTACGGTCTGTTGTGGGGACCATTGTTGCACTGTTTGGTGTTGCAATTATTTTTCTTATTTAGCATATTGCATCATCGATTGTTCTGCGTCTATAATTCACTACCGGACACTTTATCCGTGATTGATTAGCGGTTGCCTCTCGGCTACACTCTCCGTTCTACCACAGAACAAGGGGAGTATCGCCATGAGTGACAACCGCCGTACATATCGTGCCATAAAGAGCGCCTTGCGGCAACTGTACCCAGGAGAACCGCAGGGCAACTTGGCTCGCCATTTGGATACGCTCGCTGCCATGGTCAGCGGAATTGTCCGCAGCCAGAGTAGCCAGCTACCGGCGATCGCCAGGAAAGTGCCAGACGGCAACAAACCCGAGAGCCGGGTCAAACGGTACGCCCGCTGGGTCAAGAATGAGCATATTAATAACGAAGTCTTCTTTCTACCCTTCGCTGAACCCTTATTGCAGGGTCTGGCGCAGGACCGCCCGCTCGTGTTGGCAATGGACGGCAGCGAAGTGGGCCGCGGTTGCCTGACCCTGATGGTGAGCGTCATCTACAAGCAACGTGCTTTGCCGGTGGCGTGGGTCACCGTCAAAGGGAGCAAGGGACATTTTTCAGAAGCGACACACGTGCAGTTGTTGACAGAAGTACACGCTTTGGTGCCCCCTGCAAGCGATGTCGTCTTCCTGGGGGATGGTGAATTCGATGGCACGAACCTCCAGGCGGCTCTGAATGACTACGAATGGGCCTACGTCTGTCGCACGGCCAAGCATGTCCAGCTATGTGAAGGGGGCGACTGGTTCGCCTTCGCCGACCTGGATGTGCCCCGTGGTGCATACCGCGGCGTGCCGGATGTCGCCTTCACCCAGCAGGAATATGGGCCCGTCCTTGCCATCGCGTGGTGGCAGCGCGACTGCAAAGAGCCCCTCTATCTGGTCACCAACCTGGAGCTGGTTGCCGAAGCCTGTTCCTGGTATAACAAACGCTTTCGTATTGAAACTTTCTTCTCCGACCAGAAAAGCCGGGGCTTCAATTTGCATAAAAGCCATATCGCCGACCCGGCCCGGTTGATGATCGCAGCTTGCCTTGCTTACATCTGGATCATCTACTTGGGCGTCATCGCCAAACGAGATAATTGGGTGCAAGTCATTCACCGCACCGACCGCTGTGATCTGAGCCTATTTCAACTCGGCTTGCGCCTGCTGGAACAGTTCCTAAATGAGCATCTGCCCATCCCGGTCGCCTTTGACATGCCCCGCGCAGAAAGTGTCCGGTAGTGAAGTCTATAATAATTGCGAACATGCCTCGCAAGGGTGCATCCGATTGGAAAATCCAATCTCCTCAGGTGAGCTACCAGATTCGGATGCCTGGATTATGTGTAGCTTTTCAATAACCTCACCGTGCGTGCGCAGTTTGGATCGTTTCCAATTAGCGTGCAGCTTTACTGCAAATAACCTTCGTATGATACGAAAGCGTCCTGAGTGACTCTATCTGTTCTTAATTATGGAGATTTGACCTGAGACAGCTCTGATGTCTGCCCTTCACCTCGCCATCCTTAGTATTTATTTTGGGCTTGCCCTTCTTAATTTCTTTGTTGCTCTGTATGTTTGGCGCGGTCGCCCGGCTTTCGGCGCCCGGGCATTCGCAGTTTATGCGCTTATGGTGGCATTATGGGCTGGGGGACACGGGGTTGAACTTTTCGTAGCAAGGATCTCGCAGAAAATCTTCTGGGTAGTGGTTACATGTTGACTGATGAGTCTGGAAAAAGTAAGTTGTTGGCCTGCCAAACAGAGGAGCGCCAAAATGATCCAGAGTGTCATCACGCATGAGTGTTCAAAGTGCAGGAGCCTCAACATTGTCAAGAATGGTACAGACTATAAAGGCGGTCAGAAGTTTCATTGTCTCGATTGCGCCGCTTATGGAATGTTGGAACCGCAAAGCCGTTCTTATCCTGAGTTCATCAGAGAATTTGTCCTACGCACCTATCGAGAGCGAGCCAGTATGCGCGGCATTGAGCGCATCTTTGGCATCGCGCGGCAGACATTAGCACGCTGGATTCTGGAGAAGGCCGGCGCTATGCCGAACCTGGCTGACACTTTAGAAACCGTAAAAACGGATGATGTGCTGGAATTGGATGAATTATGGTCATTTGTACGCACAAAAAACGATAAACGTTGGATATGGGTCGCGCTGTGTCGGCGCACGCGCCAAGTGGTGGCCTATTTTATTGGCGACCGCAGTGAAAAAAGTTGTCGCGCGTTATGGAAATCCATCCCAGCATCCTACAAAGCGTGTTGCTCCTTCAGCGACTTCTGGCACGCTTACCAGAAGGTTTTACCAAACGACACTCACCAAAGTGTCGGCAAAGAAAGCGGCCAGACATCTCACGTGGAACGCTGGAACAACACCTTGCGCCAGAGACTGGCTCGCTTCGTGCGCAAAACTCTTTCTTTCTCCAAGTCCGACGTTTACCATGAAGCTGTACTCAAGTTGTATCTCCATTACTACAATACAGCGTGGTCCCCATCAGTTACCATGTAACCACTACCATCTTCTGGGTAAGGCTGCAATTTGCAACTACACTCCTTCTCCCTCCGGCGTGGCTCATCTTCACCCTGAACTATACACAACATACGAATGATGTCTCCAGAAGAACAAAAGTCAGCCTGCGATTTTCCCGGCTGGCATGTTGGCCCTTGGCTTGACGGAGCCATTGCATAACCTGATCTGGGGGCAAGCGACACTCCAGATTGTGGCGGGCATTCCACTCTTGCAGATGAGTTTGGGCATCGCAATGTGGATCAATATCAGCTATGTCCTCGCAATTTTTCTGCTGGGTATTCTTTTCCTCGCGCAAGGACTTATGGATTCGCTAAAGATGCAGCGCCCGCCAAATCTTGGCTTCCTTATAGCTCTTATACTTCCATGGCTGCTCGGGCCGCTGCTCTTCGTCAATACCGGATTGCCTTCCTCACTGAGCCTGTTTCCACTTTCATTCACGTTATCAGTCGCAATACTCGGCCATACTATTTTCCGACTCAATAAAAATGATCTGATGTCAGTGGAGCGTTATGCATTGGTCGAAGCGTTGGATGATGCAGTGCTTGTCGTTGATCCGCAAGATAGAGTCATCGATCTCAATCCGAAGGCTGCTCATGAATTTGGTTATGTCTATGAGAAGGCAGTCGGGCAGCCAATCGATAAAATCCTGGGTCTCTATCCCCAGTTAGTAGCAGAGGTAAATTTGCAAAGCTCGAACCCGGATATGGTGCATGCTTCGGATGTTGAAGTAATCAGAGCGAACGAGTTGCGGACATTTAATGTGCGGGTCACCCCGTTGTATAGGGAGGACGACGAGAAGGTTCGGGAGGAGAACCCTTCCGATTTAGCCAAACTTGTAATTCTGCACGACATATCTAGGCGGAAAGAAATCGAGGCAGCCGAACGCAAACAACGCAAATTGGCGGAAGAGCATGCGGAAATTCTGGCTCGCCGTGATCGCTACCTAACGTTGCTGAATGGCCTGAGTCAGCTCACGATCGAAGAAGCCGACCCGGATAAACTCCTACAGCTACTCGCGGATCAATTAATTGCTCTGAGTGGGGCCGACATTTGCTACGTAACGAAATGGGATGAAGCGCGCCAAGCTCCAATTCCGGTTGTCGCCTCAGGCGCGGAAGCGGATACTTTTCGGCCAATTCGCGTCAATCCTGATGGGTCCACCCTTACGGAGTTGGTGCTCGATTCCGGCGAAGCGCTCGCAATCGACACCGTAGTTGAATCAATACTTGTAGATTCTCAATTCGTCGAACAACTGCCGGCTCACAGTTTGCTTGCCCTGCCGCTTATCGCAGAGAAACAAAAATACGGGGCAGTTATTCTGGCATTCAAGCAGCAGCACAAGTTTACACTTGATGAGATCGCTTATTGCCGACAAGCTACAGCACAAGTAGCGCTCAGTGTTTCGCGTGTGTTACATGCTCAATCAGACATAAAAGCCCAAATGCGCGCCGATACCCTGACCGAAGCAATGCACGCGCTCGCGCGTTCGCTCGAACTTGATGAAGTGCTTCAAAATTTGCTGGACTTTCTTTCACGGCTTGTTAATTATGAGACAGCTATAATAATGTTGATGGAAGCAGACAATGAATTGGAAATTCGCGCGTCAAAGGGTTATGAAAACGAAACTGATACGAATGATTTAATTGGAACTCGGATCCCTCTTTCTGCCTTTCCTCAACTGCAACTTCTGGCGACCACACAGGAGGGTATGCTTGTCCACGATACCAAGTTCCACAGAACTTGGGAGAATTATCCAGGAATGGAAGAAGTGCGGGGTTGGTTTGGGGTCCCGCTGATTGTATCGAATTCGACATTAGGAATCTTTTCAGCACACACGTCTGTTCCGGGTGGATTCCAGGAGGAACATCTCCGCACCGGAGAAGCGTTGGCTGCCCAGGCAGCATTTGCAGTTCAGAATGCTCAGTTATTTGATCAGGTGCAGCACCTTGCAATCACAGATTCTCTAACCGGCATCAATAATCGACGACATTTCTTCGAGTTAGCTCTAGCTGAATTTGAGCGCGCCCGGCGCTATGGCCGTCCGCTGTCTGCACTCATGTTGGACCTTGATAATTTTAAAGACAACAACGATAATTACGGACATCTCGTTGGCGATGAAATATTACGTGAGGTTGCAGCGCGCTATGCACAACATCTCCGCGAGGCCGATATATTAGGACGTTTTGGGGGAGAAGAATTTGTATGCCTGCTTCCAGAGACTGCTGTGGAGGAAGCTCGCAATGTTGCTGAGCGAGTACGCCGCCGTGTTGCCGATGAGCCGGTCATAACGCGCGCCGGCAGTATTCAGGTGACCGTGAGTATTGGTGCCTCAGAATTGATCGAGTCAAACAATGATGTTCTTAGCCTGATTGAACAAGCAGACGCCGCGCTGTACGAATCAAAACAGGGTGGACGCAATCAGGTCGTGGTCAAGTTATAAGTGTTTTAATATTTTCGAGGACTCTTATGGATCAGCCTATAGCGCAAAATATCGAAAAAGAATTGCAATCTTGCCGTCTGGAACTGGCCCGCACATCACGCGAGATCGAGACGTTACAGCGCCAGATTGCTGCAAACGATGCGCGTCAACAAGAATTAGACACCTTAAAGACAAACTTCGTGGCATTGGTGAGCCACGAGCTCCGGACGCCCGTCGCTGTGCTGAGCGGCTTCATAGAAGTGGGTTTGGATGAAATCTCGCCACTACTGCCCGATGAACAAAATCAATACCTCCAAACGGCCTTTCGGAATGCACAGCGCCTCTCGCGTGTTGTTCAGGAACTTACCGATTTCTCCCGTTACGAATCTCATAAGAAAGTAGATGACATTGCACTTTTGTCTGTTCAAGCTGCAATCGATCAAGTCCTCATGATTCTTAAGCCGGCGTTGGACACCAAAGGCCTGCAACCAGAATCAAATTTGACGGCCGAGATAGGTGGACTTGAATTCGATGGTGAGACACTGGTGATCATTTTTCGAAATCTCCTTTCGAATGCGGCAAAGTTTACAGACGTAGGCGGTCGAATGTGGCTGAGCAGCGAGATTGCAGATGGGAAGGGGTTATCGGTGTGCATGATACGGCTTCACCGATTCCGCCCGAGAAACGAGATATCATCTTCGAAGATTTCCGACAACTTGAAAACCACCTGACCCGCCGGTACGAGGGCCTTGGCTTAGGCTTGGCTCTTGCTCGTCGCGCAACCCGCGCACTGGGCGGGGATTTAAAACTGGAGGTGCGGGGAGAAGAAGGAAATTCATTCTTGGTCACCCTCCCAATGCCTGAAAATAACTGAATTCTCCTGTCTGCTGTATGATGTCAGACATTGACTCGGGCGTATGATGGGTCTAAAATCTGGCACATGACAGCTCTCGTGGTGCGTCATGCGGACATTCTCGTTACGATGGACAATGATCGGCGAGAAATTCCTGATGGACGCATGCTCATCCGAGATGGATTTATTGAGTTTGTCGGTCCCACCGCAGAGCTACCTGCTGTGCCGGATGCAGAACTCCTCAACATGCACGGTAATGTTATTCTGCCCGGCCTGGTAAACACCCACCACCACCTATCTCAGACCCTGACGCGCGCGATTCCGGCAACGCAGGACGCCAATTTATTTAATTGGTTGCAAACGCTCTATCCTATTTGGGCGCGCATGACCCCGGAAGCTGTGCACGTATCCGCGCTTGTCGGCATGGCCGAGCTGCTTCGCTCCGGCTGCACGACGGCTAGCAATCATCTCTACCTTTACCCCAACGGTTCGAAGATTGACGATGAAATCCGAGCCGCCCAGGAAATTGGACTTCGCTTCCACGCCTCGCGTGGCTCGATGAGTCTGGGGGAGTCTGACGGCGGACTGCCGCCCGACAGTGTTGTGGAGCGCGAGTCGGATATCCTAGCCGATTGTCGCCGCGCCATTGAAACATTCCACGATCCCAATCCCGGGGCGATGATCCGCATCGTCGTTGCGCCCTGTTCGCCTTTTTCGGTCACACCTGACTTGATGAAGGAGTCGGCGGAACTGGCTCGCAGTTACAGTGTTCACCTACATACTCACCTGGCAGAAACGCTTGATGAAGACCGCTCCTGCATTGAGCATTTTGGGGATCGTCCGGTCGCGTTTGTCGAGAAATTAGGCTGGATGGGCTCGGACGTCTGGTTTGCACATATGGTGCATCCGAACGCGGCCGAGATATCGTTACTAGCGCGAGCCGGTGTTGGCGTGGCTCATTGTCCTACATCCAATATGCGCCTTGCATCGGGAATTGCGCCTCTCCGACAATTCCGTGAAGCCGGTGTGCGTGTGGGGCTGGGCGTGGATGGCTCAGCTTCCAATGATGGCAGCAATCTACTTGCTGAAGCACGCCAGGCCATGTTGCTGGCTCGTGTTGCGATTGCGGAAGAGGAACGCCATAAGCCGAACGGGAGCGATGTCCGCGAAGTTGCACAGATGTCTGCCCGGGAGGGACTCGAACTGGCTACGCGTGGAGGAGCAGAGGTGCTGGGCCGGGATGACATTGGTTCACTCGCAGCCGGAAAATGTGGTGACTTCTTTGCAATCAACACGCAGCAACTTGAGTTTGCCAGCGCGCTTCACGATCCCGTCGCGGCCGTCCTGTTCTGTGCTCCACAAAGTGCAGATACTGTTGTTGTGAATGGGCAGGTCGTTGTGCAGGCTGGCGAAGTACTTACAGTTGAGATGGGGCCGATCATTGAAAACCACAACAACATCTCACGCAGATTGGTCAACGGGTAAACATGTCGGCACGTGTGCGCGGCCTTTTCATCCGGTTGCTCTTGCTAGTTGGGGTGATCGCACTTGTCGGCTTTCTTTTTGTTTTTGGTCGTCGAATTGGAATGGGCGAATGGGCACTCATCATTTCAATTTTTGCCGTCGTGATCGGCATTGAGAGTATTCGTTACGTCGTCCGCCAGTTTCTAAGCGGCTATCGGCGCGAAGGTAAGTATCGTGAGTAGCCTACAAGGGCGGTATATCCGTAGGGAAATGAATGGCTGAAAGAAATCCATGGCACGAAGTATCCCGTGAACTCGTAGATTGCGCGATGGGTCGCAAACCAGCCGATCTCGTCGTGCGCGCTGGGAAATGGGTTAGCGTTCAATCTGGAGAATTTATTGAGAACACCGATGTCGCGGTGCTCGGTTCGCGTATCGCCTTTGTAGGCCCCGATGCCTCGCATGCGATTGGTCCACATACAAAAGTAGTCCAGGCCGAGGGGCGCTTTCTGGTACCCGGTCTACTCGATGGCCATATGCACGTCGAAAGTAGCATGGTGACCGTTACAGAATTTGTGCGCGCTGTAATTCCCCATGGCACAACTGGCATATTTATCGACCCGCATGAGATGGCGAATGTGTTCGGTTTACGCGGCGTCAAGCTCATGGTGGGTGAGGCCGCCGGTCTGCCGATCAATGTCTGGGTGCAGATGCCCGCCTGTGTGCCCTCCGCGCCCGGGTTGGAAACTCCCGGAGCAGCTATCGGGCCTGAAGATGTTGCCGAGGCTATGTCATGGCCAAGCATCATTGGCCTCGGAGAGATGATGAATTTCCCCGGCGTGATTAATTCTGATGAGAATATGCACGCCGAAATAGCCGAGACGATGAAGGCCCACAAAGTCATCGGTGGGCACTATGCAAGCTTCGATCTCAGCATACCTTTCCATGGCTATGTTGCCGGCGGTCCGGAGGATGACCACGAAGGCACGCGTGCCGAAGATGCAATCGCACGTGTACGTCAGGGGATGAAGGCGATGTTGCGGCTTGGCTCAGCCTGGTACGACGTTGAAAGCCAGCTGCGGGCAATCATGGAGCAAGGGCTCGATCCGCGGCATTTCATTCTCGTAACCGACGACTCACATTCAGGGACGCTGGTCAATGACGGCCACATGGACCGCGTAGTGCGACATGCGATTGATTTGGGCCTCGCGCCGCTTACCGCTATCCAGATGGCGACGATCAATACCGCCGAGCACTTCCATGTCTCCCAGGATGTCGGCATGATCGCGCCCGGGCGTTACGCCGATATGCTGCTGGTGAGCGATTTGGAAGCGCTTCAAATCGATGTGGTGATGGCTGCCGGCGAGGTCGTCTTCGATGCCGGCCAGTTAACCATAGAGTTGCAGGAGTTCAACTATCCTGAAGACTTAAAGAAGTCGGTTCATCTGAAGCATGCGTTGACTGCCTCGGATTTTGTTGTGCCAGCCCCCGCGGAAAGCATCAATCATGGAACTGCGACCGCGCACGTTATCGGGGTGATCGAAAACTAGGCACCTACAAACCATCTCCAAAAAGAACTTGCAATTGTTGACGGGGAAGTGCGTGGTGATCCTGCTCAGGATATTTGTAAGGTCGCACTCGTCGAGAGACATCGTGGCACCGGCGGAGTCCAGACCGGCTTCGTACACGGCTTTGGATTCGATCAACCCTGCGGCATTGCCTCCACGGTTGCTCACGACTCACATCATATGTTGGTTGTCGGGACAGATGAAGACTCTATGGCTATCGCAGCCAATGAACTCGCACGCATCGGTGGTGGAATGTTGGTCGTGAAGGAGAGGCAGTTACAAGCTATTGTCGAGATGCCGATTGCCGGGCTGATGTCCACTGAGCGTGCTGAAATTGTGGCTGAGAAGGCCGAAGCGGTGTTGGCGGCGTACCGCGAATGTGGTTGCCAATTAAATAATGCAAATATGCAACTCTCGCTGCTTGCATTAGTGGTGATTCCCGAACTGCGCATTTCTGATCTGATCTCGGGCTTGTCGATGTGTCTAAATTTGATTTCGTTCCGGTAGTGGAAATGTAAAGGTATTCGAATGGCTGAGTTAACGATTTCAGAAGATCAACAAAAAATCCGTGTTGATCGCCGACCGCTCTATATGTTGGCAGAAGAAGCATTAGCGGAACTATTAACAAATTCTGAAGCGGGGGATAAGCTTCCCTCTGAACCAGCGCTCGCACGTCGCCTCGGGATTTCACGTGCGACGCTGCGCGAGGCCATTCGACACTTCGAGAAGCGTGGCATCATTGAACGGCGACCGGGAGTCGGCACCTTCGTGCTTGCGACACATCCGCTCATTGAGAGTGGGCTGGAGAGGCTGGAAAGTATTGAAACACTCGCCGCCCGTCTAAATCTCGAGACACATATGACCGGGCTGGAAGTGATTACACGAGCACCGACGGAAATTGAAGCAGATGCACTTAAACTCCAGGACGGCGACGAAGTCGTTGTGCTGATGCGTAATATCCTGACAGGTAATGAGCCAATTGCATTTCTGGAGGATATTCTGCCAATTGGCGTACTGCATCAGGACGCTATCGCCGGATTCAGTGGATCTGTACTGGACATTTTGTTGGCCCATAGCCGTATTAATTTGACGCATACGCGCACGGACCTCACTGCTGAGGCAGCGGACAAAGATTTGGCCGAACATCTGGCGTTGGATGTTGGCTCACCAGTCTTGCTTTTAAAATCGCTCTTATTTTCCCGCGAGGGAAAACCGATCGATTATTCGCACAGTTTTTTTGTGCCCGGATTTTTCAAATTCCATGTCGTACGGCGCGTAGGGGAAGGCGCACATTAAATTTCAAGAGGCGGCCGAAGATAGCAATGACAGATAGTGTTGAACAAGTTCGAAAGCTTGTCGCGGATGCTTCCGATGACATCATTAATTTTTTACGTGAAATTGTTGCAATACCTTCAATGGAGAGCCAGATTGGACCAGTTGGGGAACGGGTTGCAACGGAGATGCGTAAACTTGGCTACGACGAAGTCCGTTTCGACAAGATGGGTAATATCCTTGGTCGTATTGGGGACGGCGACCGCACGATCGTATATGACTCACATATAGATACCGTCGGCATTGGCGCGCCTGAGTTATGGGATTGGGACCCATTCGAGGGTGAGGTAAAAGACGGGGTGTTTTATGCTCGTGGTGCCTGCGATGAGAAGGGCAGTACTCCTGGAATGCTCTATGGTCTGGCCATTGCGCGCGACCTAGGCTTATTGGACGGCTGGACAGCCTGGTACTTTGGCAATATGGAAGAATGGTGCGATGGGATCGCCCCCAACACTTTTGTCGAAGTTGATCCCGGTGTACGTCCGGATTACGTTGTGATCGGTGAGCCGACGATGATGCAGGTTTATCGCGGGCACAAAGGCCGCCTGGAATTGAAGATCATCTCGCGGGGGCGCAGTGCGCATGCAGCCAGCAACCACCTCGGGGACAATGCCATCTACAAACTCTTGCCTATCATTGCCGGCATCCGTGATCTCGAACCGGAGCTTGGTAACCACGACTTTCTCGGACCTGGCCGCATCACCGTTTCGGACATGCATGTGTCCACCCCCAGCATTAATGCCGTGCCAGACGAAGCCACGATATTTATTGATCGGCGTATGACGTTCGGCGAAACTAAAGATGATGTGCTGGGACAGCTCCGGGCGCTGATCCCGGATGAACACAGAGACAGTATTTCAGTAGAAGAACTGTTTTACGATGAACCGTCCTATACTGGCTTTGTTTATCCAGTGGAAAAATATTTCCCGGCCTGGGCAATAGAAGCCGATCATGAGCTGGTGCAGGCGGGCCAGCGTGTGCGTGCGGAGGTCGGATTGCCGGAAGGTGAAGCGGGTAAATGGGATTTCAGCACCAATGGTATATATTGGGCTGGCAAGGCAAACATTCCCTCTATCGGTTTTGGGCCGGGAGATGAGACCACTGCGCACACAGTGCTCGATTCCGTCCCACTCGCCGAAGTTGTTAAAGCGACTGAATTTTATGCGCTGTTACCAGCGCAACTATAATTCTAAATCAGGAGAACCGATTCATGCAGACCAGTTTAAGGGGGCGCGACTTCATCGGTGATCTGGATTTCTCAAAGGAAGAAATCGAGACCGTTTTGGATGTCGCGTGGGATCTCAAAAAAGCGCGAGCGCTTGGTCAGCCACATGCACATTTGCGTGATAAAGTGCTCGCCATGCTGTTTTTCTTTTCCAGCACACGCACGCGTGGTTCTTTCGAAGCCGGCATGGCGCAGCTAGGTGGACACGCAGCCTTCATTGAAAGCCGGACGACACAGATTGCGCATGGCGATACGGAGCGTGAACTCGGCGACATCTACGGCCGCTACTTTGACGGCATCGCTATTCGGCATGTTGATTGGGGTATTGGTAACCGTTATTTGAACCTGGTCGCCGAAGCAGCGCGGGCGCCCGTTCTTAATATGCAGTGCGAGATATATCATCCACATCAATGCCTCGCAGATTTGATGACGATCATCGAGAAGAAGGGTCGCGATCTTCGCGGCAAACGCATTGTCGTTTCCTGGGCTTATGCCAGTTCTTATCTCAAGCCTATCTCGGTTCCCCAATCGCTGATCCTGCAAATGCCACGTTTTGGCATGGATGTTGTGCTCTCCCATCCACCCGAGTTTCCCCTCATGCCAGATATTGTGGAGCAGGCGCAGGAACAGGCGCGCAAGTATCGGGTCGGATTCGACATCGTCCACGATATGGAAGAAAGTTTTCGGGATGCCGATGTCGTCTATGCAAAGTCGTGGGGGCCGCTATTGACAACCACTGATCCGGACGAAGGCAAAGTGTTGCAAAACAAATACAAAGATTGGCTCGTAGACGCTGCCAAGATGGCTAGCGCTGCCGAAGATGCGATTTACATGCATCCACTGCCAGCGGATCGAGATATTGAAGTTACCAGCGCTGTGCTGGATGGTCCACAATCTGTAGTATTCGACGAGGCTGAGAATCGTTTACATGCACAAAAGGCCGTTATGGCCCTGACAATGTCCTAGGGGTATCAATGTCAGAAAACGGAAAAGTCGCAGTGGTTGCAGTGGGTGGAAATTCCCTCATCCTGGATAAGGACAGACGGAGTATTCCAGACCAGTTCGCTGCTGCCGCTACGACAATGCGCTGCATCACAGACATGATCGAAGTCGGCTGGCAGGTAGTGATCACGCATGGCAATGGTCCACAGATCGGCTATATATTGCGACGTTCCGAACTGGCATTGGAGGAGCTTCACCCGGTCCCGATGGATTATGCTGGTGCCGATACACAGGGTGCGATCGGATACATGTTCCAAAAAGCGTTGCGCAATGAGTTTGCTAAACGAAAAATCGACCTGCAAATTACGACAGTGGTGACTCAGGTGATGGTCGATCGAGAAGACCAGGCTTTCGCGGAGCCCAGCAAACCGATTGGTTCCTTTATGGATGAGCAGACCGCGAACCGACGAGCGGAAAAATACAATTGGGTCGTTTATGAGGACGCCGGACGCGGCTGGCGACGGATAGTGCCTTCACCCAGACCACAACTCATTGTGGAATTGGCTGCAATCCAAAGTCTGATTGATGCTGGTTTCATCGTCATCGCCTGCGGTGGCGGGGGTATTCCGGTGATCAAGATGAAAGGCAAAGGTCTTCGGGGCGTAGAGGCCGTCATCGATAAAGATTTCGCATCCAGTTTGTTGGCGCAGAATCTTGATGCAGAGATGTTTTTGATCACAACTGCGGTGGAGAAGGTTGCTCTAAATTTCGGCCAACCAAACGAAGTGCTCCTGGACCGAATGACAGTCTCGGAAGCGAAAAAATATGCGGCCGAAGGTCACTTTGCATCCGGCAGTATGTTGCCTAAAATTCAGTCAGTGATTGAATTCCTGGAGGCCGGTGGTAGACAGGCTCTAATCACCGATCCGCCCAACATCGGGCGCGCGTTAGCCGAGGGTACTGGTACATGGATTGTGCCGGATTAGAGTGGATGTGAAGCTATTCCCGCTGTGAAGAACAAGAGCCGAGGCATATAAAACTGCCAACGGCTCACATTCATATTTGTAGATATGCTGGTTAATGATAACTGAAGCAGATGTATCATGGAATTGCTTAACCGCGAAGTTCGACCCTATCAGTCTTAGGAGCAATCAATCGTGAAGGTCGAATTACGTGACATCCGTAAATATTTCGACGCAGTAAAGGCCAACGACGGTATCAGCTTAACGCTGACACTCGGTCACATCTATGGGCTCCTCGGCGAAAACGGTGCAGGCAAGAGCACCCTCATGAAAATATTGTCGGGCTACCAGGCTCAGGATAGCGGCCAGATACTGTTAGACGATCGAGAAGCCAGCTTCCACTCACCAGCAACGGCCCTCGACGAGGGGGTCGGGATGCTCTATCAGGATCCGCATGATTTCCCTCCGTTCAACATAGTTGACAATTATTTATTGGGACATGACAAACGCGTCCGCCTGAATTACCACGCAGCCCGATCTGAGCTGAACGAACTGGCGACGCGCTACGGATTCGGGGTCGACCTCGAAGCGTTGGTTAACTCGCTCTCGTTGGGCGAGCGCCAGCAGCTCGAATTGGTGCGCTTGCTCGCAGGGGGTGCGCAACTGCTCATTTTAGATGAGCCGACAACCGGTATCAGTGCTGAACAGAAAGATGTCCTTTTTGGGACGATGCGCAAACTGGCGCACGAGGAGGGCAAAACACTCATCCTCGTTTCCCACAAATTGGAAGAAGTACAAGAGCTTTGTGATCATGCCTTCGTCTTGCGCAAAGGTAATTACGTGGGAGATATGGATTTACCTTGTCCACACGAAGCCCTCGTCGAACTCATGTTTGGTCACGTTCCCACCCGTGCTGACCGACCGGCGATGGAGCACGGGCCTCAAAAGTTGGAGGTTTCGAACCTGAACGTCACGACTTACCGGCTCTCGGTGAAGGACATCAATTTATCTGTGATGGCCGGTGAAGTGTTTGGGCTGGCCGGACTGGAAGGGAGCGGCCAGCGACTTGTAATGCAAGCGATTGCCGGTCTGGAAGGTGTTGAGAGTGGAATTATCACAATCGATGGCGAAGATGTTACCAACCAGTCGTACCATCAACAGCGGGCGCTCGGAGTCTCGTATATGGCCGCAGGACGTCTGGAGGAAGGTCTGGTTGCCGGCCTGTCGCTCACGGAACATGTGGTGCTGGAGCAACCGGAACACTCCTTCTTCGTGGATTGGGAGGCTGCCAAACAAGATACCCATGGACGCATTAAGCACTACCAGATCGTGGGTGTGCCGGACTCAACCGCTGAGCAGCTCTCCGGAGGTAACCAGCAACGGTTGCTCTTTAGCTTGCTTAGAGATAAGCAAAAAATCATTTTGCTCGAACATCCAACGCGCGGACTTGACGTCCGTTCTGCCGATTACATCTGGGATTTGATGTACGAGCGCTGCGCGACTGGAACAACGATCATATTCATGTCCGCCGATCTAGACGAGGTAATAGACCGCAGTGATCGCATAGCCGTATTTTCCGGGGGGGCCATGTCTCGCATCGTAGACGCACGAACAACGAGTGTGGATGAGCTTGGGCATCTGATTGGAGGCCGACAGTGAAATCGACGGCCACGTGGGGGGAACGGGCCTGGACGATTGTGCCCATCATTGCTGCGCTCCTCTTTGTAACCGGACTGCTTGTGCTCTTCGGTGCCGGCCCGGCAGAAGCATTCACCGCGATGATCGAGGGGGCATTTGGAAATCAGTCAAACACTTTGAGTGTGATCGCCTTCTGGGTTCCATTGCTGTTAGCTTCTTTGGGACTTCTCATCACCTTCACGGCTGGACTGTGGAATATTGGTATCGAAGGCCAAATTGTTCTCGGCGCTCTGGCAGCGAGTTGGGTGGCGTTGCGGCTAGATGCACCAGCGCCCATTCTCATCACAGTAGAAGTCCTGGCAGCAATGGCGGGCGGCGCGCTTTGGGGATTGCTGATCGGTATCCTCAAGACTCGTGGCGGGGTTCACGAAATCTTCGGCGGATTAGCACTGAATAACCTCGCCATCATTTTGACGAATTTCTTGATATCCGGCCCCTGGCAGCCCGCGGAGGGTGGTAGCTTTCGCGGCACTGAGCCTTTTCAGACGGCTGCCTTACTACCTCGCTTCGCGGAATCACGCTTTGCGCCTCTGTCGCTCCTGTTGGCGATCCTCGCTTTCGTCGCTGTATTTGTTTTGTTGCGCGGCACTTTCTGGGGTTTGAAACTGAAGGCGTTAGGTAAAAATCCACGCTCCGCATTTCTGCTGGGAGTTTCGAGTGAACGCGAAGCAATATTGGGGCTGATGCTTTGCGGTGCGCTGGCTGGATTGGGCGGCGCTGTACGTGTTCTGAGTTGGTTCGACAGTTTGCGGCAAAGTATCTCCGGCGGTATCGGATTTTTAGCGCTTCTGGTCGTCATGCTCGCAATTTACCGCATCTTCTGGCTGCCGTTTATCGCCTTTTTCTTTTCGGCTGTGCTCAATGGCAGCATCGTTTTGCAATTGCGTACACAACTGCACTCTGCACTGGGTGGCATTCTGACTGGAGTGCTGGTGCTGTTCGTCCTGCTCTTCGGTTCGGCGCGTGTCCTTGGCATTGGAGGCAAGACTGAACAAACCGAAGATGAATCTGCGCCCGTGCTGGAATCCGGCGCTGGAGCGGGAGACTGATGAACGACAGCGAAGTAGTACGCATTCTTGCATCCATAGTTCTACAGGCTGTGCCGCTCATGATTGTGGTCTGTGGCGAGACGATCACAGAACGGGCCGGCGTTGTCAATCTATCGCTTGATGGCACAATGTTGATGTCTGCGATGACAGGCTTTGTTGTGGGCCTGGAAACCGGTAGCGTGGGTTGGGGATTCTTTGCCGCTGCAATGGTAGGGGCATTTTTCGCCTTAATTGTCGCAGTCAGCAGCATTCGATTAAAACAGAGCCAAGTGACGGTAGGATTTGTTCTGGCATTACTCGGGGACGACCTGAGTGCGTTCCTCGGCCAAAATTACACTCGCCTTCCCGGACCTGTGGTCAATTTCCTCTCCATCCCAGTTCTGAAGGACATTCCCATATTGGGGCCGATTTTCTTCGACCATGACTTACTCGTCTATTTTGCATTTGTACTTGTTATTGGGACATGGTGGTGGCTATTCCGCACGCAGCCGGGATTGCACTTGCGTGGCGCTGGGGAGCGGCCCGAGGCGGCGTTTGCGCGCGGTGTCAATGTCAACCGGGTACGCTATCTTTACACAATTGTTGGTGGTGCGCTCGTCGGCATCGCCGGAGCAGCGTACTCGCTGGACATCAAAGTCGGCTGGGCCGAAGGGCATACCCGCGGCTTGGGCTGGATTGCGCTGGCGATTGTCATTTTTGGCGGCTGGTCTCCAATTCGTGGCGCAATCGGTGCGATGCTTTTTGGTGCAACGAAAGCCGTCGCCACAATTCTGCAGCGCACGTTCCCGGATGTATCCGTGGTAGCCTTCAACTCGATTCCTTGGCTACTGATGATCTTCGTCCTGGTGGTAGTTGGAAGTGATTTCACAGAGCGCGTTATCAAAATAGTTCCACGTCCGCTTAAGCAACCGCTCCAACGCCTGTTGCGTGTTGCACCGCCACTGGCACTTGGAACATCGTTTGGTGAAAAATAAATTTATTAGGAGGTGCTTTAACAAAATTGCATTAGAACCGATTCTTTAGAAGACCTACTTAGAAACTCAATTACGAATAAGGAGGAGAAGTAAGATGAAAAGTATTTTTGGAAAACAGGTCTGGCTTGGGCTGATTGTTGTTCTCGCACTGGTCCTGACCGCCTGTGGTGGTGGCGCGACCGAAGCGCCAGCAGAAGAGCCTGCACCTGATACCGACGGGGAAGAAGTAGCCGAGCCGGAAGAGCCTGCTGAAGCGTTTATCTTCGGTCTGATCCTGGTCGGCCCGTCGGTTGATCGCGGCTGGAGTCAGGCGCACTTCGAAGGTGGACAATACATAGTTGACAACCTGCCGGGTTCGGAGATGATCCTCTTCGACCTGCTCAACCCTGCCGACAAACCCGAAGCGACGGTAGAAGGCGTTGTGGACGAAATGGTGGCACAGGGCGCTCGTCTGATCATCACAACCTCGGATGAATTTGAAGAGGACACCGTTGGCGTCGCGAATAAATACCCCGATGTCGTGTTCATCAATTCATCCGGCGATGATGCCCTCACCGGTGAAGCCCCGTCCAATCTGGGGAACATCATGGGGCAGATGGTCAACATGAAATATATTGCAGGCTGTTCCGCTGCGATGGCGACTGAATCAGGCAAGATCGGTTACCTCGGACCGCTAATCAACTTTGAGACTCGACGCGAGGTTTCTGCGGCTTATCTGGGTGCACGCTATTGCTATGAGAACTTCCGTGGTCTGGACCCGGCCGATCTTGACTTCACCGTGACTTGGATCGGTTTCTGGTTCAACATCCCCGGCGTTACACTCGATCCGACCGAAGTTGTTACCAGCTTCCTGGACAGTGGTGCCGATGTTGTGCTTAGCGGGATCGACACGAGTGAGGCCATTGACGTAGTCGGGCAGCAAGCCACACGTGGTGACGCAGTGTTTGCTTCTCCTTATGGCCATGTCGACGGATGTGATAACTCTCCGGATGTCTGTCTGGGTTCGGCATTCTTCAATTGGGGCCCGGCATATCTAGACACCGCCGAAGCTGTACAGGCTGGCTCCTGGACGCAGTCCTGGGACTGGAATCTGCCACATTGGGAAAATCTGCTGGATACCACCCAGACGGCTGTTGGTTGGAACAGTGGTCCGGCTGTGAGTTCTGATATGCAGGCGAACCTTGATACCTTTATTGCCGGTGTTTCATCCGGCGATATCGATCTGTGGGCCGGTCCGCTCAATCTGCAGGACGGGTCTGAATATGTCGCCGCCGGCGCGTCCGCCGAAGGCGAGCAAATCTGGTACCTGCCACAACTGTTGGAAGGCATGCAAGGTCCCAGCGAATAATTTGAACGAAGAGTGAGGTCGTCAAGGCAGCCTGTTCAAATCAGCAGGCTGCCTTATTTTTTTATCGAAATGAGTGCAGGTATCTTGAAGATCCTAAAAGTCTTCCTCTGGCTGCTGCTTGTTGGAATGGCGCTTTTCCTTGTCGCGATCATCTATATTGCAGTGGTCGACGAACCCGGTATCGGATACACGCTCCTGCGTGCCTCCTTCGCCTACGCCGGTTTGCTGGCGTTTGGCTTATTTGTAACGCTCCTCTGGAAGTTCACGGGCGCCATAGATACGTGGCGCGAGCGGACCTCGCCGCAGGAATTCCATGATGACGTGAATGGGAAGGTTCGTGATTGGCGCACGTATGTTAAAATGATTTTGCGTCGCTTCATGTAGCGGCAGCGCACCCCCGGACGGTTGGTCGGCGCACAGGAATGCGCGCGTCGGCGTTGGGTCTCCCCACCCACCGAAAAGCACCATCCGATCCGTCTCCAAGCACGAATTGGGATTTCTATCAGGAGGCAGATCAACATGGCTGATCCACAGAACTACACATTTGTCGTTAATGGCGAGGAAATCCAGGTCGAGGCTGCTCCAAAGAAGTGGCTCATGGATGTTATCCGTGACGATCTACACCTGACCGGCACGAAGGACGGCTGTGCCACCGGCCATTGTGGCAGCTGTATGGTTATTGTGGACGGTGAGCCGGTACGTTCCTGCATCGTGCCAATGAAACGTGTGCCTGCGGGTGCGCAAGTTGAAACGATTGAAGGTCTCGCAAACGGAAGCCTGCATCCTGTTCAGCAGGCCTATATCGATCAAGGTGCTACCCAGTGCGGCTTTTGCACGCCGGGATTTATCATGGCGACAAAAGCGTTGCTCGATAAGAATCCCAACCCCTCCCTCGAAGAAATCTACGACGGTCATCGCTGGAACATCTGTCGCTGCACAGGCCACAATACCATCATCCGCGCCGTGCAACAGTCTGCCGGTCAGGCCGTGCCGGAATTGCCGGGGGTCAAGCTACCCCTGCGTGCGATCAGCCGGCCCTTGCCACGCCCGGATGCGGTGGACAAGGTCAATGGCAAAGGCATCTACGCCGACGATCTTTATGTGGAGGGCATGCTCTACGCCCGCACGCTGCGCAGCAAATACCCACATGCGAAGCTGCTGGGCGTGGATGTGAGCAAGGCCCGGGAGCTTGCGGGAGTAGTTGCCGTCCTCACAGCAGAGGATGTGCCCGGGCGGAAAGATTTTGGTGTGCACGAGGTGGATTGGCCCGTGCTTTGCTACGACAAAGTCCGCTATGTAGGCGATGCTCTGGCATTGGTGGCAGCGGAGAGTGAGGCCATTGCAGCAGAAGCATTGCAGCTCATCGAAGTCGAGTATGAACCGTTGCCCGTTGTAAGCGGGCCGCTGCAAGCTGCCGATGACGGCGCGCCCGCTGTGCATCATGCGGGCAATGAGTTTGCCCATTTTCATGTTGAGAAGGGCGACCTGGCCGCAGCTTTTGCAGAGTCCGATGTGATTGTAGAACATGAATATCGCACACAGACGGTTGAACACGGCTTCATCGAGCCGGAAGCTGGTCTGGCGATTTCCGGTGCGGATGGCCGCATCACAGTTTACTGTGGCGGGCAGATTCCCTACAACGACCGTCGCCAGATCGCTGCCTCGCTGGCCATCCCGGAAGACCGCATCCGCGTGATCAACTGTCTCATCGGCGGTGCGTTCGGTGGCAAAGAAGATGTGTCGGTACAAATACATATTGCCCTGCTTGCCCTAAAGACAAACCGACCGGTGAAGATGGTGTTCAGCCGCAAAGAGTCGATGTTGGTGCATCCCAAGCGACATGCTACGGTCATTCGGATGAAGACAGGCGCAAAAGCGAATGGCGAATTGGTCGCGCACGAAGCGCTCATTTACGGTGATGCGGGTGCCTATGCCAGCCTGAGCAACCATGTCATGTTGCGCGCAACGACCCATGCGGCCGGCCCGTATGCAATACCGCATGTCGTGGTCGATTGCCATGCCATGTATACGAACAACGTGCCCGCTGGCGCTTTTCGGGGGTTCGGTGTAACCCAGAGCGCCTTCGCAATGGAAAGTCAGATGGACGTGCTCGCCGAGGAGCTCGGTATGTCGCCATTAGAATTGCGGCGCAAGAACATTCTGGAATACGGCAAAGAAACCCTCGCCGGGCAGCTGATGACTGAGAGCTGCGGATTATCGCAGACACTCGAACTGGTGGCGGCCGAAATGGAGAAACACGACTTTATAGCGGTAGAGGGCAACAAGCGCCGCGCCTGGGGCATCGGCTGTGCCTACAAGAACACCGGCTATGGCAGCGGAGCCTATGATGCCGCCGGGGCTGAAGTGGAATTGTATGCCGATGGTTCGGCGGCTGTCCGGGCTGGCGCACCTGAACTCGGCCAAGGTTTGGTAGGCGTTCTCGCCCAGGTCGTTACGGAAGAGTTAGGTGTGCCTTACGAAGACGTGCGTGTACTCGTCTCAGATACCGATCTGACCCCAGATGGTGATGCAACAACCGCCTCTCGTCAGACGTATGTAACCGGAAACGCCGCCCGGCACGCAAGCATCGAAGTTCGTAACCTGCTCAGCCAGACTGCGGCGGAGATGCTCGACGTTGCGCCCGATTCGCTTGCCTTCGAAGATGGCAAGGTGCGTAGCAATGGCTACAGCATCGAATTGGCGGAGGTAGTCGAAGCAGCCCGCCGAGAGGGCCGTACGCCGAAGATTACTTATCAATACGTTGCACCAGATACCGAACAATACCAACACTTCGCGTTCGGATTTGGCACCCAGGCCGCGCTCGTCGAAGTTGATATCAAATCGGGCGAAACTAAAATTCTCAAAGTCATAGCAGCCAATGACGTCGGGCGTGTCATGAACCCGTTGGCGTTGCAAGGACAGGTTGAAGGCAGTATTTCAATGGGCTACGGAATGGCAATTCAGGAAAACTTCATCATGAAGGAAGGCCTTGTCAAATCTGATTCGCTTTTCAAGATCAAACTGCCAACTATCGATCAGACTCCCGAGGTGATCAGTTTCTTTGTGGAGGAAGAGACGAAGGACGGGCCCTATGGTGCTAAGGGTGTCGGTGAACTCGCATCCATCCCAACTACACCCGCAGTCATAAATGCGATCTACCATGCCACCGGCGTGCGTTGCTTCAGCTTGCCGGCCGATAAGAAGTGGCTCAAAGGACAACTGGCGAAGTAGAAACTCAGATAAGAGCAACTTATATGTCTTTCCCGCATACGGTAAGTCTCTAATGAATCAGCGGGAAGTCAGCGGAATAAATATGTTCTGGACGCCCGCTCAGTACAGTCTCCTGGACAGCCCAGTCCCGCACAGTGCCGACTGAACTGCGTCGGTATCTGCCCCAGTCTCGCACAGTCGCGGGCGCGACCGCACCCGGTCGACTGGACGAGGCGGACGGGGTGCGAAAGCGGGCGTGACATTTATTTCAACCCTCCATGTCTCAATACATTGACCTGATTCGAAATAGACGTCGGTTCCGGCTGCTGTGGATGGCGCAGATCGTTAGCCTGGCTGGTGACTGGTTCAACACGCTCGCATCTGTAATCCTGGTTAATAGATTTACCGATTCGGGTCTGGCAATCGGCGCAATTTTCCTGGCACGGGGGTTGCCGCCATTTATTCTTGGTCCGATCGCTGGAGTCTTCGCGGACCGCTTCAGCCGTAAATCGATATTGATCACGACCGATGTTTTGCGTGCCGTGACTGTCCTCGGCTTTCTATTCGTAGACCGGGCTGAACGTGTCTGGCTGCTGTATGTATTGACGGCTCTCCAATTTGTTATTTCCGCGTTCTTCGAACCGGCACGCGCTGCTATCATGCCCAGTCTTCTTGAACGCGATGAATTGTTGACAGCCAATACGCTTACAAGTACGACCTGGTCGGCGATGCTCGCGCTCGGTGCGGCAGCAGGTGGCGTGATTGCGGCGCTGTATGGGCCTTATGTTGCGATCGGTGTTGATTCCCTAACCTTTTTTCTTTCGGCAATTCTCGTTTTACTTATTCAAGTCGAGCGCCGCGACGTACCAACTGAAACGCATGTGAGTGGCTGGAACGAATTCTTGGATGGTCTCCGTTATGTCCGGAGCAAGCTGGATGTAGGTCTGCTGGTTTTTGTTAAGGCTATGGTTGAGATAGGCAGTCTGGATATCACAATTGCAATATTCGCAGCGCGGGTCTTCCCGCGTGGCTCAGATGGTTCCGCTACACTGGGACTCATGTTTGCGGTCGCAGGAATTGGCGCATTCCTCGGACCGATACTTGCGAACGCAGTCGGCAACGGTTCCCTGAAATCTCTCTATCGGGCGATAGGCGTGTCTTATATTGTGATACCGGTATCTTGGATTATCATGAGCACTGCACCAAACCTGCCGGTTTTTCTAATTGGAATTATGATCCTAGTCATGGCCGGTTCGGTAAATTGGACTTACAGTAACGTATTGTTACAGATTAAGGCACCTGATAAGCTGCTGGGCCGTGTCTTCTCGATCGACTTCGGCTTGTTTACTCTCGTTTATTCGATTTCGATTTGGATAAGTGGAATTCTCTACGATAGCCCTGAATTGTCGCCGCGTCAGGTCACAATGTGGCTGGCGATTACGAGCCTCGTGCCGGTATTGATCTGGTTTGCCGCGCGCAAGTTTCGGCAGCCCGATCCCACTCCCAAAATAGAGCCGGCGCCAATTGCCGGTACACGGTAACGTCGTTCGATGGGAGTATTTATTGGCTACGAGTGTTCAATTTGCGGGACGTTGTTTACGCCGGATGAAGTTACCTACACCTGTCCGCACGATGGCGGCAACTTGAATGTCCGTCTCGACTACAATACGATCGGTACCGACTTATCGCCGGAGAAAATCTCTCAAAGTAAAGATTGTTCGATCTGGCGCTACGCACCGCTCTTGCCGGTGGGTGTGCCTGCTGAGAATACGGGAGCGCTGCGCAGTTTGGGCGGAACGCCACTTTTCCATAGTCCTCGGCTGGGCGCGCGGCTTGGATTAAATAATTTATATGTGAAGGATGATGGACAGCTCCCAACTGCCTCCCTCAAGGATCGTGCCAGTGCGGTTGTCGTGCAACGTGCAATTGAGCAGGACATCGAAAAGATCATCACTGCTTCGACGGGCAATGCTGGAGTAGCGCTCGCCGGGATGGCAGCGGCTGCCGGCATGGAGGCGGTTATCCTGGTTCCCGAGTCTGCCCCCCCGGCGAAAATCGCACAATTACTCATCTTCGGTGCGCAACTATTCTTGGTTCAGGGCAACTATAACGATGCCTTCGAATTGACACTGCAGGCCTCGCGGGAATTTGGCTGGTACTGCCGCAATACAGGCTATAACCCGTTCACCGCTGAGGGCAAGAAAACAGCCGCTTTCGAGATTGCGGAGCAATTCTCCAGTCTTCAGCTTTCAGTATCCAGTGAACAGTGGACAGTACCGGATCGTATTTTCGTCTCCGTCGGTGATGGGAATATTATTTCGGGGGTCCATAAAGGCTTTAAGGATTTGCACGCGCTCGGCTGGATCGATCGCGTGCCGAGACTGATGGGTGTGCAAGCGGAAGGCTCGGCTGCAATTGCGAATGCCTTCTTCGTTAGAAATGAAGATATTCAGCCCGTTAGTGCTGAAACAGTCGCCGATAGTATTTCAGCCGATGTCCCGAGTGATGGGCTGCGCGCACTGCGGGCCGCGACCCAAACGGGCGGCGAGTATCTCACGGTCTCGGATGACGAAATTTTACAGGCCATGCTTCCGCTGGCACGGGATGCGGCTGTGTTTGCGGAACCGGCAGCGGCAGCGGCCTACGCGGGACTGGATAAATTTGCCAAAGCGGGCCTGACCGATCCTGACGAGTATGTGGTCGTATTGGTGACCGGGAATGGGTTAAAGGACGTAAATGCAGCACTGCAGGTAACAGGAACTGCCCCGCGCATTCCACCGGACGCGGCAGCACTAAAAGCTGCACTTGAAAATAGTTTTAATCAGAGCTAATTCCAATACCTTTCAAATAAGCAAACAGGTGGCACCCGAGGCATACTTGTGAGATATACAAATTCGCAAGATGCCAGGGGGCCACCTGATGGGATACAGATTACGCGAGGTTGACATCGAGAGCAAGTTTTGCCGGGAACTGACATTTACAAGCCTGAGCCGGGTTATTCCGCCAGATGTGGTCGAAGCAGCGTTGGAGGCAGAAGGCTTGAAAACGCAACGCGAGCGCAAATTGAATCTGGTCGTGACAGTGTTTTTAATCATCACAATGAACATCTACACGCAATCTTCTCTGGGGCGGGTAATGCGTAAGATCGCCCAGGGGTTGCGGTACATCTGGAACAATCCGGAATACGCGGTACCGAAAGACAGTGCGATTACCTATCGGCGCTATCAACTGGGTGCTCGACCGGTCGTGCGTTTGTTTCGGCATGTATGTCGACCGATAGCTACGACGGAGACAGCCGGCGCGTTCCTCTTTGGATTGCGCCTGATGGCCATCGATGGCACGGTTGAAGATGTGGCTGACACGCCGGAGAATGCGGCGGCTTTTGGACGGCACCACAGCCCGCGCGGCCAGAGCGCTTTTCCGCAGGTGCAAGGGGTGTATCTGGTCGAGTGCGGCACGCATACGATTGTCGATGCGGGCTTCTGGCCTTGCCACACCAGCGAGCGCATGGGTGGTTTTCGCCTGTTGCGCTCGGTCGAGATGGGCATGTTGGTGATGTGGGACCGTGGGTTTCATGATTATGACATGCTGCGCATGGTTTTGGAGCGCGGGGGACACATTTTGAGCCGATTTCCAGCCCATGTCAAGCCTAAAAACCGCTGTCCATTGCCAGATGGCTCCTACACCGCCTACCTGACCCCCTCCGACTACCAGCGCCGCAAGCGGGGCGAGCGCCTCCTGGTGCGCATCGTCGAATACACCATAAGTGACCCGGCACTCCCCGGTTACGGTGAAGTGCACCGCTTGGTTACCACCTTGCTGAACCCCGAAGCCTTCCCAGCCCTGGAACTCGCGCGAGCTTATCACGAACGCTGGGAAATCGAATTGGTCATCGATGAAGTCGACACCCATCAACGTCTGGCCGGACGCCCGCTGCGCAGTCTCAAGCCGGTCGGGGTCATTCAGGAACTGTATGGCCTGCTCATCGCACACTTCATCATCCGCTTCCTGATGCATGCGGCTGCCCAACGCACCGGTCTCGATCCCGACCAACTCAGCTTTGTGCATGCACTCGAACTCGTGCGCGACACGCTCGCCGAGTTTCAAAAGACGGCCGTTGACCAACTCGGCCAACTCTATGACCGCTTGTTGCATGACATCGCTGACGTTCGTCTGCCTCTCCGCCGTGCCCGTTCAAACCCGCGTGTAGTCAAACGCAAGATGTCAAAGTTCCGCCTGAAACGGCCGGAGCATTATCACTGGCCCCAACCCCGACAACCTTTCCGGCAAGCTTTGGCCCTTATTTGAAAGGTATTGGAGCTAATTCTGATTAAATATTTGGACCAGGAGAAATAGAATCGATGTCAAACCTGATTGACCTGACTCTCTTTGAAGATACTTTGTACCGAGCTGTTGAGCGTGCTCGGGAACAGAACATCATCATCCCCACTTTCAAACAGCAAGTAAACCCCGACCTCATCCCGAGTGGTGTAAAAGAAAGTCTGCAGGGCGTGGGGCTGTGGGATATCAATCCACTTAATCTATTCCGCATCACCTGGCACAATGAACAGGTTTCGCATGGCGGCGGCTTTGGTGATGTGAACTATATCGAGATTCCAAAATCCGTCACCGGAGTGGATGCTCGCATCATCGCGTTGGTCGGTAAGTGGTTCCCGACCGGTGCACACAAAGTCGGCGCCGCGTTCGGATGTCTCGTGCCCCGTCTCGTCAGCGGTCAGTATGACCCGACCAAGCAGAAGGCCGTCTGGCCTTCCACCGGAAATTATTGCCGGGGTGGGGCGTACGACTCTGCACTCCTTGCTTGTCAGTCCATTGCTATATTGCCAGAGGGCATGAGCAAGGAACGGTTCGATTGGCTTGCGTCTGTGGCGGGAGAAATTATCAAAACGCCAGGCACGGAGAGCAATGTCAAAGAGATATTCGACAAATGCTGGGAGCTGCGCGAATCCGGCCAGGATTTGATGATCTTTAATCAATTTGACGAATTTGGGAACTATCTTTGGCACCACGAGGTCACTGGCCGGGCGATGCTGGAAGTACTCGAAAAAGAACTTGGTCCGAACGACGACTTCCGTGGCGTGGCACTCACCACGGGTTCGGCGGGAACGATTGCGTCCGGTGATTTTTTGAAGAGTCGATTCCCGACGAGCAAAATCGCTGCCAGCGAGGCCTTACAGTGCCCGACCCTCACGCTCAATGGCTTTGGCGCCCATCGCATCGAAGGTATCGGCGACAAACATGTGCCTTGGATTCACAATGTAAAAAATACAGACATGGTGATGGCGATCGACGACGAAGACACCATGGGTGTAATTCGTTTGTTCAATGAAGCGGCAGGAAAGAATTATCTGGCGGGGCGAGGTGTTTCGGTCGAATTCATCGATCAACTACCGTTATTCGGCATCTCGGGCGTCGCCAACATGCTCTCCGCAGTGAAGCTTGCGAAATGGTACGAGATGGGTCCAAATGATGTGGTGCTTACAGTCTTGACGGACTCGATGGAAATGTACACCAGCCGTGTGCTGGAGCTCACTGAGGAACATGGCGAGTTTACGGAACTCGATGCTGCGGCTGCATATCATGCTAGTTTGATGGGAACGACGACGGATTACGTGGAGGAGTTGGATTATCCCGGCCGCAAGCGCGTCCATAATCTAAAGTATTACACTTGGGTAGAGCAACAAGGGAAAACCTATGATGAAATCCAGGCCCAATGGTACGATCCGAATTACTGGACGGGTATTCCCGGCCAGTTGGATGAGCTGGATGCTTTAATAGTCGACTTCAATGGGCGCACCGGATTATCAACTGAAGCCTAGCTCTGCCTATTATTAACACCCTTCAATTTATCACTCCGGGTTGTGTTGTAGTTCATATTGGGCTCTAATACGGCCCGGAGTTTTCAATCTTTTGGCGCACTCAAGCAGTGCAACAGACTCAGTGAAGCCGGCAAATTATCAACGCGTGTTACTCGGTGCAATTATTTTCGCCGGGGCGTTCTTGCTTTTCCAGATTCAGCCTGTCATTAGCAAATATATGTTGCCTTGGTTTGGCGGCAGCTCGGCGGTCTGGACAATTGCGATGTTGTTCTTTCAGATCGGGTTGGTCGGCGGATATGCCTATGCTTTCTTAAGCAACAAATATTTCTCGCCAAGAACTCAGGCAATCGTCCACATTGTCCTGTTGCTGATAGCCGTACTGGTGCTGCCCATTACCCCCGGCGAGCAGTGGAAACCCTCTGCAACGGATGACCCCATGAACCACATCCTCGCGCTCCTCGCCGCCAACATAGGCCTCGTTTATTTACTTCTGGCTGCAACTAGCCCGCTCATGCAAACTTGGTTCCGCCGCACGTATCCCAATTCATCTCCCTATCGTTTGTATGCTCTCTGGCATTACCCTGGTTTAGTGGACAACGAGATAAGATAGATTCACAGATCAGGGAGGACCCAAATGAGTACATACCGGAAGACATACACGCGCGAATTCAAGGTCGAAGCCGTTCGGTTATCGTATGATAGCGACACAGCGGTTGAGCAGCTTGCTTTGGATTTGGGAGTAAGTAGTAGCAGTCTGAATCGCTGGCGGGCTGAATACGCGGCTGATGGAGCGCAGGCATTTCCCGGAAAGGGAAAGCCGAAGGAGCGCGACCGCGAGCTGGCGGAGTTGAAGCGCGAATTGCACGTGGTGCGCCAGGAACGGGACATCCTAAAAAAAGCCATGGCGGTGTTTGCGCGCGAGCAGAAGTGAGATTTCGCTTCATTGACGAACACAAAGGCGAGTACAGCATCAGTCTGATGTGTCGGGTACTGCAAGTCACACGTAGCGGCTACTACGCCTGGCGCAAGCGGCCGGTCAGCCCGCGCGAGCAAGCCAGCCAGGCGTTGGGACGCGAGATCAGAGCGATCTTTGAGCAGCATCGCGGCGTCTATGGCTGTCCGCGCATTCACCGCGAACTACAGGACCGCGGCATCCGCTGCGGCCACAACCGGGTGGCCCGTCTGTTGCGCCTGCATGGCCTGCAAGCCCGACGCAAACGGAGCTACAAGGTGACAACCCAGTCGAAGCACAGCCTGCCCGTAGCGCCGAATTTGCTCGTTCAGGACTTCACGGCCACTGCGCCTAACGAAGTGTGGCTGGCCGACATCACTTACATTGCAACCAGTGAAGGGTGGCTCTATCTCGCAGCAGTCCTCGACCTGTACTCGCGACGGATCGTCGGCTGGGCACTCGGCAAACGCTTGGGCCGCCAACTGACTTTGGATGCTTTGGAGATGGCTCTGCGTTCGCGAAAACCGCCGCCAGGTCTCATCCATCATTCTGACCGGGGGAGTCAGTACGCCAGCGCTGAGTATCAGGCGCTGCGCAAGCTTCATGACATCACGCCCAGTATGAGCCGAAGGGGAAACTGCTACGATAACGCCCCCATGGAGAGCTTCTTTGCCAGCCTGAAATCCGAGTGTGTATACCAGCAACTGTACGCCAGCCGGGCCGCTGCTCGCACCAGCGTCTTTGACTATGTCGAAGTGTTTTACAATCGGCAACGGATGCATTCGGCCCTGGATTACATGAGCCCACATGCCTATGAACAATTACCTTTAGTGGCTTAACCAACTGTCCACTGAATCGGGGTAATACCACTCAGCAATGTCGGGTCGTTGCTGGGTTTGGTCAGTTATCCGTTCATTGTTGAACCCCTGTTCACACTGGAGACACAACTCGCGACCTGGTCTTGGGGATTTCTGATTTTTGTTACGTTGAGTGCACTCGGCAGCCTCATTTCCTTGCGTGGAGTGAGTGAGGTAGTGCCGATTGAAGATGAGAAATCCGAGGAGAAGAAGAGAACTCGGAGGGATGGAGCAAGACAGAAAAACGGTCTGCGCTATGTCTGGTCGCTCTGGTTAGCTTTGTCGACAGCGGCAGTTGTGATGTTACTGGCAGTGACCAACCAGGTGACACAGGAGGTCGCAGTCATTCCATTTTTGTGTGTGTTGCCGTTGAGCCTGTATCTGCTTTCACTCATTATTTGCTTCGAAAATGAAAAATACTATTCCCGCAAAGTATTTGTTCCTTTACTGCCTGTAGCGGCGATTGCAATTGCAATCTTGTTGGCTGAAACCCCGGGCGATGTAGACATCCTGCACCAAATCAGCGTCTATTCCGCAGCGCTGTTTGTGATCTGTATGGTTTGCCATGGGGAATTGGTCCACCTCAAACCAAGCCCGGAGCGCCTAACCGGGTTCTATCTGCGTGTGGCGATCGGTGGGGCCAGCGGTGGAATTCTTGTCGGTCTGGTTGCACCGCTGATCTTCGATGGCTTTCTCGAAATGCACTATGGGGTCATTGCAACCTTTGCGTTGATTTTGGTCGCGCTGTATGTCAACGTGAAATCCGGTCTGCATCAGGGTCGGCCAATCTGGCTCTGGGGTCTGTTGTTGACCTCGTTCGTGATTCCGAGTTCGATGATGCTCGAAAATCTGCAGCCGCATTCAGGCGTGCGCGAGACCCGGCGAAATTTCTATGGAGTTTTCTGGATTTACGAAGAGCGTACCGGTGGTTCCGAAAACTATTACGATGCCATGGTAAGCGCGGGCACACAACACGGACACCAATATATTGCACCCGAGAGACAATGCCGCCCGACAACATATTACGGCGAAGAAAGTGGGGTTGGGTTGGCCTTGCGCTACTTTTCCGGGGAGGGGGATTTTCGGGTTGGTGCCGTTGGCCTCGGTGTGGGGACGATTGCAGCCTATGCCTCAGAGAATAGCTACATTCGTTTCTACGAGATCAATGCCGATGTGATCGAAGTAGCACAAGAACAGTTTTCGTTCCTTGAATGCGCGTCGCAGGTTGACGTTATTCTAGGGGATGCCCGCCTCGTTCTTGAACAAGAAGGTTCGCAGAAATTCGATCTCTTTGTCTTGGACGCGTTCCGGGGGGATGCGATCCCTTTGCATTTGCTAACCCTCGAAGCCTTCGAAATTTATATGCGCCATCTAAAGCCGGATGGTGTCATCATTGTTCTCATCTCGAATGCCCATCTCAATTACGAGCCGGTGATCGCAGGTCTGGCCGAGCACTTACATTTAGAAACGATGCTGGTGGAAGCTGCTGGCGCAGACGGGAAATCGCGTTTCTCAAATGACTGGATTGCCCTAACGAACAACCGCCAGTTGTTAGGCATATTGGCTGCAAATGGGGGCGTGCCATTGGAGTTACCAATTGGAGAGCAGGCGCGCTTCTGGACAGACAATTTCAGTAATCTTTATCAGATTTTAAAGTAGACCCTATTAAAATGCTTCTTTGAATTCTCGGACGGCTTTCGGTCCATTGCGTGCCAGGCCTTCAAAGAACGCCTCCTGATCTTGGGTCCGGAAGTCCATCCGCTCAACCCGGAACATACTCAGGCGTTCTCTATTTCGGCGACGATTGCGAACATCGAGAAAATATTCAATAGCGTTCCGAACGCTGGCTGAGTCGGTCCAGTCAGATTTATAGTAAGGGGTAGCTTGCGAATTGAATATCCAGGTCATATTAGGCATGGAGCCATAGGCGCGGTGGCAAGCCCCATCGAGTGCATCGACTAGAATTGAGCGCGTGACACCCAACTCGTCCCGTAAAGCGCGGGCGTGTTCAAATTTCTGTTCCAGCGAAGTTAGATGAGGGTAATATTCGCCCGGATGTGCTTCGTTGGTATGCAGGAAATAGGAGCCTACGCCTTGGGCAGCGAAGTCATCAGCCACAGCATTCATGGATGGCGCCGCCATCCCACAATATGGTCAAGTGAAACTTCCAAATTCGATAACCGTGAGTTCATGCTCTCGGCAGGTCTCGTAAAGGGTGGTCTCAACGCCGTTGAGGATTGTGAGGGGAAAATCCGGACCGGGTTCACCCAATTTTGGGCTATTCTCAAAATTGAGCATTGGTTTGAAATATTCTGGAATGAATTCGGGATAGTTGTAACGGTCAGTGGCGAGGATAGCCATGGCTTCTCTCCTTGTATTTTTTGGCGATTGTAATATGTTAGACGGTAATATAAAGAGGGTAGCGTGTCTCTGAATGGTAAACTAGTCTATCAAACAGGCAGTTGAAATACTATAAGAAATTATACATTCCGCTTAAGCAAGTAATACTGCCACGAAAGACCGCCCAAACCCATGTTCGCAGAAAATTCTTTGTCCCAGAAAATCTAGCAGATATTCCAATAGTGTCACAGTTGGATCGATCATCGAGTCGCTCCCTTCCTGCTTTTGCCAACATCACGAGGAACCACTCGCAGCATTGGGTTTCAATCCCGAATTACACTATGAGAAATTTTCGAAAGTCGAGGACGATAGCTATAATAATGTAGCGCGCAGTCCATGTGACTTATGTTTTGCGATTTGAGAATTTAAGGTATGACGACAACTGAGCTCGACTTTGTACATTTGGGGACTGATTTCTCATAAATAGAAAGGCAAGGTAAGCTGACCTTTGGATCAAGAAAGGTCGGAAAATGCTGACCTTGCCCACGGACATTATAGACTTGCTTAAGCCCTTCGCGACAGTGTTCGAAAAGCGCACTTGGTGGAAAGCTCTGGTGCTTCTGGTCGGTTCGATCCTGACGCCGCACTTGCGGACGGTGACGGCTGCGCTGCGCGTAACCGAGTACTGCCGTACCCGGCAAGTGTGGGGTTGAGCAGTGCCGGTAATTTTGCGAAGTTTCACCACGTGCTCAATCGCGCGACCTGGTCGGCACGTAAGTTGAGCCAATTGTTGCTTGCGTTGCTTTTGCAGCACTTTGATTACGGTGACGAGACTTTGGTGTTTGGAATCGATGAAACTATCGAACGTCGCTGGGGTCGTCGTATCAAGGCGCGCGGCCTCTATCGCGACGCCGTGCGTTCGAGCGGGGGTCACTTCGTGAAGGCCAGCGGCTTGCGCTGGATCAGCCTGATGTGGCTTGTACACATTCCATGGGCGATACGCGTGTGGGCGCTGCCAGTGTTTACACTGTTGGCGCCTTCTCAGCGATATTATGCGGACAAAGCGCGCGCTCATAAAACGGTACTCGACTGGGCGCGCCAAATGGTCTTCCAGCTGCGCCGCTGGTTGCCCAGCCGAAAGTTGGTGCTTGTGGCCGACAATAGCTACGCCGCGCTGGAATTCCTGCATGCCTGTCAGTCGCTCTCCGAGCCGGTGGCGGTCGTCACACGTCTGCGTCTGGACGCAGCCCTGTATCAACCGGCACCGCCGCGCAAGCCCGAACAGCTCGGCTGGCCACGGCGCACCCAGTCCAGTGGGGCCTGGGTCACTGGAAGGGGGCCCGCTTACCCACATTGCAAGCCCGGCTGAACGACCCGGAAACGGCTTGGACGAAGACCACGGTCGCCTGGTACAGCAACAAACAACGCACGGTAGAAATCACCGCCGGCACGGCGGTCTGGTATCACGGCGGGATGCCCACTGTGCCGCTGCGCTGGGTTCTCATCCGCGACCCTGAGGACAAATTCAAGCCGCAAGCTTTGCTGTGCACGGACCGCTGGGCTGACCCGGTACAGGTCATCACCTAGTTCGTACAACGCGGGCAGCTGGAAGTCACGTTCGAAGAAGTGCGCGCCCACCTCGGAGTTGAGACACAGCGCCAGTGGTCCGATGCCGCCATCGCGCGCGTCACGCCGGTGCTGCTAGGACTGTTTTCCTGGATCACGCTGGCGGCTCACAAGTTGCATGTGCATGACCCAATCCCTGTGCGAACGGCTGCCTGGTATGCCAAACCTTTGCCAACATTCTCTGATGCAATCGCAACTGTGCGGCGTGAACTCTGGCCGATGGCAAGTGGTTTTTCCATGTCGCCGTCGCAGCCCGATATCGTAAAAGTCCCGCGCGCATTGCTCGATTCTCTGCTAAATATGGCTTGTTACGCTACTTGAAACGTACAAAGTCGAGCTGATGTGGTACAAAGAAATGCAGACTTAGTCTACCGGCTGCGGGCTCTGGGTATGGCTGGCGCAGTATTGCATATTGGCGCACATCCAGACGATGAAGATGTAGGCTTGCTAGCATATTTGCCTCGCAAGTTCGGCGTGCGCACCGTATATTGGTCGGCCACGCGAGGGGAGGGTGGGCAGAATCGGATTGGTCCCTACAAAGAGGAAGCTTTGGGGATTTATCGCACTTGGGAAAGTCTGGCGGCGCGCGCCAGGGACGGCGGCGAATGTCTCTTCGGCCCCTTTTACGACTACGGCTTCAGCAAAAACGGTGATGAGGCTTTGTCCAAATGGGGCCAGCGCGAAGTGGTGCGGGCTATCCGGCTGGTTCAACCACACATTGTCGTCGTCCGGTTTACAGGTGAGCCCCGTGATGGCCACGGCCACCATCAAGCGGTTGGACGGGCTGCCTTGGAGGCTCTTGAACTGGCTGGCGACCCGGAAACGTTTCCTGAACTCAAGATGCAGGGTGTGGCTGCTTGGCAACCGCTCAAACTGTACCATTCTACGACAGAGGATTGGCAACCGGGTGAAGATGGTTCTTTTGGAATAGTTGACCCGCAATGGGAGCGCGCTGGTGTGGTGCGAATAAATTCAGGCGAGTTCGACCCGATCGCCGGCCGAACATTCCAAGAACAGGCTTGGATGGCCTTCAATAAATATCAAACCCAGGCGATGGGTTTCCTCCCGACCCCGGATGACTATTTCTATTACTTTGCTTTGCACAAGAGTCTCGCATCTGTGCCCGACCAGGAATCTAGTCTGTTCGACGGGTTGGACCCTTCGCTTACTGGACTAACCGACTATCCGGGCAACGGATCTTCGGCCTTGCGGACCGCGCTCGAACAAGTCAAAGCTCATGTGCACAAGGCATTGCAAGAATTTCGGGTCGAAGACCCAATGCTGGCGTCCGCTGACCTCTTGGACGGCCTGGCGTTGCTCCGCGACTTACACAGAAATTTGACGCAATATGAACTAATTGGCGAGGCGCGCCTGGCGCTTAACATCTACCTGGCGCGCAAGATTGTGGATTTCGAAGCGGTGACGGCACAGTGTTTGGGACTCAAATTTGAGTGCCTGAGCGAAACTGCGCATGTCATACCTGGGCAGAGCTTTCAAATATCCGCGCAGCTGTGGAATCAACGTGGGAGCGAGATAGACGAGGCCACCTTTGCGCTCCAAGTGCCCGCAGGCTGGGAAACTCGACTACTGCCATCGGAGTCTTCCTCGGAGAAGACTACGGCGTTTGAGGTGACAGTCTCAGAAGCGACGGACCTATCCCTCACTGGTCCTTATTGGTTGGCTGAACCTCGAGATCCGTATTCTTATCACTGGCCGGTCGGTGAGCCGGCAGGCCGTGCTTTTGGCCCGGCTCAAATACAAGTTACCTGCAAAGTGGCCATCGGAGCGCACCGCCTCACCATGCAGCAGGCAGCCTCACGGCGGGAAGCTTTCCCTGGGGGGTTCAGGGAATGGTAGTGGTTACATGGTAACTGATGGGGACCACGCTGTATTGTAGTAATGGAGATACAACTTGAGTACAGCTTCATGGTAAACGTCGGACTTGGAGAAAGAAAGAGTTTTGCGCACGAAGCGAGCCAGTCTCTGGCGCAAGGTGTTGTTCCAGCGTTCCACGTGAGATGTCTGGCCGCTTTCTTTGCCGACACTTTGGTGAGTGTCGTTTGGTAAAACCTTCTGGTAAGCGTGCCAGAAGTCGCTGAAGGAGCAACACGCTTTGTAGGATGCTGGGATGGATTTCCATAACGCGCGACAACTTTTTTCACTGCGGTCGCCAATAAAATAGGCCACCACTTGGCGCGTGCGCCGACACAGCGCGACCCATATCCAACGTTTATCGTTTTTTGTGCGTACAAATGACCATAATTCATCCAATTCCAGCACATCATCCGTTTTTACGGTTTCTAAAGTGTCAGCCAGGTTCGGCATAGCGCCGGCCTTCTCCAGAATCCAGCGTGCTAATGTCTGCCGCGCGATGCCAAAGATGCGCTCAATGCCGCGCATACTGGCTCGCTCTCGATAGGTGCGTAGGACAAATTCTCTGATGAACTCAGGATAAGAACGGCTTTGCGGTTCCAACATTCCATAAGCGGCGCAATCGAGACAATGAAACTTCTGACCGCCTTTATAGTCTGTACCATTCTTGACAATGTTGAGGCTCCTGCACTTTGAACACTCATGCGTGATGACACTCTGGATCATTTTGGCGCTCCTCTGTTTGGCAGGCCAACAACTTACTTTTTCCAGACTCATCAGTCAACATGTAACCACTACCCAGGGAATTGCCCCTGGTCGTCATCCCGCCCATCTCGCTGCACCCTGGATCTATCCAGGAATTCCTTCCAGTGAAAGCAGATACGCCGGGGCCGAAAGTCCAGTCAGAACAAGACGTCGGAGATAGTTTGGAAATTCTGGATGGAGATGAAGCCATTCAGCGTCTGGAACTTAAGGTGGTGGCTCGGAATAATAGTGAACAGGCTGTCGAAGGCAGCCTGAGATTGGAGGCCCCAGACGGATGGACAGTTGCCCCCCAACAGGTCAATCTTTCCTTGGAAACGGGCGGCGCGGAAACAGTCCGATTTTCGGTGACTGTCCCGGCCGGCATCTCACAAGGTCACTATCCACTGCACTATAAAATTCGCTACGGGCAACGAGACTATGCGGACGTTCTCACGCCGGTGCAGATGGCAGCGCCGGGGCTTTCGGTTGTAGACGGATCTAACTGCGTGAAGGAAGAATTCATCATCACACCCGCACAGGTGATGGTGCACCTCATCAATGCTCAATTCGTGGGGGACCTGCGCTACGCGTATATCCAGGGAGTAAAAGATGAGTTGGCGGACATCCTGCAGCCCTTTGGGCTCACCTGGCACCTGATCGAAGATGCAGAGATGGGGTACATCGATCTTAGCCAGTTTGACGCAGTAGTGGTCGGGCACAACGCTTATTTAGTCCGGAATGAGCTGCGGAAATATGCAGGGCGGTTTGTGGACTATGTCCACCAGGGCGGCACCCTCATTGTTCAATACCAGGGCTATGGTTACCAAAGCCCTGCTGGCTTGACCCCTTATCCGATCAACTACAGCCAACCGCATGACCGGGTGACCCATCAGGACGCCCCAGTGACGATCCTCGACGCAGAGCATATGCTCTTCCGCCTGCCAAACGTTATCCGGGCTTCCGATTTTGATGACTGGGTTCGGGATCGGGGGCTCTACTTTTTTGGCCAATGGGATAAACACTACCACCCATTGCTCGCCTGTTCTGATCCCGGCGAGGAACCTAAAGAAGGCGGTCTGCTCATCTGCCAATATGGCCGGGGTACCTACCTCTACACAGGGTATTCCTTTTTTCGCCAACTACCGGCCGCCGTCGCGGGGGCGTTCCGGCTCTTTGCAAACATTCTGGCGTTGCCGGCGGCACTTATCCTGGAACAAACCAAACGGCGCGTATTTCAGAATGAATCTGTGCCGGCTTCAGAAAAGCTGGTCAGTCTGTTCGAAGTTGACACTGCCATTATCCGACGCAACAAAGCTGGCAAGCCCACCGAGTTCGGTCGCAAAGTCTGGCTAGATGAAGTCGACGGCGGCATCATTTCCGACTGGCGGTTGCTCGATGGCAATCCTTCCGATGATACCCAACGAAGTCGCGTGTGCGACTCCACGCGGTGGCACCCAGCTATTGATAATCATTGTCGAACCTTTGGCAAGCCGCCAGTCCAGGCCAGTGCTGACCGCGGTGTTTATTCCTCGGCCAACGAAAACTATGCAAGACAAAAGGGCGTTCGGCACGTCGTCTTACCCAAAGCGGGTTATAAGTCCCAAGAACGCCATGCTCATGAAAAACAGGCCTGGTTCAAACGCGGCCGTCGTTTTCATGCTGGCGTTGAGGGCCGAACCCCGTCCAGGACCGGGACGGGACTGGGTCAGTGTTCTCAAACGCAAACATGCCTTCGGCATTTGTCGTTATCGTGGCAATCAGGGCCACCATCGTTGGGTTGGCTTGACCATTCTGGCTGCTAACCTGAACACGATCGGATTGAGACTACATGCTCGTGCTACCTGAACATTTCAAATCCGATCGCTCAAACCAAACCCTAGTTCAGGTCGTCTGTTTTCAGCCCAGCGATGCGTTTCGCACCGGAAACTAGCTAAGAGGGGAGAGCTAATCGGAGAGATGGGGGTTCTGGGAAAGAGGCCGCGTACCTCCGCCATGCAGGCCAAAGGAGATGTCCAATTGCTAGTGATTGAAGGCGTCCACTTCCAGTCCATTATGCACAAGCATCCGGAAATGTATGATGGGGTGATCCAAATTCTGGTGGATAAGCTAGCCGCCACGGGTGGCTAACTCGCTGATGCGAATTGGCATACTGTGCCATGCCAGTTTTGGAGGCAGCGCCCGCATCGCGACTGAACTCGCTGCGGAACTCGCTCGGCGAGGAAACCGGGTGCACCTCTTCACCCGTACCTTGCCCTTTGGCGGTTGGGATCATCACCCCGGAGTGCTGTTACACCCAGTCGTCCAGGAGCAGGTCAACGATATCCATCCTGCCCGGCTCCATGCGCACTGGTCGCCGGACGATTTGGAGGCGCTGATAGCACGCATCTTGAATGTCAGCGCACACGAGGGGCTCGATGTTCTCCATTTTCACTATGCAGTACCATTCGCGTTTGTGGTAGCTGAAGTGCGACGTCGTCTGAGATCGGCAGCGCCGTTGCTCATCGGCACGCTGCATGGCACAGACGTCACTATTTTTGGCCGCGAGCCTGACACTGGTCCCAGTCTGGCTGCAGCGCTGCGCAAGCTGGATGCGCTGACGACCGTCTCTCAGCACCATGCCCGTCTGGCCGGCGAGATATTTCAGTTTCACGAACGTCCGCGGGTGATCTCGAATTTCGTCGATCTGGCCCGCTTTCGGCCGCAAGGTCATACGGACGAAGAGTCTACGATGCACTCCAACGGCCACCAGCGTCTGCCGTCCAAGCTGCATATAGTGCATATTTCCAACTTCAGACCGGTCAAGAATCCTGAGAGCGTCGCCCGCATCTTTCTCGATATCCGCGCACAGATGGATGCGGAATTGTGGCTGATCGGTGATGGCCAGGAATTGGACGCCGTCAAATCCATCCTCAATTCAAACGGGCGGGGAAACGACGTTCGCTATTGGGGGCATCAGTCAGAAGTGGGTCCTATTCTGACTCAGTGTCACCTTTTGCTAATAACAAGTACATACGAAAGTTTTTGTCTGGCTGCCCTGGAAGCCCAGGCCTGTGGGGTGCCGGTGCTGGCTACTGAGGTGGGCGGCTTGCCAGAAGTTGTTGTGAACGGTAAAACAGGATTGCTCTTCCCAGTCGGCAATCACAGTATGGCGGTGGATCAGGCTATAAGCCTGCTAACTGATCCAACCCGGTACGCGCGCATGCGTCAGGCGGCTGTCCGGCATGCCCGGCGGTTTGGGCATATTGAGATTGTTCCGCATTATGAAGACTTGTATCGAGAGTTACTTGATAAACGCACGGCACGTCCGCTTCTTGGAGAAGCGCAGGCGCTATACCCTTAGACGCAGGAATGGACCGGAAGGCAAACTTGGCATCCGCTGATGGGTAGCGGCTTTCCGAATTCGTGTGAGCGACGCAGCGCACACGCGCTACGAGCGTATCTGCCGCTCAATCCCAGTTCGATCCAAAAAGGAGTAAATCGACAATGAACGATCTAGACTTGATGCGGATCAAAGATGTCATGACCGTGCGCACCGCTCGCATCCGTCACGATTCCAGTTTGCAACATGCTGCGGAAATGGTAGCTCTGTCCCGCGTGAGCGACCTGATGGCGATCGATGAGGAGAACAACTTCATTGGCGTGCTCTCGGAGGGAGATATTCTGCGCAACGCTATGCCTGATATAGACGAAATCTTGGAGGAAGGAGGCTCTCTCGACACGGCATTCCACATATTCCTGAGCAAAGGCAGGGATCTGTCAGAGCTATCCATCACACCGCTCATCATTCGAGAGCCGCTTGTAGTCGATCCGGAAGACCACGTTGCAAGAGCCGCCACTGTACTTGTTGACAAACAGATACGTCTGCTACCGGTCATCAGGGATGGCAAGCTGGTCGGAACTGTCTCACGGTCCGACATATGCCGAGCTGTCGTCGGCACGCTCTAAGAATTGATTGCATCGTAGAGAAATCACAAGAGAATGGTTCTTAGATAGATCCAAAGCTCGACTTTGTACGTTTCAAGTAGCGTAACAAGCCATATTTAGCAGAGAATCGAGCAATGCGCGCGGGACTTTTACGATATCGGGCTGCGACGGCGACATGGAAAAACCACTTGCCATCGGCCAGAGTTCACGCCGCACAGTTGCGATTGCATCAGAGAATGTTGGCAAAGGTTTGGCATACCAGGCAGCCGTTCGCACAGGGATTGGGTCATGCACATGCAACTTGTGAGCCGCCAGCGTGATCCAGGAAAACAGTCCTAGCAGCACCGGCGTGACGCGCGCGATGGCGGCATCGGACCACTGGCGCTGTGTCTCAACTCCGAGGTGGGCGCGCACTTCTTCGAACGTGACTTCCAGCTGCCCGCGTTGTACGAACCAGGTGATGACCTGTACCGGGTCAGCCCAGCGGTCCGTGCACAGCAAAGCTTGCGGCTTGAATTTGTCCTCCGGGTCGCGGATGAGAACCCAGCGCAGCGGCACAGTGGGCATCCCGCCGTGATACCAGACCGCCGTGCCGGCGGTGATTTCTACCGTGCGTTGTTTGTTGCTGTACCAGGCGACCGTGGTCTTCGTCCAAGCCGTTTCAGGGTCGTTCAGCCGGGCTTGCAATGTGGGTAAGCGGGCCCCCTTCCAGTGACCCAGGCCCCACTGGACTGGGTGCGCCGTGGCCGGCCGAGCTGTTCGGGCTTGCGCGGCGGTGCCGGTTGATACAGGGCTGCGTCCAGACGCAGACGTGTGACGACCGCCACCGGCTCGGAGAGCGACTGACAGGCATGCAGGAATTCCAGCGCGGCGTAGCTATTGTCGGCCACAAGCACCAACTTTCGGCTGGGCAACCAGCGGCGCAGCTGGAAGACCATTTGGCGCGCCCAGTCGAGTACCGTTTTATGAGCGCGCGCTTTGTCCGCATAATATCGCTGAGAAGGCGCCAACAGTGTAAACACTGGCAGCGCCCACACGCGTATCGCCCATGGAATGTGTACAAGCCACATCAGGCTGATCCAGCGCAAGCCGCTGGCCTTCACGAAGTGACCCCCGCTCGAACGCACGGCGTCGCGATAGATGCCGCGCGCCTTGATACGACGACCCCAGCGACGTTCGATAGTTTCATCGATTCCAAACACCAAAGTCTCGTCACCGTAATCAAAGTGCTGCAAAAGCAACGCAAGCAACAATTGGCTCAACTTACGTGCCGACCAGGTCGCGCGATTGAGCACGTGGTGAAACTTCGCAAAATTACCGGCACTGCTCAGCCCCACACTTGCCGGGTACGGCAGTACTCGGTTACGCGCAGCGCGAGCGTCACCGTCCGCAAGTGCGGCGTCAGGATCGAACCGACCAGAAGCACCAGAGCTTTCCACCAAGTGCGCTTTTCGAACACTGTCGCGAAGGGCTTAAGCAAGTCTATAATGTCCGTGGGCAAGGTGAGCATTTTCCGACCTTTCTTGATCCAAAGGTCAGCTTACCTTACCTTACCTTGCCTTTCTATTTATGAGAAATCAGTCCCCAAATGTACAAAGTCGAGCAAAGGAGACTTGCAACATGGACGCGAAAAAGACGACACTTTCGCAGCCACGCCCAGTGGCCACATTGGTTATTCAAGGGGGATCCCAAGCCGGTACGAGCTTTCCTGTTTCTGAAATTGCGGTGTTTATTGGCCGAGATGAAGATCTGGATGTCGTCCTGCAAGATGAAGAATGTTCTCTACGCCATGCGAGAGTTAGTTGGCTAGGTGGGCAATTTATGCTTGAAGACTTGGGAAGCACCAATGGAACGAAGCTAAATGGCGTGCCCGTCTCTGCCTCGCAGATGCTGAATTCTGGTGACAAGATTGGCATAGGTCAAACAACGCTGGTGTTTGAAATGGTTACAGCTAGTCTAGAAAAGGTTGCACCTCCTGAAACAATTCTGAAAGCTGATGGGATCATTCCCTCGCGGCAGGTGCTAATTACTGCATCCGAGACGAACAAGCGCCTCGGGAATGAGAACCTGGGTTTCCTTTCCGAGTCCCATGGGTTTATGCCCAGCACACCACCGCGCCTACAGCTGCCACCCGCGTTCCAGGCTTGGGACGGAATGGTCGAACGGCTTCCCGAACTCTACCGGACTCTCACCCTGCGCAAGAACTTCGACGCCATGCCTGTACTGAATGCCTCCGAAGCGCATCTCGAGGACCAGTATCTCCTCCGCGCCTCGGCAATTATCAGCATTTTCGCCCATGCCTACTATCGTGTAGAACCCGATCCGCCGGACCAGATGCCGGATTGCATCCAGCTGCCGTGGGAAGAGATTACGCGCCGGCTTGGCAGGCCTGGTTCAGTCCTGTCCTACATCGATCTAATCATCTACAACTGGAAGCTAATCGATCCGAGCCGCGACGACCCGGTACGGGTCGAGAACATGCGGCTGCTGATTCCGACAGTGGACAACGTCGTAGAGCGTATTTTCTACCTGGGTCAGGTCGAAATACTCTCCCAGGCTACACCGATCGTCGGGGCGATTGTGCGGGCTCAGGAGGCGGCACATCAGGATGATGTAGAGGCCCTCAAGCAGGAGCTTAGGATCATCGCCGATTCTCTATATGACATCACCTATAGTTCGCTGATGAAAATCAAGCTTAACCCGTACAGCGGTCCGTATTTTGTGGACCCGGTCGTGTGGGCCAAGGCGGTGGGTCCATTGGCCGTATCGCTCGAGGAGGGCGTACCGGGGCCCAGTGGCATCGCCTCGCCAATTTTCCATATCCTCGACGAATTCTTCGGTCGCCGGACTTACGCTAGCAGGCTTGGCCATGAAATGGGCTTGATCCGAGATTGGTACCCGCAGCACTGGCAGGAGTTCATCAATGCGGTCGGGCAGATTTCCGTGCGTGACTATGTCGCGAGTAACAGAAGCAAGACTCTCAAGGGAATATTCCAGGAGACTCTTCAGGCCTACACCGCTGACACCGGCTTCCTTGGGCGTCACCGGTTGAAAGTCTACGGCTATCTCGAGACCGCATTCAAAGTCGGACGCAGCGTGACCATCGGCAGCTTCTCAGGCAAATTCACAGAGCGAGCTTGGAATGAGGTAGATACCCAATTGACAAACTCGCGCGACGAACGCCGCAGCGGGTTCCCACAGTTCTGCCACCAAGCCAAGGTCAAACGAGTCAATACCACTCGCGTCGAAGGGGACGAATGGGTAAAGCAGATCGTCCTCGATGTGGCTGGCACCGGAATTCGCTATCAGCCCGGCGACCGCTGCGCGATTTTGCCCGAGAACAGTGAAGTGCTTGTTGAGGAGACACTGCGGGCACTCCGGGCGCGAGGGAATGAACCCATTAGGCTGAACGCTGCCTGGCAAGAGGCTGTTGGGCTCCGGGAGGGCTACGAGGAATCACAGACGCTCCCACTGCGGACTCTGCTCACCTTTGGGCGTATCCGGCCAGTGGACCGGGGGGTTGCCAAAGAGCTCCAAGTATTCTCTCACAACGAGAGTCTCAGGCGGATCGTCGAGGCCCGCGCGGAGGACCAATGGGAGCTCTGGGATCTGCTCGACCTGCTGACCGAAGCCGGTTTCGATCCGAAGCGCATCTGGAAGGCTCACCCAGGGGAACGAGGGAGCATCTGCCGGATTGTTCCCCAGGAGTCGTTCCGCATGTACTCAATTTCCTCGGTAGTAGAGAATGGGCATCTCGATGGTGCCACGGAGCTCCACCTCACCATCGGACGCCTGCGCTATCAGACAGACGAAACAGCGGTGTCCGGCGCATCCGAACGTTTGGGCACTGCCTCCAACTATCTAGGAGATACATCGACCGTCTCTCCAGAGGATATGGGCAGTATCTCGCTAAGGGCAATCCACCCGCCTCGCTTTAACCTGCCGGCAGACGAGGGCACGCCCATCGTGATGTTTGCCGGTGGGACGGGTATAGCCCCATTCCTCAGTTTTGTCCGTGAACGGGCGCAACGAGAAAACTCGGGTGAGAGCTGGCTGTTTTTTGGAACGCGGACCAAATCGGATTTCTACTATCAGGAAGAGCTAGAGCAGATCGTCGGAAGTAACCGCCGCTTGCATGTGCGGCCTGCATTCTCGCGAGACGCTATCGATACCAAATTTATATCCAACGGAGAAGGCGGGCACTTCGTCTTCGAGCCGGGGCAGAAGCGGTATATCGGTGACGAGATGCTGCGGGAAGAGAACGCCAGCGTTCTGTGGGATCTCCTTCGAAGTACGCAAGATGGGGGCCGGGGGGCCTTCTTCTATGTCTGTGGACGGACCGTTTTTGCGAACGCCGTCATAGAGGGAATCAAGGCCGTCATCCGGCGGTTTAGCGACGGATCTGAAGAAGAAAAGGAGCAGGCGGCGCTGCAGATGTTGTATCGTCTGGTTGGTGAGGATCGATACATGCAGGACATTTTCACCACCTATACAGGCTCTCAAATGGAGCAGAAGACCTTCGACACATCCGAGGTGGTCCTGCATAACAATGACGAACACGGTTACTGGATGGTCATTAGCGGTCGCGTTTACGATCTCTCCGAGTTTGCCCACCTTCATCCTGGTGGTATGAAGATCGTTCACGAGTACACAGGTATGGACGCCACCGAGGCATACCAGAAAATTCTTCATGACGTGAATCCGGCAAGTAGACGCGATGCTCGGCATGTACGAAATTGGCGCGATTCGTCGGTTGGACCTCGGGAGGGAGTGGGGTGTCGCTGTAGGTCCGAAAGGGCTCCAGGTCGTTACCCTTGCCGATGCCTTTCGTGTCTGGGTACGCTTCATCTATTTTGTTGTCGAGTTGGAGAACTCGCTTCGCAATGACTTCAGCATTCTGCAGGAACCGACAACGCGCGATGAAGCACCTACCTCCCGATCACCGTACAAGACGCAGCTCGTGCTCGAAACATACGCGCGCTTTACGAAACAGTACCTCCCTGATGTAATGGGGGAACCCCTGGAGACATTATGGGCGGTGACCAGCGGTCTCTGCGCGCAGAACGAGGACCGGCGTTGGATACGCGATGCGGTAGCTGAGAACCAGCAGACGGTGGCCGCCCAGACCGTGGAACGGCTGAATGATGAGTTGGTGGTCAGGCTCAAAACTATCGTTGAGCAGAGTGTTGGTCCAAATGACCCGGCCGTGAAGATGTTGGCTGCCTACGGCGACCTTCTGGAAGCCGAGGATAAGAAATTCATGAACGATCTGAAGCTGGCACTTCGAGTGGGTGTTCAGGTCTTTGAAGAGTTAGAGCGTGACACGATCCGTCAGGGCAGTGATCAACTCTTGGTGGCCGCCAGGGCGATTCCTAAGCTGCTCGAAGGGTACTACGATCGGGTGATCTCCGGGATACAAGCGCTCGAGGAAAGTAACCGCGGAGGATAGCACTCGTTGGGAACTTCATCTGCTCCCGTCGGCGTAGGATGGGCACAACGTGCAATGGTGAACTCCCTCAGGTTGGCGATACCTTCGGCTTCTTAGTAGAGGCGAAGTTCTTTGACGCGCAGAGCGATGATCTTGCATGCTGACAATGAGTGACTTGCTAAACTCGGCGGAGGGGCTGCGATTCTTAGAATCGCAGGGGGTTTACGTATCCTGACGGGAGTTCAAAGATAAGTTGGAACTCCCAGTTAATCCGAACTAGGCGAATAAACTGGGAGCCGTCGACAAGAAACTTGTATGTTCGGGTCAGCAGCTCTATGTTGATTACCGGCAATCGGTCTTAAGCAAAATATTGATCATGCAGGATATGGAAGCGGATGACGATTTGTTCCCGTTTTTTTTGTGGGTTGATACAGATCGATCTGGATCTGATAACCTCATCACAAAGTTCGCTTGGCCAGCACACAGCAAAAAGGGCCCCATCCGGATCTCACCGTCGGCAGCGAAGGACACCGAATCGAGGTTTGTTCAACTTGATGAGTCGCAGCTGAGAAGCGCTATCGACAAATTGGGCACCCATCTTCGTCAGTCAGGCGTTAAACGAGAAAGTGCAAAGGCCAAATATCAGCAGCTCAGGGCGATGTTCATGCGCGAAAATGCTGGCACCTTGAGTGAATTCAACCTTCGATTGTCTGAATTCCTGCTGGACAATTGTTTCAACTACAATCCATACCCGGTAGTGCTATCCGACGTACTTAATAAGGGTATGATCACAGATGAAGTGAATTTGTTCGTGAATCATGTTGATGACATTGTGAAGGTGTTCAATGCAGCGATACAGTCGCTAAAACAAGAGGAGGTTGATCCGCAACTTACAGCATTGGCTGAAAATTATCTGCCACTGTTTTTCTCGTGTGAGTTAGATGATCGCAGGCTACGATTGCATCAGTATATTGATGGAAATGATCATTTCGCGGTTGGAACATGTAAGTGCGGTCAGGGCTACAAGTTTTACCTGGGCAATACCAGTCTAGACGTTAGTGAGTTAACGCAGACTGATCGATGGAGTCCGGATGTTTGTTTTCCGATGTTTGTCAATAATCTGGTGAGCGGCTTTGTCGCTGGCAAAAGCTCTGCAATCTATCTGATTGTGATGGCCGAGGTGCTTCGCAAGGTCTTGAACAAGCGCCCAGTCCCCGTCTTGGTTCCCGAGAGTTTAGGCAGACCCCCAAGCGGCGATGCTCAACCTGATAGTTTGTTGTACAGCTACATGAGCGCATAGTTCTGCCAGCGAGAATAATCCTGAGTGACATATGGCCGAATCACTGGATATACTGGTCTTTTCCCCTCACCCAGATGATGCCGAGATAGGGTGTGGAGGTAGTCTGCTCCTCGCTACCGACAAGGGGCAGCAAGTGGTCATCGCCGACCTGTCGGAGGGAGAGCAGTCGACTCGGGGTACGCGGGAGCGCCGCGCGCGAGAAAAAGCGACGGCAGCTGATTTACTGGGACTGAGTGACCGGTTGTCTGTCGGCCTGCCGGACACCGAAATCGGGAGCGACCCCGCGAATCGGCAACCCCTTATCCAGATCATCCGCGAAACCCGGCCCCGTATCGTCTTGGCACCGTACTGGAACGATCGCCATCCAGATCACGCGGCCGCTGGTACATTAGTGCAGCATGCTTGTTTCTACGCCGGCGTGGGCAAGCTGGGTTCAGGACATCCTTACCGACCAGAGCGGTTATTTTATTATATGCTTCATAATCCCTTTGAGCCCTCGCTCGTCGTAGACATATCGCCGGTCTGGTCACGTAAATTGGCGGTCTTGGCGGCCTACGAGAGCCAACTCATGTCGCACAAGGAAAAGTCGGAAACCAGCGGGCCGGACGAAGGCGACCGGGAAACGGCAATAAGCCGGCCCGACTTTATGCGTGCTTACGAGGCGCGGGCCATCTGGCTCGGCGCCATGATCGGCAGCGCTTATGGCGAAGCGTTTTTTACATCTGGCCCCGTTCCGCTCAGCAAACTGCCAGGACTTGATAGCCCGGCTCCAATCTCAGACGAGTTGCCGCCATATAATGTGTATCTGTAAAGTGCGGGCTCGATTTTACGTTCTGGTTGTGCAAGTGAGTATGTGAGATCAACTGTCGCGTCCAGGCCAAAGGGCGTGACCGGATGATGGCCACACATTTGTTATCATTGATATCCACGGACGTTGGTTGACCAACAAATCTAAGCTTCCCAGCAGGGAATCTTAGTCTACACTGCAACTGAGTGATGAGGACTATTTAGTAAATCATTCAGACTGGGCGGGCTAAACACATTGGAAAGCTGCTGGCGATCCTCTTATATTTTTCTGGTATCCTCTAGTCCGTCAATTACTAACTAAATTCAAATTTCGGAGTTGCTTCAATGACAGACAGTTCTGCACCGGTTGCCGAACCTATCGAATTTCAAGCTGAAATTCGGCAGCTGCTAGATATTCTTATTCATTCCCTGTATACACAGAAGGAAATCTTTCTGCGCGAACTCATCTCAAACGCTTCCGATGCGCTCAACCGAATTCAATTTGAGATGCTTACAAATCGGGACGTGCGAGACATGGACGCCGAACTAGCGCTCTGGGTTAAGGCGGACGAAGAAGAACGAACGCTGACCATCCGTGACAGTGGTGTGGGCATGACTCGTGAAGATATGATTACTGACCTCGGCACAATTGCACATTCTGGTGCGCGTGCTTTTTTGGAGGCAGCCGGAGATAGTGCCGAGAATCCTACCGACATCATCGGACAATTTGGCGTGGGATTCTATTCTGTCTTTATGGTAGCTGATGAAGTTCGGGTCACTTCGCGCTCTTTTGAGCCTGACGCAGAAGCCTTTGTTTGGACGGCAACAGGTGGGGACGGTTATACCATCGAACCCGCTGAGATGGAGCAGCGCGGTACCACAATTGAAGTCAAGCTCAAAGAAGATGAGGCCGAATTTGCAAAGGAATATCGTATCCATGAAATCATTCGCAAGCATTCGGACTTTGTTGCTTATCCCATCTATCTCGGGAGCGGTGATGCCGAGCGCAAGAAGGATGGCTATTCACAAGCAAACAGGCAAACTGCCATCTGGCGGCAATCTGTTCGCGAGATTCAAGATGAGCAATACGACGATTTCTACAAGCAGCTCACGTTAGACTTTGAGTCTCCGCTGACTCGCATCCACTATGTGACCGACGCGCCGGTGCAGATGTATGCGCTGCTGTTCCTGCCCAAAAAGGCTGATCCTGGACTTCTCAGCCCGCGCAGGGAGGATGGCCTGAAGCTGTACATCCGCAAAGTACTCATTCAGGAATGCAGCAAGGATTTGCTGCCACAGTATTTCCGATTTGTGGAAGGTGTAGTCGACAGTGAGGATCTGCCTCTCAATGTTTCCCGAGAGGCAGTGCAGGCCAGCGCGGTGATTGCTCGTATGAAAAAGGCTCTCACGCGAAAAGTGATCGATAGTTTGCGCGATCTCGCCAGCGAAGAGCCGGAACAGTATGAAGTGTTTTGGAAAGAGTACGGTCGTTTCATCAAAGAAGGGGTCTCCAGCGATCATGCTTCCGGTCGCGATCTGTATTCTTTGCTGCGCTTTAATAGCACTGAAAAACCGGAGGAGCTGACTTCACTCGCTGACTACGTCGAACGCATGAAGACGCATCAGAAGGATATTTACTTCCTGATTGGGGACGATCCCCGCTCTGTGCAGCGTAGCCCCCATCTGGACTACTTTAAGAAGAATGATTACGAAGTGCTCACACTGACAGACCCGATGGACTCTTTCATGCTGATGGGGCTGCAGGAATTCGAAGGGAAGAAGTTGAGAAATGTTGCTGCTGCCGACACGGAGCTGCCTGCCGCGGAGGAGAAAGAACCCGAGACGGAAGGTGAGAGTCTGGCGGCCGGTGAACTAGCTCGGCTCATTGCCAAGTTCAAAGCACAGCTCGGCGAGCGGGTAACCGATGTTGTCACCACAGATCGCCTGACAGAGTCTCCGGCGCGCCTCGTTGATCCGGATGGTGCCGTCAACCAGGAGATGCAGCGCGTCTATCGCATGCTGGAGCAGGATTTTGAAGTGCCGAAGAAAATTCTGGAATTAAATCCGCGACACAGTCTATTGCGCAAGATGGCGACTCTGACAGAGCCGAACGAACTGCTCGACACTTGTGTGGAGCAAGTCTATGAGAGCGCACTCTTAATAGAAGGTCTCCATCCTGACCCGGCCAGTATGATTCCTCGCATCCAGGAAATTATGGAGGCTGCGGCCGTCGTGAACAAATCCGAATAGAAGCGCAGCGTATTAATCAAGGGCCCTGAATGACCGCCAAAACTGATTTTCAGCGAGGAGTTGCAGAGTGTGCATAGATTATTTGCATGTTAATATTCTGCGATCCTTGCTGTGAATTTTAGGATTGACGGCACCAAGACGGGAAATGTGTCTCAGAGTTTTACTTCGGATCAGAAAACCAGAATTAACCTCGCCTACGAGCGCAAATTCATTTATACTGCTGTGCGCATGGAAATTTTCCTTGTGCCAAACGTAATCTGGAGAGCGGAATGTCTCAACCCAATTGGATAGGCCAGACACTGAATGGCCGCTATAAAATCGAAGAATTGCTCGGTCAGGGCGGCATGTCTTCGGTATACAAAGGTAACGATCCCAATCTGAGCCGCTCAGTGGCCATCAAGCTGATCCATTCTCACCTGTCGAATAATCCTGAATTTGTGCGTCGCTTTGAGCAGGAAGCGGCTGCTGTCGCCCAATTGCGCCATCCCAATATCATCCAGGTTTACGACTTTGCAAATGAGGGCGACGTATATTACATGGTGCTGGAGTACGTCCCGGGCGAGACACTCCAGGATCAACTGGAGGCATTGAGCAACTCCGGCAAGCGCATGGAAGTAGCCGAGGTGGCGAGCATCCTGGCCAGTGTGGGAGATGCCGTCGCATACGCCCATGAGAAAGGTATGATCCATCGTGATCTGAAGCCTGCCAATGTGATGATCCGTCCGAACGGCGATCCGATCCTGATGGACTTTGGCGTCGCCAAGATGCTCGGCGGCGCGCAGCATACCGCCACAGGAGCAGTGATCGGAACGGCACTTTACATGGCTCCAGAGCAAGTTCGCGGTGAGATTCCGGATGAGCGCGCGGACATCTATTCCCTGGGAGTGATGCTTTTCGAAATTGCGACCGGCAAGCGCCCCTACGATGGGGATTCCGCGATCTCGATCATGATGAAGCACATCAATGATGCAGTGCCGGACGTGCGCGCTTTGCGCGACGATGTGCCCCAAGGGCTTGCGGATGTGATCACAAGGGCGATGGCAAAGACGCGGGAGGAGCGTTTCCAGTCTGCTGCTGAGCTTGCAATGGCCTTGCGTGGAATCTCCTCCGCTCCATCCTCGAGCGCAGCTGTTACCGAAGCGCCCCCCAGCGCGATGGTTGTGAGTGATCTGCCGGAAGCCACGGTGGTTGAGACAATTGAACCGGTGCCAGCACCCATACCGGGAGCCACGGTGGTTGAGACTGTTGAACCTGTGCCAGTACCCGTACCGGGAGCCACGGTGGTTGAGACAGTTGAACCAGTGCCAGCTCCCATACCGGAATCAGTCCCAGTCAGTACAACGCCACCTTCAAAAGCACCAGTCACTCCCGAATCAGTCATCGCAACGGCGCCTGTGCCGACTCCAGAACCTACGCTGGTCCCAACTCCAACGGAGAGCTCGGGTCGTTCGCGCAGGCCGTTACTCATTGCCGGTGTAGTCGGCATTGTCGTCTTGTTCTGTCTTGCTGTAGGGGGCTTTTTTGCTTAACGCCAATTTTTTGGAGGCGCTGAAACCCAGCAAGCGACTGAGGTTGCTCTGGGTGTTGCGCCGACGGATGAGATCGTGGCCACAGATATTGTCGTCGAGCCGATAGATGAGCCGACAACTGTGCCGACAGAGCCGCCTCCACCAACAGAGGTGCCCACCGAAGCACCCACGGAAGCACCGACTCCGATTCCTGTGCCCGACGGTATGGCCTTGATTGCAGCGGGTAGCTTCTTGCTCGGTACCGACACCGCATTCTTAAATGAACAACCAGAACATCCCGTCTTCCTGGATGCATTCTTTATGGACCTCTTCGAGGCTACCAATGTGCAATACCAAGAATGTGTGAATTCTGGTGCCTGTACATCGGTGGGCGGGCCGGTTGGATCGGATCAGCATCCTGTAGTAAATGTCTCCTGGGAACGGGCGCAGACATTCTGTGGCTGGGCTGGAAAACGCTTGCCAACGGAAGCTGAATGGGAATATGCCGCCGGTGGTCCAGAAGGTTTGACATGGCCCTGGGGGAATGAATTCGATGCGTCCCTCTCGGCCGCCAGTACACCAGCGACTCAATCTGTTGGAACTTTTCCGGGGGGTGTCAGTCCGTTAGGAATCTTTGATATGGCGGGGAATGTTGTGGAATGGGTGGCCGATGTCTATGTGGCTGATTTCTATGCGAACTCTTCTGCGCTAAATCCGCGATCGACCGGGACGGGTAATGAACGTGTCTACCGTGGCGGTAGTTATGGCAACACCGATGGCTCTTTCTACACCACGACTCGGCGCTTCGTTCAGTCACGTTCGTTTTCTGATACAGATATTGGCTTACGCTGCGCAATGGACGCGCCGATAGTGGATCAGGAGACACGCGATCTCCAGGTAGCGGAGTTTTGTGAGGCGTTCTTCAATGATGCTGAGGCAGGTGAGTGTCCTTAACGAACCGTCAAGATTTCCTGTAACCAAGCGCCCAGGTCCCGAAAGCCCTGGGCGTTTAGTTTATGGCCGCTTTCGTATTCATGATAGGTGACAGCAGCATTCTTGCGCGTGAAATTTTCCCGGCTGGACCGAGCCGATTCAATGGGAACGGTATCATCATCTCTACCATGCGCGATAAAGATTGGCATTCCGGCAAGAGAATTATGCCTTGGTAGATCGGGAGCATACCGACCCAGTTCGTTTCCCGACCCAGGACCTTCGGGACTGGGCGGTACTGAGTGGACTGGGCTGGCCCCGGCAATACTCGCCAATCCGAGAGTAATCTCGGGGTAGGAAAGGGTCAGGGCTTGGCAAACCGCTGCCCCCTGGCTGAAACCAATCAGGACGATGCGGTCGTGTGAAATGGGGTGCAGCGTGGGCAAGCTGCTGACGAAATGTCGCAGCGTGGCAACTGCCTCCGTGAATTCGTCGGGCCGTGATTCTGTAGCGCGCTCATCGTGAGCGAACCAGACATACCCGCCCGAATCTAATTTATGTGGAGCGCGCGGAGTTACAATTGCCGCCTCGCGCGGCACTGCTCGCGAGAAAATCCACATCACACTTTCGTCGCCACCCCAGCCGTGAACCATAACCACTGTGGGAACTGGTTTGGAAATATCCTCCGGAAGTCTTACGCAATGGATCAGTCCACTCACGCTCGCATCAGGATCATTCGGTCCGGCCCAAACAATATTGCCGAATTGGGGTGGAAAGCTAGGTCCTTCCATGAACTCGCAATTCTACAGTATGGAATCCTGCATCTCATTTGGACAGTATTGACGCTTGTGTCTGGCTCTGTGTAGACTCACTTTATACGACTGAGGTGTAAATTGTCTATCGATATTCTTGCAATATTTGCACATCCCGATGATGAATTTTTCGTTTGCGGCATGCTGGCTAAGCTGGTCGGGGAGGGTAAGCAGATTGTGCTCGTCTCGACAACCCGGGGAGAAGCTGGAGAGATCAGCGACCCGGAGTTGGCAACAACCGACAACCTTGGCGAGGTTCGCGAACAGGAACTGATCAGCGCTGCAGCGGCGCTCGGAATTCAGGATGTACGCTTTCTTGGGTATCGCGACTCTGGAATGGAAAGCACGCCGCAGAACGATGACCCGCGCGCACTATATCAGGCCGAACCCGCAGAAGTGGTTGGACGCGTAGTGCGCATGATCCGCGAACTGCAGCCCCGTATTATCATTACGTTCGAGCCTTATGGAATTTATGGCCATCCAGACCACATTGCCACGAGTAAATATGTAACAGCGGCTTTTCGCGCAGCTGCCGATGAAGCCGCCTACCCAGAGGCCGGAAACCCCTGGCAAGCGGAGATGCTTTTCCACAGTGGGGTGCCCTACAAGAAGTTCAGGGAGTTGCGAGCAAACATGGAAGCCGTGGGCGGCGACACATCTGATTTAGCCGTTTTTGATTCAATGGAAGCACATGCCATCGATGATAAGATAACGCATCGATTTGATATCTCTGCGTTTCAGGATGTCAAGTTTGAGACCATTCAATTTCATCGCACCCAATTTGGCCCGGAAAATATCATGTTGAAAATGTCGGAAGACATGCGGAACGCATTGCTGGGTGAGGAATATCTTATCCAGGTGGAGCCGTCAGTCCCGAACGGTACACCAATTCAGACCAAAATTAATTTGTAGCGCGTAGGTTATCATAATAATCGCAGTATTTGAAAAATGATCTGTCTAAGCTACACGACGTCCAATAGGAAACCGGAAGGATTTCCGAATTGATGCAGCAGAAATTATGGAAGCGAGCTGCAACGCGAATTGCGCGCATCGGTCAAGATCCTACTGACTCATCCGAACTCCGTCTGCAGAAGCGCATCTTGACGGCCATTGCACTGCTCGTTGCCCCGGCCGCCGTAGTGTGGGGCATGATCTACTGGAGTTTCGGCGAGCGGCTGTCAGCTTTGTTCCCGCTGGCATATGCCACTGGCTCGCTGCTCAGCCTCTCCATTTTCTCACTCAATCGCCACTTTCGCTTTTTTCGGTTCGGCCAACTTGCATTGATTCTGGCGCTTCCGTTCCTCCTGATGATCTCGCTGGGCGGAGTTATCAACTCGAGTGCAGTCATACTCTGGTCGTTGCTCGCGCCGCTCGGCGCGTTGCTCGTTTCGGGGCGCAGGCAATCCGTCAATTGGTTTGTAGGTTACGTCGTCCTGATCGTGACAAGTCGATTCCTAGAACCTCTCGTTAGAAGCAGTAATAATCTGCCGCCGGCAGCCATCTTGATTTTCTTCGTGATGAACCTTGTGGGGCCATCCCTGATCGTATACATCTTGGTCATATATTTTGTTGGGCAGAAAGATAGCGCGCTGGAAGAGTTGGCGCACGAGCAGGGGCGCTCGGAAGAACTTTTGTTGAATGTGCTCCCCAAAAAGATCGCCGCTCAGCGCAAAGACGGCGTCGGAACGATTGCCGAACAATACGATTCGATCAGCGTTATGTTCGCAGATATGGTCGGCTTCGCTCCGCTTTCGTCAGAACTAGCGCCAAAAGAGATGGTCGACTTGTTGGCCGAAGTGTTTACATTCTTCGACTTCCTCGTCGAGAAATATGATGTCGAAAAGATTCGCACGATCGGCGACAATTACATGGTAGCAGCTGGCGTACCTCGCCGGCGGCCGGACCATGCAAATGTGCTAGCGCGGATGGCGCTCGACATGATTGTGTTTCTGGAACAAAATGCAGACGAGGAAGTTGGGCGGCTCAAGTTCAGAATTGGCATCAACTCGGGCTCGGTGGTTGTGGGTGTCATCGGATTGAAGAAATTCCAATTCGATCTCTGGGGAGATGCTGTAAACATCGCTGCGCGTATGGAATCACTCGGCGAGCCTGGAAAGATTAAGATTGCACCCGGAACGTATGATTTGATCAAGTATGAATTTGTCTGCACGCCGCGCGGGAAAATTGCTGTAAAGGGTCGCGGCGAGTTGAATACCTGATTTGTGGAAGGTGTCAGAAGCACAAACGGTAATCGTGAGCGAGACATGGCAGAGTAGAGATGCCGAGAGTTTATGCGGCAGGGAAGGCTTTATGACCATAACAGAAGCAGAGCAGAAAACGATACTTCACCGCTTGGTCGCTGGTTTCAACCGGGATGATCTGAGCGCTTTCGACGAATTGCTGCTCTCAGAATTTTTCGATTACAGACCCTATCCAAGTGAACCAGATGCCCGGGCTACGTTTCAGGAAATCGGGAGAGATTTTCGCGCCGCCTTTTCAGATTTACATATCGAAATGGAAGCGCTCACATTGGATGGAAGTTCATTACGTGGGCAAATGAAGGTGACCGGCACGCATGATGGAAGTTTGTGGGGCGCGCCGCCAACCAGAAATTCAATCGACCTGGAAATGGAATTGATTGCACGTTTTGAGGGGCATCGCTGTGCAGTTCGATGGGAAAACGTCCATTTGATCCGAACGCTGCGCGAGTTGGGTGTAATTGCTCTGCCAGAGAACGTGGCCAAAAAGCACGATCATCCTGTGCGGATTCCCGAAGTTGTCTATCGATTGGCCTTCAACAAGATGCGGCTCGCAGAAAAAGAATGTGCCCACCTGGATCAGATCAGCATTACGGAACAAACGACGCATGTCTGCGAGCAATGCGTTGCCACCGGCGACGAGTGGCCGGCGCTGCGCCTGTGTCTGGTATGCGGCTTCGTGGGCTGCTGCGACTTATCCGTCAATAAACATATGCTTGCGCATTATGAAAGTACCGGCCATCCCATCATTCGCTCTATATACGAAGACGACGCCTGGATTTGGTGCTACGAAGAGAACGCAATACTTTCTTCGAGGCATTTGCAAATATTATCTGTTCGAATTGCCAGTCTGAAAACCGCGCCAGCGCCAAATTCTGTCGAAAATGTGGCGTGTGGCTGCTAGCGCAATGCCCGTTCTGCGACCGCGAAATTCTCCCCGGATCGATCTTCTGTGACCAATGTGGGCATCAACTGAGCGGCATAGCTTTTGGCGCGGCAACTTCAGGAGCTGCTTCGTCACTCCCGGAAACGGTACAAGCGAGTGTGCCGGTTCGATCTACCGCAGGGAAACCCGAGCCGGAAACTGACGGCACGGAGCGCCGTGCTCGGACTGTTGATCGAGATAATGCAGCCGAACGTGGTTTGCAGCAATACATCCCGAGTGAATTACTCGATAAACTTGACGCTGCTCGCGCAGCGGGTGGAATGGTCGGCGAGCGGCGCATTGTCAGTATCTTGTTTTGTGACGTAAAAGGTTCGACTGCCGCGGCGGAAACCCTAGACCCGGAAGAATGGACTGAGATCATCAACGGTGCATTTGATTACATGATCCGTCCGGTTTACGAATACGAAGGTCTGGTCGCGCGTTTGATGGGCGACTCGATTCTGGCATTCTTCGGTGCACCGATCGCGCATGAGGATGATCCGCAACGTGCGGTGCTGGCTGGTCTCGATATTGTCCAGGGAATTCAGGTTTATCGTGAGCAGGTCAAACAAGATTGGGATTGGGATTTTGATGTGCGCATAGGCATCAACACAGGCATGGTCGTCGTGGGTGCTGTTGGCTCTGATTTGCGTATGGAATATACTGCGTTGGGCGATGCAATCAATGTCGCGGCTCGAATGGAACAGACCGCCGAGCCGGGCACAGTCCAGATTGCGGAAGCAACCTATCGACAGATAGCTCCGCTTTTCAACGTCCGGGATTTAGGTGGGGTCGAGATGAAAGGCAAAGCGGAGGCAGTGCCGGCGTTTCGTGTTATCAGCTGTAAGGCGACTGGCGGCAGCCTTCGAGGCATCGAAGGGCTGCACGCTGAAATTGTCGGGCGAGATGCCGAACTTGAGACAGGCCGTGCGGTTCTGAAAGATTTGCAGCAAGGTGTTGGCCGGATCGTTTGCTTGCTCGGCGAGGCGGGCCTTGGGAAATCTCGCATCGTCCATGAGTTGAAGAGCGGGCGCTCGCGGCAAATACGGACAATGCACCGATTTGGCTCGTGTCACATAGCCTTTCGTACGAGACAGCGCAACCGTACGGTCTATTCAAACGTTTCGTCCAACAATGGGCAGACTTTGTCGGGGATGAGCCGGTATCTGTTATCGCAGAGAAGCTCACAGAATTTGCCGCGCCAGTTGGCACGGAGCAACACGAGCAAGTTTTTCAAGCACTGTGCAGATTGTTTGGAATTGAGAAGGAAGTGAACGTACCCGTGCTTGAAGGTGAGCAATTTAATAGCAGCCTTTTTGCAGCCAGCAGTGAATTACTCCAGGCTTATTTCGCCGAACGACCCGCGGTTTTGGTGTTTGAAGATATCCACTGGTCCGATTCCTCGTCCGTAGAAATGTTACTGAAGTGGCTACCCTTGCTTGAGAAGCTGCCGTTGGTATTGTTGTGCGCTTTCCGGCCTGATCGCAATACACCAAGTTGGAAGATCAGAAATACAGCGGATGAAGAACACCATCACCGCTTCATAGAGATAGTGCTTGCGCCGCTATCCGAGGCAGAGAGCGATGAGATGATCAACCGATTATTGGCCATCGCGGAACTCTCTGTGGATCTGCGTGCACGTATCATGGAGCGCTCCGGCGGAAATCCGTTTTATGTGGAAGAAGTCGTGCGCACTCTTGTTGAGAACGGCAACGTCGTACCGGAGGAGCGCTCTTCCAATGGGCATGTGCAGCGTTATTGGCATTCGGATGGTGAAGTCGACGACCTCACCATCCCAGACAGCCTGCAATCTCTCTTAGCAGCGCGAATAGATCGACTCGAAGAAGAAACGCGCAACACGCTGCAATTGGCTGCCGTCATTGGGCGTTCGTTCTATGCGCGCGTATTGCAATCCGTCGGCGAGCAAGTTGCTCCTTCCGGCGAACTGGAGAGCAACTTGAGCACGCTCATCCGCATGGAAATGATTCAAGAAGCCGCGCGATTACCAGAGGTGGAATACCGTTTTCGCAATCCACTCACACAGGAAGTGGCCTACGAAACGATATTGCTAAAACGCCGGCGCGAATTCCACTTGCGCGTCGGAGAATCTATGGAGGCGCTCTTTGCGGAACAGCTGGACGATCTTGGGCCGCGCTTTGCATATCACTTCCAACAAGCAGGCGAGTCTCTGCGGGCACTAGAATACTTTGTCCGGGCGGGAGATAGCGCCTACCGGCTGTATGCGAATAATGAAGCCGTCGCAAATTATGAGAATGCGTTGATGATCGTCCGTGCTCGCGAGGATGTCGATCTTAAACAGGTTGAGCATGTTTACACCCGCATCGGACGCGCACATGAATTGCTATCAGAGTTCAAAGAAGCTTTGGAGATTTATAAGGGCATGGAAGCACTGGCGCGTGAAAGAGATTTACAAACGCTAGTCCTTTCTTCGCTTTTGTTACAGGGTTCATTGCGATCTACGTTTAATGATGTCTCTGATGTGGAGGTGGCGGAATCGCTCGCCAAACAGGCATTGGAGCTGGCCGAGGCATTGGGGGATGAAGCTGCGGAAGCAAAGATTAACTGGAATTTACTCAATATGTATCGTGCAGCGAACAATCCCGAACTTGGACTGGAATACGGCGAACGGGCTATGGAGCTTTCGCGTCGCTTTGGATTAAAGGAACAATTGGCATTTGTCGCCAACGATCTACCGTATGTCTATTTTTCCAGTGGCGAGTACAACAAAGGATTCGAAACGCTGGCAGAGGCGCGTGAGCTGTGGCGTGAGCTCGGGAATAAGACAATGCTCGCCGACAGTCTCTCAACATCCTGTTCCTTTTATATCTTCTTCGGAGATTTAGATCGTGCGATTGCATCCTCAGAAGAGGCCTATGAAATAAGTACGTCAATCCAGAATTTATGGGGGATTGCATATAGCCAATTTGTAGTAGGGATTGCACACTGGCAGAAGGGCGATGTCGATCTAGCCATTAAAACCATGCAGATCACAATAAAGTATGGTGAACAGGCAGGATTTGTTATAGCCCGTAGCTGGGGGGAACCGAATCTAGGTCTGATATATGCTGAATTAGGTCAACTCGAAAGAGGCTTCGAATTATTAGAATCAACGAAAAAGTATGTGGAAGAAAATTTCCCGGACTACGTCGAATATATTCGTGTTATCGAAGCCCAATTTCATTTGCTCTCAAATGATCCAGTGAAAGCAGCTGCCAGTTTGGAATTACTCGACCTGGAAAATCTCAGAACGGTTTCTGTTTTCATCAGGCCCAATCTGATGGCAACGCAGGCAAGTCTGGCTCTGGCTGAGGGAAACCCTTCAGGGGCAGCTGAGATTGTGAATGACACACTCGGCTGGCTAACTGATACCGCTCTGAATTTGTATGTGCCTACGGCATTGCACTTGCTCGGGAAGGCCGATCTTGCACTCGGCCGGCACGAATCCTCCATGGATAGGCTATCCTCCGCCCGCGAAAAAGCATTTGCAATGGGTGCGCGCTGGCAGCTATGGCAGATCGACGCATCGATCGCCGAAGTGGCACTTATACGAGGTGATTTGACACAGGCAGAAAGTGCCCGCGCAGCAGCCCGAGAGTCCCTCGCTTACATTATTGAACACTCTCCACCTGATCTCGGAGAATCCTTTCAAGCCCGCCCTGATGTGAAGGCCTTGTTAGAGCGTTGAGCTGAATAATTCCAATGGCCTAGCAGCACTTCTCAGGTTTTTCTGCACTTAATCCGCCATTGCAAAAAATATCACGCTGGATTTGTTATTGAGAGTCCTGCTTGGCGAACCAACTCTGATTGGGGAACGAAACTTGAATATTCCGAAGAGGAGTTAGTAGAAAAAATCAATGAGCAATAGAATTGTTTGATGATGTCAGAGCCAAATACGAAGACGAATACACGATATCAATCCTTGTAGAACAAGATGATCTATGTGGTTTGAATCCTTGACTGGCTTTCGCGAGGAATCTTCTGAGCAGGTTCGAGCGAATATCGTCCTGGCCGGCAATACAATCACTTCCACGGTGAATGGCAAATCGTTGGTCTGCGGGTACCTGGAAACACCCACGTTGGCCGAACTTCGAATGCGTACGCTCAACATTAAATCGTTGAAGGGGCAATTGATGCTTCGTGAGGTCGTTGGCGACGTGAAGCAGCTGCATGCGGACGCATCTAATGCAGGCTCTTTAATTCAAGTAGCGTCTCAGTTCAACCTGCTCGAAATGGTTTCACCGTCCATTACACCAGAATATGGTATTGGCATTTATGAAAATGACCGTACGCAGGGACCTGCCTGTGCTATCGCAGCTGGGGCCGGGACAATTTACCGAAACTACTTTGCAGAAGTGAATGAGCAGATTGGGCAATCTTCTGATAATCAAATTGACTGTCTTAGCGATCTGGGGAATGCTCTTGGCAATACCGATGAACATCTCTGGGTAATGCAAAACGGGTATGCGTTGGCATCTAAAAATGGACTTGTAGAGCTTTCTGAACGACTCAAGTCTATGACTGAAGCCGACCGCGATGCTTTGCGGCAGACATTGCGCATTGGCATTCAATGGGATACCCAAGTGACGCTGCCAGAATGCGCGCATGTCGTTACTCAAGCATATTGTTCTGCTCTGCCTGTAGCATATTCCTCACACGCGGATTACTTATGGGCAGATTTCTCACAACTCGTGCTTGAAGCATCTTATGAGGCTACACTTTGTGCCGCCATTTTGAATTATGCCAACACGGGAATCAACAAGGTCTTTTTGACACTTCTCGGTGGAGGTGCTTTTGGAAATCACGACGATTGGATATTTTCGGCAATCAAGCGTGCGCTTGAGTTATTTGCTGGAATTCATCTCGACATTGCAATCGTGAGTTATGGGACCTCGAAGAATCGCGTTCAAGAATTAGTGGTGTCTCAGTGAGTCGAAGCATTATTTGATCTCACGCCGCCTTTCTTGCTCTCTACAACTCGAAACAATCTCACTCATCGAGCCTCCTCTAGATAACCAATCCTTCCCAGAGACCAGTTGCACAAGAGTTTCAAATTATGGGCTTCGCTCCGTGCTCACGGATCTCGGTAGCCGATTTGCCTGATTTTTCAATGCGAAGCTACCCCGTCGCGGGTGAAAATACTTGGATTGCTCGACTTGAATTTATATGGTTTCGATCCTGGTGCCCACCTTCAGTGCCAGAGCATACAGAGGTGAGCAGAAATCACGCTACCGTTCTAACCGAATTCAAATTGGCTCGAGCTTGCGAGCAGGGTTATACTGAACATTGTGACCATGTAAGCTGTTCAGTTTTGTTACAAAGACCCTAGGTCTAGGTGTCCATGAAATCTCCTGCTCACAAACGGAAAAAGACTGATATGTCGATGCGGCGTTCTAAGCCCGCGCCGGCAACTTTCCAGCGGCAGAGCACTGCGCTACTGCAGCGTACCTTAGCAAACCCCGCGAATGCGACTTCCGCAAATATACTCGCTTTACAACGCACGGCGGGTAATCAAGCAGTGGCCCAACTGCTCGGTCGAGCCGGGAATTCTGCAAAACCCGGTGGAAACAAGCCAGCTTCCATACAACCGAAACTGACTGTCGGCCCAGTGGGTGACAAATACGAGCAGGAAGCGGATCAGGTAGCAGAGAACGTGCTGCGCATGCCGGAGCCGGGTCGTCGGGGCGTCACCGAGCAAGGGAGCAAAGGTGCTGAGGAGCAGCTGCAGCACGCGCAAACGAAAGATGCAGGAGAGACGCAAAAGAAGCCACTGGCAGATGGAATCACGCCAGGGGTGCAGCTGCAGCCGAAATCGGATGGTAGCTTCGCGCCTGGCAGCGATTTTGAAAGCCAGTTGTCGAGCAGGCGCGGCGGCGGAAATCCGTTGCCCGCTGCGACGCGTGGTGATATGGAAGGGCGCTTTGGTGCCGACTTCAGCAGCGTGCGCGTACACACAGATAACGAGTCTGTGCAACTGAACCGTGATGTTCAGTCTCAAGCCTTCACCCACGGATCAGATATCTTTTTCGACTCGGGGAAATACGAGCCTGGCAGCACGGGGGGTAAACGCTTGCTGGCGCACGAGTTGACGCACGTGGTGCAGCAGACAGGCCCGCCTAGCGGAGATGTTGCTCAACGGAAGCCAAATATCATTCAACGTGGTCCCAGAAGTTGGCTGAAGAAGACGTTTAATAATCTGGAATATCAACGTGATCAAGTATCCGATAAATATGAAAATCTTAGTCATACGGGAAAAAACAGACTTGTTTATTTAATGTTCGAAGATCAAACGTTAACGGCTGCACTAGTTGAAGAATGTAGGCGTTCCATGGTTGATGAAATACCTGCATTCATGCTGCCAGCTTTGGCTTGGGATTGTAGCTACGCTGAGGCTCAAACTATTATGGATAGATCCATTCGCCCTAACAGTCTAATGAGAATCAACATGCGCACATTTGAACGGAATGAATTAATTAGAGAATTCGATGATTTGAACGCTGGTACAGCCCCGCACGGCGTTTTTTTTGAAGGTGCGACGAACCTTGCAGCTGGAGACCTTATTAAGGACCTTCGAGTTGAGAATATCATTAGCGGAACAAATGATGCAAATGTATTGAGAAATATGTTGGAGGCTATAGACCAAACTCAAGACCAAATTGAGGAGGATGAACTCCTTAGTCCCAATGAGATTTGGAATAGCCAAGAAAGGAATCCCCTGCATCATTAACATTGGTGAGTTCATTATTGATTGAGATCGCGCACCGCTCGCCAGGGCGTATCACTAGAATAATCGAGATACTTCACCCGTACCAACTCTAATTCATCCGGATCATCCAATCCATGCGGAAGCACGGCGTTATTGAGCCGAATGGACTCATAATACGGCGGCGATATGCGTGCCACCGTCTCCCAGTGAACCTTATTATGGTTCCAATTGTCTTTGGCTTCTGTGTTAGTGAACAGGACGAGGTTGCCAAAGTTGCCATTGGGCATGCGAACAGTGCTCAAACTGAGCAGGCCTGGGTGATTATGGAACTCATTCTCGAAGCGCTTGTCTGCTCTTATCAGGGGGCGGATGTTCGCAGCGGGGCGGGCATTTCCAAAGAATCCCACAACTGTTAAATTTTTCGCGCTGAATAGTAAAGCGGGGCGAATATAATATATGCGGAAATGCCGGCCTTTCGGATCAGACTGGCAGATGGCGCGTTTACCGGGAACAAAGTCGCAGAGCACCGGATCGTCATACGTGTCGACGAGTTGGTGCGCCATGTCACGCATGGTCGCCAGGTCTTCTTCGCTGTTTTCAGGATCGACAAATGGCCTCTCCGGAACCATTTGCGTTGGGCTCAGGCTAACTTCTTCCATCATAACGAGCTCCCTTATATCCGCTTAACCCGGTCGCTTGGACTAGCTCTGTCTGGGCGACAAATGGTTTATCATTGTAGCCGTGATCTGGCAAACTGAGCCTCCAAGTTGCTTCTCGGAAATAGGATGTAAGGACGAAGGTTTTCAGTAACTGGTGGTATCCTGTTAATCTCTTAAGAGAGTGTTTCTTAAAAGATAGGGTCAGCTAAAATTTGTCATTTCGAACCGCGGTCATCATTTTTAGCGAGCCATATATGCAAAATAAGCGGTGAGAAATCCCTAAAACGATGAAAACTATAGGGAATTCTCACTCCCTGTGGTCGTTCGCCCAGCCCCCCAGTCTCGCACAGTGCCGTGCACACTGCATCGGTATCGACTGGACGAGGCGGCGGCTAGACGGGGAAATGACATTATTCGTCTGGTTTGATTTAAGGAACACTCTCAAAGATATCGTCTGCTTTGATGTGCTTTTGCCCGGCATAGCTCCCATGATCGCATGCACATGAATTGCCCCAATTGTCAAACGGAAAATCGAGTAGCGGCGCATTTCTGTCTGAACTGCGGATTCTTCCTCGATCCCGATTGTCCGTCGTGTGGGAACAATTTCACCTCGCCTGCAAAATTTTGCGACCATTGCGGCATTCGGCTGTCGAATACAGCTTCACTCGCAGGCTTTTTTAGCGCCTCCCCAATTGCAGGCCAGCCTCAACCCGAAACTGCACCGCTCCGGCCAACACCAGAACCAGCATCTCAACCGCAGCCTGAAACAGAGCCGTCCACACAAGTCGATCCACACTTGCAGCAATATGTTCCCCGAGAGCTGCTGGACAAATTCGCCATCGCACGTGAACAAGGTGGCATGCTGGGGGAACGGCGCGTTGTCAGCATTCTTTTCTGTGATGTACAGGGTTCAACCGCGGCAGCCGAGCAACTCGATCCCGAAGAGTGGACGGAGATCATCAACGGTGCCTTCGAGCATATGATCAGTCCGATCTATAAGTATGAAGGTATCGTGGCGCGCTTAATGGGGATTGCGATTCTGGCATTCTTCGGTGCGCCAATTGCACATGAGGACGATCCCCGCCGTGCCGTTCTCGCAGGATTAGAAATTGTGCAGAGTATCCAGGCTTATCGCGAGCAGGTGCTCACAGAATGGAAAATCGATATCGATGTCCGTGTCGGCATCAATACAGGGCCGGTGGTTGAGGGCGCTGTCGGCTCGGATTTGCGCATGGAATATACGGCCATGGGGGATGCAATCAACCTGGCTGCCCGCATGGAGCAGCATGCGGAACCCGGCACTGTCAAGATCGCAGAGGAGACGTTTAAATTTGTGTCTCCTCTGTTTGATGTATGGGAACTGGGCGGTGTGGAAGTCAAAGGCAAGGCGGAGCCGGTCTCAGCATATCGTGTCCTGGGTCCGAAAGCAGACCCCGGACGCCAGCGTGGGATCGAAGGATTGGATGCGCCTCTCATAGGTCGTGAAACGGAATATGCCCGTCTCTCGGAACTGCTCGACGGTCTAGAGCAGGGGGTTGGCCAGATTCTCTTTGTCATCGGGGAGGCCGGTTTAGGGAAGAGTCGCATTATCGCGGAACTGCGCAAAGAATGGCAGCAGCGCTTTATTCAACCGGATATCCAACTCAGTACGAATGGACAGCAACGGAGTAATCCAGCACAGACGTCTGCCTGGTACGAAACAGCGAGTCTTTCATACGAAACCGCGCAACCCTATCATGTATTTGTCCGTTTGTTGCGCCACGTTGCCCATGTTCAAGAAGGCGAATCGAACGAGAAAGTAAATCAGAAAATTGATCAAATGCTCGCGGCTGCTTTTGGTGATGGCGAGCATAACTATAAGCCGGTGTTGAATACCCTACTCGGCAGCGCGGAGGAAAGTGGCGTTGAGAAGCTGGAAGGCGATGCCTTCCGCCGCGAGTTCATCGATTTCATGTTGCGCTTCTGGCGTGCACGCGCCGCCGACTCCCCGGCAGTCATTGTCTTCGATGACTTACACTGGTCCGATCCCGCTTCGGCTGCCCTGTTGAAAGAACTGCTGGCAGTGGCAAGCGATGCACCCATCTTGCTCATCGGTCTGACGCGTCCCGAGCGCGCGGGAGCGGGTTGGGAAATTCGCGCAGCGGCCGACGAGGAGCATCACCATCGCTATACCGAGATCAACTTGCACCCATTGTCGAATGAAGACAGCAATCAACTCGTCGATAGTCTCCTGACAATCTCCGATCTGCCGCAGGAATTAAGGCAGCGCGTTTTGGATAAGTCGCAAGGGAATCCGTTCTTTGTCGAAGAAATCGTGCGTACGCTGATCGACAATGGTGCTGTCGAGAGAGATGAAAGTGGCGATCACTGGGTTGCGACCGGCGATAGTACAGAGATTGACATCCCGGACAATCTTCAAGCATTGCTCGTAGCGCGTATAGATCGCCTGGAGGAAGCTGCGCGGCGAGTCTTACAGCTTGGCGCGCTAATCGGACGCTCATTCTTTTATCGCGTGCTGCAGGAGATTGCAATTGGCCTCATGCAACTGCGAGAGGCCTCGGTTCTTGACGAGCAATTGCATGCCTTGCAAAAATTGGATTTGATCCGCGAAGCGGCACGCTTGCCCGAATTGGAGTACATGTTTCGGCACGCTCTGACTCAGGAGGCTGCCTACAGCACCATCCTGCACAAACAGCGGCGCGAATATCATCTGCGCGTTGGGGAGGTGATGGAGGTCCTTTTCTCCGGTCAATTAGACGAATATGCCGCACGTCTGGCACAGCACTTTGATCGCGGGCGAGATTTTGAGCGCGCCGTTCGATATTACGTACGGGCGGCTGATAACGCTTTTCGGTTATACGCCAATGCGGAGGCCATTAGCCAATATAAGCGTGCCCTGCACCTGATAGACGCTTCTCCCGAGGTTGAGATTGACTCGGATTTACTCGGGCACATTTTGCGACAATGTGGGCGGGCATTGGAATTGTCGGGAGAGTTTGGCGAAGCGCTGCAGCTTTATGGGGACATCGTCTTGCAGGCCCATGAAGCGGGAGATAAACAACTCGAACTTGCAGCGCTGATGGAACAAGCCAAATTGTTTATGACGATGAACCCAATGCACGACGGTGAACGCGGACAAGCAGCCTCAAACCGGGCGCTTGCATTGGCGCAAGAGATTGGAGATATGGAGGCCGAGTCGCGTATCCATTGGAATTTGCAGTTGTGCCATCTCTACAATCCGGAAGGCGTTATGCGAGAGTCAATCACGCATGGCGAGTTGGCATTGGCAGGGGCACTTCTGGGAGACAATCGCGAGTACACCGGATATATTCTCAATGACCTGACGAAGGGCTACATGAATACTGGGCAATTAGCGCGCGCGCAGGAGACTGTGACACAAGCGATGTTGCTCTGGCGTGAGATTGGAAACATATCAGGGATGACCGATGCTTTTCTCCAGGGGATCGTGATCCCATACCTCCTGGGGAATTTTGAGTATGCCTTGGAATATATTGAGGAAGCTGAACAGGTAATGCTCGCGGGGGGTGACAAATGGGGGCAGGCGGGGCCAAGGATCTATAAGGGGCTGATACTTAAGGAATTCGGGAAAATATCCGAGGCAGTCGCGGAAAGTCTTGCGAATATAGAAGTCGCTGCAGCTGCCGGCAATGCTGTTACCGAATCCATATCCAATGCACATCTTGCCTGGATTTACAGTCATCTCGGAGAACCGAAACTCGCTCTTGAGCATGCGCAGAAGGGTGTTGGGAGTATGAAGGCATCCTTTCCGGCTTGGGGGATCTATCCACTCTCAATACTCTCCCTAGTTCATATAGCGCGAGATGAATTGCCCGCAGCACGTGCAGCAATCAATGCAGCGCTTGAATTGTATAAACCCGAGAATTCCTGGTTGTGGTTTGCCTGCCTCTTGAAGTTTGCAGAGGCGTCAGTCCAGATGGCAGAAGGCGATCATTTGCAAGCGCTAGATAGCTTCGAAAATTACGAAGGTTTCTTGCAGGAGATTGGCTATTCGGGTTATGTCCCGGACGCACTATTCAGCCGGGCGAAAGTTTTGAAAGCACTCCAACGCTTCGATGAGGCGGTCGAGGCTGCCCGCCAAGCTGTTGCCCTAGCCGAGGAGCGCGGCATGCGGTTTCTGCTGTGGCAGGTGAATGCTTTTCAGAGCGAGCTTTCAAGCGTACTGGGGGAAGTTGTGGCAGCCCAATCACATCGCCGGCAGGCAGGTCAAATATTAGAATCAATCGTTGATGCAATTACTGAAAACGATTTGCGGGAAAAGTTTCTCCATTTGCCGGAGGTTCGTGCGGTGCTGGAAGCCGAAGAAGATCGGTAGAGCATAATCACCAGCCGTAAGCCCGTATACCGAGAACAATTCTAAATTTGAAGACGAACTCTGCCATGCTACCGATAGACCTTAAGGAAACAAATTAGAAAAATGGGCAATGAGAAGCTTCGCTTTTATTATTTCTGTACCCGAAATCGCAAGATTCAATCGATAGCTCAGAACCGGCTTTCGATTGCTAGACGGAAAAGCGAAGCTTCTAAATAACAGCCGGCCGCAAGGATTCAAAAAGCATACCTTAATGTCTTATAGCTGGATGTCAGCCCATTCTCGCATAGCATCCCGCTGGCTGGATGGATAAATTCTTTAACGCATTTTTTACGGACTCTTCGTAAGACAGATACGATTTCTTTAGACTATTCGTTTATACTTTAGGTGCAATACCTTTCAAATAAGGGCCAAAGCTTGCCGGAAAGGTTGTCGGGGTTGGGGCCAGTGATAATGCTCCGGCTGTTTCAGGCGGAACTTTGACATCTTGCGTTTGACTACACGCGGGTTTGAACGGGCACGGCGGAGAGGCAGACGAACGTCAGCGATGTCATGCAACAAGCGGTCATAGAGTTGGCCGAGTTGGTCAACGGCCGTCTTTTGAAACTCGGCGAGCGTGTCGCGCACGAGTTCGAGTGCATGCACAAAGCTGAGTTGGTCGGGATCGAGACCGGTGCGTTGGGCAGCCGCATGCATCAGGAAGCGGATGATGAAGTGTGCGATGAGCAGGCCATACAGTTCCTGGGTAGTGGTTACATGGTAACTGATGGGGACCACGCTGTATTGTAGTAATGGAGATACAACTTGAGTACAGCTTCATGGTAAACGTCGGACTTGGAGAAAGAAAGAGTTTTGCGCACGAAGCGAGCCAGTCTCTGGCGCAAGGTGTTGTTCCAGCGTTCCACGTGAGATGTCTGGCCGCTTTCTTTGCCGACACTTTGGTGAGTGTCGTTTGGTAAAACCTTCTGGTAAGCGTGCCAGAAGTCGCTGAAGGAGCAACACGCTTTGTAGGATGCTGGGATGGATTTCCATAACGCGCGACAACTTTTTTCACTGCGGTCGCCAATAAAATAGGCCACCACTTGGCGCGTGCGCCGACACAGCGCGACCCATATCCAACGTTTATCGTTTTTTGTGCGTACAAATGACCATAATTCATCCAATTCCAGCACATCATCCGTTTTTACGGTTTCTAAAGTGTCAGCCAGGTTCGGCATAGCGCCGGCCTTCTCCAGAATCCAGCGTGCTAATGTCTGCCGCGCGATGCCAAAGATGCGCTCAATGCCGCGCATACTGGCTCGCTCTCGATAGGTGCGTAGGACAAATTCTCTGATGAACTCAGGATAAGAACGGCTTTGCGGTTCCAACATTCCATAAGCGGCGCAATCGAGACAATGAAACTTCTGACCGCCTTTATAGTCTGTACCATTCTTGACAATGTTGAGGCTCCTGCACTTTGAACACTCATGCGTGATGACACTCTGGATCATTTTGGCGCTCCTCTGTTTGGCAGGCCAACAACTTACTTTTTCCAGACTCATCAGTCAACATGTAACCACTACCAGTTCCTGAATGACCCCGACCGGCTTGAGACTGCGCAGCGGGCGTCCGGCCAGACGTTGATGGGTGTCGACTTCATCGATGACCAATTCGATTTCCCAGCGTTCGTGATAAGCTCGCGCGAGTTCCAGGGCTGGGAAGGCTTCGGGGTTCAGCAAGGTGGTAACCAAGCGGTGCACTTCACCGTAACCGGGGAGTGCCGGGTCACTTATGGTGTATTCGACGATGCGCACCAGGAGGCGCTCGCCCCGCTTGCGGCGCTGGTAGTCGGAGGGGGTCAGGTAGGCGGTGTAGGAGCCATCTGGCAAGGGACAGCGGTTTTTAGGCTTGACATGGGCTGGAAATCGGCTCAAAATGTGTCCCCCGCGCTCCAAAACCATGCGCAGCATGTCATAATCATGAAACCCACGGTCCCACATCACCAACATGCCCATCTCGACCGAGCGCAACAGGCGAAAACCACCTATGCGCTCGCTGGTGTGGCAAGGCCAGAAGCCCGCATCGACAATCGTATGCGTGCCGCACTCGACCAGATACACCCCTTGCACCTGCGGAAAAGCGCTCTGGCCGCGCGGGCTGTGGTGCCGTCCAAAAGCCGCCGCATTCTCCGGCGTGTCAGCCACATCTTCAACCGTGCCATCGATGGCCATCAGGCGCAATCCAAAGAGGAACGCGCCGGCTGTCTCCGTCGTAGCTATCGGTCGACATACATGCCGAAACAAACGCACGACCGGTCGAGCACCCAGTTGATAGCGCCGATAGGTAATCGCACTGTCTTTCGGTACCGCGTATTCCGGATTGTTCCAGATGTACCGCAACCCCTGGGCGATCTTACGCATTACCCGCCCCAGAGAAGATTGCGTGTAGATGTTCATTGTGATGATTAAAAACACTGTCACGACCAGATTCAATTTGCGCTCGCGTTGCGTTTTCAAGCCTTCTGCCTCCAACGCTGCTTCGACCACATCTGGCGGAATAACCCGGCTCAGGCTTGTAAATGTCAGTTCCCGGCAAAACTTGCTCTCGATGTCAACCTCGCGTAATCTGTATCCCATCAGGTGGCCCCCTGGCATCTTGCGAATTTGTATATCTCACAAGTATGCCTCGGGTGCCACCTGTTTGCTTATTTGAAAGGTATTGACTTTAGGTCAACATTAATAAATGCAACATTAAGGTTCTTCGTATGTCAATAAACTGTCCACATTGTGAAACTGAAAACCGCGAGCAGGCGAATTTCTGTAAGCGCTGCGGCGGGCTGATCGTGGATCATTGTCCGCGTTGCAATACGGAATTGCCGGGCGATTCATATTTTTGCGATCATTGCGGCCTGCGCTTGCAGCAACAATCCAAATTTGAGTGGTCGCCTCCCACTCTGAATCCGTCACGTGTTGAGTCGAAACCAGTACTAGAGCCTACTGTTGAAGAATCGACTGAACCGCCGACAAAGGAAATTGCGTCTGTCGGAGAGGCGGCTGAGAGTAATCCATTATTGCAACAGTACATCCCCAAGGAATTGCTCGCCAAGCTCGAATCTTCAAGTAACGGAGGGATGGTCAGTGAGCGACGCGTGGTCACGATGCTCTTCTGCGATCTGCAAGGCTCGACGGCTGCCGCCGAGCAGCTTGACCCGGAAGAGTGGATGGAAATCATCAATGGTGCCTTTGAGCATATGATCGGCCCAGTCTATCAATACGAAGGAACCGTGGCGCGACTCATGGGCGATGCTATCCCTGCATTCTTCGGCGCTCCTATTGCTCACGAAGATGATCCGGAGCGGGCGGTTCTAGCCGGACTTGAGATCGTCCGTGCGCTTAGCCCTTATCGTGAGCAGGTTGCCAAACAATACGAAGTTGATTTCGATGTGCGTGTTGGTATCAACACCGGTTCGGTTGTGGTGGGTGCTGTCGGTTCGGACCTGCGTGTGGAATACACGGCCATGGGGGATGCCATCAATATCGCCTCCCGCATGGAGCAGAGCGCTGAGCCCGGTACAGTCCAGATCGCGGAAGACACCTATGAGCTGATTGCTCCGATTTTCGATGTCAAAGATTTGGGGGCTCTCGAGGTCAAAGGAAAAGAGGAACAAGTCGCAGCCTATCGCGTCCTGGAGAGGAAAGCCGACCGTGGCCGCCAGCGTGGAATTGAAGGTTTGGATGCACCCATTGTTGGACGGGAGCACGAACTGGCAGCCTTCGAGGAAGCTTTTGCCGCACTGGGTCAGGGCGTGGGCCGGATTTTATTTGTGATCGGTGAAGCGGGTCTGGGTAAAAGCCGGCTCATTGCAGAATCGCATGCCATATTTGAGGACGGCATTACAGATGGAAGGTGGTACGAGGCTGCGAGTCTTTCGTATGAAAGGAGCCAACCATACGGCCTGTTTCAACGACTCGTACGGCGGCTGTTAGGAATTAAGCTGCAGGATTCCAGTGCAACGCTTCGAAACGCAATAACCAGCACAGTCAAACACTTCGAGCCGGAGGGTCAAGCGCGCGCCGGACAGGTGTTGGAGCAGTTGTTCGGTTTCGAAAGTGCGCTGGATGGAGAAACGTTCAAGCGTGAATTGTTAATCGTCGCAGCAGATCTCTTCCGTATATGGACGCAAGAAACGCCGGCAGTTTTCGTCTTTGATGATGTTCATTGGAGCGATCCCGCCTCTGTTGAACTGATTCAGCAAGCCTTTCAACTTGTAGATCAGTTGCCTTTGCTGCTGGTGTGTGTTTTCCGGCCGGAGCGGCAGGCATCGAGCTGGCAATTGCGCTCCGTAGCGGAATCTGACTTTCATCACCGCACCACCGTCCTCGAATTACAACCCCTCAGCAATTCAGAGAGCAACCAACTCGTGGATGAGCTGCTGGCGGCCGCAGATTTACCGGAGCCTTTGCGTGCGCGCATCCTCGAGAAGAGTGGCGGAAATCCCTTCTTCGTCGAAGAAGTTGTACGTACCTTCATCGATGAAGGTGTAATCATGAAAGTGACCCCCACCAAAAATTCCGATCAGAATGGGGTGCAATGGTGGGTACTATCGGGCGGCGAAGATATCGATATCCCGGACACGATCCAAGCCCTGCTTGTCGCGCGTATTGACCGCTTGGATGAAGATGTGCGCCAGACGCTACAAATGGCAGCGGTCATTGGTCGCCAGTTTTATTACCGCGTGTTAGACGCGATATCGCAAAGCCCGGAAGGCAAGCTGCCATTAGAAAAGCATCTAAGTACGCTGCTGCGCGCAGGCCTGATCCGCGAGGCAGCGCGCATTCCCGAGTTGGAATATTTCTTTCGAAATGTGCTCACTCAGGAAGCAGCCCACAACACGATATTGCGCAAGCAACGGCGCAAATATCATTTGCATGTGGGAGAGGCCCTCGAAAGCCTGTTTGCTGCGGAACTCGAAGCCCACGCTGTCTCGCTCGCCTTTCACTTTGCGGGCGCCGGCGAGCCGCAACGAGCCTTTCACTATCACATCCTGGCTGGTGACGCAGCGTTTCGATTATATGCTCATGCGGAAGCGCGTACACATTATCAAGATGCTGCGGACCTCGCCCGGGAGCATGAGGCCATTGCGCTGGACTCTGAGCAGTGCATTCATCTCTTTGGTAATCTGGGACCTGTGCAGGAGCTTGGGATTGACTATGATGCTGCTGTTGGGACCTATCTCATATTGGAGGCGGAGGCTGATTCTCGCAACGACAACCGCATGAAATTGGCGGCGTTGCTGGCACGCGCCACCGTGCATTCGGTGTTTACACCGTTGTTCGATCCCGATCAGGGAGAAACGCTCTGTAATCAGGCGCTTGGACTGGCGCGCACAATTGGAGATGTCACTGCCGAGACCCGTTCACTGTGGTTGCTAATGCTTGTCACTGGGTTTGGGAAATTGAACTACGCTGAGGCCATTGATCTCGGCGAGCAAGCGCTAGCGCTTGCCCGCCAGCATGAAAATAAAGAAATGTTGGCGTTTATCTTGAACGACCTCGGTCGAGTCATCGGTTTCGGTGGTGAACCGATGCGCGGGGCGGAGATGATGTCCAAAGCACTGCCGATATTTGAAGAGAAACAGAACCTGCCACTGGTGAGTGACAATCTGGTTGGGTATGGACTTCTGAGACATTTGGCGGGAAGGTATCAGAACTCGCGGGAGTCGCTCCAATTGGCTGTAAAGTTGAATCAATCCATTGATAATCACCACGGCGAGATGGACGCGCGCTGGATGGCCGCTCAAAATGACATGGCCGAGGGCTTCCTGGGTCGGGCCATTCTCGATCTGGAGAAGCTAGTATCAATCAGTCAATCACATATAGTTGCATACCTTCCGTATTTAAGCCGTGGTTATGAAGCTATCGGCATGCATGAACGCGCCCTGACGTGCCTGACAGACTACACAGATATTTCCGAAGGTGGGCCGCTCTTCGCGAGTCAGTTCCTGGCTCAACTGGCACATATGTATATTTTGCGTGGCGAAATTGATAATGCTGCCCAAGCTATGGAGGGTATTGGAGATGAAGTACGGAATTTAAGGGCACCCCTTTCAACCCCGATTATTCAGACGCAGGCCGAACTCCTGCACGCAAGGCAGGAGTATGCGGGGGCCGCGCTCACGCTTTCTGGTCTGATCAGATCTGTGTGCGCTGGCAGTCAATTGTGGCGTTTACCTGAATTATTTCTCCTGCAAGCTCGGATATTCCAGGCAAAGGGCGATATGCAATATCCGGCTGTGCTCAACGCATTGGAGGAGGGCTTGCAGGTTTCGCAGGAAATCGGTGAGCGCTACGTCCGCTGGCAGCTTCACAGAACATTGGCTACACTTGCAGGCGTGGAAGGCGACACGGCGGTTCGCGACACCAATTTGCGGGACGCACGAATTGAAATAGAATTCCTTGTTCAGAATCTTGTCGAAGACCGATTCCGTGATACCTTCTATGCTCAGGCTGAAGTCCGTCCCATTATGGAACACGAACTCGCCGGCTGAGAATAACTCCTAGAAATTCATCCCGTTTAAGGGAAGACGAATATGACGAAACCGATCCTGCTCACTGTTGACGACGAGCCACAGGTACTCAATGCCGTCAACCGTGATATCCGCCAGCATTACAAAGGCGAATATCGCGTTATCAAAGCAGGCTCCGGTGCTGAAGCGCTAGACACACTGCAGAAACTCAAGCAGCGCAATGATCCTGTTGCGCTGTTTCTCGCTGATCAAAGAATGCCTGAGATGGAAGGGACTGCCTTCCTCGCAGCAGCGATGAAATACTACCCGGAGGCACGCAAAGTTCTGCTGACGGCATATGCCGACACCGAAGCCGCAATCCAGAGCATCAATACAATTGGGCTTGATCATTACCTGATGAAACCCTGGGATCCGCCCGAAGAGAATTTGTATCCGGTCCTGGATGATCTGCTTAGCGACTGGTGGGCGACTGTCCCCGTTCCGTACGATGGTATTCGCGTCGCCGGGACATTATGGTCAGCCACGAGCCACTCGGTCAAAGATTTTCTTTCCCGTAATCGTATTCCTTATCAATGGTTGGACATTGAAACCGACGAAGTAGCCCGCCACGATGTTGAAGGAGTTTGGAATGCGGATCGAGGACTGCCTGTGGTGTTTTTCCCGGATGGAGAAGCGCTCATCAATCCAGACAATCGCAGCCTCGCGGATCGGGTTGGTCTGCACACGCAGGCAGAGAGTCCTTTTTATAAGTTTATTATCATCGGTGGCGGTCCAGCGGGCTTAGCCGCCGCCGTGTACGGGGCCTCAGAAGGACTCCAAACGCTACTGATCGAGAAGAAGGCGACGGGGGGGCAGGCGGGCACCAGCTCTCGCATTGAGAACTATCTGGGCTTTCCCAAGAGCGTGAGCGGCGCCGACCTGGCGCAACGCGCGACTGTGCAGGCGAAACGGCTCGGCGCAGAAATACTAACAGCCCAGGAAGTCACCTCAGTGCGCGTGGAAGACCCCTACCGCATTGTCGAGCTTAACGATGGCTCAGAGCTGAATTGCCACGCTCTTTTGCTCGCCACGGGCGTATCGGTGCGTGAATTAAAAAAACCAGGGGTCGCCGATCTGAATGGCGCCGGCATTTACTACGGCGCAGCATTGACCGAGGCCGCCAACTACAAAGATGAGCATGTCTATGTCATTGGGGGGGCGAACTCGGCCGGGCAGGGAGCAATGTTCTTTTCCCGTTTCGCCTCCAAAGTTTCAATCCTTGTACGCGCTAGTTCTCTTACAAAAAGCATGTCGCAATATCTGATCGATCAGATTGAGTCTACTGACAATATTGAAGTGCTCACCCGGACCGATGTCGCACAGGCCCACGGTGAAGACCGCCTGGATGCAATCACCATCGTGAACAACGACACACAGGAAACTGAGAAAGTCCCCGCTGCCGCAATGTTTATCTTTATCGGCGCCGTAGCCCATTCGGAGGCCGTTGCGGGAGTTGTGGGACGCGACCGACCCGGTTTCATCCTGACCGGCCCGGACCTCATGACAGATGGAAAACGTCCCAAGAATTGGAAGCTGCGCCGGGATCCGTACCTGATGGAAACGAGCGTACAAGGCATATTTGCAGCCGGTGATGTACGCCATGGCTCAATCAAGCGCGTTGCTTCGGCAGTGGGTCAGGGCTCCATTTGTGTTCAACTCGTGCATCAATATCTGAAGACAGTCTGATGAGAGAATTTCTAAAGAAAGTCGAGTTGTTTGCCGGTATGCCGGAGGCGGATATTGACCGCCTTTGCCGCATGGTGGATGAAGTTTCGCTCGAGCCAGGCGAGGAATTGTTCGCAGAGGGTAGCCCCGGCGACCGCGCCTATGTGATCGAAGATGGGGAGCTTGAGATCATCAAAAACTCCAGCGGCCGCGAAGTGCTACTGGCTGTACGCGAGTCTGGTGAGGTGATCGGCGAAATGTCCTTGCTGGAGGACACCCCCCGAACTGCCAGCGTGCGCGCGCGTGACTCGGTGCGCTTACTGGCGATCCACAAAGAACAACTTGATGAGTTGCTTGAATCAAGCCCTTCCGCAGCCCGCGCCCTCCTGGTAACTGTTCTGGGCCGCTTTCGCTCGACGAATGTGATGTTGCGTCAGAGCGAAAAGATGGCGCAGCTCGGCACGCTCTCGGCCGGAGTAGCGCATGAACTCAACAATCCGGCTGCGGCTGTCAAACGCGGTGCAGGTGTGATGGTCGAAGCGGTGGAAAAATTTATACAATCGCAGGCGCACCTACGTGGCCTGCAGTTCACAGAGCAACAGAGTGAAATGCTCGGACAGTTGGCCGGACGCGCCCGTGAAAGTGCCAGCCTGCCTCCCGAGATGGATGCTCTGACGCGCAGCGATCGTGAGTATGAATTGGAAGAGTGGCTTGAAGATCATGATGTACCGGAGGCCTGGGAGATCGCACCCAACTTGGTGGATTTGGATTTCGCACCTGAGACGCTCGATGCGCTTGCTCAGAACTTCACGGCCGCACAACTGCCGACAATCTTTGCAGCACTCGGTGGGACGTATAGCGTATTCAACCTGTTGACGGAGATTGGTCAAGGCGCGGAGCGCATTTCATCGATCGTCAAAGCACTCAAGTCCTATTCCTATCTCGATCAGGCACCGGTGCAGGAAGTGGATGTGCACGAAGGACTCGACAATACATTGCTCATTCTGCGTAGCAAGCTTAAGGATGGTGTGAGTGTGAAGCGCGATTATGATGCGGCTTTGCCTCCCATCTACGCTTACGGGAGCGAGCTCAACCAGGTGTGGACCAACCTGCTCGACAATGCTGTTGACGCGATGGGTGGTCAGGGCGAGATCAATATCCGTACGCGTCTCGTCGGCGATTGGATCACCGTTGATATTAAAGATTCTGGAGCGGGCATACCGCAGGATATTCAGAACAAAGTATTTGACACATTCTTTACCACCAAGCCACCGGGGAAGGGCACCGGGCTTGGGTTGGACATTTCTTACAACATTGTTGTTAACAAACACCGGGGCGACATCAAATTGTATAGCGTGCCGGGTGAGACCTGCTTTCGAGTCATGTTACCGGTCAATTTCGAATCCGCTGGCCCATTGCCGCCGACGCTGGGTATTATAAAGCGCAAGTCGGACGGCGATCTCAAACGTATCCTGGCGACATACAAAACTGTCGCGGTTGTCGGCATATCCAAAAATCCGGAAAAACCTTCGCATACTGTGCCCGCCTATTTACAATCGCACGGATACAAGATCATCCCGGTCAATCCGAAGTACGAAGAGGTACTCGGCGAGAAAGCCTATCCTGATTTGAACTCAATTCCTGAGCCTGTGGATATTGTCGATATATTTCGGCCCAGCGATGCAGTGCCGCCAATTGTGGATGAAGCGATTACATTGGGCGCGAAAGTTGTCTGGATGCAATTGGGCATTGCAAATGAGGAGGCTGCGCGCGTTGCCGAGGCTGCCGGTCTTGAAGTGGTCGAGGACACCTGTATGCGAGCGAATCATGGCCGCCTCCTGGGCAATACCATAGAATGACACTTGTGGATATCAACCAGGCAACCGATGCTGAAATGCTCAACATTTTGGAAACTACGCATACCATTGCGGTTGTGGGCTTTTCCCACCTCGAAAGTCGTGCCGGGTATCGCATCCCGGCCTATATGCAGCGCGCAGGCTACCGCATCATTCCGGTAAATCCATATCTCGATTCCGCACTGGGCGAAAAAGCCTATCCGGACCTGCTTCGGGTTCCTGAACCGATTGACCTGGTGAATGTCTTTCGGCGACCGGAATACGTTTCCGAAGTTGTGGATCAGGCTATCGAAATTGGTGCACAGGCGATCTGGTTACAGCTCGGAATAAGGCACGCGCTAGCAGGTCAACACGCGCGTGAGGCCGAACTGGGTGTTGTCATGGATGCTTGCCTTATGGTCGAGCATCGCAGACTCGTAGGTTAGCTAGGCCGGATATTCCCTCCTCTCCTTAATCTTCTGATCATTTCTGGAATTTATGTTCTGGTTTCTCTATCTCGCGCATCTGTTGGGGGACTATCCATTTCAGACCGACAAAATGGTGCAGGCCAAACGGACTTGGTGGGGACTGATCTCGCATGTGGCCGTTCATTTTGCAGTACTGCTCTTTGTTGTGGGCGAGTATCGAACGGATTTGTGGTTCTATCTGCTCGTATTGACAGCCATCCATTATGCCATCGACAATTTCAAAAATGTTTTGGCAAAGCACAAACCAGACTGGATTTTCGGGGGCTATCTCCTCGATCAATTCCTTCATCTGCTCTCCATTATCGGCGTTACATTGTGGATCGAAAGAACCGTTCCCATTGCAGCGCTGCCTTCGTTTGATCCGTGGCTCGTTTATGCCAGCGCGTACCTATTGGCAAGCTATGTCTGGTTTGTGACAGAGCGCGTCGCCGCGATTGATAAGGCGGACTATCTTCAAGAAATCAATGAGTATCTCTGGTCGCGAATGATTGCCCGCACCGGTTTGTTGACGACATTTTTAGTTGGTGCTCATTACTCATTCGGAACACCGTTATTAATTCTGGCTGCCGTGATCCCTTACTCGACCGGTGTATACAAGCGTCGTGCATTTCTCATCGATGTCGCCGTAGCGCTCTTGGATGCTTCTTTGATTTGGCTTGCAACCTGATTTATATAACCTTCTATGTCTTTTCTCACTCATTTGGAATGCTCGCATTGCGGCGGAACGGTTACTGCCGACGAGCTACGCACCTTCTGTCGCGATTGCGACACGCCTTATCTTGCTCGATATGATTTGGTGGCTTTAAAAGAAAGTGTTAAGCGCGAAGAGATGACCGCGCGCCCGGCCGGGATGTGGCGATGGCGGGAGGTGCTGCCCATCCGAGATCCGAAAAATTTCATCTCACTCGGCGAAGGCGATACGCCATTGTTGCCGCTAAGGCGCGTCGGCGCTGAACTCGGATTGAACAACCTATTCGTAAAAGAAGATGGCAGTAACCCGACTGGTTCCTTCAAAGCACGTGGCTTATCCGCAGCCGTTTCTTGCGCTCGGGAATTAGGCGCGACACGCGTGATTATCCCCATTACTGGCAACGCCGGGGGCGCAATGGCAGCTTACGCTGCTCGAGCTGGGATGGAGGCGCTGGTCATCATGCCCGCCGACACCCCGCGCGCGAATATCGAGGAATGTAAGGCAGCAGGAGCACAGATTGAGTTCGTCGAGGGCCTTATCAGTAATGCCGATGCACTGGCCGCCGAACGATCGAAAAATGAAGGCTGGTTCGATGTCTCCACCTTCAAAGAGCCGTATCGCGTCGAAGGAAAGAAGATCATGGGCTACGAAGTGGCGGAAGGCTTCGGCTGGGTGTTGCCTGAAGTCATTGTCTATCCGACGGGTGAGGGCACCGGCCTCGTCGGGATGTGGAAAGCCTTCGCGGAAATGGAAGCGCTGGGCTGGCTAGACGATGTCGCTCGACCAAGAATGGTTGCGGTCCAATCTACCGGTTGCGCACCGGTAATCAGAGCCTTCGAGCAGCATGCGGATACCAACGAGTTCTGGGAAGGGGCTGCCACACACGCCTCTGGTTTGCGTGTGCCGAAGAGCTTCGCCGATCGGTTGATCATGTCTGCTCTTTATGAGAGTGATGGAATGGCAGTAGCTGTCAGTGAGGACGAAATTCGAGCCGCCCGAAGTCAATTGGCGCAGAAGGAAGGGATATTCGCCGCTCCGGAGGGCGCAGCGACATTAGCAGGATTACAGAAACTGGTCGAGGATGGTTGGGTCAAACCGGATGAAAGAGTCGTTTTGTTCAATTCTGGAACGGGTCTAAAATATTTAGACTCCTGATCTAAGTTCAGTTGGAAACCGACAACATGCAATTAACCCTCATCATCAGTATCCTGGTCGGGCTGGCAGTCATGTTTGCCGGACGCAGGTTGTTCTGGTTGTTCGTAGCCCTGGCAGGTTTTGTTGCCGGAGCCACGCTGGCGACGCGCTTCTTTGGGGACGGTTCTGAGATCGCGGTACTGGTTGTGGCAATCATCGCAGGGCTGATCGGCGCGGTACTCGCCATCGTTGTAAAGCGCTTCGCCATTGGAACGGCCGGATTCCTTGTGGGCGGATTTCTGGCAACTGCACTGCTTGGAAATATCGGGTTTGAGCTAGGTGGTCCCGACTGGATTGTTTTTATCGTCGGTGGGGTGATCGGGGCGATCTTGGTCTCGGCGCTGGTAGATTGGGCTCTTATAGGGCTTTCGGCGCTAGGTGGCTCAGTACTCGTATTGCAATCCGCGCATATTCGTCCTGCGCTCGGATTGACTCTCATCGCCGTTGGCACTGCGCTGGGAATCATTGTACAGGCGCGGCAACTTCGTTCGGAACACTAACTTCCATTCGCGGGGATCGTTCCCGGCAGATCAAAATATTCAAATACGCGCGGGTCGAAGAATGCCGTCACATTACTGATCGCACCCTCGGCAATCGAGAGCAGTTGCAGCGTCGCGGGGACATAGCTTTCGTTGTCGGGATCAATTCGATACGTTGCAAATCCTGGCAATCCATTTCCTCGGACAGACTGCAAACGCCAGCGCCCCCGTGCTTCGCCGACAAATAATTCATGCTCGAACAATTGTGCAATGGCACTGCGGCCCTGATACCAGGACGGCGAGGGCGGCATGACAAAGGAGGCTTCTTCGCGAAAGAGCGCCATCAAGCCGCCAATGTCGGCCGTCTCCCAGGCGTTCATATAGCGTGTCAATAAGTGCTGGGTGGCGTCGTCGGGTTCTTCGTTGAGCCGCGTCTCAATTTGATAATCCTTGTCCAGCTTGCGGCGTGCGCGATAAAGAGCACTATTCACCGAGGAAGCGCTTAAATCGAGCAACTCCGCCACTTCGCTTGTCCGCCAGCCGAGCACATCGCGCATGAGCAATACTGCACGCTGGCGTGGTGGCAGCAGTTGCAGTGCCGTCAGAAAAGCGAGTGTAATACTCTCTTGTTCAGAATAGCGCGCTTCAGGGTTTGCCGAAGTATCCGCGAGCATACCCTCGGGGAGTGGTTCGAGCCATTCCGGATCAGCAGTGGGGGGCTGGAAGGGCTGTCCCGGGTCAGCAGGCGCGTGACGGGCCGGGGGAAGTAGTCGCCGTTTGCGACTGGCAATTGTATCCAGACAGGCGTTTGTTGCTATCCGATAGAGCCAGGCCCGTAGTGGGGCGCGCTCTTCGAAGGTCTCCAAGCGACGCCAGGCCCGCATCATGGTTTCCTGCACCATGTCTTCCGCATCGTGGAGTGAGCCAAGCATACGGTAACAATGTACTTGCAGCTCATGCCGGAAAGGCTCAGTCAGGTTGCTAAAAGCCTGCGCGTCCCCTGCGCGGGCTGCCGATAGTTCCACAGTATTCATAGGCGTCTCTATTTGACTACTCCTTGCCACCTATTATATGATGAGTTGAACGCGCGAAATGCTTCATTACGAGTTTTTCGGAGAGCGCGCATTTTTCGCTGGTTTCTTCGTCATATCTGTTAAGAAACCATTTATCTATTTGGAGGTAATAATGAAAAAACCTTGGATAGCAGCAGTATTAAACTTTTTCTTTATGGGACCGGGCACCCTGTACAACGGTCGTCGCAAAGGGCTTGGAATCGCGCTCACGATTGGCGCATTGGTGCTTACTTATGTGGAGTTGCAGCTTCGAACTGCAGCGCCATCGCTATACCCGCCTATGTTCGCAGCCGTATTTTTGATGAACATATTTTTCGCGATTGATGGCTACCAGGAGGCGCAGAAGATCAACGCCGCTTAGTCCCTGATCAATTTCTAGTGCTCTACAGCCCCTCCCGAAATGGAGGGGCTTTTTGATTTGCGCTCCTAACCAATTTCGATTAACTTCGTAACTCACCTGCAAGTCAATCAAAGGAGCATATCTTCTCGAACCCAGCTATCTCTGCGAAGGATTCTTACACCCGCCAGCGCGTCGAAGTGCTCGATTCGGAGATGGCCTATGTTGATGTCGGCGCGGGTGATCCGATCGTTTTCCTGCATGGCAATCCAACCTCCTCCTACCTTTGGCGGAATATCATTCCGCACCTGGAAGTCCACGGGCGGTGTCTTGCACCGGATTTAATTGGGATGGGGGAGTCAGGGAAAAATCCGTCCGGCTCCTATCGATTTGAAGATCACTACCGCTATCTGAGTGCCTGGTTGGAGGCGGTCGGTGCAATGGAGAATGCAATTTTTGTAGTGCACGATTGGGGGTCGGCACTCAGCTTTCACTGGGCGCACACGCAACGCGACAAACTTGCTGTACAGGCGATCGTCTACATGGAGGCGATTGTTCGACCGGTCAGTTGGGACGATTGGCCAGACGCTGCCCGAGAAGTCTTCAGAGGCTTCCGTTCTTCGGCGGGAGAAAAAATGGTGCTGGAAAAGAATATCTTCGTCGAACGCGTGTTACCTGGAAGTGTTTTGCACGAGATGACTGTAGAAGAAATGGAGGTGTATCGCTGGCCGTATCTGGAACCAGGCGAGTCTCGCCGACCGACTCTGACATGGCCTCGTGAGATTCCAATTGGCGGTGAGCCGGCAGATATGCTTGCTCTGGTTACAGAATATTCAGAATGGCTCACGACGAGTGATTTGCCGAAATTGTTTATAAATGCTGAGCCGGGCGCAATTCTCACAGGTCCACAGCGTGACTTCTGTCGTTCGTGGCCACAGCAAAAAGAAGTGACGGTGAAAGGTTCGCATTTCATCCAGGAAGATTCTCCCCATGATATCGGGGAGGCTATTGCTGATTTTGTGAAAGGCTTGAGGGGCTAGGAATTGCGCGCATCCCCAGCCATGGACCGCGTGCAGTCGCGCCCGCGACTGAGCGAGACTGGGGGACTTGGCGGCGGCTGGACGAGGCGATACGCGCTTTACTTCGTGCAGCGCTACTCGGGATGCTTCATTTTCGCCCGATGTCAGGATGCTGTCAGTCAACCGGCTTGTAGCCGGGCTTATAAATATAGGAGAGGCCTGACTCAGCAAATGTGCGGCAGGCCTTTTCTTTAAATTTAACTGCGTTGTCAAATTCTTCCAATGGATAAGACTGCCGCTCTGCGACGCAGCGGATTTCGCGAACTTCTTCCTCGTCCAGGCCAAGTTTCTCGGCGATTTCCTTGTCTGAAAGGCCACGTTTGCGTGTTCCTTCTGGGAGGAATTCATTAATATCCACTTGCACAGAATTTGTCAGCGCTAAGATTTCGTCTTTATATTTTTGATATCTTTCTGGATCAATGAAGAGCATGGATTACCCTCTCAATCTCTTAACTCGGTACGTCATATTCGTTTGACTCAATTCTTGAAACGACTTTCTTTACCAATCGGGCACACGCGCACACATTCGAAGCATTGCCCCTGTGAAACATTTGAATACGTAATCGACCATAGTGTACGCGTAAAGAAACTGCCGTAGAGAATCATCTTGCGTTTTTCCTTGTCCTCTTCGTCCAGCGCCGCTGCGAGTGCTTTCTGATAACCCGGAATCCAATAGTTATAGACACGGGTTGTACAACGTTCTTTGTTGTAGAGTCGATCGGTGAAGCGACCATTTTCAATGTCGCCGCCCAAGCAGCCATCCCCATCAATCGGACAAGTGCTCAAACAAGGTGTCGTTGCGTATTCTTCCCACATGTCCACGCATTCCGGTGCCGGGCAGGCTGGCGTTTGCATGGGGCCGTCCGCCGCCAATGGAAGTGTTGTAATGATCGCCGCGTAATAGAGCAGGCCGTACTCGGGGTGCATAATCGGCCCGGCCAGAGTCCGCGATCCACAACCCGCCATTTCGGCTGCGAGGGCGATGCTGACGAATGGCCGATCACCTTTGTCAGTACCAGGGGGCACTGTCAATGCGTAAAAGCCGTATGTTTCCTCAATGTGGCGAGCAATCCTCATCCCTATGACTGTGACGCGGTCCGAGGTACCGACATTCTCCATCAATTCCACCTGTGGGCTGAGCCACTCGCCCGCACGCGGCGCTGAACCACCCAGTACAAGAACACTCTGTGCATTGGGTAAAACATCTACCGGGCGGTAGCCTTTCGGAGCATCGTTGAAGGCGGTGGCAGCTGCCACGCCGACGACCGAGACGCCACTTTTGCGGCAGAGTGCGAAGAGTTCTTCTTTTACTGTAGCGAAGTCGAGTTCGGCAGCCGTCATTTCAGCTTCCGATCCGCGCGCCCGACCGGGCATACGCGCATGCACTCGAAGCATTGCGCCACACTTTCTTTATAGCGACCGATGGAGGCAAGGTGGCGATGGAAATCGTCGGAGAAGATAATCTCTTGTCGGCGTGCCGGCTCATCTTCATTCACTGCCATTTCGAGCATCTTGACATGGCCTTTGATACCGAAGTTCATCGCACGAGTGCTGCAGCGTTCTCGATTGAAATACGAATGCGTGATACGACCGTTTTCGTCCAATTCGCCGTCGATGCAGCCGCCGTTGTCCGCCGGGCAGACAGCCATGCAGGGGGTCTTTCCGAGCCGCTGGTAGGCCTGCACGCATGAGGGTGCCGGACACACGTTTTTTTCAAGCTGATGGTCGTACTCCAGTGGCATCGTGGTTATTACGGATGCGTAGTATAGGAGTCCGTACTTCGGATTCAGGATGATATTGGCAGCGAGTGAGCGAGTTCCGAGACCAGCCAGCACTGCGGCCAGCATCATGCTCATAGGCGGTGTTTGACCTTTGGTGGGTAAGGCGGGCGCCTGAATAGCGTAGTATCCAAAGTTCTGTTCGATGTGATCGGCCATGACGTGCACGGCCACGTTTTCGCGAAAGTCGTAGCCTGTTACTTCGGCAATGCGGTGATCGGGGCTGCGCCAGGCACCGTTGGTGGGGCCAAGACTCCCGGCCACGACGATGCTCTTGGCACCCGGCAATATATCTGAGGGGCGATGGCCTTCTGGAACGTAGTCGTTAAAGGCCTCTACTGCGGCAACGCCTACAACTTTCGCACCGACCTTCAGACCAATTTGTTTGATCTTTTCCGTATTACCTCGGACATCCGCGTTCATGCCATCAACTATATGGCCTCCGCGAGGCCGTGTCAATCGTCGCAAGATTGACAATACGCAAAGGCTGAGCCAATATCCTATGACTGTTAGGTGATACCCGAGTAGTAAAAGGAGAATTGAGCGTGGACATATTACGCACGCCCGACGAGCGCTTTGAAAATTTGCCCGACTATTCTTTTGAACCACATTACATCAACGTGCCTGCTGGTGATGGAGGGGAACTGCGAGTCCACTATATAGACGAGGCTCCGGCGCAGGCAGCGCCAATATTGCTCATGCACGGCGAGCCGTCTTGGTCTTTCCTGTATCGCAAGATGATCCCGATCCTGGTTGCAGCAGGACATCGCTGCGTGGTGCCGGACCTGGTCGGCTTTGGCCGTTCGGATAAACCTGCCTCCGTGGATGACTATAGTTATCAACGCCATATGGATTGGATGCCTGCGTTTGTGGAGCAACTCGATCTTCGACAAATCACGCTCTTTGGGCAGGATTGGGGCGGATTGCTCGGCCTGCGCCTGGCCGCCGAGCATAGCGATCGTTTTGCGAGCATCGTCGCTGCCAACACCGCACTGCCCACCGGCGACCAGCAGATGAACGAAGCTTTCCTCCGCTGGCGGGAATTCTCCCAGACGGTGAGCAAGTTTCCTGTTGGCCGGGTGATAAACGGCGGCAGTATGACCGTGCTCGCGCCGGAGGTGTTGGCCGCCTATGAAGCGCCGTTCCCCGACGAATCGTTCAAAGCCGACGCGCGCATCTTCCCGGCGCTCGTGCCAATCACGCCGGACGATCCAGCTTCCGCTGCCAATCGACGAGCCTGGGAATCGTTACGCCATTGGGATAAACCTTTCCTAACTGCGTTCAGCGATGGCGATCCCATTACAGCTCGCGCCGATCTCTTATTTAAGCGTGCTATTCCCGGCGCTAAAGATCAGCCCCACACAACTATCGAAGGGGCCGGACATTTCCTGCAGGAAGATAAAGGCGAAGAACTCGCTAAAGTTGTGGTTGACTTTCTGGCGTACAACTCTTGAACCAGCTTGAGCAGCCTGACCTATCATGAGTGAAATGCAACGAGCCGATTTCCGCTTCACGTTCCCTTTCCGGGTGCGATTTTCGGAAGTGGATAAACAAGGCATAGTCTTCAATGCGCACTACCTGGTCTATTTCGACACGGCCATCTCGGAATATTTCCGCGCGCTGCCTTTTGATGTGGAGACGAAACTCATCCCGAAGGGCACCGATGTGTTTATGGTGAAAATGCAACTTGAGTTTTTTGCGCCCTTGCACTTCGATGATGAAATCGATGTCGGTGTGCGTTCCCGGCGTGTGGGGCGCTCCAGCCTGACATTCGAGTTAGCCGTGTTTCAGAAAGGTGGAGACTCTGCGCTCACTACCAGCGAAATCATCTGGGTGAATGCCGAACCTAAGGAGAAGAAGTCGGCACCCTGGCCGACCGAGCTTGTGCAGCTAATTCAGGAATTGGAAGGGGATCAGGTGGCGATCGACCGTTAATTGATCTCTTCGGGCGGTGAAAGCGAAGTCACATCGCAGAGAATGATTCGACTGCGCCGGTTTGTACGCCCCAGAGCGAAGCATAAATACCATTTTGCGCTAACAATGCTGCGTGATCACCCTGTTCGTGTAGGCGACCCTTTTCCAGCACATAAATCCGGTCTGCGTTACGAATCGTGGACAGTCGATGGGCGATCACGATCGTTGTGCGATTTTTGACGATTCGTTCCAGCGAACGTTGAATTGCTGCTTCGGTCTCGTTGTCCACGGAAGAAGTTGCCTCGTCCAGCACAAGTACTGGCGGATCTTTGAGTACTGCCCGCGCAAGGGAGATACGTTGTCGCTGCCCGCCAGAGAGTTTCTGACCCCGCTCGCCAACGATGGTGTCGTATCCCTCGGGAAGTTCGAGGATGAATTCATGTGCTTCGGCTGTTTGGGCGGCAGCAGTGAACTCTTCAAGCGAGGCGTCGAAAGAGCCGTAGGCGATATTTTCCCGCACCGTTCCGTGGAATAAGAATACATCCTGACTCACAAAGCCGATGGCGCGGCGCAAGTCGGACAGATTCAATTCGCGGATGTCGATCCCATCCAGCGTTATTTGGCCGGATTGCACATCGTAGAAACGCAGTAAAAGTTTCACCACCGTTGTCTTGCCTGCTCCGGTCAGGCCCACCAACCCAATCGTTTGACCGGCGGAAATGTCCAAGGATAACCCTTGCAATACCGACCGGCCGTTTTGCGACCCATATTCAAACGAAACATCATTCAGGCGCACGTGTCCTGTCGTGGCTTTTACTGCCAGGACCTGCGAACCGCTCTCAATTCCAGGTTTTGTGTCAAGTAGGTCAAGAACGCGAGCTGTGGAAGCCATCGCCCGCTGATAAAGGTCGAGCGTCTCCCCGAGACGGGTAAGCGGCCAGAGCAGCCGCTGCGTGATAAAGATCAACACGCTATAGAGACCGATGTTAAGATCGCCGTTAAGAGCAAGCTGTCCGCCAAAGACCAGAATTGAAATGAAGCCCACCACGATAACCATACGGATCAGCGGCACGAATGCTGAGCTGAGTGTGATGGCCTCGCGGTTGCGTTCGCGATAGGCTTGGCTCTCCTTACGAATGCGGCCAACTTCGAAATGCTCCGCTGTGAAGCTTTTGATGGTTGCAATTCCGCTCAGGTTGTTCGCCAACTGTCCGTTCAGTAGACCGACCTGCTCTCGAACGCGGGAATAAAGCGGTGCAAGCAGCCGTTGGTAGCGGATCGAACCCCAGATGATGAAGGGCATCGGCAGCACGGTCATCCAGGCAACAGAGGGTGCTGCAGCGAAGAAGACCGTGCCGATCACGATCATCGTTGTGAAGAGATGCAGGATTTCGTTTGCGCCGTTGTCGAGAAATCGTTCGAGTTGATTAATGTCATCGTTCAGGATGGACAGCAAGCCACCGGTGCTGCGGTCTTCGAAGTATGCCATCTCAAGCCCCTGTACATGGGCATAGGCCTCCATCCGCAGATCGTGCTCGATGCTCTGTGCTAGGTTCCGCCAAGTCACGCTGTAGGCATATTGAAACGCAGATTCGAACGACCAAATGATGAACGTCAGGCCCGCCAAAATCCAAAGTTGCATAGTGACATCCGGAACGCCAAAGCTGGCTAAAATGGAATTCTCGCGTGCAACGACGATGTCGACGGCAGCCCCGATCAGAAAGGGTGGCATGAGGTCGAAGATAAGGTTGAGCACTGACCAGAGAGACGCAAGGATAATATTGCGACGGTAGGCGGTGGAGTAGCCCCACAGGCGGCGGAGCGGGTGAGTTGGTGATTTCATAGAAGCCAATTGTACGCGTCTCATCCGACAGATTCCACTGTACGTGCGATCAGGTATGATCGTCGTAAAAGGAGATTCATGAAGATCCCATAATGGCAACGCATATTTACGATGTCGTCATCGTCGGCGCCGGTCCGGGTGGAACAGCTGCGGGTTATGCACTCGCGCAGCGTGGCCTGGATGTACTGCTGCTCGATAAGGCGAGCTTCCCTCGTGATAAAACTTGCGGTGATGCCCTTACCCCGCGCGCTGTGGCGGTTCTTGATTCGATGAGTATTTTGACGCAAGCGCGCGCAGCCGGTTTTGCAATCCACAAGTTGGATGTGGTTGTACCCAATGGCAATGAATTGCAAGTGTCTTTAAGATCGACCGGTATTGAGCCGGACAACGCACTGGTTGTGCCACGCCTGGTATTGGACGATATTCTGCTCCGACATGCCCTACGCGCGGGCGCTCAATTCCGCGCTGCTTTTCATGTTGAAAACATTGAAGCGCGCAAAGACAGAGTTGTCGTGCTGGGGAATCAAGAGCGAAATTCTGTAGAATTGGAAGCCCGTTTGGTGGTCGTCGCTGTGGGAGCGAGCACTCGTTTACTTCATAACACCGGACTGCTTGATGATGTTCCTCCACCGATCCTTGCCGTCCGCGCATATTTTGAGGGCGTCCGCGATGTGGATGACTCGATTCGCTTCCACTTTGATCAGGTGCCCTTACCGGGCTACGGCTGGCTATTTCCGACCGGACCAAATTCTGCCAATATCGGCGCCGGTGTCATCGCATCAAACGGTCGCCGGAAACGCAAGCGAAGGGCGCACGTGGCGATGGAAGCATTGCAGCAGTCGCCGGTAGTCGCAGCAATGCTCTCGGAAGCAAGGCAGGTTGGCCCCGTTAAGGGGTTCCCCATCCGTACAGATTTTGCCACAGCCAAAACGTTCGGCAAACGAGTCTTATTGGTCGGTGAGGCTGCCGGACTGGTCAACCCGCTGACCGGGGAGGGCATTGATTATGCGCTTGAGTCGGGATTGATCGCTGCGCAACGGGCGGCAGAAATGATCTCTGCAGATGATTATTCCGAACGCCAATATACCCACTATGATAGATTATTGCGGGAAAAATATCAGCGACTATTCGAATTCAGCAATCGAATCCGTGCATTGAGTCTAAATCCGATTGCTCTCAATTCGCTTCAGCGCTGGGCGAACCGGCGAACAGATCTGACGGCGTTGCTCATCAGCATATCGCTTGGCGATCAACCTATCCCGGCAAAGATTACTCCCGCAGGGATTTTGCGCGTCCTGAGCGGGGCGTAGCTCGCCAAACTTCGTTACCAATATTTTAAATCTCGTCTACAAAATTCTGCAAATGATGTAGGTTCGTGCCCAAGCAGCTCCCTCAGAGTCTCGGAGTTACCCGAGATACCAAACTCTTCGTAGTATTCGAACATCCTGAGAAGCGTATTGACCTGATAATCCCCGAGGCCGGACGCGCGTGAGTTTTTCTCCCACTCGGTTCTGCTCACTGCTTCGGCGACCACTTCTCGCTTGATCGTTTTGCCAATTTGTTGCGCTATCTGGTTCTGATCCAGTATTTCACCCCCAGCCAGTTCGTAAGTGGCCGAATTGTGAACCGAATTGGTCAGTACTTGTGCAGCGACGGCAGCAACATTGGCCAGGTCCACCATTCCAATCTTTGCGGAGGCATCATATGGGATCGCAAACTTGCCTTCATTCAGGATCGACTCACTATAGCCGATGATATTCTGCATATATGCCGTTGGCTGCAGGATTGTGTAATTCAGTCCGCTCTTAAGGAGACGTGCCTCTACCCGCGATTTCTGTAAGTGGTGAGGCATATCTGCATTCAGGGGATGCATTACCGAGTGATAGACAAAGAGCTCGACGCCGGCATTCTGCGCTGCCTGCATGGCAAGCGCAGCCAGTCCGAATTCGTCCGGGTGTATGTTCGGGAAGATGGCATAGACTGCTCTGACGCCTTCCATCGCCCGCGCGAGCGAGTCCGGCTCGGCCAGGTCGCCGGTCATGACCGAACGCGCGCCATACATCAGCGCGCGGTTGAGCTGTGCTGTATTGCGCACCAGCGCCCGTGGATGTTCACCGACACTTACGAGGGCCTTAATCACTGCAATGCCGGTTTTTCCGGCCGCGCCAAAAATCAGAATCATTTATAGATTCTCAGAGTTGGGCCGAGGGGCAGATGTCGTTGAGGATGCATTGCGCACACTTGGGGCGGCGAGCAATACACACACGGCGACCATGGAAGATGAACAGGTGCGAGATGTGGATCCAATCTTCGTGTGGAACCAGCGCTATCAGGTCGCGCTCAACTTTCACCGGCTCTGAGAATTCGGTCAGGTCGAGCAATTTGGAGAGCCGTTTCACATGTGTATCAACAACGATACCATCGGCGATTTCATATCCGACCCCGAGCACCACATTGGCCGTTTTACGCGCAACGCCGGGCAAAGTAAGGAGGGCATCCATCTCCGCGGGAACGGTCCCCTCATGTTCCAGCACAATCTTCCGGCTGGCGGATTGAATATGCTTTGCCTTCTGCCGAAAGAACCCGGTGCTGCGAATTGCGGTCTCTAGTTCCTCGCGATCTGCTGCCGCCATCGTTTCTGGATTGGGATATCGTTCAAATAATTCCGGCGTGACCATGTTGACGCGCTCGTCCGTGCATTGCGCCGACAGCATCGTAGCAACCAGCAATTGATAGGGGTTCTCAAAATGAAGGGCACAGCGAGCATCTGGATGTGCTTCCCGCAACCGGGAGATGATTTCCGCGATGCGGACTTCCGGTGAGGATGCTGGGGTCAGGTTGCTCCGAGTTGCTTTAGTTTTCACCAATGCGCTTAAAGTAATCGTTTTGTTCTTCAGGCGTAAGTCCCATCCGTCCACGCCATAATCCCATCGGCAGATCACCGCTATCGTTATAGGCAGCTAAAATGTGCGCAACATCGGGAGGGGTTACATAGCCATACCAATCGCCGGGTGGATAGACCAGGATATTGCCTGCAAAGCGATGTCCGCCAACGTGGCTGCTCCTATAGAGGTGTACTCGTTCTTCCAATCCCAGAGAAGCTACCCCCTTCTGGAACCGTTTGAATAAAGGCGGGCCGCACTCGCCGCAGCGTGCATCGCGTTCACCGTGTGTGCAGACGAAGATATGCTGACCGGTGAGCGGCTTGTGACTGAGTTGGTTTGCTGCTTTCCCACCGAGAAGATGATCAGTGATAAGTGCAGGAATGTCTTCTACTGTCAGGCTGATATAGCGAAGCATATCCGGGAAGATGAGCACATCGTTGCCTGCACTATCGCTGGGTGCATCGCAGGCAGTCAATTTCACAGGTCGTGCGAAATTCATGCTTTCTGCCGCGAGCTGCTCGGCGAGGCTCTGAACAAAACCGCCACCGGCTTCGATTTTTGCAGACCAGTTTTCGTTGCCGGTGCAGACGATGAGATGGCGTTCGTAAAACTTCACTGTGGCAGTGAGTGATTCATCGCTTTGCAGCGCTTCGGATATTGTCGTATTAGTGTCGGTGGTCATCAATCGGATCCTTGTTCCTGTCGCCGGCGCATTATGAAGGCTGCCCGCTCGGGCGTCAATGACTCCAGTGGAGGCTACTTAGCTTTCTTGCAATAAAAGAGAGTTGATTGTGCTATCCAGCTGGAATACTGAGGGCAATGGCATTATTGCTGCACATTGATAGAGGTATTAAACCGATAGCTCACCAGTCTTGATAATTTCGGCGACAACATGTAGAAACACCGGTGTGAGTTCTGGATCAAAATGAATGCCCGCATTCTGCTGGATGTATTTGCCCACCTCCACAGCTGAGCGGGCAGGGTGATATGGACGCGATGTGCTCAATGCATCGAATACATCCGCAAACGCCAGCAAGCGCGCTTCCACAGGAATGTCGTTCCCACTTAAACCGCGTGGGTAGCCAGAGCCATCCCAGCGCTCATGATGATAAAGTACGTAGGGAATTGTGTCCTGCAAGTGTTCTATTTGATGCAGGATTTTGGCTCCGGCAACGGTGTGTTGCTTCATCAAATTCCACTCGTCTTCGTCAACGGGACCATCCTTGTTAAGCACCTGATCGGGCACAGTAATTTTGCCAATGTCGTGCAGTCGGGCGCCAAACTCCAAGCGGCGCATCTCGCTCTCCGGCCAACCTAACAGCAGCGCCAGTTTGCGCGCATAGATAGCAACGCGTTCGACATGGCCACCCGTGTATCGGTCCCGGCCTTCAATGCTGTTGGCAAGTACATTCACCGTCTCAAGATATGCGTGTGATATTTGGGCAATCTCAACTTCCGCCGCCCGCAGTAAGCGCACATTCACAATCGCGAGCAGGTCCTCATCTCGGATCGGCTTTGTGAGGTAATCTTCAACACCAAGCGCGCGGCCTCTCTGGATGTCTTCCGGCGAATCGTTGGCGGTTAGAAAGATGAATGGAATTGTGACCAAACTGGGCAGTTTGCGGATTTCTTTATAGAGTTCGATGCCGTCCATCTGGGGCATATTGATATCTGAAAGGATCAAATTCGGCGCGGCTTTTCGAATCCGGGCGAGGGCAGCCTTGCCATGTGGAGCCTCTTCGACCTGATACCCTTCCAATTTCAAAAGGCGGGTTAACGAACGACGAATATCGTTGCTGTCCTCGACCACGAGGATATGCTTGGCCGGTACAGTGAGCGGGAGAAAATTGTTCATCGTAAGAGCGCTAAAGTTGCGGGGAGTGACCCTGTAGCGGAGAGGGCATCAATTAATTCGGGCAAGCTTTTCGAGCAATTGCCCGAGACTATCCTTGACGAGTTCGGCGTCTGGTGCGTCCAGTGTATTACGCAAATACGAGTCTAGGAAATGGGCGGCGTGATGAGCCGAACCCCGCCGAAAGTGGAGGATGCCCAGATCGCGCAGGTGTTCGCCACGGTCCGGTTGCACCAGTCGTAGTCGGTCGAGCGCTGCAATTGCTTCTTCCCACGCTTCGCGACCGACATACACAAATTTGAGATTATTAAGCATACGAGCAAGTATATTGTGCGGGCCGACTGGCGCAAGCCAAGCCTGTTGAAATGGACCTTTATACCGGGTTGTTCGACGCACAAGTTGGATGCAGTCGTCGCGCTTGAGAGTGCGTCCACTGTTGAACGGATCGAGGAGCACCAAATCCGAATCGCTGCCCACCCGAGCAATGAAATGTCCAGGCAACCCAACGCCCGCGGCGGGAATTTCCATACGCCTCGCAACTTCCACGTATAAAACTGTAAGGCTGATCGGAAGGCCAAGTTGCCGATCGAGTACTTCGTTCAGAAAGCTATTGCGGGGATCAGCGAAGTCGTCTCGGTTGCCCCGAAACCCGAGGTCTTGGAAAAGATAACGAGACAATGCAACCGCTCGCTCGCTCATTTCACCTTCGTCGGGTATTGCTTCCCGTGCCGAGAGCGCGAGGCGTTCGACCCGATCCACGTAGTGTTCGAGGTCGAGTGTGGGATAGGAAATCTCGCGTGCGAAGCGCAGATTGGCCCGCAGGAGATTTATTTGACTGCGAGTAAGTTCATCTCGAAATGACATACCAGCCATGGATAGAATTATACTGCCGGATAGAATTTCGCACGCTTGATTTCATTGGCGTTCATTGTATAGTGCAGCTAATCAAAGGAGAATCTATGCCCGACTTGAAGTTAATTCCACTTCCTGATTTTCAGTCTTATCCAGCGCAGGAAATGCAAGCGCGAGCAGCAGACTTATATACCAGCCTGGCACGCCGGCGCACGGTCAGAGATTTTTCTGACAAACCAATCCCACCAAATGTACTTGATGATTGTCTGCGGGTGGCCGGATCAGCTCCCAACGGGGCCAACATGCAACCCTGGCATTTTGTTGTTGTCACTGATCCGCAGGTCAAATCGAAAATTCGTGTTGCGGCGGAAGAAGAAGAGCGCGCTTTCTATTCTGAGCGAGCATCACCCGAATGGCTTGAAGCACTCCGGCCTCTTGGAACAGACTCAAATAAACCTTTCCTCGAAACTGCTCCGGCGCTGGTCGTCATTTTTGCCCAGAGTTACGGCTTGCTACCCGACGGCCGTCGTGTCAAACACTACTATGCCCAAGAGTCTGTTGGCATCGCCACGGGCATGTTGATCATTGCTGTCCATAATGCCGGCTTGGCCTCGCTGACACATACGCCCAGCCCTATGAAATTTCTGAATTCAATCCTGAACCGCCCCAACAACGAAAAGCCGTTCCTCGTTCTCGTGGTTGGCTATCCCGCAGACAATGCGCAGGTGCCAGACATTACAAAAAAGCCTCTCGATGAGATTGTAAGCTTTGTCTAGAGGCTTCAGAACTTTCGTATTGGGTGCGATGTATGGCAGCGGATGTCTTTTTTCTCCTGGTGAAAAGATTAATCGGCGGGATCTTCAGGTGATGCTGAACCAGTGGTTGGTGCCTGAGCTTCACCGGTATCCGGATCACTTGGCGCCATTTTGGCCGAAAATTGCACCAGTTCTGCATTAATGCGTTCCAGGATGTCCGTGACATTTGTACGTACAGAATCCTCTAATTCGCCACTGCGGATTTTCTCCTCGATCTGAGAGAAGCCAGCGCGGACCCGTTCACTGACATCTTCCAGATCCAAATCATCCGTGGTATCTTCTAATGCAGCCAACACACCGCTGATCCCCTTCTCGACGCTTCTTTGCAGTTCCTTTCGCTCTACACTTTCCCAGGTTGACTGTAAAGCGTTCACCAGATTGCTGCCAAGCTCGCGCAGATCGTCGGTAATGGACTCGCTTGTGGGAGTTTGTTCTTCCGGCATAGTATTCACCTGATTTAAGTCAAAATGACGTTACAATATGTCTTGTCCCTAATTGTAGCTTATCGGAATAGATAGGAGCGAGCAAAGATGTACTTTGGGCATGGTGGGGGTGGCAGCTGGTGGCAATTCATGCGCTTCGACGAAGAGCAGGACAAGCCGGAGGTCACTCGTAATCTGTTAAAACGAGTCTACTCATACGCTGGGCCGTATCGGTATCAGATTGTTTTCGTGCTGGGAGCGATCGCACTCACAAGCATCATTCAGTTGGTGCCGCCTCTCATCTATAGACGCTTGATCGACCGTACGTTGCCACAACGAGACTTTGTCGAATTAAATTGGATGGCCGTTGTGATGGTGGCTGTCCCGCTGCTCACCGGACTTATTGGTGTGGCACAGCGCTATTACAGCGCCCGGATGGGCGAGGGGTTGATCTGTGATCTGCGCCAGGCGCTCTATGGCCATATGCAGCGCATGTCAATGCGATTCTTCACGCACACGAAGACTGGCGAAATCATGGCGCGTCTGAACAACGATGTCGTCGGTGCCCAGCGCGCGATCACCGGAACTCTGATCAATATCGTAACCAATCTCATTTCCGTAATTGCGACATTGGTGATCATGCTCTCATTGGAGTGGCGACTCACCTTGCTGAGTATTGCGATCATGCCACTCTTCATCCTGCCTGCGCGCCGTGTTGGCAGGGTATTGCGAATACTGACGCGTAATCAAATGGATATGAATGCGCGCATGAGTGCGCTGATGAATGAGACGCTCAATGTAAACGGCGCGTTACTGATGAAGATTTTTGGCCGGGAGCGTACAAATTTTGATCGCTTCCGCCGCAGGAGCGAAGACGTGCGCGATATCGGCGTGCGCCAGGCAGTGGTCGGACGCTGGTTCTTTATGGGGCTGGGATTGATTAGTGCCGTAGGGACAGCGCTCGTCTTCTGGGCGGGTGGGCATCTAGTCTTACAGGGTGTCTTCACCATCGGAACGATTGTGGCCTTTGCTGCCTATCTTGGACAGCTTTATGGTCCCATTTCATCCTTAGTCAATGCGCGCGTGGATTTTGCAACTTCGATGGTCAGCTTTGAACGCGTTTTCGAGGTTGTTGATTTGCCGATTGAGATTGACGATCGACCAAATGCAGTAGAACTCAAAACCCGAAAAGGGCATGTGCAATTTAATGATGTCTCGTTTAATTACATGGGTGCTCCGACGCCACTGCTGAAACCTGAGAATGGCTCCGCGCATGGGCAGGGGAATGGCCATCAAATCGCCCGACTCGCTACGCAACGGCGCTGGCGGGGCGGGAGCGGTGACATTGGGCCGGATGGCAAGCTGCCAGAATATGAGATCGGCTCAGGTCGAGATTGGGCTTTGCGGGATGTGAGTTTCGAGATCAAGCCCGGACAACTCGCGGCTCTTGTGGGCCCGAGCGGCGCGGGGAAAACAACCGTCACTTATTTACTGCCGCGTCTTTATGACCCTTCCAATGGTGGCATCACCCTCGATGGGGTTGACCTGCGCGATGCAACTCTTGGTACGCTCTCCGGCGCAATCGGCATGGTTACGCAAGAGACGTATTTGTTCCACGATAGTATCCGCGCCAATCTATTGTATGCGCGCCCTGATGCCAGCCAGGAAGAACTGGACTCGTCCTGCAAGGTTGCGAACATTTACGACTTCATTATGGGCCTGCCGGAGGGCTTCGATACCATTGTGGGCGAGCGCGGCTATCGCTTATCCGGTGGAGAAAAACAACGTGTCGCCATTGCGCGAGTAATCCTGAAAGACCCGCGTGTGCTAATTCTGGACGAGGCGACATCTTCACTCGATTCTCAATCCGAGGCGCTGATACAGGATGCTCTGAAGCCACTCTTCGAGGGACGCACGAGTCTGGTGATAGCACATCGCCTTTCGACAATTCTGGCCGCTGATGTGATTTTGGTCATGGACAAAGGCAAACTTGTCCAGTCTGGCACTCACGCGGAACTTCTGGAACGCGGTGGCCTATACGCCGACTTGTATAACACGCAATTCCGAAGAATTATGCCGCAGGTCCCAGCATAATTGCACGAAGTTGAAAGTCGATTTTGGAAAAACTACGGCGGATTACGGTCAGCACCGCGCTGGATTTCCAGACTCTTTTTTCGACCGATTGACACAATTCGGTATCGGTGCGCGTGGACAGCGGAGCCTTGATCTTGGCAGTGGATCCGGTACCGTTGCACGTGGGTTGGCTACACTGGGGAGCGAGGTCTTTGCCCTGGACATCGCGGCACCACTCCTAAAAGAGGCTGCTCGGCTTGATGCTCAGTCCGGAGTGCACGCAGCGCGGGTAGCGGGGCAGGCAGAACAGACGCCTCTTTCCGCTGCACAATTTGATGTGGTTTCCGCTGGGCAATGCTGGCATTGGTTTGATCGCCCGGCAGTCGCACGCGAGGTCAGGCGGATACTGCGCCCGCAAGGCTGGCTCGTAATTGCACATTTTGACTGGATTCCGCTACCTGGGAATGTCGTCGCGGCGACGGAAGAATTAATCTGCCGCTACAATCCAGATTGGAACATGCACGGCGGTACCGGCCTCTATCCGGCGTGGCTGGCAGATGTGGCCCAGGCGGGTTTTGAATCGCTTGAGACTTTTTCATACGATGTTTGGCAAGGTTACAGCCATGCGGCCTGGTGGGGACGGATACGTGCCAGCGCAGGAGTAGCGGCAAGTCTGCCCCCGGAAAAGGTCGCAGAGTTTGACGCGGAGCTTGCCAGGCTGCTTGCAAAAAGATTTCAGGACGACCCAATCGAAGTTCATCATCGCGTCTGGGTACTGCTCTGCCGCGCGCCAGATAGCGTTTAGTAAGATGCCTGGCACTTACTACAAATGCCAGGCATCTTGGTATGGAGGAAACATGAGTGACAAAATTGTAAGGTCAGAGGCTGAATGGCGGGAGCAACTTACCTCGGAGCAATATAAGGTTACCCGCGAACACGGTACCGAGCGCCCCTTCAGCGGTGAATATTGGGACAACAAAGAGGCGGGCACATATCGATGTGTTTGTTGCGGTAAATCGCTCTTCAGCTCGGAAACGAAATACGATTCAGGTACAGGTTGGCCGAGCTTCTGGGAACCGATTTCAGAAGATGATGTCGCCAGTGAAGAAGATAAGAGTCTCTTCATGCGGCGGACGGAGGTGCTGTGCCAACATTGTGATGCTCATCTGGGGCATGTATTTGAGGATGGTCCACAACCAACCGGCCTGCGCTATTGTCTAAATTCTGCCTCGCTACAGTTTGAAGCTGCGGAGAGTGAAACCAAAGGGGACGAATAATAATGGAATTGTTCACGTTGCAGGAATTAGGAGCAAAGCACAAACAACAGGGGAAGCTGTATTACGAATTCCTGCGTAAATCGTCGCTGAGTCTGGGTATCTACAATTTGGCCGCGGGCATAACCGATCCGCAACAGCCGCATGCTGAAGACGAGGTGTACTACGTTTTGGAAGGCCGTGCGCAGGCCTTCGTTTCCGGAGAAACGCGTACGATTGGCCCGGGCGACACGCTCTTTGTTGGGGCTGGGGAAGAGCATCGCTTCCAGGAGATTACAGAAGACCTGTCCCTGTTGGTCTTCTTCGCACCGCCGGAGACTGGATAGATTTAATCAAAAGAAACTCGCATTTTCAGGTTTGAAAAAAATAATCGGGGGTTTAGCACATGACAGTTCGTGTTGGCATCATCGGTACTGGCTGGGGTACGAGCATCCAAGTCCCATGTTTTCGAGCGGCAGGTCTTGAAATTACTGCACTGTGGGCGCGCACGCCTGAAAAGGCTGCTCGCTTTGCAAAGGAGTTCGGCATCCCGTTTCACACGGCTGATTATCGGGAAGTCGTCGAGCATCCCGAGGTCGATCTTGTGAGTATCGTTACGCCGACCTATTTACATGCCGAAACCGCCCTGGCAGCCTTAAAAGCCGGTAAGCACGTCCTTTGCGAAAAGCCCACTGCAATGAACGCTGCGGAAGCGGAACAAATGCTGGCAGTGGCACAAGAACATCCTGACCTGATTGCGCTAATTGACCACGAGCTGCGTTTTCTTTCGGTACGGCAGAAGATGCATGAGTTGATTCAAGCTGATGCGATCTGGAAAGTTTTCCACGTCGGGACGAAATGGTCAAGCGCCGGACGGCTCGATCCAAATAAAGCCTGGAATTGGTGGTCGGACAGCGCTCTGGGTGGGGGTGTTCTGGGTGCGATTGGTAGTCACGTGATCGACACAATTACAGTGCTCACCGATTCTGCTGTGACGAGCATCAGTGCTGATCTGCGTACGTTTGTCCAAGAGCGCCCCGACGCCGCAGGGAATCTAAAACAAGTAACATCCGATGATTATTGTTCTGCACAATTAAAGCTTGCTGGTGAAATCAGTGGGACGATCCATATGAGCGTGGTAACTCCGGGTCCGGGAGTGCATCGCATCACAGTAAATGGGTCGGAGGGCGGGCTTGTCCTCGATGGAGACTCACTCTCAATCTTTGGCCCGGATGGAAATGAAGCTCGAGCGGTCGCTGTTGAAGATAACATAACCATTCCGGAGGGAGTCTCTGATGGTAGCTTCGCCCGGGGAACTGTCGCCATCGGCAGGGCATTGTGTCGGGCAATTGAAGACGGAGATCGAGATGCGCTCGCACCGGCAGCCGATTTTGTCCAGGGGCTGCATCTGCAAAGAGTTATGGACGCGGCTCGGGATTCTGCGATTCAGAAGACTTGGGCAGATATCTCTTGACGCGTGCCTGATCTCCGTATTCTGGTTATTGCGGAGGAAGCGCTGGCTCGTGCTGGTCTGGCGGCTTTGCTCACCGCAGAGTCTGGGTTGCGGGTGGTCGGGCAACTCGGTGCCGTTTCCATTTCCGACTTGGAGCTTTATGACCCTGACCTGATTGTTTTTGATCTCGGTTGGGATGTTGAGCATTCAGTTGAGATTCTTCGCGAACTTGCTGAGACAGAACTGCCATTATTAGCGCTTGTTCCCGATGATGAGCATGCTTCGATAGTTTGGGCGAGTGGGGTGCGTGGTCTACTCTTGCGCGAGACCGATGGGGCGACGCTGCTCGCCGCATTGCGGGGAATGGAAGCTGGTCTGGTAGTGCTAGATAGTTCATTGGCAACTGTCAGCCCGCCGGTTTCCGACAGTGAATTGGAACAGCCCAGCGAGGCGCTCACACCCCGCGAAAAAGAAGTCCTACAACATTTGGCAGAAGGCCTTTCCAATCGGGCCATCGCCCTCAAACTCGAGATCAGCGACCATACTGTCAAGTTCCACGTCAACGCCATCATGGGCAAACTCGGTGCACAGAGTCGTACAGATGCCGTAGTACGCGCTACCCGCCTCGGGCTGATAGTCCTCTGAATTAGCTCAAACAAGTCATCGCTCTACCAGTAAGACTTCCTATCCAACCTAGCCAAAATAGCAGGTCGACAGCCCGCAAAAGCGCTGATGTCTGTCAGGCTGCCTGTGCGTAGAATAATCATACAAATCTGATCGTTGTTGTAAAAATATCGGGTGTGAATTAAATGAGTATGAAACTATTTTTCCAATTATTTGCAAAGCTACACATCTTCCTTTTTCGCGCTTCCGGTGGGCGCTTTGGTTCGAGGGTGGGAAGGTTGCCGGTCATGTTGCTGAGTACCCTTGGGCGTAAGTCTGGCCGAGAGCGGACGCGACCACTTGTATACCTGCAGGATGGCGATGAATACATCGTCATTGCTTCTGCCGGCGGCCAGGAAAAAAACCCGGACTGGTATTTCAACTTGAAAGCGAGTCCGAAGGTGAGCTTTGAATTAGAGAATGGTCGGAAATCAGCCGATGCAATCGAAGCAGACCCGGAGCAGAGGCAGAAACTGTGGCCGAAGGTTGTTGAAAGAGGGCCGTTCTATGATGGCTATCAACGCAAAACAAGGCGTGAGATACCAGTCATTATATTGTGGCCAGAAAATGAGATGACAGGTTAAGAATGAGGAGAAATAAAAATGACAAACGTATTACAAGATTTATCAAGCGAACTTGCCGGTGTTGCGCAGACTGCGGGCGAGAGCATTGTTCGGGTGGAAGGCAGGCGTCGTACTCCAGCCAGCGGGATCATCTGGTCTGCTGATGGCGTGATTGTGACCGCCAACCACGTAGCCCGGCGAGACGACAAAATTCGCGTTGGGTTGCCAGATGGCAGCAAAACGACTGCCTCCATTGCCGGACGCGATGCTGCCACCGATATCGCAGTATTGCGGTCGGATGCGAGTAGTCTGACACCGGCAAATTGGGCAACCATAAAGGATTTAAGTGTAGGTAACCTTGTGCTTGCCCTCGGGCGTCCCGGCAAGACCGTGCAAGCGACGCTGGGAATCGTCAGTGCGCTCGGAAAGGAATGGCGAACGCATGCTGGCGGGCAGATCGACAACTACCTCCAGACCGACGTTGTGATGTATCCTGGTTTTTCCGGCGGCCCCCTGGTTGGCGCTGGTGGACAAGCCATTGGACTGAACTCTTCGGCACTCATGCGCGGCGTCAGCGTGACCATTCCGGCTAGCACACTTGAAAGCGTTGTGGCTGCTCTTTTGGAAAAGGGGCGTGTCCCGCGTGGTTATCTCGGAATCACAGTGCAACCAGTACGTTTACCAGAAGATGCCGCCGCTGCGGTTGATCAGGAAACGGGTATCCTCCTGACTTCGGTCGAGACGAAAAGCCCAGCCGGTAAGGGCGGTCTCGTCCTGGGCGACACCATCGTCGGTCTTGATGGCGAACCTGTACGCGACCACGAAGATTTGCTATCGCTCCTGGCGAGTGGCCGTGCTGGAAAATCCGTGGAGGTTAAGATCGTCCGAGGCGGTGAACAGAAAAAAGTGACAGTCGAGGTAGGAGAGCGCGAATGACCCACTCTGTTCTGCGGCGAGTAAATGACCATCTGGCCGAAGTCGTGTCGAACGCCCGCCAGAGCTTGGTACATGTACATTCGGACGGTCGCCGTGGTGGGCACGGTGCGGGAACGCTCTGGCATGCGGACGGGCTTGTTGTAACAAACGCCCATGTTGTGCATTCCCGCCGGATGAAAGTGACATTGCCTGACGGAGAGACTTATCCGGCGCGCTTGTTAGCAACTGACAAGGGGCGTGATCTGGCAGCGCTGGCAATCGAATCCGATGATGACGATCTGGAATTGGAATTGCCTGTTGTCGAGCCTGGAGATTCGCGATCGCTGCATGCTGGAGATTGGGTGATCGCTCTCGGACATCCTTGGGGTGTTGCGGGAGCCGCCGCAGCCGGTGTCGTTATCGGGGTGGGGCACTCTCCTGAAATGGCGCACGAGCTGGGCGATTTCGTCCAGGTCAGTTTGCAACTGCGGCCAGGTCATTCTGGTGGTCCATTGCTGGATGCGCATGGCCGCCTGGTCGGGATCAATGTAATGATGGCCGGGCCGGAAGTCGGATTAGCGGTTCCGGTACACGCTGTAAAAATATTTCTCAGGCAAGCTCTTGGTTCAGGAGAGAAGCCGCCGGAACCGGAACGACATTACTCTCAGGTAATCTAACGACCCAGTTTGGGTGAAAACTGGATAACAAAACGCCCCGCCATTTTGGCGGGGCGTTTTGTTGTTTTCGTTGCTCGCTCGTTTATTTGTGGCCGGCAAATGGACACTGGCCGAACGCACGTGTTTCATAAACTCCCTGGGCTTGCGCTTCGATCTGTTCAGCGATGAGGGCAGAGAGAACGTCTTTTCGCATCTCGAAGTTGGCCTGGCCAACCATTGCCGGTTGCTCGAACAATCCAATACCGGCGGTCAGTACCTGGAAGGGTCCAACCTGCACGATACCAGCAGTATCACCGGCGATGACCTCGTTCGCTACTCCGCCACAGGCTGCCAGAAGTACAGCACCTAAAATCGCGGTTGCGAACAACACTTTTATTTTACGTTTCTCCAAAGGCTGCCCTCCATTCGTTTAAATCAATATTGTCACTAGTTTAGCAGCGCCGGGATGGGCATGTCAATTTGGAGAAATTCTTCACATTGAGTAGGGCTATTGGTTGTTTGGAAGCTCGATTACAAAACGAGTTCCCACTCCGGATATATTCTCCGCCCAAATTTTCCCATTGTGGGCGTTTACAATGGATTTGCTGATCGCCAGACCGAGTCCCGAACCGTTGCCATCTCGATGGCGGGATTTGTCTGCGCGATAAAAACGCTGGAAAACGTGGGGCAGGTCCTCGGCTGCAATTCCGGGTCCGGTATCGCTGATGCTAATGCGGAGTCCGCTCCCATTCCCGTTCCGTTTGGCGGATACTATGACTATCCCGTCCGCTGGTGTGTGCGTGAGAGCATTGTCCAGCAGGTTACCAAAGACGCGCGCCAAACGATCGGGGTCTGCTTCCAACAAAGGCAAGTCGGCCGCTAGCTCCGTTCTGAGTTCAATGTTTGAGTTTGCCGCTCCCGGGGCATATGCTGCAGCAGCATGTTCGAGCAGCGCGGTAATGGAAACTTTACGTTTGTTCAGCCGCAATTCCCCCGCGTCAGCCTGCGAGAGTGTTCGCAGGTCTTCCACCATGCGGTTCAGGCGCATGGCTTCATCATGGACAACGTCTAAATTTTCAGGTGTCAGCGGCAGTACCCCATCCCTGAGGGCCTCAGCATGCCCAAGAATAATACTCAGGGGGGTGCGCAAATCGTGAGCAATATCGGCCGTCATTCGGCGGCGGGCAGTTTCTGCGCGGGCCAGGTCTTTGCTCATAGCGTTGAACGCAGTCGCCAAGCGGCCGACTTCATCTTGTGAGGGGACTTTAACCTGTCGCCCGAAGTCACCAGTCGCAACCGCCTGCGGAGCTACGGTGAGATCGCGCAATGGCCGCGAGATCGTTCGCGCCACGACGATGCCGACGATGAGGGCAACTGCCATGGCCCCACCGAGCGAGAGCACGAATGAGCGGCTCACCCTAGCCAGAAAATCATTCCCTGCTCTGCTGAGAGTATTTCCAATCTGAGGCGCTGAAAACAGAGTGCCGACAACCGAGTTATCAACGATTATCGCTGTACCGATGGTGAGGTCGGATTCGTCCAGTTGGTCGCCGATGTGATATCCCAGCCCTGGAATGACAATTTCCCCGTTTTCGTCTCCAAGTGCATATGGTCCCGGTTGGTTGTCACGATTATCGTGCCGAGGATTCTTCTCCCCTCCGCGACCTTCAGGTGGTCTCGGGCCGAAGCGCCGACCACCAAATTTGGGGAATGTGAAATCGACCGCATCTTCGACACCTGCCCAGCTGCTATTGAGGCTGTAATACTCCGCAAGCTGCAAGGCGAGATCATCCCGGTCTTGAAAGAAAACAAAGCGCCCGAATTCGGTTTCAGTAGCCCGGCGCGCAAAAAATGCCATCAGCGCCGCGCCAGTAAGACTCACGATGAGAAAGCCGAGAATCAATTTAGAAGCAAGTGATTTCATGTGCCAGGATAGAGGGTTAACATCTCTATTTAAGTCTCTATGCTGAAGCGGTATCCGATGCCATAAACGGTTTCGATATAGCGTGGCTTGCGCGGATTTTCTTCTATCTTTGATCGAAGGTTTTTCACATGCACATCGATTGTACGGTCATAGCCTTCGTAAGAGGTACCCTGGATTAAATCGAGCAAATCGAGGCGGGAGAACGCCCATCCGGGCGATGACATCATCGTTGCCAGCAGGTCGAATTCGGAGGGCGTTAAATCGACGGGTTGCTCGCTGATGCGAACGCTATGCCCGCCCCTGTCAAGAACGATGTTTACGGCCCGTAATATTTCGGCCGCTGGGGCGGACTGCCCAACACGCCGCATAACTGCGCGAACACGCGCGACCAGTTCACGCGGGCTGAACGGCTTCGTCATGTAATCATCTGCGCCGAGTTCAAGGCCCAACACTTTGTCGGAATCTTCAACACGCGCTGTGAGCAGGATGATGGGTGTCTCGCGCTCTTTACGATGCAGGCGCATAAACTCATGGCCATCGAGTTCGGGCATCATCAGGTCAAGAACGATCAAGTCCGGCTTTTCCCGGCGTGAGACAAAAAGCGCATCGCGCCCATTCGCAGCGCTGACAACCCGGAATCCTTCCTGTTGCAAATAGGCTGTCAGTAGCGTAACCAGGCGTTCCTCGTCATCAACGACCAGGATTGTCTTCTGCATGTCCTTCTCTCCAATGCTGGGCTATATTCGAGAATATCACAGATTTGTAAAGAAATTGTGAAGGGAAGTAAAAAGCGGCAAGAGGAATATAGCAGTCGCGCTTTCGGTCTTGATTTAAAAAATTTTATACTGGTCGCCGGCAGTTCAAGGTCGAGAAGAAGATCGACTGGACAATGGACATCGAGCGACCTGCGATCAGAACATGTTCGCCGGCTTCGTAAATCCCACGTCTAGTATTTGTATTCCTCGCGTACCGGGCTGAACACATCGAGAATGCGCGCACCATCCGGCCCGCCAATTGCGCTGTGTTCAATTCCACCTGGAATAATATAACTATCTCCGGGATTGAGAGTTCGCTCTTCGTCTGCGATTGTAAGAGTCATGACTCCGGATAGGACTACTCCCGCCTGTTCATGTGGGTGGCTGTGATTCGGTAAGATTGCACCCGCATCGAGATCAACCATCGAGAGCAACATATGGTCCTCCCAGGTCGTTTTTATCCGAACGCCCGGAACGATTTCTTTGGCTTCACGATTTTCAGTGTCGAAAAAGTACATTAGTTTCTCCCATTGATTAATTTGAGTCAGTTATAGTTCCTGTGAGGGGATCGCTATTTTCCTCTTTCTGTTTGTTCCGGCGGCCAATTATGCCTTGCGAAAAGGAGTGCTGAGCGACAAGGTTGATAAATGCCAACAATATGCCGAGGCCGATAAGAATGTAAACAATCGTGAAAAGTTTGCCAAGCGTAGTTTCGGGTGTCAGGTCACCATAGCCGACGGTTGTGAGGGTGATCACCGAGAAATAGAGCGAATCGATCCAACTCCAACCCTCCACGTTGTGATAGAAGAGCATCCCGGAGAGCAGGATAATTCCGGTGAACAGTACAAGGCCGCGCGTTTCGGGATCGCGGAAGGCAGCCCAGACCGCGCGAATAAATCGGACGAAGGTGATTCCAATTGGTACGAGTGGCATAGCGAGTTACCCCCAGTTGAGTGGGAGTCTAGCATATGAAATGGACGAAAGAGAATCTACAAAACAAAAAGCCCCTCCCATGTGCGGGAGGGGCTGAAACGGATGGGCTTTATGTTTATCCCAGCCTGATTTCCATGTACGTGCTGCCCTCTAACGGCGCGGTCACCGAGAACTCCATCACTGCGCTGCCATCATATGGATAAACAACCAGAATGTATTCCATTCCAGGTGTGAGACACCATTCGGGAGTCTCCCAACTGCACCATTCTCCGCCGAAAAGGTAGTCATCGTAATAATCAGAGTAACCCCAATCTACATATTCCCCCCAAGGCGTGAGCAGATCAATGTCGGCTTCGACGCGTTGGCCCTCTGCTGAGAGAACGACGCCCGTGATTGCCACTGCATCCGCGATAGTTTCGAAATCGTTCCCGAAGTCGTCGTCGGGATAGTATTCAAACTCGTCATTAAAGCCATCATCTGGGAAGTATTCGAATTCATCATTGGATGTGGGCACATCTGTAGGAGTTGAAGGAACCGAAATGGTGCCGGACATCACTCCTGAAATCCAGTCTGCAGAGTCAGACGTACGCGCATACACGCCGTAAAAACCTGCCAGACCGCAGCCCTCGCCCCAACTGACGATACCTGCGTGCAACCAGCCACCATTCCCATCTGCGACGACCAGCGGCCCACCGCTATCACCGTAGCAGGAGTCGCGCCCGCCATCATCGAATCCGGCACAGAGTTCTGTCGCAGAAACCTCACCGTCATAAGCAGTATTGCAGGTGGCCGTGGAAACAATAGGGACACTCACTTGCTGCAAGGTAGCCGGAGCCGACCCTTCTTCGGAAAGTAGACCCCAGCCGAGAGTGATTGCAGTAAACCCGGGGGCGTATAAGTAATTAAGGTGCGGACTGGCGATGGCAATAGTCGGCTGCGCGGATGGATTCGCCAATCGCATCAGAGCGACATCCTCCCCATAGCCATTTACCCAGCCGGGATGCACGCTGATTTGGGCGATGCTGATGCGTTCGCCGTCGTTCGAATTTAGATTGTGCCGACCAATGATTGCATCGACCTGGTTTGCATGCGTGTCATCAAGGCAGTGCGCTGCGGTCAACACCAATTCGGTTGCAATCAACGCGGCCCCGCAGAACTGGCCGTCGTAGGCGCTACTATTCGCATCGACCAGCGCAACTGCCCAGGGCCATGCGCCGGGCTGTGCTTCGCCACCACCTGCGATTGCAAAGGTCGGTTGCGGCAGACCGAGCTGGACCAGGATTGTGGTTCCGATCAGGAAGAGTGTGCAGAGATTAACAATTGCCTTGCGAGGACGAAGATTCATTTTGAACTCCTTTTCATGTTCTGGAAATATCTTACGGAGTTCGTGACCGATAATCATGAGCGGGCAGTCGGATTCTGACGTCCGCCCCCCGGCTGAGTTGCTTCTAAGTCTGCAGAGGGAGATCGAAAAAGCCCGGCGAACACTTGCTCGCCGGGCTTTTATATGTGGATGTGGAGGCGCTATCAGGCGGCGATTTTTTCTCTCTCCTGTTCAACTAGAACGCGGCGCAGAATTTTGCCGGAGAGAGATTTCGGGATTTGCTCCATAAAGTCCAAGCGCCGAATTTTTTTATGTGGCGCAACTTTTTCAGCAATCCACGCCATCAGGACCTCAGCATCGACTTCCTGATCGGGTTTCACTACGACAAACGCCTTGGGTATTTCGCCTGCTTCTTCGTCCGGACTGGGGATGACGGCTGCATCGGCCACCTGCGAATGAGAGAGCAGCAACGCTTCGAGTTCAGCCGGGGCAACCTGGAAGCCCTTGTACTTGATCAGTTCTTTTACACGGTCTACGATGAAAAAATGTCCATCGTCATCTGCATGCCCTATATCGCCTGTGTGCAACCAGCCGTCGCTATCGATAGATGAAGCTGTGGCATCCGGTGCGTTCAGGTAGCCCCTCATCACCTGCGGTCCACGAATCCATACTTCGCCATCTTGATTTGGGCCGAGTGATTCACCTGAAGCAGTATCGACGAGCAGGGTTTCTGTATTCGGAAGTGCCGGTCCCACAGACATTGGCTTTACCTTTTCGGGGTCAGTGGGGGAGATGTGGGTCACGGGGCTGGTCTCTGTCAGGCCATAGCCCTGCATCACGACACAGTTGAGCCGTTCAGCCGCCTCCATTTGCACTTCGGCACCCAGCGGTGCAGCGCCAGACATCATCGACTTCAAGTGCAGTGTGTAGTTATCCACCAACGGATGCTTTGCCATCGCAAGCACGATGGGAGGCACGACGTTGGCGCGAGTCACTTTGTGATCTTGAAGAAGTTGCAGAAACTGTTCGAGATCAAATCGCGGCATCGTGACGATCGTCGCTCCTACGACCAGGCTCATGTTCATAATCACTACCATGCCGTAAATGTGGAAGAACGGCAACACACCAATCACAGTATCGTCATTGGTGATTACATCATAATCCTCGATGCCGAGTGTTTGCACGATGTTTGACACCAAATTGTGATGTGTGAGCATGACTCCTTTTGGCAAGCCAGTTGTGCCGCTCGAGTATGGCAACACGACCAGATCCTCGGTCGGGTTGATGTCGACATCCGGTGGGTTGGGGTCAGGGTCCATCAAGCTGGAAAATGGGGTTGCTCCTTCTGTTTCGTCAAAAGTGAAAACTTCTTCGATAGCGGTCTGCTCAGCCGCCGCCTGCGCATTGTCCAGGAACATCGAAATTGTCAGGATATATTTGGCGTTCGAATCCTTGAGCTGGTGAACCATTTCATCCACTGTGTAGAGCGGATTCAGCGTGGTCACAATGCCACCCACGAGCGAGACAGCATGGAACGCTATGGCATACTCTGGAACATTGGGACTGTAAATTGCGAACACTTCACCCTTTTTGAATCCACGCTTGTGAAGACCAGAAGCAACGGCTCGGATCGCTCCCGCGAGTTGAGTAAAAGTCATCGTGCGCCCACTCGGACCGTCGATGAGGGCAGCCTTGTCGCCAAATGGCTCAATTTTCTCAAGCAGATACTGAGTCAGTGGTATAACGGGAATATCGACATCTGGATGTGGGCTTTTGAAGATCATTGTCGGCCTCCGGGGAGCTATTGGCGCTATGCGCATACTGAGTAGGGTGAGTGTAGTACATGACCGGTCGTTGTGTAAAGCGACTAGAGTGCCCAACTGTCGCTAAATTCTCCAACGTGCAAGCCGCGCTCCTGCAGCCACCTTCTTTCTGCCCCAGCATGCTGGAGTGGATTCGTGTGATTCAGATGGATCAAGCGGATGTCAGTGTCTAAACCTGCAAGTCGTTCTGCTGTGTCGGTTGCCAGCGGGTGGGGAATTTCGCGCATGTCGCGGCCCGGAAGTTCATTTGCGCTGAAGAAGGTACTATCGAGTAGGGCGATATCAACCTCACTGACGAACTCGCGTATATCTTTATCCCATTTGTCCCAATCATCAATATCGGGGCAAAAGAAGAGTTTGTGCTGTTCACCTGCCGCGAGAAGCGCAATTGTGTCGCTATGCTCGTCGCGGTGCGGCACCTGCAGCGCTGTGATACTTAACGCTGGGGAAAGTTGGAAAGGCGTATCATATTCGAGTAAGTTTATGGAGGCATGTTCATTTTCGATGATGATCCGCCAAGGAAGATTCTGACGAAGAAACTCTGCCATGCTTTGTGTCAGATAGAGCGGCATTTCCTTCGCGTTCATAACTTCAGGCCCGAGTTGGATCAAGCCGGTGTAATGGCCGATATGAGCATGGGTCAGGATAATCCCAGCAAATTCGCAGTTCGGGACGAACAGCTGCATTGCATGGAGTTGCTCCCGGAAATCAGGGGTGGCATCTACAAGCAAGAACTTGCGCGCCGCTAAATCTGCCAGGCCCAGGCAAGCAACCATCCTGCTCACAGTGGCGTCTGCATTCGCGCGTCGACAGTTTTCGCATGCGCAACCTGCTTGTGGAATTCCGGCATCCTGCGCTGTTCCGAGTAAATATGCTTGAACCATAGTCTTTTGAAATCGAATGTCACACTAAATACATCACTCGCCCCAAGATTGCAACTCCTAGCCAGCGCACCCTTGTCTAGCCACTGGCGTTTTGCCGACTTTTCTGGTAAACCTTATCTTTCCTCACCCTTTCATTTTACGACCGACTTGGCAGAAAAGGAAAAAGATTTGCAGGAATAAAAATGTCTCTTCGAAACTTTGCTCTCCCATTATTCGCGGTTTTGCTTAGCGCATTAGCTTGTGGCTTATTGAATGATGAAACTTCGAGTCCGACTGCTTAATCCGTATTTACAGCGACGCAAGCCATTGATGGATTGGCAGCAACCATAGGGGATATCGAAAACGATGTTGAAGCTCATGGGGTCGAAAACGCGCTTTGGGAAGCGGCCTTCAACGGGCAGTCTATTGGGGAGGGCGGCGAAGTACGGACTCTCGCAGAGGCGAGTGCGCGCTTGGACTTCACGGATGGCAGCCTGCTGCGTCTTGCTCCAAATAGTTTGATTGAGATAACGCGATACGAGGAAGATCGTCTTTCCATGGATTTGACTGACGGCAGCTTATGGTTAAACGTGGCGGATGTACTCGTGATTGGAAACATCCAGGTGGAAACACCGGTTGGCGTTGCAGCCGTCAGAGGCTCTGTCATGGGCGTCATTTTTGATGCCGTCAGGCAATACATGAGTCTAGTTTGTCTTCACGGCGCGTGTAGCCTCTTTAACGCACTCGGCCAGGTAGACCTTATTTTTGGACAACAGTCGGATATCCCCGGCCCGGGTCAGTCACCGACACCTCCTATGGATATCGATCTGCTCTTATTGATCGACCCCGCAAAATATCCCGAATTGGCTGATGCATTGCGGAAATACTATGAGCAACAAGAACCAGGTGATACAGAGGGCGATGGTGGCGCCACAGATGGAGAGGATTCGAGCACCGACGATGGAGATTCGGGTAACGGCGATGATTCCTCAGGTAGTACCGGCAGCGATCAATCCGGTGACGGGAGTACAGGTCAAACCGGTGATGGTAGCAGCAGCGATCAACCAACAGGCCAGGGCGGGGGCGATACTGTCCTGCCGATACCTCCCGAAGTCATATTGCAATTTGTATTAGGTTTGATCGACGAAGCAAAGATAACGAGACCGAGTCCTGGTGCGAGCAGCTGCAACCCGGGTGAGTGGACTGAGACGTGTGGTGGTAAACAAGGCTTCGTATCTTGCCCCGCGGATCACGTTGGCTTCTGTCAGGCTGATGGCACATGGGTTTGCCTGCTCGACACGGCAACTTGTAAGCCGGCGGAACAGGAACAGCCTCAACAGGATGACCAATCAGGTGGAGGAGATCCGGTCGAAATTCCACAGGTGCCGGTGCACACAAATGCGCGGCGTTCCGGCGGGCCGCAATTCGCATCGAACTTTCTCCTCGTTGCGCTAGTTGTAGCCTTCGGTCTCACATATAGATTCACACGCAATAATCCAACCGATCAGGATTAGCGGTTGAGGGCAATCTCCATGTGGATGGTTCGTCGGGTTGAGCCATTCTTCCTCGCCTTGGCGGCAATCGGCGTTCCACTGGCAATGGACACCGGAACCTATTTGGCCTTCACGCTGCCCAAATTGCTGATACTAGCCATAGTTGTGCTTGGCATGACACTGGTTGTTCTAGCGCGTAGCGCTGTCGACCCACCGTATCAAAAACCCGCAAAAACTATTCGGGCGCGAACGGTTGCGCTTCTGCTATTTGGTACTTGGCTTATCTGGCAATTCCTTGCATGGCGAAGTTCTGTTTCCAATTCCCGCAGCTGGAACGGTGCGTATGAATGGCGCAACGGACTCGCAACGACTCTGCTCTTGGTTGCTCTCGCCGGACTGGTTGTTTTGCTCTGCTCGAGTAAAAGCAGTTTTCAATATTTGCAACGCGCACTGGTCATCGGCAGCGTCCCCGTTCTCATTTACGCGCTCTTACAAGCGGTTGGGCTTGACCCTATTCGCTGGGATATAAATTTCCGGCCGGTCTTTTCTACATTTGGTAATTCGCCGAAATTGGCCGGTTATCTCGCGATGATAGCGCCATTAACTCTGGTGCAGGCGTATTTACGGCCCGAACGACGAGACGGATTTCTTGTCCTCTTTGCTGTGCAGCTTTTCACCGTATTGATTACCGGTGCGCGGGGCGGCTTACTCGCAATGTTGATTGGAGCGGGGGTCTTTGCAGGTGCTTATCGGGCCTATCGTTCTAGTTCAGATTGGCGTCACATTCAATTCGCTATCGCTGGATTGATGGGTCTCTCACTTGTCGTCGTTGTCACACTCTGGCTTGGAGGAAACTCGCTCGAAGCACGACTGCAGCGGATTGAGACGGTTGTTTACCCCCCCCGCGAGACCATTCTCCCACGAATCCAGGTTTGGGGCAGTGCGTTGGATGTTTCTCTGCTGCAACCGATTTTGGGCTTCGGCCCCGCGACCTTCGACTTGGCCTTCTACGCAACTAATAACGGTGCTGAGAACGCAGCACTGCAAAATGGCTACTGGGATCGTGCCCACAATTGGTGGCTTGAGCAGGCAATTGAAGTCGGCTGGCCAGGCGCGTTTCTCTTCGCGGCTGCATTATTTGCGACACTTTCGACCGCAATCAACGTTTCGAATCGCAACACTTCAGAATCTACTCTTCTATTCGTCGGTGCTCCCGCTGGAATAGTTGCCGGTTTAGTAGATCGACAATTCAATCCCGGCACACTGGATACAGATATTATCTTCTGGATGTTGATCGGTTTAGCACTAGCTACTGTAAGTGTTGAGCCCATAGAAATTAAGCGAACGGATCGAAGTGATTGGTTCAAAATATCGGTTGGGATCATTACCGCGCTATTTGCGGCCTACTCTGTTTTGAGTAGTTGGAACGCACTCGAAGCAGACCGTATCTATTTCCACGGCTTATCTGCCGCCGGAGCATCTGATTTTCAATCAGCCGCGAAATCATTCGAAGCCGCTGCGGATATGTATCCCCCGCAACGAGTTGAATACCTGCGGGCGCTGGCAGCTACACATTGGAGCGCCGCTCGTAGTCAAAACGATGCCGGAGCGCTTGCCGTAACCCAGACCCTGGCTCAGGGCGCGCTGGCATTGGAGCCACTTGATATTCGCCTGCAAGGTCTTGTTGAGCGCCTAACGGCAGCCAATGGTGAAACTTGATTTTAATCTATACGAAATAGGAAATTCGAGACGCCGATCTGGATCACGTCTCCGTCGTTGAGCGGAAGCGCGGCCTCGACGGATTTTCCGTTCACTTTGGTTCCAGTCTCGCTTCCGAGGTCGGCTAATACGAAGCCGTTATCGCTCATCATGATAAATACGTGTGGAGCAGATGTTGTTGGGTCATTCAGGGCAAGAGTGAAGTGCGAATCACCTTCGTCACGCCCAATGATATTCATTTCATTGGATAGACTCACCTGCACTCCCTCGTGCGGACCAGAAGTCGCTATCAGATATGGATGTAAGACTTTCTGGAGAACGACTGTGTCTATGGCATGCTCCGTCAGATTATCACCCACCGCGAAGAACGAAACTTTGAAATCGCCAAACTCGAGCAAATCGCCTGGTAAGAGTCTCTTGGATTTCTTTATACGTTTGCCGTTCACCTGGGTCCCGTTGGTGCTACCGAGATCGCGAAGAACAAAGCGGTTTTTGCGCCAGGATAGCACGGCGTGCCGGCGGGAAACCCGTAAGCTTGGGAGCGCGATGCCGTCAGCCTCTGCATCCCGTCCAAAGATGACAAGATCGCCCTGACGCAGATTGCGTTCAAGTTTCCTTCCCTGTTCGTCGCGCCAACGTAGGACTGCGACGATCTCAAGCGGATCTTCAGACGGGAGAGAGGGTTGTGTCATTCAAAAGTCTCCAGGCCCGAACGCGTCAAACCGTCGTCTCACTGTAACATTTGATCATGATTAAATGATACTACGCTCCAGTTTTTCCGCAATCTTATTTGGCATTTCAGTTTTGGAGATGATTGTAGCATGGGAGACGCCACACCCTCCCCGTGCTCTCCCCGAGTGCATAAACTCGGGCGGGGAGGGGTGTCGTCATTCGCTGTACAGGACCCTGGTATGCAGGCATCCTGCGATGCATAGTTAAATCATGCGTCAAGGTTCGGAAAATTCTATTGGTATATCGTCATAACTCTGTTAGAAATCGGTTTCAATATTTAGAGTAACCGCATATACAGGTACAGATGATAAATTTCTGGCAGATATGATATTCTTCGAACTAATTTACGGTGAGACGAGAAATGCCTCCATCCAGATCAAGAACATATATCTCGCCTGCTTCGTCTTCGCCAAAGGATGTGATGCGCAAATTGGAATCGATGAGTAGACTGCGGTGAAATGCATCCCCGGCGGCATTGAAACGCATGCCCCAGATTTCGCCGGTACAGCGATCCCCGAAGAGATATGACCCGGTAAGGCTCGGAAATGACTGCCCGCGATAAACATAGCCGCCGATAATTGCGCAACGCTCCTCTTCGTGCCAGTAGCGCCACAAGGGTACGCTGAGACCGGAAACATTTTCGCAGGGACGACCGAGGTAGCAAGAGTCGCCTTCCATCAAGGCCCAGCCATAGTTGACCTCGGCGCCCTTGAATACTTCCTGAAAGTTAACTTCTTCGTGGTTGAATTCCCCGATATTCGTAATCCAGAGATCCCCCCGGGCCCGGTCGAAGGTGATGCGCCGAGGGTTACGCAGGCCCATTGCCCACACCTCCGGGAAGGATCCATCGGAGCGAGTCAGATGCGGGTTGTCCTGTGGGATTGCGTATTCTGCATCAGCATCAACATCTATACGCAGGATTTTTCCTTGAAGTGCATCACGACGTTGTGAATAGAAAGCCGCCACCATCGCCGGATCCTAACCACAGGTAGCCGTCGAATGGGCTAAAGGCCATCCCACCACCATTGTGAGTTCCATCCAATTGGGGGATGCTGATGATAAGTTTATTCGAATTTAGCTCTGCCACATTCGGATCATCGGAGACCGAATAGCGTTCCACAACGGTAATCAAATCGGGAGTCACATACTGTACGAATACATAGCCGTTCTCGGCGTACTCGGGATGGAAAGCAAAGTTCAGGAATCCCTGCTCATCCTCTGGGTTGATTACACGAGATGAAACATCCAAATATGGAATACTCAATAGTACTCAGTTTTGGAGGACAAATATGCGACCATCCTGACTTGCGACGAAAAGTCTGTCGGAGCCATCCGCAGCATGCGTGATCGCAACCGGCATCGGCGCGCTGGATACGATTTGTTGGAGAGAGTACGTCACACTTGTTGTATCAATTGGCCCAGTGACATCATTATTGCGGTTTACAACGGGATCATTTCCGGAAAACGCGGGAACAATTGTCGGGGTTGGAAGTGGCGCTTCCGGGGAAGGAGTGGATTCCACTTGAACAATGCTCTCAACAGGCGTCGCAGCGAGAGGAGCCGTTGCCCCAACGGCATCTGAGGCACCTGTGATCGAAGGCGCAGCCGAAGCAATAACTTCGAGCACTGCTGCAGGTGTGACAGTTGCATGTGTTACCCGGATGGATATCGAAGTTGAGCCAGAAATGCCGGCCTCTTCGGTTGGAATCTCGAGCGCAGATTGAGCGGCGGAAGAGTCTGGCAAACAGCTCGAAAATACGAGGCCCAAACCAATCGCCAGGGAACTGACGAATAAAGTGCGACTATGGCGCATAGACGATCCGGTAAATGATTCCACCTTTATCATCGCTCACGTACAGCGCGCCATCCGGACCCACCGCGAGACCAACCGGCCGCCCCGTAACTTCTTCTGTAGATTCATCCAACCAACCGGTGGCAAAGTCTTCCACTGGTCCAGTGGCGGCGCTGCCGTTCAACGACAATCGAACAACGTTATAACCGGTCGGGATGCTGCGGTTCCAAGAGCCGTGGAAGGCGATGAACAGGTCGCCCCAATATTCCTCCGGGAAGTTTGTTCCGGTGTAGAACGCCAGGCCAAGTGGTGCTGAATGCGCCTGCATTTCGGTAACCGGAGCAGCGACATCCGCGCAAGACCCTTCAAAACCGAATTGCGGGTCTTCAAACCAGCCATTGTGGCAGCGCGGCCAGCCATAGTCTGCACCATCCTCGACAATGTAGACTGTTTCGGGAGGTAGATCATCGCCCATCAAATCGCGACCATTATTTGTGGCCCACAACTCGCCGGAGGTGGGATGGCTGGCCAGCCCGACGGCATTTCGTAAACCGGACGCGAAAATACGTTCGCCTGTGGCACTCGACCCATCATAAATCACAATTGCAGCTCGGCGTGGATCTTCTTCTTCACATACATTGCAACTTGATCCGACAGATACGACCATGCGACCGTCTGGCAGGAATTCAACCGTACGCGTGCTATGACCCCCGCTAGGGTAATTGCCGATCAATCGGTCTACGGAGTCGGCAACTCCATCAGCATCAGTATCTGCGAGCCGTATCACGCCATTGGGAACACCGGCGAACCAGGCTTCTTCGTGATAGACGATGCTGTGTACGCGCGGAACCTCATTGGCAAATATGCGGATCCCATCTGCCATACCGTCTTCATTCGCGTCCGGCAGTGCTACGATGCGATTGTTACCCCGATCCGCCACATGCAGGATCCCCGCTGAATCGAAAGCCAGGAAACGCGGTCCATCGAGACCCTCGGCGAAAATGGTGGCGTGGAATCCCGGTGGAAGTTGGATCTCTGCCCGCTGGCCTGCGCCAATCATGCCGGCGAAGTCCACATTGCGGTTAATTGCGCTCAGAGCGATCGCGCCGCCAACTGCAAGGAGTAGCACAACAACGATCCCGCCGAGTTGAAATTTTCTCCGTTTCTGCATGCTGATTACGAACCTTTCTTCCGTGCCCATTGCTGGGCTTTACGTTCAACCCGGCGGATAAAGTCGCCTTTCGCAATCGTATAGCCATGTCGATCAGTACCAAAGGATTCAGCGAGGGTGCGTTTGAGTTTCGAATACTCAACGGACACCTTTGGATGAGCGCGCAAGTAATCGCAGAATTCGATATGGCGTTGCCAGAATGCGCCTGGTTCGGTGACCATATGCAGCTGGTGTGTCGTCGAGCCGTTCGCTGCCGTCCTCCGGAAATATCGCCTCTCCGGCATTGTGCCTTCAAATTCTGGGACGTAGATATAACCGAGTTTCTCAATCGGTGCGATACATTCTTCCGCATCGTCCAGAGTCCGTACTCCTACCATCAAATCGATCACGGGTTTCGCCGCCAGCCCCGGAATAGACGTGCTGCCAATATGTTCGATGCTGGTTACTATCTCTCCGATTGCCCCTTCAAGAAGCTCCTTCTCTTCTTCAAATTGAGCGGGCCAACTATCGTCGTAATCTGAGATAACAACCGGGTTGCCTTCCGCCGGAGTGAGAAAGCGTTGGATTTCAATCAGGTAGCCGTTCGGATCGCGGAAGAATAAATGATAGATATTGTATTGCGAATTCCGTGAAGGAGCCTCCTCAATAGTGACGTTGTGCTCCAGCAAAAGTTCATGCCAAGAGTCCACATCTTCAACAACGAGTGTGAATATAAGTCCGCGACCGGTCTCGGGTACTTCATCACGCTGACCGAAGCCTATGTACGCCCCCACAGCAACCTGAAAAATTAGGCAACTTCCCTGATCGCGAGTCTCGCGTAGGCCGAGGACATGCGAATAAAACTCCCGTGTCTGCATTAGATCACGGGTCGCCAGAAAAGTGATCTGGTGATCGATGGAAGGATGACTCATGTGCACCACCAGAACTTAGAGGCGGAAGGCGTCATTTTCCTTTCCAGGTCGGCTGTTGTTTCAGGAGCATTGCCTGCGCACCGGCTTCAAAATCTTCGGTTTGGATTAATTCCGCCTGGGCGAACGCTTCCAATTGTAGACCGCGATCAATGTCAGAGATCCCGTCGATGACCCGTTTCGCGTAGCGGACAGCAATCGGTGCGGCCAGCGCGATTTCATCGGCCAGCGCTGCACCACGACTGTCGAGTTCCTCTGCTGCCACAATAGAATTTACCACACCCCATTCGGCAGCGTTCTCCAATTCCAGATTTCGTCCGGTCAGGATATATTCCTTGGCGCGCGCGCGTCCAATCAAGCGAGTCAGTCGAGTTGTTCCGCCGACATCGGGGATCAATCCGACGCGAGTTTCAGGTAAGCCAAGTAGGGTATTTTGTGCGGCAATGCGGATATCACATGCAAGCGCTAGTTCGAAGCCTAGGCCGAGAGAGAAGCCGTGCAGTAATGCAATCGTCGGAATGCTCGATCGTTCGTACTTGTTCAACACGGCCTGCATTGCATGGGTGATGGGCAACAGGTCCTCGCGCCAGTTCGGCCCGAAGTGTTCGGCAAAACCCGAAAACGCCCTGAGATCGATACCGGCCGAGAAGCCAGAGCCGGCGCCTTTCAGAAGAACAGCGCGAACACCGGGTGCGTGCCCGACGGCATCAATCGCAGTTTCAAGAGCAAGCATCACCTCCCAATTGATGGCATTGCGTTTCTCAGGGCGGTTGATTGTAATTTCGTAGATGTGGTCGCGCTGCTGTGTGAGAACGAGTTCAGACATAACTGCTCCTCGGAAATGTAGACGAAAACGAAATGCGGTGCTGCAAGCATCACCTATAGAATTTTACAACAGGGTGTGTGCTACCACAGCATATCTACCCTGGAATGGGTATAATTCGATCGAACTTAGCGAAATATGAAGGAGGAACTGTCGAATGGAAACACATAGCAATGGGGATCAACAATCCTACTCCGAGAATGAGGCAACTCTTGCTGGGGGATGCTTTTGGTGTTTGGAAGCGGTCTACGTAGAGTTACGGGGCATTGAGCAAGTAGTGTCTGGCTACGCTGGTGGGCATGTAGAAAACCCATCCTACCGAGAAGTTTGTAATGAGACGACCGGGCACGCAGAGGTGGTGAAAATTAGATTTGATCCGCAACAGGTGACGTTTCGGGAAATTCTGGAAGTCTTCTTCACAATCCACGATCCGACGACTCTCAATCGGCAAGGGAACGATGTCGGCACCCAGTACCGCTCTGCTATTTATTACCACAATGAGGAACAGAAGTTGATTGCCGAGGAAGTTATCGCTGCGCTGGAAGCTGAGAACCTGTGGGGTGGTGCCTTCACAACGGAAGTAGCTCCACTTGATAAATTTTATCGGGCTGAGGATTACCATCAGGATTATTTCGCTCAGAATGGCAGTGCGCCCTATTGTCAATTCGTGATAGTTCCCAAAGTCGCCAAGTTTCGAAAGGAATACTTGGAGAAATTAAAAGTCTAAACGGATTCTTTGAGTGAAGGCAGATCGTTGGATGCCCGGCATAGCTTTGTTGGGCATCATTCTTTTGGGGGGCGCGCTGCGGTTCCTCGACTTTACACTCCTGCCAATGGGCCTTTCTTATGACGAGGGCCTAGAAGCCTACGACGCGCTAAAAATAATAGACGGAAATAGACCTCTCTTCCTCGGTTCACCCGACCCGCGCGAACCACTTTACGCTTACCTTGCTTCGATCTCCATTTCCGTTTTCGGTCGTACACCTGCAGCCACGCGGCTGCCTGCGGCGTTAGCAAGTACAGGCACTCTTCTCGGGATCTATCTGATTTCGAATTCCCTGTATGGGAAACGGGTTGGGATGCTTGCTACTCTCTTCGCTGCGTTTTCTACACCGATGATCGTAATCAGTCGTTTCGGCGTGCCACAAGTGCTCTTTCCTCTTGTACTTAGTCTTGCTGTATGGGCAGGGTTGCGGGCTTGGAAGGGCAGCTCCCTCTATTATTGGCCATTATCAGGCGCACTGCTCGGGCTCGCTTTTTACACATATTCTCCCGTACGGGCTGTCGCACTCATCGTTCCGCTTCTTGCTGTAGGCAGTCTTCTTCTGATACGCACCCGCCGACTGCTGATCGGCTGGACGTTATTCATCCTCGCCTGGGGGCTGATCGCAGGACCGCTACTCATATACAATTGGGATGCGCAGGTGTTTTTCTATCCGAATTTTGGAATTCGGCTGGACAATTCGCTCCCGGAAAATTTCAATGCTTTTGTTGAGTCATTTTGGAATAGATATTACAACTACCGGCCGCGGGTCGGTGTGGTTTCGATTTTGGAACAGACGACAAGTATGCCGGAACTCATCTCATTAATCAGGGTTCAAACAATTGCGGTCCTGCGAGGTTTCGTGATACCGGGAGCCGGTGACATGAACTACCGCAGTAATATCGCTGGCACACCGCTTCTAAACCCCTGGGCAGCGTTCCTCTTCATCGTTGGAGTGTTCGCTGGATTGCGCGCGCGTCGGCGAGCTGCATTGATATTTATCGGTCTATTACTTATATTTGGAGCGCTGCCGGCAATCCTATCAGATGTGCCGCCGCACTTTGGGCGCTCCGGCGGTGTCTGGGCAGTGCTTTTTGTACTACCTGCGCTCGGATTGCGAGAACTCTATGACTGGCTGCAGACGAGACGCAGCCGAATTTCTGCAACGATCATTGGAAGTGCATTTCTTGTCGGATCATTTCTACTGCCTTTAAATTCCATATGGGTGCAACATCATTTCGCACAGCCCGTTGTGCAGGCTTATTTTCATTGGCCGCGCACGGAGATGTCGGTCGCGATAAATCAATTCCTGGGTTCGGGGTGGATCGGATCGAGTGAGACGATACTGAGAGAGAGTACTTTCGAAGTACGTCAAGTGTGGGTAGATGAAAATCTTTGGGGAAACTGGCAGCAGCTTTACCTAACAGGCAGGCCGGATAATCTCATTCTCTATGATGCAAAGAGTCCACTGGTGGATGCTCAACTTTCCCGTGAAGTATTATTCGTGGTCGGGGAGGGCTCTGAAAGCCAAACCCTCGCAATGTTAGAGAGTGTGTATGATACTTCCATTAGTACTCCGGAATGGGCCTCTTCTGAATGGTTTGCCGATGTCCCCGTGGAGCGTCTACAGCGACTCGATTGGGAACAGGATGCATATATGTATATTTATGCCATGCGGAATGAGAGTATTGAACAATGAGTGATATACCAAACTTGCGCGTCGATGGGCGCAGCGCCGATCAACTTCGCCCTGTCAGCATGCAGCTCGGCTACGTGGATTATCCTGAGGGTTCAGTTCTAATTGCAATGGGGAATACGCGTGTGCTTTGCAATGCCACCGTGTTGGACAAGGTGCCGAATTGGAAGCGAGCACAGCAAGTGCCGGGCGGCTGGGTGACGGCGGAATATTCAATGCTTCCCAGAGCCACACACACGCGAATGTCAAGGGAAACCTCTCGCCCACGCGGACGAACGCAAGAAATCCAACGGTTGATCGGTCGTAGTCTGCGGCAGGCTGTGGACTTGGAAGAACTCGGGATGCGCACGTTTACAATCGATTGCGACGTGATCCAGGCCGACAGCGGAACGCGCACGGCAGCAATCACAGGAGGATATGTAGCGCTCGCTCTCGCAATCCAGGGATTGATCGTTTCTGGCAATATTGTTCCAGAAGCCTTGCGAATCCCGGTCGCGGCCGTCAGTGTCGGAATTTATCAAGGGCAAGCGATTCTGGATTTGTGCTACGAAGAAGATCGAGATGCAGATGTCGATGTCAATGTTGTGATGACTGGAGCGGGGGAGTTCGTCGAAGTACAAGGCACCGGGGAAGGCACGACATTCGCGCGGGACGAATTAGATGCACTCCTTGATCTTGCCTATGTAGGCGTACAGCAGCTCTTGCAGGAGCAGGCGCGCGCCCTCAAGAGTTAACTGCTTTCTTGTTCGAGCGTTGTGTTCGCTGTCCTTTGCAAACCGGCCCAGCGGTGCGAGTCGATCAGCCAGCCGCCAACTAAACCAGAAATTAATATGAGCATAGTCGGCGCCAACCAGGCCTCGGGTGGAAGATAAGGAATCGGTTCAGGCCACCAGACGGCAAACCCGAAACCCCAAAGCCCGGAACCAAGCCCGGCCCACAATCCAGCTCGTCTGGCGGCCAGCGCCGTCAGTGCGCCGATGATCACGGGTGGCGTTGCGAACAATATTGCCGTGAGTCCGATCAGCAGCATATGAGTGCCGAACGCCGCGTCTGATTTAACGCCAGTCCAAGTTGCATTCGTGCCGAGTAGGGCAAGGCGAAGAAAAGCCAAACCCAAAAGGTTTCCAAGAATCAAAGAGATAAGAAAGCGTACGACCGCCACTGAATCTACCCGCTGATCTGCAACTTGGCTACAATTCCGTTGATGTGGATGCGTTCTTCAATCGAGAAGAGTTGTGCAGATTCTTGTTCGGTCGGCATTTCGACGAGTATGCGGATCTTTGCCTGAAGATGCATGTTGCCATTATATCCGGCAATCTTGTTTTTCTCGGTGAAGACCTAGGAAGTCCTGCTCCCAAGGTATAGAATATGCAGAATGTCCTCTACGAGCATCTTCATCACCCGTCAAATCCCTCAAGCCGGCCTCGATCTTTTACAGGGAGAAATAGCATCTCAGATATGGCCGCATGCTGAGCCACCATCATATGAAGAACTGAGTGAAAATGTACGGGGCCGGGGTGGATTGCTTTGTTTGCTCACAGATCAGATTGACGCTGCGCTGATGGAACGAGCCGGTTCACAACTGAAGGTCATCAGCCAGATGGCAGTCGCCGTTGATAACATTGATCTGAAAGCCGCCACGGCGCGCGGCATTCCCATCGGACACACACCTGGGGTTCTCACCGATTCCACTGCCGACTTTGCCTGGACCCTGTTGCTGGCTGCCGCCCGACGAGTGGTGGAGGCAGACCGCTATGTGCGCGCCGGCAAATGGAAGACCTGGTCGCCGACGGTGCTGCTTGGTGCAGACATCTATGCTGCGACGCTCGGTATTGTGGGCTTGGGCCGCATCGGTGCCGCTGTTGCCCGCCGGGCGGCCGGCTTCGATATGCGCATTCTGTATTCCAATGGCGGGGGACGCCGCCCTGAACTTGAAGATTCGCTCGGTATAATCCACGCCGACTTTGAGGCACTATTACGCGAATCGGATTTTGTTTCGATACACACCCCCTACAACGATGCGACCCATCATTTATTTGGCGCGGCTGAATTTGAGCTGATGAAATCTTCGGCGATTCTGATCAATACCGCCCGCGGTGGCGTGGTTGATCAGAATGCGCTGTACACAGCCCTACGCGATGGGGAGATCGCTCATGCCGCGCTTGATGTCACCGAACCGGAACCATTGCCGCTGGACAGCCCGCTGCTGTTACTTGAGAATCTCATCATTGTGCCGCACATCGCAAGCGGGAGCGAAGAGACGCGTGCGAGGATGGCAGTGATGGCAGCTGAAAATTTGCTCGCAGGACTCCGTGGAGAACGTTTGCCGTACTGTGCAAACCCTGAAATCTATGGTTGACCCATGATTAAGAGCGAATCTCATGAATCTCTTGCGGTGTAGATGATGCAAGCTATTCCCCAAATCAGTCCCAAACAAGCTGCCGCGCTTGTCAAAGACGGAAACACGCTCATGGCAGGTGGCTTCGGCATGACCGGCAATCCGGTGACATTGCTGCACGCCCTCGCAAAAACCAACACACGTAATCTCACCTATATTGGAAACAACATTGGCGAGCCAAACCTGGGCGGAGGGCGCTTACTTCTTAACAGGCAAATCAAAAAGGTTATCGGGTCCTTTCTGACGAGCAACCCTGATGCAGTTAAGGCTGCGCAGGAAGGTGAATTGAAAGTTGAGCTGCTGCCACAAGGATCACTGGCGGAGGCAATTCGCGCCGGCGGTGCCGGCATTGGTGGCATCTACTCGCCGAGTGGTGTTTGCAATCAATTGGAGTCTCCCGAGAAAACGCGTGAGATTGATGGACGAGAGTATTCCTTTGTGCCTGCCTTGCGGGCGGATGTTGCCTTCATTCGGGCCTGGCAAGCAGATGCCGCCGGCAATCTCGTTTATCGCATGACGGAACAAAACTTCAATCGAGCGATGGCGACCGCGGCAGATATCGTCGTCGCCGAAGTGGAAGAGCTGCTTCCACTGGGGGCACTCGCTCCCAATTCCATTCACACTTCCGGCATCTATATCGATTACCTGGTACACGCCCCGCTGCAAATACAAGCGCTCGGCTCATCTGCCTCCGCGGAGAGCCGTTCGCGCAAGGTCGATCCTGCACGGTTGCGCATCGCGCAGCGTGCGCTGGCTGAATTGCAGCCGGGCGATGTCGTTAATCTTGGCGTCGGAATGCCAACGTTGCTCGCCGAATTTATAACAACGGAACATGATATTCGCCTGCATACTGAGAACGGCATGCTCGGGGTCGGTCCCTCTCCACCGGAGGGCGGCGCGATGGATTATCCGGTCAATGCAAGTAAAACTCCGGTGACAGCCTTGCCCGGGAGCAGCTATTTTGACAGTGCTGAGTCATTCGCGATGATTCGAGGCGGGCATGTCGATGTGGCGGTCATGGGTGCACTGCAAGTGGACGAGCACGCCAACCTGGCAAACTGGAGCGTTCCCGGACGCCCGCTGTTGGGCGTGGGTGGGGCAATGGACCTGGCGAGTGGGGCGCGGCGTTTAATCATCACGATGCAACACACCGATCGCAACGGCGTCTCTAAGATCGTCCCCGAATGTACGCTGCCACTCACTGCCCGCTCCGCTGTTTCAGTCGTAATCACCGAGCTGGCCGTCTTTGCCTATCCGGGAGGTAAACTCACACTTATCGAGTTGATGCCGGAGGCTACATTAGATGATGTCAGGAATTCGACGGTAGCCCGCTTTGAAGAACGACTAGAAAATAGTTGATCGAATATTTGGGAGAATTCGATGGAAGAACAGGTCTAGCCAGTTGACGTTTCCAATCGCACTGTGATCAGCAAGCCGGTACCGAAGAGCTGCGCTGTCCGGCGCTGCATATTGAGGACGCTTGACGAAGCTGGCTGCAACTACCCACCGGCCAGTGCACTTGTAGCCTGGTCTTGCCAGACCACGACCCTGTTTCGACCGGCCGACTTGGCTCGATAGAGGGCCTGGTCTGCATGATCGAGCAGCTTCTCGACCGAGACTAGCTGTTCCTGATCTAGACAAGCGACGCCGAAGCTGGCGGTGATTAAAAGATCTCCATTTTCAGTAGTCATAGTCGCGGCTTCGATGCGTTGCCGCAGGCGCTCGGCGGTAAGCCGGGCGCCTTCCATCTCAGTCTCTGGCAACAAGATGACGAACTCCTCACCGCCATAACGCGCAACCATGTCGATGGTGCGTAGTGTGGAGTGGCAGATACCGACAAGGGCGCGCAATACCCGGTCGCCAGTCGCATGTCCATAGTTATCATTGACACGCTTGAAGTGGTCCAGATCGAGCAAGATTACGGAGAGAATATTTCCGTAGCGACGCGAACGCTCGAATTCTGCCTCCGCCAGATTCATAAAATGACGACGGTTTAGGACTTTCGTCAATGAGTCCGTATTCGCGAGGATGGTCAACTGTTCTTCCATTCGCTTACGTTCGGAAATGTCGCGCAGCGAGGCCAGAAATACAGCTTCACCCTCCCAATCCATTTCCACCAAACGCATTTCTGCTGTGGCGGTCTGACCCCCTCGGTGCACAATATCAAGTTCCGTCGTTTCGCCCGCCACCATGCGAAAGTCGAAGGTTTCGTCCACAAGTTCTGCGTTCGTCATCCCAAAGAGCGATTGCGCAGCAGAATTTGCAAAACGCACCCTGCCAAGTTCGTTCACAATTAAGATGGCATCGACGTTCGCTTGTATGACCTTGCGTATGCGGGCTTCGCTGGCTTGCAGCTCCTCAGAGCGCTATTCGGTGTCTGCGAGCAGTCGGTGCCGCTCGATAGCATAGCGCACGGTACGACCCAGCAAGATACCATCGAATTCGCCCTTGACCAGATAGTCTTGAACACCCATTTGCATGGCCCGGCTTGCCAATGCTTCGTCGTTGAGCTCGGTCAGCACGATGATCGGCAGCCGGGGGACTGCCATGCAAATGGGCATAAGAGTGCCAAGTCCATCACTGTCGGGCAATGAAAGATCCAACAATGCTATGTCGAAGTCGCCGCCGCCATTGCGGCTCAGTCGTTCCAGCGCGACCGCGAGCCGGTCGACATTCTCTATTTCGAAGTGCTCGTCTTCAGCTCGCCCATCCAGTAGTAGACTCTGGATGAGGCGGACATCAGCGGGGTTGCTCTCGATGAGAACCACACGCGTGGGCTTACCTTTCATATGGCCCAGTTTCGTGGCAATTTTGCGACGTTGAACCAAAATGCCTCCACAGACTTGAAAACTTCGACGAACTGATCCAAATCATCTGGCTTGGTGATATATGCGCTTGCGTGCAGGTCGTAGCTATCCCGGATGTCCTTCTCGGCGGTAGAAGTCGTGAGCACAATAACTGGGATGCGGTGCAGGTTGGGGTCGCTCTTGATCTCTGCTAGCACCTCGCGCCCGTCCATGCGCGGCATATTCAGGTCGAGCAGAATGAGGTGCGGGTGAACTGCGTCCGTGAATGGCTCTTCCTGATGTAGGAAGGCCATAGCTTCTATGCCATCCGAGGCCGCATGTAGGTTCATATTTTTGTTCTCCTTCATGACCTCACGTGCCAACCTCACGGTCCCGGAGTCGCATAGTCGCGCCCAGGGCCGGCTGGTTCTGGACGGGGTGGGCGACTGCACGCTGTCATCGACCAAGAGAATATCGATGTTCATAGTGTTCCCAATGTGTATTTGTCCTTATTGACTCGATCGTAAGAAACAAGTCAGTCGTAAGCTCCATTATTCTGTTCAGCCAGTACCAGCAACTCAAAGTAAAACGTCGTCCCTTTGCCTACTTCAGACTCAACCCAGATGCGTCCGCCATGACGTTCGATAATCTTTTTGGTGACCGCCAGGCCAATGCCTGTGCCGGAATACTCTTCCTGCGTGTGCAGGCGCTGGAAGATGGTGAAGATGCGCTCGGCGAACTGCAGGTCGAGGCCGATGCCGTTATCCTGGACAGAGAATAACCATGCGCCGTTCTCCTGATTTGCTCCAACGTGGACTATCGGCAGCTGCTCGGCGCGGAACTTGAGGGCGTTGCCGATCAAGTTCTGGAACAATTGGGTCAACTGGACGGCGTCGCCCATCACGCTAGGTAGCGCGTCGTGGGTGATCTTCGCGTCGCTCTCCTCAATCGCGACTTGCAGGTTGGCGATTGCCCAGTTAAGTACGACATCGCAAGCGGTCGTTTTGAAAACTTCACCTTGCGAGCCCACGTGTGCATAGGCCAGCAGATCACCGATGAGTGCTTTCATGCGGCTGGCAGCGTCTGTGGCAAAGTCGATGAATTCGTCTGCTTTGGAATCGAGTTGACCCTGGTATCTCCGCTGGAGAAGCTGCAGGTAGTTTATAACTATGGTCAATGGCTCTTGCAGATCATGGGAGGCGACGTAAGCAAACTGTTCCAGGTCTTCGTTGGATCGTTTCAGCTCCGCCGCCACTTTCTTGCGCTCGGTGATTTCGGCCTGCAACTCTGTTTTGGACTGAGCCAGTTTGGCCGTGCGTTCATCAACGAGTATTTCCAACTGGTTGTGGGATTTCTGCAGTGCCGCTTCTGCTCTCTTGCGTTCGGCAACCTCGCTTGACAACGCTGTATTGGTTTGGGCCAGTTGTTTTTTTTGTCGATCCAAGGTCAAGAAGATGTTTACCTTGCTCTTGAGCACGCTGCTGTTCACCGGCTTGGTAATGTAATCAAAAGCGCCCACCTCAAAACCACGTTTGGCGGCCTCATCCGACTGATACACTGCCGAGATAAACAGGATGGGCAGTTCCTGGAATTTTCTTTGCCCGCGGATCAGTTCAGCTGTCTCGAAACCATCCATTCCGGGCATCTGCACATCCATCAGGATCAGAGAAATATTCTGCTGTGCAAGCAAGGTTTGCAGGGCTTGCTCCCCCGACTCGGCCGTGATAATTTCCAACTCTGGGGTTTTCAGGACGGCCTCGAATGAGAAGAGGTTATTAGGGTTATCGTCAACGATGAGGAGTTTATTTATCTCAGTAGGCAAATCCATAGCCACCCGCCTTAGGGTCCGTAAAAATATAACTTCCCGCACCTAAAATTTGTCATTTCGAGCGATAGCGAGAAATCCACACCCCCACTCACTGCACAACCAACCTTGTGAAAGATTTCTCCCTTTGGTCGAAATGACAAACGGGAAGTTATTCTTTTATGAACCCTTAGCTTTGCGCTGCTTGTGATGTTCATTGCGCTCCCTCTGCGTTTTTGTTATTGCTAACTGGCTCGCGGGTCATGACCCTGTTGCGGCCGGCCGCTTTGGCCGCATAGAGGGCCTGGTCTGCGTGATCAAGCAGTGTCTCAACCGAAAGTTGCTGTTCTTCGTCTAGACAAGCAACGCCGAAGCTAGCGGTAGTTGAAAGGGGCCCCTCCAGAGTGCCGATAGTCGCGGCTTCAATGCGTTGCCGCAGACGCTCGGCGGTGAGAAGGGCTCCGTCTATGTCCGTCTCCGGCAATAAGATGACAAACTCTTCGCCGCCATAGCGCGCTACTATGTCGATGGAACGCAATGTGCTCTGGCAGATTACGACGAGTTCTTGCAATACCAGGTCCCCTGTCGCATGTCCGTGGCTATCATTCACCTGCTTGAAGTGGTCCAGATCGATCATGATCACTGAGAGATTATTATCGTAACGACTCGCACGCTCGAATTCAATCTCTGCCAGGGTCATAAAATGACGTCGGTTCAGGGCGTTCGTCAATGGATCCGTGGTCGCCAAGACGGTTAACTGCTCTTCCGCCTTTTTGCGCACGATAATCTCAGCCTGCAGCTGTGCGTTGGCCTGCGCCAGTTCTTTCTTTTGCCGCTCCAATGTCAAGAAGACTTGGACCTTGCTCTTGAGCACGCTGCTGTCCACCGGCTTGGTAATATAATCAAATGCGCCGACATCAAAACTTCGGCGCGCGAAATCATCCGACTGATATACCGCTGTGATGAACAATATGGGCAGCTCTTGGAACTTTCTTTGCCCGCGGATCAGTTCAGCAGTCTCGAAACCATCCATACCGGGCATTTGCACATCCATCAGGATCAGAGAAATGTTCGGCTGTTCAAGCAAAGTTTGCAGGGCTTTATCCCCCGACGCAGCAGTGGCGATCTCCAACTCCGGAGTTTTCAGGATGGCCTCAAACGAGAACAGGTTATTGGGATTGTCGTCTACGATAAGGAGTTTTGTTATTTCATTCGAGGATTCCAAGAGTACCTGCCTTATTTTTTATAACCATCTGATGTACATTTATTAAGAACGCAGCGATTTCAATCACCGCGAATATCTTATCCACCACCTGGGCCTGGATTGCCGCCCGCGGCATCGTGTCCATCTGCGCGCTGGCGGGGTCCTGGGCGATGTTTAGGCCGCCGCGTTCCTTAATGCGTCGCATTCCTCGCGCGCCATCGTGAGTCGCCCCACTCAGGAGAATGCCCACAAGGCTAGATCGATAGGCATCCGCAGCGCTATCGAATAAAATGTCAATAGAAGGACGTGAATAACTCACTTTGGCGTCGACTGATAGGGAAAAAATGCGTTCTTGCTCGACAAGCAAATGATAATTTGCTGGCGCGACGTACACGTATCCAGGTTCGATAGGTTCCTTTTCAGCGGCTTCTTTTACGGACAGCTTACAATCCATATCTAATAGATTTACCAATAGTTCGTTCGATGAGGGACCGCGATGCAAGACAACCATAATCGGCAGCACGAAATCGGCCGGTAGTGTTGCGAGCACTTCCTGGAGTGCAACGAACCCACCACTCGAGCCTCCAATGACCTCGGCTTCAATCCGCCGTCTCTGCGATTTTTCTGGAACGCGGCTGCCTAACATTGTCTGTCAAGTTCACCCGCTTCCTTTGTGTTGGTAAATGCGCTCACGCTGAACTATCTCGACAAAGTCATCTGCGATCTCAGAGAAGCGTAAAGTTTCTTTGTTCCCCAGGCAAAGGAAACCTTGATGACAGAGGCTATCTCGAAAAAGTGATAGAACGCGTGCCTGCAGGGTTCTATCAAAATAGATGAGTACATTGCGACAAAGGATCAGATGCATTTCGGCAAATACACTGTCTGTTACCAGGTTGTGGTTGGCGAAGGTAATTCTTTTTTGTAGACTCGCATCTAAAAGAACCGCTTCGTACTGAGTTTGATAGTAGTCTGATAGAGCTTTTTTTCCACCGGCCGCTTGATAATTGGCCGAGTATTCCTGGATTTTCTCTAGGGGATAGATGCGCTCTTGCGCTTTTTGGAGCGCCTCGTCGTTGAAATCAGTGGCATAGATTTGGGCGCGTTCATAAAGTCCTTCCTCCTGCAGCAAAATAGCCATCGAGTAGACCTCTTCTCCCGTGGCGCAACCGGCGTGCCAGACATTGATGAAAGGAAAGGTTTTCAGAAATGGGATGACATGTTCTCGCACGCCCCGATAAAACGAGGGATCGCGAAACATTTCGGTCACCGGGATTGAAAGCTCAAAGGCCAGATTATGGAAGGCCGACTCTTGATGCATGATCTTGGGGATCAGATCAGAGATCGTCGTGACGTTTGCTTTGGGGAGATGTTGTCGCAAGCGGCGTGTTATGGAACCGCGAGCATAGTTCCTAAAATCGTAACCATAGCGTTGGTAGACGGCCTCCAGCAGCAGCTCTATTTCGAGATTCTCTGATTCCAGCTGCGGATGCATCACTCTCAGCGGTACAGCCATATCTTCATCATCGAGAGCAATCGATCTGGGTCGATGGGTTTCGACAGATAGTCGTTGGCACCGGCAGCCAGACACTTCTCGCGGTCCCCTTTCATTGCCTTGGCGGTCAGGACCAGGATCGGCAGTTCCTTGAATTGCGTCTGTTCCCGGATGCGTTTCGTCGTTTCCAGCCCATCCATCACCGGCATCATGACATCCATCAGAACAAGGTCAATATCCGGCTGTTCGGCCAAATGGCGCAGCGCTTTTTCACCGTTCGTAGCCATTTCAACGTGCAGCCCTTTACCCGTGAGCAGCTTGGACAGGGCAAAAACACCCCGCACGTCATCATCTACAAGCAGTATCTTTTTATCCGTCAGCAGCTCCTCTGTGTTGTGCAGCTCCCGGATCACCTCCTGCTGACTGGGTGGTAGATCGACCACAACGCGATGCAGGAACAGAGCCGTCTCGTCGAGCAAGCGCTCCTGCGACTTGACGCCCTTGATGATGATGCTATCGGCATATTGCATTAGTTGGTCATTTTCCTGCCGTGTGAGCTCCCGACCGGTATAGACCACAACAGGGGTCTTCGAAATCGCCTGCTCGTTTTCCAGAGCATCCAGCAACTCGAAGCCGGTCATATCGGGCAACTTCAAATCCAGGATCATGCAATCGAATTGCTGCGACTTTAAGAGTTGCAGTGCGCGCTTGCCTGACCCGGTTGCCGTGCTCTTGATATCGCCATTGCCAAACAGTTTTTTCAGGCTCTTTTGGGTGCCCTTATCGTCTTCCACAATCAGTAATGATTTGTAGTCCTTGGCGAGCAAGTCCTCAATCGCTTGTAAAGCACCGTCCAATTGTGTCGGTGCGGCCGGCTTGGGAAGATAACCCATCGCTCCGCGTTGGTAGGCCTGCGCGCTTTCTTCCAGAACCGACATCATGTGCACTGGAATATGGCGCGCTTCAAGGTCTTTCTTCAAAGCAGCCAGAACTTCCCAGCCATTGATGCCCGGCAGTTGAATATCCAGCAAAATGGCCGCCGGGTGATATTTCTGTGCCAGGCGCAAACCCTCTTCGCCGCTGCTGGCGACCAGGCACTTGAAGTTTTTGCGGCGGCCAAAGTCGGTCAGAATTTTGGCGAAATTGGCGTCATCCTCCACAATGAGGAGCACGCGATCCGCGGCGCTCAGGTCATCTCGATCATCGGGGATGCTGACGGCCGAGGGCGGAACTCCGTTCGACTTTTGCCGCAATAGGGTAGGCGTCTTCAATTGAGGGGTGGATTCGATTTTAGTGGGTGCGGAGTCTGTTTCCGGTGGGATTTCCGGCAGGTAGAGTGTGAAGGTGCTCCCCTGGCCGGGGACCCTCTGCAAAGCGAGCTCGCCGCCGAGGAAATCAGCCAGCTCCCTGGAGATGGTCAACCCCAACCCGGTACCGCCGTATTCGCGGCTGGTGCTGCCATCCTCCTGCTGGAAGGCTTCGAAGACGGTGGCATGTTGTTCCGGTGAAATCCCGATGCCGGTGTCGGCTACGCTGATGGCTATTGCCGTTTCGGCATCAAGACCCCTGCGAAGTAAAATTGTGCCTGCTTCCGGCCGATGGAACGTAACTGTCACACCCCCATCCGAGGTAAATTTGAATGCATTGGACAACAAATTCTTGATAATTTGCTCCAGCCGTTGGCGGTCGGTTTGAATCGTCTGCGGCAGCGCACCGTTCGGGGTCAATGTTGTCTGCAGACTAAGTCCTTTATCTTACGCCACGTGAGAAAACTCTCGTTCAACGGTCGCCTGTAAATCGGTCAGAGAGACCGACCCCATGCGGGGCTCCATCTTGCCGGATTCCACTTTTGCCAGGTCGAGTATCTCGTTGATTAGCTCCAGGAGATCGTTGCCGCTGTTGTAGATAACCTGCGCCGAATCGACCTGATCGCTGCTCAGGTTGCCGTCTTTGTTTTCAGCCAATAAGCGCGCCAGGATGAGCAGGCTGTTTAACGGTGTGCGCAACTCATGGGACATGTTGGCCAGGAACTCCGATTTGTATTTACTGGCGGTCGAAAGGTCTTTCGCACGCTTCTCCAGCTCTGATTGCGCTTTCTGTAGCTCCTCGTTCTGCCTGTCGACTGCGCTGCGTTGTCGTTCCAATAGTTCTGTTTTCTCTTCCAACTCTTCGTTGGTAATCTGGAGTTCCTCTTGTTGCGTTTTGAGTGATTGCTCCGATTCTTCGAGGATGCTCGTTTGCTTGCCCAATTCATCGTTGGTCTGGCGTAGCTCTTCCTGTTGCGCTTCCATTTCTTCGGTTTTGCCTTGCAGTTCTAAAGTCTGGGTTTGGGTTTCATCCAGTAACTCCTGCATACGTGTGCGTGCGTGCACCATGTTGAAGGTGACGGCGATATTCTCTGCCACGCTTTCCAGGAAGCCGATCTGCTCATCGCTCCACTTGTCGAAGGATGCCAGTTCGATGACGCCGTCGACCCGATCTTCGTAGATAAAGGGCAGCACCAGAATGGTTCCCGGCCGGGATTCTCCCAATCCGGACTGCACCTCGATATAGTCATCCGGTGCGTTGCTGAGCATGATGAGCTGCTTTTCCAGAGTGGCCTGCCCAACCAGCCCTTCGCCGATTTCGTACTGGTTGGAGAGATTCTTGCGTTTGTTGTAGGCGTAGCTGCCTAGCATGCTCAGAACATCGTCTTTACGCACGTAGAGCGCACCCACCTGCGCATCCAGGTAACGGCACAGTGTGCTGATGATAGTGCGCGCCAGGACGGGGAGTTCTTGCTCTCCGCGCATCTGCTCGGCCAATTCGGTCTGGCCGGTGGCCTGCCAGATACGCCGTTCGTTTTCAACGGTCACTGTTTTCAAGTTGGACACCATGTCGTTAAAGGCGCGCGCAAGGTCTCCGACCTCGTCGCGGGTGTCGATTTTGATGGTCTGATCAAAGTCTCCCGCTGTTACGGCGGAGGTGCTGCTGATAATTTCCGTTAAGTTATTTGCGATGTTGCGCGATATGTAGCCACCCAGCGTCAGACCGATCACAGCCATGACTATCGTCATGCCAATGAGCAGGTAACGAACAGTCGCGGCCTCTTCCGTAGCCTGCGTGGAGCGTTGTGCATTTAGCTCGTTCTCGACCTCGGTGAAGGTGGCAAACTTGGTGCGTATCTCGTCCAGGATATTCTTGCCGGTGCCGACCTCGAGCATCGCTGACACATCGGCCATCGTTGTCGGGTTTTCGTTCATCTCCCGCCGCGCGGCGATTTCCGGCCCACCGGCATTCCGCGCCCACTGATTTTGTAGCGATTCAACCGTGGCCAGTATCGCTAGGTCTTCCGAATCGCCGGACAGATCAGAACGCAGGAGGGCAATGTCAGCGCTCAAATTCTGCTGGCTCCTGAAGTAGGGTTCGAGAAATTCCTCTTCACCGGTGATGATAAAGCCGCGCTGGCCGGTCTCCTGATCAATGAGGTCTGCCAGGATCCTGAGTGTCAATTTGACGCCTAGAGTGTTATTCCGGGCCTCGAGATTGGTCTCCAGCTCAGCCAGCAAGGCACGCATCTCATCCATGAGCTGCTTCCCGGTACCATTGGCGAGTACTTCCTCAAGGTGCCCAGAGCTGACGGTGGCCAGGTTCAACTCGTCCCGCTTGGCTATCTCCGGTTCAGCGGCCACCTGCACCCAAAGCAGCTGTAGTTCTTCGATTTCTTCCAACAGCGCTAACTGGGGGGGATTGTCGCTGACAAGCTCCTTTTCGATCTCTATAATCCTGGCAAATTCGGTCAAGCCGTTATTGTAGGGCTCAAGAAATTCATCCTTGCCGACGATGATATAGCCGCGCTGGCCGGTCTCCATATCTATGACCAGCTTTTCCAACAGGGCCGCGTTGGCCAGCACCGGCTGGTCGTGCTCCACAAGGAAGTTAAAGCTGTTTGTCAGGCTGGTCATTCTGAACAGCACCACGACACTGGCGATGGCCATCAGGCCCAACACAAGAATGAAGCCTCCGTTGATCTTGGCACCAACTTTGAGATCTCTGAACCACTTGAACATAATTTTCTTCCTTATCTGATTAGGATTGTTTCTTTTAGTCGTGGCAAGTCGAGTCGAGTCAATTTTTTAGGGTCCATGTCATTCGCCTTTGTGTTGTACCCACCCGGTGCTCGTCAAGCTGAGTCCAGAGAGATTCTTGAAAGATTTGACGGAAGTACCTGGCCTGCATCATTTCAAAATGCTGCGGCAATTCGGTCACGGGGATATTCTTGCTGTGAGCCTGCGCTTCAAAAAAGGCAGGCGTCAGCGGAAACTTGAACTGGTGACCGTAGAACTGTTTGGTGATCTTCTCAGCCACGACATCTGCCCACCAGGCCAGCCGCTGCAATGTACGCCTGTCCCGCTGGGATAGCAGGATGATTTGCGGATTCTGTCGGTTAGCAGTCATGAGTGATCAGATTAAGCTGTGAGTGGGACATTCGCTAAAGCTAACTCTTCTATTGGAAGCGTAAAATAAAACGTCGCGCCTTGCCCTTCTTCCGACTCAACCCACATATGGCCACCGTGGCGTTCGACAATTTTTTTGCAGATGGCCAGACCGATGCCCGTGCCGGAATACTCTTCCCGCGTATGCAGACGCTGGAAGATCGTGAAGATGCGCTCGGAATACTGTGAGTCAAGGCCGATCCCATTGTCCTGGACTGAGAAGGTCCAGTCCGCAAGGGTTTGCGCTTGCTCGGAGTTCTGCGCTAAAACTTTGGAATTCTTTTTCGCCGAAATGTGGACGACCGGATACTTCTCGTTGCGGAACTTCAGGGCGTTGCCGATCAGGTTCTGGAACAATTGGGTCATCTGCACGAAGTCGCCCTTCACGCTGGGTAGTGCGTCTCTGGTAATCTTCGCGTTGCTCTTCTCAATGGTCAGTTGCAGGTTGGTAACGGCCTGATCGAGGGCAGCATCGGCATCTATCGGCTCGAATTCCCTTCCGTGCGTGCCCACCTGCGAATAGGCCAGTAGATCGGAAATAAGCATCTTCATGCGGGCTGCATTGTTAACGGCAAAGTCGATAAACTCGTCGGCCTCGGAATCAAGTTGACCTTTGTAGCGCCGTTGGAGCAACTGTAAGAAGGAGGTCACCAGAGCCAACGGTTCTTGCAAGTCGTGGGAGGCAACGTAGGCGAACTGTTCCAGTTCGGTGTTGGAACGTTCCAACTCCGCCATCATCTCAGTAGCCCTGGCATTTGCCTCGACTAACCCCGCTGCGGCCTGTTTGCGCTCGATGATTTCAGCCTGCAGCGCTGCGTTGGCCTCGCCCAATTGTAATTTTTGCTGCTGCAAAGTCAGGAAGACCTGCACCTTGCTCTTGAGCACGCCGCTGTCCACCGGCTTGGTAATGTAATCAAATGCGCCGACGTCAAAACTGCGGCGGGCGAAATCATCCGACCGATATACTGCTGTGATAAAAAGGATCGGCAGTTCCTTGAACATTCTTTGCCCGCGGATCAGTTCAGCAGTCTCAAATCCATCCATGCCGGGCATCTGCACATCCATCAGAATTAGAGAAATGTCTGGATGTGCGATCAAGATCTGTAGCGCTTCCACGCCCGAAGGGGCAGCCATGATCTCCAGCCCCGGAGATTTCAGCGCGGCCTCGAAGGAAAACAGGTTATTAGGATTGTCGTCTACGATCAGGAGTTTCATGTTCTTATTTGGTGACTCCATAACCAGCCCCCCTTAGGGTTGATCAACTCTTGCTAGCGATCATGTTAAAAACGTTTCGTTCCTGGCAGCGCCAACTCGTGACCGGATGTTGCCCATGCGGCGCGCGGAACGGCAGAAAGGTCGCTGGCCGATTGGCTGCTGGTCTCTCCGAGTTTCGGTTATCAGGCTGCGTCAAACGGTGCCATGGCGTAAACCGGCATATACTGACATGCTCGTATGAACACTTTATATGGAAGTGTGGGGTAACGTCCGTAAAAGAATGATTAAGTGAGCTAAATTTGTCGTAAAATTCGTTGAGAGCTCAAGTGGGCGCTTTCATAATTGAGAGGGATTTATTTGTCCAGCCCGTATCAAGATGAGTGCCAATTGAAAATCACGTTTCCGCAAATTCGTTTCGCAATTCCAGATTAGATCCGGAAATCTGTTTGACTATAGTTCAGTCGGGGGCTGAATCAGAAACATGAATAACTCTAATTACCAAAATGAGTCAGCCATGATGAGGATGCCTGCAGAATGGGAGTTCCACGAACAATGTCTGGTGGCCTGGCCTACCCGCGAAGAACTCTGGGACCCTTACTTTGAAGAAGCAAAGAAGGAATTTGCGGCAGTTTGCAACGCCATTGTCGAATTCGAACCACTCACGCTTTTTGTTGACATTGGTCAGTTGGTTGACGCCAAGAGATTCGTTTCATCGGCAGTGGATATTGTTGAGCTGCCTCTCGACGACTCCTGGGTACGCGACACTGGGCCGATTGGTATCGTCGACGGCACTGGCCGGCGGGTTGGGGTGGACTTCCGGTTTAACTCCTGGGGTGAGCGCTTCTTGCCGTTCGACAAGGACGCGGCCAGTGCCGAACTCATTCTGGCTCATTTTGGAATCGACCGCATTAAGTCAGATATGGTCCTCGAGGGCGGCTCGATAACAGTCGACGGTGAAGGTACACTTATCACGACTAAGCAATGTCTTCTCAATCCCAACCGCAATCCAGAAATGAGCCGCGAAGAGATCGAAGACGAACTCAAGGCGCGACTGGGTGTGCAGAAGGTCGTCTGGTTGCGTTGGGGCCACTTCGAGGACGAACACACCGATGGCCACGTCGATGGTATTTGCACCTACGTCCGGCCGGGTGTCGTCGTTGCCCAGACGTGTGAAGACCCGGCCAATCCGAACTATGATCTCATGGCAGAGAATATCGAAGTCCTGCGCAGCGAGCGCGATGCAGCCGGGCGTCCATTCGAAATAATCGAGCTTCCGTATTTCCCATACTACGAACTTGATGGGCTGCAGTTGATGGTGAGCTACGCCAACTTCTATCTTGCCAACGGCGGGGTCGTTGTCCCGGTCGCCAATCACCCCCTAGACGGTGAGGCCCTCTCTGTTTTGAAGTCAGCCTTTCCCGACCGTGATGTGGTTGGTGTTCCGGGTCGCATCATCTCTTTTGGAGGTGGTGGTCCACACTGCATCACACAGCAAGTTCCAGCGCTAAAAGGTGTCTCATGACCGAGTTTCTATTGATCTCGAAAATCGGTGAAACTCTTCCCTCTCCAGCTCGGCTGGAAAAACCCAGTGGTCGTCCGCTGCTGCGTATTGCCGCTGTGCAGTGTGCATGGAACCCGGATCCTGCTGTGCATCGCGACACGCTGCGGCGAGGAATCCGGATCGCAGCCGGCCAAGGGGCAGGTGTGATTTGTCTTCAAGAGCTGACGCTATCTCCTTACTTCGCTACAACGCCAGACAATCAGGAGACGGCTCAGCAAGCCGCTGAAGACGTAAGGGACGGTCCAACCACGTCGTTTGCCCGCGAGATGGCAACCGAGTTTGGAACTGTCGTGCACGCATCGCTCTACGAACATGACCCCGGCGGTCCGGGCTTCAATACTGCGATTGCCGTCGAACCGGGAGGACGGGTGATAGCCCGCACCCGAAAGATTCACATCCCTGCTTTCCCTTACTACCATGAGGACCACTACTTTTCCCCGGGAGACACCGGATTCCCGATAGTGGATGTCGACGGTACGCAATTTGGTTTTCCCGCATGCTGGGACCAGTGGTTCCCCGAATTGGCACGCATCTATTCGCTCAAGGGTGCCGAAATTCTGGTATTCCCAACGGCGATCGGATCAGAACCACAACTCGAGGACTTCGACAGCCAGCCATTTTGGCGACAGATGATTACGGCCAATGGTCTGGCGAACGCGACGTTTATGGTCGTCATCAACCTTATCGGAAGAGAGGGGCCTCTGAGGTTTTATGGTTCGTCGTTCATTTCAGACCTGTATGGTCGTGTGATTGTAGAGGCTCCGCGCGACGAAGCGGCTGTGATTGTCGCGGATCTTGATCTCGATCAACGTAGAGATTGGCTTACGTTTGGCCTCATGTCCACCCGGCGACCCGATCAATATGGTTCTCTGCGCGACCCTTCGACCGGGCGCAGTCCTACATAAAAAACACCACAAATGGTGAGGCTTTTCTCCCTATGCAAAGATTGATTTTGATTAGGAGCCAACGCCTGCGGCTTTGTCCTTAGTTCGCTGGGCGCATTCATTTTTCAAGAATGCCCTCAGCGACCTCGCGCATTGTACGCTGCGACTCGCGCGCCAGGCGCTGTAGATGGCGATAGGAAGCTTCTTCCGTCATGCCTTGGGCCATAAGCTGCCCCTTGGCGCGGTCCAAAACTTTACGCGTTTGCAGACGCTCTTCGATCTTGTTGGTTTGCGCCTGAAGAGATTGCGCTTCTTCAAAGCGTTTTACAGCGACTGCAAGGGCAGCCGCCAGCTCCCCCGGCTTGAGAGGTTTGATCAAGTAGCCGTGAATCGGTAAATCTGTGGCTTTCTCGATGAGATCCTGTTCGTTAAAAGCTGTGAGGATCAAGATCGGGAGAGGTTGTGTGCGCGCCAGGGTATGCGCCGCCTGCAAGCCATCTGTAAATGGCATTTTGATATCCAGGATAGCCAGGTCGGGGCGCTGCTGTCTCGCAAGCGAAAGCGCCTCGCGCCCATCGCGAGCCATAATCACTTTGTGGCCGAGCTCCTTAAGCATCGACTTCAACCCCAGCCGAATGATCGATTCGTCGTCGGCAATTAATATGCGCATAGATGTTTATTCTGCTCTGCAGAATACCCCGTAGCTTGCTACGTGGGTTCCAAGATGTAGCAAAATCCGTCCCGAAGGGGAAAATTCCGTAATACCCCGTCTGCTTGCAAGGTGGCGCCCAGTACCGAACGAACTGGGTCGGTATGCGCACTTCGAGTTGCAGCGGGGATAGGAATTTTCAGGGTTTTGCCTCTTTATTCGAGGTCGTGTTCGACTTCGCGTGGGATGCGAATACTCACTTCGGTGCCGTTTTTCAAAGGCTGAAAAGATAGCTTCCCACGCAGATCGTCTCTTATAAGCGTTTCCACGATGTCCAGACCAACGCCTTGAATCGGCGTTGCGTTTATCCCAACTCCATCATCGCGGACAAAAATGAGTAAATCTTCCGGGGCATGTCCCACCGAAATTTGGATTTCTCCACTCTCCCGTCCAACAAAGGCGTGCTCGATAGCGTTCTGAACGAGTTCGTTAATAACAAGAGTCAGGGCTGTTGCTGCGCGTGAGGGCAACTGTAACGCTTCGCCTTGAACATCGATTTTTATATCAAGATTTGGGGGTGTCATTGCCTGCAGGGTAGCCTGGGCAATGCGTTCCCAAACGTCTACCACATCCACAAGACGAAAACCGCGTTCTGAGAGTACTTCGTGAACGGTGGCGATGCTCTGGATGCGATGGATGCTTGTGCGGAGAATGTCGCGCGGGTCTGCTCTTCCACTCTCTCCAATCTGCAGCTGCATAAGCATCGCCACTGTCTGCAAATTGTTCTTAATGCGATGGTGCATTTCGCGCACGATGGCGGCACTCGTCACAAGGTTGGCGTTCTCGATGGCGAGCGCGGTCTGGTTTGCAAGTGTGGAGAAGAGTGCAATCTGTTCCTCGCCGAACTCGCGCTCTTCTGATGTGTAGCAGTTCAATACGCCGATCACACGATCTCTGACGCGTAATGGTACTGAAAGTAGGGAGACCAACCCCTCGTCTCGGGCGAGTTCAGGTGTCAGGTAGCGCGCTTCGGCGCGCACGTCGCGTACATACTGTGACTGCCCGCTTGTCGCCACGCGTCCGATGATGCCTTCTCCCATGGCAAGGGGTGGGCGGTGCCGGTACGGGCTCGTCTTGCGCTTGGCTGAACGTAGCGTGAGGTATTCGTCCGACTCATCCAGCAAAAAAATCGAACACACAGCGGCGTTCATTGTCGTGGCCGCCATTTCCGTGACGACATCGAGCATTTCGTCTAGGTAAATTGGTGAGGTGACAGCTTCACTTACCTGCGCCAGCGTGTTCAGTTCGCGTAGTTGCCGCACCTGCCGATCGTAGCGCTGTGCCTTTCCGATGGCGCCCGCGGCCAGGTCGCCGATAAGCGACAGGATTTCTACCTCCTCTGGCGAGAACTGTCTTGGGAGCAGCGTCTGCACATTGAGCGCGCCAATTGGGCGGGTCTCGATCACCAATGGAACGGCGAGCAGCGAATGGAAGGGTTTCTCTTCCGCGTCGTCAACCCATTTGAAATGAGGGTGGTCTTGTGCGTGCTCGGCGACGACCGGCTTATTTTGCTCGATGGCGTAGCCGGTCATCCCTTCGCCGACTTGTAGAGTTGCACGACCCAAAGCGCTGCGCGCCAGCCCGGTCGTTGCGCGCAGACGCAGGGTGTCGCCGGACGGATCAAGCAGATAGATCGTGCACGAATCAACATGCATGACCTCCGTCGTCTTACGGGCCATCAGGTCCAGCGTCGTGTCCAGGTCCGGCGCGGTGTTGATAGCTCGCGCGATCTCACGCAAAGCCGAGATCGCGTTCGGTCGCGTAGTCGATAGGCTAGCGGCACTTATGTTTGACATCATCTTGTAGTTAAACTATCACAATGTGGCGCGCGCGCAACACCGCATCGGGGCTATCATGAAAACGGGGTGTGTGGGCAGTTTGCCGCCCACACACCCCATGAACTCGCCGAAGTTTCAATTCCGGCGACCTGTTACACGAGCCGGTTTGCTACGCGTCGAAGTAAAGCGAAAATTCGTATGGGTGCGGCCGCATGCGCACGGCGTCAATCTCGTTCTCACGCTTGTAACTGATGTAGGCCTCGATCAAGTCCGGCGTGAACACGTCGCCCTTCAAAAGGAATTCGTGGTCGGCCTCCAACGCATCGAGCACCAGCTCGAGCGAAGAGGGTACCTGCGCGATCTTTGCTATCTCCTCGGGCGGCAGATCGTAGAGGTTTTTGTCCATCGGATCGCCGGGATCGATCTGATTCTGTATCCCGTCCAGGCCGGCCATGAGCAACGCAGGAAACGCAAGGTACGGGTTGCAGGTGGGGTCCGGGGCACGGAATTCGACCCGCGTGGCGGACGGGCTTTTGGAATAAACCGGGATGCGGCAGATGGCCGAGCGGTTGCGCTGCGAGTATGCTAGGTTGACAGGCGCTTCAAAGCCGGGCACCAGGCGGCGGTATGAATTTGTGCCCGGGGCCGCCAGGGCAAGCAACGCCGGGGCGTGCTTAAGGAGACCGCCGATGTAGTACAACGCAGTCTGGGAGAGTCGGGCATATCCGTTTTCGTCGTAGAAGACGTTTGTCCCATCTTTCCAGATACTCGTGTGGACGTGCATACCACTTCCATTGTCCTCGAACAACGGTTTGGGCATAAAGGTGGCTGTGAGGCCGTTCTGACGAGCGACGTTTTTGACCAGATACTTGTAAAGGATCATTCTGTCAGCCATTATGGTGAGCGGGGCGTAATGTAAATCGATCTCAGACTGCCCGGCTGTGGCGACCTCATGGTGGTGCACTTCGACCTCTATGCCCGCAGATTCGAGGACGAGCACCATCTTGCTGCGTAAGTCCTGCAGCGTGTCGGCGGGTGGGGTTGGGAAGTAACCGCGCTTTGGAGGTATCTGCGCGCCAAGCCCGACGCCGTCACTGTTCGGAGAGCCACTATTCCACCAGCCTTCCTTGCTATCCACAGAGTAGAATGCAGAGTTTGTGCTGCTGCTATAGCGCACATCGTCGAACACAAAGAACTCAGCTTCCGGCCCCCAAACGCTGGAGTCGCCGATACCAGTCTCCTGCAAATAAGCTTCAGCCTTTTTGGCGACGTAGCGCGGGTCGCGGGTGTAGGGCTGGCGCGTGATGGGATCGAAAATGTCGCAAACGATGGAAAGCGTAGGTACTTCGAGGATAGGGTCCAAGAGTGCAGTGCTGGCGTCCGGTATCAGGAGCATATCTGATTCGTGGATCTCCTGAAAGCCGCGAATCGATGAGCCATCAAAGCCGATGCCTTCTTCGAAGAGTTCCTCGGTTAGCTGGCGCGCTGGTAAACTGAAATGTTGCCAGACGCCGAATGGATCAGTGAAGCGCAGATCGATGATGCTGACCTCGCTCTCTTTGCTGAGCGCAATGGCTTCGGTTGGGGAAGAAACAGACATAGTATTACTCTCCTTTGCTTCTCGGCCTCAAGGCGCGAGATTGAATGCTGTGATTGTGCATATTTTTTGGTCAGAAAACATCATTAAATTATAAATCCCGCGATGCGCAGCACCTCGTGCTCCGGTCGCGGGCATCTTGGCCCAAAGAACTATACTGTTGTGGATGGACGGCATTCTATCACGCCGACGCCGAACTTGTCAACAAATGTTGTAAAAAGCTCGTGTATTCAGTGCAAATACTCTGCTGCAGTATCGACAATGGCTCACGATAATAGCCTCTGACTTAGGCCGACAACATTTTCCATGTGACGAGTCATATCCTGCCGAAGGCGCCCTTGTTCGCGACCATAACCCAAACGCCGAGCGAGAAAGACGAGCTGATCGCTGCCGTCGGGCGGCACCATCATCTCTTTGGCATTGCCGCGCACAATCCGCAACGCATTGATCAGACCACGTAAAAACCTGTGCGCATGGCGCAGCCGCGCGTATTCGTCATTCGAAAGCACTTCTGCATTTGCAAGTTCTTGTAGTGCGTGCTTCGTGTTAGGTGAGTGCATCCGTGCGTCCGCGGCGCCATGGATCATCTGTAGGCCTTGCACCAGATACTCTACGTCTACCAATCCGCCCGGGCTAAATTTTGGATTCGGGGTCCCAGGGATGACCATGTGCCGTAGCTGCCGCTCGCGCATAGCACGCATGGCCTTAACGTCAAACTGTCCTATATACACATATCTATCGCGCAAGTCCAATACCTGCCGTGAGAGTTCATCATCTCCGGCGATGGGGCGCAGGCGTATCAGCGCCTGGCGTTCATAATGCCAGGCCGGCCCGCCAGGCTTGAAATAATCTTGGAAGGCTTGCAGGCCCACTGCCAGTGCCCCTGCTTTGCCATAGGGCCGCAATTGGATGTCAACCTCGAATATGCCGGCCCGTTTGGTTGTAATCGTCGCCAGAAATCTCTCGACGAGATGTTCATAATATTGCGCTGCAGAGATGACCTTGGGACCCGTTGTTTGGCCCTGGCCGGAATAGATAAACATGAGCTCGATATCGGAAGCAAAGCCCAGCTCTCGTCCGCCAAATTTTCCCAGAGCGCACACTGCATACTGGCATGCTGCGGTGTCTTGCGTCTGCAGCTCACCATACCGTTCTGCTAACTCTGCGGTCACTAATTGCAGTGCGCCTGCGACAACGACCTCAGTGAGATCTGAGAGCTCTGCTGCAAACTGATCAAAGTCGGACACATGTCCGCCAATATGGCGCATGTCCGTGCGAAACATCTCGCGGTCTTTGAATGCGTTCAACGCGTATCGGTCTGCGCTGCTTTCTGCGTTATCTAGCAATAAGCTCGAAAGCTCATTCTGAAGTTGTGACTTATCTTTGGCGATAGCCAACGTCCCGACATCGGCGATGACCGGAAACAAGTTGTCATGCTGCATACGTAGGAAGTCTTCCCACAAGAAATCACTTACGCCGAGCAGGCGCGATAGTGCGCTAAGCACCTCTGGCTGTTCCAGCGAGGCCAGTTCGGACGGCCAGTCGGGGCGCGTAAAAAGTTGGCCTAAGAAGGAGCGGAAATGTAGCAGTGCCGCTTCAGGGTTTGGCGAGTTGGGGAGCAGATGGGTGAAGTGCTTTACGAGGACGATCGCAGCACGCAATTCACGCAATTTGTCTGCATCCGTGATCTTCCGGTTGCTCGTATCTGTGACATAGAGTACGTCATGCACGCGCTGTCCAGTCGTATCGACGTCCACCCGAGCTATGTATATTCGGTTGATGGCCAGTGCCGTGGCGATTTCGTAGAGGAAGCCGATGGTATCAGGCGCCTCGATCCACAGAACGGTATAGCTCTCCGAGCTATCGTTATCAATGTCGATATCCACCGGTGTTAGAGGCGCGACGGAACCTTCGACGTCGCGTACGCTCTCGGCGAAGCGGCGCGCGAGCTTTCCTTGCGTTATTTCCCGCTCGCCAGCGTTCAAATGCTGCAACAACTTGGCTAAGTCGATGGCGAACCGTGTCCAGGTTTCCTGGCCGATCTCGGGCTCTATTGAACGAACATCGAACACGTCCACTATTTTTCTGCGTTCGCGTCCGTTTTTCTGAACGATGCGACGTCCAGGTCCAGGCGGCGAATCCCTGGCCATTGGCTCATATGTGAAGACATTCCCACGTGCTATGCTCAGGCCTGAGATGGCCAGCAGGCCGCAGATGACCGAAAGCTCACCGAAATAATCGTAACCAACAATGGTGAGCCGCCAGTGACCTGCGGAAAGTGGATGGGCGAGGACTTCGACCAGATTGTCTGCATTTACTCGTGCGGCCATCTCGGCATGTGTGCGAATCTCGTCCGCGCTGAAGTTCTCGAGGTAGGAGGGCACAAGCCGCGCCACATGACGCTCGACGGCAGCTTTTGGACTCTCGCCAATCGATTTAGGCGAGGATACGGCCGACTCCAGATGGCGCATGTAAACGCCGCGTAATGCATCACTGTGCTGTTGGAAGTGGTCAACCAGAGCATCCGTTGTTGCGAAGTCGAGTCGGCGTGCCAGATGCTCGAGCGCTGCGTGCTCGCGAGGCAGAGTGTGCGTTTGCCGATAGTGCATCAACTGCAGATGGTGCTCCAGAGTGCGTAGGAACACATAGCCGTCGGTTAAAATCCGATGATCGGCGGGCGACAAAAGGTCTTGACGTGCGAGCATGTTCATTGCCTGCAGCGTATTTCGCAGACGCAGTTCGGGTAACTTCGCTCCATGCGCCAGCTGCAGGTATTGTGTCACGAACTCGACGTCACGGATGGAGCCGACGCCAAGCTTCACTTCACCCCAGTCGCGCCCCTTTTGGTTAAGATGCATTTCCATGCGCGTCTTCATCGAGTACACCTCCGCGCGAATCGTCGCTGCTGATGACTGGAAGATGAACGATGCTGCTTGCTCCAGTACCGCCACACCCACGGCGATGTCGCCTGCGACGGGGCGCGCTTTTAACAGCGCCTGCTTTTCCCACAACTGGGCGTGATCTGCCATGTAATCAAAATAACCTGTCCGGGTGGATACAAGTGGACCTGTGACACCCCAAGGACGTAACCGCATGTCAACCCGATAGAGAAACCCCTCTGCCGAAGGACGACTAAGCGCAGCGATTAGCTTCTCGGCCAAGGGCCAAAAACGATTAGCGCCCTCTGCAGCCACAAATATTAGGTCGATGTCGGAGCTATAGTTTAGTTCGCTCCCGCCCAGCTTTCCGAATGCAAGAACTACGAAACCATCTGGAGTCGTCCCCGTTTGGACCGCGGCAATCCGGAGGCATTGCTTCAGAACACAATCTGCGAGCCTGGAGAGTTCAGCGGTTACCGTCTGCAGATCGAAATAACCCAGCAGGTCGCTCGCGCCGATACGTAGTAGCTCACGGCGTTGAAAGCGCCGCACTGCATCTAGGGCTCCACCTTCTTCGAGAGCTGACAGTCGCTGCTCAATTTCAGTGCGGTAATCTTCGGCTTGCTTTTCCTGGCCCAGTAACTGTGATCGTGTCAGTCGTTCGAAATAATTCGGATCACGCAAAAGGATTTCGGTGAGAAATTGGCTGCCGGAAAATAGCCGTGCAAGCTGCTCCACCGAGCGTGGAAATGCAGCAAGTTGTCGAAGGAGCGTGTCTGCGTCTCCCGAATTGCGTAGGAAGCGATCGAAATTGACAAGTACTCCATCCGGGTCGGCAGTATCTCCTGCGACTGGCAGGAAATGCCGCAGAATAAGCGTAAGCGCAGCGTGTGTCTTGGGACTACCTGCCAGCCGCGCGATTCTCTGCTGCGCTGCCTGCCAATCGGCGAAGTGCAGCGCCTCCAAGATCGTGCGGGCATCCGAGCTGTTGTCAGGCTGACGAACAAGAGTTTCGAATGGAAGTTCTTGATGGGTGTTCCCTACCATGGTTGACTTGAATTGTATTCGAACAATGCGGGCGGTCGATGTCGTTTGTATTAGTTTACCCAGCAGGCTTGCGGTGCGGGACTTGTGGAAACGGCCCGACCGCAAACCTGTGGGTATGGAGGAGACGTGAGCGTATCAGAAAGCTGATAATCTGATTGAGGCTCACAGGAGATGTTGCGAGAATAACACTACCGGTACGTAGCGAATAAATTTCTAAAACTCCAACTTCGAGAATTGACGAATATAATTTTCTTGGTGACTCTAATTCGCTATGTTCTAAAACGTGACGTATACGTATTCATATAGTTGCAGATTATAAACCGTTCCCTTCGTCTTGTTCGGAATATCTTTACTTTTTCATAGCATAAAATTTCTGACCGGTACAAATATATTTAGAGCTTTCTACCGTGTGTACTAGCTCTTGCAATACACAAAGTGCTACCCGGGCCAGTCTGACTTGAGGGGTAGAGCAGAAGCATTTCCCCCCTTGAATCGGTTCTTAAGCGTACGGTGTTAATTGTTGCCTTGATTATTAGTCTCTTCCGCCATGGTGGATCCGTCATCAGAACGTTGCAGCTTGCCCGGCAACACGACGAAAAGGACAAATAGGGCTCCGAAGGCGAGAGCGGCAAAAATAGCTTCGTTAGGCATAAAGAATTCTCCATATCATTTCAATTAATTCAGGCTGTCGCCGAATCGACGGCATAGGCTTCCAGACCATGCTCGGTAATATCCAACCCGACGGTTTCCTCATGGTCGGACACGCGCAGCCCCATCGATGTTTTAAGCAGGCGGAAAAGGATAAAGCCAGTTCCGAACGCCCACGCGATGACGGTGAGCATGCCGATAAGTTGCGGGACAAGCTGACCAGCATTACCCGCGACCAGCCCAGTACGAGCCATCGGCGAAGATGCCGACCGCGAGCAGGCCCCACAGTCCGGCTGCACCATGCACTGATACGGCACCCACCGGATCGTCTACTTTCAATGTGTTCTCGACGAAACTCACACTGGTGATCATAACCAGCGCCGCAATTGCGCCGATTACAACGGCAGCCCAGGGAGCGACGAAGGCGTAGGGAGCGGTGATGCCCACGAGGCCGGCGAGCGAGCCATTGCAGGCTAGCAGGATGTCGGCTTTGCCGGTGCGCACGAGCGACCAATAAATGGCGACCACGCCGCCTACTGCGCCGGCGAGTAGCGTATTGACGGCAATGACGGAAATACGCAAATCCGTGGCGGCGAGTGTGCTCCCAGCGTTGAAACCAAACCAGCCGAAGAACAAAATAAAAGTACCCAATACCACGTAGGGGACATTGTGACCGGCTATTGCGTTCGCTTTACCCTCCGGACTGAATTTTCCCTTGCGGGCACCAACTGCGGCTGCGCTGGCCAACCCAACCAAGCCGCCCACGGCATGTACGACGCCGCTGCCGGCGAAATCAACCAAGCCGAGTTCCCCTAGCCAACCGCCACCCCAGACCCAGTGTCCAAAGATGGGGTAGATCAGGGCCGTAACCAGAAAACTGTACGCCATATACGAGGTGACTTTTGTGCGCTCCGCCATGGCGCCGGACACGATCGTCGCGGCTGCGCCGGCAAAGACCATCTGGAATACCCACAGCAAAAGTTGGTTCACGTCGTAATAATCACCGACCAAGAAAAAACCGGTAGTGCCGATGAAACCACCGGCGGAGGTTCCGAACATGATGGCAAAGCCAAAGGCCCAAAAAGCCAGTGCGGCCATCGCGAAGTCCATAAAATTTTTGGTAAGGATGTTGACGGTGTTCTTTGCGCGAGATAGGCCTGCTTCTACGAGTGCAAAACCGGCTTGCATAAAGAAAACGAGGGTGGTGGCGAAGAGCACCCATGTAAAGTTGACCGCGGCAGTGGGGTCGAGCGTGATTGTCATTTCGCCGTTTGGATCAGGTTCCTGGGCAAAAACCGTGCTAGCGGCCAGTATCATGCCCACAAGCAAGAACAAGGGGAGCATCCGTCGTATCTTATTGAAAGTTTTATGGACTTTTTCGGTGATCATTTACTCTCCTCCTTCCGCTGCTAAGAATTTCGGCAAAAGAAAACACCTCACGGCAACGCATCTTTGGCGTTTTGGGAGGCGTCTTGGCCTTTTTGATATTTTTTTGTTGTTCAGCGGCTCAATTGAGCTAAGTGAACTTTATCACATACCCTTACTAAGGGTCAATTCTACATTCCGACAGAAATTTTTTAGTTGTGGATGGGCAATTTGCACAGTCTTGCTATCGGGGTTGTTTATTGGAGGATATGATCTTAAATGGTCGTGACATTATCAGAGGTAGCACGTCCTCTAATCGTGTTCATGTGCACCATCGTTGCATGAGGCGCAAAGTCTCCCTGGAAGGCGGCCCGCGGCGCTTGGGCGATGTCCAGCACGGGGGCGGCACTTTGAAATGCAATAGTTCAGCAATGCTCCAACAGTGGTCGGTCACACTGGCTGCGAGAGCCGGTGTACGTTGCACCCAACGATATCCGTGCGAGCCGACCGAGAGCCGCAACCGCAAGCTCTTATGATAGTCACAGAAATTGTAGAAACAGCCGACGACAAACATGCCCGCGGCGAGGGTCTCGGCTTGTTGCGCCAGATGGCGAGTGCGGCGCGCGAGGCAGCTCAACCGTTGGCGGAACGTGGCGTTCAGCCGCTCGATATAGGCAGTGTTGATCATGCCGCGGCCCTGGGTGGCATCGATGAGTTGTGTAATCATCTCACGTGCACCTTGCACGATGCGGCGGTCGATAGTCAACTTGCCAGCCGCACGTTGTTTGACAACTTGTACAATGGCGATGTCAGGCCAGGACAGCAGCTGAGGTCGGCCGTGTGGACCGCGGCGTGGCAAGGGGGACCGGAAGGCTTTTCGAAACGCGTCCACATAGCTCGCCAGACCGTCCACCGCCAGCAGGAGCGGTCGCGCGAGAGCAACCGCACGGATTTGCTCGGCCAGCGTGCGAATGAGCTCTTTGTCACGTTTGGCACTGATGACGCCACCCAGCCACAGCCTCGTAGGGACCATCATGGCCATGGCCATCCAGAGCGTGCCGCGTTGCGTCTTGACTTTGATCTCATCCGCTTGTACTTGTTGCAAGTCCAACTGACTTTTCCCGACCACATGCGCATGGATGGCATGGCACCGTTCTCCCGCACGACGCCACCATCTCTGCACTGTACGCTCGTGCAATCCGAAAGCCGCCACGATCGCCTGGCGCGGGCAACCATCACGACCCTGTCGGGCGCGACAAGGGTAGGCCAGCAAGGTGATTACCAACATCACGATCTTAGGGTCAGTGCGCAAGCGATAGAAAAGCGTGCCTTTGGTCGCCGCGAAGGTCGTGTCGCACACCTCGCACTGGTAGCGTTTTTCCTGCTGACTATGGACGCTGATATTCCCTTCGCCAGTTTGACCTCTTGCCGCACAATCGATATTCGGGCAGAATGCTTCCGCCGGGTTCATTGGCCCCCTCCTGCATTGCATAAACCACAATTACAGGAGTTTGCTAGTGAACCCGCTTTTGTTCAAGCGCTAGCGCTCAATACCAGCGATCACGGTTAGAGGATGTCCTACCTTATCAGAGGCTGCGGGCCTTTTGCCGTGTTTTGCAACGATGGCCCCTTTGAAGGGACGCAGAAAAAATCGCCGAAAGCAGCTTCCAAATTCATCAGTAAAGTCTTAGGCAAGCGAGCTATGGAGCGATTGCGAAAAGCTGATCTGATCCTCGATTATTCCTATACCTTTTGGTCATACGATCATTCCACTACTGGGCATAAAGACAGTGGTTTAGGTCAGAAGTAAACCCATGGCGCCGGAAGGGCAACTATCGAATAAATATTAATCGCTCATGACATCTGAAAATGGCGTTGTAAGCTGCGTACGGAGAGAGCGTCCTTTTGGAGGGCACGAATTCCATTGACCGCTGCGCTTGCGGCTGAAAGTGTAGTCAGGAGCGGCACGCCGTGTACGATTGCGGCCGCCCGGATATGTGCACCATCGCTGTGGGCGCGTCGACCCAACGGCGTATTTACGATCAGCGCAATATCGCCTCGCTCGATGGCCTCCACGATATGTGGCGATCCCTCACTCATTTTGTTGATGAGCGAAACAGGCAAGTTGACCTTTTCGAGCCACTCGGCGGTTCCGCGGGTGGCAACGAGCTCAAAGCCGATCCTATGCAGGTCGCGGGCGGCTTTTACGACCGCTCCCTTGTCATAATCGTTTACGCTCAGAAAGGCCGATCCCAAGAACGGCAGCGGTGTTCCTGCGGCCAACTGCGCTTTGGCAAACGCATGTCCAAAGCGCGCGGCGTGGCCCATAACCTCACCTGTGGAACGCATCTCGGGTCCAAGTCGAGCATCCATGCCGGGAAATTTTCGGAATGGCAATACACATTCCTTCACGAAGAATCCATCGACTTTCGGAGTCTCCAGGAAGCCAATCTGCTGCAGAGATTGGCCCGCCATCACTTGCGCAGCGATTTTTGCGAGCTGGATCCCGGTTGCCTTACTCACGAATGGAACTGTACGGCTGGCGCGCGGATTGACCTCCAGCACATACACTTCGTCATCCTTAATAGCATATTGCACATTCATAAGACCGCGCACGCCCAATGCCAGACCCAATCGTTCTGTGTACTCACGGATGATGGACAGATGGTAGTGCGAAATTTTATACGGCGGCAATACGCAGGCCGAGTCGCCCGAGTGCACGCCGGCCTCTTCAATGTGCTGCAGCACGCCTCCGATTACGACCCGTTCTCCGTCGGCGACTGCATCCACGTCCACCTCGAACGAGTCCTCCAGGTAGTGGTCGACCCACACCGGGCGACCCGGGTCCACGGCCACTGCTTGTTCGAGTAGCTTAGCCAGTTCGGATTCATTGTAAACAATCGCCATCGCGCGTCCACCCAGCACAAACGAAGGCCGTACAATAACCGGGTAACCAATCCGTTCGGCGATTGCGGTCGCAACAGGCAGCGAGTCAGCTGTGCCGCCCTCCGGCTGCGGGATGTTGAGCTCTTGCAGCAACTCCGCGAATGCACCGCGCTCTTCGGCTAGTGCAATTGATTCTGGCGTCGTACCCCAAATGGGCACACCGGCTGCCGCCAGCGCTTCGGTGAGATTTATCGGCGTCTGACCGCCGAGCTGCACGATGACGCCCTCCGGTTGCTCGACCTCCACGATATTCATCACATCTTCAAATGTGAGCGGTTCAAAGTAAAGCCGATCCGCAGTATCGTAATCCGTCGAAACCGTCTCCGGATTGCAATTGACCATGATGGTCTCGTACCCGAGTTCGCGCAGTGCCATGCAAGCGTGTACACAGCAATAATCGAATTCAATGCCTTGCCCGATCCGATTTGGCCCGCCACCCAGGATCACAACCTTACGTCGCTCGGTCGGGTTGGCCTCGCTGCTGGTCTCGTACGTGCTGAACATATATGGTGTATGCGCCTCGAATTCGGCAGCGCAGGTGTCGACGCGGTGGTAGACAGGTTTGATGTCCAGCGAGAGACGCATTTGGCGGACTTGTGAAGGAGTCGTGGCTAGAGCTTTTGAAGACTGGAGATTGGCGATGTGCGCGTCTGAAAATCCCTGACGTTTGGCGCGGCGCAGCAGCGCAGGCGGCAGACTGTCGAGGCCCGATTGTCTTAGTTCGGCTTCAGTGTGGATCATGTCTGCCAGTTGGTTTACAAACCATGGATCAAAGCCAGTGGTGCGGGCGACTTCGGATTCGCTGGTGCCGGCTGCAAGCGCGTCAGCGACGTAATATAGACGTTCGGCAGTGGGGCGACCGATATCAGGCGGCTGCGAGCTGGCGGGTACTAAGCCGCTGCCGAAGCCGGGCAGACCGGTTTCGAGGCCACGGATGGCTTTGTTGAGAGACTCTTGGAACGTGCGTCCAATCGCCATCACCTCGCCCACCGATTTCATCTGCGGGCCGAGACGGGCGTCTGCCTGCGGGAACTTGACAAAATCCCAGCGTGGAACTTTCACCACCACGTAGTCCAGACTTGGCTCAAAGCTGGCCGGAGTAACGCCAGTGATGTCGTTCGGGATTTCGTCCAGCGTGTGTCCCACAGCAAGCAGTGCGGCGATCTTGGCAATCGGGAATCCGGTGGCCTTGCTTGCCAAGGCGGAAGAGCGACTGACACGCGGGTTCATCTCGATGACAACCACACGCCCATCCTGGGGGTTCACAGCGAACTGAACATTGCTGCCACCTGTTTCGACGCCGACCGCTTCCATTACAGTGCGCGCCTGGTCACGCAGCCTTTGCAATTCGCGGTCAGTTAGCGTCATGGCCGGTGCAACGGTGATGCTGTCGCCGGTGTGGATGCCCATCGGATCGAGATTCTCGATGGAACAAACGACGACAAAATTATTCGCCTTGTCGCGCATCACCTCGAGCTCGAATTCCTTCCATCCCAGCACGCTTTCTTCGATCAGGACTTGACCCACCGGGCTCTCGCGCAGGCCGGCAGCCGTCGCGTGGCGCAGCTCATCTTCATCAAATGCCACACCACCACCCGAGCCACCTAACGTATACGAAGGCCGCACCAGGACAGGGTAGCCTCTGTCCGAAGCATATTCTATTGCTTCGCCAATCGAGTCGACGACTGCACTGTGGGGAACCTGTAATCCTGCAGCGAGCATCGCCTCTTTGAACTGCAACCGATCTTCCGCCAGCTGCATCGCGCGCAGGCTTGCGCCGATCAGGCTGACATTGTGCCTCTCGAGCACACCATTCTCAGCCATCTCCACGGCCAGGTTGAGTCCGGTTTGCCCTCCCACAGTTGGCAACAATGCATCCGGACGCTCCGCCACGATGATTTGTTCAATAATTTCGGTAGTGAGCGGCTCGACATATGTTGCGTCGGAAAAATCCGGATCTGTCATGATTGTGGCGGGATTCGAGTTGACTAGCACAACGCGATATCCCTCGCGCCGCAACACTTTGCAAGCCTGCACGCCGGAGTAATCGAACTCGCACGCCTGGCCGATAACGATAGGTCCGGAGCCGATGATCAGGATGGTATTAATGGGCATAGAGTGGATGTTACGCCTCTACTCTTCTAGGCGCAGCCTCCATTAATCCAACGAACTCCCGAAACAAATACCTCGAATCGTGCGGTCCGGGAGCAGCCTCGGGATGATACTGGACACTGAAAGCTCGCAGATGATTGGCGCGCAGTCCCTCCACACAGTCATCGTTTAAGTTGCGGTGGGTCATTTCAACGCCTTCCGGTAAACTCTCGGCTCGTACAGCAAAGCCGTGATTGTGTGTGCTGATCTCTACCTTGTCGGTGAGCAAGTTTTTGACAGGCTGATTTCCGCCGCGATGTCCGAATTTCAACTTGTAGGTCTCCCCGCCCAGCGCGAGCGCCAGGATTTGATGACCAAGGCAGATGCCAAATATAGGAATCCGTCCGAGCAAGTCCTTCACTGCGTCAACCGCGTACTGTACGGCTGCCGGATCACCGGGCCCATTGGATAGGAAGATGCCGTCAGGTTGGAGGGCGAGCACATCTTCTGCTGAAGTATTGGCTGGTACAACTGAAACTTTGCAATTGTGATCGACGAGCAAGCGCAGGATGTTGTGTTTCATTCCAAGGTCGTAGGCGACTACGTGGAACTCGGAGTCCGAGGGCAGGGGGCTCGAAGCTGATCCCCAGCCGTCGGCGCCTGCTGTCCATTGATATGCTTCTGTACAGGTCACCTCAGTCGCCAGATCGCGACCGGACATTTTAGGACTTGCTTGCGCCAAAGCAATAAGTTCGTCGGCGGAGTGATCATCAGTCGATATGGCCGCGCGCTGCGCACCATTGTCACGTATATGGCGAGTCAGCGCGCGTGTGTCTACTTTTGTCAGCCCAACAACGCCTTGCTCCTTTAGATACTCGTGCAGACCATGCTCGGCGCGCCAACTGCTGGTGATAGCGCTGGCGGAACGCACGATAAAGCCGGCCAGCCAAAGCCGATCGGATTCTGGATCCTCGCTATTAACTCCTGTGTTCCCAATCTGTGGCGCGGTCATTGTCACGATCTGACCGCAGTAGGAGGGGTCGGTTAGCACTTCCTGGTAGCCTGTCATGCCCGTGTTGAAACACACTTCCCCTGTCGTGACGCCAGGCGCTCCGAACGGCTCGCCGGTGAAAACAGTTCCATCTTCAAGTGCGATGAGTGAAGGCATATCTAGATTATGTGTGTTGCCAAGTTTGGAATGCTCTGTTCAGCGCCGTGTCTGGTAATTGGGCGCCTCTTTTGTGATTGTCACGTCATGGGGGTGGCTCTCGAGAAGGCCGGCGTTCGTAATGCGTGTCAGGCGCGTCTTTGTGCGCAGGTCTTCCAAGTTGGCCGCACCGGCATAACCCATACCGGAACGCAGTCCGCCCACAAGTTGGTAGACAGCATCGTGTAGCGATCCCTTGTAGGGTACCCGGCCTTCGATCCCTTCTGGAACTAATTTGCCGCCGCTCTCACCATTGGCATAGCGGTCTTTGCCATACCCTTGTAATGCGCCCAGACTGCCCATTCCACGATAAGTCTTGAACAAGCGCCCCTCGTAGAGCACTTCTTCGCCCGGCGCCTCCGCCAAGCCGGCCAGCATTCCGCCCAGCATTACCACAGCGGCCCCACCTACAATGGCTTTCACAATGTCGCCGCTGTATTTTATACCACCGTCAGCGATCACCGTGACGCCGTGTTTGTGCGCTGCTTGCGCGCATTCAAACACGGCAGTCATCTGCGCCATTCCGGCACCAGAAATTACACGTGTCGTGCAAATCGAGCCTGCGCCCACACCGACTTTGATAACATCAGCGCCGGCAGCGATCAAGGCCTCTGTCCCTGCGTGCGTGACGACATTCCCGGCGACGATCGGCAAATTCTGCCAACTGTTCTTGATGCGCTTGATCGCGCTAATGACACCGGCCGAGTGACCATGTGCCGTATCCACGACAATCAAATCCACCTCTTCCGCCACAAGCGCTTCCACGCGCGCCTCCAGATTCGTCCCGACGCCAACTGCAGCGCCTACCAGCAGCCGACCCTGGGAATCATGGGCTGCGTCCGGGAAATCGTGTTTCTTTTGGATATCCTTTACAGTGATCAATCCTTTAAGGCGTCCGCCCTGGTCTACCAACAGAAGTTTCTCGATGCTATTTTCCTGCAGGCTGTTTCTGGCCTGTTCGAGTGTCGTGCCGATGGGCGCGGTGATCAAGTTCTCTTTTGTCATATATGCAGAAACCGGGCGCTCCATCTCGGCTGGCTCGATAAAGCGAATATCTCGATTGGTCAGGATGCCCACGAGTTGCCCGTCCTGGTGTCCGTCGACAGTAATTGGTATGCCGCTAATGTGATAGCGACTCATAACCGTCTCCGCCTCGTGCAATGACGCTGTCGGGGACAGGGTTACGGGCTCGACGATCATGCCAGACTCGGAGCGTTTTACTTTGTCTACGGCGTTCGCCTGTTGTTCGATACTCATATTGCGATGCAAAATGCCCAGGCCGCCTTCGCGGGCTAGCGCAATCGCCAGCCGCGCCTCTGTGACTGTGTCCATAGCCGCCGACAGAATGGGGATGTTGAGCGATATCTCCTCCGTCAGACGGGCGCGAACATTTACTTGGTCGGGCAGCACTTTGGCGAAGCCTGGAACGACAAGCATGTCGTCGAAGGTAAGCGCTTCAAATCGATTAAAGAGTTCTTCGTTCAAGGGTAGTCTCCTAAATTCGGGTCTCATGCTGCATGCAAAGCGTCTTCAATGTTGTCACCATCAAACGATGCTCCACATTGTGCAGGCGCGTCTCTAATGACTCAAGTGTGTCGTCTGCGTAAAGCGGCACATCCTCTTGTGCCAGTACAGGGCCGCTGTCCACGCCCTCATCCGGAACAAGGTGCAACATGACACCGGTGTGTTCAATGTGGCCGCGCTGATAAGCTTCGAAAGCGCGCTGAATGGCGTGCGTACCCGGAAACATACCGGGCAAGGCGGGATGCAGATTCACAACGCGCTGTGGGAAGCGCTCTAGAAAAGCCATACTCAGAATACGCATCCAACCAGCGAGCACGACCCAATCCGGTTGGTAGGATGCAACCAGGTCGGCCAACTCCGTGTCGTACTCGCGTCGATCCTGCCCAGAAGAATAAGGATGGACATTCGCCACAATGTTTGCGCTTCGGGCGCGTTCCAACCCAAGGGCACCTCGTTTATTAGAGACGACAGCGACGATCTGAGCTGGAAGATCTTCCTCCGCGCAAGCGTCCAGGATTGCCTGCAAGTTGGAACCATTGCCTGAGATGAGGACGACGAGACGTGGGAGCAAAGGGTAATCAGCCATGAATAATAAGAAAATGTACAGTGCTCTAAAGAAGTTCAACTTTGTGTTTGCCAGGCGTTACTTCACCGATAATCCAGGTTTCTTCGTCGATCGTTTCTTGCAGGGTGGGTGCCTCTTCTGGTGAGACGATAGCGATCATGCCGATCCCCATGTTGAAGACACGGAACATTTCTTTACTGGTCATCCCAGTCCTTTGTTGAATGAGAGTGAAAAGTGGTGGCACCGGCCATGTATCGCGGTGCAGTGCCGCGCCAAGATCTTCTGGTAGTACACGCGGCATGTTTTCGACAAAACCTCCACCCGTAATGTGTGCGAGCGCCTTGATGGAGGGCTTGGGCTGCGCAGAGTCCTGAGCTTGAAGCGTAGATAGATAACAACGGTGTGGGGCGAGCAGGACATCGGCGAGTGGGTGGCCGAGTTCCGGAAGCACTTTATCGAGGGCTATGCCATCGAAAACCCTACGGATGAGTGAAAATCCATTGGTATGCGCTCCAGAGGCGCTCAGGCCCAGGAGTAGATCGCCGGGCTCCACATCTGATCGGGGAAGAATCTGATCGCGTTCCACAACGCCAATAACAGTACCGACCAGATCAAACTCATTTGGTATATACACCCCCGGCATTTCTGCGGTCTCGCCGCCAAGCAACGCGCAACCCACCTCGCGGCAGGCAGCGGCAATGCCGTATACCACGGCAGCAGCCATCTCCGGGACAAGTCGGGCGCCCGCGAAATAATCCAAAAAGAACAACGGCCGCGCGCCCTGTACGAGGATGTCGTTTACACAATGATTGACGATATCATGGCCGAGAGACTCATAGCGACCGGCTTGGGCTGCAATTTTCATTTTGGTGCCGACACCATCTGTGGAAGCGACCAGAACAGGATCGGACAAATGCTTGAAGCCTGCCGCGTCAAACAACCCACCAAAGGAGCCGAAACCGGCAAGCACTTCGGGGCCATGCGTGGATTGCACGGCGGCGCGCATCAGTTCCACCGCCCGATTGCCAGCATCGATATTCACACCGCTGACTGCATAATGAGATGTCATGCTTTTACCTGCTCCTCCATCCAATATCTTGCCGGTATTGCATGCCTTCGAACGAAACGTGCTCGATAGCTGCGTAGGCTGTCTGTAGGGCAGCACTGCTGGTCGTTGCCCAGCCGGTTACACCGAGTACCCGCCCGCCGTTTGTTAGTACCTTTTCGCCTGTGCTCATAGTTCCCGCCTGAAAGATGATGGCATTTTCCGGTAAATCATTTAGGCCAGAGATTTCGTGGCCTTTTACATACTTCCCCGGATATCCTTGCGCGGCCAGTACTACACACGCCGCCGCACCGGCTTTCCAGTGGACATCGATTTCGGCCAGCCGCCCGGCAACACAGGCTTCTGCGATGGTGATCAAATCCGAGTCGAGCAATGGTATTAGCACTTGTGCTTCGGGATCGCCGAAGCGGCAGTTGAACTCGAGCACACGCGGGCCGTCAGTTGTCAGCATCAGCCCGGCATACAGTATGCCAACGAGTGGGGTACCTTCGGCGCGCAGCCCGTCCACGGTGGGCTGCAAGACGGTGCGCGTGAGCATCTCGGCCAGTTGGGGTGGACAAGCAGGTGTAGGGGCATAGGCGCCCATGCCACCTGTATTTGGTCCTTTGTCAGCATCGAGGAGACGTTTGTGGTCCTGTGCCGGAGGCATCGTACGCACTGTTTCTCCGTCGGTGAAGGCGAGTAACGAGACTTCTTCGCCTGTGAGCCTTTCTTCGATTAAGACCTCGTCTCCCGCGGCGTCGAAGATGTGATTCAGCATCATCTCCCGCAAGGCAACCTCAGCCTCCCGGGTAGTTTCCGGGATGATCACACCTTTGCCGGCAGCCAATCCGGAGGCTTTGACGACGATTGGATAATCCACACTGTGCAAGTGGTCTCGTGCTGCCTCGAACTCAGTGAACACCGCGCAGCGTGCTGTGGGGATGTTATGCCGTGTCATAAATGCTTTGGCATGCGCTTTGGAGGCCTCGAGTTGCGCCGCTGCCTGCGAAGGTCCAAACGCGTCGATACCGACTGCCTGTAGCGCATCTACCAATCCTGTGGCCAGTGGTACCTCCGGGCCGACGATAACCAGCTTAATAGCATTCTCGCGTGCAAAAGTGACCAGTGCCGCATTATCGTCTGCCTGAATGGGGACATTCTCAATTGTGCAATGCGCGTTGGGAATTGTGCCTTTACCTGTGCCGCCATTACCAGGTGCAACGTACAGGTGCGAGAGACGGCTGGATTGGGCTAATTTCCATGCCAGGGCGTGCTCGCGGCCGCCAGAACCGATTAGCAGAACTCTCATGTGATCGACTTTTCGAATCCAAGCTTGGTTGGCTGGTTATCTATTTCGATTGGATACACGCCGGTGAAGCAGGCGTTGCAATAGCCAGAGGTGCGTCCTATGGCGCGCATCATTGCCTCAAGCGACAGAAAGTGCAGGCTTTCGCAACCGATGTAGGCTTGCATTTCATCAACTGTCATGCGGTGCCCGATTAGCTCCTCATAGGTCGCCATATTGACTCCCATATGACAGGGATGCGCGATCGGAGGGCAGGTGATGCGTAGGTGCACCTCGCGTGCGCCGGCATCTCGGATGAGTTGCACCAGCGGCCCGGCCGTGTTGCCGCGTACAATGCTGTCGTCAATCATTACCACCCGTTGACCGTCTACATTCTGCGGCAAAGTGTTGAACTTCAGCGCGACTCCCTTGCGCCGGAGCGAATCCGTCGGTTCGATGAAAGTGCGCCCGATATAGCGGTTCTTGATGAAGCCGTCGTTGTAGGGCAGGCCGGCTTCCCGCGCGTAACCAATCGCTGCGGGCGTCGACGAGTCCGGGACGGGGATGACCACATCCGCACTTACCGGCGCTTCGCGGGCGAGTTGCTCTCCCAGGCGCTGTCGGACTGCATGAATGCTGCGCCCGTCCCAGATACCATCGGGACGAGAGAAATAAATATGCTCAAAGGTGCAGCGCGCCGATTCTGGCGTGGGGGGCAGCGCTTGCCGGACGCGAAGTGCAGCTTTGCTCAGACTGACGATTTCGCCGGGCTTCACTTCCCGAATCGCGTGGCAGCCGAGTGTGCTCAGCGCACCGGTCTCGGAGGCAGCTGCGTACCCGCCGCTGGGGAGCAAGCCCACGCTGAGCGGCCGGAATCCCCATGGATCGCGCACTGCAAAGACATGTGTGCGCGTCAGGATCACCAACGCATATGCGCCCTGCCATGAGGGCATTGTGTTCGCAATCCGTTCTTCCCACGTATCACCTTCCGCGCCCGCCAGAGTCATCGTGATGACTTCACTATCCGACGAGGAAGAAAGGCCGACTCCCCGTCGCAGAACTACCTTACGCAGAGAAGTCGTATTGGTCAGGTTGCCGTTGTGCGCCACCGCCAGCGGGCCGAACTGCGTCTCAATCAGGTACGGTTGGGCGTTGCGCAAACTCGACGCACCGGTCGTGGAGTAGCGGGTGTGGCCGATGGCGTAGTGGCCTTTTAATGGTTCCAGGTTCTCCGAGTTGAACACCTGTGTGACGAGTCCTGTACCCTTCTTCTCCTGGGCAGTGTCGCCGTCGGAAACGACGATGCCGGCCGCCTCCTGTCCGCGGTGTTGCAGCGCGTACAGCCCGAAAAAAGCCATGCGCGCAACGTCTTCATTGGGTGCAAAGACGCCGATGATGCCACATTCGTCGTGCGGTTTGTCGAGCATGATCGTGCTACACCTTTCCTTCAATCACTTCCGGCTGCTGTTATGGACGCATCCGCGGACAGGAGCCGCTCTCGTTTGTCTTTGCGGAAGGCATCCACTTTCGCCCGAACCTCCACATTGTGGAGTCCTAGAATCTTGGCTGCCAACAATGCTGCATTGGCGGGATCGAGTACAACTGCTGGTGCAATCCCCGATGGCATGCGTAACGATGAATAAATATCCGCACCGCCAAACGTGTCGCTGGGTGGCGGGCAAGCAATGACGGGCGACTGAACGAATCCATCCACAATACCTGAGAGGGCGTTGCTGCGCCCGGCAACGGTCATGTATACCTTTGGGCGCGGATCGGTCTCGTACACACGCAGCATTTCCAGCAAATGTTCAGGCGTCTTGTGCGCCGAGCTGACCCGCATCACTGTGTCGATGTCGAATTCTTGCGCAGCCGTAGCAATTTTTTCGCAATGGGTCAAGTCGGATTTGGAACCCATGAGGATGATGAGCAGCGGTTGAGTCATGGCAAAATGTCTGCTTTCCGTAAATTCTCTATCAGCCGCGGCTCAATGGGATACCCACCCGCTTCAAACGTCTCACCAGTGAGCATCTCATAAATTGAAATATAACGTTCACTGGCTGAAACCCATAAGCCGGCGTCCATGTTCGGTGGTTCTCCATCGCCACGATAGCCAGACTTTACGTATGCAAGCCGAACGAATTCCTTGTCGAAATTCTCTGGCTCCACGCCCGCGGCGAAACGCGCCGAGTACGAGTCAGCCTTCCAATAGCGGGACGAGTCCGGCGTGTGAACTTCGTCAATCAACAACACCCGCCCGTCTGGAGCACGCCCGAATTCATATTTAGTATCAACCAGAATCAACCCGGCCTGCTGCGCGATCTGCTGCCCGTGCCGGAAAATGTTTAACGCCGCGGCTTGTATCTGCTCCCAAGTGCGCGCGTCCAGCCAACCTTGATCCACAACTTCGGCGCATGTCAGGCGCTGGTCGTGTTCGCCGGCTGCAGCTTTGGTCGTTGGAGTGATGATCGGCCCGGGCAGCGCCTGATTTTTCTGCATGCCATCTGGGAAGGTATAACCGTAAATCTCGCGCTCGCCGAGGGAGTAGCGCTGCCAGAGTGCCGTAGAAGTAACGCCGGTAATGTATCCGCGCACAATAACTTCCACCGGGAATGGCTCAGCTTCCACAGCTAGCAATGCATTGGGATCAGGTGCGGCGATTACATGGTTTGGGATGATGTCGGCGGTCTGGTCAAACCACCATGCTGCCAGTTGGTTGAGCACCTGACCTTTATAGGGAACTCGTGCCAGAACCCGATCAAATGCCGATAAACGGTCGCAGGTGACTAGCAACCGGCGTCCGTTGTCGAGTGGGTACAAATCGCGTACCTTGCCGGAATGTTTGCCCGCCAAAGGAAGATTAGTTTCCCCCAGGGCCTGGGGTAGCGCGGCTCGGATATCTGCTTCTGCGATCACACTTCCCCTCCGGCACGTAGCAGTCCTGCTCGCAAACCTTCCGCAAGCACGGCGGCGATAACCGCCTTGACGAGATCAAAGATGATGAACGGAGCAATGCCAAACGTCCAGCCTTTGGTCCAATCGCCGCCAAAAAAACCAAATGTGAGCCAGGTTGCACCGATGATATAAATAACAGCCACGCCGGCCAATCCAGCGATAAAGCGCAACAACCTGCTCTGTTGCAAACCCTTTTCGGCTAGCCAACCGGCGACGAATGCAGCTACCACAAAGCCAACAAGGTAGCCTGCAGTAGGGCTAGCCCACACTGCGCTCCCCAATCCATTCGCATCAAGAGGTAGCCCGACCGAAATCGAACCCAGGTAAATGAGCTGGCTGGCCGCACCGTATTTCGCGCCGAGAACCAGACCGGCGAGCAACACAGCCAAGACTTGAAAGGTAAAGGGCACTGGGTCGAGCGGGATCGTCAAGCGGGCACTCAGCGCGGTCAGGGCTGCGAATCCGAGGGCAGCCAGAATGCGGATGAGCGTAGGATTGGTTGTGCGTGTTTGGATATAAGTTGAAAGCATATTTTCTCCTGAATTAATGTTGTGCTGCGTATTGCACACCGTTGATAAACAATTGCAACCCGCCGCGCTCTGTTTCACCGCGTGTCCAGCGGGGGTGTTGGAATGGATATATGTGATCTTCCGCATGCGGCATCAGGCCGAGAACATTGCCGGCTGGGTTGCATACCCCAGCGATGTCTGCAAGCGAGCCGTTGGGGTTTGCGGGATAAACACCATCTGCAGGCGAGCCATCGCTGCCGGCGTAAGTTAATGCAATTTGATCATGTGCTTGCAATGTGCTGAGATCCTCCGGGTTGGCGAGCATGAAGCGGCCCTCACCATGCGCCACCGGACAATAGATTGCCTCGTCCAGGTCGCGCGTCCACACGCACGTGTTTGAGCGGGAGGAAAGCGTAACCCAGCGGCATTCGAAGTGGCCGTTGGCGTTGAAGGTCAGGGTGGCAGGCGATTGGAGATTTGGGAGCAGCCCGGCTTTGACGAGTGCTTGAAAACCATTGCAGATGCCGATCACTGCTTTACCGGCGCCGATGAAAGCGCTCACTTCATCGGCAAAGTAGACGCTCAAGTCGAGTGCCAGGAGTCGACCAGCCCCCAAAGCATCGGCGTAAGAGAAGCCACCAGGGAGCACCAACAACTGATAATCTGCCCACTGTTTATCACCGCTACGCAATTGGTAGAGCGGCACAATCTCGGGCTGCGCGCTGGCCTGTTCGAGTGCCTGCGCGGCCTCGTGGTCACGGTTGGTTCCATTCGCATGTAGGATAAGAGCGCGTGGGAGCATAAATCAGTAATCAGTAATCAGAAGTCAGTAGTCAGTAGTCAGTGATCGGTTTTCAGTGAGATTCCAGGAGGCGACTAGATCGGGTAGCGCTACTGAAAGCAGTGTTTGCGCTTGAGTGGATATAGTCAGACTATCAGCATCAGTGACTACTCCGAGCTTGCATTGTTGGGCGGCGAGAGCGCCGTCAAAATGGCCCTCGAACGTGGTGCAATCTTTGGGGTGCACTTCGACTAGAAAGCGGCCATTCGATTCGCTAAAGAGTGCGGTGACGGCGTCATCTGTTTCTAGCGTAATGTCCATTCCCAAGCGGCCAGCGATACACATCTCGGCGGCGGCGACGGACAGCCCGCCCTCGCTCAGATCGTGACAGGCGCGTACCACACCGGAACGGATGGACTTGTGCAGCGCGTGATATAGCTTTCGCGCATGAGTTGGCATACTCGGGACTTCAGAATTGTGAATTGCATTATGTGGTTCGACCAAGTTGAAGTGGCTGCCACCAAACTCGGGCCGGGTTTCGCCTAGCAGGTAGATGACGTTTCCCGGCGTCTTCGCGTCCATAGTTATGGCTTGCTTCACGTCCGCGATGATGCCGATAGCAGAGATGAGCAGCGTAGGCGGGATAGCGTGACGCTGTCCGTCCTCACCTAGGTATTCGTTGTTCAATGAATCTTTGCCCGAGATAAATGGTGTGCGGTAGTAGATGGCAGCGTCGTGGCAACCGCGCGCAGCCTCGACCAAAGTTCCCAGAGTCTCGGGCCGCGTTGGGTCGCCCCAGCAGAAATTGTCCAGCAGTGCGATGCGATCCGGGTCTGCGCCGACTGCTACCGCATTACGAATTGCCTCATCTATCACACTTAATGCCATGTGGTATGCGTTCTGCTTGCCAAACTGCGGGTTGATGCCGTTCGAGAGCACGATCCCGCGTAACCCTTTGGCGCCGAATGGTTTGAGAACACAGGCATCCGAGGGGCCGTCGTTCATTTTTCCAGTAAGCGGTTTGACGACGGTTCCGCCTTGCACTTCGTGATCGTAGACGCGGATCACATCGGCTTTAGATGCGATGTTGGGATGGGCGAGAAGCTTAAGGAGAACAGCGCGAATGTCAGCAGTAAGGGATTGGGAGGGTGGCAGCCGAGAGCCAGCCTCCAACTTAGCGTTGAGAGAATGTTGTGGAAGACCTTCGTGCAGGAATTCATTATCGAGGTCGAGCACCAGCTGTTCACCATAAAAGACGACCAGACGTCCAGTCTCGGTGAACATGCCAATGTCTGTGAATTCGACATCGAAAATATCGCACAAGGATTGCAAGCGCCCGGTGTTTGCTGCAGGAACGGCGAGCACCATGCGCTCCTGCGCCTCCGAGAGCCAGATCTCCCATGATGCCAGACCGGGATATTTAAGCTGCACTCTGGCAAGGTCGACTTCCGCGCCACTCTGGCTGGCCATCTCGCCAACGGCAGAGGAGAAACCGCCGGCACCACAGTCCGTGATGGCATGATAGAGCTGCTGATCGCGGGCGCGGGTGATGACTTCGATCAAGCCTTTTTCGGTAATCGGATCGCCAATTTGCACCGATGCGCCCGCAATTTCGCTGGTATGGGTATCCATCGTTAGAGAAGAGAAGGTAGCCCCGCGCAAGCCATCTCGTCCCGTGCGCCCGCCCAGCACGATGATGCGGTCGCCGAGTTGGGGTTTTGTTGGGTGGCTGCCCTTGGGCGCCAGACCGACACAGCCGCAGAACACAAGCGGGTTGGCGGTGTAGCCGTGGTCGTACAAAACTGCGCCGTTCACCACAGGTAGTCCAATTTTGTTGCCGTAGTCTTCTACTCCGGACACGACGCCGGAGCGAATGCGTCGCGGGTGCAGCACTTGCTCAGGAAGCGTCTGTGGGTCGACATCCTGCGGGCCGAAACACAATACGTCCGTGGCAGCGATTGGTCGGTGGGAGACGCCCAGGATGTCGCGGATCACGCCGCCGACACCTGTATTCGCTCCTCCAAATGGTTCGAGAGCCGAGGGGTGATTGTGCGTCTCGACCTTGAATGATATTTCGAATTCGTCGTCGAATTCAATTACACCGGCGTTGTCTACAAAAGCTGAGCGTACCCAAGGTGCGGCAATCGCCTCAGTTGCGGCGCGCAGATAGGTTTCAAGGAGGCTGTTAACTGTGAGAGGCATCTGGGTCTCAGAATTAGACTCTATCTCCCGGATCTCAAATTCCGGTTCATTTATTGTGATGCGCGCTTTGAACGTTTTGTGGACACAGTGCTCGCTCCAGGTCTGGGCAATTGTCTCGAACTCAACATCGCTTGGTTCGCGACCAGCATTGTTGCGGTAATACGATTGGATCGCCTGCATCTCGGTCAGGTTGAGAGCTGCACGACGTTCGTGGGAGAGTTGCAGCAATTCATCCGCTGTAAGTTCGACAAGCGAAATAGTACTCATTCGTCCGTCGGCCCGTCCCGGTTGTGGGATGACTGGTTCGATCTCACCCAGCGAGAAGCGTTGCACAACGGGATTTGTGAGTAGGCGCACGGCGAGTGTGTGGAGATCAGCTTCGGAGAGTTCACCGCGGACACAATAGCGTTGCCCAGTGGCTGCCCACCTAATGCCCTCAATCCCTAACAACCTGGCACCACGCAAGATATGCGCTGCGACCGCATCGGTAACGCCGGCCCGCAAGGTGGCCTCAATCACGCCATGGGCTGCGCTGCTCTCTGATTTGTTCGCATCCACACGCCGCCAGGCGTATTCATGTAGCGCTGCGTCAGTTAGAAGTTCTGTCGCCAGGCGCTCTAAATCTGCAGGCTGCACTGAACCAGCGATGAAGTAGAGATCGTGATAATCCAGCCCAATAACATCGGTCAGCCCGAGGCTGTGTGCATCGGCAAGCAGCCGGGCTGCAATGGGATTCGCAACGTGCCGGTCTTGAACAACCAAACAATGAACGGGAGGGGAACTGTGATCAACCATTCACACTACTCCCACTCAATCGTCCCCGGCGGCTTGCTGGTAATGTCGTACACAACGCGGTTCACTCCTTGCACCTCGTTGATGATGCGGTTGGCGATGAGCGCCAGCAGTTCGGGCGGCAGCCGTGCCCAGTCGGCCGTCATAAAGTCGTCCGTTGTGACCGCGCGCAACGCCACGACTTCTTCGTAGGTGCGCGCGTCGCCCATGACGCCAACGGATTTGACAGGCAGTAAGACAGCAAAGGCCTGCGCTGTTGCGCCGCGCAATAGTCCGGCCGCGCGTAGTTCATCGCGCATGATTTTGTCGGCGGCGCGCAACGTTTGCAGCCGTTCCCAGGTGACCTCACCCAGACAGCGGATCGCCAGACCCGGACCGGGGAAAGGTTGGCGCCAGACAAGTGTATCCGGCAAACCCAGTTCAGTGCCAACCGCTCGCACTTCGTCTTTGAATAGATTCCGCAACGGTTCCACCAATTCAAAATCCAGATCGTCTGGCAGGCCGCCGACGTTGTGATGTGTCTTGATCTTGGCCGCTTGCTCGCGCCCCCGGCCGCTGCTCTCGACCACGTCGGGATAGATCGTGCCCTGTACTAAAAAGCGTGCGTCCTGCCCGAGGCGTTGGGCGGCTTGTTCGAATATACGAATGAATTGCGCGCCGATAATCCTGCGTTTCTCTTCCGGGTCAGTCACGCCAGCGAGTGCATCTAGAAACTCTTCTGCTGCATGAATGGCCTCAAAACGCGCGCCCAGATGGTCTTGGAAGGCAGCCACGACTTCGTCCGTTTCACCCGCGCGCATCAGGCCGGTGTCCACATAGAAGCACGTGAGCTGCTCCCCGACCGCGCGCTGCACCAATGCTGTAGCAACGCTCGAATCCACGCCGCCACTGACTGCCGCAATTACGCGTTGGTCGCCGATCTGGGCCTGGATTTGGGCCACACTTTCTGCGACGATAGAACCGGATGTCCAATCCCGGCTGAGTCCCGCGGCATCCAGGAATGCGCTCAAGATCGATTCGCCATGTTCGGTGTGCGTCACTTCGGGGTGAAACTGTAATGCATAAAAGCCGCTGGCCGGATTTTCCATGGCCGCAATCGGACAGTTTTCACTGGTAGCAGTGACGGTGAAACCCGGTGGTGGGGCAGTGACCTGATCGCCATGACTCATCCAAGCCTGGAATGTGGGTGGTAGTCCATCCGTGCTCAATAGTGTGGACAAAGCAGTCGTTGTAACGCTCGCCCGGCCGTACTCACGTGCAGTCGTCGGCGAGACTTTACCTTGTAAAGCTTTGGCTAGCAGCTGCATCCCGTAGCAAATGCCGAGTATGGGCACGCCAGCGTCCAAAACATAAGCCGGTAGTTGTGGCGCATTGGCGGCATAGACACTGTCCGGCCCACCAGAAAGGATAAAGGCCCGGGGGTTGAGGCGCTGTACCTGAGCCGGGTCTGTGTCGAAAGGAATTAATTCGGAATAAACCCCGGCCGCGCGCACTCGGCGCGCGATCAACTGTGCATATTGGGCTCCAAAATCGAGGATGGCAACGGTGTCTGGCATTCAATTAGTTCGCGAAAACGATGCGACCATCATCCATGTTTGCAATCGCAGCCAGCGATTCGATGGGTACGTCGAGATCGGCCAATAAGTCTCGCCCACCTTCGAACGTCTTTTCGATCAACGTGCCGATGCCGCATAAAGTGGCGCCGGCAGTTTGCGCCAGGCGCGCCAGGCCAAGAATCGTCTGACCGCTGGCCAGGAAATCGTCGATGATCAACACGCGCTCACCTGCTCGTAAATACTCGGGCGAGACAATCAGTTCGACGGTACGCCCTTTTGTGTGTGAAGGCGCCAATGTCAGGTATATTTGATCCGGCATAGTATTAGGCTTCTGCTTGCGGGCATACACCACGGGCACCCCTAGCTGAAGCGCGGTCATCAGTGCGGGCGCAATGCCTGAGATCTCGGCTGTCAATACTTTGGTTGCGCCGGCAGCTGCAAAGAGTGCAGCCAACTCATGACCACAGGCCTCCATCAGCGTCGGATCGACCTGGTGGTTTACAAATCCATCGACTTTGAGAATACCATTGCCAAGATTTTGACCCTCGGCGAGAATCCTGTCTTTCAGTATTTGCATGTTGCTTCCTGTTGCAGAGCGCAGACTAATCGGCCGCCCTATATTTGCTTCAGCTCAGGGCTGCCTCGCGCAACGCTTGCGCAATTTGCCTGGCCCGGGCAGGCGCTTCGCCTACATATCCTTCATAATTTAGATGTGCTCGAAGTTCTGCGCTGCTCAGATATTCAAGTAGCATTTTATCGGCGGAGAGCGTCGAAACCAGCGGGTTGGTCTCCGCACTTCCAATAGCAACCCACGCTTTCAGGGCGTGATCGCGAATACGGGCGTGCATCACCTGCCGATCGGCGCCTGCTTTGACGAGCGTCATCAGCAATGGTTCCGTCCCGGCGAAGACCCCATATGCCGCAAGGTTGCGGGCTATTGCCGTCTCGTCCACACGCAGCCCTTCGATCAATCGGCGGGCTGTATTCAGCAATTCGTCTGCAATCAGGAATGCCTCGGGCAGCAGCAAGCGCCGGTTGGCCGAATCGTCCAACGTACGCTCGAGCAGACTGTGTGCGGCGTTGTCCCAAGCCGTGCGCGGCATAGCGGCCAGATAGCGCGCCAGGCTGTCTATCTTCTCGGCATTAATGGGATTGCGCTTGAACGGCATCGCAGATGATCCGACCTGGTGGTCGCCGAAGGGCTCACTCCATTCGCCGATAACTGGCGACTGCAAGAGGCGCAGGTCGAACGCGAATTTGTAGAGCGTCGCGCCCAGCCCCGCTAGTCCGTTGAGCACACGCCAATCTTGCTTGCGCGGATAAGTCTGGGATGTGATTGGAAAGGCCTCCAGAGCGAGCAAGTCCATCACACGCGCTTCCAAATCCGTTGCCGTCCAGCCGCTCTCGGAGAGCAGGGCGGTGAAGGATGCCGACGTGCCGACTGCACCTTTCATACCTTTGCCCTTGAGTTCAGAACGAAGCCGTTTGAGTTCGGTGTGATCGTCCAGCAAGTCCTGCCCATACAGCGCCAGGCGGTAGCCAATGGTGGTCGGCTCGGCTGGCTGCAGGTGCGTGAAGCCGAGCGCGGGTGTGTCCGCCCAGCGCGCGATCTGGTCGGCAAGCGTAGTCAGCGTTTCTCGCAATGTGTTAAGCAGCAAATCGAGGCTGTCGCGCAGACGGAGCGCTTCGGCATTGTCGAGGATGTCTGTAGATGTTGCGCCCAGGTGTAGTACGCCGCCGCCAACTATGCACTGCTCGGCATAGGTTTGCAGTTCTGCAACGAGATCGTGTTTGGTTTCGGCTTCGATGGCACTGGCGCGTGCAATGTCCACCTCAGTCACGTGCGCCTGGAGATCCGCCAGTTGCTCTCGAGTAACGAGATCAGCCTCGTGCTGCGCTTCCGCTAGCGCCAGCCATACCTGGCGGAGCAATCGACGCTTGTGGATCTCGCTCCACAAATGGCGCATTTTGGTGCTGCCATAGCGCCACGTGAGGGGAGAGATGTACGTGTCGTGAGAGAAATCCATCAAACTGAAAATATCTCGTCGCGGCCCGGACCAACCGAAACCAACTCAACCGTAACGCCGACCAACTCCTGCAGCCGCTCGAGATAACGTTTAGCCGCGTCCGGCAGATCGTCCCACGCCCGCGCGCCTGTCGTCGGCGATTGCCAACCGGAATGAGTCTCCATAATAGGCGTGATGCCTTCCAGTACGGCTGTGTCCGGCACATAATCGATCACGCTGTCGTCCGGCAGGCGGTAGGCCGTGCAGACTTCAATTTCGGTAAATGAGTCAAGAACGTCTAACTTAGTCAGCGACAGCCCCGTGAGCCCGTTTAGCCAGGCGGCGTGCCGCACGGCGACGGCGTCGAACCAGCCTGTGCGGCGCGGCCGGCCGGTCGTCGCGCCGTATTCCTTCCCAATTTCGCGCAGCCGCTCGCCCGTTTTATCGTGTAGTTCGGCCGGGAATGGACCCGCGCCGACGGCAGTCGAATAGGCTTTGGCGACGCCCACGACACGCTCAATCGCCTGTGGCGGGAGACCGGCTCCAACGGCAGCAAATGCAGCCGTCGGATTGGAAGAAGTCACGTATGGGTAGGTGCCCCAATCCAGATCGCGCATCACGCCAAGCTGCCCCTCCAGTAATACGTTGCTGTTCGTCTCAACCGCGCTGCGCATGAGCGGCAGTGGGTCGATGATGCGTTCGCCGAGGTGCGCGGCCCATTGGGTACATTTGTCCAGCAATGGTTCAAGCTCGAGCTCCGTAGCACCCCAATACGCCAACATACGATTAACCCTACGAAGGGCGGTTTGCAACCGGCGCTGAAGCCAGTCCGGATGTTTGAGATCACCCAGACGGAGCCCGGTGCGTGCCGCTTTGTCGGCATAGGCCGGCCCGATGCCGCGCATCGTTGTACCAATCGCTGCTCCGCCGCGCGCCTCTTCTTCAATCTCGTCCAGCAAGCCGTGATACGGCATGACCATCTGTGCGCGATCGGACAAAAACAATTTATCGGTCTGCACACCGGCGGCATGCAACATATCAAGTTCTTCAATCAGGCCATCAGGGTTAACGACGGTGCCCGTGCCGATCAGGCACGTTGTCTCAGGGTAAAAAATGCCAGAGGGGATCAGATGCAATGCGAACGTGCCATGTTTGTTGACTATCGTGTGGCCTGCGTTGTCGCCGCCCTGGAAGCGCACGACTAGGTCGGCTTTTCGCGCTAGGTAATCTACAACGTGGCCTTTGCCCTCGTCTCCGAATTGTGTTCCAACAATAGCTGTGATGGTCATATTTGATTCGCTGGCAGCCGTTCTACGGCAGAAAATGTGTTGGCTAGGGCTGTGTCGAGGCTGGAATAGACACTCCCGCCTGCTGCGCGCAACGCCTGTCGTTTGAGTTGATCAGACGAAATGCCATACAGCCTCACGTCCAAGTGGATTCCAAATGCTTGCAATAAGTCAGCCGCGGCTATCGCGCTGCGCATTCCTTTTGCGGAGTCTTCATATACGTGTATGTTAACGTCTGAAAAACGTGCCCACCCGTCGTCGAGTGTGGCATCCAGCGCCAAGCTCGCTGCGGCCAGCAGGCTGTCGGTCAATGTGTCGCCCGCAGCCGCTCGAAGCGCAGCCAGCGCATGCGTTGGAGACGGTTTGGTAAATGTGTCAGGTGCCACTGCGCGGTGGTTACTGAGCCAGTTGAGCGCGCCCAGTCCGACAATTGGCAGAGCGCTGAGACCCGCGACGTGCGCGCCTGCTTCAGCTTCAGGCGTACCGGATAAGGCTCCGGGTGAATGTGACGGGCGATTGGTGAAGATTGCAGCTGCATGCGCGGCCCGCGTCAGCCAGGCGTGCAGCCCGGCCATGGTCTCCCGTGTCAACGTCGTCTGATCGTATTTTTGCAGATAGCTTTCGGTGGTTAGCGCAGGCTCGATATTATACGCCGCTTCAAATGCCGCGCTGCCTAATGCCAGTTCTTGAAAGATGCGATGCGTCGCTGAACGGCGCACGTCGCGGGCGTTGCGCAGAATCGATCGAAGCGTTTCTGCTTGCTGGGAAGTAAGATTGCCATCGTCTAACAAATGCGCCTCGGCTCGCACAGGCACGTGATCTCCATCCGGGCCGATCGTTGCCAATCGACGTGCAAAAGCGCCGAAATCTGGCGCCGGCAGCCCGTGCAAGCCGATCTCCGGCGCTGTGGGCTCGCGTGGCCAAGGCAGTCCCGGATCATGTTGCCACGCGTGCTGCAACAATAGAGCGCAGCACATCGCAGCCGAATCCCATTCGCTTGTCGCCTCAGCGGCTTCAAAGGCTGCAATATCCTCGGCGCTCAATTGAACTGCTTTATACCCGAGCGCACGCCCGACCCGCGCTATCGTTTCTTGTAAGGCCCGGCGATAACCGATCGGTTCAACCAGCACGCCATCGAGATCGAAGAGGAGAATATCGGTCGTCATCTAATTAGGGGCACTTTCCATGTGGCGGCGGCGCAACTCATTTTCCACGTCTTCCAGACTTAGCCCGCGGGACGACAGCAACACCAGACTATGGTAGAACAGGTCGGCCAGTTCTTCAATCAGACGCGCATCTCCCTGTCCTTTGGCGGCCAGGATCGTCTCCACAGCTTCCTCGCCTACTTTTTGCAAGATTCTGTCCTCGCCGGCCTGGAACAGTTGCGCCGTATACGATCCGGGAGGCGGATTGGTTTTGCGCGCTTCGATTAGCGCGGCGAGTTCAGTTAACACTCGTTTCCTCCAGTATGCGAAAGAAGCATGAGAGCTCGCCGGTATGACAGGTCGGCCCGGCCGGCGTCACCCGTAGTAACAAGGTGTCGGCGTCACAGTCCACCCGGATTTCGACCACGCGTAATTCGTTGCCCGACGTTGCCCCTTTGCGCCACAACTCCTGCCGACTGCGACTCCAAAAGTGGGCTAGGCCGGTCTTGCGGGTAAGTTGCAGCGCTTCGGAATTCATCCAAGCTACCATCAATACCTCGTTGCTGGCGGCATCTTGCGCTATGGCGGGGATGAGGCTATTTGAATCGTAAGTTAATTCCATTGGTTTAATGCCTGAAGTGCCGTACGCCTGTAAACACCATCGCTAGACCGGCGTCGGCGGCTGCTGCGATTACGGCCTCATCCCTTATCGATCCACCCGGCTGTACGACCGCCGTGATGCCCAGCTCGCCGGCGTGCGTTACCCCGTCTGGAAAGGGGAAGAATGCATCCGATGCCAGCACGGCCCCGCGTGCTTGTTCGCCGGCACGCTCGCCGGCGATGTGAACACAGTCCACGCGGTTCGGTTGGCCACCGCCGATGCCAACTGTGAAGCAGCCTTCGCCCTGCGACTGCACCAGCGTGATCGCGTTGGACTTGACAAATTGGCACGCTCGCCAGGCAAACTGCAGGGCGGAGAGCTCGGCCGGCGTGGGCTCACGCGCAGAGACTACCTGCCAATCCGGTGCATCCGGCGGATCACCGACGTCCACATCCTGACGCAGTAGACCACCTACAACAGAGCGCAGCTCGTATTTTTCAACCAAGCTCGTGGCAGCCATTTGCAAGAGCCGTAGGTTTTTCCGCGTCGCCAACTTCGTCCGCGCCGCTGAGGTGAAGCCCGGCGCGACGATGCACTCTACGAATAGATCGCCGAGTTGGTCCACAAATGCAGCCTCTACTTCGCGGTTGCATGCAATGACACTTCCGAATGCGGAAATGGGATCACACTCGACAGCCAACGCCAGAGCCTCTGCGACGTTCGGCACACTAGCGATACCGCTCGGGCTATTGTGCTTTACGACTACGACGGTTGGTTCCGCGAAACTCGCGATGGCCCGCCAAGCGGCATCCAGGTCGAGCATATTGTTATATGAGATCGGCTTGCCCTGTAGCAGCTCGCCGCCCAACGGGGAGCCATCCAACTCCGGGCTGTAAAAGACTGCATCTTGGTGCGGATTTTCGCCATAACGTAGCTGGCTCACCGGGTAGTATGTGAGTCGCAGCGGCGCCGACCTGCTGCTCTGCAAAGCGAAATAGGATTCGATGGCAGCGTCATAGGCTGCGGTGCGTGCGAAGGCCTTGTGCGCCATGCGCAGCCGAAAGGCGGCTGCATCTGATGAGTGCAGCGCTGTCTCATAATCGGCCGGGTCGCACAAGACTGTCACCCGCGCGTTGTTCTTGGCGGCGGCCCTCAACAAGGCCACCCCGCCAATGTCGATGTTTTCGATGGCCGTGTCCATGTCGACATCGGGGCGCGCAATGACTTCTTCAAATGGATATAGGTTCACGGCGATCAGGTCGATGGGCGACCAGCCGCGCGCTGCCAGGGCAGCCCGATCTTCGTCCGTGTCGCGGGCGAGCAAGCCCGCATGAATGGCCGGATGCAGGGTCTTGACGCGTCCATCCAGCATCTCTGGCTCTCCAGTGACGGTCTCCACTGATTGCACCGGCAAGCCCGCGTCTGCCAACGCGCGCGCCGTACCGCCGGTGGCGAGTAGGTTCCAGCCGGCGCTATGCAGGCGCCCGGCAAATTCTACGAGACTTGTTTTGTCGTATACAGAAAATAATGCTGTTGACATACCTTCCCCGTGCCCTGAATCGTTTCCAATTTACGCTGGCCGCACCCGCAAACCATACGACTGCAAGTGTTGCTTGACTTCTGCGACGGTGAGTTTTCGGTCGTGAAAAAGTGAGGCCGCCAGGGCTGCGTCCGCATGTCCACGATCGAGCACGGCGGCGAAGTGCTCCAGCGTGCCTGCACCACCGCTTGCGATCACTGGAACGTCTACGGCAGCAGCAACCGTCTGAGTAAGCTCCAAATCGTAACCGGCCAGCGTGCCGTCGGCGTCCATGCTCGTGAGTAGGATTTCGCCGGCCCCCGTTGCGACACCCTGCTGTGCCCACTCGACCGCGTCCAAGTCCGTCGCCGTACGGCCACCGCTGACGTAAACCTCCCAATCGTTTGGGGCGCGGCGCTTGGCGTCGATTGCCAGCACGATGCACTGACTCCCAAATCTCTCGGCGCCGTTGGTGAGCAATTCCGGTTTCCGCACGGCGGCTGAATTGATACTCACCTTGTCGGCCCCGGCGCGTAATAGCGCGTCCATGGCTTCCACAGAACTAATACCGCCCCCGACTGTCAAGGGTATGAATATCTGATCCGCCACGCGCCGCACCATTTCAATCGTCGTCTTGCGCCCCTCGGGTGTCGCCGAAATGTCGAGGAACACTAACTCGTCGGCGCCAGCCTGGTCGTACACCTGTGCCTGCTCGACCGGATCGCCGGCGTCACGCAGATTGACGAAATTGACGCCCTTTACTACGCGCCCATCTTTGATGTCCAGGCAGGGAATGACGCGTTTGGCTAACATGCAAGCGCCTCCGCCAGATCGATTTGCCCTTCGTATAGCGCGCGCCCGACGATGACGCCGGCCAGCCCGGCCGCCTGCACAGCGCGAATATCGGCCAGCGAGGCGACGCCGCCGGAGGCGATCACGTCCAGGCCAGTTTCTGCAGCCAATTGGCAGGTGCTCTTCAAATCCACACCACCACCAACGCCATCGCGCGCGATATTGGTATAGACGACGGTCGTCAGTCCATGTCCTTTTAATCGCGTGGCTATTGTTTGCGGGGCAAGGCGCGTGTCCTGCACCCAGCCGCGTACTCGCACGCGCCCGTCACGCGCGTCAAGACCAACAACGATTCGTTCCGACCCAAAACGTGTTATAGCTTCCGCGACCAAGGATTCATTCTCGAACGCAACTGTGCCTAAAACTACCCGCTCAACACCAAGTGCGAGCGCTGCTTCTATGTCCGCCAGAGCACGTAGCCCGCCGCCAAATTGCACCCGTATGCCAATGTCAATGATGGTCTGCAGCGCCAGATGATTGGCCGCGGCGTCCTCGCCGAAAGCACCATCCAGGTTGACGACGTGCAACCACTGTGCCTCCAGGGTGCACCAGCGCTGTGCAACTTGTGCCGGGTCGTCGTCATAGACGGTCTGCTGCGCTGGGTCGCCTTGTACCAAGCGCACCACCTGGCCGCCGCGCAAATCAATTGCAGGATAGACTGTGAATGCGTTCATTGGCGCTAGCAGCGCTCCACAAAGTTGCGCAATATGGTCAGGCCCACGCGCTGGCTTTTCTCGGGATGGAACTGCACGCCATATAGTTGCCCGCGCCCGACGATGGAGGGGTAGTGCGGGCCATAATCGGTTGTGGCCAATGTATCGTCTGGGTGGGCGGCGCAGTAAAAGCTGTGATTGAAATAGGCGAAGTCACCCGGAGTCAGTCCGGCCAACAAGGGATGCTCGCGTGTCGACCACAGTTGGTTCCAACCGGTTTGCGGTACCTTGAGCGTGTCGGTGGTGAAGCGCTGCACGCGGCCGTGCAACAGCCCAAGCCCTAGGTGCGAACCCAACTCTTCGCTTTCCTCAAACAAAAGCTGCATGCCCACGCAAATTCCGAGTAACGGAATTTCGCGCGCGACAACGTCTTTCACGACGTGATCCAGTCCGCGCGCCTGTACGCCGGCCATGCAATCACCGAACGCGCCTACTCCCGGCAACACCACTTTCTCGGCGGCATGGATCACGTCTGCGTCAGAGGAAAGTTGCACGTCCGCTCCCACGGCCAGCAGCGCCTTTTCGACCGAGCGTAGGTTGCCAGTGCCATAATCTACGAGCGCGATCACAGGCTGCCTTTTGTACTTGGAACCACGCCGGCGCGACGCGGGTCCAGTGCGACGGCCAAGTTCAGTGCGCGGCCCAGTGCCTTGAATAGCGCCTCGGCTTTGTGGTGATCGTCACGGCCATAAAGCACCCGTACGTGGACGTTGGCGCGCAGCTTCACCGCTAGAGACTCGAAGAAGTGTGTCACCAGGCTTGTGGGCAATGTTCCAAGTTGGGCAACTTGCCACTCTGCTTTCACGACGGCGTACGGGCGCCCGGAGAGATCGAGCGCGACGAAGGCCAAGGCCTCATCCATGGGGACATAGGCTGCCCCCATGCGAGTGATGCCTTTGCGGTCGGATAGAGCCTCATCGAGTGCCTGCCCAAGTACCAGCGCGCAATCTTCGATGGTGTGGTGTGCGTCCACCTGCAGATCCCCTACGGCATGTAGTTGAAGATCGAGCAGTCCGTGCACAGCCACATGGCTCAACATGTGGTCGAGAAAACCAACGCCCGTCTGAATATCGTGCTCGCCGCGACCATCCAGATTGACCGTGAGTTGAATGTCCGTTTCGTTCGTCTTGCGGTGGACTGTGGCTGTTCGCATTACACCAACCTTTCAAGCGCGGCCAGGAGTCGATCAGTATGTTCCGGTCGGCCCAGGCTGATTCGAATGTGGTCCCGCAGCCCGGGCTTGTCGAAATAGCGAACCAAAATTCCGTCCTCTGCGAGTGCGTCTTTCACGGTCTGGGCAGAGCGCTTGACTACCCGACACAGGATGAAGTTCGCCTGTGACGGATAGGGCTGCAAATAGGGAAGCGCTTCCAGGGCTGTTGCTAGACGCTCGCGTTCGGCGATGAGCTTAGCCCCAATATCGTCAAGCACAGCGTTCTCCTCAAGAGCGGCGCAAGCCGCTGCCTGTGCTGCGACTGACACGTTGTAAGGCTGCTTGATCTTCCACAGCTGCGCCATCAAACTCGTTGGAAACGCGCCGTAGCCCACCCGCAGTCCGGCCAGGCCGGCCCACTTGCTGAATGTGCGCAGCACGATCAAATTTTCGCGTCCAGCAACCATTGCAAGGCAGCTGCTGCCCGCCTTTGCAAACTCGATATAGGCTTCATCTAATACGACGAGCAGCGGCAGTGCCAATAGGCGTTCGAGCGTCGCCCGCGAGGTGAGACTGCCGTCAGGGTTGTTCGGATTCGCCAGAAAAAGCAGCTTCGGTGACTCGGCTGCCACAGCGGCTTCGACAGCCTCCACATCGAGCGAAAAATCAGCCCGGCGCGGTACAGAAACGACTCGCGCCGCGTTCACACCGGCGTCGAATTGGTACATGCCAAACGTCGGTGGACAATTCAGAATCGCGTCGCCGGGTTCGAGCAGCAAACGCATGATCAAGTCGATCAGCTCGTCGGCGCCCGATCCGGCAAGTAGATTGTCGACCGGGACGCCTGTGTGCGCAGCCAGCGCCTGGCGTAGCGCCGTGCACTGCGGATCAGGATAAATGTGCGGGTATTCCAACTCCGCCAATGCCGCCTGCACGGCATCAGGCGGGCCATACGGATTCTCATTGGCGTCGAGCTTGATGATTGTTTCGGGCGCACGCCCGAGCTGCTGCGCGAGCACCTCGAAAGGTCGGATGGGCTCATAGGCATCCATGTCGCGAATGTGTGCGCGGATCAGGCTCCCCGCGTCAAACATGGCGTGCCTCCATTCGTTTTTCGGCAGCCGCGGCATGCGCAGTCAGGGATTCCGCCCGTGCAAGTATCGCGGCCGTCGGACTGAGCGCCTGACTGGTGCTCTCATCCAAAGCGATCAGGCTGGTGATCTTCACAAAGTCGAGCAGGTTGAGCGGCGAAGCAAAACGCGCCGTGCCGCCGGTAGGCATCACGTGACTCGGGCCGGCCACATAATCGCCGAGCACTTCGAATGATCGTTCGCCCAGGAAAATCCCGCCCGCGTTGTGGATGCGCCGCGCCAGATTGTGCGGATCGGCGACAGCCAGGCACAGATGTTCGGGGGCGTACTCGTCTGCCAGAGCAGCAGCCGTGTCCAGTTCCGTCGTGATCACAATGCCGCCGTTCGACGCGAGCGATTGCACGATGATCTCACCGCGCTCCATTGATTCGATTTGTCGCGCCAGGGCCTGCTGCACAGACTGTGCCAGCGCCTGATCGGGTGTTAGCAAGATGGCGCTGGCGAGTGGATCATGTTCGGCCTGGGCCAACAGATCGGCTGCTAGCCAGTCCGGATTTGCTGTGTCGTCGGCGATGATCAATGTCTCAGTCGGACCGGCCAGACCGTCCAGGCCCACCTGACCATACACCTGCTGCTTAGCGAGCGTGACAAAGATGTTCCCTGCGCCGACAATCTTGTCCACGCGCGGGATGCTTTCGACGCCGTAGGCCATGGCGGTAATCGCCGGCGCGCCGCCGACCTGAAAAATCTGCTCAATGCCGCAAATGTGTGCGGCAGCCAGGATCACCGGCGCCGGCCGTGGGGGTGTGCAGACGAGGATCTCTTTTACTCCGGCAACCTGCGCCGGGATGACCGACATGAGCAGCGACGACGGCAGCGGGGCGGAGCCGCCCGGCACATACACGCCCACGCGCTGCAGCGGCGTGATCCGCTGTCCGAGCATGCCGCCTAGTTCATTGGTCGTCCAGTCCGGCAGGGGTTGCCGTGTGTGGAACGCGCGAATACGTTCGGCAGCCGTCGCGAGTGCTGTCAGCAGATCCGGTGGCAACTCGGCGAATGCCGCTGCGAGTTCATCCGGCCCGACGCGGAAATCTTGCAGGTCGGCCCCGTCGAGAGTCTGCGACCAGCGGCGTAAAGCTGCATCGCCAGCATTGCGGACGGAGTCCAGGATTTCGGCGACGGCAGATTCCGGCGTCGAACCCTCCCCGAATTTTTGCGCTACGCTCTGCAAGAGCGCCGGTGGGTAGGTGCGCTCCTTGTCCTGCTCGCGGCGCAATATCGTCCGACGGGCAGTTTCGACATCGTAGATTTGGAGCACCGGGCGCATCTCCTAGTCCAGGGCAGCCAGCATAGCCTGGTAGGCCGCCGGCTCTTCTTCGAAGATGTAGGTGACCGGTGTTACCACAACTCCGCTGCCGCCGATGTCGCGCAGCTCGCCGATGGCTTGGCTTAGCCGGTCTTTTGGCACGACGATATGCACGGCGTGCCAGTTTCCATCGTCCTGCGTAATGACGGGCGAGATGGTGGGGCCTTGCAGCCCGCCGATGAACTCTTGTTGCAGCATCCGCGCGGCGATACCCTGCGGCGATTCGCCGCGCATGTTGACAAAGAGCGATACGTGAGAGGCGGCGCGCATATGCGCTTCTATAAATTCCAATAACTGGCGCACCATCGCCAGAACCTCTGATCGTTCTTTGAGCGCGCCGCGATTGGCAATTAAGCAGGCTTGCGACTCAAGGATGAGACCGTCGTCGAGCTGTCGCAGACGATTATCCCGTAGAGTTGTGCCGGTCGAAACCAGGTCCACAATGATGTCGGCGTAGCCAATTGCCGGAGCAACTTCCAGCGTGCCTTCGGCCCGGATGAGCTCGGCGCCTGCCAGGTCATGCCGATCCAGGAAGCGACGCGTCAGTTGGGGGTACTTTGTCGCCACGCGTAGTGGTTGTACATTTCGTGCCTCTCGGCGCGCCAACTGCGCCATGGTATTTACATCTTCCCAACGCTCGGGAACGATCACATTCAGCGTGCAGTGCCCAAAACCGAGCCGCTGATTGAGCGGGAGAACCGCATTCCCCGGCGTAGTACGTTCGGACACAGCATCCCATCCGGCGATGCCGAAATCGACACTGCCATCGCGTACACTCACGACGATGTCGCCGGCGCGCTGGAAGAGCACCGTCAGGCCGGGTAGGGTGGGGATGCGGGCTTCGAATTGGCGCGGGTTCGGCTTGCGCACTCGCAAACCGGCAGCGGCCAGAAAATCGAGCGTGCCTTGCGCCAAGCGGCCCTTGCTGGGCAACGCCAGGCGGATATCGGAACGCGAGGACTGCATATGTTGTCTCCAAAAAAAAAGCCCTCCCTGACACGGGAAAGGCTTTGCGGCTAAGCGGGGCGTGTCCGCTTAATGCAAGAAAACCGGGTCAGATGACAGCCGAATATATACACAATGATGATGATGGTCACGCATCTGGGATTGCGCGTGTGTTTGGGCAAATCTCATAACGGCCATATGCTACCATCGCTCGAAGAAGCGAACATCGTTCAAATTGCAACAAAAGAGCGAAGGCTTATGGGTAATGGTACACAGGGGGGATATTTCCGCAAGATGTCTTTGTGCTTCGAGAACTCTTAGAAAGTCTGGACGTCATGCGAGCTGCTTTCCGATCTGCCGGCAGACGTAATGCGCATGAACTCTGCTTTCTCCCATAGGGCAGGCAGGTCGGGTGCGCCGCAGTAGCTCATTCCGCTGCGCAGGCCGCCCACAAGTTGATGGAGGACCTCCTGCACACTGCCGCGATACGTGACAGCCGCTTCGACGCCCTCGGGCACCACACGCTCCCAGTCTGTCGGATCGACTTCTGTGTGGCTGTCGATCGCCATTCGCTCGATGTTGGCAGACAAGGAGGCCATGCCTCGCACGACTTTCTGGCGGCGGCCATTACGCATCACGACAGCGCCGGGACTCTCCTCCGTACCTGCGAGCATACTGCCGAACATGGCGCTGCTCGCGCCGGCGGCCAGCGCTTTGACCAGATCGCCACTTGTGCGCATACCACCATCGGCGATGATGGGTACTCCCAGTTCGTGCCCAATGACAGCGCACTCAGCAATCGCACTCAGTTGTGGTACGCCGAATCCGGTCACAACGCGGGTAACGCAGATCGAGCCGGGCCCTACGCCGACCTTGATGGCATCCGCACCAGCCTGTGCTAGGTCGCGCACACCTTCCACGGTTGCGACATTGCCGCCGATAACGTCCGTGTCGGGAAAGGATTGCTTGACGCGTCGCAACATATCAATTGCAAGGTCGGAATGGCCATGCGCGATATCCACGACAAGCGCGTCCGCCCCGGCCTCTACGCACACCTGCGCGCGTGCTATATCTGACTCACGCACGCCAACGGCGGCAGCGACACGTAGTTGACCCTTACCATCTTTCGTCGCATTTGGATGGCGCTCCCACTTGACGATGTCTTTCGCAGTGATCATGCCGCGTAGTCGGCCTTGCTCATCCACGACCGGCAGCTTTTCGACACGGCGTTCGTGCAATTGGCGGCGCGCATCGTCGAGGGCAATACCCACACCTACGGTAAGCAGTTGCTCGCGCGGCGTCATAACCTCGGCTACGCTGTGCGCATGGCCGTTAAGCAGTAAGTCGCGCGTTGTCACCAGTCCCAACAAATGCTTATCCTCATCTATCACTGCCAGTCCGCCAACTCCCATTTGTGCCATTTGTTGGCGCGCGTCGTCTATGCTCGAATTTGCACCGACTGTGAGGGGCTCCTCGACCAGGAAATTTTCTGCCTGCTTGACGCGCGCGACTTGCGCGGCCTGTTTATCAATTGGCATGAAGCGATGGAGCACGCCCAATCCGCCGGCCTGCGCCATCGCAATCGCCATTGGCGCTTCGGTGACGGTGTCCATATTAGAGCTGACGATCGGGATGTAAAGTTCAATATTGCGGCTAAAACGGCTGCGCGTATCGAGGTCGTTACGCGACTTTATCGCCGATCTTTTGGGCATGAGCAGCACGTCATCAAAGGTCAGTCCCATTTCTGATCGAATTTTCATTTATGATATTTCTCTTGTCGAGGAGTAGACTTCAAACGAAGTCGCGCGATTATAACATTCACCGGAAAAAATATTATGCCCAGCGGCCATGACTCAACCGCCACCCATGTTTTTAACAAGATGTTTGAGATGTGAGATATTAATTCGGCAAAAACCGTGGGCCGCAACTTGTAGCATTTAAGAACTTCAAACAGCGATTAGCAATAATTAATCGGTCTCGGCCGGCGTCGCGCTGGCTGCACGACTATCGCCAGCGTCGTCGCGGGCAGGAGTCGTGGTGGCAGCCTGATCGCCGCCATCATCTCGGACAATCTCTGAAGTTGGTGTAGCGCTAGGCTCAACTTCATCCGAGCGCGTTGGCTCAACGTCTCGGCTCGCTGTAGCACTGGGCTCAATTTCGTCTGAGCGCGTTGGCTCCGCGTCCCGAATCGGCTCTGGGGTAGGACTTATTTCATCAACTACAGTTGGCTCCGATGTTACCTGCTCATCAGCGTCGGCTGTGGGCTGCACATCACTGGGGGCATCTGTAACAGGCGCGCGAACAGTCGCGTCTGGGGCGATATCGATATCGGCCGGTGCCGTTGGGGCCCAACTCGGCCGGTCGGTCTGTGGCTGCACCGAGCGGGCAACAATGGTGCGATCACTGCGCGTTTCCGCCTCGACTAGGACATAATCGCCGACCTGTAATGTAGCGCTGTCGGTCGTCTGGACTTTCAATCCAGAGACGACAATCGTATCGGCGCCTACGGCTTCCAATATCCCGTTGAAGGCGACTGCCATTTGCCGGTCACTGTCCACGAGCGACTGCACCTCATCTCTTCGCCGGTCTGCCAGATCGCCCGCGTAGTCCGACCGGGCTTGCGAATCCAAAGTTAAGGCCAGACGTACCTGCTCCAGGGCCAACTTTGCCGGATAAAGTGGATCCCCGGGTAGCGCGCGGCCAGCCCCAACTGATACGCCAGTACCTGCAGCAACGACAAAAATAAACGCCAGGGTTGCCGCGGCCGCAATCCGTATGAAATTTCGGTTAAGCAAAAACCGGGACGGGGGTGTTTTCCGTCGCTTTCTAACCGGATGCCGGGCTGCAGCCAGCAAGCGCGCCGATTGGAGAAAGCGCTGTTTCCCGCGGATGAGATTTGGGGTGGGGAGGTCCTCTCCGGCCCGCAAGCCTGTAGCCGTAAAGTCGGCTGCCTGCAGCAAGGGCCCAAGTTCGGCGCGATATTGCGGAAAACGAGCAAGGCAATCTTCCAAGCTGGCGCCAGCGGCGCGCAGCTGCAGCGCCTCGTCGAGGGCGATTTCAAAATCGTGGTCGTTAGTCACTTTTTCCCTCACCCATTATGCGGCGGAGGGCGGCCAACGCCCGGTGCTGTAATGCCCGGATCGCTTTTTCGCTCTTGCCCATCAATCTGGCCGTTTCCGAGGCTGTATAGCCTTGCCCGAAGCGCAAGGCAAGCGTCTCTTGTTGCTCGTCTGTAAGCTGCTGCATGGCGTTGCCGAGCCATTCTTGTTGTTGCCTTTGGCGGGCTGCCTCCGGGACATTGTCTGGCGCCGGAGCCCATTCCTCGAGCGGCACGATGTCTGGGTTGGCCCGCCGGTAGTGATCGACCACCAGGTTATGCGCGATGCGATAAAGCCAGGCCGGCAGGGAGGTATGCGCAAAGCGACCTTTTTGAATTGACGCGAGGGCGCGCACGAAAACATCACTCGTCAGATCCTCGGCCAGGTGTCGCTCGCCGACGCGCCGATAACAGTAAGCATAAATCGCCGGCGCGAACTGATCATAGAGTTCGGCCAGCGCAGTATCGTCATTGGCCCGCAAACGGGCAAGAAGCTGAGCATCGGCTGCCATGGACTTCACTGCAGCGTACGCAGAGAATGCAGAGATTATAGACCCTGCATTCTCTTACGCACATGCTGCGAATGGGGTTGTCCAGTTACTGTTACCTGTTTCCCCTGCGGGTGTCGGTTGCGCGTTGATCTGTCTGCGCTAGCTGCCCAGTGAGTACGCGGTCCGTAGAGGGAAGCACCTGCGTTCTGTCGGTGCGCACGTCGACACAGCGTCGGGTCCATTCGTCGGTGCCATGGATACGACGGCAGTAGGCGTCATGATCTAGATCTGTCCGATCGGTGCGGTCTGTCCGCACGTCGACACAGCGCCGGGTCCATTCGTCGGTGCCATGGATGCGACGACAGTAGGCGTCATGATCCAGATCTGTTCGGTCGGTGCGCAGGTCGACACAGCGCCGTGTCCATTCATCAGTGCCGAAAATCCGGCGGCAGAAGGTATCGCGGTTTATATCCACTTGATCCTGCACACAACGCCGGGTCCACTCATCGGTGCCGAAGATTCTTTGGCAGTAGACGCGTAGGTTTACGTCCCCATCGAACCGGCGTGGAATACAACGCCGAGTCCATTCATCGGTGTCGAAAACCCGACGACAGTAGGCGTCCTGGGTTTCGTCGGGGCGCCTCGGGGCACAGCGCCGCGTCCATTCATCCGTTCCATAAATCCGGCGACAGACAGTTGGCGCATCACCAGGTGAATCCGATTGCGCAAACGCAGCGCCGGATGTGACCGCCAGGCTCAGAATTACTCCCAATAGCGTGACAATTGATAAGCGTTTAAACATTGTGTTTTCTCCTATTCGAACTATATTTGTGTGTACTCGACAAACTGTCACCTATAGAGACGCAGGCTGGCTGGAATCAATACGGCCTGCCGATAGGAGAAAAGTACTTTGGATGCCCTTTCTCTAACGAAGGTATTGTGATTTGAGAGAGTGTCTAGGCACATTGGAGCGGCGACTGGGTGACTATGCGCTTTATAGCTTGCCGAAAATGCAGCTCTACGCCGCCAATATCAGAGGGAGATCAACATGCCACAACCAGCAATTCACGCGATGCTCGCACTCGCAACCCGCAAGACTTTTTCAATTAAGCGATGGTTCGCGCTCGGTCTTATATTTGGGAGTCTGATCCCGGATGCCGATGGCTATCCGCAGGCATTTGCCATTCTCGTGAGGGGTATGGACGCTGCTACCGCCGAGGCTACCTATCACCGCACGTTGTCGCATTCGCTCTACTTTGCGCTTGGAGCGCTCGCACTCTTCTATTTAATTTCGCTTGTAAGAGGTGGCCATGAACTGCGCATCTTCGGCCTTGGTCTGGCGACGGGCATGGCGCTACTCCATAGCGTCGTTGACATCTTTGCCTGGTTCGACGGTGTCGGCCTGCTGTGGCCGACGTGGTCGATCAATTTGTGGGGTGGCTTTTCTATGCCGGAACTTCTCGGCAAGCTGTTGCGGGCAGCCAACTTCTGGGCCTTTGCTGCTTATCTGGCCTATCTCGCCAGCCTGGCTCGAAAGGCGGGCACGAACGCGGATTACTTGCCGCGCATGCGACTCTATATGTACGGCCAGGTCGCACTCGGTGTAGTCTTCACCATATTGGCAATTATTCTTCCGGCCAGCAGCTACAACGTCCCTGACGGTGCTGTCTTCCTGTTTTTGGCCTACCCGAACGCATTGTGGGTCACGTGGCGCATGCGGGACACGATCGAGGCGTAGCCGCGCAAGCAAAGTATCGCCCCGCGTCTACTCTGGCGCTGCCAGCAATGCATATCTTCCTAAATATTCCAAGGAGGGATTCTAGTGGAATCACTATTTGATTTCGGTATCGGACTGATACAGGTTCTTCAGATGTTGAGTCCGGCGCTCGATGCGTTAATGAAGTTCTTTACATTTCTTGGGACGATTGAGTTTTACCTGGTCCTCATGCCGCTGCTGTACTGGACGGTAAATCCGCGCTTGGGTATACGCGTGCTACTGATCCTCATTAGCGTTGATGCAGTGGGTGTTTATCTCAAACAGCTGCTCCATCAGCCGCGTCCGTATTGGGTGCGCGACGTAATCAATCTCTCGACGGAAAGCTCTTACGGAATCCCCTCCACCCATGCGAGCAATACGCTGGCAGTTTGGGGCTTTCTGAGCTACCGCCTGAAACGGCGCTGGCTATGGATCAGTGCCATTGTGCTCGTGTTGCTGATCGGCATCTCGCGCCTGTATCTCGGTGTACATTTCCCACACGATGTTGTCGGCGGATGGCTGTTGGGAGCGGCGCTACTTTATTTGATTCTCAAGGGCGAACAACGGATATTGCCCTGGCTACAAGAACAGAGCGTGGGTTTGCAAATTGGGATCGGGTTTGGCGCCTCAGTTGTGCTGATACTCGTCGGCTTGTTGGTCGGCGTCGTGATCTCCGGTTCCCCGGACCCCGCGGCCTGGGCGCAATTCGCCAACACAGCGCGCTCGCCCGCCCACTATTTCACCATTGGTGGTGCGCTCTTCGGAGCCGTCGCCGGGTTTGTCCTCATGCTGCAAGCGCGCGCCTTTTGACTCTGGCGGCAGCTGGGGACAGCGGGGTGCGCGCTTTATCCTTGGTATGGTGGGTGTGCTGCTTTTATGGAGGGGTCTGGATGTGCTGTTCGCATTAATTGCTGCCGACGAAACTACATTAGGCTACATCTTGCGCTACATCCGTTACGCTGCCACAACCCTCTGGGCCACGTTCGGCGCACCATGGATGTTTCTGCGTGTGAAGCTAACGCACGAGTAAACAGAAGGTGACTATCGAGGCATTTTGACCAACAGCGCCAATCCGTTAGGCCGAACCAAAGATTAACTTCGGTATACCCATCTGGCTACGTTTAATTTCCGATGCACCTAAATAATTAATCCGAGGAGGATGAATGCTTAGATGATTTATCACACAGTCGAAAGCCTAAAGGGAACAGATCGCGATGTGCAAGCCAACGGCTATACCTCAATGCGTTTCCTGCTTAAAGAAGACAACATGGGGTTTACAGTTACGGAGGCTTTTGGTGAAGCGGGTTTCTCAGAGGAGGTCGAATACGTCGACAACCTGGAAGCCGTCTATGTCATCGAAGGGACAGGAACTATTGAACTACTCGATACAGGAGAGATCTTCAAAATCGCTCCGGGAGTGTTCTATGCATTCGACAAGCATGAGCGCCATCGTTATCACCTTGAAACCGAGGTACGTGCCATTGCTATAATGAATCCACCACTTGTTGGCGGCGAAATCCTCGATGAGACTGGGAAGTATCCCGATTCATAGATTTACGTCTAATCATGCATCCCCAGCTTGTAGGTGTGAAAGACAGACTCATTCCAGATAATAATATTGTTGGCGGGGGTAGTTGTTTCAACCACGCGACGTGCTTTCAAGTCCGGATTCTGGGGACCACGATAGAACTCACAATTTTCGCACGGGTCAGTCCTGGATTCGTTCTGGGACAAACTACGTTCAGCCAGGCGCTGTGATGTGTGCCTGACAGCAAACTATAGCCTTTCAGGTAGAAATCTAAAGACAAAATGAATCGCAAAACATTTCCCATCATCTTACTTAATCTTGTCAATGGGATCGGCTTCACGCTGCTGATCCCCGTTTTACCATTTATCATCCGCGACCTTGGCTACAGTGATGCGATTTTCGGCCTCTTGCTGGCTGTCTATCCCGCATCTCAATTTTTTGCCTCGCCGTTACTGGGCTCACTTAGTGACTATTACGGTCGCAAGCCGATCCTGCTCATCAGTCAGGCAGGCACCTTGCTGAGTTGGATTATTTTCGCTGCCGCCTATTTCACAACTGGCTCCCTCTGGCCCATCTTGATCATTGCCTTCTCCCGTGTTGTAGATGGCATCACCGGCGGCAACCAATCCGTTGCCCATGCTTACCTGGCCGATGTGACTTCTGATGAAGAACGTACCAAGGTATTCGGGGTATTGGGTGCCTCAATGGCTGTTGCCTTGATGATAGGACCGGCTATCGGCAGTTTTGCCTCAGCAGGCTCGATTGGCTATTTAGGTGCGGCTATTCTGGCGACTGTGCTCTCTACTATGACGCTCATTGCAATGTATTTCATGCTCGATGAATCGCTCATCCCCGAAAATCGCAGCCGGACGTTGGACCTGAATCCATTGCATCAACTTAACCTGCTTGGAAAAATCCATCATCTCACCCATGAGCGTTCCCTCACGCGCCTTTTTGCCACACGAGCTGTGTTCAACCTTGTCTTTGGCGGTTACACGACGATAGTTGTGCTGTGGCTTTCTGACCGCCTCGGCCTCAATCAGACAGAAGTTGGCTTGATGTTGTTAGCTGTGGGTGTCTTTATGATCTTTAACGAATTGATATTGCTGCCGCGCTTCGAACAACGTTTTGGAGATTTAGGCACCTTGATAATCGGCTTTGCCATCGTGCCGATTGGCCTGTTGCTTATTAGTCTTCCTGAGACAGTCGGGCTATATCTGCTTTTGGCCTGGATCCTTAATCTGGGGGTCGCATTGACATTCCCCACGCTGCAGTCGGTCATTACCAAAGTAGCTGACGTGCGTCAGGAAGGTGAGGTGCAGGGCATCGATACCTCAATTGGAGCATTGTTTTCGGCTGGGGCCCCACTTCTGGGCGGCATATTGTACGCTCAGATTGGCGGCGATACATTTATTGTGTTGGCTGTGCTGGGGGCATTGGGTTTCAAATTCTTGCTCGAAAGCCGCAAGCTAATCGATGATGAATTACCACATCCCAATATTCATCCTGAAGCCCGAGTGCGTGAAAAGTGGACAGCGTAATTTACTGGTGTTACGCAGCGGCGCCTAGGATTGTTGGCTTATCAATGTCGACGAGCCGGTTATTTATTTGTTGGACGAATCTCAAATGGCATCCAAGTTTTTGATGGCTGCAACTGGCCCTATGTGCAGCCAGCTCTCATTCTTCTCTCATTGATAGCTTGATGTTCGATTGGGATTACTTTCGCTTCCTGATCGATCAGGCGATTATCCATGACGACCTTTGGATCATTACAGTAACGTTGATTGCTTGGGGCGTGTTGGCGTATATCAGGACGCCTTTGTTCGCGTCTGTGTCGCTCAGAAGGTGGTCGTTCGTTATTCTTGTGCCGTTTGTCATTCCCCTATTCTTGTTGGTTATCGGCACGCTGTTTCGTGCACCTGATAATGTGATTCAATCGCGTGGTCTCGCGGGTGACATCCCACTCATTATTCTTGGTCTTCAGGGCATACTTCACTTAGTGGCAGTTATACGCTTGAAAGGCTTTCGGCACTTTCTGATCGCGCTCGCAGCCGTCCAGATGTGGTTTTCTGCGTTCCCGGCTCTAATCACGTCCCTCTCGATGAGCGGGAACTGGCTGTAATCGACCTGCGCATCTGATAAGTGCACCCGAGTTCCTTCGACGCGCGCTTGCGCTGTTAGCGGATGACAAGCAGCGGGCCCGACATTGCAGCGCTGCACCTGCGAACTTAGCTAACATCTCCTTTGACGGAGCAGCGCCGCTAGGGGACTTTCTGGGCCCGGTGCTTGTACAGCTTGAGAATATTTAACAAGCACTCATTAACCGTGTCGGGTCTGTGCCCGAAGGCGGAACAGTGGCCAAGGCCTTCGAGCAAATGATATTGCCCCTTGGGTGCTGTCTCCGCGATTATCCTGCCGAGTTGGGGCGGCGTTTGCATATCTTGCGAAAATGCGATGACTTGCAAAGGTATTTCGCAATCGGGCAAGCGGTCGAGAGAGTCGTAGTCGAGGCAGGCCTGCCACTGTTCGGCTAACGAGTGTGGATCGCGGTCACCGTAATCACGTGCCACGATGGGACGCAGCTTTGCCCACAGTTCGTCGTCACCTAACACTTCTGCTGGATACATCAATAAAGCACAGTGAGCGACTGCAAAGTCGGCGGGCATTTCGGTAGCAGATCGACGTAATGCAATTTCGGCAGCTTCCCATTCATCGATGAAACCGGATTTCCGGGCACATGCGCCCATCAACAATGCGGCTGTAACAAGGTCAGGCCGCGTCAGCGCAATCTCCTGAGCAATTAAGGATCCCATTGAGAGACCAATCAGAATAACCGGCGGCTCGCAAAGCTGTTTAATTAATGAGATGCAATCTTCGGCGTGGGCGGAGATCGGCCAGGGCGTTGGTTCGTCTGTCGTCGTTTGGCCTACACCGCGGGCATCCCAGGTTGTATTACGGTAGTCTGCAAACGCCGGTAATTGAAATTCGTGCCAGCTAGACCCCGGCATATCACCACCGGCAAGCCAGACGATATCCGGTCCATCGCCAAACTGCTCGTAAAACAATTGCGTTTGTCCAAGATTGAGATGGGGCATAGCAAACTCCATGTTAATGGTCGAGTAATCCGACACTGATAATACCAGTTCTGGGAAACCGGTATTCAAAGTTATCTGCCAACCTTATAGGCATTTAAAGGACTGCAGTTCTAGATCTGTCACAACGTGTCCTACGGTACCCACGGTTTGGGCAGTCTTCGGGGTAGCGTGTATGTTTCTGCGGCTAAAGCAAGCGGATTGTAAACAGGAGGCGACTATCGAGCCAAATTTACCCATATCGTGTGCACCAACATAAATCCCCCGATTGATTGGAAACCAATACTCATCTATACTCATTGCAAGCCTGTCAAGACGAACAAGGAGGCAGGCAGAATTAGGGATATCCCAATTTCTATTCCTAATAACGTCCTTCTAAGGGAGTTTATACCGAATAATTTCCTAATAACACGAATAATTACACGTTATTAGGGACGCTGCACAGCATAATACCCCTTACAGATGTGATAGGCGGAAATATTTCTGCCTAATAATATTGGGTAGTGGTTCTAACTGCATGATCCCGAATATAATCAGGCATGATCATCGATGAAATCACGTATACTTGTCGGCGTTGTGGCAGTGCCAACCTGGTCAAAAACGGGCACAATAAATATGGCAACCAGCAATTTCGCTGTAAAGACTGTCACAAATCGGGAGTGCTCAATCCGATAAACCGCCACACCGAAGCGGAAAAAGAACGCATTCTCGCCGCCTATCGGGAGCGCCCCAGCATGCGGGGGATTGCCCGCAACACCTTGGCCAAGTGGCTAAAAAAAAGTCCAAACGCAGCCGGGACTGAAGGCAACCCTCCTGCCCGCTGAAGCAGACGACATCCTCGAATACGACGAATTATGGTCGTTTGTGGCGTTCCGCAAGAACAAACGCTGGCTCTGGACGGTCATGTGTCGGCGCATAGCGATGCAGTGTGCACGCCACTGTACCCGGCAAATTGTGGCCTTTGCCATCGGAGACCGGGGTGCCCGGACCTGTCACCAACTGTGGAGCCGGGTTCCCGAAGCGTATCAGGCGTGTGCCAGCTTTAGTGATTTCTGGGAAGCCTATCAGAATGTCTTACCGGCTGAAACCCATCAGCAGGTTGGCAAAGACAGCGGCGAAGTCAATCATATGGAACGTTGGAATTGTACGCTCCGCCAATGGCTGGGCCGCTTCACCCGCAAGACGTTGTCCTTTTCGAAGGTCGATTATATGCATCACCTCGTGACGCGCTGGTTCATTGTCGAATACAACCTTAAAATCAAGCTAGCATTTACTTAGGACCACTACCTAATATTGTTAGCTAGCGATTCTCAAGTTGGCGATGATCAATTATCGAATGTAACAACTCCGCACAATCCTGTCTCAATACTAAGGAGAATACTTATGAATGTTCGAATCTTACTGATCCTGAATGCCGTTCTTGTAGCCCTTGTATCCCTTACAACTCTTATTTCACCAACGACCTTTCTTGATATCAATGGATTGGAAATCACCCAATATACAATAAACCTTATTCGGGCGTACGGCGCAATTGCGGTCGGCTACGCGGTAATGAGCTGGTTAATGCGCAACGCCCAACCATCGGCGGCACGGCGCGCATTCCTGATTGGCGCCGGTGTGAGTTACATAGTGTTCGCCGTGGTCAACGTTGTCAATATCACAGCTCTTCCGGACTTGGAAACGAATATCGGCTGGGTATATTTCGGCCTTAACGTCCTGTTGGGGGCTGCCTTTCTCAATTTTGGCTTCAGAGAACCAGCCGTAGATTAGACCGGTTTAGAGAACGTCTGTGGTGTGATTGCGTTCGCCGCAAGCAGCGTTTGCAATTCTCAGACATTACGTAACAATGATTCTAGGACACGATATGCGCAGTTCCACGCGGGCTAACAATGGCGTGCAGTAGACGTGCCTGTCGGCACGGAGCAATCGGCAGCGATGGTACTTCAACAGTCATGCGGCGGCGAAGGCTCAGGCAATATCCGACACACCACTGACGCTTGGCGTTAGGCGGCGAGGAAGGCGTTGTTGCATAAAAGCGGCGCCAAGTCCACACTTTGAGGCATTCCGAACGGCCGCAGGTGTGAAATGTCGAAGCGCAAAGCAAAGAAAACAAGATACAAAGTCCAGAATTGGCCAACGTACAACAAGGCCCTCTCAAAACGTGGAAGCTTAGCGCTCTGGACCAGCGCTGATATGACGGATAGTTGGTTCAACACTGAACACACCGCTGGTCGTGGCCGCAGACGTGTGTACAGTGATGCCATCATCGAGAGCATGCTTACCTTACAAGCCGTTTTCAATCTGCCCTTGCGTCAAACCACAGGATTGATGACATCCTTGCTGGCGATGTTGCAGCTGGACTTGCCCGTGCCGAGCTTCAGCACACTTTGTCGGCGGCGCAAGCATTTGTCTGTGTGCCTGCCGCGCAAGAGCACAATAGATGCTGTGCATTTAGTTGTCGACTCTACAGGTCTGAAAGTCTTCGGACACCCCGTCCAGAACCAGACGGGACTGGGTGGAGAGTGGTTCGGCCGCAAGTACTTCCCGCGCAAAGGTCAGAAACCGCGTCGCAAACCGCGCCTGTGGCGCAAAATTCATCTTGGCATTGATGAGGCCAGTGGCGAGATTTTGGCGGCGATTCTGACAACCTCCCATATGCATGACAAGACATATCTTGCGCCTATCCTGGATCAAGTCGGCGAGCCGTTGGTGCAAGTGACAGCTGACGGCGGCTATGATTATGAGACCAGCTATATCACCATTGAAGCGCACGGCGCCAAAGCTGTTATTCCACCTCGGCGCAATGCGACCATCAATCGGAACGATGCCACCCAGTACCGAACGAACTGGGTCGGTATGCAGACCCGGAACAGTTTTGTCCGCCGCATTCGTCAAGTCGGGCGCAAACGTTGGAAACAGGAAGTCAATTACCATCGCCGTAGTCTAGCGGAGACCGGTATGTATCGTCTGAAGACTGTATTCGGGCCAAAACTGCGAACCAGAAACATTGCCAATCAATCTGTTGAAATGCTACTGCGCTGCAAAGCACTAAATATGATGACCCAAATAGGGATGCCGCTGAGTGTCCCAATTGGATAATCGTGGATTATTAACGTTTGTTGTTCAGCGCGTCTTTGCTCATTTCTGAACTGATTTATGCAACAACGCCGGCGAGGAAGGCGTTGTTGCATAAAAGCGGCGTCAAGTTCACACTTTAAGGAATTCCAAACGGCCACAGGTGTGAAATGTCGAAGCGCAAAGCAAAGAAAACAAGGTACAAAGTCCAGAATTGGCCAACTTACCCCGTCCAGCCGGGGCTGGGCAACCGCGCACTCGCTCAACGGGGAAGTTTGACCATTTGGTTTAGCGCCGACTTGTCAGATACCTGGTTCAATACTGACGCCACCAAAGGTCGCGGCCGTAGGCGTGTGTACAGTGATGCAATCATCGAAAGTATGCTTACCTTGCAAGCCGTCTTCAACCTGCCCTTGCGTCAAACTACAGGATTGATGGAATCTTTGCTTGCATTGTTGCAGGTTGACTTGCCCGTGCCCGACTACACTACACTCTGTCGGCGCCGGAAATCATTGCAGGTGCGCTTGCCGCGCAAACGTAAAATCACCCCAGTACACCTCGTAGTTGACTCGACAGGCTTAAAAGTCTTCGGACACGGCGAATGGTTCGGGCGCAAGTATTTCCCACGCAAAGGTCAGAAGCCGCGCCGCAAGCCGCGCTTGCACAGTCACGTGCAGACTGCATCGTGATGGCGCAAAGTGCATCTAGGCATTGATGAGGCCACAGGCGAGATTTTGGCGGCGATATTGACGACCTCGCGTGTACATGACAAGACATATCTCGCGCCCATACTTGACCAAGTAGATACCGATGCAGTGTGCACGGCACTGTGCGAGCCTCTGGAACAAGTAACAGGTGACGGCGGCTATGATTACGAGACTAGCTATATGGCCATCGAAGCGCGCGGTGCCAAAGCTGTCATTCCACCCCGGCGGAGTGCGATCATCAATCGAAATGACGCGACCCAGTACCGAACGAACTGGGTCGGTATGCAAACGCGCAACAGCTATGTCCGCCGCATTCGTCAGATCGGGCGCAAGCGTTGGAAACAGGAAGCCAATTACCATCGGCGAAGTCTGGCGGAGACTGGTATGTATCGCCTGAAGACTGTATTCGGGTCAAAACTACGCACCAGAAACATCACAAATCAGTCAGTTGAAATGCAACTGCGATGCAAAGTGCTCAATTTGATGACTCAACTGGGCATGCCCGAAAGTGTCCCAATAGGATAAATACGACTACTTGGATTTTGCAGAAATGCGCGCCTTTAATCCTTTTCTGAACTGATTTATGCAACAACGCCGGCGAGGAAATGGTTAAAGTCAATCAACCACTCCAATTGCTTCAGTGCCAAAACTGGCATGTTTATGCACCTATGCGCTCCGTTCCTTCCCAGGATTTACCTCAGAGATGCTACCCGTGTATCGTTTAAGGGAGGATCCACAGGAAAATGACACCTCAGGTCATCGCCGCTTTCATCGTCGCGCTCGCTCTCGCCGCATGCGGAGCAGATTCCGGGCAAGTTGGAGATCCAGCACTCGGCGAGGAACTTTATACCTCAAGCTTGATCCTGAATCATCACTGGTTTCTTGCTCAGTCTGCCATTCCCTCGATGGTAGTGAGACGAACGCACCGACATTTCAAGGTATTGGAGAGCGTGCAAGCCAGCGCGTTCCGGGTATGAGCGCCGAGGAGTACTTACGAGAGTCGATCGTTGAACCGCGAGCCTATAAGGTGGAGGGATTCTTCTTCCGCATGCCGGTAGTCTTTCGGGAGATTCTGACCGACGAAGACATCAACAACCTGATTGCCTTCATGCTTACACAGTAGTGCTTGGCGAAGGGAACGGAAATTTGATCGGTGATATGGATTCCGAATGGATGTCTCCAAACCATTCGTTAGAGCGGACTGGGGATATTGTGTCAGAAGCTAAAGGAATACGAGTTGACGATAATTGATATTTGATTTTGTCATCACCGAGGCTATTAATCCCCAGACTAAAACTGGAAAGGAGTGTCCACAGGTAAAAAACGGCCTAACAACTGCTCAGACTGTGTGAAAACTATTTTACTTTCCCACCCGGGTAGTGGTTACATGTTGACTGATGAGTCTGGAAAAAGTAAGTTGTTGGCCTGCCAAACAGAGGAGCGCCAAAATGATCCAGAGTGTCATCACGCATGAGTGTTCAAAGTGCAGGAGCCTCAACATTGTCAAGAATGGTACAGACTATAAAGGCGGTCAGAAGTTTCATTGTCTCGATTGCGCCGCTTATGGAATGTTGGAACCGCAAAGCCGTTCTTATCCTGAGTTCATCAGAGAATTTGTCCTACGCACCTATCGAGAGCGAGCCAGTATGCGCGGCATTGAGCGCATCTTTGGCATCGCGCGGCAGACATTAGCACGCTGGATTCTGGAGAAGGCCGGCGCTATGCCGAACCTGGCTGACACTTTAGAAACCGTAAAAACGGATGATGTGCTGGAATTGGATGAATTATGGTCATTTGTACGCACAAAAAACGATAAACGTTGGATATGGGTCGCGCTGTGTCGGCGCACGCGCCAAGTGGTGGCCTATTTTATTGGCGACCGCAGTGAAAAAAGTTGTCGCGCGTTATGGAAATCCATCCCAGCATCCTACAAAGCGTGTTGCTCCTTCAGCGACTTCTGGCACGCTTACCAGAAGGTTTTACCAAACGACACTCACCAAAGTGTCGGCAAAGAAAGCGGCCAGACATCTCACGTGGAACGCTGGAACAACACCTTGCGCCAGAGACTGGCTCGCTTCGTGCGCAAAACTCTTTCTTTCTCCAAGTCCGACGTTTACCATGAAGCTGTACTCAAGTTGTATCTCCATTACTACAATACAGCGTGGTCCCCATCAGTTACCATGTAACCACTACCCCCACCCGATATATATAATCGTCCTGAAAACAGGATCATTGACCTACTGAGTACCCGAAAGCGACCTGAAATCGGATTGACGCTCCCACTGAATTGAGTTTTCACACAGTCTGTGCTTGCATTGGACCCAGCCCAGTACCGAACGAACTGGGTCGGTATGCAGTCCAGCACTGGACTGTGCGCGGGCTATCGGCGCGAGAAATTAGGCGGTTTTTTCCTTTGCGATGTATATTCTATTTGAACCGTCCTGCTCTCGCCCGCCGCGCCACTGAAGCTTGGCCGTTAAAGTGCTCCGCCAACGATTGTTATAGATATTTTTTATAAAAAAAGTAATTTCATTGAATGAACTAATTAATCATACGAGGGATTAATATGTCAAATTTAAAAGAGATTTGGGTAGCTATGCTTACTGGAAATACTGCAAATGCAGGTACAGATAGCGAAACCGTTCTCATAATAAATCACCCCGGAGGTACAGCTGATTTTGTACATCATACATTTATAGATACTTCGCAACGAGATCAAGAAAAAGGAGAAGCGAATCTTTATAAATTAGGATTAAGTAATGTTCTTAAATTCGCTACAGTTTTAGACAAAGATTTGTTAAGTGATTCTTCAATACGTATAGGGATACGTGGCGACGATGCATGGTCTCCTGAGCATTATTTTATTTGGGGTGAAACTGAAGAAGCTCGCAATAGTATCATTCCAATTGCAATTGCAACAAATATTGGTGATCCATGGAGCAGAGCTCCTGTCTTTTTAAGTACAGATAAAAAGGAAGGTAATATTTCTTGGTCTATTCATTTGGTAGAAACGGGCAATGGAAACGAGATTATAGATAATTTAGTGATGTTAATGTCAACAGAAAATTTTAACATGCAGGTACTGATAGTAAAATAGAACTTCAGATCTCAGTCGACGGCAATATAGTAGATAATTACGAAATCCCTGATACTCCACAATGGGAGCAGGAAAAAGGACAGGCTAATTTCTATATTATTCCTATTGTAGGTGATTCATTCTCAAAGAATGACCTTAACAATTCATCGATTCAATTAAGAATCAAAGGACAAGATGCTTGGCACCCAGAAAGCTTTTTCTTATTTGGGTCTGAAGGGTTTCTAGAGAATACTGGTGGAACATTAACTATGGTGACACTTGTACATATGCCAGAATGGAGTAAAGGGTGGCTAAGTACTGACGGAAACGAAGGTGTCTCATCGGTCAGTTTAGAACTAGTGTTGTAAATTGTTATAAATTAAATATATTGGCAAATTATTTTGTCTTATTTCAAAATAAATATTGCATTTCGCAACTTTAACAAAGCCATCAATTTGACCTCCTTGCGCTACGCATCAGGAGGAAAATTATGGCTACCTTGTGCGGCCATAGCGTGTGAGACGCAACGAACTTATGATATCCGGCCCGAATTAATACATAGCCGTTACCAGAGGAATCCTGTTGAAACTCGCTAAAGACAGCCCGGTAGTACGTTGGACCCGGTGGCTCGTTCGCCGCAAGGGTTTGATGAAATTGCTCCCGACTATATTCTGGCTTGGGGGCTGGTTAATTATGATCCCGTATTCACTCCTCGGCGCACATATACTCTTGCTCACTACCAAAGGTCGCAAAACCGGAATATCGTGCACTTCACTCGTGATGTACACGAAGGTGGGCAATGAACTCAATATTGCCGCGCACGGGGGCGGGTCGAACTCTCACCCGGACTGGTATCTAAAACTGCAGGCCGAACCCAACGGTTCAGTGGAGCAGTATTGGAGGCGGCGCACAATTCAAGCGGAACCCGTCACAGACGATGTCGAAAGATCAGCATTACTTGCCAAGCTTCCTATGGGTCTAGCTACGGCCCTTCAAGAGCACACATCACGCGCCGTGCCGGTGCTTAGATTGCGACCCGCCGTAGACTAGGGTTGACGCCTACAACCGCCAACTCACTCCGGAGGCGCATTTTGATGCCGGTGGCGGCACAACAACTGCTTGCATTGGACCTAGTGCAGTCCCTTTATCACGATGCAGTCTGCACGTGACTGCGCTGGACTGTGCGCGGGCGATAGCCGCGAGAAATCGGCGCGATTCTTCTTGTTGATGTATATTCAATTCAACCATCATGAACTCGCCTGCTGAGCCACTGAAGCCAGACGTTGGGTAGATTCATCTTTCTTGGTAGAGGTTATCATAACGAGAGACATGAATTGCAACATTCTAAAACACATATAGGATTTGAAGAATGTTGATAATTTGTATGCCATCACATCATCGTTGAAGTAAATGAGAATTGGACCTGGTTTGATAGCTGTAGAATATCGAGAAGATATATCAATCTAACTCTTAGGAGGCAAGACTTTGGCTAAATTTCAAGTATCAGAATCAATTGATATTAACCGTCCGGCAGAGACCGTATTTAAATATCTCACCGACATATCACAAGCACCTTCGTGGCGCCCCAACCTTTCTATCAGGGATTTTTCTGGCGAACCGTTTGATGTTGGCACCAAGTGGAGTGAAGTTACCAAATTCATGGGACGCGATATGGTTGTCGATTTTGAGGTCACGGGGCTGGAGGCTGGCCGGAAAATTATAACCAGACAGGAAGGGAGCGGTGTCTCCGAAAACTTAGCCTGGAATTTAAACGTCGGCCCGGATGATAGCTGCACATTCACCCTGAGCTTTGACGGCGAACTATCAGGTTGGATAGCTAGTCTAGTTTCCGGTGCGAAAGAAGGCCCAATCTGTGAGAGCATTAAGTTGCACACAAAAGCGAACTCACAGAAAGGGCCAAAGCAATGTTACGCGACCGATATGAAAACGACAAGTTCTTCATGGAAATTATAGAACTGACAAGTAAAATGGATCCAGTGATGAGCCAGATCGATAAAATACTGGAAGACGACGAACTATATCAGCAAGTACGAAACGACTTTTCGAAACGCTATCCAGGAACACTACAAACTGGACGGAGTTCAAGTCCAGTAGAAGTGGTGTTGCGGATGTTGGTAGTAAAGCATCTGTATGGCTGGAGTTACGCACGGACAGAACAACACGTTAGAGATAGTTTGGTACTGAGATTATTCTGCCGGGTGTATTTTGAAGATGTACCAGATGAGAAGACATTGCTGCGCTGGGCGCATCAAATTCAAACCGACACATTGAAAGCCCTGAATGAGCGTGTGACAAAGCTGGCACAAGAATTGAAAATCACACGTGGACGCAAGTTGAGAACAGATGGGACGGTGGTCGAAAGCAATGTGCGCTATCCAACCGATAGCGGATTGCTGGTTGATGGGGTGCGGGTATTAGGCCGTACACTAACAAAAGCCAAACAAGTATTGGCAACAGCAGGTGGACTTGCCGGGACAGTATTTCGCAATCGGTCGCGGAGCGCCAGAAAGCAGGCCCTGATGATTGCCAACCAGGCCCGCAAAAGAAGTGTCTCTGCAAAGGAAAAGCTCAAACAGAGCTATCGTCAATTGGTCAAAACGGTGCTTGAAGATTTGAAAGCGAGTACCCAAGAGCCAGCTCATCGGCTCTGCCAACCGCTGGCCGAAACTATCGAGACATTTCTGCCGCGGGTGGAACAAGTCCTGGAACAAACCAAACGGCGCGTATTTCAGAATGAATCTGTGCCGGCTTCAGAAAAGCTGGTCAGTCTGTTCGAAGTTGACACTGCCATTATCCGACGCAACAAAGCTGGCAAGCCCACCGAGTTCGGTCGCAAAGTCTGGCTAGATGAAGTCGACGGCGGCATCATTTCCGACTGGCGGTTGCTCGATGGCAATCCTTCCGATGATACCCAACGAAGTCGCGTGTGCGACTCCACGCGGTGGCACCCAGCTATTGATAATCATTGTCGAACCTTTGGCAAGCCGCCAGTCCAGGCCAGTGCTGACCGCGGTGTTTATTCCTCGGCCAACGAAAACTATGCAAGACAAAAGGGCGTTCGGCACGTCGTCTTACCCAAAGCGGGTTATAAGTCCCAAGAACGCCATGCTCATGAAAAACAGGCCTGGTTCAAACGCGGCCGTCGTTTTCATGCTGGCGTTGAGGGCCGAACCCCGTCCAGGACCGGGACGGGACTGGGTCAGTGTTCTCAAACGCAAACATGCCTTCGGCATTTGTCGTTATCGTGGCAATCAGGGCCACCATCGTTGGGTTGGCTTGACCATTCTGGCTGCTAACCTGAACACGATCGGATTGAGACTACATGCTCGTGCTACCTGAACATTTCAAATCCGATCGCTCAAACCAAACCCTAGTTCAGGTTGTCTGTTTTCAGCCCAGCGATGCGAAAGTGGCCCTCCTGTGAGAAGATGCGAATGATCAAACCCGCATTTTCCACAGAAAGGGCCGCTGCAATGTTACGTGACCGCCACGAAATCGACAAGTTCTTCCTGGACATTCTGGCATTGACGAGTGAGCTGGACCCGGTGTTGGCGCATATCGACGTATTGCTGGATGACGACGAGCTCTACCAGCGAGTGCGCGGTGACTTTGCGCGACGCTATCCGAAAACACTACAGACGGGCCGCAACTCCACGCCGGTGGAAGTCGTGCTCAGGGTGTTAGTCGTAAAGCATTTGTACGGCTGGAGCTACGCGGAAACAGAGAAACATGTCAGGGACAGTCTGGTACTGCGCCACTTCTGCCGCGTGTACTTCGAGCGCGTGCCGGACGAGAAGACGCTCCTGCGCTGGGCGAACCTGCTCCAACCTGAAACACTTATCTCCCTGAACGCCCACGTGTTGCAGCTGGCCAGCAGGCTAAAGATCACCCGTGGCCGCAAGCTGCGCACAGATGGAACGGTTGTCGAGACCAACATCCGCTACCCCACTGACAACGGCCTGCTGGCTGATGGTGTGCGTGTGCTTGGGCGCACGCTGAGACGGGCGAAAACGGTGCTCGGTGACACGACCGAACTGACGCAAGAGACGTTCCGCAACCGCTCCCGCAGTGCCCGCAAGTATGCTCGCCAGGTGGCCAATCAGGCCCGCAGGCGCTCCGAGACAGCTAAAGCGCAGCTGACGACCACGTACCGCAAGCTGCTGCAGGTCGCCCGCCAGAGTGTGCAGCAGGCGAAAATCGTTCTGGAGCAGCTGCAGACACAGAAAGATCGCGCAGCGCAGCGCTTGACCGCGACCCTCGAGACCTTCACCCCGCGTGTCGAGCAGGTCATCAGTCAATGTGAGCGGCGGGTCTTCGCCGGCGAGAGTGTCCCGGCGAGTGAGAAGCTCGTAAGTCTCTTTGAACCGCATACCGCCATCATCCGCAGGAACAAGGTCCGCAAGCCCACCGAGTTCGGGCGCAAGGTCTGGCTCGATGAAGTCGACGGCGGCTTGCTAAGCAACTGGCGCGTCCTCGCTGGCAATCCGAACGATGTCAATCAGTGGCAACCTGCCCTCGACCAGCACACGCAGCAGTTTGGCTGCGCACCGGAACAGGTCAGCGGCGATCGCGGACTCTACTCGCCCGGCAACGAAGCTTATGCTCGCGCATTAGGTGTCGCGCGCGTCATCTTGCCCAAGCCCGAGCACAAATCCAAACAACGTCGGGCCCATGAAAAGCAACTCTGGTTCCGCCGTGGCCGGCGTTACCACGCCGGCGTCGAAGGTCGGATAAGTGTCTTGAAACGCCGCTATCGACTCGACCGTTGCCGCAATCGTGGCGAAGCAGGCTTCCACCGTTGGGTCGGGCTGGCCATCCTGGCGGCCAATCTCAATACCATCGGTACCAAGCTGGCGGCCAAGGCCACGTAACTATGCAATTGTCAAGGTTCACTCCCAGCAAGAAGTTCGCCCTTGCCGATTTCTGATTAGGTGGTGCGTTTTGCACCGGAAACTAGTCTAGGTTTGGGCCTGATCCGCAAGAAGGCCGGAGAAGACATGAAGAGGGATCTCGGAAGCTTGAAGTCAAACTTGGAATCCAGCTAGACACACTCAACTCAGTCCATATGATGTAATCCGGGAATATCACTCGAGTATTGTCAATCGATAACTACGACAATTGAACATTGTTGAATATGAGGCACTCTGGAGAGAAAAGGCAAGAGTGGTCTTTAGTGGGCATTTCAACGTTTCAGTAAATTATTGACGAGTTCTAATGCGCCGTATGGGGGAACTGTCATGTGACCTGGTGTGATCATCTGCCCAACAAAGCGTGCACCCGACTTGTGGGATTCTCCCCGCCGCAGGTAACGCCGGTCGTTAGGTTGCCTCGAGAAAATGCAAGGTCATATGACGCGTGCGAATTGTCTTCTCCGCGCTAATCTTTCGAAAGAAGTGAAGTATTATCCTAACCTGTCGTATGTGATTGGCGGTCTCGGTCTGCCTGTGTAAGATACAATCGCATTTGTCGGGAAGTCCTCATCAAAGACAGCCTGCATGAGGACTTCGCGGTAGAAACTAACCTGGCCAATACCGACGAAAGGAAGAATAATGAAACTTCAGGCGAATATGAAAGCTCCCGAGTTTGATGGGATGACGCTTGATGGTCACCAAATTTCTTCGGACGCGTTATTGGGCAAGAATATACTACTAAAGTTCTACCGCTATGCAGCTTGCCCAGTTTGCAACCTTCAAGTTCAGGACTTTGTTAAACAGATAGAGATGCTGAATAATAGCGGCATAACAATCGTAATGGTTTTTCACTCGCCTCTGGAATCCCTTGAGAAAAATCTCAGAACAAAGGTGCCTTTCCCCCTCATAGCCGATGCGAGAAAACAGATTTATCGAAAATATGAGGTAGATGTGTCATGGGGAGGGATGTTCTCGTGGGCTGTAATACGAGACACTGCAAAGGGCCTTGCAAAAGGTTTTATCACAAACCCAATTGGCAGCAAGGAAAAAGTAGCGGGACACCCGGCGGATTTTATTATTGACGGGGACGGGATTATTCGATATGCCCACTATGGCAAGAATTGGGCGGATTCGCTTTCTGCCGACGAAGCCTTAAGGATCATCCAAGGACTCAATTTGGCAAACGCATAAAAATCTCCTCTCGAGCCCCGGCAACCTGACAACTGCTCAGATTGTGTGAAAACTGTGCTGGGTCACGTCCGATAACTAGGCATCTGACGGCGATTATGGTGCCGAGACCGCGAGTTAGAAAATAAGCAGCACTGCCTATGGGAGTGCTGCAACCATATCTGGCACACCCAGAATGTTTATCACGCGCTTGAAGTTGTAGGCCAGCACACTCACCCAGCCCCGGCTGGACGGGACTCATTTCCGCGCGAACTTTCTCAATTCCGCGCATCAGGAAGTAGCCCTAATATCGGCAAATAGTAGGGATTTCTCCTCGCTGCGCTCGTCGAAATGACAATAGGCCGTTGCTGGACTCTGCACTATGTTGACGACCATTACAAAATATTAAAAAGTTGCGTTAAGTTATGAAGAAATTAATAGCACAAATGTTAGGAGTAAAATGGTTCGTGCAGATCATCATTGGCCTCTTCAACCTGACAAGTCAGCGAACCGCACCAATCCCAAAATTCCCATCACCACAAGATCGAGATGAAGCCTGGCGTCAGGACATTACTTACCTGAGAGACGAATTTTTAAAAGTAGACCGGAGTTTCACAGAGGATACTTCACAGGAATTTACAAGCATTCTAGACAGTCTTTATGGTCAAGTTACTTCACTCTCTGATAACGAGATTTTAGTGGAAATTACGCGAGCTACAGCCACTTCGGGAAACGGACACACTCGTGTATTTTTAATGCGACAGGGCAACTATCTGAATCGTCTGCCTATCCGATTTTACTGGTTTTCCAATGGGTTGTTCGTCGTCAAAGCAACTGCAAATTTTTCCGAAACCCTGGGAACTCGAGTGATGGCGATCAATGGCAATCCAACAGAAGAATTGATGAGTCGAATGTGGGCACTCATTCCTGGTTCAGATTCGTGGGTATTCTACAAGAGCTCGTATCTCCTAAATAGCCCCGACTTCCTACATGGTCTAGGCGCAATACCTTTCAAATAAGGGCCAAAGCTTGCCGGAAAGGTTGTCGGGGTTGGGGCCAGTGATAATGCTCCGGCTGTTTCAGGCGGAACTTTGACATCTTGCGTTTGACTACACGCGGGTTTGAACGGGCACGGCGGAGAGGCAGACGAACGTCAGCGATGTCATGCAACAAGCGGTCATAGAGTTGGCCGAGTTGGTCAACGGCCGTCTTTTGAAACTCGGCGAGCGTGTCGCGCACGAGTTCGAGTGCATGCACAAAGCTGAGTTGGTCGGGATCGAGACCGGTGCGTTGGGCAGCCGCATGCATCAGGAAGCGGATGATGAAGTGTGCGATGAGCAGGCCATACAGTTCCTGAATGACCCCGACCGGCTTGAGACTGCGCAGCGGGCGTCCGGCCAGACGTTGATGGGTGTCGACTTCATCGATGACCAATTCGATTTCCCAGCGTTCGTGATAAGCTCGCGCGAGTTCCAGGGCTGGGAAGGCTTCGGGGTTCAGCAAGGTGGTAACCAAGCGGTGCACTTCACCGTAACCGGGGAGTGCCGGGTCACTTATGGTGTATTCGACGATGCGCACCAGGAGGCGCTCGCCCCGCTTGCGGCGCTGGTAGTCGGAGGGGGTCAGGTAGGCGGTGTAGGAGCCATCTGGCAATGGACAGCGGTTTTTAGGCTTGACATGGGCTGGAAATCGGCTCAAAATGTGTCCCCCGCGCTCCAAAACCATGCGCAGCATGTCATAATCATGAAACCCACGGTCCCACATCACCAACATGCCCATCTCGACCGAGCGCAACAGGCGAAAACCACCTATGCGCTCGCTGGTGTGGCAAGGCCAGAAGCCCGCATCGACAATCGTATGCGTGCCGCACTCGACCAGATACACCCCTTGCACCTGCGGAAAAGCGCTCTGGCCGCGCGGGCTGTGGTGCCGTCCAAAAGCCGCCGCATTCTCCGGCGTGTCAGCCACATCTTCAACCGTGCCATCGATGGCCATCAGGCGCAATCCAAAGAGGAACGCGCCGGCTGTCTCCGTCGTAGCTATCGGTCGACATACATGCCGAAACAAACGCACGACCGGTCGAGCACCCAGTTGATAGCGCCGATAGGTAATCGCACTGTCTTTCGGTACCGCGTATTCCGGATTGTTCCAGATGTACCGCAACCCCTGGGCGATCTTACGCATTACCCGCCCCAGAGAAGATTGCGTGTAGATGTTCATTGTGATGATTAAAAACACTGTCACGACCAGATTCAATTTGCGCTCGCGTTGCGTTTTCAAGCCTTCTGCCTCCAACGCTGCTTCGACCACATCTGGCGGAATAACCCGGCTCAGGCTTGTAAATGTCAGTTCCCGGCAAAACTTGCTCTCGATGTCAACCTCGCGTAATCTGTATCCCATCAGGTGGCCCCCTGGCATCTTGCGAATTTGATATCTCACAAGTATGCCTCGGGTGCCACCTGTTTGCTTATTTGAAAGGTATTGGGTCTAGGCGTAACTCCCAATCCAGATACAGTTCCGATCACGTTTCAGAACGGTGACGGCACGGAATTCACGCTCAATCTTCCACCATTTCCAATTCAGAAACGAGACTCATCCTACGAAGCCTGGGTTGATTTGTCACCGTTTTCCACCTCGCATCCTGACGATCACACTTGGTTGCACGTTCTTTCTGATGAGGCAGTGCCCCTGTATCTCCAGACTCCAAACTTGGCTTGCTCCTACAAATTACTAGAAAGCTCGCCACTGTTGTATATCCAGATAAACCAAAATATAAGTGATGAGGCCTGCAAGCAAACGGATTTTGCGGATGAAATCAAAGAGCTTGCCAATTTCAACCCAGTAGAAGCAATTATTTTTGACCTGAGGTTCAATACTGGTGGGAATTATCTGGAGACCTTAGAGATAACGAAGGGAATTCCCACCTGGTTCAAATCGGCCCAAAATATCTATATTGTAAATGGGCCAGCCACATTTTCGGCAGGGATTGTGAGTACAGCGAGGTTGAAATACTTCTCTGGAAAACGCGCGATAATCGTCGGAGAGTCAGCAGGGGATGGATTGAAAATGTGGGCCGAAGGGCCGACATTCACCCTTCCAAATTCTGGATTGCAAGTAATGGCTGCTACGGGTCATCACGATTGGGCGGAGGCTGGTTTTGAGCTTGGTAAGACCCACTTTCCGAACCTGTTTCATGGCGTTGCCGTTGGCAACATTGACATTGATCTCCCTGTCACGGTTTCATTTCAAGATTATCTGGCAGGACGTGACCCGGTGCTTGAGGCGATTACTTCCCGCGAAGGATAATCTTGTGGATATTGGCAAATTGTTTCTTCCGACATGAAGCGGATCTTGCACCCATTGGCTCAGCGTTGGGCGCTTATTCTGACTCTGTTATGGACATTTCATCTGAACATCGTCGGTTCTTGATCGTCGACCAGGGCGTAGTTCCAACGGTCTACAACTTCTTTCTCAATGGTTTCATTGCCTGGCTCCTGTTCCGCTCGGCTGAGTCGGTTCCCTTGTGGGGTCGATCGAGCATCGTTGTCGACACGCTCGCTACGGCCTTCATCCTGCCTCTCGCCACGTGCATCATCGTTTCCTACATTGTTGCTCGCCAGGTTTCGACCGGCCGGATCTCACCGATACCTGAGCCAGCCACCACGCCGGTCGTAGCTTGGCTTGCCGCCCATACCCCGGTCCAGCGGGGAGCGGCTCTCGGATTGGCCGGTATCGTTGTTGCCGCGATTCCCGTCTTTCTATGGTTCGCCATCGGAGGCCCGAAGGAGCTCGCGTTGAGTTCTTTTTTATTGTTCAAAGCAAGCTTTGCGGCAGCTCTTGCTGTAATTGTCAGTCCTGTTATTGGTTAGGTCGCTCTGGTGAGCTCATCGCCGTGTCCCCCCGGCCCAGTACATCCGGGACTGGGTGGCGCGCCCGGTCCCGTGAGTCCGGGGTCACGGGAGACGCCAGTACGCGACTAGGGCGTCATTGACGCGAGGCGTAATATGAGTCAATGTTCTACTTCATCTTGGAAAATATATTCTATGGATAATTCAAATAGACGAGCAGCTTTGAACGCTAGAGGCAAACTGGGATCGAATTTTCCTCTCTCAATAGCATTAATAGTCTGCCGTGAAACCTCTAGCGCATTGGCCAGCTGAGCCTGGGTCCAGTTGCGTTCTGCACGCAGTACCTTTAAGCGATTTTTCATCGATATCGAAACTGGCTGACGATAATTCCGGCAAGGTAGGTGAGACCCATAAAAATGACGAGGTGTGCAATCTCTGCGTCAAAAGAAATAATGTTTGTGATATCCAATGTTGAATAGCTAAGTCCCACTACTAGTCCAGCGCCCAAAGTTAGTGCCATAGCTTCAAGTTGAATTTTTTGCTGCATCTCATCAAGTGCTTTTAGGTGCCTCTTATTCGCTAAAATCATTCCAAAGCCAATACCCATGTTAATGAAGATTACAAGAATTGTTAAAGAATAATTGGAATGCCAAATAAATTTGGGACCAAAAGTAGCGACAGCCATTGTCACAGTCCAAGCAGCTGTCCACCAAAACAAAAGAATAGTGTTATTTTTAATACGCTCTGTCCAACTATTAGTATCGTTCATCTGTTCGTTCATATGTTTGCCTCCTTTGGCTAAATGACAAGTACACTTTACATTTTTATTATAAATCAGGTCATCTTTGGTATCAAGTATGCTTTACAAAAAGACTAGTGTGCATGACTAGATGTGAGATAGAGAGGAGGTCTTATAATGCTGGAATTAAAGATTTTCAGCTTTTCTGCAATCTAGCTGACAAGAGTCTGAGTTTTTCTATAAAATAACCAAATAATATTCGATGTTAGGAATTGGTCAGCACTAAACATATAACAAAAAATTTCACAGCGAACGGTTTACCCCTTGGCTGAAAAACGCCAAAGGTCAAACCTTCTCGTGATTTAGGCGTTGGGCAGCTGAGCAGTACCTTTCATTGGCCTTATTGCAATCCTAACCAAACTAGAAAATCAAATTTACGAGAAATAATATCAGACCGGGAGGCAAATAATATGTATCTCGAGTGTTGTGATTTGAGTGATCTTAGGGCATATTCGGCAGATGCAACTTCCCATCGTAAAACCGGCTCCCATCGTATCAGAGCACAGCGCCAGCTTTCGCGGGGTGTTTGAAAACCGCTGTCAGTTCCGGCATTTCGAGAATTATCTAACCGGACTGCTTGTGTTGAAGAACAAGTCGATGGCGAACATGACGCGCTGCCTGTTGGATAGCGCTGACAAGACCAACCTGTCGCGCTTCTTGTCGGAAGCGAACTGGGATGCCGCGGAACTGAACCAGGAACGCATTGCATACTTATTCCAGCAAACCAAGCGTCAGCGCCAGGGCGCCCGCAAATCGATGCTGGCCATCGATGATACTTTGTGCGAGCACGTCGGCAGTCTGTTCGAATACATTGACCAACATTACAACCACGGCAACCACATGTATCCGCTAGCGCACAATCTGGTCACCGGCCACTACATCAGCGGCGCGGTTCGCTTTCCGGCCGACTGGCGACTGTACCGGCGCTACGAAGAAGTCACCGACTGGGAAGCGTTCGTCAAGAAACTGTTGCCCGACGCTACGATCCCGAAAACCAAGAAGGAGCGTAATCGCTTCAAACGTCAAGTCGCACCCACCTTGCTGGCCGACCCAGAGTTCCGGGCTCTGGACGAATCTTTTCAGACCAAGATTTCGCTGGCGGCTGAACTGGTCAAGGCGGCGCTGGCGCACGATTTGCCCTTTGAAACGGTGCTGTTCGACGCCTGGTACCTGGCACCCGAATTGCTCGAAGTTCTCAGTGCGCATGGCAAGCACTGGATCAGCCTGCTGAAAAACAACCGCAACCTTATCACCAACAGCTTTGTGCTCCAGGATGCTTCCGGCGAACGCATGCGCTTTGATGGTCCGCACATCAAGGTGCAGGACCTAGTGCCGCTTATCCCACCTTCCGCTTTCAAACCGATGCAAGTGGGCGTGCAGACCTACTACTGCTTCAGCAAGAATGTACGCATCCCGACTTTGGGGAAGGTACGGCTGGTCATCAGCTTTGCCAAGCCTGATTTAACCGGCACCTATGCCGTGCTGGTCAGCAGCCATCTCAGTTGGGATGCCAAGAAGATCATCGCAACCTATCTGCTCCGTTGGCCGATTGAGACCTTTTATCAAGACGCCAAACAGAACCTGGGGCTCCACGAATATCGCATGCGCTCGGCCGCCGCCATTCATAAGCACTGGTCACTGGTCTTCGTGGCCTATTCGTTCCTGCACCTGCACTGTTTGCCCACATCGCGTCGTGACAAGGTCTGCGCGCCCATCCAATCCATCGGGCAGGTTATTCGCCAACAAAGCCAGCAGCTAATCGAAGCATTGATCTTGCCGGCTCACGGCTCTCTGTCTGACGGTACTGACGAGCAACAAGTCTTCTCGTACTTATTCGCCAAGCAGGCTTACTCTTTGGCTGCTTGAGCCTTTTCACTCAAATCACAACACTCGAGATGTATATTACCCAAGGACTAAAACGAGCTGTACAGTTAAATAGCAGCGGCATCGCCACCGTCAACGGTGAGCGCCAACGAACCTGGGCTGAGTTCGGTGCTCGGGTGGCTAAACTGGCTGGGGCATTCGTTGAACTGGGGCTTAAGAATGGGGAACGGGTGGCCATCCTGAGCCTCAACAGCGACCGTTACCTGGAATTTTACTACGCAGTACCCTGGGCGGGTGGGGCGGTTGTACCCCTCAATACCCGTCTCGCGCCGCCGGAGCTAATTTACAGGCTCAACGACTCCGAGACTCGGTTATTAATTGTTGATGATGCGGTTCAAAAAATTCTACCTGCCTTGGCGGACAAACTAAAAAACGTTGAACGGATTATTTTCGCCGGAGATGGTCCTACGCCTGAGGGAAAAATCAATTATGAGGAAATCCTGGCTGCCGCCAACCCTATCCCTGACACTGAGCGTGGTGGAAACGACTTGGCTGGCATCTTCTATACAGGTGGTACTACGGGTATCTCAGAAGGTGTAATGCTGTCACATAACAATATCGTTTGCAATGCCATGAACACTATTGTTGGAATTTCTTATAATGAAGAAACCAGCTATCTCCATGTTGCGCCGATGTTTCACCTGGCTGATGGCTTATCAACATTTAGCATCACCACCGTAGCTGGCAGGCATGTATTTATACCCAATTTTGATCCGGCTAATACTTTACAGGCCATCCAAAGCTATAAGGTTAATGTATGTATTTTAGTGCCAACTATGGTGAACATGCTCGTTAATTTCCCCGATGTTAGCGGCTATGATGTTTCCAGTCTTGAAAAGCTGATTTATGGGGCATCGCCGATGCCGATAGCTGTTTTGGAAAAGGGCATGGAGACATTCCCGAATACACAGTTTATACAGGGTTATGGGATGACCGAGACATCTCCACTTATCACCGTACTAGCAGTTTGTCGGAGAGACAAGTACTTTTACAACATTCACTACCGGACACTTTCTGCGCGGGGCATGTCAAAGGCGACCGGGATGGGCAGATGCTCATTTAGGAACTGTTCCAGCAGGCGCAAGCCGAGTTGAAATAGGCTCAGATCACAGCGGTCGGTGCGGTGAATGACTTGCACCCAATTATCTCGTTTGGCGATGACGCCCAAGTAGATGATCCAGATGTAAGCAAGGCAAGCTGCGATCATCAACCGGGCCAGGTCGGCGATATGGCTTTTATGCAAATTGAAGCCCCGGCTTTTCTGGTCGGAGAAGAAAGTTTCAATACGAAAGCGTTTGTTATACCAGGAACAGGCTTCGGCAACCAGCTCCAGGTTGGTGACCAGATAGAGGGGCTCTTTGCAGTCGCGCTGCCACCACGCGATGGCAAGGACGGGCCCATATTCCTGCTGGGTGAAGGCGACATCCGGCACGCCGCGGTATGCACCACGGGGCACATCCAGGTCGGCGAAGGCGAACCAGTCGCCCCCTTCACATAGCTGGACATGCTTGGCCGTGCGACAGACGTAGGCCCATTCGTAGTCATTCAGAGCCGCCTGGAGGTTCGTGCCATCGAATTCACCATCCCCCAGGAAGACGACATCGCTTGCAGGGGGCACCAAAGCGTGTACTTCTGTCAACAACTGCACGTGTGTCGCTTCTGAAAAATGTCCCTTGCTCCCTTTGACGGTGACCCACGCCACCGGCAAAGCACGTTGCTTGTAGATGACGCTCACCATCGCATTGCATCATCGAAAACCTTACTTTGACAAGATCGTTGACTCACGCTAATCCTTACCGAATGTTCCCGTTGTTCGGACGTTCGGAGGAGATCGATGAGGCATCCCATGAGTCTGCAATCACGCCGTGAACTTCTGGCCAGCACCGCGCCGCGTTACCAGCAGGCGTCCAAGAAAGAGAAGCAAACCATCCTCAACGAATTAACCGCTGCCACCGGCTATCACCGCAAATACGCCCTCACGTTGCTCAAGTATCATGACGCCCAGGCAGCGCAACCTGCGAGACGGCCGCGGAAACCGTCGCCCCGAATCTACACGCCCGAGGTGCAGGCGGCGTTGGTGGAGGTCTGGGAAGCTGCCAACCGTATCTGCTCCAAACGGCTAGTGCCGTTTCTGCCGGAGTTCGTGGCCGCCCTGGAGCGGCACGGTCACCTCTCGCTCTCGGACGATGTGCGTGAACGCCTGCTTGCGATCAGCACGGCGACGGTTGACCGCCTCCTGGCAGACGTGCGGCGCGGTCAACTGCCCTACGGCCGCAGCACCACCAGGCCGGGTAGCCTGCTCAAGCATCATGTGCCCGTGCGCACATTTGCAGAGTGGAACGAAGATGGGCCGGGCTTTATCGAAGCCGACCTGGTCGCCCACTGTGGCGATCGCATCGATGGGCAGTTTGTGCACACGCTGGTGATGACGGATGTTTCTACCGGGTGGACGGAGTTCGCCGCGCTGCTGTACCGCAGCCAGGACACCGTGCTCCGCGCAATCCGGCGCATCCGTACACAGCTGCCCTTCGACCTGTTGGGGTTGGACACCGACAACGGCGGCGAGTTCTTGAATTATCTGCTCTTTCACTACTGCCAGGACGAAGGCATCACCTTCACTCGTTCACGCCCTTACCGGGAGAACGACCAGTGCCATGTCGAACAGAAGAACGGCTCCATTGTGCGCAAGTTCGTCGGCTACGACCGTTTCGTTGGCATAGAAGCCTGCCGCGTTTTGGGTGCTTTGTACACGCAACTCCGGCTTTACGTGAACTTTTTCCAGCCTTCTGTCAAGCTGGTGGAGAAAAAACGCGTCGGCAACCGCATCATGCGCAAATACGATTTGGCGCGGACGCCCTATCAGCGTGTCACGGCCACTGAGAGTATCTCGGATGAAACCAGGCGCGCACTTGGAGAACAGTACCGCCAGTTGGACCCTTTGAACCTGCTACAGCAGATCGAATCTTTACAGGACCTATTCTGGCAGCACGCCTACGTCAACCCGCTCGCGCTGTCCGCTACCGCGTCACCCAACAGCTCCACCGCACAGCATGTGAATGGATCCGTGCATCCGGCGGAAACAGCATACCCGTCCGCCAAAGCACCGGTGCTGCCGAACGCGCGCGCCATCACCAGCACGGCCAATGGCAACGCACCACCGCCCAACGACAACGGTACCGCCCGACGCCTCGAGCGTGCTGCGCGCATGTACCGGCGCACGAAACGCAAAGGGCGCTATGGCCAGGTGAAGCGCTGGTGGCGTACCCGAAAAGATCCATTCGAAGACGTCTGGGACGAAGTTGAGCAGCAATTGGAGCAAACGCCTTACCTCACTGCCAAGATGCTCTTCCAGTGGTTGCAACAAGGCCAGCCCGGCAAATTCAGTGACGGTCAGTTACGCACGCTCCAGCGCCGAGTACATGACTGGCGCCTCAAGCAAGCGGAACATGAACTCGAGGCGAACGAGGAGTTCGCGGATCATGTCGCCGCAGCAGCACCCAGTCCTGAACGTACTGGGTCAGGACGAAGGCACTGGGTCGTGACGAAGGCACTGGGTCGTGACGAAGGCACTGGGTCGGGATGAATGTGTCGACTACCAGCCTGCTTTTATCTCGGCTCACCAACGGGAAACAGAACGCCTGCTTCTCGCTGGAGCCCCCTGCGCTCCGCAGCGTGCCACTGCGGCTGCGCTTCGTCAACACCCCTTGACGCTCTTTGCACACGCATCTCAACAAGGGGTGTTGACAGTGCTCGCCTGCGTGGCTTCGGCTGCGCGTCAGGCAGCTCCAGCGGAAGCAGAGGAAACTAAGTGAGGCTTGACCAATTGATCGAAAAGTCACACCTCGAATCGGGTTGAAAATGATGGAAAAACTGGACTGGCAACGGCTTCTCAGGGTAAGATTCTTACATGATGCAATACGACCATCAGGGTCAGGCAACCGCGGCCCACTTCGCTGCCGTCCATTGCCAACACGAGCGTGCGGTCCTGCGCCAGACCCTGCAATAAGGGTTCAGCGAAGGGTAGAAAGAAGACTTCGTTATTAATATGCTCATTCTTGACCCAGCGGGCGTACCGTTTGACCCGGCTCTCGGGTTTGTTGCCGTCTGGCACTTTCCTGGCGATCGCCGGTAGCTGGCTACTCTGGCTGCGGACAATTCCGCTGACCATGGCAGCGAGCGTATCCAAATGGCGAGCCAAGTTGCCCTGCGGTTCTCCTGGGTACAGTTGCCGCAAGGCGCTCTTTATGGCACGATATGTACGGCGGTTGTCACTCATGGCGATACTCCCCTTGTTCTGTGGTAGAACGGAGAGTGTAGCCGAGAGGCAACCGCTAATCAATCACGGATAAAGTGTCCGGTAGTGAATTACAACATGAATAGCCCTACAGGGCAAAATGAGCAGTTGATTGCGACAAAACAAGCGTAAAACAGTGTGCATTTCATGGAGGGCAAACCACCTTCTCTCAGCGAGTAGCAGGCGCGCCAAAGCAGCCCCGGCTAAAGCAAACCCTTTGCTTGGTAGAGGGTGTGCATGCGTTTGAGGTTGAACGCTAGGCAGACCAGACACCATTCCCCGGCTGCTGCCAGCAGGCCGCGCAGAGAAAACTGGCGGAAGCCCAGGACTTCCTTGATGATACCAATGACGGGTTCCACTGTGCATTTGCGTAAACGGTAGCTGGCTTTGCCGATTTCGGTTTGTAGTTTGTAAGCCATCTTGACTTTCGGACTGGCATCTTCCGGTGGCGGAGCAGGCATTTGTTCAAAGAAGGTACGCCAGCTTTTGTGGTGAGGTTCGCGACCGGTAGCAATGTAAGGATCAATGCCAAGCTTCTCAAGTGCTGCGATGTTCGCTTTGCTGAAATATCCATAATCCAAAGCGGCAGCCTTTGGTTTGCCTACTTTTGGAGAGATGGCATCCAGGGTTGGCTCAGCTTCTTTTTTGTCATTCGGATGGTTCGAAAGTGAAGGCGCCACAATCAAGAGGCTCTCCTGCTCCACAGCAACTTGAACGTTGTAATGCTGGTCGAAGCCATTATTGGTGCTGTTTTTCATGATGCGAGAGTCCGGATCAGTGAAGTTGTACTGATCTTTGTCCCGTGGTCCCGGCTGCGGTGGTTTCGGTTTGCGACCTCGGGGTTTATGCCCAGTTTTGCGAGACTTTTCTTCCCGCTCACGCTGTTTGGCTTCGTATTCAGCCCTCTCGGCTTCATATCGTTCCTGCGCACGGGCTTCTAAGACGGCTTTGGCTTCTGCCAGATTTGCCAAACGTTTCTTGCGAATGGCAATTTCGTCTTCAATGACGAGCCCTTCCGGCAACTGGAGATCACCCTGATCAGCTTGCTCACCGAGTTCGAAGAGTTTGTTCACTTCCTGGCGCAGTTGGGTCTCTAGTTTTATCAGACGCTTGTAACTGACCGCTTTGCTCTTGGATGCATCAGCATGCACCTTGCTACCATCCAGACTGATATTACCCAACTTCAGCACCTCAGCAACTTGGGCCAGGAGCAAGATCTGCACAAATAACTCTTGGATCGCAGCCAGAAAGGTTTTGCGAAAGTTGGCAATTGTGTCGTGGTCAGGATGCAGCCCACTGGCAATATAGCGGAATGGGATACTCTCATAGGTGGCTTTCTCAATCTTACGAGAACTGAACACCCCGTTGGCATAACCATAGAAGAGCAATCCCAACAGGATCTCTGGCGCAATAGGTTGACCACCCGTCGGTGCATATTGTGCATAGATCATACCCAAATCCAACTGGGCGATAACATCCACCACAAATCGTGCCAAATGATTGGATGGCAGGGCTTCTTCCAGACTGATTGTCTGTTTGAGCATCACTTCGTAATTGGGTTTCTTGAATTTTCTAGCCATGCCCGTAGATTATCACCGATTTCGCTATCTCAGGTTGCTCTCCGACAAACTGCTAGGCATAATATTGGGTTCTGCCGGAACGATTTGGTACTTCAAAGGCGTCTTTACGCCGCCGGAAATCCGTTTAAACGGAATGGCCGTATTGGATTCTGCATCACATCAAAATCCCTATCTAAACAACGCAATATATTTGGAAAATCCAATTCCAACGGGGGGCAGGATCTATTTGCAATTCCAGGATAACGCTACGATGAACGCTACCATCGGCAAAATGGTCACTGTAAACGGCCACCTCAGAACCGTTGACATCGGAGACGGGCAACATGTCACCGAGCTGGACGTGATAAATGTTGAATACGAAGAGAAGTGATCCGCAAGTTCAATCTGGTTCGATGAATCAGCCGCTGGAGACCGGAGAGACCTAAAGACGCTTTAATATTGGATCGCAGATAGGAGTGGAAGCCATGTGGCCAGATCGCAGGTTGCTCGATCTAATCGATATTGAACTACCGATCATACAGGCCCCATTGGCGGGGGCGAACGGGCCGGCTATGGCGATTGCCGCCATCGAGGCGGGCGGACTCGGGTCGCTGCCTTGTGGCATGCTCGACGTAGCCGAAGTGCGGGCAGAGATTATGGTCATACGGCAACGCACGACCAAGCCTTTGAACGTCAACTTCTTCTGTCATATTCTGCCCGAACCGGACCCCGGTCACGATGCTGCTTGGAAGGAGCAGCTGGCAGCGTACTATATCGAGCTTGGTGTGGAAGCCTCAGCCTTCGACCCTGCCGTCAATCGCGCTCCTTTTGATGAGGTAATGTGCGAAATCGTTGAAGAGCACAAACCGGAAGTTGTCAGCTTTCATTACGGGCTACCCGAAAAGGCGCTCCTCAGTCGTGTCAAGGCGTCCGGCTGCCTAGTGCTCAGCTCTGCGACCACTGTGGAAGAAGCACGGTGGCTCGAAGACCACGGTTGCGATGCGATTATTGCCCAGGGGTACGAGGCGGGCGGTCATCGCGGCATGTTTCTGACGGACAATATCACGACGCAGCCAGGAACTTTTGCCCTCGTTCCGCAGGTCGTCGATGCAGTAAAGGTGCCGGTAATCGCCGCCGGCGGGATTGCCGACGGGCGGGGCATTGCGGCGGCTTTTGCTCTCGGTGCGGCAGGCGCTCAAATCGGCACTGCTTACCTTTTCACACCGGAGGCGTTGATCACGAATCTACACCGCGCTGCACTGCGTATCGCGCGTGACGATCAAACTGCATTGACCAACCTGTTTTCCGGCAGACCGGCGCGAGGTCTGATGAATCGACTCATGCGGGAGATCGGGCCGATGTCGGACCGGGCGCCAGCCTTCCCGACAGCTGGCAGGGCTCTGGCGCCACTGAAAGCAAAAGCGGAGGCGGAAGGGTCCAGTGATTTCTCTTCGCTCTGGGCGGGACAGGCCGCAAGTCTCGGCCGCGAAATCGGCGCCGGTGATCTGACTCGGAAATTGGCCGCGGAGGCGGAGCAGCGGCTCAAAGCACTGGCATCGACAGCTTAGGACTAGATCCTATGCAGCACCTGCGAGTTCTTCGAGAGTTGAGGGTCGCTATTCTCAAATTGCTTAAGTGAATTCCTTAACTGGAACTATCAGTTTCTCACGTTTCTTTTGATGAAAATCTCATTCCAAAAACTTATTGGGAATCCCGACCTTGGGATTGCGTTCTATTGGAAGATGACGATAGATGCTGATGCATCAATCCTAATCACAGACTATTTCATTCCAGAATTGTTTTATGATTATTTCTATATCCAAAGTGGAAAAATTCAAGTTATCGACACCAGTAATGAGGCGTGTTTCCAATTGCCCGAACATGCTCTTAAAACGCTCCACACCCACCGCATAACTCTCAACATTTCTGCCCCGCTTGTCCTGTATGGCACTCGTTTCAACCTAAAGTTCGCTGAAACATTTTGGCAACCTACCATCCCTTCCAATTCTTTTTTGGTAGAAAAATTGGTTACCGCCTCTGTCAACGATCTTCACGACTTCGCATCCCAAATATCGGCTACCGTTCAAAACAAGCGTTCAAGTAAAACGGTGGCCCCAATGTTTATGCAACCCTTGAAAGAAACAGTCTGGCTTTCTTCCTACTCAGTGCGTCATAAACACAGGTTGTACAAATCTGTTTTCGGCCTTAGCAAAAAGGAAATGATGGCCATTCAGAATGTGCATTCCTTTCTAGCCCAAACCTGTGATTTTTCTTCCCAAAGTCCGCATATCATTCAGTACGTCAACTCCGAAGTATTTTATGATCAACCCCATTTAAACCATTCCTTCAAGAAAATGACTGGCTTTTCGCTTATGGACTATTTTGAAGCCCACACTATTATTCAAGACAATCTCATGGCCGCTTCTTACAATGAGATCTCAACCCCTACAGATACAATATAAATATGACACATTTACCTTCTCGAAACGATATCGTCAATACCTACCTCAAAACGCTCCCTGAGAATATAGCTCCGCTCTTCTCGAAAATCCGCCTCTGCATTCTAGAGGCCGGCCCTGCCTTTAACGAAAGTATAAAATGGAAAGATTGCTTGGTTTACGGAACGAAGAATAACCACATCCAAACCGTAGTTGGCAAAGGCAAAATCTCGCTGATATTTTTTAATGGCATCTCCCTCTTGGACGATTATGGGCTTTTAGAAGGTGATGGGAAGAAAACCCGCACGATGCGTATCACCTCTCTAGATTTCGATCAAGAGGCATTGAGGGGCTATGTCCAGCAAACCATTCAACTTGATAATTAATTCCTACAAGTAACAAGATACCGAAAATGAAAACTTATCGTGCCACAATTAAGATTCAGGCCGAACCTCAAATAATCTGGAACATATTATCAGATGGAGAAGGCTATCCAACTTGGGACCCAGGAATGGATCATATTGAAGGGCTTCTCGCTCTGGGTGAAAAGGTAAAAATTTTTACTAAAATCAGTCCAGAACAGGCTTTTCCAGTCGAGGTCACTACTTTTGAATTTGGCGAAAGAATGGTCCTCATCGGGGGAATGCCAATGGGATTGTTTAAATCTGAGCGAACACACCTCTTGACTTCTGGAAAAAATGGGCAAACTACCTTTACAACCGTAGAAACCTTCAGCGGGTTACTATTACCTCTCTTTGGTAAGAAAATCCCTGATCTCACGGAGAACTTTGAAGCGTTTGTAGCTGGACTAAAGCAGCAGGCCGAAAAATAGTTTCTCCGAATTAATTCCGTTAATCTGCGCTTTCCATGTGGGCTTTGAGATTGCGCAGGAGTGTTTCCGCGCTGCTCAGGTTTTTCGGTGCCAGGAACCGGGCGAGTAAACCGCCAATTAGCGGCACGGGCACAGTGTAGTCAGAGTGGAAAAGGACGCGCGTACCCCCTTCGACCTCTTCGAAATCCCAGGAAGTTGTGCTTTCAACGCCGCCCCGCGTTCGGTTGACGTTGCGCTGATTGGTCAGGCATAAGATCGTTTCGCTTTCGGCCTCGACTTTTCGTCCAGCCATTTTGTACGCCAGATTGAAAGTCTTACCTTTGCGACCATCTGGTAAAGATTTAACATTCCAAATTCCGTCCAAATTCGGCCAGATATCCACGAGCCGGGTTGGGTCTTTGACAATGAAGTCAAAGATCCTTTCGACTGGCGCAGCAATCACGATCTCGCTTTGAATAGATGCCATTGTTCATCCTTGTTGATTACCTGTTTCCCCCAATGCACTTCTATATGATAAGGGCGTCAGGCAGGTGATGATAAACTTTACCAAGGGATTTAAACTAAGGCAATAAAATTTCACAGTCTCGATTACCTTGAACATATCCCAGATTGCCACATGATGATTGTATTCATCGTTGGAACGCTGCCGAATGGGTGTAAAAAGATCAAGAATCATAAAAAATACTCGTAAAGATGTTGATTCATGCCCCGAAAGTTTGTTGAACGCGACCATATCAATGGCAATAGACTTGTGGCATTATGCACATATGATTTCAGAGAAGATCGTTGATAATTTAAAGCGTGATGAGTAAGTTTCCGAACAACGTTAAGCCGAAGGAATCAAAGAAGACCAATCCCATATTCCAGGGGTTGGCCTGTTTCGGTTTGTCTAAATTGAACGGATAGAGCCACACCATCACCAAGTTTTTCTGGTGCATGTCAACCCCGCCATTGAGCGGGGTTTTTTTATGAATAGGCCGGTGTGCCTACGGAAAGGAATCTATCATGATTACAACTGTTTCTACTTCCACGGAGTGTCCCGAATGTGCGGGGCAAATCCAACTCACTGATGTCGAGTTGGGCGAAATCCTGGTCTGTAATGATTGTGGGGTTGAGCTCGAAATTCGCAGCCTAACGCCGCTACAGATCGAGCTCGCGCCCGAGGAAGCCGAGGACTGGGGCGAATAATGCGCTTGGGCGTGCTCTTCACGCGATTGCGTGTCGAAGAGAAGTGGCTGTTTGCGGCGCTTGACGAGCGTGGACTGGATTACGAGCGCCTTCTCGATAGCCAGGTCAGTTTCGATCTGACGAGCCCCTCTGCATGGGGCGAATACGATCTGATCTTTATCCGCAGCCTGAGCACCACACGTGGTCTCTATGCCGCGCAGGTACTCAACGCACGTGGGGTGCCGACGATCAACTCGTACGCGGTGATGGCTACATGCAATGACAAGATCGCCACAACGGCAGCCCTCACGAGCTCCGGCGTCCCACAGCCGCGCGGGCTCGTTGCTTTTGACACCGACATGGCCATCGCAAAGGGCGAAGAATTTGGTTATCCATACGTGGTCAAACCAGTGCAGGGTTCATGGGGACGCATGGTGGCGCGCATCAACGATCGAGACGCGGCGGAAGCCGTATTCGAACAACGCCGCTTCCTGGGCAGCGCACAGCAACAGGTTTATTACCTGCAGGAATATATCGTGAAGCCGGAGCGCGACATCCGTGCCTTTGTTATCGGAGACGAGACGCCGGTGGCGATCTATCGCGAGTCCGAACATTGGATCACAAACACGGCTCGCGGGGCTAAGGCCAGCGAGTGTCCGGTCACTCCGGAAATGCACGCGCTTTGCCAGGCAGCCGCTGCGGCCTTGGGCGGCGGCGTACTTGCAATTGATCTATTCGAAGACCCTGAGCGTGGTTTGCTTGTCAACGAAGTGAACCACACAATGGAATATCACTCCACGGTACCGCTCACCGGCGTCGACCTGCCCGGCCTGATCATCGATTACGCGCTGCAAAATCTCGAACCGCAAGCAGCTGAAAAGATGAGTGTGTAGCTGTGACGGCCAGGGTAACTATTGTCGGTGCCTCCGGCTATACCGGTGGGGAGCTGCTGCGTCTGATCCACGGCCATCCGGACTTGCAGGTAGGTCAAGTGATTTCCCGTTCGCGGGCCGGGCAGCCGGTGCATGCAGCGCATCCGAACCTGCGCGGGCAAGCATTGCCAAACTTCGATGATCCCAAGGCACTTGCAGCAGCCGACGTACTGATCCTGGCACTCCCCCATGGAGAGGCGCAGCAGGACATTAAGAGATATGCTGGCCTGGCCGAGACCCTGATCGATCTCTCGGCAGACTTCAGGCTGCAAACCGATGAGGCCTACCAGCAATGGTACGGTCAACCGCATGCCACGCCCGCATGGCTCTCGCGTTTCACGTACGGGCTGCCCGAACTGAACCGGGAGGCCATTCTCGCTGCACACTATGTAAGTGGTGTCGGCTGTAACGCAGCAGCCTCCATTCTGGCACTGCTCCCGCTTGTGCGCAGCAACCTGTTGCGCCCGGAGCGTCCGATCGTCGTGGAGGTAAAAGTCGGTTCCTCTGAAGGGGGTGCCAAACCGAATCCAGGCTCGCATCACCCGGCGCGCAGCGGCGTCGTGCGCAGCTATGCGCCGGTGGGTCACCGCCATACGGCCGAGGTGCAACAGGCGTTCGGCGCGGCGGGGCCGGAAGTGCACCTGAGCTTGACGGCGGTTGAGATGGTGCGCGGTGCACTCGCGACGGCGCAGGCCTGGGTGCAGCCCGGCACGAGTGAGAAGGATCTGTGGCGTATATTCCGGGAAGTCTATGCAGACGAGCCATTTGTGCGCATTGTGCGTAGGCGGCGCGGTATACACCGGCGACCCGAACCGAAGCTGCTCGCTGGTAGCAACTTTGCAGACGTGAGCTTCGATCTGGACTCTGCTACAGGCCGAGTCGTGGCGGTGTGCGCTATCGACAACCTGATGAAAGGTGCGGCCGGTAACGCCATGCAATGTTTGAACTTGATGCTGGGGCTCGACGAGCGTGCCGGTCTTGATTTTCCGGGGCTGCATCCGATATGAATCTCGAACCTGTAGTTGTCAAAATCGGTGGGGCAGCCGGCCTGCAATTGCCAGCCATCTGCGAGGACATCGCCGACCTTGTGCGTAGCGGGATGCAGATTATTCTGGTGCATGGCGGCTCCGCACAAGCGACGGAACTGGGGGAGCAACTGGGCTATCCGCCGCGTTTTGTCACATCTGTCAGCGGGCACAGCAGCCGCTTCACAGACGCGCGCACGCTCGAGATATTTCTCATGGCGACCGGTTTGTTGAACCGCCGCATTGTGGCCCAATTGCAACAACTGGGTATAAATGCCGCCGGACTAAGCGGTTTGGACGGAAAGCTTTTATTGGCTGACCGCAAGGACACGCTGCGCATCGTCGATAACGGCAAACGAAAGATTCTACGCGGGGACAACTCTGGCTCAATTCGGGTGGTCGACGCGACCCCAATTCGGGCGTGGCTGGCCGCCGACCTCCTGCCGGTGGTCGCGCCGGTTGCCATTTCAGAGGCAGGCGAGCCGCTTAATGTCGATGGCGACCGTGCCGCCGCTCGTATTGCTGCGGCGCTTCGGGTGGGACGCTTTGTCATTCTCACGAACGTGCCCGGACTGCTGCGCGATATCGCCGACGAATCGAGTCGTGTCCCACAGCTGTCGGCCAACGAACTTGATGCGGCGCTTGAGAACCTTGCCAGGGGACGTATGAAACGAAAGCTGATCGGCGTGCGCGAGGCTATCGATGGTGGAGTCGCAAAGGTAACCCTGGCCGATGGGCGCATTGAGCGGCCTCTCACGCGCGCACTGGCGGGTGAAGGGACGGTGATCCAGTGAGCAGCAATCAATTTGCAATCTCAGATCTGCGTTCTCTGGAAGACATACACACGAGTGGCGTATATCCCAAGCGATCACCAGTCATCGTGCGCGGCGAAGGTGCGCGTGTTTGGGATAGTGACGGACGCGAGTACATCGACTGCGTGGCCGGTCACGGCGTGGCCAACCTAGGCCATTGCCATCCTGCCGTCGTGCAGGCCGTGACCGAGCAAGCGAACCGATTAATCACGTGCCCAGAAATCTTCTACAACGACCAGCGCGCGCAGTTGCTGGCCCGCCTGTCCGAGCTGGCCCCATCTGGCCTCTCACGCGCCTTCCTTTGCAATTCGGGCGCGGAGGCTGTGGAAGCGGCCATGAAGTTCGCGCGGTTCGCGACTGGGCGCACGCAAATTGTCAGCACAATGCGCAGTTTCCACGGACGCACATACGGCGCGCTCTCACTCACCGGGCAAGGCAAGTATCGCAAACAGTTCGAACCGCTCGTGCCGGACGTCGAGCATGTGCCATACAACAATCTTGATGCGCTAGCCAACTCGGTCAGCGCGCACACAGCAGCTGTGATTTTGGAAATCGTGCAGGGTGAGGGTGGGGTGCGACCGGCCAGCAACGAATACTTACTTGTGGCACAGGAATTGTGCCGGCAACACGGTGCGCTTCTCATTATCGATGAGGTGCAGACTGGTCTGGGGCGCACGGGTCGGTTACTTGCATGCGAGCACGCCGGACTTGAACCCGACTTGCTATGCCTGGCCAAATCGCTGGCCGGCGGTCTGCCAATGGGTGCGACCTTATTTGGCGAGCAAGTTGGGGAGCTTCCAACCGGCGCGCACGCTTCGACATTTGGCGGTAATCCACTCGCATGCGCTGCCGCGTTAGCAACCCTCGATGTTTTGGTAAGCGAAGCGCTACCGCAACGTGCGGAGCAGTTGGGTGCGGAACTCATGGCGCAGCTTCAGCAAGCCAGCCTACCGGTCGTACGTGAGGTTCGTGGACTGGGTCTCATGATCGGGCTGGAACTCAAACGGAAAGTAACGCCAATTCTGAAAGCACTACAGGAGCGCGGCGTCCTTGCGCTCCCGGCCGGCGCGACTGTACTGCGCTTACTGCCGCCGCTGGTTATCGAGGCGGCCGAGCTTGAAATCGTGGCCGACAACATTCAAGAGGTGCTAACCGCGCCGGGCTAGTAGACAAACAATATGTCATTACAATTATTTGCTATTATCGAGAGTACCTTGCGGGAGGGGGAGCAGTTCGTCGGGGCGGATTTTTCATCCGACGACAAGCTTGAAATCGCAGGTGCCTTAGACGACTTCGGCGTAGAATACATCGAGGTCACTTCGCCGTGCGCCTCGCCGCAGTCGCAGCGCGATTGCGAAGCGTTGGCGCGGCTTAAGCTCAGAGCACGTGTGCTGACCCACATCCGCTGCCATATGGAAGATGCCCGCATAGCGCTGGATACCGGGGTCGACGGTATCGATATCGTCATCGGAACATCTTCCTACTTGCGCGAGTTCAGCCACGGCAAAGCCATTGGTGAGATCATCGAACTTGCGGCCGAGGTACTCTCTTTCATCCGCAGCCAGGCGCCCGATATCGAACTGCGTTTTTCAACAGAGGACTCATTCCGCAGCGCCCCGGCAGACTTGTTACGCGTGTATCTTGCTGTTGACCAGCTGGGCGTCGTCAACCGTTTTGGCATCGCTGACACGGTGGGCGTGGCCACGCCGCGCGAGGTATACAAACTGGTGCGTACGCTGCGCGAACTGACCGGTGCCGACATCGAGTTCCACGGCCACAACGATACAGGCTGCGCCGTCGCGAACAGCTACGCAGCGCTGGAGGCTGGTGCGACCCACATCGACACCAGCGTGCTCGGTATCGGCGAGCGCAACGGTATCACCCCATTGGCGGGCATTATCGCGCGCATGTATGCCTGCGACCGTGAGCTGGTCATAGGTAAGTATCGGCTCGATCAGCTGCGAATTCTTACCCAGTTGATAGCGGACAAAGTGGGCATCGCTGTGCCCTTCAATCACTACATCACCGGCATGACGGCTTTCACGCACAAGGCCGGTATCCACGCCAAGGCCATCCTGAACAATCCGGAGACCTACGAAATCCTTGATCCGCACGACTTTGGCCTCACCCGCTACATTTCGATTGGGCACAAGTTGACTGGCTGGAATGCGATGCAAGATCGCGCCTCCCAACTTGGCCTGGTGCTGGGGGAAGTGCAGTTGCGCGCCGTCACGCAGCACATCAAAGCATTAGCCGACCACAAGCAGCTCACGCTCGACGATGTCGATCAGATTCTGCACCACTGGGCTGAAAATGGGGGATCGCCGCCTCCTGGGAGCGAACTGGTCGATCGTGAGACGGTCACCTCTGTCTGAACGCGAGCGTAATCGATGGCGAGCAACGAATCTTTTGCACAAAAAGCCCTGGCGCGAGCCTCGGGCGAGAGCCATGTACAGCCCGGGCAAGTTGTGGATGTACGTCCCGCCCGCATCTTGTCCCACGACAATACAGCGGCCATCGCGCGCATTTTTACCGAATTTGGTCTCAAACGCGTGCGTGACCCCGATCGGTTGGCGATCACGCTTGACCACGCAGCTCCGCCGCCTACACCACAGCATGCGCAAAATCACGCTGAGGTGCGCGCCTTTGTCGAGGCCAATTCTGTCCGGCACTTTTTCGAAGTGGGACGGGGCATTTGCCACCAGGTGTTGAGCGAAGAAGCGCTCATTTTGCCGGGTCAATTGATTCTCGGGGCGGACAGTCACAGCACACATTTTGGATGGTTGGGGGCCTTCGGAGCGGGTATTGGTCGTAGCGAAGTAGCAGCACTGTGGGCAACCGGTGAACTCTGGCTGCGCGTGCCAGAAAGCTTACGGATAACCCTCACGGGAGAGCTTCCCGCGGGTGTTACGACAAAAGACCTGTGCCTGCAGCTGATCGGCGCACTGGGAGCGGACGGCGGTCTTTACGCCTCCGTCGAGTTCGCCGGTCCCGGATTGGCGACCTTGTCACTCGAAAGTCGCATGGTGCTTCCCAACATGATGGCTGAATTTGGTGCAAAAAACGCCTATCTACCGCCCGATGCAGCTGTCTTCGATTGGTTGGCAACCGGCCTGTCTCGGCGCACTGGCCGGCCGCGAGAGGCGTCCCGTGAAGAAGTCGAGGGTGGGGCGCTCTACCCAGACGAAAACGCACCATACGTGAACGAGATTACCATCGACCTGGCGGCGGTCGAAGTGCAGGTGGCCTGCCCACACCAGGTGGACAACGTGCAGCCGATATCCGCCTTCGCCGGGCGACGAGTGCATCAGGCCTTCATTGGAACCTGCACGAATGGTCGCCTGGAGGATATAGCCGCTGCTGCCGAGGTCGTGCGGGGAAAACGCGTGGCCACCGGAACGCGCCTGCTTGTGGTGCCGGCCTCCAGCGAGGTGCTGCTGGCTGCGACAAAGCGCGGCTATGTGACGACGCTACTGGAAGCCGGAGCAGTTATTGGGCCACCCGGCTGCGGGCCGTGCATGGGCAATCATATGGGCGTGCTCGCCCCCGGGGAGGTGTGCATCTCCTCTGCCAACCGCAACTTCCGCGGTCGCATGGGGCAACCCGAGGCCGAAATCTATCTTGCCAGCCCGGCAGTTGTGGCGGCTTCAGCAATTGCAGGACTCATTACCGCCCCCGATCCCGAGAGCCATGCATAGCGAACATACAGCACTCTCGGCTGAACAACGAATCATCTCCGGACGTATCTGGAAGTATGGCGACGATATCAATACCGATATCATCTTCCCAGGCAAGTACACCTATACATTGCGCGACCCGGTGGAGATGGCCGCCCACGCACTCGAAGATCTGGACTCCGACTTCGCCGGCGCAGTGCAGCCTGGAGACGTGCTCGTCGCGGGGCGTAACTTCGGCAATGGCAGTTCACGTGAACAAGCTGTCACCTGCCTGCGCGCGGCGGGCATCGACGCTATCGTAGCTGTGAGCTTTGCACGCATCTACTATCGAAATGCAATCAATAACGGGCTGCTGGCGATCACTTGCCCGCAAGCTGTCGAGGCTGCGGAGCATGGTCAATCCATTCGCATTGAGCCGCACACTCACACCATCGACATCGCCGGTCAGGCATTCGATTTTCCGCCGCTCTCGGGGACGGCGCAGGCTATTCTAGCCGCCGGGGGGCTTATCCCCTATGTTCAGCGACGGATGCAAGGCGCCGGCAGCGACCCAAACTGAACAAAGATGCAAACCATCTGCATCATACCAGGCGACGGTGTCGGCGCCGAAGTAATTGCCGCCGCTGTTGAAATCATCTCTGCGCTCGATCTGCCATTGCAATGTGAGAGCTACCCTGCCGGTTGGTCTTGTTTCGAGGAGACTGGCACAGCCTTGCCCGCAGAGACGCTCGCTGCCGTCAAGCGCACAGGTTGCGCTTTGTTCGGCGCGACGAGTTCACCTTCCGGGGGCGCGGACGGCTATCGCAGCCCGATCCTGGACTTGCGCCAGGAGCTGCAATTGTTCGCCAACTTACGCCCTGTGCGCAGCTTGCCGATCGAGGCTTCACGCCCAAACATAGACCTGCTGATCGTGCGTGAGAATACCGAGGGCTTATATGTACGACGCGAACGCTGGGCGACACCGGATACAGCCATCGCGGAGCGCGTGATATCTCGCGCCGCTAGCGAGCGTGTAGCGCAAGTCGCCGTGCAGCAGGCGCAACGTCGGCGCGGGCGCCTGACAATTGCGCACAAGGCGAACGTGCTTGCACAAACCGACGGCTTGTTCCTGGAGACGGCACGCATGGTCGCCGCTGAGGTCGACGGTCTCGAAGTCGATGACCGCTTGGTGGACGCGCTCGCGCACGATCTGGTGCGCACCCCGGAACGCTTCGACGTTATCCTGGCTCCAAATTTATATGGCGACATCCTATCTGATCTGGCGAGCGCGCTTGTCGGTGGGCTGGGTGTGGCCGCTTCCGCCAATGTCGGGGAGCGCAGCGCCGTTTACGAGCCGGTGCACGGCTCGGCGCCCGACATCGCCGGACAAGGGATCGCAAACCCGAGCGCAGCGCTGCTCAGCTTGGCGCTACTCCTGGACGACTTAAATTTCTCAAGCGCAGCCGAACGTCTGCGTTCAGCCCTCACGGCCACCCTGCAGGCCGGCATATACCCGCCCGACCTGGGCGGTAGCGCACCCACAGCCGAGATGGTCGCCGCCGTCACCGCGCGGTTGTAGATGCAGACGTCCGATGCTTGACCCGGTCGAACTTCTAGTTGGTTTAGTCGAGCAGCCAAGCCTTTCAGGAGCGGAAGCTACCGCCGTTGCATTTCTGGTGGAGCAGCTGAACTCTATGGGGTTCGAGGCGACGATCGACACAGCCGGCAACGCAGTCGGCCATATTGGGGAGGGGCCCCAGCAGGTAGTGTTGCTCGGCCATATCGACACAGTGCCCGGGGAGATTCCCGTGCGGCGCGATGGGGACCTTCTTTATGGGCGTGGCACGGTAGACGCAAAGGGGCCACTGGCAGCCTTCGTCGCAGCGGCGGCTCAAGGAGCGCCAGCGGGCTTGCAGCTCACGGTCATCGCTGCAGTAGGCGAGGAGGCAGCTTCTCCTGGTGCCACCTATGTGCGCGACCACTACCCCCGTCCAGACTTTCTCATCATAGGCGAGCCTAGCCGCTGGGATCGTGTCACACTCGGCTATAAAGGGAGCGCTTGGTATAACTTCGAGATCGAGCGGCCGGCCACCCACACGGCCGGCGCCGAGTCGAGTGCTTGCGAGCAGGCCGTCGAGCTCTGGCAAGCTGTGCAAGCCTGGGGCGAGGAAACCAACGACGGTCGCCAGGGCGTCTTCAACAATGTAACGCCAACCTTGCGGGCGATGAACTCCAACTCCGACGGCCTTACGGAAAGCGCACAATTGAGAATTGGGTTCCGCCTGCCGCCCTCCATGTCGCCTGCGGAGCTTGATTCGCAGGTTCGGAATGTATTCAGCGAAAAGGCGAGCATCATTTCTGTACGCGGCGCGGTGCCCGCTTATCGGGCCGGGAAGAACAACGCGTTAGTTCGCGCGGCCCTGGCTGCCATCCGAGCCGAGGGGGGCGAGCCGGGTTTCGTTCTCAAATCGGGTACATCAGACATGAACATCGTCGCACCAGGTTGGGAGTGCCCGGTCATTGCATACGGTCCCGGAAATTCCCACTTCGACCACACACCCGATGAACACATTGACATCACGGAGTACCTGAAAAGCATACGCGTTCTGAGGAACATGCTCGCGGGGTTAATACCCCATCATTGAGTATCATACGTAATCCGCTAAGATTGTTCTTCTGCGCAGAAAAATATTCTATAGCGTGTAAGGACTAATCACTCAATGTCATAAAGGAGCACTTTACACTGGTGGCAGTCTACTTCTAAAATGTCATCCCCCCATGCAAATAAAAAAGCCCTCCAGTGCAGAAACACCCTGGACTGCGTGGAAAATACCAGGGCTTCATCTCCATCTCACTATCGATTTCAAGTTATCCGGCCAAATGCCGCCTCCGCCACATAAATCCACCACCCGCTAACGCAACGACTGCCAGCCCGAGCCACACCACCGGTGAAACACTCGCCCCCGTCGCGGGGAGTGCCGTCGGCGTGGCTGCCATCAGGCCGAATTGTGTGAAGTGGTCGGCCATTCCGCATGTCTCGTTAGCACTGGATGACGTGAGCGGCAATGGCTGCCACATGACACCGTCGAAGAAGCCAACGCGAAGGTTGGCTGCGGCGCCGCCGGCCTTCAATATGTCGGCAACTGTGTAGCTCAGACACACTGTCAGTGCGCTGTCAAATGTTGCCAGTCCCGTGTCAGTCGTCAAATCTACCCGCGACCCGACCAGCGAATAGCCTATTGGTGCGGCTGTTGACTGTGCTTTTTCATTCGCCGTGCACAGGAAGCGCGTGCCATCCGCGACGACATTCGCAGGCACGGTCACATTGACACTCCCACTCGTCGCCGGACAGCTGAACGTCCCACCTGTCGCGCCTATCGCGTAACCTGACTCCGCTTCGGCAGCGACAGCCGGTTCATCCGCAACCACAGCTGCGCCGTACGCGGCTCCGTTGGTCGTGGTGATGTGCTGCAGCCCGATGTCCACCCGCGCACCCTGTTTGCCCGTGTAACAGATCGTGTCAGGTATCCATGTACTTTGGTTGATGCTCATGCCGGTGATCTTGTAGCCAGGCGGCGCAATGGCGCACACTGTGTAGCCGTCCCAGGTAATGGTGATGGGCGTGCTGCAGTAGTGGTTGCCGCCGCTGGCAACGTGCTCGCCCTGGTCGTGGAATGTGAAGCCGCGGAAGCCGTTGTCGTTGGCGCTGTACCAGCAACTCCCATCCGTGGTTGTGCCGCCGGTTGAGTCGCCGTGCGGGCCACCGAGCGACAGCGGCGAGAAGGCTACGTACGCGGCATCCGTCAGCGCCACGAAAGTGCTCGCTGCACCCCCGCCCGGTGGCACAATGTAGACGACGTTGGCGGTAGTGTCCGCCACGTACAGTTTGCCGCTCGCGTCGAACGCCAGGCCTAGGTTATTGTTGAACCCCGTAGCATAGGTGCTCACGGCGCCCCCAACCGCACCCCCGCCGGCGGCACAAGGTAGACGACATCGTCGTTTCTATCCCCCACGTACAGGTTGCCGCTCGCGTCGAACGCTATGCCCAAGGGCTCGCTGAACCGGGTGGCGTAAGTGCTAGCAGCCCCGCTCGCATCGACTTGATGCACGACGGCGCCGATGGGGTTCGTGACATACAGCGGGAACTGACCGGCGCTGAAGAAGCCAAAATCTCGTGCCGGCGCCGCCGTGACGGATGCGACCGACGCAGTCAAGGTGAGCATGATGGTAGCAATAAGTGCGAATGTGGTAACGGGTCTTCGATTCATGGATTTTCTACTAGCGATTCATACCGAAATTGATGAACCGAGTCTAGCGAGTGGGGAGCGATGAGTCAAACGAGATAAAGACGAGATGGGAACCGACTAACCGATAGCCGGCTCGAAATATTTGCTCGTATTGAGCTGCATTTGCAGAGCCAATAATCGATATACATGGGGTAGAGCGCTCCATTCGCGGGCGATCAGCGCTCCGCTAGCATTAAATTAATGAACGCATCCAGACCCGAGCGGGATCGCGTTATTTGTCCAGACTTAGAATATTGCGTTCGAGCGCGACCGTGACAGCCGCGGTGCGGTCGTCCACGTCTAGTTTGTCGAAGACGTGAATGAGGTGCGTCTTTACGGTGGCGATGCTGATGTGCAGCTGCTTGCCGATTTCTTTGTTGCTGTGACCACGTGCAACCAGGGCTAGCACCTCGATTTCGCGGGCGCTGAGGGCTTCCTCCGCCGGCGCGCGCATGCGGCCCATCAGGCGGGCGGCAACCGACGGCGCCAGCACCGATTCGCCCCGCGCGGCAGCCCGGATCGCGCGAAACAAATCCTCGCGCGGAGTGTCTTTAAGCAGGTAACTTGTCGCACCGGCTTCGATAGCGGGCAGAATATCGGCATCGCTGTCGTACGTCGTGAGCACGAGCACTTGTACACCGGGCTGCTGCGCAGCGATCTGCCGGATCGCGCTCACGCCGTCGGTGCCGGGCATGCGCAAGTCCATCAGTACAACTGCCGGCTGTGTTGAAGTCACCAATTGGACGGCCTGTGCGCCATCGTTTGCCTCGCCGACCACTTCGAAGTCTGCCTGAGACGCGAGCATGCCGCGCAACCCGGTTCGCACGACCGGATGGTCATCCGCGATGAGGATCCGAATTTTATCTGGCATCGATCTGTTCAGCCGTCGCGGGGACGGGAATCTCGACTACGACGGTTGTGCCATCTCCGTCGCTTTCGACGACGACGGAGCCGCCAAGTTGTTCGGCGCGCTGGCGCATAGCCGTCAGCCCAAAACCATCGGAGGCGAATCCCGGCGCACGCGCGCCGAGCGCTGCAACGTCGAATCCTCGGCCATTGTCCTGCACATCCAGAACGACGACATCACCCATGTAAGAAAGAGTTAGATTGGCGGACGCTGCCTGCGCGTGTCGGCGGATGTTGGCGAGCGCTTCCTGTGCGGCGCGCAACAAGCTGACTTCGATCTCGGGAAGCAGATCGGAACGGGTGCCGGTAATGTTGGCAGTAGCGGCAATGCCGGTCTCGGCGGACCACTCTTGCACCAGGCGCGCAAGAGCATCCGGCAGCGAGGCCCTAACTAATGCTTCGGGGCGTAAGGCCCACACGAGCCTCCGCGCCTCCTCCAGACTCTCGCGAGCCGTATTGCGCGCCTGATCGATGTGGCGTTCAACTTTCTGTGTTTCCTCAGGCAATGCTTGCTCGGCAGTTTCCAGGTGCATCACGATGCTCGTAAAGCCTTGCGCCAGAGTGTCATGAATTTCCCGCGCCAAACGCTCGCGCTCTTGTAACGCTCCTTTGTCGCGTTCGGTACGAGCGAGTTCGTCCTGCGTTGCCTGCAGCTTCCGGATCAATTCGCGCCGCTCATGACTTTGAGAGATGATGGAGGAGATAAAGACCGCCAGCCCGATAGCAGGTAGCAGCGCGATACCCAAGCCTATCGCAGACGCGCTTGCCGCAGCGCCCCTCGATATGAGCGCAGCTGCTACGAGTACACCGGTCATTGTCACAGCAGTGCCGGTAGCCCAGCACATTGGCAACCGAATGAAGGTAGCTGGGTATATCATGGCAGCCAGCATCATGAAATGTGGAGACGCATTAGCCAACCAAATCCAGGCACCCCAGCCGGCCGCGAAATAGAGCAGCGAGTAGGGCAAGTAGAGCGCCCAAAACTCATATTTAGACAACATCACCCCGGCGTACCAGAGCCCTAGAAACGCAGACAAAGTCAGCACGCTCGTAAGTGAGATGGGTCGCGGCCCGGAGTCGGTCGCAGCGATGAAAACACTTCCGGCCAACGCCAGGTAGGCAATGACATGGAATATCCACAGCCAGCGCTCCCAGGCGTCGGGTTGGCGTGTGGAAGAACTATCCCGTGTTGTCGTCAAAGACCTGTTGCTCATATCTAGTTCCGCAATGCCCTAACCATACTGCAGCCGGAGCAATTATGCATAGCTTAGGTTTCATAAACTTTAGTTTCCGCTAACGCTAAGGAATGAGAATTAAATAACTTGTGCAAATGGGAGAGCGCGGTAATTCCATTGGGGCAAGAAATCATCAAAGATAATGCGCATGTTGTCCCTGAAATCTGTGGCTACTTTACGACCGGTTTCGTAGACCTGGTCAATAACATGGACAAAAGCTTTCAGTCCGGTCTTGGTGCTGGTTTTTTCCATCAGTTCTTTGACGAGTTTGCGGCTGGTGAAGATCACGCCTTGGCAAGCGCGGGTAACATGCGGGAAGAAACGGTGTTCGCTGGGGTTGTATTTCGAGCAATAGGGTGGATAGTGAGCAATGCGAATTTCGACCCCGATTTCATCGGCCAGTGCTTGCAAGTCTTGCTTGAAGATGTAGTAGCGGGAACTGTTACTCCCGCCGCCATCGCAAAGCACGAGAATAGAAGTGGCGTTGGGATAGTGGTAGTGGCCGTATGTGTACCACCAATGGCGAAAGCTATCGCAAGCGAATTCACTGGTATCATGACTGCCGCCGAGTTGGATGTAGCCGACATTGAGACGCAAGTCGTAGAGACTGTGAGGAATGCTGACCCCAGCAGCATAGCTGTTGAAATCATGGTCATAAGTTTGCAGTTCTTCCAGGGTGTACAAATGTCCGTCTCGGTAGAAATTGCCCAGATATTCCTTTTTCTTGCTGTCCATGCTGACAATGGGATTGCCCGCCGCTTCGAATTCGGTCTTGAGCCGCGTGATGTTCTCAAATTGCTCGTTGCGGTTTTCAATCTCGGCCTTCAAACCGAGTTTCTTTTGCGCTTTTCGGCGGCGATAGTTGTGCTTCTGCAGCAACTTGCGCACCACATATTTGCTGACCACGATGTCGTGCTCGGCCCGCAACGCTGCAACAATCTCGCCCGGGGTCAGGTTCGTCCAGCGCACCCTCTCGTCCATCGGGTCACCGGCTGTGTGCTCGCGCAAAACTGCCAGGAACTTCTCAGCAAGTTGCGCCCCCCATGTGACGTAGTACGGTTTGCGTCCGCCGCCTGGCTTCCGAATGCGCTGCTCCACTTCGCCCTTGGGCAAGCCACTGACTTCGCGGGCGCCTTTGCTCACCGTGTTGCGACTGCACCCCAACACCCGCGCAATGTAACTCCGTCCGCCGTGTCCAAATCTCAAGGCTTCGAAACCAGCAAAGCGACGCCCATCTTTCTCGTTCAAGCTGTTGTAAAAGCGGCGCATCATTTCTTCATGTTCGGGCGCATAGGGTTTCATCATGGCCTCCTGGCTAGTGTTCTGATGAAGCCACGAGAATATCACTGCTTGCATCCGTTGTGAACCAACTGCCCAAATTATTTAATTCTCGTTCCTAAGAAAGGTCAAGTCCTTGGGCGACCTTGAGCTTCGCGAAAATACTGCTTATTCAAAAAGAATGCGCGAATTCAAGGCGATAAAGGCGCTCTCCCGTGACCCCGGACCCACGGGACGGGGTGGCTCGCTTATGACCCAATATTCCGGTCTGCAAATGGTCTGTCTTGGATCTTTTTTTGAAATTGTAGGATTATTCCAGGCCAACTTTGATAAATCGGCCTTGGCTAACGTTCTGCGTAGCCGGCCTGGTGTTTGTTTGGGCTTGCGGTCCCACACTTGCCCAGCGGCAGTGCTGGGGAAGCCAGATGCTTGCGGCGGCACTTGGTGAGCCAGCCAAGTCAACATATTGCCAGCGACCAGCCCGAAGGCCAATAACCGCTCGCGACAGATTGGGTTGAAAACGAATTGTCGTTGCATACCCAGGATTATTTTGGAAACCAGGGGCGGATGTTCAACTGGCCAGCGGTCCAGATAAAAGCCATACACAACCCTCGGACGAAGTTCACGGACATTGGTAATAAGCACCCATGGCTTCTTATAGAGTGGGTCGTCAAATACAAATACATTCAGCAATTCATTGTCGGCCGCGACCTTTTGCGAGGCTAGCACAACATCGTTCCAAATCTTGACTCTTATCTTGCGACTTTTCCGTCTAAAGCCATTGGTCTTGTCAGGTTGACAGGCTGTAATCAGATGGCCTTTATGAGTGCGATCTGTCGGTCGAATTCGTTCTCCATATTCAGCCGGGCGTCCGCGCTTGGACGTGCGTTCAGGCAGATAATTACGCCGGAACACAGCATTGTTAGCCTTCCTGACAAGATAGCGCGCCATAGCCACGCTTTGTAATTCGGTTACTTTGGCACCCGCATCATGCACTACGATGGCATCTTCTGGTAGCTTGGCTGCGATTTGTTTCAACGCCAATGCCTGCAGTTTAGATTGTCCGGCGACTTGCAGTCCGGTTTCGGAGACAATCTCCTTGAGAAGTCCCATTCGTTTTCCCGGTTTATCTTTGACACGCCCAACTTCACACACCAGCGCACACCCAACACCCAGCACTGCTTTGCCTGCTGACCCTCGGTAGTATTTCCCCTTGGCATCTTTCAAAGCAGGCCGCCCGACAAATGTCAGATCGATATCCAGCGCACGATAACCTTGTCGATAGATGATTTCAAATTTATTGCTACACAATACTTGTGACCGCTGTGCATCGATAACTTCCTGCACGCTGTACACACCTGTTCGCAACGTATTTTCTATCCGATGACATGTATCTGCTGAATAGCCACTTGCTGCCAACGCCGGGAATAATGCCCCGCGACAGTCAAGAAACTTGCCGCTCATTATGCTTAACATCAACTGCAGCATATTTTGATTGGTTCCCTTTGGCAGTCCTGCCACACAGTTTTCAACGAAAATTTGGGTTTGTTGTATTATTGCGTCCATCGCAGATCGTGTTCCTTATTTGGTGTTTTGACCAACCCCATTTTTGAACACTTTCTGCGTTTTGTCACCCCCTCACTTAGCGGAAACTAAAGTAAAAGAATATCTTCGCGTGTGTCATTTCGATCAAAGGGAGAAATCTTTCACGATTGTGCAGTGAGTGGGGGTGTGGATTTCTCGCTATCGCTCGAAATGACAAATTTTAGGTTCGGGAAGTTATATTTTCACGGACCCTTAGGAACGAGAATTAAATAATTTGGGCAGTTGGTTCACAACGGATGCAAGCAGTGATATTCTCTTGGCTTCATCAGAACACTAGCCAGGAGGCCATGATGAAACCCTATGCGCCCGAACATGAAGAAATGATGCGCCGCTTTTACAACAGCTTGAACGAGAAAGATGGGCGTCGCTTTGCTGGTTTCGAAGCCTTGAGATTTGGACACGGCGGACGGAGTTACATTGCGCGGGTGTTGGGGTGCAGTCGCAACACGGTGAGCAAAGGCGCCCGCGAAGTCAGTGGCTTGCCCAAGGGCGAAGTGGAGCAGCGCATTCGGAAGCCAGGCGGCGGACGCAAACCGTACTACGTCACATGGGGGGCGCAACTTGCTGAGAAGTTCCTGGCAGTGTTGCGCGAGCACACAGCCGGTGACCCGATGGACGAGAGGGTGCGCTGGACGAACCTGACCCCGGGCGAGATTGTTGCGGCGTTGCGGGCCGAGCACGACATCGTGGTCAGCAAATATGTGGTGCGCAAGTTGCTGCAGAAGCACAACTATCGCCGCCGAAAAGCGCAAAAGAAACTCGGTTTGAAGGCCGAGATTGAAAACCGCAACGAGCAATTTGAGAACATCACGCGGCTCAAGACCGAATTCGAAGCGGCGGGCAATCCCATTGTCAGCATGGACAGCAAGAAAAAGGAATATCTGGGCAATTTCTACCGAGACGGACATTTGTACACCCTGGAAGAACTGCAAACTTATGACCATGATTTCAACAGCTATGCTGCTGGGGTCAGCATTCCTCACAGTCTCTACGACTTGCGTCTCAATGTCGGCTACATCCAACTCGGCGGCAGTCATGATACCAGTGAATTCGCTTGCGATAGCTTTCGCCATTGGTGGTACACATACGGCCACTACCACTATCCCAACGCCACTTCTATTCTCGTGCTTTGCGATGGCGGCGGGAGTAACAGTTCCCGCTACTACATCTTCAAGCAAGACTTGCAAGCACTGGCCGATGAAATCGGGGTCGAAATTCGCATTGCTCACTATCCACCCTATTGCTCGAAATACAACCCCAGCGAACACCGTTTCTTCCCGCATGTTACCCGCGCTTGCCAAGGCGTGATCTTCACCAGCCGCAAACTCGTCAAAGAACTGATGGAAAAAACCAGCACCAAGACCGGACTGAAAGCTTTTGTCCATGTTATTGACCAGGTCTACGAAACCGGTCGTAAAGTAGCCACAGATTTCAGGGACAACATGCGCATTATCTTTGATGATTTCTTGCCCCAATGGAATTACCGCGCTCTCCCATTTGCACAAGTTATTTAATTCTCATTCCTTAGCTCGACTTTGTACGTTTCAAGTAGCGTAACAAGCCATATTTAGCAGAGAATCGAGCAATGCGCGCGGGACTTTTACGATATCGGGCTGCGACGGCGACATGGAAAAACCACTTGCCATCGGCCAGAGTTCACGCCGCACAGTTGCGATTGCATCAGAGAATGTTGGCAAAGGTTTGGCATACCAGGCAGCCGTTCGCACAGGGATTGGGTCATGCACATGCAACTTGTGAGCCGCCAGCGTGATCCAGGAAAACAGTCCTAGCAGCACCGGCGTGACGCGCGCGATGGCGGCATCGGACCACTGGCGCTGTGTCTCAACTCCGAGGTGGGCGCGCACTTCTTCGAACGTGACTTCCAGCTGCCCGCGTTGTACGAACCAGGTGATGACCTGTACCGGGTCAGCCCAGCGGTCCGTGCACAGCAAAGCTTGCGGCTTGAATTTGTCCTCCGGGTCGCGGATGAGAACCCAGCGCAGCGGCACAGTGGGCATCCCGCCGTGATACCAGACCGCCGTGCCGGCGGTGATTTCTACCGTGCGTTGTTTGTTGCTGTACCAGGCGACCGTGGTCTTCGTCCAAGCCGTTTCCGGGTCGTTCAGCCGGGCTTGCAATGTGGGTAAGCGGGCCCCCTTCCAGTGACCCAGGCCCCACTGGACTGGGTGCGCCGTGGCCAGCCGAGCTGTTCGGGCTTGCGCGGCGGTGCCGGTTGATACAGGGCTGTGCGTCCAGACGCAGACGTGTGACGACCGCCACCGGCTCGGAGAGCGACTGACAGGCATGCAGGAATTCCAGCGCGGCGTAGCTATTGTCGGCCACAAGCACCAACTTTCGGCTGGGCAACCAGCGGCGCAGCTGGAAGACCATTTGGCGCGCCCAGTCGAGTACCGTTTTATGAGCGCGCGCTTTGTCCGCATAATATCGCTGAGAAGGCGCCAACAGTGTAAACACTGGCAGCGCCCACACGCGTATCGCCCATGGAATGTGTACAAGCCACATCAGGCTGATCCAGCGCAAGCCGCTGGCCTTCACGAAGTGACCCCCGCTCGAACGCACGGCGTCGCGATAGAGGCCGCGCGCCTTGATACGACGACCCCAGCGACGTTCGATAGTTTCATCGATTCCAAACACCAAAGTCTCGTCACCGTAATCAAAGTGCTGCAAAAGCAACGCAAGCAACAATTGGCTCAACTTACGTGCCGACCAGGTCGCGCGATTGAGCACGTGGTGAAACTTCGCAAAATTACCGGCACTGCTCAGCCCCACACTTGCCGGGTACGGCAGTACTCGGTTACGCGCAGCGCGAGCGTCACCGTCCGCAAGTGCGGCGTCAGGATCGAACCGACCAGAAGCACCAGAGCTTTCCACCAAGTGCGCTTTTCGAACACTGTCGCGAAGGGCTTTAGCAAGTCTATAATGTCCGTGGGCAAGGTGAGCATTTTCCGACCTTTCTTGATCCAAAGGTCAGCTTACCTTGCCTTTCTATTTATGAGAAATCAGTCCCCAAATGTACAAAGTCGAGCTTAGGCAGCCACCCTCATGAACCGAAGTTCCGGTTCACGAGGGTGACGAGTTGGACAAACTAATCGCGCTCTCGTCTAATTGCGAAGGTTGTGATTGCGACGCCTGCTACGAGTAGCGCGCCCAGTACCAAAATCGAAGCAACCCGCCAGCCTTTGCCATGCCACAGATCGCTCAATAGCAGGTTTACGTGCGTGAGCGGAATGAATTCAGCCGCTCTTTGAACGCTTGCGGGCATAATCTGGCGCGGGATCGCGGCTCCGGAGAGGAACAGCATCGGAAAGTAGAGCGCCATTCCAATGGCCTGTGCTGTGCGTGCCGTTGGTGCGATTGCGGCCAGTACACTGCCGAGTGCAAAGAAGCTGACAGTGCTGCCTACAAAGGCGATCGCGACTCCAAGATGGTCAGCCGGCATTTTGACATCATAGAACAGTCGCCCGGCCACTATGAGCAATGTGATTCCAAGCGCAGTCATCAAAAAGTGCATAAATAGTTGCGCGCCCAGAAGGATGCGAACATTGGCGGGCGTGGCTCGGAAGCGGCGTAAGATGCCTTGTTCACGATATGAGGCCAGCCCAATAGGGATACCCATCAAGGCAGTTGTGCCAATAATCATCGCCATGTAACTAGGCGTGGCAATGTCAAGGAAACCGAGTGTCGTACCCGGAAAGGGATCGTTCCCAAAGATCAATCCGAAGACAAACAACAGCAGCAACGGAAATGCGAGTGTAAAAAAAGCGCCAAGCGGTTCGCGCAAGAAGAGCTTGATTTCCATTCGGGTCATTTTTAAGAAAGACATTTTTATTTCTCCTAATTGCGGATCCGTGATCCGGTCAGTGCCAAGAATACGTCCTCGAGTGAAGCTTGTTCGGAGCGCAGGTCGGCCGGCATGATGTTTTGCTCGGCCAATACGGCGGCGACGTGTGCCATGAGCGCGCCCTCGCCTCGCACAATGACGTTGTTTGAGGTTTGTTCAATCTGGGTTACGCCGGCGACAGCTTCCAGAGTGCTCGGATCGAAACCATTCTGCACGCTGAAGAGAACTTGCTGGCCCGCCTCGAGTCCGCTGATCAGTGCCTGGGGGGTGTCGAGGGCGATCATTTTGCCGTGATCGATAATGCCGACGCGATCGGCCAGTTCTTCGGCTTCGTCCATGAAATGAGTGACGAGCACGACCGATGTGCCCTGATCTCGAATTGCACGAATGAGTTCCCACGTGGCGCGGCGCGCTTGTGGGTCTAACCCAGTAGTGAGTTCGTCGAGCATGACCAGTTCCGGCTTATTCACAAGCGCCAGCGCGATGAACAGGCGTTGCTGCTGCCCGCCCGAAAGGTTTCCAAAAGCCGTGTTGCGTTTTTCGGTCAAGCCCCATTCTTCGATTAGGGGCTCCCAATCCGCTGCCCGCTTGTAGAAGGAGGCGAAAAGATCGAGCGCCTCCCAGACTTTCATCCGTTCGGGCAGGGCGGCCTCCTGCAATTGCACACCAATGCGTTGCCGCACCCGCGCGCCTTCCAGCTGCGGATCGAGGCCCAACACGCGCACGCTGCCCCCGTCCGGGCGGCGCAGCCCGATCACGCTCTCCACGGTTGTCGTTTTCCCCGCGCCGTTCGGCCCCAGGATGGCGAAAATCTCGCCTTTTTTGACATCGAACGAAATGCCGTCAACAACGGCGACACCACTGTACGATTTCTTAATCTCGTGAACTTCAATTACATTTTCCATGGTTTCTCCCTCACGCTTTATTCGTATAGATTATCGCGGAATGAGGACCAGATGTCGCCAATCGAGTGGATAAATATATGGTTATACGAGGTGGATTTGGGGATCAACCGAACGGTTGATAGGGGTTGCTGCCGAGCCGATTTCTGGCCACGCCCGCCAGTATGGGCGCGCGACCGGCCCAGGATTATTGTGGCGGCTCGTTCCTAACTTAAACTTCCTGAGTTGGTAAAAGGTCTGCGCCAACAATGGCGGCGATTCGTTCGTGAACCAGTTTTCTCTCCCCGGTGCGCAGGAGATCTAAAATGTCGGAGTCGACCAGTTCATACCACAGCGCTCGACGTTCCTCAAAATCTGGATAGCGCGTCGCCAACGGTTCCCGTAAGGCCTGCATCAAATCGAGGAAGGTTGCGTATTCTGCGCCCAGCTCACGTTCCAACCGTTGTCGTAGCCGCACCGCCAATACCGGAGCTGCGCCAGCCGTCGAAATAGAGACCGTCAGCGAACCTTGGCGCACAACTGAACCGGCGATAAAGTTACAATTTGGAACGTCGTCCATGACATTTACGAGTGCGTTTTCCGCTTCGGCCTCGGCCCAGATACGCGCATTGGTTTCCGCATCGCTCCGTTCTGCGATGACCAGATACGCGCCTTCAAAATCACCCGTCTGGTAACCTCGTCCAATCCAGGAAATGGATCCAGCTTCGGCCCACGTGTTCAGCTGTGGAGTAACTTTTGTGCTGATCAGAGTTACAGCGGCATCACAGTCCAGCAAGCCCCCGACTTTGCGTTCCGCTTCTTGTCCACCGCCGACGACAATACAACGACGATCATTCAAGCCAATGAGGAATATCGGGTAGGCTTTCATATTAATTGCTCCCCCCTCTCCGTCGACAATACATCGGCAGAGGGGGGAGCAGAGGAGGAGAACCCCGGAGCATCCATCGAGCGCAACCGCTTAGGTTGTTCCCTGAATCGACTCCGAGTGCAGCCTCTCGGGCCGCCGTTTAGGTAAATCCAACGCGCGACGATTGCGTTGGCGACTGTTGTCATGTTTGTGGTGCTGCAGCCCATCAATCAGAACGCTGGACACTTTCGGGCGCGTGAATTCAACTGGCAGCGGCTGGCCATTCTCAAGCATACGCCGCACCTGGGTCCCCGAAAGACTCAAATGCTCATCCGAACTGTGCGCACAGGTTTTGGCACTGACAATGCTTTGGCATTTGCGGCAGTAAAAAGTGTGCTCAAAGAACAACGGGATTATGCCGATAGCCTCTGGCGGGAATTCATCGAATATGTGCTGGGCAGCATAGGTGTCGTAGTAGTTTCCGACGCCGGCGTGATCGCGTCCGACGATGAAGTGAGTACAACCATAGTTCTTGCGCAGCAGCGCATGGAACACAGCCTCGCGCGGACCGGCATAGCGCATCGCCGCCGGGAATACGCCCAGCAGCGTGCGATTTTCTGGATAGTAAGACTCAAGCAGTACTTCGTATGATGCCATGCGCACAGCGGCTGGAATATCATCTGGCTTGGTCTCGCCCACCAGGGGATGCAGTAGTAAGCCATCCACGATTTCTAACGCCGTCTTCTGGATATACTCATGCGCGCGATGGATAGGGTTGCGCGTCTGGAAGCCCACCACGCGATGCCCACCGCGTTCGGCAAACAGTTGGCGCGTCTGCTGCGCTGTGTGGCGATGAGACACGAATTCGCTGCCGGCGGCCGACGGCAAATTCAACACCCACACTTCGCCACCCAGGAGCACGTCGCCCTGGGCATACAGGCGCGCTACGCCGGGGTGCGCCGTATCGGTCGTTTGGTAGACTTCGCGCGCTTCGAGCTCTTTATCGTACTCGTACTTGTCAGCGATCTCGATAATCGCGAGCGTCCGTTCGCCCTCGCATAATGCCGCCGATTGACCCACATACAATTCGGCGGCTACTTCGTGCGTCACGGGTAGAACGATCGGTAGCGTCCAAACCTGGCCGTCCGCCAGATGCAAATCATTGACGACGGACCGGTAATCTTTCTCCGTCATGAAGCCCGTCAGCGGGCTGGCTGCGCCCGTTGCGATCAGCTCCAGGTCCGAGAGGCGCAGCGCATCGAGTTGGATGCGAGGTAGGCTGCGCGCCTGCTCGAGTACGGCCTCTCGCACCTCACCAGGCAGCCGGCGATCAACCAGAGTACCGCCATGCGGCGAGATTGTGGTTTGATGGCTATCCTGTTTTCTAACTGACGACTGCATCGGAGGCACCTTTCTGCTCTTCCGGGAGTTGCACATGAATGCCGCATTCGGTTTTATCCATGTTGCCCCAGCGTCCGGCGCGGGGATCCTCTCCGGGCGCTACTGGACGCGTGCAGGGTTCACAGCCAATGCTCAGATAGCCCTGCTCGTGGAGCGGATTTGACGGCAAATTGTGTTCGCGAATATGTGCCCAGACATCCTCGGAAGTCCAGCTTGCGAGTGGATTGAACTTGACCAAGCCGTTGCCTGCGTCCCATTCAACCAACCCGGCATTGGCTCGCAGCGCTGTTTGATCGCGCCGGATACCAGTGATCCAGGCGCGCTGAGAAGCCAGGAAGCTTCTTAGCGGCGCTACTTTCCGTAGCTCACAGCACAGTCCTGGATCGCGTTTCCAGAGGGCCGGCCCGTGCTGTAGCGCCTGCTCTGCCACGGATGCGCCGCCATGCACGCGTGTGAAACGCACACCCAAACGCTCGGCCAGCTCGTCGCGAAGTTGATAGGTCTCGGCGAAAAGCAAGTCGGTATCCAGGTAGAACATGGTAGTTTCCGGCCGCAATTGCGAAATCAAGTAAATCTGTACAACGTCTTCCGGGCCAAAGGCGGCGGCCAGGGCAATATCTGACGTGAAGGTGTCCAACCCCCAACGCAAGATTTCTGATGGATGGCTGCCCTCAAAATCGCTGCTAATTTCCTGCAGGTTCTCCGGCGTCCAATTCTTGGTAGGCGCCGGACGCTAGTCTGAGGTCGGCGCATTCGTGATATAGGCGGTCATTAATACGTCTCCATACGAATAAGATTATTTGTATGGTAAGTCTTTGTTACGCTACCCTCTGTTGGTACGGTAAAAGCCGAGTTAGCCTCAAGGGCTGTCGAAATAGCAGGAAACCATTCAAGTTCGGGCTGCAACCGGACGACCTCGCCGACGACGATGATGGCCGGCGGTTGCAGACTCCGGGTGCGTTCGACAATGGTTTCCAGTGTGCCGGTTACGAGGCTTTGCTTGTCGGTTGTCCCCCAGCGCACGGCAGCAACCGGCGTGTTGGCGGCGCGCCCGCACTGGAGCAATTGTTGAACGATCGTCGGCAAGTTGCGTACGCCCATCAGGATGACGAGCGTATCGACATGTGCGACTGAATCCCAATCCAGTTCGGTTGCATCGAGATCGCACGTGTGACCGGTGACGAATGCTACTGAGCGCGCCATGCCGCGGTGGGTAAGTGGGATCCCGGCGTAGGACGGTGCAGCGCTGGCGCTGCTGATACCGGGGACGACTTCATATGGGAGGCTGGCTGCTGCCAATGCCAGGCATTCTTCCCCACCGCGCCCGAAAATGAATGGGTCGCCGCCTTTCAAACGCACAACCCTTTTCCCCTGTCGCGCCTCGCGCACCAACAGAAAATTAATTTCCGATTGTGACAGGTTTAACCTGCCCGGCGTTTTGCCGACGTTATAGCGTGTGGCCGAAGCGGGTACCTCGGCGATGAGCGCTGCATTCGCCAAGCGATCATAAACAAGTACCTCGGCGCGTTGCAGGCATTTCAGTCCGCGCACCGTGATCAACTCGGGGTCACCCGGGCCAGCTCCGACGAGATGGACGATACCTGGTCTCGTCATATTAGACTCCTGCTGGTGCTGCAGCAGGCAGCGCAGCCCCGAGACGGTCGAGCAAGACGTCTAAATCCGGCGCACCGGGTGCGTCGATTTGGATCGTAAATGGCTGGCGAGATTCGGTGCTCGGGTGTTTCAGGGAAACATCCAGACCGGCGTATAAGTCGCTGGTCAGAGTCTCAATGTCGCCACGGAAGATTTCCAGAGTCTGTGCTTCGTTCGGGGCAGACAAGCGGTCTGCAAATGTCAGTTCAGACTGGTCGGTGCGGAAGGTGACGCGACCCTCGAGCGCGTGTTCGGCTTGCACCGCGAGACAGGCTTGCAGCGCCAGGCGGAAGACAGTGCGTAATTGCTCCGGCAAGGCGCCATCCAACTCGCGCTTGCGACGGTAAAGCAAGCCCGGCCGGCCGCCGCCGACGTCCAGGGCATAGTCGGCCTGCTGCCCGATCAGGATAATGCCGGGGCCCGCTTGTACGTGCTTATAGTCTGCTACGTCGATGAGCAGACCTTCGACAGTTTGCTCTTTGATCCAGCGTTGGAAGATAGGAATATATTCTTCCAAATCGACGGCTGCCGGATTCTCTATAAAGTACTTCACGCTGATACGCTGTGGATTCACAGTAAATTTCCTCCGAAACTACGCGATCTGCAATCCGTCGACAATGACACCGTTTACGCGAGCCTCACAAGCGAACGTGGCCTCCATAAAAAGTTGGGCCTCCTCAATGCGCTGATGGGCGGCAGCCGCGTCCGGGTTGGAGACGGGCGCCGCATGGCGCCTGAACATATATTGGGCGAACTTGCCCTTGGCATACTTGTCGAAGAAAAGCTCGGTATCGAAGAACCGTTCCCTAAACTCGGAAACGATGCGGTCGGGGTCGTCGCCTACATCCAGAAACTGAGTGCGTACCAATGCTCGCGCAGCCAACAACATGGCGTGGAATGCGCGTTCCTCAGCGCCAACATAGTCTGCTTCGTCGTGAGCGATCAACGCCTCGAAGGCCTCCGATTCGGCCTGAGATATTTCCATGGAGAACAGTGAGACAACTTCGCCGGCGCATTCACCCACCCCGATGTCGGCGATGGTGAATTCGCGCGAGTCGCCCCAGTCCGAGAAGTAAATCGGGTTCTGTTCGTAGCTGGGTGCTTTCATGAAAGGTGAGAGCAGGTTGCGGATTTCCTTCTTGCCCAAGCGCGTTATCCAATCCTGAAAGGTCTCGCCCCGCTCACGGTCATGCACGAAGCTATCGGTCAAAGCTGTTAGCACTTCGGGTACGGCCTTGGAGGGGACAGCCCCGACAGGCAGGCCGTAACTACCACCGTTTTCGCGCCATTGTCCCCCCAACACAACTTGGAAGTGGGGCATCTTGAGGTTGCCGGCTCGGCGGCTGTTGCCGAAGAATCCGATGTCGGCTACATGGTGCTGGCCGCAGGAGTTGAAGCAGCCGCTGATCTTGATGCGCAGGTCTTTGATGGCGTCGGGCAAGGTAGCGCTCTTGGCAGTGAGTTGGGCGCGCAGCTCACCCGCGAGTCCGCGTGATGAGGCGATGCCAAGCTTGCACGTGTCTGTGCCCGGGCAGGTAGTGATGTCCACGATCGTCCCGGCGCCAGGTTCGCCCAGGTCAATGGCTTGTAGTCCTTCATATAAGAGTGGCAGATCCGCCTCGCAGACCCAGCGCAGCACGATATTCTGTTCTACTGTTGTGCGGAGCGTGTCTCCGACGTACCGACGGGCAACATCGGCCAGCAAGCGCGCCTGATCGGATGAGAGATCGCCCAGTGGCAGATTGACGGCCACAGTGGCATAGCCGGATTGCCGTTGCGGATAGACGTTGGTTTGGCGCCACTCCCCAAATCCGTCCGGCTGCAGATGTCCGTTTAGCGCGATGGCTGGCTTTAGCGGCGTCTCTTTGTAAGTGTCGACTACTGGTTCCAAATATCCGGCCCAATCATCCTCAGGAAGCTGCGCTTTTTCTTCCAACACCAGCCGGCGGAACTCCTGCAGGCCCAGCTTGGCGACCAGGAATTTAATGCGAGCCCGGTTGCGGTTGCGTTTTTCGCCCATACGGGCAAAGACCCGCGCGATGGCCTGCGCCAGTGGAAAGATTTCCTCGGGCGCTACGAACTCGCTCAATACCTGGGCCTGATACGTCACCGTGCCCAGGCCGCCTCCGACATACACCGTAAAGCCACGCTCCGTCTGACCATCTACAGTCCGCACGCGCGCCAGCAAGCCCAGATCGTGCATCTTTACCAGGCCACAGGCCTCGTGTTCGCAGCCGGAGAATGCGACCTTGAACTTGCGCCCAAAGTCCTGTGTGTCAGAGTGGCCCAGTAGAAATTGAGCCAGCGCATTGGCGTATGGTGTCACGTCGAATGTTTCGGTGGTACAGACGCCGGCTAGCGGGCAGGCGGTTACGTTGCGTACGACGTTGCCACAGGCTTCGCGAGTCGTGATTCCGACCGCTGCGATACGGCGCATTAAATCTGGGGTGTCGTCAATGTGCACGTAGTGAATCTGGAAGTCCTGGCGCGTAGTGACATGTAGGATGCTGTCGCCGTATTCTTCGGCAACTTCTGCCAGTATCTCCAATTGGTTGGGTGTAAGCCCGCCGAAGGGCACTTTGATACGCTGCATACCCGGAGCATCCCAGATGGTATCCGGCCCCTTTGTCAGTGCCTGCGGATAATCAAGCGTGCGGGTCTCGACGCCGTCGTGGCGTTGACCATTGTCATAGCGCTGGCCATACGCGCCGCGGCGCAGTCGCGTCTCGGCGAAGACCTTTTCGTCTAGTTGGTCCTGCTTACGGAGTTCAAGTTGGCCCTCAAAGATGTCAATCTCATGTCCCAGATCGACTTCGATCTCATCCGCTAAGGATTCTTTCCAGTTGGTCGCCATAGGATGTTTTCCTCGATCAATAAAAAAAGCCCAGGAGCAAACTCCTGGGCCGTAGGCTTGGATGTGCGCTCCCTATCAGTTCAAAAGACAGGGGGGCACTGTGCGCGTTATTCTGTGTTTAGCTACTCTAGGAGTTGACTAAACTGGCGCGCAGTGGCTTGCCCTTGTCGGGTACATGAACACATACATTTATTGAATGTGAAAACCAGCTGCGCTCGGTGCATAAAAATGCTAACTCTCATATCGGTCGAAGATACTATACGGTCATTGGCTACTTTTTTGTACGGCATGATTAACAATCTTTCTGGTGCGAAACGAAGCAATGTGAACAATTCCGATACTGCTCGTCTATATGAGAACTTTCCTTTTCTGAGGGTCAGACGTCGACAATCGAGTTAATGATTAGCTTGTTCGTGGCGGAATCGGGAATCAACTGAATTGTTGATGTTAATTGTCCGATGTAGTAATGGAAAGTTGCAGGGTGAAGCGGGTCCCTGTGTTAGTATTTTCGGCATTAACGCCTCCCCCGTGGCTATGCGCGATGGCTCTCACAATAGAAAGCCCCAGTCCGCTTCCGGGACGGTCGGATGCGTTATGACCACGGTAGAAGCGCTCGAACAGGTGTGGCAAGTCTGCCATTGGGATGCCGATGCCCGAGTCTTCTACTGTCAGCAGTGCCATATCATCGACGCGACTGAGGGACACCTTCAAACTACCGCTTTCCGGAGTGAACTTGATGGCATTATTAATTAAGTTGCCGATTGCTTGTTGAATCTGAGAATCGATAGCGTGGATGGTGATGGAATCCAGCGGTAGATCCAAATCAAATGAGAGTCCGGCCTGTTCCGCGCGGGAGGCAAAATGCTCATGACCAGCCTGCAGCAGCATTGTGAGGTCGATCGCAGCCCGTTCTTCGTTTACTGTGCCCGATTCAAGCCGCGATAAATCGAGCAGACTGCTTGTCAGGTGCTCCAGCCGCTCGACTTGCGCTTGTGCACGCTGCAGGTACTTTCCGGCAGCCGCCTGGTCGGCGGTCGCCATTTCCAGGCTGGTGCGCAGCGCCGTCAATGGAGTATGCAGTTCGTGCGCGGCATCGCCGGCAAATCGGCGCAACGTCGTGATCGTTTCCTCCATACGCTGGGCCATTTCGTTGAAAGAATTCGCGAGTGCTCCGGTCTCGTCTCTGCGCATGATTTCTGTCCGAGCCGAGAGCTCACCGGACGCCATGCGTGCAGTTACATTGGTCAATGCCAGCAGAGGTGCGCTCAAGCGCCGACTGATCAGCCAACCAACGAATGCGGATAGCATCACTGCAACTATGCTTGCCAACACCAACCCCCATGCCACGCTTCGTAGGATCGCCTGACCATAGGCCGGACCCTCAGATAATTCCACACTACCCAGCAAACCTCCGCGGATGTCCCGAATGTCGTGTGTAGCAATCTGATCGGAGCGAGCTGCATCGGTCACATTTTGCGCGTCGAGATCAAATCCAAAGAGCGTTCCGACAGTCGGCAGTTGGATAGCGACACCGAACTTATCAAGCCCTTCGAGCGCCGCGTTGCCAGTAACGGTCGAGCGCTCTGTCATCTGAAATTCTCCTGCACTGTTTTCGTCCTGTATGAGAATGACAGTCCTGTATTGCGTCTCGCCGTCCGACTCCTCGACGGTGCGCGTTATTTGCTGCGAGCCGCTGTCCGTTTCCACTTCCCAGGAAACTGTCGTAACAGGTTGTTGTCCGATCGCCGTTCCCGAATCGGCCAGTAAGTTTCCATCCGCGTCGAGTAGGCGAACGCGTGCCTGTGTGAGAAAAGCGAAGCCCTGCAGCTGTGATTGCAGGGCTTCGAGTGGTGCGCCGATTTCGAGCGAGAGCGCTAACTGGGCGCTAACTGTGCGCGCGTTGCCTATGAGATAGTCACGCTCTTGCTGGCCATAATACGTGCGCAAGCTGGCTAAAAGAACGATGCCCAACGCTACAACAGCGAGCAATGCCATGCTAGCGTAGCTTATGGGCAGTTGCCAGCGGATAGAGTGAAAGCGCATGCTGCCTATTTTAGAATATCCGTAAAGACAATCACGTCGGCAATCACTTTTTCGCCTTCCCAGCTGCCCCAAACCTTCACTTCTATGTTCTCATCCATAGCGTCGAGAGAGTCGACCAATGTTACCGTGCGCTGGACTGTTGCGCTGCCCTCTTCAGCCGCAGCCTCCGGATCGTCCAAGACGACCTTTGTACTATCTTGATAGACGAGAGTATCATCTGTGACAATAACTTCTATCTCGGGGCCATCGAAAGTGGCATCCCCGCTCGTTTGCCTGTCACCGTTAGTAATTTCGACTTTGACATCCACCTCTATCCTACCTGTACCTAGGAATATAGTGTCTCCATCACGTCGTGAGAAAAGTCCGGCAATGCTCGGGTTTCCATCGGGGATTTCGGGAGCGTTTTCAAAGTTGATGCGTACCGGTCCGAATCCCTCATCGATGATGAATATCTCTTCAATTTTCATCTCGCGTCTACCTCCGCTCTCAGTTGTTTGCTGCAGTTTTGGGATGAAGTAGAACGTGGCTCCGGTCAACAGGAGCAAGATCAAAACTCCACCACTCGTCAACCAAAATATCCTGCGCGATGAGCGTACTTTATTCTGGCTTTCTCCTGGACTGACTTCAGACATTTCCTAACCTCCTTGCAATTCTATCGGATTATGGTTTTAGCGTCGGCTGACCTTCTAAGATATTAGGGTCGTTGCCGTCGCGGCCACCGCCATTGTGAGAAATCAGATTAGGAGCAATATCGTCGTCAAGGGGAATTTCCTAAACCCACGAAACAGTTCCACGCCTTGATTTCACGAGCAGAATATCTACGGTAGATCTCAACTTGGTTGCTGTGGGGTTACAGTATCGTAATGTCGAGCGGCGAAGAGTGAGTTAATTTGATGCGAGGCGGTACCCGAGGCCTGGAACGGTGAGGATCAAGGCGGGGTGACTAGGATTGATTTCGATCTTTTCGCGCAGCCGTCGCACATGCACATTTACTGTACGCTCATTGTCCACGTCGACAGAGTGCCCCCAGACCATGTCAATGATCTGCGAGCGACTGAGGGCGAGGCCGGGGTGTTGTGCGAGTGTCACAAGCAGCCGAAATTCGATTGGGGTTAGGGTAATCTCATGCTGGCCGCGCCACACCTGGCCATGGCCACGATCGATGACAAGGTCGCCGGCGTAGAGCACGTTCGCATCAGTTGACGAGAGTTCCCCATATGCCCGCCGGAGCAGGGCCCGAATGCGCGAGAACAGTTCGCGTAGGCTGAACGGCTTCGTGAGGTAGTCGTCGGCGCCCATTTCCAGCCCGAGAACTTTGTCCATTTCTGTTCGTTCGACAGTGAGCATGAGGATGGGCTGGCGTAGTTGTAGTGTGCGCATTTCTCGGCAGAAGTCGAATCCGGAGCCGTCGGGCAGGCGTACGTCTAGGATAATCAGGTGCGGGTTGTGGCTGCGAGCGTATTCTATTCCTTCGCCGCCACGCACACACCACTTCACCTCGTAGCCCTCTCTGCGAAGCCCGTCCTGTAAGTTCTGGGCAACGGCAGTGTCGTCTTCAATTAGTAGAATACGAGATTGTTGATTCACGAATGGTTTGATAGATGCAGTAATTGTTCGAAATTTGCGCTTGCCAATCGGGGCGCACGACCTTCCCCTGACTGTCATGGCAGCGCGTTCCTAATCTCAGGTCAGACTCGCCTCTGCTCGCCGCAGGAGCTGCGCATTGATGGCGACGATGACGGTGCTGAGTGACATGAACAGCGCGCCAACCGCCGGCGAGAGCAGGAAGCCAATCGGTGCGAGCACGCCTGCCGCCAGCGGTATCGCAATGATGTTGTAACCTGTCGCCCACACCAGGTTCTGGATCATCTTACGGTAGCTGGCGCGGCTCAGGCCGATCAGCTTGACCACGTCCAACGGGTTAGACTGCACAAGGATGATGCTGGCCGACTCGACGGCCACATCCGTACCGCTCCCGATGGCAATGCCGATGTCGGCGCGGGTTAGAGCAGGGGCGTCGTTTACGCCGTCGCCCACCATCGCGACACGCTTGCCCTCGGCCCGCAGTTCCGCCACTTTTTGGTCTTTGTGCTCAGGCAGCACCTCCGCGAAGTAGCGATCTATACCCAGTTCGGCGGCGACCACTTCGGCAACGGCGCGACTGTCGCCGGTAAGCATGGCGACCTCGACGCCCATTTCGTGCAGGCGTTTCACGGCGCGCTTGCTTTCCGGCCGGATTACATCTGCCAGTGCAAACGCTGCAGTAGGCTGGCCGTTGTCCACGAGGTAGACCACCGCCTGCCCTTTTTTGCCCGAATTCTCAGTGAACTGCTGCAGCGCCGGTGGTAATGAGAGCGAAAGCAGCTCCAGCAGGCGCGGCCCGCCCACATGCACGGAGCGCCCGTCGACGCCACCGCGGATGCCGCGTCCCTTTATAGCCTCGAAGTCGCGCACTGCGGGTAATGACTGGCCGCGTTCCTGTGCCGCACTGCGCAGGGCGCGCGCGATCGGGTGTTCTGAGTCGCCTTCCAGCGCGGCCGTCAATGCCAGCGCTTTGGATTCTTCCACACCGTCGGCAGTAGCGATGTCCACCACGCCTTGTTCGCCCTTCGTGAGCGTGCCGGTCTTGTCGAAGATCACAATGTCCATATCCCGCGCCGCTTCCAATGCCAGCCGGTCGCGGACCAGGATGCCATTGCGCGCCCCGATCGAAGTCGTAATCGCTACGACGAGCGGTATGGCCAGTCCAAGCGCATGCGGGCAAGCGATCACCAGCACCGTCACGACACGCTTGACCACTTCGACATTGAAACCTGTTGCGATGAGCCAGGCGACCAGGGTTAGGGCCGCTGCGCCAATCGCGAAGTAAAACAGCCAGCCGGCAGCCTTGTCGGCCAGCAATTGCGTGGGCGACTGGCTGCGCTGCGCTTCGGCCACGAGTCGCATGATGCCGGCCAGTGCCGTCTCGTCGCCGGTAGCCATCACGCGCACGCGCAGGCTGCCATCGCCGTTGATCGTGCCGCCGATGACTTTGTCGTCGGGATGTTTTTTGACTGGCATGGTCTCGCCGGTGATCATGGCTTCGTTGACGTCCGACGTGCCTTCGGTGACTTCGCCGTCGGCTGAGACGCTCTCTCCCGGGCGTACCAGCACCAGGTCGCCGCCCTTTAGCTGAGCGGTCGGCACTTGCTCAGTATTCCCGTCCAGGAGAATACGTTCCGCCAGATCGGGCATCAGCTTGGCAAGCTCGTTCAGTGCACCGGAGGCCTGGCGCACGCTGCGCGTCTAGAGCCAGTGCCCCAGCAGCATCACGTCGATCAGCGTTACAAGTTCCCAGAAGAAATCTTCGCCCAACTTGAGAAGCACCGCCAGAACGCTGTAGACGAACGCCACGCTGATGGCCATCGAGATGAGAGTCATCATGCCCGGACGGCGGTTCTTGATTTCAGGCCGCGCCATCTGCAGAAATGGCAATCCACCATACCAGAAGACAATCACAGCAAAAAGCGGGAAGATCCAGGTGCTGCCAGGAAACTCCGGCATGCTAAAACTGAGCCAGCGCTGCACAGAGGCGCTGTAAAGTAGCACTGGGATGCTGAGCAGCAGGCAGACCCAGAAGCGCTGCCGGAACATATCCTCGTGACCGGTGTGATCCGTATGTGCGCTGTGATCCATGCCGCCCGCAGCTGGCTCACCGTGCTCTGTGTGTTCCATATGGATATGTTCGACGTGCTTTGCTGGTGGGGGAGTGTGCATCGAATGATCGTGAGTCATTGAATTTCTCTTTCGTTGATTAATCTCATTAATGGCAAGCGGTTGACCATCATTATAGATGAGGCTGCTTGGGTCTCAGTTGTCTTTGAGATGGGTCAGCCGGATCGCTGATCCGTTCTGATCAGGTGGTTGCCGATTCTTGACATTCTCCCGCCAGAGCTTGCGCCACTGTATGGATTGTTTCACTAACCTTGTGGTCAGTGTGCGAGCCTAGTTTTCCCCTTTCTTGCCGTGGGACTATCCACTTTGTTCGCTGGCTAACGTGGGAGCGGCCTAGCACGCAGGTCGCCAGCATTGCAAACCCGAAGATCATTATCGCTGACATGAGGGCCTACCACTAAAGCTCAACATGCTCGTTTTGGGGGATGAATAAGTTTGCTGGCTAGACCCACGTTTATTTGGAAGACAGCAGTTCGAGCGACTCGAGATGTAACCACATCGCGCTCAACTCATCGTCAATGGATTGGCCGATCACACGCCATGGCAAAAATTCATCCCGATCAACGAGTTGTCGTTGATCGGGATAATTAAACTCGCGCAGGCAGCCAAGGAGAGGGTAGCTGCGTTGGACATCCGAAAATTCAACAAACAGGCTGCCGAATGAGCATTATGCCTCCCCGTCCATTTGATAACCAGCTTCCTGCCAGTCGGCAAGGCTTCCTGCATATCGGCGCACATTCGTAAAACCGTTGTCTACTAGAATACGGTAGGCCGCGGGGCTGGCCATGCAGGCTTCATTGGAGCAATAGACAACGATTTCATCTTCCGGCGAAATGAGCCCCTGTGCCTGTTCCTTGCTGCTGATATTGAGTGAGCCAGGGATGTGAGCCATATTAAAGGCCCAATCTCCCATTGTCATGATCAACTTGAAATCGTCTCCCCGGTCAAGTTTTGCTTTTAGTTCCTTGCGAGTGATTAAATTCATGGAGGTCTCCTTATTGTTTAATGAGGGGTGAAGGTCGTCGCGAAAGGTCCACACGCTTCCATCAGAGCTTGCGCTCCCACAGGTTGCGCTCGACCTACAGGGGCATGAAATTTTCTCGACTAACCGCTTGCCAGCGCAACAAACTCAATCTCCAACAAAACATCCTCATCTACCTCCGCAACGGAGTACATACTGGGGATTGTGATTTCGTAGTCAGCCCGTTGGATGATGGTAGATGCGATCCCCGCATATTCCAGATGTATCAATCGCCTAGAGTTCGATAGCAGGTCGAGCAGGAGACCCAGCGCAAATCATACCAATAATAGGATTACGCAACAATCAGGAATAAGGATGGAGGACTAAATATCTAAGTGTCGAAGCAATCTCAGTGGCGCCGGGTTATGCTTAGGCCATAGCCGAATTTATACATTTGAAGTAAGCGTACTCTGTGGTGAAAAAACCCTGTCCGACCAAAATGTGGCGCGGTTGCTCGCGTGGAACTAGGTGCGTCCTTGCCTGGCTGGGGAGCTTGTGCTCAGGGCGCCATCAACTGTTTACGCAGCCTGAACTGTGTTTGAGTATCTGTTGGGAACTGTAAGCGAAGGACTTTAGACCGGCTGATTAAACCCGAACAGTCAAGAAGGCAAGCTTGTCTCCCCCATTAAATGTCGATCCACTTCGCGTGCAGCGCCTCGACCTTCGTTGATAGCCCAGACGATCAGGGACTGACCCCGGCGGCAATCACCGGCAGCGAACACGCCCTCAATTGAAGTAGCAAACCTACCATATTCAGCCTTGAAGTTGCTGCGCCCATCTGTCTCAAATCCCATTTGCTCGACCAACGTGTGCTCCGGCCCCAGATAGCCCATCGCCAGCAAGACCAGGTCGGCGGGGAATACTTGCTCGGAGCCGGGTAATTCTGTCATGTCCCATTTGCCCGTTTCTTCCTTGGTCCACTCGGCGCGGACGGTGCGGATACCTGTGACGTGGCCCCGATTGTCGCTCACGAATTCTTTGCTGATCACGCTAAACTCGCGTGGGTCACGCCCAAACAATGCGTTGGTTTCTTCGTGTCCATACTCCACACGAAAGATGTTCGGCCACTCCGGCCAAGGGTTGTCTGGGGCGCGCTCGGCCGGAGGGCGCGGGAGCAGCTCAAGGTTGACCATGCTCTTGCATCCGTGGCGCAGCGCAGTGCCGATACAGTCATTGCCGGTGTCGCCACCGCCGATCACGACCACATGCTTATCTTTGGCCGAGATGTAGTTGCCAACATCGGAGACTCGTTGTCCCAGGATTGGGCCGAGCGGTCTGGTCGAACCGTTCTTATGGTGGCCGTCGAGCAGCTGCTTGGTGTTGGCATGCAGAAATTCCATGGCGAAGTGAATGCCCCGAAGTTCGCGGCCCGCGATAGATGAGTCGCGCGGCTGGGTCGCGCCGCTGGCGAGTACAATCGCATCGTATTCCTCTCGTAGTTGCCATGCATCCACGTTGACGCCGACGTGGGCATTGGTTATGAACTCCATGCCCTCAGCTGCCAGCAAGTCAACGCGACGCTGCACGATATTCTTGTCGAGCTTCATGTTGGGGATGCCATACATGAGCAGGCCGCCGATGCGATCGTCACGCTCGTAGATGGTGACGTGGTGCCCAGCGTGGTTGAGTTGGTCAGCGGCGGCCAAGCCCGCCGGTCCGGAACCGATCACGGCGACGCGGTTGCCCGTACGTGTCGCCGGCTGGTTGGGCGTTATCCATCCTTCCGCAAAGCCCCGATCTACGATTGCGTTCTCAATTTCCTTGATTGTCACCGCAGGTTCGTTGATCCCCAAAGTGCACGCGCCCTCGCACGGCGCGGGACAGACTCGACCGGTGAACTCCGGGAAATTGTTCGTCTTGTGCAGAAGGTCGAGGGCTTCGCGCCAGCGGCCACGATAGACCAAGTCGTTCCATTCGGGGATCAGGTTTTCCACTGGGCAGCCGTAGTTCGATTGGCAGAACGGCACACCGCAATCCATACAACGCGCGCCCTGAGTGTGCAGCTGCGCTTCGTCCGCTGGCTCATGAAATTCGAGGAAGTCGTGAATGCGAACATTGGGCACGCGCTGCGGGGTCGTCTGGCGCGCATATTCCATGAAACCGGTGGGTTTTGCCACAGCTGACCCCTTAAACTGCTGCCACGCTGATCGGTTGCTGATCCTGTCCGAGGACTAACTGGATTTCGGTCGGCTCCCTATCCATGCTCGCTGTCTTGTGCTCCGTGCGCTGTTCGAGCACACGCTTGTAGTCGATTGGTATGACCTTGACGAATTGCGGCAAGAAGGCTTCCCAATTATTCAACACCTTCTCGGCGACGGTCGAGCCGGTGTATTGCCTGTGTAGCGCAATAAGTTGGCGCAGCTCGGCGATATCTTCGTCGGTAACGACCTCATCCAGCTCCACCATGTCGATGTTACAGTTCTGGTGGAAGTCATCGTTTGCTTTCCACACATAGGCGACGCCCCCGGACATGCCAGCCGCAAAATTACGCCCAGTCTTTCCCAAAATTACGGCTCGGCCGCCGGTCATGTATTCACAACCATTGTCGCCGACGCCTTCGACGACGGTGTGGGCGCCGGAGTTGCGTACGCAGAAGCGCTCCGCGGCGCGGCCGCGGAAGAACGCCTGCCCGCTAGTCGCGCCGTAAAGTACAACGTTGCCGACGATGATATTTTCTTCCGGTGTAAAGGAAGAACTTCGAGGGGGGTAGACGATCAGTTTTCCGCCTGAGAGTCCCTTGCCAACGTAGTCGTTGGCGTCGCCCTCCAGCTCCAGCGTGATGCCGCGCGCCAGCCACGCGCCAAAGCTCTGCCCCGCCGTGCCGTCGAACTTGAAGTGGATCGAGTCATCAGGCAACCCGTGCTCGCCCCAGCGCTTGACCAACGCGTGGCTGAGCATCGTACCGACGACGCGGTCGGTGTTCTCGATCGGTAGTTCGATGCGCGCCGGTGGAGCTTGCTCTGAGTTCGTCGAATGGTGGCGGAGCGCCGGAGCGGCAAGCTCGATGAGCTTGTTGTCTAGCGCCTTGTCAAGACCGTGATCCTGCTCCTCGCTGAAGCGCACTTCGACATCCGGATGGGGTTTTTGCACGGGAGTGAGCAGGGAGGTCAGGTCTAGGCCATCGGCTTTCCAGTGGCGGAGGGCGTCATCGGATTCAAGTAAGTTTACCCGCCCGATTAAGTCGTCCATATTGCGGAAGCCGAGTTCAGCCATGATCTCGCGCGCTTCTTCCGCGACCATGAGTAAATAGTTGACGACGTGTTCAGGCTGGCCGGCAAACTTCTTGCGCAGTTCGGGATTCTGCGTGGCGATGCCGACTGCGCAGGTATTCAAATGGCACTTGCGCAGCATGATGCAGCCGAGCGTGATCAACGGCGCGGTAGCGAAACCCATCTCCTCTGCGCCGAGGAGCGCGCCGATGACAACATCGCGCCCGGTCTTAAAGCCGCCGTCTGCTTGGAGCACAACACGACTGCGCAGGTCGTTGAGCACCAACGTCTGGTGTGTTTCGGCGATGCCAAGTTCAAACGGCAACCCGGCGTGCTTGATACTGGTCAACGGCGAAGCGCCCGTGCCGCCGTCGTGGCCGGAGATCAGGATGTGATCGGCGTGACCTTTGACGACGCCCGCTGCGATCGTGCCAACACCCACTTCGGAAACCAACTTGACGCTGATGCGGGCGGAGGGGTTGGCGTTCTTCAGATCGTGGATCAACTGCTTGAGATCCTCGATGGAATAAATATCGTGGTGCGGCGGCGGGCTGATGAGGCCGACCCCCGGTGTCGAGTGGCGGGTCTTGGCAATGGTTTTGTCGACTTTGCGACCGGGCAGCTCACCGCCCTCGCCGGGTTTAGCGCCCTGCGCGATTTTTATTTGCAATTCGTCGGCGTTGGTCAGATACCAGATCGTAACGCCGAAGCGTCCGGAGGCGACCTGCTTGATAGCCGAGCGCTTGGAATCGCCGTTTGGCAACGGCTCGAAACGTGCCGGATCTTCGCCGCCCTCGCCGGTGTTGGATTTACCGCCCAAGCGGTTCATCGCTACCGCCAGCGTTTCGTGCGCTTCTTTGGAAATGGAACCGAAGCTCATCGCGCCGGTCACAAATCGTTTGACGATCTCCGCCGCCGATTCGACCTTCTCCAATGCAATGGGGTTACCCGGCTTGAATTTCAGCAGGCCACGCAACGTGTTGCGCGTGCGGCTGTCCTCGTTGACAATTTGTGCGAATTGGCGATATTTCTCCCGGCTGTTGGTGCGCGCAGCGACCTGGAGCGCTGTGATGCTGTTTGGATTCCACGTGTGGCGCTCGCCGCCCGCACGCCAGTTGAACTGTCCGGGATTGGGGAGGCTGACTTGAGGGTTGCCGGTGTTGAGCGCAGCCGAGCCGTTGGTGCGGTTCGGGTAACCGAGCTCATGTCGCCGGAGCGCTTCGGCCGCCAGCACGTCGAATCCGACGCCTTGGAGCCGGCTGGAAGTTCCCGCGAAGCAACGCTCGATGACATCGTCTTTCAGGCCAACAGTTTCAAAAATCTGCGCGCCTTTGTAGCTTTGCAGCGTGGAGATGCCCATCTTGGCCATAACCTTCAAAATGCCCTTGGCCACGCCCTTGCGATAACGGGAGACGATTTCATCATCGTTATACTCTGTGTCGATTAGCCTGTCATCCCGCGCTTGCCATAAGGCTTCGTAAGCTAAGTATGGGTTGATGGCGTCAGCTCCGTAGCCGAAGAGCAGACAGTGATGGTGGACCTCGTAGGCCTCGCCGGTTTCCAGCACGATGCCGATCCGGGTGCGCTTGGCCGCGCGTACCAGATGGTGGTGCACAGCGCCACAGGCCAGTAGCGAACTAATCGAGACGAGATCAGCGCTAATGCCCAAGTCGGAGAGGACGATCAGGTTATAGCCGTCGTCGATAGCTGCCTCAGCCTCCGTGCAAATCCGTTCGAGTGCGGCGGTCAACCCGGCATGCACCTCAGCCTCAGCATCATCGTCTTGGGCTTGCCCTGTGCTCGAAGGAAGTGTCGAAGGGGTAGGTTTCGGATATGTGATATCGATTGTCTGGGTTCGCCAGCCGGCGTGGTCCATATGTTTGATCGCCGAAAGTTCTTTATTGGTCAGGATGGGGTGCGGCACCCGTAGCCGGTGGCACTGCTGTTCGGTTGTCTCCAGTAGGTTGCCTTCAGGGCCAATGTAACACTCCAGCGACATAACGAGCTCTTCACGAATCGAGTCAATTGCCGGATTTGTCACCTGGGCAAACAGCTGCTTGAAGTAATCGTAAGACATACGAGGCTGGTCGGAGAGAACGGCCAGCGCCGCGTCGTTGCCCATCGACCCTACCGGATCGCGTAATTCCTGTATCAGCGGCAGCAAGATGAACTGGAAAGTTTCGCGGGTGTAGCCGAAAGCCTTCAGACGCGGCAAGAGCGTATCCGGCTGGAAACCATACGGCTCCTGGTTTATTTTTAGATCGGTCAGTTCGATGCGCTGTCTGTTGAGCCAGGTGCCGAAGGGGTGGCTACCAGCGATGTTCTCTTTAAGCTCCTCGTCTGCGACGATGCGGCCCTCTTCGAAATCCACGAGGAACATTTTCCCCGGCTGCAGACGCCCCTTGAATCTGACATTATCGGAGGGTATGTCCAGCACGCCGGCCTCGCTGGCCATAATGACTTTGTCGTCGTGGGTGACGTAATAGCGGCTGGGGCGCAGGCCGTTGCGGTCGAGCACAGCCCCTATATAGCGGCCGTCGGTGAAGGCGATGGAGGCCGGGCCGTCCCACGGCTCCATCAGGCACGAATGATATTCGTGAAAAGCGCGCTTGGATGCCGACATGGATTCGTGATTCTGCCAGGCCTCGGGGATCATCATCATGACTGCTTCCTGCAGAGTGCGCCCAGTCATGAGCAAGAATTCCAAAACGTTGTCGAAATTGCCGGAGTCAGAGCAGTCCGGCTCAAGAACAGGAAACAACTGTTGCAGGTCGTCGCCGAATAGGTCGCTGTGCATGACGCCGGAGCGGGCTTGCATCCAGTTCATATTTCCACGCAAGGTGTTGATCTCCCCATTGTGTGACATGAAGCGCATCGGCTGCGCCCGATCCCAGCTCGGAAAAGTGTTGGTAGAAAATCGCGAATGCACCATCGCCAGGTGGCTACTGTAATCTTCATCGGCCAGGTCGGGGAAGTAAGGCAAAAGCTGCTCAGTCATCAACTGCCCCTTGAATACGATCACTTTTGTAGAAAGGCTACAGATGTAGAACATTTTGGCCTGGGGCAATTCGCTGCCGCGCAACTCATGGCTGGCTCGCTTGGAAATCAGATAGAGCTCGCGTTCGAAGGCGCGCGGAGGCAGTCCTTCTGCAGTTGCGACGAATAGTTGTTCGATGACTGGCTCGCTCGCCCGCGCCGAGTGGCCGACATTGGCACCGACGGCATTCGTCGGCACCGCACGCCAGCCGAGCAGCTGCTGGCCCCGCTCGGCGACGATGCGGGTGATGATATCCTTGCAAATCTTGCGTTGGGCAGCGTCAGTTGGCAAAAACACAAGGCCGGCAGCATATTGGCCGGCGGGTGGTAGGCCTACATTCAGATCACGGGTAGCGACTTTAGCCAGAAACTCGTGCGGTATCGAGGTCAGTATCCCTGCGCCATCGCCGGTGTTTGCATCGGAGCCAACAGCGCCCCGATGCGCCATGCTGCAGAGTACTTGGACTGCATCGTCAATAATCTGGTGGCTGCGCTCGCCTTTGATGTGGGCCACAAAACCAACGCCGCAGCCGTCCTTTTCAAAAGCTGGATCGTATAGACCTTGTTTTGAGGGAAAGGAGTTGTATGGTTTGGGGCCGAGAAGAGACGCGGCTGGACGAAGTTTGAGGGGAGTTGAACTATTCACAATGTTTCCTAAGACAATTAATTCATAGGCAGCCCCTCAACATGTATATGTATAGTGTCAGGGTTACACTTTAGGTTAGGATACGATGTTATGCGCATTTTGTCACTATGTGGGGTGGGTGAAGTTCGGAGATGTTATTTCGTTGAGGATGCACAAACGTGTGCATCAATCGTTCAGAATGCACATACAATTCGTATTGTTGGTTGTCTAGTATGTACAATACTAGACACTGTCATGGATTATTCCGTGCGCGGAGTGTGCCCGGTCTTTACTTTTATCGGGTCGGCTGTGGATCCCAGTTTTTGCGGCTCGTAGCCGGCAAAATCCAGAAACAGAGCTGCCCGATATGGATCATTGGGGAGAAATGTGGCGCGAGACTCGTCGGAATTTCGCCCAAAAGGGCATTCCAACCTTAAATCGATGGGATCGTGACTCTATTGGTTGTGCGTAAAAAAGAAGGAAAGCAAGGAAATTTTTTGTATCGGAAACTTAACTCGCCTCCGCCTCGTTTCGCTCTCTCAAACCAAAGTAAACCGGCAACCGCCGACTATACCCAATTCTCAGTCTCTCCAGATCTCTCCACCCGGCACTCTTGAGCTTCATTGGCCGGCAACTCACAGCGAAATTTTCCATGCTTGCGATACCCCAACGCATTATCGACCTGCATTCGATGGTGGATCTCGTTGGTGCCCTCGTCAATCATCGCTGCGCGCGCATTCTTCTTTGGCAGCTGGCTCGGATCGGCCGGTTCATCAGTCCAAATTATGATTTCATTTCGAAGGTCCGACACTGATTCTTGGAGAGAAAAACTCAGAATTGACAGTCACTTCATTTTTCTATATATAGGACTTACGCAGGGAGCATAGAGATAGAAGGTAGCCGAAGCTGAGTTCGCATGTAGTTGCTCAACAAACCTTGCTTAATTTGATACACATTCGTATGTGCATCCTGCGCAATCTGATTCAGGCGTACCCAGACAAGCATGGCACAAGCAATATGATTGCGCTGTGCTCGTTGCGAACGACATTGAGATGCTTCCAGCCCGGTTAGCTGTTTGGCCTCTCGGTGAAACTGCTCAATCTTCCAGCGGATGGCACTTTCTATGCCTGTAGCATCTGAGGAATCTTGAGAGTGGTCATAGGTAACCACATGCTCTGTGCGGTGAGTAGACACCGCAATCCGGAACAGTTTCACTTGATGACCTTTTGGAAACTTTTTGAGATGAACCATTTTTCCCGCTTCAATCTCCTCAGCGCTCCAAGAGAGCGCATCAACTCGGCAGTAGTCATCCACAGGACTTTCTGTCACTTGCCGGTTCGATTTCAACGGACAGTAGTAGATTTTGCCGGCTTTTTCGACTGCTTTCATCACTTTCATCGTCGCATACCAGCTATCCATCAACACAGTGCGGAAAGGAAGCTGTTCCACATGCAGAATGGTTCGCCACATATCCAACAAGTGGTCGAGTTTGCTACGTCCATCTCGCGCAGGGTCAAAAATGCGGTAATCGATGACCCAGAATTTATCGATGTCGGGATTGACATAGACACAAGTCACGAGCCCGATGCCTTTGATTACCTTTTTGGCGTTGCCACTCCACTGCCTACGCACCAGTTCAATGGCAAAGGAATGGTTTTTATCAAGCACCGTATCATCAAAGAGAATGTAGCCATCTTCAGAGAGAACCAACTCTTTGCGCACCATTTGGCGCAGTTCCCGTGGCGTAAATTTATTCCCCTCATCAGTCGATTGACACGATCGGGGCTCAAATGTTCACTATGGTCAGCAAAGTAGGTTTGTGTGTAATTGATTTGGCTAACCAAGAGAAATTGGCTGTAATCCCAGTGAGATAATTTGTTCATTCACACATTGTCTCAGTTTCTCCCTGGTTTGCGTAAGTCCTATATATATTGAGATAGTTTCTTCATACGATAAGTTTCATATTATGAAAACTCCGTCAATCCAGTCTGTCACGCGCGCATTCGATATCCTGCAAATTGTTGGCGCTCATCCCGAAGGGATCGGCGTTACAGAGATTGCAAACAGTTCGCAGCTGCACACGAGCACTGTGTCGCGCATGCTCACCACGCTTGAGCGCGTGAATGCCGTGCGGCGTATCAAATCCAACGGCAAGGTCACCATCGGCGAAGGCCTAATCTCAATTGTCGGCAGCATGTCATGGACAGACCACCTCATTTCTATAGCGCGACAATTCTTGCGCGAACTCGCGCATGAAACCGGCGAAGCGATCGGGTTGACGAGCATCGAGGGCGGTCTGTGCCACATCTTCTTTCAAATCGAAAGTACTTTCAACGTACAGGTGCGCGACTGGACGGGGGAACGCTTCCCAATACATGTCACGAGCACGGGCAAACTCTACCTCGCCGAGTTGGGTGAATCTGAGCTGAATAAATTTCTCGGCAAGCCAATGCAGGCATTCGCGCCGGGAACGATAACGGATCCTGACCAAATGCTGCTTGAGATTGAAAAGGTCGCAGAAGAGGGCGTCTCGTGGACGGTGGACGAACTTGAAAAAGGGCTTTCTTCAATTGCAGCCCCGATCCGAGATCATGCGGGACATTTCATCGCTGGGCTGTATCTCAGCGCGCCGGGCTACCGGTTTTCCGGTGTGCGCGAGCGCAACCGCATCCGCGACCTCGTGCGAGCTGTGGCTCGTGATATCACGGCTGAACTGGCGGAGTTGCGTGGCAGTTTACAAATGGCCTGACACAGCAGGCAAAAGTCGTAATCATTGGCGGCGGCATCATGGGCTGCAGCCTCTAGTACCATCTCGCACATGAAGGCTGGACGGATTGTGTCCTGCTCGAAAAAGGCGAGCTGACCTCGGGCTCAACCTGGCACGCGGCCGGTCAGATCACACACTCCACATCGAGTTACGCGCTTGGCAAGATGGCCGGCTACGGGCTCGAACTCTACAAGTCCATCGAGGCCGAGACCAGCCAATCCGTCACTTTCCACGGTTGCGGCAGCTTGCGGCTGGCGTACACCGACGCAGAGCACGACTGGCTACGACTTACATATTCGGTAGGACAGTATCTCGGTCACCCGATGGAGATCATCGGCCCGCGGCGCATTCGGGAGCTGCACCCGTTCTACAATCTTGAGGGGGTCAAGGTAGCACTGCACACGCCCGCGGATGGGCACGTCGATCCGGCAGGGACAGCCTTTGCATTGGCGAAAGGCGCACGCCAACTCGGCGCGTAGGTCGTGCGTGGCAACCGGGTAACACATGTCCGCCAGGAGCCGAACGGTGAATGGAGCGTCGAGACGGAGCAGGGCGATTGGATGTGCGAGCACGTCGTAAACGCGGGCGGCACCTACGCGCGCCAGATCGGCCAATGGAGCGGGCTGCACCTGCCGATCGCGAACATGACACACCATTACCTGGTGACCGAGCCGGTACCCGAATTTCAGAATCTCGGCTACGAACTACCCGTCGTGCGCGATGATCGTTTCGTCTCGGGCTACATTCGAATGGAGCAAGATGCCGGGCTTATTGGAATCTACGAGAAATCCAATCCCAACACTGTCTGGGACGAGAGCTCGCCTTGGGAGGTTGAGAACCGGCTTTTCGAGCCGCATTACGATCGCATCATGCCTTGGCTCGAAAACGCGTTTGGGCGAATGCCGATCCTGGCGGAGCGGGGCATTCAACGGGTTGTGCATGGCGCCATTACGCACCCGCCCGATGGCAATATGCTGCTCGGTCCGGCAGCGGGGCTACAGAATTATTGGTGCTGTTGCGGCTGCCAGATCGGGATCGCCTGGGGACCCGGAGCCGGCAAGTATCTAGCGCAATGGATGGTGCACGGGGCCGCGGACGTATCCATGCGCGCGTTCGACCCACGCCGGTTTGGCGGCTGGATCGACGACGAATGGCGCATCGGCAAGGCGAAGGAAGACTATCTGCTGCGGCACGAAATCCCGTACCCGAAACTAGATCGGCCCGACTGTCGCCCCACCAAGACGACGCCCCTTTATGAGCCGATGAAGGTGCGCGGGGCAGTCTTCGAGGAAGTGTTCGGTTGGGAACGACCGTACTGGTACGCGCTGGACGGCACTGCGCAAGAGCACATCCACGACTTCCGCCGCACGGAGCTATTTGAAATCTGGGGGGCGGAAGCGCGCGGGACACGTGAACGGGCCGGTATCGCAGACATGTCCGCCTTTGCCAAATTAGATATCACCGGTCCGGACGCGCATGCTTTCTTGGAGCGAATATGCGCCAACCGCATTCGCAAGAAAGGCGGCATCTGCCTGACACATTTGCTGTTGCCGAACGGGCGCATCGAAGGCGAGGCAACCGTCGCACATATCGACGACGGGCACTATTACTTGGTTTGTGCTGCGCTACGCGAACTCGCGATGCTGGATTGGCTGACGCAAAACCTCTGTCCGGGCGAGCGAGTCGAAATCACCAATGTGTCTGATGACCGCGGCGTCATCATGATCTCGGGACCGTTGAGCCGCGAGATCATGAGTCGGGTTACGGATGCTCCGCTCGAAAACGATTCGTTCCGCTGGCTGACAGCGCAGACCATTGCCGTGACCGGCATCGAGGTGCTCGCCTTGCGTGTAAGTTACGCCGGAGAGCTGGGTTGGGAATTGCACGTGCCGATGGCCGGTATGCGCGCCGTCTACGACGCGCTGGTGGCATCAGGCGAGCCGCTCGGGATAGTACATCTGGGGACGGGCGCGCTAAACTGCTTGCGCATGGAAAAGGCCTATCGCGCGGGTACGGAACTGACCAACGAAGTGACACTGGCGGAGGCCGGACTGCTTTGGCTGGCACGGCTGGACAAGGAGTTCATAGGTGTCGAAGTCACGCGCCGCGAGGCCGAGACTGGACCGACGCGCTGGCAACTTGTCTATCTTGGATTGGACGACTCCGCCTGTCGGGAAATCAATGCCGATCCCGTGGGCGGCGAGTCTGTGTGGGTGGACGGACGTGCAGTGGGTACTATCACAGCGGCCGGATACGGATACTGCATCGGTCAGCCCTTGGCGTGGGCCTACGTCAACCCGGAAAACGCCGCGTCTGGCACACGGCTCGAGGTACTCATTCAGGATGCGCGCTGCCCCGCCACGGTATTGGAAGAAGCAACCTACGATCCGCGGAATGAGCGACCAAGGGCATAAGGGTGATTCTGAGCACAGAGCATCACAGAGAGCTTAGGAATATTCTCTTTGCCTTCTCAATTCATCTCTCTCTTCCATATAATAAAAGGAACAAGATATGCCCGCAAAAAGGGTAAAAACCCAGGCTGATTATTTCGAGATCGCCGAGCAGTACATTCCGGGTGCAGCAATGGGCGCTTATATATTTCCTGACAAGGCGCGCTTCATTGCGGTGCGGGGCGAGGGATCGCGTGTCCAGTCCGCGGAGGGGCGCTGGTACATTGACTACAACAACGGCGCGGGCGCGAACATCCTGGGTCACTGCCATCCCGCCGTGGTGGAAGCCGTGCAGCAACAAGCTGCGCGCGGGTTGCACTATTTCGGCACACTCAACGACACTACGATCGAACTTGCTGAGAAACTCGTCCAACACATCCCGTGTGCGGAGCAAGTCGTTTTTGCCACAACAGGTTCAGAGGCGACGCTGTACGCAATGCGCCTGGCGCGCGCCTTCACGGGTCGCGATAAAATCCTGAAGTTTGAAGGCGGCTACCATGGCAACCACGACTATGCCGCCGTGAGCGTTTTCTCCAGCGAGCCGGCCGCCTATCCTCTGGGCATGCCGCACTTCGACGGCATGCCCGCACAGATTCCCCAGACCATGCTCGTTGCACCGTATAACGATCTCGAAACGGTCGAGCGAATCGTCGCAGAGAATGCTGCCGAACTTGCGGCCATTATCGTCGAACCGGTCCAACGCATTATCTTTCCGCAGCCGGGCTTTTTGCAGGATTTGCGCGATATCTGTGATCGCTATGATGTATTGCTGATATTCGACGAAATCGTCACCGGCTTCCGCCTGGCGCTTGGCGGCGCTCAGGAGTACTTTGATGTCGCGCCGGACCTTGCTGCTTACGGAAAGATTGTGGGTGGCGGTGGACCGCTGAGTTGTGTTGCAGGTCGCGCAGACGTGCTCGAGCGCGCCAGCCCGCGCCGGAAGGGCAAGCCCGGCTATGCCTGGGTCAATGGCACATTGCACGGCAACCCGATTGCAGCCGCGGCCGGACTGGCGACGATTGCGGAGCTGGAAAAGCCCAGCTTTTACGAAGAGCTGCACGCCAAATCCGACAATCTGCGCCAACGCTTGCAGCAAATTCTTTACCGGCATGAAGTGGGCGCAATCGCCGCGGGCCAAGCTTCCTTCTGGCAAATCCTGTTTATGGATGCGGAACCTAGAAACGCGATGGATATCGTCAACAGCGACCGTGAGACGATGCGGCGGCTCGACGTTGAGCTGCTGCGGCGCGGGAGTTACGTCCTTCCCGGTGGGCGGCGTTTCATCTGCGCAGTAAACACTGAGGAAGATTTCGCCCAAACCGAGGCGGCTCTGGACGAAGCTTGTAAGCTAATTTTGTAAATCGATGGAAGGATTATTTGCAACGAATTACATCTACGTTCGTGCTAATTCGAAGCAGAAAGGTGTGACATGGACAAAGACCGATTCGAGAGTGGTTTGGAAAAACGTAAGGCCGTACTTGGAGCGGATTTCGTCGAGAAGGCGCTGGCACAAGCCGATGACTTCAACCGTCCCTTTCAGGAATTTATCACAGAGTATTGTTGGGGCTTTGCCTGGAGTGATGAGCGCTTGGAGCCAAAGACGCGCTCAATGCTCAACCTGGCGATGATCGGCGCACTGAACCGCATGCACGAGTGGGAACTCCACCTGCGCGGTGCGTTGAACAACGGTGTGAGCAAGGATGAGATTCAGGCCATCCTGCACCAGGTCACGATCTATTGTGGCGCGCCGGTGGGCGTCGATTGTTTTCGGATCGCGAAACGCGTCTTTGCGGAGATTGAGGGAGCAGCCTGAATCAGTATGAATGCGAACCGGGAGACGATTGTCAGCCTGCACCCGAAACACTATACCGACACGGAGATTTTCCAGAAAGAAGTGGAACGCATCTTCTTTCGAAACTGGCAGCTCATCGGACATGTTTCGCAGGTCGCAAAGCCGGGAGATTTCTTCACGTTTCGATACCTTGACCAGAGTCTGTTCGTCATGCGCGGGCAGGATGGTGAGCTCCGTGCGTTCTACAACGTTTGCCAGCATCGCGCCCACGAGGTGGTGGAGGGTTCTGGTAACAAGGAAGTCATCGCCTGTCCCTACCATGCGTGGGTCTACACGAAACAGATGGTCGCCTACGCAATGCGCGTGGGCTAGACCAGAGCGGAGTGAACGGCTCGCGTGAGATCTGTTTGAGTTCAATCCAACTGGACGCTTTTTGCGGCTTGATCTTCATTAATATGGACCCGCACGCTGAACCAATGTCGGCGGTATATCCGGGTATCGAGGCCGAAGTACGCGAACTTGCACCCGCTATTGATGGGTTGAAGTTGTCCTATCAATTCGGCAAGCATCTCAACGCCAACTGGAAAGTTGCTGTGGAAAACTACAATGAGTGTTTCCACTGCCCGGGTGTGCACCCGTCATTCACCAGGGGCGTGGTAGACCCGAAGAGCTATCGCATCGCCTCCCGCGGCTACTGCCTGCACCACACTGCGAAAGCGCAAACCGGAGAGAAAGCTGCCTACAAGATGGACAGCAGCGCGGCAAACGCAGAAGAATACGGTTCGTTTTTCCTTTGGCCGAGCTCGGCGATCCAAATCTACCCAGGGGGTCTCGTGAATTGCTTCCACTTGTTCCCAATTAGCGTGGATGAAACAGTCGTCTACCGCAGCTGGTACTTCACGGGTGACAAGCCCACCTCAGAAGAATTGGAGATCGCCGAACTGGATCGTCACACAACGTTTGCAGAAGACCTGTCGATCATTGACTCGGTGCAGCGCGGATTAGGCAGCCGAGGCTACCAGTCCGGTCCGCTCGTGCTCGATCCCTCGGGCGTCGCTACCGTCTTCAATGAGAATTCGGTGCACGCCTTTCAAAATCTGGTGCTCGAAGCGTTAGCCCAGTAATCTATTCCTTGAACCAGAACCCAATCTCCCATTCACTTAGAAGCTTCGCTTTTCCGTCTCGCAAAGTTCAGTGGGAATTCAGGAGCCAAAAGCGATGCTTCTCATCCTCACTCGATAAATGAGCGACATTCCTAAAATCATGCGCGCCGTCGTCCTTACGGGACACGGTGGATTCGACAAACTTGAGTACTGCGAAGACTGGCCCACACCGATACCCAACCGGGGAGAGGTGCTGATCGCTGTTGCTGCCTGCGGGTTGAACAACACCGACATCAACACACGTACTGGCTGGTACTCAAAGGGAGTAAGAGAGGGAACCACCACCGCGGGCGGCAGTTCTGGTTTTGGCATGGCAGAGCACGATGAAGGCGGCTGGGGCAGCGAGATCACCTTCCCCCTCATCCAAGGCGCTGACATCTGCGGGCGGGTGGTGGCGCTCGGCCCGGACGCGCCTGAAGATTTGTTCGGCAAGCGCGTGCTTGTCGATACGTGGATGCGCGACTGGGACGATCCGCTCAACCTTGAGAAATGCAGCTATTTCGGCTCGGAATGCGACGGGGGTTATGCTGAATACACGGTGGTGGACGCCCGCAACGCCCATCCTATCGATAGCAGTCTGAGCGACGCTGAGCTGGCTACGTTCGCCACATCTTGGGTGACGGCGGAGAATATGCTTGATCGGGGACAAGTTGAGGGCGGAGATGTTGTGCTGATTCCAGGCGCATCCGGCGGAGTCGGTTCGGCATTGATCCAGCTTGCCAACCGGCGCGGCGCGGTCACAGTGGCGTTGTGCGGAGATTCCAAAGCAGATGCAGTGCGCGCGCTTGGCCCTGCCGCCGTGTTGTCGCGTTCGCCGGACGACCTGACTGTTGCCCTCAAAAATGCCATCGGCCGCGAGAAGGTGGATGTCATCGCAGATGTAGTCGGCGGCCCGCTCTGGCCGCAACTCCTCGAGGTGCTCCGACCGGGCGGGCGTTACACTTGTTCGGGTGCGATTGCCGGTCCTATTGTTGAATTTGATCTGCGCACGTTCTATTTGCACGATCTCACCTTCACCGGGGCGACGGTCGTCCCGCCGGGCACATTCGGGCGGCTGGTCGGGTACATCGAGCACGGCGAAGTCAAACCGGTGCTCGCACAGACTTTTCCTTTGCATGAGCTTCGGCAGGCGCAGGAAGCGTTTCTCGCCAAGCAACACGTTGGTAACATTGTGGCAATAGTGCGGGATGAAGAATAGGATATGAAATCTCCCGAAGAACGGCTGCAACTCATTGTCGAGTCCGGGCTCTGCATCGGTTGCGGGTTGTGTGAAAGCGTTGCGGGCCCCGATCGGATCCGCATGGACTGGGCTACAAACGGTTACCAATACCCGCGCCCACAACAATCACTTGACCACGAGATCGTCGATACGATTTACCAAATCTGTCCGGGCACACGGGTCGAAGGTCTCCCCGAGGCACTCGCAGTAGGCGCCACGGAAGATTTCGTGTGGGGTCCTTATCGAGAGGTTGTACGCGCCTATGCTGCGGATCCTGAAGTGCGGCATATCGGCTCAACCGGCGGCGTGCTCACCGCGCTCGGGATCTATCTACTCGAAAGCGGTCGGGTGGATTTCATTTTGCACGTGTCCGCCTCCGAGTCACGGCCCACGTGTGGCGAGCGGCATCTGAGCTTCAATCGCGCTGATGTCTTAAGGGCAGCCGGCTCGCGTTATGGTCCGGCAGCCCCCCTGGTCGATTTTCCGGAACTGCTCGAACTGGGCCGACCATTTGCCTTCATCGCCAAACCGTGCGATGTCTCCGCGCTTCGAAATTATGCCAAGATGGACGCGCGTGTGGACGAACTGTGCAAATACATGCTCGTAATGGTCTGCGGCGGATACGGCGAGCCAAGTTTTACGAATGAATTTATAGATGGGATGGGAATCGAACCCGCTGAGCTGGTCAACTTTCGCTATCGTGGATTTGGCTGCCCAGGACCCACCCGTGCTGAAACCCGCGACGGTCGCGTCGTCGAGAAAACCTGTCTCGACTATTGGGGCGAAGGTGAGAGCAGCTGGGGTCTGCCATTCCGTTGCAAAATCTGCCCAGATGGAATCGGCGAAGCAGCCGACATGGCCGTGGCCGACACGTGGTTGGGTGGCTCACCGACCTGGGAAAGTCAGGTGACAGACCCCGGCACAAATGTCATCATCGTGCGTACGCAGGCCGGAGCGGAATTGGTCCAAGCGGCTGTTACCGACGGCGCGTTGGTGCAGGAACGCGAGATTGATATCCGTGATATGGACGAGTATCAGCCACATCAGGTGCGTAAGAAGTATCAGGCGGGCGCGCGCAATGCCGGGCTGCGAGCAGCCTCGGGCATCGAGCTACAGACGCGCAGGTTGCGGATTCGGGAACTTGGTCTTGAATGTGATTTCTCCGACAATCTCGCCGAAGCTCGCGGGACTCGGCGTCGAGTGCATGCGCAGGCAAACGAAGATCGGCGTTGGGAAGACGATCCATGAAGATTGACCGCATCTCCGTCTATCAGGTTGATCTGCCGCTGCACGGGCCATATGGCTTGTCCGGTGGGCGCTCGCTCGATGCGCTCGACAGCACCATCGTCTCAATCGAGGCGGATACCGGCCTGATCGGCTGGGGCGAGAGTTGTCCGTTCGGACCGAGTTATCTGCCCGATGCGATCGGCCCCGGTATTCGAGCCTCCATCGCCGACCTCGCGCCGCTGCGTCTCGGCTCGAATCCGTTACATCTCGGCGTTCTCAACGCCAGGATGGATAAGGCCCGGCCAGGGCACCTATCGGCCAAGTCGGCGCTCGACATCGCCTGTTGGGACATTCTCGGAAAGGCGACGAACCTGTCGGTCAGCGAACTGCTCGGCGGTCCGGAACAGGGCCATGTGGATTTGATCAGCAGCGTCTCGTCTGGCACGCCGTATGAAATGTTGGCCCGCGTTGAACGTTTCCGTGAGAAGGGTTATCGCAATCACTCGTTCAAACTCGGCGGCGAAGAACGGGCGGATGTCGAATGCGTGCGTGCTGTGATGGATCAGGCGCAGCCCGGCGAGTTTTATTTTGCCGATGCCAACGCCGGCCTGAGCGTGGCGGACGCACTCAGGGTTGCGCGCGTGTTGCGCGACTTCGATCTGATCTTCGAACAGCCCTGTGCCACACATGCAGAATGTGCCGCTGTGCAGCGTCGCACCGAGTGCTGCATCATGCTCGACGAAATTATCGACGACCTGTCTTCGTTGTTGCTTGTTGTGCGCGACCAGAGCGCGGACGCGATCAACATCAAGATTACGCGCCACGGTGGCTTGACCAAGGCGCGCCTGATCCGCGATGTTTGTGTCGGCGCGGGATTAATCATGTCGATTCAGGACACAGGCGGCAGCCAGATCGCAAAGGCCGCCACCGCACATCTGGCGCTGTCCACGCCCGAGAAGCTAAGATACTATATGTGGGACTGCACAGAGTTGATTTCCGTCTCGACGGCGGACGGTATCGACGAGTCCGTGAATGGTAGCCAGCGCGTGCCGACTGCGCCAGGATTGGGCATCCAACCCAAAATGGAAGTGCTCGGCGAACCAGTTGCGATCTATGAATTAAATGTATAGCGTCATGTTCGACGCATCTGATGCTTACTTGAAAGAGTGGAATTGAGGAGCAAGCTATGACTATCACACAGGCCGACCTGGAATCGCTCTCTGACGGTTTCGACGCCGTTCCGGAACGCTCCTACACGCTGCCCGCGCGCAGTTACGTGCAGCAAGGATATCTCGACGTGGAGCGCGACGCGCTCTTCGACCGCAACTGGCAGTATGTCTGCCACGCGGAAGGTTTGCGCGAACCGGGCGATTACGTCGCATTTGAGATTCAGGGGCAGGGCCTGTTCGCCATCCGTGACCGCGACAGCGAACTGCGCGCGTTCTACAACGTATGCCAGCATCGCGCACACGAATTACTCAGCGGCCAGGGAAACACCCGCAATACCATCACGTGTCCGTATCATGCCTGGAGCTATCACCTGGACGGGCGCCTGCGGGCGGCGCGCCGGTCGGAGTTTATCGAGAACTTCGATCCGGCTGAGATTTGCCTGCGGGCGGTGCAGGTCGAAGAATTCTGTAATCTTGTCTTCGCAAATCTGGACGAGAAGGCACTCCCTCTGGCCGACCTCTCCGGCGGGCTGCAGCGCGAAATCCATGAATATGCGCCAGACCTCGGGCAACTGACGCACGCGCACCGCATTGAGTACACCATCAAAACAAACTGGAAGACCGCCATCGATAACTTCCTCGAGTGCTATCACTGCCCAATCGCGCACAAGGATTTCGTGTCGCTGGTCGATATGGACACTTACACGGTCACGACGCACGGTATGTATTCGAGCCATGTGGCGGCGGCCGGGTCGGACGAGAACACGGCCTACGATGTGGCGGGCGCCGAGGTCCAATGGCACGCCGTCTGGTGGCTTTGGCCGAATATCTGTCTGCTGCGTTTCCCGGGCGAAAGTAATTTTATGGTGTTGAACGTCGTACCGATAGACGTGGACACGACCTATGAGACGTATGATTTCTATTTCCAGAACGATACGCCGACTGCGCAGCAATGGGAGGCCATCGAATACGTTGATAAAGTCCTCCAACGCGAGGACATCGATCTGGTTGAGAGCGTGCAGCGCGGAATGCGCACGCCTGCATTCGACCGCGGACGCTTCATGTGCGATCCGGATGGGGGTGGGCTGAGCGAACACGGCGTGCACCACTTCCATTGTTTATACCTCGATGCAATTCGAGAGTATCTGCACTCAACGCCGAATGCGGATAGGACCACAGAGATTCAGAGAGAGGGCTCAGCGAGCGCAAAGAATTCGCAGTGAATCGCTGTGTAAATCCCTATTGAGAAGTTGCTAACATTTCCATAATGACGATAAATCGCCCCCTCGCGGGTATCGGTGAGACCTCACTTAACCGTGGTCAAGTAGACCAGCGTAAAACGAGGCGCACCACGTCCAGCCGTGGCTGGGAAGTCTCCTTGGAAGGTCGCCCGCGACGTTTGGGTGGCATCCAGCGCGGGGGAGGCACCTTGAAACGCAGCAGTTCAGCAATACTCCAACGATGGTCAGTCAAACCGGCAGCCAGTGCTGGGGTGCGTCGCACCCAGCGGAAACTGTGCGAGCCGACGGAGAGACGCAGACGCAAGCTCTTGTGATAGTCACAGAAGTTGTAGACACAGCCGACGACATACATGCCCGCGACGAGGGTCTCGGCTTGTTGCGCCAGATGACGCGTGCGGCGCGCGAGGCAGCTCAACCGTTGACGGAAGGTGGCATTCAGCCGCTCGATATAGGCTGTGTTGATCATGCCGCGGCCTTGAGTGGTCTGGATGAGTTGTGTAATCATCTCGCATGCGCCTTGCACGACACTTGCCGGGTATCACGATGCTGTCGCACGCGACAAGCGCGGCAGTACTCGCTGCGCCGGTCGATAGTCAGCTTGCCGGCCGCACGTTGTTTGACGACCTGTACGACACTTGCCGGGTACCGAGTGCAGTCTGCACCCGACTGTGCGGCAGTACTTGGTGGCGATGTTCGGCCAGGCTATCAGGCGCAAACGACCCTGTTCGCCTGTACGGTGCGGCAGTCGCGAGCGAAAGGTTTTGCGAAAAGCGTCCACGTAGCTCGGCAGGCCGTCCACCGCCAGCAGGAGCGGACGACAGAGCGCGACAGCACGGATTTGCTCCGCCAATACACGAATGAGCCCCTTGTCACGTTTCGCGCTAATGACCCCGCCCAACCACCTCGTCCAGTCGATACCGATGCAGTGTGCACGGCACTGTGCGAGACTGGGCAGCCGCGTGGAAATCATCATAGCCATCGCCATCCAGATTGTGCCACGTTGTGTCTTGACTTTGATCTCATCGGCTTGTACTTGCTGCAAATCCAACTGACTATTGCCAACCACATGGGCGCCGAGTGCAGTCGCACCCGACTGTGTGAATAGCCTTGCATCGTTCTCCCGCGCGTTGCCACCATTTCTGTACGGTGCGCTCGTCCAATCCGAAAGCCGCCACGATCGCTTGCCGTGGACAGCCGTACGCCAACAAGGTGATCACCAGCATCACGATCTTGGGGTCGGTGTGCAAGCGGTAGAAGAGCGTGCCTTTGGTCGCCACGAAGGTCGTGTTGCACACCTCGCAGTGGTAGCGTTTTTCCTGCCGACTATGGACCCTGATATTGTCTTCACCAGTCTGACCTCTTGCCGGACATTCGATATTCGGGCAGAATATATCCGCCGGGTTCAATGGCCCCCTCCTGCATTGCTTCGACAACAATCACAGGACGCTACGCGGCCAGTGAACCCGCTTTCGTTCAAGCGTTAGCGCTCAATCTCGATAATCACGGTTAAGGGAGGTCCTACCCGGGTATCCGTGTAATCGACTTTGGACAGTACATCGCCGGCCCGGCAGTCGCCATGTTGATGGCCGATCAGGGTGCGGAGGTGATTCGAGTTGATCCACCGAGCGGTCCATTTTGGGATTCGCCGGCGAACGCCATCCTCAACCGGGGCAAACGACGTATCAGCCTGGATCTGAAGCAATCGGCCGACCGGACAATCGCCCAACGTTTGGTGGCAAGCGCCGATGTAGTCGTAGAAAATTTTCGACCCGGCGTGATGGCGCGCCTCGGACTGGCGGCCGAGGCGCTAACGGAGCGCAATCCCGGTTTGGTGTATCTCTCCTTACCCGGTTTTGCGGCCGCTGACACCGCACGCGCTGGGCTCCAAGCCTGGGAAGGCGTCATTGCCGCGGCGGTCGGGCAGTACACTGATATGGGCCTGAACCGCATTCTGATGGGCATCAACCCTTCCTTCTCGCCATTGCCGTTAGCCTCCCGCTTATGCGGCCGCGCTGGGCTGTCTGGCGGTCAACCTGGCACTATTCGCCCACGAAAAGAGTGGGCTGGGTGACCGCATCGAAGTCCCACTCGCTGCAGCGCTGATGGAAGGCCTCGCCTAAAACTCGATGGCGGTCGCTGACAATCCAGAGCGTTACAAGTCGCTGCGCGAACGGGAGATTGAGCGCCGCCGAGCAAATGGCGAGCCGTTCGATATGCAATATGCCGACCTGCAGGAATTTCTTGATCCGTTTTATCGCAACTATTTCTGCGCCGACGGGCGTCCGTTTTACGTTGTCAGCGCCTCGCACACCCTCCATCCGCTGATGGTGTTGGACTTACTCGGCGTCACCAAGCAAGTGCTCGATATGGGTGTTCCGCAGGTAGACGCTTATCAGGCATCGACCGAGTGGCCACCCGGTGTGGATTGCACACTGGCATCCTACCCACTCTCAAAAACTTGGTCTGATCGAATTGCGCCGATCTTGAAGGAGGCATTTCTGCACCGGAGCAGCGCTGAGTGGGAGACGCTCTTTGGCGCAGCGGGTGCGCCCGGCTGTGCCCAACAGATCACACAAGAATGGCTCAATTCGGAACATGCACTTGCGTCCGGGCTGGTTGCAGAGGTGGACGATCCGGTTTACGGACGGATGCGGCAGGCTGGGAGTTTGGCCTGGCTACAGAGCGATGCAGACAAGGCGCGCCATAAACCCGCTAGCGCACTGCTTGACTTCGATCGAGCTACCATCCTCGAAGAATTGCGATCGGAAACTGAAGCTGCCGGCGCACCCGCGAGCGTCGGCGCGTCGACGCCCACAAGCGCTTGGCTGGACGGGCTGACGATCCTGGACCTGACCAACGTTATCGCCGGCCCAACGGTGGCCAGCACGCTGGCGCGGTTTGGGGCTGAGGTCATTAGCCTGGACGCTGTCAAACCGACGTTTGATCCCTGGAACACCATCATCTTTGGGTTACAGGCCAATCGGGGCAAGCGCAGCCTGCTGGTTAATCTTAAGACAACGTCCGGCCAAGCAATTTTGAGTCACTTGTTAGCGCGAGTGGATGTTGTGGTTGTCAATGCCCTCGACAAGCAGCCCACCAACCTCGGGCTGAGTTGGGAACGATTGCAAATCGAGTACCCCAACGTGATCCTCTGTCAACTCGATGCATTTGGCGGCCCGGCCCGCGGCCCACGAAGCGATTTTCCCGGCTACGACGATCTGGCTCAGGCCGCCCCGGGCGTCATGGCGCGCTTCGGCGGTTCGCTGACCACCCCCGAAGAACATGCTCATTTCGGCACCATCGACGTCCTGGGGGGCTTCTGCGCTGCGCTCGCGACGGCGTTCGCGCTGGTCAAACAAGGGCGCGGCGGCGGCGCGGATGTAGCCCGCTCTTCGCTGGCCGCAGCCGGCCAGTTGATTCAATTGCCATTTATGTACGACTATGCCAACCGAGGATCCTTCGACGAACCCAGCGGGCGGGCAGTCAAGGGCTGGCACGCGCTCTATCGCTGCTATCCCGCTCAAGATGGCTGGTTCTTATTTGGCGCTCGCCAGGAGCGCTTGCCAGATCTGGCCACAATTCCGGAATTGGGCGATCTGCTCACTCAGTCCGACTCTGAGCGTGAGTTATTCTTAGAAGCTAAATTTAAAACGAGGCCGCGAGCATATTGGCTCGAAACACTCCAGACGCTTGATGTGGGCGCCTATGCGACTGAGTCTTTGGATGCAGTGCGCACAAATAACTTGTTTCGAGAGAGCACGAATGATGTCGATATCTTCAGCTCTACGTTCGCATTCGTGCGTCATGATCAGCATCCGTCCGGCCGGGCCGTTGATTTGTATGCTCCGAATTCGATTCGGCCACATCGGGCGCAGGTTTGCATACCGACGCCCGCGCCAAAGTACGGCGCGCACACGCGCTCAATTCTGGCTGAGCTTGGTTATACGAACGAGGAAATCGGAGCGTTCGTCACCCAAGAAGTTGTGGCGGAGCAGTGGAGCGACGTCTATATGCTGGATTAGAGATTCTCCAAATGGATCAAGCAGAAGTTCACGGGCCATTGAAAGATAAGATCGCCATCGTCACCGGCGGTAGTAGAGGCATTGGCCGGGCAATTGCCACCCGGTTTGCAACTGCCGGCGCGCTCGTCGTTGTCGCCAGTCGCAGCGCGCTAGATGAGACGACCGACGAACACCTCGTTTGGCAACGCACCGATGTAGCCAACCTCGGTCAGGTCACCGCGCTGACAAAATTTGCCCTGGATCGGTTTGGCCGCATCGACGTACTTGTCAATAACGCCGGGGTGCAGCTCGAAAAATCAATTGTCGAAACGACCGACACTGATTGGGCGCAGCTGAACGGAGTCAATGTTCACGGGGTATTTCTCTGTTGTCGCAGTATGATTCCGGTTATGCAACGCCAGGGGCAGGGCGTAATTATCAATATTGGCTCTATTTCGGCCGATCATGCAGATCCCAACATGGCGATCTACAACGCTTCTAAAGCGTTTGTACACGGGCTAACGCGTAGCATCGCCGTCGACCATGGCCGTGACGGCATCCGCTGCAACGCTATCTGTCCCGGATGGATTATGACGGATATGGCCGAAAGTGGATTTGCCCAGGCGGACGACCCGGAATCAGCGCGGCGAAACGCCATCGCACAGCATCCTGTAGGACGACTTGGCGAGCCCGACGACATAGCATCATTGGCTGTCTGGCTTGCCTCGGATGAGGCCGGCTTTGCAAGCGGGCAACTATTCACAGTAGACGGTGGATTGACGGCTGCCTCACCTGTTAATCCGGGTAAAATTTAACGTACTGGATGGCACTGGACTGACCAAAGCTCCCATCACTTTTCACCAGGCGCGGCGTGGCGCGCCCCGAATAATAGGAGACATTGGATGATAGGTGGAACTTACGGAAAAATTCTGCACGTTGATCTGACAACCGGCGATACACATGTTGAAGAGCCGCCCGATGATTTCTACCGCCTGCTGGTCGGTGGGCGCGCTGTTATCGCATATCTGCTACTGCGCGATTTGCCCGCCGGCACAGACCCACTCAGCCCGGACAACCTGCTCATCTTTGCACCCGGCATCTTGCAGGGCAGCAACTTGCCGGGTGCAGGTCGTCACGCGGTCGGCGGCAAATCGCCTCTCACGGGGGCGATCGCCAGTTCCGAAGCCGGCGGCTGGTGGGGGCACGAATTCAAACGTACAGGTTACGACGCCCTAATCTTTCGGGGCAAGGCTAAATCACCCGTCTATTTGTGGATTAAAAATGACGCGGTTGAGATACGCTCTGCCGGCCACCTTTGGGGCATGCAGACGTTGCCCGTGGAACGCGCGTTGCGCGAAGAGTTGGAAGACAAACGCGTACGTGTCGCGCAGATCGGCCCAGCCGGCGAAAACAATGTTCTGTTTGCCGCAGTAATGCATGATGTGAACCGGGCGGCCGGCCGCAATGGGATGGGTGCGCTAATGGGCTCCAAGAATTTGAAGGCAGTCGCAGTGCGGGGCACACCTAAACCCAATACCTTTCAAATAAGGGCCAAAGCTTGCCGGAAAGGTTGTCGGGGTTGGGGCCAGTGATAATGCTCCGGCCGTTTCAGGCGGAACTTTGACATCTTGCGTTTGACTACACGCGGGTTTGAACGGGCACGGCGGAGAGGCAGACGAACGTCAGCGATGTCATGCAACAAGCGGTCATAGAGTTGGCCGAGTTGGTCAACGGCCGTCTTTTGAAACTCGGCGAGCGTGTCGCGCACGAGTTCGAGTGCATGCACAAAGCTGAGTTGGTCGGGATCGAGACCGGTGCGTTGGGCAGCCGCATGCATCAGGAAGCGGATGATGAAGTGTGCGATGAGCAGGCCATACAGTTCCTGAATGACCCCGACCGGCTTGAGACTGCGCAGCGGGCGTCCGGCCAGACGTTGATGGGTGTCGACTTCATCGATGACCAATTCGATTTCCCAGCGTTCGTGATAAGCTCGCGCGAGTTCCAGGGCTGGGAAGGCTTCGGGGTTCAGCAAGGTGGTAACCAAGCGGTGCACTTCACCGTAACCGGGGAGTGCCGGGTCACTTATGGTGTATTCGACGATGCGCACCAGGAGGCGCTCGCCCCGCTTGCGGCGCTGGTAGTCGGAGGGGGTCAGGTAGGCGGTGTAGGAGCCATCTGGCAATGGACAGCGGGACATGGGCTGGAAATCGGCTCAAAATGTGTCCCCCGCGCTCCAAAACCATGCGCAGCATGTCATAATCATGAAACCCACGGTCCCACATCACCAACATGCCCATCTCGACCGAGCGCAACAGGCGAAAACCACCCATGCGCTCGCTGGTGTGGCAAGGCCAGAAGCCCGCATCGACAATCGTATGCGTGCCGCACTCGACCAGATACACCCCTTGCACCTGCGGAAAAGCGCTCTGGCCGCGCGGGCTGTGGTGCCGTCCAAAAGCCGCCGCATTCTCCGGCGTGTCAGCCACATCTTCAACCGTGCCATCGATGGCCATCAGGCGCAATCCAAAGAGGAACGCGCCGGCTGTCTCCGTCGTAGCTATCGGTCGACATACATGCCGAAACAAACGCACGACCGGTCGAGCACCCAGTTGATAGCGCCGATAGGTAATCGCACTGTCTTTCGGTACCGCGTATTCCGGATTGTTCCAGATGTACCGCAACCCCTGGGCGATCTTACGCATTACCCGCCCCAGAGAAGATTGCGTGTAGATGTTCATTGTGATGATTAAAAACACTGTCACGACCAGATTCAATTTGCGCTCGCGTTGCGTTTTCAAGCCTTCTGCCTCCAACGCTGCTTCGACCACATCTGGCGGAATAACCCGGCTCAGGCTTGTAAATGTCAGTTCCCGGCAAAACTTGCTCTCGATGTCAACCTCGCGTAATCTGTATCCCATCAGGTGGCCCCCTGGCATCTTGCGAATTTGTATATCTCACAAGTATGCCTCGGGTGCCACCTGTTTGCTTATTTGAAAGGTATTGCACCTAAACCGCCTGTGGCAGAACGACCGCGAGTCATCCAGGTTTCGAAATGGCTTGGAAAAAATTACAAAGAGCTTGCAGCATGGGCCACAGTCGGTATCGGTCGCGGTACACAGGACTCGCTCATGAATTGGGGCTACCTCGGTGCTCTGCCGACAAAAGGTTTTGGTCAGGCCGTTTTCGAAGAGCGCGAATTGCTCAGTGGAGAGCGTAACTACGATATGTTCCTCAAGGAACGCGATACCTGCCAGGCCTGCCCGATCACCTGCAAGCAGGTTTTCGAACACGACGATGAAATCCCATATCGCAAACTCAATCCCGAATACGGCGGACCGGAATATGAGGCCATGGCCGCACTTGGGCCAAACTGCCTCGTCAGCGACAACCTGGCCGTATCGAAGGCAAACGAGATTTGCAATGCGAATGGCATGGATGCGATCTCGACCGGCGCGTCGATAGCATTTGTAATGGAGGCCTTTGAGAAAGGCATCATCACGACAGCGGATACAGGTGGCATCGAATTCAACTTTGGCGACGCCGAGCTACTCCTTCGTGCCGTCGAAATGATCGCCGCCCGTGAAGGCTTCGGCGACGTGATGGCGGAGGGCGTCGCCCGTATGGCAGAACGATTCGGCCCCGAGACCGAGGAGTTCAACCTCACGGTCAAGAAGCAAGAGTTGCCCATGCACGAGCCACGCCTGAAGCACGCCATGGGTGTGGGCTACGCGGTCGCCCCCGTCGGCGCAGATCACATGATGAACATGCACGATACCGCCTTCACCTCCGAGAGCGAAAGCCTGAAGCGCGTTAACACTGCGCTCGACGAACCAGTCGGCCCGCTCGCTACCAACGACCTCGGCGAAGACAAGATGCGTGTCTTCTTCAATGAATTGAACTGGATGCATTTTCAGGATTGCGCAATCAACTGTCACTTTTACCCTTATAGCTACGAGCATCTAGCGGAAGCGCTTTCCGGTGTCAGTGGACTGGAATACGGCATTCAAGACGTTCTGCGCGTCGGGCAACGCGCGCAGACGCTGGCGCGGCTATTCAATCTGCGCGAAGGCTTCACTGCCGACGACGACAAGCTGCCGAAACGTGTCATGAAGGCGTTCAAGAATGGCCCGCTCCAAGACGTCGAGATCACACAAGACTCGTTTGACTCGGCTAAGCGGCGCTATTACGAGATGATGGGCTGGGACGCAGAGACGGCGGCCCCGAGTGCAGAATGTCTGCGCGAACTTGAAATCGACATACTGCTAGCAGCCGTGTCGAAACCGGTAGCATGACACCCGGCACTCGTTGGCCTCTGTGGGATAGCACAATATTAGAGATTCTCGATAGAACGAAGTTGCATCCCGGTTATCTCGCGGAGTCTTTCGTAGACGTTTAGAACGTGAACCTTATACTCCTCCCGAATGGCCTGTCGGGTTATCTTCATCACAGGAATCTCCACAGCGCCGTCGAGCCAAGTGACTATTGTCAACATCCTGGCTGTAAATTTGAGCGCCTCGAAGTATTCCAAGTGTTCCAGAACCGTCCCGGCCATTTCCTCGTAAGCCTGTAACATCGTGTCCCGGTAGTGAGGTCCTAGGGTCACACTCAACTGCAAGGCTAACCAAGCGAGATCGAGGCGATAGTCACCCACATCAGCGAACGACCAGTCTATGATGACCAATTCGCCGCTACCTTCACGCGTCAGGATATTGCCAGGGTGATAGTCATTGTGAAGAACAGATAACCGAGCGCTGGCCCCCAATTCCAGTCGATCCTCTAGCCACAGCACGAACAGTTCAAACTCGTACAGTTCGTATCTATCCATCAAGTGTTTCATTTTGGCGAGCATCGATTTGACAGAACCGAGCCCTCTGCCGTCGGCCGACTGGTCGTGATTACCGTTGTCAACCACTGCACGCCAGGGGATTTGATGAAGCCTGACAAAGGGCGCCACCATTAAGCGCACTAATCGTTCTTTTTCCCGTAGTGAGGCCTTCTCAAGGAGACTCGTCAGCGTGCTCCCACGAATCTTTTCCATTGCCACGAATGCATTCTCAGATCCAGGTTCAGGGGTAACAAGAAGCTCTATACTGGGGACGGGTATTCCGAAACGAGCAACACGCCTCATGACATCAGATTCCTTCTCAGCTTGCATCCCGCTTGAAGGTCCCTGAAATAGGCGAAGAATCAAGTCGTCACGAGCTATGTCGTTTTCCAGTTCATACATGACTGCTACAGAGAATATCCTCGTCTCCCACCCGCCTATGATCTCTTCAACAGAGCCGATGCTTATATTCTTCCGATTCGGATATTTACGGACGAGTGCCCTGATGAGATTGTCGACGGTGTGTTCAGGAAGCTCCATCATCTGCGTTTGAACTGGGGTGATCGTAACCGGGTGTTTTTAGGATCGGAGAAGCTCGATTGTTTCACTGACCGCAACGACACTATTTTGGATAGCGCAGTCTCTGCGATGATCGATCGTTCGGGGCACAGTGGATGCTACAAGATGAATAAGGTGGCAGGATGCGCGATGGTGGTCGTACCCTCAGCTCTCAGCGATTCGTAGTAGTCGATAAAATTGTTTTTTCTCTCGTCCGAGAGAGCTCTGCTGTCAATTTGAGTCAAGAAACTCAGTAACCTGTCCCGGTCCGGCTGATCTTTTGACTCCATCAGCAACGTGATGTCGCATTTGCCGTCGATGGGCTGGGCAGAATACTTTATCGAGTGTCGTCTCAACATGTGCGCGATGTCGTCCGAAAAGAACGGTTCGAAGCCGTTTAGCTCCTGCATGTGACGAGCGTAGAACTTGTTTAATCCGCCACGGTGGGGACTGAAAATAAGAATGTTGCCACGCTCTGACAATAGATTCAGCGACTTGCGAATCCATTGCACGTGCCGATCTTCTAGATATTCGAATACATGGTTGAATATGACTACGTCGAAACGTGCCTCCGTTGTGAAATCCTGGAACGGTTGCTGGAGCACTTCAAACGCGAGCTGCCCTCCGAATTCCTCGGACAACCTGGGGCGAAGCGTCGCACAAGAATGCTGGTCAATGTCTATGCCGACGAAGTCGTCTACGTGAATTCCTGCGGTCGCAAGAGACTCCAACATGGGAATCTCGAACAAACCCACGCCTGACCCCACACTCAGAATGCGCAAGTTTTCTTTGCCACGACAATAACGCTCTGCTTCGCGCAACATGAGATTGCTTTGGTTTGTTGCACGCCGGAAGATCACGTGGCAATCAGAATAATATTCGCCGGTTAATATTGTCAGCGACTCCAACTCTTGGCTTGAAGTCGACCCCCGCCGAGGGGCAGAGATATGCGTGGCGCGAATTTGGGCGTCTGTATTGCTTTGCTTGCGAAGCACAACAAAATTAACGTGTTGGGGGATTCTGTAACTCTTAGTCGCTTCGTCGCGGAAATGCTCCAGGATAGGGTTAAAGAATTGCAGAACGTCAACTGAGGAGTCCAATATACATTTTTGTAAGTATCTCTCAAGCAAGTCGGGTCTGCTGAACTCGATTACATGCTCAAAGGCTAGCTCATGGACATCGTATTTGAAACCCCTAGCGTCCAAAATGCGCGTGGTGTCCTCGTATTCCATGAACGAATTGCGCCTCTTCCCATTTTCATGGTAGGCCAGATAGAAGCTATGAAATTTCTGATAGGAGGAAGCGGCCGTCAGTTGATAGACGTATAAGTAGCCACCTGGAGCCAGCATGTCCGAAAGGTGCGCGAAGACCTTCGCCATGCTTTGAATATCAACCGTCGTGAAGGAGTGGATCGCCCAAATCACGTCATAATGGTGCTCGTGATTCTTCAAGGCGGTGGGGATATCTTCTATGCGCGTTTCATACGTCCGGTTCACCTCGAAGTGATCTAACCCGCTGAGTACGCGCGTCGCCTGTTGCAAACTCGGCTGTGAGACATCTAGCAGGTCACACACGAAGCGGATATTGTGTGGCAGGGCTTCGTCTAGATAGGAGGGGAAAATAGCCGTCCCACATCCTACGTCTAGCAGTTTGAATGGTTTGTTTTCCTTCTGGGGTGCTAGATCGGCGTTGAATGGAAATGTTTCAACGAGGGTCTCGTACTCAACCGCTATAACGTCGATCCAAGAAGACACATCCCAAGAGTCATTAGTGTAGTAGGAGTCAGCCGCATTCAACATCACAGATATGGACTCGTCCTGGAATTTGGCGATGCTCTCATGTGGCTAGCGGTAGTTCGGATCCACCGACTTTTGCTCCCCCCGCGTATAGAGATAATTATCAAGTCCGTCTTCCATGGGGAATTGTGCGTCCGGAACGTCGTAGGCAAAGATAATGTTGATGCGTTCGCGTTCCCCCGTTATGGCCCTGACACTATGCCTGCAACGATTTGCGCGCATGATGACTAATCTGCCCGGACGTGGATGAATTACGATTTTGTCCCGCATCATGTTCCGTATTATTTTGGGTTGGAGCATCCTATCTAGAATTCGTTGCATACGCATGTGCCTTCCGTTTTTCAACAAAATTCTATAGTTGGGATATAGCTCCGTTTCTCCTCCTTCTACTTCGTTGAGGTATAAGATGGCAGTGACTTTGTTGCGATCATAGTGCCAACGGTACTCAGAGTGTCCGGGTGGCATGATGTTTACGTTTACGCCTACTCGAGCGTTGGCCAGGGGTACGTACTGGGTGCTGCTAAGCTGGTTCACCAATTCATTCGTTCGGCGTCGAAGCCCCCAGATCGTAGACAGGCTCGACCTGATCTGCTCGCCATCGATCACGAAATAACGTAAGGACCTATGTTTCGTAGGACGGTGAATCTCCTGCAAATCATGCCTATCCCTAAAACCGGCAATAAGTTCCAGTAGCTGCCCGCATTCTTCAATCGTCAGAAATCCATCGTTCACCGTATAGCCTGATGTCTCAAGCTGTGATCCCATCGCCCTAAAATCTCCTGTCGTTTCCTGGTTTGGCCATCACACTTCGTTGGATGTCTAAGGATAATCCGTATCTAGCGCATTAATTATCAACCGAGACCTCGAAAGAGGCAAAACCAGAGTATTCCGGCACCTCAATTTATCAGTCTTAAATCTCGATCTGTCAACCCAAAGATAAAATGTCCCCTTTTGGAGAGGAGGAGTGAGACAATCGTCAACGTAGTAGGGGTTGCCCAGCCGCGGCTGGGTAAGTGCGCCAGGGATGGTCGGCGGCCGGGCGCGTAGGTTTGCGGAGTTTGTTGTTGAGTGACTTGCTGGACACGACTTCGGCCTGGCGTTGTTGTCGCTTGAAGACCGTATGCTCGAGCAACCGACCCTTGTATCGGATGGCAATCTCGCCGTCGGGCTGCTCGTAGAGGGTGACGCGGGCGTTGCGCAGGGCATAACCAGGACGCGCGGTCTGGATCTGGTAGACGACCTTGTTGTACTGCAAGGCGAGGTTCTTGGAGAGTGTGCGTGTATCCTGGCGGGTGAAGATCACGTCCAGGCACTTGTCGCGTTGCACGCGACAGTATGCTACGCGATCGTCGGTGTGCCGCAGCGGGCGATGGGCGTCGCGCGGGTCGGCCGGGACGACAGCGAAGCGCCGGTTGAAATCATCCATGAACTGGATGACGAATTCGTTGCCAGCGGCCAAAGTGGAGATACCCTGTAGACGCATTTCCTTGACCAGGCGGTCCGGCAGGGTTTTGTTGGTGCGCTCGACACGTCCCTTGGCTTGGGGGGTGTTAGCGCAGACGCTCTGGATGTCCAACTCTTGGAGGGCACGGCCGAATTGGGTCAGACCTGTGCCGGAGACAGCGTTTTTCGCGTTGACACGAAAGATGCCATGCTTGTCGCTGTAGAAAGCCAGCGGTTTGCCAAGGCGAGCGAAATAGCGCCGCATAGCGGCAGAGTAGCTGAAGAAGCTCTCCTGGGGCGTGAAGTACAGTTCAAGCAAGCACCCAGTAGCGTCGTCGATGAAGACCAGTAGCGAGCAAGCCGGGGCGCGGCCTTCGAACCAGTCATACGGTGAGCCGTCAATTTGGACTAATTCGCCGAAACAGGCACGGCGGGTACGCATCTGGTGCACACGCGCACGTTTAGCGCGGCGCGGTTTCCAGAGTTCGGCGACGATCACACCTGCACTGCGTGCGGCGCAAGTGTTAGTTGGCGCACGCTCTCGACAGACAACTTCAAGCCATGCACTTCCGTCAGTTTCTCATGCGCGAGCGTCGGCCCGAAATCGGCGTAGCGCTTGCGGAGCAGCCGCTCGGCCTGGTTCCGAACCTTGGCACTCAGCTGGTTGTTACTCGGCCGCCCGCGGCGCTTAGAGACCAGCCCCTCCGTGCCCGCCTGACGGTAGCGGCGCAAGAGCCGTTTCACATGCCGCACGCTGACTCCCAGTTGTTCCGCTGCTTCTCGTTGTTTCAGACGCTTTTCTTCCAGCCGCAAAGTGCAGTGCGCACTTCACTGTGTTGCATGACTTCCAGTCGGGTGAGTTCTTTCTTGCTCATCGTGAGTAGTTCGTCCACCTTCTGTCCTCCTCCCGGGCACGCCGTATCGCGTGATCGTAAAAGGGGACATTACTACTTTGGGCTAACAGTCTTAAATCTCGATCTTGACAGCAATCATACTATCGGTTACTGTATTGCCCATATTATTAAGGTTAGTTCAGCAGTTGCTGCCTCTGTCATCCGTTTGAGCCCCGCTCGATCCTTCTGACATCTCGCCGGACTTCTGAAAAAAAAGGAAAATACGTGAACTTTACTCAGTTCAATCTTGACGCACGTTTGCGCGCGGGGATTTCTCGCGCAGGCTATGCCGAACCTACACAAATCCAGCTCGCCGCCATCCCGCCGGCACTGGAAGGGCGCGACCTAATCGGTACCGCCCAAACCGGCACTGGCAAGACAGCCGCTTTCGTCTTGCCTATCTTGCACAAGTTGCTCAGCAACCCTCGCAAGGGAACCCGTGCCATCATTATCACTCCCACTCGGGAACTGGCCGCACAAATTCATGACGCCATCCGTATGCTTGGGACAGGTACAAAAATCCGCAGTGCCACTGTATACGGTGGTGTCGGGGCTGGGCCACAAATCAATGCGTTACGGAGCGGTGTGGATATTTTGGTCGCCTGCCCTGGACGGTTGCTCGATCTCCTGAACCAGGGACATGGGCGACTTGATAGCGTCGATACGCTGGTGCTCGACGAAGGGGATCGCATGCTCGATATGGGTTTTCTGCCCGACGTGCGGCGTATCGTCAAGTACCTGCCAGACCGGCGACAAACGATGTTGTTTTCTGCGACATTTCCGCGGGAGATCGAGAAGCTGGCAAGGCAGACTCTGAACCGACCGCAGCGCGTCGCGGTTGGCCTCAGCCGGCCGGTCGAGACTGTCTCGCACTCGCTCTATCCCGTGAAGCACTACCTGAAGACACGGCTGCTGCTGGCACTGTTGAAGCAGACCCGCACAGAATCGGTACTTATCTTTGCCCGAACGAAGCATCGCGCCAAACGCTTGGCACGGCAAATCGAACAGGCTGGATATAAAGCGACCAGCCTGCACGGCAACCGCACGCAGGGTCAGCGCCAGGCTGCGCTGAAAGGATTCAAAACTGGCGTATATCAAATCATGGTCGCAACCGACATCGCGGCGCGTGGGCTGGATGTGGAAAGCATTACACATGTGATAAATTTTGATATGCCCGACACCGCCGATGCGTACATTCATCGAATCGGCCGTACGGGCCGCGCAGAACGTAGTGGAGATGCCCTTACTCTTATCACTCCAGACGACGCAGCTATGGTGCGTACACTGGAGCGGATTATGGGCGAACCGCTCTCCCGACTCTCGCTGGCCGGTTTTGATTATGACGCACCTGCACCACCGAGGGTAAAGTCTACGAACGGCAATACCCAGCGCGGATCCAGGAAGCACAATGGGCTGCCCTCACGAAGTCCCCGGTCGCCTGAACGCGGTCGGCGGGCGCAGCGTCGCAGACGAACAGCGCCCGCTTAGTGGGAGAGTTTTCGGATTGCGATCCGTTACAATGAGGGGGTGATCCGTGCAAATAGCTGCGGATCCCGTCAATTGGTTTATGCAAATCCAGCCGCTGACCTCATTGCCTGAGCGGACGGCTGTCTCAATCGCGGCAAATATGCTACTATTCCAAGGAGGAATATTGCAATGGATCTAAAAATGTACGTTGGAAACTTAGCATTCTCGACAGGTGAAGAAGAGTTACGTACTCTCTTCGCGCAAGCTGGCACGATAACAAGCGTGAACTTGATTACAGATCGAGACACCGGTCGATCCCGCGGTTTTGCGTTCATTGAAATGAGCGCCCAGACAGAGGTTGAGGACGCGATTAAGCGTTTCAATAATTATGACCTAGGAGGGCGGGCGATGACGGTTAATATTGCGCGGCCTCGTGAAGAGCGTGGTGGGCCGGGTAGATACAATAAAGGTCCGATCAAACATAAGGCGGGTAGGGGCGGTCGCCGTTATTAGATCGGCACCCAATATCATGGCCTGAAGAGGGTCAGATCACAACTTCATACCGCAAGAGAATTAACACCCGAGGCGCATTGTTTCGGGTGTTTCATTTTTAGTGAAAATCTACTCATCCACACGGGTCGGAAAAAGATCGGTTTGCGGCGCGTGGTCACGTTTATAGACCATAACTGTACGCTTGAAGCTTATCACAACCTTTCCGTCCTGATTGATTCCCCGCGTTAGTATTTGCACAATGCCCGCTTGCGGACGCGATTTTGATTCTCGTGTGGTCAACACTTCGGACTCGGCATAGAGTGTCTCCCCATCGAAGACAGGATGCGGCAGACGCACCTCGTCCCAACCCAGATTTGCAACCGCATTCTGGCTGACATCCGATACACTCAATCCGGTAACGATCGCTAGCGTCAGAGTGCTATCGACCAGACATCGACCGAATTCCGTGCGCTTGCCATATTCGCGGTTGAAGTGAAGTTGGTTTGGGTTCATTGACAACAACGTAAACCAGATGTTGTCCGTTTCGGTGATAGTGCGCCCCAAGGGATGTCGATACACGTCGCCGACTTCAAAATCCTCGTAATAGTGCCCGTTCCAGCCAGATTTAATTGCCATAGGAAATCCTCCCGTTACACCATATGTAATACGATCTTCAAATCGCTCCAGCAGCTTTTAGCGCGACTATTTCATCTTCGGACTTTCGCAGCATGTCCCCAAAGACTTCTTCGTTATTCTCACCGACAAGGGGCGCAGGCAAGAACGTCTCCGCTTGCGTCTCGGAGAGTTTGATCGGGTTCCCCGGCATGCGTACTCGGCCACCTTGCGGGTACTCCACCTCCACGATCATATTGCGTGCCAAGACTTGCGGCTCGGCAAAGGCTTGCGCAAAATCGTTGACCGGCGCACAGGGGATACGAGCGGCGCGCAATTTTTCGAGCCAATAGTCACGTGTCTGTGCCCTCAATACTTCACTCAAGCGCTTGTCTATCAATGCTCTATTTTTTAAGCGTCCTTGGCGCGTCCGATTTTCCTCGTTGTCAAGTTCAGGCAGTGCCACTATCTCCATCAAGCTTTGCCAGAACTGGTCAGTGACCACGGCCAAAATAATGTAATCATCCTGGCATAGGTATATGTCGTATGGCACATGATGAGGATGCGCGCTGCCCTGCCGCTGTGGGATGTCGCCGGAAAGCAGATGTATGGTCGCTAAAAAATTAAGCATACTGATTTGAGTATCCAGCATGGAAATATCAATATGCTGTCCACGACCTGTACGCTCGCGTGCAACAAGTGCAGCTAGGATACCAATGGCGCCAAACATCCCCCCACCAAGATCGGTAATTGGCATGCCTGCCCGCGTAGGTAATCCTTCAGCAGGCCCGGTGATGCTCATTGCGCCGCCCATGGCTTGCGCGACCATGTCGTATGCTGGCCGCTCCTTATGTGGGCCACTTTCGCCGAAGCCGGTGACCGAACACGTGATAATCCGCGGATTGATTTCCGACAAATGGACGTGATCAACTTTCAGCCGCTCAGTTACGCCAACGCGAAAGTTGTTCAGCACAATGTCGGACACATTGACCAATTCGTAGAAAAGGGCCAGGCCCTCTTCCGATTTTAGGTTGATGGTCACACTCTTTTTATTCCGATTAAGGGTGAGGAAATAAGGCCCCATGCCGTGCAGACTCGTTTCAGGTTCGTCAGCTAGACGACGTGTCATTTCACCCGAGCCGGGTGGTTCAATTTTGATCGTTTCAGCGCCCAGGTCAGCCAGTATCATCCCGGCATAAGGGCCGCTTAACATGTGCGTAAGTTCGAGAACACGGACACCCGCGAGTGCTTGCATGAATACTCCAAGTCCTGAGCGATTAACTCCAGGTATTAATTGTCGCGAATATGTTGAAAATTATTAACGGACTTCAGTTATGAGAGTCCCCTCATTGGGGCAACTCTTATTGCCCAGGATTTCTTTTGAGTAGAGATACTAAACCCAATACCTTTCAAATAAGCAAACAGGTGGCACCCGAGGCATACTTGTGAGATATACAAATTCGCAAGATGCCAGGGGGCCACCTGATGGGATACAGATTACGCGAGGTTGACATCGAGAGCAAGTTTTGCCGGGAACTGACATTTACAAGCCTGAGCCGGGTTATCCGCCAGATGTGGTCGAAGCAGCGTTGGAGGCAGAAGGCTTGAAAACGCAACGCGAGCGCAAATTGAATCTGGTCGTGACAGTGTTTTTAATCATCACAATGAACATCTACACGCAATCTTCTCTGGGGCGGGTAATGCGTAAGATCGCCCAGGGGTTGCGGTACATCTGGAACAATCCGGAATACGCGGTACCGAAAGACAGTGCGATTACCTATCGGCGCTATCAACTGGGTGCTCGACCGGTCGTGCGTTTGTTTCGGCATGTATGTCGACCGATAGCTACGACGGAGACAGCCGGCGCGTTCCTCTTTGGATTGCGCCTGATGGCCATCGATGGCACGGTTGAAGATGTGGCTGACACGCCGGAGAATGCGGCGGCTTTTGGACGGCACCACAGCCCGCGCGGCCAGAGCGCTTTTCCGCAGGTGCAAGGGGTGTATCTGGTCGAGTGCGGCACGCATACGATTGTCGATGCGGGCTTCTGGCCTTGCCACACCAGCGAGCGCATAGGTGGTTTTCGCCTGTTGCGCTCGGTCGAGATGGGCATGTTGGTGATGTGGGACCGTGGGTTTCATGATTATGACATGCTGCGCATGGTTTTGGAGCGCGGGGGACACATTTTGAGCCGATTTCCAGCCCATGTCAAGCCTAAAAACCGCTGTCCATTGCCAGATGGCTCCTACACCGCCTACCTGACCCCCTCCGACTACCAGCGCCGCAAGCGGGGCGAGCGCCTCCTGGTGCGCATCGTCGAATACACCATAAGTGACCCGGCACTCCCCGGTTACGGTGAAGTGCACCGCTTGGTTACCACCTTGCTGAACCCCGAAGCCTTCCCAGCCCTGGAACTCGCGCGAGCTTATCACGAACGCTGGGAAATCGAATTGGTCATCGATGAAGTCGACACCCATCAACGTCTGGCCGGACGCCCGCTGCGCAGTCTCAAGCCGGTCGGGGTCATTCAGGAACTGTATGGCCTGCTCATCGCACACTTCATCATCCGCTTCCTGATGCATGCGGCTGCCCAACGCACCGGTCTCGAACCCGACCAACTCAGCTTTGTGCATGCACTCGAACTCGTGCGCGACACGCTCGCCGAGTTTCAAAAGACGGCCGTTGACCAACTCGGCCAACTCTATGACCGCTTGTTGCATGACATCGCTGACGTTCGTCTGCCTCTCCGCCGTGCCCGTTCAAACCCGCGTGTAGTCAAACGCAAGATGTCAAAGTTCCGCCTGAAACAGCCGGAGCATTATCACTGGCCCCAACCCCGACAACCTTTCCGGCAAGCTTTGGCCCTTATTTGAAAGGTATTGATACTAAACCACACTTGCTTGATGCAAGGCTTCGATGCCCGCAGCGTCGTAGCCGAGTTCCCACAGAATCTCCTGCGTATGCTGACCAATAGTTGGTACAGCCTCGTTGCGTGGGGTAGTGCCGTCAAGGTTCATCGGATGGTTCAGCATTTCGAAAGGCTGCCCATTCACTTCCACGGTCGACCAGCGCGAGCGGGCGTGCAGTTGTTCATGCGCCGCCAATCCTCGTACATCGTTAACATTCCCCCAGGCAATCCTGACCTGATCTAGCCGTTCGATCCACGTCTCGCGATTACTGGCGGAGAAAATTTCTTCGATGAGCGGCTCAAGAATTTCGCGGTGCACAAGCCGCGCCTCATTAGTAGCGAAGCGCATATCGGTCGCCAGTTCGGATCGGCTGAGCACATGCTCGCAAAAGGACTGCCACTCATGCTCGGCCTGGATCGCCAGATTGAGAAATTGGCCGTCGCCACATAGATAAGGTCCGTAGGGCACAATCAGATTGTGACGCATGCCAGCTCGCGGTAATTGTTGCTCGTTTCCAAGATAGTAATACAACGGAGCGCCCATCCATTCGGCAGCGCATTCTAGCATTGAGATGTCGATGCTTGTGTCGGCGTCACTGTTGTTGCGCCCGAGCAACGCACCCAGAATGGACATGGCCGCATACATCCCGGCCGAAATATCACAAAGCGACACGCCCACTTTTGCAGGTTCCTGCACGCTACCACTCGCCTGCAATATCCCACTTTCCCCTTGGAGCAAGAGATCATACGCTTTGCGATCGCGGTAGGGTCCATCTGCGCCATAGCCCGTAATAGTACGGTAGATGAGCCGTGATCGCGTTGTGCGTACGGCCGACGACGTGAGTTCCGCACGCTCCAGGGCTGCATGAGTTACGTTCGTGAGGAAAACGTCGGCTCGATCCAGCAACTTGTCGAGGATTTCGCGTCCAGCAGGCTGTTTGATATCCAGCGTCAGGCTGCGCTTGGCGCGGTTGAGCCAGACAAAGTAGGAGCTGAGACCGTGCACGCTGCTATCGTAGCGGCGGGTGAAGTCGCCGCCGGGGGGCTCGATCTTGATCACATCTGCACCCAGGTCCGCCAAGTGGCGCGAGGCTAACGGGGCGGCAACCGCTTGTTCAAGACTCACTACTCGCATTTTGTTTAAAGGAGAAGCCATAGAACTCCCAAGTTTGGAAGTGAAAGCAGCTGTCGCTCAATACGATCGCGGTAGCCCCAAGACATTCTGCCCTAGGTATGCCAGGATCAGGTTATTAGCCACTGGTGCAATCTTGTACAGTCGAATTTCACGGAACTTACGCTCGACATCGTATTCTGTCGCCAGGCCATAGCCGCCAAACGTATCCATGCACATATTGGCGGCATTCCAAGCCGCCTCGGAGGCCAAATATTTGGCCATGTTGGCTTCCGGGCCAACCTTGCGGCCCGCGTCAAAGCGCGCAGCTGCTTTATAGCGCATCAGGTCCGCGGCCTCGATTTGAGCATAGGTGTCGGCGATTGGAAACTGCACGCCCTGGTTTTGGCCAATAGGGCGGTCGAAAACGATCCGCTCTTTGGCATAGGCCGCGGCTTTCTCGATGAAGAAGCGCCCATCCCCGATGCACTCGGCGGCGATGAGTATTCGTTCGGCATTCATCCCGGAGAGAATATGGCGGAAACCCTGGCCCTCTTCGCCAATGCGGTTCTCAATAGGAACGTGTAGGTCCTCGATAAAAAGGACGTTGGTTTCGTGGTTGATCATCATGTCCAGCGGTTCTGCCCGCACGCTGTCGCCCGCCAGCTGCAAATCTACCAGGAAGAGACTGAGATTTCCGGCGCGGTCGTTTTCGTCGTAGGGCGCGGTGCGTGCCAGCAGCAGCATTAAGTCAGAATGCTGGACACGCGAGGTGAAGATCTTCTGACCATTGATGATGTATTCGTTGTCGTTGCGCTGCGCGCGGGTCTCGATGCGCGGTGTGTCAGAACCGGCGTTAGGCTCCGTGACGCCGAAGGCTTGCAGGCGTAATTTGCCGCTGGCGATACCCGGAAGGTACCTACGTTTCTGATCTTCATTACCATGACGTAGCAGTGCGCCCATGATATACATTTGGGCGTGGCAGGCAGCCGCGTTACCACCAGAGCGATTGATCTCCTCCATGATAATAGTGGCCTCCAGCATTCCCACCCCGATACCACCATATTCCTCGGGGATCAGCGCTGCCAGCCAGCCACCCTTGGTGAGGGCGGTGACAAATTCCTCCGGGTAAGCATCTCTGGCATCCAACTCACGCCAGTAATCGCCGGGAAAGTGGCTACAAAGCTCACGTACCGCACGGCGAATGTCTTCTTGCTCAGATGTGAATTCGAAATTCATTTGTCTCGTCCCCGTGTGATATGCTTGCGACTGACCCAATGACAGATCGCTCTCTTACCGAAGAACTCGCTGGCTGGTTGACACGCTGGCGAAAGACCGGGTTTCCTGAGGCTACCCTCGCTACCGCCCGTGATTACGTACTCGATTGGTTAGGCTCGGCGCTGGCCGGAGGCGTGACCAACCCCGGAGTACAATTGCTCGATTGTGCCGAGGCGCAACCGGAAGGGCCTTGCTCCATCGCTGGCGCCGCATTGACGCGTTCTGCAGAAGTCGCCGCGCTGGTCAACGGATTGGAATATAACTTGATAAGGGATTCCGGAAAAAGGCGACGAACTCCAGGACTTTTACGCCTCAAGACTATAGCGTTTGAGCAAGTTACGGGCGATAACCAGGCGCTGGATTTCGTTGGTGCCTTCACCGATGATGAGGAGCGGTGCGTCGCGGTAGTAGCGTTCGACTGGTAACTCGGAAATATATCCGTAGCCGCCGTGAATGCGCATCGCTTCCATGGTCACCTCGCCGGCCGTTTCCGTAGCAAACAACTTCGCCATACCCGCTTCCATGTCGACGCGCTTGCTGGCGTCTTTTAGGGTCGCCGCTTGCCGGACCAACAATCGCGCCGCTTCGATTTTCGTTGCCATGTCTGCCAACTTCATGCTGATGGCCTGGTGCTGGGCGATGGGCTTGCCAAACGATTCCCGCTGCTGCGCGTACTTTATAGCGGCCTCAAACGCCGCCTGCGCCAGCCCCACGCCCCTTGCGGCCACGTTGATGCGCCCAACTTCAATACTCGCCATTATCTGGTTAAACCCTTCTCCTTCTCGCTCCCCAACCAGATTTGACGCCTGTACGCGCACCTCGTCAAAAACGACTTCACACGTCCGCACTCCTTTGTATCCTAACTTATCCATGTTACGGTCCACTTGCAGACCTGCAACATCCTTCTCTACTAGGATGAGGCTCATGCATTTGTGGCGCGGCTCGGCTTCCGGATCCGTCTTTAACAGCACCCCGAACATCGTACCCTGTTCGGCGTTCGTGACAAACATTTTCGTACCGTTGATGATGTAGTTATCTCCATCGCGACGGGCCGTCGTGCGTATCGCCTGCAAGTCGCTCCCTGCGTGCGATTCTGTCATACACATGGCCGAGTGTTTTTCACCGGTAGCCATCGCCGGTAGAAAGCGCCGCTTTTGGTCCTCAGTGCCAAAAGTCCCGATGAGGTAGGCAATCGCTAGGTGCGTGTTAAGGATGCCGCTTATACTCATCCAGCCCCGGCTCAATACCTCCACAATTGAGGCGTAGGTCGCAAAGTCCAGCCCTATTCCACCATAGGTCTCTGCGATTGTGGTGCCAAAGAGCCCCATCTCCTTCATACGCTGGGCGATGGCGAAGGGGTATTTATCATTTCGTTCCAATTCGACCGCACTCGGGATGATCTCATGCTCCACGAACCGGCGAACAGTCAATAGAATTAGCTTTTGCTCTTCTGTCATTTGGGTATTCATTGATAGTTTCCCTTATCACGAATCGGTCTCCCCTTCGGCGACGATGCGCTTGCATTCTTCTAAACGATTTCGGATGCTCTAAATAGTGCTACTTCGTCTGAGTCGCACCCCGGTTCGGTGAGGATTGTTTCACTTTGGGTGATCGGCTCCACGATGGTTTCGACGCTTTCCATGTCTACCAGTGGCCGTAACTCCCACACCCACACCATCAGCAGGTCAACTTCGTTGTAAGTGGCGCTGCAGAGACACGACGGTGAGCAGACCTATTATCAAGGCAACGGCGAGGGTTGCGAAAGCCCAACTCCAGGGCGAAAGCAAAGACCCGGCCATTGATACACCGCGTGCGGCAGCGTAATCGAGTGTAGCCCCGAAGACAAGTGGTGCAATGGCCCCGGCTGAAAAGCCTGAAAAAGAATAGATGGCCAACGTGCGACCCAGGTAATCGTGAGGCACACTTTCAGTCAATGTCGTCGAAATGATGGCCGAGTCGGCGTTGGATAAAAATGTCGCTGTCAAGGCCACACCGATAACAAGCGCCCACGCTGAATTCAGGGTGAGACCCAATCCCAGGGTAAAGATGAATCCGGCGCTCATGACGAATTTAATGGTTCGGGCGCGGCCAAAGCGGTCAGAAACTGCCCCACTTCCTGCAGTTGCTGCAGCGCCGGTTAACTTAGCTATCCCCGCCAGCGCTGCTCCGCTGCGGGTCGCCTCGCCAAGCCCTGTTCCTCCCTGAATGAGAACTGCTGCCAAAAAGGCGGGCAGCCAAACTCGCAAGCCGAACATCTCCCATGCGTGGGCGCTATAGGCAGCGATGGACAGTAACGCCGGCCGGTTGTGCAGCAATTCTGACATGGGGCGGGCGGGCGCGCTTTTTTCTGCGGTATGGTCCGTACTATCGGAAGGCGCCAGGGCGCGCCAGGCAATGATGGCGGCCAGCAGCGGACCAATGGACAGCAGCGCAAACGCATTCCGCCAGCCCAGGGCTACAGCCAGGCCGCCGCCGAGGGCGATGGAGGCCGCCGATCTCAGGGTGAAGGAGGCGACGAACAAGCCTACTGCGCGCCCACGCCGATCGCCTGCAATGCGCTGCGAAATCAACCGTACGCCAGGCATGTAGATGCCGGCGATGCCCAACCCGGTGAGCGCACGGAAGAAGATAGCGCTGCTTGTGTCCTGGGCAAACAGCGCGAACGCCGAGTTGCTCAACCCGGCCCACAACGCACCGCCCAGGATAATGCGCTCCACCCTTACATAGTCCGTCAGTGATGACAAGAGGAGCACTGCGAGCACATAGCCGGCTTGTCCGGCGGCGTTGATCGCTCCGGCTTGTGCATTGCTCAATTGCCATTCCGCTTGAATGAGGGATAACGTCCCGGCGAAATTCAGGAAGACGAGCACGGCGCAAGTCTGCATGGCGCATAAAATCCAGAGCCATGAGGGAAGGCGCGCCTGCGATGACAACGGGTTTTTGTCCGGGCTAAAGTATCTTGCCGAGTGCAGCAAGCACTGCGTTGCCCACTTGTGAGGTGCTGGCAGCACCACCCAAGTCGGGCGTTAGCGCCTCGCCGGCTGCAATGACTATCTGGGTCGCCTGCTCAACCGCATCCGCGGCCGGCTCTTGACCGAGATGGCGCAGCAACATAGCGCCGGACAGGATGGCTGCCAGCGGGTTCGCGCTGCCTTGGCCCGCGATGTCCGGCGCGCTGCCGTGGACGGGCTCGAACATAGAGGGGAAGCGGCGCTCCGGGTCGATGTTGCCGCTGGGGGCCAAACCGAGGCTTCCGGTAATAATAGCGCCCAGGTCTGTGAGAATGTCGCCGAACAGGTTGCTGGCGACAACGACGTCGAAAGTCTCGGGGCGGCGCACGAAGTCCATGCAGGCCGCATCCACCAGGGTGGATTGTGTTTGGATATCAGGGAATTGGGCGGCCACTGTCTCGAAGGCGCGGTCCCACACAACCATGCCGTAGCCCTGCGCGTTGGACTTGGTGACCGATGTAACGTGGCGTTTATTGTCCCGCTTCCGCGCCAACTCGAAGGCGTAGGTGATAACGCGCTCGCAGCCCCGACGGGTAAAAACGGCGCTCTGCACGCCGACCTCTTCGGGAAAGCCCGCGTACTGGAAACCGCCCACGTTGGCGTACTCGCCCTCGGTGTTTTCCCGGATCACTACCAGATCGATGTCTCCGGCCCCTTTACCTTGCAGCGGCGAGGTGATTCCGGGGTACAACACACTGGGGCGCTCGCACACATACTGGTCAAAGGCGCGCCGGATAGGCAGCAAAAGACCGTTCAGCGTGACGTGGTCTTGGATTTCAGGGTGGCCGACCGCGCCCAGGTAGATCGCATTGAACGTAGCCAGCGTATCGAGGGCATCGGCGGGCATCATGTGGTCATGCTTGAAGTAGTAGTCAGAACCCCAGGGGAATTCAGTGAACTCCCTGGTGATGTCATTGTCTTTGCCGACGGCGCGGAGCACGCGCAGCCCTTCTTCGATGACCTCCACACCAACACCATCGCCGCGGATCACCGCGATTTTGAATTCAGCCATTCGCTGCCTCGATCAAGTTAGTCGGGTAGTTGCGGGGATATGAAAGGGGAGTAGACGCGCCGCTCAGCGACCACCCAGGAACGAGCGCCGAACCTCCGGGTTGTCGAGCAGCTCCTGCCCCGTGCCCTCGTAGGTGTTCTTTCCAAGTTCGAGCACGTACCCGCGGTCGCTGGCCTGCAGCCCTTGACGCGCATTTTGTTCGATCATCAGCACTGTCAGACCCAGTTCCTTGTTAAGACGCTGCACCTGCTTCATGATCATTTTAGCAATGAGTGGGGATAAACCCGCCGAGGGTTCATCCATCATCAACAGCTTGGGCTCTAACATCAACGCGCGCCCGATCTCCAACATGCGCTGCTCGCCGCCGCTCATGGTGCCGGCCATCTGCTTGGCGCGCTCCGCTAATCGTGGGAAGAGATCGAAGACATCGTCGATCCGTTTGCGGATGCGCGCCTTATCTGGTTCCAAATACATGCCCATTTCCAGATTTTCAAAAACGGTCATCTGGGGGAAGACGCTGCGCATTTGCGGCACCATGGCGATGCCGGCCCGCAGCACTTCTTGAGGGCGGGCCTTGGTAATATCCTGGCTATCAAAAAGAACTTGCCCCTGACGGACTGAGATGAATCCATAGAGTGCCTTGAATACAGTGGACTTGCCGGCGCCATTCGGTCCAATGACACACACGATCTCGCCAGGGACCACATGTAGGCTGATGCCATTGAGGATGTCAAAATCTTGGTAGCCGGCATAGATATCCTGGGCTTCGAGGAGTGGGCGACCGTTTTCAAATCGGCTCATTTTTAAGTTCCAAAGTATGCTTCGATAACTGCTTCGTCGTTCATGACTTCTTGGGGGGTTCCCTCGGTCAACTTCTCGCCGAAGTTTAATACGAAGGCCCGGCTGCACAAATCGCTAATAAACTGCATGTTGTGCTCAATGAGTATAAAAGTCTTGCCGTGCTCCTGGTTCAGCTCTCGGATGCGATCTTTGATCAATTCAATTAAAGTGGGATTGATCCCCGAAGCCGCCTCATCCAATAGCAGTAGATCAGGGTCAGGCATAAGCGCCATGCCGATTTCCAGCAGCCTTTGCTGGCCACCGGAGAGGTTGCCGGCCTCTTCGTCCATAAGATGATCCAAGGAGAGAAAGTGGATCAGGTCACGTGCCCTTTTCTCTGTATTCGGGTGGCTGGGGCGCAGTTGACTGATCAGGCTCTGGCCGCGCCACTGGCGGCTGAGCAGCATGTTCTCCAAGACGGTCAGTTTGCGGTAGACACGGATGATCTGGAAGGTGCGCGCCAGCCCCATGTGAGCCACTTGATAGGGCTTTTTGTTTGTGATTTCCTTTTCTCTGAGGAAAACTTGACCGCCGTCGATCTTCTGCAGCCGGCTGAGGCAATCGAATAAGGTCGTCTTGCCGCTGCCGTTGGGCCCGATCAACCCGACGATTTCTCCGGGGTAAATGACAAAATCCAGCTTGTTGACAGCTGCCAGGCCGCCGAAGTACTTGGTTACGCCGCGCCCTTCGAGCAGCGGCTTGCTGCCGTTGTCTTGGATACTCATGCGAGTTGCTCCCGATCTTCTTTTTGGCGGAACCAGCCGCGCATGATCTTGTTAATGCTCGTCCCAGAACGGTCGCTAAACGTGCCGACGATGCCGTTAGGAACAAAAAGTATCAAGAGAATTAATAGCACTCCTTCGAAGATTTGATGGGTCAGAAGAAAGTTTGACCAGACCACATCCCGCAGCCAATACAGTGTGGCTGCGCCGACGACCGGCCCGGCGACGGTGCCCAGGCCGCCCAGCATGGTCATCATGACCATGTCCACCGTGCGGGTCTCAATGAACACAATGTCCGGGTCGATGAACGCACTTTGGAAGGCCCACATACCACCCACCACGCCGGTCAGAAAGGCGGCGATAGAGAAGGCGGTGATTTTGTGCAGGGTAGTGTTGATGCCGCGCATTTCGGCGCCAACTTCGTCTTCGCGAATGGCGATCAGGGTGGCGCCGAACTCGGTGCGCCGGATCCACCAAATAAGCGTCACCACCAACCCCGCCAAAGCCATGGTGATGTAGTAGAGAAGCGGGCGATTGAGGAAGAGTGGGATGTCTATGCCCATACCCCCCCGGTGAGCGGCGAGGCGATGCGTGCGATCTCACGCATGGCTACAAAAGTGCCCAGCATGGCGATAGAAAAGTAAGGGCCATTCAGGTGCAGCGTGGCAGGGCCAATCAAAATGGCAAATGTGGCGGCTACAAACGCACCCGCCAGGATGGCCTGCCATGCCGGCCAGCGGGTTAATATCTCTGGCCAAAGCTCCCATCTTGGACTAGTCATCAAAATTCCGGTTCCAAACGCGCCAAGGCTGAAGAACACTGCGTGGCCGAAATCTATGTAGCCGGTAAACCCACCGATCAGGTTCCAATTACTGGCTAACGTGATCAACGTAAACATTTGGGTGAAGGCAAGCAGCAATGCACCGGTCACCAGTTTCCTGTCGAGGAGATTGTCACACACTGCGTCGGGCATCTGGCTGATGAGTGCAGGCGCCTCTTTGCACCACACGTGTGATAAGTGGGGCAGGGGTAAGATAAGTAATACGAAGACGATGATGGTGATCGCCCAGCCCCCCAGGCGGAAGCGCCGTAAAGTAAGGGCCAACTTCGCCATGGCTAGCCCACCTCCTCTACAGGCTTGAGCCCGCCAAACAGACCGTGCGGCCGGGTGACCAAGACATCGACCAGCAAGACGAACGAGGAGATAATGCCCACGTTGGCGCCTACTCCCGGCACGAAAGTGGCCAGGAATTGTTCCACCAGACCAAGCACCATGCCGCCCAGCAGTGCACCAGGGATGTTGCCCAGGCCGGACATGGCCGTAATGGCAAAAGCCTTAAGCGTCCACGCGCCGCCCATGAAGGGGTTAATCGACCCTAGTGGGCTAATGAGCATTCCCGCTGCGCCGGTCAGGGCAATGCAGATGGCAAACGTAAAGGCGTACACTTTTCCGATTTCGATTCCCACCATGCGGGCTGCTGCTTTGTTTTGCGATGCGGCGCGGATACTCTTACCAAAGCGGGTGTATTGCAAGAACAGGTACAGCCCGGCCATCATGATCAGCGCTCCCCCCAAAACGTAAGTTTTTGTGATGGGAAGCACCACATTGCCAAATTCCCAGAGGCCGCTCAATTCCGTCTTAGTAATGCGCGGGTTGGCCGTATAAAGCAGCTTGACCGAACTGGCCATGACAACGCTGAGACTATAAGTAACCAACAGGGAGATAAGGTGGGGCTTTTCGATAATGCGATTAATCAGTATGCGTTGAACAATATAGCCCAAAACGAACATGGCGGGGATCACTCCAATCAGGGCCACGAACGCATCAAGCCCGTATTGTTTATTTAAAACCCAGGTCATGTAGGCGCCGACCATTAAGAAATCGCCGTGAGCCAGATTGATGACGCCCATCACCCCCCAGATGACAGAAAAACCGAGCATCATGACAGAGTACAAGCCGCCGATCAAGATACCGTTGATAAGCGTTTGAATGACCAAGTCTGATAAGTCCATTAGAGTGCGCTCCTTCAGAAAGAGATTAAATCAGCATGTAAATGTCTAAGTAGTGGTCGTTTTGTAAGTGATGACTACGCCACTAAATGCTCCCGGCGGCGGCTTGAGTATTTGGGGTTGGTTTGGGATTGCAATTACTAAGAATTGGTGCTAGTACTCAGTCAATCTGAAATAGCTGGATAGAGACGTCTGAGTTTGATACGAGCATCGTCAGTCGTGAATTGCCAGTCAACAGAAGAATGGGAGTGGTTACGTGAAGTTTCAATACCTATCACCTTTCGATTCAGAGATTTTTCATCAGGGACACGCGGGCCAAGTTTGCGCATAATGACGCTGAATTCAATCTCAGCCATGTTCAACCAACTGGCATCACGACGCTGTCGCGCGCGACAAGTGTGTTTGGGTGTGTAATGAAAGGCTAATTTGCGTGCGAGCCGACGAGCTTCCACAGGTTCAAAAGCCTCATCATGACCCAGTGCATTCACCCAGTCACCCAGTCATGAATGCACTGGGTCATGACGAATGAACTGGGTCGTACAGTCACGTGCAGACTGCATCGTGATGATGACTGGGTAGAGAGCGGCATAAGTGTGTGTGTTGAGATTATCCAAAACGACCTCGATACATTCGGCATCGGGATAAGCTACATCAACCAGCCAGCGCATCTGATGGGCAAAGTCAAACTTTTTCCGGCGCTCGGTCACTTCGATATGCCGCCAGCCAGTGGCTCAAAGAACAAGAAGAGATTACGAGTACCATTGCGCTTATATTCGTAATCATAGCGCCTTATTTGTCCCGGACTGGCAGGCAGCGGCAAGCGCGTTTCCTCAATCAACTGTTTGCTGGTCTCATCAAAACAAACCATTGGTCGTGCAGGATCGTAAGCCAACTCAGACACGTCAAGGATATGCTCCATCGCTGCGACAAATGCTGCGCTAGCGGTCGGGATACACCACATCTTGTGCTGCCAAGGTTTCAGTTCGTTTTTTTCAGAACCTGGCGCACCGCTTCATGCGAGATGGAATCAACCAATCCTAATTCGACCAACTCATCGGCCAATGCCCGTAAGGTCCAATGGGCACTATCATCCGGCCCAGCACTACACGCTAAAGCTATCAAATGGGCTTCTACTCGCCCATCCAGCTTCTTTCGAGCACCCGGTCGCGGGTCTTCATTAAGCGCCTTTTTCGGGCCCCCCTCGACGTATCGCCTGCGTGTTCGCTCCACTGTTGACCGACTGCTGTTCAAGGCATCAACGATCTATTTGTCTTTCCAATTCTCATCCGCTTTGAGCAAGATGAGTGCTCGTTTCATCTTTCGCGCCGAGAGTTCGCCTGACCCTGTGAGTGTCAGCAACTCCTGGCGTTCTCCGTTTGTTAAGCTAACAAGATATTTCTTGGCTGGCATAGCCGCTTCTCCTTTTTATAAAAGTATTCGACTATGCCATATTTATACGTCTTAATCAACTTGACTGAGTACTAGTGGGTCACTTGGCACGGACATCGCCATAAAATGAATCGGGCATTAGAATTGGCTGCATCCTTGATCATGCAGGAGATGAAATGAGCCGACGCAAAAAAGACCCGCTCCGCGAGCTGACGAAAGAAGAACGAGAATGGCTGGAACGTATTAGTCGTTCGCAGACAGAGCCTGCTAGTCATGTCGTTCGCGCCCAACAGATATTGTTGGTTGCGGACAGGCACAACTACACCGAGGCCGCTCGTTTGTCGGGCCGTAGATCCGGTGACGCGGTCTCGCAGTTGGTCAGCCGTTTCAACTGGGAAGGCCTGGCGGCTATCGAGCCGGGACATGGAGGTGGTCCTCAGGTGACGTACGGAGTGGAAGAACGCGAGCGTATCTTGCAGGAAATGCGTCGACAACCTGTTCCCGAGACAGACGGAACGGCGACGTGGTCTTTGCAGACTTTGCAGCAACGGCTGCGAGCAATGCCGGATGGTTTGCCCGAGGTGAGCACCTACACCATCTGGACGGTGTTGCAGGAAGCCGGCTTCAGCTGGCAGAAGTCGCGCAGCTGGTGTGATACCGGCCAGGTGATCCGCAAACGGAAGGGTGGTCCTGTCTTGGTGACCGACCCGGATACCGAGGCGAAAAAAACTTGATCGAAAGAGCCTACCAAACTGGCGAAGCGCGCGGGCTGGCGGTTTGGACCCAAGATGAGGCCGGACCTTATCAGACCAAGCCATATGTGGGGGGTAGCTGGCAACCGGAAGCGAAGCTGGCCAAACAGCCCCACGAGTACGTCCGCGACGGAACGGCCAAACTGCTAACACTGTTTCACCCGACGTCTGGACGAGTGCGCGTGAAGGGCGTTACGCGTAGTACTAACGCGATCCTGCATCCCTGGCTCAAAGATGAACTGCGCTCCATCCTGAAAACGCTGCCCGCGAAACCCCAACTTGATGTGGAAACCAATCGCCTGCTGTGGGAAACCTGGCAAGCGGGATTGTCTCTGCCGATCACCTTATCGCAACAACTTCCTGCTCTGCGGACCCAGTACCGCCCAGTCACGAATGAACTGGGTCGTGAAACGAACTGGGTCGGTATACTACTCATATGGGATAACCTCAAAGGCCATTACACCCCGGAGATGGTATTGTGGTTGTTCGAACATGGTGTCATGCCGCTGTATACACCGCTGGGCGGTTCTTGGTTGAATATGGCCGAATCGATGCAACGCATTCTCGTTCGGCGTGGCCTGGCAGGCCAATACCCACAAACGCCCGACCAAATCATTGCCTTGTTGGAAGGCGTTGCGCACGGCTGGAACCTGAACCCCACTCCGTTTGAATGGGGCGGTACCCAGTATACCGATGCAGTGTGCACGGCACTGTGCCGAACGAACTGGGTCGGTAAACGTCAGGCACGTCGGCAGCGCAGCCGAGGTCAGCGTCGGCACCCACTCGGCGGATCCGGTGCTTGCACTCGGCACCCGATTCGCCGCCGCTCAACGCTGATCCAGCAATGGCAATCAGCATGCCAAGTGACCCACTAGGCCCGTTTTCTCAGGGAGAATGAAGGCTAGCGCCGCCTCTTTACAATGCGGCGCTAGGATAAAAACGCAATTTTTTTACATCTACTTAGTACCGCCCGGTAGAACAACCCGGGCTGTACCAGTGTGTGCCCACGGTCAGCAGCTCGTCACTTTTCAAGCCGGGCCACGCTGCTGAAAGAGTAAGGGTATTTTGGTGAGCTGCTAACAGTTGGGATTCGGGTAAACCAAAGGCGTCGAGGCGGCCTCAGGCGGCCAAACGATTACAAACTCGCCGTCGATGATCTGGCCGGCGGCCATGCCATGGCCGACGTTCTTGCTGGTCTCATCGAAACTGACGGAACCGTAGAAAGTTTCGATGTCCAACGCATTGAGCGCATCGCGCACTGCAGCGGTCTCCAGCGAGCCAGCGTTTACGATGGCGGTCTGCAGGGCCAGGCCAGCGGCAGTGGACTCGGCTGCCTGGTAAGTGGGCTCTGTACCCCACATATCCAGGTAGCGCTGGTTGTACTCGGCGGGTGTACCCAGATAGATGCCCTCATAACTCATGGATTTTTCCCACTGAGTGGAACCGCCGGCAAATGCGGAGGTATTGCCCAATTCTTCTTGGAATAGGGGGTCATTGGCAGAGGCCATGAAGAACATCCCCCCAGGGCAGAAACCCAAGCTAGCGGCAGATGCAGCTGCGGCGATCCCATCGTTCAGGTGGCCGGCGTTGATGTACGCATCCGGGTTGAGGGCTTTGAACTTGGTCATGATGGGGTCGAAGACAGCTGCGGAAGTCTCGCCATTCGGATAGGACTCGTTAGCCAGAATTTCCATTCCAAGCTCGGCAGCCCAGCGCTCAACGCCCTCCGAGATCGAGATGGAGAAAGCGTTATCCTCAGTGGCAACCACGATGGTTGTCGCACCGCCGTCAGCCAGCGCTTCCAAAGCGGTCTTGGAGTAGTAACCGGCCGGGGAGAGCACAGCGAAAAAGTTCTCGAAGCCGCGTATGAAGAGGCTCTCAGAGGAACCATTGGCTTCGACCATGATCACACCGTGCTGCTCGGAAATGGCGCTGGCAGCTTTGGTCTGACTGCTGCCGTACGGGCCGAGGATGAACTGCACCTCGTCCTCGGAGATCAGCTTTTCGGTCAGGAGCTGCACGGTATCCGCGTCGCTCTCGTCATCGTAGTAGATGATCTCTACAAGGTATAGATCACCACCGACGTTGATGCCGCCCAGCTCGTTGTTCACGTAATCCACCCACAGGTCGTAGCCCTGGCGCACGTCGAGCCCCTTTGTGGCGTACTTACCGGTCTCGGAAAGGGCGGCGCCGATGAGGATGGTGCCAACAAGCTCTGCGGCGGGTTCCTCCGGCTCTTCGACAACTTCTGGTTCTTCCACAACCTCTGGCACTGCAGCCGGTTCCGGAGCCGCCGGTGTACAGGCTGCGAGCACCATCCCAAAGATGCTTAGTAAAACGAGAATTCTAAAAAAAGATTTACCCATTTGTCTCCTCCAAATTTGTTTAAAGAGTAAGTAAGTTGAAGTCTCGACTTTTAGTCGGATATGGAATGTGTTTTGTGTACCTCATTTTGTTGGTCGGCCAACCCTAACCAGTGTACGACGCCTTGCAAGTGTTTGCCACTCTGCTGGAGTGAGGGTGGGTTGGGCAGTCTTGCTGAGTCTTCGTGTGATAGAGGTTAACAGTGGTTTGTTGACTCAAGATTATTGGGCATAAAGGCAGATGGCATTGCCCGCGAACACCCAGTCAAGCAGCGCCTGGAACGCAGGCGGTGGGGGCCGGTCCGACCACGCCCGCCAGAAGCGTTGCAACATGATCCATGGCTCCAGCCAAGCGCGCACTTCTCGCAGCGCCGCCGGCCAACTGACGTTGGGACGCGGTTGTTTCGACCGCCGTATTTTTTTCCCCCGTCGCCCCCCAGTCTCGTCGACTGGACGAGGTCGTGCGCCGTTTGCTCTTGCGTCGTGCCGGTTGTTGCGTCTCATCGAGTTCGACCGTCTCGACCTCGCCGCGGGCCAACGCCCACCAGCAAAAGGCGAAGGCGCAACACACCAGCTCCCAGTGGCGGCGGATGGCGTGGTCGGCGCGCACTTGATACTGGGCCCAGCCCAAGCTCTGCTTGACTTGCTTGTAGCTCTGCTCGACCCAGGCGCGCAGGCCGTACAGGCGCGTGACCTCGGCCAGGTTCGCCGCCGGCAGCGAGCTCTCTTGCGCACGAAGCGTGCGCGGGGATGGCAGGTTGGTCGCCAGATACCAGGTTGTCTGCTCGGGCAGCTGCACCGGGTCGGTGGTCACGACTACCAGGCGCTGCGCACGTTGCGGTCCGTACATCCGGCCGACGACTTCGAGCACCCACCTCGGCTCACGGTGTCCGTCTCGGAATTCTCGTACGACCTGGCGCCACTTGCCCAGCGCGTCCGGTTGCCACGGATAGCCCGCCACGAGCTCCGTGATCGAGCCCGGTTCCCCTTTGGGATGCCACCAGCTGAACGAGGGCGGCATCGCCACGACGTAGCCCACCCCCAGCTTGTGCAGCCCGCCGATAAACTGGTCGTGCTTGCCGTAGAGGCTGTCCGCCACGACTGCCTTGAAGGGCACGCCCGCCTTGTGCGCACGCTCCACCAGCGCGAGCGCCGGCTTGGTGCGAAAGCCCGCATCTTTGTTGCCGCGCGCAAACCAGTGCGCCGGCGTGTACGGCTCGACTTCCAGCGGGTAGTAGAGCCGCTCGTCCGCCCAGAGCGCGTGCACCGACACCACACCGTTGTCGACCTTGCCGATACTGCCCAGATATTGGCGCCCAACATGCGCGGTGCTATTTCCCCACTTGCGGTCGCCGGTCTCATCGATGGCCAAAACACCAGCAGCAGTGGGCGCCAGCATCTCAAGCCGCTGCAGCAGCTCTCGCCGCAACTGACCGACCGCCGCCGCATCCCAGTTCGACTCGGACAGGAACCACTGCAGGCGTTGCACCTGCGCCTGTTGCGCACCGGCCAGCGGCTCGGCGTTCGCCAGTGCGGTGAGCGTCTTGTTGCGCTCCGCAGGCAACAACAACCCTTCCAGATAGCGCCGGAACGCTTCGCGTTGGTTGCGTCGCGAAAACAAACCATCAAACTCCAGGGCGAAATCTTCCAGTGGACCGGGCGCGGGAGTGACATCCAGGCGTTTCGTCATGCTCCACCTCCACCACCTGTATACACCCGGTTTTTCCTTGAGTCAACAAACCACTGTTAAGTGGCTAACGAAATTTGGACACGAAGAGCGCTAAAAATAAGTTAGACTGAAAACCATGAGAAGACGCTTTTCCGCAAAACAGAAAGCCCAAATCGTGCTCGAAATCTTGAAAGAAGAAAAAACCATCGCTCAGATTGCCTCGGAATTCAGCATCCATTCTAACCAACTGCACCGTTGGAAAAAGGAAGCCCTGGATAATTTTCACGGCTTGTTTGAAAAAAACAGTCGCCAGACACGAGCCCAGGAAGCGGTTCATCAAAAGCAGCTCGATGAGTTGTACGCTGAGATTGGCCGATTGACCACTCAGGTCAACTGGTTGAAAAAAAAATCTGGGCTCGACCTTTTCGAGAAGTGAACGTCTAGCCATGATTGAGACCCGAAACAACCTACTCCCCTTGAAGAGCCAGGCTGAGTTATTAAGCCTGAGCCGTTCGAGTTTGTACTACCAGCCGAAAGGACCTTCAGTTCAAGAGCTGCTGGCCAAGCGGCGCATCGACGAAATTTACACCGCTCATCCCTTCCTGGGTTCTCGCAAGATCACGGTCCTGCTGCGAAAAGAGATGCTGATTTCGCGGCCAACGGTCCAAAAATACATGCGCCAGATGGGTATTGCGGCCATTTACCCGGCTCCCAGGCTCAGCAGGCCGCATCCGGAGCACAAAATCTATCCCTATCTGCTGCGCAACCTGGTCATCGAACGACCCAATCAAGTCTGGGGCCTGGACATCACTTACATCCAACTGCAGGGTGGCTGGATGCCCAGCCCCGGACAGGCTGGACGGGGTACCTGGTCGCGGTGCTGGATTGGTTCTCTCGTTTTGTGGTCAGTTGGGAGTTGAGCCAGAGCCTGGAAATCGACTTTGTCCTGGTCGCAATCGAATCTGCATTGCAACAGTCCAGGCCAGAGATCTGCAACACCGACCAGGGCAGTCAATTTACCAGTCCACAATTTACAAAAATGATGCTGCAAGCGGGTGCCAAAGTCAGTATACCGACCCAGTTCGCTCGGTACTGGGCTCCACGCTGTGATGAACTCGCACCGTTAGGCAGCCCGAGAGATTTTCCCACCGACCCAGCTGCGTATCCTTTCAATAATTGCGAGGTGAAAGATGCATGATAATCATCCTCAACCAAGCCTGACTCAACCCATTCTTATCGCCATCGTTATTTTCGTAATTGGCACAGTGGCGTACATCAGGGTCGGTCCGGCTATCGTCGTGATTATTGGAGGCTCCGCAGCGATTGCATATTTCGCATGGATTTTGACCACTTGGCGATATCCGGCGAATCCGGACAAGGTTCTTCCGGTCTATCTCTTGGCGCTTGGTGCGCAATTTCTCCACACTGCTGAGGAATATTTAACCGACTTTCCAGGAGAATTCTCGAAGGCGTTTGGCATCCAGATTTTTACCCGCGACACCTTTGCAGTAGCGATTATGGGTGTCTTCGCCGCGTTCGGGCTAATTAAGCGGAGCCAGACTGCGAACTATATTGTATGGTTCTTTGTTATCGGCCCTGGAATTGTCAACGCGATTGCCCACTTAGCATTTCCGGTCATAACAAGATCATTGTATTTCCCAGGTCTTGTCACTGTATTGCTGCCAACGATCCTCAGTCTTGTGGTAATCAAACGTCTGATTGAGGGAGTGGGGCGCGACCGCCACACCAATAAAGCCTGACGATAACCTGTCGTTGGCGCTTCGCCGAAAGAGAGAAAAAGATGACTTCCTGGAATACATATCTGGCTGATAATCAAGCATCGTTTCTTGAAGAGTTGTTTGACTTCATCCGCATTCCCAGCGTTTCGGCACTGCCCGAACATGCAGATGATGTACAGCATGCCGCCGAATGGGTCGCCGAACGCTTGAATAGCATTGGTATTGAAAATGTGCAGGTGCTGCCCACCGGCGGACATCCTGTCGTTTATGGCGATTGGCTTCACGCGCCGGGAAATCCTACTATCCTGATTTATGGTCACTTTGATACCCAACCGCCGGGAAATCCGGATTTGTGGGAAACGCCACCATTCGAACCCTCACTGCGCGGCAGACGACTGTACGCACGCGGGGCGTCCGACGACAAAGGCAGTATGTTCATACCCATTTTGGCGGTTGAGGCGTTGTTGCAAACGACGGCGACATTACCACTCAATGTCAAATTCTTCTTTGAAGGCCAGGAGGAGATTGGCAGCCCTACGCTGCCTGAATTTGTGGCCGCACACAAAGAACGGTTGTCCTGCGATCTTGTAGTCAGCGCGGACGGCTTACAGTGGGCAGCTGACCAACCTATGCTACTGATCGGGTTGAAAGGGATCTGCGCAGTGCAGATAGATGTCTTGGGGCCAAAACACGACCTACACTCCGGACTGCATGGTGGTGGCGTTCAAAACCCAATTCACGCTCTTGTACAATTGCTCGACTCGATGCGTAGTCCTACCGGGGAGATTCTGGTCGCTGGGTTTTACGACGACGTTATTCCCCTTTCGGATATAGATCGGCAGGACATAGCACGCCCTCCTTTTGACGAGGCTGAATATCTATCCGAACTTGGCATAGACGTCGTATTCGGGGAACTCGGTTATACCACCCGCGAACGACTGTGGGCTCGCCCGACTTTGGAAATAAACGGCATTTGGGGAGGGTTTGAGGGCGATGGTACGATGACCATCGTGCCCAGCGAGGCCCACGCGAAGATCACATGCCGTCTGGTAGCCGATCAGGAACCAGGTGCGATCGCCAATCTGCTTATTGCCCACATTGAAAAACACACTCCGCTTGGAGTAACCATCACTGTTCAGAGCCAGGAAATGAGCGCCGATCCTTTCCTGATCCCTGCCGACCATCCCGGAAACCAGGTAGCCGGGGCAGTACTAGAAGAACTTTACGGCAAGGCGCCATATATTACGCGATTAGGGGGCAGCATTCCGGTCGCCTCCCTATTCTTGAAAGAGCTTGACGCTTATATGGTGGGTTTCGGTTTTAGCGTCGGAGATGAAAATTTGCACGGCCCCAACGAATTCTTACGCCTAGACAACTTTGAACGGGGACAAAGAGGCTACTGCCTTTTGTTGGAGCGACTTGCCACGCTCTCTCTGTAAACATTGAGCAGAATATAACATTGTGCGAAAACTCAAATCGAATTGGAGGATGACATGGAACAGGCTCTCTTAGCAACTCAATTATTATTTTTTCTCTTGGGGGGGTTGGGATTGTTCTTCATGGGGATTGGAGTTCTTTGGTTCGTCTCCGTTTATGCTAAGGAGAAGCAAGAGTAGTACCGCAAGCTCGCTGAGTAATCACGGCTGTCTCTCGTGGCTCATCGTAGATGTTCCTGCGATCGTCGACTAACCGATCCTCGGATAGGACGCAGCGTTAATTCAACTTTGCCTCATAATCGATTTCAGGGCAGTCTTATTGGTGGAGCGCCGCCCGCTCGCTATCTCGAGCGCTTGATGGAGATCATCGAGGAGGGGGAGGCTCTCTTGCAGCTCAACGCTCAACTTCTGCTCTACGGCTGAAGGAATCGGTCGGGCGGAAGTTCGAGCGGCGTATCGGGATTGTTGAGTGCGGCTACATCTGAATAACAACCCATTGCAGATGTCGCTCTATCGTTCGCCCAGACTGGTGACCCTCCCACTGCCAGACGTGGATACGTCGGTTACTGGGTTCCCGTAGTAATTAACCGATCCGCTGCCCGCGACGCTTGCATCCAGAGTATCGGATATCCAAACCGTTGCAGCCCCCGAGCCACCGATGGTTATGCTGGCGATATCGCTGCCCAGCGCTTCCGCATTGTAATCGGCGGAGCCATTGATATCGACAACCTGTTCTTCAACTTGTCCCATAAGTTCCACTTCCCCCGATCCACTTAGATTTATATCTGCTGTTTCCGCTGTGAGCGAATCGATGCCCACGTCTCCGGACCCACTCACGACGAGTTCCAAGCGACTTGTTTCAAGGCTTTGCGAAGTTGCGCTGCCGGATCCGGACACTTTTAAGCCGATCAGATCGTCCACGTCCAGGATATAGTGGATAGATTGAGTAGTCTGTATAGATGTCCCACTTGGGCTGTCAATACCTAGAAACAGCGTTCCATTGCGTACCTCTGTAGTAACATACTGCATGATGTTGTCTTCGGCATCGACAGTAAGCGCCTCATCTCCGCTCTGCGTGATAACCAGCTGGCCGGAGCCGCCCAGTACGACTCTGTCAAAGTCGCTGACATTGCGCGCCTCGCTAATCACATTTCCCGAGCCGCGAATTGTGTTAAAACCGCAAGATGTTAGTAGAAATGCGATCAAAATACTGCCCCAGCCCAGTACCGAACGAACTGGGTCGGTAAATTTTCGGTCCTGGGTGGATAGTGTCAGGTGTGATTTTTCATGACTGTGTCCTCTCGAGATTATAATGGCCCGTAAGGACCGAGTAGATTGCACTAACGCCATTTGTAGGCGTTGCTTCTTCTAAATGATACGCATCCGTCTCGCCTTGGTTGCTCCGTCGATACGTTCATTGACTCGCCACGCAAACAGGTGAGAGGTATCAATCAACGCTGCACTCGCTTTGCGGGGGAAGCCAAACCTTATCCGGAACGTGGCACAAGCTGATACCCGATTTTGTTGGGATAGAAAAACCTTATACCCCTCGTGACAGGAGAAAACAATGCATTACGAAATTCACGGATCAACACTTCAAACACTGGACGTTCATCTCGACAAGAGCGATACCGTATTCACTGAATCCGGCGGCATGGCTTGGATGACGGATGGCATCGAGATGAGCACGAACACGCGCGGCGGGCTGATGGGCGGGCTGGCACGCTCGCTGGCCGGGGAATCGCTGTTCCTCACCAACTACCGCTGTGCTGCGGACACAGCCTTGATCACCTTCACCCCCGAAGCGCCCGGTTCCATCATCCCGGTGGAATTGGGAGAGGCTGAAAGTCGCATTTGTCAGAAAGATGCGTTCATGGCCGCTCAGGATTCGGTCAAGCTGGAAGTGCACTTCCGCAAAAAGCTGGGAGCGGGACTGTTTGGGGGCGAGGGATTTATTCTCCAAAAGATAACCGGCCCGGGCGTGGCCTGGGTCGAAATTGCGGGTGAAGTGCGCGAGTACGACCTGAAAGCGGGTCAATTGATGAAAGTGGATCCGGGCCACATTGCGATGTACGAGCCCAGCGTCAACTACGACATTCAGCGCGTCAAAGGTGTCAAGAACATTCTATTCGGCGGCGAAGGACTCTTCCTGGCAACGCTCACTGGACCTGGAAAAGTCTGGCTACAAAGCTTGCCACTCTCCAACCTGGCGGCCAAAGTCGCGAAATACATCCCGACGAAGTCATAAGTTTTACATGAATTTCGATATAGGCGGTGCTTCATGCGTTCAGTATGAGCCAGGGACATGGAAGGGCGTTTACTTCTGCAACCTAACCTTCCTTATAGGTGTGTCAGGCAGATCTTATTTTGGATAATAATGTTGTTGGGCCAGAGGACTCGATGACTCAAACAATGAATTTCGACCAATTCAAAAGCCTCAGTTTTGATTGCTATGGCACCCTAATCGATTGGGAAACCGGCATCTCCTCCTCATTAAACGGTATCTTAAATGCTCACGACGTTACAGCTCCCCAGAATGTGATGCTTGAGTTGTTTGGAAAAGCTGAAGCAGAAATCGAATCAGGTCCGTATCGACCATATCGCGATGTCTTGAAGGCTGTTCTGGTTAAGATTGGTGACGTATTTGGTTTTGAACCATCCCCTGAAGAATTTGGTAGTTTCTCGAAGTCAGTAATGAACTGGCCGGCCTTTCCCGATGCTTCGCAAGCCTTGCTGAAGCTGGCAACCAAATACCAACTTATCATCTTGTCCAATATCGATGACGACTTATTCCCGTATTCTCAAAAGTTGCTAGGTGTAGATTTCGATCGCGTTTTTACGGCCCAACAAATTGGTTCATACAAGCCTTCACGTCGAAACTTCGAGTACCTTGTCGAGCATGCCGGGGTTCCACGCAACGAACTTCTCCACGTAGCGCAAAGCCTTTTCCACGACATCGCACCTGCAAAGGATATGGACCTCGCGACAGTTTGGATAAATCGCCGTGAGGGTGTAGACGGTTTTGGTGCAACGCCCCCAGCCGAGGCCACCCCCGATGCAACGGTTCCTGATTTGCGCACCCTCGCAGTTTTGGCCGGTAGCATGACATGACTGAATCGCGACATAACAATGTTCTGTCAGAGATCCGCTAACAGAGGGAACAATTCGGCGGTTGATTATTGGTGTCGTTCGTCTTACGCATAAAGCCAGGCGTTGCAAAATATGATACTCCATTCAGATCTGATAGGCAGACTATTTCCCACAAAATATTTACTAGCACGCTCTCGACAAGTATCGATTCACAAATTGTGATGGAGTAATACATGAATGAAGTGCAGCAATTAAAATCACCAACAACTTTAGATGCTATTGGAAAAACTCCGATAGTACAGCTTCGAAAGATTGTGCCGGAGGGCAGTGCCGATATTCTCGTTAAACTGGAGTATTTCAATCCAACAGGCTCCTATAAAGACCGAATGGCCCTAGCCATGGTTGAAGAAGCTGAAAAAAGGGGGGACCTCCGACCGGGGATGACAGTTGTTGAGTACACTGGTGGGAGTACAGGTTCTTCCCTCGCCTTTGTGTGTGCTGTAAAAGGCTATCACTTCAAAGTCGTCTCGTCGGATGCCTTCGCCAGAGAAAAACTTCAAACGATGAAGGCGTTTGGTGCGGAACTTCTCATTGTCCCCAGCGAAGGCGGTAAGACAACCCCGGACTTAGTTCCAAAGATGATGGAAGAAGCCAGATTGTTGGCCGAGTCTGAAGACTGTTACTTCACAAATCAAATACACAATTCAGATATCATTGTTTGTTACAGCAAGATCGGTAAAGAGCTGTTGCAGCAAGTTGATTGGCAGATCGATGCTTTTTGTGGAGGTGTTGGTACTGCAGGAATGCTCATGGGCGTTTCCCAAGAGCTGCGTCGCGCCTATCCAGAAGTAAGGATTGTTGCTTTGGAACCAGCTTCCACTGCCATTATCTCAAGTGGCAAATCCGGCTCACATGATGTTGAAGGGATTGGAATTGGATTTGTCCCCCCGCTGTTGGATGGGAAACTGTACGACGAAGCCCGTGGCATTGACGAGACAGAGGCAAGGCAAATGGTGCGGCTTCTTGCGAGTGAAGAAGGTATCTTTTCAGGTACGTCGAGTGGATTGAACGTCGTTGGTGCTCTTCAATTAGCGAAAGAGCTAGGGGAAGGAAAAACCGTCTTTACCGTGGCAGTTGATACCGGGTTGAAGTATCTTGCCAGTGATTTATACGACATGTGATTGAAACCAAGCTGACATTTATTCCTGGCTGGGCGGGGAACTATCGTCTTTGAGCTCTGAGAGACAAGATTGTATAGCCAAGGTAAAGGGATATAACATCCTCCCCCGCCGACCCACCACAGCGATACAATTTGGCGGCTTGAACTTGGCGTCGCTCGCTCTGATGTTGAATCCACAGCGTTTTTTGGGGCGCTACGCGGCCTAACACACAATATAAGTGTGACAGGCAGACTGTTTTTTAGATGAGGATCACGACCCACCCAGTCCTGAACGCCCAGTAGCGAACGAACTGGGTCGCTATACTGGGTCAGGAGTGCATTCGTCACGACCCAGTGCATTCGTGACTGGGTGACTGGGAATTGCTGGGCCTCCGTTGTCGCAGAGTATGATGTTGTATTGAATAGCCCAAGCTACACGAAAGGAGTTGAATCATGAATTACGTAAACTATGGCTTTCTTTTGGGTGCCATTGTGCTCACATTTGTCGCCTTGAATTCATGGCTTGCGAAAGGTCAAATCGACTACGCGGCCTTCTATTTAGCCTTATCCTCAATAGCATATACAGTATATGTGCATGCTACCAAGGCCGACAAAGTCGCCTAGATGCGTGGTGGTACTCGTCGCTGCTGAAGTGTTACAGCGGCAGAATAATAGCCTGCAATATCCCTGCCCTGGGCTATCCGTGGGAACTCGATTCAGCCCACTCAGCTTCCTGAAGGTGACATCACTGGAGTATCAAGATACATGAAATACAATTTCGAACGAGAAGTAGACCGCAGCGGTACGAATGCGGTCAAATGGGAGCTCATCCAGGATAGTCAGGACCCGCTGAACTGGAAGTTCACAGAACAATTTTATGGAGACGATCGCATCTTACCGATGTGGGTGGCCGATATGGATTTTCGGTGTCCACAGCCTGTAATTGATGCATTGGTGGCCCGCGCCGAGCATGGCATCTATGGGTACTCCGCCCCCACGAAGTCATATTTTGCAAGCGTTGTTGGTTGGATGCAACGCCGTCACAATTGGAACATACAGCCCGAGTGGATCAGTACGACACCCGGCGTGGTGCCCGCGCTCTATATGCTGGTGAGGACGTTCAGTGCTCCAGGCGACAAAGTGCTTGTTCAACCTCCGGTCTATTACCCTTTCTTAAGTGCGATTCAAGAAAACGATCGCGAGTTGGTCTCCAATCCTTTAGTCTTCGAGTCCGGCCGATATCGAATGGACTTTGCGGACCTCGAAGAGAAGTCAAAAGACCCTAAGGTGAAGATGGCGATTCTGTGCAATCCTCACAATCCCGTGGGGCGAGTCTGGTCTAGAGATGAACTGGTCCAGTTCGGTGAGATCTGTCTGCAGAATGGCGTGCTGGTCGTTGCGGATGAGTTACATGGTGACCTGATCCTGAAGAATCATATATTCACTCCGTTCGCCACAGCGAGCGACTCATTTGTCCAACAAGCCGTGATCTGCACAGCGCCTAGCAAAACCTTCAACCTAGCAGGCTTGCATACTTCTAACATCATCATCCCAGACGCGGAGAAACGAGCACAGTTTGACAGGACCCTGAGGAACAACGGATTGTTCGGCCTTGGCGTCTTTGGCATCGATGCACTGCAGGCGGCCTACGACGAGGGAGAGACATGGTTGCAGGAAGTGTTGGCCTATATCGAGGGAAACCTTGAGTACCTCGTAGATTTTATTTGCAACCACATCCCGCAGATCAGTGTGGTTCGTCCAGAGGGCACATACTTGGTCTGGCTTGACTGTCGCAGTTTAGAGATCGATAAATGGGAGTTAAAGCGCTTGATGCTGCAGGAGGCGCGAGTATATCTTGAGGATGGGTTCATTTTTGGTGAAGAGGGCGACGGCTTCGAACGCATCAACATCGCCTGCCCCCGATCCATTCTGACTGAGGCTCTGGAACGTATCAAATCTGCAATAGAACAGCTATAAAGTCACAATACTTGCAGGCCGCGATAAAATAATCGGCAGGCATCAATTTCTGCTGTTATCTATAACTTTGGCCTGTTCACTATTTGTGCCTAGGACTGGTCGTAGTGAAAGGATCCGCACCAATCGTCGTAGTTGATTTAGCGGCATTTCTACGGCATTATAAGAATCGGTTGTAAAAGCCGCCCAATATATTGGTGATAGATGCAAATCAAGACAAAGCTGTTACTCCTGGTATTACTATTGGGCTTTGCCCTGGTTGTCAATTTGACAGCGCTGGGCTTTCTGACCCGCACGATAAACTTGTCGCTGAAGACAATCGAAGAAGTCAGTATTCGTCAACAGTTGATCGCCTCACAGATGCACGCCCAATTGCGAGAAGCGGAGGCAGCGCTTTACCGCTATCTGAGGGAGGGCGAGAGCGGGTTTGTCATTCAATTCGAGGATCAGTTGCAAAACTTTGAGTTGGACGTAACTACTTATCAAGCATTGGTATCTAATGAAGAGGAACGCGTCTGGGCAGCAGAACTTGCCGTAGCCCACCAGAACGCTGTCGGAGTCGGGAATGAGTTGATTCAACTGCGAGATCAACAAACCGCTGATCTGCAACAACTGGAAGGCACTCAGACTGCCCTGACGGAGTTGCTGTCTGGGGAGGTGCGGGCTGCTCGGCCAGATGATGTTGCCTATCAGGAAGCCGTTAGTGGCATGCATACCCACCTGCGCGAAATGCTTCTGGCAATAACCGCCTATCTCGCCTCACCAGTTTCAACCGAGCGTGTGCGTCTCACTGAGGCAGCCATTGGTTTTAGTCGTCACCATAATCAATTCAGTGCGCTGGCGAATACCAACCAGGAGCTTACTTGGGTCGAGTACCTCGCTGTCTCGTTCAGCGAAGTGCAAGCTTTGGGTTCGCGCATTGTGAGTGGGCGAGATCAACAAGATGCACAATTTGCCAATTTTGCGGCTATCCTCTTTAGCACCGGCCAGGGCATATTAGTAGGCGAGATTCAACCACAGGCAGCTGAGAACCTTGCGCTGGCCCAAGAAGAATTATTGGAAGCACGAAACTTCAGCGTCGCCGCCAGTCTGGTCACTGCCATCTCTGTATCAATTTTGGCTGCCGTCGTGACTCTCCCGCTCCTTCGGCAAATGAGCACGAGTAGCCTGGCATTACTGCAAGGTGCTGATCGCGTGACTGCCGGAGATTTGACGAAGCCCGTCAGCGTTTCCGGGCGCGATGAATTGAGCCGTCTTGCTGAAGCGTTCAACACTATGATGACGGAATTGGCTGCCCGCGAGCAGCATCTTAAAGCGCGTCTTTCTGATTTGGAGGCCCAACGCCAGGTCAGTTTGCAACTGACGAGTTCACTGGATATGGATAGGGTTTTAGATACTACTCGAGTGTTGTGATTTGAGTGAAAAGGCTCAAGCAGCCAAAGAGTAAGCCTGCTTGGCGAATAAGTACGAGAAGACTTGTTGCTCGTCAGTACCGTCAGACAGAGAGCCGTGAGCCGGCAAGATCAATGCTTCGATTAGCTGCTGGCTTTGTTGGCGAATAACCTGCCCGATGGATTGGATGGGCGCGCAGACCTTGTCACGACGCGATGTGGGCAAACAGTGCAGGTGCAGGAACGAATAGGCCACGAAGACCAGTGACCAGTGCTTATGAATGGCGGCGGCCGAGCGCATGCGATATTCGTGGAGCCCCAGGTTCTGTTTGGCGTCTTGATAAAAGGTCTCAATCGGCCAACGGAGCAGATAGGTTGCGATGATCTTCTTGGCATCCCAACTGAGATGGCTGCTGACCAGCACGGCATAGGTGCCGGTTAAATCAGGCTTGGCAAAGCTGATGACCAGCCGTACCTTCCCCAAAGTCGGGATGCGTACATTCTTGCTGAAGCAGTAGTAGGTCTGCACGCCCACTTGCATCGGTTTGAAAGCGGAAGGTGGGATAAGCGGCACTAGGTCCTGCACCTTGATGTGCGGACCATCAAAGCGCATGCGTTCGCCGGAAGCATCCTGGAGCACAAAGCTGTTGGTGATAAGGTTGCGGTTGTTTTTCAGCAGGCTGATCCAGTGCTTGCCATGCGCACTGAGAACTTCGAGCAATTCGGGTGCCAGGTACCAGGCGTCGAACAGCACCGTTTCAAAGGGCAAATCGTGCGCCAGCGCCGCCTTGACCAGTTCAGCCGCCAGCGAAATCTTGGTCTGAAAAGATTCGTCCAGAGCCCGGAACTCTGGGTCGGCCAGCAAGGTGGGTGCGACTTGACGTTTGAAGCGATTACGCTCCTTCTTGGTTTTCGGGATCGTAGCGTCGGGCAACAGTTTCTTGACGAACGCTTCCCAGTCGGTGACTTCTTCGTAGCGCCGGTACAGTCGCCAGTCGGCCGGAAAGCGAACCGCGCCGCTGATGTAGTGGCCGGTGACCAGATTGTGCGCTAGCGGATACATGTGGTTGCCGTGGTTGTAATGTTGGTCAATGTATTCGAACAGACTGCCGACGTGCTCGCACAAAGTATCATCGATGGCCAGCATCGATTTGCGGGCGCCCTGGCGCTGACGCTTGGTTTGCTGGAATAAGTATGCAATGCGTTCCTGGTTCAGTTCCGCGGCATCCCAGTTCGCTTCCGACAAGAAGCGCGACAGGTTGGTCTTGTCAGCGCTATCCAACAGGCAGCGCGTCATGTTCGCCATCGACTTGTTCTTCAACACAATCAGTCCGGTTAGATAATTCTCGAAATGCCGGAACTGACAGCGGTTTTCAAACACCCCGCGAAAGCTGGCGCTGTGCTCTGATACGATGGGAGCCGGTTTTACGATGGGAAGTTGCATCTGCCGAATATGCCCTAAGATCACTCAAATCACAACACTCGAGATACTATTGCATCCAGTGCGCTGAATCTAATTGGGGCGAAGGATGCCCACATTTTTATGTATGACGACACCGGCGCCAGTCCCCGATTTGCAGCTAGCGCGTGGCGGGACGAGGCTGATCACCGGTCACCGCGAACACCCCGAGCGGATGGGCTGGTCACCACTGTAGCTCAAAGTGGCTATGTACAAGTCGTGAACAAGGCTCAGGAGCATCCATTGTTCGATACACCAGAAGCGCGAGAGTGGGGCATAAAAGCCGCCGCCGGATTCCCCCTTAAACTTGGCGATCAGCTCTTGGGTGTGTTCAGAATCTCATTCGATGACCGCTAAACGTTTGACGAGGATGACCTTCGTATTCTGAGTTTATTGGCAGACCAGGCCGCAGTTGCTCTGGAAAATGCACGACTTTATAAGAGCGTGGCTGAGAAGGAAACCCGCCTGCAAAGCCTTGCTCATAAGTTGACTTATGTACAAGATGAGGAGCGGCTGCTGCTCGGGCTGGACCTGCACGATGGTTTGACGCAACTATTGTTAAGCGCCAACATGCATCTCAATACCAGTGGTTTGTTGACTCAAGATTATTGGGCATAAAGGCAGATGGCATTGCCCGCGAACACCCAGTCAAGCAGCGCCTGGAACGCAGGCGGTGGGGGCCGGTCCGACCACGCCCGCCAGAAGCGTTGCAACATGATCCATGGCTCCAGCCAAGCGCGCACTTCTCGCAGCGCCGCCGGCCAACTGACGTTGGGACGCGGTTGTTTCGACCGCCGTATTTTTTTCCCCCGTCGCCCCCCAGTCTCGTCGACTGGACGAGGTCGTGCGCCGTTTGCTCTTGCGTCGTGCCGGCTGTTGCGTCTCATCGAGTTCGACCGTCTCGACCTCGCCGCGGGCCAACGCCCACCAGCAAAAGGCGAAGGCGCAACACACCAACTCCCAGTGGCGGCGGATGGCGTGGGCGGCGCGCACTTGATACTGGGCCCAGCCCAAGCTCTGCTTGACTTGCTTGTAGCTCTGCTCGACCCAGGCGCGCAGGCCGTACAGGCGCGTGACCTCGGCCAGGTTCGCCGCCGGCAGCGAGCTCTCTTGCGCACGAAGCGTGCGCGGGGATGGCAGGTTGGTCGCCAGATACCAGGTTGTCTGCTCGGGCAGCTGCACCGGGTCGGTGGTCACGACTACCAGGCGCTGCGCACGTTGCGGTCCGTACATCCGGCCGACGACTTCGAGCACCCACCTCGGCTCACGGTGTCCGTCTCGGAATTCTCGTACGACCTGGCGCCACTTGCCCAGCGCGTCCGGTTGCCACGGATAGCCCGCCACGAGCTCCGCGATCGAGCCCGGTTCCCCTTTGGGATGCCACCAGCTGAACGAGGGCGGCATCGCCACGACGTAGCCCACCCCCAGCTTGTGCAGCCCGCCGATAAACTTGTCGTGCTTGCCGTAGAGGCTGTCCGCCACGACTGCCTTGAAGGGCACGCCCGCCTTGTGCGCACGCTCCACCAGCTCCAGCGCGAGCGCTGGCTTGGTGCGAAAGCCCGCATCTTTGTTGCCGCGCGCAAACCAGTGCGCCGGCGTGTACGGCTCGACTTCCAGCGGGTAGTAGAGCCGCTCGTCCGCCCAGAGCGCGTGCACCGACACCACACCGTTGTCGACCTTGCCGATACTGCCCAGATATTGGCGCCCAACATGCGCGGTGCTATTTCCCCACTTGCGGTCGCCGGTCTCATCGATGGCCAAAACACCAGCAGCAGTGGGCGCCAGCATCTCAAGCCGCTGCAGCAGCTCTCGCCGCAACTGACCGACCGCCGCCGCATCCCAGTTCGACTCGGACAGGAACCACTGCAGGCGTTGCACCTGCGCCTGTTGCGCACCGGCCAGCGGCTCGGCGTTCGCCAGTGCGGTGAGCGTCTTGTTGCGCTCCGCAGGCAACAACAACCCTTCCAGATAGCGCCGGAACGCTTCGCGTTGGTTGCGTCGCGAAAACAAACCATCAAACTCCAGGGCGAAATCTTCCAGTGGACCGGGCGCGGGAGTGACATCCAAGCGTTTCGTCATGCTCCACCTCCACCACCTGTATACACCCGGTTTTTCCTTGAGTCAACAAACCACTGATACTCTGGATTCTGTTTCCAACAGGATGGCAGATGAAGCGCGGATTGAACTGGGGCAAGGACGCGCGCGCTTGCGTGAAGCCATTGACGAAGCTCGTCGAGTCGTATCTGAATTGCGCCCGCCCACACTCGATGATTTCGGACTGGTTGAAGGGTTGCGTCATTATGCCAGCGATGCAAGCCAGGCGGAAGGCTGGCAGCTTGAGTTCATGGCTGAACTAGGGGAGGTCGATGTGGCACCAGCTGTTGAGACCGCCATCTTCCGAATCGCCCAGGAGGCACTCACGAACGTACGCAAGCATGCACATACAATGCGCATCAGGGTTACTTTGGAATCTGACGGGAGAAGACTGATGCTTGAGGTGCGGGATTGGGGCTGTGGTTTCGATTTAGAAGCCTTTTCTGAAGAGAGCGAGCGCTTGGGTCTGGTCGGCATGAATGAGCGCGCTGCCTTATTGGGTGGAGAATGTCAGATCGAAAGTCATCCGCAGCAAGGCACTACGGTTTGGGTATCTGTTCCGACTATTTCAGCGATTATGACCGAGAGTTAATGGATTCGGCAAAGCAGTCAGATATCTCGATTCTAATTGCCGACGATCATCCAATGGTGCGCGCTGGGTTGCGCAGCATGTTGAATGCACCCGGACTGCACATTCTCGGCGAGGCCAGTTCGGGACGAGAAGCCGTTGATCGAGTTGTTGACCTTTCCCCCGATATTGCCTTGATGGATATCCGCATGCCAGACATGGATGGTCTCAAAGCCCTCCAGGCGATCAGAGACGTCCAGTCTCGCACACGAGTAATCATGATAACCACCTACCAGAGCACTGCTTATCTCCTGCGCGCTCTGGCAGCTGGGGCGGCAGGATTCGTGTTAAAAGATATTTCGCGGGACGATCTGCAGGCCACGGTGCGGGCTGTTGCGGCTGGCTCTTCAAGAGTGGATCGCAAATTTCTCCAGCGTGTCCTGGGTGATTTGAACGCGGCCAATGAGGGTCAGACAGAAATGTCGTTAGAATTGTTGGATCCTTTAACCCCGCGGGAGATGGATGTACTTCGGCTTCTGATTGAAGGACTGACTAATCAAGCTATTGCAGACGCGCTTAATCTTAGTCCAGGAACGGTAAAGGGCCACGTACAAACCATACTTCATAAATTTAATGCCTCTGATCGCACACAGGCAGCTGTCAAGGCCATCCGCGCCGGCCTTGTAAAGTAATTTCCTCCTCGAAATACTGACCCACTGCCGAACGGGGGGGACAAAACCCTCCATTCGGCAGTTTTCCCTCACGCGTTATTCTGGTATCCAATAACTGACCGCGCTTAATGAGAATATACACGGGCTGCTGTTGGCTGCCCGCGACAGAGTACGTGCACGCCCAGCAGGGTTGAGTGGGAGGGTCCTCATCATAGAATGAGTCAAGCCATTTCAAAGAATGTACAGCCAGCACCAGCTGTATTAGGCAGGTTTTCGTATCGATCACTGAAAAACTTGCGCCGTGTAGTCCTTTACGTGCTGCTTATTACGGCCGTAGCTTGGGCAGTGTTGCCATTGTTCTGGGTATTCATCTTATCAATCAAACCCGATACGGAAACGTACAGTTTTGAACAGAACATTCTGCCTCAAAAGCCAACATTTCAAAACTACATCACGCTCTTTCGCGTAACCCCTTTCGGCCTGTGGATGAAGAATAGCGCTATTTAGTCCACGGCGACCACGCTGTTTGTGATCGGTCTTTCGTCAATGGCTGCCTATGCCATGAGCCGATTCCGATTTCGATTTTTTGAGTTATTTGGCCGCATGACCCTGCTGGCCTACATGATGCCACCCATTATCCTGGTGGTACCGCTCTTCTTTTTACTCCACAGATTACATTTAACAAACTCCCAAATCGGATTGATGCTAGTGTACATAGGTACGCGGTTGCCTGTAGGTTTGTGGATGCTGCGTTCATATTTCCAGGGTATCCCAATAGATTTGGAAGAGGCAGCGATGGTCGACGGTGCCACACGCTTCCAAGCTTTCCGTAAGATAGTTCTGCCGCAAGCGCTACCTGGCATGATCGCCACAGGTATCTTCGTCTTCAGTGTCACTTGGCAGGAATTCCTGTTCGCTTCGATCCTAATATTTAGCGGGAGCAAGCAAACCTTGAGCGCCGGGGTTGCTACGTTTTTATCGGAAGACTGGATTTACTCCTGGGGGGTGCTCATGGCCGCTGGAGTGATGATCAGCCTGCCGTTGGTCCTAACCTATATATTCGCACAGCGTTACCTAATTGCGGGCTGGGGTGGAGGCGCAGTTAAGGGCTAGATTCAGGTGTTCGAAATATATGACGAGAGGAGGCATTACAGCGCAAAAATTCAAATTTACATCGAATTGACATTTCGCCGTTAGGTTTAAATAGTCTTTAGGAGGAAATAAATGAAACGATTGATGATGATTCTACTCGTCGGCGTACTTTTCTTGACCACCTGCACGCCCCAGACGGTTGAGGTAGTGGTGACCGAGATAGTCGAAGTCGAAGTCGAAGTTGCTGGCGAGACAGTAGTGGTGACCGAGATAGTAGAAGTCGAGGTTGCTGGCGAGACAGTAGTAGTGGTCGCAACGCCAGAGCCGATGGATGAAACTGGCCCGATCACCTTAACGTTCTTCACCACCGAGGCCGACCCTCCGCAGCTTGAGATCTTGTCGGAGATTATCGATGAGTATCACGAGATGCACCCGAATGTGTTCATTGACGTCGTTACCGGCACGCCGGCTACGCGCGGTGAACGTATCGCAACGCTACTCGCTGCTGGCGCGGATGCTGGTATCTTCGAGATCGAGGCATCCTTTACCAGAGATTGGGCGGAAGCAGGCTTCTTGCTACCGCTTAATGATGTTTTTGAAGGTATTGGCGGAGTGGATGAATATGTCCCAGCCAGCTATTACGAACTCGATGGAACCACTTGGGCGCTGCCGTACGCCACCAGCGTTTACGGTCTGTGGTATCGAACAGATCTGTTCGAAGCAGCAGGCCTAGAACCGCCGACAACTTACGAGGAGGCGCTCGCGGCCGCCGAGATACTCACCAACTCTGGGGAGGGCATTTACGGAATTTCCATTCCGGGCGCGACAAATGCCTCGGTTAACCTCTTCTCCACCTTACTCTGGCAGAACTGCGCAGACTACTATTCTCCAGAAGGCGAGTTGATTTTCGACCGGCCAGAAGCATTCGATGCCATTGAGAAGTGGGTCGCTCTTGCAGAATACTCCCCCCCAGGCTTTGAGAATTACAGTTGGGGTGATCAGATCACAGCCTTCATTACCGGCAATGCGGCCATGAGCATCCATGCCGGCCGATTGGGACCGCGAATGGTAGACCAGGCTCCGGACCTGCTCGACAAGGCAAACATAATCACCCTGCCGTGACGCGGAAGACGCATGGCAGGATGCTGTCATTAAGATGGAAGCGGCTGTCGATGAATGGAAAACCCAACATCCCGAGTGGCGATCGTCGGATTGCAATTAGAGAGAATTGCCTGATTGTCCTTCAGGAATGGAACGGATATCCATCCTAAAGCGCGTACACAAGCATAATAACGGCCGCCCGACCTGCCCCCACAGCCCGATCTGCAAAGCACCTCTCCAACTACGTCACCCTCAATTTCAACACCCATGCTGTTGAATTTATGATACGGCAGCATGCCTGAAACTGCATTCTCTACTAGAGAAGACTCAGCGGATCATCAGGGTTGATTCCGGGGATAAAAGGGAGCTTGCGGTCAACATTGGTCAATTGATAGACAAGCCCCAGCCAATTGTTGAATAGTGCTTTGCCGGTGTCACCCCAGGTGTTATCCAGATGCATTTCGAGTTGCTTTTCGGGAAAGAGTGGCAGGGGGTTGCCTTGTTTTTGGGAAATAATTGAGGATTGCTGATAATTATCCGCGACGGTCGCCTCTTTAGTCCCAAAATAATGCTGTGGATGAGGGGGGTACTCTTGTCGTTCCCCATTGATAAAACGTGTAACCTCTCGTTTATACTCCTTTAGCAAGCTATTCGTAAAATATTCAGGGTGTCCCTGGAAGTAGACCATACGGAATTGGTCCGGACTAACTGCCATATGAGCATCCCCCGTAACACTTTCAACCAAAATACCGAGTCCAGCAGCCTTCATATGTTCACTTGTGACAACATTATAACGAGAATGCGGTACATCAAAACGCGTATTAACATCTCGTAAAAGCGGGTGTTGGCTCTGGGTAATACGATGGCTAAGGAATGAGAATTAAATAACTTGTGCAAATGGGAGAGCGCGGTAATTCCATTGGGGCAAGAAATCATCAAAGATAATGCGCATGTTGTCCCTGAAATCTGTGGCTACTTTACGACCGGTTTCGTAGACCTGGTCAATAACATGGACAAAAGCTTTCAGTCCGGTCTTGGTGCTGGTTTTTTCCATCAGTTCTTTGACGAGTTTGCGGCTGGTGAAGATCACGCCTTGGCAAGCGCGGGTAACATGCGGGAAGAAACGGTGTTCGCTGGGGTTGTATTTCGAGCAATAGGGTGGATAGTGAGCAATGCGAATTTCGACCCCGATTTCATCGGCCAGTGCTTGCAAGTCTTGCTTGAAGATGTAGTAGCGGGAACTGTTACTCCCGCCGCCATCGCAAAGCACGAGAATAGAAGTGGCGTTGGGATAGTGGTAGTGGCCGTATGTGTACCACCAATGGCGAAAGCTATCGCAAGCGAATTCACTGGTATCATGACTGCCGCCGAGTTGGATGTAGCCGACATTGAGACGCAAGTCGTAGAGACTGTGAGGAATGCTGACCCCAGCAGCATAGCTGTTGAAATCATGGTCATAAGTTTGCAGTTCTTCCAGGGTGTACAAATGTCCGTCTCGGTAGAAATTGCCCAGATATTCCTTTTTCTTGCTGTCCATGCTGACAATGGGATTGCCCGCCGCTTCGAATTCGGTCTTGAGCCGCGTGATGTTCTCAAATTGCTCGTTGCGGTTTTCAATCTCGGCCTTCAAACCGAGTTTCTTTTGCGCTTTTCGGCGGCGATAGTTGTGCTTCTGCAGCAACTTGCGCACCACATATTTGCTGACCACGATGTCGTGCTCGGCCCGCAACGCCGCAACAATCTCGCCCGGGGTCAGGTTCGTCCAGCGCACCCTCTCGTCCATCGGGTCACCGGCTGTGTGCTCGCGCAACACTGCCAGGAACTTCTCAGCAAGTTGCGCCCCCCATGTGACGTAGTACGGTTTGCGTCCGCCGCCTGGCTTCCGAATGCGCTGCTCCACTTCGCCCTTGGGCAAGCCACTGACTTCGCGGGCGCCTTTGCTCACCGTGTTGCGACTGCACCCCAACACCCGCGCAATGTAACTCCGTCCGCCGTGTCCAAATCTCAAGGCTTCGAAACCAGCAAAGCGACGCCCATCTTTCTCGTTCAAGCTGTTGTAAAAGCGGCGCATCATTTCTTCATGTTCGGGCGCATAGGGTTTCATCATGGCCTCCTGGCTAGTGTTCTGATGAAGCCAAGAGAATATCACTGCTTGCATCCGTTGTGAACCAACTGCCCAAATTATTTAATTCTCGTTCCATAATGCTGTGTCTCTTGGCTGCGTGGCAATCCCGATACCGAAAAAGGATGAACAAACAGTTGAGCAATTTGGTTACAACTACCCACCAAACGCATAAATTGTTGTTCAGTCACATGCAAAGCGGCATCAGGCATCATATTAAGCAACCCGATGTGCAGCTCACGGATATCCTGCTGGAGCGCATATTCCAGGGTCAGAACCTCTTGCCCACGTTCTCGCAACCGGTCAAAAGTAGGCAAGGGTGTGTGCGCAACTAATGGCATAAATACAACCTGAGTATCACTTCTTGTGTCTGTGCGGGTGGTTTAGAAGATCCGCTCTATTCCTGAGGCGCAATCATGCTCAGTTAGGCTGGCCCAGCCATGTTATTGTTGCTCCTTTAAGATCACTTTTGGAGGAAATTCAGGATAGATCTCAAAACTGGCCATCTGACTACCGTCGTTGCCACTCTTGATTGCTTAATGCATAGCCACGCCGTATGCACGCCAGGTAGAATTATCCGTACTTCATTGCAACGGCTCAAAGAGCTTTGATCTTCTCGCAGGCGATACAGATTCAATATCTGACAGCGGTAGCCCTCGCAGCCATGGGCTGACTTGCGGACGAGATATAGCGAACCTACAAGTGTGTGAACTCGATAAAAATCCCGTTAAGTAAATCGGTTACTATTGATTTCGCTAATTCAAACAGCTGTGAACGGCAAGAAAAGATTTACAATTGCGAGTGGCTGCCGCAAAATCAAATCCTTACTGCAATCCCCCACGAACCGACGTAATTCGGTTAGTGTTGAATCCCAGCCAGTGCATGCGTCCGATGTAGCGTGCGTGCTCGACCTTCATGCAGCGGTCCATAATCACCGATAAGCCGCCATCCTCCGCGATACGACCGCCTTCTGCGTTGATGACGGTGAACTGGCACCACAAGTTGGATGCTTTGATCGAGACTGCTTCCTCCGCGATGGCGGGGAGGGCGGCAGGCGCGCGAAAGACGTTCACCACGTCCACGGGGACGGGCACGTCGCTGAGGCTCTTATAGCTCGTCTCCCCCAAAATCTCCGACTCGCGGGGGTTCACCGGGATGACGCGATACCCGTGACGCTTCAAATAGTACCCGACAAAGTAGCTCGCCCTGAGGTTATTGTTGGATAGGCCCACGATCGCGATTGTTTTCGCGTTGTAGAGGACCTGCTGGATAGTGTCCGTTTCCTGATAGCGCATCAGTTCGAATGTAGCAGTGCTCATGCGCGGATGGCCTCCTTACTGCGGATTATCTCGACTTCGGCAAAGCCCCGGTCTAAATCCCAAATCAAGTCATCGATGTCTTCGATACCGACAGAGAGGCGTATCGTTCCTTGTCCGACACCGGCAGCCATGAGCTCGTCGTCATTCAGCTGTCGATGGGTCGTGCTCGCCGGATGGATGATAAGGCTTTTGGAATCTCCGACGTTCGCGAGATGCGACCATAGCGTCACTCCGCGGATAAAATCCTGCCCGGCTTGCCGGCCCTCGTGCAGATCAAAGGAAAACCCGGCACCAGCGCCTTTGGGCATATACTTGTCGACGAGTGGCCGGTACCTGCTTCCTGGAAGCCCTGGGTAGGTGACGCGCTTGACCATCTCATGCCTCTCAAGGTATTTTGCGATCGCGAGAGCGTTGTCGACGTGCCGTTCCATGCGAAGCGAGAGTGTTTCCAATCCTTGGAGGAACAGAAACGCATTGAACGGGCTCATCGCCGCGCCGAGGTCGCGTAGTGTTTCCGCACGCAGCTTCATGAGGTAGCCGTAGGTACCGAAGGTCTCATGGAACGATAGCCCGTGATAGGCCGGGGATGGATCGGCCACCACTGGGAAACGGCCATTCGACCAGTCAAATTCGCCGGATTCCACTACCACGCCTCCGATGCTCGTACCGTGTCCGCCAATGAACTTCGTCGCGGAGTGGACGATAATGTCGGCACCCCATTCGATCGGACGGCACAGATAAGGTGTTGCGAACGTGCTGTCGATCATAAGGGGGATGTCTCGCGCATGCGCCATCGTTGCCAAGGCTTCGATGTCTAGCACATTGCCGCCCGGGTTTCCAATGGTTTCGCCATAAAAGAGTTTCGTGTTGTCCTGGATCGCGCTGTTCCACGCGTCGAGATCGTCGGGATCGACCCATGTCAACTCGACTGACATTTTGCGGAAATAGTGCTTGAACTGGTTCACGGAGCCGCCGTAAAGAGCGGTCGAGGAGACCACATGATCGCCAGGCTCGAGGAGCGTGAACAGCGCTGCTGCTTGCGCAGCGATCCCGCTCGCGAAACCGACCGCGCCGACACCGCCTTCAAGGTTCGCCATGCGCTCTTCGAACGTGGCCACGGTTGGGTTCATGATGCGCGAGTACGTGTTCCCGTATTCTTTGAGGTTGAAGTACGCGGCGGCCGACTCCGGATCTTCAAACACGTAACTCGTCGTCTGGAAGATGGGAACGGCGCGCGCCCCAGTGTTGGGGTCGGGCCTTTGACCCGCGTGTACTTGTCGCGTCTCGAAGCCGAAGTCATGAGACTCTTCCATGGATGTCATGAGCATCTTCTTCCTTGTTTTGTTGAATGGTCTTCACTCATTTATTCACCCGCCCAATTAATTTCAGTATTTGCTTGTTTGAATCAAGGTAGCATCTTGGAGAAAATTGAAAAAACTTGAGCTTCGTTGGCCGAAGGGGATTTTATGAATATGATGCATATTGTAGCAGTATCTACTGTTGTAGACCTGTGCTGGCTACCTGGGCCATGTGTCGAGGCTTCCCTGATAGCGTCCGCCGAACGTGTTCAAATAGGATATCATTCTGCGCGATCCTAGAACCCTATAGTTTATAAATTTTCCATCCATCATTGGACGATAGAGCTCTCCCTCCTGAACAGAACAAGCGAACCGGTACAGAGCCAGTTGCGATATTATCCCGACCGAGTATTTCCGGGACTGGTCGGAGAGTTAAATTTGTGGGATATGCACTATGTACGGCGTTCGTACACGTTCGATTTGGAGCGGGGTGGTTCGAGCGCTGTCTGAGGGATGAGCTGTTTCTGCTTGCTCTCGGCGAAACGACTATCCAGGATGGGTCACTCTTGCGGTATTACGTTCCGAACGGGGAAAAATCGTCAAGGCGATGTGATTGTGCCTTTGTCGAAAAGGAGTCTTGCACATACAGCAAGCATCGTATAGCCAGATTGCTTAGGGTGTTTTTTTGGCCAACGCATCAGACAGAATCGCCAATATCTTGTTTAGCCCAGCGGTAGTATTAACTGCGATCTGTCGTATAGAATCGTCGGTGTTGACGGTCTGTGCCGCCTGTACTTGTGACTGAACATCCAACTCGACAATGTTATCTTGTGTGTTAATCTTTGCGTCTATTACTCGCTGTTTATTGTTTGCTCTTGCCATTTTATTGCCTCAACAATTGCCTGTCAGGAATTGTATCCGTTGCAATTTGTGTACCACTCCCGTTGGACTTGGGGAGGCAATATTTTAAAACGTTGCGTCGGGATTTCACATAAGAATAGAACAGACCGAGCGGGCGCTGTGTCGGGCAAAACTCTGGACGCAACCGGGTCGAAAATGGCGTTATTGCCTACCGATAATCCGTGCCCAGTATGATCTGCACAACCTTATTGAGCCAGCAAGAGCACTCTCAAGCGGTGAAACCTCACCTCCCTTTATCCATCGCTTGAACTCAATCGTTATGCAAGTAAGCAGAGTGTCTAACAAATTCATCAGAATAAGGAGATAAGTCAAGATGGAAAGGGAACCCGAAACGAAGAAGAGCAGGATAGGTCAAGACATCGCCATTGGAGTTGCGATTGGAGTGGCAATAGGCGTTGCCTTAGACAACATAGCTTCAGGGATAGCGGTAGGAATAGCCATAGGGGCGGGAATGGGGTCCGCTTGGGATCGACAGCAAAGCAAGAGGAATGGACGAGACGAAAACCCAGAGACATCCGATGAGTCGTCATGAATTATGTGGAGGGTATTTTATCTAGCCGCATAACGACTCGTTGTAACGGACTAGGAATTGGGCGAGCGCCGCAAGACGAGATGGACCCGCCACCGGCGGTAATCGGTAACTTATTGGCTTGTTGCGGGTGAAGATGGAAGTTATTTAGGAAGGTGCGAAGGATAACACCGCCAACAGCTGCACACAACACCGTGCAGTGCCCTCCCAGTCTCGGATGCCCAGTCACCCCGTCGCGGCGCCGGGACGCGACAAACGCACTGGGTCGTGACGTCGGCACAGTGCGTCCGCCACTGGGTACTGGGCCGGGGCGGCACTGTGCTGCACGCGGTCGATTGGACGAAACGCGCGATTGTGGGGGGCCGGCCTACTTGGAGAATGCGCTGGCTGTGAACCCAGCCACGTCGGCTCCCAGTCGCGGATACCGATGCAGTGGCACGGCACTGTGCACTACCCCGTCCAGTCCTGTCCGGGACTGGACGGGACGCGGGTACGGGGTGAGCCTAGAACAGTAGACCAGCTGCCGAATACAATTTCGGCAGCCATCAGGAACTAGCCGGGTGTGGCGTACGATTGCCGCCATTATTGGGCGACACAAGCGGCGAGGGATACGCCGTTGGATCTATTACAGGATGTCGGCGGCTGGTCGTCATTGCGATGCCCCTGCGTTACATTGGGGACGCCAAGATCGCCACCACAGGCGTGCGGCTGGGGTGTAGTTAAACGGCTCTCATATTCAACTCGGCGAACACAACGAATGGGAACCAGCCCTAAACTACAGTCAAAAGGTAGGGCAGAGGAGTGTGGAGACTATCTAAGGTACAGTAAACATAAGTAAAAATCGGACGAAAGTTTTAAGGGAAGGGGTTGGAAAATGGATCTTTTAATGGGCTTTGATATGTAGTTGTAAGTGGCAATTGATAAATTGAAAAAGTTAAAGCTCATTTGGCTATCTCCGTTATACGAGTACGAGACAAACTGCTACCAACTAGATTAGACACTTTTGTTTTGACGCTCAAACAGTCTGTGCTAGTGAGTGGGACTTTGGCTCGATTAGGTTATATAAATAGTTTTCGGAATAAACTGGAAAATGGCCGTAAAAAAAGAGTAAATATAGAGGAAAAATATTGTAGCAACTTGTTTATCTATTTTCTTGGCTTCAGGAATTCGCATCTTGCTGACGAAATTCTTTGCAAGAACGCTGATCTCAAGATGTAACTTCTAGACCGATTGTGATGTGCTACGCGAAGCTCCCTTCGCTCGTTATAATGGTGATTTGGAAGTGTTCAAACGGTCCATTCGAAATGGGGTGTAGTATGCCTGGAGTAGAAGGAAGGGTGGCGCTGGTAACGGGTGCGGGGCGTGGAATCGGGCGGGTGGCGGCTAAACTGCTGGCCTCGCGCGGTGCACGGGTGATGGCTGTTGCGCGCAGCGAAAATGAATTGCAGACGCTGGGCTTGGACTACGTTGTGGCGGATCTGAGTGCACTTGACGGCTGTGCATTTGCGGTGGAGGAAACACAGGCTCGCTTGGGGCCGGTTGCAATCCTGGTTTGCAATCACGGAATTGGTTCAGCACATGAACGCGTGATTTGGGAACAGGAGCCAGAGGTCTGGCGTGAAACGATGCGCATCAATCTGGATGGTCCTTATTTCCTGTCACAGCTAGTTATCAAAGACATGATTAAACAAGGTTACGGTCGGCTTGTGTTCACGAGTTCGACTGCCGGACAGGTGGCGGAATATGCCGGCAGCGCTTACAACATCTCAAAACACGGTCTTCTGGGTCTGATGCGCTCAATTGCCCAAGACGCCGGACCGCACGGTGTGACTTCCAACGCAGTGCTGCCCGGCTGGGTGCGAACACAAATGGCCGAGACTTCGGCCGAAGCCGAAGCCGAGCAGCGGGGTATCACCCCCGGACGAGGTGTGGGCGGAAAGAGATGCGCTTTACCCGGCGGGTCGGGTGGTGACTCCCGAGGAAGTGGCTGAGGTGATCGTCTTCTTGGCATCCAAAGAATCCAGTGGCGTCAACGGAGAGGCCATAACCGTAGCCCTTGGAGGCAAATGATGAAAATGAATTTGGGAGACGAGTGGCTCGACCATGAAATAAATGGTGCAGCGCGTGGCTTTTATCCCGTGCCTAACCGCACGTTCTCGGAGAAAATATGTATCTAACATTAATATCCAGACCGACATAAAAAACACCGGCTGATTTTCCCTTTAGGCGTATCGACCAGAAAATATTTCCATGGATTTATTCATTGTTCAACGAGATCAATTTATTCTAGAGGTTCTCCAGGCTTAAAAGCATATACATTCGCTCACGAACGCCTCGATATTCATGCTCACTGCACGTCACAGAGTAAAGCCCAGTACAGCGTGAAGTGCTCACGCCACTTCGCTGAGCGAACTGGGTCGGTACCCAGTCACCCAGTCCCAGAAGTACTGGGCCGGGGCGGACAGACTGGACGTGGTGCGCACTCCACTTCGTGATCCAGTGCACCGCGTCCAGTCGACGCGACTGGGTTCATCACGGCCCGGTGCGTTCGTCCTGACCCAGTACATTCAGGACTGGGTGACTGGGCACTTGCCGGGTACACAGTCGGGTGCGACTGCACTCGGTCACGATGCTGTCGCACCCGACAAGCGCGGCAGTACGCGGTGACTGGATGACTACGCTGGACTAGGTGCGCGGGCCCTCGCCGCGAGTGCTTCGACGGCTCGTTGGCGTCTCGCCGGTGAAGGTGCGGCGTTTATTAGCGGTTCTGTCGGAAGATGCAGGATTGCATGGTTCTGACGGAAAGATCAAGGTGTCGTATTTGCAGGAGCGAACACGTCGGACGGTTTGAGGCTGAGCTCCATCATAGGAATGAGAATTAAATAACTTGTGCAAATGGGAGAGCGCGGTAATTCCATTGGGGCAAGAAATCATCAAAGATAATGCGCATGTTGTCCCTGAAATCTGTGGCTACTTTACGACCGGTTTCGTAGACCTGGTCAATAACATGGACAAAAGCTTTCAGTCCGGTCTTGGTGCTGGTTTTTTCCATCAGTTCTTTGACGAGTTTGCGGCTGGTGAAGATCACGCCTTGGCAAGCGCGGGTAACATGCGGGAAGAAACGGTGTTCGCTGGGGTTGTATTTCGAGCAATAGGGTGGATAGTGAGCAATGCGAATTTCGACCCCGATTTCATCGGCCAGTGCTTGCAAGTCTTGCTTGAAGATGTAGTAGCGGGAACTGTTACTCCCGCCGCCATCGCAAAGCACGAGAATAGAAGTGGCGTTGGGATAGTGGTAGTGGCCGTATGTGTACCACCAATGGCGAAAGCTATCGCAAGCGAATTCACTGGTATCATGACTGCCGCCGAGTTGGATGTAGCCGACATTGAGACGCAAGTCGTAGAGACTGTGAGGAATGCTGACCCCAGCAGCATAGCTGTTGAAATCATGGTCATAAGTTTGCAGTTCTTCCAGGGTGTACAAATGTCCGTCTCGGTAGAAATTGCCCAGATATTCCTTTTTCTTGCTGTCCATGCTGACAATGGGATTGCCCGCCGCTTCGAATTCGGTCTTGAGCCGCGTGATGTTCTCAAATTGCTCGTTGCGGTTTTCAATCTCGGCCTTCAAACCGAGTTTCTTTTGCGCTTTTCGGCGGCGATAGTTGTGCTTCTGCAGCAACTTGCGCACCACATATTTGCTGACCACGATGTCGTGCTCGGCCCGCAACGCCGCAACAATCTCGCCCGGGGTCAGGTTCGTCCAGCGCACCCTCTCGTCCAGCGGGTCACCGGCTGTGTGCTCGCGCAACACTGCCAGGAACTTCTCAGCAAGTTGCGCCCCCCATGTGACGTAGTACGGTTTGCGTCCGCCGCCTGGCTTCCGAATGCGCTGCTCCACTTCGCCCTTGGGCAAGCCACTGACTTCGCGGGCGCCTTTGCTCACCGTGTTGCGACTGCACCCCAACACCCGCGCAATGTAACTCCGTCCGCCGTGTCCAAATCTCAAGGCTTCGAAACCAGCAAAGCGACGCCCATCTTTCTCGTTCAAGCTGTTGTAAAAGCGGCGCATCATTTCTTCATGTTCGGGCGCATAGGGTTTCATCATGGCCTGCTGGCTAGTGTTCTGATGAAGCCAAGAGAATATCACTGCTTGCATCCGTTGTGAACCAACTGCCCAAATTATTTAATTCTCGTTCCATAACGGAGCGGAGCACGTCTGAGTGCGACAATACTGTTGGCGAAGATGGTCGAGCAGGAGCGCGAGAAAGCCCCCACTTAATAGCACACCTCCCATTCGTACATAAAAGCCCTGTGAGCAAGTTATCACTGGGCTTTTTTGATCTCCCTCAGCAGGCCTAGAAGCAACTCAACCCGAGGGCGGACGTCAGAATCCGACTGCGCGCTCATGAATTTCGGCAAGGAACTCCGTAAGATATTTCTGGAATATACAAAGGAGTTCAAAATGAATCTTCATCCTCGCCAGGCAATGGATAGAACAATGAGAAAGATGTGGAAATCCCGCCTTGTGGCGGTCTTGCTGGTTCTGGGGCTGCTCGCGGCGGAGTTGGGCAGTCCCGCGCCTGTACTGGCGATCGTGGATGGGGGCGGAGCAGCGTCTAGCTCGTGGCCGTGGATGGCTGCACTGGTGGAGGCAAGTAACCCGGACGCACAGGTTGGGCAGTTCTGCGGCGGGTCTCTCGTGCAAGCTAGCTGGGTGCTAACGGCGGCTCACTGCGTAGAGGGTATCACGGCGGGCGACATCCACATTGTCTTAGGAAGCCACAACTTGAGCACGAACGATGGCGAGCGCATTCCGGTGACGCAGGTGATCATAGATCCGAGCGGAGCCGACATCGCCTTGCTCGGGCTCACGACGCCTTCGTTGCAACTGACTTTGCCACTGTCCTCATCGGCTGACGGGGTGCTGTCGGTGGCGGGCACGCCCGCGACCGTAATCGGTTGGGGGCAGCTCTCTGAGGACGGCGGGACCCCCGACACCTTGCAGCAGACCACGGTGCCAATCGTTTCGAGCGAGACGTGCAACCAGGCGTATCCCGGTGATATTACAGCCGGCGAGTTGTGCGCCGGGCTGGAGCAAGGCGGTAAAGACTCCTGCTATGGTGACAGCGGCGGTCCACTGGTTGTGTCTAACGGCGAGGGCGGTTACGTCCAAGCCGGTGTGGTGAGCTGGGGCGACGGTTGTGGGCGACCGAGCGCCTATGGCGTCTACGCTGGTGTGGCGAATAGCGCGAACTGGATCAACAGCCAGGTGAGTGGCAATCCGGAGTCAGAGGCGAGCAACCAGTCAATTGCTGGTACCGAAGGCAGCGTCGAAATGGACGAGGCGCTGGCGGGACTAGCAGCGAACCTCGGTTTTAACAGCGCAGAAGAATTACAGGACTACCTAGTTTCCGGTGCGAAAGTGGCCCTCCTGTGAGAAGATGCGAATGATCAAACCCGCATTTTCCACAGAAAGGGCCGCTGCAATGTTACGTGACCGCCACGAAATCGACAAGTTCTTCCTGGACATTCTGGCATTGACGAGTGAGCTGGACCCGGTGTTGGCGCATATCGACGTATTGCTGGATGACGACGAGCTCTACCAGCGAGTGCGCGGTGACTTTGCGCGACGCTATCCGAAAACACTACAGACGGGCCGCAACTCCACGCCGGTGGAAGTCGTGCTCAGGGTGTTAGTCGTAAAGCATTTGTACGGCAGGAGCTACGCGGAAACAGAGAAACATGTCAGGGACAGTCTGGTACTGCGCCACTTCTGCCGCGTGTACTTCGAGCGCGTGCCGGACGAGAAGACGCTCCTGCGCTGGGCGAACCTGCTCCAACCTGAAACACTTATCTCCCTGAACGCCCACGTGTTGCAGCTGGCCAGCAGGCTAAAGATCACCCGTGGCCGCAAGCTGCGCACAGATGGAACGGTTGTCGAGACCAACATCCGCTACCCCACTGACAACGGCCTGCTGGCTGATGGTGTGCGTGTGCTTGGGCGCACGCTGAGACGGGCGAAAACGGTGCTCGGTGACACGACCGAACTGACGCAAGAGACGTTCCGCAACCGCTCCCGCAGTGCCCGCAAGTATGCTCGCCAGGTGGCCAATCAGGCCCGCAGGCGCTCCGAGACAGCTAAAGCGCAGCTGACGACCACGTACCGCAAGCTGCTGCAGGTCGCCCGCCAGAGTGTGCAGCAGGCGAAAATCGTTCTGGAGCAGCTGCAGACACAGAAAGATCGCGCAGCGCAGCGCTTGACCGCGACCCTCGAGACCTTCACCCCGCGTGTCGAGCAGGTCATCAGTCAATGTGAGCGGCGGGTCTTCGCCGGCGAGAGTGTCCCGGCGAGTGAGAAGCTCGTAAGTCTCTTTGAACCGCATACCGCCATCATCCGCAGGAACAAGGTCCGCAAGCCCACCGAGTTCGGGCGCAAGGTCTGGCTCGATGAAGTCGACGGCGGCTTGCTAAGCAACTGGCGCGTCCTCGCTGGCAATCCGAACGATGTCAATCAGTGGCAACCTGCCCTCGACCAGCACACGCAGCAGTTTGGCTGCGCACCGGAACAGGTCAGCGGCGATCGCGGACTCTACTCGCCCGGCAACGAAGCTTATGCTCGCGCATTAGGTGTCGCGCGCGTCATCTTGCCCAAGCCCGGGCACAAATCCAAACAACGTCGGGCCCATGAAAAGCAACTCTGGTTCCGCCGTGGCCGGCGTTACCACGCCGGCGTCGAAGGTCGGATAAGTGTCTTGAAACGCCGCTATCGACTCGACCGTTGCCGCAATCGTGGCGAAGCAGGCTTCCACCGTTGGGTCGGGCTGGCCATCCTGGCGGCCAATCTCAATACCATCGGTACCAAGCTGGCGGCCAAGGCCACGTAACTATGCAATTGTCAAGGTTCACTCCCAGCAAGAAGTTCGCCCTTGCCGATTTCTGATTAGGTGGTGCGTTTTGCACCGGAAACTACCTAGACACTCTTCCCGATGAAGAACTCGAGGCGCTACTCGATGAGCTTCACGGCCCAATAGACGAGAGCACAGATGAGGCCCACTACGAGGTATATGCGGACGATCAGGAATTGGCGGGTATGGCAGGGGAACTTGGCTTCGCGAGTGTGGAAGAGATGCTGGATCACATGGACACACTCACGGACGAAGAGTTCGAGGCGCTGCTCGATGAGCTTTACGGCCCAATAGACGAGAGCGCACATGAGGCCCACTTCGAGGTACATACGGACGATGAGGAATTGGCGGGCATGGCAGCGGAGCTGGGCTTCGGGAGTGAGGAAGAGCTTCTAGATTACGTGGACACGCCCGCGGACGAAGAGTTCGAGGCGCTGCTCGATGAGCTTTACGGCCCAATAGACGAGAGCGCACATGAGGCCCACTTCGAGGTATATACGGACGATGAGGAATTGGCGGGCATGGCAGCGGAGCTGGGCTTCGGGAGTGAGGAAGAGCTTCTAGATTACGTGGACACGCTCGCGGACGAAGAGTTCGAGGCGCTGCTCGATGAGTTCTACGGCCCAATAGACGAGAGCGCAGTTGAGGGACACTACGAGAATATGCGGACGAGTGGGAAGACAACACCGAGGTCCACTACGAGGAATATGAGAACGAGTGGGAAGACTACACCGAGGCCGACTACCAGGATCATGGGGACGAATGGGAAGACAACACCGATGCCCACTACGAGGAATATGCGGACGAGCCGGATGACAACACCGAGGCTGACTACCAGGAACATCAGGATGAACCGGATGACAACACCGATGCCCTCGACGAGGAATATGTGGACGAGCCGGAAGACAACACCGATGCCCACGACCAGGAATATGCGGACGAGTGACTGGGGAGACTTCAACCTTGCGCTATTATGAGACCCTCCGCGCCATGACGCCGCCCAGTCTCGGGCGTTCTCAGCTCAACACGGCCCGCTGCCAGTTGTGGGATGCGAATGTTCTTCCCGGCCCTGGCTGAGTAGCTAATACCTGGGACTTAAAACAAAAGAGCCTCTTGCAAGAGGCTCTTTTCTGTATGGAGCTCGCCGGGTTCGATCCCGGCGTCCAACTGTGGGCCACGTCAAGACGTCTGCAGCAAAACGCCAGACGTTTAGCCGGGCGTCGAGATGCTAAGCTCTAGAAAGTACTATGTCGCCAACCGTCGTCGCCAGAACCGTCCACTTACTGCGAGCAAGATGACTGTAAGCGAAGCCGCCCACCAAACCACCGGGGCAGCGCTTGCGTCGCAGGCAGCGCGAGAAGTTAATACACTTTAGGCTGACCTTGCGCTGTAATACGAGGAGTCATAAAAAAAATACCACTTGACAGACATAAAGGGAAAAAGTTAGAATCCCCTTTTTACCAAAGCAAGTGTTTACAAAAATAATTTTGTCTCATTATTTACTCAGTAAAAGGAACAGTTATGACTGACCAAAACGTGGAGAGCGTAAGCAAGTGTCCAGTGTTGGGCGGACCTCACAGACACACGGCGATTGGGAGCACGTCGAACCAACACTGGTGGCCCAATCAGTTGAACCTGAAGGTTCTCCACCAGAACTCTCGCCTGTCCAACCCCATGGGCGAGGAGTTCAACTACGCCGAGGAGTTTAACACACTTGACCTGGATGCCCTAAAGAAGGACATCGAGGCGGTGATGACGACGTCGCAGGACTGGTGGCCTGCCGACTACGGCCACTATGGGCCGCTCTTTATTCGGATGGCGTGGCACAGCGCAGGCACGTATCGCATCGGCGACGGTCGCGGCGGCGCAGCCTCCGGTACACAACGCTTCGCGCCCCTCAACAGTTGGCCCGACAACGTGAACCTCGACAAGGCGCGCCGGTTGCTTTGGCCGATCAAGCAGAAGTACGGCCGGAAGATCTCGTGGGCTGACCTGATGATCTTCACAGGTGACTGCGCCCTGGAGTCAATGGGACTCAAGACGTTCGGTTTCGCTGGCGGGCGCGAAGATGTCTGGGAGCCTGAAGAGGACATTTACTGGGGGCCGGAGACCACGTGGCTCGAAGACGAGCGCTACAGCGGCGACAGGGAACTCGACGATCCCCTCGGCGCCGTTCAAATGGGGCTGATCTATGTCAACCCGGAGGGGCCGAACGGTAATCCGGATCCGCTCGCTGCAGGCAGGGACATTCGAGAGACGTTCACTCGCATGGCGATGAACGACGAGGAAACGGTTGCACTCATTGCCGGCGGACACACGTTTGGCAAAACCCATGGTGCTGCTGCGGAACAATACAAAGGTCCCGAACCCGAGGGTGCCAGCATCGAGGAGCAAGGCCTTGGCTGGAAGAACAGCTATGGCAGTGGCAAAGCCGGCGATACGATCAGCAGCGGATTGGAGGGTGCATGGACCACCGAGCCGGCGAAGTGGGACAACAATTTCTTCGACAATCTGTTCGGCTACGAGTGGGAGCAGGTGAAGAGCCCTGCCGGTGCGACGCAGTGGACACCCACGGATGCATCTGCAGCGGGCACCGTGCCGGATGCTCACGATCCGTCGAAGACGCACGCCCCCACGATGCTCACGACGGACCTCGCACTGAAGGTGGACCCGGTCTATGCGCCGATTTCGAAGCGTTTCCACGAGAACCCGGAGGAGCTCGCAGACGCTTTCGCTAGAGCGTGGTACAAGCTGACGCACCGCGACATGGGCCCCCGCACGCGGTGTCTCGGCCCGTTGGTTCCTGCGGAGCCGCAGTTGTGGCAAGACCCGGTCCCCGACGTCACTCATGAATTGATTGGCGAGCAGGACATCGCTGCCCTCAAGCGCGAGATCCTCGCATCAGGACTGTCAATTTCCCAACTAGTCTCGACTGCCTGGGCGTCGGCGGCAACGTTCCGCGGCACCGACAAGCGGGGTGGAGCAAACGGGGCGCGCATTCGCCTCTCGCCGCAGAAGGATTGGGACGTCAACAATCCGACCGAGCTAGGGATTGTGCTGCAGTCCCTGGAGAAGGTTCAAACGGAATTCAACAGCTCGCAGTCAGACGGGAAGATGGTCTCGTTCGCTGACGTGATCGTTTTGGGCGGGTGCGTGGCCGTCGAGCAAGCTGCGAAGAATGCCGGCCACGACGTGCAGGTTCCCTTCTCGCCGGGGCGTACGGACGCGGCGCAGGAGTATACCGACGTGGACTCATTTGCTGTGCTCGAACCGACCGCAGACGGGTTCCGCAACTATCTCGCAAACGGACACAAGAGACCGGCCGAGGAGCTGCTGGTGGATCGAGCGCATATGCTGTCGCTGACTGCTCCTGAGATGACGGTGCTTGTCGGCGGCATGCGCGTATTGAATGCCAACGTCGGTCAGTCCCAACTCGGCGTCTTCACCCAGCGGTCCGAGACGTTGAGCCATGATTTCTTCGTGAACTTGCTCGACATGAGTACGACGTGGCAGGCGTCCGCCACATCCGTCGGCGTGTTCGAGGGACGCGATCACGGGACGGGCGAAGTTAAGTGGACTGGCACCGCCGTCGACCTCGTCTTCGGCTCGAACTCCCAACTCCGAGCCATCGCAGAGGTCTATGCGTGTGACGACTCGCAGCAGGCGTTTCTGCGTGACTTCGTGGCTGCGTGGGACAAGGTCATGAATCTCGATCGCTTCGACCTCGCTTGATATCAGCGGATAGGACGGTTATTGAACTTCAGCCCGAATTTCAGTCACTTGGACTCTCATAGCAAGTGGTACAAAGATTTGGGGGAGGTCAACTAGTGGGTCACTTGGCACGGACATCGCCATAAAATGAATCGGGCTTTAGAATTGGCTGCATCCTTGATCACATAGGTGATGAAATGAGCCGACGCAAGAAAGACCCGCTTCGTGAACTGACGAAGGAAGAGCGGGAATGGCTGGAACGTATTGGCCATTCGCAGACGGAGCCTGCTAGTCATGTCGTTCGCGCCCGACAGATTCTGTTCGTGGCGGATGGGAACAATTACACCGAGGCCGCGCGCTTGTCGGGTCGGAAGTCCGGTGACGCGGTCTCGCAGTTGGTCAGCCGTTTCAACCGGGAAGGCTTGGCGGCCCTCGAGCCAAAGCATGGGGGAGGACCTCAGGTGACGTACGGGGCAGAAGAGCGCGAGCGCATTCTGCAGGAAGTGCGCCGACCACCCATTCCGGAGACAGACGGGACGGCGACGTGGTCGCTGCAAACTTTGCAGCAACGGTTGCGCTCGATGCCGGATGGCTTGCCCGAGGTGAGCACCTATACCATCTGGACGGTGTTGCAGGAAGCCGGCTACAGCTGGCAGCAGTCGCGCAGCTGGTGCGAAACCGGCCAAGCAACACGCAAGCGAAAGGGCGGCACTGTTATTGTGACCGACCCAGATACCGAGGCGAAAAAAACTTGATCGAAAGCGCCTACCATACTGGCGAAACGCTCGGCCTGGCCGTCTGGACCCAAGATGAAGCCGGACCTTATCAGACCAAGCCATATGTGGGGGGCAGCTGGCAGCCCGAGGCGCAGCCGGCCAAACAGCCGCACGAGTACATCCGCGACGGAACGGCAAAATTGCTAACACTATTTCACCCGGCTTCTGGACAAGTGCGCGTGAAAGGCGTCACGCGTACTACCAATGCTATTTTGCATCCATGGCTCAAGGACGAACTGTTGGCTATCCTGCAGGCATTGCCGGCCAAACCCCAACTCGACGTTGAAGCCAATCGCCTGCTATGGGAAAGCTGGCAAGCCGGATTATCGTTGCCCATCACCTTGTCGCAAGAACTTCCAGCTCTGCGCATGCTACTCATCTGGGATAACCTCAAAGGCCATTACACTCCGGAGATGGTTCTGTGGTTGTTCGAACACGGCATTATGCCGCTGTATACACCGTTGGGCGGCTCGTGGTTGAACATGGCTGAATCGATGCAGCGAATTCTCGTTCGGCGTGGCCTGTCCGGCCAGTATCCGCAAACACCTGATCAAATCATTGCCTTGTTACAAGGCGTCGCGCAGGGTTGGAACCAGAACCCCACTCCGTTTGAATGGGGCGGCAAACGTAAGGCACGTCGCCAACGCAGTCGGCAGCGGCGGCACATGCTCGGTGGTTCCGGCGCGTACACTCGGCATCCGATCCGCCGCCGCTCAACGCTGATCCAACAATGGCAATCAGCATGCCAAGTGACCCACTAGGTTGTCGATCTTCCTATGTCATCCTGTTCGACACCCACGCGTGAGCGCCTATTCGTTATCGAAGTAGCATTGCTTACTCATCCAAAAGGGCTATGAAAAAAAGAATTCCAAGACTCCTCGTCTTCCTCCGTCGAACTCTCGACGGTCTCTTGGCCCTCGAGGTCGTGCCGCTACCACGAGGGCTTCTATATTGTTTCTGGGCCTCGGCTATCTTTTAGTCAAGTCCGATGACGCATTATGGCAGACCTTGGCCTGGGCCCTCTTCTCTTGGGAGTGGAGGGGTTTGGGTATGTCTTACGAGAGGGAGTTGGGGCTCGGGGGACGGAAAATAATGCTTCTCTTTGGTACGACCTCCTAGCTCGCCCCTGTGGGCAGAGATATGTCATTTCTCTGGTTGTTCGCTTCTAAACAGTGAGAGGGAAAACTTGAGTGCCCGATAACTATATCCGCCCCGCCTAGGCCAGGAGAATTTCTTCGGCTCGTCGGCGTCTTAGAGTTAAAATGGGCGTTGTTCGGGCGATGTGAAATCTGACAGACCTAAGTTGTGATGGGCGCACCTCATACTGACGATAATATTGTTAGGCTTCTACTATGAACACTTTTCTGTTTACCAGTTACCGGTTCATGAGAACGAATACGAGGAAGATTTATGCCAGCTTATGTGATTGGTCGAATGAAAATTCATCACCGCGATTGGATGGATGACTATTTTTCGAAAGTGCCTGGGGTAATCGAAAGCAATGGGGGGAAGTTTGTTGTTCGTGGCGGGAATCCACAAACACTCGAAGGGCGAGAAAGCCTGCCTGATGCCGCGTTTATTCTTGAGTTTCCCACGCGAGACCAAGCGTTAGCATTTTGGCATTCGGCAGAATTTGCTCCGCTGATTCAGCTACGTCAGACTGGTTCTCAAGAAGAAGCTATGCTCGTGGACGGCCTACTATGAGTTGAAGGAAGTGCATGGGAGGCGATAGTGTCAGGCATGAATGAACCCAGCCTAACAAGGGAGTAGCGCGGACGGCAGACAGCGACTTTTTTCCCTCTTTCCACGTCGCGTTCCCGTCCCCGCTGCTCTCTGCTGGCGTTAGGTTTGGCAGCCTCATCGAATGAATTGTCGTGATCCAATTGGAGAATTATGAAAGCCGTTATTTATCGCAACTATGGCTCACCCAATAACCTTAAACTCGAAGAGGTTAAAAAGCCAACTCCTACAGACGATGAAATACTGATCAAGATACATGCCGTATCCATAAATGGATCTGACAGGGAAGGATTGATAGGCAAGCCGTTTTATACCCGTATCGGAGGGCTTTTTAAACCGCGCCGCCAAATACTCGGGTCGGACATCGCCGGGCGCGTGGAATATGCTGGAAAAAGTAACACAGAATTTAAACCCGGAGATGAAGTATTTGGGGAAATCCCAGACTATCACGGCGGCTTTGCAGAGTTTGTCTGTACTCATGGAAGAACTATGGTGCTGAAATCAGCCAGTATGACATTCGAGGAAGCAGCAGCAATCCCACAAGCAGGAGTTATCGCTCTGCAAGGGATTCGTGAGAAAGGTCAGGTCAAATCCGGGCAAAAAATTTTGATCAATGGTGCGGGCGGCAGTGCAGGTTCATTTGCTGTGCAGCTGGCCAAATTATACGGGGCTGAAGTGACCGGGGTGGATAACACCAGCAAATTGGACTTTATGCACTCGCTTGGCGCAGATCATGTCATAGATTACACCCGGGAAGACTTTACCAAACGTGGAGAACAGTATGATCTGATCCTTGATGTGATCGCGCACCGTTCGGTCTTCGCTTATAAACGCGCACTGAGGCCGAATGGAACTTACTTCTTTGTCGGAGGATCTGTCGCCGTACTTTTCCAAATTTTGCTATTTGGATCATGGATAAGGAGACGCGCGGGCAGAAACATACATATCCTAGCAGTTCCACAAAATCGAAAAGATTTAATCTCTATTACAGAGCTGTGCGAAACCGGAAAAGTTGTCCCTATTATTGATAGACGGTATTCATTAAGTGAAGTCCCGGAAGCGCTCCGGTATGTTGGAGAAGGACGCGCCAATGGAAAAGTAATAATAAGTTTGGAAAACAACAACATAACCTAGAAACTACCTGCTCTGTCCAGCCGACCGCGTCCAGCACAGTGTCGCCCCGGCCCAGTTTATCCGGGACTGAGTTCAGCAAAGTCCAGTGCGCACTTCATTCTGTACTGGGTTGGACCAGGCAAGGACACGTGAGAAGCATTGCAGTGGAAACACTGAAGGACTATGAAGCAATTCTCGCAACAAGAATCGGCATGTGCCTGGTGTGCCTAATAGTTTTCAGGGGATATTTCGACTGCAAGATCGATGACGAATGAAAGAAACACACACATAATGTATTTCTCCTCTAATAATCAAATCCAAATGCCCCCACAGGGAGCCACGGACGATACTACTATACTATTGACGCTAATGTGGAGGCTTGCCAAGCAGGGAAGGGCGAAAGTCGTGAATATTTCCTAACACGAGACCTAAACGCGAAAAAGTAGATCGCGGTCTCGAACCCCGTCGGGACTACAGGTGACATATGCATTCTTGCCCTCTTGAGCGTATGTAGGATATATCGCCCTACTGATTCAAGGGGGCGCATGCGCCTATTGTTCATCTCTTTTCACTTATCCCTTTAGGTTCGCCAAAATGTAAACAAATTTTAGTGCCGATTCAATGAGTAGCTTTGTATGCTACCGACGTCGTGGCTGTTCGATGGAAACCGGTAAGGCGGGGAAGGGCAGAGGCCGTGACGGATCCCGAAGATGGATAAGTTGCTTGAACCAAACCCCTTTGCGACCCTAGCGACTGTATAGCGTAAAAAGGCCATCAGACCAATATCTAATATGATGGTCTGCGCCGTGTGAGTCGCAAATGAATTTCGCGGGGGAGTCAATGCAGACCCACTCCTGAGGATCTGAGATCTCGGGCGTCAATCATTGATGGGGTGAGGGAGGAGGGATCAGGTCAACCCAAGTTGACAAGGGTTTATGTAATTGAACCTGGATTAAACCCTCATTGGAACAGTTCCAAATCAACTTATGTCGAAAGAGAGCGGTATTTAGGCCCGCTACACTTTGCAATACGGTTGGCATGCTGAACCCCCCTTGTCAAAGTAGCATAGACAACGCCCAATGTACATAAGGCGTTGAGTGCTCCCTCCACCCAAGCTTAAATCGCTGCCTCTGATATACATCTATTATTGTCAATTGCGTATTTTCCAGCCTGGAAGGGTATTATATGAAAAGAATTCTGACAAATAACATTGATAAACTGGAGCGCTTGAGGGAGCATATCCGGGTGCGATGGGTTCACCTGACTGAAACCCGTTCGCTTATGCGGTCTACTAAGACATCCGGTTGAGTAATTTGGCTGCACATCGGCTCCTTGGTTGTTGTTTAGCTGTTGTTCTGTGGATGTGACCGACATACTTCGTGTAAATTTTTACCCAGAGCCCTATCTGCTCCGGTGTTTCCTCTGACATTAATCCACATCATCAACCAGATAGCATGCAGTGCGCCAAAATCCGTGCATACGATCATAGACTCCGCGGACCCCAGCAATTGGTCCTGTTGCGCGGCTCGTGGGGTGGACCTCAAAGCAACCAGAGCCGGAATCGATTCGAACAGCGACTTCCGCGAAGTCGATTATTCTGCGATGGAGGCTATAAACGCATTTGAATGCGCTCTCCTTCATGGAAAAAAGCAAGGTCGGGTCACAAATGCGATCGTCACCATTGGCGTAAATCAACTTCGCTAGAAAGTCGTCGAGCGCACTGCATCGTTCTATATCGATATCAAGCGACGCTTCGGGTCCCATGTACGCCACCGCCGCCAATGCGACTCCTGCCGAATGGGTGATACTTCCCACGTTTCCGCTTGGCCAAACCGGGGCACGTCCATCTCCAATCGGCAGGGCCACATGGGGGCACCCCAGCAAGTCAAGTGCTGTACGCGCGGCAAAACGGCCCGCAGCAAATTCCCGACGGCGTGTAGCGCTGAAGCTCATTACATATGATCTCTCCACACCGCACAAAGCTGTGTCGGCATCCACTGTATCAATCAGGCAGGCGGCGGCATAAAATCCCTCCGGGAGCATCTCGGCAAATGTACTGGCGAACACGCGCATGTCCACTTCGCTAGCAGTTTGTCGGAGAGCAACCTGAGATAGCGAAATCGGTGATAATCTACGGGCATGGCTAGAAAATTCAAGAAACCCAATTACGAAGTGATGCTCAAACAGACAATCAGTCTGGAAGAAGCCCTGCCATCCAATCATTTGGCACGATTTGTGGTGGATGTTATCGCCCAGTTGGATTTGGGTATGATCTATGCACAATATGCACCGACGGGTGGTCAACCTATTGCGCCAGAGATCCTGTTGGGATTGCTCTTCTATGGTTATGCCAACGGGGTGTTCAGTTCTCGTAAGATTGAGAAAGCCACCTATGAGAGTATCCCATTCCGCTATATTGCCAGTGGGCTGCATCCTGACCACGACACAATTGCCAACTTTCGCAAAACCTTTCTGGCTGAGATCCAAGAGTTATTTGTGCAGATCTTGCTCCTGGCCCAAGTTGCTGAGGTGCTGAAGTTGGGTAATATCAGTCTGGATGGTAGCAAGGTGCATGCTGATGCATCCAAGAGCAAAGCGGTCAGTTACAAGCGTCTGATAAAACTAGAGACCCAACTGCGCCAGGAAGTGAACAAACTCTTCGAACTCGGTGAGCAAGCTGATCAGGGTGATCTCCAGTTGCCGGAAGGGCTCGTCATTGAAGACGAAATTGCCATTCGCAAGAAACGTTTGGCAAATCTGGCAGAAGCCAAAGCCGTCTTAGAAGCCCGTGCGCAGGAACGATATGAAGCCGAGAGGGCTGAATACGAAGCCAAACAGCGTGAGCGGGAAGAAAAGTCTCGCAAAACTGGGCATAAACCCCGAGGTCGCAAACCGAAACCACCGCAGCCGGGACCACGGGACAAAGATCAGTACAACTTCACTGATCCGGACTCTCGCATCATGAAAAACAGCACCAATAATGGCTTCGACCAGCATTACAACGTTCAAGTTGCTGTGGAGCAGGAGAGCCTCTTGATTGTGGCGCCTTCACTTTCGAACCATCCGAATGACAAAAAAGAAGCTGAGCCAACCCTGGATGCCATCTCTCCAAAAGTAGGCAAACCAAAGGCTGCCGCTTTGGATTATGGATATTTCAGCAAAGCGAACATCGCAGCACTTGAGAAGCTTGGCATTGATCCTTACATTGCTACCGGTCGCGAACCTCACCACAAAAGCTGGCGTACCTTCTTTGAACAAATGCCTGCTCCGCCACCGGAAGATGCCAGTCCGAAAGTCAAGATGGCTTACAAACTACAAACCGAAATCGGCAAAGCCAGCTACCGTTTACGCAAATGCACAGTGGAACCCGTCATTGGTATCATCAAGGAAGTCCTGGGCTTCCGCCAGTTTTCTCTGCGCGGCCTGCTGGCAGCAGCCGGGGAATGGTGTCTGGTCTGCCTAGCGTTCAACCTCAAACGCATGCACACCCTCTACCAAGCAAAGGGTGTGCTTTAGCCGGGGCTGCTTTGGCGCGCCTGCTACTCGCTGAGAGAAGGTGGTTTGCCCTCCATGAAATGCACACTGTTTTACGCTTGTTTTGTCGCAATCAACTGCTCATTTTGCCCTGTAGGGCTATTCATGTTGTAAAAGTACTTGTCTCTCCGACAAACTGCTAGGGTGCATTACATTCTTTCCTCCTTGCTTGCGATTGAAATCGTACGTTCCATACGGCAGGGGCTTGTTGGAAATGCGGTGTGATTATCACTCGCGGCTCGTTACCCGACCCAACGTATGATGAAAGCGCACGCCTTCCATTCATTGCAAGCGGCGATTGACCAGTGTGAGCACGGGAGTGTCTATGTGTCCCAATCTCAACTTGCGGGTATCTGGGATGGTGTTGTTTGTTTATTTTTTTCGAAGGAGAGGCTGTGTGCGAATGCGCATAAGAAGAGATGAAAATTGTTTTCATTCGCGCTCATCTGCAAAAAGATTGTCAAGGATCGTTCCTGCACGCGGTCGGCGCTGTAAGCTGTCCATAAATTCGTGCAAGCGTTCACTCAACAACGTATTAAATGTCAGATTAATTTGTGGCTCGACCAAATCATGCTGTTCGATTAACTGTCTGAATCGACGTGCCGAAAATGCGGCCAATTCAACGACGCTTGAACTGTCGGGGGCAGCGCGGATCGTGCGCGAGTGACGACCATGTCTAACGCTGTCAAGCTCGCCAAAGTATTCACCAACGAACAGACGCTTCGTCATTATTGGAGTGGCTTTACTCATGCGGTGGAACACAACTTCAACTGCGCCCGCCAGCACGACGAAGACATGCCCAGCGCGTGCGCTGGGCGAGACGATCTCCTCGCCTGGTTCGTAATTCAGGAACTCGAACTCGCCCTTGATTGCGTCTAGTTTGTCGGGCGCTAGGCCAAGCCGTCCCATCGACATGCCTAAAACCCGATCGCGTAACTCCGCAATCACGTCTTCTTGCGCCAACATCGTTCGTGAAATCAAGTTGTGAAACGTCGTGCGGTCCACAACCATCAAATCAACGCCCGTTTCAGCGGCACGCACCGTTGAGCCAGAGGGACTTTCATTCAAAAGCCCGACTTCTCCGAAATAATCACCATAAGCCAGTTCCGCTACTAAAATGACCTGACCGTCTGGTTGTTCATTCAGTACTTCCACAGACCCATTGATAATCAGGTAAAACGCTTCCGCGGCTTGACCTTGCTGGATAATATACGTATCTGGTGCAAATTGCTGCTGCACAAAGTGCCCCCCGATTTCGGAGATCTGGGTTGAATCAAGCCCAAGGGTACTCAGCGTCGTTTGAGCCGACCGACGGCGGAGCAATTCAAAGACATCTTCCTTGGCCAGATTCGACTCTTCCAAAACCTTTACAAAAGTTGTGCGGTCCAACTGCATCACAACCACATCTGTTTCCTGTGCTGCACAAACAGTGGCAATGCGTTTTTTAGACGTGAGCAGACCAATTTCACCAAAATACTGCCCTTCGCCTAACCGATTGAGATGGCGCACCTGCTCAGTCTCGTAGTCGAGAAAAACATTCACCTCACCCTTCACAATAATAAAGAGATGCTGGGCAACATCACCTTCACGGATGATCAGCTCGCTGGCTATGTAATTGACCGGTTCCAGTTGGCTAAAGACATCTACGAGTTGCCGTTTGGTCAGCACCGGCAAAGCGCCAACCACATGTCGATCGGTAATTTCGCCATCCGCGATGTAGACAACACGTGAGGCGCGCCGGGCCAGTTCACGATCGTGTGTCACCATCAGTAACGTGCGACCTTGGGAAACAAAGTTGTCAAAAATACGCATGATGGCGTCAGCTGTTTTGGAATCCAGACTGCCGGTGGGCTCGTCGGCCACCAAAATATCCGGATCGTTGGCCAGCGCCCGCGCAATGGCCGCCCGTTGTTGCTGACCACCGGAAACCATCGCCGGCATCTTGTCAGCTTGATCGGTTAATTCAACCATATCCAGCAAGTGCATGGCATGTTCGCGCCGCTCACGCAACGAGCGAAAACGGCCAGTATATTCCATAGGCAAAATAATGTTTTCTACTAATGATAACGTGGGCAGCAGTTGAAAAAACTGAAAAATCACCCCAATATGCTGGCCACGCCAAGGCGCAATTTGCTTTTCAGATAATTCGTGTAATGCTGTACCGGCTACATAAATTTCACCCGATGAAACGCGGTCAATGCCGGTCAGCAAATTGATCAATGTTGACTTGCCACTCCCTGACTTTCCAATGATAGCCACAAATTCACCGGCTGAAATTTTCAGGTCAATACCATTGATCGCCAAAAAAGCGCCGGCTGGCGTTTCGTAGGCTTTAACCACATTGTGTAATTCAATCAATATTTCGTTCATGATTGAGCCAGGATCTCACGCACCGTTAGTTGGGTTGCTCTCCATGCAGGTACAAAACTCGCCAGGATCGAAAGAACAATCACGATCAAAAACCAGAGAACGACACCCAGCGGTGTATAGGCATAGGTCAACGGTGAACCTAAAAATTCAGTGCCCAGTAAATCTGTGTATAGCAGCGTCAGCGGGACAGCCAATACAACCGATACAGGCCAGCTTAATAAACCGATGAAAACGCCTTCGACAATAAATGCCTGCAAGACCGTCCACTCGCGTGCGCCGGTTGCCCGCATGACACCCACCTCGCGTTCGCGTTCCAGCACATTCAAGCTCATGGTGCCAGCCAGACCCAGCGCTCCAACAAACGCCAGCAGTCTGACAATTACAGACAAGGCGATCAACAAGATATTAAATTGGGTGCCAATAGTCTCCAGGATTTCAGAAATCGTTTCTACAGATTGCACCGCAATCCCGCGCGACTTGTAATAATCTTCAGCAACCTGGGCCAGCTCGGCTTGCGTGGTGGCATTGCTTTCAATAGCCACAATTTGCACTGTCTGTGCCTTACCGGCGATATGGACAACACTCGCATACTGGTTGTAATTGATGTAGCCGGTACCCGTCCTGAGAATATCGCCAGATAGGGCTGGGCGCACGATGCCAACCACCTGCCAGTCATCTTCGTTGTCGTCAATACTGAGCGTTACAAACTCACCTAGCATGATCCATGGCTGGTTGTTAATTACGTCAAGGTCAACCACCACGGCAAACCTATCTGTGGGTGCCAGCCAGCGACCTACAACAATGGTTGGTTGTATAAGCTGGCTATTGTTGGCCGGCGCAATCAAAAAAAATTACCAATCCGGTCACCATCATCATCAATAATCACAGCACGTCCCTGCCCCCAGCCTTCGGCGCCATACGCTAGGGGCAAGAGTTGGGCTTCATCCCGAACACGAGTCAGATTTTGTGGATCCACAAACTCAACTTCAACATCATATCGCCAAAAGGTTGAGAACTCGACGAGGGTGAGCTGGAGCGCAGTACGTAAATTAAAAATGGCCACAAACAGCGCACCTGCCATGGAAAGGGCGCCCAGCGTAATTAATAAGCGGGCCTTGCGGCGAAATGTGTTGCGTAACGCAAATAAAATCTGTGCTGATATACCGCGAATTCGTTCCAGCCAGCGATCCACCCAGGTCCGCCCGCTATACATTTCGGATTGACCACCAATTGCCTCGCGAACAGTAATACGCACGCCGGAAAGCACCGGCCACAAGGCGGCGATGAGCGGGGTCAGCAAACCAGCCACAACTTGTAAACGAACGGCCGAGGGCGCAACCCGGAATGTCGTGATCTCAACATTCATCAGATCCGCCAGAACGACACTGAAATAATGGGCTCCCATTGCACCCAGCGGCACACCGATTATCAGAGCCAGGATCCCGTACGCAAAGACCGTACCGAGATAAGGTACAAGCAAATGCCGCAGGTGTGCCCCAATCGTCTTCATGATGCCAATCTGTTGAATATGTTTGACCAATATCCCGCTGATCGTATTTACCACCAGAAAACTAGACACAATCAGCAAAAAGATACCCACCAGATTAAGCACACTTAAGATCGGTTGCAGGGACTGGTCACCGGGAAACTCACCTGGCGGCGGCACATAGCTCCAGATCACCCGGTTATTATTTTTGCGAATACTGTTCTCAAGTTCGCTCAGCACAGTATCTACATCGTCCGCCCGACTTTCGACCAGCGAAACACGCAGCAAATGGTAAAAGTCATCAAAGCCCATGCGCTCAAAAGTCTCTGCGGTGACATAACCGTAAATCAAGCCATTCAGAGGTGTCGGCATTTTATGTGGATCGTATAAGCTGCCGGCAACCGTCAAGGCGTGGGTCTCTCCGTCGGTTGTTTCGATTGTGACTGCATCGCCGATTTGCACGCCCGCTAGTTCAAACGAGGCTCGTTCCAGCAAAATGGTGTCGGGTGGTGGTGGCCAGGCGCCAGCGATTGTGAAAATCTCGCTGATTGTGATCTGATCAAAATCGCGATGGATATCAATACGAATATTGCGCCACCGATTGGGGCCAACATTTAAGCGCGCGCCAACACGTCGTAAACCTTCAACATGTTGTAGCGCTTCTTCGCGCGCGAGCGTGCGCAACATATCATCGTAAAATGGATCGCCCAGGTAAACGGTGGCATCGGCGGGATTCGCATTGAAATAAGCACCCCGAACCTCATCCGATAGCACAACTTGCGTGCCTGCAGTCACACCCAGCGCAAAAACCCCAACCGCAATCGCCAGCACTACGATGATGGTACGTGTAGGGTTTTCCCATAAGTCACGCCAGACTTTGCGTGTACGCACATTAATCTGCAGCAGATCAAAAAATACCGTCAATCGTGTTGCACCTCGTGGATACGAATTTGCTTAATCAATTGCAAGGCCAACTTGGCAATATGCGGTTCTTTCAGCATAGAAGTGTGATTACCAGATACCTCAACGATTTCCACATCGCCGTATTGTTCCCAATCCAGATAAGGTTCTACAGTTTGTATGCGGTTGCCGTTGTCGGCCAGGAAAATTTTCATTGGCAAATCCAAAGAATCAGCCGGGGTATACAACATGTTGGAATTCACACGCAACACAGTCAGCATCCCCTGTAATACCTCTTCATCATTCACTTGGGTCAAAAGACCAATCTGCCGTAAGCTTTTGCGAACAAATTCTAATTGCAGATCATAAGTCAGGTCCTCTAAGTCTGTCCTGGAAATATGCAACGAAACATCCGTCAACCGTTCAAATGCCTGCAACAGTTCAAGCAACATGCCGGAATCATCTTGTTGATAAAAACGGTCTTTGTCCATTTGTATAGTGCGTTCTAGTTGCGACTGCGGTGCAGCGGCGTCAAACAGGGCCACAAATGGAACCAGGTCACCCTGCTGACGCAACTGTAGAGCAGTTTCATAAGCCACCTTGCCGCCAAACGAGTGACCGGCTAAATAATAAGGACCTTCAGGTCGCGCCGACTTGATTGATTCAACACAATAAGCGGCCAGTGACTCAACGCTGTCTTTTGGTGTTAGGCGTCCGTCAATACCGGGTGCTTGCAGACCAAAAAGTGCCAGATCGTTCTTTATATAGCGGCCAAGGGTGTGCAGATACAAAACATGCCCGGTGACATCCGGCATACAAAATAATGCCGGACGTTCCAATGTTTTCTCTACTGGCTGCATCGGAACCAGACTGCGCCACTGACTCAAATCAGCCTGGCTGGAAAGTAAAGCCGCGAGGCTTTCAATGGTTGGGTATTCAAAGAGTGCTGTAACCGGCACTTCGCATTTAAAAGCTTCAGATATGCGCGTGGACAGCTGAATGATGGTTAGCGAATGGCCGCCAATTTCAAAGAAGTCATCGTGTACGCCAACGGGTTGATCGAGCACGTCTTCCCAAATTTGAACCAATTGTTCTTCTGTTGCGTTGCGCGGTAACGTCCGCGGACGTTCATTCTGGTGCGTTTCGCCGTGCGCCAGCAATGCCTGCCGATTCAATTTGCCGGTCGTAGTGATCGGCAGCGCGTCCAGCAGCGTATAGCTGGTCGGATGCATATAGTCTGGCAATTTTGATTCCAAATCAGTGTAAATTAGATCCGGTTTGGAAGTCACAGATGTGGTTTCTTCGGCCACCCAATAGGCTTCCAGCTGAGGCCCTGTCACCAACTCCCGTACAACGACTGCAGCGGCTGAAACATTTGGATGTTGCAGCAGGACCGATTCAATTTCGCCAGGTTCAACCCGGAAACCGCGAATTTGGACTTGATCGTCACTACGCCCAACAAAAGCCAGAGTGCCATCCGGACGATAACGAGCCAAATCTCCCGTGCGATACATGCGAGCGGGTTGCGTTGCTGATTTCGTTGGATCAACAAACAAGTGATTAAAGGGATCATCTAAAAAACGTTCGGCAGTTAATTCTGGGCGATTGAGATATCCGCGCGCCACGCCCACACCCGCCACATACAGTTCACCAACCACGCCCAGCGGTACGGGTTGGCGTTGTTCGTTGAGCACATAAATTCGCATATTGGGCAGGGGGCGTCCGATTATGACCGGATCACCAATGTCAGCATCTGTTGCAGTAGGCACTTCAAATACGCTGCAACAAATGGTGGTTTCCGTAGGACCGTATTGATTAAATATGCGCGTCTCTGGCGCATGTTGGCGCCAGACGGCCAGGGTTTGGACAGGTAGTTCTTCCCCGCCACTAACCAGGTATGGTAATTTGTGCTGCCTGGTATTGGGTGACAGTACACGATTTAATACTTTCAAATAAGACGGCGTGACCTTAAGTAAACCTATAGCTGTGTCTGACAGGAGCAGTGTCACCAGGGACTCGTGGGTTGTATCTGGTGGCAGCAATAGTACGGGTTGTCCGGCCAGTAGCGGGCCAAACAAGCTGTGCACTGTGCCGTCAAAATTGAGCGATCCGCGCACCGGTATTGTGCCAACGATCTCGAGCGGATATTGGCGACGCGCCCAGGCCAACCAGTTCACCACCCCCCGGTGTGTGTTGAGCACACCCTTGGGTTGACCCGTTGAGCCAGAGGTGTAGATCACATAGATCAAATTATCCGGCGTTGTATGATGCGTCGGATTATGGTCTGCCTGGGCAGCTATCTCGGGCCAATCTGCGTCCAACAGGATGGCCTGATGTTCACCCGCTGGCAGCCGATTCGTGAGCGCTTGCCTTGACACAATCAAGTCGAGTCCGGTATCTGCGATCATGAATGAGAGTCGCTTATTTGGGTACGCTGGATCCAGGGACACAAAAGCCCCCCCGGCTTTGAGAATACCCAGAACGCCAACCAGCATTTCTATAGATCGTTCAAGGCAAATTCCAACCAGACTATCTGGACCAACGCCCAAGCTTCTGAGGTGACGCGCCAACTGATTGGCGCGGGCATTCAGTTCATGATATGTCAGCTGCTCTTCGCCCAGCAAAACGGCAAGCGCGTCTGGTGATTTAGCCACTTGTTCTTCGACTAAATGGTGCAAGCACATGTCAGCTTCCGGATACACATGAGCGGTTTGATTCCGCTCCACCAAATTCTGCTGCCGTTCATGCTCCGTTAACAGATCGATTTCTGCCAGCGGCGCGTCTGGCCTTGTCGCCAACCCAGCTAATAAGGCTTGGAAGTGCTGCGCGATGCGGGCAATGGTCGCTGGTTCAAAAAGTTCAGCGGCATAACGCCACTCGCCAGCCAGTTGATCACCGTCCAGACCAAGTGTCAGGATTAAATCAGCCTGTGCGCCTTGCTGGGAAAACAGAAAAAGTTCGTTGAGCGGCAAATCGACTTCCGAAATTTTACCGACTGTTTGATACCAAACAAAACGCACATCCGAAAGCGGCGGGCGCAATGGGTCTCGCTGCGGGTTGAGCAACCCCTCACTTAGCGGAAACTAAAGTCAGTGATTAGAAGCAATAACAGGAAGATTATCAAAAACCCGCTCAAAGTAGTTGATGGAAAATATCAAATAAATTTTAATGATTTGGAAGAAAAGGCGGCAAATCCCAAAACTAAAATGATGATTATCTGCAACCCACATAATCCGGTGGGCAGAGTATGGACAAGAGACGAGTTAGCACAAGTCGGCGAAATTTGCAGACAGCACAACGTATTGATCATTTCCGATGAAATTCACGGAGATATTGTTTACAAACCTTATCAATACACGCCCTTTGCTTCCATTTCAGACGAATTGGCGAAAATTTCTGTGCCTTGTTTATCACCAGCCAAAACTTTCAACCTTGCCGGGGCGATAGATGCGATGGCGGTTATTGCCAATGAGCAATACCGAGAACAGTTTTACGATTTCGCTCATAGGTATCGCATCAACAATACAAATGTGTTTGCTTCATCTGCTATTGAGGCTGCCTACAGCCAGAGCGGTGAATGGTTAGATGAATTGTTGACATATTTGCAGACAAACATCGAATTTCTGCAAAATTATCTTCACGAAAACCTCCCACAAGTCAAACTGATTGAACCTGAGGGAACGTATTTAGTGTGGCTTAATTTTGAAGAGTTAGGGTTGGATGCTAAAGAGTTAGAAAATTTTCTGGCGCAAAAAGCAGAACTAGCTCCAATACCTTTCAAATAAGCGATCAGGTGGCACCGGTGGCATACTTGCGAGATATCCAAATCCGCACGATGCCAAGGGGCCACCTGATGGGATACAGATTACGTGAAATCGAATGCGTGAGCAAGTTCAGCCAGGAGTTGACGTTCGCCAGCTTGAACGAGGTCGTGCCGCGCGCGGAGGTCGAAGCCGTGCTGGCTGCCGAAGGTTTACGCACAGAGCGCGAGCGCAAATTGAATCTCGTGCTAACGGTATTTGTCGTGATCATGATGAACATCTACACGCGGTCGTCACTGGGAAGTGTCTTGCGTAAACTGGCGCAGGGCTTGCGCTACATTTGGCCCGACCCAGAGTACGGCGTGCCGCGAGACAGCGCCGTGTGTTACCGGCGTTACCAGTTGGGGGCGCGGCCGCTGGTGCGTCTGTTTGGTCGCGTCTGTCAGCCCATGGCCACGACGGAAACCATCGGTGCTTTTCTGTATGGTTTGCGTCTGATGGCAATCGACGGCACGGTTGAAGACGTGCCGGATACTCCGGCCAACGTGACTGCCTTTGGTCGCCACGCCAGTCAGCGCGGCGCGAGCGCATTTCCGCAGGTGCAGGGAGTGTACCTGGTCGAATGTGGTACACACGCGATTGTGGATGCCGGTTTCTGGCCCATCCATACCAGCGAGCGCGTGGGCGGATTCCGCCTCTTGCGCTCGGTCGAACGCGGGATGTTGGTGATGTGGGACCGTGGATTTCATGATTATGACATGTTGCGCGGCGTTTGGGAGCGTGGCGGGCTCGTGTTGAGCCGTTTGCCCAGCCACGTCAAGCTCCAAGACCGTTGCCCTTTACCAGATGGTTCTTACACCGCCTTCTTGCGCCCTTCCGACTATCGCCGCCGCCGGAATGGGGAGCGCCTGTTGGTGCGCATCATTGAGTACACCATCACTGACCCAGCCCTGCCCGGCTTTCACGAAACCCATCGACTCGTCACGACGTTGCTCGACCCGGCGCGTTATCCGGCCCTCGAACTGGCGTGCGCTTATCATGAACGCTGGGAAATCGTCATTGATGAAGTCGACACCCATCAACGTCTAGCTGGGCGGCCCTTGCGCAGTCTCAAACCGGTAGGCGTCATTCAAGAACTTTACGGATTGTTGCTGGCTCATTTCGTCATCCGTTTCCTCATGCATGTCGCCGCCCAACATGCCGACATCGACCCCGACCGCCTAAGCTTTGTGCACGCCCTCGAAATGGTGCGCGATACTGTGGCTGAATTCCAACACACTGCCGTCGACCAACTCGGTCATCTTTATCAGCGGTTACTCAACGATATCGCAAGCGTACGGTTGCCGCCCCGCCGTGCCCGTTCGAACCCGCGCGTCGTCAAACGAAAAATGTCCAAGTTCCGGCTGAAACGCCTTGAGCATTATCACTGGCCGCAACCGAAACAGCCTTTTCACAATGCGCTCGCCCTTATTTGAAAAGTATTGGACTTAGGTCCAGATTTGATATTGGCACATGGCTTGAGTTCATCTGGTGAAGATTAGCGTGATCTTGGTTATGTTTCCCAGTTACATCAACATTACCGGCTAATCTTGGTTGATTCCCGCGGACACGGCAAGAGTGATAAGCCCCATGACCCGCACGACTATTCACCTGAGGTGCGCGTTAATGACTATTTGGCAATTCTTGACGATCTTGGTATTTCAAAAGCGCATTACTGGGGTTACTCGTCGGGCGGGGTCGTCGGTTTTTATTCGGCCAAATATGCTCCCACCAGGTTTATCTCAGTCACCATAGGCGGATTGGATCCTTATCCTGACACCAGGGATATCGGAGATAGAAGCCCTCTCAGCCAGAAACCATTGCATGGAATACCCGAAGGTGATGATCCTGTCAAAATCGCATTCGAACAAGACGCAGATACTTGGCTTCAATTTTTGCGAAGTAACATGTCCGTGCCTGATGGAATGAGAAGACGCGTGCTGGACAATGATTATTCGGCTCTGCTAGCGTTGTGGGAACAACCCTATCAATGGCGGGATGAAGTTGAGCCATTTCTTGCTAATTTTCCATACCCTTGCTTACTATATGTTGGAGATGCGGAAAACAATTATGCGGGGATGAAACACTGTGCCAATGAAATGCCGCAATGTGAATTTGTCGCATTGCCGGGTTATCACCATTTGGATATTTGGGCAAACAGTGACAGCATCGTACCTCATGTCAAGCGCTTCCTTGAGAGAATTCAGGGCGTCTAATAACTGTGCCATTCATGGAAAAAGCCGACCTTACGTAACTGTTTACATCGGACGCGACTCTCGCCGCGAGAGATCGCTGACTCGTGGCGTCTTGCGGGTGAACTAGGCGGTGTGGGAAGGTGCGAAGGGTGATACCGCCGACAGTTGCACACGACATGCTCGCAACGCTCGCGTGCGGGTAGACTCGCACCTTTAGATGGCGCAGCCTGTTCAGGTATTGTTCACGGTACAGAGGCGAAATACCATTTTGAAAGGGGTCAGGTTTTGATGCTTAATTTGAGAGTGTATGAACATAAAAAGACGAAGGGTTCATCATTCATAGGGCAACAATGCTATTGGATCGTAATGGAATATCGTTACAAAACTCTACGTATCGGGTCGGACTGTTGTAGTGCAAGGAGACTGAAATGGCTGATAACAAGACGAAACCCACCTCGGCATCCGTCGATGACTTTATCGCCGCGATCGAAAATTCCCGCCGTAGGGCTGATGCGCTGATTGCCTTAGCAATTTACCAGGAAATAACCGGTCTCCCTCCTGTGATGTGGGGGCCTTCGATTATCGGTTTCGGGTCGCATCATTTTAGGTACGAGACGGGACGCGAGGGCAATACGCCCGCAGCCAGCTTTTCGCCGCGAAAGGCCAATATGACGTTCTATGTCGCCGCCGCATCGAATGGTGCGGGTCGGCGGTCCGCGGGGGCAACCCGGAATTGTCACGGTTGCCGGCTACCGGCACGATCGTTCTGGCGTGCACTTGTCGGCGCGCATGGTGCTGGACGTGGTGCAGAACGGTGCTGATGATTATCACGTTGCGCCGAAGCGGTTTTTCTCCGAGGGGCACGCGCGAGCGGAGTATGAGTTGGCGATCGATTACCTGGTAAACCGAGGATAGGTTCGTGGGCCGAGTTCAGGCAACGAAGCGCCGCACGTGCTGCCAGGGTGGAACCAGCAAGCGGTGGCGGAGTGCGTGGCGGCGGAGCTGCATGTCGAACTCTAGTCGAAGGTCGATTGGGGAGAATGTATTCATGCGGCAGTTCTACAAGAGCGAAGATTACATTTCACTTCCGATTTCTGTCTGAAGCAGGTTGCGAATAATAAGCTGGTGCGCTGTGGAAGCCTTTTCGATTAAGAGAAATTCAAATGTCCATTCGCGGCTACCAGCAACGATTTGAAGTTTGCTTGAGCTAACTACGGTGCGGACTTTTTCCAAATCACCAGAGTCGAATGCGCCAAGAGCCGTGATCTTGGTGTAGGGCAGACTGACGATGGCCTTGTTGCGACCGACGAAAGATTGATCCATGAAAATCAAGCGCAGATCGGTTATTCCAACAAATTCTGTACCGCCATCTTTCAGGTCGTAAACCATATACAATTCTTCGTTCGGCAGGATAAATTGCTGAATGCGTTGGTATTGGTCTCGGTTATCGAAAATTATGCTAGGTGATTTTTGAGTGGCCATACAAGCCAGTGTAGTGCGGCTTGGGTGCGTGTGCAAGATTGGCGGTTCTTAGAATTTAGGCGATCAAGCTATTAACCAATGGTGCTAGTTCAGAGTGAGAACTGAGCGATTGACATCTTATACGGGTTGGCATATGGATCGGGATCAAGTTGACGGGCCAGGTCCAGCAAGATATTGAACATCGCCGCCACATAAGCTAGGCGAGCAGAGATGTATTGTGTCACGCGATGGCGCAAGCGTTTCAAGTCGCACACGATGGTGACCATGGACAACGCCGTCTCGACGTACATACGCTCATTCCAGGTGCCCTTGGGACATAGTTTCATGTTGGCCGGATGGCCGTCTGCAGACCGAAAACCGAAATCAGCGAAGGCAATCGTCTGGTCGACAAAGGCTGCTGCCACGTGATGGAAATGCTTGTCATGCGTGTTGAGCGTGTTCCAGTCCCAGTTGATACCGATGCAGCCCAGTGCTGCACAGTCACGTGCGGACTGCATCGCCCAGCCCCGGCGGCTGGACGGGGTGAAACGCACTGTGTCAGTACCCAGTCACCCAGTGCAGTCCCTTTACTGGACTGTGCGGACAGACTGGACGTGGTGTGCATCACGATGCTGCACAGTGCCGAATGCACTGCGTCGGTACCCAGTCTCGTCGACTGGACGAGGTACCAACCCAGTTCGTTTGGTACTGGGTCGCACGCGACAAGTGCGGCACTGTGCGACGCGGCCATGGTCGTCCAGCAACCAGCACAGCTTCACGCCGACACGCCAGCGCCCTTTGTCGCGGCCTTTCTTGCCGATTTGGTGTTGGCTGCGGCCTTCCCGAATGGGAAAGAGTAGTTCGATCGGGTAGGTGTCAATAACCGTGAACAGACTGGGTTCGGCGAGTAGCAAATCGCACCAGTCCTGATGCGCCTTGAGCAAGCGCTGCAAGCGCGTCCGCTCTGGCAAGCTGGCGAAGAGCGCGTCATAATCACGCTTGAGCCACCGATAGAATGCCCGAAAATGGCCACCCTTGAGCGCAAACAGGATACCAATGGTGACCAGTTCACTGGGGTACAGTTTGGCCTGTGAATGCTTGATTATCTCCGGCAGGCTGTCATCCACTTCGCAGAAAATCGTTATCACGACCCTGGCGGGCGCGACAAGGGTGATAATATCTTCGGTAGTCATGAGCTCGCTCCCCTATGGTTATTCGTCGATAACCCATAGTCTGAGCGATGCTCATGACTTTTTCAACTAGCACCAATGGTTATTAGCGGTCGTCGAGCGGCTGGCATCAGCGTGTCAGCGGATCGAACTTGCGGGTAGCTTGCGGCGCGCATGGTGCTGGATGTAGTGCAGAATGGCGCGGATGATTACCACGTAGCGTCGAAGCGTTTCTTCTCTGAGGGGTCGCGCGGGCGGAGTATGACCTGGCTATCGATTATCTGGTCAATCGGAGCTATGTGCGTGGGCCGAGTTCAGGCAACGAAGCGCCGCAGATGATGCCGGGGTGGAACCGGCAGGCGGTAGCGGATTGGGTTGCGGCGGAGATGCATGTTGAACTTGAGTCGAAGGTCATATCTCGCAAAGTCCCCCAGTCTCGTCGACTGGACGAGGTGGCGCGGACGGCAGTCCTTGACTAGATGGAAGCGCTGAAGCGGCAGGGGCAGATGGAGTTGCCGTTGTGATCCCGTGTGAAGTCTAGTGCGGACTTCACTAGGTGATATGATACCCACGGGGTGATGCGTACGGCACTGCACGGGCGCGAGTCCACAAATTTGTCCCGGACAGGGACGTTATTAGGAAATTCGTCCTTATAAAATATTGATAAGCCGTCGCTGGCGCATCGTTGGGCAGCTACTCAATAACACAATTTTGAGTGCAATTGGGAGCGTCGTATTCACAGGAGTCTCATGCAGCTTGCTTAAATTTGGAATGTCAGGAACCGGAAATACCCATTGGTCTCTTAAATTCGCAGAGGCAGGCTTTGAACGGATTGGTTGCGATGATTTGATTTCAGCCAAATTCGAACTGGAGTTTGGGGCCCCCAGGAAAGCCCTTTGATGTGGATCAATGGATGAGTTTACCTTATCAAGAACATTATGCTGAACGGGTTAAGCTATACCTCGCTCATAAAATCGACATAGAGCTATTAGGATAGCAAAGTTATCGTTATCTATTATGGATGTCAAACGTAAGCTAACAGTGGTTTGTTGACTCAAGATTATTGGGCATAAAGGCAGATGGCATTGCCCGCGAACACCCAGTCAAGCAGCGCCTGGAACGCAGGCGGTGGGGGCCGGTCCGACCACGCCCGCCAGAAGCGTTGCAACATGATCCATGGCTCCAGCCAAGCGCGCACTTCTCGCAGCGCCGCCGGCCAACTGACGTTGGGACGCGGTTGTTTCGACCGCCGTATTTTTTTTTCCCGTCGCCCCCCAGTCTCGTCGACTGGACGAGGTCGTGCGCCGTTTGCTCTTGCGTCGTGCCGGTTGTTGCGTCTCATCGAGTTCGACCGTCTCGACCTCGCCGCGGGCCAACGCCCACCAGCAAAAGGCGAAGGCGCAACACACCAGCTCCCAGTGGCGGCGGATGGCGTGGTCGGCGCGCACTTGATACTGGGCCCAGCCCAAGCTCTGCTTGACTTGCTTGTAGCTCTGCTCGACCCAGGCGCGCAGGCCGTACAGGCGCGTGACCTCGGCCAGGTTCGCCGCCGGCAGCGAGCTCTCTTGCGCACGAAGCGTGCGCGGGGATGGCAGGTTGGTCGCCAGATACCAGGTTGTCTGCTCGGGCAGCTGCACCGGGTCGGTGGTCACGACTACCAGGCGCTGCGCACGTTGCGGTCCGTACATCCGGCCGACGACTTCGAGCACCCACCTCGGCTCACGGTGTCCGTCTCGGAATTCTCGTACGACCTGGCGCCACTTGCCCAGCGCGTCCGGTTGCCACGGATAGCCCGCCACGAGCTCCGTGATCGAGCCCGGTTCCCCTTTGGGATGCCACCAGCTGAACGAGGGCGGCATCGCCACGACGTAGCCCACCCCCAGCTTGTGCAGCCCGCCGATAAACTTGTCGTGCTTGCCGTAGAGGCTGTCCGCCACGACTGCCTTGAAGGGCACGCCCGCCTTGTGCGCACGCTCCACCAGCTCCAGCGCGAGCGCTGGCTTGGTGCGAAAGCCCGCATCTTTGTTGCCGCGCGCAAACCAGTGCGCTGGCGTGTACGGCTCGACTTCCAGCGGGTAGTAGAGCCGCTCGTCCGCCCAGAGCGCGTGCACCGACACCACACCGTTGTCGACCTTGCCGATACTGCCCAGATATTGGCGCCCAACATGCGCGGTGCTATTTCCCCACTTGCGGTCGCCGGTCTCATCGATGGCCAAAACACCAGCAGCAGTGGGCGCCAGCATCTCAAGCCGCTGCAGCAGCTCTCGCCGCAACTGACCGACCGCCGCCGCATCCCAGTTCGACTCGGACAGGAACCACTGCAGGCGTTGCACCTGCGCCTGTTGCGCACCGGCCAGCGGCTCGGCGTTCGCCAGTGCGGTGAGCGTCTTGTTGCGCTCCGCAGGCAACAACAACCCTTCCAGATAGCGCCGGAACGCTTCGCGTTGGTTGCGTCGCGAAAACAAACCATCAAACTCCAGGGCGAAATCTTCCAGTGGACCGGGCGCGGGAGTGACATCCAGGCGTTTCGTCATGCTCCACCTCCACCACCTGTATACACCCGGTTTTTCCTTGAGTCAACAAACCACTGCTAATCCCTAGTATGGAGGAAACCGAAAATGTTTGATTTTCTTAAAGGTGGCAATGATCTTAGGGTGACACTGACACGCGGCTTGGGCCCATATTTCCCCGGCGAAACCATTGAGGCCACCATAGACATCGAAGTGAAAAAGAGCCTGAAAGTCACAGAGGGGCGGGTGGCGCTCATCTGTAAAGAAGAGTCCGAATATATCAAGACCGAGACTGATTCAGATGGCGAAACGACGAGAACCGAGACCTGGGATGTAACGGAGTACCCATTTGCCCAGCAAACGTTTAGGAGAGAAGGCGTCATCACCAGTAACCAGACTTATACATTCAACGCCGTAGTTCCCGACCCGACACTACCTACCTTCAATGGCGGCAAGATTGTGCGCGTCAAGTGGTACGTGAAAGCGACGCTCGACCGCAAAAGGGCGGTTGATTTGAATGCGGAGGCCGAGGTGGTGATGCTGCTGGCGCCAACGGGCGACAGTGCGCCCGGCGTATTTGGAGAATCCTCTGAGTCAGATGAAGCGGACTTGGCATTCGACCTCCCCGGCAAGGAGTGGGTAAGTGGGGAGGCGCTAACCGGCCAGCTTATCATCCAGCCGTGGAAAGATTTTGACGTTACAGAAATCCGGCTCGAACTGGAACGGCGGGAAGATGTGCAATTTGGAAATAACGTGTGGGAGGAAAAGCAAACGGTGCAACTGGCCTCTGAAACCAAGATTGAGATGGGCGTGTCCCTCACCTATCCTTTTCAGATTACCGTGCCGGCACCCTGCCCGCCGAGTTGGGCGCCCCTCGAAGAAAGGCCGGATATAACGCAAATGCTAGCCGAAGGATACCGTCGGTCTACCGTTCCGCTGTACTCCGAAAGCTGGTCCACCACCTGGAAACTAAAGGCCATTCTAGCGCGTCCTATGCGCAAAGACACCTATGTTGAAGATGAAGTCTTTATTTACACCGGGCGGCGAGAGTAAAGTTGTCTGCCGTTTAAAGGATACGTAAGTTAACAAACCCTAGTGGATTAGAGTGCAAAGCGCAGTTGGTCCGTTACTGTGTCAAAGTTTGGTTTTACCCTTCAAATTGCACCCAACCCGCCCGTCCAGCGGACGCAGCTTCGCCGCGAGAAATTCGACGGCTCGTTGGCGTCTTGCGGGTGAAGGTGGGCGGTAAGGGCGGTGCGAAGGGTAATACCCCCTACAGGTGTGATTGGCAGAGCTCTTCGAGATAATAATATTGTTGTGCGGCTGATAACCGATCCTGATTCTTATGACTTCGACGGTTCCACCTAAACAAGACGATAGTCAGCATTTACAGGATGTGAAAATCGATTCCGATGAGAAAATAGACATCGGCGGCGACGTTGTTGGCCGCGACAAAATATACAACTCATTTGGGGGCGTATCAAAAGAGGGCTTAGTCAAATTGCTTATAGCGATGATGATAATCGTTAGCTTTTTCATCGCGGTAGCAATCGTGGTTATTGTTGTTGTAGCAACTGATGTAGCGAATCAGCTAGCAATTGAGGATAAGAATAGGCCGCCGGCACGTGAAATCGTTTTTGTTCCACCAGGAGAGTTTTTAATAGGAAGTGCCGACTCTGATCCATTCGCGAAGGATGAGGAGAAACCACAACACACGGTATACATAGATGCCTTTTGGATCGATTGGACAGAAGTAACCAATGGAATGTACGCACACTGTGTCAGCGTGGGCGTATGTAACCTTCCAGACGATCATGGCTTGGGTCATTTTGGGAATTCCCAGCACGATAATTACCCTGTGATTGGAGTTGCCTGGAATGATGCCCGAGAATATTGCGAGTGGGTTGAAGGGCGGTTGCCAACGGAGGCTGAGTGGGAAAAGGCTGCCCGGGGGACGGATGGACGTATCTATCCGTGGGGCAATGAAGGTGTCGCTGGAACTCTATTGAATTTCTGCGATGATAATTGTGACCACGATTGGGCGAGGGATGCAATCAATGATAATTCTCCCGGTATCGCCCCGGTGGGAAGTTATCCGAATGGGGCGAGCCCTTACGGCGTGTTAGATATGGCTGGTAATGTCTGGGAGTGGGTAGCTGATTGGTATGATGGCACTTACCATTCTTTAATACCAACTGATAACCCGCCTGGACCTTCTTCGGGCCAAAAACGAGTCACTCGGGGAGGTGCGTACGAAAGTGGCGAAAATCATGTTCGAACAGCATCCCGCAGCCAGAACGTGCCAACTGATTCCTACAAGAATATCAGCTTCCGGTGCGCTAGATCTCTATAATGCGCCGCTAGAACGATACTCCAGATAAAATGAACAAAAAAGGCGTCGTTGCAGCTGACCCCATCCGCTGCTTCTTCGGCTCGTTGACGTCTTGCGGGTGAAGGGGCGGTGTGTTGTTTAACAGCGAAATATGGATAGTATGTACGACTTTGGGGGAAGATAATATTGTTTGACCGAAATTGATTGCAGACAACCAACTATGCTAATTGTTATATTACGGCTAATGTGAAATCAAACTGCTTGAACGGTAAAGGTTTGGACATTAATGCCAAAGAAGCGGCGCAAAACGAGTTTGAGTGTGTGGCTGGTCAGCTTGGCGATGATGTGTGTGGTCAAACCGATGATAGTTTTCCGCAATAGGCGTTCGATGTTGCGGCCGGTATTCTGCACTTCGTTAAATGCGCCTTCGATGCGCTCGCGCAGGCTGTTGAGCCAGCGGTCAAAGTCGGCCGAGTTCTGGATGAGTTGGTTAGCCCGTTTCGGTATGGTGGACCCCTTTGTCAAGACAGAAAAATGGCCTGGCGTAAGGTGCATTCTCCTTTCGTGAGTCGTGGACATAAATGGTCGCCGTAGTGCTGTGGACATGTGGGCAACTGGCGCATTCTCAGTTGTCCACATGTCCACAGCGAAATCGGTGTCAGTTCAGCAGCGTGCGTTCCCCGAAGTACACCTGCGCCGGGGTGAGATAGTCGAGTGATTGATGCGGACGCTCCGCACGGTAGAAGCGAAAGTAGCGTATCAGAGCCTGCCGTGCTTCGCGCGGGCTGTCGTAGTCGTGCAGATAGACCTCCTCGTATTTCACCGTCCGCCACAGCCGCTCGGTGAAGATATTGCCCAGTCTCGTCGACTGGACGAGGTCGAGCGCACGGCCGCGACCATCCATACTGATTTGTGTACCGGCCGCTTGGAGCCGGTCAATGTACTGCGGGCTAGTGAAGTGGCTGCCCTGGTCGCTGTTCCAGATCGTCGGCGTGGCCGCTGCCAGCGCCCGCTCGACTGCGCGCAACACGAATGGCATTTCCAGCGTCTGGTCGAGCTCCCAGCTGACCACGTAGCGGGAGAACCAATCCAGCACAGCCACGAGGTACCCCGTCCAGCCTGTCCGGGGCTGGGCATCCAGCCGCCGCGGAGGCGGATATAGGTGATGTCGATTCCCCAGACCTGATTTGGCTGCGTGATCGCCACTCCGCGCAACAAATAGGGGAAAACAGCGTGCTGCTTAGCTCGTTTCCCGTGACCCGGCCCCGGGACGGTGTGCTCAGATTCGGGCCCGGATAGATGGCTGCCAACCCCATTTCGCGCATATGACGTTGGACTGCTTTGCGATTGATGGTCATCTCGCGTCGCAATACGGCCAGGATCTTGCGCGAACCGTAGAAGGGATGGGCAGTGTAGATTTCATCGATGCGGCACTTGATGTACAACTCTTCCGGTGACGGCGGGACCGGGACGTAGTACAAACTGGAGCGACTGATACCCAACAGATCGGCCTGGGTTGCGAGCGATAGCTCAGCATTCTCGCGTTCGACCATCGTCAGTCGCTCACTTCTCGATGACGTTGAGGCCAGATTTTTTTTGAGCCAGGCTAACTGCGTCGTCAGCCGGCCAATCTGCGCATACAGCGCTTCGCGTTCGCTCTCGTGTGCCGCCTCGAGCTCGCGCATCGTGTGGTTCTCGTTGCTGAACACGCTAGGTAAGCGCTCGACCGCCTGCGCTTTCCATTTGCGGAGCATATTGACGTGCATGCCATACTCAGCGGCGATCTGCGCGAATGTGCGCTCTTCCCGCAGTAGTTCGAGAACGATCTGGGCTTTCCGTTCGGCGCTGTAGTGGGTGCGGGTTTTCTTCTTTGTCATGGCTGGCAGTGTACCTTAGCCCGACGTGTTTTCGAGTCTAGATTCTGGGGTCCACTATACGGGGTCCAGATGCGATTGCCTTGGAGGTCGAACTGTTCTTGTTGCCAATCTTCACCCAGGAAGCCCTTGTCGCCGAAGACGTCGCTGTTCCAGATGGTAGGCAAGACCATTTCGGCGGCCAGACGCTCATCACTGTTGGCCGGCACTAACTCATAGGCGACCGGGATGCCCTCCAAGGTGGACAACAAAACCAGTTTGCACAGTAAAGTGTGTACTGCACTTTGTAGCCAAAGTACTTCAGATTGCGACTGGCACACACGCCATAGGCGGCCGAACCCGCGAAATTGCTGTGTTTCTTGTTACGCTTGTAGCTCACCCAGTCGAGCCTGGGCTCGGTGACTGGAATAGGCTTGGTGTCAACCAGGAATTGAGTAGCCAGCGTTGCGCCCAGCAGTTCAACCCAGTGCCGCCGCAGTTCTTCAACCAACAGCCGCAAGGCTCGCGCCCGCCGGTTGAATTGGCTCTGGTCGAGCAATTTGGGAAACAAATCTAGATAGTTGGCACGGATGAACCCGAGAAACTGCGTCTCACCCGGAAATGGTAGGAAATCCATCAATAGCAACAAGGTGATTACTTCGCTATCACTGAATACGGGCTTCGCGCCCGGTTTACCTTTCAATAATCGCACGCCATGTTTTTGATACCAGTCGTCTACAAGTACATACACGACTGTCGCCAGATCGACAAAAGGTATACTTGTCATCGGGAAGCCCTCCGAATGGTGAGTGATGTCTCTTCATTCTTGGAGGACTTCCCTTTTGTGTCAACCCTTTGAATTCACATTAGCCGTATATTGCTAATTCAAGACTCGTGGAAATTCTAAACTGGAAAACGGGGAAAGTGTTGTTTGTTCTTAACGGCCGATCGCTCCTTGGGGCCGACCTACGAGGCGCTAGTTTGCCCTGGGCAAATCTTGAGTACATGAACTTGGCAGGTACCGATCTCCGTGGAGCCAATCTCAAACGTTCAAGACTGAGCCGGGCCGTGTTGAGATCGGCAAATCTCGAAGGAGCAGATCTGCGTGGTGCGGATATGACCGGCGCGGACTTGGCTGACACGAATCTAGAGTCCTCCAACATGAGCAGAGTGATCTTAAGTGGCGCCACTCTTCGACGGACAAAGCTGAAAGGTACGAAGCTCTATAGAACTAGCCTTGGATACGCTTCATTCTCATTCTGCGACACATTATATCAAGCGCTTCGTCTCGAAACTGTTCGGCATCATGGGCCATCATCCATTGATCAACATACCCTCAGACATGGTTTCGCAGAATACCCTGACGTATTTTTGGAAGGCATAGGATATTCCAAGAACGAAATTAGAGGTCTAAAGGATATGTATATCAGGCATTCTCAGCCCTATCTCTCCTGTTTCCTTTCACATGCAAAAGCAGACGCGGCATTTGTTGAACGTTTGTATACTCACTTAACGGCTAACAACGTTGCCTGCTGGCAATTCGTACATGACATGAGAGGCGGGAAGGAATGGGAAGGGCAGATCAAAGATGCAATTCGGGACCACGACAAATTGGTCTTAATCTACTCTCAGCGGGCATTGTATCGACCGAATGTAGTTAAAGAGATAGTTAGCGCGATAGAGGACGAGAGGGCAACGGGAATACAGAAGCTGTTTCCAATTCGCTTGGATGATCATATCTTGACTGAAGCAATGATGGATGAGGCCCGCGAGAAGGTTCGTTCTGGAGAGTGGGGAGAGAATTGGGTCTATTACATCACGAAGTATCACATTCCCGACTTCAGTCGATGGGAGAGCGAAAGTTTTTATGAACCCGAATTCGAGAAGCTTCTGGAAGCTCTAGAGAAACCGGCCAAGCGAGTTTGACTCTGACGTTGGAATGGCGCACTAGATAGGTCTTTGCGAGGGCTGAGGTACTACAACGGCTCGCCCGCCGCCGACGCGCCTCCGGCGGTATTCGACAGCTCGTGACGACTTGCGAGGAAGTGGGCGGTGCGGTGCGATGCATAATACCCACTATAGATGTGATAGAGAGAATATAAGGACATTTATTATTATGCAAAATATTTCAAGAAGACTGGTTGTGTGGGCTGTCGTCGTAGCGCTCATATTGCTAATCCCCTTAGTGGCGATGCAGTTCACCGAGGAAGTGAACTGGGATCTGTTCGATTTCGCTTTCATGGGCACCCTTCTGTTCGGCACTGGTCTCGCAAATGAGCTGGTATCGAGGAAGGCGGGCCATATCGCGTACCGAGCCGCAGTCGGCGTTGCGCTTGCGGCAGCGTTCCTCCTCGTCTGGGTGAATGGTGCCGTTGGTATTATCGGAAACGAGGGGAATCCTGCCAACTTGATGTATTTCGGGGTGCTCGCCATCGGAATAATCGGTGTCTTCATCGCACGCCTGGAACCGCGTGGAATAGCACGGGCGCTCTTCGCGGTGGCGCTCGCTCAAATGTTGGTCCCCGTGATTGCGCTGATTATCTGGAGTCCCCAAGTGACCTCCTGGGGTGCGGCGGGTGTGTTGGGTGTGTTTGGTCTCAATGCATTCTTCGCCATGCTGTTTGTCGGATCAGCTTTACTGTTTCGACGCGCGAGCGCCTCGGACCCGATGTAGAACTGACAGTTTGAGTGGCGGTTTAGCCCCAATACCTTTCAAATAAGCAAACAGGTGGCACCCGAGGCATACTTGTGAGATATCAAATTCGCAAGATGCCAGGGGGCCACCTGATGGGATACAGATTACGCGAGGTTGACATCGAGAGCAAGTTTTGCCGGGAACTGACATTTACAAGCCTGAGCCGGGTTATTCCGCCAGATGTGGTCGAAGCAGCGTTGGAGGCAGAAGGCTTGAAAACGCAACGCGAGCGCAAATTGAATCTGGTCGTGACAGTGTTTTTAATCATCACAATGAACATCTACACGCAATCTTCTCTGGGGCGGGTAATGCGTAAGATCGCCCAGGGGTTGCGGTACATCTGGAACAATCCGGAATACGCGGTACCGAAAGACAGTGCGATTACCTATCGGCGCTATCAACTGGGTGCTCGACCGGTCGTGCGTTTGTTTCGGCATGTATGTCGACCGATAGCTACGACGGAGACAGCCGGCGCGTTCCTCTTTGGATTGCGCCTGATGGCCATCGATGGCACGGTTGAAGATGTGGCTGACACGCCGGAGAATGCGGCGGCTTTTGGACGGCACCACAGCCCGCGCGGCCAGAGCGCTTTTCCGCAGGTGCAAGGGGTGTATCTGGTCGAGTGCGGCACGCATACGATTGTCGATGCGGGCTTCTGGCCTTGCCACACCAGCGAGCGCATAGGTGGTTTTCGCCTGTTGCGCTCGGTCGAGATGGGCATGTTGGTGATGTGGGACCGTGGGTTTCATGATTATGACATGCTGCGCATGGTTTTGGAGCGCGGGGGACACATTTTGAGCCGATTTCCAGCCCATGTCAAGCCTAAAAACCGCTGTCCCTTGCCAGATGGCTCCTACACCGCCTACCTGACCCCCTCCGACTACCAGCGCCGCAAGCGGGGCGAGCGCCTCCTGGTGCGCATCGTCGAATACACCATAAGTGACCCGGCACTCCCCGGTTACGGTGAAGTGCACCGCTTGGTTACCACCTTGCTGAACCCCGAAGCCTTCCCAGCCCTGGAACTCGCGCGAGCTTATCACGAACGCTGGGAAATCGAATTGGTCATCGATGAAGTCGACACCCATCAACGTCTGGCCGGACGCCCGCTGCGCAGTCTCAAGCCGGTCGGGGTCATTCAGGAACTGTATGGCCTGCTCATCGCACACTTCATCATCCGCTTCCTGATGCATGCGGCTGCCCAACGCACCGGTCTCGATCCCGACCAACTCAGCTTTGTGCATGCACTCGAACTCGTGCGCGACACGCTCGCCGAGTTTCAAAAGACGGCCGTTGACCAACTCGGCCAACTCTATGACCGCTTGTTGCATGACATCGCTGACGTTCGTCTGCCTCTCCGCCGTGCCCGTTCAAACCCGCGTGTAGTCAAACGCAAGATGTCAAAGTTCCGCCTGAAACAGCCGGAGCATTATCACTGGCCCCAACCCCGACAACCTTTCCGGCAAGCTTTGGCCCTTATTTGAAAGGTATTGGGTTTAGCCCCAATACCTTTCAAATAAGCAAACAGGTGGCACCCGAGGCATACTTGTGAGATATACAAATTCGCAAGATGCCAGGGGGCCACCTGATGGGATACAGATTACGCGAGGTTGACATCGAGAGCAAGTTTTGCCGGGAACTGACATTTACAAGCCTGAGCCGGGTTATTCCGCCAGATGTGGTCGAAGCAGCGTTGGAGGCAGAAGGCTTGAAAACGCAACGCGAGCGCAAATTGAATCTGGTCGTGACAGTGTTTTTAATCATCACAATGAACATCTACACGCAATCTTCTCTGGGGCGGGTAATGCGTAAGATCGCCCAGGGGTTGCGGTACATCTGGAACAATCCGGAATACGCGGTACCGAAAGACAGTGCGATTACCTATCGGCGCTATCAACTGGGTGCTCGACCGGTCGTGCGTTTGTTTCGGCATGTATGTCGACCGATAGCTACGACGGAGACAGCCGGCGCGTTCCTCTTTGGATTGCGCCTGATGGCCATCGATGGCACGGTTGAAGATGTGGCTGACACGCCGGAGAATGCGGCGGCTTTTGGACGGCACCACAGCCCGCGCGGCCAGAGCGTTTTTCCGCAGGTGCAAGGGGTGTATCTGGTCGAGTGCGGCACGCATACGATTGTCGATGCGGGCTTCTGGCCTTGCCACACCAGCGAGCGCATAGGTGGTTTTCGCCTGTTGCGCTCGGTCGAGATGGGCATGTTGGTGATGTGGGACCGTGGGTTTCATGATTATGACATGCTGCGCATGGTTTTGGAGCGCGGGGGACACATTTTGAGCCGATTTCCAGCCCATGTCCCGCTGTCCATTGCCAGATGGCTCCTACACCGCCTACCTGACCCCCTCCGACTACCAGCGCCGCAAGCGGGGCGAGCGCCTCCTGGTGCGCATCGTCGAATACACCATAAGTGACCCGGCACTCCCCGGTTACGGTGAAGTGCACCGCTTGGTTACCACCTTGCTGAACCCCGAAGCCTTCCCAGCCCTGGAACTCGCGCGAGCTTATCACGAACGCTGGGAAATCGAATTGGTCATCGATGAAGTCGACACCCATCAACGTCTGGCCGGACGCCCGCTGCGCAGTCTCAAGCCGGTCGGGGTCATTCAGGAACTGTATGGCCTGCTCATCGCACACTTCATCATCCGCTTCCTGATGCATGCGGCTGCCCAACGCACCGGTCTCGATCCCGACCAACTCAGCTTTGTGCATGCACTCGAACTCGTGCGCGACACGCTCGCCGAGTTTCAAAAGACGGCCGTTGACCAACTCGGCCAACTCTATGACCGCTTGTTGCATGACATCGCTGACGTTCGTCTGCCTCTCCGCCGTGCCCGTTCAAACCCGCGTGTAGTCAAACGCAAGATGTCAAAGTTCCGCCTGAAACAGCCGGAGCATTATCACTGGCCCCAACCCCGACAACCTTTCCGGCAAGCTTTGGCCCTTATTTGAAAGGTATTGGGTTTAGTACGCCAAGCGCAGAGAATGCTTTTACCTGCGCACTTTGAACGCGACATGGCAATCTTTTTCGCCGCTATATATTCAGTGAGAATTAGCCCTTGACGTTCTCGATTCTCAGGCATAATGAAGATAGATAGTAGTTCCGCTCCTTAGAACAACCCCCTAACTTCACGCAGTAATCACAAAAGGAATAAACACAATGACACAGGGTAGGGCGCTCTGTTATGTTCGGCGTTCCATCGTCGTCACCGGCAGGGAAATCTCACTCGACATTCAAGAACAAGCCTGTATTGCAAAGGCGAAGGAACTTGACCTGAGTCCCAAATTCTTCCGGGATGCCAAGGGACACAAAGGAGGGCGCACCACAGACCGTATTGAGTGGCAGAAACTACTCACCCACATAGACAAACCCGCTACAAAGGCAGTGATTGTTTTCTCCCCTGACCGCGCCTTCCGCAACGTCAAGCATCTGTTGGAGTTCATAGACCGCCTGAAAGGGGTGCCGTTCATTTCTACACAAGAGCATATCGACACGTCCACAGCCAACGGACGCATGATGCTCACCATGTTCGGTGCATCACACGAATGGTATGCAAACTACGTCTCGGAGAAGGTCACTGGCAGTACGGATGCGCTACGACGTGAACGCGGACGTTTCATCGGCTTCCCACCATTCGGGACCGAGAGTCGCAAACTTGATAATGGAGATTACCGGCTGTTCCCATCCGAAAAGGATCAGACAAACGGAACCGATCTGGAGGCACTCAGACAAATCTACGAACACCTGGCAGAAGGCATCTCGTATGCCCGCACGGTGCGTGCCCTGAACAAAGCGGGTTGGCCCTTTCGTGCTCGAAGCGGTGAACTACGCTCGTTTCGCTATGATGATTTAAGACGGTTGGGTTACCACTGGCCGATATATGCAGGCTACATTCGAACAGGGCGCGCCCAGGACACGCACATCGAGCATGAGATTCTCGACGGTTCACACGACTCTATACTGCCAGCACATCTAACCGAAGCTGTGCGTATCAGACTTTCAATTAACACCAAAGGCTGGTCTTATGGAAAACGTCAAGCCGTCGTCCATCCTCTTACCGGATTACTTTTTTGCACATATTGCAAGGAACCACTCGCTGGGTACACCTGTACTTATCGAGATAATTGGAAACGGCGCCATTACCGGCACCGAATTAAATGCGAACAAATTTGGCGGGGCTACTTGATTGCAGAGGATATTGAACAACAGGTGCGCGAGAAAATCAAATCTATAGCCAGGTCTCCACATATGAAAAAAGCTGTAGAGCAAGCGGAACAAAACGCTCACGAAATCATTCTTGCCGAATTTAGCCACACACCTGGCATGGAACGCGGCCGAGTGGAACAAGCTCTTGTTCGCCTACGTGAGTTGTATCAGTGGGGGGATATAGATTCTGGTGCATACCAGCGTCAGCGCGACAAACTCAATGCCGACCTGGCAGCACTAGACAATTCCAACGCACCACAAGTTCTTTCGAGCGGCGTAGTACTATCGTTTATCAGTGCTATGGAAGAAGCAAAACCGCACCATCTGCGTTCTGTGGTGCGGTCACTTTGGTCACGCTTAGAATGTGATGAAGACGGCGTTACACACTTTCACGCACACGAGTGGTCTGCTCCATTCGCATGATGACCTACGATGCCCCCACGGGGAGCCACGGACGATACTACCATCCTATTGGCGCTAAGGTGGAGGCTCGTCAAGCGGGGTAGGGCGAAAGTCGTGAATATTTCCTAATACGAGACCTTATCGCGAAAAAGTAGATCGCGGTCTCGACCCCCGCCCAGCCACGCAGTCCAGCGTCCTGCTCTGGGAGTACAGGCTGGACTTGGTCGGAACCGTATAGTAATTTACTCTAGGGTAGTTTCCGGTGCAAAACGCACCACCTAATCAGAAATCGGCAAGGGCGAACTTCTTGCTGGGAGTGAACCTTGACAATTGCATAGTTACGTGGCCTTGGCCGCCAGCTTGGTACCGATGGTATTGAGATTGGCCGCCAGGATGGCCAGCCCGACCCAACGGTGGAAGCCTGCTTCGCCACGATTGCGGCAACGGTCGAGTCGATAGCGGCGTTTCAAGACACTTATCCGACCTTCGACGCCGGCGTGGTAACGCCGGCCACGGCGGAACCAGAGTTGCTTTTCATGGGCCCGACGTTGTTTGGATTTGTGCTCGGGCTTGGGCAAGATGACGCGCGCGACACCTAATGCGCGAGCATAAGCTTCGTTGCCGGGCGAGTAGAGTCCGCGATCGCCGCTGACCTGTTCCGGTGCGCAGCCAAACTGCTGCGTGTGCTGGTCGAGGGCAGGTTGCCACTGATTGACATCGTTCGGATTGCCAGCGAGGACGCGCCAGTTGCTTAGCAAGCCGCCGTCGACTTCATCGAGCCAGACCTTGCGCCCGAACTCGGTGGGCTTGCGGACCTTGTTCCTGCGGATGATGGCGGTATGCGGTTCAAAGAGACTTACGAGCTTCTCACTCGCCGGGACACTCTCGCCGGCGAAGACCCGCCGCTCACATTGACTGATGACCTGCTCGACACGCGGGGTGAAGGTCTCGAGGGTCGCGGTCAAGCGCTGCGCTGCGCGATCTTTCTGTGTCTGCAGCTGCTCCAGAACGATTTTCGCCTGCTGCACACTCTGGCGGGCGACCTGCAGCAGCTTGCGGTACGTGGTCGTCAGCTGCGCTTTAGCTGTCTCGGAGCGCCTGCGGGCCTGATTGGCCACCTGGCGAGCATACTTGCGGGCACTGCGGGAGCGGTTGCGGAACGTCTCTTGCGTCAGTTCGCCCGTCTCAGCGTGCGCCCAAGCACACGCACACCATCAGCCAGCAGGCCGTTGTCAGTGGGGTAGCGGATGTTGGTCTCGACAACCGTTCCATCTGTGCGCAGCTTGCGGCCACGGGTGATCTTTAGCCTGCTGGCCAGCTGCAACACGTGGGCGTTCAGGGAGATAAGTGTTTCAGGTTGGAGCAGGTTCGCCCAGCGCAGGAGCGTCTTCTCGTCCGGCACGCGCTCGAAGTACACGCGGCAGAAGTGGCGCAGTACCAGACTGTCCCTGACATGTTTCTCTGTTTCCGCGTAGCTCCTGCCGTACAAATGCTTTACGACTAACACCCTGAGCACGACTTCCACCGGCGTGGAGTTGCGGCCCGTCTGTAGTGTTTTCGGATAGCGTCGCGCAAAGTCACCGCGCACTCGCTGGTAGAGCTCGTCGTCATCCAGCAATACGTCGATATGCGCCAACACCGGGTCCATCTCACTCGTCAATGCCAGAATGTCCAGGAAGAACTTGTCGATTTCGTGGCGGTCACGTAACATTGCAGCGGCCCTTTCTGTGGAAAATGCGGGTTTGATCATTCGCATCTTCTCACAGGAGGGCCACTTTCGCACCACCTAATCAGAAATCGGCAAGGGCGAACTTCTTGCTGGGAGTGAACCTTGACAATTGCATAGTTACGTGGCCTTGGCCGCCAGCTTGGTACCGATGGTATTGAGATTGGCCGCCAGGATGGCCAGCCCGACCCAACGGTGGAAGCCTGCTTCGCCACGATTGCGGCAACGGTCGAGTCGATAGCGGCGTTTCAAGACACTTATCCGACCTTCGACGCCGGCGTGGTAACGCTGGCCACGGCGGAACCAGAGTTGCTTTTCATGGGCCCGACGTTGTTTGGATTTGTGCCCGGGCTTGGGCAAGATGACGCGCGCGACACCTAATGCGCGAGCATAAGCTTCGTTGCCGGGCGAGTAGAGTCCGCGATCGCCGCTGACCTGTTCCGGTGCGCAGCCAAACTGCTGCGTGTGCTGGTCGAGGGCAGGTTGCCACTGATTGACATCGTTCGGATTGCCAGCGAGGACGCGCCAGTTGCTTAGCAAGCCGCCGTCGACTTCATCGAGCCAGACCTTGCGCCCGAACTCGGTGGGCTTGCGGACCTTGTTCCTGCGGATGATGGCGGTATGCGGTTCAAAGAGACTTACGAGCTTCTCACTCGCCGGGACACTCTCGCCGGCGAAGACCCGCCGCTCACATTGACTGATGACCTGCTCGACACGCGGGGTGAAGGTCTCGAGGGTCGCGGTCAAGCGCTGCGCTGCGCGATCTTTCTGTGTCTGCAGCTGCTCCAGAACGATTTTCGCCTGCTGCACACTCTGGCGGGCGACCTGCAGCAGCTTGCGGTACGTGGTCGTCAGCTGCGCTTTAGCTGTCTCGGAGCGCCTGCGGGCCTGATTGGCCACCTGGCGAGCATACTTGCGGGCACTGCGGGAGCGGTTGCGGAACGTCTCTTGCGTCAGTTCGCCCGTCTCAGCGTGCGCCCAAGCACACGCACACCATCAGCCAGCAGGCCGTTGTCAGTGGGGTAGCGGATGTTGGTCTCGACAACCGTTCCATCTGTGCGCAGCTTGCGGCCACGGGTGATCTTTAGCCTGCTGGCCAGCTGCAACACGTGGGCGTTCAGGGAGATAAGTGTTTCAGGTTGGAGCAGGTTCGCCCAGCGCAGGAGCGTCTTCTCGTCCGGCACGCGCTCGAAGTACACGCGGCAGAAGTGGCGCAGTACCAGACTGTCCCTGACATGTTTCTCTGTTTCCGCGTAGCTCCTGCCGTACAAATGCTTTACGACTAACACCCTGAGCACGACTTCCACCGGCGTGGAGTTGCGGCCCGTCTGTAGTGTTTTCGGATAGCGTCGCGCAAAGTCACCGCGCACTCGCTGGTAGAGCTCGTCGTCATCCAGCAATACGTCGATATGCGCCAACACCGGGTCCATCTCACTCGTCAATGCCAGAATGTCCAGGAAGAACTTGTCGATTTCGTGGCGGTCACGTAACATTGCAGCGGCCCTTTCTGTGGAAAATGCGGGTTTGATCATTCGCATCTTCTCACAGGAGGGCCACTTTCGCACCGGAAACTAGGGTAGTGAGAGCCCTCATTTCGTGGTTGCTTTTTCCTTATTAACGGCATCATGTGCGCCAATGGGAACTGGCCTACACTTGCACCTGCCGGGTGCCCCGGCGGCACGCGGTCACGCGCGATACCGACGCAGTACAGCGCGTCCAGTAGTGTCCGCGACTGGGTTCGGCATTGTGCAGCGCCGTGGTAGTTCGGTAGGGAATTGGTTGATTGGTGTGAATGATTTTAGGGAGATAGAGAACGAATAATGATTCGAAAACAACTCTCGGCGGATTGTTGTTAGTGTATCCTTCCTGCACGCATACTTTAACGGTATAACTGTCTTTGCACCCGTATCTTCGTTCGGTGGCCGGTCATCCGGCCGCAGCAATGGAGTTTCACGCACAGGCCCGCAACTCATGGAAGAACGCCAAGAGATAGAACAAGCTATTGCCCAATTAGAAGCGCAACGAGGGACTCTAGGGGATTCCGCCGTCGATGTGGCCTTAGCTGGATTGCGTCGTAGGTTGGAAGAGCTCGACGGTGGGGGGCCTCCAGCCGAGCCAGAAGCGGAACGGCGGCGCGGCGAGCGGCGGGTTGTAACGGTGCTCTTCTGCGATGTCGTCGGCTCAACTGCGCTGGCCGAGAAGATGGATCCCGAGACCTGGACGGGGCTGATGAATACCACCTTCGAGCATCTCACTGCGCCGGTCGATGAGTATGACGGCAACGTGGCCCGCTTAATGGGCGATGCTATTCTGGCCTTCTTCGGCGCGCCGACGGCACATGAGGACGATCCCCAACGAGCAATTCTGGCGGGTTTGAAAATGCTGGAGAACGTCCACCCTTTGCGGGAGCGACTCCAGCAGGAACAAGGATTGGACTTCAACATTCGCGTTGGTATTAATACAGGTCTGGCGGTGGTGGGCGACGTGGGGACGGCGCTGCATGGTGAGTACTCCGCGATGGGCGACGCCGTTAACCTGGCGGCGCGCATGGAACAGACGGCTGCGGCAGGCACGGTGCAGGTGGGTCACGATACCTACGCTCTGGTCGCTCCCTTGTTTGACTTCGAAGAGTTGGGTGGTATTACGGTCAAGGGCAAGGAAGAGCCGGTACTGGCATATCGCGTGCTTGGCCGAAAGTCCCAGCCCGGCGGGCTACGGGGTTTGAGTGGGCATGGCATCAGCGCACCCCTGATCGGCCGGGATGATGAGTACAGCAGCGCCGCCAGCGCCTTTGGCCGTCTTCAAGCAGGAGAAGGTAGCATCCTGGCCATCATCGGCGAGGCCGGCATCGGCAAATCGCGCTGATAGCGGAGATTCGTCGAGAGTTTCTGTCAGAGCGCCTAACCTGGTTGGAGGGTCACGCGCCCTCCAATGGGCAGAGCATTAGCTATCTGCCGTTCCAAGAGATTCTGCGGACCTCCGCCGGCATCGACGACGAGGACGACGAAAGCCTGGCTTGGCGCAAACTGGAGACGCACATTCAGGCCCTGTTTCCAGAGCGAATAGCCGAGATACTGCCTTATCTGGCCAGCTTGCTGGTCCTGGAACCAGGCGAGGCCTACCTCGAGCGGGTCAAGTATCTGGACAGCGAGGCGCTGGGGCGGCAGATCTATCGCGCGATGCGCCTCTACATCCGCCAGCTTGCGCATGACCGGCCGTTGGTCCTGGTGTTCGACGACCTGCACTGGATGGACGGTTCGTCGGTCGGCCTGGTGGAACACTTGTTACCGCTGGTGCGCGAGATTCCTCTGTTGGTGTGTGGACTCAGCCGACCGGATTCTGAAAGGCGCGCGGTCCGACTGCACCAGATTGCTGAGCGGGAATATGCGGACTGCTTCACCAATATTGTTTTGACCCCGCTCTCGACGGGCGATAGCGGCCGCCTCGTACACAATTTGTTGGAAATCGACGGGATGCCGGCGCAAGTGCGCGCCATGATGGTGGCCAAGGCTGACGGCAATCCTTTTTATCTGGAAGAAATCGTGCGCGACCTGATCGACGCCGGCGCATTGGTGCAGGATACTGACTCAGGCAATTGGCGCGCAACCGAACAGATCGAGCAGGTATCGGTGCCCGACACTATCCAGGGTCTGCTTTTGGGTCGGATCGACCGGCTGGATGAGGATCTCAAGCGTGTCCTGCGGCGGGCCGCGGTGGTCGGCCGCACGTTCCTTTTTAGAGTTCTGAATGCCGTCCTGCGGGACAATCGCGAACTGGATAACCATATTACACGCCTGCAACAAGTGGAGATCATCCGGGAGAGGCAACAAACACCGGAACTGGAGTACATTTTCAAACACGCCTTGGCTCAGGAAGCGGCCTACGAGAGCATCTTGCTACAAGAGCGACGCGAAATGCACGCGCGGGTGGGCGTGGCCATCGAGACACTGTTCGCAGAGAAGATCGGGGAGTTCTATGGCTTGCTGGCCTATCACTACTCAGCTGCCGAACGCTGGGATCGGGCACAGGAATACTTGCTGAAAGCCGGCGACCAGGCAGGCCGTATGGCGGCCGATTCAGAAGCCTTGGGCCACTATGAACGGGCGATGACGATCTTCAGCAAGATTCGGGGGGAGGAAGGGGACCCGCTCGAAAGGGCACAGTTGGAGCGCAAGATTGGACAGGCGCTCCTTCGTTTGGGACAGTATGAGCAGGCGAAACCCTACCTGGAGCGCGCCTTGGCACTGCTGGGCGCGCCAGCACTGCCGGATTCACGCAGGGGAACGCGCCTGGCGATCCTGGGCGCCGTTCTCAGACAGGCTGGGCATAGTCTCCTGCCGCGCCTGTTCGTCCGGCCGATGGATGCTGCCTCGGAGTTGGAGGTGGAAGAAGTCTTTTTGGCGACCGCCGCCCTCATCCATATAGAAACCCTGTATGATGAACTGCACCCTGTAAACAAGACACAAAAAGAAAGACCCCCACTGCGGTCATCCAGTCAGACACCTGATTTGATATGGTGTCTGTTTGGTTTTTAGTTGTATGCGTTCATAATTGTAGAACTCGATATATTGGTCAATCAATTCATGCGCCCGCTCAAAGCTTGGCACGCGGATATGGCGGAGCGCTTCCGCTTTCAAATGACCAAAGAAGTTCTCCATGGGCGCATTATCCCAACAATTGCCACGCCGAGACATGGAAGGGGTGATGTGATACGCCCGGGTAAGGGCAGCATACTGCTTGGAAGTGTATTGATATCCCCCCAGTCTAGTACATTCGCCCAGTCACCGCGTACTGCCGCAACGCGGCGAGTGTCACGACCCAGTGCGTTCGTACAGTCACGTGCAGACTGCATCGTGATGACTGGGTGAATGTACTGGGTCACGAAGTGGAGTGCGCACTTCACTCTGTGACGTGCAGACTGCATCGTGATCGACTGGACTAGGTGGTCACTGTGCAGGAGCAGTCCCGCAGTGACCTTTTCTTTACGTCTGGCCTGCTTGAGGGTATCGATGACTAAGCGCACAGAATTGCCCAGTCCCGCACAGTGCCGTGCACACTGCATCGGTATCGGTACTGGACGGGGTGTCTTCCCAGACGATGTGCAACGATGAAACCGTCGAACAGGTCCTTGATGGTGGCCAGATACGCCCAGCCTTGTTGGGTAGCGATGTAGGTGACACCTGTACTGCGTACGGCGCAAGTGTATCAGTAACCCATTTCTGATTGGGTTGGTTTGCTGCGAAATCTCGGGCCACACAGTGAAGCCCAGTACCGAACGCCCAGTCACGAATGAACTGGGTCGTGAAACTGGGTCGGTATGCGCACTGCACTTTGAGAGATTGGCATAGCGCTGGTGAAAATCTAAGCGGGCCCTTTGCTTATAGGGGTGGCGTTGCCTGGCAATGGAGCGGATATTGAGCTTGTTCATCAGCCGTAAAACCGCTTTGTGGTTGATGACCAGCCCTTTGTGTTGTCGCAACCACAAAGCAACCCTGCGATAGCCATAGGTTCTGTGCGATTTTTCCCAGGCTTGCTGCACCGCTTGCAGCCGCGCGCTATCTTTGTCCGGCTGCTGGCTGCGCTTGAGCCAGGCGTAATAGGCAGCTCGCGAAACTGCGAAGAAAGTACACATTGCCTTCACAGTGTATCTTCTTTTGTACTGGTAGATGACCCGCTATTGCGCCGTGCGAGCTCGTCCGTGCGCAATTCGGTATGGAATATTTTTAGGAGCACATTTTCCATGCGCAACCGTTCCAGCTCCTCCTGCGGACTTTCCGCCGGCCGACGAGGAGGCCGACCCTTCGGTTTGGCAAAGGCTGCCCCTCCCTTGCGGCGATATTGGCGCACCCAGACCTTCACACCCAGTCATCACGATGCAGTCTGCACGTCATGACCCAGTACATTCATGACTGGGTGACTGTACGAATGAACTGGGTCGTGAAGATCTCGGCGGGGCAGCCCGAGTGCTTCAACTACCTCTGCGCGGGTCAGGCCTTCTTCCAGAAACATGCGTACCGCTTCCAGCTTGGTCGCTTTCGGGTAGTTTTTCATCCCCTTTTTCCCAGACATAAAAAGCACCTCCTGCTTTTATCTTCTCACAGGGGGTGCTTTTATTTTGTGTCAACTTCTTAGGGGTCAGTTCATTCGTGGGGGCTTTTCCTTATGTGGGAAGTGCTCCGAGCCAATCGAAATAGGCCTATAATTCAAACAAGGGTTCTTTTTTCGGTGTGAACGCTCAGAATGATGAGTAACGAAGCATTGTCACTTTGTGTCCGAAAGTGCATCCGTTGACACATCGGGGCGCTGTTCAAATTTGAACCGACAAGATCAATCGGCGGACAAACGTTGTTTCCCAAACCTGTTTCTGATTAGCTCTGCTGGCTAATCGAGCGATCCACCGCCATGTTTGCTACCGGAGCGTACCGCGCCTATAGGAATGGCAAATGACAGCGAGTTTCGACCTGGCTGGTGCGCTCTTTCGTATAGCAACCCACGCGGTGACTCCAAGTGTGTATCATGAAGTTGCCTCAAGCAGGTTCGTGGCGGCGATGCTACCTCCTTACCCGATCGGCCTGGAGCTGAGATATTCCACAAAGCATGGATGTTTAATGTTCACTGAACAAGTTTGCACCATAAGTTCTAAATGTCCTACTCCTGAGAATAACCGGAATTGGTAATCAGACGGAGATTATGAATGATCGGTGAAGTGATTCAAAACCGTTACCATATCGAGTCTCAACTTGGCGAAGGGGGAATGGGTGTTGTTTACCAAGCCCGCGATACCATGCTAGAGCGAGATGTTGCTGTTAAAGTTCTCTCTCGACAAGGACTGGGTACTGATGGGCAAACCCGCATGTTACAGGAGGCGCGGGCTGTAGCCAAACTTAATCATCCGAACATAGTAACCGTTTATGATGTCGGAGAATATCAAAAAGCACCTTTCATTGTTATGGAGTTAGTGCCGGGAAAGACTCTGGAGGCTGAAAAACCAGTACCCATTGATGACGTCATAAGTTTGGCTCTTCAGCTCTGTGATGCACTCGACCATGCTCACGTACAAGGCATCATTCACCGCGATATTAAGCCGGCAAACGTAATCGTGGCAGCTGACGGCACGGTGAGCCTGATGGACTTTGGGCTCGCCCGCTCACCTTCCTCCCACCTAACTCAAGAAGGGGCAATCATGGGTACGCTCAATTATATGGCTCCCGAGCAGGCGATGGGCAAGGATATCGATGGCCGGGCGGACTTGTAGGCTTTGGGCGTGATGCTTTACCAACTGACCACCGGCAAATTGCCCTTTGAGGCCGACAACCCCTTAGAGGTGATTACCCAACACCTGCACGCTCTGGCTGTACCACCCCGAGCAAAGAATGATGCCATTCCACCCGGGCTTGATGCCCTCATCTTGCAATTGATGGGCAAGGAACCTGAGGAGCGGCCCGCCTCGGCGGCTGAAGTTCGAGAAGTGATAGAGAGGCTGAGTAACAAAGAAACGGAGCTCTCCCCAGATCAAACTGCGCACAAAGAGTTTTCCTTAATCGACAGAATTGTGAGAGGTCGCATAACAGGTCGGAAGCGTGAACTTGATGAAGCCGGCACCTATTGGCGGCGGGCACGCAATGGCGAAGGGCAAGTGTTGCTCATTAGTGGTGAGCCGGGAATCGGCAAAACCCGACTAGTTCGGGAAATTGCCACCTTGGTCGAAGTGTCTGGGGGAATGGTTCTAACGGGCGAGTGTTTTGCAGAGGGCAGTGCACCGTACGCGCCAATCGCTCAGATGATCCGCGAGGTGTTGAAGCATGGCGCTGACCATAACCTGCCGAATCTGGTGCTGGCCGATTTAATCAAGATTGCGCCTGATCTTCAGAGCCGATATCCTGATGTGCCATCCAACCCAGCTCTCGATCCGGTCGCAGAGCAACAACGCCTGTATGAAAGTGTGGTTTCATTCTGCATCACCTTGTCGGACAACGCCCCGCTGCTCCTGTTTTTGGACGATGTGCACTGGGCTGACAGTGGCACGTTGTATCTGGTACGCTATCTGGCCCGACGGCTCCAGAAGTCCCCGTCGCTGTTGATCGCTACTTACCGAGAATTCGAGTTGAGTGAAACCCATCCCTTCCAGGGTGTCATCATGGACCTCAGTCGCTCTCACAGGGCCAACCGCATAAAACTCTCTCGTTTGGGGCGGGAAGAAACGGAAGCCATGTTAGAAGCACTGTTTGCAGAGGGTATGCCCGCAGAATTCTTGGATGGTATCTACCGCGAGACGGAAGGAAACCCGTTCTTCACTGAAGAGGTGTGTAAAGCGCTGGTGGAGAGTGGAAAGCTCTATTTTGAAGACGGTATATGGCAGCGCCCCAGTATGGATGAACTGGAGATCCCGCAAAGTATTCGAAGCGCAGTTCAATCAAGAATTACTCGTCTCTCACCTGACACTCAAAAGGTATTACTGCTGGCCGCTGTTATCGGCCGTGAGTTTGATTTCGAGCCGCTTTTTGAAATCAGCGAATTGGCTGATGAGGCGCTGCTCGATTCTCTGGATGAAGCTCGTGAAGCGCAACTGATTGCAGAAATAAAGGCTACAAAGGGAGATGGATTCTCCTTCGTGCATGCCCTGATCCCCACGACATTGCGCGGCAACCTGAGCGGTCTCCGGCGCGGGCGCATTCATCGGAAAGTCGCCGCCGTTATCGAAAAGCTCCATCCTCACGACTATGAATCTTTGGCTTATCACTATGGTGAAACTGGAGATGAAGCACAAGCGCTGACTTATTTGACTCAAGCTGCCCGCCAGGCGCAGCAGGTGTATGCCAACGAAGATGCGCTACGCCATTACAGTGAAGCATTAGATCTAATCCCGGAGGAGCATCCTGAGCGATTTGACTTGCTGGCTGCCCGGGCACAGGTATTCGATCTGCTTGGTCGGCGAGAAGAACAACTGGCAGATATCGAGGAGATGCAATCACTGGCCAAACTGCAAGGAGATCAAAGTCGTCAGGTTGATGCACTAATCGCCCTGACAGATCATTACCTGGCAACAGAAGCCTGGGATGTGACGACCCACACCCAGGCGCTGGCCGAACGGGCCGTCGAAATCGCTCGGCAAGTAGATGATCCAGTACAGGAAGCGCATGCTTTGCGTCGTATGGGTATGGTTGCCCGGCGGAAGACAGAATGGCGAGCGGGGCGTGAATGGCTGCAGGAAGCAGCTACCCTTTTCAGAGATAATGCTTACCCTGGTGAAGCAGCAGCCTGCTTGAATGACCTGCGCGAATTTTTGGAGGCCATGCACAAGAATCAGGAAGCCCAGAGGATCTCTGAAGAAGCCCTGACCCTGAGTCAGGAAACGGGGGATCGCCGGCAAGAAGCGATTAGCTTGCGGTCATTAGCATACGCTTATCTCAATCAGAACGAACCTGACCAGGCTTTACCTCGGGCTGAAGCCGCGCTTGAGATCAACCACCAGATGGGAGACCTGGCTGAAGAATCCGCCACACTGCAAGCTATCGGCCTCGTGCTATTTAAGTTAGGACAGGATGAAAAAGCTATCCGCCATTTACGCCAATCTCTTGAACAGGCCGAGCTGCTTGGCTTTGATAGGATCACTTGGCAAGCCACCTCGGAGGTTCTTAATCTGGACTATCGTGTCCAGTGTAAGTACCAGTCTGGGCTTGCCTTCCTTGATGAACGGCTATCTGTTGTCCGGAGCGTCGAGGAAGAGTTCCTTAACAAAACGATTTTTGTAGCGTTCAATTACCATAAGGTGGAAATGCTAGAGTACATGGGCAGGTACGCCGAAGCTTTGCAGATAGTGAACGAATTTCTACCTATTGCTGAAGATATGGAAATGTTGGTCCCTGGATTTCTTTCCTTTCTTGACCGGCTCCACGCTGAGTTAGGCCAGCCCGAAGAGGCTCTGCGTTCATTAGAGATTCGTCTGGAACTTGAAGCATCTAATCTTGAAGTCTTGTTCAGTGCGGCTTATGTGGCCTGGCTCAGGGCTGATCCGGATGGCTGGCCTGTGGCCCTGGAAAGGGCTCAAGCGGCGATAAATATTGCTCGGAAGTTAGATTATCGACAATTAGTCTTTGCTCTAGATATGGGAGCTAGGCTATCATTGGCCTCGAATGAGTCAGAAGATGCTTTAACCTATATGCAAGAACTGATGCAGTGGTTGAAAATTGCACCAGAGATATATGGCCGCGAGCAAATCTATTTTACGTACTCCCAGGCACTCCGGGCTACCGGGCAGCAGCGAGACGCCGATGAAGCACTGAGCCGCGCTTATGAATGGCTCATGCGGATAGCTGAACAAACCGAGGATGATGTATTGCGCAGAAGTTTGTTGGAAAATGTGCCCTACAATCGAGAGATTGTAGCAGCGGCAAAAGAGAGAGGCATAGCAGGTTGAGCAGCAATGAGTAGAGTCGTGACTTGCCAATGTAACCAGAACGATAGCCACAATATCAATCTGCTCACAATTTTGGATTCTCCAGCCAGTTCCTGAATGACCTGCGGAACTTGACCTACTGAACCCACATCCCAACCCAGTTCGTTCGGTACTAGGCCGCCCACGTATCATCGTACCCGAATAGGCCGTCGATTCCGATTGCGAAATCGAAAGATAACTGGCGCGCCTACTGAATGACCCGGGATACGGCGATAGTAAGATTGACGTGGAATGAAACTATTAAAATTTAGTTGTAAATACCTGCTTAAATATCAATTTCCAGTGCCCCCACGGGGACTCGAACCCCGGTTTTGGCCTTGAGAGGGCCACGTCCTGGGCCACTAGACGATGGGGGCGATCTATTGGCGGCGAGATTCTACCATGAAGAACAGGAAGTTAGAGTTTAAGAGATCACTCTAAAAACAATAATCTAATTTGCTATTCCAATTTGTCATTCTGCTTCTCCCCAATTCCTCGCGCACCGGCCAACAAATACAAAACTCCACCAATCAAACCGTTACACAGGTCAAGAGTAAACGTCGCTAGACCAAGCGCCGTCGCCGCTGTGGACGTCAGGTCAACTCCAGGCTGTGTATAGAGCGTCACGTACAGGCCTTCGCGCACTCCCAAGCCACTCACTGCGAACGGAAAGAGCAGTGCGGTAACCGCCAGCGGTGTAAATAGCACCACATGCCCGAATGAAACCGAGATATGCAGGGCCTGAGCCAGTATGTAAATAGCCGCCATCCATTCCAGATTGAACAAGGTCGAAAGCGCGATTGCACACAGAACAGCCCGGCCGCCACATGCGACGATGGCAGTATAAGTGTGGCCGAGAAAACCATCGCCGGATAGTGAAAGCGCATTCGGAAACCGCAAAGTTAACCTGGAAAGTAAGCCTCCTTCGAAAAGCAGAATGGAACCCCCAAGCACTCCCATTGCCAGAACACCAATGAGGGCTGCAAGCTCACGGGGGACAAGCGTTCCTGCAAATGGTAGCGCTATTGCCCCGATGAGAAAGAGACTTATAAAGCCACTCAGACGATCAACGATAACCGTGCCGGTGGCCGCCCCGCGATCGACCTGAGCGCCGATCTCCAACACTTTCACAGCGTCCCCGGCGAACCCTGTCGGCAGAAAGGTGCTGAAGAACTGACCCACGAAGTAGAGATAGACAATCCGGCCAAATTGCACTGATACACAAACTGCGTTCAGCAGTAGTCGCCAACGCACTGCGCGGAGCAGAAGGCCGATAACCGCCAACACGTAAGCGAGCGCGAGCAGACCCATTTCTGCGTCCCTAACGAGGATTAGCAACTCATCAATTTCGATTGTTGCAAAGACCCAGACCAGCAGGCCCACGCTCACGATCACACGCAGGATGTTGAACAATAGCCGTCTGTTGCGGGCAGAAGTATCAGCTTTAGACATTAATCATGATTCTTTCGGCAGCTGCAGCCTTCCAAGTATGTAGGTATCTACACCAGTCGTTGTGAGAATTCGACGGCCGTTTTCAGTCCTGTAAAGCCCGCTAGACAGGGAGTATTCTCCTGCGTTTAAACTCTGTGGAAGCTCAATGCGATGCAATTGGACCCATTTGTCGCCAGCCTGTAGGGTGAAATAGTCCAGGTCAAAGCGGTCAGCGCCTGCAATGAGTGTGCCATTTGTATCAGAGAGATGGACGAACGCTTTTATCGGTTGCAGGGGCGATTCTGGACTCGTGCTGATAATGGGCAGCTCTGGATTGAAATCATCCAGAGCTGCCCAGAAAAGATAAACATCCAGTTCGTTCTCTTGCTGCGCCAATAAATAGCCGCGCAAATGAAATAACCCGGGATAGGTTGCTGTACTTCCGGTCTGAATATCACTCGAGATCAAGGATGCCGGAATGTCGGGCTCGGACGGAAAGAAGTAATAAGTTTCGGGTGCCAAACCTTCCGGCTGCATTGCCGCCCATTCGGGTCTGAACCAGCGCGGCTGAATACCCGTTGAGGAAAGTTCAATTTCTGCGACACTTGTGTCCCAATACGAGAGTGTGCTTCCAATAGCGACCGGTGCCGTAGGTGGAGTGGTCCGCCAGCGCTGGAATTGGTCCTGGAGTTCTGCGCGATATAGAAAGCGAACTTCGTATAATCGTGGCCAGGATATGAAATAAGCGGGTAAGTCCCGAAATCCTACTGCAATAATAACAACAAGACTCAATACGCCCCAGACAGTACCCTTGGACCAGATCGTTCTCACGGCTACCGCTTTTGCGATTGAATGAATGGCAAATCCACACACAAGATAGACAGCAGGTAATGAAACGATGGAATGTCCCAGGCTTGCAGCGGGCATGCTAACAAATGTGGGCGCGATCCCGCCAAGCAGCCAGATGAGCACAAAACCCCTCCTTGGCGATCGCCATTTGGAGAACAGCAGCACGACTCCAAGTGCAAAAAGGACAAAAACAATTGGACCAAAGACGGGTCGATTTGGGATGTTGTATAGAGCCTCTGGATCTCCGCGGAATCCAAACATGCCAAGTGTGGCTATTGTGTTTTGAAGCGCTGGCTCCATGTTACCCGTGCGCAAGGCGACCAGTGGCGCACCGACGATGGCGAGCCGATTTGCACCGGCACCTTGGTTTGTAATGATGCGTAGCAAGGGTAGGTAAAGAATGACTGCAATTGCGGTGGGCATTATTCCAATTTGCAACAAAGTGCGGACAGGTTTGCGTTTTACGAAGACGTAGTACATTGAACTTGCAGTAAGAATCAGGACTCCCGCAAATGCGGCAAAATAGGTGTACAGGCCAAGAGCGAGCCAAATCCCCGCAGATGCAAGTGATCGTGTTCGATCACGCCGCACACCTTGCCACCAAGCCGAAAAGGAAAGTAACACGAAGGGTAACGCACTGATGTGCCTAATCTTTGTTCGGCTGTACATCAACACCCAGAACGAAATTACCAGCAATACGAGAACGACCAGAGCAGTCTGGCGTCCGTAAAGCTGCCGCACGAGCCGATAGCTGGCGGCAAGTGCCAGTATGCCAAAGATCGCAGAGACCATGCGCACTGACCACAGCGAGCGCCCGAACAGAGTTATCCAACCAGCAGAGACATAGTGATACAACGGTTCATGGCCTTCTGCTTCGACGAAATATAGCGGCCACTCGCCGTCGAGCACGCGCTGTGCGTGAATGGTTGTTTCGATGATTTCATCATCCCGCCAACCAGGCGGGACTTCATCCAGTCCAATCACCCGCAATCCGAATCCAAGCAGGCAGACCAGAGTCGCTGTCAGTAACGGACGCATGGCTTAAGGATTGGCTAGTTCAACTGGATCGAGGAGCACGAAATCCGCGCCGGATTCTGTATGCCGATTGTTAAGACTCGGCAACAAATAGATACCAATACGTAGAGCGTACTCGCCAGTGAATAGTTCATTCTGTTTCACAAAGATACCGATTGAGCCTTGATCGTGTGTTTTGCCAGGCGGGATCGAGTTGAATTTATGGAAGCGCAGTGCCGCTGCATATAGCATGATCGGGAACATTAATGCCAGCGCGTGCTGGCTGGATTTGGACTGCGAGCTCATGGTACGGCGATCTGCAATGGAAGAACTTCAATCACATCCGTACCTGTGGGGGTTTTCAGACGAATGCCAGATTGTCGTTCGTATATTCCAACTACAGTTCGGTATTCGCCGGAGCTGATCTCAGGAATCGGGAGGGCATGGATCTGAACGATGACATCGTCCAGATCCCACTGCCAGGATGGCGCGCCGAGTTCGTCCCTCTGTAAAATAAGACTCCCGTTAGCGTCAAGGACATGGGTGAACATGACTAGATCTGAGCGCGCGGCTGGAACCATCTGCGGACCGATATGCTCAGGATCAATCACTTGCCACATGGTGAGCAGTTCGGCAACATCGTTGGGCTTGTGATTATCTGTGATCCACGCAACACCGATCAACTCAATTGCCTCACCGAGGATAGTCTCACCAGCTGGAGAAGTAAGGTTTGCAGCGAGCTCTGCTTTCATATCGGTGAGGCTGAAAACACCGATGGAGTAATTCGGATCGAGGTCATTCGCGCGTAGGATATATTCATCCAGATCAGTAAATACGATCTCAAACGCCGGATGGAGCATAGCACGCCCTGAGAATAAGAATTGCGTTTTTTCTGCCGTGGGCAAGAGTAATGCTGTCTGACCATCCGCCCAATTAATACTAAGGTTCGAAGTAGCGTTGGACAGTTCGGCAATATACGGGTCATGCGCGACTCCCGGTAGCGGCGAACTAATCATTGCAGCCATGGATAGCTCTCGCTCTGCAAGTGAGTCCAAACCTGCCAACAAGCTGTTGTGGTAGGCAGCCCGGACGCGGGGATCATTTGCCCATCGGCCAAAATAATCTCTGAGCGTCATCCCGCCGATGAACCCAATCCAGATTGTGGCTAAGAGCATCCCGAGCCAGGTTGGCGCTCTCCCTTTCGGAAATCTATTCCAAAGTGTAATCGCGCCGATTGCCGCTAACACGTGGATCACAGGCTGTGCGCCGATGATTCTGGTCGTGAGTGCACCCGGGCCTATGACCAGCGCCGGTGAAATGCCGACTGCCAGCCAGACCAAACTCAGGGCATAAGGCGGCGATCTCCATCTGCGCATGCTTGCCAGCACCCCGATAAGAAATAATGCGAAGGTGGCAAGCTCGAAGACTGGCCGACCAGGAATGTTATAGGCGAGGAAGTCATCGCCATATCCGTCTCGAAAGAATGCTTGCAGAGTGTTGCCGACGTTTTCGAGGATTGGACGAAGATTTCCAGCGGCAATTGCTTCCAGTGGCTCGTCAAGCATTTCAAGCCGCTGTTCAACGTTCGGGTTGGCACGCAGATAGCCGAACAACGGCGCGCTAATCGCAGCAGCAATGACAAGCCCGAGCAGAATTGGCGTCCAGGAAGGGCGTTGTGCTTTCCAACGTCCAACGAAAAGGATCACCAAGGTAAGCGGGTATATTGTCCAGAGTATGCGTGCTGGGATATACGTATACAGGCTGGCGCCAACTGCCAATGTAAACACAACAATTGCGGGGCGGTGCACCGTTGAGCTTTGCGAGGTGACCTTTATGAAAGCCCAGCCTGCCAGAGCCAGCAAAATCGGCAACAAGCCACTGCGGAGCACCTGCCGACCCGTCGCCACCGGCCAAAAGCTGACAGCCAGAAGAGCAGTGCCTATCAGGGCAACGCGTGTATCAAACGCAGAGCGTGCGAATGCGTATGTGACTGCGACAGTGAGCAAGCCCCAAACAGCCGCTGCAAAGCGCAATGTGAAAATACTTTTACCTATCCCGGCAATAAAACCGGCATTCAAGTAGTCGAAGAGCGGCTCACGACCGTAGCCAACGGTGAAATAAATGGGTGTCACACCTTGTAGGACACCCGCTGCATCATGGCCGTGTCCTGCTTCATCATGGGTTAATCCTGGGGGCACGTCGGAAAGCGCGAACATGCGCAGGGCAGCAGCAATTAACAGGACGAAGGATGCCAGCCGAAGGGAAGCGCGCTGACCTGCAATGTTTAGCTTTAACAAGTTGGGGGAATGATACCCGAGTGTGCGCTGCGCGTACACGCAAGCCCCGGCTCAAGCGAACCAGACGTTAGAGTCTAGTCTTCACCACGCATCAGGGTACCTGATCAATCTGCTCGATCTGTTCGGACGAAAGAGTTTCGCCTTTGGGTTGCTTGCGGAGAAAAGCATTCAACCGTTTTGCCTTAACGGTAGGAATGGGCACACCATTTAAACCTTGCATGTCAATCTTGGGATTCGTGAATACGATAACGCTTTTCACGGGTGGTGCTGCCTCTCCGAATTCTTTCTCGAGAAAACGCGTCAGTTTCCGGGCTTCGCCCTCAGCCTCGATGATTGGACTCCCCAACCCTTCCTGCCCGAAAAGATTTCTAAATATGCTGCCGCCCCGATGGCGGAATCGGTTTCGGCGCTCATCCCAAGTGAGGCTGCCGCCCTGAAATTTGGGGATGATCACGTATACCCCCGCCGGGCAGACCAGGGTGTAAGTCGCCGGAAGAATAAAACTGTACAGCCGGTAGCGGTCGTCCAGCCCCTTCAAAGCGTCAGAGAGTGCAGTGTCTGGTCGCGGTCGATCGGGTCGACTGACATAGCGATTGGTCAGAGAGACCGCGAAGTTCGAGAGCAGGAATCCGATAATCAGCGTTGAGTACGGTATTATAAGCAGATCGGGGCGGCTGAACGAAACCAACAGTCCAGAAGCGAGAACAAGTAGGCCAACAGGATAGATATATTTCGCCAGACGGGCGTTGCGTTTTATTAGCTGTTCATTTGTAATGGCCTGCATATTTATCCCCCAATTGCTGATAGAGGTAAGAGTTGTCACCGCACACTACGATTATTAATGCACAGATATAAGCGAATTTTACAGAAATAATCTCTTCGGTAATTTGATCTTCCCTAAAAGGAAGATTGAGTTGTTTTCTTTGAAATCTGTGTATTTATCAATTTATCGGGAATTGAATTCGCTAAGCACGAGGCATGCGTTCTGGCCTCCAAGCCCGAAAGAATTGGAGAGTGTTATTTTCACCCGGTGTTCCTGCGCAGTGTTCGGTACAAAATTAAGATCACATTCTGGATCGGGCTCATCCAGATTGCGCGTGGGATGCACAACACCAGTCTGGATGGCCATGATACAGGCCAGCGCTTCGAGCGTGCCGGAGGCGCCCATCGGATGACCGATCATGCTCTTGGTAGAAGAAACCGGAATCTCGTAAGCGAGCTCTCCGAAAAGCATTTTGATCGCTTTGGTCTCCAAAGGATCGTTGATGGGTGTACTCGAGCCATGCGCGTTGATGTAATCCACATCCTCGAAATTGACAGCGGCATCTTCCAATGCCCACTTCATCGCCCGAATTGCCCCGGCCGCATCAGGATCGGGTTGCGCAACATGGAACGCATCTGATGACGAGGCGTGCCCGAGCACTTCGGCGTAAATGGTCGCGCGGCGCGCGAGGGCGTGTTCGAGCCGCTCAAGCACGACAACACCAGATCCTTCGGAGAATACAAAACCTTCGCGATCTATATCAAAGGGACGGGAGGCCTTCTCTGGGGCGTCATTGTAATGGATTGGTAACGCCCGCATCCCCCCAAAGCCTGCCATTGCGAAATCGCGAATGGTTGCCTCAGTGCCACCTGCCAAAACGATATCTGCCACACCCCGCCGAATGAATTCCGAGCCTTCACCAATCACCTGTGTGCCGGTTGCACAGGCGGTAGCGATGGTTGACGTCGGACCGAGTGTCTGGAATTCGCGGCTGACGACGTAGGCCGACATATTCGGAATGCTGGCAGTAATAGCGAACGGCTTTGCACGCGCTGCCCCGCGTCCCCGGAAATCTTGCATGCCGTAGTCCGCTTCGTCGAGGCCCCCGATCGCCGTGCCGAACAGCACTCCGAGTCGTTCCCGATTCAGTTTTGCGTCGTTTAGACCGGCATTCTGCCAGGCCTCCATTGCAGCTGCGATGGAAAACTGGGAGCTGCGCGCCATGCGGCGTGCTTCTTTGCCGTCGATGTAATTTGTCGGATCAAAGTTGGGCACCTCGCCGGCGATCTGGCATTCGTAAGGGGAGGCGTCAAACTGAGTGATGCGCGTGATACCGTTGCGGCCTTCCACTAATCCTTCCCAAAAAGCAGGGCGTGTCACGCCAAGTGGCGTGATTGCCCCCATACCGGTAATCACGACGCGCGGGCGTCCATTACTACTCCTCATGCTGGGGCCACTTCCGTCTGCTTGGGTTTCGCAAGCTTTTGCGAGAGCACATTTCGGATTTCTCCGAGGACGTTCTGCTCCACAGCCCGACTCGCGACACCAATTGCACTGCGCATTGCCCATGCATTCGAGCGTCCGTGACCAACGATGACAATTCCATTTACGCCGAGCAACGGCACGCCGCCGTACTCCATCGGATCCATTCGTTTCTGTGCGGCCTTAAGTGCACTACGGGCCAGCGCGCCGCCGGCAAGGGCGAACGGGTTGGACCTGAATGCGGATTTCATCAGTCCACCAACCAAGGATGCGGCGGATTCGGCTGATTTGAGCAAAATGTTTCCTGTATAACCATCGGTTACAACAACATCAGCTTTACCGGCGAAAAAAGCCTGCGGTTCGATATTACCAACAAAATTTATCGGGAGATCGCCCATAAGTGGAAACACTTCTCGCACCAAAGCGTTGCCCTTGCCATCTTCCTCGCCATTCGCGAGCAGACCGACATCTGGGTTGGCAATTCCGAGTGCTTTTTCTGCGTAGACGCTGCCCATCACACCAAACTGCAATAGATATTCGGGTTTGCAGTCGGCATTTGCTCCGATGTCGAGCAGGATGGTGCTGCCGATCTCGGTGGGTAGCCTCCCAGTGAGGGCCGGACGTTTCGCACCGGGGATGCGTTTCAGTATGAAAAGCGCATTTGTCAGTGCCGCCCCCGTATTGCCCATTGTTACAAATGCTTGCGCCTCTCCATCCCGCACGAGCTGTAGTCCACGCGCCATGGAGTTATCCGATTTTCGCCGAGAGGCGAAGGCCGGTTTTTCGTCCATTGCGAAATGTTCTGGGGCATGAACAACAGTTATTTTCTCGCGCAACTCAGTGTCAAGTTTGTCCGCCAGTAATGGTTGTAGCAAAGATTCGTCACCGGTCAGGACGACCTCACAGCCGAACTCGCGGGCAGCGAGTATAGCGCCTTCGATTTCTGGGTTTGGGTAATTGTCACTACCCATGCCATCGAGCGCAATTCGCAAGGGGCTCTCCGAGATTAGGATTTGATTCGAACGAGTCTATCGTCCGAATCACAACAGATTTGTGATTATACCGGAAAATAAGACTGGATAACGATGCAGGTGCGTTACTGGGATGGGGGCGATCAGTTCGTGGTGAAGGGACCTTCTTCAGTACGCGGCCGATCAAGCATCGCGGCCAGAAGTGCAACTTCGCGACGATAAACATGTCTCAGTTCAAGAAGAAGATTGTTGGCCGTTTTTATTTCGAGAAGTTGTTGCTTCATGCGCGGGGGCATTTGCAGCAGGATCGCACCAAGGAATGCCAGAGCTACCGGGTCTTCTGGGAGAAGCTGGCTGTCAATTTCAAACTCGCCCGCATTGGAGAGAATATCAAGATAACGATCTACCCATGGTCTTAATGCCTTGCCTTTACCCACGAGATTTTGATCGGCTGCGGATTGTAATGGATAGGTCGTTACCTTTCCTACCAGATAAGGCTCGTCCTGCTTGATACTCATGATCCGAAATCTCTCTTTTCCCATCGCGTTGATATTCATGCGGCCCTGTTCTAATTTTTCCGAGCCTATGATTTCTGCGGTACAACCAACGGGATATGTGTCGGCCAGTGGTCCGAGCGCCTCCTCTCCACGTTGAATTAGAACTATGCCAAAGGGCTGGCGAGAACTCAGACAGGCACCGATCATCTCGATGTAGCGTTCTTCAAAAATGTGCAGCGCTACAGGCATCCCAGGAAAAAGGACCGTATTAAGCGGAAAAAGGGGGAGTTCAAACATCATTGATTGACAGGCCTTCGCCCACTGCTATAATACTCGCCGGCTTAAAAAGTCGGAGATGCGTCCATAATTGGCTTGGCATTGAAAGCCTGTGCCCCCTTGGGCGGGTTGGTTCGAGTTCACTCGAAAAACAGATACTCCTTCACGCGCTTGTGGCGGAATTGGCATACGCAGCAGGTTGAGGGCCTGTGTCCTTTTGGACGTGAGAGTTCGAGTCTCTCCAAGCGCACTCAGATTTCAGTTCAGCTTCCATGCTGGACTGTTTGATTATACTAACCATTGCTCCTGTTGGCATCTGCCCTGATTTGCACTCAGGTCGCAGCGTGGTAGCCACTCAGGGGATATGCAACCCGCTTAGACAATTAATTTATACAAACTGCCGGCCAGATAGCAATGGCTCGTTATATCGGCTCGAATATGCGCCCATATAATACGCCATTGGTTCATTATCGGCATATTCCAGAAGATCACGCGGAGGGAGATGGAGATTCCAACTCTGAACATACTGCTGGATGTATTGCCCATTATGAAACCGATACCGGTTTACCTGAATGCGCTGGGCAGGTCGCGCAGATTTACTATGAAGGTGTAATGCTGTTAGAGTGAGGATGCTGCTGTGCATGAAGCAGAAACGCCCATCATACAAACGATATGGGCGTTTCTGGACCTGCCCTTGTACCCCAATTTCGGCAAAAAAGGGGACGGGGAAATAGACAGGGCAGGGGGGATGAATTTAGTGTACCAAAATTCAATATGCCCGATATAAATTTTACGTAAATATTGTATAAAGGGGGGTTGTCTATCGTAATGTAAGGTTACTGATCGATCAGCGGTTGGATTGTTTCAAATACAATACGGGCAGCTTTATCATGTCCGTCATTATTCCAATGGGCTAGAGTTTGGTGCTCGACATAATCTTCGATTGTGATGTCATCCAGCATATCGATAATCTTTAAGTTGAGATCATCAAACATCTGGGTGGTAGTCGAATAATCCATGACGACGCCAAATTTATACCAGTTTCGCCCATCGATGTGTTGTATATCCGGGATTAGCAAGACATACAGCGGTATATCATTTGCTTCGGTATAAGTCATAATATCGGTTAAATGCTGCCGGGTCCGGTATATGGCTCGTTGTTGCAACAGAATATCCAGTTCTTTTGGAGTGCGATATCTGCTCCTAAGAGTGTCAATTCCCTGCCACGCAATTGATCCCACACGCGTAGAGCGTATGATGAGTTCTACGCTGCTTGCATCAAGCGCCGGCTGCCCTTGTGTCTTACGGTAAAGATCAAGCGAGGAGAGCCTGTTAATCTCACCTGTTTGGTTGACAGCATACTGCTTGACGAGCGTTTCATTTAGATATATCCACTTGTCCAACGGGTACAAATTATCGTCAAAATCGTTGCCCAAGTAAAAACCTATCAAGATAATGTCGGGCTGCATAATAGGAGCGTAGGTTTCGAGCAAGCGCAGAGACTGTTCTGTTCCGGAGCCTGGCATTCCTGTATTCCATACTGCGGCCACTGTCTCTTCCTGCAGCAGATCCTCGAGCTGATCGATCCAGCCGTTTCCCACGTCGGCGTTCATGCCAAATGTAAATGAGTCACCTAGTGCCAGTACTTTGAGAGCATCTTCAGGAAGTGCGTCCGCGGTAAACGAATCTTCATCATGGAATCCCTGGTCATTGATGATATGAAAATGCTCATGAATATTGGGAAAGTTTCCGGCGGCGGCACGGGCCTCCAGAGCTTTTCTGTCGACTCGGCATCCAAGAGAATCGCAGAACCACCAATCATCCTGGATCAGATCTATCTCTTGTAGCCCAATAATGTCTTCTTGGGAGTAATCTGACGATACTCCGAAAAAACTAAGAAGGAGTTCAAGCATGGCAAGGGTAGCAAGTATGGCGATGACAATCAGCCCTATTCGAAGTGCAATCACTCTTGCGTGCAAAGGGTATCTCCTTCTGAGATTGGCTGGATATAGATTCTGAAATTTCAGCATGCAGTATAAGCGATTCTGATATTGAGCAAGGTTAGAGTACACATGTTCCTTGATGTAGAATCTCCCGATGTCAAAATACCAATCCATTGCAGTCACTGCTGGTGTTCTCCGAATACCCTGAAGAATTGATCATTTGGATTAATTAAATGGAGACGCGAAAATTCCTTCTCCCGATGCAGGTGATACTCGTCCTGGCGCTTGTCGTGGGGCTGGGCGGAGCGTGGTTTTGGACGCTCGGTCCATGCGGCACTCGTAGGGTAGCGAGGACCGCAGACCAGATGGAGCTTTACCTACAACGATATCTGGAGGGACTGCGTCTCGGCGCGGCAACTAATCCGAATGCAATGGAAGGCCCGCTGCAGCTCCTGCAGCTCATTCGTGAAGACTATGCAGACAAGATCAAACTTCCGAGGTGCATGGCAGTGGCCCACAGGCATGTATTAGACACGATGGACATCGGTACTGCAGCACTGGCACGTTATGCGCGGGTCGGCCCGGACCAAGGCACCGAAGCACTATTCGACGAGGCAGATCGCGTATTTGGCCTTGCAATAAAAGAGATTCTTGCAGTCGAAGCTTGCGCGCCGTTCTGCAGGGAGGGTACCGTCGTTGATTCGTGATCCGTCCGCCTCGCCCTTTCTTTAGCAAATAAAAATCCCGTCCGTTGTGAATATATATGAGGACGTATCAATTGAACATTAAAACCCTTTATTTGGAACAATACCTTCGCCAATTAGGGCGAATAAATGGGCACAGGAACAGGGTGAATACTTCCCAGCGAGGCGATATTACTAAAGAGCTGCTCCAATAAAATGGGTTCAGGTTTTTGCGGAAGCATTTTAATCGTCTCTTCGAAGTAACGAGCGGCGCGATAGTACGCTTTCAGGTCCAGGACGCTGCCGTGCGGGTTGGTTTGCCGAAACTCACGTAATAGGACGTGCGCGACGTTGACCATGAACAGTGACAGGTTGAGGGCATTGGTGAGTGGGGTCTGCTTGACATTCATGCAGTCTTCCAAACCCCAGTGTTGTTTAGCGTCTCTGAAGTTGAATTCGATTTGAAATCTCAGGCTGTAAAAGTCGATGAGTTTGTCAGCCGCGAGTGCGAGGTCGCTACTGAATAGATTAACGCTGGCAAAGGTGCCGGTCTTGAGATTGGTTTTGGTGAGGATGACTAAGTTGAGCGGTTGGGCGAAATCACGATGCAGCAGTTCCGCTTGATAGATACACGTCTCGAGCGCGCCGTCGCGGGTCGTGTCCACCAGAAATTGCTCTGGGAGATTGCGATAGTCCACCCGGTCCCCGTATTTGCGCGGTCGTCCGCGCCCGCTGTTCGGGCCGTCATACGGGAAGTACAGGGCTGCATGGTGGCGCAACTTGGAGACGAGATGCAGGCCGCACTGGCACCCCATTTGGAGCGCATTGTTGTTACCAAAGTGGCCATCCAGCGCCAGATAGGTAATCGAGAGCGTGCCTGCGCTCAATGCCAGCTGTTTTTGCACCATGGTCCTGATGCGTTGCAACTCGGGCGTGAAGGTCACCTGGGTTTTGTCCCGGTTTTTGCTCCCCTTCGGGCGTCCGCGCTTGACCGGCACCGTCGCCACTTTCTTGCCAGTGCGCGCTTTTCGCTTGCGGGTGCGAGCACGCGCGGCCGCTTTCTCAGCCTCTGTACGCACCACCTGCTCGACCCGGACGGGGTGCGAACGGCGCGCTTGGACGTCAACCAGAGACAGGGCAAAGATGGCAATGCTCGGCACTGGCCGACCCACCAAACTGGAGAAGAAGCGGTCCAGCCCATGAGTGTGCTTACCCGCTTTCGTGATCACGCTTTCATCACCCACCAGAATGTACTCGCTGCCAGGCCGCTCCAGGTGCGCCCAGTCCATCCGTTCCGCAAACAACCGTTGTACCGTCCGGTAACTTCCGCCCTTGCTGGTCCAACGCGAGAGGCCCAACATTGTTACCCGTCCCGTCATGGCCAACATGCCGATCATCACCCGGCTCAGCCGGCGCAGATTGGTGTTCGTCAGTGTGGGAGTGCAGCATCGTAAAAGTGCTAGAATGTCCACCACGGGCTTCCTGTAGCTTTTGAGTTGATGTCGTTGCAGACCGCAACTCTACTACACGAAGCCCTTTCATTTACTCATTTTTGGCGAAGGTATTGTTGGAACGATTAATGTAAAATCGCACGATGCCGAAATACGAGTCCAGTACAGTCATTGATGGTGTCATCCGTGTGTATCTGCGAAGTTTTCCGGATGCACGCGGTCGATTCACAGAGACATTTCGCTCCGAATGGTTTCCCAATACGGATTGGAGCCGTGTCCAGATGAATCGTTCGGATTCCGAGGCAGGAGTGCTACGCGGACTGCACTATCACTTCCACCAGGTTGACTTCTGGTACGTGCAACGTGGAACGATCCGGGTCGGACTCGCCGACCTGCGTCCTGCCTCACCGACTTATAAATCTGTTGAAGTATTTGATATGGGTGAGACTGCCGAGGGGCATTTCGGCCTTTTCATTCCGGTGGGTGTAGCGCACGGCTTGTACACCCTGACCGACGTCACACTCACTTACGTGGTGAACAATTATTACGATGGGGTCGATGAACTAGGCGTTGCCTGGGATGACCCGGAACTAAATGTGCCCTGGGGCGTGGACGCTCCTTCGATTTCGGCACGCGATAAAGAGCTGCCGCGCTTCGCAGAAATAACAGCAGACAAGCGTCCGATTTGAAACATACATAGCATGTATTAAACAAAAAGACCGCCCGAAGGCGACCTTTTCTTCTGCCGATTCTGCTGTGTTTAACAACTCTCCGCTAAGCCTACAAGACAATACCAGTTTTCCACGACGAAATAAACGCTGAAGATTGACAGGATCAGAATTGCGCCTGCAAGTATTGCAATAGCGAGTTGATTTTTGTGTGCAACAGAAATGACTCCGGCGGGACCTAGTTCGAAGTCGGTACGGGATGAGCGTAGCAGTGAAAGTGAAATGATAGCAATGGCGAAGGGTGGTCCGCTCAGGAGGACTAAATCCGTTACCAAGGAACGTGGAAACAAGAAGTCCATGGTCGGAACGAGCTGCGCCAGCCCAATATTGTAAGCAAGTATATTTCCAAACGCGAAGGTTCCGGCGGGAATCAAAAGTAGCACAGCAATAATTACGGCTAAAGGTGAGTTGTTTTTCAATGCTGCCATCCTTTCTCGAATGGAAGATTGGATAGTATCGTTGAGAACGAAGGCGCCAAGTCGAAACGTCTTTCCCAAACTGTTTCCAGCCTCTAACTCCAAAGCTAAATCCTGGAAGAGACGCAACATCAACGAGCCATACTCCGACCGAAAGGATTTCGGATAGACCTGGAGCAGGGTTTTATAGAAAATTACCATCAGATGTGAAGAGCGTTTCATGCGATGGCACCGCCTTGCGTGTTTGTAGCCTTCTCCAAAAGTTGCCTGTGTCTTGCTACCGCTACCATTTCTTCCAATCGTCTTGATTCTGCCCGCGCAACCTCATCGCCGAAGGGAGTCAGACGATAGTATCGGCGTCGTTCGCCTTCATCATCCGAGTCGCCGACTTCCTCGATCAAGTCCTGTGCAAGCATTCGTTTGATGGCACCATAAAGCGTCCCCGGACCCAGGCGAACTCTTCCTTCCGTGAGGGTCTGAACCTCCTGCATGATGGCATAACCGTGACGATCGCCGCCACTTAAGACGAGCAGGATATAAAAAACAGGCTCAGAGAGCGGAAGTAATTTTTCGGGCTTGATTGGTTCTGAGGACATGATTTTAGATAAAATACATCGTGACGCGATGCATCTGATGGCGACATATTAGCTGAATTTACATTCCATGTCAAGCCCTGAATCGAGGTGTGTTAGCCCAAAGTAGTAATGTCCCCTTTTACGATCACGCGATACGGCGTGCCCGGGAGGAGGACAGAAGGTGGACGAACTACTCACGATGAGCAAGAAAGAACTCACCCGACTGGAAGTCATGCAACACAGTGAAGTGCGCACTGCACTTTGCGGCTGGAAGAAAAGCGTCTGAAACAACGAGAAGCAGCGGAACAACTGGGAGTCAGCGTGCGGCATGTGAAACGGCTCTTGCGCCGCTACCGTCAGGCGGGCACGGAGGGGCTGGTCTCTAAGCGCCGCGGGCGGCCGAGTAACAACCAGCTGAGTGCCAAGGTTCGGAACCAGGCCGAGCGGCTGCTCCGCAAGCGCTACGCCGATTTCGGGCCGACGCTCGCGCATGAGAAACTGACGGAAGTGCATGGCTTGAAGTTGTCTGTCGAGAGCGTGCGCCAACTAACACTTGCGCCGCACGCAGTGCAGGTGTGATCGTCGCCGAACTCTGGAAACCGCGCCGCGCTAAACGTGCGCGTGTGCACCAGATGCGTACCCGCCGTGCCTGTTTCGGCGAATTAGTCCAAATTGACGGCTCACCGTATGACTGGTTCGAAGGCCGCGCCCCGGCTTGCTCGCTACTGGTCTTCATCGACGACGCTACTGGGTGCTTGCTTGAACTGTACTTCACGCCCCAGGAGAGCTTCTTCAGCTACTCTGCCGCTATGCGGCGCTATTTCGCTCGCCTTGGCAAACCGCTGGCTTTCTACAGCGACAAGCATGGCATCTTTCGTGTCAACGCGAAAAACGCTGTCTCCGGCACAGGTCTGACCCAATTCGGCCGTGCCCTCCAAGAGTTGGACATCCAGAGCGTCTGCGCTAACACCCCCCAAGCCAAGGGACGTGTCGAGCGCACCAACAAAACCCTGCCGGACCGCCTGGTCAAGGAAATGCGTCTACAGGGTATCTCCACTTTGGCCGCTGGCAACGAATTCGTCATCCAGTTCATGGATGATTTCAACCGGCGCTTCGCTGTCGTCCCGGCCGACCCGCGCGACGCCCATCGCCCGCTGCGGCACACCGACGATCGCGTAGCATACTGTCGCGTGCAACGCGACAAGTGCCTGGACGTGATCTTCACCCGCCAGGATACACGCACACTCTCCAAGAACCTCGCCTTGCAGTACAACAAGGTCGTCTACCAGATCCAGACCGCGCGTCCTGGTTATGCCCTGCGCAACGCCCGCGTCACCCTCTACGAGCAGCCCGACGGCGAGATTGCCATCCGATACAAGGGTCGGTTGCTCGAGCATACGGTCTTCAAGCGACAACAACGCCAGGCCGAAGTCGTGTCCAGCAAGTCACTCAACAACAAACTCCGCAAACCTACGCGCCCGGCCGCCGACCATCCCTGGCGCACTTACCCAGCCGCGGCTGGACGGGGTGGCCGAAGCCCCAATGGCAAGCCGACAACGCAGACTGCACAGAATGGCTAATCAACCAGACCAGTTGTGGAAAAGTGGACAAGTAAAAGCACCTTGCCCACTTTTCCACCCCGTCCAGCCGCCGGGGCTGGGCAACCCCTACTACGTTGACGATTGTCTCACTCCTCCTCTCCAAAAGGGGTCTCTTTATCTTTGGAGAAAAGGGGACATTTTATCTTTGGGTTGACAGCCCTGAATCGAGGTGTTAGATCCAAACCCGTTGCCCAGCAGCTGAAAGCGCAAGTGAGACGGCCATAACTGCGGTCGCATTCTGGACATCGAGAATCGGATTTACCTCCACGAGTTCCATCCCGATGAGCTTGCCGGTTTCGCTAACCAACTCACAGGCAAGGTGAGCTTCCCGGTATGTGAGTCCACCAGGAACGGGTGTGCCGACTCCTGGTGCGTAGACCGGGTCGAGTGCATCCAGGTCCAGGCTCAGGTAGATTCCATCCGTCCCTCGCGCGGCGACTTCGATCGCTTGCTGCATTGCACGATACATTCCGATGCGGTCAATTTGTTCGGTTGCTAAAACGGTCACTACCGTTTGACGGAGCAACACCCGTTCTCGTTCGTCAAGATCGCGTGCTCCCACAACAGCAATATTTGCCGGCTCAACGATCACGCCATCTCCGGGCCGAACAAGGTTGATGATGGCGGGGTCTCCAAAGCCAGTCAGCGCGGCCAGCGGCATGCCATGGATATTTCCGGATGGCGAAGTATCATAGGTTAGGACTTACGCAGGGAGCATAGAGATAGAAGGTAGCCGAAGCTGAGTTCGCATGTAGTTGCTCAACAAACCTTGCTTAATTTGATACACATTCGTATGTGCATCCTGCGCAATCTGATTCAGGCGTACCCAGACAAGCATGGCACAAGCAATATGATTGCGCTGTGCTCGTTGCGAACGACATTGAGATGCTTCCAGCCCGGTTAGCTGTTTGGCCTCTCGGTGAAACTGCTCAATCTTCCAGCGGATGGCACTTTCTATGCCTGTAGCATCTGAGGAATCTTGAGAGTGGTCATTGGTAACCACATGCTCTGTGCGGTGAGTAGACACCGCAATCCGGAACAGTTTCACTTGATGACCTTTTGGAAACTTTTTGAGATGAACCATTTTTCCCGCTTCAATCTCCTCAGCGCTCCAAGAGAGCGCATCAACTCGGCAGTAGTCATCCGCAGGACTTTCTGTCGCTTGCCGGTTCGATTTCAACGGACAGTAGTAGATTTTGCCGGCTTTTTCGACTGCTTTCATCACTTTCATCGTCGCATACCAGCTATCCATCAACACAGTGCGGAAAGGAAGCTGTTCCACATGCAGAATGGTTCGCCACATATCCAACAAGTGGTCGAGTTTGCTACGTCCATCTCGCGCAGGGTCAAAAATGCGGTAATCGATGACCCAGAATTTATCGATGTCGGGATTGACATAGACACAAGTCACGAGCCCGATGCCTTTGATTACCTTTTTGGCGTTGCCACTCCACTGCCTACGCACCAGTTCAATGGCAAAGGAATGGTTTTTATCAAGCACCGTATCATCAAAGAGAATGTAGCCATCTTCAGAGAGAACCAACTCTTTGCGCAGCATTTGGCGCAGTTCCCGTGGCGTAAATTTATTCCCCTCATCAGTCGATTGACACGATCGTGGCTCAAATGTTCACTATGGTCAGCAAAGTAGGTTTGTGTGTAATTGATTTGGCTAACCAAGAGAAATTGGCTGTAATCCCAGTGAGATAATTTGTTCATTCACACATTGTCTCAGTTTCTCCCTGGTTTGCGTAAGTCCTAATAGGTGTTGAAGTCGCCGTGGGCATCAAACCAGATCAGACCGATTTTCTTGACGCGTGCGGCCCCATGGATTGAGCCAAGTGCCAGACTGTGATCGCCGCCAAGTGTAAGGGGGAAGTGGTCTTGCGAGAGGCTGGCTTCCACTTGGTCTGCGACTCGTTGCGCCACTGCTACAATGGCGTCGGCGTGTCGCATTTTGGGGTCACCGGGTTGGCTCATTTCCGGCAGGGGCGTTTCTAGATTCCCAAGGTCGGAGACGGTGTGGCCGAGGATTTCCAGTTGGGAGCGTAAACCCGCATAGCGGATGGCGCTTGGTCCCATGTCCACCCCACGCCGCCCGGCCCCATAGTCTGTAGGAACGCCGATCAAATCGATATGCATCGCTTTGTCCTCTCAAATGTTAAATGATGACCACTGATTATAATTTCTAGGTTGCAGAAAAGGAGAATCCGAATGGCGGCTAATTTCACCCTCGGAACGGCGGTTGCCAAACCAGGTACTGTTCAATACGGCGAATGGCAGGCCCTCACTCATCCGACCGCGGGCACGGAATACTTGCCAGTTGTTCTTGTGCAAGGGAACGAAGCCGGACCCTGCATCTGGTTGACAGCAGGTATTCATGGACCGGAACATGCAGGACCATTGGTGCTCCACAAGCTGATCACGCCTGAATTGGCTGTGCGCCTGCGTGGGACAATTGTGGCAATCCCTGCCCTCAGCCCGGCCGGCTTGCGCACGATGCAGCGCAAACCTTATCATGCGGGCGCAGATCCGAATCGGCTCTGGCCGGATGGAAAGCCCGCACGCGCGCAAGATCCTGACAAGCAACCCCCGAGCTCACTTGAAACTGCCTACGCAAAATTGTTTGATGAGATTTGTGCTTCGGCTGACTATATGATTGATTATCACAATGCTTGGATTGATTCACTCTCATTCGTGTTTCGTGACCGCTATTTGTATCGCCCTGAAGGTGATGTTAATGAGAATATTGCTGCTGCCGAAGGGCTGCTCGCGCGCCAATCCGAAATGATCTCTGCTTACGGTCACACTGTGGTGAACGAATTCCCGGTTGAAAAATATATTGACGAGAAGCTGCATCGGTCTACGAGAGGGGCTGTTTTCCTTGTTGGGGGGATCCCATCAATGACTGTCGAATTGGGAACAGGGGAGTCTCCCAACACGGCCATCATTAACGCTGCTGTTGCAGGTACGCGCAATGTACTACGTTTTGCGGGGATGTTGGATGATGAGATGGAACCTATTGAGGAGATCAAAGTCATTGACCCAGGATTTCCAGTCCGGCGCCGTTCGGCACCGCATGTGACGGAAGCCTGTGTCGTGGAGCATTTACTTGAAGCGGGAGATTTCGTCTCAGTGGGTCAACCGATAGCGACTATCCGGGATGTATGGGGGCGCCCGGTTGGGGAAGGGGTACTGCATTCCGAGTACGATGGCATAGTCGTCGGCCGTCAACACGGTATCTTCAAATATCCTGGCGAGGCGATATATTCTCTTGCGATCCGGGATGACGCACCCCTAATCGCACCGTATCCAGATGACTATTTCAAGGAGTCAGAGGATTAAAATAACTGTAGATTGCACGACTGATGGCGGCGAGTAAAGCGGAGTTTTCATCCCAGTAGGTATATTCGGGATACCAGACGTAGTACACCAGCACGTAATCACCTGCAGCGGTCAGGACGAGGCCCGCGTCGCCGATTGGTTCACCTTCGGCCCAGCCGTGCTTGTGGGCGACCGTTACATCACCCGGAACGCCTGCTTCGATCAACACGCCAATTTCATTCGAAGCGAGCCAGTCGATCATATCGGTGCATTCCTGCTGTGTGAATTGCTCACCAAAAACTTCCACCAACAATCCATCGCCGGAGTCAGCACAACGGTAAATACCTTCCAGCAATTGACCGATGTCCGCGGGGGTGGTCTGCATATATGGGTCCGGAGCTGTGGTGATGTCCTCGCGTGTGTTTGATGGCGTAAATCGAAAGCCCGGTGCCTCCTCTGTGTCGTACAGCCCGCCGATAAACGTGCCCTCCAACCCGAGGGCGGCGATCGTTTCATTCAGGCGGAAAAGGCCGTTATTGGCATTGAGATCGCCTATCCATTCGATGAGCAGATTCGAGGTCCAATTGGAACTTTCAGTTATCGACTTTTCCACCAGGTCCAGTTCGTAAGGAAATGCGCCGTCCGTCACCTGCCGGTAAAACTCAGCAAGAATGTAAATTTTCATCACACTCATGCCGGAATAAGCAATATCGGGCACGGTGGAAATATCCTGACCCTGCCAGAGATTCATATGAATGCGGTCGTCGTTCCGTAAATCTATCAGGAAAAGGCTAAATAGATTATTGAATTCCTGCAACTCCAGATACGAACGAATTTGATTTTCAAGGATGTCGATACCGGGGGCGGGCGCGGATTGGTCGTTTCCGGTGAGGGTAACGAGGCGTGGGTCTAGAGTAAAGAGTGCAGTCTGTATCTCGGGAATCGCCGCTTCGATGTCCAGAGCTGTGCCCGGGTTGCCTTGCACAGTGATCAGCATCTCGGGATCTGCCCAAGGTTCTAATACAGGATCGTCATAACGACTGGAGACATCCTCTAGATACTCGCGCAAGAGTTGTTCCGAATACGTTGCTTGCAAAGCCGCGTTCTGCTCGACGATCGGTGTCTCGCCCCAGAGATAACTCCAAAAGGAGGGCCAGTCTGAGGTTGAGACTGAATATTCTGTCTCGGCAAGCATTTTCCCCACTTGGAGTTGAAAGCCAACATGCGCCGGTGGGAGCTGGAAATTGTGATCTCGATATCTTATCGAGATCGGTGTAGAGTAGGCGGCCTCCAATCGTGAGGTTGCAGCAAGGTCCGTCAGGCCTCCTACGGGGATGCCTGCGATTGATGTTCCAATTGGAAGTGTGCTCTCGCGGCTGCTAAACTGGATATAGTGATAGGCTGCAGTTCCGAATGCGGCGAGAATACAGAATATGGCGAAACCGGCCGCAAACAAACCTTTTCGGCGTGAGCGATTCTTGTCTGTGGAACTCGGCGAAGAATTTGTCACGAGCGTAATATACCGAAATCTAAAACGAACCCAATTGAAAGGAAAGCGTTGATGGGATTTCTCAAAAAGTTATTCAGCACAACCCCGGAAGTTGCTGAAGATTCCGGCATCTATCTCTATGTGAAATGTACTAACTGTGATGATGTTGTGAGGCTGCGGCTTGAACCCAAATATGAACTCGTTGCGAACCAAGATGGGTATATCAGCAACAAAATTGTGGTGGACTCGCGCTGTTACCAGCGAATGTCCGCAGCGTTTCAATTCACCCGACGCCAGCAACTCGAAAGTGCTGAAATCGACGGTGGCGAACTGGTGAGTGAAACCGATTATGAGGCTGCTCAGACAAACTCGTCCGACTCAACCTCCGCTTAAACCAACAAACCGACAGAGTATACACGTCGGTTCGTTTCGGATCAGCGGGAAGCTTCGCTTTTCCAATTCGTCGAGGACCAAAAAGTGAAGCTTCTTACAATTTAATGACAGTTTCGCGCCCTTTGGGCTCTGCCGGTATCTCATGCTCCAGTTCTTTAACAAGCTTGACCATTGCCTGTAGCCGCGAGGGCGGATACTCGTTTTCGATTTCTCTCGCTTTGGCATGCGCGCAAGCGTACGCCGAGCCGTCGCATTCTTCTTCAATCTTCCAATAATGCTGGCTTAGATACTCATCCAGATTGTCGATCCCAAGACGATCGGCGGCATCGGCGGCTGCCTTTGCAAAGCGCGTTGCCAGTGTAACGCGAGCGGATCCGAACGGACCACGTGCTTTCACAGCAACGGGAATTTCTTGGACGTAGTTAACTTCGACTGTGGCTGGCATGCTTGTATCCCCTAATTTTGTTTTAAAGAAGACTGTCGGAGCGTCGTTCCAGATGCCCCATAAATTCTGACCGCGTACGAGAGTCGCGCAAGAAACCACCGCACATTGCACTGGTGACCATGCGGGCGTTCTCTTTCTTGACTCCGCGCATCATACTACACATGTGTAAACCCTCAACGACAACGCCAACGCCTTGCGGGTGAAGTACCTCGGTCAGGAAGTCGGCAATTTGCCGGGTCATGCGTTCCTGCAATTGCAGCCGCCTTGCAAACATATCCACGATACGTGGGATTTTGCTCAGACCGATTACCTTGCCATTGGGTATGTAGGCAACATGTGCACGTCCGATAAACGGTAAGAGATGATGTTCGCAGAGGCTTGAAAACTCGATATCTTTTACGAGCACCATCTCGTCGTAGTCCACATCGTAGAGTGCGTCATTGACGAGCTTCTCCGGGTCCGTCCGGTAGCCTTGCAACAGTTCTTCGTACATGCGAGCCACGCGGTTCGGCGTACCTTGGAGTCCCTGCCGGTCCGGGTCTTCGCCCACACTCTCTAAAACTTTATGAATCGCTTCTTCGATAGTGGGTTTGTCTAACTCACTATCGATAATTTGTGCTGCTAGATCTAAATTTGACTTAAAAATCGTGATGCCATGATCTGCTTTCGGATTCTTGTCGTTATTTTCCATTGTTCTCTTTACACCGCATCTAATAAATTTCTGGAAGTTGGATTATAGCAGGATGGGATCGAATTGACTGATCCTTCGTGCACTAGAGAGAAACAGCAGGCACACCCCTCACAGATATCAGCGCTGCATTGAACCGAAGTAGATCCGTGCTACAGGGTAAATAATCTGGTGGGGTAGTGTCCAACTGTACAACCAACGCATGACCCTTGTAGGGTCACCGCCATCGACGCTGCGCCAAAGTAAGTGGTAGGCCGGCCGGCTGAACACGGAGAACAAAAACCGGTTGACTATAGAAGCTTTCATCAGTGGTCGTAACCGTCGCTTCCAGGCGCGGTCATAATCAATGCCATCAATGATGCTCTTTGCTGCCAAGAAGCCCGATACTATAGAATAACGAATACCAAACATGAAAAGCAGGTCTTGGAATCCAGCTGCTTCACCGATGTAGTATTTCCCATCACGCACCGCTGTACGCGGGAGCCCGAAAGATCCGAACCCACCCCATTGCTTCAGATTTCGCATGCCGTCGATTTTTAGCAACTTTGTAAATCGTTCTATTGATAAATCCAAACATTTTCGGGCTTCGGAAAATTCTTCAAACAGAACGGTTGCCAAGGTTGCTTTGCCCGAAGCAATGAGTAGATAGACATATCCTTTCGGCGCCAAATCATCGTTCAGAATGACATATGCACCATTCGGCATAGATGTCTCAAAAGTAACACCGGCTGCAATGGCTTGCGAATAACGGGGACCCGAGGAAACGATGTGCATCTCCTCTGGTTTTACCCTGTCATTAAAATGGAATTCAACATCAGCCCTTAAGGCCTGCTTCTTGAGGGTCCAATCTAATGTCCCCGAACCATTGCCGCGTTTTACCAAGTAAAAAAGTGGCCTTTCTGTTTGTACATTTATCGGTTTGAATTGAGGGTTGTACATGACGCCGCCATAAAAGGGTTGGGCACAATCATCAATCTTGATGCCCATGCGTTCGAATTCATCCCACGCATCCAATCGAATGCTCCAATTCTCGATACCCTGATAGTCGTTATTAAAACGACCGCCTACATCACTGCGAAGATCGTGTATCTCCACGCGATATCCAGCCTGGCCTAGCACAATCGCCGCCGCCATACCCGACGGACCCGCTCCTAGAATCTTGATCGGTTCTTTTCTGGTCATTGATTATATCCTTTGCAAGCCTCCCATGGCTTTTTTGCGAGCAAGGCATCAGGTTGCAGACCGGCTTGCTCCGCCAACTGTAGGCTTTCATTGATACTGCGTTTGGTTTACGCTTTGCACAATGAATTGTCAAGCATCAGAATACCAGGGGCAGGCTATTCTTTCTAGATATTTTTATCTGACCTAACGCGTCCTGATCTCATTTCCAGAGCTCTTAATCATCGTACGCGCCGACGACCTGATGAGGGTCTACTTGTTCTGTGATTTCTCAACCTGCCAAGCGGCGGTTTTCCTGATAAGCACCGAGTAACTTACCAACTCTCGAAATCGAGCGTTATCCATTATTTTAGCCAGCGTTCGAAGCAAACCGTGTAGGCTTGTTCGAGTTTGAATATCGAATCTCTAGACGATAACCTCGTATGGCTGGGGTCAGGATGCGAACCCCGAAGGGTAGCATATGAAAAAAGATGCGCCACAGGTGTCGTCCCAAAGGTGGATAAAGCATGTTGGCGGCGCTTCGCCGTGCCAGCAAAGTCAGGCCGAGACGATCACGCAGCAGGTGCTGTCGATAATTGCGGAATCTGAAATCCCTAGAAACGAATGCAGACTCGAGCACCGCGGCGGCTACCTTCCCATAGGCGAGTGCAAATGATATGCCCTCTGCGAGCAATGGATCACCACCGGCCGCATCTCCGACGAGCAACGCATTGGGACGGCTGAACGGCCCACGCCAGCCAAACCAGCGCATGGGATGACCCTTCAAATCCACATTATCGAGGGAACGACCGCGGGCGGACATCTCTGTGCGAAGAACATCCTGCAACGCTGCGCGCGGTCTTTCTGTTCTGATGCGGGCATCGAATACACCGCGATTCATGTACGCTTCATTCTGAATCAGAGACGGGAAATCCCAGTAATAGCCTTGCAGCTCTTTGTTCAGCGGTGTGAATTCGAACGTACCAAACTTCTCGATAAATTCAGGTGTTTCGCATGGGTCTTCCGGTGTCACAACTTCGAGCAACCGGGCTGTTCTGCTATTTCGGTTCTCCCCTACATAGCTCCGTACGATGCCCTTGGAACCATCTGCACCAACAACAACGCGACCGCGAATAACAGAGTTTTGGGTTGAAACGAATACTTCATCATTGGCAAATTCGATCTCGCGCACCCTCTCGTTTTCACGGATATCAACTCCGCGTTTGCGGGTAGTGTTGTACAACCAGTGGTCAAATTCAAGCCGGCGGGTCACGCGGAAGATGGGGTTATGTTGAACGGCGACAGTAAGGTTCTCAAATTGAATGCGCGCCTCGCGAACATCAATTGTCGGAACTCCGATGGATAATCCCAGGCCGGAGAGTATGGCTTCGCCGTAGCGGGTGACTGCACCCGCACATAGTTTCTCGCGCGGAAATCTTTCTCGTTCGAGGATGATGACTCGTCCAGCCCATTTTGGACTGCGCTGCAGAAGATGAAGGGCCGTTGAACAGCCCGCCGGTCCACCACCAACAATGATAATATCGAAATATTCTTCGGCCATTAATTTAACTTTGTGCGGAGCAGAATAAGTGGATTAATTCCTGGAAATGAAGCTACTCGCCAACTGGACGGTTCTGAAGTGGATATCAACAATATCATTCACATCGTTGGCGTAGCCCCCACTCATCACTATTGCCAGCGGGATATCACGTTCCGCACAGGCCTGCAGCACAAGGCGATCTCGTTCCGCCAAGCCTTCTTTTGTGAGAGCCAGCCGTCCCAAGCGATCCCCCTGAAAAGGATCTGCCCCCGCGAGAAAGATCGCAAATTCTGGCTTTGATTCTTTCAGTGTGTGTTGAACACCAGAGCGAAGCGCTGCCAGATAGGTATCATCTTCGGTTTCATCTGCCAATCCGATATCGAGGTCACCTGCGGATTTGCGGAAGGGAAAATTCTTTTCAGCATGAATCGAAAATGTGAAGACACTTTCGTCTCCGCTCAGAATGGCGGCCGTCCCATTCCCCTGGTGTACATCGCAATCTATCACAGCAACTTTGCGAACACGTCCTTCGGCCTGCATCGTGCAGGCGGCGATTGCAACGTCGTTAAATACGCAGAAGCCTTCGCCATGTAAACGTCCGGCGTGATGTGTGCCTCCTGCCAAATTGACTCCGATGCCATCCGCAAGCGCTGCCCGACAAGCGGTGATCGTACTTCCGACGCTTCTGCGAGATCTCTCAACCAGCGCTGCTGACCAAGGAAATCCCAGGCGCCGAATCTCCTTCTCTGAGAGTTGGCCGGTTTGAACTTTCTGGATGTATGCGGAGTCATGTGCTCGCAAAAGTTGTTCATCCGTTGCGCCCGGGCCCTGAAAAAGATTTTCTCCGGGTACGCCCAGACCACTTTCAACAATGCGCTCTCGTAGGCGAATATATTTCTGAATCGGGAAGCGATGTTTGTCGGGCAGCGGAAATGTAAATAGGTCGTGGTAAAAGATTCGCACCTGCGTCTCGAGTTAGTTTACCTGGGGGAGAACGGTCTTCGCCAGTGCTTCGAGACCATCCAGGTCGTCGATGTCCAGCCATTGCAACATAACGCGGTGCAATCCCACCTCTGATATTTCGCCAATTTGCGCGACGACTTCGTTTGGCGTGCCGATCACGACACCGAGATCGCGGAACTCCTGAACCGTCCGGCCGCGACCTTCGATTTTTTCCTGCACCTCGGCATCGGTTTCCCCGAAGTAGCAGCCCGTCATCACCGAACGCCGAACATCGCTAGGCTGTCGTCCTTCCGCGGCTAGCAATTCATCCAAGTGGGAATTCAAGTCCCTTAGTTGTGCGGGAGTCTTAAACAGGGTGTTCCATTCCACAGCGTACTTTGCTGCGAGCGGTAGGGTGCGTTTGCGTCCACTGCCGCCAACGAGGATCGGTGGACCCCCTGTGCGTGCCGGCCGGGGCAATAAACTGGCCCCTTCCAACTTGTAAAAACTGCCATCAAAATCATTCGCTTCTTTGCTGTTGAGCAGGCGCGAGATCACTTCCATGCCTTCAGCAAAACGGTCAAAGCGCGGACCAGGTTCGAGTAAATCGAGCCCGTAATTATTGTGCTCGCGCTCTTGCCAGCCGGCACCCAGCCCGAGTGTCAGCCGTCCGCCGGAAAGATCATCTACTGCCGTGGCGAAGCGCGCCGTCAGTGTGGGATGTCGGAATGAGAACGGTGTCACCAGCGGGCCGAATTCCAATCTCTCTGTATTTGTAGCCAGCCAAGTCAATGATGTCCATAATTCGAGCGAATCCTTGTCGGGTGGATTCATGTTGGTGAAGTGATCTGAGCGATAGAGTCCGACGAAGCCCAGTTCCTCGACAGCCCGGACAATTCGTTTCCAGCGCGGCCAATTTAAGCCATTCTGGGCTTCGATCATAATAGCGACTTCGATCATCTAATCTCTCCCTTGAATCTGAGCGCCCTCAATTGTAAACCCGAAGTCCAGTTTCCAAATTGTAGCCGGTGACACGGTGACTATTCCATACTATCATAACCAAAGTAAATCCTCTCTTTTGAAGAATTGGAGTCGGCGCGAATGAAAGCATTACTCGAAAAATTGAATTTGAAAGATGTCAATCCCGGCGCGTGTGCCGGTCCGGAGGGCTGGTTGCAAGATCCTGAGGGAGTTGAACTTGTCTCTTACAACCCTACAACCGGAGAGCGCATCGCCTCGGTAATTCAGACTACCACGGCGACCTACGACACTGTTGTTGAGCGGGCGGCGGAGGCCTTCAAAACCTGGCGCTCTGTACCGGCTCCGAAGCGTGGTGATTTAGTCCGCGACCTCGGCAACGCAGTCCGCGCGAAGATCGAGCCGCTGGGCGAACTGATTACCCTGGAAATGGGGAAGATCAGAGCGGAAGGGATTGGTGAAGTACAGGAGATGGTCGACATCTGCGATTTTGCCACCGGTCTTTCTCGCCAATTGTACGGGTTGACTATGCACTCCGAGCGTCCCGGACACCGCATGTACGAGCAATGGCACCCGCTTGGGCCAGTCGGCATCATCACTGCGTTTAACTTTCCGGTGGCCGTCTGGTCGTGGAATTCGACGCTGGCCGCTGTGAGCGGCGATACGATGGTCTGGAAACCTTCTCCGACGACTCCGCTCATTTCGATTGCGCTACAAAATATCTGTAATGAAGTTGCAGCGGACCATAATGCTGGGGCAGTGTTCAATATGGCCATCGGCGCAAATGATGTCGTAGGTAAGCGCATGCTCAATGATGCGCGCTTACCCCTAATCAGTTTTACCGGCTCGATAAAAGTAGGGCGCTATGTTGCCGAGACGGTTGCGCAAAGGCTTGGCAAAGTTTTACTCGAATTGGGCGGCAATAACGGCATCATTGTGAGCGAGGATGCCGATTTAGACCTTGCCGTTCGCGCGATACTGTTCGGTGCAGTCGGCACTGCGGGTGAGCGCTGCACCTCAACGCGCCGCATCATCGCGCAGAGCAATATCCTCGATGAACTGGTTTCACGGCTTGTAAGTTCATACCAGCAAGTTTCGATTGGCGATCCGATGGAAGCAGACGCTTTAATGGGCCCGCTGGTGAGCGCGCAAGCAGTGAAGAATTACGAGGCGGCTATTGAGACGGCTCGCGGACAGGGCGGCGAAATCCTATGCGGTGGCAAGCGTCTACCCGCTAAGGGTCAAAACTACGTTGAGCCGACGATTATCAAGATGCCAGAACAGACACCCTTGGTCTGCGATGAGACCTTCGCGCCCATCCTGTACATCATGGAATACGGCGACATCGACGAAGCCGTAGCAATCCACAACGGTGTGCCACAGGGATTGTCGAGCGCGATCTTCACTACCAGTTTGCAGACCGCTGAACGATTTCTATCTGCCGTGGGTTCGGATTGCGGCATCGCAAATGTCAACATCGGTACGAGTTGGGCGGAGATCGGTGGCGCTTTCGGCGGTGAAAAGGATACCGGCGGTGGTCGTGAAGCCGGCTCGGATGCATGGAAGGCCTACATGCGGCGTCAAACCACAACCATCAATTACTCGAAGGAATTGCCCCTCGCACAGGGAATTCAATTCGGAGACTAAACCCCTTCTCATCAACAGCTGCGCTGCAATTGTGGGGATTGCAGCGCGGCTGATCTTCCCCGTTCTTTACAATTTCATTACATCTTTTAGATAGCGCAATCGCACATCGAGCGCATCCTTAGGCTGCGTTAATCCAGTATTGGTAGAGGTGTAAAGTGAGTGCGTCAATAACGTTTCCCCATCCTGAGTCGGCCCGACAAACGCTCCTAGCAAACCGAACAAGTATTCGCCATCTAGGACGTATGGCGATCACAATGGTCTGCCTTGTATCGATCCTGATAGTAGCGGCAGCATTACGTTTTTATCGCTTGGGCGCGGATAGTGTCGGAAATCAATACTACGCTGCTACCGTGCAGTCCATGCTGACCTCGCCAAGCAATTTTTTCTTCGGCGCTTTTGAGCCGGGTGGGTCGGTGACGGTCGACAAACCGCCACTGGGCTTTTGGGTGCAGGCTGTCTCGGCGGCGATTTTTGGCGTGAATGGCTTTGCGCTTGCGTTGCCGCAGGCATTGGCCGGCGTGCTGTCGGTTGGGCTGTTGTTTTACTTGGTGCGACGCAGCTTTGGGATGTGGGCCGGATTGCTGGCCGCCCTCACTTTGGCGATTACGCCGGTAGCGGTTTCGACCGAGCGAAATAACACGATCGACGGTTTGCTTGTTTTCGTACTCCTGCTGGCGACCTGGGCGTTTGTCAAAGCGAGCGAGCGGGGTCGCTGGCGTTACGTGCTCCTGGGGGCGTTTCTGGTTGGGCTCGGCTTCAATATCAAAATGTTGCAGGCTTACTTGCCCTTGCCCGCACTCTACGCTTTTTATCTGCTGGCCGGGAAGACTGCACTGTGGCGAAAGATGCTCCAACTGACAGTGACAACCGTATTGCTCCTCGTTGTATCGCTTTCGTGGGCGGTCGTGGTCGATTTGATGCCACCGGAGTCGCGTCCCTATATTGGCAGCAGAACAAACAACACGGTGATGGAATTGATCGTGGGGCACAACGGGCTGCTGCGCCTGTTGCCGGGCGGATTGCGTGATCTTGGAGATGTCTTGACGCCAAATAATGACCCGCAGCTCCAGCTAGGTCAACCACCCCAATCGGGCCAGTTACCTCAGTCCGGTCAACCACCCCAACCGGGACAAGCACCACAGCCCGGTCAGTTGCCGCAGCTTGGCCAGGCACCCCAAGGGGGAGCAGCGCCGCAGCCTGGTCAACCACCACCTCAATTTGAGCCAGGTCCCCAGCCGGGTCAACCGCCGCAGTCCGGGTTGCAACCCGGTGGGCAGGGTCAACCCTTGGATGAGCCTCAGCAGAGTGGCGTCGGTGGGGACGGCCCTGGTAGTCCGGGTGCTGGCATTAGTAGCGAAATCGGCGAGCCCGGCTTGCTGCGCCTATTCGAGCAACCGCTGGTTGACGAAGCGAGCTGGTTGTTGCCGTTGGCAGCGCTGGGTGGGTTGCTCGCCTTGTTCGTAGATCGGGTGCGCTGGCCGTTATACGATCGCCACGGCGCGATTCTGCTCTGGGGTGGCTGGTTGGGGACCAACATCGTTTTCTTCAGTTTCGCAAACTTATTCCACGCTTACTATCTGATCATGCTCGCACCGGCGATTGCCGCATTGGCGGGCATTGGCGTCGTATCTTTGTGGCGTATGGCTGCTGCCGGGCGCCGGCTCGTCGCGCTCGGCTTGATATTCACGCTCTTGCTGACAGCTGCATTTCAGATTTGGATACTGCAAGCATATGGAGACCTGGGCAAGTGGTTATCCATCCTGATCCTCGGCTGCGTTGTGGTTGGGCTGGGCGGATTCTTGCTCGGTCGAATCGTTCGCGCCATGTTCGATGAGAGGGCTGGAAATATTATCGGGGGTACTGCCTTAGCGCTCGGCGTTGGGGGTGTATTATTGGCGCCTTTGGTCTGGTCAAGGATAACAGCAGGTGGCTCTTTCGAAAACGTCAATCTGCCGAATGCGGGGCCGCTCACATCCCAATCGCAATCGCAAAACCGCTCGCCGGGTGGGCAAGGCAGAAATCAACTTGAGTCCCCTCAGGCCGATCTGATTGCGTATTTAACACCACTAACGGCAGACGTGGAGTACCTTGTCGGGGTGTTATCGGCCCGCGAGGCTTCGCCGCTGATCCTCGAGACTGGCCGGCCCGTGCTCGCCATGGGCGGCTTTTCGGGCGGCGATCCCATATTTGCCGGCGTAGATCTGACCGCGATGGTAGACAATGATGCGCTACATTATCTCTACATTTCGCCAAATGAACTACAGCAGCGCCAGGGCGATTTATGGGCTTGGGTTGGGGATAACTGCCAATCGGAGGCATGGCCGTGCGCGGAGGCGCCGGGTGCGGGCAACCAACCCTCGCGCGGGGGACTCGCCGACACACCCACCGACATGCTGCCCGACGGCAGCCCGCCCAATGGACTGAACGCTGCCGGACGCGGAAGCGCATCGCTATTCGTTTGCGGAAGCTGATCGGGTCAATCCTTTGCGTTCTTTGCGAGCAGGTAATCGACCATTTTGCCGGCAATATCCACGCCGGTGATGCGTTGCACGCGCTCAAAGTGGCAGGGATAGTTCGCTTCTGCGACGAAATTATTTCCTTCGGCTGTGACAAGAATGTCTACACCGCCAAACTCAAGCCCGGCTATTTGTACAGACTGAATTGCTAGCGTTTTCAATTCTTCGGAGAATTCCAGAACGGTTTCTGTGGATGCACCGACACTATTGGTGCGGAAATCATCTGTTGTAGATATTTTCCTATACCCTGCGACCGCTTCGTGACCGATGACGATAAGACGAATCATCGTGTGATCCGGCACGTACTCCATCAAGTAGGCCTGTCTGCCGAGACGATCCAAGAAATCCATTGAAGAGTACAGCGCTTCTGTCGAGTCTATGCGCATTACGCCGCGGCCGTGACTGCCCCCCGGTACTTTGACGACTAAAGGGAAACCACCGAGGTATTCAATATATCCGTGCAGCACTTCGCGGTTGGTTGTAATACTGTAGATGGTCCGGGGAGTGGGAATATTGTTGTAGGCCCGCAGAAGAGCCGCATTCGTTGGACGGGACAAGGCGGTGGCTGTATTTTTGTAAAACGAGATTGCGCCGGATGCTATCAAGAATTGTTCCACTCGGGCCGCAGCTTTGCCCGGCTTGATGCGGTACACCATATCCAGTGCTGCGGAGTTTTGCTCGCACGTGTAGTCGAAGTGCGCCGGGTAAACCGGCACAAATTCAACATCCCGTTGCCGGCAGGCCGGATTCAATATGGCATGCGTCGCGGATTGACTCGCACTTGTGACGGCGATGAGCTTTTGCTGGATCATATTGTTCGGCGCTGGCTCGAACGCGGCTAAAGGATTTCCTCATCAATACCTGAACTGCTAAATTCGTCTTGTAGTTGCTTGAGCTGCTTTTGTGAAGATGCTTCGGGATCAACGCGCAGGAATTCATCGCGCAATTCCTTCCCACACTTGTCGCGTAAAATCTTCAACAACGAGTTGAAAAGCCGCTCCTTTTCGTTCGACCATTTTGAAGGCTTATCGTCCAGTGGTTCGATTGACTTGTCCAGGTCCAACTCGGCCAGTTTGTCATTGATGAGCTTGCGGGCCGGATGGGCGAACGGTGGAATCGCTACGGTAGCCATTTCGCCTTCCTCCTCTTCTTCTCCCTCTTCTTCCTCTTCTTCGTCAGAGTCGCCTTCATCTTCTTCAGATTCATCGTCCGAGTCCCAATCCATCGTCGGAGTCGGTTCCAAAAGACCTTGGTCAGCGAGCAACTGTGCCAATTCCAGCAGCTTGCGGCAGTCTTCCGAGAGCGGCTGCGGGCGCACTGAAATTTTTAATCCCAAGACTGTTTTCGCTGTAGGGTCAACTATTTCATCCGTGCCCTCGGGGGTGGGCGTGGCATCCTCGGCGCCGACGGTTTCAAAGTCAGGTATATCAAGGCCGTGGACAACGGTCGGCGTGGAAGATGAGTCTTCGGTGATGTCTTTTTTGTCGGCATCCTCGTTGGCAGCATTTACACCTTCATCTTCACCTTCGCCATCCTCCTCTTCTTCGATATCTGTTGCCCCGATGTTTTGCGGTCCCGGTTCTGGCTTATCGTCGACCGCCTTTTCGCGCTGGCGCCTGCTGAGTATAAGTGCGAGGCCGGCAAGCCCGAGACCGCCGAATCCACATAGACATGGCAAGGCCAGAGCCCTCAAATCATCGACCCCGAACAATGGAGCGGTGCCATCGATTACCAGGGTTGTCGGTTCTATTGGCTCCGTATCCGACGGTGCTGTTCCGGCCTCAGGCTCAACTGATTCTATCTCTGTGAATTCCTCCAACGTGTTAAAGGGCACGATTTCGCGCTGGTTCTGTTGCCCGTTGGTAAGCTCGATGTCGGTCGGCGCTTCGGGTGCAGTTGGGTCGACAATCGCACCTTGTGGCCGATTGAAGGTCTCAATAAACCTCCCGACATTTAAATCAAAAGCGGTGCCTGGGCATCCGCTTGGCTCGGGCGCTTCTGCTTCCTCACCTTCCTCTGCTTGGGGTGTCGGCGTCGATTCAACGGCTAGGACTTCAGTTTCCGTTTCAGGGGCACGCTCGTCTTGGTAGATCCACATCCAGGTACCGAAATTGAACGGGTCGGGAATTTGGGGCGGCAGGAAGACCAACACGCCGCAGTCTGCTGCGAACGGAGTGGCGCTATCAGAACCATTCTCGGCTGTCGGGCCTGTAGCTGAAACATCGTCCGGCGGTAACGGGCAGGTATCGTCCTCGTCGTGTTCATCGAAGGCTGGTTTAAACAGACCACCGGCCCCGCGCCGGGAAACACAATGGCCGATATAGACGCGGAAAATGTCCGTGATCGGGTCCCCGGCTTTATTTTTTCCGCTGATGATAAAGATAAGCTTTTCGACACGGGGCGGCTCATCGCGCTTCGGAGTGATGCGCAGGCCGCGTCCGTTCGAAGGTATCTGCACCTGCATACCATTCTCGAATTCGATTTTTCGGTCAGCACCATCGCCCTCCGAGCGGGCCGATTCTGCAGCGCTGCTGGCGGATGTCTTGCCACCCGAAAACAAGCGCAGGGTGGCCGGGTCATATATGCCGGTCTGGTTGACAGCGAACGGGGACTGAACAGTGAATGATTTATTGTGTTTCTTGAAGAAAAAGGTGTCGGCCTGTCCGGAGTCTGGTCCACCGCGTGGTCCGGAAATGCCTTCAGGCGCGCCGACAAATGTTCGATCCCTGCCAGAAAACCAGTCTGCGATCAAAAAGCCATCGTGCTCGACGTAGTACGGACAGGCCAGGACTTGGTCGAACGCGCCGCTGTCACCTACCCCGAATTGCCCTTTGATGCGCAACATGACGAGATAGGGGCCTTCGATCCGCGCTGGTCCATCCTCTTCATGCACGAGACCGATGGTCAGGTCGAGGCCCATGAGGCCCTTTAACGGGCCATCTTCAAACAGAAATGAATTAGGGGAGTGACCTGCGACACGAGGCACACTCATGCCGGGCAGCGGCGGCTTCACTTCCAAGACATTCACGCTGGATATATCTGTGACTCGGAAGGAACGGGTGCTTTTGGTCTGGGTGATAAAAAAGGTTTCGTCCCACCCCCCATGGGAGATCATCGTTCCCTGACAAGAGAATGTGGGCTCGGTGGGGCGGGGTGCTAGGAGAGGAGCAGCCAAGCCGCCCCCGATTGTGGCTGCCAACGGCGATTCGCTTGTATAGAGATAATCTTCCGTCTCGCCGGAGAGAAAGGTAGTGGCCGGGTCTTCGATTTCCGTCGCAGTGAGAGTGACGCGGTACCAGAATTCCTCCACTTGCTCGCCAGCTGTGAACTCCGGCGCTTCCAAGATCAGTGAAGTGTTAGGGTCCCAAGCGCTCAGATCGAGGGGATGATTCTGCAGCGCCCATTCCTCGGCGCAGCCGTCGGCGCCCGTCCAAAGCCCGTCGCGGTTCCAGTCGGCGAACAGGTTGACGAAGAGCGGGTTTGTGCGCTCGGTGGCCGGCAGTCCGCCCAGGTTGACCATCAAGTAGACGGTGCTCGTTTCGCAGGCGGCAACCTCCAGGCCGAGTACTCCATCGTCGGCAGCATCTCCCGACACTACTGGCACAGTTTCGCCGGTCACGCTCTCCCCTAACCAAACGCTGCCCAATTCATGCTCGGGGCCGCCGTTCGTCGGGTTATTGGGGAACAGGCCGGTCAACGCGCCGTTCACGTAGTCGCTGGGCGCGCCGTTCGGGGCGTCGCCGAAATCTCGTTGCTGGGTTGGGTCCACTTCGAGGACGCTTATGGGCACCTCTATGAATTCCGGCGGGCCGGGCGGGAAGGGCAGCATCCCAAAGATATGCACTTGTGCATCCCCATCAACATATTGCGGGAAACTAACCAACGGCAGTAAGTCGGCGCTGTCCCCGGCAGCGGGGATAAAAAATAAGAGCGGTGTGCTATTTGATAGATCGTCATGCACGGAGTCGTAGGCGAGAGTCTGGTCATCGCTTTCGGTATACGCTCCGATCCCATAGAGACTCCCACTGCGCGGTGCACTCATGCTCAGCGGTTGCCTCAGTGTTGCAACATTTCCTACGCTACTGAAAGTAAACCCGGCTGGCAAGGCGGCCGGATTGAAATTTCCGATGTTGTCTTCTAAAAAGCGACGGATTGTCCACACCCCGCTGCCGTCGCTGGGAAAGAAATCGTAATAATCGACACGGAACTGGGAATCCTCCTCTACGAAGGTAACGGCTTCGAATCGGACGTAATCAGCGAAGCGGTCGAGCGGGATGTCGGCGGCGGTTTCGATGGTCGCAATTAGAAACGGGATACCGTCGACAACTTCCAAGTCGAGGTTCACCGATTGCAGATCACCAATTGGGGCGCATTCGATGGGCTGATCTTCATCATCAAAACAATCGTCCGTGCCATCGCTATACTGCACAGGTAGTTCAACAGCCGGTAGTGGGTCGCCTAATCTCATCGTGGTGCCGTCGCCGAATTGCATGTCCAGCGCGTAGTCCGTCAACTCCAACGGCCCCGGAAAAGCCGGAATGCCTGCGCTGAAATGTAACTCGTTGAATTCAGCGTCGAAGGCCCCCAAGACGGTCATAGAATCTGCACCGCCAAATGCGACATTCACACTCAGCGCGCAACGCACATCATCCGACGTGCAGGCCGGCGCTGCGGAAATCGTCTCGTCGTCGAAGAGCAGATCGAGGGTCAGGTGGCCGCTGCATAAACCGCCGTCACCGGTGGGGCAGGTGAGCGTGAGACCACCGCTGGAGAGGCCCAGATCGCCCTCGACGCCCGGCCAGAGCGGCGAGAGCGATTGCAGTTCAAAGTTTAAGTTTAGGGTAAGGTCGCCTGCATCGTTCCAAAGCGGTGTAACTCCGCTCGGGTAGAGTACGCCGTTCAAGAGTGCGGGTAGGGCGGAGTCCGGATTCTCGAATGTCGCCAAGCTGGCATAGCTGACGTACGCAGTAGTCTGGTCTTGCAGGATGGCCGGGTTAATGAGGTTGACGATTTCGGGCGCGGGACCGAGACAGGCCTCCCCTGCGTCGAAGGGGCAGGCATCGTTGATATTGGCCTGACCGTCGCCGTCGATGTCGATATCGCATGTGTCACCCCAGCCATCGCCGTCGAGGTCGTTCTGGATTGGGTCGACGAGCACCGGGCATAGATCGCTTTCATCCGGCAGTCCATCTGAATCCGCATCCGGCCGGGGGGTGCGAGTGGGGTCAGGTATTGGGGTTGCTGTTGGTCGAGGCGTAGATACGGCTGTCGGCGAAGCTCGACTTGCAATAAGGCGGGCACCAGGTCCGCGGACGACGACTGCTGCAAATCCGATACACGAGCCGACAAATAACAACACGCCGACTATCAGAAGAATGCGTTGACTAGAGGACTTCGGAGCTGCCATGTTCTCACCTCGAATGGCGAATATGAGAAAGACAGACTAAATACTCGAGTGTTGTGATTTGAGTGATCTTAGGGCATATTCGGCAGATGCAACTTCCCATCGTAAAACCGGCTCCCATCGTATCAGAGCACAGCGCCAGCTTTCGCGGGGTGTTTGAAAACCGCTGTCAGTTCCGGCATTTCGAGAATTATCTAACCGGACTGATTGTGTTGAAGAACAAGTCGATGGCGAACATGACGCGCTGCCTGTTGGATAGCGCTGACAAGACCAACCTGTCGCGCTTCTTGTCGGAAGCGAACTGGGATGCCGCGGAACTGAACCAGGAACGCATTGCATACTTATTCCAGCAAACCAAGCGTCAGCGCCAGGGCGCCCGCAAATCGATGCTGGCCATCGATGATACTTTGTGCGAGCACGTCGGCAGTCTGTTCGAATACATTGACCAACATTACAACCACGGCAACCACATGTATCCGCTAGCGCACAATCTGGTCACCGGCCACTACATCAGCGGCGCGGTTCGCTTTCCGGCCGACTGGCGACTGTACCGGCGCTACGAAGAAGTCACCGACTGGGAAGCGTTCGTCAAGAAACTGTTGCCCGACGCTACGATCCCGAAAACCAAGAAGGAGCGTAATCGCTTCAAACGTCAAGTCGCACCCACCTTGCTGGCCGACCCAGAGTTCCGGGCTCTGGACGAATCTTTTCAGACCAAGATTTCGCTGGCGGCTGAACTGGTCAAGGCGGCGCTGGCGCACGATTTGCCCTTTGAAACGGTGCTGTTCGACGCCTGGTACCTGGCACCCGAATTGCTCGAAGTTCTCAGTGCGCATGGCAAGCACTGGATCAGCCTGCTGAAAAACAACCGCAACCTTATCACCAACAGCTTTGTGCTCCAGGATGCTTCCGGCGAACGCATGCGCTTTGATGGTCCGCACATCAAGGTGCAGGACCTAGTGCCGCTTATCCCACCTTCCGCTTTCAAACCGATGCAAGTGGGCGTGCAGACCTACTACTGCTTCAGCAAGAATGTACGCATCCCGACTTTGGGGAAGGTACGGCTGGTCATCAGCTTTGCCAAGCCTGATTTAACCGGCACCTATGCCGTGCTGGTCAGCAGCCATCTCAGTTGGGATGCCAAGAAGATCATCGCAACCTATCTGCTCCGTTGGCCGATTGAGACCTTTTATCAAGACGCCAAACAGAACCTGGGGCTCCACGAATATCGCATGCGCTCGGCCGCCGCCATTCATAAGCACTGGTCACTGGTCTTCGTGGCCTATTCGTTCCTGCACCTGCACTGTTTGCCCACATCGCGTCGTGACAAGGTCTGCGCGCCCATCCAATCCATCGGGCAGGTTATTCGCCAACAAAGCCAGCAGCTAATCGAAGCATTGATCTTGCAGGCTCACGGCTCTCTGTCTGACGGTACTGACGAGCAACAAGTCTTCTCGTACTTATTCGCCAAGCAAGCTTACTCTTTGGCTGCTTGAGCCTTTTCACTCAAATCACAACACTCGAGTAAATATATAGTGATTGATATTATTATGCTAATGGAATAAAGATGCGAGAGCGCTAAAAATCTTCACAGACGAAGACTCGCAAGCCGTCAAGTTCATCCCTGCCCAGCGCGCTGGGTAGGGTAACGCTGCCGTTACCGGCTGTTCGTTGTCTTCCCCAACGGTTGCCATGCCGGATGAGTCTGGCGGGATGTCTTCTTAGTTGGCGTCTTTGTCGTCCAAGCGATCGTCATCCGGCACCTGACTGCTCGCAGCGTCAGCTGCCTTGGCGCGCTGCCGCCTAGCGACCAAAAGTGCCACGCCGATCAGTGTCAGACCACCCACACCCCCCAAACAGGGCAATAAGAGGTCCCGGAACTCATCAGGCACGGGGAAGAAGACGAGGGGATTCTCCAGCTCCGGTTTGGAAAAATCTATACCCGTTTCTTCCGGCTCCGTCTCCGTTGCTGGAACCTCGGATATCAGTGCCGGGTCAGGGTCGATCCCCTGAAGATTAAGATCAACAACAAAGCGCGGCTCTTGCGCTTCTACTTGACTCGGGTTGTCGGTGGACTCCGTTGGGGATTCTTGATCCACTTTTGCGAATTCCGGTCGATCAGATGTTTCAGAATAAGTCACTCCCGTCTTCTGATCGCGGAAGCTGGTGTAAGCGCAGCCGCCGTTTTGCTCGGTAGAGGCATCTCCATAGCCCCCGTACCCGCCCACGTATGGCTGGGCGGTCGGCGTCGCTGCGAATTCGGGAGCGTCATCTTCCTCTTCTTGTTTTTGTGGTTTTAGGAAAAGCCAGAGATAAGAGTTCTGCGTATTTTCGGGCGGGGCTCCAGTAAACTGTGCCGGGATCATCACCCCGCAATCCGCTATGAGTGGGCTTCCCTCCATGAATATTTTGCCTTCATTCGCATTTGATGGATCCCTGGGCAAGGGGCAGGACTCATCGTCGCCGTCGAAGGCCGGTTTAAACAGGCCAGCGGCTACACGCTCGGAATCACAGTGGCCGATAAGGAAGCGATAAAAGTCCGTGATCGGCTCGCCGGCCCCATTTTCGCCGCCGATGGCGAAGGTGAGCACCTCGACGCGCGGCATGTCGGCGCGTTGGGTGGTGATGCGCAGACCACGCCCCTGCGAAGGTACCCGCACCTGCACGCCGTTCTCGAATTCGATCTTTCGGTCAGCACCTTCACACTCCGTGCGGGCTGCTTCTGCTCCGGTGGCGAGTGTCAGGGCGCTCGAAAAAAGGCGTAGCGTGGCCGGGTCGTACTCCCCGACCTGATTAGCGCGGATAGGCGACTGCACGGTGAAGGTCTTGCCATTCGGCTCGAAGAAGCGTGCGTCGCTTTCGTCGGAGGCTGGCCCGCCGCGCAGCCCTGAGAGGCCCTGTGGCGCGCCGACGAACGTGCCATGCACACCCTCGATCCAGGAAGCGCCTAGCAGGCCGGTGTGCTCGACGTAATATGGACAGGCCAAGACCTGGTCGAAAGCGCCGCCGCGGCGGCCCGCAAATGTCCCATTGATAGCGAGTATTACAGAAAAAGGTCCTTCCATCCGCTTTGAATCGTCCTCGGCGTGCACGAGGTTAATGCGCAAATCGAAGCTCATGCGGCCATCGCCAAGTAGGCCAGCCTCTATGGAATGGTCTGCAACGCTCGGCACATCCATGCCATGAGTAGGTGGCTTCACCTCCAAAATGTCTGCGCTGGCGATATCGGTTACGCGGAAGGAACGGCTGCTACTGGTCTGAGAGATCAAGAATGAAGATTCCCACTCCCCGGGGGGGATTATGCCACCAGGACAAGAGAAGGAGGGCTCGCTGGGGAGGGGCGCCAAGAAGGGAGCGGCCAGGCCGCCGCCGGTTATGGCTGCCAAGAGCGTATCGCTTGTGTAGAGATAGTCCTCCGTCTCGCCGGAGGGGAAGGTCGTGGCTATCTCTTCGATCTCGGTAGCGCTGAGCGTGAAGCGATACCAGAACTCCTTGACTTGCTCGCCGGCGGTAAATTGCGGCGCTTCCAAGATCAGCGGCGTATTGGGGTCCCAGGCGTTCAGGTCGAGCGGGTGGTTCTGGAGTGCCCACTCGTCGGCGCAGTTGTCCGTGCCTTGCCAGGGTCCATCGCGGTTCCAGTCGGCGAACAGGTTGACGAAGAGCGGCTCGGCGCGCTCGGCAGCTGACAGGCCGCTCAGATTGACCATCAGGTAGAGCGTGCTTGTTTCGCAGGCGGCAACCTCCATGCCAAGAACGCCGTCGTCGGCAACATCCGCACCCAATACGGGATTGGCCTCCCCGGTAACGCTTTCGCCCAGCCAGAATCTGCCGCTTAACTCATGCTCGGGTCCGCCGTTCGCCGGGCTGTTGGGGAACAGGCCGGTCAATGCGCCATTGACGTAGTCGCTGGGGGCGCCGTTCGGGGCATCTCCAAAGTCGTGTTGTGTGGCTCTATCTACATCGAGAAGGGTCGAGGGCACCTCGAAGGGATCCGGCGGGTTAAACGGGAAGTGTATTAACGCAAAGCTGCGAACAAGTGCAGCAGGATCAGAGTATTGCGGCATGCTGACCAACGGCAGCACGTCTGCGCTATCTTCTACAGCCGGGATAAAGTACATGAGCGGCCTGGTATTTGATACATCGTCACGAATGGTATCGAAGCTGAAGAGTTGTCCATCTCGCTCAGTTAATGCGCCGACCGAGAAGAAAACGGCGCTGCGAGGAGTACCCATATTGAGTGGCATGCGCAGCGTGGCCACATTTCCTTCGCTGGAAAATGTTAGCCCGGAGGGAACGGCGACTATGTTGATATTGTCGTCGATGTCTGACAACTCGCGTCGGATGGTCCATGCCCCGCCGGCGTCGTTGGGGAAGATGAGATAGAAATCGCTCGTGTAGAAGCCATCATTCTCTACGCGCGTATTCACTTCAAAATATGTGTACTCAGAGAATCGATTGAGCGGGAATTCGGCAACAGTTTCCATGGTGGCGATTAGAAACGGAAGGCCGTCAACAACTTCAAGGTCGAGACTCACCGATTTCAGATCGGCCATCGGCGGGCATTCGACAGGTTGCTCGTCGAGATTGAAGCAATCACCTGTGTTGTCATCGAACTGGACAGGCAGTTCAATTTCAGGCAGTGGGTCGCCCAAGCTCATCGTGGTGCCGTCGCCGAACTGCACGTCCAGCGCATAGTCAGTCAGCTCCGCCGTGCCCGGGAAGGCCGGTATGCCTGCGCTGAAGCGTAATTCGTTGCTTTCTGCGTCGAAGACCCCCAGACGGTCGTGGAGTCTGCGCCGCCAAAGGCGGCATTGACACTCAGTGCGCAGCGTGCGTCTTCCGGCGCGCAGGCCGGTGCAGCTGTAGCCAACTCGTAGTCAAAAAATAGGTCAAGATTCAGATGGCCGCTGCACAAACCGTCACCGCCGGCCGGACAATTGAGCGTCAGACCGCCGCCGGATAGGCCCAGGTCGCCATCGGCGCCGGGCCAAAGCGGCGAGAGGGAGTGCAGTTCAAAGTTTAAGTCGAGGGACAGATCACCGGCATCATTCCAGAGCGGCATCTCCGCGCTCGGATAGAGCACGCCGTTCAAGAGCGCCGGATGGGCGGGCTCGGAATTCTCGAATATGGCCAGCTCGAGATAGCTTACGCGCGCCGTCTCCAGGTCTTCCAATATCAGAGGGTTGACGATAAAGACAAATTCGGGATCCGGTCCATGACACACTCCCCCGATGTCGAAGGGGCAGGCATCGTTGATATTGGCCAGATCATCGCCGTCGATGTCGATATCACAGACATCACCCCAGCCGTCGCCGTCCAGGTCGTTTTGGATTGGATCGTCAAGCTCCGGGCAAAGATCGCTCTGATCCGGCAGTCCATCGGAATCCGTGTCCGGGAGTGGCGTGGGAGCTGGGGTAGGGATTGTTGTAGGTATGGATGTAGGAACGATAATTGCTGTTGGCACAGCCGGCTCGGAAGCCGGAGGCGCAGCAAGACCACGCAGGAGGACAGTTACAAATCCGATCAGCGCCCCAACAAATATTATTACTCCGATTATTGGAAGAATGCGTTTGCGAAAAAAGTTCAGAGATGTCATGTTCCTACCTTTAAAAGTTGACTGAGACGTCTTAAATAGCTGCATGTCTATATTTCGTCCCCATTATAGATATTCGGAGAGGTTCTGCATGACACAAACGGGCTATTTGGGGGTTGAGAGAGGGCTAATTAAATGCCTTTTGTTAGCATCTGCGCTCCTTATGTAAACAAAAGGGTATAACACAGGTTTTGACCCGCCAGATGTGTGGATATTCAACTGCGATTCACATTTACGCAGTTTTCATCGAGAGTTGACAATCTGATTACATCCATGCTGATACTGATAGATGCGGAGGATCGATGGCGATCGCAAGCCTGCGTTGTTCACACGCTGTCCTCGCATGCGGTCAGCCCTTTGCTATAGTACAGTCGGATGTTGAAGTGGAGTCAACGCCCACAACGACGACGCCCTTGGAAGTGTCCAACGAGAGGGCGACTCCTGAGCCAACCGCGATCATTGCGCCAACTACCGGGCCGCAAGAGACGGAAACAGCGACATCTATTCCACCAACACAGACTGCGCATGCCGAAATAATTTCAGATTATGTGCTCTGCGAAGGCGCATCCGCGAACACGCCGAGGGATGCAGGACCGAACGTCCTCGGGCCATGGAACGCACGGCTGTTGACCGCTACCTCGTCCGATGGCCTGAATTGGACACGTACGTATAGAGTAGTGGCAGATCAGGCCGATGTACCGGCCGCGATAGTCGCCGCTGACGATCGCATCTTTCTCTACTTTGTGACGTGGTGCGACGATGTACATAACCGGGTCGTGGTTGCAATTTCGGACGACACACAGAACTGGGCTTATAAACTGGTGAACATCGAGGGGATTCCGCCTGGCTCTTCGGCACCCGTCGACCCGGCGGTCGTGCAGATTGACGACGGACGCTGGCGCATGTACTTCACACTTGGCGCACCGGGGGGGGGAATTGGCCAGCACCTTTTCGGCTATCTCCATTGACGGTATAAATTTTATAATGGAGGCAGGCATCCGTTATTCGTCAGAAAGCCACGTTCTCGATCCAAATGTACTGCGCATCGGTGAGCAGTGGGCCTATTTTGCCGGTGGAGCAGGACCGGATGCGAACCATTTTGCACTCTCGGCCGACGGCCTCGAATTCCAATCGCAGGGGCCGTTCTCCGCCCAAGGCATCATCATGGCAAACGGCGTTGCTACGGACGACGGCTATAGCTATTATGGATTCGACCAGATGGGTGGTCCGGGCACGCCTCGTCACATCCGTTCACTGCACTCAGCGGACGGGGTGAAATGGACTGCAGAGTCCGGGAATCGCCTGGACCCAAACCCGGAGAGTGGCCTGGAAACCAACGAGGTCAAAGACCCGACAGTCGTGCGGCCCTCGGATGGAACCTATTTGATGATCTACGTGACAGGAATCCCATGAACCATACTCGGAACATCCGGTACCTATTCCCTGCAACTGCCTCGATTGCTGCACTTGCCTGCAACCTGTTCAGTGCAGCCAGCAGCGTGGTCACTGCCGACGATGTGAATCCCCCCGAAGCGCCTGCTGCAACGCTCGAGTCTGCGCCACCGCCGACCGATCCCGCGACGGCCATTGCGCATTTTGACGGCGGCGACCCGTCAACGTTCCTCGAACTCGAGCTGCTCATCGCACATCCCGCTTCGCACCCGGCGTCCGCGCAGGCGGCCGTTCGCGAGATCAGCGCGAGCGACACCGACACACGCTTCGCGGCTCTTTACTTGCTTACCAATACCGGTACGCCTGTATATACGCCCGCATTGATGGCTGCGCTCGCTGATCCGGACAATGGTCTGCGTGCCATTGCGGCTGGCGGCCTCATTGGCTGGGGAGAGAAAGCCGCGATCCCAGTTCTCATTGAATCACTCACCTACGAAGGATCGCTACCCCATTCAGACCCATCGGCTCCAATCTGGATTCTTGCGCAGGACGCACTCCCCTTCTATACCGGCGAAGACTTTGGACTTCGTACTGCGACGACGAGCGCTGCTGCCCTTGCCAGCGTCGATGCGTGGCGAGCATGGTGGGACACGCACGGTGAGGACCTACAGTGGAACGCTGAAGTCGGGAGGTATGAATGAGGCGAACAATCGAACGAGTTCTGCAATTGCTGGGGATCGCAGCCCTGCTCGCGGTTGCGTTGCCGGCCTTGAAAACGAAGGCTGCCCCCACCGCCATCACCAAAGGTGATTTTCAAAATGGTGAGATCGTCATCAGCGCCGACATCGCCATGTACGGCCCCGGCGCGTCCGAGGCGCTCGCCAAGCAATGGGAGACCTGGATCAACGAAGCCTGGAATAGCGCCGCTGAAGAGTTCGGCAGTGCGAGCTGCTATCCGGTGCGCTTTGATGTCAACATGGAGTATCTTGACGAAGAGCAGCGCGAGCGGGCGTTGAAAGTTTCAGTGCCGGATGCGCTGACGTCAGGCGCGATCCCGACAGGCACGAATGCCTGGTACATTGTGGGGCGTATTCCAGGTCGATTCCATCGGGCCTTAGTATCGTATTTTCTGGATGGGGTATACAACATAGACAGTTGGGGAGTCATGGCGCCGCACGAATCACAGAGCACGGTCGTCCACGAGGCTGGTCATGTGTTTGGCCATGACGATCGCTACACAGATCGACATGGTGCTGACGAGGGCTGGGAGGGCAACGCGATGGCTTCGTCTGACGGCGTGCTGGAAGCCAAGAATTTCGAAGAAGTTATCGACGCCGCCCTCGACCAACTCGAATCGGATGATCTGCCCGCCTGTTTCGACGCCCAGATCACGATCGACATGAACGCCCTGGAGCCGAGAATGTGCAACCTCGACGCAATCAGCGCAGAGCTGCGCTTCGACGTGCGCACGTTCCAATATTTTGATGATCTGCGGCTCACGGGGCAAGGGGCGGGTTTGCATGACGAGGGCACGCTGCATTGGACTGGCACGTCGCGCTGTGACCGCACCGATTACGGCGGGCATCGCACGCCCGATCCCTACCCCGTGATCATCTCCGGCGAACTGACCGAGGCGGGCTATGCAGTCGAACTGCTCGCGGAGGACCTCACACAAGCTTATTTCACAGACGGCACAGTCTATTCCGAAGGCAGCGTACTCGGCTATATTTTCGAGCATGCGGCGGGCACCGACATAGCTGGAACGCTCGAAAGTTTCACCGTGCCACCCGACGTTAAAACAGGCGATACCTTTTCATTCGCGATCGCAACACCGACAGAGACAGGCTACTGGTACGTTGGCGAGGCTATACTGACGATCATCTCAACGGTGGCTGATTCGGGCTATCAATTTGGGGAGCCGGGAGTCGATCCGGTTGATTGATGCCAACTGTTGGCAGATTGGAAGCCACGTGCCGGCCGAGAGGTACTCGCTGAAGCGGTTGCGTAATTGGTCTTGCATGCACCCATCGTAGCCATCTGGGGCAGGAATGCATGACACAAACGGGCTTTTGGGGGCTGTTGGACGGGCTATTTTTGTGAGGATCCGGAGGAAAAGCTGACCTACGCAGTGATGCAGCGCAGAGAAGAGCTCAGGAGTGAAGAACTCTGGAGCAAGCCTCAGAGCTTTCAGAAGTCGTCGGAGCGCAACTCTTGCTGCATGTTGCAGCGCTATCCAAAAACGAATTAACGACGATGGCAGCAGCAGTAAAGCTTGTAGCGCAGCAACCAAATGATGCCTTCCCGGAGCAAGCTACGGTGTATGTAGCGCTAAGAATCGAATCAGGTGAGACTTCGTTGCACGTTTGTTACCGATTGGCTTAACCACCGACTGAAAAAAGGATCTCTTCAATAATGAAACACACACATCGTATCAATCGCGCCTCGAGCGTCGTTCTGGCCTTATCGCTCCTTGCGACGGGGTGTGGGGTTGACACTTCAGGCGACACCGACGCTGGTGGTACCAGTGCTGTCGCCGACAAAAGCCCGGATGACCGCGGCGATGTCGTGACCGCTGCCGGTCCCCATGACTCCGGAGATACGGCCTGTCAGTCCCTACCCGGCGAGGGACCGTGGAATCGGGATCTGATCGAGTGGCGCAGCAGCGACGGTTCACACTTTACTGAGCTCCGCGTATTCCAAGTTTGTGCTGATGTCCCGAGTATTGCTCAGGATGAATCCGGCATGCTTATGGCTGCCTTCCAAGCTTTCGAGGCCGAGCGGGGCAAGATCGGCGTACGTCTGTCGGGGGACGAAGGGGAGAACTGGTCGCCGCTCACCCTTATTGAACTTGTGGATTTCCCGACCGGGAGCGTACGCGCCTTCGATCCGATGATCATTTATGACACCAATTCAGAGCAGTGGCGAATGTACTTTTCTCTGAGCTTCGACCCCAGCGGGCGTCTCGACGACACGATTTGCACCCACTCGGCCGTGTCGGACGACGGCATCACCTACATTTATGAGGCGGGCCCTCGATTTTGCGCTGCAGGGCGGCCTGTTATCGATCCTGCAGTCGCGTTTCTCGACGGCGTCTGGTACTACTCCGCACCCCGGGGGGCACCACAGGATGGCGCTTTCTTCGCGACTTCCACCGATGGTCTCATGTTTAACGATAGCCAACTGATTCTATCGGACATGAACCACAACTGGACGGGCAACTTCGTCGTCACGGGCGGCAACCTGCGCTTCTACGGCACCGAGGCGCATATCCCCTCTGGCAACTTTCTGTTCTGGGCTGAAACCTCCAATAAAGGGGGCAGCTGGTCCGACCCGACCCAGACCGATGTGCCCGCAGGCAAGGACCCCGGGATCATCCGGTTCGCGGATGGGAGCTACATGATGCTTGTTCCGACCCAGGGCGACTGAGGGACCGAACAGCGACGACGAGGCGTTCCCAGGTTTCTAAACAGCCGGTGTGTTGTTATTGTAATCATCGGTACACGCTGCTCTGAAGATAATTCGGTCTGGCGAATGGCTAAAGACAATCTATGCGATTTTCACCAAGCTTTATCTCATTCCTTCTACCCAAACGAAAATTCTTTCGAGATGGCACGACACGTTTAGGCATTTCGAAAGTAGATTAAGCACTAAGCAATATCAAGTACAAGCCCCCAAGAAAGGATGGCTCAGATGAACCTTCCTTGCTACCGCATTTGCGGCGAGGTATTCAGTTCTTTTTAGCGCTGCTTAGTTACTGGAACCCTGCCGGACGCTGCCCCAGTTGCCACGCGACATGGCTTGCAGGTGGAAGCGTCACGATGGAAATATAGTCTTTTTGTAAGGAGAAACAAAACCCCACCCCCCTAGTCACCCAGTCCTGAACGTACTGGGTCAGGACGAATGAACTGGGTCGCCCAGCCCCGGCGGCTGGACGGGGTGACGGACTGGCGTCCGCGCCACCTCGTCCAGTTGACGAGACTGGGGGACTTGGCGACGAAGTGTCAGGGCGGGTTGTTGTTTATTCCCCGCCCCCTGCTTCTTAATCTTCCACGTTTGTCCATACAGAGGTATCTCCCGATACAAAGCCCACACTAAACGCAGTCACGGCCGTGCCATTGTATTCGATTAGTATTCCGCTGCTATTAAATTTGAGATTGTAGCCGGGATCGACGACTCTTTTATTGGGCACTATCTCCCCCTCTACCTCCTCATAAGAGCTTGGTGGGAGCTTCAAATCGTCTGCTCCACCCGTTCCAACAATCACTTCACGGGTACCATCAGCGTTAGGGATTGTTACCCGGCCATCCAAACTCAGGACGATAAGTTTTCCGTCCGGGAAAATGATTTGATTGGCAGTCTTGTCAACCCTCGTTCCCGCTGGGAGTTCATTGTTGTATATTTCACTACCGGACACTTTCTGCGCGGGGCATGTCAAAGGCGACCGGGATGGGCAGATGCTCATTTAGGAACTGTTCCAGCAGGCGCAAGCCGAGTTGAAATAGGCTCAGATCACAGCGGTCGGTGCGGTGAATGACTTGCACCCAATTATCTCGTTTGGCGATGACGCCCAAGTAGATGATCCAGATGTAAGCAAGGCAAGCTGCGATCATCAACCGGGCCAGCCGGGCCGGGTCGGCGATATGGCTTTTATGCAAATTGAAGCCCCGGCTTTTCTGGTCGGAGAAGAAAGTTTCAATACGAAAGCGTTTGTTATACCAGGAACAGGCTTCGGCAACCAGCTCCAGGTTGGTGACCAGATAGAGGGGCTCTTTGCAGTCGCGCTGCCACCACGCGATGGCAAGGACGGGCCCATATTCCTGCTGGGTGAAGGCGACATCCGGCACGCCGCGGTATGCACCACGGGGCACATCCAGGTCGGCGAAGGCGAACCAGTCGCCCCCTTCACATAGCTGGACATGCTTGGCCGTGCGACAGACGTAGGCCCATTCGTAGTCATTCAGAGCCGCCTGGAGGTTCGTGCCATCGAATTCACCATCCCCCAGGAAGACGACATCGCTTGCAGGGGGCACCAAAGCGTGTACTTCTGTCAACAACTGCACGTGTGTCGCTTCTGAAAAATGTCCCTTGCTCCCTTTGACGGTGACCCACGCCACCGGCAAAGCACGTTGCTTGTAGATGACGCTCACCATCAGGGTCAGGCAACCGCGGCCCACTTCGCTGCCGTCCATTGCCAACACGAGCGTGCGGTCCTGCGCCAGACCCTGCAATAAGGGTTCAGCGAAGGGTAGAAAGAAGACTTCGTTATTAATATGCTCATTCTTGACCCAGCGGGCGTACCGTTTGACCCGGCTCTCGGGTTTGTTGCCGTCTGGCACTTTCCTGGCGATCGCCGGTAGCTGGCTACTCTGGCTGCGGACAATTCCGCTGACCATGGCAGCGAGCGTATCCAAATGGCGAGCCAAGTTGCCCTGCGGTTCTCCTGGGTACAGTTGCCGCAAGGCGCTCTTTATGGCACGATATGTACGGCGGTTGTCACTCATGGCGATACTCCCCTTGTTCTGTGGTAGAACGGAGAGTGTAGCCGAGAGGCAACCGCTAATCAATCACGGATAAAGTGTCCGGTAGTGAATTGTATATAAATGTTGTTTCCAAGAGCAAATTCAGTTTCCGAGTGACCGGATCTATTTCGGGGATACGTAATACATTGTTTCCTACTGTCCCGTCAAGAGGTCTGCCGTCCGGTAATACCATAAAACCAAGCAACTCGCGCAGAGCAAGTAGGACACAGACATCCACCTCGCCAAGTATGCCGCCCGCCTTACGGTCGATGTGAACATTACCATTTCCGATCTTGTAGACCTGGGCGTGGGAGACTGGACTGGTCAGGGTGGTGAAGTTTTCGCGCACCACCAAATTATCATCGACCGTATCGAGTTGCGCCTCTATTCCAAGAACGCGTGCTCTAAACTGGGCCGCCTCTTCGTCCAACTCCTTGGCTTCGGCCGTATTGTTGTTTTTCACCTGCTCGTCAGCATCCAGGTCGCGCTGTTGAGCCTGGTCCTCGAAAAGCCCATTAAGGAACCGCAACTCACTCCCCTCCTTGCGTAGCTGGTGCAAATTGAGGAAGAAATTGGTCTGCCGCGGTTGAAACATTGGCGCCCAATTGTTGAAGTTGCTATCAGTCAATTGGATCGGCTCAACAGGATTACCGTCAGGCCGGAGTAATTTCCTAAACGGCACGAAACGTATCTGGTAAAACTCGTTTTCATCTAGGCCGCAGAATGCCAGCCAAAAAGCATCACCCGAAAAGCTCGGGCACTCCCCATCAGGCACCACCGTTAAGGGTTCGGAATTCCCCTCGATGCGCGGCGACGCCAGCCGGGCCGTCGTTCCGATTTCGGCGCCGGGTGCGGGCAGCGCATAGAGCGCGAACTCCCCCGCTGCCTCCCGAGACTGATATACGATCCAGTCCCCATCCGGCGACCAGGTCGGCGAGAAGTCGTCGCCCGGATCGTCGGTGAGTGGGCGCTGGTCGAAACCAGTGCTGTCCATCACGAATACGTCCCGGGCGCCATTCCGGTCGGAAATGAATACAAGTTGCGTGCCGCCCGGCGACCAGAACGGCGTGAAATCGCCGGCCGGATCATCCGTCAGGCGCTTCACGCTCGCGTCGCCTCGACTGGCGCGCTCACGCAAGCTGCGTCCATGACATAGATATCGAAGTCCCCGCCGTCGCGATTCGATTGAAATGCGATCTGCGAGCCGTCCGGCGACCAGACTGCGTCGCCGTCGGCTGCGGGGTGATCTGTGAGCTGTACGGCGTCTTCTCCACACGCTTCGCCGGTGCGAACACATTCAACGCCCAGCACGTAAATATCAAAGTCGCCGTCCCGGTCGGAACGAATCAGGATCTGCGTCCCGTCGGGTGACCAGGCATAGTGATTGCGATCGACGTTTGGGCTGTTTGTCAGATTGGTGTGGGCGGCGTCATCCGGCCCGGACTGCATGGCCTGCACGAGGTCCAGGGCGTACATCTCAATATTCCCGTCACGGTTAGATATAAATGAGAGCAATTCACCGCTACCGCCAAACGGCGTCGGGGAAGGTGTGGGCGTCGCGGTTGGTGTCACAGTCGGCGGCAACTCTGTTGCAGTCGGCGGCAGCGGCGTCGCGCTTGGGGGCACGCTCGTTGCCCCTTCGACTTCGCTCAGGACAAGTGTTGGCAGCGGCGTGTCGAGCGTAGATTCGTTCGCCAGCGCATCGCCCGATGACGCCCCGCCGCAGGCGGAGAGCAGCAGCGCGAGGGCCAGGATTGGCGAAAGTTTGGAGGTGATTGTTTTGTTGAACATGGTGTTCTCCTTTTGGTGATTCGCGATAAGTATTGCGTAAGTCGTAATTCGCTTTTTTCCTGACCCACCCAGTCCCGTCGGTACCCCGTCTCGGCGCCGGAACGAAGTGGACGGGATGAAGGACTGGGTGCTCCCTCCATTACCACTCCGGCGTCTCGCGCACACCGCGCTGCTCGTCCAGCTGATCCAGCCGCGTCGGCGACAGACGCGCTGTGCAAACGCGAGACGAAGACCTCAGAGCCGGGCTGCTCGCTTTTAGGATGCACCCGCGGACTTCCACCCAGCGACGGGTTGCGCTATGTTCCAGGAGTACGAGGAGCATTGCCTCGGATCGCTCCGACACATGGAAGGCGGCAGCGGTCCAGGCCGGGAACGTGCAGTCGATGGCAAATTCGGCCCCCGCAGTCTGCTCGAGCTGATAACAGACGGGGATTGACCACAAGTCAGTCGCGGTGCCGCCGCTGAGGGTGGCGAACGTACCGGCCGCCAGATATTCGATGAAGCGGTTGCGAAGTTTGTCTTGCATGCACCCATCATAGCCATCCGAGGCAGGATGGCATGACACAAACAGGCTATTTTGGGGTTTAGAGTGGGCTATTTATGATGCCCTTTACTGGCGTTTTTGCTCCTTATGTAAATAAAAGCGTCTTACACGCGTTCTGACCCGCTAGATGAAGGGATATTCGACTGCGTTTCCCCTGAATTTGCAAATAATCCTCTTTTTAGCTGAGTAGTGACGTGAGTCCGATTAATCTTCCTCGCGGACGAAGACTCGTATGCCATCACGTTCGTCCATAACCAGCGCGTTCCCGGGGAAGGGGAGCAGCACGCGTGTCATCCAAAGATCGCTGACAGCCCCAGCCACGTTGAACGTGAGCGCCAGCATCCCGACCAGACGCCAGTCCATGGGAACGAATAGCAGCACGAGTAGGAAGAAGAGTGTGAGTACAACAAGGGGCATCAGGACGACTAGAATAAACTGATTTCGCGTAAACAAATAACCCGGCGCGGTTGCATAGGCTGCCCCAAGTTTCCAGTCTAGCCCAAAGATCGGGTTGGCGCCAAACAGCCGCATAGTAATACCATGAACGGCCTCATGCAGGACGATTGTGACAATTACGCCAACGATTATGGATAAGCCCAAGATCTCGCTGCTTGGCGGATTTGCGAAAGGGGCTGCTGAGGGGAGCTTCGTGATCAAATACGTGAACGCGAAAAATGCGAAGGGCATCAGAGCCAGCGAGGCGAGCTGCAGCCCGATCAGTCGCCGGCAACTCTCTGCCCGTCGCCAGTATAGGATTTGCCGATAGCCAGCCGGCGCACGGTCAATGTGGAGGTGTTGGTCGGAATTCACGATTGGGAATGCGAAGCGAGCGACTGCCGGATGTCATTTTCGTGGGAAGCCAGTGTGCCAAGCACCCCGTTGACAAAGCGCGGGGCTGCATCACTGCCGTACAGCTTTGCAAGTTCGACGGCTTCGTTGATCGCAACCTTGGTTGGCGTTGTCTGTTCAATCGCAAACTCGTAAATTGCAATGCGGAGAATGTTGCGATCGATAATTGCCATCTGGCTGAAAGGCCATTCGGGCGCGTGACGCTGAATAATTTTATCGACTGGGACGCGGTACGCAATGACCCCATTGATCAAGTCAGCTGCAAATTTGATCAGGGCCGCATCGATTGGTTCGTCTGCAACTCGCGCTGCAAGTATTTCCCCCATTGCGTGGCGGGTGCAGTCCAGTTCGTAAAGCACCTTTAGAGCGATGCCACGCGCGCGACGTCTTTTTTTCATTTTCGGGGTAGTGGCGCTACTCGGGGAGGTGAGAAGTGAGGAAATTCCGGGCGCAGCTTACTGGTCGAAAGTGACATCTTCAATGTTGATATTAATGTGCCCTACTTCTAATCCAACAATGTCTTCCATGGAGCGGGTCACAGCCTGTTGCACCTCGCGGCTGACTTCGCGCAAGTTCATCCCGGCTTTCACGACAAGATAGATTTCTGCACTGACGACATCATCTTTTACTTCGATGCGGACCCCGTCTGCGTCGTCTCGGCGAAAGAGACGATTGACGCCCCCCGAAACACGTGCGAGCCCGGCAACGCCCTCCACCTCGAGGGCAGCCCGACGTGCAATTGTGATGAGAACTTCTGGTGCGATTGTGGTTCGGTCGCGGGATTCGCTCTTTGATTCTGACATGGATACAAATACTAAAATCGCGGCAGGCTATCCCATTGCCATGCCACCATCCACATTCAATACCTGACCAGTGATGTAACCAGCCTTCTCCGAAGCCAGGAAGCCAACAGCGGTTGCGATCTCCTCGGCCTCACCCCAGCGCCTGAGTGGAATGAGATCGAGCGTGGACTCCTTCATTTCATCAGGGATGACTTCTGTGAGGGCGGTGGGGATAAAGCCGGGTGCAATTGCATTGACCGTGATTTTGCGGGGTGCCACTTCGCGGGCAAGCGCCATTGTAAAACCGATCAGGCCCGCTTTCGAGGCAGAATAATTGGTTTGCCCGGCATTACCGATAACACCGGCAACGGAGCTGATATTTAGAATGCGTCCATAACGTTTGCGCATCATAGCCCGAACGGCGGCCTTTGAGCAGTTGAATGCGCTCTTTAAGTTCACAGCGAGGACAGTGTCCCAATCGTCCTCCGACATCAGCATGATGACCTGGTCCCGAGTCGTGCCGGCATTGTTGATCAGGATGTCGATTTTGCCATGTTCGGCGACGGCCTGCTTGATCATACTCTCTGCGGCGCTGAAATCTGATACATCTGCCTGGACTGCAGATGCCTTGCCGCCCGCAGCTTCCACGGCTCTTACAGTTTCCGCAGCACCGTCTGCATCGCGTGAATAATTGACGACAACTTGTGCGCCACCTGCGCCGAGCTGCACGGCAATCGCGCGCCCAATTCCGCGTGAAGCGCCAGTGACAACCGCCACTCGTTCCGAAAATTCCATTTAGATGTCCTGATTTTCGTAGTGCAGCAATTCTAAATATGAAAATTAATCGGAGTTGAGCAAAGGCGTTCTAATTTAGAATTGCTGGATGTAGTGTGCCGGGATTATACCCGACAGGAGTGCGGAGGAGGGTTGCTTGATTCGTTCAGATTAATCCAAAGTTGAGCCATCGTAGTACTTTTCGCAATGATAATACTCCCCTATGCGCATCGTAAGGAAAGCCGTGAGGCTGATGAGTTTCTTTTCGTAGTCACCCTTTTTCATCCACAAGTCCAATGCAGAGGTGCGCTCAATGCATTTGTCAAAAAAATCTCGCACGATGACTTCGTCGACGCCCATCCAACCGGTCACGCGGTCGATGAGCACGCGTTTGTTCTCGCGTAAAAATTTTACGGCCGGCGTATATTTGCTTTTCAGTGTACGGCTACTGTTCATGCGCGGATGTGTCTGAAAGATCTCTTTCAATTCCGGGTCCACAAAGCCGGTAGCCTTATCGCGCATTCGGCGGATGCGCCTGCGGCCAACCTTCATAAACTGTCCCGCGGTTTGTTCCACTTCTTCGACAGGCTCCATCACCCACTCGGGATCGCTTGTGAGTTCGGGCTCTTCATACCCCAGCTCCCAGATGATGTTCTCGACATATTCAAGCTTCTTCAACGCACCAGGGTAATTCCGATAGTTACTGCGCCAAGTGGATTGATGCGAGAGATAATATTGGAAAGTCTCGGCAAAGTCTTCATCCGGATGCGTTTGCGCATAGTGATCGCCTCCCGGATTGACGAAATTGCGGCTCCATGGATTGATCGGTCGTGGGTGCAGGTATTCGGATACCGGATATGTGTTGAAGAAATGACCTTTTACATTAAACACCCGCCGAAAATCACGTCGCCGATAGAGCTTATAGGCGTACGTGAACGCGTGACCAACCTCATGCGTGACCAATTGATAGATTTCGTCGTTCGTGTAGACCGGATAAAGAAATTTCTCGTATAAAACAAGCAGGTCTTTGCGCGCCCCCCAGAACGCCAGCGAGACGTTTTGCGTGCCGGCAACACAACCATAACCGGTGGAGAGATAGAAGAGCGGCTTGAGTTGGCGGATACCGGCGCGACGGAGTTGGCCGCGCGTACGTGCAATGGCCTTCTCGAATATGGTGCCGCTGATCGACAATCCCAGATCGCAGATGCGTGTATTGAGCAGTTCTAGCTGCCGTGTGGTCTTACTATGCAGTAGGCGGCGCGTATAGCGCATTGGCGGCATCGGCCTGATTCTCCCGGCGGCGAGTTTACATCAGGAGTAGCTGATCTCAAAGCTACTTTTAATCTTAATGCGGAGCAACGAGTGTCGCAACTGTCGAGCCAAGTCAATCCCTTTTTGTCCGACTTACGGTTAAAATGCATTCATGAGCAAAAAAGTGCAATCTCCACGCGTTGAAAAGTTTACGACCGACGCCGGAATTCGGATCTATCGGCTACGCATGGAAGCATTCCCAAATTTCTTCGTCTTTACATATCTTGTGCTTGGCGGAGATGTCCCGACGTTGATTGACAGCGGCTCGGGCATGGAGCAATCCAATGAGGACCTGCGAACAGCCTTTGAAAGATTGAAGAGCGTATTTGGAGAGACAATCACACTCGAGGACATTGGCCGCATTCTGGTCACCCACGGCCACATGGATCATTTCGGCGGGTTGATGTTCCTGCGGGAGCAAGTGGAAGCTCCTATTGGCGTGCATGCGCTGGATCGACGCATTCTGACCCATTACGAAGAGCGGGTCATCGTCGCCACCAAAAGCCTGCACGTCTTCCTGCGGCGGGCAGGGCTCTCTGATACATCGCAGATGAGCCTGATTGAAATGTATCAGTTCGGAAAGGGGTTTTACCGTTCGGTGCCGGTGGATATTACTATTGAGGAAGGTGAGACCATCGGTGACTTATTCGAGTTTATCCATGTGCCGGGACATTGTCCGGGCCAGGTCTGCATTCGGATTGGGGATGTCCTCATCACTGCGGATCACATTCTCTCTCGTATCACACCTCACCAGTCACCGGAGAGCATCACGCGCAGCGTCGGACTGGGTCATTATCTGGAATCACTCGAGAAAGCGCGGCAGCACGCGGATGTAAGCATTGCCCTTGGCGGGCATGAACTCCCTATGACAGACTTGGCCGGCCGGATTGATGAAATCCACACCTCACATATTGAAAGACTGGGAAAAGTTCTGGAGATCTGCAAAGAACCTGCAACCGTAAAGGATATTTCCTATAATCTGTTTGGCGAAACGCATGGCTACACCGTTCTCCTGGCCTTGGAAGAAGCCGGCGCCCACGTGGAATATCTCTACCAACGCGGTGAATTGGTCGTCGCCAATCTGCAGGAACTTGAGGCCGAGGCAGACCCGGCTGTTCAGTACCGCATCGTGTAACATTCGCCTCGCAGTTGTCAATGTGGAATATAAGTGAGAAAATGTACAAACAACTGTCAATTTTGAATTGGAAAATCAGGTTGGGGAACGGGCTACTGCAAGCGCGGCCTGTTTTTTTAATCCGATTGTTGCAACTTGTATAGTCAAGCTGCGTAGTAGTATTCGGAAATGCTTGCGAAGTGGATAGGTAGGAGAGGATATGTCCTCCAATAATGATCAATTAATTATAGATGTAGACCGGGTTGTCAAGGATTTCGAAGGCCCGGCGGGAACCATCCACGTCCTCAAAGGTGTAGAACTGCAGGTTCGCGCCGGGGAATTTGTTGGCGTGCGTGGTCCATCCGGCAGCGGCAAATCCACACTGTTGAATATGATCACGGGCATCGATCGTCCAACAGATGGCGATATCCGTGTGGCCGGAAAATCCCTCAACGACCTCAACGAGAATAAATTGGCGCGCTTCCGGGGCAAGAATATTGGAGTGGTGTTCCAGTTCTTTCAACTGCTACCCACGCTCACAATTATAGAAAATGTGATGTTGCCGATGGATTTCTGCCGCGTCTGGAAACCACGTGAACGCCCCCAGCGGGCAATGGACTTGCTCGAACAAGTTGATCTTACTGATCAGGCCCACAAGCTCCCGAACACACTCTCAGGCGGCCAGCAGCAAAGAGCGGCCATCGCGCGGTCCATGGCAAATGATCCAGCAGTTATCGTGGGTGATGAGCCGACCGGTAACCTCGATAGTCGCACGGCTGATCGTGTTTTCAATCTTTTTGATGACCTTGTCAGTCAGGGGAAGACCATTCTAATGGTTACCCATGATAAGGAATTGGCCGCCCGCATTCCCCGCGTGATTGAAGTGGATGATGGCATGCTTTATGAAACCAATGGAACAGGACCATCGAAATGAGAACAGCCTATCGTAAAGTTGTCCGCGATCTCTGGCGCAACCGCGGTCGTACCATTCTGGTGATTGTGAGTATAGCTGTGGGTGTGATGGCCGTCGGCATGATCCTATCGAGCAACGGATTGATAGATCGACAGATGACCCGTGCCCAAATTGCGAGTCAGCCGGCGCACGTCGTCCTCTATCTCACCGGCCTGATCTCGGATGAAGAAGTCCGTGCTATCTCGCGTTTGCCGGAAGTGGACTTTGCGGTCGGTCGTGCTGACCGCGGCATCCGCTGGAAGCTTTCAGCGGAGGATGATTGGGATGATGCCAGTCTGATTGCGATAGACGATTATGACGAGCAACGCCTGGATGTCTTTGAATTGAAAGCTGGTACCTGGCCCGAGACAGATTCGGTTGTCCTGGCAGCCTCCCACGTCGAGCCGTATGGCCTTCCTGAAATTGGAGGCGAGCTTCTCTTAGAAATTAATGATCGCGCGCGAGCTTACACCATCACAGGAATTTTGCGGGACCACCATCAGGCTCCACCACCTTTTTCCAACAATGTAGCTTTCTACGTGACGCGGACTTCAATGAAACAAATTCTTGGTGAGGATCGCTTCGACGAAATCCGACTCACTGTTCCGAAGTTCTCACAAGAGGCAGCCGAAGAGGCCGCTGAAGCGGCTGAAGCAAAACTGGAACGTCAGGGAGTCTTTGTTAATTGGACCCAGATCCAGGAACCGGATCGGCATTGGGCGCAGGACATTATGGATGGTGTGGGTCTGATTCTGACGATTATGGCGGTCGCTTCACTGTTCTTGAGTGTGATCCTCGTTATTAACACTATCAACGCACTGATTGCACAGCAGATCCCTCAAATCGGAATTATGAAGACTGTAGGTGGCGTCAGCCGTCAGATTTCGCGCCTTTACCTGGCAAGCGTGATCGTTTATGGCGTGCTGAGTTTACTCCTTGCGGTTCCGCTGGGAGCATTTGGGGGTAGTGCTCTGGCTGGGTGGTTGCTTAATCTGTTGAATGTACCCACCGGGTCCTTTGAACTTCTTTCAGACACGCTACTGATCCAGGCAGGCGCCGGATTGGCCGTCCCATTGATGGCGGCACTCTATCCGGTGTTGCAGGGGGTTGCGATCTCTGTCCGAGAAGCATTGAGTGTGTACGGCGTCGGCTCCGGGAAATACGGCAATGGGTTGATCGATCGCATTATGAGTCGCGTGCGAGGTATTCCCCGATTGCCAATTTTGGCCGTGCGCAATACCTTCCGCCGCGCGGGTCGTGTCGCATTGACCGAGGTAGTTCTCGTTACTGCTGGTGCGATCTTCATGCTCGTTTTGAGTACCCATTTCTCTTTTACAAATACCATCGCAGAAATTTGGCGCGGCCTCGGGTTCGATGCCAATGTTGGCTTCAGCAACCTGCAACGCATTGATGAGATTCAACCGCTGATCGCTGCTCGCCCGAATGTGGATCGGGTAGAGATGTGGGTTTGGAGCGCAGCAAACGGTCTCCCTCCCGAAAATTCGGAAGTAGAGGAGCAGCGCATTTTCCTGCGTGGCCTCCCTCGCGACACAGAGATGTTTATCCCGAATCTTGTTGCGGGCCGAAACCTCGATCCGGATGAGGGGCACGCTCTGTTACTCAACCAAAAGGTCGGCATCGAAATGGAGCTTGAAGTTGGCGATGAGATCGAGCTTGATTTTGGAAACAATCAGGTCAGCACTTGGACAATTGTTGGGCTCATCTTTGATCTCACGGGTAACCAGGCAAGTGCATACATGCACATCGATTTACTCAACCAGGAACTCAATCAAATGGGCCGTGCCACATCCGCACAAATACGTGCTGCAGATAACCGCCGCAGCGGCCAACTCGAACTTGTCGAAGATCTGGAGACTTATTTCAAATCGATTGGCAATGAAACCGCCTTGGCAAATACTGCGATCGAAGACCAGGAACAGGCCGAGTCGCAATTCAATATACTAACGACAATTTTGATGACTATGACGGTTGTCATGGCGGTAGTCGGTAGTATTGGGCTGAGCGGCACGCTATCGATCAATGTGATCGAACGCCGGCGCGAAATTGGAGTAATGCGCGCTGTGGGCGCCTCCTCGTTTGATGTTGCGCTGCTCTTCATCGGGGAAGGGCTTATGCTCGCATTGCTTAGCTGGGCGATTGCAGTGCCCATCAGTATCGTGCTCGGGCGTCCATTTGTAAATGCAATTGGAACAATCATTGAGTTTCCTGCTCAGTATGTGTTATCAACTCAGGGGTTCTGGATTTGGCTGATTATTGTAGTTATCCTATCAATCGTCGCGAGCTGGTTACCCTCCAGGCGCGCGACCAAAATCAGCGTGAATGAAAGTCTTGCGTACGAATAATTTGGAAAAGTGCCACAATGAACCTGATGAGAATCAGGGAAGCGTCCGGCGTATACAACCGGAAAGAAATTTCGGAGTAGAAAGAACATGAGAAATAAACGTACATTCTTCGTGCTATTCGCCTTTGCGGGATTGGTTTTGTCAGCTTGTGATCAAGGTGCGGAGGCAACTGAAGAGGGCTTTGTTCCAGTCGTTGTTGATGATTTCAATGTAATCGCAGAAGGGCGACTCGTCCCGAATAGATATGTCGAGCTCGCGTTCGGAGCTCCTGGTCTGGTGCAGGAAGTGATGTTTGCGGAAGGCGATATTGTTGCAGAAGGGGATGTGCTGGCAGTACTAGACAATAAGGAGCAACTGCGTGCAAATTTAGCGCAGGCTCAATTCAGCCTCGAACAAGCAAACCTGGAATTGCTCAACGCTCAGCAAGCCCTGGACGACCTATTCGAAAATCATGAGGTGCTCGTTGCGCAAGCACAGCAAAATATTGCATTAGGTCAAGATCAGCTGAATCAAGCGAACCTGGACTTGGGCTATCTCAACAATCCTGATATTGAATACTATCAGGACGAAGTTGAGGACAAGAGGGAAGAGCTGTTTATTGCGATGGGGAACGAGGAGATCACATCTTTCACTGACCAGAGTGGTGTGGTGGATCGCGCCCAGGAAAATTATGATGATTTCCTGGAAATCCTGAACCATGTCAAAGACCAGGTTAACGATTGTGTTCCCGCGGATACGGATGACGATGGGGTGATCGACTTCCTTTGTGACCCCAATCGTTTCATCACGTATAAGTTTGTACGCTGGACTCTAGAGGACGCGCAAGAAGCGTTCGATGATGCTGCGAATGTCCTCCGTGAGGCACAAATTCAGCTTGGGCAAGCTCAGATTGGCGATACCAATGCAATTGACCAGGCTCGTGAAGACCTAGAGGATGCCGAGCAAGATTTGAATTGGGCTACGAACGACCCAGATGCTATCGATCTGGCTTTGCGAGAGGCCGATTTGATTGTGGCGGAGGCGAACCTTGCGGAGTCCATACGGAATTGGGAGAAGATAAAAGACAGTCCGGACGCAGACGACGTGGAGATGGCCGAAGGGCGCATTACACAGGCAGAAGCACAGATTGCGAACGCGGAAGCTGCATATGAGGCTGCACAGGCTGCCCTGGACGATGGTGAACTACGCGCTCCCTGGAGCGGCACGATTGCCAATCTCGATCTAATGGTTGGTGAACATGTCTCACCCGGGGTGCTGGTTCTCACACTCGCCGACTTCACCTCCTGGATTGTGGAGACGGATAATCTGACGGAGATCGAAGTTCCCGATGTGGCGGTTGGTCAGTCCGTATTGATTACTCCCGATGCACTTCCCGATTTGGAAATCGCTGGTGAAGTTGAATCCATTGGCGGTCTGTACGTGGAAAAGCGCGGTGACATCACCTACACAGTAATAATTCGCATCATCGAGTTAGATGAACGTTTCCGCTGGGGTATGACAGTCGTTACAAATTTTGATTCGCGTTCGTAGGAATTCGAATTCCACTTGAATTTAATACAAAGCGCCCGGCATTTGCCGGGCGTTTTTGAATCCTTTTGGCTTACAGAGGCGGAGGGTAATTAAGTAGTCCCTTTTTGGCGGCCAAATACCTGTTTGAGAAAACCCGGTTCCCGATCGCCCAATTTGTTCATCACTTCTTGCGGCCACGGCTCAACTAGTACAGTTCCATCGCCGAAGACAACGGTGGGAACGGACAAATACCCGCGCGCAATGCTCTTTAGCTCTTCCTGCCATTTTGGATCACCCATACGCACATCGCGCCATTCAATTTCGACAGAAACTTCTTCGAGCGCATCCGCCAACATATGCGACTGTGGGCAGTAATCGTGCGTGTAAATTATCAGCTTATCGTCTACTTTCAACTCTTGTTTATTCATAGCATCCTCCAACTTTCCTTCCAATGTCCAGTGTCGCCGAACCGCGGACAATGATAACAGAAAGAAAACCGCTTGGTCGCGCGCGATCCGGTTGCATGTTGATTTAGCCGCAGCAGTTATACTTGCCATCCGGTTTAGACAATGACTCGCTTTCAAATCCAAACGCCAGATTTTCCGGGCGCCGCTGAGGCAGCGCAGCTTATCCTGAAACTCCTTAAACAGGATGCAAAGGACCTGGATACGCGCAAGATCGATCATACCTTTTTTCGGGTCCTGGCTGATTTCGAAGCGCAGGCAGATTCGGCCGGAATGCCGCGCGAGGACAATCCATTTCGGCGTATGAGCGATGAGCTAGTCGAATGGTTTGATATGCAAACCTTGGCAGGGATGCAAGTGCCCGATGTCCCCGAGCCGTTTGCCGAAGACATTGGTCGTTTTCGCCACATGACTCAGGAAGCGCAGCACCAACCGGGCATGCTAGTACTAGCTGTGCGCCATCTGGAGAGCGTACTTCCGCGAATTGATCCAAGCTTATATCCAGCATTCCATGCAGCCGTCCATAATGACCTCGGGACGTCCTATTCCGATCTGCAGGTGCCTGACAAGCAGAAGGCTTTACTGCGCGCTTTAGAGTGCTATGAGACAGCCTTGGAATATCGCACGCCGGAGGCAACGCCACAAGAATATACCGCTACGCAATATAACCGGGGGAATGCGCTGTTGCACTTACCAGCATTGGGCACGGCGCGGGAAAACAATTTGGGTGCGGCCATCGAATCATTTGAAGCAGCGCTGCGAGTATTGGACCTGGAAGAACGACATCATGATGCTGCACTGATCAATATGGCACTTGGTCTGGCCCTGGCCTTAACGCCTGATGAGACGCAGTCTGAAAACTACGCTCGCGCCCTACGTTGTTTTGAGCAGGTCTTTGTCGTCTTCTCTCGTGAGGAGTATCCCCCGGACTGGGCATTGGCTCAGGTGCGTTTGGCTGAAGTGCATTTATTCGGCGGAGGGCTAAGCAGAGATGCCGCGGAATGTTTCAAAGGCGCGCTCGAAATCTATACGCCCGCGGCGGCCCAATTTGATAACGCTGCTATCAATGTGAAACTCGCCCTGACATTGGCAGTGAGCGAGCCCGTTGAGGCTGTCAATGCACTCGGGGAAGCGTTGTCTTTTCTCAAGCAAGAACGAAGTCGGCAGCAACATGCCCAGTTGGTCGGCTCGTTCGGGCCGGCTTTCGCAGGAGAGATGACACCGGAAGGCCGCGCTCAAACCGCGGCTGAGATTTCGCGATTGGAAATAGTCGGTGGAATTGAACTGGTTCTGGCCCACTTGCGGGCTGTAATTTCCGACCCGATTGCGGCAGCCAGCCATGTCAAACATGCAATTGAGGCGCTCGAGGTTATCGCGTAGCAACTTCCTGTTACGCGAAATTAAGAAGCTTCGCTCTTCCGTTTGGCAAGGGAAGGCGATTCCTGCGCTATCGATTAAATTTGGTGAATGCAGGAGTAGGAATTAAAAAGCGAAGCTTCTCATTGCCCATAATTTCTAGGAGTTATTCAGTTGAAGTATTTTACCCCCCTCAATCCCCACGATTCGGGGGGAAGTTAGCTCCTCCCCCGATGTCGGGGGAGGTTGGGTGGGGGTAGGCTACCGTGATTCGATGCAACCGCGTAATTCCTATTTTTAAAATGTTTTCTTAACGACTTTAGCTCGTAGGCAACGCCCTGATTTCTTCGTGAAGTGCAACGATTCGCTTGCCGCTTCTTCTTGTACCGCCGTTGGGAGGTTCTCCATCCCAATTGTCGCGGCTTCGACCTCGGCAAGTGCATTGTAAACGCGCCGCAATAAACGTTTTGCCTCATTGGACTCTAGCCCAATCGCCGCGAGTGTCTTTTCGACTTGTACCGTATGTTGGATTAAGTGAGAGTCGAAGCGGTGCAGGCGGAATTCAATCGCAAGCCGTGTGCTCTCCCAGAAGGAGGAGGGTTGCTCCAATTCTTCCTCGGACAAGTCGGAGAGTTCGTCCATAATTCCCTGATGGATTTTGGCATGGTATTCAATAATTTCTCGAAATGAACCTTCGCCTTGGAAACGTCGCTCAGCTTCGGGTTCATCAATTGTGTAGTATTTCAAAAATTCTTCATCAGAAAGTTTCTCGACATACCCCCGCCGCCCGAATACTATCGCCGTTAGGAAATGCATGTCAGCGCTGAGCATATGTCCAAGTACACGCCGGACGGCCCATTCTCCTGGAGCGGGAGCGCGGTCAATATCCGGCTCGCCGACATTGAGTAAAACTGCGTTCAAATCTCGAAAAGCAGCATGATACTGACCCAGTACCATTTGGGCGCGTGAGGCTGGTCGGGTAGATTGATGGCGCGCGGCTCGGATTTTCCCGGCTGCTGTCCGCAGAGTTTCGTACACGCGGAATATCGAAAACCGGACGCCGTCCCCGTCGTAGTCCATCCAAGCCCAGGGAGAATTCAACTCTGCTTCAGATTTCGGAGCCATATACGTAGCGAAGGATTCAACCGCATGCGAAAGTGCGTTGTCAGTTATGTTCATGATTAGAGAGCTTTCTCAAGTCTTCTATTGATTTCTGATTTTACGATGACGGGATCGGCAGCCAATTCCAGCGGCGGATTCGGAAGGAGACTTTCCACTTCCTTCAACGAATCGTCATGGTAGCCTGTTTTGAAACCTGTGAATTTCAGTCCGTGTGCAGTGCTGATGATGATGACACGATGATGCGTTTGGATCTCACCGCGCTCGACTAGTTTTAATGTTGCTGCCAGCGCCGCGCCCGTGTGCGGGTCAGTGTACATCCCTGTTAGGTCGGCCCGCGCTGCCGCGTTGGCGAGTTCGTGTTCGCTGACTTGTTCGACGATCCCATTCGACTCACGAATGGCCACGACGGCTTTTTCGTAACTCACCGGATTTCCGATCTGGATCGCCGAGGCCAAAGTTGACTTTGCCTGGACAGCCTGCTGCTCCTCAAAATTGTTTTTGTAGCTTAAATAAAATGGGTTTGCCTTTTCGACCTGGGCAGCCAGCAGACGTGGCATTTTCTTTATAACACCAAGATTGAGCATCAAGGCCAGGCTCTTATAGAGGGCACTGATATTGCCAAGGTTACCCACCGGCATTACAATCCAATCGGGCGCTTCCCAATCGAACTGCCGAGCGATCTCAACCCCAACGGATTTTTGTCCCTCGATGCGCAAGCTGTTCATCGAATTTGCAAGGTAGAGGCTGTTGTCTTGTGTGACTTCTTTTACGATGCGCATGCAACCGTCGAAATCTGTGTCGAGTGCCAGGACATGCGCGCCGTTTGCGATCGGCTGAATTAATTGTGCGCGGCTCACTTTGTCGCGGGGCAAAATTACGATTGCTGGTATACCGGCTGCCGCTGCATAGGCAGCGAGCGCTGCACTCGTATCGCCTGTGCTGGCGCAAGCCACAGCACGCACCGGACTATCAGTCGACATCATCTGCTTCACTACGCTCACCAGGACAGTCATCCCGAGGTCTTTAAAACTTCCGGTGTGACTGTTGCCGCTCATTTTGATCCACAGATCAGAAACCCCGATTTGTTTTCCGAAACGTTCGGCCCAGAATAAGTTTGAGTTACCCTCGAACATGCTGACGATATTGTCGTTGTGCAGGTCGGGCGCAACCCATTCCTTGAGTGACCAAACGCCGCTGCCATAGGGCCATTCTGTTGAGCCAGCCCGCTCGGCGATCAACTGCTTCCACTCTGTGGCCGATCGCGCGCGCAGTGCATCCAGATCATGGTGCACTTCCAGCAATCCTCCGCAATCAGGGCAGGTGTAGATCACCTCAAAGATTGAATACTCCCCGGGGCAGCCTCGAATACAAAGAAGGTGGGCATTGAATTTTTCAGGTCCGTTCATTATTTTATTCATCAGAAATTCATTATAATCTGTGGCAGATGATTCCGCCCGAAGCTCTCATTCTTGTCGCCATTATGCCGAATCCCCGCGATCTGGAAATTTCGCGCTTGCTGGGCTGGTATCGCATCCCTTATCGTTCGGCCCCGAAAACTATAAGTGTAGATTTCATTGCGTTTTATCAGACCGCAAAATTCGGGGCTGAAAAATGGTCAATAAACTACACGGCCCGGGTGCTGGGGCATGAGCTCACAACGCGCGGTGAACTCTTACGGGATGAAGGAGATCACCCACGCGCAGATGATCCATATTATAAGATTCAACTTGGAGCGATTGAAAAATTGTCCGAACCAATCCCATCGCGGCGATGGCGACGTATTACATTTTTCTACACCACAGGAGAATTGCTTGCGAGCGCGGGTGAATTAAATGACCTGATGGTGGGCAGGGCAGAACGCGAGCAATTATGGACGGTATCACGCGAGCGCGGCATAAGCGTAGAAAAACAGTATCAACCAACTCCAGAAGTCCCCGAACTCGACCTGGCTGTCTTGTGCGCCCTAGGCAATCTTGGAATTGCTCTGGATTCGAGCAATGATGTTAGAGAAGAAGATCTCGGCGCGGATTGGACAGGTCTCTATTTGCCGGGGAACAAAGTGCGAGAGAAGCCGGAAAAGTATGCTGACTTGGTAGCGGATTATGCTGAGCGACTCGGTGGGGCAAAACCTCCGAACCATGCCGCCTATAAACCATAGTTTCGGCGAATAAAGAGGTTGCATCCCCGCAAACCTTGAAAAAGAACCATATATTCTGGATTGCCATAGGTGCTGTGCAAACCGCAGTTTTCGCAGCCGCGCTGACCATTCCACCTGCGCAAGGTCCTGCCACACGGCAATTCCTTGTCATTTACAGTGCCACTTTTGTCATTTACTTGTTTGCTATTCAACTATTACGGAAACAAACGCCCCCCGGGTTCGTTCTCTGGGGTGGGGCGCTGCTGTTTCGGCTCATTCTCCTGACAACTTCTCCGCGTCTCTCAGATGATGTTTATCGATACATCTGGGATGGTCATTTGTCCAATTTGGGGATCAATCCTTTCGCGGAGCGCGTCGATGCCGCCGTACTTGACGAATTCGAGATCCCGGAAAGCCGGTTAATCAACAATGCGTGGATGGCCACGCCATATCTACCGGGGGCCCAGTTGTTTTTTGCGGCCGTTACTCGGATTGCGCCACGCAGCACTTTTGCAATGCAGACTGCGATGGTACTTCTGGATTTATTTGTGGGGTTTATTCTATTTGGAATTCTGCGATCCGTGAGGGTACAGCCCAATTGGGTGCTGCTTTATTTGTGGAATCCACTCGTGATTTTCGAATTCGCTCATGGTGCCCATGTTGACGCCCTCATGATTGCACTCACGCTCGGTTCAATCTGGTTCCTCGTGCAACGGCGATCATTAAATTCGGGTGCAATGAACCATAATTATCGACAAGTAATTTCGGGGATTTTGCTGGCGGGAGCGACCCTCACGAAGGGGCTTCCGGCTTTACTTCTAGCCTTTATTTTGTGGATTTGGCGCAGAAGTGCCTGGTTGACCTTTGTAATCGCAGGCTGGATACTCGCATTGCCATTCTTGCTAACAGCCGGATTTGGCTTGACCGGTGAGCGGGATGGCACCGGACTCTTTGGCGCCCTGCGCATTTATGCCTACCAGTGGAATTTCAATGGTGGCTTGTACCACTGGCTGGAAGTTTTGCTTTCCGGCCAATCAACAGAAGGCGCGCTGCCTCCTGAAACTCCGGGAGTTGCGCAGGCGAAGGTGTTTTCTCTGCTCGTGTTTCTGGTATCACTTACATTGATAGCGATTGCTGCGCAGCGAAAGCTGCAAAACAATGATTCAGACGACATAGCTGTTGGATTGAGCTGGCTGCGCTGGGCCTGGCTGCCGTTTGCGGTTTATTTTCTTCTCACGGCAACTGTTAATCCGTGGTATCTAACTTTGCTTGTTCCGGGGATTGTATTCTGGCTTGCAGCCGATCCTGACAAGGCCGTGGCTTGGGTTTGGTTTGGATACGCCATGCTTTTGTGGACCTGGTCCGTATCGCTATCCTATCTAACGTATGTGGATGCTTCGAATCTGCGTGAGACCGATCCGGTTCGCCTTGCCGAATATTTACCTGTCTATACCTTGCTGCTGATCAGTGTGGCCGTCTCGATTTGGCCGCAAAAATTACGGGCTCTCGCCCGGCTTGCCGAATGAGCCGAGCTCGGCGTCCGGCAGGGCGCGCACCAGATCGCTGGCCTTCATCAAGATCGCTGTTCCGCGCACTCCTGATCCAAGCGAAATTTCGTTCTGTGTTTGAACGCTTTCATCGATAAGAATACGCATCGGACGCGGTAGCCCGAATGGTGCTGCTGCACCATGCTCGTATCCGGTCGCCGCAAGTAGTTCTTCTTCAGTAGCGGTCGTCAAGCGTGACTGCCCGAGATGCTTCCGCAAGGCCGGCCAGGATACTCGCCCCGGACCCGCCATCAAGACCATCACGTACTCATCCTGAGCAATCCGGAAAACAAGACTTCGCACGATTTGTTCCAGGCAGTTGGCCACGTTCTGCAGCAGCCTCTTCCAGCGAGTTTATGCGCGCTGCGTGCGTAAAAATCCGGTAAAAAATATTCAGCTCATCGAGTGCCAGGCTTACGGGAGTCATTGAATCGCCCTTATAATGTGGCCCGTCATGCGTAATCTTGTTTTTGTACTTATTTCAGCTGTATCGGCTGCCTTCGCAATACTCATCGCCGAAGTAGTGATTCGTTTGTCTGATGTGGCGCCATTAGCCATGGTTCTAGCCGGCAATACTCTGGGTGGGCTACTTTTGTTTACAGTCGCCGGAATCAACGGTGAGATACGCCCCCGCGGTGTGCAAGGCTGGGAATGGGTTCGGTTGTTTATTGCCGCACTGTTCATTGGGGGGCTAGGGACTTCATTTGTCTTTATCGCTGCGGGAATGATCGGGGCTGGGAAAACAGCATTGTTCGTTCAGCTTGAGACAGTATTCGTTCTCACGCTCGCCGTAATATTCCTTGGCGAACGTATTTCTCGATCGCGCTGGATCGCCGGCGGAATTGCAATTGTCGGGACAACTCTCATGGTTTTTGATCCAATGGCGCTGCAACTCTCCATCGGATTGGGAGAGTTTTTCGCAATCATGGGTCCATTCGTTATTGCAATCGCCATTGTACTCATAAAGACTCTTGTGGATCGCGGGAATCCTCTCGTGATTACTGCTTGGATAATGACATTAGGTCCGCTTCCCTTGATCCTACTGTTCCCGAATACCTTGCGTTCCCTCCCTTTGCAGATTCTCCCGCTGCTCCTCATTGCGCTTACTGGCATATTTAGAGCGATTGCCTGGCTGGCCTTCAATTCGAGCTTGATTCGAATAGGCACCTCCCGAACGATAATACTATTTCTTGCGTTCCCTCTATTTGCCTTTTTCGGGCAATCCATCCTTTGGAGACTTGCACCCGAATTGGGCTTGCGCTTACCAGAATATCCGCTCTTCGCACTGGGGGGTGGTTTGTTGGTTGCCGCAGGAATTATTGTGTTAGAAGTGGATGCTGCGAAGAGTAATACCTAACCTGCTTCCGTAATCAGTTTTCGGAAATCGGTTTTCGGTACACGGTTGTCGGTATTGAGTACTGTGGAAAGTACTACAACACGTTTCATGTAAAAACCACTGCTTACTGTTCACTGAATACCGAATACCGAAATCCGAATACTTAATGAGGTTCCTGCAATGGAGTGGAAGGGGGAGCAAGTGCGGATACATTTTGTGCGGCGCGCATCTCTTCTGCATCAAGTCCACTCACGTACATGAAGGCTGCGCCATACAATGTCAGCCAGGGATAAAAACCCCAATTGGCTCCATGACGAATCGCCAAAAAGCTGGCCAGCGCCAGGGACGCTAACAAAATCTCACCCAGTGGGGTTCGACGTTCCGCACGCGCATAAGTGCTGTGCGACCAATCCTGGGCTCGATCCAGGATGCCATACTTGGGTGTTCGCTGAAAGCTCCCTGTGTGACCGGTCAATCCCGCTAATACTGCACGCGTATTGTTGAGCGAAAGCCCCAAACCGAGTAATACCAACCAAGGTAGATCGCGGATGCGGGACAGCTGTCCTAACGCATGTTGAGAGAGAACTGCCAGAAGTGGGGGCCCAATTGCCGAGATCGCAAACAGTGCCGCTGCGTTCAGCACCCATCCTTTCGAAAAAGCCACCGGTAAAGCCAACAATATCACCGTCATGATAAGCGGATGCACCAGATAACCTGTCAGGTGCAGTGTGCCTTGCAGCTTTAGCCGCCTGCTTAATGGCGCCCGCCAGAGTGCTGGCAAGATTTTGCGTGCCGTCTGAATGCTGCCAGTTGCCCAGCGAGCTTGTTGTTTCTTAAAGGCACTGATCTGGACCGGAATTTCTGCCGGAACCATGATGTCTGACCGATATTCCAGCTTCCAACCGCGTAACTGGGCCCGATACGAAAGATCAAGGTCTTCTGTGAGCGTATCACCTTGCCACCCCCCAGCGTCCTCAATGCAAGCCCGTCGCCAAACGCCGGCAGTACCGTTGAAATTAATAAACATACCGGTTTGGCTGCGGGTGTGTTGTTCAATAATGAAGTGGCTATCGATCCCAAGAGCCTGGGTGCGTGTAAAACGAGAATAGTCCCGGTTCAGATGTCCCCAGCGGGTTTGGACACAGCCAACATTCGCCGCGGCGAATGTTGGAATGGTGCGACGTAAGAAATTTGGTGGGGGAACAAAATCCGCATCGAAAATCGCGAGGAATTCGCCACTCGCATACTGCATCCCGGCCGCCAGCGCGCCAGCTTTAAAGTTTGTGCGCTGTTGCCGTCGCAAGTGATGGAACTGTAAGTTCGTTTCTTCAAAGGAGGCGATAGTACTTCTGATGATCTCGGGTGTGTCATCCGTCGAATCATCCAGGATTTGGATTTCTAATTTGTCGCGCGGATAATCGAGTCGAGCTACCGATTTGATCAGGCGCGCGACCGTATGCCTTTCATTGAATATCGGGAGCTGTACCGTGACGGTCGGCCATTTCTCAGGTTCCGGCAATAGAGCGGGTGATTCGTCTCTATTTTTAATGAATCGGAGCGAGAGCGCTAGACTGTTCAGCCCATATGCTGCCAATACTAACCAATGGTGCTAGTTCAGAGTGAGAACTGAGCGATTGACATCTTATACGGGTTGGCATATGGATCGGGATCAAGTTGACGGGCCAGGTCCAGCAAGATATTGAACATCGCCGCCACATAAGCTAGGCGAGCAGAGATGTATTGTGTCACGCGATGGCGCAAGCGTTTCAAGTCGCACACGATGGTGACCATGGACAACGCCGTCTCGACGTACATACGCTCATTCCAGGTGCCCTTGGGACATAGTTTCATGTTGGCCGGATGGCCGTCTGCAGACCGAAAACCGAAATCAGCGAAGGCAATCGTCTGGTCGACAAAGGCTGCTGCCACGTGATGGAAATGCTTGTCATGCGTGTTGAGCGTGTTCCAGTCCCAGTTGATACCGATGCAGCCCAGTGCTGCACAGTCACGTGCGGACTGCATCGCCCAGCCCCGGCGGCTGGACGGGGTGAAACGCACTGTGTCAGTACCCAGTCACCCAGTGCAGTCCCTTTACTGGACTGTGCGGACAGACTGGACGTGGTGTGCATCACGATGCTGCACAGTGCCGAATGCACTGCGTCGGTACCCAGTCTCGTCGACTGGACGAGGTACCAACCCAGTTCGTTTGGTACTGGGTCGCACGCGACAAGTGCGGCACTGTGCGACGCGGCCATGGTCGTCCAGCAACCAGCACAGCTTCACGCCGACACGCCAGCGCCCTTTGTCGCGGCCTTTCTTGCCGATTTGGTGTTGGCTGCGGCCTTCCCGAATGGGAAAGAGTAGTTCGATCGGGTAGGTGTCAATAACCGTGAACAGACTGGGTTCGGCGAGTAGCAAATCGCACCAGTCCTGATGCGCCTTGAGCAAGCGCTGCAAGCGCGTCCGCTCTGGCAAGCTGGCGAAGAGCGCGTCATAATCACGCTTGAGCCACCGATAGAATGCCCGAAAATGGCCACCCTTGAGCGCAAACAGGATACCAATGGTGACCAGTTCACTGGGGTACAGTTTGGCCTGTGAATGCTTGATTATCTCCGGCAGGCTGTCATCCACTTCGCAGAAAATCGTTATCACGACCCTGGCGGGCGCGACAAGGGTGATAATATCTTCGGTAGTCATGAGCTCGCTCCCCTATGGTTATTCGTCGATAACCCATAGTCTGAGCGATGCTCATGACTTTTTCAACTAGCACCAATGGTTAATAGAATGGCAGTAAGATATATAAATTCAATGATCCACATGAGTAGGTTTAGGTGCAATACCTTTCAAATAAGGGCCAAAGCTTGCCGGAAAGGTTGTCGGGGTTGGGGCCAGTGATAATGCTCCGGCCGTTTCAGGCGGAACTTTGACATCTTGCGTTAGACTACACGCGGGTTTGAACGGGCACGGCGGAGAGGCAGACGAACGTCAGCGATGTCATGCAACAAGCGGTCATAGAGTTGGCCGAGTTGGTCAACGGCCGTCTTTTGAAACTCGGCGAGCGTGTCGCGCACGAGTTCGAGTGCATGCACAAAGCTGAGTTGGTCGGGATCGAGACCGGTGCGTTGGGCAGCCGCATGCATCAGGAAGCGGATGATGAAGTGTGCGATGAGCAGGCCATACAGTTCCTGAATGACCCCGACCGGCTTGAGACTGCGCAGCGGGCGTCCGGCCAGACGTTGATGGGTGTCGACTTCATCGATGACCAATTCGATTTCCCAGCGTTCGTGATAAGCTCGCGCGAGTTCCAGGGCTGGGAAGGCTTCGGGGTTCAGCAAGGTGGTAACCAAGCGGTGCACTTCACCGTAACCGGGGAGTGCCGGGTCACTTATGGTGTATTCGACGATGCGCACCAGGAGGCGCTCGCCCCGCTTGCGGCGCTGGTAGTCGGAGGGGGTCAGGTAGGCGGTGTAGGAGCCATCTGGCAATGGACAGCGGGACATGGGCTGGAAATCGGCTCAAAATGTGTCCCCCGCGCTCCAAAACCATGCGCAGCATGTCATAATCATGAAACCCACGGTCCCACATCACCAACATGCCCATCTCGACCGAGCGCAACAGGCGAAAACCACCCATGCGCTCGCTGGTGTGGCAAGGCCAGAAGCCCGCATCGACAATCGTATGCGTGCCGCACTCGACCAGATACACCCCTTGCACCTGCGGAAAAGCGCTCTGGCCGCGCGGGCTGTGGTGCCGTCCAAAAGCCGCCGCATTCTCCGGCGTGTCAGCCACATCTTCAACCGTGCCATCGATGGCCATCAGGCGCAATCCAAAGAGGAACGCGCCGGCTGTCTCCGTCGTAGCTATCGGTCGACATACATGCCGAAACAAACGCACGACCGGTCGAGCACCCAGTTGATAGCGCCGATAGGTAATCGCACTGTCTTTCGGTACCGCGTATTCCGGATTGTTCCAGATGTACCGCAACCCCTGGGCGATCTTACGCATTACCCGCCCCAGAGAAGATTGCGTGTAGATGTTCATTGTGATGATTAAAAACACTGTCACGACCAGATTCAATTTGCGCTCGCGTTGCGTTTTCAAGCCTTCTGCCTCCAACGCTGCTTCGACCACATCTGGCGGAATAACCCGGCTCAGGCTTGTAAATGTCAGTTCCCGGCAAAACTTGCTCTCGATGTCAACCTCGCGTAATCTGTATCCCATCAGGTGGCCCCCTGGCATCTTGCGAATTTGTATATCTCACAAGTATGCCTCGGGTGCCACCTGTTTGCTTATTTGAAAGGTATTGGGTTTAGGTGGCCTCGGGAATTGGAGTGATCGCACGCATCTCGGTCCAGAGCCGAATGGTCCGATGGGCAAGCCAGACTCAGATGCCCATGAATATCGTCGTGGTGAAACTGCCAAGTGAGAGCAAGGGAACACCGATGAGTGAATGACCCAGGTTGCAGCCGCCTGCGATGCCCGCAGCGATTCCCATAATGAGGCCACCGCTACCGAGTGCGACATATCGCCGCAACGTTTCTCCACGTACCCAGAGTGTGCCCGAAATCACGGCTGCGAGAAATGCGCCCGGTACTATTCCGACAAGGGTAAGCGGAATCCAAGGCGAACTGCTCCCCAAATTTCCTTTTGCGAAGAACTGGATTAATTGGCTTGGGATACCTGAAGTACCGTATGGATAGTTGGACCCACCAATGCGAGCAAGCATCCAGGCAATCGTGACTACTATTGCAACTGCCACACCGAGCTTCCGCCAGTCCCAATAAACCCCTCGGCTGGTAAGGGGACTCTTTCTGAGCCAGTAGGCAATTCCAATTCCGAGAAGAATGACAATCAGCCAACCAAGCGGGCCGAAAATATTTACCAGTGTTGCTGACCCTCCTGAAACTGTTACCTCGGCCTGGCGCAGATTTTCTCGTAACGGAGAGAGTGGTCCCTGATAAATTGCAGCGTCTCCAACAAACCAGCCTGCGAGACCGACGAATGGCCCTAACATGCCATGGCCTGCTTTGTAAAAAAGACCCGTGATGCACGAAGAGGCAACGACCATGCCGATTCCAAACAACGTACCGCCGAGGATATTGGCTTGCCAGGCAAACGGGGGGAACCAGGGTTCGATCAACCCCAGTGCGATTAAACTGTAAACCAACGGTGTGGCGAGCAGCATACCGAAAAGATAGGCTCTGAAAAGGTCCAACTCGCGGGGCTGTCGAAGAAGACCACGCAACGTGCTGTGGAAGCAAAGATCGCCGCGCTCCAGTACGTAGCCCATCAGAATCCCCACAGGGATAGCGAGCAACCAAACGCTTATGCCGATACTGTCACCTTGACCTGATCCGTGGCAGTGTTACCGTTAGCATCGCGTACTTCCAGTTCGATGAGCCAAACGCCGGCATCTTTGAGTTCCATTGTCGACTCGAGGTGAACGAGCAATTGGAGTCGGTCGCGCGGAGAGCCTTGCCCTCATCGGCCGTCATGTCGCCGGGTGTGCTCACAATTGTCCATCCGTAGTCAACAATATCGCCTTGCGAGGCGCAGCCATCAAAGGATGGGGCCTCGCCCATTGGGACATCGAAATCCGTTCCGGCATCTGCATTGAGAGCGGGTCCACTGCCACAGGCAACGATAACAAGCGCCAATAATCCGAGTCCAATTAGCCTTTTCATAGCAATCTCCTGTTCAAAATATTAGTATATCGGATAGCGTGGTTCCCCAAAACGCTCGACAAGCCGCTTGTCAACTCCAAAGGAACGTCCGGCGTACCCGAATGCTGTAATGGCTGCCAGGACCATCAACATTACGTAGGTCCAAATCCACTCCCCGAGGTTCGGGTTCAGATATGTCACGAATAAGTTCATTGAAAATACGAGTGCTCCAATTCCTGCGAGAGGGGTAAATGCACCGATAATTAATGCCAGACCCATGAGAAATTCTGCAATTAATTGAAATGGACCGGAGATACCCGAAATGGGTGCGATGATCTGGGTAAGGAATGCTGCATATGGTCCAATCGGGTGACCCTCGGCCAGATAAAACATGAAGCCGCGGAACCCCTCTGCAGTATATAAACCCTTGGTCAGGTTTTCATACCAGGTGTAAAGAAAAATTACACCTAAAGCAATGCGTGGTAAGACGAGTATTGAACGAGGGATGTGAGTCTCGTGACTGAATTGTTCAGTGCGTGTCATAATAATTCCTCCTATACTGGCGCAAAGGTATGTGCGATCCATTCTCGGGTATTCCGGCAGTAATCAGCGGGCAGCGTGTCTAACTCAGCGGCTAAGCGTTCCAAATCGGAAATAACGTCGATATCAGCGTGCGCAGGTAAGAGCTGAGTTCGTAAACCGAGATATTTTGCACGTGTTGATATTTGCCCGAGAACATTTTCTGTGCTCCAGGCAATGTCAGGCAGAGTTTCATCCCCATTGAGCAACAAGCGGGAGTGGGGGGCTGACAGCCCAATCAGATAAAATCCTCCATCAAGGTTGGGTCCGAAAACTACATCAACACCATTCTCCAGATATTGGATGGCCGCAGATAAATACTTAGCAGGCAATGTCGGTCCGTCTGAATTGATTGCGATCGCAAAGTTGTGGCCGTTCGTAAGAGCTTTATTGAGCGCGCGCTCCAAACAGACTCCGATGTCGTCCCCTTCTACAGGCCAGACATGTAAATTTGAGTAGGGCAAGGCGTGAAAATATTGGATGCCCTCCGGCGGGGTTACTGCTGCCACTGGGGATATCTCGGTTAGGGATGTAATCAGATCGAGCGTATCACCCAGCAAGGCAGCGTACAAATCGGCGGCATCTGCGGGTGAGAGGGGCGGGCATAAGCGTGTTTTTGTCTTGCCGGTGACAGGCGCTTTGCACATTGTAATGATGGCGGTCATCTGAATTTTATTCGTTGTCAGTGTATGGTGATCGGCTACTTGTCGGTGTCACCATAAATACCAACGGCGTGTACCAAAACGTCTCGCGAGCAATCCGTCTATGCCGAGTGTGCGGCCGGCCTGTGTGGCGATTACAGTGAAGAGGATGGCGTCTATCATGATGTATGACCAGGGACAATCTTGTCCAAAGGTGGCGAGAAAGGTGTTCATAATAAAGAGCATGGCCCCAACAGATATTATTGGTGTGAGGATGCCGCCGAGAAGTGCAACGCCCATCAAGACTTCGGAGTATACAAGGAATCTGGAGAACGTACTCGCAATGGGGAGGATCGTGGTATTGATAAATTGTGCATACCAACCAAACGGGTTTTTAGATTGGGGAAATACCTCTGTGAAAAAACGGTGCAGGCCTTCTTCAGAATAATAGCCGTTTTCCCAATTTGAATATGCGACCGTCAAGAAGATTATTCCGATCATCATGCGCAGGAGGGCGATGTAAAAACGAGGGGTGAGATAAATTTTCACGCATTAAAACTCGACGGTCGGTGGGCGCTTCAGAAACTTTCGAGCATGGTCGCACTTTGGATACTTGAGAAAATCATTTGGTGAGGCTACCTCCACAATCCGACCTTCGGCAAGCAGGGCGAATTCGGTCGCAATTTGTCGCGCAAACAGAAGCTCGTGTGTTGCGATCAGCATCGTGCGTCCTTCGTCTGCAAGAGCAGACATCGTGTCGAGAAATCCCCCTTTGTTTTCCGGGTCGAGAAAGCTTGTCGGTTCATCGAGTAAGAGAACCCGCGGCTCCATCACAAGTGCCCGTGCCAGCGCCACACGTTGTTTTTGTCCGCCGGAAAGTTTTGCTGGGTAGTCGTTTGCTCGATCTTGTAATCCGACCTGGGCTAGATACCCTCTGGCCTTTTCGTTGGCCTCTCTGACCGAAAGGCGTTGCACATGAATGGGAGCGAGTGCGACATTCTGCAGGGCGCTAAGGTGTGGATACAGACTATCTTCCTGAAAGACCATCCCAATCCGCGAGCGAAGTTCTCGCAATCTTCCATTTGCTTCAACAGTTATGCCGTCGATTACGATACTGCCATCTTCGGGGCGTTCCAGCCCATTCGCGCAGCGCAATAGTGTGGTCTTCCCGGCGCCACTAGAACCGCATAGGACGGTAACAGTTCCAGCAGGGACGTCTAGACAGACGCCGCGCAGTACCTGTCGCTCGGCGAAGGATTTATGAACATTGCTGATGTGCAGCATTTAGGTGTTTCGGCAGCAACTATTGAATGTGGGCATCAAGGCCAAACTTCTGGTTGATTATCGCCGAGTGGGAGGGGGCTGACTGTGTCTAGTCCTAGCCAACGGTTATAAATTTCTTCGAAGGATCCGTCTGTAAACATATCCTGAAGAATGAGATTTAGGGCATCTCGCCAGTCTGAGTCATTCTCGCGAATTCCGATTCCGTAACGGACCGGGTTGAATCCCCCGGCAAGAGGACGAGTTCCAGATCGCCATCCGCGAGAGCGAGCAAAGGCACATCATCCTCGCCATAACCATCCACAGCGCCAGACCGTAATGCGAGCAGCGCTTCCTGTTTGTCATCGAATTCAACAATGTTACCGGAGGCACCGCCGTTTCTGCCGGCCCAGTCTCTCCAACCATCAATTGCGGAACTGCCTTTGTTCATCGCTACGGTCACATCGAACATATCTTCGAGGGATTCAAATTCTCCACTGCGCACAAGAAAAGTCTGTGAACCCCAGAAATAGGATTGGGTGAAGTCAACAGCGTCCTCTCTGCTGCGGGTGTGGTTCATGCTTGCTACAGCCATATCGATCCGTCCAGTTTGCAGGAAAGTGATGCGGGTTGTCTCGTCAACTGCAACCATTTCAATTGCCACGCCTAGCCTGTCGGCGATTTCTTTGGCGAGGTCAACGTCGAACCCAATCCAATCGCCGTTCGAGTCTATATAGCTTATCGGCGGAAAGTCGTTTCGAATTCCCGCGCGCACCGTTCCACTCTCTAATACTTCAGTGCGCGTGCCACCATTGGATGCCGACGTACAACTCGCCATGATTAAACTCACAACGAGCGATGTGAAAAACATCTTTCGCAAGATATCGATTCCTCCAGATTCAGATTTGCTCTCCTTATGATTCTAATGCGAGTAGGCGCAGCGCCTCATTCTTCTCATAAGGAATTAAGTAATTTGCTATTCGGGATATAGCCAGGGCAGCCCCGTAATAAAGGGCACCGGCGAGGAGATACAGACCCAGAAAATGCTCCTCATTCCCTGCGCTTGTGATGGATTTCGTCACGGTCATCAACTCAGCCACTCCCAACACTAAGACAGCAGAAGTGTCCTTGAACAGGGAGATTGCGTGGCCGATAAATGCGGGCATCATCGTGTGAAAGGCCTGCGGCAGTTCAATAAGTCTAAATATATCTACGCGTTTAAGGCCGGAGACTCGCGCTGCTTCTCGTTGAATGGGTGGGATTGAAGGAAGTCCGGCCCGTACAATTTCAGACTGATAGGCAGCTGTATATAGAACGAGACCAATCCACGCAGATGCAAGCGGTGTGAGATCCACTCCGATGATCGCGCGTGTGCCGAGACTGTGAATAACAATCAACAAAAAAACCAGCGGCAGTCCGCGAGTAATTTCAATAATTGATCGGGCCAGGCGGCGCACCGAGCCGATCTGGGAATTCCATGCTGCACCCAAGGGCACTGCAAGCAAAAATCCAACCGGGAGCGATGTTGCAGCCAAAAATACACTGAGCAATAGACCCCCCGGCCGAGATGCCGGAAAACCGATCAGTAAATTGGGAATGACCCCAATGGCAAAATCAAGAAAGTCCATTCGTCACCGCTGAATCAAGCTGAGTGCGCTGCGTCCAATAATTAAGAAGCACACTTGTAGCCCAGGCGAGCGCCAGATAAAATACAATCCCCACGGCAAGAATTTCGATCGACCGGAATGTCCGAGAAATGGCCGACAGCAGCGCACTGAAAAAATCGGGCACGGGCACAAATATCGCCAGTGCAGTGTTCTTGAGATTGTGGATAAGACGTGTTGCCAGCGCCGGAACGCTGATGCGCAACCCCTGAGGCACCACAATCATCCGAAGAATCAACCGTTTTGAAAGTCCGGAGGCGCGCGCGGCATCGACCTGAATTGCGCTAACGCTTTCGAATCCGGCTCGAAATATTTCGGCAAGATACGCTGCGGTGTTGAGTGCTAGCCCGAGCAAAAGTGCGGTGTAATAAAAGAGATGAATACCTGTCGCTGCGAATATAGAATCTATGAGTTGATTGTCAAACAACAAGTTTCTGCGCAGCTCTGCCGGAAGTATTTGCGGAAAGGCAAAACTCAATCCTAAAATCAGAATTAATGCCGGGATATTTCTAAATATTTCGACGAAGGTTCCTGCGGCCTTCTGCAGGAAATTCTTTTCTGAATAGCGAGCCATTGCGACACTCAGCCCAACTCCTATCGCGAGAATACCGGACATGAGCGCCAGACTGATAGTTACAAGCAATCCTGAGGTCAATGCAAAGAGAGTGCCCCCGCCGAGAGCAACACTCCAGTCAAATTGATAATCTATCATTTCTTGTCGTCACACCCGGTGACTTGGCTTACTCTCAAGTAGGTCAAGGCTCGGCGAGAGTTTCTCCGGGTTCGAGGTGGGCGCGTCGCCAGCGGGCCTGTAATGTTGCGATATCAAGGCCCGGTGGAGCGTGTGGATGCGATTCGCTTTTCGGGATCCAGGAGTTGCGATCAGCGCACAACTCCTTGGTACGTTCCAATTGGGGCAGTTCGCCAAGGGACTGATGGAGTCTTAATCCTTCGAATGGAACTGTTACAGCGGCCGCTTCCATTTCCCCGGCAAGCTCTGTGAGCCATTCTGCACCCAACCCATCAAGATCGTCCACTAGCCGAAAGCGGTCCGGCGCATAACTTTCCTGTATTGAGAACATCTCGGCCGCCACGGATTTCGCGGAACGGATGCGAAAGTGCGCTCCGGGATTGCTCTCTGCACAGTAGGAACAGCCCAGCGCACAGCCGCGCGAGGCACTCAGATTGACGGATATGTAACCGTGTTCAGATCGCCAAATATCTGCATAGGCCTGCATATCGATTAAGTCTCGAGCGGGGTAGGGTAGATCATCCAACTCGGGCACAACTTGCGGATCCGAGGTTATTATTAGCTGACCAGTGGAATCGATATAGGCAATACCTGGGATGTCGGAATATTCCTCACCCGAAGGAATGACATCCTGCAATTGCAGGAGGCTGCGTTCACCTTCTCCGCGAATGACCCAATCAACGACACCTGAATTTAGATATTCTTCCGGTGCGAGAGTTGGGTCTGGTCCGCCCAGGATGGTTGTGATCCCTGATTTGTGGGCGTGTGCTGCGAGTTCTATGGCATCAGGTCGCACCGTGATCAGGCTGCCAATACAAATGACATCCGCATTGAAATTCGTCAGCTCGAGATCGAATTCGGCATGTTCTGCTTGTTTGAAGGTGCCATCGTAAAAACTCACAGTGTGTCCGGCTCGCCGAACTATGGCGGCCAAATATAATAGGCCCAGTGGTGGGTAGAGTGTGCGCCACTCCTGTTCGAGTGCGCTTGCCGATAACTGAAAGGGGTGGACGAAAAGAATCCGGCTCATGGGTTTGAGATAAATTCTGTAACAGCCTGACCCACGCTTAGTTCTCCGGTCAGGACGCGTTCTTCAAATAAAACACCCCACTGAAATAATTGTGAGCGGGATTCCAACAGTTCGATACGGATCAGATCGCCTAAAGGTCCAGACTCCGGATTGAAGCCGGAAGTGTGAAGATCCTCAACAGCTTGATCGTATTCATAATCGACTCGGACAATTTCAGGTTGCCAGTTCCCGTTTTGTCGGGTGAGGCGAGCATAACCGGCACGCTTATCTCCGTCGAAAGGAAGCCCGACTGCACCCACGTTGACGACCAGTGTGTCGTCGATCCTTTTCACCAGTGGCCGATGCGTATGGGCGACCAAGAATACCGCTGGGGGTGGAGATATTTTTCTCCGAATTTCATCTTCCGTTGACTTCGGAAAAATGCCGGCACTCGATCCAAGCATCGAACCATGCCGAACCCGTACCTCGCCGCCGTCAGGTCCGATGAATGAATATTCCGCAGATAATTGACGTAATTCGTCAACGTGCTCGTTAAGTTGCTCCACAGTCCAGGCGGTGGGCTGATAGATGTCTGCCAGCGGACCTGTTGGTCGTGTGTTTGGAGCCGCCCATTCGAGCACGTATTCTTCGTGGTTGCCACTTATGACATGCCAGCCTTCTGATTGGATTCGCTCCTGGACGTGTAGCCAGCATTCGCGCGGAAGCGGACCGCGATTGACGGTATCACCCGCGACGATCACTTTATCCGGTTGCCAGGCATCGATATCGGAGAGAACGGCTTCAAATGCGCGCAGGTTCGCGTGAATATCAGCGAGGATGGCTAATTTCATATCGTTTCGATCTTAGCACAGGGCAGACCGCGAATAAGATCGGTGCAGCTCCAATGAATTTATACGCGGGTCTTACTCTGGCCTGAGCGAGCGGGCTGCGATTGGCGGGCGTACTTAAAGGTGGTGGACAGTATGTGATACGCCGCCAGGAGAGTGCCTTTCATTGTGCCACTGATTATGGAACGACCACTCCGCCGCATGCGAAAACCGACCGAGATTTCTTCAATTCTTAGGCCCAGACGGATCGCTTTGACCAGCATTTCGGTGGGCCAACCATATGTCATATCTGCCATGTTCAGAGCATCTAATTTGTCCGCGCGAATTGCGCGAAATGGTGCGAGATCTGTGACGTGAACTCCATACAGGCGGCGCACGAGTACCCCTGCCAGCCAGTTGCCGAAATATTGATGCGGGGGCATGGCACCGGCCTCCATGCGGCCGCGCATGCGCGAGCCGAGCACAAGGTCGGCTTGACCCTTGAGAATGGGGTTCAGCAGGTTTTGAATGTCTGCAGCAACATTGGCTCCATCGCCATCCATGAATACCAATATTTCGCCGCTGGCTTCTCGCACTCCCGCTGCACACGCACGGCCGTAACCACGCTCAGGTTCGATGACAACTCGAGATCTAGGAAATTATACTTTTTTGTGCTGCACTTCCCGCAGCACAAAGGCGATGCAATTCACTGTCTTTTTGAAGAGTCGTGCCATCACCCGCTGCTGAAAGGGGTGTGGAAAACAGCCGCTTTTCGATGACCAGGCAGCCCGAAAAGTGTCAGCGTGAGAAACGCAGACCGGTCAGGCGAGTACCCAGTCCAGCCCAGTACCGAACGCCCAGTCACCCAGTCACCGCGTACTGCCGCAACGCGGCAAGTGTCACGACCCAGTGCGTTCGTGACTGGGTGAATGCACTGGGTCATGACGAATGAACTGGGTCGTGAAACTGGGTCGGTATGTGTACTGCACTGGGTGGTGAGATCCATGGCCTTTCAGGAAGTGTCGTAGAAGGCGAAAGCGAGTTGGGCGAAGCGAGCAGGGCGGGCGGCAAGACGGGCGGAGAGTGCATCGCGGGCCGCCTTGCGCTGGCGGTGGGTTTCGAGCCAGCGCTTCACGTGTGCCCCTGTAGGGGGGGTATCCAGACATGGCCGCGTTGGGGCTCCCAGATTTCAACTAATTCCATGATGCATCCGCATTTCTGGCATTCGAGCGGGTCGTAGCCGAAGCTTGCTTCACCTGCCCTGCTGGCAGGCACGGGTTATGCGTTCGCGCCAGGTGAGGGTCTTAAAAAAAGTAGCCAAAGGCTCCAGGTCAAAGAGCGGCATTTGGAGCCGGAGGACTTCGAGGGCTGTGTTTGCGATTTCTGCCCACTTTGCTTTGACATTGCGAGCATAGAGACCAGCGTGGCGGACGAGTTGCGTGCCTTTGGGAGGGATACCCAGTCCCGTCCCGGTCCTGGACGGGGTGTGGCACCAGTAGGGAGATGAATTCGAGCGGTGAAAGACTGACATCGCGACGTAAGCCGGTAGCGGTCTCGCGATACCAAAACTGCACCCGCCGTCCATCACCCAGTCACCCAGTCACCCAGTCACGAACGCACTGGTGGTATTTGGTATTACCCCGATTCAGTGGACAGTTGGTTAAGCCACTAAAGGTCTCGAGTGTTGTGATTTGAGTGAAAAGGCTCAAGCAGCCAAAGAGTAAGCCTGCTTGGCGAATAAGTACGAGAAGACTTGTTGCTCGTCAGTACCGTCAGACAGAGAGCCGTGAGCCTGCAAGATCAATGCTTCGATTAGCTGCTGGCTTTGTTGGCGAATAACCTGCCCGATGGATTGGATGGGCGCGCAGACCTTGTCACGACGCGATGTGGGCAAACAGTGCAGGTGCAGGAACGAATAGGCCACGAAGACCAGTGACCAGTGCTTATGAATGGCGGCGGCCGAGCGCATGCGATATTCGTGGAGCCCCAGGTTCTGTTTGGCGTCTTGATAAAAGGTCTCAATCGGCCAACGGAGCAGATAGGTTGCGATGATCTTCTTGGCATCCCAACTGAGATGGCTGCTGACCAGCACGGCATAGGTGCCGGTTAAATCAGGCTTGGCAAAGCTGATGACCAGCCGTACCTTCCCCAAAGTCGGGATGCGTACATTCTTGCTGAAGCAGTAGTAGGTCTGCACGCCCACTTGCATCGGTTTGAAAGCGGAAGGTGGGATAAGCGGCACTAGGTCCTGCACCTTGATGTGCGGACCATCAAAGCGCATGCGTTCGCCGGAAGCATCCTGGAGCACAAAGCTGTTGGTGATAAGGTTGCGGTTGTTTTTCAGCAGGCTGATCCAGTGCTTGCCATGCGCACTGAGAACTTCGAGCAATTCGGGTGCCAGGTACCAGGCGTCGAACAGCACCGTTTCAAAGGGCAAATCGTGCGCCAGCGCCGCCTTGACCAGTTCAGCCGCCAGCGAAATCTTGGTCTGAAAAGATTCGTCCAGAGCCCGGAACTCTGGGTCGGCCAGCAAGGTGGGTGCGACTTGACGTTTGAAGCGATTACGCTCCTTCTTGGTTTTCGGGATCGTAGCGTCGGGCAACAGTTTCTTGACGAACGCTTCCCAGTCGGTGACTTCTTCGTAGCGCCGGTACAGTCGCCAGTCGGCCGGAAAGCGAACCGCGCCGCTGATGTAGTGGCCGGTGACCAGATTGTGCGCTAGCGGATACATGTGGTTGCCGTGGTTGTAATGTTGGTCAATGTATTCGAACAGACTGCCGACGTGCTCGCACAAAGTATCATCGATGGCCAGCATCGATTTGCGGGCGCCCTGGCGCTGGCGCTTGGTTTGCTGGAATAAGTATGCAATGCGTTCCTGGTTCAGTTCCGCGGCATCCCAGTTCGCTTCCGACAAGAAGCGCGACAGGTTGGTCTTGTCAGCGCTATCCAACAGGCAGCGCGTCATGTTCGCCATCGACTTGTTCTTCAACACAAGCAGTCCGGTTAGATAATTCTCGAAATGCCGGAACTGACAGCGGTTTTCAAACACCCCGCGAAAGCTGGCGCTGTGCTCTGATACGATGGGAGCCGGTTTTACGATGGGAAGTTGCATCTGCCGAATATGCCCTAAGATCACTCAAATCACAACACTCGAGTAAAGGTAATTGTTCATAGGCATGTGGGCTCATGTAATCCAGGGCCGAATGCATCCGTTGCCGATTGTAAAACACTTCGACATAGTCAAAGACGCTGGTGCGAGCAGCGGCCCGGCTGGCGTACAGTTGCTGGTATACACACTCGGATTTCAGGCTGGCAAAGAAGCTCTCCATGGGGGCGTTATCGTAGCAGTTTCCCCTTCGGCTCATACTGGGCGTGATGTCATGAAGCTTGCGCAGCGCCTGATACTCAGCGCTGGCGTACTGACTCCCCCGGTCAGAATGATGGATGAGACCTGGCGGCGGTTTTCGCGAACGCAGAGCCATCTCCAAAGCATCCAAAGTCAGTTGGCGGCCCAAGCGTTTGCCGAGTGCCCAGCCGACGATCCGTCGCGAGTACAGGTCGAGGACTGCTGCGAGATAGAGCCAACCTTCACTGGTTGCAATGTAAGTGATGTCGGCCAGCCACACTTCGTTAGGCGCAGTGGCCGTGAAGTCCTGAACGAGCAAATTCGGCGCTACGGGCAGGCTGTGCTTCGACTGGGTTGTCACCTTGTAGCTCCGTTTGCGTCGGGCTTGCAGGCCATGCAGGCGCAACAGACGGGCCACCCGGTTGTGGCCGCAGCGGATGCCGCGGTCCTGTAGTTCGCGGTGAATGCGCGGACAGCCATAGACGCCGCGATGCTGCTCAAAGATCGCTCTGATCTCGCGTCCCAACGCCTGGCTGGCTTGCTCGCGCGGGCTGACCGGCCGCTTGCGCCAGGCGTAGTAGCCGCTACGTGTGACTTGCAGTACCCGACACATCAGACTGATGCTGTACTCGCCTTTGTGTTCGTCAATGAAGCGAAATCTCACTTCTGCTCGCGCGCAAACACCGCCATGGCTTTTTTTAGGATGTCCCGTTCCTGGCGCACCACGTGCAATTCGCGCTTCAACTCGGCCAGCTCGCGGTCGCGCTCCTTCGGCTTTCCCTTTCCGGGAAATGCCTGCGCTCCATCAGCCGCGTATTCAGCCCGCCAGCGATTCAGACTGCTACTACTTACTCCCAAATCCAAAGCAAGCTGCTCAACCGATGTGTCGCTATCATACGATAACCGAACGGCTTCGACCTTGAATTCGCGCGTGTATGTCTTCCTGTATGTACTCATTTGGGTCCTCCCTGATCTGTGAATCTATCTTATCTCGTTGTCCACTAAACCAGGGTAATGCCAAGTGAAGTGCGCACTCCACTTCGTGACCCAGTTCATTCACCCAGTCACCCAGTCATGAATGCACTGGGTCATGACGAACGCACTGGGTCGTGACACTTGCCGCGTTGCGGCAGTACGCGGTGACTGGGTGACTGTGCGGTACTGGGTGACGGACAGAAGCGTGTCTTGCACGAAAACGGCACAATCCTTTCTTCGCCGCATCCCGGGCAGACATAGCGCGCGTAGCCGGATTGGGGGTTGCGACAGCCCATCATTTTTTGGATGGTTTTGCGGACGTAGGAGCGTTGGTCAGCGGGGATATCTTCTTTGTGGAGATCTAGCCAGCGGTACCAATGGTCGATGAATATTTGCCGGAAGCGGTCGCTTCCGTAAGTCGTTTGCGAATGGAAAAGCATGATCGCCAGGGCTCACCCTATCCAGCCGCCGGGGCTGGGCAGTCGGGCATAAGCGATTCATGTGCAAGATATGCTCCAGACGATGCGCTTTTCCAGTCGTCAGCATTCAGCTACAATCAACTTGAAAGCGGCCGCTGCGTCTAAGGAGCGCCAGGTTAAAGAAGAATGCGATGAAGAACAAAGACATAACCATCGCATATCTTCGATCAGCGATAATAATGCCTTGAATGGTAATTAGCAGGATAATTATTACAAGAAAAAGATGAAATCGAACAAACAAGCGTTTTCCCAGACGCACATCGTCGGGGTCATCCGGATGGGCGATGCTCTTGTCAAAAGGTAAGGTGATCGATTTAAAGAGTCTCTTCAACATGGGAAATCTCCGTGAAACTAAAGTGTTGTCCTCAACAAGCCACAATTATCACTCAGAACTGCGCCAACGCATCTGGCATCCGCGAGGCTCTGATGTGCGGGTTTTTGCTCCCCCGAGAACACACCATTGAATGTTGACTTTTACCCCGCCCAGCGTCTCTAACCCCCTGTCTTATTTATAGGACTTACGCAAACCAGGGAGAAACTGAGACAATGTGTGAATGAACAAATTATCTCACTGGGATTACAGCCAATTTCTCTTGGTTAGCCAAATCAATTACACACAAACCTACTTTGCTGACCATAGTGAACATTTGAGCCCCGATCGTGTCAATCGACTGATGAGGGGAAAAAATTTACGCCACGGGAACTGCGCCAAATGGTGCGCAAAGAGTTGGTTCTCTCTGAAGATGGCTACATTCTCTTTGATGATACGGTGCTTGATAAAAACCATTCCTTTGCCATTGAACTGGTGCGTAGGCAGTGGAGTGGCAACGCCAAAAAGGTAATCAAAGGCATCGGGCTCGTGACTTGTGTCTATGTCAATCCCGACATCGATAAATTCTGGGTCATCGATTACCGCATTTTTGACCCTGCGCGAGATGGACGTAGCAAACTCGACCACTTGTTGGATATGTGGCGAACCATTCTGCATGTGGAACAGCTTCCTTTCCGCACTGTGTTGATGGATAGCTGGTATGCGACGATGAAAGTGATGAAAGCAGTCGAAAAAGCCGGCAAAATCTACTACTGTCCGTTGAAATCGAACCGGCAAGTGACAGAAATGGCATTACCCTGGTTTAGTGGACAACGAGATAAGATAGATTCACAGATCAGGGAGGACCCAAATGAGTACATACAGGAAGACATACACGCGCGAATTCAAGGTCGAAGCCGTTCGGTTATCGTATGATAGCGACACAGCGGTTGAGCAGCTTGCTTTGGATTTGGGAGTAAGTAGTAGCAGTCTGAATCGCTGGCGGGCTGAATACGCGGCTGATGGAGCGCAGGCATTTCCCGGAAAGGGAAAGCCGAAGGAGCGCGACCGCGAGCTGGCGGAGTTGAAGCGCGAATTGCACGTGGTGCGCCAGGAACGGGACATCCTAAAAAAAGCCATGGCGGTGTTTGCGGGCGAGCAGAAGTGAGATTTCGCTTCATTGACGAACACAAAGGCGAGTACAGCATCAGTCTGATGTGTCGGGTACTGCAAGTCACACGTAGCGGCTACTACGCCTGGCGCAAGCGGCCGGTCAGCCCGCGCGAGCAAGCCAGCCAGGCGTTGGGACGCGAGATCAGAGCGATCTTTGAGCAGCATCGCGGCGTCTATGGCTGTCCGCGCATTCACCGCGAACTACAGGACCGCGGCATCCGCTGCGGCCACAACCGGGTGGCCCGTCTGTTGCGCCTGCATGGCCTGCAAGCCCGACGCAAACGGAGCTACAAGGTGACAACCCAGTCGAAGCACAGCCTGCCCGTAGCGCCGAATTTGCTCGTTCAGGACTTCACGGCCACTGCGCCTAACGAAGTGTGGCTGGCCGACATCACTTACATTGCAACCAGTGAAGGTTGGCTCTATCTCGCAGCAGTCCTCGACCTGTACTCGCGACGGATCGTCGGCTGGGCACTCGGCAAACGCTTGGGCCGCCAACTGACTTTGGATGCTTTGGAGATGGCTCTGCGTTCGCGAAAACCGCCGCCAGGTCTCATCCATCATTCTGACCGGGGGAGTCAGTACGCCAGCGCTGAGTATCAGGCGCTGCGCAAGCTTCATGACATCACGCCCAGTATGAGCCGAAGGGGAAACTGCTACGATAACGCCCCCATGGAGAGCTTCTTTGCCAGCCTGAAATCCGAGTGTGTATACCAGCAACTGTACGCCAGCCGGGCCGCTGCTCGCACCAGCGTCTTTGACTATGTCGAAGTGTTTTACAATCGGCAACGGATGCATTCGGCCCTGGATTACATGAGCCCACATGCCTATGAACAATTACCTTTAGTGGCTTAACCAACTGTCCACTGAATCGGGGTAATACCAAAAGTCCTGTGGATGACTACTGCCGAGTTGATGCGCTCTCTTGGAGCGCTGAGGAGATTGAAGCGGGAAAAATGGTTCATCTCAAAAAGTTTCCAAAAGGTCATCAAGTGAAACTGTTCCGGATTGCGGTGTCTACTCACCGCACAGAGCATGTGGTTACCTATGACCACTCTCAAGATTCCTCAGATGCTACAGGCATAGAAAGTGCCATCCGCTGGAAGATTGAGCAGTTTCACCGAGAGGCCAAACAGCTAACCGGGCTGGAAGCATCTCAATGTCGTTCGCAACGAGCACAGCGCAATCATATTGCTTGTGCCATGCTTGTCTGGGTACGCCTGAATCAGATTGCGCAGGATGCACATACGAATGTGTATCAAATTAAGCAAGGTTTGTTGAGCAACTACATGCGAACTCAGCTTCGGCTACCTTCTATCTCTATGCTCCCTGCGTAAGTCCTAATTTAGTAACAAATAGGACAAAAACAGCCCTTTTTGCTCGCCTGCTTCCTTTGAAAAAGTGATATATTTGTCCCAATGTCCTATTAGCGGACAAAATAAGACATGGCCAAAAGGGGCTTATGAAGCAGTTGACAACAAGAAAAACCAAAGCACTGATTGTAAAAAAACGAAGCCGTCATCCCAATCGGGCGCTCACTGAAGCGCAAATTAGATTACTGCTTTCAGAGATAGAAAACATCCGAGACGATGCCCTTATAAGGTTGGGGCTGTCAGTTGGTCTCAGAGTTTCTGAAGTAGTGGGGATGCGAACCAGCGAAATAGATTTTGACCGGGGGCTCATCAATATTTGGGATGAGAAGAAAGACAAGTGGCGCTTGGTCATGCCGACCCAGGAGACAATGGGCGCCATCAAAAAGCATCTCAATGCCCAACCAAAGAAACCCAAGCTCCTGTTTCCCATCTCGGCCAAAACAGTGGAGCGCCTTATTCAAAAATATTCCCGCCAGGCTTTAGGGTTTGTGATTAGCTGGCACTCACTCAGAACCACCTATGTCTCGCGAAGTGTCGAGCTTGAACAAAGCCCTGCGGTGGTCATGCTAAATACTGGCGACAGCCCGGCGTCCATTTTGCAATACTATACAAAACTGCCTGAAGTGGTGATGCGGCGGTTTGTGGAGAATAAGCCGGTCATTCCCAAAGAGAAAATATAAGGCGATAATCAGGCTGGAGTTGGGAGAAGTGTAAGCGGGCCTTAGGGCCTGTTTCAGGATGTTGTGGGGGCCAACCCGGCGGGCGAGCCACGCACCAACAAACCTGTCTTGGGCTGCAGGAGGGAACGCTCATAACAGACCGTAAGGGGTGATGCCATGCGGTGGAGAATAATTCTAGGTCTTGTGGGCGCGGTGGTCTTTCTTGTGCTTGTGGGCGTATACCGTGCTGCGCCGAGGCTCTGTGCGATTGAGACGGTCTCATCTGTGGAGCCACCATCAATTACGATACACTCATCCACGATATTTGGATCAAGATCGGAAATGACGGCACCAATATTTCCAGCCTCATTCAGCGCTGGAATAATTACGCTCACTTTCATAGTGGCGAGTCTAGCATAAGGGTGCTTCAGAAAGATTAATTTGAAATCGGAATTACTGTAAAATTGTCTTCGCCTCACATTCTTCGCCATTATTGCAATCCATAAAGAATAATCTATTGAGACGCCCTCTCTTATCTCCGTTGTGCGCTGCTGGAATCGCAACAGTACTGTTTTCGGCGTGTTCGCCGGTTTATACGCCATCAACACCGGCGGTCCCGCCAGCAACATTGCGTTCTCCCGCATTCTCGGTGGCAACCGGTACTCCAATTCCTAGCCCAGAGCTGCCGACGCAGACCTCCGAACCGAGCGCCGAGCCGACGGTCACGCCTCTGCTATCCCCATCGGCAGAGCCAAGTGCAGCCCCCCAGACCGAGTCAAATACTGAGACAGTTACACAATCCGCAATTCAGGCTACAACGCCAGTCCAAGTCACGGCAACGATCGCACCCGCTGCAAACGTGGCAAGTAGCGGACATGCTTATTTCCCGCCGGTTGTCATGGCGAATTACCTGCCCTGGTACGACACCAGCAGTTGGTCGAAGGGATGTACCTCGGATTCGCCGAGCGCCGGGCCTTATCTCTCAGATGATGGAGGCACAATTGCACGGCATATCGCGGAAGGACAGCGTGCCGGCCTGGATGGATTCAATGTTCACTGGATCAGCCCCGGTGACCGCACGGATACCATTCTTGCAGCTATCCTCGCACAGGGTGGCAGCTTCAAGGCGGCCGCAACGTTCCTAAACCATTCATTCACGGGCGCGGCGCGGGGCACGATTGCAGCCAACCTTAGCTATATCATCAACACCTACAGCGGTTCTGGAAACTATCTTAATTTTGGTGGACGGCCGGTGATATTCTTCGCGGGCATGCCGCGTGTTGATCAATCCGGCGGCCTTTCCCCGAAAGCGGCTTGGGCGGAAATCCGCGCAGCGGCCGATCCCAATCGCAATTCGATCTGGATCGCCGAGGGTCTGGAGCCTTCTTATCTGGATGTATTCGATGGACTGTACGTTTACAAAATTGATCATAACTGCTGTCCATTTGCATACCAGAGCGCTGAACGCTGGGAGGGTTGGGTTCGGCAAGCCGAACAAAATTCCGGGCTGCAAAAATATTGGGCGGCGACGATGCAGCCCGGTTGGAATGATGTGCTCTCGACGAGTGCGAACTGTGTGGACAACCGAGTGGGGGTGGAAACCTTCTCGCGGGACCGTGAAGGTGGCGCTTATTACGAGCGGATGTTTAATTCAGCCATGGCGACGCGCGCCGATATTTTAATTGTGAATTCGTTCAACGAGTGGGTGGAGGGCAGCTTTATTGAGCCTAGCGCTTTGTTTGGGGATTTTTATCTCGACCTGACGGCGCAATTTGCCGCGAGTTATCGTGCTTTGCGTTGAGGAGTTGCCGGCATTTGATTTTGGGAATTATCTTTCAATCGGAGGTGTAAGTGTGAACCTTATCTGAAAAGCCAACGATTACCAGGATCTACCTTTACTCATCAAAAGTTGAATAACCTTCTCCTTGGTCTCTTCTCGGGTATTAGCGTCATACAGTTCTCGTATATTAATTTTCGCACCCGCATGCTTCCAAAACTGCCATTTGCTCTTCGTTTTCGGTTCTTCTTGGCCAGGAGGAAGTAAAATGCTCAAATCCGGATGCATTAGTAGCGCAGTTGCGGGTTGATGCCCGTGCAGGACAAGATCAACAAGTGCTTCTGCATAAGCCTTACGCTCACCAGTACGTCCTTCACGCTCCTGTTTCTTTTTGCGCCGCCACTTGCGCAAAGATGACCCAATTAGGTATGCAAGTGTACCACCGGCTAGAACCAGCGCAACACCCCACCCGATGGGGTTCGAGGCCAGCAATGCAGCTAAGGTGACGCCGCCTGCGATCAAGCCAATAGCAACAGCCCCACCGCCAGCAGTTGCTGTCAAAGCAGCTGCTGTTGCAACCCCTGTGCGAATCTCCTTACGTGCATTCTTGTCTGCAAAGTATTGTGCGGCCTCCTCAAACCGCATATCTTTATCCGCCATCAGAGGACTGTTGAGCAAGAATTCTATCCTTTCACTTCGCTCCATCTCCTCCACAACACGTTCGCCAGTTGCCTCAAGTTGGCTTTCGACACTCCTTTGGCCTTGTTCAGCCTCTACTTCTTCTTGCTCTTTGGTACGCGTAAACATCTTCTTAAGCTGCTGCTTATGCCATTGCCCCCGTGTGGTCTCTTCCTCCCCTTTAGAGCGATCGACTGCCTGCTGGAATGCAAGCCCACGCTTGCGGGCACGATTTGCCTTAAACCCGAGTACAACCGTCTGAATCGCATTCAGCAATGTGCCGCCAGCATAGCCACCAATCGCACCAGCTACATTGAGCGTAGCATCTTTTGCAGCCCAAAATCCATAGTAAAGACCAGAGATAATAGTATTCGCACCCAACTAGCATCATCGTAAACAGCACTTTCTTGTTCGCTCTTCCTTGCGGGGTCATCTGTTGTCAACAATTCCTTATGGGCTTTTGCTTTTCCCCAAGCAGCCTTGGCCCCTTTCTTTATTCCACGTCCAGCCCATTTCATTGCACTCTAAATGCCAGAGCCAACCGCTTTAGCCCCCGCCTTTGTCCCTTCCCACATTCTGTTACTAGACTCTGGATCCATCATGCCAATTGGCATGCCATACCCTGGCCCACCGACCCGCTGGATGACCTGACGATTGATCTTGCTCGGCTCGAACTGCTCAGGCTTGTTTGGCTCGGCTCCCTCTTGCAGCGGCTTTTGTCGTAAGGGTTTTGCTGCCGCCCCCTGCTGGAAGGTGTGCGTAATTTCGTGTGCGATCAATTGATTGCCACTTGACGTTCCGGGGGCATATTTTCCCGCGCCGAAGAAGATATCTGATCCGTGGGTAAAGGCCTGTGCCCCAATGTCCTTGTTCAGCTCGGTGGCTGCGCTGCCCGCATGCACATCGACATGCCCAAGATCGGCCCCAAAACGCGGTTCCATAAAGCTACGCGTGGTATTGTCGAGCGGTTTGCCACCGCCCGAGCTGTCTAAACGGTGCTCGAAATCTCCGCCCGGCTCGAAGCTGCCCTCGTTATCCGCACGCTGAACGTCGGGGCTACGCTTCATCATCATATTTGGATCTTCTTCTTCGTCTAGCTCATCACGCTGAATGCCCGGCTCACGCCTCGGCATTACGTCTTCATCTTCATCAAAACCGTCCTGGCGTTGCACAGTGGACATACGCTGGATGCCTGCCTCGCCCGGCTCGATCGGGGAGGCCGCAGGGTCGGGCATACGTAGCACGTGGCTCGCAACCTCGTCGGCTTCTTGCTCATACTGATCGTTGGCCGGGCCGACGGTTAATTTCGATTGTAGGGAAGGGGGCTTGTTTCCACCGGGCTTGGCAGCGTTACTGGCTCGACCGAGAAGTTGGGCCACGGCACGGTTACCCGCCGTGCGTTGTAAAGCGAGAATATCTGCAGAAGTCGCATTCCCGGGGTTTGCCAAGGCGCGCTGCAACAGCGCGCTGGTCTGCTTCTGCGAAGTTGCCGGCGCGGGCTTAGAACGCCGCGTCGACTTATCGGTCTTTTTTGGTTTTGGAGCAGGTGATTTCATGGACACCCAGGCCGCCAGTCCTAGTGACAAACCCGAAAGCTTACATCGTCATAACGTTCAGTATAGCTCTGTTACCTTGTTCGAGCCAATTTGAATTTGGTTAGAAGAGGTAGTCTAGAATCTACACGTATTTGTGGTGAGCCGGCAATTACGTCGGGCACGCGCATCCAATCCATGCACATTCAGGTCGCAGCTCGACTTTGTACGTTTCAAGTAGCGTAACAAGCCATATTTAGCAGAGAATCGAGCAATGCGCGCGGGACTTTTACGATATCGGGCTGCGACGGCGACATGGAAAAACCACTTGCCATCGGCCAGAGTTCACGCCGCACAGTTGCGATTGCATCAGAGAATGTTGGCAAAGGTTTGGCATACCAGGCAGCCGTTCGCACAGGGATTGGGTCATGCACATGCAACTTGTGAGCCGCCAGCGTGATCCAGGAAAACAGTCCTAGCAGCACCGGCGTGACGCGCGCGATGGCGGCATCGGACCACTGGCGCTGTGTCTCAACTCCGAGGTGGGCGCGCACTTCTTCGAACGTGACTTCCAGCTGCCCGCGTTGTACGAACCAGGTGATGACCTGTACCGGGTCAGCCCAGCGGTCCGTGCACAGCAAAGCTTGCGGCTTGAATTTGTCCTCAGGGTCGCGGATGAGAACCCAGCGCAGCGGCACAGTGGGCATCCCGCCGTGATACCAGACCGCCGTGCCGGCGGTGATTTCTACCGTGCGTTGTTTGTTGCTGTACCAGGCGACCGTGGTCTTCGTCCAAGCCGTTTCCGGGTCGTTCAGCCGGGCTTGCAATGTGGGTAAGCGGGCCCCCTTCCAGTGACCCAGGCCCCACTGGACTGGGTGCGCCGTGGCTGGCCGAGCTGTTCGGGCTTGCGCGGCGGTGCCGGTTGATACAGGGCTGCGTCCAGACGCAGACGTGTGACGACCGCCACCGGCTCGGAGAGCGACTGACAGGCATGCAGGAATTCCAGCGCGGCGTAGCTATTGTCGGCCACAAGCACCAACTTTCGGCTGGGCAACCAGCGGCGCAGCTGGAAGACCATTTGGCGCGCCCAGTCGAGTACCGTTTTATGAGCGCGCGCTTTGTCCGCATAATATCGCTGAGAAGGCGCCAACAGTGTAAACACTGGCAGCGCCCACACGCGTATCGCCCATGGAATGTGTACAAGCCACATCAGGCTGATCCAGCGCAAGCCGCTGGCCTTCACGAAGTGACCCCCGCTCGAACGCACGGCGTCGCGATAGAGGCCGCGCGCCTTGATACGACGACCCCAGCGACGTTCGATAGTTTCATCGATTCCAAACACCAAAGTCTCGTCACCGTAATCAAAGTGCTGCAAAAGCAACGCAAGCAACAATTGGCTCAACTTACGTGCCGACCAGGTCGCGCGATTGAGCACGTGGTGAAACTTCGCAAAATTACCGGCACTGCTCAGCCCCACACTTGCCGGGTACGGCAGTACTCGGTTACGCGCAGCGCAGCCGTCACCGTCCGCAAGTGCGGCGTCAGGATCGAACCGACCAGAAGCACCAGAGCTTTCCACCAAGTGCGCTTTTCGAACACTGTCGCGAAGGGCTTAAGCAAGTCTATAATGTCCGTGGGCAAGGTGAGCATTTTCCGACCTTTCTTGATCCAAAGGTCAGCTTACCTTGCCTTTCTATTTATGAGAAATCAGTCCCCAAATGTACAAAGTCGAGCTCAGAGCCTGTTTGAAAAGGTATCGAACCACTCAGCCACACGTCATTCTCCAGTGACCCAGGTTACGGGACTGAGTGCGCCTCGTAGCGGCGAAGAATCCATAGATTCGCAGTTCTAAAAGCGTCATCTCAGGGATCCCTCTGCCTTCGGAGTTCGCCTAGTACTACAGTTGTAGATAAATGAGTGATGCACCACGACGTTTGTAATGATAGAACCTGGCGACGGCCTGATGATGGCGACGCCAATGCGACCAGGCGAGGATCTCCTGAGCGGTCTGCTGCACGCGCAACACTAGACGCCAGAGCAATCGCCGGATTTCGGCCACACTCAACCGCACGAGAGGCCGCGGCGGTGCTTGAACGCCGCAAGACTGTTGCGCGTCGCTGACAACAACGCCCCCTTTTTCAGCGCTTCGTGGCTTGGCGTGGTCGTTCGTATCGCGGCCAGATAAGCATGCGCCCACATCGCCAGAGTGGTATGGCGATACCAACCGGTCCAACTGCGCACTTCATATTGATCCAATCCGACTTCACCCTTGGCAGCCTCGAAGGTCACTTCAATCGCCCAACGGCTGCCGGCCACGCGCACCATGTCTTCCAGCGTGGTTTCCTGTGGCGCGAAGACCACGAAGGCTGTCAGTTCATGCAGGTCTTCGATTTTGCGCCGTATCAGCAGCCAGCGCCCCCAGCTCGCTTGCATGGGTGGGTTGAGCGGCAGCAGATGCCAGTCGTATCCGCGTGGACCTTTGGCCCCAGCGCCGGCGCTCAGTCGTATCCAATCTTCGGCAGGCAAGGTGGCCAGCACTTGCTTGACGCGGTGCTGTTTGAAACCAATCCAGACGTACTCCTTGCCCGAAACGGCCAGCGCGTAGGCCCGTTCTCGCTCTTCCAGCCACAGACGCAGGCGGCGGTCGTCGCCATAGACAGAGTCGCCCGTCACCCACGCCGCCGGCAGGCCGGTGTCCAGCGCCCGCGCCAGCATCTGCCGCGCCAGCGCTGGTTTGGTCGCAAACGCGCGGTCCGCGGGGATACCGACACTCGCACAGCGCACCGGGTCGTTGGTCCACTCCTTGGGCAAGTAAAGTTCGCGGTCAATCAAGGTGTGCCCCGCGCCACCCGCATACGCCAGGAAGACCCCGACCTGAGAGTTCTCGACGCGCCCGGCAGTGCCGCTGTACTGCCGGGCGACACCTGCGGAGTGACGACCCTTCTTGACGAACCCCGTTTCGTCGACGATCAGGACCGCTGTGGCATCGCTCAGATAATCGCGCACATATTGTTGCAGGTCATCGCGCACCTGGTCGGCGTCCCACAGCGCCCGCCCGAGCAGATGTTGCAGGCCGTAGGGCGTCGGCTGTCCGAGCGCCTCCGCCAGCTGCCAGCTGTTCTTGCGCTCTGCATTGCTCAGCAACCCGCGCAAATAGCCCAGCGCTTGCTCCCGCGCTTCCGCCCGGGCGAACCGCGCGCCAATGCGTTGTGCGACTTCCAGCAGTGCATCGGCCCAGCCCTGCACGACGGCCAGATCGGTTATGCCATTATCAACACGTCCGTTTGTCATTGGTATCTTCGCCCCCTTGTCGGAGCCAAACGATACCACATTTATCTACAACTGTAGTACTAGCCCCGGCGGCGAGACGGGGGAATGACATTCATGGGCATGCTGCGGTGCCTTCTCAAACAAACTCTCAGTTCAGAGTGTATCGTTCTGCCTTACGAATGGCTCCAGGATAGCTGCATTGAGACAAGCACCCTTCGGGATGACACTTGAACGGTATTCTCGTTGGATCGGAATAGACTGGTGATGACTGCACTTATTGTTTCACCGGCAGGATTAGCGAAAACGTGTTTCCACGCTCCATGCGAGCCTTAAGTACAATATCGCCGCCCAGCGCCCGCGCGGTGCGGCGCGCCACCGCCAGACCTAGACCCATGCCCTCGTAGCGACGCGTGAGATGGTTCTCGACCTGGCGGAAATCTTCAAAGATCTCGTTTCGCTTTTCGTCTGGGATAGGCTCAGCCGAGTCATTAATATCGATTTCGATGTTGCCGTTGTGACACCTGGCATCCAACCAGATGCGTCCCCCTTCCGGCGTAAACTTGGCGGCATTCGAGAGCAGATTGCGGAGAATCACGACCAGGCTCTCGCCGTCGTATTTCAAGTCGCCGATGTCTTTAGGGAGTTCTAGGGTTGCAATGAGCGGTTTGTGTTCGAGCGCCGGCTCGAGCGATTTGTAGACCTGCGTTACGACCTCCTGTATCGGGACAGGATCGTCGAGCTGGATACGGATGCCAGTTTGCAGGTTCGCGAAGTCAGTCAGTTCCTGCACGATGCGCGTCAACCGCTTGGTGTTGTACAGCGCCGTGTGCAAGAATTCGGCCCGATCAGGCGCAAGGGTAGGTCCAATCTCATCGACAGCGACTTCCAGAAAGCCATTCACCAGAGCAACCGGAGTGCGTAGTTCATGGCTGACCAATGCAATGAAGGTGGACTTTAAGTCATACAATTCATTCAGGCGGTTATTGACCGCCTCCAGTTCCAATTGTGCGCGGTGCAATTTCTGGTAAAGGTTGCGTCCGATCTCGCGGCTCTCATCCAACTTATCGAGCACCTGCAGTCGAACCATATCGCGCGCGGATTTCAACTGCAACAATGCTCGGACACGCGCTCGAAGTGCGACTGAGTCCACTGGCTTTACGACAAAGTCGTCAGCCCCGGCTTCCAAAGCGCGTATCCTATCTGCCTCTTCGTTTAGTGAAGTGACCATGATGATGGGTAGGTCGGCCAAGTCGGTGCGTTGCCGAATACGCTGGATCAGCTCGAAGCCACCCATGCCGGGCATGCGAGCGTCGAGCAATACGAGATCGAAGCCGGCATCGATGCGTGCGATGGCCTGCGCACCGCTCGCGACTGATTCACTCGTATGCCCGTAAGACTTTACAAACTTCTGCAGTATTTCGCGACTGATCGACTCGTCGTCCACGATCAAAATGCGGCGTGAGTCACCCTGACCCGGCAACGAACCGGTCGGGCGGAGCATACCAGTACTCATTGCGGGGTTGCTTCAGATACCAATTCGCGCGCCGCTCGCTCGGGGAAGGCGATTGAATACAATTTGGACATCAGTTTTGAGCTCCTCTCAGCCCTCAGCGAAATAATTTTGTATCTCAAGATTTCAGCGCCAATCCGCCTTTTGAATAGGGACGAACTGCATAGCTCTCGTCATCCAGAATGCTTTGCAGGTGGTGAAGATTCGAGGGGTATCGTTCACCGTCATTTTGCTGAATGGGCTTCTGGAGTGTCATATTCTTTCCATTCGTTGTCGGACGGGACAAACAAACGGTCTTGTTTGATTGTGACATTGGGCATTGACCGTGCTTCGATAAGCTGAGTGTTGCTCAATGAGAGCGTATCTGAAAATTGGAAACCGGGCAACTGGAACCGTCGGGAGCATACCCTGGGGATATTTATGTCAATTTGACGGGGTATTTACTGAGAGTTATTGGGTATCTGGAAGCTGTAGTACTTGACCGACAAATATCACTGTCGAATTAAGTTTGTTGAGGTCAAAGATCGCTGTGCTTGTCGTGCCATTTTTGCGTGCGATGCGTGCTAAATAGTCTCCGGCTTGGACTGTGTAGGTCGCATTGGTTGCCGACAACTCCTGGGAATCCATGTCTTCAGCAGAGGTTGTTATTGCAGATGACGTGGTTGGGTTCGTCGACGTGTTGCTGTTCTGATATTGTGGTTGTGTAGATACGGTCGTGTATTCGACAAGAACGAGTGGTTCGCCACCAACAATACACCCGTGATTAGGATCGTTGCAGAGGGCAGCGGGTAGTTCGAGGCGATACCAGCCATAGGCGTCTGTCAGGATAGGAGTTGGTTCCCCCAAATGGTTGTAAAGTGTAGCATTGCTTGCCCTGGCGCTCGCCTGAATGCGTAGCGTCGCATCCTGCTCCGTGCGTGCCCAGGCAACATGCGTTAGACCCTCGTCAGCACGATCTAACCGAATAAGAAAGTAGGTGTATGTTTGGATAGCTGTTGCCTTAGTTGTGCCCGCATAATGGTTGGTAACGACACTCATCGCCGCCGCGGCCGGTCGTGCGGACAAATCGGGACGATACAGTCCATAACTGTCGCCACCGGGTAGGGGTGGCACTTCGTCGATGAGTTTGTACACACCGATCCGTTCGGCTCCCGCCGCCAAGGCTAGAGCATTGGCCTGAAGAATAAATCCAGCCTGTTGATCCTGAGTAACACTAAATAGCGGATATTTCCAAGGGTATTGTGGATCATCTAAAGGGGCAGCGTTTGTTTCGTTCAGCCATATTTCCTTCTGTAAGCCATAACGCTGTAATATCCGCCGCTGAAGGTGAAGAATGTCAAAGACGGTGTCGGTTGTAAAATAAACATGGAATGTCGCAACGTCGAAGTAGTAATCATTTTCGCGGGCAGATGGGTCCTGCAGCGCAGCTTTGATAAATCGCTCGAGATAAGGTGCTCGCTGATTTTCGACATCGTGCCAATGAGTTAGGCCAGCAAGGTGGATTACCGCATTCGGATTCACACTCCGCGCGGCTTGAAATGCAACTTTGACGAGTTGGTAATAATCCTCGACACTGCCTTCAAATTGTGTGCCGTAATCTTCGACGGCGATGTCCGGCTCATTCCCGATAATCCAGCGATCAATTCGGCCTCTGTATTCGCTCGTAATATCGCGCACGAATTCAGCCCAGAGATTTCCTGGATCATCATGTGGCAAGTAAAGTCCGCGCGGTACACCAATGAGGGCTGTGCCATCAGTTGCCCATTCCGGAGTACCGATAAGTAATCCAACCACTTCACGTCCGTGCAATTGGGCGGTCTCCACCCAACCGATCTCTTTAATGCGAATATTCCAGTCGTCCGGACTTTCCGGCTGCCAGCCGGACCAGCTAATGATCATCCGATCCCATCCGATGCCAAGGTCGGCAGCTAGCTCAGGTGCAAGATAAGCTTCGACAGCACCAAAGCGTGGGTCGGGTGGAGAGATAAGAAGATCAGACATCGCAGCCGGAGTAGGTTGGGGTTGTAGATTCATCGACACGATGAATGCAAACAGCCCTACAAATAATAGTTGCATGCTGGGTTGAATTAATTTGTTCATCGGGCGAGATTATACTTGTCTTCCCCTTAGGCGGGCTATGCTAAAATGCCTGCGTCTCCCACATTCGCAGGAACAGATTCTATGCTCATAACCAATGCCACGCTTGTTCCGTGGAATGACGAGAACGAAATTATTGAGAGGGGCGCAATTTACCTCGAAGGCGACCGCATCGCCGAAATAGGCGCCTCTTCTGAGCTAGAAACCAAATACACCGATGTAGATAAACTGGATGCGCGTGGGCAGCTTGCAATGCCTGGCAACATCTGTGCGCACACACATTTCTATAGTGCCTTCGCGCGTGGCATGGCGATCCCTGGTGAACCGCCCAAAGATTTCCCTGATATATTGACGCGCTTGTGGTGGAAGCTGGATAAAGCTCTCACCATGGAAGATGTGCGCTATTCTGCACTCGTCAGTCTGATTGACGCGGTCAAGCATGGCACCACCACACTGATAGATCACCACGCCAGCCCGAATACAATCGATGGCTCCCTCGATGTCATCGCGGATGCTGTTGGGCAATCCGGGCTGCGGGCGGTTCTCTGCTATGAAGTATCAGACCGAGATGGTCCGGAGAAAGCAAAGGCGGGCATCGCTGAGAACACGCGCTTCATTAATCGAGCAACCGCCGGCGATTTCGGTGATAGGGTCGCGGGCACCTTTGGCCTGCACGCCTCGTTATCTCTCTCCGATGAGACCCTGGAAGCAGCGAAATCGAATGTCCCGCAAGAAACAGGATTCCATGTACATGTGGCTGAGCATGAAGTTGATGAATACGACAGCGTCAGTAAAGCTGGACTACGCGTTGTCGATCGATTGGATAAATTCGGTATCTTAGGTCCGCGTACAATCGCTGCTCATTGCGTGCATGTCGATTATGGCGAAGCGGCACGCCTGCGAGATGGCCAGACCTGGGTCACGCACCAGCCGCGCTCAAACATGAACAACGGGGTCGGTGCAGCGGACATCGATGGACTGTTGCGCTCCGGCGTCCGTGTCGCGCTGGGTAACGACGGTTTTTCGAATAATATGTGGGCTGAGTGGAAAGCAGCCTATCTGCTCCACAAGGTTTGGAACCGCGATCCGCGCCGGGCGGGTGGCTATGCGGTGGCCGAAATGGCGCTTAAAAATAGTGCTGCACTCGCCAATGTCTTCTTCCCAAACGCTCCTCTTGGAATTCTGACACAAGGTGCATATGCTGATCTAATTCTAGTGGACTACCATCCGACCACGCCTTTGACGGGGGGGAATATTCCCTGGCATATTTTGTTTGGATTTGAAGCCAGCATGGTTACGACGACTATATGTGCCGGCAAAATCCTTATGCAGGATCGGGGGCTGCTCTTCCTCGACGAAGCGGAAATAACGGCCCGCAGCCGTAAACTGGCAACGGCCACCTGGCACCGTTACGCAAATTAATCATGGGGATTTCATAAGCGAGAAATAAATGACAATATCAATATTGGGTGGCACCGGGCATGAAGGTTCCGGACTTGCCATGCGCTGGGCGATTGCCGGGCACAATGTAATCCTGGGTTCGCGGACAATTGAGAAGGCTGAACGAGTTGCCAGTGAATTGAACGAACGCATTCCCGCCGCAGGTATCGTCGGTATGCAGAACAATGACGCAGCTGCGGCTGCTGACATCGCTGTGCTAACAGTGCCATATTCGGCACACAATTCCACGTTAGAGCATGTTCGCGACAACCTGCAAGGGAAAATTCTTGTAGATGTAACGGTGCCGCTTGTGCCGCCGCAGATCACAGTAGTAAATTTACCGGAAGGAATATCAGCCTCATCGGAAGCCCAGGTGCTCTTGGGTGAGGGGGTCAGAGTTGTGAGTGCCTTCCAGAATATCTCAGCGGTTTATTTAAAAGATCCGGAAAAACCGATTGAATCCGATGTATTCGTTTGCGGGGATGACCGCAAGGCTTGTGAGGAAGTGCTGCAATTGGCAGTCGCGGCTGGTATGCACGCTTGGTACGTCGGCCCGCTGGCGAACTCGGTAGCCGTGGAGTCTCTCACGCCGCTACTACTGGGCCTCGGACGTCAATTCCGGCGCTTGCGGGTCGGGGTTCAGATTACTGGCCTACCACGCGAGCGGATAACCTCCGAACCTGTTCCGCGTCCCGCGCCTGTCAAGCAGGATGAGTGAGCAGCTTTCACTTCAACTCACTGCGCTCCCGGAAATCCCGCTTATCAAGGTGGGAGATGATCTCAACCGTATACTTCTGAAGGCTATCGACAAAACCGGTCTGGCTCTCGAAGACGGGGATGTGCTGGTGGTCGCGCAGAAAATAGTTTCAAAAGGCGAAGGTTGTTTTGCCGACCTAAGTTCAATCGTTCCCTCGGAGCGGGCATACGAGTTGGCTGAGAAGACAAACAAAGACCCGCGTCTCGTCGAAGTCATATTATCCGAATCGACCGAAGTCGTTCGACATGCGCCGAACGTTCTCATTGTTGCCCACCGTCTGGGCTTTGTCTCTGCAAATGCAGGCATCGATCGATCCAATGTGGACAGCGAGCCAAACAGCGATCAGGTCCTACTCCTTCCAAAGGACCCGGACAGATCGTGTGCCCTACTGCGCCAGAAATTGGAATCGGCAACGGGTAAACATATCGGAGTAATCATTAACGACAGTCATAGCCGCGCCTGGAGAGTTGGAAGCGTGGGGCTTGCCTTGGGTGTTTCCGGTGTACCGGGTGTGATTGATATGCGTGGGAGAGCCGATCTTTTCGACCGCACCCTTCTCGGTACCGAGATCGGCAGCGCAGATGAAATTTCTGCGGCCGCATCCATTTTGATGGGCCAAGCTAATGAAGGTCGACCGGCTGTGTTGGTACGTGGACTGCCCTATACATTGCGTGAAGGGAATGCGCAAGAATTAATACGACCGAAGAATAAAGATCTATTTCGTTAAGGAGTTGAGATGACAAATATCCCGGAACGACTTCGCTACTTGCTCGATGAAGAAACGAAGGCCTATCTATTTCTCTGTACGCTCATGCCTGATGGAACACCCCAGGTTACGCCGGTCTGGTTCAGCTACGATGGCACGAATGTGCTTGTAAATTCTGCCCGGGGCCGTGTTAAAGATCGTAATATGATAGAGCGACCGGCAGTGGCGGGGCTTATTCAAGACCCAAACGATCATTATGGTTATTTACAAGTTCGTGGTTCGGTCGTAGAAAACATCGAGGCAGGCGCCGATCAACACATCCGCGATCTATCGTACAAATATCGCGGCCGCAGGGAATATGATATTGGCGATCAAACACGTGTAACTTATAAGATTGAGCCGCGCAGCTGGTTCCCGGCCAAATAAGCAGCAATTGGTGCGCTGACATGGCAACTTGGGCGATTGTCCCGGTAAAATCGCTGAAGCGAGCGAAGCGTCGCTTCTCAGATGTACTCACTGATGACGAGCGTGAAGTTCTCGGCCGCAATCTTCTCATCCACACTCTGGAGGTCCTCGGCCAGTTGACTGAATTAGAACGTACGCTGGTTATCAGTCGCGATCCACCCGCCTTGCAAGTAGCCCGTGCGCATGCGGCCTATACAATAACAGAGACAAGAAAACAACGTCTCAATGGAGCACTCGCACGCGCAACCGATATGGCGAATGCCTTCAATGCACAAGCTGTATTAGTGCTCGCAACCGATCTGCCGCTCGTGTCTGTGGAGGATGTCCGCGCACTGCTCAGGGCGGCGCCCGGAGGTGATCCCGCTGTTGTAGTGGCTCCGGATCAGAAACGAGAGAATACGAATGCGCTGCTTGTACGCCCACCAGGCTTATTAAAATATCAGTTTGGGCGCGATAGTGTGGCAGACCATATGAGCCAGGCACAACGAAGGGGCGCGAATGTTTTCATCATGGAACGGCGAGGTCTGCAACTCGATCTTGATCGCCCGGAAGATATTGCAAAACTACGCCCCGAACTCAGCGGACGCATTCTGCCCAATTGACGTTCCCATCTTGACGTCGCGCCATGGCGGGAGTACAGTATTTCGCTCGGGGCCGGATTCCTCATTTGTCGCCCCAGCACCTACACGATTTCCCACTCAAGGAGGCCAGCCATGGCAATTGAACGTGTAGCTCTTTATCTCCAAGATGCACATCCCCTGGAAGATGGTATCAAGTACGCACAATATGCTGAGGAGAAGGGATTTGAAGCAGTATGGCAGGCTGAGAGTCGCCTGGTTCGTGACGCAATTGTGCCTATGGCTGCTTTTGCCGCGACGACCAAACGTATCAAAGTCGGCTCGGGTGTCATCAATAACTGGACTCGCAATATTGGCCTGCTTGCTTCTACTTTTCTGACTCTTGATGATCTGGCTCCAGATCGCATCATTTGTGGGATTGGCGCCTGGTGGGACCCGCTCGCAGCGAATGTCGGCATCGAACGCCGCAAACCGCTGCTGGCAATGCGGGAGACAATCGAGGTAATGCGCCGTTTGCTCAATATGGAAAACGTCACATTCGATGGCGAATTCCATAAAGTCACTGGAATTGAATTGGATGTGGTGCATGGCCGGCGCGAGGCGCGAAATGTCCCTATTTACCTCGGCGCGACTGGAATGAAGATGATGGAACTGACCGGTGAGATCGCCGACGGTGCTGTATTGAATTATTGCGTTCCGCCAGAATACAATGACACCGCAATGGAGCAACTGGAAGTGGGCGCGAAACGAGGCGGAAGGACTATCGACGATATCGACAGACCACAACTCATCGTCTGCTCTGTCCACGAAGACCGCGCGCAGGCAATCCAGGGCGCGAAATGGCTCCTCACTCAATATCTTGCGCAGCAACCTCATATCGCCAAAGCCTCTGGTGTCAGTGAGGAAATCGTCAAGAAGGTGCAGTCCATCATTGGCTGGCCGGCCACGAAAGAGCAAGTGCAGGAAGCGATGGAGTTCGTGCCGGATGACTTCGTGCTCAGAGTTAGTGCCACCGGTACACCGGACGAAGCGCGTGAGCAAGTCCAGGAATATATCGACCGGGGCTGCACTTGCCCAATTCTCTACCCGCTGGGTGACCCATATCTGATGATGGACACGTTCGCAGTAGCTGACATGGACATCGAATGACGGTAAAGCAACAGCCAAATTCGAATTACTGCTTTGTTTGCGGGTTGCAAAATGAGCATGGTCTGCAGCTCATATTTTATGACAATGGTGATGATCGAGTTTGGTGTGAGTATTCCGTCCCCGAAGTGTTCCAGGGTTTTCCAGGTATTACCCACGGAGGGATTGCTGCCTCGATTCTGGACGAAGTGTGTGGTCGTGTCTGCATGATTTCAGATCCGAACCATTTCATGATGACGGTCAAGATGGAAGTGAAGTATCGTCAGCCGGTCCCGGTTGGAGTGCTCCTTCGCGCAGAAGGGACTCTGATCAAGCAAAAAGGTCGCCTTGTCCAGGCTCGAGGTGAGTTGAAGCTGCCTGATAATTCTGTTGCAGTTGAAGCAGAAATGTTACTTGCCGATCTGCCCCAGGATGTGATGCCCGTAGACGGACAATTGCTCGCTGACCTGGGCTGGCACGTTCATGACCAAGGGTTCCTGAATAATGTCTGACACATCAATTTACCGCGAAATCCAAAGCCGCAATCAGCGTGGGGAAACTGTGGTACTTTGTACTGTTGTTCGCGCACGTGGGTCTGTTCCCCGCCACATTGGCAGCAAGATGCTGTTGTTTGCCGATGGCTCGATTTCCGGTACGATTGGCGGCGGTGAAATGGAAAGTCGTGTTATACAATCTGCTCTCGCAGTTTCACATGATGGTGAGGGACGCGTCGATACTTATCAACTCGTTGATCCAGCCAATGGCGACCCCGGCGTTTGTGGGGGTGAGGTAGACGTTTTTGTGGAACCAATACGACCAGAACCTACATTGCTTGTTATCGGCGCTGGGCACGTTGGCGCGGCGCTTGTCCATCTGGGAAAATGGCTCGGTTTTCACGTAATATTAAATGATGACCGTGAAAATTTCTGTAATCCGGAATCTGTACCCGGAGCAGACCGCTATGTTGTCGGTGGGGTGGAAGAGTTGACAGCAGATGTTACATTTCATCCCCAGATTTATATTGTGCTAGCGACCCGTGGTTTTCCCATCGATTTGCCACTCCTTCCGGAATTATTGAATCGGCCGTATGGCTACCTGGGTGTGATCGGGTCGCGGCGAAGATGGGCGACGGCTGTGGATGAACTCGTAAATCAAGGAGTGAGTTCTGAAGCATTGGCAGACATACACGCCCCGATGGGATTGGAGTTAAATGCCGAAACTCCGAAGGAGATCGCTATGAGCATCCTTGCTGAAATTATCATGCTGCAGCGCGGTGGAACAGGCGAGTCGATGCAAATGAAAGCTGACGTAATAAATCGTGCTGCGGTAGACTGAATTAACCAAAGATACTCATGTGGCATAACTACATCACTGTACTCTCGTTGGATGAAGCGGCCCGACTTCTTGCCGAGTACCGCGAGAAAGCGCGTATCATTGCCGGTGGCACAGACCTGATCATTGATCTGGAACGGAAACTTCGACCTGAGGTCGAGGTATTGATCGACATCACGAGGGTGCCTGGACTTGATGAGATATCTCTTGACGAAGACGGCTTCATTCAACTTGGGCCGTTGGTCACCCACAATCAATGCGTGGCTTCAAAATTGATCCAGGAGCGCGCGCATTCCCTGGCGCAGGCTTGCTGGGAAGTTGGCGCTCCTCAAATCCGTAACCGCGCGACTATCGCTGGAAACTTGATCACGGCCTCGCCAGCGAATGACACAATTACTCCGCTCATGGCATTGGAAGCCGAGGTGACCTTAATGTCGGTACGCGGTGCGCCTACGGTGCCGCTCGACGAATTCTATAGCGGAGTTCGCCGCACGATTATGGAAGCAGATGAGCTGCTTTCTACCATCCGCTTTCGGGCGTTAGAATCAGACGAGCGTGATATGTTCATCAAGCTCGGCTTGCGTAAAGCCCAGGCTATTTCGGTTGTGGACAGTGCTGTAGTGCTGCGGTTGGAAGAGACTCCCGAAGGCTTGCGCGCAAAAGATGCGCGAATCGCACTGGGTTCTGTTGCTCCCACAATCGTCCGGTCCAACGCTGCGGAAGCCGTCCTTAATGGCGAATTGCTGGACGATGGAGTGATTGAAAAGGCCGCTACAGCTGCATCGCAATCCGCGACTCCCATCGATGATATTCGTGGGCCGGCGGAATACCGAACGGAGATGGTGCGGGTCACAGTAAAGCGTGCTCTCGAAGCCATCCGATTCAGCGAAACGCAAGGCTGGATACCGGAAGACCCTGTCTTGTTGTGGGGTGAGCACGAAGGCAGATCAGCCTCACAATTGAGCACTGCCTGGAATGCAGCCTCCGCAGCAATTGAAACTTCCGTGAACGGAAAATCTTTTTCTGTGAACGGAGCGAGTGACAAGACCTTGCTCCGCATGCTGCGCGAGGATTTGAATATGATCGGCACAAAGGAAGGATGTGCCGAAGGTGAATGTGGAGCCTGCACGGTCTTTCTGGATGGCGCTGCTGTCATGAGCTGCTTGGTGCCGGCAGCACGTGCCCATCATGCCGAGGTGAAAACGGTTGAAGGACTCGCGACCAATGGAATTCTGCATCCTGTGCAGCAGGCTTACGTAGAAGCAGGTGCCGTGCAGTGTGGGTACTGCACACCCGGCCTGCTAATGTCTAGTGCAAAGCTGTTGGAAGAACGCCCGCGTCCCACGCGCTGGGAAGCCCAGCAGGCTATCACTGGTAATCTCTGCCGTTGTACAGGGTATTACAAAATTCTGGACGCAATGGAGCAGGCCGGACAGAATTCGTAGAAAGGTACGCACATGAAGAAAAGTTGGAGTTCCACCGGGCAGACAAACCTGGCCGATGAGGCCACAAGGGACAAGTTAAAACTAAATCCTGTCTGGCGTGGCGTGGGCTGTCTGCTCATCATTGCAATTCCTATCGCGAGCTGGTTTCTGGCGGACTTCATTCGCGTGTTACATTTTGAAAATCAATATGAATGGGGTATTCCGTATCTGTATGACGTAACTACATTTGAGTATAACGGAGTCCTGGCCGGGGCGGTAACTCTCATCATGTACGCCTTATTGACAGTTCTGTATGGCTGGATCGGACGACCCCAGCTAGGTCCTGAAATCAGCTATCGCGAACGTCCGCGCGGTAGGCCGCGCAAGTCACGCTAAATGTTCATGCCCGGAGTTTGTTTATGGCTATAGGGGATTCTGCCGGCCGCATCGATGCCGTTGGGAAAGTAAAGGGAGAAACTTTATATCCAGGCGATATCGTGCGTCCGGATATGCTCCACTCGAAAATACTCTTCGCCGAGCGACCGCATGCACGCCTTAATCGCATAGACGTGAGTAAAGCAGAGGCAGCGCAGGGTGTTATCGCAGTCTTCACGGCAGCAAATGTACCCTGCAATGAATATGGCCTCATCATGCCAGATCAGCCCGTCTTGGTCGGGCCGGGTTCGGACAAGCCAGGTGCAGATGTCGCTCGCTTCGTGGGGGATCAAGTTGCTTTCGTAGTTGCTGAAACCGAGCGCCATGCTGAGGCTGCGTGCGAGTTGATTGAGCTTGATTGGGAAGACCTGCCGGTTGTCACCGATCCACGCGAATCCATACAGCCCGGCGCTCTGAAGTTATTCCCGGATCGCGAAAATGTAATAAGTCATCTGCGAATAAAACGCGGCGATCTAGACTCCGTCTGGGATTCGTGCGCGGCAATCGTCGAAGAGATATATGAAACGCCCTTTCAGGAACACGCCTACCTGCAACCGGAAGCAGGGTTGGCATATATCGATGAAGAGGGGCGCGTCACGCTTGAGGTGGCAGGACAGTGGACTCACGAGGACCGCGAGCAAATTGCGCATTCGTTGAATTTGCCTTTGGAAAAAGTGCGCGTGATTTATCCAGCTATTGGAGGCGCATTTGGTGGACGAGAAGACATGTCCATCCAGATCGTATTAGGTCTTGCGGCCTTGCGCCTTTCTGAGCGCGGAATTCATCGGGCGGTCAAGATTATCTGGAGCCGTGAGGAGTCTATTCGCGGTCACCATAAGAGGCATCCGTTTTTCATCAAAGCCAAGTGGGGCGCCGACAGGGCGGGAAATATACTGGCTGCCGAATGTGAGGTCATCCAGGATGCAGGCGCTTATGCGTATACCTCCACCAAGGTATTGGGTAATGCAACTGTTTCGGCGTTCGGCCCCTATGACATCCCGAACGTAAGCATCGATACCTATTCGGTTTACACAAATAATATTCCCGGCGGTGCGTTCCGGGGTTTCGGTGGTCCACAAGGTGTATTCGCTGCCGAAATGCAAGTCACGCGCCTTGCTGAAGCTCTTGGAACTGATCCTGTCGAGATGCGCTTGCAAAATTTGCTCGACGAAGGCGTAAAGGCTGTCTTCAACACTCCACTGCCGGAGGGCGTTACGATCAAACAAGTGGTGCGAGACTGCGCCGCTTCGGCAGGATGGTCTACGAGGACAAATGGCCACAGCGATCAATCTGATAGTCCCATCGTACGCGGACGCGGATTTGCATGTGCATATAAAAACGTTGGTTTCTCGTTCGGGGCACCCGAAGAGTGCTGGGCGACAGTCGAACTCATTGGAAATACCGAAATTGAACGGGTCGTCGTCAAACATGCCGGTGCGGATTGCGGTCAGGGGGCACATACCGTCTTCGTCCAAATGGCGGCACATGCGGTCGGGGTGCCGACGGAGAAAGTCGAGCTTGTTGCCTCAGATACTGCCTCGAGTAGTGATTCTGGGAGTGCCTCGGCCTCTCGCATGACATTCATGGCCGGGAATGCGATTAAAGGGGCGGCGGAAGATGCGTTGAAAAAATGGCAGGATGAAGACCGTCCTGCAGTAGCAGATTACAGGTTCGTTCCGCGCAAGACCACCATACTGGACCCGGTAACCGGGGAGGCAGATCCGAGCATTACATACGGTTATGTGGCGGAATGTATCGACGTGGAAGTAGACATCGAGACCGGCCACGTACGCGTGACGAATGTGATCTGTGCAGATGACGTCGGTAAGGCCATTAACCCGCAGCAGGTCGAGGGGCAGATCGAGGGTGCACTTGTACAAGCCCACGGCTACGCTCTTCTTGAGAATTTCATCATGGAAGATGGCTACGTCCAGACCCCATACTTCTCGAATTACCTTATTCCCACTGTCCTCGATGTGCCGGATAAAGTACAATCATTGATCCTGGAATATCCTGATCCACAAGGTCCGTGGGGCGCTCGTGGAATGGCCGAGATGCCTTATCTGCCGTATGCGCCGGCTGTCATCGATGCGGTCCATGATGCAACAGGAGTCTGGTTCAATCGCTTCCCACTTACTCCGGACCGAGTTCTGGCCGGTTTGAAAGCTGCGAAACAGTAGCCCAATTCCCATATCGTATTGGCAATGATGAATATAAACTTGCCGCTGTGCCTGGTGCGCGGTGGGGGTGATCTTGCGACCGGCGTGATCTTTCGCCTGTCGCGGGCCGGATTCCCGGTCGTCGTGCTCGAACTAGCGCAACCGCGCGTAGTTCGCCGAGCGGTCTCGGTCGCAGAAGCGATCTATCAAGGTGAATATGAAGTCGATGGAATCCGGGCGATAAAGGTTGATTCGCTTTCCGAAGTCCAATGGAATCTTAAGCAACGATTTGTACCAGTGCTCATCGATAAATCTGGCAAGGCGTTAAACGAGATTTCACCCGATATTCTCATCGACGGCCGCATGCTGAAGAGAAATCCTTCAATATTGCGCTCGATGACCAAGCTCGTAATTGGAATGGGTCCGGGATTTAATGCCGGCGAAAATTGCCATGCGGTTGTTGAAACGATGCGCGGGCACTCGCTAGGGCGGGTGCTTTGGAAGGGTGCAGCGCTCGCCGATACCGGCGTACCTGAAGCGGTCGATGGCCGCGTTGGCGAGCGCGTGTTACGTGCACCGGCAAATGGAGAACTTCGCTCACATGCTGAAATTGGCACGCATTTGAAGGCGGAACAACGCGTCGCCTCTGTCAACGGACAGGATGTGCTGGCCCCATTTGAGGGTGTATTGCGTGGACTCATGCACATGGGTACGAAGGTCTCTGCGGGAGAAAAAATTGGCGATGTTGATCCGCGTAGCATCCGTGAACACTGTTTCACAATCTCGGACAAAGCGTTGGCAATTGGAGGCGGTGTGTTGGAAGCAATTATGTATTCATTGACTACTTCTGAGGAGCGAGGTCGCCGCCGGGGACAGGCAGAGTATCCATAATCTCCTCAACAACTTCGTCTGCGGTCAAGTCGCGTAGGCGAGCCGCAGGACTCATAATGATTCGGTGAGAAAGGGCTGGTAGCGCCAGCGCTTTGACATCATCGGGCAGCACGTAAGTACGGTATTCCATCGCGGCGCGGGCCTGGCTGGCTCGATAGAGCGCCAGACTACCGCGCGGGCTGGCGCCACGATAAACTTCATCATGCTTGCGAGTCTTCGTGACCAAATCGACAATATATTGTTTGACAGATTCAACAGTGTAAATTTCCTTGACGGCACCTTGAGCCTCTGAGAGTTCCGCAGCAGAAACAACCTGTTCGAGCAAATCGAACGGGTGCTGGAACTGCTGACGCTCCAGCACATCGATTTCGGCGTTACGATCTGGATAGCCAAGCTTGACGCGCAGCAGAAATCGATCAAGTTGCGCCTCTGGGAGCGGAAAAGTACCTTCGTATTCGATCGGATTCTGTGTCGCCATCACCATAAAGGGGTGTGGGAGTATGCGGGTTACTCCATCGACTGTGATCTGAGCTTCCTGCATAGCTTCCAGCAGAGCCGCCTGGGTCTTCGGAGTGGCCCGATTAATTTCATCGGCGAGTACCACCTGCGCTACAATTGGACCAGGACGAAATTCAAACTTCTTGGTTTCCTGGTTGTAAATTGAAACTCCTGTGACGTCACTGGGCAGCATGTCGGGTGTAAATTGAATTCGCTTAAAAGTGCAACCGATAGAGCGGGCAATACTGCGAGCCAGCATCGTCTTCCCAACTCCAGGGACATCTTCGATCAACAAGTGCCCTTGGCACAACAGGCTGGAAACAGCCAGTGCCACAGGCGTACGTTTCCCAACAATAACTTTTTCAATACTGTCGATTAACTTTTCCGCAAAAGATTGAACGGACATGTATGACCCCAATATTCATTTCTATTTAATTGCGAAAGAATACCATGATTTTTCGTAACTGCTCAATCTAAATATGTCTGATAAGCAGCGCTGCAGGAATATAGATTATCTGCCCTGAAAAGATTACAACGTTGAGCCCAGCACACCTCGTCCAGTCGCCGAGACTGGGAAGTGAAGTAGGCATACCGACGCAGCGCATTCGGCACTGTGCTGCACTTTGCCGAACGCCAAGTCCCCCCGGCCTAGTACCCAGTGGCGGACGCACTGTGCCGACGTCACGACCCAGTGCGTTCGTCGCGTCCCGGCGCCGCGACGGGGTGACTGGGCGTCCGGAACTGGGTCGGTTGCCCGTCACTCTGAGAAGACGATGATAACCACAATTAAGCTTGAACGACCTTTATTGCCAATTGTCTTTGGCCTTCTCTTGCTCCTCTACCTATTAGATTCTTATCGGGGGTGGTTTATCCTTTCGTTGGGCTTAGGCAGTGCCTGGGGAATTGCATACGTTTGGGCCTATTCGCTCTCCAAGTCTTTGGCATTAACTAGGGAACAAAGATTCGGCTGGGTGCATGTTGGAGACAAATTCGAAGAGCGTATCACCATTCACAACGCCAGTCGAATTCCGGCCCTATGGGTGGAAATGATCTATCATTCGACATTGCCAGGTTACGAACCGGGGCGCGTGACCGGCGCGCCCGGGGGATCAAATAATCGCTGGATTGATAGGGGAGTGACCACCCGCCGCGGTCTTTTTAAGCTTGGCCCAATTGATATGGTCAGCGGGGACCCGCTCGGCATTTATTCTGTCACTCATCATTTTCCCGATCAAACTACCATGATGGTGACCCCGTCAATTATCCAACTTCCAGGAATTGAAGTGGCTCCCGGCGGACGCGTGGGTGAAGGAACGCAGTGGCGGAAATCGTTCGAAGTAACCATGAACGTCTCGAATGTACGCGAGTTCGAAGCAGGTGACAGTATGCGCTTGATTCACTGGCCAACGACTGCTCGCCGAGATGACATTTTTGTTAAAGTGATGGATAACGCACCTGTTAGCGACTGGTGGATTTTTCTTGATCTGGATGACTCGGTTCAACACGGCCTGGGCAATATATCGACCGAAGAGCATGCAGTTATTCTCGCGGCCTCCATCGCCGAGCGCGGCTTGTAATGAAGGTAACGCAGTTGGTTTGGCAACCTATGGCAAAGACCTCGCATGGCTCCCACCGCGTTTTGGCGAAGAGCAGCGTCAGGAAATCTTACATGAGTTAGCTCGTGCCACTCGTGGCAAACTCCCCCTTACAGAGTTGCTTCATTACGCCCGTCCAATCTTCCGGCAAAATCCCAGCCTGATCATTATCTCCTCCAATTTAGATCCCACCTGGACGAATGAACTCTCCACATTTCAGGGAAGTGGCATTGTGCCAACCGTATTACTGCTTGACCCAAATGGTTATTCCCCCAACAGCGATCGCTATGAGAACCCACGTATAATGATCGATTTGTTATCCGAACTGGGGATTACCTCCTACCTGTTCGACCCAGAATCTTTCAAACGTCCGGAAATCAGCTCTGATGAGCCCACCCCCCGCAGGTGGCAGTCGCTAACCGCTAATCCAGAAACTGTAGAGTGGAAGCCAGTTTGACAGCGAAAATTGAACAGCTTCGGTTTAGGATAGTTTCCGGTGCAAAACGCACCACCTAATCAGAAATCGGCAAGGGCGAACTTCTTGCTGGGAGTGAACCTTGACAATTGCATAGTTACGTGGCCTTGGCCGCCAGCTTGGTACCGATGGTATTGAGATTGGCCGCCAGGATGGCCAGCCCGACCCAACGGTGGAAGCCTGCTTCGCCACGATTGCGGCAACGGTCGAGTCGATAGCGGCGTTTCAAGACACTTATCCGACCTTCGACGCCGGCGTGGTAACGCTGGCCACGGCGTTACCAGAGTTGCTTTTCATGGGCCCGACGTTGTTTGGATTTGTGCTCGGGCTTGGGCAAGATGACGCGCGCGACACCTAATGCGCGAGCATAAGCTTCGTTGCCGGGCGAGTAGAGTCCGCGATCGCCGCTGACCTGTTCCGGTGCGCAGCCAAACTGCTGCGTGTGCTGGTCGAGGGCAGGTTGCCACTGATTGACATCGTTCGGATTGCCAGCGAGGACGCGCCAGTTGCTTAGCAAGCCGCCGTCGACTTCATCGAGCCAGACCTTGCGCCCGAACTCGGTGGGCTTGCGGACCTTGTTCCTGCGGATGATGGCGGTATGCGGTTCAAAGAGACTTACGAGCTTCTCACTCGCCGGGACACTCTCGCCGGCGAAGACCCGCCGCTCACATTGACTGATGACCTGCTCGACACGCGGGGTGAAGGTCTCGAGGGTCGCGGTCAAGCGCTGCGCTGCGCGATCTTTCTGTGTCTGCAGCTGCTCCAGAACGATTTTCGCCTGCTGCACACTCTGGCGGGCGACCTGCAGCAGCTTGCGGTACGTGGTCGTCAGCTGCGCTTTAGCTGTCTCGGAGCGCCTGCGGGCCTGATTGGCCACCTGGCGAGCATACTTGCGGGCACTGCGGGAGCGGTTGCGGAACGTCTCTTGCGTCAGTTCGGTCGTGTCACCGAGCACCGTTTTCGCCCGTCTCAGCGTGCGCCCAAGCACACGCACACCATCAGCCAGCAGGCCGTTGTCAGTGGGGTAGCGGATGTTGGTCTCGACAACCGTTCCATCTGTGCGCAGCTTGCGGCCACGGGTGATCTTTAGCCTGCTGGCCAGCTGCAACACGTGGGCGTTCAGGGAGATAAGTGTTTCAGGTTGGAGCAGGTTCGCCCAGCGCAGGAGCGTCTTCTCGTCCGGCACGCGCTCGAAGTACACGCGGCAGAAGTGGCGCAGTACCAGACTGTCCCTGACATGTTTCTCTGTTTCCGCGTAGCTCCAGCCGTACAAATGCTTTACGACTAACACCCTGAGCACGACTTCCACCGGCGTGGAGTTGCGGCCCGTCTGTAGTGTTTTCGGATAGCGTCGCGCAAAGTCACCGCGCACTCGCTGGTAGAGCTCGTCGTCATCCAGCAATACGTCGATATGCGCCAACACCGGGTCCAGCTCACTCGTCAATGCCAGAATGTCCAGGAAGAACTTGTCGATTTCGTGGCGGTCACGTAACATTGCAGCGGCCCTTTCTGTGGAAAATGCGGGTTTGATCATTCGCATCTTCTCACAGGAGGGCCACTTTCGCACCGGAAACTACCCTAAATATGATGACGCATGATATCGTCGGTCTCCGAACCCTCGCAGAATTGGTGCTGTAATTTTTTCACTCGAATAACGCAATAACATTCATGTCTGGTCCGCTTTCTTCTTTGAAAGTTCTTGATTTCTCAACCCTCCTGCCGGGACCTTTTGCGAGTATGTATTTAGCTGACCTCGGCGCAGAGGTAGTCCGGGTGGAGGGGCCACAGCGGCCCGATCCTATTCGTAATTCGCCGCCTTTTGATGAGGGAGCCTCCGTCTGGCATTCCCTTCTCGGTCGTTCAAAACGATCAATCGCAATCGATCTCAAAAATCCAAAGGCATCCGAGATAATCAAACGTCTGGTTCAAGACTATGACATTGTGCTGGAACAATTTCGGCCCGGGGTGATGGATCGACTTGGGATCGGGTACGAAGCATTGCTCGCTGCCAACCCGAGTGTGATCTATTGTGCCCTTACTGGCTATGGTCAGACCGGCCCGCTGCGCGAGCGAGCCGGACATGATATAAATTATTTATCATTAGCCGGAGTCGCGAATGCACTTGGGTCTAAGACAAATGGTCCGGTACCGTTAAGTGTGCAGGTTGCCGACGTTGGCGCGGGATCACTCACCTTGCTCGTTGGGTTGTTGGCTGCCGTAATCCACCGTTCGACGACCGGGCAAGGCCAGTTTGTTGATGTGAGTATGCACGCGGGTTCCGTCTCCTGGAATTCAATCCCAGCGATGGCGGCACTTGTGACGGGAATCGATCCAGGTCGCGAAGAATCTCTCCTCAACGGCGGTACTTATTATAATTTCTATAAGACGAGTGACGGACGATACATGTCGGTGGGCAGTCTGGAACCAAAGTTTTGGCGCGTCTTGTGCGACGCACTTGATCGCGATGATCTATACGAACTCGGCATGTCATCTAAACCGGAAGATCAATCAATTGTGAAAGATGCGCTGCGACGAGAATTTGCGACCGCCACGCGCGACGAGTGGACAGCGAGGTTCGCCGAAGTCGACGCCTGTGTGGAGCCGGTGCTCACGGCCTCCGAAGCATTGCAGCACCCGCAAGCCGGCGCGCGCGGAATGCTCGTAGATGTGCCGGCGGCGGATGGTTCGATGCAATCCCAGATTTCAAATCCGATCGTATTCTCCGAGACTGAAGCGGAATATAAGCATGTTGGAGCGGCGTTCGGTGAACATACGGATCAGGTTCTGAGAGAAGCAGGTTATTCGAACGAGGATATTCGGGCAATGCACGCCAGCGGGTTGATCGCCTAATGGGGAAAGGGAGTCCAAGCTATGCAGGATAGCCTTCTCACATCTGAACACAGGATGTTCCGGGACGCATTCCGCCGCTTCGTCGAACAGGAGATTTCGCCAAATTACGAACAGTGGGAGCATGATCGAATGATCTCCCGCGAAGTCTGGCAGAAAGCCGGCTCACTTGGTTTTCTCTGTATGGATGTGCCCGAGGATTATGGCGGCGGTGGTACGTCCGATTTTCGTTATAGCGCCATCATTGTGGAGGAACTGAGCCGCGCGAATGCTGCGAGTGTTGGCTTTAGCATTCACACGGATATGGTTGTGCCCTATATATTGCGAGACGCGACGGACGAGCAAAAACAACGCTGGGTTACCGCGCATGGTTGCGGGTGAGGCCATCGGTGCAATTGCAATGAGCGAACCGGGAACAGGCAGCGACCTTTCGGCAGTGGAGACAACTGCCATTCGAAGTGGTGATGAATACGTGCTCAACGGCCAGAAAACATTTATCTCCAATGGCATCCTCAATGATTTCGTCATTGTTGTTGCCAGGACTGATTCCAATGCACGAGCGCATGGAATCAGTCTAATTCTCGTTGAACGCGACATGGAAGGTTATGAGCGCGGTCGGGTGTTGGACAAGATCGGTCTGCATTCCCAGGACACTGCTGAATTGTTCTTCAGCAATGTGCGCGTGCCCGTTGAGAATCGAATTGGTGGGGAGAACGAAGGCTTTTACGCGTTGATGAAAGGTCTGCCGCGCGAGCGCTTGAGCATGGCAGCTGGGGCCGTGGCCGCGGCCGAACAGGCGCTCGAATGGACTGTGGAGTATTGTCAGGTGCGAAAAGCATTTGGTCGTTCGATTGGTAAATTCCAGAACTCGCGCTTCCGACTGGCGGAAATGCAAACCGAAATCGAGATCGGACGTGTGTTTGTAGATCATTGCATCTTGCTTTACAACGAAGGCGAATTGAATGCCGAGAAAGCCGCCATGGCAAAGTGGTGGACGACTGATATGCAGGTGCGCATCGTCGACCAGTGTTTGCAGCTACATGGCGGCTATGGTTACATGCTGGAATATCCAATTGCAAGGGCCTATGTAGACTCGCGGGCATAAAAAATATATGGTGGTACAAATGAGATCATGAAAGAGATCATCGGCAGGAGTATGGGATTTTAGATACAGAATGATGAGAGAGTCAGAGGGAAGAGAACGAATTGGAGAAAGCTATGACAAAAGAAGCCTATATTTTTGACGGCATCCGCACCCCGCGCGGTCGAGGCAAAGCCAATGGGTCGCTGCATGATGTAAAACCTATCGAGCTGCTAACTACATTGTTCGGAGAATTACAGAGTCGCAACGAATTGGATACCTCCCAGATCGACGATGTCGTTCTCGGGTGTGTGATGCCCATTAACGATCAAGGATCCGATTTGCCTAAAATCGCAGCGCAATATACCGGCTGGGATATCGATGTGCCGGGGATGCAGATTAATCGCTTTTGTGCCTCGGGTCTGGAGACCGTTAATCTGGCTGCGATGAAAGTGCGCTCCGGCTGGGAAGAACTTGTCGTGGCTGGTGGCTTCGAATCGATGTCGCGGGTACCGATAGGCTCTGATGGAGGGGCAATGGCGGATGATCCAGAAGTTGCCGATAAAACGAATTTCGTCCCGTAAGGCATCAGCGCTGATCTCATCGCCACACTGGAAGGATTTTCTCGCGAAGATGTCGACCGCTTCGCGCTAGGCTCGCAGCAACATGCTGCCCATGCCTGGGAAAGCGGTCATTTCAAATCAGTCATCCCCATCCCCAATGGAGACTCCGGGCCGAGGCTTGCCCATGACGAACATATGCGCCCCGGGTCCACTATGGAGGCGCTGGGGAATTTAATACCTGCCTTTGAAGAAATCGGTGCTTCTGTCTACGATAGGGTAGCCCTACGTAAATATCCCTAAGCGGGTGAAATCAATCACGTCCACACCGCCGGAAATTCGTCCGGCATCGTGGATGGCGCCGCATTGGTTCTAGTGGGCTCGAAGGAAAAGGGTGAGGCGCTCGGGTTAACACCCCGCGCTCGCGTTCGCGCCGCTGCGCTAGTGGGCACCGATCCGACGATTATGCTCACTGGTCCTGCCCCTGCATCTCGTAAAGCCTTGGCGCAAGCTGGTAAGCAGATCAGCGATATCGACTTGCTCGAGGTCAATGAAGCCTTCGCGGCGGTTGTATTGAAGTTCCTACGAGAGATGGAATTGGAAGGAGCCGAGCACGTCAACGTAAATGGCGGCGCGATTGCTATGGGACATCCCCTCGGGGCAACCGGTGCGATGCTCCTGATTACTGCTCTTGACGAGCTCGAACGCACGGATCAGGAGACAGCCCTCATCACCCTTTGCGTTGGCGGCGGAATGGGTATCGCGACAGTCATCGAACGAGTCTGATTAACTTTTCTACTCTGTAGCAAACCACAATTTAATCAACTTTCACGCCGTCGGAATCATTTTCCGGCGGCTTTTTTTGTGGAGCTCCATTTCGACCATTACGCTCGCTTTAGAAGATTATTCTTCGGCGCAATAAATTTATCGCTGAGATAGCCTTGTAAGTTGGGCTCGGCCATCCTCGTTATTCCGGGAACTCCCTGAAAGCTAGCGGCAATCTCTCCGATCGATGTATCGATCACTGGATGAATGTAGTTGGGTGCTATTTCTGCCAACGGAATGACTATGTGAGCACGTGTCAAGATATCCGGTTCCGGGATGGGATGACCATCCATCAAAAAAACTTCTGAGTTCACTAAGATGATATCTAAATCGATAGTGCGCGGGGCATTTTTCTCTGATGTACGGACCCGATTAAGTGTAAGTTCGATACCACGCAGAATGTTGATTTTGAAGTTGTACGGCTCGAGGTCTGTCTCTACCAGCGCAGCGGCGTTGAAGTACGCTTCCGTACGATTGTCATCGATCGGGGCAGTTTCGTAAATAGCCGAGATGGAAATTAGATTCGTCCGCTGCGCCAGAAGTTCGACACCTGCGGGAAGATTTCGTTCCTTTTTAATATTGGAGCCAATTGCCAGATAAATTCGGTTCACAAACTCTTTTCCTGTTCGGCTCTATTTCGACTAATGGTGACACCCACTGCATCCGCGAAGCGCAGGGCGCCCGGTTTTCGAATGCTCACTTCGACCTGCTGGACAAGTTCGATTTGAAAACAAATCCCAGCGATTGATTCTGCCAATGCCTCGACCAATTTATGTGACGATTGTTCCACATGCTCAATTACATTTTTCGCAATCGTCCGGTAGTTAACAGCATCATTTATATTATCTGAAACACCCGCATTGCGCATGTCGGTATACATGACAATATTGATGATCACGTCCTGTTTTTTCTCGCGCTCCCAATCGTTAATGCCTATGATGCAACGCAAGCGTAAATTGTCGATGTGAACTTTATCTGTATTCAATTGCAACTCCCTTGCGATTTTAAACAAGATGGCGACCGCCATCGATAAGTATTGTCTCCCCGGTAATGAAATCTCCATCCTGTAGAAGGAACATCAGTGTCTGAATGACGTCGCGCGTGGCACCCATTCGGCGAGCTGGAATCTTTGAAATTAACTGTTCTTGATGGTCAGCGGATGCACCCGCAGGCGGCAAGATTGCTCCGAGGGCCAGACAGTTCACTTGCACTTGCGGGGCAAGTGTAACAGCCAGACTCTTCGTCATCGCTTCAATGCCAGACTTAGTTAAGGTATAAGCGAAAAATTCATCGTTGGGCCGTAAGATGCGCCAGTCAGTAATATTGATGATTTTACCGGGGTGTTCCAGATCCATCTGCGCGGCGAAAGCCTGGCTCAACAGGAACGGGGTTTTCAAATTAATTTGGAACTGCAGGTCCCAAAGTTCAGATGTCGTTTCAGAGAGTGATCCGGACTTGAAGACAGCGGCGTTGTTGATGAGAATATCGATGCGTCCGTACTCTTTCAGGACGGCGGGGAAAACAGAATTAGCCGCGTCTTCGTTAGCAAGATCGGCCTGAAACGAAAATGCGCTGCCACCCTTCGCTTCGATCTCAGACACAGTCTCTTCCGCAGCCAAGGCCGAGCCACCATAATGCACTGTGACACGTGCACCGGCAGCAGCAAGGGCCAGAGAGATTGCACGGCCAAGCCTCCGCGCGCCACCTGTTACAAGAGCAACTTTATTCTCAAGGTCCAAGCTGCACCCCCACGGTTGATGAGATTCATGATCGATACGCCTCTAGTTCGACTCCCAATCATTATCCACGCAGAGAATATTTTACTTCACTTGACCGCGAGCAGTCGTTGGATCTGAGATAAATTCGATTGGATCGTTTCGCTGTACGCGGTAAAATGCGGGCGTATTTCAGAATAACAATAATTAATTCTGTTCTTATGCCCAGCTCTACTCGCACCCTGAAATCGCTCAGAGAAAATAACGACTGGCTATCGGATTTGCGCGCGGGAGGTACAATGCGCGAAACGGCTCTGACAGATTTGCGGGTCATTCTGCTCGATGGATTACGCCGTGGCCTGATCAGCCGGGTCAATACTGCCGGACCGGAGTTTGAGCCGCTCGCAGAGGATTTCGTCCAGGAAGCGCTGCTCAAAATCCTGGACAAACTGGATTCGTTCCGCGGGGAAAGCCAGTTCACAACCTGGGCACACAAGATTGCTGTACGCACGGCCCTGAACGAACTCAGGCGCAAACGATGGAAGGACTTCTCCCTGGAAGACATGCAGGCCGGGCCAATAGATTTGCCGGTGGCCGGCGCCGCTTTTTCCGATCCTTCTCCGGGTCCGCCGCAAATCGCCGAGCGGTCTGAGATGGTTTCCCATGTAATGCACCTGGTGCATGAGGAACTTTCAGAGAAACAACGCAGGGCAATGATTGCAACAAGGGTCAACGGTGTTCCGATGTCGGTTGTGGCAGAGCAGATGGGCATGAATCGGAATGCCCTCTACAAGTTGCTCCACGATGCCCGTGTCCGTCTCAAGAAACGCCTATCTGAGGAGGGGCTTACTCCGGAGGAAGTGCTCGCGGTTTTTTCTGACTGAGCTGTAGGCACCTGAGATAAGCCGGCAGGTAAGAAAATCGTTTTTTACAGCATCGAAGTAATTGGAACCAAATTTACAAAATTTCATCTGAAATTACGCTACAGTTTATTTTAGCTCCGAACTCAATAAGTGAGGATATAACCATGGGACAAAAAGTTGTTTGGAATGACGTTGTTTTGGCGGAAAGTGCCGATACCCAAATGGTGGAAGGTAATTACTACTTTCCGCCCGAGTCCATAAATCAAGAATTCTTTAAATCCATTTCCATGAAAACAATGTGCCCGTGGAAGGGTGTCGCGAGTTATTACGACGTCGAAGTAAATGGCGATGTGATACAGGGTGTGGCCTGGTACTATCCAGAGCCTAGTGACGCCGCGCGACAGATTAAAGATCATGTTGCGTTCTACCAGCGCGGTGGCATCAGAGTCGTCGCCGATAACGTTTAATTATTCCTGACCAATTCAGGAGAGAAGCTATGAACTCAAATGACGCCGTGCATTGCAGCGCGGCGTTTTCATTCTGATATCTAGGAAAGTCGACGGAAATTCTATGGCGATAACGGCACGAAACCTAACCTACACTAAGGTTGAGATCAAATCGGATCGGCATACGCTTGTTGCGGACGAACCCATAGAATATGGGGGCAGCGACGAAGGTCCGAACCCCTACGATTTTCTCCTGAGTGCGCTCGCGGCCTGTAAGGTGATGACAGCGCAAATGTATGCGCGCCGCAAAGACTGGCCGCTCGAAGAAGTAACTGTTAGTTTGGACACCTATAAAATTCACGCTCGAGATTGCGAAGACTGCGAGAGCGACCCCAATGCGCGCGTAGATATCATCGAAGGGAAAATTTACTTCAAGGGCAATCTGACCAACGAACAGCGAGTGCGCCTCAAGGAAATTGCGGATCGCTGCCCTGTGCATCGCACTCTCACGACAGAAACAAAGATCCGTATGCAACTTGTCCCGGACTCAGGGGTGATCTAAAAATTGCTTGAACTCCGAGTCTTCCCGGACAGAGCTGCGCTGCTGCACGCAGCGGCCGACGAATTTGCAACTGTTCTACGTACAGCAGTCGCGGAGCGTGGCCGCTGTCTCGTTGCGCTCTCTGGAGGCAGTACGCCACAAGGGCTCTTCAAATTGTTGGCAAGGCCACCCTATTCTGAAGGACTTCCTTGGGAAAAATTGATCGTTTTATGGGGGGATGAACGAGCAGTGGGCCCGGAAAGCTCTGACGCCAATTTTTGGATGGCGCGCAATTTGCTTCTGGATCATGTCTCGGTTACAGAGGAAAATATCTACAGGATTCCGGGGGAGTTGCTCCCGGTGGAAGCTGTTAGTTCCTATACCGAGACACTGGCTGCTCTGAGTAGAGAGCCACGCAGTTGGCCACGGTTGGATTTTGCGCTCATGGGCATGGGAAAAGATGGTCACACAGCCTCGCTCTTTCCCGGTCTAATCCCTGAGGCCGAAGCACATTCTCCGGTAATCGCAACCGTTGGCCAATACGAAGATCGCCATCCACAGCGTATCTCCTTGACGCCATTGGTGTTCAATGACGCGCGCGTTGTTCTTTTTTTGGCTGTCGGTGAAGCCAAGGCGAAGACACTTTCAGCGATTCTTGAGGGTCCAGAGATGTTGGCGGAATTGCCCGCACAACGCATCCAACCAACAGCGGGAGTATTGAAATGGTTCGTCGATGCTGCTGCGGCGGCGGAGTTGAAAATAAAGGTCAAGAGTTAGGGTTTCTTGTGGATATTCCGAATTTGACAACGGAACAGATGCGCGAAGTTGATCGCGCTATGATCCAAGATTTCCATATCGAATTAATTCAGATGATGGAAAATGCCGGGAGAAATTTGGCGCATTTGGCGCGCATTCGTTTTCTGGATGGTGATCCTCGCAGAAAAAACATTGCCGTATTGGCAGGTAGTGGTGGCAATGGGGGTGGAGCTCTCGTTGCGGCCCGGCGACTGCACAATTGGGGGGCTGCTGTCAGGGTATTCGTGACGAAGGATAAAACTGAGTTCACTCCCATCCCCGCCCATCAATTTAATATCCTTTCGCGGATGGGGGTTTCAGTAAATACCGCCGAGGTTCTTGATGGGGTTGGAGAAGTTGAGTTGATCATCGATGGAGTCATTGGGTATACACTGCATGGGGCGCCACGTGGAACTGCAGCTGACCTTATCCAATGGGCGAATGCGCAATCCGCACCAGTCCTGTCATTGGACGTGCCATCTGGAATTGACGCGACTACGGGCGTCGTGTTCGAGCCTGTGATCCATGCGACTGCAACACTCACGCTTGCCCTCCCAAAAGAAGGGCTGCTGAATCCTGGGGCGGCCGATTTTGTCGGCGAGCTATACGTAGCTGACCTGAGTGTCCCGCCCGAACTTTACCTGGGTGATAACTTAGCATTGAATGTTGGGCCAATCTTTGCGCAGGACGAAATTATTCGTGTCGTCTGACGGCCTACGGGTAGATCATTTCGATCATCTAGCCCTACTGTATTGCTATCTACATACTCGCTCCCCAAGTTGTCTAAACTGAATTCAATGCGCACCCGAACAGTTATTCTCGTCGTCTCCACATATCTGCTTTCAGCTTGTTCTTCGGGAACGGGCAGCGCATCCATTGAGATTCCTGGAACGCATGAACAAGACACTGTTGACTCCACCCCCAATCAGAATGTCCATGATCCAGCAACAACCAATCCCAGTCCGGGAATTGAATCATCAACAGCTTCTCCGGCTCTGAATGTCCCCCTTGTTGACTCCACCCCCGAACAGAATGTGGATGATCTTGCAACCAGCCTTCCCAATCTGGAAATCGAAACATCGACAGCGTCTCCGGCATTGAATGTCCGCAATCTGGATCAGCAAATCTATGACTACGCGCAGCTCATTCCACGCGATGGAATAATGCCGATTTATGAACCTGTCTTTGTGTCTGCCACGCAGGCGCCGCTACTGGACGAAGAACTCGTGATGGGCCTCACCTTCGATGACGAGTCAAAGGCGTATCCGATAACCGTTCTTCGCCATCGCGAAATTGTAAATGACCAGTTGGGAGGCATCCCAATACTGGTCACCTGGTGACCAATTTGCTACACCGGTCTCGTGCACGACCGGCGCATTGATGGAGTGCCACACACCTTCGGCAATGAAGGCGCCTTGTTCATGAATGCCATGACCTGGTGGGATCACGAGACCGGATCAGCCTGGTCGCAGCCCTGGGGGCGGGCTATTAAAGGCGAATACAAAGGGGTCGAGCTATTTCTGTTGCCATCGCAGTTGACTACCTGGTCGTCGTGGAAAGCCGAGTTCCCCGGTTCGCTCGTGATGGTCAATGATATAGAGCGGATAGGGAATCTTCGTCAGGAGTTCTATCCCGGCTTTGTAATAGGGCTCATCCTCGATGGGAATGCCAAAGCATATTATTACACTGACGTTGCAGAGATTGTCGTCCTGAATGACGATTTTGGTGGATTCCCCGTCCTGCTATGGGCTGCGGACAATAACTTCCATGCCTACCTGCGCAGAGCAGGTGATCAGGAATTGACGTTCGAATTAGATGGGAATAATATTGTCGATGTTGAAACCGGCTCGCAGTGGGACATCGCGCGTGGATTGGCAACAGGAGGCCCCCTTGCAGGCGCATCTCTGCAGCCGATTCCAAGCTCGACTAGCTATGACTGGGCCTGGTTCGATTTTTACCCCCAATCCGAAATGTACGTTAATACGAATTAATAACTCTCACGTAGATTATGATTGAATCGTACACGAAACTAGATCTCGCGCACTGGCGGCGTACCGTTGCGGAGATGTACTCTCGCGTTCGCCAGGACAGCCAGAATGATAGTGAGGGCGCTTGGAATATGTTACGAGCTAGCCGCAATTCATTGTTTCGCGACCATCCACAGTCACCGCTGGAAGCCCTACAGAAGCGCGCATTTCTGGAAATTCCATATTACCCCTATTCGTTTGAATATCGAGTCATCGGCCAAATTAATTCGAATGTCGAAAGAAAAACAGTCCAAGTAGATTTATCCACCGAAGGTGCCTTTGCGTATACACGCATCGCAATTGTCAGGTTTGAACTCTGCGGAACGCAACAGAAGCTTAGTTTATTCTGGATTGAAGGATATGGCGGGGGCTTGTTCCTTCCTTTTCGGGATACGTCCAATGGTCAACATGGCACCTATGGTGGGGGCCGCTATCTCTACGACACCATCAAAGGGGCCGACCTCGGAGCTGCGTCTGATACACTCGTATTAGATTTTAATTACGCCTACAACCCATCCTGTGCTTATAGTTCTCGTTGGGTATGTCCCTTACCGCCAATGGAAAATCGTCTGTATACTGCAATCCGGGCCGGTGAGAAGGTCTACCCTCAGGTCGGGGACACTAGTTTTGCAAACACGATAATCGCGAATGCAGCTGTTTAGTGAGGGGTTAATAAGGTACGCCTAGATGGCCGGGCGCTGACTCAATCCAAAGTTACTAGACATGGAATGCTCGATGATTAACACGGATACCGAAATGAATGCGCTAGGCATGCTCCGTTGGGAAGACACGCACGGCGAGCAGCAGGAATACTATCTGTACGATGGGAAAACGGCGCAATTTGGCCGCCAGAAAGACGAATACGATGTTGTGTTGGATAGCACGCACGTTTCGCGACAGCACGCCAAGATCGCGTGGCGCGACGGCGGCTTCGAAGTAGAAGACCTCGGTAGTGCCAACGGCACGTTGGTGAACGGCGATCGGTTGGAACAAACCCATCTCTTGCGCGATGGCGACGTGATCCAGTTTTATGACGTGAGCCTGACCTTCGCCGTCATCGGGCAGCCAGAGGTGGCGCCAGACATCGCGGAGACGATGATCGGCGCGCCACTCCCGACGCAATCCCAACCAGAAGCGAGTGCTGCACCTACGCAGCGGCCCGGGCGTGGTTTCTGGTTTGCGTGGTTGGGCGTCACGGTTGTAGGCTGGACAGTCGGCTTCTTTGCGGGTTCAATCGTCGGGCTGCTGCTGCTCTTAGCCATCGGCCGGGTGGCGGGCCTCATCTTCGGCCTGTCCGTTGCCATCGCCGTAGCCGGCATGGCGGTTGGGGTCGCCCAATGGGTACTCCTGCGACGGCGAGTGGCTCAGGGCCGCTGGTGGCTGCTGGCGAGCATTGTGGGCTGGGCACTGAATTTGTTCATATTCATGCCTCTGATTGGCGGCCCCTCTTTGGCCGGACTGGGTGCACCCGAGGGCCTTGATGCCGGAGCAATGGCTGCTACAGGATTCCTGATCGGCGGAGTCGCCGGGATGGTCGTCGGCGGGTTGCAATGGCTGGTCTTGCGGCGCCACTTTTCCGGGGCATTTTTATGGGTACTTGGCAGCTTGCTGGCGTGGGCGCTGTCCTTGCTATTGTTTCTGCCTCTGATCGTCGGCGTGTTCTTTGCCGCGGTTCAAACCGTGCAATTTGCCGTCGTCGCTCTCGTCATCATCATTGTGGCTGTAGTTGGTACGGGTGTCGTGGGGGGCGGCATGACTGGCCTTGTGCTGCTTCGGATGCTGCGGCGTCCACTTACCAGCCTTGAATAAGCTTCTAACAGAGAGACTTTGGGGTGTGTGCTTCTTTCGGATCTGATTATATCGAGTATAAATATGACGCGCACTGGGACGCAGCTTGGCACGTATCTGAGACGTGTAAAGGTTATACTCTCTTCAATTGCACTAATCAGAAAGGGATATCGAGAATAATTAGATGTTGAAAAAGCTGCCTTCGCTCTTGCTAGTGAGCCTACTGTTCCTAAGCCTATCCGCTTTCGACGCACTTCCGGCCGGGCAGCCGCAATCTGGGAACTGCACAGCGGCACAGGCCGAAGCGGGCGAATGTAAGATTGATCTCGATGAAGATGATGATGAGGAGGATGAAAATGACGGCTGGTGGAATAGCCTGCAGGACTTCAATTCTCCGAGCCATACCTTAGGCCTGATTTTCCTCCAGCCCTACGAAGTTTCGCTGATCGACGAACGCCTGACCCAGACCGGCGATGGAATTTTTGAAACGTGGGAAAGGCAGCAAAACGGCCAATTCTCATCCTTTGGAGAAGCGCTAGGAATCGCTAGGACCAAGGGGAATTCTTTGCTCGATCAATGGATTGCCGAGCGCGGGGAGCCAGGTCAGGGCGGACAAACATTAGGTGGCGGCCCGACACCCCCTTCCCAGAATGATGGTTCCTCGGAGGCAGCTGCCGCCCAAGGATCGTTCGAGGGTGACCGCACCGGAGCCGGGATAAGCGTCTCTGACTCTTCTTGGTGGCAAATTGGTCTAAACTGGCTTGTTGATCAAGCGGTCGGAGCAGTTACGGGCTGGTTGCCCGGAGATAGTGGGGCGAGGTTATTTAATGACGAGGGAGAATGGGATCCTCAAATAACGGTGGCAGGGTTTTGTATTTGGGGCTGTGACGTTGATGACGAAGAACCAGAAGAAGATGAGGAACCCGTCGAAGACTCGGAAGAGCCGGAGGAAGATGGCGAAGACGACCAAACCGATCTCGAACTTTGCGAATCAGGGGATGAAGCTGCTTGTGCCCGGGTTAACCAAGAGGACGCTTCAAATTGTCCACCTGAACTAGCAGGGTGCAACGACGGTGAGGAAATCGAAATCCCGGCCGAGATTGCGGCCGAACTGGGTGCTGATCCCTGTATAGACCCAGGCGCTGCTCCCGGAGTAAATCCGTGTTTGGTTAACCCGGGCGAAGAAGGTGGAAACGAACCTGCAAACCCCGATGAGGTGGCCGAGCTTGTTCCGGAAAGTCCATGTGGGCCACCCGACGCTGGCATAGCGGCTCCAATCGATCCAAACCCCGAAGGCGTACCAATCGATTGCGACGAACCACTCCCTGAGAATTTCAACGACCCCAATCAGGGTGCCGTGGACCCGAAAGAACCGGACGACGATAATCCATTCACACCCGTCAGCGGCGGGACGACCCCTGGCGAAACCGGTGGCGGCGACCCTATCCCCGTAACCGACTCTGACGACAAAGGCGCAGCCGGGAATGCTGATGAGGCCTCAGAGCAGGGCTCCGACGAAAGCGAATCTGCACCCGCCTCTGACGCATCCGAGCCTGCGTCGGGCTCTGATGGCCAGGGTGAGTCCACAGTCAGTCAAACTACGACGACTGAGGCTGGTGCGTATTGCATCATGTAAGAATCTTACCCTGAGAAGCCGTTGCCAGTCCAGTTTTTCCATCATTTTCAACCCGATTCGAGGTGTGACTTTTCGATCAATTGGTCAAGCCTCACTTAGTTTCCTCTGCTTCCGCTGGAGCTGCCTGACGCGCAGCCGAAGCCACGCAGGCGAGCACTGTCAACACCCCTTGTTGAGATGCGTGTGCAAAGAGCGTCAAGGGGTGTTGACGAAGCGCAGCCGCAGTGGCACGCTGCGGAGCGCAGGGGGCTCCAGCGAGAAGCAGGCGTTCTGTTTCCCGTTGGTGAGCCGAGATAAAAGCAGGCTGGTAGTCGACACATTCATCCCGACCCAGTGCCTTCGTCACGACCCAGTGCCTTCGTCACGACCCAGTGCCTTCGTCCTGACCCAGTACGTTCAGGACTGGGTGCTGCTGCGGCGACATGATCCGCGAACTCCTCGTTCGCCTCGAGTTCATGTTCCGCTTGCTTGAGGCGCCAGTCATGTACTCGGCGCTGGAGCGTGCGTAACTGACCGTCACTGAATTTGCCGGGCTGGCCTTGTTGCAACCACTGGAAGAGCATCTTGGCAGTGAGGTAAGGCGTTTGCTCCAATTGCTGCTCAACTTCGTCCCAGACGTCTTCGAATGGATCTTTTCGGGTACGCCACCAGCGCTTCACCTGGCCATAGCGCCCTTTGCGTTTCGTGCGCCGGTACATGCGCGCAGCACGCTCGAGGCGTCGGGCGGTACCGTTGTCGTTGGGCGGTGGTGCGTTGCCATTGGCCGTGCTGGTGATGGCGCGCGCGTTCGGCAGCACCGGTGCTTTGGCGGACGGGTATGCTGTTTCCGCCGGATGCACGGATCCATTCACATGCTGTGCGGTGGAGCTGTTGGGTGACGCGGTAGCGGACAGCGCGAGCGGGTTGACGTAGGCGTGCTGCCAGAATAGGTCCTGTAAAGATTCGATCTGCTGTAGCAGGTTCAAAGGGTCCAACTGGCGGTACTGTTCTCCAAGTGCGCGCCTGGTTTCATCCGAGATACTCTCAGTGGCCGTGACACGCTGATAGGGCGTCCGCGCCAAATCGTATTTGCGCATGATGCGGTTGCCGACGCGTTTTTTCTCCACCAGCTTGACAGAAGGCTGGAAAAAGTTCACGTAAAGCCGGAGTTGCGTGTACAAAGCACCCAAAACGCGGCAGGCTTCTATGCCAACGAAACGGTCGTAGCCGACGAACTTGCGCACAATGGAGCCGTTCTTCTGTTCGACATGGCACTGGTCGTTCTCCCGGTAAGGGCGTGAACGAGTGAAGGTGATGCCTTCGTCCTGGCAGTAGTGAAAGAGCAGATAATTCAAGAACTCGCCGCCGTTGTCGGTGTCCAACCCCAACAGGTCGAAGGGCAGCTGTGTACGGATGCGCCGGATTGCGCGGAGCACGGTGTCCTGGCTGCGGTACAGCAGCGCGGCGAACTCCGTCCACCCGGTAGAAACATCCGTCATCACCAGCGTGTGCACAAACTGCCCATCGATGCGATCGCCACAGTGGGCGACCAGGTCGGCTTCGATAAAGCCCGGCCCATCTTCGTTCCACTCTGCAAATGTGCGCACGGGCACATGATGCTTGAGCAGGCTACCCGGCCTGGTGGTGCTGCGGCCGTAGGGCAGTTGACCGCGCCGCACGTCTGCCAGGAGGCGGTCAACCGTCGCCGTGCTGATCGCAAGCAGGCGTTCACGCACATCGTCCGAGAGCGAGAGGTGACCGTGCCGCTCCAGGGCGGCCACGAACTCCGGCAGAAACGGCACTAGCCGTTTGGAGCAGATACGGTTGGCAGCTTCCCAGACCTCCACCAACGCCGCCTGCACCTCGGGCGTGTAGATTCGGGGCGACGGTTTCCGCGGCCGTCTCGCAGGTTGCGCTGCCTGGGCGTCATGATACTTGAGCAACGTGAGGGCGTATTTGCGGTGATAGCCGGTGGCAGCGGTTAATTCGTTGAGGATGGTTTGCTTCTCTTTCTTGGACGCCTGCTGGTAACGCGGCGCGGTGCTGGCCAGAAGTTCACGGCGTGATTGCAGACTCATGGGATATGGTGGACCCCTTTGTCAAGACAGAAAAATGGCCTGGCGTAAGGTGCATTCTCCTTTCGTGAGTCGTGGACATAAATGGTCGCCGTAGTGCTGTGGACATGTGGGCAACTGGCGCATTCTCAGTTGTCCACATGTCCACAGCGAAATCGGTGTCAGTTCAGCAGCGTGCGTTCCCCGAAGTACACCTGCGCCGGGGTGAGATAGTCGAGTGATTGATGCGGACGCTCCGCACGGTAGAAGCGAAAGTAGCGTATCAGAGCCTGCCGTGCTTCGCGCGGGCTGTCGTAGTCGTGCAGATAGACCTCCTCGTATTTCACCGTCCGCCACAGCCGCTCGGTGAAGATATTGCCCAGTCTCGTCGACTGGACGAGGTCGAGCGCACGGCCGCGACCATCCATACTGATTTGTGTACCGGCCGCTTGGAGCCGGTCAATGTACTGCGGGCTAGTGAAGTGGCTGCCCTGGTCGCTGTTCCAGATCGTCGGCGTGGCCGCTGCCAGCGCCCGCTCGACTGCGCGCAACACGAATGGCATTTCCAGCGTCTGGTCGAGCTCCCAGCTGACCACGTAGCGGGAGAACCAATCCAGCACAGCCACGAGGTACCCCGTCCAGCCTGTCCGGGGCTGGGCATCCAGCCGCCGCGGAGGCGGATATAGGTGATGTCGATTCCCCAGACCTGATTTGGCTGCGTGATCGCCACTCCGCGCAACAAATAGGGGAAAACAGCGTGCTGCTTAGCTCGTTTCCCGTGACCCGGCCCCGGGACGGTGTGCTCAGATTCGGGCCCGGATAGATGGCTGCCAACCCCATTTCGCGCATATGACGTTGGACTGCTTTGCGATTGATGGTCATCTCGCGTCGCAATACGGCCAGGATCTTGCGCGAACCGTAGAAGGGATGGGCAGTGTAGATTTCATCGATGCGGCACTTGATGTACAACTCTTCCGGTGACGGCGGGACCGGGACGTAGTACAAACTGGAGCGACTGATACCCAACAGATCGGCCTGGGTTGCGAGCGATAGCTCAGCATTCTCGCGTTCGACCATCGTCAGTCGCTCACTTCTCGATGACGTTGAGGCCAGATTTTTTTTTGAGCCAGGCTAACTGCGTCGTCAGCCGGCCAATCTGCGCATACAGCGCTTCGCGTTCGCTCTCGTGTGCCGCCTCGAGCTCGCGCATCGTGTGGTTCTCGTTGCTGAACACGCTAGGTAAGCGCTCGACCGCCTGCGCTTTCCATTTGCGGAGCATATTGACGTGCATGCCATACTCAGCGGCGATCTGCGCGAATGTGCGCTCTTCCCGCAGTAGTTCGAGAACGATCTGGGCTTTCCGTTCGGCGCTGTAGTGGGTGCGGGTTTTCTTCTTTGTCATGGCTGGCAGTGTACCTTAGCCCGACGTGTTTTCGAGTCTAGATTCTGGGGTCCACTATAGGATGCCTCATCGATCTCCTCCGAACGTCCGAACAACGGGAACATTCGGTAAGGATTAGCGTGAGTCAACGATCTTGTCAAAGTAAGGTTTTCGATGATGCAATGCGGGTGAGACGACAACTGACAATAGCAGTGAAGGCTCGGCCGGATCAACCGAGAGCCAGACGACAACTGATAACAACAGTACTGGTTCCACCGAGACAACCGAGAGCCAGACCACAACTACTGACAATAGCAGTGAAGGCTCGGCCGGATCAACCGAGAGCCAGACGACAACTGACAACGGGAGTACTGGTTCCACCGAAACAACCGAGAGCCAGACCACAACTACTGACAATGGCAGTGATGATTCGACTGAAAAAACCGAGAGCCAGACGACAACTGACAACGGGAATACTGGTTCCACCGAGACAACCGAGAGCCAGACCACAACGGACAACGGCAGTGGTGGGTCGACTGAAACAATCGAGAGCCAGACGACAACTGACAACAGTTCTGAAGGCTCGGATGAGAAAGGCACATTCGGTGACGCGGGCGTTGCAACGTCGATGGTGAATGAGGAAAATCCTTTGAAGATTAACAGAAGTCGATGGCCGCTACCCGAGGTCGTCGGTGGACTGATGTTGGCTTGGTTGGTCGGAATCGCTGCGAGCGGGGTCGGATGTCTACTCCTTTTGCGGTATAGCTTTTCCACAAAGAAGGCCTAGGGTTAGGAATTCAAAGTTGAGCAGACAAAGACTCAGCTAAACAGCATCCAATCCCTAGAATCTCCTTTGATTTACACGCATTTGGGGATTCTTGGCCGCTGGCGCGGCTCACGCAGTCCCGCGACTCAGGTTCAGGGACTACGTGATGTTTAACTGGGAACATCTTTTGCAACTACGAAAGCCCCAGAGTGCTAGAGGGCAGCACTCGACACACCGAGCGTCTCATCGTGGTGTATGCTTTCAACAGAACTCCTCGAATTACCTAGTGTCGAAATATCCCTTACATAAAGGGAGATCGAAGTTGTTTTTACTCTCCCCTTGATTCTCTTCGTTTCTCCCAGCCTGATCATTTCCCTGGATATGAAATTGCGTATGTCAAGCCAAAGTAGAAATGTCCCCTTTTCTCCAAAGTAGAGATGTCCCCTTTTGGGGAGGAGAGATGAACCATCATCGTCGTAGGGCTGTGGAAAAGTGGGCAAGGTGGGTGTGCTTGCCCACTTTTCCATAGCCCCTTATTTGGGCTAACTTCGTTGGGCATTCGGTGCCACCGGCTCGCCGTTCAGGCGCTGGCCATAAGTGCGCCAGGGATGATCGGCAGCCGGGCGTGTAGGTTTGCGGAGCTTCCGATCGAGCGACTTGCTGGAAGCGACCTCGGCCTGGCGCTGTTGCCGGTTGAAAACTGTATGCTCCAGTAGCCGGCCTTTGCCCGCGCCGTCGGCGGGACGGTGTAGCGGATGGCGATCTCGCCGTCGGCTTGCTCATAAACAGTGACGCGGGCGTTGCGCAGGGCATAACCGGGACGCGCAGTCTGGATCTGGTAGACGACCTTGTTGTACTGTAGGGTGAGGTTCTTGGAGAGTGTGCGCGTATCCTGGCGGGTGAAGATACGATCCAGAACGTCGGTGGGCAGCAGTGGGCGATGGGCGTCGCGCGGGTCAGCGGGGACGACGGCGAAGCGCTGGTTGAAATCGTCCATGAACTGGGGGGTGAAGGCGTTGCCGGCTTCAAGGCCGGAGACGCTTTGCAGGCGCATTTCTTTGACCAGGCGGTCCTGCAGGGTCTGATTGGCGCGCTCAACACGCCCCTTGGCCTGCGGGGTGTTGGCACAGATGCTCTGGATGTCCAACTCCTGCAACGCGCGGCCAAACTGGGTCAGTCCGGTGCCGGAGACGGCGTTTTTCGCGTTGACGTGAAAGATGCCATGCTTATCGCTATAGAACGCCAACGGCTTGCTGTGCCGGGCGAAATAGCGGCGCAGGGCGGCGCAGTAGCTAAAGAAGCTCTCCTGGGGCGTGAAGTACAGTTCAAGCAAGCGCCCAGTAGCATCATCGATGAAGACCAGTAGCGAGCAAGCCGGGGCGCGGCCTTCGAACCAGTCAAAGGGTGAGCCATCAATTTGGACTAATTCGCCGAAACAGGCACGGCGAGTACGCATCTGGTGCACACGCGCACGTTTAGCGCGGCGTGGTTTCCAGAGTTCAGCAGCAACCATCAGTTGGCGCACGCTCTCGACCGATAATTGCAGACCATGTATTTCCGTCAGTTTCTCGTGGGCAAGCGTCGGCCCGAAATCGGCGTAACGCTTGCGGATGAACTGCACCGCCTGCTTGCGAACTTTGACACCCAGATGGTTGTTACTCGTCCGCCCGCGACGCTTTGAGACCAGTCCGGCTGCTCCGGCCTGTCGGTAGGTGCGTAAGAGCCGCTTCAAGTGGCGCACGCTGACCCCCAGTTGCTCTGCCGCCTCACGTTGTTTCAGGCGTTTCTCTGCGAGCCTTTGCATGACTTCCAGTCGCGTGAGTTCTTTCTTGCTCATCGTTAGTAGTTTGTCCATCTTCTGCCCTCTCCCCGGTCGTGCCGTAGAGCGTGACCGCAAAAGGGGACATTTTAACTTTGCGCAAAAGGGACATTACTACTTTGGGCTAACAATATGAAATTGCGTATTGGCGAATGAGCGAAATGCGACCATAATAGTGGGGCATAAATTCCCGGACAAAGACTGCTCCGGCACTTACTCAACTCCTGTACAACTTAATGGCCAAAGAATTTCTTGACTGGTTCGTGAACCGCGATAAACAATATCGCGGATTTACGAAAATGCTCGCTCACGATACCGAGCGTTTGATTATGCGCATCCAGGCGGGGCCCGACATGGGCAAGACCTGGCTGATCCAGAGGATGCACCACCATGCGGAAGCCGAGAAAACCCCCGTTGTCCATGTGGATTTTCGTGACAGGCGCCCCTATGACTATCTCTCCCTGGTTCGGCTTGCACGCGATCAATTTACTAGCCCGCATTTCAATCTCCTTACTGCAACGATAAATAAGTTCACGGAAATCAATGTCACAATCACCACAGAAGAAGGCACTGGGTCAGTCGAACTTGCCGCCGGTGATGTTGTGCAGGTAGGTGGCGATGTCGCCGGACGAGACATTATTAAAGATAATCAGTTTTATATTAAGGCTGATTCAGATATGTCGCGTCGGGTTGCCGAAATACAAATCAATGACGCTTTTATAAAGGGTCTGATTGGTCTGGTCGCCGAACATGGAACAGCGGTCTTCTTATTTGATTCGTTCGAGGAAGCTACAGTCGAGGCCAGGCGCTGGTTGAAAGATCATCTATTGCTACAAATTCGAGAAGGGCGCTTGCCAAATACGATTGTTGTGTTCGCCGGTCGGGAAGTTGATGATTTCGGCCAATCTTATAAAGGTCTAGTCGCCAGTACGGGACTTGACATGTTCTCGGAAAAATACATCCACGAATATCTGATCGAGCGCCGCCAGATTACGGATCTGGATGTCGATACTGTCTTTCGCACCTCCGGTGGCCTGCCGGGGTTGCTTGCAAAGATGGCTGATCTGGCCGGCCTCGATGACAATGGTGATGAGACTTGGTTTGAGTGAATCAACTGTAGTAGACGATACCAGAGTCACAGCACTGCTTGTCGAGCGCATGCGCAAAAAAGCGCATCCGTTACTACAGGAAGCGTTATTTCTAGCTGCTGTTCCGCATTTGTATGACAGGCCATTCTTCGATGCGCTTCGAAAGCGTGATGATGGCCGTAATGAACAGATATTCGAACGGTTGACTAACTTCTCATTTGTAAACCTACGTGGGCGCGTTGAAGGTTCGGAACAATATGAGATCGCTGCCTCCGTTCGCACGGAGCTCCAACGTCAGTGGATCGAACGCAACCCGGAAGCCTATCTGGAGGCGCATTGTCGCGCGATTGATTATCTGAACGCCAATCCACATTCAGATGCATTCATTCAAACGTCTAATCTGATCTACCACCGCGTTTATGTCGATGGCACTTCGAGTTGCGAAACGCTACGGGCGACAGTTTCATCGTATTACACCGACCGCCGGCTATCTGAGGCCGAGCGTCTGTTGGATGACGCGGAGAGATCCTGCAGTCTCCTGCAATATCTCGACTCGCCTGTACGCAAGTGTTTGCAGCAGATGGTGGAATACGGACGGGCCAGGCTCTCCCAGTTGCGCGGGGATTGGGAAGACGCCGAACGAATATTAACTTCGCTCCGTGAACAGGAATATATCTGGACGAATTTGCGACCCCATATCCACCGCGCTACTGGCCTTACTTTACAACGTACGGGTCAACATACACAGGCTATCGTCGAGTATCGACAGGCACTGGCTCTCTTCCGGCACGGCAAAGGTCAGGATGCCGAACAAGCGGAAACCAAATTGCGATTGGGCGTCGCGCATGTTGAATTGGCAATGAAAGCGCGCGGTTATCGTGAGGTGGTTGAGACTGCGGAACAAAGCTCCTTGCAACACTTTCGACAATATCTATATTTGCCCGTCGTGTTGCCATTACTGATCTACATGCGCGCGTTGCTTGGAAATCAAATCTGGACGCCGCGCGCGATCAGACTGGCGCGCTCACACGATTGGATCATTGCACGCCTATTCTCTATTGGGTCGCGCTGGTATAAGGAAGCTGCCAAACAATTGCGCATCACACCGGGGGATACAGATTTATCTCAAGTCCACGAGAGACAAGCGGAGCTGTATCTTGCCGTAGGGGATGGTCGCCGGGCGGAGGAGTTATTGCTCAATTTGCTCGCCGATACGTCGATCACACTTGGCGAATATCGTCGCGCGCGTATAGAAGTGCTTCTTGGGCAGGCATTGATGCGTACGGGAGATGTTGAAGCTGCCATAAGACAATTGCGTATTGCCCTGCCAGTTATGCAAACCTATAAGGATGGTTATCAGACCGCAAAGGCGTATGGTTTGTTGGCAGAAGCAGAATATCAGTCTGGCAGGATTACCGAATCGATTGGTTACTTCGAACGTGCCATTCGCAAGTATCACAGCATCGATGATACGGTGGGTGCAACCGAGATAGCCGAGCGTGTCAGCCTGCATCGAAGTTCAGCCCGCATGAACAGCGACGAGCGATCAAGAGCCGGAACGACAACAAAAATTCTTTCAAAGCGGGAATACCTGGTACGTTTCCAACATCCGGTCATGGTCACTTTTCGCCGCGCCTCCCTCATCTTGCTCGCCGCGTTCATCTTCTTTATCCCATTATTTAGTAGCACGCTTGACTTTGGAAACGTGAAGCTGGATCAAATCGGTATATCGCCTAATTATGATATGGGGGCCCCTTTTGCGGAAAGTGCTGTTGATATGGCTCCTGTCTTCCTGAGCCCGCTATCAACGTCATTCAGTGGGAATTTCGCGATTCTTTCTGGCCTGCAACTCATTATTACCTACGCCATAATTTATTTAGTCATGGGCCCGCTTGTCATCGCACGCACCGGGCTGCAACGTGTCCAGGATAAGTCGCAGGCGACAGCTATACGAATCGACGTAGCTTCGATTGGAGTGGGTAAAGGGAAAAAGAAAAAATCTATGCAATGGCAGGAGGTAACAGATCTTTTCAACGCCGATGTTGCCATGCTTTCTAGCCCCATGGCCGATAATTCCGCATTTATGGTCGCTTCGGCAGCCGATCGCATCAAGCTTGGCGGACACACTACTTGGTATGCAGCCCTGAGCAGTAGAACACCAGCATTCTTACCGCGTGGTGCTCGTCTCCATAATCTAGGATACAAGATTCTGAAAAGTCCGCTTGGATATTGGTACGTATTGAGTATGGTCGCACTACTCGCCGTCGGGATATTGAGCTGGTTTTCATCTGAACAGCTCGCAGAGCCTCTATTGGGGACTGCGTATAGCACGGCTGACCTCTACCCGTTTCTCTATCTTGGGCTAATATTGCCGCCACTCATCTGGGCCGTCTATCGGCCACTCCGAAATCTGGCCTATCTTCGCCCGCGGAGCTTGCTTCCATCTGTTGTATTTGGGCTTGGCCTGTTTATCCTGGTTCTTTACTCCCTATATACCGGGCCCTGGGCAGCCTGGATTTGGCAGCATACTTTTTCTCTACAACAGAACAGCTTTATCTATCCCCCGCTGCTGCTGTTCGTTGCGGCGCTGGGAACGCTCTCATTTATCTGGAATGCACCTGCAACCAAGACTTCGGTGAATGTGCGTCGAGCACGTTTGCCGATATCGCTCGTTGCAATCGCCATTCTCGCGTTCTCGGTTTTTCAGGCTGGGCGATATACAATTGCCTATCATTTGCATGTTGTTGCGAATCAATTACGTGACGATGGCGCCGCTGTGTTGGCTTTGGGGGAAACGGACGCAGGCCGCGCGGAGCTGCAACAGGCAATATCCGCATATGATCGCAGTCTTGAACTCGTTCCGAAGAATCTGACGGCCATACACGGACGTTCAGCTACTTACATTCAATTGCAGGAATATGAAACGGCACTTGTCGGATTCGATTTGACAGTCCAAGTCGCTCCGAACAATGTCTCCTACCGTTTCTGGCGGGCGATTACATATCATGCGCTGGGGGATTTTGAAAGGGCCTTAGCGGACTATGAGCTTGTCCTTGAAGAAAAACCGAAGCATGTAAATGCCCTGACAGGGCGCGGCTGAGCGCTCTATCAAATGGGTCAGGCGCTGGGCGGGGACTTTGGCGATCTCACAGCGGAGGCGCAGGAGCATTATACGTTGGCTCTCGATTCATACCAAAAGGCCCTCAGTTTGAAAGAATCAGCAGAATTGTGGGTCGCAGTGGGGGTTGTAGAGTACAAGCTTGGAAACATCGACGCTGCCGAGGCAGCCCGGCAACAGGCTCGCAGTCAGTCCGAATCTTAAATCACAGATACTTTTATCCGGATATGCAGCAAAACGCCCGGCGCTACCGGCGCTTTTGTATGTGGTATCAAATGAAGAAAAAGCCCGGCGGACGCCGCAGCCAATAGGGGCGGCAAGCCTTACCGGACGTAAGCAGACAAAAGAGTCAAAAGAAAACCCGCGCCCAATTGGGCGCGGGTCAGTTGCCACTGCAAGGAGATTGGTGCCAGGTACAGAAGGACTATTTACTGCCGCGAAGCGCACTTGCCAGGTGAACCAGCACTCGGTGCAGCAGGTCGCGGCGCGCTTCATCCGTGCCAACCGGGCAACTTATTTCGGCGCCAGCGGGCGAATTTAGCTCACTGGCGGCTTCTTCCAGCCGCTCAAAACGTTTTTGGTGTTAGAGGGATGTCATGGGGGCACTTACAGCCCTTCCCTTCCCAGATATTCACGATAGGTTCTCTCAGGTTCTGGTCTGGTTCCTTCGATTCCTATCCCCCTTTTTCCTCTTTCCCGCCCGCTATGGCTTGTGTGTATAGTTTTTCCATGGCGCCGCCTCCGCCGCTTCCGGCCATAGCATCAATTATACAGTTCTGCTGTCTTGCTTTGTCACCCGGCCACTCTTTGGCACAATACTTTTCGGCCTCGGCACTTGATAATCCGCCGGCCAGCACGCCCGAACGAGCGACGATTCCGCGGGCGGAAGGCCTCTCGGCGGCACTAATCTCATTCTCCATCTTCATCATTTCGCTCCTCTCTTACTGCCCCCCGCTGCTATATCTCATCACTATACATCGATGGCGTGAGTAGAGCGTTAGCTGCAAGAACCAAGGGTCAGACTGGCAACTTATGTGAAGTTATATGATGTGTACATCTGTACTTCGGTCAACCCCGCAGCTCACCTCGCGCACGCCATCAAAATGCATTTGCACTGCTATTACCTAGCATTGTCTACAGGCCCAGCGATTCTATGCGCCCTCTCCACGTCATCAGTTGTTTGGGCGAGATAGAGTCGTAGCACTGTCAGGTCGGCATGTCCCATCGCTTTCTGCAGGGTGAAAATGTCCATGCCGTTTCTAAGACATTGAAGGGCAAAGAACCTACGGAAACTGTGCAAGCTTGGTGGTTTGACTCCTACTTTCTTCGCACGTCTAACAACCATGCTACGAAGTCCGAAATATGTAATTCGGGTTCCTCCATCGGTTACCCAGAGCGCCGAACATTTGTCGTCACGAAGTCTCAGATACACACGAACTGCCCGGAGGGTTTTGCGTCCCATAAATACTGTTCGGGATTTGCCGCCCTTTCCTCGGCGCACGGTCACTGCACCGCTTGGATACTCACAGTCGGCTAAGTCAAGCTGAACAAAATCACTTGCTCGCACACCCGTGTCCATCAGGAAGAGCAGAGCGGCCTTGTCACGAGTGTCAAGAAAGGTCTTTTCCTTACACAATTGCAGCATGGCCTTCACCGCGCCCAAGCCGGCGGGTTCTAGCGGTTCCATAGCTACCTTTGGGGCTTTGACCTTTCGAAGTGGATTCCGCCATTCATCCGGTTCTGTCTCACATTCCCACCAACGCAGGAAGGCGCGCAGTGCTCTATAGTACGCATGTATCCCACCGGGATTGTGTCCCGCCTGTTCAAGCCACAGAAGGTATTCCCGCAAGTCGTTCGCGGTTATCTGAGTTACTTGTTTGATGGCCTGTGACTGGCAGTAACCGGAAAACACAGCCAGACAGTTGGAATAGAAGAGGAGTGATGTTTCCCGTAGTCGCTCTGCGCGTTTGGCGACAAGGAAGGCGTTTATCTGGGTAAGGAGGTCGTCATCTTGGGCCAGAAAAACAGATAGAGTCAATTGCTCTGGCGTGGTGTAAGGCATATTCGGTTCTCCATTTCTTGTTGAAGAACCGCCGTATAAGGGAAAAGGCTACAGCATAGCGATGCATGTAGCCTTATTGTGACCCACCCAGGACTTGAACCTGGAACCAATTGATTAAGAGTCAACTGCTCTGCCAATTGAGCTAGTGGGCCGGGGCTAAGTTTGAATACTACCTAAAATTCTTGCGCCGGACATTATAACTTGAGCCAACACACTGTCAATAAACAAGCGTGACATGTCAAGCCAAAGTAGAAATGTCCCCTTTTCTCCAAAGTAGAGATGTCCCCTTTTGGGGAGGAGAGATGAACCATCATCGTCGTAGGGCTGTGGAAAAGTGGGCAAGGTGGGTGTGCTTGCCCACTTTTCCATAGCCCCTTATTTGGGCTAACTTCGTTGGGCATTCGGTGCCACCGGCTCGCCGTTCAGGCGCTGGCCATAAGTGCGCCAGGGATGATCGGCAGCCGGGCGTGTAGGTTTGCGGAGCTTCCGATCGAGCGACTTGCTGGAAGCGACCTCGGCCTGGCGCTGTTGCCGGTTGAAAACTGTATGCTCCAGTAGCCGGCCTTTGCCCGCGCCGTCGGCGGGACGGTGTAGCGGATGGCGATCTCGCCGTCGGCTTGCTCATAAACAGTGACGCGGGCGTTGCGCAGGGCATAACCGGGACGCGCAGTCTGGATCTGGTAGACGACCTTGTTGTACTGTAGGGTGAGGTTCTTGGAGAGTGTGCGCGTATCCTGGCGGGTGAAGATACGATCCAGAACGTCGGTGGGCAGCAGTGGGCGATGGGCGTCGCGCGGGTCAGCGGGGACGACGGCGAAGCGCTGGTTGAAATCGTCCATGAACTGGGGGGTGAAGGCGTTGCCGGCTTCAAGGCCGGAGACGCTTTGCAGGCGCATTTCTTTGACCAGGCGGTCCTGCAGGGTCTGATTGGCGCGCTCAACACGCCCCTTGGCCTGCGGGGTGTTGGCACAGATGCTCTGGATGTCCAACTCCTGCAACGCGCGGCCAAACTGGGTCAGTCCGGTGCCGGAGACGGCGTTTTTCGCGTTGACGTGAAAGATGCCATGCTTATCGCTATAGAACGCCAACGGCTTGCTGTGCCGGGCGAAATAGCGGCGCAGGGCGGCGCAGTAGCTAAAGAAGCTCTCCTGGGGCGTGAAGTACAGTTCAAGCAAGCGCCCAGTAGCATCATCGATGAAGACCAGTAGCGAGCAAGCCGGGGCGCGGCCTTCGAACCAGTCAAAGGGTGAGCCATCAATTTGGACTAATTCGCCGAAACAGGCACGGCGAGTACGCATCTGGTGCACACGCGCACGTTTAGCGCGGCGTGGTTTCCAGAGTTCAGCAGCAACCATCAGTTGGCGCACGCTCTCGACCGATAATTGCAGACCATGTATTTCCGTCAGTTTCTCGTGGGCAAGCGTCGGCCCGAAATCGGCGTAACGCTTGCGGATGAACTGCACCGCCTGCTTGCGAACTTTGACACCCAGATGGTTGTTACTCGTCCGCCCGCGACGCTTTGAGACCAGTCCGGCTGCTCCGGCCTGTCGGTAGGTGCGTAAGAGCCGCTTCAAGTGGCGCACGCTGACCCCCAGTTGCTCTGCCGCCTCACGTTGTTTCAGGCGTTTCTCTGCGAGCCTTTGCATGACTTCCAGTCGCGTGAGTTCTTTCTTGCTCATCGTTAGTAGTTTGTCCATCTTCTGCCCTCTCCCCGGTCGTGCCGTAGAGCGTGACCGCAAAAGGGGACATTTTAACTTTGCGCAAAAGGGACATTACTACTTTGGGCTAACATAAACAAGCGTGACAAGTATGAACGTTTATCTTTCGGAATTAATCCGAGTACAATGATTTCACATATTTCGAAACGAATACAGGGAACCAATATGCAACGTTCGCGACTAGCGCAGCTCTTAATCGTTCTTGCAATTATCCTATCCGCATGCTCTTCTCAACCAACTGCTACGCCGACAATTGTTGTGGGCCCGACACCAGAGCCGACTGCAACCTGGGTCTTTGAGGAGACTTCGCCTTCGGGTGAAGTCTTCAATCGCCAGGAGATGCTCACGAATATTGTCGACAACATCATTCTCCCGGCTAACGCGGATTTTGTTGCCCGAACTGCGGCTCTCCAGACCACCATTCAGGCCTTCAAAGATGGGCCAAAGGTGGAAACGTTGGCGCTTTCGCAGGATGCCTGGCTGACAGCAGAACTCGCTTGGAAGCGGGCGGAACTTTTTGAACTAGGTGATGCGATGGAGCTATACAGCTCGGTGGATAAGCGTCCGACGAATAAAGCCCGTCTCGAGATCGATATCTCTGAGAGCTTCAACATAGATGCCGCGTACATTTCGACTCTCGGCGCGACTTCGAAAGGGTTGCCTGTAATTGAATACATCATCTTTAATCCCGATCTTACGTTGGATGATATTGTCGCGCAGTTTATCTCCGGGGAAATGCCGACAGAAGAATAGCATATTTGGTAAGTGCAGCAGAAGATTTACACAACCAGGCGAGAGATGTTCAGTTAAATTGGCTGCCGGAAGGGGAAGATTATGCGGAAACCTTCCGCAACATTGCGGGGGGCAGCCGTCTTCAGGCGAGTGGATCGAGCCTGCTCATGAACAGAATGGTATTTCTACTTGAGACTATCTTTCGAATGAAAATAAGTAACCCACTGTCAGTTGGGCCAACGGGAACGCAGAGTCCCAAGTTGGCTGAAGCATACCTTTCGGGAGAGTCGCTTGCATTGGCCCGCACAAATCTGGAGACAGTTCAGACTACATTCGACGGTGGAGAGGGCCTCGGTCTGGACGATTAATTCGATTTTCTCGGCGCCCAGTTCGAAGAGCAGACTTTATCAAGTGCGATCGATGATCAGTTTATCGTAGCATTTGATGCACTCGATGCAATAAGGGGAACCATTGGAAAATGCTGTGCTGAACAATCCCGAGGTGGTTGAGAACGCATTGAATGAAGGCATAGCTCTGCTACGCTTGGTCAAAGCCGATATGGTCACACAAATGGGAGTGACGCTCAACTATAGTGACGCTGATAATGATTAGCATCCATCACCGAGTAATCGAATTCTTGCGCCGGCCAGCAAATATCCTGCCGTTGGTTGTAATGCGCATCACTTTAGGCGCGCTCATGCTGGCGAGCGTTGTTCGCTTTGTTGCAAATGGCTGGGTGGAAACACTCATCCTGCAGCCTGATTACCACTTCACATACTTTGGATTTGGCTGGGTGAAACCATTTCCTGAATTATGGATGTATGCGACTTTTGGTGTTTTGGCATTGTTGGCGGTAGGTGTCGCGTTAGGCTTTTATTACCGCATCGCAATTACAGGCTTCTTCCTTCTCTTCACCTACACCGAACTCATCGATAAAACGTACTACCTGAACCACTACTATTTCATATCCTTGTTCAGCTTCCTGCTGATTTTCCTGCCAATGGATAGGTCATTCTCCCTGGATGTCAGGGCGGGCCGGCGCACGGCATGGACGCATGTGCCCCGTTGGATCGTCATGTTGCCACAGATGCAGCTAGCAATGGTTTACCTATTCGGGGGTCTCGCAAAACTTAACCCCGATTGGTTGCTCCATGCTCTCCCAATGCGAATCTGGTTGCAGGCAAGGACAGGTATCCCTGTCATCGGGCAACTTTTCGACACACCTGCTGTCGCGTATTTTATGAGTTGGGGCGGGGCGCTCTTCGATCTCACCATCGTATTCTGGTTGAGTTGGCGGCGAAGTCGACCCTTTGCCTATCTGGCTGTTATCGGTTTCCACAGCATGACTTGGATTTTATTCAACATTGGCATGTTTCCCTGGATCATGATCGCCTGCACGATCGTTTTCTTCGATGAACAGGATTGGGGAAAGATGTTCCGACTTCTAAACGCCCGAAGAATTCCTTCTGCAAGCGGAGTTAAACGAAAGGGCAGCATTCCGAGATGGACAATTCCGCTGCTGACGATCTTTCTCGCACTGCAGGTCGCTATTCCTCTCAGGCATTATCTATATCCAGGAGAGCTGACCTGGACTGAAGAAGGCTACAGGTTTTCCTGGAATGTGATGCGCGTCGAAAAAGCCGGCTTCGTGACTTTTCGGATGCGTGACCCTCAGACTGGTATTATGTGGATTGCACAAACCCAAGAATATCTCACCCGGCAACAGGAATGGCAAATGTCATTCCAGCCTGATATGATTTTAGAGTTCGCACATCATCTGGAAGATGTGCATAGGCTTGCGACATCGCGAGATGTGGAAGTTTACGCTGAAGTGTGGGTAAGTCTGAATGGTCGCACGAGCCAATTGCTGCTGGACCCGCAGGTCGACCTGACGACGATGCGTGCTGGTGTCCTGCCGAAACCCTGGATACTTCATCAACAAGACAATCTGTAAATTTCTTAGCTTGTTAGTGGCTCGATGACTGGACGGGATATATACTAACGAGTCAAATCCCCAGGGGGGGATGCGTGCATGGCTGAACATTCAGTATCAGAAAATCCAGACGATCAAATCAGCAACGGGAACGTTCAGTCCTTTTCTGAAAAAATTCAAGATTGGACGCGGGATACGATCCGGAATCGGGCTTCAGCACCCCGCCATGCCCTGCTCGATTTTGCGCGCCAGAACTTTAATCAGATCAACTTGTTCCACGCGCCAGACGAAGTTTCGCTCGATGCTATTTTCGTCTCACCTTGTCTGCAACTCCTTCGGAATGGGAATGGCTCGCGACAGAAACTGCCCAAAAGGTTGCGAACAGGGCGCCATAAAATTTGGGCGTTCCTTAATGCTGGCGTGGAAGCAAAGCGAAACTTTGTAATTCTCGGACCACCTGGAAGCGGCAAAACGACTTTGTTGCGATATATCGCCTACCAGTTGACATCCGAAAGTCATGAACGGCGCGAGAAAGGCTTGCCTGAAAAATTGCCGATCTTACTGGATGTACGCGATCTGAATAGCATGATCGCAGATTATCTTGAAATGCCACTGGATCAAATGATCTCGCATATTCTTGGTCTGCGGGGGGTGCGCATACAAGCAAGCTGGTTCGCAGAGATATTGTACGGAGGCGACAGCCTCATCTCGCTGGATGGCCTGGATGAACTTGGAAATGCAGACCAACGGCGGGTGTTTATCACCTGGTTCGAATCGCAAATGTCAGAGTACAGCCGCAGTCGCTTTATCTTAACTTCGCACAGCCGCGCATATGTTTCAAATCGCCTTTCCGATGTTTCGGTCCTGAAATTGGCGCCATTTCAAGACGAGGGAGTTTATCGGCTGGTGAGCAATTGGCAGCAGGCTGGCATCTGGGCGGGTATGGACACGAACTCGGAAGGCGAAGAGCCCACTCCCCAAGATGTTGCCGAAAGATTCATCGAGAAATTGCATGCCGCAACTGGATTATCAGCAACACCCCTCAACCCTGCGCTGCTTGGGATGATGGCAACAGTTCTGCGGGATTACGAAGCGTTGCCCGCGCGTCTCAGTGAGCTCTACGAAACTTTGTGTCAGGCCATGTTCGATCGCTTTGCCAATTCGGAGCGTGGTGACGAAATCTCGGGGTATCAGGCGCAGCACGTATTAGGGGCGCTTGCATTTGGGATGATGCAACGTAATCAGCGAGAGATTGCACCGCAGGATGCGCATTACGATCTGCAGCAACCTCTTTCAGAAATAAATACTCAAATGCGGAGCACTGATTTTCTTAGCAGTGCGGCGGCTGAGACCGGTCTCATCCTTGAAAGCAGCTCTGGTGCGTTTAGATTTGTACACATCACAATTCAGGAATTTCTCGTCGCGGCTTATCTCCGTCGTCAGGATCTTGAAATCGAGTTGACGAAAAATCTCGAAGACGAACGCTGGCGCCAAGTTGTCTTGCATTATGCAGCCTTAGGTAATGCATCAGGCATCATTGCTACGTGTTTGGCGGCCAACCCGGTGCCCCTCGCGAATTTGAGATTGGCCGTTGAGTGTCTTGAGGCCTCCATCTATGTTGACCCGGTAGAGAAATCCCATTTGGAAGCGATTCTGCGCCAAGAGCCAAACCGAAATGGAGATGTTGCCTATCGCCAGGGTTTGGCGGACATCCTGGTGGAATGGCGCTTGCTAAAGTTTAAACAGTTCGACCAGGATCGACTTGTGGATAGTAGTTTACTCACCCAAACGGAGTATCAGAGTTTCCTGAGTCAGCAAATAAATGCTGGATTTCATCGGCATCCTGATCATTGGATGGGGGGAATCTCTGACCCGGAGAAAGGCGGGCAACCAATCATGGGTGTCAGGCCGGCGGATGCTGACGCGTTCTGCGCGTGGCTCAACGAGAGTGAAGAGACACAATGGTACTACCGACTTCCGACTAAGAACGAATTTGCAGACGATCCGACCGGCGCAGCTCGCATGCCCGACTCATCCCAAAGCGGGTACTGGGCGACTGCGGGCGATTCGTACGCTTGTCGCTTGCCGAGTGAGGTAGCAGTTGGTACATCATCGGAAATTTTGCAACGCTATCAACAAGAAGATTTATCTGTCGATTTGGACTCGTATCGAGATATTGCCAGGGACCTTGGAATAGATTTAGCATTAGAAGACGCACTCGCGCATGCCGGTGAATACGATTTTGAATCAGAAAAGAAATTACGATATTACCGCCCCATCGATCTGGAAGGAACTGTTCGTCGGGCACAGGCTGTTGGGATAGATCTCAATATAAACCTGCAATTGGCGTCGATACTGATCAGGGTCCGTAGCCGTTCCCGAGAAATCGCGAGTCATCTTGCCCGAACTGCATCTTTTATGCGTGATCTATCAAAGGCGACTCAACCTGCGATTCTTGAGCGAGTATCAGAGAATATTGATGAAGTAAGATCAATCTGTGAAGATGCGAAGCAATTGGTTCGCACATTGGATGCTGCCCTAGAAAGCGGGGGGATCGCCGAGGTCGATGTGCGCGCAGTGCGGGCTGCTGCAGGGCAGCTTTTAGAGACTCTCTCCCGAGTTGACGCACTAGAGAGGATTTTGGACCGATTGGCCGCCACAGGAGCAGGTTTTTCCGACCACCCGGACCTTGAACGCGCTCGTGAGGCGGCACAGGATTTCGGATTGGGGGAGGGCAGTGTTCTGACGCAAGCCCGAGTTCTGATGCGGGCAGCGGAAGACGCGCTCAGTACTATGCGTGAAAATGGAAGTGCGAGGAATTTTCATCCGGATGTTTTTCGAAACATCGAATCGGATTGGCGCGAAGTTGCAGAGTTAATCCGGTGGTATATTCGGATTCGTGCAGTGGGAAAAGCCTATGAATTAAAACAGCAACTCTCCACAGGTGCACCAAGCTCGATCTCAATAGCAACTCAATCTCAATTGGATATCTGCCTGAACGTTTACATTGATATGGTATTTCTGGAAGAGCGAATTCGTGGCAAGTTGCCGGCATTCGAAGGCATCCGAATTGTTAAGCAGAGAAAGTATTTTGAACCACCCAAATCCAACAAGTTGCTAAAGGAACTGGAATGCGAATAAAAGGATATGCGATTGAACCCCGAGCGACTCTAGGTTGGGCACGTTTTCGAAAAGTTGACTTGCATGGTGCTGATCTTCGGCACGCCGAAATGCATAACGCAGACTTACGCCAGGCAGACCTGGGTGAGGCAGATTTGCGCGGAGCTGTCTTGTGGGGGGCACGATTAAAGGGCGCGAATCTCACGAAAGCACGGCTGGCTTATGCGGATTTACGAGATACTGATCTTAGCGAAGCTGATCTGGCAGGGGCGGATCTCGAGAATGCAAATTTGCGCAATGCTCGGGTCACGGAACAACAATTGGAGTCTGCGGCAAGACTGGCCGGGGCAACCATGCCCGATGGAAAGAGAGTGCAACGTTAAAGTTCCCCCGTATCGTAAAATTTGCATAAAAACTGTTTCACGTTACAATAATCAAGCATACTTCTCGAGAGAGCCGACGATGGATGAAAATCGTTCTGGTTTTCCCTAATATATTTTGAAATACCTGAAATTTATCGATACTCTCGTCGCTGCCGACATGTTTGTGCAGCTGCAAAATAGATAGGGAGGTGATAAACACAAGAATTCTAAAATAGTGAGACATTAGTGATTATGAAGCACTACCTGTAATTTTGAGGAGGAAAGTGAAATATGAGAGACCCCAATGAACTACATCCTTATGTAGAAAAAGCCCAGAAACTGCTGAGCCAAGGGCGCATGAGCCGCCGCGAGTTTATGCGGACTGCAACCCTGCTAGGTGCATCCTACGGAACTGCTCAGGAATGAGAATTAAATAACTTGTGCAAATGGGAGAGCGCGGTAATTCCATTGGGGCAAGAAATCATCAAAGATAATGCGCATGTTGTCCCTGAAATCTGTGGCTACTTTACGACCGGTTTCGTAGACCTGGTCAATAACATGGACAAAAGCTTTCAGTCCGGTCTTGGTGCTGGTTTTTTCCATCAGTTCTTTGACGAGTTTGCGGCTGGTGAAGATCACGCCTTGGCAAGCGCGGGTAACATGCGGGAAGAAACGGTGTTCGCTGGGGTTGTATTTCGAGCAATAGGGTGGATAGTGAGCAATGCGAATTTCGACCCCGATTTCATCGGCCAGTGCTTGCAAGTCTTGCTTGAAGATGTAGTAGCGGGAACTGTTACTCCCGCCGCCATCGCAAAGCACGAGAATAGAAGTGGCGTTGGGATAGTGGTAGTGGCCGTATGTGTACCACCAATGGCGAAAGCTATCGCAAGCGAATTCACTGGTATCATGACTGCCGCCGAGTTGGATGTAGCCGACATTGAGACGCAAGTCGTAGAGACTGTGAGGAATGCTGACCCCAGCAGCATAGCTGTTGAAATCATGGTCATAAGTTTGCAGTTCTTCCAGGGTGTACAAATGTCCGTCTCGGTAGAAATTGCCCAGATATTCCTTTTTCTTGCTGTCCATGCTGACAATGGGATTGCCCGCCGCTTCGAATTCGGTCTTGAGCCGCGTGATGTTCTCAAATTGCTCGTTGCGGTTTTCAATCTCGGCCTTCAAACCGAGTTTCTTTTGCGCTTTTCGGCGGCGATAGTTGTGCTTCTGCAGCAACTTGCGCACCACATATTTGCTGACCACGATGTCGTGCTCGGCCCGCAACGCCGCAACAATCTCGCCCGGGGTCAGGTTCGTCCAGCGCACCCTCTCGTCCAGCGGGTCACCGGCTGTGTGCTCGCGCAACACTGCCAGGAACTTCTCAGCAAGTTGCGCCCCCCATGTGACGTAGTACGGTTTGCGTCCGCCGCCTGGCTTCCGAATGCGCTGCTCCACTTCGCCCTTGGGCAAGCCACTGACTTCGCGGGCGCCTTTGCTCACCGTGTTGCGACTGCACCCCAACACCCGCGCAATGTAACTCCGTCCGCCGTGTCCAAATCTCAAGGCTTCGAAACCAGCAAAGCGACGCCCATCTTTCTCGTTCAAGCTGTTGTAAAAGCGGCGCATCATTTCTTCATGTTCGGGCGCATAGGGTTTCATCATGGCCTGCTGGCTAGTGTTCTGATGAAGCCACGAGATTATCACTGCTTGCATCCGTTGTGAACCAACTGCCCAAATTATTTAATTCTCGTTCCTCAATTCCTCGCGGCATGCACACCCGCTGCCCCCGAAGCGCCGGCTGCCCCCGCCGAAGAAGTGGCTGCTGGCGGTATCGTCCGTGGTGGCACCCTTCGGGTGGGCACACAAGTGCTGGCCGTGGATCACCCGGCCCGCTTTTCGTGGATCCAAGATGCCAACCAGTTTCGAAATGTATTCGAATATCTAACCGAGACAGACAGCAACAACATCACGCATCCCTACATGCTTGAAAGCTGGGAAGCGAATGGCGATCTGACTGTCTGGACGCTCAACTTGCGCAAAGGTATCAAGTGGACGAATGGCGACGACTTCGTTGCAGACCACGTCTGGTTCAACATCAACGAGTGGCTGAACCCAGATGTTGGATCGTCCATCCTCGGATTGTGGGAAGGCTTCTTGACCATCGACAACGTGGAAGTTGTGGACGATTCGACCATTCGTCTCAACCTGGATGGGTCGCTCCTTGCTGTACCGGAGCAACTCTTCCATTATCCTGCCCAGATCATGCATCCCAGCTTCGACGGTGACGTCTCCTCCGGCTCGAATCCGAGCACCGGACCGATGTTGCTCGACGAGTTCGTTGCCGCTGAGCGCGTGCGCAACGTCAGCCGCGTCGCCAATGGCGACGATGGTTACTGGCAAATGGGTGAAGATGGAAAACCACTTCCGTATCTGGACACAATCGAGTGGATCGATCTGGGTGATGATCAGACCGCGGCTGTTGCAGCAATTCAGTCCGGACAGATCGACAATATCTATGATCCCACGGTCGATTCGTTTCTGGCATTACGCGATGTCGATGGCATATCGGTGGTCGGGATCGGCACGGCGCAGACCCGCGTTCTGCGCGTGCGCCACGACATCGAGCCCTGGGGCAACCAGGACGTGCGCAATGGGTTCAAAAAGCTGCAGGACCGTGAGAAAATCCTGGACCAAGCGTACTTCGGCGAAGGTCTGCTTGGACACGACGTGCACGTCTCGCCTGTGCAGCCGGAATTTGCGCCAATGGACGTGCCTGCATATGATCCCGATGGTGCGAAAGAGTTACTCAACGGTGACGGTATTGATAGCCTTGATGTGGCCATCTCAGTCGGCACCGGCTGGCCTGACATCATTGCCTATGCGGAAGCACTACAGGCAGATTCTGCGGGTACGGGCTATAACGTCACGTTGGACACAATGCCTAACTCGGCCTACTGGGATCTGTGGAGCGAGACCGAAGTCGGTATCACCCCATGGACTCACCGGCCACTTGCCGTTATGCTGCTGCCGTTGGCATACATCGCAGACCCGAACGGCGACCCCGTACCGTGGAACGAGACGCGCTGGGTTGATCCGGAGTTCGACGCTCTGCTGAAGACCGCCCAGGGTACACTGGATGTCGAAGCGCGACGCGCGATCATGGTCGATATCCAACGCATCCAGCAAGAGCGCTGTGGAATTGGCATCTCTTACTGGCGGAACAACTGGGCTGTAAGTAACCCGGCCTTTGTGGGTATCATTCCGCATCCGACACAGTACAATCTCTGGCGCGAAGTTTGGTACGACGCGAGTATGGACCCGAACGCCTAGAGACAGTATTTTTCACTAGCAGTTTGTCGGAGAGCAACCTGAGATAGCGAAATCGGTGATAATCTACGGGCATGGCTAGAAAATTCAAGAAACCCAATTACGAAGTGATGCTCAAACAGACAATCAGTCTGGAAGAAGCCCTGCCATCCAATCATTTGGCACGATTTGTGGTGGATGTTATCGCCCAGTTGGATTTGGGTATGATCTATGCACAATATGCACCGACGGGTGGTCAACCTATTGCGCCAGAGATCCTGTTGGGATTGCTCTTCTATGGTTATGCCAACGGGGTGTTCAGTTCTCGTAAGATTGAGAAAGCCACCTATGAGAGTATCCCATTCCGCTATATTGCCAGTGGGCTGCATCCTGACCACGACACAATTGCCAACTTTCGCAAAACCTTTCTGGCTGAGATCCAAGAGTTATTTGTGCAGATCTTGCTCCTGGCCCAAGTTGCTGAGGTGCTGAAGTTGGGTAATATCAGTCTGGATGGTAGCAAGGTGCATGCTGATGCATCCAAGAGCAAAGCGGTCAGTTACAAGCGTCTGATAAAACTAGAGACCCAACTGCGCCAGGAAGTGAACAAACTCTTCGAACTCGGTGAGCAAGCTGAACAGGGTGATCTCCAGTTGCCGGAAGGGCTCGTCATTGAAGACGAAATTGCCATTCGCAAGAAACGTTTGGCAAATCTGGCAGAAGCCAAAGCCGTCTTAGAAGCCCGTGCGCAGGAACGATATGAAGCCGAGAGGGCTGAATACGAAGCCAAACAGCGTGAGCGGGAAGAAAGGTAAGACCTCCTCTAACCGTGATCGCGCAGATTGAGCGCTAGCGCTTGAACTACAGCGCATTTGTGCTTCAGGAAGTACAGCACAAAAAAGAATAATTTCCTTGAACAAGCTACACGTCACGGAGGTAGCACGTCCTCTAATCGTGTTCATGTGCACCATCGTTGCATGAGGCGCAAAGTCTCCCTGGAAGGCGGCCCGCGGCGCTTGGGCGGCGTCCAGCACGGGGGCGGCACTTTGAAATGCAATAGTTCAGCAATGCTCCAACAGTGGTCGGTCACACTGGCTGCGAGAGCCGGTGTACGTTGCACCCAACGATATCCGTGCGAGCCGACCGAGAGCCGCAACCGCAAGCTCTTATGATAGTCACAGAAATTGTAGAAACAGCCGACGACAAACATGCCCGCGGCGAGGGTCTCGGCTTGTTGCGCCAGATGGCGAGTGCGGCGCGCGAGGCAGCTCAACCGTTGGCGGAACGTGGCGTTCAGCCGCTCGATATAGGCAGTGTTGATCATGCCGCGGCCCTGGGTGGCATCGATGAGTTGTGTAATCATCTCACGTGCACCTTGCACGATGCGGCGGTCGATAGTCAACTTGCCAGCCGCACGTTGTTTGACAACTTGTACAATGGCGATGTCAGGCCAGGACAGCAGCTGAGGTCGGCCGTGTGGACCGCGGCGTGGCAAGGGGGACCGGAAGGCTTTTCGAAACGCGTCCACATAGCTCGCCAGACCGTCCACCGCCAGCAGGAGCGGTCGCGCGAGAGCAACCGCACGGATTTGCTCGGCCAGCGTGCGAATGAGCTCTTTGTCACGTTTGGCACTGATGACGCCACCCAGCCACAGCCTCGTAGGGACCATCATGGCCATGGCCATCCAGAGCGTGCCGCGTTGCGTCTTGACTTTGATCTCATCCGCTTGTACTTGTTGCAAGTCCAACTGACTTTTCCCGACCACATGCGCATGGATGGCATGGCACCGTTCTCCCGCACGACGCCACCATCTCTGCACTGTACGCTCGTGCAATCCGAAAGCCGCCACGATCGCCTGGCGCGGGCAACCATCACGACCCTGTCGGGCGCGACAAGGGTAGGCCAGCAAGGTGATTACCAACATCACGATCTTAGGGTCAGTGCGCAAGCGATAGAAAAGCGTGCCTTTGGTCGCCGCGAAGGTCGTGTCGCACACCTCGCACTGGTAGCGTTTTTCCTGCTGACTATGGACGCTGATATTCCCTTCGCCAGTTTGACCTCTTGCCGCACAATCGATATTCGGGCAGAATGCTTCCGCCGGGTTCATTGGCCCCCTCCTGCATTGCATAAACCACAATTACAGGAGTTTGCTAGTGAACCCGCTTTTGTTCAAGCGCTAGCGCTCAATACCAGCGATCACGGTTAGAGGATGTCCTACCGGAAGAAAAGTCTCGCAAAACTGGGCATAAACCCCGAGGTCGCAAACCGAAACCACCGCAGCCGGGACCACGGGACAAAGATCAGTACAACTTCACTGATCCGGACTCTCGCATCATGAAAAACAGCACCAATAATGGCTTCGACCAGCATTACAACGTTCAAGTTGCTGTGGAGCAGGAGAGCCTCTTGATTGTGGCGCCTTCACTTTCGAACCATCCGAATGACAAAAAAGAAGCTGAGCCAACCCTGGATGCCATCTCTCCAAAAGTAGGCAAACCAAAGGCTGCCGCTTTGGATTATGGATATTTCAGCAAAGCGAACATCGCAGCACTTGAGAAGCTTGGCATTGATCCTTACATTGCTACCGGTCGCGAACCTCACCACAAAAGCTGGCGTACCTTCTTTGAACAAATGCCTGCTCCGCCACCGGAAGATGCCAGTCCGAAAGTCAAGATGGCTTACAAACTACAAACCGAAATCGGCAAAGCCAGCTACCGTTTACGCAAATGCACAGTGGAACCCGTCATTGGTATCATCAAGGAAGTCCTGGGCTTCCGCCAGTTTTCTCTGCGCGGCCTGCTGGCAGCAGCCGGGGAATGGTGTCTGGTCTGCCTAGCGTTCAACCTCAAACGCATGCACACCCTCTACCAAGCAAAGGGTGTGCTTTAGCCGGGGCTGCTTTGGCGCGCCTGCTACTCGCTGAGAGAAGGTGGTTTGCCCTCCATGAAATGCACACTGTTTTACGCTTGTTTTGTCGCAATCAACTGCTCATTTTGCCCTGTAGGGCTATTCATGTTGTAAAAGTACTTGTCTCTCCGACAAACTGCTAGCGCGAGATTTGCCAACGCCGATCGCGAAGCGCTTTTCTCATCGGCGTGAATGCAATTCAACCAAATGGGGCAGGTCTCGATCGTCGGCTATTCGCATGCGAACAGCTGCATCGAGTCTGCCCCATTTGCATAGCTATGAGCGGCGCATTGCTATCTCTCGAGCCTCAACTTCAGTTACCTCGATAGACAGCAATACTTCGCTCCTCGAAGCATGAAGAAAGTAGGTAGCCATGGCAAAATTTCTAATCCGCAGGGTCATATTCATGATCATCACGCTCTTTCTCGTCTCTATCTCGGTTTTTCTGATATCCGAAGCGGCGCCGGGAAATATTGCTGTGAATACGCTGGGAAACACCATCACACCCGACCAGGAAGCTTCCTTCAATGCTCAGAACGGCCTCGATCAGCCATTCACGACGAGGTACGTCCGTTGGATGATCGGCAGTGACGTGCAAGCATCACGGCTCATCGGTAATTCCGTCATCCGCCACTACAACGAAGAAAATGATCGCTATAGTTGGTGGGCCGTGGATGAAAATGGTGATCTGTACCAAAATTACACACCGGATGGCGAGACATTGATACGAGTGGAACGCCAGGATGATGGGTCAACTACCGAAGCCATCTCCAGTGGGGACAGTTGGTATCCCAACGACGAGGGTCTTGTCGACCAAGAAGGCAACCCGCTCCTGATCTTTTGGGGTGTGGATGATGATGGTCATGCTGCTCTGTGGGTCAAAGGCGACGACCTCGTCGCATGGACCCTGACGAAGGCAAGCTGGAACAATGCCGCCGGCGCTCCCCGCCAGTATATTCCTTTGCAGCGTGGACTGCTCCGCGGCGATCCGGGCGTTTCTTTCTTTACGCGTCGCCCGGTCGCGGAAACATTAATTCGTCGTCTGATCAATACGATCTTTTTAGCCGGGCTCGCCTTTCTCATCGTAATGCCCCTGGCATTGGTGCTCGGGCTGATTGCCGGCCTAAACGAAGGGAAGCTGGTTGACCGCGTTTCGTCGATTGGGAGTCTCATAGCAACCGCTACGCCCGAATTTGCAAGCGGGGTCTTCCTGATCGTGATTTTTACCTCATCATTTGTGAGAGAGACGCTTGGAATTAAAGTTCCAACTGCGGTTGTAGTTACCTCCGACAATGCGCTATTCGAAAATCCGCAGATGCTTATCCTGCCGCTGCTAACGCTGACATTGATTGAATTGGGCTATGTTTTACGAATTACGCGCGCGAGCATGGTCGAAGTCATGCGTACAAATTACATAAGAACTGCTGTATTGAAAGGGCTGCCAAGGTTCCGGATCGTGTTCAAGCACGCACTCAAGAATGCACTCATGGCGCCAATTACAATCATTATGTTGCATGTGAACTATTTTATCGGCGGCATCGTGATTGTCGAAACCCTGTTTGGATTTCCGGGCTTGGGGCGTTATGTGCTGGAGGCCGCTCTGTTCAAAGATGTGTTCGCCATTGAGGCGGCTGCGATGTTATTGGTTGTTATCGCTGTCTCGTCGCAATTACTCGCGGACATCATCTACACGTACCTTAATCCCAGGATTCGCTACGCGTGACCCATACCCTCTACCTCCAATAGGAGCTTGATCTATGGCTGTTGCTGAACAAATCGCAAACGTACCGGTATCGACGGCACCGACAAGAGCGCAAAAATTCCGAGACTCGCTTGCAGTCCTGGGGAACTCGCGCGTTGCCGTGATCGGGATTTTCCTCGTTGGTTTCTGGTTGGTCGTTGCCATCTTTGCAGACAATTGCATTACAACACCGTCTCGCTGGCTCGGCTGTCTTACCAGTGGCAATGCCGGCGAGACGACGCACTGGCTTTCGCGCTATTCGCCCTTTGAACGGTTTCGCGGCGAGCAGCTCGAGGGCCCCTCATCGAAACATTGGCTGGGTACCGATCGCAATGGTCGCGACTTGTGGGCACGGCTGGCACATGGCTCGCGCGTAATTTTGACACTGGCCCCGCTTTCCATCATCATTGCACTGGTGTTCGGAGGTAGCCTGGGCGTCATTGCCGGCTACTATGGCGGCTTGATCGACGAGATCACCATGCGGGCGCTGGACGGCTTGATGGCGTTTCCGCAAGTCCTGCTTTATCTGGTGATCATTGCTGCGCTTGGACCTTCTGCGACCAACGTGGTCATTGCGATTACGATAGCCGGTGGACCGGGAATTGCACGTCTGGTACGCAGCCTGACACTTGATATCAAAACACGCGACTTCGTGGCGGCGGCAGAGACGCGCGGAGAGAATCCGTTTTACATCATGTTTGTGGAGATCCTGCCCAACGCGCGCGGCCCCATCATTATCGATTCCATGCTTCGTGTCGGATACGCCGTCTTCGCCATTGGAACACTCGGTTTCCTGGGACTTGGTTTGCCGCCCCCCTCGCCGGATTGGGGCAGTATGGTCTCAGCCGGCAAGAGCTTTATCCAGAGCGGGCATCCGTGGGATGCACTCTGGGCTTCATTATCAATTGCGATGCTGGTCGTTGGCCTGAACCTGATTGCCGATGGTCTCAACGAAGAAACATCTCGTTATCGCTAGGCGCGGGAAAGCAATTGCGCCTGTTCAGATAGGGCGTACAAACACCTCGTAATCGAGGGGAGAGAACTTATGACCAAACCATCTGGAAAGATGGATCAGCCGGTCGTCAAAGTCAAGAATCTCGGTCTGGCGTACGAAACACGGAAGGGTGATATCAATGCCGTGCGCGATGTGTCATTTGAGATCTATCGCGGTGAGACACTTGGCATCGTCGGAGAGTCAGGCTGCGGAAAAAGTACCGTTGCCTATGGACTCGTGAATTACATGGGGAAGAATGGAAAGATCGCCAAAGGCGATATTGAGTTTCAAGGCCAGTCGTTGATCGGTCGCTCACAAGAGGAACTGCGCAAGCTACGCGGCGATCAGATTTCGATGGTCTATCAGGACCCGATGACGTCACTCAATCCAGTCCTACGCATCGGTGAACAGATGACTGAGGTGCTGACAGTCCATCGCGGTATTTCGGAAGAAGAAGCTCAAAAACGCTGTATTGAAATGCTCGGGCGAGTATATATGCCGGGCCCGGCCAAAGTCCTCGAACGCTACCCGCATCAAATTTCCGGTGGACAGCAGCAACGTGTTGTTATAGCAATGGCATTGCTCAATAATCCGGCGCTTCTGGTGATGGATGAGCCGACGACGGCATTGGATGTAACGGTAGAGGCGGCCGCGCTCGATCTGGTGGCGGACCTGCGGCGTGATTTCGACACTGCCATTCTCATCATCAGTCACAACATGGGCGTCATTGCACGTGTGAGCGACCGCGTCGGCGTCATGTATGCAGGTGAAATGGTGGAGCTTGCCACGGTTGACGATATATTCGCGAACCCGCAACACCCTTATACGCAAGGCCTGATCCGCTGCCTGCCAAAACTCGGACGGGATAAGGCCAGTAGTGTGCTCTATCCGATTCGTGGGCGCGTTCCGTCGCCGGCGAACTTGCCACCGGGTTGCAGCTTTGAGCCACGCTGCGATTATGCGAAAGACCGCTGCCGGATGGAAAAGCCTGCATTCCGGGATATCGTCGACGGCCACATGGCGCGTTGCCACTTCGCGGAAGAAATTGATCCTTCCAAATGGGTGCCAACGGAGGATCTAATTGTTCACGATGCCTCCGCTACGGCCGTCGCTACGAACGGCGAGGCCGATGCGCTGCTTACAGTAGATAGTATGAAGACGTATTATCGCCATCCGAACACGTCAGTGCTCAGAATGATTGGCTTAGGGAAGAAAGAATACGTCAAGGCGGTGGATGGCGTTACGTTTCAGGTGCCAAAAGGCTCCACGCTCGGTGTCGTAGGCGAATCGGGCTGTGGCAAGAGCACCCTCATTAAGACTATCATCGGCTGGAAGACATGACGGCTGGCGGGGCTGAATTCATGGGACTCGATGTGGAGGGGCATGTGCGCGAGCGCGATTTGTCGATGATTCGTGAGCTTCAGATGGTCTTCCAGAATCCCGACTCGACTATGAATCCGAGCTACACTGTCGGGCAACAAATCGAACGGCCACTGCGAAGATTCAAGGTGGTCGAAAAGAGCGAGATGCGCGATGAGGTCACTCGCCTGCTTCGTGCTGTGAAGCTAGATGAATACTATTACGACCGCTTGCCACGCCAACTCAGTGGCGGTGAAAAGCAGCGCGTCGGCATCGCGCGGGCGCTGGCGGGGCGTCCCGACCTTGTTTTGTGCGATGAGCCCGTCTCCGCTCTGGATGTTTCAGTACAAGCGGCAGTCCTGAACCTGTTGCTCGAAATCCAGGCTACATTCGGCACAACAATGATTTTCATTGCCCATGACTTAAGCGTGGTGCGCTTCTTCTCAGACTACATCGCGGTGATGTATCTGGGCAAGATCATGGAACTGGGCGCGGCCGATGCTATCTACGCGCCGCCATATCATCCGTATACGGAATCATTGCTGGCGGCCGTGCCCGTACCGGATCCAAGCGTGAAGCAAGAGCATATCCGGCTCGAAGGTAACGTGCCGAGCCCGCTTAATCCGCCCAGCTGGATGTCCATTCCATACCCGCTGCCCACGGCGCTCCCTGCTAGGCGACAAGGCTCATCTGTGCGAAGAGCAGGAGCCGCCCTGGCAGCAGGCTGCCGATGGGCACAACATTTACTGCCATGTGCCGGTCGAAGAGTTGGCGAAGTTGGCTCCAGTCGTCCACGTCGAAAGCTAATTCGGCTAGAACGGGGAAAATTTTATCGATGCGTTAGCCCGCATTGTTACGAACGCTGGACCATCGGTTCAGCGTTCGCTTTGAATGGGGGGGCGAGGTCCAGCCTTCTCCAAAAAGCTTCGGATGAAATCAATCACAGAGGAGAACGCATCATGCTCGTACGAGATTACATGACTCGACACCCAATCATGGTTGAACCAGACAAGCGTGTACTTGAGGTGCAACGCCTGATGGTTGAGAACAAAATTCGCCATGTGCCGGTGGTCGGCGATGGCAAGCTCCTACTCGGGTTGGTAACACACGAAAGGCTGGCCATTCGCCCAGAACGTTTGGCGAGTCTGGACGTGTGGGAAATCACCCGGTACCTTTCCGAAATGACGGCCGAGAAAGTCATGATTTCTGGAGACGATCTAAAATCGGTAGCATCAGACGCCACCCTGGAAGACGCTGCTGATATTCTCATCCACCATAAAGTGGGGGGATTACCCGTCATCGAGGATGGTGTCGTCGTCGGTGTGCTGACCGAAACAGACCTTCTGGTTGAACTTCGCAACATGCTTGGTGCAAATGAACCTGGCTGCCGACTCACAGTTCGAGTGCCGGATCAACCCGGCGAGTTCTCAAGATTGAACAAGGCGATTTCGGAAAAGGGCTGGGGCGTTATGGCTGCGGGCAGCGCACCTTCGCCCCGCGTAGAGGGTCATTGGGACATCGTGATGAAGGTGCGCAATTGCACCTTCGATCAGTTGAAGGAACTTGTTGACGGATTGCCGGAGCAGCAGATCGTCGATCTGCGCGAAACCAGTACAGCCCACCGGTAGCGGCGGCGGATCCAACTTCAAATTAGAGCTGGGAAGGCACACCCAAAGTTGTAAACTGCCGTGCCTTTCGCTCCGAGTTAATCCAAGGTAAAAGCACGGTTCGCGAAGATCATGCGACCGCGGGGTGTATCGCAGATCGTGACACTGACCTGTCGTTTCAGCAGCAGCCACGAATGCTGCGAGCGCAGCTGCAAGCAGCTGCTTTGAGCGCGAAACTCAGCACCCATATTAAATCGAGTTGAGTAGAAGTTGTAGATTACCGGCACGTCGTCATTGGTGCGATAAGAGGTGTCCTGCCGGAACATGATGCGTGGCACGAGTCGAATAATCGAGTGCTCAGATACCCGCGCCGCCCCAGGATAGTCCACTGCCGTGCTCGTGGTGAATACTAATACAGCTGCGACCAGTAGTCCCACCGCCGTGACAAGCAGCGCCCCAATGGCGACCGTAATCTGAAGCCTGCGGTTACGGTAGTACTCTTGCGCGATATCTGTCACGATATTTTCGAAATGTAGGTCATAGTCCCTTGGCAAAGACATTTTACACTCAGGCTGACATTTTCGATCTGGCCGCGAGTGGCGTGACGACGCTATCCATCGACGACGATGTAGTCCTAACGATGGAAGCCCGCGATGCGGTGAAACGGGTGGGACTGCAGCTGCTGGAGGAATCACCCCCATTCCGCTCAGACGTAACCCCAACTGTATCTGATCCGCATGTCGCCGTTCGCAATAGAGCCATTGACCTGACACACGTATGGGCGCACCAAGAGCCGCAGATCGACGTGGACATGCGTGCGCTGCGCTTGGGTCGTCTGGCACGTTTACGGCGGGAGCTGGCCCGCGCAGATTGTGCGGCTTGCATCTTTTTTGATCCGCAGAACATCCGCTACGCAACTGATGCGCGAAACATGACTCCGTTTATGTTGCGCAACCCGGGCCGCTACGTCTTCGTCCCGATCGAAGGGCCTGTAATCCTATTTGAATTCGAGGGTTGCCATCATCTGGCCGCTGGTTTGGAAACCATCGACGAGATCCGTCCGGCCACTACCGTTTCGTTTTCGGCCTCTGGCCCAAGTCTTTCAGCTCGCGGCGAGCACTGGGTGAATGAAATCGACGACCTCTTGCGCAACTTTTGCAGCAACGGCAGTCGCGTCGCGATGGATTGTGTTGGGAGTCGTTCGATTGCGGTAGAGCGAATGAACCTTCCGGCCGCCGCCAGCCTCGCCGGTCGCGGATGCAGGATCATCGACGCACAGGACCCCATCGAGCGGGCACGTGCGGTCAAACTCCCCGAGGAACTCCTCTGTATTCGTGAATCGCTGCGGGTCGTAGAAGAAGGCGTGGCACGCATGCGGGATGCGTTACGTCCCGGAATGACGGAGAATGCTCTGTGGTCACTTTTGCACCAAACCGTTATTGAACAGAACGGCGAATATGTCGAAACGCGACTGTTGAGTTCCGGTCCCAAGACCAATCCCTGGTTCCAAGAATCCGGGCCACGCAAAATCGAAGCCAGCGACCTCGTTGCGCTTGACACCGATGTGGTTGGACCTTTCGGATACTATGCAGACTTTTCACGCACATTCTTCGCCGGCAGCGGACGGCCTTCGGCTGAGCAGCGTCGGCTTTACGCGCTGGCCTACGAACAAATCCACCACGATACCGAGTTGCTTCAGGCGGGCCGTACATTTCGAGAGATTTCCGAGCAGGCGTGGTCAATCCCCGAGGAATTCATAAAAAATCGCTACTTTGTTCTCGCCCACGGCGTCGGCATGACGGGCGAATATCCGTATATTCTGCATCGGCAGGACTTCGATGAATTTGGTTATGATGGCTTACTCGAAGAAAATATGACCTTGTGTGTCGAGAGCTATGTCGGCTCCGAATACGGAAACGAAGGCGTCAAACTTGAGCATCAGGTGCTCGTTACGGCAAATGGACCAGAGGTTTTGTCGAACTTTCCGTTTGATGAAGATTTACTTTAATACATTTTCGTATTGCGAAATGCGTATAATTACGCAGCATCCGATACCCAATACGTATATTGAATAAGCGCCCTATGTTCAAAACTATTTCTACACCCGAGTCCAGTGGAGCGAATCTATGACGGTGATGCAGATTGTCTCGCCCGCTATTTTGCCCTTCGGTGCGGTCCGCTTACAGACGGAGGACGGCATCCGCACTTGCCTGGTCGGCATAGCCGGACAATATCCGAACACTCGCATTGACGCGCAAAGCCATAATAAACTGGTGGTCTCGGGTGCGCGCGCCGATCTGGCACTACAAATTGCCGAACAATTTCGAGTGGATCGAAAATTGAAATCTGGTGCCATCGTTGAAGTCGATCTGGCAATCACTACTGGAATCGGTCATGGCTCGGATGCGATGTTGGGCTTGACCACAGCCGCGGCACTGGCATGGTGCAACGATGAGCCCTATAAGGACACTGCGGCGCTCGGAAGAACACTCCGACTGCCTCCGTCAACCACGCTGGCACTCTGGGCCTTTGATCGGGGCGGTTTCTTGGTCGTTGACCCGCAAGCGCTACCTGAAAAAGCCATCGTGCATCGCTATGAGATCTCGCAAAAGGATCGCTACGCCTGGGCTTTTGTGCTGATTCATCTGCGCGGAGAAGATCTCGACCCAAATAAAACCGAAGCCGACTACCTGGATGAGATACTTGCTGCAGGGGAACGGTTGGACGAAACAGAGAGCACCGCCGTGCTACAGAAGATAGAGGCGGCGATTTCCGCGGACGATTTCGAAGCATTTTGTGCTGGATTAAGTGATCTCCAGCAGATGAATTTCGCAGCGTTGGCAGCGGCTGGAACGCCACGATCGAATACTGAGCTAGAAGAAAAGCTATTTGAGGCCGCAGCGGAGAGTGGTTCGCTTGCGACAGGTAAGTTGGTATCTGCCCCAACCCCCTTTGCACTTGTGCGTGGCGAGCTGGCTGTGCAGGATGTACGCCTGCCCTGGGGCAAGATCGTCGGCTGGGAGGGCGGAGCGGTATTTGCAACCATCACCAACAATACCGGCGCAACATACGAAGCCAAGGATGATGTTAAACTCCAAGCCTCGTACGGCTCGACTGTTCGAACCTGACGCCGATCGCCAACAAAACGAAGAAGAATGCAGAGTCCGCGGAGGTAGTGGGCAGCCAGCCTGCGCCAATTCTGTTACGCAACACCCGAATGGGTGCCCCCCGATCGAACTTCATGAACGCGATTAATTCGCCGTGGATCGTGCCCTTCCTGAAATGGCGTGACTCTTTCCAGCGAGGATCCGCTGGAGGCTCGGCCTATCCGGTCATGCGGCGCGATTTGCATTACTGGGACGATCGTTTGGGCGGCCGCTGGCGCTTGGGAGAATGGTTCGGATTGCTCGCGCTGGGAACGGTTTGCGTGCTGCCGGCCACGCTCTTATTGGCGCCAAATATGCTCTGGTTCCACATCGGGATCGTCGAACTGATCGGTATCCTGCTCATCATCCCGGCAGCGGGTGCGATCGCCCGCGAACGCGAACAGGGTTCTTGGCAGGCTCTGCGTTCGACACAATTGAGTGGATTGGAGATCGCGGCCAGCAAACTTGCCAGCGTGCTCTATCTGACAAGAGAAGGTATGTCGATCATAGTGCGGGCGCGCGTGCTGGCATCTTTTCTGACATTCCCGCTGCTTGCGTTCCTGCTGTTCCTTCCGCAGGGTAATCCCTTCTTCGAAACCAGTCCGCTCATACCGTTGTTCGCTACAATGGCGATCGCATACGGCCTTTTTGTTTTTCAACCCCAACTGCATGCCATCTACAGCGCAAACGTTGGCCTGGCAGCGTCAACCATCGCCCGTGGTGTCATGCCCTCCATTGCCCTGGCGCTCTCAATTCAATTGGCTTCACTCGCTGCAGGCGCGGCGCTTGTCTATGCGAGCATGAGCAGCGATTATCTCGATGCAGTCTTTTCCGACGGCGTCCTTTCCGCGCGCCTGACAGAGATATTCAGCTGGTTATTCCCGCTGGCTGCGATCATACTGGTGCGTCTTTTGTTCGGAACGGTCTGCTTCAGCGTTGCCGTTTCCCGCATCCGTAGAATTGCAGCGTGATCTCAACTGACGCAAAGAATTCAGTCGTTACTATTTCTCGAATTAGCGCGCCGATAAATCTGGCGTGTCAAAATATTATTTTATGAAATCAACCCGTTTTACTGAAACCATGATTCTTGCGGTCGCCATCCTTGGCACAGGCATGGTCTTCCTCGACCAGACGGCTATCAACGTCGCGTTGCCGGCGATCCAGCAATCACTCAATGCAGACGTCGGTGGCCTGCAGTGGATCCTCGACATTTATCTACTGACTCTCTCCGTACTGCTGTTAATTGGTGGCGTGCTGGGCGATATCTATGGCCGAATACGCATTTACACCATTGGCATGATCGTCTTCGTGATCGGTTCGTTTCTGTGCGGTATAGCGCCGACGACCGCCTTTCTAATTGGTGGGCGTTTCGTGCAAGGTCTGGGTGGAGCAGTTATGGTGCCGGGGTCATTAGCCGTCATTAATGCAGCCGTTGATCCAGAACGACGCGGCCGTGCGCTCGGGACATGGGCCACCTTTACCCCAATGATTACGATAGCGGGACCGATCGTGGGCGGCTGGCTCGTGGATAACGTCTCCTGGCGCGCGGTCTTCTTTCTCAATATCCCGCTTGGTCTGGTTGCAATCCTAATCGCAGCTCGATGGGTACCCGAAAGCCGGGACGAGGAAATCGATCCTCGTCTGGATTGGTTAGGAGTGCTTACTCTCATGTTTGGGCTGGGCGGCCTTCTTTTTAGCATAATCGAAGGACCTCATCTGGGATGGACCTCACCCCTGATCACCTTTACAATTATTGTCGGCCTGATCGGATCCATCGCCTTTGTCATTACAGAGCAGCGCGTGCCGTCGCCACTCCTCCCGCTGCGACTCCTACGCAATAAGAAGTTCAGCGGGGTGAATTTGATGACGATCGTCCTGTTTGCTGGATTCGGAGGGCCGTTCTTCTTCCTGAGCCTAAATTTGCAGCAGGCGCAAGGATACACTGCGACGGCAGCCGGCCTGGCCTCTCTGCCAATCGCGATTTCGATTGTTCTCCTGTCGCAAAGGGTTGGACAGTTGGCGGATCGTATTGGCGCGTTTCCAATCCTGGTGGTGGGTGTGCTATTTATGGCGACGGGCTTTCTTCTATTGATGCGTCCAGGGCTGGACGACAGCTATTGGACAGCCTGGTTCCCGGCGATTCTGATCTATGGAATTGGACTTGGGGGAATGGTGGTGCCGCTCACGAAGCTCGCCTTTGACGTGCTTCCGCAACGTCAATCTGGAATTGCCTCAGGAGTGAACAACGCCGCCTCACGCATCGGACAGATGATATCGATTGCTGTGTTCGGCGCGCTAATGGTGACTGGGTTTCGAAATGCTTTGCTCATTCGCACGAGCACCATCGGGTTGGATGTCGGGGCGCGGGAGGCGCTTGTAGCGCAGGCACGCCGATTGGGCGAGCTGGCCGCTCCCACGGGACTTTCTGCAGATCTGACGGCCTCTGTGGACTATGCGATCCGACTGGCGTTCGTGGATGGATTTCGGCAGGTCATGCTGCTGTCTGCTCTTTTGGTCTTATCGAGCCTGATCATTCTCTTTGCGATGGTGCGACAAAAGCCCGAACAAGAACAAAACGTCATCCTCGCACCCAGCGTGGAGTCAGAAACAAGCCTTGATTGAAGAACGAACGCTTATCAGGATCTAAATGTCGTTGGTCCAATTCAATGCGCAGCGAAATTTCTAGTGGCTGAGTACGAATGATTCGAATTTCAAAGTTAGTGGAAATGTGGCAACACCTCATTTGCGAGTAATTCGATCGAATCCAGATCATCGAGCGCGTTCTGTTGCAACATGAAGCGGCTAACACCCGCCTCCACTCGTTCTGATAGTTGATCAACAACTTGCTGTGGTGTGCCACCGATTAGGCCTTGCGAGAGCCATGAGTCTAATTTAGTGGGTAAATTGAAAAAAGTTTCGTTGTGGCCATCCAAATGAGCCTGAATGTCCCTCGGCTCACGCCCAATCACAAACGGCACCATCATAGAGTGTCGTAAAGTACTCGGATCGCGCCCCCTCGCTTCACAGGCCGCATTGAGCAGCACCACCTTTTCCCGATACGCCTGGGTACTCGAATAAGAGCAATTCCATTCCGTAGCATGCTGGGCCACAAGCTGCAACGTTCGCTCACTCTTCCCGCCCATAATCAAATTCGGATTTGGATTCTTTGGTTTTGGGCTGGTTTGCGCTTTTGAAAGTTGAAAATGATTTCCTAGAAAGCTGCTTGGAAGGTCACCGCGAAGGCCTCTAATCACTTGGGCGCCTTCGTCGAGCATTTCCAGGCGAGTTGAGAAGGGCGGGTAGGGAACACCAAACATCCTGTGTTCGCCAGCGTACCAGCCTGCGCCGATCCCTAGATCTAGACGCCCACCTGAGAGCTGGTCAACGGAAGCCGCCATTTTGGCCAGAATGACGGGATGTCGGAATGTCATCGAACAAACGAGTGGGCCAAAGCGAATACGTTTGGTTTGGAATGCGAGTGCCGTGAGCGAGTGCCAAAGGGCAAGTGATTCACGTCCCTCTTCTCCATTGAGGGCGGTGAGATGGTCAGAGCGGAACAAACTCTCGAATCCCAGTTCCTCGACAGTCTTTGCAATGCGAAAAAAGCGCTCCCATGTCAGGTGTTCTTGACCCTCGAGCATTATGCCGATATCTGCCATTAAAGCCTCTCTTCCTCAGCTGAGTCACAAGACAATTCAAATAATCAGCGAGCAGAATAAGCCCGCCCAAGATCGGATTCCTGCATGAAGTGAATTAGGCGACGTTGCGGTTGCTTTGAGATGGAGTCATCAACTGCTCACTGATGCGTGCACAGGCGAGCAAAACAGGTTCACGGAACTGTTCGAGAAGATTATTCATCGTCATTCGATTCGTGGGCACGCCCATAGAGAGTGAGGCGGAGACTATTCCGGCAACAGATCGGATGGGACCCGCGATTGAAATCATCCCGGCATTCATTTCATCATCAGCAATCGCATAACCCAGTCGCTCGATCTGTTCGAATTCGCTTTTCAGGGCATCCGCGCTAACTATTGTATTCGGTCCAAATGCTTCGAACTTCATCCACTTCAACAGCTGGTCACTCTCGTTCGTTTGCAACGCGGCCAACAGCACTTTGCCTTGTGCAGTGCAATAGGCCGGATAGCGGTTTCCCACCCAACCGCGCGCCATGACAGTTTGGCGTGAGAGCGATTCATCCAGCATAACAATGTCAAGACCGTCGAGGACAGCAAGCATGACAGTCTCTTGCATGCGCTGGGAGAGCTCCTCCATGATTCACTACCGGACACTTTATCCGTGATTGATTAGCGGTTGCCTCTCGGCTACACTCTCCGTTCTACCACAGAACAAGGGGAGTATCGCCATGAGTGACAACCGCCGTACATATCGTGCCATAAAGAGCGCCTTGCGGCAACTGTACCCAGGAGAACCGCAGGGCAACTTGGCTCGCCATTTGGATACGCTCGCTGCCATGGTCAGCGGAATTGTCCGCAGCCAGAGTAGCCAGCTACCGGCGATCGCCAGGAAAGTGCCAGACGGCAACAAACCCGAGAGCCGGGTCAAACGGTACGCCCGCTGGGTCAAGAATGAGCATATTAATAACGAAGTCTTCTTTCTACCCTTCGCTGAACCCTTATTGCAGGGTCTGGCGCAGGACCGCACGCTCGTGTTGGCAATGGACGGCAGCGAAGTGGGCCGCGGTTGCCTGACCCTGATGGTGAGCGTCATCTACAAGCAACGTGCTTTGCCGGTGGCGTGGGTCACCGTCAAAGGGAGCAAGGGACATTTTTCAGAAGCGACACACGTGCAGTTGTTGACAGAAGTACACGCTTTGGTGCCCCCTGCAAGCGATGTCGTCTTCCTGGGGGATGGTGAATTCGATGGCACGAACCTCCAGGCGGCTCTGAATGACTACGAATGGGCCTACGTCTGTCGCACGGCCAAGCATGTCCAGCTATGTGAAGGGGGCGACTGGTTCGCCTTCGCCGACCTGGATGTGCCCCGTGGTGCATACCGCGGCGTGCTGGATGTCGCCTTCACCCAGCAGGAATATGGGCCCGTCCTTGCCATCGCGTGGTGGCAGCGCGACTGCAAAGAGCCCCTCTATCTGGTCACCAACCTGGAGCTGGTTGCCGAAGCCTGTTCCTGGTATAACAAACGCTTTCGTATTGAAACTTTCTTCTCCGACCAGAAAAGCCGGGGCTTCAATTTGCATAAAAGCCATATCGCCGACCCGGCCCGGCTGGCCCGGTTGATGATCGCAGCTTGCCTTGCTTACATCTGGATCATCTACTTGGGCGTCATCGCCAAACGAGATAATTGGGTGCAAGTCATTCACCGCACCGACCGCTGTGATCTGAGCCTATTTCAACTCGGCTTGCGCCTGCTGGAACAGTTCCTAAATGAGCATCTGCCCATCCCGGTCGCCTTTGACATGCCCCGCGCAGAAAGTGTCCGGTAGTGAACTCCATGATTGGGCGTGCGGCAGAGACAAGTTCATCCTTCTGGTGCACCGTGCGGCCCAGTTCCAGTACAAGGGAAGTGAGCCGGTAAGCCCGAGTGACTGGATCGCGCCGCAAGTAGCCGAGATGCTCAAGAGTGTAGACAAAGCGACTTGCCGTACCAGGCTCCATATCTAGGAGTTTCGAAAGCTGGGATAGTGTCAGTTGTGGCGTGTCGGGTGTGAACGTACTCAGGACGCGCAAACCCCGCGCAAGGGTTTTCACATAGTTGCGTTGATGGCGAGCGTCTACCATTTTTGGTTCGACATAATATTGTAGCTAAGGGGTTAGGTCCGCTTTAGAGAATACTGATTTCTTAGAAAAACTATTGACTCTGGCTAAAAAGAGGTATACATTTGAATTGCGGATCATACACTAGCTATTGCGCTATGCGCAATTGTTACTGTTAGTCTCTTTTCGGGATGTAATTCAACTAACATTCGAGTCAATCAATTGGCACCAGCAGGTTGTTGTCAATTTATCACAATTGGAGGACACGTTGGGCGAAATTCCTGAATCAATAAAGCATGTGGTGATAGGTGCGGGTATCCACGGATTAAGTGCCGCATGGCATCTGGCTATGGAGTTGGAAGCGCGCGGACGAGGCTCAGGTGCAGATGTCGTCGTCCTAGACAAGTCGGGTGTGGGTGCTGGCGCCTCGGGCATCGCATGTGGCTGCGTGCGCAATTTTTATATGACAGAACCATTGCACGCGATCCTGCGTCATAGTGTCGATGTATGGACGTACGACCCAGTTGCCTTCGGCTTCCAGCAAGTCGGCTATATCTCGGTTGGCGAGGAGAACCAGATTGCCGAATATGAAATGATTCACAAAAGTCAGAATTCGGTTGATTATCACTCTGATGTATACGTGGGCGCCGATGCCCGCAAATTCCTCACCGGTATCTGGTCGGACTTCAACACGAGCGGGGTCGATGTTGCCATCCATGAAAAACTGAGCGGTTATGCCGGAACAATGCAAGCTTTAAATGGCCTTGCCCAGAAATGTGCCGATCATGGCGTGCAGGTCATTTCGGGCGTGGAGGTCACCGGTTATAACTTCGTCGGCGGTGAGATTAAAGGGGTACACACCGACAAGGGTGACATTCGCTCCGACATGATTATTTGGGGGCTGGGCGCGTGGACTCCCCATCACTGGGATATGCTCGACAAGTCTCGCATGGTGCAATGCCACTATCCAAATGGCAGCGTGATCGAGAAAGATATGTGGACGTACTGGCGGTTACTCGAAGGCGAGGTCTATTACGACGAACCTTACCTCACAACCTCGGGACACAACCCGCCGGTTTTACACGTGGAGTTAATGAATACACCAGTCCGCGATGAGAGCGGAAAGGAGTTGAAGGACCACACATACGTCTATTTTAAGAATGGCAACGAACGCATGGATCAGCCAGGGCTTCAGGGCGGCGCCATCCCCGTCAAGCTCGGGCCGAACGCGGCGACCGATCCATATGGGCATGCAAACGACGAGTATCAGGCTGAAGACGAATTCGCAGATTACATGTGTGCCGCGATGGCCCAGACGATGGACCGCTTTAAGGGCATTCGTAAAAATTTCCGCGAACGTCGAAACGGTGGTATCGGCGCCTTTACACCAGATAATGTGCCTGTCTTCGATTTTGTTGCTCCTAATGTCTACATGATCGCCGATAGCAACCATGGTTTCAAAATGACCGGTGTGGGCAAATTAGTTGCGAAGCAACTTATGGGTGAATCAGTTGAAGAGTTGAAGCCATTTGCCCTGAGCCGCTTTGTAGAAGGTAGGACGTTCGGTTCGAACAACAGTAATTCGCCCTGGGTTTAGGGAGGAGTAGGGCGAGGAAAACGCAGCAAAACAGCATAGGTTAGGAAGGCCGGGGATTCGCAATGGAAGGGTTGCAAGAACTTTCTGCAACTGAATTGCTTGCCGGGCGGCCGTTCACCGCCCCCGAAATGAGTGCACGCGATTTAGAAGTGTTGCAGCACATGCTCGTTACACTCTGCAATATCGTCTGTGATCAGAATGATCTGCCGGCAGAGCCACGCCCATTGGTGCTCTGGCTCACAGAGAAGAATGGAGGCTGGCATCGGGTCGCGATCTGCGACGATGTAGCGATCCGCGAGCGAAATGATTACACAATTGTTGGGTTTTTTGGACAGAAGAAGCTCGATATTGATCGTCGCCCGATAGATGATGTCGATGAGAAGCTAATCAAGGAATTCCCTGAGCATCCGGAATTGCTAAGCTATAGCACAATGCAGCAGACCGACGGAAACTCGTGTAATCTCGTGCTTTTCCGTTCGCCAGATTCACTACCGGACACTTTCTGCGCGGGGCATGTCAAAGGCGACCGGGATGGGCAGATGCTCATTTAGGAACTGTTCCAGCAGGCGCAAGCCGAGTTGAAATAGGCTCAGATCACAGCGGTCGGTGCGGTGAATGACTTGCACCCAATTATCTCGTTTGGCGATGACGCCCAAGTAGATGATCCAGATGTAAGCAAGGCAAGCTGCGATCATCAACCGGGCCAGCCGGGCCGGGTCGGCGATATGGCTTTTATGCAAATTGAAGCCCCGGCTTTTCTGGTCGGAGAAGAAAGTTTCAATACGAAAGCGTTTGTTATACCAGGAACAGGCTTCGGCAACCAGCTCCAGGTTGGTGACCAGATAGAGGGGCTCTTTGCAGTCGCGCTGCCACCACGCGATGGCAAGGACGGGCCCATATTCCTGCTGGGTGAAGGCGACATCCGGCACGCCGCGGTATGCACCACGGGGCACATCCAGGTCGGCGAAGGCGAACCAGTCGCCCCCTTCACATAGCTGGACATGCTTGGCCGTGCGACAGACGTAGGCCCATTCGTAGTCATTCAGAGCCGCCTGGAGGTTCGTGCCATCGAATTCACCATCCCCCAGGAAGACGACATCGCTTGCAGGGGGCACCAAAGCGTGTACTTCTGTCAACAACTGCACGTGTGTCGCTTCTGAAAAATGTCCCTTGCTCCCTTTGACGGTGACCCACGCCACCGGCAAAGCACGTTGCTTGTAGATGACGCTCACCATCAGGGTCAGGCAACCGCGGCCCACTTCGCTGCCGTCCATTGCCAACACGAGCGTGCGGTCCTGCGCCAGACCCTGCAATAAGGGTTCAGCGAAGGGTAGAAAGAAGACTTCGTTATTAATATGCTCATTCTTGACCCAGCGGGCGTACCGTTTGACCCGGCTCTCGGGTTTGTTGCCGTCTGGCACTTTCCTGGCGATCGCCGGTAGCTGGCTACTCTGGCTGCGGACAATTCCGCTGACCATGGCAGCGAGCGTATCCAAATGGCGAGCCAAGTTGCCCTGCGGTTCTCCTGGGTACAGTTGCCGCAAGGCGCTCTTTATGGCACGATATGTACGGCGGTTGTCACTCATGGCGATACTCCCCTTGTTCTGTGGTAGAACGGAGAGTGTAGCCGAGAGGCAACCGCTAATCAATCACGGATAAAGTGTCCGGTAGTGAATCGCCAGAGGGGCTTGGGCACTGGCGCAAGAGCATGATGCATTCAGTCGCAGTGAATCTTTCGCCGAAATATTACGACTCCATTCGATTGCACAATTTGAGCTGTGCCGGCTCGCTGCTTAATGGAGGCAGAATCGTTATGCAGCGCACAAAATATTACGACTATCACGACGGCTCGATCTGGCGGGGCATCCGTGAGTTTGCGCCCGAAGCATTGACAATGGCATTCAAAGCCGCTCAAATTTAGAATATTGTCTCGAACAATGGCTCCAATCCGATTTGCCTCTTTTCTCGGAGATAATGCATACGATTTTTACACTGAGGTGGTCTCCCATATCAGAATGGAAACTGGCCATCAGATGGAGATGCACAAATCGGAGTTTCCCGATCCGGCTTCTGCTTTCTTGGCGGACGAAATCGATGCCGGTTTTATTTGTGGCTTGCCCTATGTACTCTGGCAGCAGACCAACGAGGCGACTGAATTGCAGCTCCTCGCCGCACCGGTACTTCCCAATAAACGCTACGACGATTGCCCGGTGTACTTTTCCGATATCATCGTCCGAGAAGAATCTAGTTTCACTCAATTTGACGACCTGCGTGGCGGCGTCTTCGCATACAACGAAGTCTCGTCCTGTTCTGGCTTCGCCATGCCGCGCCATTATCTAGTGGAGCGAGGAAATGATTTTGATTTCTTTGGCACTCTATTAGAGAGTGGTACACACGCAGCCTCACTGGACGCTGTAGAGAGTGGTGCTGCCGATGCCGCCACCATTGACAGTGTACTGCTCGAAATGGAATTTCAGCAACGACGCTCACGGCAAGCTAGATTTCGAGTTGTGCATAGCTTAGGGCCGTTGGCAATGCCACCAATTGTCATTAAGAATGATGTTTCAGAAACGATCCGCTCCCAACTGGCCACTGCACTGTTGAGTATGCATCAAGCCGCCGCTGGAAGGGCGACCCTACAGCGGGCAGGCATCGTCCGCTTTGAGAACGTTGATGACACGAATTATGATGACATCCGTGCCATCCTCAGCACTCTCGAAAGCCTCCCCGCGCCTCTTGTTGTGTAGTAAACTCTGCTCATTCCATCCTGAGCACATCTAAGCTATCTGCGATTCTGGCCCTTTCGATGCTGATTGTCATTTTGTGATGGCGTTGCGAAGTCCGAACACGAGCAAATCCGACTGCTTGCCTCCAGCGCAGATAAGTTGAGTTTCAAGCCGTATGGAAGAAATCACCCACAAAGCCTCCGGATCGAACGAGAACGCATACGCGGGTATCCCCTCGTTCATGCGCGCGCCCGTACGTCGAGATTATGATGGCGTCGATGTGGTCATTGTCGGCGTACCGTACGATGGCGGGGCGGACAGCCATCGCGCCGGTACTCGTTTTGGTCCGCGTCATATCCGCAATGCTTCGCTGCTCATGTGGGGGTACAACAAGATGCTCGACGTAAAGCCGCTAGACGTCTTGAAGGTAGTGGATTACGGCGACGTGGTGGTGAAGTCGACCAGCATTGACGTGACGATGGAGGCAATCACCAGCGAAGTTGGCAGTGTGTTGCGCGCCGGGCCAACAGTGATAGCGCTGGGCGGCGACCACTCAATTTCATTACCTCTCTTGCGTGCTCAGTACTCAAAATTCGGGCCGCCAGGTGTCGTGCACTTCGATGCACACTACGATACTTCACCAGGCACGTACAACCACGGCACACCGTTTCGTTACGCTATCGAAGAAGGTCTGATCGACACAGACGCCTATGTGCAAGTCGGCCCGCGTGGTCCTGACGACAATGCGGGGGATTTGCAGGCCGCACGCGATCTCGGCATTCACATCATCACGATTGACGAAGCATTCGAGATGGGCATACCCGCTATCCTTAAAATGATTCACGAGAGGATCGGATCGCGGCAGACATATGTCACATTGGACATAGATTCCCTCGATCCGGCTTACGCACCCGGCACAGGAACGCCTGAAATCGGCGGCTTCACGACCCATCAGATGCTGCAGCTCGTACGTGGTCTTCGTGGCCTCGACTTGGTCGGCTTCGATCTGGTCGAGGTGAGCCCCCCTTACGACCACGGCGAAATCACTGCTATTGCTGCCGCAAATTTCGCGTTCGAGTTCCTATCATTGTGCGCCCTTCAAATTGGGTAGCGCGAATAACTAGAGATTAAAATTGAGGGCTTATTCCCTAGTTGGCGAACAAATCGAATTAAAGAATTGCCACCGAAGTATGGAGAGCGGAGTACACTTCTCAACTCTGCTGTGAACCGTAAATAGGATAAGGTCTGCTTATGGCTAGGCGAAAAAGTCGGCGCGAACGAAATCTTCGCGAACGCACACAACTGTCACATCTCAACATTCCCTTCCGCAATTTACAAAACCCATGGCCAGCCATGGAGTTATTGGATACAGAGAAAATCGAGCAGCTACACGAAGCTTCGATGCAGATTCTCGAGGAGATCGGTCTGGACTTTCTTGATGACGAGGCCCTCGAAATCTGGGAGAGCGCCGGAGCGGATGTCGATCCTTCGGCCCGGCATGTCCGCATGGACCGCAATCTCGTCTTGGAATCTGTTGCGCTTGCACCCGAAAAATTTACCTGGCTGGCGCGCAATCCTGCTCACAATGTTGCCATCGGTGGCAACAATATCGCCTTCGCTCCCCAGGGCGGTGTGGCCAATGTAACTGATCTGGAAGGTGGCCGGCGCCAAGGTACCCTCGAAGATTACGAAAATTTCATAAAAATCAACTGTGTCTCGAATGTGATCCACTTCGCCGGGGAGCAATTGATCGTTCCTTATGAAGTCCCAGTCTCTTTCCGGCACCTAACGCGCATGTGGTACACCTTCACATTTTCGGATAAGGCAGCTTTAGAAGCCGCGCATGGCAGAGTGATCACATCCGACAATGTTGAGGTTGCAAAGGTTATATTCGGTGACCCGCTGCCAGCTGACCCTGTCATTGGCGGTGTCATAAATGTAAACAGCCCCTTGCGTTACGACGATCGCATGTTGGGCGGATTGATAACATACGCCCGGGCGCGCCAAGTCAATATCGTGACACCTTTTATCCTCGCTGGGGCAATGAGCCCAATTTCGATTGCAGCTGCGCTTGCACAGCAAAACGCTGAGGCATTAGCAGGTATTGCGCTCACCCAATTAATTGAGCCCGGCGCGCCTGTAATTTATGGTGGCTTCACGACAAACGTGGATATGAAATCAGGCAGCCCCGCTTTTGGCACACCCGAAGGCGCTTGGGCAATATCGGTCGGGGCACAACTGGCCCGGCGCTACAAATTGCCCTATCGTGGGAGCGGTAGTCTCAATACTTCGAAGGTCCCAGATGCACAGGCCGCCTATGAAACCATGTGGACAATGTGGCCGGCTGTGCTCTCGCATACCAATTTCATGCTCCACTCGGTTGGATGGCTCGAGGCCGGACTTACGGTCTCTTACGAGAAGATTATTATAGATCTCGAAAATCTCGCGATGTTCCAACATTATTTATCGGGCTTCGAAGTGAGCGATAAGACATTGGCATTAGACATGATATCCAAGGTCGGTCCCGGGGGTCATCATTTCGGAACTGACCACACCCAGGAGCGCTTTAGTACCGAATTCTATGAGCCATTCCTAAGTGATCGTTTGGGATACGAGCCTTGGAAAATGGCAGGTGGATGGGATGCTGGCCGTCGTGCGAGTATGATTTGGAAGCAACTGATTAAAGAATATGAAGCTCCGCGCTTGGATGAAGGAATTAGAGACGAACTCGAGGATTTCATTGCTCGGCGTAAAATAGAGCTAGAAGGTGTAGGCTTATACGAGTAATGAGGAGTTTGATAATATGGCGAAATGGAATAGCGTAGATGAGTATGCAGCCGATCAGGAAGGCTGGAAGGTCGAGGCCGTTGAGAAATTGGCTGGGATTGTGCGCTCAGCTGCGCCCAAATCCGACGAGGAGATCAAATGGGCGCAACCGGTATGGTCCAGCAATGGACCATTTTGCTACACGAAAGCATTCAAGACCAGCATCAATTTCGGGTTTTCCCGTGACCCTGGCCACGGGACGAGGTGGCGCGGGATCGATCTCGATGACCCCAAGGGCTTGCTCTCCGGTGATGGCGAGAAAATGCGTCACGTGAAAATCACAGCTCTAGGGGACATAAAAGTCACTGAGTTAAAGAAGTTTGTCCGTCAGGCCGTCAAACTGAACGCGGCGAAGGGTGATCCAACAAAGGGTTAGCTGCAGCCTCCAATAGGACACATTTGAACGCCGCCAGATGATCTCTGACGGCGTTTTATTATTAACACACTGGAGTGCTGTCACAAATCGATGGGCTGCATTGTCTCCTGTATAGAGAGTTATTTATGGAGGTAATCATGCAAGTCAAGACAAAAATCGTTGTGTTGGGTGGCGGTTATGCCGGTCTGATGGCGGCCACGCGGCTCGCCCGACAAACTAACAGCAAATCTGTTGAAATCAGCCTTGTCAATTCAGAGAAGTATTTTGTTGAGCGTGTACGGGACCATCAGGTAGCGGCGAATCTGCCGAGAGAGCGCCATCTCATTCGTGACATTCTGCGACCTGCGGGCGTAGAATTCATCCGAGCCAAGGTTCGGCATCTCAATGTAGAAAATAAAAGCGTCACAGTAGAAAGAGACGCAGGTATTGCAGAAATCGAATTTGATTTCCTAATATATGCGCTAGGGAGCTCGGCGTCTCGGAAACTGCCAGCGGGGGCGGGCGCAAATGTCTTCGCGCTTGATTACGACTCTGCCATGGAATTTTCGAAGCAGTTGCCAGAGTTAGCTCGGGAAAAGGGCAAGCTACTCATTGTAGGCTCCGGTCATATTGGCGTAGAGCTTGCGACGGAAATTGCGGAGGCCTATCCGCAAATAGAGGTTGAACTCGTCAGCCGAAGGGGATTTGCCGGCAACCTTTCTACAAAAGGGGCCGCGCACTTTAGGCGCGCTTTTGAGCGCTTTGGCATTAAGTATCGCCCGCACAGTGAAATTGTTGAGCTGGTTTCCCGGCGAGCGCAAACTGCAGCGGGTGAAGAAATCATATTTGATGCTTGTATCTGGACAGGGGGGTTCGCCATCTCTCCGATAGCGAAGGAGGCCGGCTTGCAAGTGAACAGCGCAGGGCAAATCTTGGTCGATCCATATTTGTGCGCAGTGGAAAATCCAAATATTTATGCTGTCGGAGACGCAGCACTGCCCGAAGATGACCCCGGCGCACCCGTTCGAATGTCTCTTTATGCGGCGGTGTTGATGGGTGCCCATGTTGCGGATGTTGTCGCTGCGAAAATAAAAAAGCGCCGTCCACTACCGTTCGGTATGATTTACATGGCGATTGGCATCAGTCTGGGATCTAAAGACGGCCTTGTGCAATATCTGACCTGGAGTCGCGACACCGGTTTGGAGTTCATCTTCACTGGCAGGATCGCTCTGGGAGTTCGGGAATCATTCGTTCGACTGGCATTGGCTCTGATTCGAATCCAACACTGGTTACCCCCAGTATTCTTTTATTGGCCCGGAAAGTATAAGATGTTCCTGAAAGCACTTCTCAGCCGGAGAAGTTTGCAGGCCCGGCATGTGGCGAGGGCAAATTAGTCGACATGGATATCCTGAACGAATTTGAAGAACTGCGTCGGCTTCTGTTCTCAATTGCTTATCGTATGCTCGGTTCCGCAATGGAAGCAGAAGACATCGTGCAAGACGCTTTCATCCGCTATCAGGCCGTGGATCGAAGCAGAGTTGATTCTCCCAAAGCATATCTCACGACGACTGTGTCACGGCTCTCATTGAATTATCTAAGCTCTGCCCGAATACGCCGTGAAAGTTACGTCGGTCCGTGGTTGCCAGAGCCGCTGCTCAGCGCTGATCATCCGGAACTGGGGCAGCCGCTCGATCGAATCACCGATTACGAATCGATCTCAATGGCGTTTCTTGTGCTGCTGGAAAACCTGACCCCCGCCGAACGTGCCGTTTTTATTCTGCGCGAGGTATTTGAATATGAATACGCGGAAATCGCCGAGATGCTTGCTCGATCCGAGCCGGCCTGTCGAAAACTCTTCAGCAGGGCGCACAAGTTCATATCTACGAATCGACCCCGGTTTCAGGCTTCTCCGGAAGAGCATTACAATCTGCTGGCTCGTTTTACAGCGGCCGTTGGAACGGGTGATGTCGACGGATTGACCGATCTGCTCTCCGAACAGGTCTCTTATTGGGCTGATGGCGGCGGCAAAGCCCGCGGGGCAGCCTTGAATCCCATCCATGGTCGCGATGCTGTGATGAAGTTCGTCTTGAGCTCCACTCGCTTCACGGAAGCTGGGTCATCCTTCTCCATCGATATGGTCAATGGGCAACCGGCAGCAGTCATCCGCGACTCTGTCGGCAGCGCGACTACAGTCATTTTCATTGAAATCTCAGAAGGGATCGTGCAGGCGATTCGGGCAATAGCCAACCCGGATAAGTTACGACGAATCTGATCCTTTAGGAATTATATAATCCTCTTGAGCCCGCGGCGAAAATAGATTAAGCTGTAACGACTTTCAATAAAAGAAGGGCGCCCATGGCCACGTCCATTGCCGCCGCTATCCTCCAGAAATCAGTTCGCCCGGCAGATGTCTATCTTTGGACATCAGTTGACTGTTTTGCGGCTACCCATAAACGCAGCGCTGAATGTAGGATAGCCGATTGAGTTTGTTTGCGCTACGATTCGATATTACAATCCCCATCTTCTACTTCCATCCCGCAACTTTGAATGTAATTTACGGAGAGCCAATGATTCGCAGAGATAGAAGAGCCATCGGACAGACGCGCACCCTCTATGAGGCGGGTGTCGATATGGAAGGCATGCGCCGTGAACGTCTTAAGAAAGTCCAACGGGAAATGGCGAAACGTGATATTGGGGCACTGGTGCTGAATGACATCAACAATATCCGCTATACAACCGGTATTGCTGTGATGCCGATCTGGACATCGCTTAACCTGTCTCATTGCGTGATCGTGCCCGTTGAGGGTAGCCCGGTTATATTCGAATATTCGCGTGCCATCCACCGAGCAGATCAATTCTTTAAAGATGTAAGACCTGCCTACTATTGGCAGGGGCGATTTGCAGAACATATGGCGGCAGATAGATCCGAAGAGTTTGTCGCACAGGTAAAGGACATTCTTATAGGCTGGGGTGTTGCAGACTCCAAAATTGGAGTAGACATCGTGGATTACTATGGCTTTACAGCTCTACAGAAAGCGGGCTTGAATCTGACTGACTGCGATAGGCCCATTGAACGCGCTCGCTAAATCAAGACAATGGATGAAATTGGACTCATGCGTCAGTCGGCGGCTGTCTGTGAAGCAGCCCTCTACGATATGGAACAAGCGATCCGTCCTGGCGTAACAGAGAACGAGTTGCTGGGTGTTTACTGGCATAAGCTTTGCTCGCTCGGCGGGGAATATGTTTTCACCCGGCTGCTCTCATCCGGTTACAAGACAAATCCCTGGTTTCATGAGGCTGGCAGCAAAATAGTACGTCCGGGTGATCTGGTGGGTTTCGATACCGACACAACCGGGCCAGAGGGTTATTGTTGTGATATCTCGCGTACGTTTCTATGCGGTGATGATCCAACCCCGGTGCAAAAGGAAGCCTACCGGGTCGCTTACGATTTTATTCATGAAGTTTCGAGCATGCTCAAGCCGGGCCTGGCATATGAAGACTTGGCCCGTAATGCGCCAAAGTTCCCACAAGAATATTGGGAGCAACGCTATGCAGTTATCTTGCACGGGATCGGCACAGATGATGAACCGCCTTTCGTGCCATTCATCGATCCAAATGAAAGCTCGGTGATGCCCGAGGGCGAGTTCAAAGAGAACATGGTCATAAGTGTTGAATTCTATGCGGGTAAGGTGGGCGAGCAGGATGGTGCGAAGCTGGAAGACGAGGTCTGGATCACAAAAGATGGACCGCTGATGATCTCACTGTATCCTTACGAGGAAAAGTTGCTTCAATGATCATCGCTTGATTGGAAAGCTTTCCAATCGAAGGTCCTACCAGAGATGCCGTGCAGGCGTCCATTCCAAGTGGTAATTACCGATATTTGGAGATATAGCTGAATATCAATGCTTTCTTGAAATTCGGCAGGGTGAGCTCAAACTATGACAGCGAATTCAGTCTCTACATATATGTGGCCCGGGAAGGTTCACCTTGGCTATGGCGCATTGAGCAGGCTTAGTCGGGAAGTACGCAGTTTGAAAGTCAGGCGCGCCTTCCTTGTTTCTGATGCGGGCGTTGTTGCCGCCGGGCTTCAGAAACAAATCACTGATGCACTAGACTCAGCCGGAATAGAATGGCAGGCGAATTCCGCCACCGTTGCGAATCCCGACACAAAAACTGTGGACGCGATCGCAGATGAATGTAGCGCAAGTGATTCGGATTTCGTTATTGGTCTTGGCGGTGGCAGTGCGCTCGATACCGCAAAGGCGCTACGGCTGAGTGTTGCGGGAGGCGGTAGTGTGGCCAACTATGCACTCATCCTGAGGAAGGAGAAGCGCGCGACTCCCCGCAATATGTTGCCGATAATTGCAATTCCGACGACCGCCGGAACAGGCAGCGAGGTTACCCCCTGGTCGATAATCTCCGATACAGAGAAAAAGGTGAAATACACAGTAGGCGATGCACATCTGACTCCAACACTGAGTATCATCGATCCTGAACTCATGTTATCCCTGCCGGCAAATCTCACAGCCGGCACAGGCCTGGATGCGCTCTCGCATTGCATCGAAGCATATGTCTCTACCTGGCAAGCAACACCGGCATTGGACGCGCTCACGCTGCGGGGTATTGAACTGATCGATAAGAATTTGCATTCAGCGACTAACGACCCTGATAATCGGGACGCCCGGCTCGCGCTTGCCGAAGCAGCCATGATCGGGGGCTTGGCAATCAGCTCGAATTCAGTAGGTGGCTGTCATGCCATGGCGCATCAGCTGTCGAGCGTGGCCGGATTGCATCACGGGCTAGCATGTGCGCTCATGCTCTCGCATCAGATGGCCTTCAGTATTGCGGGCGCATTGCAGCGGTACGCTCAAATTGGAGAAGTATTCAGGGCGAGCCCGGATGCAGATGCAGAGACAAAAGCACAACAGGCCGTTGAATTTGTGCGCAAATTACTTGCCGGCAGCGGACTGCCTACCAATCTGACAGATGCGGGTGTGAAGGAAAATATGTTGCCACAGCTCGTTGAGCGCGCCGTAAATGATGGGAACTGGTTAACGAATCCGGTTCCAGCGAGTGAAGCAGATGTCGAGAGCCTATTCAGAGCAGCGCTCTAAATATAAAAAATATGGACCCTGACTAGTCTGCTGGTGCAGCTTCTGCCTCGGCTTTCTCGTCCCACTCCCGCTGATAAGCCCAATCCGGCCGGCGTGCCATGAGTGCGCGGAAATCCATGCGAAGTTCCTCCACGGTCGGTCGGCCGAGGAACCACCAGCCGTTGTAGACCTTGTAGATTTCACGGTTGCGGTCAAGAACAATGGTGTACGGGATGGGAATGCGCGGATGCTCCGCGTCTGTATGGTCTTCAATGTCTAATTCGGTAATAAGATTGCGGTCTGCATCAATCAGGAACGGGAACTCTGCCCCCAGATCGGCCGCAAGTTTTTGAGTAGTCTCGAAGTCATCTACAGTAACAACGAGTAATTTGCAATAGCTTACCGGCAACTCCGGCTGCAGGTCGCGCACATATAGCTCCAACTGGAGCACACATTTTGGTCACCAAACCCCCCGGTAGAAAACGAGAACAGTCGGCCAGCCGCGCATATGTTGACTCAATGCCAGCACATCCCCGTTCTGGTCTGGCAGCTCGAAATCCGGAAACTTATTGCCGGGCACTAAATCTGGATGGATTTTCATTTTGAGATCCTTGACAATGAGTTATTTTCAACTACAAAGGTAGCTTAGCATGTCCCGCGCCAAGAACTGGAATCATCCCTACGAACAATATCGATCTTGAGGTAACTAATGTCTTCAATTGGTAAACCGACCCCTTTGTTGGACGGGGGGATAAAAGCAACTGGGAAAATTCAATACGCCAATGACATGCCCCTCATGGGTCTGTGACATGCAAGACCTGTTATGAGTATCTATGCGCATGCCAGAATACTCGGCGTTAATTCTCAAGCTGCCAGAGCAATCCCAGGAGTTGTGGCGGTCATTATTGGGAAAGATCTACCAGCGGTGACTCCCAGCTCCCGGAGTGAGTTACTCCTGGCGGGGGAGCGAGCGTTATTTGTCGGCCATCCCATCGCGCTTGTCATTGCGGATTCCGAACAGGCCGCTCAGGATGCCGTTGGACTTGTTCAAGTGGAATATGAACCGCTTCCAGCAGCGTTGGATATGGATCCAGGCGCGCGGGGCTGCTGCGCCCAAGGTATGGCCCGATGGCAAGCCCGATGCAAACGAGGATGCCGCAGCCCACGGCGCCGGTGTTGGATTTGATGAAGACGCCGATGATTCTGACAACTTGACAGGAAAGATTACATTCGCAAGAGGTGATGTCGAATCTGGTATGGCACAAAGTGCTGTCATCGTTGAAAAAACCTATACAACCCAGGGCATACACACCAAGCATATCTTGAAACACAATCTGTCATTGTTCAACCGGATCCAATGTCTGGCGGCGTGAACGTTTGGACGAGTACACAGACCATATTTGAATGCCGACGGGGTATTGCACACGTACTCGGAATTCCCGAAGCGGATGTCCGTGTGCGCGGCATGCCTGTGGGTGGCGCTTTTGGCGGCAAATGGCCGCTTTATGAACCATTGGTTGCAGCTGCCGCGTGCGCGCTTAACCGACCACTGCGGTTGTGCCTCACACGCGCAGAAGACATGCTTGCCACAAATCCTGTGCATCCTGGTCGTTTCCATGTGCGCCTCGGCGCCCGCTCTGACGGAACGCTGGTCGCACTTGCCGCCGACATCTTATTTGAGGCCGGCTGTTACCCTATTGCTCCCGCTGGAAATGCAGGCGTCCTGTTGGGAAGCATGTACAAGGTTGAACATCTGTCGGTTTCAGTCGCGGAGGTCTTGACGAACAAGCCATCCGTCGGTGCGTATCGAGCTCCGGGCGGGCCCCAGGCCGCCTTTGCAATTGAGAGTACGATGGATGCATTGGCGAGGGAACTCGACCTTGATCCGTTGGAACTGCGACTTAGAAATGCAGTCGCAGAAGGCGATCGAATGGCGAATGGCGCCGAGTGGCCGAACATTAGTATGCGCGAAGTATTGCAGGCCGTCCAGGAGCATCCGCTATGGGTGGAACGAGCGCAAGCCCGCGCCGCCGGACGAGGTGTGGGATTTGCAATTGGAGGTTGGCCGGGAGCTACGCAACCCGGCGCCGCAACCTGTAATCTGGATGGTGATGGCATACTGCGCGTGCAGGTGGGGGTGTCTGATCTGACTGGCACGACTACTGGTTTCGCAGCTCTCGCCGCCGATGCATTTGGTCTTCCAACTGAGCGGGTACGTGTAACTGTGGGCGACACGGATAATGCACCCTTCTCTGGTGGCACAGGTGGCAGCAAGGTCATGTACTCCATCGGTCCGGCTGTAATCCTGGCTGCCAAAGATGCGCAGCGGCAGGTATTTGGGATTGCCTCACAGGAACTTGAAGCGGATGTGGACGATCTGGAAATCTTCGAAAGTCAGGTGCGGGTGCGCGGTGTGCCGGACAGCGCCATTGAATTAGGGGGTTTGGCCCGCAAAGCGATGGAGTTCGAAGGGCGCTATGCACCAATCATTGGCAGCGGCCGACATGTGAATACGAACCATTCGCCGGCGTTTTGTGCGCAATTAGTAGAGGTTGAGGTCGATATAGAAACCGGCACAGTGCGTGTTGAACGATTGGTTGTGTTCCAGGATGTTGGGCGTGCGATCAATCCGCTCACAATTGAAGGCCAGATTATGGGTGGTGCCGTACAGGGTATCGGCTGGGCGCTATACGAGGATTTAGCCTATGGCGAAAATGGGCAACTCCAGGCGGCTACATTCATGGATTATGCAGTTCCGAACGTTCAGCAAGTTGGTAGGTCAATAGAAACAGTCTTGGTAGAAGTTCCTTCGGAACATGGCCCATTGGGCGCCCGTGGAATGGGTGAAGCGCCTGTCATACCAACGGCGGCTGCTATTGCCAATGCGATTGCGGATGCGACGGGTGTGCGGCTAACAGCGCTGCCAATGACGCCGGAAAAAGTCTACACTGCCCTCCAAGAGAGAATAAAAGAGAGAGGTATAGAATCAGGAGAGTAATGGAAATAAAAGGCGCAGTTCTTCACGGCCCCCATCAAGATTTTCAGATCGAAACACTCAATTTGCAAGAACCGCAGGCTGGCGAGGTTCTTGTGCGTGTCACCGCTGCCGGCATTTGCCATAGCGATTATCATCTGATCACCGGCGATTCCAAGCACCCTATGCCGGTACTGGCTGGGCATGAAGGCGCTGGGAAGGTTGAGGCCGTTGGGTCGGGTGTCTCGCGAGTAAGCGTAGGTGATCAAGTAGCGCTCAATTGGGCTCCGTTCTGTGGTGATTGTTTTTATTGCATCGAAGGCCAACCACAGCTTTGCTCTACATACGAGGAGGCACTCTGGTCGGGTGTGATGCTCGACGACACCACGCGGCTTTCAAGCAATGGTGATCCCGTTTACCATTTCAGCGGAGTTTCATGTTTTGCCGAATTTGCGGTTCTACCCGAGCAATGTTGTATCGTTGTCGATGGCAATGTGCCGCCAGCCATCGTGGCGCTCACCGGTTGCGCAGTTACGACAGGTGTCGGTTCGGTATTGAATACAGCCCAGGTTAAACCAGGCAGTACTGTCGCCGTATTTGGCGCTGGGGGCGTGGGGCTGAGCGTGCTGATGGGTGCACAGCTGGCCGGGGCAAAACGGATTATTGCCATCGACCGTGCAGAATCGAAAATCGAGATCGTAAAGTATTTTGGCGCGACAGATTTTGTGCTGGCTGCCGAGGATACGAATGAGCAAATCCGGGGTTTGACTGAGGGGCGGGGTGCTGATTACGTTTTTGAGGCCATTGGTATACCGGCAGTCCAGGAACAGGCATTGGATGCCACCCGGCCCGGTGGGACGCTCATCCTCGTAGGCATCGCTCCCATGGGGAGTGGGACTAACATGCCGGGTGCGCTGCTTACAAGGCAGGAAAAGACTGTTGCCGGTTCTTTTTATGGATCCGCCAACACAGCCCGGGACTTTCCACTCTATCTCGATTTGTACTCTTCAGGTCGATTGCCCATCGATAAACTTGTGACGAAAACATATGAACTTGAGCAAATCAACGAAGGCTTTGCGGCCATGTTAAGCGGCGAAATCGCGCGCGGTGTAATCCTGTTCGACTAGACTGGATTTGTACGGGCTGCCTAGAACAAATCCGCGATCCCTGTCCTCGTGCCTGTGGCTGTATTTGAATAAGTCTCTTAAGATCGAATAATCTTTCAACCTGGAGAAAATCATGGGACTCCCAACCCGAGCAGAATATCTTGTCATTGGCGCCGGTGTACATGGGCTGTCGACAGCCTACCATCTCGCGAAATATCTCAAGGCGAGCGGTAACGGTAGCGGTGAAGATGTGCTCGTGATCGAGAAGAGCGCTATTGCAGCAGGCGCCTCTGGTGTGGCGTGTGGGAACGTGCGCTGTAATTATTTTCAGGAACCCATGACACGGCTGATGATGCACAGCATGGATATCTGGGAATCCGATCCCGACTACTTTGCTTACAACTCGGTTGGATATCTGACGGCATCCTTTGAACCCATGCGAGCCGGTTTGGAGGCTGTCCACGCTCGGCATCAGGAGCTGGGTTATCCATCTACTTTGGTTGTTGGAGAAAAGCAAGTCCGAAATTATATGCAATCTATGTTTTGGGATTGGAAGGCCGAGAATTTGGAAGTGCTCTTGCACGAACATAGGGGCGGCCATGCCTGGAGTCGCCAGGCCATCCATGGTCTGGCAATCAAGGCAGAACGCGAAGACACACAACTCGTCGCGGGACCTTGTGTAACTGGTTTTCAATTTGATGCAGACGGCTCGGTTACGGTCGTCGAGACTGACCTGGGCAATATTGAAGTGGGGTATGTAATTGTTGCCGTCGGGCCCTGGATTAAAAACCTATGGCGTTTGCTTGATCTACCTGAAGAAGTCCCCGATCCCAACAATCAGGGAGAAACCACGGCCTTATGGCGCTATCTAGCCTTGCAAGAAGGCGAGATCGAGATCAACCCTTATACCCATATCACCGATGATGGGAAGCGTCCGCCGCTGGTGCATGTGGACAGCGATGTGCCGCTTTTTAGTGAAGAGGGTCGTCTTGTCTGGGATGAACCCTGGGGTATCTATGTCAAGCGCGATAAGCATGCTGTCCAGGGTGGGGCTGTGCCGCTTGACGTCGGCCCGGAGGCCGAAGTTGATCCATACGGCACACGCAGCCCGCATTATTGCGTAGACGACAATTTCTATGACCTGTGGGTGGCCTCATTGGCACACTGTTGGAAACGGTACGAGGGGAAACGCAAGTTTGCTTCGTCGCACGCTTCCGGCGGAATCGGTTGCTTCTCTGCAGACAACTTCCCGATCTTCGATTTTGTCCGCCCGAATGTTTACGCCATTGCTGATTCGAATCATGGCTTCAAAATGATCGGAGTCGGCGAACAGGTTGCCCGCATACTCACGGGGCACGGAAGTGATTTGCTTGAGCCGTTTTTCTATAGCCGCTTCGAAGAACAAAAACCCTTGCCGAAGTCGAATGCCCCTTTCCCGTGGATGTAATTTGAGGACAAAGATAATATACTGTGATCCATAATTGACCTGTTAATTGGTGCGCAGAAAATTATCCCGCCGCGACATTTTTCGTCTCTCCCAGTTCCGAACACAGTGTGGCCGCACTTGTACTCTAGCGCTGTCAATTGCAGGATGAATTCACAGAGATAGAGACCACGGAGCCAGATCCTAAATTGGAAGAAGCCAACAACGACGAGCGCATCATCGTAATTGGAGCAGGAATAGCGGGTCTGGCCGCAGCACGGACGCTCATGGATGCAGGTTATCGAGAGTGGCTCCTTGAGGCCCGTGATCGAATTGGTGGGCGCGTGTGGACAGACGAATCGCTTGGGACGCTGTTGGATATGGGGGCTTCCTGGATTCACGGACTACTCGAGAATCCAATAACAAAGATTGCGCAGGCACACGACATCGAGACGGTCCAGACAGATTATGATTCGGTTACTATTTACAATGCCGCTGGGTACGAATTGTCAGATCGGGAATGCTCGCTGCTTGATGCTTGGACCCAAGAGTTTGTTGAGGCACTGGAGAAGGAACGTATTCGACGAAGTGCTGTGGGTGAACCGGATATCTCACTTGGAGAGGCGATTGGGATATTGCTGGATCGGGGAGATCTTTCAGCACTAGACGAAGACATGCGTGACTTGCCACAACCGCAAGAATAGAGCTGGATTACGCCGCTGCAATAGAGCAGCTTTCACTCGTGGAGTGGGGGACAGACAGCATCTTTCCGGGTAAAGATGTGATCTTTCCAGATGGTTACATGGAGATCGCAGTGGCACTTGCCGGTGATCTAAATATCCTAATGGGGCAGGATGTAACTTCCGTTGAATATGACTCAGATGGCGTGCATATCACTTCAAATGGGAATACGTATTCCGCTCAAAAAGTAATCTGCACGCTGCCGCTAGGCGTTCTTCAACAAGGGACAGTGCAGTTTTCACCTGTCCTGCCATCCGAGAAGCAGGATGCCATTGAACGGCTCGGAATGCATGTGCTCAATAAGGTGTATCTGCGATTTTCCGATCCTTTTTGGGCAGAAGATGACAGCGAGTTCATCGGTCACATCTCCACGAAAAAAGGCGTGTGGCCTAATTTTATGAATCTTCACGAGATCCTCGGTGAGCCCATCTTGTTGGCCTTCAATGTCGGAGATTTCGGCCTGGAAATTGAATCGTGGTCTGACGATGATATTGTGAGCGGAGCAATGGAAGTCCTGCGCACGATTTATGATGGAGACATACCTGATCCGGATGCCTGGCTGATAACCCGTTGGGGGTCCGATCCTCTTTCAGGTGGATCCTATTCTCACAACCCGCCCGGAACTGAGCGGGCCGAGCGTGAGTCGCTCGCTGCGCCTCTTGCGGGCAGGCTTTTCTTTGCAGGGGAAGCGACATCAACAGATTATCCGGCTACCGTGCATGGGGCATATATGTCCGGTGTTCGCGCAGCCAAGGAGATCATAGACAATGCCTGAGCTGGAAATCATACCCACTGGGGCAGCGCTAGGCGCAGAAGTGCGTGACTTAGATCTGTCGACCGATTTGCTCCCGCATGCAGTTGAGATCTTAAAGAACGCCTTTCTGGAATATAGCGTTCTGATTTTTCGAGGCCAACAACTCACACAGCCGGAGCAAGTTCGCTTCACAAACAACTTCGGCAAACCGGTGCCCCACGTGCGGGAACAGCCTGATCGGGAAGTCCCCGAGATATTTGTAATCTCAAATGTGAGCGAGGGGGGTACATCCATCGGTTCGCTTGGGAATAGTGCCCTGCCTTTCCACTCTGACCTCTCGTATATGCCGGAGCCGGGAACTATTTCGATCCTATACGCGGTGGAGGTGCCTGCGAACGGCGGAGATACGAGCTGGGCCAGTTCCTATGCCGCTTACGATGCTCTGTCTCCAGACCTGAAAAAGGAGCTCAGCGTGCTACGCGCAGTCCATCGTCATGATCTGGAGCAACAAAACCCATCAGAACCGGCCGCACAGCCGATAATTCGTAAACACCCCCTGACAAATCGCAAGGTTCTGTATGTGAACCCGCAGTTTACACGCTTCGTCGTTGGCATGGAATCGAATGAAAGTGAAGAACTTCTAGAGCGTCTATTACAACATGTGACCCAGTCACGCTTCGTTTATACACACCAATGGCGAGTTGGTGACGTTGTGATGTGGGACAATCGCTGCACCATGCATCGGCGCGAATCCTTTGACAATCAAGATCGACGCATCATGTGGCGCACACAAATGTTTGGCGAAGCGCCCATAAATTAGCCATATAGATAGATGGGATTGCGATGAGCAACAGCGCAGATATTCTTGTTCTCGGAGGCGGCCTCTATGGTTGCGCCACAGCCTATCATTTGGCAAATCTGGGCGCTCATAATGTGACAATCCTGGAACAGGGTGCTGTCTGCGCCGGCGGCACCGCCAAGTCCTGCGCAATCGTGCGTACGCATTATTCCATTGAGACGAATTTAATCCATGCTGTTGAGAGCCTGAAAATATTCTCTGAATTTGACTCGATTGTGGGCGGCGAGATCGGCTGGTGCAAAACAGGCTATATTATCCTGGGTCCGGAAGATCAGGCTGAGCCAATGCGGAAGGTCTTTGCCAACCAGAACCGCTTTGGTATCGATACCGCCGAATTGACACGTAGCGAGGCACACGAATTACACCCGTTGCTCAGTTTCCATGATGTTGCTGTTATTGGTTATGACACGCAGACTGGTTATGCCGATCCTTATCTAACAACCACAGCCTACGCCAAGCGGGCGCGCGAACTGGGTGTAACGATTCGCACCGATACGGGCGTGACCGGGATCAGTGTGAACGGGGACATGAAAACAGTTCAGACCGCGCAAGGGGATTTCCAGGCTCCAATTGTCATTCTTGCGGCGGGTCCCTGGGTGCAGCTGCTGGGAGACATGCTTGCCGTCACCTTTCCGTACGAAAACAGTCGCCACAAAGTTGTGACCTTGAAGGCTGCGGAGCCCTACAAAGAGAATTGGCCGATCGTCAAAGACCTGACAACCAAAGACAAAATTTATTTCCGGCCGGAAACGGGCGGGGTGGTTTTGGTCGGCACCGGCGATCACGGGGATCCGATTCGGGACGCGGACAAAGGACTTTCCGATCGCGTCGAAATGGATCACGTGAGCCGGATCGACGGACTCATTACAAACCGGATGCCGGCCTATTCCAATGCGGAAATGCCGGCAAGTTGGACAGGGCCATACGACATTACGCCCGATTGGAATCCGATCGTCGGGCCGGTGACCGGCTATGAAGGGATGTTTGTCGCCGTTGGGTTCAGCGGCCATGGGTTTAAACTGGCGCCTACCATCTCGGAATCATTGGCTCAAACCGTTTTGGGCCAGGAGACCCGCATACCAATTGCAGATTATGCGATGACGCGCTTTGCGGAAGGTAAAGAATTGCACGGTGCGTACGGGATTGGATCGATTTCGTAGAATTATTATGTGCTGCAAGTTGGTGCGATGACGATCAAGGGGCATAATGAGTTGGAATAGATGAAATATTGTTGTGGAGGAGGTTTCACATGAGTACTGTTGCCGAAGTAGTTACCGATCAAGCCGTATTGTTGCGCGACGATGATGGGGGTGTCGCAACCCTGACACTAAATCGTCCCCGCCAATACAACGTGCTGACGGCCGAGATGCTGGCCGCGTTGCAAATGGAATTCGACAAGATCGCCGAGGACGACTCGATCCACATCGTCATCATCGCGGCCACCGGGAAGGCTTTCTGTGCCGGGCACGATCTCAAGGAGATGCGCTTGCTGCAGGATGAGGGGAAATACAACGCGTTGTTCTTGCAATGCAGCAAGATGATGATGACCATCAATCGCATGCCGCAGCCCGTAATCGCCCGCGTGCAGGGCATTGCAACGGCAGCCGGGTGCCAATTAGTGGCTGCTTGTGACTTGGCCGTTGCCGCCGACACGGCGCGCTTTGCAACCTCTGGCATCAACGTCGGGCTCTTTTGCTCCACACCCTCCGTGCCTGTCAGTCGTAACCTGCCGCGCAAGCAGGCTATGGAAATGTTGCTGACGGGTGAATTTATTGACGCTGAGACGGCGCTCCGCTGGGGTCTGATTAACCGCGTCACGCCCGAAGCGGAGCTGGACAATATATTACAAGAGTTAGTCGACATCATTTTATCCAAATCTTCGGTTGCAGTGACCACAGGCAAGCGCATGTTCTATAAACAGTTGGAAATGAATATGGAAGACGCTTACAAGTATGCCAGCGAGGTAATGGCTTGCAATATGATGGCTGAGGACGTGGGCGAAGGTATCGACGCATTCGTGGAAAAACGCGTTCCGGAGTGGAAAGGGCGCTAGTTGTCGAGGCTCCGGCGCAAGCGCGCACAGCGCGGAGTGCGCCCAATTCCAAATGTATCTCCTGCAGGGTTGGAGGGAGGCCGTTATCGGCCATTGGATGAAGTAGATGTTGAGCGCATTCATGCAGCTGCTCTGAAAGTGCTGGAGCAAACTGGCGTTTCAATCGAAGATTCGGAGTGTCGGGATATTTTTGCCAAGGCCGGGGCAAAAATAGATGCCCCCAACGATCGCGTATACATTCCGCGCGAGTTGGTGCAGATTGCATTGAAACATGCCAACCGCGATGTTGTGCTGTACAGTCGGGATGGAAAGACCGATTTGTACCTGCGAGGGAAACGCGTACATTTGGGGACCGGTGGCGCGGCAGTCCAGGTGCTCGATCTTGAAACGGGAGTTGCCCGCGATTCCAATTTAAGAGATTTATACGATATCGGGAGGCTAGTCGAAACCCTCAATAATATTCATTTCTATTTGCGGCCTGTCGTCGCACGTGACGTGTCCAACGAAGATATTGATATCAATACCTTCTATGCTTGTCTTGCTGCCACAAATAAGCATGTCATGGGGGGCTGCTACTTTCCACAGTCTGTAGTGGAGATCGAGCGCATGGGAGTGCTGCTAGCCGGTGGAACCGCTGCATTCGAGGAGAAACCGTTTCTCTCACTCAACCTCGGATGGGTCGTTAGTCCACTACGCTTCGCGCCCGAAACAGTTGAGACTCTTACTGAGGCCGTGCGCGCGAAGATGCCGATCTCCCTGGTCTCGGCCCCGCTAGCAGGTGCAACGGCACCGGCTTCCCTCGTCGGTACACTGGTACAGGTGATCGCAGAAGAACTCTCCGGACTGGCCTACGTGCACTTGTTGCAACCAGGTCATCCGACACTGCTGGGCGGAATGCCACTCGTGACGGATCTTCGCACCGGCGCCATGATCGGTGGCTCGGCAGAACTTGCACTGATGAATGCTGCTGCTGCTGCGCAGATGGCACATTATTACGGCCTGCCGATTTATAACACGTGCGGCATCACTGAGAGCAAGTTGCCGGACATTCAGGCTGGCTTTGAGAAAGGTCTGACGACGGCAGTTACCGCACTGGCGGGCGCGCAATTCAACCACCATTCGGCAGGAATGTTGGAGTCTTTATTAACCGTCGCTTACGAAAATTACATCATCGATGATGACATTAACGGCCAGGTGATGCGATTGGTGCGCGGATTGGAAGTCACCGAAGAATCACTTTCGCTCGATGTTATCCATGAGATTTGTCAGGACGGACCCGGCCATTTCCTCGGGCATCCACAGACGATGGAATTGATGAATTCCGAGTATCAATATCCCCATACGGCGGATCGGGCTACGCGGGCTGATTGGGAGGCAACCGGCGGCGAAGATATGCGCAGCCGTGCGCAAAATAAAGCCAAGCTAGCAGTTTGTCGGAGAGCAACCTGAGATAGCGAAATCGGTGATAATCTACGGGCATGGCTAGAAAATTCAAGAAACCCAATTACGAAGTGATGCTCAAACAGACAATCAGTCTGGAAGAAGCCCTGCCATCCAATCATTTGGCACGATTTGTGGTGGATGTTATCGCCCAGTTGGATTTGGGTATGATCTATGCACAATATGCACCGACGGGTGGTCAACCTATTGCGCCAGAGATCCTGTTGGGATTGCTCTTCTATGGTTATGCCAACGGGGTGTTCAGTTCTCGTAAGATTGAGAAAGCCACCTATGAGAGTATCCCATTCCGCTATATTGCCAGTGGGCTGCATCCTGACCACGACACAATTGCCAACTTTCGCAAAACCTTTCTGGCTGAGATCCAAGAGTTATTTGTGCAGATCTTGCTCCTGGCCCAAGTTGCTGAGGTGCTGAAGTTGGGTAATATCAGTCTGGATGGTAGCAAGGTGCATGCTGATGCATCCAAGAGCAAAGCGGTCAGTTACAAGCGTCTGATAAAACTAGAGACCCAACTGCGCCAGGAAGTGAACAAACTCTTCGAACTCGGTGAGCAAGCTGATCAGGGTGATCTCCAGTTGCCGGAAGGGCTCGTCATTGAAGACGAAATTGCCATTCGCAAGAAACGTTTGGCAAATCTGGCAGAAGCCAAAGCCGTCTTAGAAGCCCGTGCGCAGGAACGATATGAAGCCGAGAGGGCTGAATACGAAGCCAAACAGCGTGAGCGGGAAGAAAAGTCTCGCAAAACTGGGCATAAACCCCGAGGTCGCAAACCGAAACCACCGCAGCCGGGACCACGGGACAAAGATCAGTACAACTTCACTGATCCGGACTCTCGCATCATGAAAAACAGCACCAATAATGGCTTCGACCAGCATTACAACGTTCAAGTTGCTGTGGAGCAGGAGAGCCTCTTGATTGTGGCGCCTTCACTTTCGAACCATCCGAATGACAAAAAAGAAGCTGAGCCAACCCTGGATGCCATCTCTCCAAAAGTAGGCAAACCAAAGGCTGCCGCTTTGGATTATGGATATTTCAGCAAAGCGAACATCGCAGCACTTGAGAAGCTTGGCATTGATCCTTACATTGCTACCGGTCGCGAACCTCACCACAAAAGCTGGCGTACCTTCTTTGAACAAATGCCTGCTCCGCCACCGGAAGATGCCAGTCCGAAAGTCAAGATGGCTTACAAACTACAAACCGAAATCGGCAAAGCCAGCTACCGTTTACGCAAATGCACAGTGGAACCCGTCATTGGTATCATCAAGGAAGTCCTGGGCTTCCGCCAGTTTTCTCTGCGCGGCCTGCTGGCAGCAGCCGGGGAATGGTGTCTGGTCTGCCTAGCGTTCAACCTCAAACGCATGCACACCCTCTACCAAGCAAAGGGTGTGCTTTAGCCGGGGCTGCTTTGGCGCGCCTGCTACTCGCTGAGAGAAGGTGGTTTGCCCTCCATGAAATGCACACTGTTTTACGCTTGTTTTGTCGCAATCAACTGCTCATTTTGCCCTGTAGGGCTATTCATGTTGTAAAAGTACTTGTCTCTCCGACAAACTGCTAGTACTGGCAAACCGGTTCAATCCGACTATTTCTCCAGAAATTGACAAGCAGTTGCGGAAAGAATTTAACATCAAGCTGCCGCGTGAAGTTATGCAAGTGGGTGCGTACCCTTGAAATTTGATATTTCCACCAAATGTTCTTCAAGTGAGTAGAGGATGACAACCCTGAGTGCGCGACTCGAGAATAACGAAGTAATCCTCGTCGATGGGGCCACCGGAACCGAATTGGAACGCAGAGGCGTGCCGATGGATGGGATTGCCTGGAGCGCTACGGCTCTCGAGACTCATCCGGACGTTATCCGTCAGATACATGTCGATCATATTCAGGCCGGCGCAAATATTGTTATCACGAACAGTTTCGGCTTGTCGCGAAATGTCTTGGAAGCCGCTGGATTAGGAGATAAAGTCGAAGCTCTCAACCGGCGTTCCGTCGAGCTGGCTCAAGAAGCCCGCGATGCTGCCGGTGTGGGGCACGAAGTCTATTTGGCCGGATCGATATCGAGCTTTCCACCTGGACTTGATTTATCGAAATTTCCACAAGAATCTACTGCGCGAGAAGTTCATGCTGAACAGGCGGACTTACTCGTCGGTTCCGAGGTGGATCTGATCATGCTAGAAATGATGCGCCGAATTGATCTAACTACTTATGCGATGGAATCCGCACTGGCAACAAACATGCCTGTTTGGGTAGGGCTGAGTTGCAGGCGTGAAACTGATGGAACTATGTTGCTCTGGGATGGCGAGCCAATTGACGAAGCACTGGACGCTCTCTTACCAATCGGTGGACAAGCGTTCACAATCATGCACACCCAAACGGAAGATGTTGTGGATGCGCTCTCAATGCTGAAGGCTCGTTGGGACGGGCCGTTCGGTGCATATCCGCACTCGGGCGAATTCGTTATGCCAAGCTGGCAATTCCATGACGTCATCTCGCCGGATGATTATTGTGTCGAGGCCAGAGAATGGGTGGATATGGGCGCACAGATTATTGGTGGCTGCTGCGGGATTACTCCAGCGCATATTCGTGTACTGGCCGAGCAACTCCCACACACACTTAATTGATGGATGTTTTGAGTTGGCGACGCAGTTCGTTTGAATTAACGAATGATCGCGAGAAAATAGATCTCGACTGGTTGTATAAAATTCTTGCTGATTCCTATTGGGCTGTCGGGCGTACTCGCCAACAGGTCGAATTGTCGGTCGCGAATTCGCTCTGCTTCAGCTTGCTGACGAACAACAGACAGGTTGGCTTTGGTCGCGTGATCACGGACCGAGCCGTATTTGCGTATATTGCGGACGTGGTTATTGCTGAGGAGTATCGGGGGCAAGGTCTGGGCAAATGGATGCTGGAGTGCATTTGCGCTCATCCCGATTTGCAATCGTCAAAGATGCTTTTGGAAACCCAGGACGCGCATGAATTGTATGTGCGCTATGGCTTTCAGCATGTCAAAGCCATGAAACGTCTTCCCGTCGATGGGCCTTAGCGATGGCGGACCTCGCTCAACTTAAATCCTATTATGAGGGGAAAGTCGAGCCAATCTATCGCGCTATCTCAGGTATTTCGCTTCATCTGGCGATGGTCGATCGTGAAGGAGAGTCACATACCGAAGGTACACTGCGCACTAAAAACTTTCTGGCAGAACAAATTAATCTTGGGCCGGATGACTTGCTTGTCGATCTGGCAAGCGGCTACGGGGATGCCTCGCTCTGGCTATCCGCTCACTTTGGTTGCCAGGTTGTTGCGCTGAATCTGATTCACATTCAGAACAAGATCGCTTTGGACAATGCCCACCATGCCGAGCATAACGAACGGCTCAGAGTAATTGAAGGGGATTATAATCACGTCCCGATCCAGTCGGGTGTGGCTGACGTCGTTTGGACTCAAGAGTCGCTGTTGCATGCCGAAGACCGCAGCCGGGTCCTGCGTGAAGCTGCACGGATATTGAAACCAGGCGGGACATTGTTACTCACAGATATCCTGCAGCTCGATATGATGGAAGCGGAAGAACAACGGCTTATTTATGAGCGCGTGAATTTACAATCTTTGGAGTCGTTTGAAAGCTATCGGGACCTTATTGCGCGCGTTGGTCTACAAATGCTCGAGACTGTGGACCTTTCTCGGCACATGGGTCCCTACTACGCCGACCTGGCTACAAACCTCGGGCAACATAGTGATAGGTTGGTCGCGGCTATTGGTCCCGAATATACGATCGGCGCGATGCGCCGCTGGTCCGAAGCGGCTTACGAAGGTAAATTGGGTTGGGGTATGTTTCTGAGTCGGAAGGTCTAAAGTCGAAGGTCAAATTAACGACTGTGGACTTTAGACATTTGACATTGGACCTGATCAGAGGAGAAATTGATGACTGGAAGAGCTCAACGAAAAACACGGCGCGGAACTGTGCGCCGAAGCACCAATGGGTCCGTGCAGGTGCGCAGTGTTAAACCCTTAGAGAACAACTTGCCCTATGTTGAGATCTTAGCGCCGGAGGGTGTGCAGGCAATCCACGACGCCTCGATGCGGCTGTTGCGTGATACCGGTGTTCTCATCCTGGACTATCCAGCTGCTCTTGAAACATTCCGGGAACATGGAGCGACAATCAAAGACAATCTTGTGCACATCGACGAAGACACGCTCATGCACTTTGTCAATCAGGCGCCGGCCACCTTCACCCAGCTTGCGCGCAACCCGGCAAACAATTTAGAGGTCGGCGGCAATAAAACAATCTTCGCCCCGGTCTATGGCCCACCCTTTGTTGCCGATCTTGAAAACGGTCGCCGTCGGGCAACACTGACAGACTTTCAAAACTTTGCCCGTCTGACCTACATGGCCAACGATTTGCACCACGCCGGTGGCACCTTGTGCGAGCCAAACGACATTGATGTCAAAGAGCGTCATCTGGATATGATCATGGCGCATATCACACTAAATGATAAAGCATTTATGGGCAGTGTGACTGCGGCAGATAATGCGCGTGACAGCGTTACGATGACCGAAATCATCTTCGGAGCGGATGCCATTCGTGAAAACCCCGGCGTAATCGCTCTAATCAATGCATCGAGTCCGCTGCGCTTCGACGACCGCATGTTTGGCTGTGTGGAGGTCTATGCCCGTGCCCGGCAGCCGGTCATTATTTCACCTTTCATCATTGCAGGAGCGATGTCGCCGAGCACCATGGCAGCCACGCTCGCACAACAGAATGCTGAGGCGCTCTTCGGAATTTGCTACGCACAAATGCTCAATCCAGGCGCGCCTGTAATTTATGGTTCCTTTCTCACAAATATTGATATGAAGAGCGGAGCACCATGTTTCGGCACGCCCGAGAATGCGCTCGCATTGTATGGCTCGGCGCAGATGGCGCGCCGCTATAAGCTACCTTTCCGTTCCGGCGGAAACTTCACCGCTTCCCGTATCCCGGATGCGCAGGCGGGTTATGAATCTGCAGGCACGATCTGGCCGACCGTACAAGCAGGCACAAATTTTGTCATCCACGCTGCCGGCTGGTTGGAAGGCGGTCTCATATCGGGCTATGAAAAATTTGTTATGGACCTCGAGATGCTCGGCATGATGACGCGCTTGGTAAACGGAATTACACTCACGGAAGAAGACTTTGCTTGGGATGCTTTCGACGAAGTCGGCCCGGGAAACCATTTCCTGGGCGCGGAGCACACCATGCGTCATTATGAGACAGCTTTTTACCAGCACAAAGTCTTCAACATGGACAATTACGAGAAGTGGGAAGAGGAAGGCAGCGAGGATACCTATCGAAAGGCGCACGGTATCTGGAAACGAATGTTGCGTAATTACGAGCCGCCCACTCTGGATGAAGGTATTCGCGAGGAATTGGAAGCGTTCGTCGCCCACCGCAAGGCAGAATTACAATCCGGTTCTGCGCGTACGAAATGGAAACGCTAGAACCATTATCCTTTCAGGAGACGTACAGCTGAATAATGATTACAGTCCATACCGATCACGTCGGAAGCTTATTGCGACCGCCTGAATTGCTCCAGGCGCGTGCGGATCTCGATGCAGGCAGCATTGCAGCGGCCGAATTCAAGGCCATTGAGGATAGGGCCGTGGACGACGTCGTCGCATTGCAGGAGAAGAGCGGGATCGGTGTCATCACGGATGGTGAATTCCGCCGCATGTCCTTTCAGAGTCAGTTACCAGAAGCTGTCGAAGGATTCGGCGAATGGGATATCGATGCGTTCCTGTGGGGTGATTGGCTCGGCGACGAGAACGTTGGCGATAAAGCAACCGAACGCCCCCAGCAAATTGGTGTAACCGGCAAGCTGCGCCGCAAACGGCACCTGTCGGCGGAGGAGTTCACCTACTTGCGGGCGCGCACCGAGTGTGTGGCGAAGATCACGCTCACAAGCCCAAGTCTTTATGCCAACTTTTGGTCGGCAGAGCATTCTGCGCACGTCTATCCCACTATGGACAGCTTCCTTGCGGATGTCGTTGACATCATTCGCGAGGAAGTGGACGAACTCGTTCGCCTGGGCTGCAAATACATCCAGCTCGACGCACCGCACTATCCGCTGCTAATCGATCCCGAGACTCGCGCGTTTTACGAAAACCAGGGCTGGTCGATTGATGAATATCTGCAGCGTGGCATCGAGATGGACAATGCTGTGATGGGCGACCATCCAGAAGTTACCTTCGGATTCCATCTCTGACGAGGCAACCAGGGCAGCCGTTGGCTGGTCGAAGGAGGCTACGATTTGATCGCAAAGCCGATATTTCAGGGTATCAAGGCGCAGCGTCTGTTGCTTGAATACGACGATGACCGCTCAGGCACTTTCAATCCACTGCAAGACGTGCCGGACGACAAGATGGTCGTTCTCGGCCTTGTGACGACGAAATCTACGCGAAACGAAAGTTCCGAGGAACTCATGGCGCGCATCAAAGAAGCCACACACTTTGTGGATCTGGAAAGACTCGCTATTAGCCCGCAATGTGGTTTTTCTACATCGGTTGTCGGCAACGCCATTACCGTGGAAGACGAAGAACGTAAACTACGCGTATTGGCCGAAACGGCTCGCCGTGTGTGGGAGGAGTAGGCCGCAGGCAGACGTGCATTTCGCCCTTCTCATCTATAATTATGCCCGCTAGTTGACAAAACCAGCGGGCTTTTTCATTTGATCCGCATCAAATTCGGTAAACCCTCCAGATATTTGCACATCCTGCGTGCCCTCGTTGCAGCTTTATTGTTGGCCGCGCTGCTTGGCTTGGCGACACCAATACCCCGCGTCTATGCCGCGGATATCACAGTAAATAGCACGGACGACACAACTGTTGCAGGAGATGGGAATTGCACGCTCCGAGAGGCCATCAATAATGCGGAAGCGAATGCCGACACGACTGGTACTGACTGTACCTTCGATGTGGCAGCGGCGGATGCTATCTCGTTCACTGTCACAGATACGATCACACTAGGTTCCGCCTTGACGACGATCACTGAAAGCCTCACCATCTCGGGACTTGGTTCAGGTAGCTTAACCATAAATGGTGCGAATAGTTTTGCAGTATTCACAATGAACGGTGGAACTGTCAGCATATCCGGTCTGACGATTTTAAACGGGTCAAATGCTTCCAGTGGAGGTGGCATCAGGCAGGAAATCGGAACCACTTCCCTTACCATCTCAAATGTTGTTGTCAGAAATAACGTATCCGCAGCTGGCGTTAATGGCGGTGGCGTCTCGATCGAAGGCGGAGATACGACGATCCAGAATTCGACGATCGGCGGAAACACTGCCGGCGCAGGTGGTGGGTTCGGTGGGGGAATTTACACAAGTACAGATGGAACTGTGTCGATCTCAAATTCCACAATTACAGGCAATACTGCCGAAGCAGGTGGTGCCGGTATTTTTGCTGAGACGGGTACTCTGAACATTTCAGATTCAACTGTGAGTTTAGGGACTGTGTCGGGCGGCTTTGGCGGTGGGATCTGGGCAGATGCAGCTGCAACCGTAACAATCACTAGTTCAACGGTGAGCGCAAATTCTGCTCAAACAGGGGGTGCCGGTATCTTTGTAGATAATACTGCGAGTGTGACCATTAACTCGAGTGTTGTGATTTGAGTGATCTTAGGGCATATTCGGCAGATGCAACTTCCCATCGTAAAACCGGCTCCCATCGTATCAGAGCACAGCGCCAGCTTTCGCGGGGTGTTTGAAAACCGCTGTCAGTTCCGGCATTTCGAGAATTATCTAACCGGACTGATTGTGTTGAAGAACAAGTCGATGGCGAACATGACGCGCTGCCTGTTGGATAGCGCTGACAAGACCAACCTGTCGCGCTTCTTGTCGGAAGCGAACTGGGATGCCGCGGAACTGAACCAGGAACGCATTGCATACTTATTCCAGCAAACCAAGCGCCAGGGCGCCCGCAAATCGATGCTGGCCATCGATGATACTTTGTGCGAGCACGTCGGCAGTCTGTTCGAATACATTGACCAACATTACAACCACGGCAACCACATGTATCCGCTAGCGCACAATCTGGTCACCGGCCACTACATCAGCGGCGCGGTTCGCTTTCCGGCCGACTGGCGACTGTACCGGCGCTACGAAGAAGTCACCGACTGGGAAGCGTTCGTCAAGAAACTGTTGCCCGACGCTACGATCCCGAAAACCAAGAAGGAGCGTAATCGCTTCAAACGTCAAGTCGCACCCACCTTGCTGGCCGACCCAGAGTTCCGGGCTCTGGACGAATCTTTTCAGACCAAGATTTCGCTGGCGGCTGAACTGGTCAAGGCGGCGCTGGCGCACGATTTGCCCTTTGAAACGGTGCTGTTCGACGCCTGGTACCTGGCACCCGAATTGCTCGAAGTTCTCAGTGCGCATGGCAAGCACTGGATCAGCCTGCTGAAAAACAACCGCAACCTTATCACCAACAGCTTTGTGCTCCAGGATGCTTCCGGCGAACGCATGCGCTTTGATGGTCCGCACATCAAGGTGCAGGACCTAGTGCCGCTTATCCCACCTTCCGCTTTCAAACCGATGCAAGTGGGCGAGCAGACCTACTACTGCTTCAGCAAGAATGTACGCATCCCGACTTTGGGGAAGGTACGGCTGGTCATCAGCTTTGCCAAGCCTGATTTAACCGGCACCTATGCCGTGCTGGTCAGCAGCCATCTCAGTTGGGATGCCAAGAAGATCATCGCAACCTATCTGCTCCGTTGGCCGATTGAGACCTTTTATCAAGACGCCAAACAGAACCTGGGGCTCCACGAATATCGCATGCGCTCGGCCGCCGCCATTCATAAGCACTGGTCACTGGTCTTCGTGGCCTATTCGTTCCTGCACCTGCACTGTTTGCCCACATCGCGTCGTGACAAGGTCTGCGCGCCCATCCAATCCATCGGGCAGGTTATTCGCCAACAAAGCCAGCAGCTAATCGAAGCATTGATCTTGCAGGCTCACGGCTCTCTGTCTGACGGTACTGACGAGCAACAAGTCTTCTCGTACTTATTCGCCAAGCAGGCTTACTCTTTGGCTGCTTGAGCCTTTTCACTCAAATCACAACACTCGAGCATTAACAAATCTACAATTTCTGGCAATTCGGCAACAGCTGCTCCCGGCGGCGGCATCGCAGTATCTAGCGGTACGCTGACTGTGACCAACTCGACTATTTCTGGCAACAGTGCTGATGCCAATGGTGGCGGCATAATCTCTTCAGATACGGTCACGCTCAATTTTGTAACCGTGACGAACAATTCCGGAACAACCGGATCGGGTGGCATTACGCAGGCAGGCGGGACGTTTAGCGTCAAGAATTCGATTGTCCAAGGGAATACTTCATCCGATTGCAGCGGAACAGTGACTTCGGGAGGCGGCAACGTTTTTGGTGCAGGCTGTCCCACCAACGGCGCCGACGATACGACCAGCCCCGCCAACCTGGGCTCTCTCGCAGACAACGACGGCTCAACGCAATCGCACTTTCCCGGTGCAGGCAGCGCTGCTATTAACCGCACGCCTTTTGGAACACGTAGTTGTGGTTCAACGGTTACAGTCGACCAGCGCAGTGTAGGTCGACCAAAGCCGGCTGCCGACAGTGCGTGTGATGCTGGCTCGGTAGAAATTTCGACGAATTATCCAATCGCCAATGACGATTCATTCGACGTCGATATCAATTCTGATAATACGTTCGATGTGCTCGGCAATGATGTGGACCCGGAGGGTGCTCCCCTCCAAATTAAGGATGTCACTACTCCTTCACACGGAACCATAACGATCGAAGGTAACATGTTACGTTATATGCCGACGGCCGGTTACTTTGGCCCGGATAGTGTTGCCTATACCGCTGATGATAATAATGGTGGTACCGCCACAGCCGATGTGAGCATAAATGTGCAGGGGGGCGGTGCTATCCGCGGGACTGTATTCAATGATCTGAATGGAGATGGTGTGCGACAGGCGGACGAGCCCGGCCTCGCTGGCTGGGGCGTGGTGCGGGTTTCCAGTGTGGTCACACCAATTACGCCATTGACGGTATCCGGGAACGGTCTTCTCAGTGTGGATTTCACATTCTCAGCTCAGCTGCGTACGGCGGCTGCCAGCACGGCCAATTTCGGCCTGAGTACCGGCAGTGACGGCTCATTCGAGTTCGCGGGACAATTACCCTTTCCGTTCTATTTCTACGCCCATCCACCACTTGGGGAGGAGTCCCTCTGGCAGCAGACACTACCAGGTTCCGGAGCGCCCTACTTTCTAGACTTGAGCAGCCTGCCAATCTCGACGACGATCGAAGGAGTTGATTTTGGGTTCACGCAGAGTGAAGTTGGCATCCTAACGATAGGTGGTGGCCTTAACGGAGGAGTATCTCTAAATGGGAGCGGGGATCCAATCACCATCGATACATTGAGCCGACAGCCAGCGCTATTTACGTCCTTCGTGGCAGTGGTTGCCCCGCCAACTCCTACTGCGCCCGAACAGATTGTAATTATCCAAAACGAGTCCAGCGCTGATCCGCTTTCGGCTCGTGTGGAAAGCATTTCTTATATTGGACCTGCCGGCGGCATCTTCGCTTGTGAGGGTGGGCGCGTCATTGTCCCGGCACTCACGTTGTCGGCGGCAATCCCGTTTCGTTGCGAGCCGGCCTCTGCTACTGTGACGGCGATTGTTTCACCCGGCCATACTTTCGTGAGAATGCTTGCCGACATTGGATTTGAGGGACGCACCGAAGTTGCTGCGCCGGTGACAATTTGTTTGCCGCATACGATCGCTGACGTGGCCGCTGCCGATGGGAACCGTACGAATCTGCGCGTCGGGCATTTGCGAGGCGGCTATTGGGAGGCACTACCTTATGTGTTCGGCAATCGCGACGAGACCTGCGGCACGACAGTGCACTTCAGCCCGTTCGGATTGTTGGCCGTGCAACCGGGGATAGAGACAAAATTGGCATCCGAACCGGTGGCGGCCCCGGATGCCAATGGTGATCAACTCTTGCTCTGGGGTGCGTTCCTGTTTCTGAGTGCATTTGCATTTGCGCTTTCGCTCGGTAGGATAAGACAGATACACCAATGAGTCTCCGTCGAAATCTGCGTCTCGAATTGTGCTTTGTGATTAGGCGCATCATTGCGTTCGTTGCCGTATTCGGTACGCTGCTTGTTCTCGTTCCGAGCAGCTCCGCACAACAGCTTGGGCCGGGTAGTGGCAGCGTAACCGGGCCCGGCGGCCTGAATTGCCACCTCACAAATGGTGTCCCGGACAATCCGTCTGCCTGCTCGATCACAGTTCCCATCGGATTCGACATCACACTTACAGCCACGGCCGATACAGACTCGCTCTTCATTGCCTGGATCGGTTCCTGTGCAGCCGGCCAGCAGTTTATTGCCGCAGATCAAAAAACGGCTAATGTCACTTTCACATTTGCGGCGACGACAACCTGCAACGCGATCTTCAAGCAGGCGACGGTTGATCTAGCAATCATCAAAGAGGTCGAAATTTCCCAACCGTCCGAAGGCGACACGATTGTCTACACACTCACATTCGTAAATAATGGCCTGAATCCAGCCACGAATGTGATCGTGATGGACCTACTGCCGGCAGGATTGACATGCCTGAGCTTTACACCAGGTTCGTCGATTCCTGGGGCGGCCGCTCCGCCGCTGATTGTTTCAAATTGCCCCCTAAATCCACTGGGTACGCCCGGAGCGAGTACTGCACCCGTTTTGACACTTCCAATTTTAAATCCCGGAACACCGGCGCTCGTACGCATCACAGCACGAGTTGACAACGGTACCGCAGGGCAATCGTTGATCAATACTGCCAGCATCTCCGCAGATCAGCCGGACGCCAATCCGAACGACAACAACGATAGTGTCACTATTTCCGTACAGCAGAATCGGGCCGACTTGTTGGTTTTCATGCAGGTTGACTCTTGCACCTGGGTGACTGTGACGACGACATGCAACGGTCTGCTCGATGTGCCCGGAACGATGCGATTAAGAGTGCATGTAGGCAATGGCGGACCCGGTTCGGCCTCGAATGCCAAGGTCGCTCTGACATTGCCGAAGGGTGTCACTTACGTCACCAACTCCGCGCAGCCACTGCCGGGCACATTCGACACACAAACGAATGTTTGGAGTATTGACACACTTGCTCAGGGCGCCGAAATGACACTTATGCTTCAGGTGAGCTCGACGCCCGGTCAGTCTAGCAACATTGTTGCGAATATAAGCGCTGATCAAATTGATCCGGATCCATCGAACAATTCTTTCCGACAGAACGTGGGTGTCAAAGCGGCGGATTTGGCAGTCTCGCTAAGTGTAAGCGACGCCCGACCAAATTTTGGCGACACTATCAGTTTAACTGTAACAATTACGAATAGCGGTCCACATGCAGTCACGCCGCCAGCACTAACGTTGGCCGCGAATGGTCTGATATTTAATTCAAATGCTGCAACTACTACAACGACACGTCCTGCGATCGATTTTCTTAGCGTAACATCCTCTACAAGTGCCACTTTCTTAACTCGTGAGATTCCACCCGGTGGAACAGTATCGGGTACAGATACGGGCACGGCGATAGGAGGGGGAGTAAATGCCAATGCCTCCGTCAATGCGAGCTTTCCAACTATCCGGCCCCAAACCACAATTCATGATCCCGTGAGCACCAACGATTTCGCCAGCGTTAACTTCCAAGTACAAAATATAATCACTGATCTGGGAATTGGCCTTGTTGGGGTTGAATATCAGGACGGGAATCTCAAAAAAACAGTAACTCGTCAAGGATTATCATCAATCTCGAAAATTACAACCCAGCCTGTGGACCCCGGCTCAACAGTGACAATTTCTATCTTCATCCTTAATAACCTCGGGGTGGGGAATGTGAGCGGCGCAACGCTTCAGATCATACTGCCACAGGGCATGACTGCCGGAGCCGGAACACCATCTCAATTTTTCAATAGTGCAACAAATAGCTGGGCGTTACCGGACTTGCCTGGAGGGGGATTCGCAACAATTACACAAAAAATTGTTGGTCTTGCATATCAGGCCACCATCGACAGTAATACGGGGGGTCAAACGCTGACAGTTCAGCTTTCTCTAACATCGGGAAGCAGAACCGATCCCAACCCGGCCAATAACAACTTGAAAATCATTATTCCGGTGAGAGCTCAGCACACCCTCACAATCACCGGTGGCTAACCCGCTTGAATTGCGTGCAAACTGTAGACGTGTAAAATCTGTTAACGACACAGCAAGAGGAGAAGCTACATGAACATATCTAAGCGAGTTCGTCTAATTCTGGCGATCGGCTCGACGCTGATCCTGCTGCTTCTTGGGCAGGCCGTGCCTGCATTGGCGCAAACTGGATCAACGTCCAAGGGAACAATCACTGGTCCGAGCGGCTTGAACTGCACGATTCCGGTGACGGGGAGTCCGACGGGGACGTGTTCGGCAAAATTGAACGATCTAACAGTGGTCACGCTGAAAGCGACCCCGGGGCAGGGTTGGGCATTTGAGAAATGGGATTGCACCGGTGTGCAGGGAACGACGAAACCTGAATTCACATTCACTATCACGGCTGACGTGCAATGCAAGGCTGTGTTCAAATCAGCCACTATTACGATCGTTGTTACGCATCCGGATGGAACGACGAAGACGCTTACGATAACAGGCGTCGTCTCGCCATTGCCAACACAGACCCTAATTACTCCACTTACCCCGCTAACGTCTACTTTGACCTTGGCGCCAACGGGGGCGATTGCGATCGGGTATACATTCGCTGTTGTTAACCCGACAGGAGCTGTACCAAATTTTGGTATGCTATTTGATGCGCGAGGATTGGATGCCGGTACTGTGGTAAACGTAACTTGCTCTGGGGGCGGGTGTCTCCTTTAATAAAACGTTAACCAGGGGCGACCCGAGCGTCGATCCAAACTCCCATTTTTTGGAGAACCTCGTGCAGGGAGAATCTCAAGTCGTAGCGCTAGCTGGGCAAACCATTAACTGCGGCCTTACCTTCACACCGCCGCCGCAGCGTACACTGTCGGTGACAGGATGAACCCCGAGTGAGAGTGCGATGCACTTTCGCTTGTTCGAATGTGAAAGTTTGTCACACCCCGCGTTTGGGTGCGACGCAATTGAACGATTCTCGCTCCGCAGGCGCTCAAGTGCATCGCACTCTCACTTGATTGTTAATCCACTTGAATTAAGATTGCCCAGTCAGGATCATAAATGAATCTCCCCACCTTCACCGATGTACTCAAGGCTCGCAAGACAATTGCTCCATACCTTCAACCTACACCATTACACCGTTGGAAAAGCCTGGACGGGGAAGTCGGGGCGAAGGTTTGGGTCAAGCACGAGAACCACCAACCTATTTGCGCCTTCAAAGTGCGCGGCGGCATCAATCTCCTCGCCAATATGGATGAAGCATTGCGGGCGCGGGGTGTCATCACAGCCTCCACTGGTAATCACGGCCAGAGCATCGCGTACGCTTCCCAACTCTTCGGAGTGCGCTGCATCGTGGCGATACCCAACGGCGCGAACCCAGTCAAAGCGCGTGCCATTGAAGACTTCGGCGCGGAGATACATTACGTGGGCGAAAACTTCGACCACTGCCGTGTATACGTCGAAGAGCAGGCGCGTACTGAGGGCATGACCTATGTTTCTTCCGGCGATGAGCTGCACCTGATCGCGGGAGTTGCCACCTATGGGCTCGAGATTATGGAAGCGCTCCCGGATGTGGATGTCATCATCGTTCCCATCGGTGGAGGTACCGGGGCGGCCGGCGTCTGCATTGCAGCCAAAACCGTGCGCCCCGAGGTGCAGGTGATCGGCGCACAATCGGAGGACTCTTCGGCTGCCTATCAGGGCTGGAAAGAAAATAAACCGGCAACTGCGCCAAACCATACATTTGCCGATGGCCTGGCAACAGGTGCTACCTTCGACATGCCGCAAGCGATTTTACAACGCGATCTGGACGACTTCATTCTTGTCAGCGACGACGAAATCTGGGAAGCCACACTCCTTTCGATCGAACGGACTCGGCAGCTTGTCGAGCCGTCCGGGGCGACAGCACTGGCTGCCTCGTGCAAACTTCGAGACCGTTTAGAGGGTAAGAAGGTCGTTCTAATCCAGAGCGGTGGCAATATCACACGCGAACAGCTGAAAGCTCTTATTTAGAACGTTTTCCGAATCGGATCACGACTCGAAGGAAGCATCGCTTTTCTGTTAAAAATGTGCCGGGCTAGCCGCGGACGTATAAAGGATTAGCGTCCGTGCTGCCTCTAATCAAAATCGAAGTTTCTTAATCGACACACCTCATCCCCCTTGACATGCAACAAACCTCGCGGGACACTTAGCGCATGCTCACTCTGCGTGAAGCCCTGCAATTACCTGAATTCAAGAAGGCGCAAGTCGTTGCGGGTGCTGCCGGGCTGGATCAGTATATTGAACGTGTGCACACGGTTGACATTCCCGATTCGCAATTCCATTGGGGGCAGGGCGTGCTGTTGCTCACAGCCGGGTATGGCCTGAAGGACAGTCCGGAACGTCAGGCTGCTTTGGTGCCAACCTTGGTTGAGAACGGTCTTGTTGGCATGGTCTTCTCCATCGGCTGGTATCACGAGGCCGTCCCAGTGTCTATCGTCAGTGCGGCCGATGAACTCGAATTCCCTGTCATTACACTTCCGCCAGATGCAGAATTTATAACGATCACCGAACGACTTTACGTCGAGATTGTGAATCATCAATTCGCCTTGAAAGAACGTGCGGCAGATATTTATGAGCGCCTCACGGGCATAGTGTTGTCCGGGGGCGATCTTGCGGCGGTGGCGCAAGCATTGGCAGAAATACTTGGTCGTTCAGTTCTGATAGAAGATGTCCATCACGAATTATTGGCGTCCGCCGAGAATGGGCCGATTGACGAGAACCGCAGACTCACGCTTGAAATGGGGCGCACCCCCCCCGAGAATATCCTCAATTTGGAAGAGCGCGGGATTTACCCGAAATTGCGAAAGGAGATGCGCGCGACCCGGCTGGACGCGATGCCGGAATTGGGCATGACGATGGAGCGCATCGTTGCGCCTGTAAATGTCGGCCGCGAGTTACTCGCCTATGTTTGGATTGTCGCCGGAGACCGATCACTAGATGATCTCGACGTACTTGCGCTCGGAAATTCTGCAACAGTTGCAGCCCTGATCTTGGTCAAAGATCAGGCTGTAAAAGAGGCGCAACAAAGTCTGCGCGGTGATTTCATTGCAGAGCTCTTACAACAAGGGACGGAAATCGAAGAGCGTGTTCGCGAACGTGGGCGCATGTTGGGCTATCATTTTGATCGATCGCACCAGGCGTTGTTTGTAGACATATTACCTTCCAATGACATCTCGCAGAATCGTTTCGCTACCCGATTGGACACCTGGTTACGCAACAAGGGTGTCTGGGCTCTGGTTGTCCCGCGGGAAGAAGGCATCGCCCTGATTGTCGATGCGCGTTCCAACGAAATCGGAGAAAATCTGGCGAAAGAACTCATTACCGAACACAATGGGCGCTTTGAGAGCATAACCGTCGGCGTTAGCCAGGCACAGGGGAAGAAAACTCCACTTGTTGCACTGTATCGGCAGGCGTGGGAAGCCGCCAGCATAGGGCAACGCCTCGACTCCAACGGAGGCGTCTCTTGCTTCTGGAACCTTGGTTTATTGGATTGGCTCTACCATCTCCCGGAGGGCTTGCTCGCATCAAATCCATTTATGGAACAGATCGCTAAACTCGGCGAGCATGACTCGCATCATCGTGGCGACTTGGTTGCAACGCTGGAGGCTTATCTCGAATATGGGGGCGCCCTCGCTGAGGCTGCCAAAATATTGAACATCCATCGCAACACGTTACAGTATCGCCTTGGTCGCATCGAGGATGTTTGCGGCGCGGATCTGCGTGACCCTTCTCAGCGGCTGAACCTGTTTGTCGCCCTGAAAGCATTCCGCCTCCAGCCCAGAGAACCTTAGCTATTTCGCACAAACCGCCAAGTATTTTTAGCATCAGACGATAGAATAATTGTGCGCTAGGGACAATTCGCGCCTTCTTTTCTTGTCAGCGAGAAGGTGGAAGAAAACTATCCGTTGACATATAATTTGCCCAATCTAGGGTATTCCGGGTTCAGTAAAATGACTGATATATCTCCAACGGTTGATACGCACTACATCGTGCTATTGCAACAGATGCGAAACGCTCCGGAACGCTTGGCTGCGATTGCGCGCGATCTGCCGAAGGCCGCCCATACCTGGCAATCGGGGCCGGAGACATGGAGCATCTCGAATGTCGTTGCGCACCTCGCCAGCACCCACAGGCCGTTCGAGCAGCGCCTGCAGCGCATGCTTGCTGAAGAGAATCCAACTGTGGTGTCTTTTGGGCCGGAAGTCGCGCGCCCGGAATTTGAATTTGACCTGGATACCCTTATCGAGAACTTTCGCGCCGGCCGTGAAGAATTTCTTGATTTCTTATCCGGCATAGAGCCGGCTGAATGGAATCGGCCAGCCATCCACGAGAATACAGGCCCGACGACAATCGAGCTGCAGGTCAAGGACATCATCCAACACGACAACGTACATATCGATCAGGCCGAGATTCTTGTAGCCCGCTGGGTAACAATTAAGCATGAACAACGCTCCAACTGAAACGCGGCTAGTAGCCCTGATGCCCTCCGGTCACCAGGGTGAAGTGCCGGTGGGCACCAATTTGCTTGATGCTGCCCGTATGTTGGGCGTCGAGCTGGAATCTATTTGTGGCGGCAAGCAGACATGCGGAAAATGCCAGATTGTAGTCGAGGACGGTCGTTTTCATAAACTTGGAATTGATTCGGCGGCTGACCATGTAACGCCCGTTACAACCGCCGAAGCGCAGTATGACGAAACTGAACCCCTGAATGGCAGACGACTCGCCTGCGCCTGCGAGGTTATCGGCGATCTGCTCATCACCGTGCCGGAAGAGAGCCAGGCCCGCAAACAGGTTATTGCAAAAGCTGCTACCGACCGGGTTATAGATGTGCAACCCGCCATCCGACAAATCTATGTAGAAGCCATTGAAGCGGACATGGATGATGAACGCGGCGATTGGGAGCTCTTGCAGGCAGCCGTTGCCGAGCAATGGAGTTTGGACCTCCTAACTATTGATCTGCATGCTCTTGTAGCGTTGCAGCCGGCGCTCAAGAAAGGCAGGTTGGCCGTCACGCTCACGCTTTGGCACGATCGGGAGGTGTTACGCGTCGAACCGGGCTATAGCGAAGGTGTGTTCGGCCTGGCAGTGGATGTGGGCTCGACGACCGTCGCCGCCCATTTGTGCGATCTTCGCACGGGCGAGTTGCGCGCGACCGAGTCAGCGATGAATCCACAAGTGCGTTACGGCGAAGATTTGATGAGCCGTGTCAGCTACGGAATGATGAATGAGCAAGGTGTGACACGCATGCACCGCGCCATCATTCGCACGCTAAATGAGCTTGTTGAGAGAGCTGCTGAGAGTGCGGAGATATCCAAGACGGACATTCTGGATATTGTGTTGGTTGGGAACCCGGTGATGCATCATATTTTCCTTGGAATCGATCCGGTGGAATTGGGTGGCGCACCTTTTGCACTGGCAATTAAAGGGGCGCTCGATCTGAAAGCCCGTAAGATGGATATATCCATCAATCCAGCCGGACGTGTACATATCCTGCCGGCGATTGCTGGACATGTTGGCGCAGACAATGTGGCCGTACAGGTTGCCGAGGCGCCTCATCATTCTGAGGAGTTGGTCCTGATTGTCGATGTCGGCACTAATGCCGAAATTGTATTAGGTAACCGTGACCAAGTCCTTTGTGCCTCCAGCCCGACCGGTCCCGCATTTGAAGGTGCGCAGATTTCACACGGTCAGCGCGCTGCGCCGGGTGCCATAGAGCGTGTGCGTGTTGATCGTGAGACTCTGGAACCGCGCTTCAAAGTGATTGGCTCCGAGGAATGGGTGGTTGGTGATGCCCCCACAGATAATAAACCGACGGGCATATGCGGGAGCGGCATCATTGAAGCCGTTGCAGAATTGTATCTGGCCGGTGCCGTAAGCGCAGATGGTCGCATAGTGCCGAGCAGTGAGGAAAGTTATGCGCGCATCCGCAGTAACGGCCGAAGTTTGGAATATGTGCTTGCAACGGCTGAACAGAGCGCTACCGAAGACGAAATCGTCGTAACACAAAATGATATTCGCCAAATTCAACTTGGCAAAGCCGCGCTCTATGCGGGCGCGAAACTGTTGATGTTGGAACGCGGCGTGACTACAGTCGATCGAGTCATATTGGCCGGCGCATTTGGTAGCTTTATATCCCCAATGCATGCCATGGTTCTGGGCTTGATACCGGATTGTGAACTGGACAAAGTGACAGCCGTTGGCAATGCTGCCGGCGACGGCGCGCGCATCGCACTCCTGGACAAGACAGCGCGGGATGAAGCGGCTGCAATCGCAGAGAATGCAATTCATGTCCAGACGGCAACCGCTACCAATTTCCAGGAAGAGTTCGTCGCAGCCATGAACTTACCGCATGCGTCGGATGCTTATCCACATTTGGAAGAGATACTGCCGAAAGCTACGGATATTCCAGGTGAGGACATTCCGAGACGAAAACGCCGTCGTCGCCGCGCTGCGGCTGAATAATAATGTTTCGCAGAATGTAGCTAGAAATAGTTGTTTACAATCGAACGTAACTCGTCACTCTAAAAGGTTTCCAGCATGAGCGAAGAAGAAGAATACGAAGATATTGATCTAAATGCATTACCCACGGATGAACTCATCGAACAAATGATGGATGACCTGTACGATGGTCTGGCCGATGAGATAGCAACCGGTACTAATATTCTCCTTGAGCGTGAGATGATGCCATACGATGTCCTTCAGAATGCGCTGGTTGCCGGGATGGACATTGTGGGTGTTGATTTTCGCGACGGCATTTTGTTCGTGCCGGAAGTACTGATGGCAGCCAAGGCAATGAAAGCCGGTATGGCGATTCTACGCCCGTTGCTGGCCGAGACCGGAGCACCCTCCGTTGGTTCGATGGTGATCGGCACTGTCAAAGGCGATATTCACGATATAGGGAAAAATCTGGTATCGATGATGATGGAAGGAGCGGGGTTTGAGGTATTCAACCTTGGCATCAACAACGATGTGAATAGTTTCATGACCGCCATCGATGAACACCATCCTGACATCATTGGCATGAGCGCATTGCTCACCACGACGATGCCCTATATGGATGTTGTCATCAAGGCGCTGAAAGAGCGTGGCATCCGCGATGAGCTCATCGTATTGGTCGGCGGTGCGCCGCTCAACGCAGCCTTCGCGGAAGAGATCGAAGCCGACGCTTACTGCCGCGACGCAGCAATTGCCGTAGAAACCGCCAAGAAATTCATGAAGATCAAACAGGGCCAATTGTGATTCAGAGATTTCATATCGGGGAACTCATCCGTGAGCGTATGGGCATTCGCTGAGTTCATCCAATGACAACTGCCCTCATTGCGTGTGGCGCGCTGGCCCGTGAAGTGATCGCGATAAAAGAAAAACGCAATTGGGACGCCGACGTTCTGGCTGTTCCATCGCTTTTGCACAACCGGCCTGAACGGATCGCGCCCGCAGTCGCAGAACGGATTCGTGAAGCGCGAGCACAATACGATCATGTCGTCGTGGTTTACGGCGATTGCGGAACCCGGGGTGATCTGGACAGATTATTGGAGGCCGAGGGTGTGCAACGCCTGGCTGGTCCACACTGCTACGAAATGTACGCGCAATGGCGCTTCGAAGAGATCATGGCGGAGGAGCCGGGTACCTTTTTCCTCACAGACTACATGGTGCGCTCCTTCGACCATCTCGTGTTGGAGGGCCTTGGGTTGGATAAGCACCCCGAGCTGCGCGATGATTATTTTGGGAACTATGAACGCGTTGTCTATATCTCTCAGGAGGATGATCCGGAGTTGCAGAAACAGGCCGCGTGGGCGGCCGAGCAGCTTGCGCTGCCGCTCGAGATAAAGCACGTGGGGTATGGCGCCCTCGAATCTCGCCTTGTTACTTTGATGAAGGGACACTGATTGATAGCGCGATGAATATACGTTATCAAATTATTTTCTGGCGTGATATACCATCGCAGATCAAGATTCGCAATGGCCGCGAACGACTCTCTAAACAGCTATCAGCGCGTTTTCAGGCAGCGATCCACCGGGCCGCATTTCGTGCTAAGGCGATTTCGGGGGAGGCGTATATGGAGGCCTGGCGTTCATCTGGCTGGCTTGAGCGCGAAGGTGATGCAAATGCGATCGCCGGCGAACTCCTGCAAGAACTAGAAGCGAAGTACGACTCGGATAAGCTCGATCAACTCGCTCGGAATAAGGGATATGACTCGCAAACGAACTAACGAGACCCAGTACCAAATTATATACTGGCGGGACATTCCCGCGCAGATCAAGATTCGTGTGGGCCGCGAGCGTTCTTCGCAACCACTTTCGGATCGTTTTCAGGAAGCGATCGATAAAGCGGCGATGTATGCGGGAAAGATCGATTCGGATGACTATTTGGAACAATGGCGCACTTCGGCGTGGGAACCATATTCAGGAGAAGCGCAGAGTGTTTCTGAAAAGATCGTGGGGGATTTGGAAGCTGAGTTTTCACAAGAACGCTTGCGCGCGATCGCCAAGCGGGGCGGATACGAGTTTCTCGAAATCTCCCGCTGTCAGGTAGTTTACTGGCGGGATATTCCGGCGCAGGTCAAACTGCGTCAGGGTCCGGAACGCTCATCGCGCCCTTTGCCTGATAGATTCCAGGATTCGATCGATCGCGCGGCGATGGAAGCGGGTTTGATCGGCACAGATGATTACCTCTCCCAGTGGCGCTCTTCGGACTGGGAGGAACGGGAAGGCGATTCAAAAAGTGTAGCCCGGGCGCTGGCTGCTGAAATTGAAGAGGCCTATCCGCGTGAACGACTCAAGTTGCTGATCAAAGCCCTTGGTTACGACCCTGAATCAAACAATGATAAAGATTGACGGAGTCTGAACGCGCATGCCTTGGAAACTGATAAAACAGGCTCTGAATGGCAATAAACCGCTGCCCCGCATGTGGCACAAGCGGTCCATTAAGGATCGTTATGATGTCGTCATCATTGGGGGCGGTGCGCATGGTCTGGCCTGTGCCTATTACCTCATAAAAGACCACGGCATCACCGACGTAGCCATCTTGGAGAAGAGCTACATCGGAGCAGGGGGCAGTGGCCGAAATACAACTATCATCCGCAGTAACTATCTCACTCCTGAAGGCGTGCAATTCTACGACGAGAGCGTCAAACTCTACCAGCAGATGTCGGTTGATCTGGACTTCAATGTCATGTTCAGCCAACGTGGGCATCTTACGCTCGCGCACACAGATGGAAGTGTACGGACGATGCGCCGCCGCGCCGAAGTCAATCAGATACAGGGGGTTGACACACGCCTAATTTTCCCGGAAGAGATCAAGAAAATAGCGCCGCCTCTTGATGTGAGCGACCACCCACGTTTTCCAATTCTGGCTGCCCTCTATCATCCGCCGGGGGGTGTTATCCGGCATGACGCAGTAGTGTGGGCCTACGCCCATCAGGCAGACGCCCGCGGCGCGCATATCCATCAGGGTGTGCGTGTAAACGACATTCGTGTCTCGGGCGGTAAGGTAGAAGGCGTAGAGACTACGCACGGCTACATCAAAGCCGGCGCGGTCTTGAATGCCACTGCCGGCTGGTGTACCACGATTGCAGATATGGCCGGTGTGCGACTTCCCATAACGACCTTCCCACTACAGGCTTCCGTCACAGAAGCCCTCAAGCCATTCCTGGACACGATCGTCGTCTCGGGCAGTTTGCACGTTTATGTAAGTCAGACTGATAGGGGTGAACTTGCGATGGGGGCGGCCGTCGATCCGTTTGCCCAGTACTCCATGCGGGGTTCGCTCTCCTATCTTGAAGGGATTGGCGGCCACATGCTGGAGCTATTCCCGATGCTGAGTCAGGTGCGCATGCTGCGCCAATGGGCCGGCCTTTGCGATATGACCCCGGATTACAGCCCCATTATGGGCAAAACTCCCGTCGAAGGTTTTTACGTTGATGTGGGTTGGGGGACTTATGGTTTTAAAGCTTCTCCAATCGCCGGGAAAACTCTGGCGGAAGCCATCGCCACCCGCAGTACGCCGGATCTGATCGAGCCGTTTCGCTACTCCCGTTTTGACGAACACAAGCTCGTTGGTGAAAAAGGAGCCGCATCTGTCGGCCACTAATCGCATGCATATGGAATTACGAATATGATTTTGCTCAAATGTCCAAATTGCGGTAGCCGGAGCGTGCAGGAATATCGTTATGGCGGTGAATACAATCCGCGCCCCTCGAATGTCATGGAAACGACCGATGTTGAGTGGGCGGATTACATTTACATGCGCGACAACAAATGGGGTGTGCAAAAGGAATGGTGGTACCACAGTTCCGGCTGCGGCCTATGGTTCCTTGCCGAACGGCACACACGAACCAATGAAGTTATAAAAATCTATCGCTGGCAGCCCAGCTTTGCGCCACAAGGGAAGTAACGTGCAAAACCCAGTCCAGACAACTTCCGGGACAAAGCGACTCGCCCCACAACCGGGTGAAGTGCTGGATCGCTCGGAAACGATTGAATTCAAGTTTGATGGCGAGACAATTCAGGCCTACCCAGGCGACACAATCGGTTCTGCGCTGGCTGCTGCCGATGTAAAAGTACTCAGCCGCTCGTTCAAATATCACCGACCGCGCGGCTTGATGTGTTGCGCCGGAAATTGCCCAAACTGTTTAGTGCAGATTGAGAACGAACCGAATGTGCGTTCCTGTGTACGGCAGGTTGAAGCCGGGCTGGATGTGAAATCCCAGAACGCCTGGCCTTCGCTCGGTACGGATGTGATGTCGGCCACGGGGATGGTAGACCCGTTTCTGCCAGCTGGTTTCTATTACAAAACCTTTATTCGACCGCAGTTTATGTGGCCCCTATACGAAAAATTTCTGCGCGCAGCCGCTGGGCTGGGCAAGGTAAAACCGGTCGTTCCAGCCGAAAAATTTGATAAACAATATATGCACGCCGATGTAACCGTAGTTGGTGCCGGACCGGCTGGCCTGCACGCAGCGCTGGCAGCTGCCGAGCAGAGTGCGCATGTGTTGCTTTTTGAAGAGAGTACGCTTCTTGGTGGGCATGTACGACACACGGCGGCCGGAATCGACGAAGCATTAGCAGAGACTATTTACGCGGTCGAAGAACACGAAAACATCTCGGTTGTAACAGATACCACGGTGCTGGGTTGGTACGAAGATCACTGGATTTCCGCAATGCGTGGCAACCGGCTCCTCAAAATCCGTTCGGGCGCACTCATTGTCGCAACCGGAGCGGTGGAACAGCCGCTGGTGTTTGGTAACAACGATCTTCCGGGCGTTATGCTCGCCAGCGGTGTTGCTCGCTTTATACATATGTATGGTGTGCTGCCCGGCAGTCGAGTACTCATTGTCACGGCCAATGACGATGGCTGGCAAGTGGCGGCCGATCTGATTTCAGTCGGAGTTTCTGTGGTTGGTGTCGCCGATGAGCGCCCGCAAAGTGATTCTGGGAATGTTAGAGCCGTCGAAGAAACAGGCACATCGATATTCTGGAAACATACCATTATGGGCGCAGAAGGAAATGGAGCCGTCGGTGAAGCTGTGCTGGTGGCGCTTGATTCTCACGGCGAAGTGAATAGCGGGGCTTCGAAAGTGGTCAGCTGCGACATCATCGCAACGAGTGTTGGTTGGATGGCCAACCACGGTCTTTTATATCAGTCAGGCGGCACACTCGAATATGACGAAGAACGGGGAGAAATCCTGGCTGTTTCATTACCGGAAGATGTCTATGCCGTCGGGCGAGTGAATGGCACACACACTTTCGAAACACAGATCAAGGAAGGCCGCTGGGCCGGCCAGCAAGCGGCTGCACAATTAGGTTTCGGCAAAGCACCATCCAAGGCTGAAATCAATCGCATTGCGAGCGCCCGCAAAAGCGAATCGCGAAGAACGTCTACAAGAATAAAAGTGCCCGGTCAGCAGAAGCGCTTCTTATGTCTTTGCGAAGATGTGTCAGACAAAGATCTACAAGTTTCCATCGAGGAAGGCTACAACACGATGGAATTGCTCAAACGCTATAGCACCGTCACAATGGGGCCTTGCCAGGGGCGCATGTGTTCGATGAATTCCATTCATTTGTGTGCGCGCGAAAATGGCTGGACGGTGGCGGAAACCGGTACGACCACGGCCCGACCTCCCATGCGCCCGGTGACATTGGGTGCGCTTGCCGGGCAGAACATGGAACCGGTGGCATTGACTTCTATCCATGACTGGCATCTCGAACATGACGCCAAAATGATGGTGGCCGGGGTCTGGTTGCGGCCTGAATATTATGGATCTCTTGAACACGCCGTCGAAGAAGTGCGCGCCGTGCGGGAACGTGTCGGCCTGATTGATGTCAGCACGCTGGGGAAAATTAAACTCACCGGCGCAGGCGTCCCCAATCTGCTCGATCGCATCTATATCAACAAGTGGCAAAAACTTGCTGTCGGCCACGTGCGTTATGGCGTGATGTGCAACGATGAAGGCGTCGTGATGGACGATGGTGTCACAGCGCACATGGCTGAGCATGAATGGTATATGACCACTACCAGTTCAGGTGCAACTACGATCTTCGAATGGCTTCAGTGGTGGATGCAGTCCGGCTGGGGCGATGATGTCCACGTGGTCAATGTGACCGAAGTGAATTCCGCCTTCAATCTGGCGGGACCACAATCCCGGCTGCTAATTGAGAAGCTCACCGATGACGATGTATCCAATTCCAGCTTCCCCTATATGCATGTACGCGAAATGGAAATTGCAGGCGTGTCCTGCCAACTCTTCCGAATCGGATTTACCGGAGAACTCTCCTATGAAATCCACTGCCCGGCGGCGCAAGGTCTGCATGTTTGGAATGCGGTGTTGCAGTCCGGAGAAGAGTTTGGCATCCTTCCCTTCGGTATCGAAGCACAACGAATGCTTCGCTTGGAGAAGTCGCACATCATCGTTGGGCAGGATACGGACGCCCTCTCTGACGCGATTGCGGCTGATCTGGAGTGGGCTGTCAAGTTGGACAAACCGGAGTTTCTTGGCAACCGGCCGCTGGCTCGCATCAAGGAGAACGGTCCGCCGCAAAAACTGGTCGGCTTCGAGATGGTCACACCGGGTATTGTGCCCGAGGAAGGCCTGCAGATTATCAAGCCGCGTGGCAAAGCCATTCCTGAGATTATCGGCTGGATTACTTCCAGCCGCCTGAGTCCGACCTTGAATCAGGCAATTGGTATGTGCTGGCTGCCGCCCGTAATCGCAGAACAAGCCGGTTCAAAATTTACCATCCGCATTGATGGCAAGACGCTTGCGGAAGCCCGTGTGCACCACGGCGCGTTCGTCGACCCAGACGGCGCGCGTTTACGGACATAAACAAATGAGTGCCACACTGACTACGACTAAATTATCTTCAATCCACGTTACGGCAGACCGCGCAGGGGCAACATTTGCCAGCGTTGGCGATTGGCAGCTCCCCGAAAAATTCACCACGATTGCTGCAGAAGTGGCGGCCGCCCGGCAACGGGTTGCGATCGCCGACGTCTCTGCGGGCGGTAAAATTCTTGTCGAAGGCGCACAGGTAACCGCGCTAATGCAAGGCGCCCTCGGAGTTGGGGAATTAGATATCAATCAGGGAGCTGCGTTCGATGGCGGCTACGCCTACCGATTGCGGGAGGATCTCTTCTTTGTCAGTACACCTCCAGCTGGGGAGGCCTCCGTACTCAGTGTGCTTAACTCCGCGGTCGGAGATATGTCTGGAATGGTTACGGTCACAGACATCACGGACGGTCGTAGTGAACTCGTGCTCATTGGTCCGTACGCAGGCGAACTGCTCAGTATGCTCTGTGGTCTTGATCTGCACGAGAGCAAATTTCCTGATCAGACCGCGAAGCAAACGGGTGTAGCCAAGACCGGCCAGATCGTCATTCGTCGGGATGCTGCTGATTTGCGCCGCTATTGGTTGATAGGGGCGCGTTCATATGGCGCCTATCTTTGGGAGACTATCCTCGACGCCGGTCGTTCGCTCGACATTGCCCCGATTGGCCTGGCTGCCTTGCGAGAACTCGCCGGCGGTTAAGACTCAAGTTCGAGTAGAATTCCTGTCTATGTTTCGTTTCCTTCAAGACTATCCGCGTTTGCTTGAGTGGATCTTTGATAGCACCCAAAGCGCACTCGGGATTTTCTGGCATTGGCTTAAACCGGGTGGTACCGTCGAAAAAGTCTTCATTCGTGGGGAGGAAATCACAAAAGGTGCCATCTTCGATTGCCGTATGTGCGGGCAATGTATTCTGCACAGCACAGGCATGACGTGTCCCATGACCTGCCCAAAGAATTTACGCAACGGTCCATGTGGTGGCGTGCGTGCAAACGGCCATTGTGAAATCATCCCAGAGATGCGCTGTGTTTGGGTGCTGGCTTGGGAACGTTCTCGCGATCTAAAAATATACGGCGATGATATATTGCATATCATGCCCCCGGTAAACCGGCAGCTTGAAGGCACTTCCGCATGGATCAATGATTTCACTGGAGAAGCAACTGCTGTGCCTGCTGGTTGGTCTGAATAGTGGGCGCCGCTTCTTTATCCCCCGTACAAAATAAATCAAGACTCGAACGTGTTCTGCGGTCTGGTCGTTTTGCTGTTACTGCGGAACTCAATCCACCTGATTCCGCCGACCCGCATTCGGTTTATGACCGTGCGCTTGTTCTCGCAGAAGTCTGCGACGGCATCAATGCGACCGATGCATCTGGTGCGCATGTCCATATGTCGAGCGTTGGTGTTTGCGCGCTTCTGACTCGGGCTGGATACGAACCGGTTCTACAAGTATCCTGTCGAGATAAGAATCGCATTGCAATCCAGGGTGATCTGCTCGGAGCGGCTGCAATGGGCGTGCACAATGTGCTCTGTCTTACAGGCGATGGTGTCCAGACCGGGGACCAACCGGAAGCAAAGCCCGTTTTTGATCTCGATTCCATCAGCTTGCTTCGTATGGCGCGCACACTCCGTGATCAAGGACAATTTCTGAGCGGCAGGAAACTCGATACACCACCGCACTTGTTTTTGGGTGCGGCCAGCAATCCGTTTGTACCGCCCTACGATTTCCGTCCTTTGCGGTTGGGAAAAAAAGTCGAGGCTGGCGCAGATTTTATTCAAACGCAATACTGTTTTGATGTGCCCCGCTTCCGCGAATTTATGGCTCGCATCCGCGAATTGGGCTTACATGAGAAGGTCTTTATCCTTGTAGGTGTCGGCCCGCTCCGTTCAGCAAAAACTGCGGAATGGATGCGCACGAATGTGCCCGGGGTCCATATCCCGGATAGCGTCGTCGAACGATTGCGCGGAGCCGGGAAGGGCAAGCAGCGCGCGGAGGGCAAGCAACTCTGTATCGATATTATCCAGGAAGTTCGTGATATTGAAGGTGTGAGCGGCGTGCACGTGATGGCATACCGTCAGGAAGAACTCGTAGCTGAGATCATCGAAGCTGCCGGCTTGCTGCCCCGGGTATCCGTGGACGGAGCGTCCGTGACGAAAAAACGAAATAAACGCCGTAAGGCGAAAATCAAGGAGAAGTTAGATTAGATGGAAACTATTATTACATCGCCGACTAAGGAAGTTAGGATCGGTCCTGATCATCCATTTGTGATTATTGGTGAACGGATTAACCCGACCGGGCGCAAAATGCTAGCTGCTGAAATGAGGGAACGAGATTATTCCCGCGTAAAAGCCGATGCCATTGCTCAGGTGGAGGCTGGCGCCCATATGTTGGATGTTAATGCAGGTATTCCAATGGCTGATGAACCCGCCATTCTGGCTGAGGCGATCCAGTTGATTCAATCACTCACGGATGTTCCACTTTGTATCGACTCTTCTATCATAGATGCATTAGAAAGCGGTCTGGCTGTATATCAAGGTAAACCGCTGCTCAATTCCGTGACCGGTGAGGATGAGCGCCTGGACATCATTCTGCCACTAGTAGCGCAATATGGCTGCGCTGTCATTGGAATTTCAAATGACGAGACCGGTATCTCCGAAGACCCTGATGTGCGTTTCGATGTTGCGAAGAAGATTGTCGAGCGCGCCGAGTCTTATGGGATACCACGTGAGGATGTTATCATCGATCCGCTCGCCATGCCTGTCGGTGCTATCCGTTACGCTGGTGAAGCACTATTCAAGATCGTGCGACGAGTCAGTGAGGAACTTGGCTGTAATACTGTCTGTGGGGCTTCCAATGTCTCATTTGGTTTGCCCGGACGGCCACGCCTGAACTCAACATTTCTGGCGATGGCGATGGTAGCTGGGATGTCTTGTGCGATCACCAATTCTCTCGAGCACGAGATTAGTGAGACAATCACGGCCGCTGATGTAATGATGGGACATGATGAGAACTGCGCAGCTTGGCTCCGCTCCCAACGCAAGGGTTCGAATGGAGCACAGGCAAAGAGCAGCGAATCGGCACCTCAGGCGGGTCGACGCGAAAGACGCCGCTCACGTCCAAGCTCTCATGCATAAAATAGACTCGCAGCTATCACAATCGAAACCTACGAGATAAAGAACAGCAAGATCTCATGTTCTAAGGTGCACTTTCTCTTTTCGCTTACGGTGTAAAGTTCGGCGGGACGGCATAGGTGATCATTCTTGTCCATATAAGCGGTATATGGCTTTGAAGTGAGGCAATTCGTGACGGGGAAATTCTTATTAGCGTCTGAGATCGGTGAACTCGAAACGGAGTTGTTCGAAAGCGAGTCGAAACTGGAGCAGGCAAAGGTCGCCCTTGATGTCTCCGGTCGCAGTTTCAAACGCGGGATGCTCGGCATATTTCTCGGAGTGATTTTTCTTTTGCTTGCCTGGCCTGTGGGTGCGCTGATGATCGTGGTGGGCGCGCTGGCTGTGTTTTCGGCTTTCGTTAAACGGTCAGATGCGAATTTGCACTCTAGAATGGCTGACGCGGCAATTGAACAAATACGCAGCAAGCTTGCCGAGAAGCGCGCATCACACGAATCGCAAATAAAATTTTAGGACATGCGTTTATTGGCGGAGGGTTGCGCAGGATGCCACTTCGTCTGCTATGGTATGAAGACTGTGACAGGGTAGTGCGGTCTTTTTTTTATTAAAATCCGTCATAATTAAGATGCAATAAAATATCTATCAGTCTGTTCGTGATGATTGGCACATTGGTTCAGATTTTGTAGGAGAGCATGGGTCTCGACTCCTGGGATCTAATCTGAGCAGGCATCACCCATTCGTGGGGCCACGAGCGAGCACAGGCATCATTATGGGAAATCTTACTCGAGTGTTGTGATTTGAGTGATCTTAGGGCATATTCGGCAGATGCAACTTCCCATCGTAAAACCGGCTCCCATCGTATCAGAGCACAGCGCCAGCTTTCGCGGGGTGTTTGAAAACCGCTGTCAGTTCCGGCATTTCGAGAATTATCTAACCGGACTGCTTGTGTTGAAGAACAAGTCGATGGCGAACATGACGCGCTGCCTGTTGGATAGCGCTGACAAGACCAACCTGTCGCGCTTCTTGTCGGAAGCGAACTGGGATGCCGCGGAACTGAACCAGGATCGCATTGCATACTTATTCCAGCAAACCAAGCGTCAGCGCCAGGGCGCCCGCAAATCGATGCTGGCCATCGATGATACTTTGTGCGAGCACGTCGGCAGTCTGTTCGAATACATTGACCAACATTACAACCACGGCAACCACATGTATCCGCTAGCGCACAATCTGGTCACCGGCCACTACATCAGCGGCGCGGTTCGCTTTCCGGCCGACTGGCGACTGTACCGGCGCTACGAAGAAGTCACCGACTGGGAAGCGTTCGTCAAGAAACTGTTGCCCGACGCTACGATCCCGAAAACCAAGAAGGAGCGTAATCGCTTCAAACGTCAAGTCGCACCCACCTTGCTGGCCGACCAAGATTTCGCTGGCGGCTGAACTGGTCAAGGCGGCGCTGGCGCACGATTTGCCCTTTGAAACGGTGCTGTTCGACGCCTGGTACCTGGCACCCGAATTGCTCGAAGTTCTCAGTGCGCATGGCAAGCACTGGATCAGCCTGCTGAAAAACAACCGCAACCTTATCACCAACAGCTTTGTGCTCCAGGATGCTTCCGGCGAACGCATGCGCTTTGATGGTCCGCACATCAAGGTGCAGGACCTAGTGCCGCTTATCCCACCTTCCGCTTTCAAACCGATGCAAGTGGGCGAGCAGACCTACTACTGCTTCAGCAAGAATGTACGCATCCCGACTTTGGGGAAGGTACGGCTGGTCATCAGCTTTGCCAAGCCTGATTTAACCGGCACCTATGCCGTGCTGGTCAGCAGCCATCTCAGTTGGGATGCCAAGAAGATCATCGCAACCTATCTGCTCCGTTGGCCGATTGAGACCTTTTATCAAGACGCCAAACAGAACCTGGGGCTCCACGAATATCGCATGCGCTCGGCCGCCGCCATTCATAAGCACTGGTCACTGGTCTTCGTGGCCTATTCGTTCCTGCACCTGCACTGTTTGCCCACATCGCGTCGTGACAAGGTCTGCGCGTCCATCCAATCCATCGGGCAGGTTATTCGCCAACAAAGCCAGCAGCTAATCGAAGCATTGATCTTGCAGGCTCACGGCTCTCTGTCTGACGGTACTGACGAGCAACAAGTCTTCTCGTACTTATTCGCCAAGCAGGCTTACTCTTTGGCTGCTTGAGCCTTTTCACTCAAATCACAACACTCGAGAAATCTTATAAAGAATGGCAGCCCTGATCGCTGCCAGGAACGTAAAGAGAACCTGCTTGCAGCGTTCGACGGGATCGGCGAATGGATTTCTAAGAATCCGCATGCCAACATAAGCCAACTGTTCGGGTTGCTGCGTGTTTTTCGACGAGGGAGTATCAACCAACGCCCACCCGAGTTGAGATGACTCGTGAGAAATGAACACTCAGACGAGTTCAGCCCGGCGATGCTAAAGTTCTTGGATAGTGTGCTGGGCAATGACTGAGAAATGCGGTTCGATGTCAAGCCAAATATTTGCAGAGTTCGCGACGTTGCTCTGAGAGTGCGGCGGAGTAGGGTGGTTGGATAATTCGTTCTAGAGGGAGGTTGATGAGATGAAGCGATTAAGCCTTGCGATCATAATCCTCGGATTGGCGGCATTAGCCTGTGGAGCTCCGTCGGAAGGTGGCATTCAGACAGAGAATACTGAGACGGCGGATTTCGACTCGAGTGAGTCCCAACCAGCGGGGGGTGAGGATGAGCCTGAACAAGTGGCATCTCTAACACCGTTACCCCTGCTTGAGGAAATATCAATTACACCCGAATCACCGCCAGATACACCAATACCTACAGCAGAACCAATCGCGACACTCGAAACGGTATCCGTCGAAGCACTCGACCTCACTCAACTCTGGTCTTATTGTTTGACCAGCATCCGTACAGGCGAACCCCTGATCGAAGAGGGCAATGAACACAAGCTAGACGAGAATGGCATCTCCTATGGCTACAACAAAATCGTTGATGAAAACGGCAACGTGCTGCAGCCGCGAGCCATTCCGCTAATGGGCGGCGAACAACTCATTCTCACAGAAGACTATCAGGATGACGAGAACATGCGCGAGTATGCCCGAATCTACACGATTATGGCGCCTATCCGGGACACCGTCCTGTATCATTTTGAAGAAACAACCAGAGATAAATGGCTGGAAACCACCGCGATATTGACGATGAATAACATCAAAACTGAAGATGCAGCCGAAATCAGTGGACGCAGCATCCTGTCAACCGAGCAGGTGTATGATTACATCGCCAGCAGACAGGCCGAAGGCAGCCCCGTGGTACGTTACCTGGAAGAAGCGGGATTGGAATTGAAATGCCTGGCCTTCAAAGATTTTGACTTCACTAACCCTGAAGGTGGCAACCATTGCGAAGAACATAACCTCGAGGTTGGCTCGGGTATCGAATTCCCATAGGCGACGCTTCTGTCGATATTAGGTTTGGGGGAAGCGATATGCGGCGTCGGAGCGAGCGCTGCATATCTGATCGACATTTCTAATGTTCAGGGCAATAGGGTTTTCACTGAGGAATGGCGACCATGATCGTCTCTGATTTTGAAAAGGAGAATTGAAATACTATGAAGTATATACGCTGGATCGGTATTGTTATCCTGATCATACTTATGGGGTATCTAAGTGCCTTTGGATTATTTGCTGATTCGAGTATTGTTGGAGGAGTCGGCGTTATTTTAGTTTTCCTAGCGGGTTGTGCTAGTGTGGGTGCTTTAAATCCCGAACGCTGGCAGCTGTCTGCGTTGTGCAGCTGGGGAGCCGTTTTATTTAGCGTACTTGAGATTGGCTCCACTATTGCCCGAGGACCAGTTCCGGGTCAACAACCCACGGCCCTAGTGTTGCTCATCGGAATTGGTGCCGTTGGGCTTGCCCTGCTAGGTGGGTATATCGGTTTCCGAATAAGGACCAGAAATCGTTAAAGCGATATACAAAAACACGAAGGATTTACGCTAAAAGAACTTGAAAACCTCCAAGAGTATTTGCATTAGGTCACCCTCAATCTGATCAGGTCGTCCTTCTAATTCTTTAACCGTATAAAGTGCGAAAGTTATTAAGCTTTCGAATGTGTGTGGAACTCAATGTCTTCGGCAAGGAGCGGGCTGTTTCTCAAGATCAGGTCCGCAGCTTTCTCGGCGATCATCATTACGGGGGCGTAGATATTGCCGTTGGTTACATACGGCATGACAGAGGCATCAACCACTCGTAATCCCTCAACTCCATGGACAAGCATACTGTCTGGATCTACAACAGACATCTCGTCTAATCCCAACTTACAGGTACAAGATGGGTGTAGCGCAGTTTCTCCATCCTTTGCAACCCAATCTAGAATTTCTTCTTCGCTTCCCACATCCGGTCCAGGTGAGATCTCCCCGGCACTAAATTCATCAAATGCTGCTTGGTCCAAAATCCTGCGAGCACACTGAATGGCTTCGACCCACTCACGTTTGTCCCGCTTTGTGGAAAGATAGTTGAACCTGAGTGCCGGATGCTCGCGCGGGTCAGTTGACTTGATCTTTATCGAGCCGCGCGAATTTGAATACATGGGTCCAATATGTATCTGGTAGCCGTGACCACTTGCTGGGGTACTGCCATCGTAACGGATCGCGAGCGGCAGGTAGTGAATCATTAAATTTGGGTACTCTACATTTTCATTACTGCGTATAAATCCGCCCGCTTCAAATTGGTTGCTCGCGCCAGGACCTTTGCGGTGGAATAGCCACTGATAGCCAATCCAGGGTCTGTTCCACCACTTTAGAGCCGGATTCAAAGAGATCGGTTGTTTGCAGGCATGCTGCACATACACCTCCAAATGGTCTTGTAGATTTTCACCCACACCGGGGAGATGATGTACCAGGTCGATGCCCAGCTTGCCAAGATCAGATTCGTTTCCAATTCCGGAGAGTTGTAGGATCTGTGGAGAATTAATCGCGCCCCCGCAGCAAATAATTTCGCCCGCAAAAGCCTGCTCTGTTTTCTTATTGCGGTGGGAGTACTCAACCCCAACGGCGCGCTTGCCTTCAAATAATATGCGTGTTGTGAATGCTCTAGTGATAACTTTCAGGTTTGGGCGATTCATCACTGGATGGAGGTATGCGCGGGCGGCGCTAAGGCGTCGGCCCTGATAAACGTTGCGGTCGAAAGCTGCAAAACCTTCCTGCTTGTACCCGTTGACATCATTGGTGAGTGGATAGCCAGCCTGTTGCACCGCTTCGAAAAAAGCGCCGAAAAGCGGGTTGCTGACGGGACCACGTTCCAAGGCGAGTGGGCCATCGTCTCCCCGAAATTCATCCCCTCCTGCGAGACAGTTCTCCATACGTTTAAAGTAGGGCAGACAATGGGCATAGTCCCAATTTTGGAGACCTTCTTCGCGACTCCACCTCGCGTAGTCAAGTGGATTGCCGCGTTGGAAGATCATGCCGTTGATGCTGCTAGAGCCACCCAGCACCTTGCCGCGTGCATGGTAAATCCGGCGGTTGTGCATAAATGGCTCGGGCTCGGATTCGTATTTCCAATCATATGCTTTGTTGCCAATTGGAATAGATAGCGCAGCCGGCATGTGTATAAAGATGTCCCAAATATAGTCTGGTCGCCCGGCTTCTAGAACGAGTACTTTGTTTGCGGGGTTTGCGCTCAGCCGATTTGCAAGGGCACTCCCGGCCGAGCCGCCCCCTATGATTAGAAAATCAAATTGTGATTTAGGCATGCTGCCCCCCAAAACGTTTAGTATATGGCCTGATTTTCTGAGTTGTGGATGTAATTTCTTCGCACAAGCAAAGTATTGACAACACCAAGGATTTGAATATAGTATAATTTGTCATATATCAACAATATATTAGCATAAATCTTTTGTAATGTTATCCTCAACATTGTTAACAACATCGCAGCAACGTCGAGAGCAGCAATCTTCTCGGGGCGAGTTGGCTTATCAACTGCTCAAGGAAAAAATAGTGACTCTGAAGCTGGCTCCAGCCTCGCTGCTGAATGAGAGTGAGTTAATGGACGAGCTAAAGTTGGGGCGTACACCTATTCGAGAAGCTCTACAGCGCCTCGCTTGGGAGGACCTAGTAGTAATCTTACCGCGCAGGGGAACGATCGTCGCTGATGTGAACTTTTCCGATTTGCAAAAGGTATTCGAACTTCGCATTGAGCTGGAAGCCTACACTGCTAGACTTGCTGCTGAGCGCGCGCTACCGCAGCAAGTCGAGGAGATGGAAGTAACTTTTGCAGATGCAGATGAAATTATAAGCAATGGCGACAACAGTCAACTTCTAGTCCTTGACCATCAGGCACATATCCAATTATCAAAGGCCACCCAAAACGAATTCTTACAAGATACCATCGAGCGACTGTATACACATGTATTGCGGCTCTGGTATGCGTCCATTGACAGGGTGGGTCGTTTGCCGCAGGCGATCGCAGAACATCGAGATATTATCGAGGCAGTAAAGCTAGGGGATGGCGAGACTGCCGCCCAAATCATGAGAAAACATGTTCGTGGCTTTCAACGCGAATTTGAGCAAATAACCATTGGCATGCACGGCTCGGATCGATCTGGATAGGCCTGCATGGTCCAACACTAATATCCTATATTAAACCACTTTTCGGGAGAGATAAAAATGAGCGATAACAAGTATGACGCGATTATCATTGGTGCGGGGATCATTGGAGGTTCTATCGCCTTTGAGTTAGCGAAAAAGGGTTACAAGACACTTAATATAGATAAGCTTACTGAGCCTGGCTTTGGCTCGACTGGCAACTCGTGTGCAATTGTGCGCGCCCATTACTCTACCTGGGATGGAGTCGCAATGGCGTATGAGGGTTTTTTCTATTGGAAAGATTGGGAGAACTACCTCGGCGTTGAAGATGAGAAGGCTTTATCCAATTACATGAATTGTGGCTCGATCCTGCTAAAAACAGAGGGTCACAATCACGAACGCGTTTTGGAGCTTTATAAAGAAATTGGCGTCGAGCACGAAGAGTGGAGTGTCGAAAAACTTAAAGAGGTCATGCCAATATATGATTCGCATTCGCATTATCCGCCTCGCTTGCCGGACGATGAAACGTTTTGGGAAGATTCGGATGTAGATTTGGATGGCGCAATATTCACGCCGGGTTCTGGTTATGTGAACGATCCCATACTGGCCTCGCACAATGTGATGCGCGCGGCTGAAGCAAATGGTGGCGAGTTTATGTTCAATGCTGAAATCGTTTCTATCCGCCGCGACGATGAGAAGGTGTTTGGTGTCACACTCAAAGACGGTACCCAGATTGATGCCGGCATTGTGGTGAACGTAGCCGGACCACACTCTTTTGTCATCAATCGCATGGCGGGTGTTGAAGCTAGTATGAACATTAAGACCAATGCATTAAGACACGAAGTGCATCATGTCTCATCTCCGCCGGGGTTTAATTTTGAAACGGATGGATACCACACTTCCGACGGTGATACAGGTTTATATTTTCGTCCGGAAGCAGGCAATACAATCCTGATCGGGAGCGAAGATCCGGATTGTGATGAGAAAGAATGGATCGAAGACCCGGATAACTATAACAACAACCTGACAGATGAGCGCTGGAAAGCCCAGGTGTACAGACTCGCACGTCGCATACCTGACCTTCAAATTCCAAACCAACCACGAGGCGTCACCGATCTCTACGACGTGTCAGACGACTGGCTTCCAATCTATGACAAATCTGATTTGAAGGGCTTCTATATGGCTGTCGGTTCCAGCGGGAACCAGTTTAAGAATGCGCCCGTTGCAGGTCATGTGATGGGTGAGCTGATCGACGCTGTTGAGAAGGGCCACGACCATGATAACGATCCGGTACAAGTGAAGACGATTTACACTGGATTAGAACTCAACATGGGTTTCTATTCCCGTAATCGGGAAATTAACATGAATAGCAGTTTTTCGGTGAATGGATAGTCTCCCAAGCAACTAAAATTCACAACGACGCAGGCAGAGAATATCAATTGAGAAATATCATAAATTCTTATGCGGGATCATCTGTCGCTGCCACTTACCGGCAAGCTGATTAATGGAGTGACACAATGAGTGAATTGCCCACGAAAGCGGACGTTATCGTCATTGGGGCGGGCATTGTCGGCAACAGCCTTGTTTACCACCTTGCTAAATTGGGATGGAAAAACATCGTATTGATTGACAAAGGGTCGCTGCCAAACCCGGGCGGCTCAACAGGTCACGCTTCGAACTTCCTTTTCCCTGTCGATCACTCGAAAGAGATGTCATTGCTGACGTTGGACAGCATCAAACAGTTCGATGAAGCCGGTGTCTACGTTCATTCAGGTGGCATCGAAGTCGCACGCAATGAAGGACGCATGCAGGAACTTGCCCGCCGTATGACGTCCGCCAAGTCCTGGGGCATCGAAGCAGAGATGTTGACGCCTGCGCAGGTCAAGGAAATGGTTCCTTATTTGAACTCGGACATCATCCTTGGAGGCTTCTATACAGCGACAGCAGGCGTCGTCGACCCGCTGTATTATGGTACGCTGATGCGCGAACGCGCGCAGAAGATGGGGGCCCTTTCGACATTCTCAAATATCGAAGTGCTGGATATCGACGTGGCCAAGGGGCGCGTGACGGGCGTGCAGACGAACGAAGGCGTGATCCAGTCGGACCAGGTTGTTATTGCCTCTGGCGTTTGGAGCCCGCGACTCGCAGCCATGGCTGGGGCGACCATCCCGCTCGTACCGATGGTACACCAACTCGTCAGCGTTGGCCCTATCCCGCTTTTTGAAAGCACGCCCGGTGAAGTGGATTTTCCGGTCGTCCGCGACATGGACGCCGGTATGTATATGCGCCAGAATGGCAGCGACATGGAAATCGGCTCGTACATCCATCGGCCGATCCACCACGACCCCGACGACATTCCTTCAAACGAAGAATCTGCATTATCACCGACCGAGCTTCCCTTCACCCAGGACGACTTCGACGAAGCCCTCGAGCTGGCGCTTGAATTACTCGGCGAAGCACTGGCAGCCAAGGGTGCTGGTATTCGCCATTCAATCAACGGGTTAATGTCTCTGACGCCGGATGGGGGGCCGATGATCGGCGAAACCGAAGTTCGCGGACTGTGGTCCTGTGCTGCAGTCTGGATCAAGGAAGGTCCCGGTTTCGGCCGCATGTGCGCCGAATGGATGACCAACGGTACGACCGAGTTCGACATTACTGCTTCGGACGTGGCTCGCTTTTACAATCATGCCCGCACTAAGAAACACATCCGCGACCGCACCAACGAATCATTCAACAAGATGTATGGCATCGTGCATCCGTTCGAACAATATGAATCTTCACGATTTGCTCGCGTCAGCCCGTTCTTCGCACGCACAGAAGCCCTTGGCGCGTACTATTACGACGCTGGCGGATTCGAACGCCCACACTGGTTTGATGCGAACAAGGGCTTGTTGGAAAAATACGGCGACAAAGTGATGGGACGTACGGCCGAATGGGACAACCGCTGGTGGTCACCGATTATCAACGCCGAGCACCTCGCATTACGGGAAGGTGTTGGGCTGGTTGATCTTGCCTCGTTTTCAATCTTCGACATCTCGGGGTCTGGCGCCTTAGATTACATCCAATATATGACCGTCAATCAGTTGAATGTCCGGGTAGGTCGAGCTGTCTACACACCCTTACTCACATATGATGGCGGTTTTAAAGCGGACCTGACAATCATGAGACTCGCCGATGATAAATTCCGGGTCATTACTGGCGGCGCCGGTGGCAATGTAGATAAGAAATGGTTCCAGAAACATTTGCCCGATGATGGCTCCGTTCGCTTCGACGAGCAGACATTCGCGATATGTACTGTAGGTTTGTGGGGTCCGAAAGCGCGGGATGTGCTCGAATCTGTGACTGATGACGACGTCTCGCATGAAGGCTTTCGCTACGGCACTGTAAAAGAGATTATCGTGGGCAGTCTAAAGGTGCTAGCGTTTCGCATCTCATATGTCGGTGAATTAGGTTGGGAACTTTATTGCCCGAATGAGAATGGCATCAAGCTTTGGGACACACTCTGGGAGGCCGGTCAGGAGCATGACATCCTTCCTGTTGGAATGGGAGTTTACGGGACAACCGCGCGGCTTGAAAAGGGCTATCGTTCCATGGGAATGGAATTGGAGAAGGAATATACCCCAGTGGAGGCAGGTCTGGCTCGGCCCAAAGTCAAAAAAGCAGATTTCATTGGGCGGGCTGCGTACATGAAAGCGCGGGAAAATGGACCAGCTGCCATGTTATGCACCCTCGTGGTAGACGACCACAAGTCTTCAAACGGAAAGTCGCGTTACATGCTCGGCAGTGAGCCGATATTGACGCTAAACGAGGAACCGATAGTCGATTCGCATGGGCGTCGTTCGTACGTTACAAGCGCCGGAGCAGGGCCCTCCTTGGGAAGGCATATCCTATTGAGCTACCTGCCTCCCGAGTATGCGCAGGTTGGCACCAAGCTCTGTGTCGAATACCTTGGCGAGCACTACCAGGTATCGGTGGCAGTTGTTGGCAATACGCCATTATTTGATCCAGAAGATTCGAGGATGAAATCTTAATATGAACATACTTGTCTGTATCAAACGCGTGCCCAACACAGGGGCGCGAATTCTCTTGACCGAAGATCAACAAGAGATCAATACTCGCAATTTAGGATTCGCTATCAGTCCGCATGAAGAATGTGCCGTCGAGGAGGCAATTCAGATTGTGGAAAGATTTGGCGGCGAATCAACTGTACTTACATTAGGGCTGGAAGTAGCAAACGAGCAATTGCGAGATTCCCTCGCAATGGGGATAAATCGTGCTATCCTGCTCGACAACGGCGGGGCCGACTGGGGAGCAATCGCCACTGCGGGGGCAATCGTCACAGCTATCCGTACTGAAAAGGAAAACGGGACCAATTTTGACCTCATATTGTTTGGCAACGAATCGGCAGATTCGGGTAGTTTTCAAGTTGGTATTCGGGTTGCTCATGAGCTTGATCTACCATGCGTTACAGGAATCAAGGAGTTGGAAATCGAGGATGGTAAGGCTATTGCAAAGCGGGATGCAGGTGGTGGTTTTGAAGTATTCGAAGTCGCGCTGCCTGCAGTCTTTACCGTTAGAGAGGGTATCAACCTGCCTCGCTTCCGTACCATGCCGGGCCGTCTACGGGCTAAGAAAGTTGAGATTCCAGTGCAAACACCCGAGCAAAAGAGTGGGGACATGGAAAAACTCCGCTTGGTAATTCCGCCTGAACAAGGCAGCACGGTTGAAATCCTGGGTGAAGGTCCAGGCGCAGCGCCGAAGATTGTCGAAATACTTAAAGAGCTTGAGTTGGTTTAGGAATTAGAAAATGGTTCTTGGATTTATCGAACATGATCGCGGCGTCGTAAACGAAGCTTCATTTGAGATGCTCACGGTGGGGCGCAAGCTGGCTGCAGAACTGGGCGAACCACTAGCCGCTGTCCTGATCGGTGAGCCGGGTCGAGGTACCAGCACGCAACTACCTGATTATGGCGTCACGAAAGCCTATCTTGTGCAGCATGAAGGGCTCGACGATTATGCCCCAGATGCGTGGGCACAATCAATCGTTCAACTTATGGAGTCTGAAGCGCCAAGTGCGATTCTTGCTTCCGGTACCGATCGTGGGAACGAAGTCCTGGCGCGGGTGGCCGCCCGTAGCAATCTACCACTGGCGGCAAACTGTATAGAGCTGCGACCGGGAGAAAAATTTGAGCTTACCCGGATTCGTTGGGGCGGCAGTCTGCTCGAAGAGGCTCGTTTGCACAGTGCCCAAAAGTTAATTACGATAGCACCCCATATGATCGCCGCGGAGCGAGTTGAATCCGAAATTAAACTTACACTCAGCGAAGTAAGTGTCTCGATTTCTGAGAATGATTTACGCGGGCGCGTCACAGATCGAGTACAACCACAGGAAGGTATCACGCTCACTAATGCTCCGATCGTGATCGGTGGCGGACGAGGCGTTGGCAGTGCTGATGGATTCGCAGTGCTCGAGAACCTGGCAGAACTCGTCGGTGGTGCAGTGGGTTGTTCCAGGGCCGTTACAAATAACGGCTGGCGCCCGCATTCCATGCAAGTGGGCCAGACTGGTGCGCGCATCACCCCAGACCTTTACATGGCCTGCGGCATTAGCGGAGCTATTCAGCACTGGGTCGGATGCATGGGCTCAAAAAAGATTCTTGTTGTCAACACCGATCCTGAAGCGCCGATCATTGCCAAGGCAGATTACGCTGTGATCGGCGATCTGCACGAAGTGCTGCCGGCAATTTGTGAAGAGCTTCGGAAACTTAATTCGGTAGAGTAATTCGCTAATACTTTCTGGCCGGAGAGTATGAATGGGAGGCGAGAAGAATGATCGACTGTGATGTACACAATGATTGGGAGAACGTAAACGTCCTCGAGCCGTACCTGGAACCATACTTCCGCGACTATCTTGTGCGCGGTGAAACTCCCGGCCCGGGCATCATGCCAAAATCGACGCGCCCGTGGTTTCACCAGGAAGGATTCTTGCGCGCGGATGTAACGCCTCCCAGTCTAAATCCCGGCTCCGACTACAAATTGATGCGCGAGAAGATTTTGGATCGCTATGATTATGCGATCTTGACGGCCGAAGAGGTAATCTGGGTTTCTACTTTGGCAAACCCGTATTATGCAACTGCGCTGGCGCGGGCGCATAAGGATTGGATGATTGAAACTTGGCTCCCGAAGGACAAGCGCTTCAAAGGTTCAATCGTCGTCGCACCTCAGGATCCACAAGCGGCGGCAGCTGAGATTCGGCGTGTGGGCGGCCATCCGGACATTGTTCAAGTGCTAGTCACAACCGGCGCGCCACGTCCCTATGGCGAACCTTTCTATCATCCGATCTGGGAGGCCGCCTCAGAATTGGGATTGGTGATCGCCGCCCATTTGGGCGGGGAGGTTGGCCAGCATAGCCCGGTCGCCTGCGGTTTGCAAACTTTCTTCTGGGAGGCGCACGCGCTCCTATGCCAAATGGGCATGGCCCACGTGGCCAGCTTCATCGCGCACGGCGTATTTGAAAAATGGCCGAATCTAACGTTTTTGATTATTGAGGGCGGGGTGGCATGGCTGCCGGGAATTCTTTGGCGTTTGGATAAGGACTACAAGGCGCTCAGGAAAGAGACGCCCTGGCTAAAGCGTCTCCCCAGTGAGTATGCGCGGAATCACATTAGGCTCGCCACGCAACCGCTAGAAGAACCAGAGAACCGCCAGCATCTTTGGAACGTACTCGAGGCGATTGATGGGCAGCACACACTTGTGTACGCCTCGGATTATCCGCATTGGGATTATGATAACCCCGAGCAACTGCAAATCCCACCCGAGTGGCGCGGGAACATCATGGACACGAACGCGCGCAAAATGTACGGATTGCCGCCCAAAGAACCGGAATCTACCAGTGGTACAGAACAACTTGCCGTGAGTGGCGCGCCAGTGAATGAATTATCGGCATATTAATTCGCCGCTTCTTTGTCATTTCTTAATTTATCGATCGTTCCTGTTAAATGTTTTGATCGAACAGCTCATCCGAGAAAAAACTTGAATCTCAAACACATTAAAGCTATAAATGGACACTCTATTGAATAGTTCGAGAAGAAGAGAATAGGCATGAAACACCGAACGAAAAAATTCACACTACCATTACTAACTTTCGCGATCCTGGTTTCGTCCGGGCTGGCTTGCGGTCTGCCTTCGTCTACCGGAGATCCGACTGCAGTTCCCACGTAAGCCCCCGCTATTGTAGATACGCAGGTTCCGGCAGCTCCGCCAACTGATATTCCAGAACCAACTGTAGCGCCTGAAGTAATAACTGGTGAACAGTTAGACTTCACAGCCGAGCCCAATTTTGGAACAATAGACCTGTCAGTAGGCTTCTCCCCGGATCCGCAACCATTGGCCGAGATAACCAGTGGTGGCTCAGTCGATGTGTCCTATCTGGGGAGTGGTTGTGCCGGATTCGCTTCTTCCCAGCCAGACATACGCGTCAATTGGGATGGTTTCGGCTTCCTACGAATCTTCTTTGTTTCCGACAGTGGCGAAGATACAACGCTGATCATCAACGGTGCTGAGAGCAGCTGGAACTGTAACGACGATTCCTTTGAGACGGTGCACCCTTCGGTAGATTATGACGATGCGGGCAGCGGTCAGTATGACATATGGGTGGGCAGCTATAGCGAAGGTTTTATCACAGGCACCCTCTACTTTACCGAAATATCGAGTAATAATCCGACCACCGTAGGCCCATAGCAATCTTTCGGCTATCTGAAGACTGTCCTCTCTAGCAGAGGATGAATATTCTGAAACTATTCTGGAATACCCGAACCCCTCCCCGAATTGGGGAGGGGAGTCGAGCGAAGAGACAGAGGGGTTGACCGCGTCTGGTGCAAGGCACAATAGCACTTTCTGATTTCACTTTGCTAACTCCGCGGCCAATCTCTTTAACACAACCATAAACGGGAAGTATATAGAATAAGAGCAAGCGTAATAATGCTCTTTGAAGTTCCTCGCTTCTCTTGTGTGCTCTGCTGTGCCGGAGCTCGACTTGGGTGTTCCAAAGTATCTGTAACCTGGGTAGTTGCCCGCAAGTTGAATCGTGTCCACCAAAGCTGACAACATTCTCCAATCCGTCTTCGGATATGATAATTTCCGGCCGTTGCAGGCGGAAATCATTGCGAACGTGTTGCGCATGAACGACACGCTGGTTATCATGCCCACCGGCGGCGGAAAATCGCTTTGCTATCAGATTCCGGCGCTGATCTTCGACGGGCTGACAGTGGTGGTGTCGCCTCTGATTTCGCTGATGAAGGATCAGGTTGAGCAATTGGTCGAAGTTGGCGTCGCGGCCGCGTTCCTGAACAGTTCGCTGCCGCCGGACGAATACGCTCACACCATCACACGCATCCGGGGGCGCGAAGTAAAGCTACTTTACCTTGCCCCTGAAACGCTGCTCATGCAGCGCACGCTCAGCTTGCTCGCGTCAATTTCGATCAATTGTCTGACCATCGATGAAGCGCATTGCATCTCCGAATGGGGGCACGACTTCCGCCCGGAATATCGTCAACTGATCGAAGTACGGCATCACTTTCCGGACGCGGTGACAATCGCACTCACGGCGACGGCCACGTCGCGCGTGCGGCAGGATATCAAAGCCAGTCTCGGAATCCCTGGGACGAACGAGTTTGTTGCCAGCTTCGACCGCCCGAACCTCTTTCTGCAAGTTGCGCCGAAAACGAGCCCGGTTGCGCAGACGGTTGCATTTCTGCGCGAGCGAACCGATCAGTCCGGAATCATCTATTGTTTCTCGCGACGCCAGGTGGATGAATTGACGGCGACGCTCGCGGCGCAAGGCTTCTCGGTACGACCGTACCATGCCGGATTGAGCGACCATGACAGGCGGGAGAATCAGGAAGCCTTCATCCGGGACAACATTCAGATCATCGTTGCGACCATTGCGTTCGGCATGGGCATCAACAAACCCAATGTGCGTTTTGTCGTGCACTTCGATCTGCCGAAGAACATCGAATCGTATTATCAGCAGATTGGCCGCGCCGGACGCGACGGTCTGCATTCAAACTGTCTGCTGCTTTTCAGCTACTCCGACACGCAAAAGATCAAGCATTTCATCAATCAGAAACAGGATGCGCGAGAGCGCCGTATCGCCAGCCGGCACTTGAGCGAACTGGTGCGATTTGCCGAGACGGAAGGTTGTCGCCGCATCCCGTTGCTGGCCTATTTCGGCGAGGGCTATCACGAGGAAAAATGCGAGCGGTGTGACAACTGCCGTACAGGTGAAGTTGAGAAAACAGACATCGCCACCCTTGCGCAGAAATTTCTTTCGTGCGTCACCCGCACCGGGGAGTTATTCGGCGCGAGCCACATCATCGACGTCCTGCGCGGTTCGCATTCAAAGAAGGTACTCAAGTTCGGACATCAGGATTTGTCCACGTGGGGCGTCGGGCAGGAATTGTCGAAAAAACAATGGTTCCACCTGTCGCGCCAATTTCTTACAAAAGAGCTGCTGCTTCAGGATGAAAAGTTCGGCAGCCTGAAATTGACGCCGCTCGCCCGTGCCGTTATGGCCGGTGGAAACTGTTCTCGGCACGCTGGTCGTTGAAGAACCGGTCTCTGTCAATAGAGTCGCGCCCGAACATGATGAGACACTCTTCGGAGAATTGCGCGTAAAACGCAAAGAACTCGCCGATGCAGCCGACGTGCCAGCGTATGTGATCTTCTCCGATCGCACTTTGATCGGGATGGCGACATACTATCCGCAATCCTCCGAAAGTCTGCTGCAAGTGAACGGAGTGGGCGCAGTGAAGCTCGATCGGTACGGGGAAGTTTTCCTGTCACTGATAAGGGGATACTGCGCGGAGCACAAGATCGAGGAGCGACCACGCCGCCCCCGTACGATATCAGTGGCTGCAAACACGCATGAGAAACGTCGTCATGTCGTCGTCGGTGAAAGCTTTAACGACGGACGCGCTGTGCAGGAACTGATGGCCGAGTTCGGCGTGAAGCAAGATACGATCATAGACCACCTGTACCGCTACTATCAGGACGGCCACACGTCGCACGCCGACGGACTGCTCGATCTATCCAAGCTGTCGGAAGAAAGTCACGCAGCTGCACTTGCCGCCTTCGCGCGCCATGGCGTTGAATATCTCAGGCCAGTCTTTGATGAACTCGGCGGCTTGATCGAATACGATGAATTGAAAATCATTCGGCTGTACTACCTGAGTGAGGAGTTGAAATGATGCGCGATCAGGCTCAACTTGTCATTATCGGTGCCGGCATCGTCGGCTGCAGTGCTGCCTATCACCTTACAAAACTGGGCTGGAAGGACATTGTTGTCGTCGATCAGGGTCCCCTTTATGAGACAGGTGGATCCACATCGCATGCGCCCGGTATCGTGTTTGGCACGAATCCTTCAAAAACAATGACGCACATGGCTGAATACACTGTCCGTTTGCTGGATGGGCAATTGTTCCGTTGCGAACAATGCTGGTATCCAGTCGGGTGCATTGAAGTTTCTACGACAGAGGCACGCCAGCAGGAAATCTGGCGGCGTTATGGTTATAGCCGTGCATTCGGTGCTGAAGCCTATATGCTCAGCCCACAAGAAATACATGCCAAGGTACCCATAATTGATCCAAGGGTGATCAAAGGGGGGTTCTTTCGACCAAAAGATGGGGTCGTGAAACCGTGGAAAGCTGCGGGCGCCTTAGCGCTGCAGGCAGAAGCAACGGGCGGTGCTCAATTTTACGGAAATACCAAAGTAACGGACATTGAATTGAAAGAGGGGCGGGTGAGTGCGGTTGTCACCTAGAATGGTCGAATTGATTGTGAGCAGATTTTGCTCTGTACAAATATTTGGGGTTCGGTGCTCGCAGATAAAGTAGGGGTTACGTTGCCTTTTCAGGCCTGTGCCCACCACTATGGAGTGACGGAACCATTACCGGAACTGGCAGGCGAAACCAGTTGGGCGCCAGGTCCACCTGTTCGGCATCAAGATCGCTCGATGTACTTCTGCCAGCGCGAGGATAAGTGGTGGACCGGCTCCTATCGTCATAAACCGCATATGGTTAATCCTTATGACATTGGCAAAGACGCCTATCACGAGTTCTTTGAGCATGAATTCGCCGCCACTATCGAAGATGGAAACGAGATGTTCCCGGCATTACGCGGGAGAAAATATCTAGAAAAAGTAAGCGGGATGTTTGTCTTCTCCGTAGATGGACTCCCGATGATGGGGCCTACGCACGTGCCTGGTTTTTGGACGGCAGTTGGAATCTGGATTACTCATTGCGGTGGCGCCGGAAAAATGATCGCAGAGTGGATGACGCACGGAAGCTCTGAGTGGGATACCCACGAAATGGATGTCGCTCGCTTCCACGCCCACCAGCTCACAGACGACTATTTTACAAAGCGGAGCACGCAGAATTACATCGAAGTCTATGACATCATCCATCCAAAACAGCAGATGGAAGACCCACGAAACCTGCGAGTCTCACCTTGGCATATGCGCCAGATTGAGCAACAGGCAGAGTTCTTCGTTGGGTCGGGGTGGGAAGTGCCGCAGTGGTACCAGGCGAACGTCGATCTCGTAGAAGAGTATGAAATCAAACCTCGCCGTGGTTGGGCTGGTAGTTACTGGTCTCCCATCGAGGGCGGCGAACATCTGGCCACTCGAGAGCGTGCAGCGCTATTTGATCTGGCCGCGTTCACCAAGATCGAAGTCAGTGGGCGAGGTGCTTTAGGAATCCTACAACATCTTGCAGCAAACGAGATGGAGCGCCCGGTCGGCAAGGTTGTCTATACTTCGCTCCTAAATGATCTGGGGGGTATCCGCGCCGATCTGACTGTCACACGCGTTGCTGCTGACCGCTTCTGGGTTCTGACGGGCGGTGGCATGGGTCCGCTTGATCTACGTTGGATAAAAGATCACGCCCCAGAGGATGGCTCGGTGCAGATTACAAATTTCTCGTCGAGTTATACAACACTCGGATTGTGGGGGCCGAATGCACGCGCTGTGTTGGATCAGGTTACCCAATCCGATATCGGCGACGATGCATTTCCATATTACACGGCCAAGGCCATCCAGATTGGATCCATTGCAGTCTATGCCTTGCGTGTTTCCTATGTCGGTGAACTGGGTTGGGAACTTTATACCCCGACAGAATTTGGGTTTCGTCTGTGGGATACCCTGTGGGAAGCTGGTAAAACTCACGGGATGATAAGCGCCGGCGGAGGCGCCTTTGATGCCCTGCGTTTGGAGAAGGGCTACCGCTTGTGGGGGAATGAGCTTCACACGGAGTACAACCCTTTGGAAGCAGGGATCGCCTGGGCAACCCGTCCAAATAAGGGCGACTTCATCGGCCGCGATGCGCTTTTACAGATTAGAGAGGCAGGCATCTCTCGCAAGCTCTGTTGTCTGACCTTGGATGAGGAAGACGCGGTAGCCCTGGGCAAAGAAGCCGTCATGGACGGCGATAGCGTCGTAGGATATGTTACCAGCGCAAACACAGGTTATTCCGTTGGTAAATTTATTGTGTATGCTTATCTGCCGATTGAGCTAGCCGAACCGGGAACGCAATTGGATGTACTCTATTTCGATCGCCGGCAATCCGCGACGGTTAGACGTGAACCAATGTTCGATGCAAAAATGGAAAAGCTCAAGCTTTAAACTCGCGCAACTGACTCCTGGAACATCATATATCGCGGTGTTCAGAAAGTATGCGCGTAGACGTGTCTTTCGCACCACTTTTTTCTATATACCTACATATTAAAAGGAACGACTGATGACACAATTTCTTGTCGAGTGTGTCCCAAATATTTCTGAAGGACGGCGAATGGAGGTCGTCGAGGCAGTTGTCGCGGCGATTAAAGCCGTGCCGGGCGTCACATTTCTCGATCAAAGCAGCGATGCTGATCACAACCGAACAGTGCTCACTTTTGCCGGCCCACCGAAGGCCGTTCTCGAAGGGGGCTTCGCTTGCATTGCGAAAGCGGCTGAACTGATCGATATGAACACGCAAGAGGGTGGGCATCCTCGCATGGGCGCCACCGACGTCTGTCCCTTCATCCCGATCTCAGGTGTGACTATGGATGAATGCGTAGAGCTGGCCAAAACACTGGGCAAGCGAGTAGCCGAGGAGCTGAACATTCCGGTGTACCTGTATGGAAAGGCCGCAGCCCGACCCGAGCGATCTAATCTTGCGAAGGTGCGCAAGGGGCAATATGAAGCTATCAAGGCAGAGATCAAAACCAATGCGGATCGCACGCCTGATTTTGGACCAGCCGAACTCGGTTCAGCCGGGATTACTGCCATCGGCGCGCGCCCTTTTCTTGTTGCGTATAACGTCTATCTGACGACGGATGATGTGGAAATTGCCCAAACCATCGGCAAGGCGGTTCGACATTTGTCGGGCGGGTTGCGCTTTGTAAAAGGAATGGGCTTACTCGTCGACGGGCGCGCCCAGGTTTCAATGAATCTGACAGATTACACTCGCACCCCGATACATCGGGTGCAGGAGATGATTCGACGTGAGGCGGCGCGCTATGGCGTTGGCATCCACCATGCTGAACTTGTTGGGCTTGCCCCCCAGGAAGCCTTTATTGATTCGGCACAGTGGTACCTGCAACTGGATCAATTCGAACATGAACAGGTGTTGGAAATTGCTCTCGCCAATGCGCAGGCAGAGGAAGTCGTCCCTTCTGCGGCAGGATTTCTCGATCAACTCGCGGCTGGACAGGCGACTCCCGGTGGAGGTTCTGCAGCAGCTTATAGCGGTGCCATGGCCGCCGGACTTGTGGCAATGGTGGCGCGGTTGACAATTGGCAAGAAGAAATATGCCAATGTGGAGGCCCGCATGAATGAGATAATAGGTTTGGCAGAAACAAGCCGCAGAAACCTAGCAGAAGGTGTCCAGAAAGATGCCGCTGCTTTTGATCGGGTGATGGATGCGTTCCGGCTGCCCAAGGCGACGGACGAGGAGAAGGCAAACCGTATAGAATCGATAGAACGAGCAACCCATATAGCTGCTGAGGTGCCCCTCCAAACAGCGGATCAAGCAGCTGCTATTGCAGAGATTGCAGCAGAATTAACGGAGACAGCCAATAGTAATGCGATAACGGATGCAGCAGCCGCGGCCAATCTAGCGCACTCGGCGGTTCACATCGCAGGGTTGAATGTAAAGATCAATGCAGCAAGCGTTTCAGATACATCTGCTTCCGCAGAGTGGCTTCACCAGCTAGTGGCTCTGAGTGAACGCATGCAGGTAGTCGACAACCGGGTCAAGCAAGCATTGCAGGATCGTGCAGAAATTTTTTAGCGCTTACGCTGACGAGTGATAATGATTCGACGTATGCTATCTAAATAACCGAATTTCAATTTATCTGGGAGGCTTAAATGACAGCCGTCGAACTAATCAGCGGAGAGATAAATACTGCGCACGAGTGGCTGGAAGGCATTATGCAGGATGTCACAATTGAGATTGCACATTGGGTGCCGCCTGGGACAGCACATCCAGTAGGGTCACGTTATGCTCACATGGCGGTTTCGGAAGATATCGCGGTGAATGGGACTCTCATAAGCGGTAAGCCTTTATACGTTGAGGCTTGGGCCGAGTGTACCGGCATTCCCAACCCGCAAGACGCCTTTGTGACAACACTGGAATGGGCGCAGAGCGTGAAAGTCGATTTAGCGGATCTCAAAGAATATACCCGGGCAGTTTATGCAAGTACAAGTGAGTTTATGGCCAGCTTGTCAGATTCAGATCTGGCTCGGGAGGTTGATATGTCGGATCACGGTTTAGGAATGTGGACTGTCGGAAGCTTTCTACTCACATTTGTCCTTGGCCATGTACGCGACATCATGGGTGAAATATCCGCCATTAAAGGTGTGCAGGGCGGCCAGGGCTATCCATTCTAATAGGATGCTTCCCAAATTAATTAGCCACAATGCAATGTCCGAACTGCCAGACGACAAATAGACTTATCGCTTTTTTCTGTAAAGAGTGTGGAGCGGCACTTTTCTGCCCACGATGTCGCGAAGCGCTGCCGGTTCAGGCGCAATTTTGCGATAACTGCGGGCAACGCATTTTCAGCGTGATTGCGCATGAAGCTATACACCTGGACCCGGATAGACATGCGCAGCAATCTCCGCCGGACACTGATATACCCCCCGCAACGATCCCGCACACTTCGTCAATAGTTCAAAAAACGAATGGAGAAAAAGTTGAAGTCATCCCTTCTAGAGAGACTGAACCTTCATCAGGTGCAAACCTTCAACAATACATTCCTCAGGAACTTTTAACGAAAGTAAATGCCGCCAGGGCTAGCGGAGGGATGGTTGGAGAACGGCGGGTAGTGACAATGCTGTTCTGCGACGTGAAGGGTTCAACCGCTGCCGCCGAGCAATTGGATCCCGAGGATTGGACAGAAATCATCAATGGTGCTTTTGAACATATGATTCGTCCAGTCTATAAGTATGAAGGCACCGTGGCGCGCTTAATGGGAGATGCGATTTTGGCATTTTTTGGTGCACCGATAGCACATGAAGATGACCCCGAGCGCGCCATTCTCGCCGGATTGGATATCGTTGGAGAGATATCCCCATTTGCAGATGCCATCAAAGATCGTTGGGGGCTTGATTTCAACGTGCGGGTCGGGATCAATACCGGATTAGTGGTTGTAGGAGCCGTCGGCTCCGATCTCCGCCTCGAATATACTGCCACAGGTGATGCAATTAATCTCGCTGCACGCATGGAGCAGACAGCCCAGCCCGGTGCAATTCAAATCTCCGAAGATACGTATCGTCTCGTTTCGAGCCTCTTTGAATTTAAAAAATTAACACCGATTGAGGTGAAGGGCAAATCTACGCCAGTGCAAACCTTTCGAGTGCTGCGCAGAAATTCTGTCGATAAAAAGCATCGTGGATTGACGGGCCTAGAAGCACCCTTGATAGGCCGGGCAGCTGAATATGAAAGTCTTCTGCAAGTTGCAGAGAATCTGAATCAAGGCCTCGGTGGGATTGTGGCACTTATCGGGGAGGCGGGACTTGGCAAAAGCCGCCTCGTGGCCGAACTGAATTCAAGCATGAATGACCATGGTGAAAAATCAGATGCGGTCGTGCAGCATTGGTTCGAGACAAGTGCCGTTTCCTATGAATCCGCGCACCCGTATGGTCTTTTCCGGCGATTAATTCGACAAGTTTGTGGTATCGCTCAGGACGATCCGATTGATATCTTGCGGGAGAAAATCGGTGTGGTAGTTGCAGAAGTGCCTGTCGATGACCAACTTCGCTTGCGCCAGGTTTTTGAATCGATATTTGGTGTTTCCAGCGCGTCCGGCGATCCTGCACTGGAGGGAGAGACATTTAAACGTCAGCTTTTTGCTGCAATGGAAAGCCTTTGGGCCCGTCGATCCGAGCAATATCCGGTAGTGCTTGCGTGTGAGGATCTCCATTGGGCCGATCCCGCATCTGTTGAGTTGCTCGTGCATTTGTTTTCTCTCACGGAGAGACTGCCATTTCTGATTTTATTGTTGATGAGAGCAGATCGAAAATCCCCAAGTTGGACTCTTAAGCAAACTGCGGAATCAGACTACTACTACCACCACCGTTATTCGGAGATAAATGTTCAACCTCTCTCTCATAACGACAGCGTCTTGCTGGTTGATAGTCTCGTTGAGATGTCCGGACTTTCGACGGATATGGCTGACGCAATCCTAGAGAAGGTTGAAGGCAACCCGCTCTTTGCTGAAGAAGTCGTGCGTGCATTCCACGAAAGCCAATTGCGCGGTGATGGCCACAGCGAGAATGGCAGTTCGCTAGATATCCCTGACAATCTTCAAGCCCTTCTCGTCTCTCGTATTGATCGTTTGGAAGACCAAACGCGGAGAGCATTGCAACTGGCGGCACTCATTGGGCGCTCGTTCTATTACCGAATTCTTGAGATGATCGCCGATGATGGTTTGTCTATCGATACTCATTTAGCGATTCTGGTACGGGCAGATATGATTCGTGAAGCAGCCCGGATCCCTGAGTTGGAGTATATATTCCGCCACCAACTCACTCAGGCTGCCGCTTATCAAACAATCCTTCTTAGAGAGCGGCGCGAATTTCATCAGCGTGTTGGTGAAGCCATTGAAAAAATCTTCCATGATCGGATAGACGAGATGTCGGTGACGTTAGTGCATCATTTTTCGTTGGCCGACAATCCCGAACGCGCGCTTAGTTATCTTATTCTGGCCGGGGATGGCGCTATCCGATTACACGCTCACGCGGAGGCTGTGGAACACTACACGAAAGCGCTGGAAATTGCTCTGGCACAGCAGCCGGTTGATGTAGACATACTTCGGAATCTGTTCCGTGGCTGTGGTCGCGCACTGGAGATGCTGCCTGACTATGATGAAGCACTTGCGAATTATGAGAAACTTGGTGCTATTGCGGATCAACTCGAAGCGGCACCCCTAAAGTTAGATGCACTTGTTTCTTGTGCCACGCTGTATGCTACCCAAACCCCCTTCCAGAACTCTGCCAAGGCTGAAGCCTTCTCGATCGAAGCGTTAGAAATCGCTTGTACTCTCGATGATCCGGCGGCCAAATCCAAAATCTATTGGATTCGGATGATGGCGTTGACGTTTGCAGGAGAGAATCCGGAGCAGGCGCGTACCTTCGGTGAGCAATCGTTGGCAATCGCTCGCGAACATGAATTACACGAACAAACAGCCTTTACGATTGGAAATCTTGTGATGGCGTATTGGGGGTTGGATGAAATCGAGCCGGCTCAGCAACTCATTCGGGAAGCTCGCGGTCTCTGGGAAAAACTTCAGAATCTCCCTATGCTGGTAGATACATTCAGCTTGGGGACCTATACGGAAATTATGCTGGGAAATTTAGATTCTGCATTTCATACTTCAAATAGAATGATCGAAATAAGCCACTCGATTGACAATGGCTGGAATCTGACAGCGGGTACATATTTTCGAGGTTTGGTCGAATTCGAAAGAGGAAATTACGACCTCGCAGTCATTGCTATGGAGGAGGTTCGTCGATTAGGCAAGACACGTGGCATCAATTTCATGTATCTGAACGCACTAGGGATGCTAGCCCCAATACCTTTCAAATAAGGGCCAAAGCTTGCCGGAAAGGTTGTCGGGGTTGGGGCCAGTGATAATGCTCCGGCTGTTTCAGGCGGAACTTTGACATCTTGCGTTTGACTACACGCGGGTTTGAACGGGCACGGCGGAGAGGCAGACGAACGTCAGCGAAGTCATGCAACAAGCGGTCATAGAGTTGGCCGAGTTGGTCAACGGCCGTCTTTTGAAACTCGGCGAGCGTGTCGCGCACGAGTTCGAGTGCATGCACAAAGCTGAGTTGGTCGGGATCGAGACCGGTGCGTTGGGCAGCCGCATGCATCAGGAAGCGGATGATGAAGTGTGCGATGAGCAGGCCATACAGTTCCTGAATGACCCCGACCGGCTTGAGACTGCGCAGCGGGCGTCCGGCCAGACGTTGATGGGTGTCGACTTCATCGATGACCAATTCGATTTCCCAGCGTTCGTGATAAGCTCGCGCGAGTTCCAGGGCTGGGAAGGCTTCGGGGTTCAGCAAGGTGGTAACCAAGCGGTGCACTTCACCGTAACCGGGGAGTGCCGGGTCACTTATGGTGTATTCGACGATGCGCACCAGGAGGCGCTCGCCCCGCTTGCGGCGCTGGTAGTCGGAGGGGGTCAGGTAGGCGGTGTAGGAGCCATCTGGCAATGGACAGCGGGACATGGGCTGGAAATCGGCTCAAAATGTGTCCCCCGCGCTCCAAAACCATGCGCAGCATGTCATAATCATGAAACCCACGGTCCCACATCACCAACATGCCCATCTCGACCGAGCGCAACAGGCGAAAACCACCTATGCGCTCGCTGGTGTGGCAAGGCCAGAAGCCCGCATCGACAATCGTATGCGTGCCGCACTCGACCAGATACACCCCTTGCACCTGCGGAAAAGCGCTCTGGCCGCGCGGGCTGTGGTGCCGTCCAAAAGCCGCCGCATTCTCCGGCGTGTCAGCCACATCTTCAACCGTGCCATCGATGGCCATCAGGCGCAATCCAAAGAGGAACGCGCCGGCTGTCTCCGTCGTAGCTATCGGTCGACATACATGCCGAAACAAACGCACGACCGGTCGAGCACCCAGTTGATAGCGCCGATAGGTAATCGCACTGTCTTTCGGTACCGCGTATTCCGGATTGTTCCAGATGTACCGCAACCCCTGGGCGATCTTACGCATTACCCGCCCCAGAGAAGATTGCGTGTAGATGTTCATTGTGATGATTAAAAACACTGTCACGACCAGATTCAATTTGCGCTCGCGTTGCGTTTTCAAGCCTTCTGCCTCCAACGCTGCTTCGACCACATCTGGCGGAATAACCCGGCTCAGGCTTGTAAATGTCAGTTCCCGGCAAAACTTGCTCTCGATGTCAACCTCGCGTAATCTGTATCCCATCAGGTGGCCCCCTGGCATCTTGCGAATTTGTATATCTCACAAGTATGCCTCGGGTGCCACCTGTTTGCTTATTTGAAAGGTATTGATGCTAGCCCATATTAATGCTCTTCTGGGCCGACCGGAGTATGTCCGATCTATGGGAGATGAAGTTCTGGAGCGCCAAGAGGAAATGCCGTCCTTATTTCGGAATTTCACGCTCCGCCACATGATTCAAGCATTTCTACACGTTGGAGAGATGTCTACTGCAGAACGCGCCTCTGAGAAATTGATATTAGGGGGCGAAAGTGAGTCGGGTAATGGTTGGGCTGTAGCTCAATGTCAACTCATTATTGCGGAAATCGCGCTAGCAAAAAACGATGCTGGTACGACATTGGAACTGATAGACGAAATGCTCCCGCGTTCAAATAATGTCGGGTTCAAGCTCGTTGGCGCGCAGGCTCTATTTATCCAAGGGAAAGCACTCCAGATGCTGGGCGAAGTTGATAGTGCTGCGGTTGCTCTTATGGATGCGCAGGGTTATATGAAGGCTTGTGGTGCTCGAACACGGCTCTGGTCCATCATTTGGGCCAGGAGTGTGAATGCGAGTAGTCGGGGAGAGTACACCAAAGCAGCGGACTTGCGGGCAGAGGCGCGCACCGTAATCGCTCAAGTTGCTGATAGTATCGAATCAGAAGATCAACGGGAAAGATTTTTGAGCGGCTCCGGGATCGCCCGCGAATAATCGAATCCTTGCCATAACGGCATTATATTTCCTTTGATGTATTTATTTCGATGAGCGCAGTTGCAACCCAGGTGGGCGGTGGCGTGCTGTACATATCAGTCGTATTCTGATAAGTCAAATCGAGAATCTCTGCGCTGAATGGGCCAAGTAGATAGCGCAACACTTGGCCTGCATCACGCGCATCACTCTTCGCCTCAACACAATGCTGGTTGTACTCCCAGTAATCCCCAGAACTGAGAATATTCAGACCCTCATCGATTTTTTTTCTGGCGAGGACCAGGCCGCCCGCCTGCGGCGCCAAGACGGTTTCCGGCGTATCCCCATAGCCAATGCCATGATGAAAAGGATCAGCGGTGCTAACAATGACAGCATCGCGGGCGATCGCTTCAACTTCGGAAAGCCCGGGCAGTGTTTCAGGTTTGCCACCCGCAAGGTAGGGATAACGAAAAAATACAGCCGGTGCTTTTACACCACGCTTTAGGGCCTCCTGATTCAGCAGGATTTCGAAATTGCTCAATGAATATTCGGATTTCCAGTCCTCACGTCCGGCGAGGCCCGGCCCCTGAATTCCCCACGAGTCTTCAGTAATCGGATCGCCACCAGCTGCCACTCTTACGCGGGCATCCTCTAGTTCGTCAGTAAGGGCATGGAGTACGCCGATTGCGAGCACTTGATCGGCCATGCCCTCGAGACAAGCATGCACTGCCGCCGCGATCTGATGCCCACACGTTTCCAACCCCGCGTGTGGAAAAATTATTGAGCCACCGGCTCGAAGGGTATCGGCGAGATTCCATTGCTTCCCCAAGTCAAGGATTGAATTAAGGCCCTCCTCACCGAGGCGCTTCCGTTCAGATTGATTCATTTCGCGAACTATCTTTCCCAGAGCGGGCGGTCAAGCTTCATTGGATCCCTTTCATAAGTTCAAAATTCAAGCGACTCCCCGTCTGCGGGTATGCGTAATTGTGTGTCAGGAATGTCCGCTGCCTTTGCTAACGTGCACAATGCTTGCCGTGTGACCGAGCCGTGATCGAGTGCCTCCATGTGGACGGCAATCACGGTAGAATCTGGAGCTGCCTTACAAACCTCCAGAGTCTGCTCCGCGTCCATCACAATCGGATCGCTGTCTTTAAAGCGTGCGCCTGATGAGTGCGTGATGATCACATCCGGCTTGTGAATAGAAATAATCTTCGCAACCGCTTCGTACCAGATCGTGTCTCCGGCCCAGTAGATTGACGGCTCTCCCGGAGCTGCGAACCGGAAACCAGATACCGCTCCCATCCGTTCTGCCCAGACTCCCGTACCGTGAACGCCTGTTGTACGTTCGATCTTGATGTTTTGCCAATCTAATTCGTCCTCGACAACTGTCACTGACTGAAATCCATGTTCAAGGATTCGTTCCGCGTCGCCTGGCTGGCAAAAGATTGGAACCTTCGGTGACAGCGCTTTTTGTGCTGCAGTATCGAAATGGTCTGAATGCAAATGAGAAACAATGACGAGTTCCGTACCGGCAATGACCGCAGCAGGAGGAATTGGGAGGGGTACGGTCGGATTGCGAGATATTCCCCCGAACGACTCAAGTTCATGCGGTTCGGAAAGAAATGGATCGGTCAGAATATGGTGTCCGGCATATGATAGCCGCATCGTCGCATTTCGGATTAAATGAAGTTTCATCGTTTTGGATTCAATTTAGATCGCTATGTTGGGTCGCCAAACCAGAAATCGGACGTATAGCCAAGTTCCCGAAAAATGGTGTGTGCCTCTCCTACAGAGTGACCGTGGAAGTCGGTTGCAAGTCGATTTGCATACCAGGCTTTGGCAAGTGCCCAGAGTTTGTCGACTGTAAGAGTTTTGCCCCGAGCTCGATTCTGCTGAGCCAGCCAGATCTCTAGGTGTTCTTCCGACTGGAAGAATAGGATTGTCTCTCAGGTATGGATGATGTCATCATACCAGTGCTTAAACGGCAACGCAAAATGAGTGAGCACTTCCGGGCCCCTGACTTCCCCTGAAACGATCGAGAGTAGTATTCGCTCACCACAATCTCCGCATAGAGCTTCGATATTTGCGTCAACGGACAGCATGGCCGGAATCCCGAGTGCATCCCAGGCGCTGTTTGCAAAGTAGGATTGGCTTTCAGTTTCAACCCCGAATGTCGTCGGTATACCTGAGAGTGGATTCGCCATTCGAATTTGTTCCGATCCCGGGTCCAGGAGGATCGCATGTGCAATCGCTAAATTGTGAAAGGACTTGCGGACCGATTCAATATCTTCATTGAGCGCTATCGCGACTGTCTCGACAGAGGGCGGTTCCCCTTTGTCTACAAAATGCGAGTAAATGTGATATCGGACCTTGGAATCGAATGGATCCATGAGTTTAATCCGAACTGCTCTTGTCCCCCGCTTCATAAAATCTCATAGGCCCATACCCGAAACATCGCATCCGGTTCTTTTCGGGGTAGATAAGGTTCAGGCTCAGTTATCTCGAGGAGTTTCCAGATGCCGTGCTGTGTCAGCCGTTCCATCGTTTCGCGAAACCCCATCGCGTTCGAAGCGTGAAAGTCGGTCCGTTGTGTGAAGACAAGTAGTCCACCAGATCGGATGATGCGCAAAAGTTCATACAGCGCCTGATTCTGTACTTGTCCAAATGAGAACAATCCAACCGCGAGAGCAGCATCAATTGTGTTTGATCCAATAGGATAAGGTCGATTTAAGTTGACGATGACGGCTGTTCGAAATGCGAAACGTGTCCCACCTAGCATTAACGAAGCAAATGAAAAGTCCAGTGCAGTGATATTGCGAAAGCCGAGCTTCGCCAACTCAATCCCAGCAGCTCCAGTACCGGCACCCGCATCAACAATCTGGGCATTTCGATCAATTAAGTGCTGTGAAAACAGTTCGGCTGCTCTCCGAGGATGAAAGCATCCGATCGCATCATGGTCTTCGTCGTACGTGGGTGCCCATTCATCGTAGAGCGCGCGCAAATCTGTCTCGCTCTGGCTGTTGTAGGCCTGCTTCCAACGGACATGTATGCGCGCCGCGATATCTGTCGGCAGGGACGGGTCCTGCTGTATTTCAGACTCTGAAGGGATTGACTCAGCCGCCAACTTTCCTCTTTTAAATCTAAATCACAGACTCAGGACACGTTGGCGCACAACTTCGGCGAAGGCATTGCTTTGCGAGTCAGAGGCTTCCACAATGGAGCGGAAACTTTCCCAATCCATGGCCAGCAATTCCAAATCGGTTGTCGCCCGAATTGTGGCTGTGCGACGGGCTTCGATTAGCAGCCCGATTTCTCCAAAGTAATCGTCGGCCTGCATCGACGTAAGAGTGAATTCTTCTCCCTCTGAATTGCTGCGGACAACTTCCGCTTCTCCACTCACAATAACGTAGAACTTATCGGGCACATCGCCTTCTTCAAACACGACATCGCCTGGGTTATAATTGATCTTTTGAAGTTTTGCAGACGCATCTATGAGCACCTCGCGGGATAAGCGTGGGAGTGCCTTGGCGAGCCACTCGTTATAACTTGTTAGGGTGCTCTGACCTGGTTGCCAGCCAACGGGACAAGGTTCCCCGGTTTTTAAGGCGCGGAGAATACGTAGGACTTCGGAAATATTACGACCAACATCCAACTCATTAATGCTTATATGACGTACGGCACCCGCCGGATCGATGATAAATGTGCCCCGCAGTGCTGTGCCATCGTTTAATAGGACCTCATACGCCTCGCTTACGGTGTGCGATGTGTCGGCAATAATTGGAATATTGATCCCCGCCAAGTGCGGATCCGCTTCAAGCCATGCTTTATGGGTGTAAAAGCTGTCGGTACTTACTCCGATTACGAAAGCATCCTCTACTTTGAACTCAGATTCGAACTCTCCAAAAGCCGCCAGTTCGGTGGTGCAGATAAATGTAAAATCTCGCGCGTAGAAGAAGAGGACTGTCCATTTACCGCGCTGATCCGCTAGTGAAAATTTCTGGGGACTGCTCGCTCCACGTTCCCAAGTGTAGGCTTCTATGTCAGGAGCAATTTGTCCGATGCGGACGGTCATAGTGATCCTCCGGTTAATTCTGTTTGTGTTTGCGGGAGGGAGTTGTGTAGAGGCGTAGTCTACCATGGATGATTCTGGATTTCCGTCTAATTTTAGTGGCGCAATTTCTCGCCAGTATGCTAAACTAGGGTTGCAGCACTCCTCACTTATCTCTCGCTGGCAGAACGACTATGCTTCCAACAAATTATGCAAGCGGTTGGGGTGTAAATGGAAAATTCAACAAGATTGCGATTGTCTCTTGGGAGGAATTGCGGCAAGTCATCAGGTTGATCGTTAAAGGAGAAGCAATTCAATGGATGTAAAGTTATACGTTGGCAATTTGTCATTTTCAACAACCGAGGACGAACTCCGGACGTTGTTTGCACAGGCAGGAACTGTCAACTCCATAGCAATCATTACCGACCGTGATACGGGCCGCTCGCGAGGCTTCGGTTTTGTCGAAATGGGCACCCAGGCGGAGGCCGAGGATGCCATCAAGAAATTCGACCAGATGGATTTAGGGGGGCGAGACCTACGCGTGAATATCGCTCGACCACGAGAGGATCGCGGCTCTCGTGGCGACAGAGGAGGAAGAGGACGCTACTAAATAAATATTGAACTAATCGCCACAAGTTGTTGCAGAGTATTAATTAGTAAGAGGAGACAAGCACAATGTCCGAACGTGTCACCGGTACGGTGAAATGGTTCAATGGCGGGAAAGGCTATGGCTTTATCGCCCGTGAAGGCGGCGAAGACGTATTTGTCCATTTCACAGCAATCAAAGACGAAGGTCAATTTCGCACGCTCATGGAGGGGCAGCAAGTTGAATTCACCGTTGAGCAAGGCCCTAAGGGCCTACAAGCCAGCGAAGTCGTTGTAATTCAATAAACTAGTTCTAACCGGGAATATAAAGCCTCGCTCAAGCACGAGTGGGGCTTTTTTGATCGCACACACTGTGACTGATATCTCTAATCCATGACTTCAGTTATTTGCAGTTAATTTAATGCTTACTGGGCTATATTCAGCTAGCGAATTATGAGCCAGGTGCCAAAAGCGACGACCATTATGCCTGCTATACGTTGCAGGTCGAGCGCCCTCTGTAATGCCCCTAACAGCCCGGGTAGTGGTTACATGTTGACTGATGAGTCTGGAAAAAGTAAGTTGTTGGCCTGCCAAACAGAGGAGCGCCAAAATGATCCAGAGTGTCATCACGCATGAGTGTTCAAAGTGCAGGAGCCTCAACATTGTCAAGAATGGTACAGACTATAAAGGCGGTCAGAAGTTTCATTGTCTCGATTGCGCCGCTTATGGAATGTTGGAACCGCAAAGCCGTTCTTATCCTGAGTTCATCAGAGAATTTGTCCTACGCACCTATCGAGAGCGAGCCAGTATGCGCGGCATTGAGCGCATCTTTGGCATCGCGCGGCAGACATTAGCACGCTGGATTCTGGAGAAGGCCGGCGCTATGCCGAACCTGGCTGACACTTTAGAAACCGTAAAAACGGATGATGTGCTGGAATTGGATGAATTATGGTCATTTGTACGCACAAAAAACGATAAACGTTGGATATGGGTCGCGCTGTGTCGGCGCACGCGCCAAGTGGTGGCCTATTTTATTGGCGACCGCAGTGAAAAAAGTTGTCGCGCGTTATGGAAATCCATCCCAGCATCCTACAAAGCGTGTTGCTCCTTCAGCGACTTCTGGCACGCTTACCAGAAGGTTTTACCAAACGACACTCACCAAAGTGTCGGCAAAGAAAGCGGCCAGACATCTCACGTGGAACGCTGGAACAACACCTTGCGCCAGAGACTGGCTCGCTTCGTGCGCAAAACTCTTTCTTTCTCCAAGTCCGACGTTTACCATGAAGCTGTACTCAAGTTGTATCTCCATTACTACAATACAGCGTGGTCCCCATCAGTTACCATGTAACCACTACCACAGCCCGAAATGATCGACAAAGGAGCTGAGTACAAATTGGGCCGCAATAAGTACAACCATGGTTTGGACGAGGCCTATGCGAGGCACTGCGTACCCGATGCTGCCGACGATGATGAGCCCAATCGCTCCAGTTGTAAAAGCGTACCACGGGACTGAGCTCAGGTTTTCAAAATTTCCGCCCCGGCGGAGCAACAATATCAAAATGATGAGCGTGCCGCCACTCCCATAGGTGATGAGAACGCTTTCGAAGGTGCCCAAGCTGCGATTCATTAGGCCCATAAATTGCGCCTGGAGCGCGACAGCGATTCCGCCCGCGGCGGCAATCAAGATCACTGGTGCTATGTTGTTCAAATGATCTCCTTTACTCAGTTATTGATTTGAGTGGATTATTCTGTGGATGCCAATCATCTCTCAGAATAGCGTACAAAAGCGTATCCCACCAGCGCGCCTTGAAATACTCGTTCTCACGCAAACGGCCTTCCTGTCGTAAACCCAATTTTTCGAGGACCCGGCCAGATGCAGCATTTTCTGCGATACACCATGAAGAAACCCGGTGAACTTTGAGCTGAGTGAATCCAAATGCGACCATGGCATTCGCCGCTTCGGTTGCGAGGCCTTGACCCCAATGGGCTGGAGCGATTTCAAAGCCAATGTCAGCTTCTTCCGCAGCATGTGAGCGCATACGAATTCCGCAGTTGCCGATCAATTGGCTATCTTTTTTCAGTTCGACGACCAGTTGATATTTCGTCCGTGGAGATTCCTGCTGTTGTTCAATGAACATTTCGACAAAATGTTCTACATCACGTTTGTTGCGCTCCGCCCAAGCGTAGTATTGCAAATAGCGCGGATCGTTCTGATACTCGTATACAGTCGACCAGTCAGCTCTCTTGAATTCGCGCAGAAGAAGTCGTTCAGTTTCTATCTTCATTTAGAAGGATAAACCCAATAGCTATAGATATTTATTACGTTCACCGCTACAATTTACAAAATTATCATTCGGAGGACAAGGGATGTCTGAACGAGCACAGCTTGATGGCATGCTAGATATGCTGGAAAAATTGTGGGAGCACACGGATGCTCTCTATAATGGGATGTCCGAGGAAGATTGGAATCGCCCTCATGGAAATCATTGGATAATCGCTGACTTACCGTTTCATCTTAGTTATTTTGATAGAGAAACAACTGCCCTTCCAATTAAATATGGGAGAAATTATCCAAATCCTGATGGCGAAATTAAGAAAACTATCAGAGAAGTTAACACTTGGAATGACCAGAAATTTAGAAATCGCGATCCAGGGTTGACCCATATTGATTTTCGTAATATGGCCGAACAAGCTCGCCAAGAAATCCGGGACGTGACTGCAGGTTTAACTGACGCAAATCTGGAAGATCCTATTTTCTTCAAGATTTTTTACTTTGGTTGGAGTACCGTGGCTGTTTCCCTTTCTGGTTGCATTCAACACAGTTGGAATCATCTCATTGAATTGGCATTGCATCTCGAAAAGGAAGAACCGGCAATAAGTTCGGAGATTTCACATTTTGGCTTGATGATGTACATGAATTTCAATCCGGCAATCGCCTATCATGCGCTGAAAAACAACACGCAGCATCTATCCACAAATATCACTGTCGAAGGAGTAGGCGGCAGTACCTGGAACATAACGGCAATTGAAGAAGGTGGCTTTACTCTCGAAGAGAACTTGGATTCTAAGGTCGATTTGCACATCACGTTCAAAAGCTTGACTGCCTTTATAAAGAATCAGAATTCAATTGCCTTAATTCCTTCCCTAATTGATTCAGGAGAGGCTACTGTGAATAGTCCTGCGGCCTTCGATACGTACTCAGAATTTTTTCAATATCCACCGCTAGACGTATTAATCGAACTCCCACCACGCTAAGCATAGATGACTAATCCGATACGCAATAGCCTCAGTTCCAATAACAGCCCGATCAGTGTTCAGAAGATTCCATCCAATACGCGCACTAGCAACGCGGGTATCTATAGTGGAGGACCACCTGGCCATGACAGCGGACTTCATCTGTCCCATAAATCAGTAAAGGCCTGCGCACCGAAGACTTCCATGTGCGCTTGAAAGCGTTCACCCTCGCAGCCTTCTACCTCTCGGGGCGCCGAAAATCATAGTCCCTAAACTCAGGCAGAAGTTCCGATCAAGTCAGCGGCTTTTTCACCAATCATAATAGCGCCTGCATTTGTGTTCCCATTGGGGATTGTTGGCATAATAGAGGCATCGGCTACTCGCAATCCTTGGATGCCGTATACCCTCAATTGAAGATCAACGACAGCCTGATCATCGGTGCCCATTTTACAGGTGCCAACAGGATGGAAGACCGTTGTTGCGTTGTTACGGATGTAGTCGCGAATTTCTGATTGAGATTGGACACCTTGCCCCGGCAGGATTTCGTCTCCAATGAAAGGGGCAAAAGCAGCCGTTGCAGCAAGTTCTCTGGCAATGTTGATGCCCGTTTCGAGAACATTTATTTCCTGCTCATCTGATAAATAGTTTGGCTGAATCAGAGGAGCTTCCATGGGATCAATTGAACGCAACGAGATTTGGCCGCGACTTGTCGGCAGTAGCAATGCCGGCCAGAAAGTAAATCCATGTCCTTCAGGCCGGGTTACACCAAAGCCAACCGACCATCCCGGTGCAAAGTGAAATTGCAAGTTTGGGATCGATTGCTCCGGTGTTGTCCTCAGGAATCCACCGGCCTCGCCACCGTTCGATGACCAAGGGCCTTTACGGAAGTGGCGATATTCGATTTCAGCGGCTGCATAAGATGCGTTCAGACTGATAGGTTCCAAGCATTCATAAGCAACGGGAACGTCGAGGTGATCCTGTAAAATTTTTCCTACGCCCGGTAGATCATTTTGCACCGGAATGCCGAGAGCGTGTAATTGTTTGGGGTGGCCGACTCCTGATAGGAGTAGTAATTGTGGGCTGTTGATCGCTCCCCCGCATAAAATGATCTCCTGCTCCGCATACGATATCTTCTTATTGCCGTCGTTAATGTACTCAATACCACTGGCCTTATTTCCATCAAAGAGTATCCGCGTTGCGTGCGAATAAGTCTCCACTACAAGATTTGGACGCGTGAGGGCAGGGCGCAAGAACGCGCTGGCTGTACTAGACCGCTCGCCATCCCGCATTGTGAGTTGGAAAAAGCCTATGCCTTCCTGATGTGAGCCGTTAAAATCATTATTCAGGGGGAGACCAATCTCATTCGCCGCATCGAGAAAGGCACAGGAGAGCGGGTTTGCATCACGTGGGTCGGCAATATTGAGCGATCCATTGACACCGTGGAAATCATTCTCGCCCCGTTCCTGACTCTGTGATTTTTTGAAGATCGGGAGCAAATCGTCATATCCCCAAACGGTGTTACCAGCCGCTTCCCATTGATCATAAACTTTACGATGGCCGCGAATATAGACCATCGCGTTAATCGAACTGCTGCCGCCAAGAACTTTCCCGCGCGGCCAGAATATCCGGCGTTGGTTTAAATGCGTTTGGGGTTCCGTCATGAAAGCCCAGTCAACTTCACTTTGTAGAAGTTTGGGTACTGCGAACGGAATTTTAATTTCGGGTTTCGTATCTGGCCCGCCGGCTTCGAGCAGAAGGACTTTAGAATTGGGATCTGCCGTCAGACGATTGGCAAGGACACAGCCAGCAGATCCGGCGCCTACGACAATATAGTCATACATCGATGATCACCTGTAAATTGGATCAATTAGGGACCTGAGGTGAGTGGATATCTTTATGTACTCCGAATGGAGTCGCTCGTACGTGAGATTAACTTCCTTGTCAGTTTGGCGACACGAATGCCCATCCAGATTAATCCGGCAATGGCGAAAACGACGAGATATTCAGTGAGTGGGATTCGCAGAACTTCGTCGATCTTATTCCAGCCCCGAGAGGAATAAACTATTAGAGTGCCGCTAGAAAATATAAACCAGATTATCCATCTCTGCCAGCGTTTCAAACCCAACCCATACATCTGGGTGACAACGAATATGGCTGCGAAGCCAAAGAAAAACATCGGCCATAAGCCATCTCGGTTCATCACGGCGACCATCGTTCCATGAGCCAGTACAGTGATTTCTTGAACCAATGTCCACCACTTGTTCAGATGGATGCGTGTAAAAAACAGGCTGCCTTGGAGCATTAGCAGGAACATGTAGGCAAAGCCGATCAGGTGGCCGCTCGTAAATTCCATAGGGTGAAACCAGAATGTGTAAATAATGGCCCAAGAAAAATAGTAGCCGTGATATTTCCGTAATACTCGAGCACTTTCTTTCAAAAAGGGTGCTTTCTTCCCTAGGACCAGTCCACGACGCTGGTTTTCAATTAGGAGGATACTGACGAGTAGCAGGATAACTGACCATTGAGAACTCGCTTCCGGGACATCTTGTGCGAGGCCGTCATACCAGATATGTGTTTGGATGAGGTGGAGGCTAATGAAAATTGCATTGGCACCGAGTGCGATGCGATTGACGCTGTGCAGATTTTCGGAATAGCGCAAGCCCTGGGATTGGGCACGATAAATCAGCCACCAGATTGTTATCTGGTGTAAGGCATAGCCACCCCAAGCTGTAGCGTGGGTCCAGAAGTTTGGTTCTCGCAACTGCCAGGCATACCAAAAGCCCGGTCGGTCTGGGAGTAAATCAATTGGGTACAGAAATTCTCGTCCAAGAAACCAAATTAGTGTAGTGAAAACGAGACTAAAAAGCACGCCACCCCACATTGCATGGACAGCTTTAACGTGTTTTATTTCCAAATTCAATGCTGGCATTCCTCTCAAATGGGAGATCGGGTGTATAAAAGGGTCATACCTTTACAAATGTGCCGCTTCGTAGCTCGGAAATTGCTTGCGGGATTTCTTCCACTGTATTCATCACAAACGGGCCCTAGGGCACAATCGGTTCTCCGAAAGGTGCCCCTGATACAAGCAGGAAACGTACACCGCTCTGGCTATGGACTTTGAGTTAAGCCCCGTCAGAAAAAGCAACCAATCTAACAGCTTCAATACGATGATTGTCAGAGCCAAACAAACATTCGCCTTCGAATATGTATGCGAAGGTAGTATGGCCTAGGAGTCCCAAATATTGCCTGCAATGGTGCGAATTGTAACGCCATCTCTGCTCAGCTCTGGGATAGTTTCTGTAGTAACTTCCTGTTAACGCGGCGTTGTCGTCTTCTCTGCGGCTGGTAGATTTACCCATAATTGGAATCCGCTTACAGCACCTTCAGGATCTCGCCGTGGCATTTCTTCATGCATGATGCCGCGACCACTCGTCATCCACTGGACGTCGCCGTGGTTGATCAGCCCTGCGTTGCCAAGGCTGTCACGATGGTGGGTTGACCCTTGAAGCATAGAGGTTACGGTTTCTATACCGCGATGGGGGTGCATCGGGAATCCATTGATCGGACCTTCGAGTGGATCGTTGAAGCTAAAATGGTCTAACAATAAAAACAGGTCGAACTGATTTGTCACCTGTGGAGAGATCGAGCGGCGCTGTCTAACTCCGTCACCTTCAATGACGACCTCGGGTTCAACAATCTGGCTGACTCCTCGCAATAATCCGCCTTCCATTGTTTAGGATTTTTCCTTCACTTTGATGAATTGCACTGTGTGGATGAAGATTCTACCCGAAAAGCTTCTGCAGCAGGATTGGTACAGTTTGACTAAGTCATATCATCAGGCTCGAGGTCCCCACAGGATGATGGTTACACCAACCAGACAGACCCCCATGCCGAGCAAGTCCCAGCGATCCGGAGACTGACCGTCGATCAGCCAACCCCATGCCAGAGCAAGGAAGATAAAGATCCCGCCATAGGCAGCAAAAGCACGTCCAAAAGCAAACGATTGGAAGGTCTGAATGATGCCATAAGAGCCCAGAGCGGTAAGGCCAAGCAATCCCCAGAAGGGCGGCTTTCCAAGCCGCAACCATTGCCAGATCAGATAGGCCCCCCCAATTTCACTTATTCCTGCAAGCAGGAATAGCCCGACAGTTTTGAAAATAATCATCTGATCGCCCCATATGCTGTGAGATTACACGCGAAGGGTCTTGACGCTAAATATTGTGTAGGCTATGCTGCGCTTTAGGATACCAGTAAGTTCACGTTGGAAGCAGAGAAGATTGCGGCTCAGGGCCCAATCCCGAGCCGCTTTATTTTGAACGCTCCGATAGAACGAAACGGGTGTCTAACACCCTATTTGCCAAAAGGAGGCAAAACAATGTCGGAGGAGCGTGTCAGAGGTACGGTTAAATGGTTCAACGGTGGCAAAGGTTTCGGCTTCATCGGTCGGGAGGATGGAGATGATGTCTTCGTTCATTACACAGCGATTGATGGTGATGGCTTCCGCAACCTAGAGGAGGGCCAGCAAGTTGAGTTTTCCGTAGAACAAGGTCCGAAAGGCCTGCAGGCAAGTCGTGTCGTAGTTGTGGGCTGACCGCATCTTTTTGCAATCACAAGCTCTGATCCGAAAGTGTCAGGGCTTTTTTGATTCTATAGAACATTAGTGGGTAGCTTTTTGGAAACCACTACGGCTATTGAAAGGCTGCCGAATTATTCAAAGAGTTCAGGGTGGGGTACAGGGTGGAGAAAAATGAATGCCGGCTCTTTTACACCTTGGGTAAAACATTCGTAGCCTGACTCGTACAACCAGGTTTCCTCCTTTTGAGAGCTTGTGAGGAGTGCTAGTGAACAGCCTCCTGCCCCGGTGACAATATTTCGCAGAACAGTGAGAGCAGCATCAGACTGGGCAATGGCTTTGAACTCTACGAGTATGCCGTTGGCAAATGTAGTATAGAGATTCATCAGTTCCTGCTGCTCGGCGAGGTCCCATACTTCTGCAGCAGGGATTTTCTTTTCTGATGGATATTCCCAATCGATCACATACACCCGGAGTTTTAACGAGGCCAAGTTGAAAGAAGATGATTTTTTCAATGTGTGCCTTCCAATTTGTCAGATTGGAGAGTATTTATGTCCTTTAGTGAAATCAGGCTCGTGGTCTGTTGGGGAGTATGCGGAATACTAGAAAGTGAGTGACGAAGAGCAAAGGTACAAATAGAACTGGAAGCAAATAGACTCCCATTCGGTAATGTCAGTTGCCAAGAGAACGCCCGGTTGTTACTTTGGCCACTCAGCGCCGTCGTAATAACGCGTACCTCGATGGCCTTTTCGGGGTACCGGTTTTGCTAGCTGCTCTCCCGGGCACGTCACTGTGATCAATGTACGCGGACGACCGGACTTCGGATTTACAGCTCCACCGGTCAGAGCGGTAATTTGCAAGCGGCCAACCATTTGGTCGTTGAAGATTGTATAAACGTAGTTTCCAACCTCTAACCTGCTAGGTTTGCCGGCCATATGGAATTCGAAATCTGACCGGGAGCCATCATAAAGCGAATCCACATGTGTTTGTCCATCTTTCGCTGGGATCGTCTTCGTTATACCAAAGCTCATCTAATATCCTTTCCTGAATCATATTGATATCTATCGACTATTGGAATGTGCTTCGCAGCGAATCTGCTTACCGATAATGGTAAACTCGCTCGCGCCAAATCCAACTATTAATAATACTCCTCAATCCCAAAGCCATACTGTTTGTCTAGCTCGGTTTTGCGCATGAAATGCTTGAGACGTTTCTCGAACTCAGAAGGACGCTTTCTTGCAGTATCAATGAACGCAATACGTATGTGTTTATATGCTTCAGAATACCGTTGAAAGTTAGTCCATGCCCGTTTGTTCTCTCGAAGGACATCGAGAATATCCGGAGGAAATTTGTACTGCTCCGTGGCAATGCGGCTCACCGATTCGAGTACAGACGGAATTACCTTTTTCTGAGCAATCAGTCGCTTTAATCTTTCCTTATTCGTCTGCGAATAGGTGCTGGCTGCCTTTCTTGGTGTGAATCTTTGCGAATAGCGGTCTTCGTCAATGCCTTTGGTAATACTGTCAATCCAACCGAAGCAAAGGGCTTCTTCTACGGCGTGATTGTAGGGGATACGCGGAGAACCGCTGTGCTTGCGCGGGTAGATGAGCCAGATTTCAGAGGCGCTCGCATGGTTATCTTTCAGCCACAATCGCCAGTCCACACGATTGTCAACGTATAACGTGTTAGCTACAGTTACAGCTACAGATGAAATGGTTACCCTTCCTGTTTACACGTTCAACTTGCATTACCCCGTGCAGTCCATCACGATGCAGTCTGCACGTGACTGTACGGGGTGCAATACCAGATGGAGCTTTCGTAATCTACTGATTATTGGAGGGTTGACACTCCAGGATGTCCATTTTGGAGAGTTCCGTACAAACTGTGTTCGCGGCTAGACGATGGCCGGCGGCATTCCAGTGCTGGTCGTCAGGCCAATACAAGAGTTCGCCAGTGAGTGCGTAGTGCGACTGAAAGGTAGACAGTAGGTCAATATATGGAATACCACTCTCGGCCAGATGTCTCTCCAATTCCCAATTAGGCCTAGCCCAATCTAATTCTTCCTCGGGGGTGGAGGGCTCAAGAGCCGCTATATCACTGATGCCAACCACCACGAATTGAGCACCATCAGCCGTGACGCTAAGTTCGACTTCTTTTATTAACGCACCCGTCAACGACCAGGCATCTTCCATCTCTTGAGAATATTCTCTGCGATATAGTTCTTTAGATCGATGCTCGACGGGGGGTTGGTCCAGCCCAACCAGACTAGCAATCACATTCATTCCAATTACGCCAAGCCGACAGGTTTGAAAGTGATCCCATAACCAGCCGCGTACATTGTCCCCCGGACTTAGAACCTCCGTAGGTTTAGGTTCAACTGCACTCACCCTGTCGTCTAGTAGTGTGAAATAGGGTCGCTCTACATTATCCGTCACATCATTGTGATAAAAGAACAGAATAACCAGGTCGGGTCGATAGCGAGCTCCCTCATACTGGTAAAACAGAAGTTCGTTATCCGTCCCAAAACGCGAGACTCCGCCATTGATCACTTCATATTGACGCTCACTTTTGCGGTTTGCATTATAAGCGCTCTCGAGACGCTTTCCCAGCGTGTCCTGGAGAGGAACTTGCAAAGCTTCGGTGAAGGAATCCCCTAATAGAAGGATGCGATAGACATGAGCGGGTTTTTCATACGTATGCTCAGTATCTCGTAATCCCAGACGATTAATCGATATCCAGACACGAAATTCTCGAGTGGCCTGCCATCCTTGCCGTGTGGGAATATGAAACCAGCCAAAATCCTGGTTGGGCTCAAAGAAACGATCTGGCAGTGGCAGCGGAAACATCCTGAGCACAATTTCCATCATGGCTAGCATCAAGCAGCCTGAGATGACAAACAACCTAAAATTCTGACGTCTCATTCCTTACAAATTATTGCATCAGCCATTGTATACGGCTGCCAATGGAAAGTCTCGCAGTACCGAAATGCCAATACGGAAGGCTGTTCGCGGATGAGAAGGCAGATCCGTTGCAGACTTGCTGTGGGAATTAGTAATATTAAAGAACAGCGTTGAAAGAGGTCTGAACCCCATAGCCGCCAATCATCTGACTTGTTATGAATTACTCGAGTGTTGTGATTTGAGTGAAAAGGCTCAAGCAGCCAAAGAGTAAGCCTGCTTGGCGAATAAGTACGAGAAGACTTGTTGCTCGTCAGTACCGTCAGACAGAGAGCCGTGAGCCTGCAAGATCAATGCTTCGATTAGCTGCTGGCTTTGTTGGCGAATAACCTGCCCGATGGATTGGATGGGCGCGCAGACCTTGTCACGACGCGATGTGGGCAAACAGTGCAGGTGCAGGAACGAATAGGCCACGAAGACCAGTGACCAGTGCTTATGAATGGCGGCGGCCGAGCGCATGCGATATTCGTGGAGCCCCAGGTTCTGTTTGGCGTCTTGATAAAAGGTCTCAATCGGCCAACGGAGCAGATAGGTTGCGATGATCTTCTTGGCATCCCAACTGAGATGGCTGCTGACCAGCACGGCATAGGTGCCGGTTAAATCAGGCTTGGCAAAGCTGATGACCAGCCGTACCTTCCCCAAAGTCGGGATGCGTACATTCTTGCTGAAGCAGTAGTAGGTCTGCTCGCCCACTTGCATCGGTTTGAAAGCGGAAGGTGGGATAAGCGGCACTAGGTCCTGCACCTTGATGTGCGGACCATCAAAGCGCATGCGTTCGCCGGAAGCATCCTGGAGCACAAAGCTGTTGGTGATAAGGTTGCGGTTGTTTTTCAGCAGGCTGATCCAGTGCTTGCCATGCGCACTGAGAACTTCGAGCAATTCGGGTGCCAGGTACCAGGCGTCGAACAGCACCGTTTCAAAGGGCAAATCGTGCGCCAGCGCCGCCTTGACCAGTTCAGCCGCCAGCGAAATCTTGGTCTGAAAAGATTCGTCCAGAGCCCGGAACTCTGGGTCGGCCAGCAAGGTGGGTGCGACTTGACGTTTGAAGCGATTACGCTCCTTCTTGGTTTTCGGGATCGTAGCGTCGGGCAACAGTTTCTTGACGAACGCTTCCCAGTCGGTGACTTCTTCGTAGCGCCGGTACAGTCGCCAGTCGGCCGGAAAGCGAACCGCGCCGCTGATGTAGTGGCCGGTGACCAGATTGTGCGCTAGCGGATACATGTGGTTGCCGTGGTTGTAATGTTGGTCAATGTATTCGAACAGACTGCCGACGTGCTCGCACAAAGTATCATCGATGGCCAGCATCGATTTGCGGGCGCCCTGGCGCTGACGCTTGGTTTGCTGGAATAAGTATGCAATGCGTTCCTGGTTCAGTTCCGCGGCATCCCAGTTCGCTTCCGACAAGAAGCGCGACAGGTTGGTCTTGTCAGCGCTATCCAACAGGCAGCGCGTCATGTTCGCCATCGACTTGTTCTTCAACACAATCAGTCCGGTTAGATAATTCTCGAAATGCCGGAACTGACAGCGGTTTTCAAACACCCCGCGAAAGCTGGCGCTGTGCTCTGATACGATGGGAGCCGGTTTTACGATGGGAAGTTGCATCGGCCGAATATGCCCTAAGATCACTCAAATCACAACACTCGAGTTAATAATTATCCTTGCTGCTATCATTGGTCCATTGTTCAAATGTATGCGTATTGGTGTTAGGGATCAATAAGCGGTTTTAATCCGGATCCGTCACGGCGAGGTTGACTGCGAACGCGGCGCCTTTTTGTGTCGATGATCATCTGCAGAAGCCCTTTGGGAATCGATTGCATATAGATAAATACAATTCACTTGGTAATTTATAATTGCCGTTATATAATAACTGTTATATTGTAAAAGTAAAGTAGATTTTCCAATGCCACGTATCGTAGATCATGATGTTCGTCGTACTGAACTAGCCGCCGCAACTTGCGAAGCCATCCTCCATCTTGGTATCGATGGATTAAAACTAACCGACGTCGCTAAAGTGGCTGATTGTACAACTGGCACGATCACCCATTATTTCGCAGATAAAAATGCTTTAATGCTCGCCGCATTGGAGTATGCGTGGGAAACAATGCAGGAACGATTGTACGAACGGCTCGAAGAGAACGAAATAAATGGGATAGCTTTTTTCTCCGAGCTATTGCCTATCAAAGACGAAAATCGAACTGCAATTGTCGTTTGGTACCATTTTGGGCTGCGTGGCTTGAATAACCAGACATTAGCAAGTCGTCGTCGGGAAAACCGAATTGAGTGGCTATCGATGATAGAGACGTGTCTTATGGAAATGATGAGCAAGGGCGAGATCGTGCTGAGTGATGACACCAGGGCAGAGGTTGTCGGGGTAGATGCTATTCTCAACGGCATTGGGCTGCGTGCAATTTTGGATCCAGGTGATTGGCCTGCCGAGCGGCAGCTCGCCCAGCTGCGCCATTATTTTAATCAGCTGCGCCCGCCCACAGCCGCCTAGCTTCAAATTATTGCGAAGATGCATAATGGCCTACTTGTCCGGTGAAGCAATTAAGTAAACCCTAGCAGTTTGTCGGAGAGCAACCTGAGATAGCGAAATCGGTGATAATCTACGGGCATGGCTAGAAAATTCAAGAAACCCAATTACGAAGTGATGCTCAAACAGACAATCAGTCTGGAAGAAGCCCTGCCATCCAATCATTTGGCACGATTTGTGGTGGATGTTATCGCCCAGTTGGATTTGGGTATGATCTATGCACAATATGCACCGACGGGTGGTCAACCTATTGCGCCAGAGATCCTGTTGGGATTGCTCTTCTATGGTTATGCCAACGGGGTGTTCAGTTCTCGTAAGATTGAGAAAGCCACCTATGAGAGTATCCCATTCCGCTATATTGCCAGTGGGCTGCATCCTGACCACGACACAATTGCCAACTTTCGCAAAACCTTTCTGGCTGAGATCCAAGAGTTATTTGTGCAGATCTTGCTCCTGGCCCAAGTTGCTGAGGTGCTGAAGTTGGGTAATATCAGTCTGGATGGTAGCAAGGTGCATGCTGATGCATCCAAGAGCAAAGCGGTCAGTTACAAGCGTCTGATAAAACTAGAGACCCAACTGCGCCAGGAAGTGAACAAACTCTTCGAACTCGGTGAGCAAGCTGATCAGGGTGATCTCCAGTTGCCGGAAGGGCTCGTCATTGAAGACGAAATTGCCATTCGCAAGAAACGTTTGGCAAATCTGGCAGAAGCCAAAGCCGTCTTAGAAGCCCGTGCGCAGGAACGATATGAAGCCGAGAGGGCTGAATACGAAGCCAAACAGCGTGAGCGGGAAGAAAAGTCTCGCAAAACTGGGCATAAACCCCGAGGTCGCAAACCGAAACCACCGCAGCCGGGACCACGGGACAAAGATCAGTACAACTTCACTGATCCGGACTCTCGCATCATGAAAAACAGCACCAATAATGGCTTCGACCAGCATTACAACGTTCAAGTTGCTGTGGAGCAGGAGAGCCTCTTGATTGTGGCGCCTTCACTTTCGAACCATCCGAATGACAAAAAAGAAGCTGAGCCAACCCTGGATGCCATCTCTCCAAAAGTAGGCAAACCAAAGGCTGCCGCTTTGGATTATGGATATTTCAGCAAAGCGAACATCGCAGCACTTGAGAAGCTTGGCATTGATCCTTACATTGCTACCGGTCGCGAACCTCACCACAAAAGCTGGCGTACCTTCTTTGAACAAATGCCTGCTCCGCCACCGGAAGATGCCAGTCCGAAAGTCAAGATGGCTTACAAACTACAAACCGAAATCGGCAAAGCCAGCTACCGTTTACGCAAATGCACAGTGGAACCCGTCATTGGTATCATCAAGGAAGTCCTGGGCTTCCGCCAGTTTTCTCTGCGCGGCCTGCTGGCAGCAGCCGGGGAATGGTGTCTGGTCTGCCTAGCGTTCAACCTCAAACGCATGCACACCCTCTACCAAACAAAGGGTTTGCTTTAGCCGGGGCTGCTTTGGCGCGCCTGCTACTCGCTGAGAGAAGGTGGTTTGCCCTCCATGAAATGCACACTGTTTTACGCTTGTTTTGTCGCAATCAACTGCTCATTTTGCCCTGTAGGGCTATTCATGTTGTAAAAGTACTTGTCTCTCCGACAAACTGCTAGATGTAGTATTTCCGGATGTGGTCGAGCACATAATTGTTAACAGCCTCGCTAATCTAAATGAGCGAGATGTGTGGAAAAAGGCGGGCGCATTCTACGGCTTTCTGGTCTGGGTGGCCACAACCTAGATCGCGGGAACGCGCGCCAGGATCGATTATGTAACACATATTGCCAACTTTTTTTAACGAAAATGGGAGATTAAAATGTCGAAATTTATATTTTTATCTTATGGATATGAAACACCGACCGAGGAAATAATGGAGGCCTGGGGCAATTGGTTCGCATCAATAGCAGATAAGATGGTTGATGGCAGCAATCTTGGAGCTGGAAGAGAAATTACTAAGGACGGATCAAAAGAATTGCCCTTAGGTTTGGACTCAATAACTGGTTACGTAATAATTAACGCGGACAACCTTGATGAGGCAGAAAATATTGCTAAAACCTGTCCAATAATTACAAGCTTGAGAGTATATGAATTAATGTCAATGTAGGGCCCCATATGTGGTGAGGTATCTCTATCTTGCGATACCTCACCATAGGCCTGTCTAGGTCTTCCCAAGATGGGACGATCCTTTATGGTGGACCCCTTTGTCAAGACAGAAAAATGGCCTGGCGTAAGGTGCATTCTCCTTTCGTGAGTCGTGGACATAAATGGTCGCCGTAGTGCTGTGGACATGTGGGCAACTGGCGCATTCTCAGTTGTCCACATGTCCACAGCGAAATCGGTGTCAGTTCAGCAGCGTGCGTTCCCCGAAGTACACCTGCGCCGGGGTGAGATAGTCGAGTGATTGATGCGGACGCTCCGCACGGTAGAAGCGAAAGTAGCGTATCAGAGCCTGCCGTGCTTCGCGCGGGCTGTCGTAGTCGTGCAGATAGACCTCCTCGTATTTCACCGTCCGCCACAGCCGCTCGGTGAAGATATTGCCCAGTCTCGTCGACTGGACGAGGTCGAGCGCACGGCCGCGACCATCCATACTGATTTGTGTACCGGCCGCTTGGAGCCGGTCAATGTACTGCGGGCTAGTGAAGTGGCTGCCCTGGTCGCTGTTCCAGATCGTCGGCGTGGCCGCTGCCAGCGCCCGCTCGACTGCGCGCAACACGAATGGCATTTCCAGCGTCTGGTCGAGCTCCCAGCTGACCACGTAGCGGGAGAACCAATCCAGCACAGCCACGAGGTACCCCGTCCAGCCTGTCCGGGGCTGGGCATCCAGCCGCCGCGGAGGCGGATATAGGTGATGTCGATTCCCCAGACCTGATTTGGCTGCGTGATCGCCACTCCGCGCAACAAATAGGGGAAAACAGCGTGCTGCTTAGCTCGTTTCCCGTGACCCGGCCCCGGGACGGTGTGCTCAGATTCGGGCCCGGATAGATGGCTGCCAACCCCATTTCGCGCATATGACGTTGGACTGCTTTGCGATTGATGGTCATCTCGCGTCGCAATACGGCCAGGATCTTGCGCGAACCGTAGAAGGGATGGGCAGTGTAGATTTCATCGATGCGGCACTTGATGTACAACTCTTCCGGTGACGGCGGGACCGGGACGTAGTACAAACTGGAGCGACTGATACCCAACAGATCGGCCTGGGTTGCGAGCGATAGCTCAGCATTCTCGCGTTCGACCATCGTCAGTCGCTCACTTCTCGATGACGTTGAGGCCAGATTTTTTTTGAGCCAGGCTAACTGCGTCGTCAGCCGGCCAATCTGCGCATACAGCGCTTCGCGTTCGCTCTCGTGTGCCGCCTCGAGCTCGCGCATCGTGTGGTTCTCGTTGCTGAACACGCTAGGTAAGCGCTCGACCGCCTGCGCTTTCCATTTGCGGAGCATATTGACGTGCATGCCATACTCAGCGGCGATCTGCGCGAATGTGCGCTCTTCCCGCAGTAGTTCGAGAACGATCTGGGCTTTCCGTTCGGCGCTGTAGTGGGTGCGGGTTTTCTTCTTTGTCATGGCTGGCAGTGTACCTTAGCCCGACGTGTTTTCGAGTCTAGATTCTGGGGTCCACTATACTTGAAGTCCGAATCACTTTGGCACCTGTATATTCAGGCAGATTCAAAAGAGCGTTTTTCCCACTGTTCGACCTTTACACCTTTAATCAAGAGCCAAAAGAGAATAAGGATTTCTCCAAATCCCGTAAACTCGGTAATTGTCAAACCGAAGTTGGGTAAAAGAAAGAATGTAAAAAAATCTATCACATAGCCAAAACACCCAATAATCAACAAGACGCCCAATATTTTAGGAAGGAAGCCTGACTTGTAAACTAAATAGCCAAAGGGTAATAGCCAAAGGCCCCAAAAAATCTGGACGATATTTATTCCAACATCGGACAATTCAAGAAAGAACATCACTTGAGCTTGCAATTGATCTGCTGTGAATACTGTCAAGTAGTCTGCGCCGTTCAAAAGCATCAGGGCAGCAATTTGGTTAAGCTTGAGCATCGTGATGGGGATACTAACCAGAGCGAGAACAACCATAAACAAAGCATGGGTTTTGTTAACTGGTTTTAGTAGCTTATATAGAACAAGAACTAAAAATATAAAAGCAATCTGACCAAGTAGACCGCTCACAAAGCTGAGACGAAAGAGCGATTCAGAAGCCACGATATTCTCGACTGTTGCTCCGGCATCTCCGGCTACGATAAGGGTGGGTATATATAAAATGCCGAAGGCACCGAATACTGCGAGAAGCAGGTACCAAATCCCTGCATCTCTTGCTGTTTTTCTTGGCGAATCCATATTTTCATTGGTTGTCATCGATTTATCTCCTTTTTTGACTTGTCCGTATTTGGTGAAATCCTGCGTTAATATTCTTGCGACCAAGTTGCATTAATGTCATAATCCGAATGTGGTTCTCAAAGAGTTTGCTACTGCTTGTCACGGCCATTTACACTGTTATGACTACATTTCCCGATTTTCGTCCTGATTCGACATATCTGTGAGCCTCGGCAGTCTGTTCCAATGCGTAACGTCTATCTATGACCGGTTTTATCTTCCCCGCCTCGAGAAGCTCTTTGAGGAAGATAAGATCTTCGGCACGATCCTTTCGGTTCATTTCCACACTCACGTAAGTGCCCTCCGGGGCAAGTGCTTTCTTCCATTTTGATTTCGAGATTCCCGAAATCAGTTTTCCAGCCGCATCAAAGATTAAATCAAAACGCTCTCCGCTTTCTGTGACATCCTCTTTGCTCGACTTTGTACGTTTCAAGTAGCGTAACAAGCCATATTTAGCAGAGAATCGAGCAATGCGCGCGGGACTTTTACGATATCGGGCTGCGACGGCGACATGGAAAAACCACTTGCCATCGGCCAGAGTTCACGCCGCACAGTTGCGATTGCATCAGAGAATGTTGGCAAAGGTTTGGCATACCAGGCAGCCGTTCGCACAGGGATTGGGTCATGCACATGCAACTTGTGAGCCGCCAGCGTGATCCAGGAAAACAGTCCTAGCAGCACCGGCGTGACGCGCGCGATGGCGGCATCGGACCACTGGCGCTGTGTCTCAACTCCGAGGTGGGCGCGCACTTCTTCGAACGTGACTTCCAGCTGCCCGCGTTGTACGAACCAGGTGATGACCTGTACCGGGTCAGCCCAGCGGTCCGTGCACAGCAAAGCTTGCGGCTTGAATTTGTCCTCCGGGTCGCGGATGAGAACCCAGCGCAGCGGCACAGTGGGCATCCCGCCGTGATACCAGACCGCCGTGCCGGCGGTGATTTCTACCGTGCGTTGTTTGTTGCTGTACCAGGCGACCGTGGTCTTCGTCCAAGCCGTTTCCGGGTCGTTCAGCCGGGCTTGCAATGTGGGTAAGCGGGCCCCCTTCCAGTGACCCAGGCCCCACTGGACTGGGTGCGCCGTGGCCGGCCGAGCTGTTCGGGCTTGCGCGGCGGTGCCGGTTGATACAGGGCTGCGTCCAGACGCAGACGTGTGACGACCGCCACCGGCTCGGAGAGCGACTGACAGGCATGCAGGAATTCCAGCGCGGCGTAGCTATTGTCGGCCACAAGCACCAACTTTCGGCTGGGCAACCAGCGGCGCAGCTGGAAGACCATTTGGCGCGCCCAGTCGAGTACCGTTTTATGAGCGCGCGCTTTGTCCGCATAATATCGCTGAGAAGGCGCCAACAGTGTAAACACTGGCAGCGCCCACACGCGTATCGCCCATGGAATGTGTACAAGCCACATCAGGCTGATCCAGCGCAAGCCGCTGGCCTTCACGAAGTGACCCCCGCTCGAACGCACGGCGTCGCGATAGAGGCCGCGCGCCTTGATACGACGACCCCAGCGACGTTCGATAGTTTCATCGATTCCAAACACCAAAGTCTCGTCACCGTAATCAAAGTGCTGCAAAAGCAACGCAAGCAACAATTGGCTCAACTTACGTGCCGACCAGGTCGCGCGATTGAGCACGTGGTGAAACTTCGCAAAATTACCGGCACTGCTCAGCCCCACACTTGCCGGGTACGGCAGTACTCGGTTACGCGCAGCGCAGCCGTCACCGTCCGCAAGTGCGGCGTCAGGATCGAACCGACCAGAAGCACCAGAGCTTTCCACCAAGTGCGCTTTTCGAACACTGTCGCGAAGGGCTTTAGCAAGTCTATAATGTCCGTGGGCAAGGTGAGCATTTTCCGACCTTTCTTGATCCAAAGGTCAGCTTACCTTGCCTTTCTATTTATGAGAAATCAGTCCCCAAATGTACAAAGTCGAGCTAAGATGAGACTCCTTAACTCAATAAGGGATCTGAAAGCGGTCAGAATAACACGGCAAAAACACTTAGGAGAAAAATTATGAAAGCGATTGTATACACAAAATACGGATCTCCAGATGTTCTTCAGTTCAAAGATATAGAAAAACCTACTCCCAAGGACAATGAAATACTGATAAGGGTATACGAGACAATCGTCACGCCCACGGACATCGCCAATCGAACGGGTGACCCATTTATGATTAGATTTTTTAGCGGCCTCTTAAGACCCAAACATATACCTGGTAGTGATCTGGCCGGTGTAATTGAGTCAGTAGGCAAAGATGTAACAATATTTAAGAAGGGCGACCAGGTTTTTGGATCCGCCAGCCCCGCTACTGGCGCGCATGCCGAGTACATATGTCTGCCTGATAAAGGGGTAGTCGCATTAATACCGGGCAATATGAATTTTGAGGGCACTGCTGGCATTTGTGATGCAGCTATGACTGCGTTGACGTTCCTCAGAGAAGAGGCAAATATTCAGAGCGGACAAAAAATCCTTATCAAGGGAGCTTCTGGCTCGGTAGGGACTTTTGCGGTACAGCTTGCCAAGCACTTTGGGGCGGAGGTTACCGGGGTATGCAGTTCTGCGAATGTTGAATTGGTGAAATCTTTGGGAGCCGATAAGGTCATTGATTACACTCAAGAAGATTTCACAAAAAACGGCCAGTTTTATGACATTGTTTTTGACGCCGTAGGCAAGAGTTCATTTCCACATTGTAAGAGCTCGCTCAAGCACGGAGGAATCTATCTTACAACTGTCCCTACCTTGGCAATTATTCTTCAAATGTTATGGACATCAAAGATCGGCAGCAAAAAAGCAGTGTTTGCAGCAACGGGCCTAAACCAGAGTAGAGAAAAACTAGACTTCCTCAAAGAGCTACTTGAAGAGGGAACGATTAAATCAGTCATCGATAGACGTTATCCCTTGGAACAAATTGCCGAGGCTCACAGCTATGTTGAAAAAGGACACAAAAAGGGAAATGTAGTCATAACTTTGGAACAGAATTTCAAAACTTAACTAATTGGAGGAAACTCATGAGAGCGATCGTATTCACAGAATATGGACCACCGGAGGTCCTTCAGATCAAAGAAGTAGCAAAACCTACCCCCAGGGACAATGAAATACTGATAAGAATATATGCGACAACAGTAACAGCAGGGGACTGGCGCATGCGAAAGGCTGACCCATTTGCAGCAAGACTTTACAATGGTCTCATAAGGCCCAAAAAAGTTACTATATTAGGGTTTGAGCTAGCCGGGGAAGTTGAATCAGTCGGCAAGGATGTAAAACTATTTAAGAAAGGTGACCAAGTATTTGGACGTACCGGTTTTGATTTTGGCGCTTATGCCGAATACAAATGTATGCCAGAAGATGGGGATGGCAAAAAAGGGCTGGTAGCAATAAAGCCTACAAATATTACCTTTGAGGAGGCCGCCGCCGTTCCTTTTGGGGGATTGGCAGCATTGAATATTCTTAGAAAAGGGAATATTGAGAAAAGGCAGAAGGTCCTTATAAACGGAGCTTCTGGAAGTGGAGGTACGTATGCAGTACAGCTTGCCAAGCACTTTGGGGCGGAGGTTATCGGGGTTTGCAGCACCAAAAATCTTGAGGGGGTGAAATCTCTGGGAGCCGATAGGGTAATTGATTACACCAAAGCTCGACTTTGTACATTTGGGGACTGATTTCTCATAAATAGAAAGGCAAGGTAAGCTGACCTTTGGATCAAGAAAGGTCGGAAAATGCTCACCTTGCCCACGGACATTATAGACTTGCTAAAGCCCTTCGCGACAGTGTTCGAAAAGCGCACTTGGTGGAAAGCTCAGGTGCTTCTGGTCGGTTCGATCCTGACGCCGCACTTGCGGACGGTGACGGCTGCGCTGCGCGTAACCGAGTACTGCCGTACCCGGCAAGTGTGGGGCTGAGCAGTGCCGGTAATTTTGCGAAGTTTCACCACGTGCTCAATCGCGCGACCTGGTCGGCACGTAAGTTGAGCCAATTGTTGCTTGCGTTGCTTTTGCAGTACTTTGATTACGGTGACGAGACTTTGGTGTTTGGAATCGATGAAACTATCGAACGTCGCTGGGGTCGTCGTATCAAGGCGCGCGGCCTCTATCGCGACGCCGTGCGTTCGAGCGGGGGTCACTTCGTGAAGGCCAGCGGCTTGCGCTGGATCAGCCTGATGTGGCTTGTACACATTCCATGGGCGATACGCGTGTGGGCGCTGCCAGTGTTTACACTGTTGGCGCCTTCTCAGCGATATTATGCGGACAAAGCGCGCGCTCATAAAACGGTACTCGACTGGGCGCGCCAAATGGTCTTCCAGCTGCGCCGCTGGTTGCCCAGCCGAAAGTTGGTGCTTGTGGCCGACAATAGCTACGCCGCGCTGGAATTCCTGCATGCCTGTCAGTCGCTCTCCGAGCCGGTGGCGGTCGTCACACGTCTGCGTCTGGACGCAGCCCTGTATCAACCGGCACCGCCGCGCAAGCCCGAACAGCTCGGCCGGCCACGGCGCACCCAGTCCAGTGGGGCCTGGGTCACTGGAAGGGGGCCCGCTTACCCACATTGCAAGCCCGGCTGAACGACCCGGAAACGGCTTGGACGAAGACCACGGTCGCCTGGTACAGCAACAAACAACGCACGGTAGAAATCACCGCCGGCACGGCGGTCTGGTATCACGGCGGGATGCCCACTGTGCCGCTGCGCTGGGTTCTCATCCGCGACCCTGAGGACAAATTCAAGCCGCAAGCTTTGCTGTGCACGGACCGCTGGGCTGACCCGGTACAGGTCATCACCTGGTTCGTACAACGCGGGCAGCTGGAAGTCACGTTCGAAGAAGTGCGCGCCCACCTCGGAGTTGAGACACAGCGCCAGTGGTCCGATGCCGCCATCGCGCGCGTCACGCCGGTGCTGCTAGGACTGTTTTCCTGGATCACGCTGGCGGCTCACAAGTTGCATGTGCATGACCCAATCCCTGTGCGAACGGCTGCCTGGTATGCCAAACCTTTGCCAACATTCTCTGATGCAATCGCAACTGTGCGGCGTGAACTCTGGCCGATGGCAAGTGGTTTTTCCATGTCGCCGTCGCAGCCCGATATCGTAAAAGTCCCGCGCGCATTGCTCGATTCTCTGCTAAATATGGCTTGTTACTCTACTTGAAACGTACAAAGTCGAGCTTTGGAGTTGTAAGAGAATACATCTTCTAAGGGTGAGTCGAAGACAAGCGCGATGCGAAAAGCCAATTCCAAGGAGGGGGAATATTTCCCCTTTTCCATGGCGATAATTGTTTGTCGGGTCACTCCCGCTTTTTCAGCCAATTGTTGTTGGGTCATTTCATCATTGAAAAAACGCAAATTCCGAATGTTGTTACTGACCCGAGTCTTGCCCATTTTAGAAGCCCCTCCGATAAAGATAGATCTGTGTAACGTATCCAACAATCCCTGCTCCAAAGAGAGAAAATACAATCAGGTTGAACATCACCAACGGCGGCTGACCCACGGCCAGAGTTATCATAGCGAGTAGAAATCCGACCCCAAAAACAGCATAAGAAATCTGATTTGCTCTCAGATCGATTAATTTGTCCCGCTCATCAGTTAGAGAAATCTCCTCTTCCCTTGTTGCAATAGCATGGATGATGCTTATTAAAATACTTGAGATGATGCTCAATACAATTTGCACACCGATTACGATTAAGAAGAGGGTGCCCCAATAGCTGGAAATAGTTGTTGAGTCGAAGCTCCCGTGCTGATATTGCTGAATTGCATAGAAGGAGTAGATCCCCACTCCCAGTGCGCTGCTGATCAGATACGCGATCGTTCTATTTTCTTGACTGGACATGTTTTCCTTGCCTTGTCTGCTTGTTTTTACATTTAGTAATGTACAACATGCAAATAGTCATATAACCTTTACATTGTGTCAAGTAATTCTTACATGTTGAGCCGAAATTGGACTCTCTCCCTACTGACCCCGAAGACGGGATTGGCACTTTGGGAAACCCAAATTGGAGGCGCCAATAAGGGGTCAAGATTTTGCGAAAATCTTGACATAATTCTCTACTATCCTTGATGAGCACTTCGATGAACAGGAGGAGAGGTTGAAAATCACAAAGAAAAACGACCGCATCAGTGCGGCCGTTTTTCGATGATTTCGTACCCGAAAATATGGAGAATTATGAAATAATCCAGCCTTTATTCGGGTTGGTCGATAGGTACGATGGTGATGATTACTTTTCCTTTGACATGCCCTTCCCCAAGATAGCGGAGGGCTTCAGAAATCTCACTTAATGGGTAACGCTTATCGATAACGGGGACGACTTTGCCCGCTTCAAGAAGTTCACCTATATAAACAAGATCCTTATGGTTTGGTTTTGCCTCACCCATATTCTTTATTTGTTTCCCCCCCTTTTTTGACATCAGGGGTCCCCTAAGCATAGATTCGAAGATTTGCGCCATAGTGCCTCCGGTACAGACATAAGTTCCTTGGGGACTTAATGCACGCTTGTAATCTGAAAGCGAACGATGATCATTAGCGCCAATAATTAAGTCATAGCGATTCCCATTTTGGGTGAAATCTTCTTGCGTGTAATCAATCGCGTGGTCCGCACCTATAGAGCGCACCATGTCCATTTTTCCTGTGCTGCACACGGCCGTGACTTCGGTACCGTAGGATTTGGCAATTTGTACTGCAAACATCCCGACACCACCCGAAGCACCATTTATCAAAACTTTTTGTCCGGGTTGAATCTGTCCAGAATCCCGAATTCCCAGCAGTGCTGTAAGAGCCGCAACGGGGACGGCGGCTGCTTTCTCGAACGATACATTGGCCGGTTTCAACGCTAGATTATTTTCACTTACACACACATACTCGGCAAAAGCGCCAAAACCACTTTCTCCAAAAACCTCATCACCCGAGTGAAATTTCTTGGCTTTTTTCCCAACTGCCACAACCTCCCCCGCTATATCATTTCCGAGAATCTTTTGTTTTGGTTTTAGGATCCCCCCCGTAAACGCCCGTACCAGGTACGGTTTGCCATTCAGGGAATAGCTGTCACCCGCATTCAAGGCTGCCGTATAAACTTTTACCAAGACTTCACCGTCCTTAGGAACTGGCTTTGGTACTTCTTCAAGTTTCAGAACATCGGGTGAACCATATTCGTGATAAACAATTGCCTTCATTCTTATTTCTCCTAGCAGTTTGTCGGAGAGACAAGTACTTTTACAACATGAATAGCCCTACAGGGCAAAATGAGCAGTTGATTGCGACAAAACAAGCGTAAAACAGTGTGCATTTCATGGAGGGCAAACCACCTTCTCTCAGCGAGTAGCAGGCGCGCCAAAGCAGCCCCGGCTAAAGCACACCCTTTGCTTGGTAGAGGGTGTGCATGCGTTTGAGGTTGAACGCTAGGCAGACCAGACACCATTCCCCGGCTGCTGCCAGCAGGCCGCGCAGAGAAAACTGGCGGAAGCCCAGGACTTCCTTGATGATACCAATGACGGGTTCCACTGTGCATTTGCGTAAACGGTAGCTGGCTTTGCCGATTTCGGTTTGTAGTTTGTAAGCCATCTTGACTTTCGGACTGGCATCTTCCGGTGGCGGAGCAGGCATTTGTTCAAAGAAGGTACGCCAGCTTTTGTGGTGAGGTTCGCGACCGGTAGCAATGTAAGGATCAATGCCAAGCTTCTCAAGTGCTGCGATGTTCGCTTTGCTGAAATATCCATAATCCAAAGCGGCAGCCTTTGGTTTGCCTACTTTTGGAGAGATGGCATCCAGGGTTGGCTCAGCTTCTTTTTTGTCATTCGGATGGTTCGAAAGTGAAGGCGCCACAATCAAGAGGCTCTCCTGCTCCACAGCAACTTGAACGTTGTAATGCTGGTCGAAGCCATTATTGGTGCTGTTTTTCATGATGCGAGAGTCCGGATCAGTGAAGTTGTACTGATCTTTGTCCCGTGGTCCCGGCTGCGGTGGTTTCGGTTTGCGACCTCGGGGTTTATGCCCAGTTTTGCGAGACTTTTCTTCCCGCTCACGCTGTTTGGCTTCGTATTCAGCCCTCTCGGCTTCATATCGTTCCTGCGCACGGGCTTCTAAGACGGCTTTGGCTTCTGCCAGATTTGCCAAACGTTTCTTGCGAATGGCAATTTCGTCTTCAATGACGAGCCCTTCCGGCAACTGGAGATCACCCTGATCAGCTTGCTCACCGAGTTCGAAGAGTTTGTTCACTTCCTGGCGCAGTTGGGTCTCTAGTTTTATCAGACGCTTGTAACTGACCGCTTTGCTCTTGGATGCATCAGCATGCACCTTGCTACCATCCAGACTGATATTACCCAACTTCAGCACCTCAGCAACTTGGGCCAGGAGCAAGATCTGCACAAATAACTCTTGGATCGCAGCCAGAAAGGTTTTGCGAAAGTTGGCAATTGTGTCGTGGTCAGGATGCAGCCCACTGGCAATATAGCGGAATGGGATACTCTCATAGGTGGCTTTCTCAATCTTACGAGAACTGAACACCCCGTTGGCATAACCATAGAAGAGCAATCCCAACAGGATCTCTGGCGCAATAGGTTGACCACCCGTCGGTGCATATTGTGCATAGATCATACCCAAATCCAACTGGGCGATAACATCCACCACAAATCGTGCCAAATGATTGGATGGCAGGGCTTCTTCCAGACTGATTGTCTGTTTGAGCATCACTTCGTAATTGGGTTTCTTGAATTTTCTAGCCATGCCCGTAGATTATCACCGATTTCGCTATCTCAGGTTGCTCTCCGACAAACTGCTAGGTGCCGCCAATGTCATGGCTGCGAATAAATGTCCAGCCCGTTTGGGCGCTCCCGGCCTGACCACAAAGCGCCCGGACACGATAATTTCGTTTTGTGGGTATCCCTCCCTCCTACGAGTGGGTCGAGGGCAACTAGGATTGCAACGTACGCAAAAGCCTTCTGGAGGAATTTTTCGAGTCAAGTGCTACGCTAAGCGGCAGCTCCGCTGAAAAAATAATTTGTCGATTGGATGCACTTGCTTGAGAATGGCTACGATATCCGCTCTGTGCAGGAACTTCTGGGTCACAAAGATTTGAAGACGACAATGATCTACACCCACGTTGTCAATCGCGGCCCCGGGGGCGTTCGCAGCCCGCTTGATTAATTCTGCGCTTGGAGGCCTCTACGATTGAGAGCAGATAATTAATTCGATTTCTTTTGAGAAAGCTCAGGTCAAGTGGAGCGGCAACTCCCTCAGACGCTCGCCTGTCAAGCTGAACACTGCATTTGCAACTGCCGCCGCAACAGGGCCAATGGGCGGTTCTCCCATACCATAGGGAACTTCGCCGGACTGAATCACGAAAACATCTACATCTGGGCTGCGGTCAATAGTCAGCAAGGGATAGCGATCAAAGTTGTCTGCCTGCAGGCGTCCGTCCTTGAGAGTTACCTGCTCGATTAGCGTGGAACTGAGACCCATCATGATCGCGCCCTCTGTCTGTGTAGTTGCGCCATCCGGGTTAATGATCAAGCCGGGGTCTACAACCGCCGTAACCTTATGAACCCGTATCTCGCCTGCTTCAATCGAGACTTCGGCCACTTGCCCTACGATGGTCTTAACATCATTGCAGATTGCCAGACCGCGCGCACGGCCCGCGGGAGGGGCGCTCTCCCAATCCGATTTGTCTCCCAGTGTTTCGAGAACAGTCTGATAACGCATGCCCAGCGCACCATCTGGCAAATGTTGCAGCCGGAATTGCAGGGGGTCAGTGCCGGAAGCGTGTGCGAGCTCGTCCATGAAACTCTCAATGGCAAAAGTATTCGCCAGCAGACCCAGGCCGCGCCACCAGCCCGTACGGATAGGAATCTCTGTTCGCCAGGCCTGTGCTCTTCGGTTCGGAATGCCATACGCAACTGTCGCGCCACGCCAGGCGCCGAAGTCCGCCCCCATCACCGTAGCCACAATGCCGGGCATGAACGGAAATGCCACATCGCCGCTGGCCTGCTGGTGTTCAAACGCTTCAATACTCCCGGCGTTGTTCAGCACTGCTTGCAGCACATGATGAGTCGGAGGGCGCAGAAAGCTATCGTGGAAATCTTCTGATCGGTTCCAGCCAACGTGGACCGGCTTGCCCGTAGCATCTGATAACACAGCTGCTCCCTTTGCAACCGTCTCGTCGATTTTGTGCCCGAAACCACCGCCGAGATAAGTGGGCGTAACAACAACGCTCTCTTCGTCGCGGTCGAGTAGTTTCGAAATTGTCGTGCGCAAAGCTGCGGATGACTGCGTCGAGGCCCAGATCCCAACACCGTCTGAGCGCACATCTGCGAGGGCGGCTGGCGGCTCGAGGTGGGCGTGGAACGCTAGCGGGCTGCGGTATTCTGCCCGAATCGTCTGCTCAGCCTCCAATATGGGTTCGGCGTCCCCCTCAGACTGGATGACAACCCCCAGACCATTCCCAACCGTCACCAGCCCTTCAATATCTTCTTGTTGCCAATTACGGCCGGCATCCCATTCGAGATCGAGCGCGCTGAGGGCTGCATGTGCCTGAGCCCGGGACTCGGCGACTACCCCGACAATTTCACCTTCGATTACAACCCGTACAACACCCGGCATTTCATTGGCCGATCCGGGTCGCGCCCGCACCAGATGGCCGTCAAGCGTTTGCGGACTTGCCAGCGCACCATAATGCATTCCCGGCAATCGGGCGTCATAACCGTATACCGCACTCCCCAAAATTTTGTCACGCAGATCGACACGCGGTAGCGCCTCGCCGATGATTTGGAAATCTTGCATCGGTTTCAGCGTGGGAGCCTCTTCCGGCACAACCCATTCGTCTGCTACCGCCACAATCTGAGCGTACGTAATCTGCGTGTTGGGTTCTCCGTCGACATAGAAACTACCCTGCAATGCAATCAGAGCACCCGTGTTCACATTCAGTTGTCGCGCTGCCTCGCTGTGTAACATATTCTGTAATGTTGCCGCCGCCTGCCGCAGGGGTAGATACAACGAAGTAACGGAGTTGCTCCCGGCCGTGATCGACGCACTCGCTACATCGCTGTCTGAGCCCGCCTGCACCACTAGCACCTGCTCCCAATCCACTCCAAGATCTTCAGCTGCGATCTGCGCCAGTGCAGTGTGAATACCCTGACCCATTTCGGATTTTGGGATGGAGATAAGCACTTGGTTTTCCGGCGTGATTTCGAACCAGGCAAATGGCTCGCTAGGCATCGTGCCAAAACTTCCGTCCGAATCTGCCAGGGTCTCGGCTATCCGTAATCTAAGAGCGGGGGCACCCAGCCGCACCCCAAGAAACAACCCAACCCCAGCGGTTCCCGAAAGTACAAGGAATTCCCGCCTGGACAACTTGCGAACTCTAAAACGGCTCATGTCAACGCCTCGCTTGCCATGATTTCGGCGGCTTGCGCGACCGCACCTTTTATGCGGTAGTAACAGCCACAGCGACAGTAGTTCTTGCTCATGGCCTTAATGATCTCGTCCGGAGAGGGCTGTGGATTTTCGGCAAGGAAGGCTGCCGCGGTCATCATCTGTCCGCTCATGCACCAGCTGCATTGCGGTACCTGGGCATCCAGAAAAGCCTGCTGGATGGGGTGCAGCTGTATGGTTCCATCGGGTGCGAGTTCTGAAATACCCTCGATGGTACGGATTTCTTTGCCGACGACACTGTCGAGCGGTGTGATGCAGGCGCGTGTTGCCACACCGTCTACATGTACGGTGCATGATCCGCAAATGCCGATCCCACAGCCAAATTTTGTTCCAGTCAGGCCGAGCTCATCTCGCAATACCCATAACAGCAATCGCGTTGGGCTGTCTGGGAGTTCATAATCTTCTTCGTTGATTCTGAGTCTCATTATGTCTCCAGCGGTAACGAATGTATCTTGATTCATTCTATCCGAATATCGGGTGATTAAAAAGTAAGACCTCGGAGATCTGGTAAACGTCCGAGGTCTTTTAAATTTCACTCCGAGCAGAGCGAGGAGTCTTGGCCATTAACGTAGGATGTGAGGAGATTCGTTCACTGCGCCTTGGGCGATCAGTTCAAGCGCTCAAATACCCCCGCTGCACCCTGACCACCACCGATGCACATCGTGACCATGCCGAAGCGGTTCTGGCGCCGGCGCATCTCGTACATCAATTGCACAGTTAATTTCGTGCCGGTCGCGCCGAGCGGATGCCCGAGCGCAATTGCACCCCCATTTACATTTGTGTTCTCCAGGTCGATGCCCAGCTCGCGGATGACAGCCACCGCCTGGGCGGCAAAAGCTTCATTCAGTTCGATCAATTCGATCTGGTCGAGGCTCATACCGGCGCGTTCCAAGGCCTTCGGCACTGCTTTGATCGGGCCGATGCCCATAATTTCGGGTGGTACGCCCGCAACGCCATAGGAGACAAAACGTAAAATTGGAGTCAGGCCGAGCGCTTCTGCCTTTTGGCGTTCCATGACGAGCACCATCGCGGCTCCATCCGAGAGTGGGGATGCATTTCCAGCCGTGACAGTACCGCCTTCGCGGAAAACTGGCCGTAGCCGCGCAAGCCCTTCCAGGGTCGTGCCGCGGCGTACATGTTCGTCCTTGTTGAAGATCACTTTCTTGCGGATCTGGGTACCATTGGGGCCGGGAGTCACCTCTTCAAATTCCACCGGCACGATCTCGGCTTCGAACCTGCCATCGTCCTCGGCCGCCGCCGCGCGTGTGTGGCTGCGCAGGGCGAATTCATCCTGCGCGTGTCGCGAGACTTCGAATTCCTCTGAAACATGTTCGGCAGTCAGGCCCATGTTCATATAGACTTCCGGGCGGTTGGCCGCCATGTATGGATCGGGTGAAACACGATAGCCGCTCATCGGCACCAGACTCATCGTCTCCACGCCCCCTGCAAGGACGACGTCCGCGCCGCCTGCGATTACACGCTCACTGGCCTGGGCGATCGTCTGGAGCCCGGAGGAACAGAAGCGGTTGACTGTTACCGCGGGTACGCTGTCCGGCAAGCCCGCATGTAATGCGATCACACGTGCGGTGTTCAACCCCTGTGCGGCCTCCGGCATGGCACAGCCCAGGATGACATCGTCGATCTCGTGAGGATCGAGTTTGCCTTCCGTCCGGCGCAAAAGTTCTTTGATGGCCGTAACCGCCATATGGTCAGATCGTTGGTGCGCCGTTAAGCCTTTCTTGGCTTTGCCCACGGCTGTTCGTACCCCTTCAACAATTACAGCTTCTCTCATCTTGGTCTCCAGTCTCTCGTCTCCAATTTGCCAGCGTTCAGTGCATCACCCAGTATTCACTGAAAACTGGTGACTTTATATTGCTTACTAATTGCGCAACGGCTTTCCCGTCTGCAAAGTGTGCATGATACGCTCGGTGGTCTTCGGCTCCTGGATCAATTCTACCAACGCCGCGCGTTCCAGATCAAGAATATATTGTTCGTCCACCCACGTCGGGCCGGAGAGTTCGCCGCCGCTCAGTACCCAACCTAATTTTTCTCCAATTAGCCGATCGTGGTCTGTAATGTAATTTCCATCTCGCAATTGGAAAAGGCTGAGGCGCACAGCCGCGAGCATGTCTCGACCCGCTGCGTAAATCTTCTCCCGCACCGGCGCGCGATAACCTGAATGTGCCAAATGGAGCGCCTCGCGTTTTGCCTCGCCCAACAACTGATCACGGTCCATCACAATCCGATCGGAGGGCAGCAGGAATCCCAGTTCACGTGCTTCTTTTGCACCCATGCTGACTTTGGCGAAACCGATTGTCTGGAAGACATGCTGCAAGGGGGGTAACGGATCGCCATTTTGGATACGCATGACCGGATTGACAACCCTGCGTAGCAGTTCTTTACAACCACCCCAGCCAGGGATGATGCCAACACCAACTTCTACCAGACCCATGTACAGTTCCATGTGCGCAACGATGCGTGTTGCCGCCAGCGATATTTCCACACCGCCGCCGAGCGTGCGGTCGAATGGTGCTACGACGATTGGCTTTTCTGAATAGCGCATCCGCATCAACAGGTCCTGGAAGCGACGCGAAAAGGCTTCAACATATTCGGCCGGGGGAATTCCACTCGCCATAATGCGGGTCGGATCGATGTTCGCGCCTGCGCTGAACATGCTGCCCTCGTTGCCGATTACCATAGCATCGTATTCGCTATTGTTCAGTCTTTTCAGCGCGCTCTCCAACATGTCGCCTACGCCCTCGCCCAGGCTGTTGGCTTTACCGTGGAACTCCAACAACAGCGCGCCATCGCCGAGGTCGAGCAATCCCGCTTCAGCATTACCTTCAAGTTCGCGGCCACTGCGGTTTAGATCGCCTAGTTTGATCACACTGGGGGGCTTATGGATCGGCGTGAACACCTGGCCGCTGACATCGTATTGTTCCAGGTTGCCAGCGCTGTGGCGATAAAACGAAGAGTGTCCGGAGGCCAGCATTTGTCTCACCCACTCTGGGACAACATAGCCGTCGGTCTCCATGCGGTCGGCGCATTCCTGCACACCTAGCGCGTCCCAGATTTCAAATGGTCCTGCTTCGTGGAAGTAGCCCCAGCGCACAGCATTGTCAATTGAATAAATATCGTCCGAGATTTCCGGGATACTCTGTGCAGCATATGACAGTTCGAATGCGAGTGTGTGCCAGATATAACGCGCGGCTTTATCGTCGTGTTGAATCAATGCGCGCAATCTTTCGCCGAGATCGGCTATCTTGCGCACCGAGCCGATGGACTCAAAGCGCACCTTCGTGGGTGCCACATGCTCCATGCTTACGACATCAAGTGGCCAGAACTCTTTTTTGCCGTTTTGTTGCACTTGTTTGTAAAACCCGACTTTGGTCTTATTGCCCAGCCATCCGTTTTCCACCATCTTGTCGAGCAGTGCGCCTCCCGCACCGGCTGTGCGTGCTGCGGCTGCATCGTCTGGTAAATTCTTGGCGGCGTTGTTGCCCACATCGCGAGCGACGTCGATCCCCACGAGATCGATCAGCCGAAAGACGGCAGACTTCGGATGCCCCATCAACGGCCCCGCAATGGCATCCACTTCTTCAACGCTATAGCCATTTTCCAATGCGTATGAAATGCGAAAGCCGCTCGTTGCGCCGCCGATTCGGTTGGCGATGAAGCTGGGCGTGTCTTTACAGACCACGGTGCCCTTGCCGAGCACATCGGAGCCAAAGCGTTTGAAGAACTCCAGCAAGCCAACATCGGTGTCGGGCGTGGGGATCAATTCGAGCAACTTTAGATAGCGCGGCGGGTTGAAGAAATGCGTGCCGAGAAAGTGGCGTCTGAAATTTTCGCTGCGCCCGGCTGCGATTTTGTGCAACGGCAGCCCGGAAGTATTGGATGTGACAATGGTGTTCGGCGAGATGGTCGCTTCGAGTCGTTCGAAGAATGCGCGTTTAATATCCAGCTTTTCGACAATGGCTTCGATGATCCAATCCACATCGTCGAGTTTGTCAAAATCGTCTTCCAGATTACCGACAGTGAAAAGATCGAGGTCCGCTTTGGAAAACAACGCCGCCGGTCGGGATTTCTTTATACGCTCCAGTCCAGCGTTGACTATTCGATTCCGTACCTTGGGATGTTCCAGGGTAAGACCCGCATTTTCCTCTTTCGCGGTCAGCTCTCGCGGAGCGATGTCGAGCAATGTCACCGGGATGCCGACCCCGGCCAGTAATGCGGCGATCCCGCTCCCCATTGTGCCCGACCCTACGACCGCGGCGGTGTTGATCCTATATTTCGACCTGTTCATTTTGCCTCGAATATTTCACCGCAGAGACGCGGAGAACGCTGAGTTTACTAATTTTCATTTAAGTTGTGAACCAATCGGCGAATACCGCGCTTCAAGACAAGCACATTGAAATTCAAAAGGAGGTCGACAGGCCAGGAACCGAGCTTCAAATATGTGAACAATTGAGCTTCGTGGATTGGCAGAAGTTTTTCTACCGCTATTATCTCTAAGACGACATCGTTATGAATCAAATTGTCGATTCGATATCCACAATCCAGTTGAGTTCCCTTGTACTCAATCGGCAATGCGCGCTGTCGAGTGTAAGGAATTTCACGTAGTGACAATTCGCGACACAAGCATTCTTCATACGCCGATTCAAGAAGCCCCGGGCCTAGTACGCGGTGTACTTCAATAGCAGCACCGATCACGGCCTTAGTTATTTGGTTAATCTCCAATGATTGAATCTCTCTGCGACTCCGCGGTGAAAATTTATTTCAGCTGTTCCCTACTATACCCCAGCATGCGGCGGGCGATGATGAGAAGGTTAATCTGATAGGTGCCTTCGTAGATGTCATTTATCTTCGCGTCTCGCATCCACTTTTCAACAAGTAATTCGCGCGAATAACCGAGTGGCCCGAGTAGTTGCACGGCCTTTTGCGTGATCCAGGTTACAGCTACGCCGGCTTTGGCTTTGCACATTGAAGCTTCTATTGGATTGTGCATCTTCTGATCGGCCATCCAGGCGGCGCGCTTGGTGAGCAGCCATGCAGCTTTGTGCTGTGCTTTCATCTTCATCAAATCGCGCTCCAGAGCAGTCCACTTGTGGGGTGGGGCATCGAAGCGCGGCCGAATGCCCTTATCTGCTAATTCCTGCAATGTAAATTCCAAAGCCGCACGGCCAACGCCCATGGCACTCGCGGCCACGATTGGGCGCGTATTGTCGAAAGTTTTCATCACGCCCTTGAAGCCTTTGCGGCCCTTGCCAGTGATAACTTCGGCGCTGCCAAGAATATTGTCATATGGGATGCGGCAGTCGTCAAATACAAGCGTGGCCGTGTCGCTGGCGCGAATGCCGAGTTTCTTCTCCGTGTGCGCAACGGTGAATCCGGGAGTGCCGGCTTCTACGACGAAGGATTTAATGCCCGCCCGCCCGGCGCTCGCGTCGACAGTGGCCCATACGACTACAAGGCCATCCGGTTGAGTCCCTGCCATTTTCCCGGATGTGATGAATATCTTTTCGCCGTTTAACACCCATTCATTCGTCTCAGTATCATGCTGCGCTGACGCTTTGATATTCGCTGTATCCGAGCCGGCGTGTGACTCGGTTATCGCCATCGCACCCCATTTGGGCTTGCCCTCGGTGAAGCGCCGCAGGAATCGTTCTTTTTGTTCGGGAGTTCCCACAGCATCGATGGCCGCGCCGCCCAGCCCGGCATTCGGCGTGGACAAATATAGGCCAACATCGCCCCAGGACATAATCTCGACAAAATGAATGAAGGCAATGTTTCCGGTGCGCTGCTTCTTGACCTTCCCGTCGTTTGTGCTGATTTCGCTGGATGATTTCTGGAGGGATCGCTCCAGGTCCGCATTTGCGCGTACTTTTGTGACCTCCCACATGGGGTTGATATATTCCCAGGCGGGCTCGCTTTCGCGTTCGTCGTATTCGCGTGCAATCGGGCGCATCAGCGTATTCGCCATCGCCTCGATCATGTCGACCTGCTGTTGGATGTTTTCAGATAGTATAAAGTCGATCATTGCTTTTCTCCGGGTCGAAAGTCAGACCTTAGACCTTTGACTTTCGACTTTTGACCCATGTCAGACGAACGCCATACCATCGAAGCTGGCGAAGCCGCGCGCGTTGCGTAGCCAGAGTTCGACCGGATGCTCGCGGATATAACCATGTCCACCGAGCACTTGCAAGGCACTGTCCGCAACATTAAGCACCATCTCGTCAGCGTACATGCGAGCGAGGGTGGCGGCTTCAATTGCAGCCTCGCCGCTGTCGCGCCGCCAGGCGGCTTCCCATGCCATCAGGCGGGTGGCGTCTACTTCAATCGCCATCTCGGCCAGCAGGAAGGCAATCGACTGGCGCTGGGCAATTTTCTCGCCAAAGGCTTCGCGTTCTTTGGCGTAGGCCGTCGCATACTCCAGCGCGGCGCGACCAACTCCGACAGCCAGAGCTGCGAGGGCCACATTCGATCGTGCGAGTAGGGTCCCAATGTCACTGCCCTCTTCTTCGCCAAGCCGACATTCGACTGGCACGCGGCAGTTCTCGAGTTGGAGCGAATACGTGGGAAGGGCCTTCAGCCCCATCAGTTTTTCGCGCTCACCCACTTGTAATCCAGGGTTGGATTTTTCGATAATGAAGGCCTGCGTTTCACCACCTTCATTGACATAGACCAGGAACGTATCGGCCTGATCCGCCAGGGGTACATAGGTCTTCCTGCCGTTGAGGCTATACATTCCTTCGCCGAGTTCGGCTGTGGTTTCCAGATTTCGGGGATCGAAGAGATACTTTGGCTCAACGATTGTCCCCGTCAGATTTGGAGCCGCCTCGTTACAAACAAGCGGTAAATAAGATTCGCGCTGCGCCGTGCTCCCGAATTCACGGATGGGGAAGGCGAGTTGGGCCGGTGCCAGCAACTGTAACGTTGCCGAGAGATCTCCCCATGCAAGTTCTTCGTACGCAAGCGCTGCTGTTAGCGCGGGTTGTTCGTCGGCATAGCCGCCATACTCTTCGGGGATACCGGCTGGAACCAGGCCGAGATTCCAACCGATTTCAAGTACATCATTGGGCACCTGTCCATCCTCATCGGCAGCACGTAAGTTCTTGCGGAGTTCATTTTCTGCGAAGCGATGGATAGCGTCTACGAACTCTTGTTGATCGTCAGTGAGCTCGAATGAAATCATAATTCCCCTTGGGGGACGCAGGAGGCCCGGAAGAACAGGCGTTGCCCCGCGAGTGCTGTATAATTGATTCGCTGACTGTCGGTCAGTTACTGACTGCCAGTCAGTTCAATAAGTTTACACCGAGTCGAACGAAAAATGCAACCAATTCGCCGGATTATTTCATTGAAGGAACCATTTAATGGCATCAGCCATTTGTTCGCATCTTTTGGGGCGCTGGTCGGGACGGTATTCCTCGTTACTGGCGGTCCTGATAATGCTGGCCGGAGGGTTGCATTCATTATTTATGGTGTGAGTCTGATATCCCTTTTCAGTGCCAGTGCTGCTTATCATGGAATCCGCACCAGCCAGAGGGGCGAACTATTTTTAAGACGTCTCGACCACAGTGCTGTGTATTTACTCATTGCAGGAACATTCACTCCACCAACATTCATCTTGCTCGCCGGCCCTTGGCGATTGGGGTTACTCATAACAGTTTGGTCGCTTGCAATCATTGGCATATTTTTGAAGATATTTTTACCATTTGGGCCGCGCTGTCTTTCACCAACTCTGTATCTGTTTATGGGCTGGATGGGCGTTCTACCTGCCGTCCAGATCTATACGCAACTTCCGAATGCAATCTTCTGGTTGGCTATGGGTGCGATGTTTTATACACTCGGGGCTGCAGTCTACGTTCGGAAACTGCCCAATCCATTACCGGATGTGATAGGCTTTCATGGGCTTTGGCACTTGTTTGTCATCGCAGGGAGTTTGTGCCATTATCTGATGATCTATCTCTATGTTCTTCCTCATCGGGGGTAGTACTATTCGTTTGCCGCCTTGGAGTCGATTGGAGTAATAAAAATGCTATCCTTTGAATTGTCCGACGAACAACAAATGCTACGTGATCTGGCGCGCGACTTTTCACGCAATTCCATTGCGCCGGTGGCAGCGCATCATGACGAGACTTCAGAATTTCCCTGGCAGCTTGTCAAGGAAGGACGCGAAATTGGATTGTTGAACGCGAGCATTCCCGAAGAATATGGGGGTGCCGGAGCATCGGTGATGGAAGATTGCCTCGTTGCCGAGGAGCTGACCTGGGGCTGTTCAGGTGTGGGGACGATCTTCGGCGCACATTCGCTCGGGGCAACGCCAATCATACTTGCGGGTAGTGAGGAGCAGAAGAAAGAGTTCTTTGGCAGGATCGTAAACGATGGGCAAATTGCCTGTTATGGCCTTAGTGAGCCAGAGGCCGGTTCGGACGTTGCTGGTATTTTGACCAGCGCAACCCGTCAGGGAGACAAATATATCATCAATGGCTCAAAGACCTTCATATCCAATGCCGGGGTCGCTGACATTTTTATTATTTTTGCCATTACCGATAAATCCGATCCCCATCACGGTATGACAGCCTTCATCATGGAAAAAGGAATGCCCGGACTGACTGTCGGACGAAAGTTCGATAAAATGGGCCAGCGTTGTGCGGATACATCCGAGGTGATTTTGCAGGAAGTGGAAGTGCCATTGGCCTGCCGCTTAGGTGAAGAAGGGAAAGGTTTCCAACTTGCCATGCGTACCTTCGATCGCACGCGCGTGCCAACGGCCGCCGGTGCTGTCGGTGTGGCGCAACGGGCTCTGGATGAAGCGACAAAATACGCCAAAGAACGCAAATCATTCGGCAAGTCAATTGGGAGCTACCAGGGGATTGGATTTAAGCTAGCCGATATGGCGATGAATATAGAAGCGGGCCGTTTACTCACCTGGAAGGCGGCGAGTCTGGTAGATGCAGGCAGCCCCAGCAACAAACAATCGGCTTTTGCCAAGGCGTTTGCCGCGGATATGGCAATGCAGGCCACGGTGGATGCAGTCCAGGTTCACGGCGGTTATGGCTTTATGAAAGAATTCCCGGTCGAGAAACTGATGCGAGATGTGAAGATCTACCAGATATATGAGGGCACTTCGGAAATCCAACGGCTGATCATCAGCCGTGAACTGATGCGCAATTAGTATCTTGCCTCACAGGCGTGCTTTTTATTCTGTAGAGCAGAATACCCCGTAGAGTTAGCACCCAGTGCTAACCCCACTGGGTAGCTTGCTAAGTGGGTTCAAAGATGAAGCAAAACCCATCCCGAAGGGGAAAATTCAGTAATACCCCGCCTGCTTGCAGCGGGGTTAGGAATTTTCATGGTTTTGCCTCTTTATTAACGAGCCTGATAATCTCCATCAACCAAAATGGGAAAGAAAATTGAAATCAATGTTGCTGCGCTGCTGCTCTATGTGCTCGGTGCAATTGCACTCATCATTCTAGTTTGGCTTGTAGCGAGCGCAGGTCGCCTGACAAGTGAACGCAATCCAGGGGAAACGCCTGAACTGTTTGTCGTCACACCCCGGCCAACGCCGGAGCCCGCTGCGACGGTGCCCGTCGCCGTCTGGAATTACATTGTCACACCCACACCGGGACCGACAGCAGGTGGCATCGCGACGCTTGTCCCGGTCACGCCACCCCCTCTGATCTATCCCGAACCGCGCGCCCGATCGGGATTCCACTTCGGTGGCCAGGTGCTGGATTTCGGGCTGGCCGCGGTGGACAAGATGCGCCTCGCCGGTATGCCTTGGGTAAAGTTCCAAATCCCGGTGGGCGCGGGGGATGCCGAAGAGCGGATTTTCCAAGCGCACCAGCGAGGGTTTAAGGCACTGGTTAGCATTATTGGCGGCCGCAATGATGTGCTCGAGCCCGGCTACGGTGCAGCCTTCGGAGCATACGCGGCTGAGGTGGCTGCCTTCAATGCCGATGCGATTGAAATCTGGAACGAGCCGAATATTGCGCGCGATTGGCCTGCCGGGCATATTGATCCCGGTTTGTATCTCAATATATTGCGCCCAAGTTACGAAGCTATCAAGAGTGTCAACCCGAATACGATTGTTGTGAGCGCGGGGCTTTCTCCAACATTACTGGCAGAGAACTTACGCACAGAGAACTTCTGGACAGAAGTAGATTACACAACAGAGCTTGTTGCTCGGGGTGGATTGAATTACCTGGACTGCTTCGGAATTCACTACAACATCGCTAACTCGCCTCCCACAGCGACCGACCCGTCGCTCACAGGCGATGCTGCTTTTTTCTACTATCCGCGTATTCTGGAACATTACAATGCTGTTAGTCGCGGAACACGCCCGGTCTGCTTCACAGAGTATGGAATTCTGACTGATGAAGGTATGCAGGATCTTATGGAAGTTGCGCCCAACTTCCTGTGGGCGGACGACAACACGCTCCAAGAGCAAGGCGATTGGTTGAATCTTGCGCGCGCAATTTCAGCAGGGAATGCGCAGGTTGAAATGATGATTGTGTGGAACGTGGACTTCTGGCACTATGGTGCCGATCCGCATGCCGGCTATGCCATCATCCGGCCTGACGGCAGCTGCCCTTCTTGCGATGTACTGGCGGGTCAATAAACTCTTGGGAGGATATTATGCGTTTGATTACCTGTGAATATGATCGGAAACAGCGACTTGGAATTGTGGAGGGGGAGGTGGTAAAGCTCCTGCCAATGGACGAGCAGTTTCCCTATGATATGCTCGAACTTATTCGAGGTGGCTCTGAGCAGATTTCGAGCGGGAGTGCTACATCGCAAGACAACGTAGCATTATCGGAAGTTGAATTGTTGGCTCCGATTCCGCGCCCACTAAAGAACATTATTTGTCTCGGTCTCAACTATGCTGACCACGCCAGAGAATCCTTTGCGGCACGCGGTCGCGAAGTAGTTTTACCTGAGCATCCAGTAGTGTTCACGAAATCGCCAACAAGCGTGATAGGTCCTTACGATGATATTCGCATCGATCCTTCCTTCTCGCTGCAGGTGGATTGGGAAGTTGAGCTGGCTTTCATCATCGGGCGGGGGGGACGAAATATTTCGGTTGATGCTGCTTTGCAGCATGTATTCGGTTACACGGTAATAAATGATGTCTCTGCTCGCGATGTGCAAAACCAGCACAAACAATTTTTCCTCGGCAAAAGTATGGATACAAGTTGTCCGATGGGCCCGTGGATCGTGACGGCCGATGAAATTGAAGACCCACAGAATCTCGATCTGCGAACATGGGTCAATGGTGAGCTAAAGCAGGACTCGAATACGCGCGAACACATATTTGATGTTGCACGAACTATTTCGATTTTATCGAAAGGGATGACACTAGAACCCGGGGATGTGATTTCCACAGGCACACCGGCGGGAGTCGGGTTTGCCCGCACACCGCCAGAATTCCTACAACCCGGTGATGTCGTTGAATGTGAGGTGGAAGGGATTGGGCGCTTGCGGAACGGCGTTGTTTAGGCTCACCACAGATTTAACTCATCTAGAAGAACCTTTCGTCGTTCTTCGGTTGTGAAGGCTCCTAAGATTGCATTTCGGGTAAAGCTGAGCAATTCCGAATCGGAAAAACCCAATTCAGAAGCGATTGCATATTCGCGTCCGATTGTTGTCCAAATCCGAACGGGGTCATCCGTGTTGAGTGTAACAGGGACGCCGGCCGATACGAACTTCCGAATTGGATGTTCTTCGTAGGTCGGCACCGCACCAAGTATGACATTTGAAGATAAACAGCACTCCACTATGATGTCGTTCTTATTCAAGGATTCGAGTAGCCATGAGTCTGTTCCAGCAAAAACGGCATGCCCGATTCGGGTGAGGTTAGGTATACGCAGAGCTGCGGCGAGATTAGCAACGGAGAACTCCCCCGCATGCACAGTCGTTCGTAACCCCGCTTCGGTAACCCTGTCTGCCCAGCGGTAGATGACATCCCAGAGGGAAGGATCAGCCTCTTGCGAATAAGGGGTCGTTGAGAAGTCGATTCCAGCCAGACCTTCCTGAGCCAATTCTAAGCAGATTTCCAATTGCCTCTCCGCAATTCGCAAATGTGCGGGATTGTCGTCTAGCGGAAGATGGACGACAGCCTCTGCAAACAGTAGAGGGTATCGTATTTGCACTCGTTGTTCGGCTTGGCGAAACAAGTACATAAAATTTGGCCGCTTGAGAGCGTGTCCAGAAGCGCCAAAGCGCAATTCTACCAACACAGCGCCATCGGCAGCGTTCTCTTCTAGCAGTTTGTCGGAGAGCAACCTGAGATAGCGAAATCGGTGATAATCTACGGGCATGGCTAGAAAATTCAAGAAACCCAATTACGAAGTGATGCTCAAACAGACAATCAGTCTGGAAGAAGCCCTGCCATCCAATCATTTGGCACGATTTGTGGTGGATGTTATCGCCCAGTTGGATTTGGGTATGATCTATGCACAATATGCACCGACGGGTGGTCAACCTATTGCGCCAGAGATCCTGTTGGGATTGCTCTTCTATGGTTATGCCAACGGGGTGTTCAGTTCTCGTAAGATTGAGAAAGCCACCTATGAGAGTATCCCATTCCGCTATATTGCCAGTGGGCTGCATCCTGACCACGACACAATTGCCAACTTTCGCAAAACCTTTCTGGCTGAGATCCAAGAGTTATTTGTGCAGATCTTGCTCCTGGCCCAAGTTGCTGAGGTGCTGAAGTTGGGTAATATCAGTCTGGATGGTAGCAAGGTGCATGCTGATGCATCCAAGAGCAAAGCGGTCAGTTACAAGCGTCTGATAAAACTAGAGACCCAACTGCGCCAGGAAGTGAACAAACTCTTCGAACTCGGTGAGCAAGCTGATCAGGGTGATCTCCAGTTGCCGGAAGGGCTCGTCATTGAAGACGAAATTGCCATTCGCAAGAAACGTTTGGCAAATCTGGCAGAAGCCAAAGCCGTCTTAGAAGCCCGTGCGCAGGAACGATATGAAGCCGAGAGGGCTGAATACGAAGCCAAACAGCGTGAGCGGGAAGAAAAGTCTCGCAAAACTGGGCATAAACCCCGAGGTCGCAAACCGAAACCACCGCAGCCGGGACCACGGGACAAAGATCAGTACAACTTCACTGATCCGGACTCTCGCATCATGAAAAACAGCACCAATAATGGCTTCGACCAGCATTACAACGTTCAAGTTGCTGTGGAGCAGGAGAGCCTCTTGATTGTGGCGCCTTCACTTTCGAACCATCCGAATGACAAAAAAGAAGCTGAGCCAACCCTGGATGCCATCTCTCCAAAAGTAGGCAAACCAAAGGCTGCCGCTTTGGATTATGGATATTTCAGCAAAGCGAACATCGCAGCACTTGAGAAGCTTGGCATTGATCCTTACATTGCTACCGGTCGCGAACCTCACCACAAAAGCTGGCGTACCTTCTTTGAACAAATGCCTGCTCCGCCACCGGAAGATGCCAGTCCGAAAGTCAAGATGGCTTACAAACTACAAACCGAAATCGGCAAAGCCAGCTACCGTTTACGCAAATGCACAGTGGAACCCGTCATTGGTATCATCAAGGAAGTCCTGGGCTTCCGCCAGTTTTCTCTGCGCGGCCTGCTGGCAGCAGCCGGGGAATGGTGTCTGGTCTGCCTAGCGTTCAACCTCAAACGCATGCACACCCTCTACCAAGCAAAGGGTGTGCTTTAGCCGGGGCTGCTTTGGCGCGCCTGCTACTCGCTGAGAGAAGGTGGTTTGCCCTCCATGAAATGCACACTGTTTTACGCTTGTTTTGTCGCAATCAACTGCTCATTTTGCCCTGTAGGGCTATTCATGTTGTAAAAGTACTTGTCTCTCCGACAAACTGCTAGTGCATCCATTATTTTCGCGATGATGTATTCCGGTCCATCATCCGATTTAATTTCTAGATCGAATTTAAGGTCGGGGCGGTACATCCCCTCCAAGCGACTCTCGCCCGGCGGAATATCCCTGATGAGGCGCCGAGCTGATTTTCGCCAGTTGTGGGGTGAGCGTCCTCGTCGGCGGGCTAAGACTCGTTCGAGACGGGCTGTTTCTTCCTGGTGAATGTGTATGTCTGCCTTCGGTATGGAGACTATCGAAGAGTTTTGGGAGAACTCATCGAACGGACGGATCGTCACGAAGGCCTTTTAGGGAATTTAATCCAAAACTTCCAACGCTTGATTTTGCCGACATTCCGGAATATAAGAATTGCCAGAGCTAAAACCCGTTCGTCTCAGGACGTTGGTAGTGGAAGACTCGATGGAATGCTTGCAACTCGTAGGGCCGCGCGTAGAACCTGGTCCAGTAGCGCCAGGCGCCCAAACCACGTAGAGCCAACCGTTTCGGGCCAATTAACTTGCTGTCTGTAACAGTTGGATAGTATGCATTCAGCACGCGTTCGAAATCCCGGACGCGACGCTTGATCGCGGGATTCAACCAGGGCGTCTTTGGATCGCGCCGCAGTGAGAAGTTGCGCCAATCCCCACTGACCCATTCGTCGAGGCTGTCTGGGAATTTGAATCCCATTGCGCGCGCCTCCTCATAAAGAGTCCCTTCCATCGGCACCGGGGTATAGATATATAAGATGACTTCAGTTGCAGGGTTGACTTGTTTCAGTCTGCGGATGAATTTGAGTGTGGCGTTAATGTCATCCAGCGGATCGGGTGGATTGCCAAGTACGAAGGAGAACTCCGGCACGACCCCGTAGGATTGCATCCGTTTTGCCAATTCCATTGTCAGGTTGGCGCTTACTTTGCCGCCTTTATTCATGCGTTTCAATATTTCATCGGATCCAGACTCAGCCCCACAGAAAACCATTTTCAAGCCACTCGCGCGCATTTTCTCCCAAGTCGCAGGGCTATAGCGCATCAGTTCGTCCACACGTCCGAGCGCCCACCATTGCATATCGAGATCGGTAATTCGTTCTGCAAATTCCGCTGTGCGTGGCTCGGATATAAAGAAATCCATATCATGTAACTGGAGGGCATCCGCGCCATAGTCGTCGTGCAACTGTCGCACGATTGACGCAGTACGTTCGGCCGATTGGGGAAACCAGCGCCGCTTGACCATATCTACCACCGCGCAGAAGTTGCACCCAAATGGACAGCCATAAGAGGAGTGGTGTGTTCCTACGCGCTCTCCGAGATAATGTTTGTGGAAGTAGCGCTCCATCGGAATGCTGTGATAAGGCCAATCCGGTAATTCATCAAGCGGTATGATGGCTCGCTGCGCATTGTGTTTGGCACTCCCGTTCTCCTTGTAAACCAGACTCTGAATATTGGCGAGATCGCCGCCCTTTGTTAGCGTCTCCACCAACTCGAGAAAGGTCTGCTCGCCCTGGCTGTGTATGCAATAGTCTACATAGTCTTCTTGGAGAATCGTTGTCGAGTGTTGGGATGGGAAATAGCCTCCCCATACGATTGGTACGCCAGGGAGAGCGGCCTTGATGCGTTTCGAATCTGCTACTGCTTGGTTAAGCTGTGGGCCTGGCATGACGCTTATACCAATGGCTGTTAGCTTGGTCTCTCTTCCGCGTTTGATGATCTCACCGGCCGCGTCCGCGTTGAGATTCCCGTCTACAATTTGATAATCGAAGCGACCTTCCAACAACGCCGCAACCGCCAGCAGTGACATTGGCAACGGCTTTTTTATTGAAGGCGTACTCCAGGGATTGTAAAGAATGATCATGGGAGGCGTTCCAATTCAAGAATGTAGTGGTCCCCGAGCAGCCGGAATGGCCAGCGGGCTGTAAGCGCGTATTCCAGCCTCTCGAGCGTACGCAGCAATTTGGGCCGACTACTCAATTTAGTAGCATTTAACGTGGGTGGTAGCATAACGCCCAATGCGGTGATGCGCGCAATACGGAAATGGTTTTTAAAGATACGGGCAACCTGCGTCGCTGCAGGATAATAAACCTGTACCTGTGTCTTCCCAATGTTTGCGACAAGGCCCGCTCGTCGCAGCCGCCGAAAAGCACGGCGTACTCTCCCGCGCAACAAATTACTTGCTATCTCCCAGGCACAGAATGGGCCCATAATCACGAGCACCAATTTTGCTCCCGGGCGGAGCCAGTTACCAAGCTGGGCGGCAATCGGATTCAGGTCTGCAACGCAGTTCAGCCCCCCGAAATTGGAAAAGGCACCCGTGAATTGATCAGTTGAAAACTGGGCTTCTGGAGACGCCAGATCGAGCCGCACAGTCTCCACCCGAAGGTTGCGGGTTTTTCTTTTCGTGACAGCGAGCATTTCCGTAGATTGATCCGTGGCGACTACTTGCATACCACGTCGGGCTAACCAAAGCGCGTCTTCGCCGGTGCCGCAATTCAATTCGAGTACCTGATCGCCGGTCGCGAAATTCGCCGCCAGTCGCTGCCAAACCCGCTCGCGCAGCATCCGCCCGAGCGTGGTGTGGGTAAACATGCTATCGTAGTCGTGTGCCTGACTATCAAAAGGAGCAGGGATCGTTTTCGTATCAAGCATTCGGCGTGCCCGCTACAGAATGTCGCTCGACTTCCTGGCGCGAAAGTCTCATCCCAACCCGACCACGCAATACATTCAGAGTTGATTTTGCAATTGTGAGTGGATTGGGCGGACTCGTAGTCATCTGTTTGTGAAGGTTCACACTCCCAACCATCCAGCGCGTGGCGGCTTCGTAGTAGCGCCGCGAGTGCCGTCCGGCTACGGACAAGTCGAGGTCGGTGCGCTCGTCCCAGTCTTTGAATGAAACCACTTTATCCGAAACACTCTCGTAGTATTTCGTGCCCTGAATCGGATAGGCGACTGTCGTCAGGAAAATATCGGGGTTGGCATTCTTGAGGTGATCGATGGTGGCGGCGATATCCCGTTCTTCTTCCTCCTCATAGCCGAGCATGATGAACATACCCACCTCAATGCCCTGGCGTTGCAACTTGTGTGTCATTTCCTGCACGCATTCGACCTGAACGCCACGCTCCATGCCATCCAAGATGCGCTGGCTGCCGCTTTCCGAGCCAATCCAGAGGCGATAGCAGCCCATCTCGGCCAGCGTTTCTACGACCTTGTCGTTCATGCGGTCTGCACGCGAGATACATTCAAAAGGCAAGTGTAGATTGCGTTGTTTTAGTTCAGCGGCGTACTCAAAGAACCAGGAATGTTTGATAGTGAAGACATCATCGGCATACCACAATTGATCTGGTGCGTACGTCTCGATCAGATGTTCAACTTCGCTTGCGATTCGTTCTGGTGAATGGCGACGGTGCGTATGCCCATAGACCGAGTGGCTGCACCAGTTGCATTTGTAGGGGCAACCCCGAGCGGTGATGAGGGAAGCGGAGCCCATGCCATGATGTTCGCGCCAGGTGTTGATGTAAGCGTTCAGATCGATTGCGGCCCGATCAGGCGGCGGCAGGCTGTCCAACTCTGGGATCATCGGACGGGGGTTCGTCTTGACGGTTTTGCCATCCGAATCTCGGAATGCAATGCCTGCAACTTGATGAAGCTTGTGCGGACCTGCCATCCCTAGTGCGGGAATCAATTCTCCCAGGGCCTGCTCGCCCTCTCCAATCACGATCACATCGGCGCCACGTTGTAAGTATTCTTCTGCATAATAAGGGGGTTCAGGACCGCCAAGGACGACGTGTGCACCAGAATGCTTTGCCATCTGAATCATTGCGAGCACGTTAAATTTTGTCATCAGATTACAATACAGCCCTAGTATCGCCGGTTTCATCTCCTTCAGGGTTCTGTCAAAATCTGCCATTGTTTGGAACGTGGAATCGAAGACTTCCACATCAAAGCCACACGCCTTAAGATAAGAGGAGATATAGAGAATCCCTAGTGGGGGGTAGGGCTTCATCACCTGCAAATCGTGTGGGTCTTCTGCTAAAAAGTAACCGTGTGAGAGTAGGATATCCAAACGTTATCTCGCGACTGCGTAGCGGGCGAAGTCAACTCGGTCGAGCAAAGTTGGGGGGCTGATGAACTCGCGCAAGATCGAATTGTCCGGAACGACATCAATCGGACAAGCGTGGAACCAGTTTAGCAAGGCCAGCAGGCGTTTTGCTTCGACACGTGGCCAGCTGCGCGGCGGTACCTGCAGTAGCAGCGGTTCAACCAGCGGACGGATGACCGCGAGTTCGTGCGGCAAGGAGGAATTGAACATTGTGTCGGCGCGATTCTGATAGGGCAAAATGTGGCGCTCTTCACCTCGGCGCACGCTCTCCCAACGCGTGATCGTGTCCATCGCATCGTATCCCCGATGTTGCGCATCGCGTAACATCCGTCTGAGCAGGCGCGTGTCGGTTGTGGAGATACGGTTATGCCGATCGAGATTTATTTGGGTGAGTGCCGAGATGTAAATTCGATAGATGCGCTCCCCTGGGATATGGGGCAGAAGCAGGGGGTTGAGACCGTGGATGCCTTCGAGCACTATGACATGATCGGCGCCCAACTGGACGGTAGGGCCTTCTTCCGGTAAGCCAGTTTTAAAATTGTAGTGAGGTAATGTTACTTCTCGTCCATCGATCAGCGCCAATAGGTCGGCGTTTAATCTCTCAAGATTAAGGGTATTGACCGATTCGAAATCCAACTCGCCGTTTTCATCTCTTGGAGAAAGATGCCGGGGGAGGAAATAGTTGTCCATTGCGAGCGGATACGGTCGCACACCATGTGCAAGCAGCTGAATCGAAAGACGCTTGCTGAATGTGGTCTTGCCGGAAGCCGAAGGTCCTGCTATCAAAACGAGACGAACCGGCCCATTTCTATCAGCGATTTGGGAGGCGACAAAACCGATACGATCTTCGTGCAGTGCCTCTGCGACGAGTGCAATCTCGCGGATGCGATCGCTCGCAATTGCTTCGTTCAAATCACTGACGCTCCGCATATCGAGCATATCCAGCCATTTATCGTATTCCCGAAATCGGTCGAGTAAATTCAAGGGTGTATCTGCCGGTGCAAGTGCAGTGGGATCTCTACGCCGTGGATAGCGCAATACAAATCCCTCGGGGGCAAGATCTAAATCGAAAAAACGCAAATAGCCAGAACTGGGCACCATGTAACCATGCAAATAATTGCGAGTGTCCCGCATGGAATACACAACAAGCCTCGGTTTCGTACGATGCTTGAGTAAACGAGCCTTCTCCTCTTGACCGGCTGCTTTAAATAGCTGAATTGCGTCCTCGATAGGTATTTCCCGTCTGGTAATGGGTTCATCCGCAGCTACAATTTCTATCATGCGTTTTTTGAGTGCATAGACTCCTGACTCCGACAATGCAGGTCGATTGCTCAGATGGCAAAAATAGCCGCCACTAGCTACAGCATGATCGATATGCAATTTCACATTCGGGAGAAGTTCATGGGCGGCAGTCAGCAGAAGGAAAGATAACGAGCGCCGGTAAATGCGCATACCATCAGTGTCCGCCATGGTTAGGGGAGTTACGGAGACATCGCGATCGAGCGTACGGGTGAGTTCGGCGAGTTCGTTGTCCAGGAGGGCTGCAACGACCGGTGCGTCTGCGTTCTGATTGCTCGCACGGAGAAAGTGTTCGAGTGTCGTTCCGCGCGGTCCACTTAGAATTTGTCCGTCGGGGAAGCGCACATGGACATCATCGCGTGGGGTGGCGGCGTGCACCGAATTCTGATGAGCAGCCGTCATTCCTGATCAGGTTCCGGTGATGCGCGCCGCTTTCCCATCAGCCAGCGTGTTGTTCGGATCACCACCACGGCCAGCCCGAAAGCATACGCGGCGCCACCAATACCGTAGGCAGCCCAACGTACACGTTTTTGACGTTCGGTGTAATTCACTTTTACCTGCCGGGCGTGGTCTACATTAGCCTCCAACTGGATCCGTACACGCGAAACAAAATCCTCTGCTGGGCTCACAGGTTCAAATGCGTCGCGCAATTGATGGGAAACTTGAAAGAGATCGCTGAAGAGGGTGTCGGTTTCCGGAATTGTCTCTGTCTCTTTCCCATTTGTGCTTGAGGTTCCCTTTTTATTCGGTTCCATATTATTCGTCATTTTCGTCAGGCTCGGTACGTTTTTGCATCATTGCGCGGAGTGAAAGTAAAGTGCGGTGATAAAGGCTTTTGACTGCGCCCTCACTGCGTCCTAATATCTTGCCAATCTCGGCATTCGACAGGCGCTCCACGAATTTTAGAATTACGAGTTGCTGTCGTAGAGGGGGGAGTTCGCGCACGGCTGATAATAGTTGGGCTTGTTCCTCGCGGTTCTCCGTTGCGTGCTCAGGTTCCTCTGCCTGAATAGCGTGGGCAACATGATCCTCCAATGGGACTATTTTCCGTCGGCCATTGTCGCGATGCCAGTTCGCGATCAGGTTGTGAGCAATCCTGTACAGCCAGGCAGAGATTGGTAAGCCTCGGTCTCGATAGCGCGGCAGGTGGTTCATTGCTTGGACGAATACACGCGCGGTCAGGTCCTCCGCTTCATTGGGATCACCCATGCGATAATAAGCGTAGTTGTACACTTTTTGGATGTAACGCTCGTAAATATCGGCAAACTTCATCGGATCAGCTTGCGCGCGGCTTACAAGCTCTGCGTCACTCATTTGCTCGTCCAAACTGGATATGGGCTCCGTGGATGTGAAACGCCGGCCAATTGTGGTATTGATCAATCCAGCGGGGTACAGATGCAGCAGTATAGCATATGGCGGATGGCTGTCATGGATGATTTGCCTTGCCAGCGGCGCCTGTAAAATTGTGCTATACAAATCATGAAAGATGTGCTTCCCGTCAATAAATGACCCGAAAAATCCTTCACCTTGACCTGGATGCCTTCTTCTGCGCGGTGGAAGAGCAGCGTGATCCCAGCCTACGCGGGAAGCCATTCGCAGTTGGGGGTAAGCCCGACCAACGTGGTGTTGTGGCCTCCTGCTCCTATGCCGCTCGTATGTTCGGGGTGCATTCAGTCCAGCCGATGCGTACCGCGGTTCGGCTTTGCCCTGATCTGCTCGTTGTTTCGAGGCGGCACGGGGACTATTCCGATGTCTCGCGAAAGGTGATGGCTCTTCTGCGGGAATTCACACCATTGTTGGAACAACTCTCCATTGACGAGGCGTTTTTGGATGTCTCCGAATTGTCCTCATCTGCCTCGGAAATCGCACAGGCAATTCAAGCGAAGATCCGTATCGAATTGAAATTACCGTGCTCATTGGGTGTGGCAACGAATAAACTCGTTGCCAAGATCGCAAATAATGTCGGGAAGGCAGCAAATAAAAGTGCCGGTTACCCGAATTCCATACAGGTTGTCCGCCCCGGACAGGAAGCCGATTTTCTTGCACCTTTGCCTGTCGAGGAATTATGGGGGATTGGCCCGAAGACGGGTGCGCGCCTCAACCAAGAATATGGCATCGAAACGATTGGCGCCCTGGCCCTGGAGGCTCCTGCCAAGCTAGAAGGTCGTTTTGGAAAGATGGGCCGGGCGATGGCCGCGCATGCACTCGGGATTGATGAGAGGGAAGTTGTCACCAGCAGGGAGGCCAAATCAATCAGTCAGGAGGAAACATTTTTACAGGATGTCCGTGACAGGGCTACTCTTGACAGAACACTGCGGGTACAGTCAGCGAAAGTGGCGAAGCGCTTGCGAAAATCGAAATTGGTTGCACTCACAATTAAACTCAAGATAAGATTCTCGTCTTTTGAAACCATTTCGCGCCAATCAACATTGCAGTATCCAACGGACAATGAAGAAGTAATTTTTGAGTCTGCCAAGTCACTACTGGAAAAGAACTGGGACAACACCCAAAAAGTACGTTTGCTGGGTGTTGGTGTGACAGGACTCGGAGCGCCGGTCAGGCAGTTGTCCCTCTGGGATGTCGGCAGCGCGCGTCGACAAAAACTTCAAACCGCTGTTGATGAGCTGCAAGCTAGGTTTGGACCCGGTATCGTCAAAAGAGGCGACGAATTGTAAAAATATCTTGACTTCGAGAATCACGGACGGTAGAATTCCAACACTTGTGAAGACAATAATTTTTGGAAAGAGAGCAACGTACTATGAGTGAGCGTTTACCCTCCTATGGAGGCCAGGCCGTCATCGAAGGTGTGATGATGCGCGGGACTAAGACGATGGCGGTCGCAGTGAGGGACCCTGATGAGAAATTGCAGTTACACCAGCAGGAGCTCAGCTCGATCTACCAAAACTGGGTCGCCCGCGTTCCGTTTGTACGTGGCATCTTGGGGCTTTGGGATGCGCTCGGTCTGGGAATTCGCAGCCTTATGTACTCCGCCGATGTTGCCGGAGGCGAAGAAGTGGAGTTTGAAGGCCCCTTGGCCTGGGGCTCGATCGCCTTTTCACTCGTACTCGGTCTTGGATTGTTTTTTGTTACGCCAGCCGCTCTGAGCGAATATGGTGAAAACCTGTTGGGATTATCCTCTGGATGGGGGAATTTGCTTGAGGGTGTTTTGCGGCTCGGTATTGTCATAGGCTATATTTATCTGATCGGTCTGATGGAAGATGTAAAAAGACTCTACGGATACCACGGCGCCGAGCATAAGACAATCAACGCCTTTGAGGATGGCGCCGAACTTACTCCTGAAAATGTTGCAAAATATCCGTTAGAGCACCCGCGCTGCGGCACAGCTTTTCTGCTCACAGTTGTCGTTTTCTCCGTGCTTCTGTTCGCGCTTATTGGACCCTTACCGTTGCTACTACGGTTGGCCTCACGACTCGTGTTGATTCCAGTGCTGGCGGCAGTGGCCTATGAATACTTGCGATTCACAGCACGCTACATTCACAATCCGATTGTGCGAATTTTAGTCATACCAAATTTATTGCTACAACGACTGACAACTCGCGAACCGGATGAGAAAATGATCGAAGTGGCGATATTCGCATTCCAAACAATGCGGAAGGCTGAATCTGAAGCCCGGGTAGGCAGCACAATTTCACCGGAGCCTGCAGCGCTCCAGGGTTAGCACGACGATAACTATTCCTACAACTAGGGGTCCACAATGCGAAAAAAGCTCTCAATTATTGGCGCCGGCTTTGTCGGTGCTACAGCTGCACACTGGGCGGCCGCGAAATCGCTTGCGGATGTCGTGCTTGTTGATATCGAATCCGTCGAGAATAAAACAAAGGGCAAGGCTCTCGATTTGGCCGAGGCAGCCCCAATAGAAGGGTTCGATGTACACCTGACCGGGACCGCAGATTACGCCGATACAGCCAATTCCGATGTGGTCGTTATCACTGCTGGAATTCCTCGCAAACCTGGCATGTCGCGGGAGGACTTGATTGGGACGAATGCGCGGATTGCCAAAGAAGTTACCGAAAAAGTTGTAGCTGCTTCCCCAGAATCAATATTAATCTACGTCACAAATCCGCTCGATGCTATCGTTTTTCTCGGTCATAAAGTCGCCGGATTTCCCAAGAATCGAATTATGGGGCAGGCAGGTGTGCTCGATACGGCGCGCTATCGGGCGTTTATCGGAATGGAAACAGGAGTCTCGGTACAGGATATTCAGGCCATGGTTTTGGGAGGGCATGGCGACGACATGGTGCCTTTGACACGCTACACATCCGTCGGTGGATTACCCTTGAGTGAATTTCTATCGGCCGATAAAGTCGAGGCAATTGTGCAACGAACTCGCAAGGGCGGGGGGGAGATCGTGAAATTGCTCGGTGATGGTTCAGCTTATTACGCGCCCGCAGCAGCAGTGATTCAGATGGTCGAGGCGATCTTGTTGGACAAGAAACGGGTTCTGCCTGCAACAGCCTATCTCGAAGGGGAGTACGGTCTGAGCAACATGTTTATGGGAGTCCCTGTCGTTCTCGGAGCCGGTGGAATTGAGAAAATCATTGAAGTTGATTTGAATGAAGACGAGCGTGCAATGTTGGAAAAATCTGCGGCTTCAGTTCGCGCGACCGTAGAAACTCTCGAAAGTATGAATCTATACTAAATCTATGCACGAAGAACTTGATGCGAGTCTTCTGGTCCTTGAACAACAGGCTATTTTGCTGGTAGGGGAGCTGTCTGGTGGAATTGAGAACGCACTTCCAAAGGCATTTATCGTTCGACCGCCAATCTCGCTGGCATATGCTTTTATTCTGCAATCCTCGGGTAATTTGCTATTCCCTAACTTGGCGATGGATGATCGCGGGGGTCTCTATAGAGAGTTGGAGGCCGTGGATTGGATAGCAAGGCGTGGCCAACTTTTTCCGCGCTCGGATGTGCATGGAACGCTCGAGGATGGCAGCGCGATTGAATTAATGTTACGCGATTTGGATCTTGCAATTCCATTGAAAATCTTCGCCCCCCAGGAGGATGAGTTCCCCGGATATTCTCTGCGGGGAGTGCTTGGGTTTGGAATTGATCCTTCCGATAACGAAGACGTTCCGCAACGCATTACCGATCATTTGCCTCTGTTCACTCTGGAAAAGACCGGGCAGTTGGATGACGAATTTTTAGTTCAGCTTTTTGCAGAACAGTTTTCACTCCAGACCTGATATATAAGCGCCGAGTTATTTTTGAGGCGCGGAAAAAACGAATGGGTCGCACTCAACCCTTTAGTGCGACCGGATTGAAGTTCGTATCCGAGTCGAAGAAATCCACTTCTTCGGTCCGCTTTAAATTGTTGACAATCAAATAGGTAATCGGTGTGGCGACGGCTTCATAAGCAGATTTAAAGAGCCATTGCGTAATGATGAGTTCGCCCAGAACTGGTCCCGGCACAATTCCGACGAATGCGTGGGAGATGAATGCCCCGGAGTCGACTAGTTGCCCAATGAGCGTCGAAGCGATTGTGCGTACCCAAAGGTGATGCCCGTGTGTCGCGACTTTCAACCGCGCCAATACGAACGAGTTAATAAATTCCCCGAGCAAATATGCGGCAAAGGAAGCGCCCAACAGACGCGGCGTAAATCCCAGGATGGCATCAAAGGCCAATTGGGAGCTCTTGGCTGACTCAAACCCTGTGACAGCCCAGAATGAGGCTGCAGGAATGCGTCCTGCAACCCAGATTGCTATGACCGCAAATACGTTGCACGCGAAGCCAATCCAAATAACCTGTCGTGCGCGGCTATATCCATATACCTCTGTCAAAATATCCCCGAATATATAACTGATCGGAAATATAATGATCGCTGCCGGCAGCACGAATGGCCCGATGATGGCAAGTTTCACCGCGATGATATTTGAAATTACGAGAGAAGTGACAAAGATGCCGGTGATTGCCGGAAACCAGCGGTATTTCATTCTTGCGTTCCTGTTTCTAATCGGGGGATGTAGTCGGCCATTATATATTCAGCATGCACCTTTATGCCGATCCCCCCGCGGACTGCAAAGTCGGCTATCACAACACAATGCCGTGGCTGCAGCGCTTTCACAAAATCATCGAGGATAACATTCGTGACATGCTCCATAAAGGTACCTTCGTCCCGGAAAGTCCATAGATACAATTTAACCGACTTGGATTCGACTATTCGTTCGTCTGGGACGTAGCGGATGGTAAGGCGTGCGAAGTCTGGCTGCCCGGTTGCCGGACAGATCGTCGTGAATTCATCGGTGTTAAGTGTGACGGTATAATCTCGCTCCGGGTGATGGTTGGGGAAGGTCTCAAGATTACGTTCTGGCTTGTTCGTTTTTTGCCCCAGTATTGAAAGATTTTCCAGATCAGAAGCCTGGGTCAGACGTGACATATGGGCGTTTCCTTCTTGATGCTATATTAATTGTGGCGAGTTTATCATAGGCTATCTGACATATGAATACCAATCCTAGTTCACCGGATTTCAAATCAGGATATGTGGCTGTCGCCGGGCGTCCGAATGTGGGCAAATCAACGCTGATGAATGCCTTATTGGGCGAAAAAATAGCCATCGCATCTTCACGTCCCCAGACCACGCGACGGAGACAGTTGGGCATTCTCACTGACGAGGCTGCGCAGATCATCTTCGTCGATATTCCCGGGATCAGCCGGCCTCGGCATGTCCTGGACAAATATATGCTTGCAACTGTGAACGCTGCACTGGAAGACGCGGACGTTATCTTGTGGGTTGCCGACGTATCTGTGTCGCCCGGGTGGGGAGATCGCCATATTGGAAATTTGCTCGCTCAACAAGACAAGCCGGTTGTTTTGGCTCTAAATAAGAGTGATCGGTTGCCGCCGGCAAAGGTTTTGCCACACACAAATGCATATAAAATATTGGCGCCGTCCGCTACTTGGATGCTCACTTCAGCCACGCGTGGTGATAACCTGAATGAGTTATTACAGCTACTGACGGATGCCTTACCATATGGGCCACAATATTATCCCGCCGACCAGTTGACTGAGACGCAGCTTCGCGATCTCGCAGCGGATTTTGTTCGCGAGGCAGCCTTGCAAAGGTTGCGTGAAGAAGTACCACACGGAGTTGAAGTTCAGATAGATGATTTTGACGAGAGCGATCAAGGACTCACGCGAATTTCCGCGACGATTCACGTGGAGCGTGATTCCCATAAGGGAATTGTGATCGGTAAGGGAGGTGCAATGCTAAAGGATATTGGCACAAATGCACGTAAAGAGATTGAATCTCTCTTAGGGGAAAAGGTGTTTCTCGATCTGCATGTGAAGGTGTTGGCCGATTGGCGCACCAGTGAACGCGCCGTACGCAGATTCGGCTACCGCGCAGATTGATTGCGTTCCAGCACCTGAAACGTCAACGCAAATTCGTTCTTTTCGTCTCCCGGCCGATGATTTGACTCGACTGTCTTCCAGTCAGCAGCAGGGTATTCGGGGAAAAAAGTATCTGCATCCACTACTCCATCAACAATTGTTAAATACATTCGATCTACAAGGTCTTGTTCCAGCGCCTCGCGAAAAATTTCTGTACCGCCACCGATGAATGGTTCATCATCTTCCCACTCCGCTGCCATTTCGAGTGCTAGCACGAGTGAGTGAGTTAGTGTTATTTGAGTGTCGGATATTGAGAATTGATTGTTTCGGAAAAGGACGATTATTCGTCGCCCTGGAAGCTGGACGCCGCCTAGAGACTCGTAAGTGCGCCGCCCCAAAATCAAACTATGCCCCATTGTAGTTCGATTAAAGTGGGCCAAGTCTGCTGGCAATCGCCAAGGTAGCCCGCCATGCAACCCCATGCCTCGGTTGTATTTAGAATATGCTGCGATGAGTGAAACGATCACACGGATATTGCAGCTTTAATGCCAGGGTGCGGATCGTAATCGCTCAGCTCAAAGTCTTTGTACTCAAAATCGAACAAATTGCTCTTGTCTTTGTGGAGTTTTAGGAGTGGTAAAGTTCTTGGCGTTCGCGCGAGTTGAGTATTCGCTTGTTCAAGGTGGTTGAGGTACAAGTGGGCGTCGCCCAGAGATAGAACAAATTCTCCGGCTTCCAGATCAGTCACATGGGCAATCATCAACGTCAGTAAAGCGTAGGACGCAATGTTGAAAGGCACACCCAGGAATATGTCGCCTGAACGTTGAAAAAGCTGGCAAGATAGCTTTCCATTAAATACGTAAAATTGGAACATAGCATGGCAGGGTGGCAGCGCCATCTCATCCAATTCGGCCGGATTCCAGGCGCTCACTACCAATCGGCGTGACTGCGGGTTATTTTTGATTTCGTCAACGACCCAACTAATCTGATCTACCGTTTTTCCATTTGCGCCTCTCCACGAGCGCCACTGTGCCCCATAGACGCGGCCAAGCTCGCCGGAGGGTGAAGCCCATTCATTCCAAATCGATACTCCATTCTCGTTCAAATAACGAATATTCGTTTCGCCCCGCAGCATCCAGAGCAATTCGTAAATGATGGAACGCAGGTGCAGTTTTTTTGTTGTCAGGAGGGGAAAGCCTTTGGCAAGGTCAAAGCGCATCTGATGGCCAAATACAGAGCGCGTCCCCGTTCCCGTGCGGTCGCCACGCTCGTTACCATGCTCCAATACGAACCGCATTAAATCAAGATATTGTTTCATTGCCTCTTCATGGATTTTTCTGTCTCTACGACCCTGCGAGTTGATTCGATATCGGATTGATGAATGCCAAGAGTAGCGGTGTTGTCGTTGGATGCTTGTTTCGATCTGATGCGTGTGATGAAATCCAGTGTGAGCCTCGCACCATAAATATCGTCTTCGAAATCGAGTAGGTGGGTTCGAATGGTTTGGGCGCCATTCTCGCTATCAACCGAGGGTAGGTGATTGATACTAGCTACAGCTGCATAACTTTCCCCGTGAACGGTAGCCTGACAAGCATAGATACCAATGGCAGGGAACGCCCGCTCACTCCAAATCTTCAAATTAGCCGTCGGATAAAGTTGCCGCGAACCACGTTCAATACCTTCGATGACCCGACCTGGAATGCGGAGCGGTCGGCCCAAGCAACGCGCAACCAATTCAACATCTCCTCTTCGAAGGGTAGTGCGCACAAAGCTGCTCGAAACGATGTTGTTATCAAGTTTCACTGGGGCTACGACTCTAATTTCCAAATTGAATTCAGAGCTGTTTTCCTTGAGCCAGTCGATTGTTCCTTCGCGATTATATCCGAGTGCAAAGTCAGCACCGGCCCAGATTTCTCTGACATCCAGCCGAGAACGCAGCGTATTAATGAATTCCGTTGCCGTGATACGTGAAACATCCCGGCTGAATGGATGCGTAATGGTAATGTCGACTCCCAATGATGACAGGAGTTCGGCTTTCTCCTCCGGGTGGATGATATAAAACGCTGGTTGCCGCCCACGTAATACGACAGATGGGTGCGGGTAAAACGTGAGGGCAGCAGTTCGCATTCCGCGCTCATGTGCCTCGGCGATCAGTTCTCTGATAATAGCTTGGTGGCCGATATGAACGCCATCAAAAGAACCGATTGTGATGAGAGTCGGTTTCTCTGGTTTGACATCGTCCAGAGAATGAAGATGAATCATGCCGATTGAATGAGAACTTTGCGGGGCTGGAAGGTCTTTCGGATCAGATCGGCCTCAACAATTGCGATCAATTCTGAGTCCGCATTATACGCGCAAACCATCCCGGCCTCGTCATATGCCTTCATTGGGATTGCGTTGCCATGTGATATGCGTTCCGCATCCTGGGCATCAAAGGTCACCTTCGGCCAATCTATGAGACCCGCATCTGGTGGGAGCAGTATTTCCTCGGAATGATTTGCCTGAAAGGCAGCCCGAACCGTTTCAATATCGTGAGCCTGCGAGATCGTAAAGGGTCCCGAGGCTGTGCGCTCGAGTGCCGAAAGGTGGGCGCCGCAATTCAAGGCACTTCCAAGGTCGTGAGCCAGAGAACGAACGTATGTGCCTTTGGAACTATGAAGTTCAAGCACGAAACTCTCCCCATCGAAGGCAGACATTTCCAGAGAAAATATTTCAACAATCCGAGGCGGCAATTCGACTTTCTCGCCACGGCGGGCATGATTATACGAACGTTCGCCTTTGATTTTTATCGCGGAAAAAGCTGGCGGGCGTTGTTCAATCAATCCGAGAAAACTTTTAAGAGCTGTCCGAACATCAGCCTCGCTGACGTGAACCGCTATTTGCTTGACGAATGTTCCTTCGGCATCGTATGTGTCCGTCTCAATGCCAAGTCGAACGGTAGCCCGGTACCGTTTCGTATGCTCAAGATAGTATTCGCTCAACCTGGTGGTTGTGCCAATGCAGATGATGAGAACGCCCGTTGCCATTGGGTCCAGGGTGCCGGTGTGCCCAACACGCCGAACGTTTGCAAGCCTGCGAATCTGCATGACAATGTCATGGGATGTCGGCCCTTTCGGTTTATTTACAACAAGGAGAGCGTTCACGCAGAACGATTTTTGCGATGTTCCTGCAATGCCAATCGAGTGCGACCGAGAACAAGATCCTCTGCAGCAGCGAGTGTCGAATTCTCGATCGTCGCTCCGGCTGCCGCAGCATGACCGCCACCGCCGAATGAGGTTGCTATAGTGGAAACATCCAAGCCATCCATAGAGCGCCAACTGATCTTGATGTCGCCATTCGGTCGTTCGATAAGGATCACTGCAACTTCGATATCGCGAACAGTCCGCAATAAATTTGTTACGTCAGCATCGCCGAGACCGGCATAGCCTGCCCGCTTTTTTGCTCCCAAAGACAGGCGTGTCCAGATCATGCCATCTTCTCTTTGAAGAGCCCCGAAAGATTCGCCCCATAATCGAATAGCTTCGAAGGAGCGTTGGTTAAGCGATTTTTTGTAAATTGCCGTCAGATCTGCTCCCGCTTCCATCAAGGTTTGCGCAGCTTGTAATGTTCTGGTTGATGTACTGGAAGTGCTGAAGCCTATGGTGTCTGAAACGATACCAGTGAGGAGGCATTCTGCGACTTGGATACTGATCTCTAGCCCAATTGCAGGAATGAGTTCCGTTAGAATCTCGGCTGCTGCTGAGGCCTGCGGAGAAATAATATCCAAATCCGCGAAGTTTGTATTGCTGATATGGTGATCGATGTTGACGTGAAACACGGAGGAGATTACAGAATCTTTTTTGCTTGTGCGATCCAAACTGGCAGCGTCGACACTGATGGCGAGATCGACAGATGCAGGAAATCGATCTGTTAATTCTTGTACTCCCGGAAGGAAACTATAGGAATCCGGAACTTGATCAACGCACACAATGGAGACTTGATGGCCTGCTCCCCGAAGAGCCCAAAATAGTCCCAGCAACGAACCGATCGCATCGCCATCCGGGTTGACATGTGTGAGGATACCCACATGGCTAGCGTTTGCGAGCAGGTATTTTAGTCTTTCAACTTCAGCGGTCTGAACCACTGGTGTTGTCATCGTTTGGTGGTAAGGTGGGCTGTCCAAGCGAGTCGATCAACTCTTCAATGCGAGCCGCACGTTCTGGGACGTAATCCCAATGAAATAGTAGCTGTGGAATATGGCGCAGCTGCACGCGTGCCGCCAATTCGGAGCGAAAAAAGCCCCTGGCATTTTCAAGGGCTTTTAAGACATCTTCCTTCTGATCAGTGCTCCCGTCTATAGTGCATATCCAGACATTAGCAAATTCGAGTTCGCGATCGACTTTTACATCAGTAACTGTCACAAGTTCCAAGCGTGGGTCCGCAGCGTCGCGTTGGATGAGGAGAGCCAGCTCGGTAAGCAAGCGTTGCGCAACGCGTCGAGGACGCTTTCCGGCCGGATTACGAGACAACTAAGTCACCTGCTGTGAGATAAAACACTCGATGAGATCACCTTCATTGAAGCTGCCAAAGCCGTCAATGCCGATACCGCATTCAAAACCTTGGCGGACTTCCCGGACATCATCCTTGATGTGTTTCAAAGATGAGATGGCACCTTCGTGAAGTACTTTCCCATTACGCAGCACACGCGCTTTGCCATTCCGGCGAATTTCACCTTCTGAGATGAAGCAGCCTGCAATATTGCCACCAAGACGGGGAATTCTGAAGACTGCGCGGACCTGGGCTGTGCCTATTGTGACATCCTCGTATTCCGGATCAAGCATGCCCTGCAACGCTTTATCAATATCCTCAATTAAACGGTAGATCACATCGTAACGCCGAATGGATATGCCTTCTTTTTCCGCAGCCCGGACGGCAGCCTGATCAGGATCGACGTTAAATCCGATCACGATTGCCCCCGATGCTGCAGCAAGCAAAATATCGCCTTCAGTGACATTGCCAGTTGAGGTGTGTAGAAGCTTTGCTTTCAGATCGGCATCGCCCAGTTTCTCAAGAGATGTGACGATTGGCTCGAGGGATCCCTGGACATCGGCCTTGATGACAAGGTTCAGTTCTTTGGCCTCGCCTTTCTGAAATTTATCAAATACATCATCAAGGTTGACAGTCTCGCGTGGCCTGCGTGCCTGCTCTTTTTGAGCCGCCTTCCTCTTCGCTGCGATGCCGCGTGCTTCCTTGCCATTCGTCACGACGCGGAAAAGATCTCCAGCAATGGGAACTTCGGAAAGACCCAGAACTGAAACGGGTGTCGAGGGTGGGGCGCTTGTTATTTTGTTTCCTTGTTCGTTGAACATGGCTCGGATTCGCCCGCTGGCAGCACCAGCGACGATGGCATCGCCAGGGTTCAAACTGCCATTTTGTACGAGTAATGTGGCGACAATGCCACGAGACTTATCAATCTTTGCCTCGATTACGGTTCCAGCCGCGCTTGTTTCCGGGTTGGCGTGAATGTCCGTTTCATCCGCAACCAAGAGTACAGCCTCCATCAAATCATCCAGTCCGGTCTGCTCTGTTGCCGAGACTGGTACAACCATGGTGGTACCTTCCCACTCATCAGGCTGCAGCCCGATTTCACTCAACTGTCGTTTAACAAGATCTGGATTGGCGTTTGCCTTGTCCACTTTATTCATGGCTACAAGGACTGGAACTTTTGCAGCTTTTGCGTGGGCTGCGGCCTCACGCGTCTGGGGCATGACGCCATCGTCGGCGGCGACAACAAGGATCGCTATATCTGTCGCTTGTGCTCCGCGCGCGCGCATTGCTGTGAATGCTTCATGTCCGGGTGTATCCAAAAAGGTGATTTTGCGACTGTTGTGTTCGATCTGGTAGGCACCGATATGTTGGGTAATGCCTCCGGCTTCGCCCTCTGCAATGGTTGTCTCCCGTATTGCATCCAGCAGGCTGGTTTTGCCATGGTCAACATGGCCCAGAATGGTTACAACCGGCGGGCGATTGACCAAGTCACTATCAGCCTCATTCGCGATAAAGCGGCGCCACTCGGGAACATCGCTATCATCTTCAGTAGCTTCATCTGCAATCGCCTCAGCCGCCTGCAATTCGACTCCCAATTCGGCGGCCACAATTGCAGCAGTATCGAAATCAATTTGTTGGTTGATATTCGCCATGACGCCGTTCGTCATGAGCTTTTTAATTAAATCGATGGGGCTGGTTTCAATCAGATCCGCCAGCTCTCTCACCGTTACATAGGCCGGGATTTCAACTACTCGGGTTCCATTTTCACTCATGCCGTCATTCTCCATCAAGGACAGCCGGGTTCAGCGCTGTCGCAAAGGTTGCGAGCCGATCAATTTCTGCAGTCGATACTTCTGTTTTTAAGGCGCGTCCAATTAGCTGTGTTGTACTGAGGGCGCGTTGCCAGCAGTCCGAACGCTCGTGAAGATAAGCTCCCCGGCCGGGCTTCTTACCAGTCGGGTCCACCAAGATACCAACTGGCGTGCGGACGATCCGGATCAGCGAGCGTTTATCTCCAACATCACGGCAGGCGATACATGTTCGCACAGCAATTTTGGGTAGACGCTCTTTATGCTTTCGGTTCGATGCTGCCATGCAATGCAGCCCTATTTTTCATCAATGTCATCCCAGACATCCTGGGATCGACTTGGCTTGTGCTGCCGAGTTGTGATGAATGCGCCCACTTCGTCATCGTACACAACAGTGCGCTTTTTCTTTTTCTTCTTCTTTTTCTTCTTTGCAGTGGCTAGCATTTCCGCCTCTGCTGCAGCTTCCTTCGAAACCTCGGCTTCCAAGGCCAATTCAGCAGCGAGCAGATCCTCAGTTGATTGAGGTTGCAATTCTTGAGCCTCAACGACAGGCTCGAGTGTTTCGGCATCGGCAGGTAGCTCAGGCTCAACCTCAACTGCTTCCAGAGCCTCGTCGGCCGTTTCTTCGGTCTCAGCAATAGCTTCTTCTGGTGCTATCAATTCTTCCTCGCCGGCTACCTCTTCCGGTTCAACCTCTTCCACTACAGGTGCCAGATACTCCGTCTCTGTCAACCATGTTGCGAGATTTTCCATCACCTTGGGGCCAACACCTGACAAGCTAAGTATTCGGTCAGGAAACGCTTCTAAAGTTTCCCAGGTCTTCCCAGCAGTTTCATAGCCCGCTTCATTAAGTGTCTGCAAAAGACGGGGTGTGATGTAGGTGATTTCGGCCAGCGGATAATCATAGGAGGTTGGCGGGATGCCCTCTCGGATTTCCTCGAGTTTTGCAAGTTCAATCTGTCGTTTGGCAACTCGTTTTTCAAGCATGAAGCGTTCGTACTGATCGGCCAGGGATGTGAGCACTCTATATTCTTCCGGCATGATGGGCTTGTCTGCAGCCTTCTTCGCAAGAGTGATCTCAGCCTGGGCCAGCTCTTCTTTAAAGCGCTCCTTAAGTTCGCTCAAATCTTCATCATTGAGATAGGCCGTAACACTATCGGCCGCTGCTTCGGTGAGGCTTTTAATGTCGATTCGCCAGCCGGTCAGTTTGGCAGCGAGGCGAGCATTCTGGCCTTCGCGTCCAATTGCTAGCGAAAGCTGATCGTCAGGTACAAGGACCGTAGCGGTGCGGCCATCTTCTGTAGATTCATCCAGATAAACACCGCTGACCCGCGCCGGACTGAGTGCTTTTGCAATAAAAGCATCCTGATCGGGATTCCATTCAATAACATCAATTTTTTCGTCGTTTAACTCCCGCACGATCGATTGTATGCGCACACCGCGCATGCCAACACAAGCTCCCACCGGGTCCACCCCAGACTGTAAGGCAGCAACTGCGACTTTGGAGCGGTGACCTGGCTCACGAGCAATGGATTTGATTTCAACAGCGCCGTTATAAATCTCAGGAACTTCCATTTCCAAGAGACGGCGGAGCATATTCCTGTGAGTGCGGGAGACAATAATTTGCGGCCCCTTCGCACTGCGTCGTACTTCGAGCACGTATGCCCGCACCTTGTCGTGGGCATGATAACGCTCACGGGCCATTTGCTGATTCCGCGGCATGATCGCCTCGGCGCGCCCCAATCCCACCGTGACAGCTTGGGGCGTTACGTTTTGTACCGTCCCGTGAACAATGTCACCCTCTCGCTCAACGTATTCCTGGAATTGGCTTTCCCGTTCAGCCTCCCGGATTCTTTGCAGGATGACTTGTTTGGCAGTTTGTGCAGCAATGCGCCCAAAGCCCTCTGGTGTCGAATCGACTGAGACAAGATCGCCCAGCACAGCATCCGAACTTACTTCTTGCGCTTTATCGAGACGGACCTCTGTGCGTTCGTCCTGCACATCGTCAACGACTTCTTTTTCTGCGAAGACCATGACGCCGCCGGATTCGGGATCCACTTTGGCGGTGACGAGCTGAGCCGTGGAGGCATTAACAGATCGTCGGTAGGCTGATATTAATGCAGCCTCAAGCGCTTCGACAATAACATCTTGCGACAGCTTGCTGCGTTCTGATATTTCATTAAAGGCTAGTGTAAACTCGCTTTTCATTCTTGGGCCTATTCGTCGGGAACCGAACGATATTCTGTGGTGCTCCCTATAAAGCAGAAAAGTGGGGGATGCCCACTTCTCCGTCAAACGTCTTATAAAGTCCTACATGGTGCGTACGAGATTATAACATGGCCGCTGCCTACCGTCCAGGAAATTCTTAAGATTCAAATCATGAACTCAGCCTGCGGCTAAATTAGTTAAGAATCGAATGTGTGCCTCAATTCCATTGTAAAACGATGGCAAGTGCATATGCTCGTTGGGTGCATGCACACTGTCGTTCGGTAATGCAAATCCCATCAGCACCGAATCGATCCCAAGAATATCTTGCATCATGCTAACGACAGGTACGCTACCACCTTCCAATCGGTAGATGGGCTCCACACCAAAAACTGAATGCAAAGCGGCGTGTGCAGATTTTAATGCACTTGAATCTCGGTCCACAAGCACTGGCCTGGCGCTAACGAGCTCCGAGAGTTGCCAGTTGACCGTCGGGGGCGCATTCTCATTCAGAAATGTCCGTAATTGCTCATGCACTTCGCTGGGGTCTTGGTGGGGGACAAGGCGCATTGATATCTTCGCCATGGCTTTGGCCGGCAGCACCGTTTTAGAACCTTCGCCAATGAAGCCTGCATAAATACCATTAACATCAAGGGTAGGGCGCGCGCCAACACGCTCAGGTGTACTATAGCCGCTCTCTCCGTATAGCTGCGGGACGTTCCCGGCCATTTTCCGAATCTGCTCATCTGAAAGTGGAAACTTCGTGAGAAGAGCACGTTCAGCATCATCCAATGATCGCACCTTGTCGTAATAGCCTGGCAGCAAAATACGACCTTCTGCGTCGTGCATGCCAGCGATCAGCTCGGCCATCACATGTGCAGGGTTTGCGACTGCACCTCCGAACACGCCAGAGTGAAGGTCAGTCTCGGGGCCATGTACCCAGAGTTCGAAATATGCGATTCCGCGTAATCCATAAACAAGCGATGGCAACTGCGGCCCGAGCATGCCGGCATCTGGATTGAGAGAGATGTCTGCTACGAGTAATTCTTGATTCTCCTGAATGAAAGCGGCCAGATTTGGTGAACCGACTTCTTCTTCTCCTTCCAGCAATACTTTTACGTTTACAGGGATGCCTCCGCCATGTCTGTTTAGCGCCGCCAGCCCTGTCAAAACTGCGACGACTTGGGATTTCATGTCCGAAGCCCCTCGGGCAAAGAATTCGTCACCACGAATGGCTGGCTCAAATGGTGGAGTATCCCATTCGTCAATTGGGTCTACTGGTTGGACATCGTAGTGCCCATATACCAGGACAGTTGGCTTTTCGCTCCCGGCATGTAAATAGTCGGCATAAACCACTGGATGACCGGCTGTAGGAAGAAGGCGCGCATTCTCTAGGCCGATAGATTCCATATGCTGGCGAAGCCACTTTGCAGCACGCTCTATATCCGGAGCGTGTTCCGAAAGTGTGGAAATACTTGGTATAGATACCAGTTCCTGCAAGTTCTGCAGAATGCTGTCTTTGTTTGCGCCCACGTGTTCAATAGCGGATTCTGTATTCATGCTGTCTGCATTCCTAGAGTTGTGTAAAGAGCAACATTATAAATGTTGAAGTCACAAGCTCAAAATGCAATCAGTTGACAGGTATTCGTTCCTCCTTAGAATCGATAACATGGCAAAGCACTCCAATGGTGTGACACCCATACGAAAACAATATCTTGATATCAAGCGAGAACATCCGGATGCGATCCTCTTCTTCCGTCTAGGGGATTTCTATGAAACCTTCGATGAGGATGCTGAGATCGCTGCCCGTGAACTGGATATTGTTCTGACCTCTCGGAATATTGCCAAAGGCCAGCGAGTGCCGATGGCAGGGATTCCCCACCATGCTGCAGAAAACTATATAGCCCGGCTGATCGACAAGGGATATCACGTCGCTATCTGTGATCAAATCGGTAGCGAGCCGGTGCGTGGGTTGGTGCCCCGCAAAGTCGTTCGGGTTGTTACCCCGGGCACCGTTGTCGAGGCGGCGTTGCTCGAGAGTAAGCGCAATAATTATCTGGCAGCCGTTGTTTTCGACGGGGAACGGGCCGGCTTTGCCTTTGTCGATGTGACAACCGGCGATTTTTCTGCTACACAATTCGATTCGGCAGATGCCCATCAAGACGTTAAAAATGAAATCGAACGTCTTGTGCCCGCAGAAATTTTACTACCCGAATCTTCACCACCGCAGTTCCAAATAAATGGCACTAACGCCACCGAACTACCTGATTGGCGATTTGAAGAATCAGGCGCGCGCGAAACACTCCAACAGCAGTTTGAAGTGAGTACATTAGCTGGTTTTGGGTTGGAAAAACGCTCCCTTGCGATACGAGCAGCTGGGGCAATTCTCCGCTATGTCCGAGATACAAAACCAGCTGCCCTGGAAATGTTGACTGGTGTCAGCACATACACTTTAAATGAATTTATGGTGCTGGATGGTAACACCCGACGCAACCTTGAGCTCGCACAGACGATGAGAGAAGGCCGGTTAAAGGGGTCTTTGCTCGATGTGTTGGATCGAACCGTAACGCCAATGGGCGGGCGGTTGCTGCGACGTTGGGTGAGCCAGCCCTTGCTCGATCCTGTCAGTATCAATACGCGCCTGGATGGAGTAGAAAAACTACACACGGACGGAATATTTTGTGCCAGTTTGCAAGAGCACCTCAAGGCGTTCAGCGATCTCGAGAGGTTGGTTAATCGTGTGCTGGGTGGCACGGCTACACCTCGTGATCTTGACGCAATCCGGGTATCGCTCGAGCAGACTCCAAAAGTCGTTAACACAATCCGCGAACAGCTTTTGGAAGGAAATGTAGGAGAAGCGAGGTTGAATTCGATTGCAGAAGCGCTTGACCCTTGCGCAGCTGAAACTACGATGCTCGCGAGTGCACTTGCTGCTTCCCCACCTGCAAACCTGGAGAAACCGGGTGTTATCCAACCCGGATGGTCTCCCGAGTTGGATGGAGTGATGGAAGCTTCCCGTGAAGCTCGAGAGTGGATTTCGGGTCTGGAACCGGCGGAGCGCAAGCGCACTGGGATAAAATCGCTCAAGGTTGGATACAACAAAGTCTTTGGCTACTATATCGAGGTCACGAAAACCAATGCTACACTCGTGCCCGCGGACTATATTCGCAAGCAAACATTAGTCAACGCCGAGCGGTACATTACAGCGGATCTGAAAGAATACGAAACTCTGGTCCTCAATGCAGAAGAGGAGATTGTTTCGGTTGAGAAACGCATCTTCTCCGAGCTTTGTGCGCAGCTTGCGTCAAAATCGGAAAAAATGCTGAAGACTGCCAGAGCCATCGCTGAACTTGATGTCCTGGCCTCGCTGGCAGAAACGGCCGCTCAGAATCAGTTCGTTCGGCCTCAGGTTGTCGATGAGGATGTACTCGAAGTCAAAAATGGACGTCATCCTGTTGTCGAGCGAATGTTGCCAGGTGGTGATCGTTTTGTTCCAAATGATGTTGTCTTCGGGCCAGAAGAGCGTGTGCGCGTTCTGACTGGTCCAAACATGTCTGGTAAATCGACTTATCTCCGACAAGCGGCAATCGTCGTTTTGATGGCCCAAATTGGAAGTTTCATTCCAGCTGAATCAGCTCGCATCGGGATCGTGGATCGCATCTTCACGCGTATTGGCGCGCAGGACGAAATCCACGCCGGACAGTCAACGTTCATGGTTGAAATGGTTGAGGCCGCGAATATCCTGAATCATGCTACTCCGCGCAGTCTGCTCATATTGGATGAGATTGGCCGTGGAACAAGCACATACGACGGTCTTTCACTCGCCTGGGCGATGATCGAATTTATCCACAATCATCCACGCTTACAAGCCAAAACGCTCTTTGCGACTCATTATCACGAGTTGGTGGATTTGGCTGACCTTCTGCCGGGTGTCGAAAATTACAATGTTGCAGTTTCGGAAGAAGGTGAAAATGTCGTATTTTTGCACGTCATCGAACAGGGCGGGGCGGACCGCTCCTATGGAATTCATGTCGCTCGACTTGCGGGCTTGCCTAAACCCGTTGTGAAACGCGCCGAGGAAATATTGGAACGCCTTGAGGCCTCCGGTGGAAATGCCTCAGCATCAAATGATGATGCAGGCAAGCAATTGGCACTGTTCCCGACAAAAAATGTCTTCCTCGATGAACTACAAAGCCTCGACATCTCGACACTTTCACCACTTGAAGCACTAAATAAGTTGTACGAGTGGCAGCAAAAGTTTGACAACTCTTCCTGACTCTGGCAAAGACTATTCCTGGATGCTAAGCTCTCAGCTAGTGCCATGGATGGGGTAAAACGGCAAGAAATGCAATTATCGAGCGACGAAACAATAGCAAAGGATCCCTTCTCTCAGGGAGTAGACCTGCCTCACCAAACAGCCGTCGTAGTGAGTGGAGATTCTTCGCGGAGCGAATTATTGACGAAAGAGCTTTCAAGCCTTGGTGTATTTGTAACATCAATTCAACCAGGGAATGATGTACATCAACGAATCAACGCCGCTTCTCCAAACCTAATAATCCTCGATACTGCTGTATCACCCCCTACTTCAAATTCGTTGCTCTCCCAAATTAAAGCCCGGAAGGAATTTGTCGACATCCCAATTCTGACAGTTGATTGGTCAGAATCAGCCATAGGTGGGGACGTGTATACCGGTTTGGGGGCTGAGGAACATCTTGAATACGAGTCGGACAAGGACCAAATTGGTGAACAGCTCAAACGCTTGTTGGTGTATGCGCACTTAAGACGTGAAACAGGAGAATACCGGGCGCTATTAATTCATGAGCGACAGCGTTCAGATAAATTGCTGGATGTTGTCATTCCCATTGGTCTTGCGCTCTCAGTAGAGAAGGATTTTGATCGGCTGCTGGAAATGATTTTGCTCGAGGCAAAGAAATTCTGTAATGCCGATGGAGGCACGCTCTACCTCCGTACTGAGCAAGATGACCTTGAATTTGTGATTATGCGGAATGATTCGCTCAACATCGCTCTCGGGGGGACGACGGGTAAAGCGATCCCATTTGAGTCGGTGCCAATGTATGACGCTGAAAGCTCTGAGCCGAATGAGCATAACGTGGCTTCCTGTGCGGCTCTGCGCGGCGAGTCAATTAATATATTCGATGCTTACCACGAAGACGGATTCGACTTTTCGGGTACACGCGCATTCGACGAACGGACTGGTTATCGTGCACAGTCGTTTCTTACGATGCCGTTAAAAAATACATTTGGATATGTTATCGGTGTTCTGCAATTGCTCAATGCGATCGATGACATCTCTGGAGAAGTTGTGGGGTTTGATTTAGCAGTGCAGCGCATGGTGGAAATTCTGGCGGCTTTGGCTACAATTGCACTCGAAGCGTACATTCGAGAGCAGAAACTCCGCGACCAGATTCAACAGCTCTCGATCGAAATTGACGAAATCAAGAAATCACGCGAAGTGGCGGAGATCACGGAGACCGACTATTTTAGACAACTTCGGGAGCGTGCACGCCTTTTTCGGCGGAGGTCGCGAGCCAGAAACGCGGATCCATCTACACCTGGGTCAGAACAGTAAATCGCCCACTCTGGTATTAAGGCAAATAGACCACAATGGATGATCTAAATATTGGACGCTACATTGTCGAGGAGGAAATCTTGGGTGGTGGTATGGCTGTCGTTTATTTGGTGCGCGATCCCTTGGTCAAGCGGCATGTAGCCATCAAACTACTAGCGCCCAGACTCGCTGTTGATGATGAATATTTGGCTCGATTTCAGCGTGAGGCAGAAATGATAGCCTCACTCGAGCATGCAAATATCGCACCAGTATATGATTTTGGTGAACATGAGGGCCAACCTTATATTGTGATGCGCTATATGCCAGGCGGTTCCTTAAAGGAGCGATTCGCTGTGGGACCGATGAAGTTGACCGAGTTAGCGCCTATCATTATGCGTGTTGCCGATGCGTTGCAGGCCGCCCATTCGCGGAATATCATTCACCGTGATCTAAAGCCAGGAAATATCCTTTTTGATGCAAAGGGTGATGCTTTTCTCGCTGATTTCGGGATTGCAAAGATGGTTGGACCAGCTGAGAGTGAAGATTTAACCGGCGATAGCATACTCGGTACACCTAAATATCTAAGTCCGGAACAGGTGCGTGGAAAGACGATTGATGGGAGATCCGATATTTATGCCCTTGGTGTGGTCGCTTTCCAGGCGCTTGCCGGACGGGTGCCCTTTGCAGAGGCCACCCCAATGGCGACAGCACTCGCCCATCTGATGGAACCTATCCCCAATATAAAGGAAATCAATCCCAAACTTCCGGCTGGTGCACAAGAAATCATTAACAAGGCGATGGCAAAAGAGCCAGATGAACGCTATCAAAACCTCACTGAACTTGCTCGGGATGTAAGCGATCTTGCCTCCGGTCGCTGGTTTCTCCTTAAACTCTAGGTAGGTAGAACAGCGCTTCTAGAATAATTACTTAGCGTAAATCGACCAAATTACTTTGGGTTGAGTAGTTCAAAGGCTTTTAGCGTTTGGGATTTGCCCTTCAGCGCTAATCGCCCAAGCTCCTTGCAATCAAACGAAGCCGCAACCGATGCATACATTGCTTCGGAGATATAGATTCGATTCCCTTCTGCCATGTTCATTAGGTGTGAAGACGTGTTGACAATATCACCGAGCACATTAAATTCGCGGCGACCGCGCGGTTCTCCAATCTCCGCAGAGAATGCCCTCCCGCGCGTAATACCAAGTTGACAGGAAATGTTTAGAGATTTCCCATCGACTGTGGGAGGGGTAAAGGTCTGAACGATTTCACGGATATCAACCGCAGCCTTCGCCCCGCGCAGGTCGTCATCCGCGTGCGCGACTGGAACGCCAAAGTAAATCACAATGTCAGAGCCACTCGTATGGTAGGTCACGTTCTTTAGCGTGCCGTCATGCGTGCGCACAGCACCATGGATGAGTGCGAACATGCGCGAGAAATTTGACACAACATTGGCTATTTCTTCATCGGAAGCCGAATCAACAGATTCCGGCAAGCCCAATATATTAACAAAGACAACAGTTACATCTGGAAACTCCGGTTGTATCTGGCGACTCGCTAGCGACTCAACCAGAACATTGAGAACACTGCCAGGTAGATAGCTCGCCAGGGGTTCAACTAGAACAAGTGCCTCGTTGACGGCGGAGATGAGGCCCTCATGGCTCCGGTCCAGTAGGACAAGGCCCGATGTGCGGCGGCGGCTGGGGGTTATTTCGTATTCGCCGATCTCGACCCCGGAATCTTTCTTGATCAGCCAGTGATCCGAGCCCCACTTGTCGCACTCAAAATCGTCCTTAATTAGTTCGTATGCTGCTTCTGTCAGGCAGACGCGCCCGATCTGTCCAGCCCCCTCCGCCTGTTTTGCGAGCAAGACAGAATTGCCGAGTAGCACATGCGCCATCCGGCGTGGAGTACCTACATCTGCCTCAAGAAACGAGCCGGTATGCATTCCTACGCGCATGCCAAGTGAGAGTATTCCGTGATCAGTTTCAATTTCGCGAAACATTTCCATTGCATTCTGCATGCGTAGGCCGGCTCGAACAGCACGGGCTGCGTCATCTTTGAGACGGTCCTCAGGAAATACCGCAAGGAGGGCGTCGCCGGTGAATTCTAGTAAATTTCCACCAGACTTGCTAATGATTTCCAGCATCGTTGCGTAGTATTGATTGAGGACTTCAAGTAGGGTGTATGCTCCGGATTGTCCATGTGCGGCGTTGGCCTCCATCAATTTTGTAAAACCGGCGAGGTCGGTGAACATCAGAGTCCCGCGCCGCCACTCGTTTCTGATGTCTCCTGGCTTTGGCGGAGAGTCGTACACTATCCGGGGGAGATAGTCATGTAGGATGCGATGTACCCTGCGCAGATGTTCAAAGACTCGAGACAGGTTTCCTTTCGATGGATCGAGCCAAGCGTCTGCATAGAGAGCGCCCGGGAGCAGTGAACGAAGGCGGGGTTCAATTTCAGCAAGAGGATGTTCGCTATCAGAACTCATGTTTATGGATTATAGTCAATCTAGGTTTGTATTCAAATTTATATTGACTTATAATCCTGCCCACTCGCTGATCGTAGGATTGTTGTCAGCTTTTTACACGGAGAGCCCTTAAATGTCGAAAATTATATCCGTCCACTCGTTCCGAGGGGGGACGGGCAAGTCAAATACCACGGCGAATATTAGTTCGCTCATGGCGATGGATGGTCTTCAAGTTGGAGTTATCGATACGGATATCCAGTCCCCCGGTATACATGTGTTGTTCGGGTTGGATGAAGAAGACATGAAATATTCTCTCAATGATTACTTGTGGGGAAAATGCGAGATTGAAGAGGCAGCCTACGATGTAACCCCGCATCTCTCGGAAGATGTGTCCGGAAAGGTGTTTCTCATACCTTCAAGCATTAAAGCTGGTGAAATTGCACGCGTTCTGCGTGAGGGCTATGATGTCGGCTTGCTCAACGACGGCTTCCAAAACCTCCTCGAGGCACTCAATTTAGATATTCTGATGATTGATACGCATCCGGGTCTAAACGAGGAAACACTACTCTCAGTAGCCATTTCTGATTCTCTTGCAATAATTTTGCGACCGGATCAACAAGATTATCAGGGAACTGGTGTCACTGTAGAGGTCGCGCGCAAGTTAGAAGTTCCCAATATGATGCTCATCGTCAATAGGGTCCCCTCGGTTTTCGACTTTGACGAAGTCAGGGAGCGCGTTGAGAATACCTACAATTGCCCGGTTGCCGCCGTACTTCCGCATTCCGATGAAATGAAGGTGCTAGCGAGCGCGGGTGTGTTTGCCCTGCGCTATCCAGATCATGTGATCACTCAAGAATATAAGAAGGTCGCATCTTTGTTACTCGCATAACGGTATCTGTCCTGGAAGTTCATTCAAGCGGCCCAGATCGTTCGCCGATAATGCAGCCGGCAGCGAGATTGGGTCGTTTGCTTTAATCCACAAAATCACACGGGCTGTGCAAATCAAGAAAAAAGGGTGATGAGCAATTTAGAACGCATTTTTCGACTGCGAGCTGGAGAGAGCACAATCGTGTTCTCGATGGGATTGCTTTTGCTGCTCAATGCTGTAGCTCGGCAAGTGTCTAGTAACCATTGGTGCTAGTTGAAAAAGTCATGAGCATCGCTCAGACTATGGGTTATCGACGAATAACCATAGGGGAGCGAGCTCATGACTACCGAAGATATTATCACCCTTGTCGCGCCCGCCAGGGTCGTGATAACGATTTTCTGCGAAGTGGATGACAGCCTGCCGGAGATAATCAAGCATTCACAGGCCAAACTGTACCCCAGTGAACTGGTCACCATTGGTATCCTGTTTGCGCTCAAGGGTGGCCATTTTCGGGCATTCTATCGGTGGCTCAAGCGTGATTATGACGCGCTCTTCGCCAGCTTGCCAGAGCGGACGCGCTTGCAGCGCTTGCTCAAGGCGCATCAGGACTGGTGCGATTTGCTACTCGCCGAACCCAGTCTGTTCACGGTTATTGACACCTACCCGATCGAACTACTCTTTCCCATTCGGGAAGGCCGCAGCCAACACCAAATCGGCAAGAAAGGCCGCGACAAAGGGCGCTGGAGTGTCGGCGTGAAGCTGTGCTGGTTGCTGGACGACCATGGCCGCGTCGCACAGTGCCGCACTTGTCGCGTGCGACCCAGTACCAAACGAACTGGGTTGGTACCTCGTCCAGTCGACGAGACTGGGTACCGACGCAGTGCATTCGGCACTGTGCAGCATCGTGATGCACACCACGTCCAGTCTGTCCGCACAGTCCAGTAAAGGGACTGCACTGGGTGACTGGGTACTGACACAGTGCGTTCAGCACTGGGCTGCATCGGTATCAACTGGGACTGGAACACGCTCAACACGCATGACAAGCATTTCCATCACGTGGCAGCAGCCTTTGTCGACCAGACGATTGCCTTCGCTGATTTCGGTTTTCGGTCTGCAGACGGCCATCCGGCCAACATGAAACTATGTCCCAAGGGCACCTGGAATGAGCGTATGTACGTCGAGACGGCGTTGTCCATGGTCACCATCGTGTGCGACTTGAAACGCTTGCGCCATCGCGTGACACAATACATCTCTGCTCGCCTAGCTTATGTGGCGGCGATGTTCAATATCTTGCTGGACCTGGCCCGTCAACTTGATCCCGATCCATATGCCAACCCGTATAAGATGTCAATCGCTCAGTTCTCACTCTGAACTAGCACCATTGGTTATTATTGTCGGAATCAGTGGGTTTCTGAGCGCTGGAAGTGTCGATGGCATACTTCTTGTTCTCGCAGTCGACTACTTCATCATCCTTTTGATGACTGGCGTTCAGTCCCTAATGATCGATCGATTTGACCACCTTGCAATCTTGCGTGCGATGTCGCTCGGGTTCGCACTGGTCTTCGCGCTAGTGCTGGTTTTTTTCTCATTCGATCTCGATGTGCCACCCAGATTCAATTATGCCTTGCTTTACATCATTGCGGAACAGCAATGGCTTGTTTTTCCACCTGTGTTCTGGGTTTTGGCGGGCGATGTTTTTTCCATGGCGCAGGCCAAGCGGCTTTTCCCCCTCGTAGCCAGTTTCGGATTTGCTGGGAAATTGATAGGCTCAATTTTAACCGGTGTCTCCCCGTCTTTATCCCAACGAGTGGGTGTAACGCCGGTTGGTGTCCTTGGAATCAATGTACTTATTTATTTGCTCGCGTTAGTGATTCTGATTGTTGGCTTTCGCAACGTGCGCGTGCGAAAGCGTACGCCGCGCGCAGAAACGGTTCGGCAAACGGTTTCGGAGGGGTGGGGGTTTGTGCGTGAAGTGCCAGCATTTCGCTATCTTGCAATCGCTCTGCTGGCGCTTACTTTCAGCGACACAATTATCGAATTCCGATTCTTAACGGAAACGGATGCAGCCTTCCAAACCCAGGCTACCTATCAACAGTTCTATAGCGTTTATAGCTTTGTCACGACAATTATTGTGTTCATTATTCAAGGATTTTTCGCCAGCCGCATCATCGGATGGCTGAATTTAAGAAATACGTTCTTTGTGTTGCCTATTGCGCAGTTTGTTGGTTCAATCTGGATGTTGGGCATACCGGGTGTCCTGAGCGCTGTGGGTGCTATTGTCATGCAACGAGTTTCGCGTGACGCAATCGATGAATCGGCACGCAAGGCATTATTCCTGCTCGTGCCGGGAGAGCGGCGTGGTCGCGTCAGTCTATTTATGGATAGCTATGTACCAGCCGTTGGCACGATTGTAGCCTGTGGTGTTACAGGACTGATTATATTTATTGGAAAGCGACTAGGATTTGACACCGTTTTTTATATATATAGGACTTACGCAAACCAGGGAGAAACTGAGACAATGTGTGAATGAACAAATTAACTCACTGGGATTACAGCCAATTTCTCTTGGTTAGCCAAATCAATTACACACAAACCTACTTTGCTGACCATAGTGAACATTTGAGCCACGATCGTGTCAATCGACTGATGAGGGAAAAATATTTACGCCACGGGAACTGCGCCAAATGGTGCGCAAAGAGTTGGTTCTCTCTGAAGATGGCTACATTCTCTTTGATGATACGGTGCTTGATAAAAACCATTCCTTTGCCATTGAACTGGTGCGTAGGCAGTGGAGTGGCAACGCCAAAAAGGTAATCAAAGGCATCGGGCTCGTGACTTGTGTCTATGTCAATCCCGACATCGATAAATTCTGGGTCATCGATTACCGCATTTTTGACCCTGCGCGAGATGGACGTAGCAAACTCGACCACTTGTTGGATATGTGGCGAACCATTCTGCATGTGGAACAGCTTCCTTTCCGCACTGTGTTGATGGATAGCTGGTATGCGACGATGAAAGTGATGAAAGCAGTCGAAAAAGCCGGCAAAATCTACTACTGTCCGTTGAAATCGAACCGGCAAGCGACAGAAAGTCCTGCGGATGACTACTGCCGAGTTGATGCGCTCTCTTGGAGCGCTGAGGAGATTGAAGCGGGAAAAATGGTTCATCTCAAAAAGTTTCCAAAAGGTCATCAAGTGAAACTGTTCCGGATTGCGGTGTCTACTCACCGCACAGAGCATGTGGTTACCAATGACCACTCTCAAGATTCCTCAGATGCTACAGGCATAGAAAGTGCCATCCGCTGGAAGATTGAGCAGTTTCACCGAGAGGCCAAACAGCTAACCGGGCTGGAAGCATCTCAATGTCGTTCGCAACGAGCACAGCGCAATCATATTGCTTGTGCCATGCTTGTCTGGGTACGCCTGAATCAGATTGCGCAGGATGCACATACGAATGTGTATCAAATTAAGCAAGGTTTGTTGAGCAACTACATGCGAACTCAGCTTCGGCTACCTTCTATCTCTATGCTCCCTGCGTAAGTCCTAATATACTTAGCGACAGCGGCACTCGCAGCATTGGCCGCAGCCTGGTCGATCCATCGAATGCGAAATGTGGATGATAGCAGTTTGCTGAACTGGCGCTTAAAGCGGCGCAGGCGGCGTGCAAGTGTGTTAGACAAACTAGATTTTGATTAGTTGGTGGATATTGTGGTGTCCTTATGGAGGCTGAAATGAGCGAAACGACAGTTCGGGTTGGCAACAGATTTATCAGTCTGCGAGTGAAACTTTTGGTTGGATTTACACTTTTGTTCTCGGTTGTTTTCGCCATTGCATTTTTCTGGTTCTTCAGATTTGCTACTGATCTGGCCATCGGGCGTGTGAAGGAAGATCTGGAAGCGACACTCCACGCCGCTGAGGAAGGAATAGACGAAGCAGATCTCATCGGTCTTTACGAAAATGGCGAAGCCAATGCCGATGAATTTTCGGACGATCCGCGTTATAACCTCCAGATGGACTGGTTGGAGACTGTGCATGCGATTGAGCCGCGCGCCTGGCCCTATACCTATGTTCGCGGAGCTGAACCTTGTGAAGTTATTTTCATTGGTGATCTCTATGCGCGTTACGATACGTCGAAAGCGGCTACCTTTAAAGAATCCTATATAAGCTCAAGCGAGTGCGAGGGCACGCTCTGGACGAGCCTCTCACAACCAGTATTTAAGAACGAAGATTTCACTCCTTATGTCGACAAGTGGGGGACCTGGGTATCTGGCTATACCCCAATTGTCAACGACGCTGGGGATAAGGTTGGAGGAATCGGAGTCGACTTTCAAGCGACGTATGTGAATGAGGTACAGCAGGCCATTTTTGATAGTGTGTTCATCGCCTTTGCAATCACATATGCCGTTCTCTTCATCCTTGTTTATCTGTTTTCGGGAGCATTCAGCCGACCCATCGTCGCTCTTACAGGCGTAGCTGAACGGATTGGTGAAGGCGATTACGATCAGGACCTCGCAAATATCACTCGCAATCGATTCCCGGATGAAATCGACACCCTCTCAAACGTGTTTGGCATCATGGTTGACAAGGTTTACCAGCGCGAACAGACCCTCCGCAAGCAGGTTGAAGATCTTCGGATTATGGTAGACCATGGCAAGCGCGACGAACAGGTGAGCGAAATCGTTGAGTCTGATTTCTTCCAGAGCTTGCAGGAGAAAGCGAGAAATATGCGCGACAGAACACGACGCTCATCCGATTAATAAATGTGTTTGCAGAGATCATTTGCTTTCGATTACCCCTTTAGAAATGTGATTTAATCCCGTCGGGAAAATGCTAGCTCATATTGACGAAAGCCAGCCTATTGTTGGCGTTTTTAATAATACTGAAGTTATCCACGATTTTCTAAGCCTCGCAAACGCTTCCGACCAGATCCAAATAAAACAAAATCGTGGTGATCGCGCACTCATGTGGCTTGGCAGCCATAAATTAGTGTTCACTAGCAGTTTGTCGGAGAGACAAGTACTTTTACAACATGAATAGCCCTACAGGGCAAAATGAGCAGTTGATTGCGACAAAACAAGCGTAAAACAGTGTGCATTTCATGGAGGGCAAACCACCTTCTCTCAGCGAGTAGCAGGCGCGCCAAAGCAGCCCCGGCTAAAGCACACCCTTTGCTTGGTAGAGGGTGTGCATGCGTTTGAGGTTGAACGCTAGGCAGACCAGACACCATTCCCCGGCTGCTGCCAGCAGGCCGCGCAGAGAAAACTGGCGGAAGCCCAGGACTTCCTTGATGATACCAATGACGGGTTCCACTGTGCATTTGCGTAAACGGTAGCTGGCTTTGCCGATTTCGGTTTGTAGTTTGTAAGCCATCTTGACTTTCGGACTGGCATCTTCCGGTGGCGGAGCAGGCATTTGTTCAAAGAAGGTACGCCAGCTTTTGTGGTGAGGTTCGCGACCGGTAGCAATGTAAGGATCAATGCCAAGCTTCTCAAGTGCTGCGATGTTCGCTTTGCTGAAATATCCATAATCCAAAGCGGCAGCCTTTGGTTTGCCTACTTTTGGAGAGATGGCATCCAGGGTTGGCTCAGCTTCTTTTTTGTCATTCGGATGGTTCGAAAGTGAAGGCGCCACAATCAAGAGGCTCTCCTGCTCCACAGCAACTTGAACGTTGTAATGCTGGTCGAAGCCATTATTGGTGCTGTTTTTCATGATGCGAGAGTCCGGATCAGTGAAGTTGTACTGATCTTTGTCCCGTGGTCCCGGCTGCGGTGGTTTCGGTTTGCGACCTCGGGGTTTATGCCCAGTTTTGCGAGACTTTTCTTCCCGCTCACGCTGTTTGGCTTCGTATTCAGCCCTCTCGGCTTCATATCGTTCCTGCGCACGGGCTTCTAAGACGGCTTTGGCTTCTGCCAGATTTGCCAAACGTTTCTTGCGAATGGCAATTTCGTCTTCAATGACGAGCCCTTCCGGCAACTGGAGATCACCCTGATCAGCTTGCTCACCGAGTTCGAAGAGTTTGTTCACTTCCTGGCGCAGTTGGGTCTCTAGTTTTATCAGACGCTTGTAACTGACCGCTTTGCTCTTGGATGCATCAGCATGCACCTTGCTACCATCCAGACTGATATTACCCAACTTCAGCACCTCAGCAACTTGGGCCAGGAGCAAGATCTGCACAAATAACTCTTGGATCTCAGCCAGAAAGGTTTTGCGAAAGTTGGCAATTGTGTCGTGGTCAGGATGCAGCCCACTGGCAATATAGCGGAATGGGATACTCTCATAGGTGGCTTTCTCAATCTTACGAGAACTGAACACCCCGTTGGCATAACCATAGAAGAGCAATCCCAACAGGATCTCTGGCGCAATAGGTTGACCACCCGTCGGTGCATATTGTGCATAGATCATACCCAAATCCAACTGGGCGATAACATCCACCACAAATCGTGCCAAATGATTGGATGGCAGGGCTTCTTCCAGACTGATTGTCTGTTTGAGCATCACTTCGTAATTGGGTTTCTTGAATTTTCTAGCCATGCCCGTAGATTATCACCGATTTCGCTATCTCAGGTTGCTCTCCGACAAACTGCTAGTACGCCTGTCCCGCATACAGAGTATTTGCAAAATTCGGTAGTGGTTACATGGTAACTGATGGGGACCACGCTGTATTGTAGTAATGGAGATACAACTTGAGTACAGCTTCATGGTAAACGTCGGACTTGGAGAAAGAAAGAGTTTTGCGCACGAAGCGAGCCAGTCTCTGGCGCAAGGTGTTGTTCCAGCGTTCCACGTGAGATGTCTGGCCGCTTTCTTTGCCGACACTTTGGTGAGTGTCGTTTGGTAAAACCTTCTGGTAAGCGTGCCAGAAGTCGCTGAAGGAGCAACACGCTTTGTAGGATGCTGGGATGGATTTCCATAACGCGCGACAACTTTTTTCACTGCGGTCGCCAATAAAATAGGCCACCACTTGGCGCGTGCGCCGACACAGCGCGACCCATATCCAACGTTTATCGTTTTTTGTGCGTACAAATGACCATAATTCATCCAATTCCAGCACATCATCCGTTTTTACGGTTTCTAAAGTGTCAGCCAGGTTCGGCATAGCGCCGGCCTTCTCCAGAATCCAGCGTGCTAATGTCTGCCGCGCGATGCCAAAGATGCGCTCAATGCCGCGCATACTGGCTCGCTCTCGATAGGTGCGTAGGACAAATTCTCTGATGAACTCAGGATAAGAACGGCTTTGCGGTTCCAACATTCCATAAGCGGCGCAATCGAGACAATGAAACTTCTGACCGCCTTTATAGTCTGTACCATTCTTGACAATGTTGAGGCTCCTGCACTTTGAACACTCATGCGTGATGACACTCTGGATCATTTTGGCGCTCCTCTGTTTGGCAGGCCAACAACTTACTTTTTCCAGACTCATCAGTCAACATGTAACCACTACCCAAAATTCATACAACTACGCTGCTACCCAAGTGGCCTGGCCGAAAACTGCATCCCCTTTTCTGAGCAAAGATATTGCACGTGAGCCTGAATTGACGGGGAAGATCGTTGCCGCCGCCGGAGCCGCGCGCACCATCCAGCTCATTCCGTATGCATCAACACCAGAATTCATGCGGCTTGTACAAATCCTTCGGGAAGATTATTCGCTCAATCTCGTTCTGCCTGAAACTCCCGACGAAAATAATATCTGGGTTCGAAATTATATCGATACCAAATCTGGTTTTCGCGCGCTGGTCTCACGTTGGTTGCCAAATGCAGAAAATCTACTCGTTGAAGGATATGTTTGCCTTGACGTTGAGCGAGCGGCCGAGATCGTTTCCTGGTTTTTAGGGGAGAAGCGCACCTGTGTTATTAAGTCTGATGTCGGCGAAAGCGGACTGGGACATACAATATTTTCGCCAGGTACTGACACTTCGGAAGTAGACATACGACGCAAGCTTTCAGAAAATCCATATATTACATCTGGAGTAATTGTTGTCGAGGAATATGTGCACTCCAGTCGGAATCTTTCGCCATCTCTAGAGTTCATCGTTCCACGCTCGGGGGAGGCACAAATAACTTACCTTTCTGATCAGCTTTTCCTGGATGACTTCGGCAGTTCTTGTGGTGTACTAATCAGCAAAGCCTCACAACATACTGCCTGGTACGAAACATTCTCAGAAGCCGGCCTGCGCGTTGCCCGTAAATTGCAGCAACTTGGGTATGTTGGCCATTTCGACCTGGATGCCATTGTTGATGATAATGAAAATATTTATTTGCTGGAGATAAATGCGCGTCGCACCGCCGGAACGCATGCCCATGAGTTCGCTCAGCATTGCTTGGGATCCGATTATTTAGAGTATTCTGTCGTACTGTGTCACAATAAGTTACACTGTCCATCCGGGCTGGAGCTTGAAGACATTTTGAGCTGCATTGAAGATTTATCCCTAACCTGTGGACGTTCAAAACAGGGAGTAGTGATCTCAGCTTCTTCCGGAATCACATCAGGAGAATATGGATGCATTTGTGTATCCGATTCTGTAGAGAGTGCATCTGCGTTGTTGAGTTTAGTTAATAACCGCGTCTCAGGCTTCAGACTTGGGTGAGCCATGCCCACAGAGTTGCTAGAATTCGTCGAAAATATGCCGCTAGTTGAAGGCATTATCATGTCGGATGTTTTGGTCTTTCCTGCCGTGCTCCGCGGCGCAATGCTCCAATGCAATCGGAACGGAACTTTGTCGCTCACGGAAATGGCCGATCTTTGCGAGATTTCCGAGAGCGAGATGCATACACTGGGAACAGATTTGACGAAGAAGGGTTACTTGTTCGCTAAGGAAACGGGTGACCCCGGCCAGATATTTTATCGACTCAATTTTTCTCGTCCTGAACGTCCAACACAAAGACAACAACAGCGCCGTAGCCGTTCCGGATTGTGGGGTCCGCTTTCGGATGATTAACTCAAAAACTATCCTGATGATAAAAGCAGGAGCACATTGTCAATTCAGAAAATAGGCGTGTTCTCATTCCGGCATGGAGTGGGAAAGTCTACTGTGGCTACAAGCGTTGCAGGGCTCGCGGCTGCGGCTGGTTTACGGGTTGGCCTGATTGATGCAAATGTACAGACACCTCGACTCCACCACATATTCGGGTTTGATTCGCAAGCGGAGATAAACGGACTAGACGAGCTCCTGCGGGGGAGCAAATCCATCGAAGCGTGCGTTTATGAAATTACAGATCGTCTAGGGGATAGCGTGATTGGAAAATTATTTCTCGTCCCGGCAGGCTCTAACTTTATCCAGTTATCTGTTATTTTGCGAGAACTCTTTGATGTTGAGACGGTCTCTAGTGCGTTGCATGCCTTTGAGGAACATGCAAAACTGGACTTGTTGATCATCGATTCTCCTGCCGGGCTTACCGAGCCGACGATGACAATCATGGCAATGTCCGATTTGGCCGCTGTTGTGATGCAGCCCGACGAACGAGAATATCAGGGGACGAGCGTCATTGCGGGGGTTGTTCACAAGCTGGGTGTTCCGCATATGGGGATCGTCGTGAATAACGTTCCGGCCGACTATGATCTCGCCGAAGTTGCTACTCTGGTCAAAGAGACATTCGATTGTCCGGTACTTGCGGTGCTACCCTGCTCGCCAGATCTAGAACAGAATACAGGAGTTTCCCACTCCGTGTTTAGTGCAGCGAATGAGCCACTATCAAAAGCGTTAAAGGGCCTGGTAAATAATTTCCTCGAATAGAATTCAGCAATAAGGCGCTGAAATCAATTCTGTTTGACTAGATCAACATAGTCGTCCGCGATCAAACTTTCCGGCGTTGCGCCTAACATTTCCATTACGTCAGCTGCGAGCGCAGCCTTAGTCGCGGCATCGTGCAGCCCCCACGTCCGGCTTTTAACTTCTACATAGGTGCCAATTTTCGGGTCAATCAGCCGATCAATATTGATAAAGAACTCGATCCCATTAAATACAACCAGCCAGCGCAAGCGATCCTTTTCAATCTCCAACTCTCTGTGGGGTTTGAAATATTCGCGGTAAAAACGTGGTGTATGGTTTGATGGCGCGATAAAACGTGACCGTGAAAGGATCACTGACCCTTCAAATTCGCGCTCGCTGGCGGCACCAATAAGTGTCAGCCGGTAGCGCACATCGGTGATCTCACCATTGTCTCCAATGAATGCGTCCTCGCGGATTCGAAGTAAATTCTCTTCATCTTTATTAAAGAAGAAGTAAGTGTCGAATTCGCCATAGTGGGCGGAGCGTACAATTTCAAATTTGGATGAATTGATTTTATCGATTACGGCTTCGGGATTTTCGATATGAGCCTTTACCTGCACCTCGAAGCTCTCTTGTTGCTCCATAGTCCCTAGCGCAACAAGCTTGCGGAGGACGCTTTGTTCACGTTCGATCAGGAAGGTGTCAATCCGCTTCGCAAACTCCCCGGCCTCCCTCATCAATTCGGATTCATTCAGAGTTTGTAATTCTTTGGCGCGCAGCAGCCAAACACCATTGACCATGACATCGAAAACATCCGTCGCCTTCGCGGCGTAAACGATCCGCGAATACAGCGAGTCCGGGTCGCGGTAAAAGCCTGGCCAGTTGTGGCTCGTTTTTAAATCCACGATTGTGAGATCAGCCCGTTTACCTGTTTCAATTGAGCCGGTCAGATCTCCAATGTGGAGCGCATTCGCGCCAAACCTCGTTGCCATTCCGAGCGCCTCGCGAGCCGGGATGCTCGTGGGGTCTCCACTGGCGCCCTTTGCAAGAAATGCCGCCAAGCGTGTCTCTTCAAACATGTCAAGGTCATTGTTTGAAGCCGGGCCATCGGTGCCAATGCCAACATTCAGACCGAGTCTGCGCATTTCTTGAACGGGCGCTATGCCGGATGCCAATTTGAGATTGCTGGAGGGGTTATGTGCCACACCTGCGTTGAAGTTAAGGAGAGTTCGTATCTCGCCCTCATCAATATGAACACAATGCGCGGCCAGGACTTTCGCGTCGAATAAGCGTTGTTCCTCCACCCAGGGGATTACGGCCTTCCCATTTTCGTTCCAGCTATTAGTGACTTCAACCGACGTTTCGGATAGATGGATATGCAATGGGACATCATGCTCGACCGCCAGTGTGGCGCAGGCACGCAGGATTTCTGGTGTGCATGTGTAAGGAGCATGTGGTGCAATGGAGGGCACGATAAGGGCGTGGTCCTTCCAACCTTCAATGAAGGAGCGTGCTAATGCCAGACCTTCGTCGTAGCTTGCGGCATCCGGGGTGGGGAATTTCATGACGGTCTGCGAACAGACAGCTCGCATGCCGGCAGCGGCCGTCGCAAGAGCGACACGCTCTTCGAAATAATACATGTCCGCAAAGCTGGTAATCCCAGAGCGGATCATCTCAGCGCATGCCAGGCTCGTTCCCAATCGACAGAATTCGGGATTTACAAACTCGCGCTCCACCGGCATAATGTAGCCCATTAGCCACACGTCCAGGCGAAGGTCATCGGCCAATCCTCGCAGCAGCGTCATTGGGGCATGTGTGTGTGCATTCACCAGGCCTGGAATTGTGATCCTGCCCGCCACATCGTGAATTTCAGATGCTTGCCAGTCGCTCGTGATTTCACTCGCGGGACCAACTGCAACGATTGAGTCATCCCGGATAGCTATAGCGCCTTCCGGGTGGAGGTCCCAGGTATCGTTGCAGGTAATTACGGGTCCGCCCGTAATTAATATGTCTGCTTCTTGCATTTTTACCTTCCGTATACGGAGATTTCGTGTAATTAAATTTAGTATTATAGTCTCTGTCTGTTAATCAAACGAATGCTATAGTTGCATCTTCTATGACGGAGGACGTGTGTGATGCGTGCAGTGGATGTAATTACAAATAAACGGGACGGTTTAGAGCTTTCTCCGGAAGAAATCAACTTTTTCATTTCGGGATTCGCGAAAGGAGAAATCCCGGATTATCAGGCTGCGGCCCTGGCAATGGCGATCTTTTTCATTGGTATGTCCGCTCGGGAAACGGTTGATTTGACCCTGGCGATGGCAAAATCGGGCGAAGTACTAGACCTCAGTACAGTCATCGCCGGAATGGTTGTCGACAAACATTCCACGGGCGGTGTGGGCGATAAAACTACACTCGTCGCTGGCCCCATCGTGGCAGCTTGCGGAGTGCCAATGGGCAAAATGTCTGGCCGGGGACTAGGCTACTCGGGCGGAACGCTCGATAAAATGGAGTCGTTTCCAGGATACGATGTCCAGCTCACCACTGACGAATTCAAGGAACAACTAGCGTCAATTGGCCTGGTACTGGCAGGCCAGTCGGCAGACTTGGGTCCCGCAGATGGCAAGCTGTATGCCTTGCGAGATGTTACTGGAACTGTGCCTTCCATTCCGCTGATCGCCGCCTCGATAATGAGTAAAAAGATTGCCGGTGGTGCTCAGGCCATCGTGTTGGATGTGAAGGTCGGAAGCGGCGCTTTCATGCAAACGATGGAAGATGCACGCGCCTTAGCCCAGACGATGGTGGATATTGGGGCTGGTTCGAATCGCCGTGTTGTCGCGTTGCTCTCCGACATGAATCAACCGTTGGGTTTCGAGGTTGGCAACGCGCTAGAAGTTATGGAGGCGATTGCTACATTACGTGGAGATGGCCCACCCGACTTCACCGAACACGCTCTCCGTATTGCGGATAACCTCGTGTTCCTTGCCGGTCGCGCAGAGACTCTTGAGAAAGCGCGCGAGTTGACAAGCGAACGCATTCAGGATGGGAGTGGCCTGGAAAAATTCAAGCAGCTGGTGCAGGCTCAGGGTGGTGATACGACGTTGATTGATGATGTGTCAAAGTTCCCGCGCGCTGAATTTTCTGAGACTTGGTCCGCACCTACAGATGGATATGTTGGCAGGATTGATGCGCGTAAAGTCGGAGAGGCAGCGGTTCTATTGGGAGCGGGGCGCGCCCGGAAGAGCGATCTTCTTGATCTAGCAGTCGGGATCACTGTGCATGCCAAAGTTAGCGATAAAGTGAAAGCAAGGGAGCCAGTCTTTACGCTTCATGCGAATGATCAATACAAACTGTATGAAGCCAAAGAGCATGTGATACATGGAATCGAAATCTCCACTGAACCTTCTAAACCATTGCCGTTATTCTATGGCTCCATCGATTCGAGCTAATCTTTTTTAGCAAGCCCCTAAGACAGGATCGTTTGATGACTGATTCAACGCGGGGTGGCCGTTGGGCTTTTATAATGATTATGGTGGTAGCGGCGCTTGTTTTAATTGGCGCGGCAATTACGATCTCTCCCCGGTTGCGCCTTGGGCAGATCAGGACAGCAGCCTTGAGCGAAATCGAGAACCAGGTCGAGACAAGATTGCAAAGTGAATCGTCTTGGGGTGCGGCTGAGAACGGGCATATTGTAAGCTCTGGCGGGCAGGTCCAGACGCATGCTGCCAGCAAAGCAAAATTGGAGTTCGATGATGAAACGATCGTTCGCCTATCGGAACGCACCCTGTTTACGCTGTCTGACCCAGAAGTTATTGTCGAAGGTGCTCTCCCACGCTTGGTTCTCGAGACCGGTCGTGTTTTTGTCGTATTAGAAGGCGAACATTCAGAGGAATTTGAAATTGAAACACCTGTAGGAGTGGCCGCAGTACGCGGATCCATAATGTGGGCGACATTCGATCCTGTACGACAATCATTGAGCGTCGGCTGTCTGACCGGCCATTGCGCAATTCGCAACGATCAGGGGGAGACAGAACTCACGGATGGTGAGCAGGCGAAAATAACCATGGCAGACCAGCCGCCCTCTGTACCCACGAAAATCTCCTCCGAAAATCTTGAATTGTTTCTTGAAGTCCCTGAGGCAATTCTCTTGCTCCCAACACCCACGTCTACACCTGTCCCAACAGGACTTCCCGCGAACGATAATCCGACCGCCGAATTTCATGTCGTCCTTCCGCCCTTGCCATGTACGAGTGCACAAGAGTGTACAGGGTATTGTGGTGTTGACGATGGAAGGCCGTCAACACCGCCACCCCCAGAGTGCATGGAATTCGAACAGCAGTTGGAAGAGCAAGGCGTAAATATGGATGGGTTTGTTGTATGCGTGCTGGGTGGTAGGCCAATGCAGGCTTGTGCGGATGAGAATGTAGAAGCCAGCCCTTAAGGAGTTGCTGGTATGAAATTTCCATCCTGCCAGCGATATAGGCTGGCAGGTGTTTTGATTGATTGACGGGAAGAATCGAATTCGTAGACACCGGCTAAGCCTTGGTAAGAACCTTGCGATAGGCCATTATTGATAGCCGTGCGGATTTCAGCCGGAGACCTGATTTCGGAAGCGGCAATGGCTTCTAGGAGCATCTTCGTGGAATCATATGCCAGCATCGCAAAGACACCCGGTGCTTCTCCCCCTGACAATTCCTCATATTCTGTTTGAAAGGTACTTGCTGGCGGGAGATCCCGGGGTAGCGCTACCGGTACAAATATCACTCCGACCTCCCATTTGTTAAGTTCCCAAAACTCACTTAAACTCCAGACTGCTGGGCCGACAATAAGACGTCCCCCGTCTTCACCCACGGCTGTCACGGACTCAATTCCGCATTCACAGAGCGTCAACTCACGTTCGTCACCGTTCTCGCTTTGGTAGGTTTCAACCAGTCGAATTAATTCTTCTGCATGTGGATACAACTGGAACGTAATTGGGGAGTTTGTCAATCCGCTGGCAGTTGCAAGAAATGGAATGCCCTCGCTCGAGTAGATTGGAGCAGCACTGATTGTCGTCTCGGGGATCCAGTGACCTAGGACAGCGACAACATCTGGATCAGTTGCGATCTTATTGGCCTGTTCCCTTGCAAGTTCGGGGTTAGCGCCATCATCAAAAGCCACTAATGCAAAAGAGGCTCCATGATTGTCTCGACTATTGATTTCATTTATTGCCAACCGAATAGCATGAATGACATCATAGCCAAGTTCACGATAGCGTCCTTCGAATGGGGCAACCAATCCGATTTTCACAATATGCACTGAAGAAGAATAACAAGCAGTTGTGAGAACGGAAAGAGCACAGACGAAAATAAGATAATTGCGCATAGGCATTTAGACTAAGCTGCTAATTACAGCGTAAGCGAAGTTATCAGCTGAGAAGCTTCGCTTTTTGGCCTTGCTCAACCATCGTTTTCGTGCAGGCGCAAAAGCGAAGCTTATAGCCAAGGGAGAGCTAAGGCGGCGTTTCCTAACACCCCTTTGTTAAGTGCTCTTCGTAAGTAAATGAGAAATTATGATAGCCATCTTTTTCGCAGCGGGCACGAAAAAATAGATAATTACTTATTTCGGGATTGCGTACAGCTCGAATCGAGGCGAGACCTGGATTTGATATTGGGCCGGGGGGTAACCCAGTGAAGGTGTACGTGTTATACGGAGACTCTACTAATCGTGGATCGAAGTTTAAGCTGGGCCACCAATCGGCTTGATTAGCGAGTGCGTATTGAGTTGTTGGGTCGGCATCCAAACGCATCCCAACTGCGAGTCTGTTGAGAAAGACACTTGCGATGAGGGGGCGCTCGTCATCATGCACTGCTTCGCGTTCGATGATCGATGCCAGAATGATGGCTTCATAATCCGTCAGGTTGGGTGCTCCTGAGCCTGAACGCAGCTCTGGAAGCGCGAGTTCATCGAACGTGCGCAGCATTCGGTCGGCGATTTCCAGTGCGTTTGCATCTGGGAGGAAGCGATACGTGTCCGGAAATAAAAACCCTTCCAACGAAGACTCCGGTGGGGCGATTTGTAATGCCTGATAGCCATCCGGTAATGAAATCTGCCGCTGCATAATACTTATCCATTCTGTACCAGACAAATCAAAGTGTCCGATCTCGACAAGCGCCTCGCCGATCTGCTCAGTGCGCCAGCCTTCCCATACGCGCACAGTGATTTCAGTTGGCAGTGCCTTAGTCAATGAGATTGCGACTTCTGGAATTGTCATCGTAGAGGACAGTTGGAAATTTCCGGCCTCGATGCGACCATCTATCCCGTTGTAACGTAAATAGGTCCGCAAGAGTTGGCTATCGTTAATCAATCCTAATTCTTGCAGCCTAACAGCGACTTTCGCACCAGATTCACCGGCAACAACGGAAAAGGGGAGATCCTCGGCTCCTGAGTCCGAGTGCATCATGAGATCGTCCAATCGAACAAGAAGATAGGAGCGAAGTAGGATTCTTTCGACGGAATTAAGGCTCGGTGATCCGCGCCCGATAATTGCCTCCGTCTCCGGCTCCATCGAAAGGACGGCAGAAACGACTAGGATGACAAGGCCAAGACATCCAATCAGGGCCATTAGTAGAAAGAATCCCAACAAACCCTGGCCAGTTCGTTTCGGAATTCGACGCCCCGATTGCGAGTTATTGGTTGTCATTCTTGCCGGAAGAATCAATCCAAATTTGGAGTTGACTGGGGACTATGTGCATCAATGTAGTCCTGCAATATCACCGCGGCTGCAATTGCATCCAGTGGTCCGCCTTTTGCTCGTTTGCGTTTTGATGCAGATATTTCAACAGCCCGGATTGAGGAGTTGGTCTCATCCCAATATTCTATTGGGGCTTGGACTTCCTCACCAAGCGCTGTTGCAAATCGCATCACTGTGCGAGCCTGGTGTGTGATTTCACCATCTGGACCAGTTGGCAGGCCGACAATAATCTTCTCAACTCTCTGAGTCACGGCAATTTCAGCCAATTTATCTGCATCTGTCGCTCTGGATTTGTGGCTAACAATTTGTAGGGGACGTGCAATCAATCCTTCGGCGTCTGAGATGGCTACCCCAATTCGCTTCAAGCCGTGATCAATTCCCAAATATCGCATCAGAAAGAATATCGACATCAATGCGCCAAGCAAGCCATGGTAGGCGTGGGAACCAGTCCGGTCGGATTTCTAGAATAGGGGGCTGAACAACCGGGAATTCAGTCTTCAAAATGGCAGCTGCATCAACCGGCGATTTCCAGCGTACTGCCTCTTGAACATCTGCTACTTCTACAACTGGCCCAGCATCCCCTCGTATCCAGAGATAAAAAGACACCTGTCCGGTGTTAGCGGCTGTAATCAGATCACCACGCTCCAGATATACCGAACTAGTTAGTAATTTCAGGGATTCACCCGTTCGACTCTGAAGTTCATATCTCCCGATTTCGAACGCATCTTCGTCCCGGATCACACTCGCGGCCATCGTTGCATGCATTTCCAAATTAAGGAATTCCGCTGCTTCGCCGGGGAAGGCATCATAAGTTGTGTCCGTCACTCCCAGTAATCGAACAGTCGCGTCCGGAGAGAATTCGTCCCTGCGCAGGTTGGCTAATATCTCCGCGTGCCCCTTCAACAACAGCTCTGCTTCAAGTTGCTCGCGTGCGTTTTCCCAGTCTGTAAGAGTAACAGCTGGTACAAAAGAGACTTCACCTCCACCTGATTCATGCAAATTGACGACCGCAATCTGTACTCGTAAAGGTCCTTCAACCCCATTTATTAGTCCCGGGCCAACATTTCCATTTGGCCCGGGTTCCACAGCTAGGATAGGCGCCTCTGCAGTTGAGCCATCTGCTTCTGCCAGGTCAACATCCTGTTGTGTGACGTATCTCGTTGGCACACTCCCCGTTGTGCGCACCGCTGTTCCTGCTGGAACGCGAAAGGCTTGGTCAGTTAAATTCGTAAATGTTACAGTTCCCTGTGCTCGTTGGATGGCTTGATCAGTAGTGCCGGTCACAGGAATCTGTATAAATCCACTGATATCAATCTGAGTGGTGTACGCAGGAATTGCAAAGTTATTTGGATCTACAACCGTGAATTCAGGATCGGCGTTGATCTCAAGCAGTGCGTCAATGTGTTGAATGTTTGGGGCGAGGCTGATGCGCGCACTTGGAACAACCAGTGCAAGCATCGAGACAATGGCAAAAAGAGTGATTCCAAAATAACTTAACCGGAATACTATTGAAACGAATGGGTTGCTTAACCATGCTGGGGCCCGGAATTGGATGAGGGGCGCATCCTCCGTTTTGTGTAGAGAAGTTTTTGGCCGATGTCTAACCGCGGAGGCTTTGCTGTTTCTGGTTTTTCGCCATCTGAACAAATGGCTGTCTCGCACCGAGTTGAAGCTTGGCAATCCGAATTCCTTGGCAAGATCGACAAGTTCTTCATTGCTTGTGACAAGCCCGAGGCGTGCGCCAAGACCGGCCGCATGCCGCTCGAGTAGGACCAGGTCAAGTTTTCGATGGAGGACAGGAACTGGGTGTCCGCGCTGAGTGGTCGGCCAAACGAGCAAGACGCGGTCGGCCTGTGTCCATCCGATCTTGTCGCGGGCGGAGTGAAAATCGTCACTGCGATCAAGTTGGATGATTTGCTCTTTCACTAAATGCTCAGTCGGGTATTAAGGCTTCTGAAACGAGGTCGCGCACACGCGCCAATGCTTCAGGAAGACGTGCAGGATCCTTGCCACCTGCTTCCGCCAGCGTCGGGCGACCACCGCCACCGCCACCGACGACCTGCGCTACCGGTTTGAGCAGCTCGCCAGCGTGGAGGCCGCGAGCAGTTAAATCTTTGGTGACGGTGGCGATCAGGCTCGGGCGATCGTTAATGTTCGCGCCCAAAACCATAACACCGGAATTGACCCGCTTTCGGAAGAGATCTGACATGTCGCGAAGTAATGTCTTGTCTTCGACTTCTACATGGGCTGCGAGTACTGACACCCCGGAGACATCCTCTATGTTAGCGAGTATGCGATCAAATTGTTGGAGAGCTGTGTCTTTTTGATTTTCCGCCAGATTTTTACGAAGTTCGCTATTCAGCTCCAATAGCTCCAGAACCTTGCGCTCGACTTCCTCCGGTCGAACACGGAGGAAGGAAGCTGTACGATCCAACACTCCGAGATTGTTTTGAATGCGAGCGAGCGCCTCGCGTCCCGTTATCGCTTCGATGCGGCGGACGCCAGCAGCTACAGAGCTTTCACTAGAAACAATGAAAGGACCGATGTCAGCTGTTTCAGGGACATGCGTGCCCCCGCACAGTTCATAAGAAAATGGCGAAGGTTCACCGATTCGGATTGTCCGTACCGTATCGCCATATTTCTCGCCAAACAATGCCATCGCGCCTTCATCGACAGCTTCCGAATGCGATTTGTACTCGACCTGGACAGGATAGTTTGCCAGAATGGCATCATTCACGCTGCGGGTAATATGGGCCAGTTCGTCCTGCGTGAGCATGGCATGATGCGTGAAATCGAAACGCAACCGGTCGGGCGCAACCAATGATCCTGCCTGTCGGACGTGGTCGCCAAGAACATAGCGTAATTCGGAATGTAGCAAATGCGTTGCTGAATGATTGCGCAAGATATCCCAGCGCCGTTCATCGTCAACCAATGCCCAGGCGACATCTCCGACTTTCGGGGTACCGCTTACAACTTTGCCAATATGCATGATGAGGCCATTGACCGGTCGGCGCGTGTCAGTGATTCGTATTTCCCAAAGCGGATTGGTGCGCTCGTCCTTGAAGGCTGCGATTGAGCCTGTGTCGCTGACCTGGCCGCCGGATTCGACGTAGAAAGGGCTGCTCGCTAAAACAATCTCAACTTGATTGCCGCTGCTCGCAAGCGGGATAGAGACACCCTCGCGGATGATTGCGAGCACAGGCTCTTCAGCTTCAAGTGGACCATATGGATTATGCTCGACTCCCTCATTGGAAATCTTGCCTTCGTTTTGGAGTGTTTCTAGTAAGTCCTGGTAGGTATGGGCCAGTTCAGCATCGATTTCCCCAAGAGACTGACCGGCGCCGCTTGCCTCGCGATGCGCCTCCATCGCCATCTGGAATCCATCTTCATCCACCCCGAGATCATTCTCATGAAGAATATCCCTGGCAATTTCAAGCGGAAGCCCATATGTCGCGTAGAGCTCGAAGGCGACATCCCCAGCGAGTGCAGGTTTACCCTCAACCTTGAGCCCATTAATCAATGTATCAAGTTGTGCGACACCACTATCAACAGTTCGTGCGAAGCGGCGTTCTTCCTCAGCGAGGGTTCGTTTTATCAATTCTCGGGACTGATTTAATTCTGGATAGGCGGAAGCATACTCATCGACGACGGATTCAAAAACATCTGCTAAGAAGGGAGTGGTAAAGCCGGCTTCCGTACCAAAGCGACTCGCACGCCGAATGATCATGCGGCAGACATAATTGCGTCCGTTGTTCCCCGGAAGAACACCATCGGCAATCAGGAATGCTGCCCCACGTGCGTGATCAGCGATGACCCGATATGGCGTCTCCAATTTTTCGCGCTCGGCATCAGAGTGATTTCGAAGCTGTTGGATGCGATCGAGAATGGGCGTAAACAGGTCTGTCCGGTAGTTTGAATCCACGTCCTGCAAAATAGAGACTATGCGCTCGAGACCCAAACCTGTGTCAACATGTTTGGTCGGGAGGGGAGTTAAGTCCGTTGGCGAGGAGCGGTTGTACTGGATAAAGACAAGATTCCATAACTCCAGGAAGCGCTGGCAGTCGCCATTGACTCTGCATTCGTGGCCAGACACGTCCTGCATATTGCAATACTGGCTGCCGCGGTCGTAATGTATTTCACTATCCGGTCCGCAAGGCCCCGTCTCCGCCATCTCCCAGAAATTCTCATCGCGTCCGAAGAACAGCAAATTTGAGTGATTGAAGCCGGGCTGTTCACGCCAGATGTCTGCTGCCTCGTCATCTCTCGGAATGACGCCTTCTTCATCTTCAAAACAGGTCGCCCAGAGACGTTCTTTGTGAAGTCCCCAAACACTCGTAAAAAGTTCCCAGGCCCAGCCGATTGCATCTTGTTTGTAATAATCGCCAAATGACCAGCTGCCGAGCATCTCGAAAAATGTATGGTGGGTGTCGTCGCGCCCAACATCGTCGAGGTCGTTGTGTTTGCCTGCCACCCGCATACATTTTTGCGAGTCAACTGCTCGGGTATAGGCCCGTTTTCCGGTTCCCAGGAAAACGTCTTTGAATTGCACCATGCCGGAATTTGTAAATAACAATGTGGGGTCATCGTTAGGAACGAGCGAAGCCGAGGGCACAATGGTGTGCCCTCGTTTCTCAAAATACTCGAGGAAGTCCTGCCTGATTCTCGCTCCAGACCGATCTTGTAACCGATTTTCCGTCACCGCTGCCTCCGAATTAAATCCCGCAGATTATACGCCAAGTGACCTTCGCGAACAATAACTTTGAAAGGGGAAGGTGCACGCAAATGTTGTCAGGAATTTACCCCTCCCCCTAACCCCCTCCCCGAATCGGGGAGGGGGGAACATGCACAGAAGACCAGGAAAGCCCCTCTCCGCAGGCGGGGAGGGGTTGGGGTGGGGTAAAACCGTGCGGCCTTTTTCGCCGACTGACAACATCTGCGTGCACACGAAGGGGACGTCTTTTCGGATGGAGATGATTCGAGAATTGTTCGATCAGGTAAAATATGGACAATCCCAGTGAGAAAGCGCCGAAGGCGAACACATGCACTTAGATCAACAATTAGACCTTTTGATGCAGGGCACAGAATACGGCGATAAACAGACCGCTGCCAATATGCGTGCGGACTTGCGAAAACGCCTAGAGCTGGACAGGCCATTGCGCGTGTATTGTGGTTACGACCCGACCTCAACCGATTTGCATCTTGGGCACACAATTACAATGCGCAAGTTACGCCAATTTCAAAAGCTTGGCCACGAGGTCACTTTCTTGATTGGAAGTTACACTGCGCTCGTTGGGGATCCGTCGGATAAAAACAAGGCGCGTCCCATCCTGACACACGAGCAAGTTGCCGAGAACGGAAAGACATATACCGAGCAAGCGTTTCGCATTCTCAATCCAGAGAAAACCAAAGTTCGCTCCAATGGGGAGTGGTTATCGAAACTTTCCTTGGTTGATCTGATTCGTTTGGGGCAGAATTTTACAGTGCAGCAGTTTCTTGCACGGGAAAATTTTTCGCGGCGCTTGGAGAAAAACGAGCCAATTTATTTGCACGAATCCTTCTACGCCCTCATGCAGGGCTATGATGCGGTTGTATTAGAAGCAGACGTACAAGTGGGTGGCACTGATCAGCTCTTCAATATCATCGTCGCAGGACGCAAGCTGCAGGAGGCGCTTGGTCAAACTCCCCAGGTGGGCATTATCATGAGCATCTTGCCGGGGACAGACGGCGTGCAACGTATGTCCAAGTCAACTGGCAACCATATCCCAATTCTCGCTTCTGCGGAGGATATGTACGGAAAAATAATGGCTCTGCCGGATGTGGCCATGCCGACCTATTCCCGGTTAATTACGCGTTGGACCCCTGCAGAGATAGCTGAGAAAGAAAAACAGCTTGAGGCTGGAGAACTACATCCGCGTGATGCAAAGATGGCGCTCGCCTATGAAAATGTTTCCATATTTCATGGTAATGAAGCCGCATCGATCGCCGAAGATCATTTTAAGGCCATATTTCAACAACGGTCGCTACCCGCTGACATGCCTGAACTGCGCTTGCCAGCCTCCCAGCCAATTGTTGAACTCATGGTCGAAAATGGACTCGCCAGCAGCAAAGGTGAAGCACGTCGCCTAATAAAGCAGGGTGGGGTGCGTCTTGATGGTGAGAAAGTCGATAATATAAACTTGGTATTGGACCTCAACGCGGAGACGATACTGCAAGTAGGAAAACGGAAATTCGCAAAGCTTATCTCAAAGTGAGCCTGTTCACTTCATTTCGTGCCACGAACTCCAGATAGCTTCGGCAGCCTCCACGGCCAGTTCCCCGGTCGCGTCCTCTAAAACGACGACGATAGCTAGCTCGCCCTCTTCATAACCCCAATACCAGCCAAGTAATTGATTCGATTCAATCTGCTCTGCCGTCACTGATATTTCTACTATGTTGTTGGGGTCGTTCACCTGAAGCGATTCAAGCCAGTCGCTAACCACTTGAACTGAAAGTGCCTCGAAAACTTGTTCCCTGTTTCGCACTTCAGTAACACTTACCATTTCATTGTCTATATCTTCTGTCGCGAGAACCAGAAATGGAAAAATTTTAGTGCCTGAATTTGCCAGTGTGGAGACTGCCACAGCCATCTGTAACGGGGTGATCTTAAGAGCTTTATCATCTGCCAAACTGGCTGCGTCCGGTATCGGCAGTGGAAAGTCGATTGCCGGGAGGAATAAACCTGCTGTGAGTGATGTTCCTGCCACATTGCGCACTGGATGTAGAAAAGCATCCAGTGTCGAAAGATATGCAGGCAAGTTTGATTCTGCGATTAGGTTCTCTTCGAGCGCATTGGCTAGTTCCATCGGAAGGAGTGCCTGACCCGGCGCATACTGTCCTAAAGTAGCACGATTAAGTAAGGGTGCGCGTTCATCGGCGATGAGTGCATCCCACTGCTCGTCTAATGAATTTGGGTCGAATGTCGGAGCCGAGGCGAGAGCAAGAATAGTTCCGCTGCTCGGTTCTATTACAACAACAGCTCCGCGATAACCTGCCAACGCTTTTGCCGCCGTGAGTTGTAAATTTGAATCAAGTGTAAGTTGAACGGCGCGCCCAACGCGTGGTTCGTGCAGGACGTCATGCTTCCACCAGAGTTCAAATGGGGAGTGACCTTGTGCACCACGCAGGATTGAGTCAGATGCGGCCTCGATACCGGATAATCCATAATTGAGGGAGGCATATCCAATTACTGGTGCTGCTTCAGGGATTAAATAATCTCGAAGTACTTGACCATCTTCGAGGGTGGAGCCAACCATTTGGACGCCATTCCGATCGAGAATCGCACCTCGTTGAACAGATTGCTCGCGAAGGACCAGTCGTGGATTGTCAAGCCGATAAATTAATGTCTCACGCCGGAACAGGCTGGAGTAACTGGTTACACTGGCAAGAACGAGGACGGCGGCACCCAGCATTCCGCCAAGGAGTCTTACATGCCGATGAATTGAAGCTTTTCGGTTCCCAATTAACATTGCTTCTTAAAATAGTCCGCGGTGTGCTCGATCAGACAGGCGAAGGAGCAGACCCAGTGCGGCGAACTGCATTATGAGCGCAGAGCCTCCATAGCTCACAAAAGGCAGTGTCACACCTGTGAGTGGCAATGCCCGAATGACTCCCCCGACAATAAGAATAGCCTGGATGCCTATCGTTGCAGCAAGTCCGCCGGCAAGGAGAGCGTGAAATCGCAATCGCAGCAGTGTTGCCAGGCGTAACCCGCGCAGGACGAATAATAATATTAAAAGAAGCATCCCCAGCCCACCGAGCAGCCCCCATTCCTCGACAACTGCGGCAAAGATAAAATCAGAATGAACAACGGGAATAACTCGCGGTGCCCCCAACCCCGGACCTCTGCCGGCAAAACCGCCATTTGCAATCGCAATCAAGGACTGCACAATTTGAAATGAATCGCCGCTCGCATCGACCCAAGGGTTCCACAAAGCGTTTACCCGCACTTGTACTACATCGAAAAGCTGATAAGCGATCAAACCACTAACTCCAAGAAGTAAGACTCCGGCAACCAAATATTCGACTCTGCCAATAGCCAGAAATACCATTGCCAAGAAGATTCCAAATAACAAAGAGCCTGTCCCCAGATCTCGCTGACTCATAAGAAGAAGCAGAGAAAACCCCCACATCACGAAAAGCGGCATGAAGAATGAAGTTGGGAGCCGGATTGGGCCGAAGCGATGCTCGGATACGATCAAGCTGCCCTTTTCGGCCAGATAGGCCGCTAGATAAACAACTAATAATAATTTTAGAATTTCAGAGGGTTGTAAATAAAGACCACCACCCGGTGAGCCGGGACCGCAGCAACCCAGCCAAAGGCGAGGTCCTTCCCCCGATGGATTGGTGCCCACAACCAGGGTCAGAGCCGTGAGCAGCAGACCACTCGTTAACCAAAGATATGGGAAGCGTCTCAACCAACGCAGGTCGGGTGGGGCGAAGAGTACGCCAACTAGGACAAGGGTTCCAATAAACAGCCATAAACTTTGGCGCACTCCGAATCCCGGCGCGAGTCGTTGGATGAGAACCAATCCCCACCCGACTAAAAACATGGCAACTGGGAAGAGAAACGCATCGCGGAAGGGCGCTTTACGGTTTAGTACAAAATGTCCGAGATAGGCACAAACGCTCCAGAGCGTGAGCCCGATTACGAAGGATGATTGAAATCCCGCAGCTCCCCATGCGGCTTGCCTGACAGAGGGTGCGAGGGTTAACGCAAGATAGCTGCCGGCGATGAAGGTAAACGACAGGATAAACAACAGAGCCTCGCGGCGACTTTGCATGCTACCCGTCTGAAAGAAGTATTCAGTTTGGTTGACGTTCACAATATGTTATTTGGAGGGCACTGATAAAGAGGTCTGTGGAAATGTAAGCGCCCAAGAATTTATTACATGTATTTCTCGATGAGTGGCCGGAGCCGACTGCGGGTCTCGTCCGAGATGCGATCGCGTTGTGTAATCAACGCATCGGCGAGAGTATTCTCACACGTACACTCATTTCGGGGCGCATCAGCGGGGAGCATCTCGGCGAGATTTGCCAACCCTTGGTGGGCAATATCAGCATTTCGCATAAGTGTCTGAATAACCATTTCAACTGTTACAGCTTCTTCTGATTCGTGCCAGACATCATAATCCGTGACATGTGCCATCACGGCATAGCAGATTTCAGCCTCCCGTGCGAGAAACGCCTCCGGGCTGGCGGTCATGCCAACTAAACTCATACCCCATTTTCGAAAGGTATGGCTTTCTGCTTTTGTGCTGAAACGTGGTCCTTCAATTGTGATAAATGCGCCACCACGGTGAACAGTTCCGTCAGTCTTTTGAATCGCGCTATGCAATATACCGGAAAGATGTGGGCAAAAAGGATCAGCGACGCCAACATGCGCTACGATGCCATCTTTGAAAAAGGTACGCTCACGATCTTTCGTGTTGTCGAAGAGCTGACTTGGTACGACAATATCGCCGGGTTTGAACTCTTCGCGCAGCGAACCACAGGCGCTCACTGAGATGATGCGTTTAGCTCCGAGGACTTTGAGAGCAAAAATATTGGCTCGATAATTGATCTCGGATGGGCTGATGCGGTGACCTTTCCCATGCCGCGCCAGGAATGCAACCCGCTGTCCAGCAAGAGTGCCGGTGATGATCGGATCGCTGGGAGAGCCAAATGGCGTTGTGATATGGCGCTCATCTGCGTCTGTAAGCTGTTCCATTTTGTAAATGCCACTACCGCCGATGATCGCGAGTGATATTTCGTCAGTCATATTTTGCCCCTTCTGTATCTGGGTCGCGTGCATGACAATGATACTGGAATACTCTGAAATTGAGAATGTTTCGGTATCAGTACCGATGATTCCCTGATGCTACAATTTCGTCCATGAATAATAGACTCGCAGGGTCGTTGGGCGAGCATTGAAATATTCGCGTAAACTCTCGCCCCGAGATTCTTCGGCGATACAAGTTTTGCTGTTTATAATTTCAATTGCAGGAGCATTGGGCCTGCTGATAGGGTTCGGCGTTGCGGCTGCTAGCCGAATCAATTCAACCGCAGGAAACGTTGATCTAACAGCTCCGCCATTGCCTTCTTTTGGTGAAATACCAACACTCACCCCGCTATCAACGCAGACTTCAACCCCAAGTCTGACCGAGACTCTGGCTGTAAATGATAGTGTGCCATCATCTACTCCAACCGCATTGCCGACTCTAGATCCAAATACGCCCACGCGTACACCACCTCCGACGGGTTGGTACGTTGTGCCTGCAAATCCGACGCCTATCTCGACTCCTGAGTTGCCGGCTGCGGCGCCCTTTCCGGCTTCTTGCGACGGTCCGGGCAGAATGAACATCGTGTTGATCGGTGTGGACGGACGCTCGGACAATTACAACCGTGCAGCTCGGGCGGATGCATTACTAGTTCTTGGCGTGAATTATGGTGATCGCACTGCGCAAATATTGTCTATCCCGCGTGACCTGTGGGTTCAAATGCCCGAATACGGCAATTTTCAAACAACTGAAGGGCGTATTAATACTGCCTACGGATTGGGCCGCTCTTACGGATATCCGGGTGGTGGGGCGGCTTTCGAAATGGCAGTGATTGCCCACAACTTTGGTTTGCGTATCGACCGTTCAGTAACGATTAATTTCAGTGCCTTCGAAAACGCTGTTGATGCTGTGGGTGGGGTTGATATTTTTCTAAATACTCCGATTCGCGATACAAAATATCCAATGGGAAACGGCAACACCATGGTGTTAGAAATCCCGGAAGGCTGGGTTCACATGGATGGACAAGTCGCTCTCATGTACGCACGCACACGTCATCAAGACAGCGATTTCGGGCGCATGCGGCGACAGCAAAAAGTTTTGCTGGCCTTGCGGGATAAATTGGTGACCACGGAAGTGCTGCCGCATTTGCCGGCACTTGCCCAGGCGATATGGGGCTCGGTCTCGACAGATATGTCGCTAGAGGATATTGGCCTGCTTGGTTGTGTTGGCCCGCAGATCGATCCAGCAAACGCTAGTCAGTTTGTGATGGATTTGTCGATGGTGGAGCCGTTTGTCGGCCCCGGCGGGGCTTCGGTGTTACGCCCGAAGATGGAAGCGATTTTGCCTGTGCTAGAGGCCTTCAATACCGGGGAATAGGAAGGGCAGGGCGCTAAGAGTTTTTGCAGCGAGCGCGTAATTTACTTTTTCGTGACAGGATCGTATATGTCAATCTCGAACGAGTTGACTCGCCATTGTGTCTGGCTACTCAAGATCGTTCGCAGCATCTCTCCACCATTCGCATCCGTGTGTGCCTCCGCAAATGCGTCGATAAGATCGGGTGGCGATATTGAAGTTGTTGCAACAGCAATGAATGCCTGCAATACAGCGGCCTGTCTATATAACCTCTCCGCCTCTGTTTCTCCCTGAAGGATAAAATCGATGATGGCTGTACCTGATTGTTCTTCACCGCCAATGCGAAGCGGCTCAACTCTTTCAAGAAGCCAGCTGACCGAAGTGTGGTCGAGGACAATTTCGCCCACAATTGGAGTAGCGACAGCATTTGCTGCGGAGAGGGGCACACCAATCAGCCGAATTAAGTCTGTGTTGTCCGAGCTTGACACGAGCCAGATGGCTTCAAGGTTCCCATCGGGATACGTGTCATAGAAGGACACGCGAATCGCTTCTCTCGAGGCAGAGTGAACATTGACCTGAGAATACTTCTTGGATGTCGCCTCGCCTGCATTGTCTGCAACAAAGAACCCGAAAATCCAGGCTGCCAATTGTGCTCCGAAAATTATGCCGCCGATTAACATGACGCCACGAATAGCAAAGCGGAAATTTTTTTGCGCGCGGAGTCCCTGCAGGCCATTCAGCTCCGGCCCTTCCGAGTGCACTATCATCCTAGATGAGTCCCCCCGGAAGCAACAGGGCACCCAAGCCGGCAGCAAAAACCCCAATGGCGGCGCCCACTGAGAAAAACACCATAGCGTCAAATGCCGCAGGCTTGACGACTGGTCGAAGATCGTGCCAGAGACGTTGGAACTTTCGAGCATGCCAGACAGTGAAATATACCTGTTTCCATCCGAGAATCTCCAAGTGACAGGCCATGGCATGAAAAGTTGATTGAAACATAATATCCCCTGTGGTGTCTCTCTAGCGGGAGGTCGTTATTTTGATAATCTTGCCGCGCCCATCCGAAATAACGCGAACTACTCTGTGGATCGTGTGCCCATTTGGGAGCTCGGCTTTGCCATTGAATGTGAGCAAATACCGGGATGCGTCCTTTTGGGAGATTGTCTTTTGCTGTTTCTTCCCATCCCCGTTTGCACGTGCGGGCGCGTTCTGGGGAGTGATCTTAGGTTCGGCGCCTTTCATCTCAGGGAACTGCTTGTATACCTGGCGTGATATCTGATTGACTTTTCCTTTTGCAAGTGACATTCTCATTCTGCTTTCTGAGGATCTTCTCCGCGTAGCTCTCTCATCTTTCGGCGGCGCAAGAATGCGGGCACGTCAATGTTATCCAGAACCGCAGCAACCGGCTCTGCGACAATCCACTCCATCGTTCTTGGATCTGATTTGGATTCTTCCAATGGAGTGGAGGGCTGTTCATCGATCGGCTTGTCATTGGGGACTACAGACGGCTCGTCGAAAGCATCATCCGATTCGAGTTGGACAGCTTTGGGTGCATCCAGGAGGCTGGGCTGCTTTGAGTGGGTTTCCTCACCCAACACCTCCTCCAGGGTATGCCCGCCAACGCCCGTCGCAACCATAATTACTTGTGCCCGCCCGGTCATCTCTGGTTCGACGGTTGCCCCAAATACGATTTCCGTCCCTATGCCCGTCATATTTGTAACGCGATTTACTGCCTGACTAAGTTCAAATAATGTCAGATCATCGCCGCCAGTGAAATGAATCAGAATGCCGGCTGCCTGCTCAATGGAAGCTGTATCCAGCAAAGGATGGTTCATAGCTCGTTCGATGGCGTCCATTGCTTTGCTCGCGCCGCTCCCTTGCCCTACGGCCAGTAATGCGCCCCCGGCCAATTGCATCAGCGAACGCACATGCGCGAAATCGACATTGATCATAGCGGGCCGTGTAATGAGTTCCGCAATACCCTGAATGCCCTGCCTTAAAACATCGTCCGCTACCCGAAAGGCGATATCGAGTGACACATCACGTCTGACCACTTTCAGAAGGCGATCATTGGGCACTGTGATGAGTGTGTCGCAATTGTTACGCAACTTTGCTAATCCAGTCTGCGCATCTCTATGGCGGCGCGAACCTTCAAAGGTGAACGGGGTGGTTACAACTGCAATGGTCACTGCACCTGTTTCACGCGCAATTTCAGCGACCACCGGGATTGCGCCGGTACCGGTTCCGCCACCCATGCCGCAGGCCAGGAAGATCATATCTGCACCACGCAGAGCTTCCCCAATAAGATCTCGCGATTCGCGGGCTGCCAGTTCTCCTTGCTCGGGGTTGCCTCCCGCCCCCAATCCACGCGTGGCATGCGGGCCGAGAAGGATGCGCTTGTCTGCCTGGCTGGCGGCGAGCGACTGCGAGTCGGTATTCGCAGCGATGAACTCTACACCTGCAATCCCAAATTCGACCATGCGATCGATCGCATTGCAGCCACCACCACCCAAGCCAATGGCTTTGATAATGGTTGGATGCGGGTTATCTGCCTTGGCGAGCTGTGTCGCAACAGAGGGCTGGGTCTGATCAATGGCGGGGGTTTCAATAATTGTCATAGCGAGTCCTCTCTGCTATTGGCTTGTGCCGTTTCCGTTGTGCGTCGTCAAATTGAGTGCTGCTGTAGTGATTTCTTTGTGGGCGACGACGGGATCATCTGATGATATGCGTTCTACACTGCAACCCGCCTGAATTAACTGTTCTTCGATGGATTGACTGATGCCGCGTTCGTCGCCGATAAGAGTGACATGGCGAGCGTGGCGGGCTTCTTCAGGCGAATAGCCGCAGGTTGGTTGATAGGTTCGCACAATGTCGCCGACGAAGTTCCAGTGCCATCCTGAAGCTACACCTTCATAGCGGGGGAGCAATAGATAGTGTTTCAAGACCTTGACAGCGCCTCCTGCAGCAACATCAACACCCTTGTTGCGCTTTTCACTGCGTGTCTGACGCCGTCTCCGAGCGAACGTTTTAAATTCCGCCACAGCCCGCGCGACAGCGCCATCAGAATGGAACCAGGCGGCCCGTGCATCCGGTTCGTTGGCTTCCGCAGCCAGCAGCCAGAAATTCACATTCAATAGATAGTCAGGATAATTTCCTGCGAGATACTCTCTGGCGATTGTGAGATTTGTCGATGCATGCCAGGCGACATCTACAATTTCTCCGGTTGAGGGACTCATTTCGCCCAAGCGCGCGCCCCCTGCAAGCATCAATATCGGGGAATGTGCGCCAAGAATCGCTTCCACTGCCGCGGCATACCATTCGAACGAACGAAAGCCGAGTTGATCCTGGGAAGAGGCGGGGGTTTGATAGGGCTTTGATTCCTTCCATACCGCCGGGCCACCCGCGCCATAATCCTGCTTTTGTAACCCGGAAAAGCTATAACAACTGATGATTAGTTCATCCAGCAAAGACTGTTTGCCACGGCGCTGCAGTCCCTTGATGACGCCCGTTATGAAGGATGTGTCCCAATACGTGCCACCTTGTTCCAGTGGAGGCAGGACAGAGGCGATCCCTGATTGCTGCGCGAGTTCTACAATGGGAAGCCAGATTTCGAGGAAGCGTTCGACGAGATCAACCCGACCAAATTGATCCCCAGACCAGGCATCGCGTGCATTTGGTCGGTCAAATACGACGACAAAACGTACCCCCCAGCGGGCGTAGGAAGTAAATTGCAAAGCCAGTGCATTTAGATCAAGCCTTTGAATTTCGTTTGGCCTGATGTGAACAATCGGCTCAATCCCGGCATCAAGAATTCCTTTTATGAAGGCTTCGGGTATGCCCCGTTCCGGTTGGCTACGCAGGGTGAGCCAGGATACGCGCATAGCAATGAGCTCTGGCAGCCAGGCGTTCAGATCTACTTTGCGATAATGCAGATCGTCTGGGTAGTAGTGAAAGCCGATACCAGAATTGGAAGTGGGCAGGGTTGATATGTCCATGAAAAGCCTGAGGCCGTTAGCGTGTTACTGCCATCTTGATTACGCTCCCGCGCTTATTTACTGTGATGCGCGCGAAATGGTGCGAGATATGTCCGTTGAGCGACTGCGAAGTTCCAACTGTGTAAACCAATTGCTTGGGGTCCGCACCTATCCCCTTGGACGATGAATGTGAGGCGAAACATTCGTGATCATTGTGATCGCAGGCCAGATGAGCTGCATGGATTTTTACTTTCCAGGAGTCCACATCAGGGAGATAGCGTGACGCAAGCGACTTCACATGTGCCAGAGTCTCTGCATTTCTTTCGTCACCAACGGAAGTGGGAACTAGTTCTCCTATCGTACAAATCGGGCGAGCGATAGATTTGGAGAGGCGCTTTGGAACAGATTTCGAGCTTTTTGCCTTTTTCTGTACTGAAGGGAGTACACCCGGAGCTGTGATGAGTGGATCGCCATAAAGCATAAAGCTGATCAGAGTTTTTTGATCCTCGCCGTCTAGAAAACCCTGTCGTTCGTGCATCTCCTGTGCAAATTCCAACTTCGCGATGCGTAGCGCCTCTCCTGTCGGTAATCCAGTCAGCAACGCTTCCCAGAAGTAGTGCCCGAGCAAATCCGCCGCGATGAGTGGTCGTGCGACTGAACCATACGAAAGGCGTGTAGAGCCGATGACAGCGAGACTGCCAGCTTCCAGAAACCGAAGGCAAATTGCTTCAGCGCTAGATTGCTTGTTTAGAATGTTGGCCCCGTAGCACGCTTCGCTGAGTACCACCTGCGGAGCGTGTCCATTGGCGGGAATGTCGGCTGGGCGCAATGCAAGCGGGTAAAGCGTTTCGTTGCCCTCAAAGCCAACTCTCTGGCCGTACCACTCGGGGGTGTCCTCCAGGCCGTGCAAATTAAAATAAGACAGATCAAGCGGCGCAAATGCCCGCTGGGGCAACTCTTCCGAGATGGAGGGTGGACTTGTGGCGAGCTCACCTTTGAACCCGATTGGATCGTAGACAAGGCGCGAAGCTTTTTTCCATACATCTGCGCTATATCCGAAACTCTTTCGGGGATTTGTGCCCGGCTGCCAATCCGGGAATATGAGCCGAATTAGATTGAACGGAAAGCGCAAACGTTTGGGCGGTCTGCGGTGCGCATTGATCGCGTTGTGTAGACCCGTTTCCAATAACGAAGATTCCGGGCTACAAGGTGTCGCCAGGCGACCCACCGGCCAATCTGGAACGAAGTAGTTTTCGTCTAACGCGCCATAGGGGTTGTCCGAGGGCACGTCGTCATCGATGTCGTCTGTTGGATTTGGCAGGCGATGGAATGGAACAATGTCGTCGCCGCCAATGATGAATAATGAACCGATTGTTTGGCCTCGACGCGCGAGGCGATGATTGAGATCGTGTAGTATAAGTTTGACTTGCCAGGGATTATTCTGGTCGACGGGCTCAAGGCCAAGCTCTTTCAATGACTCGGGATCATCCGAAAGAAGCAACAGCGCTCGGCGTCGAGTGTATTGTCGAGTCGTTCGCAGGAGTTCGTCGAAGGTGTCGGCCAAACGATCGTAAACTTCCGGGCCGTACTTAGCCGTCAGATTCTTTTTGCTCGTGAGAATAATATGCACCGGACGCCGGTGGTGGCGTGTATTGGGCTTGCGCCGGAAGTTGAGCCGAGTGGGCAGCTCCTGACCATCCAGATCGGCAAAGACCCTCTCAATTTCTTCTTCGATGTCCTTTAGCGTTTCAGGCTCCGATTGTTTCGGGTCTTTCACCCGAACCTTCTTCCGGTATTTACTCCGTGGCAATGGACGAGATTGTTTGCGTTGCTTTTTTTGAGTGCGAGAATTTATCTTCTTGTTTGGTTTTCCCACATTAACCTTTGAACCGGGACCAAGCTGGTTGGCACCCAATAATGCTGCGACTTCGATTGGGACGGGGCCGGTCGCCTCCATGAGTGGCGCGTCAGGCCAAATGTGAGCGAATTGATGGTCTCCGCCCCAATAGCGCCCCACGACTTCGCTGGCAGGGTCAAGCGCTGCCGCAGTGTGGAGCCAATGGACTGCCGCTGCAGCATCACCGTTATTTCGTAAACAATCTGCGAGTGCCAATGTGAATGCAACACATTTCGGCCAGCGTTCGGTGAAAGCCTGTGCGAGAGGCTGCGCGAGTTCAAATTCCTTGGCGTCCCAGTGGGCCTGTAAGAGCAAGAGCGAGGGTAGCGGGGTGGGGCGATCGTTGAGAATTGCTTGCTCGGCAGCTTCTCGGACTGCCTCGTAATCTCCGTTTTGCAGTGCCTGGCGACCGGCGATGAGACGATGTGTCCATGGCTCACTCGAGGCAGCCTTGCCCTCCAGAATTGTTGCAACGGCGCCCGCAAGATCAGCCAGCTCATCGAGACCTTTCGATGCAGCCAGTTCGCGGGTTAAATTTTGTGCCGGTGCATGCTCTGGGTCAAGGCTGATTAACTCAGTAAGGATACCCAGCCCGGCATCCACTCGCCCTTCGGCAGAATACGCCGTGCCGAGCGCGAATTGCACCCGAATATCGTTGGGCCACTTTTCCAGCCAACCGCGTGCCAGGGAGCGGGCATAGTCGGGTCGCTCTGCATGTAAAGAAGCATTTATCAAGCGTATGAGTGCACGACGATTGAGCATGCACTGCATGCTGCAAGCTCCGTGCCAGGCTTACTCGTTAATCAATATGTGAGAGATGGGGGGTGAAGACAGACTGCGCCTGGGAGGCCTGGTATTACCGCGTGACGGTCTCTTCCAGATCGAAGGAGAGGCAAAATTGGAAGGGAACCCAGATTAGGAGGTTTGTATATTGCTCTGACTAATGCAACATTTCTGGGGGAGACAGAACGCTTTACACAGGCTATCCTGATCAGGTCGTAGGCGGATCATCTTTGAGCCGGTTTGCGAACACGAGCATTCCGCCGCCCACGATCACAGAGGCGACTCCTGCGATTGCCCACCCGATTTGACCGGTCATGCGATTTGACCGGTCATGAAACTGCCGGGCAGGACGTTGATGCCCTGGAAGAACCATACGATCCCCGTAAGAATAAGCAAGACAGCGACGATATTAATACTCAATTTCATGGCTCGCTTCTTTCCTGATATCTGTTGGTTTGGTTGGAATCCTCCAACCAACGCGCGTGTGCGAGATTTAATGTCATTTCTCGTTATATGTCATGCCCCCATCTAGCCGCGGGGGCTAAGTGAACGTAGTGCCGCGTCCAGCACAGTGCCGTGTGCACTGCACGGTGTCGAGCCACGACTGGGAAGCATCTATTTTGTCCTCCTCAGCAGAGACCCTTCACTACTGTCACCCAGTCCAGGGGCTTGGGTTACTGGAGGGTGACAGTGGGAAGAAAGCTGCTCCCGAGGGAGAACGCTCGCAGAAGGGGGGATTCGGATATTAATCCGGCAACTGCAACATCTCTGCGCGGGACATATCCAAAGTGATGGGTATTTCTTCATCACCGAAATCTGTTATGGCATCGCGGGCAATGCGTTTTTTGTCGTCCAGTGTGCCTTTGACGTAAGTGCGGCCGAGAGCAAAACCTACGACACGACAATCGTCCTCCAGCAGCACATCGCCTATGGTGGCGATCTTCGTTCCGCCCGAGGTGTAAATTTCGCGCCCGCGCAAATCCGACATTGCCAGCATCATCTCTGCATCATCCACCTCGCTCAAGTTTGTAACTGCATCGGTGGTGTTTGTCAGCCAAACATCGACTCCGAAGACTGCTATTTTTCCGCGCTCGATCACCTGCGCTTTTCTGCCAAGCAGGCCTTCCTTACCCACGTACAATGCCGATATTTCGCGGGCATCCTGGTCGAGGTAAATGTCTTTAATTTCTCCGATCTTCCGACCATCCTTTATGCTAACCAGCGGTTTATTATTGAGCGATTTTCCTGAGTACATGTTGAACCACCTTCTGAATTAATTCTTCGCGAATGCTTTGAGGATGGTTCTATTCTAGGCAATTCCTGCAGTTTTCGATAGTTCTTTGGGGAAGGGGGGGGCTTTCAGAATTGAGGATCCATTTAAAATCCTGCTTTCATGTCATGCTGAACGTAGTGGCGCGTCCTGTCGAGCTGCGACTGTGAAGCATCTGATTTGCAGCCCTTGAGACCCTTCGCTACGTTCACCCAGCCCCGGCTGGACGGAGGGTGACATTTGGATGGGTAGCTGTCCCAAATTGAAATGCACACGCAATGGGCGGTGCCAGGCACTTATAGCGCCAGCACCGATTGCTTTACCCGACCATTGCGCCTTCGTTGATCAGGCTGAGTGCTGATACGGCCGCGAGTTGGCGGCGTGCATCTAGATTCTTATTATCTTTATCTACGGCAAATTCGAACATGCGGACAGCGTTCACATAGTCGCGCATCTGTTTGAAAATCATCCCGGTGTGGTAATAGTATTCTGCCACATCGGGATTGCGCTCGATTGCAGCCTGATAGCTCTCTGATGCGCGCTCGAGTTGCCGGCGCGCTTCAAAGATTCGCCCGATTTCGAAGTGTGCCGCTGCTCCCTCAGAAATTGTCTGCTGCAGCTCGACGACTCGATTCAGATGTACGAGAGCCTGATCTAGATTCCCGACTGAATGACAGAGCTTGCCCTGGCGCAGGTGGTAGTCTGCATTCAGAGGAGCTGCTTCACTCGCTCGGCGATACGCTTCGAGCGCGGCCTGCGGGTCTCCGAGCGATTTGCTTGCTTTGGCCCGCAGCGCCCAGGCTTTGTCGTTTGAATCGTCAACGTCGAGTGCTTGATCGAGCACTTCATATGCGTCTTCATGACGGCCCACGTCGAGAAGCAATTCGGCGATGGCTAAACGAACTGGAATGGGATCACGTGTGAATTCGGCTGCGCTTTCATACGCTTCCAGCGCGCGTTCAAACTTCTGCTGATCGGCATAGAAGTGCCCGAAGACAATTAGTGCCTCGGCGTTTTCAGGATCGTTGCGGATAGCTTCCTGAATACGTTCTTCTGCCGCTTCTGTCCGTCCCAATGCCATGTAGGCCTTTGTTGCGCCGATCAATGGCGAAATGGCCTGCGGCGCGATTGCGAGGGCCCGCTCATAATAGTCTGCCGCTTGAGCAGCGTCTCCGGCTGCGAGACAGGCGGCGGCGGCAGCGGAGAGCCAGGCTGCATTGGAATCTACCAACTCGAATGCGGCTTCGTATTCCTTCCGAGCGGCATTTGCGTCACCATCTTCGGCATACAGCTCGGCGAGTGCAGCTGTATATTGTGCACTCCGTTGAGCAGGGAGTTCATTGACACGTGCGAGATGTACTGCGCGTTGCTCGTGCGCCATGGCGGCGGAAGAATTTCCCTGCATTCGATAAATATCCGCCAGTCGATGTTGCCAATCGGCTCGATGCGGCTCGAGTTGCAGTGCGCGTTGCATGGCCGGTTCAGCCGCTTCGATATTGTTGTCAGCCAGATTAATTTCGCCCAACCAATAGTGGGCAGCACCGTTTTGCGGCGCGAATGTAACCGCCTGTTCGAATGCCTTCGTGGCAATCTTTAGTTCACCTTCCAGATATGCAATGCGCCCAAACTCAATTTGGCCAGGAGAGTGGGAGGGTGACTGATTCTGAACGGATTCGATATATCCTTTGGCTTTAGAAAAATTACCGAGCCGGCGGGCTGCAACCGCTAGCGCAGTGAGAATTTCCGGGGGGGAAATGTCGTTTACGATAGCCTCCAGCTGCAGCAGTGCAACATCCGGATCCCCAAGGGCTGCCTGGGAGCGACCGCGTAATTGCTGCACCTCTGAGTCGAATTGAGCGTGATTCGAAACGGCGTCCAAAACTGAAGTAATTACTTCGAGTTTATTAGTTTCGGGTGCAGGGTTCGCATCCCAAATCGTTTCCCCTATTTGTCCTGCAATACGTTCTTCTGCATCCAAAACTAACGCTCGAGCAAAGGTTAGGGCGGCTTCAGGCGAATTGGGGTGCGCTGCGGAGAGCTGCTGCGTGACTTCGAGCGCGCGCGCTATCTGGCCACTTTGAAGTAAGGTGTTGCTGGCTGCCAGAATGACTTCAAGATCGTCGGGTGCCTCCCGGATTGCACGCTCACTTAATTCGGTCGCCGTCTCTACATCCCCAAGAGCAGCATTTCCGCTCGCACGAATTGCATTCAAACGAGCGCCATTCGGTGAGCCTTCAGGAATATGTTCCAGGTATGCGAGAGCATTATCAGGCTTCCCATTTTGCAAGAGCACTTCTGCAAGCTGCATTGCAATGTTGCTGTCCTCTGGTTCCTGTTCGAGTGCTCTCTTTAGTTGGAAAATGGCACGCTCTATATCGCCGGCTGCCTCTGCAGCACGCGCAGCTTCAATATATCGCGAAACTTGGGTTGGATCGCAATTGAGAGCATGCTCTAATAATTCGAGCGCTTCAGATGAGCGACCACGACTCAGATACGATTGGCCGACGGTCGTCAGCAGATCAGGATCGTCGGGCGCGAACTGAAGGGCGCGTTGCCAGAGTGCAGCAGCGCGTGCTTCCTGTCCGATATGAGTGAGGGCATCACCTGCAAGGCAAAGGTAATGCGCCTTTTCCGCTGGTGATTTGTCGAGTGTTTCACAGATTTCAACGGCACGTAAAAACGTATTGTGGGCAGACTCAAAATCCATCTGAATCATTTGTAAAGTGCCAAGATCGGACAGGATATCGAGGTTGTCAGGTGCCAACGTTTCAGCTTTTTGCAGGGCGGCGAGGGCTTCGCGTGGGTTTCCGAGATTTGTCAGACTCTGAGCAAGGAGCGTCTGTACATCAGGCTGCAGGTCATCGAATTCGAGAGCATCTTCGAGTGTGGATTTGGCAGCCTCCCAGTTTTCTTCAGTCGTGTAAAGTCGACCGAGTTCGATGATTAGTTCCACATGCTCCGGGCTTAACTCAATCGCATGTTCAAGTGCTTGGATAGCGCGTTCAACCTGACCTGCTCGGTACGCGACTCGGCCTAAGTCCTTCCAGCGGTATGAGTCGTCCGGTGCTATCCGGGTAGTGTTTTCAAAACTTAACAAAGCCTCATCCCAGAGTTCTTCCTGCACGAATGCATTTGCAATCGTTGTTTGCAGCTCCAGATCATCAAGGTCCTGTTGGGCAGCATCGCTGAGAGCGGCAATTGCGGCGGAAGCCTGGCCGTTCCGCAGGCAGCAATTTCCGAGCCGAACAAGAATGTCATGGCGTTGTGGTGCAAGTGCTACGACATGTTGATAGGCCTCGATTGCTGCTTCATAGTTTTCCCTCTCCTCATTTACGGCTCCAAGTAGGGTGTACGTATCAGCGTCCGCCTGCGGATATTCCGCGGCGGCAATGAGTGCGGAGAGTGCAATGTCGTGACGCCCAAGACCTAAGGCAAGCCTCCCCAACTCGTTTGAGATTTCATATCCGCGTCCACCAGCCGATTGCGCCTGTTTGTATGCTGTCAGCGCCTCCGCATCATTGCCAGATTTCTCCTGTGCGCGAGCTAAATCATGCCAGATCGCAGGGTCGCTGGGGCTAAGGCGGGCAGCGTATTGTAAAACTTTGATGCTCTCGGCTCCATGACCTTGAGCCAACAATGCGCGTCCAAACCGCGCCTGGTAAACGGCATTATTCGGGTCTGCTCGATTGGCAGCTTCCAACGCGGCGAGTGCTTCCGTAGCGTTTCCGGCTTCGCTATGCAAGGCCCCAAGATCTGCCAACAAATCAGCCAAATCAATCGGGTTCGATTCGCCTATGGATTGGCGACCCGCTTCTAGCGCCGCGAGTGCACGCTCTGATTCTTCGTTGCGTTGGTGGTGACGGGCAACTGCACGCCAGGCTTCGGGATTGGTAGGTGCGATTGCTGTCGCGTGCTGAAAATGATCAAACGCCGACGATTGTTCACCAATCTGAGCAAGCACTTCACCCAGCAGAATATGTGCTCTACTTATCGATTGATTATTTTCATTGCTGTTTGTAGCGCTGCTCATCTCCAAAGCTTTTTCGGTAGTTGCTCTAGCGAGATCAATTTGGCCGTTCTCCAAAGCGCATGTAGCCAATCCAAATATATATTCAATCACAGCCGGTTCGAGCTCAATAGCCCGCTGCCAGTGCCGGAGTGCACGTTGCGCATCGGGTAATAAATTGTCACCCTTTGTCATCAGAGTCTGCGCGTATGTGGCGTGAGCTTCCGCTTGCAGCGGTGACAGCCCCAAAGCTCTTAATGCAGTCCGTCTTGCCCTATCGACATCATCTGATATCAAATACGACTGGGCGAGATTGTGGTTTGCCGAATAGCTGGCGGGCAAAGCTGCTACCGCGTGTTCTAAATATCCGGTTGCAAATCTTGTTAATCCAATCTGTTCTGCGACTGCCGCAAGCCCTCGGAGTGTGGGGACATCTCGTGGCATCACTCCCGGTTTATCCTCGGGCCCGCAAAGTTCCCGGGCAACGGCGAGTGCTGCTTCTGTATCTTTTTCCAAAGAAAGCGCATTGAGAGCCAGACTGCGCGCCAGGGCTATTCGCAATGCAAGCGAGACCGGCATATCAGTGAGTTCATCCGCGTGTAATAAACGCAATGCGATCTCCGGTTGGCCTCGCGCGACGAAAGCCTGGGCGAGATCAGGGAGTATCTCGAGATCGTCATCACCGACTGCAAGCGCCTGCTCGTTGGCCGCCACTGCCGTAACTGCATCCCCTTCGAGTAAGGCGGTGCGGGCCAGTTGTTGCGTGAGGGCAGCAGCTATATTCTGGATCGCTTGAATGGCGTCGCTGAGTTTCTCAAATGCAGTTGCAGATCGGGCCATCCCCGCCAGCATCGCCGTACTTGCCTGTTGCGAGGCAACGTGCAATTCTGCAGAAAAGCCTGGAGTCACGGCATCTGGAGTCGCCGAGGGTTCGGATTCTATTGATGCAATCCGTTGAGCTATTTCATTCTGGTCTGCAAGTGCAAATGCTTCGGCAAGGTCAAGGCGTTGTTTGCTCTCGAGGGTGTGAATGTACTGCGCAGCATTCTCAAGCAATGCGCGTCGGGATATATTAGAAAGTAACATTCGTATCCCGAGCGAGCCTGATCCGTACTGCAAGCCGAATTCCAGCATATCGAACGGTTGCTCTACCGAGCCGAATAGGACAATGAGCAGCGCAGATAAATCTGAGCGATTACTTTTGAGGTATTCGCGTAGAAAACCCGACCATGGTTGCCCGGAATTTTTCATCTCGCGCTGCAATCCCACACTTATCGCCGCCAGCTCGGTCAATGACTCGAGCTCATCTGCATCTTGGACTGCGGCTGCCTCTCCTTTGAGCCGCGCGAGTGCGGCTTGAATACGTTGCCGACCGGAATCCGTGCTCAGCAGCCAAGTCTGCGGGTCACCGACACAATCTTCCTCTCGAAGCGCAACAGCACTCAATGCCAACGCTGCAGGCTGCCAGCTGAGTTCAACCTGTGCTTCCTGGTGGCGAAGTAAAAAGTCGAGATAGGCGGGATCGGAGAAAGCCTCCGCAATCCATGTTTCTGAAGATATTCGCAGATTGACATCGCCAGCCAGCCCAGGAGGTAATGCTTCCAGCAGCCGGGATGTGATTTCTGAGCTTGAGAGCATAGGTAATTCCCTAAATTAATGGATCCATTTTTCAGACCAGTCATCAGTTTGTAAGAGGTCTGATGAATTTGCGCGCTGGCAGATTTTTATTGAACGATGAAGTAGGAGCCGGCGATGAAGGAGATTCCGACAATGATCAGAAAAACCCCGACGCCAGCGGAGGTGCGTATAAGGTCATTTACGGATTCGCTCAATCGGGCGGCAGAATCAACCACCCGGCTTATGTCATCGGTAAGCCCTTTTGCGCTGAGTCTGGCTGATTGTGCAGCGAGAGCCTTGGCTGCAGGCATAAATTCTCGCGCCAGCAACTTCCAGAGTCCGGCTATGAGGAAGACCATGCCAAAGAGCAAGAGGGAGAAGGCGAGTGAAATCTGAACGCTTTCGGGCGATATGAACATACAACCTCCTGAGTATCTGAAGGCGGCGGAATTGTCTTGCCGCTAATCAGTTAGCAGGTTGCAATATCTGTGCCGGGGTGGTGGCGTAGCTGTGGAGTATTGCGGGCAAATGCCCGATTTGAATTTCGTCGCCATCGCAGAAGAGCACGGCGTGCTCGATGGCGTTACGCAGTTGCCGAATATTTCCGGGCCATAGGAATGCCTGCAAGGCTTCCAGCGCACGAGGGTGGATGGATTGGATGTTCTTGCCATTCTCCGCGCTAATACGCCTGACAAATGCTCCTGCGAAGGCAGGGATATCAACGCTTCGTTCTCGCAGCGGGGGCAGCTGAATTTCAATTACATTCAAGCGGTAGTAGAGGTCTGGCCGGAAAGTGCCAGCTGCTAGCATTTCTTCGAGGTTTTGGTTGGAAGCTGCGATCAGGCGAATATCCACTTTAATATCTTTGGTGCCGCCAACCCGGCGAATCGTTCGCTCTTCCAAAGTCCGCAAGAGCTTCGTTTGCACTTCTGGTTTAAGCGTTGAGATTTCGTCTAGGAAGAGTGTGCCACCATCGACCGATTCGATAATGCCTTTTTTACGTTTAGGTGCTGCGCCCGTAAAGGCGTTTGGCTCATGGCCGAAGAGTTCGCTTTCCACCAAATGGTCCGGGAGTGTCGCACAGTTCAGCGGCATAAAAGCTTTGCCGGAGCGTGGACTCAGATCATAGACGGCCTTCGCAACAAGCTCTTTTCCGGAACCTGTCTCGCCGATGAGCAGCACGTTTGCATTGGTCGGGGCTGCCCGCTCGATCAATTCCACGACTGTGCGCATTGATTCGGCTTGACTCGGTACCCAATCGAATTTTGCAAATTGTTGGCTGCGCAGATGGTTTAGTTCGCGATGCAGCGCAACCTGTGCTGCTGCACGTGTAAGCGATTTTTGTAGGCGCTGCGTATCCACAGGCTTGGCCATGAAGTCTGCTGCACCCAGATGCATCGCTTCCACAGCCATGTCGATATCGCCGTAGCCGGTCAGGATAATTACGGGGATGCTCGGTCTTTCGAGATTGAGTTGCTCCAACAATCCGAGGCCACTTCCATCGGGCAAATTCACATCCAGCAAGACGACGTCAACACTCTCGCTTTCAATATCTTCACGGGCACCCGAAAGATTTTCAGCCACGACAACTTCGTATTCAAGCTCCACCAATATCTTCTCGAGAAATTCTCGTGGTGTTGGTTCGTCCTCGACGATGAGTACGGTTGTCATGAATTCTCCGGATGATTATCTCGCTCAGGTTGTGTGGAGGGTAGGTAGATGCAGAATACAGTTCCTACCTGGGGCCAACTTTCTACTTCAATCGTTCCACGGTGGGCGTGAATGATGCGATGACTCAGGGCCAGCCCTAAGCCTGTACCACTTTCCTTAGTCGTATAAAACGGATCAAAGATATGCTGAATTTCGTCAGCCGGGATCCCGGGCCCTGAGTCGCCCACATCCACTCGGACGAAATCCCCTGGGCGAGCGGGAGAGCCAGCATCAGGGTATATCTTCAATGTGATGCTGCCGCCTTCCGGACCGATTGCCTGCATGGCATTGCTGATCAAGTTTGTGAATACCTGTTCGAGCAGACTCGTATCGCCCATAACATTCGGGATTTCTTCTGCTTGTGTGATTGTAAACTCGATATTCCGGCGTTCCAGTCGTGGCGCCCAACGGTAGAGCAGACGATCGAGTAATTTGCGAATATCTGTCGGCGCGAGGTACATTTCAGATGGACGTGCAATCTGGAGGGTACTGGTGAGCAGGGCCTCGATACGGTTAACTTCGGCCAGCATCTTCGTGGCTGCGTCATGTACAGTACTATCCTCATCGGCTTTCAGATCGAGATATTGCAATCCGGTCGATATGCCATTGAGCGGATTGCGGATTTCGTGCGCGAAAATAGCCGACATATCGCCGAGAAATGCGCGCTGTTCAAGGTGGCGTGATTGGGCTTCAAATGTTTTGTGGGCTGTTCGATCTGCGATGATGATCATGGCACCGTTCAGCAATCCAGCCGGGTCAAGAATCGGAACCCCACGGACCAATACCTCGACTGTTTTGCCATCCCGGCGCACGAGGGTGAGTTCTTCTTCAAATTCACCGTCTGACCGTAACAAACTAAAAATGTCTTCGCTATTCGGATTTGAATCGACGACCACATTTTCGAATTGGGTTCCGTGTACTTCGGCATCCTGATAACCCAGCAGGCGCTCAAGGGCCTGGTTAACGCGAGATATAAATCCATTCCCATCTACGAGCAGGATGCCGTCATTGGTGCCCATCATGAGGGCGTTAAGGTGACGTTGTAAATGTTCTGTATGCAGGCGTCTTGTGCTAATGGTTTGGTCGCGCACGAGAGCCATCACCAGAGCGTGAATGTAGCGGGCCGCTACTCTGACTTGGCTTGCAGAATTTCTTGAAGTCGATTCTTTTTCGCGAAACCCGGCTACAAATATGCCACTTGATGCCGGTCGTTCACCAAGCGGGTGTGCAAACACCGCTGCTATCTGCGCGGCCTCAGCGGCACTAGAAATCACGGATTCAGACAGTGCACCCCTTCGCCATTCCATTGGTATTGGTGTTGTTACTTTGTCCGTCGGTTCTATTTGTAAGGGGAATTCGCCTGGGAGCTGATAAGACGCAATAAGTTGTAAGCCTGGTTGCGTTTGTCTGACACGATAAATGGCGGCTAGATCTGCTCCAAGGAAGCGGGCACATACATCGAGGGCACTCTCGAGTGTATCAGGTCTAGGTTCAAGCAAAAGGCCAGTCAGGGCGTCTAATGTTTCTGATAGTTCAATCTCGGGCCGTGCTGATGTCGATGGCTTATTTTTTTTATTCGTGTTATCCGCTAATAGGAATATTACAGATTCGCCATCGTGTTGACTTGTCGCATTCGAAGCGTGGAGCGAAACATTGAGTAAATCTCCAGTCCGGTTGCGCATAGGCACATCAATATGTCTTTGTGCCAATCCACTCTCCAACTCGCGTATTTCCGCGAGTACATGGGGCGCTTCCTCTGCAGGTATCAATTCTGAGAGACTTAGGTTTTGTAATTCTTCCCGAGAGAAGCCGGTCAGTTCCAACGCCTCATGGTTAACGTCAAGAACAATCCCAGACTTTGGGGCAACGACAAAAAGAGACTGATTGATTTGTTCGCGTAGGTGCTGATATCGTTTGTCGGCGCGGTTAAGCGCGATGGAAGTAAAGAGCGAGAGTGAGGCAACTGTCTCAGTGCGGATCACGTAGCATATCCAACTGAGATTTGACGGGCCCGAATATTGGCAGGGAGAATTCCGAGCATGGAGCGATATTTTGCGACCGTGCGTCGTGCTACCTGATACCCGAAATCATTAAGTTCCACAGATATCTGCTGATCGGTGAGTGGCTTGGTTTCCAAACCAATAATTGTGCGTACTGCCTCACGCACCGGTAACGAACGATCAAAGAAGCGCGAGAGGGGGATAATTTTTCCATTTGGGAGCGCGACGGTCTTCCCTGAGACTGCCCGGGAGACTGTGGACTCGTGTACTTCGACTTCGTCCGCTAGTTCTGCGCGTGTCATCGGGATCAAGGCCGAATTTCCGCCGAGAATGAACGAGCGCTGTCGTTCGATGATTACACTCAGAATGCGGCGCATTGCATTATTGCGCTGGCGCAGGCATTTTGCAAAGAGTGCTGCCCGTTCCAGATATTCGGACCATTCAGATTTATCGTCCTCGTCTGTCACCTGTTTGACCGCTGCCCGGATATGTGGATCGACTTGTAAAAGACCACCAGTTGGTGTGTACAACTCTGCCATGAGTGCGCCTTCTGGTTTATAAGGGTTCTCCATTATTTTGGCGTCAGGGTTGTAATAGCGCCCTTCACTACGATCGTCATCACCCCAGCGCGCCCGAGCCGGAAAGGGAGTCAAATTGCGACGGACAAACCGTGCAGCCGCGTCAACTTCTTCAATATCCACTTGGCATTTTCTCGCGATCGCATTGAAATCGCGTTGACCGAGCAACTGCCAGTGTTCTGCAATAATTTCGCCTGCGAGTGGGTGTACACAATTCTCCTCAGTGAGAACATCTATTTGCACCAGGAGACATTCACGAACATTCTGGGTTGCAATTCCAACCGGATCAACTCTTTGTATGAGTTTTACGACGCCCTCAACCACAGACGGGAGCACGTGTAAATATGCGGCAATTTCAATGAGAGTGTCCTCAAGAAAGCCGCGTGCATCAAGTCTTTCTAACACGTGCTCGGCAATTTTTCGATCACCTTCTGTCAAATCAAGGACGAGTTGACGAAGCGCATACTCTCGGAGAGTTTCTGGTTGCCGAATTCGGGAGGCGAAGGGTGTGTCATCAGAGCTGGGGCAGGGTGGGGACAGGGCTGCAGAACGGGGCGATAAGTAAATAATCGGCTCGTCCTGATCCATCGAACGGCGTCGCATTTCGCAATTGGGGCACGGGAAATGTTCAACCGGCTGCCGGCACTCTGGACAGTGGTGCTGGTCCACGATCTGCAGAGCGGGATTTTCTGCGAGTTCAGTTGCGATCTCTGCTTCTAACTCGATGCAGGTTTTCTCAATCAGCCGCATCGTATTGGTCAGATGCGCCGTTGCAACATTTCGGAGATCTCTCGATTGATATTGTGCTTGGGTTACCATTTGGTTAGTCCAGTGTACTTCATGGGCGGTTGCTCGTCTAGCCCTGAAGTTGCAATAAGCGTGCCAGATTTACATGGCTGTCTGCCTGATTTGGATGCTAAAATGGTTAATATGCCAGACAACTTGACAATAATTGGTGGTGGATTAGCCGGTACCGAGGCGGCCTGGCAGGCTGCGAACAGAGAAATCCCAGTGAAGCTGTATGAAATGCGGCCATTAAAGTCGACAGCGGCGCATGAAAGCGATCAACTCGCCGAGCTGGTTTGCTCGAATTCTCTCGGCTCAAATCTTGCGGATCGCGCCTCTGGAATGTTGAAGAATGAGATGCGGCGCTTAGATAGCCTTATACTTGCATGCGCCGATCAAACTGCTTTGCCTGCCGGCGGCGCACTAGCCGTGGATCGGGAAGCCTTCGCTCGCCTGGTTACGGAGCGGATTTCTGCTCATCCCCTCATTGAAAACATCCGTGAAGAGGTATCGGAAATCCCCGCCGGTTTCGTAATTGTCGCGAGTGGGCCGCTCACTTCCGGTAAGTTGAGTGCCGACATCTCTACTAAATTAGGCGATGAAAACCTGTATTTTTATGATGCGTTAGCACCAGTTGTTTATTCCGAGAGCATCAATATGCAGATCGCATTTCGGGCCTCCCGTTATGGCCGCGACTCGCAGCCGGATGGAGAAGGGGACTATATCAATTGCCCTCTCGACAAATCTGCCTACGTACATTTTGTATCCGAATTGCGAACGGCGGAACGGATTCATCTGAAGAGCTTCGAAGAGGATATTCGAAGAGGAGTTCGGGCAGGGCCGGATAAATATTTTGAAGGTTGCTTGCCAATTGAAATCATCGCGGAACGGGGGGAAGAATCCCTGGCTTTTGGACCAATGCGTCCTGTCGGCTTGACGTATCCAGATACAGGTAAACGCCCGCACGCGGTTGTACAGTTGAGGCAGGACAACCTGGCCGGGTCGCTTTATAACTTGGTTGGCTTCCAAACCAACCTGAAGTGGCCGGAGCAAAAACGCGTCCTCAGATTAATTCCAGGGTTGGAGAATGCACGCTTCGCCCGTTTTGGGATGATGCATCGTAACACCTTCATCAACGCACCAAGACAGCTGTTGCCAACAATGCAAGCTCGAATTCGGGCTGATCTTTTCTTTGCCGGGCAAATAACCGGCGTTGAGGGCTATGTGGGAAATGCAGCATCCGGTCTGCTCGCTGGCATCAATGCCGTACGGTCAATTCGGGATGAAGAACTGCTCGTCTTTCCACGCGACACCATGCTTGGCGCACTCTGCTGGTATATCACGAATGCGGAGGCCAGTACGTTTCAGCCGATGAAGGCAAACTTCGGTCTCGTGCCGACACTGCCTTTGCCCCCCAGGAAAAAGAAATGGCCCAAGAGAGAACGTTATGCTCGCTACGCCAAGCGGGGGCTAAGTTCCTTGGATAGTTTTATCGAGGAACTTAGCATCGAAGATGATTTAGTAGCGCTGGTCTCTGTTTGAAGTGGATTGCTCTCGGTTCTGCATGGAACGCTAATAAGAGTACGTAGCCCAGCACTATTCAACCGCCACTTGCAGTTGAGATTGCCATGTGTTCTGGGATGCGGACGTCAGGGATTCCATCTACTGTTTCACGTACGAGCTGGTCGACAACTGATTTCATCGCCTGTTGCTTTAGGTCTTCGCTAGGTTCATCTTCTCCGACTTTATCTCGGATAATCTGATTGTACGTTCGCAATTGCCGGTCTGCACTCGTGCCATTTTTCAAGATAGTTCGTGCATATGCAACCTCTTCGCGACTCCCTAATTCATCAACAACTTCGTCAACGATATCAATAAGCTCCAAAGTTAGGAATTCCATCGGAACTTCTTCGGCTTTGCCAAAATCGATCAGATTACCTTGAATCCCGTAGCGCATAGCCCGCCATTTGTTTTCTACAATATGGTGACGCCGATAGTGCCGCCAGCCAATGTTCTCACGTCGCAGTTTAAGGAGAACAGCCACAATTGCCTGTACAAGAGCCACCAGGCAGACTGTCTCTTCAACCCGGGTGCCGATATCTGAAATTCGGACTTCTAAGGTATTGAAATTTGGATGTGGGCGGACATCCCACCATATTTTGGTAGCGTCCACTTTATTTGCTTTCGAATTCTTATCAAAGGAGCCTACGCTGCCAAGCAATTCAACAAAGGACCGGAATTCGGAGTAGGACCGAAAGGACTGTGGAATGCCGGTCCGGGGTAGCATTTCAAAGATAACACTACGGTAGGATTTCAGGCCGGTGTCCCGCCCTTGCCAAAACGGAGAGCTTGTGGACAAGGCTAGGATGTGCGGTAAGAAATAGCGCAGTTGGTTCATAATTTCGATCATGAGATCGCGGTTTGATTCGCCAAAGCCCACATGGATATGCATGCCAAAAATCAGTAACTGCTGTGCGACACCCCGCATTTGATCTAATAGCTTTCGATAGCGTTCACCGGCATTGATGTCCTGATCCGTCCAGCTTGCGAACGGATGAGTGCTGGCTGCCGCGATGCACATGCCATTCTCATAGGCAAGCTCGCAGATTGTTCTGCGTAGACGGATCACTTCATGCCGCACTTCTTGAATGTTTCGGCAAACTTTACTGCCTACCTCCACCTGGCTCTGCATGAACTCGGGTTTAATCTGGCCTTCCGGGAGGACAAAGCGACCTTTATCTAAAAATTCCTGAACGTAGGAGTGTAGATCACGTGTCTCCGGATGAATGATTTGATATTCTTCTTCGACTCCGAGCGTGAGTGGTATTTCGAACATCGTGCCGACTCCTATTTCAGCGTTCAGGGAACTTTTCGCAAGTTTAGAGCACCTATCGCGAGAGCGCAAAAGCTTGCCTGAATATATTCTGTCACTACAATACGCTTATTGTGAAAGGTGCTGTCGTCGATACTCTACGGGCCGTCCGCCCGGAATTGGATAATGCTGCTGCTGAGCGACTTGCCTCCGGCTCGAGCATGCAAGTGAGTGTCTCGGAAGAAGTGCTTCGCTTTTTTGATCTCTTCGAAGAAGCATTGGAATCCGGGCATGCCGAATGGATCGATCCCATCCTGAACACTTGGGTGAGCGCCCGCTTGAGTCAATCTGCGTCCGATTCGGAATTGCTGCCTGTTCTGCAGCAGTTGAAAGATGTGATTAGGGACACTGTAAAACCAACAGTTGATATCCAGTTCTTCGTTTTATTTATCGAAGCAATTGAACCCATCTTTTCGTACGCTGTGCGAAAACTGGCGGGGATGGAAACTGTCGCTTTTGTTGACGAGGTTAAAAAAAGATTGTTGGAGGCCCAGCGGGACTTGGCTCGCCTTGACAAATCCAAATCGGATTTTATCGCAGTAGCCGCCCATGAACTCAAAACGCCGCTCACTTTGATCGAAGGCTATACCAATATCTTGAGCACTGAATCTCAAGTTGACGGTGACGGACGGCTCGACATTTTACTTCGCGGAATCACAAACGGAACGCACAGGCTGAAAGAAATCGTTAACGATATGGTCGATGTATCGATGATTGATAACAACATGCTCAATCTGAGCTTTCAGCGCGTCTATTTGCCACAGCTCTTTGAAATCACGAATAACGAGTTGCGAGATGTTCTCGCTGAGCGCTCTCTTGAATTCAAGATTGCAGAGTTTGGCGAGTCGATTGCCCATACCTTTGCGGACTCTGAAAGACTATATCAAGTGATTATGAACATCCTGTCGAATGCAGTGAAGTTCACTCCCGACGGTGGAACGATTGAGATCGGTAATCGAGGCTTGCCTGGATTTGTAGAGATTTCAATTACCGATACCGGAATCGGAATTGATCCTAAAGATCAAACCCTTATCTTCAACAAATTTTCTCAGACTGGCGACGTGTCACTGCATTCCAGCGGAAAAACAAAATTTAAGGGTGGGGGACCCGGATTGGGGCTGCCGATTGCCAAGGGCATTATTGAAGCTCACGGCGGCGCAATTTGGTGCGAGAGTCCCGGTTATGATGAGCATTCTTTACCTGGAAGCACATTCCATATCATAATGCCCATTCGGGAGAAAGCACCCAAAGAAGTCACGACAAGCATCTTCGGAATTTCCGCTGAGGAAGTGGGCCGACTGGCGGAGCTCAACACCTAAATTTGGATGTCCAAACAATACAAGAGGCTGATATGACGCTTACCGCGGAGCGAATGCGAACTCTGCAGCCATATTTCTTTGCAGAAATATCGGCCCATATCAATCAGTTGCGCGCCAGCGGCCAAGATGTAATCCGACTTGATATTGGCGTTCCTGATATGCCGCCAGCTGACTATATCGTCGAAACACTCAAGCAGGCAGCTGGACGAGCGGACACTCACGGCTATCAGGCTTATCGAGGTACCCCAGGACTGCGAGATGCCTGGGCGACGATGTACGAACGAGACTATCAGGTCGTACTCGATCCTGCATTGCAGATTGTCCCTTTGCTCGGATCAAAGGAGGGCATCTTTCATCTTACGCAAGCACACGCAAACCCCGGCGATGTCGTTTTGGTCCCTGACCCCGGCTATCCGAGTTATGCACGCGCTGCTGCCTATGCGGGTGCCGAGGTTATCCAAATGCCGTTACTCGCAGAGCGGGATTTCCTCCCGCAGCTGGATGCGATTCCAACCGAGTTCGCCCTGAAAGCGAAGATACTGTGGCTCAACTATCCTAATAATCCAACAGCCGGATTAGCCACCCGCGCATTCTTCTCCGAGGTCATTGCGTTCGCCCGGAAGCACAATATTCTGATATTTCACGATGCCCCTTATACTCATGTGACTTATAATGGGTACCGCGCGCCCAGTATCCTGGAGATCGAAGGCGCCTCAGAAGTTGCAGTTGAACTTAACTCGTTGTCCAAGGCCTATAACATGGCTGGCTGGCGGGTGGGGGCAGCAGTGGGCAATGCTGCGGCGCTTGAGGCTTTGTATGTCTTGAAGACAAATATTGATACATCTCACTTCCTCCCGATCATGCAAGCGGCGACTGCCGCGCTTACGGGCGAACAGGAATGGCTCGCGGAGAGGAACAACATTTATCAACATCGGCGGGATATGCTCGTAGAAACTCTGCACGAATGCGGTTTCAGTGTGCAACTGCCCAAGGCAACTCTCTATATTTGGGCCGGAATTTCTAGCGGCGCCGTTGCCAAAGCATTCGCACGAGAGTTGTTGGACGACATTGGCGTCAGCCTTGCTCCTGGCTCAGCATTTGGAGAATTCGGAGAGGGTTACCTACGTGTTTCAGTTGGCACTGAAACATCCCGGGTTGAAGAGGCTTGTAAACGTTTGCGGCAACACTTCACAAGCTGGTAAGGCATAAACCAGAGTAGCCACAGACTTCACCAGGCTATACAATAACGGTAATGTCAAAATCGTCTCTCCCTACTGAACTTCCTCGCGAACGGGCCTTCCTGATCGGAGTCGCACTACGCGATAAGCCCGGCTTGCTGTCACTCGATGACTCACTTGACGAGTTGGCGCTGCTTGCGGATACTGCAGGCATGGTTGTTGTCGGAACGCTGACTCAAAAACTGGAAAGACCCAATGCAGCGACTTTCATCGGCTCCGGGAAGGTCTCTGAGCTAAAAATTCTGGTAGAAGAGACCGTCGCCGATTCTGTCATCTTTGACGATGAACTCTCTCCGCGCCATCAGCGCGAATTGGAAAAAGCCCTCGGCGAGAATATAAAAGTCCTTGATCGCACTGCCTTGATTTTGGATATTTTTGCACAACATGCCTTTACGAGCGAAGGCGCCCTGCAGGTCGAACTTGCCCAATATGAATACCGGTTACCGCGCCTGACGCGGCAATGGACGCATCTCGCCCGACAGGCTGGGGGTGGTGGGGGACGTACCGGACCGGGTGGGGGGGTCGGCCTACGCGGTCCCGGAGAAACACAACTGGAAGTGGATCGACGTGATATTGGGCGGCGCATAGATTATCTGCGCGCAGCATTGGTTAAGGTCCGTGCCCATCGGGGCAGACATCGCAAGCGTCGTCAACGTGCTTCGATGCCGGTAGTAGCTTTTGTAGGATATACCAATGCTGGCAAGTCAACATTATTGAAAGCCTTGACAGATGCGGATGTTTACGTTGCGGACAAACTTTTCGCAACCTTAGACCCTACGACGAGGCGCGTATCGTTACCGGACGGGCAGGATATATTGATGTCGGATACTGTCGGATTTATCCAGAAACTTCCGACAGCGCTTGTCGCCGCTTTCCGGGCAACGCTTGAAGAAATCAGCGAAGCAAATATACTCTTGCATCTTGTAGACGTGACGCATCCGAACGCTCAAGAGCAGGCAGAAGCTGTGGTCGCTACACTCGATGAATTGGAAATCGAAAATTTACCCATCGTTACAGTTTTTAACAAGACTGATATACTCCAAGATCGAGCCGTGCTTGAACATTTGGAGATGGAGTATCCAGATTCTGTAGAAATTTCTGCATTGAGAAGGGTAGGCCTGAATACATTGCTCCAACGTATCACGCGACTACTTGATAATAGTATGTCCCCCATCGATGTGACCCTGCCATACCAAGAGGGGCATCTAGTTTCACTTTTTTACGACAACGGTCAAGTAGACTCTGTTGAGCATACTGAGGAAGGTGTCCAGGTGAGCGGCAAGCTTCCGAATCGTCTATTGGATCGCTATCGCCAGTTTCAAACTCCATGATGATTCGGCTACTGAATTGGATTTCAAATTATCTGGCCCCACGTAGAGGCATCCCGACATTGATCGGCATATTTTTAGTGGGGCTCAATTTCGCTGTGCAGTTCATTCCCAGCGCTGTCTTCTTTGCTGAGTCCAATCTTTTCCTGCACTTGGGGATCATTATTGGGCTTGCAGGTCTGATGCTTGCGGTTGCTTTAGGAGGCTAGAGTTCTTATTTTTCCTAATTAATGCGCATAGGCATCATCACAGAGTTAACTACAACACATCACCATCTATAATTAAAGAAAACGAAAATTTCGAACCCTCTCCAACAACACTTTCCACACTTACTTCACCTCCTTGTATATCAACAAGCTGTTTCACTATTGCAAGTCCTAAACCACCACCACTTTTGTCGCGGCGCATTCTAGCGCGATCTGCTCGCCAGAACCGCTCAACTACAAAGGGCACATCTTCCGCCACGATGCCCTCACCCGTATCAATAACAGAGATTCGAATGTGCTCTTCAGAGCACTCGGACTTAAGAGTAATTTGCCCGCCGGCAGCTGTATAGCGCAATGCATTGGATACCAAGTTCGTCAATATCTGATTTAGACGGCCAGGATCTGCATACACTGCTGTCGTTCGATCGCATTCCATATTAACAGAGAGAGCAACCTGTGCTGCTTCCGCCTCACCGCTAAAGCTCGTCCTAACATCCTCCAAAGCTTCGAAGAATGGAACGCGTTACATCGAGAGGGGTAAGGCACCTCCCTCAGCAAGTGACAGAACCTGTAAATCCTCTACCAATCGCGTTAATTGTTTAGCTTCATCAAGCGTAGCAATTACATGGTCACTGTCTGCTTTATATACTCCATCGAGAATCCCCTCTAAATTTCCCTGGATAATATGCAATGGCGTCCGCAGCTCATGTGCAACATCTGCAGTAAGGTTTCGACGTTGTTGATCCGCTCGTTCCAACTCATCCGCCATACGATTAAATGAACGCGCGAGTTGACGGAAATCCGGTGAGCCTACCTCCGGAACGCGCACACTCAGATCCCCTTCGGCCAATGCATCGGCCGCCTCCATTACGTTAGTGATAGGAGTCGCGATGCTCCGAAATACACCAATTGCCAGTGAAATTCCCAGCCCAGGCAATATCAGAGAAAGTCCGCATCCAGCAACCCAAACAGCCAATGCGTCTGAGCTTGTTCCACCCAAGAAGCGAGTTACGACGAATGCAAAGGCGCCCATCCCTCCCAGGACGAGCAACGCAAAGAATCCAAACATCGCAACAAATCGAAGAAAGAACAACCTGCGCCGCCTACGACCGCGCACCTAACTTTGCCCGGCCCACATTGGCCCTTTCTTATCCCAGTGACGATGAGACCTATGTTCCGGAAATGTCCAACTCTTATATCGACGTTTCAATTATTTGTGCTCCCGATAAATTGATACCCGATCCCATAAATAGTCACAACATAGCGAGGATTTGCCGGATTAACCTCCAGTTTTCGGCGCAAGTTTTTTATATGTGCGTCAATGCTGCATTCATACCCTTCGAAAGCAACACCATGCAGCTTATCCAACAATTGTGCCCGGGTGAAGGTCTGGCCCTCATTTTGTGCAAGAGTCGCAAGTAACTTGAACTCCGTCCTAGAGAGTCGAATAACTTCTCCTGCTCGAACTACACGGTGCCCACGCAGGTCGATCTCAAGATCAGCAGCCTGCACCATACCTGAATCCCGAACCGCCCCCTGCGTGCCGCGCAGCACAGTTCGGACTCGTGCAACGAGCTCGCGCGGGGAGAACGGCTTCGTGATGTAATCATCAGCGCCCAGTTCAAGACCGATAAGACTGTCAGTTTCGTCGACTCTAACCGTTAACATGATAATGGGCACATCTGAATCGCGGCGGAATGCGCGACAGACATCTAAACCATCCATACCGGGTAAATTAAGATCAAGCACGACCATATCCGGTCGCTCGTGTCGAGCAGTGGCCAGCCCTACTGTTCCATCAGCAGTCGTGAGAACACGAAAGCCCGCCCGTTCCAGATAATCACGGGCGAGCTTCGCAATCTTTGCCTCGTCTTCAATTACCAGGACGAGTTCATCCATTCAGAAGTTCACCGTAAGGACACTACGAGTGCACGCCTCAAACAGCATATTCTTTGCCATTTTCATCCTCATCATCATCGTAACTCCACCAAGGATGAGAGTGCCGCGAACGCCAGCGCCGCCTACCTCTGAAGCCACCAAAACCGAATGCCAGCATTCTGAAGATAAAGCCGAAAAACAACAAGCCGAAAAGAATACTAAAGCAGAACCCGAATCCATAGAAGGGGCTAAAGCCATATCCGTAGGGATGCCCCCGATAGGGGAAGGGCGCTTGGAATACTTCTCCTTCTTTGTCCTCGACTGCCAAGGCCTGGTTGAATCCTGTTGCAATTCCCGCCCTGTAACCTACCGTTCCCGCTGCACCCACAAGTACTACCAAAAGCACGAGCAACAACAAACTTCGAATTACCCATCTTCGCCGAAACATATTTTTCTCCATTCTCGCCCCAAGAATTTACCTCGGAGCAGCCAAGTTATTGATACATTCTCACTTTGACAAATGTATGTGAAAAACTTGTGAATAAAGGCCGAAATTCCCATGCAAGTTCAACTGAGATGGATTCATCCTAGGCTACCACATCCTGCACACCAGAGTTGGCTCTATCTGCACATCTCTGGTAAATTCCTAATAAGCTCGAAATCAAAAAGATGGAGGCTTGAAATGGCAGACGAAGATAAAGATACTGGCGATAAACAGCGAACCGAAGGCGGCGTCAGCATTCAGGGCAGCGATGTCCGCATTGGAGGCGATGTTGTTGGCGGTGACAAAATTGTAAAGGGTGATCAAGTTGGCGGCGACAAGATTAAGGTCGGAGATGTTTCAGGCACGGGAATTGCCATCGGGGCGAAAGCGCATGCAGAAGTTCACCAAAGCGGCGTAGATGCAGCTGCTATGGCAAAGGCATTTAAGGACATATACGATCAAATCGATGCCCGCAAACCCGATAGCACTTTTGAAAAGGATGAAATTGTTGCGCCTGTCAAGAAGGTTGAAGAAGAAGTTGCCAAGGGCGAAGAGGCCAATCCCAAACGAGTTGAGCAGTTTTTGAAAAACCTCGCCAGCATGGCCCCTGATATTTTCGACGTCACCGTTAAGACATTGATCAGCCCGGCCGCTGGCATCACCGAGGTAATACGCAAGGTCGCGGAAAAAGCGAAGGCAGAGTCAGGCAGCGCGTCTTCGGTCGTTTAGACACCCCCTCAATCATTGAATATATCGTGATAGCCACGGTCCAAATCGTCATCCGACAAATGCGCGTAGCGTTGTGTGATGCTGATGTTTTTATGGCGTGCCAGTTCCTGCGCCAGCCGCAGATTTCCACCTGAAGCCCGCAACACCACGGTGACAAAATAATGCCGAAAGGAATGGGGCGTTATCGTGCCACGCGCTGCCTCCCCCAAGGCAGCCACTACCCAGCGATCGACAATGTTCCGTGCCCCCACCGTACTGATTGCCAAGATGCGCTTGCCAGCACCCTTATCATGCCGCGCAAAGACGGGCAGGGCGCTTAATGGTTTTCCAGTTGCACCGTCCCGCTCCAGGCGCAATTTCAGATATACGCGCACTGCATGCAAAGAGCGATCTGAAAAACGCACAACACTTTCACGACCTCCTTTGATCGTAACCACTGCACGCCGTTCTTCAAAATCAAGCTGACCGCGAGTCAGTGTGCATGCTTCTGATATGCGCAGGCCCGTATCCGCCAATAATAGAACATATGCTCTATCTCGAATGCGACGTAATCTTTCCAGTTCGTTCAGCCCAGGCACATCAAGTTCGTGCTCTACATATGCCAATACGCGTTCAATACTTTCACGTGGAAACTGTGGGACTTTGGCGGGATTCCGACGCTGCCGGCGACGAATCAACGAACGAACACGCGCCAGATTTATCGTCAAGTCGTATTCGGAAGCCAGGAACTCGTAGAAACCAACCAGAGCCGTCAGATACAGTTGTTCTGTAGCCGGCGCGTAATCCTTCAGGTCTCTGATGAAATCACGCATCCAATCCTCACGAGTTTCCTGGACGGTGGTTTCGTCAGCATTGATTCCGAGGCGCTGGAGTGTCTCTGAGAAGCGCTGTAAGGCTTGCCTGTATGTCCTGGCAGTATTTAGGCTTCGACTTTCTTCTACGACACGCAGGAAGGCTTCTGTAGCGGCTTCGATTGAACGCTGCTTTGATTTCGACATTAGGTTAGAATTTGCTTACTCCGTGTATGCTTTGCATATAGTAACTTATCACAACCATAAAGATACTGAGAGGATAACACTCGATTCTAACCTTGTCAAACTAGCCCCGCCCCAGACCTAAGCTGCAAAAACGAGTTTTGATATTAGGATATTAGGTTTGTCAATGCAACAACCAAGATATAGGCAGAATGGAGACCAACTAACAAGCAGGCAGAATTAAAATATTCGTTTTGCTCTTCCCCTGCCCCACTTAGCTCCCTCTCCGTGCATAGTCAAGTGCCTGCTCCCTACTCTCAACTTCCCCTACGACCTGTGCCTCACGTACTGCTGAGAGTAATTCTCCAATGCGCGGTCCGGCGGGGATGTCGAGCGCTGCCATCAGGTCATTTCCATTAACCAGTATGGGCGGGTCAATCACAGTTCCATACCTTTGGAAAAAACCTTCGAGAATCTCAACCATACCGGCGATGACGGCGGCCCAGTAGTCCTGCTCCAGTTCGGGCCCATAGCGCGCCAGAATATCCGCCAGCGCGAGCAGGCAGGCCTCGACACCACTTTCACCGGCCTTACGGAAGAAGCGATGAATTTCAAGTGCACTTGGTAAATTCCCATTCCCTGCCAATTGCGAAGCAGCATTGACGCTCTGAGTAACTTTAACAAGCCAACGAATTTCGCCACTGCTTAATCGCATTAAATGCGCGAACGCATCCACCGCGACAAGTTCTCGAATCAGCGCACCGAGAAATAGCAAGCTCCTCCGCGAACGTCCGGGAGATATCTCTTCGTTCAATCGCTCCGATATTTGCAAGCGATAGCGCCCCACCCATCCTGCAACCAGACCGAGCGCAAACTCCGAGGCAGCATCAATGTCGTGCCTAGTAGAGAGTACGGAGAGCACCCCGGAAAGTTTATTCTGCACCGCTAGCGCATGTTCAAACGCCTGACCGAGCTGTAGTGCCGGAAAGCCCTTCTCTAGTACACCAAGTAAGGCCATGGCACGCATAGTCGCTGCCGGCTTTGGACCATTCATACAGCGCATTAGCTCATCCCGGAGACGCTCTACTGAGACTTTATCCAGCAGGCCAACCGCTTCCCGAATATCTGCTCGGGTTTCACGCTCGATATAGAAGCCTAAATCGGCTGCATGTCGAACAGCCCGTAGTGTTCGCAGGGGGTCAGCCTGCATTGCCAGGGGAGTCACCCTCCGCAAGGCCCGGTGTTGCAGATCCTCCTGCCCACCTGCCGGATCGATTACACCTTGTTCAAGAGGAAATGCCAGTGCCATAGCATTGACCGCGAAGTCGCGCGCCAACAGATCCGCAACGATGTCCTTGCCTGCCAAAGGAGCAAAGTCAATCTCGAAGCGTGTCGCGGACTCTCCCAAAATAACGCGCCCGAACCTTCGCTCTTCATCAAGGATGAAGAAACTCCCGCCGAGCTGATCGGCAACAAGTCGGGCAATCTCTAACGAATCGCCATCTACGACGAAATCAAGATCGCGAATGGGACGCCGCAAGATCGCATCTCGGACAGCGCCTCCCACCAACCACATCCGATCGTGCATATCTTCTGGGATCGCATCGAATACTTGGTCGAACTCGGATGGCAATGCAGTTTCAATCTGAGTGGGGATAGGCAAGTAGGCAAGCTGTGGACGTTCTCTGGCGCGTATCTCCCGCGCCTCAACGCGGGCGGCATCTGCAGTGTGGCCCACCCCGGTGGTGTCTTCTCCGTTCAGAGCAAGCCATTGGCCGGGACGCTTGGGTAGCTTATCGCCACTCGGCTTAATCGGTCTTTTCTCGTTAGGCAAATTCAGACGCCTTCCAGCTGTACATCCTCTTTCACAACGCCAATAAACGGCAGATTACGCCAATATTCGTCCAAGTCAAGACCATAACCGAAGACATATTTATTTGGTATTTCAAAGCCAACATAATCAATCGGCACTTCAACTTCACGACGTTCCTTTTTATCCAACAAAGAACAGACCTTAAGTGAAGCTGGGGAGCGCGTATTAAGCAGGTTGAGCACATGCTTAATCGTGTGGCCGGTGTCAACGATATCTTCTACAAGCAACACATGACGATCCGTGATGTCAGTTCTTAGATCCATCACAATCTGAACCTGGCCCGAGGAAATCCGCGTACCCACGCCATAGGAACTCACTGCCATAAAATCAATTGCATGCGGTACTGTAACACTGCGCATAAGGTCCGTGAGGAACATAATCCCTCCGCGCAGAATACAGATCATGAGTAGATCCGTTTCACTTGCATAATCCTTACTCGAGTGTTGTGATTTGAGTGAAAAGGCTCAAGCAGCCAAAGAGTAAGCCTGCTTGGCGAATAAGTACGAGAAGACTTGTTGCTCGTCAGTACCGTCAGACAGAGAGCCGTGAGCCTGCAAGATCAATGCTTCGATTAGCTGCTGGCTTTGTTGGCGAATAACCTGCCCGATGGATTGGATGGGCGCGCAGACCTTGTCACGACGCGATGTGGGCAAACAGTGCAGGTGCAGGAACGAATAGGCCACGAAGACCAGTGACCAGTGCTTATGAATGGCGGCGGCCGAGCGCATGCGATATTCGTGGAGCCCCAGGTTCTGTTTGGCGTCTTGATAAAAGGTCTCAATCGGCCAACGGAGCAGATAGGTTGCGATGATCTTCTTGGCATCCCAACTGAGATGGCTGCTGACCAGCACGGCATAGGTGCCGGTTAAATCAGGCTTGGCAAAGCTGATGACCAGCCGTACCTTCCCCAAAGTCGGGATGCGTACATTCTTGCTGAAGCAGTAGTAGGTCTGCTCGCCCACTTGCATCGGTTTGAAAGCGGAAGGTGGGATAAGCGGCACTAGGTCCTGCACCTTGATGTGCGGACCATCAAAGCGCATGCGTTCGCCGGAAGCATCCTGGAGCACAAAGCTGTTGGTGATAAGGTTGCGGTTGTTTTTCAGCAGGCTGATCCAGTGCTTGCCATGCGCACTGAGAACTTCGAGCAATTCGGGTGCCAGGTACCAGGCGTCGAACAGCACCGTTTCAAAGGGCAAATCGTGCGCCAGCGCCGCCTTGACCAGTTCAGCCGCCAGCGAAATCTTGGTCTGAAAAGATTCGTCCAGAGCCCGGAACTCTGGGTCGGCCAGCAAGGTGGGTGCGACTTGACGTTTGAAGCGATTACGCTCCTTCTTGGTTTTCGGGATCGTAGCGTCGGGCAACAGTTTCTTGACGAACGCTTCCCAGTCGGTGACTTCTTCGTAGCGCCGGTACAGTCGCCAGTCGGCCGGAAAGCGAACCGCGCCGCTGATGTAGTGGCCGGTGACCAGATTGTGCGCTAGCGGATACATGTGGTTGCCGTGGTTGTAATGTTGGTCAATGTATTCGAACAGACTGCCGACGTGCTCGCACAAAGTATCATCGATGGCCAGCATTGATTTGCGGGCGCCCTGGCGCTGGCGCTTGGTTTGCTGGAATAAGTATGCAATGCGTTCCTGGTTCAGTTCCGCGGCATCCCAGTTCGCTTCCGACAAGAAGCGCGACAGGTTGGTCTTGTCAGCGCTATCCAACAGGCAGCGCGTCATGTTCGCCATCGACTTGTTCTTCAACACAATCAGTCCGGTTAGATAATTCTCGAAATGCCGGAACTGACAGCGGTTTTCAAACACCCCGCGAAAGCTGGCGCTGTGCTCTGATACGATGGGAGCCGGTTTTACGATGGGAAGTTGCATCTGCCGAATATGCCCTAAGATCACTCAAATCACAACACTCGAGATCCTTAACTGACTTCAATGCCAATCTCGGCGACACGGGTTTGTAAGACATCCTCCGGGATTAATGTTTCACCGAGTAGTTGCTCATATCCACCAAACTTTGTCATAAAGAGTTTACTCCTGGACTACCCGGCACCTCGTGATGTTCGCGACAGCGAGCTTCGTACGCGTCTAGACCGCCCACGAGAACAATGGGGTCATCGTACCTTGCAGGACTGCCATTAATCAATCGTTGCGTACGCGCCCCCTCCCCTCCACAGACCATGCAGATAGCATGCACCTTATCCACCCGTTCAGCCTGTGCCATCAGGAGTGGCATTGGCCCAAATGGTTCACCACGAAAATCGACGTCAAGGCCGGCTACGAGCACCCGAATTCCCCGGTTTGCCAAGGCGTTACAAATTTCTGTAATACGCTCATCGAAGAATTGTGTTTCATCTATAGCGACAACCGTCGTATCATCGTATAGCTGTCCCAGGATTTCATCTGCCTTGGAAATTGAAGTCGCTTCAAATTCAGAGCCGACGTGGGAGGTTACTTTATTGTCGCCGTAGCGGTCGTCGATCACAGGTTTGAACACCTGTACATTCTGGCGGGCGATGCGGGCTCTGCGCAAACGGCGGATTAGTTCGTCCGTCTTCCCGCTGAACATTGAACCAGTGACGACTTCGATCGAGCCTATAAGATGTCTCATCTTCTTGCCTCTATTAACCAAAAAGGGCAAGTGCGTTAGGCACCTGCCCTGTTTCTTCCGCTACATTTCGGCGGCGATTTTCAATCTTGAAACTTCTACTGCTCAGGCGGCTTCTGCTTCGAGCAATTCAAAGCCGCGCGCGCATACGTTTCTTCAAATCAATGAGACCCTTCTGGCCGAAGCCCTGAATTTCGAGCATAGCCGAGTCGCCACCCCGCGCGAGCCGTTCGAGTACATCGCCAGCAGTGTGGACACCGGCTTTTTCGAGAGCAGCCGCTGCACGCGCTCCCAGATCAAGTTCAGATATTGCCAGTTCGGGAGACGTGAGCTCAGCTTTGCGGGTTTCTGTGTCCACAATATGCTGCTCACGGGCTTCTAGCTTCTTGTAGAAGCGTTCCACCTGCCCCTCGGTGTCGACGATGCGTTGCTCACCCGTATAAAATGGGTGGCATTGCGAGCAGATTTCCGTACGAATAACTTCAACTGTCGAACCTGTTTGCCAGGTATTCCCACATGAGCATATTACAGTTGCTTGTGGATGAAATGTGGGATGAATTTCGGGTTTCATGTTTACCTCAACCTGTGTTCCGACCGTCTATTCCTCGGATACTGTCTCTGGAATAAGCGGTTCAACCGATACTTTTTTCTGTCCCCATGGCAGGCGATCAAAACGTACGCGGCCGTCTACCTTGGCATAAATCGTATAATCGCGCCCAAGCCCCACATTGTCGCCGGGTTTGATCTTGGTGCCGCATTGGCGCACGAGAATATGGCCGTTGCGAACATATTCACCACCAAAGCGCTTGACGCCTCGCCGTTGTGAATTGCTATCGCGTCCATTACGCGTTGAACCAGCGCCCTTTTTATGCGCCATATCTGCTCCTCGGCTAGCCCGTAATCTGATCCACCCGCAAAAGGGTGAGCTCTTGTCGATGTCCCTGACGTTTGCGATAACGCTTTTTGGGCTTGTACTTGAACACTCGCACTTTAGGCCCGCGTGCATGCTCAACGACTGTAGTCTTGACTTTCGCACCGTCAACCAGCGGATTTCCCACTTTTACATCATCGCCATCAGCCATTAGAACGACGGGCAGATCCACCGCTGTGCCAACTTCTGCATCAAGCCGGAACACCTCGATTAGGTTACCCTCTTCAGCCCGCAGCTGGTGCGAGCCACTCTGAACAATTGCGTATTTCATCTCAGGTCTCATTCCCCCAATCCAAAAGGTGTATAGCAAAATAATGCCCCGACAATTTCGGGGCAATGGGTGGATTATACATGCCTCAAGAACCATTGTCAATAAATATCAACTTTGAACGATGAACCTGAGTCCGGCATTCGTCCAGGCCGAGGGCAGAAAGTACTTCTTCCGGTCGCCCGGTTGTCCCCTCACGGGCTGTTAGCCGCATGGACAGTTGGAAACCTGCTTGTCCATTGCGCGAATCCACTTCCAATTTCTCAACTAACGGCCTCAGATCGTATTCTTTACCGCGCCGCACCCGCTGAATTTCAGCATTGGCAAGTAGGGATTCCACCCTTTCGATAAGTGAGATATCAGCCTCGCATTCCACTTGCACCTGATATTCGGCTGCCCGTAGTTTAGATTGAAGTGATTTTTCTTTCCGAATGATTTGCCCCACTGACTGCACTTCAATTCCAGGTGGAAGTTTATCAATTACTCGATTCTTCAATTCCTTTGCATCCCACTCTTCGCGCAACCAGATATCTGCTACCTCGGCCGAGCTTGTGAATCCTAATGGTAGCGCGGAGGCCAATTGGATTTTTGGCTGCGGGTGGAATCCTTCCGAGTATGCCAGCGGTGTTCCGGCTCGACGCAATGTCCGCTCCCACGATTTGTGTAAATCCAGGTGTCCGGCAAAACGGGCATCGCCAACCTTTGAAAAAACAATCCTGAACCGGTACATGCGACCATTATAATACCGCCGACATGCAAGCGAAGACGAAGAGAAGCGTGCGGTTTATCGCTTTAGGAATTGCGATTGCAGCCGGATTGATAGGTGCACTCACGCAATTGCGAGGCGGCCATGGATTAATCGCGACCTATTTCCCCAATCCGGACGACGCGGTCCCTCATCTGACACGAGTCGAAGAGATCGCACTTGTGAGTAGCAATGACAACGTCATCAACCCTACTGATCTATTTCGGATCGAATGGGATGGATATATCTGGATCAATCGCTTCCGAGACTACGAATTTTTCAGCCCGAAAGATATTAGCGGTCAGCTTGTCATTGATGGGCGATTCGTATTTGATTATTTGGTAGGACCGGTCAACAGCGATGGATATTTGTTTCAGCTTGACAATGGGCTTCACGAGATAAAGTACATATCGGTCAAGTCTGATTCTGCACGGGAATATTTCTTTGCAGCCCTGGATTGGAATACACCACTCGGGCGTCGACACGTGCCTGCAAACATGCTCTACTCTGCCGTCCTGGATGTAGATGACGCCATGTCGGCGCAACGTCGTGCCTGCGCGCATTCCATCGCACTCATCGCATTGTTCGCTTGTATTCTCGTAATTGGCGCAACTTATACCTCGTTGCCTGATCACTGGTGGCATCGGCGAACGTTCTGGTTGTTGCTTGGGATCGTGCTGCTTGCGTTTACCTTATGAGTACTGTTTCTGCGTGACCTGGTGTTAAATTCGCCGCAATATCGAGTCCTCCCTTCCGGCTCGGAGCATCGTAGCTATGTCGCTGGCGCTGCAGATATTCTGCGCGGACTCTGGCCGCTACCGGGCAGTTTTTATGTACAACCCGGCATTACATGGCTGATCGGTACTCTCCATCGCGTTTTGGGTATAGATATTACGGCATTGCAAATCGTCCAGGTAGTCTTGAGCAGTCTGTCTGTGTTGCTTTGCTATACTATCGGTAGGAGAACGTTCGGCAGCTTAGCTGCCTGGATCGCTGCAATACTCTGGGCTAGCCTCCCACTTTCGATATTTTATGATGCCTACCCTCTCACGCACTCGCTTGAGGCAATATTTAGATTGCTTATTATATTGTTGTGGTTTAAGTCCATAAATTCAAATCAATCGGAATCGCACAATGCCTATGCGCAATTAGAAAGCCCAGCCGTCACAGGTCTGATCATCGGTGCGGCGGTTGTGCTCCGTCCATCGTTCCTGGCTTTCCTTCCACTCGTAGTTGGATCGATATTTTGGAAAAATCGGCAAGAATATCGGCTAGCACTTGTAAAAGTGTCCTTAGTGGCCGGCGCAGCAGTATTACCAATCTTGCCAGTGACACTCCACAACTACGACCAATCAGGTCGCTTTCAACTTGTTTCAGGCAATGGGCCTGTCACTCTTTATTTGGGGAATAATCGTGATGCTGCGGGCATCGGCGAATATTCCCCGGCATTCCGGGCAACGCACGAATTGGTGAACCGCGGAGAAGTATCATTCACCGGCTAAACATTGGACGATATCTTAGCCGCACCCGCACGCTGGGTCGGGTTGATGGTTCGCAAGACAGCATTATATTTTGCAGCCAGCGAAATCCCCAACAACGTTGATTTTTATACAGAGGGTGTGTCAGTCTCTCCCTTGCTTACTGCCCTCCCCTTCCGCTTTGGTTTCCTTTCAACCGTAGGTAGTGGTTACATGGTAACTGATGGGGACCACGCTGTATTGTAGTAATGGAGATACAACTTGAGTACAGCTTCATGGTAAACGTCGGACTTGGAGAAAGAAAGAGTTTTGCGCACGAAGCGAGCCAGTCTCTGGCGCAAGGTGTTGTTCCAGCGTTCCACGTGAGATGTCTGGCCGCTTTCTTTGCCGACACTTTGGTGAGTGTCGTTTGGTAAAACCTTCTGGTAAGCGTGCCAGAAGTCGCTGAAGGAGCAACACGCTTTGTAGGATGCTGGGATGGATTTCCATAACGCGCGACAACTTTTTTCACTGCGGTCGCCAATAAAATAGGCCACCACTTGGCGCGTGCGCCGACACAGCGCGACCCATATCCAACGTTTATCGTTTTTTGTGCGTACAAATGACCATAATTCATCCAATTCCAGCACATCATCCGTTTTTACGGTTTCTAAAGTGTCAGCCAGGTTCGGCATAGCGCCGGCCTTCTCCAGAATCCAGCGTGCTAATGTCTGCCGCGCGATGCCAAAGATGCGCTCAATGCCGCGCATACTGGCTCGCTCTCGATAGGTGCGTAGGACAAATTCTCTGATGAACTCAGGATAAGAACGGCTTTGCGGTTCCAACATTCCATAAGCGGCGCAATCGAGACAATGAAACTTCTGACCGCCTTTATAGTCTGTACCATTCTTGACAATGTTGAGGCTCCTGCACTTTGAACACTCATGCGTGATGACACTCTGGATCATTTTGGCGCTCCTCTGTTTGGCAGGCCAACAACTTACTTTTTCCAGACTCATCAGTCAACATGTAACCACTACCCAACCGTAGGGCTTGCCGGATTGGCGCTCATGTTCGGGAGTAGAAAAGCCATCTCAGAAGGCAGTTGGATTATTGGGGTGAGTGTCCTTGTTCTTGCGCTTTCGACGGTGGCGTTCCATGTTGTCTCACGCTTTCGGGCGCCTATCTATGGGCCATTGACCATTTTGAGCGGTTATATGCTAGCTTTGCTGATACAGGCATTGCGTGATCGGAGCGTAATAAAGGTCATCAAAGTTACTAGCACGTTACTGATCTCGGCAACGATTGTGATCATTCTGCCGTGGATCGCCGAACGCACACTCGCACGTCCTGTTGTCAGAGATTTTCCAGAGGATGCCATTTCCATAAATGCCAACATCGGGACCGACTTTGAAATCGTCGGTTACAAATATTCGGCGGCAGTCGAGCCGGGAGAGCCCACTTTTATCAATCTTTATACACGATCAAAAACTGAGTGGGCTGACGATATTTATGCAACAGTACAATTGTTCAACGAATCTGGGGACAAAATCGTGCAGGTGGATCAGCCACTCGGGACAGGGTCCTTTCCAGATTATCCCACTTCGCAATGGGTGCCGGGCGAGGTTGTGTGGGACCAATTCCTTCTTTTCCCACCAAAAGACATCGAAACGCCGATCGGCCTGGATGTGTTAGTTGCCATTTATGACCGCGAGTCTGGCGAACGGTTTGGTGATGCCTGGTTGGCACCAATTGCTCTCACAAATCGTTCAAAGTTGGAACTGCCCGCCCAGGCAAAAACGATTAATGCTCGCATTGGTCCGGCGCTGCTACGCGGCTGGGAATACAAATTTTCCGAGGGCCAGTTGGCAATCAGCTTACACTGGCAGTCTATTGAACCAGCAAGTGCGAGAGGCGTGGTATTCCTGCATCTGTTCGATGAAGGCGGCAAGTTCGTTCTCGGGAAAGATACACCTCCACTCGCTGGTGCTTACCCCCTCTAAACGTCTGGCAGCCTGGCGAGACCCTGGCAGACGCACATCAACTCGATGTATCTTCCCTAGCAGTTTGTCGGAGAGCAACCTGAGATAGCGAAATCGGTGATAATCTACGGGCATGGCTAGAAAATTCAAGAAACCCAATTACGAAGTGATGCTCAAACAGACAATCAGTCTGGAAGAAGCCCTGCCATCCAATCATTTGGCACGATTTGTGGTGGATGTTATCGCCCAGTTGGATTTGGGTATGATCTATGCACAATATGCACCGACGGGTGGTCAACCTATTGCGCCAGAGATCCTGTTGGGATTGCTCTTCTATGGTTATGCCAACGGGGTGTTCAGTTCTCGTAAGATTGAGAAAGCCACCTATGAGAGTATCCCATTCCGCTATATTGCCAGTGGGCTGCATCCTGACCACGACACAATTGCCAACTTTCGCAAAACCTTTCTGGCTGAGATCCAATGAGTTATTTGTGCAGATCTTGCTCCTGGCCCAAGTTGCTGAGGTGCTGAAGTTGGGTAATATCAGTCTGGATGGTAGCAAGGTGCATGCTGATGCATCCAAGAGCAAAGCGGTCAGTTACAAGCGTCTGATAAAACTAGAGACCCAACTGCGCCAGGAAGTGAACAAACTCTTCGAACTCGGTGAGCAAGCTGATCAGGGTGATCTCCAGTTGCCGGAAGGGCTCGTCATTGAAGACGAAATTGCCATTCGCAAGAAACGTTTGGCAAATCTGGCAGAAGCCAAAGCCGTCTTAGAAGCCCGTGCGCAGGAACGATATGAAGCCGAGAGGGCTGAATACGAAGCCAAACAGCGTGAGCGGGAAGAAAAGTCTCGCAAAACTGGGCATAAACCCCGAGGTCGCAAACCGAAACCACCGCAGCCGGGACCACGGGACAAAGATCAGTACAACTTCACTGATCCGGACTCTCGCATCATGAAAAACAGCACCAATAATGGCTTCGACCAGCATTACAACGTTCAAGTTGCTGTGGAGCAGGAGAGCCTCTTGATTGTGGCGCCTTCACTTTCGAACCATCCGAATGACAAAAAAGAAGCTGAGCCAACCCTGGATGCCATCTCTCCAAAAGTAGGCAAACCAAAGGCTGCCGCTTTGGATTATGGATATTTCAGCAAAGCGAACATCGCAGCACTTGAGAAGCTTGGCATTGATCCTTACATTGCTACCGGTCGCGAACCTCACCACAAAAGCTGGCGTACCTTCTTTGAACAAATGCCTGCTCCGCCACCGGAAGATGCCAGTCCGAAAGTCAAGATGGCTTACAAACTACAAACCGAAATCGGCAAAGCCAGCTACCGTTTACGCAAATGCACAGTGGAACCCGTCATTGGTATCATCAAGGAAGTCCTGGGCTTCCGCCAGTTTTCTCTGCGCGGCCTGCCGGCAGCAGCCGGGGAATGGTGTCTGGTCTGCCTAGCGTTCAACCTCAAACGCATGCACACCCTCTACCAAGCAAAGGGTGTGCTTTAGCCGGGGCTGCTTTGGCGCGCCTGCTACTCGCTGAGAGAAGGTGGTTTGCCCTCCATGAAATGCACACTGTTTTACGCTTGTTTTGTCGCAATCAACTGCTCATTTTGCCCTGTAGGGCTATTCATGTTGTAAAAGTACTTGTCTCTCCGACAAACTGCTAGGGGCGGGAGAATATAAAATTCTCACTGGACTATATGACCCGGCAACCGGTGAGCGATTTATTGTATTGAACGCAGACGGTAGTGAAGTTCCCGAACGTATCGTCAATCTGGGCAACGTGGATATCCCCTGAAGAAAAGGAGTGCTAGAAGGTGTTGGATCGCTGTAGTCTTATCGAAACATCTATTGACGCAGGATGATTAACACTTAAATTGCTGAAACAGGAATCAGGTCAGCGTTCTTAGTGATTTTCTTTTTCCGGCCTCGTAAGTGCTTTGGGATGACCTCGGGACATTCCCAGGCTTCAGCCGGTGTTTTCATGCGCTTATCCAAAAACTTCGGCAGAATGCCACAAGCAAAGCATTTATCCCGACAATCGACGCGAGTTTCGCCAGTCAGGCTCCATTCCCAATCCTCCCAAAGAAACTTTTTCTTCACAGCCGCGTCGATATGGTCCCAGGGGAGTATTTCGTCTTTTCCCCGAAGGCGATGCGTATAGAAATTGGGATCGAGGCCAGCGCTCTCAAATGCTCCCATCCATGCGTCGTAATCGAAATGCTCCCACCAAGCATCGAATCTGGCGCCATTTTTGTAAGCGGTCTCGATTATTTCGCCGAGCCTGCGGTCACCCCGCGAGAGCCACACTTCCATCATCGTTTCCAACGGCTTGTTTAGATTTAATTTTATACCGGGGCCACGTAGCTTGCGTCGCAGTAGGTCCTGTTTCGCCCGTATCTGCTCTAATGTGTCCGAAGGCGACCACTGAAAAGGAGTGTGGGGTTTCGGTACGAAGGTACTCACGCCGGCATGGAGTTTGGCCTTGTTACCCAGTACCTTGCGCCCCTCTTCGCGTACGGCGAAACATAAATCCACAATGGCCTGAACGTCCTCAAGTGTCTCTGAGGGATGGCCAATCATGAAATATAGTTTGATGGTTTTCCATCCCCGTGAATAGATTTCGCGGGCTGTATCAAGCACCTGTTGCGAAGGAACAGCTTTATTGATAATTTCGCGCATTCTCTCCGTTGCTGCTTCTGGCGCTAAAGTAAATCCACCCTTTCTACCTCCGGCGGCGTTTAACTTGTCCATCAATTCGACCGAAACACTTTCAATTCGCAGGGACGGTAACGAAATATTGAGGTGCAAATCGCCGAAGTTTTCAGAGATGGCATCAACCAAAGGGCCGACATCTCGATAGTCCGATGAAGACAATGAGAGCAGCGCCACTTCTTCAAAGCCGGTCTTCTCAATCATCGCTCCAACCGCTGCCACGATTTCTTCGACGCTCCGTTCTCGGACGGGTCTGGTCACCATCCCGGCGTGACAGAAACGACAGCCACGGGTGCACCCGCGCATGATCTCAATGGCTGCCCGATTATGGACAACATCCACAAATGGAACGATGAAGTCCGTGAGTGGTGGTGGGAGTTCTTTTACTATCGTTTTGAGGACCGGAAATTGTGCTGTGGACTCCGTGGGAACGACGCGGGATAGAGTCCCGTCTGAGTGATACTCCACTTCGTAGAATTCGGGTACATAGAACCCGGAAAGTTGAGCAACCCGCCTCTTCAATTCCCGTCGATCGTCTGAGTTCTCCTGCTTCCATTCGCGCACAACTTCCAGCACCTGAACCATTGCATCTTCACCCTCGCCGATCAGGAAGGCATCGATGAAATCGGCCATTGGTTCCGGGTTGTAGGTGGCATGGCCGCCGGCCACAACGAGTGGGAACGACTGCGCGGCGCGATCTCGGTCTGCTGTCCTGAGCGGCATTCCCGCCAATGAGAACAAGTGAAGCACATTTGTATAGAGCTGCTCATAAGGCAACGAGAGGCCGATCACATCAAAATCAACAATTGGATGCTTAGACTCGAGCGCATATAGTGGTACGCGCTCGCGTTCCATCACCTCATCCATATCATCCCAGGGCAAATAGACTCGCTCGGCCAGCATATCGTCGTGTTTATTGATGATGTCGTGAAGTATGGCCAGGCCAAGATTCGACATGCCGAGATCGTAAATATCCGGGAAGGCGAGCGCGAGTTTTACCCGCTCAGATGTCCAATCTTTAGAAATGCTATTCAGTTCACCACCGGTGTAGCGTGCCGGCCGTTGAACTTCGAGCAGGACCCGTTCCAGAATATTTTCAATTTCAGTTGGTGTAATTTTTATCATATTGCCATTACGAAATAAGACCCGGCTTTCAGTGCGTTCAACGAAAACCGGGTCATAGCTGTTCAGCGTAGAACTGTTGCTCTAACTCGCCATGAATTCGTCGAGTGCTATCTTCGCGATGCGGAATGAGGCGCCAAGTTTTTTGGCCTTGATGTCGCCTGCCTCTATCATCGTCATAATGTCTGCTTCTGTGACTTGGAGATAGCCCGCTGCTTGTCCAGGAGTCATTACGGCTGGGAGCGTAGCCGTAGCTGCTCCGCCTCCGCCCGGTGCAGTTGGTGGGGGTGTTGGCACTCCAGTATTTTGCACTCCACCTTGGAAAGCTTGGCCCATGATGTTGCCAATTCCAAGACCGGCTCCGATGCCAGCGGTGAGCCCGGCTCCGCCGCCTTCGTTTTGGGCAGCATCTCGCATCGCATCAGACGCCTGCAATTGGGTATAAGTGGCGACATCCAGGAGCCCCATCGCGCGCAGCTCCTCAGCAGATTTGCTGCTCGGCTTGAGCGATTCGATATAAAATCGTTTGAGGGTGATACCAATGGCTTTAAACTCGTCCTCGGCTTTAGCTCGTACACCTGCGCCAATTTCCTCAGTTAATCCGATCAAATCCAGAACGCTCTTGTTCTGTTCAGTCGCAAGAGTTCCCAACATGTCCTGCAATTTACTCAATAGAATGGAACGGAAACGATCTTGAATGTCCGCAGTCGTGTAGTTGCCCTGTTGACCCACGATCTGGTTTACAAACTGCTGGGCATTCCCAACTTCGAAGGAATATTTTCCAAAGGCCTGAATCAATGTAATCCCGAGGCCCACGCCTGGATTCTTTACCAGGATCGGTTGCGGAGTGCCCCAACCTTGATTGGGAAATTCGCGCATCGAGACAAAGTAGACTTCGGCTGGGAATGGAGTGCGGTCATTAAACGCACGTCCAATAAAGTCAATTATGACCGGTATATTTGCAGTCGCGATTGTGTGTCGGCCCGGCTCGAATGTGTCGAGTGCGCGCCCATCCCGAAAGAACACAGCATTCTGTGATTCTCGGACAATTACCTGCGAACCGATCCTAAAGTCACCCGATCCGCTCTCGGGAAAACGGTGAACGATCTCGTTTCGCATTTCAGTTGGGTATTCAACTACGTCAAATATCCGGCGAGCCATTTAATCTGCCTCCTGGTAACCAATCAATCCGGCTGGTTTGATGGGCTAAAGTCCTGTAAGTACGTCCTTCCGATGCTCAAACGCTGTGACACCTTCTTGTGCCGTCGTAACCACATGTCGGACGGCGGCTGCGACTCCATCGCCGCCAATCGAAATGTTCAAATTGTCAATTGCGTTCGACAGCTTTTCTACGCCGTCGAGCATGGCGAGGTCATATTCGTACAATTTTTCAAGTTCATCTTCGTTGACCTTTACGGTATCGAAGAAACCAGAATATCCATAAGCCGCCGTTGTAACCGCATCAATGATCATTCTTAGCTTGACCACGGCACGCTCGACATCGTCAACATGCTCGATGGCACCTTCATTGACAAGCGTCACCTGAATTTCCGAAAGCCGCTCAAGTTGTTCCTGAAAACGATTGCCAATGCTCTCCCGAACGACCTTATCGGTTTGACGGCGCTTTTCGCGCTCAAGATAACCACCGACGCCAGGAATTTTGGCAGCGAGTTTTTCAAGTGCTGTACGTGATTCGCTTACGTTGTCGTATAAATCGCCCATACGTATTTCCTCTAACTCTCCAACTACGATAAATAATACTCAGTTCCACAATGTTTGTACTTCGTAACGCCTTTACCCGCAAGTGCAACTTCCCCACCACAACGCATGCATTCTGTGAGGTCCTTCAATTGAGCTGCCTCGGAGCTATATAAAACTCCCTCGTCCCAGTTGATATAACCATTGAATACTCCCAAACCAACTAAATTATACACCCAGCGTTGTACTTCCGATTTAGGTGATTGAAGCTCTACAACCGCAGCACTGATGCTCAGTTCACCCCTTGTCGTTACCATGTCTAGCAATTGTCTCTGCTTGGCAACCAGAACATTTTCAGCAGCTTCAGCCTTTGATCTATAGAGTAAAAACGCGCCCAATCCAAATGCGGGAAGTGTGACAACCATCAATAGAATAGCGCCAACAATTAATCCCCCGTTTCAAGACCGCTACCACGTAGAATAACAAGGGCAATGATGCCAAAAACGTCTAAGATTGTTGCTCCAACAATTATGATCTTTGCAGTAGTACTTCCTGTCATTTCTTCTTCCTATAATGCCTATACGCATAAAAATAGCTGGAGTTGCACAGACCCATTATCGAAAGCCACCACTACCACCACCCCCGCTAAAGCCGCCTCCACTGAAACCACCGCCGCTAAATCCACCACCACTCCAGGCGGAGTATTAAAAGTCCGTCCTGTAGTATTTAGAGCCGATATCAAGCCCTCAGACATTTGATTAAGGCCGGTCATCATCCCAGAACCCATTTGGTTTAAACCACCTGCTACCCCTTCCCCAAGAGAAGGCGAAGCACCCGCCGCAACAGGCTTCTGGAGCCGTCCGGTTGAACTTGAGCCCGTCCCAGGTCGGAGCCAGGGTGCGTGCCCTGAGCCAATCCACACCGGGTGATACCAGGTCGGCACAGGCGTTGTTTCTACACGCGAGAACATATGCACCCATTTTCGGTCGAGATTCAGTGCGACTGCGTATGGCAAGTACTGATCGAACTGTTCCGCGACATCGGGAATATCCGCGTACTAGTCGATGTTTTGTAGATACTTTCGGAAAGCCCACCACTTTGCAGCTTCTTGAGCACCCTGACGAGTTTTGGCCGGCATCGCGCGACTAATGATCATCAAACCAATTCCAAAGATTGCAATGGCAAAGGCTGGACATAGTGCAAAGCTTGTTAAGGTAAGAGCACCCGCGCCCACGACAAACAGTGCGAATACCGAAAGAATTAGAATCGCGATGCCCCAACCCAAATACCTCGCACGTACGCGATCTGGCCGGTCCCGGAATAATCCGGCCTCGGTGACATCGTGATACATGGCTTCACGTATCTTGGGCAACTTATTGTAAAAACCACTGGGTAGTTTTTACTGACCGAGCGCTCATCCTTTCGGCCAAAAAATGCTTTGAAGAGATCGCGTTCATAATCTCGCAATTCACCAAGCTCAACATCTGACTCTTTCTTAAACCAAAAGCGCCGCTTTACAGAACCATAGGAGCCTTCACTTTGGCGCTCCTCCAAAACCGAATAATTGCGACGTGCAAAGTCGATGAGGGTTGCAGTTATATCGCGCATATCAACCTTCTCATCCAGCAGCGTGCCCACGGCACCCGGTGGCAGATTAGACGGAGGTTCAGTTAAATATTCCGGCACCGGACCGGATTGTGGATCACGGCCTTTCAGATACCAGAGCAAGTACAGCCCACCAAAGGCTGCAATGAACAGTATTATTGAGATTGCCCCTACGGCCAGATCTACAATTGGTTTGATATTTTGATCGTAAGCGATCTGTTTATCAGCCTCGGTCTGCCAATTTGGCGGACTAGCTGAGACCGCCCCATGCGCGAACGTGACACGCACATCGATGCCACTGCCGGATGCCAGACTTTCATTTGCAATAAATGTGGCAGATAGATTATCTTGGCCGGTTTCCCAATATATTGCGGCGTTACTGAGCACCTCTGGTTCCCGCAGGATTTCGCCTCCAGGAGGCAATGTCACTGTTACATGCGAGCTCTGAATTGGATATTCGTGATTATCCGGAACAGCATGCCACGAAAGGATGTCACACGAATAACCGCCGCTGGCGCAGTAATCTTCACCACGAGACTCATAGAGTCGTAATGCTCCCGTTACTACATAGGTAACAATAAAAGTTCTAACTTCATCGATCGCAGGTTCAAAATCCCAGGTGACGAGAGTACTCCCACCGTCCGTATCTGTTCTGGATACATGAGTTGGAAGAGGAATCGATACTTGAGAGATCACTTCATAAACGTTGAAGTTCGTGATACCCTCAGTAAAATTGTTAGGGATTTCGCGGAACCCCTCTCTGAATGGGCCACCTCGGAACTCAATCGCCTGAGTTTCTGTTATTAATAAATCGCCAGTATTTGTAACAACAATATTGACATCCCAGCGCTGCCAGACAATTGACCGAGTTTGCCCAGCGACTGTAGAAATCGGAGCTAAGAGTAGCATCATGGTGGACAAACTGAAGGCTAATTTCAAAGATTTTCTCATCGATTCGTAAATCCTGTTTTTATCATTGCCTATGCGCAAAAGACTAGATTAAACTTTTTCCCGTACTTTATTATTTTCCCGCCAGGCAATTGGCCCTTGCGGAACTTCGGGGGTAATCCGAATATTCTTCGATTGAAGGGAATTATAAATCGTCTCGAATGCTTCCATCCCCACCGTCCATTTCTCTGCAACAAGCACACCGTGACAGGGCTGCTCAAGAAAGATAACTTTGCGCGGATCCTCCGGATCACGTAAAGATTCTGAACGCGCAAATGCCGCGGCCGTTCCCTGTGCCAACGCCTGTGTCCCGCAGGAAACAGGATATTGATAAAACGGCCGATCGAGCGTGATGCGCTCCACGAGTCGCGGATCATAAGCAGCGACTCCGACATGTCCGTGCAGAATTGCTCTCACCGTTGGAACCTCGACCGATTCATCGAGGCTATTCTTTATAGTCTGTCGGGATACTGCATCACAAATACCCCAAAGCTCAACGGCCTCCACCGATGGGACAACCACTGGGCGGCCCTCTATAACACCTACCAAAGCACCGCCCCCGCCCCGCTTGACACCAGCCACATACGCTAAATCTTCATGTGAGATGGAACGCTTATCAACGAGACGGGCGCTACCTGTTGCTGTTGATATCAATCCCTCAAGGTCTGCATCGTAGGCGGCATAGCACCCTTCGCTATATTGTGCGGCGATAACGCCACTTATGCCTTTAAAACCGAGTGCCTTTTCGACCGAAATCGGATCGATGAAAAAGCCGAATTCGGTAAACAATGGCCCCGCCCGTACCATTGCCGTGGGTGTCCTTAGTCTCTTCCATAGTTCAGCTGGAACAGCGTCATCTACGAATTCATGATCCTTAACTTCGAAAGTACTTAGGTGAACAACAAGCCGCTGGCCTACGTCAGCTGCAAAATCCTGCACGGTGGAGCGAGATGTTTCAGCATGTGAACCTGCCAAATCAAAATGAATACCCTTTGAAGGCACGACTGTGTCGTTACCGACCAATGCTAGAACGCGAATGCTCTTCGCCTGCGCCTGTAAATATCTACCGAGAGCGACGATCGGGCCACGTCCTGCCTGGGAATGCAATACTTCAACTGCTTCCGGGCCCATTCCGGGAAATTGGAGTTTTGCTGATTCGGCATCCAATGGGTGCTTGGCTAGTTCTTCGAATTGGAGCAGCCGACTTTTAAATTCCGCCTCATCAATGGACATCAGTGTCAATACCTGGGGGCGCGTAGACAATTGGAAGCGCCGTTTCGCCTGGAAGAGAAGCGCCTCTTCCCGCTCCACCGGGTGACCAAAAATTGCACTCGTAATAATGAGATCGGTTTCGTCCGTTGGGTAATCTTCTTGGACTGTATGTCCATTACGGCCAAACCAATCTAAGAGCGTAGGCAGCAGCCAATTAATGCGTTCATCATACTTTCCCGGTATATAAGTGACAATAATTTTTCTTGTCCAGGGATGAGTTTCTATGATCTTCGTTTTAGCGACGGGGGCTTCCTGCTGCGCAATAGTCAGGCTACACCTCCTCTCTCGTTCGCTCGTAGAAGCACAGGGCGGTGTTTCCGTATTTTCGTTTATCAAATAGAGTCAAACTGTCCAGTTCCATTTCTGTATATTCGTTCGGATCGATCTGAGCAATTATCCAGCCCTCGGGATTTAGCCAATGCGTGTCTTTATCGAGTCTACCAAGCGCACGAGACCACGTGCCAAGGTATTGCGGGGGCGCTATGAAAATATAATCAAATGAGTATACATTCTTCCGCGAGAGCCAACTGAAGGCATCAACAGGTAAAACTTCACATCGTTCTTGGACATTCATCTGGGCTATATTGGTGCGCAAGGTAGAGAGAGTCCGGGAATCATTCTCTACGAAGACAACTCGTTCGGCACCCCGGCTGATTGCCTCAATTCCCACACCACCGGTACCTCCAAACAAATCCAGGAATGCTGACTTTTTAATATCGACTCCGATGATATTAAACAACGCCTCCTTTACGCGGCCACTAATTGGGCGAGTGCTATTTCCCCCAACCTGTTTAAGTTGGCGCCCCTTTAATTCACCGCCGATTACCCGCAGGCCGGGTCCCCTGGGCATTGGGGCTCAGTGTCCCCCTTGCTCTACAACCTGCCGCACCGCTTTCATATTTCCAAAAGGAGTAACGATAGGGGCAACACAGCCGGTTCCAAGGATAAATCTTTTTCCACCTGTTGCCTCAATTGCCTGCTTGCACTCGGCTCGGATATTGTCGGGGTTCCCAGCCATCAGAGTTTCTTCCTGCCGAATCCCACCGCAGACCGCCCCGCCCCAGCTTGCTAAGCCCTCGGCAAGAGAAAGTCCTGTCTCCCGATCGTGCCAGTTGAGTACTGCACAAGGATAGTCCATAAATTTATCGAACATTATCTCTGAGCCGTGTAAATGCAGTACATTCAACCATAAATCACTGGCGAGTTCGAGAACCTGCAAATCGTATTGGCGCCCAAATTCTTCATACTCGGATTCAGTCAGATTAGCATAACTGCCCCACTGAACTGCGTAGAAGACTCCATCCATACTACTCTCAAGGGCAGCTTCCAAGAAGCGTCGCGTTTGGTTTGTGATTCTTCGGAGGCCCTCATGCAGTGCGTCGGGAGACTTCCGCATATGCACAAGAAATCCTTCATTCCCAACGAGATTTTTCGCTTGCGATAGAGGACTAAAGATAGTCTGAATAAAGGGCGTTTCTCCAGCAAGACCCTCACGTATGCCATCCAGCCCACGCAATACTTCTCCCATTTGGCCATCACGTGGGTCAAGTTGCGATAGTGAGGCCCAATCACCAGTTTCCTGGACGCGGCGCGGGCCATAGTCTCGGGTGCCGTGATAGTGACCGTGCCAAGTGTCTTTCACCCCCCAATCGCGTAAACAATAACTACTGGCAGGTGTCACCTTTACGAAATCGAATTCAAACTCACGCTGGAAGGCTAAAGTGGCAGCAGCCAAACCAGCGCCCGTCTGATCGTCCACGGGCTGATGTCGCCAGAGGGAAACCGGCACACGATCAACTTCTTCGCCGAGAATTGTCGCTGTCAGCCGTTCGCGTTTATTCATAATCTATCCAGTGTGCTGAAAAAATTATACACAATCAGATCGTTCATCAAACTGTCAATCAACAGTGAGTTGGATTGGGAGAGGAATACTATCCCCCAGCCTAACCCCAGTTTGATCATAAGCCAATAGTCTTTGACCCGTATCCACATTCCAGAGACCAGTGGAAATAAAGTACTCCCCCGCGGGAAGTTCATCCTCGATTTTAAGGATGTGCTCATCGCGCACATATTCATCCAATGGCCAGCGTCGAGTGGGAAATCCAGCCGGATTGAGTTTGTCCGATTGCCCGAAAACTTCGCCATCTTCTCCGCGTAGATGAACAAAGACACGGTAGTTCTCAGTTGGTGGGGATGTTGCCTTCCAATACAAAGTCACCGGATATTCCCGACCGGGTTGCACACTGCTTTCCGCGACATCAAATGCAAGTAAGGCAATTTCGTCTTGGAGTTCTACATAGATCTGCTGCTCCGCCGACAACACCGCATTTCCTCGGGAATGAAGCGTAAACCAATCATTCCTGTCCGCCGCTGCACGAATTGCGAATAGTCCAACTATCAAAGAAATGGTTAGGATAAAGGAGTTTGGCGCCAATGGTGAAGCAGTCGCTTGTTCATTGATCGTCTCGTAATTACGGACGATAAATACCCTCCTTATCAGGAGCGATATTAATATCGCGAGGCCCGCAGCACTCATGAACGTACCGATTGTTCGTGCCGGAGTGGAGTTTAGAGCTACCTCGATGATGTGTTCTCCGGCGGGAACCCAGAAAGTGATGAAGCCATCGGGTTGAGCAATATCGATTTCGACTGGATCATCGTCAATAAGAACACTCCAGCCGGGAAAGTAGAATCGATACATACGAAAGACAAAAGCCTCATCGCTCTGCACCGCAATGCGATCATATTCAGCATTTGTTTCCAGCAATTGCGCGAATGAACCCTCCGGCAAGGTAGTTCGATTAAATTTTTCCACATTGCGCCAATCGTCACTATAGTCTGCCAAAATAGATTCGACTGGCTGGGGGACAACAATTACATCAATCGGAAGAAAATCATCCGCCGATGTTGTTCCTCTTGCCCGACCGTCTAGTTCTACCTGAAGCATCCGGTTTGGATCGACCGGCCCAAAATCTGCCCAAGGTTTGGGAAAGTTAAGAGGCATTGCACCAATGCCAATGCCGACAATCGCGATGGCGCTTGCTAACTGGACGCGCGGCCAAATTCCTTGTATGAGCTCAAACCAGCGAATGGACATTGCCGCGAGCGCGGCAAATGCCAAGGCGGCAGGCCCAAGAAATCGAGATGGGAATTGAAAAAAGCGCATGAGTGCTATTCCACCCCAAAATCCCTGCGATGCTCCCGTCATCAGGTACATACAGCCTATCGCGAAAAGGGCAAAAAATATCGTATCGAATCGCCGTAGACGAGGCACGAATATTGTGAGCGCCCCAATTAGCCCGACAATCCACTGGCCAACTCCGAGGTTGAAGTGGAAAGCAGGTTCTGTTGCACCAAAATCGAGAAGTGGTGAATGACTGATAAGTTCAGCAGGTTGAATAAAATGATTGCGAAAATCAAAGAAGCCAGCCCCGGCAACTTTATCCAACTGAATTGCGCTTCGTTCGACCCCAGCGGGAAGCCAATAGAACGCCGCTAATAGCAAGCCCAGCGCAAGCGCGAATACGACCTGCGACAAATGTCGGCGCGGATCACCCAGTCCATCTTTTCCATTCGGCCCTAGCGGTCCAAGCACCACCTCCCAAACTATGAACAGGAGGAGAAAACCATATAGGATCAGAGCCATCAGCGGATGTGACAGGATTAATAATGCAAGCACCATAGCCGCTCCCACGAGCGAGCCCGGCGATCCACGCATCTTAACCCTGTCAAAAAGCCAGAACATTGCGGGGGCCAGCGCCAAGGCGAATGTCTCAGGTACATCACCGCGAGCATGCGGATCGATATACATCACATACGGAGCGAGAGACCAGGCTGCCGTCGCCACCAATGCGGAATCGCTGGACCAACGTTGGCGCGCAAATAGATATATCCCAAACGCGCCAATATATGCGGCCAGAATTAATACAAACTTTGTTCCTGCGACAACATCAAACGAGGTCAGAAGCACATACCAGGCCGCCATATGGTAGGTCAATGGCGAGTAATAGTTGAAAACCGGGTAGCCATAGCCGTAATAAAAATCCGGCGCCCAACGAGGGTAGTAAACGCCACCTTCGATTGCATATTGCACTTCGGCCGCCCGATAAACATGCATCTCGGCGTCTGTCATGGTTGGCAGACTAGGCTGCGCCAATAACGGCCAGGCCGTAAATGTCGCGAGAGCAGCGACGACAATCAGACCCAGATCAAATTTTGTGCGAAGTTGCTTCACTGAGATGGGGACATGGCCAATATAAGTGCGGTTCTCCCGCTCTTGAGAGGCCTGCAATTAATTTGCAACGAAAAGTAGGCTATGAAGGACGAGCCTAAGACAACATCCCTGGCATGTCTTCCGGCTGGTTTGCGATTCGGACATTCACATTTTCGAGCGCTGCAATTTTGTCCACTGCGAGTCCCGAACTGCCTTCGACGATTGCTCCAGCATGGCCCATGCGTTTGCCGGCAGGTGCAGTCTGTCCAGCGATAAAACCAACGACCGGCTTAGTAATGTGTTTGCCAATAAACTCTGCGGCTTGTTCTTCGTCGGTACCCCCAATTTCGCCGATCATGACAATTTTTTCAGTCTGGGGATCATCTTCGAACATCCGTAACACATCGATAAAATTTGTGCCATTGACTGGGTCGCCACCAATGCCCACACACGTGGATTGCCCGATGCCGTTTTGAGTCAGAGCGTAAATAACTTCGTAAGTAAGTGTGCCCGAACGGGAAACAATCCCGACGTTACCCGGTGTTGAGATATGCCCTGGAATGATGCCAACTTTGGATTGGCCAGGGGTGAGTAATCCCGGGCAGTTAGGCCCAATCAGCCGGATATCCTTCATGTCCAAATATGCGCGGACTCGCATCATATCCTGGACTGGTATCCCTTCGGTGATGCAAACAATTAATGGAATGCCGACATCGGCCTGTTCATACATTGCATCTGGCGCGAAACGGGCGGGAACAAATAGGACGGCACAGTTTGCACCTGTCGCATCGACTGCGACTTCACAAGTATCAAACACGGGAACACCGGCAGCCCACTCTCCTCCTTTGCCGGGCGTCACACCCGCCACGACTTGAGCGCCATATTCGATCATTTGTTGGCTATGAAATAATCCCTGCCGACCTGTGATCCCTTGGACAAGAATACGAGTATCTGCATTGATAAAGATGCTCATCGGAATTGAGTAATTAACCGGCGACGGCGACGGCTTTCTGTGCCGCATCCGCCAGCGACGTGGCGGTGATCATGTCTGCCTCTGCTAGTAATTTGCGTCCTTCTTCTTCATTCGTACCAACCAACCGGACAACCATTGGCACATTGACTTTCACTTCTGCCATCGCGGTGAGAATGCCCTTTGCAACTTCATCACAACGTGTGATGCCGCCAAAAATATTCACTAGCAGAGCCTTTACTTTTTCATCGGCCAGGATAATGCGTAAAGCAGCGGCGACTTTATCTGCTTCCGCTCCACCCCCGATATCGAGAAAGTTGGCCGGCGACCCGCCATAATATTTGATGATATCCATCGTCCCCATAGCGAGGCCGGCACCATTTACCATACAGCCTATTTCCCCATCTAAAGCAACATAAGAAAGACCGTGCTTCCTGGCTTCGGTTTCGGCCGGATCGTCTGCGTCGAGATCGCAGATTTCGTTCAGATTCGGATGACGGAAGAGGGCATTATCATCGAGCACAATCTTCCCATCCAGCGCTAGTAATGAATCATCGCCGGTGATGACAAGTGGATTAATTTCGACCAGTGTCGCATCTGTACTAGAATATGTCTGATAAAGACCGTTTGCAATGACTCCAAATGCTCGCCACTGGCTGCGGGGAAGATCAATCCCCAACGCAAGACTGCGCGTCTGATAATCTCGCAGCCCCAGGAATGGGCTAATATGTGTGCGGATGATCTTTTCGGGTGTCGTAGCCGCAACCTCTTCGATGTCTACTCCGCCGGCAGCCGAGGCTATCATTACAGCTCTGCGCGCGGACCGATCGTTTGTAACGCCAAGATAAATTTCCGTTGCAATGTCTGCTGCTTTATCGATGAGCACTTTCCGTACCTGTAGACCTTTGATTGACATTCCAAGGATAACTTTGGCATGTGCTTCAGCCTCAGAGGGAGTCTCTGCGACTTTGATACCGCCTGCTTTGCCGCGTCCACCAACCAAGACCTGAGACTTAACAACAACTCTGCCACCCAGCTCGGCGGCAACATCCCGCGCTTCTTCCGCGGTTTCTGCAATACGACCGGGCGGAATCGGAATTCCTTGTTCAGCGAACAAGTTTTTTGATTGATATTCGTGCAGTTTCATAGGGTTATTGCTGGAGCGGCCGGATTATAGCATGACAATAACGAGGATATGTTATTCATTGCTATCATCAGATGAGGCAGGATCAATCAAAGACAGGTCCAACTGAAATTGCATAATGCGATTGTTATCAGTATCTGCGACAAGTATTCCATTACTTCCATTCCAGGCAATACCTGCCGGCAGAGCAAAGCCATTGCTACCAAAGCCAAAGTCGCCAAAGGAACTTAGTGGTGTACCGAGTGTGTCAAAAATAAGAATGCGATACGACTCCGGGTCTGAAACATAAACTCGACCAAGGTTATCGACATCTATATAAGGTTTATTTTCCAACGATTGCCCATACCAGCCTGGAATATCCCATTTACGCAGGAATATTCCATTCTCATCAAATACTTGGACACGCCGGTTCCAGGTATCGGCAACATAGAGTTGTCCAGCCTGATCCACCGCGATACCAACAGGTTCATCGAGTTCGCCATCAAGGATACCCGTACTGCCCACCTGCCGAAGCGGCACACCGTCGGCGTCAAACACAACTATTCGTTTATTTCCCGTATCCGCCACATAAACTAGATTGTCGGGGCCAACTGCTACATCACGCGGTCCCCACATCGCATCCAGCGCGCCATCTGTTCCAAAATGACCCCACTCAGTTATAAATGTACCGTCACCATCAAATTTTTGGATGCGATGATTCCAGGTGTCAGCGACGTAAACGGAGCCATCTGCTCCGACCGCAATCCCCCACGGCTCGTTTAAATTTCCGGGGGCACCACTGTTTTGATCGAGAGAACCAAACTGACCCCAAGTGACGAGAAGGGTACCGGCTAAATTATATTTCTGGATGCGATGGTTGAATGTATCTGCAACATACACAGAATTATCCGGTCCGACAGCAACGTTTCTCGGACGCTGGAACTCACCAGGGGCCGAGCCTTCCGAACCCCAAAAGTTGGATGCCACAACATCTTGCCAAAGGGCCTCAAACGGATCTGGAGTCGACGGCTCGGACAGGACCGTTGGGCCGACACCCATATCCCATAATTGAGCAGCCAGATCCCGCCGCACGTAAAAACGCATCCGATCTACGACCGGCCACCGTGACAGGTCATAATTTACATCAGTGAGTTCACCATAACGTGTGTAATCTCTTGCGTACCAGATATCCCAAAGTGCTTCGCGGTAGTTCGGATCGGTTACGGCGTTGCGAATTCGATCCCAGTTAAGGCTAAAGTAATCCTGCATCGGCCACCACATCCGAATATATTCAAACTGAAAATACTCTTCGCCAAGAAACGGCTCGACACGCGACCAATTTGAATCTCCCGCGATCACCAATGGGACATCGTTAAACGAATCTCGCGACGGTTGTCCACCGTAGAAAACCTGCCCAGTGTAATTTCGGAGATACCATGTAAGTGGCCAAGATGTATCGTCGTCGTAGGCGACCCGAACACCAAGGCCGTCAGTCGTCCGGCGAGATATTTCCTCCACCTGATCCATGACAACACCCACCCCCGGCGCACCAGAAGCGTAATTGATGAACTCCGTCTGATTATCGTAGTTAATATAGCTTGCCACGAAGGCTGCGCGAGCTGTAAATAGGGTTAACAAACCAATTGCTTCCAACCCGGCCAATCGACCCACGAGCCTCCAGCCGGCTTTTTGACCCACGAAATAGATGGCAACTGTAACCCCGACAAGGAATGCGAATGCAGAAAGGAAGGCCATGGTCGCTTCTAATTGAACCAACTCCATGCCTCGGAAGGGGGGCTCCGTTCCAAACACCTGGCCTAGCACACTTCCGAGTGCAAAGATAAAGAGTGGAAGGAGCAAGGCTGCAAGCCATCCACGACTATTTAACACCTCCTTCCAATTCGTTTCATCAATCAGCTTTCCGACTGACCAACCGGTGAGCAATATCATCGGCAAAGTGAGGTGCACAGTGAGCCAGGGCATTTTCTCACCAGCATATGTATAGACAGCATAGGAACTTACCACCCACCAACCGATAAATAATAAAACCGGAAAACTGTTAGTTGGCAATTCAACCTTTTCGATTAACCCGCCTTCTTCAGCCGCTTCGTCATCATCAGATTCGTTGCTAACAGCTACCGAAGTTGTGTAACTGGAAAAAATATATTTAAAACCAAAACCGGTAGCGATTAGTGTTCCAATGGCGGGTAAATATTCATAAACGAGTGTTTGGAGGAAGATGTAGTAGTACCAGGGTTGATTCCCGCGCTGGACCCCCTGCTGGTCTAACCAATATCCGAGTGAACCAACAAGGCCAGTTGCAAAACCATTCCCATTGGTGAATAGTGTTGTAAACAAGGGAATATAAATTCCATAGAATATCCCCGCAGCGATGAGCCATTTTCGCCAATCCCAAAGCAGTCCGATTGCAGCGGAGAGCACGAACAAGACAAGAAAAGTTGGAACGGTTCGGAGCAATCCTTCCGGGGAATAATCCAGGGCATCAGCTTGAAGTATAAAGTCAACTGGAAAAGCGGTCAGCTGTGGCAAAACAAATGTGCCCAGAATAATGAGCAAATCGATGCTGGCAAAACGACGCATGTTTTCACGGAAGGAGGCCAATGCAAGACCCGCCGCGCTAACGAGTGATGCTCCAGCAATCCCAATTGCGATGAGGATAGGCAGACTCAATCTATCAACCTCTACTTGTCCTTCAGCCTCCACAGCATTTGGATCGGCTGGAATTACCGTAGCCTCCGGGTTGAGCGCAGAGAGCATATCCTCCCCGACTGTTTGGAAAAGACCCGCAAGCAGTAAAGCAAGGAAAGCGATGTAAATCAAATAGCGGAATAGATTTTTATAGCGAGGCACCCGCCAGCCTGAGGCCAGCATATCGCGAATGAAGATAAACCCGAGGAACAGCATCCAAAGAGCGACGAAAATGAATGCGACTTCTTTGGTCGTATACATAAAGGAGGTTGCTCCCGCCATTAAGTAGAGCCAGGGCGTTCCTCGAGTCTCGAAATAGCGGAACATCGCAATCGCCATGAGTAATGCCCAGACAACCACAAAAGCTTCGTTGCGCACATAGCGGCTGTAATACAAAATATACGGCGAGATCGTCATGAATAATCCCGCAAGAAGTGCGCCGGTTCGACCTAGCCAGCGCCGGAAATACCAGACCAGCAGCACCGCTGCGACCCCGAAAAGCGCTGCTGGGACACGGGCGGTGAAGTCAGAATCACCAAACAGAAAGTAAGACAAGCCAAGCGCATGAAATTGGAATGGGCCGTGCATCAGAGGGGTATGTTGGAAACCCTGACCCTTGTAAAGTTGCCAAGAATAATAGGTGTGCAGACTCTCGTCATGGCTAATCACGCGTGCATCAAGATCAACGAACCGCGTGACAATAGCGATTACCACCAGAAGTATCCATGCAACGCGCTCCCAGTCGAGAGTAAAAAAGGACGTTAGCGGACGATCGAGCAATGTAAGTCTCGGTGAAGATTTCAATTCAGCTTGGGCCATGTATGTTTCTCTGATTGATGCTTATGTGGGTTCTCGAAATAATTGCACATCTTCCCGAACCCAAATAACTAAATGATCATAGGAAGTTGGGGCGTCTCGGAAAAGGAAATAGCCAACATATGCGCGCGGATTGGGGAGTTGCTCATCCCAGGTGTTCTCAAAAGCAAATTGTTGACCTAAATAACTCGAACCCAAAGTGGGATTCGCAATATCTAAGGCTGTAATAACGACGGGAGAGTCTATTTGAGAACTGAGTGCGGTCACCCATTTAACATTCGTAAAATCTCGCAAAAGCCAAGCCAGAGGGCCATCCGGATGGCCGAGTACGGTAATCTCAGCATCATGAGTATCGCCGACATGGCGCAAAGAAATATCCTCAATAGACGCAACAAGCAGGCGCGCGTTGGGAGAGATCGTCTTGGGTGCCCAGAGTTCGCGGGCATCTCCAGCATTTGCCTGGCCTACGCCCCACCCTGCCCTGAGTGCCAGTGCCAACGTTGCAATAACAATCGCAATAATCGAGGCTCTGGTGGCTAGCTCTATTGACCAACCAGTAGCGAACAGAGCAGTGGTCACACCAAAAAGAAGGATGACTCCCACCGCGAGCAACAATGGAATATTTGTTGATTGATCTCCGCCCGACCGAAAAAGCCAGTCAAAGTTAGCCAGATTCAGATAGGCAAATGAGAGCAACAGAAATAGAATCGCTGCTTGCCCAAGCGTTATCTCGAGGTCTCCCTCTTTCCAGCCCCCGGAAAAAATTGACGCCAGGAAGCGCGCGGCTGCAATTGACAGCGGGGTTAAAACCCAGATTACATCCACAGACTCTCTGCCTGAATAAATTACTCCATATATCAAAGCAAGCCCGGCCGTAATCAGCAAGCTCTGGACAAACTTGTCGCCCAGCATTGCGAGCCTGGCACTTGCCAGGCCAAGGATACCAATTAGAGGTCCATATAAAAACAGGGAAACAGGAACCATAAGGAACGGGCGTAGCTCCAATCCACCAAACCACCCTGAAAGCCATGTGGGCAACATATTGCCAGAGTTTGTTAATCCTGCTGGATAGAACATTCCAGCAGTCGAGAAGAGGATGAATGATCCAACGATTGCCAGAAATACGAAAAGAGCTTCCGATTGCAAACCGCGTATTAGACCGCCGAATTGTTTCGTATCTGAACCGGAAAGCCATGCATTGAACGCGAAGGCAGCAGCGCCCAGAAAGACAATCGTAATGAAATAATGTCCGCTTGCTAAACCTGCTCCGAGAGCCACACTGGCTAAAAAGAGCGAAGTACGACTTTGCGTACTTTCCCACTTACGAAACATCGCAACGACGAGCAGAGCAGCTGTTAGTGAAAGCGTCGCTCCATTCGCTGTCCGCGAGGCTGCGATGAAGGCGGGAGAGATGGCTAGCAAGCTGGATACGATAAGAGCAGTTCGACGACCGAGCAAATCACGGAATAGTGCCGGAGATAATACAATAAACGCTCCAGCAATCGCCGGCCACATCCGCACGACAAAGTCACTCGTGCCGAATGCCCAGAATGAAACTGCTTGGAGACTATTCAGAAGCTGGCTCTGAGTTGCGAGGTTTGTTCCCGTTCTTTCAAAAATCGAGAGCGCAGCAAGTGCGCCATTTGCTTCCAAAGCGGTAAGGGGAATATTCCCCAAATTCAAAAAACGCAGCGCTATTCCGATGCCGAGGATCAGAACATACGTCGCTGTCTCCAGAGATATCTCGGGCAGTTGGATTGCTCTGATTTCATCCTGCTGCGGACTGGAACTAACCGGCTGAATAGAACTCATTGACGACTACCCGGTGTCCTGGCGATCAATACGACCGAATACAGTCACGCCGTCCCTGTCATAAACGGGCAACATGTTCTCCGAAAACTTCGCCAAGCCTGATTCTGAGAATAGTCCTCGCTCGAGAGGACCAACATAAACGAACTCAATGTCATACTCATCAAGAATATTTCTTGCTTCTTCCCAGCGTGTTGAACTGTACAAGGTCTGGATGGCGTCCTCGCGCCCGCCTGCTTCGTCAAAACCGCCACGCCATTGCAGCTCATGCCCTGGCCATCCCAAGACCGTTTGTAAGCCGGTGTGGACAGAGATACGCGCATATTCCGTATAACTACCGCCAATTGCTTCGGCGATCACTCCATCTAGCTCGGGACGCACATTGAGCCAGCGGATAGCATTGTAATCCTCCGCACGCGAATTTTGCATATAAGCCATACCGTCGAGAGTCGCAATACGCTCCCCGCCAGGTAGGAGTGTTGTGCCCTCAAACTCCGCAGTCTTGGTTCTGACAGCTAATGTTGGATAAACCAAACCGGCAGCGATTACGAGTCCTGCAAGGACCCCCTGAATAGGTTTCCAGAAATTGGAAGCGTAACGAACAACCTGCCAAGTTGCAAATGCAGCAACTACACCCCAGAGTACCCATGCCTGATAATAAAACTTGAAGATCGTGTTCATGCGCAGGCCAAATGTATCGCGCAAGTATACATATTCTGGACCGAGCGTAAGCAGTGCCCCAGTCCCCATCAGAATGAGGGCAAAGTTCGTCGTAACAGAACTGGACGATTTCGTAGCCTGTTTGATAACTTTGCGTTGGAAGAGCATCCCTCCAGCAATCGCCAACATTCCCGCCAGCAGCAGAGAAACCCAGGGTGCGGTAATAAACCTGAGCCTTAGGATAAACGGAAGTGCCGCCCCAATGGGCAAGTCGCCTAACACAAGCCGTACAGCCTGCTGTGCTGGCCCAAGGTCACTCACTGCAATCGCCAGTGTGAGTAGTCCGCAGAGCAGTATTAAACTCCCAAGAATCCCCGGCCCAGATAGCAACGCGGCACTCCATCGGATTTCTTTGCGTCTCTGTAAGAAGAGCCAGACCAGCCATATGAGTAGGGGTACCAACGCTGTTCCAAACATTACTGTAAACTGATTCAAATGTGTCGGATAGAGTGGATTGGGCAAGATGCCACTCGCCTGCGAACTAAAACTGATGTAGAACGGTAAGTAAAGCAGAACGCCCAGCACAACCAACGCCAGACCGAGTACACCCGCTTCAATCCAGACGCGGCGCTCCCAATTCAAGCGCATGCCACGTCCGGCGGTATATGCAGCCACCACTACGAACGTATAAATTGGGAAGTCCCAAGTATTCAAAAATGACAAGCCGCCGAGAATGAGCGCAGTGAGAAGCAATGGAGCGAACGGCATCATCAACCATCCGCCCAAAAGCCCATTTCCACTAGTATCCGAGAGGGGCTTTTTATGACGCTGATCGATATATAGATGTAAGGCCACGGCAATCGCTACAAAAACGAATGGCAATGCGAGTACGTGCGGATGCATATCCCCTAGAAGAAACGAAAAGAAAGGAAATTCATCAATCGGCTCAAGACCAATCGGAATGTTATTGAGGTCAACGTCCCGAATAACACGCGAAGCTCGCCACCACCACAAAAAACGCTCTGGCAATCCCGACTCGGTTGCAATGGGTATCGAATCGAGATCGCGCAGATTAAGCCAGGTCCAGAATCTCTCCGAGCCAATTCCACGCGCAAAAAGAACTTCTAGAAAGCCTGTCAGGTTTCCAGTAACAAGAACGAAGAGTGGCCCGAGTAAAGCGGGGCCAATCGAACGGCCAATTCCATCATCGCCACGCTCTCCATTCTCAGCGCGACTTGAAGCCACCATGTTTAGGACTACCCCAAAAGCTCCAAGTGCCGTAAGACCAAAGAGCAATGCAATTCCCAGATTGAACGCGACACTTGGCAGCACTCCGCTTATGCGCGTGAAGGCCGCAATAATTACGTAACCGAAGTAGTAATAACTGATCGCGAATCCTGAGAGCCAGGGGTCGCGGGGGGGCATTGTCTCTGTTCGTATGATGGAGTTCAAGAATGCGAACTCCATCGGTTTTTCTGTAGCCGTGATTTCTGGATTGAGGGCGCGTACATAAGCCCAAACTCCAAATGCTAATAGGAAGACTGATTCAGCAGCGAGAACAACAGCGATGTTTTTTCGGAGCCAGTCACGCAAACTACCCCAGCCATCTCCACGCATGGCGAGCCATGAAGCACTCGCCAGGATTACTAACGCAATTAAAATGCCCCCGGCGTTTACACGAAGAAAATCCAGTGATGCTAGTATCCAAAGAAGATAACCACCTACGAGCAGGCCAAACGCTTTGCTTAATGTGTAACCACGATCGGGTAGCCGAGAGAGAAAGCGAGCAGCAAGCGGCCAGGCTGCCCAGCCGACGATGTTTGCTGAAAACCACCACAAGAAGAATGCAATAATATCAGGCACGCCGTTGATCCAAAATCAGGTCGTCGCTACAGTAAATTTCACTGCCACCATTTATGGGGTTGGGGTTCGCGCGACTCATGTGCAGTTCATTCTGGGCCGCCAACAATGCGTTATCCCCTTCAATTGTTTCTCATTGCACGAGAACTTCGTAAATCACGGTGACGTCATTTCGATAAGCGACATCGAGAATCCCAGCCGAGGCCAACTCATCGAACTTCGATAATTCAGCGTCGCCATAATAGGCGCGCTCATATCCGCCAACAATTACATACTTAACTTCGTATTTATTGATGAAACTCACGGCTTCTTCAGGTAGCATTGTGCGATAGAAACCGTCAATCGCCGCAACACGATCAGTGACGAGCGTAGATGGCACTATCGAACGTTGCTGCCGCTGATGCCAGTTCCAACCCACTACTCCCGGCAGACCGGTGTTGATGGTAAACCGAGAGCCATATTTGTACTCGGTGGCATTCACTTCTACGATCACTGGTGAACCGATCACATTGTCCTGCAACCAGCGGATGGCATCGTAATCGGGGGCGAGCAAAATCTCCTGGCCCTGATCGTGATAACGCGCATATTTCATATATGCCAAGCCGTCTAGCGTTGCCGGGGCTTCTGGGGCCATACGGTCGCCCATTTTTGCCGAGGCCGCTAAAATTGTATAGAGGCTCCCCATTACGACAAGTGCTGTGAGCCCGGATTTCCAGACACGCAAATTCCTGCGTCGCCACTCCGAAAGTTTTGGCCATACCCACGCCAATGCTGCACCCGCCGCAATGCTGAACACAGTCCAAACTTGCAAATAGAACTTGAAGACAGTGTTCATACGACCGATATCGCCTTCCAGACGCACCAATTCAACTGCCAGGGTAAGCGTGAGACCGAGTCCCACCAATCCAAATAATGCTCGCCGTTCAGGCGTCTGCGCTGGTCTTATCATGAGTAGCGCTGTCCAAAGTATCAATGGCAATACGAGTGGTGCGATCCAAATCTCAAATTGTAGCCAAAGAACCAGCACAATAACTGCGAAAACTGCCAGGCCAATTAAGAGTGGCCCAAGTAAATCTGAGAACTCCTGGAGCTTCTCCAGCGTTGTTTCCTGCATCCAGCGACGTGTTTCCACGAGCAGGAAGGTGACAATCAGAAACAGGAACAACCCGTGTATTTTGAGATACGAAAGGATAGGTGTGGTTGACCCTTCCCAGAGTTCGATGCTTCCATAGCCCGTTCCAAACCACTCTGAGAAAGGCCGAAAAAACAGATTAGCAAGCAGGACAAGCAATGCAATGCGCCAACCTGTTGATACGAGCCAATCGAAATCCAATCGTCTCAATCGACGCAATTGGGCATATGCAATTGCGACAACGCCCAGGGAAAGGTATGTGGGCAAATCCCAGGTGTTCGTCGGCCCGAGGACTCCAATTGCAAGTCCACCGACAATCCAATGCAACGTCACCGCTAGCATTCCCCTCTCCTTTGGCGATCGCAACGCTGCAGACATTGCCCAGGCAATCGCAAGCAGCGCGAGCGGGAGAACGATCAGATGGGCATGCAGATCAGCATAAAGGAAAGTAAAGAATGGGAACTCCGTGATTGGCCCGGTTTCGCCCTCAATCGCCGGTATGATACGCGTTGCATTCCAATACCATTCACCAGTCCCGATCGGGACCACTCGCTGTTCGATGACTATACGATATAGACCAACGACTGCCCGTTGTACAGTTTCAATAACAGGCAACTCAATAACCTCTACATCTTCGGTTACACGTAGAAAGGCTTTCGAGAGCGTATCGATCTCACCCAAATTGCCGATGAACACCATAAAAATCGCTGCGGTGATGCCAGCTATATAAGGCGAAGCGCGTGCGCCTTCATTTTTCTTTCGGCGTTTTTGATAAGCCACTAAGTTGTAGGACAGACCAAAAGCACCTATCGCCGTCAAACCGAACCAAAATGGCAGGATCAGGTTATAAGCAAATGCCGGAACGATGCCGAGCATCTTTGTCAGGACAGCAACAACAACAAACCCGAAGTAATAGTAATTGATGTAACCGCCTGCAAACCAGGGATCGTATGGTGGGAAACTGCTGCTCCGCAATACAGCATTGAAGTAAGAGAAGTCCATCGGCTTCTCACCACCATACGACGGGTGCCACAGATCAGGATTTCGCCAGCGGATAAACAAGAAAATTGCGAAGAAGACAAATAGTACGGTTTCCACAGCAACAATGTATCGCCAGTTTTTGCGCAACCACTCCATCATTTCCGTTCTGCGGCGGAAGAATAGTACAACCGAAAATAATCCCAGTAGCAGGAATATGAGCCAGAGCGTACCGCCGGTAAAACTGAGCACTTGTACACTCGAGAGAATCCAGGTCACCCAGGCAGTGGCTAAGATCGCAAGCGTTTTAGAGAAGGCGTAGCCTCTGTCCGGCAACCCCCGCAGCGCGAGGAAAGTCAGCGGGAAGAGTACCCAACCCATGAGTTGCCCCAACTCCCACCAGGCCAGGACTCCCAACCAGCGGGAACTGTTGAGCAGTCCAGAAGGATTAAAGGCTTCTGACCATGTGCCACCGTTGCGTTGTGCCTCTAATCGATCATCGGGCAACAATAGTGCAGTTGGCGCAGCGGTCGTTTCATACGGGTTCATGAAGATGACCTTGGAAAGATCAATTTCGCTCAGGATTGCTATGGTGTTCGCCGATGAATAAGCGCTGCTCTTTTGGAAAATGAGAACTTTGGGGTGGTCGTAAACTGTGAAAGGTTCATCTGCATCCTGATCTGAGAGCACGATCGGGCCAATGGACGGCGCGCTCTCGTTTTCATACACCAAATCGAATCCAAGCTCGCCCGAAAATAATGCTTCGTAATATCGAACTGTCAATGGATACCGCAAGGGTAGGCGTGGTATCGACCCATACTGCCGGTTTGATGAAATGAAAATGTAATCGCCCTGCTCCAGAATATCGAGCATTCGGGTGAGCTTTTCCTGATTATCATCCCAGTAAAGCTCCAAATTCAATCCGGTGTATATTCCGCCAAAGCCATCATAGCCCCCGATGCGCAATGGCAAGCCATCATCCCAGGAACTTTCGTTTATAACGCTTGTGCCAGCAATCGAAATAGGACCTCCAGCTGTCACAACGGTCGACATCCGATATGTTTCGTCTGCGATGATTTCAAGAGGCGGTTCGAGCCGGACTATATAGCCAGAACCGAGTGGGTCCCCACTCTCGCTCAGGTCGAGATTCAATACTCCAGAACTGGCCTGACTCCCATGGCTATCCGTAACGTGTGCCACAGTAACGAGGAAATGCTCTCGGCCTGCATCTGAGGCCGGATCACCGAGGTGCCCGAGGTAAACTTCTTTGAGAGTCCCGGAAAACCGCGCTCTGAAGTTGAGTTCATGCGGTTGTCCGTCCTGGTAGATATGGTCATAGGGTATTGAAATCGGCTGTTGGTATTCGCCTTCTGCCGTATCAATCCGCAGGTTAACAGGTCCTGGAATATTCTGGTAAATCCATTCCGATGCCGCAACGCGGGTGACAGGGCGCGTGTAAATGCGGCTGAAGGCAAACGCCCAGGCAGCCGTAAATAAGATTACAACAGCAATCAGGGCACCCGCAGCAGCTAACTTCGCAGAACGTGGCAGACGGAGCTTGGGCAATCTTGAATAAACGCTCCGCAATGCAACTGAAAGTTTTACCGCTTCCTGACTGCCAGCATGCGCCGATGACGAGAGGGTCTGCACCCCCTTTGCCGCATCCCAAATGTAAATAAGCAGCCACGCAGCCAACAGTATCAAGGTTGGATAGACCGGCAGGAAATAGCGCATGGGCTTCACCCATTGCGTTCCTTGCCAGCCAAAATACAGTCCTGTCCAAATCACAGGTATAAGATGGCGTTGCCAGCGGCCTCGCAAAATCTGCCAGGCTGCCAAAGCAAATCCCGCCCAGGCGATGAGGCCTAGCGCGAGTCCCATCCCCCAACGAACCATGTTCTCAAATGGGAATATTAAATCCGTGCGATCGGTCCACTGGTGGTTTGGGGGGAAATCAACATCCCCGCTCACCGTGGACTGGATTTCCCGCATATTGTTGAGCCATTGCTCGTTCAACCCAAAACTTAAAAATCCTGGACCTTCAAAAGCATAGGGTTGTCCGATCCGAAATGCGAACAACGAAACCAGCGCAGCGACACCCAGTCGGAGCACAAGCGGCCACAAAAGCGGGGACTCGAGCAGTGCGCCCGCAGAATCCTTTTCAGATCGTCCAAATCGACTGAGATACGCGAATGCCGCCAGTGCCAGGGTCAGGCCTAGTGGTGCGGTATTGATGCGAGAGGCGACTGAAAGGCCAAGACTGAGGCCAAAGAGAAGATAATTCCGCCAACGCATATCGTCCAACGCACGCACTGCGAAATAAAGGCTGGCAACTACGAACACATTCGAGATGGCATCTACTGTAAAGAAATGCGACTGCTGAATTTGTAAAACAGCAAAAGCACTCAGCGTCGCCGCGAGCAATCCGATTCGCTTGTCTCGATAAAGACGACTGGCGGTCAGATACAGTATCCAAACTGCGATTAGATCCGCGAGGCCAGAAATAGCACGTCCAACCAGATGAACTTCCTCGTATCCGGTACCATAGCTCTCCAAAATGCCCGGATCGTCTGGAGTCCCGAGAAAAGCCTTCGCAATCGCAACGCGCCATGTGGATTCGCTCACAAGCCACTCAGCGCGAAGAGTGTGGATCAAGTCCGCGGTGTAGCGCACGAAAAAAATCGGCGCGGTACCGTAGACGAAAAAGCTATGACCGCTGTTGTACGGGTTGAGCGTCGAAGCCTCGGTGTCGAAATACTCGGTCAGTCCACCCTGAACAGGTGCGATGGATGTTTCGACCATTGTAAGGAAGCGCTCGTCCGGATGAAGATGTTGGTTGTCATCCCAATTCAAGCCCACAAAGCGCAGATAAGCGCCCGCCAGCAGAACGACCACAAGCAATGTATCCAACCATACGGTGCGCCAATTAATCGAAATGGCGGCCGCGCGTGGCTCCGTGGCAGCACGAGCGATCCCCGTCGTTCCGGGGACTGTAGATACGCCTTCGAGGGCAGATCGTCGAGCGAGTTCCTTACTCATTTCAAACTATATCGTTCACTGTGACAGGGAAGCATAATACGCGGAAATCGAGAACACCGGTGCCGAAATTACATAACAATTTTATTCCTGCAACAACGATTCGTCTGGTGCGAGCACATCCTGACTCGATGGTACATGGAAGAGTAAAAAGTCATGATTAGGTCGGTCAGACTTGAAGTAGTCAAACACTCCTCCAGGATACACTTCGGGCAGCAATTGAATGGCTTCTTCATCGCTTGGGTGCACGACTATCAATTTCGCGCTTGGGCTCTCTATTGGCACTGCCATACTTTCCAGGTCCAGGTACACCTGATCCCACCCAAGGCGGCCAGCGTAGATACCTACGGCTCGTACGTCTACCCAGTGCGGGTATGCCTTTACATAAGCCGTATCCCAGTCTCCAATTGAAGATGCAAAATCACGAATGACTGCCCCTATTTCAGATGCGTTCTCCGAAGAACCAGAATAATTTTGTACGTATTCTTCAAAGAGGATCCGATTATTTATTCCATAGCTTGGGACCATAATAAACAGCAATAAGGCAAGTGTGATCGGAGTCGCCAAACGCGCCCCACCCTGCGCTTTCTCAACTAGCAGACGAAATCGACGTAAGAGATAGTGGAGTGAAATACCGGCAAATGTGAAGACAACCGGAAGAGCAGCAGAGGAGCGATGAAGGGATGGATTTTCCACGGGAAAAGCTAATGCCAACATGGACGGTAATAAGAGCACTGGAAGAGAGAGCAACAAGAGCAAATCCAACCAATTCCGGTGGCGATAATAGCGGATAGCCACGATTGCCAAACCAAGATGAAAAACCGATGCAATGATCCAGTCGAGTGCCGGCTGACCAGGCGGGCTTACCAACCAGGCAGCATCTGAAGTCCACGAAAACATTCTTACAGAATTCCAGAAGTTCCGTAGGAAGAGCACGGGAAAACTCGCTTGGCGGGATATTTCTGCGCTAGTCATTCGTGTCATTGTCCGGGACCAGAAGAGATCAGGCAGGTCTACAGCCATCCGCAGCATTGGAACAAAGGCGAGCAACATTACCAGAATGACAATTAGGAACAAGAAAATCCTATGAAGCAGCTTTGCTCCGGCATGCCGCTTGTGCAGCCAATGCAATCCAATCGCCAGGGCCAAAACAATTGGCATCATTCGAATAGGCGTGTATCCGTATAATCCAATCCCTAATGCCAATCCTGCCAGGAGTATTGTGTTGAAGTTACTTCTTTTCAGGCCGCGTATCACAAGCCACAGAGCGAGTGTGGCAAACAGCGGAGCAAGCGGAAAACGCAATCCATTCCGGCTGATCGAATTCGGCCACCATCCAATAGCAAGCGTGAGTGCTGCGAGCAGACCAGCATAGTTGTTGTCGGTGATTTCCCGCGCCAGGAGGTATACAAGCGGGATAGTGATAAATCCTGCTACAGCCATCAATAGCTTTAGAGTATTGTGTGATAAATCCGCGCCAGAATTCTCAATCACCACTGCCGCCAGATAAAATTCCATTGATTCACGCCCACCATTGTTTGTCATGAACACAGGGCGGTCGCCGTTGATAATATTATTGATGTCGAGCAGCTTCTCGACATGATCGCTGGTCATTTCCGGGGGTACTGCATCAAGTTGACCGAAGCGGACAGAAGCAGCAAAGAGGAGCAACCCTAAAAGTAACAATCCAATGCGGGATATTGGAATGGAAACCTGGGGTTTGCGCAAGGTATCCAAAATGGTTTTTAGTCTGGTTTGGAAGGAAATGCTCCCCTGCCAAAACGCACTACAGCAGAGCGCGAGGCTCGCAAGCCAGGCAACTCTGCCAATAAAGGAGATGTGATTGTCACCCGAACCGAGCCATGTGATAAGTCCAAAGAAAGCACTGACAACCAGCAGTTTCCAACGAACCTCCGGTATCACTATCGGTAGAACTCCCTCGGAAGGAGCTGCCTCAGGTAACTCGGCGTCTCGCCACGCCGACCAGCCAACAACTATTGCAGCGGCAAGGTAGAGTAAAACAGCGAATTGCCAGGGACCATCCCTACCACTTGCAAGGATGAACTGTGCAATAAAGCCGAGAGAAAATGCAATTGGGACGCCAACCCGCCCACCCGGCCTGACAGTCGGAAGACGATCGCGGTACCAATCCCAAACAGTTACACTCATTGGTTATGAATTAACAAACCTTCTAGCTATAAATAACAAATAGGCCCCCATCTGCAGCATATTTTCCTCAAAGTATGCATACAGGAGCCTATCCGTGATCGACAGGTCGGCGCGCCCAGTTGCCAATACCCAGCGTCCTGTTAGCCATTTGGCCAGCAGAAGCTGTGCGCCAAGATAGTGCCCCCGTTCGAGCGCACGAAGCGCCCCACTGAAAAATAATACCAAAAGTTCAGATTTATGCGCATAAGTGTACTCGGAACGGCAGAGAGAACAACTTGTGAAACGTGCGCTATGCACAGATTGGGATTGTGTCGCAAACGGCTTTACGAATATATACGCCGCGCCTATAATTATCGCGGCACCGTCCTTATAAAGATGAAGATTCTTGCCGTCCTCACTTACTATCGTCCGCACTGGACTGGCCTGACCGCATACGCCGTTAGCATGGCCGAGGGTCTGGCGGCGCGCGGGCACGCCGTGACGGTTCTCACTTCGCAGTACCAGCCCGACCTGCCAAGCGACGAGAACATCAACGGTGTCCACGTGATCCGCTTGCGTTCAGTCGCCCGCCTCAGCCGCGGTGTGGTCACTCCCGCGCTCCCATATACAGTCGCCCGGTTGATTCGCCAACATGACCTTGTTCAGATGCATACTCCGCTTCCTGAAGCACCGCTCGTCGCCTTTCTGTGCCGGGTGCTAAATCGTCCCGTAGTAATGACACACCACGGTGACCTGGTCATGCCAGAGGGGCTTGTGAACCAGATCCTCGAGCGTGTCGGATTCGCGTTGTTGTATACCGCTGCATTTTTGGCGAATGGCATTACATCACACAGCCGAGGTTATGCCGAAAACTCCCACCTGTTGCGAGGTTTTATGCGCAAACAGGCATGCATCTATCCACCCGTAGAGGTTCCACAGCCAGACATGGCGTCGGCATTGGCTTGGCGCCACGAGCTGGGCCACGGCGAAAAACTACTCCTTGGATTTGCTGGCCGCTGGGTGTCAGAAAAGGGCTTTGACTATTTGATAGAGGCGTTGCCCCTGGTCCGGCAGACGTTTCCCCAGGCGCATCTTGTCTTCGCGGGTGAACGTCGTGTGGTTTATGAAAAGTTTTACGATCAGTGTCTACCTTTGGTTGAAGCAAACCGCGAGCACATCACATTTCTAGGTCTGATCCATGACCGCCAGAAGATGGCCGATTTCCATGGGATGTGTGATTTGTTCGTGTTGCCCAGCCGCACGGATATGATGCCGTCAATTCAGATCGAGGCTCTATTGTGTGGGACGCCGGTCGTCGCGAGCGATATTCCGGGCGCTCGTGATGTTCTTCGCGCCACCGGATTTGGTCTCCTTGCACGACCGCACGATCCCCAAGGTCTAGCATCGGCAATTGTGGAGGCGCTCCATTCACGGGAAGCATTACATCCTACACGAGCTGCAGTGCGCGAGACATTCGACTCGGAAAAGACGATCACCCAGTACGAGAGCTTCATGGAACGGCTCGTTGCACGCGAAAAACCCGTCGTACCCGACGACCGATTTCAGCCTGCCTCTCCCCCTTAATCCCGGTTTCTGTAACCCTTCGCAAATAATGCGTCCCAACCGCAGCCATGACAATAACCTGTCCTGGCTCTCACTCGACGACAACGACCACGAACTACTCGATCGAATCTTACGCAACGAGGCCGACATGGCCTACCGGCGCCGCGCGCGAATTCTTCTGGATTACCTGGAACTGCAAAATGGAGATCGGGTAATAGATCTCGGCTGCGGCATGGGATTCTACTTGATGGCGATGGAGAAACTTCGCGAGTTGCGCCTAGTCGGATTGGACGGAGAGACTGATCGACTTCTACGCGCACAGCTTGAGTGTAGTACACCTGGGTTATCGAGCGGCGATATCCAACAACTACCTTTTGCAGATGGAGTTTTTGACAAGGTACTCATCAGCGAGGTGCTAGAGCATCTCAAAGACGACAGTGCAGGGCTGCGCCAAATTTATCGTATCCTCAAGCCGGGCGGCATCCTATCGATATCTGTACCTCACACGAATTACCCGTTCTGGTGGGACCCTATTAACCGTATCTGGACGGGACTTGGCGGGCCCCCTTTCCGCAGTGGCCCAATCGTCGGCATTTGGTCTAATCACGTACGGCTCTATTTGCCAGATCAACTCGTGGAGGTCGTAAAAGAGAGCGGGTTTGAGATCGAGATTCTTGAGGAGACGACACACTTCAGCTTCCCGTTCATCCACTTTCTCGTATATGGCATCGGCAAGCCTTTGCTCGAGCGGAATATCTTGCCGGGTGGACTGGTCAAGAGTGCCGATCGGTTCAAAGGGGAACAGAGTAGCGACAGTCTGCTAAATCCTGTGAACCTAGGGCTGGCCGTGTTTCGCGCTTTCGATCAGCTCAATGAACGTTCGGCGGTCGCCCGGAAGAACTCCTTCGTAAATGTCCTGATCAAAGCACGTAAGCCAGCGGCTTAATCAAATTGTGATCGTGCTTGGCGTGGTTCTCGCAGTTGCCCACTAGCAGCTTTTACTGACTACGTCCCCGAGGTCTGTTCGCGCAGGCTACCCATGAAACGACGTGTCGACTCGGCGACGGCCCGCAGGCTTTCATCTTCACGGTCAAGCCCGATGATGCCAAAGAGTGCAATCAGAACGAAATTTAGCAGGTGAAGAATAACGGCGTAGGCAAGCGCCGTCTCCGCTCCAATGCCAAATAGCGTTAGCGCTGCAACTGCAGCCGCTTCGAAGAGCCCAACCCCCGACGGTGTTGAAGGCAGGGCCAATCCAAGCACAATACTGCAAGTGACAAAAATGCCAACATACCACGGCGTCTCCGCCTCGAACGCAAGTAAAAGTGTATAGCAAGACAATCCAGAAATCACCCACAGAAACAGGCTCCAGAGCATGCCGCTCACCATACGTTTGCCTCCGGTCGCCCGAAGGCTCAATAGAAAAGAGTCGAGCCGGCTGACGATTGGCTCAACAAGTGGTTCCCGCACCCGCCTGATAATCGTGGCTGATATTTTTAAAACCGTGTCTCGCCAGAGGGCAGCCAGAAATAACCCAATCACCAAGATTGCAGCAAGCGCTGCCGCACCTGCACCAAGGGAAGCGATCAGACTATTGCCCGGCACAAATGGCAGAATGAGAGCAATGAAGCCAAAAACCACGAGCACATCAATCAACCTTTCTAATATAGCGGTTGAGAGTGCCTGCATAGTGCCAACCTGTTCGTCCCGACTGACAAGATAGACCCGGCCGAGTTCTCCCAGCCGGAAGGGGAGTACATTGCTGATCAAGTAGCCAATATTTGTGATCCAAAACATTCGACTCGGAGTTACTTTGTCCTCAAGAAAGACTCGCCAGCGCATGCCCCGGCTCCAGAGGGAAATGACGACCAGCACACCGCTCGGGAGCAACCACCAGTAGTTGGCCGTGCGTAACACGGTAGCAAGTTCGTCCCAGCGGACACCTCGCAAAATAATTGCGAGCGCAAACAAACTAATTGCAATTCCGACTATTACACGCCAGTTCTTACGCATTGTTTCTCATGTCACAGAGCTCATTAATTATTTTCGGTCGCCGCAGATTTGAACTGCGATAAAATCGCTGCCCATAAAAGAATTTAGTAAATTTAACTTTCACCACTCGAGGAGTTACTTGCATTTGTACTGAGATATTCCAATCCAAGGTGATTAAATATCCTTTTCTCCATCTCAGTTGCCGTCATGCGCCCCGAGTTTTGAAAGATGATAACGCGCGGATGATCGTACACCCTGAAGCTTTCGTCGGCAAAGCCTAAGTTGATGATGATACTGTCAGCTCCGGCACCACGGGGTACGGGCAGACCGGCATATTCAAATGTATCATCGACGAATGTCAACGCCTCGAATGTCGGCCATCTTGCAGCGCTGTACACCGGTTTAAAACCGAGTTCCTCACCAAATAGTGCTTTGTAATAGGCGCTTGAGAATGGATAGCGCATTTCAAAGCGTGGGATTACGCCATACATGCGCGCGCTTGCGAGTACAAGAAAGTCGCTCCTTCCTAATGTTTTCAGCATTGCAGCTAATTTCACTTCATCATCAGGTTCCTGAAACGGATCCAAATAGACAATCGAATATGTCTCTGCCCTCCCATAGTGAATATTATCGACCTGGCTAAACGGCAACGGATCATCAAATTTCTCAAGACTGAGAATTGATGCGGGTGGAATATTCTCATAAATCCAGCGCGAAGCAGTCAGCCAGGGATGCTCTGCCGCGAGCATATTTACAAATGAAATCGCGAACATGTATGTTGGAAGTAGCACAACCGGTATTACCAGAGCCAGCCAGCGCCAGCGTTGAGCGGCCTGCACCAGGATAGCTGCCCCCAGCAAGACGATAATCGGAGTGATGGGCAGCATATATCGCGGAAACTTCACAACGAATGCTCCAGAAACAACGAAATATGGAACTACCCACGAAAGCAGAATCAGGAGCCTTTTGGTCTGACTATTGTCTCGTCTAGATATGCCTATACGCAGGATTGACCAGGCTAGTCCAGCATAAGCCGCGACTGTCAACGGTAGGCCTAACAGCCAACGAGCTTGTTGGCAGAGAACATATAGATATGCAGGCGTATCTCGATATTGCTGTACAAAAAACCAGTCGAATTCACCGCGGATCATATTGCTCTGGCGAGTAATGTTCTCGAAATATTCGCCGTACTCGATGAGGGCAAATGGATTTGTCAGAGCAAAAGTGAACAGACCAATTCCAAGTACGGCGAGGCCCCGAAGAATGACCGATTGTATGACAACTCTCCACTTCTCCCGCAACACTTCAGTAGAGTTCGTCTCAGTCAAAACAATCGCAGCAAATATCGGCAGGGCGAGAAATCCAGCCGATGCTTTTGATCCCACCGCAAGTGCACCAAAGACACCAATCTGCATCAGATTTCGCCGTGAGGGGACAAAATGATAGCGCAGCGCTGTCCAAACTGTCGCGGTAGAGAACAATGCCAGAAATGTGTCAAATGTCCCGAAGTGAGAGAGTTGGATATGCAAGACTGCTCCCGCTAGTAAACCACTCCCGAGCAAGCCACTCCAATAGCCGAATATTCTGCGCCCAATGTCAAATACCAGCAACACTGTGAGGCTGTCGGCCAGCCCCGACAGGGCTCTGCCCACAAGAGTGATGTGATTAAACTCGACCTGCCCGCTCAGATTAAGGAGATCGGCGAGGAGCGGTATACCCTCTAAAAAGGAGAGGGTCTCGCCACTCTTCGCCAAGAACGCGGCAGTCCCTCCCATCAAGTAAAAAGGGAAATGCCCATAGGCAAAGCTACGTGGCTCATCAAGCGGCACTTGAATGCCGCTCGTATGCATTTCAGCTGGCCAGTAGAAGGGGTTTAAATTAGACCGCTCAGGGTTCAACCAGTCTGCTGGTGAACCGGCGAGCGATAGTGTCGTCGCAGTCCAATTTATATAACGCTCATCCGGATGAGTATGGTGAAGGCTGTCCCAGTCCAGATATGCCAGGCGGAGAGCAAGAGCAATAACCCAGACTCCTGCAACTAGCGCGATCCTTAATAATCTTGCAGGTCGAAAAATCAGGCCTCCAGAATATCAACGGGGTGCTCGGCCGTCGCCTCATCTTCAGGGATTTGGACTTCTTCATGGTAGGAGCGGTCAGTATTAACTTCCCATACGTCATTCTGCTCGTCTGCAACCATGTTTTGGACAGCGAGAAGTGCCGTGAGCATCGAGTGGTCCTGATTGTTGTATTTATGAAGCCCGTTTCGACCGACAGTCTGGAAGTTGTCCAAACTTTGCAGCCAGGCCTTTACGACTTCAAGCATCGATCCATAGTGAGCGTTGTAAATTGGATAGGCCTTCTGTTGACGCATAACTACTCCATCTCGTACGGACTCAGGGCGCAACAATCCGATCTGCGCCATCTCCCGCGTGCCCAGTGCGACTAATTCATCGTCTGCCATGTTCCACAAATCGTCGCCTTCGGTGCAAAAATACTCGAGGCCTAAACTGGTTTTAGAATCGTCCGGAACCATATACGGACTCCAGTTTTTGAAGTTCTGAATTCGGCCGACTTGGACTTCCGGGCTATGGATGTAAATCCAGTTGTCATTAAAAAGATGGGATTCATCAATAATAAGAACAACAGTGAGAAAATCACGATAGGAAAGTTCACGTGCTGCACTGGTAATCTCTGCGTCTGGAGACGGGTCGAATTTCTCAATCAATTCTGTAAGCGGCATGGTTGAAATGACATCTGTGCATTCAAGTACTCGCCGACCGTTGGGTCCAGCCACCTCCACGCCGGTGACACGTTCTCCAGCACGTAGTAGGCATACCGCATCAGTCTCCATCAAAACATCATGACCCTTTGATCGGAGCAATTCTGTCACGCGTTCCCACATCATGCCGGGACCACGCTTAGGGTAATGGAATTCTTCGATAAGGGTTTTAATCACATCGCCGCGTGGTGGGAATAAAGCATTTCGGATGGCAGCAGGGAGAGACAGCCCCTTGATGCGTTGCGCAGCCCACTCCGCGTTGATTTCATTGCAAGGGATACCCCACACCTTTTCTGTGTAGGTTTTGAAAAATATCTCGTAGAGGCGCTTTCCAAAACGATTGGATACCCATTGGTCGAATGTTTTTTCTTCTTTGTAAGGGAAGAATTGCGACTGAACATAACTGGCAAGGATGCCAATACTTCGAAATATCCCCAATCCAAAAAGTGCGTTGAAAGCTTTTAGAGGATAGTTGAAAAACTTTCCATCGTAATAAATGCGCGAGAGTCTCGGGCGCAAGAGAAATTCGTCTGCCATCCATTCTTGCCAGAGGGCTTCAACCTCCTCAACTTTCGTAAAAAAACGATGGCCGCCAATATCAAAATAATATTCACCGTAGCGCTCAGTCCGCGCGATGCCGCCCACAAGATGGTACTTCTCAACAACAGTGACAGATATGTCCTGTCGGGCCAACTCCCAAGCCGCTGTGAGGCCGGCCGGCCCGGCCCCGATTACGACGACATGTCTAGCTTCCATTAAGAGTCATTCAGTCGCAGAACGGCCATAAATGCCGACTGTGGAATTTCAACGTTACCAACCATTTTCATACGCTTCTTGCCCTTTTTCTGTTTTTCGAGCAACTTCTTCTTGCGAGTGATATCGCCGCCGTAACACTTTGCGAGGACGTCTTTGCGCAAAGCTTTGACATTCGCACGCGAGATAATCCGTCCAGCGGCAGCAGCCTGAATCGGCACAGCGAAGAGTTGCCGAGGAATTAATTTTTTCAATTTACTTACAATTTGCTGCCCTTTGTAATAGGCATCATCCCGATGAACAATCATCGTGAGGGCGTCCACGGGCTGCGTATTGATGAGGATGTTCAATTGCACCAGATCTTCAGCACGATAACTATCAAAGTGGTAATCCAAAGAGGCATAACCGCGCGTACGGGATTTGAGTTGATCGTAAAAATCAACGATGATCTCACCTAGCGGAATATCATATTCAAGCTGCACCCGTCCCGGGGCAGGATTTTGTTGCTCCCGAAACTCGCCTCGCCGCTTGGTTACCAATTCCATCACCGCGCCGTAATACGTTTCTGGTGTGAATATTTGAATCCGCATCCACGGCTCTCGTATTTCAGTGATATCGCCTTCGTCGGGCAACTCAGAGGGCGAGTCAATGCGGAGGATCCCGCCATTGTCAAGCTCAACTTCGTACTCAACAGAGGGTGCAGTTGCAATTAAATCTAGATCGTACTCGCGCTCTAATCGTTCCTGAATGATCTCCATATGGAACAATCCCAGGAAGCCACAGCGGAAACCAAAATTTAATGCTTGAGAAGTTTCGGGCTCGTATACCAAAGAAGCATCATTGAGTTGAAGCTTTTCAAGCGCATCTTTGAGCAGGGTATAGTCTTCATTTTCCACGGGATAAATACCCGCGAACACCATCGGCTTGACGCTTTTATAGCCGGGAAGTGGCTCCTGCGCCGGGTTCGAAACACTAGTCAATGTGTCGCCAACACGACATTCCTGGATAGTCTTGAGGCCTGTAGCAACATATCCGACCTGCCCCATCGTGAGTGCTTTTTCCGGGACGAGTTCTGGTACGAATACTCCAATCTCGACAGGTTCAAACTTCGTCTCTGTTGTCATAAGCAGCAACTTCTCTCGGTGCTTAAGTTCGCCTTCAAAGATACGAATGTAGGCAATGACGCCCTTGTAAGAATCGTAATGCGAATCGAAGATCAATGCGCGTAGTGGTACATTGCTTTCACTCTTTGGCGGCGGCACGCGCTCAATAATGACATCCAAAACAGAGGCTACATTCGTCCCGTCTTTTGCCGAAATACGGAGCACATCGTCAGAATCGCCACCCAGCAGATCAACAATTTCCTGTGCGACTTCATCCGGCCGCGCAGAAGGCAAGTCGATTTTATTTATGACTGGAATGATTTCTAGATCAGCCTCCAATGCCAGATAAAGATTGGCAAGCGTCTGCGCCTCGATGCCTTGCGTCGCATCCAAGACAAGTAGCGCACCTTCACAGGCAAGTAATGCGCGGCTGACCTCATACGTGAAATCAACATGCCCGGGCGTATCAATAAGATTCAATTCGTAAGATTCTCCATCGGCTCCGGCATAGTGCATCCGGACAGCACTGGCTTTGATTGTGACGCCTTTTTCCCGCTCCAAATCCATCGCATCCAAGACCTGTGATTGCATCTCGCGATCAGATATCGTGCCGGTCAGCTGCAGCAAGCGATCGGCAAGTGTCGACTTGCCATGATCGATATGTGCGATTATGCAAAAATTGCGAATATTTGAAGTATTCATAGCGTGAAAAGCGGGAGACAAGGTCTCCCGACTGAGTTATTTTACCCGATGCGGAGGTATCAATAAAGGAACCGAAGTTTAAGATGCGGTCGGAAGTTCGGCTTGGGCTAGCAAGGTCTCCAAAGAAGTATCCTGTCCGCTCTGCCTGAGATTGAGAAGAAATTCGACGTTGCCGGCGGGCCCCCGCAATGGAGAGCGCAGAGCAGCAATTGGAAAGAGTCCTTCCCCCGTAGCAAAATCCACAACTTTCCGCAAGACGTCTGCATGTATATTCTGGTCACGAACCACCCCACCCTTGCCAACATAATTGCGCCCGGCCTCGAACTGTGGCTTGACGAGAGCGATGATTTCTCCAGTAGTAGTGAGCCAACTTTTGGCGGCCGGTAGCAGGAGCTGCAGCGAGATAAATGCGGCATCGATAGTGACGAGATCAACGGCTTCTGAGAGTTCTTCCAAATAACGGGCATTAGTGCCTTCCAGCACGACAATGCGCGGATCGTTGCGCAGCTTCCAATGCAGGATTCCCCGTCCAACGTCGATCGCGTAAACCTTCTTCGCACCATTTTGCAGCAGACAATCGGTAAATCCCCCGGTCGAGGCGCCAATGTCAGCACAAACTTTATCCGAAAGGTCTATTTGCCAGCTCTGAATTGCCGCATCCAACTTTTCCCCGCCGCGACTAACAAAGCGGGGTCGAGAAATTAGCTCAACCTTTACATCCGGAAGCACAAAAGTAGCGGGTTTAAATATCATTTGCCCCTCCACACGTACTTCGCCAGCCATAATTAGTCGGCGACCAATCTCGCGGGAGTCGACGAGACCGCGCTCGAGCAAAAGTTTATCGAGGCGAGTTTTCGGCATTTGCAGGCGTTTGGTTGGTAAAGCTTCGACCTATTTGCATGATGCGACTATAATACCGCCGCTATGCTCATTGTCCACCTATTGAATGCGATGCGTCCACGGCAATGGACAAAAAACCTAGTCATTTTTGCCGCGCTCGTCTTCGACCGTAAGCTTGGCGTACCAGAATTCCTCGTTCCGGTACTCGCAGGCTTTGGCCTGCTCTGCATGTTAGCCAGCTCCATCTATCTCATCAACGATCTGGCAGACATCGAACAGGATCGCATACATCCCACCAAACGAAACCGGCCAATCCCTTCCGGGCGCTTGCCCAAAAACATTGCTGTCGTCGCCGCACTAGCATTGCCAATCATTGCTCTGCCGCTGAGCTTTTTAATGAATTTCTGGTTCGGTGTTATCTTGGCAGTTTATTGGCTCCAGAATCTAGCGTATTCATTCAAACTTAAGCATGTCGTGATAATCGACGTAATGATGATCGCATTTGGCTTTGTCCTGCGGGTTGGTTCCGGGGTCGTGCTCGTGGATGTGGAGCGATTTTCCCCTTGGCTGTACGTCTGTGTCACCTTGGGCGCACTCTTCATCGGTCTCGGCAAGCGGCGGCATGAACTAGCCCTGCTCGAAGATGATGCAAATTCTCATCGCGCTGTACTCGACGACTACAACCTCCCGCTTATAGATTGGATGATCGCCACAGTTGTAAGCAGTACCATCGTAGCGTATTCTCTGTACACCTTTAGCGCCCCGGATCTGCTGGCGAACCACACAATGATGCTAACGATTCCATTTGTGATCTATGGCATTTTTCGCTATCTCTTCCTCATCCATGTAAAAGGAAAAGGTGGAGCGCCGGACGAACTGATTTACAAGGATGGTCCCCTCTTCATTACGGCCATGCTCTGGGCCTGGTCCGCTGTATTGATTCTTTATATATTCTAAGAGTGAAAAACCGCATACTTGGAGAAGGCCGCGCGCCGGGAAAGGTGATTTTATTCGGTGAACACGCGGTCGTATATGGGCAGCCAGCCATCGCCGTTCCCGTGGCGCAAATTGAGGCAATTGCAACAATCCATCCATTGGAGAGCGGAGACGATTGGCAACTAGCAGCAGAAACATTGGCTGGGATGGTTCCTCTTGATGACTTGGCGATAGATCATCCGCTCGCTGCGATTTTGCGAAGGTCTCTCGATTGGATAGGAGAATCGATCCGGCCGGGCAAGCTGCGGATCAACTCTACGATACCAATTGCAAGTGGGTTAGGTTCTGGGGCGGCTGTTTCCGCAGCAATTGTACGCGCCATCGCCATTTATTCTCAAAAACAAATTCACGACGAAGAAGTCTCGAAGTTAGTCTACGAAGTCGAAAAGATTCATCATGGAACTCCTTCTGGCGTTGACAATGCTGTGATCGCCTACCGGAATCCGGTTTACTTCATACGTGACAATCCCATCGAGATGCTAAAGGTTGGTCAGCCATTTCGTCTCGCAATTGCAGACAGTGGCATCGCGTCATCAACACGACTGGCTGTTTCGGGTGTCCGCGAACGACATGATTTCTCACCACTCGAGTACACCACATACTTTGAGAGGATGGGAGCTATTTCTTCGGCCGCGCGCAAGTCAATTCTCGCTGGGCTGTCACAAAGTTTAGGCCCACTGATGAATGAAAACCACGATCTTCTTAAGGGCATCGGCGTTTCCTGTATGGAAGTTGATCGCCTCGTAGAGGCTGCGCGCGAAGCTGGCGCAACAGGGGCAAAATTATCAGGAGCGGGTCTCGGCGGAAACGTGATTGCACTCGTTGATGAGCACTCTGAGGATAGGGTAAAACAGAGTCTGTCCAAAGCCGGCGCAAAGCGCGTCATCCTGACAGTGGTTAATGGGAAGGCAACGTAACCACATGAATGATCTTGTTTTTCTCAAGTTGGGTGGTTCACTCATCACCGACAAGGAGAGCCATCAGACAGAAAACGCCGCGTCCATCCAGAGGCTTTCTACCGAAATTGCAGCGGCTTTGGCAGCCAAACCGGACATGAAACTTTTGATAGGCCATGGAGCCGGTTCGTTCGGTCATATCGAGGCCCGCAACTACGGTACGCGTACAGGCGTTGAATCAGCTACAGCTTGGGCTGGATTTACCGAAGTGGCCGCAGTGGTTGGCAAGCTCAACCATATTGTCCTGGAGGCCCTGCGCGGCGCAGGGTTATCCGCGATGGCGTTTCAGCCATCCGCTTCCGCCAGCGCTCGCGACGCGCACATTGAAGCAATGGCGTTGACGCCAATCCGCAATGCATTAGATAACGGGATTGTACCGGTCGTGCACGGCGATGTCGCTTTCGACGCGGTGCGCGGCGGCACGATCATATCGACAGAAGATATTTTTAGCTATCTTGCCACCCATCTGCAACCCGAACGCATTCTGCTGGCTGGGATCGAAGCCGGCGTCCTGACAGAACATCCAGCCGGTGAGTTGATTGCAGAGATTACGACGCAAAGCTGGGAAGGGATCCGTGAAAGAGTTCGTGGATCGGCCGCCCCGGATGTGACCGGCGGCATGGAAAGCAAGGTAGCCGAAATGCTGGCGCAGGTGGCGCATCAGCCGGCTATGGATGTGCGGATATTCTCGGGCGAGGTGCCGGGCCTGCTACATGAAGTCTTGGTAGGGATTGCTCAACCGGGCACTCGCCTACACACAGGCAGCTAAAGCGTTACTGAGACGGCGGCAAGAACTGTAATCCGCACCGCAGCTCTGCCGGAATTTGCGCTTGCCTGCCTGGCGAGATCACTTCTGGCGACCGGTTGGAGCCGGCTCTCAACGTGCTGACGCTAGAGTACCCGCTGCCTGTCCTTGAAGTGTGTTTCGCGGGAGAATCGGTCAATTGATTGCCCAATCTGCTCATCTACCACCTCGATCTGGCGACTATCGACGGCATTGCCTTCACGAAGATGATCCGCTACTTGCTTGGCACTGAATTTGCGTCGTATTCAAATAGGCTTCATTCCCGGGACATGGCGCGAATGACATTAAGTTCGAGCATTATCCATTTTATATGTGAACCCTCTATTAGAAATGACGGTCACCTTTCATGGACCTTGGCTTATGAGAAGATTTACGGAAAGATTATATCGAATTGGATTGGTTTTTTCTCCCTTGTTTTATCGCAGCTGGTCAGGAAAGAGAACATTCATACAGCAGTTGAACCAATCAACCCAACTGAAAATGAGAGTGAACTCCTATGATAAACAGGCGTTGTATGAGGTGTGGGGGTTAGAGGTATACCAGGACGAGTATTTTACGATCTGTCCTACTGATGTTGTCATCGACATTGGCGCTCACATCGGAGCGTTTTCCGTGTGGGCGGCTACGCAGGCAACCTCTGGTCATGTCTATGCATTTGAGCCGGATGATGAGAATTATCGCCTGTTAGAAGAAAACAAGAAACTGAACGGTCTCGCGAATTTGCACACCTTCAACGTCGCGGTCTCTGCTAGTAATGGGGAGGCAGTCTTGTTTACTTCAGAGTATCACAATATGACTCATTCAATTTTTAAAACCGGTGCACAGCACAAGAACTCGGTGCGCACAATATCTCTCCCAGATATCTTGCAAGCAAATGGTATTGACAGAGTAAATTATCTTAAGATAGATGCCGAGGGCGCGGAATATCCCATTCTCCTTAAAACGCCTTCATCAGTATTGCGTCAGATAGACAAGATATACATTGAATACCATGATGATCTTGACCACGGCCACAACTATAAGGACCTAATATCACATTTGATCGACAACGGCTTTGAGATTGCGCTACGCGCAAGCGCGTTTCATAGATTTGTACTTAAATTGGGGCTGCTCAGGGCGAGAAGAATCGAAAAGAATAAATCGTGAATAAATTTTCGAAGCCTATTTATTTCTTACCATTGCCGAAGTGCCTGCCGTCACTGAAGACTGGTAAGAAGAATACAATGCCATCCGACCGCAAATCGTGCCCTTATGCGTATGAAGCTTTGGACAAGGCGCCAACATATTGATATGCCCGAAATATCCTTGATTTTCCCACTTTCAAATGAGTATATAAAGTAATCCAATGAACTTTAGTTTCCGCTAACGCTAAGAAAGGTCAAGTCCTTGGGCGACCTTGAGCTTCGCGAAAATACTGCTTATTCAAAATGAATGCGCGAATTCAAGGCGATAAAGGCGCTCTCCCGTGACCCCGGACCCACGGGACGGGGTGGCTCGCTTATGACCCAATATTCCGGTCTGCAAACGGTCTGTCTTGGATCTTTTTTTTGAAATTGTAGGATTATTCCAGGCCAACTTTGATAAATCGGCCTTGGCTAACGTTCTGCGTAGCCGGCCTGGTGTTTGTTTGGGCTTGCGGTCCCACACTTGCCCAGCGGCAGTGCTGGGGAAGCCAGATGCTTGCGGCGGCACTTGGTGAGCCAGCCAAGTCAACATATTGCCAGCGACCAGCCCGAAGGCCAATAACCGCTCGCGACAGATTGGGTTGAAAACGAATTGTCGTTGCATACCCAGGATTATTTTGGAAACCAGAGGCGGATGTTCAACTGGCCAGCGGTCCAGATAAAAGCCATACACAACCCTCGGACGAAGTTCACGGACATTGGTAATAAGCACCCATGGCTTCTTATAGAGTGGGTCGTCAAATACAAATACATTCAGCAATTCATTGTCGGCCGCGACCTTTTGCGAGGCTAGCACAACATCGTTCCAAATCTTGACTCTTATCTTGCGACTTTTCCGTCTAAAGCCATTGGTCTTGTCAGGTTGACAGGCTGTAATCAGATGGCCTTTATGAGTGCGATCTGTCGGTCGAATTCGTTCTCCATATTCAGCCGGGCGTCCGCGCTTGGACGTGCGTTCAGGCAGATAATTACGCCGGAACACAGCATTGTTAGCCTTCCTGACAAGATAGCGCGCCATAGCCACGCTTTGTATTTCGGTTACTTTGGCACCCGCATCATGCACTACGATGGCATCTTCTGGTAGCTTGGCTGCGATTTGTTTCAACGCCAATGCCTGTAGTTTAGATTGTCCGGCGACTTGCAGTCCGGTTTCGGAGACAATCTCCTTGAGAAGTCCCATTCGTTTTCCCGGTTTATCTTTGACACGCCCAACTTCACACACCAGCGCACACCCAACACCCAGCACCGCTTTGCCTGCTGACCCTCGGTAGTATTTCCCCTTGGCATCTTTCAAAGCAGGCCGCCCGACAAATGTCAGATCGATATCCAGCGCACGATAACCTTGTCGATAGATGATTTCAAATTTGTTGCTACTCAATACTTGTGACCGCTGTGCATCGATAACTTCCTGCACGCTGTACACACCTGTTCGCAACGTATTTTCTATCCGATGACATGTATCTGCTGAATAGCCACTTGCTGCCAACGCCGGGAATAATGCCCCGCGACTGTCAAGAAACTTGCCGCTCATTATGCTTAACATCAACTGCAGCATATTTTGATTGGTTCCCTTTGGCAGTCCTGCCACACAGTTTTCAACGAAAATTTGGGTTTGTTGTATTATTGCGTCCATCGCAGATCGTGTTCCTTATTTGGTGTTTTGACCAACCCCATTTTTGAACACTTTCTGCGTTTTGTCACCCCCTCACTTAGCGGAAACTAAAGTGAAGGGTTTTTCTAGTGCCCCGATGACAAACTTTGGGGCGAATGGGCTGCGGTTGCCGGAGGATGGTTATTACGATACCGTCGGGGCGTGTCTATTGGGCAGCAGTTTAAGATAGCCGAAGCCCACCAAAGCCTGATGATCTTCATCCCACAAGCGAAAATTAAGTGATTTTAAGCTCGCCCAAATCGTAATTGGCTTAACTACTCGAAGTAATGGATGCTCGTTGTGGCACCTCTCCAAGAAGTAATTCGGAATTCTTGGGCTCAAGTGGTGAACATGATGGAACCCAATATTACCGGTGAACCATTGGAGGACCTTGGGTAATTTATAAAAGGAACTCCCCTCTAAGGCCGCAGCCTCATAATCCCAGTTCTCGTGCCGCTCCCAATAGACGCCTTCAAATTGGTGTTGCACGTAAATCATCCAAATTCCCACTACTGAACTAATAAAGTAAGATGGCAGCTGTGCAAGCAGATAAGTCTTAAAACCAATCGTCACACTCGCCAAAAGCATAATGCCTAGCAGGACTAGATTTGTCAAATACACACTTTGTCGTTCGCGTTTTCCAGCTATACGATCGGGAAAGCGACTAACAACTACGTGGAGAAACAATGGTGCGAGTATTAACAACACAATTGGATTCCGATATACTCGATACACAAATTTATTCCAGCGCGATGCCTCAATATACTCTTGCACCGTCATGGTCCACACATCTCCCGTAATGCGGCGATTCAGATCGCCCGAGGTGGCATGATGTATTGCATGTTGGTGCCGCCAGTGGATGTAAGGCGTAAATATAAGAATGCCTGTGATGTATCCCCAGACAGTATTGGTTTTTTTGCTATTAAAAAATGAGCCATGTCCACAGTCATGAAATACGATGAAAATTCTCACTAGCAGTCCGCCGGCTGGAACCGACAGAGCTAGAACAAGCCAGTAGGAGACTTCCAGGCTGCGGACCAACAGGTAAAAGAGGATGGCATAGGGGACTATTGTATTGATAATTTGCCACCAACTACGCCACGTTTCAGGATTTTGATATTCTCGGATAATCCCTTTCCCGGTGAGCTCCCTCGATATCGGTTGTTCAGATATTAAATCCTGTGTCACCTCTTTGCTCCTTGTTCTGCGCAATTCTGGGCCACTTGAGTGTTTTTTTTACGATTTCCCGAAGTCTCTACTAAGATGTGACGGTCTGCTTTTATGGACAAATCGGCACAAAAGGCAGCCCGCAAATCAGTCCAATCGGGAAATCTCCTTGGGGCGCGTTGATCGCTGGTGGGGGGCCGACGACGGTACCGAGCGGCGGCGGGCTGACAGCACCGGAATCAATTAACCACAGCCAGGTGTTGTCGAACTGGCAGAGAGTGCGCCCAGATTCACTTAAACCCACCATTGCCACAAATCCCTTGTCAAAGAGATAATCCGGCGGTGCAGAGAATCGCCCGATTTCCGTGCCATTGGTGTAAAAAATAAAAGTATTGCCAATGCCAACGATGCCTATGCGGTTTGTTCCATCGTTTTGCCAATCGAACGAACGATCGACGCCGCGTGCATAAAGTTCTTCCCCCGCGACTGGCTCGTTATCGACCAGCACTCCAAAGCCGGCACGACCAGTATCGATACGCGAAGCGATTAATAGATAGCCAGTGAAGGTGTTGTCTTCTTCGGTTGCGCCTTCCGTGATGGAGGCCCGGACGGCAAACCCGCAGCCAGAAAGCCCAGTAACCGTGTTCCACGTCACATCGGCCTCGAGCATAAAATCCTGCACAACAGTCGCGATGCGCTGATTCACGTAGTCGTATTGCAAATAGCCATCGATCTCAACCGCCACCGGCGGGTGCACCCAGGCTAGCTGTCCCTGGTCGGCAGCCAATCCGTATTCGGACAGACGCGCCAGGTAAGGTGCTTCGAACTCAGCGGTAGCCGCTAACACCGCCGCATCCTGTTCAGCGGCGGCTGCTTCAGTTGCTGCGCTTTCGACGCTGCGCTGCGGCAGCCTCTGCAGTAGCAACAAGGTCGGCACCGTCGCCATTGTCATCCTCTGACGTATTCGCGGCAGCCTGGGCGGTCTGCTCCAGGGCAGCTGCAAGCGCGTCCGCAGTTGCATTTGGATCGCTGCCTAATCCGCCAACGCTGCAGGCCAATAGAGCGCAGACGAGGGCCGAAAAACCAATTCGAATCGGGTATTTGGACTTATACATCAAGTAACATCCTTCCGCTTCTGAAACACCAGGATGCCTATAAACAGGACGAAAATAATAACCCCTTGCGCGAACCAAGTTGAGCCAACATGCAGGCCGAAGGCTAGTATTTCATTCTTGTCTACAAATGTCCAGCCGTAATCGCGAATCATTTTTTCAACGAGCACCTCGGCCGGCTCGACTGCCGAGGTGCGGCCGATTTGCCACTGTATCAGGTTTTCTTGATAAGTGATCACCTCGGCCTGGTAGATTGCAGCTTCAACCTCCCAGTCCCCGAATTCGGTTTTAAAGCCTTCCTGGATACCCTTGACTTGCTCCTCCCAAATCAACAAACCATCAAAGAATTCAGCCATCGCAACGGTATCCGACTGATCGGCGGGTTCCTGAGGGCGCTCGGGGATTGTCGGCTCGGGAGGCGGATCGCGCAACGGCGCCGGCTCTACAGGCGGCGCTTCGTCGACAGTCGCGTTGTAAAAGACGCCTAACCCGGGGAAATCGCAATTGGCCGAGTCGAGCATAGCGGTGCCAGAGCAATTACAGCCGAAGGCTTCTTTGTCTTCGTTTGTGAGACCTTCGCGCTGTTCGGCCGGCAATGCCCAACAGGCATCGGCGGCTACATCCGAGCCGATCCCCGTAATCGCCATCATGGCTTCGAATCCCCAGCGAGTGGACCAAGGCGCAGTCAAATAGGTGGGCAGTGGAATCAGCGCGCCCCCCAACACAACCTGCGGCATCACAAACAAAATAACAATCAACGGAACGGAATTTGAATTGGGCGCCAGTGCAGAAGCAAACAGGCCGAGCATCATACCGGCCATAGTCGCAAGTACTAGCAGTTTGTCGGAGAGCAACCTGAGATAGCGAAATCGGTGATAATCTACGGGCATGGCTAGAAAATTCAAGAAACCCAATTACGAAGTGATGCTCAAACAGACAATCAGTCTGGAAGAAGCCCTGCCATCCAATCATTTGGCACGATTTGTGGTGGATGTTATCGCCCAGTTGGATTTGGGTATGATCTATGCACAATATGCACCGACGGGTGGTCAACCTATTGCGCCAGAGATCCTGTTGGGATTGCTCTTCTATGGTTATGCCAACGGGGTGTTCAGTTCTCGTAAGATTGAGAAAGCCACCTATGAGAGTATCCCATTCCGCTATATTGCCAGTGGGCTGCATCCTGACCACGACACAATTGCCAACTTTCGCAAAACCTTTCTGGCTGAGATCCAAGAGTTATTTGTGCAGATCTTGCTCCTGGCCCAAGTTGCTGAGGTGCTGAAGTTGGGTAATATCAGTCTGGATGGTAGCAAGGTGCATGCTGATGCATCCAAGAGCAAAGCGGTCAGTTACAAGCGTCTGATAAAACTAGAGACCCAACTGCGCCAGGAAGTGAACAAACTCTTCGAACTCGGTGAGCAAGCTGATCAGGGTGATCTCCAGTTGCCGGAAGGGCTCGTCATTGAAGACGAAATTGCCATTCGCAAGAAACGTTTGGCAAATCTGGCAGAAGCCAAAGCCGTCTTAGAAGCCCGTGCGCAGGAACGATATGAAGCCGAGAGGGCTGAATACGAAGCCAAACAGCGTGAGCGGGAAGAAAAGTCTCGCAAAACTGGGCATAAACCCCGAGGTCGCAAACCGAAACCACCGCAGCCGGGACCACGGGACAAAGATCAGTACAACTTCACTGATCCGGACTCTCGCATCATGAAAAACAGCACCAATAATGGCTTCGACCAGCATTACAACGTTCAAGTTGCTGTGGAGCAGGAGAGCCTCTTGATTGTGGCGCCTTCACTTTCGAACCATCCGAATGACAAAAAAGAAGCTGAGCCAACCCTGGATGCCATCTCTCCAAAAGTAGGCAAACCAAAGGCTGCCGCTTTGGATTATGGATATTTCAGCAAAGCGAACATCGCAGCACTTGAGAAGCTTGGCATTGATCCTTACATTGCTACCGGTCGCGAACCTCACCACAAAAGCTGGCGTACCTTCTTTGAACAAATGCCTGCTCCGCCACCGGAAGATGCCAGTCCGAAAGTCAAGATGGCTTACAAACTACAAACCGAAATCGGCAAAGCCAGCTACCGTTTACGCAAATGCACAGTGGAACCCGTCATTGGTATCATCAAGGAAGTCCTGGGCTTCCGCCAGTTTTCTCTGCGCGGCCTGCTGGCAGCAGCCGGGGAATGGTGTCTGGTCTGCCTAGCGTTCAACCTCAAACGCATGCACACCCTCTACCAAGCAAAGGGTGTGCTTTAGCCGGGGCTGCTTTGGCGCGCCTGCTACTCGCTGAGAGAAGGTGGTTTGCCCTCCATGAAATGCACACTGTTTTACGCTTGTTTTGTCGCAATCAACTGCTCATTTTGCCCTGTAGGGCTATTCATGTTGTAAAAGTACTTGTCTCTCCGACAAACTGCTAGGGTGATATAAACCAATAAGATCTCGATTACGCCGCCAGGCATATCAAATGCAATATACCGAATTATCAGATACCAAGTGGCTTGATAAAGCGCGAGTAATGCGGCCACCCATACTTTGGAGAGGATGTAAGGCAGCATCTTGAGATTCACAAGTCGTTCGCGCTTGTAAATTTCGGTAGTGGTTACATGTTGACTGATGAGTCTGGAAAAAGTAAGTTGTTGGCCTGCCAAACAGAGGAGCGCCAAAATGATCCAGAGTGTCATCACGCATGAGTGTTCAAAGTGCAGGAGCCTCAACATTGTCAAGAATGGTACAGACTATAAAGGCGGTCAGAAGTTTCATTGTCTCGATTGCGCCGCTTATGGAATGTTGGAACCGCAAAGCCGTTCTTATCCTGAGTTCATCAGAGAATTTGTCCTACGCACCTATCGAGAGCGAGCCAGTATGCGCGGCATTGAGCGCATCTTTGGCATCGCGCGGCAGACATTAGCACGCTGGATTCTGGAGAAGGCCGGCGCTATGCCGAACCTGGCTGACACTTTAGAAACCGTAAAAACGGATGATGTGCTGGAATTGGATGAATTATGGTCATTTGTACGCACAAAAAACGATAAACGTTGGATATGGGTCGCGCTGTGTCGGCGCACGCGCCAAGTGGTGGCCTATTTTATTGGCGACCGCAGTGAAAAAAGTTGTCGCGCGTTATGGAAATCCATCCCAGCATCCTACAAAGCGTGTTGCTCCTTCAGCGACTTCTGGCACGCTTACCAGAAGGTTTTACCAAACGACACTCACCAAAGTGTCGGCAAAGAAAGCGGCCAGACATCTCACGTGGAACGCTGGAACAACACCTTGCGCCAGAGACTGGCTCGCTTCGTGCGCAAAACTCTTTCTTTCTCCAAGTCCGACGTTTACCATGAAGCTGTACTCAAGTTGTATCTCCATTACTACAATACAGCGTGGTCCCCATCAGTTACCATGTAACCACTACCTAAATTTCGGCCTCGCGCACAATCTCGCGCATCATCGCGAGCGCACCTACTGTGACACCGTAAAATACTATCAGGAACAAAGTAATCAGTGTCGCACCAATATCACCGTTCACACCAAATGAATATGGATTACGCCCAAGGACAAATGACAACACGATATCCAACAGACCCACAATCGGCGCTACGGCCAGCATAAGCGCCAAACTAAATCTGTCACGGGTCAAAATCTTCATGTTGCGGGCCGACAGAATTAGGAACTGTCGCATCGCGGAAACCTGGCGTTTGCGCTTGCTTCGCACAACCGGACGCGCTGATTGGGCAGTGGCCCCGTTCACGGCCTGTCCACGCGACTGGAGCGGCTGTACAACATGTTTTTGGAAGGCTTCATGCTCTTGATAACGCTGGCCCCATTCCTCAGCGGTGCCTTTACTGGGTTGCTCCAGAATGGCATAGATTTCGTCGAACTCGATATCGCCGGCGCGCCGATCGCGTTCGGAACGGTATTGATCAAAGTAGCGCAGCGCCTCGTCCGGCGGGCCGAACCAGGCCAAATGTCCGCCGCGGGCTAGGAAAACGACTTTGTCGGCCAGCATAACGTTCTTCGTCGCGTGAGTTATTAGCGTTATCGTACGGCCCTGGTCGGCTAGCCGGCGCATGAGCTGCATGAGCGCCGTTTCTGTACCTGGATCAAGCCCGGAGGTCGGCTCGTCGAGGAAAAATAGGCCCGGTTTGGTCAGCAGTTCGACGCCGATGGAGACGCGTTTCTGCTGTCCGCCACTCAAACCGCTGATCTGCACATCTTTGCGATGTGCCAAGTCGAGATCATCCAACACGTCATTTATTCGGTTGTGGCGCTCCTGCTTGCTCGTATCGGAGGGCATACGCAATCGCGCAGTGTAATCAAGCGCCTGAAATACGGTCAGTTCCATGTGGATGATGTCGCGTTGCGGCACAAAGCCTATTTCATTTCGGATGGCGTCGAAATTCTTGTAGACATTTATGTCATTGACGAGCACCTGCCCATGCGTTGCGGGACGATAGCCCGCGATGGCGTCAACCAGAGTGGACTTGCCGCCGCCGCTCTGACCAACGACGACGATAAATTCGCGCGGGTTGAAAACAAGTGAAATATTCTGCAAAATGTTCAGGTCTTTGCGCACCCACTTGTTGACACCGATCACATCCACGCGCAGATCACGCGACTCATCGAATTGCGCCAGCCGATCCTCGCCGACGACGAAGCGATAGGGGCCGACACGTCCCTGGTCATCCGCATCGAGCCAGATGTCGCCCGTGATGCGCTCGCCATTGACGAAGGTGCCGTTTGTGCTGCGCAGATCGCGCACGCGGTAGCGCCCCCCCACACGCTCGATTTGGGCGTGATAGCGTGAGACTTGTGTAACGTCCAGCCGAATATCATTTTCTGGATCACGCCCGATTTGGAGCACGGTGCGGTCCCCAAAAGTTATAATCACAGCCTGAAGCCCAGCGGCCGCAGTTTCTGGCGCAGCATAGCGCAGGGTCACCATCGTACCCGGATCGACGCCGCCGATGCGTAGCACATCGCCGTGATCCAAGTCCTGCGGGAAGGATAACGGGCGCCCCTTGTAATTCATCTGGTTGCCGACATCGGGCAGCTGGACGGCCCGATATCCCTGCGGCGTTTTTTCCAAACGGGCGTGGTGGCGCGAGACAATCTTTGAAGCGACGACAATGTCGTTATCCTCAGAGCGGCCGATTGTGTATGCGCTCTTTGTCAGATGCAAAGTCTGTGCGGCCGAACTGGCGGTTTCAATTCTAAGCTCGGGGGGAGCCGCAGCCGCAGCCATCTCAAAACTGTCTCCAAACATCGTTTGTGCTGGAATCACTCCACCAACTGGTGATTTGGCTGGCGGTGGGGTAGCGGGTGCAGGTTTTTCAGGTGGGATAGGCGTGCCCGCTGGTTCGGGTGCGGTGTGTACTACGGGCGGCTGCGAAAGCTGTGTGACATTCGGCTCTACCTCGACCATCGTCGCTGCCGACTGGACCTGAACAGGTGCGTCATAGCGCAGTTTGACGGATTGGCCCGGCTTGATGGAGTCACCGGAATTCAGGCTTTGCACGCCGCCGGATACCCGCTGCCCATTTACAAAGGTACCGTTGCTGCTGCCGAGGTCCTCGATCTGGACCCGGCCAGCTTGCAGGGAAATCTGGGCGTGCAGACGAGACTCACCCTGAGCGTCGATGACAATACCACTGGCTGCATCACGTCCAATTTTGGTCGCGCCGGGCTGTAGTTCAATCTCCGGGCCCACACGCGGACCCTGGACGATTGTAACTTTATGAATACCTTCAAATGTCAAGACAAAATCCTTTCCTGCTGGTTAAAAATTGCTGCTCATTTTTCATCATTTTACTTGTTCGAGCGGAATAATTTGGGTGCAATGCTCGGGAATGCATAGAGTTGAAGTTGCCGTTGTGACGTTGGGTTATAAGGAGCATAGTATAGCAATGAAGTTTTTAGCAAGCTAGCAGCAACACGGCGCAAGATGAATATCACGATTCTGAGAGCTCACCCTGAACGATGGGATTCTCGAGTGAGTTGAGAAATCGTAAATCGATGCCGAGCCGCGCCGGCACTCGGATAGTGACTCCTGTCATGAGCAACAATTCTAGAAGACAGCTGCCCAACATACCGGTCGCACCAGATACGAGTGCGGTGGTTATCTGCTCACCTAGAAAATTAATGATTCAACTGCGCGTCGATAAAAGCGGCGACTTCTTGCAACGTGCTGAGTTCGTTAGCCGACTTGTCAGAGAGTTCTACGGGGGGGAAGGCTTCTTCAATTTCCAGAACGATATCGATCAGGTCAAACGAGTCGAGGCCGAGATCGTCGAGTAGCGATTCGTCGAGAGCAACCAGGCCAGGCGCCACGCGTAGCTTTTGCGAAACGATGATTTGGAGTTTTTGTTCCGTGGGGGTCATTTATGATTTTTCTCAAGAAAGAGCTCGACATCTGCGTCTGTAATTGACTCGTCGCCGCGATACAACGGCGCCGGCCGAAAGCCTTGCTCCTGGGCCAGGTTCAAGATGTAGCCCAATTTCTCCAGTGTGATGCGGCCCTGTCCGACGGAATAACTTTCGTATTGACCATTCATGGTCAATATCATCGCCTCGGCGAAGCAACCGAAAATCTGGCTCGCGGTCGGGAGGCGTGTGTAGTATTGGATATCCAGTTCAAAAGGCATTTCGGCCAAGCCGGCCGAAATCACGAGAACATCCGGTCGGGGAGCTGATGAATAGGAGAGATTTTTGGGATACCCGATGTCGCACACAATTGAACCAGTTTTCAGATCGGCTTCGGATAGGATCGGTTGCGTTGCGCTTGTCGCGGCGACGATAATGTCGGCAGTGGCGGCTTGCTTTACATCTGTGACGATGGTTGTGCTCACCTGCTCGCCAAGCTCAGCTTGAAATTTTTCCAACTTGACCCGATTGCGAGCAACCAACACCAAATGACCGGCGCGTGGCACAAGCGCCATCGCACATGCGCGGCCAATGTCGCCGGTCGCGCCGAGTATAGCAACGGTTCGCCCTGTCAAATCCCAATTCAATCGCTCTAGAAGCGCGTCCAATTGCGCCAGGGCCAGCGCAGCAGTGAGCGAGTTTCCAGAGGTGGCAGCACCACCCAATTCGCGCACCAGTCTTTCTCCTTGCGAGCCGCCGACGATAGATGTAAAGCCGCCCAGGCCGACCATATTTGCCCCTAGTTCACGGGCAACGCCGTAGCCAGCGCGGGCTTTGTTGTAAGCGCTCTTCATCTCTCGCGGGCCAGCGATTTTTTCAGGCAGGAACGTGCAGATGACCAGACGCCCGGACAGAAACTGTCCGGCTGCGTTTTCGATCTCTAGGGGCGTTTTGGCAGCATAACTGGGTGCCCATTCGAAAAATTTTGAGAGCGTGGCCTGATATTTGCCTAGCTTTTCGCGGTCGTAGTCGGGCCGCGAGTGTACGAGGATATCGCCGAGGTGATCGTAGCTGTCGGGGTGTCCAAGCAGGGCGAAATCGATGGGCGGGGAAGGCTCCGCAGCGTTCATGTCTCGGTTGGGTGTGAAATGCGCTGCTCGATGGCCGACAGCATGCTCTCGACATTTTCAATCATTCGCTCGCGCAGGATCGGGCCGACAATCTCTTCGATCTCGGGCAGGCCGAGCTCATATGTCAGCTCGAAGTTGACGCGACTCCCCTCCCCTTCGGGTACGACCTGCCAAGAGCCGTCAAAGCGTTCAAAGACGCCTTCTAGTGACCGGAAGCGCACGATCAGGTTTTCCTTATCGTAGAAGCCTTCCTCCACCCAATCTAGAGGTGCATCGTCGATCAAAATATCCCAGGTTGCCACTTTGCGATTGGCGTCAGCTTCAATGAGGGTTAGTGAGTTCACGTTAGGCATGAATTCGGGGAAACGCTCAAGATCTTCAACGATGGCGAATGCCTCATCTGCGGGCCGATTCAGGAACCGCGACATGGCAATATCGTATGTGGTATTTGTCATCAGCTAACGGTCCTTCATCAATTTGATCATTGCCCGCGTCACTTCCGGGCTGGGCTTGGGATTGGGCAGGCCCATGCCCTTCGTTATCAGCAGGCTGCGTGGGCGGGCAGGTGGAAGGACATCGACATCGAAACGTACGTCGAAAACGGCAGAGAGCTTGTGCGTTAGGGCGGAGCTCAGTCCAGCTGCAAGTTGACCGGGTTCCGTGACAACTTCGCCCGATATCCCAAACGAAGCAGCAAATTGGATAAAGTCGGGGTTTTTTAGATCAGTGCTGATATAGCGCCCACCGTAGAGGCCGGTCTGCAAATCGTGGATGATCCCCAGCCGCGCGTCATTCATAATGATCCAGATTATCGGCAGATTGTGGGCGGCCGCAGTAGCAAGCTCCAAACCGCTCATGAGAAAAGCACCATCACCGCTAACGCAAACAATCGGCCGGTCGGGGCAGGCATATTGAGCGCCAATTGCTCCAGCGACAGCCCAGCCCATCGGTTCGTAATCATGCGCGGTTACAAACGCGTTGCGCCGCGCTTGAAAGTAGCGTCCCAACCAGCGCGTCCATTTCGAGGAGTCGGAAAGGACAAGAGCGTCCTCCGGCAGGGCCTGCTGCAGTTCCGCGACGACGCGCTGTGGAAGCAGCGGCGTTGCGTCGCTCTCCATTTCATCTTCCGTGAAGAGTGGATATTTTTCGCGCATTTGCGCGACTGTGCGTTCTCGTTCGGCTCGTGCAGAGCCCGCCAGATCGCCGAGCGATGCCGCCAATTGCAGAAGAATCTCGGATAGGTGCCCAGCGGTCGCAGCGGATACCGGGTAAACTTTGCCGATCTCCTCCGGGTCGGAATCCAATTGGATTAGATGCCCATCCGGGCCAAGTGCCGGGTCCCAACTGAGTGTTGAAATTTCGTTGAAAGTCTGCCCGACGGTAATTACCAGGTCTGATTTTTCCTTCAGATACCGTTCGGCGGCTTTATGTCCCAGCACACCCAGGCAACCCAGAAACATTGTTGAGTGCTCGTCAATGGCCGATTTGCAGGCCAGGTCAGTAAGAACAGGGATTGCACATTGTTCAGCGAGCCCTTGAAGTTCGCGAGTAGCATCCGGAAGCATTACGCGTTCGCCAGCGATCAGAATGGGAAATCGGGCTGCTCGAATGCGCGTTGCGATAACGTCGATTGCAGTCGCGTCACAGGACCGATGGTCAGGAATGCGGTATTGCGCCGGTCGGAGGGCGGCATAGTCGACCTCCTGATGAAGCAAATTGGCAGGAATAATCAGATGTGCTGGGCCGGGCCGGCCTGATACTGCAATGCGAATCGCATGGCGGACAAAGTCGGGAAAACGCGCGACCTCGTTGCACGTGAATGTCTGCTTTACAGTGGCGGCGAACATCGCCTCCTGGTTGGGCGTTCGGAACCAGCCGGTCGATTCCTGATGGGCCCCTTTGGCATAGGCGGTTGTCTGCACCTGTCCGGTCAGCGCCAACACCGGCGCGCTGGCCATGTAAGCCACCGGCAGTCCGGAAATAAGGTTGGTCGCGCCCGGGCCGAGCGTCGCCATACACACACCCAAGCGGCCGGAGACGCGCGCATAGGCAAAGGCTGAGTACGCGGCCGCCTGCTCGTGCTTTGTCAGCACGACACGAATGCGCGCATGATCGACGAGTTGGTCATACAGGGGCATGATCGGCCCGCCGGGCACGCCGAAAATCACATCCACACCCTCACGATCAAGAATATCGACCAACGCCGCTGCCGCGCTAACTCGTTTCATTTGCCGTGAACTCCCCAGCCAGATAGCGGTTCTTGCAATCGACGCGCATCAGTTTGCCATTAAGCGTCTTCCGGATTGTGCGCGGGTTGAGCAGCACGACCTCGCTAAGCGGATAACCGGCGTTTACAACGGCCTTGCGGACACTCTGGCTGAGGAGATCGCGCTTGTCTGGTTCGGAAAGCGCGGTCTCTACAACGACAACGACTGCTTCGGTTGCCCGCACGGTATTGGGATATGAGAATGCAACCGCACGCTTAAGTCGCACGCCTGGCACGGCAGCCGCGATCTGCTCAATGTCGTCAGGATAATAATTGCGCCCACCGACGATCAGCACTTCTTTCTTGCGACCGGTAATATACAGATTGCCATCCGCAAGATACCCCATATCGCCGCTGCGTAGCCAGCCATCCTGGAGCACCTTATCGGTCTCAAGCGGCTGCTTGTAATAGCCGGACATGAGGCTTGCGCTTTTAATCAGAATTTCACCATTCTGACGCTCACTGAGCCGAGTGCCCGATTCGGATATGATCGCCACCTCGGTTTGCGCCAACGGTATACCAACCGAGGCGATGGAGCGGACGGCCGGTTGGTTGGTGGCGGCTGGCGCAGCAACACTTTCGTTTTGAAAGCGCTCCAGATCAACGTGATCAAATTGGGGACCTTTATTTAGCGGCGGCATTGTGACCGCCAGACCGTTCTCCGCCAAGCCATAAGTCGGCATCAAACTCGTTTTGCGGAAACCGGTCCGGGCGAACTTATCAACAAACGGCTGCAGACTCTCCGGGAAGATCGTTTCCGCACCGACAAGAGCTATCCGAACGCTGCTCAAATCGTAATCTGCTAGATCAGACTCTTTCACCCGCCGGGCGCACATAGCGAAGGCCGATGGCGGCGCGCCCGTGATGGTCGCGCGCAGATCCGAGAGCGCTTTAATCCAGAATGTGGGTCGGAGCATAAATTCTTCCGTTCGCAAAAACGTTGTGCTGCCGGCGACAACCGCCGGGGTAAGCAGAAAGCCAATAATGCCCATATCGTGGAAAAGCGGCAGCCAACACACGGACCAATCAACGGTTCGATCCACAATCTGGAGCGCTTCCATAATCACGCGAGTTTGGGAAAGCAAGGCCGTGTGCGTCAACTGGACGGCTTTCGAGCGCCCAGATGTGCCGGAGGTGAACTGTAACAGACCGAGTTCATCAGGGCTGCCCGCCAGGGACAGCGGCATCGGCGCATCCGGCAGATCGGCGGCGGTGACAACGCTTACATCGCCAAGCTCCACAAACGGTTCAGTCTGCGCAATTTCAGCTTGTGCAGGCGGCGCGATAAGCAATTTTGCAGCTACAAAACGCAAGCGCTCGGCAATGAGATTAAGATATGGCTCGGTGCTGCTGATGCGACGAAAGGGTGCAGCTGGCGCGGGAATGCCGCCTGCGATCAAGGTTCCAAAATACGCACCAACGAAATCCGGCGTGTTCGGGAGCACGAAGGGAACAACATCGCCGCGTCGAATCCCACGCTCGATGAGCAGCGTTGCCCAGAGACAGGCCAACTCCCAAACTTGCAGGTAGGTGAGATCGGCGATAACTTCACCCCGCTCCAGGAAGCGTGCGAATGGCAGCGTCGGGTAGTGCTCAGCATGGTCGGCCAGCATGTGAGCCAACGTTTTCAATCGGATCGTGTTAATCGCGGATGGGTTCACAGACTGCACATTTTACCTATCTCGATACACTCCAACAAAGTACCGCCGCCCTTTCCATACCGTCCCAATACCGAGCACATGCCGAAAGAGGGAGGAGAGTGCGATGCCGCCAACTATTAACAGTCCAAGCGGATATGTAAGCACGTACCAACTCGACTGGTGGACCATTTGCCCAATCCGCCAGCGCAATACGCCGAGGGTGAGCAGCAAATAAACCAGCGTCGAGCTATTGATGAGCATCACCCAGACCGGCAAAGTTGCGACCGCACCCCAGGTGAGGGCAACGATAAAATATCCGACCGTTCCCATGACGGCGGCGACGGCCAGCGGCAGCAACAGCCAGCGTTCGCGCAAGCCAGGCAAAAAGTTGCTTGCCCAGCCATTCCATATTTCGACGAAATTGGTGTACATGCGTGTGATGACTAGGGTGTGACCATACGCGACCCGGACCGCGTAACCAGCCGATTTGGTGAGTTGCCCGAGTGCAACATCCTCAGCTATTTCCCCACGAACTGACAGATGGTTATGCCCGCCAATTTCTGTGTAGGTCCGGCGATTCACAGCAATACACTGGCCGTTTATATAGCCGAGCGGCTCGGCCGGATCGTTGACTCTCTCAAAGGGAATAAAGAGCTGCAATAGTGCAAATACGATCGGTTGGATGATATGCTCTGACTTGGTGACCAATATTTGATCGGGCAGAAGCGAAAGCATGTCAAGATCACTGGCCTGGGCAAAGGCGAGCGTTGATGCCAGAAAATCTGGCTCAACAAAGGTATCAGCGTCCAAGAACAAGAGCCAATCTGAATCCCCGCCGGACTGCACCCCGGTCCAAAGGGCGTGGCACTTGCCGGACCAATCGGGCGGCAAGGGCGGAGCCTGAACGGCGATAAGCCGCGGATGTTCTGCAAACTCGCTGATGATTTCCTGCGTCCGGTCGGTAGAGTTGTCGTCTACAATGATAACTTTATAATTGGCGTAATCTTGTTCCAACAACCGTCCAATACACTTTCGAATGTTGCGTTCCTCGTTACGGGCTGGAACAACGACGGCGACGGACAGATGGCTTTTGAAGTCGATATTTCGTTCTGGACGCTCAAGGTGTTGAAAATCGCCAAAACGACGCCAGAGCAATCGTGTAAATCGGATGATAACGACTGCGACCACAATTGCAAGAATTCCTGATATGGTATTGAGAATCAAATGAAATCCAATTTAAACAACCTGTAATTGCGCGATTCGTAATATTTACGCTCTTCAGGAAAATTCAATGTATTCCCTCGTCCGCTGGATTACAAAACCCAGGATCAGTAAAAAAATATTAAATCTCATCTTATCCGGCCGGAGCCAGGCGATGTTCGCGGATATCAGTCCGTTCTTTTCCCGCCCGGAACGAATTCTCGACGTGGGCGCTGGGACGTGCAACACGACGGAAGTCCTGCTTGAAAAAGGCTATTCCGCCATCCCGTTGGACGTGACTGACTTCAGCATTGTCGATGGCATCAGGCCCTTGCTCTACGATGGCGCTAATATGCCCTTCAAAATAGGCGCCTTTGATCTGGCCGTGGTTTTGACAACCCTCCATCATGCTATCGATGTCGAGCGCGTCCTGACAGAAACGGCTCGGGTTTCAAAAAAGATTATTATAATTGAGGATGTCTATAAGAACCGGCTCCACAAATATGCAACCTGGTGGCTGGATAGTTTGATCAATTTGGAGTTTGTGGGTCATCCCCACAATAACAAGTGTGACCGGGATTGGAGAGCGCTCTTCGAGCGGCTGGGGTTAAAACTCTTGGCTGTCAAACAAAGGTGGTCGCTGGGGATCATGTGGCAGCTAACCTACAGCCTAGCACAGCATGGAGTTGAGCCGATCAGTTCAATACCGGCCGATATTTCCGAATGATAAGGCTGGCATTGCTCCCACCAAAGGCAAACGAATTGCTCATTACATACTCCATCGAATGGGCGCGGCTGCCCTCGGTGACGTAATCAAGGTCACATTCAGGATCAGGTATCGTGTAGTTGATTGTCGGCGGCAAGATTTGATCGCGCAGGGAGAGAATGCAGCCCGCCAATTCCAGCGCGCCGCTGGCTGCAATTGAATGCCCAAATGCGGCCTTGTTGGCGACAACAGGCGTGTCGTAGGCGAACTCGCCATACACCTGCTTGATCGCAGCAGTCTCGTTGCTATCGCCCCATTTCGTCCCTGTAGCATGGGCGTTAATATAGTCAATTTTCTCAGCCGCTATATTCGCTGATGTGAGGGCGCGATGCATCGCAAATACCGGTCCATCCTGCGTTGGTTGCGTCAGATGTGAGCTATCACTGCTAGCACCATAGCCCATGACTTCCGCCAGTATTGGAACGCCCCTTTGACGGGCTGAACTCTCCGCCTCTAATACAAATACGCCGGCCGCTTCGCCTAGCACCATCCCATCGCGATCGGCGCTAAACGGACGGCAGGCAGTCGCGGGTTCGTTGTTGCGCTCGCTGAGTGCTCGTAGCGCGCACCAAGCCTCCATAACACCTCGCGAAAATGGCGAATCAGCCGCGCCCGCCAATCCAATTTTCAGAACACCGCTGCGGATCAGGCTGAAAACATAACCGATCGAGTGGGCAGCTGATGCGCAAGCAGCATCTAAGTTCAACAATGGGCCTTGAAAACCGTATCGGATGGAAATGTGTGTTGATGGGCCATGATTCATAGAGATCGGGATAATGAACGGGCTTGTCGTACCTTTTAAATAATAATCGCGATAGAAATGATCACTGGCGCTAAAGCCGCCTATAGAGCTGCTAACGAAGACTCCAACCTCAGTCTGATCAATGTCGCCGTTGGCAATATCCGCTGCGTCTACTGCCTGTACGGCAGCTACGACGCCCAGTTTTGAAGAGCGGCTCATGCGCCGAGCTTCCTTGCGAGAAAAATGATCTAATTCGGTATAGCCAGCGACGCGCGCGCCGATCTTCGTGCGCAGTCCGCCGAACTCGTCATCATCAAGCTCTACTGCGCCGCTCTGACCGGCAAGTAATCCATCCCAATAGTCGGGTATAGTACTGCCGAGCGGGCTGGCTACGCCCATTCCCGTCACGACAACGCGCTCCATTTCTGACTTCATTCCACTCCGAATTTTCTCGTTTTACTGTCCACTATTCATTGACTCCTGAATTTGGGTACTATAGCATAATTAATGTTCTCGACACCAGAGCATAGTACATTTGTATATGCGGAATAGTTATCCGCCACAGGCGAAGGACAATAATCCAATGCAGCGGTAAAGATATCGAAGAGTCCAGCGACTGGCGTATTGCCTAGATTGGAAATTTTCCCACTACGTCGGATCCCTCGTCGTCAACGGACACGATTGGACTCTTTTAGATCTCAAATTCGATAAAATTTGGGTAGTGGTCCTAAGTAAATGCTAGCTTGATTTTAAGGTTGTATTCGACAATGAACCAGCGCGTCACGAGGTGATGCATATAATCGACCTTCGAAAAGGACAACGTCTTGCGGGTGAAGCGGCCCAGCCATTGGCGGAGCGTACAATTCCAACGTTCCATATGATTGACTTCGCCGCTGTCTTTGCCAACCTGCTGATGGGTTTCAGCCGGTAAGACATTCTGATAGGCTTCCCAGAAATCACTAAAGCTGGCACACGCCTGATACGCTTCGGGAACCCGGCTCCACAGTTGGTGACAGGTCCGGGCACCCCGGTCTCCGATGGCAAAGGCCACAATTTGCCGGGTACAGTGGCGTGCACACTGCATCGCTATGCGCCGACACATGACCGTCCAGAGCCAGCGTTTGTTCTTGCGGAACGCCACAAACGACCATAATTCGTCGTATTCGAGGATGTCGTCTGCTTCAGCGGGCAGGAGGGTTGCCTTCAGTCCCGGCTGCGTTTGGACTTTTTTTTAGCCACTTGGCCAAGGTGTTGCGGGCAATCCCCCGCATGCTGGGGCGCTCCCGATAGGCGGCGAGAATGCGTTCTTTTTCCGCTTCGGTGTGGCGGTTTATCGGATTGAGCACTCCCGATTTGTGACAGTCTTTACAGCGAAATTGCTGGTTGCCATATTTATTGTGCCCGTTTTTGACCAGGTTGGCACTGCCACAACGCCGACAAGTATACGTGATTTCATCGATGATCATGCCTGATTATATTCGGGATCATGCAGTTAGAACCACTACCAAAATTTGACGGCCTCCGGTCCATCTACTATAATCGCGTCCATAGTTTCATAAGTAACGACTACGACCGAGAGGAGTAGGTGTGGCGAGCCTGAAAGAGAAGGAGGGTCACTGGCTGAGAGCCCTCTACAGCACCCCACGCTGAACGTAGCTCGCGAGTCGATGAGCTGAACACGCGGCAACCGCGTCAGTAAGTTATTCCGGGTGGGCCCGTTATCGCCTCGGAGAGCCGAGCATTTGATTGCTCGGAATCAAGGTGGTACCGCGAACGCGCCCCCTTCGTCCTTGAACGAGGGGGCGTTTTGTATTGAGGAATTTATTGTGAGCGCATCTTTCAATCTGCCGAAAACCTACGATTTCAAATCTACCGAGGAACGTCTGTACGCTTGGTGGGAGAGTAACGGCTATTTCAAACCGCGAAGCGATCCGAAACGGGACGATTTCGATAACGGCGTCGAGACGTATGTGATATCGATCCCACCGCCAAACGTCACAGGCGAACTGCACCTCGGTCACGCGATGTTCGTGGCGATGGAAGACCTGATGATCCGCTACAACCGAATGCGCGGCCGCAGCACCCTCTGGGTTCCGGGTACGGATCACGCCGGTATCGCGACGCAGCTCCAGATAGAGAAGTCTCTCCGGGAGGAAGGGACGAGCCGTGAAGAGATCGGACGCGAAGCCTTCATAATGCGAACCTGGGAATGGAAGCGAAAATACGGCGGCATCATTACACAGCAGCTGCGCCGACTCGGCGCCTCCTGCGATTGGGAGCGGGAACGCTTCACGATGGACGAGGGCTTATCTTTAGCCGTGAACGAGGCTTTCGTGAGACTCTATGAAAAAGGTCTGATTTACCGAGGTCCGCGCCTGATCAATTGGTCGCCCGGTCTAAAGACCGCTGTCAGCGATCTCGAAGTGGAGTACTCCGAGGAACCAGGAAAACTATACACATTCAAATATCGCATCAAGGACTCCAACGATTTTGTGCCGGTGGCGACGACACGGCCTGAGACCATATTAGGCGACACGGCGCTCGCCGTGCACCCGGACGACGAGCGCTATGCAAAATTTGTCGGCCAGACCGCCTTGGTCCCAATTCTCGACCGCGAGGTGCCAGTTATCGCCGACGAGTTCGTCGACCGCGAGTTCGGCACGGGTGCGCTAAAAGTGACGCCGGCTCACGATCCCAACGACTATGAGATCGGCAAACGGCACAACTTAGCCATGATTTCGGTACTCGACAAGAATGCACACATGACGGCCGCAGCTGGTCCCTATGAAGGCCTCGAACGCTTCAAAAGCCGGGAAAGGCTATGGGCCAACATGAGAACAGCCGGCCTGACAATTAAAGTCGAAGACTACACTCTCAATGTGCCCCGTTCGCAACGCGGCGGCGAAATTATCGAGCCGATGATCTCCACACAATGGTTCGTGGACATCAAACCGCTCGCCGAAGGGGCTCTGGCTGTTGTCCGCGACGGACATATTCAGATTGTTCCCGAGCGGTTCGAGAAGATCTACTTCAACTGGCTGGAAAACATCCGAGACTGGTGCATTTCACGGCAGCTTTGGTGGGGACACCGCATCCCGGTATGGCACGCGCCCGACGGCAGCATGTTCTGCGCGCGCACTGAGAGCGAAGCCTATGCTGCTGCGCGCGACAAACTGGGATCGGATATTGTGCTTGAACGCGACCCGGATGTACTCGATACCTGGTTCTCGTCTGGGTTATGGCCGTTTTCTACGCTCGGTTGGCCGGAGGAAACACCCGATCTGAAATATTTCTATCCAACAGCGATACTCGAAACCGGTCCCGATATCTTGTTCTTCTGGGTTGCACGCATGATCATGCTGGGGTTGGAATTCACCGGCGAAATCCCGTTCCATACCGTCTATCTGCATGGTTTGGTGCGCGACGAGCAGGGTAAAAAAATGAGCAAGACACTCGGCAACGTGATCGATCCACTGGTGGTCATGGACGAGCTCGGTACTGATGCGCTGCGCTTTACATTACTGACCGGTTCGACTCCCGGCAAGGATATGAATCTCAGTATCGAACGTGTGAAATCAAATCGCAATTTCGCTAATAAAATCTGGAACACTGCCCGCTTCGTGATTGGAAAACTAGGGCAACTTCCAGAGAAACAATCAGAGAAAGCAGCGTTGAAGGGTGCAGACAAATGGGTCCTGCAGCGGCTGGATGAAACGATAACGCATTGCACGACTCTGATCGAGAGCTACCAATTCGGACAAGCCGGAAGCCTGGCCTACGATTTTGTCTGGGGTGAATTCGCCGATTGGTATCTGGAAGCTGCAAAACAACAGTTCGATGAGCCGGCCCAATCCTGGACCACAGCCAAGACTCTCGTAACAGTGCTCGACCAGACTCTGCGCCTGCTGCATCCGTTTGTCCCGTTTCTGACGGAAGAAATCTGGCAGCAGCTGAAAGCAGCCTGCGAATCGGTAGGGACGAGTCTGTCCCCCGAAGACGGCTGGCCGGAGGCCTTGATTATTGCTCCTTGGCCTGAGCCAACTTTCAGTACTGGAATTGAGGGCGTGGCTGACGCCAGTGAAGATTTCCAGCACTTGATGGAGATCGTCCGCACCATCCGCCGGGCTCGCTCGGACAATTCTGTTGATGCAAACCGGAAGATCGTTGCGCTTATCGCGGCGGGCAATCAGAGCAACAGTTTGAATAAGCAACGAGAGATATTGGCTGCCCTGGCGCGACTCAATTTGGAACAACTGGAAATCGTTGACGGGGTCGATGAAAAGCCTGCCGGGACAATCCCGCTCGTGGTGGGCCCCACAGAAATGTTCTTATGGTTTGCGGAAATATTGGACGTCGATGCAGAACAGGAGCGTCTTACGAAGGAGATCAACGCTGCCGAGAGCCAGATCATCCGTTTGGAAAAATTGATCTCCGGCCCGTTCGCCCAAAAGGCACCGGCGGAGGTTGTGCAGCGCGAACGCGACAAACTCGCAGATTGGAAGTCGACGCGCTCAAAGCTGGAGTCGCGCCGCTCGACTCTCGCCTAATATTATTTTAGGCGAATATTACCTGCTGACGTAAAAACCGTTCGGCGGCTGTGTAATACGCTTCAATCGTTTCAGCCTTGCGCCAGCCATGGCCTTCCCCTTCGTATACATGGTATTCATGCGGCACATTACGTTTGTGCAGTGAATCCACGATTGTGTCAGACTGGTCGCGGGGTACGACCTGATCAATTTCTCCCTGAAATATAATAATCGGGTCAACGATCTTGTCGGCGAAAAAGATGGCCGATCTCTCTCGGTAGATTTCACGTGCCGTCGGTAAGGGGCCGAGCATTGTGTCGAGGTAACATTCTTCGAACTTGTGTGTGTCATCGGCGAGCATGAACATATTGGAAACACCAAAGAGACAAACTCCTGCGCGGAAAAAGCCAGGATTGTGAATCAACGACATTAATACTGTAGTACCACCAGCACTGCCGCCTGCTACAACCAAGCGCTTCGGATCGGCCAGACTGGAATCAATTAGAAACTGACCACCTGAGACAGCATCTTCTCTGTCCAGCTGCCCCCACATCCCGCGTAATTTGAGCATATACTCGCGACCATACCCTGTACTGCCTCTATAGTTGACCTGTAAGACAGCATAGCCGCGGGTAGTAAAGAACTGCACGTCCGGCATGAACTGGGCAACTCGATGGGCGGTCGGCCCGCCGTGGATCATCACAATTGCCGGTGGTAATTCCTCCCGGCCATCCTGGAGCCCCCCTGCCGGCGGGTAGTAAAGACCGTGCACAGGTCCCCCATCGCCAGCGGTCCAACTGACGGCTTGAGCAGTTGAAAATAAATCTCGCGGAACGGACTCCGAATACGCCCGACGAATGACGAGTGGCTCCCCATCTGAATTTGGTGAAATGCTGATTATTCGAGGAGGAATGTCGGGCGCTGAACTCACAACAGCGATCTGGTTATGTGCTGATGTGGCACTGATTTCAGCAAGTGCAGAATAATCACCCGCATTGATTTGTCCCCCGACCCCATCCAAGCCATATCTCCACAAATGCACAAAGCCTCTCTCGCTCCGCAAAACATGCAGGGCATCTGAAGACTCATTCCATGCAAGAGTCCGCATTCCCTGAACCCAGCCTGGCAGACCATGCTCGGCCTCGTCATGGGAGAGTTGGCGCGTTTCATCCGAATCCAATTTGAGGACATAAAGTTGCCACCAGCCGGTTGCATCGGAGACATACGCGAGATAACGACCATTGGGAGAGAATTCTGGCTGGAAACAGGAGATGTCTCGGCCACCCGCAATTACATGCGTCTCCCGCGGTTGAAGTAGACCATCTTCATTCTGTTCGAGATCAACTACGCGAACTTCCGTGCCATCCCATGGCATCTCTGGATGATTCCAAGCCACAAACGCTAGTTTCGAACCGGAAGGATGCCAGGCTGGTTGCATGTAGAAATCGCCACCGGAGACCAGCTTAGCCGGCCATCGCTGTCCGTCTGCATCCACTATTCCGAGAGCATCTTTTCGTTCGTATGAATGGACAAATGCAATCCATTTCCCATCCTGGGAGATTGTTGGAGAAGCAAACGCACCGAATTTAGGGGTGATCGGTTTTGGCGATCCACCAGAAATCGCCTGCCGATAGAGTCTTCCATCTGACGAAAAGACTACATGACCATCAGCGACGGCAAAGTCACCTCCACCATAGCCTACCGTTGCGCGTACGGATAAATCTGTCGTAAGATCATTCGGCGCTTCGCCATTTCGCGAAGCAACGAGCACACCTCGATCCGAGCGACCCTCCAACCAAACGAGGGTCTGCCCATCCGAATCCCATTGCACATCATTTAGGCGCATCCCTTGCGACATTGTTTTCGGACTGAGTGGTGATTCCCAGATTCCGTACGGTTTGCTGCGTTCGGATGAAAAATCTGTCATAAAATCCTCGTATTCAAATCATTTTTCAGTTTTGTGCGTAAAACTATAACATAGGGTTTATCAATTCGTTGTTGTTATCATTATTCGGAATTAGAATATCAGCTATCTGACCCCCGAGGTGAAAAATTGACAAAACCGGCTCTTGTTGTCCACGGTGGAGCGGGCAACATTCCAGATGAAATGACCGCAGCAATCTTAGATGGCTGTAAACTCGCTGCAGCAGAAGCTTGGCGTATCCTCCAGGTTGGTGGTTGTGCACTTGATGCTGTTGAAGGCGCCGTGCGGATCATGGAGGATGATCCTGCATTTGATGCAGGCCGTGGTTCCCATCTAAATCGCAATGGCAAAGTAGAAATGGACGCTATCATTATGGATAGCGCAACCCTCAATGCTGGTGCCATAGCCGCTGTGGAGCAAGTACGCTATCCGATTACACTCGCTCGGCGTGTGATGGATAACACTGAACACATCATGATTATTGGTGAGGGTGCAGAGCAAATTGCGCGCGAAAAAGGGCTTGAACATAAACCAGCAGAGTGGTTTGTTGTAGAACGTGAGTACGAAGGCTGGCGGAAAGGCTTGTCTCCTTATGGGGAGGCCACTTACTTTGGAACTGTTGGCTGTGTTGCTCGTGACTCTGATGGCGATCTCGCAGTAGCCACCTCAACTGGCGGCACAGCAAATAAAATTCCCGGACGGATTGGGGACAGCCCTCTGATCGGTTCCGGCGGCTTTGCCGACAACCAGAGCGCAGCTGTCTCCGCTACCGGCTGGGGTGAATCACTCATGCGAGTAGTCATGAGTAAAACAACCTGCGATTTCGTCAACAACGGAATGAATGCTCAAGATGCCGCCGATGCAGCAATCCAGCTTCTCATCGAACGGGTCGGTGGAAGTGGTGGCGTCATCGTTGTTGACCACAACGACCTCCCGGGTATGGCCTTTAACACGCAGCGTATGGCGCGGGCCTGGATCGATCACGATGGAGAGATTAGGTCGGCAATTGATGATTGACAGACACCGTTCAATTTGATTTCAGTGAAAGGGAACTGCCATGGATTTTGAACTCTCAGCGGATCATAAACTCTGGCAAAAGTCAGTTCGTGACTTTGTGGAGGCAGAAATAAAGCCGCGTGCGCAAGATGTAGACGCAGCCGGCGAGTTTAATAGTGAAGCCGTTAAGAAAATGGGACCTTTTGGATTGCTAGGACTAACCGTGCCCGAGGAGCATGGTGGTGCCGGAGTGGATGCAGTTGGTGCGGCCATCGCTATTGAGGAACTTGGCCGGGGCTGTGGCTCAACCGGCTTATCAATTGCTGCGCACAATGGCTTGAGCTGTAGTCCGATCGCCGAGTGGGGTACCCCGGATCAGAAGGAACGATTCTTGCGCCCACTTGCCAGCGGTACAGGTCGGCTTGGTGCGCTTGCACTTACAGAGCCAGGTGCGGGGAGCGATCTCAAAGGGGGGGTCACCACCCGCGCAGTTTCAGAAGGCGACTCGTGGATTATCGATGGCGCAAAAATGTGGACGACCAATGCCTCCATAGCAGATGTGATCATCACGCTTTGCCGAACTGAACACGCAAGCAAAGCATCAGATAGTCTCAGCCTTATAATTGTGCCGACAGATACGCCTGGACTGGAGATCGGGCCACCCGAGAAGAAAATGGGGTTGCGCGGTTCTCCCACACACGCCGTAACCTACGATGAGGTACGCGTCCCCAAAGCGTATATTCTCGGCGAACCTGGACAAGGTCTTTATCAGACTCTTAAAACCCTCGACGGTGGCAGGATTGGTATCGGAGCACTCGCAGTTGGACTCGCCCAGGCAGCATTGGAAGAATCTGTTCATTACGCCCACCAAAGGGAAACATTCGGAGTGCCAATTGCCAATCATCAGGCTATTCAGTTCATGCTCGCCGACGCTGGCACAGAAATTCAGGCCGCCCGGTTGATGGTGTATTGGGCCGCCGCAATGAAGGAATCCGGGCAGCCTTTCTCGAAGGCCGCGGCAATGGCAAAACTTTTCGCTTCAGAGGTTGGCGAACGAGTTTGCCGAAATGCGATCCAAATCCACGGCGGGTATGGATACTCATCAGAATTTCCAGTCGAACGCATCTATCGAGACCAACGCCTCAACACAATTGGAGAAGGCAGTAGCGAGATTTTGCGAATGGTTATCGCCAGGCACATTCTCAACGCTCCTATTTGAGTTTCGCGAATTATTGAGCAGGTGTACAATCCGACCACTATGCCCGGATTTTCGGCGGCAACAGAGCCAACAGCCCAATCATCGAATAACGGAGTCAACCCCGAATCCAGCTTACAGCTTGAAGCGCTTCAGACTGAGGCAAAAGCAGCGCTTGCGAACAGCGAATGGTCCACGGCCGCTTTGAAGTTTGAAGCAATTCTCGCCATCGATCCGAAATCTGAGTTTGCACACGAAGGCCTGCGCCGCGTACGAGACCTGCTGGATGACAATATTACCTCAACAGAAGAGAAGGGATTACAGGAGCGCTCTCGGAACAGAATCTCGGTCCGCCAGCTCAGGATGTATATATATGTTCGCCGTGCGGTTGCACGACTGCTTCGGCGCAGTCGCTCGACAGATGGCACATAAATAAAAACGGACCGGCAATGTTGCCGGCCCGCGCTTTTGGAATTGGAATTTGAAATGAATGCCTCTCGGCATTCATTTTTTTATGTGCTCCGACCCAACCACCACCGATATACATAAAAGGCCACGGCACACATAATGCCGGCCACGACTACTGCTATCCAGTAGTTCCGCTCAGGAACGAGAATTAAATAATTTGGGCAGTTGGTTCACAACGGATGCAAGCAGTGATATTCTCTTGGCTTCATCAGAACACTAGCCAGCAGGCCATGATGAAACCCTATGCGCCCGAACATGAAGAAATGATGCGCCGCTTTTACAACAGCTTGAACGAGAAAGATGGGCGTCGCTTTGCTGGTTTCGAAGCCTTGAGATTTGGACACGGCGGACGGAGTTACATTGCGCGGGTGTTGGGGTGCAGTCGCAACACGGTGAGCAAAGGCGCCCGCGAAGTCAGTGGCTTGCCCAAGGGCGAAGTGGAGCAGCGCATTCGGAAGCCAGGCGGCGGACGCAAACCGTACTACGTCACATGGGGGGCGCAACTTGCTGAGAAGTTCCTGGCAGTGTTGCGCGAGCACACAGCCGGTGACCCGATGGACGAGAGGGTGCGCTGGACGAACCTGACCCCGGGCGAGATTGTTGCAGCGTTGCGGGCCGAGCACGACATCGTGGTCAGCAAATATGTGGTGCGCAAGTTGCTGCAGAAGCACAACTATCGCCGCCGAAAAGCGCAAAAGAAACTCGGTTTGAAGGCCGAGATTGAAAACCGCAACGAGCAATTTGAGAACATCACGCGGCTCAAGACCGAATTCGAAGCGGCGGGCAATCCCATTGTCAGCATGGACAGCAAGAAAAAGGAATATCTGGGCAATTTCTACCGAGACGGACATTTGTACACCCTGGAAGAACTGCAAACTTATGACCATGATTTCAACAGCTATGCTGCTGGGGTCAGCATTCCTCACAGTCTCTACGACTTGCGTCTCAATGTCGGCTACATCCAACTCGGCGGCAGTCATGATACCAGTGAATTCGCTTGCGATAGCTTTCGCCATTGGTGGTACACATACGGCCACTACCACTATCCCAACGCCACTTCTATTCTCGTGCTTTGCGATGGCGGCGGGAGTAACAGTTCCCGCTACTACATCTTCAAGCAAGACTTGCAAGCACTGGCCGATGAAATCGGGGTCGAAATTCGCATTGCTCACTATCCACCCTATTGCTCGAAATACAACCCCAGCGAACACCGTTTCTTCCCGCATGTTACCCGCGCTTGCCAAGGCGTGATCTTCACCAGCCGCAAACTCGTCAAAGAACTGATGGAAAAAACCAGCACCAAGACCGGACTGAAAGCTTTTGTCCATGTTATTGACCAGGTCTACGAAACCGGTCGTAAAGTAGCCACAGATTTCAGGGACAACATGCGCATTATCTTTGATGATTTCTTGCCCCAATGGAATTACCGCGCTCTCCCATTTGCACAAGTTATTTAATTCTCATTCCTCAGCGAAAATCGCCAATCCTGTTCCAATTGCCCCTCCCACATACACTGTCATGGCTGTCCATATGATGATAAATGTGCCAAATAGCCAAAACTTCATCAAGCCCAACCTCTTCGCCTGATCGTCCATAATATTCCTCCTTTGAATTAACGGACATTTGAATAGCAAGGCCGATTTTATATCAGAGGGATTGCGATTGCAAACAAGAGAAAACATAATACGTCAACTACAAATGAAAATTATCTTAAAATTTACGGAGACGGCCAATCAAGTAAAACAAACTCCCCCGTTCGATTTCCGACCTCATCTATCACTTGGACATTGACTACCTCAGGATAGGAGTACATCCCAATCCGAATTGCTGTGGCACTTTTAACATCCGCTAAGGGTGCGGCAAAAAGGCTCATCACCAGATCGGCCGACTGCCACGAATGGGCTGGAAAAACAGAACGATCATCTTGAGCAACGATGTTTCCGTTTCTGTCGATCAATTGGTTGAAGAGATGATAGTCGTCGGGCTCTGGCACCCCGACATGCCATGCAACGGACCATGTTCCACCATCACCATGGTTATACCCGATAATGCGAACGCCGTTATCCAATAAGGCCGATGTCGTGACTTGATGCTGGATAATTACGTCCTCCTGTTGTGGCGGCACTGACAATATTTCTATCGCGCCCTCCCCTACCCGGAGCGGCAATATCTGACGGGTCCTCTGCCACTGGGCGTATACATCTCTCGCAGGTAATTCTGCATCTGTGACGATTACAACAGATGGACCAAACGGCCATACAGCTGAATTTCGACCATCAACAAATCTGTGAGGCACATTCCGAAGAAGTGTCGCGTACACAGCTGGGGTATCTGCAAGTGCGGGGGAATTACCTGGACTGACAACGAGCACCTCCCACCCGACTCCATCTGTGAGCAAATCCGTAGCAAGCGCAGCAGCCTGCAGCTGCAGTCGTATCGGTGTACCAAAGCCCCCCGGTGTTGTTCGCACATTCACAAATCCAAGGAGGATTAATATACTCCAGACTTGCATGCCTGCAGTTAAGATCAGAGTTGTCCAAAGAATCACTTTTCCAGATCGAAAACGCGAGGCTTGATGAGAGGCCCGAAAAATCCAGGCACAAGCGATGTAGCCAGCTGGAATAGCCACGATAAGATAATGAGGAAATATATCTATAAAACCAAGGGAAAATAATATGATCGGTACAGTAATCCACATCCCAATAAATAGAGCAGGCACATTGGACGCAGTCGCTCGCCGAGAGCTTTCAGATTGATCGCCGACAACCAACTTGACATTTGTGTCCTTGGATGACAAATTCCAAATCAAACCGGCCAATCCGACGACTGCAAACGCAGACCAGAGCCAGTACAACCAGGTTAAATCAGGCACCAGGGCCAGATAGTCGCGAAATGATGTACCCGTGAGCGAATGCAAATTGCTCCCTGCAATGATGTGCTGCACAAAGCGCATGGCGTCAATGTTCGGGGCAGAATCTGATTCTCCAATGCGAGAAATCGCCTCCCATATGTCTTGAATTGTGGGCAAGATAAAAAAAAGGAATGGGCTGAGCAACCCGATCGAGACCAGGCCCCCAACCGCGAACTTACGCCAATGGATTTGCTGCCAAGACCATAGTATAAAAATTACCGTTATAGGAACCAGAGCAAAAGCTGAGAAATGCAACTGAAATGCAATGACGAGCAAAACAACATGCACTGCGAGCATGTTCCAACGACGTTCCGCGAAAGACAACAGTCCCGTGAAAGCCCAACCAATGACAAAGAGCGGCAGCAGATTTTGAGCCCAAATCTTTCTTGAATAGATGATTGCCCATGGGCTGACAGCGTACATCAATGAGACGGCGAGCGCCGCTTTTGATCCCCAATAACGCCGCACAAAAAGCCAACAGACACCAACTGAGAGAGTATTTAACAAACCGGTGAACAATGTCGCCGCATAAGGATGCTTCCAAAGCGTTAGCGGCAGAGCATATAACCAGACGCTCATAGGGAAGTTGGGAATCCCGACAGAAGAGGTGATCCCGTGTAAAGGGAAGGCTTTTCCCTCAGCCAGGTCGAGCGCCAGGCTGAGCAAGCGCGCTTCGTCTGCCTTGAATTCCGTTATACCCGGCCAGCCCATGCGCATGACTCCAGCCAAAAGCAAGATTCCCAGGAGCAATAAGAAATCTGCCTGACATGGATTAAGAACCTTCAGATTCACGGCTTATCAATTATAAATGGGCCGAGTTTGTGTATATCCCCAATGGATTGGCCATGCGCATCATGCCAGTTTAATCTGGTTAGGTCTGGATAGGAATACATACCCACATTGAAGTAATACATTTCAGGGATCACCGTTAGCTCGAACTCACCCCAGGTCACCACGAGATCGCCTATCTCCCACGAGCGTGACGACACCCCCCCATCATTGCCTATTATGAATTCATCATCAGGTTCCGAATACAGATGTATAAAACGATGCAAGTCCACTGGGACGGGCGGTTTGAGAACGATCCAGCGCAGGCTAAGCCGCAGACTGTCGGCAAATGTATCGATCCGATAGCCCGTAAGTTTTGCACTCTCGCCCACATTTACTGGATTGATATTTTCGAACCCAACCAAGTCTTGATCAAGCGCAGAGAGAACTACGTAGGGAACATCACCAGGACTACGAGGATACTCTGACCTTGGGAATCTGTTGCCCATTCCGGTAAGCACTGCCAATGCCGGGACATCCGGCCGAACGAAGAGTAACTCTGCCCCACCGGATGGAATGAGGATTGAACCAGTTCCATCAACAAGTCGGTGCGGATATTCCCAAAATAAAACTTTGAATTTGGCAGGATCGGCATTGTAATCGGGCTCGTCAGAGAAGCTATGCACAGAAACCGGGTTGTCTGTCATCAATGATTGAGCCACAGCGCGGGGATAAAGAAGTGGTGTACGTATCATTCCATTCGGTGTGTGATTCTTCTGAATGAAATCGAGAGAGCGGCCAACCCAGACTGCTTGCCAGAGGCAGAGCAAGATTGCCAGCCCGAGGATGAGTTTTCGAAGACGTTGATTGTGAATTGCTCTGAGTCCAGCTCCGGCGGCGATATAAACAGCCGGCAGCGATACGAGCATGTAGTGTTGGTTCACCGGGATAAAGTGCACAGTAAATGTCAATGGTGCAGCGACTACCCATAAGGGCAAGAGAGAAGCAGTGACATCTTGACGGCTTGCTTCTGTTGGTTTTCGCAATGAATTCCAAATAGAACGAAGACCTCCCCAGAGGCCCCCGAGTGCGAGTGTAACAACACCAATTCCGAGTAAAAGAGACGAGAGCCCATCTTGCGACGGCATGCCTCCACCGGCGAAGAAATTCGTCCAGCGGTAGCCAACTGCCAGTCGAATTAAATCTCGAAATGCGATAGCGTCAATAGAAATCGATTGTGAAAATGATTGATTTGCGACCAAGCCAAATTCAGGCGCGCAACATCTGATGCCGAAAAGAAAGGGTAACGCGGCCAGCGCGCCTAATCCAATTCCGATGAATAACTGTGATCTCAGATTCCATAACTGAAATATCAAAACGAGGCAGACCGTCCCGATAAGCAATGCAATCCCGGCATAATGTACTTGCCATGCGGTGACGGCCAGGAAGTAATGTGCAATCAGCGCCGAATTGATCCTGTTCCGAATCCCCAGAACAGCGCAGGCTGCCCACAGAATAGCCAGCGGGCCCAACAAGTTTTGTGCCCAGATATTACGGGCATAGATAACTGTATACGGAAGCGTTGCCGCCAGGAATGCCGCCAGGAGCGCTGCATCCCATTCCCATGTGCCCCTGACAAGCCACCACAGCCCCCCAATGGCAACTATGTTCAAGATGCCGACGAAGGCCGTAGCAACAAGTGGATCTACTGAGAGAGAATATGGCAGGCTGAATATCCAGGCGGCAGCAGGTGGATTTGGCAATGCAGCGGATGAAGGCATTCCGAGCAGCGCCGGCGCACCTGCCCGTGCCATATCCAGGGCGATCAGGCTCAAGCGTGCCTCGTCAAAATCAAATGAATTTATCCCCGCCCAGCCCAGACGCAGGAGAGCAGCGAGCAGCAGAATTGCTGTCAACCCGGCAAATTCGATTTTATAATTGGGGGGTATACGCAATTTGATGCTAGAGGAGGTATCGCTCAAGCTCGAGAGTTGTTCGCAAGCGTTCTTCGTCCGTCACGCCAACTGGGACGGAGGCTTTCTATGACTACTTTCAGCAGTGCCGGAGTCAGCCAGCACTTCCAGCGCGTGTGGCAGGACAGGAGCGAGTATCTCTATGTATTCGCGTACAGCTTTAGGATTGCCGGGCAAATTGATAATCAATGAACGGCCACGAATACCTGCAACTCCGCGGGAGAGCATCGCATGTGGCGTCACCTTCAGACTTGCTGCTCGAACAGCTTCCATCAGCCCGGGCGTGTCGCGCTCAATCAGAGCCCTCGTGGCTTCAGGCGTTATATCTCGTGGGGCAAAACCGGTACCCCCGGTTGTAAGAATGAGTTGAGCCTGTCCCTGATCTGCCCACCCAATCAGCTTTGTAGTAATCTGACTTTTGTCGTCAGCTACAACGTCCGTTAGTTCGCACTCCCAACCCAAGTAACGACGAATAGCCTGCACTGTTGCCGGTCCGCCCACATCTTCCCGCTCTCCCCTTGCGCTGCGATCGCTGACCGTCAAGACTGCCACAGAAGGATGGTTCACTCTTCGTTGCCGACAAGGTCCTTCCACGGACCATGGATGCCGTCATCGTTGACGCCATAATATACGCGCAACCCATTTGGTCCGCGTTGAGCCAGATCATAACGCCGACTTCCTACACGACCGAGTTGCCTTAATAATCCGAGATCTCCTTGCCACGCGATCTTGGCTTGCTCAAGCTTCGAGTCGCTTTCGTACTGTTCGATGGCATAGTGCCAGAGTCGGCGCGCAGATTTCCGAGTCACGTTTTTAACCTGGTTGCCATTTCGCAAATCTCTCATCGTATGGTAACGCGTCCCATCCCGATCCTCGCTTGCAACAATTTCAACACCAGTACGCGGAGGGCCAACCTGCGCTGCGGGTGTTTCCTCATTGCTAGTCTGCGTGCGTTCGCCGTTCGTTGAAGGCATTACAGGCAAGGTAGCCAATGATGAACGGTTCGTACGGAGCACAAGTTGGACTATTTCATCACGTACGGCGAGCGAAGTATCCGACTCCGTACGGACATAGATTTTATTGTCATCAATCGCGTAAGGAGGATCATCACCGCGTGGGACGGTGATTCGAACAACTTTTTTTCCCTGCGATGAAATCGTATCGAGACTGGACTGTAAAGTAGGCGTAATCTTTGTTGAAATCTCCTGATGCAAATCATCGACCACACGGATCGGGTTTGTGACACCAACGGGTTTTTCCTTGGCGTTTTCGGAAACGCCAATATAGACAGTACCACCATTAGCATTTGCTAGTGCACACACATCTGCAATGATCGCGTAGCGATGACCACCGCGGGAGGTTACTCGTTCGTGGAAGCTCTGGACTATATTTGCGCCTTCTTCGCGCGCCGCTTGCACAAGATCAGGAGCTTGCCCCGACCCACGAAAAGGACGGGTGCGGAAGAAGTCGTCGCTTACGAAAAGATTACGCAAGGCCTCAAATGAAACTTCTTCCAACTGCAATTCAGTAACACGATCACCAACCCCAAGATGTTTTGCATCGTTTGAATCACGTGTGATTCGATGCGCATCCGATCCCTGAATGCAATGCATCCGGCGCGGATACTCTGGCTTTGATCCATTAAAGAAACGCGCGGTTGATCGCTTGGTCTTACTCTCGAGATCAGTGACTTCGAGAGCATGCAAGTGTTGGTCTTGTGTGTAGGCAATTTTCGTCTGTCCACCAAAATTGAAGCCGCGCATGGCAACCCCATTGCTCGAGTTGGCGTGGGCTGCAATTGCCAGCCCTCCGGCCTGATCGATCATCTGGTATGCGGCTAATACGTCAGAGGTAGCACCGACTGTAGATGAACCTTCGTCAATCTTCTCAGAGGGGATATTCAGACTGAGCAGGACGTGCTCAATCGCCCGGACGGTTGTGTCCGGCGAGAATAGAGCGAGAATGTGAAATCCAAAGGTTGCAGTAAATTCAAATCCTGGCAGGACGAGAACCTTCCTTAAGAGACGTCGATACTCTTCCATTTGACGTGTCTCGTCGGGCTGCAACCGATTTAGTCTTTCTAAAAACTCCAGGTCTACAATCTCCTGTTGCATTGTTCTATAGCCTGCAACTGTGTTGTGATCCGTAAATGCAATAACATCCAGATTGCGAGCCTCGGCCTGGCGTAATATGTCCAGGTAATTCACGCCCCGTTCGCGGTAGTCACTTGAGGCGGGTGTATGTAAATGTAAATCAACGAGACGCCAAGTGCGTTTCGCCGTTATTTTTCTTCGTCTAGCCACGGTTTGGCTTATTTATTCCTTTTCTGTTTTATGAGAGTGTCTGATTTATTAATGCAGAGAGTTGGTCAGGAGTATAAGGCTTTTGAATAAATGCATTCGCCCCCTGTTCTGCACATTCTATTTTCATATCAAACCCGGAGGTCATGATATTTTTTTGTTTAATTAAGTCGGCATCAGCTCGAACTGTCTCCAGTATTTCCAACCCATTTGCGTCTGCAAGGTGAATATCCATCAATACAACATCTGGACGTTCAGCCCTAATTCCATCCAGAACAGCGGATCCGAGTCCAATTTGGATAACTTCAAACCCATCCATCTCCAAGAGTGTACGCAACAACTTCACCATGGTCTGGTCATCATCGACGATCAATATCTTGGTCACACTGAATACCCCTCTACGGATGAAATTCTCTTGGCTTATCGTTTTTTGCGAGTTTTACGCGCCTTGGGCGCCGGGTCCTTCTTGACCATAGTTTTCTTCCTCGCCTTCTTTGAATTGGTGCTCGATACTCGCTTCTGATCGGACGACGATTTGGAGCTACCCGATTTCTTTTTATTGGCTGCAACGATTCTGTTCGACTTCCGTTTGCGGCCATTTTTTTTCATGGCTGCCACAATCACCTGCTCGACACGTTCGACGAATACGAATTCCATACTGTCGCGAACTTCGGGCGGAAGATCTTCAAGATCATTCTGGTTGCGCTCCGGCAGAATGACCAACTTTACGCCGGCACGATGAGCGGCAAGCACTTTCTCCTTCACCCCACCGACAGGCAAAACGTGCCCCCGCAATGTGATTTCGCCAGTCATTGCGACATCCGAACGGATCGGCTGACCCGAGAAAAGCGAGGCTAGTGCAGTTGCCATCGTGACCCCGGCCGATGGACCGTCTTTTGGAATCGCGCCGGCCGGAATGTGTAGATGAATATCATGCTCATCAAAGAAATTTTGCGGCAGTTCAAGTTCGACGCTTTTGGAACGCACATATGAGAGCGCTGCCCGTGCTGATTCTTCCATCACCTGTCCGAGCTGGCCCGACACCTGAAAGCCGCGTTTACCAGGCATCTCCGTCGCTTCGATATAGAGAATTTCTGCGCCGAAGGGAGTCCAAGCCAGACCCGTTGCAACACCGGGCAAAGCTGTCCGCTTGGCAATCTCTTCTGTGTAGTAAAACCTGGGCTTGCCAAGATATTCGCGTACATCGTCAGGTTTCACTCTCACTTTCTTGACGGTACCTTCAGCGATTTGGGTGACGACCTTGCGGCAAACACCTCCAAGCTCTCGTTCGAGATTGCGGACACCGGCCTCGCGCGTGTAATCCCGGATGATAGTTCGTATGGCAAGGATGGAAAACTTGATTTCTTTCGAGCGCAAACCATTCTCGCGCACTTGGCGTGGAATCAGATATCCCTTGGCAATCTCGATTTTCTCCCGCTCTGTATAACCAGCGAGCCGGATGATCTCCATCCGATCGCGCAGAGGTCCCGGGATTGTTTCGAGGGTGTTCGCTGTTGTGATGAAGAAAACTTGAGAAAGATCAAAGGGGACATCCAAATAATGATCGCGAAATTCGCGATTCTGTTCGGGGTCCAGCACTTCCAGCAATGCGGAAGCCGGGTCGCCCCAAAAATCCATGCCCATCTTGTCAACCTCATCAAACATGAAGACGGGGTTTCTCGTCTCTACCCGCCGAAAAGCCTGCATTAAGCGACCCGGCATAGCACCAATATAAGTGCGCCGATGGCCGCGGATTTCGGCCTCATCTCGCATCCCACCGAGCGACATTCGGACAAATTTACGCCCCATCGCCCGCGCGATAGAACGCCCCAGTGAAGTTTTACCGACGCCCGGTGGCCCTAAAAAGCAAAGGATAACACCTTCGCGCTCCTGCCGAATGTGGTCTTTCGAGCGTGCAGACCTCCGTTCGTCGCGACGCTCAAAGCGAAGTTTTCGAACTGCCAGAAATTCGAGAATGCGCTCCTTAATATCGTTAAGACCAAAATGATCTTCGTCTAAAACCGTGCGGGCATGCGCTCCATTTCATCCTGAGCGTCTTGCTGAATCTTGCGTCCGAGTTCGAGGACTTCGAGTTCTTTATTCAGGATCGCCAGCAGGCGCCGTAATTTTTTGGAAACACTGTCGAGTTCAAGGATATCCTGTCCCTGCTCGAGGCTCATGCGCATGTAAGTCGCTATGGCATAAACCAACTGGCGGGGATCATCTACATTCAGTGCAGCCGAGAGCAGCTCGCCTGGGATGGAAGGTACCAATTCTGCAAAGCGATGGAATTGATCGACAACTGTCCGGACCAGGGCTTCTACTTCAATGCTCTCATCTTCCATCTCGGGGCTGAGAGTGACTCTGGCCTTTAAATATGGATCGGATTCAACATATTCCTGCAAACGAAAGCGAGCCAATCCCTGGACGAGCATCCTGATCGTGCCGTCCGGCGCGCGGAAAAGGCGATGTATGCCTGCTGCGGTCCCAACCCGATAGAGATCATCCGCCCCAGGAGTTTCAAGTTCGGGGAACTTGCTCGATACGAGCCCGATGACGCGTTCGCCTGCAGCTACATCATCTACAAGTTTTATCGAGCGTGGCTGTCCTACAGTTAATGGAACGGCTGTCAGCGGATAGACGACAAGTCCGCGCAATGGCAAGATCGGTAGAATGTCCGGGATTTCAATCCCGTTTTCTTCTACTTGGTCTTCGGGAGACTTGTCTGGATCATCTTTAATAGTTGTGATGATCGAACTAAGGTTCTGCTCGCAGCCGAAATTGTTAAGCGCGTGTTGGCGCCCGAATAAGCTTGGATCAGCAACGATTTCGTACCATTCCGAATCTGTCATAAATTTACTACCAACGAGCCAGACGGGAAGAGATTATTTCCGATTGACTAGTATTGTCTCGCGAGACTTCTTGGGGAGGACAACGTGCAGGAATCCATCGTTGTAATCTGCTTCCACACTCTTAGCATCTACCGCATGGGGAAGTTCAATATCGGTGCGGAATTCACCATAATGGATTTCCATTTGATGGAAGGAATTCGGACGCTCAGCCCCCTGTCGCATACCGGTGATTGTCAGAATTCTATTTTGCAATGACACATTGAATTCTCCCCCGTGCATCCCGGCAATCTCGACCACAATCACAAGTGCATCTTCCGTTTCAAATACATCCGTCGGAGGTTTCCACAATGGCCCCGTGCGATGCACTGTTACGCGTACAGAGCGTCGAGTGAATACCGTCTCCAACTCGCTCATCCTATCGTCTTCAAACAATGGGCCTGTCGATTTAACGCCAGTCATATTTGACTCGTATTACCTATAGAAAACACAATTTTCAAAATTCTACCACAGCAGACTCATCAACGATATTCGGATCATTGGGTTGTTAAATTGTCTCGGCAGGCAGAACGCCAGACGTCTCTCTAATGTCGGTACTGAGCGCTTTGGGCCTGTCTCATATTTCGCTTGCCGAAATCTTGAGCTTATGCAAGAATGTTCCCGGAGCCTATGAAGAACGTGTATCTTCATTGCTGGAGGATGCTGAAGAATGTCAGACAGATTAGAAGTTTTACGCCTCGTTGAACTCTTTGATGGTCTATCCGATGTGGATCTCCGTCGCCTAGATAAAGTCAGCCAACAGGAACGATATCAGCAGGGAGAGACGATTTTCGAATCCGGCCAGTCTGGTGACAATCTGTATATTGTTCAGTCAGGTTTTGTCGAAGTTGTAATCGGGAGTCAGGAAACTACTCCACGAACAATTGTAAATTTGGGCCAGGGCCAACTTTTTGGCGAAATGGCATTGGTCGATTATGGCCCCCGCTCAGCGACGGTACGGGCATTAAAGAACGACACGTTGGTTGAAGTTATCAATAGAGACGATTTCTTAGAAGTCTGCCAATCGAATGCCATTATTGGCTATATTGTCATGCGAAATCTTGCGGCTGATTTATCCTTCAAGCTACGCCACCGCAACCTGATGGACGCGAGTTAGCGCACATGGTATACAAAATCAGCTACGTAATTCAAGGCGGTGATTATACTGGTGCGATATTAAATTCCAAAAGCGCACCAAATATCGGCGACCCTGTTCACCTCGGGGACGGAGATTATGAAGTTGTGGATGTATTTGACTTGATGCCACCACGTGGAGGGTTCCACTACCTCCACGTAACCTGTAAACCAAAATCTTCTTCGTAAGCAAAGCGGATCTGCTCTTTCTTTACGAAATTAAACCTCTAATTCCATAAAATCTGTTGCAAGAACGACTTCGCCCTCAAAGGTACCGCGCGCCGCAGCGAGAAGTGCATCTTCGTCTAGATTATGCACATCATAATGTATCAGGACCAGTTTCTCAGCGCCTGCTTCTTTCGCAATTGCACCCGCTTGAGAGGCATTTGAATGCCCAATTGTTGCACCGGCGGCTTCATGGATAACTACATCTGCACCCATCGCAAGCCGTAGAAATTCAGGACACGGTTCTGTATCGCAAGAATATGCAATCGTACTGCCTTCTTGTTTACTCTCGATCCACAAACCAATCGTTGGCACCAGATGACGCACCGGCGATGAAATAATCCGAAAATCGGCATTGTCGATCACCAGCATGTTCTCTCGCTCGGGCAGGCGATGAAAGGCAATGGGGAAAAAATTCGGCCATTCATCCCAGTGAAAAAACCCCATCAGGTCTTCCATCCGTGCAAGGCAATGATGCAGCCCATGAACCCGTAGGTTGTTTTGCCGTCCGAGCAACCACATATCCATAAGTAGCAACGGGGCGCCATAAACATGATCGGGGTGGAAGTGTGTCAATATCAGATCAGTGAGAGCCTCGTATTTTAAACCCGCCTTCTCTAGACGGACGATTGGGTTGGCAGCACAATCGATCATGATTACGCCATGATCGCCTTCAATTGCGAGATGGGTATTCTCATGCGTAGCATCCGGAACTGCATAGGAGGAGCCGAGCACGATCAATCGAGCCATTTATTCGCTACCCTCCACCAAAAACCCGTAATACAACCAGAGGCGTGATATACACTTCCGCAATCGCACCCATAACCAGTAGCGGCACTCCCAACCCAAGACCGATTTTAGCCCCATCGGCAAGAGTTCCTATCCAGGCCTGTCTAACTGTCTTACCTGGGGGCGGAGATACGACTGTGGCCCCTAATCGTAATATCGATGCGCCAAATAGCAAAATAGCCGGAATTTCAAATATGCCATGTGGAAGAATAAAGGCGAGCAGAAATGTAAGTGGCTCCCCGCCTGCCAAGGCTACTTGGCCTGCAAAATAGCCGGCAAAGCCCAGCGGCGCCATCACAACGATGGATGAAAGAACACCCAGTGAGAAAATCCCACCTAATGTCGCTAATGCCAACGCTCGGGAGTTCTGAAGAAGTACTTTGAAGATGCCCTGTGGAGTGAATAATCCATATTGTCTGAGACTGTCAGCGAATTGAGAGGAGATATTGTTAAGTTGAACAAATTCTGAGGGCAACTGAAATATCTCTGCATAACGGATCCCAATCCCATAGGCGGATCCCATAACAATTGCAGTAAGCATTATTGGGACGCGAAGTTTTCGCAATGCGTTGGGCAGAGTGACCCGCCACCAGGCGATAAACGAACCATTGCTGCCTCGGGAGAATTCATGGCGGAAGGTTTGCCAAAACCAACGCATATTGAGAACGTCAATCTCACGTCCGAGCAATTCCTCCCGGTTGAAGAGACTGACTCCCATCCGGACGAGCAACGCGATCAGGACGATCTCGCCTCCTATGATCAACCACAAAACATTGTAACGAGCCCAAAACACAATCAGGCTTTCACCCTGTACTAGCAATGCCATTGGAATGATGATGAAGGACGCCAGCAGGTTGGACGCACGCACGCTTGTTGTTTGTGTAGAGACAACCACCGCCCCCGCCACCATTACCAGCCCTTGCACAAATGTGAGCATGGCATTCTGGGTTATGACAATCACATTGGGGATAAAGCCCAGGGTAAAAAACAGGCCAACCAGATAGACCCCAATGCCCAGGAAGGCACCCGCCAGTGGAGGCAATGTTGACACAATTGCTTTCCCAAGATACAACTGCAAATTCGTAAGTGGCGAAGCCAAAAGGGGTTCAAGGCTGTGACGCTCCTTCTCACCAACAAAACTTTCCAATGCAATCACAAGGGAGATAGAAATTGGGAAAAAGCCAACTATCATTAACAGGAACGGTATCAGCCGTTCGGCAACGACCGAAGCGCCATATTGCTCTACAAAATTCACAGCCTGATTAGCGGTGAGTGTTGCTAAGGGAGGAAAGACAAGTGTGAGAACAATGATCGGAGCAAGAATGCGCCAATCACGTATTTGATCGCGCACCTCGCGCCGCGTGATTACAAGCGCCCCAGCAATATTCTCCTGCAATCCAATTTTTGCCACCGCAGTCATCGTTCCTGCGCCTCCCCATGATCATCTGCTTCGACGACCTGAAGATAGACCGCTTCCAAACTACGTGGAACCTCCGAAAGAGTAAATACGGGTATGGCTAGGGAGGCAAGCCGATTAAGGACAATTGGATTAATCTCCTTTGGGTTCGTGGCGAGATATTCCAGCCAATCCGGACCCTTTCCGACAACATCCACGAGGTCTTTAATTTTGCCGGGCAGGCCATCTAATGGCTGTGCCAGGGTTATCCGCATTTTAGCGGACCCAAGCAATTGTTCTTTGAGCCGCGCGGGGGAATTATGGGCGATGATCCTTCCACGTCGAATAATTGCGATTTGATCCGCGAGCTGCTCAGCTTCCGTCAGGTTATGCATGCAAATTATAATCGCGCGATTATCTTTGCGCAGGTCCTGCAAGGCATCGCGAACAATTCTGGCACTCTGGGGATCCATCGCCGAGGTAGGCTCATCGAGGAGCAATACCGGCGGATCGTGGAGCATAGATCGGATCAGCGCAAGCTTTTGTCGCATCCCCTTGGAATATTCTCCGATGCGCCGACTTGCTGCTGCTGCCATCCCAAATCTCTCAAGCAATATCTCCACCCGATCTGCGAGTACAGACTCGGGAATCGCGTACAACTCACCAAAGAAGAGTAAATATTCGCGCCCATTTGAGCGTAGATATAAGCCATGATGTTCCGTGAGCATTCCCACATGAGATCTGACAGCAGCAGCTTCGGTAACAGTATCAAATCCCGCGACGCGGGCAGACCCGAAACTCGGCTGCAGTATTGAGCAAAGCATGCGGACGGTCGTCGTTTTGCCTGCTCCATTCGGCCCAAGTAATGCCAACACCATTCCTGGTTCAACAGACAAATTAACGTCATGAACCGCGAGAAACGTGTCGAAGCGTTTCGTGAGATTCTTGGTTTCAATCATGGGAGATTTGCACAGCCATTATATCCATGCCAGGCAGAGTCGAAAATGAACCACATGTCCTTTTGCAAATTAATAAAGAAAGGCCGGAATGACTCCGGCCCTTCTGCTGTGATTCGTCCTAAATACTCATTAGGCAGAGGCCTGAACACGATCGCCAACCGGTCGGCGACGGCGATGACGTATGAGCAACACAATTGACACAATTAGAATTGATAAAGCCGAGAGAGATTGATTGACATTCAAGTTCCCGAACTGGCTACTATCTAACCGGATGAATTCGAGCGAAAATCGAATCGCGGGGTAGATAATCAGATAAAGCAGAAATAGATCTCCCTTGTAAAGTTTTTCTGCAAACCGACGCCCAATCCAAAGCAACGCAATTGCTGCAAGTAGATTCAGGATTGATTCGTAAAGAAATAGGGGATGATAGGTTGCGACGTCAGCAAATTGTGGCAAACGATACTGCGGATCAATATGCACAGCCCAGGGTAAAGTGGTCGGGCGTCCATAGAGCTCTTGATTTACAAAATTTCCCCAGCGTCCCACTGCCTGCCCCAACGCGAGACCGGGTGCAGCAATATCCAACCAACTAGAGAAGTTCAACTTCGTGCGACGGGCATAAATCCATATGCCGAGAACTCCCCCAGCAACACCTCCAGGTATTCCCAGGCCACCATTCCAGACTTGTAATATTTTAATCGGATCCTGCAAGTAGGTCTGTGTTGTAAAACCTGCGGCGACCATACTTGGCGGGGGTGTAAATACGTGATACAACCTTGCACCAATGACTCCACCGAGTAGCCCCCAGATCAGAGCATCCCAAGCATAATTCGGATCAAGTCCGCGACGGCGAGCTTCGAGCGAGCCAATATAGCCACCTAACAATGCTCCCGAAACCAAGATGAGGCCATAAAAGCGAAGGTAAAGTGGGCCCAGGTGAATTCCAAGTGAGTCAACGGACATGAGTTCTCCAGTTAATCTTTGTTGGCGATTTCTTTTTCGCGGTCAGTCAATTTTGAATACCATTGTTTTCGGACGTGAAACATACGCTGCACAGCTGTACCGTTCGCCGTGATCGCGATGATCCAGAGCGCCCATTCAGGATGTCCGAATACCAATGCGGGGATGAGAATGATGTAGCGTTCCAACCTCGACATCAATCCCACTTTTGCATCAAACCCAAGCGCCTCTGCCCGAGTACGGGTGTACGAAACCATCAGTGAGCCAACAAGAGTGATGAATACAAGTACGGTCATACGTGCATTATTGATCCCTACGTAGTGAATCAGTAAACCCAGCATCGTGATGGCTTCGGTCCAGCGATCGACTGTTGAGTCAACGAATGCCCCCCAGGCAGATTTCTCTCCACTGGCGCGTGCTGTAGCTCCATCTAGTGCATCAATGGGCGCCATGAAGAATATGACAATCCCGCCGAGAGTAAAATTTCCCTGCGCTAATAAAACGGCTCCAACCGAATTCCCGATCAGACCGAGGATTGTGAGTACATTCGGATGAATGCCAATGCGGGCCAGGAATGCACCCGATGGATCAAGAAACCACTTGGCCCGCGCGCGCGCCCAATCTGTAAATGTCTCGAAGCGACTGCTATTCTCAGGTGCAGCTTCTGTCATCGTGATTAATATGTATGAAGTTCGGACAGGATAAACAAGTTCAGTGCTGAATGCAGTAAGATCGATGCCCCGAAAAACTCTCGGGGACAGGAAATACTAATGGCGCCTAAACAGCATGTCAAGCTAAAAATGAGTCTTTGCTTTACAATCGATCTCGGTTCGGATATAATCTCGCTCGTTCGGGGCGTGGCGCAGCCCGGCTAGCGCGCACCGTTCGGGTCGGTGAGGTCGGAGGTTCAAATCCTCTCGCCCCGACATTTCGGGTCACTTTTTTAGTGGCCCGTTTTCATTCGGTCGTACCTAGTACCTGCTTGGCACCCACCCAAAGATCTTATAATGCATCCACTGTCATTTGCGTCAAATCCTGACCATCTATTCTCGCACGCGCTTCCAACCATTCAAAGCGCGCCCGAAAGCGTGCGTTTGACTCGCGTAATGCTGCTTCGGGATCAATTTCCAGCCAGCGTGCCCAATTTACAACCGAGAAAAGAACATCACCTAGTTCAGCAGCCTGTTCAATATTCGATTCTGCGTTCTGCAATTCATCGATTACTTCATTTAATTTTTCCAGGACGCTGGTAATCTCTTCCCAATCAAAGCCAACCCGCGCTGCGCGAGATTGGTATGAATCTGCTTGCGCAAGGGCGGGCAGAGCCGGCGACACACCGGATAAGACACCGGCATCTGGCTTCCGTTCCGCAGCCTTGAGCGTCTCCCAATTCCTGATAACACTTGCAACCCCATCAACTTTAAGATCAGAAAAAACATGCGGGTGGCGCCGAATGAGTTTCGAATTGATCGATGCCGTCACATCCCGCATCTGGAACTCCCCTTCATCTATTGCAATTTGGGTATGCAATACTATCTGCAGCAGCAGATCGCCAAGCTCCTCCGCGAGGGAAGTGAAATCGCCACTATCAATTGCAGTGAGCACTTCGTACGTTTCCTCGAGTAGGTTTTGGCGCAACGATGCGTGGGTCTGCTCCTGGTCCCACGGACAGCCGTCAGGCGCGCGCAAATGCGCGACCGTCTCCTGCAATGCAATGAACCCGGCTGACTCTCGGAGCGGCGGGATATAAAGTGCAGTGAGATGATCTATGTCTACGTTATGATCGAGCTCGTGCAGGGGAACCCACTCAATCTTTGCACTCGGAGTTCCAGCTCTGTGTAGCAAGGCAACCTGATGTTCATCCGGGTATTCGTTCATGAGGGTCAGCTTCACGTCTGAGGCCAGCGCCCGGCTGTATATCTGCGCCAAAATTGTTGGCTCTTCACCAGAGAACGGTGGGTGATTACACGCTGCGAGCTCGAGGGCGTCAACGACTTTCAGTCCGGAAAGAGCATCTAAACCAACTAACTCCAATGCCGGTTCAATAAAACTCAGTCCCTGCACAATCTGAACAGGCTGGCCACTGTTTTTCGCCTTTGCAATAATTTCGCCAACACTTGCTTCTGCCACCATCGGGCTTCCGGGGACTGCGTACAGGACTCCTTGTTGACGCCTCCCCAATTCTAGAATCTTGCCCGCAATTGCACTGTACACATCCTCTGGTTTTTTCAGAGTCTTATAAAGATCGTCGAAACTTTGGATTTGGACATTTTGGGGCAAGCCGGCAAGAGTGGGATGTTGCTGAGTACGGACGTAAAGTTCATCTGCCTGGGAGAGCAATTTCCAAGCCTGACGTGTGATCAGGTTTGGATCGCCAGGCCCTAATCCGATGATTACGATATTGCCCATGCGCTGAATATGGTTTTACCGCGAGGAGAAGAACAACCGGGGTATATACCCCGGCTGTCCCATCTACCGTTTCGTGTATGTAGGAGCTTTCCGAGCCCTTTTGAGACCTGGCTTTTTGCGTTCCTTCTCGCGGGAGTCACGCGTAAGCATACCGTGTGAGCGAAGTGGCGGGCGCAAATCCGGATTAAGCTTGAGGAGTGCCCGAGCAACGCCGTGCCGCACTGCATCAGATTGACCGGTTTGCCCACCGCCAAGAACCTTTACGGTCACATTTATATTGTTGGCATAGCCTGTAATTCGCAAGGGCTCAATTGCCCGAATTAAATCACCTTCGCGCGGGAAATATTCCTCGCCCGGCTTTTCATTGACTATCAGTTCTCCGGAGCCCCCCGGATAGAGACGCACACGGGCGGTACTGGATTTTCGTCGTCCTACTGCTTCGAAATATTCATCCATTATATTTACCTTCTCTTACAATTCTAGCGTTTGTGGTTGTTGTGCACTGTGCGGATGTTCAGCACCAGCGTACACTTTCAGCTTTTTTAGCATCTTGCGGCCGAGTTTATTACTCGGCAGCATCCCACGCACTGCGAGTGTCAAGGCTCTTTCGGGGTTGCGGTCCAACATGCGTCGCAGATTAATTGTTCTCAGACCACCCGGATAACCTGAGTGCCGATAATAATTCTTGTCATCGAGTTTAGTCCCGGAAACAGCAACCTTTTCAGCGTTCACGATCACAACGAAATCGCCGGTATCCAGGTTCGGGGAGAAACTCGGTTTATGTTTCCCGCGCAAAATCGTTGCAACGCGAGTCGCAATTCGACCAAGTGTCTGTCCATCAGCATCAGCGATAAACCACGAACGCTCGATATCTCCCGCTTTTGTAGCGTATGTTTTTTCCACTTTATTCCCTCAATACCGTACTTCGACCAAACTCAAGCCTTTAGCCGGTGCTGTCTGGCCACACTTCGATCTGTCAGCCGCATTTTTACGAGTTACAAATTCTTCGCCGGAGATTTCTCCAGCCCCCACTTGTTTCAACATACCAACAATACTTCGCACCATGCGGTACAGAAAGGCATCGGCTTCTATTTCAAAAAGGAGCAAGCTTTCCATCAAGTGCCAATGTGCAGTCCGCACAGTTCGGATTGTATTCGAACTTTTATCGGGTGCCGTCCCGAACGTGCCAAAATCTTGGCGGCCGATGAGAGACCCCGATGCCAGGTTCATCTCATCTAGATTTAATTCCGGCCACACCTGCCAGGAAATCCGTTCCAGACGTGGTGAACGGACAGGTGCGTTGAGAATTCTATATTCGTAACACCGTCCCTTAGCAGAAAATCGCGGATGGAAATCTTCTGGAGCCGATGCAAGCCCTCTCAAAGCAAGGTCGCGCGACAAGTTTGCGTTAATTGCACGCTGAAGTTTTTCAACTCCCAACACCCAGTCTAGGTCGAATGCAATTACCTGGCCGGAAGCGTGCACTCCACTATCCGTTCGCCCTGCGCCTATAACAGGCACTCGCTGCCCGTGTGCAAGGCGAGCAAGCGCATCTTCTAGCTCACCCTGAACGGTTCTCCCGTTGGCCTGAATTTGGAAACCGAGAAAATCCGTCCCATCGTACTCCAATTTGGCTTGGAATCTCGAAGCCATGACAACCGACGTTCAATCCTGCCTGCTGCTGTTAGCCCTCAACGAGTTCCAGGAGAACTACTCGGGCGGCATCGCCCTTGCGCTCACCCAACTTGAGAATGCGCGTATAACCACCCGGACGTTCCTCGAAACGGGGCGCGATGTCGTCAAAGACCTTTCGAGACATTTCCTTATTGGCCAGCCGGCGCATCACCATGCGGCGGGCATGTACTGTCCGGGACGAGTCTTCTGCCTTCAATCCGCGTTTGGCGATCGTAATAATGCGCTCGGCCTCGCCACGCACTGCTCGTGCCTTCGCTTCGGTCGTCTTAATACGCTCATGGCGGAATAAATCGTTCATGAGGTTGCGCCGCAATAATTTTCGTTGCGCAGTTGATCGGCTAAGGCGCCGTCCGCTTATTCGATGTCTCATGTGCTCTGTTCTTCAGGTTCACCAACCGACTCGGAGTCGCCTTCCTCCTCGTCTTTCAGATAGCCCTTTTCACCAAGCTTTTCGCGCAACTCATCAAGCGATTTTTCACCAAAATTGCGGATGGCAAGCATTGCATCTTGACCGCGCGAGATATGGTCGAGGACCTCGCCGACGGTTGTGATACCAGTGCGTTTGAGCGAATTGAAGACACGTACCGATAGATCGAGCTGCTCGATCGGGGCATCGTAGATCTCACTTGGTATGGAAGGCTCCGGCTCTTCCGGTTCTGGGACCATGAGCGATTCTTCGGTAACGCCTGCGATCTGGCGTAAGTGGAGTATCAGTATCGCCGCACTCATACTGAGTGCTTCTTCTGGCGCGATCGTCCCATCTGTCCAGATTTCCATCACAAGCTTATCAAAACCCGTGTTCTGGCCAATGCGCGCACGCTCAACGGTGAAATTAACTCGTTTTGTCGGGCTGTAAATCGCATCCACGGGCAATTCGCCGATTGGCAAACGACCACGCTCCTCCGCAGGGGAATACCCACGCCCGCGCTGGACTGTCATTTCCATTTCCAACCGGACCTTGTCCCCATCCACAGAGAATAAAAACATTTCGGGGTTGATAATCTCAACTTCGCTAGGACAGATAATATCCGCAGCAGTGACGGTGCCTTCCCCACGAACGTCTAATCGCAGGCGGGCGGACTCACCCTCGTGCAATTTCAGACGCAATTGCTTGATCTGCAGCAACAACTGCGTCATATCCTCGCGAACACCGGGAATATCAGAGAACTCGTGGTACATATCGCTCACACGAATCGACGTGACTGCAGCACCCTCGAGAGAAGATAGCAATACCCGACGCAGAGCGTTACCAATGGTGACGCCGTAGCCGCTCTCGAATGGGCTAATATGGAAACGGCCATAGTTTCGCGAAACTGCGACGCGTTCAATTTTGGGCGTAACCATTACATTATTTTGGCTCAAAACAATCCTCCAAATATTTCAAAAAAGACCCCTTCAATTTTTAGGTGCGTGAATAAAATTCTACGATCAATTGCTCATTGACCGGCGAATCAATCTCCTGCCGGGTGGGCAATTCGAGCACCTTACCTGTAAGAGCATTCTCATCACGCTCCAACCATTTCGGCGCCGGGCGGTCTGTCGCAATCTCGGTCAACTCTTTAAAGTACGTCAGATTGCGAGACCCCTCACGTACTTGAATTAAATCCCCCGGCTTCAATTGCATCGAAGGAACATTCGAGCGCCGACCATTCACAAGGAAGTGGCCATGGCCAGCGATCTGGCGAGCTTGCGAGCGGCTCTGCGCATAGCCCAACCGAAAGAGCACGTTGTCCAGCCGTCGTTCCAGCGACTGGATCAAAACTAAACCTGTCAGGCCGCGTGACTTGATCGCTTCCTTGTAATACCGGCGGAATTGGCGTTCCAAAACGCCATATATCCGTCGTGCACGTTGTTTTTCGCGCAGCTGTAATGAATAATCAGACTGCCGACGGCGACGATATTGAGATTGAGGGCCATGCTGACCCGGGGCGTAACCTCGCTTTTCAAACGAGCATTTCGGCGTTAGGCAACGCGACCCTTTAAGGTACAGCTTCTCACCTTCACGCCGACACAGCTTGCAAACCGGTCCTGTATATTTTGCCATTCTAAAAAACTTTCTCCAAACTTACACGCGCCGCCGTTTGGGTGGTCGGCACCCGTTATGCGGTACTGGTGTTTTATCAGTGATCGAGCGAATCTTAATGGTGCCAAGCCCTTGAATTGCACGGATTGCAGATTCGCGTCCGGGTCCCGGGCCTTTTATATAGGCATTTACTTCCTGCATGCCTGCATCTCCCGCAGCCTTAGCGGCAGCTTCGGCAGCCAAGCGCGCAGCGTAGGGCGTACTCTTGCGCGAGCCCTTGAAGCCGGATGTGCCGGCGCTCGCCCATGAGATGGTATTGCCGCGTTGATCTGTGAATGTCACTATCGTATTATTGAACGTCGCAAAAATATGCACTTCACCAAACGGCACATTCTTCTTTTCGCGTTTGCGGGCAGAGGCCCGTCCTCCAGTACGTTGCATATAACCTCGCTCTTATGATTACTTCTTCTTCGCGCCGCGCCGACGTCCGCGCCCGGCAACTGTCTTTTTCGCTCCCTTACGGGTGCGCGCATTGGTGCGGGTACGCTGTCCATGTACGGGCAGGCCAACACGATGGCGGCGACCTCGATAACAGCCAATCTCGATCAGCCGTTTAATATTGAGCTGCACTTCACGGCGCAGATCACCTTCAACCTGGTAATTAGAGGAAATCTGATCGCGGAGCGCCACAAGATCGGCTTCGGTCAAGTTCTTGACGCGAACAGTCGGATCAACGTTCGTCGACTTCAGAATATTTTTTGACGAGTTCCGCCCGATTCCAAAAATGTGGGTCAGCGCGATCTCAATTGGTTTGTCATTTGGAAGGTCAATGCCTTCAATACGTGCCATAAAAGTCCCTCAAATCGAACTACACCTGAAAAGGTTGCGTTGCTGTTGATACCTATCCCTGGCGCTGCTTGTGCCGGGGGTTGGAACAAATTACGTAAACTGTGCCACGGCGACGAACGACTTTACATTTCGGACAGCGCCGCCGTACTGATGCTGACACCTTCATAAGCTTATACTCCTACTCGTCCCACTTTGTAATTATCTCGGCTTCGCCATCGGTGATCGCTACTGTGTGCTCATAATGAGCCGTGTATTGCCCATCCGACGAAGAGACCGTCCAGCCATCATCCTGCAGGCTGGTCTCATAATCACCAGTCAATACCATTGGCTCTAGCGCAATTGTCATCCCGCGCCGCAATCGCGGCCCGCGTCCGGCTGTTCCATGGTTAGGAATCTGCGGGTCTTCATGCAATCGTCGCCCCACACCATGACTTGTATGTTGCCGGACGACATTGAAGCCCTGTTTTTCAACTGTTTCCTGCATTGCCGCAGAAATATCGCCGGTCCGATTACCTGGCCGAGCTGCCTTGATAGACCTTTCTAGCGCTTCCTGTGTAGCATTTAACAAAACATTTGTTTCAGGTGAAACTTCACCTACCGTAAACGTCCAAGCGCTATCGGCAATCCAACCCTTATGAATAGCCCCACAATCAACGGTGAGGATATCTCCTTCTGCCAAACGTCGCTTACCGGGCACCCCGTGAACAAGTTCTTCATTCACAGACGTACATACTGTTCCTGGAAACGATCGGTGCCCATTATGTGCATTGGGATAGCCGAGAAAAGGTGACTGCATTCCCATTTTTGATAATGTCCGCGCCGCGATTTTGTCAATCTCGTCAGTTGTGACCCCAGGCCGAACGCGCTCTTGGATCTCCTGCAAAGTCGTCGCAACCGCGCTGCCGGCAGTACGCATATGCTGTAATTCCGACTCGGATTTAATAATTATCATGCTGTCACATCTGCTTTGATAATTCCGAGCAAATCGGCAGTGACAGCTTCAATGGCTTGTTCTCCATCGATTTCTCGTAGCACACCCTTCTCGCGATAATACTCAATCAGAGGTGCAGTGTTTTTCTCGTACTCTTGCAGGCGCCTACGGACGGTATCTTCCTGATCGTCCGGCCTATGAGTCAGTTTTGCATCAGACGGCGGCGGATTGTACTTCAAATGATAGATTTTGCCAGTCTGGTCGTCCGTCCGGCGACCTGTAAGTCGCTCGACCAAAAGATTATCGCTCACCCGCACATAAGGCACCAGCGCAATGGATGCATCAAACTCGGCTAGTAAACTATCCAGTGCCTCCGCTTGGCCGGGTGTACGTGGAAATCCATCCAGCACTGCTCCGTTTTTGGCGTCCGATTCTTGAAATCGTTGCCGCACCATCTCCACAGTTAATATGTCCGGCACAAGTGCACCGCTAGCAAGGATCTCTTCGACCTGTTTTCCCAAATCGGTTTTACGGGCGATATTATCGCGGAAAAGATCGCCGGTCGAAAGGTGCGCAATGTCCAACTCCTGCGATATTGTCTTCGCCTGGGTTCCCTTGCCTGCACCCGGTGGACCGAGCATGACGAAATATAACTGCATCGGTTTAGCGAATCAGCAATGCGTCGTCGTAGCCACGCAGCTTTAATTCGGTTTCAAGGCCAAAGAATGTTTCCTTGACTACACCAACCACAATCAGTAAACCTGATCCAATGGCGAAAAAGCCTTGAGAGCCCCCAGTTGGCAAACCTACAAACAGCAGTCCTGCCAAAAATGGAAGGACTGCCACCGTCCCAAGCAGCAAGGCGCCTGGTAAAGTGATACGTCGCAAGACTTTATTGAGATAGCGCTGGGTCGGCCCGCCGCGGGTAACACCAGGAACCTGTGCGCCCGAGCGTTTCAAGTTCTCACCATAATTTTGCTGCTGGAAAAGTACGTCCGTATAAAAGAACGTGAAGAGTACCACGATCAAAAAGTAGATTGTGATATAGCCTACGTTCTGCGGATTGGCGAACAAGTTCTGAATTGTGAGCGAGAAATTTCGCACCCACTCGGTCTGACTCCCAAGGAACAATCCTGCAATGATGGCTGGGAAACTCAGAATAGCGCTGGCGAAAATTATCGGGATCATCCCGGCCATATTCACGAGCAATGGGAGCGTTCCCCGCACCGGCATGGACTGTCGGTTTCCAACGCGGCGCCCTGGGTACATGACTGGCACATTCCGCCGACCTTGCGACACCACCACTATTGCGAAGACAGTAATCGCCGCGAGCAAAATGAACAAACCGACCGCGAAATAGCGTGTCTGTTGGTCTGCCCAAAGCGCCCCAACACTTTGTGGCATGCGAGCCACAATACCGCTGAAAATAATGAGGGAAAGACCCTGATTCCGAATGCCGTACTCGGAAATTAGCTCACCAAGCCAGATGGCAAACATCGTGCCACCCGTCATCGTAATCAAGGTTGTTATCGTTGGCAACAAATTTGGCCCTGAAAATCCAAAGTTGGGTATTATTTGAACCCCGCCCGTCTGGAACAACCGAATTTGACCAATCGCATTTAAGAGCGCCATCGGAATGGCGAGATAGTACGTCCACTTCTCCATCCACTGGCGACCCTCACGCGGGTCGTCCTCCATACGGGCCTTCAACGCCGGGATGATTGGGATGAGCAGTTGCAGGATAATCTGTGCGGTAATGTATGGATATACACCCATCGCCAACACCGAGAAATTTGAAACCGTGCCGCCTGACAACAGATCGAAGAGGCTCAACAAATTGCCCGTGCCCGTCTGGGAGTCGAGCACCGCAGCGATAGCTTCGCGATCAACGCCTGGAACAGGCACATGCGCTGCCAGCCGGTAAATCAGCAGCAGCGCCACCGTAATCAATATGCGGTTTCGCAGATCGGTGGCCGTCCAAAGGCGTCGAAATCCGATAAATCGCTTTCTCATTCGTTTCTCCGCAGTCTATCCTGACGAAAAAGTCTGGCTACTTCTTGCCCTGCAAAGGCAAGCGCTCAACTGAACCACCCGCTGCTTCAATCTTGGCTGTTGCCGATTTGGTAATTCGATGAACACGCAATGTTAGAGCCTTTGAAACCTCACCCCTCCCGAGAACGACCACAGGCATATCCGCTGGGTCTTTCATAAAACCTGCAGCAGCCAGCGACTCCGGGCTTACCTCAGCACCGGCATCAAAGCGATTCTCAAGCTGGTCGAGGTTAACTTCGAAATATTCGATTCTATTAATATTCGTAAAGCCACGTTTGAAGGGCAGCTTCCTTACAAAAGGCAGGTTTCCGCCTTCGCGGTAGAGTGCCCCACCTGAACCTCGGCGCGCGCCCTGCCCCTTGGTCCCACGCCCGGCAGTCTTACCCTGGCCGGCTGAGATACCCCGCCCAACTCGCTTGCGGGAACGCTTAGCCCCATTGTTGGGTTTTAGATCGTGTAGCTTCATCTATCCGACCTCTTCCACTTCCACCAAATGCGCCACTTTGTAGAGCATGCCGCGCAGTTGTGGAGTGTCCACCTGCTCAATAGTCTGGTTTATACGGCGCAGCCCGAGTGCGCGGATCGTCCCTTTGTGTCGCGTAGAATAGCCGATCGGGCTTTTCACCAATGTGACTCGCACCTTGGCTTCCTTCTTCTTAGCCATCGTTCTGCTCGCTCCAATAAGGCATAACTTCTGAAATATCTTTCCCCCGTCGGGCAGCTTCCTGAATGGGGTCTTTCATCTCACTCAAGCCTTTGATTGTGGCGTAGACGACATTGAGGACGTTCTGACTCCCCATCGATTTGGTGAGGATGTCCTTGACGCCCACACACTCCAAGACAGCGCGCACTCCGCCGCCCGCAATCACACCTGTACCCGGCGCGGCCGGCTTAAGGAAAACGCGCGCACCGCCATGCACAGCAAGCATCTCATGCGGAATGGTAGTACCAAGCAGGGGTACCTTCTGCATGTTCTTGCGGGAACGCTCACTCCCCTTGCGAATCGAATCCGGAACGTTCTTCGCTTTGCCAACACCAACGCCGACCCTACCCTTGTTATCGCCTACGACGACAACGGTACGAAATGCAAACCGGCGACCGCCTTTAATCACTTTCGCAACTCGGTTTATATCGACAATCCGTTCGTCAAGTTCTGGTCGGTCGTCATCGTATCGATTCATTCTGCGCATAAATATTTTCTCCGCTTAAAATTCTAGGCCGGATTTGCGGGCCGCTTCGGCAAGCGCCTTGACACGCCCATGATAGCGATAGCCACCCCGATCAAAAACCACGCTGGTGACGCCAGCTTGCTTTGCGCGCTTCGCGACATGTTCACCTACCAGGGTTGCCTGCTCAGTTTTCGACTTACAACTCACATTTTTTTGTAGAGCAACATCCTTAGTCGAGGCCTGAACCAATGTTTCACCTGAGCCATCGTCAATGATCTGCGCGTAGATATTGTTGGCACTTCGATATACGTTCAGGCGCGGGCTTGCCTTTGTGCCACGAATCTTCTTGCGTACGCGTGCATGTCTGCGTCGACGGGCCTGTTCGCGAGTCTGTTTTGCCATTCCTAGATCGCCTTTCCAGCTTTACCGGCCTTACGGCGCACGTACTCACCCTGATAGCGTATACCCTTACCCTTATAGGGTTCTGGCGGACGCCAGGCTCGAATTTCCGCGGCCACCTGACCAACAACTTCTTTATCAATTCCCAGTACTTTGATCGTACCGGCCCGTGTATCGACATCAAATTCGATATGTTCTGGTGGCTCAACTTCTACCGTATGCGAGAACCCCAGATTCATGACCAGCTTCCTGTCTTCCAGATCGGCACGATAGCCAACTCCATGCACTTCAAGTGTTTTGCTCCAACCCTCACTCACACCAGTGACCATATTGTTCACTAGGGCACGGGTTGTCCCATACATGGCTTGGGCCCAGAGCGAATCGCCGACCTTCTCCACCACAATGTTGCTGCCATCCTTTTTGACGGCGACGACCGGCGGAAATTCGCGTGCAAGTTCACCCTTCGGACCCTTCACGCGTACATGTCCGGCTTTAACTTCGAAATTGACCCCGGCCGGAATTGGGACCGGCTGTATGCCAATACGCGACATTTCTTTTACTCCGTTACCAGATGTGGCAGATGATTTCGCCGCCAACACCCATTGTGCGGGCTTTCCGTCCCGTCATGACGCCTTTAGGTGTCGAAAGGATGGCGACACCCATACCCTGTAAGACCCAGGGAATCTGACGTTTGTTAGTGTAGACTCGCCGTCCTGGTTTGCTTACCCTCTTCAGTCCAGAAATGACTGGTTTTCGCATACGACGTTCACCGACGTACTTCATATTGATCCGCAACACCTGCTGCGGATTTTCGTCCGCCGTTATCTTGAAGCCATCGATATAACCCTCATCTTGTAGGATTTGTGCGATAGCCTTCTTAAGCTTCGAACTGGGCACTGTAGTTGTACCCTGACCTGCCATCGCCGCATTGCGAATGCGGGTAAGCATATCTGCAATTGGATCACTCATACTCATAACGCACCTACCATGATGACTTCACAACGCCGGGGATTTTGCCGTCAAGCGCAAGTTCCCGGAAACAAATTCGGCATAGGCCAAACTTCCGCATATAGCCTCGCGGTCGGCCGCAAATTTTACAACGATTGCGCACACGTACTTTATATTTTCGGCGCTGCTCGCGGTACAACATTGACGTCTTTGCCATGTTAATTTAACTCCCGGCTAAATGGCATTCCCATCAGGGACAGCATATGGCGGGCATGCTCATCATTTGTTGCTGTTGTAACAATGGTAATCTCCATACCGCGCACTTTGTCAATTTTGTCATAATCAATCTCGGGGAACATAAGTTGCTCACGTAATCCGAGGGTGTAATTCCCGCGCCCATCAAACGATTTCGGGGAAATTCCCCGGAAGTCACGTACCCGCGGCAATGCGATATTCAAAAGCCTGTCGAGGAAGGACCACATGCGTTCGCCACGCAGGGTGACTTTGGCTCCGATTGCTCGACCTTCGCGGAGTTTGAAGTTCGCGATGCTTTTCCGCGCTATGGTAGTAATTGGACGCTGGCCGGTAATTGTCATCATGTCGCCAACGGCTGCATCAAGGACCTTCGCATTGTCAAGGGCCTCTCCAATCCCGATGTTGACAACAACCTTTGTAATTTTCGGCGGCTCCATGATATTGCGGAATTTGAATTCCTCCATGAGCGCCGGTAGGACGTCTTCTTTATAGCGTTCGAGTAAATTTGGCATGACCGTTAATTTTCCAATACTATCCGTCGAGCACGTCGTCGCAATTGCGACAGAACCGCACTCTTTCGCCGTCTTCGCGTCGGATGCCGACTCGTGAAGGCTTGTCGCAACTCGGGCATACAACCATTACATTCGAAATGTGCATAGAGCCTTCGAATTCAATTATGCCCCCCGGAAGCTGGCGCTGGCCGCCGGTCTGTGCCTGGCGCTGGTGCTTCTTGCGCATGTTCACAGCCTGCACAACCACCCGGCTTTTAGCCGGGTCCACACGCAGAACCTCACCACGGGCGCCGACTTCGTTGCCACTGATCACTTCCACCGTATCTCCACGTTTAATTTTTAGACCCATTCTTGTTACCTCAAAGCACTTCAGGAGCAAGGGAAACGATCTTCATGTAGCCCCTATCGCGCAGTTCTCGCGCAACAGGCCCAAAAATACGGGTCCCCTTCGGGTTTTTCGTTTCGCCATCCAATAAAACAGCTGCATTGTCATCGAAGCGAATATATGAGCCATCGTCGCGCCGATATTCTTTGGCTGTTCGCACGATAACAGCCTTCACCACTTCACTCTTCTTTACACCAGAATGTGGCGTCGCGTCTTTGATAGTTACTACGACAGTATCGCCAACTCGTCCATAGCGTTTGCGCGAGCCACCCAGAACCCGAATGACAAGTACTTCTCGCGCGCCGCTGTTATCTGCAATTTTAAGTCTTGATTCTTGCTGCACCATAGCTAATTCCCGATCAGTCTTCGATCGCTTCTGCGGCGGTCGACTTTTTGAGAATTGTTTCGATCGCCCAGCGCTTGCGCTTACTCAGCGGACGCGCCTCAACAATCTGAACTCCATCGCCAATTGCGGCTGCGTTGTTCTCATCGTGCGCCATGTAGCGCTTGGTTGACCGCATAACCTTCTGGTACAGAGGATGAATCTTCGTGCTCACCACCTCAACCATGACTGTCTTATCCATTTTGTCACTGACCACTTTGCCGGTCAGTCGTCTTCTTAGATTTGTCATCCTTAGCCTGCCTCCGATTCAGCATAATAGGCTGCCAACTCGTTCTCGCGCCGAACCGTCAGTAAACGCGAAAGGATACGGCGCGTCTTCTTGAGACGAGAAGTATCTGTGACTTGACCGACTGAAATTTGAAAGCGCAATTTAAACAATTCCTCACGCTGGTCATCGATGGCCCCGTCAACGTCTTCCGGAGAAAGTGCGCGTACTTCATCAATATTCACTGCTTACTCTCCCCCCGCAATGGTCGCGTCGCGACGAAGGCGAAACTGAGTTTTTATTGGAAGTTTGTGTGCGGCAAGCCGCAGAGCTGAGCGCGCGACATCTTCCGGTACACCGCCAACTTCAAACATCATGCGCCCCGGTTTGACAACCGCAACCCAATGATCCACCGAACCTTTTCCTTTGCCCATGCGCGTCTCGGCTGCTCTCTGCGTCACCGGTTTGTCCGGAAAAATGCGAATCCAGACTTTTCCGCGTCGCTTCATGTGCCGAACGACAGCACGGCGGGCAGCTTCGATCTGGCGCTGGGTGATCCAACCTGGTTCAGTGGCCTGTAGGCCATACTCACCGAAGTGAATTTCTGCACCGCGAGAGGCTTTCCCACGCATTCGGCCCCGCATTTGTTTTCTATACTTGACCCGTTTTGGCATCAACATGAGAGCTTATCCTTACTACTCGAAGATTTCAATTTAATTACTGACGTATACGTCCGTGGCCTCAGGCTGATCATCCACCAGCACATCGCCCTTGTAAATCCACACCTTTACACCAATACGTCCATAGGTTGTGCGTGCTTCCGCGAGTGCATAATCAATATCGGCCCGGAGCGTTTGGAGAGGCACACGACCATCGCGCATCCAATTGCGGCGGGACATTTCTGAACCACCCAAGCGGCCAGCAACCATGATCTTGATGCCCTTTGCACCCTGGCGCATCGCTTGGCCGATGGCCCGTTTCATGGCGCGACTGTAACCGATTCGGCGCTCCAACTGATTTGCCACATTCTCAGCCACCAGCTTGGCATCCGTGTCAGGCGTGGATATTTCCTCCACATCCACTTTGACCTTAGTACCGCTCAATTCTTCAAGCGCCGTACGCAGTTCTTTTACAGCAACGCCCTTGCGCCCAATGACAATTCCGGGCTTGCCAGTATGAATTGTGACATGCACCAGATTAGGGAAACGCTCAATTTCGACTTTGGATATTGCCGCCCGGCGACCGTTTTTGCCAACCAACTTGCGGATGGCAATGTCCTCGTGCAATTGCTCTCTATATTTGGAACCCTCCGCAAACCAGCGGGCGTCCCAATCTTTAATGATCTTGAGCCGGTAACCTATCGGATGTACTTTTCGTCCCATTTAAGCGCCAGCCTCCTCGTTTTCCTCGTGTGAACCTAACATAACCGTGATATGCGCTGAACGTCGCAGAATGGGTTTAAAGCGCCCGCGGGCACCAAAACGCCGCCACTTTCGGGTTGGACCTTCATCAACGGTGATCGTATGGATGTACAACTCTTCCGGGTCCATGCCAAAGTTTTCTTCAGCATTAGAGACTGCTGCCTGCACAACCTTCTCGATTTGCCGGGCTGCTTTTTGCGTCATAAATTTAAGTTCGGTTAAGGCACCCAGCGCTTGTGAACCACGCACCTGGTTTGCAACCAATCGTGCCTTTTGCGCCGAACCGGGTACCCGGAGAGCGGATGAACGAATTAATTCTTGGGCCATCTTATTATCTCTGATATACCTTTCGGCAGCCGCTAGCGGACAGTTGACCGATCCCGACCAATATGCCCCCGATACGTCCGTGTGGGCGCAAACTCACCCAGCTTGTGGCCGACCATATTCTCTGTGATATAAATCGGCACGTGCCGGCGACCATCGTGCACAGCGATTGTATGCCCTACCATCTGCGGAAAAATCGTGCTAGCACGATTCCACGTGCGTACGACACGTTTCTGACCGCTCTCGTTCATAGCTTCGATGCGAGCCAACAACTTCTCATCGAAGTATGGCCCTTTCTTGAGTGATCGTGACATTTAGTGCGATCCCTTCGTTAATACTAACGTTTACTTGCGACGCTTTTTCCCGCGCCGCCGGAGAATATACTTGTCCGACTTTTTGTTACGCCGAGTGCGCGTGCCACGGGCGGATTTTCCCCACGGCGTTTTCGGGCCCGGCATACCAATACCCTGACGTCCTTCACCGCCCCCATGGGGATGGTCACGCGGCGACATGGCAGAACCCCGTACGGTGGGGCGAATACCCCGATGCCGTTTCCGTCCTGCTTTGCCCAGCTTGATATTCTGATGATCGACGTTGCCGACTTCGCCTATTGTCGCCAAACAGGTTTGGCGAACTAGGCGAACTTCACCAGATGGAAGCCTGATCTGCGCGTGTTCACCTTCTTTTGCAATCAGCTGTGCGGAGGCCCCTGCCGAACGCACAATCTGACCTCCACGACCCGGCTTGAGCTCGATATTGTGTATCTGCGTACCAAGCGGAATACGTGCCAGAGGCAAGGCATTACCCGAACGGATATCTGCCTTGATGCCAGACATGAGCTCGTCGCCAACATGTACACCAAGAGGCGCAAGAATGTAGCGTTTCTCCCCATCGGCGTAATGCAGAAGTGCAATACGAGCAGACCGATTCGGGTCATACTCGATAGAAGCCACCTTCGCCGGAATTTCATGCTTGTTGCGCTTGAAATCGATCAGCCGGTAATGCTTGCGATGCCCGCCACCACGATGTCGAACCGAGATTCGTCCTTGAGAGTTCCGCCCGCCACGTCTGCGCTTGGTGCGTAACAAGCTGCGGGTCGGCTTCTTCTTGGTAATCTCTTCGAAGTTGTGGCCGGTCATATCGCGTCGGCCGGGCGAGGTAGGCTTGTATACTTTGACCGGCATTATTTCACTCCTTCGAAGACGTCAATCGTGTCGCCATCAGCAAGTGTGACAATTGCCTTCTTATATTGAGAAGAACGGACTGTCATGCGACGGAGACGCCGCGCTCGTTTAGCAGGCATAAGCATCGTGCGCACCTTGAGAACATTGACTTCAAACAATGTCTCGACTGCTTCTTTTATCTGCGTCTTGTTTGCTTTCGATGCAACTTCAAACGCGTACTGCCGTAAAACAGCGTTTTGGAAATTCGACTTCTCGGTGATCAGCGGGCGGCGAAGTACATCATAAAGAGTAAGGCCCATCTTATGCCTCCGTTCCTAGATAGGACTTGATCACGTCTATAGAAGCGACCGCCAAAATTATTGTTTCGTAGCCCAGCAAATCGCGAACATTCAAATAACGCGCGTCGAGTGTGCGTGTTTTCTCCAAATTGAGCGACGATTTCTTTACAGCATCTTTTGGCTCAGGTAGTACCAGCAAAGACTTACCTGTCGAGCCAAGTGCCTGCAGAATACTTACCATCTCAGTTGTTTTCGGCGATTCCATTTCGAACGCATCAACAATAACGATCTGGCCCTGCGCGGCCTTGACGCTCAATGCAGAGCGCAATGCTGCCCTGCGCATCTGCCGTGGCATTTTCTGCCGATAACTACGCGGTCGCGGAGTATGAACCTTCCCGCCCCCCACCCATATTGGGGAGCGCCGGCTACCGGCCCGTGCACGACCAGTGCCCTTCTGTCGCCAAGGCTTGGCCCCTCCACCCCGAACTTCGCCGCGCGACTTTGTTTTATGTGTTCCTAAATGGGCATTCGCTATTTGTCGGACGAACGCCTGATGCATCAGGTCTTCTTTTATAGGCGCTTCGAATATATCCGCCGGCAGTTCGATCTTGTCTACCGCCTCGCCTTTGAGATTTTTGACATCTAATTCCACGACAGTTCGCTCCAGCTAGGATTTGCGTGCGCCGTGCAAGGTAACCAGACCACCCTTTGGTCCAGGAACAGAGCCGCGAACGCCGATCAAATTGCGGTCAGTATCTACAAATACGACCTTTAGATTTTGCGAAGTGACTTTATCGTTACCCATACGACCGGGCATGCGCATACCTTTTAACACACGCCCCGGCGTACTCCCCGCGCCAATCGAACCCGGGGCACGCGCACGGTCAGATTGACCATGCGTTTTTGGACCGCCGCCGAACCCGTGGCGTTTCATAGCACCCTGAAAGCCCTTACCCTTACTCTTGCCAATGACATCCACACGATCTCCGACAGAGAAGATAGCTGCAGTAAGTTTTTGACCTTCCTCAACGCTGAGGTCTCCGCGGTAACGAAACTCAAATAGATGCCGAAGAGCTGGTAATCGATTGCGCTGCAGATGCCCACGTTGGCCGCCAGTAAGCTTACGGGGCTTGACTTCTTCAAATCCCAATTGCACGGCCTTATAGTCTTTGTTATCGGATTTGATCTGGGTGACAAAACACGGTCCAGCTTCGACGATTGTGACAGGCGAAACTACACCGTCTTCTGCGAAGACCTGAGTCATTCCGAGTTTACGTCCAATCAGACCCTTCATAATCATTAATTCCGTAATTTAATGGTGTGTGACAAACGATTCGGTAATCGTATCAATTATCCCAGCTTACATTTTTATTTCGATATCCACACCGGCAGGTAGGTTTAACCGCATTAATGTGTCAATGGTTTTCGAATCTGGTTCGAGAACATCGATCAGGCGTTTGTGTGTTCGTATTTCGAAATGTTCATGCGAGTCTTTGTCAATAAATGGACTCCGGCGAACGGTGAACCTTTCGAGTCGAGTTGGCAATGGCACCGGGCCGACAACCTTTGCGCCGGTTCTTTCAGCACTATCAACAATTCGCCGCGCCGATTGATCGAGCACGCGGTGGTCATACGCCTTTAGTCGAATGCGGATTTTCTGTTTAGCCATAATTTATTCCAGAATTTCAGTGATGAAGCCGGCGCCGACCGTCAAGCCACCCTCACGGATGGCGAACTTTGAGCCCTTCTCCAACGCCACCGGTGTGATCAGCTTCACTACCATGTTGATGTTGTCCCCAGGCATCACCATCTCGACCCCCTCCGGCAACGTGATCGCCCCCGTCACATCCAACGTCCGGATGTAGAACTGTGGCTGATACCCGCTGAAGAATGCCTTGTGCCGCCCGCCTTCGTCCTTCGTCAACACATACACTTCCGCGTTGAACTCTGTGTGCGGCGTGATGCTCCCCGGCTTCGCCAAAACCTGTCCGCGCTCTACTTCCGTGCGGTCCACACCCCGGATCAGGATGCCCGCGTTGTCACCTGCCTGCGCTTGGTCCAATTGCTTGTGGAACATCTCCACGCCTGTAACCACCGTCTTGCGCGTCTCGTTCTGCAGTCCGACTATCTCTACATCTTCCTGCAACTTCACCGCCCCGCGCTCAACCCGGCCCGTCACCACTGTCCCGCGCCCCTTGATGCTGAACACGTCCTCAATCGGCATCATGAACGGTTTCTCCACATCCCGATCCGGCGTCGGTATGAAGCTGTCCACCGCCGCCATCAACTCCAGGATGCTGGCATACTCCGGCGCCGTCTGATCCGTGCTCTCGCTCTCCAGCGCCTGCAACGCGCTCCCCCGGATGATCGGCGTATCGTCCCCGGGGAACTCGTAGGCTGTCAGCAACTCGCTCAACTCCAGCTCCACCAGTTCCAGCAACTCCTCGTCGTCCATCATGTCCACCTTGTTCAGGTACACCACGATGTAAGGCACTTCCACCTGCCGCGCCAGCAACACATGCTCGCGCGTCTGCGGCATCGGTCCGTCCGGCGCCGCCACCACCAGGATGGCGCCATCCACCTGCGCCGCGCCCGCGATCATGTTCTTGATATAGTCGCGGTGCCCCGGCATGTCCACGTGCGCGTAGTGCCGGTTCTCGGTCTCGTATTCCACATGCGAGATCGCGATCGTGATGCCGCGCGCTTTCTCTTCCGGCGCGTTGTCGATCTGGTCGAACGCCCGAAAGTCAGCCCCACCCTGCATCGCCAGCACCTTCGTGATGGCTGCCGTCAAGGTCGTCTTGCCGTGGTCGATGTGACCCATCGTCCCCACGTTTACATGGGGCTTGCTCCGGTCAAATTTCTCCTTCGCCATGTCGCCTCCCTCTCACTGCGAGCAATGAATTCTCTGAACGCATCACTCTTTACTCCATTTCCCTTTTATTTTCTCAGCTAAGACCAAGTGCCACTTTTTCAGCAACAGACTTGGATACTTCTTGATAGTGATCAAATCCCATCGTGAATACGCCACGTCCTTTTGTATTCGAGCGCAAAGTGGTCGCATACCCAAACATTTCGGCGAGCGGCACCATAGCTATGATTGATTGTGTGTTTCCGCCCGGTCGCAGTTCTGTGCCTTCAATTTGCCCTCTCCGAGCAGAAAGGTCTCCTAAGGTTTCCCCCAGATATTCTTCCGGCATCACAACTTCTGCACGCATGACAGGCTCCAGTAGAACGGGCGCTCCCCTTGCGAACGCTTCCTTGAAACCGATTGAGCCAGCAATCTCAAAAGCCATACTGCTCGAATCCACTTCGTGGAAAGAACCGTCGACCAATGTCACCTCTATATCGGTGACTGGGTAGCCTGCCAAAATTCCACCCTCGGCTGCGGCTCGAATCCCGCTTTCCACTGCTGGGATATATTCTCGGGGGATCGCGCCGCGAATAATCTTATGCGAAAATTCAATGCCAGTCCCCGGCTCACCCGGTTCCAAATTCAAGACTACGTGCGCAAATTGCCCATGACCGCCTGACTGCTTCACATGACGATAGACGTATTTGAGCACACTCTTAGTGATCGATTCACGGTATGCAACACGTGGCCGACCCACATTCGCCTGCACTTTGAATTCGCGCAACATCCGGTCGACGAGTACTTCCAAGTGAAGCTCTCCCATCCCGGAAATCAATGTCTGCCCTGTATTCTCATCCGAACGCACCTGAAATGTCGGGTCTTCCTCGGAAAGCTTGCGGAGAGCTATCGACATCTTGTCCTGGTCACTGGCTGTCTTCGGCTCGATGGCGACGGAAATCACAGGATCTGGAAAGGTGATACTTTCCAGAACGATTGACTGCGTCGGATCTGCCAGCGTCTCGCCGGTGAAGGTGTCTTTCAATCCAAGCGTTGCCGCAATGTCGCCGACGCTAACTTCTTCAACTTCTTCGCGCCTATCGGCGTACATGCGGATCAAGCGACCAATGCGCTCGCGGCGACCCCGTGTCGTGTTCTGTACTTTCGAGCACGCCTTAATCTTTCCCGAATAAACGCGGAAGTAAGCGAGTCGGCCAACGTACGGGTCTGTCACAATCTTGAAGACCAATGCTGCCATTGGCCCGGTCGAGTCCGCTGAACGCTCGACTTCTTCACCCGTACGCGGGTCGGTGCCTCTCACGCTTGGCACATCAAGCGGCGACGGTAGTATATCCACCACCGCGTCGAGCACCGGTTGTACACCCTTGTTCTTGAGTGCCGAGCCGCAGAACACCGGGAAAATACTTACAGCAATCGTCGCTTCGCGCAGAGCCTTCATCAATTGCTCGGTGGAAGGCTCAGTGCCCTCGACGTACATTGCCAGCAGTTCGTCGTCCGTCTCAGCGATCTTCTCGATCATTTCGGCGCGAGCTGTTGTGGCCGTATCGCGATACTCCTCTGGAATTTCACCATATTCGCGACGTGCCCCAAGCTGGTCGACCCATGTGATCGTTCGCATCTCAAGCAGGTCGATGACGCCGGAAAACTTGGCTTCTGCGCCCAGTGGGATTTGCATCGTCACCGGGTTTGCACCGAGTCTAGTCCGTATCATGTCAACAGACCGCTCAAAATTTGCGCCAACTCGGTCCATCTTATTGATGAAACATATCCGGGGCACGTTGTAGCGGTCTGCCTGTCGCCACACAGTCTCACTTTGTGGCTCGACACCCTGCACGGCATCAAACACTACAACGCCTCCGTCCAACACGCGCAGCGAACGCTGCACTTCGGCGGTGAAGTCGATATGCCCGGGCGTATCTATTAAATTGATAAGGTGCTCTCGCCACTCGGCTGTTATAGAGGCGGCCGTGATCGTAATGCCACGCTCACGCTCCTGCTCCATCCAATCCGTGACAGTCGTACCGTCGTCGACGCTTCCAATCCGATGTGTACGGCCTGTGTAGTACAGGATCCGCTCGGTTGAAGTGGTCTTGCCCGCGTCGATATGGGCGATTATTCCAATGTTTCTGACCCGTTCGAGCGGGTACTCGTTTCTATTCATCTTACGTATCACAATTGCGCATTCCGCCTCAGACGCAATTACGCAATTCGTAATACGTTATTCGGAATACAAACCTTTCAGCTTGACTCTCACGCCAGTCGCTTCGCGAATTTCCTTAAAATCGATAGTGACTAAAAGCGCGGTTACTTTCTGCCATTCGGTGCACTTCTTCTCGCCGCTTGATTGCAGAACCACTGTTATTTGCGGCATCCAACAATTCTGAAGCGAGTTTCTCGGCCATCGAGCGCCCGGCGCGTCCACGGGAAGCCGCCAGGAGCCAGCGCATTGAGAGCGATTGTCTGCGGCCTACCGCAACTTCAATCGGGACCTGGTAAGTCGCCCCGCCAACGCGCCTTGGCTTCACTTCAACTGACGGAGAAACGTTCTTCAGAGCCTGTTCGAAAACCTCAATCGGATCACGTTTCGAACGCTCCTGAATCAAATCGAATGCATCATACATGATGCGGAATGCGACGCTTTTCTTGCCGCTCTTCATCATACGATTGACGAACATCGTAACGATTTCGTTGTTATAACGTGCGTCCGGCCGCACAGGTCTTTTTTCCGGCTTGTAACGTCGTGCCATCTAGATCATGCTCCCAGTCGAAATAAGGAACCTACTGGATGATTAGCGCAATAACAAGCCACAAAGTTCGCTTTTCGAACCTGTGACCCATTGCGTATCCCCGGTTAGGTCTTATTAGTCTTCTTGCTCCCATACTTTGAACGCGAGTTCTGGCGCGAATCTACTCCAGTAGCGTCGAGAGTCCCACGTACAATGTGATATCGGACGCCTGGCAGGTCCTTCACACGTCCCCCCCGCACAAGAACAACTGAATGCTCCTGCAATGTATGACCTTCGCCTGGAATGTAAGCGCTTACTTCAAGGCCATTGCTCAGTCGGACACGTGCAACCTTGCGGAGCGCTGAGTTAGGTTTCTTCGGCGTTTGTGTTCGCACAATCGTGCAAACACCACGCTTCTGCGGTGCGCCCTTTGGTTGCATCGTGCGGCGCTGCTTGTTCGCATTAAACGTGTACAGTAGCGCCGGCGCGGTGCTTTTCTTCTTCTTTGATTTGCGCCCTTTTCTAACCAGTTGGTTGATTGTGGGCATCATTCTCTCCGAATTCTAACTTTGCCATTGCAATCAGCGAGGCCACCGCCAGAGTGGCGATGGCCTCGTCTGGGTCATTCATTATTTAAATCGCGCTAACGACATGCCTGTTCACGCGTACGGATACTATCTAACCAAGAGTCGGGATTCTACCACCCTGAATTACACTCGTCAAGGAATTCTGACGAATTCCGCGATTATATCTTGCTTAACTTCCACCTCGTCCAAAGTCTAGCAAACCTGATCCACCGAGACGCGGAGCGCGGTGCTTTTCATCTTCTTTACCAAACTTCACAGTATCACCATTTTCGGTGATTGCTTCCACAGACAATCCAAGACTCTGCAATTCTTTGACGAGAACGCGGAAGGAGGCCGGGATTCCAGGCTCCTCAATCGGCTCACCTTTGACGATCGATTCGTAGGTATTGACCCGGCCCTGAACGTCATCGGATTTAACAGTGAGCATCTCTTGAAGCGTGTGCGCTGCACCGTAGGCTTCAAGCGCCCAGACCTCCATTTCACCGAAACGTTGACCACCGAACTGGGCTTTCCCTCCGAGTGGCTGCTGAGTCACAAGCGAGTACGGGCCCGTGGAACGAGCGTGGACCTTATCTTCCACAAGATGGGCGAGCTTCATCATATGAATTATGCCTACCGTGACCGGATTGTCGAACGGCAGACCAGTTTTACCATCCATCAATAACATCTTGCCCAATGTTGGCGTCGGCGAGCCAGTCTCATCCATCACCTGGTTCGCTCGTTCTTGAATGTCATCCAGGGAAGCATCCTTCGCGATTTCAATTTCACCGTCTGCGATCCAGATCCGCAGACAAACTGCGATGGCTTTTTCATCCGCAATAGCTCGATTTTCGACATCAATACCTTCATTGTCATATATCAATATCGACTCTGCGTCATACCCTCTGTCACTGAGCCAGTGGTGCAATACCTGTCTGCGTGCATACACCAGGTCGGTATACAGCTTGTCTGGATTGACATCTTTGCCCATCCACTGTTCGCAGTAAAGAAGGATTGCTTCGATGTCATCTTCGAGGGTTTCCGGATCGACACCCTGTTCATTAAGCCATTCCCAAGCACGAAGGTGGGTATCCCTCCAGGCTCTGTCGATGAGCCAGCTCCGAGCCAACTCCGCTTCTATTTCCGCTTCGGTTGCTCCGTCAAACACTGGTGTTATAGCTCGGAAACCTAAACGCTCAGCCGCCCAACCGAGATGCGTCTCCAATATCTGGCCAATGTTCATGCGGCCGGGAACTCCCAACGGGTTTAAGATCAAGTCGATCGGAGTTCCGTCTTCGAGGTACGGCATATCCTCGATGGGAACAACCTTTGAAATAACGCCTTTGTTCCCATGTCGGCCGGCCATTTTGTCGCCTTCGGTCAGCTTGCGGCGCTGTGCAACAGATACTCGTACCATTTTATCGACTCCAGCCGGCAAATCGCGATGTTCATCGCGTGTAAATACGCGGACATCGACCACCTTGCCTTTTTCACCGTGCGGGAGCCGCAGAGATGTGTCCTTCACTTCGCGAGCCTTCTCACCGAAAATCGCGCGGAGCAATTTCTCTTCTGGCGATAACTCTTTCTCGCCCTTGGGGGTAATTTTCCCCACGAGAATATCCTTCGGGCCGACATCAGCACCTGTGCGGATAATGCCATATTCGTCGAGGTCTTTGAGGGCGTCTTCACCCACATTTGGAATATCGTAGGTGATCTCTTCAGGACCGAGTTTGGTGTCTCGCGCTTCTACTTCGTGTTTCTCAATATGGATCGAAGTGAATTTATCCTCACGTACGAGTCGATTGGAAACCAGTATGGCGTCCTCGAAGTTGCCACCTTCCCACACCATAAAGGCGACGAGAACGTTCTGACCCAATGCAAGTTCGCCTGTATCCGTGGAAGACGAGTCTGCAAGGATTTCGCCTTTTTGGATACGCTGGCCTTTTACCACCACCGGTCGCTGATCGATACAAGTGCTTTGGTTTGAACGCTGGAACTTGCGCAGATTGTAGGTGTAACGCTTGTTCGATTGCTGGACAACAATTTGTTTCCCGGTAACGCTGACAACTTCGCCATCCTTCTCTGCAAGGATGACCTGGCCCGAGTCAAGAGCGGCCTCCCGTTCCATCCCCGTAGATACCGTGGGGACTTCAGGACGCAAGAGCGGTACCGCTTGCGCTTGCATGTTTGAACCCATCAAGGCCCGGTTGGCATCATCATGCTCAAGGAATGGTATCAAAGCCGCCGAGATACCGACAATCTGACGTGGCGCTACGTCCATATAATCTATATTTACAGGGAGCGCGAAGATGAACTTGGAATGGGCGCGTGAGGATGCGCGCGGCCGAAGGAACTGCTTGTTCTCCGTCAACGGTGCATTTGCCTGTGAGATGATGTACTTGTCCTCCTCATCTGCTGACAGATAAACAACTTCATCTGAGACAAAGGGGACAATGGCGACCATCAACATCTTGCCGAACTTGGTGAGTTTCTTCGCCAGGGCTTCATCGATCTCAGTTCCGGCAGCGGCTATGACATCACCATCGCCGTCTTTTACAATGTCTTCACGTATAGTTCGCCCGATTAACTCACTGCTATCCGCAGGAAGTTCCTTCACAAGTTTGCGATAGGGTGTCTCAATGAACCCAAATGGGTTTACTTTTGCATACGACGCTAAACGACCGATTAGACCAATGTTTGGACCTTCCGGTGTTTCAATTGGGCAAATGCGTCCATAATGCGAGTGATGGACGTCGCGGACATCAAACCCGGCTCGTTCGCGGCGCAACCCCCCGGGACCTAACGCAGAAAGCGTGCGCTTGTGGCGCAGCTCCGCCAATGGGTTAGTCTGATCCATGAATTGCGATAATTGGCTTGAGCCGAAGAACTCGCGCACGGATGCAACAATCGGGCGAATATTAATTAAGGTGATGGGCGAGACTGTTTCCTGGTCGCGAATGGACATACGCTCCCGGATCACACGCTCGGTACGCCGCAGACCAACCCGTAACTTATTTTGGATTAATTCGCCGACAGTCTTAACGCGGCGGTTCCCAAGATGATCGATATCATCGGGAGATTCAATCCCATTGTTTATCTTGATCATGCGCTTAACTAGCCTGACGAGGTCCCACTTCGTGACGGCGCGGTGTGTGAGCGGCACGATATCCATCAATCCCAATTTCTGATTGAGCTTATAACGCCCTACACGCTCCAAATCGTACCGGCGGCGATCAAAGAGCTGTTGCTCCAGATACTCTCGAGCATTGTCGAGCGTTGCAGGATCGCCAGGTCGCATGCGCTTGTAAAACTCGATCAATGCCTCTTCAGCAATGGTACGACGTTTCGTCCCGTTCCACTCAGGCTCTTGCCTCAGTGTAGAAGCAATGTACTGCCTGTCAGGATTAGTATCAACATCTGAAAACAGTTCTAGGATTTCCTCGTCGCTACCTTCTTTAAAAGGCACATCCTCCATGCCATCATCCACTGCCACTAGCGCACGCAACAGGATCGTAATTGGGATAGTACGTTTTCGATTGAATTTGAGAGTCAGGTAATCGCTCTTGCGCGTTTCGAACTCCATCCAGGCACCACGGTCGGGGATCAACTTGGCAGTAGCCTGCACCCGGCCCGAAGTACGATCGCGCTCTGCATCGAAATACACACCCGGCGAACGAATGAGTTGCGAAACAACGACACGTTCTGTGCCATTAATGATGAAGGTGCCCTTCTCTGTCATCAATGGGAAATCACCAAGGAAAATCTCAGATACAATCGGCTCAGGAACTTCTTCGCCCGCGAGAAGCACTTTTACATAGAGAGGAGCCGCGTAGTTGATATCGCGGTCGAGGCATTCTTCCTGCGAATACTTCGGATCTTCAAACCAATATTTTAGCTTGAATTCCTTCGATTCTAGTGAATTACCCGGGAAGTATAATTTCATCCCTTTGTTGAACGACTCGATGGGAGAAATTTCATCAAGGAGTCCCGCGAGCCCCTCCTTCTGGAACCAGCGGAATGAGTCCAATTGAACTTCAATAAGATTCGGAAGTTTATATAAGTTGGGAATACGTGCGTAAGATTTGCGTTCCAAATTTAGTGCCATTTAATTATTATGGTTACCTCAACTCATACGAAGCAGCAAAACAACCCGGCCCCACAACCGGGAAGGTTTTATGTATACTACTAATACACGAATAAGGATTATATCAAATAATCGGGGTGTAAGTCAATAACATTATGGATTGTAATTCAGAAATCCCAGAGCGGCATCTCTGTCTATCAGAGTCCAAATCCGATATTAAGCTGAACTTCACTCCTAAACGAGTCACGTCGAATGCTGAAATCAAGAATATTTTCTTCTAGAACCTCAACACCAATCCCAGGTTCTTGGGGTACATCAATTGAGCTGTCGAAATTTAAGACGAAATTTTTATCCACAATATCTTCCTGATAATAGCGTTCCGTAGCAGAAATATCCCCAGGAAGCTTAAAATTTGATAAAGATGCGAGTGCAAGGTTGCCGGCCCGGCCGATACCTGTCTCCAACATTCCACCACACCAAACTGGGACTTCCCGTTCTAGGCAATGATCATGGATTTGGATAGCTTCAGAAAATCCCCCTACTCGCGCGGGTTTGATATTGACCACCCGGCAAGCATCAATATCTAGCGCCCATCGCGCATGTTCTGGTGAATGGATACTTTCATCGAGGCATAAATCTGTTTTCAAGTCCGACTGCAAGCGTGCATGATCAGCGATGTCATCCTCCGCAAGGGGTTGCTCGATCAGCAGAAGCCCGAATTCATCAAGCGCCCGGATGCTCTCCGCACTATCCAGTCGATAAGCCGAGTTTGCATCCACCTGAAACATCAAATCCGGGTACGCAGCTCGGACCGCATTCACATCACCCGTATCGCGTCCCGGCTTAATCTTTAGTTTTATACGGCTATAACCAGCATCCAAATACCGTCCCACCCGTTCAACCAATGCTTCCGGCGATTCCTGCAATCCGACGGACACACCTACCTTAACGCTCTCACCACTCCCGCCAAACATCTCCTGCAGTGATAAATTATTCATCTTGGCAAGAAGGTCCCAGATAGCTGCTTGATACCCTGCCTTGGCCATTGGATGCCCTTTGATGGACTGGAGTAAACCACGAAAATCCTCAGGAGAATCGATGTCGGCATCGAGAAGTGCTGGCACGACGAAGTCCTGGGAGATATGCCACGCAGTTCCCGTCGTTTCATATGAATAACCCGGTGTACGAGAGACAGGTATTTCCCCCCACCCAGATCCACCGTCCGCGCGAATTGCAACAATCAAACACTCACGTTCTTCTTCAACGCCAAAAGAAGTCTCAAAAGGCTCTACTAAAGGCATCGATATATGATAAAGAGAAATTTGTTCAATCTTCACTTGTTAATGTCCTAGTTCTTACTGAACGAATCGTCATATTGAAGCATGGCCTCTCCAAACGAAAGTACATAAAACCCTGTGGGGCCGTCGTCGAAATCCGGTTTATGGATATAGTCAGTGATGATGAATCCAGCTCCGATCGTGCTTTCAAATACAGAGCGTGAATGCAGGCGCCACCTTAGTGCCAACTCTGGCTCTTCTGCTTTTATTTGTTGGAAATTCATTGGGACTTGTACAAGCAACAACATTTTATCGACGCTCTCAACAACATTTTCGGACGGAATCAGAAAACCTTTCTCATCAATCGTCGGAGAATTGATTACTGGCAGCTCCGCCTCCATGTACTGCTCAAACGTGACTGGCTTACGCTTCCCGCTCACGCGCTCCTTAACACGGTTTGATGTAAGCCACCACTCGACTATAAAGCGATCACTCGGCAGACCGGCGTTTAGCTCGTCGTCCATCTCACCGTAATAGTCGCGTTTATACTTACGCACGATTCCGCCAAGCTTGCGCAAATTTAGATTTGCGTTTCGTGTTTCCAAAGGATCGTAAGTCCAGGTCGCCAAGCGCACGCCATCTTTCAACACTGCATCACGTTGTGCAAGTTTGAGTTGAGAGCCTATGTTTCGGTCGCGATATTTTGGATGTACTCCAAGTTGATGAGAAGCGTGTTTCAAACGCGCAGCTGCGACACGCTTGGAACTCGCATCATCCGTACCAAGGAAGCCGAACAGAAACCCCACCAATTTATCATCGGCCCAAGCACCCAGTACTATGCCACCATTACGAGCAATAGTCAGTAACATATGCATAGGTACGACTTCAGTACCTGATCCCGGCCAGATGAGTCGTTGTAACTTCTCCGTTGCTCTGAAATCATCGATATCCACCAACCTGGCGATCCGCAATTCACTCATCGATATTGAAATACCTATGCGCGCCCTAGCATGACCTGCGAGAATTTTGACCGCCAATTTTGGTCTGAAAGATAACCGATTTTGTGATTAAATTGTGCCGGCTTGATACCGAAGAAACGAGTCACACTATGCAGTTCGCAAGTGCGGTTCACTGCGAAATATTCAAGCCAATCGGCTGGCACGGGCCAGCGGGGGATTGCGCGCTCAGCCATGCGCAATAATATGCGTAGATACGGTGCGGGTAAAGGTACATGAGAGCGCCTTCGCCTTGTACGCTCCATCACGTGCTCCGAAATTTGCTTAAGCGTGAGATATTCAGGCCCTCCGATCGAATAGGTCTGATTAATATAGCCTCCATCATCAAGACTCCATTCGATGCAAGTCACCAGGTCTTCAACCCACAACGGTTGCAACTGCACCTGACCATTTAGCGGCAAGAAGAACGGCAACGAAGAGTGTAGCATCATAGCCAAAGTGTTCGTAAAATGGTCTTCTTCGCCATATAATAGCGCACTCCGAATAATCGTATATGCGATGCCGGACTTGCGAATGAACTCTTCGATCAAGCCTTTGATTTTTTGCACATTGTACGCAGAGGCGCGATCAGCCCCGAGATGTGAGAGATAAACGATGCGCCGAACACCTGCCTCTACTGCTGCATCAAGCAATTTTCGCGAGCCGTCATAATCTACCTTCATCAGTTCTTCGTGTGATCCACCCCTCTGCACGCCTGCGAGATGGATGACTGTATCAACGCCCACGAGGGAAGCCCGAATAGAACGAAAGTCAGTCAAGGAACCGATTGCTACCTGGACAGGTACGCCTGCCGGCAGGCGTGGATTTTTATTGGAGGGACGGATAAGACAAAGGACTTCGGCGCCCATATCGACAAGCCGAGGAACTAAGGCTCTTCCAACGAATCCTGTTGCACCTGTCAGCATTATCATGGAGATTCTGGCGAGCATTATACCCCGGAGGAAAGGCGCATCTTTTCGCAGGCACATGTGTTAATATTGTTAATATCAGCAGGTGTTACGGACTTCCGAGTGGGAAGTCCTACTTTTTTGAGTATTGGAGCATTAGTGAAAAAACGAGTCGTTATTACAGGGCTGGGGACAATCAATCCGCTTGGAAATGACGTTCAATCAACCTGGGATGCAGTAATGCAAGGGCGTTCCGGAATCGATAGGATTACCCATTTTGACGCCTCCGAGCACAGTACACAATTCGCAGGCGAGGTAAAAGGGTTCGACGCTAGCAAACACTTTAGTCCCAAAGAAGCCCGTCGGATGCATCGCTATGTTCAGTTTGCTGCTGTAGCAACGGGTGAAGCTCTTAAGCATGCAGCGCTTACAATCGATGACAGCAACAGAGACCGAATTGGAATCGTTATCGGCACCGGAATTGGCGGCATATCGACCGCATTAGGTGAGGCAGATGTTCTGCGCGAGCGCGGTCCGGGTCGAATTAGCCCCTTTATGGTCCCGATGATATTACCCGATACTGCCGCCAGCCAGATGGCAATCATGTTTGGTGCGCGTGGACCGAATCTGTGTGTGACTTCCGCCTGTGCGACAGGCACAAATGCAGTTGGTGAGGCTACTGAAATCATCCGCCGTGGCTCCGCAGACATCATGCTCGCCGGTGGCGCCGAAGCAGTGCTGAATCCCCTCGTTATGGCGGGCTTTGCCACTATGGGAGCGCTCTCGAAACGAAACGATGATCCCACGCGTGCATCGCGACCATTTGATAAAGAGCGCGACGGATTTGTCGCGGGAGAGGGCGGCGCAATCTTGGTGCTAGAATCCGAAGAACTTGCACTCACCCGTGGCGCGACAATCTATGCCGAGGTACACGGCTACTCCCTAACCAATGACGCCTTCCACATCTCGGCCCCCGCTGCGAATGGCGTTGGAGCGGCGATGTGCATGCAACTCGCGATTGAAGATAGTGGTTTGCAAACCACGGATATTGATTATCTAAACGCACATGGAACTTCTACGCGCCTGAACGACCTGAGTGAGACTGCGGCCATAAAATCGGTATTTGGCGAAATGGCGTATAACCTGCCTATTTCTTCAACGAAATCTATGCACGGTCATTTACTTGGCGGCGCGGGTGCGCTAGAAGCAATTATGTCTGTCCAGACCATTCAAACGGGGGTATTGCCACCGACAATCAATTACGCAACGCCTGATCCAGATTGCGATCTCGACTATGTACCGAACACAGCACGCCAGGCGATTGTAAATAAAGTAATGTCAAACTCCTTTGGATTTGGGGGCCATAACGCCTGTCTTGTCTTGGGACGCTACACGAACGGGAACGGAGCTAAAAAGTAATGGCATCGGAACCCTATCTAAACGGCAATACTTTCCGCACTCAGAGAAATATTAGAGCTACCCATCAGTTTTATGCGCATGTTACCGGCTGGGGGATGGCCGTGCCTGAGAGGGTTCTCACGAACCATGAATTAGCGCGGATGGTGGATACAACTGATGAATGGATTGTCTCGCGCACCGGTATCAAGCAACGCCACATCGCCGAGAATGACGAAACTACGGATTCGCTCGCCGTAGCCGCAGCTCAGGAGGCACTTGAGAAGGCAGATATTTCCCCGGAAGAGGTTGACCTCATTATTGTTGCCACCTCCACTCCGCAAAATTTCTTCCCAGCAACTGCGTCCAATGTCCAGGACGCACTCGGTGCCTACAACGCCGGTGCCTTCGATTTAGCTGCAGCCTGCACTGGTTTCGTTTACGGCGTGACCATGGCTTCTCAAGCGATTCAGTCCGGCGGGGCTAAAGTTGTTCTCGTCATTGGTGCAGAAACACTTTCAAAAATTGTAGATTGGGAAGATCGCTCAACATGCATCCTGTTTGGTGATGGCGCGGGGGCATTCGTTTTGCAAGCAAAGGAACAACCCGGCGGTGTGTTGTCAACTCTGCTGCGCTCGGATGGCTCAGGCGGCGATTTGCTCTCCGTTCGCGCGCTCAAAAATGATGGGACTAACAGCGACGAAGCACTGCAAGACGATCTACACAAAATTCATATGAACGGTAGAGAAGTCTTCCGCTTTGCAACTCGCGTGATGACATCTGCGTGCCGCGAAGTAGCCACCGCTGCCGGAGTGAAACTCGATGACGTGGCTATGATCGTTCCACATCAGGCAAATAAACGCATCATTGATGCAGCACGGCGCGCATTGCGATTTCCGCCTGAAAAGATTGCTGTAAACGTTGAACGCTATGGAAATACCAGCGCTGCTTCTATTCCAATGGCAATGTGTGAAGCAATCGATGAAGGCTCTATCAACCCGAACGACAATGTGATCCTCGTTGCATTTGGTGGTGGTCTCACCTGGGGCGCGACTCTCATTCAATGGGCAGCGACCCCGCCACCAGAAATCACCCGGATGCAAGCTTTACGCCGCCAGACAGCGTACCGACTGGCGCGAGTACGATCAGCTCTCCGGCGTGGTGTTCGTGCTGTGGAAGGCGCAATTTGGGGAGCACAATCCCCGGCAGGTGTCAAACCACCCTATCGGGAACGAAAAAATACGCCTGCGCTTGAAGAATAAAAAAAACGGCGACAATAGTCGCCGTTTTTCGTTTCATCTGCAACCCTCACCGAATTTAAATTCCGGTAAGATAATCCTGAAGCTTTCGTCGGTGTGAAGGCTGCCGTAATCGGCTGAGAGCCTGCGCTTCTATCTGACGTACCCGCTCCCGGGTGACACCCATCTTTTTACCAACTTCCTCGAGGGTGTACGACTCGCCATCCAATAGACCATATCGCAGTTGCAGGATGCGAACTTCGCGGGGCGGCAACTCTGCCAATACGTCCTGCAGCTGTTCACGCAGTAAGAGACTGGTAGCCTGCTCTGCGGGTGCAGGACTATCTTCGTCCTCAATGAAATCACCCAGCGTGGAGTCTTCTTCCTCGTCAGTCGGCATTTCCAACGATAAAGGTCGGCGAGCGATTTGGATCATGTCCTCCACTTTTTTAGGTGTGACTTCGAGTTCTTCCGCAAGCTCCTCAGTACTCGGGTCACGTCCCAATCGCTGGGTAAGTGCATGCGAAACTCGCAGGAGTTTATTAATCTGATCGCCCATGTGTACAGGAACGCGTATCGTGCGGCCCTGATCGGCAATTGCGCGAGTCACAGCTTGTCGAATCCACCAAGTAGCATAAGTACTAAATTTATGACCGCGATGATAATCAAACTTTTTCGCGGCGCGCAACAAGCCGATATTCCCTTCCTGTATCAAATCGAGGAATGGGACACCCCGACCGATGTACTTCTTAGCAACGCTGATAACCAACCGAGAATTGGCTGTAACCAGATGTTCGCGAGCGGCCATGCCATCGTCAATATCAGCTTGCATTACGCGCCGTTTGGAAATAGGAATCCGTCCGCCCAGTTCCAGTTCGTCACGCGCCATGAACATCTTTTCCATCCGCTTTGCAAGCCAGACTTCTTCTTCGGCAGTAAGGAGTGGAACCCGTCCTATTTCCTTGAGGTATAGGCCAATCGTGTCATCTACATCGATTGCGGCCAGATGCGTATTCGTATCGTCCTTGACGGTGACGCCCTTTTTGACCTTAACTCGACTGGGTTTTTCCGAAACTTCCTCATCTTCAGGCGTCTCGATGGACTCGACGATTTCAATTCCGGCCTCTATGAGAGCAGCGTGTGCTTCATCCAGTTGCTCGACATCTTCTTCCGCGTCGGGGAAAATCAGCAAGATGTCATCGATTGTGACGCCGCCCTGCTGACGCCCTAGTTCGAGAAGCTTTACAACGCGCGGGTTTTCTTTCTCCGCGTTGAGCATCTGTTCCTTGAGCTCTTGCAGCGCTTCAGCCTTTGAACTCGCGACTTCTTGGGGAGTTTTATTATTCTTTTTAGTACGGAGATTCTTTGGTCTCGCCTTTGTAATTACGTTATTCATCTCACTTATTCTTCGGGTAGTTAATAATTGCTCAGTCGATGACTGAGCGTTTTCAGTGTATCACCATTAGTCATAGCCGACAAAATGTTCGTCGGAAATTATGGGTTACTCGCAGGCCAGCCGTAGGTTAGTAGTTAATCAATACCCCCTGATTGTATGAGGAACCCTCGTTTAGCCTTCCTCGGTGCCGAATTCGACATTCGGGAATGAAGCCGTTGGGGTCGGTTGATATGGTGGCAAAGTAATCAAATCGGTCAGTTCTTCAATACCAGTCTTATTAACAAGATTGATTTCCTGAGCGCCTTCTACCAAAACAAAGTAGGCGGAGTCACCTAAATTCACATCGCCAACATATGCGACCAGTGGATTGTCAATATCATCCGTTGTGACACGAATAACATATGAAGGCGATTCGACCCCGTATTGGGATAAATCTTCAACGTCTAATAGGGTACGGCTGACAATAAGACCGGCAGCCTGGGAAACCGCACTAGCAGCTTTCACTTGGTCCGCGAGCGAATGCACAGGCGCACGCATGATCCATTGCGGCTGTGGGGAGGCTTCACCATCAATTAATTCAATGGTGAGCCTCTTACCACTCGCAACATCTTGGACGTCAAGTAAGGTGATTTCGCCTGCATCCAAATCCCAGAGACTGCTGATCTCATTTGGAAAGGGAGTAGGGCTGCCATTGGTGTCACCGGTATCGGGATTAAGCGCTAACCAATAGGCGATCCCGGCGACCACAACTAGAGCGATCAGGATAGCAAGATTCCCCCTGTTTCGCACGAGTTCTCCTATACCATTCGCCGCCGGTGCCACCAAACGGAGCCGCCAACCGCAACAACGATTCCAGGTGGCAAGACGCATGCCAAGAGGAACACGATAGCAATATCACGCACAGTCGAAATATTGTGCGAACGAAAAACCGTAGGAGCTGGCGTAAGGTTGATAAGCTCGTCTTCAACCGAGGCCCATTTAGAAGCGTTTTCAAATAACTTAGTGTTGTCAACACCATTGCCAAAAATGTTACGCATCACATTGGTGGGGAAATCGGAATCGCCGAATACAAGCAAACGCGCGCCCGTTTCTGCGTTCTCCGCCGAAACACCAAGGTGGAGCGGGCCGATAGCATCCGCCCCATCCGGTTGCATACTTAGATCCTCCAGTGTGGAGAAGTCACTTTCGCCCCAGGCATTGGGGCTAGTCTGAACCAGTGAAGTAATCGTGATTGGATCCTCAAAGTCTGCATCGAATGCAATGCTACGTGATTCAGGATAAAATGTGGGCAGACCCAACTCCTGAGTTACCGGACTGAAGCCGTAGCCGTCAGATGCCGGCCAAAATGGACTTTGCGGGGCCGAGTAAATAGAATCAATAATGATGTCATCGGTGAGCCGTATCCCCCACTCATCGGCCAGATAGTCATGCAATGGCTCCTCGCTCTCAGGGGAGCCAATCATGATAAGTGTTGGCTCGGCGAGATAAACAACCGAACCCCCCTGATCGAGAAAGTCAGCAATCTTATCAACTTCCTCCTGCGAGTATGGGGTAAGAGGCCCGGCCAGGACAAGAACATCGATATCCTCGGGTAACGATTCGAACAGCAGATTGATCTTACTCAGCGTGAAGCCAACCCGCTCAAGACTGGTTGCCACCTGAGAAATACCAGCGTCACCGAATTCCTCGTGATCTTTCTCCTGATGACCCGTGACGAAAGAGATTGCCCGATCTGTCGGATGGACTACCCGAATCAGCGCAGCGGTCAATGATTGTTCGTTGGCAAAATCGACGGTTTCGCGACGGCCATCCAGCTCCACAATCAACGAATTAGGTGTCGCCTCATATTGTTGCGCAAGAATCAATTCCAAATCAGGATCGTGAAATTCGTATGAGAAGGTACCACCCGAATGGAACACATAGGACTCAAGAAGATCCTCAGCGGTATTCCGCAAAGCACTCGTTGACCCATAGAAGCCTAGTACTTGTATGCCATCCGGAAGTTCATTCAGTATTTCTATTGTTTCCGGAGCTAACGAATGTTCCCCTGTCTCAGTCAGGTCCCAGCGTTGTTTCAACCGGTCTTGATTGAGGATGAAGTTCAAAAGCCCAAGTACTACAACAAAGGCAATGCTGATCCCAATCGCCTCGGCGCCAAATCGGGCTTGGCGAGATTTCAGCGTTCTAGTTACCAAGTCAATTTCGAGGGCAGCAGCAGCGGCAAAACAAACCAGGCTAGCAGCGAAGCCGGCCTGAATCCAAGTATTAAAATCAGGTCCAATAGACCAAGCGAGGACTGATACTACGAAAATTGCCAGCCCTAGCACGAAGGCGAGGGCGCCGAGAGCGCGCTTATTTGTCAGCTTCATTAGCGCCACCTCCGACTCTGCACAACACGCGTTGCTACGTACAGAGTGATGGCGATCACGCTGATGTAATAAAAAGCATCCGATGTATCGATAATGCCACGCGAGAAAGTATCACTAAAATGGCTATTGAAGTCTAGAAACTCAATTATCGAAATCACCGACGAATTTGTAAACAAGGTCAATGCTTCGACTGCGGAGGAAACAAAGCGGATGATCCAAACACCTAGCGCAAAGAGCAACCCGAGCGCCGCAGCGACTACGACATTTGAGGTGAGCGATGAGGCGAATACCCCAATGGAGAGCACAGCCCCCACCAGTAGGGAAAGTCCAATGAAGGAGGAATAGACAGGGCCGAGATCAGGATTGCCATACGCAACTAGGATAAGGGGGTAAATCATAGTTAGTAATATTAAGGTGATTGCAAACAGCCACGAGCCGAGCCACTTCCCGACAACCAGTTCCCATTCACGGATCGGGCTGGTCAGCAGCAATTCCAATGTTCCTGCGCGTTGCTCATCGGCCAGCAGTCGCATGGTGAGTACCGGTGCAAAGAACAGGAAAATCGTGAGCATTGGACCGAATGCTGCGTTGGGGTTTGGTTGTGCGCTCTGCGTCACTCCGATAATGAATATCAAGCCCAGGATCACCAAGAACATGAGGGCCACGGCATATGCCATTGGTGAAACAAAATAGTGGATGTATTCACGCTTGGTGATGGTCCACATATTTCTCATGCCTCACCTCCGTCAACATTATCGCTCTGAATAAGCTGCAGGTAGATTTCTTCGAGGCTCATGTCTTGCGAGCGCATCTCGTCGAGATCGTATTTCCCTTTCACGATGGCCCGGGCGAGATCAGCTCGCACTTTGCCGTTTTCGATATCAATTTCAAAAAAGTCGTTCCCAAGATCACGTGAGGCGGAGACACCCTTTACCTTCTCGATCACTTTCAACAGCCCATCGCTATCGCCGCCAATATGAACTCGAACTTGTTCCCCCCCCGACAATCGCTCCTGGAGTTTCTCTGGCGAATCGGTAGCTACAATTTCACCCTCATTAATAATCAAAACGCGATTGCAAAGGGCCTGCGCTTCAGAAAGGATATGCGTCGAGAGAATGACCGTTCGATCTTTTCCCACGTCCCGGATCAGATCACGAACATCCCGCACCTGATGGGGGTCGAGGCCAATTGTGGGTTCATCCAGAATAAGGACTTCCGGTTCATGCAGAATAGCTTGCGCGAGCCCGACTCGCTGGCGCATACCCTTGGAGATATTTCCAATCAGGGTCTCCGCGCGATCTCTCATTTGGACCAATTCCATTGTTTCTTCGACCCGCTCGGCGCGGTTGGGCACTTTGCGCAATTCCGCCATGAAATCCAGGAACTGCCAGACAGCCATATCCTCATAAAGAGGCACAGTTTCAGGCAAATAACCAACCCGGCGACGAACTTCAATGGATTCTTCAAATACATCAAAGCCTGCCACAGTCGCAGTGCCTTCACTCGCAGGCATGTAGCCGGTGAGTATCCGCAATGTGGTTGTTTTTCCAGCTCCATTGGGCCCGAGGAATCCCACAATCTCTCCTCGGCTTACATGGAAAGAGATATTATCGACGGCTCTCCGGCTTCCGTAGTTTTTGGTGAGCCCTTCAACCTGAATCATTGATTTTCTCCCTCGGCGTGCCCGTGACAAGTATTCGCGCGGTTACCCAAGCGAACAGTATATTTTTCTGTCACTGCTAGCTGCCCATCAACAAGGAACGAGCACACCGAGAGGCTGTCCAGTGTGCTCGCGACAATATTTTGTCAACGCCCATCACATTTCGATTTCCAGAAATAGCGTGAAATCGAGGATGGTCTCCAGCGCCTGCAAACAAGCAATATACAACTACTTAATGCCCAAGTCAAGAAGTAATCAGAAATATTTCATTTTACGCTCATTTTGCTTGACACATCATGTGCCCGTCAGTACAATTCCCGCCGCTTTCCGCCCGAAAGGTGTCTGTTCCTTTCGGGCAGTTTTATACTGGCCAATTTCGGAAACCACCTCAACGGGCGGCCCGACCAGGAGGGGCATATGCTTCCAACACTTTTACTAGATTTAACTGCTCAGGCAGGTCGCGAACAACTTCCCACAATCTGGTGGATCTCGCCGATTTGCGCAATCATCGCTCTTGCAATGGCTTACTATTTTTACCGTTCGGTTGTCCGCCGTGATGAAGGCACACCTAAGATGATCGAAATCTCGCAAGCCGTGCGCGAGGGCGCGATGGCCTACTTACGCAGCCAATATCGCGTTGTGGCAATTGCCTTCGTAGCCTTATTTATCATTTTCTACGTGATGTCACTATTTGACCTGCAGAATAGCATTGTCCCATTTGCCTTCCTGACAGGCGGATTCTTTTCGGGCCTGTGTGGCTTCTTCGGCATGAAGATCGCAACCCAGGCAGGTGCGCGCACGGCGCATGCAGCAAGGACAAGCCTGAATGAAGGCCTACAAGTTGCTTTTCACGCGGGGGCTGTAATGGGTCTGGTAGTCGTCGGATTCGCATTGCTGGATATTTCTGCGTGGTTTGTAATTCTGTACTACGTGTTCCCTGCGGAATTCTTCGGCGTTGCGAACCCACTCCCACAGATCACTGTCATCATGTTGAGCTTCAGCTTTGGTGCAAGCACCCAGGCGCTATTCGCTCGTGTAGGCGGTGGCATCTTCACGAAAGCAGCAGATGTCGGCGCGGACTTGGTTGGAAAAGTCGAAGCGGGCATCCCCGAGGACGACCCCCGCAACCCCGCAGTGATCGCCGATAACGTAGGCGACAATGTTGGTGATGTGGCAGGTATGGGTGCCGATCTATATGAATCCTATGCTGGCTCCATCCTCGCAACTGCTGCGCTTGGGGTGGCCGCGATGTCTACCCTTGGTGAAAGTATCAGTGTGCAACTTCGTTACCTAGCAATGCCAATGACGCTTGCTTCGGTGGGCGTACTCCTTTCTCTTCTGGGTATCGCTCTAGTACGAACACGCGAGGACGCCGACATGGGCGATCTGATGGCTGCCCTTAATCGCGGCATCAACGTTTCGTCAATTGGGATCGCGGCGGCTGCTCTCCCATTGGTCTATATCCTGGGCTTGCAACGTCCCGTAGCACTTTGGATTGCCATTGTCACTGGTCTCGTTGTGGGCATCATTATTGGCCGCTCGACAGAGTATTACACGGCCCACGAAAACAAACCCACAATGTCAATCGCTGAACAAGGTGAGAGTGGGCCCGCAACTGTCATCATCCAGGGCCTGGCCGTCGGTATGCGTTCTACCGCTATCCCGGTTGTGACCATTGCGGCAGGAATCGCGATCAGCTTTTACTTGGCCGGTGGTAACGATAGTACGCTGCTCGGTCTTTACGGTGTTGGGTTGGCAGCCGTTGCCATGCTTTCAACACTCGGCCTAACGCTCGCGACAGACGCATACGGACCGATTGCTGATAATGCCGGCGGGAACGCTGAAATGGCTGGTCTTGATCCAGAAGTTCGTGAGCGCACCGATCAGTTGGACGCCGTTGGCAACACGACCGCCGCTACTGGGAAGGGCTTTGCCATTGGAAGCGCCGCTCTCACAGCACTGGCACTACTCGCCGCCTATATCGAAGAAATCCGTTTCAGTCTGCAGCATTTAGCCGGTATTGAAACAGTAATAATTCGAGGTGCGTCAGTAGCAGTCGAATCTATGACTATGCAGGACTTCATGGCCTATTACGATGTGACCTTGCTAAATCCTGCAGTGCTCATTGGTCTATTCATCGGGGCAATGACAGTTTTCTTATTCTCCGCGATGACTATGGCCGCGGTAGGCCGTGCGGCCGGGGCAATGGTGTTGGAAGTCCGGCGCCAGTTTCGTGAAATCCCGGGCATATTGGAGGGTACGGGCAAGCCAGACTACGCCCGCTGCGTTGAAATTTCAACCCGGAGCGCCCAGAAAGAAATGGTCGCCCCTGCACTGCTGGCAATCATCATTCCGGTAGCTATGGGTTTGCTCTTCGGGGTGGCCGGTGTCCTCGGACTACTGGCGGGCGGCCTCTCTACTGGCTTTGTGATGGCAGTCATGATGTCAAATGCTGGTGGTGCTTGGGACAACGCCAAGAAACTCGTTGAAACTGGTGAGTTCGGAGGCAAGGGCTCTGAAGTTCACATAGCAACTGTTGTCGGCGATACAGTTGGAGACCCTTTCAAAGACACCAGTGGTCCGTCGTTGAACATCCTGATCAAAATGATGAGTATGGTGTCGGTTGTTTTTGCCGGACTGATTGCGAGCGTCGGCGTGGGTGGTTTGCTCTCAAAGATTTTGGAACTTCTCTAACGTCTCGCGGCTAAAGTTTCGAGACTGGAATCTCGACAGTATTACGTATCGTAGTTCCAGTCTCTTTTCGTTTAATATAGCTTGTGAAACACCTGTCTAATTCCAATACCTTTCAAATAAGCAAACAGGTGGCACCCGAGGCATACTTGTGAGATATACAAATTCGCAAGATGCCAGGGGGCCACCTGATGGGATACAGATTACGCGAGGTTGACATCGAGAGCAAGTTTTGCCGGGAACTGACATTTACAAGCCTGAGCCGGGTTATTCCGCCAGATGTGGTCGAAGCAGCGTTGGAGGCAGAAGGCTTGAAAACGCAACGCGAGCGCAAATTGAATCTGGTCGTGACAGTGTTTTTAATCATCACAATGAACATCTACACGCAATCTTCTCTGGGGCGGGTAATGCGTAAGATCGCCCAGGGGTTGCGGTACATCTGGAACAATCCGGAATACGCGGTACCGAAAGACAGTGCGATTACCTATCGGCGCTATCAACTGGGTGCTCGACCGGTCGTGCGTTTGTTTCGGCATGTATGTCGACCGATAGCTACGACGGAGACAGCCGGCGCGTTCCTCTTTGGATTGCGCCTGATGGCCATCGATGGCACGGTTGAAGATGTGGCTGACACGCCGGAGAATGCGGCGGCTTTTGGACGGCACCACAGCCCGCGCGGCCAGAGCGCTTTTCCGCAGGTGCAAGGGGTGTATCTGGTCGAGTGCGGCACGCATACGATTGTCGATGCGGGCTTCTGGCCTTGCCACACCAGCGAGCGCATAGGTGGTTTTCGCCTGTTGCGCTCAGTCGAGATGGGCATGTTGGTGATGTGGGACCGTGGGTTTCATGATTATGACATGCTGCGCATGGTTTTGGAGCGCGGGGGACACATTTTGAGCCGATTTCCAGCCCATGTCAAGCCTAAAAACCGCTGTCCATTGCCAGATGGCTCCTACACCGCCTACCTGACCCCCTCCGACTACCAGCGCCGCAAGCGGGGCGAGCGCCTCCTGGTGCGCATCGTCGAATACACCATAAGTGACCCGGCACTCCCCGGTTACGGTGAAGTGCACCGCTTGGTTACCACCTTGCTGAACCCCGAAGCCTTCCCAGCCCTGGAACTCGCGCGAGCTTATCACGAACGCTGGGAAATCGAATTGGTCATCGATGAAGTCGACACCCATCAACGTCTGGCCGGACGCCCGCTGCGCAGTCTCAAGCCGGTCGGGGTCATTCAGGAACTGTATGGCCTGCTCATCGCACACTTCATCATCCGCTTCCTGATGCATGCGGCTGCCCAACGCACCGGTCTCGATCCCGACCAACTCAGCTTTGTGCATGCACTCGAACTCGTGCGCGACACGCTCGCCGAGTTTCAAAAGACGGCCGTTGACCAACTCGGCCAACTCTATGACCGCTTGTTGCATGACATCGCTGACGTTCGTCTGCCTCTCCGCCGTGCCCGTTCAAACCCGCGTGTAGTCAAACGCAAGATGTCAAAGTTCCGCCTGAAACAGCCGGAGCATTATCACTGGCCCCAACCCCGACAACCTTTCCGGCAAGCTTTGGCCCTTATTTGAAAGGTATTGTGTCTAATTCTTAATACGAGGCATGATTCTTGATTTAGACCATTAAATATTTTCGTCCGCGCGAGTCTTCTTAATACTCGAGTGTTGTGATTTGAGTGATCTTAGGGCATATTCGGCAGATGCAACTTCCCATCGTAAAACCGGCTCCCATCGTATCAGAGCACAGCGCCAGCTTTCGCGGGGTGTTTGAAAACCGCTGTCAGTTCCGGCATTTCGAGAATTATCTAACCGGACTGATTGTGTTGAAGAACAAGTCGATGGCGAACATGACGCGCTGCCTGTTGGATAGCGCTGACAAGACCAACCTGTCGCGCTTCTTGTCGGAAGCGAACTGGGATGCCGCGGAACTGAACCAGGAACGCATTGCATACTTATTCCAGCAAACCAAGCGTCAGCGCCAGGGCGCCCGCAAATCGATGCTGGCCATCGATGATACTTTGTGCGAGCACGTCGGCAGTCTGTTCGAATACATTGACCAACATTACAACCACGGCAACCACATGTATCCGCTAGCGCACAATCTGGTCACCGGCCACTACATCAGCGGCGCGGTTCGCTTTCCGGCCGACTGGCGACTGTACCGGCGCTACGAAGAAGTCACCGACTGGGAAGCGTTCGTCAAGAAACTGTTGCCCGACGCTACGATCCCGAAAACCAAGAAGGAGCGTAATCGCTTCAAACGTCAAGTCGCACCCACCTTGCTGGCCGACCCAGAGTTCCGGGCTCTGGACGAATCTTTTCAGACCAAGATTTCGCTGGCGGCTGAACTGGTCAAGGCGGCGCTGGCGCACGATTTGCCCTTTGAAACGGTGCTGTTCGACGCCTGGTACCTGGCACCCGAATTGCTCGAAGTTCTCAGTGCGCATGGCAAGCACTGGATCAGCCTGCTGAAAAACAACCGCAACCTTATCACCAACAGCTTTGTGCTCCAGGATGCTTCCGGCGAACGCATGCGCTTTGATGGTCCGCACATCAAGGTGCAGGACCTAGTGCCGCTTATCCCACCTTCCGCTTTCAAACCGATGCAAGTGGGCGAGCAGACCTACTACTGCTTCAGCAAGAATGTACGCATCCCGACTTTGGGGAAGGTACGGCTGGTCATCAGCTTTGCCAAGCCTGATTTAACCGGCACCTATGCCGTGCTGGTCAGCAGCCATCTCAGTTGGGATGCCAAGAAGATCATCGCAACCTATCTGCTCCGTTGGCCGATTGAGACCTTTTATCAAGACGCCAAACAGAACCTGGGGCTCCACGAATATCGCATGCGCTCGGCCGCCGCCATTCATAAGCACTGGTCACTGGTCTTCGTGGCCTATTCGTTCCTGCACCTGCACTGTTTGCCCACATCGCGTCGTGACAAGGTCTGCGCGCCCATCCAATCCATCGGGCAGGTTATTCGCCAACAAAGCCAGCAGCTAATCGAAGCATTGATCTTGCAGGCTCACGGCTCTCTGTCTGACGGTACTGACGAGCAACAAGTCTTCTCGTACTTATTCGCCAAGCAGGCTTACTCTTTGGCTGCTTGAGCCTTTTCACTCAAATCACAACACTCGAGTTAATAGAAGTCAGAAAAATTACTGAAGCTTGAAGTACAATCGCTCAATGAAACCTGTCTTCGTTGCCCTACCCGCGCTCGCTCACGATCTGCCGTCCCACCCGGAAAACAACCAGCGCGTGACTGCGATCATGGAACTTCTTGAACAATCTGAGTTGCGCGATCAATTGCGGGAGCTTCCTTCACCTAAGCCGGCAACACGCCAGCAAATCGAGAGCGTGCATGTTCGTGATCTTTATAAGCAATTAAAGACAGCGGGTGCAAAGGGCCCGACATACGTAGACTCTGCCCCAACATATGTGACAACCGCGTCCCTCGAATTGGCATTGGCAGCAGCGGGAGGAACTATTTCTGTTGTAGATGCCGTTCTTAACGAAGCTGCTGAAGTTGGCTTTGCGCTCATTCGACCACCAGGCCATCACGCCGTCCCTACCGGACCGATGGGTTTCTGTCTTTTCAATAACATCGCAATTGCAGCACGGCACGCACAAGCAAATGGTTTCGCACGCGTTCTAATCATCGACTTCGATGTTCATCACGGCAATGGCACACAAGACATCTTCTACGAGGATGACTCTGTTCTCTTCATGTCGTCACATTATTTTGCGCCGGGGTTTTATCCGGGATCTGGAGGACAGCATGAAAATGGGCAGGGCCGAGGCGAGGGATTCACTCTGAACGCCCCTCTCCCCGCGGGTGCAGGTGACCTTGCCATGCAACGTCTTATGGCAGAGTGGATAACACCTGTCGCCGAACGATTCCAACCCAACCTGATTCTCGTATCGGCTGGCTTCGATGCCCATTGGCGCGATCCTCTCGCACTCCTCCAATTCTCCTTGGATGGATATTTCAATCTGACACAAGGCCTCACAACTCTCGCCAGACACTTGGACAGCGCCGCAGGACGGATCGCCTTCGTCCTTGAAGGTGGTTATGATTTGGAGGCTCTTGCTGGTGGCGTTGCGAATGTGTTTCGGGCATGGACAGGGCAGCAACCAATTGATGCTCTCGGACTAGGTCCTCTACCCGAACCAGATATCTCCAGCTTACTAGCCGAACTTCAATCGATTGCACAGATTATCTAAGTGCTCTTCTCTCATTCCTGGAAGTCTTCACCCGTAAAGCTCTCCTTTCGAAGAAAATATTTACGCAGAATTCACAGCTAAAAACAAAATATAATCCGAAATCTGCCTAATCCGGGCATCAATATCCTTTATTAGGGCGATATATAACAATTTCTTCGTTTCCTGCGCTTGCCGAATCGCCCCTAATATGCAAAATAGGAATACAATAAATCTATGCTGGGAAAAAGAATTCACTCCGCTGGAATGGAAAGTAGATATGGCTGAAGTCGCACTACGTACTTATGTTGATGAAATAGATTCGCAGATTGATAACGGTCAGATTGACGAGGCAATCGCGCATACTCGTCACATACTGCAAAAATATCCGAAATATGTTGATGCCTATCGGCTGCTTGGTAAAGCACTCATCGAAAAGAGCCGCCATCAGGACGCTGCCGATATCTTTCAGCGTGTCCTTTCAGTGGAACCCGACGATTTTGTATCGCATGTTGGTATGTCCATTGTGCGCGAGGATGACGGCTCATTGGGCGCCTCAATCTGGCATATGGAGAGAGCCTACGAAGTACAACCTGCCAACAATGCAATCCAGGGAGAGTTGAAACGACTTTATGGCAAGCGCGATGGCCTTGAGCCACCCCGGATTCGTCTTACCCGAGGCGCGTTGGCACGCATGTATATGAAGGGCCAGCTCCATCCACAATCCGTTGCCGAATTGCGGGCAGCGTTATCCTCGGATGCTGATCGTCAAGATCTGAAAGCATTGCTTGCAGAAGCGTTATGGCAGGATCAGCAGCGCGTTGAAGCGGCTGAAGTGAGTAACGACATCCTCGAAGATTTACCTTATTGCCGCTCCGCCAATCGCATTCTTTCGGCTGCTTGGAGCGAAGGGGGACGAGATGGCGAGGCAAAAATTTATCGCGAACGCCTCCAAGCTCTCGACCCCTATGAAGCAGTCCGACAAAATGGAGATGGCGTCAATAATGGTCAAAATATTCCTGTTGACGCCGTCAGCCTGCGCCGTCTCGAATACCGACCAGGGATTGATGAATTTGCTGACGACGAACGCCCGGATTGGATGCAAGCATTGGGTGCAGAGTTCGAAGACCCGAGCGAATCTGATGGAGAAGAAACACCAGATTGGTTGCGCGAGTCTGCCGAAGTAGAAGTTGCCGGAACTGGAATTGCAGACGCAGCCAGCCAGAGTACACCTACGGATGACGTACCTGATTGGCTCGCCGAAGTTGGAATGGAAGAAGACGAGATATCCGGAGCAGCCGCAGAAACTGAATCGACTTTGGGAGCAGAGACAACCGATAACCTACATGAGGCGGCTGAGCCCGGGGAAACACTTGATTGGCTTGCCGAAACCATTGAAGCTCCTGGAGATGAATCTTCAGATGATCTTCCAGGCTGGCTTGCGGAAGCCGGGGCGGAAAACATAGAACCTGAGAGCGAGACCGCTGAAGACATACCCGATTGGCTCGTCGGGTCTCCCTCGGATTCTGAGAGTACAGAAGATCATCCGACCGAAGAAGGAGAAACAATAACAGCCGAAGATATCCCAGACTTCATGCGTGACGCCGGTTGGAGCGAACGTGACCCGAACATCGAGCTGGACGATCTTCCCCCAATCCCTGACGACATGCCCATCACCCCGCCTCCGGCAGGTGAATCTCCAGATTGGTTGCGCACCGCAATGGATACCGGCGAATCTGAAATCGATGATGATGATGCAATTGAGCCCGGCGATATGCCAAGTTGGCTTGCTACGCAGCGCCCACCTGAAATGGAGGCTGTGGTGGAATCAGGGTCAAGCATTGCAGAAGAGGAGGTCGAGGTGGAACCACCCGAATGGCTACGCAATTCGCTTGGAGAAGAAGAGCCCGAACCAGACGAGGAAGATACACCGGTCGCAGCTACTGTTCCAGATTGGCTCAAAGAAAGTGACGGTAGTCCAGACGATACGGTCGTAGGCTGGTTGAAAGATACGCAGCCCTCGGAAGTAGTTGATCAGCCAGAATGGTTACGTTCGCCGGCCGTTCTAGCCGCAGAGACTCAGCCCGGTGAATTAACCGAAGAAGAAGTACCGGATTGGCTGCAAGGGACTGTGACACCGGCCGAGCGCGAAGACGATGATAAGGATATTGACTGGCTTACCAAAGTTGAAGAAGAGACCGGGAACCAACCTGCTGTTCACTTTGGGCCTTCCGACGCTGACCCATTTGCAGACATGCAAGCTGCGGCTCCGGGCCTGCCCGACACGGATAAATTAGGGGAAACCTTCGGTGACGGTGAAGACGAAGAAATTTGGGTAGCGCCGGATGCCCCAGCTGATGAAGAAGGACCGACGCCTGAGTCGAGTTGGCTATCGGAGGCTGCATCGGATGAACCAGATGCGTCAGAGCCCGAATCAGATGAGGCAGAGCAAGATGCCGCGCATGAATGGCTGGAAAGCCTGGCTGCCAAACAAGGCGCGCCAGAAGAAGAATTAATCACGTCGAGCGAGGAGCGAGTTGAAGAAGTGCCGGAATGGATTTCCGGATATGAAGAAGAAACTTCAACAGCAGAATTAACGAAGGAGATACTCGACTGGTCGCTAGACGCAGAACTCAAAGTGGAAGAACCCGAATCTATCGCTCCGGACACTTCTATCGATGATCCACTTGATGAAGTACAAGTGGATATTGTAGAAGAGGCTTCTCCTGAACTTGAAGCGCAACCTGACCTCACTGGGGAATTTGGTGAAGAAGGCGATGATACTTCAGCCGCAACCCCAGATCTTGCAGACGAAGACGCCGCCCTCGCCTGGTTAGAGGGTTTAGCGGCAAAACAAGGTGCGAGTGAGGAAGAATTGATTTCAGAGCCGGACACTAGGACAGATGAGTTGCCTTCCTGGGTCTCTGATATGTCTGAGACCGCTGTCGATGAAGAACAAGAACCATCCGTTGAAAGTGACAGCGCCGATTCTGAGTTACTCTCTACTGATGAATTGGATGAGTTGGACGAACAGCAGGCCGAAGACTGGATTGCAAAGCTACCCCAGGCACATTCAGAGGGCGGAGTCGAGATTGATCCCGAAATGGCAATGGATGTTCCCGAAACAACTGCGACAGAGGAAGCCCGCATTGTTACCACGGATCTACCAGAATGGCTGCGGGAACCCGTCGACGAAATGGATTCAACTACTGAAGCGTCAACATTGCCAGCTTGGCTTGCGGAAAATGATGAAGAAACGTCGACTGGAGAGTTATCAGCCGAGGGTGAGATGCCAGAGTCCTCCGTAACAGAGGACGAAGCTGAACTCCAAGAAGATATTCTCGCAGCGACGATAGCCAATGAGTCCATAGCTGCTACTGTGGAAGATGCTGTCACAATTGAGGCCTTCCCTTCCGCGGAAGGATTGGATATTGGCGAAGAAGCTGAAGCCATCCAACAGCCTGAAGCGGCTCCCGAAGTCGAGCCAATGGCAGAGCTCGAGGCAATGACGGATGGGGCACCTGAAGCACCGGCTTCTGAAGAATATGAAGACTTATCTGAAATAGCTGTCGAGCCGGAAATTGTCGTCGACTCTACCCCCGAACCGGCTACATCGATTATTCCTGCTAAGGTCGAACCGGAGGCAGCAATCGAACCAGAAATAGTCAGAGAATCTGTCCCCCAGCCAGTCAGTCCTGTTATGGCAGTAAATGCCGAAGCGGATTTGGAACCGACGGAACAACTCGAGGATAAATGGGGGATGGAAGCATTAGCCAATGCGCGCGACTATCTCTCTGAAGATGATTGGCCTCGCGCAATGAAACAGTACGGACGCTTGGTGAAATCCGATTCGATGCTCGCTACGGTCATCACGGATTTGGAGCAAGCCTCGAGGGAATCGATCGACGTACCGGCTGAGTTACTCAAAACCCTCGGTGACGCTTATGTGAAGGACGACAATTTACGGCTGGCGCTTGAATCCTATCAGAAGGCGCTTAAAAATATCTAGAAGAATTTTCTGGCCAGACTCTGGTGTCAGAATCTAATACAGAACGGCGGCGTGTAGCTTAATAAAACTATGCGCCTTCCGTTCTGTATTCATTTATAATTTGAGAAACATAATTTCAGGAGGAAAGTTTTGGAACGGACTCTCGTCATCATCAAACCTGACGGCGTGCAGCGCGGCTTAGTCGGGGAAATCGTCAGTCGCATCGAGCAACGTGGCTTGCGTCTCTTAGGCATGCGGTTTATGCAAGTTTCAACATCGCTCGCGGAAGAACATTATGCCATTCACAAAGGAAAACCTTTCTACACAGGGTTAATTAATTACATTACGTCAGCGCCAGTCGTTGTTATGGCATGGGAAGGTCGAAAGGCCATTGAAGCAATTCGCCAACTCATGGGAGCGACGAACCCAACAGAGGCTGCCCCCGGAACTATCCGCGCGGATTTTGGAATCGATATTGGCCGCAATCTGACGCATGGCTCCGACAGCCCTGAAAATGGTCTCGCAGAAGTCGGTCTCTGGTTTTCCGAAGAGGAATTGGTCGCCTGGGAGCGAATCGGCGAAGAGTGGGTTTATGAGTGATGCGAAAATATTAAAAGTTGCTCGAGGCTAATCCGGCTCGGGCAACTTTTAATTTATAGCTACTGAACCCTGAGGCGTACTTTTCCAGCGCTCCAAAGTTCTTCCAGATTGTAATAGTCGCGCTGTTCGGGGGAGAATAGGTGCACAACCACGTCCCCCAAGTCGAGCAGCACCCAACCGCTCTCAGCTTGCACATTTAAGTTCCGAACGACCGTTCGACGTTTTGTATCCGCTATTTCTGCGACCGATCGCGCCATTGCGCGTAACTGTCGATCGGATCGACAGGTTCCGATCACATAGTAATCTGTAACGATAGATATTCCTTGCAAATCGAGGATCAGTATATCTTCACCGAGCTTATCTTCAATTACATCGACAATCTTATGAGTAAATTCGAGGGTATCCAGCTAGTTATTCTCCTTTCGTTCCTCAAACAATGACTGGATTTTAGCAGCGAAGCAAAACTCCAGCCAGATTCCCTCTCGGAATTATGAACTCAATTCTCCAGGTCCAAAGCTGAATTTCTCAATAGGAGCGTAAACTGCTCCGGTCGGTTGTAAATCACTATGAATGAGAATGATTTCAGCTGCCTGCCAGGTCTCAAATTGGCCGAGTTCGTATTTTTTAATTGCTGCCGCCAACACACGGGACTGAGACCTGCTTGTTTGTCGCCGTACTCTACCCAGCGTGAGATGAGGTTGGAATGGCCGTTTAGAACCCCGAACGCCCGCCTCGAGACACACTCCTTCGATAGTTTCTTGAATCTGTCCGAGCAGGACAAGATCGCCACGGAGTCCGGCCCAGATCACCTGCGGGCGATTTGGATTCGGAAAACAGCCTACATTCTCTATTCCGAGGGCAGGAGAGGTTAATTCCGCAATCGGTGCTTTGAGCTTGATTGAAAGCAATTCAACTATGGCCGGCTCCAATTCGCCGAGAAACTTCAATGTCAGATGAATTCCATCTCGCCGAACCCATCTTATAGAATGATCTGGCACAACATCCTCGAGATCACGTTGGACACCGTGCAATCCATCCTTCCAGTGCGCCGGTAATTCTATTGCGACGAAAGCGCGCACCGTTTTATTCTTTTACCAGAAACAGATGATGTGCGAAGTTTCGTAATGCAGAATGCGTTTCAGCCGGAGCATCATCGGTTGGCAAATGACCACTTTTGAAGACCACCAGTTCCGCGTGTTGCACGGTTTCAGCAACAAATCGCCCTTCGCTATTTGGCGCAGTCGAATCACGGTCGCCAAGGACAACCAGTGTGGGTGTTGCAATTGAGGGCAAGGCGGCGGAAGGGTCATGAGTCACAACCGTGCGAATAGTTTCCATAGCCGTGTCCCCCCGCACCCGTGCCCAATCCTCACGGATACGCTCAAAATGTGGTGACTTGCGACTTCGGATTCCGAACGGATTTGCCAAGGCAGGGGAAACCATTACAGGCCACATCCAAGCGCCTAATCTACCAAAAGTGGACCCCAAACGGGTCTTCGCCATTTTACTCATGGGGCCGTAAATCTTCCCACGAACGACTGGATTAATGAGAGCAATACCGGCCGCAATCTCGGGTTGAACAATTGCTAACTGTAGGGCAATCGCACCGCCCATAGAGTGTCCGATCACCACGGGAGTTGATATCTCCATTTGGGCAGCAAAGCCTGCAATCTGAGCAGCCCAGTTGTCAACCGTATAGCGACCATTGGTAGGTTTCTCTGAATCACCGAAACCAACAAGATCGATCGCCCAGCAATGGTATTCATCTGCAAACACACGCAGCGCCTCATTCCACATTCGGCTCGAGGAGGCCCATCCGTGGACGAATAACAGGTGTTGATCTCCCTGCCCTTTTTCGCGGTATGCAATTGTGAGGCCGTTTACTTCAGTTGTGCGAAATGGAAACATCCGGAGGCAATAATGGATATCGTCAAGCTGCGAGCTCTTCCTCGAGTGCAGCAAGAAGACTCTCTTTTAACCAGGGTTTCGTAAAATATTTATTGGCACCGGCTTCCAGACCTTCGCGAATGTCTTCCGGACGGGTGCGGGCTGATAATACGATGATGGGCAATTCTGCGAGCACTGGATCGCGGCGAACATAACGACAAAATTCGAGGCCAGAGATGTCAGGCAACATAATATCAAGAAACACTAAATCTATATCAATTCTATTAATGGTTCTAATCGCCTGTGCCGTACCGTGTACCGTTGTAACCTGATACCCTTCCAATTCCAAAAGAATTGCAAGCATCTGTGCCGTCTCGGGTTCATCATCTACGACTAGTGGGTCACTTGGCACGGACATCGCCATAAAATGAATCGGGCTTTAGAATTGGCTGCATCCTTGATCACATAGGTGATGAAATGAGCCGACGCAAGAAAGACCCGCTTCGTGAACTGACGAAGGAAGAGCGGGAATGGCTGGAACGTATTGGCCATTCGCAGACGGAGCCTGCTAGTCATGTCGTTCGCGCCCGACAGATTCTGTTCGTGGCGGATGGGAACAATTACACCGAGGCCGCGCGCTTGTCGGGTCGGAAGTCCGGTGACGCGGTCTCGCAGTTGGTCAGCCGTTTCAACCGGGAAGGCTTGGCGGCCCTCGAGCCAAAGCATGGGGGAGGACCTCAGGTGACGTACGGGGCAGAAGAGCGCGAGCGCATTCTGCAGGAAGTGCGCCGACCACCCATTCCGGAGACAGACGGGACGGCGACGTGGTCGCTGCAAACTTTGCAGCAACGGTTGCGCTCGATGCCGGATGGCTTGCCCGAGGTGAGCACCTATACCATCTGGACGGTGTTGCAGGAAGCCGGCTACAGCTGGCAGCAGTCGCGCAGCTGGTGCGAAACCGGCCAAGCAACACGCAAGCGAAAGGGCGGCACTGTTATTGTGACCGACCCAGATACCGAGGCGAAAAAAACTTGATCGAAAGCGCCTACCATACTGGCGAAACGCTCGGCCTGGCCGTCTGGACCCAAGATGAAGCCGGACCTTATCAGACCAAGCCATATGTGGGGGGCAGCTGGCAGCCCGAGGCGCAGCTGGCCAAACAGCCGCACGAGTACATCCGCGACGGAACGGCAAAATTGCTAACACTATTTCACCCGGCTTCTGGACAAGTGCGCGTGAAAGGCGTCACGCGTACTACCAATGCTATTTTGCATCCATGGCTCAAGGACGAACTGTTGGCTATCCTGCAGGCATTGCCGGCCAAACCCCAACTCGACGTTGAAGCCAATCGCCTGCTATGGGAAAGCTGGCAAGCCGGATTATCGTTGCCCATCACCTTGTCGCAAGAACTTCCAGCTCTGCGCATGCTACTCATCTGGGATAACCTCAAAGGCCATTACACTCCGGAGATGGTTCTGTGGTTGTTCGAACACGGCATTATGCCGCTGTATACACCGTTGGGCGGCTCGTGGTTGAACATGGCTGAATCGATGCAGCGAATTCTCGTTCGGCGTGGCCTGTCCGGCCAGTATCCGCAAACACCTGATCAAATCATTGCCTTGTTACAAGGCGTCGCGCAGGGTTGGAACCAGAACCCCACTCCGTTTGAATGGGGCGGCAAACGTAAGGCACGTCGCCAACGCAGTCGGCAGCGGCGGCACATGCTCGGTGGTTCCGGCGCGTACACTCGGCATCCGATCCGCCGCCGCTCAACGCTGATCCAACAATGGCAATCAGCATGCCAAGTGACCCACTAGTATTGATTTCTGGACTGATTCAATCATAATCCTCTCAATTGCAGCCAACTCTACCATAGCAAATTGGCAGTAGCAACGCGATCGACATCAGGGTGCAGCTAGCCGGGAATAGTCTTCCGGTGTGTTAATTTCCACCAGAATTTCATCGCTCGAATCCACAAATTCTATTTTGTCGTCATATTTATTAAATAGTTGACGGCCCCCTCCGTCTCCGCTAAGTTCCATGAGTTCCGGCCAGACAGTGCGGTCAAAGAGCACTGGGTTTGCAGTGCGACCACCTACACGTGGAGCAACGATGCGCGCACCGGTAGAGCGATAGCGATCCAACACAGCATTGATGACGTCAATATTGATACCCGGCTGGTCAACAAGCAAGAAGAGCGCGGCCTGGGTCCCTGTGGGCACGGCCAAGAGTCCGGCTCTGACGGAACTGCTTTGTCCACTTTGCCATTCGGAATTTACAGCCCGGATCACAGAACTGGGTCCAAGTGCAGAAAGAACCTTCCCGGCCTTGTTGCCCACGACAACGACTGCGTCCTGACATTCACTTTCAAGTGCACCCTGAGTCACGTGTGCAACCAGCGGTTGCCCTTGCCACTCCAACAGCTGCTTAATCTGTCCTGCTGCTGCCATGCGAGTTGATCCCCCCGCAGCCAACACAATTGCCGTGACCGTTACAAACCGAGTTCGGATCGGATCTTCGGATTGCACTGAACCACTAATTACAACTTCGGCACCACCTGCGAGTAACTGCTCCGCGATTTGCCGGGCGCTCTCTCCTTCAAACTCTGATACCACTTTATTTATGAGGGGTATCCATCGGGCCCCGGCAGGTAATCCTTTGCGGCCACCGCTGGGGTGCAGAACAACACGAGTGACAATTTCAGGTGTAATCTCGTCTCCAACGTTTGCTTGGGCTAATTCGGCGGTCAACTCAGTGCGATGCACACTTTCCGAGTTAAGTGCCTTGCCGATTACATCGATCCCCACAACCGGCACGACAACCGTGGCGGTTGTGGGGATAACAGGTTCATGCTCGGCAGGTGCCTTAAACGCCCGCATCCGTGAACCATCCGCTTCAATTAATATTATCGGCGGAGGATCAGTTTCAATCAACCGAAGCCAGTCGAAGACGTCCTGTGTAATTCCAAAGGCTTTCCCTAAAGAGTCGTCTACCTCGCCAGTAACCAATACATGACCGTGTTTTTTGAGTTGAGAGAGAAAATCTGTTTTCTCTGCTGGTGGTTCAGATAGTGCAATAGCGCGGGGGGCTTGTTTCGTTTGCGCAGCAAAGATTCGCGTCGTCGTGGTTGTAATCACATAGCCGCCCTGCTGCACAATCTCCGCAGCCAAACGAAACATCGCAGTGGTTTTCCCACCCCCACCCGTGAAGGCAACCACATCCCCGGGAGCGATTCGCAATGCGTCTACGAGCTGCATAGATCAATTACCACTGCCACAGCGGGTGGCTTGAACGTGATGAACTTCCCAGATGCATACACGCCAATATAAGCTTATCGAAGATCCTTTGCTGCGCCGCTTCCATCAATTTTCGCCCTGCGTCTGTCAGGATTTTGTGCAGTGTCCAAGAAACCAGTACTCAGGTCAATCAATTTGTTCCGGTAAATTTGAATCCTGCTCCATAGGCTTATAACTATTAACTGCCCTTGTAATTGCCGCCCAAACATCAATGCAGCCCGACGAGCTTTCTCATTGGGCGGCTGTTCGGAATATTGGGAAAGAACGTAAAGGTGGGATAGCTGCTCAAGTGCCTCCAGTGCATTCCGTATAAAATTGGAGCGCCCGCCGGCCGGGAAAGCAAAGCCCTCAATGCGAGCATACAGACTGATGTGAAACTCGTTGGCTGTCGAACCGGGAGGAACCCGGACTTCCAACAGTTGACCATATTTATAAATCTTTTGGAATATTTTGCGAAAGTAGACATCCGTTGGTAATTTTTTCAAGCGAAGCGGTTCGGTCAACCACCTCAATCCCCAAATACCAAATCCCAGCCCAGAAGCGGTAACAATGAAGAGTACAACACCCCACGCAATTTGCTTCCAGGGAGGCGCAAGCCGATCGAGATTGATATTGGGATCGAGCACCAATTCCGACGTATCACTCGGGCGCTCAATCGGAGCGAGGCCAGCGGTAGGCTCGAAGGCAACCCAACCAATATTTGGAAAGAATACTTCGACCCACGAATGGGCATTTTTGGCAGCGACAAAGTATCGCTCGTTCGCTGCATCGAAGGTTCCGCTGGCAAAACCAACCGCCAGTCGCGCGGGGATGCCAACACTCCGCGCCATTACAACCATGCTGGTTGCATAATAGTCACAATAACCCCGCTGCAAATCGAACAGGAAATAATCCGAAATATCGCGGTCAGTGGGAGGCGGCGGAACATCCAGTGTGTACTCAAAAGTTCGCAGGTAGCTCTCTAAAGCTCTGGCCTTGTCGTAGGGAGTTACCGCGTCTGCGATTAAATCCTGAGCGAGGCTTATCACCCTTTTGGGCACGGTGTCCGGTATATCCAAATAACGAGACAGCACCCAGTCTGGGTATTGAGCAGGAGTCTCTCGCAGACGATCTTTTCCGTAGAATGGCAAGATCGAGTCAACGGTGTAAACATCGGACAGAGTTCGGATTGCGAATACATCCTGCTCTAATTCCAGCGGTTCGTGCCAGGCAACCTCAAAGGGTTGATCAAAGGTAAGAACCTCTCCGGCAGCAAACACTAGCGGGCCAAGCTGTTTCACCTCGGTGACAGTCTGGCGCACAATCCGGGCGTTATCGGAATCCTGCAAATTGATCTCCTCACCGCTCCGATAGCTCATGTTGACAATTTCACTAGCTCCCCACCCGCGACCGTTATAAACATCGTAAATCAGACTGCGCCAATAGTCGGCCTGCGCCAATTGGGGTGCGCTGTCCTGCACCTGTACGGTCATGACTATCAAGTCTGCGTTTTGGGGCGGCAAATTGATCAAATGCTCGCGCGGCAGGCCAGTGTATTGAAATCATCAAAAACAGAGCTGGGCAGCGTGGGCGGTTCAAATCCAAGAGAGTCTCTTATTTCGGAAAAGTCGCCTGCTGGAATATTATCCGTATCGATTTTGGGGATGTCGATGCGGGGCACAACCAATGTGAGCAGAACGAGCCCACCAATCACGAGCACCACTGCAATGCCGAAATCAATCCGGAGCTCCTCTGAATAATCTAGGTCATTCCGCCGCCAGCGTTCTTCATTTGTGATCAGCGTATGGGAAGCCATCAATATTAGTGTGGCCGTAAAAAAAATGATGATACTTTGGGTTTCGCTAGAACGGGCAGGTAGTGGTTACATGTTGACTGATGAGTCTGGAAAAAGTAAGTTGTTGGCCTGCCAAACAGAGGAGCGCCAAAATGATCCAGAGTGTCATCACGCATGAGTGTTCAAAGTGCAGGAGCCTCAACATTGTCAAGAATGGTACAGACTATAAAGGCGGTCAGAAGTTTCATTGTCTCGATTGCGCCGCTTATGGAATGTTGGAACCGCAAAGCCGTTCTTATCCTGAGTTCATCAGAGAATTTGTCCTACGCACCTATCGAGAGCGAGCCAGTATGCGCGGCATTGAGCGCATCTTTGGCATCGCGCGGCAGACATTAGCACGCTGGATTCTGGAGAAGGCCGGCGCTATGCCGAACCTGGCTGACACTTTAGAAACCGTAAAAACGGATGATGTGCTGGAATTGGATGAATTATGGTCATTTGTACGCACAAAAAACGATAAACGTTGGATATGGGTCGCGCTGTGTCGGCGCACGCGCCAAGTGGTGGCCTATTTTATTGGCGACCGCAGTGAAAAAAGTTGTCGCGCGTTATGGAAATCCATCCCAGCATCCTACAAAGCGTGTTGCTCCTTCAGCGACTTCTGGCACGCTTACCAGAAGGTTTTACCAAACGACACTCACCAAAGTGTCGGCAAAGAAAGCGGCCAGACATCTCACGTGGAACGCTGGAACAACACCTTGCGCCAGAGACTGGCTCGCTTCGTGCGCAAAACTCTTTCTTTCTCCAAGTCCGACGTTTACCATGAAGCTGTACTCAAGTTGTATCTCCATTACTACAATACAGCGTGGTCCCCATCAGTTACCATGTAACCACTACCAACGGGCAAAAGCCATCGCAGTAGTCATCAGGATACCTCCGGGTAGAACACTCAATAACACGCTGTTGTGAACCCGAAGTACCCACGCCGAGTGGATGGACATTACCCACAAAACCACACTCCAAATGAAGATGACAGCGCCTGACTTGAAAGAAGGGTTGCCAATCAGCAGATACTCAACCCATTCGGATATCTCTCGCCAATGGTTGGACGAACCTACTGAAAACTGACTCCATGATAAGTTCAATGGGGCGATTGACGGAATTATCTCTGCAGGTATTTCCTTTCCAATGTAGGTGAGCAAAACGCCGAGATATTTCGTTCCATAAAGTGCCCCCGAACGTAGAGCCGCCGCGCCCGGCAACCACAAATGTCCTGTAGAAAGAAAAATGAAGGAAACGCCTACGAGCCCCCAAAACATATACCTTTTCCAACCAGCCATCTGAGAACCCAAACGCCAGCCCACAAGCAACCCAATCAGCATGAAGGTTTGCAGCAAGCTTAATTCGTCATCCAGTCCGCGAATCACTTCCCCAAGTCCGGCTGAAATCGAAGCCATAATAACAAACAACTCAGGAATCGAAACCAGCGCCCGCAGGCCAAAACTGGGACTCTGAAACTGCTCTATCCTAGTTTCCGGTGCGAAAGTGGCCCTCCTGTGAGAAGATGCGAATGATCAAACCCGCATTTTCCACAGAAAGGGCCGCTGCAATGTTACGTGACCGCCACGAAATCGACAAGTTCTTCCTGGACATTCTGGCATTGACGAGTGAGCTGGACCCGGTGTTGGCGCATATCGACGTATTGCTGGATGACGACGAGCTCTACCAGCGAGTGCGCGGTGACTTTGCGCGACGCTATCCGAAAACACTACAGACGGGCCGCAACTCCACGCCGGTGGAAGTCGTGCTCAGGGTGTTAGTCGTAAAGCATTTGTACGGCTGGAGCTACGCGGAAACAGAGAAACATGTCAGGGACAGTCTGGTACTGCGCCACTTCTGCCGCGTGTACTTCGAGCGCGTGCCGGACGAGAAGACGCTCCTGCGCTGGGCGAACCTGCTCCAACCTGAAACACTTATCTCCCTGAACGCCCACGTGTTGCAGCTGGCCAGCAGGCTAAAGATCACCCGTGGCCGCAAGCTGCGCACAGATGGAACGGTTGTCGAGACCAACATCCGCTACCCCACTGACAACGGCCTGCTGGCTGATGGTGTGCGTGTGCTTGGGCGCACGCTGAGACGGGCGAACTGACGCAAGAGACGTTCCGCAACCGCTCCCGCAGTGCCCGCAAGTATGCTCGCCAGGTGGCCAATCAGGCCCGCAGGCGCTCCGAGACAGCTAAAGCGCAGCTGACGACCACGTACCGCAAGCTGCTGCAGGTCGCCCGCCAGAGTGTGCAGCAGGCGAAAATCGTTCTGGAGCAGCTGCAGACACAGAAAGATCGCGCAGCGCAGCGCTTGACCGCGACCCTCGAGACCTTCACCCCGCGTGTCGAGCAGGTCATCAGTCAATGTGAGCGGCGGGTCTTCGCCGGCGAGAGTGTCCCGGCGAGTGAGAAGCTCGTAAGTCTCTTTGAACCGCATACCGCCATCATCCGCAGGAACAAGGTCCGCAAGCCCACCGAGTTCGGGCGCAAGGTCTGGCTCGATGAAGTCGACGGCGGCTTGCTAAGCAACTGGCGCGTCCTCGCTGGCAATCCGAACGATGTCAATCAGTGGCAACCTGCCCTCGACCAGCACACGCAGCAGTTTGGCTGCGCACCGGAACAGGTCAGCGGCGATCGCGGACTCTACTCGCCCGGCAACGAAGCTTATGCTCGCGCATTAGGTGTCGCGCGCGTCATCTTGCCCAAGCCCGAGCACAAATCCAAACAACGTCGGGCCCATGAAAAGCAACTCTGGTAACGCCGTGGCCAGCGTTACCACGCCGGCGTCGAAGGTCGGATAAGTGTCTTGAAACGCCGCTATCGACTCGACCGTTGCCGCAATCGTGGCGAAGCAGGCTTCCACCGTTGGGTCGGGCTGGCCATCCTGGCGGCCAATCTCAATACCATCGGTACCAAGCTGGCGGCCAAGGCCACGTAACTATGCAATTGTCAAGGTTCACTCCCAGCAAGAAGTTCGCCCTTGCCGATTTCTGATTAGGTGGTGCGTTTTGCACCGGAAACTAGGGTAGTGATAGGGCTATCGCGCCACAATTCCAAGCGCTCGGCAATGCGCTCCTTCGGCCCACAAAGCGAAACATCGTCTACCAGTGCATCAGGGACGGCAGCCATGGCGCGGCCTTTATCCCCGCTGAGATAGAGTTTCTGGGTAGTGGTTACATGTTGACTGATGAGTCTGGAAAAAGTAAGTTGTTGGCCTGCCAAACAGAGGAGCGCCAAAATGATCCAGAGTGTCATCACGCATGAGTGTTCAAAGTGCAGGAGCCTCAACATTGTCAAGAATGGTACAGACTATAAAGGCGGTCAGAAGTTTCATTGTCTCGATTGCGCCGCTTATGGAATGTTGGAACCGCAAAGCCGTTCTTATCCTGAGTTCATCAGAGAATTTGTCCTACGCACCTATCGAGAGCGAGCCAGTATGCGCGGCATTGAGCGCATCTTTGGCATCGCGCGGCAGACATTAGCACGCTGGATTCTGGAGAAGGCCGGCGCTATGCCGAACCTGGCTGACACTTTAGAAACCGTAAAAACGGATGATGTGCTGGAATTGGATGAATTATGGTCATTTGTACGCACAAAAAACGATAAACGTTGGATATGGGTCGCGCTGTGTCGGCGCACGCGCCAAGTGGTGGCCTATTTTATTGGCGACCGCAGTGAAAAAAGTTGTCGCGCGTTATGGAAATCCATCCCAGCATCCTACAAAGCGTGTTGCTCCTTCAGCGACTTCTGGCACGCTTACCAGAAGGTTTTACCAAACTACACTCACCAAAGTGTCGGCAAAGAAAGCGGCCAGACATCTCACGTGGAACGCTGGAACAACACCTTGCGCCAGAGACTGGCTCGCTTCGTGCGCAAAACTCTTTCTTTCTCCAAGTCCGACGTTTACCATGAAGCTGTACTCAAGTTGTATCTCCATTACTACAATACAGCGTGGTCCCCATCAGTTACCATGTAACCACTACCAGTTTCTGTATCTCATGCGCAGCGCCCTCATATCCAAAGCGACAGGCTAGATCAAAGTAGAAATTGCGTCCTTTTGCCCCCATTCCACCAACATAGAGTGCCAGAACCGGCTTGACCATGTCTCGGCAGGCTTGCACATCTTCGCCAACCACAACAGTCACAGATGGAGAAATTTGGAAATTTTCGATTGATTTTCCATTACCTGCCTTGGCAAAACCAGCTTCGATGACGGCTTTGTACACTTGTTCATAATGCTGCGGAGAGAAGAAAATTGTCAGCCAGCCATCGGCAATCTCTGCAGTGAGTTCTACATTCTTGGGCCCGATGGAGGCGAGGTAAATCGGAATATCAGCACGGCCGTGTAAGATACTCTTCAGCGGCTTCCCCAGCCCGGTGGCATCTACACCAGTGTACGGAATTTGGTATTCCTGCCCGGCGTGGGAGAGCGGTGCTTCACGGGCAAAGATATTTCGGACGATTTCCACATATTCACGTGTACGCTGCAGCGGCTTGCCATAAGGCATACCATGACAACCCTCAACGACCTGCGGTGCGGACAAGCCCAGCCCGAGCATAAAGCGCCCGCCGGAGAGTTGATCGAGCGTCATCGCAGTCATCGCAGTATTGGCCGGAGTTCGGGCTGGCATTTGCATAATGGCTGTACCTAATAGAACGTTCTCCGTCTGCGCACCGATCCAGGCGAGAGGCGTGATGCAATCCGAACCATAGGACTCTGAAGTCCAGACTGCGTAAACACCCAATTTATCGGCTTCTTTGATCATTTCCATCGGAAGATGGAGTTTGGCACCGGAGTAACCGGTCATTATTCCGAGACGCATTCTGGCGCTCCTATTATTTGTGATTAAGTGAGAAGTCAGTTGCCTGAGAATAACACGATTGCCAGGCAAAATAAAGTTCGATCCGGTGGGCGTTGGCGCGCGAAGCTTGTCGCACTATTCGGACTGTGGGAGAATTGTCGCAATGCACCCCAAACAAGCCCGTCTGATTATTTTTGGTTGTGTACTCCTCGCGGCAGCCATCGCCTGCAATGCTCCTGGCCTCGGCAATTTACCCGCTACCCTCGACGTTGAAAGCGTTGTCTCCGCAACACTGACCGCACTTTCGTCTGCGGACGCTCCTGCCACGGATCCGGTACCGACGCAAACTCCGCTATCTGCCGACACAACATTAATACCTATTCCGGAAGAGGCAAACACACCAGTCCCCATACCACGAGAGGTCGAGCCCGGCACAGTTCATGTTGCCTATATCAATGAGGGGAATATCTTTTTCTGGAGCGAGGGTGGAGTACCGAATCAGCTCACTTTCGACGGAGGCGCAATTGAAATCTTACTCTCCGACGATACAAGTATCGTGGCATTTGTGCGCTCTTTCGATTTCCTGAATTACGAAATTTGGGCTGTTAACAGCAATGGCTCAGACGAACGGCGGCTGGTTAGTATAGACGACTTCAATGCCATTGAGACGGATGAGTTCGCCATCGGCGTCGCTCCGAACATGGTTGTTTGGGTACCTGAAACACACTCTATCGCTTTCAACACATTTCCGCTATACGAAGGTCCTGGATTGGCGCTGAATGGCGATTTGTACATCGTCAATGCCGACACCGGCGAACTCTTTACCTTTTTAGATCCGAACAATTATGGCCAGTTCTTTTATTCGCCCGATGGCAGTGAGATCGCCCTCGTAAATCCTGCAAATATTAGTCTGATCGACTCGAACGGGGATAACCTACGCTCCAATGTACTGCCTTACGAACCGGTGATCACCTGTAGCGAGTATCGCTATCACGCGCGTCCGGTATGGTCTCCGGACAGTTCCTTTCTCCGAGTTGTCCTCCCCCCAATGGACCCGCTCGCAGACCCAAAACAACGCACCACTGTTTGGCACATACCAGTTGATGGCTCCCGACCAAACCGTATTGGGGAGTTTTTCACAGCGCCCTTCTTTTTTGCATCTCTGGACTATAAGCCGCTCTCGTCTGATCTTAACCACTTTGCCTATCTAGAAGAGATCGGCGATCCGGTGGATAACACGCGCGATTTACACATTGTGGATCTGGAGAGTGCATCAGATGTTGTTTACACGAGCGGCCAATTCCTGGAGTTTCAAAGTTGGGCACCCGACTCAGAGCGCTTTGCATATTCCGTGGAAAACAGCCCACCTTTACTCGGACAAGTGGGTCATGCCCCAGTGCCTCTTACAGATGATCCGAATGCAATAATTGCCAGTTGGGTCGATCCGACTAGAATAATTTTCTATAGTGGAAACGAACCCTGGGAACTGCGCTTGGGGTTTGCGGGGGGAGCGAGTACGATCATCGATATCATCTCAGGTGGATTCAGACCGAGCTATGATTTCCAATATTAATGTATGGGGAATGAACACTTGAAAATTTTCTTCTCTATTGGAGCGCTCTCAGCTGCACTGGCTGTTGCGTTAGGAGCCTTTGGAGCCCACGCATTACGCAATCGGGTCGAAGCCGAGCTCCTGACCACTTTTGAAACCGCCGTCCGCTATCACATGTATCATGCGCTCGCCCTTTTCGCTGTGGCCTTCGCTGCCAGCCAGTGGCCGCAATCCGGATTGCCGACTATCGCTGGATGGTTATTTGTGGCTGGAACCGTCCTTTTCTCCGGCAGCTTATACTTGCTTGCAATTTCTGGCATCCGTTGGCTTGGTGCGATAACACCCATTGGCGGACTCGCGCTTATCGCGGGCTGGGTTTTGTTAGCTCTTATGGCCTGGAGGGGTTAGCTCGATGGTAGTAGAACTGCTGGATGTCAACGAAGAAGACAAGGTGGTTTTGGATGAAGAAAAAATCATCCCAGCTGAATCAGACAGGATCAGCTTTAAGCGTAGCTATTTTTATGCCGCCATTGCACCGATAACCTTTGTCCTTGGATTGGCATTCGGCTTTCTGCTTTGGGGAAACAATCCCCCACCCACAAGTGGCACACAAACTACAAATAATCTACAAGCAGCAGCGGTTTTGCCTCAATCGGGAATTGCAGAGATTACCCGCTTCGAAGTGGGAATTGACGATGATCCGGCAATCGGAGTCGCGGGTGCACCTATCACAATTATTGAATTCAGCGACTTTGAATGCCCATTCTGCCAGCGCTTCCACGACCAGACATTTCAAGCTATTCTAGAAAGTTATCCGGGGCAGATTTTATTTGTATATCGAGACTTCCCATTGGCTTCGATACATCCCAATGCCCAGAAGGCTGCTGAGGCAGCGCAATGTGCATTCGAGCAGGGCAAGTATTGGGAATTTCACAACGCACTCTTTCGCAACCAACAACACCTGGGAAATTTGGAACTTTACACAGAGCTGGCCGTTGCACTTGAAATGGATCAGGAAAGATTTAACGAGTGTTTCGAAAGCAATCGCTACGCAGATGAAGTGACCGCTGATTTTAATGATGCACGCGCATTGGGTATAACTGGCACGCCAACATTTTTCATCAATGGCCGACCCCTTGTAGGCGCTCAACCGCTCGATGTGTTTGTGCAAATCATAGAGGAAGAACTCGCAGGCCAGTGAGAGAATGTCTAGCCCGCGCTACTCCAAGGAGTGAATTCAACTGAGGACACCCATGCTGAGCAATATTGAAAAAATACTTTTCACATTGCTGATCCTAATCACGAGTGGATTGGCCGTACGTAGCTTCAAATTGGTCGTCGATGTCGTCCGACGCGGAGAGCCTGATCTGTCCCTCGCCGATATTACGAGGCGAGTCTGGGAAGCTGCACTTGTCTTCGTATCGCAACGCACTGTGCTCAAGATGCGCCTCGGGCCAAGCATTTTTCATGCTCTGGTTGCATGGGGCTTTACTTACTATCTGATCGTCAACCTGGGCGATCTGCTCGAAGGTTATATTCCAAACTTTACATTTCTCGGTGTGGGCCTGATCGGCAATCTTTATCGCCTTGGCGCGGACGTACTCAGTGTGGCGGCTCTGTTCGGAATGACTATGCTGCTTGTGCGTCGTTTTCTTGTTCAGGCTCCTGAGTTTTCAATCCGCGAGAATGTACTTGTGCACCCGAAAGTGCGGGTCGGGATTCGGCGAGACTCCTTGCTCGTTGGCGTATTTATTCTGATCCATGTTGGTTTCCGTTTCCTGGGAGCGAGCTTCAAAGTTGCAGCCCGTGAATCTTTCGACCCCTGGCAGCCTTTTGCCTCCACGTTCGCCAATGTTTGGGATGGAATGAGTCATGCGGGCCTGTTGACTGGCGAGCGAGTTGGCTTTTGGGTAGCGCTTGGCATAATTCTCCTCTTTTTACCTTATTTCCCGTACACCAAACATCTGCATCTCATGGCGGGCCCGTTCAACTATCTGACCCGTCCGAAACGCACATCACTCGGGGCGCTTAATCCGCTTGATTTTGAAGATGAGAGCAAAGAAGAGTTTGGCGTCCAGAAACTGGAACAACTACCGCAAACGCAGATATTGGATGCTTTTGCATGCATCATGTGTAACCGCTGCCAGGATGTTTGTCCGGCATATGTCACCGGCAAAGAGCTATCCCCGTCCGCATTGGAAATCAACAAGCGCTATATGATCAAGGACCAGTTTAGTGCACTGGCCTGTGGCGCGGACTCCCCGGCGTTGCTGGGCAATGCCATTAGCGAACCTGCCCTTTGGGCTTGTACCTCCTGCGGGGCTTGTGTGGAAGTTTGCCCGGTTGGGAACGAGCCAATGTTCGATATTCTCGATATTCGCCGTCACCGTGTCCTCACAGAAGGTGCCTTCCCGGTTGAACTGCAAAACGCTTTCAATGGGATGGAAAGGCAGGGCAACCCATGGCAAATGGGAACGGACCGAATGGCCTGGGCAGAAGGTCTGGATGTCCCCACCGTAGAAGACAATCCGGATTTTGAATATCTCTATTGGGTTGGCTGTGCAGCCAGTTATGACCCCCGAACGAAGAAAGTTGCACAGTCCTTTGTCAAAATCCTAAATACAGCGGGTGTGAATTACGCGGTCCTCGGCCAAATGGAGACCTGCACGGGCGATACAGCGCGACGATCGGGATATGAATACCTCTTCAGTGAAATGGCGCAGGCCAACATCGAAACTCTCAAAGAAGTCAAAACGCGCAAGATTGTAGCCACCTGTCCCCATTGCCTTCACACTCTCGGTTCAGAGTATCCCCAATTTGGCGGCGATTTTGAAGTTGTTCACCATACCCAACTCATCAACGAACTCATTGGTGAGGGCAAGGTGGAAACCAATCTATCCAATGGCAACTCTGTCACCTTCCATGACCCTTGTTACCTCGGACGGCATAATGGAATAGTCGATGAGCCACGTAACGCGCTGACAGGAATCAATGTAAACCTGGTGGAAATGGCTCGCAACAAGCAAAATTCATTCTGCTGTGGAGCTGGTGGTGGACAAATGTGGAAAGAAGAGGAAGAAGGTTCGGAAGGGGTAAACACCAATCGTTTCGCCGAGGCAAAGTCCACTGGAGCAGAGACTCTTGCAGTCGGCTGCCCGTTCTGTCTCGTGATGATGAGTGACGCCAACCAGGCCGATGGCGGCACAATGGAAGTCAAAGACATCGCCGAAGTTGTAGCCGCAGCACTTGTGGAGTAAGCCCTCGCAATCCCGAAGCTGAATACAATCGCCTCTGAATACGATGAGCGCGAATCACACCTGTTTGCCCGTTTAGATTGCTGTGGCAGCTAGGCGTTTATTCATCCCTGAAATAATTTGAGCTTCAATGATAAGCAGCAAGCCTGAAAATTTTTACGTATTACTGGTCACATTGCTGCTGCTGGGATCTGGGTTGCGTTTCTATCGACTTGGAACCCAGGAATTACGAGGGGATGAAGCATTCTCTTGGAACTATGTCGTTCACGAGCCAGGCCCGGCCGCAATTGTAGAACGCATCATCCGAGAAGGCGATCCACAACCCCCGATACATTATTGGATGTTGCAAATGTGGGTACAAATCTTTGGAGAAACGGAATGGGCCATGCGCTCCCTCTCGGCGCTACTGAGCATTCTTTTGGTGCCCCTGGTCTTTCAGCTCGGGAGGCGTGCATTCAATAAACAAGTGGGGCTGTTTGGTGCTGCTCTGACAACCTTCCATCCATACCAGATTTGGCTTGCCCAGGATGTGCGCAATATGTATCAACTCGCAATCGGGGCCGGTCTCATCGCGACCTTGCTGCTGCCGGGTCTGCTACGCGGGCGGCGTGCGAATTGGTTTGGATATGTTCTGTTCGGCGCTCTTGCCATGTACAGCCACTACTATGCGATCTTCGGATTGGTTGCCCATAGCGCCTTTGTATTCCTCGCAAAAAACAAATGGGAACAATGGCTTCGATGGCTGACAGCAGGAAGTGCAATTGCAGTGTCAGTGCTGCCCTGGGCAATAATTATCCTGCCGGTCTACATTGGGGGACAGTTGGCGGATCCGACTCGGATGTCCTCTAGCGACTATTTTTTACAAACTTTCGCGGATGTAGCCACTGGCCCGACCCTCCCGGACGCTGCCGGATTGGCTTTCGGTATTGTCTGGCTTGTTGTCGCCGGCTTTGGTTTGATGGGTGACGCTCCCAAAGGCCCAAAGTGGCGGGGCCTGTTTTTCATCTGGGCACTAAACGCACTCGTCGGTATTTATCTCGTGGTGTTGACACGTGCGACATTTAATACTTTTTACTTTTTAGTGGCATTCCCCGCAGTATATATTCTCGTTGCAAATGGTATCGTCAATTTGTGGTCCCATCCAAAGTTGAAATCAATCGCGGCATTCATAGTCCTCACCTCTGTGATAATGAGTGGCTGGAGTCTGAGAAATTACTATTTAGTCCCTGAGTGGAGTAAGAGTCGTGGTATGCGCGCAGTCGGCGAAACATTAAGTGCCTATGCGCAATTGGGAGACGCTTACGTTGCAAACTTTCCTGACCCGGCACAGGTATATTATCTCCGCAATATTCCCTTGCCTTACTTTCTACTCCCCTCTGCTCCGGGATTAAGTAGCGACCAACTCGGCAGAGAAATTCAAGATCTGAGCGGCACAAATCAGCGTCTCTGGTTTGTCCCGATAAACGCTGCCCAATGGGATCCAGACGCAGCTGCTGAAGCCGGCTTGAATAAAAAATTCCTTCGGAGTTCTGAACTCCAACTCAACAAGATGCGGCTGCAACAGTATTCAACAGAACCGGAGAAAGCTGCCGGCTTTGTCCCAATTCAAGCAGAATTCTTAGACGGAATTGAATTGGTGGGTGCCCATCTCTCAATTAATGGGCTAGAAACAACTCCGACCCCTGGTCCAGGTGATTTGTTACGCGTAACACTGTTGTGGGAGGCGGAAAGCACACCCGGAGCGGACTATACTGTCTTCGTCCACGCTCTCAATGGAAATGGAGCACTGATCTCCCAACACGACGCGCCACCTCAGGGAGGTTCCGCTTCTACGAGTTCGTGGACGCCAGATATGCGAATCCTGGATGTACATGAGTTTGCTGTACCCGAGGACTTTATTTCAAACGAACTTCAAATTACTGCCGGAATGTATGATACACAGAGTGGAGCTCGGCTCTTACACTCTGACGGGGAAACCGATAGCGTGCTGATATTCAAATTGGAGAAATGACATTGTAGGTTTCAGAACTCGACCTGGTAGAAGCTCAGTACCGATCTTGCTGCGCACTGGCTAGTGAAATATACTCAACCAATGGTTGAAGCCCCTGTCCGCACGACCTCTCCAGGCGTAGCTCATACACTCGAAAATGGAGTGGATACCATTACCTGGTCAAATCGCGAAATCCCTAAAGACCTGTTACTGACGAGTGGATTTTTAATAGGGGCTCTCGTCTTCGGAACTCTGGCAGTATTCCTGACGATCCAATTCCTTTTAGATTTATTTAGATTAGGCAGCGTTTACTCAATCAGCAATTCAGAAATTGCTATTTCAGTCTTCTTCCTACTCGCTGTCTGGGCTGTTGCTGTGTTCCTTAGCAGTCATATACTCCGAATCACCTGGACAGAAACCATTCGGGTAGATGAAAATGGTATTCGACTGGAATATGAAGGACTCTTCTCTCCAAAAGCGAGGGTCATTCCGGAACGGAATCTTTGGCGTCTCTCCTTCGAACGTTATGGACACGAACATCATAAAGAATCGCGCTTTTCACTCAACCTTTTCCATGACGATAAACGTGAAAGCCTCGCTCATTGGATGCGCGGTAGCACGTCCTCTGATCGTGTTCATGTGCACCATCGTTGCATGAGGCGCAAAGTCTCCCTGGAAGGCGGCCCGCGGCGCTTGGGCGGCGTCCAGCACGGGGGCGGCACTTTGAAATGCAATAGTTCAGCAATGCTCCAACAGTGGTCGGTCACACTGGCTGCGAGAGCCGGTGTACGTTGCACCCAACGATATCCGTGCGAGCCGACCGAGAGCCGCAACCGCAAGCTCTTATGATAGTCACAGAAATTGTAGAAACAGCCGACGACAAACATGCCCGCGGCGAGGGTCTCGGCTTGTTGCGCCAGATGGCGAGTGCGGCGCGCGAGGCAGCTCAACCGTTGGCGGAACGTGGCGTTCAGCCGCTCGATATAGGCAGTGTTGATCATGCCGCGGCCCTGGGTGGCATCGATGAGTTGTGTAATCATCTCACGTGCACCTTGCACGATGCGGCGGTCGATAGTCAACTTGCCAGCCGCACGTTGTTTGACAACTTGTACAATGGCGATGTCAGGCCAGGACAGCAGCTGAGGTCGGCCGTGTGGACCGCGGCGTGGCAAGGGGGACCGGAAGGCTTTTCGAAACGCGTCCACATAGCTCGCCAGACCGTCCACCGCCAGCAGGAGCGGTCGCGCGAGAGCAACCGCACGGATTTGCTCGGCCAGCGTGCGAATGAGCTCTTTGTCACGTTTGGCACTGATGACGCCACCCAGCCACAGCCTCGTAGGGACCATCATGGCCATGGCCATCCAGAGCGTGCCGCGTTGCGTCTTGACTTTGATCTCATCCGCTTGTACTTGTTGCAAGTCCAACTGACTTTTCCCGACCACATGCGCATGGATGGCATGGCACCGTTCTCCCGCACGACGCCACCATCTCTGCACTGTACGCTCGTGCAATCCGAAAGCCGCCACGATCGCCTGGCGCGGGCAACCATCACGACCCTGTCGGGCGCGACAAGGGTAGGCCAGCAAGGTGATTACCAACATCACGATCTTAGGGTCAGTGCGCAAGCGATAGAAAAGCGTGCCTTTGGTCGCCGCGAAGGTCGTGTCGCACACCTCGCACTGGTAGCGTTTTTCCTGCTGACTATGGACGCTGATATTCCCTTCGCCAGTTTGACCTCTTGCCGCACAATCGATATTCGGGCAGAATGCTTCCGCCGGGTTCATTGGCCCCCTCCTGCATTGCATAAACCACAATTACAGGAGTTTGCTAGTGAACCCGCTTTTGTTCAAGCGCTAGCGCTCAATACCAGCGATCACGGTTAGAGGATGTCCTACCGGATGCGCAGGCGCGATCTAATGCAACTTTTTCTCCTACTCTCTGCGATCATAGAAGAACGAGGCTGGATGGTCGATCTGAAGGCAGAAAAGCTCCCTGAATAGAGTAACAGGAGTTATACGTCGATAATAAGAACCGCTGGATTGGTGCACCTGCAATCGCTCTCGCTGGATCAGCCCGCGCTTCTCTCGGATTTAGTGTGAGACACCGTTAATTTCAAAGAGCCGACAATCACATGCCTCGCGTCTTGAGGTTGCTGACAAAAGGACACCAGAGTATTCCTGTCCACCCGCTTCAAGAACATAATCACCTAACTGAAAGGGCACATCAACAGGAGAGATCCAGACGCCGTTATATTTCCGCGCAAGATGCAGATGTGCGCCGGTCGCAGAGCCACCGTCACAACTCGGTCTGCCGAGATACGTACCTCGTCTCGCAATAGTATCCGAAAGTGCATGGGTGGCGTCATCGAGATGGAAGAACAGGATATTCCAGCCAGTTTGCTCAAAGCCATCCTGATCGAGATCAAGCATCACTTGACCTAGCCCTGTTCGGACGACCCGTCCGGTGTCAACGGCAGTCGCGGCAGCCTCAGAAACATAGCAACCGACATTATCATCCGGTGGAACAAAATCGATTGCACCCCACGGTGTCCCCGAACCAAAGGATGCATGAGCGCCCCCTGAGAAATACCAGGTCGATCCACGCTCCCACGGCAAATCAAAGATCGGCTGTTGCAGGTCTGCTGGAATGAGCGGTTCTACTGCGCGGACAAATGGATCGCCAAACATGCGCGCATAGACTTGTGCAAACCCATCGGCCGAGATAGCTCGCTCCCAATCCTCTGAACTGCTCGTCTGGGCAAAGAAGGACTGCACAGCAGCTGTGCCCGCGTTCATACCTCGATCAAGTCCAATGCGCGTGCCATCCCCGAGAATAACAAGACTCAGGCGCCCTTCCCGCCAACCATAGAACCCTGCATTGAGTTTGTTGGCCGTCCAATTGAGCTGTCGGAAAAGCCCCTCACCGGCGGCACGGCCATACGGATACACGAGTTTGTCTGCATCCGGTTCGGCTTGAGTCACCCAACCCGATCGGTATTCAAGCAATGCTAGCAGGAGGCGCGGGTTGATACTGTAGTTTTCTGCGAAGCGTTGCAAGATTTCAGGACCGGACGTAGCGACGCCGTCAATATTCTCCGAATAACGGGTTAGAAACCCATCTCGTTCATTTGCGTAGGTTAAGACATCGAAGTCAATCGCTGCAGGTCCGTAAACCAGTTCACTATCCGGGATCAGCTTAAGTGCCGGGCCAATTGCAGAGACCCGTTGGGGTACAATGATTATCTGACCGGGAAATATCGTCGCCCCATCTGTGAAATCGTTCGCACTCTGTATTTGCTGGATTTTTAATCCAAAGTTGGCGGCGATTTGGCCTAGCTCTTCACCTTCCTGAACCAGGTATTCGAGGAAGTACCAATCTGGTCCAAGGTCGCTTAGATTGGGCAGATTATCTCGAGTAGCATCAAGCGTTGGTGAGGGTGGGACTACTTGGGTCGTATCGAGTTCGACGATTGTACTTTCGCCGACACTTGGATCATCGGACACAACTTCTTGAGCGACAAATGGAGTGTACGTAGCAGCACTCCCCCGCACTGGAATTTGGACGGGAGTCAGACAAGCTGACACAACGATGGCGCTCCAAAATAGAGATATGAATTTGAGTGTGTGCTGGACGATGGGGATCGGCAGAGACTGAATCACAGACTATGGATTATACCTGGAGCAGGTCCACCCGTTACACAATCGTTCTCATCGGGCTTTTATTGGGCGCATTGATTACTTTTGCCGCCCGCGAACTGGTACGCCCGTTAATTATCTCCGGCTTGCTCGCCTATGTCCTTAATCCAGCCGTAGAGTTAATCATGGCGCGCACGCGCCTGGGAAGATCACTAGCAGCGCTCATCGTCTACTTTTTCGCGCTAGCGATTGTGATCGCAGTCCCGGCAATTACAACGCCGATTGTCATTCGACAACTGACAGGCCTGACATTAGATTTCCAACGAATTCAGAATCAGGTTGAAGCAATACTCTCGGAACCAATCGCTATTGGTGGTATCGATCTCTTGCCGAACATCACGACCGTCAATATCGGACAGTTAATCGCCGAGGCGGTTGCTCCAGCTGCTGGTAATGCCTTGGACTTCCTGGGCGGCTTAACTACCAATTTACTTTGGGTTCTTCTGATTCTTGTCACAACCTACTATTTACTCCGCGATGGACCCCGCATCTCAACCTGGTTCGTCAGACTTGCACCCGAACGACTTCAATCCGATATTGAACGGCTTTTCTTCGAGACAGACTATGTTTGGAGTGCGTACCTGCGGGGACAATTAACCTTAAGTCTAATAATAGGTGTGTTGACCGCTATTGTAACGGCCGCCGTCGGACTTCCGGGTGCACTCGTGCTCGGTCTGCTCGCTGGAATACTCGATGTGATTCCTTCACTCGGGCCAACTGTTGCGGGTGCCATATCTGTTGTGGTCGCATTATTCCTCGGCTCGACTTATCTTCCACTATCTAACTTTGTATTTGGGTTGATTGTCCTGGCCGTATTTATTGTGATTCAACAAATCGAAAACATCTGGCTGCGCCCACAGATCATGGGCCATTCCCTGAGTATTCATCCTGCTATTGTTTTTGTCTCAGTCCTGGGCGCGTTGGCAGTCGTGGGCGTTCTCGGTGCCCTGGTTATCATTCCGGTTGTTGCTACACTCGGTCTCGTTGTACGCTACTTTCACCGTCGCTTGCTTGGCAAAGACCCATGGGCAGGCGTTCTGGACAGACGAAAACATCCGGCCGATGCGAATAAGACTGCACAACAAATGACAGCTTCAACTGAAGAGCCAAGTCGAATTTAGCATGAGAGCGGCTATGCCAGGGGATCAGCGAGATTGCTGTAATTGTGCAGGGAAAGCGCACCATTGGGTCAACACATATAAATGGATGTAAACAAGGCGTTTGAGTCGATTTAAAGGGTCATTTCCGGGACACGAATAATAAACCGGGAACCTTCCCCCAGTTCACTCTCGACGAATGATTGTCCCCCGTGGCGTTCGGCAATCTTTCGGACGAGGCTCAATCCCAGCCCACTGCCGGATTGTCGACGTGCTTCTCGCAAGCGGACAAAGGGCATAAAGAGCTTGTCTAAGTCTTCGCGGGCAATACCTGGTCCATTGTCTTCAACAATGATATCGAATTCTGGCCGGGAATTTGTAGTCCGAAGAATGATACGCCCTCCCTCGGGGGTATATTTGCTGGCATTGGAGACAAGATTGCCAATGGCCTCGCGCAAGAGAGGTTCATCGGCGACAACGACAAGCAGGCCATCGGCGGGAACAAACACGAGGTCCTGCGATTTTTCCCTAACCACATCTTGAATGTCTTCGACAACATTTCGAGCAATCGAGTTCAAATCGTGTGGTTGCCAGTCTACATCCCCCGTACCGCTCCAGCGCTCATAATTCAGAATTCCTTCAATAAGATCCCGCATTCGATTCAAAGATGAATCAAGGATTCGGAGTGCGCGCCCTTGGTCGGCTGTCTTTTCAGTGAACAGCTCTTCCGAGAACATGTACAGGGTTCCAATCGCTGTACCCAGTGGGCTGCGCAGATCATGCGCAGCAACTTGTAACATCCCTTCCATATATTCATTCATTTCTTGCAATGAGTGTACCTGACGCGTTCTAAATATCGCCGCTGCAAGGAGCTGCGCAAGTATCTCGAGCAAGCCCACATCAGACAAATCTAATTCTAAGGGTGAACGCCAAAGTGCGTATAGTACACCGTAGACTGTTTCGGCGTGAACAATCGAAATTCCTACAAAAGCCCCAACACCATTTTCGGGAATCAAGGTCGTTGATTCAAAGCCGGTTTCGCTACTATCAGGGACGATTAGCGGAACGTCGTTATCGACAACCCAACGCGTCGCGCCACCCGGTCTACTTACACGGCGATCAACAGGCACTTGGCCAGTTGAGATGTCTCGCTCATGTTGATTCCGGCGTAAATCTACCAGAACAATCGTTACATCATCACAGGCAACGAGTGCCGAAGTTGTTTGTAAAGCCTTATCAAGAATTTCGTCAATAGATACCGGCTGATTGACATCTAGACTGAAATTAAGAAGGGCTGCCAGTTGCTCTTGATTAGCGCTGGAGAAGGAAGCTGCTCCGCTGTGTGGATCTGATTCAGTCATGGATATGTACGGAGGCTCCATTTTCGCTCATATAAACGACTAGGACTTGCATACCTTATCTCCTGTGTCAACCTACATTCTGACAATCGCTATTGTACTCAACCCGGCAATACTCGAGCAAGTTACCAATGGCCCATAAACATTGTCATTTTGGCGGTGGTGCGCTAGGATTCGCTGCCTGAATGAGTTCACCTTTGGAGGGGTCGGATGTCTTTTAGCCGGGATGATGCTTGGGAGATAGTTTGCGAATTTGTAAAGAACGAGAATCTTCGTAAACATATGCTGGCAGTAGAAGCGGCTATGCGCTGGTACGCTGTCCATTTTGACGAAGATCCGGAATATTGGTCGCTGCCCGGCTTATTGCATGATTACGATTGGGAGATCCATCCTACCCTAGAAGAACATCCACAATCCGGTGCAGCAACGCTTCGAGAACGTGGTCTTCCTGAAGATGTGATCCGCAGCATCCAGAGTCATGCACCACATACAGGCGTTTCGCGCGAAACAACAATGGACCGGGCGCTTTTTGCCAGCGACGAATTGACAGGGCTGATTACCGCTGTTGCGCTCGTGCGCCCCTCGAAGTCGATTCTCGATGTGAAAATTAAGTCGGTGAAAAAGAAATGGAAGAATAAGACATTTGCCGCAGGTGTAATCCGGGAAGATGTTGAAATTGGAGCAGAGGAACTCGAAATCCCCCTGTGGGATCACGTCGGAAATGTACTCACCGCCATGCAAGAGAGCGCTTCGGAACTAGGTCTCGATGGCCGCATGGCATCGCCTAACGACTAAAACTGTTCGCACAACCTGATATTTCGAGAGCATCTCACTCTGGTATAATTCGCGCCGCTAATAACCGTAGCAAATCACCCCCCCTTTTTGCTGTGGTTCCCAGTCAATCTGCATGTCAAAAAAACAAGCCGCGCCGCCTCCTGCTCCGCGCCTCTGTCCAACCTGCGGCACCCGTGTAGGTGATGCTGCCACGAAGTGTATTGTCTGTGGTGCAGACCTTACACTCGATAAGGATAAATCCTCCCAAAAGCGTAAACAAACTCCCGCCCATGAGCCGATTTCTTCACCGATAGTCGCTACAGCACCAATCCTAGACTCCGAGCCGGTGCCAGAACCAGAGCCAGAATCAAAGCCGCCTCCTACTATCCAACCGGTGGGGATAGCTCAGAAAACCAATCCACCCGCCGGCCGCAGGTTTGGGAGAATCCCAATTCCACTCCCAGCATTTATCGGCGGAATTGCCATCCTGGCTTTACTCCTCTTGACTGTATTTCTGTTTTCGTCAGGCTTGGCCGGAACTAATGATGCTACGCCGACAATCACACAAACATCTACACCTCCCCCTACATTTACACCTCCGCCCGCGTCTACAAACACGCCAGTTCCAACAAACACGCCTTTACCTGCTCTTATCCATATTGTTGCACAAGGGGACACATGCACGAGCATCGCAGTGGTCTTCAATGTATCCGTCCAAAGCATTCTGGAGCTGAACGGATTCCCGCAATCCTGCCCGCTTTTTGTTGGACAGGAAGTTTCTGTGCCACAACCGACGGCGACGCCTGTGCCCACACCAACGAATACTCTACCCCCACTGGAACTAACACAAGCGGCGCGCCCAACTCACGTCGTGGGTTCTGGTGAAAGTCTGTCGAGTATCGCCACCTTTTTCGGTGTGGACTTCAATGTGATGGCAGAGGTCAATGGCAAATTGCCGCCTGATTATGCGATCACAATCGGAGAACTTCTCGTCATCCCGGATGATGTTCCAGCTCCGACCGCAGGGCCGACACCTACATCAACGCCTTTGCCCCCCTATGCGGCACCCCGCTTACTTAATCCTCCGGATGGAGCTGCCATTTCCTCTGTCGAGCAGACGGTTACCTTGCAGTGGGCATCGGTGGGCTTGTTGCAGGATAACGAAACGTATCTTGTCACCGTTGAGGATGTGACAGCTAATTCGGCTCGTCGAGTCCAAGTCACTACCTTAACGACTCGCTACATTGTCGGGGTCGAGCTAAAACCGTTCGAGGCTGTCCCACATGTATTCAAATGGACAATCGTCGCCGCCCGTCAAGTCGGCACGACTGATGGAGGCGAACCCATTTACGAACCAGCTGGAGCAACCAGCCTCGAACGAACTTTTTCGTGGACTGGAATTGGCATAGTTCCTACGCCGACAAACCCAGCGGAACAAACTCCGTCGGATGAGGGCTAACAGCCGACGATGAGCAATAGGAGTTAGAGCCAGAAAAGGATGGGGGAGACTGATTCGATCCGGCCGGTCATCCGTTTGTGTTCAGTGTGTGGGACGCGTGTGGCTGAAACAGCTACACGCTGCATCGTTTGTGGAGCGGATATGAGTGCGACGACTCAACCGTTGCGCCGAACAGTAATCGAGTCACAAGTCAGGGCTTCAGAGCCGCTGTCGGTACCTGTTTCCGCACCGAGTCTGCCCGAACCAAATTTTCCAACTGAGCAACAAGATGCTAAAGAAGTGGATTCTCAAGATACGGTCCTGAGAGGCAACCTTCTGCAAAATGTCCGGCGCACATGGATCGCAATAGCGGGTGGAATACTTACATTGGTCTTAATCTTTGTTGGGGTTCTTATAATCCTCATCTCGACGGGCGCGCTAAACGTCGGAGCGCCCCCCGAAAATGGAACTATCGTACAGCCGCCTCCAACATTTACAGCTGCACCAACTATCACGCAAACACCCCTCCCTTCGAGTACACCACTTCCAGCAAGAACACATATTGCTCTTGATGGAGATTCATGTACAGGATTGGCTCTAATTTATGATGTCACGTTGGAAAGTATTCTGAAACTGAATGGGCTGACTCAAAATTGCGAGATTCGAATTGGAGAAGAAGTGTTTATTCCCCAGACGACTCACACGCCCAACCCCATCGAATTAACTGCAACGAGCGAAGTCATCGATCCACTTGCCCCGAATCAGCACATCGTCAAAGAAGGCGAGAGTTTGCACAGCATCGCTGAAAAATATAGTGTCGATTTTGATGCGCTGGCTAGCAAAAACGATATCAGTGGACCTGATTACACGATCTCAATAGAGCAGGAATTGACTATTCCGGCAAAATAATCGCAGTAGCTCCGTGCATTACTCTGCCTGAACTTCTAAATCAAACTCGCTCGAAAGAAATTCTGATATCTGCCTCGCCACGACTTCGTGACCAGCGGCAGTCCAATGCCCGTCACAGGCGAAGTGCATTGGCTCCCGCAATGAATGCGCATCGAGAATCGCGGGCAGCAAATCCACATTTAGAATGCCCAGATTCGTCAGGTTTTTCACCACTGCCCGATTGTCCTGATCATCAACGAGTTGGCTGTCCGCAGACGCGATGGCAACAGCGAATTCTGCACCATTGGCTTGCACCTCGGTACGCAGATGATCTACAAGCGCAAACGTCAAAACCGACGCTGCAGCATTATGCTCATCGAAAGAAAGTTCGCCCAACGTTGAACTACTCTCTTCCCTAGACCCCTGAACTGCTTCGGCAGCGAACCGGCCTTCTACTAAATCGGCGCGCCTTTGCCGCAACACATATAAGGAATACAACTTTGAATTTCTCAGAAAAAATTCGTGGATTGGGCCATCGAGTACACCCTGGTCGGCGGTGAATAAACTATTACCGGGTGGCTGGGTATGCAACGTCAGACGACCACCCGCAGCGAGAAGGAAATAAGGCACCTGCCCCGGCTCGTAATTAATAGCCGTACTGTTGTCCTGCACATCGTTTCCGGGCTGATAGAGTAGCAATACTAAGTCCGCATCGTATTTCGAACCTTCATGTCGGTACCAGAGCAATTCATTGTCCGTACCCCAACCATGGTGCCCACCCGCAATGACTTCAATATCCAAGATTTCTTCAAGGCGGCATGAAAAGTGACCTCTAACGGAACCTCTCGCGCCTCCACGAAACTGTCCCCAAGCAACAATATTCGATACTGATCACCTCGATGATACGGGTGCTCGTCATCCCGCAATCCCATGTTGTTGATCGTCTCAAATTCTCGATAGTCACTCCAACATCCGGGATTAAGTTGGACGCCGGATGCTCCGGGGATAAATACCCCCCCAATCCGGGGATCAAAAATACTTAATTCGGCTGGATACAGAGGCACGACTCTGACAATCATTTCAAACACCACAAGTGTGAAAACAAGGTAGGACATCCTCTAACCGTGATCGCTGGTATTGAGCGCTAGCGCTTGAACAAAAGCGGGTTCACTAGCAAACTCCTGTAATTGTGGTTTATGCAATGCAGGAGGGGGCCAATGAACCCGGCGGAAGCATTCTGCCCGAATATCGATTGTGCGGCAAGAGGTCAAACTGGCGAAGGGAATATCAGCGTCCATAGTCAGCAGGAAAAACGCTACCAGTGCGAGGTGTGCGACACGACCTTCGCGGCGACCAAAGGCACGCTTTTCTATCGCTTGCGCACTGACCCTAAGATCGTGATGTTGGTAATCACCTTGCTGGCCTACCCTTGTCGCGCCCGACAGGGTCGTGATGGTTGCCCGCGCCAGGCGATCGTGGCGGCTTTCGGATTGCACGAGCGTACAGTGCAGAGATGGTGGCGTCGTGCGGGAGAACGGTGCCATGCCATCCATGCGCATGTGGTCGGGAAAAGTCAGTTGGACTTGCAACAAGTACAAGCGGATGAGATCAAAGTCAAGACGCAACGCGGCACGCTCTGGATGGCCATGGCCATGATGGTCCCTACGAGGCTGTGGCTGGGTGGCGTCATCAGTGCCAAACGTGACAAAGAGCTCATTCGCACGCTGGCCGAGCAAATCCGTGCGGTTGCTCTCGCGCGACCGCTCCTGCTGGCGGTGGACGGTCTGGCGAGCTATGTGGACGCGTTTCGAAAAGCCTTCCGGTCCCCCTTGCCACGCCGCGGTCCACACGGCCGACCTCAGCTGCTGTCCTGGCCTGACATCGCCATTGTACAAGTTGTCAAACAACGTGCGGCTGGCAAGTTGACTATCGACCGCCGCATCGTGCAAGGTGCACGTGAGATGATTACACAACTCATCGATGCCACCCAGGGCCGCGGCATGATCAACACTGCCTATATCGAGCGGCTGAACGCCACGTTCCGCCAACGGTTGAGCTGCCTCGCGCGCCGCACTCGCCATCTGGCGCAACAAGCCGAGACCCTCGCCGCGGGCATGTTTGTCGTCGGCTGTTTCTACAATTTCTGTGACTATCATAAGAGCTTGCGGTTGCGGCTCTCGGTCGGCTCGCACGGATATCGTTGGGTGCAACGTACACCGGCTCTCGCAGCCAGTGTGACCGACCACTGTTGGAGCATTGCTGAACTATTGCATTTCAAAGTGCCGCCCCCGTGCTGGACGCCGCCCAAGCGCCGCGGGCCGCCTTCCAGGGAGACTTTGCGCCTCATGCAACGATGGTGCACATGAACACGATTAGAGGACGTGCTACCGAAAACAATGGTTGCGAGACTCAGGCCGATTCGTGCTGCAAAACGTCCCCAGAATGGCGTACGTAGCCAAGCTTTCTTTGATGGTGTTTTATTGGGATCGAGAAAGTTCAAGTTGCGATCGGAGACTTTCTGCGTCTGTTACAGGCAACTGGCAGGTGAAGTTCCGGCACACATATGCAGTCGAATGACCGTCCACCAGAGGTCTATTAGCGAGAAGTGGAATTTGCGATTCGAATCCAGGGGAATGTTGCGCCACAACCTGATGTGGACGATAAGGCAGATTAACTTCAGCAAGCATCTCGTGAGTCTCATGGCTTTTTAGATCGCCAATGATCGCGATCTCTTGTGCCCCTCCCATTGCAAATGAGAGTGCTTGCAACCACTGTGCAAATGCAGTCGGATATTGTTCTGCCGCTGCTTGCATGGGGGCGATTGTAGCTGTTGCAATGTCGTGGTACCTGGATTCCCCGGTGTATGCAGCCAACCTGAGCAGAACCCCGACTGCCATCGCATTCCCGGAGGGAGTGGCATTGTCCTGAATTGAGCGCGGACGGGCAACCAGTGACTCGTGGTCGTCGCTGGTATCGAAAAAGCCGACTCCACCCTCATCCGCGAAATGATCAATCATCAAGTCCGCTAATTCGCGTGCGGCTTGAAACCAGCGTTCTTCGAAAGTTGTCTGATACAACTCCAGCAGGCCGTCGATCAGGTTGGAATAATCTTCCAGATAGCCATTCAGTCTCGCCGGACCGACGCCGCGATATGTGCGCAGCAAACGCCCTTCAGATGTCCGCATATTGTTGAGGAGAAACTCTCCGTTTCGGATAACTGCCTCTTGGTAGTCGTGCCTTTCAAATACTCGCGCGGCTTCAGAGAGGCTCGCCAACATCATCCCGTTCCAGCCGGTCAATATCTTGTCGTCCAGACCCGGCTTGATACGCTGCTCCCGAGCTTGCCATAATGCCTTCTTCGCCTGGCCCAGTCTCTCATCCAGTTCAGCACGGCTGATACCAAAACGTTCGGCGAGTGCTGCTGGCGGAACACGAACGTTCAGGATATTTTTGCCCTCGAAATTTCCACGAGGAGTCACATCGAAGGCTAGATCGAATAGCTCTGTCTCCGGTTCGAGACCGGCATCCGCAAGAACTGTAGCAACCTCTTCCGGCGTCCATACGAAAAATTTGCCTTCTTCGCCTTCCGAGTCAGCATCCTGCGTACTGTAGAATCCTCCTTCGGGCGATGTCATTTCGCGCATAACGTAATCGCAAATTTCCTCGCAGACCCGCCGATCGAATTGATTATTGGTTAATTGGTAAGCGTGCAAATAGCAACGTGCGAGCTGGGCATTGTCGTATAACATCTTCTCAAAATGCGGCACCAACCAGTGATCATCCACCGAGTAGCGATGAAAGCCCCCCCCGAGCTGATCATACATGCCGCCGTCCGCCATAGCTTGCAAGGTCTTCTCGGCCATTTCCAATGCTAATGGATCGCTGCTGCGGAAGTGTTGTCGGAGCAGGAACTCAATCGTCATAGGTTGGGGAAACTTGGGTGCGCCTCCCCAACCGGCATTACGCCAGTCGAATCCATTCCAGATCGTCTTAGTAGCCTCATCGAGAGAAGCTGTGGATAGTTTCGTCTGACCTTTACCGAGAGTGCCCAATTCGTCACGCAAGATATGCTGCAGAATACTTTGCCCGCTCCGGATGAGCTCGTCACGTCGATTCTGCCAGGAATCCATCACTCCGCGAAGCACGTCGGGGAAAGCGGGCATGCCCTGGCGACGTTCGGGAGGAAAATAAGTTCCGCCATAGAACGGTACGCCTTTAGGAGTCAAGAACACGCTCATCGGCCAGCCACCTTGTCCCGTCAGAGCGACCACTGCACTCATATAAATTGAATCTAGGTCCGGTCTTTCCTCGCGGTCAACTTTGATATTGACAAAGTTGGCATTCATCAGAACAGCGATATCTTCATTTTCGAAGCTCTCATGTTCCATGACATGACACCAATGACAGGCTGCGTATCCAATACTCAGGAATATTGGCTTGTCTTCATCGCTGGCTTTTTGCAAAGCAGCTTCTCCCCACGGATACCATTCAACGGGGTTATCTTGATGCTGTAGAAGGTAAGGGCTTGTTTCGTGCGCGAGGAGATTTGTCATAGTAGTTTAGCTCGACTTTGTACGTTTCAAGTAGCGTAACAAGCCATATTTAGCAGAGAATCGAGCAATGCGCGCGGGACTTTTACGATATCGGGCTGCGACGGCGACATGGAAAAACCACTTGCCATCAGCCAGAGTTCACGCCGCACAGTTGCGATTGCATCAGAGAATGTTGGCAAAGGTTTGGCATACCAGGCAGCCGTTCGCACAGGGATTGGGTCATGCACATGCAACTTGTGAGCCGCCAGCGTGATCCAGGAAAACAGTCCTAGCAGCACCGGCGTGACGCGCGCGATGGCGGCATCGGACCACTGGCGCTGTGTCTCAACTCCGAGGTGGGCGCGCACTTCTTCGAACGTGACTTCCAGCTGCCCGCGTTGTACGAACCAGGTGATGACCTGTACCGGGTCAGCCCAGCGGTCCGTGCACAGCAAAGCTTGCGGCTTGAATTTGTCCTCAGGGTCGCGGATGAGAACCCAGCGCAGCGGCACAGTGGGCATCCCGCCGTGATACCAGACCGCCGTGCCGGCGGTGATTTCTACCGTGCGTTGTTTGTTGCTGTACCAGGCGACCGTGGTCTTCGTCCAAGCCGTTTCCGGGTCGTTGCAATGTGGGTAAGCGGGCCCCCTTCCAGTGACCCAGGCCCCACTGGACTGGGTGCGCCGTGGCCAGCCGAGCTGTTCGGGCTTGCGCGGCGGTGCCGGTTGATACAGGGCTGCGTCCAGACGCAGACGTGTGACGACCGCCACCGGCTCGGAGAGCGACTGACAGGCATGCAGGAATTCCAGCGCGGCGTAGCTATTGTCGGCCACAAGCACCAACTTTCGGCTGGGCAACCAGCGGCGCAGCTGGAAGACCATTTGGCGCGCCCAGTCGAGTACCGTTTTATGAGCGCGCGCTTTGTCCGCATAATATCGCTGAGAAGGCGCCAACAGTGTAAACACTGGCAGCGCCCACACGCGTATCGCCCATGGAATGTGTACAAGCCACATCAGGCTGATCCAGCGCAAGCCGCTGGCCTTCACGAAGTGACCCCCGCTCGAACGCACGGCGTCGCGATAGAGGCCGCGCGCCTTGATACGACGACCCCAGCGACGTTCGATAGTTTCATCGATTCCAAACACCAAAGTCTCGTCACCGTAATCAAAGTGCTGCAAAAGCAACGCAAGCAACAATTGGCTCAACTTACGTGCCGACCAGGTCGCGCGATTGAGCACGTGGTGAAACTTCGCAAAATTACCGGCACTGCTCAGCCCCACACTTGCCGGGTACGGCAGTACTCGGTTACGCGCAGCGCAGCCGTCACCGTCCGCAAGTGCGGCGTCAGGATCGAACCGACCAGAAGCACCTGAGCTTTCCACCAAGTGCGCTTTTCGAACACTGTCGCGAAGGGCTTTAGCAAGTCTATAATGTCCGTGGGCAAGGTGAGCATTTTCCGACCTTTCTTGATCCAAAGGTCAGCTTACCTTGCCTTTCTATTTATGAGAAATCAGTCCCCAAATGTACAAAGTCGAGTTTAGGAGGCATCTGTATTCGGATTATAGCAATTGGCTCGTCTGCGCATTCCTGAGTCAACTATAATCCACATTGTCGGAGGTGGACAATGCGGATTGGGTATGATTTTATTGGAGTCGGCGTAGGTGCCTTGATCGTTGGCGAAGACGAACAGGTGTTTCTGGCACAGCGCGGCCCGGGTGCAAAGAACGAACGTGGGTTTTGGGAATTTCCTGGTGGAATGATCGAGTTTGGAGAGACAATGGCAACCGCCCTGCGACGCGAGATGCAGGAAGAGTTCGGAGTTGAGATTGAAGTAGGCGATCTACTGGACGTGGTTGATCATATCCTACCTGAGGAGAATCAGCATTGGATCTCCCCATCTTTCATTTGCAGAATCCTGAATGGCAGCCCTGTTGTTCGTGAGCCCGAAAAATGCACGGCCATCGGCTGGTTTGCTATCGATGAGTTTCCCAAAAAGCTAACCAAAATCACAAGCGAAAATTTTAAGAGTTACAAAACATGGTTGACGACGATCTGATTCAGCAATCCACACAACCCAGGCCGCGGAATCCAGATGGATTCAGTTTGCTTGTTCTCGCTTTCGCCTTTGCATGGGTTGTTATCGTCACTCTCTCTTTTGGTTACGGAAGTTGGTTCGTTGGGGAATTTTCTTTCATCGAGAGCGGTGAATATCCGCCCGGGATCGTTTGGCTCCTTCTAGCTATTGTTCTCGCCCTTTTACTACTGTTTCCGCTCGCGGCACTTGGAATACTCTGGAAGGTTCCTCGTTACCGCGCAGTATTTCAGACATGGGCAATCGCCGCCGGCTACATTGCCCTTCTCGCACCAGCGCAATTTCCCGCCTACACTGCGGAGCAACCAATCAGAGTCCTGCGAATTGTTCTCCATGTAGTCTTCATAGTGTTGCTCTTGGGACTGGCAGCTATCAAGCGTCGCCGGAATCCGCACCAGACGATCACACAACCAGCGAACTTTCGCAGCATTTGGCCGGCCCTCCTTATTGCACCGTTTGTCATTCCCGGCTGGTTGCTCTGGGGCGCGGCCGGTTCAGCGCTGGATGTCTTTCTGGGATTAGCACAAGGGCTGCTGCTCGGGTTGGCAGTCGGACTCTTGCTCGGGCAATTTCTACTGCCAGTGCTGGGGCAAACTTCCAACGGAAGCGGCTGGGATATCACACTGGGCGGATTCGTAAGCGGGACAGTCCTGCTCATGATGTCCACCGGAATAAGCCTACGCGGGATTCATGTGCAATTAATGTGGGTGCTGCCAGCCTTGGGATGGCTTCTCATTGCATTGAGCCTTTGGGGCACAGTGAAGGCGCCGAAACAAAACTGGCCAGGGGTGGCTGCACTGATCGGGATCGCAGCCTCTACTGTTTTTATATTCGTGGACCCGGACGAGCTAACACTCGTTTTAAATCTCCTCACACGAGATGCATTTTTCTGGGCCAACCGCGCCGCATGGTTGGGCGCAGTCTCGGCCTGGTTGATTGGCATCATTCTCTTTCTGCTCTGAAATCGAATTCCAAAATGGGAAATATCCGGCAAAGTCAAACTCGGAACTGGCGGAGTATGGCTTGCCGTGCTAGCTCTATTCCTGCTCACCGGCACACACACCCTGCATGGTGAACGACTCTTCGTGATCCTGGCCGATCAGAGCGATCTATCTACAATTGCTGCCATTGCCGACTACGATGAACGGCGAACGCGAGCGTACGATATGCTGGTGAACCACGCAGAGCAGTCCCAGTCCGACCTGCGAGCTGGACTGGTCCGTTTTCGAATAGAATACACACCGTACTACCTCATAAATGCCCTCGAAGTAAGGGGTGGGCCATTGATAAGGCTCTGGCTCGCGTCGCGTCCGGAAGTAGATCGGGTGATCGCCAGCCCAGTACTGCGACCCTTGCCTGCACATGCTCCCGCATCCAGTGGAAGCGCCACAGCCCCCCAGCGACCGCAGTGGAATCTGACGAGTATCGGCGCCGACCGAGTCTGGGAAGAATTTGGGGTTACGGGCAGCAACATCGTGGTTGGGCAATCAGATTCTGGCGTGCAGTGGGATCACCCCGAGCTGCTTTCAAGTTATCGCGGCTCCAAAGAAGATCACAACTATCACTGGTTGGACCCGTGGACGGACGAACAGGCGCCAATCGACTTTGGCGGTCACGGTACGCATACGCTCGGCAGTGTTCTTGGAGACAATGTCGGGGTTGCTCCAGACGCCACCTGGTTTGCCTGCGCGAACCTGCAGCGCAATCTTGGGAACCCTGCACTCTACCTGGACTGCTTGCAGTTCATGCTTGCCCCCTATCCCATTGATGGCGATCCATTCACGGATGGTGACGCACTCCTCTCGGCGCACGTCCTCAACAATTCCTGGGGTTGCCCACCCATCGAGGGCTGCGACGCAGAAGCATTGCAACCCGCTGTCCATGCATTGCGCGCAGCGGGTATCTTTGTCGTGGCATCTGCTGGCAATGAAGGACCGAATTGTGAAAGCATAAAATCGCCTATTGCAATCTATGATGATGTATTTTCAGTCGGCGCGATCGATGAATTCGACGAGTTATCCGATTTCAGTTCGATCGGGCCAGTGACAATCGATGGCAGTCACCGTACAAAACCGGACATCGTTGCGCCGGGTGTAGATGTGCTCTCAGCTTATCCCCAGGGTACGTTCAAACTCGCCTCCGGTACATCTATGGCAGGCCCACATGTCGTCGGGGTCGTCGCACTGATGTGGTCTGCCAATCCCAACTTGATAGGCAATATTGAGACCACGGAAGCCATACTTGCCGAGACAGCCCGGCCTTACAATGGATCGCGACCAATCTGTGATGGTGCGTCTGAAAATCCGAGTACAGCCATTGGCTATGGGCTCCTAGACGCCTATGCAGCCGTGGAACGGGCTCTCAAAGAATAAGCTCTTCGTTCCCGGCTGAAACAAGCTGAATTTATTCCTTGCTGCGGGAGCTAAAATGAGATTGCGGTAATATCCGTGATATTATTCACATACAATTTGTATTTCTACTAACTCAATCGAAGTTACGATTTATGCCATCTGAAAACGGTTCTCCAGCTTTCGTCCGCATCAAGCAGGTCGTCAAACGCTTTCCTGTAGGGGGCGACGAGATAACCGTTTTGCGTGGAATATCCTTCGATGTAAATCGCGGCGAATTTGTTTCAATCGTTGGCCCCTCGGGTAATGGCAAGTCTACACTGCTCAACATGGTCACAGGTATTGATCACCCCTCTGAGGGTGAAGTAGTGATCGATGGTCAGGCAGTACATCAGTTGAGCGAAAATCAATTGGCAATTTGGCGCGGACAAAATGTCGGCATCATCTTTCAATTTTTTCAGATGCTTCCGGCGCTCAGTTTGCTGCAAAATGTGATACTTCCGATGGAATTTGCGGACAAGTTTAATAACAAACGCAAACGACGCGAACGCGCCCAGCACTTGCTTGATATCGTTGGGTTGGCAGACCAGGCACACAAACTCCCGAATGTTGTTTCCGGGGGTGAGCAACAACGAGCCGCCATCGCCCGTGCCCTTGCAAACGACCCACCTTTGATCGTGGCCGATGAACCGACCGGTAATCTGGATGCCAAAACAGCTGAGACTGTCTTCGAACTTTTCTCCGATCTCGTGGAACAAGGCAAGACCCTGATGATGGTCACACACAACGCAGCCCTCGCACAACGCGTGCCGCGTGTCATTGAGATTGTGAACGGCTTTATCTTTCGCGATGAGAATAACGGCACGTAACTCTCTATGAGCGTTATCTGGAACAAAGTCTGGTTTGACCTGTGGCACAACAAGGTGCGCACACTCCTCGCAACGTTGAGTATTGCTGCGGGCGTCTTCGCTGTGGGAGTGACCTTCGGCATGGCCGACCAAATGCTCTCCGCAATGGACGCAGCCCATCAGGCCACTTTTCCAGCGCATATCCAATTATTCATCGGTCCCGGCATCGATCGCAATACCGCCGCACAACTCGCGGACGTTGAGGGTGTTGAACATATCGACCTTGGAAACTTCTTGATGATTAGCTACAAGGTCAACGCTGAGGACGAATGGGAGTCGGCCTGGGCCATCATGCGCGAAGACTGGGACGAGCAGCGCTATGACATCGACGAACTCCTGCAAGGTTATTGGCCTTCCGATGATTATCTGGGTGTCGATCGAATGTCGAGTGAATATTTCGGAATTGATATTGGCGATCAGGTCACCCTTCAGATAGATGATAGAGAACGGGCCTGGGAAATCAACGGTCAAATCCGTCATCCCTTCCTGCCTCCCCCGCAATTCGGAGGGCCGGCGGTTTTCTTCATCGATGCTGATGGACTTGAACGGTTTGATGTGCCCCGTGGCCGCTTCGGCTACCTACTTGTCCGGGTGGACCCCTTCTCCGATCAACATGCACGCGACATCGCCACCGAATTAAAAGATAGGCTCGCCAAGATTGGTGTAACGGTAGGTGGCACAAACTTCCAGGACCCGATCAAACATTGGGGCCGTTCGATCATGGAAGGTATCAATCTGGTGCTGCAACTGATGGCCGTCGTATCACTGGGCGTGAGTGTCGTCCTGATCTTAAACACGCTCGGCGCGCTGATCACGCAGCAAACAGATCAGATCGGAGTCATCAAAGCTATAGGCGGACGCACGAGCACGATCCTGCGCATGTATCTTGCAGGTGTGCTCGTATACGGAATCCTGGCACTTGTAGTTTCCCTGCCATTGGGGGCTTCCTTGGCCTACGGGATCAGCAAGTGGCTACTTGCCTTCTTCAATATTAATTACGACACCTTCCAGATATCCAATCGCACCCTGAACCTGCAAACGGTTGCTGCCCTTGTTGTGCCGCTACTGGCCGCATTGTGGCCTGTACTGCGGGGCGCGACTATGACTGTACAAGAAGCCATCGCGAGTTATGGGCTGGGCAGTGGCAATTTCGGCACACTTCGCATCGACAAATGGGTGGAGCGACTCGCCGACAAGATCCTCTCAGCACCATATGCAATCACACTCGGGAATATGATCCGGCGCAAGGATCGCTTCATCCTCACGCAGCTAGTGCTTGTGGTCGCAGGCATGATGTTCCTCGTTATCATGAGTCTTTCCTCCTCGATTGATTTCACACTCGATAACGACTTCGAGCGCAGGCGCTACGATCTGACTGTTTTCTTTGATGGAAATGAGCGGGCAGACCGATCTGTCGAACTGGCTAGCTCTATAGAGCAAGTTGAATTCGCTGAGGCCTGGTACTCTCATAGCGTATCAATATTAAAAAAAGGTCAGAGCTCCCGCGATGCCGGATTTGGTGCGCAACTGGTCGGAATACCGGGAGACAGCGATGTCTTCAAGCCGTTAATCGTAAGTGGCCGCTGGCTGCTCCCAAGCGACGATCGAGGACTAGTGATCAGTGACGCTGCCGCAGAAGACAACGATATTCACCCTGGCGACACTATTACACTAGATGTGGGTGAACTTGGGAATTCTGACTGGCGGGTGATCGGCGTTTACAATGATCCATTCGGTGGTGGTGTAGCTACAAACGATTCGTTTTACGCCAATCGCGAAGCTGTATTCTCTGCGCTCAAACAACATAATCGAGCTGGGCAGTTGTATGTGCGCACGAACACACAGAATGAAAACGAAGCCGAGGCTATCGCAACACAGCTTAAAGAATTATTCAACGCTAATAATCTCGACGCAGATGTCAGCCAAACAGTGTACGAAGTGCGCCGCACAATCGACGATCAGTTTGCGATTGTGACTTCGATGTTACTCGCGCTCGCGATCATTGTTGCTGTAGTGGGTGGAATTGGACTGATGGGCTCGCTCTCGATAAGTGTTGTAGAACGAACCCGTGAGATCGGAGTGATGCGTGCAATCGGCGCGAGCACACGCACGTTACTCGGGATGTTTGTTGTCGAAGGTTTCCTACAGGGATTAATTAGCTGGGTGATAGCTGTACCAATTGCATTCGTGGCAGGCAAGCCGCTCTCAGCAGCTTTGGGACAAGCGATTTTTTCAGTCGATCTCGATTACCAATTCAACCTACCGGCTGTTGGAGCATGGCTTGTCCTGATTATGGTTATTTCAGCGCTTGCCTCGATCCTGCCGGCACGCAATGCCACCCGCATCAGCGTCCGCGAAAGCCTCGCCTACGCCTGAATTCAGTCGAAAATAGTTAATCCTTGCACCTCATCTAAAACTAAGAGGCGCCCACCTGCAAGTGCCACGGAGATAGGCGTCGGGCTCGCGGAAATAATCCACTGAAGATTGGGTAGCGTCGGCGTTGATATTCCATATGCGCGCACAAGGCCCGTAACTTGATCGGTCACGAAAATAGTCTCACCTTCAACACCGATATCAAGGTGCCTCTCGGCACTGCCGCGATCGAACTGTCCCACGATCCGCAAATTTGCAGGGTCATTAACATCAACTATTGTCAACCCGCCGCCCACATTTACAAATGCTAAGCCTCGAAGCAGCGTTAGAGCGCCCGGTACTCCACCCAGGACAATGCTATTGGTACGAACCGGATTAACAGGATCCGACACCGAGTAAATTGCGAGTGCATTGGCCTGACCTGACTCAGATACGAAGAGTTGTTCACCCTCGAGTGCGACACCGCGAGCATCTACACCGGAGTCAAATGCTTGCAGAGTGGGCATCGAACCCCGCGGAGTCGAGAATATCAATAAACCGCCGGCCCCGACAGCAGCGAATGCCGAGTCACCTTTCAATACAACTGATCCATCCACTACCGCCCCGACCGGGAGCGGTTCAGTCTGGCCAACATAGACCGGACTCGCGGGTGCGGATATATCTGCCATTGCGAGCGAAACACCACCATTTTGCGCGAGCAATGCCGCCAGACGGTTGCCATCCTTACTCAGTGCCAGCACCGCACCATCCGTGTTCCAAACGCTTGTTGTCCGGGGGTTCTGAGCTTCATCAAGGTTTACACTAAAAACGCCGCTGGCAGCGCCCACATACGCAAACGGCCCCACCGAGACAACCTCGGCAGCTTCGCCAGGCGTGGGATAATAATCAGTAGCAGCGAGAGAGCCGGATTCATCCAGGAGGACACGTGCGATTCCATGATCGGTTACGAGTACGATTGAATTCGTCGTTGCGTGTAAATCTCGAACACCTGTCTCAAGTGGGCTAAATGACACCGGTCTTGGCAAGGCTGGATTACTCATATCGAGTGAAAGCACTCCAGACTCGGCGCCGGCGATGCCTACAAATGCATTCTGTGAATTCAGGCCGACAGCCACCATCGCCTCCCCACGTTCACGATCAGCAAATGTAGTCGCGGTTTGTGGATTGGCAGCATCGGAAACATCTACGATGGAAAGACCCTCCGGTCCATGCACGACCAGCATGACTGTCCCAGATACGGCGATGTCTTCGATTGGAGCAGTACCTTCAGGCCGAGTCCAATTTCCAAGCAGATTTGGCTGCGAATCGGTAGAAATAGAAATAAGATGAACTGCACCTGAGATAGTCCCGACAAATATTTTCTCGCCCTCCACTTCCAGTTTGGTCGTAAGCTCCCCCAGATCGATGCGGCCGACTTCCGCAGGACGTTCCTGATCGGCAATCGAGATCACCAGCAGCGCACTCCCGTGCAATGCCAGAATATGTTCTCCTACAATCTCAATCTGTTCGGCCGCAACAGGATACATTCCCATGAGTGTTGGAGTTTGAGGATCAGCAATATCAATAAGCGCCAGGCCATAGGAACCCAACGCTGCAACAAGCATTCCACTATCAGCAACTATGCCTGCGACCGGGGGTACAGGCAACGCAAGCGTTCCGATTCGCTGGAGCGGTGTCGATGTTGTGTCAATCGCTTCAATTGCATTGCCGTTTAGCGTGTATGCTAGCGTGTCTGAAAGGACAACAGCCTGCGTTGATCCAAACGGCCAATTCCCCACAACGCTCACGGCGTGGGAAATGTTGTGCCCGGGGCAGCGACACAACTGGCTGATAAAATAGCGCTTGTTAGGCTGAGGGCAATCGTGATACCCTTGGACGTCTGTCGTCGAGATTGTTGGATCATTTCAAGAATATTGTGTGCAAGATTTTTGCCAGGCGGCTTGCATCTTTCGGACCATATCTACTGATTATTTAGGGTTTTCATTCATGGACAATAAATTGATGGAAGACGCTGTCGTCGTTGCGGCGGTGCGAACACCAATTGGGCGCCACGGCGGTGCGTTGAGCGCAGTCCGGCCGGACGACTTGGCTGCCATCACGGTTAAGGAAGTTATCGCGCGCGCCGGGGTTGACCCTAGCGAAGTCGAAGAAGTGTATCTTGGCTGTGCGAACCAGGCCGGAGAGGACAACCGCAATGTAGCCCGCATGGCCACTATCCTCGCGGGCTTGCCCGTAGACGTGGCTGCTGTAACATTTAACCGTCTTTGCGCCTCAGGTCTTACGGCCATAAATGCCGCGGCCCGAGCCATCAAGGTTGGCGAAGGCGATGTCTTCGTTGCCGGGGGAGTGGAGTCGATGTCGCGGGCGCCCTATGCTATGCCTAAGAGTGAGCGCCCCTACCCATTTGGAAACATAACGGTATGGGACACGACTCTTGGATGGCGCTTCCCCAACAAGCGCTTAAAAGAAGTGATTGGCAATGAAAGTATGGGTGAGACTGCAGAGAATGTCTGGGCGCTGACAGAGATAACCCGCGAAGAGCAAGACAACTTCGCGCTCGAAAGCCATCAACGCGCCGTCGCGGCAATTGAGTCGGGACGTTTCCAGGATGAGATTGTGTCGGTGACCATCCCGCAACGAAAAGGGGACCCACTTGTTGTGGATAGGGATGAGCACCCCCGCCCGGATACCTCCCTTGAGAAACTCGGAAACCTGCGCCCGGCTTTCCGGAAAAATGGAACTGTTACTGCTGGGAATTCCTCGGGCATCAACGACGGTTCAGCGACTTTACTCCTGACGAGCTCAACGAAAGCTACTGCACTTGGGCTCAAACCTCTTGCCCGCATCGTTTCCTCTGCGGCCGCTGGCGTCCCCCCGCGCACGATGGGTCTTGGCCCGGTACCGGCCGTATGGAAGGCACTCGACCGCGCGGGCCTCACCATCGAGGACATTGGCTTAGTTGAGCTGAACGAAGCCTTTGCCGTCCAGGCGCTGGCTGTCATGCACGAATTGGGATTGCCACACAAAATAACCAACGTCAATGGTGGCGCAATCGCATTGGGTCATCCCCTCGGATGTTCGGGTGCCCGCATTGCCACGACCCTGCTCCACGAAATGGGCAGACGTGCCTCCGCAGTACCACGACCATATTATGGTTTAGAAACACTTTGCGTAGGAGTCGGCCAGGGCGAAGCAACGATCTTCGAATGGCTCGGATATTAAACGTAAATATTTTAAACGTGGCCACTGAAACTCCCCGCATTACCAGGTTGGCAAAGGGCGACATTTCGCGACCCACCTTCGCAGAGGTGGATCTACGGCAACTCAGCCAAAATCTATCCGCGATCGACGCAGCGACCGGCACTACAAAAGTCATGCCGGTGTTGAAGGCCAACGCCTACGGACATGGAATCGTTCCGGTTGCTGAACATTTAGAAGCATTAGGAGCTGCGTATTTCGGTGTTGCGCTGCTGGAGGAGGGCTTGCTCTTAAGGGAGGCCGGTATCCAGACGCCAATACTTGTTCTTGGCGGAATCGTACCGGAGCAAATCCCTCCCTACCTAAAAAACGAACTCACACTCACCGCACATTCCATTGAAAAGTTGGATCATATCAACAACGCCGCCGCCTCTTTGGGTGTAAGAGCGCGTGTGCATCTGGAAGTAGACACGGGGATGGAACGTGTGGGGGTGCACTGGTACAACGCAGAAAGTTTTTTCGAGCACGCCCTCTCAATGGACCATTGTGAGATCGAAGGCGTTTACTCGCATTTCGCGAATTCAGATGCAGCTGATCTGACATCTGCCCGTGCCCAGTACGACCGCTTTATGGAGGCACTCTCGTATTTTGACGAGAATGAATTGCCGATGCCTATTCGGCATTTGGCGAACTCTGGCGGTATTCTGCAATTACCCGAGAGCCACTTGGATATGGTGCGGGCTGGGATCATGCTATACGGAATCTACCCATCGCCTGAGTGCCAACGCACCATTCCTGTTGCACCAGCATTGTCGTTGAAGTCGAGAGTAGTGTTCTTTAAGGTTGTCGAACCCAGAATGCCGGTGAGCTATGGTCACACATGGGAGAGCGACCATCGCATTCGGGTGGTGACTGTCCCTATCGGCTACGGCGACGGATACTCGCGAGGGTTATCCAACCAAGGACAAGTGCTTATCCACGGGCGGCGCTATCCTATTATTGGGCGCGTGTGTATGGATCAGATCATGGTAAATATAGAATGGGACGAAGTTTATAATGGCGATAGCGTCACTCTGCTCGGATGGGATGGGGCAGAATCAATCAGCGCCGATGACTTGGCGCTCTGGCTGGATACGATTCCTTATGAGATACTCACTAGCGTGAACACACGCGTGCCGCGCAAATACATTCAAGATGGAGACCTCCCATGACGAAAGGCTGGACTGGGCGCCTTGAGCGAAGTACAGGGCTATACGAGAAAGTGTTGTTGGATACTCTACTTAAACACGAAATTGCGCAGTGCAATCGCTATGGTAATCCCTTGGCTGTATTGATGCTGTCAATTTGCGGTACGCTACCGGAGGATGAGGATCTTCGCATGAAGGTGACAACCATGGTCGTTCATGTAATTAATAGTAATCTCAGGTCAAGCGATATGCCCGGTCATTATGGCGAGGACTATTTGATTCTAATGCCATATACCGATGCGGAGGGTGCATTATCGGTTGGAGAACGGCTCCATGAGCAGACCTCCGAATTATTCGACATACCGGGCATGGAAAATATAACCATTTGTACCGGATTAGCGATACATGGTGGCGGCGAATCTGTCGAGCCACCAGAACTCATTAAGCGGGCGCAGGAGGCAGTCGCCAAATCCCGGACAGATGGAGGTGGCAAGGTCGTTCTTGATGGCACATAATCCGAATCTCTGGCGTTGCTAGCTACAAGGTACTGAACTGATAAAGTAAGATGAACTTGCACTCTGGCCACTCGAATCCGTGACGGTTATACTGGCCGGAAAGCCACCTCCACATTTACCACTTGCCTCAAAGTGGACAAAGTTCCAATCAAATCCAGCCGAACTAAATGTACCTGTAATTCCGTGAGCTTGTGGCACGCTAACGCCATCCCCCGATATAGTGAACGATGGCGAACCTCCCCGAAATTCAACACTCAAAGTTAAGGCAGCATCTCCGGCATCATTAATGCGAGTTGCCGATACGATGCTTACGACCGGCGGATCTCGGAAAATAATAGGTCCACCGGAAGACCCACCGCTCGTGCCACCACTCGACCCCCCAGTGGAACCAGAAGAGCTACTAGAGCTGCTACCCTGTCCAATTGTTACAGTTATTGATCTTTGTTGAACAGCAGGGCTCTCATTTTGGTCGTTAAAATATGCGTCAAGCCGATATGTAGTCGCTGAAGAGGGCGAAAATGTGCGCGAACCTGCATGAGCTTTTACGCCCTGGACAATTTCATTTTTCACTGGCTGTGTCGCACCTGTCGCGAATTCCCACAATTCAAGCGAGAAAATAAAATCACCACTGGAGTTCAAATCCCAGGTTAGCGTGACTGACTCACCGGCGTTTACATCTGTAGCACTACTCGTGTATGTGCCTTCAATTGAGCGTTCGCCTGATGAACCACTGCTACCCGAACCGCCGCTCCCAGAACTCGGGGTTGGCGTCGCCGTCGCGTCATCACCAGATTCTGTTGGCGTGGGCGAGGCCTGCTCTTCGGTCGGCGTTGCCGTCGATTCCTCCGTTACCTCCACAGCATTTACGGTAAAGGAAGCTGCCCCTGAGACAGACCCATCCGTCGTCACCGTTTCCAATGTGAGCAAATAGGGGCCGGCACTGGGCGCCGACCAATTGAACTCTGCTGCAAGAGTTGAGTTCTCCAGGTCTCCCGGGAGCGCGTCGGCCATTTCACCATTGACTTTCAGATCGACGCGCGAAATACCGCCACCAGCAGTTGCCACAAATCGAATAATGACAGGCTCAGCACCTACTTCCACCTCCAATTGGGAGCCCGGTTGGGGATCGATCAAGTTCAGTTCTGGCAGGGACCCATCCTTGATTATTTCCTCTTCGATTGGTTCTACCTCAACTTCTGTAGGTGGTAAAACGGTCTCTTGAACCACCGGGCCTGTGCCATTTCCAAATAGCGAGCCAGAGCCAACGAACGCGGCGGCTGCGGCCACTCCTCCAATGATGAGCAAAAGTAACAAGCCAATCCCAATCCACAACCAAGGTGAGCGTTTGCGCTGTTGTTCAGGCTGTTCTAGTACAGGCGGCGTATAAGTTTGCACTGGAGGCGGTGTGCGATGCACCTGCGAGCCTAAAATGGTAGGTGGAGATTCCAGATGCGGCTCCACCATTGTTCCAGGCACCGATGCGGCTTTAAAGGCAGTCGGTGATGTTTTCTCCCGCGCGACTGTGTTTGCTAGATTTGTCACTGCCGAAGCGAGCGCGAGGGCATTCGGATAACGGTCATCGCGATCTTTTGCCATCGCGCGATTGATCACATCTTGAGCACTTTGCGGCAAATCGGGATTAATTATATGAATTTGGGGCAATGGCTCACTAATATGCATAACCGCCAAACCCACGGGGGTATCAGACTTATAGGGCAATTTTCCCGTTAGCATCTCAAACAGGATCACACCGAGCGCATAAATATCACTCCGGTGATCGATCGTTTCATCACCACGCACTTGCTCGGGGCTCATATATGCAGGCGTGCCCACGATCCCGGTTCCGGTCAGAGTGGCGGTCGAACCCGACAAATGCACTATGCCGAAGTCGGCCAGATAGGACTCGCCATACTCGTCGAACATGATATTCGTCGGCTTCAGATCGCGATGCACAACTCCATGGCTGTGTACGTGGTCGAGGGCTGCACCAAGGCGACGCAGATGTGTCCCCGCATCTTCGAGTGAAAGTGCACCTTGTCGAATGACATCTGCCAACGTGCCCTGCGGCATGTAACGCATAACCAAGTACGGTTGGCCATCTTGTTCACCAAAATCGTAGACGGGAACGATTGAACGATGCTCCAGAGTCGTGATTGTACGTGCCTCGCGTTCGAAGCGGGCATTCAGCGTAGCGTCGGCAACCAATTCCGGCGGCATAAGCTTGATTGCCACATCGCGTTTGAAGCTGGGGTCGTACGCGAGATAGACCGGCGCCATACCGCCTCGGCCAATCCGCTCCTTAATTTCATATCGACTGATAGTGGCCGGCAAGTGAGAGCCGGTCTGTGAGTCAGAATTCATTTTCGCATTACTGATTGATAAAAATTATTGAACATCCCTACAGATGGTCGGATAACACCGAGTGTTAAACTGCACAGACTCTCAACCTATCTTTCTACTCCAGGATCAAGAAATTTTCTGTCAGTCATTCCGGTCTTTATTTAGGCAAGTTTTCGCAGAGGGTCGAGCAATCTTCAGTTTAGACGAATAGTACCATCCAAATATAGCTGAAACAGAGTCTACGAGCGACTTAATTGTTGGGCAATGGGCTCGGGAGTCTGCAACCTTGCAGGCATTCCCTCACTTGGTATACTTCGCGGCATGTACATGCCGCCCTCTCGCAAAACCGGACGGGAGTCTCGGTTGCGCCGACTCGCACTGGTACTGGGCGGGATCAACCTCATATTACTTGCCGTCGGCGGCTATCTCGGCTGGCCTTTAAGCCGTGCACAGAATGTTGCAACCGCCTCACTCCCCCTGGACATCAATCCCTCTCCAATCATTACAACGGCAACACCAGCCCTTCCAACCGCAATCGCCTATGTGGAAGAGATCGAGATCGTCGCTATTACTGCGACTGCCGGACCCTCCCCTACGCCCCCCGTAAATCCATTCGATGTCGGCGGCACGATTGCGATTGCCCTTCGCCGAAACGGCCATACCAATCTATGGGCATTGGAACCCGGTAATCCGATTCTGACACGCCTAACCGCCGGACCTTGGGATGATCGTGACCCGGCCTGGAGTCCAGACGGTTCACAGCTCGCCTTCGCATCCAACAGGGGGAACAGTTGGGATATTTACATCCTTGATATCGCCTCCGGGCAGCTCGCACAGGTCACAAAGGATCCCGGATACGAAGGTCATCCCAGTTGGTCACCGGACACTGTATGGCTCACGTATGGAGGCTACGCAGAAGACAACTCCGATATATATATAGTCCCGGTGGATGGTGGACAACCTATCCGTCTTACCGCTAATCCGGCAGCGGATTTCTCCCCTGCCTGCTCTCCGGAGGGCCGACAAATTTCATTCGTGTCGTATCGCTCTGGCGAAGGTTCGGATATATACCTGTTCGACCTTGACGTTCCCGATGAAAGTGCCAGTGTGAAACGCTTCACGTTCACGCCGAATGTAGCCGAGTATGCACCGCTCTGGAGTCCGGATTCGCGCTTGCTGATGTACACCGATCTCGACTCGGCTCTACGATTGGTTTACGTCAAAGACTCTGACAATGCGAATGCAACACCTATTAATGTGGCACAGGGTCAGTTTCCAATCTGGACACCAGATGGGACCGGCGTAATGACTGCGTTCAATCAGGCCGACCGTCAATTTCTCGCAGCGGCAGCGCTCGGCGCTTGGGGTGCTGCTCCGGTAGCTGCCCCCATTTCAGGGCTTCCCCTGGGGATGGCCTGGACATCCGCGGAGCTTCCTGCGGTCTTCGAAGGCACCTTGCGCGATGCGCAAAGCATCGTGGATGCACCCGCCTGGCAACCTGCCGTCACACCCGTTCCGGGCGGCTCCGACCAATATGCACTATCCAACCTGGATGAGGTGCGTGCTCCCTTCCCGCTCTTGAGCGACCGGGTGGACGATGCGTTTAATGCGTTACGTATCCGCATGATTGTCGAGGCTGGTTGGGATTTCCTTTCAGTGCTGGATAACGCTTATATTCCAATCGATCAACCGCTGCCCCCCGGCCAGACAGATGAATCCTGGAATATCGCCGGACGTGCTTTTGATATCAGTCAGGCAGCCTTCAACGATGGCTGGGTTTACGTTGTGAAGGAGGAAGCGGGTACACGAACGTTTTGGGAGGTATGGGTGCGTACCGCCGAGGGAAATGGAGCCTTTGGTGAACCATTGCAAGTGCGACCTTGGGATTTCAACTCGCGCTTCTCTGGCGAACCCAGCGCATATGATAACGGCGGCGAGCACCTTCCTGCTCCACCACGCGGCTATTTTGTGAACTTCACTCTTCTGGCGCAAGACTATGGCTGGACTCGCACTCCGGCTGCCGATAATTGGCGCACCTTCTTTCCGGGCATTCTCTACTGGCATTTTGAAAACAGGGATGGATTGGACTGGGGCACCGCAATGGAAGAGTTGTTCGAACCCGGAGAGATCGCTACGGCGACTCCTTTCCAATCGCCAACGTTTACGCCTTCAGAAACCGGTACACCGACGGCGACTGGCACAATCACAAACACACCGACCGGCACCGCAACAATCACAAACACTCCAACAATCACATCCACTCCGACTTTTGTTGTGACACGCCTCGGGCCGTAAACAATTATTTCGGCTAAACGATCAGAACCTGCGAGTTGGGAGATTAATTTTCCAGGGTGCATCTAATCAGGTATAAATGACGAATGCCTCATTCGCTGAACCTGCCCCACTGCTCGAATCCTTCGTACATTACTATCTGAACTCCAAAAACGCCCCCCTTCATTCTCCGTTCTCAAAACCACAGCACAACATAATGTATAATTGTTTAATCAGTCGAAGAGCAGGTACAGGGGGGTACCGCTGCTGAGGGGGCTTGCATTGATGATCTCCATGGCGCAATGTTTTTCGTCCCAAATCAAGCTGTAAAGAATCAAAATAATTCAATTGGCCGCGATCAGTCCCCCTCTGAGCGCGCCGGAGCCAAATGCGAGACGATTCGCTTCTGGATTCCGCTTCGGTCGCTTCACGATTATCGAAGAACTCGGCGAGAGTCATATTGCGCATGTTTATCGTGCGCGCGAGATGGGCGCGAGTCGCGAAGTTACTCTGAAAGTCCTCTATCCCGAATTAATCAAGTCCCTCGGCCTGCTTGCCTTGTTACGCAGCATCACACGACATAGCCAAAGCAAATTCGAACATATCAACCTAGCTCCGCTATACCAAGTCGGCGAATGTCAAAATAGCATTTTCATTGCCCGAAAATATTTCAATGGAGGCAGTGCCGCAGACCGGCTCGTAACGGGCGATCGCCTCACACTGACAGTGGCACAACGCATTCTTAGGAATATCACCCCGGCACTCAACTATCTTCACCTCCGGGGAGTGGCGCATGCCAATCTGAAACCCGAGAATATCTTGTTCAATCGCAAAGGTGAAGCCCATCTTGCCGATATCGGCATGTCGCCATTGATGGGAATAGCCCTGCAGATGCACGCTGTATCCAATAACAGCAAGGCTGTTCCTATTATTGCCCCGGAACAACTCAGCGATCGAATCGTCTCACCGCAAACGGACCAATACTTGCTCGCCGCAACACTTTACGAATTGCTCACCGGGCAGTCAATCTATACAGCGTATTCACAATCTGCACTATTCGACATGCAGGCGGGGCGAAGGCTTCCATCTGCACACAAGCTCAATCGGTCGGTTCCAAAATCACTTGATAAAGTTCTTCGACGAGCACTCGAGTTTTCTCCGTGGGATCGATTTGAATCTTTAGATGCCTTTACCTCTGCTGCATTTGCACAAATATCGCGCCCGGAATCTGCCCAACAAACATCTAAACCAAATAAACATTCCCGCTCCGCGATGCTGCCACGTCTGCAGCCGGGGCAGCGCTTTGCGGGCTTCATTATTCAGCGCGAAATAGCCAGCCGTCCAAAGCATAGAGTCTACTCGAGTGTTGTGATTTGAGTGATCTTAGGGCATATTCGGCAGATGCAACTTCCCATCGTAAAACCGGCTCCCATCGTATCAGAGCACAGCGCCAGCTTTCGCGGGGTGTTTGAAAACCGCTGTCAGTTCCGGCATTTCGAGAATTATCTAACCGGACTGATTGTGTTGAAGAACAAGTCGATGGCGAACATGACGCGCTGCCTGTTGGATAGCGCTGACAAGACCAACCTGTCGCGCTTCTTGTCGGAAGCGAACTGGGATGCCGCGGAACTGAACCAGGAACGCATTGCATACTTATTCCAGCAAACCAAGCGTCAGCGCCAGGGCGCCCGCAAATCGATGCTGGCCATCGATGATACTTTGTGCGAGCACGTCGGCAGTCTGTTCGAATACATTGACCAACATTACAACCACGGCAACCACATGTATCCGCTAGCGCACAATCTGGTCACCGGCCACTACATCAGCGGCGCGGTTCGCTTTCCGGCCGACTGGCGACTGTACCGGCGCTACGAAGAAGTCACCGACTGGGAAGCGTTCGTCAAGAAACTGTTGCCCGACGCTACGATCCCGAAAACCAAGAAGGAGCGTAATCGCTTCAAACGTCAAGTCGCACCCACCTTGCTGGCCGACCCAGAGTTCCGGGCTCTGGACGAATCTTTTCAGACCAAGATTTCGCTGGCGGCTGAACTGGTCAAGGCGGCGCTGGCGCACGATTTGCCCTTTGAAACGGTGCTGTTCGACGCCTGGTACCTGGCACCCGAATTGCTCGAAGTTCTCAGTGCGCATGGCAAGCACTGGATCAGCCTGCTGAAAAACAACCGCAACCTTATCACCAACAGCTTTGTGCTCCAGGATGCTTCCGGCGAACGCATGCGCTTTGATGGTCCGCACATCAAGGTGCAGGACCTAGTGCCGCTTATCCCACCTTCCGCTTTCAAACCGATGCAAGTGGGCGAGCAGACCTACTACTGCTTCAGCAAGAATGTACGCATCCCGACTTTGGGGAAGGTACGGCTGGTCATCAGCTTTGCCAAGCCTGATTTAACCGGCACCTATGCCGTGCTGGTCAGCAGCCATCTCAGTTGGGATGCCAAGAAGATCATCGCAACCTATCTGCTCCGTTGGCCGATTGAGACCTTTTATCAAGACGCCAAACAGAACCTGGGGCTCCACGAATATCGCATGCGCTCGGCCGCCGCCATTCATAAGCACTGGTCACTGGTCTTCGTGGCCTATTCGTTCCTGCACCTGCACTGTTTGCCCACATCGCGTCGTGACAAGGTCTGCGCGTCCATCCAATCCATCGGGCAGGTTATTCGCCAACAAAGCCAGCAGCTAATCGAAGCATTGATCTTGCAGGCTCACGGCTCTCTGTCTGACGGTACTGACGAGCAACAAGTCTTCTCGTACTTATTCGCCAAGCAGGCTTACTCTTTGGCTGCTTGAGCCTTTTCACTCAAATCACAACACTCGAGGAGTCTACCTGGCTTTGGAGCGCAATTCGGGAAAAGAAGTCGCGCTCAAGGTTCTCGCGCAAGAATTTGATCGCGCTCCGATTTTTTCAACACATTTCAGAACAATCGTGAATGAGTCTGCTCGAATCCGCCATGCAAACCTTGTCAGCGTACTGCGTGGCGGTAGCATTCGAGGGCATCTTTTTTACGCGGTCGAATATATGCCTGGAGGAACACTGGCTGATCGCCTTGAAAAGAACGCACTAGAGCTCGGCCAAGTAATCAATCTGTTGTGGCAAATTGCACCCGCTCTCATTCATCTGCACGAACAGAACATCGTCCATGAGAACTTGAAACTGTCGAATATCCTATTCGACGCCAATGGCACTCCGCATTTGAGTGAGGTTGGTATTGCACCTCATCTGTATGTCGCCGCTTCATCCTTCCTGGAGACACAAGCTTTACGGCCGTTCGATTTCAATGCACCTGAACAATTAATTAGCCCTCGGCGTGGACCAGGTCTGACAACGCGAGCCGATATCTATGCTTTGGCTGCGATTACCTATCGAGTTCTGACTGGCAAGTCCGCCTTCAAGGCCAAAACACCACGCGCGCAATATAAACTCATCTTGACCGAAGCCGTCCCAGACACCCTAGGCAACGGTACGGACGCTGTCTTGCAAATGGCAATGAGCTTTCACAGCGGTGGTCGCTACCAATCTGTTTACGAATTCATCGCAGCCCTCGCAGTAGAATTGCCCACTGACAAGACAGCATCTGATGCGCCGCCTTCACATAAGAGATTTCCGGATCCACAACTCAGCGGCACGTCGGACTCCAAACGAGTCAGCGCAAGGCTCGCAGCCTACTTCGCCGGCATTTCTGGGTTGCTCTCCTTCACATCATTATTTTTGTAACTCTTAATCTCCCGCTAGAAGTTAACCGCGCAGCACTACATCCTGTCTCCACCCCACAATTACACATTGAACGAAATGTGCGAGTAAATTTGTTGTACTCCAGTTCGAGAATATTAGTAAAATCTATGTCTGTGCAGAAGACGACGAGATATACACAACTTTGGAAAAAGTCGGTGTTAGCGAACTACATTATCAATATCATGCGTGACGTGACAAAGAATAAATCGGGGCACGTGGTAAGTGCACTCGGATTAATAATATTGATTCTCGTCATTGGTGCATGCACTCCAACATCGCAGAGTCCGCCTCTGACAGAGCAAACTGGGACGGTTGTGGTTGCAGCTCCAATTGCGCCCGAGAATGATTCGACACCGGAACCCGAGGGAACCCGCGACCCGCAAATCAACTCTCAAGATTCCGTAGCAACAGCGTCTGCGAATCTTGCAGACGCGCAAGTTCTTGATCTATCAAACCCGTTGCGCTTTGATTTCTCAACATACACGCCCGTGCCAACCCTCGATTGGCGGCCCCCTCCAATGGCGGTGCCGGTCTCGATCCGTCCAGAGGATCATTTCTGGTTTGCGCGGCCATTGGCCTCTGACACCGTCAGTTGGCCGCACCCCTTTTATCGCTATGGCAACACTTATTTTGGGTTTATGCGTGTGCATGCCGGCACAGACTTGGATGCGGATGGCGGCACACCGGTACTTGCTGCCGGATCGGGCAAGATTGTCTGGGTCGGCTGGGGTCTATTCGGTATCCGACCGGAGGAGAACGATCCGTACGGACTTGCCATTGCGATAAAACATGATTTTGGATTTCACTACCGGACACTTTCTGCGCGGGGCATGTCAAAGGCGACCGGGATGGGCAGATGCTCATTTAGGAACTGTTCCAGCAGGCGCAAGCCGAGTTGAAATAGGCTCAGATCACAGCGGTCGGTGCGGTGAATGACTTGCACCCAATTATCTCGTTTGGCGATGACGCCCAAGTAGATGATCCAGATGTAAGCAAGGCAAGCTGCGATCATCAACCGGGCCAGCCGGGCCGGGTCGGCGATATGGCTTTTATGCAAATTGAAGCCCCGGCTTTTCTGGTCGGAGAAGAAAGTTTCAATACGAAAGCGTTTGTTATACCAGGAACAGGCTTCGGCAACCAGCTCCAGGTTGGTGACCAGATAGAGGGGCTCTTTGCAGTCGCGCTGCCACCACGCGATGGCAAGGACGGGCCCATATTCCTGCTGGGTGAAGGCGACATCCGGCACGCCGCGGTATGCACCACGGGGCACATCCAGGTCGGCGAAGGCGAACCAGTCGCCCCCTTCACATAGCTGGACATGCTTGGCCGTGCGACAGACGTAGGCCCATTCGTAGTCATTCAGAGCCGCCTGGAGGTTCGTGCCATCGAATTCACCATCCCCCAGGAAGACGACATCGCTTGCAGGGGGCACCAAAGCGTGTACTTCTGTCAACAACTGCACGTGTGTCGCTTCTGAAAAATGTCCCTTGCTCCCTTTGACGGTGACCCACGCCACCGGCAAAGCACGTTGCTTGTAGATGACGCTCACCATCAGGGTCAGGCAACCGCGGCCCACTTCGCTGCCGTCCATTGCCAACACGAGCGGGCGGTCCTGCGCCAGACCCTGCAATAAGGGTTCAGCGAAGGGTAGAAAGAAGACTTCGTTATTAATATGCTCATTCTTGACCCAGCGGGCGTACCGTTTGACCCGGCTCTCGGGTTTGTTGCCGTCTGGCACTTTCCTGGCGATCGCCGGTAGCTGGCTACTCTGGCTGCGGACAATTCCGCTGACCATGGCAGCGAGCGTATCCAAATGGCGAGCCAAGTTGCCCTGCGGTTCTCCTGGGTACAGTTGCCGCAAGGCGCTCTTTATGGCACGATATGTACGGCGGTTGTCACTCATGGCGATACTCCCCTTGTTCTGTGGTAGAACGGAGAGTGTAGCCGAGAGGCAACCGCTAATCAATCACGGATAAAGTGTCCGGTAGTGAATTTTGGATATCAAGGTCTGGAACTTTATACGGTTTATGCCCACTTATCCGAAGATAATGTCTGGTTAGATCAACCAGTCGAAGAAGGAGATGTTATCGGTTGGTCGGGAAGCACGGGCAACAGTTCCGGCCCCCACCTGCATTTTGAAGTTCGAGTCGGAAAGAATGAATTTGGCTCGACGCGCAATCCGGAATTGTGGCTGGCGCCGCCACGTGGTTGGGGAGTCATTGCAGGACGTATTCTTGATGTAGACGGTCGTTACGTCGACGACGTCGAGTTCACGATCAGGAACGAATTCGGGCAGAATTTCCTGATGTGGGCATACGGCCCAGAGATCGCTATTGAAGATGATACGTATATGGAAAATTTTGTGCTGAGCGATTTGCCAGCTGGAGAATATCGGATAGATGTACCGCTCGCTGGAACACTCTATCGCGCGGACATTGAAGTCTTCGCCGGTCAGACCTCCTTCGTCGTTATCCAAGAAGGCGGTCCACTGCGCGTTGGACTCGCGAATCCGCACACACAACCGGCACCTGCGCCAACGATTACGCTTACACCCTCTTTGACGCCGTCGGTGACGAACGCACCCACGAACACCCGCACGCCACGCGCAACATTTACACCTTCGAATACGCCTACACAGACACCTGTCCGACTAGGTCGACCTTCTGCGACGGCCACGCAGTAACAGGCAGATTTTTTAGTGCATCCAGTTGGTATTTGAATCGTCGAATGAAGCAGGCGCTTCACGAACGATTTCAATTTGCAACGCCTGGAGCCAGTCTTCGAGGTACGCCAGCAAGGCTTTAATTACCTTAATCTGGCGGGAAAGTTTTGCAAAGAGTTCTGTTGATTCTCCGAACAGTTCACTGAGCAGGAGTACTTCATCTTTGTCCAGTTTTTCCACCTGCCCAGCCAAGTGCTCCAATAATCTCTCTGAAGTGAGAGCACCGTAATCGATCAACCCCGGTGGTGATGAAAACTCACCGATTTCAAGCTCGTAGCCATCGCGGAACACTACGACAACCCGATCCCGGCTTTCAAACCGACGTTCGCTGAGCGTAAGATGCAGACTTTTCATGTCAGAGAGGATCTCGCCCAACAATACCAGATCCGGGCTCTCGTCACCAATGATCTGATCGAGCATCTCTTTCATTGGGCTACTTGTGTTTTCTTCCAGACAACGTTGAAGAACATCCAAGGCCTGCATGCGCATGTAGATACGTTCAGCAATGGGAAGCAGCTCTTGACGACGACTCATCAGATTATTTACTTATGCGCTGCAGTATACACACAGGCAAACGACGATGCCGCCTAATACGGGAGATAGCGCAGATAATCCCACGTATAAATACCAGTATCATGTCCATCACTCCAGGTGATCTGTAAAGCATAGTTACCCACAAGCTTCACAGCATCAATTTCGTAGCCAATTGTCGGCTTGAGTATAAAGACGTCCTGATCTGGGGAAATTCCACCATTCGTTTCGTCACTCCGGCAACTGACACAAGGGCAGGATTCCCGCAGGGAATTCCAACCATACTCGCTCTGGTGACCATCCGACCAGGGAATTACAAGACGCCGACCGGCCTTATCCAATTGCACTGCGGAAGGTCTATATTTATTCGGCATGCATGGATTGTAAAACAGAACATCCCGATTGCCCACACGCACAATCGGGATGTGAAAGTTTACCGAAAGAATAAATTGGTAGATTAAGGCGCTGGTGCTACATTACTCCCAGAAGAATTGCATGTCGCCAATGGATTCGCTGGCAGCAAGTTTCTGGGCCATCTGGTAGGCATCCCACGCTCCGACAAGTTGGACAACCCAACCCAATCCCAAGCAGTACGTCAAGATGGTGGCAACAATCAGGATAATGCCTTTTTTCGTCTGGCCGAGATATAACTGCCCAACCCCGCCAAGAAGAAACAGACTTAACAAAGCCGCCACAAGATCGTTTTTGGGTGGGTCAGCTGGTTGGATTTGTTCTGTGGATGTAAACATTTCGCCTCCATTTGCGAGTTTTCTAAATTAATTACGCCTGAATTATACTGCCTGCAAGTTTAATCGGAATACTGTCATTGTGCAACTAATTAGGGCCCACGTACTACCTGTAACCAGTTCTCAGCACCCCAGCCATTGCGCGTGGAATCGGCCTCCGCCACCAGGGACCACCAGATAAAACCATCTACCTCTCGAGGACCATTCTGTACCTGGAGCACTTCAAATTCGAGAGCAAGATAATTTACTTCGCCAGCCAGGCCTGGCTCCAACCGCAACCGCAATCCATCTCCACCCGTGTTCACGACCTGTACAAGACCACCAATTTGAACAACCCCTTCCACTTGAGGTGGAGGTATTGTTGGCGTCAATTCTGGTGTTGGCGAGTCAACAAGAATGAGAGTAGCCGTTGCATTGGCAACCGCTTCGTCGGGAGGAAGGACAATGAAGACTGCCGTAGGTGTCGGAACTTGGCCGGAAGTGGGCCTTGTGACTAGTACAACCGACCAGATTGCTATGCAGGTAACAACAAACAAGCCGCTTGCCAGGCCGAGAGCCCACAATGGTACAGCAAGATTTTTTCCTCCATCGCTGCTGGAAGTCATCGTGAGGCAAATCAATCGTGCTCAGCGCGTAGATTTTGCAATCAGAAGAGTAATATCGTCTGCCGCAGGGGCATCTCCGCGATGTTCGAGTACGTCTTGATAGATCGCAGTACAGACCTCATCGGCAGTATCAGTGTGATGCTCAAGTATTAAATTATGGAGCCTTTCCATCCCGTATGGCAGTTCTTCCCAATCGACCGCATCTGGAACGCCATCGCTATATCGGACAAGAAGGTCACCGGCTTCCAACACGAGATCGCGCTCTTCGAGCTCAAGCTCTTCGATCATGCCCAGGAATCTTCCGTCAGCATTTAATTCGATTAATCCGCCATCGTTTCCGCGAATGAGAGCCGGGTAATCATGCCCGGCGCGGATATACCGCATGCGCCCGGTTTCGATATGCAGCACGCCGTAGAATACTGTGACAAACATGTCTTGGTTCGAGGAGACCTGAAACATTGCTTCATGGACTGCAAGTGCTGTTTCGCGTGGGGATAAGCGACGCTTTGATTCCGAATGAAATAATGCGCGTGTGACCCCCATGAAAAGCGCGGCATGAACAGACTTATCGGACACATCCGCGATTAGAAGACCGACATGTTCGTCGTCTAGTTTAATAACGTCGAAGAGATCTCCACCGACCACCCTTGCAGGTTCGTTTTTGCCTGCAAAGGACCATCCCGCTGCAATTGGGAATTTCTCCGGCAAGAGACTGCGTTGTACTTCGCCGGCAATTTCTAACTCGCGCTCGAGCCTCTCTTTGGCCACAAGTTCAAACTGCGCTTCTTTCAGATCCTGATAGGCTTGCTCCAATTCGAAATTTTGACGCGAAAGTTCGGCGATGGATGCTTTATCGCTTGCGCGTAGGTTCGCAGTCAGATCTCGCAATATAGTGATGGCAACATTAGCGTTTCGTTCCAGGAGCTGATCGAACACATTCTCGGAAATTTCAATGACAGTTGCTTCGGTATCCGTTTTAACTGTGGCAGTCCGTGGCCGATTTTCTATCAATGCCATTTCGCCAAAGATTTGCCCAGCGTTTCGTTCGGAGAGTTGGCGCTCCGATCCGTTTGCCATGCGTGCCGTTACGATCGCATGGCCCTCAACTATGATGTAAAACGTATGCTCAATCTCCCCTTCGTGACAAAGCACATGCTCTGACGGATACGTTTTGGTATGGACTTCGTGCAGTAGCGCGTTCAGTTCAGAATCCTCGAGACCTGGGAAAGCCTCTCGTAATACGGACTCTGCACGGGCGTCAAGCGAATTGTTATTTTCGGTCATCTCGTTTTCTTAACCAGGAACGAAGCTTGCGTGGCTGCCAACTATTAATTACATGCTCCCGCTCAGCCCAGGCGCGCCGGGCAGTTGCGACACCGTACTCTGTTTTTCCAAGCATATCGGGGTTATGTGCATCCGTATTAATACTCAGCGGTATTCCAAGATCGATAGCTCGACGGGAGTAAACATCATTTAGATCGAGCCGTTTAAAGTTGGCGTTGATTTCCAACGCCACACCGCTTTCAGCAGCTGCAGCAAATACGGCGTCCATGTCCAAATCTGCCGGTTCTCGTTCAGCGACCAGGCGTCCGGTTGGATGACCAATGATATCGACATTTGGATTCTGAATGGCATTCAGCATGCGCTGCGTGACCTTCTTGCGCGGTTGGCGTAAACTCACATGCAAGGAGGCAATCACGATGTCGAGTTCCGCAAGCACTTCGTCGGGATAATCCAATTGTCCATCGGCCTTGATTTCGACTTCAACCCCTTGCAGGATACGGATGGACTTGCCCATTTTCTCCTGCACAGCTTCGATCTCTTTTCGGCGTTTGCGAACAGCCTTTACATCCATCCCACCGGTGATGCCGATACTATGGCTATGATCGGTGATGGCAATCAGCTTCAAGCCGGCTTTCTTCGCCGCCCGTGCCATCTCTTCAATCGTTCCTTTACCATCGCTCCAGGTCGAGTGGGTGTGCAAATCGGATCGCAACTGTGCCTGCTCAATCAGAACGGGCAAATCCCCTTTCTGCGCCGCTTGTATCTCACCACGGTCTTCCCGTAGCTCAGGAGGCATCCATTCGAGGCCCAGAGCTTCGTAGACTTCTGCTTCGGTCGCACACAATATTTCGGTTCCATCTTCGCGCGTGAGCGCCTGATCGGAGAGCGAGAGGCCCTGCTTCAAAGCCAATTCACGCAGGCGAACGTTGTGGTCTTTTGAACCGGAGGCGTATTGCAATGCAGTCCCAAAGCGCTCTGGCGGCAACACCCAGAGTTGTGCCCGGTATCCATTTGTCAACTCGATGCTCGATTTAATATCGCCCTGCCCGAGCACTCGCGCGACATTAGGTTGCCCGACGAAAGCTTCTGTTACTGCTGCAGAATCTTTCGCTCCAACGAGTAGATCTATATCACCAATCGTTTCCCGCATACGCCGCAGACTACCAGCTACTTCAGCAGCTTTTACTCCCTTGACGGCGCGCAGCAGCGCCAGCATTTCCTGTGCAACCGGCCAGGCCAATCCCAATGGTGTGCGTCCAGTTCGTCGTGAAAGCGATTCAATTCCGGCGAGGATCTTCGCTTCGGACTTCGGACCCATTCCGGACAACGAGCGTAGCTCTCCAGCCCGCGCAGCGGCTTCCAAACCTGCAAGATCCGAGATGCCGGCTTCCTTCCAAAACAGCGCTACCTTCTTGGGACCCAGGTCTGGGACTTCCAGAACTTCAGCCAATGAGACAGGGACTTCTTTTTTTATTTTTTCGAGGAATTGGAGTTCGCCAGTCGAGAGGAGTTCATCAATCTTTTCGGAAATGGCTTTGCCAATTCCGGGCACATCGGTAAGTATGCCCTCGGCCCAGACAACGTTGATGTCACGGCCCATGTCGAGGATGCTGTCCGACGCTTTTCGGTATGCCAGCACCTTATAGATTATCTCTCCCTTGATTTGCAATAGATCTGCAATCAGGGTAAAAGTGTCGGCCAATTCGCGGTTTGTCATCGCCATGGCGGCTATTATACTGGACGGCGCATTGCCATGGAGACAACAACCATCTCAGTTTACAGGCGAATCTCTGTTGGCATAGGATTCCAAATATCCACATTCAGTGCATCCATAGGTGATAACCTCGAAAGTTCTCTCTTTGGGCAGTTTTGTCCCCGTCCAAAAAGACGGCTCGGGTTTACCTGCAACCCACTTAATTGGCATTGTGCCCTTGCCAATTTCAGCAATCCAACCTTCGAGCATGACACCTTTACATTTAGGGCAGATACGCTCTGTTTCCATTTACTACGACCAGAATCCTTCGTGCACATTTTTCGCCTCTTCTTCAAGTACCGGCCCTATAACTTCGATTAATTTCCGCCCCTTCCCGATGATTTCCCGACAAGGTAAGTAGAGCACATCTTCAACACCCTTTCCAACCATCTCATACAGACCTTCCTCGCTGAGACCATAAACAACACGCCGCACATTCCCCCAAAAAATTGCTCCTGAGCACATCGGACAGGGTTCTGTGCTGGTGTATAGAGTACATTTTGCGAGAAACTCACTATCATATTTTTGAGAAGCTTTTCTCATTAAATTCGGTTCTGCATGACCGGTGCAATCTTTTTCAGTGACCACGTTGTTTTCAGATTCTAGAAGTATGTGTCCCTGTTCGTCGACGAGTAATGCACCAAAAGGATGATTACCGTTATCCCTGGCTCTCCCTGCAAGTTCGATCGAAGCTCGAATAAATTTCAAGTCGATTTCATTCATTTTGATCCTTTGGTAGTAAGGACCGCTGCACTGGTTCAACTTACCTTACCAGCGGCCACACGGGGCCGTGCCCAGGGTACACATGAGTGGCACCGCGCTCCCGTAGCAATCGCCAACTCGCGGCAACAATAGTCGCATCTTCCATTCCGATGAATCCCGGATGCGTGAGGTCGCCGGTAAATGCCGAGCCATCATTTAGCAGGAGCGAAATGCTGTCGTCAGAGTGCCCCGGCGTGTGCAGAATCTCCCCCGGAATTCCGATCCGCTCCAACACATCCCGGCTCTCTTCAAATGAGATCTTGACATTGTCGTTCATCGCAATCTCCATATAGTTATCTTGTGGCTTGATCCATGTTTTCATGAACGGGATCGAGTCGACTTGCACATCGAGCACGAGCAAAGGAACTCCTGCCCGCTTGAGCTCCTGGCCAAGGCCGACGTGATCAATATGGTAGTGGGTCGCAAGCCCGTAACGGACTTCATTGAGCGGCACGTCCATGCGTTTTAGAACCGCGCGCATCTTTCCCATGGTGCCGGGCCAGCCAAGGTCCACAAGCAGGCGTGAGGTGCCGACGCTGATTACCCAGTAATTGGTCGAGCGGTATCCCACGTTTACGATTGTGACACGTTGAAACTTGGACATGCTTCAAGGCCTGTTGCCTAACGAAAGGTGAGCACCCGCTCACTTTACCCTAAGGTGTCCATCATTTTCGAACGCCAGCGAAACGTTATGCTGCGCCATTACCGAGCTTTGGGCTCATACGAGGATTTAGGTGAAATCCAAATCACTCGGAATGAATGGGTATTATCTTATCTGCTGTGTAGTCGAACGAGAAGCCGCGTGCGGTTAACCGCCAGAATTTCTCACGGCGAATCTGCTTGCGAAAAGGGTCGTCGCAAACCAGGTGTTCGATATTTCATCGAATTGCATACCAACACCGATGAAATCGAATTCCCCCCGCAGAACGTTCGCACGGTGTGTGGGACTCTCCATCCAGGCGATCACCAAAGACGGCCCTGCCGTCAGTAAACTAAGAGTGGTGCGACCAATGTTTTCACCGACGTAAGTGCCTTGATTAAAACCGACACTCGCTGCAAGTGGAAAAACAAGTGCTTCCTCAGTGGCCGGATCGTAATGGCTGAAATACCTGCGCGTCACCATGTCTTGTGTGCGTGTCTGCGCAGCGGAGTTCAAGGGAATATCAGTCACGAGTGGTGGGAAACCGTTCAAATCGCGTTGTTGGTTAAGTAATTCCACGATCTGCTTCATCACCAGTACCACATCTGCGGGGACGCTGTTCGGATCAACGAGTGCACTACCAGATATGCCCGTACTCCCTTCCCTATTAGACAAAACTCCGTCCAGAGCCTCTTCGCTGATGGCGGCATCATTCGACGATAGCGGATCCATTGTTGGCAGTGCAGTTGGCGGGAACGGTGTCGGAGGTGCCACCGTAGGTGGTAATTCAATCACCGTTGGAATTTCTGTAACTATTATCGATGTAGTTTCGGTCGAGTCCGATTCCTCGTCTTCAATCTCCTCTGTCTGAACAAGAGCAACGTTTGCAACCTCAGGTGTTTCGATATCACTGTCGTTGGTATTGCCCATGATGTTGCCAGCGCCAAAAATCAGACCGACGGCAAGCAAAGCCAGACCACCGAAAAGCGCCCAGAGTATAAATTTCCTGGTTGTTACTCTAGCAGGGACTGCGACCGGCGCGACTATCGGCGCAACGGCTGGTACTGTCGGCGGAGCAATAGTGGGGACGTCAACCGCTGTTGCTCGCGCGCGGCGCGCTTCCATTAAGGCGTCCAGTTGTTTTTGTGAGACTGTCGCCAGTTCTCCAGCCGCAGCGAGTTCTGGGGCTAGTTCATGCAAGATTTCGAGCGTGTCGGTCGGGCGCGCTGCTGCCCTTCCAGAGGCAGGGATTACATCACTCTTTGGCAAAGGCGCCGGGACTGCGCCGGTGATGGCTGCCATAAATTCGGCAACGGATTCGAAGCGCCCAGCACGATTAAAGCTCATCGCAACGCGTAAGGCCTCGTCCAATTCCAAGTCAACTTCCGGCCGTAGAACCCGCGCTGCGGGAACCGGCTGCGAGAACTGCGTCTCGGCCAATTCGCGCGGGGTATCCCCGTGGTACGGAGGGCGTCCAATCAACATTCCAAACATCAGGCAACCTAGGGAATAGACGTAACTGCGAGCATCCAGGGTCCTGTCACGCGAGCGGCCGGCTATTAATTCGGGAGCTTGGTAATCAAAGACTCCTCGCTGGTCCGAGCTAGCGAACGAAGCTGCAGCAGTCGCAATCATGGGTGCCAGTCCTACTTCAGAAAGCCAAGCGTGTCCGTTTTCATCAAATAGGATATTGCTCGGTTTTAAGTTCAAGTGGACAAAATCATGTTGGTGCAAAAAGCTCAACGCCGGACCGATATTACTCAGGATAGCAAGTGCATCCTGGATCGGCAGCGCACCAGCCTCCAGCCGATCGGCCAGAGTACCGCCTCGCAACAAACCAACCGAATAGAATAAGCGCCCTTGGATCTTTCCAGCGCGTAACAGCGGAACAAGATATGGGTGCTCCACTTCGTTGAAGCGATTGACGACGTTTAGAAAATACTTTTCAAATTGCGGCAACTCCATGAAATTATCCGCGAGCAGCTTCAAAGCCACGTCTTTGCGAGCGGCTCTATCGACTGCACGGTAGACGAGATTCAGATCAGTTTTTCCGATAAGTTCATGGAGGTCAAAGCGACCAAATCGTTTTTCGACATCTAATTCCGGCAACGAGATTTTCTCTGCCTGAACAGGAGCAGCTTCAACGGACGCAGCAGCCTCCGGGGCTGCATCCTGCGGTTTCGTTTTTGGAGCAGCTGGGACTATCAGTGGAGTGGGAGACGATACGCCGAGTGCAGTGAGAAAATCCTGTAAAGACTCAAATCTCTGCTCGAGGGCAAATCCGAGAGCCTTCCCAATGGCAGTAGACACTTCCAGAGGGATATCAGGATTGGCCCGGTGAGCCTGCGGTGCGGACTGCGTGAACTGCAAGTGGTTAAGTTCTTCCAGAGATTTAGCCGGGAATGGTAGCTCTCCCACCAGAAGATTGTAGAGAATCGCGGCCATTGAAAATTGATCGCTGCGGGCATCATTTTCCCGACCGCCAATAATCTCCGGCGCGATATGCAGTGGGACATCTAATGGCACATTGAGATCGAGTGTGCGAACGGCCTGCTCGATCACTGCGGGAATTCGAGCATGTGTGAGCAATGGTGTCCCGCTGCCGTCGAAATTAATATTTGCAGGTTTCAGGTTTCCATGAATGATGCGACTTGCATGGAGCGCGGACAGCGGAGGAGAGATTGCTGCGATTAGGCGCAAACCCTCTTCCAGGTTCAGTCGTTTTTCTGCTACAAGCCGATCGGCAAGACTTCCGCCAGAAAGGTAGGCTTCCGCGACGTGGATCTGTCCGGCGCTGACGCCCAATCGGTGGAAAATGTTTAAACCCGCATGTTTACAGGAGTCGATTTTTTTCGCCACTGAACGTAGATAATCCGTCAGGCCGGGTAAATCTGTTAGGTCCGGCCGGAAGACACGTAGAGCGACCAGGCCTTCGGCCGAGCGAGCACGATAGACATCACCTAGAGGACCAGCTGAGCGGAGCTCCTCAATCGTAAATCGGCCGGCATATCTTGTGCCCGGCTCAAATTCATCGAAGGTTCGTTTCTGGACGGATTCTCTTACCATTTGCCAGTCAGGGTATTTCGCTCGCGAATACCTGTGTGATCAACCAACAGTCTCCATAAGTCGGACAGGAGTCATCAAAGCGAATTCCGACTCCGATGTACTCATACACACTGTCCAGAATGTTGGCACGATGCCCCGGGCTACTCATCCAAGAGGACATCGCCCGCTCTGCCAATTCTTCAATCGGTATCGAACCGGATGTGATGAACAAATTCTCTCCCACTGCGCCGTAGCCACTCAATAATTCGAATGCAGGCACACTGCCAGTCACCGGATCGTTGTGGCTGAAATAATTACGGATGTCCATATCATCACTGCGTTCCTGTGCGACGGACATCATTGATGTCTCCCCACCCACTGGCGGCGCCACCCCCTGATTGGAACGATTTTGATTTGTAAGTGAAATTATTGCAAGTTCCGCCGCGGCATTCTCCGGGTCTTCTCCAGGCGCCGGACCTAGCGTCGGCGCGACTGTCGGGGCAGGTGTTTCGGTTTCTGTTGGTGCCGCGGTGGGTTCCGCGGTCGGTTCTGTGGTCTCGGTAGGCGATATCGTTGGAGCTTCGGTTGCCTCCACTTCGTCTGTTGCCAGAGCTTCTACAGTTGAAGATGCTAACCCAGCTTCTGTACTCACGTCTTCATCTGTCGCAGCTTGCTCTTGAGTAGCCGTTGCTTCCACTGTCGCCTGAGGTTCCGTTGCTTGCACACCAGCCTCGCTGGAACTATCGGCGGAATCATCTCCATCTTGATCTTCGGAAGAAATACCGCCAGAATTCTGATCATTGGAAATGGAAATCGGTGTGCTCTCGGTGTTAGATGATCCGCTCTGATCACCAACGGCTTCGTCAACTTGATCAATTTCAACAGCTATTGCCGCTTCTGTGCGCTGGACGCGCTGTCTAGCGCGGGCACGCCCCCCGGCAAATACAAGAACTGCGCCAATGACGATGACACCAACAATCCCGAGGGCACCTGTGATGTATAAGCCAACACGGGGCCGCTTCTCTGGAACAGGTATCGGGACGGGAATCGAAACAGCCGGTGCAGTAGCAACTGCTGGAGTGGATGGCCGCAGTAATTCCAGCGTGTCAATCTGCAACAAGTTCTCCGCGACTTCCGCAACAGGCATATCCTGCTCGGGCAGATCAATATCCAACAGGTCAGCCGTGTCGAGTGGGGGCAACTCGATCGTTGGGGTCTCATGAATATCAGCAGGCAGTCCCTCTGTAACAATCTCAGGAGCGACTGCCGGAAACGCGATAACATCACTATCAGGTAAATCGAGTGGGAATACGCCGGTGACGGCGCTCATCAGTTCCGAAACAGAATTGAAACGCCCTCGCGGGCTATAACTCAGAGCAATGCGCAGCACTTCGTCCAGCTGCCGGTCCAGGGGTTGCAGATCGACAGGACGAACCTGACGAGGCGAGGGAACCGGCGAGGAGAACTGGAGCATTGCGAGATCGGCAGCTGTTTCGGCTTCGAAGGGCGGGCGTCCGGTGAGCATCTCAAAGAGCAAGACACCAAGCGAGTAAATATCGCTACGCCCATCGAGTTTGCTGCCCTTGCGGCGACCGGAAAGTTGCTCCGGTGATCGGTAACCAATCGGACCAAGTTTTTTGGGATCGACAAATGTACTTGCCGCCGCGTACATCATTTGCCCCAGGCCAACTTCTGCCAGGTGCGCGTTTCCTTCTTCGTCGAAATGAATATTGCTCGGCTTGATACTCTGATGAACGATGCCTTCCTGGTGCAGGTAACTGATCGCTGGTGCGATTTCTCTAAGAATGTTTAATGCATCATCAGGATCGATTGGGCCGCTTTCGAGTCTGTCCGCGAGGTTTCCCCCGCTTAGGAATGGAACGGCGTAATAGAGATAATTATGACTATGCCCCCCACCCAATATCGGGATCAGATTGGCATGTTTGAACGCGGCGAAACGCCGAACAATGCTGCGAAAATAATCCGCAAATTTTGGCAGCTCTTCAAACTCTGGGCTGAGAATTTTGAGCGCGGCTTGACGCACATCAGATTTATCTGACGCACGGAAGACAGTCGTAATAGGGGTAAACGCGATACGATCCCGAATAGTAAGGCGAGCAAATTTATCGCCAATACGAATTTTCGGAGCGTGACCACGCGCACGCAATTTTCTGGGAGCACGTTGTTTCGATGCCGCTGCTGGCGGACCATCAACCGGAGTTAACTTGGCGGTTGGATTCTCAACCTTTGCGGTGTCAATCGCGATCCCAAGCTCGGCCGCAAAGGCTTCCAAATTGGACGGGCGGCGGTCCGGCGCGAAGTCCATTGCTCGTCTCAATGTCGCTTCGAATTCCGGTGAGGCGAGGGGCCCCACGCTCGGAGCAGATTTTATGAGTTGTTGTTCAAGCAAGCTACGTGGATCTTTCGCATCGAACGGAGCTTGCCCGGTGAGGAGAGTGTAAATGACAGCAGCCAATGAATACACATCAGTCGCCGGTGATACACTCTTTCCGGAAATTTGTTCCGGAGCAATATAGTCCATCGAGATATACTGAACGCCAGTTACGATTGCTTCTTCCGTCGCGGCCTCCAGCAAAAGTGGCAATCCGAAGTCGGCTACTTTAATGCCTCCGCGAGCATCAAAGAGAATATTTGCGGGGCGGAGCATCTGGTGGATAATGCGCTGCCGATGGAGGAAATGGAGTGCGGGCCCAATCTCCTTGACAAGTGCCCGCACTTATTCTTCGGTGAACAGTTCGCCTGAGTCAATCCTGTCCTTGGTGCTGCCGCCCGCTAAGGAACGAGAATTAAATAATTTGGGCAGTTGGTTCACAACGGATGCAAGCAGTGATATTCTCTTGGCTTCATCAGAACACTAGCCAGCAGGCCATGATGAAACCCTATGCGCCCGAACATGAAGAAATGATGCGCCGCTTTTACAACAGCTTGAACGAGAAAGATGGGCGTCGCTTTGCTGGTTTCGAAGCCTTGAGATTTGGACACGGCGGACGGAGTTACATTGCGCGGGTGTTGGGGTGCAGTCGCAACACGGTGAGCAAAGGCGCCCGCGAAGTCAGTGGCTTGCCCAAGGGCGAAGTGGAGCAGCGCATTCGGAAGCCAGGCGGCGGACGCAAACCGTACTACGTCACATGGGGGGCGCAACTTGCTGAGAAGTTCCTGGCAGTGTTGCGCGAGCACACAGCCGGTGACCCGATGGACGAGAGGGTGCGCTGGACGAACCTGACCCCGGGCGAGATTGTTGCAGCGTTGCGGGCCGAGCACGACATCGTGGTCAGCAAATATGTGGTGCGCAAGTTGCTGCAGAAGCACAACTATCGCCGCCGAAAAGCGCAAAAGAAACTCGGTTTGAAGGCCGAGATTGAAAACCGCAACGAGCAATTTGAGAACATCACGCGGCTCAAGACCGAATTCGAAGCGGCGGGCAATCCCATTGTCAGCATGGACAGCAAGAAAAAGGAATATCTGGGCAATTTCTACCGAGACGGACATTTGTACACCCTGGAAGAACTGCAAACTTATGACCATGATTTCAACAGCTATGCTGCTGGGGTCAGCATTCCTCACAGTCTCTACGACTTGCGTCTCAATGTCGGCTACATCCAACTCGGCGGCAGTCATGATACCAGTGAATTCGCTTGCGATAGCTTTCGCCATTGGTGGTACACATACGGCCACTACCACTATCCCAACGCCACTTCTATTCTCGTGCTTTGCGATGGCGGCGGGAGTAACAGTTCCCGCTACTACATCTTCAAGCAAGACTTGCAAGCACTGGCCGATGAAATCGGGGTCGAAATTCGCATTGCTCACTATCCACCCTATTGCTCGAAATACAACCCCAGCGAACACCGTTTCTTCCCGCATGTTACCCGCGCTTGCCAAGGCGTGATCTTCACCAGCCGCAAACTCGTCAAAGAACTGATGGAAAAAACCAGCACCAAGACCGGACTGAAAGCTTTTGTCCATGTTATTGACCAGGTCTACGAAACCGGTCGTAAAGTAGCCACAGATTTCAGGGACAACATGCGCATTATCTTTGATGATTTCTTGCCCCAATGGAATTACCGCGCTCTCCCATTTGCACAAGTTATTTAATTCTCATTCCTAAATATTCGCGTGCGATATAGATGCGGCTCGCGCTCACACCGGCACGCAGAATGCGTGCCAGTTTCGGATGATTGAGGGATGAAAATTGTCGTTTGACGGCCCCACGGAGATATTCCTTCAGACCGGGAACAGCCGAAAAGCGAGGCGAAAGAACCTTCAGGGCGACAGCATGTGAGGCTCCGGATTCTCTAGCGCGATAAGAGACCGACATGCCCGAGTAACCCAGCATTGCCTCGATCTTGAAGCGCCCGAATGGATCACCGGGAGAAAGGAGTTTGCCGTGTTCGGCCAGAATGCTTGGAACGGCTTCTTCAGATTCCATCAACAATTTTGACTTTCAATCTCAGGTAGTGGTTACATGTTGACTGATGAGTCTGGAAAAAGTAAGTTGTTGGCCTGCCAAACAGAGGAGCGCCAAAATGATCCAGAGTGTCATCACGCATGAGTGTTCAAAGTGCAGGAGCCTCAACATTGTCAAGAATGGTACAGACTATAAAGGCGGTCAGAAGTTTCATTGTCTCGATTGCGCCGCTTATGGAATGTTGGAACCGCAAAGCCGTTCTTATCCTGAGTTCATCAGAGAATTTGTCCTACGCACCTATCGAGAGCGAGCCAGTATGCGCGGCATTGAGCGCATCTTTGGCATCGCGCGGCAGACATTAGCACGCTGGATTCTGGAGAAGGCCGGCGCTATGCCGAACCTGGCTGACACTTTAGAAACCGTAAAAACGGATGATGTGCTGGAATTGGATGAATTATGGTCATTTGTACGCACAAAAAACGATAAACGTTGGATATGGGTCGCGCTGTGTCGGCGCACGCGCCAAGTGGTGGCCTATTTTATTGGCGACCGCAGTGAAAAAAGTTGTCGCGCGTTATGGAAATCCATCCCAGCATCCTACAAAGCGTGTTGCTCCTTCAGCGACTTCTGGCACGCTTACCAGAAGGTTTTACCAAACGACACTCACCAAAGTGTCGGCAAAGAAAGCGGCCAGACATCTCACGTGGAACGCTGGAACAACACCTTGCGCCAGAGACTGGCTCGCTTCGTGCGCAAAACTCTTTCTTTCTCCAAGTCCGACGTTTACCATGAAGCTGTACTCAAGTTGTATCTCCATTACTACAATACAGCGTGGTCCCCATCAGTTACCATGTAACCACTACCCAATCTCACTCTGCAGATCACGGTGTCGCAAAATTCTGAACAACCATCCACCCCTGACCATTCCAGGCAACTCCGACACCCACAAGCGAATAACTTGTAGAGAGAATTCCGGCAGCGTGCGGTGGATCCGCCATAAACCAATCGATCGCACGTCCCGGAAAATCGGGCAGTTCGACAGAGCCGCTCCAGTATATGTTTTCTCCTCCACGAGAATATCCAGAGGCGAGGATGGCCTCCCGCGCCAGCGCTGCACCTGTGAGCGGATCGTAGTGGCTAAAATAGCTGCGAGCAATCATGTCATTCAGCCGTTTACGAGCAATTGCCATGATCGTTTCGTCGCGCCCAAATGGGGCAAGACCGAAGAGAGTACGTTGTTGATTGCTTAAGTCAATGATTGCCTGGGCTGCATAAGCGAGATCGTCGACGGGTGTAGGAACGTCAGACTGCGTCAAATTTTGTGGCGCGGTGGGCGTCGGGAAAACCTGAATTGGCATTGGACTTGACGGGCGCAAGGTCTCGCTGGGAGGTGGAGCAGCGGCATGCGTCGGATGGGAATCTTGCAATGGTATATGCGGCTGTCTGGTCACGCTTTCCCCCCCATTCCCATTGGAGATCACGGCTGTCGCGGTGGCTGGCTCGTTAGCACTATCAGTCTCCGTTATCAGATGGACTGATCGTTCTATGGGCGTTGTCGTATGGGCGACGACCCGAGAAGTAAACGATGTACTCGCGGGCGAGAGACAACCGGCCAAAAAGAATGCCAAGAGAACGTTCAATCCATATAAATGTACTCGATTTTCATCTTTATGTATTCTCTTCATTATAAATTTGCGCGCCAACTGTAGGCGGCATAAATCGGGTATAAAATTGTTAGAAAGCAGATAGAGTTACAATGTTGCCGCGCTTTAGGTTATTGAATACAAACTATCGATGCTGAGCCCCCCAGATTCCGAAATATTCGCGCAACAAGTTTTCGAAATCGTTAATACTATTCCGCAGGGTCGGGTTACAACCTACGGCATTATCGCTCGTCTGATCCCGCCCCCCGCAGGTGTTTCACAAGAAGATCACTCCCGACTTGGACCACGTTGGGTGGGAAACGCCATGCACAATTGCCCTCCCGAGCTCCCCTGGCAGCGTGTAATAAATGCAAAGGGCGAGATCAGCCCGCGTCGTGGAGCCATGCAGCAACGCATATTGCTTGAAAATGAAGGCGTCATCTTCGACGAGAATGACATTGTAGATTTGACAACATATGGCTGGCCGGAAGACGACAACGACCACCAACTACGACTACTATGAGCAATTCGCAGCTCCCTTCATTTGTCGGTTTGAACGTGTGCCCATAATATAGATTTCAAATGTCTTCACTTCACGAATACGTCGGTAATCTTCATATGCACACGCCTTACTCAGACGGCGAACTCTATCATGATGATATTGCACAGGCCGCTTTAACAGCACAACTCGACTTCGTTATCGTCACCGACCACAATGTTCGAGTGCGCGGCCCGGAAGGCTATCGTGAGTGCGAAAACGGTCGCCGGGTACTGGTGCTCATCGGCGAAGAAGTACATGACGTCACACGTCGGCCGCAGGCGAATCATTTGCTCGTGTTCGGAGCGAAGCATGGTCTCGCTCCCAAAGCAGCCAACCCCCAAGATTTGATCAATGCCGTTCAATCCGCGGGCGGCTTCTGTTTCCTAGCACATCCCTTCGAGATAGCCGCGCCTGTATTCAACAAAGCAGCCATCCCGTGGGAAGACTGGCATGTGAGTGGATACTGTGGCATTGAATTATGGAACTACATGAGTGAATTTAAATCACTCATGGAGAGTAAAACTACTGCCGTCAAATATGCCCTTAACCCAGAGACCGGAATTGTTGGCCCTTTCCCGGATGCGCTCGCCAAGTGGGATGAACTGCTGAGTACTGGCAAGCGCGTGAACGTAGTGGGGAATGCGGACGCACACGGAACCACTTACACACACGGGCGCATGTCACGCGTGCTATTCCCGTACGAGTATCTCTTCAAAACAGTGAACACACACATTTTGCTCGAGAATGAACTAACTGGCGAATTCGAAGATGATGAAAAAAGAGTGTATTCGGCAATGCGTTCCGGGCGATGCTTCATCGGTTACGACCTCCCCCATTCCACACGTGGCTTCCGCTTCTCTGCACAGGGTGAGCGGGAACGGTGCATGATGGGAGACGAAATCACCGCTGGTACGGGCGTGACTTTGCAAGCATCGGCTCCGGCGCAATGCGAGCTGCGCATCGTCCTCAACGGAGATACCCTCCAGCAACGCGAGAAGGGCACGCACCTTACCCACATCACTTCCAAACCTGGGGCGTATCGGGTAGAAGCCTATATTGATTTCAATGGAGCGCGGCGTGGTTGGATCTTTAGCAATCCGATCTATATTGTCTGATTCGCGCTAATCATATCCAATAGCAATTGCTCCTCATTTTGAATTACCCTAAGCTCGACTTTGTACGTTTCAAGTAGCGTAACAAGCCATATTTAGCAGAGAATCGAGCAATGCGCGCGGGACTTTTACGATATCGGGCTGCGACGGCGACATGGAAAAACCACTTGCCATCGGCCAGAGTTCACGCCGCACAGTTGCGATTGCATCAGAGAATGTTGGCAAAGGTTTGGCATACCAGGCAGCCGTTCGCACAGGGATTGGGTCATGCACATGCAACTTGTGAGCCGCCAGCGTGATCCAGGAAAACAGTCCTAGCAGCACCGGCGTGACGCGCGCGATGGCGGCATCGGACCACTGGCGCTGTGTCTCAACTCCGAGGTGGGCGCGCACTTCTTCGAACGTGACTTCCAGCTGCCAGCGTTGTACGAACCAGGTGATGACCTGTACCGGGTCAGCCCAGCGGTCCGTGCACAGCAAAGCTTGCGGCTTGAATTTGTCCTCAGGGTCGCGGATGAGAACCCAGCGCAGCGGCACAGTGGGCATCCCGCCGTGATACCAGACCGCTGTGCCGGCGGTGATTTCTACCGTGCGTTGTTTGTTGCTGTACCAGGCGACCGTGGTCTTCGTCCAAGCCGTTTCCGGGTCGTTCAGCCGGGCTTGCAATGTGGGTAAGCGGGCCCCCTTCCAGTGACCCAGGCCCCACTGGACTGGGTGCGCCGTGGCCAGCCGAGCTGTTCGGGCTTGCGCGGCGGTGCCGGTTGATACAGGGCTGCTGCGTCCAGACGCAGACGTGTGACGACCGCCACCGGCTCGGAGAGCGACTGACAGGCATGCAGGAATTCCAGCGCGGCGTAGCTATTGTCGGCCACAAGCACCAACTTTCGGCTGGGCAACCAGCGGCGCAGCTGGAAGACCATTTGGCGCGCCCAGTCGAGTACCGTTTTATGAGCGCGCGCTTTGTCCGCATAATATCGCTGAGAAGGCGCCAACAGTGTAAACACTGGCAGCGCCCACACGCGTATCGCCCATGGAATGTGTACAAGCCACATCAGGCTGATCCAGCGCAAGCCGCTGGCCTTCACGAAGTGACCCCCGCTCGAACGCACGGCGTCGCGATAGATGCCGCGCGCCTTGATACGACGACCCCAGCGACGTTCGATAGTTTCATCGATTCCAAACACCAAAGTCTCGTCACCGTAATCAAAGTGCTGCAAAAGCAACGCAAGCAACAATTGGCTCAACTTACGTGCCGACCAGGTCGCGCGATTGAGCACGTGGTGAAACTTCGCAAAATTACCGGCACTGCTCAGCCCCACACTTGCCGGGTACGGCAGTACTCGGTTACGCGCAGCGCAGCCGTCACCGTCCGCAAGTGCGGCGTCAGGATCGAACCGACCAGAAGCACCTGAGCTTTCCACCAAGTGCGCTTTTCGAACACTGTCGCGAAGGGCTTTAGCAAGTCTATAATGTCCGTGGGCAAGGTGAGCATTTTCCGACCTTTCTTGATCCAAAGGTCAGCTTACCTTGCCTTTCTATTTATGAGAAATCAGTCCCCAAATGTACAAAGTCGAGCTAAGATGACATCAGACTAGGAATGTGAGACAATTGATTTATGTTTGTTTTAACCCAAACGGAGGACTAGTATGCCGATTCGCTTCGGTTCTACCGAGCTCATAATCATCCTTGTAATCGTCCTGATCTTATTCGGCGTTGGCCGAATTGGCCGCATTGGCGGTGAACTAGGCAAAGGTATTCGCGAATTCCGACGCGGAATAAGGGACACGGACATCAACGGCGAGAACAACGACGAGAACAGTGACGAAGAGAGCGACTCTTAGCTTTCGAATCGTTCCCCTTCATCACTCTTGTAACTACTCGAACGATCAGTCCCACGACGTCTATATTTCCTAGCAGAGGCTCCCTGTAAGTCTCGGCTGGTGATAAGTCCCAGCAGCCGACCCTGACGCACAACCGGCAGCGCAGGTAAGCGCGCTACGTGCAGCATCTGTTGGATTTCCCAGAGCGTGTCTCATCCATTGTGGCACGCGGGAACCGCGTTCGCATGGCATGGGCGACATGATCAAGCCCATGCTGGCGTAGAGCTTGCCGGCTCGCTTTTGCAGTCAGTAATCCAACCAACTTTCCAGCCACGATCACAGGCACAATCGGCTGTCGATCGAATACACCATCCGAAAGCACCTTCTCCAATGCGGCTGCCGGTGTCACTGTTTCAACACTCGTCGTGTCATCATCAATTATCGATTTGACCAACTGATCCCGCAATCGCATACGCTGATCAAACGAGGAGGCCTCCAGCCCCGAAGATACATATAAGAACACAGCCAACGCGGCCAGACTTGCATTTGCAGGGATTTCAAATGCCGGAAAACCAAAGATGGCGATTCCCCCCATGCCAAATGCAAGGGAACGTCCGATGATTGCGGTAATTTGAGATGCAGTGAGTGGCGAAATTAAGAGCGACAGAATACTGCGTACAATGCGACCACCATCTAGTGGATAGACCGGCAACAGATTGAAAGCGAAAAGAGCGAAATTTGCGAGGGCGAGATAAACAAGCAGGCCGAGCGGTGTTGGGGTAAGAGCTACTGCGAATATATCTGATGGATGGACGATCCATCCTGCGCATGTGAGAACCAACGTCAATCCACCTAAAATGAGTGCGATGCCTAGATTGGCAATCGGACCCGCTGCCGCAATTTTCAACTCGATGCGGGGGTCTTCAGGCAGTGTGCGGAGTTCGGCCAGACCTCCGATTGGCAACAGTGTAATGCGTCGGACAGGAATTCCGGCCGCGAGAGCTTGTTTGGTATGCGCAATTTCGTGGACGAGGACACCCGCGAATAGGGCAACCAGAGAGACAAGGGCAAAGACCGCGCTCCCAACTGAAGTGCCGTTCTTCCAGCCCAGCCAAGCTGCCAAAACCAGCATGACCAATAACAGGGCGTGTACATGAATTGCAACACCCTGTATATTCCCCACGCGATATGACCACCGCATCGAGCGAGATTATAGCATTCGGACAATTCCCGCGCCCAACGGACAACCTGCGTCTACCCAATAACGCAGAGTCGGTCAGCAACTAAAGTGTGTTTTCTGTTGCCAGAACCAGTGCGCCGAGAAGGCCGACATCCTTCTCAAGAGCCGCCGTCACAACCGGACAATGATACTCCGGAATGATTAATTCAAGCTTGAAGGTGGTCCGAATTGGTTTGAGAATCGCCTCTCCGGCTCCGATGACACCGCCACCCAGGATAATGACCCCGGGGTTGAAGCTATGCGCAAACCCGGCCAACGCCCGGCCAATCGCCCAGCCTGCAGTCGCCAGAACCTCTAAGGCGAGTTGATCGTCCGACTTCGCAGCTTGCCCTACATGTGCAGCAGTGATTTCATTATCGTCCCCATCAACCAATTCAATTATTTGAGATTTCGCTCCTGCAGAAATATGTTCTCGTGCTAGGCGGGCAATCGCTGGCCCGGCCGCAACTGCTTCCAAATGTCCGTGTTGTCCGCATCCGCACAGCGGCCCGCCTTCCATGACGGAGACATGCCCAAGCTCTGCCGCCAACCCGGCGTTGCCAGTGAGCAGCCGTCCCCCAGTGATGACCCCGCCACCAATACCTGTACTTATTGTCAGATAGAGTAAATCGGTATGGCCCCGGCCAGCTCCGAACCGCCATTCCGCCAGCGCCGCTAAATTGGCGTCATTTCCCAAATACACAGGACAACCAAGGACGGCCTGCAGTTCCTGTGCAAGGGGGAAGTTATCCAGTCCGGGAAGATTTGGCGCCTGCAGAATGATCCCGGGCTGTGGATTGAGCGGCCCTGGTGCACCGAGCCCAATAGCAAGAATATTCTCATGCCAAACTTTTCGAATGGCATCTGTGATAGCGGCCACCAATTTCTGGCTGTTTCCAGCCGCAGGAGAGGCGCTCTCAACCCGTGCGATCTGCTCGCCTGCGCGTGTATAGGCTGCAGCGCGGACGAGTGTGCCACCAAGGTCTACGGTGACAAAGATGTCCGTGGAAACGTTAATTTCACTCAATGGGCTATGCTATAATCCGATTTCTTGACGAGGTTGCCGGATTATAGCAGTCTGAATCCTCCCCGCAGCAACCTCGAAATTCTCATGGCCCAAAACAACCACAAAGAACCAACTCCCGAATTGGCTCAATCCGTGCTGTCACTCGAAAGCCAAATCGAGGGCTTGCTATTCGTTGCCGATGGTCCCACGCCCATAAGTCAAATAGGCATCGCGCTCGGAGTTACACCGAAACGCATCCGCGCTGCGCTCGATAACCTCGAAGAAGAATATCAGAATCGCGGCTTACGACTGCAACGCCACAAAGACGAAGTTCAACTCACCACTGCACCTGAGATGTCTGCATTTGTTGAAACGTTCCTTGGACTCGAATCGCTGCAACGTCTCACAAAATCCGCTTTGGAAGTACTTGCGATCATCGCTTATCAACAGCCCGTGACACGCCCGCAAATTGACACCGTACGCGGGGTCAACTCAGATAGCGTCATCAAACGTCTGCATTCTCGGGGGTTAATTGCTGAGGTGGGACGCACCGATGGACCGGGACGCCCAATCCTTTACGGAACCACGCCTGAATTTATGCAACACTTCGGACTGAATTCGCTCAAAGAACTCCCCCCATTGGAGGGTGACGGCGAGGAAGATGAGGGATCTTCCCAAGAAGACCTGATTGCCGAAGATTAACGCCTGCGACGTCTGTTTTGTCGCGATCGAGGTTTTTGACCAGGCTTCTGTTTTAGTTTTTGAATTTCCGCTGCAGTTAGATGGCGCCATTCGCCGGGTGCTAATTTCGAAAGTCGCAGACTTCCAATCCGAGTGCGCCGCAGCCGTTTGACGCGCATGCCGAGCGTCTCTGCAATTCTGCGAATCTGTCGCTTCTGCCCTTCTCGCATGACGACTTGTAGATAAGTACCCGAGGCCGCTTTCCGATTAAAGCGCACCTTTGAAGGGGCTGTACGTTTGCCATCGTCGAGTACGACCCCGCGCCGCCAAATTTGCAATTGTGTATCTTTCGGATAGCCGTTTAGCAGGACTTCATATTCGTTCTCATGTCCATAGCGAGGGTGTGTGATTTGTTGGGCGAGCTCGCCATCGTTGGTCAGCAGGATGAGCCCTTCACTATCAAGGTCAAGCCTGCCAACCGGGTAAATACGTTCCGGAATGTCAACAAGATCGCGAACAGTGGCTCGCTCACCCTGTGGCTTAAGCGAAGAGACAACGCCGCGTGGTTTGTTTAACATGATATAGACACGCGCATCAATATGAATCGGCTCACCGTCAAAAGAGATGCGATCTGAAACCGGATCTGCGCTTTCGCCGAGGGTTGCAACCCGACCGTTGACGCGGACACGACCAGCGGAGATGAATTCTTCGCAAGCGCGGCGCGAGCCTGCACCTGCGGAAGCAAGAATTTTTTGCAGGCGTTGAACACTCATTATTCTGTGATCTGAAGGTGAGGAATGTCTATTTTCCCGGAGCGCGCGGATTATAGCACGGGGACAATTTCCAACTATCTATTGTAGAATCGATATTCGACATTTGAGTCGCAATGAATGATGAAATATCAACGAAATCAATCTTATACGCGCACCCGCCTGCATACTCCCGACGAGTGCTTCGTCTTCTCTTGTTCCATTCGAATTGTCACTCTCGATAAAGTCAGTCTAGCAGTTTGTCGGAGAGCAACCTGAGATAGCGAAATCGGTGATAATCTACGGGCATGGCTAGAAAATTCAAGAAACCCAATTACGAAGTGATGCTCAAACAGACAATCAGTCTGGAAGAAGCCCTGCCATCCAATCATTTGGCACGATTTGTGGTGGATGTTATCGCCCAGTTGGATTTGGGTATGATCTATGCACAATATGCACCGACGGGTGGTCAACCTATTGCGCCAGAGATCCTGTTGGGATTGCTCTTCTATGGTTATGCCAACGGGGTGTTCAGTTCTCGTAAGATTGAGAAAGCCACCTATGAGAGTATCCCATTCCGCTATATTGCCAGTGGGCTGCATCCTGACCACGACACAATTGCCAACTTTCGCAAAACCTTTCTGGCTGAGATCCAAGAGTTATTTGTGCAGATCTTGCTCCTGGCCCAAGTTGCTGAGGTGCTGAAGTTGGGTAATATCAGTCTGGATGGTAGCAAGGTGCATGCTGATGCATCCAAGAGCAAAGCGGTCAGTTACAAGCGTCTGATAAAACTAGAGACCCAACTGCGCCAGGAAGTGAACAAACTCTTCGAACTCGGTGAGCAAGCTGATCAGGGTGATCTCCAGTTGCCGGAAGGGCTCGTCATTGAAGACGAAATTGCCATTCGCAAGAAACGTTTGGCAAATCTGGCAGAAGCCAAAGCCGTCTTAGAAGCCCGTGCGCAGGAACGATATGAAGCCGAGAGGGCTGAATACGAAGCCAAACAGCGTGAGCGGGAAGAAAAGTCTCGCAAAACTGGGCATAAACCCCGAGGTCGCAAACCGAAACCACCGCAGCCGGGACCACGGGACAAAGATCAGTACAACTTCACTGATCCGGACTCTCGCATCATGAAAAACAGCACCAATAATGGCTTCGACCAGCATTACAACGTTCAAGTTGCTGTGGAGCAGGAGAGCCTCTTGATTGTGGCGCCTTCACTTTCGAACCATCCGAATGACAAAAAAGAAGCTGAGCCAACCCTGGATGCCATCTCTCCAAAAGTAGGCAAACCAAAGGCTGCCGCTTTGGATTATGGATATTTCAGCAAAGCGAACATCGCAGCACTTGAGAAGCTTGGCATTGATCCTTACATTGCTACCGGTCGCGAACCTCACCACAAAAGCTGGCGTACCTTCTTTGAACAAATGCCTGCTCCGCCACCGGAAGATGCCAGTCCGAAAGTCAAGATGGCTTACAAACTACAAACCGAAATCGGCAAAGCCAGCTACCGTTTACGCAAATGCACAGTGGAACCCGTCATTGGTATCATCAAGGAAGTCCTGGGCTTCCGCCAGTTTTCTCTGCGCGGCCTGCTGGCAGCAGCCGGGGAATGGTGTCTGGTCTGCCTAGCGTTCAACCTCAAACGCATGCACACCCTCTACCAAGCAAAGGGTGTGCTTTAGCCGGGGCTGCTTTGGCGCGCCTGCTACTCGCTGAGAGAAGGTGGTTTGCCCTCCATGAAATGCACACTGTTTTACGCTTGTTTTGTCGCAATCAACTGCTCATTTTGCCCTGTAGGGCTATTCATGTTGTAAAAGTACTTGTCTCTCCGACAAACTGCTAGTAAACAAATCATTATCTAAAAATCATCCTTTGCCTGTGCAATAAATGTCAAACATTCAGCCAAAACAAGATTCGATAACAATTGATGGTCCGGCTTCTTCTGGAAAAAGTACAATCGGACACCGATTAGCAAAACAGCTCGGGTTCTTGTATTTTGATACCGGCTGCATGTACCGTGCTGTAACTGCTGTTGGGATCAGACGCATCATTGATATCCATTCTGAAAATGCCGTGACAAAACTGGCCCGCGATATAAAAATCGAAGTGTTGCCAGCGACCGAGGACGACGGTCGTCAGTACACTGTCCTGGTAGATAATGAAGATGTAACCTGGGCTCTGCGGGACGAAGAAGTCGACGCGAACGTATCCATCGTTGCAGCCTATCCGGAGGTGCGGCGGATACTCACGGATCACATGCGCCAGATCGGGAATCGTGGTCGCACTGTGATGGTTGGGCGCGATATCGGTACAGTTGTTATGCCTGAAGCAAAGTTGAAAGTGTACCTCGACGCCTCGAATGAAGAGCGTGCCCGACGCCGACATCAGGAGAATTTAGATCGTGGTGTTTCAAGCATTTATGCAGTTGTACTCACAAGCATCGAAGAACGGGATCGGATTGACAAAGCGCGTGAAACCGCACCCCTCCGAGCCGCTGCGGATGCCCATACCATCGATACAACCGGAATATCTGCCGATGATGTGCTAAAAAAAATAACTGCCTTGATAACTGCAGTTTCGCATTATTAATGTAAGACCGGAAATGTGCATGAGTAACAAACTTATCAATCGACCTCGACGCATTCGGCTCTTCCGATTTTTCGGGCGACCAACCTTTCGAAACCTATATCGAATTCTATCCAAGCCGAAAGTAGAAGGTATAGAGAACGTCCCGAAGGAAGGCCCCTACCTCATCACATCAAACCATCTTGCATTCACCGATCCACCGCTCTTGCTCGCTTTTTGGCCCATACCCGTAGAAGCACTTGGGGCCGCAAATATGATGAGGCGTCACATCTTTGGATGGATTATGCGCAGCTACGGAGCTTATGCGGTACAACGCGACTCCTTTGATAGAAGTGTCGTAAGAATTGCTCTCACCATTCTGCAGAATGGTCGCCCTTTATTCATTGCGCCTGAAGGCTCGCGGAGTCCGACGGGGATGAAACCTGCACAGCCGGGGGCAGCATACTTGGCTGTGAAGGCGTCTGTCCCCATTGTTCCGGTCGGAATGATAGGAACAGAGCAAATGATTGCCGCATTACGACGAGGGTATCGTGCACCCATCACTATGCGGATAGGAAAACCCTACCAACTGCCGGACATCCCTCCGCATGGCAAGGAACGACACAAAATCCTGGAAAATCACACGAACGAAATCATGGGCCGCATAGCGGCACTGCTCCCCAGTGAGTATCACGGCGTTTATGCAGCCCACATCTAACGCAACGACGAATATTCCGGAGCGACTCCCCAACCTGACTTGGCGGCGACGCGCTGCTCGCCGCATTATCCTTTGGCTGGACAGACTCATTGTCGCGCTCTTGATCAATTTAAAAATTGAAGGCGTTGAGAATATCCCTGAGGGCGGCCCACTAATAGTTGTGGCGAATCACCTGGCCGGTGCGGATCTGGTTGTCGCAGCCGCGATTAGTCCTTGGAGCGTGGAGGTTATGATCAAAGCAGCGCTGCGCAATATGCCTATTGTGGGCTGGTTGCTCAAATTGTACGGCCCAATTTGGGTTGAGCCATTCACCGCTGACCGTGCCGCAATTCGGGCCTCACTTGCATCATTGGGAGAACGCCGCGTATTAGTGGTGGCACCAGAAGGCCGCGAGAGTCACACAGGCGCTTTGGAAGCCGGAACCGCAGGAGCGGCCTTCATTGCACTCCGGTCCGGCGCGCCCATTTTGCCCCTTGGGATCGCCGGAACAGAGCTTGTTTTACCGACTTTACGAAAACTGCGCCGCCCAGAGGTGCAGCTGAATATTGGCGAGACATTTCGGCTTGAGAAATCTGGGGAGAGGCGAACTGACATCAATAAAGGCAAGCACGAGATTATGAAACGCCTCGCAGCGTTATTACCTCACAAATATCGCGGCGTCTATGCAGATGGAGGAAGTTGACTCGGTCAATGGTCGAACTCGTTACGGGCTCCGCACATACATCCAAGAAATCCTACGAGCACGCCAAACTCGAGCCGATGCGCAATGTTCTGCGTTGGTTAATCGATAATATTGCGTGGCGCTGGCTGGCAAAGATCGATCAAATTATTGGAATCGAAAACTTACCCACAAACAGCTCCGCGATCCTGATGATCAATCATATTGCATTTATCGATCCGATAGTTGTTCTCGGGAATCTGCCACGTAACATTGTGCCGATGGCCAAACGAGATGTGAATCGGATTCCCGGCATAGGAATATTCCCACGACTCTGGAGAGTGATACCGGTCGACCGCTCGGGATTCGATCGGGCAGCGATCAGGCATGCGCTGCAGGTCCTTGACGCCGGCGAGATTGTGCTGGTTGCCCCGGAAGGTACCCGCCACGAGTCACTGCAAGACATCAAGGAGGGGATCGCTTATCTGGCTTACAAGGCGGATGTTCCAATTGTGCCAATCGCCATCGGTGGCACACAGGGGTTCCCGACATTAAGCCGCCGCCGATGGGCCGAGCCAGGCGTAGTAGTCCGCATTGGTGCCCCTTTTCGCCTGCGACGTAGAAGCAAGCGTCCGAAAAAAGACGAATTGAAGAAAATGACGGATGAGTGCCTTTTCGTACTTGCCAAGATGCTGCCGGAACATCGCCGGGGTGTTTACTCCGATCTGACACAAGCAACCACCCGCTTCATCGAATTTCAATAGGCGCTCCGCCCCAATGCAGGCAATCAGAATGCGTCCAGAAACTCCCGGCATCGTCACGCAAGTGGCTTTAGATTCTGTGGGGGCTACCCTTGGGCTGCGAGCGGGCGATGAAGTGTCACAGGTCAATGGAGAGTATGTCGAGGACGTGATTGATGTGCTTTTTCACGCCGCCGAAGACTCAGTCTCAGTTGAGTATCGGCGTGACGGATTAGTGCGTTCATCAATTGTAGAGCGCTCAGAAGGTCAATCACTCGGCATTGATTTTGAGCATCCCACCTTCGATACCGATATCCGGCGCTGCAATAATCTTTGCCCCTTCTGCTTCGTTCTCCAGACAGCACCCAGGATGCGGCGCAGCCTCTATATCAAAGACGACGATTATCGTTATTCGTTCCTGTACGGGCATTTTGTCACGCTCACGAACCTGGACGAGCATGATTGGACACGGATTGAAACACAACGTCTCTCACCGCTCTATGTTTCCGTTCATGCTTCAAATATAGATATTCGTCGAGAATGCTTGCAGAATAAAAATGCACCGGATGTAATTAAACAATTGCAATGGCTCGGTTCTAGAGGCCTTGAATGCCATACCCAAATCGTCGTTACACCAAATATGAACGATGGAGCACACCTGAAGCAATCGGTTTTCGATCTGGCAGCCTTGTATCCAACAGTGAAGTCTGTGTCCGTTGTGCCGGTCGGCCTAACAAAGCATCATAAATATGATCTGAGAGCCAACACTCGGGACGAAGCGGAGCGGGTGTTGGAAAATATTCACAATTGGCAGTCAGAATTTCGCAATCGACTGGGGGTTCCCTTCGCGCATGCGACCGATGAATGGTATCTCGTCAGCGATCATGCGGTCCCAATGCAAATTGAGATTGAAGGACTAGACCTGCAAGAAAACGGATTAGGTCAGGTGCGCGGTTTCCTCGACGCATGGAAGCAGGAGAAGACTGAAATTCCGAGCGTCAAAGCACAGCTCGAAAATCGCTCGGCAACACTCGTTTCTGGAACTCTCTTCAGCCCAATACTTCAAAATACTGCCAATGAATTCAATAAGGAATCAAACTGCAATTTACGTGTGGAGCCGATCCAGAATGAAAAGCTTGGTGATGGCATAACAGTGGCCGGCTTGCTGATGGGTGCAGACGTCATTGCCCAATTGGACGGCATGGAACTCGGCGAGGCGATCCTCCTGCCACGCGTGATGTTTGATCATCCACAGGGCTTAAGTCTCGACGACCTTTCCCCTCTCGACGTTGCGCAAGCCCTCAGAGTTCCGGTCTATCTCGCTGACTTGATGGGCGATGTCCTGGATGCACTCACTGGTAGGAACTCTTTGGTATTCAGACCAGGTGATCCTGCCATTTCGGCGGATGTGATGCATGCCGGGGGTTGGTCACTTGAAAAATATCTTTAACGACAATGGTTATAAATCGTTGCAATACAAAACTTGCGATAGTTCGCAAAACAAATAGAATGGGTTGACTTGAAACGAGTTCCAAGGAGCAGATAAAATGGATTATGGTGCCGCTTTTACCTTCGTGACTCAAGACGAAGAGTGGATTAAGAAACTGGGGATTGCCTCGGCTTTAGCGTTATTTTCGCCTCTTCTCGGTATCACACTCATACCGTTGCTGGGATATATGCTTGAAATTTCCAGACGTGTGGCAGCCAACGAAGATCCGGTATTGCCTGACTGGGACAACTTCGGCGGCTACTTTGCAACCGGCATTAAAGCTATTGTCGTCCTGCTAGCAGTTTGTCGGAGAGCAACCTGAGATAGCGAAATCGGTGATAATCTACGGGCATGGCTAGAAAATTCAAGAAACCCAATTACGAAGTGATGCTCAAACAGACAATCAGTCTGGAAGAAGCCCTGCCATCCAATCATTTGGCACGATTTGTGGTGGATGTTATCGCCCAGTTGGATTTGGGTATGATCTATGCACAATATGCACCGACGGGTGGTCAACCTATTGCGCCAGAGATCCTGTTGGGATTGCTCTTCTATGGTTATGCCAACGGGGTGTTCAGTTCTCGTAAGATTGAGAAAGCCACCTATGAGAGTATCCCATTCCGCTATATTGCCAGTGGGCTGCATCCTGACCACGACACAATTGCCAACTTTCGCAAAACCTTTCTGGCTGCGATCCAAGAGTTATTTGTGCAGATCTTGCTCCTGGCCCAAGTTGCTGAGGTGCTGAAGTTGGGTAATATCAGTCTGGATGGTAGCAAGGTGCATGCTGATGCATCCAAGAGCAAAGCGGTCAGTTACAAGCGTCTGATAAAACTAGAGACCCAACTGCGCCAGGAAGTGAACAAACTCTTCGAACTCGGTGAGCAAGCTGATCAGGGTGATCTCCAGTTGCCGGAAGGGCTCGTCATTGAAGACGAAATTGCCATTCGCAAGAAACGTTTGGCAAATCTGGCAGAAGCCAAAGCCGTCTTAGAAGCCCGTGCGCAGGAACGATATGCAGCCGAGAGGGCTGAATACGAAGCCAAACAGCGTGAGCGGGAAGAAAAGTCTCGCAAAACTGGGCATAAACCCCGAGGTCGCAAACCGAAACCACCGCAGCCGGGACCACGGGACAAAGATCAGTACAACTTCACTGATCCGGACTCTCGCATCATGAAAAACAGCACCAATAATGGCTTCGACCAGCATTACAACGTTCAAGTTGCTGTGGAGCAGGAGAGCCTCTTGATTGTGGCGCCTTCACTTTCGAACCATCCGAATGACAAAAAAGAAGCTGAGCCAACCCTGGATGCCATCTCTCCAAAAGTAGGCAAACCAAAGGCTGCCGCTTTGGATTATGGATATTTCAGCAAAGCGAACATCGCAGCACTTGAGAAGCTTGGCATTGATCCTTACATTGCTACCGGTCGCGAACCTCACCACAAAAGCTGGCGTACCTTCTTTGAACAAATGCCTGCTCCGCCACCGGAAGATGCCAGTCCGAAAGTCAAGATGGCTTACAAACTACAAACCGAAATCGGCAAAGCCAGCTACCGTTTACGCAAATGCACAGTGGAACCCGTCATTGGTATCATCAAGGAAGTCCTGGGCTTCCGCCAGTTTTCTCTGCGCGGCCTGCTGGCAGCAGCCGGGGAATGGTGTCTGGTCTGCCTAGCGTTCAACCTCAAACGCATGCACACCCTCTACCAAGCAAAGGGTTTGCTTTAGCCGGGGCTGCTTTGGCGCGCCTGCTACTCGCTGAGAGAAGGTGGTTTGCCCTCCATGAAATGCACACTGTTTTACGCTTGTTTTGTCGCAATCAACTGCTCATTTTGCCCTGTAGGGCTATTCATGTTGTAAAAGTACTTGTCTCTCCGACAAACTGCTAGTGTGGACGTTGCCGCTTATCATTGTGAGTGCCTGTTTGGCTGGAGCGGGTGCGCTCGGCAGCTCCCAGATGGCAGCCTCGGATGACGCCGCGATATTGATACTCGTACTCAATTTGTGCATTATCATTATTGCATTCCCATACGCCTTGGCACTTGGTATTTTGGCGCCAGCGGCGCTCGGCACTCTCGGGGTCACCGGCGAATTAGGCGCTGCTATCAGTCCAGGAAATTCGTGGCGCCTGGTGCGAGGAAATCTTGGGGGCTACATCGTGGTGTGGCTGATTGCGGCATTTGTACCGAGCATATTGACGAGTATTGGTTCGATTGTTTGCGGCATCGGTGCAGCGGTAGGCATTGCATATGGCATGGTTATAATCGGCCATCTTTACGGCCAGGCCTATAGTGTCTCGAACTCTGCACCCGCAGAGGATCTTGGGATGGCGGAAGCATAGAGTATATCTGCCTGATAGTTCAAAATGGCAGCCCACTCGAGGGAATACCTCTTGTGGGCTGTTTTTCTACCAAGTGGGCTGAACGCAAATTTTTCGCCTGCTATAATCGGAGCACATAATCTCATCACGCTTAAGGAGTTGGATTAACCAAATACACAAAATTTAGCTTAGCGGGAACGCAGCGCAAGGACCAAGCTGTGGTCGAGTCGATAGGAGGACCTGTTTTTCACCGATCTCCGACCTAGTTGGTTGACGAGGATAAGGGTTTCCCATTTCAACGTGGGAATAACCGCACCAGCTTTAATAATGCGTGCGGGAAAATCGAGAGTTCAGCGGATGCCCTTCGGGTGAACCAGCGCCCGTCATCGTTCCCTCCGGATAAAAAGCTGCCAATCAAAACCGGAGAGTAATCTTCGAGACAAAATTGGACGCACTGGCCATCAATTAGAGTAATACTCAATCCCCAGGAGGGATCCTCATGTGTGGAATAGTTGGATACGTCGGCGCGCGTGATGCTACGCCGATCATATTAGACGGCCTGAAACGTCTCGAATACCGGGGCTACGATTCAGCGGGCCTAGCGGTGATCTCCGCCAATGGCACGATTGATCTGCGCCGCAACGAAGGCAAGCTTAAACGGCTCCAGAACCTTGTACGGGAAAGCCCAATCCAGGGCCAAATCGGAATCGGACATACGCGCTGGGCGACGCACGGTGAGCCGAGTGAGCGGAATGCCCACCCTCATCTGGGTGCAAGCGGCGAAGTTGTTCTAGTACACAACGGGATTGTTGAAAACTTCCTCGAGTTAAGAGAAGAACTTCAAACAGAAGGTGTGGAATTTCGTTCTGACACAGATACCGAAGTGATCGTGCAGCTGGTTGAACGCTATCTTGCCGACGCTGTTCCATTGGAAGAAGCCGCCCGGCAGGCAATCGGACATCTAAACGGTGCGAACGCCATCGTGCTGATGTCGCCACGCCAACCGGACAAGATCGTAGCCGCCCGTGTAGGCAATGCGGGGGGTGTCGCAATCGGTATTGGAGAGAATGAGATGTTTGTTGCCTCCGACATACCCGCCATACTCGATCACACCCGTTCACTGGCATTCCTTGAACCTGGCTGGATAACTGTTGTCACTGCAGATGGGTACAAGACTCAAACATTGGACGGAACAGCTGTTAAAGCAGAAGTGCAGAACATCGCCTGGGACCCAGTGTCCGCTGAAAAAGGCGAATACAAACACTTCATGCAAAAGGAGATTCAGGAGCAAGTGCGGGCGCTCACAGAAACTATCGGTGGGCGCCTCGACTTCAATTCCGGGAAGGTTTTGCTCCCTGATTTGCAGCTTACGGCAGAGCTGGCCAGGCGCATCAATCGCATCGTGATCACAGCCTGCGGTACCGCAGCCCACGCCGGCATGGTGGGCAAGGTGCTCATCGAGAGACTGGCACGCATCCCGGTGGAAGTCAGCATCGCATCGGAGTTCCGCTATTCCGATCCAATTGTGGACGAAAACACTGTAGTCCTGGCAATCAGCCAGAGCGGTGAGACTGCGGATACATTGGCTGCCATGAACGAAGGTCGCGAACGAGGCGCGACGTTGTGGAGCATCGTCAACGTGATCGGTTCAGAGGCGATGCGAATTGCCGACGGATACATTTCGATGCAGGCCGGACCCGAAATTGGGGTGGCTTCCACCAAAGCCTTCACTACTCCATTGGTGGACCTGTGCCTGCTCGCAATGCTCCTCGCAGAGGAACGCGGCACGCTCAGTGAGACGGAACGCAAAGCATTTGCACACTCACTCTTGCTTTTGCCGGACCAGGTCGGATCTCTACTCGATCGCGAAGCGGAGGTTATTAAGGTCGCGCAAGCGCTTAAGGATATGGAGCACTGCCTTTATCTGGGGCGCGGTATTAATATGCCCATCGCTTACGAAGGCGCACTCAAGCTGAAGGAAATTTCGTACATCCATGCAGAGGGCTATCCGGCTGGAGAAATGAAGCACGGCCCGATCGCATTAATTGACGAAGATATGCCGGTGATTGCCATCGCCACGCATGACCGCTGGTACGAGAAAATGATCAGCCAATTGGAGCAAGCCCAGGCACGCGGCGGAGTTATCGTCGCCGTTGCCAGTGAGGGCGACGAACGCATCCCCAACCTGGTGGATCATGTCCTGTGGGTACCGCAGGCCGATTGGCGCGTCAGTCCGGTACTAACAACGATCCCGCTGCAGCTGCTAGCCTACCATATCGCAGTCTTGCGTGGATGCGATGTCGACCAGCCGCGCAACCTGGCGAAGAGCGTAACTGTCGAATAGTCTAAACGCTATAAATAATGAATCAAAAAGCGACTCTCTGACACGGAGAGCCGCTTTTTCGATCTTACATTTTGCGGTGATCCCAAGTGCGTATTCGCCCACCTTTAAGGGGTATGCGGATAACAATACGCTTATACGCTTGTGGCGGCAATTCGGCATCCGGCTCGGGATCAGAGACGCGTTCGCCTGAGTAGCGCGAAGCCACCATATTCATAATCCGCGCTGTATCTCGTGGCTCGGTGCCCAACTCCGCGATACCTTCCATCGACATGCCCCGTAAGGTGTTATACGACTCACCCGCTTCGACCAGAAGCGTTATACGAGGGTCGCGGTCCAGGTTCTTCACCTTCTGCGACTTTCCGTAGGTTGTATAGACAATCGCATCATCTTCCAGCGCATACCACATCGGCACCAGATGCGGCTGTCCTTCCGGCCCGATTGTCGCGGTATGTACCACACGTGCCTCTTCGAGCAACTCGTGTTGTTCTTCTTCTGTGAGTTGAATTTGTTTCCGTTTTTTCGCCATACGACAATGATAACGGACTTTCGATTGTTCTTATATGCAATATCATCCATTCGGTCATCAGAATTATGTTCATAAAAGATGTCATAATACTTGCTTATTTTCGTAATTTTGTTAATATTTGTGATTATTGAAGTAAATGGAGTACATAATGATAATATATTCAGAAGGACAGAAGCTAGATTCTATTGACGAATCCATCCTGCGGGAATTGCAAATGGATGGTCGCATCCGCAATGCCGAGCTGGCTCGACGGGTAAATCTCTCTCCACCGGCCGTGCATGCCCGTATGCGCCGACTCGAAGAACAAGGGGTCATTCGCCAGTATGTTGCCTTACTCGATCCGGCGAAGGTCGGCTACGACATGCTCTGCCTCATCAGCGTCAGTATGCAATTGCAGACGTTCGAATTGGTCGAGACATTCCGCAATACGATCAGCGAGATGCCGGAAGTCTTGGAATGCCATCAATTGACCGGAGAATTTGATTATATTTTGAAAGTTGCGATCCGAAATCGAAAGGACCTGGAACGTTTCGTTGTTGACCGCTTGACGCCGATCCCCGGTGTGGCTCGCATTCACACGAGCCTTGTACTGGCGGAAGTCAAATCAACTACGGCGTTGCCCATTCCTTGAATCCAAATCGGATTGATCCGAAACCAACTTAATGACAACTACACACGCATTTTATCTCGCCACCGAGGCCGCACAGTTAGAACGCTCTGTCATGCGACGCCTGCTCAAGTTCGCAGTCGCGCCTAAAATTATTTCTCTCGCAGGGGGCCTGCCGGCAGACGACTTGCTGCCAACCGAGCAGTTTGCCGAATGCCTGGCGGCAGTGCTGGAGCGCGATGGCAGCACGGCCTTGCAGTATGGCCCCGTGTTCGCACCGTTGCAGGCGTGGATTGCGGAGTACATGCACTCCCGGGGCGTGGCATGTACTCCGGAGCAGGTCTTCCTCACCAATGGTGCACAGCAAGGCTTGTCCATCCTTTCACGCCTGTTCCTCGATCCGGGTGATCATGCAGTGACGGAAGCGATTACATTCACGGGTATTCGGCAAGTTACTGCCGGGCGCGGCATGACGATGCATACGATCCCGACCGATCTTGAATTTGGTGCCGACATGGATGCGTTGCAGAGCGCATTGGAGACGCACCCCACCCCCCGGATGGCGGTTCTAATCCCGGACTTTCATAATCCACTGGGCGTCAGCATGAACCCGGAGCGACGTGAACGCGCCGCGGCGCTTGCGGCTGAATTTGGCGTTCCGCTTGTGGAAGATGATCCCTACAGCGCGCTACGCTTTGGAGGCAAACTACCTGCGCCGATAAAAGCATATGATGATAGCGATAGCGTTTTCTACGTCGGCTCATTCTCGAAGATACTCGCCCCGGCGGTACGTTTGGGTTGGATCATCGCCCCGCTGAATCTGGTTCCAAATATCCAGGTATTGCGTGAATCATTTGATCTGGAATCATCGAGCCTGATGCAGCGCGCCGTCTTTGAATTTCTGGATCGCGGATTGCTGCAGCCTCACCTGGAGCGACTTATCTGCGCGAATCGTGTACGGCGTGACACAATGTTGGCAGCGCTCGAAGAGCACCTTGGTGACATTGCATCCTGGTCACATCCGCAAGGCGGACTCTTCACCTGGGTGAAGTTGCCGGAAGAAATTAACACTGAGAAGCTGTTCCCGGCAGCAATTGAGCAAAAGGTTGCTTATATACCCGGCAATGCTTTTGCGGTAGTTGGGGGTTCGACAAATGCTATGCGACTTAATTTCAGCAGTGCGCCCCCCGCGGATATTCGAACCGCAGTCGAACGTCTGGCCAACGTCATTCGACAAGACATGGCGATGCCGGACAAAATTATTACCACAAAGACACGAAGTGAAGTACTCGCTTGACTCTTGTAGTATCTACGGTTTCAATTCTCGCTGGAGGTAATAAATGACAGCGCCCCCAATTACCGAAACACGGCCAATGACCGAAGAGGCCGAACATCTCAAGATTAATTCGGTCGACCATATCCATTTTTGGGTCGGTAACGCCAAACAGGCCATGTATTACTGGTGGAAAGCATTCGGCTTCAAACCCGTGGCCTTCTCCGGTCTCGAGACCGGCAACCGCCGTTTTGCATCCTACGTTCTAGAATCTGGAAAGATCCGCTTCGTTGTGTCGGCAGCCTATAGCCCTACAGATGAAATGGCCGCCCATCATCTGTTGCATGGCGATGGCGTAAAAGCGATTGCCCTGGGGGTAGATGATGTTGAGACGGCCCACCAGGGCACTACGGAACGTGGTGGCGTGAGCGCCTGGGAGTCACGCGAGGAAAAAGACGAATCCGGTATCCTGCGTACCGCTGCGATCCGAACCTATGGCGAGACACTTCTCGTTTTCATCAACCGCGATGACTACAATGGGCCGTTTAGACCGACCTACCAGGCCCTTGATCTCGAAGCAGAGGGCAGCGGATTGGCAGCAGTAGATCATATTGTCGGCAATGTGCAATTGGGTAAGATGAATTACTGGGTCGACTTTTACCACCAGGTGATGGGCTTCCGGCAGTTGCTCCATTTCGATGACGAAGATATTAGCACGGAATATTCTGCACTCATGTCCAAAGTGATGCAGAACGGAAATGGTCGCATCAAATTTCCGATCAACGAACCGGCAGAGGGCAAACGCAAAAGCCAGATCGAGGAATATCTCGATTACTATCACTCGCCCGGCGTGCAACACATTGCCATGGCAAGCGGCAATATCCTGGAAACCGTCCGCAAACTGAGAGAGAACGGGATCGAGTTTTTACGCGTTCCGGATACATATTACGATTCGCTGCCCGATCGGGTCGGCCAGATCGAGACTCCATTCGACGAAATTAGGAAACACGGCATCCTCGTCGATCGCGATGACGAAGGCTATTTGCTGCAGGTGTTCTCACGTCCATTGCAGGATCGACCTACAATGTTCGTCGAAGTCATCGAACGACATGGCAGTCGTGGCTTCGGCAAAGGCAACTTCCGGGCACTCTTTGAAGCCATCGAACACGAGCAGGAAAAGCGCGGCAATCTTTAGACCTTCCGCTTCCCAATGCGGCTGCTAACATTTTCGAGCGAACAAGATTCAATCCCGCGCCCGGGGGTTTTCGAGTCCGGAAATGTCCATGCGCTGCCCTTTGCGGACACACTCAAATTTTTACAAGCCGGCCCGGATGCGTGGCAATCGGCAGGGGGTGAACACCTGGCGGACTCAGGCGTCCCGCTCGCGGATGTGCAGCTGCACTCCCCATTGGAGCAGCCCCCTTCCTTCAGGGATTTCTACGCCTTCGAGGCGCATGTCAAGACCTCCTGGTCAAATCGGAGTAAACCGGTCCCGGCGGCTTGGTATGAAATGCCGGTGTTCTACTTCTCTAACCCGTCCGCCATGTTTGCCACCGATGCGGTAGTCCCCATCCCAGCGTACAGTGCTGCCATGGATTACGAGCTCGAAATTGCGGCTATCATCGGACTCCCGGGGCAGGACATCCTGGCGGAGAAGGCACTCGATCACATTTTTGGATTCACTATCCTGAACGACTGGTCCGCCCGCGATGAGCAGCGTCTGGAAATGCAGGTGGCCCTCGGTCCGGCCAAGGGGAAAGATTTCGCTTCGAGTCTCGGCCCGTGGATTGTCTCTCCGGATGAAATCAGCGCACATGCAACAGAGCGACTCGGGGTTTACGATCTGGAAATGACCGCGCGCGTCAATGGCAAAGAGCGTTCACGCGGAAACTGGCAGGATTTGTATTATTCATTCGGTGAGATGATCGCCCGCGCTTCAGCCGGTGTAACGTTGCATCCTGGAGATGTGATCGGCTCGGGTACGGTTGGGACGGGCTGCTTGCTAGAATTGACTCGCGGCCAGGGGCCCTGGCTGCAACCGGATGATATCGTCGAATTAGAAATAGAAAAAATCGGCGTTCTGCGCAACACGGTAATATAATGATACGGAACATATCTCATGCCTTACTACTATCGCCTCGGAGACATCCCGCACAAACGCCATACGCAGTTTCGAAAACCCAACGGGGGCGGCCTGTACCGCGAGGAAGTGATGGGGCTTGACGGTTTCTCCGGCATCCAGTCGATTCTCTATCATCACTTCCTGCCACCGCGCGTGAAATCAATGAAAGAGATCGGACCCGCTAATCCTACATTTACGGACTACGGCCCGATTCGACATCGTGCATTTGCCACCGAAAATATACCCACAGGCGGAGACCCGGTTTCCGCTCGGCGGGTGATTCTCGCGAACAACGATGTTCAACCTGGTATCAGTCATGCCACTGAGAGTATGACCACGTTTTACCGCAATGCGCAGGCCTACGAGGTGTGGTTCACGCATGAGGGCAACGGCCAGTTGCATACCCAGTTTGGCAGACTGGACTTCGGCCCGGGCGATTATCTCGTGATCCCCTATGGCGTGACCTGGCAGATGCTGCTCGATTCTGCGAAGGCACGCTTCTTTGTAATCGAAGCGCCAACCCAGATAGAGCCTCCAAAACGGTACCGAAACAATTACGGCCAATTGCTGGAACATTCTCCATATTCCGAGCGCGACATGCGCCCACCGGCAGCGCTCGAAACATTTACTGACAGCGGTGAGTTTGAAGTGCGCGACACACTTTCACGACACATGCTCGACCACCACCCCTTTGACGTCGTTGGCTGGGATGGTTATCTATATCCGTGGGCGTTCAGCATTCACGATTTTGAACCGATCACCGGCCGGGTGCACCAGCCCCCACCCGTACACCAGACCTTTGCGGGGCGGAATTTCGTGGTTTGTTCCTTTGTGCCACGCCTGTTCGACTATCATCCGGAGGGCATCCCAGCGCCGTATAACCACTCCAATGTGAACTCGGACGAGATCATCTATTACTGTGATGGCAACTTCATGTCACGAAAGGGCATCGACAAATACGACATCACAATGCACCCGAGCGGTCTGCCCCACGGTCCGCAACCAGGCGCGACGGAAGCCTCTATCGGCAATGAGAGCACGGACGAGCTGGCGGTTATGGTGGATACTTTCAACCCGCTGCATGTGACGCCAGAGGCGCTTGAATGGGAGAAGGAAGACTACCAGGCGTCGTGGTTGGAAGGTGACGGTACATAGATAATTGACAAAAAATTACTTCCCTAAGATCACCTCGTTGTCATCACAATGTAAAGTTCGAACAAGATTTCTCCCTTTGGTCGAAATGACAAGACACAAGTCGAAAAATTAGGAAGATTAGTCGATAGGATGAGCTTTCCCACACTGTCATTTCGAGCGGAGCGAGAAATCTGACGCCGCAGGAATTCTAACCCCACTCCTTGCTCAGATCTTTCCATTCAGGATTCATTCCTTTAACCAGGGAATTTTTCTTCTCCCGCCGCCATTTCTTGATTTCCTTTTCTCTTTCCAGCGCGGATCGAACCTCACTTGTTTCCTCGAAGTACACCAACTTGTTCAAGTTGTATTTCGAAGAAAACCCCTTTACGAGCTTGTTCTTGTGTTCATATAGGCGCCGTTCAAGGTTGTTGGTCATGCCTACGTACATAACATTGTTATTCCAGTTGGTCAGTAAGTAGACGTAGTAGCGCTTTTCTGAGGGCACAAGTTTTCTCCCGTTGGTCGAAATGACATGGCTCTGTCGAATAGATAAGAGTAGTCGACGATAGGATGAGCCTTCCCACACTGTCATTTCGAGCGGAGCGAGAAATCTAATTTTGTGTGTAGGATTTCTTCCGTTGGTCGAAATGACAGGAGGAGTAGTCGATATGATAAGCTTTCCCAACCTGTCATTTCGAGCGGAGCGAGAAATCTTTTCTTGTGTGTAAGATTTCTCCCGTTGGTCGAAATGACAAACTCCAGCCCAGTCCTGCACCGTCCAGTGTGGAGTGCACTGGGTGCGCACTCCACGTTGTGGTTAATGCTTCCGCTTTCGCAGTAACTTCTCCGAGAGCCAAGGGCCGCGATCGGGTTCGCTCCATGGGCAGACTTCGATACAGATCGCGCAGCCATAGGTCTTCACGAAATACGGAATGCAGCGGTCGAAATCCCCGTACCATTTCTCGATGCCACGCACGAGTTGTTTCTCCAAGTAAATCGCATCCGGGGGACAATCCAGCACACAGCGCTGACAAGTCGCGCAAGTGTCCTGCACTCCAATATCCACGGGTTCATCCGTCGCCAGCGGCAAGTCCGTGAGGACCGCAGCGATACGGAAGTTTGAGCCGAACTCTTTGCTGATCAGGGAGCCGTGTTTGCCGAGTTCCCCCAAGCCCGCGTTGATCGCCAGCGGGATGTGCAAAATCTCTGTGCTGTTGGGGTTACCATAGGCTCGCGCCGGCCATCCGAGCGCCCGAATGTACTCGCCCAATTCAATCGCAATGCGCGACACTTCGCGGTAGGCGCGCATCACCTCCACGGCGGCGCGCTCATGCGGGACGTGCAACATTTCTTCGCGCCGCATGGGCATGCCGATACTGATGGCATATTTGTAGGGAACCTGATGGCCTTCGTAGAGCGCCTCATCAGAAATTTCTGTGATGCCGACGATGCCCGCACCCAAGCCCATTGCATGCTCCTTGATTGCAGCGGCCTGTTCCACGGGGTCTTCGGCGGCGAGCTGTTTGGGGGCGACGGGCCCATCCTGCCGGCGCAGTTGCCAGACATTCGCCAGCATATGCCTTACAACGCCCCAGACGTTCATCTGGCTGAAGAACTCGTCGAGGGCGTTCCACGATAATGATTCGCCGGTTGCGTTATGGAAGACATGCCGGGCACGCGTTTTCTCGGCGGCACCCAGCCCGTTGATATCGTTGCCGGATGCAGGCTGCTCCTTGTAGCCGAAGGCGTAATCAGTGGGCGGGGTATCCACCAGCTTCATTAGTCTAGTTTCCGGTGCGAAAGTGGCCCTACTGTGAGAAGATGCGAATGATCAAACCCGCATTTTCCACAGAAAGGGCCGCTGCAATGTTACGTGACCGCCACGAAATCGACAAGCTCTTCCTGGACATTCTGGCATTGACGAGTGAGATGGACCCGGTGTTGGCGCATATCGACGTATTGCTGGATGACGACGAGCTCTACCAACGAGTGCGCGGTGACTTTGCGCGACGCTATCCGAAAACACTACAGACGGGCCGCAACTCCACGCCGGTGGAAGTCGTGCTCAGGGTGTTAGTCGTAAAGCATTTGTACGGCTGGAGCTACGCGGAAACAGAGAAACATGTCAGGGACAGTCTGGTACTGCGCCACTTCTGCCGCGTGTACTTCGAGCGCGTGCCGGACGAGAAGACGCTCCTGCGCTGGGCGAACCTGCTCCAACCTGAAACACTTATCTCCCTGAACGCCCACGTGTTGCAGCTGGCCAGCAGGCTAAAGATCACCCGTGGCCGCAAGCTGCGCACAGATGGAACGGTTGTCGAGACCAACATCCGCTACCCCACTGACAACGGCCTGCTGGCTGATGGTGTGCGTGTGCTTGGGCGCACGCTGAGACGGGCGAAAACGGTGCTCGGTGACACGACCGAACTGACGCAAGAGACGTTCCGCAACCGCTCCCGCAGTGCCCGCAAGTATGCTCGCCAGGTGGCCAATCAGGCCCGCAGGCGCTCCGAGACAGCTAAAGCGCAGCTGACGACCACGTACCGCAAGCTGCTGCAGGTCGCCCGCCAGAGTGTGCAGCAGGCGAAAATCGTTCTGGAGCAGCTGCAGACACAGAAAGATCGCGCAGCGCAGCGCTTGACCGCGACCCTCGAGACCTTCACCCCGCGTGTCGAGCAGGTCATCAGTCAATGTGAGCGGCGGGTCTTCGCCGGCGAGAGTGTCCCGGCGAGTGAGAAGCTCGTAAGTCTCTTTGAACCGCATACCGCCATCATCCGCAGGAACAAGGTCCGCAAGCCCACCGAGTTCGGGCGCAAGGTCTGGCTCGATGAAGTCGACGGCGGCTTGCTAAGCAACTGGCGCGTCCTCGCTGGCAATCCGAACGATGTCAATCAGTGGCAACCTGCCCTCGACCAGCACACGCAGCAGTTTGGCTGCGCACCGGAACAGGTCAGCGGCGATCGCGGACTCTACTCGCCCGGCAACGAAGCTTATGCTCGCGCATTAGGTGTCGCGCGCGTCATCTTGCCCAAGCCCGAGCACAAATCCAAACAACGTCGGGCCCATGAAAAGCAACTCTGGTTCCGCCGTGGCCGGCGTTACCACGCCGGCGTCGAAGGTCGGATAAGTGTCTTGAAACGCCGCTATCGACTCGACCGTTGCCGCAATCGTGGCGAAGCAGGCTTCCACCGTTGGGTCGGGCTGGCCATCCTGGCGGCCAATCTCAATACCATCGGTACCAAGCTGGCGGCCAAGGCCACGTAACTATGCAATTGTCAAGGTTCACTCCCAGCAAGAAGTTCGCCCTTGCCGATTTCTGATTAGGTGGTGCGTTTTGCACCGGAAACTAGTCTAGCTCTTCATCCACCCAATAGACCTGCCCTTGCGCTTCCATCTCTCGGTATTTTGCCCGGATACGACGCCCGACGACAAAGTAGGCTAAAAACATCTGCACGATGCGCCATATCAGCTGCATATCGCGTCGCAGGTATGCGATTCGGGAATGGCTGCCCCCGGTTTCTTCGTTTATTGTGCGCATGTTATTTTAAGCAATAAGCTGAAAGAATATTTTGATTAAACGCGGGTTGAATAAGATGATTCGGCCAGAATCTTTATGTCATGCTGAGCGGAGCGCCTCGTCCAGTCCTGTTCGAGACTGGGAAGCATCTCTGAATAAGTAAGCCCCTCGCTTCACTCAGGGTGACAGGTTGGTTATTTGCGATTTCGTTCGACCAACTGCTTTGCTCCCACCGCATTGTATTGAGAGCGATGATAAATGAAAACTCGCGGAAGGTTAAATTAAGTGCCTGGCACCTGCATATTATCGCTCAACTGGAGCAATTAATAAATATACATAATGTCGAAAGTCTAACCTGTCAAGCCAAAGTAGAAATGTCCCCTTTTCTCCAAAGTAGAAATGTCCCCTTTTCTCCAAAGTAGAGATGTCCCCTTTTCTCCAAAGTAGAGATGTCCCCTTTTGGGGAGGAGAGATGAACCATCATCGTCGTAGGGCTGTGGAAAAGTGGGCAAGGTGGGTGTGCTTGCCCACTTTTCCATAGCCCCTTATTTGGGCTAACTTCGTTGGGCATTCGGTGCCACCGGCTCGCCGTTCAGGCGCTGGCCATAAGTGCGCCAGGGATGATCGGCAGCCGGGCGTGTAGGTTTGCGGAGCTTCCGATCGAGCGACTTGCTGGAAGCGACCTCGGCCTGGCGCTGTTGCCGGTTGAAAACTGTATGCTCCAGTAGCCGGCCTTTGCCCGCGCCGTCGGCGGGACGGTGTAGCGGATGGCGATCTCGCCGTCGGCTTGCTCATAAACAGTGACGCGGGCGTTGCGCAGGGCATAACCGGGACGCGCAGTCTGGATCTGGTAGACGACCTTGTTGTACTGTAGGGTGAGGTTCTTGGAGAGTGTGCGCGTATCCTGGCGGGTGAAGATACGATCCAGAACGTCGGTGGGCAGCAGTGGGCGATGGGCGTCGCGCGGGTCAGCGGGGACGACGGCGAAGCGCTGGTTGAAATCGTCCATGAACTGGGGGGTGAAGGCGTTGCCGGCTTCAAGGCCGGAGACGCTTTGCAGGCGCATTTCTTTGACCAGGCGGTCCTGCAGGGTCTGATTGGCGCGCTCAACACGCCCCTTGGCCTGCGGGGTGTTGGCACAGATGCTCTGGATGTCCAACTCCTGCAACGCGCGGCCAAACTGGGTCAGTCCGGTGCCGGAGACGGCGTTTTTCGCGTTGACGTGAAAGATGCCATGCTTATCGCTATAGAACGCCAACGGCTTGCTGTGCCGGGCGAAATAGCGGCGCAGGGCGGCGCAGTAGCTAAAGAAGCTCTCCTGGGGCGTGAAGTACAGTTCAAGCAAGCGCCCAGTAGCATCATCGATGAAGACCAGTAGCGAGCAAGCCGGGGCGCGGCCTTCGAACCAGTCAAAGGGTGAGCCATCAATTTGGACTAATTCGCCGAAACAGGCACGGCGAGTACGCATCTGGTGCACACGCGCACGTTTAGCGCGGCGTGGTTTCCAGAGTTCAGCAGCAACCATCAGTTGGCGCACGCTCTCGACCGATAATTGCAGACCATGTATTTCCGTCAGTTTCTCGTGGGCAAGCGTCGGCCCGAAATCGGCGTAACGCTTGCGGATGAACTGCACCGCCTGCTTGCGAACTTTGACACCCAGATGGTTGTTACTCGTCCGCCCGCGACGCTTTGAGACCAGTCCGGCTGCTCCGGCCTGTCGGTAGGTGCGTAAGAGCCGCTTCAAGTGGCGCACGCTGACCCCCAGTTGCTCTGCCGCCTCACGTTGTTTCAGGCGTTTCTCTGCGAGCCTTTGCATGACTTCCAGTCGCGTGAGTTCTTTCTTGCTCATCGTTAGTAGTTTGTCCATCTTCTGCCCTCTCCCCGGTCGTGCCGTAGAGCGTGACCGCAAAAGGGGACATTACTACTTTGGGCTAACAGTCGAAAGTCTAACCTTGCACAGATTGTATGATTTCATATAATACGGCCTTCTTTACTCGCATTTTGTATCGGTGGACTACGCTATGGAGGCAATATCTTGCATACTCTTTCCCTTAATCTCCCATTCGAACCAAGACGAATCTTCACACTAGTGGGTCACTTGGCATGCTGATTGCCATTGCTGGATCAGCGTTGAGCGGCGGCGAATCGGGTGCCGAGTGCAAGCACCGGATCCGCCGAGTGGGTGCCGACGCTGACCTCGGCTGCGCTGCCGACGTGCCTGACGTTTACCGACCCAGTTCGTTCGGCACAGTGCCGTGCACACTGCATCGGTATACTGGGTACCGCCCCATTCAAACGGAGTGGGGTTCAGGTTCCAGCCGTGCGCAACGCCTTCCAACAAGGCAATGATTTGGTCGGGCGTTTGTGGGTATTGGCCTGCCAGGCCACGCCGAACGAGAATGCGTTGCATCGATTCGGCCATATTCAACCAAGAACCGCCCAGCGGTGTATACAGCGGCATGACACCATGTTCGAACAACCACAATACCATCTCCGGGGTGTAATGGCCTTTGAGGTTATCCCATATGAGTAGTATACCGACCCAGTTCGTTTCACGACCCAGTTCATTCGTGACTGGGCGGTACTGGGTCCGCAGAGCAGGAAGTTGTTGCGATAAGGTGATCGGCAGAGACAATCCCGCTTGCCAGGTTTCCCACAGCAGGCGATTGGTTTCCACATCAAGTTGGGGTTTCGCGGGCAGCGTTTTCAGGATGGAGCGCAGTTCATCTTTGAGCCAGGGATGCAGGATCGCGTTAGTACTACGCGTAACGCCCTTCACGCGCACTCGTCCAGACGTCGGGTGAAACAGTGTTAGCAGTTTGGCCGTTCCGTCGCGGACGTACTCGTGGGGCTGTTTGGCCAGCTTCGCTTCCGGTTGCCAGCTACCCCCCACATATGGCTTGGTCTGATAAGGTCCGGCCTCATCTTGGGTCCAAACCGCCAGCCCGCGCGCTTCGCCAGTTTGGTAGGCTCTTTCGATCAAGTTTTTTTCGCCTCGGTATCCGGGTCGGTCACCAAGACAGGACCACCCTTCCGTTTGCGGATCACCTGGCCGGTATCACACCAGCTGCGCGACTTCTGCCAGCTGAAGCCGGCTTCCTGCAACACCGTCCAGATGGTGTAGGTGCTCACCTCGGGCAAACCATCCGGCATTGCTCGCAGCCGTTGCTGCAAAGTCTGCAAAGACCACGTCGCCGTTCCGTCTGTCTCGGGAACAGGTTGTCGACGCATTTCCTGCAAGATACGCTCGCGTTCTTCCACTCCGTACGTCACCTGAGGACCACCTCCATGTCCCGGCTCGATAGCCGCCAGGCCTTCCCGGTTGAAACGGCTGACCAACTGCGAGACCGCGTCACCGGATCTACGGCCCGACAAACGAGCGGCCTCGGTGTAGTTGTGCCTGTCCGCAACCAACAATATCTGTTGGGCGCGAACGACATGACTAGCAGGCTCTGTCTGCGAACGACTAATACGTTCCAGCCATTCTCGTTCTTCTTTCGTCAGCTCGCGGAGCGGGTCTTTTTTGCGTCGGCTCATTTCATCTCCTGCATGATCAAGGATGCAGCCAATTCTAATGCCCGATTCATTTTATGGCGATGTCCGTGCCAAGTGACCCACTAGTCCTGGCCCTGCTAATCGCAGCGGCTCTCGTGTTATTGGTGCCGAGTGTGGCGTTTGCAGATCACGATGGGTGTGTACTTACCTTTCCTGCGTTTGGGGTATCCGAATGGGTGTGTGCTGCCGGCTGCACAATAAATATTACTGTAAACCCTGCAGCACATAACACAGAATGTGGGGCCGACTGCGATGATGAGTGCCATGCTGCAGCGGCTGAAGCGATAGATATTGCTGAATGCGGAGAACCAGACACTGATGGCGACGGAACACGCGACGGATGCGATTCCGAACCATGGGGTGCTGGGATCAATCGTTTAGGGAACCTGGCCGCGCCCATAGGCATTTTCAACGTTCCGGGAACCGGCCCCTACGGCGCTACTCATCTCTATGCCGAGCCCCGTAACCGCTTTGGAGAAGGGCTTGGAGTGAGGAAAGTAGCGGATTTCGACAATGGGATCTTGGAGATGTTATTAAACGGTGAAATTAACTGCTTCTTCATGGGGGACAATACAATATCGGAGGCTCCGGATTTCCAAGTCCTGAACGGGACAGATGACTGCAGTAACCCTGGTGACTCTTCAACCTATGGGAGTAATTTTCTGAAAACCACTGACTCTTTTTCTTTTTTTGGGACAAGGATTAGCTATGACACAGATAAATCTGAATTCAGCATTACAACGCTCAACAGAGCTTTTGATTTTTTGGGCTTATCCACAGGTTTTTTTGAACAAACATCAACTTTTTCCTGGACGCCCCTGGTAACTACGCCGGATCCCACGCCCACTCTTACACCCCGCAGTGAGTTGGTACATTGCCCGGATGGTGCATCAGTTTGCCGCGCTGATGGTTATCTTCCAATCGGGCCACTGGCGGACTTCAGTCAGACCACGCTAGACGCGTTTGCCTGGGCATGCGGAAGGGTATCGGCCGGAATCGACCCGCTAATCTTAGGCACTAGTGGGTCACTTGGCATGCTGATTGCCATTGTTGGATCAGCGTTGAGCGGCGGCGGATCGGATGCCGAGTGTACGCGCCGGAACCACCGAGCATGTGCCGCCGCTGCCGACTGCGTTGGCGACGTGCCTTACGTTTGCCGCCCCATTCAAACGGAGTGGGGTTCTGGTTCCAACCCTGCGCGACGCCTTGTAACAAGGCAATGATTTGATCAGGTGTTTGCGGATACTGGCCGGACAGGCCACGCCGAACGAGAATTCGCTGCATCGATTCAGCCATGTTCAACCACGAGCCGCCCAACGGTGTATACAGCGGCATAATGCCGTGTTCGAACAACCACAGAACCATCTCCGGAGTGTAATGGCCTTTGAGGTTATCCCAGATGAGTAGCATGCGCAGAGCTGGAAGTTCTTGCGACAAGGTGATGGGCAACGATAATCCGGCTTGCCAGCTTTCCCATAGCAGGCGATTGGCTTCAACGTCGAGTTGGGGTTTGGCCGGCAATGCCTGCAGGATAGCCAACAGTTCGTCCTTGAGCCATGGATGCAAAATAGCATTGGTAGTACGCGTGACGCCTTTCACGCGCACTTGTCCAGAAGCCGGGTGAAATAGTGTTAGCAATTTTGCCGTTCCGTCGCGGATGTACTCGTGCGGCTGTTTGGCCGGCTGCGCCTCGGGCTGCCAGCTGCCCCCCACATATGGCTTGGTCTGATAAGGTCCGGCTTCATCTTGGGTCCAGACGGCCAGGCCGAGCGTTTCGCCAGTATGGTAGGCGCTTTCGATCAAGTTTTTTTCGCCTCGGTATCTGGGTCGGTCACAATAACAGTGCCGCCCTTTCGCTTGCGTGTTGCTTGGCCGGTTTCGCACCAGCTGCGCGACTGCTGCCAGCTGTAGCCGGCTTCCTGCAACACCGTCCAGATGGTATAGGTGCTCACCTCGGGCAAGCCATCCGGCATCGAGCGCAACCGTTGCTGCAAAGTTTGCAGCGACCACGTCGCCGTCCCGTCTGTCTCCGGAATGGGTGGTCGGCGCACTTCCTGCAGAATGCGCTCGCGCTCTTCTGCCCCGTACGTCACCTGAGGTCCTCCCCCATGCTTTGGCTCGAGGGCCGCCAAGCCTTCCCGGTTGAAACGGCTGACCAACTGCGAGACCGCGTCACCGGACTTCCGACCCGACAAGCGCGCGGCCTCGGTGTAATTGTTCCCATCCGCCACGAACAGAATCTGTCGGGCGCGAACGACATGACTAGCAGGCTCCGTCTGCGAATGGCCAATACGTTCCAGCCATTCCCGCTCTTCCTTCGTCAGTTCACGAAGCGGGTCTTTCTTGCGTCGGCTCATTTCATCACCTATGTGATCAAGGATGCAGCCAATTCTAAAGCCCGATTCATTTTATGGCGATGTCCGTGCCAAGTGACCCACTAGTCTAGTTTCCGGTGCAAAACGCACCACCTAATCAGAAATCGGCAAGGGCGAACTTCTTGCTGGGAGTGAACCTTGACAATTGCATAGTTACGTGGCCTTGGCCGCCAGCTTGGTACCGATGGTATTGAGATTGGCCGCCAGGATGGCCAGCCCGACCCAACGGTGGAAGCCTGCTTCGCCACGATTGCGGCAACGGTCGAGTCGATAGCGGCGTTTCAAGACACTTATCCGACCTTCGACGCCGGCGTGGTAACGCCGGCCACGGCGGAACCAGAGTTGCTTTTCATGGGCCCGACGTTGTTTGGATTTGTGCCCGGGCTTGGGCAAGATGACGCGCGCGACACCTAATGCGCGAGCATAAGCTTCGTTGCCGGGCGAGTAGAGTCCGCGATCGCCGCTGACCTGTTCCGGTGCGCAGCCAAACTGCTGCGTGTGCTGGTCGAGGGCAGGTTGCCACTGATTGACATCGTTCGGATTGCCAGCGAGGACGCGCCAGTTGCTTAGCAAGCCGCCGTCGACTTCATCGAGCCAGACCTTGCGCCCGAACTCGGTGGGCTTGCGGACCTTGTTCCTGCGGATGATGGCGGTATGCGGTTCAAAGAGACTTACGAGCTTCTCACTCGCCGGGACACTCTCGCCGGCGAAGACCCGCCGCTCACATTGACTGATGACCTGCTCGACACGCGGGGTGAAGGTCTCGAGGGTCGCGGTCAAGCGCTGCGCTGCGCGATCTTTCTGTGTCTGCAGCTGCTCCAGAACGATTTTCGCCTGCTGCACACTCTGGCGGGCGACCTGCAGCAGCTTGCGGTACGTGGTCGTCAGCTGCGCTTTAGCTGTCTCGGAGCGCCTGCGGGCCTGATTGGCCACCTGGCGAGCATACTTGCGGGCACTGCGGGAGCGGTTGCGGAACGTCTCTTGCGTCAGTTCGGTCGTGTCACCGAGCACCGTTTTCGCCCGTCTCAGCGTGCGCCCAAGCACACGCACACCATCAGCCAGCAGGCCGTTGTCAGTGGGGTAGCGGATGTTGGTCTCGACAACCGTTCCATCTGTGCGCAGCTTGCGGCCACGGGTGATCTTTAGCCTGCTGGCCAGCTGCAACACGTGGGCGTTCAGGGAGATAAGTGTTTCAGGTTGGAGCAGGTTCGCCCAGCGCAGGAGCGTCTTCTCGTCCGGCACGCGCTCGAAGTACACGCGGCAGAAGTGGCGCAGTACCAGACTGTCCCTGACATGTTTCTCTGTTTCCGCGTAGCTCCAGCCGTACAAATGCTTTACGACTAACACCCTGAGCACGACTTCCACCGGCGTGGAGTTGCGGCCCGTCTGTAGTGTTTTCGGATAGCGTCGCGCAAAGTCACCGCGCACTCGCTGGTAGAGCTCGTCGTCATCCAGCAATACGTCGATATGCGCCAACACCGGGTCCAGCTCACTCGTCAATGCCAGAATGTCCAGGAAGAACTTGTCGATTTCGTGGCGGTCACGTAACATTGCAGCGGCCCTTTCTGTGGAAAATGCGGGTTTGATCATTCGCATCTTCTCACAGGAGGGCCACTTTCGCACCGGAAACTAGTCTAACGGGAACAACCTTCTGGGGGATGGGAACGGAGGATGATCCCTTTCGCGGATCGTACGAATTTTCACGAGGTGAATTCGCGGATGCGGTTGCAGGTGGAGCATGCGGACAAGTGTCGAACCTGCCAATGCTTCCAAGCGGCGCGCGCATAGACCCGACCGGGCCCTATGCAGGCTTTTCGCAGCTGCAACTGGATGTTTTTCTCCTCACAGGAGACAATCCGGATCTGACGGATGAGCAGGCGGAGCAGGCGGAGCAGGCGGTTCTCCTGGCGGCGGCCACTCCGGGTCTGACGAATGCGCAGGCCGCGCAAGCAGTTCTCTTCGCTGCGCGCACTCAGCCGCCGGGTGTCATGATAGACACCTACCAGATCCCTCCCCTGACGAATGAGCAGGCCGCAGAGGCAGTCCTATTGGCTGCGAATAACCCAAACGCACCGACAACGGAGGAGGCCGCCCGTTTATTGTTCTCCTTCGAAGAGCATGTCGGCCCGATCGGGCAGCCGCTGGCGAACTTAAATAACGCACAAATTGAAGATGTGATGCGTTTGTGCGAGGAGGTATCGCCAGTTGATTTGCCTATGGATGTGATCACGACGTATATAGCCCCGCCGCCGCAAATTTCATGGAGAAATAGTGTGGGCGATGAGTCGTTTGAAGCGACTTCGTTTTTTCCGGATGAGGGGTTGTGGCCTCCTTGGCTACCAGGCGTACCTGCTATCTTTTTGAGTGATCTTAATCCATTTTGGGAGAGTATCACGTCTAATTTAACAAGTATTTGTGGGGTGTGTAGGACGCTCGCGAGCTGGGGCTTCCATTCGCGGCCACCAGTGAGCAGTGCTGCTTGCTTGGGCTACAGTGACCACAAGCGAACACTAGCTGGCTCGGCTTTTGCTTTGGCCTTCGGCTTCACCGGGTAATGCGATAATAAACCAGCGAGCAACGGTGGAAGAAAATCTATTTTGCCTTTTGCAAATTAGTTGGGAAGGTCTGGACTATCAAACAGCGCGCTAATATACTTGGCTGTTGCTCGATGAATTCGTCGCAGTATTGGCCCAGGTGAAACGCCAACTGACCTGCGCCCTTTAGGGGCGCAGGTATTGTTATCCCTAGCAGTTTGTCGGAGAGACAAGTACTTTTACAACATGAATAGCCCTACAGGGCAAAATGAGCAGTTGATTGCGACAAAACAAGCGTAAAACAGTGTGCATTTCATGGAGGGCAAACCACCTTCTCTCAGCGAGTAGCAGGCGCGCCAAAGCAGCCCCGGCTAAAGCAAACCCTTTGCTTGGTAGAGGGTGTGCATGCGTTTGAGGTTGAACGCTAGGCAGACCAGACACCATTCCCCGGCTGCTGCCAGCAGGCCGCGCAGAGAAAACTGGCGGAAGCCCAGGACTTCCTTGATGATACCAATGACGGGTTCCACTGTGCATTTGCGTAAACGGTAGCTGGCTTTGCCGATTTCGGTTTGTAGTTTGTAAGCCATCTTGACTTTCGGACTGGCATCTTCCGGTGGCGGAGCAGGCATTTGTTCAAAGAAGGTACGCCAGCTTTTGTGGTGAGGTTCGCGACCGGTAGCAATGTAAGGATCAATGCCAAGCTTCTCAAGTGCTGCGATGTTCGCTTTGCTGAAATATCCATAATCCAAAGCGGCAGCCTTTGGTTTGCCTACTTTTGGAGAGATGGCATCCAGGGTTGGCTCAGCTTCTTTTTTGTCATTCGGATGGTTCGAAAGTGAAGGCGCCACAATCAAGAGGCTCTCCTGCTCCACAGCAACTTGAACGTTGTAATGCTGGTCGAAGCCATTATTGGTGCTGTTTTTCATGATGCGAGAGTCCGGATCAGTGAAGTTGTACTGATCTTTGTCCCGTGGTCCCGGCTGCGGTGGTTTCGGTTTGCGACCTCGGGGTTTATGCCCAGTTTTGCGAGACTTTTCTTCCCGCTCACGCTGTTTGGCTTCGTATTCAGCCCTCTCGGCTTCATATCGTTCCTGCGCACGGGCTTCTAAGACGGCTTTGGCTTCTGCCAGATTTGCCAAACGTTTCTTGCGAATGGCAATTTCGTCTTCAATGACGAGCCCTTCCGGCAACTGGAGATCACCCTGATCAGCTTGCTCACCGAGTTCGAAGAGTTTGTTCACTTCCTGGCGCAGTTGGGTCTCTAGTTTTATCAGACGCTTGTAACTGACCGCTTTGCTCTTGGATGCATCAGCATGCACCTTGCTACCATCCAGACTGATATTACCCAACTTCAGCACCTCAGCAACTTGGGCCAGGAGCAAGATCTGCACAAATAACTCTTGGATCGCAGCCAGAAAGGTTTTGCGAAAGTTGGCAATTGTGTCGTGGTCAGGATGCAGCCCACTGGCAATATAGCGGAATGGGATACTCTCATAGGTGGCTTTCTCAATCTTACGAGAACTGAACACCCCGTTGGCATAACCATAGAAGAGCAATCCCAACAGGATCTCTGGCGCAATAGGTTGACCACCCGTCGGTGCATATTGTGCATAGATCATACCCAAATCCAACTGGGCGATAACATCCACCACAAATCGTGCCAAATGATTGGATGGCAGGGCTTCTTCCAGACTGATTGTCTGTTTGAGCATCACTTCGTAATTGGGTTTCTTGAATTTTCTAGCCATGCCCGTAGATTATCACCGATTTCGCTATCTCAGGTTGCTCTCCGACAAACTGCTAGAAGCTGAATATTGATCCTGGGGCTAGGCTGCCGCAGCTTTCTCCGCGCCGCGCAAGGTGTTGCGTACGAGCATCGCGATGGTCATGGGGCCCACCCCACCTGGTACGGGCGTCATGTGCCCGGCCACTGCGTTTACCTCGTCAAAATCCACATCGCCCACCAATTTATATTTACGGAAAAGTTTAATAGTGTCGTCGTCCGGCAGGTCTGCCGGGGCATGCTCCTTGCTGTAGGATTTACCGCTCGGTTCGTGCAGATAGCCCACGACCCGGCGTCCGCCCTTCTCGGATTCATCCTGGCGGTGCGCAATGAAGTGATCGTTGAAGTCATCGCACGCATATTCCTTATCGGCCTCATGCTCAAGCCATTTGTTGTTGATGCCAACGTCGATCACATACGCGCCCGGCTTCACCCAATCGGCCTTGACCATTTCAGGCCGCCCGACGGCAGCGATCAGGATATCTGCCGAGCGACAGACATCTGCAAGATTCTGCGTGCGCGAGTGGCAAATTGTCAGTGTGGCATTGCGTTTCAACAGCAACATGCTGGCAGGCAGGCCAACAATATTTGAGCGCCCCAGTACGACAGCATTGGCGCATTCAAAGACCGCCCCGGCTTGCTTCAGTAGGTGCATGCAGCCATCCGGCGTGCAGGGTACAAAGGAAGGCTCGCGGCCTTTCATGCCCAACTTCCCGATGTTCACCGGGTGGAAACCGTCCACATCCTTATCGAGGCTGATGGCATTCAGGACAGTCTCCTCGTCGATGTGTTTCGGGAGCGGCAATTGCACGAGGATGCCGTGCACTGCCGGGTCGGCATTCAGCTTTTCGACAAGCACGAGCACATCGGCCTGGGGTGTGTCGGCGGGCAGTTCGTTTCCGAAAGACTCGATGCCGACTTCGGCACAGGCTTTCCGCTTTGCGCGCACATAGGTATGCGAGGCGGGGTCTTCACCGACCAGCACAGTTGCCAGTCCAGGTCGCGTGCCTCCGGCGGCGATAAGTTTTTCTACCCCTTCGGCAACCTCGCTGCGCACCTTCGCGGCGATGGCTTTGCCGTCTATTAATTCAGCGGTCATCTGCGGGAACACTCCTCTAGTTTGGTTTCAATTTACGACGCGGAAGTTTATCACAACCTTTCGAAGGGGAGGGATTCACAACGAAGGCACGAAGGACTAAAGGAGGTACACAAAGAATCTAAGCAAGTACAAATTACTCGATTTCTTTGCACCCCGTGACCCCGTCCCGTGGCCGGGGTCACGGGACGGGGTCACGGATCGGGGCGGACCGCGTGCAGTCGCACATCACGATGCTGTCGCACGCGACAAGTGCGCGACTATGCAGACTGGACGTGGTGACGTCCTGCACTGGGTGTCCATATAATATCCGTAACTACTCAAGCATGTCATTTCGAGGCGCTTTTTGCCGAGAAATCTTCTTAGTCGAGCTAGAATAGGCATTGAACGGCGAAGTTTTCTCCTCGTTCCTCATCGAAATGACATGAGGGTGAGTTTCACTACCGGACACTTTATCCGTGATTGATTAGCGGTTGCCTCTCGGCTACACTCTCCGTTCTACCACAGAACAAGGGGAGTATCGCCATGAGTGACAACCGCCGTACATATCGTGCCATAAAGAGCGCCTTGCGGCAACTGTACCCAGGAGAACCGCAGGGCAACTTGGCTCGCCATTTGGATACGCTCGCTGCCATGGTCAGCGGAATTGTCCGCAGCCAGAGTAGCCAGCTACCGGCGATCGCCAGGAAAGTGCCAGACGGCAACAAACCCGAGAGCCGGGTCAAACGGTACGCCCGCTGGGTCAAGAATGAGCATATTAATAACGAAGTCTTCTTTCTACCCTTCGCTGAACCCTTATTGCAGGGTCTGGCGCAGGACCGCACGCTCGTGTTGGCAATGGACGGCAGCGAAGTGGGCCGCGGTTGCCTGACCCTGATGGTGAGCGTCATCTACAAGCAACGTGCTTTGCCGGTGGCGTGGGTCACCGTCAAAGGGAGCAAGGGACATTTTTCAGAAGCGACACACGTGCAGTTGTTGACAGAAGTACACGCTTTGGTGCCCCCTGCAAGCGATGTCGTCTTCCTGGGGGATGGTGAATTCGATGGCACGAACCTCCAGGCGGCTCTGAATGACTACGAATGGGCCTACGTCTGTCGCACGGCCAAGCATGTCCAGCTATGTGAAGGGGGCGACTGGTTCGCCTTCGCCGACCTGGATGTGCCCCGTGGTGCATACCGCGGCGTGCCGGATGTCGCCTTCACCCAGCAGGAATATGGGCCCGTCCTTGCCATCGCGTGGTGGCAGCGCGACTGCAAAGAGCCCCTCTATCTGGTCACCAACCTGGAGCTGGTTGCCGAAGCCTGTTCCTGGTATAACAAACGCTTTCGTATTGAAACTTTCTTCTCCGACCAGAAAAGCCGGGGCTTCAATTTGCATAAAAGCCATATCGCCGACCCGGCCCGGCCCGGCTGGCCCGGTTGATGATCGCAGCTTGCCTTGCTTACATCTGGATCATCTACTTGGGCGTCATCGCCAAACGAGATAATTGGGTGCAAGTCATTCACCGCACCGACCGCTGTGATCTGAGCCTATTTCAACTCGGCTTGCGCCTGCTGGAACAGTTCCTAAATGAGCATCTGCCCATCCCGGTCGCCTTTGACATGCCCCGCGCAGAAAGTGTCCGGTAGTGAAATATTTTCACGAGTTCATATCGCGCGCGAACTCAAAAGGGCTCCAATTTATGGCACACGCGGACTCCTTCCGGGATCAGTTCCAAAAACTCACTGAGAAGAAAAGTACCGACCTCATGAGCCTTTCAGAAGATCCATTGGAACTTGAGCAATACACAGATTTCATGCTCAACTCAACCTTTCGGCAAACAGCGCTAGTACACGCGGACGTGGCAGTTGACAGGTCGGTTCCAGCAGACAGAATTACCAAATTGAGGCTGGCCTCACATCTCAGACCGACCGATTTGGAGATGGACCCACGTACATCTGACAACGCTGAGTTTGTAACACCTGATGGGCAGAGCAATCTCTCGGTACCCCACCCATTGACGAAAGCAGCGCTTTTGTACCTTCACCAAAAATGGCCGCACACGATCACATATGATGATCTCATTGTTGGAGCGCGGGCATTGCTCGTGCCCGATTTGCAGGAGAACAGTGGATCAGACGAGAAAGAACTGGCTGCTTTACAAGCCAATCTCATGACTGCCTTTGGACAAGGTATATCGCTTTTGGAATTGCACACCTATAGCCCCGACCTGACAACCCAGGTGAGTGATCGCCCACTTGGAAGTCTGATTGCCCGCCGACAGGCCGAGTTGCCATCCCGTCGCGTCATCAACCTGCGGCATCAATTCGTCGAGCTAGACGAAGCAAACCGGCAGCTGCTTTGCCTGCTGGATGGCACACGTGATCATTCCAGCCTCATTCTGAAACTGATCGAAATGGCACACGAAGGAATCATCGAAGTAAAAACAGAGGAAGACGAGAGAATAGAAGCAGACGACGATCTCAAGATCGTCATGAGTGAAATACTTAATGTGCGCTTAGAACGTCTGGGGCAGGTTGCTTTGCTGAAGGCCTGACGGTCGAGATGGAATCTCAATCAAAAAACAGCTACGAGGATGTCCCGTATCCTAGCGGGGCTTATTCTGATTCGAGCCCGGATCGGCTTGCTGCACTCGCAGTCATCTCAGGCCTGACTCCCCCACCAGTGAATCGATGCCGCGTGTTGGAACTGGCTTGCTCGGACGGGGGCAACCTACTGCCGCTCGCCTACGCGTATCCCCAAAGCGAGTTTGTGGGAATTGACCTGTCCACGGCCGAAATTAAATCGGGCTTGCAAATGGTGAAGCACTACGGGCTAGGGAACGTGCAATTGCAACGGGCGGATATTGCAGCACTCGGTCCTGAAATTGGCAAGTTTGATTACATTATTGCCTATGGCGTTTATTCGTGGGTTGCCCCCCCCATTCAGGAAAAGATCCTTCAAATCTGCCACGATAACTTAAATCCGAATGGGGTCGCCTACGTCAGTTTCAACACGCTGCCCGGTTGGCACCATTTCCGAGTTATGCGTGACTTTCTGCTTTATTCCACACGCGAGTCACATAACGCGGAACAGAGGATACAAAAGGCCCGTGAAATCCTAAATAAACTGAGCGATCTCGAACTCCTCGATGACGATTTATATGGTCATATGCTTCGACAAATTTCGAGAATGCTGGCGGGGATGGGCGATGCCTATCTAATCCACGATTTTATGGAAGAGATCAATGAGCCGATCTACGTAGAGGAGTTTATCCACCGCGCAGCAAAGCAGAATTTGAAATATTTAGGCAATGCAGATCTCATCCGGGATGGGGAACAAAAACTTACTGAGGATCATGTATCGATGATTGTTGAGAACAGCGCTGATGCCCTCGCGCAAGAACAATTTTCGGACTTTCTGATCAGCTCCACATTTCGCCAGACGGCTCTCGTGCGAGACGATGTCAAGCTGGATGGCTTTTTCAGCCACCATTGTGTTCCACGGTTGCGAGTAGCTTCATACGTCCAACCGGCGGAATCAGAATTCGATTTTGATCCTATGATTGAAATTGACTTTCTCAGCCTGGACGGCCAAAGCAAACTCACAGTCCCGCATCCGCTCACAAAAGCCGCGCTCCTCCATTTAGGCCGGCAGTGGCCGAGCTCGCTAACCTTTGACGATTTATTGACGAATGCAACCGAAATTCTGCAACAAGCGGCGGTGCCTCCGCCAGACGATAATGATATCGAGTTACTGCAGGTCAATTTATTCTCTGCGTATGGCCAGAGCCGTGGGATGTTGAACTTCCACACACAGGAACCAATTTTCACAACTGAGATTTCAGCCCGTCCAACCGCAAGCATTGTGGCGCGCCGCTATGCCCAAGGCAAGACGAATAAACTCCTTAATATGCGCCACCGGTTTGTGGAGACAGACGAGATGGATCGGCAGCTTCTCTTGCAACTCGACGGCAAGAACAACGTTGGCGCACTGAAGAACTGGTTGCAGGAGATGCAAGCGGAGGCTAAGTTCCAGCTCCCCGACTTGGGTCAAGAATCTATTGCTGACGGCCTTCAATTTCGCCTTCACCGCATCGCCCGCTCTGCTTTGCTTATCGCATAGAACAGAGCTCCCCAACTCAATGTAAGTGTTATCATTCGCCCGGATATATCCCCCAATGAGGAGAGATAAATATGCGTGTTGGATACATAGGCCTGGGCCTGATGGGCAAAGCAATGGCCCGAAACATGATGACAGCAGGTTTCGGTCTCACAGTCCACAACCGCAGTCGCGCTGTGGTGGACGAACTGGTCGCCGAAGGTGCCACAGCTGCGAACTCACCTCAAGAAGTCGCAGCTTCCTCCGACGTGGTCTTTACGAATCTGCCGGATTCTCCCGATGTTGAGTTAGTAGCGCTTGGCCCGGATGGTATCGGCGCCGGAGCACATGCAAACTTGATCTTCGTCGACAACTCCACGATCAAGCCAGCCACCGCGCGCAAAATTGCCACAGAATTGAAAAACCAGGGCGTGCGCAGTCTCGATGCCCCTGTCAGTGGTGGCGACATCGGTGCGCGTAACGGCACACTCACAATCATGGTAGGCGGCCCCCAAGATGCCTTCGACGAGGCACTTCCGCTCTTCGAGGCGATGGGCAAATCGATCACACGCATCGGCGAAAGTGGCACCGGACAACTTGCAAAGGTGGCAAACCAGATCATGGTTGGTGCCCAGATGGTGGCCATGGGTGAATTGCTTATCCTTGCCCAGAAGGCCGGTGCCGATCCAGAGAAAGTCATCGCCGCGATCAAAGACGGTGCTGCCCAGTGCTGGGCGCTCGACACCAAACCACCGCAATTATTTGACGGAAATCGGGAACCGGGCTTCAAAGCCTTCATGATGGCAAAAGACCTGAATATTGTTATGGATACGGCCCGAGAATACAGCGTATCCATCCCCCAGACTGCAGTAAGCCGCCAGATGTTTGAAGCGATGCTCGCGTTGGGCATGGACGAATTGGACAATTCTGCCGTTGTAGGTGTTATCGAAAAGTTGGCTGATACAAAATTAACGGAACGAACCGCGTGAATCATTTCTCAATGGAAGGGAAAACCTGCCTAGTGACTGGGGCGACTTCCGGTATTGGGGAGGCTACTGCACTTGGGCTGGCCGAGCTAGGTGCGCGTGTGATCATTGCCGGTCGCAGTCGCACGCGTTGCGAGGCGACACAAGAACGTATTCAAGCGGCGACCGGCAATGAAGTGGCTTTTCTGCTCGCAGATTTATCGGAGATGGATCAGGTGCGGCGACTGGCAAGTGAAGTCAGGGATCGAACAGCTCGGCTGGATGTACTCGTCAACAATGCGGGCGCGTTTTTCCTGCGACGCAAGCTATCTCCGGATGGTTTTGAGATGACCTTCGCGTTGAACCATCTAAGTTATTTCGTGCTGACTAACAAGCTTCTTTCATTGCTGATATCCAGCTCGCCGGCGCGCGTTGTCAATGTCTCGTCTTCTACACACTATCAGGGGGAAATCGACTTTGATAATCTGCAATTGCAACGTGGTTATTCTGGTCAAAAGGCGTACGCGCAGTCGAAGTTGTGTAACGTTCTTTTCACGAAAGAATTGGCCCGCAGGCATTCCGAAGATGGCATTATCACCAACGCCCTTCACCCTGGATTTATCCACACACGCATTGGTCAAAATAACGGTTTCTTATCAAAGATTTTCGTCCCACTAGTTTTCCGCAATGGGCGCAGCCCCCAAAAAGGCGCCGAGACTGTGATTTATTTAGCCGGCGCACAGGAAGCTACAGAGGTAGTCGGTGAGTATTTCTACAATCTGAAACCTAAGACTCCCGCCAAGCTCGCCATGGATGCCGAATTGGCGGCGCAACTTTGGCGCACAAGTGAACAGTTAACCGAGTCGACGGCTAAGGCCGCCAATGACGCAATGGTTCCTTAGTGCCGTCAAAGAGATAAATGCCTCCGGAGCCATCTGACAAAAGTCCAAAGGGATCACTACTGGAAAAAGGCCCCAGAGAAAATATCGGAAAGGCTAAAGTACCGTTCTGGTTCACGATACCGAGCAACTTTTCGATCCGGCTCGGTGAGACTCCGATGAACCAGACCCGGTTAAGTCCATCCACTGCAATAGCGTGCTGATTCTCGCGGAAGATCACCAGGTCAGGTACGAAGGTACGCAAATCGACGCGGCCTTGAGTTCCATCGGAGCGGATATGATTCAGCCAAATTTCCTGGCGCGGCGGCCCGAATGCAAAGGTCTGTAAGAGCCAGGTCGTCCCGTCCGGTCCGAGTACCGTATCCGTTACAGCTGCTTGGGAAGTGTATTCGAATATCTCCCATTTCTCATTTATGGGGTCCCATCCGCTCGCCCCTCCGAACGTTCCAACCCAAATTGATCCATTCGCTAAAACATCCACATTGAGCACTGTGTGACTCAATAGCCCATCGTTGAGCGTAATTGTGCGCACTCCCTCTCCAGGCGAGACCACGCGCAAGCGCCGTAAACTGTTTACATACCAGAGTTGCTCGTCGCTGGTGACAGCACCAACCCGTGGACGGACGACATGCTGTTCAAGAATTGGCGGCTCTCCATTTCGGACTACACCCCGCTCTTCAGCCAGTGCAATCCACGTAACATCCGGACTCGCAGCAAAAATATCGTCGGCATGGCGGATATATTTTTTATCGAGGACGGCCCCGGTTGCGAGTCTATACTGATAGGCCGTATTCGTTTCGCGGCTAACACACCAGGCAGTGCCGTCCCCAGTGAGTTTGAATCGGTCTGAGCAAGGAGCTCCAGACCAAGGCGTGGTCCAGCTTCCCGGTGGCAACGCTGCATAGCCCCGGGTCGCCTGCCAGCCCAGTGCGAGCGGAACAAGAAGGAAAAGCAAGGGTGATGTCCACACCCACCGATAACTGACAAGGACAGCGGGGACAAGCATTGACAAACCAACCGCCGACCAGACGATCCAACGACGTCCGTCTGTCAGAGAGCCCAGCCCAACAAGCGCGACGGATGGCAGAATTGGCAGAATTCGCCAGGTGAGCCAGTGCAGTCTGGTGCGACCTCGCCGTGCAAAGTCTTCTTTTTCAATCTGTGCGATACCATCTGTTTGGCAATGGCAAATGGAATCCACGCATGGCAGTATGGATTCCGGGCCGCGCTGTCCGAATGAACACGGACATCAAAATTATTGAGATCAAACCGAGTGCCGGCAGAAGAAGCATCCGTTCGTAGGGAATGGAAAGCGCAGAAATGACCATGAAGAAAAAACATGCGAGGGAAGCGTATATTAGCTTGCGCCAGGAGTTTGAACTCAATAAACCAAGGCGACGCGCGCGCAGCATGACCGGCACCCGTGCGAACACTGCACAAGCAATCCCCAACGGAGGCAACCAATACCAGAGATGGCTGAGAGGGGCTACGAAATTTCCAATCACGTGCATCGTCTATGATTATAGCGATAGCCTGCGCGTAGAATGTACGTCATTAAACATTCAAGCCCACGAACGCCGATTCATGGGCTTGATTCTTGGAGAGCTTCGCATAACTCAGAAGCAAAGGGAAGCGCCTACATGCCCGGTAAACTCGTGTCATCGAAACCCAATCAAACATGCAGGAGCATGAGAAATGTCAGCAGCAGAGCTTGCTTGGCGCCAAGGTGATGCACTGACGATTCCGAAATCTGAAGAGCCCTTCATCTTTCTCCTTAAATGATAATCGAACTTAAGCTACTCAGCTTGACATGCCAGGTTTTGCAACTGGCGGCTCGTCTCGGGCCGACGTTGCCCGCGAGACCGAGCGGGCGCCCTGCCCAGTTACCCATTGCGACGTGGCGTAATCCTGGGACGAGACTGTGTCATCGAATCGACTACATAGGTTATACGAAACTCTCGGATAAACATAAGGACAGAATAGTTCTGAACGAGACTTATTTATCGTCCAAATCAACCTTCGAGGTTGGAATTAAACAAAAAGCGGCAGACAATTTGTGCCCGCCGTCTACTTAAAATTAGATCGTAGAATTCTAATGGATAAGATTGAGTGTTTGTTTTACGACCTGTCTAACACTCGTTTTGCTTGTTGCTACACATGGCATCACCAGAACATCCGCTCCAAGCCCGAGTGTGCGCTTGATTTCTACCACTGAGGGTGCGCAATATAAATCTTGTTTGTTTGCCGCGATCAAATAAGGTGCGTCATGCGCTTCACGAAATGTCGCTATCAAGTCGCGGGCGTCCGAAAATGATTTCGATTCGCAGGAGTCGATCATCACGACGAATGCATTCATCTCGCGCGTAAGAATCTCCCACATAAAATCGAAACGCGCTTGTCCGGGAGTTCCATTGAGATGCACTATAGCGCCGTCAATTTTTACTCGTCCGTAATCCATCGCTACAGTAGTCTGTTGCTTTTCGGCCGAACCCCGGACAGACAACTTGCGCTCTGTACTAACGACATCAATATCGCTTATCGTCCCAATAAATTTTGACTTCCCGGCCCCGTACGGACCGGTTACGACAACTTTGAGTGTCTGCGCCATTCGGGAATTAATCTCCCCTGTCCCGCCGGAAATCGACGAAGCGATAACCAACGCCGCGTTCGGTAAGAATGTAATTTGGATTATGTGGTTCCGCCTCCAATTTCTGGCGCAGATAATTGATATACAGCCGCAAATAATGAGTCTCATCCCGGTATTCATATCCCCAGACTTTAGCGAGGAGCTGATCATGGGGAACGACCCAACCGGCATTATTCACAAGATGGTAAAGTAGCCGATATTCCGTCGGTCGCAATTTAACCGGTTTCCCTTCAACAAGCACTTCCCTTCTGTCAAAGTCAATTTGCAAACGCTCATCAACTTCGATCGGACCCTTGGTTGATGGTGATGGCATCTCGGTGCGGCGCAGGACAGCCTTCACGCGGCTGGAGAGTTCGCGCGGGCTGAAGGGTTTGGTGATGTAATCGTCTGCGCCGAGTTCAAGGCCGCGCACCCGATCGTCCTCATCTCCCCGAGCCGTGAGCATGATAACGGGAACCGTGGCGATCTCGCGCAAAAGGCGGAGTGTTTCGAAACCATCCAGTTCGGGCATCATCACATCGAGTACGATAAGGTCGGGCAAGACATCCCGGGCCTGATTAAGCGCTTGTAGGCCATCATTGGCTTCGTGAACCTCATAACCTTCCAATTCAAGGTTCATTCGGATAAACCGGATCATTCGCGGCTCGTCGTCTACAACGAGGATTCGATGTAATTCTTTTGGTGAAATTCGATTAGTCAAGACGGATTAATGTGAATAGATGTTGTAGATTATCAGATCGGCAATATTTACTCGCGCACGAATGTTACGACATCCTCTTCCTCTTCACTCGGCAATACCTCAATAAAACTAATGCGGGAGATCGGCCAAATGACGTCGTCACATCCACCAAAATGTAGTGCAAGTCCTTGCCATCCCGTCGGCGGGGATTCTGCAATGTAATGAACTGATCTTGCGCTCCGGGTAGTTCATCCATTTCCGCCAGGACTGGGTCTTCGTTGCTCATATGAACCAGTACTGTATGTGCCATTTTTCCTCCTGCACCTACTACTGAGAAAGAGAGTTGGAATATACGCGCAAGACAAGTTTGCCCACCCGCAATTCATCTCCGTTTGATTTCTGCTCTGCTCGCGATAGTAATAACTCACAGAAGCGCTTAATTCTAATCCACGATTCACTACCGGACACTTTATCCGTGATTGATTAGCGGTTGCCTCTCGGCTACACTCTCCGTTCTACCACAGAACAAGGGGAGTATCGCCATGAGTGACAACCGCCGTACATATCGTGCCATAAAGAGCGCCTTGCGGCAACTGTACCCAGGAGAACCGCAGGGCAACTTGGCTCGCCATTTGGATACGCTCGCTGCCATGGTCAGCGGAATTGTCCGCAGCCAGAGTAGCCAGCTACCGGCGATCGCCAGGAAAGTGCCAGACGGCAACAAACCCGAGAGCCGGGTCAAACGGTACGCCCGCTGGGTCAAGAATGAGCATATTAATAACGAAGTCTTCTTTCTACCCTTCGCTGAACCCTTATTGCAGGGTCTGGCGCAGGACCGCACGCTCGTGTTGGCAATGGACGGCAGCGAAGTGGGCCGCGGTTGCCTGACCCTGATGGTGAGCGTCATCTACAAGCAACGTGCTTTGCCGGTGGCGTGGGTCACCGTCAAAGGGAGCAAGGGACATTTTTCAGAAGCGACACACGTGCAGTTGTTGACAGAAGTACACGCTTTGGTGCCCCCTGCAAGCGATGTCGTCTTCCTGGGGGATGGTGAATTCGATGGCACGAACCTCCAGGCGGCTCTGAATGACTACGAATGGGCCTACGTCTGTCGCACGGCCAAGCATGTCCAGCTATGTGAAGGGGGCGACTGGTTCGCCTTCGCCGACCTGGATGTGCCCCGTGGTGCATACCGCGGCGTGCCGGATGTCGCCTTCACCCAGCAGGAATATGGGCCCGTCCTTGCCATCGCGTGGTGGCAGCGCGACTGCAAAGAGCCCCTCTATCTGGTCACCAACCTGGAGCTGGTTGCCGAAGCCTGTTCCTGGTATAACAAACGCTTTCGTATTGAAACTTTCTTCTCCGACCAGAAAAGCCGGGGCTTCAATTTGCATAAAAGCCATATCGCCGACCCGGCCCGGCTGGCCCGGTTGATGATCGCAGCTTGCCTTGCTTACATCTGGATCATCTACTTGGGCGTCATCGCCAAACGAGATAATTGGGTGCAAGTCATTCACCGCACCGACCGCTGTGATCTGAGCCTATTTCAACTCGGCTTGCGCCTGCTGGAACAGTTCCTAAATGAGCATCTGCCCATCCCGGTCGCCTTTGACATGCCCCGCGCAGAAAGTGTCCGGTAGTGAAATCCACGATAGGATACCAATCCAGATCAAGTGCATCACTTAAGTTGTCATGAGTACTTTGTAACTGGAGTCCCGATCGATCGGCGAGAATCACCAGATCAATAATCCCTTTTTTTTATGGAACGTCGCGCTGGTTCACGACATATCTTTTAAATATCTGTTGGGCTTTGCGAAGGAGGGGATTTCGAGAAACGCGTCTAAGCCGTCTCCCAAGCTAGGTGTGAAAACCAACCATCAAGGCAGTGATGTTATCAGGACCGCCCCCCTCATTCGCGGCGTCGATCATTTTTTCACACGCTTCCTGCAAACTCGATGAGTCTTGAATAATCTTAAAAAGATCGGGGTCTTCCACCAACCCCCAGAGGCCGTCGGAGCAAAGAAACAGGCTGGCATCTGAAGGGATTGAATACGAATCAACGTCAATCTCTAGACCTTCACCCTGCCCAACGGCTCGGTAAAGCACATTTTTTTGCGGATGAACGGCCGCTTCTTCTGCTGTTAGTTGACCAAGTTCCTGTAAGCGCTGCACCAATGAATGATCTCGTGTGAGCAGCCGTAGCTCCGCAGGCGTAACGAAATATGCCCTACTATCGCCGACATGAGCGATGGTTACACGCGAACCGAGCACCAACGCAACTGTTGCTGTTGTCCCGCCACCTTCTCCAACACTACTCAATACTTCATGGTTGGCGGACTCGATCGCCTCTGTCAGAATTTCCTGGATAGGAGGAAATTGCCGATCATCATCATCCACCGCCAACAGCGCCAGATATATTTTTTCGGTGATTACGCGGACAATCGTACGCGTGGTAACTGCGCTGGCCAGCTCCCCCATACTATGACCACCCATTCCATCGGCAACAACAAACAGTCCGAAATCAGGCGCTTTGTCATGGCCTGCCAGGGTACCGGTTAGGGCAGCTAGCGCGTCTTCATTATGATCACGCATGCGACCAACATTTTGGGCATAGGCTACATCCATCGGAGGTGTAGCGTTTACCGCATCTGCCGAAGGCATTTCCTCAATTGCAGCCACAATCGGCGCGGCTTCGATGAGTGTATCGTCTTCGGGCTTGGATGGTTTAAAAAGTCGCTGGATTAAATTCGCCAAACTAGGATACCCTTCTCAGGCTTTGAATGCATACAAACGATTATCTGCCGAACCAACGTATATCATATCACCGGCAACGGTCGGAGAGGAAATCACCGGACCATCAGTTTTATATTTCCATATCAACTCGCCGTCAGACGAATTTACACAGTAAAGGTGTCCATCAACAGAGCCAAAATAGATACGATCTTTGTGTACTGCAGGACTTGAGGCAATCTGGTCTTCCGTTTCAAATGTCCACGCCTGTTTACCATTACGCAAGTTAAGCGCATATAAGTTGCCATCGGCACTGCCTACATAAACGCGCTTACCATCAGGATCAATTGCGGGTGATGAAACAAACGCCCGGCGGCTACGGAAACGCCAAAGGGCAAAACTTGTGTCGGCTTCAGCGGCATAGACAGTCCAATCCATGCTTGCAAAGACGACGACCCCCGCATGCATTGCAGGTGACGCAGTAATAGCACGTTTTGCTCTGAAGCGCCACTTCTGATTCCCACGAAAATCGACGCAATAGAATTCGCCCGCCTCGGTTCCAAAGTAAACCATGCCTTCGCCGCTTGGCTCAATCGCCGGTCGCGAACGCACCTCGGCGCCGGCATCAAAAGTCCAGGCTTCCTGCGCGCTCCGTGCATTGACAGCATGCAAGAAGCCCCGATCTGAGCCAACGAAGATATGCCCAGCCGCGTGATTGGCGGTAGAGCGGATCGGGGCGCCGAGCGTGATCTTCCAAAGCTCCCGACCATCGACGGCGTTCAGGGCATATAGGTGCTCATCCTCAGAGCCGATGAAGAGTTGTCCATTCACATTGATTGGGGAGGCTGCAAAGCCAGCCTCTGCGGCGAACTTCCATTCAAACGATCCGTCGGCTGCATTCAGGGCATAAACATTGTGATCATACACAGAGACGAAAACCTGGTTGCCGGTTACAAGTGGAGTCGTGCGAATTTCATCTTCGCATTCGAATGTCCAAATCGGTCCTACCCCTCCCGCAGGCGCTGCAATTTCGGGCACCTCGACCAGGTCAGTGAAAATAACGGTCCCTTTTCCCGAATCGATCGGGAGAGTATTTCCAACTTTAATTGCACCCAGTGCATTCCGCATAGTCTCTGCATCTGGAAATCGTTCTTGAGGATCATAGGCTATGGCCGTATTTATCGTCGCGATGATCTCTTCCGAAACATCACTATTGATCTTTCCGATGGGACGATCTCCAAATGAGAAGGGCGCCTCCAATCGTGGGTCTTTCTTGGAAAGTAAATGATGCAGGGTGGCGCCGAGAGCATAGATATCAGCTTGCGGGCTGGCTTCCCCTCGATACTGTTCAGGAGGCGAATAGCCCTCAGTACCGATCATCGTCCCGCGTTGACCGGTGCGGAAGTCGCGCGCAATGCCAAAATCGACCAAGCGCACGTGCTCATGGTGATCGATCATGACATTGGATGGTTTCATATCCCGGAAGATGATCGGTTGCGGCTCATGCTTGTGTAAATAGGCCAGCACATCGCATAGTTCAAGGGCCCATTCGACTACTTGCATTGTCGCTATGAAGCCTTCCGTTGCGTCCAGAATAGCTTCGAGATCACGCCCGTCGATATATTCCATCACCAGATATGAACGCTGTTCCGAATTGAAATAGTCGTAAATCTTGGGAATGGCCGGATGGCTCAGCGTAGCGAGCATGTCTGCTTCACGCTCGAAGTTACGGATGATAATGTCGCGCATGGCCGGGTCTGAAGCGAAGTTAATCATCTCCTTGACCGCCACATATTTTGTGACGTTCGGGAAATGCATATCCCGAGATAGATACACCGAGCCCATGCCGCCGACACCGATGGCTTTGTTGATCAGGTAGCGACCCTGGAGTGTTTCTCCAGACTTGATTGTCCCACCATCGATGGTTGATTCGTCGACGATACTCATCGTGCCTTATGATGCAATTTGATTATTGAACTGATATCGATTCGGTCGGATTTGAAGAATTATAGCATCGGGGGTTCTATGAGGCGAAATTGCTTCAGAGAGTAAATTAGGCGGCCAGTTCATTTCCTGGTTCAAACTGCTCAAAGGTCAAGCGATCATTACTGACATCGACCGCCACTCTATCTCCAGCAGAGAAATCATCATCCAGAAGGCGAATTGCTAGTGGGTCCTGAAGCTCTCTCTGGATTGCCCGTTTGAGCGGACGCGCCCCATAGGTGGGATCGAAGCCCCGCTCGGTCAGGAATTCCTTAGCACGATCACTAATCTGCAGCCCCAAACCACGTTCGTGGAGCAATGCGCGAATGCGATCGAGTTGGATGTCTACAATCTGGGCTAAGTGCTCCCGTTTTAGGCTTTGGAACACAATTACTTCGTCAATGCGATTGAGAAATTCAGGCCGGAAGTGCTCTCGCAGAGCCCTGAGTATCTCCTCCCGCGGGATGCGATCCACTCCAATGGAAAGCTCTGCCTTTGCCCATAACTCTGATGCGAGGTTGCTCGTCATGATAATGACAGTATTTTTAAAATCTACTGTGCGCCCTTGCCCATCTGTCATGCGGCCATCATCGAGCAATTGAAGAAGGGAATTGAATACCTCCGCATGGGCTTTTTCGATTTCATCAAAAAGCACGACGCTATAAGGTCGACGGCGTACAGCCTCGGTAAGTTGTCCGCCTTCGTCGTAGCCTACATAACCAGGCGGCGCGCCAATCAGGCGGGCAATACTATGGCGTTCCTGATATTCGCTCATATCAATGCGTACCATATTGGATTCATCATCAAAGAGGAACTCAGCTAATGCCCGCGCCAGTTCCGTTTTGCCGACACCGGTTGGGCCCAAAAAGATGAACGAGCCGATTGGTCGGTTGGGATCTTGCAGACCGCTGCGAGAACGTCGAACTGCGTTCGCTACTGCGGAGACGGCCCGATCCTGTCCAATCACCCGGCGATGAATATTGGCCTCCATGCGAAGGAGCTTCTCCTTCTCGCCTTCCAGCAAGTTGGACACCGGCACACCAGTCCACTGGGAGACAACCTGTGCAATGTCCTCGGCATCCACTTCCTCTTTCAGCAACGCGCCATCCGAATGCAATGCCTTTAAGCGCTCTTCTTTTGTTTCAAGGCTTTGCTCGAGGTCACGCAGAGTGGTATAGCGCAAACGGGCAGCGGCTTCGAGATCGGCACTGCGTTCGGCACGTTCTATTTCGAGACGTGCGTTCTCGATTTGCTCTTTGATGTCGCGTAATTCCTGGATGGCCTGCTTTTCCAATTCCCAGCGAGCCCGCAGGCCACCCGCCGATTCTTGCTTCTCGGCGATCTCGCGCTCGATCTGATCAAGACGATCTTTTGAGGCCTGATCGCGTTCCTGCTTCAACGCTTCACGTTCGATCTCCAACTGCAGGATCGCGCGATCTACTTCGTCTAGCGCCTGCGGTTTGGAATCTATCTCGGTGCGTAATCGAGAAGCGGATTCGTCAATAAGATCGATCGCTTTGTCCGGCATCTGGCGGTCGGAGATATACCTATGGCTGAGAGTGGCTGCTGCTATGACGGCGCTATCCTGGATGCGAACCCCGTGATGAATCTCATAGCGTTCTTTCAATCCGCGCAGAATGGAAACGGTTTCGTCCACCGATGGCTCTTCAATAAGCACCGGCTGGAAGCGCCTTTCGAGGGCGGCATCTTTCTCCACGTACTTGCGGTATTCATCCAAGGTGGTGGCGCCAATCATGTGCAGCTCACCACGCGCGAGCATAGGTTTCAACATATTGCTTGCGTCCATCGAGCCTTCCGCTGCACCGGCTCCGACAACCGTGTGCATCTCATCCACGAACAGCAGCACTTCGCCAGCCGAATCTGTCACCTCTTTAAGAACTGCTTTGAGACGTTCTTCGAACTCGCCCCGAAACTTCGCACCGGCGACCAGCGCCCCCATATCCAGCCCGACAACTCGTTTGTTCTTCAGACCCTCGGGGATATCTCCACTCACGATACGTTGAGCCAGGCCTTCGGCGATTGCAGTTTTACCCACACCCGGTTCGCCAATGAGCGCCGGATTGTTCTTGGTACGGCGCGATAAGACCTGCACCACACGCCGAATTTCTTCGTCCCGTCCGATGACCGGATCGAGCTTGCCCTGCCTGGCAAGCTGTGTCAGATCGCGACCATATTTCTCCAACGCTTGATAGGTATCTTCGGGGTTCTGGGAGGTCACCCGTTGACTTCCGCGCAGGCTAGTTAGTGCGCGCAGAATTGCATCGCGAGTAACCCCATGCTTTTCGAGCAGCTTTCCAACCTCACCCGCTACTGCCAGAGAGAGCAAGAGATGTTCAGTCGAAACGTACTCATCCTTCATTCCCTGCGAAGTCTTCTCTGCATCCGCGAGTACATCCGAGGTCGGGCGTGAGACGCGCACATTCACGTTGGAGCCGAAGACCTTCGCTAGCCGCGATAGGAGCTCTTCAGTTTCTGAGATCAGTACTCCAAGATCAGTTCCTATGACTTTGGTAATCGATGGAACGATGCCCTCCTGCTGGCGCAGCAAAGCCATAAGAATATGCCCCGGTTCGATAAACTGATGATTATCCTGCTCCGCAATCGACTGCGCAGCAAGGACTGCGTCCTGAGTTTTTTGCGTAAAACGATTTAAATCCATCTGTCTTCTCTTCGTTTCCCAAGGAGCAGAATCGATTTGTGCCCTCGAGTTAAAGGTTGCCCACCAAATCACATAATACAGTGAAATTATCGGGGTTCTGGATTAGATGAGCATATATAAATCTGGGCCTGATCCACTCTTCCACACATACACCGGCTGCGTTACACTAAGGCAGCTTCTCAAGCGACGTTCACCCTCTTGATTCAATAAGACACATGGCCCTTTCAAACGCCCCACTTATCATCGGGATTGCCGGCGGTACTGGCTCCGGGAAAACTACAGTGGCAAACGCCATCCTGTCCCGAGTTGGTATCGAACATATCTCGTACATGCCACATGATGCCTACGACAGGGACATTACACATCTTTCTGAGGTACAGCGCCAGTTAATTAATTTTGATCATCCCGATACCATCGAGACGGAATTGATGGTGTCGCACTTGAAGGAGCTCAAAGCAGGAAATGCCGTAGATATCCCAGTCTACGATTTCACTCGGCACGCACGCACACAGGAGACTATACGGGTAGAACCCCATCATGTTGTGATTGTAGAGGGCATTCTAATCTTTGGCGAGCCCATCCTTCGGGAGCTACTCGATGTGAAGATTTTCGTCGATACTGATTTTGATATCCGTTTTATCTGACGGCTGCAACGCGACATCGCCGAACGTGGTCGCACCATGGATTCAGTCATGCAGCAATATCTCGCCACTGTGCGGCCCGGCCATATCGAATTTGTTGAGCCGACGAAGCGATTTGCCGATGTGATTATCCTAGAAGGCGGCTATAACGAAGTTGGAATTGAAATGCTAGTCGCTCGGATAAAAGTCCTATTACGTGGGGATACGCTCACTGCAGCGACCCAGACCGACCGAGCCTAAAAAATCCATTGGTCGTTCCGGGATTTTTATAACCTGAACACTGTTTGAGCTCCCTCCCTAACCCACTCTCACGCCTACATTGACGCGTTTAGATCAAGTTCCTCACATTTGTATCGAAGCTTCACCGGCAGTCCATGAGCAGGCTGGCTTAGGCCGTTATACAGAAGGCCTGATCAATGGGCTGTTGTCCGTTGATCCGCATGGGAGCTATTCCATTGCGTACAATCACCCGGGGACCGACCAACCCCAAATGCCATTCAACGCACTCCCTGCGTTCACCTCCAGGCTGGGGACCAAACAATGGCGACTGCGAAATGCGCTCACTTACTTCGGTGCGCCGCGTATGGACGAGTTCGTTCCTGGCATATCTATTTATCACAGCACTGGCCATCTGTTGCCGCGCTTCCACAATGTCCGCACCGTCTTCACTTTGCATGATTTGATTCCACTGCTCTTCCCGGAATACCACTTGCCAATGAATCGCATCTTCTTGCAGCTTATGTTTCCGCGATTTCTACGCCACGCTGATGCAATTATTGCAGTATCCGAGCAGACTCGTCACGATGCAAACCGACTATTGAAAATACCGCCGGATCGGATTTCCGTTATCCCGGAGGCGCCTGCTCCTCACTTCCAACCAGTCAATGAGCTCAATGAGCTTTCCGCGGTCAGGGCAAAGTTCAACCTACCCAAGCGGTTTATTCTATATCTCGCGACGATTGAACCCCGAAAGAATCATGCGACATTGCTCGATGCCTATGGAAATCTTATCGAAAAATTCCCGGATACTCCCCTGGTACTGGCGGGTGAGCCCGGTTGGTTATTTCAGGATTTCTTTAATAAGCTCTCCAATTCAGGATTACATCGCAACGTTATTTTGACTGGCAAGGTACCCGACGCGGATTTACCTGCGTTGCTTTCTGCAGCCACAGTCTTTGCTTGCCCTTCCCTCTACGAAGGGTTCGGTCTTCCACCTCTTGAAGCGATGGCCTGCGGAACAGCGGTGATCTGCTCAAACTCATCCAGTCTGCCCGAGGCAACTGGGAATGCAGCTGTGCTCGTAGACCCCCTTGACGTTCGTGGATGGTCTGGAGCCATCGAGAATGTATTGCAAAATGAAGCACTCCAAACGGACCTCGAGATGCGAGGCCTTGCGCATTCGAAGCGGTTTACATGGGAGGCTACTGCCAGAGCAACAATGCGAGTCTACGATAGAGTGCTGCATGAAAATTAGTGTCATTATGTACACTAAATATGCCTATGCGCAAATCATCCTTCAATTCCGTCCGAGATTCACTTGTTTCTAGTGATGAAAATTAAATCTAAATCTCTATGGGTGTTTGCGATCGTTCTCGCCGGTTCGGGCTTATTCATCTTGGCAAGACGAGATTCCTTGCATTAGATAGTCGCTCCCACTTCAATCCCAACTAGCACGGGTGTTGCATTTCAACCGGGTGTTGAAATCGTTCCTGCACCGGCTAAAACACCAACGGCGAATCCCACGATTACAGCCCCTAAAGGTGTCACAACTTTCCTCTTGATGGGCAGCGATCAGCGCCCTGAAGAAACCAATGAACCCTCCCGCACAGATGCACTTATGCTCCTACGGGTGGACTTCATAAACAAGCATGCCAGTTTGCTCTCGATTCCGCGCGACCTTTGGATTCCACTTGCCGACCTTGTCTACTATGACATCCAGTTCGGACGTATCAACACAGCCTATTACTTTGGCGAAAAGTTTGGCATGCCCGGCGGTGGGGTAGAAATCCTGAAACGAACTATTTTTCTCGATTTCGGAATCCCGATCGATCACTATTTTCTGATCGATTTTCAGGGCTTGGTCAATATTGTGGATTTGCTCGGGGGAATCGAACTAGATGTGCCGAAGGCAATCTACGATCCAGCCTTCCCCACCGATGACTATGGGACTATCTTGTTCGAATTGGACGCTGGGTTACAACATCTGGAGGGTATCACTGCACTGCGTTACGCCCGAACTCGCCGCCAGGATAGCGACACCGAACGGATCAAACGGCAACAGGCGATCCTCGTGGCCATTGCGGACAAGTTATTGCAAGCCGACACGCTTACAATAATTCCTGCGTTGTACGAAACAATGAATGGTAGTTTCGAGACCGATTTGAGCCTGACCGAGATACTCTGGTTCGCCAGTCACGGCATCGGCCTGAGCACTTCCGATTTGCGCACGTACAGCATTGACCAAACTATGCTCATCCCATATATCACTCCCGGGGGCGCACATGTTTGGCTTCCAAAACCTGAGAAGATTGATGCGCTTGTCTGGGAGTTTGCATCTTTACCAACTGATTGACGCAATCAAGACTTTCGCAGCGACAGAAGCTTTTCAAGTTAAACAAAAAACCCCGGCTCTGAACTGACCCCCAAGAAGTTGACACAAAATAAAAGCACCCCCTGTGAGAAGATAAAAGCAGGAGGTGCTTTTTATGTCTGGGAAAAAGGGGATGAAAAACTACCCGAAAGCGACCAAGCTGGAAGCGGTACGCATGTTTCTGGAAGAAGGCCTGACCCGCGCAGAGGTAGTTGAAGCACTCGGGCTGCCCCGCCGAGATCTTCACGACCCAGTTCATTCGTACAGTCACCCAGTCATGAATGTACTGGGTCATGACGTGCAGACTGCATCGTGATGACTGGGTGTGAAGGTCTGGGTGCGCCAATATCGCCGCAAGGGAGGGGCAGCCTTTGCCAAACCGAAGGGTCGGCCTCCTCGTCGGCCGGCGGAAAGTCCGCAGGAGGAGCTGGAACGGTTGCGCATGGAAAATGTGCTCCTAAAAATATTCCATACCGAATTGCGCACGGACGAGCTCGCACGGCGCAATAGCGGGTCATCTACCAGTACAAAAGAAGATACACTGTGAAGGCAATGTGTACTTTCTTCGCAGTTTCGCGAGCTGCCTATTACGCCTGGCTCAAGCGCAGCCAGCAGCCGGACAAAGATAGCGCGCGGCTGCAAGCGGTGCAGCAAGCCTGGGAAAAATCGCACAGAACCTATGGCTATCGCAGGGTTGCTTTGTGGTTGCGACAACACAAAGGGCTGGTCATCAACCACAAAGCGGTTTTACGGCTGATGAACAAGCTCAATATCCGCTCCATTGCCAGGCAACGCCACCCCTATAAGCAAAGGGCCCGCTTAGATTTTCACCAGCGCTATGCCAATCTCTCAAAGTGCAGTGCGCATACCGACCCAGTTTCACGACCCAGTTCATTCGTGACTGGGCGTTCGGTACTGGGCTTCACTGTGTGGCCCGAGATTTCGCAGCAAACCAACCCAATCAGAAATGGGTTACTGATACACTTGCGCCGTACGCAGTACAGGTGTCACCTACATCGCTACCCAACAAGGCTGGGCGTATCTGGCCACCATCAAGGACCTGTTCGACGGTTTCATCGTTGCACATCGTCTGGGAAGACACCCCGTCCAGTACCGATACCGATGCAGTGTGCACGGCACTGTGCGGGACTGGGCAATTCTGTGCGCTTAGTCATCGATACCCTCAAGCAGGCCAGACGTAAAGAAAAGGTCACTGCGGGACTGCTCCTGCACAGTGACCACCTAGTCCAGTCGATCACGATGCAGTCTGCACGTCACAGAGTGAAGTGCGCACTCCACTTCGTGACCCAGTACATTCACCCAGTCATCACGATGCAGTCTGCACGTGACTGTACGAACGCACTGGGTCGTGACACTTGCCGCGTTGCGGCAGTACGCGGTGACTGTACTAGACTGGGGGGATATCAATACACTTCCAAGCAGTATGCTGCCCTTACCCGGGCGTATCACATCACCCCTTCCATGTCTCGGCGTGGCAATTGTTGGGATAATGCGCCCATGGAGAACTTCTTTGGTCATTTGAAAGCGGAAGCGCTCCGCCATATCCGCGTGCCAAGCTTTGAGCGGGCGCATGAATTGATTGACCAATATATCGAGTTCTACAATTATGAACGCATACAACTAAAAACCAAACAGACACCATATCAAATCAGGTGTCTGACTGGATGACCGCAGTGGGGGTCTTTCTTTTTGTGTCTTGTTTACAGGGTGCAGTACACTCTCCGGGGTTGATATTGCTTGTCGCCGACTGCCCTCTAATTCAAAGGAAGCTCGACTTGAATTTCATCTCCCTCTATGTGGACAGGATAATATGGAATGTCAACGATCGCGGGAAACGAGAGCACCTTGCCATTGCGAACATCAAACAGGGCTCCATGCCGGGGACATTCGATTTCAAACTCTCGCAACTCACCTTCGGCCACCGGTCCATCATCGTGTGAGCAAATATCGGCGATGCAATAATAGTCTCCCGCAATGTTGAAGACAGCGATTGGCTGACCATCAATTTCTACTAGCAGCCGCTCTCCATTACCGATTTCATCGGTGCTAGATACTGTAATTCGTTCTGTTGTCTTTGTTTCGATGGACATTTCGATTAATCAGGTTCCTCGACCCACTCCTGGACTCCATACGCGCCGACTTTGAGTACCTTCAGCGAGAGCAAGGCGCATTTTAAGCGCACCGGTCCAAGCTCAATCCCGAGCAAATCCAAAATATAATCCTTGCTCAATTTCTTCACGTCGCTCAGAGACTTCCCCACAATTTCTTCCATTAGCATAGAGGCCGAAGCCTGCGAGATTGCACAGCCCTGACCCGAGAAGGCCGCATCGATAATGCGCTCTTCGGCATCGATTTGAAGATCAATGCGGATTCGATCTCCACAGAGAGGATTGTCGTCTTCATAAGAAATATCCGCCGGGTCAAGCGTACCCCGCCGGCGTGGATTCTTATAGTGGTCGAGAATGACCTCACGATACATATCATCCATGTCTGATATCCTATTTCAAGCAAAAACTTCTTTTACTTCGTACAAGCCTTCCACGAGCTGGTCGACTTCATCAGTCGAATTATACAGATAGAAAGACGCGCGAGCAGTGGCAACCAACTCAAAGCGTTCATGCAGTGGCATTGCACAGTGATGCCCAGCACGAATTGCAATACCCCGCCGATCCAAAATCTGCGCGACATCGTGCGGATGGACTCCATCGAAGGTGAATGCGGCCGCACCACCCTTCTCGGATGCTGAGGGGCCGAAGACAGTCAGTCCGGGCACTTCTTCCAATCGTTCCAAAGCGTAGCTGATAATTTCGTGTTCGTGAGCCTGAATGGCGTCCATTCCGACGGCGGAAAGATAGTCCACGGCGGCACCGAGCCCAATGCATTCGGCAATTGCTGGCGTACCCGCCTCGAACTTATGCGGCAATGAATTCGTTACAAACTCGCGCAACCGGACCCGTTTAATCATGTCTCCGCCACCCAAAAACGGTGGCATCGCATCCAGCAGCACCTCCCGTCCCCAGAGGATTCCAATCCCAGTAGGTCCGCACATCTTGTGGCCGGAGAAGGCGTAAAAATCTACATCCAACTCCTGAACATCAACTGGCATGTGGGGAACCGCTTGTGCTCCGTCAATCACAACGATGGCGCCAGCTGCGTGCGCACGAGCTGTAATTTCAGCGACGGGGTTGATTGTGCCCAGAACGTTGGACACGTGCGTGAACCCGACAACCTTTGGTTTGAGAGCAAGCAGATTTTCGAATTCATCCAGGTCCAACAGACCTTCATCCGTGACTGGAATAAATTCCAGACGAAGCCCAATTTCTCCCGCCAACATTTGCCAGGGGACCAAATTGGAATGATGCTCCATCTCTGTGAGTATGACAACATCGCCGGCAGAAAGATTAGCACGTCCCCAGCTCTGCGTAACAATGTTCAATGCTTCTGTCGTATTGCGCGTATAAATCACCTCGCGGTGTGAACGCGCATTGATGAACTTGCCTATACGCACCCGCGCGTCTTCATAACTTGCCGTCGCTTCCTCGGCGAGTGTATGGATTCCGCGATGGACATTTGCATTTGAGGAGCGGTAATAGTCATTCATTGCCTCGATCACCGCGCTTGGCTTCTGGGAGGTCGCCGCCGAATCCATATAGATCAGCGGGACGCCCGGATGCACTTCACGTTGCAAAACGGGAAAATCAGAACGTATTCTTGTTATGTCGAGAGCGAATGTCGCAGTTGTCATATATATTTACGCCAGTCAGTTTCCGCTAACCCATCTTTTCAATGATGGTTTGTTTCATTCTGGTGCGCACACCCTCAAACGGAATGCGTTGCATGATGGGATCGAAGAAACCGTCGACGACCAACTTCTTCGCGTCCTCATACGGCAGACCTCGAGACATGAGATAAAAAATGTGCTCCGCTTCGAGCTGCCCGACAGTTGCAGCGTGCGTGCAGCGCACATCGTCGGCTAGAATTTCAAGCCCCGGAATTGAGTCCGCCCGCGCGCTTTTATCAAGCACGAGATTGCGATTGGCCTGATAGCCGTCTGTTTTCTGAGCACCGGGTGCGACATAAATCATCCCCCGCCAAACAGAACGACTCTTGTCCCGCAAGGCGCCTTTGAACAACAGATCGCTGGTGGTATTGAAGGCACGGTGATTTTGTTGTGTATCATGATCGAAATGTTGATCATTCTCAGCAAAGTAGAAGCCGGACATGCGGCCCCAGGCGTTATCGCCGACCAGATTCAACTCGGAAAAATTTTTCGTCAGATGGGTACCTATCGCGCTGAAGATCCAGTCCAGGCGAGCGTCTTCACCGATCTGTGCGCGTTCGTGGCTAAAATGCCAGAAGTTCCGACCAAGAGACTGCAACTCGATGAATTTGACGTCTGCGTCCGTTGCGGCAAATACCTCCACTGTGCCAACATGCAAGGCCGGCTGATCACTCTCTTTGGACGAAAGTTCATGAACATACGTAAGCGAGGCACCTTCATCCGCAACGATCACTGTCCTAGAAAAATGTACTGATCGGTTTGCCCAGAGCACCGAATGTAGCGGCAACTCGACATGCGTATTCGCGGGGATGTAAACAAATACACCCTCTTGAACCATAGCCGCAGCGAGCGCCGAAAACTTTCCATTATCAACTTTTACCGCTGCCCCAAGATATTGCTTGAGGAGATCTGCATGTTCATGAGTGGCATTTCGAAAATCGGTGAAGATCACACCCTGTGCGTTGAGCTGCTCATCAAGAGAATGGGAAGCGGTTTCACCATTATGAAAAACCAGTTGCCCACCGTGGGCCTCACCGACCAAGGGTTTCAACAATTGATCAGGTACTATCCCATTGGTTGAGCCAGCCGCTTCCGCGAGTGATTTTTTCTGCAATGCCGCCCAATCCAGCGTCCGAATATCCGTCCGGCGCCAGGCTTCATCTTGAAGCGTCGGCATCGGAATTCGTTGATACGTTTCCCAAGCCTCCAGGCGTGCTTCCGCATACCAATCGGGATCATCCAGGCGTTGTGAGAGTGATTCAACATCCTCGCGCGCAAGGACATATTCAGTCGAAATAACCTCACTTGCCTTCTTTGTTTTAATAACTTTACGCTTGATAGTCGCCATACTTGTCACAAGTAGATATTCCAGAAAGAAGAGCGAGCGCGCTTGAACGCACTCGCTCTGAATATTTTCGCTTTCGGTTGTAGATGGAGCCTCGTTTAGCCGACAGAGCCTTCCATTTGCAATTGAATGAGGCGATTCATCTCGACCGCATATTCCATGGGCAGTTCTTTGACCAAGGGTTCTATGAAGCCTGCAACCACCATGCCTGAGGCTGCCTCTTCGGTGAGTCCGCGACTCATCAAATAGAAGAGTTGGTCCTCGCCGACTTTGGAGACGGACGCTTCGTGTCCGATAGTCACATCGTCCTCATCAATCTCGATGTAAGGGTAAGTATCCGAGCGCGAATGCTCGTCAATCAAAAGGGCATCACAGACCACGCTTGAGCGCGAGCCATGCGAGCCTTCATAGACCTTGAGCAATCCTCGGTAGGAAGCACGTCCGCCATTCTTGGCGATCGACTTCGAAATAATTTTCGAGGTAGTATTCGGCGCGCCGTGGACAACTTTGCCTCCGGCATCCTGATGCTGGCCCGCCCCTGCAAATGCTATCGAAAGGATTTCTCCATGTGCACCCGGCTCCATCAAGTAAACAGCCGGATACTTCATCGTCAATTTCGAGCCCAGGTTGCCGTCGACCCACTCCATCACCGCATCCTGATAGGCCGCGGCCCGTTTGGTCACAAGGTTATACACATTGGTCGACCAATTTTGGATGGTTGTATAGCGGCAACGAGCACCCTTCTTGACGACGATCTCTACGACAGCGGAATGAAGTGAGTCAGAGGAGTAGATCGGAGCTGTGCAACCTTCCACATAATGAATGCTCGCTCCTTCATCTACAATGATCAGCGTACGTTCGAACTGGCCGACGTTTTTCGCATTGATTCGGAAATACGCCTGCAATGGCATCTCGATATGGACACCCGGCGGGACGTAAATAAATGAGCCGCCCGACCAGACTGCCGAATTGAGAGCGGCGAACTTGTTATCGGTCGGTGGAATGAGCTTTGCAAAATATTCCTTGAACATCTCTTCATGTTCAATTAATGCCTGATCGGTGCCAAGGAAAATCACTCCCTGGTCTTCGAGGTGCTTCTGGAGATTGTGGTAGACAACTTCTGATTCGTATTGTGCGCCGACACCCGCCAAAAACTTCTGTTCCGCCTCAGGTATTCCGAGCTTGTCAAAAGTTCTTCGGGTTTCTTCAGAAACCTCATCCCAGCTATCCACATTTTCTTTTTGCGGCTTGATGTAATAGTAAATGCTATCGAAATCAATCTGAGCGACATTGCCCCCCCATTCGGGCATCGGTTTGCTCAAAAAGATGTCGAGCGAGCGATGGCGAAAATCGCGCATCCACTGCGGCTCATTTTTCATCTCAGAAATCTGGTCGAGAAGCGCGTGGTCGAGGCCTGGACGTGCTTTAAATTCGTAATTCTCTTCCTCGTGGAAGCCGTAGCGTTCGGCATACCTTTCGTTCAGTTCTGCGACTGCCTTTTTTTCGTCTAATGCCATATCAGTTTCCTCTAGCCAAGCTAAGCTTCGCTCACCTCGGAGCTATATTTCTCGCGCACCCAGTCATAACCATTTTCTTCGAGATGCAAAGCAAGCTCTGCACCCCCGGATTCGACGATCTGCCCGTCAAGCATCACGTGAACATGGTCTGGCTTGATGTAATTCAAAATGCGTTGGTAATGCGTGATAACGAGCACGCCCATCGAAGGGCCAATTAGGCTTTTCACACCATCGGCAACAATACGCAATGCATCAATGTCGAGACCTGAATCAGTTTCGTCCATGATCGCGATCTCGGGCTCAAGCGTCGCCATTTGCAGGATTTCGGCTCGCTTCTTTTCCCCGCCAGAAAACCCATCGTTCAGATAGCGGCCCGCAAAGTCATGCGACATGTTTAACAGATCCATCTTTGCTCGTAACATTTTCCGAAAATCAGGGATGCTGATGCCCTTGTCTTCCGGGTTTTCCGATCGACGACGTACATTGATGGCTGTCCGTAAAAAGTTCGCAACAGAAACACCCGGGATTGCCACGGGATACTGGAATGCGAGGAAGATCCCCAGCCGGGAGCGCTCATCTGGGCCCAGCTCGAGCAGATCAACACCCTTAAAAATAACCTGGCCCTCAGTCACTACATAATCGGGATGGCCCATCAAGGCATAGGCGAGTGTACTCTTTCCGGTTCCGTTCGGACCCATCAACGCGTGGATTTCGCCTTGCTTTACAAGCAGGTCCACGCCCTTAAGAATAGGCTTATCGGCTATACTCACGTGGAGATTTCTAATTTCAAGTACGCTGGTCATTCGTCAGATTCAGTCCCCATTAATTGTAGAAGTACTATACAGCTTGTAATTCTTCTGGATGATCGGGATTATATCAGCCTTCATAAATAACGTCAATACTTGTGATAATTATCTTTTATATTGACACTAATTTCCCTCAATGCTATACTCTATTTTGCCCGATATCCGGGAACGAAGATGGCAAAAACACGCGACATAATTCTGGATACGCTCCAAACCCACGGTTCATTAAGTGTGGTTAAACTTGCAGAGAATGCAGGTGTGTCTCCGGTGTCCATTCGTCACCATCTCAGCTCATTACAAGCGAGCGGACTCATCGAGTCAGTCGAATTTAGGCAAGGCGTGGGCAGACCTCGGCTGCTATATTCACTCACAGAGAAAGCCGTCGAGAAACGTACGCCCAAGAAATACGCTCGCTTATCTGGCCGACTGCTCGCTGAGTTGAAGAATACATTACCGGTAGAGATCGTATCGGAAATACTCACAAACATTGCACGCAAGCGGGCAGCCGACCGCATGCAGAATTTGAATACCAGCTCATTCGAAGGCAAGCTAACCGCATTGGTTGAAATCCTTGGTGAAGAAGGATTCATGGCGGAATGGCAGCAGGCTGGCGAAGAGTATGCTGTGACAGAACACAACTGCCCCTACTTCCTCGTCGGCCAGCAGCACCCTGAGATTTGCACCTTCGATCAGGTGCTCATCAGCGAAGTATTGGAAGTCCCTGTTGAACGGACTACTTGTCTGCTCGACGGAGATGATGAATGCGTGTTCGTATTTCCTAAGCCCGAACTAGTCCAAATAGCGGAGTAAGCCAGATGGCGGAACTGCCTGCACTTTTCACATCAGAAGACCCAGAGGTCGTCGCACTCCGAGAAGGTTTGCGAGAAATTATTGACCCTGAAATTGGCATGAACATTGTCGAGTTGGGTCTTATTCGTGAATTTGATATCCAACCGGACAAAACGAACGTCACAATGATTTTGACCACGCCCTTCTGTCCATATGGCCCGGCAATGATCGAGTCGACTCGTAAAAAAGCAGAAGAGGTCACCGGTCGTCCATCGACGGTTGAGATGGGCATTGAGATGTGGGACCCGGAAATGATGGAAGATGGCGCTGGGGGCGATTGGGGTCTCTTTTAATTCCCGAATATCTCGCAATCAGTCTGGGACCGGTCAATTGGCCGGTCTTTTTTTATTGCAGAACATATCATGTTACGCTTGATGCGCTGCTACAATGTAGATAAGCAGATAACAGATAACACTCGTTCCAGTCCCAGTAGATCTCTGCTCCAGCGAAGATTGCCTTTGCATAGAAACTGATCCACGAACGATGTCGATCACGTTCACGAAAGTTCGCCTCCCCAATCGACGTAAGGATATCCTACGTCGTGTGCGCCTGATCGACGCCCTCCATCAGAACATCCATCGCAAGCTAACACTCATTTCCGCCCCCGCCGGCTACGGAAAAAGCTCACTGCTCTCTGACTTCGCCGTGGACATCGACGCCGCCGTCGATGCCTCGGTCTGCTGGTACAGCATCTTGCCGGAAGACATCGCCCTGCTCCCCTTTGTCGAGCATATCATCGTCGCCTTCCAACAGCGCTTCCCCGATTTCGGAGCCCAACTACTCGACGCACTGCAACAACCCAGCAGCAAGCCCGACGCACTCAGCCTGGCCGGGGAGTTGATCAACGAGATGGTGCTGCACATCGACGATTTCTGCGTCTTCATGCTCGACGATTATCATCTCGCAGGCGAAACAGCCTCCATCGTTATGCTCATCGAGGCCCTACTGCGCGATTTGCCGGACCAGGTGCGCTTCATCATCGCCGGCCGCGCAGACTTTGGTATCCCCACGGCAGCGCTCTATGTGCGCGATGACCTGAGTGTGGTCAACGCCGACAGTCTGCGCTTCCGTGCGGATGAGATCCAGCAGCTCGTGCGCCAAAAATATCGCGTCAAGCTCGCGGACGAACAGGCCGACGAACTGGCCGCCCGCGCCGACGGCTGGATCGTCGCCATCCTAATGGCGGTGCACACGCTGCGCGACGGCGCCCTGCCCAGCTTCAGCGGTGCGCACGACCAGTTGTATGAATTTCTGGCAGATGAAGTCGTAGCACAACAGCCAGATGACGTTCGAGAACTTCTCTTTGCGACCTCCATCCTGGATGCGTTCGGCGCAGACCTTTGCAACGCCGTGCTCGATAGCACGGACGCAGAAACGCGTCTGCGCGACCTGGAAGCGCGCAACCTCTTCATCGTCAGAAATGACAATGGCACCGCGAGCAGCTACCGCTATCACCAACTCTTCGCCGAGTTTCTGCAGAAGCGGCTTGTTGAGTCCGACCCGGCGCTGCAGCTGCGCTTGCACGCGCGCGCCGCGAACTGGTACACCGAACACGCAGAATGGGAATCCGCCGTCAAACACGCCCTCGCAGCCGGAGAGCTGCAGGCAGCCGCAGAATGGCTGGATGCAATTGCGCGCGACTTCTTTGTCCGTGGGCGCAGAAACAGCCTCTTGCGCTGGTATGCACAGTTGGAGGGGAACGTGGACTTGCCTCGCATCGCCCCCAACTTCGTCGTCTACGTCGCAAAGGTTCATACGGACACTTCACTACCGGACACTTTATCCGTGATTGATTAGCGGTTGCCTCTCGGCTACACTCTCCGTTCTACCACAGAACAAGGGGAGTATCGCCATGAGTGACAACCGCCGTACATATCGTGCCATAAAGAGCGCCTTGCGGCAACTGTACCCAGGAGAACCGCAGGGCAACTTGGCTCGCCATTTGGATACGCTCGCTGCCATGGTCAGCGGAATTGTCCGCAGCCAGAGTAGCCAGCTACCGGCGATCGCCAGGAAAGTGCCAGACGGCAACAAACCCGAGAGCCGGGTCAAACGGTACGCCCGCTGGGTCAAGAATGAGCATATTAATAACGAAGTCTTCTTTCTACCCTTCGCTGAACCCTTATTGCAGGGTCTGGCGCAGGACCGCACGCTCGTGTTGGCAATGGACGGCAGCGAAGTGGGCCGCGGTTGCCTGACCCTGATGGTGAGCGTCATCTACAAGCAACGTGCTTTGCCGGTGGCGTGGGTCACCGTCAAAGGGAGCAAGGGACATTTTTCAGAAGCGACACACGTGCAGTTGTTGACAGAAGTACACGCTTTGGTGCCCCCTGCAAGCGATGTCGTCTTCCTGGGGGATGGTGAATTCGATGGCACGAACCTCCAGGCGGCTCTGAATGACTACGAATGGGCCTACGTCTGTCGCACGGCCAAGCATGTCCAGCTATGTGAAGGGGGCGACTGGTTCGCCTTCGCCGACCTGGATGTGCCCCGTGGTGCATACCGCGGCGTGCCGGATGTCGCCTTCACCCAGCAGGAATATGGGCCCGTCCTTGCCATCGCGTGGTGGCAGCGCGACTGCAAAGAGCCCCTCTATCTGGTCACCAACCTGGAGCTGGTTGCCGAAGCCTGTTCCTGGTATAACAAACGCTTTCGTATTGAAACTTTCTTCTCCGACCAGAAAAGCCGGGGCTTCAATTTGCATAAAAGCCATATCGCCGACCCGGCCCGGCTGGCCCGGTTGATGATCGCAGCTTGCCTTGCTTACATCTGGATCATCTACTTGGGCGTCATCGCCAAACGAGATAATTGGGTGCAAGTCATTCACCGCACCGACCGCTGTGATCTGAGCCTATTTCAACTCGGCTTGCGCCTGCTGGAACAGTTCCTAAATGAGCATCTGCCCATCCCGGTCGCCTTTGACATGCCCCGCGCAGAAAGTGTCCGGTAGTGAAACGGACACGACAAAAGTCGTGGAGAGCAATACCTTATTAGACCTACTCGCACCGCATCTGGATCAAGTAGGTGATCCCGAACTCTCGGTAATGGCGCTCTTTGCTCGCAGCATGAACCATCGAAGACAGGATGAATATGAGTCGGCTATCGCGGCCATTCAAGCTGCCCGCCGGTTGATTGACGAAAGTGATTTATCCAATATGAGCGAAGCGAACCGGCATGAAGGGTATTGCCTTGGTCGTCTCGGGCAGAGGGAAGCAGCCATCCCCCTCCTGGAGGCGGCTTCGACCGGCTTTCGGGGACTAGAGCAGACTCACGATCTCGCCGAGACCTTGAATGATCTTATTCATGTCTACGAACAGAATAGCGAACTATTTAATGCGCAGCGCTGCGCTTCCGAGGTGATGAAGCTCAGGCAAAACGACAAGAACAAGGGTGCGCGTGCGCACGCCCTCAATAACTATGCCTCCTTGCAGGTGGATGTTGGCAGGTATGCCGAGGCCTGGGAGGCCTTTGCGGAAGCGATTAATTGCGCCCAGGAAGCCGCGCGCCCTGAGGCAATTGCTGTAATCCTCAATGGCCAAGGTGAGTTGTTGACCAATATTCGCGATCTTGAGAGGGCGTACAAAGCCTACGAGGCTGCCTATGCCATTGGCATACGGTCCGCTATAGGCTTTACTCTTCCCTACTCGTGCAAAGGAATGTCAGAGGTGGAACGCCTGCGCGGGAATTACGATCTCTCCATGTATTGGTTACGTGAAGGTGTCCAGATTGAAGCGTCTTCAATGGATGCACCCGAGAATCAAGCGCGATTGGGTGCGGTTTATTTGAGCATGGGTCAACTCGAGTTGGCGGTTGAATCGCTCGGGGGCGCGCTCAACAACTCGCACGGCCAGGTTCTCCACGGCAAAGAGAAGATACTGGCCAATTTTTCTCTTGCCCGAGCGCTGCATGCTGCCGGGCAGCGTGAAGCGGCGCTCAGGGAGCTAGAAACTTCATTCACAGAATCGGCCATCCTGGGCAACGATCATTATCTTGCGGTCGCCGCCCGGGAAGCAGGTCCATTGTTGCAATATGCCCGCGAACAGAGGCCGGAGAACGACCATCTTCTTTCGTTATTGAAGAGGTCCGAGGATATTCCCACAAAAATGGAGAGTATTCTGGATTAGAGAGAAGAAGACGTCGCGACGCAGCGATCTCTGGAGGTAAACGCGTTTGGCCCCGGACGCATCCGTTTGAATGGCGAATTACTCGCCAATCGCTTCTGGTCATCTAAAAAGGCGCGCGCCATCGTGTTTTTCCTGATCGACAAGGGACGCGCCCGCAAAGACGAACTCTCCTTGGAATTCTGGCCGGAGGCCTCCCATTCTGCCTCCAATAGTCGCGTACACGTTACCATCTGGCGTGCCCGGAAGGCACTGGGCGGGAATGGAATTATTACGCACAAGGACGGCGTCTATTCAATCGCGGAGAACATCGACATCTGGTACGACGTCGCGGAGTTCGAACGGCTGCTGCAGCACGCCCAGAAGAACAATGCAAGCGATATCGCCATTCGGAAGTCTCTGGGTAGTGGTTACATGGTAACTGATGGGGACCACGCTGTATTGTAGTAATGGAGATACAACTTGAGTACAGCTTCATGGTAAACGTCGGACTTGGAGAAAGAAAGAGTTTTGCGCACGAAGCGAGCCAGTCTCTGGCGCAAGGTGTTGTTCCAGCGTTCCACGTGAGATGTCTGGCCGCTTTCTTTGCCGACACTTTGGTGAGTGTCGTTTGGTAAAACCTTCTGGTAAGCGTGCCAGAAGTCGCTGAAGGAGCAACACGCTTTGTAGGATGCTGGGATGGATTTCCATAACGCGCGACAACTTTTTTCACTGCGGTCGCCAATAAAATAGGCCACCACTTGGCGCGTGCGCCGACACAGCGCGACCCATATCCAACGTTTATCGTTTTTTGTGCGTACAAATGACCATAATTCATCCAATTCCAGCACATCATCCGTTTTTACGGTTTCTAAAGTGTCAGCCAGGTTCGGCATAGCGCCGGCCTTCTCCAGAATCCAGCGTGCTAATGTCTGCCGCGCGATGCCAAAGATGCGCTCAATGCCGCGCATACTGGCTCGCTCTCGATAGGTGCGTAGGACAAATTCTCTGATGAACTCAGGATAAGAACGGCTTTGCGGTTCCAACATTCCATAAGCGGCGCAATCGAGACAATGAAACTTCTGACCGCCTTTATAGTCTGTACCATTCTTGACAATGTTGAGGCTCCTGCACTTTGAACACTCATGCGTGATGACACTCTGGATCATTTTGGCGCTCCTCTGTTTGGCAGGCCAACAACTTACTTTTTCCAGACTCATCAGTCAACATGTAACCACTACCGTCTCTGCAAGAGGCCATTGAGCTCTACTCCGGGGAACTTCTCGCAGGGGCGTCGCTCGACTGGGTCGATATGCGGCGAAATGAGCTCCAATTGAAATACATCCAGGCATTGATCCAACTGGGAAAGATGGAATTAAGTAGTCACAGGTACCAGGATGCACGCCTTTTGTACGAGAAAGCCATCGAAATTGACAACTACCAGGATGGCGCGCATGCGGGTTTAATGAGGGCTCTCGTCGGGTTGGGTCTCAACTCTCTAGCTTCAGCTCATTATGTAAATTATGCCGCGCTGCTCGAGGCAGAGCTAAAAACAATTCCCACAGACGAGCTGACCGCACTCTATAACACAATTCATCAGCCTTGATTAAAATACAGAAAAATCCCTCCCCCAAAAAAATGTAAGTGATTTGTAAGTGTGGCGGTGTAATGTGTCTTCTATCAAGAAATAGGAGAAGACATGATGACCACACTAAGTAAACACACAACACTCGTTACAAATCCACAGGTTCTTCGTTGGGTGCTTGCGCTGCTAGTTCTGGCAGCTGCTCTCGCATTTCCCGAAATCGCAAATGCCCAAACCATTGGTGGTGGCGGTTAATTCTAGGACACCTCCTACTATAAATAAAGCACCCCATGCCCAACATTCAAATTAACGCCCTGGTTACGCGCGCCCTGCTAGATGATCAGTTTCAAGCGGATATTCTCAATGGTCAACGCAGAGAACGACTTGACGAATTTGAACTGACATCTGAAGAGCGCGCTGAGCTTATCGGGATTGCGGCCAGCAATGTGGATGAATTTATCCGGGCTGTCGACGACCAAATTCGAGAACAGGATTGGCGTTGCACCATTCCTACGTTTGAACGGATTGGTTTGACGAAATAGATCTTCAGATGGGATGAAAAACATTATCTAAGAAGTCAACAGAACGGGCTCTAGTTAACCTCGGCCCGAGCAGAAAGCCGGTCCGTCAGGGCAGGAGGACCGGCGAAGCACGCAAGAGCATCCTATTCTCAGAAGGCGACAAATAAATTAGTGGAGGCAATGAATTATCCTAATTGAGTAGGGTTAATCCCTATAGATATTGGGTAGTGGTTACATGTTGACTGATGAGTCTGGAAAAAGTAAGTTGTTGGCCTGCCAAACAGAGGAGCGCCAAAATGATCCAGAGTGTCATCACGCATGAGTGTTCAAAGTGCAGGAGCCTCAACATTGTCAAGAATGGTACAGACTATATATGGTGGACCCCTTTGTCAAGACAGAAAAATGGCCTGGCGTAAGGTGCATTCTCCTTTCGTGAGTCGTGGACATAAATGGTCGCCGTAGTGCTGTGGACATGTGGGCAACTGGCGCATTCTCAGTTGTCCACATGTCCACAGCGAAATCGGTGTCAGTTCAGCAGCGTGCGTTCCCCGAAGTACACCTGCGCCGGGGTGAGATAGTCGAGTGATTGATGCGGACGCTCCGCACGGTAGAAGCGAAAGTAGCGTATCAGAGCCTGCCGTGCTTCGCGCGGGCTGTCGTAGTCGTGCAGATAGACCTCCTCGTATTTCACCGTCCGCCACAGCCGCTCGGTGAAGATATTGCCCAGTCTCGTCGACTGGACGAGGTCGAGCGCACGGCCGCGACCATCCATACTGATTTGTGTACCGGCCGCTTGGAGCCGGTCAATGTACTGCGGGCTAGTGAAGTGGCTGCCCTGGTCGCTGTTCCAGATCGTCGGCGTGGCCGCTGCCAGCGCCCGCTCGACTGCGCGCAACACGAATGGCATTTCCAGCGTCTGGTCGAGCTCCCAGCTGACCACGTAGCGGGAGAACCAATCCAGCACAGCCACGAGGTACCCCGTCCAGCCTGTCCGGGGCTGGGCATCCAGCCGCCGCGGAGGCGGATATAGGTGATGTCGATTCCCCAGACCTGATTTGGCTGCGTGATCGCCACTCCGCGCAACAAATAGGGGAAAACAGCGTGCTGCTTAGCTCGTTTCCCGTGACCCGGCCCCGGGACGGTGTGCTCAGATTCGGGCCCGGATAGATGGCTGCCAACCCCATTTCGCGCATATGACGTTGGACTGCTTTGCGATTGATGGTCATCTCGCGTCGCAATACGGCCAGGATCTTGCGCGAACCGTAGAAGGGATGGGCAGTGTAGATTTCATCGATGCGGCACTTGATGTACAACTCTTCCGGTGACGGCGGGACCGGGACGTAGTACAAACTGGAGCGACTGATACCCAACAGATCGGCCTGGGTTGCGAGCGATAGCTCAGCATTCTCGCGTTCGACCATCGTCAGTCGCTCACTTCTCGATGACGTTGAGGCCAGATTTTTTTTTGAGCCAGGCTAACTGCGTCGTCAGCCGGCCAATCTGCGCATACAGCGCTTCGCGTTCGCTCTCGTGTGCCGCCTCGAGCTCGCGCATCGTGTGGTTCTCGTTGCTGAACACGCTAGGTAAGCGCTCGACCGCCTGCGCTTTCCATTTGCGGAGCATATTGACGTGCATGCCATACTCAGCGGCGATCTGCGCGAATGTGCGCTCTTCCCGCAGTAGTTCGAGAACGATCTGGGCTTTCCGTTCGGCGCTGTAGTGGGTGCGGGTTTTCTTCTTTGTCATGGCTGGCAGTGTACCTTAGCCCGACGTGTTTTCGAGTCTAGATTCTGGGGTCCACTATAATAAAGGCGGTCAGAAGTTTCATTGTCTCGATTGCGCCGCTTATGGAATGTTGGAACCGCAAAGCCGTTCTTATCCTGAGTTCATCAGAGAATTTGTCCTACGCACCTATCGAGAGCGAGCCAGTATGCGCGGCATTGAGCGCATCTTTGGCATCGCGCGGCAGACATTAGCACGCTGGATTCTGGAGAAGGCCGGCGCTATGCCGAACCTGGCTGACACTTTAGAAACCGTAAAAACGGATGATGTGCTGGAATTGGATGAATTATGGTCATTTGTACGCACAAAAAACGATAAACGTTGGATATGGGTCGCGCTGTGTCGGCGCACGCGCCAAGTGGTGGCCTATTTTATTGGCGACCGCAGTGAAAAAAGTTGTCGCGCGTTATGGAAATCCATCCCAGCATCCTACAAAGCGTGTTGCTCCTTCAGCGACTTCTGGCACGCTTACCAGAAGGTTTATAGTGGACCCCAGAATCTAGACACGAAAACACGTCGGGCTAAGGTACACTGCCAGCCATGACAAAGAAGAAAACCCGCACCCACTACAGCGCCGAACGGAAAGCCCAGATCGTTCTCGAACTACTGCGGGAAGAGCGCACATTCGCGCAGATCGCCGCTGAGTATGGCATGCACGTCAATATGCTCCGCAAATGGAAAGCGCAGGCGGTCGAGCGCTTACCTAGCGTGTTCAGCAACGAGAACCACACGATGCGCGAGCTCGAGGCGGCACACGAGAGCGAACGCGAAGCGCTGTATGCGCAGATTGGCCGGCTGACGACGCAGTTAGCCTGGCTCAAAATAAAATCTGGCCTCAACGTCATCGAGAAGTGAGCGACTGACGATGGTCGAACGCGAGAATGCTGAGCTATCGCTCGCAACCCAGGCCGATCTGTTGGGTATCAGTCGCTCCAGTTTGTACTACGTCCCGGTCCCGCCGTCACCGGAAGAGTTGTACATCAAGTGCCGCATCGATGAAATCTACACTGCCCATCCCTTCTACGGTTCGCGCAAGATCCTGGCCGTATTGCGACGCGAGATGACCATCAATCGCAAAGCAGTCCAACGTCATATGCGCGAAATGGGGTTGGCAGCCATCTATCCGGGCCCGAATCTGAGCACACCGTCCCGGGGCCGGGTCACGGGAAACGAGCTAAGCAGCACGCTGTTTTCCCCTATTTGTTGCGCGGAGTGGCGATCACGCAGCCAAATCAGGTCTGGGGAATCGACATCACCTATATCCGCCTCCGCGGCGGCTGGATGCCCAGCCCCGGACAGGCTGGACGGGGTACCTCGTGGCTGTGCTGGATTGGTTCTCCCGCTACGTGGTCAGCTGGGAGCTCGACCAGACGCTGGAAATGCCATTCGTGTTGCGCGCAGTCGAGCGGGCGCTGGCAGCGGCCACGCCGACGATCTGGAACAGCGACCAGGGCAGCCACTTCACTAGCCCGCAGTACATTGACCGGCTCCAAGCGGCCGGTACACAAATCAGTATGGATGGTCGCGGCCGTGCGCTCGACCTCGTCCAGTCGACGAGACTGGGCAATATCTTCACCGAGCGGCTGTGGCGGACGGTGAAATACGAGGAGGTCTATCTGCACGACTACGACAGCCCGCGCGAAGCACGGCAGGCTCTGATACGCTACTTTCGCTTCTACCGTGCGGAGCGTCCGCATCAATCACTCGACTATCTCACCCCGGCGCAGGTGTACTTCGGGGAACGCACGCTGCTGAACTGACACCGATTTCGCTGTGGACATGTGGACAACTGAGAATGCGCCAGTTGCCCACATGTCCACAGCACTACGGCGACCATTTATGTCCACGACTCACGAAAGGAGAATGCACCTTACGCCAGGCCATTTTTCTGTCTTGACAAAGGGGTCCACCATAGTTTTACCAAACGACACTCACCAAAGTGTCGGCAAAGAAAGCGGCCAGACATCTCACGTGGAACGCTGGAACAACACCTTGCGCCAGAGACTGGCTCGCTTCGTGCGCAAAACTCTTTCTTTCTCCAAGTCCGACGTTTACCATGAAGCTGTACTCAAGTTGTATCTCCATTACTACAATACAGCGTGGTCCCCATCAGTTACCATGTAACCACTACCAGATATTGAATAGCAAGAAGGCTACTATTTTCCTTTCTATTTTCTCATTCGTATACGGGAATGTAGGAGGCCGAACAAATTAGAATAACGAATATGCAAAATGCGGGAAAGCTATTCTGTCGACCGCGAAGTCACTCCGGCGGAAAAGGGGGCCCAATTTTCAATTCGTTCAATTACATACCATTCAGGGGGCCCCATGTTCGATCATTCAATCAAAGCACTTATCGGAATGACTGTCTATCAAGAGCAGTTCCGCAATGAAATCTTGAATGGCCAACGAGCAGAACACGTAGGGAATCTAAAGCTTAATCCGTCTCTCCAGGCTCAAATTTTAGCGATTCAGGCGCAAGAATTCTCAGAGTTCGCGGCAGCAGTTGAGGAGATAATTGATTCTTCTAACGCACTCGCTGTCGCCTAAACCTAATTTTCTGAGACCAACTAAATATCTCCGGGATAACTCCCCCGAGCGAGTGTGAGAGTGGAATGAGTTAATTGCGGGTACCCCGAGACATTGACACTCCACTATACCTTAGAGTAGGAACGCTCACATATTTTCTATAATCCGTGAAAGATTGTTGTCTGAATATAACCGTCCCAAATGTTGGTGTGAGATAAAACTGTCATGTCTAATCCATCCTTACCATTCCTGGCCGATAGTATCGCGCATTATCTACTCGAGCAGCTCGACGTTAAGCGTCTTCCCGTTCCCGTACGTGAAATACTTGAGGCGCCACCAAAGGCTCTCACCCATGATCTTAGTTTGAGCGGAGGACTTGCGTTAGGAGTTGCGCGCTGGATCAGGTTATTGGATGGACAAGGAATTGTATTCGTGAATGGACAGTCCGCACCTAGAAGAGCCTATTCAACGGTTTGCAATGGCGAGCGCAACCTTTTACGGGATCTGTTCAAGCAAAGGTGGACGTCTCGCGGGGTTACCAAACGGTGGAGACGTGCATGCGCTCGCGCGATACTTTGCCCGAGCATTATTAATGCCTGAACATCTACTTCCCCAAGGATGGGAGATTATGCCCGACGAAGAACTTGCAAGTTATTGCGCTGTACCAACAGAAATCATACAAGAACGGCGGAATGACCTATTACTCTGATTTTCCAGGGCATCCAAAGACGAAATACTTATTGTTAGATAGGCGCATGTTTGCGCGGAGAGAGATAAATGTCTATTTCAGAGAAAATTCGGTTCGAAACTTTAAAGCTTGATAACTTCACATGCCAGTATTGCGGGCAGTCTGCTCCTGAAGTTTCCCTGCAAGTCAATCACATCCAGTCCACCTTCAAAAGCGAAGAAAACAGGATCCATAATCTAGTCACAATCTGCACGGAATGCTATCGAGGCAAGAATGCCGGCGCAACAACAAACGTATCCATTGTGAATAAACGCATGAATCGATTGGACAAATTAAGGGAACGCCGTAAGGAAATCGAGAAGGTGATGGAGTGGCCCGAACTTCGAATCGACATGGAGCTCGCGGCGAAATATCCTAGCTTGATCAGAGTTGGCGCGGGTACCCTTCTCCAGTAAATGCCTACTCAAGGTAATCCGATTTGAGATTGATCATCTGCGGTACGCTTTGACTAGGAAGCAAAGGGAATTATCGGCGCGATTGCAACCTGTACAGCGTCAACCATCACACCGTGGAGTGCGCAAACCCATACAGTGCATTCGGCACTGGGCCTCACTCTGAGATACTTCACAGTGCAGAAATCACTGCGTCGGTACCCAGTCACCAAGTCCAGGCAGCACTGGGCCGGGGCGGACAGACTGGACGTGGTACGCGACAAGTGCGAGGCTGTACTTTGGAGCCCAGGCCGGTGTTCCCTAGCTGAGCGCTACCGCGATGCTAAACTGCATTGAGTGACAGGGAAGCGGATCGAGTACTCCGCTGATTTGTAATACACTCCTAATATGCCCAGTCATACTTCCAATTCCTCTAGAATCGCCCGCCCTGTACGAATAGCTCTCTTCAATGTAGCCCAAGGCGGGCTCAATAACCTCCTCGTATTCACAATCACAATTTACTTGATATTTTGCGGCATTCTCCTAGTTGCATTCCCAATTCTCGCATTCCGATGGAGAAGATATCCCTTTGTCGGTGCCTTTGTCGAACAGACTTTGGTCTTTAATTCTGTCGGGCCTCAAGGCGAGGTTCCCTGGGAAGGAATCGATCTTGGGTTGGAATTCCCACAGCAGCTTGAAGCGATTGACAATGTTGATGTAAAGAGTTCCGAAGAAATCACTGCTGTACTCTCCAGAAAGAACGTCGGAGAACCTGTAACTCTGCACTATTTAAATGAAGGTGGTGTCAAGAAGTCCGTAACTATTAACTTAAGTGATTTCCCGAGTGATGACTTTGCCGCATATTTCATCTTTCCTTACATGGTTGGACTCGCATATTTCATTATCGGCTTATATGTTTTTTACTCTCGCCGACACCGTGGTTCAGGCCAAGCATTTGCTATTTTTTGCGGTAGTGTGGCACTCCTCACGAGTGGGTTATTTGACTTATACACAACACATCAATTTAGTTGGGCGTGGACCTAGATGTTGTTGGCGAATTCTTCAGGCGGGAGCCAGCATCGAAAAGGGGGATCGATAGGTTTTTGACCGCGGTTTTTCCTGGATCCAGTTGAGCATGCGAGAAAGATTGATAGCCGCAGCCGTGATCAGATTTTGCAAATGGGTTTTGGCTAAACCGCGATAGCGGGTGCGGCGCATCCCCATTTCGTTCACGGCTTGAGAGACTGTTCCTTCCACACCTGAGCGCAACGCGTAGACCTCTTTGAAGGCTTGTGTCTGCTGACGCGCCCGCGCCTTTCGCTGCGCCTCATGCCGCTCTTGGGGTTGGATGGATAGTTTCCGGACGCCTTTTTTGCTTTTTGTGCACTGGGTGCGGACGGGGCATGGGGTACAAGTATGCGGGTCAAATCCAACCAGGATGATCGGTTGCCCGCGATTGTTGTTCGCCGGAGTCCAGGTTTGGCTGACCCTTCCTTGGGGACAAGTGACTTGCTGCTGTGCCCAATCGATGTTGAAATAGGTAGCATCATATGCCCGTTCATCTCGAGCTTGCCAGCTGGGATCGTCCGCGATGGGGCCAAACAGGTCGACCCCATAGTGCTGGGCACTCTCGACGAGGGCACCACTGGAGACATACCCTTTGTCAACCAGGTGTTGGTCCGGCAGCAGGTTTTTATCAGCGAGCGCCTGATGAATGGGAGTGATTAGGTTGAAATCCGGTTCGGTGGCCACCGTGGTTTCGACATGGGTAATCAGATGGGGTCCTTCCGTCCCACAGGTTTCCGTCAAATGGACTTTGTACCCTCGCCAGGTGAGACCGCGCTTGTAACTGTAGCGGCTTTCCAAGTCATAGGGTGAAGAGATCATCTGTGCCGCCGGCGGGAAATTGCCCTTCTTTCGCCAGCGAACCTGGTCTTTCTTTATAAAAAATTGCTGTACCCAAACTTGGCGTAAGGCTTCGACGGCCGGCAATGTCCGCAATTGAGCGAACGTCTCTTCGGCGTACACCCATTCCAGCAGTTGATAGCCATCTTGGCCGATGGTTTCCGCCAGCGCCTGACGTTCCTTTTCTTTTCTGGGCAGCCGATAATCAGAGAAACGCTGGGAATAGCGGACAAACCATGCGCTGGGAACCTTTTGCCGCAACCAAACAGGAACCACCTGGGCGAGCACATTCAAAGCCTGGAGCAGCGTTTCACCCACTAGCTCGAGCCGTGTCAACTCCCTCACTGATGCAACGATATGGGTCGAATCTGTCCGCTGGCGGGTCCGAGACTGGAGCCATCCTTGCTCTTGACCGATTTCCAGTAAGCTGTTCAGCAGCCGCTCTTCCGCTCCTCCAGCTACCAAACGTGTCCGAAATTCGCTGAGTACCGAAAAATCGACGCCGGGATCTTCCAGCGACAGACCCAGGGCGTATTTCCAATCAATCCGGGCCCGCACCGCTTGTGCGGCCTGGCGATCGGTGAGGTTTTCCATAAATTGCATCAGGGTAATGAGAGCCAGGCGCCAGGGGGCTGCAGCAGGTTGACCACGCGTGGAAAACAGTTCATCTTGGAAGAGGGAGCCGAAAACCTCGCGCATTTTTATGTAGCGATTCCCATTTGGAAAGGCAGCCTGGACCACTCGAACGGTTTCTTCCGGGATGGTGAAGTCTTGTTGGGGGTGCATACTCATCGATTTCTTCTCCGTTTTGGCCTCGATTATATAAGTTTCGCCTCTCTCGCTGAATTCGCCAACAACATCTACCTTTGCGCTAAGCATCGCAGGAGCCTCTCTCATTACATTTGTACTGCACTTTCCAGAGCGTTTACCACTCGCTCACCGTTTGCCCGTCCTTAATTGGATTTTATTTCTTCCAGCCCTTATTGTTTCATTCTGGGGTGAATTCGCACTCTATGATTTTTCACATCCGTCAACATATGCCTCAGCCTGGCGAGCAGGATTTGTAATCACAGGGCTTGGAATCCTGGGAGCAATTCTTATCATGGCTGTACGATACTGGCGCCCTACAAAACCAATCGTTCGCGAGCAGGCGCGACTCATATTATGGGGTGTAATAATTTCGTTTACACCCATAATCTACTTTCTCACTACCAGAAGTGTTGATCATTCTGCCATATTTAACGTTTTCCTCTACTATCCTCCGCTTATCGTTTTCCCCCTGGCAATTGCATACGCATTATTACGCTATAGAACTCTATACACAGGCTTCATCGTTTCAAGGTTGATGACCTACTTATTGCTCGCCGCTTTTGTGGGGCTTATGTTATTCCTACCGACGCTCGTTGCAGAAGAACTAGGACTAAGGAATGAGAATTAAATAACTTGTGCAAATGGGAGAGCGCGGTAATTCCATTGGGGCAAGAAATCATCAAAGATAATGCGCATGTTGTCCCTGAAATCTGTGGCTACTTTACGACCGGTTTCGTAGACCTGGTCAATAACATGGACAAAAGCTTTCAGTCCGGTCTTGGTGCTGGTTTTTTCCATCAGTTCTTTGACGAGTTTGCGGCTGGTGAAGATCACGCCTTGGCAAGCGCGGGTAACATGCGGGAAGAAACGGTGTTCGCTGGGGTTGTATTTCGAGCAATAGGGTGGATAGTGAGCAATGCGAATTTCGACCCCGATTTCATCGGCCAGTGCTTGCAAGTCTTGCTTGAAGATGTAGTAGCGGGAACTGTTACTCCCGCCGCCATCGCAAAGCACGAGAATAGAAGTGGCGTTGGGATAGTGGTAGTGGCCGTATGTGTACCACCAATGGCGAAAGCTATCGCAAGCGAATTCACTGGTATCATGACTGCCGCCGAGTTGGATGTAGCCGACATTGAGACGCAAGTCGTAGAGACTGTGAGGAATGCTGACCCCAGCAGCATAGCTGTTGAAATCATGGTCATAAGTTTGCAGTTCTTCCAGGGTGTACAAATGTCCGTCTCGGTAGAAATTGCCCAGATATTCCTTTTTCTTGCTGTCCATGCTGACAATGGGATTGCCCGCCGCTTCGAATTCGGTCTTGAGCCGCGTGATGTTCTCAAATTGCTCGTTGCGGTTTTCAATCTCGGCCTTCAAACCGAGTTTCTTTTGCGCTTTTCGGCGGCGATAGTTGTGCTTCTGCAGCAACTTGCGCACCACATATTTGCTGACCACGATGTCGTGCTCGGCCCGCAACGCCGCAACAATCTCGCCCGGGGTCAGGTTCGTCCAGCGCACCCCCTCGTCCATCGGGTCACCGGCTGTGTACTCGCGCAACACTGCCAGGAACTTCTCAGCAAGTTGCGCCCCCCATGTGACGTAGTACGGTTTGCGTCCGCCGCCTGGCTTCCGAATGCGCTGCTCCACTTCGCCCTTGGGCAAGCCACTGACTTCGCGGGCGCCTTTGCTCACCGTGTTGCGACTGCACCCCAACACCCGCGCAATGTAACTCCGTCCGCCGTGTCCAAATCTCAAGGCTTCGAAACCAGCAAAGCGACGCCCATCTTTCTCGTTCAAGCTGTTGTAAAAGCGGCGCATCATTTCTTCATGTTCGGGCGCATAGGGTTTCATCATGGCCTCCTGGCTAGTGTTCTGATGAAGCCAAGAGAATATCACTGCTTGCATCCGTTGTGAACCAACTGCCCAAATTATTTAATTCTCGTTCCTAAGCAACGTTAATTCCGATAATCCGTTTTATATTGGAGCCTTTATCTTGATTCTCGTTGCGCTTTTCCAACCAATGCGCAAGGTTGTCGTCTCACGAATTGACGGATTATTCTATTTGGGCGCAACTGCGCACAATGACTACCTAGGCAAATACACTAGCGAGATAGCCGCAGCGGTTGATATGGATCAGGTCTTTAGAATTACGAAGATCTATATTCAAACTGTATTAAATCCATCAAGTTATTTCTTATTCATTCGGAGGGACACAGAGCCAAAGTTTTATAGTTGGGATTCTTCAAAGTTAATTGAAGGTGTTGAATTCCAACAAAGGAGCAAAACAGTAGCGTTGATGGAGACATCTCACCAAGCAGTATATCTACCCACCGAAGGGAAATACGACCCTGAGCTTGAAATTGATCGCCCACTCCTCGATGAATTAGACGCCACCATCTTGGTTCCCCTCAATGTTGAACATGAATTATTGGGCTGGTTCGTTCTTGGGCCGCCTCAAACTGGAAAGCCTTATTTCCATCGGGAATTGGTTTTCATTGAAGAGCTAAGAGCAATACCTTTCAAATAAGCAAACAGGTGGCACCCGAGGCATACTTGTGAGATATACAAATTCGCAAGATGCCAGGGGGCCACCTGATGGGATACAGATTACGCGAGGTTGACATCGAGAGCAAGTTTTGCCGGGAACTGACATTTACAAGCCTGAGCCGGGTTATTCCGCCAGATGTGGTCGAAGCAGCGTTGGAGGCAGAAGGCTTGAAAACGCAACGCGAGCGCAAATTGAATCTGGTCGTGACAGTGTTTTTAATCATCACAATGAACATCTACACGCAATCTTCTCTGGGGCGGGTAATGCGTAAGATCGCCCAGGGGTTGCGGTACATCTGGAACAATCCGGAATACGCGGTACCGAAAGACAGTGCGATTACCTATCGGCGCTATCAACTGGGTGCTCGACCGGTCGTGCGTTTGTTTCGGCATGTATGTCGACCGATAGCTACGACGGAGACAGCCGGCGCGTTCCTCTTTGGATTGCGCCTGATGGCCATCGATGGCACGGTTGAAGATGTGGCTGACACGCCGGAGAATGCGGCGGCTTTTGGACGGCACCACAGCCCGCGCGGCCAGAGCGCTTTTCCGCAGGTGCAAGGGGTGTATCTGGTCGAGTGCGGCACGCATACGATTGTCGATGCGGGCTTCTGGCCTTGCCACACCAGCGAGCGCATAGGTGGTTTTCGCCTGTTGCGCTCGGTCGAGATGGGCATGTTGGTGATGTGGGACCGTGGGTTTCATGATTATGACATGCTGCGCATGGTTTTGGAGCGCGGGGGACACATTTTGAGCCGATTTCCAGCCCATGTCAAGCCTAAAAACCGCTGTCCATTGCCAGATGGCTCCTACACCGCCTACCTGACCCCCTCCGACTACCAGCGCCGCAAGCGGGGCGAGCGCCTCCTGGTGCGCATCGTCGAATACACCATAAGTGACCCGGCACTCCCCGGTTACGGTGAAGTGCACCGCTTGGTTACCACCTTGCTGAACCCCGAAGCCTTCCCAGCCCTGGAACTCGCGCGAGCTTATCACGAACGCTGGGAAATCGAATTGGTCATCGATGAAGTCGACACCCATCAACGTCTGGCCGGACGCCCGCTGCGCAGTCTCAAGCCGGTCGGGGTCATTCAGGAACTGTATGGCCTGCTCATCGCACACTTCATCATCCGCTTCCTGATGCATGCGGCTGCCCAACGCACCGGTCTCGATCCCGACCAACTCAGCTTTGTGCATGCACTCGAACTCGTGCGCGACACGCTCGCCGAGTTTCAAAAGACGGCCGTTGACCAACTCGGCCAACTCTATGACCGCTTGTTGCATGACATCGCTGACGTTCGTCTGCCTCTCCGCCGTGCCCGTTCAAACCCGCGTGTAGTCAAACGCAAGATGTCAAAGTTCCGCCTGAAACAGCCGGAGCATTATCACTGGCCCCAACCCCGACAACCTTTCCGGCAAGCTTTGGCCCTTATTTGAAAGGTATTGGAGCTAAGAGACCGTGCAATTGTTGCGATTGAGCTGGCTACGCTTTACAACGCGCTTGCTCAAAGCGAAGAAAAACTCCGGACAGTTTTGGACACTGCTGCAGCCGCGATATTTATATTCCAGGGTAATGAAGTCAAGTACGTAAATACAACCAGCTGTGTCATCACCGGCTTTTCCGAAAGCGAGTTAGTTGGGAGGAATTTCTGGGAAATTGTTCACCCTAAGTTTCAGGAACTCGTGCGCGAGCGTGGTCTAGCGAGACAGAATAACCAAGAAATTGCAGCCCGCTACGATGTGAAGATACTCAAGAAAGATGGGCAGGAACGCTGGCTGGATGTGTTTTTTGACAAACTCGAATATGAAGGTGCCCCTGCAATTATTGGTGCCGGCGTTGACATAACCGAGAAGAAACGCGTAGAGAGTGATCTTACTCGAGTGTTGTGATTTGAGTGATCTTAGGGCATATTCGGCAGATGCAACTTCCCATCGTAAAACCGGCTCCCATCGTATCAGAGCACAGCGCCAGCTTTCGCGGGGTGTTTGAAAACCGCTGTCAGTTCCGGCATTTCGAGAATTATCTAACCGGACTGATTGTGTTGAAGAACAAGTCGATGGCGAACATGACGCGCTGCCTGTTGGATAGCGCTGACAAGACCAACCTGTCGCGCTTCTTGTCGGAAGCGAACTGGGATGCCGCGGAACTGAACCAGGAACGCATTGCATACTTATTCCAGCAAACCAAGCGTCAGCGCCAGGGCGCCCGCAAATCGATGCTGGCCATCGATGATACTTTGTGCGAGCACGTCGGCAGTCTGTTCGAATACATTGACCAACAGGTAGTGGTTACATGTTGACTGATGAGTCTGGAAAAAGTAAGTTGTTGGCCTGCCAAACAGAGGAGCGCCAAAATGATCCAGAGTGTCATCACGCATGAGTGTTCAAAGTGCAGGAGCCTCAACATTGTCAAGAATGGTACAGACTATAAAGGCGGTCAGAAGTTTCATTGTCTCGATTGCGCCGCTTATGGAATGTTGGAACCGCAAAGCCGTTCTTATCCTGAGTTCATCAGAGAATTTGTCCTACGCACCTATCGAGAGCGAGCCAGTATGCGCGGCATTGAGCGCATCTTTGGCATCGCGCGGCAGACATTAGCACGCTGGATTCTGGAGAAGGCCGGCGCTATGCCGAACCTGGCTGACACTTTAGAAACCGTAAAAACGGATGATGTGCTGGAATTGGATGAATTATGGTCATTTGTACGCACAAAAAACGATAAACGTTGGATATGGGTCGCGCTGTGTCGGCGCACGCGCCAAGTGGTGGCCTATTTTATTGGCGACCGCAGTGAAAAAAGTTGTCGCGCGTTATGGAAATCCATCCCAGCATCCTACAAAGCGTGTTGCTCCTTCAGCGACTTCTGGCACGCTTACCAGAAGGTTTTACCAAACGACACTCACCAAAGTGTCGGCAAAGAAAGCGGCCAGACATCTCACGTGGAACGCTGGAACAACACCTTGCGCCAGAGACTGGCTCGCTTCGTGCGCAAAACTCTTTCTTTCTCCAAGTCCGACGTTTACCATGAAGCTGTACTCAAGTTGTATCTCCATTACTACAATACAGCGTGGTCCCCATCAGTTACCATGTAACCACTACCGACCAACATTACAACCACGGCAACCACATGTATCCGCTAGCGCACAATCTGGTCACCGGCCACTACATCAGCGGCGCGGTTCGCTTTCCGGCCGACTGGCGACTGTACCGGCGCTACGAAGAAGTCACCGACTGGGAAGCGTTCGTCAAGAAACTGTTGCCCGACGCTACGATCCCGAAAACCAAGAAGGAGCGTAATCGCTTCAAACGTCAAGTCGCACCCACCTTGCTGGCCGACCCAGAGTTCCGGGCTCTGGACGAATCTTTTCAGACCAAGATTTCGCTGGCGGCTGAACTGGTCAAGGCGGCGCTGGCGCACGATTTGCCCTTTGAAACGGTGCTGTTCGACGCCTGGTACCTGGCACCCGAATTGCTCGAAGTTCTCAGTGCGCATGGCAAGCACTGGATCAGCCTGCTGAAAAACAACCGCAACCTTATCACCAACAGCTTTGTGCTCCAGGATGCTTCCGGCGAACGCATGCGCTTTGATGGTCCGCACATCAAGGTGCAGGACCTAGTGCCGCTTATCCCACCTTCCGCTTTCAAACCGATGCAAGTGGGCGAGCAGACCTACTACTGCTTCAGCAAGAATGTACGCATCCCGACTTTGGGGAAGGTACGGCTGGTCATCAGCTTTGCCAAGCCTGATTTAACCGGCACCTATGCCGTGCTGGTCAGCAGCCATCTCAGTTGGGATGCCAAGAAGATCATCGCAACCTATCTGCTCCGTTGGCCGATTGAGACCTTTTATCAAGACGCCAAACAGAACCTGGGGCTCCACGAATATCGCATGCGCTCGGCCGCCGCCATTCATAAGCACTGGTCACTGGTCTTCGTGGCCTATTCGTTCCTGCACCTGCACTGTTTGCCCACATCGCGTCGTGACAAGGTCTGCGCGCCCATCCAATCCATCGGGCAGGTTATTCGCCAACAAAGCCAGCAGCTAATCGAAGCATTGATCTTGCCGGCTCACGGCTCTCTGTCTGACGGTACTGACGAGCAACAAGTCTTCTCGTACTTATTCGCCAAGCAGGCTTACTCTTTGGCTGCTTGAGCCTTTTCACTCAAATCACAACACTCGAGATCTTATTGAAAGCGAAGAACGCTTCGAACAACTTTCCGAAAATATTGAAGATATATTTTGGCTTGGCGATGTCCAAGACTCCGACGATCCTAAGATTCTTTTCATAAACCCGGCTTTTGAACGCCTATGGCAACGGACTGCCGCAGAACTTTATGAGGATATGGCCGTTTGGTATGACTACATTCACGCAGATGACGAAGAGCGTGTCGTATCGGCATTTAATAATTTCGTATACGGGAAGGGAGACTTTGAGCAAGAGTACAGGATCGTTAGACCTGATAACACCATGCGAACAATAGCAGTACAGGGAAAACTTATCAGGGATGAAAATGGGAAAATTATTCGCGCAGCCGGTGTCGGCAGGGACATCACCAGGCGCAGGCAGGCGCAGGCAGCCTTGCGGGAAAGCGAGGAGCGATTCAGGCAATTGTCCCAGCAGCTCGCAACAGCTCAGGAATCAGAACGTCGCCGTGTGGCAGAACAACTTCACGACGAAACAGGTCAATCCTTAACTGCCCTAAAAATTCAACTTCAGATGCTCGAGGCTGAAATCTCAGATGAATTTCCAGAACTAAGCGAAAGAGTCCAGACAACAGTAGATCTTGTCGAATTAACCACGGGCCATATTCGAATGCTGGCGAGGGGATTGCGACCAACGGGTCTGGATACTCTCGGACTCAATAACGCGCTAGAAAATTACTGTCGTGAATTCGCCGATTTCACTGAATTAAATATCAATTACCAGGGTGAAGAAGCCCATCCAATGAGCGATGCGGAATCATTATGCTTCTATCGGACGACGCAGGAGGCATTAACAAATATCGCACGACATGCAAAAGCATCCTTCGTAGAAGTTAATCTGGTTAGCACCGAAAAGTCTTGTACTCTCGTAGTACAAGACGATGGACGCGGATTTTCAATGTCAGATGATATTCTCAATGGTGGGCGCTCGGATCATATGGGCCTTGTGGCCATGAAGGATCGCATTGAAATTCTAGGTGGAAGTCTGGAATTTGAGTCGGAACATGGAAAGGGCACAGTTCTTCGTGCTCGAATCAACTTCAAAGAAAGCAGAAATGATTGAAGTCGTAGTAGCAGACGATCATGCCCTGGTCCGCGAGGGAATTTGCGCTCTTCTCACCCGTTCTGCGGATATTCATGTAGTTGGGCAAGCATCGAATGGTGAGGAAGCTATCCAATTTGTCAATCGACTCCTTCCGCACGTACTCGTTATCGACGTTAAGATGAAGAAGATGGATGGACTTCAGGCAACTCGTTTGCTTCTATCTGAAAATTCCAAAGTTCAAGTTGTTGTGCTGTCCATGTTCGGTGACCCACTCATCGTGCGGCAGGCATTGCGAAGTGGCGTCCGCGCATATTTATTAAAGGAATCTTTGCCAGAAGAACTGCCGGCTTCGATTCGGGCCGCGGCGAATAGGCAAACGTTTCTAAGTCATGCGATCCCCCATTCTGTCATTGAAAAGGCAACTCAGAATGAAGATCTTATCGATAGTATCACTCCGCGGGAGCATCAGGTATTACAACTCGTTGCGGAGGGTAATACATCGAAGTCCATTGGCTATACCCTTGGCATCAGCGAGAAGACTGTGGAGAAACACCGGGCGAAACTCAGACAGAAGTTAAATGTGGAAGACACAATCAGCCTTGTACGTACTGCTCTTGAAAAGAGCATCATCTTCTCTGAATCTAACAAATAGAAGAGTGGAGGCAATTAAATTATCACCGAGTAGGGTAATACCCCATAGAAAATGATGTGTACTGAGACTACTATTTTCCTGTCCAACTACTCTAACTTTTCAGGAATGCAGGAGGCTCAATCGGAATGGATAAATTACACTCAAATGAAGCGCTCCGGGATTATCGCGAGATTCAGTTGTCTGCCCTCAAACAACTTGGAAATTATTCTTGCGGGATATGCGAAGAGCCGGTATATTACCAAGCACGTCAGTGGGCGTTTTGTTCAAATTGCGGTGAAATTGCTCACCCTACATGCTTGAGCCAGACGACACCCCAGGTTTGCTTTCATTGTCGTCCTCATTAAACTCCCACGCCTTCATCTAATAAGTAAAGAATATTAATTTTCCAAAATCAAAAACAGAGAAACCTAATTGAAGGTTTCTCTGTTTTTGATTCCAACCGCACACAAAATGCTTCAGTATTACATAAAGTTAATGCGGCCGCTTTGCCCTTTTCGTACATCGCCTATCTCCCAGGCCGATTCACCCCGCCTCTGCAATTCTTCGATGAGCCTCCTGGCCACCTCTACATGAACCGCGAGAAGAAGACCACCCGATGTTTGCGGATCCATCAACATCGACTTTTGCCATTCAGGCCAACCCTCTGGGTACGAGTTCCACTGGTCAAAGTGGTTGAAATTGCGTTCCACACCACCAGGGAAAATACCTGCCTCCCCATAGCCGAGTGCGCCTTCCATCCATGGTAAACGTTCCCAATAAATCTCTAGTTCACACGCCGAGAGATGAGCTAGCTCATGAGCGTGGCCAGCTAATCCAAAGCCGGTTATATCTGTGACCGCATGAATGTGATCGCCGAACTCTCGAGAAATTCGCATTACATCGCGATTTAACCTTTTCATTGACTCGACACATTTCTCAACATCACTCTCATTTGCAAGTTCGTTCTTCAGTGCAGTAGTAATCACACCGCTCCCGAGCGGCTTCGTAAGCACGAGCTTATCTTCAGGGAGCGCCCCACCCTTAGTAAATATTTTCTCGGGGTGAACCATACCTGTCACAGCGAGGCCGTATTTTGGCTCTTTGTCAGTGATGGTATGCCCGCCGGCCACAACCGCACCCGCCTCACGCACTTTTTCCGCTCCCCCCTTTAATACCTCAGAAAGGATTCCCGGGTCAAGATCTTCCGGCCACGCAACAAGATTGATGGCGAAGAGAGGTTCGCCGCCCATAGCGTAAACATCGGAGAGCGCATTGGCAGCCGCAATTGCACCAAAATCATAGGGCTCATCAACAACAGGTGGAAAGAAATCCGTAGTGGAGATAAGCGCGCGTTCAGAATCCAGACGGTATACGGCTCCATCATCTGGCTCGTTTAAGCCAACCAACAAATCAGGATATTCCGCTGGATCAAATATTGCAGCCAGCGGTTCAATAATTTGCCCCAGAACCTGGGGGTCGAGTTTAGATGCTCAACCAGCGCAGGTTGCGTAATTTGTGAGGCGAATACGCTTCCAAGTTGTCAACATACGAGTATTCTATCATTCGGTTACGTTCCGGAGACTACTTTACTACTCGGACATTTAGATGCAAATCCCTAAGATATAATTTGAAGTATGAACCAACGATTGGTCACCATCGAAGCCCAAGTTGAGCGAATCGTCGAAGGCGGTTTCGCAAACCTGTTTCCAAGAAAGAATCTTTCACGGACGATTGCGTTGAAACTTGCGCGAGCTGTTGACGATTATTCTGTTCCATATGGCGATAACCAACGCATTGCACCCTCCGGTTACGAGATAACTTTCCATCCTGAAGATTATGTCCTATTCTCAGAGAATCCGGTTAACCTTTTAGCCGAATTGGAAGGAATCGTCATCGAAATTGCACATACACTCGGGGTTATTCTTGCCAAACCGCCCTCGATTCATTTTGTTCCTGACTCTGGGATTCTCGCCAATGATGTTCAAGTGCGCCCGACGACAGAGGATTTCATCGGTTCAACCAAACAAGGCTCCAAGGCAGATGAAGGATCAGTCAAGATGCCATCCGGACGCGAATACCTGATTCTTGACGGAACTCACCAGATACCGTTAAATCGATCAGTAATAAATCTTGGAAGGCTGCGCGACAACCAAATTGTCCTTGACGATCCCGATATATCTCGCCGCCATGCACAATTACAATTACGGAATGATCGCTGGGTCATTTATGATCTCGATTCGTCTACCGGCACAAAAGTCAATGGTCACACTATCACGGAATACATTTTAATTCCGGGTGACGTGATCGCGCTTGCGGGTGTAAAGTTCATATTCGCGAGCGAGGATTCAACCTCTCAAAATGCTGTACCACAAAGCGGCGAAACTAGAAACGTGGAAGCACAATCTGGCGCCGAGTAACGATCTCGGTTCTCGAGCTTTATGAGCCCGGGCGTCGCCTTTCTCATTTTGCGGATATTTCTCGCAATCTTGATGTACTCATTCTTAGGGGTGATCGGCTGGCTGCTTTGGCAGGACTTGAAGGTAGCCACCCAGGAGACATCCGCTGCATCTAAAACCGATGGACGGCTCGTCGCAGCAGTTGGAAATCCAATTTACGCCTTGCTCTCCGTTTCAACAATTGGACGATCACTGACAAATACGATAACAATCCCAGACGACACCGTCTCATTACAACATGCATTAATCACCCAACGCAAAGGGCGCTGGTGGCTTGAAGACTTGGGGTCGCGTAATAGGACAGCCCTCAATGGAGTGCCCATCTCCAGTGTGGTTTTAATCAGCCCGGGCGACTTGATTAAGTTTGGTTCTGCAGAGTTACGCTTTGAGATTGATCGGGAGGACTCACATTGAGGGAAAAGCAGACTAAGGCAGCTCACGTGGCGTCCTGGTCTGCAGGCCTCATCATTCTCAGCCTGGTACTTCTCACATCTGCAAACATCCCTTCGCAAGCCAGATCTGCTAATTTCCGCGAGAGCGTTCCAACAATCGCAATTCGAGATTCAACTACTAATAGTTACGAGACACCAGAAATCGCACCCCAACCAAAACCCCCTCCTTCCCCGGAGGTAGAAGAGCGAGGCATATCTCAGAGTTTGCCCCAAAGCACTTCTGCAACGGCGAGCGCAACTATAATACCCAGCACAGTCGAACAGCTTTCCATTTATGGAAGCTCTGTCAAAGGCCGGCCGCTCGAAGTAGTACGATTAAATGAAGCCGGAACGCGACAAAACGTAACGCTTGTATTGGTTGCCGGCATTCACGGTGACGAATCGAACACCGTGGCATTTCTAAACGACCTTCACAATTTAATCAGGCTCGGAAGGATCCAAATTCCGGTCGGTGTATCTTTATACTTGATAGGACTTACGCAGGGAGCATAGAGATAGAAGGTAGCCGAAGCTGAGTTCGCATGTAGTTGCTCAACAAACCTTGCTTAATTTGATACACATTCGTATGTGCATCCTGCGCAATCTGATTCAGGCGTACCCAGACAAGCATGGCACAAGCAATATGATTGCGCTGTGCTCGTTGCGAACGACATTGAGATGCTTCCAGCCCGGTTAGCTGTTTGGCCTCTCGGTGAAACTGCTCAATCTTCCAGCGGATGGCACTTTCTATGCCTGTAGCATCTGAGGAATCTTGAGAGTGGTCATTGGTAACCACATGCTCTGTGCGGTGAGTAGACACCGCAATCCGGAACAGTTTCACTTGATGACCTTTTGGAAACTTTTTGAGATGAACCATTTTTCCCGCTTCAATCTCCTCAGCGCTCCAAGAGAGCGCATCAACTCGGCAGTAGTCATCCGCAGGACTTTCTGTCGCTTGCCGGTTCGATTTCAACGGACAGTAGTAGATTTTGCCGGCTTTTTCGACTGCTTTCATCACTTTCATCGTCGCATACCAGCTATCCATCAACACAGTGCGGAAAGGAAGCTGTTCCACATGCAGAATGGTTCGCCACATATCCAACAAGTGGTCGAGTTTGCTACGTCCATCTCGCGCAGGGTCAAAAATGCGGTAATCGATGACCCAGAATTTATCGATGTCGGGATTGACATAGACACAAGTCACGAGCCTGATGCCTTTGATTACCTTTTTGGCGTTGCCACTCCACTGCCTACGCACCAGTTCAATGGCAAAGGAATGGTTTTTATCAAGCACCGTATCATCAAAGAGAATGTAGCCATCTTCAGAGAGAACCAACTCTTTGCGCACCATTTGGCGCAGTTCCCGTGGCGTAAATATTTTTCCCTCATCAGTCGATTGACACGATCGGGGCTCAAATGTTCACTATGGTCAGCAAAGTAGGTTTGTGTGTAATTGATTTGGCTAACCAAGAGAAATTGGCTGTAATCCCAGTGAGATAATTTGTTCATTCACACATTGTCTCAGTTTCTCCCTGGTTTGCGTAAGTCCTACTTGATTAAGGATGCCAACCCCGATGGTACCATCACAGGCGAGAGGACAAACGCTAATGCTGTTGATCTGAACCGAAATTGGGAAACCTTCGATTGGCAGCAAAACACATTCACGGTAGATGGATTGCGCCCGGGCGCCGGTGGAGATTCGCCCTTTTCCGAACCCGAAACAGTCGGATTGCGCAGCTTTTTTCTTGTGCTACAGCAAGAGTCCAGTTCCCCTCCCCATCTCATCTTTCTGCATGCTGCATTCCCAGATACAGGTCTCATTACGCCTGGGCATCATCTCGTCGATAACCAAATTCTGGCCGATGCGGCTGCACGTCAACTCGGCCAAAAACTTAGCGGGCACACGGGATATCGATACGCCAATCAATGGGCGGGAAGTTATCCTGTGACTGGTGACGCCAGCACATGGGCAGTAGCACAAAAACTACCGGCAATCACAATGGAATTTCCGCTCCGCGAAATTCTCAATGCAGATGATAGCCTCGCATTGTCTACAGCAATTGAATACCTCATGATCGACCTAGCCGGTGGGCTGTCCACCGATTAGGCACCGTCCTTCCGTATATTACGGGTGTTGTAATCGAACGTTTGTAATCCAGCTTTTTCCGTTCCATTTTCGTAGTATGAACTCGAATAAATTGAGGGGAAATACGAAAGGAAAACACATTGACACATTAGAACATATGTACTAAAATCACCGAGTAGCAAATAGTGTAGTAAGACAAATTCTCCCACTGGCCCATTCTCAGAAACGAAAGGAAATCCCTATGTCCGATCATCATTTTGTCCATCTCGAACTTTGGAACACCAACCCCGATGAGGCCGCAAAGTTCTACAGTGAAGTCTTCAATTGGGAGATCGAACGTTCTCCAATGCCGGGAGACATGCCCGGCGAGTATGTGCAATTCAGCACTGGCGAAGGTAACCTGGGGGGCGCGTTCCCGCAGGCAGGCCCTATACCCGGTGGCCCAGAAATGCCACCCGGCCCAATGCTCTATATCGGAACCGATGACATCCCGGCTACCCTGGCCAAAATTGAAGCGGCGGGGGGAACTGTACTCAACCCTGGGATGGAAGTTCCGGGATTTGGGAACCTAGCAGTATTTCAGGACACCACCGGCAACACAATTTCAATCTGGAAGGCTGTCGACGAATAGATTACGCCGGTGGCGCGGATGGTAAAATCCAGGCTCGTGAAATTTCGCGAGCCTCATCCGCGCCGCTGGTTAGCAGCCATTGCAATAATGGCTGTCATATTCATCTTCTCTTCGATTCCGAAGGGAACCTTAATCCCAGACTTTGATGTCTGGGATTTTTTGATCAAGAAGAGCGCTCACCTTCTAATTTATGGGCTCCTCGCGCTCAGCTATTTATGGGGATTGACAGGCTGGATTGGAATCAAGCGGCAGCATCTTAGACGTGCGCTTCTGATGTCCGGCCTTTACGGAATATCAGATGAGTTTCATCAGACCTTTATAGCCGGTCGGGAGGGTAACATTGTGGATGTCGCCATTGATATGCTTGGCGCCGCACTGGCTTTATTGATTTGGAGTATTTACTTTCGCTGGAAATTTGGGGAAGAATTTGGTCCGGAACCAAAAATTGAGTAACTATTCTTGCTCTGTCTTCTCTACTTGATCAAGCTCAGATACGATCTCCATCTGATCTGAAAATACCCACTCTCCCTGACCAGAAATATCTATATCTCCAAATTGTTGTTCCTGTCGCACCGTCACAAGGCGTTGCTTAACGAGTTCCAACACAGCCAGAAATGTGACAATGATTTCAGAGCGTGTGCGTACCGCTCGAAGCAAGCCAAAAAAACTTGTCCGCCCTCGCCGGCGAAGAGCTCGTGCCACGGCCTGGATTTTTTGAACAATGGTTACGCGCGGCCTATCCACAACCGTAGTCACCGACGGACGCCTCTTTGTTTGGACATCAATCACCTGCTGCATCGCAACGAATAAATCATCGACAGTGATTCCCGATAGATCTAAACGCGGCTTGGGCTTTGGTGGAGTTGCCAAACGGAGATACGTGCGTAGTCCGGCTTTTTGGCGCACCAAAAGAAGCTCTGCCAATTCCTTATATTTTTTATACGCCTTTAAGAGGCGAGCCAATTCATCCCCGGGATCGCTTTCGAATGCTTCTCGTTCCGGGGGACGCGGCAATAGACCTTCTGACTTGATGAGGATTAATCGAGCTGCAATGACGAGGAAATCCGCAATCTCATGAATCCGTTGTTCTTCAATTTTCCGTAAATGAGTAAGAAATTGGTTCGTGACCTGTGCAAGCGAAACACGAGATATATCCAGTTCTTCTCGCTCGATGAGCTGTAACAAGAGATCAAGCGGACCACTATAAATTGGAAGGCTAACTTCGTAGGCTTGGCTCAATTCGAACATTACAAATATTAGCTCAAGAAGTGATCACTACATACGCGATTGCGGCAATAAGGAGACAAAATGCAACGCCAATAACAGCGGCAATAAAATATTGAGCAAATCTTTTTTGCTCCGCGTCCCGGCGATCTTTCGCAGCCGCGATCCTTGCCATGTACTCATCTTCCTGCGCCCTTAAGGCCGCTAATCGTTCCTGGCTGGATGCTTCAGTCTGGGCTTTGATAGCTGCCGCCTGAGCACGCCGATCATCAAGAGTTCGACCAAAGTCAGCTGTCTGGCGGGTAATTACCTGATCAACAAGATCGAGTGGCCGTCCGCACTGTACACACTCCGCTGCCCCCGACCAATTGGATTCACCGCAGTGAGAACATTTTCGCTCCAGCATCGCATCACACTCGAGACAATATTGCCGATGGCTGGGATTTATTGTCTGACAGTCTGGACAGACGACTTGATTACTATCGAATACTTCGCCACAGTTTGGGCAAATTGGATGACCATGTTCCCGGTCGGCAACCAAACCTAAATGATTACAATTAAGACAAGTGAGTTTGTCGAGCATATCTTTCCGAGTTCGTTTTTCACGAGCAAGGTGATTATAATGCCGAAGTAGGCTCGTCCATAGTGTCTCGGAATCACCAATCGCTTGTTTTATGTTGAGTAATTCTTGACGACACAATTGCCGTATGTTATACTGCCCGCCACGTTGCGGGGTAGAGCAGTGGCAGCTCGTCGGGCTCATAACCCGGAGGTCGCAGGTTCGAATCCTGCCCCCGCTACCAAATAGAATCGCCCGAGATCGTATGATCTTGGGCGTTATTTTTTAACTGCTTCCTATTGGGATACGACCAAAACCCATGATTCTTCTTATCGGAGTCAGATCGAACAGTGATGGAATTTCGCGCCTGCGATCCATCGCCTTTCGGCCGGAAAAGCATGCGGTGCACGAATTGGGGTCTTCAGGATATTGAACCCGCCAGCAAGTGCAGCGAAATAGAAATTTAGCCCACTACACTGCGGCGGTCGCCTCACATAATTGCTGCCGCGTCCGGCAATCGTCGCGGATAAGACTGGACGATGTATAAAAAGGTGGACTTAGCGCTGTCCAATTATCCATTGTGTTGGAGCATCAGCATCGTCGAATAAGCCCTCATGAGAACGATTGCGCTTCAGGATTAGAACGGATACCCTAACGAGTTGATATTCTTAGTCAGAAAGGCTCCTGTGCACATGAAAGCAATCAGACGACAAGCCATTCACCTTACAGTTACAGTTGTACTTATCGTGTCCGGCATGACCGCTGCTACCCTGGTAGCGACTTAGCTGGATCAGCCGCCCCCATATGCGCTGGAGTTGATCAATTTTCCTGGCAGGAGCCGTGGCTGGCGTAGCCAACAACTATCGACGGCTCCTGAGCATCCCCCTCGGGGTAATCGCAGACCAGAGCAGGATGACCAAACAACTCATCACATTCCAAATATATGTTTCACCCATTGCTGGGGGCATCTTTTCGATCGTGCTGTACTTGCTATTCATGTCCGGTATCCTGCAAGGAACTTTCTTTCCGGAATTCAGCCACGTTTTGCAGGTAGGCTATGACTCGTTCAAGTTGTTCGCACTGGGTGCCAATCCGGCGACTAACCAGGACGCTGCCAAGGCGATTCTGTGGGCCTTCATAGCGGGTTTTTCGGAGGGACTTGTGCCCAATTTCATCGACAAGATCGCCCAAGAAGCAACTGACATCGATGAACCCAAAGACGACAATGATGAAGATTGAATACTGATGAGATATCGCCACTACCCACTGTCACAACCTTTGGCCGCAAGGTAGGCAACTCGATTGGCCCGGTGATACGCAGCTCGCTCGTCAAGCATTATAGGGACAATTGAGCGTTACATTTCCAACCAATTTCTTCTCGTCATAATAGCGTCGCCTTGCTGTTATCAACTACGCTAAACGAACTGGCAAATATAAACTTCTACACGTCCATTGTTTTCCATGATCGATTCCTTTCCACAAGCTGTGCCAATGGAATTCTAATCAATATTCACGCCGTGTTCAACTCATCCTGTAGCATAGGCAGAGGGCGTGTTTGCAGGATGGCGACGCCTATTCCAGAAGCCAAATGACAACGCTCCATAGCATTAAGCCTCGCAGGGCTGCGGCGCGCTTGCGACCCTGGCACATAATATCCGTGATTTTAGGAGGATATCTGGCGATTACTCTCGCTGCACATGGTGGCGACCCGATGGCCTTCGTCATCGTCGGCACGCGCTTCGATCCGGGACTCCCCGACGGTAGTATGGGCTACGACGGGCAGTTTGCCTACCAGATGGCGCGCGATCCATTGAACGGATGGCAACGTGTAGATTCGCCAGCATATCGATACCAACGCATCCTTTATCCAGCTCTGGCGAGGCTTTTCGCTCTCGGCCGGAGCGATTGGCTGCCGTGGTCCCTATTGCTTGTCAATAATATCGCGCTCATTTTGGGTGTTATCGTGTTTGAGCGTCTGATGATGACGGGTGGGTTTAGCCCGTGGTATGCACTTGTCTATGGGCTTAATATCGGTATGGTGATGGCAGTGCGTCTGGATTTGACCGAGCCAATAGCATATATGCTGGCCGGATTGGGGGCATTATTGGCCATGCGTGATCGCTGGTGGTTGAGCGCACTGTGTTTCGCCCTTGCCGCCCTCGCAAAGGAAGTAACGTTACTATTGGCCGCTGGATATATTCTGCATTTGCTAACGGTTACCCCCCGGTGGCGTGGAAAGCTGTGGGCTTTTTTGATATTCTTGCCCTTTGCAGCCTGGCAGTTCATCTTACTCTTGTGGCTTGGCGAATGGGGCCTTAGTTCAGGTGGGGCACTTTCCTCGTCATTCGAGTTAATCCCACTACGCGGCTGGTAGGTTATGGCAACTTACGATCTGGCATCGTTTGCGGCTATGTCACTACTCGTGCTACCGCTCGCTATCTTGCCCGCACTGGCTGGCCTGCAGTTAGCGATTCGCAAACTATGGCGTCGAAGTTGGCATCCGGCAACTTGGGCGTTATTGCTCTCGGCGGGAATGGCTCTTTTTTTGCCAACATCAAACATTCTCGATCCGCTTGGCCTCTCCCGTTTTCTGATCGGGTTGATCGTGGCTTTCTTACTCTTTGGCGCGCAGCATCGTTCAAAACGTATACTGCTCTACACACAGTTGTGGGTATTCACAATTGTCTTCGTCATTGGTGACAACTTCTTGCCGTCAGGTTAACTGTACCGAAGTTTGTATTCGAGAAAGCGGTGTATTGCTTGAAATTTACTGGTTGCCATTAGGCCATCCTAAATATCCATTCAATGACCGTGTAAGTTATAAATCAGGTCCACTACTCCTCCAGCAATAGCTTTAGCTCGCTCCCCAAGCTGACAAACCTTAGGCTGTACAATAATTCACGATCAAATTGCATGTTTTTCGGGCACGTTGAACAATATTCTAGTTACCGATTAATGCTACGATGGATTGCAACATAGACGACTCAATTCATTTCTAAGGTTTCTCTGTAAGTTAAAACCTAAAGACCGGCCGGCTAAAGTGGCGGCGTTATTTTAATGAAGGAATTAAGGCGCTCACCCGGAAATACCACTTTTAAAGCTGAGCGGTCTTTTTTTTATACTGCACGAAAGACTTTAGGGGTCAGTTCCCGAAATCCAATTATCATTATTGAAGCAGAAACGCTCTTTATTACTGCGCGAGATGCACTTCAGAGACATCAAGAGTTAAGGCGCTCCAAGAGGAATGTTGATCTTATGAGGAAAGTCCAATGAGTTTCACCCAATATCCACCCGTCAATACACGGCTGCAGCGTAATGAGTTGGCGGTTACCGGAAGCAATCCCACGCTTTTTGATAAGGCGCTAAATAGCTCTGCAGACTACGTTTTTTGGGATATTGACGACGCGGTCGCCCCCGAAGACAAACCGCAAACCCGCAAAAATATCATAGAGGCTCTGAATGACCTCGATTGGCGCGCGAGCAGCAAAACAATCTCGGTACGCATCAACGGGCTTGATACGCACTATATGTATCGCGATGTCGTCGATGTTGTCGAACAAGCCGGCCGGCACGTAGATACGATCCTTATTCCGAAGGTGGGAACTCCCGCCGATGTATATGTAGTCGATTGTCTGCTGACACAAATTGAAACCGCCCATGGTATCGAAGAACAAATTGGGATTGAATGTCTTATTGAAACCGCGCTGGGAATGGCTAATGTTGAGGCTATCGCGCAATCGAGCAAACATCTCGAAGCGTTACATTTCGGCATTGCCGATTATTCTGCAAGCTTACACGCGCGAACCGTGAATATCTGTGGACTCAACCCAAACTATCCCGGCGATCAATGGCATAGCGCCCTGCAACGCATGTTGGTGGCTTGTCGGGCCTACAGTCTGCGGGCGATTGATGGTCCATTCGGGGATTTCAATGATCCAGACGGGTTTACTGCTGCTGCCACGAGAGCGGCCACAATGGGTTATGACGGCAAATGGGCGATACACCCATCCCAGATTGCACTTGCCAACCAGGTCATGTCGCCGCCCGCTACCGATGTGGAACATGCCCAAAGAGTCATCGCTGCGCTGAAAACTGCCGCCGCTAAAGGCAAAGGTGCCGCCCAATTGGACGGCAGGTTGATCGACGCCGCTTCGGAACGTATGGCGCTTATTTTAGTAAACCAAGCGTTGTTAATTGAAAACATGCAGCAATAAGTCATTCCAAAAGTGGACGTGCGAAGCTGGCGGAAGAGGTTCCACGCGCCCAATTGGGAAGCCCCCTCTCATTAATAATTCATAGAGGACATTCAAGTGGACATTCATGAGTACCAAGCCAAGGAATTGCTCTCCGGATTCGGTGTCCAGATTCCGGAAGGTGGACTGGCCTACAGCCCGGAACAAGCCGCTTATCGCGCTATGTCGATTGGCGGTGAAAAATGGATAATGAAAGCGCAGGTGCATACCGGCGGTCGCGGGAAAGCCGGCGGGATCAAGATCTGCTCAAGTAGTGACGAGGTCTGGGATGCAGCAGATGACCTGCTTGGAATGCGACTGGTCACGGAACAAACCGGAGCCCGAGGGAAGGTCGTATACCGTCTCTATGTTGAAGCTGTCTCCGACATCATGCGCGAGATCTATTTCGGAATCGTACTCGATCGGGCTCTCGAACGTGTCGTAATTACTGCATCCGCGGAAGGCGGCATGGAACTTGAGGAAATCAGTCGAAAGAAACCAGAGTCCATTCTCTGTCAATCGATCGAACCTGCTGTTGGATTCCAGGAGTTCCAGGCGCGGGAATTAGCCTTTGGTCTGGGACTCTCTCGGAAGTTGCTCCGAAAGGCGGTTAAGACATTCGCGGCCTGTTACCAGGCACTCGTGAAACTGGATGCCACGATGGTCGAAATCAATCCTTTGGCCGTTACATCCGATGGCGGCTTGATTACCCTGGATGCAAAGATGGGGTTTGACGAAAACGCCCTCTTCCGCCGGCCAGAGATTTCTGAACTGCGCGATAAATCGCAGGAAGATCCTCGCGAGATGCGCGCTGCGGATCGCAATCTGAGTTATGTCGGATTAGAGGGTGAGATCGGATGCATGATCAACGGTGCCGGACTCGCGATGGCAACCATGGATATGATCAAGCTCTCTGGTGGTGAACCCGCAAACTTTCTGGACATTGGAGGTGGCGCCTCTCCGGAACGGGTGGCCAAAGCATTCAGACTGGTGATGTCTGACGACAATGTAGAGGCCATTCTGGTCAATATATTTGCTGGTATCAACCGTTGCGGTTGGGTCGCCGAAGGTTTAGTTCAAGCGGTGGAGAGACTCGAGCTGAATATTCCACTGGTCGTTCGGTTGTCGGGTACACACGTCGAAGCAGGTAAAAAATCATAAGAGACAGTAATCATCCGATCTAGTTGGCGGACACGCTGGCTGAAGCGGCGGAGATGACTGTAGCCGCCTGGAAAAAGTCAACAACAGCGTAAGGCAGGGGAGGATACTATGAGTATCTTGCTAGACGAAAACACAAAGGTCATCATTCAGGGGTTCACAGGCCAGTCCGGAACATTTCACGGTCGAGAGATGATCAATTACGGCACTAAATTGGTCGGAGGCGTAACACCAAATAAAGGCGGCACAACCCATCTTGGTTTACCTGTCTTCAACACAGTCAAAGATGCGTTATCGGGCACTGATGCAACTGCCACCATTGTCTTTGTACCGCCGCCATTTGCCACCGACGCGATCATGGAGGCGGCCGATGCAGGCATAAAATGCTGTGTCTGCATTACAGATGGCATACCAGCGCAGGATATGGTTCAGGTTAAACGTTACATGCTGCGCTATCGGGCCAGCAGAAAGATGTGTCTAGTCGGTCCAAATTGCGCGGGAGCCATTAGTCCGGGAAAGGCCATGATGGGGATCATGCCGGGTCATATTTATAAACAAGGGAACGTGGGTCTCGTGGCCCGTTCTGGCACGCTTGGCTATGAAGCGGTTTCTCAGTTGTTGCACCACGGAATTGGAATATCAACGAGTGTCGGTATTGGCGGCGATCCGATCAACGGAAGCTCATTCAAAGACCACCTCGAACGATTTGAAGAAGATGACGAGACCAGCGCAATCGTTATGATTGGAGAGATTGGCGGCGCACAGGAAATTGAGGCAGCCAAATTCTTCAAGGGGAACATGTCTAAACCGGTGCTGGGTTATATTGCGGGCCTGACGGCACCAAAAGGAAGACGGATGGGCCATGCCGGCGCCATCATATCGGCATATGGCGAGAGTGCGCCAGAAAAAGTTGAGTTGCTCAAAGAAAATGGCGTCACCATCATCCCGCATCCATCCGCATTCGGCGCGACTCTAGCCCAGGTTTTGGAATCCCTCTAAATAAATAATCATGTCTAACCTCTATACCGATCTAAATCCCTCCCCACGCACATTACTCGGCCCCGGCCCCAGCATGGTTGATCCGCGTGTGCTGCGCGCCTTATCTGCACCCCTCATCGGCCACTTGGATCCGGAATTCATTACCATCATGAATGAAGTCCAAGATTTGTTGCGCTTTGTGTTCCAGACCGAGAACGATATGACCATCCCGGTTTCCGGTACCGGCAGCGCCGGCATGGAAGCTGCATTCTGCAACTTTGTCGAGCCTGGCGATCATGTGCTGGTCTGTGTCAATGGCTTATTCGGCCAGCGCATGGCTGATGTGGCAGGCCGCTACGGTGCCACGGTCACGTGCATCGAGCGTGCTTGGGGCGATGTGTTCTCACCTGCAGAAATTGAGACGGCATTGAAGCAACAACCCGCTAAGATGATCGCGATTGTCCACGCTGAAACATCGACTGGTGCTTTGCAACCAATGACGCAACTCGGCGAAATCGCCCATCGGCACGGCGCGCTATTGCTCCTGGACACTGTGACATCGCTCGGTGGAATCCCAGTCGAGATCGACAAATGGGGAGTGGACGTGTCTTACAGTGGTACCCAGAAGTGTCTCTCGTGCCCGCCGGGTCTTTCGCCACTGACTGTCAACGAGCGCGCACGCGAAGTCTTGCGTGCTAGGAAATCCAAAGTTGCCAATTGGTATCTCGACCTGAGCATGATCGAAAGTTATTGGGGTAGCGCACGCACCTATCACCATACTGCGCCCATCAGCATGAACTATGCTCTGCGGGAGGCCTTGCGCCTTATCTACGAAGAAGGATTGCAGACTCGCTTTGCGCGGCATCGCGCTAACGCCGAATTGTTATGGGTTGGGTTGGAGGAACTCGGCTTAGAGCCATACGTGCCGCTCGAGCGCCGCCTGCCCAGTCTCACGACACCGCGGCTGCCCGAGGGAATAGACGAAGCCGCCATCCGCAGCCAACTGCTCGCCGATTACAATATTGAAATCGCTGGTGGGTTTGGACCGCTGCAAGGACAGGTCTGGCGCATCGGGCTGATGGGATACTCCAGCCGGAAGGAGAATGTGGCGATGTTGCTAACCGCGCTGCATGATATTATGGGGTAGGCTGGCAGGCAAACAGGATTCGGCTCGTTGATGGCTTCCTTCTCTACCCGATAGCTCTTTCGTTTATCTACCCCTCGACCTCCCCCACTTCACCTTATGCAACTCTCTGAAACCATTCGTCTGCTCGGGGACATGCTCGGCGAAGTTCTACGCCAGCAAGAATCGATCGAACTCTTCAAAATCGAGGAACGCATTCGGAGTCTGGCCAAGGCGCGGCGGGCTGGCGATGAAACAGCCGCTGCTGCCATGTTGAATGAAGTAAAAAACCTATCCGTCGATTCGGCACGGGTTGTTGCGACCGCGTTCGCAGTATATTTCGACCTTGTCAACTTAGCTGAGGAAAACCAGCGCGCACGCGCGCTGCGCGAACGTGAGAGCGGCCCGTCCGTGACGCCCAGTCCGGAATCAATCCGGGCTGCTGTCCAACAACTGAAGGAACAGGGAGTCGCACCTGAACAGATGTCGGCCTTATTGGACGACTTGCAAATTGAATTGGTGCTCACAGCGCACCCCACCGAAGCCAAGCGGCGAACCCTGCTCTCCAAATTGCAACGGATTGCCGCCCTACTCTATTCTCTTACTCACGAAGCATTACTCGAACAAGAACGTGAATATCGCCACGACTCGTTGCGCGCCGAGATCACCAGTATCTGGCTGACAAACCGCGCTCGCACGCGTCAGGTGGCGATTACCGACGAAGTGCGCACCGGTCTGTTCATTATCGATGAGGTACTGTGGACGCTGTTGCCACAAATGTATCGCGAACTCAATCGCGCTCTGGCCGATCATTATCCGGGGTTGAGCGCCGAAGGCACCTGGCTAAGGCTGGCATCCTGGATCGGCGGCGACCGAGATGGGAACCCGAATGTGACTATAGGGCTAACGGCAGAAACTCTACGCCTGCACCGCGGTCTGGCCGTCAAGCATCATCAGCGCACTCTGAAGTCGCTCTCGCGCAAACTCACCATGAGTGCTGCGCGCGTCCCCCCGACAACCCCGTTATTGGCCTGGCTGGCAGAGCGCCGACCCTTACCGGACCATGCCGCTTATTTGGCAGACCGCTACAGTTCAGAACCTTACCGGCTGGTCTTCTCTATACTTGCCGCAGATTTGGGTGCAGCGGCCGAGATACCCATGCAGGAGCGCCTGCTGTCGGACGGACAGATTGAAGCCCAGGCACAGGTCGCACAGCTAGAAACACTGCTCCAGCTGATTGCCACCTCCTTGCCCGAAGTGCTGACCCGACACGAGTTGCTCGATCTGCAGCGTCAGTTACAAATATTTGGGATGCACACGGCGCGTCTGGATATACGCGAAGACTCAGCAATATTAAACTCCACTCTGAGCGAAATTCTGCTCGCACTGGGGATCGAAGATGACTTTGAACAGCGCGACCCAGCCCAGCGCATAGCGACGCTGCGGCGCATGCTCGGTTCGCAACTCCCGGCGCTGGCGGACCACCCCGGCGTTACGGCTGCGACAGCGGAAACGTGGGCTCTGTTCCAGTTACTCACACGCACGCGCGAAACCTACGGGCGGGCCATGTTCGGACCGTTCATCATATCTATGACACGCAGCGCCAGCGACGTGTTAGCGGTTTTGTTAATGGCCGAGTGGACCGGTTGTGCGGACGGCCTGGATATCACACCGCTGTTTGAAACACTGGATGATTTGCAGGCTGCACCGGCAATTCTTAGCACGCTATTCGAACTCGAAGCCTATCGCGATCATCTGGCATCCTGCGAAGATACTCAGATGGTGATGATTGGCTATTCTGACAGCAATAAAGATGGCGGCTATCTAGCAGCCAATTGGGCGCTATACACGGCGCAAGAAGCCATCTCGGAAACGTGCCGTGAGCATGGAATCAAACTCACGCTCTTCCATGGCCGGGGCGGAACCGTGGCACGTGGCGGCGGACCGGCCAACCGTGCCATCCGCGCCCAGCCGCCAAATACGATCAACGGTCGCTTTCGAGTGACCGTGCAGGGCGAGACCATCGCAACCCGCTTTCTGAATCCACACCTCGCCCGGCGCAATCTGGAGCAGACGATCAGCGCCGTACTGCTGGCATCTGCGCCGGACGCGCAGGAGACGCCTGCTCGGTCACCAGCCGCGTGGGTGCAGGCCATGGAGATCATGGCGGCCGCCTCGCGCGCGGTCTACCGAGGGCTAGTCTACGAAACGGACGGGTTTCTAACGTATTGGGCGCAGGCCACACCGCTAGGGGAAATCAGTCGCCTGGAGATCGGTTCGCGGCCCAGCGCTCGCAAACCGGGTGAGCCAGACGTCCTTAAAATTCGCGCCATTCCATGGGTGTTTTCGTGGATGCAGAGTCGCTTCAACCTGCCAAGCTGGTACGGCCTGGGCACTGGGTTATCGCAACCTGCACTTGAACTTGCCCAAGAAATGTATCGTGGCTGGCCGTTCTTCCGCGCACTTCTGGACAATGCCGAGATGGCGCTACTTAAGGCGGATATGGGCATTGCGAAGTTGTATTCGGATCTCGTTTCAGATCGGGCGCTGGCCGAGCATGTATTTGCTGCAATCCTGGCAGAGTACGACAGAACTCGCGATGCGATCCTTGCTATTTCCGGACACCGACAGTTGTTGGATGCCGAACCCGTCTTACAGCGCTCGATCGAGTTGCGCAATCCATACGTCGATCCGCTCAACTATGTGCAGGTCGAGATGTTGCGCCGACTGCGTGCATTGCATGATCCCGAAGGCGCAGAGGCCAAAGCAATCCGCGACGTGGTCGTGCTCACGATCAATGGCATCGCGGCCGGACTGCGCAACACAGGTTAATTGATTTAGCACAGATAGGCGGCACGGTTTTACCCCACCCCAACCTCTCCCCACCTGCTGGGAGGGGCTTTCCTAGCTTTCTGTGCATCTTCCCCCTCCTTGATTCGGGGACACGTAGCTGTTAGGGGGAGGGGTAAATTCCCGACAACGTTTGCGCGCATCACAGCCTAAACGAGTTGACAAACATTCGATAGTGGTGTATTTTTTGCATACGTATGCAATAGTGCGTACTTAATCATGGCCGATCGCGCGTGATGTCTCGATGTTCAATTCCTTTCCACACAAGAGAATTGCCTAACCCCATGAACCTATCAGAAGAAATGCATGCTCGTATTGTCCGGTTTGAAGAGCTGAAACAGCAAGGCACTTCTCTGATGTTTATCGATAGCATCTTGCCCGGCCATCAACGTATGAATTACGCTATCATCGGCGATACTGCCAGCGAGAATCCCGAGTTTGCTCCTTACATCTCAGTCCCCCACAAGTTTCAAATTGGCATGTTTTGCGCACTACCTGGAAATGGCCCCGCGTATCACACCCATGACTATACAGAGATGTTCCTGATCCTGAGTGGAAAGTGGCGTTTCTATTGGGGAATGAATGCGGAAGCCGAGCCGGAAGATGAAGTCATCCTTGGAAAGTGGGACTCGATTTCTCTGCCCCCAAAGTTGTGGCGCGGTTTCGAAGTTGTGAGTGACAAACCCGCTTGGGGGTTTGCCGTACTCGATCCACACGCCGTATTTACGGGTAAGGACCCTTACTGGGCGCCGCACGTTGTGAAGCAGGCAGCTGAACACGGATTCGACGCCGACGAAAGCGGCAAAATGATCAAGCCTCCCAACTATGAAGAATTGCGGGCTCAAATGTATGCGCGCCTCTGGGAAGGCGTTCAGAAGGCGGAGGAATGACCGCAGTGGCGATCACAGACCGCATCCTGACGACCCACGTGGGTAGCATGCCACGGCCACAAGATGTGGTCGACATGCTGTTTGCGCAAGACCGGGACGAATTGGAAGATCAGGCGGTCTTCGATGCAACTATGCGACGCGCTGTTTCGGACATTGTCGCCCGACAGATGGAAGCCGGCGTGGATCTGGTTAGCGATGGCGAGATGAGCAAGATTAGCTACGCCACGTACATTCGCCACCGTCTGAGCGGCTTCGAAATTGGGGACGCTCCCCGCGCAACACCCAAAGACCTTGACGACTATCCCGGGTTTCGTGACCGGCTCGCACAGCAGGGCGGCACGCCGAAATACCACCGGCCGATCTGCACTGGAGCTATCGCGGTGAAAGATACCTCCGCGTTGGATCGCGATATTGCAAATTTCAAAGCCGCGCTGGCGGAACGTGGCGCAGTTGGCGGGTTTCTGAATGCGGCCTCCCCCGGTGTAATCGCCGTATTTCAGCCCAACGAGTATTACCCGGATGACGATGCTTATCTGGAAGCGCTTGCCGAAGCGATGCGGGCCGAGTATGAAGCCATCGTCGCGGCTGGATTGCTGCTCCAAGTCGATTGCCCCGATCTGGCAATGGGGCGCCACATCAAATTCCGTGATTTGAGCGACGAAGCGTTTTTGGTGCGGGCCGAGAAGCAGATCGAAGCCCTCAATTACGCGCTTGCTAATGTGCCCGCCGAGTCGATACGAATGCACGTTTGTTGGGGCAACTATGAAGGTCCGCATACGCAGGACATTCCAATGCGCAAAATAATCAATATTGTTCTCAAAGCTCGGCCGCGGGCCATTTTATTCGAAGGCGCCAACCCACGCCATGCGCATGAGTGGACCGCCTGGCGCGACGCGGATATTCCGGACGATAAGGTGCTGATCCCCGGTGTGCTGGACACGACGACCAACTTTGTCGAGCATCCGGAACTCGTCGCGGAGCGCATCGAGCGTTTCGCGCATATTGTCGGACGCGAACGCGTCATCGCTGGCACCGACTGTGGATTTGGCACCTTTGCCGGCTTTGGGGCGGTTCATCCATCGATCACCTTTGCAAAACTCACCTCACTCGCTCAGGGCGCAGCGATCGCCTCCGAGCGGCTTTGGAAATAATTTAGCGGAGATTTAGATGGCAAAGATTATCAAACCGGGCATGAGCGAACAAGCCTCCGCGGAAGTAGATCGGAAGGTCAAAGAGACCGTTGAAGGCATCCTGGACGACATCCGCAAGCACGGCGATGTGGCCGTTCGCGAGCTGTCGGAGCGTTTCGACAATTGGGCTCCAGAAAATTTTCGTCTATCCCAGGCCGAAATCGAGGCCATTCTTAACAGCTTGCCGGACCAGACGATAGCGGACATCAAGTTCGCACAGGCACAAGTACGGATTTTTGCAGAAGCGCAACGGAGCGCGCTGCAAGACGTCGAAGTCGAAACACTTCCGGGCGTTACGCTTGGACACAAAAACATCCCGGTCAGCAGTATCGGCTGTTACATCCCGGGCGGCCGTTACCCTATGGTCGCTTCCGCCCACATGAGCATCGTCACGGCCAAAGTGGCGGGCGTCGGTCGCATTGTCAGTTGCACACCTCCGAACCACGGCACGCCGCCAGCGGCCACGGTGGCCGCGATGGCGCTGGGCGGCGCGGATGAGATTTACATTCTCGGCGGCGTGCAGGCGATAGCGGCCATGGCGCTCGGTACGGAAGGGATTGGGCCGGTAGACATGATTGTGGGTCCTGGCAACGCTTACGTAGCCGAGGCGAAGCGGCAACTTTATGGTCACGTCGGCATCGATTTGCTGGCCGGCCCCACCGAGGTGCTGATAGTTGCCGACAAGACAGCCGATGCCGAGATGGTGGCGACAGACTTGCTAGGGCAGGCAGAACACGGACCCACCTCGCCGGCTATTCTCATCACTACCAATGAAGAGCTGGCCTATGCCACATTACAGGAGATCGGACGTCAGCTGGAGGAGATGCCGACTGCCGACATTGCCGGCGTGGCTTGGCGCCATTACGGAGAGATCATTCTGGTCGGCAGCCATGAGGAGGCCGTAACCGAAGCCGACCGCGTTGCTGCTGAACATGTCCAAATCTTGACGGCAGACCCACAGTATTACCTCGATCGCCTGACAAACTACGGCGCACTCTTTCTTGGCCCTGAGACGAATGTCGCTTACGGCGACAAGGTCATCGGAACAAACCATACGTTGCCAACCAAAGGCGCGGCTCGTTATACCGGCGGCTTGTGGGTCGGTAAATTCCTAAAGACCGTGACGTACCAGCATATAACGCCAGAAGCCAGCGTAACAATCGGCGAATACGCTGCGAGACTGTCCGAGTTAGAGGGCTTCTGGGGGCATAAGGAACAGGCCGATCTACGGCTGCGGCGTTATCGTGACGGTACTGCATGACTGAAGAATTAGCCCCCTCCAAACGAGTTACCTCCGTAGACGTGGCGCGGCGAGCAGGCGTCTCGCAGTCCACTGTGTCGCGCACCTTCAGCTACGACGATCGCGTCGCACCTGAAACTCGTAAAAAGGTGCTAGCTGTTGCGCGAGACTTGGGCTACAGGCCCAACGTGATTGCACGCAGTCTTATCACGCAACGTACCAACATCGTCGGCATCGTGATGGCCGACCTTACCAATCCGTTTTATCCGAACGTGCTGGAAAAGTTCACCCAGCGCTTACATGACATCGGCCGCCAGGTGTTGCTCTTTAACGCCGCGCCCGATCAGGATATCGACGAAACTCTGCCACTCGTGCTGCAACACCAGGTGGACGCCGTCATCATTACATCAGCGACGCTGTCGTCTGCCATGGCCGACGAATGCGCGCGGCATGGTACGCCTGTCATCCTGTTCAACCGCCACGTGCCGGGCGCGAATGCCAGTTCAGTTACTTGTGACAACGAGGCGGGCGGGCAACAGATTGCAGACATCTTGCTGGATACCGGCCATGAGCGGATCGCCTACATCGCCGGTACTGAACACACCTCAACCAATGTGGACCGCGAACGCGGCTTTACGAAACGCATACAAGAACGCGGTGCTTCTGTCTGGGCGCGGAAGCAAGGTGCTTATACCTATGAATCGGGTTATGCCGCCTCAACCCGACTGCTTGCGCAACCCATCCGCCCGGATGCCATCTTCGCAGCCAACGACATCATGGCGTTGGGCGTGCTAGACGCGGCCCGCGAGCACAGCCTGCAAATGCCGGACGAATTGTCGGTAATAGGCTTCGACGACATCCCGGCGGCGAGCTGGCCGGCCTATTCGCTCACGACCATCCGGCAACCGGTCAACCGCATGATCGATGCCACCCTCGAACTGCTGACGGAACGGCTCGCCACGCCGCAAGCACCCCCCGCAGTCCGGGCCCTTCCCGGCATCCTCATCAATCGTCTCTCGGTGAAAAATCTGGAGGCCGACCATGGCGCATGAGGGCTTGATGACCGGCAAAGTAGCGGTCGTTACGGGCGGCGGCGGTGGCATTGGCTCTGCAATCTGCCGGCGGCTTGCCGAGTCGGGCGCGCAGGTCGTGCTCACATTTAGAAAGAACGAGGAGAAGGCCCGCGACGTCTTTGAAAGCCTGCCGGGCGAAAGGCATCTGATGTTGCAGTCGGTAGTGGATGATAGCTCGGCACAAGCTCAATTGGCGGAGACGGTGCTAGAAAAATACGGCACGCTTGATCTGCTCGTGAACAATGCCGGCGTCACTCGGCCAGTTCCACACGATGATCTCGACGCGCTCGACGACGATCTGATCGACGAGATCTTTCGCGTCAATTGGCGCGGTGCATTCGCGAGCATCCGCGCCCTCAAACCTTTACTCGCAAAAGATGGCGGCGGTGTGGTTGTCAATATCTCGTCGCTTGCAGGCGTCACCGGTGTGGGAAGCAACGTGGCCTATTGCGCCTCGAAAGCGGCCATGAATGCCATGACGATCTCGCTCGGACGCGCACTCGGGCCCGCCATTCGCGTGCTATCAGTGTCTCCCGGTTGGGTGCTGGGTGATTACGCAAAGCGTGTCGCTCCGGCTTATCTACAGGAACAGGTGGATAGAACCCCGCTCGATAGGCTGGCGACGCCCGAAGATGTAGCACAAGCTGTGCTGGCCGCGGCGACGATGCTGAACTTCACGACCGGCTCAATCATCCCCGTGGACGGAGGCCGCATGTTCTGCTAGCCCGGCTATGAATAATACGTTTAGTAATTCCCCGGAATTGGAAGCCAATGCCTTGGACGTGGAAGTCCGAGACGAGCGTATTTGGGACGTCGTTGGGAAAGATGCGCTGTTGGAGCAGGTCGCCGCGGGATTCCAATTTTTAGAGGGCCCGCTCTGGCACAGCAGCGCGCGCCATCTCGTTTTTAGTGACATTGTCGGCGACACTATGTATCGCTGGAGTGAGACGGACGGCGCGACGGTTTTCCGGCAGCCGAGCCATATGGCCAATGGTAACACCTACGACCGGATAGGGAGGTTGCTCACCTGTGAACATGCCACCAGCCGAGTGACGCGCATGAATCACGATGGCACTGTCGAAGTTCTGGCGAGCCACTACCACGACAAAGAGTTGAATAGCCCCAACGACATCATCGTCGGTCGGGACGGCAGCATCTATTTCACCGACCCCACCGCAGGCCGCAGTGCATACTTTGGTGTCCTACGCGAGCAGGAGCTGCCCTTCCAGGGCGTCTATCGGCTTGATAAAAAACTAACCTTGCTCGTTGACGACTTCTCAAAACCGAATGGGTTGTGCTTTTCCCTGGATGAGAAGCGACTGTTCGTCAACGATACCAACCGCAAGCATATTCGCGTGTTCGATGTGCAGCCCGATGGCTCGTTGTCCAATGGCCGGGTTTGGGCAGAAACGCTTAGTGAGGGTGTTGGCGTACCGGATGGAATGAAGATCGACCAGAGCGAGACTCTCTTTTGCTGTGGGCCGGGCGGAGTCCATATCTTCGACAAGCACGCTAATTGCCTGGGCGTGATCCGCATGTCCGCACAAACCGCTAATATCGCCTGGGGCGATGATGACCTACGCAGCCTGTATATCACGGCTTCGACCACGTTGTATCGAATACGGGTCAACGTGCCTGGCTTGAGAGTTTTCTAAAGCGGCAGGGATCAGCAGCTGCTGCACACTCCTACCCAACGTGTCCAGCGCATGCGCGGCTTTGATGATACCTACGTTGATATCATTGACCACAATGTCCGCATAACGCACCGCATTTGGGAAGATAAGGATATCGGATACATCTACGATACCCACAAACATAACTCCCACGTTTACGATGACTATGGCCTGCAGTACTGCCGAGACAAAATAGTCACGGATACAATCCACACTATCAACGCCTATCCAGATATACGTCTGTACGCCGACGAAATCGTATGGGCGGGAGACGATGAAGTTGGCTTCCACACCTCCCACCGTGCAGTCATCATCGGGCACAACACCGGCTACAGCCGCTATGGTGAGATTTGTCGGGTAAGCAATCGACATGATCGATCTGTTTCTGCAGTTCGGGGAGCATCTTTTCGAGAGATTACGAGGAAATCTTGTTAAACAAAACTCTTGAAGCTCCGATGCCCGTCAGCGACTCGGACAACCCTATCGAGATTCTGGAACAGATTCAAGCCCGCGTGCTCTGGCTGGCGGCGCTTCAAGTTCATCACGCCAATCATGTTCGGCCAAACCCCGATGACCTGAAGATTGGTGGGCATCAGGCCAGTTCGGCATCGCTCGTTTCTATCATGACGGCACTTTACTTTTACTGGCTACGTCCGGGCGATCGCGTATCGGTAAAACCGCACGCTTCGCCGGTATTGCACGCGATTCAAGCACTGCTGGGAAACTTGCCGATGGAGCGGCTGAAAGAGCTGTGTAGTTTCAGAGGCTTGCAGGCCTATCCCAGCCGGACGAAAGATCCCGATCCGGTTGACTTCTCCACAGGTTCCGTCGGCCTCGGCGCGGCTGCTCCAAACTTTGCCGCCCTGGCACAGGCCTATGTCCAGGACCATTTTGGCGCAAGTAAATCCGGTCGATTTGTTTCGATCATTGGGGACGCAGAACTCAACGAGGGTAACATTTGGGAAGCGCTGGGCGAGGAGAAATTGCTCGGGCTGAACAATATCCTCTGGATCGTCGATCTCAACCGGCAAAGCCTCGATCACATTACTTCTCAATTCCAATATTCGGAAGTACATTGGCATGTTCGAAGCGCTCGGCTGGAAAGTGATTCTGTTGAAATATGGGCGCAAGTTACACGAAGCCTTTAATTTGAGAGGCGGCGATCGTTTGCGTGCGGAAATCGACCGCATGTCGCCGCGGGAATATCACGGCGTGCAAAGCCTCGATGGTGCAGCGTTAAGGGCAAGCCTGATCGGGTCGCCCCCGGACAATGATAATGCGATGGAGCAGCTCCTGTCACACTATGCGGACAGTGAGTTACATGCTCTTATTGCAGATCTGGGGGGACACGACATTGCAGGAGTCTTGAACGCGTTATCTGACGCCGAAAACGCGATGGCGGCGCAGCCCGTTGTTATTTTCGCGTATACGATCAAGGGTTGGGGCTTGCCGTTTGCACTCGACTTGCTCAATCATTGAGCCGTCATGTCTGCAGCGCAAATGGAAGAACTTCGGGCATCGCTTCGTATCTCTCCGCAGGACGAGTGGTCGGGCATCGAGCCGACAGCGCCAGCCGGAAAATACATTGAACAGCGCAAGCAGGCGTTCGCTCAGGATAAGCCGGCTTCAAGTCGGGAGCTGCAGCACGTTGCAATTCCTGACTCATTGGACATTCGCTACCGGCCGCAAATAGCGACGCAGCAGGCGTTTGGTCAGATCGTACTGGCCCTCAGCCGCGAGCCGGAGCTGGCAAAACGGCTCGTGACCGTCTCACCGGACGTTGCGATTTCAACAAATTTGGGTGGCTGGTTAAATAAAGTTGGCATCTACAATATTCAACAGAAGCGCGATTTTTTTAAGCTGTACGATAGAAAGCAGCCAGTCAGTTGGCAACAATCGCCGCAGGGCCAGCATATCGAACTCGGTATTGCAGAAATTAACCTGTTCCTGTTGCTGGGTGCATTGGGGCTTGCATACGAGTCTGAAGGTGAGTTGCTCTTTCCCATCGGCACAATTTACGACACATTCATCCGCCGCGGTTTGGGAGCATTCAACTATGCGCTTTATTCCGGCGCTAAATTTGTATTGGTCGGAACGCCGTCGGGCATTACCTTGAATCCGGAGGGCGGCGCTCACCAATCAACGCTGACGCCCTCCATCGGTCTGGAGATGCCTAACCTGGTCGCCTACGAACCGACCTTCGCGCACGAGGTCGAGTGGATATTGTTGGCGGGCCTGAGAAGCCTGATGGACCGAAAGCACGGTCAAAGCACATATCTACGCCTCTCAACTCGCCCAATCAATCAAGCGCTGCTACCGCCAGCCTGGCTGGAAGATGTTGAGCTTACCGAGCAGCTTCGCAGCGCAGTTCTGCGAGGTGGATACCGCCTGTTGGATTATTCTTCCAGAGAAGATTACGACGTTTCGGACAATGTCGTCAACATTTTTGTCAGCGGAGTTCTGGTCGTGGAGGCGCTGCAAGCAAGTGAGGAACTGTCTCAGGAGGGTATTTACGCAAATATTATCGTAATAACCAGCGCAGACATGATATACCGTGAGTACATCAATAACACCAAGTCCGCTTCTCGCCACGCCTCACCGTCGACATCTATCCATCTCCACCAGTTGATACCGTCTGACGAACGGCGCGTGCCAATCGTCACCCTCATTGACGGCACTCGCACAGCCTGGCGTTTTTGGGTGGGTTCCTGGGCGCACGCACGGTCAGCCTCGGCGTGCATGAGTTTGGACAATCCGGGAACCGGGATGCGCTCTATGAGCACTATGGGATCGGGACGGAAGCGATCAAAGAGGCAGTTTGGCGCGTCGCGACGATGATCTAATCTGATCCAACGTCTTGTGCCTGCCAAGATCACCCCAACGTTTGATGAGTTCGTTGACGACATGCAGCTCTAATGCTATTTCGACGCCGAATTAAATGCCGCACAAGTGATTAGCGAATAAAGGAGAGAACATGAGTACGCCTGAAGAGGCAAACAAGAAGCTTGTAGCTGAGATGTATGCCGCCATAAACAAGAACGTCCTTGGAATTATGGAGAAGTACTGGAGCAAGGACATGGTTTGGAAGGGACCTGCTGGAATAGGCACCATGAACGGCCTGGATGAATTTGAAAACATCTACCGCGCCCCCTTTCTGCGCGCTTTCCCAGACAAGGAAGCGGAAGATATTGTCCGACTTGCCGAAGGAGACTGGGTAGCGGGGACCGGTTATCAAACCACAAGCCATGCCGAAGATTGGCTCGGCATTCCGGGGCGCGGGCAACAGATCAAGATGCGCTACATGGATTTCTGGCGAATTGAAGAGGTCGATGGGGAGCGCAAACTCGTCGAGAATCTAGTGCTGATCGACATTTTGGGTGTGTTGGAGCAAGCAGGTTATGACGTGGAAAAAGTGCTTAAGTTTGTCGGCTCAAAACCACCCGAGTACTTCGATGACGCCGATACCGACTGACGTGCCTTCATGACGATCAACAGAACGCACGAGGACAAGCAATTCGTCTGGGACTTTTGGCAACAATTGTCCGGAGCGAATTCAGAACACTCGAAAACGATCGTCCGCCCTCATGCACATGCAAAAATATCTTGGAATGGTCTGCATTTTCAGACCAAATTGGAACGAGGAGACTTCGACCAATGAGTTCTAGTCCCGACTCCTACCGAGTGTCATCATTTCAATATCGCCCTATCGATCAAGCCCAAAACGTTGCAAACAAGCAGCGCGTCATCGACATCATGCATAGCATGATCACCACGAAGTCCGCTTCGTTGGATGAAGCGCTTCGAATCGGCTACCATTCTGATGCCAACGTAAATGTGGCCCATCCAATCAATACTCTTAGCGGCGCTACAGCGGCTGGCGAGCAATTCTGGAAACCACTCAGACATGCGCTTCCTGATATCGAACGGCGTGATTCCATTGTTGCGGGTGGAGAATTTCAAGGCTCCAATTGGATTGGCTGCCTTGGCCATTATGTAGGCGTGTTCGAAAACGATTGGCTCGGAATTCCAGCCTCACGCGGTGTAGTAACCGTGCGTTATGGCGAAGGGCACGAGCTACGCGAAGGCAAGATCGCAAATAGCTATATCTTCATCGACTTTCTCGACTTGATGCGCCAGATTGGATACTGGCCGATTGCGCCAAGTCTGGGTCGGGAGATGTATTGGCTGCCTCCAGCGACGCACGACGGTGTGATATTAGCGCCACAAGATAATGCAGAGTCACAGCAGACAATTGAACGTATTCTCAGGATGCATACCGCCCTCGGCCACTATAACAATCAGCCGCCAACACGCGCGGTACTTGACGAAATGGAAATGAAACAGCACTTCCATCCCAACTTCTTGTGGTTTGGGCCAGCAGGCATTGGCACAACGCGGGGTCTCAAAGGGTTTGAGGATTATCATCAGATTCCGTTCCTGGTAGCGTTTCCTGATCGGAGCGGAAGCGATGTTGGTCACTTTATTCGCATTGGCGACGGTCATTTTTCCGTGACGGGCGGTTGGGGTTATTTACAGGCTACCCATACTGGCAACGACTTTCTTGGAGTGCCGGCAACCGGCAAACGAGTAAAAATGCGGGTGATGGACTTTTATCGTTGCGATGACGATTCGATAGTTGAAAATTGGGTGCCAATCGACATACCCCATCTGCTGCTGCAAATGGGGGTGGATGTCTTTGGCCGTATGCGACATCAATTTCGCCAACATGGTCCCATTAGCGCAAGCGATTGGCTCGTTAAGAATGGGAAATAAGAGAAGTTAATATCCGACGGCTCATTACCCTCTGAACCTGTTTCTTAAAAGTTTGAGTAATCTAAAACTTGTCCTTTCGAACCGCGTTCATCAATTTTAGCGAGCCATATAGGCTAAATATGCGGTGAGAAATCCCTAAAACGATGAAAACTATAGGGATTTCTCACTCCCTATGATCGTTCGAAATGACATTTTTCGTCTGGTATTTTTTAAGGAACACTCTCTCAGAGCTATTCTTACAGCCTTCGACCAATCGAGCTTAAAGCTATGAGAAGCCAAAGACCTTCGTTACAGATACATAAATCAAATTAAAATACGTAAGGAATATAGAATGTTCAATTTTGACTCAAAAACGTCCGTACTATTTGGCCAAGATACGGTTCGGGATCTCGGTGCAGAAGCCTTCGAATTAGGCGCCCAAAATGCATTGGTTGTGACGGATAAGGGCATCGTCCAGGCTGGAATATTGGAGAAGGTCAGCGAGTCATTAACAGCGGCCGGGATCAATGTCGCGGTCTTTGATGAGATTGATCCCAACCCAGGGGACAAGATGATTCTGGCGGGGGCGCAAGCAGCCAGAGATCAGCAGGCCGACCTGATTGTAGGTTTGGGTGGCGGCAGCCCGATGGATGCCGCAAAAGGGATTGCCATCATGAGCACCAACGATGGACCTATGGATGACTACATTGAAATCAAGGATGCGTGGCCAAATCCGCCGCCGCCTGTGATTTGTGTACCCACGACGGCGGGCACCGGCGCCGAAGTGAGCCTTGCCGCAATGATTAATCTAACCGATAAAAAACGGAAGCGGGCCTTGTTCGGTGCGTCGATTCAGCCGGCTCTCGCCGTGGTTGATCCCTGCCTCACACTTGGACTACCGCCGCACCTGACGGCGCAGACCGGCGTCGATGCCTTGTGTCATGCGGTTGAAGCATACATTGCCAAATTTGCAAACCCAATCTCGGATGCGATCGCGGAGCAGGCCATCAAGTTGGCCGCCGACAACTTGCGCGCGGCGTATACGCACGGCGATAACCTGGAAGCGCGTAGCAACATGCTAATGGCGAGCACCATGGCTGTCATTGCCTGCTCCAGCGCTGGATTGGGAGTTGTGCATTCGTTGGCGCAGACATTGGGTGGATTTTACAATGTGCCGCACGGACTGAGTATTGTCGTTTGCTTCCCGTACGGAATTGGCTACAACGTGTCCGCTCAACCGGAAAAATGTGCGAGTATTTCACGCATGCTGGGCACTGATACGAGCGGCATGTCGGACGAGGCAGCAGCCAATTCGGTGGTTGATGCGTTACGCACACTGAATGTAGAGTTGGATATTCACGACGACTTGCAGTCGCTGGGCTTCCAAGAAGCTGATCTACAAGAATTAGCGGAAATTAGCGTCGAAGATGGTTGTACGCCGACCAACCTGCGCCCGATCGATGCCGAGGGGTTTGCCGGTTTGTTCCGTTCAATGCTGAATTAGCAAGCTTACATCGCCGAAGGTTTTTAATTAGGACTGAAGCAGTCCGTCTCCATCTGCGAAAGTCCTTAATAAAAATACCGTCCAGGTAAGACCTGAACGGTATTTTTTTGTCTTTAAGAGCGGCTACTTTTGACGACCCAGGCGCCCGCCTAACGAGAAGCGCTTGCCCTTTACAGCCCCCTGTGTCAGACCTTTCACAAGGTGCTTTTGGAAGAAAAAAATAACGAGCATGATTGGGATGGTGGTGGATACAGCCGCCGCCGCGGCCAGCGTGATTTGACCCGGATCCTCACCAGTAGCAAACGTGCTTATTGCTACTGGGAGCGTCCAGTTCACAGTTGTAAGAATTCTCACCAATAGGAATTCATGATAGGCCAGAAGCATCGTGAACAGCGCCGCGGAAATTATGCCTGGCCACATGATCGGGACGATCACCTTAGTAAATGCTGATAAGCGGGTGGCCCCATCAATCATCGCCGCCTCCTCGAGCTCACGCGGAATATCCATAAAGAAGCTGCGCAACATCCAGATCGTAAATGGCTGATTTTTCGCAACCAGAACGATGATCACCAGGACGTAGGAGTCGATAAGGCCAAGGGCTCGTCCTATCCAAAAGAAGGGTAGTAGCAGCCCCATGGAGGGCAAGGATCGAAACGCGAGCGCTGCGACCAAAATAACCACGCCGGCAATACCGGTGTATCGAGCCAGCGCATATCCGCCAAGAGAGCCGATGCTGATCGAGATGATAATCGTCCCCACCGTTACAATTATCGTGTTAATGAAGTAGTCATAAAAAGTACCAGTTTCTACAAACCTGGGCCAGGCCCATACGAGCAGGAATAATCCTGCTACGACACCCACGTTGATGATGCTGTTGCGGATGGGTATGCGCCTCGCAAAGAGCGCAATGATTATAAGCGCCACAAAAATCACACCGAATACAATACCAACCCTCCCTACATTTTCCGCGCTCGGTGCTAGCCATAGTTTGGCGTAGTTCTCGAACGTAGGCTCAAAGATGAACAACGGGGTGCGTGAGTTTGCTTGCTTGATTGTTTTTAGCGATTGGAGTGTCGTCCATATGAACGGGGCGATACTGTATAAGATGAACAGCAATAATGCCAAATAGATGAAGGATAGACCAAGAGGGTTCTTGATACGCTGCATTTTAACGCTCCTCGAGCTGATCACGATAAGTTGCGATTATGAAGGGGATCAGCACCACAAAGATCCCTATCACAACTAAAATAGCCATTGCGTTGGCCTTACCCAATCGGCCGAATGAGGTAGCGGTAATGAAGTTGTATGTCATCACCGTATCTACCCTATAGGCGGGATTAAGCTCGCCAAAGACAAAGATGCTGTCGAAGATGCGATAGGCGTCCATGATCGAAATCAAGAAAACAAACAGCATCACTGACCTTAAATGGGGGATGATTACATGTCGCATCTGTTGCAACCTGGTGGCGCCGTCAATCGCTGCGGCATCGGCCAGATCTTTCGGCACGGTTTGCATGCTTGCATAGAAGGTAACGATTGCAAAGGGCGTGATATACCAGATTGTGTGTAAATAAATAACTGGCCTAATCGTTGACGCCGTGAGGACGAATCGCTGTTCAATCACCTCTCTGAAGAACCAGGCAACCAGGCCTGAAGGCTCGAACAACTGCTTGACCATTAGTGATCCGACGACGGGTACTACAATGAAGGGCAGCAGCAACGCTGCCAAAAAAATGCCCCGCAGGCGTACTGCTACTTGATCGAGAAGCAGGGCTATGATGAATCCGATTAATGTTTGCGCTGGTACGGTGATGGCCATGATCAATAATGTGAACTGGAGCGCCTTGAAAAACCGTGGATCGGATAGGACCTCCAGGTAGTTTTGAAACCCGATAAATTCAGGCGCGTTGATGTTGCGGAACGTGAGCAGGTTCATGCCCAGCCAGACTGCCACGAACAGCGGAATAACCATGATCCCGATCATTACAATATTGCTTGGGGCAGAAAATCGAAAAAACGTCCTTCGTTTCATAGAAAAATGATCCTTTTACGATATCGAACCGAAGCCCAAGGGGTAGTTGGTAATCGGGCGTTGCATCCTGCTAGGATCCAATTTTACCCGACTACCAACCACCCACGGCAGTAATTCCCGGCTTAGAAGCCGCACGGCCTTAGAGTACGACTGTACTAACTACTTTCGCCTAACATCGGCTCATTGAGGCCGGTGTGCTTGAGCAAACTTACCCAAGCGGGTATTTCTGCTCCTGTATCGAATTTGTCACTTAGGGAAGATAGCCCGCAGCGGTTGCTTCGGTGATGTACTCTTCAGCCGCGGCATCTAACGCTTCCTGCGGCGTCATTTCGCCCGTGCCTACTAAGGGTAGGAAATTGCCAAGGGCTGTTTGGGCAGTGGATGTCGCTGGGTGCTTGCCATAAGCACCGACGCCACCCGCAACAGAGCCAGAGGCGGCTGTCGCATTGTCCGGGCCCACTTCAGCTGCTGAGCCTCGGGTTACCATACCAAACTCTCCCGCCCCGGTTTGGCTCTCAAGGTCAAGAGCCTCCATGATCACCTGGAAGGCAACTTCTGGGTCAACGGTGGTCGTCAGCGGAATGCCATAGTAGTCATTCCAGGCGCCGGCTGTCAGCAGACCACCTGCTTCGGCAGCGGCCGCAGGTGCGAACGCGATCAGATCGGCTATGTCGGTCTTCTCGGGGTCGTGCACCACGGAGCCACGACTGGCCCAAATGTGGGCAAATGCCAGACTACCGTTCTCAAGACCAATCTCACTATCGTCGATGCTATAGGTGAGGCCTTCTTCGCCCATGCAGGCATCAATCACTCTTATCATCAATTCAGCTGCAGCCATACCCTCTGGACCATTGAAAGCGGGCGTGCCGTCAGCGTTGACAAGGGAGGGCATTCCATAGGCGCGGGCCATATTGCGGAATTGTAATTCCCAGGCCCAGCCAGCATGCAGGTTCATCGTGAACACTTGATCGACGCTTGACTCATCCGCCAGAGCACCACAGGCATCAATTATCTCGTCCCAGGTCGTCGGAACCTCCAGGCCATACTGCTCAAAAAGATCCGAGCGGTATATGAGATGCTTCGTGTTGTTGCCCCACGGGATGCCGTAGATTTTGCCATCGATGGTGGCGCCACTAAAAGCGGCAGCCGGGATGTCATCTAGATCATACTGATCACTATATTTATCGATCAGATCGTTGCGCGGCATGAGGTAATCACCCTCAACGTATCCGGTGATACGCGCGTTTGCCATTTGCACAATGGCATAAGGCGACTCAGCCCCACCAGCCAACGTCAAATTCAATTGGTTAAAAACTTGAGTGTTGCCGAGAATCTGTTTGTTGATCGACAGATTTTCTACGCCGCCACACTTGCTAAGTTCGTCTTGAAAGAAAGTGGAGAGTGGGAAAGGCCACCCAATGAAGTTGAGTTGGACCGGACTACCATCTTCATTTGCCTCAACCACAATGTCGCAGCCTATGGGTTCTTCCTCCGGTTCGACCATGACTTCGACTTCGACTTCACGGGTCACTTCGACTTCCACTTCCTCGACAACTGTTACCGTCTCACCTTCCACTTCAACGACCACTTCGACTTCACGGGTCACTTCGACCTCGACAGTCGCTGGTGTACAGGCAGCTAAAACCAGCGTGCCAAGTATTATTAACCAATGGTGCTAGTTCAGAGTGAGAACTGAGCGATTGACATCTTTTACGGGTTGGCATATGGATCGGGATCAAGTTGACGGGCCAGGTCCAGCAAGATATTGAACATCGCCGCCACATAAGCTAGGCGAGCAGAGATGTATTGTGTCACGCGATGGCGCAAGCGTTTCAAGTCGCACACGATGGTGACCATGGACAACGCCGTCTCGACGTACATACGCTCATTCCAGGTGCCCTTGGGACATAGTTTCATGTTGGCCGGATGGCCGTCTGCAGACCGAAAACCGAAATCAGCGAAGGCAATCGTCTGGTCGACAAAGGCTGCTGCCACGTGATGGAAATGCTTGTCATGCGTGTTGAGCGTGTTCCAGTCCCAGTTGATACCGATGCAGCCCAGTGCTGCACAGTCACGTGCGGACTGCATCGTGAAACGCACTGTGTCAGTACCCAGTCACCCAGTGCAGTCCCTTTACTGGACTGTGCGGACAGACTGGACGTGGTGTGCATCACAACGTGGAGTGCGCATACTGACCCAGTTCGTTCAGCACTGGGCGTCACTCTGCGATGCTGTCGCACGCGACAAGTGCGGCACTGTGCGACGCGGCCATGGTCGTCCAGCAACCAGCACAGCTTCACGCCGACACGCCAGCGCCCTTTGTCGCGGCCTTTCTTGCCGATTTGGTGTTGGCTGCGGCCTTCCCGAATGGGAAAGAGTAGTTCGATCGGGTAGGTGTCAATAACCGTGAACAGACTGGGTTCGGCGAGTAGCAAATCGCACCAGTCCTGATGCGCCTTGAGCAAGCGCTGCAAGCGCGTCCGCTCTGGCAAGCCGGCGAAGAGCGCGTCATAATCACGCTTGAGCCACCGATAGAATGCCCGAAAATGGCCACCCTTGAGCGCAAACAGGATACCAATGGTGACCAGTTCACTGGGGTACAGTTTGGCCTGTGAATGCTTGATTATCTCCGGCAGGCTGTCATCCACTTCGCAGAAAATCGTTATCACGACCCTGGCGGGCGCGACAAGGGTGATAATATCTTCGGTAGTCATGAGCTCGCTCCCCTATGGTTATTCGTCGATAACCCATAGTCTGAGCGATGCTCATGACTTTTTCAACTAGCACCAATTGTTATTAGACTGAATAGGGTTCGTGCTTTATTCATTGTTCCTTCCTCCTTTTAGATATTCGTCGTGATTACATGCGGTATTGAATTCAACATCCATCATCGCAAAATCTCTCCTCCTCGCCGTACGCCAACACCGGGTGATTGCTTGTTTCTCTGTGATTGGTATCTGTCGCAGCCATACGATGCCAACATTCGGTCTCTGAGTTCATGAACCGCGCGCCCTGTTTCCAATGGTGGACGGCTCATGTGAATCGGTCATTACTAGAATGTTCTGTTGTAAATTTGATTGTTTTCTCGTTCTTCCCTCCTTATGCAATGCACTTCTAAGATCCGCTTTTATCTTGTTCCTTTATTACTTTCAGGACTTTCAATCTATAATTTACCCTCCTTTCAATTCTAGGGAGTAGGGGTAGGGTCTCAAGTCACTAATCGTGTTCTGATTAGAGCGACCCACTCTCTACTCTCTCATGCAAACTGCCGAATTCATAAATGCTAGCTGATTAAGCTCCGAGTTGATACATCCTATCGTAAATATTTATAAAATCTTTTGATGTTATTAGATCATTAATTTCCGCACCCAGATCATTAACCGTATCCGGGTCGAAGATTACCTTCGTTGGTACCTTAAACCTAAAGCTCTGCAGGGATACGCTCTCTTCGGTTGGCCATTGTCTTTAGTTCTTGTAATCCTTGCGAGCTGTATCCGAAATCGGACATGGACCGACGGTAGCGCGCACCTCGGTTTGCACATGTCTTTCGACTGTCGGCTTTGCCGTACCGCCGTCCGGCTCGCCCCAGAGAATTCTGACTTCAGTCCCGGGGGCGCTCACGCTTTCATCGACCATCGCGAGTGATATCCAACTGCGGACATTCGAGGTGTAAACCGGATAGGCGGAGGTCCCGACCATGTTTCCGTCCTGCAGCACCATGTCGTAGGGTAAAGTTGCGTAGTGCGAGGCAGGCAAATCCATGTATTTGGGCCGTTCGTTGCCCTCTTGGAACACAGCCGAGAATATACGGATGACATCGTCGTCATCCCACAACAGAGTAACCTTCTTGCGGTGTGGCTGATCCTTGAGGGTCTCCAACGCATCGCGACCGATAAAGTCGTGATCGAAATTGATGATGTGGCCATACCCAAGGTCCCATGGCGTTAGGTAATAATCCTCGATGTTTTCGGATACGTAACTGCCTCCGAGCGATGCGTTCGCCTCGAACCCATCGGCGCTGAGCCACTCACGGTAAGCCTTCATCTTTTCACCTGTATAGATGGCCGGCATCGGCGAAGGGATCCAGCCGGATTCATGGGCAACAGTCGAATATGTTCGCGCGCCACCCTGCAGAAGTCCAAACTCCTTACCGGCTTCGAGGAGAGCGGCCTTGATTTCATCGTGTTCTTCCATCGGCCCAAACAACTCTAAGCCGGCTGCCCCAGCCATCCCGTGGCGTAGCACACGCACCGTGCGGCCGGCAATCTTGATCTCGCCCATGTTGAAGAACTTTATATCGGGGAGCGCTCCGCCAGTGGCCTTTTCAAATATCTGCCAGGCGTTTGGGCCCTGTACTTCGAACCGATAACCCTTGCGAACCAAGGGGTTCGAGGGGCTGCGTTCGTCGCGCTCGACCTTTACGTCGTAACCGCCGGTCGTCGCATGGAACTCCACCCAATGAGGGGCAACCGGACGGCTGACAATGTTGACCTTTTGGTCCTCCAACCCGAAGAGAATAGCGTCGCCGATTACGTAGCCGTCATAGTTACAGCAAACAAGTTGCTTGGCTTTGTCCCGGCCAAAATTCTTGAATGTGTTAACACCCACATCAGACAGCAGCCGATGCACATCGGGGCCTTCCACATAAAGATCTGTCATATGATAGGACTGATCGAACAGGATAGCAGTCTTGCGCCAAGCCTCTTGTTCATCACGCCAGTTTGTGTACTCGCTTGGAATCGGGAAGATATACGGCCCAACTTGGGCATTCCGCAGCATCTCGGCTGGGTTTCCCTCCCCCTGAATTTTTTCTTCAAGTGAGCTGTAATTCATGCCAATTGCTCCCGCTTAGAATTGGTTCGACAAACAATGCAAATGGTTAACAATTCGTTTAATCAACTTCGATCTCGATGATTCCTTCAATTTCAACCGGCTGACGGGCAACCAACCCACTAACGCCAACAGAACTGCGTGCGTGGCATCCTTTGTCCGGGCCGAATACTTCATAAAAAAGATCGGAGGCACCATTGAGTACCATATTGTGACGCTCAAAATCATCGTGCGCGTTGATAAGACCGTGGATTTTGACAACCTGCTTCACATTATCCAAATCGCCAATATGGAGTTTGATGGTCGCCAGCATTTTGATGGCGCAGGCGCGGGCTGTCTGATAAGCCTCCTTTTCGGACACTTCCAGTCCCACTTTGCCTCTTTTTTTCACTTGCTCGTCTTCGAGCAAATCCGCGCCATGGCCGGATACGAATAGCAAATTTCCGGCTCGGACTGCGCCCGTTCGATTTTTACTAGGCAGCTCCAACGGTGCAGGTAGCTCGATTCCCAGTTCTTTTAGTCGTGATTCAATATTGCCCATTGCTGTACACTCCGGTACGCATCTTGTGCAGCTTGAATTTCTTCCAGTCCTTCAAAATCTCACGAGCAGCGTTATGACCCGGCACACCGGTTACGCCGCCACCAGGATGAGTCGACGCGCCACACTGATAGAGTGCCCTTATTGGTGAACGGTAGTCGGCGTAATGGGGGGCGGGACGCTTTAAAAACAATTGGTCGAGTGACATCTCGCCATGCAGCTCGTGACCGCGTGGCATGCCCAGAATTCGCTCGATATCATTCGGCAGCAGGACCTGCATATCAATAATGCTATCGGAGAAACCAGGCGCAAATTCGTCCATGACATTCAGAACGTTCTTGACGAAATTGTCGCGCTCGGTGTCCCAGCTCGCGCCTTTGAGTTTATAGGACGCAAATCCACCGCAGAGCGTCATGGCATTACGCTGGTCTCTATGCTCGCAATGTCAAAGCAAAGTGGGCAGAAATCGCAAACACAGCCCTCGAAGTCCTCCGGCTCCAAATGCCGCTCTTTGACCTGGAGCCTTTGGCTACTTTTTTTAAGACCCTCACCTGGCGCGAACGCATAACCCGTGCCTGCCGGCAGGGCAGGTGAAGCAAGCTTCGGCTACGACCCGCTCGAATGCCAGAAATGCGGATGCATCATGGAATTAGTTGAAATCTGGGAGCCCCAACGCGGCCATGTCTGGATGAAGCGCTGGCTCGAAACCCACCGCCAGCGCAAGGCGGCCCGCGATGCACTCTCCGCCCGTCTTGCCGCCCGCCCTGCTCGCTTCGCCCAACTCGCTTTCGCCTTCTACGACACTTCCTGAAAGGCCATGGATCTCACCACCCAGTGCAGTACACATACCGACCCAGTTCGTTTCACGACGCAGTCTGCACGTCACGACCCAGTGCATACGTGACTGGGTGACTGTGCGGTACTGGGCTGGACTGTGTACTCGCCGGACCGGTCTGCGTTTCTCACGCTGACACTTTTCGGGCTGCCTGGTCATCGAAAAGCGGCTGTTTTCCACACCCCTTTCAGCAGCGGGTGATGGCACGACTCTTCAAAAAGACAGTGAATTGCATCGCCTTTGTGCTGCGGGAAGTGCAGCACAAAAAAGTATAATTTCCTAGATCTGAACACAGTTTGGGATTTCCCTTTGGAATGTGTGCCAGCGCATGGGCTACAGAACCCGGAAATAAACAGGCGGTCGCTACACTCACAGCGCCTAGGACACCGATGGAGGAGTGCAGCACATGTGGAATAAAAGTACGTGATGCAATCAACCCCTCTCCCCTCGGGGGCGCCAGCAGCGTCATTTTTGGAACCGTTTTGTCAGCTACATTGCCCAAGTTCATCAATGCCCCGGCTTCAAGCCGCATTCGTTCGAGCCTCAATTTGAGCTTCGTGTCCTGGTCGAACTCCAGTTTCGATTCATAGCCCGACTTACCGACGTCGGCAGCTGCCATAAGAACGACCGGCATTCCGTTGTCAATCAACGTCACGTCCACGCCTTCGATATTGTCGCAAACGTTTCCGGTGGGAAACAACGCCCCGCAACTCGATCCCATTGTATCCAGGAATTCGATCATGATTGGGGCGTCCGTCCCCGGCACCCCATCGATTCTGGCCGAGCCTTCATTAGTTACAATTCCATCAGGCGTTCGTAACCGTAATATTGCAATACTGTCCGAGTTCTCCATATAAACCGCGATGGTAGTTTCGGAACCATTGACGTGAACGAGACTACGTTCAATCGCAAATGGCCCCACACCGGCCAATATATTTCCGCAATTCTGCTTGGTGGTCGTCAAAGCTTCATCCACCGAAACCTGGACGAATAGATAGTCCACATCGATGCCGGGACGTTGCGAGGGTTTTACTATGGCAACTTTACTGGTTAAAGGATCTGCCCCTCCCACTCCGTCTATCTGGCGAGGGTCTGGTGAACCCATAACCGCCAGCAACACCTGGTTTAACAAACTTGCATCCGCCGGGAGATCTGCAGCCAGAAAATATGCTCCCTTTGAAGTACCCCCTCGGGCTAACATGCACGGAATACTTGTCTGCATAGGCGCTTGCCTACTTGCCTTGAAAATTATTCCTTGTAATCAGCCAACATCTGAATAACTTCATCTGTGGGACGCACATCACCAAAGCTCTGGATCACAGATGTAAATCCAGCCAAGTGGTCATCCGCATGTCGGGCCGCGTTGCCATCGTTTACCATAACCACGCGATAATCCAGCATCATGGCATCGCGGGCCGAAGTTTCACAACAGAAATTGGTTACTGTGCCCGCAAACAGGATGTTTTCAATTCCCTCTGCATCCAACAGCTCTTTCGTATTGCCACGGCCGGGGACAAAGGCACTGAAGCGACTCTTGTAGGCAAAGAGATCATCCGGTTGCGTCTCCAGTTCAGGATAGAGTTCATGTCCCGGATGACCTGGGGTAAGGTTTTCTTGATGGGCTATGGCCTTTTCTTCAGTGAAAAAGTATTCATGATAAATAGGCCACAGACTCTCCCCCGAGGGATCACCAGATCTTAATTGCACCCAGCAAACCTTGCCTCCCATCTCTCTCACCGCTTTTGCCAACCGATTGATATTCGGGACAATGTCACGTGCCGAGGGGGTTTCCATTGGCTGTCCTTCACCAACAAAACTTACTTGCATGTCAATTACAGCCAACGCGGTTTTTTTAGGATCAAGGGTATCGAATACATGTAAGCGTCCCCGTTTATTCATAACGCGTTTAATTACGTAATCCGGTATTTCAACTCCAGGCATTTCGATCTCCTTACAGTATGATTTGCTGTCCCTTAATTATTTTGCCGTAAATTTCGCTGGATTTGTCAATCCAGCGAGAGCGAATTAGTCCCGCCCTTATTGCAGTTCTCTATAGGAATGGTAATTGGTAATTGGTAGCTCCTGTAATAACACCATTAACAATAATCCATTGGGGTTAAGCTTCTGCCTTGGTAATTTCGACAATGCCATTATCGGCATCCACCTTCACCCAATCACCGCTATTGATAACCTCCAGGGGGTCCTGATCCAGATCCGTGATTGCCGGAACCCGGGTAACCACGGCCCCCAGGGCTATCTTGGTGGTCATGATATTAAAAATCATCGCCTTAGGTGCGGCACCGTTCAAGCGTGTCGTCTGAAAATGACTGGACCAACCAGATGAACCTTTCGCCCCGGGAAAGACCAATACTTTATCCTTACTCGAGTGTTGTGATTTGAGTGAAAAGGCTCAAGCAGCCAAAGAGTAAGCCTGCTTGGCGAATAAGTACGAGAAGACTTGTTGCTCGTCAGTACCGTCAGACAGAGAGCCGTGAGCCTGCAAGATCAATGCTTCGATTAGCTGCTGGCTTTGTTGGCGAATAACCTGCCCGATGGATTGGATGGGCGCGCAGACCTTGTCACGACGCGATGTGGGCAAACAGTGCAGGTGCAGGAACGAATAGGCCACGAAGACCAGTGACCAGTGCTTATGAATGGCGGCGGCCGAGCGCATGCGATATTCGTGGAGCCCCAGGTTCTGTTTGGCGTCTTGATAAAAGGTCTCAATCGGCCAACGGAGCAGATAGGTTGCGATGATCTTCTTGGCATCCCAACTGAGATGGCTGCTGACCAGCACGGCATAGGTGCCGGTTAAATCAGGCTTGGCAAAGCTGATGACCAGCCGTACCTTCCCCAAAGTCGGGATGCGTACATTCTTGCTGAAGCAGTAGTAGGTCTGCTCGCCCACTTGCATCGGTTTGAAAGCGGAAGGTGGGATAAGCGGCACTAGGTCCTGCACCTTGATGTGCGGACCATCAAAGCGCATGCGTTCGCCGGAAGCATCCTGGAGCACAAAGCTGTTGGTGATAAGGTTGCGGTTGTTTTTCAGCAGGCTGATCCAGTGCTTGCCATGCGCACTGAGAACTTCGAGCAATTCGGGTGCCAGGTACCAGGCGTCGAACAGCACCGTTTCAAAGGGCAAATCGTGCGCCAGCGCCGCCTTGACCAGTTCAGCCGCCAGCGAAATCTTGGTCTGAAAAGATTCGTCCAGAGCCCGGAACTCTGGGTCGGCCAGCAAGGTGGGTGCGACTTGACGTTTGAAGCGATTACGCTCCTTCTTGGTTTTCGGGATCGTAGCGTCGGGCAACAGTTTCTTGACGAACGCTTCCCAGTCGGTGACTTCTTCGTAGCGCCGGTACAGTCGCCAGTCGGCCGGAAAGCGAACCGCGCCGCTGATGTAGTGGCCGGTGACCAGATTGTGCGCTAGCGGATACATGTGGTTGCCGTGGTTGTAATGTTGGTCAATGTATACGAACAGACTGCCGACGTGCTCGCACAAAGTATCATCGATGGCCAGCATCGATTTGCGGGCGCCCTGGCGCTGACGCTTGGTTTGCTGGAATAAGTATGCAATGCGTTCCTGGTTCAGTTCCGCGGCATCCCAGTTCGCTTCCGACAAGAAGCGCGACAGGTTGGTCTTGTCAGCGCTATCCAACAGGCAGCGCGTCATGTTCGCCATCGACTTGTTCTTCAACACAATCAGTCCGGTTAGATAATTCTCGAAATGCCGGAACTGACAGCGGTTTTCAAACACCCCGCGAAAGCTGGCGCTGTGCTCTGATACGATGGGAAGTTGCATCTGCCGAATATGCCCTAAGATCACTCAAATCACAACACTCGAGATCCTTAAAGGATTGCCCCCTTAACTCGTGGCGCACCTCGGTAATGATGACCGTCTTGGAATCAATACCGCCGAATCCGGAAATAGTGTGCTTAGTGACGAGCGCTTCGCCTTCCGCCACACCTGCCACCACAAGTCGTCCATGCAAAATGATCTTTTTACTCACGACAGGCTCCCAAGCCAACGACCAGTTATGGCTGCTTGCACACATTGTTTAGTTGTCCCTAACCAGGTTTCGAATCCGAGAATCGCCGGCAAGTAATGGGCCTGTTTACAGGAATCTATGGCTGCTACCTTGGTGCCTTCCGGGAACACCTTACTTAAAGCCGCACAACTGTCGACCATGAGGTAGGCCCCCGCCAATTCAAGTATTTTTGTATACCCCATTCGATCCGCCTCGGTTTTGAGCGCTCGCGGCGTAAACATCCACAGATCTGTGTTTTCAGAAAGCTTTTTGCCTTCTAACAAATCGGCAACCAATTGGACTTGTTCAAGTGATGCGTGCGGGCAGCCCAGCATCACAAAATCCACATTCGGATCCCGTCCAGTATTAAAGTACTCATACGCGGTTTTACGCTCCTGCGGACCGGTAGTGGTTACATGGTAACTGATGGGGACCACGCTGTATTGTAGTAATGGAGATACAACTTGAGTACAGCTTCATGGTAAACGTCGGACTTGGAGAAAGAAAGAGTTTTGCGCACGAAGCGAGCCAGTCTCTGGCGCAAGGTGTTGTTCCAGCGTTCCACGTGAGATGTCTGGCCGCTTTCTTTGCCGACACTTTGGTGAGTGTCGTTTGGTAAAACCTTCTGGTAAGCGTGCCAGAAGTCGCTGAAGGAGCAACACGCTTTGTAGGATGCTGGGATGGATTTCTATAACGCGCGACAACTTTTTTCACTGCGGTCGCCAATAAAATAGGCCACCACTTGGCGCGTGCGCCGACACAGCGCGACCCATATCCAACGTTTATCGTTTTTTGTGCGTACAAATGACCATAATTCATCCAATTCCAGCACATCATCCGTTTTTACGGTTTCTAAAGTGTCAGCCAGGTTCGGCATAGCGCCGGCCTTCTCCAGAATCCAGCGTGCTAATGTCTGCCGCGCGATGCCAAAGATGCGCTCAATGCCGCGCATACTGGCTCGCTCTCGATAGGTGCGTAGGACAAATTCTCTGATGAACTCAGGATAAGAACGGCTTTGCGGTTCCAACATTCCATAAGCGGCGCAATCGAGACAATGAAACTTCTGACCGCCTTTATAGTCTGTACCATTCTTGACAATGTTGAGGCTCCTGCACTTTGAACACTCATGCGTGATGACACTCTGGATCATTTTGGCGCTCCTCTGTTTGGCAGGCCAACAACTTACTTTTTCCAGACTCATCAGTCAACATGTAACCACTACCTGCGGACCAAAGCGGAGAGTTTCGACCGGGTTGCCGCCACCAAAGGCTGCCTCGAGTGTTGGTGCTTCCGGCGTAATACCGACTAGGTGATACATTTCCACACCACCGGAGCTCGAAGCTGACGCACCAAAGTGCTTGAGTTTATCATGATGGGGTACACCGTTAAGGCCGGTCAATACGGGAATGTTTTCGTGCACCATTTCACCCACGTAGTATCCCAGCAAGCCCCAATCCAGCATGTCGTCCACAGGGTATTCAACTTCCACGAGATGGGTGCCGAAACGGTTTTCCAGAATGTGGTACCCCCAGTAGGGGATCTTCCCAACCAGCGCAGCGGCCGCCGAACTGTGGGCACCCTCAACATTCGAGCGTGCGCCGATGACTGAGTTGATATATACAACGGCCGAGGATTCCATCCAGGCACAGTGCTCACCAAACCCCGGCACATTGCCTATCTGATAGGGTGTGCAAGTATTGCACTGTTGGATGCCAACCCGCGAACAAAATTTGCTGGTGTTTTCGACCAAGTGGCGGGTCTCTTCACTGACGCGTTGGACTTCGTATAGATCCGGATCCATAGCTTCTATCAGCCTATAGGTTTTCGCCTTGAACGGTGGAATCTCCAGGGTCTTATCACTGTCGAGGTTCAATAGTGAAAAAACGGCGTCCATATCCATCTTTTTGTCGGGCGGCAACACATCCCTGCGACCCGGCAGCGAGCCGACAATGCCGCCGCAGACATTATTCGTATCCACCAGTCTCTCAGCACCCAATGCCTCGCCATATCTCGCCAGCAGGTCCATGGCATGTGCGCATGCTTCGCCTTCCATACCCTCTACTATGGCTTGTTCATCGTCTGTCAATTTCATAACCACACTATGCCTTATTGAATCTCGTTCATTGGGTCAATGTTGGCTAAACAGGCATCCCAGCAACCGCATAGTTGCCTTTTGGGTAGTGGTTACATGGTAACTGATGGGGACCACGCTGTATTGTAGTAATGGAGATACAACTTGAGTACAGCTTCATGGTAAACGTCGGACTTGGAGAAAGAAAGAGTTTTGCGCACGAAGCGAGCCAGTCTCTGGCGCAAGGTGTTGTTCCAGCGTTCCACGTGAGATGTCTGGCCGCTTTCTTTGCCGACACTTTGGTGAGTGTCGTTTGGTAAAACCTTCTGGTAAGCGTGCCAGAAGTCGCTGAAGGAGCAACACGCTTTGTAGGATGCTGGGATGGATTTCCATAACGCGCGACAACTTTTTTCACTGCGGTCGCCAATAAAATAGGCCACCACTTGGCGCGTGCGCCGACACAGCGCGACCCATATCCAACGTTTATCGTTTTTTGTGCGTACAAATGACCATAATTCATCCAATTCCAGCACATCATCCGTTTTTACGGTTTCTAAAGTGTCAGCCAGGTTCGGCATAGCGCCGGCCTTCTCCAGAATCCAGCGTGCTAATGTCTGCCGCGCGATGCCAAAGATGCGCTCAATGCCGCGCATACTGGCTCGCTCTCGATAGGTGCGTAGGACAAATTCTCTGATGAACTCAGGATAAGAACGGCTTTGCGGTTCCAACATTCCATAAGCGGCGCAATCGAGACAATGAAACTTCTGACCGCCTTTATAGTCTGTACCATTCTTGACAATGTTGAGGCTCCTGCACTTTGAACACTCATGCGTGATGACACTCTGGATCATTTTGGCGCTCCTCTGTTTGGCAGGCCAACAACTTACTTTTTCCAGACTCATCAGTCAACATGTAACCACTACCGCCTTTTGCTACTTCATTGATCACAACTCTTACCTGTTCCGGTTTTGCCTTCAGCTCTTTTACACATACATCTGTGATCCCTGCTATCAGGCGATTTTTAACCTCTGTCTCCCGCCCTTCAATAATTGTGATATTTATAATAGCCATGTTTTCTTCCCATCGTATTATGTTGCCGCTATCGACGACAAAATGTTACCAATTACTAGACCGCTATGTCAGGGTTGACAACTGATCCTGACTTGTCCAGTCCACCGGACCTTCGATATACATAAGGCCCTTTTCCTCGAGTTCTGGCCGCATGTTCTTAATGTCCAGGCGAAGCTCTCCAGCTTCGAGGCGCTTTCGCATCTGGACCTCCCGAACGATCCGTTCTTGTCCCGCCTTGGCTACAATGGCAGCTTTCTGGCATGGGACTACCACAACGCCATCATCATCCGCTACAACTACATCGCCAGGGCGAACATGAGCTCCGGCGCATAGTACAGGTACATTTACGGAGCCCAATGTTGCTTTCACCGTCCCTTTTGCCGATATAGCCCGGGACCAAACGGGGAACTGCATTTTGGTTAAATCGGCTACGTCTCGGCAACCTGCGTCGATAATCAAGCCTATAGCGCCTTGAGAGCTCAACGAAGTGGCCAGTAGGTCGCCAAAGGCGCCGTCCCGGTTTTCACTGGAAACTGCGACCACTAAAATGTCGCCCTGACCGATAACCTCGACGGCGACATGCAACATCCAATTGTCGCCCGGATGAACAAGAGCCGTAACCGCAGACCCGGCAATTTTGGCCCCCCGATAAATCGGGCGCATCTCCGGATGCATGAGCCCAGTACGCTCCATAGCTTCATGGACGGTGGCGACGCCAAGATCCTGCAAGGTTTCAATGACACCGGCCTCAGCTCGCTTAATCTGTCTCACCACGATACCGTTTGGGGCGTTCATATAAAATCCTCAACTACCTGTGGGAAGACGCGCATGTAGCCTTCGGCGTACTTGATGTCTTTACCTGAATTTCGTTTGGCCTGAACACCCCTTTGTAAAGCGACCCGGGAATAGTATTCCCATATGTGTTCCTGAGCCGTCATACACTGAAACGCTTGGTACTTTTGCTCCCACACTGGGCTAATATCCAAGAATACATCTTGTTTCCACTCGCATTGTTCTGGCTGGTGAGGTTCGAATAAGAAGACAGGCGGTGCACCCAAGACCTGCTGTCCGGGGTTATAACCGTGCGCTTGGGCGATAATGCGTGCTTCTTGTGCAATCTGAGTTGCCAAGGGGTGGTCGAAGTTATACGGATCTTTGAGTGAATGGGACAGGATAAACTCCGGCCTCATCTCTCGATAGATATCAGCTAACTTGTAAATGCTCTCATTGCCTATGCGCATTGGGTAGTCACCCACATCAAAAAGCTCGATCTCGGTTGCGAGGATCTCCGCCGCTTTTTCTGCTTCCCTCCGGCGGGATGCTTTAACTTGCTCTAAAGTCATGTTAGGCTGCCGCCACAATTTAGCTGACTCGCCGCGCTCGCCAAAGGACAGGCATACAACCTTCATGCGATACCCCTTATTTGCAAACAAGGCGATGGCACCTCCTGCCCGCCATACGAAGTCTGCCGAGTGCGCGCTGACGACAACACCCGATTTTGATTCGCTAGACATGAGTCGATTCCGAATGACTACTGGTCATCTCAAAAATATATTTAGCATGACATTTCTGGAATAGCTTTTACTCAATTTCGACACACGACTGACCATCGCCCACTGAAAATTGAATTTCAATCTGAATTCACTTACCCGAAAATCTTTTTCTCAGAAAGTTAGATATAGTGTTTGACTTCCTCAGCGGTCGGGCCAACTGTATAGCGCGGTAATGGACGTTGTTCCCACGGGTCATATTCAACTGTAACAAAATCGGCCCGTTGGATCAACCTCCTTCCGAGTTTTGCATCTTCCAAGCGTATCTCGACAGAGTCCGGCACGCTGCCAGGTTGAGTCAAGCTAGGTGCCGGGCAGAACAGCAGCGTGCCACGCGGCAAGGCCTGCGCAACCTGACTCACGCGGCTAACAACCTTCTGAGGTTCAGACAATTTGTTGATTGTAATCTTTGCCTCTCTCCGTTCATCCGCCACCGGCCCTCTCAATATATTTAGTTCCAGCGTGCCAGCATGTTCAGAGATGTTTCGCAGTCGCCAGGTATATCTAGTCAGAAGAATGTTGCTCAATGCCTCTCCATCGACCGCACTCTTCACGTGGGCGCCTACACTCAGCAGGACACCACCACCCGCAGCGATGAGAACATAAGCAGGTGTGATCATGAGTTCATCTACATCTACTTCCAATTCAACCTGGCTGGATAACTTATTGACAGCAACATTGGAGATCTGCAGCGCATTTCCTAAACCGTCCGCCATATAAGCTTTGTCGATGAGGATATCCGGCGATGTTACATTGTTATCCGGACCATACACGTGAGGCCTGTAAAGAAAATGTGTCATCTCAGTTTTCCCTCTATCCTGTTGCAGCCGGCGCCCAGGCAATCATTCGAATTTCGCCCAATTCACGCGGCATTTTATCCCACGATTCACCGCCATCCTGGCTACGGAATATCTGGCCAAATATAGTGGCAATAAAAATCAGATTAGCATCTGCCGGGTTCGTTGCAATCCACCAGATGGTGCTATTGACCGGTTCAGGCACTGGAGCCTTTTTCCAACTTTCACCGTAATCGTGGCTAATCAAAAGCACCCCTATTTCCCCGGATGGTTTATCACCCACCGATGCAAAGAGCACTCCATTGTTATCTGTGCGTGCCTCGATCGCCCGGAAATAAGGCCAAGGTGCCTCAAGTATAGGAACGTGTGTCCAATTTTGTCCATTATCTACACTCTGGTGCAAACCGGCTTCCGTTGAACAGAGAATTTTGCGGGTACCCTTGCGGTCGAGAAACACCAGATTATGTGTATCGTTGTCCAGCAGCCCCTCACTGAGCCTTTCCCAGCTCTTACCACGATCGCTCGAACGAAAGACACCATCGATCTCAATCGTGGTCCAGATTGTGTCTGAGTCGAGAGGATCAAATTGGATGGAGGTCACTCGTGGGGTATTGATAAACCAACATTCTGTAGCTGCATTAAGTCTGCCGCGTGTCCAGCTAAGTCCGCCATCTTCAGAGACAAACATTTCAGCGGGCCGCGTTCCGCACACGATAAAATCCGGGTCATTCGGGGACTGCGCCACTTGCATAAACTGCAGGTCATCCATGGGAGAAGGAATATAATTCCAGCGTTCGTCCGAGGGGCTCCAACGATAGAGCCCCTGATCGGTTCCCGAGAGGACTTCTCCCAGCCGATCCGGATGCGTAGAAACACCCCAACATCGTGATTCATTGTATATTCCGCAGGTCGGCGTTAGCGGACGGGACCAATTTTCGCCCTCATCTCGGCTAAACCAAACTGACTGCATAGTTGCTGCGTAGGCAGTAAATTTCATTTGAATACTTCTCCCCGAAAATAACTTCCCAATTTAGACTGGGCCAGAAAACAGCTTTTGTTGGGTAAGCTCTGTCTGCAAAGCCTCCAGGGCTTGTTCAACCAGCTTCCTCCGAAATCGCCTTTCTTCCTCAAGATTAATGTCTGCGTTGCCGACTGGATGGAGAATACCGCCGCCCGGTATAACTCTATTTGAACCAACAGTAATTGCGATGGGTGTCATTGTTGAGATTTGAATCGTCGGAATGCCAACCTTTTCAATTTCCTTCTCGATCGCTGCACCGCAGCGCGTGCTCGTCCCTCAAGTAGAGGTGAGAATGACACCGTCGACACCTCCTGATTTAAGGCGTTCGGCGATGCTCTGTCCGATTGATTTGGCGTTGGCTTAGCTTGAGGCAACCCCGGCGGTTGCATATATCACGGAGTGAACCTTTTTAATGACGCCTTCCTGTTCTAGGTCGTACATTACATCCAGAGGAACCAAACGGTTCGGATCCTGGTTTACAAATGCGGTATCGTAACCCGAGTGGTGCGCCTCGAAATCGTCGGAACTCAACTGGCGCATGCCATTTATCTCGTAAATGCCAACATGAGTGGCCCCTCGCGGATCAAACTCATTCGGATTCCCTTTTGGAACCAGACCACCATCCGTCACCAACGCAATCTCTGCTGCGGCGAGCTCGGTGACTGGAGGCGCAGGCTCAATACTCTCAAATTTTGGCAATTGGATTTCAGATTGAATTGGCTGGCCATCAATCTTTGCCAGCACCATGTCGATCGCCCGTTCCGCCGCGTTGAGTTCAGAGAATTCATCGACAACGAAACCACGGGGAAAGTAACCCTCCTCATGTGGCTTGCCGATTTTTTCCTTTCGTAATAGCCGTTGGCCAAGGTCGACCATCTGCTCGACGGCATGATTCATACCTCGGACCGAATCGCTGCTATCAACTATGTAGACGTGTTTGGCATACAGGTCTACACCCGGATTTTCCTCGTACATAGCGGTCACTATCGGAATGCCGAATTCCTCTTCAACTGCGTGGGATACTTCGCCTCAGGCAATGCCGTAGCGACCTGCGTTGAAAGCGGGTCCGGCGATCAGTAAGTCGGGCTGATAGGGCTTGAGCATGTCGATGATTTGAGCCAGCGACTCATCAGTCCTTTCCGCAAAATAGTTGTCGCCGCATATCACCGTCACGACAACTTCACCCTGACCGTTCAGATTCGCATCAATTGCTCTTCCCGGCCCAATAGCACCCTCTCTTACTTGAGGCCCTTCAGAGGCCTTCTCTTCACCACCGACGCCACCAAAGAACTGATTTAGGTATTGGGCAATTTTTAGAGTTCCGTTCATGATCAACTATGTCCTATGAAAATAGTTAACAGTTATCAGTAGCCAGTAATCAGTATTCAGTGACCCGTCCTGAATACTGATTACTAATTACTATTTTAATATTGAGCCGCAACCATTTGAGAATTTCCCAGCTGCCCTACCGCTCCGCTGATAAACAAAATACGTTTGTCAAATGCACTGGTAATTGGTTCACCCGAAGGTAGCTTAACCGGCCTACCAATGATGCGTTTCACTGCAGGCAGTTTCAATGTACGCAGCGGGCTCCCAGTACTGATCAGGGCATCGGCTTTGGGGAGATTAAAAATCACACTCCCGCTTTGATCGCCGGAATCTTGCTTGCGCCCCCACGTGATAATCACAGCATTAATGCCCAGTTCTTCGCAGCGTTGGGCCGTCTGGGCCACATCGATATCAGGTGCGCCTGAGCTACTCTTTGTCAGAATTACCCCATCGGCGGCTAGGATGTTTTTGGCAATACCGGCAGCTATCGTCGCGGATCGTTCCCGCTCAGGTTCTGTATATTGAGAAACGGTAACGATGACACCGGCGAAGGAGAGATCTTGGCCGTGTCTCTGGTAAAGACCTTTTATTGTGGAATGATTTTGAATCGCGTAGGTCTCGATACCCATGCCTTGATACGGGTTTATGAGAGCGCCATCTAATATCTCATTGGGGTGAATAATGATAGGTATCAACCTGCGAAGACTATCTCCATACAGGATAGGCTCTCCCGGAATGGCGGGGAAACTGGTGCAATAGGCCTGAAAGATATAGGCCACTCTTGGGAGCTGCTCTAAGTCAGGGGTGATTTGGCTTAGCGGTGGGAGTTCATAAATTTCCACCTCATCAGGTTCAGTTGTTTCGCCCTCCTGTGCCAGATATCTGGCCGTCTTGAGTCCAGCCAGCTTTTGCGCCAATAAGTATTCGTTGTTGGTTGTATCTTCGGCAGCATAGGGCAATACAACAATGTTCTGAGTATGTGCGTAAGGTGTAATCTCTTCCGCCGGCCCGCTCATATCGATGATGCTGCCCATGGGATCGTGAGCCGGTCCGCTGAGCGCGCTCTGATCATTAATGACCACTGCTGCACCCCGTAGGACACATGTCTGCCCATCTCCGGCTGATCTTTGTTTACCAATTACACCAGGAAAATCTTCTCCCGTTTTACCGATTTTTGCCCTGGGCTCAATCACGTCTGAAACTTGAAGGATTCGGCAGCTTTCACCTGGATGAGCCAGCTCGACTTCGACTCGTTCCAAACGCGTATCCTCAAGCAGTAAAGCTATCAATTCTTCGCGGTCGATGAGCAGCAGATCACCATTGATTTCAGTTTTTTCTTCAAACTGTACTTTCAATATGTTGATGATTCTCAGCTCTAGTCGCATTACTAATCCTGGATATTATTTAGTTACATTATGGGAGCGTGGCACTAATGCATTACGCCGCCGCCATCCACTACGAGTGATTGTCCCGTTATATATGCGCTGTAGTCAGAAGCAAAAAATACAACCGCACCAACTAGATCCTCCGGAACTTGAGAACGATTAAAGGCCCGACTCCTCACAACAATCTCGTTGGTATCATCGATGCCATCCCGCAATTTGACGTTCTCACTCATCGTCAATCCCGGCGCAATTGCGTTGACTCGGATCTTTTTATCGCCCAGTTCTGCAGCTAAGGCGCGTGTCACTGCCAACAAGGCACCTTTGGATGCATCGTAGTGCAAAAAATTAGGATAGCCCTTAAAAACTCGGTTAGTGATGATATTGATGATGGAACCGCCTTTTGTTTCCATCAGGGGCAACGCTGCTTTCACACATTGCCAGGCACCACGAACATTTACCCGCATTACATCGTCCCATTGCTCCAAAGGGATTTCAGTTAAAGGTGCGCTGGGTATTTTGCCAAATAGGGCCGCATTGTTGACCAGGATATCCAATCCACCAAACTTTTCTTCGGCCAATGCAACCATTTCCAAACAGGAGCTATCATCACTGACATCCGTAATCAGAGCATGGGCTTCGCCGCCCAACCCGCTTATCTGCTCGACAACATCTGTTCCATCTAAGACGTCAGCCACGATTACACGGGCACCTTCCTTTGCCAATCCAACTGCCAATCTGGCGCCTATACCCTGGGCAGCGCCGGTGACTATTGCAACTTTGCGCTCTAATATAGTCATTAATCCTCTTCAATTAAATGCCATCTATCTATCAGCGCCTAACTTTGGAATAGGAAACTCCTGATAGGGAATGACGGTAGTTTTGGCTTCACTGTAAAATCGCAGGCTCCACTTTCCGCCTTCTCTATCCACGCCCGAATGCTTGTACCCGCCGAAGGGCGCATTTCGCTCCCGTTGAATGGGGGAGTTAACCATTACCGTTCCGGCCTTGAGGGCATCAGATATACCCAATGCGCGCTGCACGTTCTCTGTCCAAAGGTAGGCCACTAGACCAAAGCGGGTATCATTGGCTATCGAGACGGCTTCTTCCGCAGTATCAAATGTCAAAATTGTTGCAAATGGACCGAAGATTTCTTCCTGGCATACCCGAGATCTGTTATTGTCAGCCCGCACCACAATCGGCTCAACATAGTAGCCCTTGTCAAAACCGTTGGAACTATTACCGGTTGTCAGTATCTGCCCGCCCTCTGCTCGAACATCATCAACAAACGACAAGACTCGCGCCAATTGCTCCTTTGATACCAAAGGCCCAATCTCGGTATCCCGAATGAAAGGTTCACCAACCTTTATATTTCTTGCTCGATCAACATAGTCGTCGATAAATTTCTTGGTGATAGTGTTTTGCACTAAGATACGCGAGCCAGCCAGGCAACTTTGACCATTATTGCCATAAACAGCGAGCAATGCAGCGTCCAATGCCTTGTCGTAATCCGCATCGTCGAAAATGATGTTTGCGGACTTGCCGCCCAACTCCAGAGTTACTTTTGCAAATCGTTCTGAAGCCTTGGCTGTGATAAGCCGCCCGGCAACTTCGCCGCCGGTAAATGAGATCAGATCGACATGTTCATGCGCCGCAAGCGCAGCGCCGGTCACAGCCCCACGGCCATTGACCAGATTGACCACGCCTTCAGGTAGCCCGGCCTCATGAAGCAAATCCACCAGCTTCGCCGTTCCTAAAGGACTTTTTTCAGATGGCTTGATAACGCAACTGTTTCCCATCGCTAAAGCGGCAGCCATTTTTAGGGCAGCGATCATCACTGGCACATTCCAGGGAGTGAATAATCCGGCCACGCCCACCGGTTCCCGGGTAACAAGAGTCTTCGTATTTGGCAGTTGCTGGTATAACTCATCGCCGGTTGTACCAATGAGTTCGGCAAAGTAATCAAACCAGGCAGCCGCGGCTTTCACCTGGCCTAAGGTTGACGAATAATAGGGCAGCCCAACACAGAGTGTGTCTCGCGCAGCCACCTCCTCTGCATTCGCTCGTAGTAACTCGGCAGTCTTATGAAGCACCTCCTGGCGAACGTGAATCGGTGCGCGTGACCATACACCTTGCTCAAAACGCGTACGGGCGACCTCCACTGCCCGATTTACAGACGCTTTATCCGCTTCAATCAAATCAAGGATTTTTGTTTCGTCGGCTGGGTTGATGATTTCAAGCCTTGCCCCGCCATTATCCTGAACAACTTTACCGTCGATAACCGCTGAACTAGTCTGAGGAATGGATGCCAGAGTTTTCTGTTTGATATCTTCCATAGTCAGGATCCCTAAACAAAAATTCTAAATCGTATTTTCTACCTCACTCAAATATTACAGCGGCTATTAGCTTTATACCCGTTCATATAAGGCTCTATTCAGCTCTTCATCCATTTGCATCAAATGAATAGTATGATCTTTTGATCTTTGAACATGGCGTTTGATCAAACGCCTTGCACCGCGCGTATCCTTACTTTTTATTTTTTCAATTAATTGATAATGCTCCTCGACGGCCGGTTTCATCCGCGAGGTATCGGCGCGCTCCCACTTGAAGCGCAGGTATTCATTCTCAAGATTGGTGGTCAAGAGCTTTTCCAGAGTTTTATTTCTAGCTATCTTGGCGATCCGGATATGAAAATAGGTCCATAAAGCAATTTTTTGGCGATCATAATAGGGAGGCATATAGCGCTTATGTTCCAAGGCCACGGCTTCCAATTTTTCAAGATCTCCCGATTCCATTCTCTTGATTGCCAATTGAACCGTCTGGACCTCCAATGCTTCTCTGACTTCAAATAGCTCGATGGTTTCTTGGATATCAACCGGTTTCACATAAAAGCCACGGTAGGGAACAGAAACAATGAAGCCTTCCCTTTCTAACATGTAAAGAGCATTGATGACCGGAGTTCGCGACATTTTGAGAATGTCACACAGATCCTGGGCAATCAATTTTTGTCCGGCGACAATATTTTGCCGAAAGATCATCAATTTCAGCTTTTGATAGGCATCATCGATGAGGGTGCTGGCCTTGCTCCGGTCTGCTTTCCCCCTTTTCCTATGAGTGCTATTCATTGTGACCTCCCCTCCAGCTCTCATAATCAGGACTCAGCCCTCGCGGTTTGCCGGTTGGGAGGTGAAGATTGGGAGAGTAGAGAAGTTCAGCATTAAAACCCAGTCTCATGACACTTGGGTTCTCCAATGGAGAAGATTGAATACCTATGCAGATATCTATTAAATCCATAATTGAATATCTTGCAAGAGCTTTCAAATCACACCAATTTGCTTTTTACTCTGTTAATCCCTTCAGTAATTGCATCTACGTCAAATGCAATTACCAACAGTTCGAGATGCTCCTTATAGACTGCGGGACTTATTTGACGGCTTATTTCCGGCTCCAGGATATGATAGACCGGCAAGTCTAGAGAAACACCGGCCAATGGACCAATCCAACTCGGATCTCCATTTATCAGCGTTTCAGCATAGAGTTCGGAGCTATCTGCATCCGGCGAGCCAAGATTCACGACCAAATCATTTTTTGGGTATTGTGCTGCAGTTTTCTGAACCATTTCTTGACCATCCAGGTCAAATGCACCAGCTGCAGTTCAAACAAAGCATTCGGTATGACTGAATACCGGCTCAGCGCCGGCGCTTATTACAGCAGCTTCTATGGCCGGCGCCTGAACGCCATCCCTTTCACCAATGATGATTACCTTTTTTCCTTTAAGTTCCATTTTGATCTTCTCCGAATTATTCAAGTATTGTCTCTACGGCTTCTTTTATTTCGCCAATTATGATTTTCTCGCCTGTTAATCTATTTACTTCTGTTCCGTTTTTATAAAATAAAAATGTCGGCACGCTCATGACGCGCATCTGAGCACACAGCATGCGGTTTACCGACGCATCCAGCTTCCCTACCCTCAGCCGGCCACTGTAGCCGTTTCCTAATTCTTCCACCAGAGGATTAAGAGCCAGGCAGGGCATACATCTGGGTCCCCAGATATCGACAAGCACAGGGATTTCTGAAGCGTTTACTTCATGCTCGTAATTCTCTCGATTCAACTCAAACATCAATTCGATTACCTCCATTATTCTTTTCCAGGAGAAACGATATACCATCTGCTAAGCGAGTCATGCGACCCAAGAAGAGGCTGCCTTTCGCCAAAAACAAAGCTCTATCCATATTGCCGGCTTTCATTTTTTGAACCGCGTGCCCCAAGACCGGGACCGCCGAGGCTATATGTCCCTGAGTTGGGGAGAATCCGGGCATGCCGTGGATTCTGACAAACTCCTCTAACTCACTCCGTTCTATCTCCTCGCGCAGCACCGCCAAACTACCAATAAGGCGATAATTGGTCCTGGGCACATTTCCACTACCCTGCGGTTCAGTGAGTTCCGGATTGTGCATTTCGGTGGCAAACTTGTCAATTTCGGTCATTTTCAGCCCCAACCGATCCAAGGGTTCGGAGACCAATTTTTCTAAAATAGCTTGTTGGGATGAGCCCAAGTTGATATGGTGCTTTCCAATGGAATCGAGCCGAATACGTGGGCTTTGCCCGTCATCCTGGCCAATCCAAATCGCAATTCCAGCCATGACGTCTTCCAGGATAGGCATGTCGCTGCGCAGATGACCTTGATACTTCATTCCCAGTTTTGCGAAGGAGCCGCCGACAATAACCGCAACATTCGGGAAAACATCAGAGTTGACGAGACTTGCACCGATGATCATGGCATGCACCGGACCACAACAAAATGCTTTTGTATCGGACCCAGACGCGTTGATACATCCACAGAGTTCCCCGATTGCCTTGGCCATATTCCCGCCCCCCCGGTTGTATCGATCGCCGACTGCCTCCTCTCCACAGCCGATGAGATAATCGATCGACTCGGCGTCTGCAAATTTGTTGGTCAAGTGTCTTAGAGCCATCACACCGCTGGCACGGTTCGTTAAGTTTTCGATAATGATTTCGGGGATGAGGTTAAAATCCTCGGCATGCGCACGCTGGCAACATCCGATGAGAGTATCGCCATCGATGTATAACGGTAACGCATTTTCATTCTCAATAGCTCTTTTTATCTGCTCTAACGATGTCCCTTTGTCTTCAAGCTTCTTTAGATCGGTGTCCGTAATGAGGGGATGAGGTTCAAGCCGATTCTTGCTATCCTTCAAAAACGATTCTTCCAACAGAAGTAATTCAAAATCATCACATAATTTCATCACGCCGTAGAATTCTTCTTCCGGCATGATTTCACCGAAGGCTCCCCAGCGTGAGGCATCCTGCGTGTCGTTTCGGTACCAGGGCGAGGGCACTTCGAGCAAGCTATCCGGGTCGAGATTGCCGATAAAAGTCTGATTGGGCGGATACGCCACTGCCTGTTCAAAAGAATTCAAATGGCTGAGTATTTTAGGAAGCAAATTTTGATCTACTTGGATGTCACGCGATGGCTTGGAGCCGTGTCGAATCATGTTGGGCACATGAGCCAAAAAATAGGTGACGGCTTTAATCACCGGCGTTGTCGATTGATCAGTTGCCATTAATTAACAATCTGCAACAGACAGAATACGGTTGTCATGGTATGCGTTCAAAGAGCTGCTGACTTTGAATCTCCATATCCAACGCATTCAGTGCCTGCCGAACGATGGCCCGACGGAGTCTATGCTCTTCCTCAGGTTCCAACTCAGCATTTCCAACCGGGTGCATAATCCCAGCGCCTGGAACGATTCGGTTGGAGCCGATCATCTGCGCGATAGGAGTCATCGTCGTGATTTGGACCGTGGGCAGTCCGTTGCGCTCTAGTTCTTTTGTAATCACTGCACCGCAGCGAGTGCTAGTCCCTCAAGTCGAGGTCAGGATGACAGCATCAACCCCTTTCTCTTTCATCGCTACCACCATTCCGCGCGCGATCTTATTCGCATTCTCTAATGAGGTAGCCACGCCCGCAGTGGTATAAATTTCGTCGTGGATTTTTCCAATCACTCCTTCGTTTTCAAACTCGCGCAACATATCCAGAGGCACAAGGCGGTTGGGATCTTGATTAACCAAATTAGTAACAAAGCCCATGTGGTTGACTTCAAAATCTTCTGGGCTCAGACGCCCTTTCCCATCGATGTTATAGGCACCAAATCTCGTTGATCGATTCGATTCCATATTGTCCGGGTTACCCTTGGGAACCAGACCGCCATCTGTAGCCAAGGCTATCTTTGCAGAAGACAACTCTGTTTGTAAGATGGCCGGCTCAACTCCATCAGGCTCGGGTAACTCCAACTCGGGCTGAAAAGACTCACCCTTTATTTTCGCCAAGACCATATCCACTGCTCTGGCCGCCCCGTTTTTCTTTGTAAATTCATTCTTTACGATACCGCGAGGGAAATAGCCCTCCGTCAGCGCTGGACCTATCACTTCGTCGGCAACCAGACGCAACCCGACGCTGACCATCTTTGATACCGCCTCAGTCATACCTCTGACAGAATCTTGGGTTTTGATGATGTAGACCTCTTGCTGGAAAAGATCTACGCCCGGGTTTTCCTCAAACATGGCCGTTAGAGTAGCAATGCCTAACTGTTCCTGGATGACTTTACATATTTCTCCACAGGCAACACCATAACGACCGGCATTAAACGCTGGCCCCGCAAGGAACAGATCGGGTTTATAGGCACGGATCATGCTCACAATTTCTTCGAGTGCCTCAGGAGTATTTTCTGCAAAGTAATTGTCTCCGCAGATAATGGTGCCTACAACTTCTCCTCGATCGGCTAATGTATTTTCGATAGCTCGACCGGGGCCTACAGCACCAGCGCTGCTCTGTGGGGCAGCATTGGCCTCTTGCTCTCCACCTATGCCGCCGAAGAATTGATTGAGATAATGGACAACCCTTAATGTTTTTGTCATTGCAATGCCTTGCGCAATTCCATCCAGGCTCAATATCGCACGGGTGTAATGTTTGTAATGCCTGCTTGATCCAGACCGCCCCGAATGTATCGAAATACTTTATCGAGTTCCCCATCGCAGGCTACATCATTTGGAAGTGTGACACGTTTTCCGATAATTCGTTCTACTGCAGGCAAATGAAGGACCTCATATTGGTTCGCCGTACTCACGATAGCACTCACATCCGGCATATTAAATACTTCCCCTCTCTCTTGCCGGTTAGAGCGATCAAATATGATCAGCACTGATTTTAGCCCGAGGTCCTCACAGCACTGGGCTGTTTGAGCCAGATCGACATCAGGCGCGCCGCTGCTGGCTTTGGTCAGAATAACACCATCAGCACCCAAAATAGATTTGGCCATGTTCGCAGCCATCATGGCCGATCGTTCTCTCTCAGGCTCAGTGACTTGAGAAATAGTCAGAATCACGCCCACAAAACACAAATCTTTGCCGTGTCTCTCGTATAACTCTTTTATAACCGGGTGATTCTGGACGACATCGGTTTCCGTACCCACCCCTTCATAGGAATTCACAATGGCCCCATCGAAAACTTCGTTTGGGTGGCCAACGGAGGGCAAGAAATTCTTCAGATTATCTCCATATAACAACTGTTCACCCGGTATGGCTGGATAGCTGGAGCAATGCACCATAAAAATATAGGCTGTTTTAGGTAACGTTTCCATCCCCTTTGAAATTTCCGCCAAAGAGGGTGCATCATATATTTCTATTTCGTCCGGTTCAATATCCTTCCCTGCCTGCGCCAGATAAGCAGCGGCCTTCAGTCTCGCCTTCTTAATAGCCACGCGGTATCCATCACGGGTTACATCATCCGCTGGGAACGGGAGAATGACGATGTTATGAAGCTTTCCGTACAGGTTAATATTGGCGGCCGGGCCGCTCATGTCGATGATAAATCCTAAGGCATCTTCTGTCTGCTGTGACAGATCACTCTCCTCACTCTGATCATTTAGGATCACAGCCGCACCGCGTAGCACAGCAGTCACACCGGCACCGGCAGTTTCCATCTTGCTGATTGCGCCCGGGAAATCGCCACTGTGGCCTTCAATTTTGGCCCGGGGTTCCACTACGTCGACTACCTGCAAAATCCGACAGCTCTCACCCGGATGCGCAAGTTCAATTTCAACGTTGCTGAGACGTTGATCCTCAAGTAGTAGCTCTATAAGCTCAACGCGATTGATATAAAGAACGTGATCTATAATTTCAGTACGGTCTGCAAATTGGGTATCTTGTATGTTGATAATATTTAAAGCTAACTTCAAATACTCGCTCCTTCGGAGGATGTCACTTTGACGATGAAATAGTACACCACTCGAATACAAAAGTCAAAATAAAATTCAATAATGAATTTTATTTTATGTTCAACCTTTGCAAATTGATGCTAAAATCTTCCCGAATTGCACCCCTCCCGCCTTATTCAGACCGTCTATTAATGCTCTGGAGCAATCTCCGTGAAGGCGCGGTAGTGATCGTCTAATGGAATTTTTAGAAATAATTTATGCCAGTGCCTATAGCGACGAAAATATGAGCAATCAGCCTATATGCGTTTCACAATAAATCGAATATCATACCCATTGTAATGGATACAGTTCAAGTAGAAAAAATCGTTCGTATTATTGCCCGCGAGGTGTTGTTTGCCTTAGACGAACAAGAGAGTAGGTTGATCCATTCTCATGCAGATCGCTGCACCGAAGCATGTGCTGAAGGCATCTGTGTCAAAACGTGTTTTGACCGGGTCGGCAAAGTAATAAGCGCGGGCGCAGAGCGGATTACATCTTCTCTGGGGGGTATCCCTCCTGAAGATGAGATCGGCTCGATGATAGATCACACTCTGCTTAAACCAAACGCGACGCCTGACGAAATTGCCCAACTCTGCTTTGAAGCTCGAAAGTATAAATTTGCAGCTGTCTGTGTAAACCCCACGCATGTTGTCATGTGCGCCAAGTTGCTGAAAACCGCACCGGTTAAAGTCTGCTCGGTGATTGGCTTTCCACTGGGGGCCTCTGCCCCGAAAGTAAAGGCTTTTGAAGCCCAAAATGCCCTCAAGGATGGGGCAGCCGAAATTGATATGGTTATCAACATCGGGGCACTCAAATCCCGCGATTATGACACAGTCGCACAGGACATCCGCGGGGTTGTGCAAGTTTCTCATGCGCAAGGCGCGCTGGTGAAAGTGATCCTAGAAACTGCTTTGCTTGACCAGGAAGAAAAAATTACAGCATGCCTACTCTCGAAAGAAGCAGGCGCCGATTTTGTGAAGACCTCAACCGGTTTTGGCGGGGGCGGCGCAACTGTGGAAGATATTACCCTGATGCGCAAGGTAGTCGGTCCGGATATGGGCGTGAAGGCATCTGGAGGCGTCAATACTCTTGACGATGCCCAAGACATGGTCCAAGCCGGGGCAACCCGCATTGGGGCTAGCGCCGGGGTCAAAATTGTTACTGGGGTTAGCGATAATTCCTTGGCGTCAGGCTCCAATCAACAGAACAAAAAACATGTCTGGGACTTTTGGCAGGAGCTGAATAACTCGAATGCCGTAAATATTGCGAATGTTTTTCGAGCATTTTTACCTGAGTACACCCGCTGGACTGGCCCTGATCCTATCAATCAATTATATGGACTCGATGAGATTATTTCTAAATTTTGGCAGCCACTCTTAAAGTCATTTCCCGATATCAAACGAGAGACCACTATCTTCTTCGGCGGGAAGTCCAACGGGCGAGCCGATGGGTATTTTGACGGTCAGGAGTGGGTTTGTGGACTGGGTCATTTTGTAGGCACGTTTCAACAAGATTGGCTCTCAATTCCGGCCACTGGAAAAGAGATACATATCCGCTGGAGTGAATTCTGTCGCATGCATGCAGGCAAGATTGTTGAAATTTATATCTTGCTGGATATACCGGATGTCATGCAACAAGCCGGTTTTCCTGTGCTCCCACCGGATCGCGGCGCAGTCGGCTTATGGCCAGCGCCACGCAACAATGACGGCGTTATGTTGGCAGAGCAGGATGCCAAGGAAACAGAAAAAAGCATAGAACTGATTAGGGCTATGATCTACGAGGGCCTCAATACATTTGACGAGACAGAACTTGGTAGCATGGGCCTGACCGAGTTTTTTCATCCCCAATTACAGTGGTATGGCCCCAGTGGAATTGGCATATGTAACAGTCTCAAAGAGTTTGAGGAAAATAACCAACAACATTGGTTGCGCGCTTTTCCTGATCGCCAGGTGCAGGATCTGGATAACCTCTTTACCGAAGGCCGCTATATGGGCGCCTCCGGTTGGTTGGGCGTGGTAGCTACGCACAGTGGTGAGTATCTAGGCACTCCGTCCACAGGCAACAAAATTAGCTTTAACGGCATAGATATCTGGGAGCGCGAAGATGATAGGATCGTGGAAAACTGGGTATTTGTTGACATGATCCATATCTTCCGCCAATTTGGAATTGATCTTTTTGAACGAATGCGAAAGCAGGTCGAGCAACAAAAAATCCCGGTGTACTAGTCCAATTTTGAATTCTCGCCATTCTTGTAACCCATGACTATGAAGCCGGACTCTGTTCGCGCGTCTTGATAGCCAGCCCGCGACAACTATGTGAAAAGCCATAGACAATACACATTCCAACGCGCCACTCGTTGTATACGCCTCCACTCATCCGTGGATTCAGGATGTAGTCCGTAAGAACACACCAACGGACTACAACCTTCAATTCCTGGATATGGATGATACGGAACGCGCCCGCACGCTCCTTCCCCAGGCAGACTTCCTGATTGCGCTGAAGCTACCCAACGAATACGTCCCGTGGCTAGCGCCCTGTCGACTTGTCCAAACATTCGGCGTCGGATATGACGGAATCGATCGCGCTGGTCTGGCGGTTCGCGACATCCCGCTGGCGACGACGCCCGAGTGGGCCGCCATCGGCGTGGCCGAGCACACGCTCATGCTGGCCGTGTGCAGACAGGTCGGCCCTTCGTCCGCACAACTGCGGAGCGGAGGCTTTGACAAGTTCGGGTGGCGTGCGGACGCTCGCTTTGTGTACGGCAAGACCCTTGGAATTGTCGGGTTCGGGCGCATCGGACGGCGTGTCGGACATCTCGCGAACGCATTCGATGTCCGCATTATTTACAATGACCTCGTTCGGGCTCCAATCGATATGGAAAGCCGGACCGGTGCCTCAGCAGTGACACTGGACGAATTGGTTGCGCAAGCCGACATTGTGACAGTCCACGTTCCACTGACGGACAAGACGAAGGGAATGTTCGACGCCGATCGCTTTCGTGCGATGAAAACAGGCGCTTTGTTTATCAACACCAGTCGCGGACCGACCTATAGTATTGACGCGTTGAATGACACTCTGCAATCCGGCCATCTGGCGGGAGCCGGATTAGATGTGTATGCTCCCGAGCCACCACCACCAGGCCATCCGCTTTTACAGCTATCCAATGTAGTGTGTACTCCGCACATGGCGAGCGGTGCAACCGAAGCCCAAGAGGAAAAGACGCGGGCACAATTCGCAAACATCGCGCGTGTTCTACGAGATAAAGCGCCGCTGAACGTGGTGGTTGAAACGGTAGAATAAGGACCTGCAGAGCTGAGCTTACCAGCACTCAGGCGCGAGAGATGTGCAACGAGAACCACAAATACCGCATAATCGAGATGCCCACCATCCAATCTCCACCCGAGGGCGGAAGGTGACATCTCAAATCTGCGAGCGAAAGTATCAAATGGAGGCATAAATCAAAATGTCTGAGAAGAAGGAAGTTCATCCAGCCGAAGCTGCTCAAAGCCCAAGAAGCAATTCAAAACCACCGGGAGCCCCCCCGGGGCGCGAGAGATCTCTCGCCGGAAAAGGCGACATCAGCCGAATCATGGCCGGCGCCGGGGGCGAACGGAAGCAGGGTATGGCCGGCTTCGACGAAGAGTTTGTCGACATCGTCGACTACATCGTGCGCATCACGCACACGATCTGGGAAGAGATGGGTATGGGTCGTATCTACGACTACTACCAGCACAACATTACGGTGCATACAGCATATGGGGTGAGCTACGGCGTCGAAGAGATGGTGGCTGGATCGATAAAAGTTCTGGCTGCCTTTCCCGACCGCCGGCTCATCGCGACGGATGTGATCTGGAGTGGCAACGAGAAAGATGGCTTTCATACCTCGCATCTGATTAGCAATATCGGCCACAATACAGGTTACAGCGTCTATGGCCCACCAACCGGGCGAAGGGTAAAGTGGCGCGCGATTGCAAATTGCTTCGCTCGGGAAAATCGCATAAGCGAGGAATGGCTGGTGCGGGACGAGCTGGCTGTCGTGCAACAATTAGGCTACGACCCACACACGGTGGCGGCACGATTCGCCAGCCGCGAGCAGTCTGCGAACGCGCTCGAATTTCCGCAGGGCGAATTTGAACGCACCCTGGGCCAACTAGCCCCCCAACCGCTGCCCCCACCGGTAGCAGGCGTCGCTCCCATCGAAGACTTTGTTCGGCGCACGCTGCACGATACGTGGAATCGGCGTCTACTCAACCGCGTCCACGAGCGTTACGTCGAAAACTACATCTACTATACGACGGCAAACCGCACGATCCACGGGCGGAACGAATATCTCAATTGGGTTCTTTCGATGCTCGCTATGTTCCCGGACGCGAAGCTAAGTGTCGATCACGTGTATTGGATGGGGAATGAAGAAGACGGCTATCGTGTAGCAACGCGCTGGAGCCTGGTGGGCACGCATACCGGTCCCGGGGTGTACGGCGAACCGACCGGCCGGTGCGTCCGCATCATGGGCATATCTCAACATCACATCAATGGTGAAAAATTTATACGGGAGTGGACTGTGTTCGACGAAATTGCCGTCCTCAGACAGCTTGCTTCGCCTACCATCGACGATAGCGCTCCGGCAGACTGACAATGCAGCCAAACGAAACGAAAGCCAAGCTCAAGGTCGGAGAGACAGTCTTCGGGTGCTTCATACGCTATCCTGATGCAGGATTGGTTGAATTTGTCGGTTATCAGGGCTGGGATTTTTTAATCTTCGATGGCGAGCACAGCCCGTTAGAAACTCGCGACTGCCAGCATATGGTTCGTGCAGCGGAAATAAGCGGCGTGACGCCGATCGTGCGCGTGCCGAGCCACGAGGAGCATGTGCTGCTACGCTTTATGGATACCGGCGCGCAGGGTGCGCAGGTGCCGAATGTCAATTCGGCTGCAGACGCGGAGGCTGTCGTCCAGGCTGTGAAGTATCAGCCACGCGGGCAGCGCGGCCTGGCCGGGGTACGAGCGGCTGCTTATGGGCAACGATCGTCTCTGGCGGAATATATCGAGCGAGCGAATGCCGAAACAATGGTCGTCGTCCACATCGAGACGGTCGCCGCCGTAGAACAGATTTCTGAAATTGTTGCGGTGGAGGATATTGACGCGATCTTTATCGGGCCTATGGACCTGTCGCATTCGCTTGGACACGTCGGCAACCCACAGCACCCGGACGTTAGAGCAGCAATTGACAAGGTCGTTGAGGCCGTCCGGACGGCGCCCTCGGCACTAGTGGGTCACTTGGCACGGACATCGCCATAAAATGAATCGGGCTTTAGAATTGGCTGCATCCTTGATCACATAGGTGATGAAATGAGCCGACGCAAGAAAGACCCGCTTCGTGAACTGACGAAGGAAGAGCGGGAATGGCTGGAACGTATTGGCCATTCGCAGACGGAGCCTGCTAGTCATGTCGTTCGCGCCCGACAGATTCTGTTCGTGGCGGATGGGAACAATTACACCGAGGCCGCGCGCTTGTCGGGTCGGAAGTCCGGTGACGCGGTCTCGCAGTTGGTCAGCCGTTTCAACCGGGAAGGCTTGGCGGCCCTCGAGCCAAAGCATGGGGGAGGACCTCAGGTGACGTACGGGGCAGAAGAGCGCGAGCGCATTCTGCAGGAAGTGCGCCGACCACCCATTCCGGAGACAGACGGGACGGCGACGTGGTCGCTGCAAACTTTGCAGCAACGGTTGCGCTCGATGCCGGATGGCTTGCCCGAGGTGAGCACCTATACCATCTGGACGGTGTTGCAGGAAGCCGGCTACAGCTGGCAGCAGTCGCGCAGCTGGTGCGAAACCGGCCAAGCAACACGCAAGCGAAAGGGCGGCACTGTTATTGTGACCGACCCAGATACCGAGGCGAAAAAAACTTGATCGAAAGCGCCTACCATACTGGCGAAACGCTCGGCCTGGCCGTCTGGACCCAAGATGAAGCCGGACCTTATCAGACCAAGCCATATGTGGGGGGCAGCTGGCAGCCCGAGGCGCAGCCGGCCAAACAGCCGCACGAGTACATCCGCGACGGAACGGCAAAATTGCTAACACTATTTCACCCGGCTTCTGGACAAGTGCGCGTGAAAGGCGTCACGCGTACTACCAATGCTATTTTGCATCCATGGCTCAAGGACGAACTGTTGGCTATCCTGCAGGCATTGCCGGCCAAACCCCAACTCGACGTTGAAGCCAATCGCCTGCTATGGGAAAGCTGGCAAGCCGGATTATCGTTGCCCATCACCTTGTCGCAAGAACTTCCAGCTCTGCGCATGCTACTCATCTGGGATAACCTCAAAGGCCATTACACTCCGGAGATGGTTCTGTGGTTGTTCGAACACGGCATTATGCCGCTGTATACACCGTTGGGCGGCTCGTGGTTGAACATGGCTGAATCGATGCAGCGAATTCTCGTTCGGCGTGGCCTGTCCGGCCAGTATCCGCAAACACCTGATCAAATCATTGCCTTGTTACAAGGCGTCGCGCAGGGTTGGAACCAGAACCCCACTCCGTTTGAATGGGGCGGCAAACGTAAGGCACGTCGCCAACGCAGTCGGCAGCGGCGGCACATGCTCGGTGGTTCCGGCGCGTACACTCGGCATCCGATCCGCCGCCGCTCAACGCTGATCCAACAATGGCAATCAGCATGCCAAGTGACCCACTAGGTACTTTCGTCGGAAACACTACCGCCGCGCGCGAATGGCAGGATCGCGGTGCCCGCTATATCGCAACAAGTTTCGAAGCCGTCCTCAAGCCGGCAATGGCCGAGTATCTAAAGACTGTACGGAGCTGACACTCGCCTCCCTGGCGCAAGATTCCATAAACGATATAAAGCTTCTTCTCCGACTGAGACACCCAGCAGGCAGAGATTCTCACGGTGCGCTGAACCCACTTACGCACTCGCAGTCACAATCCCACTTTGCGCTGAGATGCGGCCTCAGGCCATCATTGTATATGTCCCCGTTCGACTAACGCCTGGCAGGGCGAGACTCGGCATCTATAGTTTCGGGAACGTGTCGCCCAAACAGCCAGGCGGCTGTAAAACCTACAATGCTGAGAAGCAGGCTGCTCGTCAAAAGCGAGAATAGTTCCGCAATTAATCCCAGTATCCCCGCGCCGATTGTGAACCCCAGCGAACTAGTCGTGCGCCAAAGCGCAAGAAATGGCACGCTGTGACCTTCTGGGGCGAGGTCGGCGCCGAGGGTCAGCATCGTGCCCGAACTAAGGCCGTTGGAGAACCCGACAAGGGCGGTAACAGCGGCCAAGGACCACAGGCCACCGGTCCAGGGCAACAAAAGTAACCCAAGCGCCTGCCCGACCAGGCTGGGTACAATTGCCATCTTGCGCCCGATCTTATCCATCACAAGTCCGGCGGGCACGAACATAGCTACGTCCACCATCGAGCCCAGAGTGAGAACAAACCCTATTTCAGCGACGTCGAGTCCGATTACGTTGGAGCCGAACAACGGTATCAGGACTGGGCGGGCCTGACGCAGCATCTGCATGAGCACGAGGCCACTTCCGGCTGTCAAAAAAATGCGCCGCTCGGCGGCCAACGTCTGCCGCAAATCGGTCCAGTAGGCGCGCGCCGGGGCTTGGCTCCGGGGAACGACCACATCACGGGTATGCCCGTGGCTGAACATGAGCAGGGCGGCGGTTGGCAGTGCCAGCGCAACCATCCACAGGAAAGGAACTTGAAACGAGTACGTGTGGGCGAGCCAGCCGCCAAAAATCGGGCCGAGAACCCCTCCCATACGAAAAGTACCTCCGAGCAGCACAATCGCCCGTCCGCGCACCCGCCGGGCGACAAACAGCGCTATAAACTGATAGCGCGCCATTTCATAAAGCGCAAAGCTCATCCCAGCCAGCAGCCACCCGGCAAGTATCATCCAATTGTTGTCGAACAGATAAATGCCCAGCAACGCGAGACTCGCGCCGCCAAATCCAGCTGCCATCAGCGTGCGCAGCGACATGCTTGAGAATAAGACTCCGCCGGGCAATGTGATGAGTAACGCTCCCAGAGTACGCGCCGAAAGAACCAGTCCTGTCATCGCAAAGGATGCGCCGTTGCTCTGCAGGTAGAGGGGTAACACCGGCTGCGCCATCCCCATTATGAAGGCCATCACGGCCGAAGGTAGAATCACTGGCCCGAGCAGCGGTCTAACGTGGTCAGATGCGGTCATCATTTAGAAACACCATCGCGACAAAAGAAGGTTGCTCTGACGGAAACGCCAATCACACTGTAGGTCAGTGCAAGACCCTAAGGGCGAAGCATTCTCCATAGAAAATATTTAGGCAACATGGGGTTTTTCGTTAGAGATGTGATAGTCACATGCGCAGAGCAGGAAAGCGGCGCCCGCTACTTCTCACCAAACTTCAAAGCCATTCTCGAACCGGCGATGCCCGAAAATCTAAAAGCCAGGTGGGGTTAATTTTCGCCCAACCTACTCGCCAACATACTCAATACGATAAATCGCATTCAATTCAAAATCGGCCATGTACAGCGCGCCATCCGGTCCGACAGTCAAGTCCAACGGACGGCCGTTTGATTTGAACAACCAATCCACCTCCGTCGCGATGTAAGATTCGTCCGCCTGCTCCAGACTTACTCGCTGAACGCCGCGCGTAACATCAGGGAATTCGTACGATCCAAAAATCGCCACGAATGCATTGTCACGAAATTCCGCCGGAAAAACATCGCCCGAATAGAAGGTCAGCCCATTGGCCGATGCGTGTGCATCAAATTCGGCCACCGCACCCGTACGTGTGTCGCAAGCTGGGTCGGCAATACCTTCCCAGCAATCCGGCCAGCCGTAGTCGTTCGAGGATTGGATGTGGTTCAACTCTTCGGGCGGTTCTGTAGCGCCGAGGTCGTCACGGCCATTGTCAGTGGCGAACAAATCTCCAGCCAAATTGAATGCCACATCGTATGGGTTGCGTAGACCGGTTGCGACGATGCTCAAGTCTGAGCCATCCGGCAGAAAGCGCAGTATCGTCGCAGAGCGCGGATCCGCTTCCACGCAGACATTGCAAGTTGATCCCATACCCAGATAGATATATCCGTCTGGTCCGAATGCCATTCCGTCGTTCTGATGTGCGCCGGAGGCGGGCAGGTCTGCGATAACAGCGGAGAAGCTGTCTGCTGCACCGTCCCCGTCGCTATCTTCGGCGGTTACAACGTAACCTTGGATCGAGATAAATAGAGTCTCGTCGACCCACAATAGGCCCAGCGGAACCCTGAGTCGCTCAGCGAAATGCGAAATTTCATCCACAAGTCCATCACCATCGTCATCGGTGAGTGCAGATATTTCACCTGACAGCGAGGCGACGTAAAGGCGTCCATCAGGGCCGAAAGCGAGACTAGTCGGTAACGAAACTTCTGCGTAAAAATCTACCGAAATGCCTGGCATCGAAAAGTATATCTGTTCAATTTCACCAAGCTCTTCCGTCGCCGTCGGCAAATTTGCGATCGGTGCGTCGGTCGCGAGTACAGTAGCAATATGAGTCGAGGCTGCTGTTCGAGTAGGTCGCGGAGGGGTGACCGTGATTGTAGGCTCAGTATCTGCGTTCGCCGCCACACCCTCGGACGGTTGCGCTGCGGCCTGTGCACAAGCCGTAATGAACGCCGCAAGGAATATGAATCCAATCCGAGTCAGTATGCTAAGTTTGAGTGGTTGCAACATTGCCGACACCAGTATATCGGTTTTGGACAACATTGTAATCTCGAGTCAACATATCGCCGATGTATTGACGGAAATTCCCTTATTTGTCCTGCGGTCGGCCATAGGATTGAACACCAACCTGACCCGCCTTACCGATATATAATTTATAATCTTGGGCGGAATTAAGTTTCTGCATGGAGTGTGATGCATAATATTACGACGACGCTCATTATGCGGAGCTACACGATTTATAGTCGAGTGACATTTTGGTGACAAGTCTGCACGGAGACAAGTGAGAAAACCTAGGCCCACTCGAGCAGAGCAACTTAACTAAATTCAACAACTCACGCAACCGGATATGACCTGTTGCCTTAATAACGATGCTTATTGATATCTACGAACATGATTAAAGAATACAAACATTCCCAGATTGGTTATTTCCTTCTCATTGTCTATAGTGTTGTAATAATGGGGATGGTATACCTAAATATTGTGACCGAATTCAGTCCAATTGCTCAATTCGGTCTCATCATCATGTTCATCGTGCTGGCTTTGTTCGCAACTTTGAAGGTGAAAGTCGACCACAAAATGATCCAGATTCGATTTGGAGTGGGCGCTATCCGTAAAGGTTTCCGCCTTAACAAAATTGAGAATTATCGCGTGGTCAAGAATCCTTGGTATTACGGCTGGGGGATCCGATTCACGCCACGGGGTTGGCTTTTCAATGTTTCTGGATTCTCGGCGATTGAACTTCAGATGAAGAACGGAAAGCGATTTCGAATCGGGACGGACGATCCCAAAGGATTAGCAAAAGCGGTCGACGAAGCCCTGAATGTTGCTCTTATTCGATAACTCTCTGATTCGCTTTTATCTTTCGTAAATATCGATAGAGCTTTGCAGCTCGCGTCCATAAAATAGCATAATTGAAAGGATCGCCCAACATAGTGGCTTTACCACGCCCCGGGGTGGCACATAAGGGAATTAATATGGGAACAATGAATGAGGGAGCACAGGACGAGTTTTTGGCTAAGACCAGACTCGGCATCCTGACAATGCTTAGAATCGATGGATCTCCATCCTCGGTTCCAGTGTGGTTCGATTGGGATGGTCACACGGTAAGGATTTTTACAGAATCAACTGCGCCGAAAGTGAAGCGAATTACGCATGACCCGCGCGTCAGCCTGCTAATCACAAATGATGTTGACGAGCCCGAAACCTGGATAGCGTTTGACGGACCTGCCTCTATTAGCAAAGATGGCGGCTTTGAGCTTGCCGAACGCCTTGCGGCGAAGTTCTGGGATCTATCTGATCCGGAACGCAAGGAGACTCTTGAATCTTGGAGGGCCACCGCAGACGACTTCTACCTCATCGAGTTTGTTCCTGACCGTATCCGATCATATTCACTCTGAATTCGGTGAATATGTAATCAAATGCCCGGCTTCAATTGCGCTCGAAGAACTCGATCAGATTGTTGTCCGGGTCGCTGACACCAAATTCGCGTGTCCCATACTCCTCATCCCGCAAGGGGGCATTCGGATGCATGGTGCCAGCAGGCTTGAGAGCATCGTGAAACTCGTCTACACCTTCAAGTTCAATGCGGCAACTGGCCGTGCCTGCGATGAATGATTCTGCACCGGAGACCACCGGTTCGTGTCTGGACTTTTCGCGACAGGACTCGTCGGAAGCGGCCCAGAGCGTCAGTTCTACAGCGTCGCGCCGCAAAAGGGCGAAGCTGTTCTCCTGATGTACAGATTCAAAACCCAAAAGGCCACAATAGAAGTCGACTGAGCGCTGAATATCTTTCACAGGTAGAGCAGGTGTGGCCGCATTTAGCTTCAAGAATGTACCTCCGGCAAATGGATCATGTTTAGGCCGCAAAGCCAGTCGCTGAACTGACCATCCCCTTCATACTCGCTGCCCTCACAGGCCGGTGGGCAGCCCGATAACTCCTCTGAGATTTTAAAGATCTACTGCCGAACACAAAAACAGCGAACGTAGACCTACAACTCCATCTAGGATAAATTTGAGCGTGCTTCAGGAAATTTGCATATACGACGTGCGCCACTCGTCGGTTTCATCCCACTTAAAGGGGGTCTGCATGGTCGTGCGCGATTGGCGGGCAGTCTCCAGAAGATCTAGTGCTACACTTACGATCTCTTGTTGCATTGCAACATCGTTTGGCTTGCCACACGGATTCCCAAGCGGGAAGTCGGTGAACACGAAGCGGGGCACACCGCACTGCTCGACGATATCCCGAGCAGAACCGATGAGGACAGTCGAAATACCGTTCGCCTCCAGATGTCGTGCAACCAGACTCACGGTCTGGTGACAGACCGGTCAGAGGGCGACCACAATGACGGCATCGACCCCGTCCGAGCGACAAAGATCGAGTATCGCCGGGGCATCTTCCTGTGAGCTCTTCCGCTGACTGTAGACCATTGGCGCACCGTAGAAACGCGGTGACGCACTTCCGATCCGCCCAACGGAAGCAAAATACTCCAAACGACGAATTGGCAGGAATGATTCGACATCTTTTGTGTGCGTGGCCTTTTTGTGCCAGAACAGATGATCCGTGTAAAGGGATTCCGGCGGCGGATTTGTCGGCGCAGCATAAACCTCTTTAATCTTACTTTCGGCACTACTGAGAGTAGTTGTGGTCACCAATGCGAGCCGACTATCGCTCAACGGTTTGGGAAGCGAATGGAACGGCGCATCCTCGTGGGTCGCCCAGCGGTATGGTTCTTCGAAGCCACGCGCGCGGTAGTATTCACGCGACTTGTCGATATAGCTTAAGAATCTGCGATGGGCTAGCTGATATCCACTCACGCCTACGCTCCCTCGGGATGGTTAGGGCCGGTCCACACAACGGGCAGCACAGCGATAGAATCCCCCGGCCTTCTACAGCAACATACTACAATTAGTTGCAGCCCTACTCTGCCGATAAGTTGGCCTGCATAAACTCCAGCGTTTCGCGAATGATGGCGTGAGTGCGCGGGGTGTCTTCGAATATGTCAAAGCCATGCCGGGCTTCAGCATGATTGAGGAGGCTGAAATCCGCACCTGCTGCAATCGCCTGTGTGACAAACTCTTCAATCGAATCATTGATCACCGCTGTGTCGTTACCTGCCCGGACAATGAGCAGCGGCGGCAACTGATTTCTGTACTGGCTGAGGTAGTAACCATTGGTGCTAGTTGAAAAAGTCATGAGCATCGCTCAGACTATGGGTTATCGACGAATAACCATAGGGGAGCGAGCTCATGACTACCGAAGATATTATCACCCTTGTCGCGCCCGCCAGGGTCGTGATAACGATTTTCTGCGAAGTGGATGACAGCCTGCCGGAGATAATCAAGCATTCACAGGCCAAACTGTACCCCAGTGAACTGGTCACCATTGGTATCCTGTTTGCGCTCAAGGGTGGCCATTTTCGGGCATTCTATCGGTGGCTGCCTAGTCCAGTCGACTAGACTGGGAAGCGTGATTATGACGCGCTCTTCGCCGGCTTGCCAGAGCGGACGCGCTTGCAGCGCTTGCTCAAGGCGCATCAGGACTGGTGCGATTTGCTACTCGCCGAACCCAGTCTGTTCACGGTTATTGACACCTACCCGATCGAACTACTCTTTCCCATTCGGGAAGGCCGCAGCCAACACCAAATCGGCAAGAAAGGCCGCGACAAAGGGCGCTGGCGTGTCGGCGTGAAGCTGTGCTGGTTGCTGGACGACCATGGCCGCGTCGCACAGTGCCGCACTTGTCGCGTGCGACAGCATCGCAGAGTGACGCCCAGTGCTGAACGAACTGGGTCAGTATGCGCACTCCACGTTGTGATGCACACCACGTCCAGTCTGTCCGCACAGTCCAGTAAAGGGACTGCACTGGGTGACTGGGTACTGACACAGTGCGTTTCACCCCGTCCAGCCGCCGGGGCTGGGCGATGCAGTCCGCACGTGACTGTGCAGCACTGGGCTGCATCGGTATCAACTGGGACTGGAACACGCTCAACACGCATGACAAGCATTTCCATCACGTGGCAGCAGCCTTTGTCGACCAGACGATTGCCTTCGCTGATTTCGGTTTTCGGTCTGCAGACGGCCATCCGGCCAACATGAAACTATGTCCCAAGGGCACCTGGAATGAGCGTATGTACGTCGAGACGGCGTTGTCCATGGTCACCATCGTGTGCGACTTGAAACGCTTGCGCCATCGCGTGACACAATACATCTCTGCTCGCCTAGCTTATGTGGCGGCGATGTTCAATATCTTGCTGGACCTGGCCCGTCAACTTGATCCCGATCCATATGCCAACCCGTATAAGATGTCAATCGCTCAGTTCTCACTCTGAACTAGCACCATTGGTTAGTAGGTCGGCGAATGCTGTTCGAGGGTTTCTTGGCGGACATCTTGTAGTTCGTCCTGCACATGCTGTAGCGATAAATAGCCATAATAGGCCACTATACAACGCACATCCTTAGGCAGATCTCGAACGGCAGCCGAAACCCCATAAGGCACACCCGCTGAGATCGCCCACACACAGAGCCTATCCCCATCTAGCCCCCACTCATTCGCATTGGTTCGTACAAAGTTGAACGCATCTCTTATGTCTTCACCGGTAGCATCCATGTGAGTGAGTTGGTCGGTTGAAAGATGGTTGAATGTGACCGCAGCGAGGCCGCTCGCAGTAAGGATCTGTCCGTAGGAAACGTATTGTCCCCACTCACGGGCGTGCATCAAATCTTCGTTTGGGCCGTCGCCATGCACCAGTATCACAATCGTCGCAGGTAATCGCACTGGTTGACGAGGAGTGTACACGTCCATATGCAGATCGAGATCTTCGACTGATTTATAGACATAACTAGAGACGTTGGCGGCAGTCTCCATCCCTTCGATAGTGTAGACAACGGGGTTTTTGTGAATATCTGTAAGTTCTGACATTTTTAGTTATGGGTTACTTATCACTATAAGCTAGCAGTTCAACTGCTTCACCGTCTATTTCGGCTTGCCAGTAGGGCTGCCAGGCCACGCCGAACAAATCGACAGAGATATTCTTTTTCAGTGGCGTTATGCGGATTTCTTCAACCTCGTCCACAACATCGGTCCACTTCTCGTTCAACTCGTCAAGCGCCTTTTCCATTTCAGACTGAATTTCCTGCAGATCTTCTTTGAAGTCATCAATAGCGTCGAGAGATTCTTCCACATCCGCCTTGGCCTTCGCCGTCATACGGCGTTTCGTTAGCGAGCTGGAGACTCCTGAACGGCTGCGGCTTCCGCTAAATAACCGCAAAAGATTCTCCCCATGTTTGGCAAACTCCTCGAGCTTGCGTGCGCTAAGATCAGCTTCGTCTTCGGCCAGTTCACGCTCTTCGCGGCTGAGCTTTTCTTTAAGGCGGTCAATTTTTTTCTCATACTTCTCGCGGAGTTTGTCGGCTTCGACGTCGTAGGCGTCTTGAGCGACTTCTGAGCATTCCTCTTTAAATTTCGCAGTCGATACACCCGGTTGCGCCACAAGTTTCAATGTTGGGTTGCTAAAAATAGTGAGCGCTGCTGATTTGTCGATGTAGTCGACGAAATCTTTTTCGAGAGCACGCGTCTTCTTCCCATCGGCAAGTAACGCTTCCAATTCCCCGAATACAGAATCTTGCTCAGCCTCTGAGGGCAGATCGCGTTCATCGATCGACATCACAGAATAATCTTCCCAGCGAACCAAACCGCGCTTATCTGGATTGCCGACGAAGGCAGCAATTTCCTGTGTCGTGTCAATGTTCTTCTTCCGGTCGAGGAAGCGTGTGCTCGCCTGCGCGAGCAAGCCCGGCTTGTAGAGCAATCCACGAGAACGTGGGCGCGCTTGCGCATCCGAATATCCGGCAGCCTGCGCTGCCTCGGACAGCGTGAGATTGTGCGGCAGAAAGTACTCGGCGATGCCCGCAGGGGCTGCCGGACGCGTTTGCAAGAAGCTTTCAAGCTCCTCTTTGGAGGCGACAGGCTTGGCTTTGCCGCCACCTGCCTTCATTGCTTTTGCGCCCGCTAAAGCATTCACCTCGCCAAGTCGAGTGCGCGTCAACGGCCCGGCCAAATAACTCATGGCCCAGCGTGTTTGGAACAGCTTGGGTTTTTTCTCATGCACATTGTGGACCAGAAATGCCCGCTTGCTCAAGCCGGCAATCAGGTCTTCGGCTGTCTTGCGATCTAAGCCACTCGCCTTGGATGTCAATCCATCAAGTAACCGATCGCGGTCCTGATCGGTCTGCAGCTTGCCGATATACCACGTGCCGGCATTCGAAATGGCTTTGTAATCTACATCAACCGGATTCTGTGTTGCGAGCACCAACCCAACCCCAAATGCTCGCGCCTGCTTCAACATGCGCAGTAATGGCTCTTTAGAAGGCGGGTTCGCCGTTGGTGGAAGATAGCCGAAGATTTCGTCGAAATAAAGCAATGCTCGTAGTGAGGGAGAACCGGATTGACTTCGCATCCACGTCTCAAACGCCGCAAAGAGCAATGTGACAAAAAACATACGCTCTTTATCCGAAAGATGTGCAATATAAAAGATGCTGTGCTTCGGACTACCATCCGGTTTGTAGAGCAAGGATTGAATATCGAGTGGTTCGCCTTCGACCCAGGCCTGGAACGAGGGAGCCGCCAGAATGTTGTTCAGCCGCATCGCCAGTTCGAAGCGCTCTTTTTGTGGATAGAACTGCTCCACATCGAACACACCCAATTTCTCAAAGGGTGGATTTTGGGTTTGCAGGATCATCTCGCCCAGGTCCAGGTCTTTTTCGTCAGACCAAGCGCGCTCAAATATATTCGCAAGCAAAATATGTTCACGAGCTGTTATTGGATCCAAATCCGTCAGCTCGGCTAGTCCTAGTATTGCCGTCACGGTACCCGTGATACGCTCACGGAGCAGCTCTTCGTTACCCTTCCAGGGAATCTCCGGCGTGCGCAGGGAAGCCAGGATGCTCACCGGTAGTCCGGCATTGGAGCCAGGGGTGTAGATCGCAAACTGCGCGCTCTGCTGCAGTTTCTCGATCCGGTCGGCTTCGATCCCCCAATCTGATAAACCGCTCTTCCACAGAGCTGCAGTATCAATGGCAGCTTGCTGCACCGTTTTATCGTCGCGGCGAGCGGCAGCGGGATCGATCCACGGCTCAAAATCCTCCGCGGCCTGCCCTGGGAAATGGAGCAACAAATTTGTGATGTCACCTTTGGGATCGATCAGCAGCGCAGGAACATTGTTCAACGCCGCTTCCTCCATTATGTCGATGCATAGCCCGGTCTTGCCGGAGCCGGTCATACCCACAACAAAGGCATGTGTTGTAAGATCGTCCGGGTCATACAGATACGGTTCGCGACTGGTCTCGTCTGAGCCTGCGTCTACGTTGCGTCCGAGATAAAATTTGCCTGAATAATCTGCGGATGCCATTCAATTAATTCCTATGAATACCTTTTCGGGGGGGTGGATTTGCAATTTTACCATGACGATTTATGCCCTATCAACAGGTATAATTTGTGACAACCGCACCTGAGCATGTCTGATCTTTTGTGGGAATATCGGGTGGAGAAACCCGGGTCATGGGAAGATTACACCAGCAAGTTACTCCTGTTTCGCGACCGATTGAAATACACACTCGGCTGGAAAAACCCCATTGAATATAACATCCCGGCGGCCGAATTGCGATCAATAACACGCGGCAAGATGACGATGAAAAATATCGTTATCATCGAGACGACAGGTTGGCCACCGCACGAATTGATGAGTTCGTGGGATCGTCAGACTCAAGAAGCGCTGCTACATGCCGTGAAGCAAATAATCCCGGCGAAAACGAAAAGCGATTGATTACCCCAACAGCATTTCATCTCTGAAAATTTGTTCACGGATTTTGCGGATACCTTCTTGGGCAAATGTGCCTACACAATTAAATGCAAAATCTGTGCGATCCTTGTTAATTTGCACACAAATCCCAACCATACCGTTGCATTCTGCCACTCGTCAAGTTAAAATATCCGCCATCCCGATTTACAGGATTCTTCCATGACGCCCGATCTTTCGCTACTGGACGAGACACTCGAGCCATTTACAGGACAAGGACAGACCGCCCTGCTCCCGGCTTTGCATGCCGCGCAGGACATCTACGGATATCTTCCGAAACCTGTCGCTGCCGCAATTAGCAACCATCTGCACGTCCCGCTGGCAGATGTATCTGGAGTCATCGATTTTTATGCGATGTTTTACAAGGAGCCGGTTGGCCGTCAGATTGTCATGGTTTGTGGTGATCCAGCCTGTTCGATAAAAGGCAGCGCTTACGTGCTCGAAAAGCTATGTGAAACGCTGGACATCGAAGACGGCGAAATGACCCCGGACGAGGATTGGACCGTGGAGCGCGTACCTTGTCTTGGTCTATGCGAACACGCTCCTGCTGTGCTTGTAAATGACGTCGCACTCTCGCGAGTTGACCCACAAGACCCAGACTCAATTCTAGGAATGAAGGCGACCCGAGCGCGCAGTATCGTCGATGGCGACATCCGCATCCTGACCAGGAACTGCGGAGCTGCGGAACCCACCAGGATCGATGCTTATCTGATTGGTGGCGGTTACGAGGCACTCACCAAGGCTCTCAAAGAAATGACGCCGATTGAAGTAGTCGAGGAAATCAAAGCTTCCGGCCTGGTGGGCCGAGGCGGAGCAGCCTTCCCAACCGGTGTGAAGTGGGAAGGGGCTGCCGCTGCACCTGGTGACGAGAAATATGTGATCTGCAATGCTGACGAATCTGAGCCAGGCACCTTTAAAGATCGCGTCTTATTAGAAGATGATCCTCACAGCACATTGGAAGGGATGATCATTTCCGGTTACGCCATCGGCGCTGGGAAAGGTTATCTGTATATCCGCGGGGAATATCAGCGCGCAACTGAAATTCTGGCAGAGGCCATTTCAGAAGCTGAAAAAGCGGGCTATCTCGGCGAGAACCTCATGGATAGCGGCTTCAGCTACGAGATTGAATTACGGCGGGGCGCGGGGGCCTACATCTGTGGCGAAGAGACAGCCTTGTTCGAGTCCATCGAGGGCAAACGCGGCTTCCCGCGTATCAAACCTCCCTTCCCAACAACGCATGGCCTTTTCGACAAGCCGACGGTCATAAATAATGTCGAGACACTCTGCAATGTCCCCGTTGTGCTGAACACCACTGCAATTGGCTATCGCTCGCTCGGCACGGAGAACTCACCCGGACCGAAGCTGTTCTGCCTCTCTGGCGATGTCGCCCGCCCGGGCCTTTACGAAGTTCCGTTTGGTGTGACACTGAGGCATGTACTCGACAATCTTGCCGGGGGTGTAATCGGTGGAGAGTTGCAGGGCATACTTTTCGGGGGCGCTGCCGGTGCCTTTGCGACCGCTGAGCATCTGGATACAAAGATGACGTTCGAGGATCTACGCGAGGTGGGTTTACCACTCGGCTCAGGCGTTGTTATGGTCTTCAATGAAAAACGCGATATTCGGCGTGTGTTAGAGGAACTGGCGCTCTTCTTCGCGGACGAGTCCTGTGGCAAGTGCTACCCCTGTCAGATCGGTACGCAACGCCAGCATGAAGTTCTCACTCGCATGGTCGCCGGAAACGTCCAGGCAGGAGACAGTGAAATACTCACCGATATTGGCTGGACCATGACAGATGCTTCGCTATGCGGGCTCGGTCAAACTGCAGCAACGGCTGTGCTAAGCGCCATGGAAACATGGCCTGAATTGTTCTCCGCGAACGGTGCTGGTGGGTACTGACAGTTCGACTAATATTACAGAGATTGGGGACGGCTATTGTGGCGGCTATCTTTAACAATCGAGAGCACTCTAAACATGACATCTGATGTGACGCTGACAATTGACGGGCAGGAGATTACTGTACCAGCCGGTACGACCATCTTGCAGGCTGCCGAACAGCTTGACAAAAATGTTCCCACAATTTGCTATCACGAGCATACTTCGTCATATGGACTTTGTCGGCTATGCGTTGTGGAAGTAGAGGGCGCGCGTGTGTTGCAAGCCTCTTGTGTTGCCCAAGTAGGCAACGATATGGTGGTTAATACACGCAATGAACGCGTCGAACGCAGCCGCCGCACAATCCTGGAAATGCTCGATTCCGCAGTAGACTTGAGCGAGGCGCCGGAAATCCAGGACCAGCTCTCTGATTATGCAGCGAATGCTTCCCGCTTTGGGGAGGTCAAAAAACGGACTTTGCCTATTATCGACGATAACCCGATGTTCGTCCGCGATTACAGCCAATGCGTACTCTGCTGGCGATGCGTGCAGGTCTGTGCCGACGACGCCCAGTTCACATTCGCGATAAACTTCAGTGGACGGGGTTTCGAGACCAGCATCGACACGTTTTTCAAACAGAGTCTGACGGATTCGACCTGTGTCTTTTGCGGCCAGTGTGTCGGCGTTTGCCCCACAGGTGCGTTGAAACCCAAGCGCGAATATCTACTGGAGCAAGGCCACACACCCGATGAAATAATGCAACTGACCAGAACCAAACGGCGCAAGAAAAAGCGCCGCCAAGAGCGACCTTACCAGACCGGCTAGACGAGACCAACACCCATTTCCGTGTTGACATTCTTATTGGTTCGAAGACAGGAGATTGACTATGTTTCAATCTGATCGGGTTGTATCGACGACTTGCCCATACTGTGGCGTCGGTTGTGGATTAGACCTGCACATCAAGGATGATTATATTTACCGTGTCACTTCGGATTTTGACAACATCGTCAACAAGGGCAACCTGTGCGTCAAAGGTCGTTTTGGCTACGACTTCATCTATCACAATAATCGCGTTACGTCTCCACTGATCCGAGTGGATCGCCAGGAACCGGGAGCACGCACGCAGGCCTTCAACCGCGACGAGTGGCGCGAAGCCAGTTGGGACGAAGCACTGGATTACATCGCCGATCGGCTGGTTGAAATCTATCAACGCGATGGCTCCGATGCAATGGCTGTCTACTGTTGCGCAAAAGCTTCCAACGAAGACAATTATTTACTCCAGAAGATGTACCGCGCGTTGTTCCGCACCAACAATGTGGACCACTGTACGCGCCTCTGCCACGCCGGTTCGGTGGTTGCCCTGCAACAAGCCATCGGCTCTGCCGCCATGAGCAACACCGCCACCGAAGTCGCCAAAGCGGATGTCTTCATAATCACTGGCACAAACACAACTGAAAATCATCCCATTATTGGATTGCATATGAAGGAAGCAATTCTTAAGCATGGGGCCAAATTAATTGTGATAGATCCACGCCGCCTAGAATTGGTAGACTTGGCGACTCTTTATTTGCCCTTGCGCCCCGGCAGCAACGTTCCGGTGTTCACCGCTATGGCGCATGTGATCATCAACGAGGTTCTGTACAACGAAGATTTCATCAACCGGCGTACAGAGGGCTTTGAAGAATTCAAAGATTCGGCGCAGAAGTTCACCCCGGAATATGCTGAAACGATTTCCGGCGTTGACCGTAACCTGATCATCGAAGCAGCGCGAATGTATGCGAACGCCGAACGCGGCTCGATCTTCTGGGGTATGGGCATTTCCCAGCTTGCGCATGGCACTTCCAGTGCTCTCGGCCTGATCCATTTGGCATTCCTCACCGGCCATATCGGGCGCGAAGGAACCGGCCTAAACCCACTGCGCGGCCAAAACAACGTGCAGGGCGCATCCGATATGGGCTGTATGCCGTATGACTATCCCGGCTATATGGAAGTAGTCAAAGAAGAAAACGCGCTCAAATGGGAGGCAGCCTGGAACATTGAACCGGGCGGCCTCAGCCGCGAAAAAGGCCTGACGACGACCGAAATCCTTACGAATGCGAAACCGGGTGGTGTGCGTGCGCTGTTTATCATGGGCGAAAATCCGATGATGACCGAGCCGAACCTTAACAAGACGCGCCACCATATGGAGAATTTAGAGTTCGTTGTGGCACAGGATTTGTTTATCAATGAATCGGGTGCCTACGCCGATGTCTTCCTACCGGCAACTTCGTGGGCCGAAAAAGAAGGTACCTTCACCAATACCGACCGACGCGTGCAGCGTGTGCGCAAAGCCATCGAGCCGCGCGGCCAGGCACGCGCCGATTGGGAGATCATCTCTGACCTGGCAATACGCATCGAAAAGCGTCTTGACCGCGAGAATTCTGCTTTCTGGGGGTACGAAGAACCGGAAGAAATCCTAAAAGAGATGGGCAGTGTCTTTACGGGCTACGGCGGAGTCACATACGAGCGCATCGAAAAGGTCGGCCTGCAGTATCCAGTGCCCGACAATGACCATCCCGGCACACCATATCTGTTTTCGGAAACTTTTCCATCCGGGCGCGGCAAATTCTTCCCGCTGGAATATATCCCAGCAGTCGAGCAACCAGACGATGAATTCCCGTTCATCCTAACCACTGGTCGCCTGCTCGAACACTGGCACGGCGGCACGATGACCCGGAATTCGGAGCTTGCCAAATTAATGCCTGAGGCACGCGTGGATGTTCATCCGATTGATGCGGTTCGGCTGGGAGTGGAAAATGGAGAACCCGTCAAAGTGTCCTCCCGCCGGGGTGATATCAATCTGCGCGCCACGGTGACCAAGAAAGCGAATCCGGGCGTGGTCTTTATCCCGTTTCACTTTGTGGAAGCCGCGGCGAATGAACTCACCATTGATGCCCTCGACCCGCAGGCGAAGATTCCGGAGTTCAAAGCCTGTGCAGTGAAGATCGAACGTATCACTGAGGCAGAGTTGCCGGATCCCGACGTACAGCTTGAACGAGGTCGTTGGTAGCAAGGACACATAGATTATTAATGACAGTTAATCCATAACTGCAAGCCGACAGAGGGGCTAACTTTGGAGGCGGGACTTTCCCTGTTCCGCCTTTTCGCTGCCCCACAACAACACTAATTTCGAGGAGAACATAGTGCCAACCCGTAAGCTTGAAAACCTGAGGATCCCTGTCCCAAGCGATATCGAAATTTCTCAATCGCTCGAGCCGCTCCCCATTCAGCAAATTGCCGAAGAGATCGGCCTGCTTCCAGACGAATATGATCTCCATGGCAACACAAAAGCCAAAGTACATCTCTCTGTACGCGACCGACTCGCCGATCGACCCAATGGAAAGTACGTCGATGTGACGGCTATCACACCCACTCCATTGGGTGAAGGCAAGACTACCACCACCGTGGGTCTCTGCCAGGCATTAGGAGCGCATCTCGGCAAGACTGTATTCACCAACATCCGGCAGCCCAGCCAGGGGCCGACCTTTGGCATCAAAGGGGGTGCGGCCGGTGGTGGTTACAGTCAGATCATCCCAATGGAAGAGTTCAACCTGCATCTGACGGGTGACATCCATGCCATCACGGCGGCAAACAACTTACTGGCGGCTGCCATCGATACCCGCATGTTCCATGAATCCACCCAGACCGACGAAGCACTTTTCAAGCGTCTCTGCCCGCCCGGCAAAGACGGCAGTCGTCGCTTTGCACCGGTGATGCTGAAACGGCTTGCCAATCTGGGCATCGAAAAAACCGATCCAAACGATCTTACGGAAGAAGAACGAAGCAAGTTCGTACGGCTGGACATCGACCCGGACACGATTACGTGGCGTCGCGTTGCGGACACAAACGACCGAATGTTGCGAGGGATCACAATCGGTCAGGGCCCGAAAGAAAAAGATTTCACGCGCGCCACCGGCTACGACATTGCTGTCGCCAGCGAGATCATGGCGATCCTGGCCCTCACCACCGGTCTAGCGGATATGCGCGAGCGATTGGGCAAGATGGTGATCGGCACAAACAGGGCCGGCGACCCGATTACCGCAGACGACCTGGGTATGGGCGGCGCGCTGACTGTGCTGATGAAAGATGCCATCATGCCGACCCTGATGCAGACATTGGAAGGGACGCCTGCCTTCGTCCACGCTGGTCCTTTTGCAAACATCGCGCACGGAAATTCGTCTATTATTGCCGATCAGATTGCGCTCAAACTAGCCGGTCCCGATGGCTATGTAATCACAGAGTCTGGCTTCGGCGCAGACATCGGCATGGAAAAGTTTTTCAACATCAAATGCCGCTACAGCGGGCTGATTCCGAACTGCGTGGTCCTGGTAGCAACAATCCGAGCACTAAAGATGCACGGCGGCGGACCAAAGGTCGTCGCCGGGAGGCCATTGGACCGGGCCTACACCGAAGAAAATTTGGAGCTGCTGGAAGCTGGCTGCGTCAACCTTCAGGCACACATCGAGAATGCGGTGCGTTTCGGCATCCCGGTGGTCGTCGCCGTCAACCGCTTTACCAACGATACCGATTCCGAGGTTGAAGTGGTCCGTAAAAAGGCTTTGGAAGCCGGGGCTGTCGACGCGGTGATGTCAGACCACTGGACGGAAGGCGGAGCTGGAGCCGTCAAATTGGCGGAAGCTGTTGTAGCAACCTGTGAACTTCCGACTGATTTTAAGTTCCTTTATGACCTCGATCTGAGCATCAAGGACAAGATTGAGATCATCGTCAAGGAAATATACGGCGGCGATGGTGTCGAATTCTCCGAGAAGGCCGAGGAACAGATTGCAACTTACACACGCGCCGGCTTCGACAAACTGCCAATGTGCATGGCAAAGACACATCTCAGCCTCAGTCAAGATCCGAACCTGAAAGGGCGCCCGACCGGCTTCACTGTACCGGTGCGCGAGATCCGCGCCAGCGTGGGTGCCGGCTTCTTGTACCCACTACTGGGAACAATGAGCACAATGCCCGGCTTGCCGACCCGACCAGCTTACTATGATGTAGATTTGGACCTGGAAACCGGCGAGATTGTTGGTCTTTTCTAAATTTCCATTCGACGCCAGAATCAAAAGGTCTGCCAGGTGGCAGACCTTTCTTTTTAAGGGTCAATCACAGTCAATGAGCGTTCGTACATACTTTCATATTCTTGCGCTGCTTTTCCCCACGAGAAGCGCGCCTGCAACCCACGCTTTATGAGTGGGTTCCGGCGTCGTCCATCCGACCAGATTCCGATTGCACGTCGTAAGGTTTCGACGAGTGCATCAACACTATATTCCGCAAACTTGAACCCGGTACTTTTCAACCGATCTGCGTGATAATCAATAATGGTGTCATTCAGTCCACCGACAGCCCGGACAACTGGGATAGCACCATATCGTAACGCGATCATCTGTCCGATCCCACACGGTTCATAGCGCGATGGCATGACGAACAGGTCACAACCCGCATAGATGCGGCGCGCCAGGTCTGAATCGAATCGCAGAGATACGGATACCTGCGCTGGAAATCTATTTTCTAATTCAAGCAACGTAGTTTCAATCTCCGGATCACCAATCCCGAGCACAACCAACTTTACATTGGCCTCTGATGCCAGCTGCTCAAATGCGGGCGCGAGCAAATCAAACCCTTTCTGATGATCGAGTCGAGAGACGACTCCCAGCAATGGAGAATTGGATTCTGGCAGACCAAGCTCTTTTTGGAGAGCGATCTTGTTTTCAATCCGTCCTTTGGGGTCGCTTACGCCAAATTGAGTATGAATCGCTCTGTCGGTTTCAGGATTCCATGATTCATAATCCAAGCCATTGACGATCCCGCAAAGGCGGTGCTCGCGTTGTCGAAGCACACCATCCAATCCTGCTCCAAATTCTTCAGTCAGAATTTCTTTCGCGTACCCAGGACTCACTGCATTAATCGCATCCGCGTACTTTATACCCAGGCCCATCAAGCTATCCTGTGCCCATTCAGGCAAGTCTCCCGAGTCAGCTGGAGCCAAGCCCGCCGCAGCGAGCGAGGCAGCAGCATTGTTGTTCTGGAATGGTAAATTATGGATAGTGAGGACCGTGGCGTTGTTTCTCCAGAAGGCATCTAGTTTGCGATTGAGCGCCAACCAATAAATCGCAGCTCCGGGATGAAAGTCATGTATATGGATAATGTCTGGTTGAAACCCGATTTCTTTTATTGCAGCAAGCGCTGCCAGACTGTAAAACACAAAGCGAGGTCCGTCGACTTCGATGCCCGGACCGTAAATCGATGCATCTCGAGTGACAGGTTGTCCGCCAATAAAATATAATCGAGCCCCACTTTCATTCCATTCTGAAATGGAGACAGATTCATAATCTCCCGCCCAAGGAATCTGAACGGAAGTGCGCGTCCGAAATACCGTTTCATTGAGTTGGGCTATGTCGTAATGTGGAACAGCGACGCGCACATCGTGTCCGCGATTGCGCAGGGCTGCCGGCAAAGCCCCAAGCACATCACCCAGTCCACCCACCTTCACTAGCGGCGCGGCCTCTGCTGCGAGCATGAGAATTTTGAGACGCGACATTAGAAGAGTAAAATAGGCTGGAGATTCATATGTGCACCCGAGCCGGAATCTTACCCCCATATTTGATAATGATGGAACTCATTTATCGGTGAATTCCTATTCATAATTACTATATTTGCGTACATATATCTGAGGTCTTGCCATGAAGAGAATTGGAATACTCACCGGCGGCGGCGATGCACCCGGGCTGAATGCCGTCATTCGGGCAGTCGTACGGACAGCCACCAATGACCATGATATCGAAGTGCTCGGGATCGAGAAAGGATACGATGGCCTGATCGAGGCGGAAGGTGTGCGCGTGCTCGGTCGCCAGGATGTGCGCGGCATCCTGGCACGCGGTGGCACGATCCTCGGTGCAGCGAACAGGGGTAACCCGTTTGCCCGAGTCGTTGTAAGAGGTGACGTGGAGATCGAAATCGATGCCTCCGACGATGTTATCGCCAACATCGAACGCCTGGAGTTGGACGCGCTCATTGTTGTTGGTGGAGACGGCACAATGCGTTGCAGTTATGATCTCATTCAGAAGGGCGCGCCGATTATCGGTGTCCCCAAAACGATCGACAATGATATGGGAGGTACAGATGTTACGTTTGGGTTTGACACCGCCCTAAACACTGCAACCGAAGCCCTGGACAAACTACATACGACTGCAGAGAGCCACCACCGCGTAATGCTGCTGGAATTGATGGGCCGCGATGCAGGCTGGATAACACTTGGCGCCGGGATTGCTGGTGGAGCAGATGCGATCTTAATTCCAGAAATCCCATTCTCGCTCGACCCGATTCTGAAGCGTATCCACGAACGGGAACAGCGCGGCAGCCCTTTCAGCATTATCGCGGTCTCAGAAGGTGCGCGGGCACGAGATGGCGAGCAAGTTTTTCGCATGGTGGGGAACCATCTTGTATCCGCCCGCCTAGGTGGGCTTTGCGAGAACGTCGCAGAAGAACTCAGTCAGCAAACCCATCTGGAAACACGCTTTACAATCCTCGGACATTTGCAGCGCGGCGGACAGCCCAGCCCCTATGATCGTTGGTTGGCAACTCGTTACGGATCGGCAGCGGTGCGTCTCGCAGTTGAGAATAAATTTGGTTATATGGTGAATATTCGCGGACGCGAGATCGGTGACATCTCGATCAAGGATGCTCTGGATGAGACACCGAAGCTTGTTAATCCGGATGACGAACAAGTCCAAGCTGCGCGTGCCCTGGGGAGTGTCTTCGGCGACGAGAACTGAATCACATTATAGGCTTGTAGACTTAAACGCCCCGATTGCGGCATCAAACTTCCACCTGTTCTAGAAAAACAAAAGGCCGCCCTTTTCAGGACGGCCTTTCATCTGCCGTGACGTTCAATCTATCCGTGGAAGAGTGGCGCCACGGCAAAGTTGGTACAGCTACTACACATAAGCACCACCTCCTCCTTTCATAAGGATAGCTGCGACCCGTAGGTCAATAAAAAACCCACAGAAAAGACGTGGGTAAATGATGCCGCATTATCACACACATTGGGGAGTGATGTCAAACTTGACTGTTTCGAACAAATGGTCTATCATTGCAGAACATCCGTTCCGGCCACCATTTCCGGTGGTTGGCGTAAACATAAGGAGCTACCAATGGCAAGGAAAAAGAAAAAGGCAACGCCAACGGAACCGCAGCAGGAGCAGGGTCGAGCACGCGTAATCGACAAGACGCTGAGCGAGCTGACCAAGCGGTTTGGTGAAGGCGCTATCATGAAACTCGGCGAAGCCAAGCATCTAGAGATCGAGACCATTCCTACCGGCTCGCTCTCACTTGATATTGCCCTCGGCGTGGGTGGTATCCCGCGCGGTCGCGTGACCGAAATATACGGCCCCGAGTCCGCCGGCAAGACCACCGTCTGTTTGCACATCATCGCCGAAGCACAGAAAGCCGGTGGTGTTTGCGGATTCATCGATATGGAGCACGCACTCGATCCGAGCTATGCTGCCAAGATCGGCGTAGACGTAAACGAATTGTATGTCTCGCAGCCGGATACCGGTGAACAAGCCCTTGAGATCGCAGAAGCCCTTGTCCGCTCTGGCGCATTCGCAATTGTCGTCGTCGATTCTGTTGCAGCACTTGTCCCCCGCGCGGAGCTCGAAGGAGACATGGGCGATGCGCAGATGGGCTTGCAGGCACGCCTCATGAGCCAAGCCCTGCGCAAACTCTCCGGTGCAATCAAACAGTCCAATACTGCCCTACTTTTCACAAATCAGCTGCGCATGAAGATCGGTGTCATGTTCGGCAGTCCTGAGACCACCACGGGCGGCAATGCCCTCAAGTTCTATGCAAGTGTGCGCCTCGACATCCGCCGCATTCAGGCGATAAAGGTCGGGCAGGAGGTTGTCGGTTCGCGTACGCGCGTGAAGGTAAAAAAGAACAAAGTTGCCCCGCCTTTCCGTGAAGCCGAATTCGATATCATGTACAACGAAGGCATCAGCAAAATGGGTGATGTCCTCGACATCGGAGTCTCCCTTGAGATAATCGACAAGCGTGGCTCGTTTTTCTCCTATGGGGAAACCCGTCTTGGACAAGGACGCGAAAATTCCAAACAATTTCTGCGTGAGAATTCCGATCTAGCTCTAGAAATCGAAACAGAAATCCGAGCTGCATATCAGCTCGGAGAGGAACTGGAGGTCGTCGAGGAACCATCCGAAAACGGTAGCCACCCACCCGACCTAAGTGTCGAGGAAGCCCAGGAGGCAGAAACTAAAGCGGTGGAAGAACTCGCGACTGAGTTGGCGCTGAGTTAATCTCTCTCGCTCTGATTACATAGATCGCCCGCACCGAATTAAATGGTGCGGGCATTTTTGATTCAACAGGAATTTACCCCTCCCCGAATCGGGGAGGGGGAACATGCATAAAAAGCCAGGAAAGCTCCTCCCCGCCTGCGGGGAAGGGTTGGGGTGAGGTAAAACTGCGCACTCTTGTACTCGCGAGCCGGATCAAAATTTGCGTGCCCCCGTTTCAAACATCTTATTGACCAGGCGACTTGATATCGGGATAATGGCGAAATGCATCGGTCATCCCAGAACATTCTATTGCAATTATTCGTACTGACCCTATTAGCCGCCTGCTCAACGGAAACGACTCCCGCAACAATTCCGACAGAGGCACCTCCGCAGGAATTTGCAACATTACCCTCACTAACGAATCCGGTTGAAGAAATCAGTACGCCGCAGGCTGGTTTTACTCTCATCCCGCCAACGTTCAATCCGGCCATACCGCCTACCCGTGAACCATGCATCAATGATGCAGTCTTTTTGACTGACTTGACTGTGAGGGATTTCAGCCAGTTCTTGCCGGGTGCAGCACTCGACAAGCAGTGGCAGATTCGTAATACAGGAACCTGTACGTGGAATTCGGATTATCGGGTTGTGTTTGCCGAAGGGTCTTCAATGAGCGCGAATCTCGAACATGCCCTATATCCAGCGCGTCCCGAGGCGGATGCCATCGTACGCATCACTATGTTTGCCCCCGATGTCCCGGGAGATTACCAGGGTGACTGGCGACTCCGTGACGACGAAGACGTCACATTTGGACCTATTCTATTCATTAAAATTAATGTAATACCAGTCCCGGAGGAGGATTCCGGGGGTTAAGGGAAATTGACACTCCCGCTGATCGAATTCACTGCAAACGACAGTACCCAACCAGCCGTACACATCAACAGTATGCCGAAGAAGAACAGCAGAAAAAGCCCCCCACTGGCGAGGCCTAATCCGGCGAAGATGCGTGTACGGCCGGGGTCAATTGCATCACGGGCTTGTAACATTCCGATCAGGCCAAATAGGAAGGCAACCAAGGGGAGCAAGTACCAGAAGCCGAAGCAGGAGAGCATGACAGTGCCGCCGATAACGAGAGCGACCAACCCCATGACATCACTGCTGTTGCCTTTATATGCCTCGCGGCGTGCTGAGGGGCGATGCGCCGATAGTTCGCTGTAAGCGATCCCATCTGCATATCGTTCAGGCTCATAAATTTCACGCCCTTCTGCCCGCCATTCCAGCGCGTGTTCTTCGCAAAGACGTTCTCCGGACTCTGCATACCAGAGGCAAGAACCACATAGCGGTCGGGCACAGACTTCGCAGTGCTCGACCGCTGCGCGATTCGGATGGACGTGACAAACTTCAGTCGTTGCCATGCAATAAGTCCTGCAGAATATCCGTCAGAGCTAGGTTCCTTCCTCCCAGGAATTGAGATATGCATCTTGCTCATCCGTGAGAGTATCGATATCGATGCCCATCGCAGCCAGCTTTATGCGCGCGATTTCGCGGTCAACATCTTCTGGTACGGCATGAACCTCATTTCCAAGTTCACTCTGGTGTTTCAACATGAATTCGGCACTCAGAGCCTGGTTCGCAAAGCTCATATCCATCACACTCGCCGGATGGCCTTCAGCCGCGGACAGGTTAATCAGACGTCCTTCGGCGAGCAGATTAATGCGCCGCCCATCCGAAAGTGTATATTGATCTACGAACTCGCGCACTTTGCGCACATTGCCATCTGCTAGCTCATTCAACGCTGGGATATTAATTTCGACATTGAAATGACCTGAATTTGCCACAATGGCGCCACTCTTCATTGCCTCGAAATGATGGCGATCAAGGACATGTTTATCGCCGGTGACAGTACAGAAAAAGTCGCCGAGGGGTGCAGCTTCGGCCATCGGCATGACCCGGAAGCCATCCATCACCGCTTCGAGCGCGGGCAGCGCCTCCACTTCTGTCACGATAACATTGGCACCCAGGCCGGCCGCGCGCCGTGCCAGGCCTTTCCCACACCAGCCGTAACCGGCTACGACAAAGTTCTTGCCCGCGAGCAACACGTTCGTCGCGCGCATAATGCCGTCCAGCGTGCTTTGCCCGGTGCCATAACGATTATCAAAGAAATGTTTAGTCATGGCATCATTCACAGCGATAACAGGGAATTTCAAAGCGCCATCAGCCGCCATTGCTCGTAACCGAATAACACCCGTCGTCGTTTCTTCGGTGCCGCCGAGAATTTCCTCCATCAATTCATTCCGATCTTTGTGGATCGTACTGACTAGGTCGGCACCGTCGTCCATGGTCATGTGGGGATTGTGATCAAGTGCTGCTGTAATGTGTTCGTAATATGTATCGTTATCCTCGCCCTTGATCGCATAAACAGGAATTTCGTCGTGCGTGACCAGCGAAGCGGCCACGTCGTCCTGGGTGGAAAGCGGGTTGGATGCACACAACACTACCTCGGCCCCACCCACCTGCAATGTACGCATCAGGTTGGCAGTCTCTGAGGTGACGTGCAAACAGGCGGAAACGCGGATACCTTTGAGCGGCTGTTCTTTCTTGAAGCGCTCATGGATTTGGCGCAGGACTGGCATTTCCTGTTCAGCCCAATCAATGCGGTGGCGTCCACCGCCAGCCAGATCTACATTCTTTACATCGAATTCTTTCGTCATCTACTCAATCTCCTTGGATTGTCGAGTGGCCGCTAGACCCTCGAAATATTCACAATATATTTGAAATCCCAGACGGCTGTACATTCGCTGGGCTGCTTTATTTTCTCGTCGAACATTAAGTACAATCGTGTTTATTCTACTCTCCTTCAGAGCCGCAATAACAGCCGAAGTTGCAGCGCGAGCATAGCCGCGACCGCGATAATCCGAATGTGTGTAGACATTGCCAATACACCCGATTTTATGCTTTTGTGAAACCAAATGCGTACCGGCAATAGAGACCAACGAGCCAGACTGATTTCGGACACCATAAAATGTACCAGTCTCCACTTGGGCTGGGCTAAAAGCATCGATAACTTCATCCGTTTCAAGTGTAGGTGCGATAAGTTCGACTATTTCGCGTACAGCACTCATATCCAACTTTTCAATCTGGATATCGCTCTCGTCCTGTTGTCAGCCATTTAACTCCATCCGGAGCATCGTTATTAATTGGAGGTCATATTGACCAGCGAGGGCCACAATAGCATCTTTGCGGATCGATATTTGATACGTTTCACCGAGCAATTGCGAAGACTACCCCGTCAATTGCTCAGTAGCACCAAATCCTAAGAGCACGGCTGGCTCTAGTCCGTGATAGATAAGCCAGACGGCGTCGCGGGCGACAAGCCATTCACAGAGCGAGAAAAGTGGCTCATCCAGATCTGCGAGTGCATACGCTGCCCAGGGTCTATCTCGTTCGAGAATGCTGGCGAGCTGGATGCGATCAACGTTCACTACAATAGCGCATCCAAATGAGCATTATCACCGAAGTTTTCACGATAACGTTGTACAAACTCTACCCGCGAATAATGGTGGTTCTGGGTCCCGACATTTTCCAGGCAATAGGTTGCAGTTAATGCACCCAAGCGACCACAAATATCCCAGGGCCAACCAGCCGCAACTCCACGCAAAAAGCCGCCTCGGAAAGCATCACCGGTGCCGGTGGGGTCTTTTACTTCTGCCGGGTTGGCAATTGGAATCCGGAAGTGCTGCCCATCCGCGAAAATGTCTGAACCCGCCTCTCCGCGGGTGATGCCGAGAATTGTACCTTGTGCGACGATCTTTTCTTGCGTCAGGTCGAGCTTGTCCTGAATGAGGCTAAATTCGTAATCATTGACGATCAGCATATGTGCTGTCGAGATACCCTCCCGCAGTTCATCCACTTCCATACGAACTATTTGTTGGCTCGGATCATAAAAATATGGCACGCCCAGTTCACGGCATTCGAGCACATGGGCACGCATTGCTTCGGGATCGTCGGGCGAAACAACAGCCAGGTCAGGTCGAAAATCCAGATCTACGAGGCGACACTCTGCAGCGCGTCCCATGGCTCCTGGGTAGAACGAAGCAATTTGATTATTGCGTTCATCTGTGGTTGCAAAAAATGAAGCTGTAAAAATATCGTCGAAGATACGGACGCCACTTGTGTCGACCCCTTGCTCCTGCAGCCAGACTTGATATTCCGCGAAATCTTTGCCGGCCGCACCGACAACGGTTCCTTCACCACCGAGTAATGCGTGGTTATAGGCAATGTTAGGTGCGATACCACCCCGCTGGCGGGTCATAACATCCACCAGAAAACTCAAACTTAGCGATTCGAGCCGATCGGGAAGGATATGATCTGTGAACACTCCTGGAAACGTCATCAGGTAATCGTAGGCAATTGAACCCGCAAACGCGATGCGCATCGATTATTTCCCATCTCCAGCAACTTTCTTCTGCGCCACTTTTCCCTGGACCTGAGTCGCAACTTTCAGTGCAGGCGACAGCCCAATTCGATCCCGCACAATAATCCACATGCCAAATAAGCCGTCCCAAATGCGGATTTTCTTACCTTGCGCGTATGTGCGCGGTTGATATTCCAGTGGAACTTCGTGAATTTCATAGCCGGCGAGTAGCAACTTGTTTACCAATTCAAAATCCAGATCGAAGCCGTTACCAACAAGATTGAGACGCTGCAGGGCCGCCGCACTGACGAGTTTGATCGCAGTGGCAACATCGGTAAGACGACTGCCATAGAGTACATTCGTCAGCCACGACATTGCCCGCACTCCAAGATACGCGTAGAAATAGTGATAGCGGGCGTCGCCACCCAGCACGCGTGAGCCAAGCACTCCACCAGCACCTGTTTCAATGGCTTTTTCTAAGAGACTAGGCAGTTGATTGGGATGATATTCCAGATCAGCGTCCTGGATTACCATATAATCGCCTGTCATTTCGCTAATAGCTCTGCGGATCGAACCACCCTTCCCCAAGTTTTCAGAATTGAATATGGCACGAGTTTGCGGCCATTCACGGGCCAGCAAAATATCGCGCGTCCCATCTGTCGAACAATTATCGACTACCAATACTTCCAACGACCAATCCGACCCGAAATCGACTGCCTGAATTCGATCCAATACAGTCTCGATTGTCGTCCGCTCATTAAAGGCACAAACTACTACCGTGAGTTTCATCGATGCCAGCGTTGTGGAACAAGACGGTCACGAAAGATGACCAACAAAGCACGCAAGCCGTCTCCGGCACGGATCTTTTTACCTTCGGCATACGTGCGCGGCTCATAGTCGATTGCAACTTCGCCAATTCGTTTCGTAGCGAGTGCTAATTTATCACTTAGCTCAAAATCCAGATCAAACCCGGAGCAGGTTAGCTTCAGAGATTGCAATAAGGGAGTCCGGATAAGCTTATAATTTGTGGCAACATCGGTGTAATTTGCGCCAAAAAGAATGTTTGTCAGCAAAGTCAGCGCACGCACCCCCCAGTAATTGCGAGCGTAATGGTGATAACGCTTTCCGCTAAGCACTCGAGAGCCATACACAACATCAAGGTCATTATCCAAGGCGCTTTCGATCAGCGCTTTATATTGTTGGGGGTTATATTCCAGATCAGCATCCTGGGTGATGCTGTATTCCCCGCTACAATGGGGGATAGCGGTACGGACAGAATTTCCTTTGCCCAAATTACTCGGCTGAAGAATGACGCGCACATTGTCTGCAGTTTCTTTTTTTAGAAGTTCGCGCGTTCCATCGGTCGAGCAATTGTCCACGATAATGATTTCCCGCGACCAGTCATCTCCCAGATCGGCGCTCTGAACTCGATCAAGGATTTCCAATACGGTCTCGCGTTCGTTGAATACACATATGATGACACTCAGCTTCACCGTTACGCTTCCTTGAAGAAGTCAGCAAGGGTTGAAAGCATGTAGTCGATGCGCTGCTGATCCAGACCAGGATAGACACCAACGAAGAACGTCCCACGAAGAATCTGATCAGAGACGGGCAGATCTCCAATGGTTCGATGATGAATATTGCGATAACCGGGCTGCATCAAGATATTGCCAGCAAAAAGTACACGCGTCTCAACAAGATGTTCTTCCAAATAGCGCGTCAGCTTCGTGCGGTCGAACGGCGCCTGGTCACGAACTGTAATGGGGAAGGCAAACCACGAGGGGTCTGCTTTGGGGTGCCACTCAGGCAGCACGATGAACTCTTCAAATTTCTTCAATCCGGCGTAAATCGCTTTGAAGTTTCTTTTACGGGTGGCGATGAAATCTTCCAGCTTATCCATCTGGACGACACCCATTGCAGCCTGTATATCAGTTATTTTCAGGTTGTATCCGATCTCGGTAAAAAGATAGCGGTGGTCATAAAAGCCCGGCATCGCAGGAATCTCGCGCTCGAAACGGATACCACATTTGCCGTCGATCGGATTGTCGTAGCCACAGTAGCAATCCCGACCCCAATCGCGGATTGTACGCGCGATGCGTGCCAGCCTACGGCTGGTTGTGTAAACCGCCCCGCCCTCGCCCATCGTGATGTGATGGGCCGGATAAAAACTGAGTGTTGCAATGTGTCCAAATGTACCCACAAGACGGTCACCAAAGCGAGAGCCAAGCGCATCGCATGTATCTTCGACAATATACAATTCGTGCTCGCGGGCGAACGCGACGATACGATCCATGTCGGCTGGATTGCCAAGTGTATGTGCAAACATGATAGCACCGGTACGTTCTGAAAGTGCCGCTTCGAGTTGATCGATGTCGAGGTTGTAGTCTCCAAGTCTACTGTCCACGAAGACGGGAACAAGTTGGTTCTGGATGATCGGTGCAACGGTCGTCGGGAACGAAGCGGCGGGAACGATAACTTCGTTGCCTGGTTCGAGTCGACGGCCGCGCAACTGGGGAGAGCAAAGCGTTGTCAGCGCAACAAGATTTGCTGATGAACCTGAGTTAACCGGAATGACTTCGCGCACACCCAGGAAGCTCCCCAATTTCCGCTCGAATTCCTTTGAGTGGCGTCCAGCAGTGAGCCAGAATTCCAACAGCGCGTCGGTCATATTGATCATTTCGCGCGCGTCCCAAACACGACCCGCATAATTGACGCGAGTCACCCCGGGCACGAACTCCCGACTCGCATGCGCGCGTTCGTAGTACTCGGCGACTTTCGCAAATATTTCGTTACGGAGTGTGTCTAGTTCGGTCACTTCAGTTTTGATTTACTTGGGCTATCTTATGGAGTTCAGCGAAACGCCGTAGACCCGCATCCAGATCGATATTGGATCGCCAACCCGTGCGTTCAAATGAGAGTTGCGCAGCTGCGATTAATTCGTTCTCTTCTCCGGGCCGGTGGGGCAATACACCCAAGCGTGGTTGGCCCGTAGGCGGATCGATAATCCCAAACAATTTCTGCACGACTTCCCCAAGCGGAGTTCCGATGCCCGTTCCCAGATCAACCGTCGATCCCGGTTCGAGATCGGCTGCACCAATGCCGATCAGTCCCGCGCATACATCATCTACGAAAATCCAATCGAATACTTGATCGCCAGGTGTCATTGGGAAGTCCTGATCGGCGCGCGCTGCCGTCAATGCTGCGGGCAGCACATTGCGTGGGGATTGGCCCGGACCATAGCAATGAAAGATCATTGCACCCACGACAGGCAGGTCCGCACTGCGAGCATACATTTGAGCAAATAACCAAGCCGCCGCTTTACTGGCACTGTAAACATTCGAAACAGAGCGCTCCAGCGGCGTGCGCGCCATGACAATGCGTTGCGCTCCGAGCCCGGCTTTAAGTACATTGATGGCACCATCCAAATTTACGCGCAATGCCGCCCGCTCAGACAGGAACGGGTCGGACACACCGGCAGCAGCGAGATGGATAATCCAATCCGGGGCTGCACTCCCAATAATATTTTTTACCTGGGTAGCAGAACGTATATCGCATTCAATGATTCTCGAGCCGGCTAATTTTTTCGCCAGGTCTTCGGTCTGCGGAAATCTTTCAACGACCGAGCTCACGTGAGCAGCAGCTGTCACCAATTGTGGAACCAGGTGACTGCCTATAAATCCATCCGCACCGACAACCAGGACGTTGCGGCCGCTAAGATTTTCTGCTATGAGGGCTCCTTGGCGAGGAAATCGTAATACCATTCAACGGTCTCGCGTAGCCCTTCTTCGAGGGAGTGCGCCGGCTCCCAGCCCAGGCGTTCATGCGCAAGCTGGCTAGAAAGAAATTGATCCTGAATTTCATTGCGAGCAGTATTCTGAATGTCCGGCTCCAGCTGCGGGTTTGTCGAAAGACCGATGATGGTCTGCACCATATCAAGTGCGCTGATCGGTTTATCTTGCCCGAAGTTGTATGCCACGCCGCGATGCGTGTTAGCATCTGCCGCTAAGGCCTCAGCAAGCATTAGATAGGCCGTGACAATGTCCTTGACGTATACATAGTCGCGACGCATGGTACCGTCTGAACGAATGACAGGCCCTTCTTGTCTGTATATGCTACGCACGGTTCCCGGAACAATGCGGTTCCAATTCAGGTCGCCGCCCCCGTACATATTCGCACAGCGTGTCACTGCCACAGGCAAGCCGAAGGTGTTGGCGTACGTCTGCGCGATCATGTCTGCACACGCTTTGGAGACATCGTAGGGATGATTGGCCAACAACGCCGCATTTTCAGAATAAGGCAACTCATCGTGTGCCCCATAGGCTTTGTCGCTGGAGGCGATGACAACACTGCGTGTGCCGGGCCAATTGCGGGCGGCTTCGAGAATATTCCAGGTCCCGCGAATATTGGCTTCGAATGTCGGAATTGGTGCCCGATTGGCAATACCAACTACGGTTTGGGCAGCAAGATGGAAACACGTCTCAATCTCATAATCTGAGAAGATACGCGCGACTAATGCTTCGTCCTGAATATCTCCCCGCACGATCTTGATTTGATCGACAGTCTCGGAGAGCATGAGATTACTCTGCGGCACCCAGTCCCGAATGAGACCAACTACATCCGCGCCATGCGCGAGCAGGTGCTTGGTCATCCAGGAGCCCAGCACACCGGTACAGCCGGTAATGAGCACACGTTTGTCAAGCCAATAGTCTGATTTACTCATCAATCGTTCCAGACCTTCCAAGGAGCGCCGCGAGACCAGGCGTTTTCAAGTTTTTGTGCATCTTTAAAAGTATCCATCGAAGCCCAATAGCCTTCGTGACGATACATCATCAATTGTCCATCGGTTGCGAGTGCGGGCAACATTCCCCGTTCGAGTTCAACCTCGTCGCCGCCTTCAAGATATTTCATTGCTTCGTGTTCAAATACGAAAAACCCCGCATTAATCCACTGCGCTAATCGTGGCTTCTCTTCCAGCCGTTTCACCTGTCCGCTGTCATCGACATCGAGCACACCATATTGCGAACTTGGTCGATAGCCGGTCAGAGTGGCAAGCTTTCCATGTCTGCGGTGGTAGTCCAACAACGCATTGATATCGACATCGCCGACTCCATCACCATAGGTTACGAGGCAAGTCTGAGCAGACAAGCGTTCGAAAGCCTTCCGGACACGCGCACCCTTTTCAGTATCGAGCCCGGCATCAAACAGACGTACATTCCAATTTCGTTCGTCTGTCCAATCTAAGAATGTCTTTTCCTCCGGATTTCCAATCTTGAAACTGACATCATGAGTCAAGGATTCGTATTCGAGGAAATAACGTCGGAACATTTCCCCTTTGTAACCGAGAGGGAATATAAAATTCTGATGACCACAATGGGCATAGAGCTTCATCACATGCCACAGAATGGGCCGACCACCAATCTCCACCAGATGTTTCGGCAACTCGCCAGCATCTGCCCCCATGCGGCTTCCAAATCCGCCAACAAGCAGGACGACCGGCAGCTCTTCGTGTTTCAATTCGTGGGATGCCAAAAACGGGATCGTTTCAACGCGTCAGGCTGAGGGTAATTCCGCTCGAACAGCTTGCACAAGATTGCGCTTGAACGGCGGATAGACCACGCCTTGTTCCGTGACGATGGCTGTAACGTATTTGTGAGGCGTGACGTCGAAGGCAGGGTTTCTCGCCGTGATTCCTGCGGGCATAGCTGCGGCGCCCTTGAATGTGAGTTCCAGCACTTCACTCGAGTCTCGTTCCTCGATTGGAATTTCATCTCCGGTGGAGAGAGCGAGATCAATCGTTGACGTTGGGACCACTGCGTAGAAGGGAATACCATTTTCGCGGGCGACAACGCCTAATTTGTAAGTACCGATCTTATTTGCCACGTCTCCATTGGCCGCTGTGCGGTCGGACCCGACGAGGACTGCCTGTACCTGCCCTGTGCGCATAAAATGGCCCGCTGCGTTATCGGCGATGAGATCAAAAGGAACGCCCAGGCGTTGTAGCTCCCAAGTGGTGAGCCGCGCGCCCTGTAAGCGCGGTCGGGTTTCGTCTACGAGCACATGGATATTCTTTCCCTGCTCGTGGGCAGCGCGGATTACGCCCAATGCTGTGCCGTAGTCCACTGTCGCCAGCGCGCCGGTATTGCAATGGTGCAGAACAGTATCGCCATCTTCAAGTAGCGCGGCGCCATTTGCTCCCATGCGACGATTGATATCAACATCTTCGTCTGCGATGCGCTGTGCATGTGCCAGCAGCGCCTCGCGCACATCGTCCAATGCTTCCAGCTCTTCGTCCGCAGCTACACGCATTAAACGTTCCAATGCCCAGGCCAGGTTGACCGCCGTAGGCCGTGCCTGGCGCAAAAACTCTGCTGCTTCTTCAATATCGCGGATCAGTCTCAGCCGATCGGTTGCTTTGCTCTGATAGGCAGCCAGCGCAAGTGCGAACGCCGCCGCAGCACCGATGGCCGGCGCGCCACGAATCGCCATATCTGTGATGGCCGCAGCAACGTCAAGGTAATCGTGAAATTCGATGTGCTCGAAAGTGGCTGGAAGCAAGCGCTGGTCGATCATTCGTACAGCGCCATCGTGCCATTCTACTGTGCGCATGGCCTCTCCCTATGGTTAGAATGCATAGCATAAAAAACGCTCTCTTATGTTGAGAGCGTTCGGCCAAGTCCGCCGCGATGATACCAGTGCGCTATATGATTGTCAATTCGCCCTGTGGTATCATGCCGCGCATGTTCCCCTGCGGTGGGCGTGTTCGAGGCTTGGCAGCCATTGTCGTGTTCGCATCCATCGTATTCATCTCCGCCTGCACACGCCCCAACAATGGCGGCTTGACTCTCTTTCAGCCTAGCACCACACCCACGGCAACACAAACAGAAACGCAAACCTCGACGCCAACACCTAACCCCACGCTAACTCCCACTGCAACTCCTCGCCCGGAGGTGCGCATAGAAAGCGCCGACCAAGCCCTCTTCAATGGGGATTGGGCACGCGCTGAGGTTGAATATGCGCAAGCCTTGGTCGAAGCAGAAATTCCAGAGCAGGCAGCTGCGGCGCAACTAGGCTTGGGCACCACCAAACTGCGTAGCGGAGATATCGAAGGGTCTATCGGCGACTTCAATCTATTCCTGCAAGCCTATCCGAGCGATGTGAACATCCCAGACGCACACTTTCTACTAGCAGATGCATATCTTGTAGAAGGCATCTGGGGATTGGCAATTGAGAATTATCAGCGCTATCTCGCTCTGCAACCGGGCCTGATCGACTCCTATGTATATGAACGCATGGGTATTGCCCACCGCGAGAATCAGGCGCCTGCCGATGCCGCGCGCGCCTTCGAACTTGCTATCGTGGCTGAGCGGGCCGGGAACCTGAATTTTTTATTGCTCGATAAAGCAGCCGCTCTTCTGCAAGCCGGAGATCCGTTAGGCGCTTTGGCACTTTATGATCTCGTGGACATCAACACTCAACATGCCTCCACACGCGCCGAGATGGATTTACGGCGCGGGCGGGTCTATCTTGAACTCGGCGACATAGAAAACGCCTATGCACAATTTCTACACAGCGTTGAAACCTACCCTGAGTCTTACAACTCCTACTCAGCCCTGCTCGCCTTACTCGACGCGGAATTTGAGATCGATGAACTCCAACAGGGAATCATCTTTTTCCATGCCGGCGAATATATTGCAGCGATGGAGTCCTTTGACCGGCATTTGATTGCCGAACCAGAGCACACTGGTGAACCGCATTATTTGAAAGCCCTCGCCTACCGCTCCCTTGGCAATTACGGCACAGCCCAAACTGAGTTCCGCGAGATTATTGATACCCATCCCGGAGATTCTCTCTGGGAAACCGCTTGGACCGAACTCGCTTTGACACAGTGGGCTTGGGGCAACGACCTAGCCAGCGCAATTCGGACCTACGAGTCATTTGCAGAATTTGCTCCGGAACATTCAGATACACCGAATATTCTTTTTCAGGCGGGCCGTCTATATGAGCGCACCTTCAATCTCAGCCGGGCTGCGGAAACCTGGGCGAACGTCGCTGACGTGTTCCCCTTTTCAAGCGAAGCACCGGAGGCTGCATTCATGTCCGGGATCAGTTTTTATCGGCAGTCGCTTTACTCGCTCGCGCTCGAAAGGTTTGAACAGGCCGCAGCGTTTGAACAGGTAGACGTCGAATTGCGCAGCGCCGCGCATCTCTGGATTGGGAAAACCGCCCATCTTTTGGAGCAGGATGAACAAGCTAGCCAGGCGTTCCAGGCGGCGATTGCTACGGACCCGGGGGGGTATTATGCTCTCCGGGCTGCGGACCTAGCAGCCGGATTTGATGAGCCGCGAATAGCCCCGACTTACTCAATTGACTTCGATGAAGTAGCCGAACGAGCGGAGGCAGAGCTATGGCTCGCCGCGCAACTTCAACTCGAAAGCACAGGCAGCCTCGGAGTCATGTCGCCGGCATTGGCCGCTGATGGTCGCTGGATTCGTGGCTCGAACCTATGGCAACTAGGGCTGGCAGAAGAGGCAAAGGCCGAATTAGACTCGCTCTGGCGGGATATGCGTGGAGATACGCTTTCTGAATATCAACTTGCGATTGCGCTGCGCGATCTGGGGTATTACTACGGCGCTATCTGGTCAGCGCGGAACACTTTGGATTCTCTCGGGTTGAGCGATCCGCTCTCAGCGCCAGTCTACTTCAGCCATTTACGTTATGGCCCATATTACGCCGACTTGATCATTCCTGGGGCGGAATTGTACAGTCTCGATCCGTTGCTGGTTTATGCCCTCGTTCGCCAGGAGAGTCTATTCCAGGGCGCGGTGATCTCCTTTAGCTTTGCTCAAGGGCTCATGCAGATCATTCCCGACACCGGTTCATGGATCGCGTCACAATTGGAATGGCCGAACTACGAGAACGATGATCTCTATCGACCATATATCAATGTGCCTTTCGGAACGTTTTATCTTGCCCAGCAACGCGATTACTTGGACGGTCACATCTTCGCAGCTCTTGCCGCTTACAACGCCGGGCCGGGCAACTCCGAAATATGGTATGCCGCTTCAGATGGAGATGATGATTTGTTTGTAGAGCTCATCCGTTTAGACGAACCACAGCGCTATGTGCGGCGTGTCTATGAACATTATGCAGTATATCGAGACTTATACGGGGGATAGCTGCTGGGAAGGCTGTTTGTGATGTGTCTTCTAGCCGGCAGCGACTCTATATTGCCTGCACTCGCATTATCTCTCCGGCACTCCAATCCCCTTCAACCGCCCCGCCCCAGGCCTGTAATCTGCGCGGAGCAGCTTCAATAACAGGATACTCCAAGGGAGATGCGACACCATATTTTTGACGATAAGAACTTTTCAATTCTCCGGTGGGCTCGCCAAATGGCATAGCAATTGCTTCGAGGAGCGTGACAGAATCACTATCGGGGTGCGCAACAACTACGGCCGCATTGGTTTTAATATTATTGTGGATAGGTGTATCACTCGAGGAAAAAAGGAAAAGACGACCGTTCAACCAAATTTGCTGGCTGGTTTGTAAGTTTACAAGACTTTCACCCACCGAACCGAGCCAACAGTAGGACTCATTAGCGAGACTGCGCACCAACGTGACAAGCGCAGCCTCCGCCGGCCTTAGGACCAATGGTGCTTTCGGGTCAGGCTCTTCCAGGTCTTCCCGATCGAACCAATCTCCTGATCGGATGCGCGGATATCCCACAATCAAGGCCTCCGGGGCACAATACATCCATGCATGCACAGTCTCAGAAATACATAGAGCCCGGACTTTGACACGTTGATAAAAGTCCGGATGGCCTTCAATGCGATCCATAGTTGCTACTGCCTCTGATGTCACAGTTAGAAGATCACCAATCACTGTTTCATCTGAATAGACCGCAGCCGGGTAGGCACCCATGTCGTATAAGGCAAGTCCATAGACCCTTGCCTGTTCGGATGAGACTATCTCAGATTCGATTTCGGGAAAGAAACGACTATCTAGTTTCCGGTGCAAAACGCACCACCTAATCAGAAATCGGCAAGGGCGAACTTCTTGCTGGGAGTGAACCTTGACAATTGCATAGTTACGTGGCCTTGGCCGCCAGCTTGGTACCGATGGTATTGAGATTGGCCGCCAGGATGGCCAGCCCGACCCAACGGTGGAAGCCTGCTTCGCCACGATTGCGGCAACGGTCGAGTCGATAGCGGCGTTTCAAGACACTTATCCGACCTTCGACGCCGGCGTGGTAACGCCGGCCACGGCGTTACCAGAGTTGCTTTTCATGGGCCCGACGTTGTTTGGATTTGTGCCCGGGCTTGGGCAAGATGACGCGCGCGACACCTAATGCGCGAGCATAAGCTTCGTTGCCGGGCGAGTAGAGTCCGCGATCGCCGCTGACCTGTTCCGGTGTGCAGCCAAACTGCTGCGTGTGCTGGTCGAGGGCAGGTTGCCACTGATTGACATCGTTCGGATTGCCAGCGAGGACGCGCCAGTTGCTTAGCAAGCCGCCGTCGACTTCATCGAGCCAGACCTTGCGCCCGAACTCGGTGGGCTTGCGGACCTTGTTCCTGCGGATGATGGCGGTATGCGGTTCAAAGAGACTTACGAGCTTCTCACTCGCCGGGACACTCTCGCCGGGACACTCTCGCCAGCGAAGACCCGCCGCTCACATTGACTGATGACCTGCTCGACACGCGGGGTGAAGGTCTCGAGGGTCGCGGTCAAGCGCTGCGCTGCGCGATCTTTCTGTGTCTGCAGCTGCTCCAGAACGATTTTCGCCTGCTGCACACTCTGGCGGGCGACCTGCAGCAGCTTGCGGTACGTGGTCGTCAGCTGCGCTTTAGCTGTCTCGGAGCGCCTGCGGGCCTGATTGGCCACCTGGCGAGCATACTTGCGGGCACTGCGGGAGCGGTTGCGGAACGTCTCTTGCGTCAGTTCGGTCGTGTCACCGAGCACCGTTTTCGCCCGTCTCAGCGTGCGCCCAAGCACACGCACACCATCAGCCAGCAGGCCGTTGTCAGTGGGGTAGCGGATGTTGGTCTCGACAACCGTTCCATCTGTGCGCAGCTTGCGGCCACGGGTGATCTTTAGCCTGCTGGCCAGCTGCAACACGTGGGCGTTCAGGGAGATAAGTGTTTCAGGTTGGAGCAGGTTCGCCCAGCGCAGGAGCGTCTTCTCGTCCGGCACGCGCTCGAAGTACACGCGGCAGAAGTGGCGCAGTACCAGACTGTCCCTGACATGTTTCTCTGTTTCCGCGTAGCTCCAGCCGTACAAATGCTTTACGACTAACACCCTGAGCACGACTTCCACCGGCGTGGAGTTGCGGCCCGTCTGTAGTGTTTTCGGATAGCGTCGCGCAAAGTCACCGCGCACTCGCTGGTAGAGCTCGTCGTCATCCAGCAATACGTCGATATGCGCCAACACCGGGTCCAGCTCACTCGTCAATGCCAGAATGTCCAGGAAGAACTTGTCGATTTCGTGGCGGTCACGTAACATTGCAGCGGCCCTTTCTGTGGAAAATGCGGGTTTGATCATTCGCATCTTCTCACAGTAGGGCCACTTTCGCACCGGAAACTATCTAAAGGCGCAGTATTGTTGCGTGGCGGGCGCAAGGTGCCGTAGACGAATATTTTCTCGGTTCTCGACAACATGTGGCGAACTCGCGATCAGCTTGTTGTCTCGGAAGCATTTGCGATTATACGACGCGTCACAATGTACCAATCGGACACACTCAAAAAACGATCGCTCGGATCGAGCAGTGGGCCTAACTGCACTCCCCGCACGCGTTCGTTGACAGCATATGTATAGATCGGAGTATAGAGAAGTAGCGCTGGAGCTTCATCGGCGAAGCGTGTCTGGAACGCTCGATAAAAGCGTGCGCGGTCTGCAAGCGAATTGATGGTGCGGGCTTGTTCCAATACTTCACTCAGATCGCGATTGTTGTATCCAGCATAGTTCTGACCGCCTTCAATCTCGGTTTGATGCCAGAACGGATATGGATCGGGATCAGGAGAGTCTGCAAAACTCACCGAAACAAGTACGGCTTCATACAGACGTGGTTCCAGGTAGTCTCTCGTGATATTCCCTGCCGGAGCAATCTGCAATGTTACGCTGGCGCCCAGCGCCGTCCAATTCTCTACAGCCAACTGTCCAATTGCTTGCGAGATCGGATCATCCGGGATGAGAAGTGCAAAATCCAGCGCCTGACCGGCCTTTTGGCGTACATACTCATCTGTACCTGGGATGGCAGTTTCAGGAAGCAGCCAGCCGGCATCGTCTAGCCTTGCATTGGCGGCCTCCGGATCGAATTGGACCGTCACTAGTTTATTGTTATATGCCCAGGTATCTGGCAAGATCGGCCCATTCGCGAGCACTGCCTGCCCCCGCAGGATGCTGTCTACCATTTTTTGTCGATTTAACCCCAGCAACAATGCCTGGCGGACTCTCTTTTCTTGGAAGAAAGGCAATGCCTCGTTCTGTTGATTCACAAAAATGAGCGTATATTCAGGCAAGCGACCGGAATAAATGTTGGTGGTCTCATTGGAGAGCATTCCAGACAGATATGCAGGTTGCACGCCGCCCAAACCGGACACATCGCCGACCTCGAATGCACCAAGGGCAGTCTCCTCGTCTGGGTAGAAAACAAAGCGTAGCTCACCGACCAACGGCGCCTTGCCGTAGTAATTCTCATTTGCAACCAGATCGACAGAGGTAACAACGTCATTAATCAGAGTTACATCCGCGAGTTTAAATGGGCCGGATCCGACGGGCGATAAGTTCGCTGGATGCTCGGCTAGCGTAGCTGCGGTTGCGCTTTGAAATATGTGTGCAGGCAATACCGGAAATGCAGTGAAATCTAGGAACGGAGAGAACGGCTCGGGCAGGGAAAGCTTCAGAGTGGTCTCGCTTAACTTCTGAACATCAACTGTGCGCCAGAGGGCGCCCACCTCCAGTGGATCCGGAAGGGCCTCATCCTGCATAAGTTGTATGGTGAAGATAACATCGTCCAGTGTTAGCGGCGCCCCATCATCCCAGTGCAATCCGGAGCGCATGACGAAAGTGTAGGACATGCCATCCGAGGTGACTGCCCAACGCTCGGCGAGATCAGCCTGAGGAATGCCACTGGCATCGAAACGGATCAAACCACTGAACAACAAACTTGCCAGATCGCGCTCGCTCTGTATGCCAGTAGTGAGAAGTGGATTAAGACTCCGGGGAGAGCCGACGATGGCCTCTGTATGAGTGCCGCCCGGTGCCGGTACAAGGACTGTCACCAAACCCACAGCCTGGAAATACAAAAGCCCGCCGACCAGCGCAAGGCCGACCAGCGTAATTATGACTTGGGTACGGATATAACGCATGCGAAAGCAATCGGGGTGCACCTCCCTGATTTGGGAGCACACCCCTTAAATTAACGAATATCTACCAGAAATTAAAATGGAATCCAGATATGCCCGAGTGAATTCCCTTTTGAGAGGAGCCTTTAGCCAGTAAGGATCACGTTCAGGATCGCGGTGATGAAAAATGCAATGGAAAGACCAATCGTGATCTGGAATAGAAGTTTCTCGACACCACGGCGGGTGCGAAATGTGCCACCTGCATCCCCCCCCGTGATACCCCCCAAACCGGCACCCTTGCTTTGCAGCACAATTGCCACAATGAGTGTAAGGGAAAGAATAATCTGTACAATGTTGATGTAAATCGCCACTAGAATCGACCTCCTGGCGCGAATCGCAGGATTATAACATAGCGATACCCTGCAGTTATGGCTCTAATTCCCAGAAAATCATTAAGAAATTTTGTTTGAGAAGATCGGAACTATCTCTGCCCTGGGCACAAATACATTAAGAGTCTCCCGCTCAATATCAATTTGAGCTCGCTCAACCTTCCCCATTACTTCACCATCGAGCTGCAAATTTACCGGCCGGGCAGAGATAACTTCGAATCGTGCGCCCACGAAATGATGGTCTTCCGGGACACGAACATTGTAGTAGGGGACGAGCGCCCGTAGATATTTGTAAGCATCCAAAAAAGAATGGCCTTCGAACGCCCGCAGGCTCATCTTTCCATCGTCAATGCGCGCAGCATCGTCCAGTCGAAAAAAAGACCCGCCGTACATACGGATGTTTGTAACTACCGCTACAAGCATCTCACGTTCGACAATCGTGTTTTCTACTTTGACGCACATTTGCACGCCTCGCCAGCTGAGAGCGATCCAGGAAGCGGCAAGCAAGTAATAGGAGCGCCCAAAGCGTTTCATAAATCGCCCGCGTGGTTCCACGCGATTGATAATATGAGCATCTAACCCCAGGCCAGCCCAGAGCAAAAAGCGGCGCCCATTGCACACTCCCATATCCACCTGCCGGACTTCACCCTGAGCCTGCCGTAATGCTGCGCTGCGCAGGGCATTGCTCCAGGGATGCAAAGGAGGTGATAACCCGAGTTCAGAGGCCCACACATTGGCAGTTCCTACTGGCAATACACCCAGAACAACATCGGTTCCGGCCAGCTCATTTGCAGCCGAACTCAGACTTCCATCTCCTCCGGCCACAAAGACGGCTTTTGCGCCTCCATCCCGAGCCTGACGCGCAAGGCGGCTCACGTCGCCTGGCTGCGTTGTGAGCCAGACATCCACAATCCAATCGATCTCACGTAGCGCCTCCGCAACAGATTGAAGCATGCTGGTGATGTCAAATCGCCCAGCGCGCGGATTAAGGATAATGACGATTCTCATGTTGTTATGCATTCAATTGCCATCTGATTGGTGCTGCGTAGAATAGGTTATGTCATGCCTTTTGCCAACTTCAAAGTCCTCTCCCGAACAAGTGCAAAATGACGTTTAGATGTATTTGACATGAACAGAGATCCCCTTCTTAACCGCCGCTATCGCCTTCAAGAACAACTAGGTGCTGGTGGTATGGCAGTTGTCTTTAAGGCCGCATTGCATCATCGAAAACCTTACTTTGACAAGATCGTTGACTCACGCTAATCCTTACCGAATGTTCCCGTTGTTCGGACGTTCGGAGGAGATCGATGAGGCATCCCATGAGTCTGCAATCACGCCGTGAACTTCTGGCCAGCACCGCGCCGCGTTACCAGCAGGCGTCCAAGAAAGAGAAGCAAACCATCCTCAACGAATTAACCGCTGCCACCGGCTATCACCGCAAATACGCCCTCACGTTGCTCAAGTATCATGACGCCCAGGCAGCGCAACCTGCGAGACGGCCGCGGAAACCGTCGCCCCGAATCTACACGCCCGAGGTGCAGGCGGCGTTGGTGGAGGTCTGGGAAGCTGCCAACCGTATCTGCTCCAAACGGCTAGTGCCGTTTCTGCCGGAGTTCGTGGCCGCCCTGGAGCGGCACGGTCACCTCTCGCTCTCGGACGATGTGCGTGAACGCCTGCTTGCGATCAGCACGGCGACGGTTGACCGCCTCCTGGCAGACGTGCGGCGCGGTCAACTGCCCTACGGCCGCAGCACCACCAGGCCGGGTAGCCTGCTCAAGCATCATGTGCCCGTGCGCACATTTGCAGAGTGGAACGAAGATGGGCCGGGCTTTATCGAAGCCGACCTGGTCGCCCACTGTGGCGATCGCATCGATGGGCAGTTTGTGCACACGCTGGTGATGACGGATGTTTCTACCGGGTGGACGGAGTTCGCCGCGCTGCTGTACCGCAGCCAGGACACCGTGCTCCGCGCAATCCGGCGCATCCGTACACAGCTGCCCTTCGACCTGTTGGGGTTGGACACCGACAACGGCGGCGAGTTCTTGAATTATCTGCTCTTTCACTACTGCCAGGACGAAGGCATCACCTTCACTCGTTCACGCCCTTACCGGGAGAACGACCAGTGCCATGTCGAACAGAAGAACGGCTCCATTGTGCGCAAGTTCGTCGGCTACGACCGTTTCGTTGGCATAGAAGCCTGCCGCGTTTTGGGTGCTTTGTACACGCAACTCCGGCTTTACGTGAACTTTTTCCAGCCTTCTGTCAAGCTGGTGGAGAAAAAACGCGTCGGCAACCGCATCATGCGCAAATACGATTTGGCGCGGACGCCCTATCAGCGTGTCACGGCCACTGAGAGTATCTCGGATGAAACCAGGCGCGCACTTGGAGAACAGTACCGCCAGTTGGACCCTTTGAACCTGCTACAGCAGATCGAATCTTTACAGGACCTATTCTGGCAGCACGCCTACGTCAACCCGCTCGCGCTGTCCGCTACCGCGTCACCCAACAGCTCCACCGCCCAACGACAACGGTACCGCCCGACGCCTCGAGCGTGCTGCGCGCATGTACCGGCGCACGAAACGCAAAGGGCGCTATGGCCAGGTGAAGCGCTGGTGGCGTACCCGAAAAGATCCATTCGAAGACGTCTGGGACGAAGTTGAGCAGCAATTGGAGCAAACGCCTTACCTCACTGCCAAGATGCTCTTCCAGTGGTTGCAACAAGGCCAGCCCGGCAAATTCAGTGACGGTCAGTTACGCACGCTCCAGCGCCGAGTACATGACTGGCGCCTCAAGCAAGCGGAACATGAACTCGAGGCGAACGAGGAGTTCGCGGATCATGTCGCCGCAGCAGCACCCAGTCCTGAACGTACTGGGTCAGGACGAAGGCACTGGGTCGTGACGAAGGCACTGGGTCGTGACGAAGGCACTGGGTCGGGATGAATGTGTCGACTACCAGCCTGCTTTTATCTCGGCTCACCAACGGGAAACAGAACGCCTGCTTCTCGCTGGAGCCCCCTGCGCTCCGCAGCGTGCCACTGCGGCTGCGCTTCGTCAACACCCCTTGACGCTCTTTGCACACGCATCTCAACAAGGGGTGTTGACAGTGCTCGCCTGCGTGGCTTCGGCTGCGCGTCAGGCAGCTCCAGCGGAAGCAGAGGAAACTAAGTGAGGCTTGACCAATTGATCGAAAAGTCACACCTCGAATCGGGTTGAAAATGATGGAAAAACTGGACTGGCAACGGCTTCTCAGGGTAAGATTCTTACATGATGCAATACGAGGCCCAGGACCTGTCGCTTGGGCGCTCCGTTGCAATCAAGGTATTGCGCGAGACCCTCACCGACGATGAATTCCTAGCTCGCTTCCAACGTGAGGCTCGCTCAATAGCAAATCTGGCGCACACCAATATTGTCACCGTGCACGATTTTGGTGTCGACAAAACCCGATATTACATGGTGATGGAGTATGTGGACGGACAGGACCTGAAGTCGCTTATCCGTGAAGGGGGACCTTTCACCGTCGAACGCGCATTGGATTATGGGGTCCAGATTTGCGCCGGAGTCGGTTACGCACACCGAGCAGGTCTGATCCACTGTGATCTAAAGCCACAGAATGTGCTGGTGATGAGCGATGGCCGGGTCAAGGTTACAGATTTTGGCATCGCACGGGCACTTTCAACAATTCATCCAGACGAACACAATGCTGTGGTCTGGGGTAGCCCGCAATATTTTTCGCCTGAACAGGCTGCTGGTGAAGGCCCTACCCCATCTTCGGATGTATATTCCATCGGAGTCATGCTCTTCGAAATGTTGACCGGCGAGTTGCCCTTCCGGGCTGCCACACCCCAAGACCTGGCAATGATGCACCTGCGAGATGAGCCACCACCGCTCGTGAGTATTAATCCAGCCGTGCCGGAGACCATCGACCGTATCACGCGTAAAATCCTAGCAAAGGAACCGTCTGCCCGCTATCGAACTGCCGATCAACTGGGGCATATCTTGCGCTCCTACCGCGATCTGGGAGAGCAAGCCACTGGCGCGGCAATGTCGCTAGACGATCCAGTCGATTCACATGAAACAATTGTGGCTCAGGCACACGCTACAAAGGTTGGAGAACCCAAGGCCGATACCCCGACGCACGTGAGCTATGCACCTATCGATTACGAGCAGGGAGTGGATTGGCTCGCATATCTCCTCGGCGGGGTTGCGCTTCTAGCTGTGCTGGGGCTGATCCCGCTCTGGCTTTTCGTTTATTTGCGCTACAATCCACCTACTCCTGCTCCCACTCCACAGCTCGATCCTCTTGGGAGTCTGGAAAACACAATTTTTCTTCTCTCATACAGTGTAAACGGTCTCCTTGGTATAATCATCCCGCGGTGGCGCGTAAAACATTAAATGTGCCACTACTTGTTATATTTGGGCCAAGTGGCACGAATATAGAATGGCGATAATATTACCCAAATGAAAGGTATTGTTCGACTGCAAGCATCTGCCAGACTCTTTGTAATCAGATGCAGGTCGTACTGGAGGGAATGAAGTGAGTTCTCCGAGAATTAGAAACATATTTGTATACGTATTGATCCTCTTTGCGTTGGCAGCGATTTTGTATTCTGTGCGTTCCAACGCTTCCGCCCGCGAAGTTTTGACACTCAGCGAATTGGCACAATCAATTGAGCGCGGACAGGTAGAGCGAATAACCGTGTCCGGGGATGACATGACGGTCTACTTCAACCCTGGTGCTCCGTTGGAGGTCGCCATAAGTCGCAAGGAACCTGAGTCTACAGTTCCTGAGCAATTGGCGGCACTGGGCGTGAGCCCCGAAGCGCGGGCATCCGTTGATTTTGAGGTTGAGCGTCCCAGTGATTGGGGCAACATCATTGCATTGCTGAGCTATACATTGCCGGCCATTTTCGTAGTCGGCATCATCTACTTTATGCTCAGGCAAGCGCAGGGCAGCAATAATCAGGCACTCTCATTCGGTAAAAGCCGGGCGCGTATGTTTACCGGCGATCAGCCAACGGTCACATTTGAAGATGTTGCCGGCGTTGAAGAAGCAATAGAGGAATTGGCCGAAATCGTTGAATTCCTCAAAGAGCCTGACAAGTTCATTGCATTGGGCGCACGCATTCCCAAGGGCGTTTTGCTTGTAGGCCCTCCGGGTACGGGTAAAACTTTGCTCGCCAAAGCCGTTTCAGGCGAGGCCGGCGTTCCCTTCTTCAGTATCTCAGGTTCTGAGTTTGTGGAAATGTTCGTGGGCGTCGGCGCGAGTCGTGTACGCGATCTGTTCGAGCAGGCTAAGCGCCACAGCCCGTGCATAATCTTCGTCGACGAAATTGATGCAGTCGGGCGTCATCGTGGTGCTGGTCTCGGCGGCAGCCACGACGAACGCGAACAGACGCTCAATCAGATTCTGGTGGAGATGGACGGTTTCGACACCGATACCAATATTATTATCGTCGCGGCCACCAACCGGCCTGATATCCTCGACCCGGCCTTGCTGCGTCCAGGCCGCTTCGATCGACGCGTTGTACTCGACCGCCCAGATGTGCGTGGACGCGAAGCCATTATGAAAGTGCACGTACGCGGCAAACCGCTCGAACCTGAAGTAGACCTGAGTATCCTTGCAAAAGCCACTCCGGGATTTGTGGGTGCCGACATCGAGAATATGGTTAACGAAGGCGCGATCCTCGCAGCTCGCAAGAATAAGAAATCTATTGGGATGAACGATCTTGAGGCAGCAATTGAACGTGTTGTACTGGGCCCAGAGCGCAAGAGTCGCGTCATATCAAAGCGCGAGAAACGTATCGTAGCCTTCCACGAGGCCGGTCACGCAGTAGTAGCACGTGCCCTGCCAGACGGCAACGCGGTGCGGAAAGTCACAATTATTCCACGTGGGATGGCCGGAGGCGTGACGTGGTTTCTCCCGAACGAAGACGAGATGCTGACATCTCGCGCTTCTCTCAAAGCCGGTCTGGCCGCCGCCATGGGTGGCCGCGCCGCCGAAGAACTGTTGCTGGAAGAGAAAGAGGTCACCACAGGCGCTTCGAATGATTTGCAGCAGGTTACTGACACCGCCCGCCGGATGGTGATGCGCTGGGGCATGAGCGATAAGCTCGGCCCGATCGCATTTGGACGCAAGGAAGAATTGGTATTCCTTGGTAAAGAGTTCGGCGAACAGCGCGACTACTCTGAGGCAGTCGCAGAAGAGATTGATTCAGAAGTCCGCCAACTCGTGAGCGACGCCTTTGACCTCGCTCGAACCACGCTCAAAGAACATCGTGAACAACTGGAACGGGTGGCGCAATATCTGATGGACGTCGAAACGCTCAACATGGAACAGTTCGAGGCTGTTTGGAATAACCAGCCCCTCCCGGTCGAACCGGAACCAGAGCCTGAACCGGAACCAATTGTCGAAGAACCTGAGGCTAGCGAAGAGGAAGACGACTCACCTGAGGAGTCCACAGGGCCGACTCCGGCTCCGGTACCCAGCGGCGCTTAAAATCAATGGAGAGTGCCAGTAAGTCCTGGCAACCCCTCTTTCAAATATGAACAGGCCGAGCATTGGCTCGGCCTGTTTCTTGTTGTGCAACCGAACACCCACAACCTCGTATCATTACTAACACCGACAGTAATTATTTTCTGTTGCCATCGGAACAAAGGCATCGATTTCAACAGCATGTAAAGTGCAGCTATAATATCCTTCGTATTTTTCCACATTATCAATTTACCCTTTGTGATAATCAGCAACTCTTTAGTACTCCAAGCCCGTAAAATCTCTCCGCGCACTCTGCATCTACTTTCCAGCTTGTTTTTGCTATGTGCGGCGATTGTCCCTGCAGGTTCCTTTTTAGCTTCAGCTCCCAAAGAAGTACCAATGGGAGATGCCTATATCCACTTCGTATACGCACGAAATCTGAGTCAGACTGGCGAATTAGCTTTCAATCCAGGGACGGATGAGGGCATAGGTACTACGAGCATCCTTTGGGTACTACTGCTCGCGGGCTTAAATTTCGCCACCATACCGCTAGTGACTGCAGCAAAATTGCTTGGTTTGGGATTACTCGTCTTGGAGGGGCAACTTGTATTTCGATTGGCCCAGGCCATAGTGTCGAACGTGACTGCGCGCCAACGAATTTTGATCGGTCTGGCTGCAGGGCTGCTGGCCGTTATACCCGGGAACACGGTTTGGCTTGCACTCAGCGGCATGGAGACGATGCTCTTTCTAACGCTCGGGCTGCTCGCGCTGTATTTCTATCACCACGAACGATTGATCTGGACAGGAATTATCCTCGGATTGCTGGCCCTCACGCGCACCGAGGGGTTGGTACTTGCAATTGTATTGAGTGGATTAGAATTGTGGCGACGGCGCACGATCTTGCCGTGGGCATTGAAATTGATCGTACCGATAGTGCTGTTACTGGGTCCGTGGTTGGCTTTTCTCAGTGCCCATGAAGGTGCACCGTTACCATCTAGCTTTCAAGGAAAACAGGCGGCAATGCTCGGGGGCGCAGTTTTCTTCGAGGCAGAGCACCCTGAATTCATCTGGTTGAATAATGCCCCAATGCTTCTACATATGCTGAGTTGGGCAGGCTACATCGTCATGTTCATGACGGGTGGCGCAGATTTCCCAGGCCCGACCGCAACCTTTGGAGGGCCGATAGACCCAGAACAATTTGTTGTGCCATTTCTTGGGATCGTTGTCAGCCTAAGTGTCTTCCTATCGCTCACCTGGGTTGCAGGTCGCTCGATTGTATATAACCGGCAGCGATTTCATTTGAGCTCGCCTGGTTGGCGGCTGGTCGTAGCGCTGCTTGCCTGGAATGTGGGCCATAATCTTCTTTATGCCGTGGTCCTGCCGATTCCAGGTGCCGCCGGACGATACGGACCAATAAACCAATTATTCGTCTGGGAGATTGCTCTCGCAGGGATTTTGTTCATTCGTTCAACTCCCAGACGTATCTTGGGCATTGTAGGCATTACTACCTTACTCAGCACAAGCCTGGTCTACTGGCACAATGTCTATTTCGAAAATATTGCATTTATGGACCGCGTCCGTCTACCGGCTGCGCGCTTTGTAGAACAGAACCTACCACCAGATGCGGTAATCGGTGCAGTAGATTTAGGTCCTCTTAAATTTTATGGCGCTCGGGAAACGATCGATCTGTTTGGGTTTGTAAATAACAGTGTTGTGAAATTTCGTGCGTCAGGCGGTAGTACCGTTGATTACATGCTGGAGCAGGACATCGAATATATGCAGGTTTTTTCTGCTGCCCCGGATAATGAAGCCGAACTGTTCAACTTCGCCCGATATACAGGAATCTACGATGACGAGCGGGTAAAAGTCACGACTCTCACTACATACTCTGTTCCTGCCAGTGAATGGCTACACGGCAGTATGCCTGTGAATAACTACCTCCCCGCAATAGAGATCATTCACGTCGAAAACACGAAATAAACACGGCAGCAAAACTCATTCGTCAACTCTATAATAGGGTACACAGCATCAACAATCGATCTGGGACGTCCGATCCGTTCCATGATAGAAAATTACTATCCCGTCTCGGAAAATATAGAATCAGCCTAAACGGCCCACTCCCACCATGTTAAATGTTTAAGCAACTGCGCAGCCGTTTGCCCCGCTGGCTTTATATTCTCGTTCTTAGCATTATTCTGGGCCTTCTTGCGACCGGCTTATGCCTCATATTGAGCTTCTTGGGATATCTGGTTTTTGGTCCAGCCATCACCTAACGGATTAGACCTCATCGAACCCATCTTCGAACGAAGGACAATTTTTACGATGAAGAATAAAATCAATTTGGCTGAAAAGCTATCCCAGTTAGATGACTTCTGGGCGCCGCGAACTATCGCACAATTGAATGAGTATGATGTCATGGTCGTGAAAGTGAAAGATGAGTTCGTCTGGCATAAAACATGACGATACAGACGATTTCTTCTTCGTCTTATCCGGGTGTCTCAACATTCAATTACGAGATCGCGAGATCATCCTAAACCCTGGTGAAATGTTCATCGTCCCACGAGGTGTAGAACACCGGCCCTGTGCGCAAGAAGAAACCCACATCCTGCTTATCGAACCCAGCGGTACTCCAAACACGGGAATTCCTGAGACGGCGGAACCTCGCCGAGAAATCTAACTTCGCGATGTTGCAAGTTACCTGGAGAGGTATCGATTGTGAAACCATCCACTGATAAAGATTCGTTGACTGTTGGGCTGGCCCAAATCGCACCTGTATGGCTTAACCGCGAAGACACACTTGCAAAAGTAGCGGAATATATCAGTGCCGCCAATGATGATGGCTGTGAATTAGTCGCATTCGGGGAGGCTTTGGTGCCGGGTTATCCGTTCTGGATAGAGGGTACCAATGGCGCGGAGTTTAACTCCGCGCTTCAGAAAGAGATTCACGCCCACTATTTGGCAAATGCTGTTCAAATTGAAGCTGGGCATTTGGATGCCGTGCGGAGCCTGGCTCGCCAGAAGAGCATTGTTGTTGTCCTTGGTTGTATTGAACGCCCCATTGACCGTGGCGGACACAGTGTGTATGCCAGCCTAGTCTATATCGATAACCGGGGCGAAATTCAGAGTGTTCACCGTAAGTTAATGCCTACCTACGAGGAACGCTTGACATGGTCAATTGGAGATGGCAATGGGTTGCGCACCCATCGTCTGGGAGCCTTCACAGTTGGCGGTTTGAACTGCTGGGAAAACTGGATGCCCTTAGCTCGCGCAGCACTTTACGGTCAGGGTGAAGACCTGCATATTGCCATCTGGCCCGGCAGCCCACGCAATACGAAAGATATAACGCGATATATCGCTATGGAGGCTCGCTCCTATGTGATCTCCGTCTCGGGATTGTTGCGGTCTGAAGAGATACCTATTGACACCACCCACCGTGAAGAAATCATAGCCGACGCTCCAGAATTTCTCGCCGACGGTGGCTCGTGCATTGCTGCTCCTGATGGCAGCTGGCTGGTGGAACCCGTCGTCGGGGAAGAACGATTAATCGTTGCAACAATCGAACATCGATTGGTGCGGGAAGAAAGACATAATTTCGATTCAGTTGGCCATTACTCACGACCGGATGTACTGCAATTAACTGTCAATCGTGAACGACAGAGTACCATCCGATTGGTTGATTGAAATACATTCTCAATCAGAATAACCCGCTGAGTTAGAAACGCAACGACATTCAACTCTTATAACCCTACGAATATGGGTCGAGTCTCATCATAGTTGCCGTTCAAATAATCCCATTTCATAACGGGCTGCTTACACAGGCCGCCGAGTTACTCGCCCGCAGACATACGAACGATCGCGCAGCCCTGCCAGAATTACCTGCCCGCTTTGAAGACACTCAAGTTGCTCGAAAAGCAATTGAAGCGACGCTGAACCACGAGAAGGTCAGTGGATTTGCTGCGCTGGTTGACGATCGCTTGGTCGCATACCTGATCGGTAATATAGTGATTGATAGCCAGTGGGGACGCGCAGCCTGGATTCATTCCCCCGGATGCGCGTATACCGACGATTTCGGACTCGAGTTCATTCGCGATTTATACGCCTGCCTGGGAGAAAAATGGGTGCAGGCTGGCATTTTCTACCACGCGATCCTGATCCCGATTACAGATGAAACCCTCGTACACGCCTGGTTTTCGCTTAGCTTTGGTATTGAGCAGATTCATGCATTGCTCAACCTTGAGTCATTCAAGCCGACTGAGCATGAAAGCACGACACCGCTTGAGATTCGTAGAGCGGAAGAAGGCGACCGGCAGCGTCTCGCTGAAATCTCGGATGTGATCTGGGCAACACGTGTCAAAGCGCCTGTCTGGGGAGCCATGTTGCCTGAGGCTGTTGGCGAGACCCAAGAGGGCTGGGCAGGTCTCGTCGACGAAGATAATGTAACCGTCTGGTTAGCACTGCGGGAGGAAAAAACTGTCGGAGTGCAGGCCTACTGGCCTGCGGCTGTATCCGACGAAGACCTGCACATTCCAGACCGATGCCTGCATTTATCCGTTGCCGGAACACGCAAGGCGTATCGTAGTCAAGGTATCAATACGCAATTGACAAACCATGGGCTGATACAAGCTCGCCAGCAAGGATACCTACATTGTGAGACGGACTGGCGGAGCACAAATCTATTGTCATCCCGTTTCTGGCCACGGCAGGGCTTTCGACCGGTTGCCTATCGGCTCGTCCGCAGAATTGATCAACGTATTAGCTGGGCCCAAGGTGCACGATCAGAGTAATTACCAAGACCGCCATTAATTGATCGGTCTTACGAAGACTTAGCTATCGTGACAGATTATCAGCCAGCTAAGATTGATGCTCAGCTCTGGATGGTCTGGCCTGCGCATCTCATAAACGCCCGACTGGAACCGATATTACCAAGCGGATATTCTCTCCGTACATTTATTCGCGGCGACAATTCTGAATTTTATAAATTGATGGATCTCGCCGGTTGGCCTGGCTGGAACGGAGACAAGTTACTGCCTTGGCGAGAACGATTGTTGCCTGAAAGCTGGTTTATGGTGATACATTATGAATATCAATCTATTGTTGCAACCGCGATGGGCTTTCACGACCGATTGGAATTCGGTCAACAAGGTGGCGAAATTGGCTGGGTGGCCTGTCACTCAGAGCATCGCAGGATTGGCTTGGGAACAGCCGTCTCAGCCGCTGCAACAAGAAGATTGATTCAGGCGGGCTTTGAATTCATCCATCTTTACACAGAAGACTTCCGCTTGACAGCCATCAAAATCTACCTGAATAATGGATATATTCCATATCTTTACACCTCAGAAATGGAAGGACGCTGGCGAGAGATTTGTAATCGAATAAACTGGCCGTTCTCTCCCAGGACCTGGAAATCTTGACACCACACCCCAAATCGTGTCAGGATTAATTCTTTCAACCAACAACTTGGATTAGATCGTCCTGACCAAATCCAAGCTCCGCGGCGAGAAACTCTTTAACGCCCTCCCCACCCGTAAGCTCGAGCCAAACATGTTCACTCCCTGAATCCACCCGAATCACAAAGTCTAAGAATGCGCAGCAGAGTCGTTCGAGCGCGATGAAATCCACAAGAACAACGAGCGTCTCTTTGTTCATTGGGAAGCGAACACCATAGCCTCCCGATAGCTCCTCGAATTCTTCAGCGTTTCGGTTTATCTCTTCCCGAACCATCTGGTAACGGTTTCCCTCTTCTGCTCGAAATGCACCTGCGTCTCGCTGGCATGCAATTATCACTTCATTGGCATTCATTTTTTCCTTCCTTTCTCGTTAAATTAGAGTTTATTGGCTTTATCCTACAACTTAAAGTACACTTTAAGTCAAGCGTAGAATGAAATTCGATTTGGAGAGCAGCCATGCATGAAATGACGATTGGAGAGCTTGCAAACGAAGCTGGTACGCAAGCTTCAACCCTAAGATATTACGAAAGCATTGGAATTATGCCCCAGGCAAGACGGGTCAGCGGACAGAGACGCTATTCCCAAGACGACCTAAAAAATCTGAAGATTATTCACGTGGCCAAGGAAGCAGGATTCACTTTGGCGGAAATTCGCACATTGCTGGGTGGGTTCTCAGATGAAGTGGCACCGTCCGCCCGCTGGAAAAAACTTGCGCGTGAAAAATTACCTCAAGTGAATGAGTTGATATCGCGTGCGCATGGGATGAAAAGACTTCTAGAAGAAGGCCTTGAATGCGAGTGTTTGAGTATCGATGCTTGTCTAGTGCTCGCTGCAGAAGAAGATTAATTTCATAATTCACGTTTCATGAGTTTATAATATCGGCTGCGCCAACTAGCCATCAGGATGATAATTGAAAAGTTGACTCCGCCCAGCCTGAATTTCTCGTAAGGAAAGACAATGAAACCTGTACTTGTACGATACAAAGTGAAAGCAGACAGAGCGCAGGAAAACGAAGACTACATCAAAAAGGTATTTGCAGAGCTTAAACAAAACAGCCCGGCAGGACTACGTTATGCATCCTTTAAACTGGATGATGGCGTTAGTTTTGTCCATATCGCTTCCGTCGAAACCGATGACGGGGTCAATCCATTATCGGAAACCGCGGCTTTCAAAGCATTCCAGGATGAAATCAAGGACCGCTGCGAAGAGCCGCCGGTTGCTGTAGATTTGAATCCGATTGGCACCTATCGATTCTTCGATAGTTGACAAGTAAGATCGATCTACTAAGGGTAAGTAACTTATTCAATCCATCAGATTGAAATGAATTACATCATTTTCGTCTTTCGGGAAGTATAAAGCCCAAAGAGCAATACGAAGGTGATCATGCGATAAGTTGATCGACAATCAATCACGAAAGGACGCACACGAATGAACATCATCATTTCACTTGTTGTTTTCGTTCTTCAATTCCTGGCAGGGCAACTCCTCGGATTCGGTATTGCATTTGCGGCTGGCGTCGGGAATGGATGGGAATTGGTTGCTATCCCAATAGGAAATACGCTTGGAGTATGGGGTGTTGGCGCACTGGCCGCCAGAATTCGCAATATCTATAACAAAAGAGAATTTGCCACTCGGTTGATTGGTACCGCTCTCGGAAGCGCTCTTGGAATCGGTGCCATATTAATCACAACGGCAACAGGATTTGGACAAATACTTTATCCCTTAGGCGCCGCAATTGTTGGATATTATCTATTCCCACTTATCCGAAAATAGCGGACATGGATTAAATTAATCCATTTTTATCGTCATTCTGATCAACTGTGCACTAGCAATGCAAAAATTTCACAACGCGATCGTTCGACCCCCCGCCGCTAATTTTGCAGATGGTCTGACAACAGTCGATCTCGGTAAACCGGTTTACAAGCGCGCATTGGAACAGTTTGAAAAATATTGTCACGCCCTTGAATTTTGCGGTCTTTCACTCACCCGATTGCCATTCGAAGTGCACTACCCGGACTCCACCTTTGTCGAAGATACTGCCATCATAACGCCGCGTGGGACGATCCTGACTCGGCCTGGTGCACCAAGCCGTGCAGGTGAAGTCGAGAGCATGAGAATTGCGCTGGAAGAGATCGTCCCGAATATCGACAGGATCGTGGAATCCGGTACACTCGACGGTGGAGATATCTGCGAAGCAAATGGTCACTTCTATATTGGGATTTCTGGTAGTGGTTACATGTTGACTGATGAGTCTGGAAAAAGTAAGTTGTTGGCCTGCCAAACAGAGGAGCGCCAAAATGATCCAGAGTGTCATCACGCATGAGTGTTCAAAGTGCAGGAGCCTCAACATTGTCAAGAATGGTACAGACTATAAAGGCGGTCAGAAGTTTCATTGTCTCGATTGCGCCGCTTATGGAATGTTGGAACCGCAAAGCCGTTCTTATCCTGAGTTCATCAGAGAATTTGTCCTACGCACCTATCGAGAGCGAGCCAGTATGCGCGGCATTGAGCGCATCTTTGGCATCGCGCGGCAGACATTAGCACGCTGGATTCTGGAGAAGGCCGGCGCTATGCCGAACCTGGCTGACACTTTAGAAACCGTAAAAACGGATGATGTGCTGGAATTGGATGAATTATGGTCATTTGTACGCACAAAAAACGATAAACGTTGGATATGGGTCGCGCTGTGTCGGCGCACGCGCCAAGTGGTGGCCTATTTTATTGGCGACCGCAGTGAAAAAAGTTGTCGCGCGTTATGGAAATCCATCCCAGCATCCTACAAAGCGTGTTGCTCCTTCAGCGACTTCTGGCACGCTTACCAGAAGGTTTTACCAAACGACACTCACCAAAGTGTCGGCAAAGAAAGCGGCCAGACATCTCACGTGGAACGCTGGAACAACACCTTGCGCCAGAGACTGGCTCGCTTCGTGCGCAAAACTCTTTCTTTCTCCAAGTCCGACGTTTACCATGAAGCTGTACTCAAGTTGTATCTCCATTACTACAATACAGCGTGGTCCCCATCAGTTACCATGTAACCACTACCGGATTTCTGAACGCACGAATGATGAGGGCGCACGCCAGCTTGCTGCCTGGTTGGGCGGATTAGGCTATACCTCGACCTGTATAGATATCCGGGGTCTTTCAGACATCTTGCATCTCAAAAGCGACCTCGCGTTTATTGGGGAGAACCGCCTCGTGGTCACCGAAAATATTATCGACCTGGATGAATATCTAGGTTTTGAACTTGTGCAAGTAGATATGGCAGAAGACTATGCTGCCAACTGTGTTCACATTAACGACTATGTTTTGATTGCCTCCGGATATCCCCAGTTTGAAAGCCAACTTCAGAAACTCGACTATCAAACAATCGCACTCGACATGTCTGAGTATGAGAAGATGGACGGCGGGCTGAGCTGTCTTTCCCTGCGTTACTAACTTCACTCGCGTGAGTATTTCCACCCCAGGGATATCGCTTGACTCCCTGATCCCCCCAAATGGCTATATTGGCACGAGCCTGATCTTGAGGAAGGCCGATCGCTTTCTGTTCGGATTGCGATCCCCTCGCCTAGAAGGAACAAACAAAATTATCGAAGCCACCGGAATCGGCGGTGCGAAAGAAAAAGAAGACACTTCCTACTGGCTGGGAGCTGTTCGTGAGGCTCGCGAAGAAATCGATTGTGAAGTCCGGCTATTGGAAAGCAAGCGAACCATCGTCGTTCGGGGAGCAGATGACGTTCAGATGGTTAAGTTATCCTCGCCCGAGAAACCAGCAGCGCTCGTCTTTCGAAATCATCAAACACCCATCCGCCAACCCTGGAGCCTTGAAAATTCTGGCTCACTTTGCATACTTGTCTTCGTGGCTAAAATAATCGGGGTGCCTCGCCCCGCGATGGAGCTGCCGTGACTTATATGGCTAAGGCCCGAGCAAGTGCTCAACTGCACTCAGCGAGATGTTCCGATCAAAGATTTACTGGTGGAAGGCGCCGACTTGATAGCGATTGGGTCTAAGAAACCAGCAGAAGAATCATTCGTCCAAATGACTGATTCACCCGAAGCACTTGGGATTGCCCTCGGCGCCGAGTTTCCCGAGTTCAATGCGCCAAACTGAAAATATTATATACACTGCCCGAATGAATTTCGCTTGTATGGAGGACATGATCATGAAAAGATATATTCAACTGGTGGGTCTCACAATCCTCATCGCTCTGATTGCGATCGGTTGTACCTCCGCGCCAGATCCCGATCCAACTGAATTACCCGAACCAACATTGCCAGCCGCAACGGATGTACCCGAACCAACGGATCCACCACCAGAACCTACGGAACCGCCGACAGATAACCCAATTTCACCAACGGAACAACCGCCAACCTCACCGCCTGAGCCCTTCTCTCTAACGAGTGCGGCCTTCGCGCCTGGTGAGTCAATTCCGGTCCGGCACGCCTGTCATGGGGATAGACTTTCCCCGCTGCTTGGATGGAATGAGCCGCCCGCCGATACGGCAAGTTTGATCATGATCATGGATGATCCAGACGCAATCCCGGTTGTCGGTTTTGTCTATGATCACTGGGTAATATTCAATCTGCCGACAGCCGCGCGTGAATTGCCAGAGGGCATTGGGCGAGATGCGGTTCTTCCGGATGAGAGCATGCAAGGCACGAACAGTAATGGGAATATCGGGTACGACGGGCCGTGCCCACCGAGCGGGCAGAACCATGGTTATGTATTCACTCTCTATGCAGTGGATACCAGCATTGAATTACCACCCGGGTCGACAAAGGCGGACGTGCTCACGGCCATCGAAGGGCATATCCTTGCACAGGCTGAGCTAATCGGGTTCTATCAATCACCTTAACTTTTCGACGCTCGCTCAAGCATCCAATGTTTGCTCGTTGGCAGACAAGGAGCATCAATACCGACAACTGTCTGCCTGTTACCGATTGCATAATATAGCAATCGTCTCAACTCAATACACCTTAAAATAAAGTTAACTATCAGAGATAACTTCGTTTACGGTGTACTGAATTCTAAATCTTCGGAGTCACTCATCATGAAAGCAGCTGTCTGTTATGAGTTCGGCCAACCCTTAGTAATTGAAGATGTCCATCTAGACGCACCCCAGACGGGAGAAGTTCGTGTCAAGATAGAAGCCTGTGCGATTTGCCATAGTGATATACACATCGCCGAGGGCGCATGGGGTGGCTCGTTGCCAGCCGTATACGGGCATGAAGCTGCCGGGATTGTCTCGGAAATCGGGCCTAATGTAAAATATTTACAAGTTGGCGACCATGTCATCGTTTCACTCATACGCTCTTGTGGTCGTTGCTTTTTCTGTTCGCGCGGGCAACAATACTTATGCGAGAGAGAATTCGCCCTGGACAGGGAGAGACGTCTAAAGACTGCTACTGGACTGCCCATTGAACAAGGCATCAGAACGGGCGGCTTTGCTGAGCATGTCGTGATCGATCAATCACAGGTCGTCACCATTTCAAAGGATCTTTCTTTTGAAGGCGTGTCTTTACTTGCCTGCGGAGTCATCACCGGTCTGGGAGCAGTCGTCAACACAGCGCAGGTACCCCCCGGCAGTAGTGTTGTCGTAATCGGAACGGGTGGTGTCGGTCTCAACAGTGTGCAGGGTGCTGTCCTCTCCGGTGCCCAACCAGTGATCGCAATTGATCTCGTGGATAGAAAACGTGAAGCAGCAAAGACGTTCGGCGCCACACACAATCAATGCGGCAGATGAGAACGTCATAGAAGCCGTACGCTCGCTCACACTGGGACGCGGTGCAGATTTTGTATTTATCACTGTCGGCAGCGGGGCTGCATTGGAGCAAGGATTGCAATTGGTCCGCCGGGGTGGAACACTTGCGGTGGTAGGCATGCCTCCAGATGGCGTCAAGCTAAACATCGAAGCCGTCGAGTTTGCCTATAACGGCCAACGAATCGTCGGGAGCAATATGGGCTCCACTCGGCTTGATATCGATGTTCCTAAGCTTGTCGAGCTCTACCAGCAAGGTCGGCTAAAATTGGATGAGTTGATCACGGCTCGCTATCCGCTGGAAGAAATTAATGTGGCTATAGAAGCGGTTAAGCGTGGAGAGGCCATCCGTAATGTGATTGTTTTCTAATCATGTCATTTAGACCACTTCTTACTAAGAGGACCAGTTACCCTATGGAGGCACTTGACGAATGAAGGTTTCTGACTTTAAAACATTTGTCGTCGACAATCCCCCACCCCATCATGGGGGCCGCTACTGGGTGTTCGTAAAGCTGGTGACCGATAGTGGCATTGTCGGTTATGGCGAAGTGTATTCCGTTCCGTTCCATCCCGATGTCGTTGCACTGATGATCGCCGATATCTGTACGCGTTATGTCGTTGGAGCGGACCCATTTAAAATCGAGAGATTGTGGCGCACAATCTATTCAAGCGGCTATACACAGCATCCGGATTTATCTCTGGTCGGAGTTCTGAGTGGTATTGAAACGGCCTGCTGGGATATTGTGGGGAAGGAACTCGACAAGCCCGTTTACGAACTACTCGGCGGTCGCATCCACGAGAAACTACGTTCGTATACATATCTTTATGATCAAGATGGGGATGCCACAGATGTATATATGGACCCGGAACTCGCCGCAACGCGCGCTGCAGAATATGCAGACCTGGGCTTTACGGCATTGAAGTTCGATCCGGTAGGGCTGTATACAGCATTCGATCCGCGCCAACTATCCTTGGAGGCACTCGACCGGGCCGAGCTATATACAAAGCGGTTACGAGAAGCCGTTGGTAGCCGCTGCGATTTGCTCTTCGGGACTCATGGTCAGATGACAACCTCTAGCGCTATCCGTCTGGCGAAGAGATTGGAGCCATTCGATCCACTCTGGTTTGAAGAGCCTGTGCCCCCCGAGAATATGAAGGAAATGGCGCGCGTCGCCCGTTCGACGAGCATTCCAATTGCTACTGGAGAGCGCCTTACCACCAAGTATGAGTTCGCCCGCTTGCTGCAGGAGCAGGCAGCTTCCATCCTCCAGATGGCGCTTGGCAGAGTTGGCGGCATCTTAGAGGCAAAGAAGATCGCGGGTATGGCTGAGGCGCATTATGCTCAGATAGCGCCGCATCTCTATTGTGGTCCGATTGAAGGCGCTGCAAATATCCAGCTCGACACCTGCACGCCCAACTTCCTGATTCAGGAGAGCATTCTCACTTGGGGGGGCTTTCACGCCGAGATTCTCCAGACCCCCATCCGATGGGAGTCTGGTTATATTATTCCGCCAACAGCCCCTGGCATTGGGGTCGAGTTGAACGAGGCAATCGCCGAAGCAAATCCATACACGGGTGACGTGCTTCATCTTGCCGTTCACCCAGAACCCCTCTAGATTCACTAATCGGTACGAGGAATTCTATGGACGATCTTGTTATTCGACCGTTTCAGGCTGCCGATGAGGCCGGTATTGCTACCCTGTGGGGCAAAGTCTTCCCTAATCCATCCCCCTGGAATATGCCTGTTGCCGATATTCAGAGTAAAAAGGCGGTCCAGCCGGAACTCTTCTTCGTTGCAGTCCAGAACAATAGAATCATTGGCACCGCAATGGGAGGCTACGATGGACATCGCGGCTGGGTCTATTACCTTGGGGTCCACCCCGAATTTCGGCGCTGTGGTATTGGGTCGATGTTGATGCGATCTGTTGAGAAAGGTCTTATTGCTATCGGCTGCTCGAAGCTAAATTTGCAAGTACGGGCATCCAATGTTGATGTTGTTAACTTTTACAAGCAACTTGGCTATTCGACCGAAGAACGCGTCAGCATGGGGAAACGGCTCGCGTAGGACAGTGACGTCTCCCTGCGCCATCCGTCGCGTCGGCGGCGGTATTTGACATCACTCCAGCTGGATTGAATTTGAAAGAGAGTCCCTAGTGCAACATGATTGACGCGACCATTCCAGGATTTCGAAGTGTTCCGAAAACGGGCGTTATCTTTGTGATGGACCAGGCAACACAGCTAGGATTCAGTTACGATAATCCCGAGTGGGCGAATCTGGGCCGGGGTTCCCCTGAAACCGGGCCTATCCCCGGAGCGCCGCCCAGGATAGAGCGGTTGTCCATCGATCCTTCTAGTCATCGATATGCACCCATTCCAGGAAACCGAGATTTGCGGCAGCAGGTGGCTGATTTTTATAACCAAATGTATCGGCGGGATAAAAATTCGCAGTACACGTACGAAAACGTGAGTATCTCTAGCGGTGGGCGCGCTGCTCTGACTCGCCTGGCCGCTGCGCTGGGCAACATCAACATGGGGCATTTTCTGCCCGACTATACAGCTTACGAAGAATTGCTAAGCGTCTTCAAGGCCTTCATTCCCATTCCCATACTGCTTGAAAATGAGGCCGGCTACGTGATCGACTTCCAGGCGTTGCAAACCGAGATTCTGGGACGCGGCCTACGAGCATTACTAGCCAGCAACCCGTGCAATCCCACCGGGCAAATCGTCGCCGGCCTGCAGCTGCAATCTTGGGTTAACATGGCGCGCGAGCTGCGCTGCACGCTGATTCTAGACGAGTTCTATTCGCATTATGTGTACGACAAGTCCCCTGACGTCGAATACAGCATGGTGTCGGCGGCTGCATTCGTCGAAGATGTCGAAACCGATCCGGTCATCATTGTCGATGGACTTACGAAAAACTGGCGATATCCAGGCTGGCGCATTGGCTGGACATTGGCTCCCAAATCTATCGTCGAAACGATAGCGAGCGCTGGTTCGTTTCTCGACGGCGGCGCCAACAATCCCTTCCAACGCCCGGCCATGGCACTATTGGAACCTGATGTTGCCATCCAGGAAACAATCGCTATTCAAAACCACTTCGGCGACAAGCGTCGCTTCGTACTGGAACGCCTGCACGAGCTCGGTATCGGCGTCGATCGCGAGCCAGAAGGCACATTTTATATATGGGCCAATCTGTCTAATTTGCCGGCGCCGCTAAATGACGGCTTCCGCTTCCTTGAGGAGGGGCTCAAGGAAAAGGTAATCACGGTGCCCGGCATCTTTTTTGATGTCAACCCGGATCGACGCAGGTCCTTGCGGCGTTACCAGAATTACTGCCGCATCAGCTTCGGGCCATCCATGGAGGAACTGACGGTTGGGCTGGCTGCTATCGAGCGTGTAATCCGAAAGTTCAGCTAGTCCAAGGCGCAGTAGTCGGGTACAAAAACGGCTCGCGTGAGGCGCGCAGGCACCCAAGAGACGGCGGTGGTATACTAACCATCTTCTAACCTAACTGCCGAAATTATTGCATGCCTACTGCACCTCTCGGACGTTACAAATACGAACTCGACGATGAACTCGGGTCTGGCGGAATGGCCACCGTGTTCCTCGCTCAAGACCCCCTCGTGAACCGTCAGGTAGCGGTGAAGGTGTTAGCCTACGGCCTCACAAACGATAAAGAAGTCGAAGAATACTTCAAGCGCGAAGCGGAAATCATTGCACATTTGGAACATGCTTGCATCGTGCCTGTATATGACGTTGGACAACTCGGCAAGCAACCCTTCATCGTCATGCGCTATATGCAGGGCGGGACCTTTTTGCGGCGCCTTCGAAAAGGCAAATTGGCTTCTGGCGAACTCGCAAGGGTAGTCTATCGCGTTGGCCAGGCGCTCGCTGCCGCCCATTCCATTGGCGTCGTGCATCGTGATGTAAAGCCCTCGAATATCCTCTATGATAATGAGGGCGATGCATTCCTGGCCGACTTCGGCCTGGCCAAACTATTACGTCTGGACGCTAATACCGGAAATCTATTTGCAGGAACACCGGCTTATATGAGCCCCGAGCAGGTGCGTGACGAAGAACTCGACGGTCGCAGCGACGTGTATGCTCTGGGAGTACTGATCTATCGCGCTCTCACCGGGACAGTCCCCTATGACTATCGCGATAGCATTAAAACGGCGAAAGCTCATCTGCTCGAACCAGTACCAAACATTCTGCAAGCAAGACCGGACTTGAATCCTGCTTGGCAGGATGTCATCGCACGGTCGATGGCGAAGGAGCCCTCCGACCGTTATGAGACAGCACCCGAGTTGGCTGCCGTTGTTAGCGAGATTGACTCTGGTCGCTGGTTTATGCGCAAACTTGTCGATTTTTAATCCAATCAGATAATCGATCTCCGATCAAAAAAAATGCACGCGAGGCATCTTTTTTGATCGGAGAAATACCTTAGTTACTTACCCAAACGTTCCTTGAATTCTGCTGAGAGCGCCGGAACAATTTTGAATAAGTCCCCCACGACTCCATACTTCGCCAGTTTGAAGATTGGGGCTTCTGGATCTGTGTTGATAGCGACTATCACCTTGGAAGTACGCATACCTGCCTGATGTTGAATTGCGCCGGAGATTCCGCAGGCAATATAGAGGTCCGGAGCAACGGTCTTCCCTGTTTGGCCGACCTGATGCATATAAGGTATCCAGCCAGCATCAACGGCGGCGCGGCTCGCACCCATCGCTCCACCCAACGTCTTCGCCAATTCGAGTACTGGCGCAAAACCTTCCGGACCGGCAACCCCGCGTCCACCCGAGACGATGATGCTTGCATCCGTTAGGCTCACTTTACCTTCGGCCGTATCGTAGCCTTCCACTTTCACAACGATGTCGCCTTCAGGCAAGACTGCATCCAATGAAGTTGTTTCACCAGTGCGACTCTCATCCGGCTCGGGCTTCGGAAAGGCTCGCGAACGCAGGGATATCAACTGCGTAGACTCGCCGGCAGCCGAAACCGTACTGAGCAGTTTGCCTGCATATACTGGACGGGTTACGGACACAACCCCATCATTCGTCTCCAGAGCAATTCCATCGGCAACTGCAGATGTTTCCAGATCCACAGCCGCCATCGCCAGAATATCCCGTCCGCGCGTCGTTGCTGGAACGATCACAACTGCGGGAGAATGTTCGCGAACGGCATTAACGAGCAGTGCCGAATACGGCTCAATGCGGAAATCTTCCAGCGTAATGTCGTCACAAACATAGACAGCATCCGCACCGTGGTGAATGGCCGCCTGCGCAGCATCCCCAACGCCCGCTCCAAAAACGAGGGCAGCAACTCCCGTTCCCAACTCCGCAGCCACGGTGCGAGCAGCCCCCAGCGCTTCCCAGGAGGGCTGCAATGGCGCACTTTTGAAATGATCGATGTATACCCAAACGTAGTGACTCATCAGATTACCTTTTCTGCAAGCAAGCGGTCAGCCAGCGTTGTGGCAATTTCCGCTGGAGAGTCGCCCCCGATTATCTCAACAGAGCCGGCGCGATCTGGTAAACCGCGAATATCGGACCAGGATACAGCCGAGGCGCCAGCACCGATGGATGACGCATCTAACTCTAGGTCAGCCGCCGTCCAGACCGGAATCTCAGCCTTGCCCGCTCTGCGAATCCCGATGAAGGATGGGTAGCGTGGTTCATTGATGTCTTTCACTACGCTCACAACAGCCGGCAAGGGTGCGCTACAAAGTTGCTTCCCTTCTTCTAGCAACCGCGCAACGCGGATCTGTTTTTGGTCGGGTTCGAGTTCTGAAATTTCAAACACATAACTCAGCGGGCTCCATCCAAGCATACGAGCCAGTGCCATCGGAACGAGTCCCGTATCGCCATCTATGGCTTGCTTGCCAAAGATCACCAAGTCTACATCGCCCAGTTTGCGGATAGCGGCTGCAAGGATTGCAGCTGTCACACGCGCATCTGAACCGTCAAATGCTTCATCCGAGACCAGTACCGCTTCATCGCAACCCATTGCGATACAGGTTTTCAGGACTTCACGGGCACGATCCGGCCCCAGTGTGATTGCAGTGGCTTTGCCACCCTTGTTTTCCTTGATACGAATGGCTTCTTCGATGGCATATTCATCCCACGGATTGACGACCATCGGAGAATCGCCCCAGGCCGCTTTGCCATCTTCTATTTTCATTGCAGCAGCGCTATCAGGCGTTTGTTTGGTACAAACAACAACGTGCACTATGAACCTCCAGAGTTGTAAAATCGCGCAATTTTAGCATAGTTAGCTTACGGCTTGAACAAAGAATAAGCCGCCATTATAATCAACAGTTCGCACTTAACTGAATTTATTTCATGCGAAAGGCGTTGTTTGGCCACAGTTGACGATCTTCAATCTGATAGAGGGCGCGCAATTTCAGATTCTTTGTTGCGCAGTCCATTCGCGCGCTTATTTGGTGTCCTGATCGTCCTGCTAATCCTCGCCGTGCAGCCCAATCCACTTCGATTAATCGAAATCACTGACGCAACTCGACATGCAGACTCTGCCGGCAGCGTATTACCCCTCCTCATTGAGGGATACAATAGACAGCCTTGGAACACGGGCCGGGCCGAGGCCGTTGGTTATGGAGCCCTGCTCAGCGGTGAATACGAGACTGCAGGTGAAATGTTCACGCTTGCCGGGGAACGCGCAGGATGGTCGGCGACTCTGCGCACGGCACTCGGCGATGCGCACAATGGACTCGGTGATATTGAGAGTGCTGTAGCCCAATGGGAGTCCGCTTTGCTCCTTGCACCCAAGGATGAAAATACGCTTATCCGTCTTTCAACCACGTACGAAGAACAAGGTCGTTATCTCGAAGCCGCGCAGCGCCTCGATGAATTGGTGCTCATTCGCCCTACAGATGCCTACACACATTACCGCCTAGGATTGATCAACGCTGTCGTGAATACGCGCGAAGCACCGGAACCTCTGGCGCTCGCCGGTGGTCTGAACCCTGCACTATGGCCGGCCACAAACGCGCTTTCCGGCGCGGTTGAGTTCGCACTTTCATTGGATGAAACTGCACCGGGCGCAGGTGTGATCGGCTATGCTTTAATCAATCTACAGGAATTCGGTTTGGCAGAAGCAGCTTTACAGACAGCTATCGCATCCGATCCCAAATATGGTGATGCCTATGCCTACCTCGGTCTTGCAGAGGACCAACAAGGCAGAGATGGATTGGTATCCTACCAACGCGCGCTTGAACTCAACCCAGAATCGGCACTAGCGCATACCTTCCTCGGTCTTTACTGGAAACGCAACGGTGCGCGCAGACAAGCACTACGTTCACTCGAACGCGCTTACGAGCTCGACCCGCTCAATGCCGGAGTAAGCGCGGAACTTGGGAGTCTTTATCAAGCCGATGGCGACTTTCCCAATGCCGAGGAATGGTATACCAATGCAGTGCGCCTCGCTCCGACGGATGCTTCTTTTTGGACGTTGCTCGCGAATTTTTATATCGAGAACGATTTTATGGCGATTGAACGGGGACTGCCTGCAGCCGAAGCAGCGGCCGAACACGGCCCAATCTACGCCCCCGCCCATGTCGCCTTAGGCCGCGCTCTTTTGTTAACCAGTGATTTACAAAACGCTGAAGAATCGTTGCTGCGTGCGATCGAACTCGATCAGGAATTGGCAGAGGCATACCTGCACTTGGGTCTTGTTTACGTCGAGGCAGAACAACTGGCAGCCGCTACAAACGTTCTCCATACTGCGCTCAGCGTGGACCCGGATGGCCCAATCGGAAACTTGGCTTTAAACACTCTTGCAAGGTTACCGCAGGAATGAAGATGGGAAATATTCCCAGCGTCGCTATTCTACGTTGCTGAACCTGATGATTCTGCAGAGCTATCTCTTTGGATTGAACAGCCATGTTCTGAATTCTGGTATTAAAGTTCGGCTCCTTGCGATTCCCCTTGCAAGCATATGGATGCTGGCTGCCTGCTCCACACCAGTTGAGAGTGGAGCTGTACTGTTCGAAGACGATTTTGAAGTGGCCGGGAGCGGCTGGCCCGAGCAGTCTGATGTGGAGGCCCGCACCGGTTACGTAGATGGCGAGTATGCCATCTACGTGCATGTATCCCAACTCACGATATGGGCAGTAGCCGGACTGGATTTCTCGGATGTGATCATTGAGACCAATGCCCGCACCGCTGGCGGCCCGGAAGACAATGGTTTTGGTGTGATTTGTCGCTATCAGGACGATGATAATTTTTACTTCATGCTGGTGAGCGCTGACGGATTTTACGGAATCGGCACGGTAGTTGATCGAGAAGCGCGTTTCATTCATGGCGAGGCTGACATCCTGGATTACTCTGAGTCGCTCCCGACTGGCTACGAAACGCTTGATATCCGCGCAACCTGCGTCGGCGATAGGCTCACGCTGGCTATCAACGGCGATGAATTAGCTACAGCCGTTGCCACCGATTTTCAAACTGGTGATGTCGGCGTAATTGCGAGGAGTTTCCTCGAAGTAGGTGTGGAAGTACGGTTTGATAATTTCAAGGTCACGCAACCGTGAGCAGACAAAAGGCGAACTGGAGACGAAATGAGCGCAGAATGCATTTTTTGTAAAATTGTAGCGGGCGAGATTCCGGGAGACATTGTTTATCAGAATGAGCTCGTGACCGCCTTTCGGGATATCAATCCGATTGCGCCCACGCATGTGCTCATCATCCCGAATGAACACGTCGAGTCCACAGAAGCCCTGACAGACCCCGATATTGCGGCAGCGTTGATGCTTGCTCCCCGCAAAGTTGCGGCCGTCGAAGGACTCGGCGAGAGTGGCTACCGTCTGATCTCCAACACTGGTCCTGATGGTCGCCAGGAGGTGATGCATTTGCACACCCATTTAATCGGCGGACGCCGAATGAAGAACCCGATCGGATGATGAGCCGGGTATTTTCACACTTGTTATAATCAGGCCAATGACTTCGTTACGAGACTCTCTGAATTCAAGTTTGAAAGAAGCACTCCGTTCGCATGATGAGCAACGCAAAGCTGCGCGGCGCGTTAGCCGCACTAAAACAAGCCGAAGTTGACGGTCAGCAGGAGCTGGACGAGCAAGCAGTGCAGGTCATCCTTCAAAGAGAAGTGAAGGCGCAGCGAGAATTCGAGGCAGACGCAGAAAAAGCCGAGAGACATGATCTCATCGAAACTGCCCGGTCACGCATCACCATCCTCGAAGAATTCCTGCCGCAACAACTCTCGCGCGACGAGATCGCCGGGCTGGCTCGCGTAGCAATCTCCGAATCTGGTGCCACATTACCCCGGGATATGGGCGCTGTGATGAAAATACTCATGCCCCAGGTAAAAGGTCGTTCTGATGGCAAAGCTGTTAGCAGTGTCGTGGGCGAACTCTTGAAAGCAGCAAACGCCTGAGGCAGAAGTCTCTGAGGGCGAACTAGCCCAACAATCGATGACAACTTCCAATCCCCCTCACCCCGAGAGGAGCCCTGCGCAACAACGGTGGCTCAGAGTTCTCATTTGGGGAATTGGTCTATTATTTGCCGCAGCCGCGGTGACATTGCTTGTACTGCCATTGGGACTGACTCCGGATGAGAGCATCGCACTCGAGGTCGGTGTGGTCGCTCCTGCAGATGTAACCGCTCCCCGCTCCATCACATACATCAGTGAAATCCAAACGCAACAGGCGCGCGACGCTGCCGCTGCGGCCGTCAGCGCTATCTACGATCCACCCGACACGCGCATTGCTCGGCAGCAGGTCACCAATGCACGCACTACATTGAACTTCATAAATTCTGTTCGCGCTGATGTGCATGCGACGTCCGCGCAGCAGGCAGAGGATTTTGGATTTCTGCTTGAGTTATCGCTGGATACCACTCTAGTTGATGAACTACTTGCCTTGAATGCGGAGCAATGGCAAGTTGTCCGCAGTGAAGTCCCCCGCATCATTGAATTGGTCATGAGCGATCAGGTGCGGGAAGACCGGCTTACAACTGCGCACGAACGCATTCCCCGGCTTGTAAGTGTTGCCCTGAGTGTGAGCGAAGCCGATGTCGTGGCAGCGTTGGTCCGGCAGTTCATCGTACCCAACTCACTTTACAACGAAGCTGCGACTGAAGTTGCCCGCCAGACCGCCCTCGACGCAGTAGAGCCTGTGTCGCAATCCTTCATTCAGGGCCAGACAATCCTGAGCCGTGGGCGCGTGATGACGGAACTTGATCGTGAGGCACTCGAGGCGCTGGACTTACTTGCTCCGGAACAACCTTCTCTTCTCGTTTATCTCCCGCCAGTTTTGGCTGCGCTACTCGTGTTGGTCACGCTGATCCTTTATCTCAACCGTTATCTGCCGGGCTATACAGTTCGTCCGCGATTTCTGATCTTCCTGAGCATCATCGTATTGGCATTCTTGTTTGGAGCCCGTTTGATGGTACCGGATCGCACTGTGATGCCCTTCCTCTTTCCAGCAGCTGCCCTGGGAATGCTCGTTGCCGTTGGACAAAGTCCCCGGCTGGGGTTAGTCGTCACAATGCTCTTTACTGTGTTTCTTGGCGTAATTTCAAATGGCCGCCTGGATGTGGTTCTCTATCTCACAATCGGTTCGCTGGTGGCGATACTTGCGCTCGGCAATGCTGAGCGCATGAGCAACTACTTCCGCGCCGGCCTTGCCGCTGCCATTGCGAATGTCGCCATTGTGCTGATATTCCGAGGCGCTGACCCGAACATTGATCTACTGGGTCTGGCTACGCTGCTAGGGGCTGCAGTTGCGAATGGAGCCCTGTCGGCTTCGCTGACGCTGACGATTTTCTTTTTACTCGGTTCGGTATTCGACATCACAACAGCTCTGCAACTGATTGAAATGAGTCGCCCGAACCATCCGCTCTTGCAGGAACTGCTTCGCAAAGCACCGGGCACATATCAGCACAGTTTGCAGGTTGCAAACTTGGCGGAGCAGGCAGCTCAACGAATAGGAGCGAACACCCTGCTTGTGCGCGTTAGTGCTCTTTTCCACGACATCGGAAAATCACGCCGGCCGGAATATTTCATCGAAAATCAAGTCGTTGGAGAAAATCCACACGACCGACTCTCCCCGAAACGGAGTTCAGAAATCATTATCGATCATGTGCGTGATGGAGCCGAGATGGGCCGCAAGCATCGCCTGCCAAGCCCCGTGCGTGCAGCCATCGTCGAGCATCATGGGACGAGCGTCACGCGCTATCAATACTCGAATGCCATCAAAGAGGCCGAGGACGAGTCACTGGTGGACATCGCCGACTTTACGTATCCCGGCCCAAAACCCCAGACACGCGAAACTGCTTTGCTGATGTTGGCCGATGGCTGTGAGTCGAAGTCACGAGCGGATCGCCCCACCAGTATTGAAGAGATCGAGGCCGTTGTTGATTTCATTTTTGACATTCGGATTAGCAGTCGTCAATTGAACGAATGCGGACTCTCGTTTGCGGATGTTGAACAGACACGTATTTCATTTGTGAACACGCTGCGCGGTTTTTTCCACTCTCGGATTCAATACCCAGATGACCTGCCCAAAACAGAGTCCGAGGAATCCCCGCTGCCCGAAGGTTTCCACGAGTTGCCGTCCGCACAGGATGTGGAAGTCCTTCCCATCGATCCCGCCATTCTCCCCCCGACTGCCGAAGCCTGACAATGGCGCAGCTCACCTCATCTTTTAATGTAAACCTGCAAATTGAAGAGTCTGTCACTACTCCACAATCCGAATGGAAATCCAAACTCGTACGGGCCGCTCTGACCGTTCTCGCCCAAGCACGGGTGAGATCCGAGACAAAGCTCTCCATCGTCCTAGCAGACGATCACTGTCTGCAAGAGCTAAATCGGCAGTTCGCCGGAAACGATGAACCGACAGACGTACTCTCCTTCCCGGTGGAACCCGATGAGTTAAGTATTGAAGACGAGATGTATATCGGTGATGTAATCATCTCTGTCGAACGTGCCGCACAACAAGCACATACAGGCGGCCATGCGCTCTTGGCAGAGCTGCAACTGCTCACCATTCACGGCGTCCTGCACTTGCTCGGGCATGACCACACGTACCCAGCGGAAAAAGCAGACATGTGGCGCGCACAGGCCAGTGCACTAAACGCCATCAATGCGGACATTTCGGCACCCTCCGATTAGTCCGCTTCCCCTCCTCTCCGCTCTCATTTATAATCGCAAGACCTCACTGGCTGATCTTTTGATGCGAGCCGGTCCAAAACGAGCCACAAGATGAAAATAGACCTTGATTTATATCGGCGCGAGGTGCGCGTCTCGGAAGACCCACTCGTCCGTCTTTCGGCAATTGATATTTCCCCGGAACGACCGGCGCGAACCATTGTGTTCGTTCATGGTTTTGGTGGCTATGCCGATCAATGGATCAATCAATTACAGGAATTCTCGCTTCAAAATCGCGTTATCGCAATTGATCAGCGTGGTCACGGCTACGCTGAAAAACCTTACAGCAGTTACACGATGGCAGAGATTCAGTCAGATCTGGAGCAGGCGCTGGAAATTTTAGAGGTTGAAGAGAAGTTTGTGCTCGTCGGGCACTCCTTCGGCGGGGCTGTGGTCACCGAATATGCCACTACACATCCCGAGCGCATTGAACAACTCATCCTGATCGCGACAAGCGGCGAATATAAAATTCATCCACTGTTTCGCTTCCTGCTCCGCTGGCCGCTGCCGGCATTGAAAGCGATTGAGCCTTTCACGCATTCCTGGCTGCGTTCACCCACCCAAGTACTCAAACCACTTCATCAAAATACTGTCTCCGGCTGGAACGGCTGGAATCTCTTCCGCGACCTGAAGGTGGATACGATGGTAATCCGCGGTCACCGCGACCGGGTCTTTTCTCGCCAGTTTTTCGAAGAAGTCCCGCAAATGATTCCTGGCGCGGAGGATGTCGACGTGGGCAGTTCGGGTCATCTTGTCATGCTCGAACGCGCTGCCGCCGTCAACCGTTCTCTGCGTCGCTTCATCGTCACCGAAAAGCGCAGCTGGCGCGACGAAGGTGGGGCGCGACAACGTGCTGATCTGATCCGCGAAAGGCCCTGGCTGGTGAGCTACGACGAGGGCGTGCCATACACCATTGGCGTGCCGCAAATACCGGTGCACCACTTCCTGCGCTCGGCGGTGCGGCGCTACCCAAATAAACCCGCCATCATCTTCACGGGTGCGAAAATCAGTTTTCGTAAACTCAACCACGCTTCGAACCGCTTTGCAAATGCGCTGCAATCGTTAAACGTCGGGGCAGGTGACAAAGTAATGATCTTGCTGCCTAACCTGCCTGAGGCGGTGATCGCCTTCTTCGGTGTGCTTAAGGCGGGCGCAACAGTAGTGCTGACCAGCCCCACTTCTACAGCAGAGCAGGTCGCCCGTGGGCTATCAGAAACAGACTGCAAGGTACTCATAAGCCTGCCCGTGTTAGCCAATCCGGTGCGCGCACTCGAAGCCGCAAATTCCATCGAACACTTTGTATTGGTTGATGAGAGCGATTTCATGCGGCCGGACCTGCGTACTTTGTACCGTATCCGCCGCAAGAAAATAGAGATCTCGAATGCATCGAAGTCCCACGAGTTCAGTACACTCTTACGGCAACACGAGCGCAGCTCACCAGACACAAGTGTGAGTCCACAAGATTTGGCAGTGATTTGCTTCACCGGCGGGACAGTGGGCAACCCTAAAGGCGTTATGCTTACCCACCGCAACCTTGTCGCGAATGCGCTGCAGACTCGTCATTGGATTCCGGAGATTGAGGAAGGCGACGAGCGGGTTTTATCGGTGCTGCCCTTCAATCACAGCTATGGATTGATCACAGCACTTATCATTCCGATTTCGCTCGGTGCAGCGATGGTTATACTGCCGCGCTTCGATGTCGAAACCGTTCTTAAGCACATCCGCCGCTATCAGCCTACTTTATTCCCCGGTGTGCCGCGCATGTATCTTGCGCTTAATAATTTTCCGGGTGTGCGCAAATATGGGGTCAGTTCAATCAATGCCTGTTTGAGTGGCTCCGAAGCGTTGCCGGTTGAAGTACAGGAGGAATTTGAAAAGCTCACGCGTGGGCGTCTCGTCGAGGGCTATGGCCTGACTGAAGCATCGCCAGTTACGCACGCAAACCCGCTCCGCGGGCGGCGCAAAGTAGGTAGCATCGGCATCCCTTTGCCTTCAACTGAAGCTCGCATTGTCGATCTTGCCAGTGGCAAACCTTTGCCGACCGGCCAGATTGGCGAATTGGCAGTGCGCGGCCCGCAAATTATGCACGGATATTGGAACGATGAGAGTGCCACCGAAGCTGTTATCACAAAGGATGGCTGGTTGCTAACCGGCGATATCGCACGTCAGGACGATGAAGGCTATTTCCAGATCGTCTCCCGCAAGCAGGACATGTGGTATCCCGACAAACCAGAGGAACCGGCATTCCCACGCGATGTGGAAGAAGTGCTCTTCGAAATCCCCCAAGTGCGCGAGGCGGCGGTCGTTGCGATTGCGAACCAACCGGTTGCCTTCGTCGTGGCCGGCCGAAATCGCCCCACCACCGATGCACTGATCGCGTACTGCCAGCGCCGCCTGCCGCCGCATCTCGTTCCGCGCTATGTTATTTTCCTGGATGAATTTCCACGCAGCATTATTGGAAAAATATTAAGGCGCGAGCTGCGCAAGCTGTACAACGAGCATAAGGTGGAAGCAGAAGCTGCACTGGAAACAAATTAACCAATTGCAGAGATGAAAAGCGGAGATAGATCGGCGGCCATCGATCCGATACGGCTCTATCAAAGCGGGCTAGCCGCCATCCACAATGGCGATCTTGTGCATGGACGCGAAATGCTACTGGAAGCCGTAGAACTCGATGCCTCCCTGGTAGAAGCCTGGCGTGAACTGAGCAATGTTCTAGATGAACCGAAAGATCAGACACTTGCACTTCAGAAGTACATTGCTCTGGCTCCCACAGACTTGCAGGCGCAGAGTCGCCTACAACAATTACAGGATGAACTTACAGCTCCTGCGCCGATCCCCAACGAAGACGACATCTCATTTAGTCCGCTCCAGTGTGTGTACTGCGGCGATCTCACTGCGGAGGTAGATAGAAAATGCCCACACTGTAGTCGTAATTTGATGATCCTGAACAAGAGGAAGGGGTATGGTTGGGTTGAAAGGGCGTTCTTCCTTCTGGCAGGTTTAAATGCCCAGGTCGGTATCGTCCTGGCCGCGATCCCGTTTATGGCGGCCGCACCGCGAACCGAGATATTCCAAATCATCGCTAACTTTGGCATTGTCCGCACTCTGTTCACAGAATTTCTAGCTTGGCCTGGGGAGCTCCTACCTCTCCTCACTGGATTGGGAATTGTGCATGCCTTGCTGATCCTGATTCCAATTGGCACGATGCTCGTCAAGACAGAATGGGCTTATCGTATAAGTGTGGTGTTGATTCCACTTGATATTGTGCTTTTGCTCATCGGATTTTTGAATGATTTTGTAGCTTTGCCAATGCTGACTTTGCTTGGACTGGCTGGAGGCCTCCAGATCGTATTCGCGTTTTTAGCTATTGCCGGGATAGCCTCCGAGCATATTCGGGAATTTACGGAATTGCGCTCTTCCAAGTATGCGCCGCACGAACTCTATGCATTGGGCCACGAATTCCGCAAGCACGGGAAATGGGCACTGGCAACTCTGGCCTGGCAGCGCGCCGTTGTCAAAGAGTCGTCAGCGCGTCATTACTACCAACTAGGGATCGGTTATTCTCAACTGAAGCGACTGAAGCGCGCCCGCCTCGCTTTGCAGGAAGCGCAGCGACTGGCACCTGAGAATACACAAATAGGGGAAGCGGTGAAGTTAATTGATGCACGCCGCGGTGAGCAGAGGTCATGAATGCCCGGCAACGACAAATAGAACTCGAGCGACTGCAGCGCTCAATGAAGCGCTGTAAAAAATGCCAAGAGGCTGATTATTACATTGAACGTCCAGCGATATTTTCGGGTCGCGCGATTGGGCGAATAATGCTGATTGGGCAGGCCCCCGGTGTGACAGAGGTAAAAGCCCTGCGTCCCTTCAATGCGACCGCCGGGAAACGTCTCTTTGAATGGCTGGCGGAAGCTGGAATTGAAGAGGCCGAATTTCGAGCTAATCACTATATGACCTCGGTGACCAAGTGTTATCCGGGAAAGGCGAAAAACGGTGGTGGTGATCGGGTACCCTCTCGCGAAGAACGTGCTCTTTGCCGGAGCTTCCTCGACCGTGAGTTGGAACTCGTCCAACCGGAACTGATCATCCCGGTGGGCCGCCTCGCGATTAACATCTTTTACGATAGTAAAATTCCGCTCGTGCAGATCATCGGCACACAATCGGAGACGGCCGGTGCCACAGTGATCCCACTCCCCCATCCTTCGGGGGCAAGCATCTGGCATCGTATGGAATCCAATCGCATTCTGATAAAACATGCACTTCGACGAATAGCAACGATGTGGTGTTAGGACCTACATAGCTCACATTTCCCAAACTTAATAGTCTTAATTCAAACGACGTAAAGGAATCGACATCACAACAGAAATAACAGCATCAACCGGAGACATTTCATACCAGGATATTGATGCCATAATTGTCAATCTATTTGAGGGTGTCACCGCGCCTGCCGGCGCAACCGGCGTCATTGACTCGAAACTCAACGGCGATATATCGGAGTTGATCTCCGGTTCCGATTTCTCTGGCAAATATCTCGACTTGGCAGCATTGTACCCACGTGGTCAGATTCCAGCCCGGCGGGTGTTGATCGTAGGACTAGGAAAACAAGAGAAGTTCACACTCGACCGGTCACGACGTGCAGCTGCTGCGGCCATCGAAAAAGCGCACGCCCTTGGCGCTCAAAGCGCAGCAACAATTGTGCACGGAGCCAGCATTGGTGGTCTCGATCCTGAAGCTGCTGCGCGTGCTGTCGCAGAAGGTACCGCGTTGGGACTGTACACCTATGATGTTCACAAATCGAGCACGCCGGAACGCAAGGCCATGGAGCAGGTGCGGATTGTGGAAATTGACGATACTAAGGCCGCTGCTGTATCGCGCGGAGTTGAGCAAGCCGCGACGATCGCCGAGTGTGCGAATTTCACACGTGACCTCGTCAATTCACCGCCCAACGAGTGCACACCCGCCTATCTAGCGGCTAAGGCAGAACAAATTGCGGCTGCCTTCGGCGGAGAAGTCAATATCATCGAGATGCCAGAGATGCGCGAACTTGGCATGGGAGCGTTGCTGAGTGTGACGGAAGGCAGCGACGAACCGGCAAAATTTATCATCTTCGAGCACAATCCGACTGCCTCGGAGGAAGCCCCGATCATATTTGTCGGCAAGGCTGTCACATTTGATACCGGCGGTTATTCGTTGAAGCCGTCCCAGTCCATGGCAGAGATGAAAACAGACATGGGCGGGGGTGCCGCTGTTTTGGGCGCGATGCGCGCGGCAGCGACTTTAAATATTCAACGTCGCGTGATAGGGATCCTGCCCGCCGACGAGAACATGGTGAGTGGCCGCGCAGGCCGCCCCTCGGACGTGGTGAAAGCCTCCAATGGCAAGACAATCGAGATCATCAATACCGATGCCGAAGGCCGCATGATTCTGGCAGACGCACTGATCTATGCTGCCCGCTTCAACCCTGCAGCCGTGATTGATCTTGCGACCCTAACGGGTGCAGCGATGGTTGCACTCGGACGCGGTGGTGCGGCGGCGCTCTTTTCAACGCAGGACGATCTGAGTGCGCGAATCCTTCTGGCCAGCGGCCAGAGTGGCGAACGGGTTTGGCAACTTCCGCTCTATGAGGAATATACAGAATGGATGCGTCGTAGTGAAGTCGCCGATCTGCAGAACAGCCCCAACGACCGTTACGCGGGAACAGGGACTTCGGCAGCCTTCCTGCAGGAATTCGCTTCGGAATATCCTTGGGCCCACCTCGACATTGCGCCGATGGCCTACCTACCCAAAGGCACACACGTGCGGCGTATGGGGGCCGCCGGCGCAACCGGTTACGGCGTGCGTCTTCTGGCCTATTATCTGTTGGGGAATAGCTGATATATCGTAAGGAAAGTGTTAGTTAGAAACATCACGTTTGCGTCTCGAAATGCGAAGCCGGCGGCAAAACCAGTTTGCGTGGCTCAAGGCCAAAAAGCGAAGCTTCTCAACCGAAAGAAATTACTCGAGCTTCGTTTACTCTGTACTAATTGGATATAGAGCTCAGGCCGGCAGCAAGCCCGCTGGGCTCGAAATTTGACCGCTCGGAGACTTAGAATCCTGCTCGGCAGTAGTCCCATCCATCCAGTCAAGGACACAGTTGCGCCCGGACTGCTTTGCACTATAGAGTGCCCGATCTACTTGTTCGATCACGTGTAAAAGTGATTCGCCATTGTCGCGAGTCAGCACTGCAACACCACAACTCATCGTAACGCCAAGCAACCCATGCTGTGTTCGTACGCCTGTCCGTGCAACTGTGGTGCGCATCTGCTCGGCTCGCTCACGCGCCCGCACGAGTCCTGCATGGGGCAGTAACAGAACAAACTCCTCGCCACCATAACGAGCCAAAACTTCAGGCGATTGCTGAGAAGCGCTCATCTGGCCGGCAACAGTCTGCAACACCTGATCGCCGGTGAGATGCCCGTACGTGTCGTTAATGGCTTTGAAGTGGTCGATATCCATCATAACAACCGATAGATTGCGTTGATAACGCAGAGCCTGCTCGAACAAGAGTAGTGCTACACGGAAAAAGTGCCGCCGGTTATACAGTTGCGTGAGTGCATCTGTATTTGCTTGGATTTGGATACCTTTCTCTGTCTTCACTACCGGACACTTTCTGCGCGGGGCATGTCAAAGGCGACCGGGATGGGCAGATGCTCATTTAGGAACTGTTCCAGCAGGCGCAAGCCGAGTTGAAATAGGCTCAGATCACAGCGGTCGGTGCGGTGAATGACTTGCACCCAATTATCTCGTTTGGCGATGACGCCCAAGTAGATGATCCAGATGTAAGCAAGGCAAGCTGCGATCATCAACCGGGCCAGCCGGGCCGGGTCGGCGATATGGCTTTTATGCAAATTGAAGCCCCGGCTTTTCTGGTCGGAGAAGAAAGTTTCAATACGAAAGCGTTTGTTATACCAGGAACAGGCTTCGGCAACCAGCTCCAGGTTGGTGACCAGATAGAGGGGCTCTTTGCAGTCGCGCTGCCACCACGCGATGGCAAGGACGGGCCCATATTCCTGCTGGGTGAAGGCGACATCCGGCACGCCGCGGTATGCACCACGGGGCACATCCAGGTCGGCGAAGGCGAACCAGTCGCCCCCTTCACATAGCTGGACATGCTTGGCCGTGCGACAGACGTAGGCCCATTCGTAGTCATTCAGAGCCGCCTGGAGGTTCGTGCCATCGAATTCACCATCCCCCAGGAAGACGACATCGCTTGCAGGGGGCACCAAAGCGTGTACTTCTGTCAACAACTGCACGTGTGTCGCTTCTGAAAAATGTCCCTTGCTCCCTTTGACGGTGACCCACGCCACCGGCAAAGCACGTTGCTTGTAGATGACGCTCACCATCAGGGTCAGGCAACCGCGGCCCACTTCGCTGCCGTCCATTGCCAACACGAGCGTGCGGTCCTGCGCCAGACCCTGCAATAAGGGTTCAGCGAAGGGTAGAAAGAAGACTTCGTTATTAATATGCTCATTCTTGACCCAGCGGGCGTACCGTTTGACCCGGCTCTCGGGTTTGTTGCCGTCTGGCACTTTCCTGGCGATCGCCGGTAGCTGGCTACTCTGGCTGCGGACAATTCCGCTGACCATGGCAGCGAGCGTATCCAAATGGCGAGCCAAGTTGCCCTGCGGTTCTCCTGGGTACAGTTGCCGCAAGGCGCTCTTTATGGCACGATATGTACGGCGGTTGTCACTCATGGCGATACTCCCCTTGTTCTGTGGTAGAACGGAGAGTGTAGCCGAGAGGCAACCGCTAATCAATCACGGATAAAGTGTCCGGTAGTGAATCTCTGTCTGCTGGCGCCGAGACACTTCCAACCCCATGCGTTGTACTTTAAACATTAACTCTTTCTGCTTGCGGCGCAGATCTATCTGACTCTTGACGCGCGCCAATACTTCTGCGAGACGAATTGGCTTTGTGATGTAATCAACACCACCCGCTTCGAACGCGTATAGCTTGGCGCGTTCATCGTCGAAGCCACTGAGAAAAATAATCGGGATATCGCGCAAGAGTTCATCTGCGCGGAGACGCTCACATACCTGATAACCGTTCATTCCAGGCAAGTTCACATCAAGCAGGATTAGGTCCGGTATTGTCCGGCTTGCGAGCGCGAGTGCCTGCTCACCACTGCTGACAGCAGAGAGTTCGTAATCTTCATCTCGTAACGCTGCAGCGAGAAAGTGCAAATTGGAAGCATCATCTTCCACCAAAAGAATTTTGCCGTGCGCATTGCTCACGCAGTTGTGTCCCCCTTGCGATCGTGGATGCCTGACAATGATGCAAGGGGTGTGCCAGTTGCGTGGTTGAATCAGACCGGCGTCAACGGCCAGACGAGTACGTCCAAATTCTCTGAAAAATGCAACAGGGGAGGCGTATCCGGGAGTTCAATCTGCGCTGCCGAGGCCATTGAATTGGTATTGATTTCGGCCTCCGCACGCTGCAGCGGCCAAGGTGTATGATGTATTTCTCCTCGAAAGAGAACTCCGTCTTTACGTTCTGCGTAAAGGCAGTAGCGTTCCGTCAGCCAGTATTCTATCGTCCCGTACTTAGCTGGTTCAATTTTGGAATTGGGATAGTATCTCCCCGAGAATTCCGCTGGCGGGGAATTATGATGAGTACGATGGCTGGAATACGCAACGGTATTCTCATCATAGCTGATTGTCATGCGGGCATCGAAATACGGGAGGTAGAACCAGCGGCGGGCTGCTCTCACGGCTATTGGGTTCGCAGCCTCCAGCCCGAAGAAGAAGACGCCGGGCTTACCCCCCAAAGTTACATAGGTACGCACGTTTAGCTCCGGGAAGGCAGAAAACCATGGAAAGGCAGGCGTATAGCGTGCCCGAACATTCCGCATCCCAAATGGGATTACGCCCAGCCAGGCTTCGCCTTCAAAAGTGTCAATCTCGAGCGACGGGGGGAGCAGTGGCCGCAGAACATCGACAGGTACGGGCCAATGGGCAAAGAGTAAATCGTGCCAACTCTGCGTCATGTTCCAGCGCCCTTCGAGCAGCGGCCAGGGCCGATGTTCAATCTGTGCGAGAATTCGGCTGGGTGCTAAAGGTTTTGGAGTGCGAATCATGGAAGGTTTGGAGGGCATCCGACTCCTGGCTGACGTTCTCAACTTCATGGTCAGACGATGCTGAGGTATTTAATCGTCGTATTCACGATTTAGGAAATTTTGAATGTTTCAATGGTCAGTAGGACTCGATTGCCGGAGGGATCGCGAACCATTGTGCCGGTAGATACCTCCTCGTGCGCATAGTCGACGGCGTCGAGCCGTGCTACTACTGAGTCGAGTGCAGTCTCGTCAGCCATTACGACCTCGTACCAGCACAACCCGACGGCATCCTCAGGCGCAACGCTAACACCCTGCCCTGCCCAAATGTTGAAACCAAGGTGATGATGGTATCCGCCTGCCGACACAAAACCAGCCGAGCCCGCTAACCGAATCATTAGATCGAATCCCAGAATACCGCAGTAAAACGCCTCAGCTTCGGAAATATCGCCTACGTGCAAGTGCATATGTCCCATGGATGTGCCGGATGCAAGTCCCGTCCACTCGGGGGGCTTATCGCCTACCTCGGCAAGCACATCCTCGACATCAAGCGGATCGGTCCCCATACGAAGCGAACCATCTTGAAATTGCCACTTGTCGCGCGGTCGGTCGCGATAAATTTCTATTCCATTGCCATCAATATCCGGAAGATATAGTGCCTCTCTCACAAGATGATCGGCAAATCCGGTAACGGGCGTGCGAGTCTCAGCAATGCGATGCAACGATCGGCCCAAGTCCCAACGCGAAGGCACTAATATTGCAAAGTGATAGAGCCCGGCCGTGCCTTGCACACGTCGTGCGTTGGATCGTTCGGTCAGGCGCAACAATGGTCGAGCATCGCCGACCCCAAGCTCCACTGATCCGTTTTCGCGGCTGGATGTTTGCAGGCCAATAATATCTGTGTAAAACTGGATTGACCGATTAAGATCAGGCACTTGCAAATGTACTGTGCCGATACGTGTGTCGGGATGAATTGATTCAGTATTATTTATCGCCAAACTCCTTTACCTCGAGGGGGATACGTTTTTCTAAGGCCCATTCTCACGTCCATTCCAGAAAAACAGCTTGACGCAGTTCGCCGGTGCTGGACGTAATCAATTACGGGATGTCAAGAATCAAATCCTATAAACGCAAACGCCGGCGGGGAATTGATTTGTTCCGATCAATAAATGGCAATTGTGTGAACTCCAATTCGCGAACGCCTTCAGGGGTATCCACATCGAGATTTACTTCAGTCTCAATGACATCGACATCTACTAACGCAAAACCTATATTTCTTTGTAATCTTTGTGAAAAGACTGCCGACGTCACTTCGCCAACCCGTTTCCCCTTTAGCGATACGGGCCATCTATGTTCATTGTTCATATCAAAAGTTTGCCCACTCATAAAAACGCCGGTTATTTTCTTAGACACGCCAGAGTACTCAAATTCTGTTAATGCATCTTTTCCCAGGAAATTAGCTGATTTGCTCAGACTAACCAACCTCTCCAAACCCATCTCGTAGGGATTGTTTCCAGACAGGATATCGGAACCATAGTCCAGTACACCACCTTCGATGCGACGGATTCGGTTGGGTGACCCAGGCCGTAAGCCAAATGGTTTACCGGCCTCCATAATTTCCTCCCAAAGTTCGTCTCCTGATTCTTTACCGATAAGATATACCTCGAAGCCTACTTCTGAGCTAAAGCCCGTTCGCGAAATAACAACATCGATGCCGTTTACCGAGGCATTTATCCAAGTGTAGTATTTTAAGTCCAGTACGCTATCGTCAAAAACAGCAGAAACAACTTCAGGAGATTTCGGACCCTGAATCTGCAAGGGATAAACGTGAGGTTTGTCTATCCTCACATCCATGTCGGCAAAAACGGATACCCCTTTGGCCCATAAGTACATATCATTATCAGCCGTAGATAACCAATATTTGTCCTTTGCCATACGCAATAGTACGGGGTCGTTGAGAATACCTCCATCCTGATTCGTGATAATGATATATCGACACATGCCCACTTCGACCGATTCTAATGATCTTGGAGTGAGTATATCCATGAAACGGTGCGCATCCTTGCCATTGATTTGCACGATGCGCTGAACGGCAACATCCCATAAACCGGCGTTCTCCACCAAATTCCAATACTCATTAATTGGTGTGTCGTATCCTACCGGCATCCACATGCCGTTAAACGGGTGAAATTCGGTAGCACCGTACTTGAGCGTCGATTTAAAAAAGGGTGACTTCTGTACTCTCGGATTAAGGCCGTGTGCTTTCATGGTGTTTTCACTACCTTAAATAGATGTCGGCAAAGTGCCGCAGAGTAAAATGCGTACTCCAATTTGTGTGAACTGCACGGGTGCTACTCCCTCGACCACGCCCAGGACGCGTTTGGTTAGATCGTCATACTCATATTTGGGCTTTCAAGCGGAATGGACGGGCCCGTATCAGTACCCTGATATGTGAGATTTCCGGCCCGATTCCGCACCGAGAACTGCACCTGTGTTGAGTCTAGCATGGAACCATAACTGTCTCAATGGAATGAACGATGAACTCAAGTTGGCGTGCCTCGGATATTAAATCTAGCAGGGCCTTTCTCGCTTTCTTGGCCTGAATTAGAATTACTTCATGTCCAGAATTGGTCCGCCCAGGCTGCTCGCTTCGTTCGCTATCCCGAAATACCGTTGGGTTTGGGCAAGTACATTATTCGTCTTCGGAAACCGTGTCGCAAGCCTGCTGGCGCAGGGATGGCTGGTACTCCAACTCACAGACTCACCCCTCGCTGTGGGATTGGCGGCGGGGTTGCAGGGCGTTGGGCAATTTGCGGGCAGTATCTTCAGTGGGGTCCTGGTCGACCGGCTAGACCGAAGGCACGTGGCTATACTGGCCGATGCCGTCCCCGGAATGGCAGCATTGTCAATTGTCGGGCTAGCAGTTTGTCGGAGAGCAACCTGAGATAGCGAAATCGGTGATAATCTACGGGCATGGCTAGAAAATTCAAGAAACCCAATTACGAAGTGATGCTCAAACAGACAATCAGTCTGGAAGAAGCCCTGCCATCCAATCATTTGGCACGATTTGTGGTGGATGTTATCGCCCAGCTGGATTTGGGTATGATCTATGCACAATATGCACCGACGGGTGGTCAACCTATTGCGCCAGAGATCCTGTTGGGATTGCTCTTCTATGGTTATGCCAACGGGGTGTTCAGTTCTCGTAAGATTGAGAAAGCCACCTATGAGAGTATCCCATTCCGCTATATTGCCAGTGGGCTGCATCCTGACCACGACACAATTGCCAACTTTCGCAAAACCTTTCTGGCTGAGATCCAAGAGTTATTTGTGCAGATCTTGCTCCTGGCCCAAGTTGCTGAGGTGCTGAAGTTGGGTAATATCAGTCTGGATGGTAGCAAGGTGCATGCTGATGCATCCAAGAGCAAAGCGGTCAGTTACAAGCGTCTGATAAAACTAGAGACCCAACTGCGCCAGGAAGTGAACAAACTCTTCGAACTCGGTGAGCAAGCTGATCAGGGTGATCTCCAGTTGCCGGAAGGGCTCGTCATTGAAGACGAAATTGCCATTCGCAAGAAACGTTTGGCAAATCTGGCAGAAGCCAAAGCCGTCTTAGAAGCCCGTGCGCAGGAACGATATGAAGCCGAGAGGGCTGAATACGAAGCCAAACAGCGTGAGCGGGAAGAAAAGTCTCGCAAAACTGGGCATAAACCCCGAGGTCGCAAACCGAAACCACCGCAGCCGGGACCACGGGACAAAGATCAGTACAACTTCACTGATCCGGACTCTCGCATCATGAAAAACAGCACCAATAATGGCTTCGACCAGCATTACAACGTTCAAGTTGCTGTGGAGCAGGAGAGCCTCTTGATTGTGGCGCCTTCACTTTCGAACCATCCGAATGACAAAAAAGAAGCTGAGCCAACCCTGGATGCCATCTCTCCAAAAGTAGGCAAACCAAAGGCTGCCGCTTTGGATTATGGATATTTCAGCAAAGCGAACATCGCAGCACTTGAGAAGCTTGGCATTGATCCTTACATTGCTACCGGTCGCGAACCTCACCACAAAAGCTGGCGTACCTTCTTTGAACAAATGCCTGCTCCGCCACCGGAAGATGCCAGTCCGAAAGTCAAGATGGCTTACAAACTACAAACCGAAATCGGCAAAGCCAGCTACCGTTTACGCAAATGCACAGTGGAACCCGTCATTGGTATCATCAAGGAAGTCCTGGGCTTCCGCCAGTTTTCTCTGCGCGGCCTGCTGGCAGCAGCCGGGGAATGGTGTCTGGTCTGCCTAGCGTTCAACCTCAAACGCATGCACACCCTCTACCAAGCAAAGGGTGTGCTTTAGCCGGGGCTGCTTTGGCGCGCCTGCTACTCGCTGAGAGAAGGTGGTTTGCCCTCCATGAAATGCACACTGTTTTACGCTTGTTTTGTCGCAATCAACTGCTCATTTTGCCTTGTAGGGCTATTCATGTTGTAAAAGTACTTGTCTCTCCGACAAACTGCTAGTGCTAACTGAACAAATTGCACTCTGGCACGTTCTGATCGCAGCATTCGTTCAAGGGATGGTCTTCGCATTTCGTTGGCCTGCAATGAGCACTATCGTCTTCGCCATCGTGGGTCCGCGTCACATGCTCAATGCGTCAGCCAGCCAGATGCTAGCAGTTTGTCGGAGAGCAACCTGAGATAGCGAAATCGGTGATAATCTACGGGCATGGCTAGAAAATTCAAGAAACCCAATTACGAAGTGATGCTCAAACAGACAATCAGTCTGGAAGAAGCCCTGCCATCCAATCATTTGGCACGATTTGTGGTGGATGTTATCGCCCAGTTGGATTTGGGTATGATCTATGCACAATATGCACCGACGGGTGGTCAACCTATTGCGCCAGAGATCCTGTTGGGATTGCTCTTCTATGGTTATGCCAACGGGGTGTTCAGTTCTCGTAAGATTGAGAAAGCCACCTATGAGAGTATCCCATTCCGCTATATTGCCAGTGGGCTGCATCCTGACCACGACACAATTGCCAACTTTCGCAAAACCTTTCTGGCTGCGATCCAAGAGTTATTTGTGCAGATCTTGCTCCTGGCCCAAGTTGCTGAGGTGCTGAAGTTGGGTAATATCAGTCTGGATGGTAGCAAGGTGCATGCTGATGCATCCAAGAGCAAAGCGGTCAGTTACAAGCGTCTGATAAAACTAGAGACCCAACTGCGCCAGGAAGTGAACAAACTCTTCGAACTCGGTGAGCAAGCTGATCAGGGTGATCTCCAGTTGCCGGAAGGGCTCGTCATTGAAGACGAAATTGCCATTCGCAAGAAACGTTTGGCAAATCTGGCAGAAGCCAAAGCCGTCTTAGAAGCCCGTGCGCAGGAACGATATGCAGCCGAGAGGGCTGAATACGAAGCCAAACAGCGTGAGCGGGAAGAAAAGTCTCGCAAAACTGGGCATAAACCCCGAGGTCGCAAACCGAAACCACCGCAGCCGGGACCACGGGACAAAGATCAGTACAACTTCACTGATCCGGACTCTCGCATCATGAAAAACAGCACCAATAATGGCTTCGACCAGCATTACAACGTTCAAGTTGCTGTGGAGCAGGAGAGCCTCTTGATTGTGGCGCCTTCACTTTCGAACCATCCGAATGACAAAAAAGAAGCTGAGCCAACCCTGGATGCCATCTCTCCAAAAGTAGGCAAACCAAAGGCTGCCGCTTTGGATTATGGATATTTCAGCAAAGCGAACATCGCAGCACTTGAGAAGCTTGGCATTGATCCTTACATTGCTACCGGTCGCGAACCTCACCACAAAAGCTGGCGTACCTTCTTTGAACAAATGCCTGCTCCGCCACCGGAAGATGCCAGTCCGAAAGTCAAGATGGCTTACAAACTACAAACCGAAATCGGCAAAGCCAGCTACCGTTTACGCAAATGCACAGTGGAACCCGTCATTGGTATCATCAAGGAAGTCCTGGGCTTCCGCCAGTTTTCTCTGCGCGGCCTGCCGGCAGCAGCCGGGGAATGGTGTCTGGTCTGCCTAGCGTTCAACCTCAAACGCATGCACACCCTCTACCAAGCAAAGGGTGTGCTTTAGCCGGGGCTGCTTTGGCGCGCCTGCTACTCGCTGAGAGAAGGTGGTTTGCCCTCCATGAAATGCACACTGTTTTACGCTTGTTTTGTCGCAATCAACTGCTCATTTTGCCCTGTAGGGCTATTCATGTTGTAAAAGTACTTGTCTCTCCGACAAACTGCTAGCCCTAAACATTGCGCGTGTGTTCGGTTCAGGGATTGTGGGAACGCTCATAAATGCTTGGGGCGTGGGCTCGGGATACATGTTTGCCACCGCGTGCTCCATAATGGCCGCAGCGTGTATGCTAATGACCGCTGGACCCTTCGTCTCCGGTGTTGCGATTGAACCCCTGGGCCAAGCGGCGCGCGCCGGGATTAAATACGCGCGGGCGAACAAACCCATTTGGCTCTTGCTGATACTCAGCGTGATCGTCGAAATGTTCGGCTATTCCCACATTGCGTTGCTACCCATTTTCGCTCGGGATGTACTAGATGTAGGAGCAGTAGGATTGGGGCTACTTGGTTCGGCCGGTGGTGTCGGCGCATTGGTAGGTACCCTCATAGTCGGCAGCCTTGGTGATTATTCTCGGAAGGGTCCGCTGCTGGTTATAAGCACGCTTCTCAGTGGACTATTCCTTGCAGGCTTCGCTCTTTCCCAGTGGTATTTGCTGTCGCTGGCGTTGATCGCGCTTGCGGGCGCAATGCTCATGGTATACGATGTGACATTACAGACATTACTACTCGTCTTGTCAGATGGTCAAATGCGCGGACGAGTGCAGGGGCTCTTTGCATTCACGATTGGCTCAAATTCTTTGGGTGCCTTGTTGTTGGGGAGTATTGCTGCCGTTTTGAGCGCACCTTTTGCGCTGGGATTGGCGGGTGGCATTCTGGCCGCAACAGCATTGCAGATGCGATCGACACACAAGCGCCTGTGAATTCCCGATCTACGCAGCGAAGACATTCCAGTAAGACAAATGGCTGATTTCGGCGCGGGTTATATCACCCCAGTCGAAATCGAGGTCGCCTAGCATCGGGAGACGATAGAGTATCTTTCCTGACATAAACTTGTTTTAAACCTGTCCAATTTTACGGGTCCAGCACATTTAAGCGCCTAAATCCAGATTGTGCATTTTGGCTGTTGGTAGTTTCAGCTCCCTCCTGAACATTTAATTGCACTCCTCTTGATAGCGATCTCTCACCTATTTGCATGGCGGATCGATCATCTCATCGACTAAGCAACCGAACCCAAGTAGATGCGTATACGTAGGAGAAGCAACACCTAAGCTAGGTGTTGGCGTAATCTACTAGAGAGGTGACATCATGACAGAAAACTTAACAAGCTCGGAGCGCAATTGGGCTGCCATTGCCCATGGGAGTGCCGTTCTAACATTAATCATCGCCGGAATTACAGGTAGCGCAGCTGTCTGGCTTGGTCTTTTGGTTCCACTGGCAATCTATTTGGGCTTTTACAACCGCTCCGAATATGTCGCCTTTCACGCATTACAGGCACTTACATTTCAGGCGGCTGCCATCATCCTTGCATTTGTTGGTTTACTTGTTGGCGGGATTATCATCGCTGCTGCGTGGATACTTACGGCAGGCCTCACCCTGGTCGTTGTAGGTCTCTTGCTCATCCCGGTTTCACTTGGAATAACGTTAATATTTGCAATATTGACCCTGGTATATCCATTCGCAGTTACCGCTTACGCCGTTATTGGGAGCTATAAATCATACAGTGGCGAAGATTTTGAATACGCTTATATTGGCAAGATAGTCCGTGGGCAGGTTAACCAACCCCTTCCCGAAGGGGATAAAAACTCTCTCACGCAAGTACCTTCGTAGCTTTGGCCAGAAGAATGTGGCGCCAAAAGAATCGGAGCTGCAGGGTATGCGAGTTACGGACAGAACGGGAACGACAACGATATCTAGTACTCAGTCAAGTTGATTAAGACGTATAAATATGGCATAGTCGAATACTTTTATAAAAAGGAGAAGCGGCTATGCCAGCCAAGAAATATCTTGTTAGCTTAACAAACGGAGAACGCCAGGAGTTGCTGACACTCACAGGGTCAGGCGAACTCTCGGCGCGAAAGATGAAACGAGCACTCATCTTGCTCAAAGCGGATGAGAATTGGAAAGACAAAGAGATCGTTGATGCCTTGAACAGCAGTCGGTCAACAGTGGAGCGAACACGCAGGCGATACGTCGAGGGGGGCCCGAAAAAGGCGCTTAATGAAGACCCGCGAACCTGGTATTACCCCGATTCAGTGGACAGTTGGTTAAGCCACTAAAGGTAATTGTTCATAGGCATGTGGGCTCATGTAATCCAGGGCCGAATGCATCCGTTGCCGATTGTAAAACACTTCGACATAGTCAAAGACGCTGGTGCGAGCAGCGGCCCGGCTGGCGTACAGTTGCTGGTATACACACTCGGATTTCAGGCTGGCAAAGAAGCTCTCCATGGGGGCGTTATCGTAGCAGTTTCCCCTTCGGCTCATACTGGGCGTGATGTCATGAAGCTTGCGCAGCGCCTGATACTCAGCGCTGGCGTACTGACTCCCCCGGTCAGAATGATGGATGAGACCTGGCGGCGGTTTTCGCGAACGCAGAGCCATCTCCAAAGCATCCAAAGTCAGTTGGCGGCCCATATGGTGGACCCCTTTGTCAAGACAGAAAAATGGCCTGGCGTAAGGTGCATTCTCCTTTCGTGAGTCGTGGACATAAATGGTCGCCGTAGTGCTGTGGACATGTGGGCAACTGGCGCATTCTCAGTTGTCCACATGTCCACAGCGAAATCGGTGTCAGTTCAGCAGCGTGCGTTCCCCGAAGTACACCTGCGCCGGGGTGAGATAGTCGAGTGATTGATGCGGACGCTCCGCACGGTAGAAGCGAAAGTAGCGTATCAGAGCCTGCCGTGCTTCGCGCGGGCTGTCGTAGTCGTGCAGATAGACCTCCTCGTATTTCACCGTCCGCCACAGCCGCTCGGTGAAGATATTGCCCAGTCTCGTCGACTGGACGAGGTCGAGCGCACGGCCGCGACCATCCATACTGATTTGTGTACCGGCCGCTTGGAGCCGGTCAATGTACTGCGGGCTAGTGAAGTGGCTGCCCTGGTCGCTGTTCCAGATCGTCGGCGTGGCCGCTGCCAGCGCCCGCTCGACTGCGCGCAACACGAATGGCATTTCCAGCGTCTGGTCGAGCTCCCAGCTGACCACGTAGCGGGAGAACCAATCCAGCACAGCCACGAGGTACCCCGTCCAGCCTGTCCGGGGCTGGGCATCCAGCCGCCGCGGAGGCGGATATAGGTGATGTCGATTCCCCAGACCTGATTTGGCTGCGTGATCGCCACTCCGCGCAACAAATAGGGGAAAACAGCGTGCTGCTTAGCTCGTTTCCCGTGACCCGGCCCCGGGACGGTGTGCTCAGATTCGGGCCCGGATAGATGGCTGCCAACCCCATTTCGCGCATATGACGTTGGACTGCTTTGCGATTGATGGTCATCTCGCGTCGCAATACGGCCAGGATCTTGCGCGAACCGTAGAAGGGATGGGCAGTGTAGATTTCATCGATGCGGCACTTGATGTACAACTCTTCCGGTGACGGCGGGACCGGGACGTAGTACAAACTGGAGCGACTGATACCCAACAGATCGGCCTGGGTTGCGAGCGATAGCTCAGCATTCTCGCGTTCGACCATCGTCAGTCGCTCACTTCTCGATGACGTTGAGGCCAGATTTTATTTTGAGCCAGGCTAACTGCGTCGTCAGCCGGCCAATCTGCGCATACAGCGCTTCGCGTTCGCTCTCGTGTGCCGCCTCGAGCTCGCGCATCGTGTGGTTCTCGTTGCTGAACACGCTAGGTAAGCGCTCGACCGCCTGCGCTTTCCATTTGCGGAGCATATTGACGTGCATGCCATACTCAGCGGCGATCTGCGCGAATGTGCGCTCTTCCCGCAGTAGTTCGAGAACGATCTGGGCTTTCCGTTCGGCGCTGTAGTGGGTGCGGGTTTTCTTCTTTGTCATGGCTGGCAGTGTACCTTAGCCCGACGTGTTTTCGAGTCTAGATTCTGGGGTCCACTATACCAAGCGTTTGCCGAGTGCCCAGCCGACGATCCGTCGCGAGTACAGGTCGAGGACTGCTGCGAGATAGAGCCAACCTTCACTGGTTGCAATGTAAGTGATGTCGGCCAGCCACACTTCGTTAGGCGCAGTGGCCGTGAAGTCCTGAACGAGCAAATTCGGCGCTACGGGCAGGCTGTGCTTCGACTGGGTTGTCACCTTGTAGCTCCGTTTGCGTCGGGCTTGCAGGCCATGCAGGCGCAACAGACGGGCCACCCGGTTGTGGCCGCAGCGGATGCCGCGGTCCTGTAGTTCGCGGTGAATGCGCGGACAGCCATAGACGCCGCGATGCTGCTCAAAGATCGCTCTGATCTCGCGTCCCAACGCCTGGCTGGCTTGCTCGCGCGGGCTGACCGGCCGCTTGCGCCAGGCGTAGTAGCCGCTACGTGTGACTTGCAGTACCCGACACATCAGACTGATGCTGTACTCGCCTTTGTGTTCGTCAATGAAGCGAAATCTCACTTCTGCTCGCGCGCAAACACCGCCCGGGCTTTTTTTAGGATGTCCCGTTCCTGGCGCACCACGTGCAATTCGCGCTTCAACTCCGCCAGCTCGCGGTCGCGCTCCTTCGGCTTTCCCTTTCCGGGAAATGCCTGCGCTCCATCAGCCGCGTATTCAGCCCGCCAGCGATTCAGACTGCTACTACTTACTCCCAAATCCAAAGCAAGCTGCTCAACCGCTGTGTCGCTATCATACGATAACCGAACGGCTTCGACCTTGAATTCGCGCGTGTATGTCTTCCTGTATGTACTCATTTGGGTCCTCCCTGATCTGTGAATCTATCTTATCTCGTTGTCCACTAAACCAGGGTAATGCCAACCGGGTGCTCGAAAGAAGCTGGATGGGCGAGTAGAAGCCCATTTGATAGCTTTAGCGTGTAGTGCTGGGCCGGATGATAGTGCCCATTGGACCTTACGGGCATTGGCCGATGAGTTGGTCGAATTAGGATTGGTTGATTCCATCTCGCATGAAGCGGTGCGCCAGGTTCTGAAAAAAACGAACTGAAACCTTGGCAGCACAAGATGTGGTGTATCCCGACCGCTAGCGCAGCATTTGTCGCAGCGATGGAGCATATCCTTGACGTGTCTGAGTTGGCTTACGATCCTGCACGACCAATGGTTTGTTTTGATGAGACCAGCAAACAGTTGATTGAGGAAAAGCGCTTGCCGCTGCCTGCCAGTCCGGGACAAATAAGGCGCTATGATTACGAATATAAGCGCAATGGTACTCGTAATCTCTTCTTGTTCTTTGAGCCACTGGCTGGCGGCATATCGAAGTGACCGAGCGCCGGAAAAAGTTTGACTTTGCCCATCAGATGCGCTGGCTGGTTGATGTAGCTTATCCCGATGCCGAATGTATCGAGGTCGTTTTGGATAATCTCAACACACACACTTATGCCGCTCTCTACCCAGTCATCATCACGATGCAGTCTGCACGTGACTGTACGACCCAGTTCATTCGTCATGACCCAGTGCATTCATGACTGGGTGACTGGGTGAATGCACTGGGTCATGATGAGGCTTTTGAACCTGTGGAAGCTCGTCGGCTCGCACGCAAATTAGCCTTTCATTACACACCCAAACACACTTGTCGCGCGCGACAGCGTCGTGATGCCAGTTGGTTGAACATGGCTGAGATTGAATTCAGCGTCATTATGCGCAAACTTGGCCCGCGTGTCCCTGATGAAAAATCTCTGAATCGAAAGGTGATAGGTATTGAAACTTCACGTAACCACTCCCATTCTTCTGTTGACTGGCAATTCACGACTGACGATGCTCGTATCAAACTCAGACGTCTCTATCCAGCTATTTCAGATTGACTGAGTACTAGCGTAAAAGTGACTGAACCGAATTAGATTGTTTGGGCCTGTCGTCTTTTCCGCGCCCGATAGGGGAATATTGTGAGGATGATGCTAAATATATAGAGACCCAACAGTGGCGCCATCACCAATAACATATTGAACGGGTCGACTGTTGGTGTGATGGCCGCTGCGATAATCGCGATACCCACAATCGCGAAGCGCCAGCCCCGGATCAGCATGCGCGGCGTTACTGCCCCCAGCCAGGCCAGGAACATAAATACCAGTGGCATCTCAAACGCGATACCGATCCAGAGCGTCAGGGATAGCACAAACGGTACATAGCCACGTGACGACCACTCCACACGAAAAATCTCCGGCATAAAGTTTGCTAAAAAATTGATTGCTGCCGGGATCATCAAAAACCATGCGAAGGCTGCCCCCAATGCGAACAAGAACAACGCACCCGGAACCACGAAGAAGGTTGTGCGTCTTTCTGCACCCGTAAGGCCGGGAGCAATAAAGCCAATTATTTGCAGGAGGATGTAAGGAGACGCTAAGGCGATTCCACTCGTCAGCCCCACCCGTAACCAAACAGAAACGCTCTCCGTCGGTTCGAGCACTTGTAAATAACCGCCATAAGGAGAAACAATCGCGGTCAAGACTTGTTCGGCGAATGCAAGCCCCACCGCGCTCATCAGTGCCACTGCAATTGCCACCCGCAAAATGCGCGTACGCAGCTCGAATAGATGCGAGAGCAGTGACATCTCGCCAATTTTACCGGTCTTGGATTTTGCAGCTGCCATCAGGTCAGTTTGCGCGGCGGAACCCAGGCCGAATAGGACTTATCGCCTTCTTCTGTTGTGGCCGGGGTAAGTCCTTCCTTTTCTTCGTTCTCCTCAACCTCGGCGATGTTCGAGCTACTTTCAGTCGATGCCCAAGCAGTGTACGGTTTGGGGTCTGCGCCTCCATTATCCGAAGGATCGATCTCCACGTCTCTCAAACCAAGCTGTTTCTGGAGATCAAGATTCCGCAAATTATTAAGCATCGCGATATCTTCATCAGAAACCTCGAAGCCAATTTCCTCTCCCAATTGATCGCGCAGAGTCCCGACAGAGTCCCGACAGATAACGGAAAACTTGCGCATCCAGCGACCAAACTGGAATGCGTAACGCGCCATGCGCTCCGGCCCAAACACCAGAATAGCCAGAATGCCGACGAGTATTAATTCCCAACCCCCTACTCCAAATAAATTCATTGCGATGTCTCGTATTGAATTTGAATTATACCCGTGAAACCGGACGGGGACATTTGCCCGGATAGCAAAAAGCCCCAAATTGGAGGCGCCCAGGTTGGATTGAGGAGGGTTTTCTGAACGACGAGGTGTGTGAGGCGGCAACATTGCGGCATAAGAAGATGCTCCCTTCGGGCACGAGCCGCGCGACATCCGGGCCCATCTGGATAAAATCAACAACCCACATTTGTCGATATGCCCACCGACGTAGACTTACAGCTTGCTAGGGGCCTCATCGGTGGAACAAGCGCATGAAGTTGTTGATCAACTCTCAGATCGCGTGGAGGTGGGTGTGAGCCGCTTTATCTTTTATAATCCGAGGTCGATTGCATTACGTGCAAATGAACTACAGCCGCGCTTTCAGTATCTTTGTTATTCCTGTTCGTGTTCAACTCGCCGCGGTGCAAACTTCCCGTTGCGAATGTCAGGGCTTCCAAGTCCCCAGCTCCATGAAATGTTCGGCGTGACACGAATAATCGGCAGTGAGCCGAGCTTATCTTTCTGATCCACAATAGCGGCAATTCCGTATATCCGCACTCCTCGCGGCCGCCAGGGATCAACAGAGCCGAGATCATCAATGATCAGGGCCACCTTGGTTTGACCTGCTGCTATATTGCGGTATTTTCGCGTGCTCGCATTTTCAATTCCGCGAATATTGAAATTTCTACCGTCAAACTTGTAGCCGATTGCGGCCACATCCGGCTGCCCCTCGGCTGAGACTGTTGAAAACCGTGCCAACCGTTGCCCGTTGATATAGTCTATCTCTGCTTGATTAAACATGACAACCTCTTCTCAATTTGATTGTATAGTTTTTATTCCACGTCGTCTCGCGGCGATTTTGTAAGTTTCTCGGTGAGCATATGTAGAAACGCCTTCCCATTCTCTGAATGTCTACTGAAATTCCTTCTTCGCAGCCTTAACCGCCATGGCCGCTCCTTAAACACTCACGCGTTCAGGAACAACTGTCATCTCTACAATCAGTTCTCCTAATTTATCGAGTTTGTCAATCCAGCGCGATTTGGCAGACTCGCCAGCGAGACCGATTGAGCGACCTGCATAGGGAATTGAAACAATAAGTGGCGCAACCTTCCCGCGCAACGAATGCACCACATGCACCATGGCATTAGCTGCGTTGACGCCGGCCATGTCCCCACCAGCTGTCGCAATCAGCCCAACAGTACGATCTGTGAGATAGGGTCGCTCACCACCGCTCAGGAACTCGAAATAAGCCAACGCATTCTTCGTGACACCGGCCAACGTACCATGATACGCCGCCGTGCTCAGAAGCAATCCATCTGCTCGGTGTACTGCCTCTACGAGATGTTCCGCATTAGGCCCGAAATCACTGAGTTGGACACGCGGCCGAAACATAGGCAGATCGAGCTTACCAAGATCGATGAGTTCCGTAGTTGCTCCCGCGCGTGCGGCAGCTACCAATGCCCGGTTGAGAGACCACAGACTAGTTGAGCCACTCCGGTACGTACCACCAATGCCGACGATATGCGGCCATTGTTCCGGCGGCCCCATCACAAGATCCTTCCAGAGAGTATTTTGATCATCCAATGATACCATCTCATCCTCACATTCGATCATTCAACAATAATTTTTTGGCGACGAAATCCCCTTTTATCATGCACAAGATACGGCAGAGTCACATCATTCCTTTGATCGGAATATGACCTGTACAGATGACCAGTCAGCAATCGCGGTAGAATAACCGCCTCAGGAATCCAGCGATACAAATATTTGCTACCCTAGAGTTGATGTATGGCAAGCATTGAAATTCTATTTATTTCCAAAGAAGATATCGACGCACTCGATTTGAGTCTACAAGAGATCATGGACGCCGTTGAAACCGGCTTGCAGGCACATGGCGAACAAAAAGTGATTATGCCGTCTAAAGATCACTTGCCTCTTGCATACCCGGAAAAACTCTTTAACATTCTGAAAGGATATGTTGAGCCGGTGAATGTCGCCGGGGTGAAGGTGATCGGCGATTTCCACAAGAACTATGAGCACAACCTCCCCTCGGAGTTGGCTCTAATAACCCTCTACCGGCCAGAGACCGGTGCGCCTTTTGCCATCCTGGATGGCACGCTAATTACATGGATGCGGACGGGCGCTGTCACAGCCGTCGGGGCGAAATATTTAGCCAATGCGAAATCGCGCGTGCTCGGTCACATTGGCGCGCGCGGCACTGCCTGGTATAACATCGCGATGCTCGACCAGATATTCGATTTCGAAGAGATCCGGGTGACGAGTCGCCGCCCCGAATCGCGCGAACGCTTCGCGGCGGAAATGTCGGAGAAACTTGGCAAGTCTATCGTTATCTGCGAAAGCACAGAAGAGACAGTGCGGGACGCAGACATTATTGTCGATGCTTCCAGACTCGTGGAGCATGAAGTCCTTGTCAAAGATGAATGGGTAAAACCGGGCGCATTAATTCAACCCTACGGTGCCGTGCTCTCGGTCGCGCCGACCCTGCCCTTCTCTGTTGACAAAATGCTCGTCGACGATTGGAATCAAGCCCAAAAATCACAATACGGTCAGTTCGCGAGTCTGGTGCAGGCTGGTGAGCTCCGGACGGAGCATATCTACGGTGAAATTGGTGAAGTTGTCGCGAGTCTCAAACCCGGACGCGAATCGCAAGATGAAAGGATTCTGTTCTAGCATAAAGGGTTCGCCATCAGCGATATCATGTTGGGCAATCTGGCATACGAAAAAGCACGCGAGAAGGGAATTGGAACACCACTGATGTATTATCGTGAACCGCGTGATATGTAAGCCGATGAATCGTATTTACATTGTATTGACGTTGCTTCTTGCATATTTAGTGCTAGCGGCTTGTTCCAATTCAAGATCGAGTTCAAACGGGGGCGACTTAGGCATCGGGGCTCCTTTTACTGAATCAGCCCCTTGTGAACTCATCCCACAACCGACCGGTGAAAAGATTCTGCCCTTGATTGTCGAGGTTGCCCCACCGGCAGAAGTCCAGCGCGGAGAGAGCTTTCCGATTGAGTTCGCCGGTGGCTATCTCATTAGTAATAACGCGCGCGTGTGCGTGGACGGCAGTATTGACGGATATATTTTCGCGAATGAAGTCCCCGGCTATGATTATCACCGTAGGATTCAAATTTCTCTCGGAGACGAGTTACTCGCCGAGTTAGAATGTATTTATGAATGCAACTCACAGATCACCATTCCTAATGAGACAACACCTGGCGAGTACATCCTGAGTATTGGGACGCCATCCAAATTTCTTTCGGCTCAGTTCAATATACTCGTGGTCAGATAGAGAGAGTCGTACACACAATGGACGAGCCACTCCAAGTTAATTCTGAACGATTGAAAGCAGACTTCGATGCACTGAGCGAGATCGGCTCAACCGGCGATGGTGGGGTCAATCGCCCCACGTTTAGCGAGGCCCACTTGGAAGCACGAGCCTGGTTCCGCGAACTCGCAAGCATGGAAGGTTTCGAGGTACGGGTTGACGGTGCTGGAAATGTCTCGGCTGTCCTGTCTGTTGAAGGTGCAGGAAAAACCTTGCTAATTGGTTCACATCTGGATTCGGTTTATTCAGGAGGGCGTTTCGATGGTGCACTGGGGTTACTGGCCGCATTTGAGTCTATACGCGTGTTGCGTGAGTCCGGCCAACCTCTAGCGTATCATATCGAAGCTATTGACTTCACCGATGAAGAAGGCACGCTTGTGGGACTTCTCGGGAGCATCGCCTTAATAGGCCTGCTAAAATCCGAGGCACTCAAGTCCCCGCGCGGCGGTCGCCAGGCCCTAGAAGAAGGTCTGACCCGCAGCGGCCTGACGGAAGCAGGCCTATTCGAAGCACAGCGCGACCCTAAATCGCTGGCAGGATTCTTGGAGTTGCATATTGAGCAAGGACCTCGACTGGCGAAGATCGGAACAGACATTGGCGTTGTAACTAGCATTGTCGGGGCGCGCTCCTTCCAGCTCGTATTCAAAGGTCATTCCAATCATGCGGGTACCACCCCAATGCCCGGGCGGAACGACGCCGGACTAGGAGCCGCTGCATTCGTATTGGCTGCCCGTGAGGTTGTGCTCGCCGATTACCCCGATTGCGTCTGTAACGTTGGACAGATGAACTTTGACCCAGGCGGGTTTAATATAATCCCGGGTCGGGCAACACTTTCACTCGAATTTCGCGCGCCGGATAAGAAACAACTCAAGGAGCTGCGCAACGTATTATTGGCTCGGGCCGAAGCGGAGGCTGAGCGTTTTGGACTCACCTTGGAAGTGAAAGCGGCCGGGGCCTGGAATCCGATCGGGCTCGATGAGGAAATCCAAGCTGCGTTTGAGAAATCTGCAAACAACTTAGGTCTATCTCACAAACGCTTGCATTCAGGAGCCGGGCATGACACGGAATCGCTAGCCCGTATCACTCGATCCGGGATGATATTCATCCCCTCTCCAAACGGGATCAGCCATGACCCGCGCGAGTTCAGTGAATGGTCCGACTGTCTGAACGGCGCCAATGTTCTGCTCAACACGGCATACCATCTCGCCCGCAAAGCCCCGCAAGTTTAACGCGCTCGGTATGCCACCCTCAGCACGGCGAAAGCGCGCTCGCAATTCCAGGCAGACAGAACCAGAGCGCGCAACCTCGCGCCCTATCATTCGCGCGACGACCCCTTTAGATTATCTGAAAGCCACACAGATTGAACAACTTCATCAAGCCGCACTTCGCATTTTGCGCACAACCGGAGTCATATTTCGGAGTGCGACTGCGCTGGATTATTTCCGTTCTGTGGGAGCACGCATCGACAATGAACGAGTTTTCATCGAAGCAGAATTGGTTGAACATTGCCTGAAGTCCGCACCCAGTCAATACACCTTAAATGCACGCAACGCAGCCCAGAGTGTGCTCGTTGGGGGCGATCAAACTGTGATCATGCCGGGTGGCGGTCCGGCATTCGTCCGCGATTTGGCTGGTGTTCGCCGCAGCGGCACACTCGCCGATATGGAAAATTTTACACGCCTGACTGCAATCTCCCCAGATGTACACGTAGTCGCTCGCAAAGCTGTAGAAGCACAGGACATTCCGGTTGCGATCCGGCATTTGGAATGCTGGCGCTCGGCCCTCACACTTGCGGATAAACCGGTGCAATCAGGATTCGTGCTTGGACAGGCCGAAGCTGAAGATGCACTAGAAATGCTGGCGGCCGTGTTTGATGGAAGTGAAGCCATCGACAGTTTTCCAGTTGCACACTGCAGCGTGAACGTGAACAGCCCGCTGCTCTACGACACGCCCATGATCGAGAGCCTGATCGAATTTGCACGTGTCGGACAACCGATTCTCATCGCCCCATTTGTGATGGCCGGTGTATCCGGCCCAACAACTCTAGCGGGTACACACCCACAACAGAATGCCGAGGTGTTGGCGGGGATGGCGCTTGTACAGCTGGTGAGGCCCGGCACACCCGTACTCTATGGCACAGCCACTAGCAATATCGACTTGCGCAGCGGCGCACCCGCCATCGGAAGCCCGGAATCGGCAGCCAGTGTCGCAGCCTGCGCCCAACTCGCGCGTTATTATGGACTCCCCAGTCGCGGCGGCGGCGCACTGACCGATTCACCGGTGCCGGATGCACAAAGCCAATACGAAAGAATGTGGTAGTGGTTACATGTTGACTGATGAGTCTGGAAAAAGTAAGTTGTTGGCCTGCCAAACAGAGGAGCGCCAAAATGATCCAGAGTGTCATCACGCATGAGTGTTCAAAGTGCAGGAGCCTCAACATTGTCAAGAATGGTACAGACTATAAAGGCGGTCAGAAGTTTCATTGTCTCGATTGCGCCGCTTATGGAATGTTGGAACCGCAAAGCCGTTCTTATCCTGAGTTCATCAGAGAATTTGTCCTACGCACCTATCGAGAGCGAGCCAGTATGCGCGGCATTGAGCGCATCTTTGGCATCGCGCGGCAGACATTAGCACGCTGGATTCTGGAGAAGGCCGGCGCTATGCCGAACCTGGCTGACACTTTAGAAACCGTAAAAACGGATGATGTGCTGGAATTGGATGAATTATGGTCATTTGTACGCACAAAAAACGATAAACGTTGGATATGGGTCGCGCTGTGTCGGCGCACGCGCCAAGTGGTGGCCTATTTTATTGGCGACCGCAGTGAAAAAAGTTGTCGCGCGTTATGGAAATCCATCCCAGCATCCTACAAAGCGTGTTGCTCCTTCAGCGACTTCTGGCACGCTTACCAGAAGGTTTTACCAAACGACACTCACCAAAGTGTCGGCAAAGAAAGCGGCCAGACATCTCACGTGGAACGCTGGAACAACACCTTGCGCCAGAGACTGGCTCGCTTCGTGCGCAAAACTCTTTCTTTCTCCAAGTCCGACGTTTACCATGAAGCTGTACTCAAGTTGTATCTCCATTACTACAATACAGCGTGGTCCCCATCAGTTACCATGTAACCACTACCGTGTGGCCTATGGCGAAGCATATGCCACGCTAGGCCCGCTCGGGCTACCCACATTGCCTGGGTTAGACAATAAGGCCCCTGAGGTCGGCGCGCTGCCAGCCTATAACGCACATTTGTGACTTCTGACGATCTGTTTTCAACGGTGTTTTCACGCGAACGAGTGTTGGCCGGTGGCGCGCCAAACCGGCGCGCCCAGGCAATTCTGTTCCATATCGAGAGTCGCAGCGCGCAGCATGCCGCGCAATTACGGCAGGCGACCGAGCGTTTTCCTACCGAGAAGGTGGTCCAGCAGCGCGCGTTGGCCTTCGTGGATGCCTTCAATTTGGGCCGCGCGCCGCCACTTACACCGACCATCCAGGACATCGAAAAATTTGCGTCCCGATGGATCGATCTTATCCCGCAGCGCAATGACATTCAGGCGGCCATCGCGCACCAGCTGAGTCGAAAGTATCAATTCGCAGCAGCCGCAGTGCCCGGCATTCAGGTAGCGCTGTAGCTAGACTCGCAGTCGGTGCAGCAAGCCTACCAACGCTTCTTTGACGCACCACTCGAAAGCATCTTTGTCACGCGTACTGCGCTCTTGGAGCGCGTTAGCTGGGCCTGGAACCGTTTGGGCGTTTGGTTGGATGAATTGCCGCCGTTCTGGTCGGTCTTTGCGATGACGTTGACCGAAACCTTCGGCGCTAGCCTCTTGGCGTTGCCGATTGCACTCGCAAGTATCGGACCGCTGGCGGGCATTGTGTTCTTAATCGTGTTCGGTATCGTCAACGTGTTGACCGTCGGACATATGGCCGAAACCGCGTCGCGCAGTGGCGGTATGCGTTACGGGAATGCATTCCTGGGCCAGGTCGTAGATGACTATTTGGGACGCGCCGGCTCCTTACTCCTCTCCATTAGTTTGCTGGCACTGCTCCTCTTGGTGTTGCTGGCCTTCTATATCGGGTTTGCGACTGCGCTGACCGAACCGACGCGCATATCGCCCCAAATATGGGTGGCATTGCTCTTTGTGGTTGGGCTGTATTTTGTAACCCGTGGTTCGCTCAGTGCAACGGTAACTTCGGCGCTCGTCATTGGCACGATCAACATTAGTCTCGTAATAATACTCATAGTGATGGCCGCCTCTCGTATTAATCTGGATAACTTGACGTATGTTAACCTCCCGTTCATCGGCGGGCGTCCGTTTGATGCTTCGTTATTGGAGTTGATTTTTGGCGTCGTCTTCGCGTCGTATTTTGGACATCTATCGGTACCCAATAGTGCACGGACGGTATTGCATCGCGATCCCAGCGGCGGCGCACTGGTACGGGGCGCGATGGCCGCCCAAGCCGTGATTATCGTCATCTACAGTATCTGGATACTTGTGGTCAACAGTGCGATTGCTCCGAGCGTCATGGCTGCTGAAAAAGGCACTGCGCTCGGGCCACTGGCTGCCGAAGTCGGGCCACTCGTGCATGTTTTTGGAACAATCTTTGTCGTGCTCGGCATGGGTATGATTACGATTCATTTTTCGCTGGGCCTGTTTAACCTGACACGCGAATGGCTGCCGCTTCGCAAAAGGCCAGCCCTGACCTTATTACGGCGGAAAGGGCAGCTTCATTTTCGCCCGCGCGGCAAACCCAGTGGGTTGCCGCACATCCAGATGGTTTATCTTGGACAGGAAGATGAGCAGCCTCACTTTCGGATGGACATTCAGACCAACACTACATTGCATCGGGTTGAAATAACAATCGCAGAACACTGGGATATTGCGACCTTGTTTGAGAGCTATCCGGATTTGAATGAGGATGGTCGCCGCTTACAACTCGCAGTCGATGTCCTGAGGGTTGACTCGAAACTTGCTCGCCTGCGCATCACCACGCCGCTGGCTATAACCTACACCGCTGGCCGGGATAGCGTTGGGCTACGCATGACCGATCTCCTTACGCTGCCAGAAGACCAGGGGCAACTTGTCAGATGGATGATGAACGAAGGGCGCGTGAGTCTTTCGGGCGTGGCCGCTCAACTGAGCCAGACACCTGAAGCAACCCAGGCTGTGTTAAAGGTACTACTTGCAGAAGGATATGTACGAGAACTGGAAGTTGAAGGCGCGCTACACTACGAGGCCTTCGTAGCGCCTACTCGGCCACGCAGGCTCTCGCAAGAGCTTGTACGGGCCTTGACCGACACGCCGCTCGATACGCCTGCCAGGGCAGCGTCCGCTCGGAAGTTGGGCGCTGCACAAGGCGCATTGCCACGTATATTGGATGCAGTTCTCAGTGAACGGGGGCGATACCTCTTGGGACTCGTGCCCATGACAATCATTTTTATTGTGGCTGAGGGATTGCTACTCACCGGGCGCCAATCTTTCTCAGGCCCACTGGGCTTTATCGGCGTGATCGTGGTTGCGCTGCTGGGCGGCATATATCCAATATTGCTCTTACATGCCAGCCGGCAGAAGGGTGAAATCGTACCCGGCGTCGTCTACCATATTATTGGGCATCCGCTGCTGCTAATTGGCATCTACATACTGTCCTTGACAGGTATAATTTTGCACGGCCTGTTCATTTGGGTAGATCCATTTCAACGGGGTCTGGCGCTCTTCGTGGCTGCCGTGATTATCGGTGTGACGATCACTATCTGGCGCCGCGAATCCTTTAGGCCCCGCATCATTGTAGAAGTATGTGCGCAGGATAATGAAGATGATTCGGCGGTTATGCGGATCACATCTGGGGGGCAACCCCGACCGGTAATAATTAGACTGGGGTATTCCAGCGGTGAGCAGCAACGTGAAACGGCTTCGAAAGCAGTGCCCGAATTCTCCAATCTGCGGACGGCAACGTTTGACCTACCAGCCGGAGCGGCGAGCGAACTCAAGGTATGGGCGCACAAGCTGACTGCCGATGGCGGTTCACAGGGTTTACCAGTAGCGGCAGCGTTGGGAGCCGGTAAAGAAACTGTTCAACTTGATCTGAGTCTCTCGGACGGACAAGCGTTGTTAGCGCTAGGTGAGCAGGCCTATCAACTGACGCTGACGTTCCCAGAGTAGATCAGATGAAATTCTAGTATCCCACTTTGCAGCAGCAACGTATGGTGCGTTATTCGTAACGAGGGGAGATAGTATGTCCAAAATAATTTCGTTCCATTCTTTTCGGGGCGGTACCGGTAAATCAAATACCACAGCTAATGTCGCAGCGGTTTTGGCTGCCCAAGGTATGAAAGTCGGCGTCGTGGACACAGATATTCAATCACCGGGCATACATATCTTGTTTGGTTTACGCGCAGACGATATTGGTCACTCGCTAAACGATTATTTGTGGGGTGACTGCACCATCGAAGAGACTGCTCATAATGTAACGGCCAGCCTGGGAGCAGAGGTTTACGGTCAGGTGCTTCTAATTCCCTCGAGTATGGATACGGGTAACATTGCCCGGGTATTGCAGGAGGGGTACGATGTCGGTGTATTGAGCAGTGGTTTGCGGGAGATGGGCGAGGCGCTTGAATTGGATGCCCTGTTGATTGATACCCATCCTGGTTTGAATGAAGAGACGCTGCTCTCGATTGCCTTATCAAGTGTATTGGTCATTATCTTGCGCCCGGACGAGCAAGACTTCGAGGGGACGGGCGTCACTGTTCGCATCGCGCAACGACTACAAGTGCCACGTATGCTGCTCGTTGTCAACAAGACGCCCTCCGCTTACGACCCGGCAGAGATCAAAGAGCAGGTCGAGGAAACCTATGCGGCCGAGGTCGTTGCAGTATTGCCCCATTCGGACGAGTTAATGACGCTCGCGAGCCGGGAGGTCTTCGCGATGAAGTTTCCGGAGCATCCTATTACATCATTGTACAAAGAGATAGCTGCTTCCATCACCGCCTAATGCCCTGTTGCCACATACTTCAGTGCATTCGTTCACCCTTTAACTGCCTGCATAGAGTCTGACTCCGGTGTTAAAATCAGCTAGCTCGCCTCCACCCAAATCTGTCCACTGGAGAAAACCTTGACTGCTGCAGCCCCTCACGAAGTTCGCGCCCCGCGTGGCACCCAACTCAATTGCAAATCTTGGCTCACCGAAGCACCCTACCGCATGTTGCAAAACAACCTGGACCCGGAAGTTGCCGAGCGCCCCGACGACCTTGTCGTCTATGGCGGTCGTGGCCAGGCCGCCCGCGATTGGGAAAGCTTCGAAGCGATTTTGGCGACGTTGCGCGAGATGGAGGACGACGAAACATTGCTCGTGCAATCCGGCAAGCCGGTGGTTGTCTTCCACACGCATGTCGATGCACCACGCGTTCTCATCGCCAATTCCAATCTTGTGCCGCATTGGGCTACGCAGCAGCACTTAGACGAGTTGGCAGCACAGGGTCTCATCATGTACGGTCAGATGACAGCCGGCTCGTGGATTTATATCGGCACGCAAGGCATTCTGCAAGGCACCTATGAAACCCTTGGTTCTCTCGCGCAGCTGAAAGGTTGGGGCTCACTCAAAGGCAAGTTCGTGCTCACCGCCGGACTCGGTGGCATGGGCGGCGCCCAACCGCTGGCGATTACCATGAATGATGGCGTTGGCCTCGTCGTTGAAGTCGACCGCGACCGTGCGCAGCGGCGCCTCGAACACCGCTACGTGGATATGGTCGTTGACGAACTCGAAGAAGCCATGACACTTGTCGAGCAGGCCCGCGACGCCGGGCAGCCGCTTTCTGTCGGGCTGATTGGTAACGCCGCCGAAGTGTTTTACGAACTATCCGAAAAAGGTGTCGTTCCAGATGTTGTCACCGACCAAACTTCCGCACACGACGTGATGAGCTACGTACCGCATGGCATGCCACTGGCCGAGGCCAATGCCCTGCGAGAGTCTGATCCGGAAGGTTATGCCGAACGGTCGATGCAATCCATGGCGCAGCATGTGCGCTCCATGCTCACTTTTCAACGGGCCGGTGCCGAGGTATTCGATTACGGCAACAATTTACGCCAGCGCGCTTATGACGTAGGTGTCACGGACGCATTCGAATTCCCAGGCTTTGTACCCGCTTACATACGGCCGCTCTTTTGCGAAGGCAAGGGCCCCTTCCGCTGGGTCGCGCTCTCGGGAGACCCCGAAGATATTTACAAGACCGACGAAGCCGTGAAAGAGCTGTTCCCCGAGGACGCCCATCTACATCGCTGGCTCATGCTGGCAAAGGAGCGCATTCAATTCCAGGGTTTGCCTGCGCGCATTTGCTGGCTAGGATATGGCGAGCGCGCCCGCGCCGGGCTTAAATTCAATGAAATGGTCGCCAGCGGAGAGTTATCGGCGCCGATCGTCATCGGTCGTGATCATCTCGACTCTGGCTCGGTCGCCTCCCCTAATCGGGAAACGGAGGGAATGCGGGACGGCACGGATGCCGTCAGCGATTGGCCCCTATTGAATGCAATGATCAACGCCGTCAACGGCGCGACCTGGGTTTCGTTCCACCACGGTGGTGGCGTGGGAATTGGCTTCAGCCAGCACGCCGGGCAAGTGATCGTCGCAGACGGCACTAACGACGCAGCCCGCCGTTTGGAACGCGTGCTGACGGTTGATCCCGGCATGGGAGTTGTCCGGCACGCAGATGCGGGCTACCCCGAAGCAATTGCCGCCGCGAACCGCCATGGAATAAAGATGCCGATGCTCTCGTGAGGCTCGGAGTGGAGAACAAAAAATGAGCAACAAACGCCGCATTGTTGCGGAGATGCGCCGAGAAGTGACACCCGAGCAATATCGCCAAATACGCCACGAGTGGATCATACACTCCAAAGCCGAAGACGCGCGCGATATTCCCGGCCTGATGTCTACCCTCACAGAGGATTGTGTCTACGAACTCGCCCAGGATGGCGTGCAGTGGCATGGCAAGGAAGGCGCAACCCGTTTCTACACAGAACTCCTGACAGCCTTCCCGGACATTCATTTTGATCTACAAAATATCATCATCGGCCCACAAGGTGTATTTGAGGAAGCGCATGTCACGGGAACTCATGCAGCCGATTGGCTCGACTACACTGCTCAAGGCCAGCCGGTCGAGTTTGATGTCAACATTCTCTTCCCCTGGGATGATGAGAAGAAGAAATTCAGCGGTGAACGCATCTATGTCTTCGGTCTTGAGGATTCTTTGCGGTCCGCCGACGGAAAGTGAGTAACAATTCTATGTCAGTATTTATAGACTATCGAGATCACGTTGGCTCGAATCCGGACAAGTATTTCAAATCCACACTGCAACAAAGCGACAAACTGTTACTCGGGTTGAACTGCCTCGAGCCCGGACAAGTGCAGGCGCTACACGCCCATGCAGATCAAGACAAGTTTTATCATGTACTCGAAGGTCAAGGACGCTTCACAGTCGGCGAAGAAACGAGTTCAGTCGGTCCCGGCCAAACAGTTTGGGCACCGGCGGGCGTCCCGCATGGAGTCACGAATGATGGCGACGTGCGACTCGTAGTGCTGGTCGGCATCGCGCCCGCTCCCGGTAAATAATCTGTGCAAATCGACCTGCTCATTCACTCTGCCAACCAACTGCTCACATTGGCCGGCGGTGCGCAACGCGGTGATGAATTGGGCAGCCTCGGCATTATCGAAGACGGCGCCGTCGCTATACACGCAGGGGATATCGTTGCAGTCGGAACGACTTCGGAGCTAAAGGCCACTTACTCCGCCGACAAATCGCTGGACGCAAGCGGGCGCCTCATCATGCCCGGGTTCGTGGATCCGCATACGCATCTTATCTGGGCTGGAGATCGCGCGGCCGAATTTGAGATGCGCATTGCCGGGGCCTCCTATATGGAGATCATGCAGGCCGGCGGGGGCATCGTCTCGACAGTGAAGCAGACGCGCTCCGCAAGTATGGATGATCTGGTGGCGCAATCGCTGCCACGTCTGACACGCGCCCTCCGCAATGGCACAACGACGATGGAAGCGAAGACAGGCTATGGCTTAGAAACGCAAGCCGAATTGCGAGCCCTGCAGTCGATCCTGGAATTGGACGCGGCGCAGCCCCTTGATCTGGTTCCCACCCACCTGGGCGCGCATGCCATCCCCGGAATTTGAGTCCCATGCGGACGGCTTTACCTCCCTCATCTGTACGGAAATGCTACCCAAGACGGCAGAATGGTGGCAAGCACATGCGCCCGAAAAGACCCTACCCTTTGTGGATGTCTTTTGCGAGGAAGGTGCGTTCTCGCTCGCCCAAAGTCGCCGCGTGTTGGAGACTGCCAGGGATCTGGGCTTCCCGCTCAAAATACATGCCGACGAATTTAACGGCCTTGGTGGAACGCTGATGGCAGTTGAGTTGGGCGCGACTTCCGCCGATCACTTGGTGCAAACGCCTGATGTTGACATTCAAGCACTGGGACGTTCGGACACGGTCGCTGTGGGTCTCCCATGCACACCTTTCGGCCTGGCCGAACGCGAGTACACCCCTGCAGAAAAGATTATCGCCGCTGGCGGGGAACTCGCGCTTGCAACTGATATGAACCCCGGGGGTGCCTGGTGCGATAGCATGCAATTTGTCATTGCCATCGCCTGTCGCTATATGCGCCTGACTCCCGCACAGGCAATTGCGGCTGCAACGATTAACGGCGCTGCAGCAATCGGACGTGCTGACCGCATCGGGAGCATCGAAGACGGCAAACAGGCGGACATGCTGATACTTGACCTGCCGGAATACCGTCACCTGGGGTACCGCTATGGCTCTAATCACGTCCACACTGTTGTCAAGAACGGACACGTGGTTGCAGAGACAATGAACTGAGCTATTGTGCTACCTTCAATTCCAGAGATTCAAATTAAACGAATCTACGAACCGCCTGACACGAACGATGGGCAGCGTATTCTGGTTGACCGCCTCTGGCCACGTGGCAAGTCAAAAGAAGCCGCCCAGATTGCATTTTGGTCGAAGGAAATCGCACCGTCGAACGCGCTGCGAAAGTGGTACGACCATGACCATGCAAAGTGGCATGAGTTTCGCCAACGTTACTTTGCGGAGTTGGATGCCACGCCGGATGCAGTTGAAGAATTGCTGGCCCGGCTCGACAGTGCCACAGTGACCTTCCTGTTCAGTTCGCGGGAAGAAGATTTGAACAACGCAGCCGCCCTGAAAGAGTACGTCGAGCGGAAACTCCAAAATACCTAAATCGGGCTTGCCACTCAAGAGAAGTAATTAACTGATGTCCTTCCAACCAGCAGATAGAGTCTCATCCTTCGGCGCGACCATCTTCGCCGAAATAGGGAAGCTGGCCTCAGAGTACGATGCACTCAGATTGTCGACAGGATATCCGGATTCTGATGGCCCTCCGGAAGCCATCGAAGCGGCTGCCCAAGCAATGCGGGCTGGCCACAATCAATACGCCCCGACACTCGGAGAGCCGATTCTGCGCGAGGCGCTCGCCGAACACGCGCAACGCTTCTACGGTCAACGGTTAGATCCTGATACCGAAATTGCAGTCACAAACGGAGCGGCGGAAGCGCTTTATTCAATTTGCGCCGGTCTCATTAATCCCGGCGACGAAGTCATCATTATCGAACCGTATTTCGATGTCTATGTACCTGATGTACTCATGGCTGGCGGCGTACCACGCTATGTTCCGCTACGTCCTCCTCATTGGGAGCTCAACCTGGACGAACTGGAATCTGCATTCAATGCACGCACACGCGCCATCATTGTAAATACACCACACAATCCAACAGGCAAAGTTTTTGGTCGTTGGCTGCTGGAAAGGATTGCTGATCTCTGCCAGAAGTGGAATGTGATCGCCATCGCCGATGAAGTCTACGAGCATTTGGTCTATCCGGGTGCGACTCACATCCGGCTTGCCACCCTGCCCGGCATGTTCGAGCGCACAATTACCATAAGCAGCGCCAGTAAAACATTCAGCTTCACTGGTTGGCGAATCGGCTGGGCGCTCGGACCGTCTGACCTAATCACTGCCTTGCGCTTGGCGCATCAGTACATCATCGACTGTTCCGCAACGCCGATGCAATACGGAATCGCAGCCGCATTAAGATTGCCGAACTCCTATTTTGATCAATACGTAAATGCTTACAGTGCGCGGCGCACACTCCTGCTGACTGCCTTAAAGAACTCCGGCTTGGAGGCTCTCGCACCTGAAGGCGGATATTTCATCCTTGCGGGTATCGAAGCACTCGGCTTTGATGATGATGTCGAATTCTGCCGTTATCTAATCCGCGAGGTGGGCGCCGCCACTATTCCACCATCCGCGTTCTTCAGCAAAGAACATCGCCATCTCGGCCAAAAATATATTCGCTTCGCATATTGTAAAACCCTCGAACTTTTGGAACAGGCCGGCAAACGCTTGCTTGCATTGTAGAGATCACTGAATCGCAATTTAGGATTCAACTAGAAGTTTCGTGTTAGCCGCAAGGTGCCTGGCATATGGGCGCTAAGTGCCAGGCACCTAAAAGCGGACTATCTTCGTTTAGAATCAGGAAGAAGCTTCGATTTTCAAAAGGATAATCTATTGAATGGATTCACACCTGCCCCGGTAAAACCAAATATCGGGATTGACCTACTTCAAAAGGTTGATATCCGTGTTGGAACGATCAAAGACGTCAGAGACGTATTAGGATCAGACAAACTCGTGAGACTCAACGTAGACTTTGGCGATCATACCCGTACGATTTTTGTGGGCATGAAACAAGAGCGTACTGATCCGACCGAAATTAAAGGTCAGCAGGCACTTTTTGTCGTCAACCTGGAACCACGTAAAATGATGGGCGAGCTATCCGAAGGGATGCTCCTCGATATCGGTTACGAAGATGGTCTCACCCGTGTGCTCGCCGTCCCGGAAAAGGACATTCCCGCCGGTGTACGCGCCGGTTAAACTGGAGGAAGAAATTTGAACGACCAGCAAGTTATTTATTCGATGGTGCGCGTCGGACGCGTACATCCACCACAGCAGCAAGTTTTGCGCGACATCTCACTCGGATTTTATTACGGCGCGAAGATCGGCGTTCTTGGACTGAATGGCGCGGGGAAGAGCAGCTTGCTGCAAATCATGGCCGGGCGCGACGATGGCTACTCCGGCGAGACTATTCTCTCCAAAGGCTATACCGTAGACATGCTGGAACAGGAGCCGATTCTCGATCCAGACAAGTCCGTCAAACAGGTTGTGGAAGAATCTGTACAAGCTTTGGTAGACATGCTCGCTAAATTTGAAGCCGTCAACGCACAGTTCGCGGAACCGGATGCCGACTTCGACGCATTGATCGCTGAACAGTCACGTCTGCAGGAGGCCTTGGACCAGCAGGACGCCTGGACACTCGATTCGCGTTTGGATATGGCTATGAATGCATTGCGCTGTCCACCGCCGGACACACCTATCGAAGTCCTTTCCGGTGGAGAGCGTCGCCGTGTGGCACTTTGCCGTTTGTTGTTGCAACAGCCGGACATTCTGCTGCTGGACGAGCCCACCAATCATCTCGACGCCGAATCGGGTGCGTGGCTGGAGCGCCATTTACAGCAATACAAAGGAACGGTCATCGCCGTCACCCATGACCGTTATTTCCTCGACAATGTTGCTGCATGGATTCTCGAACTGGATCGCGGGCATGGCATCCCCTGGCGCGGGAATTATTCATCCTGGCTGGAGCAGAAAAAAGATCGACTCTCGCGTGAGGAGAAGGCGGAAAGCAAACGCCAGAAGACGCTCGAACGAGAATTGGATTGGATCCGCATGAGCCCCAAAGCCCGACAAACCAAAGGCAAAGCGCGTGTCAATGCCTATGAGAAACTTCACAGCCAGGAGTACGAAACCCGGCGCGAAAAATTGGAAATCTATATCCCGCCCGGACCCCGTCTTGGAGATCTCGTCATCGAATTTGAGGGCGTCACGAAGTCATTCGACAACCGCCTGCTCTTCGAGGATCTGTCCTTTTCAATCCCACCCGGAAGTATCGTCGGCATCATCGGGCCTAACGGGGCGGGCAAGACGACAATACTACGTATGATCATCGGCACCGAAATTCCGGACGTGGGAAAGATTAAGATCGGACAAACCGTAGAACTCGCCTATGTGGATCAGAGCCGCGCTACACTGGAGGGTGAGAACTCCGTTTGGCAGGAGATTTCAGGCGGTGCGGATCACCTCTCATTAGGCAATCGCAAGATCAACTCCCGTGCTTTTGTCGCTAGTTTCAATTTCCTGGGCGCCGATCAGCAGAAGACCGTCGGCAACCTCTCCGGCGGCGAGCGCAATCGCGTCCATCTCGCGAAAGTCCTCACGCAGGGGGCGAACCTGATTCTGTTAGACGAGCCGACGAACGATCTGGACGTCAACACATTGCGGGCACTCGAAGATGCCCTCGAAGCATTCGCCGGCTGTGCTGTAGTTGTGAGCCATGACCGTTGGTTCCTCGACCGAGTGACCACGCACATGTTGGCGTTTGAAAGTGACAGCGAAGTACGCTGGTACGATGGCACATACTCTGAATACGAAGCCGACCGACGACGCAGAATAGGGGCGGAAGCCGATACCCCCACCCGCATCAAATATCGGAAACTGACACTCTAGCGCAGTAAGAACTCAATAGATCTTAAAGGAAGTAAGCATCAGAGAAATACAGGATAGAAAAACTTTGTCCGCTAGAAGCTTCGCTTTTACCTTTCACAACGAAAACCGAAGCAAAACCAGTTTGTGCGGCTCGAGGCCAAAAGCGAAGCTTCTCACCTGAAAGAAATTACTCGAACTTAGTTCATGGTGTACTCAAATGTCCAACAAAAAAATCATAACTTTGCACCCCATGGGTAAACAAGGGGTGAACATCAGCAAAGCCAAATATGAAGTTGTAGCAGAGGCCATTCGTGCCTCACTCGCTTCCGGGAATGAGATGTCATTTAAGAAATTTAATGTCGACGTTGGAGAACAATTGGAGGGCACCTTCAATGACTCTATTGGCTGGTATTTCACTTCTGTAAAACTCGATCTGGAAGCGCGGGGCGTCCTTGAGCGCGTAGCCGCATCGAAACAACAACGCATCCGTCTCTCTGCAACCTGAGGCGTGTCTGTTTCCGGGGAGGACACCATCCTGCTGGAAGGACATATCTCTATTGCTGCTGTCCTCGAGGGCGGTACTCGCCCAGTCTATGAACTTTTTGCTCTAAAAGAGACATCGAATCGCGCCGTCCGGCGAGTAATACAGCAGGCCAAAGCCCGGGGAATTTCTGTGCGCCATGAAAACGCCGACGAAATCGCTGCCCGCGCCGGTGGCTCATCCCATGGCGGCCTGCTCGCGGTCGCCGGACCGCGCACCTTTGTAGATGCCACAGAATTGGCGAAAGTCGATAATCCGTTTATTGTGATGTTGGATGGAGTGGAAGACCCTTTTAACTTCGGGCAGGCTGTGCGCGCCCTTTATGCCGCCGGTGCGTCGGCCCTGGTCGTGCGTCCACGCAACTGGTTCACAGCAGCTGCGATTGTTGCACGCGCTTCGGCGGGTGCCTCAGAACGCATCGCCACAACCATTGTGGCTTCGGCTCTCGAAGCGGCTGAAATATTTCGAAAAAGTGGCATTGTCGTCGCCTGCACTGCACAGCAAGCCGCAGTCCCCCTGCACGAGTGTGATCTGTCAATACCGGTCTTCCTTCTCATCGGAGGAGAACGGCGCGGCGTTACACGCTCCTTCCGTGAGCAAGCCGATCTACTTGTCAACATTCCATATGGACGCAGTTTTCGGCAATCGCTGGGTACAGCGGCCTCCGCGGCAGTAATCGGCTTTGAAGTGCTTCGGCAGCGCAATGCCGGAATTTTACGAACTTGAAGATGGACCTACATATCAATCGGCGCTGACTAGAACGCTTCAGCGTAAAATCGCGATCCAAAATTCCAGCAACCAAAAGTCCCAAATCATGGTGGGTCCCTACGAAGATGTGCTGCGGGTGCAACGAAATCCGATGTCACTGTGGGAGTAGGACGGATCGTCTCCGAGACGGCTGGCGGCGCGCACTACGTTGAAATCACCGCTAAACGAGCCGCCACGTCTTATCTTTGCATCGCCTGAGCTCGACTTTGTACATTTGGGGACTGATTTCTCATAAATAGAAAGGCAAGGTAAGCTGACCTTTGGATCAAGAAAGGTCGGAAAATGCTCACCTTGCCCACGGACATTATAGACTTGCTAAAGCCCTTCGCGACAGTGTTCGAAAAGCGCACTTGGTGGAAAGCTCTGGTGCTTCTGGTCGGTTCGATCCTGACGCCGCACTTGCGGACGGTGACGGCTGCGCTGCGCGTAACCGAGTACTGCCGTACCCGGCAAGTGTGGGGCTGAGCAGTGCCGGTAATTTTGCGAAGTTTCACCACGTGCTCAATCGCGCGACCTGGTCGGCACGTAAGTTGAGCCAATTGTTGCTTGCGTTGCTTTTGCAGCACTTTGATTACGGTGACGAGACTTTGGTGTTTGGAATCGATGAAACTATCGAACGTCGCTGGGGTCGTCGTATCAAGGCGCGCGGCATCTATCGCGACGCCGTGCGTTCGAGCGGGGGTCACTTCGTGAAGGCCAGCGGCTTGCGCTGGATCAGCCTGATGTGGCTTGTACACATTCCATGGGCGATACGCGTGTGGGCGCTGCCAGTGTTTACACTGTTGGCGCCTTCTCAGCGATATTATGCGGACAAAGCGCGCGCTCATAAAACGGTACTCGACTGGGCGCGCCAAATGGTCTTCCAGCTGCGCCGCTGGTTGCCCAGCCGAAAGTTGGTGCTTGTGGCCGACAATAGCTACGCCGCGCTGGAATTCCTGCATGCCTGTCAGTCGCTCTCCGAGCCGGTGGCGGTCGTCACACGTCTGCGTCTGGACGCAGCCCTGTATCAACCGGCACCGCCGCGCAAGCCCGAACAGCTCGGCCGGCCACGGCGCACCCAGTCCAGTGGGGCCTGGGTCACTGGAAGGGGGCCCGCTTACCCACATTGCAAGCCCGGCTGAACGACCCGGAAACGGCTTGGACGAAGACCACGGTCGCCTGGTACAGCAACAAACAACGCACGGTAGAAATCACCGCCGGCACGGCGGTCTGGTATCACGGCGGGATGCCCACTGTGCCGCTGCGCTGGGTTCTCATCCGCGACCCGGAGGACAAATTCAAGCCGCAAGCTTTGCTGTGCACGGACCGCTGGGCTGACCCGGTACAGGTCATCACCTGGTTCGTACAACGCGGGCAGCTGGAAGTCACGTTCGAAGAAGTGCGCGCCCACCTCGGAGTTGAGACACAGCGCCAGTGGTCCGATGCCGCCATCGCGCGCGTCACGCCGGTGCTGCTAGGACTGTTTTCCTGGATCACGCTGGCGGCTCACAAGTTGCATGTGCATGACCCAATCCCTGTGCGAACGGCTGCCTGGTATGCCAAACCTTTGCCAACATTCTCTGATGCAATCGCAACTGTGCGGCGTGAACTCTGGCCGATGGCAAGTGGTTTTTCCATGTCGCCGTCGCAGCCCGATATCGTAAAAGTCCCGCGCGCATTGCTCGATTCTCTGCTAAATATGGCTTGTTACGCTACTTGAAACGTACAAAGTCGAGCTGAGGTCGGTCCGCTTGGGTTCTCTGACGGCGAACTGGCGTAATAGCCTTCGTCGTACCAGTCCGCTACCCACTCCCACACGTTCCCGGCCATGTCGAGCACACCGTTTGGACCGGAACCGCGCGGATAATTACCCACAGGTGCAGTGTCAGAGTGACCGTCGTTGCTATCTTGATCGGCGCCGTCAAATCCACAATTGACATCGCAATAGTTCAGCAGGCCTCCATCAAAAGTGTCCCCCCATGGATAGACGCGCCCGTCATCGCCGCGAGCGGCCTTTTCCCATTCGGCCTCCGTAGGCAAGCGGTCCCCACGCCATTCGCAAAAAGTATTTGCGTCTTTCCAGCTTACCCATATGACAGGGTAACTATTAAACTCCGAAGCGTAATAGTAGGAATCGCGAGTGTAAGAACTCGTGTCAGCAGGCGAATCACACGCACCGGCGTCCACGCATTGATTATACTGCGCGTTCGTCACTTCGGTATCGTCAATGTAATAGTCATCCAACGTTACCGTGTGCATTGGGCTTTCGTCATCGTCGCCATCCGCGCTCCCCATCTCGAACGGACCGGCGGATATCAGCACCATCTCCGAGCCGTCGGCCGAGGTGATGACTTCAAGCAGATTGGTGGGTGCTTCTGTAGATTCGGTCAGCTTGGAGGGTGTTGTGGTAGATTCAGGCAGATTGGGAGTCGGGACCAATGTTGCTATAGGTAGCACAAGTGTATCAGTTGGCGCTTCAGTAGCAGTTTCACTTCTGTTAAAGTAGGCGACGCCGGCCCAGACGAGCAAACCGAGCACCAGCACACCCCCAACCACAAGCGCGCCTCCTCCCAAAATGAGCGAACTCGGCTTGATCTCGCTGTGGGATTGCTCAACGGGCTGCCGTGCGGCCACCGTTTTCTCGGCGGCCATCCTTTCTGCCTTAACCTTTTCTGATGCTATTCGCTCCGATTCGACTTTCTCTTGTGCCATTCTTTCAGCCGCTGCCTTTTCAGTGGCCTTCCTCTCAGCATCAGCTTTTTCAGCGGCCAATCGTTCGGCCTCCGCCTTTTCTGCGGCTATTCGCTCCACCTCCGCCTTCTCTGCGACTATTCGCTCCGCCTCTGTCTTCTCTGCATCTATTCGTTCAGCTTCTGCACGCTCTGCTTCGGCAGCAATTCGTTCCGCCTCCACTCTTTCAGCCGTCAATCGATCGGCCTCAGCACGCTTTTCGTCAGATGCGACCCGCTCCGCTTCGGCAGCCTTTCGTTCAGCCTCCGCCTTCTCTGCGGCTATTCGCTCCGCCTCCGCCTTCTCTGCAGCTATTCGGTCAGCTTCTGCACGCTCTGCTTCGGCCTCTTTAGCTACCAGTCGTTTGGCTTCAGTCTCTTCTGATACGCGCTGCGCCTCTGCATATATTGCCAGGCACTCGGCAGCAAAAGTCGAGACTTGGCGACTGTCGTCGTTTGTCATGAGTTCCAGGGCTGCCCGCGCTGCAACCGCTACGCGTTTGTCGGCGCTACCCAACATTCGCGCCAGTTCACGTACCGCTCCCTCGCGTTCCCAGCGCAAGTGACTCCTGATTGTCTCCTGCAGCTCGGCGGGCAAATCGGCCGACTTAACAACCGGGTTTGGATTGCGGGCAATGACAAGTCTCCCCTGCTGCTTGTAGGCCCACTTGCCCGGCGTCTGCTTTGGCGTCTCGTTCACCACGTGGGCATACACATACTCGTATAGGAATGAGAATTAAATAACTTGTGCAAATGGGAGAGCGCGGTAATTCCATTGGGGCAAGAAATCATCAAAGATAATGCGCATGTTGTCCCTGAAATCTGTGGCTACTTTACGACCGGTTTCGTAGACCTGGTCAATAACATGGACAAAAGCTTTCAGTCCGGTCTTGGTGCTGGTTTTTTCCATCAGTTCTTTGACGAGTTTGCGGCTGGTGAAGATCACGCCTTGGCAAGCGCGGGTAACATGCGGGAAGAAACGGTGTTCGCTGGGGTTGTATTTCGAGCAATAGGGTGGATAGTGAGCAATGCGAATTTCGACCCCGATTTCATCGGCCAGTGCTTGCAAGTCTTGCTTGAAGATGTAGTAGCGGGAACTGTTACTCCCGCCGCCATCGCAAAGCACGAGAATAGAAGTGGCGTTGGGATAGTGGTAGTGGCCGTATGTGTACCACCAATGGCGAAAGCTATCGCAAGCGAATTCACTGGTATCATGACTGCCGCCGAGTTGGATGTAGCCGACATTGAGACGCAAGTCGTAGAGACTGTGAGGAATGCTGACCCCAGCAGCATAGCTGTTGAAATCATGGTCATAAGTTTGCAGTTCTTCCAGGGTGTACAAATGTCCGTCTCGGTAGAAATTGCCCAGATATTCCTTTTTCTTGCTGTCCATGCTGACAATGGGATTGCCCGCCGCTTCGAATTCGGTCTTGAGCCGCGTGATGTTCTCAAATTGCTCGTTGCGGTTTTCAATCTCGGCCTTCAAACCGAGTTTCTTTTGCGCTTTTCGGCGGCGATAGTTGTGCTTCTGCAGCAACTTGCGCACCACATATTTGCTGACCACGATGTCGTGCTCGGCCCGCAACGCCGCAACAATCTCGCCCGGGGTCAGGTTCGTCCAGCGCACCCTCTCGTCCAGCGGGTCACCGGCTGTGTGCTCGCGCAACACTGCCAGGAACTTCTCAGCAAGTTGCGCCCCCCATGTGACGTAGTACGGTTTGCGTCCGCCGCCTGGCTTCCGAATGCGCTGCTCCACTTCGCCCTTGGGCAAGCCACTGACTTCGCGGGCGCCTTTGCTCACCGTGTTGCGACTGCACCCCAACACCCGCGCAATGTAACTCCGTCCGCCGTGTCCAAATCTCAAGGCTTCGAAACCAGCAAAGCGACGCCCATCTTTCTCGTTCAAGCTGTTGTAAAAGCGGCGCATCATTTCTTCATGTTCGGGCGCATAGGGTTTCATCATGGCCTGCTGGCTAGTGTTCTGATGAAGCCAAGAGAATATCACTGCTTGCATCCGTTGTGAACCAACTGCCCAAATTATTTAATTCTCGTTCCATAATTCGTTGAGCGTGATACGGCCATCGGCGTTGGCGTCCGCTTCCCCTGTTTGCAAACCCTGGATCAAGTAATGGGTGAAGACCGAGTTCTCGGCCTCGCCGATCACATCGTCGTCCTCCCAGGCGTATTGCGTCGAATCCGTTGCGGTCAGCACTACACGGCCGTAGCCGGTGCCCTCGAATGCGGTCGCCGTGCCTACGCTGGCCCCCGTCGCAGCCTTCGCGCCCTGTGCAAATGCACCGCTGTGACAGCAGTCGAGGATCAGCACCTGCCGCTGTGAGCGGCTACGGTCCATCTCGTGTGTGATGAAGGCAGCCGGCACCGCCGTCGCACTCAGCAAGTCGTGCTCGGTGTCCTGGGCCGCCAGGTACAGGTTGCCGTGGTCATCTCGTACACCGTGGCCGGAGAAATACAGCAGCAGCAAATCATCGCGCTTCATCTTTGAAAAAAAGCGTGCAATCGCCAGACGGATGGTTGCTGACGACTCGTTGACAAGCGGAGTCACATCATTGAAACCGCCGATCTCCGAGTCCTGCAATACCCCGACCAACGCGTCGACGTCAGCGTCGGGCGTCACGAGTTGCGAGAGGCTCGCGTCTTCGTATTCGCTGTTGCCGATGATCAGGGCGAGTTTTCGACTCATAGTCTCAGATGCCAAAAGAAAGTCGGTTTCGTGCTCGATATGAACAAACCACAATTGCTAGAAAAAATCGGGTATCTTAGTCCTGGTTGCTCTCTATCATTGTTCCTGTCATTGTTCCTGTCAGTGTATCCACCAGGCTTTTCAATTCCTCCGGAGACATTGACGCCGGCGAATACTCCACTTCCAACGACCGATCTCCCCTCTGGGTCTTGATCTTCACCGTGCGGTTCTCCGCTCGCAGTGACCAGGATTTCAGGAACTCGACCAGCTTGGGCACGACCGCCGGCAGGACGGCAATCGCCAGCGCGCCAATCGTCACGACCTCGGCGGACTTCGTACCGGTCGGTGCTTCACCCTCGCGCACCAGGTCGGCGGACTCGACCTCCAAATCCTTAATCTCCGCCAGGAGATTTCGCGCAAGACGGTCGATCTCATCAGCATCGGCGTCCTCAACTGCACCAATATGAATTGTCAGGTGGGCAGCTTTTGCTTCATTACTCACAGTTCATCCTCCTTATCCCGAGGTAACAATCGACGGTGTCTGAATTATGGGGCGATTCCGGTACTGGGACAAGTGCGGAGCGAACCTTGTTCATTATCAAAATACTCAAGGCATGATGAACATTCTACCCAAGTTGGTCTATGGAGATAAAACAAGCGATTCAATGGGAGTCGCTAGAGTGCGGACTATGAAGAAGGATTCCAGGGAGAGATTGCGTTCTAGAGTATGGTGTATACAGGGGACGGAGCGAGCCCAAGGTTGAAAGAGATCACGGAACAGGGTGCAGCGCCTTGTTTGGCGTCACACGCTCCTTCAAGGAGCAGGCCGATCTACTAATCAACATTCCCTATGGGCGGAGCTTCCAACATTCACTGGGTACAGCGGCCTCCGCTGAAGTCATCGGCTTCGAAGTGCTGCGTCAGCGCATTCCCAATATTACATCCAGCTAATGAATTATTTGTGTATTCCATCAGCGGCGAATGCATCACCATAGCCTCCCAAATTGAGATTAAGCATTCCAGAGTCACGGTGAGCGGGCGCAGCGAATTCCGACTGTGTCGAACGAGTCGGTAGGATCGGTCCAGAAACGGTTTGTGGTGCGCAATAGGAATCCGTTGGCGTACCATGAGCCGCCACGCATCAGTCGATCATCCCCAGAGGTCGGCCCTTGTGGATTCGCGGAATTCGAATTGGCATAGTAATTCTCTTCATACCAATCGACCACCCACTCCCACACATTGCCTGCCATATCGTGGACACCATATGAGCTGACTCCGACAGGGTAGGATCCCACTGGAGCAGTGTCCGAATATCCATCGTCGTAATCGGTGTTTGACCAGTCCTCGCCACAGTTGCGATCACAAAAGTTGACCAAGCGGCCATCAAACCCATTGCTCCCTGGGTATAGGTGCCCAGCCGTCCCGCGCGCCGCCTTCTCCCACTCGGCCTCGGTCGGTAAACGGTCATTTCGCCACTCGCAGTAAGCCTTCGCGTCGTGCCAGCTCACATGGATTACGGGGTAGTTTTCGTATAGAGAGTTGCCATAATAACTGGCGCGGGTAGAGGAACTCACGGAATTAGGCTCGTTGCACCTCCCAGCGTCCACACATAGTTGATACATTGCGTTCGTCACCTCGTACTGATCAATGTAGAAGTCGCCCAGCGTTATCGTGTGAATCGGTTCCTCCACAGTGAACCAAAGCCGTTGACAATTTTCATCGGAATATGGTTCAAAAAGAATCTGGCATTCGACAAGCGCCACGTCTGCATCAGTGCCCATTTCGAACGGCCCGACAGGCACAAGCACCATTGGTACCGCGGGGATGGCAGTAGCCGTGGGAGGCAAATCAGTTGCATTGGAGGGTGCTGTGGTGGACGCCACTTCTCCGCTGGCCTCCTCGGCTGGCACTTCAATCGGCGCTTGAGTGGTCACCCCAACAATAGCCGCCGTAGGTTCCGACGAAGGCTCAGTTGCAAACCCCTCAGGTCTAAAAATTGCGATGCCAGCCCAAACGAGTAGCGCCAGGACGAGCAGGCCTCCGGCGGTGAGAGCACCCCCGCCCAGCACAAGCGAGCCCAATTTAAGTCTCCCACTATTTTGTTGATTAGCGAATGGAACAGCAGCACCTTCATCGGTTACAATCCTATTAATAGACTGATGAGGTGTCGGTGACTGTTGTGGTTGCTCGGCCGGAAGTGGTTTAGGCTGTGCGGGCGGCAATGGTTCAATCAGTTCCGGTGTTGGGTTAACCTCGGTCTGCCGCACCTTCGGCGGCGGTTCAACGAAGGTGGGGAGTGCATCAACAGACCGCTCACCAGCGGCCAAGTCACGCGCTAGATCGCCGGCGTTTCGGAAACGAGCCTTAGGAACGAGAATTAAATAATTTGGGCAGTTGGTTCACAACGGATGCAAGCAGTGATATTCTCTTGGCTTCATCAGAACACTAGCCAGCAGGCCATGATGAAACCCTATGCGCCCGAACATGAAGAAATGATGCGCCGCTTTTACAACAGCTTGAACGAGAAAGATGGGCGTCGCTTTGCTGGTTTCGAAGCCTTGAGATTTGGACACGGCGGACGGAGTTACATTGCGCGGGTGTTGGGGTGCAGTCGCAACACGGTGAGCAAAGGCGCCCGCGAAGTCAGTGGCTTGCCCAAGGGCGAAGTGGAGCAGCGCATTCGGAAGCCAGGCGGCGGACGCAAACCGTACTACGTCACATGGGGGGCGCAACTTGCTGAGAAGTTCCTGGCAGTGTTGCGCGAGCACACAGCCGGTGACCCGATGGACGAGAGGGTGCGCTGGACGAACCTGACCCCGGGCGAGATTGTTGCAGCGTTGCGGGCCGAGCACGACATCGTGGTCAGCAAATATGTGGTGCGCAAGTTGCTGCAGAAGCACAACTATCGCCGCCGAAAAGCGCAAAAGAAACTCGGTTTGAAGGCCGAGATTGAAAACCGCAACGAGCAATTTGAGAACATCACGCGGCTCAAGACCGAATTCGAAGCGGCGGGCAATCCCATTGTCAGCATGGACAGCAAGAAAAAGGAATATCTGGGCAATTTCTACCGAGACGGACATTTGTACACCCTGGAAGAACTGCAAACTTATGACCATGATTTCAACAGCTATGCTGCTGGGGTCAGCATTCCTCACAGTCTCTACGACTTGCGTCTCAATGTCGGCTACATCCAACTCGGCGGCAGTCATGATACCAGTGAATTCGCTTGCGATAGCTTTCGCCATTGGTGGTACACATACGGCCACTACCACTATCCCAACGCCACTTCTATTCTCGTGCTTTGCGATGGCGGCGGGAGTAACAGTTCCCGCTACTACATCTTCAAGCAAGACTTGCAAGCACTGGCCGATGAAATCGGGGTCGAAATTCGCATTGCTCACTATCCACCCTATTGCTCGAAATACAACCCCAGCGAACACCGTTTCTTCCCGCATGTTACCCGCGCTTGCCAAGGCGTGATCTTCACCAGCCGCAAACTCGTCAAAGAACTGATGGAAAAAACCAGCACCAAGACCGGACTGAAAGCTTTTGTCCATGTTATTGACCAGGTCTACGAAACCGGTCGTAAAGTAGCCACAGATTTCAGGGACAACATGCGCATTATCTTTGATGATTTCTTGCCCCAATGGAATTACCGCGCTCTCCCATTTGCACAAGTTATTTAATTCTCATTCCTTAGGGTCCTTAGCCATCGCCCGCTCGATGACTACCTGCAGCTCCTCAGGCAAGTCGGGCCGCAAATCGGCCAGAATCGGCACTTGCTCGGATGCGTGCTTGAACAGTAGAGCGATGAAATCGTCGGCCTCAAACGGTGGACGGCCCGTGAGCAGCTCGAAGGTTATCGCACCCAACGCATACACGTCTGTCTGTGCCGTCGGCAGTTCGCCCTGCGCTTGCTCTGGAGCCATATAACTAGGGGTGCCTACAACCATTGTCCCGCTGAAAGTCATCGAAACTTCAAAAACCTTCGCAATTCCGAAATCCGCCAGATAAGCATTGCCGTCTTCGTCGAGCAACACATTGTCTGGCTTTAGATCGCGGTGGATCACTCCACGCGTGTGTGCAAAATCGAGCGCCTCACGATCTGGCTCACGAAACGTACCGTATCAACCAGTGACAACCCAGGCCCGTGTGCCGCAATCAAGTGGTCGTGCAGCGAACCGTGTGGCATCAGCCGCATCACAATGAAGGGTACGCCGTCGGCTTCGCCAAAGTCGTACACCGGCAGAATATTCCGATGTTCCAGCCCTGCGATGACTTTCGCTTCCTGATTAAAACGCGAAAGGAAGTTTGGGTCGTGCAAGAACTGTTCAGGCAATACTTTAATTGCTACATCACGTTTGAACTTCGGATCATGGGCTCTGTATACCGTCGCCATGCCGCCGCGACCTAGTTCCGCCTTAATTTCGTAGCGCCCGATTTTTTCAGGAGACATTAAGGGATTATTCCTTCACCATTAGCGAAGCCCAGATAAAATAAATCAAGTCCACTTCTTACTCCAAAACCGCCACCCACCTCAGCGCATCTATATGACTAATATGGTGTTTGGATTATGGGCCTATTCTAAAACTAGTGGGTCACTTGGCATGCTGATTGCCATTGTTGGATCAGCGTTGAGCGGCGGCGGATCGGATGCCGAGTGTACGCGCCGGAACCACCGAGCATGTGCCGCCGCTGCCGACTGCGTTGGCGACGTGCCTTACGTTTGCCGCCCCATTCAAACGGAGTGGGGTTCTGGTTCCAACCCTGCGCGACGCCTTGTAACAAGGCAATGATTTGATCAGGTGTTTGCGGATACTGGCCGGACAGGCCACGCCGAACGAGAATTCGCTGCATCGATTCAGCCATGTTCAACCACGAGCCGCCCAACGGTGTATACAGCGGCATAATGCCGTGTTCGAACAACCACAGAACCATCTCCGGAGTGTAATGGCCTTTGAGGTTATCCCAGATGAGTAGCATGCGCAGAGCTGGAAGTTCTTGCGACAAGGTGATGGGCAACGATAATCCGGCTTGCCAGCTTTCCCATAGCAGGCGATTGGCTTCAACGTCGAGTTGGGGTTTGGCCGGCAATGCCTGCAGGATAGCCAACAGTTCGTCCTTGAGCCATGGATGCAAAATAGCATTGGTAGTACGCGTGACGCCTTTCACGCGCACTTGTCCAGAAGCCGGGTGAAATAGTGTTAGCAATTTTGCCGTTCCGTCGCGGATGTACTCGTGCGGCTGTTTGGCCAGCTGCGCCTCGGGCTGCCAGCTGCCCCCCACATATGGCTTGGTCTGATAAGGTCCGGCTTCATCTTGGGTCCAGACGGCCAGGCCGAGCGTTTCGCCAGTATGGTAGGCGCTTTCGATCAAGTTTTTTTCGCCTCGGTATCTGGGTCGGTCACAATAACAGTGCCGCCCTTTCGCTTGCGTGTTGCTTGGCCGGTTTCGCACCAGCTGCGCGACTGCTGCCAGCTGTAGCCGGCTTCCTGCAACACCGTCCAGATGGTATAGGTGCTCACCTCGGGCAAGCCATCCGGCATCGAGCGCAACCGTTGCTGCAAAGTTTGCAGCGACCACGTCGCCGTCCCGTCTGTCTCCGGAATGGGTGGTCGGCGCACTTCCTGCAGAATGCGCTCGCGCTCTTCTGCCCCGTACGTCACCTGAGGTCCTCCCCCATGCTTTGGCTCGAGGGCCGCCAAGCCTTCCCGGTTGAAACGGCTGACCAACTGCGAGACCGCGTCACCGGACTTCCGACCCGACAAGCGCGCGGCCTCGGTGTAATTGTTCCCATCCGCCACGAACAGAATCTGTCGGGCGCGAACGACATGACTAGCAGGCTCCGTCTGCGAATGGCCAATACGTTCCAGCCATTCCCGCTCTTCCTTCGTCAGTTCACGAAGCGGGTCTTTCTTGCGTCGGCTCATTTCATCACCTATGTGATCAAGGATGCAGCCAATTCTAAAGCCCGATTCATTTTATGGCGATGTCCGTGCCAAGTGACCCACTAGTACAAGTGGGGAGCGAGCCGACCATCGTTCATCACATTTACAGCAGATCACTTCGTCTGGATAAACTCGATTTTACATTCGCGAAACTTCATGATTGCAGACAACGCTACAATTATTAGGATGGAACCATTGCTACCTGAGAAATCCACATGAATTCGAAGATTTTGCTGCGCCTGCTGGGTGTTCTGGCTTTTCCCATGTTTGCCTGCAGTCTGCCGGCGATCGGGTCTGCAGAACCAGTTGATACTTCGGCGCCAACAGAAGTCATCCAGATTCCATCGGAGCCGACCGTAGCAACTGTCGAAATTATTCCCGATCCGACCAGCACCTCAGGTTTCACAGCGCCGACAGAAAGCCATGCTCCAGCATTAGAAGATACACCCATCCCGGAGGGGGTTGTACTTCCCGAAATCGGACCGGCACCAACGACCGCATACGATCCGGCGGGAATGGGCGGCGGAAGAGGCGGTCGCTTCGTCGTGTTGGATGATCCAATCGTCATTGCCGCTTCCCAGGCCGTTTGGATAGCACCAGACGATATCGTGCTGGGCGTTGAGTGGAATGGCGAAGCACGCGCATATCCGATTAACCAGATGGCGTATCACCACGTTGCAAACGACACCGTCGGAGGTGAGCCGCTGCTCGTCACCTATTGAATAGCCTGCTCCTCCGGAGTTGGTTTCGACCCCGAAATTGACAACACACGCTACACCTTTGATACCGCGGGCCTGTACAACGGACTCTTCGTGATGGCCGACCGACAGACTGGATCGGTTTGGACCCACTTTGACGGTTCGGTTCTCACCGGCACACTGGCTAACTCAGATATCCACCTTGAGATCGCCCCACTCGTCCACACCACCTGGGCGGACTGGACAGCCCTGCACCCGCAGACGACCGTCCTCGATTGGTATGTGGAATTTGCAAACAGCTACCGGGAAGTTGATCCAGGACGCGGGGGACTTGGACCGGGCTTTCAGAACACGATCCTCAACTGGGATGACCGGCTTGCAGAGAATGAACTTGTTCTTGGTGCGAATGTCGGCGCTGAATATCGCGCCTATGTGCTTGCGGACTATGGTAACGGTTTAGAAGTTGTCAACGACAGCCTGAGTGGGATTCCGGTCGCCGTCTTTATAGACTCCCAAAGCGACTATGCGCTCGCATTTCAAGCTGTCCTGGACGGCCAGCAATTGGAGTTCGTTTCGGATGGCAATCAGATTTCTGATTTGACCACCGGCTCTGTATGGGGTTTGGATGGCAAGGCCATCTCCGGGCCGCTGGCCGGAATGGAACTTGAGTTCGTGACGTCGTTTGTCACGGAATGGTATGGCTGGGCTGCTTACCATCCCGAGACGTCAATTTATGGTTCCTAGTCTCCCTGCCTCAGTTGCGCGAGAAAATCGTCCACGATGCGTTCCTGATCGTATTCACAGCCCCAGCCCCATTCATTGATGGCTTTGCTCTCGTCCACCGGCAACAGAAACTTATCGAGGATTAGCTGCAATTCGGTATCCGGGTGAAAATCGATCTGTGCACCGGGAATGCGCGCCCGGACAATATCTGCGAGTTCCTGGGCAGTCGCCACCGGTGTGACGCCTGCCAGAATATAGTTGACGGTATGGATATCTTCGAACGGAGCCTGCGCAAGCCGTAGTAATGCATTGGCAGCATCTTTGTAATAAATCACCGGTATCTTTGTGCGTGGCTCTACCCAAATCGTGAACGGATTACCTTGTGAACATTCTTCAATGACCCACGACGTATAGTGGTCCACACCTTTGGTGCGCACACCTGGTCCCACAATCGACTGCAAGCGCACTGCTCGGAAATCCAGACCGTATTTGCGCCGATAAAAAAGACCTATATGTTCGCCAAAAAGTTTCGTCGCACCGTAGAAGAATTCCGGTCGTTGTAGCGTGTTGTCATCTATAAAATCGGATTCGATGTCTCGTCCATACGTGCCAACACTGCTGGAGAATATCACCTGGCGTACATCAAACAAGCGTGCCGCTTCGAGTACATGAAACGTACCCAGCGCATTTGTCTGCAACGCCCCCGCCGGATCGGCCTCGGATGGTGTTGCGAGCATTGCCCCCAGGTGGAAGATGATTTCAGGTCGCGCACGTTTTACTGCAGCGAGAACATGGCTGAAGTTCCCGAGGTCGCCGCGAATGTAGATTCCTTCGTGAACCGCTCGGCGTGGGGCTGCGATGTCAAAGATAACGGGTTGCTCGAAACCCAAACGAGTGAGTAATTCGATGAGGGCGGTGCCGATAAATCCCGAGCCGCCAGTTATCAATGTGCGCATGCTCTCTCCTGGGCTTCGATTTCTATTAGCTCTATGATACGTCAAGTACAATGCCGAACACATTCGGCATAGGAGGGAACTGTATGGAATACGTCAATCTCGGAAATACCGGCCTCTAGGTATCGCGACTTTGCCTGGGTATGATGACTTATGGAGACCCAGGTTGGCGGGACTGGATTTTGTCGGAAGAGGACGGGAGGCCCTTCGTCAAACGAGCAGTCGAAGCTGGCATCAATTTTTTCGACACGGCTAATATGTATTCAAGTGGGGTCAGCGAAGAAATCACTGGCCGGTTATTGAAAGAGTTCACGCGCCGCGAGGAAACAGTGGTCGCCACAAAAGTTTACTTTTACTGGAATGATGCTCCGAACCGGGGTGGCCTCTCACGTAAGCACATTATGGACGCGATTGATGCATCGCTGCAACGACTTGGCATGGATTATGTGGATCTGTATCAAATCCATCGATTCGATTACGAGACTCCCATAGAAGAAACACTTGAAGCACTTCACGATATCGTCAAAGCAGGTAAAGCACGTTATATCGGTGCTTCCAGCATGCATATCTGGCAGTTTGTCAAAGCTCTTTTTCTGGCCGACAAGCATGGCTGGACTCGATTCGTGAGTATGCAGAATCATTACAACTTGGTTTATCGCGAAGAAGAACGCGAGATGAATCCCTTCTGTCGCGATCAGAACATCGGGATCATCCCGTGGAGTCCGCTCGCAAGGGGCTTTCTCGCAGGCAATCTCACACGCGATACACACACTCCGACAACACGCTCCCGCAACGACGACTACGCGAAGAATATGTATTACCAGGACACTGATTTTGACATCGTGGATGTCATCTTGGAGATCGCCAATGAGAAAGGCGTAAGCCCGGCTCAGATTGCCCTGGCCTGGCTCCTGCAGCAGCCGGGTGTAACCTCACCAATCATCGGCGCAAGTAAGATGCCGCATCTCGATCAGGCTGTCGCCGCTCTTGATATCGAATTGAGCGCTGACGAATGCGAGCGTCTTGAAGCGCCCTATGTGCCTCACAAGGTACTGGGTCATACTTAACTCGGAGAAGGCACCCTTGCGAGAAATCCATTTACTGCGCCCACCCAAGTATCTGGGCCTGCCTGTAATTGGGATGGTCTTCTGCGCCCTCTTGCTGAGCGGGTGTAATCCTCCGTCGGGGGGAGTAACAACGCGCATTGTTCCAACACCAAATACCGATTCGCCGGCACACGCACCCACCGAACCACCGCCAACTCTCATAGTGGAGCTCATCCAGACACCGGATGTGGCTCGCTTCCCGGTTTGGGTTTCGGACGGTATTGTGTTGGAGCCGGCCGATTTAGACGTGCAGCCGGGTCTCCCTGTCGCTGACGCCACAATAGCAAATTTACCAGACGGCAGCATTAGAATGTATGTCTTCGCACAGGAGCAGGGCATTCGTAGCGCGGTTTCACAGGATGGCCTGAGTTTCACTGTAGAGGCTGGCACACGGATAGCAGAAAAAGGTTTTGGGATGCCACGCATCATTGCGCTCCCAGATGGCGGCTGGCGTATTTATGCAAATCAAATGGGCGGCATCGGCAGTGCAATATCCGAGGACGGGATGACTTTCATCCTCGAGGAAGGTGTGCGTATGCACGGTTCCGATCATGGGGTGGCTGCCCTCAGTACAGGTTCAATCGTTGAAGCACCTCAGGGCGGTTTTCGCATGTATTACAGTGATCTGCCCCTGGCGGGCGTCGCTCCCGCCGGCCATACGATTTTTAGTGCATATTCTGAAGACGGCGAACTATGGATTCCAGACTCTGATTTCCGTTTCGGGGCAGCAGATGAAACCGACAAGAGTAATTCCGCCGAACATCCATATGTCTTGCGTGATGCTGAAGGTCTTTATTGGATGTTCTTCTTCCGGGGAATGGAGATTTGGACCACGGCTTCGACAGATGGAATTACCTGGCAAAACGAAACCTCAACCGGTATCCATGGGAATGACCCCGATGTGATCATCAGGGCCGATGGCGAATGGTGGATGTACTACGGCAACTTCGATCCACAGATTGGCGGCTATATTCTGCGGGCCCGACGGGTGTGGTCCACCTGGAATGCAACGGTGAACCCCCTTGGGGGTGGACCGGGTTATTTCACATTTGAAGTTGTGCTGGAGGGGAGCAGCGAGAAACCGGTTGAACTGCGAGTGGAGGCTGGTGCTATCCAATTGCAGGTCGATCTTCCACCACCAACAAATCATGGTAGTGGTTACATGTTGACTGATGAGTCTGGAAAAAGTAAGTTGTTGGCCTGCCAAACAGAGGAGCGCCAAAATGATCCAGAGTGTCATCACGCATGAGTGTTCAAAGTGCAGGAGCCTCAACATTGTCAAGAATGGTACAGACTATAAAGGCGGTCAGAAGTTTCATTGTCTCGATTGCGCCGCTTATGGAATGTTGGAACCGCAAAGCCGTTCTTATCCTGAGTTCATCAGAGAATTTGTCCTACGCACCTATCGAGAGCGAGCCAGTATGCGCGGCATTGAGCGCATCTTTGGCATCGCGCGGCAGACATTAGCACGCTGGATTCTGGAGAAGGCCGGCGCTATGCCGAACCTGGCTGACACTTTAGAAACCGTAAAAACGGATGATGTGCTGGAATTGGATGAATTATGGTCATTTGTACGCACAAAAAACGATAAACGTTGGATATGGGTCGCGCTGTGTCGGCGCACGCGCCAAGTGGTGGCCTATTTTATTGGCGACCGCAGTGAAAAAAGTTGTCGCGCGTTATGGAAATCCATCCCAGCATCCTACAAAGCGTGTTGCTCCTTCAGCGACTTCTGGCACGCTTACCAGAAGGTTTTACCAAACGACACTCACCAAAGTGTCGGCAAAGAAAGCGGCCAGACATCTCACGTGGAACGCTGGAACAACACCTTGCGCCAGAGACTGGCTCGCTTCGTGCGCAAAACTCTTTCTTTCTCCAAGTCCGACGTTTACCATGAAGCTGTACTCAAGTTGTATCTCCATTACTACAATACAGCGTGGTCCCCATCAGTTACCATGTAACCACTACCCAAATCATTTCCCAGTGAGGGCATCTTTCGATGTTCAGATGGATCAGTTATTTGGCTCAAACGGTCAATCGGCTATACTCGTTGCCACCGATGGCACGATTGTTCGCCAACTGCTTCTATCTCCGCCCCGTCCCGATTAAGCACCGGCTCGGCCAGACAGCCGTGCAGGAAGTATACTTATTTCGCCTATGATATTTCCTAGACTATCCAAACTGAGGACAAACAAATGCTGATCAAACAACTCGTGGATGACTGCCTCGGAAACTCGAGCTACTTATTGGCCTCGGAAGAAGCTGGTCTGGCTGTCGTAATCGATCCCCAGCGAGACGTTGATAAATACCTTCGACTCGCAGAAGGCCTCGGACTGCGTCTCACGCATGCACTCGATACACATCTGCACGCGGACTTCATCACTGGAGTGCGAGAATTAGCACACTCCGCTAATGTAGTTATCGGCATCGGTGAAAAATCAGACTTGCAATTTGAGCATACCGGGCTGAAGGAAGGCGACTCGATTCAGCTCGGTGAATTAAGCATTGGCGTGCTCGACACGCCCGGTCACACACCCGAGCACATTACGTACACTCTCGGCCCGGCTGACGATTCCGTCCCGAAAGCGATCTTCACCGGCGGCACATTAATTGTGGGTGGCGCGGCGCGTACCGACCTACTCGGCCACGATATGAGTCGACCGCTGGCGGCGCAGTTATACGACTCGCTCCACAACAAGCTGATGCAGTATCCTGACGATGTGGAGGTCTACCCAACACATGGAGCCGGTTCATTTTGCGCGGTTCCGGTGAGCTCAGAACGCGTGACCACTATTGGTCTGGAGCGAACACAAAACAGACTTTTGAAAGCCCACAATGAAAACGAATTTGTTGAACTCGCGCTCAGCGGTCTGCCCTCCTATCCGGTCTACTACAGCGAAATGCGCGCCATCAACCAACGTGGCCCCCGCATCCTGGGTGGTGTCCCTGACCTGGAACCGGTTGAAGCAGCAGAATTAAAAGCACTACTCGAGTGTTGTGATTTGAGTGATCTTAGGGCATATTCGGCAGATGCAACTTCCCATCGTAAAACCGGCTCCCATCGTATCAGAGCACAGCGCCAGCTTTCGCGGGGTGTTTGAAAACCGCTGTCAGTTCCGGCATTTCGAGAATTATCTAACCGGACTGATTGTGTTGAAGAACAAGTCGATGGCGAACATGACGCGCTGCCTGTTGGATAGCGCTGACAAGACCAACCTGTCGCGCTTCTTGTCGGAAGCGAACTGGGATGCCGCGGAACTGAACCAGGAACGCATTGCATACTTATTCCAGCAAACCAAGCGCCAGCGCCAGGGCGCCCGCAAATCGATGCTGGCCATCGATGATACTTTGTGCGAGCACGTCGGCAGTCTGTTCGAATACATTGACCAACATTACAACCACGGCAACCACATGTATCCGCTAGCGCACAATCTGGTCACCGGCCACTACATCAGCGGCGCGGTTCGCTTTCCGGCCGACTGGCGACTGTACCGGCGCTACGAAGAAGTCACCGACTGGGAAGCGTTCGTCAAGAAACTGTTGCCCGACGCTACGATCCCGAAAACCAAGAAGGAGCGTAATCGCTTCAAACGTCAAGTCGCACCCACCTTGCTGGCCGACCCAGAGTTCCGGGCTCTGGACGAATCTTTTCAGACCAAGATTTCGCTGGCGGCTGAACTGGTCAAGGCGGCGCTGGCGCACGATTTGCCCTTTGAAACGGTGCTGTTCGACGCCTGGTACCTGGCACCCGAATTGCTCGAAGTTCTCAGTGCGCATGGCAAGCACTGGATCAGCCTGCTGAAAAACAACCGCAACCTTATCACCAACAGCTTTGTGCTCCAGGATGCTTCCGGCGAACGCATGCGCTTTGATGGTCCGCACATCAAGGTGCAGGACCTAGTGCCGCTTATCCCACCTTCCGCTTTCAAACCGATGCAAGTGGGCGTGCAGACCTACTACTGCTTCAGCAAGAATGTACGCATCCCGACTTTGGGGAAGGTACGGCTGGTCATCAGCTTTGCCAAGCCTGATTTAACCGGCACCTATGCCGTGCTGGTCAGCAGCCATCTCAGTTGGGATGCCAAGAAGATCATCGCAACCTATCTGCTCCGTTGGCCGATTGAGACCTTTTATCAAGACGCCAAACAGAACCTGGGGCTCCACGAATATCGCATGCGCTCGGCCGCCGCCATTCATAAGCACTGGTCACTGGTCTTCGTGGCCTATTCGTTCCTGCACCTGCACTGTTTGCCCACATCGCGTCGTGACAAGGTCTGCGCGCCCATCCAATCCATCGGGCAGGTTATTCGCCAACAAAGCCAGCAGCTAATCGAAGCATTGATCTTGCAGGCTCACGGCTCTCTGTCTGACGGTACTGACGAGCAACAAGTCTTCTCGTACTTATTCGCCAAGCAGGCTTACTCTTTGGCTGCTTGAGCCTTTTCACTCAAATCACAACACTCGAGGCACTAATTGATTCTGGCATTGCGGTGCTAGACATCCGCTCGCCCGCCGAATTTGCAGGCGGACACATTCCTGACAGCTACGGCATTAATGTTGGCACGCCAGTGCTCGTTTGGGCGGGTTGGTTGATCCCGTTTGGTACCCCGCTCGTTCTTGTCACGAAAAACGGTAGTGGTTACATGGTAACTGATGGGGACCACGCTGTATTGTAGTAATGGAGATACAACTTGAGTACAGCTTCATGGTAAACGTCGGACTTGGAGAAAGAAAGAGTTTTGCGCACGAAGCGAGCCAGTCTCTGGCGCAAGGTGTTGTTCCAGCGTTCCACGTGAGATGTCTGGCCGCTTTCTTTGCCGACACTTTGGTGAGTGTCGTTTGGTAAAACCTTCTGGTAAGCGTGCCAGAAGTCGCTGAAGGAGCAACACGCTTTGTAGGATGCTGGGATGGATTTCCATAACGCGCGACAACTTTTTTCACTGCGGTCGCCAATAAAATAGGCCACCACTTGGCGCGTGCGCCGACACAGCGCGACCCATATCCAACGTTTATCGTTTTTTGTGCGTACAAATGACCATAATTCATCCAATTCCAGCACATCATCCGTTTTTACGGTTTCTAAAGTGTCAGCCAGGTTCGGCATAGCGCCGGCCTTCTCCAGAATCCAGCGTGCTAATGTCTGCCGCGCGATGCCAAAGATGCGCTCAATGCCGCGCATACTGGCTCGCTCTCGATAGGTGCGTAGGACAAATTCTCTGATGAACTCAGGATAAGAACGGCTTTGCGGTTCCAACATTCCATAAGCGGCGCAATCGAGACAATGAAACTTCTGACCGCCTTTATAGTCTGTACCATTCTTGACAATGTTGAGGCTCCTGCACTTTGAACACTCATGCGTGATGACACTCTGGATCATTTTGGCGCTCCTCTGTTTGGCAGGCCAACAACTTACTTTTTCCAGACTCATCAGTCAACATGTAACCACTACCCGAAAAACGAAGTAGACCGTCAGGAAGCAGTGCGGCAACTTATCCGCATTGGCTATGATGATATTCGCGGCTACTTGGCGGGTGGCGTGGATACCTGGGCTGCGGCCGGATACGCGGTCGAAGAAATGCCAGTACTTTCACTCTCCGACCTGCATGCTCAAATGCAAACCGAAGAAGCACCGTTTGTATTAGACGTACGCCAACAGAGCGAATGGGATCTCGGGCATATCCCCGGCGCAACTCTCATTGAGAACGGTCGGCTGGCCTGGGATGATCTGTCTCTGCCGACAGACCGTGACGTCGTTGTCCACTGTGCACATGAAGCTCGCGCAGCAGCAGGCGCTTCCGTACTTGCCAAACGGGGCTACAAGAACATTGTGCTGGCCATGGGCGGCTTCGTCAATTGGCAGTCGGCGGGATTCGAAGTCGCGCACGACTGAGCCAGTTGAACAATTGAGAAGTCAGCGTCCCCTTCTCTTCGTGGCTTTCTGCTTCGGACTGCTTCAGTTCGCATGTAACTTTGGCGCTGCCACATCAGTCCCCACAATAGAAAGCTCACCCACCTCCATAGTCCCCGCTGCCTCACCCCCCCAGCGGAAACGGAGCCACCTCCCGAAAACTCTCCAACCATTACCGCTATAACGCCTGAACCAGCACAGGCGGCAACACCTACAACCGAAGTCACCTGCACTGCCGGCAATCCGAATGTCTCTCAACTCTACGACCTTCGAGTGATGCGCACGTCTTCTATCGATGGGATCACCTTTGAGAACGAGAGCGAGTTGATCATCGAGCACGCCTCCGTTCCGGATGGAGTGATCGGGCCGGATGGCGCCCAGTGGGTGTATTTTGTAAATGGCGAGCCGGGCCAACATGGTATCTTCGTAGCCCATGAACTGGCAGATGGCGAATGGGAAATTATTAATTGTGTCAGGATCGACGGCGTGTTCGAGGGCGATGCTGTTGACCCGTACGTGGTTCGGCTCGCCGATGGCCGCTACCGTTTGTTCTACTTTCTCGGTCACTTCGTTAGTCCCGTTCAGCCAGGGGATAATCTGCATCCAATCTACAGTGCAATTTCAGAAGATGGCATCAACTTCACAGTAGAACAAAAGCTGATCGAAGTGGAAGGCATCACAGATCCGACAGCGATTGAACTGCCCGATGGTACCTGGCTGCTCGCCTTCGCCAGAGCACAAGAAGGAAACACTCTTCTCGCGTCAAGCCCAGACGGCTACAATTTCACCTTAACCGACCATCTTTTCGAAGGCGGCGGTATCCCAGAGCTAGGACTCCTCGCGGATGGGCGTGTTGTGCTCTACACGAGTCAGATGTTTATTTCCAACGATAATGGATCCAGCTGGGAGGCGACCGATGGCTTCGTCCCTGGCGGTGGCGCCGACCCCTCTCTGGTTCCCCTCCCGGATGGCTCGAATTTCTTCTATTTCAAATCCTTCGACGGTCCTGCCGGTAACCCACAGCCCGTAGGGACACCCGGGCAACAACCTTCAGCTGGCACTCCCGGCCAGCCTCTCAAGCCATCTTTCACTCCTTCCGATAACGGATAAAAAGACAACGCTTCCTGCTATAATCGCGACGCTTTTTTAGGAGGCCTTTTCTTGACAACAGTTGAATCTGCAACTCCGCGCGCGCAACGATCCTTGGGAGATTATCTCGGACTAGTCGTGCGTGGCTTTTTCATGGGAGCCGCCGACATCGTGCCCGGTGTATCCGGCGGCACGATGGCGTTCATCCTCGGAATATACGAGGAGCTGATCAACTCGATTAAAGCGGTCGACACTAATCTGCTCCGATTTTTATCACGGCTGAAAATTAGAGCCGCAATGGATAATTTCCCTTGGCAGTTCTTGCTCTCAGTCGGAGTTGGAATTGGGCTGGCGATCCTGACCCTGGCAAGTTTTTTGGAGCAACAGCTTGAAACCAACCCCACCCTTGTCTGGGCGTTCTTCTTCGGGTTGGTGCTGGCTTCTGTCATCACTGTTGGGCGATCGGTCTCGCAGTGGAATGGCACTACGCTAGCGAGCACTCTCCTAGCAATGGTGGGTGGCTACCTACTCGTCGGCGCTGTACCAGTGCAGACCCCAGAAGCGCCCTGGTTCCTTTTCTTAAGTGGCGCAATTGCCATCTGCGCGATGATCTTGCCCGGAATTTCCGGGGCATTCATTCTTGTTCTCTTAGGGAAATATCAGTATGTGCTTGCGGCGGTAAATGACCGTGACATTCTCACCATCGCTCTGGTCGGTGCGGGAGCAGCTTTTGGAATCGTTACTTTCGCGCGTATCCTGAGCTGGCTCTTCAAAAATCATCGCGACACGACCATCGCTGCGCTCACCGGCTTGATGCTTGGCTCATTGCGCAAAGTGTGGCCATGGAAAGTTACCCTCAGTACAACCGTGGACCGGCATGGCGAGATCGTCCCGCTGGAACAGGCGAACATCCTGCCGGCTGCATTCGACGGTGATGTTGCTTTTGCAATCGGTTTGATGGTGCTCGGTGTGCTGGCCGTTCTGGCTCTCAGCTGGATTGCCGGTCGTCAGGAAGATTCCTAACTGATTTTTGCTTCGTTGTTCTCGAGCAACTCCTCAGGCCATCAATTTTCTGGACACGTTTCCAGGTGCAAGTACTGCTGACATTCGGCTTCTGTCAAAGAGCGCCTGACGCGCAGCAGCGCCTCCACCAGCATCGTGTCGATATCGTTCCAAACTTTCCATATTCGGGCCGTGCCGTCCGCGCTGGCAGTGATAATGCGGGTGCCATCTGGGCTGAATGCGGCCGACCAGACTGGGCCTGTATGACCTTTGAGCGCGGTGAGGAAGTTCCCCTGCGCGTCCCAAAGCCATGGGGTGTGGTCAGAGCTCGTTGTTACGATGCGCGACCCATTCGGGCTGAAACTGGCCGAGTTGACCGCTCCTGGGTTGCCTTCAAGCGCGGTGACAAATCCCCCCTCGATACCTATTCTGAACCCTAGGACTGGGGACTCAGGAATAAACTCGACCGATACATCCCACAGCCGCGCCGTACGGTCATTGCTGGCCGTCACAATGCGCGACCCGTCTGGGCTGAAAGTGGCCAAGTTGACCGGTCTTGTGTGACCCTCGAGAGCGGTGATGAAATTACCCTGGGCGTCCCACAGCCGCGCCGTACCGTCCGCGCTGGCCGTCACAATACGGGACCCGTCCGGGCTGAAAATGGCCGACCACACGGGTCCCGTATGACCTATAAGCGCGGTGATGGAAATCCCCCGTGCGTCCCAGAGCCTCGCCGTGCCGTCATTGCTGGTCGTTACGATGTACGAGCCATCCAGGCTGAAAGTGGCCGAGTTGACCACTCTTGTGTGCCCTTCGAGCGCTGTGACGAAATTACCCTGGGCGTCCCACAGCCGCGCCCTACCGTCCGCGCTGGCCGTCACAATACGGGACCCGTCCGGGCTGAAACTGGCTGAATTGAGCCGTTCCGTGTGGCCTTCGAGCGTGGTGATGAAATTCCCCCGCGCGTCCCACAGGCGCGCCGTGCCGTCATTGCTGGCCGTCAGTATGCGCAACCCATCCACGCTGAAACTGACCGAGTTGACTGTTCTTGTGTGCCCTTCAAGCGCAGTGATGAAATTACCTTGCGTATCCCACAGACGCGCCGTACTATCTGCGCTGGCCGTCACAATACGGGACCCGTCCGGGTTGAGCAAAGCTGACCAGACTGATTTTGTGTGGCCTTCGAGCCCGGTGATGAAACTCCCCTGCGTATCCCACAATCGCGCTGTGCCGTCCGCGCTTGCCGTCACAATGCGCGAACCGTCCGGACTGAATCTGGCCGAGTTGAGTCGGTCCGTGTGCCCTTCGAGCACGGTGATGAAGTTCCCCTGCACGTCCCATAACCGTGCCGTCTCATCATTGCTGGTCGTAACGATTTGAGACCCATCCGGGCTGAAATCAACCAGATATACTGATCTCGTGTGCCCTTCGAGCGCTCTGATGAAGTTTCCCTCTGCATCCCACAGCCGTGCTGTAAGGTCAGCGCTGGTTGTCACGATGTGCGACCCATCCGGGCTGAAACTGGCTGCATTGACTATTTGTGTGTGACCCTCGAGCGCCCTGATGAAGTTTCCCTCTGCATCCCACAATCGCGCTGTGCGGTCCGCACTCGTCGTCAGAATACGCGTCCCATCCGGGTTGAAACCTGCTGACCAGACCGGTCCGGTATGACCTTCGAGCGTGGTGATGAAAATCCCCTGTGTGTCCCACAGCCACGCCGTGCCGTCCGCGGTGACCGTCACGCTACGCGATCCATCCGGGCTGAATTTTGCCGAGTTGACTGATCTACTGTGACCTTCAAGCATGGTGAGAAAGTATCCCTGCGCGTCCCACAGCCGCGCCGTGCCATCTGCGCTGGCCGTCACGATGCGCGATCCATCCGGGCTGAAAATGGCCGACCACACGGGTCCCGTATGGCCTGTAAGCGCGGTGATGAAATTCCCCTGTGCGTCCCACAATCGCGCCATGCGGTCATTGCCTGCTGTCACAATACGCGACTCATCCGGGCTGAAATAGGCCGAGTTGACTAATTGTGTGTGCCCTTCGATCGCGGTGATGAAGTTCCCCTGCGCGTCCCACAACCGCGCCGTGTGGTCATTGCCGGCTGTCACAATGCGCGTCCCATCCGGGCTGAAATTGGCCGAGTTGACCCCTCCTGTATGGCCGACCAAAATGCCCCGATATGTCGGCAGAGCCAGAGCGCGGTATAAAGCCACTTCTGCTTCGGACGTGAACGCTCTATTCACCTCGTAGGTAACGTTGACCGCCTCGATCGCCAATATCAAGCTCAACTCCGGATCAGGTTCGAGTGCATCCGCGGAACGCGCGGCGAGTTCGCGCGCGAAGGCGACCCGGCGCTCCTCTTCTGCAGCAATTCTCTCTTGCTGGGCGATCGCTTTGGCTCCCTCTGCGTTCTGCCATTGTTGTATGGCCACCCCCGATAGAATGATCAGGGAAACCAGACCGACCACCAAGCCCACCGTGATGCGCCTGCGCAGCTGTTCTCGGACGGTGCGCCTCTTCTCGCGTTCGACGGCCAGCCGATCTCTCAGTTCCACGCTGGCCTGGATGAATTCTTCATCAGACTGGCTGAGGTCCTCTGGCCGCTCCACCAGCCAGCCCTCAGCTTCGGCCAGAGGGGCGCCCCGCAGCAGCACGCCTTCGTCCCACTCGTTGGATTCCCACTCCCTAATGGCGGTCCGCAATCGCTCTTGCCAGGGACGAAAAGCGCGGTCTGCTCCCAGCCACTCCCGCAACCGGCCCCAGCCTCGGATCAGGGCTTCGTGGACCACTTCGATCGTCTCTTGGCCCTCCGAATCCCGGCCGGTGACCAGCAACCGCGCATCGGCCAGTCGTTGGACGAGGTTCCAGTCTGATCCTCCAAGTTCAGCTCGCCTTGCCAAGCGGCGGGTATCCTCGGTACCCTGCCCGTGGCGGACGACTTGAATGAAGACTCTTCGGGCCGCCGCCTGCTCCTGTGGTCTAAGCTCTTCGAAGATCGCCTCGGCGTGTCACACCAGCGCCCCCTCTACCCGATCAATGGTTTCGTAGACCGCGTGGGTCATGCGTGCCGCTTCTTGTTTCTCCCATAGAAGCGCCAATGCAAACTCCAGCAGCGGCAGATTGCCCGGCTCCTGCCCAACATCGTCAAGGATGCGGAACAGCAGACCAGCTTCAAAGTCAACATTGAATTTCTGGGCCGGGTTGACGATGGCGCGGCTCAACTCGCTTCGCGTCATCGGACCCAACTTGATATCAGATTCTTGCAAGGCGTCGGCAAAAGGACGGTGAGCAAGGGCCTGTCCCAAAAAGTCCGCTCGCAATGTAAGAATCAGCGAAAAGAACGGGGAACGCCGGTACTGTTGCTCGAAGGTCGCCTCCGTCAATATGTCCATAAAATGGGCGCGCAGGTCCGCTTCTGGAACAAGGGTGAACAACTCTTCGAACTGGTCGCCAACCAATGCCAGGCGCATGCCTTGGGGATGATTGCTCAGCTCGACTTTGTACGTTTCAAGTAGCGTAACAAGCCATATTTAGCAGAGAATCGAGCAATGCGCGCGGGACTTTTACGATATCGGGCTGCGACGGCGACATGGAAAAACCACTTGCCATCGGCCAGAGTTCACGCCGCACAGTTGCGATTGCATCAGAGAATGTTGGCAAAGGTTTGGCATACCAGGCAGCCGTTCGCACAGGGATTGGGTCATGCACATGCAACTTGTGAGCCGCCAGCGTGATCCAGGAAAACAGTCCTAGCAGCACCGGCGTGACGCGCGCGATGGCGGCATCGGACCACTGGCGCTGTGTCTCAACTCCGAGGTGGGCGCGCACTTCTTCGAACGTGACTTCCAGCTGCCCGCGTTGTACGAACCAGGTGATGACCTGTACCGGGTCAGCCCAGCGGTCCGTGCACAGCAAAGCTTGCGGCTTGAATTTGTCCTCCGGGTCGCGGATGAGAACCCAGCGCAGCGGCATAGTGGGCATCCCGCCGTGATACCAGACCGCCGTGCCGGCGGTGATTTCTACCGTGCGTTGTTTGTTGCTGTACCAGGCGACCGTGGTCTTCGTCCAAGCCGTTTCCGGGTCGTTCAGCCGGGCTTGCAATGTGGGTAAGCGGGCCCCCTTCCAGTGACCCAGGCCCCACTGGACTGGGTGCGCCGTGGCCAGCCGAGCTGTTCGGGCTTGCGCGGCGGTGCCGGTTGATACAGGGCTGCGTCCAGACGCAGACGTGTGACGACCGCCACCGGCTCGGAGAGCGACTGACAGGCATGCAGGAATTCCAGCGCGGCGTAGCTATTGTCGGCCACAAGCACCAACTTTCGGCTGGGCAACCAGCGGCGCAGCTGGAAGACCATTTGGCGCGCCCAGTCGAGTACCGTTTTATGAGCGCGCGCTTTGTCCGCATAATATCGCTGAGAAGGCGCCAACAGTGTAAACACTGGCAGCGCCCACACGCGTATCGCCCATGGAATGTGTACAAGCCACATCAGGCTGATCCAGCGCAAGCCGCTGGCCTTTACGAAGTGACCCCCGCTCGAACGCACGGCGTCGCGATAGAGGCCGCGCGCCTTGATACGACGACCCCAGCGACGTTCGATAGTTTCATCGATTCCAAACACCAAAGTCTCGTCACCGTAATCAAAGTGCTGCAAAAGCAACGCAAGCAACAATTGGCTCAACTTACGTGCCGACCAGGTCGCGCGATTGAGCACGTGGTGAAACTTCGCAAAATTACCGGCACTGCTCAGCCCCACACTTGCCGGGTACGGCAGTACTCGGTTACGCGCAGCGCAGCCGTCACCGTCCGCAAGTGCGGCGTCAGGATCGAACCGACCAGAAGCACCAGAGCTTTCCACCAAGTGCGCTTTTCGAACACTGTCGCGAAGGGCTTTAGCAAGTCTATAATGTCCGTGGGCAAGGTGAGCATTTTCCGACCTTTCTTGATCCAAAGGTCAGCTTACCTTGCCTTTCTATTTATGAGAAATCAGTCCCCAAATGTACAAAGTCGAGCTCAGGATCCGTCGAATAATACTTATCAGGGAGACGTCTCCCTGCATGAGGGCAATGGCCAATTTGTCCGTTTCTACGAGTTGCTCGATCTCGGTTAGGCCCTTTTCTAGCTCGGGGAGCAGAGCTGCTGCCAGGGCCTGGAACGGACGACTCCCAGGGCGGAAGGAGGCGATGAGCCAGTTCCCTTCTATCCGCAGTTCGGCCAACAACCCAGCGTGCACCACCGACGATTTCCCGCTACCGGAAAGACCAACGACGGCTGCCAGCGATTGTTGGTGTACGGCTTCCAAGAGCAATTCAGTAAAGGCCTCGCGCCCGAAGAAGAAGGGGGCGTCTTCCTCCCGAAAGGCGAGCAGGCCGCGGTAAGGGTTAGCAGGGGACCTTTCCAGAGACGGGTCTGTCGCTAACTGTCGGGGTTGGGGAGGCGCAACGACCGGTTCCAGTGGTGGAATGCTGGCCGAGGCATCAGCTCGAATTCGTTGGTACACGGCCGTTGTCTCCTCCGAAGGTCCCACTCCTAACTCATCAAAGAACAAACGGCGGCACTCCTCGTACTGTGCCAGGGCGGCGTTGCGTTGGCCGTTGCGCGCCAGCGCTGTCATGAGCTGTTGGTAAGCACTCTCCTGTAGGTTGTCGATTTCTAACTGGCGCCGGGCGTTACTCTGGGCTGCTTCGTAATAACCTTGTGCAATGTGGTGGCTAGCAAGGGCGGCCAGTGCGCGGAGCATCTGCTGGCGCAGTTGTTCTCGTTGCGCGAGCGTCCAATTTTCAAACTCGTTGCTGTCCGGCAGATAGAAATCCGCCAGGAAATCCCTCTGATAGATTGCGATCGCTTCACTCAGAGCGGTGAGCGCGTCCGCAGTGAGTTCCGCGGACAAATGCTCCGGGTCACACCAGACATCCAGTAATTCCCGAAATCGGATTACATCTACCCAGAGTTCATCGCCTGATTCCAGGTGAATGCTTTCTTGACCTGCTCCGATCAGATTTGCGAGTGGGGTTTGGTTGAGAATCCAGAATGTGCGACGCAAGTTGGCCCGCGCCCGGGTCTGGTTGTAGTCCGGCCAGAACAGGCCGGCCAACCGGTTTCGACGATGGATCTCCGGGTTAATTGCCAGGTAGGTAAGTAAGGCAAGCCCTTTGCGATTGGCTATCTCAAGTAGTTCACCATCGTACTCCAACTGAGGTCGTCCAAAGAGGTTGATTTTTAGGCTGGGCAAATTTTTTTTCTAATCCGTAATTAAAAGGCACAGACGACGCTCAGATAACGATTAAATCACGCCGCAAAAACGTAGAAACGCTACAGTATTATTGATCGTAATTTAATTCGGACAAATAGCCGGTCGAAATCCCGTAGAGTAGTAAGTATAACTCGGTGCTTCTGGTGGCGGTGTCTGCACCGGCCAACATTTCAACAGCATCGCGAAAGGCTACGAGCACTCACATTGAGCAAACGGGCTCTCACGCTAACGCTAACATGCCTACCCGCACAAGGCAAAGCCCGACATTGCTCTACTCTACATCAGTCGGTACACATCAGATTCGATATTACCGCCAACTGACAGACAAAGCCGACTCGTCAGAGGCGCGTTTGATGACAGCTGCCGGCTGCAAATCCATTATCACAACTGTATTTCAAGCAAAGGGTCGCTCACCCCCATACAAAGCGAATTTCAAATGACGCATACGGAGGACTGGGTACGTGCTTATTCTCCAATCATTCATGATAAGGCACAGAGGACGCTCAAGGAACGCGGAACAGGTACAGTGAGTGTGCCTTCGATGACCAACCGGACGCGAACTAAAGTTCCGCATTAATGGTGCGGGTTCACCTGCAAGGCTACTGAAGATATCATTGTCCCAGGTAAATTTTTACAACACTATTTTATTTGGAGGAGAGGATGTTCGTGTTAAAGAGAAGTTTTGTTGTTATATCGGTTGTAATTATCAGCACTTTATTGCTGGCGGCGTGTGGAGGTGATCAACCACCAGCGACGGAGACGCCCGTCCCAGTGGAGCCAACCGGGACCGAAGAACCTGCAGCGACGGAGACGCCCGTCCCAGTGGAGCCAACCGAGACCGAAGAACCTGCAGCGACGGAGACGCCCGTCCCAGTGGAGCCAACCGAGACCGAAGAACCTGCAGCGACGGAGACGCCCGTCCCAGTGGAGCCAACCGAGACTGAAGAACCTGCCAACGTAGAACCAGAAGTAGGAACAGAGACAGAAGTTGACACAGAGCCAGTCGCCGAGGTTGAAGAAGTATCCGATTCTTCTATACGCACCTTTGTAATTGTGCCGGAAGTGTCAACGGCCTCATACAGTGTGAGCGAGGAGTTTTTTGGCGGCGCACTCGGTCGATTAGGCATTGAATCGGGCTTGGTCGATACGGTAGGCAGTACCCAAGAGGTAAGTGGCGAGATGCAACTAAATCTGGGCGATTTAGCCAAACCGGTGATAGCCGGCAATTTTGTAGTGGATGTCAGCACCCTGACCAACGATCAATCTCGACGCGATAATCATATTCGTACCAATGCTCTTCAGTCCTTCCGATTTCCCCTGGCTGAGTTTATCATCACCTCGCTAGAGAGTGCCCCCAGTGAAATTGCCGATGGTCAGGAAGTGACTTTTGGTGCCAATGGCGACATTACCATTAGAAATATTACCCAGCAAATTACCTTCAATCTAACTGCCACCCTGGCCGGCGACACCATCACCGGCCAAGCCACCACCCAGCTAAAAATGACCGATTTTGGCTTTGATCCACCTAATTTTGTTGGTGTCTTAAGTGTAGAAGACGAATTTAGAGTGAATGTAGATTTTACGTTTGTGGAGCAATAAATAAAACCAAAAACTATGTTACAAGTAGTTGAGCAGGTTGGGTTGATTGGGTTTCGGAGATGCTGGGGACGGTGGAATTGAACGGATATTCATGCCAAACGGCACAACTTACTATTTCTTCACCGACAGCTTCGAGGAAACTTGGGAAGCGGCCGTGAAAGAATCAAACAAGATCATTCCATTCTGTTAATCGATATGACAAGGAGCAAAGCAATGATCAGAAGGAACTTGGTGCCCGATGTGATTGGAGGGTTGCTCATCGCGCAGTTGCTGACCGCGTGCCGCGCAGGCGTGGTCACATCAGAGGCTAGTGCACCATTGGATGAATCCAATCCAGGGGTGACGGTTTTTGGCACTGAGACAATAATTCTATCTGCCGCACATATTGATCAAGACTACAAGATATTTGTAGGACTTCCATGGAGTTATCCTAACTTGGAAAAGAATTATCCAGTACTTTATATGTTGGATGCCAACATATGGTTTGGGTCCGTGCTTGAGTACACTCGATTGGACTTAAGTGTCTATGGACGGTCCGAAGTTATTGTCGTGGGCATTGGTTACCCGACAGAAGATGAGGATATATTATTAACGCGTCGGTATAATGATTTCGTTCAGGAGCCGAGTGACTTTCTTCAATTTATTCGAGAAGAGTTGATGCCTGAGATTAATGCGAACTATCGAGTCAAGCCCGATGAGAATGCATTAATTGGCCATTCATTTGGCGGTTCCTTCGCACTCTACACGTTGTTTGAAAAGCCGGAAACTTTTGATCGTTACATAATTGGCAGTCCAACTATCACTGAAAAAATTGTGTCTCAGGAAGTTGAGTACGCTGCGAATCATGTGGATTTGCCCGCAAAGGTTTTCATTGGGGCAGGAGACATGGAAGGTCCCTTAATGGCAAATAGTTTATTAAAAATGGCACTACAGATAGAGGAACGCAGCTATGAAAATTTGGAGTTTAAGACTACTGTATTCGAATTCGAGGATCACATCTCAGTCTTTCTCCCAATTCTGACGTATGGATTCAGGACACTGTTTGGATGAGGACTTGAAGTTGTCTGCAAAGTGCCTTTTGCAAATAACGCAAATGTTTGTTACGTCTAATACTGTGGAGTGTAGATGATATGAATATCGCATTGTGGATATTGCAAGCAATCCTTGCCCTATTTTTTCTGCCACATAGCCGCTTGTTGTTGGACCCAGAAAAGAACGTACCTGAAAGTATGCGGGAGGAAATGCAATTCTTTTTCGATCTCTCGCCTGGATTTCGTCGATTTCTTGGAGTTGCAGAAATCCTTGGCCCTCTTGGACTTATCCTTCCTGGCCTGACAGGCATCCTGCCCTGGCTCACGCCACTGGCGGCCGCTGGATTGGCTTTGCTTATGGCAGGATCGATTGTATTTCATATTAGACGCGGCGAAGCCTCTCCACGTCTCGCAATGAATGTGGTTGTCGTATTACTTGCAAGTTTCGTGGCCTATGGGCGTTGGCTGATTTCCCCACATTAAGTACTCGTGTGACTTATATCTTAAAGTGAACTGGCTTTCTCCGCACGTATATTTACGCTAGTTTTATCTTGGGGGGATAATTTTTAGTTATACTATAGAAATTCTCCTCCTTTTGATACCTGCCCTTTGTGGTGCAGGAAGCGAAACGCCCCCGGACTCCAATGCTCGTGGGCGTTTCTGCTTATACGCCTACTGAGTCCATAATAGAGGGCAGAGTCAAAAAATCTGAAAATTCATTTCTTTAACACAAACGCCCGGTAAATTACCGGGCGTTTTGCATAACCGCTGCTTCTCAGGCCAATTCGAGTTTTGTTACCATCGGGATTGGCTCATCCATCTTTTCGTACGTCACTGTTCTTTCACGGCGGAACTGCTGTGCATAGAGACGGTAGTAATGCCCGCGCTCGCGCAGCAGTTCTGCATGCGATCCAATCTCAGCAATCCGGCCAGCTTCGATAACCAGTATTCGATCCGCACGCTTGATCGTGGATAGGCGGTGCGCGATGACGATGCTCGTTGTCGATCCCAATAGCGCGTCCATGCCTTTCTGGATTAACGCCTCCGTGACGGTATCCACAGAACTGGTGGCCTCGTCCATGATGAAGATATCCGGCTGAGCCAGGATCGCGCGGGCCAGACTGACAAGTTGTTTCTGGCCCACCGAGAGCAGGCCGCCCCCCTCCCCGACATCGGCCTCGTAGCCGCCTTCCAGCCGGTCGATAAACTCATGTGCACCCGCAAGTTGCGCTGCTTCTTCAATCTCTTCATCTGAAGCCACCAGACATCCATAGCGGATATTCTCACGGATTGTGCCGGAGAAGAGATGTGGCGTTTGCAACACAACACCCAGACGAGACTGAATGCTGAGTTGAGTCACGTTCAGATAGTCTTGATCCCCAATTAGCACACGACCGCGCGTTGGTTCATAGAACCTACTGAGCAAATTCACGATTGTTGATTTACCACCACCGGTGGGACCGACAAGCGCAATTGTCTCCCCACTCCGAATGTGCAGGTTGAAATTCTCCAATACGGGCTTCCCCGATTCGTAAAAGAAATCCACATTCTCGAAGCGGATATCGGCCCGCAATGACGGCAAGACCTTTGCCGCGGGCACGTCTGTGATGTCGGGGGTTGTGTCCAACAACGAGAAAATTCGCTCGGCAGAAGCAATCGCACGTTGCATCTCGGCATACACCCGCGCCATCTCCTGGAGTGGGAATAGGATAAAAGTCACGTAGGTCACGAAGGCTTGAATGCCACCAATGGTAAGGGCGCCGATCTGCACCTGCCAGCCGCCATACCAAACGATTCCGCCGACGGCGAATGCTGCGACGATCTGCACGAGCGGCAGGAAGAGCGCCGAAAGCCACGCAGCCCGATAGCCGGATTTATACATCTCGCTGGTTAACTGACCAAACTCTTCCAAGTTGCGCTCTTCTCTTACAAGTGCTTTGGCCACCCGTACGCCGCTGATATTCTCGTTGTATGCACCCGTGATCTTTGAGTTGATACGCCGCACGGCCCGATATTCGACCAGAATCTTTTTCTGGAACAGTGCAGCCACAACCACTAGTACCGGCACAATTGCGAAAACAACCAGTGCAAGCTGCCAGTTGATTAGCATCATAAAGATCATCGAAGATACTGTGCTCATCACAAACCAGGATGAGTCCAGGACTCCCCACGCCAGCAAGTCTCCTATGCGGCTGGTGTCAGAGATCAGTCGCGACATAATCCATCCCACCGGTGTGTGATCGAAGTAGCGGAACGAAAGGTCCTGCAGATGGTTAAACATTCGTTTACGAAGGTCGTACTGCACTATTTCGCTCAGACTACCAGCCAACCAGATGAAGCCAAACACCGCCCCGGCCAATAACACGGATACAATCCCGTATTGGATCGCAAGCGCGATCAGTACCTCGACATCCTTCTTGAGGATGGCTTCATCGAGGATGCGTTTGATGAGGAACGTGAGATAAGAGTCACTCCCCGCGACAATTGCGATCATGAACAGGAAGCCGGACACTCGTCGCCAATAGGGGCGCGCCAAGCCTGCCAACCGGCGCAGCGTCCCCCGGCTGATCTTTGCTGTAAATTCTTCTTCTTCGATTTCTTCGTATTCTTCAAATTCAGACATTTTTAGTACCTTATTATCACTCTGTGCGATACCCACAGGGTTACCACCGAGTGCAGTGCACACTCCACGTTGTGGAGAATATCCGACTCACTACGTCAGACAAACGCCACTTCTCTCTCCAGTTCTTCCTCGATCAACGCCTGTAACTCGTATGTGCGGCGATACAGACCCGGTTCCGCTAGCAGTGTGTCATGCGTCCCGCGCTCGACAATGCGCCCATCCTGCAAGACCAGTATCAGATCGGCGTCCATAACGCTGTGGATGCGATGTGCGATGATGAAGGTCGTGCGCCCCTCCATCAGCCGCTCCAGGGCTGTCCGGATTTCCGTTTCCGTTTCTGTATCAACACTCGAAGTTGAGTCGTCCAGGATCAGGATGCGCGGATCTTTAAGCAAAGTACGTGCAATCGCCACTCTTTGTTTCTGACCCCCTGAAAGCGTCACACCGCGTTCACCCACCATAGTCTCGTAACCATGCGGGAAAGACAGAATGACATCGTGCACAGCTGCCGCGCGAGCTGCAGCCTCAACTTCTGTGTCAGTGACAACACGTCCTACACCATATGTGATGTTTTCACGAACCGTTCGCGAGAAAAGGAATGGCTCTTGCTCGACAATGCCCGTCTGCTGCCGCAGGAATTTACGCGGATATTCACGCAACTCGCTGCCATCGAGTTTGATGCTGCCCATCGTGTAGTCGTAAAAACGGGGCAACATGTTGACAAGGGAAGTCTTGCCAGCGCCGGTTGGTCCCAGCAAAGCCACAGATTGGCCGGGCTCACAGCGGAAGCTGATATTGTGCAGCACTGGAATGGGCTCGCCTACATATTCGAAGGAGACATCGTCGAAGACGATCTCACCTCGCAGGTTGCCTTGCGGCTGGAAACTACCGGCGAGCAAAGGCTCACGATCTTGTTCGATAAGTTCCGACACGCGCCCGAATGAGACCATTCCGCGCGACATCTCAGTAATCAGCCGCCCGAGAATACGCAACGGAAATACGATCCAGATGATCATGCCTGCAAAGGCAAGGAAGGTGCCAATACTGATGTCTCCCCGCATAGCAAACAACGCCCCGGCAACAAATCCGATTGTCAGTTGCAGACCGATCAGCACATCCGAAGACGGCCAGAACAAAGAATGCCAGAGCAACAGGTGCAATCCGCGCTTCAATATTTCGGCATTATCGTCTTCGAATTTTCCGCGCTCATATTCCTGGCGGGCAAAGGCCTTCACCACCCGCACCGCTGTCAGGTTCTCCTGCAAAGTGGTTGACAACTTAGCCTCCTGCTCCTGATTGGCCTCATATGCGATCGAAATGCGATGGAAGAATGCAAACGACATCAGCAAGACGAACGGCACAACAACAACCGAGATCAGACCCAGTGGCACATGCATTGAGAGGAGCACGCCCAAGTTGATGGTGAATAGCAACAAAATGCGTCCCACGGCCACACCCTGCTCCGAAAAGAATTTCCGTATGGCGTCCACGTCCGAAGTTGTGCGCTGGATCAGGTCGCCCGTCCTCGCCCGATCGTGATAGGTGAACGAGAGCCGCTGGATGTGGTCGAAGAGATAGTCACGCAGGCGCCGTGCTACCCCTTCGGAGGAATAAGCCGCCAAGCGACCACTCGTGAATGTGAAGGCCCCTTCGAATATCGCCAGTGCAACAAATCCGACGGCGATGTAAGGCACCAACTCGCTCGATTCGCCCGCGCCGAGTACATCATCCACGAAGAAGCGCAGTAAGAGAAACGTCCCCGTCTTCGCCACGGCAGCAACCGCCTGGCTGGCCGTCGCGCCAAGATAAGCCAGCCGAAATCCGGTTAGAAGCCGCCACAAGCCGAGCAGGCGATTCCGGACAGCGATATTTTTCAAGTCATATTGATATGGTGAGCTCAAAGTACTCATAGTCTGCTTCCAGTATTCTTATACCAATCTCTTTGAAACCTTCTTTCAACCCAACAAGTCCATCGTCCCAGGAAAACAAAAAGCCACAGGCCGTGAATTCACCCGTGGCTGGAAATAAAAAGAGCCACAGGGTCAGATTAGAGCCGACCCGTGGCTCGTGACTGCGCTCAGAAAATTGGCGGAATCAGCGAATCAAGGTCGCACCCACGACCGAGGAGGGATCTGTCTGATTTCCGTAAAGCATTCGCATTTTATCTTTAAAATTTCCCTTCGCCAATAGCCGCGTCAGTGTAGCACAGCAGCGGATTCATTGTCAAGTTTGATGCTGTAAAAAGGGTGTAAGTCTGCTCAGTTATGAACTGCCGCCGCAGATTGTTCCAGATTGACTAATTATGATGTCCGCTGCTGCCGCCTGCGCCACATAATTCCACTAGTCGTTAGCGCAACGACTGCCAACACGAGCCACACTACCGGCGCGACACTCGCCCCGGTTGCGGGCAATGCTGTTGGCGTGGCGGCCAACAGGCCGAACTGCGTGAAGTGGTCGGCCAGGTCGCAGGTCTCGCTGGCAATCGCGGGCGAAACTGGCAACGGTTGCCACAATACGCCTTCAAAGAAACCCACATGCAGGTTGTCTACAGCGCCACCCGCTTTCAATATATCGGCAACTGTGTGGCTCAGACAGATCGTCAGTGCGCTGTCAAATGTCGCCCGTCCAGTGTCAGTCGTCAGGTTTACCCGCGAGCCGACCAACGAGTACCCTATCGGCGCAGTTGCCGACTGTGGGTTCTCACTCGCTGCACACAGGAAACGGGTGCCATCGGCGACTACATTCGCGGGAACAGTGACTTTCACATTCCCATTTGTGATAGGACAGCTGAACGTCCCACCCGTCGCGCCCATTGCGTAACCCGACACCGCTTCGGCAGCGACAGCCGGTTCGTCAGCGAGCACGGCTGCGCCGTTCGCGGCTCCGTTGGTTCCACCAATGTGCTGGATGACGAAATCCTTGCGCCCACCCGCGTCCTGGCAGGTCGCACCAACCACCTCATAGCCGGACGGTGGAATGACGCAAATCTGCCCATCCTTTGCAAAAATCTGCACATCACCCTGGGAGTGGTTGCCGCCACTGCAGGCGCTATCCACACAGATTTGCCCGTACGAGCCGTTGAGATCGTACGCCGCGCCGCCGGTCAGTGTGGTTGGGCTGCCCGATGTGTCTAGGCTGGCGTTCGGGCCGCTGTCGGTTGTAGTGGTGCTGGTGGGACACGCGTCGCTGATAGCCAGGGCCACATAGAGGCGGTTCGTATCGACCCCCACTGCATTTTCTAGCGCGCCGCTCGTCTGATTCACAGTGTAGACGCTATCGGTTTGGTCAGCAATCAGGTGGAGCGTCCCACTTGCGTCGAATGCCGCCCCGGAGAAGCTAATATTGATTCCGTGAAAGCCTAGCAACGTAGTCGCTCCGCTGACGGTGCTTACTCTATAAGTGTTTTTATTGGTAAAGCTCACGGCGAACCAAACGTCGCTCGTGGGGTGTTATGCTGTCGCGCCAATATCGTCCGCAATGCCGGCAAGGTTTGATACTGCGCCAGTAGTCAGGCTCAGAGTTCTAAAAGTGTCATCAGTGGTACCGATGACAAACGCGTTGCCGTTACAATCGATCGCCATCGAACCGGATAAACCTGGAAAGGTGGTATCGGCCACCTTGGTGATCGCGCCGGTTGTAGTGTTGATTATTACCAGGTCGTCGTTGGTGACATCAATGCCGAATAGCGTGCCATCAGGGTGGAACGACATCCCGACGATATCGACGCCGGCATCGCCTACAAAAGTCGTCACGCCTGTCGCCAGGTTAATGGTGTACAAATCATTTCCAGTGGTGTCAAACGTGAAGGCCGTGCCGCTGCTCTGGACAGCGGGCGCTGCCGTAACACTCGCAACCGAGGCGCTCAGGGTGAATAAGATGACAGCAATCAGTCTGAGGAACGAGAATTAAATAATTTGGGCAGTTGGTTCACAACGGATGCAAGCAGTGATATTCTCTTGGCTTCATCAGAACACTAGCCAGCAGGCCATGATGAAACCCTATGCGCCCGAACATGAAGAAATGATGCGCCGCTTTTACAACAGCTTGAACGAGAAAGATGGGCGTCGCTTTGCTGGTTTCGAAGCCTTGAGATTTGGACACGGCGGACGGAGTTACATTGCGCGGGTGTTGGGGTGCAGTCGCAACACGGTGAGCAAAGGCGCCCGCGAAGTCAGTGGCTTGCCCAAGGGCGAAGTGGAGCAGCGCATTCGGAAGCCAGGCGGCGGACGCAAACCGTACTACGTCACATGGGGGGCGCAACTTGCTGAGAAGTTCCTGGCAGTTTTGCGCGAGCACACAGCCGGTGACCCGATGGACGAGAGGGTGCGCTGGACGAACCTGACCCCGGGCGAGATTGTTGCGGCGTTGCGGGCCGAGCACGACATCGTGGTCAGCAAATATGTGGTGCGCAAGTTGCTGCAGAAGCACAACTATCGCCGCCGAAAAGCGCAAAAGAAACTCGGTTTGAAGGCCGAGATTGAAAACCGCAACGAGCAATTTGAGAACATCACGCGGCTCAAGACCGAATTCGAAGCGGCGGGCAATCCCATTGTCAGCATGGACAGCAAGAAAAAGGAATATCTGGGCAATTTCTACCGAGACGGACATTTGTACACCCTGGAAGAACTGCAAACTTATGACCATGATTTCAACAGCTATGCTGCTGGGGTCAGCATTCCTCACAGTCTCTACGACTTGCGTCTCAATGTCGGCTACATCCAACTCGGCGGCAGTCATGATACCAGTGAATTCGCTTGCGATAGCTTTCGCCATTGGTGGTACACATACGGCCACTACCACTATCCCAACGCCACTTCTATTCTCGTGCTTTGCGATGGCGGCGGGAGTAACAGTTCCCGCTACTACATCTTCAAGCAAGACTTGCAAGCACTGGCCGATGAAATCGGGGTCGAAATTCGCATTGCTCACTATCCACCCTATTGCTCGAAATACAACCCCAGCGAACACCGTTTCTTCCCGCATGTTACCCGCGCTTGCCAAGGCGTGATCTTCACCAGCCGCAAACTCGTAAAAGAACTGATGGAAAAAACCAGCACCAAGACCGGACTGAAAGCTTTTGTCCATGTTATTGACCAGGTCTACGAAACCGGTCGTAAAGTAGCCACAGATTTCAGGGACAACATGCGCATTATCTTTGATGATTTCTTGCCCCAATGGAATTACCGCGCTCTCCCATTTGCACAAGTTATTTAATTCTCATTCCTGAATGTTGTAATGGGTGTACTTTTCAATGAACTTCTCTCAGTGACTAAATCACATTTATACCAGGAGAGTTTAAAGGGTGAGGGATGATCGGTCAAGCAATATAAAACAAAAGAGCCTGGCACATCGGATGTGCCAGGCTCTTTCATAGCGCGGTGTAACGCACCTTGTATACTTGGCGTAATGACCACCCTCATCATCGTCGAAAGCCCCACCAAGGCCAAGGCACTTCGAAAATATCTCGGCAGCGGCCATATCGTGCGCGCCAGCATGGGTCATATCCGCGATCTGCCGAAAAAACAACTCGGCGTCGATGTCGAGAATGGCTTCAAGCCGACCTATCATCTGGCTCCCCGCGCAAGAAAAACGCTTGTCGGATTGCGGCAGGCCATCTCGAAATGTGATCCGGTTGTGCTCGCGACCGATCCCGACCGAGAGGGTGAGGCCATTGCCTGGCATGTTGCACAGGCTTGCAAAAAAGACTTGAAGGGGAAAACAGTGTTGCGGGCGCGCTTTCACGAGATCACGCCTAATGCTGTGAAAGCCGCCCTGGCGCAGCCCGAATCGATTAATATGAATCTGGTTGACGCGCAGCAGGCCCGGCGAGTGGTGGACCGCTTGGTGGGCTATCAGGTCTCCCCCGTGCTTTGGAAGGGCATCTCCGGCCCGAAAGGCTTGTCGGCCGGGCGAGTGCAGAGCGTCGCACTGCACCTCGTTGTAGAACGCGACCGTGAGATCGAAAATTTCAACCCGGAAGAATACTGGTCGCTGGAGGCAGAACTTTCCAAACCAAAGGAAGAGCATTTCCGTGCACGCTTGTTCCGCATAGGGAAAAAGAAACCGGAATTAAAGACCCAAGCAGATGCCCAGAAAGTTATCTCAGCGCTCGAAGGCGCAGACTGGACTGTTGTTGCCGTTGCGCAGAAAAAGCGCACGCGCAAGCCCTATGCGCCGTATATCACATCGAGTCTGCAGCGCGATGCTTCGGTACGTTTGCGTTGGTCGGCCAAACGTGTGATGCAGATCGCACAGCAGCTCTACGAAGGCGTGACCGTCCCGGGTGAAGGTCAGGTGGGTCTAATCACCTACATGCGCACGGATAGCACGCATGTCGCGCCAAACGCACAGGCAGCTGCCCGCGAGGTCATCAGCAAATTTTACGGAGCGGACGCGCTCCCGGAACGCCCACCTACCTATGCAAAGAAAGTGAAAAACGCCCAGGAAGCGCACGAGGCGATCCGCCCCACAGATCCGGCGCGCCTGCCGAAAGAGATTCGGGCTGCCCTCTCACCAGAGCAAGACAAGCTGTACACGCTCATCTGGCGCCGCTTCATCGCCAGCCAGATGATACCGGCGGTCTATAACGTCACCACAATCACCGTCGGCACTGGGAAAGACGGCACCGCCCTCCCATATATTTTCCGGGCAACCGGACGACAATTGCTCGATGCGGGCTTTCTGCGAGTCTATGATGTGCAGCAGGAGAAGCCGGAAGAAGGCACAGCAGAAAATGAGACATTGCCACCACTCGCGAAAGGCGATGCGCTCCGTTGCCACAAACTGCTCCCCAAACAACACTTCACCAAACCGCCTCCGCATTTCACCGACGCTGCCCTGATCCAGGAATTGGAGAAACTTGGCATCGGGCGGCCCAGTACCTTTGCCAGCATTGTCGATACTCTCTACCGCCGTGAGTATATTCGCAAAGAAAAGCGCAATCTGCTCTCGACTGAATTAGGCCGCGTTGTGTGCGATTTCCTGTTGGAGCATTTTACGAATCTATTTCAGGTTGGCTTCACAGCTCAGATGGAAGAGCGCTTGGATGAAATTGCCAATGGGGAGGCCAAATGGAAAAATGTCATGGCCGAGATGTGGGAGCCTCTGTCAGCTCAGGTCGCACATGCGAAAGTGGCGACAAGTGCCGCCCCGAGGATCCGGGTCTCTTCTCCGAGTGGGAAAGGCTCACGATCAAAGGGCGGAAAGAAGAAAGGCAAACGAAAAAAGGCAGCCCCGAAGCCGACCGGGGGTAACTGTCCAATATGCGGCAAACCACTCCTGCAACGCAAGAGCAAGTTTGGCGCTTTTATTGGTTGCAGTGGTTATCCGGATTGTCGCTACACATCGAAATAGACTCGCCGTCGAAGAAGCTTCGCTTTTTATTCGTGCACAACCGGCACAGTCCATTACCAAAAGCGAAGCTTCTAAAGAATACGCAGCGAATCTGTCTCAATCCAACACCACCTTGGCACCGGGTGGAAAGGGAGTAGAGCCACGCAGAAACGAAAAGCCCGCCGCGCCCGGATGTCCCCCTCCGCCAAATTTCTCCGCTATCTTGGAGACATCAGCACCAGCTGAATAGAGCGTGACAAATGTAATCAGGCGACCACTCTGCACGGCATCGTGATAGCAATAGGCGATTGCATAACCCTGATTGCGGATATACTCCCCAATGTCCCCGTTGCCACGTGTATTGATCGCCAGAGTATTGAAACCTTCGAATTCAACCGTAAACGCCCGGGTCCTGATTGAGTGCTCAATGCCCCTCAATCGGGATGCAAGGAGAATGCGGCCACGCTCGATTAATTTCGCTGCAAAATCCGACTCTCCATTCAACAAAGGATCCCAAAGCAGGTCATTTGTCGGCTGTGTCTCTTCCTCAAACAAACCTTCGCAGAATTCAGCAGTTTCTGCATAAGCAAAACGCCACACGTCGCGGTCGCCAATAAAATCCACCGCGCGTGGTATCTGCTCATGCGGGAAAAATGTCCGCCATACAAGTACACAAGCAGCATCTTCCAGATTGCGTTCACCAGCTACGTTTTCCAATGAGCTCAGGGCTTCGAGCGAGGAGACATGATGGTCCACCCAGATCAGCTCAGTCATTTTCTGAATCTGCAGCATATCATCCAACGGCAGGGAAAAGTCTACGATCACAACCTGATCGGCCTTTTGGATCGCCTCCCACGGTATCTCCTCGCCATAGTTGATCTCATACATACGTACATTTCTGCCGAGCGCGCGCCGGACAATTGCCGCTGCGCAGCGCCCGTCCTGATCGTTATGGTGTAAGCAAACTATGAACACGAATTCGGATTCCCTTCAATCTACAAATTGAGATAGTATTCTACTGTGAGCTGCTCCAAATTGCGCTATTCAGGAAATCGATGATGAAACGCTTCCCAACTCTGATTCTTATTCTCCTTTCGGCTTTTATATATAACGCGTGCACGCCTGAGGAGACTCAGAGTCCAGTCAATGGAGCTGCAACTTCGGAGGAGGGGGAAGTTCTCATTAGTGAGGTTCTGACCGGAGTGGCGGGTGACAACAACCGCGATTTCGTCGAGCTCGCCAATGACAATGACAGACCTGTGGACTTAAACGGCTGGTCATTGTCCTACCGGCTCTCAAGCGGTTTAGAGGATGAAGTGGTCTTCGTTTGGGATTCGGCAACCCTGATCCCACCCCATGGCCACTACCTGCTCGCGCGAGAGGGCGTCGATATTGGCGTTGAGGCAGATGCATATTTTGATTGCGGCCTGAACACTTCCGGGGGCGGCCTGGCATTGCGAGATGCCTCCGGCGAGATGGTGGATGCCCTCGCATGGGGGAATGCCCCCACTGCCTTCACGGAAGGGGCAGCTGCCCTCCAACCAGAGAGCGGATATTCCATTGAGCGCAGCCCCGGCGGCGAGGCGGGCAACGGCACCGATACCGACGACAATCAGGCTGACTTCCGTATCTCCCAATCTCCAAACCCACAAAATACAGGCAGCGCACCCACGCCCATGCAAGCAGCCTGGCTCCAACTTGTGCTCGATGGTCCCTCCGAAGGGGAACCCGGCAGCGCGCTCGAATTTATCCTGACAGTGGTGAACACAGCCAGTCAACCGGTCACGGATGCTTCCATCTGGTTGCCGGTCCCGGCCGCTTTCTCCATCGAGTCGTATTCAGAATCACTTGAACTCATGACCGAAGGTTTCAACTGGACCATCCCAGAAATCGGATCGGGAGACAGCCTCTCGGCAGAGCTCGTATTACGCGCGCCCTGGACGTACACAACCGCCAGTACGAGCAACTATTACGCGGTTGACTCTCGTGGCAGCCAGTGGGCGTTTGGGCCTCCGCTCTGGACTCAAATTGAAGGTGGCATCATCCCCATCGGGACTGCTCGCACGTTGAACGGCATCGAACTCACTGTGGAAGGAATTGTCACCATGTACACAGGCGGTTTCTTCGCGGGGGGTGGCAACACCAAGTTTTATATCGAGGACGAGACAGGAGGACTGCAAGTGCAGGTCTTCGGCGGGGGTGGTGTCGTCGATACGCCTCTCGGCGCGCGCGTTCGGGTGCGCGGTGAGATGGGCGCGTATCGCGGTTCGTTGCAGATAGTCCCGGGCATCGTGCCAGATGATGTGGAGATCATCGCACCAGCCGCTACTGAGACGAATTGGGAACCAACGAATGTTTCCATTGGTACCGCGCTTAGTGATAATGAAACGCGACCCGGACGCCTGATCTCGGTTGAAGGTGTTGCAACGCGTGCCGAGGAGTTTACTTACAGTTACGAGATTGATCTCACCAATGCCGAAGGCCAACTCATCACGCTCTATGTCGACAAGCTCACAAATGCGAATATCGAGACCATTGAAGTCGGACGCATTTATCGAGCAGCTGGAATACTGGAAGGACGAGATGGAGTCTTGCACCTCTACCCGCGTTTGCAAGCTGACCTTATTGAAGTCATTCCACTTGCGCTCATCCTGGAGACCGATGTCCCCAATGCAGTTTCCCCTGGCGAAACTTTTACAACAACACTAACTGCCTTCAATCACACAGATGCAACACTAACGGGCTTTGAAATCCGTGCTGCTTTGCCGGAAGCTGGCGCGCAGTTGGTAAGTGTTTCCGAAACGGGAGTGGTGCTGGACAATGAGCTGCTCTGGCAGATCGGCGAGCTGGCTGGTGAGGGTGAGAGCGTAGCTGTGAGCTTTGAGATGCAAGCAACTTCGGGTGCTGACCAGATCGTCACCTCCGATTATTCTGTGACAGCCACCGAGTGGTTTGAGGCTGTCTCAGGCCAGCCATTGCGTACATTTGTTGGCACGGGCGTGCCCATCTGGGCGATCCAGGGCGCTGGATTTAGCTCGCCGTATGTCCGCGATCAGGTCACGACATCCGGCTTTGTGACTGGTATATTTACAGATTTAGGTGGCTTCTGGATTCAAGAACTTGAGAGCGACGACGATCCTTTGACATCCAGCGGACTCTTCATCGCTATCGGAGAGAGCATTGTCGAGATCGCCATCGGCGACCACCTACAGGTCTCGGGAAAAGTGCGTGAACCCTCGCAACATACACAATTACAGATAGAGTCCGCTGAAGATATCAAAATACTCTCAACGGACGTGGCCCTACCGGAAGCAGTGGAACTTGATCCGCCCGTGGATGACAGCGCTTCTTTGGCGTACTACGAATCCTCGGAGGGCATGCTCGTACAGATTTCTGGCCAAGCGGTCGCAGTGTCTCCAACGACACGTTACGGTGAGTACGGGCTTGTGCTCCCAAGGCATGGGCTGGAACGAATCATGCGCGGCGATTCTGCCGGGATGGTGATCCTGGTCGATGATGGTTCTTCAAGCGTGCACACCGACCGCACAACGCTCAAATACGTCGTCGCTAGCGGCGATACAGTTTCAAAGCTAGTTGGCCCACTCGCATATACATTTGGCCAATACAAAATTGAGCCAATCGATACGCCTGAAGTAATCAGCAGCGTCTCGGAATTGCCGTCCCTGCCGCCACTTGGTGCGGATGAATACAGCCTGATGTCGTGGAATGTAGAGAACTTGTTCGACATTCTGGAGCCTCATCCATCCGATCCACCCCGCCCCAACCTGGCGGCCTATCGCTTATCTCTGACAAAGGTCGCGAACACGATCCTGGCCGCCGGCGCTCCGACTATTGTGGCATTGCAGGAGGTAGAGAATATCGGCATCCTGGAAGACCTGGCTACCCATGATCTGCTAGCTGAATATGCCTATGTACCGGCCTTGATTGAAGGGACAGACGGACGTGGAATTGATAACGGCTACCTGGTCCGGGGGGATCAGGCTACGATCCGCAATGTTTCCCAACACGTCGCGCCTGAAGGATTAACGAGCCGGCCACCATTACTGATCGAAGTTGAGATCAATATAGGCGCCGAGTCGTTGACGGTTTTTGCGACCAATAACCACTTCTCATCACTGGCAGGTGGCGAAGCGGCCACAGAACCCCGTCGCGCTGGACAGGCCGCCTGGAATGTGGCTGTTATAGAAGGCATACTCTCCGAAGAGCCGAATGCGAATGTCGTGGTGATGGGCGATCTAAATTCGTTCTATGAATCGTACCCTATCGACATTTTGCGCGACGACGGTCTTCGACATGTGTTCGAAATCCTGCCAGCGCAAGAACGGTATACCTACATTTTTGAAGGAGTCTCGCAGGTGCTGGACCATATCCTGGTTACACCCAACATGATGGACACGCTTCGTCGGGTGGAGATATTGCGCGTCAATGCCGACTTCCCAATGCCTGAACCTGGAGATGAATCGCCTAGGCGCAAATCAGACCATGATCCCGTGATCGCAATCTTTGGCCTTGGGTAATTCAGCATCTCGATGTTTTAAATTTTGGTTGCTCAGTTTCAATTGCGACGCAAACTACGTTAATGGTTTCCGCGAGCAACCGATCAACCGGGATCGGCGCGATCAAGCGTCCGAAAATACGTGTCCCCCAATGATGGCCGCCACCTATCATCTTGCTTAGTCGTACAAGAATTTGGTGGACATCGAGGCGCATCCGATCGGCATGCACCATATCGGTCTCAACCATCACCATCGCCTCGCCATTCTTCTCAAATGCAACAATGCGGATATCCGCTCCCAGCCGTACCAAGGCCACACTGACAGCAAAACCATTGTCGTGATTGTTCGTTATCGCTGCAATGATTGCTAGTCCACCGGCATCAAACTCGCGAGCCGATTGAATGGCCTTTAAGGTCGCTTTTCTTCGTACCGCACTCCGTGATTCGCCATCGATGGCGGCATAGACATCTTCCAATGTCAGCCCGGTGTGCTCCATAATGTCACCCACTCGGCGCAATGCTGCGGGTGGTGCAATGCTGAGCCAGACGGTGTCGGTGAGGATGCCAGCCAACAATGCGAGTCCAGCGGGTCGACTTATGGGAAAATCTACAGCGAGGAGCAAATCCCAAACGAGCGCACAGGTTGCTTCCAACGGCTCAACAAATGCAAACAGCGCTTTCGGAACAAGAGTGTTTTCGAAATGGGTAAACCGGACTCCGCCACCAACATGATGATCAATTATTGAGTATTCGGCAGGCAGCCTTCCGCCAACGAGTTCTTCATTAGGTGTATCAACCAGGATCACGTGACCGAAAGCATTTACTTGAGGAAAGCGCTCAATTATCACGCCCAAAGACTCCACGAGATCAAGTGCACTAGTCTTAAGGCCGCCATTCACACCAAGTGTCCCGGGCAAATGAGTACTCAATGCAAAGGCAGCCCCCAATGCATCACAATCAGCATCGCGATGCATCAGGTAAAGCATTTGCTTGTCCTGCATCTGCCGAAGGAATCTCTTAAATTCACTTTTCATAAGTTTGCGCAGTTTAACATATGCTCGCGTGAAATAGCTCCTACCGAAGCGTGCCTTTTTACGGTATATTAGGAGCGGTCTCAGGGAGTCTTCAACCGCAAAGTTATGTAATTCCCGAACCAAATGACTTCATCTGCTCAACAACTCCAGCCTCAAATTAAGTCCACAACAATTCCCTTCCTGGCCGGACGACGCGGCCGGATCCTGCGGGAAAATTTAACCGCCTACATTATGATCATCCCTGCGGTGGGTTTGATCTTAACCTTTGCGCTTTTCCCGGTCGCCTTCGCGGTATTTGTGAGTATGCACAGATGGCGTATCAAGATGGGCGATTTTTCCGGCTTTGATAATTACGTCCGCGCTGTCGACAATCTTGCCTATGTCACCTTCCTGGGAATTGCGCTCGGTGCTGCGGTGGGAACCTTCATTTTCGTGCGCCGGCTGCTACGCACAGCCCGCGAAGCGCAGGAGCAACCCTGGCTATTTTTGATCCCAGGCGCTGCGCTTGCTGCTGGCATAATTCAACTTATCCGCTGGGCTGTTGCCCTCACGCCGGAATTGCTAGGGGTAGCAGACAAAATTGTTGGGCTGGAAAAAACCCGCGAACTCTTCCAGCAATTGCTCGGCGAGGCCTTCCGGGCAGCTGCAGTCTGGCAGCTGATGACGAGCGCAATCATATTCTTGCTGGCCGACACGATCCTCGCAGTTGTTGTCAATCGCAGGCAGAACAGCGAGAACGGCAGCACTTTCATATTGCTGGCTATGACAATTGGGATTTTAATCGCAACGGCAATATTGATGGGTTCTTTTACAATCAGAGAAATGATGGTTGCTGTGGCGGAAATTCTCGCGGAGGGTGAGACACCTCTCATCTGGGCGCAGACGCTCTCCATCAGTGCGGGATTCGCATTGCTTGTCGCCGCCTGGTTTTTATGGAGCAGCGCCGAGCGCGATGATGCTTTTGTCTACTTGTTCCTGCGCCTACTCGGAGCCATAAGCCTGCTCATCGGCGGATGGATTCTTATTGGCGAACTCCCGCTTGTCATTGGTGCCGGCGATGAGGACGTATGGGAAGGACTACGCGTCACGGCCTGGTATTCGTTTACGACAGTGCCACTCCAACTCTCCCTCGGCCTTTTGCTGGCTGTTTTGCTGTACCAGAATTTGCGGGGAAAAGATTTTTTCCGGATTGTCTTCTTCTTACCCTATGTAACACCTGCCGTCGCAAGCGCAGGCGTTTTCCGAGTCATGTTTTCAAACCGACCAGCTGCACCGGTTAACCAGTTATTCGCAATTTTTGGTCGTGAAAGGCAGGATTGGCTATTGGAACCGGAAGGTGTCTTCCGTCTGCTTACGAACGCGCTTGGTATCGATGCTCCAAGTTGGTTCAACGGCCCTAGTCTCGCACTGGTGGTCATTATCATTTATAACACCTGGGTATTCACCGGTTATTATGCGGTAATCTATATGGCCGGCCTGGGAAATATCCCTAAAGAAACGGAAGATGCAGCCAGTATTGATGGTGCCGGTGCATGGCAAGTTTTCCGCTACATTACATTCCCGCTTCTTTCGCCGACGACGTACTTCCTTTCTTTGCTCGGGATTATCGGCACATTTAAAGCCTTCAACCATGTTTGGGTCATGCGAAACCCGGCCGCACTTGGCACAACAGACACATTTAGTATTGTCATCTATACAGAGTTCTTTGAAAAATCAAGATTCGGGTACGCTTCTGCGCTGGCATTTGTACTCTTCGGGGTAATTCTCGCCCTGACTCTCGTCAATAACCGAATTCAGGGATCAAAGGTGTTCTATGGCTGACGCAGTCGAGGCTCTCCCTCTCCAATCAACGAGCCAGCGACTGAGCGAAGCAATCGACGTCCATAGCCCGCGCCGAGGCCGACGCGTCAAACCAGCCCGCATATTGCTTTATATCCTTCTGGGCATTGGCACTCTGATCGCTGTGTTCCCATTCTTCTGGATGGTGATGGCCTCCTTCATGACCATTGGCGAAGCAACCTCTGGGAATCTTTTCCCTTCCTCCCCGCAATGGGACAATTACCAACAGGCCTGGATTGAGGGCAATCTGGGTGAGTACTTTGTCAATAGCATTTGGACGCCGTATCCCCGGTGTGCTGCCTGTCGGTGGTGTGCATTCTCCAATTGCCATTGTGCGTATGGCTGTGGATGGTGCCTATGGTGCGAAAGAATGGCGAGAGGGGAAAGACGGCGATGAAGCTGCGTATCGTACGGAACGCCTGACGCGTTCAACTTGTCACGCAGTCGCAGAATTTTCTTTCCAGCATGCAGAGAAAGTTGGCGCAAAGATATTTGGCGGACCGAAGTATACGGTTAGCCCGGTTTACGAGGGCATGTTCAAAGAGGAGTTGGATGCGGCGAGTGAGCGTCATCCCAATGTGGCCTACGAGCCCCAGCTGATCGATGCCACTCTGGCATTGCTGCTGGCGACCTCGGGGGAAGGTCTTGTAATCCCAACCCTCAATCGCGATGGCGACCTATTATCGGATTTGGTGCTGAAGATGTTCGGCACCCTCGCTGCCTCAGAGTCGATGGTGCTGAGTTTTGATGAGAGTCTCGAAAATGTACGTGTGGTGATGGCCGAAGCGCCGCACGGAACGGCGCCTGGCCTGGAAGGGCGCGACGTTGCCAATCCGATGGCGATGATCCTCGCCTGTGCCGGGCTTCTAACTTATGTTGGGACCAACGAGGCCGCACAGGCCGCCCGAGCAATTTACGAAGCGGTTTTCGAAGCAGTCTTCGATGGCGTCAAAACTGCGGATGTGGGCGGCCACGCCACGACAACTGAGTTTACAAACGAGGTGATCCGCCGGGTGAAGTCCAAACTGGAAGTCTGGAGTTCACTGTCATAATCTAGCCCTGACTCATCTCATCTGTTGAGGCCACCAGATCGTAGTGCGTGAATTCGACCTGCTCTACATTTTTCGGGTAGATCGTCTCAGTAAACCGCTTTACCCACTCGGTTGTGCGATGATAGGCATGCGCTGACTCGTCCTCAAAAATGAAGTAGGTCATATACGTCGCGTCCGTGTCAGTTTGCTTGAGACCAGTGTAGAGGCGTGTGCCGGGCTCGTTCTCGCGGACTACCGAAACAAAGTCCCGAATTGCAGCTTCAACCGCTGGCGTGGATTCCGGCTTCGCGCGCCAGCGGGCTGTCATGAAAATTGCCATGAACGAAGTGAACGCAGTAAATTCGGTTCAGGCTGCAACGACGATTTGCTTCAATTGTTCGACGCGCCCATCTGCACCCTGCTCAAGATAACCTTTCAGGTTATGCAGATAGAACATCCACGGTTGGGCGTGCTTTTCGATCATCTCTGCATTTTTATCACCGAAGTTCCAGCCGGAGTGCACCAGGTGGACGGTTGTTTCCTCACCATTGGCGCTCAAATCGACCACAACTTGCGTTAAGTTCTCCGGGTCTTCGCTGGCCTCCATGTATACGCAAGGCGCTCATCCGTAACCACATCCGTGTATTTGCCTGCCTGGGCACCGTTCTGGGAGGCATCTTCCCATTCCCACTCATAGCGGAACGCGCCCCCGGTCTTGGGGTCAGATTCGACTTTCGTCGGAAACCAGCGCATCAACTCAGATGCTTGTGTCAACGCTTCAAATACATCGGGGCGGGAGGCCTTTATCGTTACAGATTGATCTATTACATTGTTTTCAGACATTTTATTCTCCTTGTTAATAATGTTTTTTTACTTTGCCAACAAAACTTCCAATTGATTAATGCAACCTTCCCATCCTTCACCGTGCTGGTCACTTGTTTCCTTATCCAAAAATTGCTCATGTGTCAGATGGATTTCAGTCTCATTTCCATGCGCTATAAACTTTACCGTGACCAGCGTATCTGGAACTTCGCTGGGAGAGTGTTCCCAGCGCCAGGTATAGATTAATTTGCTTGGAGATTCGATCTCCTTAAATTCTCCGGTGACGATGAGGTCTTCTCCATCCGGCGACTTCATGCCAAGCCGATATCTGCCCTGTGGTCGAAGATCGACTTCTGCAACACCTGGCGTGAATTCGGCTGCAACGGCCCACCATTGGACAAGCAATTCAGGCTCCGTCCAGGCGGCGAACACCTTATCTCGGGAGGCTTTCAGCCGTCGTCGAATAGCTAATGATTCTTGTTCAGTTGTGATTACTTCCATTCATTGCTCCTTTTTCTTCGTCTTCTGATTCTAAAAAATCGGCGAGGGCATCCAACTGACCCTCCCAGAATTGGCGATAATTTTCTAGCCAATCGGCTGCATCTTGAAGCGGATCACTACCCAATTGACAGTAATGCACGCGGCCAACCTTTCTGCGTATGAGCAACCCAGCGTTTTCGAGTATGCGGATGTGCCTGGAGACCGCCGGGAGTGAAATATTGAAAGGGGAGGCCAACTCCCCAATGGTGGCTTCGCCCGTCGAGAGTTGCTCGATGATTGCTCTGCGCGTGGGGTCTGAGAGGGCGCCGAATGTTGTATTCAACTCGACTGGCGAATAGTTAACCATATGGTTAACTATATATCATTTTTCAAGTTTTGTCTAGCAGGAGATTATTAGGGGGAGCATTTCACTTTGGGGGCAGCTTTTCACATTGGCAAGAATTGGTACACGGATATCACGGATTTGCACGGAAAAAACGGACAGAATCCGCGATACCCGTGAAAATCCGTGTACGGGTCTCGTATCTCGCCCCCAAACTGAAATGCTCCCATTATTAGGTTTCTGGCACTTGCCAAAGGGTTCTTCCAACATTCAGACAAAATATCAGTAGATCATGAAAGCTCCGCCTGGATTTGTAATCCGGGCGGGGATCGGGGGATTGCAAATCCCCCTGAGCGGTTTCCTTGATCTACTGATTTTTCATATTTTCTTGGGTAGTGGTTACATGTTGACTGATGAGTCTGGAAAAAGTAAGTTGTTGGCCTGCCAAACAGAGGAGCGCCAAAATGATCCAGAGTGTCATCACGCATGAGTGTTCAAAGTGCAGGAGCCTCAACATTGTCAAGAATGGTACAGACTATAAAGGCGGTCAGAAGTTTCATTGTCTCGATTGCGCCGCTTATGGAATGTTGGAACCGCAAAGCCGTTCTTATCCTGAGTTCATCAGAGAATTTGTCCTACGCACCTATCGAGAGCGAGCCAGTATGCGCGGCATTGAGCGCATCTTTGGCATCGCGCGGCAGACATTAGCACGCTGGATTCTGGAGAAGGCCGGCGCTATGCCGAACCTGGCTGACACTTTAGAAACCGTAAAAACGGATGATGTGCTGGAATTGGATGAATTATGGTCATTTGTACGCACAAAAAACGATAAACGTTGGATATGGGTCGCGCTGTGTCGGCGCACGCGCCAAGTGGTGGCCTATTTTATTGGCGACCGCAGTGAAAAAAGTTGTCGCGCGTTATGGAAATCCATCCCAGCATCCTACAAAGCGTGTTGCTCCTTCAGCGACTTCTGGCACGCTTACCAGAAGGTTTTACCAAACGACACTCACCAAAGTGTCGGCAAAGAAAGCGGCCAGACATCTCACGTGGAACGCTGGAACAACACCTTGCGCCAGAGACTGGCTCGCTTCGTGCGCAAAACTCTTTCTTTCTCCAAGTCCGACGTTTACCATGAAGCTGTACTCAAGTTGTATCTCCATTACTACAATACAGCGTGGTCCCCATCAGTTACCATGTAACCACTACCGACCCTGCGCAAGCGGTACGACTGTGATACTCCACTCGTTTGTCGCGTTGAAATCATCGATCATTGCTACAAGGCCTTCTTCAGTGCCGCGGCTGAATTGATGCCAGTAGATGACAACCTTGCCAGTTGGATCAACACCTGCGAGCGGATCGTTAGGGTCCAGCTCTTCAGCCGCAGGCTCTTCAGCCAGTGCTGCTGGCGCTGCCTCTTCCGCAGGCGCCGCCGGAGCACATGCCGTGAGCATTATGGCAAAAATGACCAGGAGCCCGAAAAGCACGTTTCTAAATTTGGGCATTATTAGTATCTCCTCTATATCTTGTACGGGTATTTCACGGAATTATGTAGGGGTCGGGTCATATGTGGGCGATCATGTCATAGGCATCTCCTCCAATCTGCTGGTATTGCGAAGGCTAGCCGCGAATTCCGCTGCGGGCAATACTCTCAGTAAATTGTCGTTGGGCGATGAAATAAAGTATCAGAAGTGGCAACATCGTAATGACGGCGCCGGCCATTTGCCAGTGGATCTGCGCGCCCGCTTCGTCCAGAAAATTCGTAAGGCCGACTGCAATCGGTCGCCATTCAGGCGAACTCGTTACCAACAAAGGCCAGGCCAGCGCATTCCACGAGGAAAAGAAAGCAAGCACGACCATCGTCATGATTGGAGCTCGTGAAAGTGGCAAAACCATAGTAAAGAGGAAGCGCCAGTGACCCGCGCCATCCATGCGGGCTGCATCGAATAGATCGTTTGGAATTTGCTTAAAGAACTGCCGGAGCAGGAAAATGAAGAAAACACTACCCATGAATGGAACGGTAAGGGCCGGCCAGTTGTCAATCCATTTCAAAGGGCCTATACGACCAAACCAGGTCACAATCAGAAAATTGGGGATGGTCTGCACCATCTCTGGGATCATGAGCGAGACTAACAATACTGTGAAGATGATCTCGCGCCCATAGAATTCAATGCGGGCAAACGCATACGCTGCCAGAATACTGGTGATCATCAAGCCCACGAGTGTGATGGTAGTTATCAATTCCGAAGGATCACCTTTGCCTCGATGGCCTCCCGCAAGATTGCATTAGGCGATCCCACATCCCCCTTATCCTCCGGCGTAATCGTCGCAGCCTTTAATCCAAGACCCGTCGCGTTCATTGCCCTGGCCGCCGCGCCAACAACTTCATTTTTCGTCGCGCGCCGGTTCTCCAAACTCAGATCGAAGCGCTTGAATTCAAGCTGCACGCGCGTAACTTCAGTCGCGAGTACGCGCAGACTCTCATCGAGCAACTCCGGCCCAGTCTGATCACCATCAAGTACAACAATCGTCTTCGTATTCATCAAGGTTCTCATTAAAATTAGGATGGAACAGCATTATAAAGCAGCGCTCTAATTTCTGAACGCAATAGCTCCGGTTGTGAGCACGCAGATGTTATCGGTCGGTGAAAAAAGCCGCACGGTTTTACCCCACCCCAACCCCTCCCCGCCTGCAGGGAGGGGCTTTCCTAGCCTTCTGATTATGTTCCCCCTCCCCGAATCGGGGAGGGGTGAATTCCTGACATCATTTGCTCGCACATCCCCATTGTTTCTGGTTTGATATGTATTGACGCCATGCTAAAATCAAGCCCGTCGTTACACGCGTTAGAATTCCAAGGTAGCCCTATGACAACTGAATTTACACCTGAAACTCGCAAGACAAACATCTACGCCATTGTGAGCGGAAACGCCGCCCTATTCGGTTGGGTACTCGGGGGAATGCCCACTTGCCTGGGTGTTTTTTTTCCACCTATCCTTTTCTGCACCATCCCTATTTTTATTGTCCTCTCATCTGTGGGTGCATTCACTGGTTATCGAGCCCGTCAGATGTTCGCAGAAGGTCATGGTATGCCGCGATTAAAACCAGCGGCGATGATAGGCCTGATCGTTGGCAGTGCGGGCGTTGTTGTCGGATTGTTGGCGGGCTGTCTACTTATCCTCGGGGCTATCTTTATCGGCCCACTCTTCTTGCAGGAATTGATGCAATAATTCGGCATTTAAATCTCGAAGTCCTGCAGCATGTCAGATAATTTCGTAATCATCGTCGAAGTCATAACATTTGGATTTGTCGTCTGGCTGGGCTTGTATCTGTTGGCGCGTGACTTCTCCAACCTACGCTTGCGATTTTCAGGATTGGGGCTTTTGGTGTACGCCCTCGCACTCGGGGGTGACGTTCTTCAGCTAGGCACAGCCGAGGTTTCTGCCCGCTGGTATTTACCCCTCTTGTTTCTACCCGCTGTATTCTGGCTCGGCACGAGTCTGGTGTTAATCCAGCCTACGGGTTCGCTCTCATCTGTTACCAGAACCCGGCTTACCTGGGGCATTCCGTTGGCTGCGTTGGTCGTTTATTTCGTAGTTGCGATTACTGGAATTGAGAGCAGTGCAGGCATTCCAAGCACTGGCTATTTTGTTCTGGCTGGGTTGGCCGGGCTGCTATTGCTCAATGCAGTTGTGCTGGTGGGCTTCACTGCGCGACAGGATAAGCAGCGCCCCACACTTGGCGTGTTGCTGGTTGCCTCAGCATTTTTAGGGCTCTCGCTCGGGTTGTTATTACTCCCGATCGAATTCCTGCCACGCGGCTGGCTACTGCTTGGCATTTCGCTCGACATTGAGATCATCGGACTCGCGATTGCGGTCGCAGATGCTTTGGATGCCGGCGAAAATATTCGTCCGGATATTCTGCGCTCGTTTGCATCGTCTGCCTTAGTCGCAATCCTATTTGGTGGGCAGGTGGGGCTGGTGATGGCATTGGCGACCGGGTCTACCATTCCGATGCTCGCACTGCTCCTCGCAGTGTTGACAGCGGCTGTGACGGTGCAGACATTGTCCGATCCGATTCAGGCCGGGCTGGATCGCCTGATCTTTGGGAGAGGTCCGGGCATTACCCGCGCCCGATCTGATCTGCGGCGCACGGCCAGTGCCCTCTCGCGGAGCACTGCCGCACCGGACTTGACCAATCTCGACGAAAAGGATTTCTCACGGCTGGCCCGACGCGCGCTCAGCCATTACAGCGATTTACCACGACTTGCAGCCAGCCCACTCACCGGCTTGCCGGAAGTTGGAAAGCGTCTCTCGAATCGCAGTGCGCCCGACAATACACTTGAACGGGCAGGTGAATTGAAGGCCATGTAGGATGAGAGTATTCAACGGCTAAAGCCGCGTGGAGAGACCGACTTTGGCACGACGGACGAATGGCGTTTCTTCAACGCGTTGTACTATCCTTACGTGCTTGGGCTGCGGCCATACAGCCGTCGTACCGATGTAGACGAATTGAGTGCGGATGAGAGGCGGGCTTTGGATTGGTTCCACTCTCAGGTGCCGGAACGCACCCTCCACAACTGGCAGAATGCCGCTGCCCGCCTCGTGGCACAGGATTTACGCGAATATTCCGACTGAATAAAAACAATTTGGCAGTAATTGGCAGTGCTGTGGATAGACTCGGCAGTGTACCTAGGCGTATTGTGGACCCAATCAATTCAATTTCCCGTAGGAGGGATTCAAATGTCCGCACAAACGCAAGTAAGTCTAGCTTCAAGAAACACAGATTGGGAACCGCGGTTGCGAACGATCTTATATGCCAACGTGGCATTCACTACAATAAGCGCACTTGTATTACTGCTCGCCTCCAGCGCTGTTGCTCAGTTTATGGGCCTCGCAAATGGCAGCATCCTTCTCGCCGTGGGTGTGGGTCTGGCTATCTTCGCCGCCGACGTGGCTTGGGTCGCGACACGCGACAACCTGAACCGATCTTATGTAACAACCATTGCTATCGCTGATGTGCTCTGGGTGGTCGGCAGCGTTGTCTTACTTGTCGGCGGTTGGGTCGAGTTCACGACCGCTGGAAAGTGGGCAGTGGCGATCATCGCCGACATCGTCGGAAGCTTCGGCCTTTTGGAATTTTACGGCCTGATGAAGTGGAAGCAGCAGTCGTAAACCCATTATTGTTCGGGCGCTCCACAACAAGGTGTTTGGGGCGCCTGAACCACCCATCCTCTGCTTCCCCCCGAGTCCACACTCCCCTTCCGAATATAAATTACGCCCATACTGTAAGCAGATAACAATGCGCGCGTTCGGTAGTATACTTTCCGCGTGTTGTTATGATTTCCCTAAACTAATGGCCGATCAATTGGAGGTAGACGCTCAACAGCTTCGGCAGCGCAATCGGGAGCTATTGATCCTGAATGCCATTGCAGAGGCACTCAACCGCGAAGTTGACCTCGACCGTGCGCTGGAAACTGCGTTGGCACAGGCAGCCGATTTAATGCAATTACAGACAGCCTGGATCTGGCTGTTGGACGAGGATACAGGTAAGTCTTACTTAGCCTGTTCTCAGAATCTCCCCTCGGCGTTGCTTGATAATCCACGTCGCATGGAAGGCAACTGTTACTGCCTCGATACCTACCGCGAGGGCGATCTGGATGGAGCAGCCAATGTCAATGTTGTTACCTGTAGCCGCCTGAAAAATCTTGTCGATGGCACCGATGGATTGCGCTATCACGCCAGCATTCCGCTGTATGCCCACGAGAAGAAACTGGGCGTACTGAATGTCGCTAGTGCCGACTGGCGCGAGCTGTCTGAGGATGATCTGCGAATATTGCACACATTCGGTGATATGTTAAGCATTGCCGTGGAACGGGCGCGTCTATATGCGCATAGTGTCCGACTTGGTGCGGTCAACGAAAGAGTCCGGCTAGCGCGCGAATTGCACGATACGCTGGCACAAGGCTTAGCGGGTGTGACACTGCAACTCGAGTCCGCCGAGGCTCTCCTCGAAACCGAAAATTCGTCGGAAAAAGTCCGGAACGTCGTCCATCGCGCGCTAGATCTCACACGCTCCAATTTAGAAGAGGCGCGCCGTTCAGTACTTGATCTCCGCGCCGCTCCTTTGGAAGGACGTCGCTTATCAGTAGCGCTCCATGATCTCGTCAGAGAAGCTAATCAGGAAGGCGCGATCAAAGTTGAATTCGAAACCAGTGGCGCAAATCGTCCGATAGCCGCGCGACTCGAAGTTGGCATTTATCGTATTGCGCAGGAAGCGATCACAAACGTTACCAAACACTCGAACGCCTCCGTAGCACAAGTAAGCCTCGTTGTAAGCCCTAGCATGGCAACACTGAAAGTGATGGATAATGGCGAGGGGTTCGATACGCAACAAGTTCCAAAAAATCGATACGGCCTTATCGGCATGACCGAACGTGTGCATCTACTTGGCGGCAAGTTGCGGTTGGAAAGTACACCTGGAGAAGGCACGCTGGTCGAGGCACAATTGCCTTTATAAGTTATGAGTGATTCTAAATCGGAAACTATTCGAATCTTGATTGTGGACGATCATCCGGTAGTGCGAGAAGGATTGGCAGCAATCCTCGCCACGCAAAAAGAATTCGATGTCGTTGGCGAAGCCGGAAACGGTGCAGAAGCGGTGCGGCTGGCAGCGCAGCTCGACCCGGATGTGGTTTTACTCGATCTGGAAATGCCAGAGATCGATGGCGTAGAGGCACTTCGACAGATGCGCGCAGCAGATGCGGAACTACGCGCGATCGTCTTCACAGCTTACGATACGGACGAACGCATCCTTGCCGCAGTCCGTGCCGGTGCGCAGGGCTATCTTCTGAAGGGCACGCCGCGCGAAGAGCTTTTTGAGGCCATCCGTGTCGTGCATGGCGGCGGATCTTTATTGCAGCCAATCGTCGCATCCAAGCTGCTTCAGACTGTGAGCCGCGATCAAGCGCAAATAGAACACGAAGCACTCACCCGACGAGAGAGTGAAGTCTTGCAACTTATGGCGCGGGGTTTGCAAAACAAGGAAATTGCAGCAGAGCTTGTCATTAGCGAACGGACAGTTAAATTCCACGTCAGTTCCATCCTAGGAAAGCTGGGTGCAGGCAACCGGACTGAAGCTGTGCGGATCGCGACCCAACGGGGTCTGGTGGAACTGTAAGGGCATGACGATCCAAGCAACGGCTATTGGTGAACAAAAAGAGAACGAATTCCAAACCGGGCAAGTCATTACAATTGTCGGAGGACACGTTGTTCACGACACTTATTCTGCATTCCTCGCGCCCATACTACCTCTCCTGATCGAGAAGCTCTCCCTCTCCCTCACGCTAGCGGGTTCCTTGCCCGCTTTTATTCAACTCCCTGGTCTACTTAATCCATTCATCGGCTACCTCGCCGACAGGGTGAGTCTGCGCTATTTTGTAATATTCGCTCCGGGAGTGACGGCGACCATTTTCAGCGCGATCGGTCTGGCGCCAAGCTACTTCGCCCTGGCTGCAATTCTGCTGCTCGCCGGTGTGAGTGTGGCGGCCTTTCATGCCCCAGCGCCAGCGATGATTGGCCGTATAGCAGGAAAGCGTGTCGGGCGCGGGATGAGTCTGTTTATGGCAGGCGGCGAACTGGGCCGCACTATTGGACCTCTGCTGGCCGTATGGGCTGTCTCAATCTGGACATTGGATGGGATGTACCGCGTTGTAGTAATCGGCTGGGCTGCCACCTTCATACTATTATTACGTTTGCGAGCAATTCCAGCCCGGACGGAGCAGCGTCTCAGCCTGCGGGAGATTGCCCCGACCCTGCGCAGCCTTTTCATTCCATTGTCTATATTTGTATTATTCGGGTATGTGGATGAAAGTGTGTAAATGGCAAGTCTCTTGCAGCTAGAAATAGCAAGGAGACAACATGCCAACACAAAAAGCACGTACACAGGAAATCCTATCGAAACATGGGCCGGCAGTCGAACAACTACAGGCCGAACTGCTGAGCGCCGAAAGTGTCGATGACTTTTTCGGCAAAGATGGTATCTTCGCTAGGCTGTTCGGGCAGACACTAGAGAAGCTGATGGAAGCCGAGTTGAGCGAGCACTTAGGCTACGAGCGCTATCAAGCGCAAGGGCACAACTCAGGCAACAGCCGCAACGGGAGCCGCAAGCGTAAGCTAAAGACTTCGGGCGGCGAGACGGTGGTGAACGTACCGCGCGACCGCAACGCTACTTTCCAGCCCGAGATCCTGGAGCGCAATCGCACGCTGAGCAACGAGCTGGAAGAAAAGATCGTGTACCTGTATGCCAAGGGCACCTCCACGCGCGATATCGAAGCCACCATGCGTGACCTGTATGGGGTCCATGTTTCCGAAAGCCTGGTCAGCAAGGTCACCGATAAGATCTGGCCGGAAGTCGAAGCCTGGCAGAACCGACCGCTGGCCGCAGTCTATCCACTCTTGTATCTGGATGCCCTATTCATCAAGCTGCGGCGTGACAATCAGGTTGCCAGCGTCCCGGTCTATGTGGTGCTGGGGGTGGACATGGACGGCCACAAGGACGTGCTCGGGCACTGGGTCGGGAATTCCACGGGCGAAAGCGCCAATTTCTGGCTTTCGGTACTCTCTGACTTGCAAACGCGCGGCGTGCAGGATATCCTCATCGCCGCAGTGGATGGTCTCAACGGCTTTTCAGAATCCATTGAGGCGCTTTTCCCGCAAACCATCGTCCAGCGTTGTATTGTGCATCAAATCCGGCATAGCCTGAAATATGTCACCTGGACCGACCGCAAAGACTTCACCCGCGACCTGCGTAAAGTCTACCAAGCCAGCACGCTCGAACGCGCTGCCGCTGCCCTGGACGAGCTCGAGCAGAACTGGAGCGAGAGCTATGCTATGGCCGTCAAGTCCTGGCGGGCCAACTGGGCCGAGCTAAGTGCTTTCTTCGATTTCCCGCGCGAGATCCGGCGCTTGATGTACACCACCAATGCCATCGAAGCTTACAATCGCCAACTGCGCAAAGTCACCAAGACCAAGGGCGCTTTGCCCTCCGAAAAGGCGGTCCGTAAATTGCTTTTCCTGGTCAGTCAAAATGCCAGTGCCAAATGGACCACGCCCATGCGCGATTGGGCCAAAATCCTGAACCAGCTTGCTATCCGCTTTGAGGGGAGGTTTGAATTCTAAATGCCAACAAACAGGCGTTGTCCCAGCCTAATCGCTGGTTTGTGGCTGTCAAGGGCGCTACTCCAATTCAGCTCGATTTGCTCTGAACCCCTTGACAGCCCCTGCGCTCAGCGATTGCTGGACAACCAGCGCCTGTTTGTTTCAAAGTGTGTTTATTCGCATCCTGCCAGAAACGCCGTTTACACACTCTTTTAAACACTACCTATTATTCCGCGTCGCAATGTTAGGCGGACTCCCAGTTTTCTTACCCACCTACATGGTGGAACGCGGAGCCAGTCTGCCAATTGCGGCTGCCGCTCTTACAATCTTTGAAGTAGCCGGTGTCGGGGGAGCGCTGCTGGGCGGCACGTTGAGTGACCGCCTAGGACGAAAATTGGTCATCATGTTCGGTACTGGCGGAGCCGGTATTCTTCTGTTCGTCTTCGTACGGGCGGAGGGCATCTGGCTGGTGCCTTTACTCTTGGGCATGGGTTTCACAGCCCTCTCAACAGCACCGGTCCTACTGGCGGTCGTGCAAGAACATTTTCCGGCAAACCGGGCGGTGGCAAACGGGTTATTTCTATCGATTAGTTTCGCCACACGTCCGGTGGGTCAAATTCTCGTTGGCTATATTGGGGATCGCAGCGGACTGGGAAATGCGTTTCAAGTGAGTGCTGCCCTGGCTCTCATAGCGGTTCCCCTTGCATTGTTAATGCCGGATTTAGATAAAAAGCAATAGGGGTTTACCCTACCTATGCCCAACTCTTTGAAGGATTCTCAAGCTCTCAATAAAATGCGCCACGCCGAACAGTTGGTGGCGCAAGCCTTCGATCTCCTGGAACGCAGTGTACAGCCCGGAGTGAGTCTCAGTGCTTTGGACGATCTGGTTGCCGACTTCATCACCGAGAACGGAGCGCAAGCGCTTTACAGGGGCTATCAAGGCAGCAGCAAAGATCACCCGCCCTTCCCCGGCGTGATCTGCGCTTCGATAAATCAGGAGATCTGCCACGGCATCCCGGATGAGCGCCTACTTAACGAAGGTGACATCATCGGCATCGATATCGGCCTTAAACTCGACGGCTACTGTGGCGATGCATGTCGTACATTTGCGGTAGGTAATGTATCCGCTGAAACCGAGCGCCTTTTAGAAGTGACGCAAGAATGCCTCGCACGGGGTGTGCATGCCGCTCGCGTCAACCGCCCTATCACCGATATTGGCAGAGCGATTGAGAGCTATGCAAAAAGAAAGGGCATGACAGTCGTACGCGAATGGGGCGGCCATGGTATTGGCGAGAACCTGCACGAACCGCCGAGCGTCTCGCATGTGCGCGAACGCCGTCGCGGGCCACGTTTGCGCGCCGGCATGACCTTTACCATCGAGCCCATGATCAACGTAGGCACGGGTCGCTGGCGGTTACTATCGGATGGTTGGACGGTGGTCACGGCCGACGGCGCGCTCTCGGCACAGTTCGAACACACTGTAGCGATTTTGGATGACCGCACCGAGGTATTGACACGCTTGTAGGGTCAGGTTACTTTGTCCCATTGGTTTGAATCCGCATAATGCCCTCATAGCCTTCGCGTCCTGTACGAAAGGACAGGTGAAATACCTGTCCTTTTTACTATCGACAATCTGTCCATCGGCTGATTGAATATGAGTAAAGAAATAAGTATTCGCTAAATGCGCAAATGCAAGCAGTCTACTCTATAGCTCTCTCCCATGACTTTATCTATACTTGGATCTGTGTAACTAATTTTCAAAAGGAATACCGAAATGCGCAGTCAAGATATGAATGGCAAAGTTGCCCTCGTTACCGGAGGCAGCTCGGGAATTGGAAGGGCGAGTGCCCGCACCTTCGCAGAACATGGCGCAAATGTGATTGTTGCCGACGTTGCCGTCTCGGGAGGTGAGGAAACAGTTCAACTGATTGAGTCAGCCGGTGGATCAGCGCGATTCGTTGAAGTAGATGTCTCGGATGAAACCATGGTCGCGACGATGGTGAGCACCGCCTTGGATGAGTTCGGATATTTGGATTATGCTATTAACAATGCCGGGATCCATATTGAGGACGAACAATTGGTCGAATGCACTGAAGAAACCTGGCAACGCGTGCTGGATGTCAACCTGACAGGCATTTGGCGTTGCATGAAAGCAGAGATTCCTGTCATGATCGCAGGCGGTGGTGGGGCAATCGTAAATACTTCCTCTATTCTTGGACGCATCGCGAGCGCGACTGCACCCGCCTACACGGCGAGCAAACATGGGGTGATCGGCCTGACAAAATCAGCCGCACTGGCTTATGGTAAAGAAGGCATCCGCGTCAATACGATCTTGCCGGGAGTCATTCGCACTGGGATGTACGCGGAACGTGTTGGGGATGACCCTGCGGATGAAGCGCGTTTTGCTCAGAATATTGCTCTCGGGCGGATTGCCGAACCAGAAGAAGTTGCTGCCACGATTTTGTGGCTTTGCTCTGACAGCGCATCATTTGTGAATGGGGCCGTCATCAACATCGACGGCGGCGAAGACATATAACGAAAGGATCAGAAATGACAGCTCAAGAATGGACAAAAGTAGCCGCACTCTCGGAGGTTGAATCCACCGGTTGTCGCGTGATACATGCAAACGGCCACACTGTCGCGCTCTTTGCACACCAGAATCAGATCTTCGCTGTTGACAACCGTTGCCCGCACATGGGTTTCCCACTCGACAAAGGCAGCTTAAGCGATGGAATTCTCACCTGCCACTGGCACCACGCCCGCTTCGATCTTGCGAGCGGTGGTACTTTTGACCAATTTGCAGACGATGTGCGCTCCTTCTCGGTCGAGATTCGGGACGGCGATATATGGGTAGATGTAAAAGAATATCGCGACCTGCGCGCTCACCAGAGCGATCGCCTGCGGATCGGCCTGGAGCGCAATATCCGGCTTGTCATTGGGAAAGCCGTCATTCAATTGCTCGATGGCGGTGGCGATCCAATTGGACCCTTCCGGGTTGGCCTGGAATTCGGCACACGCAATCGCCGCGACGGTTGGGGGCAAGGCCTGACAATGCAGACCTGCTTTATGAATATGTTTCCGCACTTGAATGCGGAAGACCGAGCCCGTGCTCTCTATCAGGGTTTAACAGCTGTCGCGGTGGACAGCGACAGCCATCCGCCGCGCTTCGCAATCCCCCCGCTCCCGGATACTACGACCGATATCCCGACATTGAAAAACTGGTTCCGAAAATTCATTGAAGTACGCGACGAGGAGGGCGCCGAGCGTTGCATTATCTCGGCACTGCGAGCAGGCGCCGATCACAGTCAGATGGCGGATATGCTTTTTGCTGCAGCGACGGATCATCGCTACATCCAGATTGGGCACGTCACTGACTTTACCAACAAGGCATTCGAAGCGCTTGATATCGAAGGTTGGACACCATCTGTCGCTGAGTCGGCCCTCACGAGCCTCGCCCGCGGCTACGCATTCGCGCCGCGGATGGAAGAAGCTAATGAATGGCGCTACCCTATCGATCTGATTGTGATTTTGGACAGAGCGTTTGATGAACTCCCTGCAGCGCTCGCAGCCGGAGAAGAAAAGGGAGATCAGTGGAATGGAGAGGTTGAACTCATACCGGTCTTACTGGCGGACGACCCCCACGCGATTGCGGAGGCCTTGCTGAAATGCCTGCGGAATGGATGCCCCCCCGAGCGATTGGCCGGCAGCGTGGCGTATGCCGCTGCCCTGCGGATTGCACAATTCCATACCTCGAATGAATTTACCGATTGGGATACAGCGCTGCACACTTTCTCATTTGCGAACGCCATCCAGATGGGATTACGGCGCGCGCCTTCTGTCGAACTCACGCGCGGCGTATTCGATGCGGCCATGAGCGTCTATCTCGACCGTTTTTTGAACGTGCCCACGGCCCGGCTGCCGCAGCAAAACGACGCCGCCCCGGAGGAATTGCTGGCGGAATTCCCAGGATTGCTCGATCTGCAGCAGCAGGTGAATGAGTCTGGCAATCTTGTCGGACACTATCTGTTGGCCAAGGGTGATTCCCAGGCACTGCTGGCAACACTCGGGCAGCTCCTTTTGCGCGAAGATCGAGATTTCCATACGATCCAAACTGTTGAGACAGCCTTCAATCAGTATCAGATGCGCAAGGGAACTATCGAAGGGACGCACATACTCGTCGCGGCCGCACGCTACCTGGCAGCGCACGCTCCAACTGTCCGGGCGCAAGGGCAAACCTACCAGATCGCACAACGGCTGCACTCGGGGGATAAGTTATTCGAGGGCTGAGTCGCTGTGCTCCGTGAATTTCGATGGGTTGTACTGGCCTTCATCCTGCCGACACTCGTCTTTCATATTGGCTATGTGCTGCTGGTTGATTCACCTATCACAACTATAGATAGGCTGCTCTTTCGAGAGGATGCCTGTCCATTTTTCATTTGTTTCGTCGTCGGATTCTTGACATTCTGTCTCGTAACAATTGCGAGGAAGATACCTAACGCAGATATTCGTGATGGTTAAGAAGCTTCGCTTTTCTGGGACAGAGCAGGTTGCGGAGGTTTGAAGGTGAAGCGCCCGCACAGCCATCGTCTAAAAACAAAACTTCTTCCGTGCCCGTTCTAGAACAACTACCGACGATATTTCTTCATCACAATCTGCAATTCATCTAGGGGCAGCGCTTGCGCGACATTCCCTTGATAACCCTCCATCGTCTCGGCAGCAACCAGCGCATTCAGGATGGCTTCTTCCACAGCCTCTGCGGCTGCCTCGAAGATCGGATTCATCATTTGGTTCGGCAACATCCGAAGGCTCGATTCATTCTCGGCATTGGGGCGCACGTCGTTACCTGTTGAAAAAGCCAGAAAGATATCGCCGCTGCGGTTGTGCCCGATCCCACCTGTGCGCGCGAGTCCTACGGTAGCGCGCTGCGCCAAACGCTTGCACTGGATCGGCAGAAGTGGCGCATCTGTCGCAATCACCACAATGATCGACGTACCGGTCGCCCAGCCTCCCCAGCCGCTTGGCACCTTTTCAATTCCAATTTCCTGCCCCACCGGCACTCCGTCAACTCGGAGAAATTTTCGGTCACCGTAATTTGCCTGCACAAGCACGCCGAGGGTGTAATCTTCTGCCGCGATGGATACGCCGCGCGAAGCCGTTCCGATGCCGCCTTTGAACTCGTGACAGATCATGCCCGTGCCGCCACCCACATTCCCCTCTGCCACAGGACCATCGCTCGCCGCGTCGAGAGCTGCAAAGACATGCTCCTGCTTCACATGAAACGAACCTATATCATTTAATCGCCCATCGTAGGTCTCTGCCACTACCGGGAGCGCAAACGAGCCCCGAATGTCTTCAGAAGCTTCTCCATACGCTGTGATGGCCTCATGCACAGTGCCCACTTGATGAGTATTCGTAATCCCAATGGGCGTAGTTAGCATGCCGGTCTCGGCCAACCAATGCACACCAGTCATTTCACCCGCCCCATTGAAAGAATGGTAGGCAGCAAAGACTCCGTTGTGCCAGATGCCCTCTGCGCGCGGCATGACAATTGTCACACCCGTTCGTGCAACGCGTGGCTCGTCATAGATCAAGGTAGTGTGGCCGACAAGCACACCGGGCACGTCAGTAATGGCATTATGTGCACCAGGCTTATACGTCCCGATGATGATGTCGAGGTCTCTTAAGCGCGTATTTGGCATGCGCTATGTCCTGACGTTGCTATCGATCCGCTCGGGTCCCACTAGACAAATTCTTCCGGCCAGTGCGTACTTTCGTCGTGGATGACATCGGATAAATTCGCTCCGTCCAATTCTGCTCCGCGCAAGTCCGCGCCGCGCAAGTCCGCGCCGCGCAAATCAGCGCCTTGCAGGTCTGCTCCGGTCAGGACGGCGCCATGCAAATCAGCATTGACTAGCAGGACGCCCCGCAAGCTCGCATCATCCAGCCTGACGGCGCGAAGGATGGCGCCACTCAAATTCAGGCCATCCAGTCGAACACTCTTAAGCACCGCGCCGCTCAAGTCTAGAAATCCCATCGAATCGGACGACACGGAGAATCGGTTTTGGTGGAGCTGGTCATCGTCAAACGAGCTTGGCGCTTCGGAGACTGGGCCCTCGACTGGGCTCGGGATTGACCGCTTGGCCGGGCGCGAGCCTTGCTCAATCTCAGCGGACGGCGCGGGAAGAGACAATGCAGATTCCTCCTCCCAATCTGACGCTGTTGATGGTGGTTGTTCGAGCGCGGATTGCAACGGTTCAAAAGATTCGTTTCGAAGCGACTCCGCAATCCCGACAAGATCAACGGGTTCCTTGGGAATGTTGGCGCCAAAGACTCGTTCGACCTCGTCCGCCAATTCGTGGTGAAGTGGGACATTCTCCAGGAACGAATCACTCATCGCTTCGTCCCCGATCTCTACGGAATCGGCCTGCAAGCGTTGGTATCCAGCGAGCAACAGTTGCTCCGCTTTATCGAATCTCAGTTGTGTAAGCGAGCGGAAGGCCGCCATATACAGGAATGCGACGTGACCAATCGCATACGATATTGTGCGTTCGGCCAGTAGGGTAACCAACTGTGTGACGTAGTCGCGCTGCAAACCTGTGTCTGAAACTGTCGCCCGCGGCAGGCTTGTCAGGCCCGCTAGCATGAAGGCTTGTTGTTCGATATCAGAACGCTTGCGCGCCTGCTTCAAACCATCGTCATACAATGCATGCGCCCTGCCATGGTGCCCAACCTTACTCAACGCTTCGCCTAGTACGACTAAACCTATTCGCTCCGGCTACAATACTCCGATTTCTTTGGCCCATTCAACTGCCTGATGCCCGAGCGACAGCGCAACCTCATCTTCACCGTCTAACAAACGGATCCCCGCCAGATGGGCTGATGCTTCACTAACGACGGCCTGATATTCGATTGCGCTGGCCTCCGCGAGTGCCTGCTCGCCGTATTCCAGACTTCGGCTCCGATCGCCCACGATACGGAAGATACCGGTAAGGTTGACCAATGCGGCCGTTTCGGTATAGCGGTCTCCTATCTTACGGGCGAGCTGTAGTGTTTCACTCAGCCGATCCACAGCAGCGAAAAAACGTCCGCGCTGTAATTCGTAGTAGCCCAAGTTGTTTAGATTTGCGACTTCACCGCGCCGGTCGCCAATATCACGATAGGTCTGTAGCGCCGATTCGAATGCTATTTGGGCATCACGTAGATCGCCGCTGAGCAGAAGAACGATCCCAAGCGTCCGCTCACATTCAGCGTAGACGCGGCGACCTTCGTTTGCAAGCGGCAGTCCCAACACTATCTCAAACTGCCGCCTCCCCTCCGCAATATTCCCTTGCCGCCACAGCGCCTCGCCCCACCAGCGTCGGGCCCACGCCTGCTTTTCAGTGTCATTGGCCTTATCAGCAAGCGCCAGCGCGGATTGGGCAGCTGCGATCCCAGAAGTATAGTCGCTGATCCTGACTGCGTAAACACTTTTTCTGATAGCCACTTCGGCTTGCAGCTCAATGTCGCTGAGAGCCGCGACCAGTTGGTCTAGCGACTCCAAGTCAGCCCTCTGCTGTTCGCGCATTCCGTTAGCCTCGTAAACACCCTCACGCGCAAGGAGTGCGTCTATCTGCTCGGAAGTATCGCTTTCGTCCGCGATTGTAAGCGCGCGTGTGAATAGGTCCGCCGCAACTCCCTCATTGTTCTCTACGGCCAGCGCCCCCGCCCGGCATAAATAGTTATAGGCCTGCGCGCGCATTTCCGCGTTGCCGCAAATGTAGGCCGATTCGTAATGGTGGGCAATCTCGCCATATGCCGGCGCCGGATCATCAGCATGGAAAGCAACCAGAGTTTCAGCGGCGTGGATGTGAACGCGCATACGCTGCGCCATAGCCTACCGTTCGTAAGATGCTTCGCGCATGAGGGCATGACGAAAGACGTAATGCGTATCGCTTACCACACTCCACACGGCGGCCCGCTCGGCGGCGGCGATCAAGTCAGGCAGATTCCCATTCGCGGGATGCACTTGCCCGAGTAACCTTATTTCCTACTCGCGGCCTAATACAGCAGCTGTCTGTACCACCGAGCGAACCTCTGAGGACAGCCGATCCAACCGCGCAGTGAAGATTTGCCGAATGTTGGCTGGTATGCCGCCCTTTCCGGCTGCTCCCACGCGAAGCTTCCAACCGTCCTGACCCCGCTCTAGTGCATCGTCTTCACGCAGAAATAAAATCAGCTGTTCAGCGATGAAGGCATTGCCACCCGATTTTTCCATAAGGAAATCGACAAGCTGTGGGCTGGCCTCGCCATCCAGCAAGTTTCTTATCAGATGCGCCAGGTCATCGATCACAAGACCGCTGAGTTCCAGCACTTGCACTTTCTCGTCAACCGTCTGCAAGCTGTTCGCCTCGCGGCTTGTTGCCAGCACAGCCAGCTGCGCCTGTGACGCGTCGCGCCGGAGCCGCCGAAGGAACTCGATCGAATCTTTATCGAGCCAATGAGCATCCTCCAGCAAAACTATCACTGGGCGTCGCTCACCTTCGGCCATTAGCAAAGCAATCAACGCCCGCATAGTATTTTCGTAGCGTGCCAACGGATCATATTGTGCGTGAGCTGAATTTTCCCAATGCAAATCCACCAACGCACCAAGAAAGGAGCGCCCATGTTCAAGCCTTTCGGTCAACTCAGTGGATGCCACGGCGACGGTCCGCCGGAACCGACGGCTGAATGCACGTTTGTTTCGCGCTTCGCTTTGTTGGCGGCTTTGCCCGAAGTAGCGCCGCAACCACCATCGAAAAGGATTCAAAGTCGAACGGACGATCTGATCTGTCTGGCACTGGAAAAATTGTGGCGCGTTTCCATTGCCGCTTTGTTCAAGCTCAAGCTGGAAATTGTGCAGTAAGCGACTCTTGCCGATACCGGCTTCGCCCACAATCAGAAACATGCCCGGTTTAGGTGTGTCTGTATCATCGGCGAAGAGTAGCTCGACAAACTTACTCAGCCGCGCAAGTTCCTGACGTCGACCCACCATCTGGCTGGCATAAAACGACGACACGTCTAATTGCCTGCGGTCGAGCAGTACGTAGGCCGCTTGTGGCTCGGAGAAACCCTTCAGCGCGAAGTGCTCCTCGTACTCTACTTCGAACCTGTGCGCTGCTGCTACTCCGATCGGCTCGTCCACCCAGATGCTATCCCATGGCGCGCCCGCCATGAGCCGTGCGGCAAGGCTGACCCCGTGGCCGTAGCACGTATACTCCTCGTGCCAGGCCCCTCCCACGAAGCCGGCGAAACCCGTGCGCAGCGTCACCCCCGCCCTGATTGACACGGCACTTTCGGACTGCAGTGCCAGTAGAAAACCTAATGCGCGACTCACATCATTTTCATAACTCACCGGCGCGCCCCAAAACAGCAATAACTTACAGCCCTTGTCTCCGAACTCCACCGAGTTCAATACACCGCCGTACTTATCCTGCAGCACAAACACGATAATCATAAATTCGGTCAGTTGCGCTTCATCTGGCGTGCCCTGCAGGTTGATGAACACGTTGACTGAATCGCGGAATTCGCCGACACCTGGGAGCGCGAGCACTTCTTGCGGGAAGAAAACGTCCTGGCCCGCGCGCCCGTCTCCCTCCACTGGGATCGGCACCCGCGCCCGGACTGTGTCCTCCAGCGCGGCCTCCGCCACCGCGACGACGCACAGGTAACCATCCTTCAATATTCCGTCCACTGCGCTACTCAACAGGTCCACCAAATTCGGTGCGATGACGACATCGTTTTGCCCCGCGTACTTCTCAGCATTTGCGGCAGAGTCGATAGCATCACCATAAAAGTAGTATGTCGCACGCTCCGTGTCACTACTCGCAACGATGCCCCAATATACGTCGCCGCGCGATAGCCCCAGCTTGACGCCCACCGGGAACGTGCCATAGGGGGTCTGCTGTTCGGCATTAGCAAGTAGATGCGCGCGGATGGCCCATGCAGCCGCGAGCGCACGCTCGTTGCCGTCACCCACGTCGTCCGGGAAAACGGACATGACCGCATCACCCGCCGATGTGGTGATGAATCCGCCGTGCGAGGCGATGGCCTTCTGCAGAGGATCGAAAACGGCACGCATCAGTCCGGACAGCACCTCCGCTCCGTGCTGGCCGTGTTCCGCGAGCGCAGTGCTAATGGTGCTGAAGCCTGAAACGTCGGCGAACAAGACAAATGCTTCAAACTGCCCCGATGTCTCGCCGTTTGCCTGTTTTTCGAGGATGAATGGGGGTACCAAATGGTGCATAAGAGAATGGATGAACTTATACTATATTGGTCAATAATTCAAGCTAAGCGCTGTGCATATTGCGGGTGACAATATCTGATTCCAATATATTCTCACCCGGCGAATGCCATTGTAACGGAGGTAGTACTATGAAACCCTATCGTGCAGATAACGTCGGCAGCATGTTACGACCGGACTATTTGCGGGAAGCGCGCAAGCAACGCAAAGCAGGCGAACTAACGCAGGTCGAGTTCAAACGCATCGAAGACCGTGCAGTGGACGAGGCGATTGCAATCCAGGAATCAGCCGGCCTTGATGTGATCTCCGATGGCGAGCTTCGCCGCAATGTCTTTGCCAGCCAACTGGTTCAATCCGCTGAGGGCTTTGACCGAGTCGACACTAACTTTGTAGACTGGTTCCAGCTGGATGGGACAAAAATCACTGAGCGTGTCACGGTTGGTCTTGTAGGCAAAATCAAACGCAAGCGCCATCTTTCGGCGGAGGAATTCGCCTACTTGCGCGGCAGGACGAAAAAGACTATCAAGATGACGATCCCCAGCCCTACCATGTACGCATATTACTGGGTACCCGGAGTCTCCGAGGCTGCCTATCCCAACACAAGCGCATACATGGAGGCTGTGACCGACATCCTGCGGGACGAAGTGTCCGAACTGGTCAGGCTTGGGGCCGAGTATATACAGGTGGACGCGCCCGAGTTTGGAATGGTAATCGATCCCCATCAGCAAGAATGGTTTGAAAGCAAAGGTTTCGAGACGAAATACATGCTGGAGGAGGGCATCGACATGATCAATGCCGTCATAGCCGGCCACCCGCAGATCACCTTTGGTTTGCATGTCTGCAAAGGCAATGACCGCAGCCGTTTTATGGCCCAGGGCGGTTACGATTCCATCGCCGAAGTAATCTTCGGGCGTAGTAAGGCCGAACGCCTGCTCCTGGAATATGACGATGAACGCTCGGGTGATTTCGAGCCGCTAAGGTACATTCCCGAGATCGCGACCGTCGTCTTGGGATTGCTCACAACCAAATGGCCACTCGTGGAAGATGCAGACGTGCTGCGCACGCGCATTAATGCGGCGACGAATTTCATTCCCATCGAACGGCTCGCGCTCAGCACCCAATGCGGCTTTGCTTCCGTAGCGCCGGGAAATGATATTCCTTACGAAATGCAGGCTGAAAAACTAAAACTGGTTGCCGATCTGGCTCGCGAAGTATGGGACGACTAGAAGAGTTTGCGCGCATCCGCCGCGCGCTCCCGGCAGAAGCTGCCGAGCTAAGCGCTCTCGCCGCGTGTTCGAAGGCACACTGGGGCTACGCACAGGAATTTATGGATGGCTTCCGCGAAGAGATGCGTGTTAGGCGCGAATATATTGCGTCCTGGCCGGTATATATCGCCGAAACGAAAAGTGGCGAGCTAGCCGGGTTTCATGGCCTGGGTCTGGTGTCCGCGAATACCAATATGCAGCAGGTCGGCAAATTTGATGACGAAATTGAAATCGATCTCGCATGGTTATTTATTGCACCCGATTTCATCCGACAGGGATATGGCACTTTGCTCTGGGATCACGCAGTGGCAGCTGCACGTGGAATGGGCTACGAATTCCTCATCATAGAAAGCGACCCCAATGCAACCGGCTTTTACGAATCCAAAGGTGTCACATACATTGGGGAGCGCCCCTCCCCCGCAATTCCCGATCGGACTTTACCGGTCTATCGCTTTGCGTTGATCTGAATTCTTGACTATATTGGTTGCAATACAAAGGGGAGAATAGCGAAAATGGCATCCAAACCGAAAATCCACAAAACAAAAGAAGGCGTCCCTTACGCCGACGGGTTCGACTTTCCTATCGGACCCCGCGATGAGGGTGCCGATGTATTCAAGACGCACGTTCTAACGTCAACGCTCGCCGACCCGGGATATTTCGATATATTCAAAGTCTGGCATACCGGTGAAGACTGGAATGGGAAGGGTGGCGGGGATTCGGACCTCGGGCAGCCGATCTACGCAATTGCGCACGGGCGCGTATTGGAATTTGGGAATTACACCCCGAGCTGGGGAAACATCGTCCTGTTGGAGCACGCCCATCCCGATGGCACATTGCTCTGGTCGCAATATGCGCATCTAGACGAAATCTGGGTCAAGAAGAAAGGTGACATCCTGCGACGGGGCGATCAACTCGGCACACTTGGAAAAGGAGCCAAGACACCGAGATTCCCCAATGGACGTTGGTGGGCGCATCTGCATTTCGAAATACGCAAACAGCCGTTGCGCATCGATATGTGGCGACCGATTGTCGCAAGCCGCCAGGATGTGCTGGCACACTATGTCAGCCCGCGCGATTTTATCGAGGCCAGTCGTCCGAAAGGCTTCGTCAAATTTAAACCACCGCGTGGGCGACCCAAACCGGAACCCAAACCTGATCCACCACCAGCTCCCGAACCGGACAAAATACCGGAGATGCTACCTGACGAGACCTATGGCCGTTGGCCCGGCGATCCGGCAGGCTTTGCTGTCAATGAATACGAGGTCAGCCCCGATCGACCAACCCATGAAGGCGTGGATGTATACGGTAAACCATTCCGTTACAAACACACATCCCGCTCGCACGATGTTACGATGGGCTATCACATACATCTACCCACAGCAGGACGCTACGCCATCGAAGCTTTCATTCCAGCACAATTTGCCAGCGAACGGCGGGCACAATATTTTGTGACGCACTATGTCGATGGTCTTCAAAGCGTGCGACGCGTGGAGGTGGACCAGAAAGCTCATTGGAACAAATGGGTGTCGCTCGGCGAATGCGATCTCGATCCGTTACTACCCTCAGATGGGCTTGTGAATGTTGCAGACCAGAGCCACGAAATCCCACCGCAATTAATTGCGTTTGCCGGAATGCGCTGGCGTAAGGTCAGCGATTAGAATCTACAGAGTCTCGAATCCCCACATATCCGCAGTGGCCAGCTCGAGGCTGTTCCCCGCGGGATCACGGAAGTAAAGCGAATAACCGCCGTTTGGCCAGCGAACTTCAGTCTCGATAGCGACACCTTGTGAGATCAGTCGCTCTCGCCAGGTGTCAATTTCACTACGATCCATCCGGAAGGCGACATGCCCGGCACCCCGCGTGCCATGCACAGGAACTTCTCCACTTGTCACTTCGGTTTTACTGGCGTTGAAAAGTAGGAGCATGGATTGCTCCATTCGAATAAATACATGCCGACCTGCTACCCGACTTAATATTTTCATCCCGAGCACTTCGGTATAATACTTCTCCGCGGCCTCCAAATCATCCACATAGAGACTGGTTTCGAGTATGGCACGTACACTCATTTCGGTATCCATTATTTAATGAGTTCTCCATGAATGTCCGTTATAAAGGGTGTCCGATAAATAAGTTCATTCCCCATTCTTTCTACTCATTTGGTAAACTGGCGGCTCAATTGATACTACATCAACTTGGAGAATTACGTGGAAGAATTTCGTAGGCAAGCAGAGATAATCGCTCGCGAAGCCGGAGCCATTGTGCGCGAAGGGTTTGGGAAAGTTGAATCCATCGAGTACAAGGGCGACATCGATCTCGTGACAGAATTCGATCATAAATCAGAAAAGCACATCCTCAACCGGCTGCATGCACTCTTCCCGGACCATGCAATACGTGCCGAGGAAGGCGGTGGACATTCTTCTTCAGGGAACGCATTTGAGTGGCTCATCGATCCAATCGACGGCACGACCAACTTTGCACATGGCCTGCCGATTTTTGGAGTCTCGATGGGCTTGCTACAAGAAGGCGAAGTGATCGCAGGGGTTGTTTACGACCCAATGCGAGATGAACTATTCTCAGCAGCGAAGGCTCAGGATGCCACACTCAACGGTAAACAGATTCGTGTTTCAACAGCGGCTGCGCTCGACCAAAGTCTCCTCGCAACGGGCTTCCCCTACGATGTGCGTACGAACCCGGAAAACAATATAGACCACTTCCGGAACTTTATTTTGCGCACGCGTGCTGTACGCCGACCGGGAGCTGCCGCTATCGACCTTGTGTGGACGGCCTGTGGTCGCTTGGACGGATTCTGGGAATTGCGGCTCAGCCCATGGGATGTGGCTGCGGGTGCCCTCATTGTGCGCGAAGCCGGCGGTCACGTCTCCGATTTGACGGGCGGGGAGGATTGGCTCGACCCGGCGAACATTGTCGCAAGCAATGGAAAAATTCACACCGAGATGTTGACTGTTTTACGCAATGGGAAGAATGCGCCTCGACCCGCTTGAATTGTTATTGGAATCCTGAATTGTGATATAACATTGGCAACGAATGAGCCATGAGTGATCGCAAAACTCATATCATCAAGCGTCTGCGAGCGACCGGGTCGGCAACGGTCGAATTCTTCCGCAGCTTTGCTGCAGACTCATTCCAACAGCAAATATATTCCAGCGGGGGAGAATGGTTACTACGGGATGTGCTCGCCCACTTTGTCAGTATCGAGCACACCTTCCTAAATTATGGTTTCGAAATTTTAGCCGGTGGTGAAGGTGCGCCTGAAGATTTTAATATCGACGAATACAACAAAGCGCAGATTGCCCTCAAGCAGCATCAAGAACCGGACGAATTGCTTGCTGCGTTTGAGAATGCCCGCGAAGAAACAATAGTGCTTGTCGAATCAATGAAGGATAACGATCTGGACCGTGAGGGCCGACATCCTTATTTTGGATTTCTCGCCCTCGAAAAAATGCTTAAACTCATTTATCGGCATAACATGATCCACGAACGCGACATCCGTCGTGCATTCAATACAGGTGCACCTGCAGATGCTGCTTAACTGCGCTCACAGAAAGGCCACCCTAGATGTCTGAACGCAAAACCAATCTTCGAGAATACTTGCAAGAAAAACACGATTACGTTGTCTCCGTCCTTGATCGTTTGAACAGCGACGATTGGACTGCCACAGTGTACCGCCCGGATCACGCTGCCACCTGGACAATCCATGATGTCCTCGCGCACCTCGCAGACAGCACGCGCGGTCAATTGCGCAACGCACGCCTGATATCCAAAGGTGAGGATCCGATCCCGCCGGAGTTCGATCTCCAACGCTGGAATAAACGAGTAGTTTCAAAAGCCGCTGAAGCGAATACCGGCGAACTCGCGGACACCATTCGTAACACCTTCGCAGCCTGGATCGAATTTCTTGACGAAGTACCCGAAGATGCGCTCGACAACGAAGGGCGACACCCCGGGGGCCAAACTGAATCTGTGGAAGGCTATTTACGTGTCTACGCTTCGCACGAAGCCAACCACATTGCCGATCTGGAGAAGGCGTTCAACGAAGCTGCGGGCTAATCTTCGTCTATCATTAATCTCCAATTCATCCGAAAAGTTTCGTCACGAGATTGGAGATTACGCTGTTGACAACTGTTCTCGCCTTCGTCCGGCTGTCCCGCCCGGTGTTTCTGCTGGGCGGATTCGTTTTGTATGGATTGGGTGCAGCCGTCAGCCGCTTTGATGGATTTACGCTCAGCTTGAGTGTCTACTTACTCGGACAGATTGCCATAACAAGTGCACAATTAATGACACACTATTTCAACGAGGTTTACGATTTCGCTGCTGACAGCAACAATTTGAACCGGACATTCTGGTCGGGAGGCAGCGGCGTCTTGCCCAGTGGTCAGATCAGCGTGCAAACTGCGCGCTATGCCGCCCAGACAGCCTTGGCTGTGAGTGTAATTGCGCTGATCGCGACAACCTTTGTGATGTCATTTTCCGCTGCCATTATTCTGCATCTTGTGATCATCTTCGGCTCCTGGGCTTACAGTGCCCCACCGCTGCGTTTGCTATCCACGGGCTGGGGAGGACTCGCGGCAGCGGGGATCGTCTCCGGGTTAACTCCGGCATTCGCGTATGCCTTGCAATCAGGATCACTTAATATTGGCCTGATCTGGACATTTGTCCCGCTTATCGCGATTCAATTCGCCATGCTGCTCATCTTTGACATTCCCGACCGGGAGAGCGACGCCAGTGCAGATAAACGTACTGTGGTCGTCCGCTTGGGCGTGCAACGTGCCAGCCGGATAGCGATTGCAGCCATCATATTCGCATTTGGAGTGCTGATTACGCAAGTAGCGTATTCAGACAACCCCGGCTTTATTGGATTGGCTGCCCTACCATTGGCCGCATATGTCATCTGGCGGTTATATCGGACAACCATGGATACACAGAAGCAGTACGGCAGCTTTACCTTCGCAGGCGTCTCGTTATATACTCTTACATCCTTTGCTTTGTTGATCGAATACTCGACAGCGATATGAGTGAATTCTTTACAGTCTTAACACCGGCCGACGCGCTTGAAACATTGTTCCGGAATCTACCGGCTCCGTCTGCAGTCGAGTCGATTGCAACTGAGGCGGCACTTGATCGCACGACGGCGGAAATGGTTGTCGCGCCGCACGATCTGCCCGCCTTCCCGCGCTCAACTATGGATGGCTATGCTGTACGCGCCCGCGACACCTTCGGCGCTTCCCAGAGCCTGCCAGCCTATCTGAATATTATTGGCGAAATCCTGATGGGAGCTGCACCCGCTGTCGAACTTGCCGGCGCTCAGGCTGTGCTGGTACATACCGGCGGAATGTTGCCGGAGACCGCAGACGCGGTTGTCATGGTCGAGAATACGCAACCCAGTCGCGACGGTGAGATCGAGGTCTTGAAATCCGTCGCAGTCGGCGAGAATTTGCTGCAGGTCGGTGAGGATTATCGCGCAGGCGCTGCGCTTTTGCCCGCCGGGCACCGGCTGCGCCCGCAGGACTTGGGCGGACTGCTGGCAATGGGAATCGTCGAGATCAAGGTTGCGCGTGCGCCTATTGTAGGCATCATCGCCACTGGCGACGAAATCGTCAGCCCGGAAAAGGAAACCGGTCTCGGACAAGTGCGTGACATCAACACCTATACAGTAGCCGCACTTGTCGAGCATGCCGGCGGCATTCCAAAAAAATACGGTATCGTTCCAGATGATCGCGACGAACTCGAAAACACAGCCGCCTCGGCGCTGCAAGAATGTGATGCCGTCGTCATCTCGGCGGGCAGTTCAGTCAGCGTGCGCGATATGACGGCGGATGTACTCGCAACACTCGGAAAACCGGGTGTCCTCGTGCACGGGGTTGCAGTCAAACCCGGGAAACCCACCATTCTCGCCGTCGCCGCAGGCAAGCCTATCTTTGGCCTGCCGGGAAACCCTGTCAGCGCAATGGTGGTCGCCGACATTTTTCTAGTTCCAACACTGTATCACCTGCAAGGTCTGGAGGCTCCGGACCCTCGGGTGGTGCGGGCACGCCTCACAGCCAATGTTGCCTCAACTGCCGGACGGGAAGATTACGTTCCGGGCCGTTTTGTTCCTTCTAATGCAGAGTCCGCATCCAACGAGTCAAAAGCAGATCAAGTGTGGATAGAACCAGTCTTCGGGAAATCCAATCTGATATTTACGCTTGTCAACGCTGACGGCGCGATCATGATCCCGCTAAACAGCAATGGCTTGAATCGAGGCGAGCTCGTAGATGTGCGGCTCTTCTGATCGATGACAACCAAAGATATATATCTAACGGACATCCCGCTCGACGAGGCCCGCGCCCGTTGGGACCTTGCCATGCGGGAGGCAGGCTGCGCTGCGGCTTTTGAAGGGGAGAGCGTTCCGCTCGCCGAAGCACTCGGGCGAGTCACCGCCGAGCCGGTCTGGGCGCGGCTTTCCGCCCCACACTACCACGCTGCCGCCATGGATGGCTACGCAGTGCGCGCCCACGAAACCGAGTCCGCCACCGAAACAAATCCAATTCGATTAAGCTTGCCCGAGAAAGCTACCTACGTTGACACTGGCGATCCCATCCCGACCTGGGCAAATGCAGTCATTCAAATTGAAATTGCACAGGTCATGGGGGACACGCCGGAGGCAATTGAAATCCGAGCGGCTGCTGCTCCATGGCATCACATCCGCGCAATGGGCGAAGACATGGTCGCGACCGAATTGGTGCTGCCGGCCAACCACACATTGCGTCCGGTCGATATCGGTGCTATTGCCGGGAGCGGCCATCCCGAGGTGCAGGTACGCCGCAAGCCGCGCGTTGCCGTGATCCCCACGGGGACTGAACTTGTCGCACCCGGATCTGCTGTTAAACCCGGCGACATCATTGAATACAATTCGCTCGTACTGGCGGCGCAGGTGGAGCAATGGGGTGGCACAGCTACACGCTGGGAGGTTGTGCCCGACGAGATCGATCTGATCAAAGAGGCTGTCGCGGAAGCCGCAACGACTCACGATCTTATATTGCTCAATGCAGGTTCGTCGCGCGGCTCGGAAGATTATTCGGCGCAGGTTGTCTCGGAGTTGGGCACTTTACTTGTCCACGGAATTGCAGTGCGTCCGGGGCATCCGGTCATTCTGGGCATGATCGCTACAACACCAATTGTGGGGGTGCCGGGTTATCCGGTGAGCGCAGCCCTCACTGGCGAGATACTTATCGAACCACTGTTGCAGCGCTGGCTGGGACGGGCCCCAGATGAACCACTGACCGTCGAAGCAACGCTGGCACGTAAGGTGCTTTCGCCCACCGGGGACGACGAGTATTTGCGCGTGACGGTCGGCAAAGTGGGCGAGCGTGTCATCGCAGCGCCCCTCTCCCGCGGGGCCGGTATCATATCTTCACTCGTGCGGGCGGACGGCATCGTCCGCATTCCGCGCTTCTCCGAAGGCATGCCAGCCGGTGCGACAGCGACCGTGCATCTGTATCGGCATCCAAATGCGATCAATCGCACCATTGTGGCAATCGGTTCCCACGATATGACACTTGATTTGCTCACACAACAACTGGCGAGCGCTGCACCCGGCATGCGGCTGGCATCAGCCAATGTCGGCAGCCTTGGAGGTCTGATTGCATTACGCCGGGGCGAATGCCACCTGGCCGGATCGCATCTTCTCGATCCTCAGAGCGGCGAGTACAACCGTACCTATGTTGAGCAATACCTGCCGGATACCAAAGTTGTTCTTGTCAAACTTGTAGATCGCGAACAAGGCCTGCTCGTCAGCAAGGACAACCCAATGGGGATCCGAAGCCTGGAAGACCTATCCCGTCCTGATGTGAGATTCGTCAATCGCCAACGCGGTGCGGGGACGCGCTTTTTACTGGATTACAAACTGGAGAAACTTGGCAGCGATCCCACAGAGATTAGCGGCTACGAACGCGAAGAATACACGCATCTGGCCGTGGCCGCATCGGTGGCCTCCGGTGTGGCGGATTGTGGGCTAGGCATCCGAGCGGCCGCGAGCGCCCTCGACCTGGAGTTTATTCCATTGCTGCAGGAACGCTACGATCTCGTGATCCCAGCAACAAATTACGAAAGCGAGTTGCTCGCTCCGTTGCTTGGGTTGCTCTCAGAACCCGGATTTCGGGAGGCTGTTAGGGATTTGTCAGGCTATTCTGTAGATGGAATGGGGGAGATTCAAGCCGAAATCGGCTAGAACGAACGGAGTGGCACCGGCGCGATCACGATCAGGAACAAGAATAACGTCACGATTGCCAGGAAGCGACGGCCCGGATCGAGGGGCGTGATCTCGTCCAGCAATTCGGCATGCCGTCGCCCCATAATAAAGATCAGCCCAGCCCACAACCACCAACCCTGCCAGACAAACCCGAGCAAGACCAGCACACCAATAATCACCGGTAGCAACGAGCTCACGCGCCGACCCAGCAGCACGAACATCGTATGCCCGCCATCCAACTGCCCGGCCGGGATCAGGTTCAACCCTGTGACGAGCAAACCCGCCCAACCTGCCCACGCCACCGGATGAACAGTCACATCGAGCGCGCCCGCCGGTGAAGGCTGCCCGGTGAAGAAGTAGACAATCCAATACAGGACCGGATTCAGCCCTTCATAAGAGACCGGTTCCGGCAACAACTTCCCAAATACGACGAATTTGCTGAACAGATAAAAGAGCGAGTTGCCTTCCATGCTGAAGCCAGTTTGGGGCAACGTAGTTAGCTCCGACAGGTTAAGCCCGATCCACAATACTGGAATCGCCACAATAAACCCGGCAAGGGGGCCGGCAATGCCAATGTCGAGCAGCACCCGCCGGTTGCGGATCGGAGCTTTCATCTGGATAACCGCACCCAGAGTTCCAAACACACTCAGTGGGAATGGTAGCGGCAGAAAATATGGCAGTGTCACCGGGGCGCGATGATAACGCGCGGCGAAATAATGTCCAAATTCATGCGCACCGAGAATGCCCAACAGGCTCACCGCAAACGGCCAACCGGTCCATAGGAGTTGAAAACCGGCCAAGAGCAATTCGTTCGGATCCGTCACCGGTTCATCAAAAGCGAGTATCGCCCCGGTGAATAACACGCTGAACAAAGTGACGATGAAAAGAATCAGATTTACCAGTGGATTCGATGGCTTTATTTCAACTAATCCGGGCATCGCGACGATCACATGCCGGTCATCTTCGGTCCGAAACAGCGGCGTGTGTTTCTGTTCCCGAAAAGATTTTTCTAATTGGTCATATGCACGCTCAGGTTCGGTAATGAGTTGTCCACGAAAGCGGACGGTGTAGCTCTCGGAGCGACCCAGGATCATGTCATCGATCGACATGACCTGCATGACAGCCTCGCGAAGCTTGGAGGCTGCATCGGATGGGGTTCCGTTGGGCTGCGACGTGAGTCGCTCGAGCATAGAGTTCTCCTAAAACGTTGACCGACCTACTTGAAATTGTAAGGCGGGGATGGATGGGAGTCGAACCCACCGTGGCTCGCTGAACGACCCACCAACGGTTTTGAAGACCGCGGAGCCCACCAGGACTCAACCACCCCCCCAAGAGCTTTGCAAGGATACGCGATGGCAGCGATTTAAGTCAAGGGAGACAAATTAAATGCCTATGGAATGCTTAATTCTTGACATCGCATTCTGTGTCCGTTAGAATACTCCAGCGCTAGAAAAATAGCGTTATAACCGGCCGAGGTAGCTCAGTTGGTAGAGCAACGCACTGAAAATGCGTGGGTCCCCAGTTCAAGTCTGGGCCTCGGCACCTCGGCCAGCTAAATGGCCTGTAAGCTGCGGGCGTAGTTCAGTGGTAGAACGTCTCCTTGCCAAGGAGAAGGTCACGGGTTCGAATCCCGTCGCCCGCTCTGTTAGCAGATGTGGCAGATAGCAGATGGGGAGCAATTCCATTGGCTATCTGCCATGTGCTATAAGACATCGGCCGAAATGGCGACGTGGCCAAGTGGTAAGGCAGGGGCCTGCAAAGCCCTTATTCGCGGGTTCGAATCCCGCCGTCGCCTCTGACAATATGTACGATAGACGATAGTCACAAGCCCATATATAGCGGTTCTCTGGCGGATACAAATCTTGTGTTTTGACGATGCCCCTGCTCTATGCGCTTGGCCAAGTCAATAATTCAATGGGGTGAGCGGAGGGCATTGCTTCTCCGTTAGACCAATATATCCATCTACACCAAATATCTAATCTCATAAGGGAGAGAAACAATGGCAGGGAAATTTGAACTCAAAGCTGCAAAGAGTGGCAAATTCCGTTTCAATTTGAAAGCTGGGAACAATCTCGTCATATTCACAAGCGAAGCCTACAACACTAAGCGCGCGGCATTGAACGGCATTGAGTCCGTGAGAAAGAACGCGGTCAAGGAATCCAACTATGATGTTCGCAAAGCAAAGAACGGCAAGCCATACTTTGTGTTGCTAGCGCTCAATAAAAAGGTCATCGGTCGTAGTCAAATGTATTCCCGAAATTCGTCTATGCGTAAAGGCATGGCATCAGTGAAAACCCATGCCCCCAAGGCGAAACTCGTTGAGGTCTAGAATCTCAAAATCGGATACGAACTGACCGACTAAGGAGTGACCCTGGCTTCCTAGCATCACTTCTCTGCTATCGAACGGACGGCTGCCTACTGGACAAGTAGTGGTCGTCCGTTTCTGATTCCAACGGGTGATATATTTTTTTCCTTCACGTTTAATACTCTCGTGAATAGCCACTCCGTCTCGCAGCCAAGACCGCAACGCTGGCAGCAAAACGCCCGACGTATAGCCGGGCGCTAAGATTATTCGCTCTCGAGAATGTTATGCCACCTGCCGCCTGCGCCACATAATTCCACCACCCGTCAGCACAACGACTGCCAAAACGAGCCACACTACCGGCGCGACATCAGTCCCTGTTGCCGGGAGTGCTGTCGGCGTGACGGCCAGCAGGCCGAACTGTGTGAAGTGGTCGGCTATTCCGCAGGTCTCGTTGGTATTTGCAGATGTCGCTCGCAAGGGCTGCCACATTGCACCATCAAAGAAACCAACCCGAAGGCTGGATGCAGCACCGCCAGCCTTCAATATATCGGCATTTGTGTGGCTCAGACACACTGTCAATGCGCTGTCGAACGTGGCCAGTCCGGTGTCGGTCGTCAGGTCTACCCGCGAACCGACCAGCGAATAGCCAATCGGTGCAGCTGTCGTCTGTGGGTTCTCATTCGGTGTGCACAGGAAGCGTGTTCCATCGGCGACGACATTCGCGGGCACCGTAACGCTGACATTGCCATCTGTGACCGGACAGCTGAACGTCCCACCCGACACGCCCATTGCGTACCCCGACACTGCTTCGGCAGCGACAGCCGGTTCATATGCGACCACAGCAGCGCCGTTTGCTGCTCCGTTGATTCCACCGCTGTGCTGGATGACGAAGTCTTTGCGCCCGCCCGCATCCTTACATGTATCACCGACGATTTCATATCCCGACGGCACAAGGACGCAGATTTGGCCGTCTTTTGTGTAGATTTGCACATCACCCTGAAAGTGGTTGCCGCCGTTGCAGGCGGTGTCCACGCAGACGTGGCCATACGAGGCGTTGAGATGATAGGCCGCGCCACCGATCAACTCTGTTGGGCTGTCCAAAGTGTCGGCGTTGGCGTCCGGGCCGCTATCGGTCGTTGTGGTGGGTGTGGTGGTTGTAAGGCATGAATCGCTGATGGCAAGAGCAGAATAGGTGCGGTTCGTGATGCTCGCCTTGACCACGGTCAACAGCCCGGTGGTCTGGTTGACGGTGTAGATGGTGTCGTTACTTGATATCAAATACTGACCTGCTCCCCATAAACTGATCCAGATTTTGAGATAGGATCGGAGCCAAAAGGGAGCAGCAAATGTCAAGGAAACGCTATAACGCGGAAGAGATCATCAGTAAGTTGCGAGAAGCAGAAGTGCTGTTGAGCCAGGATAAAACGGTCAGCGAGGCCGTGCGGAAACTAGCAATCAGCGAACAGACCTATTACCGTTGGAAGAAAGAATACGGGGGTCTGGATAAAACACAGGCAAGAAAACTAAAAGACCTCGAAAAAGAGAACCTGCAGCTGAAAAAGCTGGTTGCTGATCTATCTCTGGATAATGCAACACAGTCGGGTGCGACTGCACTCGGTACTGAAAGAAGTGCTCTCAAAAAAGTAATCTCACCGGACAGACGGCGAGCAGCGGTTGATCAGGTCCAGCAGGTGCTGGATGTATCAAAGCGCCGAGCCTCGCGTAGCACACTGGCGCGTGCGACGTGACAAGTGTGTCGGGTGATTGGACAGCCCTAGAAGCACGCAACGCTATGAAAAACGCTCATTGGATGATGAAGAACAGTTGCGCGAGCGGATTGTGTATCTAGCCAGCCGCTTTGGGCGCTACCCAGTCCCGGCGCCTGGACGGGGCGGCTACCGCAGAGTGACAGCGCTGCTGCGAGCAGAAGGCTGGCAGGTCAACCATAAGCGAGTGGAGCGCATCTGGCGTCAGGTAGGGCTAAAAGTGCCTCATAAACAGCCCAAACGAGGTCGACTGTGGATCAACAATGGTTCAACGCTCCGCTTGCGTCCTGAATTTTCCAAACATGTCTGGAGTTATGACTTTATGCAGGATCGCACACACGATGGCAAGACATTTCGAATTCTGGTAGTGGTTACATGGTAACTGATGGGGACCACGCTGTATTGTAGTAATGGAGATACAACTTGAGTACAGCTTCATGGTAAACGTCGGACTTGGAGAAAGAAAGAGTTTTGCGCACGAAGCGAGCCAGTCTCTGGCGCAAGGTGTTGTTCCAGCGTTCCACGTGAGATGTCTGGCCGCTTTCTTTGCCGACACTTTGGTGAGTGTCGTTTGGTAAAACCTTCTGGTAAGCGTGCCAGAAGTCGCTGAAGGAGCAACACGCTTTGTAGGATGCTGGGATGGATTTCCATAACGCGCGACAACTTTTTTCACTGCGGTCGCCAATAAAATAGGCCACCACTTGGCGCGTGCGCCGACACAGCGCGACCCATATCCAACGTTTATCGTTTTTTGTGCGTACAAATGACCATAATTCATCCAATTCCAGCACATCATCCGTTTTTACGGTTTCTAAAGTGTCAGCCAGGTTCGGCATAGCGCCGGCCTTCTCCAGAATCCAGCGTGCTAATGTCTGCCGCGCGATGCCAAAGATGCGCTCAATGCCGCGCATACTGGCTCGCTCTCGATAGGTGCGTAGGACAAATTCTCTGATGAACTCAGGATAAGAACGGCTTTGCGGTTCCAACATTCCATAAGCGGCGCAATCGAGACAATGAAACTTCTGACCGCCTTTATAGTCTGTACCATTCTTGACAATGTTGAGGCTCCTGCACTTTGAACACTCATGCGTGATGACACTCTGGATCATTTTGGCGCTCCTCTGTTTGGCAGGCCAACAACTTACTTTTTCCAGACTCATCAGTCAACATGTAACCACTACCCGAATTCTCAACATCATACCGACCCAGTTTCATGACCCAGTGCATTCACACCGTCACGTGCAGACGGCATCGTGATGACTGGGCGTTCGGTACTGGGCTTCACTTGGTGGTTTTTTCAGGGGAGTCTTCTATTCACCTTGAGTATAATCTGACACGATGGTGAGAACGCAAATTTCGAAGTTCAGAGCCAAACACGATTCACTGATAACAAATAGATTTGCCCTACCAGGTTCATGGTTGAGAAATACTGATGCTTGGAAGAATTAGCCCAATTCGTTACATACAACCCTCACTATGAAGGGAATATCTCTATTTCAGTGGGTCGTCGGTGCAATTTTCCGCTTAGTTGGTTGGCAAGTTGTCGGGGAACTACCGGACGTGTCAAAATTTGTATTCATTGCGGCTCCCCATACCAGCTCGTGGGACTTTCCCATTATGCTCGGAGTCTCATATGTCCTCGGTGCACGAATTAATTGGTTTGGCAAAGACGATCTCTTTCGACCTCCGTTCGGGTGGATTTTCCGAATGTTGGGGGGTATCCCAATCAATCGCCGTGTCCGTGTACCTACAGGCATGGTCAAAAAAGCGGTAATTGAGTTTCAGACGCGAGAACGATTTATATTGGCCGTTTCATCCCGAGGGGACTCGAAAAAGGACAAATGTTTGGAAAAGCGGCTTTTATCACATTGCATCTAAGGCGAAGGTGCCCATTGTCTTTGGATTTATAGACTTCCAAAGAAAAATATCGGGGATCGGAGGAGTGCTCTCTCCAAGCGGGGACATTGAAACTGATTTGGATGAAATCCGAAAATTCTATTCTGGTATTACGGCGATGCATCCAGAGCAGATGGGTGAAATAAGGATAGCGAGCACATAGTTCTTGTCGTTCGCACGCATCTGGCTAAAGCGTCTTCTAATCAAACGCAATTAGCGCCTCATCGAAATTGCAAACGGGTATCGAATTTCTGATGGTATTTGAGAACTCTGAACAACGCGCACGGAATATTCGAAACAACATGTCGTTTCGAATGCTCCGATCACATCCATTTGAGAATGATATTAGTGATTGAAAGACAGAGGACCCGAGCGGTGGTGGAATAATTTCCATGGAAAATCAAGGGCTCTCTCAGATTGGAAGTCTAATCGGGCGGGGACGGGTTGCCGAAGTTTTTACTTGGGGTGATGATCTTGCTCTCAAGTTATTCTACAAGGGCCGTTCATCAGATTCGATAAGGCAGGAAGCTCGTATTAGTCGCTTAGTCCATGAAACTGGCCTAGCTACACCAGCGTCAGGAAACATTGTTGAAGTAAATGGCAGGCAGGGGATTATTTACGAGCGGTTGGTCGGGCCATCCATGTTAGCCGATATGTCAACGAAACCGTGGAAACTCATCCGCTCCGCGCAAACGCTGGCGACACTGCATGCTTCGATGCACCATCAAGTCATCTCTGAACTTCCAAGACAACGGCAAGCGCTGCGGGATAGCATCTCGTCGGTCAGCGTATTAGGGGATCTCAAAGTAAAAGCAGTCTCAAGTTGATTGTAGCTGAAAGCTGATGACTGGAAAAGCGCATCGTCTGGAGCATATCTTGCACATGAATCACTGGTGCCCGACTGTGAGCCCCGGCGATCATGCTTTTCCACCCACAGACCACTTACGGAAGCGACCGCTTCCGGCAAATATTCATCGACCATTGGCATCGCTGGCTAGATCTCCACGAAGAAGATATCCCCGCTGACCAACGCGCCTACATCCGCAAAACCATCCAACAGATGCTGGGCTGTCGCAACCCACAATCCGGCTACGCGCGCTACGTGTGTCCGGGATGCGGCGACGAGCGCATTGTGCCGTTTAGTTGCAAGACCCGCTTTTGTCCTTCGCCCAGTACCGAACGCCCAGTCACCCAGTCACGAATGAACTGGGTCGCACAGTCACGTGCGGACTGCATCGTGATGATGAATGCACTGGGTCATGACGAATGCACTGGGTCGTGAAACTGGGTCGGTATGTGGCAAGGTTCGCACCGACGAGTGGGTCAACCGCATCGCGCAGGAACTGCTCGACGTGCCGCATCTACATCTCACGCTTACCACCCCGTCCAGAACCGGGACGGGACTGGGTCGCTCAGGAACTCCGTCAGACATGCCACGCTGATCGCCGTCTACTCGATGTCATGCTTAAAGTGGCTGCCGAATCGGTCCGCCAGGTAGTAGAAGATGATCACCCTGGCCTGCGCATCGGCCTGATTTATACTTGCCACACCTTTGGCCGGGATTTGGGATTTAAGCCCCACGTCCATCTCGTTACAACGAAAGGCGGGCTGGACACAGATAACAACTGGGTCGAAATTGATGGCATCCCCGGTGGCAAGCTCTCAGTGCGATGGCGCTACCTGCTTTGCAAGGAACTGCGTCGTTTGCGTCCCTATGACTCAGCGCTGCGGGCGACGATTTACGACCTGTATCGCAGATTTCGCGGCTTTCAGGTTTACACCGATAGTTTTTACCCACGGGGCCTCGAGGCCGCAAAATACATCGGGCGCTATCTTGGTCATCCGCCCCTCGCAACATCTCACATCACCCAGTATACCGACCCAGTTTCACGACCCAGTTCATTCGTACGACTGGTATTACCCCGATTCAGTGGACAGTTGGTTAAGCCACTAAAGGTAATTGTTCATAGGCATGTGGGCTCATGTAATCCAGGGCCGAATGCATCCGTTGCCGATTGTAAAACACTTCGACATAGTCAAAGACGCTGGTGCGAGCAGCGGCCCGGCTGGCGTACAGTTGCTGGTATACACACTCGGATTTCAGGCTGGCAAAGAAGCTCTCCATGGGGGCGTTATCGTAGCAGTTTCCCCTTCGGCTCATACTGGGCGTGATGTCATGAAGCTTGCGCAGCGCCTGATACTCAGCGCTGGCGTACTGACTCCCCCGGTCAGAATGATGGATGAGACCTGGCGGCGGTTTTCGCGAACGCAGAGCCATCTCCAAAGCATCCAAAGTCAGTTGGCGGCCCAAGCGTTTGCCGAGTGCCCAGCCACACTTCGTTAGGCGCAGTGGCCGTGAAGTCCTGAACGAGCAAATTCGGCGCTACGGGCAGGCTGTGCTTCGACTGGGTTGTCACCTTGTAGCTCCGTTTGCGTCGGGCTTGCAGGCCATGCAGGCGCAACAGACGGGCCACCCGGTTGTGGCCGCAGCGGATGCCGCGGTCCTGTAGTTCGCGGTGAATGCGCGGACAGCCATAGACGCCGCGATGCTGCTCAAAGATCGCTCTGATCTCGCGTCCCAACGCCTGGCTGGCTTGCTCGCGCGGGCTGACCGGCCGCTTGCGCCAGGCGTAGTAGCCGCTACGTGTGACTTGCAGTACCCGACACATCAGACTGATGCTGTACTCGCCTTTGTGTTCGTCAATGAAGCGAAATCTCACTTCTGCTCGCGCGCAAACACCGCCATGGCTTTTTTTAGGATGTCCGGTTCCTGGCGCACCACGTGCAATTCGCGCTTCAACTCCGCCAGCTCGCGGTCGCGCTCCTTCGGCTTTCCCTTTCCGGGAAATGCCTGCGCTCCATCAGCCGCGTATTCAGCCCGCCAGCGATTCAGACTGCTACTACTTACTCCCAAATCCAAAGCAAGCTGCTCAACCGCTGTGTCGCTATCATACGATAACCGAACGGCTTCGACCTTGAATTCGCGCGTGTATGTCTTCCTGTATGTACTCATTTGGGTCCTCCCTGATCTGTGAATCTATCTTATCTCGTTGTCCACTAAACCAGGGTAATGCCACGAGCAGTCTGCACGTCATGACCCAGTACATTCATGACTGGGTGACTGTACGAACGTACTGGGTCGTGACACTTGCCGCGTTGCGGCAGTACGCGGTGACTGGGTGACGCTCTCTCCGCTCGCCTGACCGCCCGCCCTGTTCGCCTCACTCAACTGGCCTTCGCCTTCGACGACACTTCCTGAAAGGCGATGGATCTCACCCTATTCGCCTGACCGGTCTGCGTTTCTCTCGCTGACACTTTTCCGGCTGCCCGCTCATCGAAAAGCGGCTGTTTTCCGCACTCCTTTGGGTAGCGTTTTGCGATACGACTCTTCAAAAAGGCTGTGACACTGCATCGCGCCTCTGCTGCAGGAAGCCCAGCACAAAAAGTAAAAAGTCCTAGACATTGAATTTGCTTGAGGAGTTGCCTGATGGCGATGTATTGTGTCATGGAGACTTTCACCCTGACAATGTTGTCATGACAGAAGGTGGCGCCATAATCATTGACTGGACAACTGCCACACAAGGCAATCCACTTGCTGATGTGGCCCGCACATCATTAATTTTACAGTTGGGAGAGTTACCCCCTGGCACACCTGCAATAACTCGGTGGATGGTACAAATTGGGCGAGGTTTGTTTCACACACAGTATCTGCGGCGCTATTTTCGATTACACCCAGAGTACCAGCAGCAACTGGTCGCTTGGCAATTACCAATTGCCGTTGCTCGTATGGGTGATGGCATTGAAGAAGAGCAGAGCCAGTTGCTATCGATGGTTTCAGCGTGGCTAGACACCTGAACCAATGATTACGGCTCTCAAGCATTTATACACATGCTATGAATAGTGACAGTTATAAGATCAACATAAACGGTATGGAAGGCATCCTCAACGTCTCCAAAGAACCATTTTGCATTCTTGGGGATATACATTATCCGATCAGTAGGCGAATGATGAAGAATGATTCCTGGGGTTATATTGATTTCGAGTATGAAATTCATTGCCCGGACGGTGGGATCGTCAACGGTGGTGTCTCTCCCCGCGATGGCATTGGGGTGAACGTTGGGGCAGGTCAGAGTTGGGGCATTGCGCCAATTGGGGAATCTGCTTCCCGTCAGGGAGATCGTACTGAGATTATAATTGATAGGGCAGCCAGAACTATTGCTGTGGAAAGCACCGAGGCGTCGGACCGTATTCCGCACATCCTATGTGGATTGGTACTGCTGGCCGATCCTCAAGAACGATGGGAGAAGGACTATTCGTAATATAAACTGCCGGCGAACAGATGCCTGCCGATTAACCCCTCCCCAACGCAACTTGAGCGCGATACTGCGCAGCCGTTCCCAAGCTGAAGACTTCCTCAGCCCATATGCACCCAGCAGTAGCAGTGTTCATGGATTGAAATCATTAAACCATGGGTAAACACAGGACGATGAAAAAGTGGTCGCTGCTAGTCGCAGCCATGCTTGTGGCTGCATTCACCCTTCCAGCTCGCTCTGAGCAGTCTTGTTACATCGTCCGGCCGGGAGATAATCTCTCGCGGATTGCTCGCAAACACGGCACAAGTGTCGCTGCAATCATACAAGTCAACGGACTCACCAGCACAATCATCCATCCAGGGCAACAGTTGTGTTTTACAAAAGTTGTCAATGCTGCCGCCAGCCCCTCCACATTGCCTGTGACGGGCACACTTGACTACATCCAGGGAACATGGCGGGCTGGAACATCGATGCCTGTACCGGCCCGATCAGAAATGCCGGCTATTACTTTGGGTAACTGGGTTTATGTTCCGGGAGGTTTTGGCGATACAGATCGGCTTGATCGATATAACCCCAAAAATGATCAATGGCAATCCAGGGCGGCTATGCCTGCCGGGCGTCATCACCTAATGGCCGTCGCCTATAACAATCAGCTTTATGTTTTTGGCGGTGCTCAGGCTCAATCGTGGGCACCTACAAATACGGTTTGGCGATACGATGCAACCACCGACAAGTGGCAGGATCTCAACCCAATGCCGGAAGCCCGTTTGGCCGGGGCGGCTGCCACGCTAAATGACAAAAGTTATATTGTCGGCGGAACGGGGGGTGGAAACACCCTACTCGAATATTCCCCTTCGGAGAATACTTGGCGACATTTGCCCGGCCCCAACCTACCCCGCGAGCATGTCAGCGCGGTGGCGTTTCACGATGAAATTTGGGTCCTGGGGGGTCGCTGGCATGGTGTGGGCGAGCTAGCCACTGTTGAAATTTATAATCCGACCACCAACACCTGGCGCAATGGTCCTGAGCTTAATATAGCCCGGGCCGGTTTTGCTGCCGTTGTGGTTAATGGAAATTTGCTCGTAGCCGGCGGCGAAATAATTATTAACGGCACAGTAACGCTTGACTCAATTGAGATATTAGCCCCTGGACAAACGATGTGGCAGCTCGGGCCAAAATTACTGTACCCCATTCACGGGGTGGCAGGCGCGGCGATTGATGATCTCTTTTTGTTATTGGGTGGATCACTCAGAGCCGGAGCTATTGAGAATCAGGGACAGGTACAGATTTATACCCCCTCGTAATCCATCACCTGCTGATAGACAGCTCTGTAGGTTACGCGAGTTATTCATCAGACGCTACGTGCAAATGTCAGACTTTGCGCATAATATATCGAATCAAAGCAGAATCTACGCTGAACTTCGAACAGCAATGAAGACTCTGATCCAGATACGGGTTTCTTCGTGCGTTTGAGAACCGACGGTCGGATATATTGTTGCCCTTCGTCATTCAGACTCATTTGTTGCAAAACTTGCACAACTCAGTTTAAACAGGTTGCACAATAGACTATAGAATCCCACTCCAGACGAGCAGGTTTTACATTGATTGTGATCCAGAGCGGGGCGAGTGTGTAGTCTAAAGCAATCTGTGGTCTTCTGAATTACTTCAAGGTATCATTCGAATTCCGAATAACAAGTCGGACCCTCATCATCCTTGTGGAAAAGATTGGACGTTACGAAATTGAACGCGAGCTAGGCCGCGGCGCCATGGCTGTTGTGTACTTGGCGCACGACCCCTATATCAAGCGCCAGGTGGCTGTCAAAGTGATGCCACTACAACTCACTTTCAATCCCCAGTTCCGGTTGCGCTTTCAGCGTGAGGCGGAAGTTATTGCTGCCCTCGAACATTCTGCCATCGTCCCCATTTATGATTTCGGCGAACACGAAGAGCAGCCGTTCATCGTGATGCGCTACATGTCCGGCGGTTCGTTGCTGGATCGGTTGGAAGAGGGCCCAATCTCATTGGACGCTATCACCAGCATTTTCAAACGACTCAGTCTTGCACTAGACAAAGCCCATCGGCAAGGCATCGTTCATCGAGATCTGAAACCGGGCAATGTGCTCTTTGATGAGAAAGGAAAGCCCTACCTTTCCGACTTCAGCATGGTTAAAGTTGCCAATGAAAGTTCTGCCTATACAGGTGGTGCGATTATTGGCACACCGGCTTATATGAGCCCGGAGCAGGCGAAGGGCGAGCCTGATATTGATGAAGGCAGTGATATATATTCGCTCGGCGCGGTGCTCTACGAAATCTTGACAGGCAAGCAACCCTACGAATCTGAGACATCTATGGGGCTAGTTGTTAAACATATCACCGAGCCAGTACCGCGTATCCAAGATGCGAATCCAGAGCTCGCCCCGCGTTTTCAAGGCATCATCTCTAGAGCCATGGCCAAAGAGCGGGATCATCGATACGCGTCGGCGAGTGAGATGGCACAGGACCTGGCAGCAACCCTGGAAATCGAAGCAACAGCCACGCCCCATAATAAATCGGATTCCGAACTGCGCCATCCTCCAGTCAAACCGCAGCCGGGATTCCGGCGCTGGATAATAGGTGGCCTGGCAACCCTCGCTGTAATTGTTGGACTACTCGCCAGCAGCGGAAACTTATTTCCGATCTCGACCGTTGCCACGGCTGTGACGAACGGTCCGGCGACATCTGCTGCAGCAATCGAGTCATCAGAATTTGTGAAGACCATAGACCTTAATGTAGCAACCGAACTGCCTTCTACGCCGTCTACACCTCCAACATCTATAAACTTGCCTAGCACCTTCATTGACGATCAGGACGTCCATATGGCCCTTGTAGCAGCAGGACAATTCGAGATGGGAGGCGTCGCAGATGTAGGTCTAGTCGAGTGCCAGAGACTTGCAATTGAAGGAGGCTGTCCCCGCGGTTGGTTTGAAGATGAGGAGCCTATTCACACAGTGACCCTGAGTGATTACTACATTGACAAATACGAGGTGACGAACGCAGAGTACAATGCGTGCGTACGCGCAGAAGCGTGCGCACTCCCATCAAGCGATAGCTCCGCCACGCACATCAGTTATTTTGCCAATCCACAATACGAAGATTATCCGATAATTTATGTGAGCTGGCACGCTGCGGCAACGTATTGCACCTGGCGTGGAGGTCGCCTGCCGACTGAAGCTGAGTGGGAAAAGGCAGCACGTGGCACAGATGAGCGCGTGTATCCCTGGGGAATTAGCTTCGATGGCAGCCTGTTCAACTTTTGTGAATTGAATTGTGATCGTACTTGGGCCAATCGCACGGAAGATGACGGCCAAGCGGACACCGCCCCAGTTGGCACATACCCGCAAGGAGCCAGTCCATATGGGATTTACGATATGGCCGGCAATGTCACAGAATGGGTTGCCGATTGGTACGCTGTAGAGTATTACTCGCATTCACCTGAAATGAATCCGGTCGGACCTTCTGATGGCGAGCATCGAGTTCACCGGGGTGGATCGTGGCGTGAGGAGGGACACTTTGCCCGCACGGCCAAACGCAGTAAGTTTAACCCGACCGACACATTCTTCACCATTGGCATCCGCTGCGCCCGTAGTGCATCCCCGTAAAGAGCTCACGATGAGGACAAGGGTTGGCAGCATCCACCAAATCAATCAGATATTTTTCTCACGATACAACGAATATCCAAATTTCCTAAAGGAGAATTTTCTTGTCAAGCAGAACACCCGTAATTCGTTTTACGATACTTCTCATAGCCCTAGTGTTGGCAGCATGCGTTACAACTACCCCCGCCGTGACTGATGCCCGGGAGGTCACGGAACACGACGAGGTTCATTGGAGCTACTCAGGGCAGGATGGCCCCGAGCACTGGGGTGAGTTGAGCGAAGATTTCGAATTGTGCAGTTTAGGTGAAGAACAGTCCCCGATTGATATCACGAACCCAACAACGCAGGGATTAGACAATATCGTTTTCGAATATCAACCGACAGAGGTTCGTATCCTAAACAACGGTCATACAATTCAAGTCAATTACGATGCCGGTAGTTCCATGCAATATGAAGGCCAGCAATATAATCTACTGCAGTTTCACTTCCACGCTCCGAGCGAACATACTGTGGATAACATCCAGTTCGACGCCGAAATGCACTTGGTGCACGTCGATGATAACGGGAGACTTGCGGTTGTAGGTGTGTTAATTACCGACGGCGCAGAGAACGAGGCATTCGCTCCTGTATGGGACAGTTTGCCTAAGGACGAATCATCAGAAACCGCCACCGGGATGATGGTGAATGCGGCCGAGCTACTCCCCTCTGACCAAACCACCTTTCGCTACTCGGGATCACTCACGACACCTCCCTGTTTAGAGGGCGTTCGTTGGCTTGTGATGACTACACCGGTGGAGATGTCTCTTGAGCAGATTACTGCCTTCACCGACATCTTCAATGGTAACAATCGTCCATTACAGCTTTTGCATTCGCGCGAAGTGATGAAGGACAACACACCCGGCGAATAGCCATGGACAATCGGCAGCTCTCGCATATTAGAAGCCCATGTCATCGATTCCTGAGGGGAATTAGTTACATATGAATTTTGATGAGATTGACCGCTCCATATCGAAATTTATGCGTCGCTCGGGAATTCTTGCCTTACGCATTTCGTTGGGTATCATTTTTATCTGGTTCGGTGTTCTGAAACCACTTGGCCTTTCACCCGCCGAGCCTCTGGTCATCGCAACCGCTCGTTGGTTACCCTTCTCCGAGGGTGAGATATGGCTGATCGTTATCGGGTGGTGGGAAGTTGCGATCGGAATAACGTTTCTCTTTCGAAGGACACTCCGAGTCGCAATTGCGCTTCTAGCCCTTCAGATGGTCGGGACTTTCATGCCATTGATCCTTCTTCCTGCAATCACTTTTCAAGCCGGGCGTTTTCCCTACGGACCAACGATGGAGGGTCAATACATCATCAAGAACCTGCTAATCATATCTGCTGCTCTGTTTGTCGGTGGGACAGTTCGCAGAAGCGAAGAAGCAACCTAGACTTGGCAACAGCTGACAAACAGATTCCGAAGAGACAACAGAAAATGGCACAAGAGTATTTCGATAGACTCTCTGATTTGATTAATGAAGTTACTCCAAGTATGTCTATTAGCGCAGATCTAGAAATCAAACATTTCTTCAGCGGCGCAGCCGTTTTTGCCGACGGGCGTATTTGCATATCCTTAACACCCGCCGGCCTTGCTGTAAAGCTTCCAGAACCTCTGCGAGATGATCTGCTGAAGGAGAAGGGCACAAGTAGGCTTCGCTATTTTCCCAAGGCGCCAATTAAGAAAGACTATGTTGTGCTTTCCAAAACGATCTATAAAAATATGGACGCACTTCGTTTTTGGCTAGAGCGGAGTATTGAGTATGTACTGACACTGCCTAAACCCAAGAAGAAAAATATCGCTCGCTAATTCGAAAGCATCGAACTACAGCAGCCCACCTTAAACTTTCTTGCATTTATAAGATTTAGATAGTATTCTCCTTGAGCACCTACAAGTTCAGAATTTCACTTACTCTCTACATCAGTTATCCTCTAGAAATTTTTCGAGCCCATGGAGATATTAATGCACCACATTTTCACTTGGCTCACTAACGCAGCAGTGTGCACTTGCCCGATGAAGCGAGGCCGCCAATGTGTGGTATAGCCTGTTTTCTTGACAAGGTAAACGGCGACCAGTCCGCAGTGGGCAACACAATATTCGAGATGCTCAATCCGCTTGGGCTGCGCGGGCCCGATTCCGCCGGCGTCGCTCTTTACGGAGCTCCTTCGGACGCCATGCTGCTGCGCGTGAAACTGGGCGAGGGAGCGGCCACAGACAACATGTCGGCGTTTGAGGAACGCGGCCGCAGCATTGCCGATCGTGTGAGCGCTTTGGCACAGGTGCGCGAAGTCTCGACCACGGGAGAATATCTGCGGCTGGAACTCGAATTCGACGGCGATCCGCGCGTCTTAGAGGAACAGATAGAGGCGGTTGACGACGAAATCGAAGTGGTAAGCATGGGGCGCAGCCTGGAGATCGTGAAGCAGGTCGGCTCGCCCGCAAATCTCGACGCGATGTATCATCTGACGGATTTTGTCGGGTCGCATGGGATCGGTCATACCCGCCTTTCAACGGAATCACGCATCGACCTTAGCCACTCGCAGCCTTTCTGGGCGCACGGAACTCCAGACCTTGCCATTGTTCACAACGGGCACATTACGAACTACCACAAGATGCGCCGTCTCTATGAACAGAAAGGTGTGCGCTTCTACACGGATAATGATTCCGAGATCATAGGCGTCTATCTTGGAGAGCAGATCGCGAATGGGCTCAGCCTGGAAGAAGCCATGCACGCTTCGCTTCAGGACTTCGATGGCTCGTACTGCTATCTTGCTGCAACAAGCGAGGCAGTTGGGTTCGCAAAAGACCCATTCGGGCTGAAACCGTTGTTATTTACGGAAACCGATGCGTTCGTCGCCGTCGCCACCGAAGAAATCGCCATTCGCTCCGCGTTTGAAGGCCACTATGATGTGAAGGAAGCACAAGTAAACGAGGTGCGCATTTGGAAACTATAGACTGCGCCGGAATGTCTGTCCGCGAAATAAACCAAGCCACGAAGAGTTACTTGGCTGCCAGCGAAACGGAGATCACGCTTATAAATCCGGGCGGCCAGCACAACCTCAGCGTTGCGATACTGACGCCGGTGCACATCAAAATTGAGGGCAGCGTGGGTTACTACTGTGCCGGCCTGACAGACAAGGCCACTGTTGAGATTCACGGGAGCGCTGGTTGGGGATTGGCCGAATCGATGCTCGACGGAAAAGTTATCGTGCACGGCAGCGCCGGCAATGGAGCAGCGGCTGCGTTGCGCAGCGGTACCGTCGTGATCGAAGGCGATGCGGCCGCCCGCGCCGGTGTGTCGATGAAAGGCGGGCTTATTATCATCGGCGGCAGTTGCGGATATATGTCTGGCTTCATGGGCCAGAAAGGCACTCTCATTGTATGCGGCGACGCTGGCGCTGCCTTTGGCGACTCGATGTACGAGACTGTTTGCTTCGTAGGCGGCGAAATCCCCGACCCCGGCACCGATACTGTTGTGGAATCTCCTTCTGCCGATGATCTCGAGTTCCTGCAACAAGCTCTCGAAGCGCAGCTGCCCGCTAAACTGAACGAGCCGGGATTTACAGTCGAGCGCTTCAAAAAGGTCGTCTCCGGCCGCAAGTTGTGGAATTTCGATAAGCAGAACTGGAAAACCTGGAAAGAAGCACTCTAGCCCTCGCAAATCAAAGGACTCTGCCTGATGGCAACCCCGGAACAATCAAACGGCACGAATCGCATGGTGCAGCAGAGCGGTACCTACAACGCACAAGTTATCGAAGATATCCAGGCAAAGGCCGAGCTTGGCCGCTACCGCATGCGCGGGTTCGGTATATTGCGCCCACGCACATGGGCAACATTCGACGACCTGACATTTATTCCCAGTACCCTAACCCGCATCCCGCTCGAAGGCTACCGCGAGCGTTGCGAAACAAAAACCGTGCTCGGCAGCCGCTTTGCTGCGAAGCCCATCGAACTCGACATACCAATCATGATCACCGGGATGAGCTGGGGGGCGCTTTCTTTTAATGCCAAAGTCGCGCTCGCCAAGGGGGCGAACGAAGCAGGCTCATCGAACACCACCGGAGACGGCGGCATGTTACCGGCTGAACGAGAGCACAGCCGCACGTTGATCTATGAGGTATTGCCATCGCGCTATGGAATCAACGTCCACGATCTACTTTCCGCAGATGGCATCGAGTTGACTATTGGTCAGGGCGCCAAGCCCGGGACAGGCGGATTGTTGCTGGGGTCTAAAGTGCTGGGCGAGGTCGCCACCCAGCGCGATCTGCCGGTCGGCGTTGACCAGCGCAGCCCTGCACGCCATCCAGACTTTCTCGGGCCAGACGACATGCGCATTAAGATCGAAGAGCTGCGCGAAGCCACCGACTGGCATGTGCCGATCATTGTGAAACTGGGCGCCTCGCGCGTGTTTGACGATGTGCGTCTGGCGGCCAAAGCCGGTGCGGATATTGTCGTCGTAGACGGCATGGAGGGTGGTACAGCTGCCTCACCGGAAATCCTGCAGGAACACACCGGCATTCCGACTCTGGCAGCCGTATGCGAGGCGCGGGCCGCGCTCGAAGATGTGGGCTTGTATGGCGAGGTGCAACTCATCATCGCCGGCGGCATCCGCAACGGCGTGGACGCAGCAAAAGCCATGGCGCTAGGTGCGGATGCGATCTATATCGGCACGTCGGCGTTGATTGCGCTGAACTGCAACAAACCGATCTATATCGAGGACTACCACAAACTGGGCACGGAGCCCTACCATTGTCATCACTGCCACACCGGCGGTTGCCCGGTCGGGATCACGACGCAGGATCCAGAACTCATGAAGCGGCTTGAAATCGAGTCTGGCGCCGAGCGCGTCGCCAATCATCTGCGTGCCATGACATACGAAATCCAGATTCTGGCGCGTGCGTGTGGGAAGGCGAACGTGCATGACCTCGACCCGGAGGATATGCGCGCACTGTCATTGGAGTCGTCCATGATCACCGGCATTCCACTAACGGGCACCAATCGTGTTTTTGGCGATGGGCCGGGTTGGGCTCATCGCAACGATTAATTAGCCGCCAATTCTCATTTAGAGGAGCAAATACGATGGATCTCAATGAAGTCAAAGCACTTGTCGACGAGCAAGGAATCGAGTTCTTTCTGTGTTCATTTGTAGAAATGACGGGTGCGCCCAAAGCGAAACTTGTGCCAGCACCCCATTTGGACATAATGGCCGTCGAAGGTGCCGGGTTTGCCGGATTTGCCGCCGGCGATATCGGCCAGTTGCCGCATCAACCCGACATGGCCAGTATCCCCGATTTTGACTCGCTGACCGTTGTGCCCTGGCGACCCAACATGGCCTGGGTGGCCGGCAATGTCCATCTTGACGGCAAAGAATGGCCCTACTGTCCACGCACGATTCTTCGCAACCAACTGGCGAAGGCTGCTGACAAAGGCTACACCTTAAAACTGGGTGTTGAGGCCGAGTTCATGGTGCTGAAGCAAGATGAACAAGGAAATTTTCTTCCCTGGGATGCCCTCGACACGCTTGGCAAGCCCTGCTACGACCTGCGTGCGCTGCATCGAAACCTGGACATGATGACGCGGCTGATCAAATACATGCAGGATCTCGATTGGTACCCATATGCCAATGATCACGAAGACGCCAACTGCCAATTCGAAATCAACTGGAAATACTCTGATGCCTTAACGACCGCCGACCGGCATACATTCTTTAAATGGATGGTTAAAACGGTAGCCGAAGAGTATGGTCGCGTGGCAACGTTCATGCCCAAGCCCTTCCAACATCTAACTGGCAACGGCGCACATTTCCATACGAGTTTATGGGATAGCGCTAATAAAAACCTGTTCCTGGATGAAAGCAATGAAAATGGCTTGTCGCAAATGGCTTACTGGTTCATGGGTGGTCTGCTCAAGCATGCAAAGGCGCTGACCGCGATTACCAATCCCATTGTCAACGACTACAAACGACTGATTCGCGGCGCACCGCGTTCAGGCGCAACGTGGGCGCCAGTGTATGTCACTTATGGCGGCAGCAATCGCACCCAGATGATTCGGATTCCGGGGCCAGGCGACATCGAGACCCGCACCCTGGGAGGCGCAGCCAACCCGTACCTCTCGGCTGCGGTCATGCTGGCAGCCGGTCTGGACGGTGTTGAAAATCAGATCGATCCAGGGAAACGCAACGACGATAACCTGTACGACATATCGGAAGACGAACTGATTGCTCGAAACATCGGTTTCCTGCCAACTACGCTGGCGGAAGCGCTCGACCATCTGGAAGCCGACGAAGTGGTCAAAGAGGCGCTCGGCCCGGAATATGCGCCCTACTATATTAAAGTCAAACGGGACGAATGGAACCGTTTCAACCTCAGCGTGAGCCAGTGGGAAACGGACAATTACCTGGAGCTCTATTAAAGATTCCTGTGTCGTGCAGACACGTGCGCGGCGCCCGTGATAATTGGGGTCCTCATAAAATGCAGGAAGGAACCATATTAAAGGTCAGACTCTGCGTTTAGCCCTCCACCCAACCTGAAGAAAAGAGCAGACGTAATAAATTACGTCTGCTCTTTTCTCGACCCACGCTATGACGCCTCGATTCGGGATTGTTTCATCAGCACGACGATACAGCGGTACTATAAGAATAGTACGATTGTCGATAAAATAATCAGCACCGCGTTCAACCAGCAGGAGCTACGAGTATGAACAATTACCTCGGCGCAATTCGCTTCGATTGGCAATCAAGAAATCATGACTATGGCTATTTTGAGACACGCCCGATGAATGGCAGCATCGGCGCAGAGATAAGTGGGATCGATTTATCGGTTAAGCCAAGTGACGGTTTAATAGAAGCGATCGAGCAAGCGATGCTCAATCATCTGGTACTCTTTTTTGACGACCAAAATCTAACACCCGACCAGCTCGTAAATCTTGGGCGTCGATTTGGCGAGCTGCACATCAATCCTTTCGCGGCCGGGCTGGACGGCACACCGGAAGTAATGGTGATTCGTTCCGAAGAAAATGACACATTACGTTTCGCAGAAAAATGGCACAGCGATTTGAGCTGGGAAACTCATCCTTCGATGGGGTCCATTTTATTCGCAGTAAATATTCCACCGTCCGGTGGGGATACATTATTCGCTAGTATGTACCTCTCCTACGACACATTGAGTGATGAATTAAAACAAAAACTTGATGGCAAAAAAGCTATCCACAGCGCACTGCAGAGCCACGGCGCCGAGGCACAGTATTCGGATGTACCCGACGAGATCGTCATTCACCCGGTTATTCGCACACACCCGATAACAAAAAGAAAATCGCTGTTCGTGAACGAATATTTCACGACCGGCATCGTCGATATGGAGCAAGCGGAAAGCCAGCCGCTGCTCGAGCAACTGTACCAGCACGCTGTGCGACCGGACTTTTGTTGTCGCTATCGCTGGAAACCCGGCTCGCTCGCGTTTTGGGACAATCGCTGCACCCAACACTACGCAACTAATGATTACGCGGGGCATTCACGCTTAATGCATCGGGTCACAATGTTGGGGGATAGACCGTTTTAGTGGCACTCCCATTAGGATAATGAAAGTACTTGCAATTTCACCAAAGCGAGATGATGTATTAGAACTGCTACGCCAATCCACAGATTACGCAACCAGTCTGTACCCAGATGAAAGCATCCATGGAGATGACGTATCAGAGCTAGCCAAGCCCAACGTCTACTTTGTTGGGGCATTTGATATCGAAATGATAGTAGGAATTGGCGCAGTCAAGGTTCTTTCTCATGACCAAACATACGGTGAGATAAAGCGGGTATTTGTACCATCAGCGCATCGCGGGAAAGGTGTTTCAAAGTTAATTATGCATGCGCTGGAAAACTATCTTCATGAGAAGAGTATCCGCATTTCCAGGTTGGAAACTGGAGTTAAGCAGCCAGAAGCGATGGGTTTATATAAGAGTATCGGATATATCGAGTGTGAACCCTTCGGTGAGTATAGTCTTGATCCACTGAGTTTGTTTATGGAGAAACAACTAAGCGTATAACGAGGCGGCTATGAGCGAGGCTGAATTAATTCCGACTTCCATACCCAGTTATGCGGCGTTCATGCTGGCTGAAAGAGCTCAACCACATTTCCGGAAGGGTCTGTGCAGAGAATCTGCTTGCCACCCGGCCCCTCCACGATTTCATTTCTAAATGCACCACCGTCATCGGTGAGCTTTGATACGAGGGATTCCAAATCGTTGACAACCAGGACGAACCTAGACCAGCCTCCTGGGATGGGTACGGTGCCGTCTGGCATTGGCCTGGACGCAGATGCTTTTGGACCCGCAAGCCATAGTGTCAAGTCGCCATGTTTCACAATGGCGAACGCAGGACCGTATTGCTGTTCGAGCTCGAAACCAAGCTTTGAGACATAAAAGGCAATGGCTGCTTCTACGTCATCTAACTGTCTCCTTTGTGTCAACGAACAAGGCATTGCAGATCGTTTTAATAAGATCGACCATCGTCTTTCGATGGGACGAAAGCGACTTAAGCTAAATAAAATCTGTCCTGACTAGGGTGTCGCGATTAACAAGCGCCCCTCCACTTCGGAGTTGAGCGGTGACTTCTCGGTGATGTAGTTCGTCACAGCCTCCGAAAGCAGTATGTCACCTCCGCGCACGTTGGTGCCTTGGGCGAACATGTCATAGCCGTCGCCACCGTCGAAAAGAAAGTTGTTGGTAACCAGACGGTAGGTAGCCTCGGAGTCAATCGGCTCAAAGCTGCCATCGGCGCTGCGCACTTCTACCAGGGTGATACGGCTGCCTGGTTCTTGGGTCAGGTCGATTGAAATCTGAAGGCCGGCAACATGCGGCCAACGACCGCCACTTTCGCCGGGGTTCTCCAGGTCGATTTCGCTGACGCCGTTTTCGAGTGCGGCGATTATATCTACTCCGCTGAGATCAAATTGGGTCATGCGGTTGCCAAAGGGCAACACCGTGAGAACCTGCGCCAGGCTGATCTCCCCAGGAGTTATCGAAGCACGAATCCCGCCTCCATTCTGGAGCGCAATCATAGTGCCATCACTACGAGTGGCCCACAACATGGCATCCGTGATCAGATTGCCCAGATTGCTCTCAGCATTGCGTACTGTAAGTCGCTCGCCATCCAAGAACAGCTCTGTCTCGCCATTGATCGTGCTGGTGAACTCGTCCAGCGGTGCAGCCAGTTCGTCCAGAACACCAGCTACAGTCGCTTGTTCGCCGATGAAAATTGGCGCCCCGCCCCACGAGACCGGGATGCCCGCAGAGTCAAATGGCACGTCCAGTCGGCCCAGGAAGCGCCCCCAATTATGAGCATGAACCACTAGCAGTTTGTCGGAGAGACAAGTACTTTTACAACATGAATAGCCCTACAGGGCAAAATGAGCAGTTGATTGCGACAAAACAAGCGTAAAACAGTGTGCATTTCATGGAGGGCAAACCACCTTCTCTCAGCGAGTAGCAGGCGCGCCAAAGCAGCCCCGGCTAAAGCACACCCTTTGCTTGGTAGAGGGTGTGCATGCGTTTGAGGTTGAACGCTAGGCAGACCAGACACCATTCCCCGGCTGCTGCCAGCAGGCCGCGCAGAGAAAACTGGCGGAAGCCCAGGACTTCCTTGATGATACCAATGACGGGTTCCACTGTGCATTTGCGTAAACGGTAGCTGGCTTTGCCGATTTCGGTTTGTAGTTTGTAAGCCATCTTGACTTTCGGACTGGCATCTTCCGGTGGCGGAGCAGGCATTTGTTCAAAGAAGGTACGCCAGCTTTTGTGGTGAGGTTCGCGACCGGTAGCAATGTAAGGATCAATGCCAAGCTTCTCAAGTGCTGCGATGTTCGCTTTGCTGAAATATCCATAATCCAAAGCGGCAGCCTTTGGTTTGCCTACTTTTGGAGAGATGGCATCCAGGGTTGGCTCAGCTTCTTTTTTGTCATTCGGATGGTTCGAAAGTGAAGGCGCCACAATCAAGAGGCTCTCCTGCTCCACAGCAACTTGAACGTTGTAATGCTGGTCGAAGCCATTATTGGTGCTGTTTTTCATGATGCGAGAGTCCGGATCAGTGAAGTTGTACTGATCTTTGTCCCGTGGTCCCGGCTGCGGTGGTTTCGGTTTGCGACCTCGGGGTTTATGCCCAGTTTTGCGAGACTTTTCTTCCCGCTCACGCTGTTTGGCTTCGTATTCAGCCCTCTCGGCTTCATATCGTTCCTGCGCACGGGCTTCTAAGACGGCTTTGGCTTCTGCCAGATTTGCCAAACGTTTCTTGCGAATGGCAATTTCGTCTTCAATGACGAGCCCTTCCGGCAACTGGAGATCACCCTGATCAGCTTGCTCACCGAGTTCGAAGAGTTTGTTCACTTCCTGGCGCAGTTGGGTCTCTAGTTTTATCAGACGCTTGTAACTGACCGCTTTGCTCTTGGATGCATCAGCATGCACCTTGCTACCATCCAGACTGATATTACCCAACTTCAGCACCTCAGCAACTTGGGCCAGGAGCAAGATCTGCACAAATAACTCTTGGATCTCAGCCAGAAAGGTTTTGCGAAAGTTGGCAATTGTGTCGTGGTCAGGATGCAGCCCACTGGCAATATAGCGGAATGGGATACTCTCATAGGTGGCTTTCTCAATCTTACGAGAACTGAACACCCCGTTGGCATAACCATAGAAGAGCAATCCCAACAGGATCTCTGGCGCAATAGGTTGACCACCCGTCGGTGCATATTGTGCATAGATCATACCCAAATCCAACTGGGCGATAACATCCACCACAAATCGTGCCAAATGATTGGATGGCAGGGCTTCTTCCAGACTGATTGTCTGTTTGAGCATCACTTCGTAATTGGGTTTCTTGAATTTTCTAGCCATGCCCGTAGATTATCACCGATTTCGCTATCTCAGGTTGCTCTCCGACAAACTGCTAGTGTGGGTACGCCGTCGCTCTGATCGACGATAGTTGGGTAAGAGCCATCGGGCGGGCCGAGAAACTCCGGTAGGACATCTGCATCGCCCAGAAGCGTCGCCGTGTGGCCGCTGACTATCACGTCGATTCCATCAACTGCACCGGCCAGTTCCAGGTCGCCCTCAAAACCAATGTGACTAATGACGATGATCTTATTGACTCCTTGCGCGGTCAATTCGGAAACCGCTTTTTCCACCGCTGGGCCGGGATCGGTGTTGAGTACGTTCGGCCCGGGACTGGAGGAGGAAGCCAGATGGTTGTGCATCACACCAATCAGGCCGATTGGTTCGCCGCCCACTTCTAAGATGACGTAAGCATCGATACTACCTGCGAGAGCCGGCTCATCCGAGACATCGACGATGGCACTCAACACGGCAAATTCTGCGTCGTTGACGAAATTGGCGGCCAGGGCCTCGGGACCCAGGTCAAATTCATGGTTCCCAAGCGTAACCGCGTCGTAGCCAAGTTGATTGTAAAAATCGCGCGCTGCTACACCGCCATACAGGGTAAAAAACAGCGTACCTTGCGCAACATCGCCGGAGTCAAGCAACAGACTGTTGGCAGCCTCGGCCCGAATCTGGTCCACCAGTACAGCTCGTTTGGCGATCCCGCCCTGAGTTGGCTGTCGAAGGGGCGTAAATGGCTCCCAGTGGCCATGGTTTTCACTCGTATGCATCACAGTGAGGGTATATGTTAGTGGCGGCTCCGTGACTACCTCTACCACTCGAGTGACCTCCACTTCCACCTCTCGGGTGACTTCCACTTCTAATTCCACCTCCACTTGGCGTGTGACTTCAATCTCTTGCGGCATGCAGCCTGCAAGCAGCAATCCGAGAACTGCAAGCAATACGGTAAGGAACTTTGTGTTTTTCATCGCTTCCTTTTCCTTTAGTTCCCGCTAACGCTAAGAAAGGTCAAGTCCTTGGGCGACCTTGAGCTTCGCGAAAATACTGCTTATTCAAAATGAATGCGCGAATTCAAGGCGATAAAGGCGCTCTCCCGTGACCCCGGACCCACGGGACGGGGTGGCTCGCTTATGACCCAATATTCCGGTCTGCAAATGGTCTGTCTTGGATCTTTTTTTGAAATTGTAGGATTATTCCAGGCCAACTTTGATAAATCGGCCTTGGCTAACGTTCTGCGTAGCCGGCCTGGTGTTTGTTTGGGCTTGCGGTCCCACACTTGCCCAGCGGCAGTGCTGGGGAAGCCAGATGCTTGCGGCGGCACTTGGTGAGCCAGCCAAGTCAACATATTGCCAGCGACCAGCCCGAAGGCCAATAACCGCTCGCGACAGATTGGGTTGAAAACGAATTGTCGTTGCATACCCAGGATTATTTTGGAAACCAGAGGCGGATGTTCAACTGGCCAGCGGTCCAGATAAAAGCCATACACAACCCTCGGACGAAGTTCACGGACATTGGTAATAAGCACCCATGGCTTCTTATAGAGTGGGTCGTCAAATACAAATACATTCAGCAATTCATTGTCGGCCGCGACCTTTTGCGAGGCTAGCACAACATCGTTCCAAATCTTGACTCTTATCTTGCGACTTTTCCGTCTAAAGCCATTGGTCTTGTCAGGTTGACAGGCTGTAATCAGATGGCCTTTATGAGTGCGATCTGTCGGTCGAATTCGTTCTCCATATTCAGCCGGGCGTCCGCGCTTGGACGTGCGTTCAGGCAGATAATTACGCCGGAACACAGCATTGTTAGCCTTCCTGACAAGATAGCGCGCCATAGCCACGCTTTGTATTTCGGTTACTTTGGCACCCGCATCATGCACTACGATGGCATCTTCTGGTAGCTTGGCTGCGATTTGTTTCAACGCCAATGCCTGTAGTTTAGATTGTCCGGCGACTTGCAGTCCGGTTTCGGAGACAATCTCCTTGAGAAGTCCCATTCGTTTTCCCGGTTTATCTTTGACACGCCCAACTTCACACACCAGCGCACACCCAACACCCAGCACCGCTTTGCCTGCTGACCCTCGGTAGTATTTCCCCTTGGCATCTTTCAAAGCAGGCCGCCCGACAAATGTCAGATCGATATCCAGCGCACGATAACCTTGTCGATAGATGATTTCAAATTTGTTGCTACTCAATACTTGTGACCGCTGTGCATCGATAACTTCCTGCACGCTGTACACACCTGTTCGCAACGTATTTTCTATCCGATGACATGTATCTGCTGAATAGCCACTTGCTGCCAACGCCGGGAATAATGCCCCGCGACTGTCAAGAAACTTGCCGCTCATTATGCTTAACATCAACTGCAGCATATTTTGATTGGTTCCCTTTGGCGGTCCTGCCACACAGTTTTCAACGAAAATTTGGGTTTGTTGTATTATTGCGTCCATCGCAGATCGTGTTCCTTATTTGGTGTTTTGACCAACCCCATTTTTAAACACTTTCTGCGTTTTGTCACCCCCTCACTTAGCGGAAACTAAAGTTTTCAATACTCCAATTCATTCAATCATAAGCAGGGTGTTGATCAGCCTGACGATAGAGCTAGGATATGTCACGAGTGGCGTGTACCCTTAATCAGAGTGTTGAATTAAGTCAAGCCCAAAGCTTTATTCAAAAAGACTTACAGGAGTAGTATTTTGCAGAAACACTTCACGACCTGAATGCCATCCGTGCTGCCGATACCGTTTCCTCGATCTCTTGGTTCCCGTGAGCAACCGATATAAAGCCTGCTTCGTACTGAGATGGAGCCAGATAGACTCCATCCTTTAACATAGCTTGGAAGAATGTTGCGAAACGCTCCGTGTCGGCTTGGCTGGCAGTCGCCCAGTTTGTCACCGGCGTGTTGGTGAAATACGTGCAAAACATTGTCCCCACGCGAGTCTGGAAGATCGGCACGTCGGCCTCGTGGGCAGCCTGCCCAATGCCGGCGGCAAGTTGTTCGCTAGCTGTATCCAGCGCATCCCAGATGCCGGTCTCCTGCAACGCCCGTAGGGTTTCGATTCCGGCTGTCATCGCCAGTGGATTCCCGGAGAGAGTTCCAGCCTGATACATCGGCCCGACCGGAGCGACCAGCTCCATGATCTCACGCCGCCCGCCGTATGCGCCCACAGGCAGCCCACCGCCGATCACCTTTCCCAATGTCGTCAGATCTGGCAGCACATCGTACAACGTCTGCGCGCCGCCCGGATGCACGCGAAAGCCGGTCATCACTTCATCAAAAATGAGCAGCACGTCGTTTGAGGCCGTGACATCGCGCAACCCATGAAGAAAGCCATCTGCAGGGGGAACTACTCCCATATTGCCGGCGACCGGCTCGACGATGACGGCAGCGATCTCACGCGGGAATTCATCGAATAAGCGCTGCACGGCCCCAAGATCGTTAAACGGCGCGACGAGTGTATCGGCAACTGAGGCCGCGGGCACGCCGGGCGAATCGGGCAAACCGAGCGTTGCCACGCCTGAACCAGCCTGCACCAGCAGCTGATCGGCATGACCATGGTAGCAACCTTCGAACTTGACAATCTTGTCTCGGCCTGTAAATGCACGCCCCAGGCGCAGCGCCGTCATCGTGGCCTCCGTGCCCGAATTGACAAATCGCATCATCTCGATGCCCGGCATAGCCAAACGGATCAGGCGCGCGAGTTCCGATTCGAGAGCACTCGGAGCACCGAAGCTTGTACCGTTCTGAATGGCGCTTGTGAGCGCGGCCACAATGCGCGGATGAGCGTGGCCCAGGATCAACGGCCCCCACGACAGTACGTAATCGACAAAACGATTGCCATCCACGTCGTAGAGATATGCCCCTTCACCGCGTTCGATAAAGAGCGGCTGGCCGCCTACTGCCCGAAATGCACGCACCGGCGAATCGACACCGCCTGGCAATACTTCCAGTGCGTCGGAAAATAACTGTTGAGATTTCTTTGTGTTCATAGGGTGGGCGTACCGACTGTTTCAAGATAAATATAACGCATTGCAGCAGACGCGGCCTGCTCGCCGGAGTTAATGCAGTCTGGAATGCCAACGCCGCGATACGCTGCCCCGGCCACGAATAATCCCGCGTGCGCTGCCACGCGGCGATCTATTCGCGTCAGTCGTTCTGGATGGCCAAGCGTGTATTGAGGCATAGCTTGTGGCCAACGATAGATGCGATGAAAGAGCGGCTCCATCGTGATGCCAAGTGTGCGCTCAAGTTCGTCGCGAACCAACTGCAGGAGTGCCTGGTCATCGCTCTCAAGTGCGGCCTGCCGTCCTGCCCGGCCGACGTAGGCGCGCAAAAGCACATAGCCGGGGGGCGCGCGGTGCGGATATTTGGTGGAGGTCCAGGTACAGGCGAGTATGTCGCCACCCTCTGCGCGCGGAATCACGTAACCATAACCATCCAATGGGCGCGGAACCTGCGCCGGCAGAAATGCCAGCGACACCGTTGCCGTCGACACATAGGCGATTTCTGTTAGCACTGCAGCGAGTTCTTTATCGAATGACTGCAGCAACTTCGCGGTTGCAAACGCGGGCGTCGCCAGGATTACGGCATGCGCCTTGATTGACTCCGCAGCGGCCAGATGCACAATAAATCCAGTATCCGCTGGCTCGATGTGCCGCACTGTGGTGTCGGTGAGCAGCGTCGCATCGGCCAACTGCTTAACCAACTGCTGGACAATCTCGCCCATCCCGCTGAATGGCGTAAGAAACACACTGCGGTCTGCTCGTGAAGCATACCGACCCAGTTCGTTTCCCGACCCACCCAGTCCTGAACGTACTGGGTCAGGAGAACCCTCGGGACTGGGCGGTTCTGTGTGTGCTCCGTTGGTAGCCTGTTTGCCGTTGGACTGTAATTGCGCGCGGCGAGCCAACGAGCCCTTGATAAGACCTCCGTGGTCGAGCTCCAATTGACGCAGCTGAGGAAACGTGGATGCAAGGCTGAGCTGTTTCGCATCCGCGGCGTAGATGCCACCCATGAGCGGCTCGATCAGGCGCTCGTACACTTCGCTGCCGAGCCGCCGGGAGATAAAAGCCGCCACAGATTCGTCGCCGTTCTCCGGTCGGGGGCCACGCACCAGATCAAGCCCCATACGGAGCTTGCCCCGCCACGACAGAAGCGATGTCTGTAGCATGGGGGTAAAGCGAGTTGGGATCATCCCGGTGAGCCCTTGAGGCAGCTCGTGCAACCTGCCACGATGCATCACGTATGTCTTACGCTGCAACGCGTTGGTGCCTTGCAATCGATCGGTCAGGCCCAACTCCTCGCACATAGCCACACCCCAGGGCTTGTACGACAGAAACGAGTCCGCACCGCCTTCGATCACAAAATCCGTTGCCAAATCCGAATCAGGTGCGTCCACTCGCTCGGTGAGAATTTTGCCGCCCAGGCGCGGCTCGCGTTCTATCAGGGTAAGTTTTAGCGAGGTATCTGCCTTACGCGCCAACGCTTGTACTCGATTCGCGGCCGCCAGTCCGGTGATGCCGCCCCCCACTATGACGACATGCTTCATACGGTAGTACGCTCAGTCAGCAACACTACATTGGCGAGGATGACATCCGCCAGCGTATCAATGAATAACGGATCCGTATTTAATGCGGGCGGACGTTCTAATCGGATACCGAATTCGCGCGAGGTTGCCTGGGCTTGAATGTCGATGTCAAACAAGATCTCGACATGGTCGCATACGAAACCGATCGGCACGCTCACGACATTGCGGACACCGCGCTCCGCAAGTGCTGTCAGATGCTCTTTCAACTGCGGTCCCAGCCAGGGCTCCGGGCTACGTCCGGCCGATTGGTAGCTCCACGACCATTGATCAGGTGTTAGGCTGGCCTGCCCGGCGACTAACGCTGCTGTTTCGCGTAGCTGTGCATCGTATGGATCGCCCATCTTGAGAATACGAGTCGGAAGGCTGTGGGCGCTGAAGACAACATGGACGGCGTCGCGTTCGTGCTCGGGCCAGCGTTGCCGCCCCTCGTCCACGCGGTTGGCAAGCGCCTCGATCAAGCCCGGCGCAGTATGGTAGCTCTCCACATGCGCAAAATCAATCTGGCCGCGATACATTTCCAGGCCTGCGACGATTTTTTCCTGATATTTTGCGATGCTAAGCTTGCTGAAGTGCGGCGCTAATACGAGACTGACGGCGTGTGTGATCCCGTCCGACAGCATATCGCGAACAGTGTCTTCAATCCACGGTACCCAGTGCCGCATCCCCAGATAACATTGGAAGCGCGCCTCAACATCCGCAGGGTTAAGCTGCGCCGCAACGGCTTCCATCTGGCGTGTTGATATTTCCAGCAATGGCGAACGGCCGCCAATTTGCCTGTAGTTGTTCGTAATCTCTTCCAGCACCGCGGACGAGGTCGGGCGACCATTGCGGATATCGGCCAAATAGCCGGGAATCTCGGCGAGCGAAGCCGGCCCCCCGTAGGCCATAAAGAGCACCCCTATGGTCATGCTCAGGCGTCCATTTCCGTTGGCACGAGTTCACGGGTGTGTACATAATCGATGAGCCGGCGCACACTGTCCACAGGTGTATCGGGCAATATGCCGTGGCCGAGATTGAAGATGTGCCCGGCCCGGCTCGCTGCACGCTGCAGGACATCGTCGATGCGGGGCTGCAGCTCGCGCCATGGAGCGAGTAGCGCCACTGGGTCCAGATTGCCCTGGATGGCGCGGTCGGGTCCAATCTGCTCCCACGCGTCGTCGAGGGGCAGCCGCCAGTCCACGCCGATCACGTCGGCGCCACAGTCCGCCACCTCGCGTAAATAACTGCTGGTGCCAGTGCTGAAGCTAATGAGCGGGACACCGGTAGAACGCAGCATGTCAAAGAGCACCTTGTTGTACGGCTGCACGTAACGCACGTAATCCTGCACGCCGAGCGCTCCAGCCCACGAGTCGAATACTTGCAGCGCTGTCGCTCCAGAGGCCGCCTGCTGCCGCAAATAATCACTGGTTATGGTGACCAGTTTATTCATTAAGCGCGCCCATGCGGCCGGCTCCGAATACATCAGTGCCTTAGTGTGGGCATACGTTTTACTGCCAGAACCTTCAATGGCATAGCTGGCAAGGGTAAAGGGCGCTCCGGCGAATCCGATCAGCGGAATACCACGCGGCTCCAGTTCTGCAACCACCAAACGAATAGCTTCTAGCGTCCCAGTCAATGTTTCTTCCGCAGGCGGCACGGCCAGCAGATCGATGGCCTTCGTCGTGCGCAGCGGATATTCTATGCGCGGCCCCACTCCCTTAATAAATTCGAGCTGCAAGCCCATCCCGATTAGTGGCGGCAGGATATCGGCGAAGATGATGGCCGCGTCCAGGCCGAATGCGGCCAGCGGCTGCATTGTAATCTCGGCTGCAAGTGCTGGCGTGCTGATGGCTTCTAGCATGGTGTGCCGCTCACGCAGCGCGCGGTATTCCGGCATGTAGCGCCCGGCTTGGCGCATTAGCCAGACAGGTGTGCGCTCCACTGGCAGCAGGCGGCAGGCACGCAAGAAGCGCCCGGTCGGCTCCGGCTGTGTTTGTCCGTTGTCACTGCTCATCCGAACAGTGCTAGCACTTCTTCAGCCGGATGGTGTACCGCAGTAAAAATGGGCGTGTCTCGTTCGGTGAAACGGCGTGCCTCTGTGCTGCGCAACTCGACCACCAGCGATGAAAACAGAGGCAGGTCATCAGTTTCATATACGACGACAAATTCCTGACTCTGCAGACCCGTTGAATACAGCAGCAGCTGCGTGATCTGCGAGTATTGCTTTCCAATACGGATGTGCTCGTTCATCATGCCCTGGCGCGCCTCACGGCTCAACGCATACCAGTCCCCGGTCTTTACAAATGCGTAGACGACCAGATATGGCTGGCGTGTAGTCGGAAAGGGATCGATTTCTTGCGCTGAACGCGTCTTCGTGTACTGCGACGCACGGGTGTAACCCCACAGTACTCTGCCCGGCTTTATCCACTTGCGGTGTGCATTTGCGGCACGGGCGTAGTTCTTGAAAAACTCGGCGGTGTCGCAGTTGGCTACAATTGGCAAGGCGCTCCAGACGAGGATATCCGCTTCTCCCTCGGCGGGAAAAATCTGATACAGATGGACGCCTTGTGCTGTCGCCCGGAAGTCGGCCAACAACGCCGCTTGGACGTCAGAGCGCTCGCCTGACGGCAGCTGCCAGTATTGATCTGTGAACGAGTAGATCGCGAAGTGGCTGAGGGTACGAGACATTTCTTCAGACATGGTTACATCCTATTTGATTGGGTATTTTTTGATGTCAGGCTATGCATTCTGAAGCCATCGTGCGGCCTCTTTGGCATGATAGGTCAGGATCAGGTCCGCACCGGCACGCTTGATCCCGGTGAGTACTTCGAGCACCACCCTCTTTTCATCCAACCAGCCGTTCGCGGCGGCCGCTTTGAGCATGGCGTATTCTCCACTGACGTTGTATGCAGCCAGCGGCATATCCGGGAACTTGTCGCGCACGCGCCGGATTACATCCAGATATGGTAGGGCCGGCTTGACCATGAGCATGTCCGCGCCTTCCACCATATCGTGGGCCGCTTCACGCAGCGCCTCGCGCACGTTGGAGGGGTCCATTTGGTGCGACTTGCGGTCGCCAAATTTAGGTGCCCCATCGGCCGCCTCACGGAACGGACCATAAAAAGACGATGCGTATTTTACGGCATACGACAGGATCGGTAGGTGCTCATAATCATGCTCGTCCAGGGCTGCGCGAATTGCGGCGACCATGCCGTCGATCATGCCGCTGGGCGCCACAACGTCGGCACCCGCCTCTGCGTGTGATACCGCAACGCGACACAATATCTCCAGTGTCTCGTCGTTGAGCACATAGCCCTCTTCAAGCGCCGGATGAGGACGCCGTCCGTTTCCTGTGTTGAGCACGCCGCAGTGTCCATGATCCGTGTATTCACACAGGCACACATCAGTCACGACGACCAGATCAGGCACGGCATTTTTGAGCGTCCGCACAGCCTGCTGCACAATTCCATCGGCGGCAAAGCTTTCCAGCCCGACCGGATCCTTTACAGCCGGAATGCCAAACAGGAGTACGGCCGGAATCCCGAGACCCGCTATTGACGCTGCCTCCTCGGCCAGCATGTCTACTGAGAGCTGCGCAATGCCAGGCATCGAGCGGATTTGATTCTGTATGCCGTGTCCGTGGGTTACGAATAGCGGATAAATGAAATCATCCGGTGCGAGCTGCGTTTCGCGCACCATGGCGCGCAGGGCCGGAGAATGCCGGAGGCGGCGCAGGCGCACAGCGGGAAATGTAGCGCGAGTCTTAGCGGGTTGTTCAATCATGCTCTGTCCTCCACAGTGTGTGGTGATGTGCGCTATGCCTTGCTGTGCAGTTTTCCGAAGGCGTCCACCACTGCCTCGACCAATCCCGGGATCGTGTATTCCTGCGCCACGACGGTAACACGCAAGCCACACTCTTCAGCGGCACGGGCTGTAATCGGACCAATACATGCCACGAGGACATCAGAGGACAATGCTGCCGCCAGTCCGTTCGCGAGCGGCATAAAGTTCCGTACCGTAGACGAACTAGTAAAGGTAATCGCATCCACACCCCGCTCCAACGCCGACTGCGCAGCTGCATCCGGCTGACCCGGTAATGTGCGATACGTGGCGATCTCGGCTACCTGCGCGCCGACAGTCGCCAGCATTTCGGGTAGTGCTTCGCGAGCGATCTCGGCCCGCGGCAGTAAGATGCGTTGTCCGCGCACGTCGCCTAGACCTTCGGCGACTCGTTCGGCCACGAACTCATCCGGTACATAATCCGGATGTATGCCGCGCTCCCGCAGCGCCGCAGCCGTTGCCGACCCTATCGCTGCAATCTGTATGCCTTCGAAGACAGAAGCGCCGCGTTTAATTGCCGCCAATCGATCCCAAAAGTAGCGCACACCATTTACGCTTGTGAATATGGCCCAATCGAACTCGTGCAGCCGGCCGATGGCATTGTCCAGCTCACGTGTGTCGGCCAGCTGTGCAATTCGAATCGTCGGAAGTTCGATGGTCGTTGCACCCAGTTTGGCTAACGGCGCGCTCAATTCGTGCGCCTGTTCTCGCGCGCGTGTGACGACAATGCGTCGGCCTTTAAGGGGTTGCACGTCAGACATGTTGCAATAGCGCGGCAGCCCCTTGTTGCAACGCTTGCTCGGCCAGCCATTGTGCCAGGTGCTGCGGGTCTGACTCCGTGCCCGCAACCCGAAGTACAGTCTGGCCGTCAAGTGCAGCTACCAGGCCCCTCATTTCATATTCGGATTCGGCTCGACGGAAACATGCATAGGCCGCAACCGGGGTTGCACACCCGCCGCCCAGCGCCGACAGGAACGCGCGTTCAGCGGAAGTGGCGGCGCGAGTCACATCGTCATCAATAGCGGCTAGAAGATCGATTGTGGCGAGGTCGTCGGCGCGGCACTGCACTGCCAGAGCACCCTGGCCGGGAGCGGGGAGCATCACATCCAATGGCAACCATTCTGTGACATTAGATGTAAGTTCAAGTCGTTTGAGTCCGGCGGCAGCAAGTACGGCTGCCTCATAATCGCCACGCAGCACCTTCTTAACACGCGTGTCTATATTGCCACGGATAGATTGAACGTTCAGATCGGAGCGCGCAGCCCGCAATTGAGCCGCGCGACGGAGGCTGCTTGTGCCCACGCGTGCGCCACGCGGCAGACTTTGTAACGTCCAGCCTTCACGTGCGACAAGGCCATCGCGCACGTCGGCCCGCTTCAGGATGGCCCCGAGCTGCAAGTCATACGCTTCTTCGACCGGCAGGTCTTTGAGTGAGTGTACGGCCATATCGATCGTTCCAGCACGAAGGGCAGACTCCAACTCGGCCGTGAACAGACCCTTGCCACCAATCTCCGGTAGCGGACGATTGAGCGTCTTGTCGCCCTTGGTCGTGAAATCGAGCGTCTCGCACTGCAGCAGCGGCCAGGCTTCTTGCAGACGCTGTATCACATGCGTCGTTTGCCAGCGCGCAAGCGCGGACGTGCGCGTACCGACTGCCAGTGTTCGCGGAGCTACACTCATCCGCGCGCCTTATTCTGGAGTTCATCACTAGCGGGCGCATCGTCTTGCAAGTCAAACAGTTCTCGCAGTGCAGCCGCGAATTGATCGGCGCGCCCGTTACCCGCCTCAGCGCGCACGCGCGTTGTGGGGATGTGAAGCAGCTTATTCACTAGCGATTTCGACAAATGCTGGATGTGTTCGCGCGTGGCCGGGTCTATGTCGGGAATGTGCCGCAGGGTGCGCTCAAGTTCCTGCCGGCGGATGGCTTCGGCTTTGCGTCGCAATGCGCGGATAACTGGGAGAGCCTCGCGTTCCTTCAGCAATACTTCAAATGCAGTCGTCTCAGCAGCGATGATATTCTCGACAAGCGGGATTTCGGCTTGTCGTTCGGCGAGCGAACCCTCCAATTCGGATTGCAGGTCATCCATATCAAACAGTCGCACGCCGGGCAGCTTACCCACGGCCGGGTCTATGTTTCGGGGTACAGCGATGTCAATGAATAGAAGCGCGCGTCCGGCTCGACGCTCGATCACTTTCTGCACCAGGGCCGGGGTAATAATTGTATTCGTCGCATCCGTGGACGTAATCACTATATCCACAGCGCGGATCGCTTCCGGAAGTTGTTTTAAGTTATAGGCTTGGCCACCCCACTGTGCAGCAAGTTCCGCAGCGCGCCGGCCGGTGCGGTTGGCAACTGCAATGCTTTGCACCCCCCTAGCGCGCAGCGCTTTGACTGCCAGTTGACCCATTTCGCCTGCACCGACGACCAATACTTCGACTTGATCGAGCGCCCCTACGATTTGCTGCGTCAGACGGACTGCAACCGAGCTGATACTAGCGGCATTGCGGCTGATAGCGGTCTCTATTCGGGCTCGTTTGCCGGCACGAACCGCGGCCTGGAAGAGTGCTGATAAGACCGGTCCCGTGGCGCTGTGCTCGAAGGCCATCTCGTGCGCGTCGGCCACCTGGCCCAGGACCTGAGGCTCCCCCACTACCATTGAGTCCAGGCCAGCTGCGACGCGACACAGATGCTCAACTGCTTGCAGCCCAACATGACGATACCAATGCGGTTCAAAAGTCGCTGAGGCCAGCCCTCTGCTCTCGACGATAAAATCGTGTAGCTGTGCAAACGAGACCCGATAGGAAGGGTCGTTACCTGTATTGCTTGCGGGTGCCTCTGGCAGAACGGCATAGACTTCCAATCGACTGCAGGTCGAAAGGATTGCTAATTCAGCAATACCCTGTAATTGAGCAGTTTGCCCATCACGAAAGCGCGTCAGGGCGGGTGGCAGATCCGCCGGAGCGAAATTCAACTGCTCCCGCAGTTCGAGGGGCGCTGTATGATGACTTAGCCCGAGGCAAAAGATTTGCATACGTCCACTGAACTCCAATGATCTATTCAATTTCTAGCCGGAGCAACGACCGGCTCACTTTCAATCGGTTTTGGAGCAGTCGCTTGCAGAAAACCGACGAACATCAGAATAGCCCCCGTCAATATGCCGATATGCAACGCACGCGGGATGCCGATGCGGCTCATCACACCGGCGAATGCCGGGAGCAATCCACCAGCTGCGATCAAGATATTACCGACGACTCGATTGAGTAGGACACGCTTACGCCAGAATAGCCATGTTGAGAACAGTCCACCTCCTACCAGACCCAGTGTCCCGTAGGTGTTGAAGGGAATTGTGAGTAACCGCAGGTTTCGTGGTAAGGCGTGCCCACTGAGTTCGCCGGACGTCATCAACGCCGGGTCAGGTTGCGCCAGCACAAGTCGTACAGCGACATAAATAGAACCCACTACCAACACAGCCATCAGCAAATGTGCCCAGCGCTTTTTGGCTAGCAGGTAAATCGTTCCTTGTCCCAGATAGGCTGCCCCAAAAAACGCGCCGGACAAGTACCACAGCCGAAACACCCAGGGATTCCAACCTCCGACTTGAAACTGTACTTCGCAAAGAGCGCCCAGGCCATAAAATGACAGACCGATGCCCCAAACGAGCAAGTGCATGCCTCGCCGAACGAAGTAGCGCCGGTACACCATCGCCGCAAACACCAGCGAGATAACAGCGGCAACCAGTGGGATTCCGATTGTGATCATTATGAGCTCCGTTGAGCGCTACCCGGAAGGCAGCACGCTTGGGATAACACCGAGCGCCAGCCCGGCGACCAACAAAAGGATCAGAATGAGTGCGATACTGAATATAATGATCAAGAGTGGGACGATGCGCTCGTAGAAAAAAGTATTTGTAGGAATGCGAGATTTTGTACTGCCCAGCTTCCGGCTCGAGGCCTGCGGGCGCATGCGATCATCCAGTTGCCGTGATCTCTCTGTCAAATGGGATTTGGTCGTTTCAGACACAACCGATTATCCCGCTTCGGCTTCGCTGTATGCGGCGGCAATCGATAACTCGACGACATTCAACAAGTCGCTGAGGCGGTGGACCAAACGCGCGTTCGCCTCCGGTGGGATGTTCAATACACCGGGAAGGTCCAGAGCTGATTCGATGAGGGCATCTCGGAAGAACAATACTGCTCGCAAAGCTTCTGTTAACGGCAAACCTGATTTGATTGCATTAGAAGCCTCTTCCTCGCCGATCTCACCGGCTTCGTTCAGAATGTCTTCGCCACCCTCCCCCATAGATACGTATTGTAATATTAGCCCGAACAGACGCCGACCAAGGATGCGCTTCCTTTCACGATCAGACTCGTCGAACGTATTGATCCATTCCTGATCGCGCTGACCATCCAGACTCATGCGCGTTGTTGTCAGCGCGCGCTCGACCCATGTTTTCTCGAGATCTGGTGATTTTCGTACAAGTTGGTGTTCTTCCGCAAAACGACTGATTACGGATGACGCGAAGCGGCGGTGTCCGCCGGGGGTAACCATAACCGCGATATCGTTCTCGTCGGCCCAGCGCCGGAGGGTCGTGGGATGAATACCCAGACGTGACGCCGCTTGTGTTATTGTCAACCAAGTATCCGAATCTCTATTATCGGGCATGTTGAAAATAACCTATTACTTATTATATCTATCAATAGTGCTGTAAAACTATGTAATTCTACACATATAGAGAGAGATTCGTCAAATCATCGACCTTAAATTATGACGATCCCCATTACAGCACAAGAGCCCGTCCACGCCGACAAGCTTCTTCACGCTGCTCGACTCCCTTCCGTTTGGCCCTTCGCACTTGGATGCAGCTGCTCGTTAATCCAGCGATTAATACACTTATGCCACCCGCACGCCTATGTCGATATCAATTATTTTCGGTATTATGATTTGCTTAATTTTGTTCCTGGCATTCCGATCAGCATGATTGCGTGCCAAGTATAGAACGACTATCCTGAGCCGTTAATTTCATCCGTCAATATGTTGACTCTGTTGGATGATGCAGGGTATCATCGCAAGCGAGCGCTACCGCTAAGAGGATGAGAGCCATGGCAGAGAAAACCGCGACCAGACGCCGCAGCCGCCGCCTTCGAAACGCGCAACGCGCAGCCCGCGAGCCGCTCAAACAACCACCGGTTTGGCCCGGTCATGTCGGTGGTCGTTATAAACCACTCACCCAACCCGAGATGGAGCGCATCCACCACACTGTCCTCGATTTGATGGAACAAGTTGGTTTCGCGGACCCAATTCCATCCATGATCGATATCGTAACAAATGCAGGCGGCCATTTACGTGAGGATGGCCGTCTTTGTTTTCCTCGCGCGCTGGTCGAGGACGTGCTTGCCCGGGCGCCGCGCAAATTCGTGATGCCCGGCCAGACACCCGAACACGATATGGAGGTCGGTGGCCAGCGGGTGCATACCGGGACGGGCGGAGCATCGCCCAACATTTTGGATTTTGAAAGCGGGCGCTACCGACGGGCCGTCCTGGTCGATCTCTACGACATCGCCCGCCTGGTCGATACTCTGGATAACATTCATTACTACTGGCGCTCGGTTATACCAACCGATATGCCTACAGGCTTAGATGTCGATCTCAATACTTCCTATGCCTGTATGGTCGGCACGAATAAACACATTGGCGTCAGTTATGTTCAGGGCGACAACCTACGGGCGGCTGTGGAAATGTTCGACATGCGCCTGGGCGGTGAAGGCACTTTTCGCAAACGGCCCTTCTGCTCGATCTCGTGCTGTCATGTTGTACCTCCAATGTGCTTTGCGCAGGAATCATGCGATGCACTAGAAGCGGCCGTACGCGCCGGCATGCCGGTGACGTTGCTCTCGGCAGCCCAGACGGGCGCGACCGCGCCAGCTGCACTGGTGGGCACCATCGTGCAGGCCATCGCCGAATGCCTGGCCGGATTGGTCTTTTCGGTGTTGATCGATCCCAACTGCCGCGCGAATTTGGGCACCTGGCCTTTTGTAGCTGATTTGCGCACCGGGGCGATGACAGGCGGCAGCGCCGAACAGGCTCTCTTGGTGGCGGGCTGCGCCCAGATGGCCGGTTTCTACGACCTGCCGGGGAGCGTGGCGGCCGGCATGACTGACTCGAAAGTTCCGGATGCACAGTCGGGGGCCGAGAAAGGCTATACCGTAGCACTGGCCGCCCAAGCCGGCTCCTCGCTCATCATGGAAAGCGCCGGCATGATGGCCAGCCTGCTCGGCGCGTCGTTTGAGAGCTATGTGATCGATAATGACATTTTGGGCGCAGTGCAACGCACCGTGCGCGGCATCGAAGTTACTGAGGAAACGCTCTCTTTTGACGTCATAAAGAACGTTGTCGAAGGCGAAGGTCATTTCCTCGGCCAGGATCAAACCATCTCGCGCATGGAATCCGACTTTTTCTACCCCGCCATTGGCGACCGCCTGATGCCGGCCGAGTGGGAAGACCAAGGCGCAACCGACATTTGGACGCGCGCCAAAGCCCGTACACGCGAGATCCTATCCACACATTACCCGACCTATATCGAACCAGCCATCGATGACAAAATTCGGGCGAATTTCAACATCCTATTGCCGCGCGAAGCAATGCGTCCAGGCAATAGGCGATGGTAATCTCGGCAGCGAAGCGTAATCGCTAGCGGCTGCGTTATCAAATCCACTATCAGAGGAGCCTTAAGAAATGCAATCACACGCGCGCGTTGTCATTGTTGGCGGCGGCATGATGGGCGTCGGCCTACTTTACCATCTGGCCGAGGAGGGCTGGGATGATTGTGTATTGATCGAAAAGGCAGATCTTTCGTCCGGTTCCACCTGGCACGCTGCCGGGCAATGCCCCAGCTTTATCGCCGATTACAACATGGCGAAGGTTCACCACTCGAGTAATACACTCTATCCAAAATTGGAAGAGCTGACCGGACAACAAGTCGATTGGCACGGCTGCGGTGGAATTCGTTTTGCGATCACACAAGAGGAACTGGATTATTTCCGACTGGTCGAGGGAGTCTCAAAAAATATCGGTTTCCGCATGCAGGTTATCAGTCCCGAGGAAATCCGAAAGCTCCATCCCTTCGTTGACACAACCGGTGTTATCGCAGGAGCGTGGACGCTCGACGATGGGCACGTCGATCCTAGCAGCGCAAATAACGCAATGGCTGTTGGCGCAAAAAGTATGGGCGCGACCATCGAGCGGCGCAACCGTGTCTTGGAGACCAATGCGCTGGCCTCCGGCGAATGGGAGGTTGTGACCGAGAAGGGCACGATCTTGTGCGAGCACGTTGTGAACGCAGCCGGTTGTTACGCCGACCGGATTGGGGCCTGGGTTGGCATCAACGTGCCGTTCATCAACATACTCCATCAATACATTGTTACTGAGACTATCGAGGAGTTGGCAGAGCGGGACGTCGAGTTGCCCGTGATCCGCGACCCTTATTGCTCGGCTTATTATCGGCAAGAACAGGATGGCGGCCTGATCGGGATTTACGAGCGCGAAAATACGCGTGTTGCCTGGGCCGATCAAAACGGTCAGGATTGGGACGCCGAGAACGAGCTCTTCCCCGAAGACTTCGATCAGATTTCGTATTGGGCTGAGCGCGTTATGGAGCGTATGCCGATCTATCGCAAACCTGGCGTTGTTCGCATTGTGAATGGCGCAATCTCTCACACACCGGACAGCAATCCACTCGTGGGGCCAGCACCCGGCGTCCGGAACTATTGGCTCTCCACTGGCGCCAGCATCGGCATTGCCCAGGGCGGAGGCTGTGGAAAATATCTGGCGCAGTGGATGGTGCATGGCGCAGCCGAAATCAACATGATTGGGCTGGACCCACGCCGTTTCGGCGACTTTGCCGGAAATTATTACGTGAGTGCCAAGTCGCACCGAGAGTACCAGGATATGTATGACCTGCTGCTGCCTGGCCAGGAACGAATGGATGGCCGCCCGGCCCGGGCAACTCCCTTGTACGAAAAACTTAAAGCCAAGCGCTGTGTATATACAGAGGTCATGGGCTGGGAACGCCCTAAATGGTTCTCGCTTGACGGACGCGAAGAGCAAGGCGGTTTTCGGCGCAATAATACCTTTGAAGTCGTCGCCGCCGAATGCGCCGCCGTGCGCGAGAGAGTCGGCATTCTCGATTTATCTAGCTTTTCCAAGTACGAGGTGAGGGGTCCGGATGCGCAGGCATTCCTAAATCGCATTTGCGCCAATCGCGTTTCACGACGCAATGGCGGCATCGTGCTTGCGCATGCGCTGAATGAGAGCGGACGCATCTTGAACGAACTTACGATTACGCGCCTCGCACCGGATCGCTTTTATCTCTTGTCCGGGGCGACCTCGCAAGTGCGCGACTACGACATCCTCAACTTTGCCAAATTGGACACGGAAACGGTCTCGATCCGCGATATTACAGAAGACTACGGCTCACTCGTCCTGGCCGGCCCGCGTTCGCGAGAGCTGCTCATGAAACTTACGTCGGCCGATTTGAGCAACGAGAGTTTCCGTTGGTTGACGTTCAAGGAGATTGAAGTCGCCGGCATCGCCCTTTTTGCTTTGCGCGTCAACTACGTTGGCGAGTTGGGCTGGGAGTTCCATACGCCAATGGAACACCTGGAGACCGTTTACGACGCGGTTTGGTCAGCCGGTGAGGAATTCGACATCGTCGACTTCGGCGTGTATGCGGTAAACAGTCTGCGTATGGAAAAAGCTTATCGGGGCTTTGGTGCAGAATTGACCAACGAAATCACGCTGATAGAAGCCGACATGGAACGCTTTATCAAGTTTGATAAAGGCGACTTCGTCGGTCACGAGGCTACGCGCGACGTTAAGGAAGCCGGCATTGCCCAGAAGCTGGTTTACGTGGAAGTCGACGTCGACGACGCCGACGTAACCGGCGGCGAGCCGGTTTTCGCGGGCGAGGACGTCATTGGCGTCACTACCTCCGGCGGCTATGGGCACACTGTTCAAAAGAGCCTGGCGTTTGCCTATGTAAAGCCAGAGTACACGGCACCTGACTCCACCTTCGAGATCGAAATTCTTGGTGAACGCTGCCAATCACGTGTCTTGGCTGAACCAGTTTACGACCCGCAGAACGAACGACTGCGCGTATAAAATACCTCTGCCATGAATTTAACGAATTGAAAAAAATTCGTGTAATTCGCCGCGTCCAGTAGCCGCGACTGGGTGGCGAAAAATCCAGCATCAGGAGCATTAGATGGCTACGAATCTACCAAACCACGCCCAAGTCGTCATTGTCGGCGGGGGTATCATCGGGTGCAGCCTCGCCTATCACCTCACTAAGGTCGGCATCACGGATGTGCTACTGCTGGAACGCAAAACGTTGACATCCGGCACGACCTGGCACGCAGCCGGCTTGGTCGGGCAGCTACGCGCTACCCAAAACATGACCAAACTGGCGCAGTACACAACCAACCTGTTCGCCACACTCGAAGAAGAGACTGGCCAAGCCACAGGTTTTCTCATGAACGGCTCGCTCTCGGTAGCGAATAACGCTGAACGCTTCGAAGAGTTGAAGCGTGGCGCATCCATGGCAAAGGTGTTCGGCCTGGAGGTAGAGGTGATCTCCATAAAAGAAGCGGCCGATCTTTGGCCGCTAATGAACGTCAGCGACTTGGTAGGCGCGGTCTGGCTCCCCGGCGACGGACGCACGAACCCGACTGATACAACGATGGCGCTGGCTAAGGGCGCAAAGCAAGGCGGCACGACAATTATCGAGGGCGTCAAGGTTACGGACATCCACCAAAAAAATGGTTGCGTGACCGGCGTTGCAACAGAGCAAGGCGACATCCAATGCGAGATCGTCGTCAACTGCGCTGGCATGTGGGGGCGCGAACTCGGTAAGCAGGTCGGGGTGAACGTCCCCCTGCACGCCTGCGAGCACTACTACCTGGTAACCGAGCCGATGGAGGGCATGCACAAAAGCCTGCCGACGCTGCGCGATCCGGGCGGCTATACCTATTATCGCGAGGAGGTCGGCGCACTGATGGCCGGATTCTTCGAACCCAACGCCGTCCCTTGGGGCATGGAGGGAATCCCCGTCGATGCCGAGTTTATCCGGCTGCAGGAGGACTGGGACCATCTGGAAGTGGCCCTGGATGCAATGGCGCATCGCATACCGGTTGTGGAAAAAGTCGGCATTCACACACTCTTCAACGGCCCAGAGAGCTTTACCCCCGACGATGCCTACCACCTGGGCGAAGCACCAGAACTCAAAAATTTCTACGTGGCGGCCGGCTTCAATTCGATTGGGATTCAGTCATCGGGCGGCGCAGGCAAAGTCCTGGCCGAGTGGATCGCCCATGGCCACCCACCAGTTGACCTATGGGATGTCGACATCCGGCGCAACATGTACTTCCAGTGTAACAGCCGTTACCTGCGCGATCGTGTCACCGACTCGCTCGGCCGACTCTATGACATGCACTGGCCCTTCCATCAATTTGAGACCAGCCGGAACGTGCGCCGCTCGCCAATCCATGATCGGCTGGCCGCGCAGGGCGCGTGTTTTGGCACAGTCGCCGGCTGGGAGCGCCCGAACTGGTTCGCTCCACCCGGCGTCGAACCGAAGTATGAGTACTCGTATGGCCGCCAGAACTGGTTCGATTATTCCGCTGCCGAACACAAAGCCGTACGAGAGAATGTCGGCCTGTTCGACCAGTCTTCTTTCATTAAATATCTCGTGCAAGGTCGCGATGCGCTCCAGGTATTAAATCGCCTTTGCGGTAATGAAATTGACGTGGCCATCGGCAAGGCTGTCTATACGCAACTCCTGAACGTGCGTGGTGGAATCGAGAGCGACGTCACCGTCACGCGCACCGCGCCAGACACCTTTCTCGTCATCGATGCGGCTGCCCTCCAGACGAAGACGTTTTACTTTATTAAGAGTCACATTCAGCCCGACGAGCACGCCACCATCACCGATGTCACATCCGGTCAGATGATGTTTGGGTTGATGGGGCCGAACTCGCGCGCGCTTCTAAACAAACTGACCGATGCAGACCTGTCGAGTGAGGCGTTCCCGTTCGGCACTTCGCAGGAGATCGATGTCGCCTACGCGCGCATTCGCGCCACACGTATGACATATGTGGGGGAAATGGGCTGGGAGTTAAACATCCCGACCGAATTTACATTGGGTGTCTATGAAGCTCTGCTCGACGCCGGCAAGGAGTTCGACCTGACGAACGCCGGCTACCACGCCATGAACTCGCTGCGCATTGAAAAGGGCTACCGGTCCTGGGGGCACGATATCTCGGAGGAGGATACGCCCATCGAGGCCGGTCTGGGCTTCGCCGTGAAGTTCCAGAAAAAATGCGAATTCAACGGTCGCGAGCGATTGTTGCAACAGAAGCAAGAGGGCGTCTGCAAACGCTTAGTAATGTTTGCGCTCGAAGATGAGCAGCCGTTGCTATATCACAACGAACCAATATGGCGTGATGATGAAATTGTGGGCTTCATCAGGTCCGGCATGTTTGCGCACACCATCGGTGCTGCGATTGGATTGGGCTTTATCAATCACAACGAACCGATAACATCCGATTTCGTTAATGCCGGGAAATACGAAATTGAAGTCTCCACTGAGCGTATTCCAGCGCGTGCTTCAATGCGACCTTTTTATGACCCGAAGAGCGAAAGAGTAAGAACGTAGATCATAAAGAATAAAAATCCAAGAAATCCTCGCGAAGCAGAAGAATCACCTGTGGCCGAATCTCATTCTGTTCTACAGCGAATCGCTACCGCTCGACTGCGGCGACGGCCTCTATGTCTGGGACGTCGAAGGCAACCAGTACCGGGACTTTTTCGCCGACATCCTGACCATCAGCGTCGACTACAACAACCCGAAGGTCAACAAGCGCATCAAAGACCAGGTCGACAAGCCGCGGCACACCTCCATACTGTATCCGAGCGAACCGCATGCCGACCTGGCCGCCTAGCCGGCTGAATTGACGCCGAAGGGTCTAGACATTTTCTAATTCGGCGCATCCGGCACCGACGCCGACGAAACCGCCTTCTTGATCGCCAATATCTATACCGGCTACCAGGAGATCATCGATCTCCGGCACGGCTATAACGGTAAATCTCCTTTGGCGATGTAGCTGACCGGCCGTGCCCCCTGGCGCGTCGGCGGCACGCAGATCGCCGGCATTAAGCATGCGCTCTAGCCTTATTACTATCGCTGCCCGCGTAAGCTAAAATTCGATGCGCATCGCCCCTCCCCTCACGGCGACCGAGGAGCATGTTGAGGAGGCGCACGACAACCTCGACCAGGCCTTCGCGCGCGTGCAGGATGCGGCCGAGCGCAGACTACCTAAAGTGTGGATGAATGAACAAGAGACACGCCAGGACTTATTCTCTCATTGCAAACGTCCGGCGCATTTTAGGGGGAGTCAAGATTGAGCCGAACGCGTTACGACTTCTGCCAATCGGACGTCGAAGACGCCAAGTCAGGTAGAGGCTCTTCCACCAATAAATTAGTCTGAGCAGAATCGTAGGTTGAGCTGCGCTGTTCAAGCACCTTGAAGTGAAAAGCGGCTTCAGGAGCCGGCACCGGATCCACCACGGATCGCAAGCGATAATCCGGCGGATCGAGTGTGACACGGACCGTGCGGAGCAAGGTTGAAATCATCAACAGTGCGACCGTCTCTACGAGGCTGACACTTGGGCAAGTGTGAGTGCCCAGCCCAAACGGAGCGAAAGAACCAGGCTGGTGATGTTCCTGACGGGGCGCAAGGAAGCGCTCCGGATCGAACGCGTATGGCTCTGGGAAAAGCTCGGGCAGGAAGTGCGAAACCATCGTACAGATGAACAGCGGCGTTCCAGTTTCGATGTGATAGCCCTCGAACTCAAACGGATGCGCTGCATAGCGCGGCACGGCCGGCGCAATGGGATAGAGGCGAAGCGATTCGTACAGTGCACCACGCATCAACGGCATCCGGCGGAGGGTCTGGACGTCAGGCGTTCTATCTAGAAACGCGGCATCCGCTTCGCGTTCTAGCCGCTCCAGCCACTCCGGATGCGCCAGCATTCCGAAGAGCATATAGGCCGTTACGCGTCCGCCGTAAATAACTCCGTTAATATACGGAAGGTGAGAAACGGCCGCTACATCACTATCGTCGAATGGGGACCCATCCATATAGGTCATTTGCAGAGCCCGATCGATTAAGTCTTCCCGCCGATCTGAACTACCATGCGTATGCCCGTCTATAAGCGAATGCAGAAACGACTCGAATTCGCGCTTTGATTTCCGATAACCCGGCGTCCGAAACATGAATTCGGGCTGCATCGCTACGCCCGATCCGACGAATCGGCGTGCAAACGTCTTGATATTCTCGTATTGATCTTGATTCAGCGGGCAGCCACCACCGTACAAAGCAAACATATTCGTCGTCAACCGCTGAAGCGTTTCTAGCGTGCTATACGACTCGCCAACTTGCCAATTCTGGATTTCTCGTTGCGTAAGCTCGAGGATTTCGTCGATGTAGGGCCGAGTCCCTCGCTCGCCAAGCCGTGCTTAACACATTTGCGCATGTGGCTATGCGGATTGCCTTCGAGCGCCGGCAAGTAGTTTGGTGTTCCGCTCTCGCGGGCGACCTTCTGAAAGTAGCGTTGCGTGGATAAATAGCGATGCCCATGATGCGCAGCGAAGAGATTCGCCTTTGGTCCGGCGAGAACTGTTATCGGCCCATCTTGTGCAGTTGGGACGTTAATTCGAAAAACCGGCCCGTGTTGTTTGTAGGCTTCGAAGAAGAACTTGATTGTATCTTTTCGCATGTCCATGGCATTGCCAAGCAAAGGCAAGCCCCGGACGGTTGGCGGTTGCCTACGAATACCGTTGGACTTTTCGCGTGAATTTGCCATCGTTGTGTGAATACTTGGTTCGCTAGGCATTGGATCTTGGATTAATTAAGACGGGGTCCCAAGCGGATTGTTCGAGACGCCCTTGTCACCGATTTCGAGCCTAATATGGACCCACAAGCCAGTTGCCTGGCGCATCAGGATCCTCACTCATGTAAAACTCTTCTACATTTTTTAGGAGTTCTTCCGTTCTAATGAAGCCATCATGGTCGCGGTCCATTTTTTGGTAAGCCTGCCTTGCCCCATCTTCATCTATGTTGAATGCACCCAAAGCTTTTACGATTTCGCTCTCGGAAAGCTTGCCGTCGCCATCCAGATCGATCAGGCCGAGCAATTGTTCAGACGATGCAATCTGTAGCGCCTGAAATTGCTCGGGGTTCGCCATCAGAGCGACATTAGCTTGGACATATTCATCCAAACTTATGCGCCCATCCTCGTCGGCGTCCATGGCGGCCATGGATTGCCAGACTGCCGTTTGGCCGGCGGCAATCGCATCAGACTGTGGAGAGCCAGGTTCAAAACCATAGAGCTTGCTTAGGGCCGCGACGGTCTGATCCATATCAGCTTGTTCGATAATAGCCGTTTCCGTTGACTTCATACATATTAAATAGGGCCGTTAACTTACGTGTGCGAAGTTCCGATAGCATCAAATTTCTCCTTTTTATGCTGGGTTATAAAATATGCACTCGCAATCTCTCGAATGCATAATAAATACTCGAGTGTTGTGATTTGAGTGAAAAGGCTCAAGCAGCCAAAGAGTAAGCCTGCTTGGCGAATAAGTACGAGAAGACTTGTTGCTCGTCAGTACCGTCAGACAGAGAGCCGTGAGCCTGCAAGATCAATGCTTCGATTAGCTGCTGGCTTTGTTGGCGAATAACCTGCCCGATGGATTGGATGGGCGCGCAGACCTTGTCACGACGCGATGTGGGCAAACAGTGCAGGTGCAGGAACGAATAGGCCACGAAGACCAGTGACCAGTGCTTATGAATGGCGGCGGCCGAGCGCATGCGATATTCGTGGAGCCCCAGGTTCTGTTTGGCGTCTTGATAAAAGGTCTCAATCGGCCAACGGAGCAGATAGGTTGCGATGATCTTCTTGGCATCCCAACTGAGATGGCTGCTGACCAGCACGGCATAGGTGCCGGTTAAATCAGGCTTGGCAAAGCTGATGACCAGCCGTACCTTCCCCAAAGTCGGGATGCGTACATTCTTGCTGAAGCAGTAGTAGGTCTGCTCGCCCACTTGCATCGGTTTGAAAGCGGAAGGTGGGATAAGCGGCACTAGGTCCTGCACCTTGATGTGCGGACCATCAAAGCGCATGCGTTCGCCGGAAGCATCCTGGAGCACAAAGCTGTTGGTGATAAGGTTGCGGTTGTTTTTCAGCAGGCTGATCCAGTGCTTGCCATGCGCACTGAGAACTTCGAGCAATTCGGGTGCCAGGTACCAGGCGTCGAACAGCACCGTTTCAAAGGGCAAATCGTGCGCCAGCGCCGCCTTGACCAGTTCAGCCGCCAGCGAAATCTTGGTCTGAAAAGATTCGTCCAGAGCCCGGAACTCTGGGTCGGCCAGCAAGGTGGGTGCGACTTGACGTTTGAAGCGATTACGCTCCTTCTTGGTTTTCGGGATCGTAGCGTCGGGCAACAGTTTCTTGACGAACGCTTCCCAGTCGGTGACTTCTTCGTAGCGCCGGTACAGTCGCCAGTCGGCCGGAAAGCGAACCGCGCCGCTGATGTAGTGGCCGGTGACCAGATTGTGCGCTAGCGGATACATGTGGTTGCCGTGGTTGTAATGTTGGTCAATGTATTCGAACAGACTGCCGACGTGCTCGCACAAAGTATCATCGATGGCCAGCATCGATTTGCGGGCGCTGACGCTTGGTTTGCTGGAATAAGTATGCAATGCGTTCCTGGTTCAGTTCCGCGGCATCCCAGTTCGCTTCCGACAAGAAGCGCGACAGGTTGGTCTTGTCAGCGCTATCCAACAGGCAGCGCGTCATGTTCGCCATCGACTTGTTCTTCAACACAATCAGTCCGGTTAGATAATTCTCGAAATGCCGGAACTGACAGCGGTTTTCAAACACCCCGCGAAAGCTGGCGCTGTGCTCTGATACGATGGGAGCCGGTTTTACGATGGGAAGTTGCATCTGCCGAATATGCCCTAAGATCACTCAAATCACAACACTCGAGTTATCTTGTTTACGGCTACCTAGCCGAGGGCGATGGCCGGATGGATAAGGCCTGGGACATCGTGAAACGCGATTTCTTTGATCTGATTTCGCTGGCGATCGCATCTGCAATCGTGAAAACGATTACAAACATTCTGCGCGGACAGCGAGGCAGGCGCGGTGGGGTGTTGGCTGGTATTGTGGCCAGTATCCTGCAAACTGTGTGGACGACGGCAACCTATTTCGTCCTGCCCGCAATGATTATCGAGGATTTGAATCTCAAACAAGGCCTGAAGCGTGCTACGCAGATCATCAAGGACAATTTCTTGCTGGTTGCGGTGTCAGAGATCGGCGTTGGCGCAGTAACGGGGTTGTTGAGCTTCGTGGTCATTGTGATCGCTGTGGCGACAGCGTTGGCGATTTTCATCCCTCTGTCGGCCGCGGCTGGCGGCGCTGGGCTCGTGATAGGAGCGATCTTGGGTGGGCTGGTGTTTGGCGTGGCGATTGCCTTCGTAACCGTGTTTTCCACGTATATCAACACTACCTATCACACTACGATGTTCATCTGGGCAACGAGTATGGAAAAGGCAGCTAACGAGGGCAAGTCTGCCGATGCGGTGCCAGTACCAGTACCGCTTGCAGCTGTATTACCTGGCTTACTCTCTCTAGAGTCCCAACCCGGGGCGCCAGTGGCGCAATGGATAGGCAGTGGAATCATAGAGAAAAATTCCACCGCGCCGGTCCGACACCACGCCGAATGGATCGAGTGTGGCTGGCGCCAGGATGAATGTACGTGCCGTCCGAACGAACGGACCCAATTCATAAATCTCGATGCCCTCGCCGGATGGTAACAAAATACCGAACACTTTCTGTGGGACAACTCCCACCGCAGTTCTGCGCAGCGCTGTGAACCAGGCGCGGTTGGACGCATCAATCGCGAGCGAATCAGGAGTCGGTGGCGGACTGAGCCCGGTCTGCTCACCGATCGGAAAATGAAGCCAGCTGCCGCGATCCAATTTGCTAATTCCCCACCGGTCAAAATCGGGCCCTGACTTGTGGGAATCCCACAGGAACCACAAAGCGCCATCTGGTCCACGTGCCACCTGTCGCACCGGGGCCGGCACCCCGTCATCGCGACCGATCGTTTGCCAACTCTCCGCACCAGGCTGTAGGAAGCTGGCGCCTCCTATGGATGCGACCCAGACTGAGCCATCCGGCAGCACCATCAGATTGCTCGCCGTCCGATTGAGCAGACCTTCCGGACGGCCGATAAAGTCGACGACCGGAGCTCTCATCGCTGAAGGGCTTGCCACTCTTTCCGGAGAAAATTTTCCGAGTTCTCCGTTCGAGAAAGTCATCCACAGATTGCCCGACAGATCAACTGCACCGTCTCGCACCAGGCTGAAGCGAAACATTGTGACTTCATCTTCGCTATAGCGAACCAATCCATCATATGGATATTGGGCAACCCATGCCGTTTCCCGGTCGGCAGCGAAAACCTGGTACGCCCTCTCCAAATAGTTGACGTTCTGGACTAGAACAGTCCATGGATCAAACCGAGCCACCTCCCCGCGGACTCCATCCACACACCAGGCAAGCGCGCGATCTACAGAAAAACGCACCTGGGTTGTACAGTCCGAGCCCGAAACAACCGTCGACCAGCGGCCGGCGGGAAGTTCGTTGCGTAACTGCAGCGCGTGCGAGCCGAAAAACAGTACCAATGGAAGTAGCGTGAGCGGAGCGAGCCAATACCGTCGATGTGGAATGACAACGAGCGGTACGAGAAAGAGAATTCCGAGCAGTGATGGTCCAAGCCAGGTACGCTGGAGAAAAGTCAGCGCGATGTAGTACAACACAATCGGCGGCAGGATTGCCAGCACCAAATTTAAAAACGCCTCACGACCGCGTACTGATCGTGGCCTCATCGACTGTTTGACAGCATCCATGCCGTCCCGCGGTGGAATGTAAATCAAGCCGTGCATCATGTAGGGGAGCAAAGGTGCGGCGGCACGATTCGCGAGTGTGATGGCGACCAAGCCGAGTACCGGAATCAACGCCACCCACAATGCTGTTTCGTACTGCACAGACCAAAGCAGCGGTAAAACGACGAATTGAGTGGCGACAAGTGCCAGCCCAATCCGTTTTCGAGTCCCTCTGGAGATGAGTTCCCAAGGCGCGCGGTGGATGGGGATGTAACGAACAAGTGCGCCAAACGTGAACGAAAGAGGCACCAAAGCGAACCAGAGCACGTTCAACCAGTTATGTGCGAGGGGCATGTTCCGGGAGGTGCGGCATGTCTGAAAAGAGGTTCATGGGGTAATCTTGACAGTGCCCAACACAGCGCGATCATCGGGGGCATCATTCGGAAGCCGAACACCTTGCGTATCGTACATACCAACCAAAAATGTGTAAACTCCGGTGGGTATATCGCTGGGCAGTTGAAGCTGGGCAGTATCCGGCAGAACATCTCCCGCCTGCCAAACGCTTGCAGGAAACCCGGCCGGAATACCATCCGCTTGCGCCAGCAATACCCCCTCGCGCTCAAGATGTAAAAAGCGTGTCAAGTTCGCTTCGGGCGCTACTCGAACATACCATTGTAAATTTACTAGGATGAGTTCACCGGCGCGGACAGTCTCGGGCCAATCGGCTGCAGTAAGCCCGACGGTTTCTCCGAGTACAAGCAGGCTTTCCGCGGGCTGGGATTGCGGCTCCACCACCCGTACAGTGGTCAACGAGGCCAGTGGATCTCGTGCTGCACCGTCACATGTTGCGGGCACATCCTCGCCATAACGATCCACAAACACTGCTACCCGAGCCAGCGTGGGCGTTTTGACATCTTCATTCACCCGCATTCGCACCCGGTCAGCGTAGATCACATTCTGTTGCCACAGCTTGGTTGGCCAGTTACCCTGACCATGATAGGTATTGTCGTCCGCGATTGGGGTCAACTCGCCATCTAGCACGCGAATAAAGAGCAGGAAATCATAGGTAATGGCCTGGCGCATGCGCCAATAGAAGATCACATCCAAAACATCCCCAGGACGTACTTCATCAGTTGCTTTCACACCGAGCAGTTCGAGATGCTCGAACTCAACGCATAATGACTCAACATGACTGGGCAGTGCTGTCAGGGCCTGCGGGGTTGCGTAAGCGGGCCGAATAAGCAGTGGCGGCGCCAGCAAGGCTAATACAAGTAGGCCCACAGGCAGGGTATAAAGCGCATACCCGGCCCGCCAGCGTATCCGCAGGTTGTCGCTGCCAACTGCAACTAATATAGCTAATGCCCCCAAAGCCGGGAAATAATGCCGCCCATGCCAGGAAGGCGCGCGCGTGACGAATCCACTCGCCGAGATGCCCAAAGTGATGACCCAGCCAGCGCATAGAAGTAGTAATGGGCGCGTTTCAGCTTGCGTCTCTTTGAGCACCAGACCAACTAACGCGATGACGGTGAGCACGGTGAGTACCATGTAGACCCAGCCGGCGGCCGCAATACTCGTTGGGCCAAACACTGCCCAGAATGAAGACACTGTGAATCGTAGCATGGCATAGACATTGGACAGTACGCTGTAATCGACGTTGCCGCCGGGCAAGAGCGCCAAGTTGCCAGAAATACCGGTTGGTTCGCCGTAGTAGCTGACGTTCAACGCCAGCCACCAGCCACTGACCAGCAAGGCCATGAATAGAATAAGTGACCCTTCAGTGAACATCAATCGCCACTCACCGCGCCTGCGTAGTAAGACCGCAATGGCTGCAAGTAGAAGTAAACCCGCCCCACCAATCTTCGTGAGCAACGCCAATCCGATGAATAATCCGACCAGGAGTGCAACGCGCCAGCCGGGACGCTCCCAATAGCGCATGAGCATGAGCAGCCCAACGCTGGACATGGTAGCGATGGGCACTTCGTTGTTTACCAACCCACCTAAGAATAGAAACTGTGGCAGTGCAGCCACAAACAACCCAGCAAACAGCGCAACGCGCAACGAATAACGTGACGCGAGCAATACCGTCGCTGCGACGGCAACTGCTCCGAATATCGCGGAAATAAAACGCGCAATGTGAATCGCACGCACGATGCTGTTTTGATACGGCCAGGCTTCCAGCGGCGTATGAACATAGCCATTGCGGTTACCGATGCCATCCAGGTCGAGCGCGGCTGCTTGGGGGTTATTCAGAGGTAATGCTGATGTATCGGAGAGATCGAGCGACTGCACGAAGGAAGCAGCAACGAGATAGTAGAGCGGTGCATGCGTCGCCTGAGACGAATACTCGCCATACTCCTCAACCACATTGGGGATACGCCAGTTATCGGCAATAAAGAATACAAATGCGATATGTTCACGTTCGTCAGGGCCTTCAAAGATAGGGACGATAATCCCATAGATCGTAGCGCCAACCAGATACAGGCCAGCAAGTAGACTAGCGAGTTTTGCTTGCGTACTCATAACAATTCAGGCGATTCTACCCGACCATTGATTTTTAATTATGAGCTAATAATACCTTGCCAACCTGTCACGTACGTCTCCATCGCTTCTCTTCACCAGGTTGCGAATCTGTTAGTCAACGTCAGCCAGAATATTAGCGAGTGAACACAATAATCAATTGGCGGTCGATCAACTGCTGCCCGCGGAGCAGATTCTGGATATATTGCGCGACGCGGGTGTTCAGTTCACGGTGGGAACGGTGACCACATTGCCATTTGAGTAAGGTAGAGCAGGTAGTTTTTGGGCAGTTCGGGCAAACGAATTGCGAGGAACAACTTGATACTGGCGACGATGTTAAGCGGGCAGCTCCTTACCGATTAGGTCCAACCCACAACTGTCAGTCCAACCGGAGCGGTACAGAAAGGAGCACTTCTTGCTCCTCTAGAAAATTGACAGTCACACAGGCATGCACGCGGCCCTGTTTGTTGTCGTAAGTGTCGGCCTCATCGACCGGCAAGGGTGCCTGATGCCACACACCGGGGTGCACTTCGAGCCCGAGCGAACCATCCGAGTAGAACGCCACACAGTCTTCGGGTGTCACAGCATCGCCGGGCGGTGCCACCAGATAGACAGTCGGACGCTGGTTCCGGGAGATGAAGGCCTGGCCGCCGTCGGGATGGTAATTGATCAAATCAGTCAGGACAAACGGACGTGCGCCCGTCCCTGCTGCCTCTTCGCGCGCTTGTTCCGGGTCGGTTGTCCACCCCAAGACGTAGTCGCGCCCGACTGCATGATTGCGAGACTTCAGCACCTCGCCGCGCCAATAGCAATCAAAAGCTCCCTCGACGACTCCACCGCCAACGCCGGTCCCCGCATCGAGCGACCGCGCTCCCGCCACCGGCCATTGCACAATTTCGATCTCATGCTCAGCGAAGTTCGTGAAAACGTGACCGAGTCCGGCTGCGTTTGTGGGTGTGAGCGATTTGATGGGAACTTCTACAACTTGATACCGCAAAGATTATCTCCTCGTCCAACTCGCGGCAGCGCCGCGGGCGAGCAATTCCGGGTCGCTTAAATGTGAACTATGATGTCGCCGTTCTCGACGGTGACTGGAAAGGTTTTCGCGCGCATTTTTGGATCGACCAGCGCTTGACCGGTTTTGATATCGAACTCCCAGCCATGCCAACCACATCGCACGAGTTCACCTTCGCGCCCGTCAATGAATTCATACCCATCGGTCGGTAGCGCCGTCCCACAAATTGGTCCTTCGCACAGCGTCCCGCCAGTGTGCGGGCAGCGATTGTGCATTGCAAAAAACTCATCGTCAATGTTGAAGACTCCTACACTGCGTCCGCCAAGATCGAAAATGAGCCGCTCTCCGGTTTGCAAATCTTCAGTTTTACACGCGATAAAGGTTTTTTTCTTACGCGGAGCCATTGCTTGCACTCCCAGAAATTAATTTTGGAAACGACGGCTTCTTACCATTGAGGGGAGGTAGTTTCCGATATACTTTGCGAGCATTCGCGTCGAATATGTTCTCCATCCATTCAGGTGGCAACGCGACTTTATTTGGATCGTCGAAATCCCAGTGCGGATAATCAGAAGAGAACATCAACGTATTTTTTCCATCGATACCTTCGAGCAGATCCCAGAGATGCTGCTTGTTTTCCGGTTGTTCTAGCGGCTGGGTTGTTAGGCGGATATGGTCGTGGGCATATTCGCTGGGCAGCCGCTTCAACCACGGCGTCTCCTTGCGCAATGCCTTGTAGTCGGCATCCAGTCGCCACAGCACGCCAGGCAGCCACGCAACACCGCACTCGATGCCGACGAAGGTCAGGTTCGACCATTTCTCGAAGACACCATGCGCGATGAGGCTGGCAACGTGCGTCATCGCGGTCTCGCAGAGTAGGGCATGCGTCTCCCAGAAGAAGGTCGGCGGTCCATTGCTAATCGAGTTAGCGTTCACCCCACCCTGTCCGCCGAGGTGCGCAGCAATAACCAAGTCATATTCGGCAGCGGCTTCCCAGATCGGATGATAGAAAGGATCGCCATAAGGCCGCTGCGAACCGCTGGAAACCAACACCTGCACGATGCGCGGGTGCTCGCCTAGACGGCGGATTTCAGCCGCTGCGCTGTGCGGATCCTGCGGTGCAACGACGATCGAACCCATGAAGCGCTCGTCGCGCGGGAGCCATTGTTCGATCATATAGTCATTATAAGCACTCGCAAGCGCCTGTGCGTAATAGGGATTGCCGAGCGTCGAGACTTCAATCGGTTCCTCGCCCAACAGAATTGCATAGTCGTAGTTGAAGCGGTCGAGCAGCTTTTCGCGCATGAGTTCATAATCCGAGCCCGGATGGTCGGGCGAGATCGCGCCGATGTCCTTGCGCATAAACCCCTCGGGATGAAACCAGGGACGCTGCCCCTTTGGAAAAGAGCCGTGTGGTCCCGGCAATTCTCCGCGCAACATGTACTCGCGGAAGGTCGGATTCATATACGGCAGCAGATCGTCCGTCGTCGCCCAGTCGTTGTGAACATCGCAGTCAATCATGTCTAGTCTCCCTTTCGTGAGTTATTTATTTGGTAACTGCCTGTTAATTCGATGCGAGATTCGGTTAGCTGTCTCGACCACCAACCTGGCCGCCTCATCCGCAGAGCCGTTGGCAGCAAATCGAAACGCAGGCCCGCATAGCGTCACCGTCGCGATTGGCTGCTCGCCCTCGCCCCATACCGGAGCCGCGATCCCGTCCACCTCATCTTCAAACTCTCCATGCACCCAAGCGTATCCCTGCTCGCGAATGCCCGTGAGGCTGATGCGCAGTTCGTCGGGATCAACGACCGAAGCTGCTGTGAATAACTGTAAGGGTTGCGCGACGTAGTTTTCTAGCAATTCCGGCGGCCCATAGGCGAGGAACAGCTTGCCACCTGCAACAACATGGAGTGGGAAGCGGTAGCCAATCCAGTCTCTCATCTGCAAGTGGTACTTGCTATTAACCTGATCGACGAAGTGGATATGATCCCCGTCGAGCAGGCCAAGGTTTACCGTCTCTCCTGAGACCATAGCAAGCTCCTGCAAAAATGGCCTCATTATTGTCATCAGATGTTCGGAATACGGAACATTCGCGAGGAGTTCTGAGATCGCTGATCCGATGCTAAACACATCGGACTCATCCCGCCGAACCGCATCGACGCGGTCAAGTGTGATCAGTAACCGCGAGACTGTGCTCGTCGGAAGTCCCGTTTCGTTGGCAATATTGGTGACGCCGACGCCGTCTACGTTAGCGGCCACCGTTTTCAATATTTGAAAGGCGCGTTCGACTGAGCGGACGGTCGTCGATTCTTGCAAAATGGGACAATCCTGTAGGGTGGGATGAACTCTCCATCGTTTATAACCTACTGCCGTGCGATAGCTGTATAAATCACGTGCAAATATCGTTTGAGATTAGGCGAGTTATTAAACGGCAGGCGCCGATATACTTCTCGGGCAAGTCAAGCGATACGGGGAGCCGAGTGGAAGCGGCCTTACTACAACCAGCCAACAAGACCATCATAGCTAAGAACCGATGAGCTATTGACCTCGATTCTTGGCTATGATATTATCGAAGCGAATGACTTGGGAGGGATTCGAACCCTCACGCCCGTAGGCAACGATTTCGCAGATCGTCCCGTCTGCCATTTCCGGCACCAGGCCTATCAAAAGTGTGGGTCTCGGCTGGCATCTCAGATGTCTGAGCGAGGCCCGGGCTACAATTAGACTCGGTCGCCACCAGCTAGTTAGGGCGCCGAGTTTTTGTATTGGCGGCATTCTAATCACCCCCCTTCAAGAATGTCAATCCTCAACATCTATACGTACATCCAACAACGATGCAATAGCATTCAACCATTTATCCCTTTCGGCTGAAGTCCACGAAGCATCATCAAACTCGGGAAGCTGTTCAAAAAGTGACTCTGTATATTCCATCCAGCTTCGCACACTAGAAGATTTTGAAGGTGTAGAAGAATTGAGCGGTCCCATGCGAGGACCACTTGAAACCGAGCGCGGCTTCGGTTTCTCGCTCTGCTGGACATTGACCAACTCTCCCTTCAGTAGATTTGCTTCCTGAGAGAGATTCATAAAAAGCTTTACCATTCGTTTGCGCTGAGTCTCCGGCGAGTATCCACGGAAGGCATCATCAATTTCAATCTCACTGGCCGTATCGAGATTGACGATGGCAAAGATGTCCGCATACGCATTTCTTAGAATATCCCCGAGAACATTCGGGTATTCTTGAGATGTTGCTCGCGCCAATCCCTGCATCAGCTTCGTGTGCTTACCTTTCTCATCGATCAGTCCAAGAAAGCGAAAGGCCGCAACAGTCCGATGAGAGTTACCAGCCGGAATCCCGATCCGTTGAACTGCCTCTGCATCAAGCGGATCGGGAAGGGCCGCGTTCCTTAGTCGACTCACAACACCAAAAACGTTACTGGGGTACGCGTACGGGGCGGAATTTTTAGGATTTGCCATTGTGTCTCCAATAGTGCTTTTATGCTGTGTACATTTTAACATACACTAATGTTTGTGTCTAATTTGTATTTTTGGCACAATTGAATTTAGCATAGCACTTGCCTTACACACTGCTATTGAAGAGAATATTGAGAAGAGTCACAATTGGAGGAACCATGGAAGAGAGTCAAGAGCCACGTCTCAAGCGGATTATCACTGGGTGGGCTGCTCATGCAGACGGATGGACCATACACGCCCCAACCAAGGATGACGCACTCAAACAATATGAGGAGCGAGCCAAGTTCTATACTAAATTGCTGCTTCGCCCCCCCATTTATGAGCTAGGCGGAGACCGCAATGATGTGTGACGATGACCTAAGCTCCCAGAAGGAACTTAAGGGGAAACCCGTCTCCCTCTCGCCGCTGGACTGGAAGGCAGCATTGGCCGGACTGTTGCGCGTCAAACCTCAGAACAAGTCTGAAGATTCCTAAGACCAGCAATAAGGGCGAAGAATCAAAAGAGCCTAGCGACTACTAGGCTCTTTTTGTATGGCTCGTTGGGTTTGCGAAAGAGATAATTCCCTCCTACTGTTTCATATGTCTATACATACCATACCCCTGTTATAACCGTATAAAATTTGTACAAATTCCGTTTGAGCCGCGAAGAGCTAGCTCATCCTGAGGAGCAGAATCCTAAATGCCTCGGCTTGATCGCCTGACACCACATCGAAAATCGCGTTGTCAAGCGACATTTCTTCAATTAGAATCAGCCTGCGATCTCAACCCGCGAGGGGTTTCTTTCACATGAGAGCCTATCTGATTTCTGGTGATCCTGACGAGCGCGACTTGCTCACATCTGTCCTACGGCATAGCGGTTTGGATGTTGCGTCTAGCAGCAATCTACAGCGAGTAATGGAAAATTGGATGCAGGATTGGGCCGATATGATCGTACTCACGTCCGACGATCAAATCGGCATCCTCGATAATGTCCGTCTAGTGCGAAGCACCACGCGCATGCCTCTGATCATGTTGACCAATCCAATTCCAGAGGTTGAATTCGTGAGTCTTTTGCAATCAGGAGCGGATCTCGTCCTGGAGCGCCCCGTTGCCTCTCGTGTACTCGCTGCCTATGCGCAAATGTTCATGCGCCGAGCGGAAGCTGTGCCCGCATTTGTACTGCCGACACTCGAAGCGGAAACTATCACTCTGGACCCGAGTACGCGCATAGTGAAGGTCTCCGGACAAGAATCACGCCATCTAACACAACTCGAGTTCTATTTGCTTTATGTACTGATGACGAACCGCGATCAGGTACTCCCAACGGATGTGATTGTCGAGCGTGTTTGGGGACATAGCGGCAAAGGAGACCGTGAACTTGTACGCGGTCTGGTAAGCCGACTACGCCGCAAAGTTGAATCTGACCCACAACACCCTCGCTTCGTGCACACGATTCCCGGCATAGGATATCGCTTCTCAGTAGAATAAGCCTCTCCCCGCTACTTCGTACAAAATTTATACAGCATTTGCACTGGACTGCTGCAGGCAACCTATATAAAGAGTATAGGAAAAGCACTGCATGTCCGCTCTAGCAATCACACAAACCAAAAACTCATCTTCTCCGCGTCCCTGGATCGGGTGGGCGCTGGCTGCAGCCGCGACTGTGGCGTTCAGCAGTGGTACACCCATTGGTAAGGCTGCTATCACAGCCGGCATCAATCCGACAGCCTTTCTTGCGGTACGTTTTTTACTCACCACCATCCTCTTCACTGTTACGTTTGCAGTCAGCAGCCCGCAGGTATTTCGTATAGATCTGCGCGGCCTCATTATTTGCAGCCTGGCAGGCCTATCTGGAAGCGGTGCAATCCTGAGTTACTTTTGGGCGCTGCGCGACGTAAACGGCTCGCTATCAGCGATGGTCGTATCGCTCTATCCGTTGTTAGTTCTCGTGCTGCTGGCGTTACGCGGTGAAAAATTTACCTCTCGCAATCTGGTACGGGTTACTCTGGGATTGGCGGGGATTTATCTATTGATCGGTCCAGGGGGCAACGTAAGCAGCCGCGGATTACTGCTCTTGCTTGGTGCGGCAATCTCATTCGCCATACATATTGTGATGATCCAATGGTATTTAGGTGTCTATCAGTCTCGTACCGTTACATACTATGTAACAACTTCAATGACCTTCGTTATGGTATTCGCCTGGTTGCTGGGAGGTTTTGCCTGGAGTGATCCGGGAGTAGCCGGTTGGATCTCAATTGGCTTTATGGCGATCGTGACCACCTATCTGGCAGGGCTCGCTTTCTACGGAGCGATCCGACTCATTGGTGGCGGCCAAATGGCTTTATTCGGTCCCGCAGAGACATTGTTATCCGTGGGGTGGTCGATACTGTTCCTTGGCGAAAGACTGGCTCCACTCCAGCTGGCTGGATCTTTCCTGATCATCTTGAGTGCCGCATTCGCCGTTCGCCGCCTGAAGCGCGTGGCTCCTGGCCTGGAGTGGCTGGAACCATCGCCACAGGCGCCGACAATATTAATGCGGGCGAATGTTTCAAGGAGTAACGGCACGTTACGAATGTCAACAAGATCGGCAAGCGACCCCCAATACCCGGTATCGAACTTGATCTTGGATGTTGACGTACACGAGACATCGAAGTTTCACGAATTGGTGAAATCGTATCAGCACGGGCTCTTGATAGAGAACGAAGTACACAAGGTAAACGGCACGCATCATACGCATCGGGCAGCTGATCAGCCCAAGATCGCACGATCTACGCACGAATAGATCAACCCACTAGCGCATCCAAACGATGGGGAGTAGAGTCTTCGAATTCTTTATAGCGTCCTATCGCTAGAATTCCTCTACGAGAAGAAAGGATCCCACGTGGAACTTCCGAACAAAATCAGATATCTGATCATTGGTGCCGGCGTACACGGTCTCAGCACGGGTTGGCACCTCGCCAAGGAGCTCAAAGCACGTGGACTGGGCAGCGGCGAAGATGTGCTTATCGTTGACAAAACGGGTGTCGCAGCCGGGGCTTCCGGCATTGCATGTGGTGTCATCCGCAATTTTTACTATCAGCCGGCAATGGGGGCTGTGATGCGTGAAAGCATCAATCTCTGGCATTCCGATCCAGCGGCGTTCGCCTTCCACAACTGTGGCTACATCGCCGTCGTGCCCGAACCACAAGATTCCGACGTGCAGGCGATCTATGAACGGCAGCTTTCGGAAGGCTTCAATTCGACGCTCATCCAGGGAGAACAGAACGTCTTCGATTACATGTGCGCCATGTTCCCAGATTGGCGTGCCCGTGGTCTCACTTCGTTATTACACGAACACGGAAGTGGCTTCGCCTTCAACAAACCGGCGATGCTCGGCCTCGCCTTAAAGGCTGAGGCGGAAGGTGTAAGCATTCTCACAGGTGTCGAGGTGCAAAGCTTTGAACGCGCAACCGGCGGTGTCGTCACAAGGGTTCATACCAATGAAGGCGACATCCAGGCGGAGCACGTGGTGGTTGCCGTGGGCCCGTGGGCCGGCAACGTCTGGGAAATGTTACAGCTTAACGAAAAACTCGATGTTCGTGGCGCAGACGGCGCAGTCCACACAGACCAGCCCATGTGGACATACTGGTGCTTGCTGGAGGGCGAAATTCGAATCGATCCGCAAGGATATCAAACAAACAGTGGGGAAATTCCGCCCGTATTCCATTTCGATTCTCGGTAGTGGTTACATGGTAACTGATGGGGACCACGCTGTATTGTAGTAATGGAGATACAACTTGAGTACAGCTTCATGGTAAACGTCGGACTTGGAGAAAGAAAGAGTTTTGCGCACGAAGCGAGCCAGTCTCTGGCGCAAGGTGTTGTTCCAGCGTTCCACGTGAGATGTCTGGCCGCTTTCTTTGCCGACACTTTGGTGAGTGTCGTTTGGTAAAACCTTCTGGTAAGCGTGCCAGAAGTCGCTGAAGGAGCAACACGCTTTGTAGGATGCTGGGATGGATTTCCATAACGCGCGACAACTTTTTTCACTGCGGTCGCCAATAAAATAGGCCACCACTTGGCGCGTGCGCCGACACAGCGCGACCCATATCCAACGTTTATCGTTTTTTGTGCGTACAAATGACCATAATTCATCCAATTCCAGCACATCATCCGTTTTTACGGTTTCTAAAGTGTCAGCCAGGTTCGGCATAGCGCCGGCCTTCTCCAGAATCCAGCGTGCTAATGTCTGCCGCGCGATGCCAAAGATGCGCTCAATGCCGCGCATACTGGCTCGCTCTCGATAGGTGCGTAGGACAAATTCTCTGATGAACTCAGGATAAGAACGGCTTTGCGGTTCCAACATTCCATAAGCGGCGCAATCGAGACAATGAAACTTCTGACCGCCTTTATAGTCTGTACCATTCTTGACAATGTTGAGGCTCCTGCACTTTGAACACTCATGCGTGATGACACTCTGGATCATTTTGGCGCTCCTCTGTTTGGCAGGCCAACAACTTACTTTTTCCAGACTCATCAGTCAACATGTAACCACTACCCGATTCTCGGGAGCCGCTCGTCTCACAACAATCCGGCGAAATCATCAACCACGACGACAGCCTTTGGGGTATCTATTGGAAGCAGGACAAGCAAGGGATACAGGGTGGTGCAGCACCGGAACACATTGGTCCTAATACTACAGTTGTAGATAAATGTGGTATCGTTTGGCTCCGACAAGGGGGCGAAGATACCAATGACAAACGGACGTGTTGATAATGGCATAACCGATCTGGCCGTCATGCAGGGCTGGGCCGATGCACTGCTGGAAGTCGCACAACGCATTGGCGCGCGGTTCGCCCGGGCGGAAGCGCGGGAGCAAGCGCTGGGCTATTTGCGCGGGTTGCTGAGCAATGCAGAGCGCAAGAACAGCTGGCAGCTGGCGGAGGCGCTCGGACAGCCGACGCCCTACGGCCTGCAACATCTGCTCGGGCGGGCGCTGTGGGACGCCGACCAGGTGCGCGATGACCTGCAACAATATGTGCGCGATTATCTGAGCGATGCCACAGCGGTCCTGATCGTCGACGAAACGGGGTTCGTCAAGAAGGGTCGTCACTCCGCAGGTGTCGCCCGGCAGTACAGCGGCACTGCCGGGCGCGTCGAGAACTCTCAGGTCGGGGTCTTCCTGGCGTATGCGGGTGGCGCGGGGCACACCTTGATTGACCGCGAACTTTACTTGCCCAAGGAGTGGACCAACGACCCGGTGCGCTGTGCGAGTGTCGGTATCCCCGCGGACCGCGCGTTTGCGACCAAACCAGCGCTGGCGCGGCAGATGCTGGCGCGGGCGCTGGACACCGGCCTGCCGGCGGCGTGGGTGACGGGCGACTCTGTCTATGGCGACGACCGCCGCCTGCGTCTGTGGCTGGAAGAGCGAGAACGGGCCTACGCGCTGGCCGTTTCGGGCAAGGAGTACGTCTGGATTGGTTTCAAACAGCACCGCGTCAAGCAAGTGCTGGCCACCTTGCCTGCCGAAGATTGGATACGACTGAGCGCCGGCGCTGGGGCCAAAGGTCCACGCGGATACGACTGGCATCTGCTGCCGCTCAACCCACCCATGCAAGCGAGCTGGGGGCGCTGGCTGCTGATACGGCGCAAAATCGAAGACCTGCATGAACTGACAGCCTTCGTGGTCTTCGCGCCACAGGAAACCACGCTGGAAGACATGGTGCGCGTGGCCGGCAGCCGTTGGGCGATTGAAGTGACCTTCGAGGCTGCCAAGGGTGAAGTCGGATTGGATCAATATGAAGTGCGCAGTTGGACCGGTTGGTATCGCCATACCACTCTGGCGATGTGGGCGCATGCTTATCTGGCCGCGATACGAACGACCACGCCAAGCCACGAAGCGCTGAAAAAGGGGGCGTTGTTGTCAGCGACGCGCAACAGTCTTGCGGCGTTCAAGCACCGCCGCGGCCTCTCGTGCGGTTGAGTGTGGCCGAAATCCGGCGATTGCTCTGGCGTCTAGTGTTGCGCGTGCAGCAGACCGCTCAGGAGATCCTCGCCTGGTCGCATTGGCGTCGCCATCATCAGGCCGTCGCCAGGTTCTATCATTACAAACGTCGTGGTGCATCACTCATTTATCTACAACTGTAGTACTAAGGCGCAGATTGATCCTTACGGACCAGAGAGCCCTTTCTATACTGTCAAAGAGGACTTCATCGACAGATGGACATCAGGGCTTGCGCATGCGCTTGAGCGTTTTGAAGATTGCTGGGCGAGCTACCATCAGGCGCCCACTGGCGGTATCGGCGCTTTCACTGCAGATAGCTTCCCAGTCTTCGACTACGCTCCCGGGATAGCGAATGTATATATCATTGCTGACAGCAATCACGGATTCAAAATGATCGGCGTGGGCTGCGAAGTTGCTAAAGTACTGCTGGGGGATGCGAGTGCGATGTTGCACCCGTTCCGATATTCTCGTTTTGCAGAGGGCGATCTGCATCCGGTTTCGAATAGTCCGTATCCTTGGGGGTAACAGCCTGCTCGCCGAAATGATGGGACCTGTGCCTCGGCGCAGGTCTTTTTTGTTGGGCACATCCACAACGAAAATAAATACATGCTATGCTCAGTGCTATCAATGAGATTACGATGTGTGATGAAATTTAGAACCACCGCGATATGAACGCCTGGCCCTGGGTGACGTGACGCTTCCGACGCTGGCTGCGTTGTGGTATCTACTGCTCCCGCTAGGGGTGGTGGTGGCGCTGTTGGCACGCGCGCAGCCTGTGCAAAGAGCCGCCAGACTGGGCCTGATTGAACCAAGGGCACAATCCCGCTTGCGTCTCGCACTGGTATTCTGTGGGGGAGTTATCGTAGCCGGACTGGGTGCACTCTTCCTGGAGACGAGCCTTTGGCTGCCCATCGCCATGGCCGTAATGCTTGTCGGCATTACTCTTTTGCTATGCTCGGCAGCCGGCAGCGTGCACCCTGCGCTATACGGTTTCAACCGCCCGATTCCGCTCGATGGTGTTCAGGCGCTTGGGTCGAATGAACGGCAGATTTTCGGCGCCGGTTGGCGCGTGTGGACGTGGCGGTTGGCACCGGTCGCCTTGCTACTCCTCGGACTTATGCTTGGCGCGGCGACGGCACCCCGACGGCTGCTGACCTGGGCCGCTGTGGCACCACTGGCGCTTCTTCCGGCAGCGTTGATTGCAGCGCGCAGGGCGTGGGTCGCGCCGCTGCTCTGGCTCCCAGTCAGCATCTTTTTGGGCTGGCGCGCCACCACATTGCAGCCGCAGCTGCCGCCCGGCAATTGGGTTACACCCTGGACGGCGGCCGACTGCGCGGCGCATGTCGAGCAATCTGGGGACGGCACGGCGTGGTGTGTGAACTCGGAAGCACAAACTGTAACACGCTTTCACCTTGCTTCCAGGATCGTGCTCGACTATTTCGAATACGAGGCTGTAGACAATTGGCAGGTGGCGGCCGCCAACCCGGATGGTGCCTGGATCAGGCAGCACACCACGGGTCAGATGGTGTATGCGAGCGCGGGCGGCGAACCGATCACATTTGATCTAGGTGTGTATCCAGTGACCAGCGCGGTTACGGATGCGGGCGATCTGTGGGTTGTGGACGAGCTTCACTCCCTGCACGTGTACCGGCGTCGAGCCGGCGGTGTGGAAGATGCCCGCATCGGCAAGGAATTCGTAACGGACTGGCCGATGGTGGTTGATGTGCTCCAAGACCAGTCCGTTTGGGTTGGCACGATTAACGGCATTGGTCAGATCGCTCTGGGATCGGACGAGTGGAAGCTCATCGGGCACGGCTCAAATCTGTTAATGCCGGTGTTCGATATGACGAGCAATCCGGAAGGTACAGTCTGGTTTCTACAGGTGCATCAGTACCGTCCTTCGTGGGGGGTGAGCGTGCTCCGTCCGAACGGCGAGTGGACCCACACAGACCTGCGAGAGCTCACGAAGCTGCGCTTTCCACGGAATTGCGCGAAGCTAGCCGTGGACGGGCGCGGCCGGTTATGGTTTACAGCCGAAGGTCGCGCGTCTACTGGCAAATATCTCGGCGTATTGAACCCGGATGGAACACTGGCCTATCCGATGTACTCGCTGGGTAAATTTAAAACAGCCGGGCCGTTCGGACTCGGCAGCTGCCTGGGCATCGATTCATACGGTGTCTTTTCTGTTGGCGCAGGCGGGATATATCTCTACAACGGCACCGATGAACCACTGCGCCATTGGTTGCCGTGACGGATTCGCGTTCTCAGAGGACTCCAGCAATCGAACGCGCCCGGTCATCTGCATGCATTTCGTTCCATCTTGACCGAGAGCTTAAACGACAGCGCCGGACCCTGGGGTCCGGCGCTGTCGCTAGGTTGCGCTATTGAGTTGAATTATTCGTGCGTGGATCGAATGATCTTTGGTGAAGCGACTGGCCGTGGCGCTTGTCTTGTGCCGGTAACCTTGCGCACTTCGCCTTCGTTCAGAAGCCCATTCTGGGATGCTTTCGCCAATTCGCGTAACATCGATGTCTGGTTCACGTCTACCTCCTAATGCAAAATCGATGCCGCTTTTTGAGCGGCGTCGAACTATTTTCTTGCACTAAGTATCGTGCAATATTGTGCAAACAGGGTACAAATTGAGTTCAAAATGCGTTCCAAATTGAAACCTCGCATACCAATTCTGTACTACCACGTACAATAGACGCTGGGAAACTCCTCGTTCAATCTTTCAACGCTAACTAGCCCGATATCTGGAAATGGGCTTAATTAGATCGCAGCCTCCAAAGTATTTTATTGTGAGTTTCAAGTGGTCTCTTACATTGGCTGATCGCATAACACATCACAGCGTGGAGTGCTCACCACGTCCAGTCTGTCCGTCACAGAGTGAAGTGCGCATACCGACCCAGTTCGTTCGGCACAGTGCCGTGTGCACTGCACGGTGTACTGGGCACCTCTTGGTGACCCAGTGCATTCATGACTGGGCGTTTGGTACTGGGCGGCACTGCGCCACACTCGGCAACGCGACAATTGCTGGACTAGCTTGCTGGGCAGTGCCAGGAAGAGCATGAAAGCTTGGGGCCAATAATGTGAAATACCCCCGAATTTAATAAAACAATTACAAATTCGCGTAAGGGAGTATAAATTTAGATAGAGATAGGACTTACGCAGGGAGCATAGAGATAGAAGGTAGCCGAAGCTGAGTTCGCATGTAGTTGCTCAACAAACCTTGCTTAATTTGATACACATTCGTATGTGCATCCTGCGCAATCTGATTCAGGCGTACCCAGACAAGCATGGCACAAGCAATATGATTGCGCTGTGCTCGTTGCGAACGACATTGAGATGCTTCCAGCCCGGTTAGCTGTTTGGCCTCTCGGTGAAACTGCTCAATCTTCCAGCGGATGGCACTTTCTATGCCTGTAGCATCTGAGGAATCTTGAGAGTGGTCATTGGTAACCACATGCTCTGTGCGGTGAGTAGACACCGCAATCCGGAACAGTTTCACTTGATGACCTTTTGGAAACTTTTTGAGATGAACCATTTTTCCCGCTTCAATCTCCTCAGCGCTCCAAGAGAGCGCATCAACTCGGCAGTAGTCATCCGCAGGACTTTCTGTCGCTTGCCGGTTCGATTTCAACGGACAGTAGTAGATTTTGCCGGCTTTTTCGACTGCTTTCATCACTTTCATCGTCGCATACCAGCTATCCATCAACACAGTGCGGAAAGGAAGCTGTTCCACATGCAGAATGGTTCGCCACATATCCAACAAGTGGTCGAGTTTGCTACGTCCATCTCGCGCAGGGTCAAAAATGCGGTAATCGATGACCCAGAATTTATCGATGTCGGGATTGACATAGACACAAGTCACGAGCCCGATGCCTTTGATTACCTTTTTGGCGTTGCCACTCCACTGCCTACGCACCAGTTCAATGGCAAAGGAATGGTTTTTATCAAGCACCGTATCATCAAAGAGAATGTAGCCATCTTCAGAGAGAACCAACTCTTTGCGCACCATTTGGCGCAGTTCCCGTGGCGTAAATTTTTCCCCTCATCAGTCGATTGACACGATCGGGGCTCAAATGTTCACTATGGTCAGCAAAGTAGGTTTGTGTGTAATTGATTTGGCTAACCAAGAGAAATTGGCTGTAATCCCAGTGAGATAATTTGTTCATTCACACATTGTCTCAGTTTCTCCCTGGTTTGCGTAAGTCCTAAGAGATAAGTTTTGATTTCATCCGACACATCTCTACAACGGACAGAAACGAGCTGAAAGACTCATGCTAGGCGTGCGCAGCTTTTACTCAGAGAGACGGATTGATATTTTGTGACCAACGATCAACTCCGCTATAGGCGATTCCTACGCCGTGAAAAACTAGAGTTGATCCTGACTTTGAGTGCCCTGCTGCCTACAATTATCGCACTGGTTGCGTATCCATTCCTTGCAAACCGCTGGCTGCAGCTCCCCTTCGTAGGCGCGTTTGTCGAACAGACGCTTATCTTCAACAGCGTCGGACCCCAATCAAATTCCACGTGGGCGGCGATTGAAGAAGGACTGGAATTCCCGGCACATTTAATTGCAATCGATAGCGAACCCGTACGAACCACGGACGAACTCAATACCGTCCTCGGTTCATATTCAAGCGGAGATGAGATCGCCCTGCACTACTCCATAGATGAAGGCCCGGAACAAATCGCAAATATTGTGCTGGAAAATTTCCCATCGCGTGATTTGTTCGCCTTTTTCATCCTGCCCTATCTGATCGGGCTCACTTACCTGGGGATTGGAGTGTGGGTATTTCTGGCCCGCTTAAACGAGGGGGCCGGCAGGGCTTTTGCAGTATTCTGTGCTAGCGTGGCCGTAGTTCTTGGGGGACTTTTTGATCTCAATACCACGCATACGTTTTCTTGGTTATGGACGTTAGCAATTGCGGGATCGTCGGCCAGCCTATTTTCTTTGGCAATATTATTTCCAAATGAAGCGCGCCCGCTGGCAAACTATCCGTTCCTGCGTTGGCTCGTATTTGCACCAGCATTAATCCTTGCTACTGCAGCACTCTGGGTTTTGTATGATTTTGAACAGCCGACCGCGTACGCAGATGCTTGGCGCATTGAGTTTATTTATACAGTGGGAGGTAGCCTGGCCTTCATCGGATTTACAATTTATCGCAGTCGACGCGATCCCTCCCCAATCGCACGCGGGCAGGCGCGGGTCCTACTCTGGGGCAGCGCGCTGGCGTTTGGTCCCATCACTGGCTTCCTGATCGCGCGTGTATTCGATCTCGATGCCGTCTTCAACGTAGCAATATATTTCCCGGCGATGGTGGCCTTCCCAATTGCGGTAGCCTATGCAATCCTGCGCTATCGACTGCTCAACACTGATCAACTCATTTCAAGTGGGCTGTCATATGGCATTCTCTCCTTAATAGCCGGACTTTTTTATGCACTCCTTATCTATATTGCAACCTTATACATTGGACAGGCGATTCTAGTCGACAATCCGTATGTATTGGCAATCTTTATCGTTATATTTGCGCTCGTCTTCAGTCCGCTTCGACAGCGGATTCAAAATGTACTGGATGAATATTTCTTCCGAGGAGCCCAAGCGTACCGAGAACAGTTACAGGATTTCGGTCGTCGGCTGACAACCGCGGCTGACCAGAAACAGATCGTACTTGCATTGGAAGAGGAAGTGGATCGGACTGTACGACCTGCCACAAGACAGGTGTTCTTACGCGACAGTCGCACCACAGATTATGACGCATTCCCCACCAACACCGAGCAACCAGTCGTCTCATATTTCAGTACCGACAGCGCGCTGCCACGAATGTTGAACTCCAAGCCGGGTGCGATTTATTTACCCCCAGATCGGGAATTACCCATCGCGCTGATCCCCGATCGCGACAAGCTTAATAAACTGGCAGCCAACCTATTTATTCCATTCAAAGGCAATCTCGGTCTAGCCGGTTGGATGGCCATCGGCCCGCGTCTTTCCGGGGACCCTTACTCCAATCAGGCCCTGGGATTTTTAGAGGCACTTGGTGATCAGGCTGCTCTCGCAATCGAACGCGCACGTTTATACGATGCGGAGCACGAACAGCGCCAACTCGCTGAAGCGCTTAGCGATACGGCCGCAGTTCTCACGAGCACGCTCGATTATCAGGAGGTTCTCGCTCGTATTCTGGAAAACGTCGGTCGGGTCGTGCCGCATGATTCGGCGAACATCATGCTGATCGAGAATGGGATTGCCAAAATAGTTCGCCGCACAAATATGACTGAGCTTGGCGCCAGTAAGCCCGACAATTTCGAAGGCTTGGATATCAGTAAGTATTCAACCATCCGCCATATGATCGAAACTGGCCAACCACTCGTAATTTCAGACACCGGCCAGGATCAGCACTGGGTTGGTTTGTCTGAGTCTTCATGGCTCGGTTCCTACGCTGCAGCGCCCATTCGTTCACGCGAAAAGGTGATTGGCTTTCTCAGTTTGAACAGTGGCACACGCGGTTTCTATACCGAATTCTATGGCCATGCCTTGCAGGTATTTGCCGATCAGGCCAGTGTCGCGATCGACAACGCCCAACTCTTCGCGGGACTACAACAATCGAATATTGAAATTTCGCAGGCATATGATGCCACGCTAGCAGTTTGTCGGAGAGCAACCTGAGATAGCGAAATCGGTGATAATCTACGGGCATGGCTAGAAAATTCAAGAAACCCAATTACGAAGTGATGCTCAAACAGACAATCAGTCTGGAAGAAGCCCTGCCATCCAATCATTTGGCACGATTTGTGGTGGATGTTATCGCCCAGTTGGATTTGGGTATGATCTATGCACAATATGCACCGACGGGTGGTCAACCTATTGCGCCAGAGATCCTGTTGGGATTGCTCTTCTATGGTTATGCCAACGGGGTGTTCAGTTCTCGTAAGATTGAGAAAGCCACCTATGAGAGTATCCCATTCCGCTATATTGCCAGTGGGCTGCATCCTGACCACGACACAATTGCCAACTTTCGCAAAACCTTTCTGGCTGAGATCCAATGAGTTATTTGTGCAGATCTTGCTCCTGGCCCAAGTTGCTGAGGTGCTGAAGTTGGGTAATATCAGTCTGGATGGTAGCAAGGTGCATGCTGATGCATCCAAGAGCAAAGCGGTCAGTTACAAGCGTCTGATAAAACTAGAGACCCAACTGCGCCAGGAAGTGAACAAACTCTTCGAACTCGGTGAGCAAGCTGATCAGGGTGATCTCCAGTTGCCGGAAGGGCTCGTCATTGAAGACGAAATTGCCATTCGCAAGAAACGTTTGGCAAATCTGGCAGAAGCCAAAGCCGTCTTAGAAGCCCGTGCGCAGGAACGATATGAAGCCGAGAGGGCTGAATACGAAGCCAAACAGCGTGAGCGGGAAGAAAAGTCTCGCAAAACTGGGCATAAACCCCGAGGTCGCAAACCGAAACCACCGCAGCCGGGACCACGGGACAAAGATCAGTACAACTTCACTGATCCGGACTCTCGCATCATGAAAAACAGCACCAATAATGGCTTCGACCAGCATTACAACGTTCAAGTTGCTGTGGAGCAGGAGAGCCTCTTGATTGTGGCGCCTTCACTTTCGAACCATCCGAATGACAAAAAAGAAGCTGAGCCAACCCTGGATGCCATCTCTCCAAAAGTAGGCAAACCAAAGGCTGCCGCTTTGGATTATGGATATTTCAGCAAAGCGAACATCGCAGCACTTGAGAAGCTTGGCATTGATCCTTACATTGCTACCGGTCGCGAACCTCACCACAAAAGCTGGCGTACCTTCTTTGAACAAATGCCTGCTCCGCCACCGGAAGATGCCAGTCCGAAAGTCAAGATGGCTTACAAACTACAAACCGAAATCGGCAAAGCCAGCTACCGTTTACGCAAATGCACAGTGGAACCCGTCATTGGTATCATCAAGGAAGTCCTGGGCTTCCGCCAGTTTTCTCTGCGCGGCCTGCTGGCAGCAGCCGGGGAATGGTGTCTGGTCTGCCTAGCGTTCAACCTCAAACGCATGCACACCCTCTACCAAGCAAAGGGTGTGCTTTAGCCGGGGCTGCTTTGGCGCGCCTGCTACTCGCTGAGAGAAGGTGGTTTGCCCTCCATGAAATGCACACTGTTTTACGCTTGTTTTGTCGCAATCAACTGCTCATTTTGCCCTGTAGGGCTATTCATGTTGTAAAAGTACTTGTCTCTCCGACAAACTGCTAAAAGGTTGGGTGCGCGCGTTGGACTTGCGCGACCGTGAAACAGAAGGTCATACACAACGTGTCACCGAATTGACATTGCGGATCGGGCAAGAGCTGGGTATTGATGAGAACGGTCTACAACAGCTCCGCCGGGGTGCCCTCCTGCACGACATCGGCAAGATCGGCATCCCAGATGCGATCCTGCGCAAACCGGGCGCGCTCGACGAGGGAGAATGGGAAATCATGCGTCGACATCCCGGCTATGCGTACGCCATGCTCAGCCCGATTGCCTACCTTAACAACGCACTCGATATCCCCCATTGTCATCACGAGAAATGGGACGGCAGCGGCTACCCCCGTGGCTTGCGGGGCGAGGAGATTCCACTAGCTGCGCGTGCATTCGCTGTTGTGGATGTTTGGGATGCACTCTACTCGGATCGACCCTATCGCAAAGGTTGGCCGATTGAGAAAGTTTTGAAGCATATCCGCGCGGGTGCGGGTGCCCACTTCGACCCAGCTATGGTCAAAATTTTCATCAAAGTTGTCTCGGAAGAATAACTGACGTTTCCACTCACCCCAACCTAGAGGAGTAAGCCATGCCAATCTGGAATCCTGCGATGGAAACTATACCGCGTGACGAGCTAGAACAGCTTCAGAGTGCGCGATTACGGGAGGTCGTCGCTCGCATGGCTGCTTCCATCCCTTTCGATCGAGAAAAACTCACAGATGCAGGCGTCAACCCCCTGGAAATCGGTTCATTGAACGATCTGAGAAACCTGCCATTTACAACCAAAGACGATCTGCGCGAAAACTATCCCTATGGCATGTTCGCCGTGCCCATGCGGGAGATCGTACGCATCCATAGCCTCCTCCGGCACGACCGGCCAGCCCGTGGTCGGCGGCTATACGCAAGCAGATCTCGAGCTATGGGGCGAAGTGATGGCGCGCACTGTCACAGCCGCCGGAGTCACAAACGGCGACATCGCCCACAATGCTTACGGCTATGGGCTATTCACTGGCGGACTTGGCTTTCATCTCGGCTTTCAAAACGTAGGTGCCACCGTTGTTCCGATTTCCGGGGGTTTGACCCAACGCCAGATTCGGCTGCTGGAAGACTTCCAAGCAACCGTGCTGACCTGCACGCCTTCCTATGCACTCGTGCTCGCCGAGGCCGCGCGAGACATGGGGGTGGACTTCCGCGAGCGCATGAAGGTGCGCGTGGGATTCTTTGGTGCCGAGCCATGGAGCGAGGGGATGCGTCAGGAGATGGAAGCCCGGCTAGGATTGGAAGCCTACGATATCTACGGCCTAACGGAAATCATCGGCCCTGGTGTCTCGGTGGAATGTGAGGAGCACGCGGGACTGCACATTTTTGAAGACCACTTCCTCCCCGAGGTCATCAATCCGGAAACCGGTCAGCCTTTGCCCCCCGGCGAGGCGGGCGAACTCGTCATCACTACGCTCACAAAGCAAGCAATGCCGTTACTACGTTTCCGCACTCGCGACCGTGTAACACTCAACTTCGACAGATGCGCTTGCGGACGTGTTCTTGCACGCATGTCAAAGATACAGGGCCGTACTGACGACATGCTGATCATTCGGGGTGTAAACGTCTTTCCGCAGCTCGTGGAACACACGCTGCTCGAAGTTGAGGGCCTAGCACCCCAGTACCAAATTCTAGTAGATCGTGAGAAGGACAAACTCGATACGCTCGAAATCAGAATTGAAGCCACCGCAGATTATTTCGATCCGGTCGATACCTCTCGGCTTGATGAATTACGCGCCCGGGCGCAGGCAGCCCTCTTCCAATCGCTGGGGGTCACTGCCCAGGTAGAGCTGGTCGGACCCCGGCAGATTGAACGCTCCGAAGGTAAAGCACGCCGAGTCATTGATAAGCGGGAGATATAACAATGGAACTTGAGACTGTTCTATTTCAAAAAGAAGGAAAACTGGGCAAGCTTACACTCAATCGTCCGCAGGTTTTGAACGCCGTCAACAATCAGGCCACGCTCGATTGGAACACCGTTGCCGATGCCGTCGCCGCAGACGATGACTTGCGCGTTGTTGTAATCACCGGCTCGGGTGAGCGCTCTTTCTGCACCGGGATCGATCTCAAGCAGCTCGCGGCCGGAGACATCGAGCAAAGTTATCATCACCGCTGGGAGCGTGTGATGCGCATCTTTGAAACCTGCGACAAGATTCTGATCGCGGCGATCAACGGCTGGTGCCTGGGTGGAGGCTTACAACTGACATTGGCTTGTGATCTGCGAATTGCCAGGGCCGATGCCCAACTGGGACTGCCTGCCGTGAAAGAATGCCTGATCCCCGGCATGTCTGTCTTCCGCCTGCCGCGTTATGTAGGCATGGGCCGTGCAAAACGGCTGATCCTGTCCGGCGAAAACGTGAGCGCAGAAGAGGCGCTCAATATCGGAATGGTGGACTACGTGCTAGAGAAAGATGAATTCGATAGCGGTGTGGAAGCGCTCGCACAGAAGTATCTCAAGATCGCTTCGATGGGCGCTCGACAATCGAAGATGCTCACTTCACAGGCTTTCGATTTCGACCAACCGACATTTCTCGAGAAATACTTCGCAGCCCAACTCGAAACCGCCGAGCACCCCGACCATGCCGAGGCGCTTACCGCTTATCGTGAAGGGCGCGATCCCGTGTATCAGTGAGTGTACGCATGTAGTGTGAATTGGCTTCACTTGTATAAGTTTACTTAGGCTCCGTGAATATATAACTTCCCGCACCTAAATTTTGTCATTTCGAGCGATAGCGAGAAATCCACACCCTCACTCACTGCACAATCAACCTTTGAAAGATTTCTCCCTCTGGTCGAAATGACACACGGGAAGTTATTACTTTATGAACCCTTGGCGAGCTGGCATCAGTTCAGCAGCAACCTGCTCTCGATAGCCCACCGAGTTGTAAGCGCAGAACGGGATCATGCGCCCATCCGGGATCAGGAACTCCACACAACACTTCATCACGTTCTTCACACTGAACGTCCACGGGGCCATGAAGTCGCGCGTGTTCACCATGAAGATATGGCGGGCCAGCGTCTCCGGCGCGCTTCGTATACCAACAGGCTGAGACCGGCAAGCAACCCAAAGGTGAAGAAAAAACCGTATGCCAGTATGGGAACGCCGCCAATTGTGAAGAGAATAGGCCGCATTGTTCTTTTCCCTTGTAAGGATGAGTGATTCGTCTCGCGATTTACGGTTGGGCTTCCAAGCCGGAGATAATGTTCTCGAAGATTGTGTCAATGCCCGGCCCACTCGCGGCTAGTATCACGATGATCACAATGGCACAAATTGCCAGTAAACACAGCGCTAATCCGATACCGCCCAAGATAAGCCCTGTAAGCGCCATCCCTTCACCGGACTGTTCGCCCATGCTCTCGCGGATTTACTTGCGACCAAGGAATCCGGTAACGACGCCGACGACGTTGCCGATGAGAAACACAATCCCGCCGCAAATGCCAATAAATGGAATCAGCGCTCCTGCACAGCTTACCAAGCCACCCAGTGCCCAGGCGACAGCCGCCGAAATGACGCTCACGAGTGCCATTGTGTTTCGCGTAGGTTCCAGTTCCATTTCAGTCATAAGGAAGCCTCCATTGAATAGTTGGAATAGGATGTAGGTCTGCCAGCATACTGGAGATAGGACAAGAGATCAATTCGATGAATTGATGAAGACCAAGAGCAGCACCAATCCTGTAATCAGGTTCAACACGACTCCGAGGGTGGAAACGATCCGATTGCCTACAAAGAGTCTGCCAAGACCCAGCTGGTCACGAATGGTGGCAAGCAGTCACGGCGCAACAACATTGACATTCTCCTCCGCTGGAATACCATTATGCACCGTACCCTCAACAGAATGGACACCCGAAATGGCTTTAAATGAAATGGCGAAGCGCTTGTATGTACTCGACTTCGGATTATTCCAGGTGAGTGGGGATGGCCGACTGATCGGCATTGCGGGTTATCTCATTCAGACCCACGATGCCAGGAACATTCTGGTTGATACCGGCTTTCCGGCTCGCTATGTAGAGGAGTCAGAGGCGGCCGTGCTGGAAGACAATCTGGGTAGCTTTGGTGAAGTTATCTCGTTGACCAATGAAAACCTGCCGTCAGGACAACTGGCGAAGATCGGGCTACAACCCAGTGATATTCACACACTCGTGATGACACACTCTGATATTGATCATATAGGCGGCATCGCTGATTTTCACCGCGTTCCCATTGTCATCGGGGATGCCGAACGCGCTCTCCCAACACCCCGTTATTTCGATGACCGCTCGCCAATTGATTGGCCGGAAAATGTGGAGTATCAGTTAATCGATGAAGACACGCTACTCTGTCCGGGAGTGACGCTGTTGACAACACCCGGGCACTCGCCCGGCCATCTGTCCTTGCTGGTTCAGCTTGCAGAGACAGGCGCGGTGCTGATAACCGGAGACGCGATCGCACGACCGGCTGAGTTTGAAGTTGGCTTTGGGGGCGCGTGGGATGAAGATGTGGCCCGCACTAGCGCCGAACGATTGATGCGAATCGCAGAACGAGAACAAGCACTCATCATTTATGGTCACGACCCAGCACAACTAGACACAATTCGTAAAGCACCAGAGTTTTACAGCTAATCTCGGCTAGTTTGGAAGAATTAAAATTCATCGAACGTCGCGGCCTTGATTTAGGATAATCACGTTGCCGCTGGCACAATCTCCGGCAGGCGACACCAAGAACGCCACCCAGGCAGCAATCTCGTAGGGTTCCATCGGCGCTCCACGCGGCATTCCGGCAATAGCCTGCTCCAGCATTTCAGATTCGACAACATCAAATAAATCCGTGCGTGTCATCGCCGGTGCAATGGAGTTGACTGCAATCCCTTTCGTCGCGTATTGCCGCGCGAGGTGCTTGGTCAGGTTGTCGAGGGCGGCCTTGCTGGCGCGATAGTGGGCTGGATCGAAAACGTCGAAATTGTAGGCCCCGTTCGACGAAATGTTGACGATCTTTTTGATCCCCGGCCGCTCCAACATCAGGGGGATAGCTTGCTGGCAGCAATAAAAACCACTTTCGAAATTGATCGCCATTTGACGTTGCAACTCGGTGGGGCTGATGTTAATAAAATCGGTGACAATGGCGGTGCCGGCATTGTTCACGAGAACATCCACCCCACCTAACTCCGCCGCGATTGCAACGAATAAGTCCTGTACCTGTTCAGGTTCGGCCAGATCGACAATCTTCGGGATAAAAATTGTCTCTTCATCTAATAGTTGCGTTGCAGTCGCCTGCAACGCGCCTGCGTTGACATCCACGCCGACAACTGTCAGCCCATCTTGCAAGAGCGCTTTCGCAATGGCGAGGCCGATCCCCTGCGCAGCGCCCGTTACAATGGCAACACGTTTCATAGCTGATTCCTGTTCCAATTGAGGTTACAGCGAGCGATGAATGTAACGCCCCTGTCCGGGCGACCCGAGAAACTCACCATCTTGTACGAGCACTGTGCCTCGACTGATTGTGACGGCTGGCCAGCCCGTAATTTCGAGTCCGTCGTAAGGCGTCCAATCCACATTTTCGTGCAGCGTCTCTGTCGAGAGAGAAACTCTTTTTTCGGGGTCGAACACAACCAGGTCAGCATCGAAGCCTGCAGCGATTTTCCCTTTCTGTGTGAGACCAACGATCTCAGCAGGTGTCGTGCAACAAACGGCCACCCACTGATTTTGGTTCAGAAGGCCGGAGCGCACACCCCGAGAGTAAATGGCTGCGAATCTCATTTCGACCGAGGGCACGCCCCCCGGGATTTTCCGAAAGTCTTGCAGGCCGGTCTCTTTATCCGCGCGCGTAAACGGACAGTGATCTGTGGTCACTATTTGCAGTCGCTCAGAAGCAAGCGCTTTCCAGAGTTTGTCCTGATCTGCCTGTGGTCGCAACGGCGGCGAACAGACGGGCAGCGCTCCCTCCACACCGGGAGCATCGTAGGCATCCTGCGTGAGGAATAAATACTGCGGGCAGGTCTCAGCGCTAACCGGCAGACCACGCCCCCGCGCGGCATCAATGCGCTCAACGGCTGCTGCACACGAAACATGAAAGATATGGAGCGGGCTACCGACCAGTGTGGCGATATCGATCACCCGACTGGCTGCTTCTGCTTCCATTAACGCAGGTCGGCTGCGTGGATGCCAACGCGGCTCCGTGCGTCCGGCAGCGAAGTTTCGTGCGCCTAATGCAGTGATCACATCCCAGTTCTCAGCATGCACCACCGGTACTCCGCCGACATCTCGCACGGCCTCCAGCACCTGCAACATTTGCGCGTCATCAAGGCGCAAAGCATAGGCCATGTACATTTTGAAGCTGGTCGCCCCGGCTGCAAACGCATCCGGCACTTGATCCAGAATTCCAATCTCTTCCGGCCCGAGCGTCATATGCAACGCGTAGTCAATCGCAACGCATGGATCGGCCAGCGCGCGCCGAGCGGAGATTGCGGCCATCATTGTTTCGACCGGTTGGCGCTCGACAAAATCTACGATCGTCGTTGTGCCCCCAAATGCTGCCGCGCGCGTGCCGCTAAAGAAATCATCGGCGGAGGTGAAATCGCCCATGGGCATCTGCATGTGAACATGGATATCCACCGCACCGGGGGTGACGAGCATCCCACGTGCATCGATCTCGCGTTGGGCGGAGAGGTTCTCCCCGACGGCCGCGATCTTCTCGCCCTGGATGCCGACATCCGCCCGGAAGCTGGTTTCGGCGGTCACCACCGTACCGTTTTTAATTACGAGATCGTATTCAGGCATGAGTTGTGAGGAGGTGCGTGGCACCTATGATTACGCGTGGACTTTCGCGGCTTGGAGCGCACTCCAGACTCTCTCGGGCGTGAATGGTATTTGGTGGATCATTACACCCGTCGCATGAAACACCCCACTCGCAAGCGCCGGGGCTACACCGTCTTTGGGAATCTCGGCGATTGCCTTTGCGCCAAACGGACCGGTGGGTTCCATGGTTTGAACAAGGATCACTTCGAGTTCCGGCATCTCGTCCGCACGATAAATCTTATAGGGGCCAAACTTTGGGTTGAGCATGCGGCCGTCGGCGTCGTACGCCATTTCTTCACAATGCCCATAACCAAGCGCCTGCGTCACTCCGCCCTCCACCTGGCCACTCGCAGTAACGGGATTAATTGCCACGCCACAATCGACAGCCATAACGAGTTTGATCACAGTCACCTGCCCGGTCTGTGTATCAATTTCGATCTCGGCAAACTGCGCTGCAAATGGTGGGGGCGAATCTGGCGAAACATAGCTGGCGGTGCCCATGATCTGCCTTTGCTGATCCAGGTGGAGCGAATGCAATGCGAGTTCCTCCATGGAAATAGAGCGCCCATCCGGCGCCCGCGCGCGCCGGTCCTTCAAGACGACGCTGCTCGCATCATCCAGGTCGAGCATCAGAGCAGCTCGATCCTTGATCTGCTCGGCCACCTGCTCGGCCGCCAATTTGACAGCGGTGCCGGATATATAAGTCGTGCTGGATGCGTACGCTCCGGTATCAAACGGCGTCATATCTGTATCACTGGAATAAACGATGATGTCTTCCAACGACACACCGAGTACCTCGGCAGCGATCTGACCAAGGACAGTATCCGAACCCGTGCCGAGATCGGTTGCGCCCACCAGGACATTGAAGGAGCCATCGTCGTTGATTTTGATGCTCGCCCCGCCCATATCCAGCCCCGGGATCGCGGTACCGTGCATACACACCGCAAAACCGAGCCCGCGTCGAAGCCAGGGTTTGCCGGGCACCAAATTCCATTCCGGATCGTAGCGTCGTTGCCATCCGATGACCTGGGCACCCTGCGCAACGCATTCTTGCAGACCGCTCGACTCGATCACCGGAATGGTGACAACCTCCTGGTCCCCCTCACCAAGATGCGGCGCAATGTCCATTGGGTCGCCCACCTTGACCCAATTTTTCTGCTTGAACTCCACTACGTCAATACCTAGGTGCGCGGCAATCTCTTCCATATGTACTTCGAGGGCAAAGTTTGCCTGCGGTCCCCCATAGCCACGATATGCACCGGGCACCGGAATATTGGTATACGCCACAGTGCATTCGAAGCGTTTGTTTGGGCAATTATAAGAACTCAGACCACGCAAGCCGGTGACGGTCTGCACCGTGAGGCCGTGCGTGCCATAGGGGCCGGTGTTGGCAACGACTGTCATCGACTGCGAAACGAGTTTGCCATCGCCATCGACGCCGGTCTTATACGTAATGGATTGTGGATGGCGCGTACGGCTCGAAATAAACTCCTCGGCGCGCGTCAATTCCAGGCGTACCGGTCGGTGTGTGGCAACCACCAGATGCCCCACAATGTCTTCAATGAGCATCTCTTGCTTCACACCAAAGCCGCCGCCGATGCGAGGTTTGATCACCCGAATGCGGCGTACCGGCAAGCCGAGTAGCGGCGCCACCATGCGACGCACATGGAACGGCACCTGAGTGGATGTACGCAGCACGAGGCGCTCGTCTGAATCCCAGCAGCCGATGCAGATGTGCGGCTCGATCGGCGTCTGCTGTACCTGATGCACATAGTAGCTCTGCTCGAAGACCTGCGCGGACTCGGCGAAACCCTGCTCTACATCCCCGACATTGGCATTGATAAAATGGCTGATATTGTGCTCGGCATCGTGGGCGCCTTCCATATCGGGCTCATCGTGGATAACCGGTGCGCCATCTTTGATGGCTTCGTTCTCGTCAAATACTGCCGACAGCAATTCATACGTTACTTGGATTTTCTTGAGCGCATCTTCTGCAATCTCCAACGACTCCGCCGCGACAGCCGCCACGCGATCACCCACATAGCGCACTTTGTTGTCAAAGCTGACTTGATCATATGGCTTGGGATTGGGATAAGATTGCCCACCGGAGGCGTAGCGTACCCGGGGTACATTCTTATAATGGATGACGGCATGCACGCCCGTCAACGCGCGCGCTTCAGAATCATCAATATCCAAAATGCGGGCATGCGCGTGCGGGCTGGTGAGTAGCTTGGCATAAAGCAGCCCGCGCATTTCTATATCGTCAACGAAGGCCGGGTTGCCCTTCGCCAGCTTGAGAGCATCGACCTTCATTTCAGGCTTACCCACGACGCTCGTCTCAGGCACTTCGGACGAGACGATAAATTTTGTGCGCGGCAATGTACGGGTGGAGAAGCCCCCGTCCCCGTCTGGCGCATCCTCCGGCCAGCTGTCCCCCGCTCCACCACTCGGCCCGCGAAATAGATCGCCCAGGTCCTGATCCACAAGCGTAATCGGAGTCAGAACAATCGGCATGACCTCGTCCGGCTCTTCACCACGCAAGATAGCGGCCGCTTGCAAGACAGCCTGTACAGGTTTTACATAACTAGATTCGCGGTCGAGGATTCCCGAGAAGGCGTCGCGCACATCAGCTTCGCTGGGAATGGGATTTTTCTCGAGCAATGCCTTCGCAGCCAGCACCATTGCGGGCGTGCTATAGCCGGATTGGATTGCGCCCGTGCGTGCAAATGCTTCCTGGATCACATGAAGCTCAACACCATAAGAAAGGCCTTCCACAGTTTCGATGCTATGACCATCGGCCTGCGCCGCAAGCAGGATATCGCTGTTGACGAGTTTGCCATCCAACAAAATCGCGGCCGCACCGGTTTCGCCGCTATCGCTCCCGAAGCGCACACTAAACATGCCTTCCCGCCGTAGGACGCGCATCAATGTCTCATGCGGCAGACAGTCGAATGTTTTTTCTTCGTCGTTGAGGGTGACATGAATTTTCATCGGTACTATACCTATTGAAAATGGTCGGGGATTTAATAAACAGAGCTTTGAAGAATTTCTTGAGGATTAGCCTGGTGTAATTTACGAAATAGCCAAGCCTGTCGGAATATCTTGCAAGCTCATAAGCTGTTGGCGGTGTGCCGATGCAAATTGGTTGTTCTTTATTTTCGTCATCATAATTGCAAATGCACCAGTTGATTCTATATACGCGCACGCATCTCCATCCCTGCCGCTGTTCTTTAGTTTATAGCCTACGGATTGGTACTTGCCCTTGAACGCACACACCGTCTTTTCGTTGGCTAAATAGAGTTGGTCACTACAGACTCTCTAGGCGTTCCCATCCTGAATCAAAGGTTTCTCCAGTCTTCTTGGGTAGGGCGGCTACTTTCCGAGGTTTTCCAGATATTTTTACAAGCCATTCAACAGCTTCAAGCGCCGTCTGAGGGTCTCGAACATCGGTCGCATCATCATACTTATTCGCGAAATTAACAGGTGAGCACCTAAAAACATGCCATTCGTTTAGATCTATTTGAAATCTGCAAATGTAAAGATGTTTTATTACTACGATGAATAATGATATTTCATCGCCGTCTGTCGATCCGTCCGATCTACCTATTGTAGATTTCAACTTCCAGTTACATTTTAAGGGACGGTGGGGTGAGCCTCCTTCCATACGATGTGCGATATTTTCCAGAGTTGGATTGACTAACTTGTCAAAGTCTAACTCTTCTAGCTCCCCTACCTGTTCATGCGGGTCTGTTTGTGTTTGAGAAGACATATCTCTTCCTTGTTCAAATGCGCTGCACCCCGTCCAACAGCCGCTAGACTAGTTTTCGGTGCAAAACGCACCACCTAATCAGAAATCGGCAAGGGCGAACTTCTTGCTGGGAGTGAACCTTGACAATTGCATAGTTACGTGGCCTTGGCCGCCAGCTTGGTACCGATGGTATTGAGATTGGCCGCCAGGATGGCCAGCCCGACCCAACGGTGGAAGCCTGCTTCGCCACGATTGCGGCAACGGTCGAGTCGATAGCGGCGTTTCAAGACACTTATCCGACCTTCGACGCCGGCGTGGTAACGCCGGCCACGGCGGAACCAGAGTTGCTTTTCATGGGCCCGACGTTGTTTGGATTTGTGCCCGGGCTTGGGCAAGATGACGCGCGCGACACCTAATGCGCGAGCATAAGCTTCGTTGCCGGGCGAGTAGAGTCCGCGATCGCCGCTGACCTGTTCCGGTGCGCAGCCAAACTGCTGCGTGTGCTGGTCGAGGGCAGGTTGCCACTGATTGACATCGTTCGGATTGCCAGCGAGGACGCGCCAGTTGCTTAGCAAGCCGCCGTCGACTTCATCGAGCCAGACCTTGCGCCCGAACTCGGTGGGCTTGCGGACCTTGTTCCTGCGGATGATGGCGGTATGCGGTTCAAAGAGACTTACGAGCTTCTCACTCGCCGGGACACTCTCGCCGGCGAAGACCCGCCGCTCACATTGACTGATGACCTGCTCGACACGCGGGGTGAAGGTCTCGAGGGTCGCGGTCAAGCGCTGCGCTGCGCGATCTTTCTGTGTCTGCAGCTGCTCCAGAACGATTTTCGCCTGCTGCACACTCTGGCGGGCGACCTGCAGCAGCTTGCGGTACGTGGTCGTCAGCTGCGCTTTAGCTGTCTCGGAGCGCCTGCGGGCCTGATTGGCCACCTGGCGAGCATACTTGCGGGCACTGCGGGAGCGGTTGCGGAACGTCTCTTGCGTCAGTTCGGTCGTGTCACCGAGCACCGTTTTCGCCCGTCTCAGCGTGCGCCCAAGCACACGCACACCATCAGCCAGCAGGCCGTTGTCAGTGGGGTAGCGGATGTTGGTCTCGACAACCGTTCCATCTGTGCGCAGCTTGCGGCCACGGGTGATCTTTAGCCTGCTGGCCAGCTGCAACACGTGGGCGTTCAGGGAGATAAGTGTTTCAGGTTGGAGCAGGTTCGCCCAGCGCAGGAGCGTCTTCTCGTCCGGCACGCGCTCGAAGTACACGCGGCAGAAGTGGCGCAGTACCAGACTGTCCCTGACATGTTTCTCTGTTTCCGCGTAGCTCCTGCCGTACAAATGCTTTACGACTAACACCCTGAGCACGACTTCCACCGGCGTGGAGTTGCGGCCCGTCTGTAGTGTTTTCGGATAGCGTCGCGCAAAGTCACCGCGCACTCGCTGGTAGAGCTCGTCGTCATCCAGCAATACGTCGATATGCGCCAACACCGGGTCCAGCTCACTCGTCAATGCCAGAATGTCCAGGAAGAACTTGTCGATTTCGTGGCGGTCACGTAACATTGCAGCGGCCCTTTCTGTGGAAAATGCGGGTTTGATCATTCGCATCTTCTCACAGGAGGGCCACTTTCGCACCGGAAACTAGACTAGGGGGCTAGGCAATACCAAGGTGTGTGCTACAGGATATTACGCACTTAAGAATTAATAAAACCCAGAACACGTTCGGTCAGGACAGTTGCCATGGAGTGGCGATAATCGCTCGACCCGCGAAAGTCGCCCGGTGGCTGCAGGTGCTGCACCTCGTCAGGCGCAACGATCAGCGGCACATTAGCGACACCTGAGAGCGCAAGCAATACTTCCCCGTTATCCAATTTGCGAACTGCTGCGCTCACAATTGCCCGATCGGCAGGCGTACGCGCGACGTGCGCCGCAAGTGTTTCACCGTTTGCCTTAATTGAAACTTGGGTCAACAACCCCTCCCGGAGCGCAGCCGCCGGCTCGGCTAAAAAGTCGGCTAGGGTGATGCTCCGCGTACTGCCGGTACCCTGAATAGATAGTACGCACTCCATCACCATCAAAGCCGCGAGCAACTCGCTCTCCCAATTGGCCTCGACAATCGCCCCGCCAAGCGTGCCTGCATTGCGAAATGTATTCGGCCCTTCGCGCTTCGTAGCCCCGCGTAACAACTCCGGCACATGTTCATCATCGATGATGTCCTGCAATCGCGTCATTGCACCTATGCGCAGGCCGTCCGCGCTACCTCCAATCGCGTCCAACCCAACAGCCTGTAAATCCACAACTTCTTGAAAAGTCGCCGCGGCGCTTGCGACAAGAGTTGTGCCACCGGCAATGGGTACAGTGCGCACCTCCGATCGGCCGAGCAAAGCGAGCGCCTCTTTCAATGAAGACGGTCTGTGATAGGCAGTGATCTTTTGCACTATGGTTGGTCCTGACTACCCCTCATGTAAGGACGTGCAAGGACGAGATTGACATTTCCATTATAGATCAGGTCTCTATGTTGCTAAAAGACGACTAAAATTGTCGCGACCATTCTTTTGGCCAGCGTTCAACAACGACCTTCGTCTGGGTAAAGAACTCCACCGCATGTTTGCCCTGCCCGTGTAAAACACCGAAGAAACTGTCTTTCCAACCACTGAATGGGAAGAAAGCCATCGGGGCAGCAACCCCAATATTTATGCCGACGTTGCCGGCCTGCACTTCATAACGAAACTTGCGTGCGGCAGCACCGCTGTTGGTGAAGAGGCAAGCCATATTGCCGTAGTTACCGCTGTTTACCAGTTCAATCGCTTCATCAACGGTGTTTACATGCATCATCCCGAGTACGGGTCCGAAAATTTCCGTGCGCGCGATCTCCCCACCCGGCGGGATGTCCTGCAAAATGGTGGGCCGAATGAAATTGCCATTTTCGTATCCTTCAATGGAAGGGTTGCGGCCATCGACGAGCAGGGTGGCCCCTTCGTCTGCACCAGCTTGGATCAAACCCTGAATGCGTTCCTTGCTTTGCGGGGTAATAACCGGCCCCATCTGCACTCCATCATCCAAACCATACCCCACCACACGGGATATTGCGTCATCGGCAATGGCTTCAGTAAACATGTTGCGCGCTTCTCCCACTGTAATGGTGAGCGAAGTCGCGAGGCAACGTTGACCCGCGTTACCGAAGACACTGTCGGCAACGATTTTGGTTGTCATCTCGAGATCGGCGTCGGGCAGCACAATGGTTGGATTCTTCGCCCCGCCCTGGGCTTGAACTCGCTTGCCATTCGCCGAGGCACGGGCATACACATGCCGCGCTATGGCAGTTGAACCGACAAACGTTATCGCCTTGATACTCGGATGATCCAGAATAGCGTTGACAGTCTGCGGCCCGCCATGCACCATATTGACAACACCGGGTGGCAGACCGATTTCATCCAACAAGCGAAATACTTTTGTCATGGTCAACGGCGTTCGTTCCGATGGCTTAATAATGTAGGTGTTGCCACAGGCGAGTGCATAAGGCATAAACCAGAACGAGATCATCCCGGGGAAATTAAAGGGTGCAATTGTGGCGCCGACTCCAACCGGCTGGCGCACCATGAACTCGTCGATGCCACGGGCAATATCTTCGATCACGTCACCCTGCATGAGTATGGGAATCCCGCAGGCCACCTCCACGTTCTCAATTGCTCGGACAAACTCCCCACGCGATTCGCCGATTGTCTTCCCATTCTCAAGTGAGATCGTACGGGCTAAATCTTCAATATTCGCATCCAACAAGTTCTTGAGCTTGAATAAATATTGAACACGCTCGGTTGGGGGTGTTCGTCTCCAGTCCACAAAAGCCTGCGCGGCTGCTTCTGCGGCCTGATCGACCTCCACAACTGGCGAGAATGGGGTGCGAGCGATCACATCCTGCGTGGCCGGATTAACAACATCCAGGAATTCGGTTGCAGCGGATGCCCGCCATTCGCCATTGATATAGTTTTGAACAACATTATTTTCGCTCACATTCGATCTCCATTATGCTTCAAAGATTGGTTTTAAACGGTGGCGGTTAGTTTCGTCGGCAGCATCCCTATCGATTCGAGCTTCCCGAAACTTACCAAATCTGGCTATTTATAGGAAACTAAATAATCATATCTCAAATCACTCAAATATCGAGCAACTGAAATATCCAACCCAGGAGATTGCCAAGAGCCGCTCTACATCAGCTCGATTCCTTTACCGAATATTTTGTGGGCACAGACGTTGTCGTCCATGCTCGGATGGCACATTATCTAATTTCATCAACTTTGACAACGTTGCCTCATCCCTTCTCACATCTGGATGTACGTTTACAGGACTGGGATGAAGGTATGCGAGTTCCCTCGAGTGAATGTACGTGTCCCACCTGCGTTGGTCAGTGGCGGTTGGAGAGGAGATTACAACTCCTGGACCCATGGCAGACTTTTCCGTAACGACTTAATCGTCAAGTACATTGGCTGAAATATTGCCCGAGCCGATCCCACTCGCGGGCCAAAGGGCACGAAGCCGATGTGTAGATACATTTTGAGCTGCCGGACGGTTGCTGAAATGACGAAGGTATCGTATCCCTGCTCCGTACAATAGTCAGAGACGGTTGTAAACAGCCCCCGCAATACACGTCCAGATCGAAGATGTGGTGCGATTGCAAGTAAGCGAAGTTCGCAAAGCGTGCCGCCGGTGGGCAGGAATGAGTCGAGTTCTTTTAGTTTCTCGTCGAGCGAAAACGGACGTTCAGCTCGAACTGCAAGCATCCCGGCGAGATGAGTGCCTTGGAGACCGATAATATAAGTATTCTGATTGTGATACTTATCTATCAGAACATTATCTGACGACGTATGTTGCGGAATTTCGCGTACAAATGTGCGGTAGTTAAGACTGTGGATTTGTTCAAACTCCCAAGCCTTAGTAGCAATCTTGAATGTGAGCACGTTGTTGTATCCGGCGGCCGGACTAGTTTACTCGCGGCCCAATGCACGAGTCAAACATCGTGGGACGACGATGGCAGACAGGCTTGGCTAGAGGAAAGACGATGTTGGAGACTGGCAGAAATTAGCGCCGTGTAATTGGGATCATCCGCCCGCTGCCGAAAGCCTTCTCGCTCACTTTCAACACCACGCCCATTTGCCAGCGTTTGTGTTCCGATCGACGCAAGGAAGCGTCGCTCCGGTTTGCCTGTACGAGCTTTTCCATCGCAGGACCGACTTCATTGTAATTGAAAGGGTCAACCTGCTCCGGACGCAGCTCGGCGGAGGGAGGTCGCTCGAGTATGAAAGGCGGAATGACTGCGCGCTGCGCCTGAATCCAATTTGCCAATACATACACTTCCGGCTTGGTAAGGTCCGCAATCGGGCAGAGCCCGCCCGCCATGTCGCCATACAGCGCGGCATATCCCAGCGCAAGTTCGGTTTTGTTACTAGTGTTCAGCAGCAGGCCCCCATGCCGATTGACAAAACTCATCAGGATCATCCCGCGCAAGCGAGCCTGCACATTTTCCAGCGTAGTGCCTTCATCCAAACTGATGCCCAGCGACTCCTCCGCGGCAGAGTGCAGGCCTTCCAATTCCACCACTTCAAAGCCAATACCGAGCGCTGCGGCCAATTCGCGGGCACATTCGGTTGAACGTGGATCTGTATGCCGAGAGGGAATCGCGATGCCGGTCACGCAATCCGCACCCAGTGCCTGCACGGCGATGATGGCAACAAGGGATGAGTCGATCCCTCTTGAGAGCCCAACGAAGGCACGTTCAAGTCCGTTCTTTTGTGCAAAATCGCGGACGCCGAGCACCAGCGCATCGAACAGGCTTTCCTGAGTGTCCAGGAACCAATGGGCGTTAGGTGTGACGTTTTCCAGATCGACGACCTCGACAGCTTCCTGGAAACTGGGCAGCTGCACAAGTAGCTCGCCGCTACTATCAATCATGAAGCTGTTACCATCGAAGATCAGTTCGTCGTTCGCACCATACATATTGACCCAAACTAGTGGCAACCCGGTCCGCTGCGCTTGATACACGCGCTTCCGGTGTGCGTCTCGATAATACGGTGAGGCGTTCAGGCTCACGAGAACTTCTGCCCCGGCCTCTCGCAGCTCGGCGGGCGGATGCTCGGGATAACTCTCATCCCACATGTCTTCACAAACCAGAAATCCGATTTGCTTCCCAGCAATCTCAATCGGTTCTGAGGGCAATCCCGGTATGAACCAGCGCGTCTCGAAAAAAACGTCGTTGGCATTACCCTGGTTTAGTGGACAACGAGATAAGATAGATTCACAGATCAGGGAGGACCCAAATGAGTACATACAGGAAGACATACACGCGCGAATTCAAGGTCGAAGCCGTTCGGTTATCGTATGATAGCGACACAGCGGTTGAGCAGCTTGCTTTGGATTTGGGAGTAAGTAGTAGCAGTCTGAATCGCTGGCGGGCTGAATACGCGGCTGATGGAGCGCAGGCATTTCCCGGAAAGGGAAAGCCGAAGGAGCGCGACCGCGAGCTGGCCGAGTTGAAGCGCGAATTGCACGTGGTGCGCCAGGAACGGGACATCCTAAAAAAAGCCATGGCGGTGTTTGCGCGCGAGCAGAAGTGAGATTTCGCTTCATTGACGAACACAAAGGCGAGTACAGCATCAGTCTGATGTGTCGGGTACTGCAAGTCACACGTAGCGGCTACTACGCCTGGCGCAAGCGGCCGGTCAGCCCGCGCGAGCAAGCCAGCCAGGCGTTGGGACGCGAGATCAGAGCGATCTTTGAGCAGCATCGCGGCGTCTATGGCTGTCCGCGCATTCACCGCGAACTACAGGACCGCGGCGTCCGCTGCGGCCACAACCGGGTGGCCCGTCTGTTGCGCCTGCATGGCCTGCAAGCCCGACGCAAACGGAGCTACAAGGTGACAACCCAGTCGAAGCACAGCCTGCCCGTAGCGCCGAATTTGCTCGTTCAGGACTTCACGGCCACTGCGCCTAACGAAGTGTGGCTGGCCGACATCACTTACATTGCAACCAGTGAAGGTTGGCTCTATCTCGCAGCAGTCCTCGACCTGTACTCGCGACGGATCGTCGGCTGGGCACTCGGCAAACGCTTGGGCCGCCAACTGACTTTGGATGCTTTGGAGATGGCTCTGCGTTCGCGAAAACCGCCGCCAGGTCTCATCCATCATTCTGACCGGGGGAGTCAGTACGCCAGCGCTGAGTATCAGGCGCTGCGCAAGCTTCATGACATCACGCCCAGTATGAGCCGAAGGGGAAACTGCTACGATAACGCCCCCATGGAGAGCTTCTTTGCCAGCCTGAAATCCGAGTGTGTATACCAGCAACTGTACGCCAGCCGGGCCGCTGCTCGCACCAGCGTCTTTGACTATGTCGAAGTGTTGGTAGTGGTTACATGTTGACTGATGAGTCTGGAAAAAGTAAGTTGTTGGCCTGCCAAACAGAGGAGCGCCAAAATGATCCAGAGTGTCATCACGCATGAGTGTTCAAAGTGCAGGAGCCTCAACATTGTCAAGAATGGTACAGACTATAAAGGCGGTCAGAAGTTTCATTGTCTCGATTGCGCCGCTTATGGAATGTTGGAACCGCAAAGCCGTTCTTATCCTGAGTTCATCAGAGAATTTGTCCTACGCACCTATCGAGAGCGAGCCAGTATGCGCGGCATTGAGCGCATCTTTGGCATCGCGCGGCAGACATTAGCACGCTGGATTCTGGAGAAGGCCGGCGCTATGCCGAACCTGGCTGACACTTTAGAAACCGTAAAAACGGATGATGTGCTGGAATTGGATGAATTATGGTCATTTGTACGCACAAAAAACGATAAACGTTGGATATGGGTCGCGCTGTGTCGGCGCACGCGCCAAGTGGTGGCCTATTTTATTGGCGACCGCAGTGAAAAAAGTTGTCGCGCGTTATGGAAATCCATCCCAGCATCCTACAAAGCGTGTTGCTCCTTCAGCGACTTCTGGCACGCTTACCAGAAGGTTTTACCAAACGACACTCACCAAAGTGTCGGCAAAGAAAGCGGCCAGACATCTCACGTGGAACGCTGGAACAACACCTTGCGCCAGAGACTGGCTCGCTTCGTGCGCAAAACTCTTTCTTTCTCCAAGTCCGACGTTTACCATGAAGCTGTACTCAAGTTGTATCTCCATTACTACAATACAGCGTGGTCCCCATCAGTTACCATGTAACCACTACCAAAGTGTTTTACAATCGGCAACGGATGCATTCGGCCCTGGATTACATGAGCCCACATGCCTATGAACAATTACCTTTAGTGGCTTAACCAACTGTCCACTGAATCGGGGTGATACCACGTAGCCAGGGAGCAAGCGCTTTTGGGCTGCGACACGCGCTTTTCCACGCTGCAAAAGCATGGCGGTGTTGTAGAGGCCTGGATGCCCGAGTTGCGTCTGGCCTGAAGGCAGTAGTGCTCCCACCACAACCGCCGGCCCGTCCGCAACTGTGGTATTGATCTGTGCGAGGCCGATTTTCATTCGAATTCTGATGCGACGGCGGCCAGTAAATTCAACGCCGCGATGACCGAGTCGCGCTGCAGGCAGACGGCATCCCCCAGCAAAAACGTGCGGTAGCCTAAAGAGAGCAGAAAAGCCACATCGCCGATGTCCGCGCTATCCGGGACGGAATGTTGTGCGAGTGAATCGAATACCCGGCTGGCAACAACCGCCTGCGCATCCGCTGCAATGATTTCGCGCAACGCACCAATGATGCGATGCGGTTGCAGCACTTCAACAAATAGATCACCACGCGCAGCCATCAGGCGGCCGTGCGAGTCTCTGTGGTTGCGTGCGAAAGCCAGCCCGCGCTCCGTTTCGATTTTCAACATGATCTCAGCTCGACTTTGTACGTTTCAAGTAGCGTAACAAGCCATATTTAGCAGAGAATCGAGCAATGCGCGCGGGACTTTTACGATATCGGGCTGCGACGGCGACATGGAAAAACCACTTGCCATCGGCCAGAGTTCACGCCGCACAGTTGCGATTGCATCAGAGAATGTTGGCAAAGGTTTGGCATACCAGGCAGCCGTTCGCACAGGGATTGGGTCATGCACATGCAACTTGTGAGCCGCCAGCGTGATCCAGGAAAACAGTCCTAGCAGCACCGGCGTGACGCGCGCGATGGCGGCATCGGACCACTGGCGCTGTGTCTCAACTCCGAGGTGGGCGCGCACTTCTTCGAACGTGACTTCCAGCTGCCAGCGTTGTACGAACCAGGTGATGACCTGTACCGGGTCAGCCCAGCGGTCCGTGCACAGCAAAGCTTGCGGCTTGAATTTGTCCTCAGGGTCGCGGATGAGAACCCAGCGCAGCGGCACAGTGGGCATCCCGCCGTGATACCAGACCGCCGTGCCGGCGGTGATTTCTACCGTGCGTTGTTTGTTGCTGTACCAGGCGACCGTGGTCTTCGTCCAAGCCGTTTCCGGGTCGTTCAGCCGGGCTTGCAATGTGGGTAAGCGGGCCCCCTTCCAGTGACCCAGGCCCCACTGGACTGGGTGCGCCGTGGCCAGCCGAGCTGTTCGGGCTTGCGCGGCGGTGCCGGTTGATACAGGGCTGCGTCCAGACGTAGACGTGTGACGACCGCCACCGGCTCGGAGAGCGACTGACAGGCATGCAGGAATTCCAGCGCGGCGTAGCTATTGTCGGCCACAAGCACCAACTTTCGGCTGGGCAACCAGCGGCGCAGCTGGAAGACCATTTGGCGCGCCCAGTCGAGTACCGTTTTATGAGCGCGCGCTTTGTCCGCATAATATCGCTGAGAAGGCGCCAACAGTGTAAACACTGGCAGCGCCCACACGCGTATCGCCCATGGAATGTGTACAAGCCACATCAGGCTGATCCAGCGCAAGCCGCTGGCCTTCACGAAGTGACCCCCGCTCGAACGCACGGCGTCGCGATAGAGGCCGCGCGCCTTGATACGACGACCCCAGCGACGTTCGATAGTTTCATCGATTCCAAACACCAAAGTCTCGTCACCGTAATCAAAGTGCTGCAAAAGCAACGCAAGCAACAATTGGCTCAACTTACGTGCCGACCAGGTCGCGCGATTGAGCACGTGGTGAAACTTCGCAAAATTACCGGCACTGCTCAGCCCCACACTTGCCGGGTACGGCAGTACTCGGTTACGCGCAGCGCAGCCGTCACCGTCCGCAAGTGCGGCGTCAGGATCGAACCGACCAGAAGCACCAGAGCTTTCCACCAAGTGCGCTTTTCGAACACTGTCGCGAAGGGCTTTAGCAAGTCTATAATGTCCGTGGGCAAGGTGAGCATTTTCCGACCTTTCTTGATCCAAAGGTCAGCTTACCTTGCCTTTCTATTTATGAGAAATCAGTCCCCAAATGTACAAAGTCGAGCTAAGCAGCCGGCAACAATCCCAGAACCTCCTGTATATCGGCTGGGTCTTCCACATAGGAGAGCATGATCTTATTAAGATTTGCTGCTTGCATCGCTGCCAGATACGCGCGGTCTGTTTCCGTAAGCGTGCCATCAATTCTCAAGGAGGCATCGACAATATTTACGGACTCGCCGGGACCGACATGGCGCCGCGGGCCGTCTTTGAGGAGAAGTCGATCGCCATCCACATCAACAACCCGCACGCGTTCCTGCCCATCCGAAAAAAACGCATCCACCGGCGTATTCACGCGAACGGGATGGCTAAGGCGTACTTCGGTATATGGTGGGAGGGCAGCGCCAACCACGCGCAACTGGCGACCTTTTAGATCGACCCACAAGGGCTGCTCGAATTTGGTCAAGCGATTAAGTGCAGCAGGTGGTCCGCCTCGAACGGGCATCACTGTGTTGAGGCGGAAGCCCACAACAATCGGATGCGCGGCCACCTCTTCGAGAAAATCCGCGTAGGGCGGCACGGTTACGATGGCACGAATGGGCTGTGAGATATTCATAGTGAGAAGCTTCGCTTTTTAGCAGTGGCGCTTCTGCTGTACTCTATACCGGGGTTCCATTTGGCTTCACTCTGGCATTCGAAATGGAGAGCGAAGCTTATTGCTGACGGTTTGCTTACAGCTTCAGCGTCGTGCCGCAATAAGAACAGACGAAGTGACCAGCTGCATCCACCGGCACCGGGCCACCGCAACGTGGGCAGAGCAATTCGATGGGCTTGCTCAACGCTTCCACTTTGTCATCACTCTGTCGCGCCCGCATATTATCCTGAAAGTCTCCGAAGTGCCCCCATGAGCGTGCAATGAGTCCCATCGCATAGTCCACAGCGCGTTGTTCGTCCTCAATATGGAAGATTTTCTGTCCGCCGATAGCCTTATCCCACTGCTGATCGACCTCATCCCCCCGCTTGCCGGTTGGACGGCGCAGGAACCAGGTGTTCCAAGTATCGGTAACCTTGTTCCAGGCTTCGATAGCATCCACATCGCTGCGCTGCCCATTGCCGAGGTAATGTTTGATCTGACCGCTGGGCACGGTCGGATGCATGGTTACATCGCCGAAAACTATCAGGAAAGGTGACTCGGAGACATTGGGGACTTCAACATGCGTGTTTACCCAGTGCGCGAAGAGGCCATAACTTTCGGGCGCATCGCCGCCCCCGCCTTCGCCATAAAGTGAACCAAGCAATTGCTCCAGATCGAACCCGCCCGCAAATGTGGTAACTTGCAAGGGCCACTGATCGACGGCGGCATCGCCGATGGCAACGAAACAGATTTCCAGATCCTCCTGATACTGCGAGAGCGTATTGTAAAGCAGCGGCAGCCGGTCGAATATTTCAAACGGCCACTCGGCCATCGAGCCGGTCACATCGACCGCGATGATGAGCGGGTGTTTTGACTCGCTGCGGAGATGTTTGCTTGGATCAATAATTTTTTCATTCGGTTTGGACTTCTTTTCGTAGGTGCGCGGACCGCTCGCCTTGGATCGAGCGGCTGAGGCTTTGCGGACTGTGGCACCGCCTGAGGAGTATGCATATTTCCCAGAGCCACGCCAGCCACTGGTATTTTCATCCCATGAGTACATGTGACCTCCCTTTCAGGTTACGATTGTATTGAGTGTCAGTGTTTCTAACCCGAACTCACGCCGGAAGCGTTCATCCAGGTTTCGCGTCTTGATGTAATCGGCAACTTCCGCCGGAACCAGATCAGCCCAATCTTCACCGCGGGCCATCGCCATGCGCACGCTGGTGCCATCGACTGCGATCCGTTCGGACTCCGGAACAAGATCAACTGGGCGCAAAATGCGATAGGTTTCAGACATCAGGCTAGAGACATACGGATTGGCCGTAACAAAAGCATCGAGGGGGCCAAACATGTCAGCCACTATTGTTCGCCAGCGCGGTCCGTCATCGAGATCATCAACCGGGATGAGTTTATATCCTTCAAATTCGCCGAGAACAAGTTCCAGCATGTCTCTCGTTTCTTCCAAAGTAAAAGGATTGCGCACATTGTAGCGGTTAGCACTCCCAATCCCGATCAGAGTCTCCTCACCAGACGCACAAAGCGCTCGCAAGACAGCGGCATGTCCCCGATGAACTGGCCGCCAACGTGCCACCATCCCAATGCGCTTGTAGGGTATTGATTCGCTTAATATAGTGTCAATTTTACACTATAAAGGCGGAGCTGCAAAGCTATTGGTGATTCCAACTGTTGCGCTATTGCTTCAATTCTTCCAGAAGTACTTCCACCACGTCTTGTGCCTCGGGTTCCAAACTTAGTTGCAGGGCTTTTTCGTAGTCGACGATGGCGCTATCGTAGTCGGCGTTCGTGCCGTCGCGGTCGCCTTTGTACTCGTAGGCGAGCCCGCGGTTGAAATAGGCTTCGGCGTGCTCCGGGTCGAACGCAATAGCCTGATCAAAGTCATCGATGGCCTCTTCAAACTCCCTTAAGTTGGCGGAGGCGAGCCCGCGATTGAAGTAGGCTTCCGCAAACTGAGGGTCGAGGATGATGGCAATGCCGAAGTCAGAGATGGCTGGGTTAAAATCTCCTTTGCTAGCATAGGCGAGCCCGCGATTGTAATACGCAAAGGTGTACAGCGAGTTCAGAGCGATGGCCTGGTCGTAGTCGGCGATTGCCTTGTCTACGTCTCCTAAGCTGGCGTAGCCAAACCCACGATTATTGTCAGCAACGGTGAGGCGGGAGTTGAGGGAGATGGCATGGTCGTAGTCGGCGATGGCACTTTTGTAGTCGCCTAAGTTGATATAGGCATTTCCGCGATTGTTATAGGCAAAGGCAAGCTGCGGATCGAGCGCGAGAGCCTGATCGTATTCATCGATGGCCTGGTTAAAGTCCCCTCTGTTGGCGTAAACGAGACCACGGTTATAGTAAGCATTGGCATATTGTGGGTCGAGCGCGATGGCCTGGTCGAATTCACCGATAGCTAATTCGGTTTGCCCTTGCTGAGAATAAATTACTCCCTGGTTAAAATGTCTTTCAGCTTCTGATGGGCCGCACCCAACTAAGGGTAACGTGACCAAGGTCACCCAAATTACTTGCAGTAGCAATTTCTGGCGACTCATTTGTCAATCTTTCTTCGTTGCACTTGGTGTCACTAACGCATCATTCGGATCGAAACGACAGGAAAAACACCCCAAAAGATTATTTTCCTTGACATCAAGTTTGATCGACTCGTCGAGCTTTCACCGATTGGGAATATATTGAAAGACCGCTTAGTATTACAGCGCAAGGTTTGCTGAAAGTCGCTGCAAGCGGTGCTTACGATGAGAAAGATAGGCCGTGTAGTTTCTTCGTTGATAGTAGCGAACGGTCTGGATGGCAGCAGAGATATCGAATTTTGGCATTGGCAAAACACTCAACAAAAGTAAGCGCACCTGATAGACCGTCAAGGCTGGCGCTCGTTTTTTGAAAAAGATCCGCATTCTGACCAGGAAAAGATGAGCCAGAAAAGCAAACACCATATGATGGTGCCATCCCAGCCAGCTGCGCAGTTCGTAATGGTCAAAGCCGACTTCGACCTTGCCGGCCCGAAAAATGATCTCGACCGGCCAGCGCACCCAGTACCGCCCAGTCACGAATGAACTGGGTCGTGAAACGAACTGGGTCGGTATGCCGCTGAGGCGCACCAATTCAGCCGGGTCGCTGTCAGCGGGCGCATTGCTGAAGTAGTATTTGATTTCGGTCGGGTCAGCCAGGTTGCGCCGCATGACGAGCCAGAGGTCCTGGCCCGGCAAACCATCCCGCACTTCAATGACCCGCAAGCAGGCGAAATCACACACCAGGGGGCCCTGAGCACCTTCTTTGATTTTGGCTCGCACCCAGGCTTTTGCGTGCAATTGTTGGGCCAGTCCATCGACTTGGATGGCTTTCTGCTTCGGGTTTTTCAAGCGCCGGCGCGTTGGGCGCCAGCCGCGGCCTTTCCAGGGCGGGACAGCCACTCCAGGTCGCTCCAACCAGATGCGCGTCGTGCAACGCACTTCCGCGAAATACCACTTGTTCAAAGCGGCGATTCCATCTCGAAAATCGGGCGCATCGCCGTACAATGCGTCCGCAGCTACCCATTTGAAGGGCAATCCTCCCCTTTGAAGCGCATTTTCCAACAATTCAAGGGCGATTTCGGGCTTGGTCTGAGGACGAAGCTCATATGGTACACCGCAAGCTTGACGAAGGTCTTTGTGGCTTTCTTCAAACCACTTCTCCGGCAAGAACAAGCGCACATCCAAAAAGCTATGACCTTTCCGACTGGCACCCAGTACCGAACGAACTCCCGACCCAGTACTTTCGGGACTGGGTGGGTCGGTATACCCCAGGTAGACCCCCACTTGCGAATTGGCCACCTTCCCTACCGACCCACAATATTGACTGGAGACACCGACCGAGCTGGCTCCCTGTCTGACCATCCCCGACTCATCTACCAGCACCACTCCGTCATCTTCGCCCAGGGTTTCCACAACCTGCTCCTGGTGTCTCTTCAGCAGCCCTTCACATCCCCACGGGCTCTGCCCGATGAAATGCTGCAAACTGCGCACATTCTTTCCGAAACGCAAGGCGATCCGCTCGGTCACTTCCCAGCCCCGGCGGCTGGACGGGGTGCGCGGCAGGTCGCTCAACAGCCCTTTCAGGTACACCCAGCCGTGAGCGGCCTGATCGCAGCGCTCAAATGCTGGCGCGAATTCTTGATAGTATCGTTCCAGTTCGTCAACCATTTGCTGGATGTCTTCTTCCGCCAAACTCCATTCAGGCGGTGGGTAAATATCCGTTACAATTTCAGGGGACATGGTAGCTTTCTTCTCCTTATGCTTGGCCGTATTTGGAGAAGATTACCATGTCCATCCTTTTTTAGCTGCTCTCTATCCTTTTCGCGCGACCTTGCGCTGTAATATTAGTAATGATATGAAATCGACCCCTACCCGTCTTGATGTCTTCTGGCATCCGGAAGGTCTCAACCACAGAGTCTGTTGCCCGATCCGCTTGCTAATTTGTCAGAAGAACCAAAGTTTGCTGTTGAAACAGTCAATGCTTTGCTCGTTGAGCGTGTGATGGCAATTGAAGCGGTCAAACATAAATCAGCCTAAATCCGGCAGCGATCACACGCGTACCGGGAATTCCTCACTCCGACGGTAACGCCAAATCGACGTGTCGTCCCTCGCGGAGATGGCGAATCCGTCATTTTGTATCATCGAAATCACCGCTGCTGACAAGCCCCCGCAGCGAGTCAATCGTCTCACGAAAATCCGCGAAGGTCGTATGGGGTGAAACAGACACAAGCCGCAGCACCGTTTCGCCAGCTAATTGTGTGACGGAAAATGTTCGTCCACCTGTTGCCATGACACAATCGTAAAGCCAACTCTGCAAATCGCTCAAGCTGGAATTGGGAACATGGGCAGGCCGCATGCGAAAGCAGAGGATGCCCGTGTCCGGTTGATGGCAAAGTTCAATATCCGGTTGGCCTTGTAGATACTCTGCCAGTTGTCGAATTGCAAGGAGCGGTGCGCGCAGTTCGCCGATCACTCTTACAAGTCCCATCCCCCGCAGGAGAGTGACCAATGGCAGAGCAGACATCATTCGAGTTGAGGGCGGTGATTTCAAGCCCGGATTGGGTTCAACGTCGTCGCGCTTGTTGAAATAATCACTATGCAGAGCCATCCTGGTAAAATCGGATTTCTGCTTCACGAAGAGAACCGAGTTGGGAATCGGAGCGCCAAGCTGCTTGTGCGGGTCCCATGTAATTGAATCGGCTCGCTCGTCACCCGCGAACAGGTGCGCCCATTCCGGTACGAGTTTATAGGCATAACCATAGGCGCCATCAACATGCAGCCATGCACCCGTTTCTGCGCATAGGTCGGCGAGCGCTTCAATAGAATCGACTGCCCCGGTAGAAGTCGTGCCTGCGGTTGCCACCACGCAAACGAAGTCGCGTTTCGTTTTTATTCCATCCACTGTTTCGAGCAAAGCGGCGCTATCCATGCGGCGGTTTCCGTCAACGGGTATAAGAACCAAACTCTGTTCCCCCAGCCCCAACATTCGGGCGGCGTGTTTCCGTGAGAAGTGCGCATCTTCGGAAATCAAGATCGCCAAACGCCGGGCATCTTCAAATGCAGACAAGCCTTCTCGCGCCAGATCAAACCCGCATCTTTCAGCAAAGCGATGCAACGCTAGATAGAGCGCTTGCTGATTCGCATACGTGCCTGAATACATGAAAGTTGCGTCCGACCCTGGCCCGAGTCCAAAGAGGCGGCATAAGGCCTGTGCGCAAAGCTCTTCGAGCATTGCGCCACCGGGCGACACCTGCCAATTGGTGACACCCTGATTGAAATCGAGTGCAATTCGCGCCCCCAATTTTGCTTCATCAGCAGGAACAGCATTGAACATGGATTGGAACTGCGGTAGGTCGTAGCGCATCAGGTGCGGCAGCAACCTTTCGGACAACAGCATATTTAAGTTTTTGGGGGAAAGTCCTTCAGCCTGAAAATCCAGCAATGGGGTAAGGTCAGCAGCGACTTGTTCAGACCTTGCACCTGAATACAACGATTGAGACATTGAATTCGTTGTCAAGCAACCACCTGCGCAGGTAATTGCCGGAAGAGATAACGTCCACGTCCTTCATCCGCATAACATTCTTCGCCGTCGATGATCAGTTCACCGCGAGAGAAGACTTTGAGAATCTTCCCGGTGATTTCGATGCCTTCATAGGCGTGCCAGTCATTTGGGGAGTTGGAGTTGCGCTGCCCCATAGTCCAGTGTGCCGTGGGATCGAGCAGGACAATATCGGCGTCCGAGCCTGGCAGGAGCGTGCCTTTTTGCGGGAATAAGCCGAATATCCTGGCCGGGTTGGTTGCTACCGTTTCGACAAATCGGGGTAACGAAATTCGTCCTCCGGCTACTCCTTCGGAATAGAGCAAATTGAAACGCGGCTCGACGCCCGGCATTCCGTTCGGGCAAAGGTCGAAGCGTTCTTTACCGTAGCGGGTCGCCTCCCATGAGTAAGCCGCATCATCGGACGTGACCTGCACGATCCGCCCGTCCGCGAGACCCTGCCAAAGTTGATCCTGCGCCGCCCGGTCCCGGAGCGGTGGTGAGTAAATCCATTTGATCCCATCTTCTCGCCGCAACATCTCTTCATCTAAGATAAGAAAGTGTGTACACGTCTCTGCAAGGACATCCAACCCTTCACTACGCGCCGCTCCCACCAATTGGACACCTTCCCCTGTCGTCAGATGGACAATGAAGAGACGACCACCGACATCCCGAACCATCTGGATACAACGTTCGATAGCTCTATTCTCTGTCTCTGGTGGCTTGCTTTTACCATGGTAGATTGGTGAAGTAAACCCGGTCTCTAGCATTCGTTGGATACCTGCTTCGGCGAGATCGTTGTCCTCCGCATGTACGAGTAGCATCCCACCCGCCGCACGCAAACCCTCCAGAATACGACGCAGGTCCGGCTCCTCGATGAGCAGACCTTCATCACGATAGGTCATGTAGCATTTGATAGTGGGAGAACCAGCCGCCACGACCTCCGGTATCTCCGCGATTGTCTCTGCAGTTGGCTGGGTGATAACCGGGTGGACGCCCCAATCAATCAAGGCGCGGCCGAATGCTTCCTCTTGTTTATTGTCGATGGTGCTCATCAGGCTGCTGGCCGCAGCCTGATTCGAAAAGTCGATGACGCTGGTTGTGCCACCGAATGCTGCAGCCAACGACCCGGAATAATAATCATGGACACTGATTGTGTTCATGAAGACATCGTTGAAATGGACGTGTGTGTCAACGCCTCCCGGTAACACAAGCAGGCCGTCGGCATCGATCGTTTCATCCGCAGTCTGATCGGCCAAGTTCCCGAGCGCCGCAATTTTCTCGCCCTGCATGAATACATCTTGTTGTGCCACCATCTGGCCTAAGACGACAGTTCCACCGCGAATTAATTTTGTCTGCATAGTCACTCTTATTTTGAAAGGCTGCTGGCCAAGGTGCGCAGCGCTAGATATCCCAGGTCTAGCACGGGGACAGCAATATTAGACTGCAAAAGCTGAACGCTTTCTCGCGAATATCCGACATAGTCCAGAACAATGCACTGGAGTCTTTTTTTTCGAATCTGAGCAGTGAGCCGATCATAGAGGGAGGCGTCCGGCTGCGTGAGGTCGGCGGCCCAAAACATTGTTTGCATGCCGGCTTGTTGCCAGCGTTTCCTTATGGGCTCTGCTTGTGCTGCAATCGGCGAGATAAGTCCGACATTCCTGAAATTAAGTACTTGCAAAACCCCTAGGCCCACATCGAACGGCTTGAAAAGCGGTACGGTTCCGACAAGCTTGGCAAAGGTACCCGCACACAACAGGATCGCAGCCACGACCCCTTTCGCTTCAAGCTCAACCAATGCAGCTTGTAATCGAGATGCAAGAAAACTTTCGTCAATCAATACTGACTGTCCGTTCGCCATGCGAGTACCCAAAGGGTACGAAGATTCAGACACATCTGGCAAATCCTCCGGAGTTAGATCATCCAGTGCACCCGCCTGAATGATTTCAAAGTCCGGCAGCAACTCGTGTAAAGGATCAACCAAATCGGGTCGGGGAGATTGCCCGATCAACAATGCGCCAATGTGTTTGATGGACATATTGAAATTCTTACCAAAAGATCGGATTTGTCAATTTCAAAAGTTGCGAAAATGCCTTATCAAGGGGATTGATCGTAGATGGAAGAAATTAAAGCCCTCAGAAATGAACTGCACCCTGTAAACAAGACACAAAAAGAAAGACCCCCACTGCGGTCATCCAGTCAGACACCTGATTTGATATGGTGTCTGTTTGGTTTTTAGTTGTATGCGTTCATAATTGTAGAACTCGATATATTGGTCAATCAATTCATGCGCCCGCTCAAAGCTTGGCACGCGGATATGGCGGAGCGCTTCCGCTTTCAAATGACCAAAGAAGTTCTCCATGGGCGCATTATCCCAACAATTGCCACGCCGAGACATGGAAGGGGTGATGTGATACGCCCGGGTAAGGGCAGCATACTGCTTGGAAGTGTATTGATATCCCCCCAGTCTAGTACAGTCACCCAGTCACCGCGTACTGCCGCAACGCGGCAAGTGTCACGACCCAGTGCGTTCGTACAGTCACGTGCAGACTGCATCGTGATGACTGGGTGAATGTACTGGGTCACCAAGTGGAGTGCGCACTTCACTCTGTGACGTGCAGACTGCATCGTGATCGACTGGACTAGGTGGTCACTGTGCAGGAGCAGTCCCGCAGTGACCTTTTCTTTACGTCTGGCCTGCTTGAGGGTATCGATGACTAAGCGCACAGAATTGCCCAGTCCCGCACAGTGCCGTGCACACTGCATCGGTATCGGTACTGGACGGGGTGTCTTCCCAGACGATGTGCAACGATGAAACCGTCGAACAGGTCCTTGATGGTGGCCAGATACGCCCAGCCTTGTTGGGTAGCGATGTAGGTGACACCTGTACTGCGTACGGCGCAAGTGTATCAGTAACCCATTTCTGATTGGGTTGGTTTGCTGCGAAATCTCGGGCCACACAGTGAAGCCCAGTACCGAACGCCCAGTCACGAATGAACTGGGTCGTGAAACTGGGTCGGTATGCGCACTGCACTTTGAGAGATTGGCATAGCGCTGGTGAAAATCTAAGCGGGCCCTTTGCTTATAGGGGTGGCGTTGCCTGGCAATGGAGCGGATATTGAGCTTGTTCATCAGCCGTAAAACCGCTTTGTGGTTGATGACCAGCCCTTTGTGTTGTCGCAACCACAAAGCAACCCTGCGATAGCCATAGGTTCTGTGCGATTTTTCCCAGGCTTGCTGCACCGCTTGCAGCCGCGCGCTATCTTTGTCCGGCTGCTGGCTGCGCTTGAGCCAGGCGTAATAGGCAGCTCGCGAAACTGCGAAGAAAGTACACATTGCCTTCACAGTGTATCTTCTTTTGTACTGGTAGATGACCCGCTATTGCGCCGTGCGAGCTCGTCCGTGCGCAATTCGGTATGGAATATTTTTAGGAGCACATTTTCCATGCGCAACCGTTCCAGCTCCTCCTGCGAACTTTCCGCCGGCCGACGAGGAGGCCGACCCTTCGGTTTGGCAAAGGCTGCCCCTCCCTTGCGGCGATATTGGCGCACCCAGACCTTCACACCCAGTCATCACGATGCAGTCTGCACGTCATGACCCAGTACATTCATGACTGGGTGACTGTACGAATGAACTGGGTCGTGAAGATCTCGGCGGGGCAGCCCGAGTGCTTCAACTACCTCTGCGCGGGTCAGGCCTTCTTCCAGAAACATGCGTACCGCTTCCAGCTTGGTCGCTTTCGGGTAGTTTTTCATCCCCTTTTTCCCAGACATAAAAAACACCTCCTGCTTTTATCTTCTCACAGGGGGTGCTTTTATTTTGTGTCAACTTCTTGGGGGTCAGTTCAAAATTGAGGGCTTCATGTATATCTTCCGCGATCCTGACCTAGTCCAGACGGCTTGGCTGGGCAGGCCTCAGCCCTCATTCGGTCAGGAAAATTGAGTTTCTAAAAGACGCTCAAGTCTCGTTGGCGATAAACGCCTCCACCATCTGCCGCGCTTCATCGTCAGTGTACTGAACCGGTGGCGTCTTCATGAAGTAGGCTGCGGGTGCCTTCAACGGACCTGCAATTTTTCGATCCAGGGCCAGCTTGGCGCAGCGTACCGCATCGATCACTACTCCGGCCGAATTCGGCGAATCCCACACTTCCATCTTCAATTCGATATTTAGGGGAACATCGCCAAAAGACTGACCTTCCATCCGAATGTGGCACCACTTGCGATCGGTCAACCAGGGGACGTAATCGCTCGGCCCAACGTGGACATTGCCTTCACCCAAGTCGTAGGGCAACTGGCTGGTGACAGCATTGGTCTTGGAAATCTTTTTGGACTCCAGGCGTTCACGTTCGAGCATGTTATAGAAATCCATGTTGCCACCGAAGTTGAGCTGGTAGGTGCGATCCAGATGGACACCCCGATCGCGGAACAGGTTGGTCAGCACCCGATGTGTGATTGTCGCGCCGACCTGGCTCTTGATGTCGTCGCCGATAATAGGCAGCCCACGTTCCTCAAAGCGGTGGGCCCAATAGTCCGAGCTAGCGATGAATACTGGGATGCAGTTGACGAACGCACAGCCAGCTTCGAGAATCTGTTCGACATACCACTTGGTTGCCATCTCGGAGCCGACCGGCAGGTAACTCACCACCACATCAGTGCGTGTATCTTTCAGAATATTTATTAGGTCGTCGGTGGCACCGGGGCTCTTTTCGACAACCGTCGACAGATATTTACCAATCCCATCGTGAGTCATCCCACGGTGCACCGGCACTTTCAGGTTCGGGACGTCGCTAAACTTAATCGTGTTGTTAGGCTGTGCCCAAATGGATTCGCTCAAATCCAGTCCGACCTTGCTTGTGACGACGTCAAATGCGGCTGAAAACTCGATGTCACGGATGTGATAACCACCAAGGTTGACGTGCATTAAGCCAGGTACCTCTGCTTCGTCCGGCTTTTCTTTGTAATATTCGACGCCCTGCACGAAGGACGAGGCGCAATTCCCAACCCCGATGATGGCGACCCGTACTTTCTTGGGTTTATCCGACATTATGAAACATCTCCGTTCTATTGAATTTTGACATACTAGATGGAACTGAGCTTACATGGGTTACATGGACAGCAGGAAATATACGACTGAATTTGCTCACTTCAGGCAGAGACTATACCAGAACTTTAACAAACGAGCCTACACGCGTATTCGCTCGGTGCGCACAGAGCTGTTATCTGAGAGTCTATCTTGAACAGGGCAAGACCTCGGAGGTCTTCAGTGACAACCTTTGGGTGCTTCCACACACTCACGCAAAATATTACTGGGGAAAATTGCCCTGGACATTGGACGAAATGACTCGCTCCGGGCGAAAAGGAGCCGGACAGAATGCGTGAGGGCGCTGCAACACGCACGCAGATTATTCAACCCCGACACACTTGTGATATAGGCACTCACATTCATGAGTTTCAAGTTCATCATCTTGATGACTTTCTTCATGTTTCAGGTATGCATACTCCATTAGCGCAACATTAAGGCAACACAAAAAATTAGGCTCTTAATTGGTTTCAAGGAGCTAGCAATAAAGCGAGCAGGGAAGAGAGCAGAGCCTTTCCACGTCGCCGAACGTTATGCACGAACTCAAAGAAGCCCAGGTAAAGCGGCAATTTCTCTTGTGAGATGCCGCGATATGGCCGCAACCACGATCGCAACAAAGACCAGAAACCCTTCAGGGTGTTGACGTGCACTTCATGAAAACCATCGCCATCCTCGTCGCGCGGATACTCGCCCCGGGATTGAGTGACCGTCTTGTGGGTGAAGCGCCCCAGCCATAGGCGGAGCGTACAATTCCAACGCTCCATATAATTGACATCGGCGCTGTCTCTGCAGATCTGCCCGACCTGCTGATGGCTTTCAATCGGTACAACTTTCTGATAAGCTTCTCGGAAATCACTGAAGCTGGCATACGCCTGATAGGCTGCGGGAACTCGGCTCCACAGTTTGCGGTGGGTGCGGGCACTCCGATCTCCGATTGCAAAGGCCACAATCTGCCGGGGGGACTTGGCGACGTCTCCCAGTCGCGGAAGCTACCCTGTCCACCTCGTCCAGTCGACCCAGTACGGCGAGCAGCCCAGTACGAGAATTGGGTTACCAGACGGGACTGGGTCGGGAAGTGCTTTACTGCGTGTTCTCCCGTAGTGGGCGGGACCGACGGTCCGCGTCTCCATGGTAAAGAAAACCGTTGACATATTTATGCTGGACTGCACTAGGTTGGCACACTGCCACAACGTCGACAAGTGCAATTGAGTTCATCGATGATCATGTCATGATTATTATCGGGATCATGCAATTAGGACCACTACCAACCGTAGAAGGAGTCCTTGAGGAATTGGAACGATGAACACAGCTAAGGATAGAGCCAGCCTGGCATTGGAAACAAGCAGCGCCAATATCCTGCTGGTCGAGGATAACGAGGACGACTTCGTTCTGGTAGAAGCGTATCTGCCCCGGCCAGAATTTACGGTGACCTGGTGCCCCACTGCGGGCGCAGCCTGGGACGAGTTGGCGCTGGGCGCCTGCGACCTGGTCCTGCTGGATCACGTGCCTATGCTTGCCATTACCGCCAATGCGCTAAAAGGCGACGCAGAGAAGGCCCTGGCAGCCGGATGTGATGCTTATATGTCGAAGCCAATTAACATCCATGAACTGCGCGCGCGCGTTGATGCATTTGTTACCACTCCGCAGCCAGACTGAAAAAAATCACTCTTCCAACACCTGAAAGCGGGAATTCTCGATGTCGTTTCTGTCCCATCTTCACTACCTTAAATGTGGTGATTCGTACGACTCGAAATCAAGTTCAGGTCTTCTGCCTGACCTGCCAATCGCCATTTATTCGCGTAGTTTGATTTAAACCGCGTGCCAAAATTTCGGTCGGGATGAGGTGCGTCATCGCCCGCAGGAGATGTGGCGTTGACGCGAGCCATTCCCTGTTCACGGTATCTCTCGTGAGCATCTCGTGCCGCGCGAGTTTCTGGACACAATCGTTCACCTGTTAAATGCAAAACATCTGATTACGGAGGGAGATCAAGAATGACGACGATACTTTACATCGAGGACAATCCGGACAACATGAAATTAATGCGGAAGACACTCGTGAATAATGAGTACGATTTTTTAGGCGCAGAGAACGGCCTTAAAGGGCTGGAGATGGCCGCATCAAATCAACCCGACCTAATATTATTGGACATCAACCTGCCCGACATCGACGGCTATGAGGTTGCACGACGCCTGCGAGAAAACGCCCGCGGCGCGAGCCGGCATGTGCCGATTGTAGCTATAACAGCCAATGCGCTTGAGGGCGACGGCGCCAACTCGCTGGCCGCCGGTTGTGATGTATATATGCCCAAACTCATCAATCTGAGCGAGCTGCTCGAACGTGTCAAAGCCTTATTAGCCGACACGGTTGCAAGCTAAGAGTGGCCGGAAAATATACTTCCATGTCCTATCAATACCTTCGCCAATTAGGGCGAAAAGACAGGAACAGCGGGCTGATGAATACTGCCCAAAGTAGCGATTTTGGAAAAGATGTGGTGCATTAAAATCGGTTCAGGTTTTTGCGGAAGCATTTTTATTGTCTCTTCGAAATACTTGGCGGCCCGAAAGTAAGCTTTCAAGTCCAAGATGCCGCTCAGGGGGTCCGTCTGCCGGAACTCGCGCAGCAGAACTTGAGAAAGATTGACCATGAACAGCGATAGGTTGAGGGCGTTGGTGAGGGGCACTCGCTTGACATTCATGAAATCTTCCAGACCCCAATACTGCTTAGCATCACGGAAGTTGAATTCGATTTGAGGTAGTGGTTACATGTTGACTGATGAGTCTGGAAAAAGTAAGTTGTTGGCCTGCCAAACAGAGGAGCGCCAAAATGATCCAGAGTGTCATCACGCATGAGTGTTCAAAGTGCAGGAGCCTCAACATTGTCAAGAATGGTACAGACTATAAAGGCGGTCAGAAGTTTCATTGTCTCGATTGCGCCGCTTATGGAATGTTGGAACCGCAAAGCCGTTCTTATCCTGAGTTCATCAGAGAATTTGTCCTACGCACCTATCGAGAGCGAGCCAGTATGCGCGGCATTGAGCGCATCTTTGGCATCGCGCGGCAGACATTAGCACGCTGGATTCTGGAGAAGGCCGGCGCTATGCCGAACCTGGCTGACACTTTAGAAACCGTAAAAACGGATGATGTGCTGGAATTGGATGAATTATGGTCATTTGTACGCACAAAAAACGATAAACGTTGGATATGGGTCGCGCTGTGTCGGCGCACGCGCCAAGTGGTGGCCTATTTTATTGGCGACCGCAGTGAAAAAAGTTGTCGCGCGTTATGGAAATCCATCCCAGCATCCTACAAAGCGTGTTGCTCCTTCAGCGACTTCTGGCACGCTTACCAGAAGGTTTTACCAAACGACACTCACCAAAGTGTCGGCAAAGAAAGCGGCCAGACATCTCACGTGGAACGCTGGAACAACACCTTGCGCCAGAGACTGGCTCGCTTCGTGCGCAAAACTCTTTCTTTCTCCAAGTCCGACGTTTACCATGAAGCTGTACTCAAGTTGTATCTCCATTACTACAATACAGCGTGGTCCCCATCAGTTACCATGTAACCACTACCCGATTTGAAAACGCAAGCCATAATAATCGATAAGCGCGCTCGCAGAAAGTTCCAGGTCGCTGCTGAACAAATTGACATTGGCAAAAGCCCTAGTGTTGGAGTTGGTCTTGGTAATGCTGACAACATTGAGCGGTTGTGCAAAATCACGGTGCAGCAACTCGGCTTGATAAATGCGCGTTTCAAGCGCACCGTCTGTGTGAGTTTCCAACAGATACTTCTGTGGGAGATTGTAATAGTCTACTTTGTCGCCGTACTTTTTGCGTGGCCCATGACCGCTGTAAGGGCCGTCATAAGGGAAATACAAGGCAGCATCGCCCTTGTCGCGCCCGCCAGGGTCGTGATAGCGCAGTTTGGAGACCAAGTGTAGCTCACACTGCCGCACCATTTGGAGCGCATTCTTGTTGCCACCCCGTCCGGTGGGCCGGGGCCACTGGGAAATGACCATCCAACGCCAGATGAGTGATATGAGCTGTTTTAGGGAGTAATTTCTGTTGCTTTTGAACCATTTTCTGAATGCGTAGCAATTCTGGCGTCAATTCGACCTGGGTTTTATCCCGGTTCTTACTACCTTTTGGCCGGCCTGGCTTTTTCTTCGGTTGCTGCGCGTCCTTTTGGGTCTGTCTCTTCTTCTTGCGAGCTTTAGCCGCTGCCTTCTCGGCTGCGGTGCGTACCACCTGCTCCACCTGCAACGGATACGAACGCCGCTCCTCCACAGCAACCACAGACAGAGAAAAGACAGCGATGCCCTTCACTACGCTGTTCATCAGTCCCGAGAAAAAATAGTCCAGCCCATAGGTCTCTTTTCCAGACTTGGTGACAACGCTTTCATCTCCGACCAGAAAATATTCACCTTCCGGTTGGTACAGGTGTCGCTCAAAGAAGCAGCCAAAGACTTGCGGCCACGGAATGACGGCATTGAAGAACCGCTGCACTGCAAAGTGACGTGCGCACTTCACGTTGTCCGATAACTACCGCCTTTTCCGGCCCAACGCGAGATGCCCAGCATCGTCATCCGACCGGTCATACTTATCATGGCCTGCACCACCCGCCTCATGCGCCTCAGATCCGTTTTTGACAGGTAGGGCTGTATACATTGTAAAAATGCTAAAATGTTCATCACGGGCTTCCTGTAGCTGTTGTTTTTGTGATGAACTCAACTTTACTACAAGAAGCCCTTCCTAATTGATTTTGGCGAAGGTATTGGTCCTATATTACCCATCTTCTATGCTCGGACTGCGGTGAATCTTACGCCGAAGATAAAGTACAGACCTTTTGTCCAACGTGCCAGGCGCCACTCCTGGCGCAATATGATCTCCAGGCGGTGCGCGAAAAGGTCGACCGCGATGAAATCCGCACCCGTTCACACGGTATGTGGCGCTGGCGAGAAATACTGCCCATACACGAAATGGAGAATATGGTCTACCTGGGCGAGGGGGATATACCTCTGCTACACACAAAAAATATGGGCGCGGCATTGGGTCTGACGCGCTTATATATAAAGGATGAGAGCCTTAACCCCACCGGGTCCTTTAAGGCGCGTGGCCTGGCAGCCGCCGTTTCTAAAGCCAAGGAACTGGACATCAATAAAGTCATCATCCCTACTGCCGGCAATGCGGGCGGCGTGATGGCGGCTTATGCGGCGCGTGCAGGTATGCAGGCATATATATTCATGCCTGACGACACGCCGCTCGCCAATGTGGAAGAGAGCCAGATTGCCGGCGCCACCGTCAAACTTATCAAAGGACTGATCAGCGAAGCGGCTGGTATGGCCGGTGAGTTGGCGAAAGCCGAAGGTTGGTTTGACGTCTCGACATTTAAAGAACCCTATCGGGTGGAAGGCAAAAAAATCATGGGCTATGAACTGGCCTTTGATTTTGATTGGGATTTGCCGGATGTGATTATCTACCCCACTGGCGGGGGAACAGGCCTGGTTGGCATGTGGAAGGCCTTCCACGAAATGCGGGAAATGGGTTGGCTGGAGACTGACGAGTTTCCACGCATGGTGTCTGTGCAGTCCGATGGCTGCGCGCCGGTCATAAGTGCGTTCGAGTCAGGGGCAGAGTTCTGCGATTTTTGACTTGGCGCAGAAACTATCGCTTCGGGCCTGCGTGTGCCAAAGAGTTTCGCCGATCGCATCATTCTGCACGATATACGCGCGAGCAACGGCACGGCGATTGCCGTGAGCGATGAGAAAATATTGGAAGCGCAAGCCCGCCTGGGACGAATGGAAGGCATTTTCGCCGCACCCGAGGGCGCAGCTACACTGGCTGCGTTGATCACGCTTATCGAGCAAGGCTGGGTAAAACCCGATGAACGCATTGTATTGTTTAATACTGGCACCGGCTTGAAATACCTTGATAGGAAAAGTCCGTAATGTCACCTCAAGCATGAAATGATCTAAAGATGCACCATTTGGTGAGTGGGACATTCTGGCATTACCCTGGTTTAGTGGACAACGAGATAAGATAGATTCACAGATCAGGAGGACCCAAATGGTTACATACCGGAAGACATACACGCGCGAATTCAAGGTCGAAGCCGTTCGGTTATCGTATGATAGCGACACAGCGGTTGAGCAGCTTGCTTTGGATTTGGGAGTAAGTAGTAGCAGTCTGAATCGCTGGCGGGCTGAATACGCGGCTGATGGAGCGCAGGCATTTCCCGGAAAGGGAAAGCCGAAGGAGCGCGACCGCGAGCTGGCGGAGTTGAAGCGCGAATTGCACGTGGTGCGCCAGGAACGGGACATCCTAAAAAAAGCCATGGCGGTGTTTGCGCGCGAGCAGAAGTGAGATTTCGCTTCATTGACGAACACAAAGGCGAGTACAGCATCAGTCTGATGTGTCGGGTACTGCAAGTCACACGTAGCGGCTACTACGCCTGGCGCAAGCGTCAGCCGGTAGTGTTTAAAAGAGTGTGTAAACGGCGTTTCTGGCAGGATGCGAATAAACACACTTTGAAACAAACAGGCGCTGGTTGTCCAGCAATCGCTGAGCGCAGGGGCTGTCAAGGGGTTCAGAGCAAATCGAGCTGAATTGGAGTAGCGCCCTTGACAGCCACAAACCAGCGATTAGGCTGGGACAACGCCTGTTTGTTGGCATTTAGAATTCAAACCTCCCCTCAAAGCGGATAGCAAGCTGGTTCAGGACTTCACGGCCACTGCGCCTAACGAAGTGTGGCTGGCCGACATCACTTACATTGCAACCAGTGAAGGTTGGCTCTATCTCGCAGCAGTCCTCGACCTGTACTCGCGACGGATCGTCGGCTGGCACTCGGCAAACGCTTGGGCCGCCAACTGACTTTGGATGCTTTGGAGATGGCTCTGCGTTCGCGAAAACCGCCGCCAGGTCTCATCCATCATTCTGACCGGGGGAGTCAGTACGCCAGCGCTGAGTATCAGGCGCTGCTCAAGCTTCATGACATCACGCCCAGTATGAGCCGAAGGGGAAACTGCTACGATAACGCCCCCATGGAGAGCTTCTTTGCCAGCCTGAAATCCGAGTGTGTATACCAGCAACTGTACGCCAGCCGGGCCGCTGCTCGCACCAGCGTCTTTGACTATGTCGAAGTGTTTTACAATCGGCAACGGATGCATTCGGCCCTGGATTACATGAGCCCACATGCCTATGAACAATTACCTTTAGTGGCTTAACCAACTGTCCACTGAATCGGGGTAATACCAAATTTACCATTCCCCCGTCCACCCAGTACCGAACACCCAGTCATCACGACCCAGTTCATTCGTGACTGGGTGAATGCACTGGGTCATGAAACTGGGTCGGTATGGTCAAGACCGGGTGGCGGCAGCACCGTGCGCTCCACCGCTACATGCGTCTGCCGCTCGGCTTCGTAGCGCTGCATCCGTTCGCCGTGACGTTGCGCCTGCCGCCAGATGCTGGTCGCCGGTATGTCACAGCGCCCGATACGGGCAAACACCTGCACTGCTTGATCGTACGGCAACAACCCGCTCAACCAGACCATTTGCCTGGTGCGCTCAGGACTGCCCAGCCCCGGCTTCGCGTAGCATCCCGGCGGGCACAGTCAGGTGCAGACTGCATCGTGATGCAACCCGACGTGGGGGACGGGGTACGTGCTTCCGTCCAGTCCCCAACGTCTATCCAGAGGGGAAAATACCCGCGCCGCTTGCGGCACAGTGGTAATACTCGCGTTCCACGCTCACTTCGCCGGTCTCGCTCACCAGGCGCCTCTTGCGCTTTCATTTCGCTTTCATGCGCTCGCCGCACTCTGTGCACACAGGCCATTCGCGCTCAAGCTTCGCTGCACTCTCCTGCACCAGCTCTGTCGTCAGCGTGCGCTCGAATTCCTGCCCCACAACCAGTACCGCCTGCTCTATGTCGGCCAGTGTCACTTCGTCCGGTGCTTTGCGATTCGCCAGAAACTCGTCGATGAGCGCTTCCGCCTTGGACATCAAATTCGCCTTCAGTGCGTCGTTCTTGCAGGACACGGTTCCCTCCTCGGTCAGTCGATGTCCCGCAGTCTATCTCCCCCGGCCAAAATTGTGAAATGCACCTGATGCAATCTGCGAACGGGGAATTGGCAGACCCCCGGACCTACCGATTACCCCCAGAGTGGGATCAGCATGCGGGCACCTGGCTCCAATGGCCTTACGAGCGGGATAGGGAAGGCTATCAGCTCAAATTGGAACGAACCTGGTTAATCATGGCGGATGTCTTGCATCAGCACGAGAGTGTTTACATCATCGTCAACGACGAACGCCATTACGAATATGTCTCCCGCTCGCTCGACTGTTTTGGCATTGGACCGAAGAACGTCGAGCTTTTTATCATCCCAATGAACGATGTTTGGGCTCGTGACAATGGCCCTATCTTCGTAGTGAATGATGAAGGCGAGCTTGCGATTACAAATTGGGAATTCAATGGCTGGAGGCAGCGCTTCGAACACGAGCTGGATAATCAGGTCTCCACGCGGATCGGGGAAAAGATAGCTGTCCCTGTCTTCGATGCCCCAATGGTGCTCGAAGGAGGATCGTTGTCTGTAAACGGCTCGGGCACACTGCTGGCAACGCGGACATCAATTATCGACTCTTATCGCAATCCGGGCATAAGCCAAAGCGAAATTGAGAACACACTCAGCCAGTATTTGGGACTGACTCACTTTATTTGGCTCACAGGAGCAGGCCGTGGAGAATGCGAGAAATGGGGCGACGCGACCGATTCACACATCGACATCGTGGCGCGCTTTACGGACGAATCCACAGTAATCTAAAACTGGATCGACGACGAATCAGATCCGCGTTACGGCATGTTCGTCAAATCCCTTGCTGAATTGGAGGCTGCAACTACGGAAGTGGGCAAAGCGCTCACACTTGTATGTCTACCTCTACCAGCGAATGGCGTCCACGCCATTTCTCCTACAAGTCCCTGGCAGACATCAAAAATTACGGATGCAGCCTATAGTAACTACTACGTAGCCAACGGGCTTATATTGGTGCCAGTGATTGGTAACACGAACGACGATCGCGCGAAAAAGATTATCGGAGAACAATTCCCCGATCGTGAAGTTGTGGGGATCGACATCGTAACCCTGACAGAGGAGGGCGGCGCGATTGGTTGCGTTACACAGTCGCAGCCGGACTCGCGGAGTAGCCGAAAATGAACGAAATCTTCAATGTTGGCTTGATACAAATGTCGTGCGGCGAGAACGTCAGAGATAATTTAGAAAAGGCGATTGAAAAAACAAGAGTGGCGGCCGAGAAAGGCGCGCAGATCATTTGTTTGCAAGAGTTATTCAAGTCTCGCTATTTTTGCCAGGTTGCCGACGAGCAGTTTTTCAGCTTGGCCGAGTTGATCGACGAAGATAACCACACCGTAAACTTGTTCTGTGATTTGGCCAAAGAATTGGACGTCGTGCTCATCGTGCCCTTGTTCGAAAAGCGAGCCGCTGGGATTTATCACAATGCATTGGTTGTGATTGATGCCGACGGACGCTATCTGGGTAAATATTGAAAGATGCATATCCCAGAGGACCCTCAGTATTATGAGAAGTTTTACTTTACGCCCGGAGATTTGGGGTACAAAGTCTTCAAGACCAAGTATGCGAAGCTTGGTGTTTTAATATGCTGGGATCAATGGTACCCAGAAGCAGCCCGCTTGACCGCCCTGCGCGGAGCTGAAATTATTTTCTACCCTACGGCGATTGGCTACACATCCGATCAAAAAAGTGCCGATGATATCGCTTATGCCGATTCATGGAATCTGGTGCAACGCGGACATGCAATCGCCAATGCCTGCTATGTTGCTTCTGTGAACCGCGTCGGGTTCGAGCCATCACCGGAAAGTGAGAAGGGCATCGAGTTTTGGGGTTCGAGTTTTGTTTCCGACCCTCTGGGGCAAATTGTAGCCGAGGCGTCAGAAGATCAAGAAGAAATCTTGGTCTGCCCGGTCGATCGATCCGCGGTGGAAGAGATACGCAATAAGATAGCCTTCCCTTTTCGTGATCGCAGAGTCGATAGTTATGCAGAGATAACCGAGCTCTATCTCGAATGATGATAAAATCTGCCAGTTCCAGACTCAGGGTAAAGCATGAGGATATAATCAGTAAGTCACGAAAGCTTCCTCTAGATTTGCAATCCAGGGGCGAATCGGGGAGATTACCCCGTGAAGTCCACGGGACTGTGCAAATCCCCCTGAGCGACGCTGTCCTCGGCGAAATCCATGCCAGCGCAGATTATCGCCTCAGTTTGGCTCCAGTCATTGTCAAGCGTATACTCATGGCCGCTGTAGCGTTCGCCGGAAAATACTAAGCAAATGAAGTTGTTCGACCTTTCACGAAGAGAGACAAGGCCTCCGAGTTGTTCATTGAGGCAGCGTGTTTGTAGTTCCCCAGAATTAAACTATTTAGGAAGAGGAAATCAATGTCAAACCTCTATGACGAAATCTACACGCAGTCCCTAAACGATCCGGAGACATTCTGGGCGCAAGCTGCAGAGGATGTCCACTGGTACAAGAAATGGGACAAAGTTTTCGACGATTCGCGTCCCCCTTTCTATCGTTGGTTTACCGGCGGTATCGTGAATACCTGCTACAACGCACTCGACTTGCATGTGGAGAACGGCCGCGCGGAGCAACTCGCCCTCGTCTACGATAGCCCGGTTACAGATACGGTGAAGACCTTCACCTATCGCGAACTGCGGGACGAAGTTGCGCGTTTTGCAGGGGTGCTCGCCGGTCAGGGCGTCGAAAAGGGCGACCGTGTGATCATCTATATGCCCATGGTTCCCGAAGCAGTGATTGCCATGCTGGCCTGCGCTCGCATCGGCGCAGTCCACTCAGTTGTCTTTGGCGGCTTTGCTTCAAACGAGCTTGCTATTCGCATCGACGATTCGAAACCCAAACTGATCCTTTCTGCTTCCTGCGGTATTGAGGTAGAGCGCATCATTGCCTACAAACCGCTACTCGATAAAGCCATCGAGCTCGCCACCTGGAAGCCGGAACATTGCATCATTCTGCAACGACCGCAAGAACAGGCCACTTTGGTCGCAGGGCGCGATCTCGATTGGTCGGAACTGATGGCAAGCGCCGAGGCGGTTGACTGTGTGCCCGTCGCAGCCACCGACCCACTCTACATTCTCTACACATCCGGCACGACCGGCGTGCCCAAAGGCGTCGTGCGCGACAACGGCGGGCACCTGGTCGCCCTCAAGTGGAGCATGAAAAATGTTTACGACGTCGAGCCTGGCGAGGTGTACTGGGCCGCTTCAGACGTGGGTTGGATTGTGGGCCATTCTTACATTGTTTATGCACCGCTCTTCCACGGCTGCACGACCATCTTATACGAAGGCAAACCGGTCGGCACGCCGGACCCGGGCGCGTTTTGGCGCGTCATCTCGGAACACGGTGTCCATGTTTTGTTTACCGCGCCCACCGCATTCCGCGCCATCAAGCGCGAAGACCCCCAGGGCGAGCTTATTGGCAAATATGACCTGAGCCGTTATCGCATGCTCTTTCTGGCAGGCGAGCGTTGCGATCCGGACACATTATTTTGGGCGCAGGAGCATCTGAATGTTCCCGTCATTGATCATTGGTGGCAAACGGAATCCGGCTGGCCGATTGGCTCAAACTCTGTCGGTATCGAAATGTTGCCGATTAAACCAGGCTCGTGCACAAAACCAGTTCCGGGTTACGACATTCGCGTGTTGGATGAAGAGGGCGTGGAGGTCGAGGCCAACAAAATTGGGAGCATCGTCATCAAGTTGCCAATGCCGCCCGGCTGTCTGCCGACGTTGTGGAACAACGATGATGGTTACCAGCAAGCTTATCTAAGCGCGTTTCCAGGCTACTATTTGACGGCAGATGCCGGCTTTAAAGACAATGACGGTTATCTTTCGATCATGAGCCGCACGGATGACATCATAAATGTGGCTGGACATCGACTATCAACTGGCGGGATGGAAGAAGTACTGGCTGCGCACGTCGACGTGGCCGAATGTGCGGTCCTGGGTGTGGCGGACGCACTCAAAGGAGCGGTTCCCCTGGGCATGGTCGTGCTCAATGCCGGCGTTACGCGGGATGTTGCCGACATCGTCCAGGAACTTATCAAGAGCGTGCGTGAAACAATCGGGCCGGTGGCTGCCTTCAAGACAGCGACTGTCGTGAAGCGATTGCCCAAGACACGCTCCGGCAAGATATTGCGCGGCACAATGAAGAAGATCGCTGATGGCGAGGAATATCGAATGCCGGCCACCATCGACGATCCTGTGATCCTTGAAGAAATAGCAGCCTCTTTGATGAGCCTTGGCTATCCGCGCAATTAAGCCCGCTATGGACTTCTAATAGTAAATGGAACGAAGGAACACCAGGAATATCATAGGAGATGGGATATCAAGCATCAGCTAACAGATTGGATACTATCTCGAGTGTTGTGATTTGAGTGATCTTAGGGCATATTCGGCAGATGCAACTTCCCATCGTAAAACCGGCTCCCATCGTATCAGAGCACAGCGCCAGCTTTCGCGGGGTGTTTGAAAACCGCTGTCAGTTCCGGCATTTCGAGAATTATCTAACCGGACTGATTGTGTTGAAGAACAAGTCGATGGCGAACATGACGCGCTGCCTGTTGGATAGCGCTGACAAGACCAACCTGTCGCGCTTCTTGTCGGAAGCGAACTGGGATGCCGCGGAACTGAACCAGGATCGCATTGCATACTTATTCCAGCAAACCAAGCGTCAGCGCCAGGGCGCCCGCAAATCGATGCTGGCCATCGATGATACTTTGTGCGAGCACGTCGGCAGTCTGTTCGAATACATTGACCAACATTACAACCACGGCAACCACATGTATCCGCTAGCGCACAATCTGGTCACCGGCCACTACATCAGCGGCGCGGTTCGCTTTCCGGCCGACTGGCGACTGTACCGGCGCTACGAAGAAGTCACCGACTGGGAAGCGTTCGTCAAGAAACTGTTGCCCGACGCTACGATCCCGAAAACCAAGAAGGAGCGTAATCGCTTCAAACGTCAAGTCGCACCCACCTTGCTGGCCGACCCAGAGTTCCGGGCTCTGGACGAATCTTTTCAGACCAAGATTTCGCTGGCGGCTGAACTGGTCAAGGCGGCGCTGGCGCACGATTTGCCCTTTGAAACGGTGCTGTTCGACGCCTGGTACCTGGCACCCGAATTGCTCGAAGTTCTCAGTGCGCATGGCAAGCACTGGATCAGCCTGCTGAAAAACAACCGCAACCTTATCACCAACAGCTTTGTGCTCCAGGATGCTTCCGGCGAACGCATGCGCTTTGATGGTCCGCACATCAAGGTGCAGGACCTAGTGCCGCTTATCCCACCTTCCGCTTTCAAACCGATGCAAGTGGGCGTGCAGACCTACTACTGCTTCAGCAAGAATGTACGCATCCCGACTTTGGGGAAGGTACGGCTGGTCATCAGCTTTGCCAAGCCTGATTTAACCGGCACCTATGCCGTGCTGGTCAGCAGCCATCTCAGTTGGGATGCCAAGAAGATCATCGCAACCTATCTGCTCCGTTGGCCGATTGAGACCTTTTATCAAGACGCCAAACAGAACCTGGGGCTCCACGAATATCGCATGCGCTCGGCCGCCGCCATTCATAAGCACTGGTCACTGGTCTTCGTGGCCTATTCGTTCCTGCACCTGCACTGTTTGCCCACATCGCGTCGTGACAAGGTCTGCGCGCCCATCCAATCCATCGGGCAGGTTATTCGCCAACAAAGCCAGCAGCTAATCGAAGCATTGATCTTGCAGGCTCACGGCTCTCTGTCTGACGGTACTGACGAGCAACAAGTCTTCTCGTACTTATTCGCCAAGCAGGCTTACTCTTTGGCTGCTTGAGCCTTTTCACTCAAATCACAACACTCGAGATACTATTAATTTTAAGCTCTCTCTTCTTCCGTGCATCGAGTTTACGAAATCGGGATACTTTGACATTCATTGGTAGTTTCGCCTTCTTAATTGCCTGTTTCATTTTTCTGATACCGCTGGTTAGGAAAAGTTAAAAAGCGGATGATGATAGAAAGTAGGTTGGGAGCCGATCAGACTGGTGAGTCTATGATCTCCGGGTGAGCGAACAACGCTGGTTCACCTCCGGTGTGTAGGAATACGACCGTGTCGTCTTTGCCTATACGCCTCGACTGGATTTCTCCGATCAGCCCGGCCATGCCTTTTCCGGTATAGGTCGGATCGAAGAACAACCCTTCAGTGCGCGCCACAAGACGGATTGCCTCAACGCCTTCTAGCGTGGGAATCCCGTACCCAGCACCGAGGAAATCCCCAAGCACGCGAATATCGTCCGGAGAGACTTCAACGGGATGTCCGGCAAGTTCACCCGCCTCACCTGCAATGCGCTCAATTCGTTCTCGGCACTCAATCACTTCGCGACTGACTGTGATGCCGAGCACACGATAAGACGCATCGTAGATTCTCGCCCCGGCGAGCAGACCGGCCTGCGTGCCGCATGATCCTGTTGCCAGCGCAACCCATGTGGCAGACACACCCATCTCTGTCAGCTGCGCTTCCAGTTCACGCACACACTCGACGTAGCCCAAAGCACCGAGCCCGGACGCACCCCCGCGCGGGATAAGATAAGGATGCCGGCCAGCCTCGCGCAATTCTGCAGCAACCTCTTCAATTTTTCTGTCTACGAGCTCTCGCTCGGAGCTATTGGTAAAGTACAACTCAACGTCGAGCAGCGCGTTCAACAAGAGATTCCCCTGGTACTCGTCTGGGCGCGAGCCATGCAGTACCGCAACGGTCTGTATCCCCACGACGCGTGCAGCCGCAGCCGTCGCGCGCACGTGGTTCGACTGCGGGCCGCCTGCGGTCACAATGACGTCTGCCTCCTGTGCGAGCGCGTCCGCCAAATAGTATTCCAGCACACGCACCTTGTTGCCACCGAAGCCAAAGCCAGTCATATCGTCACGCTTAATGAGAATGCGCGGGCCATTTAGTGCTGCTGAGAGGCGTCGTGCTTCGATGATGGGAGTTGGAAAGATTCCCAGAGGATAGCGGGGGGACATAGGAGCTGCTGAGTACAAGGGCGGGGCAGTCTCAATTTCCATCGAATTTTGCGCCTTAGTCAGATTGTGATTTTTCAGACGGAAATGCTCTGGGAGTTTATTCAATCACGATCGGACGAATCAACGCCAGGCTCGCTGTGTGGCCATGCAGGAAGTTCTCACCCGCAACTGGACCGATTTCACCGGCGCAGAAAAACCCAGCCAATTCGACGACGCCTAGAATAGCCTGAATGGTCGAGATGTCACCGTTCGGATGGTCATACAAGCGCGTGCCACGACCGTTGCACGAGAATAGAAATGCGCCCACCGGTGGGTCAGAAAAGGCTTGCGTCGCGAGCAGCAGTTCGAGGTCCTCCTGAGCAGTCTCCGCGTCGCGCACGTGCAATTGCACGTGTTCACCCGCATGGATAATGTCGTTCACCGCGACTGCGCCGGTCTCTTGGCTAGCACCGACGAGTGTGCGGATCAAATAATCACCGCGGCCCAGGTCTTCATCGCCGCGATCGATTGCCCGGCCTAGGTGTAGCCCTTTGTCCAGCAAGGCCTGATCTTCAGATGGCAGGCTTGCGATGATCTGCTGGATGCGCTGCAGTGATGGTTCGCCCTCCATGGAGTGAATAACGTTCTCGCGGGCTTCGGTGACTGTGACTGGGTCGCCGATGGGACGGCAGCCCTGGGACACGATGACTTCTACATCCAGAGCACCCGAGAAAGCCAGACCAACTGCGCCGCCGTTCAATATTTGATCGTTCAGGAGGAGCGCATTACCCTGTGGGCGCTGCGCACCGCTCGCCACGCCTCCAACGACAGGAACATTACGAACGTATTCATTGAAGGTCGTCAGAACTTTATCCATCGGCGTCGAAAACGGATCGGCCAGCAACACAACCAGCTTTGTGGCCTCCGTCGCCCCTATCTTTTCGCGGAATTGCACCGGCTCGTCGAGAATGTCGCTCCATTCCGCTGGATGAATTGCAAACGGCGCAAGTTCGACTGCCGGCATCCGGGCGGCGACGAGGGTGATGGCGGGTGATTGTTCGATCTCCCGCTCGCGCCCAATCACACCATCCGCGCTGCAGCCCAGCAAAACGCTCGGATCGAGCGCCGCGCGCAGCCGATCCGAGAGCAAGACAGCGCTTTGGGTGTAATGCGGAGAGACAAAGACCAGGGCGAAATCAATGCTGCGCCCGTCCATCTGTGCGCCAACTTGTGCGACCAGATCAGCGACAGCGGCCTCGGCATCTGCTAGGGTCGTCGTCGCGGAAGCGAAGTGCATTGAGTCGTTCATAAGTGCTGTTCCTATTCTACCGGGAAATAATCGGCCAATAAACTATAACCGCCATCCACAACCGCCATCCACGAGAATCGTCAGGCCGATGATCATGCTGGCTGCCTCCGAGCAGAGGGACGAGACGACGCGCACCACATCCTCGGCTGCGACAAGCCGGCGCGCTGGACTGCGACGGCCACGCAGCGCCCCAGTCTGTCGCGCCGGATTCCATCAGTGGTATTTGAGCGCCCACGTAGAGGGGACAAACGCTGTGGTCGCCAGCAACGGGCGCGCAATTGGTAAAAGAAGGCACTCATTTAACCCGCATCGGCGGGTTTAAAGCCTGGACAATGGATCACCGGCAACGGCGGATACTTGGAAAAAGCCGGGTTGCTCTTATGCAGACCGCACATCAGAAATTGCGATCCCTTCGAGCTCTGGATAAGGCGGACGTGCTCACACGAGGCGCACAAACCAGCGCTTGGGTTTATCACAGGCCTCTTTTTGGAAGGGGACGCCACTTAACTTTAGCTCCGTAGATCGCTAAAATCGCAGTTTAGTCTCTTGTAGGCGCTGAATAACGGCCGTAAGAATCTAAACTTCGCACCTTTTTATTATGCACTAATTCTGGCCGGCGTGCAGCATTGTCTGCAAGTTTTCCATCGAGATCGAAGGCGGAAGGTCACAACCACTCGTGAAAATGAAGCCGCCAGCGGCGGCGGCGAGTTCGATGCAGGTTTCGCTAACGGCCGCAGCTTCATCCGCGCTGGCCTGAACTAAAATCGCGAGCTGGGCGTGCGTGGCAGCAAGCCGGCAGCACCGTGATCTTCAATAACCCATTTCACTCAGATCACAACACTCGAGTAATTGTTTTGATTTTGCTCGCTATTCCTGTAACCGCGCCGTGGCGGTGGGGAGGCAGACCCTACCAGCTCGCGACGGCATTTGGACCCGCATCGGTCATTCGACAACTCTTTCTGACCCCACAAGAATGCGTGCACTATCAAGCCCTATGTATTATTCCCGCTCCTCCAAATACTTATCTAGCATGGCGTTGAACCGCTCCGGATACTCCCAGAACATCATGTGTCCACCTAGAAATTCGGATTTGGCGTTTGGCAGGATGATTTGATTGCCGCGCAGGCCGAAGGCAGCACAGACTTGAAAAAGATGCTGCACACTGGCAAGCATCGGGCTGCCCCCTCCAGGCTTATTGAAGATCTGGTCGCTGCAGTTTTAGACGATTTGCCCGTGCCCGTGGTCGACGACACCAACATGTTAGTGGGCTTGATGGCGCGTGCCTCGGTGATGTCGGCCGTCGTCGGAAAATAAGTTAGTGCTTTATGATATCTGCGACAGCAACCAAGTAATTCCCTCCGGTTTTAAGGACAAACAGACTTGACCAAATTAACGAAGCCTGCATAGATTGGTTGAGAAGTGGGATGTGCGATAACGACAATCAACACAGCGTCGTTGACTCTAATCGAATCCCTTGATACGCACATCGCCGTTTATTGAAACCACTCATCGGCTTGGTTATAACGGATTAGATTCTTCTAGAAAGCCATCCAGGGAATTCGAATCGATAGGGGAAACTACTCGCTGGCAGGGTAAGGTAGAGTAGCCCGAAGTGTAATTAAGTTCTGACTCCCACATTCCGAGGCGACCCGACCTGCCCGCTGCGGTAGCCTAAACCAGTCATCCCCTTTCACCCCGGAAATCGTCCAGAGAGCTACTTCTGCGACTGGGTATAGCCTTCCACACCTTGTTGCTTTATCTGATCAAACTGCGTCCGGAGCCAGTCGGCATGCCGCTGCTCATAATCCAGCATGCCGCCGAGCAGTTCCCGGGTCTCGTGATCGCTGTGCGAGTCGCTGCAATCGAGGGCGCTACGCAGCAGCGGAATCAGCGATTCTTGGACCTCGAAGTCGCAGCGCAGCATATCTGAAACTTCATTACCGATCATCAGCTTTCCATGGCCCTCGGATGCTGGTGTGCCTTCGAGAGCAAGAAGGCGCCGCAGCAGGGCCACCGAGCGATGTGTCTTCGCCAGCGTTTCGGCAGCACAAAATTCGTAAAGCTTTTTGATTCCCCAGGATTCGAACTTGCGCGAATGATAAAAGACCTGTGTGATCGCTGATAGCTCAATCTTGAGAGCCTCGTTGATCCTTTCCACGACCTCGGCATGAGCACGCGTTCGACCATCCCTGAGATTGCGACCGGGAGCAACGATTCTCGTGCCCTGCCGCTCTATCTCATTAAGCTGCACGTGTAACCAATCGGTGAACTCTTGCTCCACCTTCAAGATGCTTTTCAGGAGGTTATGAGTCTTGATGTCTTCAATCGACTCGGCACGCGTGGAGGCCTCGCGTAGAGTGCTGATCAATACTTCCTCTAACGCGAGATCTGAGCGCAGAATCTCAGGTATGGAGTGGCCAACGCGCAGCGTAGAGCAGTCTCTTGATGCCGGACTGCCTCCCAACTCCAGAATTCCAGAGAGCACCGTTTCGTAGCGGCGCATCTTGTCGAACCACTCAGCGTTATAGCGTGAACCCAGCTTGTCCATTCCTCGGTCCTTCAGCATGGACGAGTGGAAGAAGAACTGCGTGATGATATCTAGCGAGGTCGTGAGTACGGAGTTGAGACCCCCGACCGAATCTTCAATATGATGCATCTGGATTTCTGAAGCCACCCAAGCTCCTGTAGCACATCTCAGTCAGTGTGCTGAGCCTCGGAATCGATTTGATTTCCGCGCCAAGCACGGCGATCGATTATTTTCCCTTTGGCAACTCATACACCTGGACGATCACCCTATCCCCTGCTTTGATCATGCCGGGTACGTCGACGACACCCACTATTCCACGCAAGCCTATGGAATGTTTGGGGAACATGTTTGCAATAACTTGTTCACCGGAGTTCGTGATGTGCTTGGCAGCGATTTGTACTCCAATGTTTACACACGGCGGATTGTTGGCTTCCACGAGTAGCACAGCTCCAGAAGGAAAGATCAGTTTGGTACTATGCGGAAGCTGCGAGAAATTTGGTATGCCTTCTAAGCAGATATTAGCTCCAAGTGTGGCTGCAGTGAGTTGTCCCTTAAGGTCCATTCTTTGCTGAATGATGGATAACTCCTCTACGGAAACACCGGACCACTGGCGATCGTTGCGCCGCACGGTCCCCGTCGGTTCTGGGTCTCCAGAAAAAGCGAGGCTCGTGAAGCCGCTGTGCTTATCGCCAATGAAGCCATCCAACTCTGCTTGGAGTGATGGGTGCGTGTCTTTACTCAAGTCTTTGTTGTTGCCTGAATGTACAGAGACTAGTGTGGCCACAAGTTTCTTCATGTTGTTATTGATCATTTAATCTACGCATCTTTTGCTTTCCGATACACGGCAAGGGTGCTTAACGTTGTACTTGGCATAGTTTCAACAGACTGTCTCATCCAATTATGACTATCCTTTCTCATCTTCACTGAGTCGTCTCAATCTGAATCAAGCCAACTCAATTGTCTTCCAACGCCCAGAGCGGAAGCGCAAAAAGTAGATGATCGCCAACCCTCCTAAATAGATAAGCGCTCCACTCCACGCGCCACGAATTCCTGTATCCAACTGAATGATGAGTACCCAAACCAGAGGGATAAAAACACCCCAGGCCAGAATTAAACGTGTAATCATAGTGAAATTGGTATCGCCGGCTCCATTAAGCGCGCCTGCCAACACAATACCCACTGCATCCAAAACCTGATAAAGTGCCACCAGCCTCAGTATAGTGACGCCGGCTGCAATCACCGACTGCTCTTGACTAAAGATCCCGATCAGAACTGCCGGTGCGATCAAGTAGCTGAGGCCGATAACGCCTATAGTGGACCCCAGAATCTAGACTCGAAAACACGTCGGGCTAAGGTACACTGCCAGCCATGACAAAGAAGAAAACCCGCACCCACTACAGCGCCGAACGGAAAGCCCAGATCGTTCTCGAACTACTGCGGGAAGAGCGCACATTCGCGCAGATCGCCGCTGAGTATGGCATGCACGTCAATATGCTCCGCAAATGGAAAGCGCAGGCGGTCGAGCGCTTACCTAGCGTGTTCAGCAACGAGAACCACACGATGCGCGAGCTCGAGGCGGCACACGAGAGCGAACGCGAAGCGCTGTATGCGCAGATTGGCCGGCTGACGACGCAGTTAGCCTGGCTCAAAATAAAATCTGGCCTCAACGTCATCGAGAAGTGAGCGACTGACGATGGTCGAACGCGAGAATGCTGAGCTATCGCTCGCAACCCAGGCCGATCTGTTGGGTATCAGTCGCTCCAGTTTGTACTACGTCCCGGTCCCGCCGTCACCGGAAGAGTTGTACATCAAGTGCCGCATCGATGAAATCTACACTGCCCATCCCTTCTACGGTTCGCGCAAGATCCTGGCCGTATTGCGACGCGAGATGACCATCAATCGCAAAGCAGTCCAACGTCATATGCGCGAAATGGGGTTGGCAGCCATCTATCCGGGCCCGAATCTGAGCACACCGTCCCGGGGCCGGGTCACGGGAAACGAGCTAAGCAGCACGCTGTTTTCCCCTATTTGTTGCGCGGAGTGGCGATCACGCAGCCAAATCAGGTCTGGGGAATCGACATCACCTATATCCGCCTCCGCGGCGGCTGGATGCCCAGCCCCGGACAGGCTGGACGGGGTACCTCGTGGCTGTGCTGGATTGGTTCTCCCGCTACGTGGTCAGCTGGGAGCTCGACCAGACGCTGGAAATGCCATTCGTGTTGCGCGCAGTCGAGCGGGCGCTGGCAGCGGCCACGCCGACGATCTGGAACAGCGACCAGGGCAGCCACTTCACTAGCCCGCAGTACATTGACCGGCTCCAAGCGGCCGGTACACAAATCAGTATGGATGGTCGCGGCCGTGCGCTCGACCTCGTCCAGTCGACGAGACTGGGCAATATCTTCACCGAGCGGCTGTGGCGGACGGTGAAATACGAGGAGGTCTATCTGCACGACTACGACAGCCCGCGCGAAGCACGGCAGGCTCTGATACGCTACTTTCGCTTCTACCGTGCGGAGCGTCCGCATCAATCACTCGACTATCTCACCCCGGCGCAGGTGTACTTCGGGGAACGCACGCTGCTGAACTGACACCGATTTCGCTGTGGACATGTGGACAACTGAGAATGCGCCAGTTGCCCACATGTCCACAGCACTACGGCGACCATTTATGTCCACGACTCACGAAAGGAGAATGCACCTTACGCCAGGCCATTTTTCTGTCTTGACAAAGGGGTCCACCATAGCCCATCCCTAACATAGCCATGAGACTGGCACGATAACCGACTGTCTCCGCTATATCGGCTTGCTTTGCCCCCAAGTACTGAGCAACCAGGCTTGATGTTGCCATGCTCACGGCATAGCCAAGCATAAAGGAGAGACTCATATATTGTAGGGCAATCTGGTTAGCGGCCAGAATGTCCGTACCGAGCCGGCCACTCAGTGCAAAAAACACACCGAACGAGGCAATATCTATAAACTCACCCATCCCCAAAGGGAATCCAACCTTCAATACTCTGCGGATTTCACGCCACGATGACAAGCGAATCTTGCCGGTTGAAAAGATACGCCGATTTGAGCCTGCCCACAGGATTGCTGCACTGAGGATGGCGTTAAGGCTGTTTGCTATGACAGTGGCATAGGCGGCTCCGCCTACACCCAATGCTGGGAACCCCAGATTGCCTAGGATCAGCACCCAGTCCAAGAAAATGTTCAGCAACACAGTAAGCCAGGCTAGAATCATGGGCGTTCGTGAATCGCCTCGCCCGACTAGGAACCCCCACACCACGCCGATAAACATAACCAGTGGGATCTCAATGGTTCTAATTTGCAGATAACGAGTGCCAAGTTCGCGCACCACTGAGTTGTCACCAGGAGCTGCGAAAGCCATGAGGATGTTAAAGAGCCATGGCAAGGCCAAGACAGTCAGCGACATCCAAGCCATTGTATTAAGACTATGCCAAATAGAAGCGCCAATCTTCGCGTTGTCGCCCTCTCCATGTGCGCGGCCCACGAAGATAACTGTGCTCTCCGCCGTCCCACGAAAGAGATAAAGAACAGCAAAAAACATGACACTGGAAAGGCCAACTGCAGCCAGGGCCTCCGTACTGATTCTGGATACAAAGAAGGTATCTGCCACGCCTAACATCGTTTGAGAAACGTTCTGAAGGACAAGCGGACCGACTAGGGCGACAATTTGTCTGTTGAGGGTGGTCGGCACGGGTACAACGACTTGTTTTTCCATTATGGCAGTTTGGTAAACCTCGTGAATATCGCCTATTATGAAATCCAAAGACGCTTACTAAATAGACTTTGCCCTTAATAGAATTTTGGGCCAGTTGGATTAAGGTTTTATTTTAGCAATCAAACGGGGGATGCAGCTAGCTGAATAGAATGGAAGCCGTATCGTTTTATTTAGGATCGCAAGCGTATGTTCGTGGAGTCGTAGACGGGTTCTGCTAGTACCTTTGCCCGGTAGCGTTTACTCAAAATTTCAATGTCGAAAGCTGATTCTGGAGCGGAGAACCAGGGGTCCACATATGCAAACGCCAGACTTTGACCCACTGTGTGTCCGTAGCCGCCTGAGGTTGTCACGCCGATGACGTCACCGCCGGCGAAGACCGGCTCACCACCCCGAACGTCGGCGTCGTCAGCCGCCACCTCAACATATACCACCTTAGTGTCAATCCCTGCTTGCTTCTGGCGAATCGTCGCCTCACGGCCAACGAAATCGCCTTTGTCTAATTTCACAAAGCGTTCCATGCTTGCCTCGATCATGGTAGTCTCGCTAGTCAGTTCCACACCCCAGCCGGCATAGGCTTTTTCCATGCGCAAACTGTTTACGGCGTAGCTACCGAAATCGGCGCAGCCGAACTCTTCACCAGCGGCCCAGGCTGCATCGTATACCGTCTCAAGTTGTGCCATCGGCATATGCAATTCCCAGCCCAACTCGCCGACAAAGTTGATACGCAATGCGCGCAGCGGGACTCCGGCTACCTCAATTTCCTTTGCAGTCAGCCAGCGGAAATTGTCATTGCTCAATTCGATAGTGGTGATTTTTGCAAGTAGTTCACGAGAGCGCGGTCCGACAACGACCAGAACACCGTAGTCGTCTGTGACATTTGTGATCGTGACATCCTCGCCGTCCATCTTGCACTGGGTGAGCAGGTCGAAATCGCGCAGTTCAGCTACCGCGGCAGAAAGCAGATAGTAGCGATCCTCGGCGAGCCGGGTGATTGTGAATTCGCTTTGGATGCGGCCATTGTCGGTCAGAGCATGCGTAAGCACGATCCCGCCTTCCCGTCGGGCCACGCGGTTGGCAAACAAGCGATTTAGAAATGCTTCCGCATCATGGCCAGTAACATCGTATTTGGCAAAACTGGATAGATCCCGCACACCGACACGTTCGCGCACAGCCCGACATTCTGCCGCTACAACCTCAAAAACGGGTAGTGGTTACATGTTGACTGATGAGTCTGGAAAAAGTAAGTTGTTGGCCTGCCAAACAGAGGAGCGCCAAAATGATCCAGAGTGTCATCACGCATGAGTGTTCAAAGTGCAGGAGCCTCAACATTGTCAAGAATGGTACAGACTATAAAGGCGGTCAGAAGTTTCATTGTCTCGATTGCGCCGCTTATGGAATGTTGGAACCGCAAAGCCGTTCTTATCCTGAGTTCATCAGAGAATTTGTCCTACGCACCTATCGAGAGCGAGCCAGTATGCGCGGCATTGAGCGCATCTTTGGCATCGCGCGGCAGACATTAGCACGCTGGATTCTGGAGAAGGCCGGCGCTATGCCGAACCTGGCTGACACTTTAGAAACCGTAAAAACGGATGATGTGCTGGAATTGGATGAATTATGGTCATTTGTACGCACAAAAAACGATAAACGTTGGATATGGGTCGCGCTGTGTCGGCGCACGCGCCAAGTGGTGGCCTATTTTATTGGCGACCGCAGTGAAAAAAGTTGTCGCGCGTTATGGAAATCCATCCCAGCATCCTACAAAGCGTGTTGCTCCTTCAGCGACTTCTGGCACGCTTACCAGAAGGTTTTACCAAACGACACTCACCAAAGTGTCGGCAAAGAAAGCGGCCAGACATCTCACGTGGAACGCTGGAACAACACCTTGCGCCAGAGACTGGCTCGCTTCGTGCGCAAAACTCTTTCTTTCTCCAAGTCCGACGTTTACCATGAAGCTGTACTCAAGTTGTATCTCCATTACTACAATACAGCGTGGTCCCCATCAGTTACCATGTAACCACTACCGATGCTGGAAGTGTTGCGGCAAGACTATATCAGGACGGCCGGGGCCAAAGGCCTCCGGGAAGGCCCCGTGGTCATCCGCCATGCGCTGAAAAACGCCATGATTCCAGTAGTCACGCTCATAGGATTTATGATCCCTTATCAATTGGGACAGTTAGTTGTGGTTGAACGAATATTCAATATACCCGGTTTGGGCACGTTGCTCATTCAAGGCGTTGACAAGCGAGACACCCGCTGATTTTGGGGACGGCCCTTTTCATGGGCGTCATCGTGGTCGTCGGGAATTTAGCTGTGGACCTGCTCTACAGTCGGCTGGATCCGAGGATACGCTACAAATGATTGGAGAGCTCAACCCTGGGCCATCGCGCGCCCTTCTCTACTGGAAACAGGCAGGTTAGGACTCCGAGGGAAAACATAGAATATGGATCAGGCAACAGTTGCTATACCGAAGGTGCCACAGTTGGAAGTGGCGCAAAAAAGGCGCAGGGAATTGCCCATCTGGTTCGGGGTGTGGGGCCGAGTATTAAGAGAGAAGCCCCTTGCGGCCGTTGGTCTAATTATCGTGGTTATCTTTTTATTCGTTGGCATTTTTGCAGACATCCTCGCCCCCGAAGGTCTTAACGAACCTCACTTGGAGCGGCTCGTGTTTGTTGAAGGCGGGGGCCTGGACGGGATAGACACAGTTCTGTTTGTTGGCCCCAGCCGACAGCATCCCATGGGGCTGGATAATCTCGGTCGCGATCTCCTGAGCCGCGTCATTTACGGGGCCCGCATATCCATGATTGTGGGCTTTGGTACGGCAATACTGGGAGTCAGTATGGCGACTTTCGTCGGCATGGCCTCCGCTTGGCTCGGAGACAAGGTCGACCTCTTTTTACAAAGAATTGTCGACGGCATCTTGGTATTTCCCTGGCTGGTGTTTCTACTAGTCGTTGTAACGATACTTTCGGATACGCCCCCGATCCCCCTGCCGGGTGATGATGTCGCTACATGGGGGATGGTGAAAGTGATCCTCGCCCTATCTTTTCTGGATATTGCCTGGGTGTCGCGCATCATCCGCTCGGCTGCATTGACTGTCAAGGAAAATCAATACGTGGAGGCGGCGCGAGCGGTGGGGGCCTCTGGTTGGCGCATAAATTTCCAGTATATATTGCCCAACATCATGGCCCCCATCATCACGGTAGCTACCCTAAATATGGGTTATGCGATCCTCTCCGAAGCGTTCCTCAGTTACCTGGGGCATGGCGTCCCACCACCCAATCCCTCCTGGGGCGGCATGCTCACGCGCCAAGGGAATGACTTTTTTTTCCGGGCACCGTGGATAGCTTTTTTCCCAGGTCTCATGATTACCATCGTCATCTTTGGGATAAACGTTCTGGGCGATGGATTACGCGACTTGCTTGATCCTAGATTGAAAGGGAGCGGCGGACGTTTCGGGGAAGCGGCCTAGCGCCATAGCGAGTTTGCATTGAGGGGTTAGGTGCGCGCTGTCGCTAAGTCTAGGCTTGTATATTTGCGCATCTGCGACTGCTCGTCAAAGTCCGTATAGAAACCAAAGATTGATGCCTTACGGAATCAATCTTAGCAGGTCTCCCCCAAATAAAACTATGCTACAGATGAAATTTTTAGTGAAACCAATAAGAAGAGGCGCTGCCGAATGACAGCCTTAGTACAGATTAAGGATCATAAGACTTACTTTTACACCCGCGAAGGGGTGGTAAAAGCGGTGGACGGCGTAACCTACGATGTAAGGGAACGCGAGATACTAGGCCTCGTGGGGGAAAGCGGTTGTGGTAAAAGTGTTAGCGCCCTCTCCATGATGCGCCTGATTCCTAATCCGCCGGGCAAGATCGTTGGCGGTGAGATCATATTCGATGGCAGCGATCTCCTGAAACGCAGCGCGGACGATATGCATCACATCCGCGACAACGAGATTGCAATGGTCTTTCAAGAGCCGATGACGTCTCTTAATCCGGTACTCACCATCGGCAGCCAGCTTAGCGAGGCTTTGCAATTACATCTCTCAATGGACAAGAAAGCCGCTTGGACTCGATCTGCCGAGCTCCTCGATATGGTGGGTATACCAGAATCTACAAAACGACTTAATGATTATCCCCATCAGTTTAGTGGAGGCATGAGCCAGCGGGTTATGATTGCCATGGCTTTGAGTTGTAGTCCAAAACTGCTCCTGGCCGATGAACCAACCACCGCGGTGGATGTCACCATTCAGGCTCAACTGATGCAGCTGATAAAACGATTGTCTGATGAGTTAGGCACGGCCGTGATCATCTTCACTCACAATCTCGGTGTCGTGGCGCGCTATGCCGACCGCGTCAATGTAATGTACGCGGGACGTATTGTCGAGACCGGGACCGCTACCGAAATCTATGGCGACCCGCGTCATCCTTATACGTTAGGCCTGCTTAAATCGGTGCCGCGCCTGGATCAGCCGCGCAAAGAGAAGTTGATTCCGATAGAAGGTATGCCCCCCGACTTGAGCCAATTGCCGAATGGTTGCGCTTTTCGACCCCGTTGTACTTTTGCGATAGATAAGTGCGCCGAGGAGGCGCCATCCCTCTTAGTGATAGAGGGCGCCCATCGGGCAGCTTGCTGGGTCGATGTCCGGGAGATGCAAAATGGAGCGTAACGAAGCGCACGATACGAATATATCGAACGGCGATGTTATGGTCGACGTCAAAAACATCAAGAAGCATTTCCCAATCACGGAGGGCATCTTCGCCCAGCGTGAGGTGGCGCAGGTTAAGGCAGTGGATGGTGTTAGCTTCCACATCAATCGTGGGGAAACCGTGGGGTTGGTGGGAGAGAGCGGCAGTGGCAAAACCACCACCGGCCGCTGTGTACTGCAGCTGCACAGGCCTACCTCGGGCGAGGTATTCTTTGAAGGCACCGATCTATGCAAGCTGGGAAATAAACAATTACAGCCTATTCGTCGCAAGATGCAGATCATATTTCAGGACCCCTATGGCTCTCTGAGTCCTAGGATGACAGCCAGAGCGATGGTCGAAGAGCCCATGATAATCCATAAGCTGGCTGCCAACAGGAAGGAAAGAGAAGAGAAGGCGAATGATCTTTTCGAGGTCGTTGGTCTCAATCCCAATCTGGCAGATCGCTATCCGCATGAATTTAGCGGCGGCCAGCGGCAACGCATCGGCATTGCACGTGCTCTGGCGGGAGAGCCTTCTTTTGTGGTAGCCGATGAGCCTGTATCGGCGTTAGATGTCTCCATCCAAGCCCAAGTTATCAATTTATTGGAGATGCTCCAGGAACGTTTTCATCTAACTTTTCTTTTCATCGCCCACGATCTGGCGGTGGTGCGCCACATCAGCAAAAGAATCCTGGTGATGTATTTGGGAAAGATCGTCGAGGTTGCTTCTTGGGAGGCGCTTTATGAAAATCCGCTGCACCCGTATACTAAGGCGCTACTCTCTGCCGTACCTGTCCCCGATCCGGTGGTAGAGGCAAATCGGGAACTCGTCATTTTAGAAGGCGATATACCCAGCCCGGTGAATCCACCCTCGGGGTGCAGCTTGCATCCGCGCTGTCCCTATGTGATGTCCATTTGCAAAGAGGTTGATCCCCAACCTAAGGAAACGGACAGCGGCCACACGGTGGCTTGCCATCTCTATTGAGTACCCCCTCACCCGGACAAGCCGGAACGAAAAGAGTTACTCAGAGATTCACAGAGAAGGCCTTTGAAAGTCTGTGTCCCGATCTCTTTCTTTGTTAAAAATTAATTGTCACCCGGCTCTTGTACGTTATAATTCTACGTAAGTTATCCTGAACTCTGCCGAGGAGCAATCAGTTGATCCAAAAATCAATATCTCAACTACCGACTTCAAGGGACCGCACCGGAGAAGAAATAATCCGGGAATATCAGAGGCCCGATACCTGGCGCAGTTGGTGGCAGGTTGCCAATACACTTGTCCCCTATGCCATCCTCTTTTACCTTATGGTGCGCAGCCTGGAGGTCTCTTATTGGCTTGTATTGGCCCTCTCGGTCCCAGCTGCAGGATGTCTGGTACGAACTTTTATCATATTTCATGACTGTGGACACGGATCTTTTTTTCATAGCAAAAAGGCCAATACGGTGATGGGATATATCACGGGCATTATTATGTTTACGCCCTACCACCACTGGCGGCACAAACATGCAGTCCATCATGCCACCTCGGGCGATCTGAATCGTCGCGATACGGGCGATGTTTGGACCATGACCGTGAAAGAATATCTCGAGACATCGCGCTGGAATAAATTGATATATCGGCTATTTCGAAATCCAGTTGCTTTGTTTATTTTTATACCATTGTTTCTCTTCATTGTTACGCAGCGCTTTGCCGGCCCCTCGGCTGGAAAACGCGAACGACACAGTGTGTATTGGACGAATCTTGCCGTGCTGGGCGTTATTCTCCTGGCCTCTGTGACGATTGGATTCAAGACATATCTACTTGTATTGCTGCCATCTTTCTTTTTAAGTAGTGCGGTCGGCGTTTGGATGTTTTACGTGCAGCACCAATTTGAAGGCGTCTATTGGGAGCGTCACGAGAACTGGAGTTATGTGGCTGCGGCCATAGATGGGAGTTCCTTTTATAAACTGCCCAAGCTTTTCCAATGGCTCACCGGCAATATTGGGTTCCATCATGTCCACCACTTGAGCCCAAGGATTCCGAATTACTTCTTGGAAAAAGTCCACAACGCACATCCCTTGCTTCGAGCAGTTAAGCCGATTACGATGTGGACGAGCTTGCAATCGCTAAAATTTCGCCTATGGGATGAAGATAATCAGGCCTTGGTAGGCTTCGGCTATCTTAAGCTGTTGCCCAAGAGACAAGCCCCGACCGCATCGTAATGTATACAGGAATTCAATTATAGAGGCGAGGTAATAGGGGACGGGTAGACGAATCGTTACCCGCTATTGTTTGATAATGGATTCTCAGGCTGCAGTTTGCAGCCTTTTTGATCTAGTCTAGTTTCCGGTGCAAAACGCACCACCTAATCAGAAATCGGCAAGGGCGAACTTCTTGCTGGGAGTGAACCTTGACAATTGCATAGTTACGTGGCCTTGGCCGCCAGCTTGGTACCGATGGTATTGAGATTGGCCGCCAGGATGGCCAGCCCGACCCAACGGTGGAAGCTTGCTTCGCCACGATTGCGGCAACGGTCGAGTCGATAGCGGCGTTTCAAGACACTTATCCGACCTTCGACGCCGGCGTGGTAACGCCGGCCACGGCGGAACCAGAGTTGCTTTTCATGGGCCCGACGTTGTTTGGATTTGTGCCCGGGCTTGGGCAAGATGACGCGCGCGACACCTAATGCGCGAGCATAAGCTTCGTTGCCGGGCGAGTAGAGTCCGCGATCGCCGCTGACCTGTTCCGGTGCGCAGCCAAACTGCTGCGTGTGCTGGTCGAGGGCAGGTTGCCACTGATTGACATCGTTCGGATTGCCAGCGAGGACGCGCCAGTTGCTTAGCAAGCCGCCGTCGACTTCATCGAGCCAGACCTTGCGCCCGAACTCGGTGGGCTTGCGGACCTTGTTCCTGCGGATGATGGCGGTATGCGGTTCAAAGAGACTTACGAGCTTCTCACTCGCCGGGACACTCTCGCCGGCGAAGACCCGCCGCTCACATTGACTGATGACCTGCTCGACACGCGGGGTGAAGGTCTCGAGGGTCGCGGTCAAGCGCTGCGCTGCGCGATCTTTCTGTGTCTGCAGCTGCTCCAGAACGATTTTCGCCTGCTGCACACTCTGGCGGGCGACCTGCAGCAGCTTGCGGTACGTGGTCGTCAGCTGCGCTTTAGCTGTCTCGGAGCGCCTGCGGGCCTGATTGGCCACCTGGCGAGCATACTTGCGGGCACTGCGGGAGCGGTTGCGGAACGTCTCTTGCGTCAGTTCGGTCGTGTCACCGAGCACCGTTTTCGCCCGTCTCAGCGTGCGCCCAAGCACACGCACACCATCAGCCAGCAGGCCGTTGTCAGTGGGGTAGCGGATGTTGGTCTCGACAACCGTTCCATCTGTGCGCAGCTTGCGGCCACGGGTGATCTTTAGCCTGCTGGCCAGCTGCAACACGTGGGCGTTCAGGGAGATAAGTGTTTCAGGTTGGAGCAGGTTCGCCCAGCGCAGGAGCGTCTTCTCGTCCGGCACGCGCTCGAAGTACACGCGGCAGAAGTGGCGCAGTACCAGACTGTCCCTGACATGTTTCTCTGTTTCCGCGTAGCTCCAGCCGTACAAATGCTTTACGACTAACACCCTGAGCACGACTTCCACCGGCGTGGAGTTGCGGCCCGTCTGTAGTGTTTTCGGATAGCGTCGCGCAAAGTCACCGCGCACTCGCTGGTAGAGCTCGTCGTCATCCAGCAATACGTCGATATGCGCCAACACCGGGTCCAGCTCACTCGTCAATGCCAGAATGTCCAGGAAGAACTTGTCGATTTCGTGGCGGTCACGTAACATTGCAGCGGCCCTTTCTGTGGAAAATGCGGGTTTGATCATTCGCATCTTCTCACAGGAGGGCCACTTTCGCACCGGAAACTAGTCTAACGCTGCCGCCTGATCAGGGCGCTGAAATATTTTAGGATTATTGTTGTAGCACCGACGGATCCCAATTTTCTAGAAGGTTCATTGTTTGTTGTCGACGTTCTTCTTTCGTGCGTTGTTCTTCGCGTTGTTCTTCTAGATCCTCCTGGGACTGCTCTTCCGTGTCAGACAGCGAACCCAGTTTACTTTCCGACTTTTCTGAACTTGACGCTCTTGAGCCGAAAAAATGATAGCGCATGGCAGTTGGCGCATCTTCCATAAAGTTTTCCAAGTATTCGCCGTTGTACTTCTCGAACAACTCGCGTATTGTTATATTTGGCTTAATGATGTCCTTGATTGTCACGAGATTCTCCAGCACGTGTTCAATCTGAACCCTTGCGAAGATGCCCGCTGCACGCATAAACCCCTCCAGTTCCGTCGAATCCCAATCATCAACCAATCTCAAGGTGCTGGATGTAAGCATATGGTTGGCCTGCGGCAGCCCTGCCAGGAATGAACCGGCTTTGGCACCTCCTCTTCTCTTTTGTGCAAAAAGGAGGTAGCCCTCTTGGTCAACCTTGAATAATTCGCCCGATTCGCTCACCACGTATTGCCTCATATGAGCGTCTGTGTTTTCGAACAGCATGTCAAACAGGACCGTTTTTTGGAGTTGATCATCATCGATCTTGGAGATACGTTCGTCCGGTCCTGTTTCTTCGTTCAATAAGCTTTCAAAATCCTTGGCCTTCAGTTTCTTCATGAGCAGCCGGGGCTGCTCATCACCGCCTAAAGCTTTTCCCCAGTTCTTCTCCGCGCTGAGGTTCAGGGTATCTATCCCGAGCAATCGGGCGATAAGGGGTATGATGACCGCTTTTTGCATAGCTTGTTGTCTGCCAATCTCCATGGTGTACCCGCTGGGGTTAGGTTCCTTACCATGATACCCTCCCTCTCGCGTCTGCTCCCATTTTACTAAATTCAACGCCTGATACTCTCGCTTGGTGTCATCGTCCAGGAGATCTAGAAACTCGCTCCCCTCCTCCAGCACGTTCAAGTGGCCAGTGCGCCCACTTAGCTAATTCATTTTATCGACAAGCAATTCGGGCGAACCTTTTTCCATTAGACCAGCCTCTATGAGTTCCCCTTTCATCGTTTTCGCTGCATCCATACCTTCATTGAATGCCAGGACGAGCAGACGACCTCTCACTTCTTCAATACGCCTATTGACCGTTCTGCCTTCCCTTAACTTGCGAAGCCCAATAGGGATCACGGAGAACCCTCGCAGTTTTAATAACCCTTCCACATCTTGCTCGTTCTTTCTCACAAATTCTTTCAGCCTCTTTTTGTCCAAATCATTTAAGGTTATATCGATATTTTCAATCCGGGCTTTTTTCAGCAACTTGTCAGGATCGCGCTGCAGCACCCCTAGGGATCCTCGCAGTCGGACGAAGAGTTTTCGCTGAAGTTCTTCTTTAGGAATGAGAATTAAATAACTTGTGCAAATGGGAGAGCGCGGTAATTCCATTGGGGCAAGAAATCATCAAAGATAATGCGCATGTTGTCCCTGAAATCTGTGGCTACTTTACGACCGGTTTCGTAGACCTGGTCAATAACATGGACAAAAGCTTTCAGTCCGGTCTTGGTGCTGGTTTTTTCCATCAGTTCTTTGACGAGTTTGCGGCTGGTGAAGATCACGCCTTGGCAAGCGCGGGTAACATGCGGGAAGAAACGGTGTTCGCTGGGGTTGTATTTCGAGCAATAGGGTGGATAGTGAGCAATGCGAATTTCGACCCCGATTTCATCGGCCAGTGCTTGCAAGTCTTGCTTGAAGATGTAGTAGCGGGAACTGTTACTCCCGCCGCCATCGCAAAGCACGAGAATAGAAGTGGCGTTGGGATAGTGGTAGTGGCCGTATGTGTACCACCAATGGCGAAAGCTATCGCAAGCGAATTCACTGGTATCATGACTGCCGCCGAGTTGGATGTAGCCGACATTGAGACGCAAGTCGTAGAGACTGTGAGGAATGCTGACCCCAGCAGCATAGCTGTTGAAATCATGGTCATAAGTTTGCAGTTCTTCCAGGGTGTACAAATGTCCGTCTCGGTAGAAATTGCCCAGATATTCCTTTTTCTTGCTGTCCATGCTGACAATGGGATTGCCCGCCGCTTCGAATTCGGTCTTGAGCCGCGTGATGTTCTCAAATTGCTCGTTGCGGTTTTCAATCTCGGCCTTCAAACCGAGTTTCTTTTGCGCTTTTCGGCGGCGATAGTTGTGCTTCTGCAGCAACTTGCGCACCACATATTTGCTGACCACGATGTCGTGCTCGGCCCGCAACGCCGCAACAATCTCGCCCGGGGTCAGGTTCGTCCAGCGCACCCTCTCGTCCAGCGGGTCACCGGCTGTGTGCTCGCGCAACACTGCCAGGAACTTCTCAGCAAGTTGCGCCCCCCATGTGACGTAGTACGGTTTGCGTCCGCCGCCTGGCTTCCGAATGCGCTGCTCCACTTCGCCCTTGGGCAAGCCACTGACTTCGCGGGCGCCTTTGCTCACCGTGTTGCGACTGCACCCCAACACCCGCGCAATGTAACTCCGTCCGCCGTGTCCAAATCTCAAGGCTTCGAAACCAGCAAAGCGACGCCCATCTTTCTCGTTCAAGCTGTTGTAAAAGCGGCGCATCATTTCTTCATGTTCGGGCGCATAGGGTTTCATCATGGCCTCCTGGCTAGTGTTCTGATGAAGCCAAGAGAATATCACTGCTTGCATCCGTTGTGAACCAACTGCCCAAATTATTTAATTCTCGTTCCTTAGTCTTCGAGCGCTGAGCTGGCTGCGCAGATTTGGTGGAGACAGTGCCGCCCTGCTGCACCACATGTGTCAACTCATGCCCAAGTAGACGCTTGCCCGCCGTTGTGCCGGGATCGTATTTTCCCGCGCCGAAGAACACATCCGAGCCGTGCGTAAAGGCCTGCGCGCCGAATTCTTGATTCATCTGCACAGCATTTTTGTCCGTATGCACGCGCACGTTACCGAAGTTGGCGCCAAAGCGCGGCTCCATGAAATTTTGCGTGACCTCCGACAAAGGCACACCCCCCCCGGACGCTCTCGAGAGGCTATGCTCAAAGTCGTGTCCTGGTTGAAAGCTGCCGTCGCCCGTTCCGGCCCGCTGTATGTCGTTCTGTGTGTCTTCGGCCTCTCCATCGCCGTCGTCGTCGTTGCCAACCGGGGGCGCCATCGCCGCCCGTTGGATTGTGAGCTTGGGCTGCGCTATTTCCTCTTCTTCCTCAAAGCGCTCATGTAGAGGTCTTTCAGAGGGGACAGAATCGTTCGATGGAGTGCTTTCGGAGGCAGGGGTCGGCATACGCAGCACAGTTTCAGCCACCCGGTCGGCCTCCTGTTCGTACTTGTCGCCCACCGGACCTACAGACAGCTTAGCCTGGAGTAATTGGGTAACGGCACGGTTGCCGGCCGTGCGTTGCAATGTCAGAATGTCGTTAGGTTTAATCGCCGACGGGGGGCTGGCTGAGACGCGCCGGTAGGCCCCGGCTGCAGCGACCCACGCCTGTTCACCCAGCCCCGGCTGGACGGGGTGGCTTTGTGGGCCGGCTTGGCGCTGCTCTACCTCTTGCTGTTTGTTGCGCCTTGCGCTGTCGTCCTTTTGAGGACCCTTGCCTATACCTTTGTCAGACATTGTTTCTCTCCTGCGTGGTTTGCTGTCTCACTTCCATCAAATGCCCTTTTGGAGCTTGGACTAGTCATCAGCTTGGTGATTGATGCTAGTCTCCGGGCAGGATCAGCCCTAAAACGACAAAAGATTCACCCTTAACCGCTTCCCCACCTTCGTCGATTAGGGCGCTTTCGCTGGCACGTTGGGGAGTTGGTGCCTATTATCCCCCTGGTGTCTAACGCTGTCCCGTAGCGGCCCCAAATTTGGTAGAAAAGGGACGAGCGCCGCGGCTTGCTGCTCAGGCGTCCGCCAAGTGTGAATCTCTGCTCCAGTGTAGCATTTTTTAAGTGTCACGACATCCGTTAAGTCACGTCTCTTAAATACTTTAGCTTGGACAGCGGCGCGAATAGGGTAACAAAACACAAATTTTCTCTCATACTGTAGTGAATAATTTTATACGCAAGAATTCACCGAAAAAAGTTAGACGAACTATAATATAGCGTGGAACTAAGTGATGTTTTTGCCAGCCTGTAAACTGGAGTAACGCGACTGAATTTCATCCTTCTCTAAACACCATGTGTCTCTGTTCATGTACCTGTTGTTATTGTTACTCGAGTGTTGTGATTTGAGTGATCTTAGGGCATATTCGGCAGATGCAACTTCCCATCGTAAAACCGGCTCCCATCGTATCAGAGCACAGCGCCAGCTTTCGCGGGGTGTTTGAAAACCGCTGTCAGTTCCGGCATTTCGAGAATTATCTAACCGGACTGATTGTGTTGAAGAACAAGTCGATGGCGAACATGACGCGCTGCCTGTTGGATAGCGCTGACAAGACCAACCTGTCGCGCTTCTTGTCGGAAGCGAACTGGGATGCCGCGGAACTGAACCAGGAACGCATTGCATACTTATTCCAGCAAACCAAGCGTCAGCGCCCGCAAATCGATGCTGGCCATCGATGATACTTTGTGCGAGCACGTCGGCAGTCTGTTCGAATACATTGACCAACATTACAACCACGGCAACCACATGTATCCGCTAGCGCACAATCTGGTCACCGGCCACTACATCAGCGGCGCGGTTCGCTTTCCGGCCGACTGGCGACTGTACCGGCGCTACGAAGAAGTCACCGACTGGGAAGCGTTCGTCAAGAAACTGTTGCCCGACGCTACGATCCCGAAAACCAAGAAGGAGCGTAATCGCTTCAAACGTCAAGTCGCACCCACCTTGCTGGCCGACCCAGAGTTCCGGGCTCTGGACGAATCTTTTCAGACCAAGATTTCGCTGGCGGCTGAACTGGTCAAGGCGGCGCTGGCGCACGATTTGCCCTTTGAAACGGTGCTGTTCGACGCCTGGTACCTGGCACCCGAATTGCTCGAAGTTCTCAGTGCGCATGGCAAGCACTGGATCAGCCTGCTGAAAAACAACCGCAACCTTATCACCAACAGCTTTGTGCTCCAGGATGCTTCCGGCGAACGCATGCGCTTTGATGGTCCGCACATCAAGGTGCAGGACCTAGTGCCGCTTATCCCACCTTCCGCTTTCAAACCGATGCAAGTGGGCGTGCAGACCTACTACTGCTTCAGCAAGAATGTACGCATCCCGACTTTGGGGAAGGTACGGCTGGTCATCAGCTTTGCCAAGCCTGATTTAACCGGCACCTATGCCGTGCTGGTCAGCAGCCATCTCAGTTGGGATGCCAAGAAGATCATCGCAACCTATCTGCTCCGTTGGCCGATTGAGACCTTTTATCAAGACGCCAAACAGAACCTGGGGCTCCACGAATATCGCATGCGCTCGGCCGCCGCCATTCATAAGCACTGGTCACTGGTCTTCGTGGCCTATTCGTTCCTGCACCTGCACTGTTTGCCCACATCGCGTCGTGACAAGGTCTGCGCGCCCATCCAATCCATCGGGCAGGTTATTCGCCAACAAAGCCAGCAGCTAATCGAAGCATTGATCTTGCAGGCTCACGGCTCTCTGTCTGACGGTACTGACGAGCAACAAGTCTTCTCGTACTTATTCGCCAAGCAGGCTTACTCTTTGGCTGCTTGAGCCTTTTCACTCAAATCACAACACTCGAGTTGTTATTGTAAACTTCATTCGAGTTTCTTCTAATGAAGGGATTTTTGTCGCAGCGAAGCCACAAAAATCTCTTTTTGGTTAATCGAAATTTTGGTTCGAGGAGTCAATGACTTTTCTTAACTATTTTCCGCCCATGGGAATCTATGAGACGCTTTATGCTTTCATGAATTCCTTTGGTTCATATATGGGTGATCCCGGAACCCATCCCTGGAGCCAGGGATTCCCCCGTACGGAAAAATTACCTGGCGGGCCGGAGCTGCCTTCCACTGTCAAAATCACAGCAAATGATTTGAAGTACCCCAAAGCCTGGGGTCTGCCCACCCTGCGCGAGGCAATCGCAGCCTATTACCAGACCCATTACGGGGCGAGCATTACGGAAGAGAATGTGATGATTTTTGCAGGAGGTCGACCGGCCCTCATCGCAGTCCTTCTCTTTCTCGATTCCCAGGTCAATATTCGGATCGCAGCCACCGAATACACTCCTTATTACGATATCCTGGAACGCTTGAGGCGATCATACAGCTTGGTTCCCAGCGATGTGGAAAATTGCTTCTTCCCATCTGTCTCGGACTACGCAAACAATCCGAACGGCCGCAAGTCATTGGTACTTCTGAGCAACCCCTGCAATCCAACCGGGGTCACCCGTCATGATGAAGAACTCTCCAACCTCGTCGGCGCGCTGCAGTCAGAAGACCTGGGTCTTTTGATCGATGAAGCCTATGAACTCTTCCATGATCCGCCTGTGAGCGCAATGCGTTTTATCCGCAACATCGACGAGGCGAACATTTTCGTAGTCGGGGCGGCGACGAAAGGTTTTCAGGCACCCGGCATTCGGATAGGCTGGGTCGTTTCATCAAGACGTAATATCGAAATCCTCAGCAATTTTTCATCCTTTGGAATGGGGGGAGTCTCCCACCCTTCCCAATTGTATGCTTTAGAACTTCTCAAAGAAAATCGTATCGAACTGGTCCGTAAAGCCGTCCCTTCTTTTTACAAGAGCCAGCGCGACCGGTACGGGGAGGCGTTTGGACGCCTCGGCCTCGACATATTCTCCGGGGCTGGCGGTTTCTATCACTGGTGTCGTTTACCTGAGGGAATGACCGCGGAGGCTTTCAACCAAAACCTATTTAAAGAGGGCGCCGCCGTATTGAAAGGCACGGATTGTGATATGGCCCGCCGCGGGGAACAATCCCCCTTGCAGGACTTCTTCAGGTTTTCTTTCGGCCCGCTTCCCCCTGAATCATTTGAATCTGACATTGAAATTCTAAAGCGTGTGCTTGGCGAGTCATAATTCCGGCCTGGTGAAAATTGATCAACGAAAATCGAGAGCGACTACTGATGGGGTGCGAATCTACATGACCCAATTACCGAATATTCTTCCTGCAGAAGAATTTGACCGCGGCACAACAACTGCCCCACCCAACATCCGAGACCGCATGGCGGGAATCCGCGAGAATGCAGCAGCCCACGGGCTGGATATTGGGCATTTGTCGCGACAGGTGCAGACCGCATCAAGTCACGAAGCTCTCGGGGTTTTGGATGCGCTGCACAATGCTGCCGCGCTTCTATTTCTTCAATGGAAGAGTGCTCAACAAACGGAGGAAACAGAGACTACGCTGGCCTTTGCCAGATTATTCAATGGGCTGACTTACTTGGCACGCGATCTGAATACCCAATTTGCACTCGTCGAAGACGAGCATCTGGATGATTTGGCAGACACTTTAAAAGCAGGCGTCAAGAAAGACATTGACCCGGCTTACCTCGCAAGAGCGCTACAAGTAGCAGCAAAAGCGCATACCCACGAACGGGCCTGGCTCTGGGTCGTCCTGCCGACGTTCGCCAGGCAGCCATACGGCCGCATCCTGCTGCGGAAAGTGGACCTCTATCACTGCGCCAACCCGATTATTGTGACCCAGCCATTCTTCCTCACAGGCCAATCTACGCTGTTTCACACCCACGGGCTAAATTGGGCTATATCGCGACCCTTGGGAGAGGGGGAAGTTAGACATATCCATATCAATAAGCTGTGGGCCCCGCGCAGTCCGAAGGAACCTTTTCCATTGATCCAAATCGATATGGCGGAATATCGGAATCAGGATACCGTCGGAATTCCTCCGAAGGTCATTCATGGAATTTCCAATGAAGAGAGAAGGGATCGAATCTATTCCAGCTCTGTCGGAAATACTGTCCGATGTCCAACTCAAACAACAGTTGATTTCCCAAACTCGATTCGGTGAGTTAGCGTGTATGCATATCTACTGCCCGGATCCAACTCTTGCTCAAGTGTTAGCCGATTCGCCGATCGTGCAAGAAGACTCCCAATTTTTTATCGAGAACGACATGATCGTGTTCGATCATGTTCGGGAGGCAATCTGGTCTGGCGAGGGGGGAAGTTGGCCGAAGCGAATGGTTGAGTTTGGGACTACCGGAGAACATTGCGGCATCTGCTATGAAGACGATCCTCGGAGGGAAAATCTGGACCCAGCCAAAATTTGGAAATGGTTGATCAAAAGGCCGCCTCCACAAATCCTTCGATTTAATTAGAAGATATAGGCAAACAAGCTGATTGTTTACTCACCTGCCTATAAAGCTGGCCTTATGGGAGATTGGCTTGATGCAAATCGCGATTTCTCTCTGATAACACGCATCCAGGCATCATGTAAATCTGCGGCAATCAACAAAGATTAACCCCAACTGAACACTGTTCTCATGGGCAGGGGAACTTGCCCAGCATCCACCATACGATGGCGCAGCACATGTTCTGTCAGCCAGTTCGCAAGCGCATTGGGATCGGTTGGTGAATTTTGATCACGGGCAGCGCTGATGAGCAGTTGTGTATCGCTTTTATGGGTAATGGTCTGCGCGGATGAGATGCGGGACAGTACTTCTTCAAATATACGGGGTTCAACGTAGAAGAAAATGACTCATTATGGCCATCCAAGCCACACATGAGGGTACAGAATGCGAAGCTTTCTGAGGCCCGAAGAGGAGTTGGCGCCCGGCCACCAATGGCGTAGCGGTTGGATTGGTTCGTTGTACAAAAATACCCCCCCAGCGCCGTCGCTTAGAATGCCATGCGCCTCTGATGGCGCGCCAGCCCATGTCATTATAGGTATGCCGGGTATTTTGACAGGTCTACCGAGCGAGCACATCTTTTCTACCAGAGCCCCGTCAGTCGCGAGTACGCCCAGAAATTGTTCGGGTGGATCGAAGGCATAGGCTAGAAACTAGAGCCGGCCTGCGGCGTCGATAACAAGGGTAGTGTTTAAAAGAGTGTGTAAACGGCGTTTCTGGCAGGATGCGAATAAACACACTTTGAAACAAACAGGCGCTGGTTGTCCAGCAATCGCTGAGCGCAGGGGCTGTCAAGGGGTTCAGAGCAAATCGAGCTGAATTGGAGTAGCGCCCTTGACAGCCACAAACCAGCGATTAGGCTGGGACAACGCCTGTTTGTTGGCATTTAGAATTCAAACCTCCCCTCAAAGCGGATAGCAAGCTGGTTCAGGATTTTGGCCCAATCGCGCATGGGCGTGGTCCATTTGGCACTGGCATTTTGACTGACCAGGAAAAGCAATTTACGGACCGCCTTTTCGGAGGGCAAAGCGCCCTTGGTCTTGGTGACTTTGCGCAGTTGGCGATTGTAAGCTTCGATGGCATTGGTGGTGTACATCAAGCGCCGGATCTCGCGCGGGAAATCGAAGAAAGCACTTAGGAACGAGAATTAAATAATTTGGGCAGTTGGTTCACAACGGATGCAAGCAGTGATATTCTCTTGGCTTCATCAGAACACTAGCCAGGAGGCCATGATGAAACCCTATGCGCCCGAACATGAAGAAATGATGCGCCGCTTTTACAACAGCTTGAACGAGAAAGATGGGCGTCGCTTTGCTGGTTTCGAAGCCTTGAGATTTGGACACGGCGGACGGAGTTACATTGCGCGGGTGTTGGGGTGCAGTCGCAACACGGTGAGCAAAGGCGCCCGCGAAGTCAGTGGCTTGCCCAAGGGCGAAGTGGAGCAGCGCATTCGGAAGCCAGGCGGCGGACGCAAACCGTACTACGTCACATGGGGGGCGCAACTTGCTGAGAAGTTCCTGGCAGTGTTGCGCGAGCACACAGCCGGTGACCCGCTGGACGAGAGGGTGCGCTGGACGAACCTGACCCCGGGCGAGATTGTTGCGGCGTTGCGGGCCGAGCACGACATCGTGGTCAGCAAATATGTGGTGCGCAAGTTGCTGCAGAAGCACAACTATCGCCGCCGAAAAGCGCAAAAGAAACTCGGTTTGAAGGCCGAGATTGAAAACCGCAACGAGCAATTTGAGAACATCACGCGGCTCAAGACCGAATTCGAAGCGGCGGGCAATCCCATTGTCAGCATGGACAGCAAGAAAAAGGAATATCTGGGCAATTTCTACCGAGACGGACATTTGTACACCCTGGAAGAACTGCAAACTTATGACCATGATTTCAACAGCTATGCTGCTGGGGTCAGCATTCCTCACAGTCTCTACGACTTGCGTCTCAATGTCGGCTACATCCAACTCGGCGGCAGTCATGATACCAGTGAATTCGCTTGCGATAGCTTTCGCCATTGGTGGTACACATACGGCCACTACCACTATCCCAACGCCACTTCTATTCTCGTGCTTTGCGATGGCGGCGGGAGTAACAGTTCCCGCTACTACATCTTCAAGCAAGACTTGCAAGCACTGGCCGATGAAATCGGGGTCGAAATTCGCATTGCTCACTATCCACCCTATTGCTCGAAATACAACCCCAGCGAACACCGTTTCTTCCCGCATGTTACCCGCGCTTGCCAAGGCGTGATCTTCACCAGCCGCAAACTCGTCAAAGAACTGATGGAAAAAACCAGCACCAAGACCGGACTGAAAGCTTTTGTCCATGTTATTGACCAGGTCTACGAAACCGGTCGTAAAGTAGCCACAGATTTCAGGGACAACATGCGCATTATCTTTGATGATTTCTTGCCCCAATGGAATTACCGCGCTCTCCCATTTGCACAAGTTATTTAATTCTCATTCCTGAGCTCGGCCCAGTTGGCCCGCCAGGACTTGACGGCCATAGCATAGCTCTCGCTCCAGTTCTGCTCGAGCTCGTCCAGGGCAGCGGCAGCGCGTTCGAGCGTGCTGGCTTGGTAGACTTTACGCAGGTCGCGGGTGAAGTCTTTGCGGTCGGTCCAGGTAACATATTTCAGGCTATGCCGGATTTGATGCACAATACAACGCTGGACGATGGTTTGCGGGAAAAGCGCCTCAATGGATTCTGAAAAGCCGTTGAGACCATCCACTGCGGCGATGAGGATATCCTGCACGCCGCGCGTTTGCAAGTCAGAGAGTACCGAAAGCCAGAAATTGGCGCTTTCGCCCGTGGAATTCCCGACCCAGTGCCCGAGCACGTCCTTGTGGCCGTCCATGTCCACCCCCAGCACCACATAGACCGGGACGCTGGCAACCTGATTGTCACGCCGCAGCTTGATGAATAGGGCATCCAGATACAAGAGTGGATAGACTGCGGCCAGCGGTCGGTTCTGCCAGGCTTCGACTTCCGGCCAGATCTTATCGGTGACCTTGCTGACCAGGCTTTCGGAAACATGGACCCCATACAGGTCACGCATGGTGGCTTCGATATCGCGCGTGGAGGTGCCCTTGGCATACAGGTACACGATCTTTTCTTCCAGCTCGTTGCTCAGCGTGCGATTGCGCTCCAGGATCTCGGGCTGGAAAGTAGCGTTGCGGTCGCGCGGTACGTTCACCACCGTCTCGCCGCCCGAAGTCTTTAGCTTACGCTTGCGGCTCCCGTTGCGGCTGTTGCCTGAGTTGTGCCCTTGCGCTTGATAGCGCTCGTAGCCTAAGTGCTCGCTCAACTCGGCTTCCATCAGCTTCTCTAGTGTCTGCCCGAACAGCCTAGCGAAGATGCCATCTTTGCCGAAAAAGTCATCGACACTTTCGGCGCTCAGCAGTTCGGCCTGTAGTTGTTCGACTGCCGGCCCATGTTTCGATAGGATTTCCTGTGTACGTGCTTTTTGTGTTGGCATGTTGTCTCCTTGCTATTTCTAGCTGCAAGAGACTTGCCATTTACACACTTTCATCCACATACCCATAACAAGCGCGTCGGCGGATTGGGGTGCGTGTAGTTGCGATGGTTGAGCGCTTCTTCATACGCGACGCCGAATGCGCCTTCCCACACTTCGAGTTCAAACGTGACGTCGCCCAGGCGCACAGATTCATACACCGCCTGCGAGTCGGTCGGAATGAACTCGACGTTATAGCCCATTTCCTGGTAGATCAAGCCGACCACGCGGGACATCACGATCTGGCTCGATCAGTTGTGCGTGGCGATGACGAGCGGTGTATCATTCTCCGCAACGTTCATTACCTCGCCCTCCATAGCTTCTTCCGGAGAGGCTTCCTCTGGGGCAGCTTCTTCTGAAGCCGCAACGGGCTCAGCGGCCGGCTGACATGCAGCAAGAATGAACATGCCGACCAAAATCAGACTTAGAAACACATGTTTCTTCATGAGTAGTACTCCTCCTTAAAGGATTTGCTGGACTTGACCAAAATATTTCGAGTGCGCGTTATCAGATCTGTATTTTGAGTCTGATAAATATCTTTCCTCCTTTCAAAGATGAACGATGAGTGAAGCAAAGCTCTTCTACATCATCTATAAAAATCTCATAAAGAAAAACCGGTCGTAGGGAAGAATCCCCACAACCGGTCGATGAATACCAGTGCAACAAATTGCGCCACTGAAAATCAGTGGCAGTCTTATTTATCATTTTGAACATCGGATTCTCACTCGACATTTGAGTGAAGCACTCGAGCCAAGGGTGTTTGCAATACAATTCCAAATTCGATCCGGGTAGAATTGAATTGTATGGACTAAGCTGATACTAATCTGCAGAATTACACAGTGAGCAGTATAGCATAATATCGGAAAATATTGCTAATATCCGATATAATATCTATTAAAATGGAATAACTGCCGTTTAATCTCATAATTAATGACATATTTTAGACAAATTAATTATCGCATGGTACTATCCTGCCATCCATGACAATTGACAGTACGAAGCGTCTCGTGCATGGTTGTGACAGCCACATTTTGCATCCGCCAACTATGAATCTACGCAGGAGATGACATGACTGATCTAGAAGCATAGGTAAATGCTGATGGGCGTGCCGAACTGGTCAAGCAGGTTCAGAGCAAGATCACCGAGCTGGGCATCACTTATATCTATTACCAGTTCGTCTCGGTAACCGGGCGCGTGATGGGCAAGGGCGTGCCGGCAGACCACTGGGAGTCGATTGCAGAAAAAGGCTTCCAACTAGTTTATGGCTCTACGGCCAACCTGTTCGTCGACCGTAAAGGCAACTACATCGGCTACGGGCCGGAAGCGGCCGAACTGGTCGGCATTCCGGAACCTGAAACGTTTGTCCAGTTGCCATGGGATAAACGTATTGGGCGCGTCTTTTGCACGCTCTTCCGCAACCGAGATGAGCCGGAAGACCCGGGAGCATTCCTGACCTCTGATTGCCGAGGGAATTTGACGCGCACGCATGCCGAGTTCCAGGAGAAACATGGCCTCACCCTACGCGCTGGCTTCGAGCCTGAAATGATGTGGCTTAAAAAGAATGAGGCCGGTCAGCCAGATGGCGGTTATAGCGAGCCGTATTGCTATCATATCGACCAATTCGAGTCGTTGCGCCCGGTCGTGATGAAAGTAATTGAATACGCGCGCGTTGGGCATCGACATGATCCAGGGCGACCATGAAGACGCGCCCGGCCAATTGGAGCTAAATTACCAATTTGATGGCGTGCTCAAGTCAGCGGATCGGCTGACTACTTATCGCCAGATATGCGCACAGGTCGCGCGCGAGTTTGGCATCATCGCCTGCTTCATGTCAAAGCCGTTCATGGGCGTATCGGCCTCGGGCTGTCATACCAATCTGTCGCTTTGGAAGGGCGGTGCGGATCATGCAGGCCGCGTTCTCGTATGTTCGCGGTGGCGAGAATGTCTTTATGCCTGCGGAAGGGGAGCGAAAGCCCGGAACGATCGGACTAAACGTCATTGGCGGCATCCTCGAGCATATCGGCGGCCTGACAGTGCTCGGCTGTGCGACGGTCAACTCGTATCGCCGCTTCTGGGAGACCGGATTCTGGGCGCCGGTATTTGCGGACTGGGGCTACCAGAACCGCACTTGCAGCTTGCGCGTCTCAGCGCCCGGCCGGTTTGAATACCGCGCGGTTGACTCGACAGTCAATCCTTATCTGGTGTTCACTACCGGACACTTTCTGCGCGGGGCATGTCAAAGGCGACCGGGATGGGCAGATGCTCATTTAGGAACTGTTCCAGCAGGCGCAAGCCGAGTTGAAATAGGCTCAGATCACAGCGGTCGGTGCGGTGAATGACTTGCACCCAATTATCTCGTTTGGCGATGACGCCCAAGTAGATGATCCAGATGTAAGCAAGGCAAGCTGCGATCATCAACCGGGCCAGCCGGGCCGGGTCGGCGATATGGCTTTTATGCAAATTGAAGCCCCGGCTTTTCTGGTCGGAGAAGAAAGTTTCAATACGAAAGCGTTTGTTATACCAGGAACAGGCTTCGGCAACCAGCTCCAGGTTGGTGACCAGATAGAGGGGCTCTTTGCAGTCGCGCTGCCACCACGCGATGGCAAGGACGGGCCCATATTCCTGCTGGGTGAAGGCGACATCCGGCACGCCGCGGTATGCACCACGGGGCACATCCAGGTCGGCGAAGGCGAACCAGTCGCCCCCTTCACATAGCTGGACATGCTTGGCCGTGCGACAGACGTAGGCCCATTCGTAGTCATTCAGAGCCGCCTGGAGGTTCGTGCCATCGAATTCACCATCCCCCAGGAAGACGACATCGCTTGCAGGGGGCACCAAAGCGTGTACTTCTGTCAACAACTGCACGTGTGTCGCTTCTGAAAAATGTCCCTTGCTCCCTTTGACGGTGACCCACGCCACCGGCAAAGCACGTTGCTTGTAGATGACGCTCACCATCAGGGTCAGGCAACCGCGGCCCACTTCGCTGCCGTCCATTGCCAACACGAGCGTGCGGTCCTGCGCCAGACCCTGCAATAAGGGTTCAGCGAAGGGTAGAAAGAAGACTTCGTTATTAATATGCTCATTCTTGACCCAGCGGGCGTACCGTTTGACCCGGCTCTCGGGTTTGTTGCCGTCTGGCACTTTCCTGGCGATCGCCGGTAGCTGGCTACTCTGGCTGCGGACAATTCCGCTGACCATGGCAGCGAGCGTATCCAAATGGCGAGCCAAGTTGCCCTGCGGTTCTCCTGGGTACAGTTGCCGCAAGGCGCTCTTTATGGCACGATATGTACGGCGGTTGTCACTCATGGCGATACTCCCCTTGTTCTGTGGTAGAACGGAGAGTGTAGCCGAGAGGCAACCGCTAATCAATCACGGATAAAGTGTCCGGTAGTGAAATCTGGTGTCATCCGGTCTGCTCCAAGCCTTCGACGATGGCATCGATCGCAACCTCGAACCGGGCGAGCCGGAAGCGGACAATGTTTACACCTTGGTCGAGACCGGAAAGAAAGAGGTTAAGACAGTTCCCCTCTCGCTGGGAGAAGCTCTCGATATGTTCGAGGCCGACGACGTCATCAAAGCCGCACTACCCGGCGACATGTACCGCGTCTTCATGCACTACAAGCGCGATGAGTGGGAGAAGTATCTCGCGACGGTTACGCAGTGGGATTTGGAAGAGTACTTGAATTGCTTGCCGTAAGAATTAAAACAGAGTGCACGGAGATACACAGAGAAAACAAAAAGACTCTGTGCTATTAATGCCACACTCTTTACATCTCTGTGATAATGGCTGTATAGCTTCAAAATAAGGAGAGTTTTCATAATGTGCGGAATTGCCGGAGTATTCCATCGCGGCGAGCCGGCCAATATTGGCGAAGAGATGGCGACCATGTTGCGTTCCTTGAAACACCGCGGGCCAGACTCGACCGGCTATGGTCTGTATGGCGTCCCAAATCCGGACGAGTTGATCATGCGCTTCAAGGTGGCCGAGCAGAAAGATATGGAGCGCGGCTTTGAGATCCACACTCAGATCAAAGAACGGCGCGCGGCGGTCGACCGCCGCCTGCTCGATATGGGCGCCGAGATTGTCGCGCCCGAAGCGGCGACCGAGTACGCTTACCGCTACCGCCTGCTCTTCGACGGCGACCTACGCGAAATGTCCAATATATTGGAGGACATCGAAGGCGTAGAAATACTCTCGCTCGGCGAGGCGCTCGAACTCATCAAAGACCTTGGCGACGCAAATGTTGTCAGCGACCAATATGGACTTGACGCTTTTGTCGGCACGCACGCCATCGGCCACTCTCGTATGGCGACTGAATCGGACGTCGACATCCGCTCGGCTCATCCCTACTGGGCGTATCCATTTAAAGACATATCTGTCGTCCACAACGGGCAGCTCACCAACTATTGGAGCATGCGCCGCGAATTCGAACGTCAGGGTGCGCGCTTCGTTTCCAACTGCGATTCCGAGCTGCTCGCCGTTTACGTCGGCCACAAAATGGAACAGGGCGGCACACTCGAAGAGGCCTTGCGTGACTCTGTTGAGGAACTGGACGGCGTCTTCACATATCTCATCGCCACCTCCGATAGCCTCGGCATGGCCAAAGATGTCATGGCGGCCAAACCGATGGTGCTGTACGAGAGCGACGAGATGGTCGCGCTCGCATCCGAGGAAGTTGCAATCCGCACGATTTTCCCGCACGAAATCGATTCAATAGATCCCTACGCGGGCGAGGTTTACGTATGGCACAACTAGCCGAACAAACATTGGAAGGAATTCACGGCGAGATACTCGCCGGGCGCGATCACAAGGCCGTCTTCTCGCCCGAGACCATAGAAAACTTCCTTTACCACGACGCGTATGTCGTCGATTTCGACAAAAAGGCTGAGATCGATGCCGAGGGCAAGACCGCGCCGGAGGTCAATCGTCAAATCCGCGATCTGATGAAAGCAGGGCACGGTCACATCGTCGTCAAAAATCCGGGCGCCAAACACTCACTTTGTATCAGCATCCTGAATCGCCTGAATCTAACGATTGAAGGCAGTTTGGGTTACTACGGGGTCGGGCTCCTCGATGGCCCGAATGTGCACATCACCGGGCGTGTGGGTTGGGGATGCGCTGAAAACATGCTGGCCGGGACAGTCCTGATCGATAAGAACGCCGGTTCAAGCTTTGGCGCAGGGTTCCGTGGCGGCGATCTAGTCTGCCGCGGTGATGTCGGCGGTGGTACAGGCATTTCGATGAAAGGCGGCACGATAATCGTTGGCGGTCGCACCGGCATTCTGTCCGGCTTCATGATGCAGCGCGGGCGCATGATCATCCTCGGCGACGCCGACGACAATCTAGGCGACTCAATGTACGACGGCATCATCTACGTCGGTGGAAAGATCAGCTCGCTCGGTATCGACGCTGTGCCCGGAGATATGACGGACGCCGACGCGACCTGGTTGAGCAAAAAATTGGGAATATACGGCCTCGAAGCGCCGAACGGTGTGGAAAACATGCAGAAGATTGTCGCCGGCAAGCAATTGTGGAATTACGACAATCTTGAGCCGTCCGAGAAGAAAATCGTACTTTGATCAGTATTCAGTATCAGGTATTCAATTATCTGTGTCCAGCTATTTGGTCAAATGAAGATGACTGAATAATGAATCCCGAAGACTGCAATCACAAGGAGTATTACTTAATGCACTCCATGAATAGCCGCAACACAGAAATTCTCGGCCAAAACTTTACTTTCCAGCCGCACGTCATTGATGACATTCACATCAAAGCGCATCTCGGTCGCTACCGCATGCGCGGGATGGCAATGTTTAAGCCCATCCCGAACTGGGACGACCTGACGTTTCTGCCCGGCACGCTAACACGCTTTGTCATCGAGGGCTACCGCGAGAAATGCGAGACCAAAACGATCATCGGTCCCAACGCGAAACGCCCGCTTGAACTCGATATTCCGCTCTACATCACCGGCATGAGTTTCGGCGCGCTCTCGTATGAAGCCAAGGTGGCGCTCGGACGCGGGGCGACCATGGCCAGTACCGCCACCTGCTCCGGCGAAGGCGGCATGCTGCCCGACGAGCGCCGCTATTCGGACAAGTGGTTCTATCAATTGATCCAATCGCGCTATGGCTTCAACCCGCACCATCTGCAGCTGGCGGATGGAGTGGAATTTTTCATCGGACATGGCTGTAAAGTCGGCCTCGGCGGGCATTTGATGGGCCAGAAAGTAACCGATCAGATCGCCGAGATGCGCTCACTGCCCGCTGGGATCGACCAGCGTTCGCCCGCCAGACTCCCGGACTGGCTCGGACCAGATGACCTGGCCCTCAAGATCGATGAGATTCGGGATGCAACTGATGGGCAAGTCCCGATCCAGCTCAAATTGGGTTCCGCCCGCGTGTACGACGACGTGCGCATGGCCGCAAAAACCGGACCCGACAGTATCTATCTGGATGGGATGGAAGGCTCCACCGGCGCCGGTCCGCATCTCGCCACCGAGGAGACCGGCGTGCCAGGCATTGCCGCAATCCGTCAGGCCCGCAAAGCACTTAATGATGTCGGCAAGACCGGCGAGATATCGCTGGTTTATGCGGGCGGCATCCGTAACGGAGCCGATGTGGCCAAGGCGCTCGCACTCGGCGCCGACGCGATCGCCATTGGCACGGCCGCAATGGTTGCCCTCAACTGCAACAAGGAAATTCCCGGCGTGACTGACTATGAGGGAACGGTCGGTGTCCCGGCCGGCTACTGCTACCACTGCCACACGGGTCTATGCCCGGTCGGCGTCGCAACGCAAAATCCAGAGCTGCGCAAACGACTCGATCCAGACGAGGCAGCCGTGCGGGTTTACAATTTCCTGCATACGCTGACAATTGAGTGCCAGATGTTTGCCCGCGCCTGTGGTAAAACAAACGTCCATTCACTCGAACCTGAAGACCTGGCCGCACTCACGATGGAAGCATCGGCGATGGCAATGGTGCCGTTGGCCGGCACGCAACACACGGTCGGCCGACCGGACATGGACCGATATTAAACATAAACATGGAACTGCCAAAGAAATCACGTTACGTCATCATCGGCGCCGGGGTACATGTACTGAGCACGGCATGGCATTTGGCTAAGGAACTCAAGGCGCGTGGTAAAGGCGGCGGCGAAGACATTTTAATCGTTGACAAGACCGGTATCGCCGCCGCCGCGAGCGGCATCGCATGTGGCGTCGTGCGCAACAATTATTTCCAACCCGCCATGGGGGAGCTGATGCGCGTGAGCGTGGAAGTCTGGGAATCTGATAGCGAGGCCTTTGCCTATAATTCGGTAGGCTACCTAGTCTGTGCCTCGGAAGATCAGGCCGGCGATCTGGAAACTGTCTACGCGCGGCAACAATCGACTGACTACAATTCCTCGCTGATCCGTGGGGAAGTTGCGGTCGACCGTTACATGAAGGCGCTCTTCCCGGACTGGAAAGCCAAGGGGCTGACTACAATCTTGCATGAGCATCGTGGCGGATTTGCGTTCAACAAAGATTCGATGCACGGCATCGCCCGCAAAGCTGAAGCAGAGGGGGTGCGCATTTGCAGCGGCATTGAAGTGACCGGCTTCCGCCAATCAAACGGACATGTTACGGCTGTCGAAACAAACGAAGGGGACATTGAGTCGGATTATGTGGTGCTGGCCGTAGTACCCTGGATTAAGCAACTCTGGACCGCACTCGGATTGCCAAACAAGGTCGCCGTCCGCGACCCCACCAATGGGCAGCTCGTCGAAGACCTCGAGATGTGGACTTATTGGCGACTGCAGGAGGGCGAGATTGAAGTCGATCCGAAAATGTTTGTCACGGCGGAAGGCAACACGCCACCTGTGATCCACATCGATTCGAATGAGCCACTCATCTCTACATCTATGGGCAATGTCATCAACAATTCATCCTGGGGAATTTATTTCAAACAAGACCGCGAAGGCGTGCAGGGCGGCGCTGTACCGGAAAATATGGGACATGCAGCGCAACTGGACCCCTACGGCCCGGAAAGCCCGTATTACGTGGTCGACGAAAACTTCATCGATTATTGGACCAGCGCCCTTGCCCATTGCATGGACCGATTTGAAAACGTGCACACGCACTATAGGAATGAGCCCAGCGGCGGCATCGGCGCGTTCACGGTGGACAACTTTCCTGTCTTCGACTGGATGATGCCAAACGTCTACGTCGTAGCTGACAGCAATCACGGCTACAAAATGATTGGCGTCGGCAAGGAAGTGGCGCGGACGTTGGTCGGCGAGGAAAGTTCTGTGTTACATCCATTCCGTTTCTCACGCTACGCCGAAGGCGACTTGCATCCAACCTCGAACAGCCCGTTCCCATGGGCTTAAAATTGGAGTATTATGAGCGAAACAATCGACCGCGGAGAGGATAAAGATGCCGGCCAGCACGTCGGCTACCGTTACGACGTCAACCTGTTGCCGGATTATGAGCGACTTACGCCATTCCTGAAGCAATATATCGAGATTATGGGATGGAAAGACCTGAACTGGCTCGAGGACGTTCACATGGGATATGAAGGTGATGTACCCGCCGTCTTCGATCGCAACATCAATGGCTGGTTGCAGCTTCCTGAAGACATGCAGCTCCCCGAGGGACAGCAGGATCGCGACATGCTCGCGCGCGAGATGCTCATCAAATACCAAATGTCGCCCGAACATCCGTTAGTCGAGCTAAAGGAAACGTACAAGAAATTCTAGGCTCGTGATCGGCAGGCTCGCGGGTAAGCAGACGACGTATGGGTTGCCAGATTCTCACTCCGTTCCCACCAAGCACACTCCGCCGAAAGTTCGCTGTGTATGGACAAGCTTGACCAGACAGATAGCCTGATCGTCGAAATACTGCAGGAGGATTCGAACTTATCGAATGCAGCATTGGCCACGAAGGTTGACATGAAGCCTTCGACTGTCCGAGACCGCGTCAAGCGGCTCGAGCGCAGAGGGATTATCCGTGGCTACGTGGCGCTGGTCGATGCGGAGAAGCTGGGGAAACCAATTCTGGCCTTTATTCGCCTTATCGTTGGTGCAACTCCCGATTTCTCGAAGTCGAAGCAAAATGTAGCCGATGTTTGCGCCGAAGAATCTGATGTGCTGGAATGGTACTCGCTTGCAGGCGAAGACGATTACCTCTTGAAAGTGCGGGCAGCCAACACCCGGGATTTGGAGAGATTGATCGAACGGATCCGTTCCAAAGCCCAAATCTCAAATTCAATAAGCAGTATTGTGTTGTCGTCCTATAAAGAATTCCCGATACTGCAAACACCTTCGAACAGCAGCAAGTAAGAGCGGCGAGCCATAGGACCAAAACCCGCTCTACAATCTTTTTCCAGTCCTTCCCCTCTCACTCCGACAATTTGAGCTTCTTACCTCAATCTTTTGCTAGTCAATCTAGATTTGCAGTGAGACTTCAGACATTTGAGCGAGCGGATCCGCTCCCATCTCGTGCCTGATCCTCCAGGTTCCCTATCAATTCCAGTCAAATCATTTAAATCAACACTTACTGCAGGTAGGTAGACCGAAACATCGCCAAGCTTGCGCAATCTATTAATCAGTCGATCCTTTTCCGGTCTTCTTCAAAGCGCATCCCGGACAGTGCCAATTCTCGCAGCCGCGCCTTCGTGGCCGCATGCGTCTCCGCCGCCGGGCGGCCGGTGAGCAGCGCGATGCCCTCATCGATGCTATCCACGGCCCAGATATGGAAGCGACTCTCGGACACGGCAGCTACGACCTCGTCCCGTAGCATCAAGTCACCGACGTTCGAGGCAGGGATAAGCACGCCTTGCTCACCGGTAAGACCGCGCAATTTGCATACTTCGAACCAGCCCTCGATCTTGGCGGTTGCGCCGCCGATCGGCTGCACCTTGCCGCGCTGGTTCACGCTGCCGGTTACGGCAATGGACTGGCGGATGGGCAATCCCGCCAGGCTGGACAACAGCGCATACAGTTCCGTGGAGGCTGCGCTATCGCCTTCGATACCGCCGTAGTTCTGCTCGAAGGTGATCTGCGCCGACAGTGTGAGCGGCTGGTCATCGGCATATTGTCCGCCGAGATACCCCACGAGCGTCATCAGTCCCTTGTTGTGGATCGGGCCGGCCAGTTCCACCTCGCGATCGATCTGCACAACGCCCTGCTTTCCAACGTATGTGCGCGCCGTGACCCGCGTTGCCTGGCCGAACGTATGCTCGCCAACCCTGCTGACCGAGAGGGCATTGATCTGGCCTACAACATCGCCCTCGGTAGCGATGAGCTGCTTGCCGTCCGCCAGACTCTCGCGCAACTGTGTCTCTACACGATTGCTGCGGTAATTGCGATGGTCGATTGCACTGACCACGTCCGCCAGCGTCACTAAATCCCGGCTGGCCTGCTGAGCCCAGTAGGCAGACTCCCGAACCAGATCGGCGATCTTGCCGAAGCGCGCAGTGAGTTTCTTCTGCGATCCTGAATGCCGCGAGCCGAACTCGATTACACGGGCGACGGCTTCGCGGTTGAAATGCGGCAAGCCCTCCTCGACACAGGACGTCGCGATAAACGTGGCGTAGTCCAGTTCGTTCTCTTCTGAGCGCGGCACCATCTCGTCGAAGTCCGCCATCACTTTGAATGTCGGGCGGAAGTCGTCGTCGGCAGAACGCAACATGTAGTAAAGCTCGGGTGGACCGAGCAAGACGACTTTCAGGTCGAGCAGGATCGGTTCTGCGTCGAGCGAACGGGTGGCCATGCCGCTGCGAGTGGCCGGATCGTCCGGGCGCAGCGTGCCACTCACCAGCGCGCGTTTGAGTGCCTCCCACGCGCCGGGTTCGGCTGAAAGGTCCCCCGCTCGTAGTAATAGATAGCCGCCGTTGGCTTCGTGCAGCGCGCCACCGCGTAGCAATGTGAAGTCGGTACGCACCCCACCTGGGCGCGCTTCATGGTCCACACGCCCCAGCAATCGTGGTACCGTCGGGTTGTATTCGACCACGACCGGGGCTGAGGTGCTGTATTTATGGTCGATGATTACATTGACGCGATAGTGTCGAAATTGCTCTGGCAGGTCGTCTTCTTCGGCATCGTCAGTGCTTGTTTCAGAATCGCGGAATAGGTGCACATTGTCGAGGACATCTTGCCGCACTTCATCGATAAACTGCTTAACATTTTCGAACGCATCAAATTCGCCGGTCAGTGCATCCAATTCCACATCCACGACCGAACTTGTGACCCGCCGCACGAGATCATCGAGTGCGTCTTTGGCTTCCCCTTCGAGCTTCCGTGCTTGATAGATGGCCTCGTTGAGTCGATGTTCAAGAGCGTGCAAGGATTCGCGCCAGGCTGCCTGCTGTTCAGCGCTCATCTGTGCGGCTTCCTCCGGCGAGAATGGACGGCCGTCTACACCCGGGGTGAAAGTGAATCCCTCAGGGGTGCGCAGCAGCACGGCTCCCATAGATACGGCCTCTGACTTCAAATTGTCGAATAGCTTTTCGCGCGCTGCCTCCATCTCATGGCGCGTCTCCAGTGCGGCGTCCCGAAAGGCCTGATTATCGAAGGCATCCGAAATTTTCGTGCGCAGTTGTGTGATGCGCTGCGAGAGTGCGTCGCGCAATTGGCAACCCATTCCCTGCGGCAATCGCAGTGCGACCGGTTTATCCGGTTCGCGGAAATTGTGGACGTAGACCCAATCGGAGGGAGCTGCGCGACCGGCAGCATGCTCTTTGAGATAATGCTCGATGGCGCCGGCCCGACCGGTGTTCGACTGGCCGAGCACATATATGTTGTAGCCGGGACTGTCGATGTTGATCCCGAAGTCAAGCGCAGCGACGCCACGCGATTGACCGATAATACGAGTCACGGGCGAAAGTTCGGCCGTCGTCTCGAACGCAAATGACATCGGATTTACATTGTTGCGGAGTTGTTCCGGTCGCAGTGGCGTCGTCATGTTATCTTTCTCCCCGCTTTCTTAGCAGCACTAAGACATCATTGTACAGTGACCGCCCACGACTGAGCAGCGTACACTCAAATAATTCGGCGAGAGCGAATTTTAATCTGTAGCAAGTCTTTGTGCGCACTCACATTCCAACAAACGCAGATGGTGCAAATGCATTTCGCGACAGTCGGGGGCAGCGCGCAAGATGGAGTAGCACGGCGGTGCGAAGCCTGTCCGAGTCGGCACCATCCGTGGCTCGCTCGGCAAGGTACATCAGGATCGCAAAGCATTCATCGCAGGTGAGTGGTGTTTCATCGTCGTTGTGCAATGTTGAGAGAAGTAGCTCCCACAATGCCAATCCCATAGCAGAGTTCCAGACTCCCCAGCGCTGTATGCAATATGCAATTTTTTTCTACGTCGTCGTTTTCGGACAGATGCAAGACTGTTCAGTTTCTTCTTTACTACTGATGCAATTCGGGTTTCATGTCTTACGACATTGATAATTCAGTCACACAGCTGATCGCTTTTTGCCGTCGTAAGAGTTCGGCCCGTGCACGCGTCAGTATGGTACAGAGCAAACGATCCGCTATCGTTTATTCGCGATTTATAAGGAAGTATGTACCTTCAGAGAAGGGAAGTCGAAATGATTACAGCAACTGCGTTGAAAATGAGAGTAACCGGCGAGCGCACAATCCATTGCGCTGCCTGCGAACGCTCAGTTGAAGCCGAGTTGTCGAGCGTGCAGGGTGTGCGTGCGGCCAAGGCCGACCACGAAACCCAGTTGATTGAGGTGAATCTAGACAACGCAGATGCGGACATCGGAGCAATCCGGTCTGCATTGCAGTCGATTCTCAACGAGGTGGAACTTATCTGCGGACCCGTCCCCGGCGTCCCGATTTGCGGGACCGCGGCCTAATTGCCGGAGTCAATCCAGAACACGATCGCGTTCGTCCAGCTTTTGCAGCCTACCTTACCCTAAAAAGGTGACAAAATGAAACGCTTTTTCATCCTGAGTATATTGCTGGCCCTGGTGGCCGCTGCCTGTAGCGTTGCGGAAAGCGAGCCGCGCACAGCGGATAGCGCCGAAACCGAGGTGACTGAAGCTGCGCCGATTGATATTGTATCGACTGAGGCCGCACCCAGCTCGGCAACCGAGTTGCTGCCGGACGAAGACCCGCCGAGTGGCGCCGAGCAACAATTCAGCACCGATTTCAGCCGTCATACGATCCCCTACGGCGACATCCTCTCCGGCGGCCCACCCAAAGACGGCATCCCGGCGATTGACAACCCGCAATTCATCAGCAGCGCCGCAGCAGACGACTGGCTGGCAGACATGGAACCGGTTATCGTCATCCAGCTCAATGGTGACACCCGCATCTATCCGCTGCAAATCCTGACTTGGCACGAGATCGTCAACGACGTCATCGGCGGTCGTCCGGTGGCGGTCACCTTTTGCCCGCTGTGTAACACGGCGATTGTCTTCGACGCCACTGTCGATGGCATGGCCCTGGATTTCGGTACAACTGGACGGCTGCGCTTCAGCAACCTGTTGATGTATGACCGCCAGACCGAGAGTTGGTGGCAGCAGGCGACCGGCGACGCCGGAATTGGTGAGCTGACTGGCACACGACTGACCTTCTTGCCGGCGACGATCATTGGCTGGTCAGAGGCGCTGGAGACATTCCCCGAGGCCCAGGTGCTCTCGCGTGACACCGGATTCGGCCGTGACTATGGGCGCAACCCCTATGCCGGCTACGACGATATCAACCGTTCGCCCTTCCTTTATGACGGCCCAACTACGCCCGGTCAACTACCGCCCATGGCGCGCGTCACGACGGTGGAGCTGAATGGCGAAGCGGTGGCCTACCCCAACGATGTGTTGGAGGAGCTGCGTGTGGCGAATGATACCGTCGGCGGCACCGACGTGGTCGTGTTCTGGCAACCGGGTCTGGCCTCTGCGCTGGACAGCAGCGATCTGGCCGCCGGTCGCGATGTGGGTGCCAACGGGGTATTTGAGCGCACGTTGGATGGTCAGACGCTCTCGTTTGTGGCCGCCGACGAAACGATTACTGACGAGCAGACTGGCAGCGTCTGGAACATACTAGGCGAGGCCATCCGTGGCGAGCTAGCAGGGCAGTCTCTGACGCCAGTTGTCAGAGTAGACCACTTCTGGTTTTCGTGGGCCGCGTTCCGACCTGACACGCGCATTTATCAATAGTAATAACTCGAGACCCAATGCCATCGGCAGTAATCATTCAGTAGCAATTATTGCCGGAGTCAATCCAGAACACGGTCGGGTTCGTCGCCGCCCTGTTCGAAGCTGCGCCCGGCTGATTTGCTAGCTAGGATCAGGGCATACGCCAGTGTGCCGTCGCGCACAGCCTCGCTTGCAGAGCGTGCCAGCGCCTTGGCTTCCTCAAGGTCTATCCCAACCGGCAGCGCGATCTTGCCCAGCTTCTGCAATATCTCGGTCCCCATCAGTTTGAGGTGCGCATCTTCAACAACGGATCGGAGTGCAGCCGTATGGTTTTCGGTCATTTCCACGGCCAGCCCGGCGTGAGTGAGAAACGCTATGTAGTCTTCTGCCGACCGCGCATCGGCGACGCAGGCCACCCAGGCCAGTAACGTGTCCAACTGCGGAGCGAGTACCCCATTGCGGGTTAAATCGCTGACCCCGATGCGCCCATCTGTTTTGAGCACACGGAAAAACTCGCGCGCTGCGGCGGCTTTGTCGGGAAACGTGCAAAAGGCGCATTCGCATATTATTGCGTCGAAGCTATCGTCGCCAAGCCGCAGGCTCTCGATATCGCCCTGGAGAAACTCGACACGCGCCGCGACGCCGCGCGCCTCTGCGCGACCGCGTGCCTCCGCCACCATGCGGGCGCTGTAATCGACGCCGACCACGCGGCAGCCAAACCGCTCTGCCAGAAAAATGGCGCTCGCGCCCGTCCCGGAGGCAGCGTCTAGCACAGTCATATAGGGTTGCAGCCCGAGCGTCTGGCCGAGGCGCTCGGTGAGCGCCGCCCACCCGGATGCAGTGATTCGCCCAGCAGTAAGCGCGCCCACTCGCTTTCGTACAAAGCCGCGCAACATGACTTGAGTTCCGCCGGCGACGCGACCGCTGCCTGAGCCGCCATCTTATTGTCGGCGCTAACTCTTTCCACCTGTTTTGTTTCCATTAAATGAGAAGGTCAGCGGGGACGGCTCAAACGCAACGCCCGCACGCCGGGCTGTTGCGCGCGCCCGTTCGCGGTCGGCCAGCTGCGTGCGTGCCTGCTCACGGTAACCCACCGAGTTATATGCACAAAAAGGGATCTGCTTGCCATCCGGCAACAGAATCTCTTTGCAGCATTTCATTACATTTTTCTGATTGAAGGTCCACGGGTCCATGAAATCCTGCAGCATGATCATGAACATGTGATCCACGATCTCGCCTAAGTCTTCGCCCTGTGGAAAACCACAAGCTGCGCACGTGAGCACAAAGTCGTGAACGGCTTTCTCAGAGCCCGGAATAGCTGCCGACGACCACAGCCCTTCGAGGGCGCGCATGACTTCATCCCCAACGTATAGAAGTGCCCGATTCGAGATGTAGTCAAGATAGTCGTCAACATTAAGCAGGCGCGGGAGCGGCGTGACCGTTTCGCCATCCACGTAGGCATACGTCACTGAGTTGCAGGTCGGGAAGCAGCACGGTATGGGCACGAAGTCGTCTTTGACAAACAACCCCTCCGTCTGCGCATCAATCGCCGTGACGATGTCTGGAATAGTGAGGCGCTGCAGCGGATCGTGCTGCCTGTGGCGACCAGCGTGGAAGGCGGGCTGGAAATTGACTCCCACGACCGCAGGGTGGTCGATGCCAAACCGGACGATGCGCCCGACCTCATGCTCGTTCACGTTGCGCTCGATGGCCGGCACGAGAATAACCGGGCAACCGGCTTCGGCCAGCCGGTCTAGTGCACGCAGCTTGGTCGGAAGGATGTCCGCTTCACCCCGAATTACGCGATAGGTTTCCGGCTCAAAGCCGTCAAACTGGAAGTAGATCGCCGAGCGCAGGTCAGCCAACTCCGCTACAAAATCGTCGTCCACTGCGATGCGCTTGCCGTTGGTATTGAGCATGACGTGGCGAATGCCGCGGTCGACGGCTGCCCGCATCATCGGCACGATCTGCGGATGGATGGAAGGTTCACCACCCGAGAATTGCACGACTTCGGGCGTGCCCTCCGATTCGACAAATCGATCCAGGATGGATTCGACCTCGCCAAGCGTCAGATTGAATCCGGATCCAGCATCGGCAAAGCAAAGCGGACAGTCCATATCGCAGGCACTGTTGATTTCGATAATGCCGACGCAGGCATGTTGCTGGTGATCCGGGCACAGGCCGCAATCGTGCGGGCAGCCATGCACCACCTCGGTGGAGAACTGCAACGGCAGCGTGCCGGGCTTGTTGAAGCGCGCTGAATCCACATTCGCCTGCGCGTCGCCATACACACGCGCTTCAAACTGGCCGTGCTCCGGGCAGCGCTTGCGCATGTAGACCGCGCCGTCGCGCAGCAGAATCTGCGCATCGATTACCTTTCGGCATTGCGGGCACACACTGCGCGTCAACTCATAGAATATGTAATCGGCATCGCGCTTTTCGCGCAGTGCAGGCATTGTGTCTAAATTGGTTAGAGTCATAGGAATTCTCGGATACTATTGGTTCGCGGCTTTACCGTGTTGAACCGTACTCCGAGAGGGCGGACATTTCTGTAACGCCATGCACAGTCGGGGGAGCTGTTGCTCTGCAGAATAAACTCCTAAAGAGCGCACTTATCCTGCCGGCGTCATGTAGTCGGGTGCGAAGCACGCACGCGTTGGTAGTGCCGGCGCGCCTTTTCCCGGTTGCCGCAATCCCCCATATTGCACCATTTGCGGCTATGGTTGCGGCTCATGTCGAGAAACAGCCAGCCACATTCCTCCCCGGGGCATTCCCCCACCCGACTTAATTCTGGCGCGGTCAACAAATCTGCTGCTGAGCGCACAACGGGCCAAAGCATCGGGTTCAGTGCCGTGGCGTCGTCATGCCAGTCCCAGTCGTAGCCATCATTATTTCGAATGATCTGCAGATGGATCAGGGCATCGGAGAGAGCGGCGTTCAGAGAGTTAACGTCATTCGTCTCCGGGGAGAACCCTGCTGCGCTCGCCGAAAAGATGCGAAAGATGGCTTCACGAAATGCGATCGCCTGCGCAAGCACTTCTTGCTCCCGCGCCGGATCGCGCGCCATCTCGTGGAGAAGTAACTGACCGGTTTCCTCTGAGATCGCTCCAACCATCTCTCCCCACGCCACCAGGTTGGCATAGTTGTGGAGCCATTCGTGCGGATCCGCGGCCGTGCGCAGGCCCAATGTATTTGTAAAGTCCAGAGATAAGTGCCCGGCATCAGCTTCGTATGTGCCGTCATAGCTACCAGGATCAAGCATGTGGTTCCTCCTCAACTATTGCCTTTATAACCGCCTATATTAATTTTACAGGTTAGGCAATTAACGTTATACTATAACCATCATAAGAAGGATAGCAGGTTATTAGAGTTACGTCAATATGTAGCCGTACCCTGCAACTACTGGGAGCTTCGCCGAAAGGTACCCATCATGTTTTTTGACCCAACCACCGAATATTGGATAGCCAAGCAACGCATCGCCCAATTTCATCACGAAGCGGCACAAGCGCGGTTGGCCGCTGCAGCGCAGCGCTCGAACTCCGAGCAAATACGGCCGCCGAAATCTCGTTTGCAAATAGCGAATCGGCTTGTGCGAGTTGTGCGCCGGCTAGCATTCTACAAACCTAATCCCGAATATAAGCTGGCAGATTGAAGACTGTAATTCTAGTGGACTTCAGTTGCTGTACCGATGGACAGGCAGAAGAGCTGTTCTGATTGCCAATTGAGAGCCGACCCATTGTCGGATACGCAGCACAGCCACAATTGATAGGCTGTGGATGGAGAAAAACATCCGGCCGACCGGGACTTGATGAATATACAGAAAGGCAGACGCTGATGTTTGTAAATAAATACGAATTATTAATAATCGGAAAGAGGCGGGAGAAAGAGCTTGTGCGCGAAGCTGAGACTCGTCAATTGCTTCACCGAGCTGGCGTGCGCTCAAACCGGGGATGGCTCGAACTGATCCACAAGCTCCTGGCGAGCACGAGTCGTTTCCTGGTTTTCCTGGGCCGTAAGCTACGGCAATACGAGTTGCTGGTCGCAAAGCAGTTATCGCGCTCGACGACAGCAAGTTAGTTCGACTTGAAGGATGATGGTATCAGATGAACATCACTTTGAAGATTGAGAACACGTTAATGAGCTGGCTATCTCGGGATTATCGACGCAGGATTTTGGGCCAGGCATTACCGCGCACGTACGCATTGTTCGCTCAGAAGTACCCGCAGTGGACGTCAGTGCTCTTCGACGAGCACTTCCTCTCTCACGGAGCCGCGCCCATTCTGCAGCGCATTCCGGAAGATTTCACAGCAGCGCACTCGAGCGTACTGGCCAACGCCTGGGCAAATCAGATGATTTGGTACAGCGAGGAATCCAAGCAGAGGCATATCAGCGAGCTGTTACCGGCGGCATGCGATTTTATAGGCTTTCTGCAAACAGAATTTCATCGCGAGGCGAGGTTGGAGGCGGCTTAGGTCCAATACCTTTCAAATAAGCAAACAGGTGGCACCCGAGGCATACTTGTGAGATATACAAATTCGCAAGATGCCAGGGGGCCACCTGATGGGATACAGATTACGCGAGGTTGACATCGAGAGCAAGTTTTGCCGGGAACTGACATTTACAAGCCTGAGCCGGGTTATTCCGCCAGATGTGGTCGAAGCAGCGTTGGAGGCAGAAGGCTTGAAAACGCAACGCGAGCGCAAATTGAATCTGGTCGTGACAGTGTTTTTAATCATCACAATGAACATCTACACGCAATCTTCTCTGGGGCGGGTAATGCGTAAGATCGCCCAGGGGTTGCGGTACATCTGGAACAATCCGGAATACGCGGTACCGAAAGACAGTGCGATTACCTATCGGCGCTATCAACTGGGTGCTCGACCGGTCGTGCGTTTGTTTCGGCATGTATGTCGACCGATAGCTACGACGGAGACAGCCGGCGCGTTCCTCTTTGGATTGCGCCTGATGGCCATCGATGGCACGGTTGAAGATGTGGCTGACACGCCGGAGAATGCGGCGGCTTTTGGACGGCACCACAGCCCGCGCGGCCAGAGCGCTTTTCCGCAGGTGCAAGGGGTGTATCTGGTCGAGTGCGGCACGCATACGATTGTCGATGCGGGCTTCTGGCCTTGCCACACCAGCGAGCGCATAGGTGGTTTTCGCCTGTTGCGCTCAGTCGAGATGGGCATGTTGGTGATGTGGGACCGTGGGTTTCATGATTATGACATGCTGCGCATGGTTTTGGAGCGCGGGGGACACATTTTGAGCCGATTTCCAGCCCATGTCCCGCTGTCCATTGCCAGATGGCTCCTACACCGCCTACCTGACCCCCTCCGACTACCAGCGCCGCAAGCGGGGCGAGCGCCTCCTGGTGCGCATCGTCGAATACACCATAAGTGACCCGGCACTCCCCGGTTACGGTGAAGTGCACCGCTTGGTTACCACCTTGCTGAACCCCGAAGCCTTCCCAGCCCTGGAACTCGCGCGAGCTTATCACGAACGCTGGGAAATCGAATTGGTCATCGATGAAGTCGACACCCATCAACGTCTGGCCGGACGCCCGCTGCGCAGTCTCAAGCCGGTCGGGGTCATTCAGGAACTGTATGGCCTGCTCATCGCACACTTCATCATCCGCTTCCTGATGCATGCGGCTGCCCAACGCACCGGTCTCGATCCCGACCAACTCAGCTTTGTGCATGCACTCGAACTCGTGCGCGACACGCTCGCCGAGTTTCAAAAGACGGCCGTTGACCAACTCGGCCAACTCTATGACCGCTTGTTGCATGACATCGCTGACGTTCGTCTGCCTCTCCGCCGTGCCCGTTCAAACCCGCGTGTAGTCAAACGCAAGATGTCAAAGTTCCGCCTGAAACAGCCGGAGCATTATCACTGGCCCCAACCCCGACAACCTTTCCGGCAAGCTTTGGCCCTTATTTGAAAGGTATTGGGCTTAGGTCACGTACCGTTGACGCTCGACCATAGCCGCGCCTGAGTATTCAAAAAGCACTATGCCCCAAAACCGTCACTTCACAACAGGACAATTATCATGACAACAATGATCAATTCGAAATGCACCCTTGAGGCAGCTGCACGCGATGATTACGACAATGCGCTTCGTAAAGCAGCTTGGCGCGGAATTCGCACTGCGCTCAAGCGCGGCTGCAACGATCTGTTGCCGACGAGCACCGTCCTTGAACAACTCGATCTTCACAACCAGCGGCAGCTCGGACTGCAACATGTTCCGCTCGACAAGATCGTCGGCAGTACCGGCCGCTATCGAGATTTCGATCTGACATTTTTACCGCGCCGCAGAGAGACGGATGGCCGCTGGCTGCGCATAGCTCGTGCACGGCGAGAAGGGGTCAGCCTGCCCCCACCCCGGCTATACAAGATCGGCGAGGTGTATTTTGTCGAAGACGGCAATCATCGCATTTCCGTTGCCCGCGCGGCTGCGCAAGGACATATCCTTGCATGCGTAACAGAGCTTGACGCTTAAAATTTGAACAGCGAACCGAGGTGTCAACGACTGCACCGACGAGTTTAGGACAATCGCATCTAGTACTACAACGAGAGTTTGTCATTCTGAGGAGCGAAGCGACGAAGAATCCCTGCCATGAAAAGTGAATACATGCTCAATTACAGTGATTCCTCGCTTCGCTCGGAATGACATCTGGAGTTACACGCAAACTTGCACACGGGGTTAGTTACCTTAAAGCATAACCCTATAGGCGCTCCCGACCCATCGCCAGGCTAGACTCCGAGATCCGTGAGGTCGGACCCAGGGCTTTAATTTGAAGCTGTTGTGCAATTGGGCCACCAACACGGGTTTGTAGAAATAAATTCCATCAGTGCGGCATATTTCGGCGACGCATCCTGATCGAGATACTCAAGTGCACCCCAGCTACCCCAGCGATTCCATTTTCCAACAGTTTTGTAATGAACGAAGAGCTGCCCGCCCCTACTTCGCCCCTCGGCCAAATATTCGCTATACAGTTCGCCCATACGCGCGTCGCGGTTGACATTCTTAAATAAAGTTGTGGTGGGATCGCTATCCTCCCAATCAAAGCCCCCTTTCACAAGATGCTGGCCGCCCTCATAGGTAATGAATTCCAGGCCATAGGAGTCCGCGATTGGTGCTCCGTCCGACATAAAGGAATACACCTCCTGCAGGATACCCCCGGGCGGGCTATCGGGAAGTAATCCGCCAATGGTGAGTTCATCGAACACCCTGTTCACGCCACCATCCGCATCACTTGACCAGCTTGCCAGCACGTCGTCGCTTTCTTCATTTGTAATCACGCCAAAGTAGGGTGCAATCGCGAGCGCGTCGATACCGTGCTCCACGCAGGGCGCGCCCTCCACCCAAAGAGGGCAATCCAGCGCCGCCGTTAATGTCCACGGTACGGCAGCGTGGCTGGCCATCACACAAACCACACGCTCGCTCTGATCACCCCACACACTCTTCCAGGTTTCGCAGACTTCGGCCATACGTTTGCCATACCAGTTGATGCGTTTGAAATAGCCGTCATCTTCTCCCCTGGGCCAGGCGGCCTGCGTCTGCTGTTCCACCCAATCCCCCTGTTGGAAGACCGTGTTCCAGACCTCGTTGGAGTACTCTACATACACGCGTCGATCGCCGGCAAGCGTATCGCGTGTCAGTGTGGCGAATTCGGAAATGTACTCATCAGTCGCGCGGTGTGGCATTGTGAACCATGGATCGGCATGCACGCGATTGGCGAGTTCGAGCATGAGTTCGGGAGGCGCACCTTCTATCGACCAGTGCGCATCCGTCATGCGTGGGCGCGCGCCCCACTCGCCTTGATTCGTTTCGTTGTTGATAAACATCCAATCCGTGAAGCGCAGCACTCTGAAAGGCGCAATTTTGCTCAGGAAGTCGGGGTTGAAGATCTGGCTCTCGTACGTATCTTCGAAATCAGGCATGCCCACACGGCTATTGCGGATGTAATTACCGGTTCCGTTGGGGTCGGTGGAGATGATTTTTAGCAGCACCCCTTCATTGTTGTGCGTAACGTTAATCACATCCCGCCCGGGCCGCGAGGCGACTTCATCTTTGCGGGCGGCGAAATCATATTCAAGGGTGCCCTCGCCGTCGTAGAGAACGATATACTGCCCGGCCGGATAGCGGTCGCCGATCTCGCGCAGCATGAGGGTCCCGACCGACCAGAAAATGGGATCATCCTGCGGAGCCGGCAATGTGCGCACCCAGCCATGTTCGTCCAGATCGATCAAATCTTGCTCGCCGGTGTCCCAAAAGAAGTCGCAATCAGGTTGCTCGCCGGGAGTGCAAAAGGGTATCCAGGCGCGCGAGGGTTTGAAGACATCCAGAAGCGGCAATTCGGTCGAATAATCCACCATGAAGTCGAGGTGGGTTCCCAAAGGAGAATTGGCATTTGGATAGGGAGCTGCTGCACCCGTGGGTGAGATTATGGGAGTGGGCTGCGCTTCGTTTGTAGCTGTTTCTGAAATAGCCGCGGCCGTGGAAGTGGGTTGTGTCTCGCTTGTCGCATTTTCCGGCGTGGCCGAGTTGCTTGGCGCTTCGGTGGAACTTGTGGAGGGAGTGGATTGGACAGCCGTTACTGCGAGTGGCGGTTCGTTCGATGAACCGTCGGGAATTGGGACGACAATTGTTGCCGCTGGCGCTGCCACTGTGCACTGTGTGCCGAAAAGCGTCAAGAGCGAAAGGGTTGTGATGAGGAGGGATTTGTTGTGAATCATAAAAGTTATTGTGCCAGTTTGCTTTTACTGATTCTTGAGTGAGTCAGATCAATTGACGATCCCCTATTAGTCCTGCAGTGTAGATTGCGAATTAATTACGATTTTACTTATCGCGCAGGAGCGGCAATCCGGCGAGCATCACGATTCCCGCGATGATGGGTAGTGCACGGGGATCGAGCAGATCGAAGATGAGACCTGATATTGGCGCCGCGACAATGAGGGAAATGGCGACGATGAACAGGAACAGCCCCATAAAGTTGGCGTTGTGCTCGGCCGGGATCAACTCGCTCAGCAGCGCCGCAGGCAAGATGAACACCGCCACGTCCCCGAGCGCCCACAGCGGCAGCAGCGCATAGGCCTGCCACTGCGCATTGATTAGGGCGAGGAAAAGTCGCCCAGCGCCAGCAACACCACTGCGAGCAGCAGCATGCGAAGCTTCCCGAATCGGTCCGCGGTCCAACCCCACGGGAGTGCAAACAACAATTCGAGTACGATGAGGGCCACAACGATCACTCCGATCTCGCTCTCGGAAAACCCGAGTACCTGCTAGAAGTAGAGCGTGCTCAACCACAGCATCAGGTTGTAGCCTACCGAAAACACGAATGCGAACCCCCAAAAGCGCACCACGCGCGGATATGCGCGTACGGTTGTAAACGCCTGCACGAGATCGTTGCGGCTTAGCGAACGCGCTGCAGGGTCGGTTGTCGGATCGGAGAGTGGTGAGGTCCCGCGGCGCTGTGCTGTGGCCGAATCCAGCGCACCTTCGTTGGCCAGCAGCCCGGTGAGCAGCGCAGGGATGGCGAAGAACGCCAGCGCGCGAAAGGCAAATTCGAAACCGAATGCATCCAGCGTCGCCGCGATGAGGATGGTGATGGCGAGATTTCCGGCGACAGAAGCGGTCTGCACCGCGCCTCTAACACGTCCGTGCTGTGCCACCGGGAAGTTATCTGGCAAGCTGAGCGCCAGCATGGCTGGCTGCACCATTTGCACGCCGAAATACAGCAGCGCGAGCGCGTCTCCGACCAAAATGAATGGGCGCCGGCGTCCGATAGGCGTGCGCAGGCGGTCGCTCAAGCGCCCCAGGTTTGCACTGGCTAGACCAATGACGCCGTAGGCCGCACCGGCAAGACTGATGGTGAAGGCCGAAGCCCCCAGGTCGGCAAGCAACAACGGCACCAACCAGAGCGTCTGGCCCACCAAAGGCGTGCCGAAGAACTGATGGGGTAGCAACGGTAGCAATCGGCGTTGCCACGAGACATGGCTTGCAAGCGGAAGCGTCACGGTGGGAATATAGTCTTGTTGTAAGGATAAACAAAGCCCCGCCCCGACGTGTGCCAGGGCGGGGCTAGTGCCAATACCTTTCAAATAAGGGCCAAAGCTTGCCGGAAAGGTTGTCGGGGTTGGGGCCAGTGATAATGCTCCGGCTGTTTCAGGCGGAACTTTGACATCTTGCGTTTGACTACACGCGGGTTTGAACGGGCACGGCGGAGAGGCAGACGAACGTCAGCGATGTCATGCAACAAGCGGTCATAGAGTTGGCCGAGTTGGTCAACGGCCGTCTTTTGAAACTCGGCGAGCGTGTCGCGCACGAGTTCGAGTGCATGCACAAAGCTGAGTTGGTCGGGATCGAGACCGGTGCGTTGGGCAGCCGCATGCATCAGGAAGCGGATGATGAAGTGTGCGATGAGCAGGCCATACAGTTCCTGAATGACCCCGACCGGCTTGAGACTGCGCAGCGGGCGTCCGGCCAGACGTTGATGGGTGTCGACTTCATCGATGACCAATTCGATTTCCCAGCGTTCGTGATAAGCTCGCGCGAGTTCCAGGGCTGGGAAGGCTTCGGGGTTCAGCAAGGTGGTAACCAAGCGGTGCACTTCACCGTAACCGGGGAGTGCCGGGTCACTTATGGTGTATTCGACGATGCGCACCAGGAGGCGCTCGCCCCGCTTGCGGCGCTGGTAGTCGGAGGGGGTCAGGTAGGCGGTGTAGGAGCCATCTGGCAATGGACAGCGGTTTTTAGGCTTGACATGGGTTGGAAAGATAGTGTTTAAAAGAGTGTGTAAACGGCGTTTCTGGCAGGATGCGAATAAACACACTTTGAAACAAACAGGCGCTGGTTGTCCAGCAATCGCTGAGCGCAGGGGCTGTCAAGGGGTTCAGAGCAAATCGAGCTGAATTGGAGTAGCGCCCTTGACAGCCACAAACCAGCGATTAGGCTGGGACAACGCCTGTTTGTTGGCATTTAGAATTCAAACCTCCCCTCAAAGCGGATAGCAAGCTGGTTCAGGATTTTGGCCCAATCGCGCATGGGCGTGGTCCATTTGGCACTGGCATTTTGACTGACCAGGAAAAGCAATTTACGGACCGCCTTTTCGGAGGGCAAAGCGCCCTTGGTCTTGGTGACTTTGCGCAGTTGGCGATTGTAAGCTTCGATGGCATTGGTGGTGTACATCAAGCGCCGGATCTCGCGCGGGAAATCGAAGAAAGCACTTAGCTCGGCCCAGTTGGCCCGCCAGGACTTGACGGCCATAGCATAGCTCTCGCTCCAGTTCTGCTCGAGCTCGTCCAGGGCAGCGGCAGCGCGTTCGAGCGTGCTGGCTTGGTAGACTTTACGCAGGTCGCGGGTGAAGTCTTTGCGGTCGGTCCAGGTGACATATTTCAGGCTATGCCGGATTTGATGCACAATACAACGCTGGACGATGGTTTGCGGGAAAAGCGCCTCAATGGATTCTGAAAAGCCGTTGAGACCATCCACTGCGGCGATGAGGATATCCTGCACGCCGCGCGTTTGCAAGTCAGAGAGTACCGAAAGCCAGAAATTGGCGCTTTCGCCCGTGGAATTCCCGACCCAGTGCCCGAGCACGTCCTTGTGGCCGTCCATGTCCACCCCCAGCACCACATAGACCGGGACGCTGGCAACCTGATTGTCACGCCGCAGCTTGATGAATAGGGCATCCAGATACAAGAGTGGATAGACTGCGGCCAGCGGTCGGTTCTGCCAGGCTTCGACTTCCGGCCAGATCTTATCGGTGACCTTGCTGACCAGGCTTTCGGAAACATGGACCCCATACAGGTCACGCATGGTGGCTTCGATATCGCGCGTGGAGGTGCCCTTGGCATACAGGTACACGATCTTTTCTTCCAGCTCGTTGCTCAGCGTGCGATTGCGCTCCAGGATCTCGGGCTGGAAAGTAGCGTTGCGGTCGCGCGGTACGTTCACCACCGTCTCGCCGCCCGAAGTCTTTAGCTTACGCTTGCGGCTCCCGTTGCGGCTGTTGCCTGAGTTGTGCCCTTGCGCTTGATAGCGCTCGTAGCCTAAGTGCTCGCTCAACTCGGCTTCCATCAGCTTCTCTAGTGTCTGCCCGAACAGCCTAGCGAAGATGCCATCTTTGCCGAAAAAGTCATCGACACTTTCGGCGCTCAGCAGTTCGGCCTGTAGTTGTTCGACTGCCGGCCCATGTTTCGATAGGATTTCCTGTGTACGTGCTTTTTGTGTTGGCATGTTGTCTCCTTTAGGACTTACGCAAACCAGGGAGAAACTGAGACAATGTGTGAATGAACAAATTATCTCACTGGGATTACAGCCAATTTCTCTTGGTTAGCCAAATCAATTACACACAAACCTACTTTGCTGACCATAGTGAACATTTGAGCCACGATCGTGTCAATCGACTGATGAGGGAAAAATATTTACGCCACGGGAACTGCGCCAAATGGTGCGCAAAGAGTTGGTTCTCTCTGAAGATGGCTACATTCTCTTTGATGATACGGTGCTTGATAAAAACCATTCCTTTGCCATTGAACTGGTGCGTAGGCAGTGGAGTGGCAACGCCAAAAAGGTAATCAAAGGCATCGGGCTCGTGACTTGTGTCTATGTCAATCCCGACATCGATAAATTCTGGGTCATCGATTACCGCATTTTTGACCCTGCGCGAGATGGACGTAGCAAACTCGACCACTTGTTGGATATGTGGCGAACCATTCTGCATGTGGAACAGCTTCCTTTCCGCACTGTGTTGATGGATAGCTGGTATGCGACGATGAAAGTGATGAAAGCAGTCGAAAAAGCCGGCAAAATCTACTACTGTCCGTTGAAATCGAACCGGCAAGCGACAGAAAGTCCTGCGGATGACTACTGCCGAGTTGATGCGCTCTCTTGGAGCGCTGAGGAGATTGAAGCGGGAAAAATGGTTCATCTCAAAAAGTTTCCAAAAGGTCATCAAGTGAAACTGTTCCGGATTGCGGTGTCTACTCACCGCACAGAGCATGTGGTTACCAATGACCACTCTCAAGATTCCTCAGATGCTACAGGCATAGAAAGTGCCATCCGCTGGAAGATTGAGCAGTTTCACCGAGAGGCCAAACAGCTAACCGGGCTGGAAGCATCTCAATGTCGTTCGCAACGAGCACAGCGCAATCATATTGCTTGTGCCATGCTTGTCTGGGTACGCCTGAATCAGATTGCGCAGGATGCACATACGAATGTGTATCAAATTAAGCAAGGTTTGTTGAGCAACTACATGCGAACTCAGCTTCGGCTACCTTCTATCTCTATGCTCCCTGCGTAAGTCCTATCCTTGCTATTTCTAGCTGCAAGAGACTTGCCATTTACACACTTTCATCCACATACCCGCTGGAAATCGGCTCAAAATGTGTCCCCCGCGCTCCAAAACCATGCGCAGCATGTCATAATCATGAAACCCACGGTCCCACATCACCAACATGCCCATCTCGACCGAGCGCAACAGGCGAAAACCACCTATGCGCTCGCTGGTGTGGCAAGGCCAGAAGCCCGCATCGACAATCGTATGCGTGCCGCACTCGACCAGATACACCCCTTGCACCTGCGGAAAAGCGCTCTGGCCGCGCGGGCTGTGGTGCCGTCCAAAAGCCGCCGCATTCTCCGGCGTGTCAGCCACATCTTCAACCGTGCCATCGATGGCCATCAGGCGCAATCCAAAGAGGAACGCGCCGGCTGTCTCCGTCGTAGCTATCGGTCGACATACATGCCGAAACAAACGCACGACCGGTCGAGCACCCAGTTGATAGCGCCGATAGGTAATCGCACTGTCTTTCGGTACCGCGTATTCCGGATTGTTCCAGATGTACCGCAACCCCTGGGCGATCTTACGCATTACCCGCCCCAGAGAAGATTGCGTGTAGATGTTCATTGTGATGATTAAAAACACTGTCACGACCAGATTCAATTTGCGCTCGCGTTGCGTTTTCAAGCCTTCTGCCTCCAACGCTGCTTCGACCACATCTGGCGGAATAACCCGGCTCAGGCTTGTAAATGTCAGTTCCCGGCAAAACTTGCTCTCGATGTCAACCTCGCGTAATCTGTATCCCATCAGGTGGCCCCCTGGCATCTTGCGAATTTGTATATCTCACAAGTATGCCTCGGGTGCCACCTGTTTGCTTATTTGAAAGGTATTGGGGCTAGTGCCGTGTCTAGCAGGATTGATATCCTTGTTTTCCGAATGCCAGATAGAGCTACGCGTACCGGGTAGATGACATCAGAACAATGCAAATTCAACAATGCCGAAAGGTGCTAAAGCAGCAGCGAGATCTTGCTTTTCGGAAGCCGTCGCAGCTTCGAATGCTTCTTCTGCATGGATGATCTGCAGAGCAGATTGTTTCTCTAGATTTGCATTCGCTTTCGCTACGTCTTCATTAGCTGCATCGATCCTAGCATCATCCTCAGCGAGATTATCCCGGGCCTTTTCGAACTCAGCCCGCGCTACCGCAATCGCAGCCGCAAAGCCGCCATCGATCGCAGCAACGACCTCTTGTTGCAGCAACCCAAGCTGACGGAATGCATCGTCGCGTTCAGCCTGTACATTGTCCCGATTGGCCCTAGCCGCTGCAATCTCAGCGGCAGCGGCTGCGACTCCAGCAGCAACATGGTCGGCTGCAGCCTGGTGCCGATTTTGTGCAGCCGCAGGTGTATCTCGCGCAGCCTCGGCCGCCACGAGCGCTGCTTGCGCATCACGGACATTTTTCGGCACAAGCTCATCTTTATAGCAGTCGGCGCTTATGAGGAATCTGGCAAATCGAGATTCATCGGATGTGCGATCGACATAGAGTACAGAAAATAAGCCATTGCCATGATTTGCTAGTGACAGGCCTTTAGTCGGAGTATCAAGCACCAGCTGAAAATTTTTCCCAGCTGCGAGCAGGAGCGCAATGAATTTAGCCGGTATGCCATTGCCAAGTTCGCCGCTACTATCCCCGGCGTAGAAGCGCAGGTCGTGGCTTGTGTTATCTTTGAACACCACGATATCGGCTGCGCCGTTTAGTCGTTCGACGTAGTCATCGCGACAAATCCCATTCGTATCTTCGTGGCCGCCAGCGTGAAACGGACAGGAGTCAAAGAAATTGTTGGTGCCGTCACCGTCACTGTCGATATCAAGCTTCTTGTGCAGGGGGGTCTCGACCGGAGTGTTGCTGGTCGAGGAACTTGACGAGGTGCTGGTACGGGTACTGTGGGCTACGCCACACCCCAAAGTGACGTAGAGAGGGTCAGTGATTAAAAGGGATGGACACGATGGGTGATGGTCAGCCAGCACGACCACTGGTACGACCAACAGTCCGACCAGCACGGCCAGCAGGGTTATGAGACGAAATGCGTTGGTGAAAGTTTTGTGATACATGCTGTTCTCCTTTTTGGAAATTCTTAATTCGTGATGCGCAAGTCGTAATTCGCTCTATTCCTGACCCAGTACCCAGTGGCGGACGCACTGTGCCGGCGTCACGACCCAGTGCATTCATGGCTGGGTGACTGGGCGTTCACCCAGCCACGGCTGGACGTGGGGACTATGTGCTTTATTGTTCTATTGTTTTATTGCTCATTTGTTGCCTCTCTCCCTCTCTTCGGTGGTCCATTACCATTCCAACGTCTCGCGCATGCCGCGCTGCTCGTCCAGCAGGTCCAGCCGCTTCGGCGACAAGCGTGCCGTGCAAACGCGAGACAAAGTTCTCTGAACTGGTCCGCTCGATTTCAGGATGCGCCCGCTGACTTCCACCCAGCGCCGGTTCGGGCTACCTTTCAGGAGTACTACGAGCAATGCATCGGTCTGCTCCGAAACGTGGAAGGCGGCGGCGGTCCAGGCCGGGAACGTGCAGTCGATAACAAATTTGGCCTCCATAGACTTTTCGACTTGATAACAGACAGGGACTGACCACAAGTCGGCTGCGGCACCACCACTGAGCGTGGCGAACGTGCCAGCCGATAGATACTCGATGGAGTGATTACGAAGCTGATCCTGCATGCACCCATCGTAGCCATTTGGGGGGAGATGGCATGACACAAACGGGCTATTTGGGGCTGTTGGACGGGCTATCTTTATTGAGGAGGGTGCAAAATTAGCGCCCAGTACAGCGTGCAGTGCTCACGCCACTGCGCCGAACAAACTGTGTCGGTACCCAGTCACCCAGTCCCGGAAGTACTGGGCCGGGGCGGACAGACTGGACGTGGTGCCCACATACCGAAAGTGGGAATCCAGAGCGTAATTACCAGTCAGCTGCGGCTATTGTCCGGCTGTGGAGAGCCTGGAGGCCCGCTAAGTGCATGCGGGCAAGACATTGAAGGGGCGACTTATTCTCTTTTGTGAGGTCCAACGCCCAAGGATCGGGCGCGTTCGGCGGCGGAGGTACGATTGGTGACAGCCAGCTTGGCGTAGATGTTGCGCAGATGATTCTTCACAGTGTTCTCAGAGATCACTAGTGTGGCAGCAATCGCCTTGTTACTCGCGCCCGAAACCAGGAAGCTTAACAGCTCAATTTCGCGTTTCGTCAGGCGTTCGCAGGTTTCCGGGACGAGCAGCGTTTCCGAGTACGCATCTGCGCCTTCAATTTGAAGCTCCGGCAGCAGTTGTCGGGCATAACTTGGCTGAATGCCGGCCTCGATTGCAAATTCCAATACCGGGATCATGATCTGACCTTCTCGCAATATCAAGAAACCGCTGTCGTTCTGCGCGCACTCATCAAGCACGGAGAGCAGCTCCTCGCGCACTTGCTTGGGTCGCTCCCACTGGAGATAGAGGTAGGCAAGCAGCAAACGCGGTTCGGTGCTAAGGCTTACGAAGGGCCATTTCTCTGTATCCTTCAGGGCCGTTCGAAAGATCTTCTCCGCCTTCCGATAGCGTCGTTCGGTTAAGTAAACCAATCCGTCGAAGACATTGCGGGTCGGCTTATTCAGAGCTCTAAGAAGTAAGTCATTAACCTTCTGTGCGTAGACGCTCCTGGCATCATCCAGCTGGCCCTGTATCCAATACGAGCGTGCAAGTTGAAACTGAAATCCGAGTGCGTAGACTGTGTCGACATAGTCGCGAAGGTGCGCGGGCGGCTCGCGAAACACATACGCGGCTTGCTCCGCTAGCACATATTCACCCCGTGCGGTGTGGATGATAAAGCGTAAATAGGCCACGTCGACTTCAAGGTTAAAGAAGCCACCGACCTGCTCTCCGAGTTTTAGCGCGCTACGATAATCGGCGAGTGCATCGCTATAACGGCCGCGCCAGAGGTGCACCATTGCCTGCAATCGAGCGGCGGCCGCATGCAACGGCGTGATCGTGTCGCCGAGTTGTCGATGGACTTGGTGGTTAAATTCTTCCGCGAAATCCATCGCGGCCGGCAGCAGGCCCATATTGATTTCGAAATTGTAAGCCATTTGAAAAAGGACTTCCGCATCATCCGAATCCCGGACGATCTCCTGGGCGGCAGCGAAATCCTGCGCCGCGAGCTGCAGGGTAGCACGGTCCCACAAGGTATAAAGGAAAGTACGGTTTGCCAGCAAATGAACGCGCGTCGCCGGACGCAGAGGTAGTTCCAGCGCCTGTTCAATCTGTTTTAATGCCTCCACAGGCGCATTCAGGTTGGTGTTACATTGTGCCAGTTCGGCAAGCGTACGCCCCAGTCCGGCCTCGTCGCGATCGGCCTTATATCCGGAGCGGGCGTTGTTGAGGAAATCCCGAGCCCGGCGTAACGCCCCGACTTGAAATGCACATACCCCGCGCCAGTACCATAGATGCGCATCACGCTTGCGCCGGCGTTCCGGCAGCTTTTCGATCCAACTCTGCAGTGTCTCGACCTGCCCTTGCTGCACCAATCCGGCAGCCTGAGACTCAATTAACTCGACTGATGCGTCCCATTCTTCCGCGGCGAGGAAATGCTGCAACGCCTGATCCAACTCGCGCGCCTCGTGTGCCGCTCGCAAATGCATCTGCCGGAACTCGACCGTGAACTCCTGCTGGAAGTGGGCACGCAGGAAATCCGCGAACAGCGCGTGGTAACGATAAACCGGCTGGCGCGCCACGCCAGGGGCTACCCCGTTCGCAGGGGACTCAACGCGCACGAGAAAGACGTTGCCCTCGTAGAGTTCGGCCAGTATTCGACCGGCCTCCGCGTTTCCCGTCACGCTCCTGCACAGCTCTGCGCTCAACTCGCTCAGGATGGAAGTCTGTAACAGGAAGGCACGCACTTCATCCGATTGCAGCCGCAAGACCTCGTTGGCAAGGAAGTCAAAAACGAAGCGATCCGATTCGGCCAGATTAGCCAGAAAGTCGCTGCGCTCTTCTTCGGAGCCGATCTGCTGCAGCGAGCCAGCCAGCAGGCGCAGTCCGACCGGCCAGCCCTCTGTACGCACAGCCAGCAGCTGCAGGTCTTCCGGAGCCAGCCCGATCTGCAAGCGCTCGTTGAGCAGCGTCTGCATCTCGCTATCGCTAAAGCGCAGCTCGCCCAGGCGGATCTCCGCCAACGTGCCGCGCGCGCGCATCTTCGCCAGCGCGAGCGGCGGGTCGGCACGCGTGGTGATTACGATGCGCAAGTTCTCCGGCAATCGTTCGAGCAGGAAGTCCAATCCGCCGAGCACGGTTTCGTCGTGGATCAGGTGCAGGTCATCCAGCACGAGCACATACGTATCTGGGGGAGCATCCAGAATGTCGTTGATAAACGCGCCGAGCGTGCGTTGCAGCTGCACGTCGGGCACACCGGGTTCGGTCTGAAATCCTGTTCCCTTCAAATGCCGACGCGTGGCTTCGCCAAACTCCGGCACAAGCGGCTCGAGCGCAAACACCAGTGCCGTGACAAAGCGCACAGGGTCGTTGTCGGACTCGTCGATCGAGAGCCAAGCAGCTTTGGCCAGTATAATGTCTGAATCGGACCTTAGCCCTTCGATCCATTCGCTCAACAGGGTTGTCTTCCCGTAACCAGCCGGGGCCGATAGCAAAGTGAGCGGGTAATCGGCGAGCGCCTGATTGAGCGTGGCTTGCAATGCAGGTCGCGGAATCAGGTCCGGCCGCACGTGCGGCGGGTGGAACTTGGTGGCGGGGAGCCAGTCGGGCCGATCGAAAGTGGGCACAGCTACTCAGCGATCTAGATCAGCCATCAGTGCCAGGTTTCTCTTTTTGTTGGTACTGGTCGGCGAATCGGCCAGAATCTCCGCGATGAGATTATCTAGCGTTCTTTCCCGTCCGCGCGCGCTGCCGAGCGCAACCACCGCGGGAAGCAGCCCAGCTTCCAATTCGGCGAGTAGGCCAGCAGCGCGGTCTCTGATTTCCGGACCGCCCTTCGTCTGGTGCAGCACAAAAGCCAACAATTCCACTGCACGCTCGCTTTTCTCCTCACCACCAAAAAGCCTGGCAACGCTCGTTAGAACTTCCAGAGTCAGCGGCAGCGCCTGTATTTCCATGGCGAGCTGCAGAGCTTCATCATATCGTCTTTTCGCCTCGTCATACGCGCCCTTTTCTCGCGCCATATCGCCCAACCGCCGGAGAGAACTTGTAATCTCGCGGCGATTGCCCGTCTCGCGATTGATGTCCAGGCTTTCTCGCAGCAGCGTCTCGGCGTCTGCGTACTCGCCCGACAAATAAGCAACCTGTCCCAGATAATTGAGTGCGGCCGATATGCCATATTGGTAATCGATCTCGCGATAGAGGCTCAGGCTTTCCTGATAGAGTTGGTTTGCTTGCGAATATTTCCCCAGCTCCTGAGCAATTGCACCCTGGTTAACGAGCACACGGGCTACGCCAAACTGGTCACCAATCTTCCGTGCGATTGTCAGACTCTCTCTATAGTGAAGCTGCGCGCGGTCATAATCGGCAGACTCATCGCAGATCGTATTGGCAAGGTTGTTGAGCGACAGGCTCATTCCATATTGATCCCCAAGTTGACGGTAAATCGCCAGGCTTTCCTGAAGACGTTCTCGTGAGTCGGTGTACTCGCCCAACCAGTATCGAACCAATCCAAGAAGATAAAGAGCTAGGGCAAGCTCATCCTGCGCCTCGAGCGCCCGACAGATTACGATGCTTTTATACAGCAACGTTTTAGCTTCATCAAAATCAGACAGCCAAACCTGGAATTCGGCCCGCCGGGTCCAAATCTTTGCCAGGAGAAGACGTTCCGATGGGTCCGCAGCCCAGACTGCCGCTTCGGCCTGCGCGAAGGCCACTTGACCCTCTCGCAGCCCATTCCGCGCCCAGTAGAAAAGGTAGAGACTTTCCAGCGAGAGTTCAATAGCTGCCAGATTTGCGCGCGTCACGGCCCATTCCCAGGCAGCGCGGACGTCGTCAATCACAGCGTCGATCTCCGCCAACGCCGCTTGCTGCCCACCGCCTTTAAGCGTTTGTTCCCGATCACTTAGAAAATTTAAATTAAAATCGCAGTGGGCGTCGTGCGTTTCTTCTTCCTCATACGGCGTCTCCGTCAATTTTTCGGCAATGTATTGCTTCAACGATGGGTGAATGTCAAAGCGCCCGATCTGATCCTGGCTCAGGAACGATTTCTCCTCCAGGACGCGAAGCGTGATCGCATTCGACCGCGCGATAACCTTTGCAGCTTCAGGAGTGAGCGGCCCTCGAATCACGGATAGTTTTCGAACCGCGGCGCGCTCGGCCACCGAAAGCAGCGTCCAGGAATGCTCGAACGTAGCTCGCAAGCTGCGTTGCCTCTCCGGGACATCTCGGAGCGTTGTTGCCAGATAATCGAGACTGCGTTCGATTTCGTGGGCGATCTCCGCGCACGAGTGCACCCGCACCCACGCGGCCTACAGTTCGATCCCCAACGGCAGGCCGTGCGGCAAGCGGCATACGCGCACAACCTGTAGGCGCGGCGCCCAGAATTTCCGACAATAGCCTGACCCCATCCAGGAGATGTTCAAAGCCATCCAGTACCAGTAGCAGCTCTTTTTCACGCAGGTAGTCGAGCAATGCCCGCCGGGGATCGGCCGGGTCGCTGAGGGAGAGCTTGAGTGCGTCGGCTATGGCAGGGACGACAAATTCAACGGAACGAACAGGGGCCAGGCGGACAAAGTAAACGCCGTGCAAGAAGGCGCCTTTGTTGCTGGCAGCCGCCCGCGCGGCCAGACGGGTCTTGCCGACACCGCCCGGCCCTACCAGGGTGAGCAAACGGCATTTCGAATTCGACAGGTGCGTTCTAATCGCTGCTAGTTCCATCTCCCGTCCAATGAATGGCGTAGGCTCAGAGGGCAAGTTGGGGGCCGGTGCTGCACGGCTTGTGCGGATGCGCGCGGCGAGTGCGGCGGTTGCCTCGGCGGGTTCAACCGCGAGTTCGGCCGCGAGTAGTTTTTTAGCGTTGTATATTGCGCCAAGGCGGCGTTATGCTGCCCATCCCGCGCAAGGAGCAGCATGTATAGTCGCTGCGCTGATTCACGCAGTGGATCGAGCGCGACGAGCCGGCGACCATACTCCGCAGCGCGTTTGTAATCGCCTTTTACTAGGCCTTGGGCACTCAGGCTGTGTAGCGCCTCCGCTGCCCGGAGGCGCAGACGTTCGCGCTCCAACAACATCCAGTCTTCGAGGCCGCGACTTTCGCGGACGTGGACACCCTCCAGAAAATCGCCGCGATAGAGTCCAATCGCCTTGGCAAACTGCTCTTCGGCATCCGCTCTTTTTTGTGCGGCTGCAAGAAGCTCGGTGAATTCCGCCGTATCCAGACAATAGGTGCTTTCAAAATTTAAGGCAACGGTGTGGCGCTCGATGCTGAGGTACGCCGGAAGATGTTTACGAAGACTGGTTAGTACTGCACGTAAGTTTGCAAGTCCCTGCTTATGTGGGCGCTCATCCCAGAGCAAGTCGGCAAGCGTTTCACGCGCGTGCGCCTCGCCGGTGCAGATGAGGTACGCAAGCAAAACTTCGGCTTTGCGCGAGGCCAATCCGGTAACCGGCTGCCCATTTTCCTCGATGTTGAGCCCGCCCAGCAAAGAAATTTCTAGCAATTTGCTCCATTATTCGGGCGTCTCTGATCGTTCTCTGATCGCTTTATAAGTAAGCTTCTACTGTACCTTGATCCAGACGACCGTTTGTTTGGTTGATTATATCCGGGAGATCGCCAAGTCGAAACTGCATGGAGTTTCGTCCAACTATTCCAACTATATGGAGGGAATACAACATGAGTAGAAAATTCGTCTATCGACATATACAACGATTCTTTAGCACGGGCATACTGCTGGCAATCCTGACGCTTGCGTTGGGACCGACCCCCACGGTGAATGCTGCCACGTTGGATGTCGATAACAGCGACCCGGCTTGTGATGATGCGATCGGAACGCCCTACTGCACCATTCAAGCCGCAATCGATGCTGCAGATGCTGGCGACACACTTTCCATCGCCGCAGGTACGTACAGCGAGGCCATTACAATCGACAAAGACTTGGCACTTCGAGGCGCAGGGGATAGCCTCACAATCATTGAATGGCCAGGGGGAACAGTTGTGACTATTTCCGATTCCCTCGCTGTCACACAGGTTTCCGATGTGACGATACAGTTTGGCTTGGGAGAAAACGGTGGTGGGATCTATAACGTGGGTTCACTACGGTTGGAGAATTCACGTGTTGCTGACAACCAAGCCACCGTCCATGGCGGAGGTATTTATACCGCCGGAGATATGGTGCTCAAAAATGTTGTCGTTGAGGGGAACTTTGCCGCCATTGGCGACCAGTTTGGCAAAGGTGGCGGAATCGCGGTTGTGATAAATCAAGATCCATTCTTTTATCCCACTGTGATAATAAACGATAGCACCATTCGTGATAATACCGCTTCTGGAGGGGGTGGAATTTGGGCTTCGGCGCTTACAACACTCACCATCAACAAGAGCCATATCGATGCTAATCATGCTGTAGTCGGTGGACCTGGGTGCTGCATCGTCACGCAAGGCGGTGGTCTTGATCTCTTGGCATCAACGGTCACGCTAAATCGCTCCACAGTGGACGGAAATGAGGTCATCAGTGCCATTTTAGAGTCCCAATCCTATGGTCGTGGAGGCGGGATAGCAAACAACAACAGTTTGCTGATCCTAAACCACAGCACCGTAAGTAACAACAGCATCGAAAGCTATGCAAATGGTCTTTCGACCGGTGGTGGGTTGAGCATTTTAAGCAATAGGCCAACCTTGAACAACAGTACAGTGAGTGGAAATACCAACACAGACTTAGGCGGCGGACTCTGGAACCAGGGTACGCTGACGCTCAATAGCAGCACAGTGAGTAATAACGAGGGTGGTTCTGGAGGCGGAATATCAACGGATCTTCTCGGTACAACCAACCTACGCAACACTATAATTGGCGACCAGGCGCCCGACCAGGATTGTGGCAATCTGGGAGCCTATATATCAGCCGGCTACAACATAGATACGGATAACAACTGCAACCTGGTTGCGGGGGGCGATCAGCCGGCTGTCGCTGCAGTAGGGCTGGATGCCCTGGCCGACTACGGTGGCCTAACTGAGACGCACAACCTCGCCGACGGGAGCCCGGCCATTGACCTAGGCAACCCGGCGGGCTGTGAGGGCGACGTGGACGGCGATGGCATTTTGGATGGCGTCATCCGCTTTGACCAGCGCGGCAACGTTCGCGTCGATGTGCCAAATTTGGGCAATGCAGGGCCTCCCCCTCCGTGCGATGTTGGAGCGGTTGAATACAATCTCGTCCTCAATGGCATGTTTGAGGACGATAAGGATGCAAATCGGTTGCCCGATCTCTGGCAAGCGGCCAACTTGCGTCAAACCGATAAGTTCGTTTGTAATAAGAACGCTGTTCATTCTGGCCAGTGCGCTATTACTATCAAAGGCAACAACACGACCAAGGAGGTCTTTCAGGTAATCAGACGTGCGGGCGCCAATGGGGATCCGTATGAACTCGTGGTCTATAGCGCTTCGCGGAATGCAGCGGCTGGAAGCTTGGACATTGTCGTCCGCTTCGAGCTAGCCGGTGCACTCGTCAACGAATCGTTGTTTGCTGCTGCTACGGGTACGCATAACTACACGCGCTTTGTATCACCCCTCGTAATGGCAGCAGGGGCGTACGACACCATCACAGTTTATGCGATTCGATCGACGATGACACCCGCCGGACGTGTGTTCATTGATGACGTGAGTTTGGTGCCCGGCTAGCGCAGGCGCGGATTAAATGGTGTGACGCCTTAGTTTGCAGACGAGTACTGGCAAGGGACGCAGCGGAAATGGGAGCGCAGCGTCCCTTACGAGTGCGCAGCCGGAGCGCCGCCTACGACTTCGCCAGCCTAATGCCGCACTGGCATCATCACATGGAGATCTGTCCAATGGCGTGAGGAGTCAGAAGCGCTGTTGCTGCCAATGGATGGGACGGCGCCAAATCGGACGCTTCAGGAAGTGCTCCTCGTTGGAGTTCGGGATACAAATAGTAGTGTTTCCGTCGTCTTCTTGAGCGAACCTGGCTGATATAATCATTCTACTTAATTCGAATTGCTGGGGAACAACCTCAAAAGAAAGAGGATCTGAATGGCAAATTACCTATTGGTTTATTCGGGCGGCGACGCTGGCATGCCTGAGAGTGAAGAAGAGCAGGCTTCCGTCATGGCGGCCTGGGGCGCGTGGTTCGAGCAGCTCGGCAGCGCCTTGGTTGACGGTGGCAACCCGATGAGCGGCGAAAGGAAGACTGTAGCCAATGATGGCAGTGTCAGCAACGGCGCTCCCGAAGCATCCGGCTACTCGATTCTCGAAGCCGATTCACTCGACGCGGCGACTGAGATGGCCAAAGGCTGCCCTGTTCTTCAGACGGGACAGCAGATTTCGGTCTATGAGACCTTTAAGGTAATGTAGAGCGGTTTCGGTCCGACAACAGCCCCAAAACGTTGGGGCTGTTTTTTTTAATCACTCCCTCGTGGGAGCTTGGCCTTGCTTTTATTTCCCCTTTGTCAGCCCCCACTTTGTACTTTTTGAAGAAAGGCTTCAACTATATGTGGGTCCGGGACCATCCAGAAGTTGGCGATCTCATCGCCAGCTACCGTCGAAATTTTAGCCGAGAACATCAGGGCCTCATCACCCGCTTGGGCAACTACAGAAATGATAATGTTGAGGATCGCGCCGACCATATCGACAATTAGAATTGGCGGAGTCGGAAACGCAGTCAGACCGACAAGCAAGGCGATGGCGTTTAGAAATGAAGTGCCCGTGACATTGCCCAGTTCCCTCAACGCCGAGGATTCCAGATCACCCAATTTTTTCGTCGTTCCGAGTGGCTCTCCCAACATAAAATCAACAATTTGTAAGGCGTTCGAGTAGGGCATCACGAGCATCATCTGGCCGTCCAATTCGCCCTCTGATTCCAAATAGATACCCACAGCTTCCACCTCTGGACCGCCAAGTAACAGTCCAATTTGGGAAAGGGTGACCAACTTCACTTCCGGCTCTGAGACGCTAAGCGCTACGCCTACCAGACTCGCAAAACTATCGGTTGCCCGATTGATTCCTGCGTTTGCCATGATCTGGAGAAAGGGAGCCACTGTGGGGTCAATTGATAATTTATTGTTCGTTGTCGCAATCATTGCAGCTGCCTTTCGCCTGTTCGGACGTAACGAATTGTTCTCGAGCAGACTTCCAGAGTCGGAATAGTACTCGGTCAAGTGGTTGTGTTTTTCATCGTGGATACACTGCGCTGTCGTAGCAACTGTAAATAGGAGTACGCTATACGCAGTGGATCTTGAGCGATTGCGGGCCGAAGCGAAACATTACGGTGCACATGGGTGGCCGGGCCGTCCGTGTTTTAGAATGTATTTTGGGGAATCTTAGCCTCCCATGGCCGGACCGTCTGTAAAGAAGGCATAAGGAAGTGGATTGATCGGAATATCTCCAGAAGCGCGCCGACGACCACTACCGTCGGCGGGCTCAGCGAGCCCTAAGATGACAGCTCAAATCGGAACTCAAAGAACGATGTGACCGATTGGCCAGAGCGATCTATCGTTTTCGAGAATACGGAAATTCTCGCTCAATACTCTACTTCGACAACCTATTCCGCTCCTGATCTGTCAGGTCGCAAGATGACCAATGGAATCCTGCGCGTTGTCCCTTTCTCGTAGTCCGCGAAAAACGAAGCGCGCTCAACGAGCTGCGGCCACAATCGGTCTCGTTCGGCCTGTGTGGCCTCGGTGGCTGTTACCTTTAACTGACCGGCCGGGACTTCGATTTCCATATGGGGCGTGGCCTACAGATTGAGAAACCACGCGGGATGCTTGTCACCGCCATTATTCGACGCCGTGACGACATAGTTTTCGTCATCTTCCATGTACATGACCGGATTCACACGCGGCTTTCCTGTTTTGCGACCGATGGTGTGCAGGATCAACACTGCCATGCCGCGCATGTTGGCGCCGCCTTCGCGGATAGATTTGCGAACGCCCGCTATCATTTCTTCACTGTTGTACATTTTTTCTCCTTCGAAAAGTCAATTCAATCGGCTTATTATCTCCGAAGTATCAAATTAAATCATCGTCCGACAGGACAGATGATACCTGTACGAAATGACAGCCATCAGGTGCGCGCCCGGCATGCCTTGTGTGACGTGCTATATTGTTCAAATGATGGTTAGTTTGAGATGGTGGTTACTCACCGCAGGTTTGCTGGCCGGCTGCAGCGTTGTGCCGGCAAATCCGAGCGCTGTGGTTTCGGAATCCGGCGTAACGGAGACCGTTGCTGCGCACGCCACGGACGACGCGCCCTCCCTTTTTTACCCATGGCCCGGCGAAACGCAAGCGCTCACCAATGCCCGCGCCGAGATGGTCGCACGGCAGATCGCGCGCCGCGGCGTGCAGGACCCCGACGTGTTACGCGCCATGGCGACGGTGCCGCGCCATGAGTTCGTGTCTACCGAGTACCTCGCGCAGGCGTATGCCGATCACCCGCTCCCCATCAGATTCGGCCAAACCATCTCGCAACCGTACATTGTCGCCCTGATGACGGAGTTACTCGCATTGCAAGGCGACGAGCGCGTGCTGGAGATCGGTGCCGGCTCAGCCTATCAGGCGGCTGTATTGGCGCAGCTATTGCCGGCGGTGTACACGATAGAGATCGTGCCAGAGCTGGCAGCGGACGCCGAGGCACGACTCGCCCGGCTGGGAATCGACAATGTTCAAGTCCGGGCGGACGACGGCTTCTGGGGCTGGGAAGCGCACGCCCCTTATGACGCGATCATCGTCACGGCTGCGCCTGACCAACTGCCACCGGCTCTGGTGGAGCAGCTCGCGCCGGGCGGACGCCTGGTCATCCCGATTGGGCCGAAAGGCGGCGCGCAGGTGTTGTGGCAGTTTGTGAAGGAAGCCGACGGCGAGCTGACCGGCTATCGGATTCTCGACGTGCGCTTTGTGCCCTTTACCAGGACGACTGACAACGCGCCCAAATAGGCTCCCGCCCCGGCCATCAACACAACGTCGAAACCAAACGAAAGTGAGAGCAGCGGCGCAAGAACGGCACTCACCACCGAGGCGCTTCCATTGATGGCCCACGCCCATGGGATCAGCTGCGGCGCGGTCGTTTCGAGCCGCGCCAGGCCGGCCGCGAACGGAACGCCGAGAAGCAGCCCAAGCGGCGCAAGGGCAAGCAATCCGATAACCACGCGCCCGGCAAGCGTGAAACCGAACGCCGCATTGAAGACGACCGGTAGATAGAGCGGCGATAGCAGCGCCAGCGTGACGAGCGCCAGCAGTACAGAGCGCCGGTTCCAGCGGCGTGCGGCGAGCGAGCCTAGCCCTGAGAACGCAAGCACACCCGCGATTACGACGGCCAATGCATAGACTGGCCGGCCCAGAAAGAGGATGTAGCGCTGTGCGAGCGGAATCTCGATGAGCAAAAATCCAAGCCCGAGCGCGGCGAAGTAAGCCGCCGTAGATCGAAAACCCCACGCTCCTAGCGTATGCATCCCGGTAGACGAACCGCGTCGCCGAAATAGCAGCGGAATCATGACGAGCAACAGTGCAAATACCGTCGCAAGTACAAGGAGCAGGATCAACATCAAGTAGCCGCTCCCGCCGAAGGGCAGCCAGGCCTGACCTAGCGATGCGAGCATCTGCGGGACCTGCCGCCACTTGAAGAAGTGAAAGAAATAGGGGTGCTTGTCGGTGGGCGGGCGGATGTCGAAGTCGTACTGTGTGTACAAGCGCTCCCGCTCCTGGGCGTTCTGCAGCGCCGACAGGCTGTCGTAATAAACCGTTTCAGGCAGCACGTTGAAACGGTTCACTTGCGTGCGCGTCAGGTCCGGCCCCGCGATGAGATCGAAGCGTCGCTCGGCTGCGAAGGCCTGCACACGCTCCCAATCCGAAGCAGAAATTCCATCCGGATGCACGGCAAAGGTGGCATGCTGAAAGCCGCGCAGGCCGACCACTTGCGCGTGTAGTGCAGTCGACGTGTGCGGCGCCCTTGGCACGTCATGTTCAAGTGCCGTGAGCAGCAGAGCATATGTGCGCAGAGTCTCGGACGGCGGTGACTGCAGCCAGCGCGTCACGACCAGCACGCCGCCCTCGTCCAGATGCGCGAGCATGGCGCGCAGCGCTTCCACTGTCAGCGTGTAATCCTCCGCCAGACTGTAGGCGCCCGCCGTGACCGGGCGATTCGGGGCGGTCAGTGCAAGCACGATCACGTCGAATCGATCGCGATTGCGTTGCAGGAAGGCGCGACTGTGCTCCCCGACGATGGAAACGCGCGCATCGTTTAGTAGGCCGCCTGAGAAGTCTGCAAAGGGTCCTTGTAACAACGCAGGGACCTGCGGCTCGGCGTACGTCGCGGTGACGTGCTCGGCATCGAGGGCCAAGGCAGCAATCAGATCAAGACCGCCGCCCGGTTCGAGCACGAGCGCCCGCGCGTTGGGACGCAGCACGTAACCGATGGACTGCGAGAGTTGACCGGCGAATGCAACGGTGTCGGCGGCCTGCAGGTTAATCTGGCTGATGGGCGTTGGGGCATCGCCGTCGATGTAGATCGCAGATTGGAGAGGCGGCGTGTCCTGAAACCCAATGCCAACGCCCGGCAGCATGCGCAGGCTGCGGCTCTCCACAACGTCGATACGCGCTGCAGCCGTCCATACCGAATACGCCGTCGTGGCGTCCGGCAGTACCAGCGCGCGGGACAGCGGTTTGAAGGGCGAGAGCCGCGCGTCCAGCGCAGCCGGCGGTCGGGCCAGCGCGACGCTCGCCAGCGCAAACACAACGATGGCTGCGATGCGCGCTGCGGATCGGGTCGAAACTCCCGCCGCAAGGGCGGCAAGCCCGCCGAGGCAAGCTGTGCCCAATACGATGCCTTCTCCGCCGAACCAGACTGGCACGAGTAGGGCAAGCGCAGCGCCCACCGCCGAGCCGAGCAAGTTGGCCGCATACAGTCGATGCGAACGTCCCGGGTGAGCAGCCAACAATGCGCCCACAGCCAGACCCACCAAACTGAAAGGAACCGCCAGCGCGAGGAAGTTCAGTGCCAGTAGACCAACCTGCCTTGCATCCCAGGTAATCTGAAACGAGTCGAACGGGAGAAAGTTTATCACCGCATAGCTTGCAGGCGCGGCCACCGCGAAACCGACCCCAAGCCACGCGAGGTTGTGTCGGCGCGCGAGGCGCGGTGCCAGCTGCGGAAAACTCGCTAGCAGCGCGCCGCCTACACCGAACCCCAGCAACGCCAGGCTGACGAGCATAAAAGCGAAATGATAGAACTGCGCCACGGAAAAGAGGCGCGTCAGGCCGATTTCAAAAAGCAGCGTTCCGGCCGAGAGACAGAAGATGGAGAAGTAAATCAGGGTTGATATGACCCGACGAAATGCGAATGGCACAAATGATTCACCCGGCCCGCCTGCGGGTTTTTGCGCCGGAATGATTTGGCAGCGCCTCTGCAAACTGACGCCCCCATTGCACAAGGATTGTACCTGTCTAAATTTCAAAGGGGATTTCTAATGGACCTCGACATTACGGACACAGTCGATTTGATCCTGTGACTTCTCCGTCCCCCGTCTGAGCCCTATACGCATACGAGCACTCGCGGAAATCCTTCATCGTATTCCGTCCGTATGCCGGCACCGCAAATGCAGGATAAATTTTTATGTCAATACTGCATTTCAACTTTCCTTTTTTAGCAAACGGGTGTAGATTCACATAGCAAGTTGATGCCCCGCTAAGTGTCGCGCCCCGTTGCGCGATGTTATTCTGCGATAAGTCCAGACATCGCGAATAGCATTGCATTTATCGGAATACTTCTTCGCAAAGTACCGCCCATAAAATATATAGGCAGACAGTCGTCTGCCGAATAATCACGGCGTGGAGTGCTCCCGCCACTCTGCGACCCAGTTCACCGCGTTCAGGTGTTTCCGAGACTGGGTTCGTCCTGACCCAGTACGTTTCACCCCGTCCAGCCGTGGCTGGGTGACTGTGCAGGACTGGGTGACTGGGTATTGTTGGGCCGTCTCCCTGTGGTGATAGAACGATGCCGGGAGCACAGGCTGCTCCGTCTTGTCTCGGACAGATAGACGCCGTTTACCCTATTAGAAGTGCACTAATAGGATGCTACGTTGGGCTTGTCATCAACACAGCCCGGTGGCATTAGTAGCACATCCAGACTTCCGCTTCGCCCAAGATCATTGCGGAAAATTGTACAAAGTGTTGCGCTCGCAGAGCGTGATAATTGTCCGTTAGCCCACCGGACGCGGTTGCCTTAGGGTTCATAAAAGAATAACTTCCCGTTTGTCATTTCGACCAAAGGGAGAAATCTTTCACAAGGTTGGTTGTGCAATGAGTGGGGGTGTGGATTTCTCGCTATCGCTCGAAAATACAAATTTTAGGTGCGGGAAATTATATATTCACGGACCCTTAGTAAAGTTTAATAGTCGAATACTCAACAAGAACAGAAGAAAGGTAAATATTATTATCAGGATGAGAAATCCAAATGGAGAAATGAACAAGGAATTGATTAATGTTGATCGAGCAATCCGCTCTGCACTACGAGAAAAAAAGCATGTATTAATATTGGCAGGCGAGTTTTCTATCGCCTCGGAGTTGTCAGCCGATAAGCAGCGTCTGTGGACAGATTGGGCCGACTTGGAGCTGGATAACTATTTGAAAGATGCTGGCCGCTTTCGACAGCGTCGCTTTGGCCTTTTCTATATGCTACCCAGTACTGGAGAACTGCTCCCTTTGCAGCTGGCTGCGTACATCCAATCGCGCGAAATCAATACCTATGCCGGAGGCATTGCGCGTGAATTTGCACCTTTAGTAGATACAACTCTGACCAATCAATTTTTACACGAGCTGATTAAATTCAACTTCCGACAGTTTCCGGTCGACAGCAGCCGGACACACCAACCGTGGGAAATTGATGTTCATCAATTCCGGATTGTGGCCTCTCAAGATGAACAAGGTCAGCCAACGCCAGAGGGCATTCATCATGATGGGGATGATTTCAATTGCATCCACTTGATTGGTCGCCAAAATGCAACGTGTGGGATAAATACCGTTTACGACAATGACCTTAAACCGCTGACGAGCTGCACATTGCTTCAACCCATGGACTCGATTATGGTGTGGGATCCACACGTGATGCATGGAGTCACCCCTATCCATCCGGAAAACCCAAGTGAGTCAGCAATACGCGATGTACTGGTAATCGGCTATAACCATCGCCCCGATCTTAAACGGCCGGTAGGGAAGTGGGGTTGCATATGAGCAAGGCAGCCATACTGCGTTACCGGCTCGAACGACCGGGCATTACTAAGATAGTCGGCGCTCATAATGCATTGGGGGCGAAATTGGCGGAACGGGCGGGCTTTGATGGCGTCTGGTCCAGTGGGTTAGAAATCTCGACATCCTATGCGGTGCCGGATGCCAATATCCTGACAATGTCAGAATATCTAGCTACAGCTGCGGCCATGGCGAATGCTGTAAATATTCCTATCGTGGCCGACTGTGATACTGGCTATGGGAACTCAAACAATGTGATCCACATGGTGCATAAGTTTGAGGCGGCCGGAGTCGCGGCAGTTTGCATCGAGGATAAGCTCTTCCCTAAAGTCAACAGTTTTGTTCCTGGCCGACAAGACCTGGCGCCCATCGCCGAGTTTGTGGGCAAGATCATGGCTGCCAAGAATGCCCAGTGTAATGACGATTTCATGGTAATTGCGCGCGTTGAAGCGCTTATTGCAGGATTGGGCCATGATGAGGCGCTCAAACGGGCGCATGCCTATGTCGATGCAGGGGCTGATGCCATTTTGATGCATAACAAATCAGCCTCGCCACAACCGATCGTGGATTTCCTTCAGGCATGGGATTTCAGCGCGCCTGTAGTGGTGGTGCCGACTACCTACTACACCATCAGTGCTCAAGAGTTGGAAGACCTGGGCGTTAAGATGGTTATCTACGCCAACCATGGTTTGCGAGCGGCCATCAGTGCTATGGAGGAAGTCTTCCACGAAATCCAGAGAGAGGGGTCTACAGGACTTGTCGAAGGACGTATCGCGCCTATGAAACTTGTTTTCGAATTGCAGGGCATGCCTCTCTTGAAGCAAGACGAGGAGATATACCTGCGTACCGCAATGCCACGGACCCGCGCGCTCGTTCCGGCTGCTGGCGATCATCTGGATGAATACTCGATGAAGGATATCGCATCAGATATTCCGATGGCAATGTTAGACGTGAATGGCAAGCCCCTGCTCCAACGCCAGATGGAGGTTCTGAATTTGGCGGGCGTTGGTGATGTAACGGTAGTTGGGGGCTACAAAATGAAGCGGATTAATGTTGGAGGCACTAAATTATTGGCTAATCCTGAATGGCAGGAAACGGGTGAGATGGTTTCCATTTTGCAGGGAGCCAATGGTTACAAAGGGCGTACGCTTATTGCTTACAGTGACATCTTATTTGACGTCGAGCCTTTAGAGAGGCTACTGGGTAGCGAAGCTGACATTACTCTCTTGATAGATCGCACCTTCAAAGGAAAGCAATATACATCGGAGCGTCGCATCGATCTAGTCAAACTGGCTCAACCTTTTTCTAATGGGCACCGGTCGCTGAATAACGGTAGCCGGCATCAAGTGCTACGAATTGGACAGAACGTGCGGCCTGAAGAAGCTGACTGTGAGTTTGTGGGGTTGGCGCTATTCTCCGCTGCTAGCTTCTCTTTGTTGTGCGAAGACTATGAGGCCGTGCTGAAGCGCCCGCAGACTGAAGCTTTCCAAGAAGCGTTGTCACCCAGACAAGCTTCGTTGACTGATATTTTGCAGGAACTAATCGATGCGGGACACGAGGTTATTGCTATTGAAGTGTCATCCGGATGGATGGAAATTCACTCGTTTGATGATTATCGGTTAGCGTGTGAATTGGTAGCTCGCTAACATTGGAAATACGTGTTGATATCTTCTTCCAATTTCATTAATAAGTTAACCGAGCGTGGGGTTGGCCCATATTTGGGTGTGCCTTGCTCATTCCTTAAGCCGTTCATCAATTATGTCATTGATCGCGATGATTTGGTTTATGTTGCGGCAACGAACGAGGGTGAAGCTGTGGCAATTGCCAGTGGAGCCTATCTGGCCGGTCAGCGACCGGTGGTTATGTTCCAGAACTCAGGGTTGGGTAATGCTGTTAGCCCGCTGGCCTCGCTCAATCATGTCTTTCACATTCCACTTCTGCTGATTACCACATGGCGGGGAGAACCGGGGTTGCAGGATGCACCACAGCACAAACTCATGGGAGAGATTACCGGTAAGCTGTTTGATGCATTGTGCGTGAAGCATGATTATTTCCCTGCAACAGTGGCAGAGATTGACCACAAGCTTGCCCAAGCAGAGGCGCATATGCATCAGACGGGGCTTCCATATGCATTTATTATGCGCAAAGGAACGGTAGATGATTACCCGCTGCAGAGGGAGCCTCTTCAAGTTAAGCTCGCGCCGGGTCAGTTATTGCCGCCTGAACCAGAGCCAGCTGCCTATCTGCAACGCCACGAAGCTGTCGCTTTAGTCGCAGATGTTTTCGGAGAGAGGGCACTCATCATAGCGACGACTGGAAAGACAGGGCGTGAGTTATACGCGTACCGGGATCGTGCGACTCACTTCTATATGATTGGTTCTATGGGGTGTGCTGCTAGTCTGGGGCTGGGCGTAGCTTTGCATCGCCCGCGTACGCCGACGGTGGTGATTGACGGAGACGGCGCGTTACTGATGCGCATGGAATCATTGGCTAGTATTGGTCGTCAGAAACCCCCGAACTTGATACACATCGTACTGGATAACGAAGCCTATGATTCGACGGGCGGGCAGCAATCCATCTCAGGCAGCGTGAGCTTCCCGGGGATTGCGGTAGCCTGTGGGTATGCCACCGGTGCTACGCTAACGACGGCAGCGGGACTGACCGCTGCCATGGAAACAGCGTTGATTACGCCGGGCCCTCACTTGCTACACGTCAAGATTCGTATGGGGAGTGCTCCAAATGTGGGGCGCCCAACGCTCACTCCACCAGAGTATGCCAGCCGATTTCGGGAAGCGGCTTTGGCGCTGGAATGATTGCAATGGTTCAGCTGATGTCCTGTCGTATCGCATATGCATATTCATGACTTCTCGAACAGGCTCTAAATAAGGTTTATTGGTCGAAACTTAACAGGAACAGAAGACTCATAAATATTTTGTGTCAATACGAGAAACCCAAAAGAGGAATTGGGACCTAACGAGATGAACAAGGTTAGCCAACTCCGGAAAGCACTTGCCTTGAATGAAGATGGCAAGAATATCTAAATTAAGGAGATGTTTTGACGACAGATACATTGCAAGTGGCTGTAATTCTGGCCGCCGGCATGGGTACAAGACTCAAGGAGGTGGGGGAAACCAAGCCGAAAGGATTTCTCCGCCTGGGGGTGCGTCCGATTATTCTAGAATCTATCGACAAGCTGCTCCAAGCAGGTATCAGACAAATTATCATTGTCACCGGTCATCAATTTAGATTCTACGAACGTCTCAAGGAATCCTATCCGAGCATAATTGAAACCGTCCATAATAGCCAATATGCCCGCTCGGGTAGTATGTATTCACTCTATTGTGCCCGCGAGCGACTGACAGAGGATTTTTTGCTGCTCGAATCGGACATTATCTATGAAGAACGTGCCCTCTCAGAAATATTGCGGTTTCCAAAAGATAATGGCGTGCTTCTATCCGGTCCTACTGCTTCTGGCGATGAAATATATGTTGCCGTGAATGGGGAGCAGATCACAGGGATGTCAAAAGACCTTGGACCGATCAGTTCTAATATAGCCGGTGAACTGGTGGGCATCACCAAGGTATCCCGATTCTTATTTAACGAGATGATCGCTGCCGCCGAAGCTATGTTTGGACGCACACTTCAGGTAGCCTATGAAACCGACTGTTTAGCGACCGTCGCGTCATGGTTCCCTCTTTTTTACCATCTTGTCCCCGACCTTATCTGGTCAGAAATTGATGATCCTCTGGGTTATAAACGTGCCAAAAACAGAGTCTATCCGACGATTATTGATTCAGCGCAGGCAGTGTGATAAGAGTGAGTCCTCATGGAGAGCACCTACACCAATGAAGCTCGGTTCTCTTCACGGTTTTTAATCTGGCGTCGAGCGTATGCATGACTAGTTCTACTTCTTCAAAAAACAATATTGATACCAGCCATCGGTTTCCAAACCTGGCCAAACCTGAAAGCGATGGCGCTTTTTGTTACCACGTTCAACGTAGAATTTCTTGTTTGATCAGTGCCTATTGTCATACGTTAGGTATGTCGCCAAACACCGCTACTTCCATTGGCTTTTGTTTGGCAGTTGGCGCGGCGCTTTTTATTTATTTCCACTATTATCTTGTGGGGGTTCTGTTCATACAACTGTTTGGGCTTTGGTCCTGTGTTGATGGAGAATTGGCGCGCCTGAGTGGAAAGACAAGCACCCTAGGGGATTTCTTTGATACGATGGTCGACCGGGCAGCCGAGTTTATGATTGTTGCCGGCCTACTCTTCTCATTGAAAGCCTCTCCACCGGTGCCTTTTTGGGAACCCTTTCTCTTTACCTATATGGGAGGCGTTTTTCTGATCACGGCTTCGTCGGAAAAATTTCGCTCTGCGTATCACAGAAACTATCCCAAAAAGAGGCTTGAGCCTTTATTCACTTGGCTGTGCGCGGGGAGTGATATCAGGTTGCTTTATCTCTCTCTCGGGGTAGTTTGGTTGGCGCTCACGGGAAACGCTGTCGTTCTTTCCTGGCTGATATTGATGATGACTATAACTTTGTACATCAATTTTCTGTTTCGTCTCTGGAGAGTGATTCAACTTGATCAATCAATCTCCTCATAGCCGGAAATTATTTCCACCTCACCAATCGGCGACTTGATTTTCAGCAAATAGACTTCCTTGCTCTGAGGAGCAAATATATAGAGCCAATTGTTTCGATGTTCGACTCGATATCCTGCTTTAAAGTCCAAGCCGAGCAGACTCATCATTAGCATCTTGTTGACATTTCTATGGGCGACGACCAGGACGTGCCCATCTTGGGCAACTGAACGCAAAATCTCTTGTAGGGGGTTTTGAATTCGCGCATAAACTGCCTTAAGGTTCTCACCCCCTCCGGGAAGAGCCACGTTAATTTCATCCTGTAAGAACTCGCCATACATTTTTTTTGAGTAGTCATCAGAAAAGTTAATCTTATGCTCGCCTTCAAATACGCCGAGCTTTGCCTCATTTAACGCAGGCATAATTTTGAGTGGGATTTTCTTTTCTTCAATCAGGGGCTGGGCCGTTTGTAATGTTCTTTGCAGGGCGCTTGTATAAATTTTTACCAGCGCCACCGGTTGAAGATGAAAGAAAAGGTTCTTGCTCTGTTGAAAGCCTTTTGGGCTAAGAGGACGGTTTTGCTGCCCTTGGATCAACCCCAAAGCATTCCAGTCTGTCTCTCCGTGGCGGGCCAGTAGCAAGCAGTTTTGTTGCAAAGTGTCTAGAAAATTATGGAGCGACGAGTAGATCATATGGGCAGTAAATAAGCGAAAGTCGGGAGCTCCGGCTGACAAAGATAGGGTTGCGCACTGGCGATCGGCGTTCAGGCGCGCCTAAAGTTACCATTCGCGGGCGATGAGCGCATTGTCTATATAGCACCACAGCCAGTTGTCGCCGGGCGTAGTAGCACGTACAAGCGGGTGACCGGTCTCTTCAAAATGCTTCCGCACGTGCTTGTTTTTCGACGTGTCGCAGCAACCGACATAGCCACAAATGAGACACATGCGCAGATCGGGCCAGGAATCACCACGAGCAACACAATCCGCGCAGACATCCACATCAAGTTCTGTCTGTTGGATCAAGTTCAGGTGTGAACACGGTTTCTCGCGCAGCGTGCGCGTGAACAGCAAACGCAACAGCGGTAAGGGAATACGGAAGGGGAATCTTCGGATGGCTCGTTGTCCCATTACTATCGATTTAAACCACGTAATGCTCGTTTGGGTATTCCGCGAAATACCGATCTCTCCAATCAACCAAGACGGTGACAATTTTTGAGCCCTTATTCATTTTCTTTGCCATCTCAACAGCTGCATAAACATTAGCCCCTGATGACATGCCGCAGAATAACCCCTCTTCTCTGCATAGTCGATCTGCCATATTTTTCGCATCTTCATTTCTAACGACAATCTCATGATCCATAATATTCTTTTCAAGAATATCCTCAATGATAAATCTCAACTTCGGCGCGCCAAAGCTTTCCAAGAATTTATGGACTGCACGAGATCGAGTCCATTCAATCCTAGGATCATCCGTTGGCACAACCCCGGAAACAGTTAAGTCTGGATTCGCCTCTTTCAATGTCTCAGCCACGCCAAGTAGCGTTCCACCCGTGCCGATGGAAGCAACCCAGGCATCAACTTCTCCATTCATCTGTTCCAATATTTCTTTCCCTGTTTGTTCCCGATGCGCCTTCGTATTATCCACATTGCATAATTGATTGGACCACCAGGCCGACGGATCACTCTCTTGCAGGTCATGGCACTGCTTCATTCTTATTGCAACGAAGGCAGCCGCCCTTTCCACATCATCTAGTTCATCAATATTTTCTAAATGATCCTGCAAATCAATCGGAGTGACATTGCATCCAAATAATCTCGCGATTCTAATCCTATCCGCAGGATTATAAGAACTGGAAAGCTGTGCCGGTAAAAATAGTTGGACCTTGTAGCCCTTCACTGCACCGACGAACGCCAGTGCGGGTCCCGTGTTTCCGGTAGATTGATCGACAATCGTTCCACCTGCTTTTAACTTTCCGCTTTTCTCGGCCTCTTCAATCATACAAAGCGCCATTCGATCTTTGATACTTCCACCCGGATTCAGAAATTCACATTTAACGTATATTTCCACATCTGGCGATTCAATTACGCGAGTTAGTTTTAGTAAAGGTGTATTCCCAATTTGTCCAAGAATATTCATTTAGCAATCGTCTCCACAGTTATTATGACAGCCTTTATATAACAGCATCACTTCCAAACCCTGTTGGTTATAAACCCAAAAAGTGTGCGCGCCAAATGATAATGACTGGATATGCCTTTGCTATTGAAAATCATTCTAATCGGATTATTGATGGAGCTTTAATGGATTAGCGTTGGTATTATTCTCGCCGCTTTTTTAGATGCAAAAGTAAACACAGTTGTATAGTGCATTACACAGCTTGTCCCGTTGCGTTCAAGACTCCCGGCATAACCAGTTTGTAATAGAACTCGTCCATCTGCTCGGGTGAATAGGGCATATCATGGTCTAGCCACCAACGCAGTAATGTCAATACAGAATTAGCGACATAGTCAACCAATATCGGCAGCGGCACTTCGCGCTGCTGCGCATCAGGAAAATGTTCTGCCAAATGAGTCTCCAGGGCCTGGCACAATTGCTCATGGCTGGTTTTAAAAATCAAATCTGCGCCTTCCTTGCCCAACCCCGCCTTGTAAAGCCGATGTGCCTCCTGAGCATGTCGAAAGATCGCCAAGATCGAAACGAACTGAAAATCATGATCGCCCGCCCCATGCTCACCTCCCATATGCTCGCTCAGCTCTTGGTTTATTCTTTTTCCATGCACGCCCACCATTAATAAATCATCTTTATCCTGAAAATGCGCATAAAAGGTTGAACGGCCGACATTCGCGCGATCGATAATATCTTGCACTGTTGTTTTATCGTAACCCTTCTCCAAAATCAACTCCATCAACGCCTCTTCCAAGAGTTGACGAGTGCGCTGAATGCGTCGATCTTCCTTTTTTGTAGCCATCAGACTCAGCCTCGTTTCCGTACAATTTGGTTCAAGTGTCCAAAAAGATACCTTTAATGCGAATTGTAGATTGAAGGCTCGAAAATCAGCCCATATACTAAAAAACGCAGAATATCGTACATAGTGTACGATTACGAACGTATTGTATCCTTGTATAAGTATGTTGTCAGCTGACGACATGTCAGTTGATAATAACTCTCGTAGAAGTCGGGGCCGACGTTTGTATCCTTGAGGTCTTGCCTCGTACTCTAGACTGTCGCCCCGGCTCTGCGAGAGGTCTCGAATAAGCAGGTTGCGGATTTGCCGCGCATCACTCACAAGGCTGAGGGCCTCGCAGAGCCCCGGGGTCGCCCGACTTCGAACTCACACACGACACAGGAGGCTCTCATGCACTGGTGCGGGATAGACATCGCGAAACGTAAACACATGGTAGCGGTTCTGGACGCGGACGGTCAGGTCGCGCAGGTACCATTCAGCATCGCGAACACGCGGGCCGGCTTCGAGCGTCTCCGGCAAACGCTGTCCACATTGTCAGGCCCAGTCCAAATAGGTCTGGAAGCCACCGGGCACTACTGGCTGGCGCTGCCCAGCCCCGGCTGGACGGGGTATGATGACCTGACGCGCCATGACTACCCGGTGGTGGTCTTCAACCCATTGCAGATCCACGCCTATCGCAAGAGCGGCCTTCGTAAACTCAAGCACGACCGCTCGGACGCGATTTGGACGGCCGACTTCTCTCGCACCCAGTACAGCGTGCAGTGCTCACGCCACTGCGCCGAACGAACTGGGTCGGTATCGGCCAGCGGGCGCCGACGATCCAATCCGTGCCTGAATATCTCCAACTGCGCGAGTTGAGTCGCTTCCGTTACCACCTGACGGACCGTATCGGCGACTGCAAAAGGAAGGTGCTCAGTGCACAGTCCAGCGCAGTCACCCAGTCATCACGACCCAGTTCATTCGTGACTGGGTGAATGCACTGGGTCATGACGTGCAGACTGCATCGTGATAAAGGGACTGCACTGGGTGCTCGATCGCATCTTTCCAGAGTACGAAACAGTGTTTTCAAGCGTATTTCTGGCCTCTTCGTGGCGTTTACTTCAGGAAGCCGCCAGTGCCCACGAGATCGCCGAGTTCGATCTAGGCGAACTTACGGCACTGTTACACCAGGCGAGTGGTGGCCGCTTCGGGCGCGAGAAAGCCGCCGCGCTGCAGGCCGTTGCCCGCCAGTCCACCCAGTACAGCGTGCAGTGCTCACGCCACTGCGCCGAACGAACTGGGTCGATATCGGCATAACGTTCCTCGACGACCCTGGCGGGCGCGACTGGGTGGCCGATGCCGCCCAGATCGAAATGCGCTGCTTGCTCGGGCAGATCGAGCTGCTAGAGACCCAGCGCGAGCAGGTCGATGAAGCCCTGGCGGACTTGATGGCTCAATTGCCGCAACACATCACTACGATCCCGGGTGTCGGTGCTCCCACCGGTGCAGCTACACAGTCCCGAGGGTCCTGCACGGGGTCCTGGGCGAGATCGGCGACGCACAGTCCAGTAAAGGGACTGCACTGGGTGCAGCGCTTCTCGGCCGTCGAGAAGCTGGTGGCGTATCACGACCCAGTGCATTCGCCGCGTCCCGGCGCCGCGACGGGGTGACTGGGTGCCGGAATTGACGCAACAGTCCACCAAACTGGTCAGTTTGAGGCCCGGCGCATGCACATGAGCAAACGCGGCTCGCCTTATCTGCGCCACGCTCTCTGGCAGGCCGCTTCAATGGCTATCCGGTTCGACCCGGAACTTCGCGCATATTACGACCGCAAACGCAAAGAGGGCAAGCACCATACCGACCCAGTTCGTTCGGCGCAGTGGCGTGAGCACTGCACGCTGTACTGGGCGGGACTGCCCTCGGCGCCATATGCCGGAAACTGCTGGCTCGCATCTACATCATACTCAAGGAGCAACGACCCTATATCGTTCACTAAATCGGCAAGGTTCGGTCTTGACTTCTAATAGCAGGTCTAGTCGTCAAGACCTGTCTACCTAAGAAATTAAAAATGCAGCAAATTCATACACATGACAACAACGAGAGAGTTTCCGAAACACGCGGCGATACCATCCGCTGGGCCACTTTTTACGACCCGCTGGTCAAGTTCGTCACGCTCGGTAAAGATCAAGCAATGCGCCGAAAGTTCGTTGAATTCGCGCAGCTAAAGCCAGGCGAGCGTGTACTAGATGTCGGCTGCGGCACCGGCGATCTGGCATTGGCCGCCAAAGCTGCTGTCGGCGAGACTGGCATTGTCTATGGCATTGATGCCTCATCCGAAATGATTACGAAAGCCAAGCACAAAGCTGACCTGAAAGCAATTGATGTTAAATTTCAAATTGGCGTAATTGAAAAACTTGACTTTCCTGACAACGAGTTCGATGTTGTCCTTAGCAGCTTCATGCTCCACCACCTACCCGACAATGAACTAAAAGCTCAGGGTTTGGCCGAGGTCTTCCGCATTTTGCGACCGGGTGGGCGCTTTCTGGCAATCGACATCAATTTCAAACGCCAAAGTCTGCTCACACTGCTCCACGGCGGTGCGGTGCAATCCGACGCACTGCAAGATCAGATACCGACAGTATTAAACGAAATCGGTTTCGCAAACATCAACGCAGGCATAGCAAAAGTCAGCCGCCAACTTTCTTTTGCCACTGGCAACAAACCGGCCTAGAAAACATTAGATCATTAAAAGGGAAAACAATGCATCATCTTCACAACCGACAATCTGGCCCAGCCAGAAGCCATCTTAAAATTCTAATTGCGATTGCCGTTACTTTACTTGTCGCACTCTTACTACTTCCGCAAACCCGCAATCTATGGACCATGCTAACTACCGGGGGTCTCCTCGCCTTGGTTCTGACTCATATCCTGGTCGCAGTCGGGGGAACTACGTTCGTTATCGCGGCGCTGCGGGCGATGAAACGTCGGAGGAAGGAAATCGCGAAAGCCGATTACGGCCAAAACGTTCCTGATCTAGTGAAAATCTCTCTGCTAGCTGGCATTGTTTTTATCGGCCTCAGCATTTTCTTGATTCAATGGCTCGCACCGATCCAACCAATTGTGGCATGGATACTGCTATTTATTTTGGGAGGGATTGGACTCGTAGGCCTTAGTATTGCAACCTTTGTCATCTGGAGTAGCAGCATTGGCAAGTTCCGCATGCGCGATCAAGTGATCGCCAACATAGAGTGGCGTGGCGACGAACAGGTGCTGGATGTGGGCTGTGGCAATGGATTGTTACTTATCGCAGCGGCCCAAAAATTGACGACTGGCAAAGCCACAGGCGTCGATATCTGGCGCCAGGATATCGAGTCTAACAATCGACCTGAGACTGTCTGGGCCAACGCTGCTGTCGAGGGCGTGACCGATCGCATCGACGTTCAAGAAAATGACTCCAAACACCTTAACTTCGAGGATGACACATTCGATATTGTGTTCTCCAGTTTCATGTTACATCACATGCCAAGTCACGAGCGTCAGCAAGCAGTCCATGAAATGGCGCGCGTGCTCAAACCAGGGGGCCAAGTCATCATCGTAGAACTCGCCTTTATCGACGAACTCGCCAAAGCCTTGAAGACAGATGGGTTACAAAACGCCCAAATCACACGCCTGAAGACCCGCGTCTTTCGCCAACTGAGCGCCCAAAAACCTTTGTAAGCCAACAAAAAGAAGCGTCGAAAGTCAAGCAATGAATCAACCGCACAATCACGTCCATTCAACCAACAATGCTCATGACCGTTTCGAGCACGCGATAAACCCCAACACTGCCAACCTCCGGCAGCGCATTGCAAATATATTCCACTTAGCAGCGCATGATCATGATCACGGCGAGCTCATAGCTGAATCAGAATTTGTTGAAAACCGCGCTGGAATTCGAACAGTCTGGTTGGCGTTGGCGGCTTTGCTTCTGACCTCGATCTTTCAGATCATCATCACGTTGGCGAGTGGCAGCGTGGCGCTCTTTGCCGATACCACGCACAACATTGTCGATGGCCTTAACTCGATCCCATTATTGATTGCTTTTTATCTGGCACGGCGCGCAGCCACCCGGCGTTACACCTATGGCTTTCATAAAGCCGAAGACATTGCGGGCATTTTAATCGTGCTTTCAATTGCGGTTAGTGCCGGAGTTGTTCTCTGGCAATCGTTTCAAAAACTGCTTAATCCCCAACCGCTTGAGAATCTCGGCTGGGTGGCTGTAGCTGCTATTGTCGGTTTCTTGGGCAATGAAGCTGTCGCGATTTTGCAGATTCGGGTTGGGCGCCGCATCGGATCGGCTGCCTTAGTTGCCGATGGATTGCATGCCCGCACCGATGCCCTTACTTCGCTGGCGGTGTTAATTGCCGCTGCTGGTTCCTGGTTGGGAATGCCTACTGTTGATGCGATTATTGGTTTGTTCATCGGCATCACAATTCTCTTCATCACCCGTGACGCGAGTCGCGCCGTTTGGCAACGCTTGATGGATGCGGTCGATCCCGCGCTGATCACCAAAGCCGAGGCCATCATTTCCCAACAACCGACGATCAAAGCCCTGCGCCGGTTTCGAATGCGCTGGATGGGGCATCGATTGTCGGCTGAGATTCACATTGCGGTCGCACCCAACCAGACCACCATCGATAGCCACGCCATCGCCGAACAGTTACGACATGCTTTGTTCCACCAGATTCCTAATCTCGCTGAAGTTGTAGTTCACATAGAGCCGTGGTCGAAGGATTTTGGAGCAGCGCACCAACTGACGTTACACCATGAACCGTTGCCGGAACCGATCACGCAATAAGGTACGTTATTAATCGCTGCCATCAGCAGGCTCGAAGCCCGCTTTAACGCGCGGGTAAGATCACATCAGTGCCAGTTCTTGGCAACCTGCATCACAGCTTTTCTAGCGTGATCTGCACTGACCATGTTTCGTCGTCAAACAATAAAACGAAGAGCCACCAACGATACCCTGATGACTCATCCCGACAGGTTAATCTGGTTGGCTATATGCTGTTTTTGAAGACCGTCAATCTCACATCAGGCAGTTCGAACAGCGTCACCGACACAATTACGATCTTTTGTAGTCGATTCCGCCCCCCCATTCCAGTGTCGCGTGCTGCGGATTCCCAAGGTAGCCTCATAGCCCTATCCTATTAATCATCTCGGATAGCGCCACTTTTTAATTATGTTAAAGCCACCGTCTGACCCTAGCCCGGTAGTTGCGATACTCGTCCCCAAAGATGCCTTCGAGAAAACGCTCATCCCGAATGATAATTCCCCTTGTGAGTCCAAAGATAACGACTGGCAGGAGTAGGAGCATCCAAAACGAGTTGACGATCAACCCTACACCCGCATAGATCAGCACAAAAGAAAGGTAAATCGGATTCTGGGAGAGACGGAATGGGCCGCTGGCCACCAACGCAGAAGGTGGGCGGTATGCGTCGGGTGAAGCACCTACCTTCCTCATTTCCGTCACAGACCAGGCACTGAGGGCGATGCTTACGACAATGGTTCCCAGACCCCCGTACTGCGCGAGGGGGGAAGGTAGAATTCGGACCGGATATATGAAGTGCACCACCAAGGCAACTATGAACGGAATGCTCAGGAAGGCCATCGGCGTTGCCACAACGTGATCGTGAAGGCCATTGGACTTGGCTTCTGAAGAAAGATCCATGGTCTCACTCGCAGGTACATCCTGAGCGCTGTGATTTTCGTCTGTCTCTGTCACATTAGAACTCCTATTATGAATGAAAATAGGGCTTCTACTACCCTAGAGTTTATTAATCTAGCGGTCACGACCTAGTCCCGCTATGTCTATGTATTTGAGTAAGATCGATATAAACTATAATTGCGGATTCAAACATGACCCAAATACAGAACCAAACACCTTCGAATCATGATCGCCCATTTGAGCTGGGGCTGTACACCTTCGTCGATAACGGCACACATCCAGTCACTGGCCAAAAACAGGATCCTGTCACAACCATAAGCAACCTGATGGAAACGATTGAACTCGCTGTCCAAACCGGATTAGATGTATTCGCTATTGGTGAACATCATCGCGAGGAATTTCTTATATCGTCTCCAGCCGTGATTTTAGGCGCTGCGGCGGCACGTACAAAAAATATTCGCCTTTCCACTGCAGTCACGGTATTAAGCTCTGATGACCCTGTGCGTGTATTTCAAAGTTTTGCCACGGTGGACCTGCTCTCGAACGGGCGCGCAGAAATGATGGCGGGGCGCGGTTCATTCATTGAATCATTTCCCCTCTTTGGGTATGACTTGAACGATTACGGTGAGCTCTTTGAAGAAAAACTAAAACTTCTAGCTCAACTGCGAGAGAACAAAAATATCACCTGGTCCGGCAAGTTCCGCACGCCCCTTAACGGTCTCGACATCTATCCACGCCCCGTACAAGAGAAAATCCCTCTTTGGGTGGCAGTTGGCGGAACACCTGAATCGGTCACCCGCGCCGCGTCCATGGAGTTGCCAATGGCGCTCGCAATCATTGGCGGTATGCCTGAACGGTTTGCGCCGTTCTTTGATCTCTATCGCCAAGCCTCCTATGAATTTGGCTTCAACCCAATGCAAATTCCGCTTAGCGTCAATTCACACGGTTTTATCGCAGATGAGGCGCAGGACGCTGTCGATGAACACTACCCCATTGCTACTGCGATGATGAACAAGATTGGCCGTGAGCGCGGTTGGGCACCTGCATCCCAGGAACAGTTGGAAGGGCAACGGCAATTACGCGGCTCCGACTTTGTAGGCACGCCCGACGAGATCATCGAGAAAATCTTATATCAATAGGACTTACGCAAACCAGGGAGAAACTGAGACAATGTGTGAATGAACAAATTATCTCACTGGGATTACAGCCAATTTCTCTTGGTTAGCCAAATCAATTACACACAAACCTACTTTGCTGACCATAGTGAACATTTGAGCCACGATCGTGTCAATCGACTGATGAGGGGAAATAAATTTACGCCACGGGAACTGCGCCAAATGGTGCGCAAAGAGTTGGTTCTCTCTGAAGATGGCTACATTCTCTTTGATGATACGGTGCTTGATAAAAACCATTCCTTTGCCATTGAACTGGTGCGTAGGCAGTGGAGTGGCAACGCCAAAAAGGTAATCAAAGGCATCGGGCTCGTGACTTGTGTCTATGTCAATCCCGACATCGATAAATTCTGGGTCATCGATTACCGCATTTTTGACCCTGCGCGAGATGGACGTAGCAAACTCGACCACTTGTTGGATATGTGGCGAACCATTCTGCATGTGGAACAGCTTCCTTTCCGCACTATGTTGATGGATAGCTGGTATGCGACGATGAAAGTGATGAAAGCAGTCGAAAAAGCCGGCAAAATCTACTACTGTCCGTTGAAATCGAACCGGCAAGTGACAGAAAGTCCTGCGGATGACTACTGCCGAGTTGATGCGCTCTCTTGGAGCGCTGAGGAGATTGAAGCGGGAAAAATGGTTCATCTCAAAAAGTTTCCAAAAGGTCATCAAGTGAAACTGTTCCGGATTGCGGTGTCTACTCACCGCACAGAGCATGTGGTTACCAATGACCACTCTCAAGATTCCTCAGATGCTACAGGCATAGAAAGTGCCATCCGCTGGAAGATTGAGCAGTTTCACCGAGAGGCCAAACAGCTAACCGGGCTGGAAGCATCTCAATGTCGTTCGCAACGAGCACAGCGCAATCATATTGCTTGTGCCATGCTTGTCTGGGTACGCCTGAATCAGATTGCGCAGGATGCACATACGAATGTGTATCAAATTAAGCAAGGTTTGTTGAGCAACTACATGCGAACTCAGCTTCGGCTACCTTCTATCTCTATGCTCCCTGCGTAAGTCCTAATCAATATAATATCTTCAAGCATCAACGCTTTTTGCTTTCGATGGGCAGCAACGCCATCGATCACAAGAAGATGATGCACGCGATTGAATTGTTCGGGACGAAAGTGGCGCCCGCCGTACGGAAGGAAATCGCCCGCCGAATTTAACTACCGGACAGGTATCGACGGCTTGTTCAGGGACAATGATACGAGGGCAGTGAGGGTCCAATAGATCAAATACGGCAGGTCATTTGATGAGAAGCTTGCACCCTTGAAATCTTACCGGGTTGGTTCCGGAATTCGGTTGTTCTCCGCAAGTGGCAACGTCAGCCAGGCACGAGTACCACGGCCCGCGCCCTCTGACTCCAGGCCGACCTCGCCACCCATCATCTCGACCAGGCCACGCGTGATAGCCAGCCCCAGACCTGCGCCACCCTGCTTGCGAGAATAGGACCCATCAGCCTGCGAAAACTTGTCGAACGCGCTCGGCAGGAACTCCGGCGCAATGCCCACCCCTGTGTCCATAATTTCTACCAATACGTATTCAAGGTCGAATGCGACTAGGGCGCGCACCGATACCTCGCCAGTATCGGTAAACTTGATGGCGTTGCCCACCAGATTGATGAGCACTTGCCGCAGGCGCGCCGGGTCAACCCGCAGGTACAGATTAGGCGGGACGTCAAATTGAAGAGCCAGTTCTTTTTCATGGGCCTGTACGCCAATCCCTTTTTGCACTTTATCCAGCACATCGGCGAGCTGTACGCGCTCGAGCTTGCTTTCAATTTGTCCTGCTTCGACTCTGGTAATATCGAGCACGTCGTTGACGACCCCAAGCAGATGGTTGGCGCTACCCAGCGCAGTTTGGACGAACTCGCGCTCCTCCGCAGGCGTTTCGCACAGATCCTCGTCCACAATCTGCAGCAGGCCGATAATGCCAGTCAGGGGCGTGCGCAGTTCGTGGGAGGTATTTGCCAGGAATTCATCCTTGGCAAGATTGGCCATTTTTGCCGAAACCGCCAGCTCCTCCGCTTTTATGACAGCCTGGACGAGGTTTACGTTGGCGCTTTGCAACTCTTCTTCCTGCCGCTTACGCTCAGTTATGTCCTGCTCTGTTCCGAATGACTTGATAATCTCACCTTGTTCATCCAGCACAAGCTCACTCTGTAGATGCAAATGGCGTATGTGGCATTACCCTGGTTTAGTGGACAACGAGATAAGATAGATTCACAGATCAGGGAGGACCCAAATGAGTACATACCGGAAGACATACACGCGCGAATTCAAGGTCGAAGCCGTTCGGTTATCGTATGATAGCGACACAGCGGTTGAGCAGCTTGCTTTGGATTTGGGAGTAAGTAGTAGCAGTCTGAATCGCTGGCGGGCTGAATACGCGGCTGATGGAGCGCAGGCATTTCCCGGAAAGGGAAAGCCGAAGGAGCGCGACCGCGAGCTGGCGGAGTTGAAGCGCGAATTGCACGTGGTGCGCCAGGAACGGGACATCCTAAAAAAAGCCATGGCGGTGTTTGCGCGCGAGCAGAAGTGAGATTTCGCTTCATTGACGAACACAAAGGCGAGTACAGCATCAGTCTGATGTGTCGGGTACTGCAAGTCACACGTAGCGGCTACTACGCCTGGCGCAAGCGGCCGGTCAGCCCGCGCGAGCAAGCCAGCCAGGCGTTGGGACGCGAGATCAGAGCGATCTTTGAGCAGCATCGCGGCGTCTATGGCTGTCCGCGCATTCACCGCGAACTACAGGACCGCGGCATCCGCTGCGGCCACAACCGGGTGGCCCGTCTGTTGCGCCTGCATGGCCTGCAAGCCCGACGCAAACGGAGCTACAAGGTGACAACCCAGTCGAAGCACAGCCTGCCCGTAGCGCCGAATTTGCTCGTTCAGGACTTCACGGCCACTGCGCCTAACGAAGTGTGGCTGGCCGACATCACTTACATTGCAACCAGTGAAGGTTGGCTCTATCTCGCAGCAGTCCTCGACCTGTACTCGCGACGGATCGTCGGCTGGGCACTCGGCAAACGCTTGCGCCGCCAACTGACTTTGGATGCTTTGGAGATGGCTCTGCGTTCGCGAAAACCGCCGCCAGGTCTCATCCATCATTCTGACCGGGGGAGTCAGTACGCCAGCGCTGAGTATCAGGCGCTGCGCAAGCTTCATGACATCACGCCCAGTATGAGCCGAAGGGGAAACTGCTACGATAACGCCCCCATGGAGAGCTTCTTTGCCAGCCTGAAATCCGAGTGTGTATACCAGCAACTGTACGCCAGCCGGGCCGCTGCTCGCACCAGCGTCTTTGACTATGTCGAAGTGTTTTACAATCGGCAACGGATGCATTCGGCCCTGGATTACATGAGCCCACATGCCTATGAACAATTACCTTTAGTGGCTTAACCAACTGTCCACTGAATCGGGGTAATACCAATGGGCTCTTCGAAGTAGAAGTTGAGAATGAATTTCGGCTTGCCATCTATCCTTATGGGAAAAGAATAGACTGAGTTATACCCTTCTTTTGCCGCTATCTCCCTCCATTGGAGAAAAATGTGTTGTTCAACAGGTCCTCCACTAACCGGGGCTCTTGCTTCTGGAAGGCAATTCCCGCCGGTCCCTCTCCCGATAAAATCGAGAATCCTTCACTGATCATCGCAGGGTAGCTCGCTGGAGCCCCGGAGGATTTTATCAATACGAGTTTTTCAGTTTCCTCTTCGAAAGCGAAGAGGCTGGTGAATCTTGAGTGGACGATCACATTGGAGGTCTCGGTGATTATTTCCAATACTTTGTCAACACTCATATCGGGCGCATTGAGCTCGGCCGAAATTCTAAGCAACTCCGCAGACGCCGCCTCTGCCTGTTTGCGTTCGGTGATGTCCATCAGGCTCACCAACACGCTGCGGTAGTCTTCTGCTTCCGGCGGAAGGGTCGTCGTCAACAACAAATCGCGCCGCTCGCCGGTTAGCGTCCGAATGACGGTCTCGCCCTCAAAATAGCTTTGCCCTTCTGCTATCGCGATAAGCTCTTCTCGGAAGCTGTCAAATGTCTCTGGCACGAAAACCGTACTCAACGCCCCCCCCAACAGTTCCTCTTTGCTCGCCGCCCCAAATATCCTGACGGTCGCAGTGTTGACATCGTTCACTCGCACCATTTTTACGACCTGCTGTACAAACTCCGGGTGCGCAGTCAGATATGCCCGCATATCTGTGAGGCCCTCTGCTTTTAGCGCATCGAGGGCCGATTTCGCAACTGAGAAATCCTCTTCTGTAATCGAGACGTTGGCCGTCTCGAATATATTCCGGAAGCGCGTCTCGCTCGTGTGCAGCCCTTCGAATAATCGCGCATTCTCGATGGCTATAGCGGCCTGGTTAGCAAACGCCTGCAAAGGCAGGTTGTTCTCGGGGAGAAAGAGGTGCGGCGCACTGCTGGTGAGATTGATGGCCCCAACATATTTGTCTCGCACTCGAATGGGCGTCGCCATGAAAGATCTGACCCAGTCCATCTCCGGAATCTCAACCCAGAAGTCGGATTTGCGCGTATCGAAGATGATCAGCGGCGTCCCCCTTTGTGCAAGTTCTTGATCTATTGGGAAATCGGCCATCGAATATCGCCACTGTGACATCCAATCTGCCAGGCCACGCTTTTCGAATCCGCGATGGTGTGCTACGGCCAATCTGCCATCATCTTCGGCTAACACGATGACAGCGGCCTCGTGCGGAATGATGCGCTGCACGCTGGTCAGGATACGGTCCAGCACCGCGTGCAAGTCGAGGGACTGGCTGAGCGTCTCGGCCGTTTCGCGCAGTGACTCGGCCAGGGCGCGTTGCTTTTGTTCGGCCACAAGCAAGTTCTCTTTCTCAATGGTGAGTACTGCGTGATCTCCTAACATCTCCACTCTACGCAGTTCGGCTTCGGTGAAGTTGTGCGGCTGTGTGAAAGCGATGGACAGTACCCCGAGCACGCGCTTGCTGCTGCGCAGCGGCAGACCGAGGATGGCACCGCTAGTGCTGCCCCACCCCCCATTTTGATAGAACGGGTGCTCGTTCACATTGGGAATGACAATCATTTCCGCGCTGCGAGCGACTGTATAGGTAAGCCCGTTTGACCTGGGCTCGCTGTAAATCGGTCTCGACTGCGACTTATCGCCCCACCCGAGACGCTCACCATCATACAAAAAGATGTGTGCGTCGTCGGCAGCGATGGTTTGCAGAACGTTTTTGAGGATTACGTCGAGGAGTGCAGTTAAGTGTTTTTCGGTTGCAGGGTATCGAGGGCGCTGTGACTCCAGCGCGGGCAATGGTTCAATTACGGTTTTCGATTCGTTGCCAACTCGCGGATTAGCCATCAACTCGATCTCCCCTGTTTTCTCGAGAATACGCCTCAGTCTATTAGAGGACCCTTCTTTTCAGAATTCTTACGCAGAATTTATGCATTATTTATACAGGTATTCTGATTTTGACCTTCAAAACCAATTCTTTGTCATTTTGCTCTGTTTCCTGCTACTGGATAGTTCTCAGAGAAGGTTGCCTTCGTCTGGCTTCGTTGATTCGGCCAATGTAGGAATGGTATGAACCTACCTGCAAGGGTTGTTTTCATCCTTTTAGCATCTCTTCAGGCAGGGTCGTGTTGGATGATTCCCAGACAATCGAGAGATCAGAGGAGCCCGAGACAATCCAATCGCCCATGAGGAATAATGTCGCCTGCGATTGGAGTGGACAGTAATACCAGAAGGCCGATCGTTGGGATTGTGGAGGCTAGCTTCCCGACTTCTCTGATACGTGCGCCTCGGTCTCTATTCACCGGAAAGCATTTACCACAATCACCCAATCTCCTGTCGGTCTACCACGGCGCTGCACCTCGTCCCCCACGTCGAGTTGCCGAGTGCAGTCGCACCCAATTGCGCACCCACAGGGGTGCTACGCGAAGCCGGGGCTGGGCATTGCCGAATGCACCACGTCCAGTCTGTCCGCCCTGGCCCAGTTCGCTCGGTTCTGGGCTGCGTCGGTATACTAACCCAGTTTCACGACCCAGTTCATTCGTGACTGGGAGTTTGGCACTGGGTCGCGCGTCAAGCCCTGTCGGGCTCGACAGGGTGACCAGCGGGGGCCAATTGCGCTCCCTTTATCTATCACCATTAAATATAAAGAAGCCCCCATGAATGAACTGACCCCCAAGAAGTTGACACAAAATAAAAGCACCCCCTGTGAGAAGATAAAAGCAGGAGGTGCTTTTTATGTCTGGGAAAAAGGGGATGAAAAACTACCCGAAAGCGACCAAGCTGGAAGCGGTACGCATGTTTCTGGAAGAAGGCCTGACCCGCGCAGAGGTAGTTGAAGCACTCGGGCTGCCCCGCCGAGATCTTCACGACCCAGTTCATTCGTACAGTCACCCAGTCATGAATGTACTGGGTCATGACGTGCAGACTGCATCGTGATGACTGGGTGTGAAGGTCTGGGTGCGCCAATATCGCCGCAAGGGAGGGGCAGCCTTTGCCAAACCGAAGGGTCGGCCTCCTCGTCGGCCGGCGGAAAGTCCGCAGGAGGAGCTGGAACGGTTGCGCATGGAAAATGTGCTCCTAAAAATATTCCATACCGAATTGCGCACGGACGAGCTCGCACGGCGCAATAGCGGGTCATCTACCAGTACAAAAGAAGATACACTGTGAAGGCAATGTGTACTTTCTTCGCAGTTTCGCGAGCTGCCTATTACGCCTGGCTCAAGCGCAGCCAGCAGCCGGACAAAGATAGCGCGCGGCTGCAAGCGGTGCAGCAAGCCTGGGAAAAATCGCACAGAACCTATGGCTATCGCAGGGTTGCTTTGTGGTTGCGACAACACAAAGGGCTGGTCATCAACCACAAAGCGGTTTTACGGCTGATGAACAAGCTCAATATCCGCTCCATTGCCAGGCAACGCCACCCCTATAAGCAAAGGGCCCGCTTAGATTTTCACCAGCGCTATGCCAATCTCTCAAAGTGCAGTGCGCATACCGACCCAGTTTCACGACCCAGTTCATTCGTGACTGGGCGTTCGGTACTGGGCTTCACTGTGTGGCCCGAGATTTCGCAGCAAACCAACCCAATCAGAAATGGGTTACTGATACACTTGCGCCGTACGCAGTACAGGTGTCACCTACATCGCTACCCAACAAGGCTGGGCGTATCTGGCCACCATCAAGGACCTGTTCGACGGTTTCATCGTTGCACATCGTCTGGGAAGACACCCCGTCCAGTACCGATACCGATGCAGTGTGCACGGCACTGTGCGGGACTGGGCAATTCTGTGCGCTTAGTCATCGATACCCTCAAGCAGGCCAGACGTAAAGAAAAGGTCACTGCGGGACTGCTCCTGCACAGTGACCACCTAGTCCAGTCGATCACGATGCAGTCTGCACGTGACTGTACTAGACTGGGGGGATATCAATACACTTCCAAGCAGTATGCTGCCCTTACCCGGGCGTATCACATCACCCCTTCCATGTCTCGGCGTGGCAATTGTTGGGATAATGCGCCCATGGAGAACTTCTTTGGTCATTTGAAAGCGGAAGCGCTCCGCCATATCCGCGTGCCAAGCTTTGAGCGGGCGCATGAATTGATTGACCAATATATCGAGTTCTACAATTATGAACGCATACAACTAAAAACCAAACAGACACCATATCAAATCAGGTGTCTGACTGGATGACCGCAGTGGGGGTCTTTCTTTTTGTGTCTTGTTTACAGGGTGCAGTTCAGAAATGAGAGCTTCTTCTATCCTAGTTTCCGGTGCGAAAGTGGCCCTCCTGTGAGAAGATGCGAATGATCAAACCCGCATTTTCCACAGAAAGGGCCGCTGCAATGTTACGTGACCGCCACGAAATCGACAAGTTCTTCCTGGACATTCTGGCATTGACGAGTGAGATGGACCCGGTGTTGGCGCATATCGACGTATTGCTGGATGACGACGAGCTCTACCAGCGAGTGCGCGGTGACTTTGCGCGACGCTATCCGAAAACACTACAGACGGGCCGCAACTCCACGCCGGTGGAAGTCGTGCTCAGGGTGTTAGTCGTAAAGCATTTGTACGGCTGGAGCTACGCGGAAACAGAGAAACATGTCAGGGACAGTCTGGTACTGCGCCACTTCTGCCGCGTGTACTTCGAGCGCGTGCCGGACGAGAAGACGCTCCTGCGCTGGGCGAACCTGCTCCAACCTGAAACACTTATCTCCCTGAACGCCCACGTGTTGCAGCTGGCCAGCAGGCTAAAGATCACCCGTGGCCGCAAGCTGCGCACAGATGGAACGGTTGTCGAGACCAACATCCGCTACCCCACTGACAACGGCCTGCTGGCTGATGGTGTGCGTGTGCTTGGGCGCACGCTGAGACGGGCGAACTGACGCAAGAGACGTTCCGCAACCGCTCCCGCAGTGCCCGCAAGTATGCTCGCCAGGTGGCCAATCAGGCCCGCAGGCGCTCCGAGACAGCTAAAGCGCAGCTGACGACCACGTACCGCAAGCTGCTGCAGGTCGCCCGCCAGAGTGTGCAGCAGGCGAAAATCGTTCTGGAGCAGCTGCAGACACAGAAAGATCGCGCAGCGCAGCGCTTGACCGCGACCCTCGAGACCTTCACCCCGCGTGTCGAGCAGGTCATCAGTCAATGTGAGCGGCGGGTCTTCGCCGGCGAGAGTGTCCCGGCGAGTGAGAAGCTCGTAAGTCTCTTTGAACCGCATACCGCCATCATCCGCAGGAACAAGGTCCGCAAGCCCACCGAGTTCGGGCGCAAGGTCTGGCTCGATGAAGTCGACGGCGGCTTGCTAAGCAACTGGCGCGTCCTCGCTGGCAATCCGAACGATGTCAATCAGTGGCAACCTGCCCTCGACCAGCACACGCAGCAGTTTGGCTGCGCACCGGAACAGGTCAGCGGCGATCGCGGACTCTACTCGCCCGGCAACGAAGCTTATGCTCGCGCATTAGGTGTCGCGCGCGTCATCTTGCCCAAGCCCGAGCACAAATCCAAACAACGTCGGGCCCATGAAAAGCAACTCTGGTAACGCCGTGGCCAGCGTTACCACGCCGGCGTCGAAGGTCGGATAAGTGTCTTGAAACGCCGCTATCGACTCGACCGTTGCCGCAATCGTGGCGAAGCAGGCTTCCACCGTTGGGTCGGGCTGGCCATCCTGGCGGCCAATCTCAATACCATCGGTACCAAGCTGGCGGCCAAGGCCACGTAACTATGCAATTGTCAAGGTTCACTCCCAGCAAGAAGTTCGCCCTTGCCGATTTCTGATTAGGTGGTGCGTTTTGCACCGGAAACTATCCTAGCAGTTTGTCGGAGAGCAACCTGAGATAGCGAAATCGGTGATAATCTACGGGCATGGCTAGAAAATTCAAGAAACCCAATTACGAAGTGATGCTCAAACAGACAATCAGTCTGGAAGAAGCCCTGCCATCCAATCATTTGGCACGATTTGTGGTGGATGTTATCGCCCAGTTGGATTTGGGTATGATCTATGCACAATATGCACCGACGGGTGGTCAACCTATTGCGCCAGAGATCCTGTTGGGATTGCTCTTCTATGGTTATGCCAACGGGGTGTTCAGTTCTCGTAAGATTGAGAAAGCCACCTATGAGAGTATCCCATTCCGCTATATTGCCAGTGGGCTGCATCCTGACCACGACACAATTGCCAACTTTCGCAAAACCTTTCTGGCTGCGATCCAAGAGTTATTTGTGCAGATCTTGCTCCTGGCCCAAGTTGCTGAGGTGCTGAAGTTGGGTAATATCAGTCTGGATGGTAGCAAGGTGCATGCTGATGCATCCAAGAGCAAAGCGGTCAGTTACAAGCGTCTGATAAAACTAGAGACCCAACTGCGCCAGGAAGTGAACAAACTCTTCGAACTCGGTGAGCAAGCTGATCAGGGTGATCTCCAGTTGCCGGAAGGGCTCGTCATTGAAGACGAAATTGCCATTCGCAAGAAACGTTTGGCAAATCTGGCAGAAGCCAAAGCCGTCTTAGAAGCCCGTGCGCAGGAACGATATGCAGCCGAGAGGGCTGAATACGAAGCCAAACAGCGTGAGCGGGAAGAAAAGTCTCGCAAAACTGGGCATAAACCCCGAGGTCGCAAACCGAAACCACCGCAGCCGGGACCACGGGACAAAGATCAGTACAACTTCACTGATCCGGACTCTCGCATCATGAAAAACAGCACCAATAATGGCTTCGACCAGCATTACAACGTTCAAGTTGCTGTGGAGCAGGAGAGCCTCTTGATTGTGGCGCCTTCACTTTCGAACCATCCGAATGACAAAAAAGAAGCTGAGCCAACCCTGGATGCCATCTCTCCAAAAGTAGGCAAACCAAAGGCTGCCGCTTTGGATTATGGATATTTCAGCAAAGCGAACATCGCAGCACTTGAGAAGCTTGGCATTGATCCTTACATTGCTACCGGTCGCGAACCTCACCACAAAAGCTGGCGTACCTTCTTTGAACAAATGCCTGCTCCGCCACCGGAAGATGCCAGTCCGAAAGTCAAGATGGCTTACAAACTACAAACCGAAATCGGCAAAGCCAGCTACCGTTTACGCAAATGCACAGTGGAACCCGTCATTGGTATCATCAAGGAAGTCCTGGGCTTCCGCCAGTTTTCTCTGCGCGGCCTGCTGGCAGCAGCCGGGGAATGGTGTCTGGTCTGCCTAGCGTTCAACCTCAAACGCATGCACACCCTCTACCAAGCAAAGGGTGTGCTTTAGCCGGGGCTGCTTTGGCGCGCCTGCTACTCGCTGAGAGAAGGTGGTTTGCCCTCCATGAAATGCACACTGTTTTACGCTTGTTTTGTCGCAATCAACTGCTCATTTTGCCCTGTAGGGCTATTCATGTTGTAAAAGTACTTGTCTCTCCGACAAACTGCTAGAGAATAATACTATAGACGGTCCCGACCAATTCCGTTGTGCAATAAGTTGGGGGAGCAAAGCCACTGCTTCTAAGTGGTTCTCTCGCTAAATTCCAAAATGTCAATGAGCGCGGCTGACGCCGAAGCCGCCTAATAGAGCAGGTTGTTCTTTCGGCACTTTCTTCCAACGATATGGATGACGATGGGCATTCCAGTAGTCCAGAGCGGTACGGATAGCAGTGGTGAGTTCGTCGAGCGTCTCGAAGCGCTTGCCTTTGAGTGCCAGCGAACGCAATTGCTTCCACCAAGGCTCGATCAAGTTCAACCAACTGGCGTACTTCGGAATGAACTGGATACGGACTTCCGGCCAAGCCGCCAGTGCCAGCCTAGTTTCTCGACTGACATGCGTGCTCAGGTTGTCTTCGATAATCAGCCACCGGTCCGCCGGAAACTCGGCAACTACCTTTTCCAACAACTGGATGTGACTGACGCTATCTCTGCTTGAGCTCATCAGAACCGTCGCTTGTCCAGTGAACGGTTCAAAGGCACCATGCACCCAGAGCTTGCCACGCCGGCCGTAGTCCGGCTCGAAGGTTGCTCGCATACGGCCACGCTTCCATTCCGCCCCCGGGTAGGTCTTGACTGCCAGCGGTCCGAGTTCATCGATACAAATCACGCGTGTTCGTGGCGGTGGCGCCAGATACGCCTGGATTATGCTCCCCTTTTTTTCACGAACTCAGGGTCGTGTTTCTCAGCTTCGTGGAACCAACTCTCTTGGCGCTTCCATTTGAACCCTTCTTCGTCCATCCAGGTCCAGATGGTCGAGTCGGATAAATGCACACCCTGGCGTTCTTTGAAGGCACTTTGCAACCGCCCCAACGTCCAGAACGCAAATGGATATCCTAGAGTGCTCGGTTTCTGGAGAGCTAGGTCGATCAATGTGCTGCGCACTTGTTCACCCAGTCATCACGACCCAGTGCATTCGTGACTGGGTGAATGCACTGGGTCATGACTATGGGTGCGCGGCTTACCCGGACGCGGCCGGTCATTCAGACCAGCGACCCCCGCTGCATTGAAGCGCCTCACCCAAACTGGTCCGACTGCGTTGCTGGCAAAGCCAGCCGCCATACCAGCGTCCGAAGCCGTCAATGCCGGTCGGTCGAGCATGTTCACGATGATCCGCGCACGTTGCGCTGACCGCACCGACGCAGTCCGCGATTTCGCAATGCACCTGACTTCTTGCTCCTCATCTAGAGTGACTGTCCGCAGTCGCACATACTTTGGCATTCTTTTCTCCCATTTCAATTCTCGGGAGAATTATATCCGTCCGATTTAGCGAGAGAACCACTAAGAGGAAAACCCGAAATTAGAGATCGGTGAGGTTGTGCAAGTTGATGGGGAGACTAAAGGTGCGGACGTGTCAGTCTCGCGCTTAGTCGAGCGAGGCGGCGCGATTCTTTTCGACGACGAAGTCCGCACGCATAACCACCCTGGCAAGCGATCTACAGATATCGACCAAGCATGAGTTGCCGGGGGAAGTGGCTGGAAAGGGCGCGCCGGAACACGACGAGACAGGCTAGATTACTTTGTCGTCCGTGCCTGCAAGTTGGCGTAGCAATTCAGTCTGGCCGGTGTGATAGGTCTCGTGAAAATACAGGAAAAAGATACGCTCGCCGACGCTGACGCTTTTGTCACCGCGCTTGATCTGGCGATCGAATACGTCACTTGTAGCTGATTCAAGTGCCTTATCAATTTTCTGCTGTGACCGCTCCAGCGCGTCCAATAAGTCTTCAAGTTTCAAAACGCCGTCCCCATCCTCGGTGATTGGATCGTTATCGCCCTGATAGCGGATCAAGTCCTCAGTCGCGACATCTGTTTCTTGGTCTAGCATGCTCAGGATTGTATTGCGGCTGGCCATGACATGACCCAATACCCAATTCATGCAGTTCCCACGCATGGATGGTTGCAACAGACTATCCGCATGGGTCAGGCGGTCTGTCTGCATTTTTACAATCCGCACATTTCTTCTAAAGGCTTCTATTAATTGCTCAGTCGCGATCATGTTTCCTCAGCTTTACAGATTCCAGGCAATGTGAAAAATATTGTAACGAGCATCTGTAAGGTGTCAAGCTAAAAGTGACAACCCCTACATTTGCCGAGGTTGTGGTAATGCATCTCGGCGCATATTCACGACGTATGTTTCAATCTCATCGGTAGGTGCCATGGTCGCTGATTATACAATCAGCCTTGGGGTGTGAGGGGAAGCGGTGCGATACCAGTGTCCTTTGACACTTATACAGATGAGGCCAATCAATAAACAGGCTGGAACGTCACCGTACGAATGGTGGCTGGAGCGGATTCCCGGCCAGATAGCAAACGGTTACTACGGCAGCAAAAGCACTTTTCCTCTCGTCTGCCGGGCTTCCAGATAGCGATGGGCCGCTGGCGCCTGCGCTAATGGGTAGGTTTGATCAATGCGAACCTCGAGTTCGCCACGGCCGATCCAGGCGAATAATGCCTGGGTTCGCTCTACGAGTTCCTCCCGGGTAGCAACATAATGCCCCAGGGTGGGCCGGGTAAGAAAAAGTGACCCCTTGGAATTTAGAGTCTGGGGGTTGAGGGGCGGAACTGCGCCGCTGGACTGACCATACAGAACCAGATAACCGCGCGGCCTCAGGCAATTCAGACTTTTGTCGAAAGTCGTTTTACCCACCGACTCATAGACTACGTCAACGCCTTTACCATCCGTCAGACGATTGATTTCCTCCTCGAAGTCGGTCTGAGTGTAAAGGATCACATCATCTGCGCCCATGGATTTAGCTAGCTCCGCTTTTTCCTCCGTCGAGACTGTTCCAATCACTCGTGCGCCGCGAAGTTTGGCCACTTGCACTAACAAGTGGCCGACGCCACCGGCCGCCGCGTGCACTAGTGCGCTGTCGCCGGCCTGCAACGCGTATGTGCTATGGGCAAGATAATGGGCAGTTAAGCCCTGTAGCATCACGGCCGCTGCCTGATGAGTGCTTACTTCAGCCGGAATGCTCACAAGCTTCGCGGCTGCGACGATTGCATATTCACTATATGAGCCTTGCTGGAGCGTATAGACGACACGGTCGCCGACTTCGACCTCGCTAACCTCGGGGCCGACAGCATCCACAACGCCGGCGCCCTCAACGCCTGGCGTAAGCGGCGGCTGGCCGGGATACGCGCCCGTGCGATGGTAGACATCGATGAAGTTAATGCCGGCGGCCTCGATCTTAACGCGGGCTTCGCCGGGACCGGGTTCTAAAAGCGGAACTTCCTCATACTGCAATACATCCGGACCACCGAATACGTGGATTTGAATGGCTTTCATATTTTGGGCTCCTCTAAATCAGACTACTCTAGGTCTTCAATGATCGGGTGAGATTTGGTACACCTGAGTTGAGTCATTAACACCATTACAATTTGGGCAGGAATCGTGCCGACTATTCTCCCACATCCGTTTATACAGTATTCCCTCAACGAAAACCCTTGTCCTGGCTACTCTGGGCCATGCGTCGGAGTTTCCTCTGGCTAAGCCCGCTGAGCGTGTTCAAATCTGAAAATGCAAGCCTTTTTAAACCCCTAATGTAAACAAATACGTTTAGCAGTCCGTGTCTATCTTTTCCAGCCAATGCATTGTCATTAAGGAAGTTCCCGCTCGGATGAGAACTGATATGTACTCAGTCCGCGCTATTGGCTATTTACGATCCACCCATATTTAGGTATCTAAAGGAAAAGCCCCCAGGAATGAACTGCACCCTGTAAACAAGACACAAAAAGAAAGACCCCCACTGCGGTCATCCAGTCAGACACCTGATTTGATATGGTGTCTGTTTGGTTTTTAGTTGTATGCGTTCATAATTGTAGAACTCGATATATTGGTCAATCAATTCATGCGCCCGCTCAAAGCTTGGCACGCGGATATGGCGGAGCGCTTCCGCTTTCAAATGACCAAAGAAGTTCTCCATGGGCGCATTATCCCAACAATTGCCACGCCGAGACATGGAAGGGGTGATGTGATACGCCCGGGTAAGGGCAGCATACTGCTTGGAAGTGTATTGATATCCCCCCAGTCTAGTACAGTCACCCAGTCACCGCGTACTGCCGCAACGCGGCAAGTGTCACGACCCAGTGCGTTCGTACAGTCACGTGCAGACTGCATCGTGATGACTGGGTGAATGTACTGGGTCACCAAGTGGAGTGCGCACTTCACTCTGTGACGTGCAGACTGCATCGTGATCGACTGGACTAGGTGGTCACTGTGCAGGAGCAGTCCCGCAGTGACCTTTTCTTTACGTCTGGCCTGCTTGAGGGTATCGATGACTAAGCGCACAGAATTGCCCAGTCCCGCACAGTGCCGCACTTGTCGCGTGCGATACCGACGCAGTGCATTCGGCACTGTGCAGCATCGCAGAGTGACGTGCGCACTCCACGTTGTGATGCACATACTGACACAGTGCGTTCAGCACTGGGCTGCATCGGTATCGGTACTGGACGGGGTGTCTTCCCAGACGATGTGCAACGATGAAACCGTCGAACAGGTCCTTGATGGTGGCCAGATACGCCCAGCCTTGTTGGGTAGCGATGTAGGTGACACCTGTACTGCGTACGGCGCAAGTGTATCAGTAACCCATTTCTGATTGGGTTGGTTTGCTGCGAAATCTCGGGCCACACAGTGAAGCCCAGTACCGAACGCCCAGTCACGAATGAACTGGGTCGTGAAACTGGGTCGGTATGCGCACTGCACTTTGAGAGATTGGCATAGCGCTGGTGAAAATCTAAGCGGGCCCTTTGCTTATAGGGGTGGCGTTGCCTGGCAATGGAGCGGATATTGAGCTTGTTCATCAGCCGTAAAACCGCTTTGTGGTTGATGACCAGCCCTTTGTGTTGTCGCAACCACAAAGCAACCCTGCGATAGCCATAGGTTCTGTGCGATTTTTCCCAGGCTTGCTGCACCGCTTGCAGCCGCGCGCTATCTTTGTCCGGCTGCTGGCTGCGCTTGAGCCAGGCGTAATAGGCAGCTCGCGAAACTGCGAAGAAAGTACACATTGCCTTCACAGTGTATCTTCTTTTGTACTGGTAGATGACCCGCTATTGCGCCGTGCGAGCTCGTCCGTGCGCAATTCGGTATGGAATATTTTTAGGAGCACATTTTCCATGCGCAACCGTTCCAGCTCCTCCTGCGGACTTTCCGCCGGCCGACGAGGAGGCCGACCCTTCGGTTTGGCAAAGGCTGCCCCTCCCTTGCGGCGATATTGGCGCACCCAGACCTTCACACCCAGTCATCACGATGCAGTCTGCACGTCATGACCCAGTACATTCATGACTGGGTGACTGTACGAATGAACTGGGTCGTGAAGATCTCGGCGGGGCAGCCCGAGTGCTTCAACTACCTCTGCGCGGGTCAGGCCTTCTTCCAGAAACATGCGTACCGCTTCCAGCTTGGTCGCTTTCGGGTAGTTTTTCATCCCCTTTTTCCCAGACATAAAAAGCACCTCCTGCTTTTATCTTCTCACAGGGGGTGCTTTTATTTTGTGTCAACTTCTTGGGGGTCAGTTCAGAAATGAGGGCTTCTTCTATCCTAGTTTCCGGTGCGAAAGTGGCCCTCCTGTGAGAAGATGCGAATGATCAAACCCGCATTTTCCACAGAAAGGGCCGCTGCAATGTTACGTGACCGCCACGAAATCGACAAGTTCTTCCTGGACATTCTGGCATTGACGAGTGAGATGGACCCGGTGTTGGCGCATATCGACGTATTGCTGGATGACGACGAGCTCTACCAGCGAGTGCGCGGTGACTTTGCGCGACGCTATCCGAAAACACTACAGACGGGCCGCAACTCCACGCCGGTGGAAGTCGTGCTCAGGGTGTTAGTCGTAAAGCATTTGTACGGCTGGAGCTACGCGGAAACAGAGAAACATGTCAGGGACAGTCTGGTACTGCGCCACTTCTGCCGCGTGTACTTCGAGCGCGTGCCGGACGAGAAGACGCTCCTGCGCTGGGCGAACCTGCTCCAACCTGAAACACTTATCTCCCTGAACGCCCACGTGTTGCAGCTGGCCAGCAGGCTAAAGATCACCCGTGGCCGCAAGCTGCGCACAGATGGAACGGTTGTCGAGACCAACATCCGCTACCCCACTGACAACGGCCTGCTGGCTGATGGTGTGCGTGTGCTTGGGCGCACGCTGAGACGGGCGAACTGACGCAAGAGACGTTCCGCAACCGCTCCCGCAGTGCCCGCAAGTATGCTCGCCAGGTGGCCAATCAGGCCCGCAGGCGCTCCGAGACAGCTAAAGCGCAGCTGACGACCACGTACCGCAAGCTGCTGCAGGTCGCCCGCCAGAGTGTGCAGCAGGCGAAAATCGTTCTGGAGCAGCTGCAGACACAGAAAGATCGCGCAGCGCAGCGCTTGACCGCGACCCTCGAGACCTTCACCCCGCGTGTCGAGCAGGTCATCAGTCAATGTGAGCGGCGGGTCTTCGCCGGCGAGAGTGTCCCGGCGAGTGAGAAGCTCGTAAGTCTCTTTGAACCGCATACCGCCATCATCCGCAGGAACAAGGTCCGCAAGCCCACCGAGTTCGGGCGCAAGGTCTGGCTCGATGAAGTCGACGGCGGCTTGCTAAGCAACTGGCGCGTCCTCGCTGGCAATCCGAACGATGTCAATCAGTGGCAACCTGCCCTCGACCAGCACACGCAGCAGTTTGGCTGCGCACCGGAACAGGTCAGCGGCGATCGCGGACTCTACTCGCCCGGCAACGAAGCTTATGCTCGCGCATTAGGTGTCGCGCGCGTCATCTTGCCCAAGCCCGAGCACAAATCCAAACAACGTCGGGCCCATGAAAAGCAACTCTGGTAACGCCGTGGCCAGCGTTACCACGCCAGCGTCGAAGGTCGGATAAGTGTCTTGAAACGCCGCTATCGACTCGACCGTTGCCGCAATCGTGGCGAAGCAGGCTTCCACCGTTGGGTCGGGCTGGCCATCCTGGCGGCCAATCTCAATACCATCGGTACCAAGCTGGCGGCCAAGGCCACGTAACTATGCAATTGTCAAGGTTCACTCCCAGCAAGAAGTTCGCCCTTGCCGATTTCTGATTAGGTGGTGCGTTTTGCACCGGAAACTATCTTAGAGTTATTTACTATACGGTCCCGACGGGCATCCAGCACGCATGAGCTATCAGAAACTCAAGTTGTCATTTGCGGCACCAGGCTGGCCGACCCACCTTCGCGTCCTGTTACGCCAAGGGCAATGACCCAAATAAAGCGCCCTTATAAATGCGCAACTCGATTAGTTCTACACTCCAGTCCCTAATTCACCCTAAAATCACCCTGGAATTCCCCCTGTTCTAGCTCCCTCCATAGGCGCTGCTGCCCATCAGACATGATAGAATAATAGAACATTCGTTCTAATGCGTAGAGGGACAAGAAGGAGAAATGTATGAATAGTCTCCAGAGCATTCGTGCTGACTTGGAAGAATATTATGATCAACTCGCAGATAACGACTCGCCAGAGGCGCGGCTGAACTTTGCCCGTCAATTGATGCACCTTTCAATGATAATCACTTTTGAGATATGGGGGGGCGATTCGGTTGCAGAATCCACCGAGCCGCTTTATGATACGACACTGGCAATAATGGATGGTTAGCCAATCTCGAAGGGAGCAACCCTCGAATGACCACAGGCTACGCGGGATTCAAGAATCTAGCCGATTATCTAGCACGCCGAAGCCACGACAAGGACATATCGCTCGCATCACTTTCGAGAGAACTAGGCTTCACCCATTCTTATATTCACGGTCTCACAAGCGGCTCTTTTACACCTAGCCGCACTCGCGCTGACATAATCGCTAAATACTTCGGCGACGAACCACGAGTGGTGCGCGTCCTTGCCGGACTCGAAACGCCCCCGCGAAAATCCACTCCGGCAGGAGACGAACTCATAGAAATCATGTCGGCACTGCCCGCGGCAAAGAAAAAGCAACTCGTCGAGTACGCCCGCTTCCTGCGATCACAATAGAAGCGCCCCACCCCAGGAACCAAAAAACGCCGCATTGATTGCGGCGCTTTGCTTTACTCGACTAATTCAAATCAGGCAAACCATCCGACCACCCGCATCGTCACCGTACCGCTGGCACCGCTCCAATAGCTAGTGCCTGCGGCAGATGCCGGCACGATGGCATTATTGACTCCCGTATTCACCACGGAGTCGTTGGTCGTCGTGGACTTCGCCTTCCAGTTGATCGTCCCTGATATGTAAACGTGGATTGCCCGCGCCCTGGACGGCACGCTGAACGTTGTATTCCAATTCATGGTGCCGGTCGCCGCTGGTGAGCCTGCTTCCCAGGATGCGTCGGTCAGTGCGTCGAGATCGTCGTCGGCGTCTTTGTCGGCCCGGAAGAAGCGCAGACCGTCATTGCGCGATGCCACCGCAGGTGCGGCCAGGCCTTCGAGCCTTCCCACCCTGCGACCCAACTCAGCAAGTGCCACCTGTAAAACGTTAGACATTGCGCGTCACCACGCCGAGCGTTTCACCACCCTGCGCATCCACCGTCACGGTCACCGCTCCAATCTTCACGCTGAAGTCGAGATCGTCGTACCGCGCCGTCACGAGATCTCCGAGCACCCAATCCCTGGTGTAGCGTGTGGCCGGAGTCTCTAATGGCTGAAACACCAGGCACCGCTTACGCCGGTTGCGCCTTATAGCCATATCGCCTTCGTCCGTCGCGCCTGCACCGGTTGCATTCTGCGCCTGCACCACCGCTTCAATGCGGTTGAATGGACTATCGTCTGACGCGCCGCTATCTTCGACTTCGGTGATTTCTCTAGTGGCACCGTCACCGGCTCCGAGCACATAGATAAAATTCTTCTCTTCGCTCCGGTCGTCGACATACTGTGGCTCATTCATGTTGTCGTGCTCGGTGGAAAAGATTACCGGATCATTTGAGCCATTGCCCCAGGTCTTGTCTAGCCCCAATTGCGGCACGTATGTCTTGAAGTTGAATGTATCTGTGCCGGATAGGTAAACGTCAAAGTCGACGCCGGTGCCCGCCTGCTGTGCCATCTCAGAAATTCGGATACAGGTATCGAGCAAATTTTCCTGGCGAGACTCAATAGCGATCGACGAGGCCGTGGCCGCCGCTATGGCTTCGGTCACAAAGTCACGCGCCGCAATGGCACCACTGCCCGCATTGTCTTTGACGATTTCGTACATCGCCGTGTCTGCAACCGAACTTTGAACGTCGAACTCGTCGCCTGAATCTGGTATCACGACGCGCCTGGCAAGCAGGTGCTTGAAGTCAAAGCCCGCCGCTTCGAATAGCTCACTGCCATCCGGTTGAACTGCACGAGCAAAGCGCCGTACGAAGCCGCCGAAGTCCAACGTCCAAGCCAGGCTGATCGCCTGATCGCGTCGGTACACCATGAAGAAGCCATCGAGCGCGAACAAGTCTTTGCGCGTATCGTCGGCGTCAATCCTGTAAATCCAATCGCCGAGATAATTCACCTTCTTGTTGTAGGTGATCAAATCCCATTCATCGAAAACGGCGAGCAAAACGCCCGCCGAATCGTGTAGCCGCACTTGATACTTTATTGCCATTAGCTTACTCGCCTAAATTCAAAATCCCCGCCATTGCTCCAACGGGATCAAACCCTCCAGGCTCCGTATATTTTTTGAGCATCTCAAAGAGACAAGCAGCAAGAACCGTCATTACTTGCGGGCCATAGCCTGTAGGCTCATATATCATGGCGAGTTTGCCATCTTTCTGAACTATCTTTATCTCTGTAGTGCCCTCAGAATGTGGGCGCTCAGGGGATTGATAAAAATACTCGTACATATTATATGCGGCGGCCAAGCACAAACCGATACCGTTTTCATGAAGGTGTTGGGACTCCCATCTTATTCGTCGAGCTTCTGGCCCCATCAATTGATGCTCAATCTTGATTGTCTGTGTCCATTCGGGTTGTGTTATCTCTACAGCCTCAAACCCATTTCGTTTCCAGAATTCAAACATCTCTTGGGGAGGTAAATCTCTTACGGGAATAATAGATTGCTCGCCGCTAATGGGAGTTGTGGATACCTGTGATGCGTTCTCGCCAAGCTCTGCGCCACAATGGGAACAGAACTTCGGCGCTGGCGCTAGAGTATTATGGCCGCAACTTCCGCAGTAGAAGTTGTCTAAGTGTTGATTTATTAGAGCGTTCATTTTTTATCGTCTCTCTGTAGTAGCTCCGGTGAGCAGAAAGATTGTTGGTTAGCTCCTCCGCCTCTGTTTTCTCACCACTTGTGGCGGCACGTATCTTCAATTGAAACGACTCGCGTCTAAATGGAATCATTTGTGCGATGGGTGTGCCCTGTCTGAGCCACATCGAAGCCCCCCCCCGCCACAAGAATGGCAAGTTGACCGTATTCATGTAGTGATCGATCTCGACAATTCCAGAGAAAATCTCAAATGGTGAATAGCCTCGATTTGCTGGAGGACAGAACAGAGCAGAATATCCCTTTGGGGCTTTGATAACCCAGTAATTCATAAACTTATATATGTCGCGGTTGCCGAGTCCCGGAATACCAGCCGCTTGCTCACGGTAATGCTTTTGAACAATGGGGAAGCTAGTGTCCCAATGAAATTCTGCCTTGTCCGCGCCTATCTCGACATACACATCGGCAGCAAGCAAGATGAGATAACCGTTCGTCATCGCCTCTATAAGGGGCAGGCATCGCTTTGCTGTTGAACGTGGCGGAACGAGATTGGTCATCTCAACTGGAAGCCGTTTGACCCACTCAGGAATGTTGGCGGATGCTTGAATCGGACGTGGAAGAACGTTGATTAGATTTTCGGCACAAATAAACTCAATAAGCGCACTCATTGGTTTCCTTTGGACTCTAGCAAGATGACTACAGCAGCAGTCAGGTCTCGTATTGTCTGATCGCTGTCCGCCAATATCTTGCTATTCACTGAGGCATCAATCGATTCTAAGCCTTGATTCCTGAGATCGTTTATCCAACTCGGAACAAGCGCCTTGCGTGCTCTGCGTGCTGTCTCGCTACTATCTTTGCCTGCTTTTGGATCGGATCGTCTCATGCTAGCCTCCTTACAAACCACGCCTCTCCTTCATCCAACGATCCGAGTCCGGTAAGCGGGAATAGGTCGGGATGATCTTTGATATTAAGTTTTACCCATCCTTTCAGAACCGCATTGGAGGCGAAGGCTTCAACTCTCGTATTACTATCAATATCCTTAGCCTTGCGACTATCAGGAATCAGATGCTCATTCTGGTAAAAGATTAGAGAGCGCTTGAATGTAGTTAGCCGTCCAAGGGGGTCTAACTGAAAACGAGCAACCATAATGCTTTTCATTCCGCTAGAGAATTTCTCTTTTGGTATATTGCCAAGTATTGGCGGAGGATTATCAGGATCGTTTTCTCGATGATCAAGATAATACTGACTGCCATTAGGAAATTCTGGTGATGATGCTAATAATGGTGTGATCCACAACTCTGCAATACCACCAAAGAGCGTCGGCAAGATTTCTATGACTCCTGCTTCAAACTCAACAGAGATGTAGTTTTCAGTGTCAAAATCTCCGCAATAGAATGTATGCGCTGGAATGGAAACCTTGAAGTCTTCAATAGCGGTTTGGCCGATGTCAACAATATATCTATTTGCCATGATTTTTAGTCCTTCTTTATTGGCGTCAACTGCACGTAACTAAAAACATCAGAAAGCGCAGCGTTTCCAGAGTCGGTATTTGTGCTCCCCACCGAGCCACCACAATCATTTGAACAGCCGCCAGATGTGTGGCTATTTGTATAGTTGTAGGAGTGGTTATGGCCTGTTGAGCCATGTGTATGTATTTTGTCTTGCAAATCCGTAAGCGCTGAACCGACTGTTCCTTCATCAGTACCACCAGAAGGCGTACCGACAATCGCACGCCCCTGTGCCGCTGCGTATATCGTAAAGCCAGCAGGAGCGGCGGCATCGGTTGTATAACCAATAAAGTTGGTCGGAAAACCAGAGATATATTCCCGTTCGTCCGTGACTGTGATCGTGCCGCCAGTGTTGATGCTGACTTGCGCCAACGGAATGTCCCACGTCACGCCGTCTGTCTGCGTCATTGCCGGTGCGCCGCCACCTTCCGATCCGGCGATGCGCGTCACTCGAACGGCCTGCGCCGTCCAATCTTTGCGTAGTACGATCCGGTCTATGCGCGTGCTCGATGAGGGAGTCGGAATAGTGACGGTAACCGCTACCGAATTATCGTAAAACGAACCGTCAACCATTGCCCCGCCGGTATCCACACTGACCGGTGAAGCGACACCAGTCACCGCTAGTTCATTGTCTACTTGATAAAGCACGCCTTTGTTTGCGCCTTTGCGACCAAAGAGCGCGGCATATATATCTGCCCACTGATCGAATGAATATGGGCCTTTATCGCCAGTTGCAGTGCCACCCCACGGTCGAGAGATTTCAGTCATTGGACGTTGCCCCTCAAGCCTGCGATCACATAGAAGCCAATCAGCGGCACGCCGATCACCGTTTCGACTACAATCGGTTCACCGTCCTCTTTATGACCAATTGGGAGCGTCACCCTTTTTTGCTCCGTCGCTTGACTCACTACTACCTTTAGTTCGAACACTTCGCCGCAATCAGGGCATTTTTTATTGACCCTTGAGATTTCCGGTTCTGGCACGCGATGCCCAATCGCCGCCACGCTCACGCCCGGAATCGTCGGCACTTCAAAATCTGTGAAATGAACTCGGCAAGCTGGACACCAGTGCCCGATCTCGATAGTTGTTGGCATTGTTTATATTCCTATGTACTTGTCGTACCATTTCATTGTGATGTCGGTTGTCGCACTATCGGCAGCCGACCCCTGCACTCGAATCGAATTGTTCCCGCTTGCGACTTCTGGATCAGCGGCAAGATGAAACGTACCAAGGTCGCTATCAGAACTCATCTTGCTAATCAAGTTCGTGCCGCTTCCGTTCGTGATTGTTTTTACACCCGGCGCGGTGTCGATTGTGACGACTTCGCTTGCGCCGATGGCATAAGTCATTTGTATTTTTTCGCCGGTGCTACTATTCGTGATGATCGGATTTGTGAGAGGGCCGGTAATAACAATCTGCGGATACGACTCCCACGTTCCTCCATTTTGCACCGTTACAGATTCATCGATAACGCCTGACCCGAAAGTGATCGGAAACGTAATCGAGAATTCTAGTTCAGTCAAAGCTGACAAAGCGAATGACTGTGTGTTTATCGGCATCTTTCGCCACACCGGATCAAAGGCAATCAACTGCACCGCGAACTTCTGCGAGTAGGCGCTCACCTGGTCGCGCCGACCAAGACTCAGGCCACGGTTGTAATGGCAATCTAACTCGTACTTGGTGCCGCATGGCAACTCTTTGCGCAGGATGCCGGTCGACGTCCACGGTCGAAAGGTGGCAAGATATGTCTGGCGATTTGTAAAAAAGTTCTCCCGACTCGTGTCCTTTTTGTAGAACAATAAATTGATGATGCGCGGATCGAGTTTGAAGCCCTGGCGCGTCGCGCCGTGTTGCTGTGCGCCCCGTATAACGTAATGCTTGTTCGGCGGCATCCCTAGCTCGCCTTCATCAGCCAGTGATACGCCACTCGATAGAGATACCGTGCCGCCACCTGGATCGACCCATTCCATACCTTCAGCCATTAGATATTCGCCGCCGCCTTCATCAGTGATAAATCGTGCCGGATTGACGACTCGCTCTGCTTGTTGCCGTAGTGAGCGGTCAAGTAGAAGTTGTTGGTTGTTTCGCCCTGTGCCTGGCCGCCGCTTATTCCACTTGGTTGAGTAAGTGAAGTCATCGACGCATCAACAATGGCACCTCTGCTGGCCGCGATGCCCTGCGCGTAGCCCAGGCCGACGTTTTTACCTATGTCAAACATCACCCGCGATGGCGAAGAGATATCCAGTGCCGAGAGTACGATGCCGACCGGCGCGGTCAAGACAGATGCCGCCGCTTCGGCCAGCTTGCCAGCCATCGAAAGAAAACCGTCAATCATGCCCTGCACCCAGTCGACCGCGATGCCGACAAATGCGTCACGTTTGGATGCCAGCCATCCGAGCGTGTTGTTGACCCACGTTTCCCACTGTGCCCGCAATTCATTCAACTTGCTTATCACACCTGCGCGAATGGCCTCGATGATAAAGAGCACAAGCGCCTTCATGCTATTCCAGGCCGTCGTCCAGCCAGCCTTTATTTGTGCCAGTTTGGTCGTGATTGCCGCACTCATATTCAAGAGAGCCTGTATAACGACGAGTTTGATCAAATCCCAAATAAGAATTAGAGAGCGCCAGGCTTCCTGCGTCTTCTGAAGCATGAATAGCAACGGAATCGCAATCAACAGTTTGGCAGTATGACTGACTTCCATTAGCTTCTGGAAAACGATAAGTTTTAGCTGGCCCCACGTTTCAGTGATACGTTGCCAACCTTCTGAAGCGGCGAACGCATCCGCAAAGGCCGTCACAAAGGCACCGGCCATCGTCGCGCCTTCGGTATCCATGCCTGCCGCGCCGGTAATCAATCCCCCGATTAGCTGTGCGCCGAGCTTAATCAATTCAGGTATGCCTTCCGTCAATATCCAAGCCGTGAACTTACCGAGCATCGCGCCCAGTTTTGTATTGATGTCGAGTTTGTTTTCGTCGAGCCAGGACATAAATGCACTAGCCCACGGACTCACCATTTCGATGATCCGTGTGCCCATTGAGAGTGCCCAGGTGGAGAATGCTTGCCACACCTTCTCAAGCATCGCGCCCAGTTTTGTATTGATGTCGAGTTTGTTTTCGTCGAGCCAGGACATAAATGCACTAGCCCACGGACTCACCATTTCGATGATCCGTGTGCCCATTGAGAGTGCCCAGGTGGAGAATGCTTGCCACACCTTCTCAAGCGCCGGTGGCACCTGTGTTGCAAACGTAGTGAAGAAGCCGCCCAACGATGCGAAAAACCCCTCCGGATCACCGGCCTGGATGGCTTCCCACATTGGCTCAAACATGGACGCGGCCAACGTCAGTGCGTGCCACAACTCTTGCAGTGGCCCTAGCATCGTCGTCTTTAGGCCGCCCAAGTCAGTCGCCCAGGCCGCGGCCAGCGCAGCCCCACCTGCAATCAGCAGGCCGAACGGTGACGCAAGCGCACCAACGACTCCGAGTAATGTGCCGAGCAGGCCAATCACTGGCCCAAGCGCAATCCCTACACCGGCCAATATCAGGCCGAGCCGCAGGAAGCGCGGATTGGCAGAGGCAAATTCACTGAACCGCGTCAGTAGTGGCCCCAACGTATCCATCAAGTCAAAAAATGGCGGCAGTAGCACATCACTGATCGTTATGGCGATATCTTTGAACGCGGCCTTAGCCAATTGCATCTTTGATTCTGTGGTGCCAAACCGGAGCGCCGCTTCCCGCGTCAGTGCGTTGTTGTCTTCCCACTCGTTGGCCGCTATACCGAGCGCATCGGATAATAGAGAGCCTGCGCCAGCCATCCGGAGCATCGTGTCGCGCACTCGTATGCCGTCGAGATCAAGCTCTTCGAGCACCCCGAAAACATTACCGCCATGCTCTGCGACGCTACCCAGGCCTTGAATAAATATCTGCATCGCGCTGGCGGCATCGGTCTCAAAGGCCTCTGAAAAATTCTCAGCACTCAGGCCGGCTATGCGTGCAAAACTGTCCAGCTTGTCGCTTCCTTCTGCAACGCTGGACGCCATATCGACAAAGACTCTGCTGATGGCAGAGCCGCCCGCTTCCGCATTGATGCCGACGCTATTTAGTGCCGCAGAGAAGCCAAGAATTTGATGCTCGCTTAGTCCGATTGTGGAGCCTGCACCGGCTATGCGTTGAGCCATATTCACAATATCGGCTTCAGTCGTTGCCATGTTATTGCCGAGCGCCACGATTGTGCTTCCTAGCTGATCAAAGGCGGTCTTATCCATGCCTGTGATATTGGCGAACTGCGCCAGGGCAGATGCCGCCGCATCGGACGTCAGGTTTGTCGCCACACCTAGCTTGGCGATTACGTCAGTGAAGCCGAGCAGGTTTTTGGACTCGATACCTAGCTGGCCGCCCGCTTCAGCAATGGCCGCCAACTCTTCGGCCGCCACCGGTATATCCTTCGCCATTTCGCGGAGGCCGGAACGCAGGCCTTCTCCAATGATCGTTAGGTTGCCGAACGAATCGCTCGCATCGCCCACCGTTTTGAGCACACCGGTGAAGGCCGACTCAAAGTCGATGCCCGCCTGTGCGATCCCCTTCACTGCCAGAGTCAACGGTAGGCCCATTGCCAGTCCTATCTTGGCACCGGTGGCCTGCATACTGGACGCCGTGGACTGCATCATCGCCCGCGATTGTGCAAGCCCGGATTGCAAGCCCGATATTGATGCCCCTACTCGAACGAATAATGATGCAATTTCAGTCGTCATTTTTGCTATACTCGCAACCCATGCCAGCCAAAAAGCCTGCAATCGAAAAGAAGTGTCTGAATTGCTCTAATCAATTTTCCGTAAAGCCGTGCAGAGCATCCACGGCCAAATATTGCTCTCGCAAATGTTCCGAAGCACACAGAGCCTTGCCCCGAAGAAAGTGCCCAAATTGCGGCGAGGTCTTTGGAAGTAGGGCACATGGTGGTCACCGCGGGTCTCAGAAATATTGCTCGAAACAGTGCTATACCGAGCATTCCCCCAGGCCTCACCCGATCAGAACTTGCGAAAAATGCGGACAAGTCTTTTCGGTTTACCCGTCCACTATCCGTTACAACGCCGCCCGATACTGTAGCCAAGAATGCGCGGGCAACGCGCGTGAGCGTCATATAAAGATGTGTGAATGGTGCGCAGACGGCTTCGAGGTAACCCGCGCTCGAACATTGTCGGCTCGCTTCTGCTCCGTGCACTGCCACAACGAATGGCAAAGGGAATATCGCAAAACCCGCGTACTCACTGCTCGCGCACGACTCCAAAGCAAGGCGTGGGAGCGTCAAAGGCGACGGGCGCTTGAACGCGACGGTTGGCGTTGTACGAAATGCGGTACCGGTCACAATCTGGTCGCGCATCATAAAATCGCATGGCGAAAAAGCCGCGATGACTCTTTGTCCAACCTGCAAACATTGTGCAGAAAGTGCCACGCGATCATTGAGCCAATTCCGCTCCGCAAGCGCATCACTTAGTATTTCAGTCCCCATGTATTAGCCTTTTCTTTTCGTCAACTTTCCGCGTCAATCTTTCCATTGACCGCAGGTATTCAGTCATTGCGCCTGTGCCTGCGTCGTCGTGCGTGCTGGAGTATTTCTCAGCCCACCCCCGAACCTGGAAGTATGCTTGCCAGTACGTGAACTCACCGCTTGACATACGACGGTCGACTTCGGCCACACTCCAGCCGAGCGTTTCTGCAACCCTGAAACGCGCCCAAACATCGCCGTCGTCAATCAGTTTTTTCTTGCGTCGGCTACCGCCTCAACATCGATGCCGGACAATTCCAGCACCATCTTGACGACTCGATCCATTGCCTTTGCGTTTACCTGCTTGAGTGCGCCGTAATCTTCTGCCGTAAATTCAGGCTCGACGACACACTCCACAAAGGCTCGCAGGCTCAACGTTTCGGTTTCTTTCGCATCGCCTTTGCCCTTACTCTCAGCCATCACCCGCGTCCGGCTTCCCACAGTGAGAGGACGTATCATTACAACGCCCCCCCACTCTGGAATCTCTAACTCGACCGGTGCGTTTGATGCACCTAGAATCTGCTCCCTGGTTAGAACTGTGCCGCCTGGCTTGTCAGATTCGCTCCCGCTTGTTTTTTCCATTTCGCTTACTCTCCTAAGTCTTACGGATAAACCGCATCAGTTACGGCACCACTGAACTGAAAGTCCACATCGATCTCGACCAAATCATCATACGGAAATTTCTTTGACCGCTTGGTGACGATGGCATTGACGGAGTGCTTTGGATTGGGTGCCGCTGTTCCTTCGGGTGCCCATTCAAGTGTTCCCTCGACGCCCTTGTCGACCGCGCCCCATAGTGCAGTGCCGTCGTTCTGGTCGAGCAACTTCAATTTCGCCGTACCATCTTCCAGCCTTGTGAGATAGGTTTTCGCAGTATCTGCTCCGGCGCTCTGATCGATTGTGTCGATCTCTTCGTCGGTTTCGAACTCCCGAAATTCAGCTTCCAGATTTGTTGACCCAAACTTCAGGTATAGGTCTTTTCCTGTGTACTTTGTCATTTGGACTCCTAACTTGTCATGTAATACGTGCGCCGGTGATGCCACCCCTGGCCGCTGGCGAGCCTGGCGGAGTGCCGGTGCCTGATATTATTTAGTCTTCATCAAATCGGAATCGGACTCGTGCGCCTGCGTGCCAGTACACCTTGCCGCTGGCCGGATCGACTTCGGTAAAGCGCACCACATCTTCAGCTTGCTGGTCAATCATTACGTTGGTGCCCAATGCAATCATCGTCGGATCATTCCCAAAAACGTCATTTATGTTATCGGCGATCGCTGAAACTTCGCTCGCCGAAACGTCCGATACCGCCTTGATCAAATACACCACGTTCATGCTCTCAGACGGAGTCAAATTCTCATTGCCGCCCGCGACGAGTGAGTACACGATATGCGGATAAGCCGCGTCCGGTGGCGCAAGCTGGCGATAGACTCGCGTCGATACTGCATCAGTCAATGCCGACGCACCCTGTATCGTGTCGTAGATTTCGTCTTCGACGACTTCTAGACTCAGCTTGGTCATTTCAGCAGATCGCTCCACTTACGAACCAAGTTTGACCGCGCTTCTTCAATGGCCGGTATGAGCATCGGCTTGGCCGACATAAACCGCGTCCCGAATTCGTGAAAGAGTGCGTAATTCACCGCGAACGCAATCACTCGCTCAAATGGATTAGTGGCCTGCACCGCTGGTGCTACCTGATCGGTATTCAGCCCCGACGCCGCGTCGGCGTAGGTTTCACCCTTTCCGCCGCTCGTGCCGTGTGTGTAGGCGCTCGACTTCATCGCGCCGGTATCTACCCGCGCTTCAGCCTGTGCCCTGGCCTGCACCCGAAAGGCCGCCTTGTCGAGTAGCGTGTGCGCCTTTTGTGGCACCGTGGCAATGATTAGCTCGATGCGACTGGTGTCCAGCTCAACTGCTACAAATCGACCCATTACTCTGCCAACCCTAGCAAAATCCGCTTTGCTGTGCGATCGGAGTGCGTACCCATGACGGTAAGGATTTCGTACGTGACCGAATCGTGCACGACCCTATCTTCCGGTGCTATTGCCTGGTTGTGCGCTACCGTGAGCACCCAGGCGCTCACCGATTGCAATTCGGACCCCAGGATGCGCTCTGCCTGATTTTTATTTATGGGCGCGATTCTGCATCCAACGTTGGCGTGGGTATTCGCCCAGGAATTAGACCAAGAGCCTTTGTCGTCGCTCCTGGTCAAAGTTTGTATCGTGCAGGTATCAGTTAGCAAAAGAGTCGATACATGCGATCGCATATCGGTCAACTCGTTTGCGGTGAGTGCAGCAGGTGATGCCATCTAAGCCCAATCTGCCATATCCAGCGTCACGGCTTCCAGGCCGATCTCGCGTTTGTAATAATCGGCCATCGATATGCAGTGCTCGAACCACTGACTCCTTGTTAGCCGCTGGCCGTCGGTGGCGTAATCAAAGTAAGAGTGCACGCTGGCCGCCTTAGCCCGCCACACTTCCACCGCACTCTTGTTCAAATCGAACGTGCGAGCCGTCAGGTAATATGCTGTGCCCTTCTGATTGTTGGTGAACCGAATATGCCCTACGTCGTAGTTGGCCGTCCAATTAGCAGTGCCGCTTACCGAGCCTGCGGAGTTTTCCAACTGCCAGGCCGCAGTGCCGCTCGACTCTTCTTCGAGATTGTTGTGGCCCACGAAATAATCATGGTAGACAACGGAGCCGCCGACGTTATCATCTTGCACCACCAGTGGCACCCGATGCAGGTTAGTGCGGTGCCGATCGAGCACATCTTCCAACTGGTCTTCCGTCCAATAATCAACGCCATCGACCGTATAATCCGCAGTGCCGGAACTCGTCATGTTCCGCAACTGCAAGATTAGATTCGCCATCCCTGTGCGTGCCGTCATTATGGAAACCCCATAGTTGTAAAGAAAGGCGGCATCATCAGTGGCCCATGCCGCGCCAGGCTTACGTTTACATGAACACCGCGCCAGAGAACCAACGTGAACTGCATCCGGCCAGCCCGCAGGCCTTTGGTCGGATATATGCTCACCGCAGAATCCCTGTGCTTCAGCCGGTAATAAGACGAGACCATTTCACCCTTGCCCACCGGCAACGTCGCCGATAAAGTAGCCCGCATAGGTGCCGGAGAATTGAACGTGTGCACTGAAATGCCGACGCCCAAGAATGGTGCCACCAGAATGAGCACCACCACCAGAGTGAGTGCCACTATTCGGCATCCCCTGAATCGCTGGACTGCGCCTTCTGTTTGCCCTGCGTGCCTGTGCGTCTACCGCTCCCCAGGCCGCCCCGACTCGTCTTGGTGTCAACACTAGGCATTCCCCTAGAAACGCCGGACGATGGCTCCTGTTCGGTTTCATCCTGGACGGATGGCTCCTGCTCTGCATCCCCGTAATCTGGCTCCATTTGAGCCGGATCGTTTATCCAGTGGTAGCCAGCCGCAATCAATTTGTCGCGCTTCTCTGTGCGGCCTGGCAGGACTTCCACGCGATCGACCCGCTCTGTGCCGTCGCCAGCCGCCGTGCCGACCGTTTTCTCCAGAATGTAAGCCTTCATCTATTCCCCCTGATTGCCTTTACGCAATCCGTGAAAAAGTAGCAGTAAAAATAACTCAATGCCAAACAACAACTCAACCGGCGCAATCTCTGCCAGTGCCGAAAGAAACAGAATCAAGCCGCGTATTACAATGCCAAACGCTTCTGCCAATCAACCCTTGCCCCCAAATATCGTCGAGCCGATTCCGGCGAATGCGGCGAACACTGCCCCGGCTATGTAGGCAAACGGATCGCGCTTGCTGGCCGCGACAAGAGCATTGCCTGCGGTCTGCACGGCATCGTCTGCGGTATCTTTTGCGGCACGCGCATCGGCAGATGCCAACACGACCGCACTCAATGCCTGCTCGATCTGTGCATCACGTCGAGCAGACGCGGCGACGAGATCAGAAATCTCTTTTTGCATATCGCGCTGCGCAAGGTTGACTCGGGACATACCACTGGAAAGACCGTCAATCTTGGTCGCCAAGATTGCCATCGTGACTCTTCCGTTGCTGTCCCCGGTAGTCATAGCGGCGCCCCGGTCTCTACCGTATCCAGACGCCGCAATGCCTGAAGCGCCCAGGAGTCGTCTATGTTGGCTCGCGCATCATGCTCGTCGTCTATCCATACAACGCCGTCACCATGAAAGATCACATTCCACGGCATCAGGTCACCATGCTGGCCTGCGTCGGTCACCTTGTCGGCGGCTTCGGTCACCATCCGAAAGACCCGATTTTTATTCGGCCAAAGCGGTTGCCCCCACCGGAGCCACGTCCAGAAATTGATCCCCCGGTGAAATTCGCGAGCAGGCACATCTTTGCTCGGGAAACGAATTAGCTTGTGCGACCAAGTCGAGTCAACTGCCGCTGGCCCCTGACCCGGATTGTCCGGCACGCCTATGTATGACTTTTGGATCTCCGGCTTCGGCGTGTATGCGTGCCAGATACCGCGCCCCTCGCCACCCAGGTGACTCGCGCCGGTGCCAATCTGCACCGCTTCGTCAGGGGGATAGACCGCGGCGACTTGCCCCGGATTGCACGCCCCGGCTTCGTTCGGCAATTCGACGATCAGGTGCTCGCCGAGCATCCGCAGGGCATCCACCAGTTCGGAATATGGGCCTGGTACATGATGAACCATGCTCATTGCCAGCACGACGTCGAAGTGCTCCACCTGGCCGAGTTCGACCAGGTTGTCGGCGGTGACCAGTTTCTTGATCGCAATGACGCGCCGGTTGTCATTCCTGCTCAGAACAGTCGCGAGCCAATTGGCGTATCCATGCTCGACCGCGACCACGGTGCAGTCAAAATCTTCAGCGAGCCGCACCGAGAAATAGCCCATGTTGGCCCCAATATCGAGCACCGTGAATGGCCGCTCGAAGCGTGCGCACACCGAACGGATCGCCGCGTACCGGCGTGCGCACTCGCGCACGCCAGGTATTTCTACCTGGCCGCGCATCCTAATGTCTTGATATTGCTCAAGTGCCATTACTGCACACTCCGAAGCAAGCGATCCCACTTCTCGCCCTGCAAGCGCCAGTCGAACGAACCTGCAAAATCAATACAAGCTTCTGCGTACTGATCACGGTCGGCATCGTAAGCCGCTTCGAGCGCTTCTTGAATGCCGGCCACGGTCGGGCGACGCCACCATCCGCCAAGCCAGGAATACTCGGCGTCGGAATCTTCTATGAGCCAGCCGCACTCCGGCGGCACAAGCTCGGTCATGCTGGAATTGCGGCCTGCAATAACCGGCGTGCCGCAGGCCATCGCTTCTATCAGCGGCAGGCCAAACCCTTCAGCCGCGCTCGGAAGCAGTAGCACATCGAAGGATGAATAAAGGAGCGCCATGTATTCAGCCGTCGCGCCATAATTGCGCGACCACACATCACCGAATATCACCTGGTTGTGCAGACCAAGCGCCTTGACAATTCCGGGCAGATCGATCCATCCATCAGGATCGCTCCACACCACCAGCGTCGCATCTTTGTGCGTACGCGCGAAATCGGAAAATGCGAACATCGCATTCTCTAGATTCTTTCTGTCGCGGTGCAGGTTGGACGCAACCAACCCAACTGCAAATCCGTTGAATCCAATCGGGTTATCGGCCATCGGCCTGAACGTATCCAAATCAACTCCCAGGCGCATTGCTTTAGAAGCGACGCCGACATCATTCATCAAACTCGCGCCCCACTCGCTAAATGCAAGTCGCAACTGCGCGTCCTGCACCGACTCAGCCAGGCCGCGTTGTGGCGGCGACTGGTCAACCGGAAACCAGGCAATCCACGGCGCAAAATCAGCGCCACCGTAGCCGTTCGGATTCTTTAGAACCCACGGATCGCAGAGTGAAACAATCAAGTCGCACCCGCGCATGTGAGCGATCCCCATGTAAACAGACTCACCCTGCGGATCACCTTCGGGTGGCATGTAATGACGGATCGTTTCATTCTCTTTAGTCGCATAATCCAAAACAGCAGGGCCGTATTCCTTCTGCGCCAGCACATCGACCGAGTGCCCATATCTGCGCCATTGGCGCACCAAATGTCGAACAGGCCCGCCGTATCCGGTACGACGCCAGGCCGCATGAGAAGCCAGTAGCACCTTCATGCAACATCAAGACTGGCCGCGATCTCTGCCAGCACGGGCGACCAATACCGCTCTGTGATGGTTGGGTAGTGGTAATTTGTCGCCATTTCTCGTGCTGCCAGTGAGCGCTTCTTCATCTCGGGTGCATCGTCGTACGTGGCCTTGAAAGCTGAAGCCATGTAATCAGCCAACTCGTCGGCATCAATGCGTGCCTGAAACGATCCCTGTTGTGTGTATTCGAGCGCATAGTTGTGCATCAGCCAGCCACCGGCCACCAACTCGGTCATTGCAGTAAACGCGGTCGCAATTACCGGCGTGCCACATGCCTGCGCTTCCATGATCGGAATACCAAAGCCCTCACCCATGCTCGGATTAGCCAGCACGTCGAAGGCGGAGTAAAGCATCGCCATGACCGGTGCCGGTAAGCCCCTATGCAACTGATCCTGGTCGGCGATGATGAATGAGTCGCCGTCCAACCCGACCGCATTGGCGAGCCGTAAAATATCGATTCCGCCGTGCTGTTCTGTGATCTGCGTATGCAGGTAAAGCAAGGTATCCGGGTAATCCGAATGAAACGCGGCGAAGGCTTCCAGCAATTCAGGTATTGACTTCCTGCTCGGCCAGCCCTTGTTCGCGCCCACAAAGCCGACAATGAACTTATCGTCCGGCAAGTCCATCTTTTCTCGGGCCACCCGTTTGCCTTGTGGCGTGTAGACGTCGACGTCGATGCCATGCGGAACGTAACGCAAGCGATCATCTTCGATGCCAGCGTCCTGCAGAGCCTGCATACCGAACAAGCTATATGGGATCACCCACCTGGCCGGGCCGAGCGCTTCAATCACGACTGGCGGAGCCGGATAATGATCAACCGGAAGGTGCGCAGCCCACGGCGTACTCCAGCCGCCAGCTTCCATCACCCACGCGTCGAATAAAGTAATAATGAGATCAGCCTTGAAGTGCCGTGCATGTGAGTCAATCACATCATTGCCCCACTGCTCGGCCTTGGCCGGAAATATCGGAACGTTGTGTTTACCGACCCCGATTGGCCCGCCCCGCAAACCAAAGTTAGAAGAAATCGCCAGGTCATGGCCGAGCGTCGGTATGTAATCGGTTGCAAACTTGGTCTGTACTCCATAGCCGGTGTTCGCCCACGGTGCGTTACTGTGCCAAAGAATTCTCATTTTCTACTCCCGTATAGAAATTTGTCCCGCAGATCAGGCGACGCCAAGGATGGCGGGAAGCATCCGATTCGGCTCCGGTGGCCTAGACGTCGCCTAAGCTCAGGTATTGGCCCTAGTTGGCCGCAACGCCGAGCCTGTAATCGATCTGTATTGCCATTGCGGTGAACGTGCCGGTGCCGAACTCGTCGTAATTTGCAACAACTACGTCGCCAGCGGCGAGCGTGCCTTCGGAGATTGTGGACGAGACCGGAGTGGAAGCAGCCCATGCCGCCGTTCCACCGACGGTGCCACCAAGAGCGGTTGTGGCCGTGCCTGCGGAGCCACCATTCTTGAAGCCGATATCGATGTAGTTAGTGCCTGAACCGGCAATAGCATTGACCGGAGTCGCGTAAATTCCCACGACTTCGCAAGCTGCCGGAGCACGCCACAAAGGAATCTGATCGTCCGCAGCCGGATCGTAATCAAGAAACGCCACGACCGAATGTGTAATTTGTGAACCGAACATTGATAAACCTCCAGTAAGGGCCGAGCGGGTGCCCGGCCCATCTGATTATTTGGTGATATTTATTTGCCGTCGCCGATTAGCTCGGCTCAGTGGCGTCGTGCGTGAGCTTGATTCCGTACGTGGCGCGACGTATGCCGTGGGCATAGCCAGCACTCATATTCATTTCCCAAGCACGGAGTGAAGCATCGCGCTCCGGCTCCAGGGTAGGAGCCTTGCGGGTGTCGAATGCGAGCGCCTGTGGATTGAACACTGCCGAAATAGCATCGTCAGAGCCGTCGACCGTGATATTTGCATTCACAAACCAGGTCGCGCTCATCAGAGAAGCAGCGAAGAACGAACGTAGTGCTTCGTTCGCCAGATCACCCAGGAAGGCTTGATTGGCGGTCGGCTGACCCAACTCAGTCCAAATGTCATGCCATCCGTAAGGATGAAGGACGAAGTAGATCGGATTCGGAATCTTGGAATTGCGCAGAACAGAAATCCCTGCGGAGCAATTTGCTATAGTGAGCGAACTGCCCGCAGAACCTTTGCCTGTGGTGAAGCTTGTGAAGTTGCTCACCAGATCAACGTCGATCTTTGTGGCAACCGCCCCGCCCAACTCTTGAGCAAGATCGCGACGCGCGTCATCGGGATCAGTCTCAATGCGCCGGTCGGTAAGCTGACCCTGCGCCATGACTTCGCCCGGTGTGAGCGTCTGCTTGTTTGTTTTGTCGAAGGTGGTTGGATTGGCGAAGTCAACGCCCTCCGCCACCGTGATTGCAGTCACGGTCGGGTATTCGTTGATTTTGCGAGCCATCCATCCACGAGCGGAGTAATTGGTGACCAAGTTGGTCATAATGTTCTGCTCGCGTGCAACGAACAGAGCATCTTCGTAGATCAGGTTGAAAAGTGAATTGAGATCACTTTCCTGTGATAGTGCCATTGGGTAATCCCCCTATTCTTAGGCGTCTTGTGTTTTGTCTCGAACCTGGACGCCGCCGCCTTCAAAGAAATTAGAAGTTTGTCCCTGGAAATATTCACGTCGCCGATCATCATCCGTACGCACTTGCGTATGATCACCTTCAGGATTCGTCGGGCCGGGCGATCCGACTTTGGGAGTGAGAGTCCACGGATCACTTTCTGCCAATGCAGCGAGCGCCGTGTCGATGCCGGTGTATTTACCGGACTCGGCGTCACGCTCGACGCTGCTCAAATCAACGAGCCTTACTACCGCTTCAGGGTTGGCAAAGCGTTTGCTGGCCTGCGATATGACTGCCGCGTGGAGCAACGCCTGGTCTGCATCCGATTGAGTCTTTTCAGACTGCTCGGTAAGCTGGCGTATCCGCTCTTCGCTTGCGTCTATCGTGGCCTGCATCTGCTCTGATAAAGACTTCTGCGATAGTTCATGCTCGTCCCATTGCGTGGCCTTTGTCTGCAACTCTTCAAGCTTTGCGCTCGATGCAGATTCGGTCTTCTGGCGCTCTTCCTGACGTATGCCTCGGGCTATACGTTGGACTTCGGCCTGCACCTGGTCATCGAAATCTTCCGGGCCAGCCCCGCTTTCACCTGAATTGCCATCCGCTTGCGTGCCGGATTGCGTTTCGGTTTCGGTTGTATTTCCATCTGCGTCACCAGCGTCGCCGCCAGTTCCGCCTTCTGCTTCTGTTCCTTTGTCTGCATCGTCGTCAGTAAAAGTTCTCATCTCTAGTTCCTTCCACGATTGCCGCTCGTGTAGCGTAAGTTTTGTTGGTGCGCGATTGCCGCTCGCGCCCAGGCGTAAGCCCCGTGTGAATCCCACGGGGGAGTTATGGCCCGGTTGATAAAGCCAGGCCGGGAAGAATTCAGTTCAATTTCATTTAGCCGCCGCTTTCCGCTTGCCCGCGGTTTTGCGTTTTGCCGCGGCCTTTTTCTTGGCCGGTGCCTTTTTCTTAGTGGCGGCCTTTTTCTTGCCTGATTTACCAGGTGCCGTTGTCCGACGTTTCCTGGCGGTCTTGATGTCAGTGCCCGCCTTGGTGCGCTTGGGCGATGTGTCGCCCTGCGCCTGGCCGGACTTGGCCTGCTGTGTGTCGCTGGCGTCCTGCTTTTCTGGACTTGCCCCTATTTGTGCAAGGAGTGTATCGTACCCTTTCGCCTTCACCCCCCAAGTCAAAAGCTCAACGATTGCCGCTTCTGATTTGTCCTTGGCGAGCGTCTGCCTGCGCTCAATGCCCAACTTGGCTAGTTGGATATCAGACGCCCGCCAGTGCTTCGACGGCACCGTGAGCAGACGCCTAGTCTGCATCGCTCGTGTACTCGAGAGAGACGGCGACAACTCATCAGGAAGCAACGGCTGAATAGCATCGCAGATGGCGAGCACTTCTTCGCGGTCGAGATTGGCCCCCTTGACGAAGGCCGCGGCGATCCGCTGGCGCTCTGCTAGATTGGGCAGCATGCCCCCCGCTTGCTCAACAACTTGTGGTGTATGTAGCATTCCCGGCTCCATAACAAAAAAGGGGGCACTGCGTTTGCAGTGCCCCGCGAGTACCTCCATCGGTGTCCAAGAGCGCGACCGTTGGTTTGGCCGCATTATTCTGTTGTTCGCCCGGTCGCACTGGCATGGAGCCATGTGCGACCGGGACTTATAAGGGTATTACGTTTGCGCGCCGGGCGAAAACTCCCCCTGCCCCGGCTCGGCCTGTTGTATATGCCGCTTTCCGATCCCTTCCGGCTTGCCGTTGGATAAGATCGTCAGGGCGTCTAGTCCATGCGGCGACACACCCAGTATAACAAGATACTGACCAGGTTGCAATATCCGTAATCTTTTCAGCAATCGCACCTCGGACTCCGTGATCTGCATCATAGGGAGATCAGAGCCTGGCCTATCTCATAATATGCGTTTGTAATTGTGGCAACAGACGAAACTGCTTCAGCCATGAAATCTCCTGTTAGATAAAAACCACGAAGCAACGCCCTCACCCAGGATTGCCCGCAAACTGGCCTCAGTCTTCATCGGCCCCCACACTTTGTCGACGCGCGTATGCGTGAGTTGATTGAATTCAAACATGCCGCCGAGCCAGGCTTCGTGCTTCTTCGGCCCCATCATGCGCCGCTGCATATCCAGTGATTGGCGCTTGAACCAATCTTCACCGGACTCCTGAATTGGAGACCTGGTGTCCTTCACCATCGGAATCATTCCGCACCGACCGTTGTGGTGCTCATTCAGAGTCTCATACACCGGATGCAATGAGCCGTGCTGATCTATGCAGGACATACAGCACCGCGAGTCAAGTGCCGCGCTCCAAATCCATCCGTCGAGAACGTGCGCGTTGGCGACAAAGTTCTGCCGCGTCGCCTCGCGATAGGCATACATCTGCGCTGTGCGTGTGGTGCGCAATGCCCAGGTAAGCGACTGCGCGGTCGTTCTGCTTATGTCCCTGGCGATCACCCGCGGATTGTGACCAAGGACGATCCCGGCCATAATCTTTTCCTGCACACCCTGCGCCACATGCGGCCCCACCGAGTCGAACATCTGCACCAGCGGCGACGCGGGCGATAGAAACGACGCCATTACTTCAACCGACGCCGCGTTGAGACTGAACAACTCAGCGGCCACCTGCACGCGCCTGTTGAAACTGGCACCGGCAATAATCAGCTCAGTGGACTCCTGCAATGCGTCGGCAATAGCCTGTCTCATCGTGTCGGTCATATCCCGGCCCACGATGCGTGCAAAGTCCATGATCTCGGTGCGCACGCTGGTCGCCAACTGCTGTACTTTGTACGGAGTCGGCGTAGCCATCGCCGCGATCTCCCGCTCGAGCCTGCGTACCTGCGGCAACAGGGTGTCGCGCCAGATGCCCAAATAAAGCTGGATCATCCTGCGAGCCTGCGTCTTTTGATCGCCGACCAAGCGCTCACGGAATCGCTCCGAAAGCGCCAGGATTGGCGGTAACCCTTCCCCCTTTGCCATAATGGATACGCGCCTATTTACGTTAGCCGGTCAAGGCAAATAAAAAATTGGCGGCAGTGGAGACGGCGGGAATCGAACCCGCGTATCTCTCCGGCAATCCGTTTTCCCCCGGCAGCCTTCGAGCAAGTCCTGTCGTCCCCAAGTAGACGCCCGTTCAATTGCCACCAGGAAGCGCATGGTCACAACGGCCCAGGCCAGCACCAGGCACGCCCACAAGCATGCACCTACAACGAGCAGATAGATCACTCCACACCGTTGTTGCCTGCACCAAAACCGTCAGGAATAAGGAGCGGTGCCATTCGAGTGATATTGTCGTCACTCAGGCACTGCGGAACGTTGAAGAGCAACATTCCATCAGCACTTCCAGTCATACTCACAAGCACTTGCGAACGCACCATATTGTGATTGGCACATGCAATGAGCGCCACGCGACTGATATACTCGTCCATCTCTGCCATGCGTGCGGTGGCTTCGTTCAAGCGCATCAGCGCCGCATCCAACTCGGCGGACGTCACCTGCAACTCCTGCGTTTGGCCTATCTTGACGTTGAGATACAAGCCCCCGACGACCGCGATTATTGCGATCACGATAATGGCACCGGCGAGCCAGGCCATGCCCTGGCCTACGTTATCCAGTCGATCAGCCAATGCTTCGTTATCCGGCACCGTGTTTGGCCGCTCTATGGTTGGCAAGCCTTCGCCGATATCTGCTTGACTACTCATAACTTCCCCCTTCAGCCTATATCTGAATTCCCGTACGTTTGAAGTCGTACTTCTCGAGGCCGTCGCCACCTGGCGCGGCGTCCTGTGCAAATTGCTTGGCGACTTCCACATTGGTCAAATCAACGCCCACCGATTCGGTAGTCAGATCAGGCGCAGACTTTACCCGATCGTTGCCACTGACGTAGACATTGATCTCGCTCTTTTCCTGGTTGTAGCTCACCCACCCGCTCACCGGCGAAGGGCTAGTCTCGTAAATATCAGGTACTGCCATTTTCTTTTTCTCCCTTGCAAAATATGTTTGTCCAAATCATCTTGGCCTCGCCGCAAATTCCCCAATCCCATGCAGCACGACATACACCCCCCATGCAAGCGGAGGCGGCATCCCATCTTCCAGGCAGATTTGCTGCATCAGTTTGTCTGCCATCTGGCGATCTTTCTTGTAGTCGAGAAGTTTCTCGCGCATCAATTGGTAGAGCGCATCGTGAACAAGTGAGCCGCGCATGACGGAGGGAATATCCGGCATGGGTCCACTCGCTCCGTCCCACGCATAGCCCTCGTCTATCGTTAGTGCACCGTTCATCTCCAAGAAAGTGAAGTCGGGTATGTTGAGAACAGAAGTCGGTCTAAAGGGCGTCACCACCGACTAGTATTTCGTGAGCAGATATTTGTAACGTCCAAGTACGCGATAATTTATTTTCATCAGACGTTTATCTTGCTCTCCCCTCCATTGCAAAATATTTGTCGCCAGCGCATGACAACTGCTTCGCCATATTTCTCAGCATCGAGCGCCTTCGCGTGCGTAATCCGTGCAAAGGCCACGCTCTTGCCAGGCAGGTAGAAAATGCCGCGGTACCGCTTGCGCCTGATCGCCTTGCTCTTGTAACGAATGTATGTCGGTCGCGGCGTCGCAGGCCGACGTCTGACAATCGGCGGCCTTGGCGCTTCTGCTGTATGTGCGACGTTCATTGCACTGGCCCCCGGCGCGAACCGATCAGAACCGTGGTCGCCGCTACTTCTTCGCCGATCTTGCCCTGGACTTCCGCCCACCATGCCTTGAACTGGTTTGGTAGTAATACTCGCTTGACGTGTAGGCACGTCCGGGCATCACACCGCGGCACTTCCGGGCAGATACTGTTCTGCGGATCGGGTGCTCCCATCGCCCAAAGATCGCCAATCGTGCCGTAAGCCCACGGATAAGCCGCCAGGTACGACCCCAACTTCGCCGTCAATTCCCCGAACGAGATCATCTTAGGCATTAGTGCATTTTCAGGCGTCATTATTGTGCTCATTCTCTATCTCCCTGATTGTCTGATTCAAAGGCGTCGACGATGGCCGAGCCAATCGTGGCCGCATCCCGCTTCTCCTGCGCAATGCGTCGTTGCTCCATCTCCCAATCCCGACCCGCTTCCCTGGCCGCGGTTTCCTTGCTGGTAATGCCGAGCACGACTTCTTCATGTAGCCGCTTCGAACGTTCGCCTTGATCTTCAGGCAGTGGCTCAGGCCAATGCAGGATCGTGCGTTGTGGCGTACGCCCGCCCGCTTCGAGCAGGTGCTCATTTACGTCGATGATTAGCTGGCCGTACGTCTTGCGCTTGTTGCCTAGCTTCCGAAGCGCACGCCCGGCGAGCACGCGCAGGCCGTAGTTTGTAATCTGGCCGATCTTGTCCTTGAAGCTAGTCGGATCAAGGCCGCGCCCAATATCCCAAAACATGGTCAGGAGAAAATTCAGGAACTCAAACGACGATTTCAAGTCGCTCTGCATTTCCAGATTGAAGATATCGGCTTCGCCGCGTTTCGCCTCAACCGTCCAAAGCGAATCAACCGAAGTAGAGGTCAGTTCTTTGGCCTTGATACCGAGTCCAATCGTGCGCGGGTGCGCATGGTATCGGATGATGCGATTCGAGTTTGACGCCACGGCATTGATGCCGTCATTGATCTCGGCTATATCTTCGAGATCGCTGGTGCCGTAATAGGTGCGACTGTGCGGCAAGTTCTGCGTCCCGATAATGGGCGACCAATCAAACTCCCATTCAATCGGGTCCACCAGGAGCGTCCACCTGCGCGTAGGGTTGCCCTTGTTGCTTCTGATCTGATCAAAGATCACCCAACGGTCGCCGGTGCCAGGTGTATTGCCGATCAACTGCCGCCTAGTGCCGTCCGTGGTTTCCCATTCGATCTTGTACCATTCGACTTTATCTTTATCGTCGCCTGCGGTCTTGACTTCCACCAGGCGAGAGTCAACGTTGATCAGCCGGTACTCGACCTCGCCCCCAGCAACCATCTCGCGGTCGATCTTGATAAACGCATGGCCGGTGACAGCACCCTGCTCGCCGATTTTGGATAGGAATAGCTCGCCCCCGGCATCACCCCAAATCTCGCGCAGGTATTCTTCGTCTGGATTAGCGTCCTGCTCGTCCTCGTCTAGCTCCATGACGAGCGCCGTGGTTTCAGCCGGATCGCCGAATAGCCACGCGACCGAGTCGTCGATAATGGCCCGGCATAAATTCAGGATGATGTTATCGTCGGGTTTGTTCGCCTTCACCTTCAGCGGCCTGCGGTGCAGGCCGTCGAAATATGCCCAGGCCAGCTTGATGATTTTCAGCCGTTGCTTCCAGACTGCCATCACCTTGTCGTTATCGAAATAAATGTTCGCATCCATCGCGGCCTTCTTTAGCACCGTCAAGTGTGCGAACGCTTCCTGCTCTGCAGGCGTCGTTGCCTCTTTATCATCTGGCATCTTTGGCCCCCTTAGTCATAAAACGGATTTTCCTGCTCTTCAACTTCTGGCGACTTCTGCTGTGCAATCGCCGCAACTATTCCACTCACAACGTCCGCCTGGTCATCGAACAAGTCGTTGTGCCCTGTAAAATCAACCACTTCATCAAGGAACTCTGCATTCCATAAGCCGCGCACCAGGATCACTTGCCTGGCTTCGGCCCTGGCAATCCACGGAAGCGCCCGCGTCAATTTGTCCTTCGACACAGTGACGCCCTTCAACTCGACGTCGACCAAGTCGGAATCGGACAGAAACTCCTGCAATGCCGCTTCGCCGTGCAACGCCTTCTCTATCCGATGCCGCACTTCCAAGTCGCGTTCTGCCAGCATCGTGCTCTTGATCATTTTCTTCTGCGCGGGCCATTTCAAACGCTCGTGTATCATGCTGGCAATGTATAGGTTGCCTTCGTCGTCGAGCGCCCCGCGGCCCGTAGCCGTAAAGCTGGCCGTTTCCTTTGCCGATATTGCCAAGTCGTAATACCGGAACCATTGCAGGCCATCCGGTGGCTTGTCGGTGTACTGAAACCAACCGCGTTGCAAATGCGTGCCCTCCGGCGGGCGTGGGTTGCCCTGGTACTGCGCCTCCCATTCGTAGGTGCCGATAGACCGCAGCGCCGCCAGTGCTTCTTTGTCGAAGCGTTCCGGCCAGAGCGCCGCCCCGATCTTGCGACCTAGCGGATCGCCTTTGACTGCAATCGCTGGAAGATTTAGAACCGTCCATTTTTCGGCGTTTTCGTCTTCGTTGACTAAGGCCAATAGATGGCCGGGCAAGTCGTCCTGGTGCCACCTTGTAACTGTGATCACCACCGCGCCGCCCGGCTCGAGCCTGGTGCGCAGAGTGCCGTTGTAAAAACGATGCAGGCGAGTGCGGTATGTCTTCGACTCCGCTTCTTCCCTGTTCTTCACCGGATCGTCGATGCCGATCACTTGGAAGCCGCGTCCTGTCAATGGGCCACCGACGCCCACGGCTACGAACGAAGGAGCGTCGGGATCGACTCCCTTTAGCGCCCACCGGTCGACCGCGCTCGAAGATGGATCGACTCGCAAGCCCGGAAATAACTGGTGATACTCCGTCGACTGGTCGCATAGCTCGCGGTTGGCTCGCCCGAAGTCCTGCGCGAAGCCCGCGTTGTATGCCACGATGCCGAGGTGCCAATTCGGGTGCCGACCGAGCAGAAACGCGGGCCAGCGCTTGGATGTCATTTGCGATTTTCCGTGGCGTGGCGGCATCGTAATGATTAGCCGACCGATGCCCTGCTTGCCGCCAGTCTCGACGTACTGCTCCACCTGACGCAGATGCTCGGCGAGCATCCGCACATGCGCGACGTCCTGATAGTCCGAGTCGATGAACTGGCAGAACGGCAGAATGTGCCGCCGCGCCTTTTCGCGCCGAGCCTGCTCGCGCCGGGCCGCTTTGCGCATGGCCCTGGCGCTCATTCTTCGTAATCATCAGCGTCAAGGATCGCTTGCAGTTCTTCGTCGGTCATGTTTTCCATTGGCCGCTCGCGGTTATCGTCGAGCAGCATATCGATCTGCTTAGGTGCCTGCGTCCCAAGGATTGCCACAATCTGGCGCTCGCATTCCCTGATTTCCCGTAAAGCCGCCAAGTCATGCTTCTTATCCCAACTGCTCCAGGCCACCTCTTGCAGAAGCCGAAACTGCGCAATTGACTCAGCTCGCTGGTCGACGATCAAAGTCGTTGCCCGCTTGCGCCATAGCTCCCGCACTCTCTCAATATCGGTGCGAGCGGTTTCGTGTGAATAGTTGAGTGCATGGCCTATCCGTCGATTGCTTCCGCCCTGCAACATCAACTCAGACACGATCTCCAATCGCATCAGGATGGCCGGATCGTTCATCCAGGCAACCGACTTGCGGCCTTTGCGCGGGCCGACTGGTGCCAACTCCTCACCGTCAATGGCTCTGGACATATTCGCCTGCTTGTCATGGACGGCGCACATGGTCGAGTCCGGCTTTGCAAATAGCTTGCACCGCTTGCCGGTGCTGGCCGCGATCTCTTTGCAGTAAGGGCGTTTCTTCTTAGCCATCTGATTGTTTGATCGGCGCTGCATCGAGCATCTTTACCGGCACCGCGAGAATGGTCGGCACATCGTCGATGCTGTAATAAATCGTCTTGCCCCAATACTTACAAAGCGCAACTTCACCATCCGCACCGGACGACTCACCAGGCAGACGCAATATCGCATCACACGCGAGCGCCCACTCCAAGTCCATTGCGATCCAATATTCGTACTCGTACGGCGACATACAATGCCAGAAGTGCGATAGCAATGGAGCGAACGGCAGATGCCCCTTTGCCCGTACCTGCTCGGCGGCAAGTATTGACGTGCGAACGTTCACGGCAACGTCGCCTTTGGTGTAGGGTGATGCGATATAGATTTTCATTTTGCCTTTGCCCTTTTTGGCTTCCCGCCAGTAGCTATGCTCCACCGCTCCAGAATGACCGCGGCGTAATTCGCGTCCTGCTCGACGATGCGGCAGGGCCGTATCATCTTCTCTGCGGCGATCAGCGTCGTGCCACTGCCACCGAACGGATCAAGCACAATGCCCCCCGGTGGTGCGGAGTTGCGAATCGCACGTTCAACCAACTCGACCGGCTTCTCGGTCGGGTGAAATTCGTTCTTCGCTTTGCGATCAATATCCCAAACGGTGACTTCATTCGTTGGCCCGTACCAAGCGACGCTCTTCTTCTTTTTGCGGCAGTACGCAACCGGCTCGTACTTGTGCTTGTAGTGCGCGGAGAGAGTGCCGAACTGCGCATGGTTTTTATTCCAAATGATCACGGTGATCACTTCGAACTTGTTGTCGAGCAGTGCGGCAAACACAGATAGAGATCGCATGATGCCGAACGATAGATAGAGCGGCGCTTTCGGAGTCGTGTGAGCATGAATGTGCGGAAAGCTGGCCGCGTACATATTCACTTCGTCGTCGTTCTCAAGCATCGGCCATTTTTTGGAGCCGCCTTCGTACTTGACTCCGTACGGTGGATCGGTATAGCAGAATTCAGCAAGCTGGCCCTGCATCAGTCGCTCGTACGTTTCCAGTTCGGTGCTATCGCCGATAACGAGTCTGTGAGCCACGTCGGAATGATTCGGCGACTCCATCTCCCACACCTGGCCGGACTTTGTTTTCCACTTGGCTTGTAATTTTTTCGCTGGCTCGAGCTCATCAGGATCGTTTACGCCTAGGCCGCCGCTCATCGCTTGCTTTGCGCGTTGTGCTATTTCGCGGAACTCATCATCGCTCCACAATTGGTCGACCGGAATACCGCGCTCGCGGAACGCAATCAACTTGCCTTCATTCCAGTTGAGCGACGCCTGCGCGACGCGGTTATCTTCGAGCGCGAGCATGGTGGCTTTTTCGGAGCCTGGCTCGACGTCAGTGCGAACGTGAATAATTGGCCTGGTGCCATCGGACTCGATAACAATGGCGTCAGAGTCGTCGAGCACCCGGCGTGCGACTTCCGTTGTCAGATTGCCGCCGATCAGCGGGCCATCTTTCGCGGCGAATACCGGACGCGCAAAACCACGCTCGGTCATTGATTGCTCGAGCAACGTCATGCCGTGCTCGGTATGCTCATTTGCATTCTCTGGATCAGGCTGGAATTCGTCGAGCGATGACAGGCGTACGACCGGCTTTTTGGATCTCCGGGACGGTGCCTTTTTGGTCGCGGCCTTTTTCTTGGCCTGCGTTTTCTTTTTTGCCATTACTCAATCTCTCCATGTAGTACGCCCAGGAACCGCGACGCCAGGTGCAGACTATTGAATCCGGTCATGCTGTTGGTTTCAGGATCAAACACGACCACCACTGCGGTTGATGGGTTGGAGCGCGGGAAGCCGACCGTTCGAGCGAAGGCATCGAAGCGTTTGTAGGTGCCGACTTGTACTGCCATTCCGTCGTGGCCGCCGACGTTGAAGTGCCGCGCATAGCCGCCCCGGTGCGTGTGAGCACCAACGCCAAGCCGGAAGCCCTGATCCCACTTAGCCGCCCGCTCGATACCGTGAGTCACGTTGTAGATCGACGAGCCTTGCCACTTGTGGCGAATGCGTGCCATCCAAGAGACTCCGGCGCACCGTATGTCCACCAGGGAGTCGTCCGTGTCGTAAATGCAACCGGGTGCGATAGATTCGATCACGTCGCGCAGGTAATCAATGCCGGAAACCATGAACGTCCAGTAGTCGTGATTGCCGCCGACACCAATGCGCAACTTGGGTGCGAGTACTCCGAGATACCTCTTCAGAAGCGTCCATTCATCGGTGATCGTCAAACGCTGATCGCGGGTAAGACGCATCAGCCGCCCGACAATAAAGTTATTGATTCCATCGCCGACGAAGGCCGCATACATGCCAGGCGTATTGCGAATGATCTCCGCTTCATCGAACGCACGCTTGTAGTCGGTGCCGGTGCCGCCGAAATGCGGATCGGCTACGAACGCAATTCCAAACGGGCCGTGGCTGAATTCGATATACTGTTGCTCTTTACGTTCTGCGACCGCCTCGACGACCGCGTAATCTGCAATTGCCCGGCGCAGCACTTCTTCTTCGTCGCCGCCGCCTGCATCTTCTACGGTCACACCTTCCGACGATACGATCTCCGGCGCACCGCGTTCGTCAGTAAAGATGCCCAGGCGCTGGCGCATCTTGTCGACCGCCCAGGTATTGGTTTCGAAGCCAACACTATTGAGTCTTGTAACGATCTCCCTAGCCGGATACCCGCGCTCGGCATCTTCGCGCAGGACTTCCCGCGGCGTCTTTCCGCCGAGCGAATCATTGGGATCGTCCCATCTGCTCTTGCGTTTTGGGTTAGTCATATAAACGGAATCAGAGCGAGAGATAACTCCCGCCCTGATTGATCGCTTCTATTCGATTATCCCGAGTCTGAGTTGGTGGCGGCGCTTACGCTGCCTTGATCTTGATCGCCTTTACACCATCTTCAACTGCGATCTTCGCGGCAAAGAACCCAAACGCGGCTAGTATTTGCATGATGGCTTCATCGGACAAACCCAGGCTAAGTGCGTCGTTGAGAATAGCTGTAACAATGGGCACCAGCATGAGCCGGAACTTGCGCGACTTGAACAATGACACAAGGCCGCCGACATAGCCGGTCAAGCCGTCCTCAAACAGGACAGTCGCCAGCACGGTAAGTGCGGCAATGGTAATGGTCTGCACCAGGCTCGCTGATAATGGCAGACCGAACCCCTGCGTTACTGCAAAGACAATGGCGGCGAGCGCAACCCAAGTCTCGCGCCTGCGAATAATACCGATCACTTTATTCTCTGATACTTCGGCGATCATTTTGAAGCCCCCTTTGTGGCCATACGTGGTTGAAATGCTCCCTCCCGCGGCACTGGCCGCCCCCAGGTTGTGGAGGGCGACCAGCGCCTGAAGGAGCAACTACGCTATCATACAACAAAAATAGACGCACGCCCATTCTAACTAGGTTTAGAGCGATATGCTACACTAGTCAGAATCTTGTCACACCGGACGAGACTCTGTCGTAACAGGACGGTAAATCATGTGGCGATTTCTTGTTCTCCTTCTATGCGCAGGCATCGCACTGCTCACCGCTTGCGCCCCGCAGACAAGCCAAATTGAAAACATGCAAGTGCCGACCCCCCATCTGGTCTACCAGGTGGCCGAGGCTGATTCTGATCTGGCCTTGGCACAGACCCAGGCGACCGCGGTGTATCTAGCCCAAGCCGAAGCGACGGCAATCGCACAAGAGACACAAGCCGCGCTCGAGCGCGATGCCACGGCGACCGCCAACGCTGCACAAGGAGCCATCCTGCACGCAGAAGCAATGGCAACGGTCGCGCAGATCAACATCGCGCAGACGCAGGGTGCAGAACGTGCGACGCAAAACGTAGTCGAGTCTAGTATTGCCTACACGCAAGAAGCCGCGGACGCTGAAGCCGAGAAGATAATCGCCATTGCACAGGCCGTTGCGACCGCAACGCAGATCGTACGATCGGCCCAGTCTGCGGAGACTCTCAATACGGCTCTGACCGCATTGGTGCTTTTCGTGATCGCCCTGATTGTGATACTGCTGATCATCGGCCTATACATTGCCGCCAGGTGGCACGCAACCCTTGAAAAACAACGGCGGCTCGACCTGCACCGCGCCGCTATTTACCGCGACCCCGTTGGTAAGATGTGGAAGATTACCGAAGATGAATATGGCGACCTGGTAGTGACGCCATTCCCAAGCCTGGCACCACCCGCGCAAAGCGTCGTCAATGAACCGCATATCATCGACCATGAACCGATCCCGATAAACCACAACGGTGAGCAGGTTGGCGAAATCGACCCGGCCTGGCGTTCGCCACTATCTGACGCACAGGAGCGCATCCGAGTCCATGCCATGGAATTGACTACGATCTCGCGCAGAGAGTTTGGAGATTACGGAATGCAGATACTACCGGCGTCGAAGTGCCCCGGCTCAAACGCCACCTGGCAAGATACTGTCCGGTCGCTCGGCGAATTCCTAAATACAAAAAAGGGCCGCGACGGTGGCACATTCCTGAAGAACACAACGCCTTATCAGTCGCTGGCCGCATTCGAAGCTGGCCTGCGCGATTATGAGATAATCCCGCAAATCGCATAAATTTCTGGATGGTGCAACCTTGAAATTGATCAAACGAAGTCCGTTGGGATTCGCGGTAGGAGTTGTCATTGGCCTTGCTTGCGGCTTGGGAAGTGCGCTTACCTTTGACACCTTCAGAAATTTAGGCATTTTCTGAATTCTCAGATTAGAGTAAATGCTACTGATAAAGTGCAAAGCATTGCAAAAGCGCCCCGGAAACGTTACATTACGGGGCGGTTTTTTCTTTACATTACGTTCTAAAATCGCCTAGAACGTTACAGGTTCGCACCCCGGCACGTCCGGAGAGAAGTAGTGCAAGAAAAAGGAGACCAACATGGCAGAGAAACGAAAGCCCCACCGATTACGCAATATCATTATCTTCTTGCTCGGTATTGGAGGCCTTTGCTGTGGCATATTGACTGTATCGGCGATACTTACACCACGCGCCGAGCCTCCTCCGCAGGCCACAAGCGCAGAATCAGATAACCTTCTGGCAACGCAGGAGCCAACCACGACTCCGACCGAGCCACCCGCACCGACTCCGACGTCACCACTCACCGAGACTCTTCCCGCACCTACTGAAACTCCTTCGCCGACGTCTATCCCCCCGACGAGCACTCCCGCACCTACCGAATCGCAATGGGATCGGCGCTCGGGCTACTTGTGGTGGACAGAAGACGCAACGGTGGTGATTCTAGTAATCAGCGAAATACATCAAAATTCGTACGCATCCGTCGAACAGGCCAACTTGTGGATAAGCCGCGGCGAAGCCTGCGTCGCAAAGCCGGGAACATCGTATGCCCAGGACACCGGCGAATCAGGCTTTGCGACAATGTTCGTCGAAATACTCAGCGGAGAATGCTTCGGTTTCCGCGGTTGGGTGCCGTGGGAAGTATTGCAGGAACATCCGCCACAAAGTTGACAACAGACTACCGAGCGGCTTTTATTGAGTAGACCGTATGCCTCGAATATCTAGCAATATTAGGATGTTATCCATTACCACAAAACAGAGCGCCCCAATGCAATTGACCACCCCGTCCCCCTCCGCTACAATCCGCCCCATGCCGATCAATGGTCGTTGGATCACTACCAAAGAAGCTGCCGAGATTGCCGGGTACAAAACGAACCACATAAGCAACCTCGTCCGTAGCGGCAGACTCAAGGCCGTCAGGGTAGGCCACTCCTACTTGATCGACATCGACAGTCTCAACGAGTACCTCGAAGATCGCCCCTCGTCTGGTCGCTTCAAGCCCGGCCCCAAAACCCAAGAATAATCTCAAATCCATCGACTTGCCTTTATTGACTCTTTGTGTATAATTAGGGTGTACATACACAGTAATACAGCAGGAGCAGCCTCATGGATTATCGGCTTATCTCAGAACTAATCGACATGGCCCGCGCGGCGCGGGAGCGCGAATGGGGTGAGGATAGCGCGGAAAACTTCATGCGATACTTTTTTACAACCTTTATTCCAGCATTTCTAAAAATGATCTGACCATAAACAGGAACGGCCCGCGTTGGTGCTACTAACACCGACGCGGGCCTGATCACCCCGCCGGAATGCGGCTCCGGGAAGCGACTAATCGCAATTATACAGGTTAGTCGCCCAAGCCAAAGAGTCGCCCAACCGGGCGACTCTTTTTTGATCGGCGGGAGCAACCAAGAAAAGGAGCTACCGCCATGAAAGTCTGTTCTAGATGTAAGCAAGCAAAGCCTCAGGCAGATTTCTACAAGAATCGCTCGAAGCCAGACGGCCTCACCCACTCGTGTCGCGAATGCCAAAAGCAAGACAAACAGCAATACAACCAGTTGCCAAGCGCCAAAGCAAAGAGACGCGCCCGGGAGAAACAATACCGCCTGTTGCCGCACGTCAAAGCAAAAAATCGAGCCTGGCAGAAGAAATACGACCAATTACCGCATGTAAAGGCGCGAAAGAGGCGAGATGCAAAACGCCGCGACGAACTCGCCCGCGCAAGAGGCTCCCGCACCTACCGTCACCACCGACTAGTCGCGTCGGCTAACTTTCGCGCCAAACGGAGCGGGGCCACAGGGCACATCTCTTTCAAAGACTGGCTCAAGATACTCGAAGCCTACGCCTACAAATGCCTGGCGTGTGGCAGCGATCGCCCCGGCCTGGATCATATTGTTCCGCTTTCAAAGGGTGGAACGCACACAGCCGGAAATCTCCAGCCCCTCTGTATCTCCTGCAATTGCCGCAAGGCCCAAAAATCCACCGATTATCGACCCGAACATCAGGAGGTCTCCTGATGTTCACAGACGAACTACAAGCCAAGATGACTCGCTATGCCCGCTTCACCGCGAAGAATGCAGTCACCTTTACCGCCGACGATCTATTTCAGGACGCCGCGGTCGCACTTCTGGAAGCGGCACAAAAAAACGCATCCTTCGCAGAGCAGAAGGCGTCGTACATCGGCTGGCGCGTTGGATGGATAGTGAAGCAATCCGCCCGCAGCGACCGGTGTCACACTGACCGTTGGCTCGCCGATGGCCTGCCGACCAGCTACGCGAAGAATCATCAACGGAGGCAACGGCCCATCGAAGAATTGGCCGAAGCCGCCGAGCATCGCGTCCGCGTGCGCAAGGCTCTGTTCGCAATGACACCGCATCAAGAGCGTATCGCCCGCTTGCTCATGCAGGGTGAGAAGGTGAGCGTAATCGCACGACGCATGGGCACATCGCGGCAGGCCGTATATCAAGCGATGGAGCGCATGAGCCAAACACTGCCCCGCGAATAAAACCAATCTCATAATCGACGTTGACAAATGTGCCTCCGGCGGCTTTTTTCTTATACACACTCGGTCGCCAGTTGGTAATAGGCGATTGCCCTGTTATACTAGATGACTGCAAAGGGGAGCAACAACCTTGAAAAAGAAAAAAGCACAGAAGCTACAAAGCCGCTACTACATCAAGCTATACCACGAAATTTTGCACGACCCCAAAGTTGCCACCCTCTCGCACGAACATTGGCGACGCATGATTGAATTTTTTTTGCTTGCCAGTGACCTAAATCAAGACGGAAAGTTACCCTCGCCCAATCACATGGCCTGGCTGCTCCGCGAACAAGAAGCAAACATCGTCGCAATCCTTCACGTACTCGCTGAACTAGAAGTAACGGAACAAAAAGCCGATGGCTCTTGGTGGGTGAAAAATTTTGCAAAACGACAAGCTGCTATCACTTCGACACAGCGCTCGAAAGCATACAGAGCAAAAAACAATGGCGTCCAAGCGCCCTACTTAGCTCTTCTGTCCGACCAAGAAAAAGAATAAGCGCAACGTTCACAAAACGATATTGCAACGCAAGCGCAACGCAAATGCAACATTCCCGTGACGCAGAGTCAGAGTAAGAGTTAAATCAGAATCAGAATAAGAGTGAGAGTGAGAACGCTCACTCTCTTTCTGGAGACTAAAAATGTCAAGTAAAAAAACACTAACCGCACTCACCGCAATACAAGACACATTCGGCGAACACAAATTCAACGACCGGCAAATGATGATTTATGGTCTTGCACTTAGGGATATTCCAGACAAGGCGCTGATGGAAGCGATCCTGACGCATATCAATTCAAGCCCCTATGTTCCGAAGATCAGTGAACTCCGCGAGCTTGCTGGCGGGACAATCAACGACGAATGGACTCGTAAACACGCACCCACTGAAGAGAAGCCCGATCCCATGAAAACGTCATGGCGTCTAATGCACTGGTGGCGAGATTTGGGATATAGCGACGAGCAATTCGACGCGGCAGTCTACGTGGCCGAGCGCCAGGCCAGGCAAACCGAACTAATGCCTGGCGGCCCTTCCGAGCCGTGGCCCGAAGCTGAAGCACTAGCCCCGCACGATCTCATTGCAAAACTCGTCTTGGCGTAATCACATGCTAGGGGGCATCGAAATGAAGCACGCCGCGATCGTGTTGGAACTGCGCCTTCTTATTTGCGTGCAGCATCTAGTCATTCTGAATGAACGCATAATATTACAGGGGGATTGCTGGAGCCTATGACCATAGAGAAACCAACGCGACGAATAGTCGGCTCAACCGCGACCACGCAATGCGCACTGTGCGGCGATTGGGGATCGATTTGGAGCGAGCACTATCGACCCGATTCCGATTATCCCCATCTGATCCGCGTCGACAACTGGACACCGGTCGCCGCGTACGAATTCGAATCAGTAAACCCGCGGTGCAAGAACACCCGCGAGTGCAAAGCGCGACAAGAAAAAAGGAGCACCACATGATCGAACACCGCATCACCGGCTTATCAGGACGGATAGAAAGATACGCTCACTTCCTGGCTCGCCGCGCAGTCACTCTTACCGCCGACGATCTATTTCAGGAAGCCGCGGTCGCACTGCTAGTCAAAGCCAGAGCAGACCCGGACTTCCTAGAGCAACACGACTCGTACATAACATGGCGAGCAGGGTGGGCTATGAAGCAGGCGGCCCGCGCAGATCGCAGTCAGACGCTGCGGTTACTGCCCCTCCAGGCACCGGCCTCTCGAAAAGGCCAAAGCATTGACGCCATAGAAACTCGCGTCGATGTACAGACGGCCAAGCGTCGACTCACTGACCGCCAACGCGAACTGTGTCGCTATTACGAGCGCGGATATTCAAACCGCGCATCTGCCGAAGCTATGGGGATCACAAAGCAAGCGGTCGATGCTATGCGGTGCAGGATTGCCAACCGACTCGCATTGTCACTTCAAGACTGAAAGGCTTTTATAAATCATGGCAACACAAAACGGAAGAATCGCACCACGCATCATCGCATCGAAAGGTACGGGGCGCGGCACCATCGTCATAGACGGCGTCGGGCACATACGACTCACAACTGCGGACGCAGTATTCGTGCTTGAAGAACTCGGTCGCTTCGTGGCCTTAGCCGCATCGCTGGTCGGTGAACAAACGCCGGTCGGCGAGATGGCTGGAAAACTGAGCGACGCTGGCTGGCGCTGGCTTCCCATATCAAGCGTAGATCGTGAGCGCGGGTGGTGGACGCACGGCGAACGCAACGTCGGCGGCCTCGGCACCGAGTACGGCATCTGCACCATCATGGCGCATGAAGTGATCAAGGCGGAATTAGAAGCCGAAAACTAAACCCATTCCACTTACAGGAGCAACTCAAATGAACTTACACCCAACCACCGCAGACGCGGACACACTTTACCGCTGGCAGATAAAGCAACTCGCTACACCGGTCGACGAGCGTTTTGTACAGAGTGAACGTGGCGTGCAGGGCAAATACACCGGCCACACCTTCGTCGGCTTCAAGCTCAACGAGATCTTCGGCCCTGGCAAATGGCGCATGACGATCCAAGAGTCGCCGACGTTCATGCGTATAAGTGACAAATATGGGTATATGCGCTGCGTCGTGAAGCTGGAAGTGATCTTCGCCAATGGGCGCGTTTCGCAAATGGACGCGGCAGGTATGCGACCACTCTTAGCCGACGACCACAAAGAAGGCGGCACGCTGGAAACGACGAAACCGGCACGCTATACAAGCGCAGAGAAGGCGGCGGTATCAGACGGACTGAAGGTGACGGCACAACGACTCGGCCAGTGCTTCAAGCCGCTCAATCCCAAAGACCCACTCAAAGGCTACATAAGCGGAGCAGGGCACCAGGCGCAACTCGCCAACTGGATTGCGGAGCCGTGGGAAGGCAAGCAGGAGCCTGCACCGGTAAAGGCAACGCCTAGCACACCGGCCAATTCAACGATTGCCAAGCGTCCAATGCAAAGAGAAGTCATACCGGCAAAAGAGCAGGCACCTACACCAAAGGCCGCCACTGAAAAGACTCCGGAGCCTGAACCGGTAACGCACGGCACAAACGACGACGGCGACGCCTATAAAAAATTCCAAATGCTGGTTAGAAACAATCCGGACTTACTGCACTCAGAATTTCAATCAAAAGTCGTGTCCTCCAATGGACTCGTTGGCGGCGGCGTTGATTGGGCAGGTGTAGTGCAGGATTGCGAAAAGGAGATCGACTTCTAATGACGGTATATTATCAAAGCGGCATCGCGGAGCAGACCTACCGCACAATGATGCTCAATCACGAACTCATCGAGCCGGACGAGCAGAAGCGACTCTGCGCCCTGGCCGCGGCAGGTGATAAAGATGCGGCAGACAAACTCGTGCGCGGGTATCAGAAGATGATCTCCGGCATCGCCGGTTACTATGCCCTCGTTTCGTCAATGGAGTATCTCGACCTGGTGAGCGAAGGCAACATCGGATTGCTAAGGGCGATCGAGAAGTTTGACCCGAAGCGCGGTTTTCAATTTTCCACATACTCGCACTTCTGGATAAAGCAGAAGATCATCCGCGCCATCAATGACCAGAGCCACACAATACGCCGCTCAGTACACTCCGGCGAACTGATACGCTCGGCGCAAAAGAAATCAGCCGTTTTCGAAGCCAGAAACGGACGCAAGCCAACGCTTGAAGAACTGGCAAAAATGGTAGGCAAGGAGCCAGCATGGTTGCGCGACATGTGGGCAGTGTGGGGGAAAGTCACCAACATTAGTTCACTCGACGAGCCTGACGTAATCACCGGTCGAGAAAAGTACGGGAGCGTCGCACTTGCAACAAACGAAAACGAATTCGAAGTCGAGATAGAAGATCGCATCGAAGCATCCGAACTGGTGCAGGAACAACGCGAGCGCCTGACCGATGCCTTTGTCATTCTGAACGACGACGAGATAACAATTATGAATATGTGGGCAGGCGTCGGCGGCCAGGAGCCATTGATGGACAAGCATATCGCGCTGAAGCTTGGCGAGTCGTATTCGTACATCAGAAATAAACGGAGCGGAGCCATTGCCAAAATACAACGCGCAATGCCGGACGGCGCTTGGCGCAAGTGCGAATGTGGAAAAGAGATCAAGCGAAAATTAGCGCACAAATACTGCTCAGACGCCTGCGCCGAAAAAGGACGGAAGAAGTCAATGAAGCAATATTATGCTCGCAAGCGTCGAGAATATATAGTTCGCAAGAGTCGGGCGATGGCGGCAGCGTAGCATGAATAATGGAGTGCAGGAAATTCGCGATGTAATAATCAGGGCTGTGGGGACAGGTCGGTTCGTCGTCAGCTAGCTGATATAAGTATGCTCTTTCAAATACCAGGAGGTCACGTAGCAGGCATCCAATGCTTCGCCCTGGGACCAGACCGCGCGTGAGCTGGGATTCGAGTTACCGGATAGATGGGTGCCCGACGAGAAAGAGTAGAGCCTATCTGGTCGAGCGCATCGCGAATTCAGTTGACGTCGAACCCGACTTAACTCTCAAGTGACAATGCATGCCCGAATAATTCAGTTCGCCAATGATTATCCAATTCACCCAGGGTTCGACGCAATCGCACATGGCCCCATCCAGACTCCGCACTGTTCACATCGCGCGTGACTTGCGCTAACATCTCTCTCACAACGCGGTTGCGAAACCGGTGTTGACGTCGTAAGGGAAGAGCGGTTCCAAATGCATGAGGAGTCAATGACGTGATTCTCAAGACATCTTGATGGGTGGGGATTGGAGTCCTTCCTCGATTGTACGGCGTGACGATAGCATATGCATCCTGAACTAGAAGTTCATCCCAAATACTCTCGTTGTGCCCATTAGCAGATCCATGATGTGGGATCTTGAAAACTGATGCCTGGCCGTCTGTGACCTTGGAGGTTTCGAGTATCGATGTCCATCCAGTGTTGTTAAATGGTGTGTTTTCTAAGTCGGCGCCAAGCAAAATCCTCTCATTTCCGACCGCAATCCACAGAACTACAGATGAATGATTAGGACCTCGTGCCGAGATCTTTTTTACTTGATCGCGTTCGTTCGGGAGTAACTCCATGAAGCTCAGTTGTGCTTGCAATACAGATGCGTCCGAAGGGGAGAGAGAATACATAACCACTGGATACTCGCCCGTACCCAGTGATATCACGTCATTGTAAAGAATCCTGTCGGCTATTGCGTAATTGAGCGGCTGCGCGTTGGTAAGGTTTTGACGTCTTTCTTCAATAATACTGAATATGCGGCCGAACTCGTCTAACCCTGAACCCTTGAGAAACGGTTGTTTCGAATAGAGCGCCGCGAGCTGCCTGAATTCATCAACTCGAATAACACTTGAAATCGCGAGTTCCGCACCTGTACATTCTTCTAGGATCGTACTGATCCCTCGGAAATGATCATCATGCCAATGTGACACAATTACTAGCTGTACCTGCGTCTCTACGTCGACTCCCAGGGACTTAAGGTATTCGAGCGATGCGGGGTATTTGCTTCTCGGCGGAACACAAGAATCAACGAGTATCCAGTTTCCGCCTCCAAGATGAACAGCCACAGCCTCCCCATAGCCAGGACCGAAAAGGGAGACTTCAAGTTCGGAGGCTTCCGGCGGAAGTTTTGCGTTAGAGCTAATCGAACAGTTTTCCTAGTTTCTCAGCCAACTCGCGTGCGTCTTCGATATCACGTTCAGACCACCGCGGTAAGCGCCGAAACCTCAACAGCAACACTCTTTGACGACCTGAAGGTCTATCAAGATACCCAATACTCAAGTAGAACACGGCGCCAGGCTCGATAAGGTGCCGGTCGCCTGATACTACCTCCTCTATATAGATTTCAGTATCCAAATCGGGTCCACCGCCCACAATAGGGGAAAGTACAGCATGAAACACATCGATTTCGACTTCTGTGACGTATCCCTCCCACTTCTGGAGTATTCTATAGTTTTCACGAGAGCGTGGCTGGAGACCCGAAAATGATAACGGTTGGGGGGGATTAATATCAAGCGCATGCGAGCCACTGTCAGCGACATGAGATATAGCTTGTCCGGTCGCATCCTCATAAGAAGCGGTTAAATCCCTCTCCTCCAATGAGCTGTATTGAGCTTCAATGCTCAGGTCGCCTACTCGGTCAACGGTGGCAGCGGTCGCAGGCACTTTTATGTTAGTTGACGTATATTGAACTAATTGCATCTATCTGGTTACCGGTTTGCTCAGGGCATCAGCAATGGTGATTGAGTGCTTTTGCACATCACTCCAATCAGAAGATAAAATCTCAATCGCCTCCCTAGTTCCTGAGTCGCTTTCGGAATCGCGCTGGAGTTCATAATGGTTGTTCACCTCGATGAAAAGACCATTTTTAACTTGAGTAGTAGGTTCAACACGGATGCGCAGGTGTCCTTGATGTTCACTTTTCAACATGCCCCGCACCACGAGAGTTTCCATGCCCGGATTGCCGAGAATACGCGACCACTCTTCCTTTGGGACTAGCCTATCACCGAGAGAGTGCCATTCATCCTCGGAATGAAGCTCGTATCGGAAGGTGAAGTTCAAGCCCAATTGTTTTACGGGTGTCTCGACCAGAAGTTTTAATACGCCCAGCGCCAAATCTCTCAGAACTTCGAAGTAAGGCACCTGCGGTGTCTCCACCTGGAATTTACTTTCAAGCACCTGCACTCTTAACCATTCCGTTGAGAAAATCGATGCCTTGGGATGGATCAATTCAATATCTGCCGCATCTGCTTCTTCGACTCGAATTAGATTTTTTCCTGCCAACCATAGCGGTGAAAAGATCAAAGGGCTGAACTGACCTCGCAAGACCACACTGGCGTCTTGAAAATGCAATTGAGGGGGCATAATTAGTTAATATTGGGAAACGAGATTTACTCTCTTCCATAAATCATGGACTGTAACTATACCTCTTCCGCTAGCATTTTGCATGTCTTTAAACCGACACGAAATCCGAAATCGTCAAAACCAAGTCCACTTCCAGATCCAGAAGGCTCTAGATCGTCATTGAGTGCCTTCTTTGGGCGGTCTTCTGAATTAGGTTTTCGCGCTATTCAAACGCTGACAGAATCGCCGCACTAGATAAACGCACACGGGCTTCGCATAGGGCCGGGCGTGTGCCCGGCCTTTTTGATTCCACTTATTCAACCAATTTGAAACGTTGACAAATGGCGACCGGCTGGCTTTTATCCTGTAGAGCAAATTACAGGAGCCAAGCTAATGAGCACAACTAAAGCTAAGCAACTCAAAAAGGTGCAGGAACTGACCGGCGCTGAAGCACGCGAGATCAACGTCTACCAAATCCAACTCAGCACACTGCTGGAAAACGGCATTCTGATCGACGTAGATACCAACGGCCTTTCACGATTCTACTCGCGCCTCACATGGGCAGAACTCGGCATCGACGAGATCGATAAACGCTACCGCAATATCCGCAAAGGCTCCAAGTGCCTGCTCCGGCCTGACAACCTGGTCAAAAAATTACAGAGCATCGGCACCCGCGCTGCGCAACAAATTACACCGCGCTATTCATACGAGATCGCAGGCTTCCGCGGATACCGATTGGTCATGGCTACCGCATACGAGCAGTGGCGCAACGAGTTTGACGAGCAGGTGGAACGCTGGAATGAGACCGTGGAAGAGATCATAGAGAATCTCGACGACTACATGGATCAGCTTGCGATCGACGAACTGGAAATAGCCGCCGACGTTTGGGCGCAGTGGAAAGCATTAGCGCGGAAACGTGGCTATGGACGCAACTCAAAGATGATCACGCCTGAAGGCACGTTTGCAACCGAAGATGAATTTAGCACCTGGATGGTAGAGCGTGCCCTTTCCCTGGTGCCAACCGCCGACGCCATTCGAACCGACGTACGACTCGAATACCGGCTCGCTATGCTGGCAAGCAAGGAAGGCATCCAGGCAGAGCACGCTCAATTCAGACTCGAACACGAGCAATCGGTCGCCGCTGAAAAGATCGCCCAGGCCAAAGCCGAAACGGCAGAGACTGAAGAGTGGGCGAAACGTGAAGCTATGCGAGCGCAGGCCGACGCAATGCACGCGGCAGAAATGGAACACGCCAGGCAACTGATCATTGATAACGGATCACCCTACGCCGATATCATCAATTCATTAAGATCACAGATCGCGCAGGAAGTGACCGACATACTGGAGAAGTACAAAAAGCACGGCCACTTCAAAGGCCGGTCGTCGCAACGTGCAAAAGGCCTGCGAGCATTCTTTGACCTGATGGCCGCACATGACGACCAGGAACTCAGAGCCAAGCTCGTCGAACTTGAATCACTGGTGACGCAGGTGACCAACAAGACGAACGGCAAAGAGACCGACGGTGCCGCAGTACGCAGTGCGCTGGAACAACTGAAAGAAATCACGCACCAGGAAGTCGACGCCATTTCAGCACCAAGCCGGTTTTCAATGCTGGAATTCTAAGCAAACCAAAGCCACCGGCCAGGTTGACAATCGCCTGGCCGGTGGCTTTTATCTTGTACAACTTAGCGAAATGGAGCAACCGAAATGAACGCAACCGAAACCCAACTCAGAGTGAGTCACCTAATCAGAGCACAATATCCAGTGCTCGCCATTGAGAGCGCAGAAGCCGCTCGCGTAACAAATGCCGTGGCAAACATAGCACGCGATCAAAACAAACTGCTCGTCGAATGGAAAATGTCGACCGGCCTTATGGCAGTGGTGGAAAAAGAACCGGATGCCATGAAGCGCAACGCGCAATCACGCGACCCAGGTGTGGCGCTGGCGCACGTACGCGACTGGAAAGAACTCAACGACGAGCGACCGGCGCTCTTTCTCTTTCACGACCTGCACGAGCACATGAACGTCCCAATGATCAAACGCCTGGTGCGCGACATAGCGGCAGACTTCCAACTGCTACCTTACACAATGATCATGCTATCGCCGCAGGTGGCTCTCCCGACTGAACTGGAGAAGGAAGTCGAAGTGCTCGACTGGCCGCTACCTGACGAAACCGAACTCGGACGCATCGTGGCTCAGGCTGAAGCAGAACTGCCCGACGGCATCGCTTCTGATTTGAACGGCAGTCGTGCGAGCGTGGTGGCATCACTGCGCGGCCTAACCGAACTCGAAGCCGCCAACGTGCTCGCACTGGCCGCGATCACCAATGGCCGCCTAGACGACACGGCGCTCGACTTCATCGGCAAGCAGAAAGCACAGATCATCCGCAAATCTGGCACCGCTGAAATGATGGAGCCAGCGGAAGGCAACTCGGTCGGTGGAGCCAACGTGCTGAAGGCTTACCTGGCTGAAGCGATGCAGGCACTCACCGACGAGACCGCTCGTGAGTACGGAGTAGACCGACCGCGTGGCGTAGTGCTCGCAGGCCCACCAGGCACCGGCAAGACTCTCTCGGCGAAGGCAGTCGCAGGCGAGCATAAACTGCCGCTCTTGTATTTCAATGCTGGCTCACAAATGACCAGTAAGCTAGGCGGCAGTGAAGCCAATACGCGAGCCTTCCTGAAACTATGCGAAGCGGTCGCGCCGTGCATCGTAGTGCTTGACGAAGCTGAAAAATCATTTGGCAACTCAGGCGGCGAGCAGGACGGCCAGACGTCGGAGCGCATTCTCGGAACGTGGCTCACCTGGATGCAGGAAAGCACCGCACCGGTTTACCTGATTGCAACCGTGAATGAACTCAACCGGCTCCGGCCCGAATTCGTGCGGCGCTTTGACGATACATTTTTTGTGGACTTGCCGGACGCCGAAGCCCGCCGCGAAATCCTAGACATACACCTGCGCATCCGTGACCGCGACCCGGTAGACTTCGATACGGACGAGATCGCAGTAAAGACCGACGGCTACCAGGGCGATGAACTGCGCAAGGTGATAACCACCGCACTGCGGCATGGCTTCGCCGATGGCAAGCGCGAAATCACGACCGACGACCTGCTGATTGCATCCCGCGAAGTGACGCCCATATCTGCACTCATGGCAGACCGGCTGGACGCACTACGCAGGGAAGCCAAAAACGGACGCATGAAGTTTGCCCACGTAAGCACGCCAGTGGAGCAGGGCACGAAGGCAAGCAAGCGCACGCTGGAAACATAAGCACCTGGCCGCTCCACCAAAAGCCGACCGGCGCATTTACAAATGGGCATCGGTCGGCTTTTATATTTTAAGGAGACACACAATGACCACACTTGCCACAAGCACCGCTGAAGAAGTTTTACTGATACTACTCTGCGCGGCACTGGCCGCAATACCGGCTTCAGTAGTCGCTACCGTCGCGGTGATTCCATTCATGCACGGAGCCGTCGGCGGCTGGCGCGACGCAATGGCCGACATAGCGGCACTCGAAGAATCAGAGCGCGTTGACAAATAGGCACCGGCTGGCTTTTATCTTGTGCAACTAAGTTGAAACGGAGACAAAAAATGACCATGCTCAACTACTCCCACATCACGCACTCGAGTCGCGTAGACGGCCCAGGTGAACGCGCCGTGCTATTTTTGCAAGGGTGCCCGCTCGCGTGCCGTGGATGCCAGAATACGCAACTGTGGCCGGAGAAGGGGGGGAGCGAATGGAGTCCCCTCGGCCTGGCCCATCGCCTGCTTTATGCCAACCCGAAACGAGTCACGATCTCTGGCGGCGAGCCATTCGCACAACCGGAAGCATTGAGTATTTTGCTCGGATGGCTCAAATCAATCGAGCCGGACGTGCATATCATCGTTTACACCGGATTTACCATCGAGCATATCTGGCAAGACATCGTAGCCACTCAAAGAGACGGCGTGAATATGCTCGGGCACATCGACGTGCTAGTCGACGGCCCGTTCATTCTTGAGCAAGACTCACCGTTCATGCAGTACCGCGGCTCGGCCAATCAGCGACCAATTGACGTACGCGCCACGTTCGCGCAGGCCAAGCGGCCTCTCTCCTTCAACAGAACGCCGGTGCCGGTCGTGCTGGATTGGGATACACCGCGAATCGAAATCACGCCACAAGGCGAAGCCTACATGACCGTCGGCCTAGCCGATCAACTATGGCCTGGTGAAGCGCAGGCAACGCGCCGGTGCGGACAGACCAGGTAAGGAGCACCAATGGAACACCGACTCGACGAATATCTACGGCACCAAGACGAACTCGCAAACGATCAGGAACCGCACCCCGGCGACGTTCTGAAAATCTGCATCGAGTGCAAGCATACTGAATACTCAAATCCAGATCACAACGTATCGTGCTGGCGATGCCTGGCTACCGGCCACACTTACCGCATGGTGGCACAAGGCTCGCAAGGTGGATTTGACTACGTGCGTAAGTGCTGGAAGCAGCATCCGTGGAAAGAAGTACGCGAGCGCATGATGGCCCGCATCGACGACGCAGAGCAGAAGCTGGCATCGTACCAGGCAGGTTGACAATCACTGCACCGCTGGCTTTTATCTTACATACACAAACAGAAACGGAGCACACATGAGCATCTATAAAGTGATTCAGGTAGAGAAATTCAAGAGCCGCTCTGCCCTGGAAAAAGCACTCTGGGAAGTAACGAGATACCCTGGCCGCGACGTAATCATTGCGCCGCAAGGCGATCGGATAGACACGACGCGGAACGGCGACGTAATCATGCGCGTAAAATTCGGCAACTTCACCGACGCCCGCCTGCGCTGGAACGTGGACTTCCTGCAACAAGACGACGGCTCATTTTTGCCAGCGATGGACGATTTTGCGGAGAGTGGCTTCACGCAACGGGTACTGCCGCGCCTGCGCCAGCAATACCTATATTACGAGACGATTGAAACCGCGCAGATGCAAGGCTACCAGGTGACCGAACAGACCGCGCCCGACGGCACAATCACACTCAGTCTGGAGATGGCATGATGGCTACACCGCACAAGATCGCAATCGTAATCAAGCCCGACGGCGAAATGCACACAGAAGTTCAAGGCGTCGCTGGCCCTGCATGTGGCCCGCTCGGCGAGTGGCTCGATACGCTCGGCAAGGTGGTACGCGACGAGCATACCGACGACTACGACCGGAGCGTATTCACCGGCCAGGCATTGGCAACGGAATCAAAACTGCCACCAATCATCATCGGTGGCGACAAGTAATATCTCCTACGGACGCTTGAAGGGGCACCCGCGTAAAGGCCAGGCACAACGCCTGGCCTTTTTGATTCGACGTTTACAAATGGGCACCGGCTGGCTTTTATAACTTAGACGACAAACCGAAAAGGAGAAACGCAAATATGTGGATACACCTAAACGACTCATTCATCAGCGTCGTGCAACACAATATCGACCCGCACAAACTTCACGTACGCGCCCGCAAGCAGGGCGATCTCGAAACGCTGTTCGAGAAGCACCTGATCACCCTGAACGACGCGCCGGAAATCACGCACACACCCGACCGCGACTATCTATACCGCGCAGACGTCGCCCGCGGCGACTTCGCAACCATGATGGCATCGATGGCCCTATCGATCGATTACCCGAACTTCAAAGCGAGTATTCCGCAAGACGATCACGCCAGGCACAACGCATATATGGACGCATGGGCAATGATGCGCCGATGGCAACGCCAAGAGTCGGGCGAGCCGGTGGAGCCGTGGTATCTGGACGACGACGACGTCCCGAACTTCGACGCCCAGTCGCACCTTACAGGCTGGAGCGAATGACCGACCCGCTGGCCCGCGCCAGGGCGCTCGCACTGAAACGCATCTACCTGATATCACGCAGCGGTCGCCGTGGTGCCAACCAGGTGCCAGCCAACGATGACGCCGTGCAGGCTGAACTCGAACACACCTTTGAGCTATCGGCTTACGACGCCGCCAGCGTTGTGCGTGGAGCTGTGGCACACACTCACGAATATGGCGAACGCTACGACCTAGACGACGAAGGGGGATTACATGAGCCAGCGACACCGACGCCGCGCACCGCAGTACGCAAAGCAGACCGACCAGAACGAAAACTCGCTCGTCGACTTCTTTGAACGCGTCGGCCAGGTGGAACGTCTATCGGCGGCGGTCGGTGGTGGCGTGCCGGACTTACTGCTCGGTATCCAGGGATTGAACTTACTCGTAGAAGTCAAACGCGATGGCACCGGCCTGAGTAAACCACCCCGCAGCAAGCTGCAGGGCATTGTCAGCGGAAGATTGAACATGGGGGCACAGCCCCCAAACCCCCGCTGGCCATTCATCCCCCCAGCAAGCTGGGGGGTATCCTGGCAAACCTAATGAAAAGCAAGTCGCCTGGCACCGCAAATGGCACCGGCAAGGCCAAGTCGCCGTGGTGCGCACAATCGAAGAAGCACAGATGGTGCATGAGTACGCCCTGGCCCTGGCCGCAGCAGTGCAAAAAATCAAGCACCCCGATTTATTCAGATAGGAGCAACCGATATGAGTCTATTTCAGGAGTCCAAAATCGCCCCCGTAGATCGCGGTTTATTCAGACGACTCAAATTCATCGCCAAGCCAATATCCTGCGACGGCCACTGGCACGTTATTGGTACTTGGAAGACGCCGGAAGGTGCCACCGTGCGAGTCTTAGCCACCGCACTCCCGGCGATCTTCTGGCGCTTCGAAATCATAAACGTTGAAGAAAGAGACGACGCCTTCGATACCGGAAGCGGATACCTAACAACTTACTGGCCCACGGTTGAACTGATTGCCTCAGGCATGTTCACCGTAGCCGATGACCAAGAGCCGATGCCCGATGATTCTTTACAAGATTGACGCAAGCGCCGAAAACATGGCCGCAATCTAGCCTATGCAATGCTTCGCTAAATTGCGAAAAAGCAAACCATACACGCCGAAAAACTATGCCAATGAAAAAGGCATCCCCCACTGCCATAAAAGCCTTGCGCATTCTGCGCGATAACGACGTCAGATATGCGAGCGGCTTCGGTCGCCTGCTTTGGGGCAAGGATCATCCCGGCTGGAGTCGACACACGAAATGCGGGCATGGAACCACACACGGCGGTGGAATGAATCTCGCGTCTGGCGGCTATCTAGGCAAACTGCATCGCGCCGGTTGGATTACATACGGCGGCCAGGGCAGGCGCTATTACCTGACCGATGCAGGGCTACAAATCCTGAGAGAACACAAGGAGGAAACCAATGAATGACAACCCGAAGCCGAAGGTAATTTATCTAGCCCATGTGAGCATGGGCGGGCCTAATCTGGCGAAGGTAGAAATTCTTAGCCATGCGGCCAAGTCGATGAAGTGTGGCCCAACCACTCATCTGCTTGGCCTGGTGTACGCACCGAATCGGATCAAGTACGAAGGCGGCGACCGCTACTTCACGAACGCAAACGACGCCCTGGTGTACTTGAAGGATGAACTTCGACGACGCCTGGAGCGACTGCGCACAGAAGCAAAGCGCACCGCTAACTATCTGTTAGACATACAAGACGTCATGCTCCTAGACGACGTGGTTGAAAGTTTGACGCAGAAATTCCGCGAAGAATTGGCGACCAAGATGGGCACGACCCTGGATGAACGCGAAGCTGAAAAGATAGAGAAAGGGAAGCCGGCCAAATGAGCGACGCCCCTACCCCGACCATAGATGCTCCCGCCGCGTGGAATGCCCTGCTAGATCTAAGCGACATTATGCCGGTCGCAATGGTGACACAAAGAATGGTTGACGCCGCATTCGGCGAGCACTCGACTCAAAAATTTAGATTATGGGCAGTGGAACACGGCCTGCGCATCTTTTACGTACCCGCGACTCTGCGTTATCTGCTAGTGCCGCAGCGATACAAGGAGTGGTAATGACCCAACTCAACCGCGAACTAAAAGACGGCGACTGGTGGGGATACTCGAAAGATACCGACCCCGCAGACGCGGTGGCAGACATAGCGGCCTATCTGGAGATACCAGTCACGCACCTGGAACACATCCAGAACGAAGGAGCCATCCTGGTGCGCATCAAGCCGAAGCACCGGAACCAAACGACCATCAATATTACGATCGCGCCGGAGCCGAACGCAGGCACTCAACTCGGACTGCTCTGATGATCGTGCCCGACCAGATGCCGCCGCTCGCGTTTCTCTCTCCCGCCCCCGACGTAATCGTCGTTTACGAACGCTGGCTCGGCACCTGCGAGGCCTGCGGCGTCAAGGCAGTATTCAATCACACCATATGCGACACGGAAGCCGAAATTTCACAAACGATTATTGATTGCCTGAACTGCGGCAAGGTATCAGGACGACTTATCGGACCAGATGGCAAACCAAAAGGACTGCCCCTATGAAGCCGCCCGACGATCAGCCGCTCAGTTTGCGCAGTGACTACGATCCCCCAATATTTCAAGGGCACATTCACCGCGGCACCGGAGCCGCCAGGCACAGACTCGCTCTGGTATATGACCAATGGCTCGGCACCTGTGTTGAGTGCGATGACAAGGCAGTGCTCATCTACGGCATCGCCGACCCGATCAGGGGAACATTGGAAACCGTAGTCGATTGCATGAACTGCGCATTCGTGTCGTCTGATCTGCACGACCACGCTACCGGTAGAAGGATTGCATCAATGGAAAGCACCCCACCCCCACCCCAGGAGTCGAACGATGAATATTAGAAAAGTGATCAACCAGGCTGAAGTCGTGCCGCCCTGGTACGGGCTGGCATACCGCGATCTCATACGAGCGCAAGCCATCGCGTACCCGATCGGCCTGCACCTGGTCGTCAGGTGGAGCCGCGACTTGTGGTATCGATTCATTTTGCCCAAGCCGCTCTGGATGGAGCGACGAATGCTGGAAGTGCGAAAGACCGCCTACCAGGAAGGCTTCGCCGACGGTCGGATTGCAATGGCGGGTACCGTTTCGCAAGCTTTTGCCGACGGCCTGGAAGCAGGAAGGCCAACGGAATGAAAATATCAGACGCCGTCGTCCAGGCCGCCGACGACCTATCATTACGCCTGGCAGAAACGACCGCACGCACCTACCGCGTCGGCCTTCGCCACTTCGTCGCACACCTGCGGAAGAATGGCGTACGAATCGGCGACGACATAACCAAGCTCACCATCGATCACTTTATTTCATTCCCTGGTCACCTGGCACGAGAAAAGCTGGCACGCGGAACGATGGCCGTCTACAACGCCGCCGCCCGCGCCCTGCTCGACTCCCTGGTGATCGCAAACCTGCTCGAGACTGACTACGCGGCGACGGCCAGGCTGGAAAAGTCAAACGCCCTGATCGCCAGGAAGCGCGAACGCAAGATACCCAAAGCACCCAAAGCCGCCACGGTGACTCGCGTACTGAGTGCCGCCGCCAACCGCCGTCCCAACGTGAAGTCGCCGGTGCGCGAACGCGACAATGCCTTTCTGCTACTTCTGGCTTCATCAGGATGCCGCATCGCCGAAGCTGCAGGCCTGAAGGTGCGCGACGTAGACCTGCGCGAGCGCCGTGCCCTGGTGCTCGGTAAAGGCTCGGCTGAACGCTATATCCGCTTCAACACAGAAGCCGCCGACGCACTGCGAGCCTACTGGAGTGCCCGCACCTGGTACGGCAAAGACGATCCCTGCTTTGCCAGGCACGACAAAGCCGCGGGCAAGCAACGCCTGCACCTGACCACCGTCGGCCTGCGCAATGCCTTTGACGATATCGTGGAGCAGGCCGGACTCGAAAAGGGCACCATCACGCCCCACTCTCTCAGGCACAACGTCGGCAAGACCGTGCTGGCTGAAACCGGAAACCTGAAGCTGGCCCAACAGATACTCGGCCACAAATCAACGGCCACGACCGAAATCTACGCGGTGCTCGCCGACGATGAAGTCGACGCGGCATACAGACAGGTATTTGACTAATGACAGACATTACATTTGACGTTCATTTCTCTGATGGACGCGTTGCTGAGTGCTGGCAAGGCGCAAAGCAGGAATACCAAGACTGCACGATAAGCGCCGGTTTGGTAACTGGCATCGAACCCGACTCACTCTATTTTCGATTCGAGCGCGACGACGACGATGGCCCTACTACATTTTTCCTGCGCCCCGACGAAATGCTGGCCCTGATCCATGTGTGCTCCGGCGCTATGTGGTCAGACAATATACTCGCGTTTGAAGTTGCGCTTGAATCCGAACGCACCGCAGACCAAAACACAAAGGAGTCAGAGAATGTCGATTGAAGAAGCAGGAAAAGAATACGACAAGTTATTCCCTAAAGCACAAAAAGCAGCAACCCATCTATTGGCCGCGGGCGAAGAACTATTCGGCGAACCGGAGCCGGACGGCGGCGCTATGCCAGGGGGCGAAATAGATACTGATTTGGAAAAGAAATCAGCAATAGGAGATCCAAAAATGCCACCCATATCCGACCACGACTTCACCGACGATCCTAACGCCCCGCCCTGGCCTGGCGACGAACTGGCAAACGCACCGCAGGAGGCCTGCTACTGGATACCGATATCCACCTGGCAACTAATCCGTGATTGCCTGGAGCTTGCGCTTGAGCCACAAATTATTTATTCGCCCAAGCATGTCGAAAATACGGAACGTGCGTACGCATGGGTGTACGAAAGAATAATCTCGGTGCAGACGATAATGCTCGGCATTGATCACAAGATGCCCGTTGACAAATAGGCACCTGCCCGCTTTTATCTTGTACGACTAACTGAAAAGGGAGCAATCACGATAGCCTACGATCTAACAGGAAATTCAGCGCAGGAAAGACTCAACGGTGCATTCGCCTTTATGACTATTCAAACAGTCCTGGCCCGCCAGAATTTCTCGTGCTGTTTGTTGTGGGTGCGCATCTGCCCCTCCCTTGACGGGTTGGTCACGGGTCGTTGTTAGGACGCTTGTAAATCTGCAGTGTTGACGAGCAGATTATATGTGAACCATCCATCGCCAGTCTTGAAGATTTGTGGCTTGGCGGTCACTGCGTCACGTTGAATAGCTATCCCGTCACTGAACGGTGCGAATGACACGATCTTGTTAAATCTGATTCGAAAAGACTTTACGCTTCCAGTGAAGTAAACATGCTTGGTCGTAACACCGAAAATGCCCGTATCGATCTGAGTGGTCTGCGTCGTTACAACCGGATTGCCTCGAAACCCGCCCGTTCGGTAATATAGGCCTTTGGCAACACGTACACTTACTCCACTGTAGCTGCCCGAATATGATGTGCGCGTCCGCGGTTCGTAATAAGGCACGGCTTGAAAGACCCAGATAAGCTTCTCTGACTTAAGTAGATTGAATGGCAGCACGCCTTCGACATTTATCCTTTCCGGTACCTTGCCGTCAAGGACTTCTCTCAGAACCCCGGCTTTGACGAAATCAGTATAAGCATCGTAAGCGTCAAGATCATCTTGGCTCAACCCAAAATGCTTTATATAAATTTCCAGATCGCTTTCTTCAACTTCTGTGAGTGCGTCGTCATCAAGTGCGGTCGCCACGGCGTTCTCGAACGCGATGATGAGTTGTGAATTGATGGACGAATTGTCGAGGAAAGATTCGGATGCTATTTCAGAGATAAGTTGCTCCGCATCAGTCGGCGTAATGAGTCCCATTGCAGCAGATGAAGCATGTTCCAATACCCTCGAGATGCCGCTGTCGTAATTCTGCTGGCATTCCTTGTGCCGGTTGCGAAGCATTCCTGCTTCCTCACCACAGTATTTGCATTTGCTCATAAGACGTCCTTGAGATAGGTGAAAAGTGCACAACACTTCGCCGTACAGCAACCTTCTATGAGAATTTACACCTGTTTTCGAAAAACGGAAAGTTTACATCTAGGCTTGCAATTATGGTACGTGCAACGTCCGCGACGCTGGCAGAACGACTCGAATTCAAAGAAGACGCACGTTGACAAATCGCAAGGTGCCCGCTTTCATCTTGTACAACCAACCGGAAACGGTGAGTTTTTTTGCACCGCGCACCCTGCGCAAATAGATAAATGAACATTACAAAAGGGGGGAAGGCTTGATCATAACCCTGTCCTGGTACGAGATTATTTTTGGCGCGTCTGTGGGAATCCGCAGGCGCGTCGAAAGTCTACGCGGCAAACACACCGACCGACACGGCGGCGAGCCATTGTGGAACGAAGACATAGAAGGCGCACTCGCGGAAATGGTCGTCGCTAAGGCACGCGGCAAATACTGGAACGGTGGCGTCGGCACCTACAAAGGCGGCGACGTCGGCAACGTGCAGGTGCGCTATACACCGCTCGCAGATGGCTCCCTAATACTCCGCAAAGGAGATTCGCCCGACTCCCGCTACGTGCTCGTCACCGGCCAGGCACCTACCTACAACGTCATTGGCTGGATTGACGGCCACGACGGAATGAAGCCGGAGTTTGTTTGGGCACCCAACGGCAGGCCGCCCGCCTACTTCGTGCCGCAGAACCGGCTAGAGAACTTTACAAATGGGAAATAACAACGAGATCATTATCCGACCGCCTGGCAATGCACCTGATATGTGGCAGGACTCAGGCTCGCAATTGGCTCAAGTACTTATACGCGTCTCATTAGCGGTCATGGAACGCGCAGAAAGCACCGCGTCCGTGGCCGCCCATACTGGAGCAAGCCAGGACGAGTCATATCGCCCCCCTACTATGGGTGATCGCCTAGAAATGAAGGAGAACGGCGCTCAGGCGATCTCGCCAAACGGCAAAAAGGAGCCTTTAGCATGATCGCACCTGCACAACTCCGTCACCCGTACGACGTCGATCTCGAAACCGGGCACAACGGCAAAGAACTGCAACAATTCTTCACCAACGACGCATGGGCAGAGCGTATCGTGCGACGCTACCACTATTTCGGACAATCGGTCGTAGAGCCAGGTGCAGGCATGGGCACCTTCGTAAAGCACATCAGGCAACGTGACCTGGTGGCCGCAGTCGAAATCGATCAACGCTTCCGACCCTACCTGGAGCAGTACTCTCCGCCCGAAAAAGTGATCACTGCGGACTTTCTAGGATGGTATCCAGACGAGCCGGTCGATCTCGTAATCGGCAACCCACCGTACTCCGACCGACGTGACGTTGCGTTTGTGCGGCACGCCCTGAATGTGCGCAAAGTGCGCGAAGGCCGACGCACGATCGAGCGTCGCGTGCTGAAGGAAAAAGGCCGTGTGGTATTCTTGCTACAAGATCGCTTCGCCGCGACCGAAGGCCGCTGGAAGTCGCTATGGCGCGACTTTGCCGTAATCCTTGAGCAATGGTTTGTGCCGCGCTCGGCAATCGACGCCCGGCCATCCGACGCGGCCATCAAAAAGGCACTTGAATCCGGCAAGCCGGTAAAGGCCAATCCAGCCAAGCGCGACTACTCGGTGTTCGTGATTGGCCGCAGGAACGATCACCCCGGCTTTATTTCCACCCGGCGCTATTCGTATGCCGATCTCGAAAAGGAATCTGGCAGTGGAACAAATATACGTGATTGATCCCAAAGAATGCCTGTCCCCACATGGCGGCCTCGGCACTGTGCCCGATACTCGCCTTGAGGACGGCGTTATCGTTTGCAGATGGTGTGGAACACGCATCGAAAACCCGCAACGTATCGGAAAGGACGCACGCGGCCACCGCCTTTTCGGCAAGGGCGTGACAAGCGCACTGACAAAGGAGCAACGAAAAAAGGGATTCTGGCGGCGACCAATCGATGGTGCCAAGTGAGCAACCCCACCCGCGCCATTGCCGCAGTCAACTTATACGGTTATCCCACGATCTAAAATCCCAACCTTCAAGCAAACTGCGCAATTCGCCTTTTGAATGAACATTGAAATTTATGAATACATTATGAACATGAGTTTTAACTGTTTCGGTTGCTACGAAAAGTCGCGCGGCGATGTGCTTGTTATTGAGACCTAGGCAAATATAGGCTGTGACATCCTTCTGGCGGGGAGTGAGAGACTCCCAAATCTGGACGGAATGACCGGTTTGTATATCCCTGTCGTTGGCGTCCTTGATGAGGTCGTTTACAACTTGGCCCTTCGTGCGCAGTCGGCGGGAAGCCAAATGATCGAGCAGCGGTGTGACCTCGGGGTCGAGATCAAACGTCAATTTGTCAGACGGAGTTGGAGAGATCAGGTTGCGAAGAAATCTGAAAAAGGACATATATGCACATCTGCCCCCTTCGAACACGATATTGCATATCCATTCTACTAGAACTTGTGTTCTACAACAAGTACTGCCACACGACTGAAGGATCGCAAACATGAGCAACCCAACCCGCGTTGTAATTTATACCCGCGTTAGCACCGACGAACAGGCTGAAGAAGGCCACTCGCTCGAAGCCCAACTCAATATCTGCACCGCGTACGCAGAAAGTCGCGGATGGCAGATAGTTCACCACTTCGAAGATGCAGGCTATAGCGGAAGCACCGACGCCCGGCCCGGCTTCCGTCGCGTAATGCACGCCGCCCGCCGTGGCACCTGCGACGTCGTAATCACCCACAAGCTCGACCGCTTCTCGCGCAACATCGTCCACATATTGACGCATCTGCGCGAACTGAACGATCTCGGCGTCGCCTACGCCAGCGCCAGTGAGGACTTTGATTTCACAACGCCGATCGGCAAAGTCGTGCTTGCAATCCTGGCCGCCTTCGCAGAGTGGTACCTGGACAATCTCAGCCAGGAAACGACGAAGGGCAAACGTGCCAGGGCAGAAGCGGGACTCTGGAACGGCGATCCACCATTCGGCTACACGCACATCGACCGGAGCACCCTGGAGATCAACCCCGAAGCCGCACCAGGCGTCGTGATGGCCTTCGAGCAATATGCCACCGGCGCATTCACCGACTCACAGATCGCCCACCTACTCAACGAGCAAGGCTACCGAACCAAGAGCAAACGTCATGGCCCGCGCCCCTGGAGCAAGGATGCCGTGCGCGGCCTGCTCACCAACCGGTTTTATCTCGGCCTAGTGAAGTACAAGGATGCCACCTACCCAGGCAAGCATCCGGCCATCATCACAAACGACTTATTCAACCAAGTGGAAACGCACCGAAAACGCAGATACTCAAGCAACCGCGGCAGGATGCACACAGAGACTCGCGTCTACCCTGCGTCCGGCCTGCTGGTCTGCGAGGAGTGTGGCACCAGGCTCCGCGGTCATTGGATGCGCGGTGAGCGAAACTATCAAGACCCTGGCCGCACCGAATACGCAACAGGATGCACACAGACCCGCATCATAAATGCCCAACTCGTCGAGGAGCGACTCGGCGAATTACTCAGCGCCACCATACTGCCCACCAACTGGCGCGAAGAAATATTGGCCCGCAAAAATAGCGCCGATCCGGCCAAAATAGAAAACGCCCGCCGCCGCCTGAATGCGCAACTGCGCCGCGCTGAAAAATTATTCGTTTGGGATCACTTCTCGGAAAGAGACTACTTGAAGGAACGCGCAGGCATCGAAGCCACACTGGCCGAACTCGCGCCAGCCCCACCGGTCGCCCTGCTCGACGCTGGCGAAATGCTCTCTAGCTTTGGCACCATCTGGAAGGGTGCCACGGACGTAGAGCGCAAAGAATTATTACAGGCCACCATCGACGTCGCCTACGTGAAGGAAGGCGACCTGTATGCGGTGACGCCGCGCCCTGAATATTACGAACTTCTCTCGCTATCAATTGATAGCTCATGCGGTCCCGACGGGATTTGAACCCGCGATCTCTGCCTTGACAGGGCAGCATGTTAAACCACTACACCACGGGACCTATCGGACGAGAGTATACCATTCTGGAAAGATAGACGTCAAGGATTTAGGGCAAAATTCACACCCCTGATTGTAAAGCGAAGCTTTTATCCGCTACTTATCGTCTCGCGCACGGCTGCAATGGTCCGGTCTATCATCGCCACGTCAATCCCATGATGGGTCACTGCCCGGAAGCGACGCGGGCCAACCGGATCGAGTAGCACATCCAGCAACGCTAATGCATCATATAAAGATGCAGCGTCGTGCTCAATCGCAGCGTCCAGATCAAAATAAATCATGTTGGTTGCACCACCAGGCGGATTCAGTTGAATCCCGTCGATGACGGCGAGTCCCTCCCGTAGTTGGCGAGCGTTAGAGTGGTCATCTGACAAGCGCTCAACCATACCTTTGAGCGCCACGATCCCGGCTGCGGCCAGAATGCCTGCCTGACGCATCCCCCCACCCAACAGCTTGCGGGCGCGGCGGGCGCGCTTAATAAATTCCACATCACCACATAACACTGAACCAACCGGCGCACTAAGTCCTTTCGAAAGACAGAACGTAAGCGAGTCTGCCGCTGTGATGAGGGCTTCGGCGGATACATTCAGCGCAACGGCCGCATTGAATATCCGGGCACCGTCCACGTGAAAGCGGAGCTCGTGCCTTTTCGCGATTTCGCCGACGTCCTGCATATATTCGACTGATAATGACAGCCCGCCACAGACGTTGTGTGTATTCTCGATGCAGATGAGGCTACTGATCGGATGGTGTTCGTCTTCCGTGCGGATGTTCGCAACGATGTCTTCCAGCGGCAGTTCGCCAGCCGCGTTCTCGCGCAAGCCATTGAGCTGTACGGCTGAATGCACGGCAGCCCCGCCCTGTTCGTTCAAAAACACGTGCGAGCGCTGGCCGCAAATCACTTCGTCGCCGCGCTGCGTGTGTGCCATGATCGCGCAGGCGTTGCCCATCGTACCGGAGGCCACAAATACGGATGCCTCCATGCCCGTCATTCTACAGGCCAGGGCTTCGAGCTCGTTGATGGTGGGGTCTTCCCCATAAACATCATCACCAACAACCGCCGCAGCCATCGCCTCCCGCATTTCCGGCGTTGGTTGCGTGACGGTGTCAGAGCGAAGGTCGATAATTTCCATGGAGTTGTCAAAGGTCAAAGATCGAATGTCCGTCTTGACTTTTGACCATTGATATTCGACCTGATTAATATTTCTTCACAACCACACGATACGTCTCAGGCGCACGGTTTTGGAGTGTTTGGAATTCTTCACGGTTGTGGCGCACGTCGGTCAAATTGATGCGCGCGATAGCGTATCCTTCCGCTGGCTCGCCAGTCTCGGGATCGGTCTCACCAACCAGGGAAGCAAACACTTGTCCGCGTGGCCCAACAATCATGCTATCGCCACAGAAGGAATAGGTCACATCCTCACCCACGCGGTTCGCGGCGGCAACAAAGACGGAATTCTCATACGCACGGGCTGCAACGTAGGTGCGAAATTCGTCCGCGAGGGTCTTCTCCCAGTTCGCGCAAACAAGCAGAAGTTCGGCCCCATCAAGTGCGAGACAACGCGCCACCTCCGGGAACGAAAGGTCATAGCCGAGCATTAAACCCACAATGCCAAATTCAGTCTCGAAGGTTGGGTATTTATATCCCGCTCGGAAGGCCATGCGCTCTTCGCCCTTCAGATGCACTTTGTGGTAATCGCCCAAAACCTCCCCATCCGGGCCTACCAGTACGGCGGAATTAAATATTATAGATTCAACTTTTTCCTTCGAAGGCATTCCGAAGGCAATATAGACGCCAAACTCAGATGCACGTTGTGAGATCAGGTTTACGGTCGGGCCGGGTACGCGCTGTGCCAGATCGGTGAAGCGCACGCCGCATTCGTATCCCGATGTAATCAATTCCGGGAAAACGAGAATATCGATTTTTTGCTGCCCACAGATCGTAGCAATATATTCGGATATTTTAACCAGGTTATCTTCTTGCTCGTTCAGTGTTGGCCGCATCTGAACGGTGGCAATGGTGACTTCGCGCATGGGACCCCCGGAAAGAGTTGAGAGAGTAAGTTAGAGTTTACGTAACGTTTTCAAAACGGCTTGCAGATCGCGCGGAAGCGGCGATACGAACGTTTTTTCTATACCGTCGGGCAATTGTAGCATCAATCGACTGGCGTGTAAAAAATGGCGCCGTAATCCGGACAAATCCTTGGACGCACTACGCTGATTGGCATATAGGCGATCCCCGGCAAGCGGGCAGGAGATCATCGCCATGTGAACGCGTACCTGGTGGGTACGACCAGTGATGGGGTGCACATCGACAAGTGTGTAGTCAGTGAGGGTTTCAAGAGTGCTGTATTCACTTAAAGCTTCGCGTCCACCGGCCGATTTCGCGGTAACGACGGCCATGCGTTTGCGATTGGCGGGGTCGCGCCCAATGGGAGCCTCGATGCGGCCAGTGGGTGTGGGCGGCCTGCCGACAAGCAGCGCTGTGTAATGTTTCTCAACCTCGCGTTGCTGGAACTGGGCTTGCAAATGTCGCAGCGCGCGATCATTTTTAGCAACTACGATCACCCCGGAAGTGTCTTTATCCAGGCGGTGCACGATGCCCGGGCGCAACTCGCCACCGACCCCCTCTAAATCTGGGGCATGCGCCAGCACAGCATTCACCAGTGTGCCGGTGGCGTGCCCCGCGGATGGATGCACCACCATGCCGGCTGCTTTATCCACCACGACGACATCACCGTCTTCATAAATGATCTTTAGCGGAATCGCTTCCGGTTGGGCGCGCGCGGGTGCCGGTGGGGGCAAGCGCACTTCAATCTGTTCCCCGCCCCCCATACGAACGCCGGCCTTCGCGGGCACTTGCCCTTCTACGAAGACGTTTCCATCGGTGATCAGTTTTTTTATCTGGCTGCGGGAGAGATCGGGCAGTAATTCTGTCAGGGCCTGGTCTAATCGCTGACCGCCCTCTTGCAATTGAAAGGTATGCTGCGTGTATTCGGTATTCGGCTCACTGGTCACGTCTTACACCGGCGTATCCGGTTCGGGCGCTGTGGTCTCCACCGGTTGGGGAGCGGTCCCGCTGCGCGCTTCAAACACGAGCAACAAGGCCAAAATAGCGACACCCGTGCTGATGCTGGCATCCGCCACGTTGAAAAGCGGGAAGTTGTGCACATGGAAAAAGTCTGTAACCGGACCAAGAAGCAATCGGTCAGTGAGGTTGCCAATCGCACCGCCCAATTGCAAACCGAGCGCAACCGCAATCGGCCACTGCTCATGCTCAATCGTAAAGCTGTAATAGATAATCGCTACGATGACAACAAACGCGATCACGGTGACGAACAGACCGGCGTTGGGAAACATACCGAACGCCACGCCTGTGTTGGATGTGCGCGTGATATCAAAAATAGATGCGAGAGCCGGAAAAGGAACCCAGGTCTCGCCGAGTTCCAAGCGGTTTCGTACGAGGCTCTTCGTAAACTGGTCGAGGCTGGCAGAGATTAATGCCAATCCAATCACAATAAATGTCGGTCGAATTCGAGACATCACTTTACCCATAAGAATTAAGGTTCCCGCCGAGATTGCGAATATTCAAAAGCACCAACAAAGAGGCCTAACAGCCCACCGAGAATCGAGCCGCTGAATTGTCGCCGCAGTATGACGCCTGCAATTGAACCGGCAACAACGCCGAGGATACCCCAGTACGTGAGGGCTGGAATGGGCCCGTCTGATTGTTGTCGTAGATTCATTGTCATGAACGAATTATAGCCTGTGAGCGTTATTTCGGACGCGACTATCAGGCTCGTATTAGAGAGACCTGCAGCGTCTCGGTCCCGAGCGAAAGTTCTTCGACATTTTCGCCCACAAACGATTCTGTTGATTCCAAAGACAGCGCAAGCGTCTCGCCCATAATGTATTCGCGGTGAGCTTGCATTGCCTGTGCTGCTACTCCACTCGCCTGATACGTGACATTGATACGGTCGGAGATGTCTAAGCCGCTCGACTTCCGCAACTCCTGCATGCGCCGCACAATCTCGCGGGCGAGACCTTCGCGCACGAGCTCCGGCGTCAGTTCTGTGACCAGAGCCGCAATCAGACCGCCCTCCGATGCGACGGCAAAACCAGCGTGAGCCGTAAGGCGCACTTCCACTTCGTCCGGCAACACTTCAACTGTATCGCCGTTGACTGCAACCGAGATTGAACGACCGTTCAGCAACTCGCGGGCCGCAGTAGTCGCATCCAGATCCGCAAGCGCAGCGCGCACACCGGGAAACTTGCTGCCGTGTTTTTGCCCGAGCTGGCGCGGCAAGGGATGGAGCGCATAGTCGGCTGCCTCGCTGGCGGAGTCGAGCGGCCGCACTTCCTTCACATTGAGTTCATCCGCAAGCAGGTCGCCATACCTCTCCAGTACTTGGTCATCAGCGGCGCTGCCCAACCAGAAGGCGGCCACAGCCAGCGGCTGCCGAACTTTTTGCCCGGCGCGCTGCCGGGCGCCATGTCCGAGAGAGGCCAGTTTCTGAACCGTGCGCATCTCCGCATTGAGTTTGTCATCAATGGAGTCTGGTTTTTGCTCCGGCCAATCTGTCAGGTGGACAGACTCGGCGGCAGCAGGGTCGAGCTTGACAACCAGATTACGATACAACGCATCGGCGATGAAAGGCATACTCGGCGCGAGCAACTTGCTCAACGTGACCAGGCATTCATACAGCGTAGCGTAGGCGGCCTGCTTATCGGCATCACTACCAGACTTCCAGAAGCGTCGCCGCGAACGACGCACATACCAGTTGGACAGATCGGTAACGAATTGTTCAATGGGCCGCGTAGCGCCGGTCACATCGTAGTTCTCATAAGCCTCCGTCACATCGCGCACGAGCGCGTGCAGCGCCGAAAGCGCCCAGCGGTCCAGCTCGTTATATTCCGATGTTCCCGAATCTGATGCTGTGCCAGGCTGCCAGCTATCCAAGTTAGCGTAGGTGACAAAGAAGCTATACGTGTTCCATAGGGTGAGCGTAAAGCTGCGTACCACCTCCCCAACCAGATCGGCGGAAAAGCGCCGTTCCTGTCCCGGCGGCGATGCCGTATAGAGATACCAGCGGAAGGCATCCGCTCCATGTGCGTCCAGAACCTCCCAGGGATCTACAATATTGCCTTTGGACTTGGACATCTTGCGACCTTCGCCGTCCAGAATCAGACCGAGACAAACACAGTTTCGGAACGATACATCCTCAAACAATAGTGTGCTGATGGCATGCAATGAATAGAACCAGCCACGCGTCTGGTCCACGGCCTCGCAGATATAATCCGCCGGAAATTGCTCCTCGAATTTATCGGCGTTCTCAAATGGATAATGCCACTGCGCGAGCGGCATCGCGCCTGAATCGAACCAGACATCGATCAGTTCTGGGATGCGGCGCATGGTTTTGCCTGTCTTGGGATTGGCAAAGGTGATCTCGTCCACGTAAGGCCGATGCAGATCGAGCGAACTCAGATCGCGCCCAACAAGTTTGGCAAGCTCTGCCACCGAGCCGACCATGAGTATGTCACCGTCGTCGTCCACCCAGATTGGTAACGGCGTGCCCCAATAACGCTCACGACCAAGCGCCCAATCGACGTTGTTATCGAGCCAGTTTCCAAAGCGGCCATTCTTGATGTGGTTCGGATACCAGTTGATCGTCTGGTTGAGTCCCACAAGCTGGTCGTGATACCTGGTCGTGGCGATGTACCAAGTGTTACGGGCGAAATACAACAGCGGTGTACCGCAACGCCAGCAGAAGGGGTAGGTATGGCTGTAGGTTTCAGCGCGGAAAAGCAGACCGCGATCATCCAGGTCCTGTGTAATATGTGGGTCCGCGTCCTTCACCCACATCCCACGCCACGGCGTGACTGCATCAATGAAGCGACCTTTGTCATCAACGGTCATCAAGATCGGCAGATTGCGCTCGCGAGCCACCTCCATGTCTTCCATACCAAAGGCTGGCGCCTGGTGCACGACACCCGTGCCATCGGTGGTTGTGACAAAATCCGCCAGCACAACGTAATGCGCATCTTCTTCGAAGGGCAGGAAGGTAAAGAGCGGCTGATAGCGTCTGCCTTTCAGTTTCTTGCCAGACTGCTCGGAGATGACTTTATACGGTTCCTCACCGAATACCTTGGGCAAGAGTTCTTTTGCCAGGATGAGTCGCTCCGTCCCGCCGTCTTGGGACGGGACTTCGCCATTCTCCTCCGTCTCGCGCTCAACCGTTGCATAGATCACATCCGGGTGGACGCTAACAGCGACATTTGCCGGGAGCGTCCAGGGCGTGGTTGTCCAAACCAATAGCGATGTACCCGCTTCGTCTTTAAGCGGAAAGCGCACGAAGACAGAAGGATCGAGGGTGTTTTCCTGATAGCCAAGGGCTACTTCGTGATCTGAGAGTGGCGTGCCACATCGCGCGCAATACGGGACAACTTTGAAGCCCTGATAGATCAGATCTTTGTCCCACATCTGCTTCAGGATCCACCAGACCGATTCTATATATTCGTTTTCGTATGTGACGTAGGCTGTGTCCATGTCGGCCCAGAATGCGATGCGCTCCGTGAGACGCTCCCAGTCCTGGATGTACTCAAAAGCACTCTGGCGGCACTTTTCGTTGAACTCGGCAACGCCGTACGCTTCTATCTGTTCCTTGCCGTTGAAGCCAAGTTGTTTTTCAACTTCGATTTCGACCGGCAGCCCATGTGTGTCCCAACCACCCCGACGCAGCGCATAATGACCGCGCATGGTCTTGTAGCGCGGGAAGATATCTTTGAAAATACGCGCGAGTACATGATGGGTGCCGGGCTTGCCATTGGCAGTTGGCGGCCCTTCGTAGAAGACGTATTTCGGTCCGTCTTTGCGATTCTCCATTGACTTCTGGAAGATATCGTTCTCCTTCCAGAAGCTCTGTACTTTGCCTTCGAGCTTCTGGATGTCGAGCTTGGAATTTACCGGATCAAACATAATAGCCTCTGCTTGCTGGGTTACTCTACCGCAACCACAATCCGTTTATTGATCTTGCCTTTACTCTTGTAGTCCACTACACGGATGGTGCCCACTTCGAATGTATTGGCCACATGCGTGCCGCCATCGGCCTGCAAATCTAGTCCTTTAATTTCCACTGTTCGCACCTCCTGAATCCCCTCAGGCAGTAGATTGATCTTCGTCCGAATCAGGTCGGGGATTTGGAAGGCCTCCTCACGCGGGAGAATATTGGCATGCACATTGCGGGCGGCGGCCACTTCGACGTTGATCTTCTCTTCTATCTCGTCAACTAGTTCCCTTTTCATGCTCTCAAATTCAAAATCCATGCGGGCCTTGAGCGCTTGCATATTTCCGCCGGTGACGCTGGCTTCATAATCACGCCAGACAACGCCACACAGGATATGCATAGCGGTGTGTGTGCGCATAAGCTTGTAGCGCTGCTCCCAATCAATTTCTGCTTGGACGCTTTCGCCAACTTGAGGCGGGTTTGATCCATCGGAAAGAACAAGTGTGTGCCAAACCTGCGCGCCGGCCTTCTTCACCTTGGTCACCTGCCAGGACTGGTCTCCCGCCTTGAGCAACCCAATGTCATTTGGCTGCCCGCCACCGCCGGGGTAAAACGCGGTACGGCTGAGAGCTACTCGGTCCTCTTCCACAGCCGTCACTGTGGCATCGAACTCTTTCATATATGCATCCGTCATGTAAAGTAGGTCGGTCATGTATCAAACTCCCTAACGCAAAGTCGCCACTACAAATTTCGGGCTTTATGCCCTTCGTTAAAAAAATACCCCCGTCCCAATCTAGGGACGAGGGATAAAACCCCGCGGTACCACCCTGCTTGCCTTCTACCAAAGGCAGAAGACCGCTCGGTCGAGTACGTGCGCTTTGCGTACTCGCGTCCCGGATAACGGCGGACGATTCCGGCTTCCTTACCGACCGGGTTGAGCCGGTGTTCGGGTTGCAGCTCCGGAGTGATTTTCAGGGCGTTCGCGCATCCTGCTTCCACCACCCCGGATTCGCTATTTCAGCTTCGGGGAAGTTGACCTCCCCATTTCCTGATCTTGCGATCAGGCGAAAGCGCGAGTCTGGCCCGTACTCGTCTCCATCAATGCCAGTTCTCTCTTCGATTAGGTCGATTATCGCATAAACGAAAGGACGGGTCAATGATATTAGGCTCGGGCCTTCTTCCGGGCTCTTTTTGCCTTATTATTGGAAGCGGGCTTCTTTTTGGCGCTGGTTTTTTTACGTGTTGTTGCTTTCTTCTTGGCATTCGTTCGCGCAGTGGACTTCTTTTTGGCACTGGTTTTCTTGCGAACAGTACGCTTTTTTCGCGCGGATTTGGACGCGGCTTTCTTTTTGGCATTGGTTCGCGCAGTGGACTTCTTTTTAGCGCTGGTTTTCTTGTGAACAGTACGCTTTTTTCGCGCAGATTTAGACGCGGCTTTCTCGACCGTTCCCTCCATGCGCTCATACAGCGAAACCAGGTTGCGGTGATGCAGCGCGGGCGCCAAACCGGTCAGCGCAATTTTGCTCTTGCCCATACTCTCGATATCGACAGACTCAAGTTCTTCTACTGGTTTACCCCGACGCAAAACTGAAACGACCTTGCGTCGGATCGCCCTCAGATATTTGATATTCGCTTTGACTGAACTTGCGACCTCGCCGCGCAGGATTAATTCTCCATGCCCTTGAACAACGTTCTCCAACTCGAGTTTAAGGATCTTCTCGAGCGAGGCGATCATTTCATCTACATCCCCATCTGGAACGAACGGGATAGGCATGATGGTATCTGCAGCGAACAGGATACGGTCCCCACGGATAAGAACTGTAATCGAATCAGGGCTATGTCCGGGGGAATGTGAGAGCGTGAGTATCTTGTTCCCAAGATGCAGATTTAGCTCACCGGTCTCGAAGATGATGTCCGGCAGAACAATCTGCACATCATCGAGTTCCGGAGAATCCTCTTTTGCTACGGCCAGACCCGCCCGACCACGAGTGTCCAGTAAATCTCGGCAGCGGGCATGTGCAACGACGTGCGCCTGCGGGAACAAATATGTGCCGTATGTATGGTCCGCATGGTAGTGCGTGTTGATCACATAGCGCACCGTGCTCCCCAGGCGGCCTTCAATAAAGTCTTTGATTTTCTTGGTTTCTGTAGGAAACGGCAATGTGTCGATGAGCACAGTGCCAGTCGGAGATATTATCGCTCCGGCTGTGACCTGTGCATACATTGCACTGGTGAAGATGTATATATCATCTGATACGCGTTCAAACTGGATCAAATCAGGTACCCTTTGTCTAAAATTTAGTGGGGAGAATAGCACAAAGGGAGGGTCGGAGTCAAATTAGTTAACATAAAAGCGGCCGGAGGGGTCCGACCGCTCTATAATGAAGCCCTACTCGTGTCGTGTGACCGCAAGGTTTTGCGCCTGATATATCAGCGCTGGATACCCCCGCCTCAGATCAGCCTTGGCCTTCGTTACTTCTGCCGTGGTCAACAGCTCGAGCAACAACGCCTATCGCATCACAGATAAGCAATCGGCACCCCTTCTTTTGGTGTTGGCCCAAAACCGGGGTGCGGCATCACGTGCACAGTAGGGACGCCCGATATATAACATGATTTACAGGTTCTAACAAGGGTAAAGTGAATTTCTTAAGATACTCTAAATGTGGATAGATTGTGGACTAGCTGTGGAAATCTTAAATGTTCGCGCTGGGTGTCAATCTTTAAGAAGTCTCACCAGATTCTAACTTCATGTGGATAAGCTGTGGACAAAAGTTAAGCCATCCTGCAACTTTCACTTCTGGCCTGCAATCAGGAGGTGCAGTTCATCGAGCTGATGTTGCTCCACCGGTGAGGGTGCACCTGCCATTAAATCGCTGGCCTGTTGCGATTTTGGGAATGCAATCACTTCCCGGATGTTGGGTTCCCCAGCCAGCAGCATCACCAACCGGTCAATCCCCGGCGCGATGCCCCCATGCGGTGGGGTGCCAAATTCGAATGCGCGCAGCATATGCCCGAAGCGCTCCTGGGCTACTTCCGTCGATAGTCCAATCAATGCGAATACTTTCTCCTGCAGCGCACGCTTGTGGATTCTAATCGAGCCACCTGCAACTTCGTAGCCGTTCACTATCATATCGTATTGCGTGCCGCGCGCTGCACCGGGGTCGCTATCCAACAGCGCTTCATCTTCCGGCATGGGTGCAGTAAACAGGTGGTGGCTGGGGTCCCAACGCTCTTCGTCTGCGTCCCAGAACATTAGCGGGAAATCGATCACCCAGCAGAATGCCAGCATATTCGGATCACGTAGTTCCAGGCGGTCGCCGATGAGCACCCGCAAACGTGCGAGCACTTCGTTTGCAATTTCAGGTTTGTCTGCCACAAAGAGCAACAGGTCGCCGGGCTCTCCCTCCAACGCAGCGATCAAGGCAGACATCGTCTCCATATCAACAAACTTGCCAAAGGAAGAGCGTACGTCTCCCTGCTCGGGGACTATCACCCATGCCAAACCTTTCGCCCCCAGCGATTGTGCGATCTCGGTCAGTTCATCGATCTGTTTACGACTGTAGGAGCCGCAGCCTTTGGCGTTCAGCCCTTTCACAAGGGGCGCTTGCGCAAACACCCGAAATTCAGTGTCGCGCACAATGGTGGTCACGTCGTTCAGTTCCAACCCGAAACGAATGTCCGGCCGGTCTGTCCCGAAGCGCTCCATCACTTCGGCATAGGTTAGGCGCGGCCAGGGGGCTGCGAGCATCTCTTTATCCGTGAGGGCCGCCACCATTTCGGTCATCAGGCCTTCGGTCAGCTCCATCACATCGTCGCGCGTGACGAACGACATCTCCATATCGAGCTGTGTGAACTCGGGCTGCCGGTCGCCGCGCTGATCTTCGTCCCGGAAGCAACGAGCGATCTGATAATACTTCTCGATACCGGCCACCATCAACAATTGTTTGAGTTGTTGTGGCGATTGCGGCAGTGCGTAAAAGGTGCCCGGATGAACGCGGCTCGGCACGAGATAATCCCGCGCGCCCTCCGGGGTAGTCTTGAATAAATAAGGGGTCTCGACATCAATGAAGTCGCGTTCAGACAGATATTGGCGGATGAATTTTGTCACCTCGCTACGCAAAATCAGGTTGCGTTGCATGCGCTCGCGTCGCAGGTCGAGGTAGCGATATTTCAAGCGCAAGGCCTCGTCCACGTTCGACTCTTTGTTGATGTCGAACGGCGGCGTTTTGGCGGCATTCAACACATTTACTTCTGCAGCCAGAACTTCAACTTCGCCAGTCGGGAGTTCGGGGTTCTCCTGCCCCGCCGGACGGCGGCGGACTGTCCCGGTGACCTGCACAACAAACTCGTTGCGCAATTGTCCTAATACAGCATGGGCAGCCGGTATATCCGGATCGCCAACGATCTGAGTCAATCCCCAGCGGTCGCGTAAGTCAATAAATGTCAAACCGCCATGATCCCGGCGACGGTTGACCCAGCCTGCCAGCGTGATCGTTTCTCCATCGTGTCCGGTGCGCAATTCGCCACAGTTGTGTGTTTTGAGCATCTTTTTGCCCCTCGCCCCAAAATGAAAACCGCCCGTCTTTGCGTGACGGGCGGCTGATGTTTCGTTCTGCGTGTTGCCGTTCAGCAGGCAATCGGAACGAGACGTTGCGCCCGTCTGGGTGCATCATCAGCATTATTGCCATTATTATTATTGAACGACCGGTTTTTCTTCATTGCGATGGGATTATACCATGCAGGCATCACCACTCGCCCGCGTATCTCGGCGTAAATGGTTGCTGCTGGGCACTCAGATAAGCATAATGCAGTTCGCTCAACTGCCGTAAATGATGCAGGTCGTGGGCAGCCCAGGCGGACATCATGTCGCCAGCACGAATTGTGCCCCAAGGCGCCTTGCCGACCGCGTCCCAGTTCGGCGTCCCGTCGCTGGCAAGCTCGCGCAACCAGTCCAACGACTGTTCGCGCTCCGCCAGATAGTTTGCAAGCGATTCTTGCAAATCGCGCTCGTTGTATTTTCGTTCGGTCACCCACCCGACCGGATCGATGGATGGCCACTTCTCCTGCGGACGATGCAGAATGCAATCCAGCCGAACGCGGAAGTCCTCGCGCTCTTCGTCGTAGAGATGATTAATCACTTCCAGGATGGACCACGATTCGGCGTCCGGTTTCCAGCGCGCTTGCTCATCTGAGACATCCGCTGTGAAGCTCTGTACCGACGCAGCGCTATTCTTCATTTGCATTACGAGCGTTTCAATCTCCATCGCGGATTACAGCAGGCTTTCGGATTTGAAGCAGCGCATCTACATCTCACTGCGGCCTTCGAGCGCACGTGCGAGAGTCGTCTCATCGGCATATTCAAGATCACCACCCACCGGCAGGCCCCGGGCCAATCGGGTTACCTGCACGCCCAGCGGCTGCAGCTGCTGATGCAGATACATGGCAGTGGCCTCCCCCTGCAAGTTCGGATTCGTCGCCAGGATCACTTCCTTGATGCGCTCGGATTCGATGCGCGCTATCAATTCTTTGATGCGCAGCTCATCCGGGCCGATCCCGTCCACCGGCGAGATTGTGCCGTGCAGGACGTGATAGCGCCCCTGGAATTGGGAGGTGCGTTCCAGCGCGAGCGAGTCCAACGGAGTGGCCACCACGCAGATTGCCCCATTGCCCCGATCATCGTCGCTACATATCGGGCAGGGGTCAAGATCGACGGTTGTTATATTGAAGCAGATCGAGCAAAAACGCGTCTGCGTCTTCATCTCCACGATTGCTTCCGCGAGCGATTGCGAGTGCTCTTCCGGCGCTTGCAGCAAAAAATAGGTCAACCGAGAGGCCGACTTTGGACCAATGCCGGGAAGCCGCGAGAACTCATCGATCAAACGCTGCACCGGACGGGGTGTTGCCGAGATACGCATCAGAGGCCGGGTACGCCCAGACCACCGGTCAACGAACCGAGTTTTTCAGCAGCCTTCACCTGCGATTCTTCGATGGCTTTATTGACGGTAGCCACCAACAGATTGCCGAGCATCTCAGCATCGCCATCGTCAAGCAATTGGGGAGAGACATGCACAGCATGGATACGCTGTGTGCCCGAGATCGTCACTGTGACTCCCCCACCATCCGAGGTAACGGAAAGGAGTTCTTGCGCCAACTCGTCCCGGGTGGCCTTCATTTGTTCCTGCATCTTCGCCAGCATATTGCCGCCGGGTAATTTCATGCGATCAATCCTCACTAATCCAATTGTTTCGGTCGTGCGCCGAGTTTGACACCCATTGCCACGACGCCTTCTTCGTCCACATCCGGCAAGTCGTCGGCGGTATCCACATCGCGGCGCACGCATTTCACACGCAAGTTCTGGCCGATCACATCTGCCACCGCAGCCTCCAGCAACGGACGCATCTCATCCGAGTCTACTTTAGAGAGTGCAAATTCCTTTTTGAATCCCAAAGTCAATAGCTCACCCTCTACTGCGACCGGGCGACACCAATCGAGCAACGCGGGCAGCGTGTAATGATGTACTTTGCTGCGATCGCAGATCTCATCCCATTGGGCCAGCATCTCGGTGAGTGAAACGCTGCCGCTGGGAGCAGGAGCTGCCTCCCTCGCCGGCTCTGTTTCGCTCGGAGGGTCATCCGGTTTTGCCGGTAGCGGTTTAGTGGCAAGAGTAGGCACGCTGGTCGATGCTGCTTCCATTTCAAGGCAGGAGAGGAAGGCCAGTTCCAGCGGCAATTGACTCAGCCAGCTGCTCCCCCGATTGCGCGCGGATTCATCAAAGGCGCGCACGGCGTGCAGCAGGTTGCGGACTGAGAGCGGTGCAGCTTGCGTTTCCATTTCTGCCAGCGTCTCCTGCGCCACTTCCACCCGTCCGGCACTGCCCATTTTAATCAGCAGCAACCCGCGCAAATAATCAACCGTCTGTCGGGCGAGCTGGCGCGGATCTACGCCGGACTCGACGGCCTCGTTGATGGCATCCAAACCAACATCGGCCTGGCGGGCGGCAATCGCCGCAACCAATCCAGCCACGGTCTCACCGCCGGAAATGCCAAAGACCTCGCGCGCCCGCGCTGCCGAAACCAGTTCATCCGGCATCACCACCAATTGATCGAGCAAGCCGATGGCATCCCGCATGCTGCCGGTTGCCAGCCGGGCCACGATGTTGAGCACTTCCGGCTCGATCTGGAACTCCTCGGCAGCCACGATCATTTCGAGATGCGCCACTATCTCCGTCACCGAGATACGGCGGAAGGTGTGGCGCTGACAGCGCGATGTCACGGTCAGCGGAACTTTGTGCGCTTCGGTTGTTGCAAGTACGAAGATGGCGTGCGGTGGCGGTTCTTCCAGCGTTTTCAACAGCGCGTTGAAAGCCGCATTGGAGAGCATGTGTACTTCGTCAATGATGTACACCTTGTACTCGCCTTCGCCCGGGGAGAAATTGATTTTATCGCGCAGATCGCGTATATCGTCCACGCCGGTGTGGGAGGCCGCGTCAATCTCGATAAGGTCGAGATAGCGGCCTTCGTTGACAGCCAGACAGCGCGGGCAGGTATCGTCGGGCCGCTCGCGAACATCTTCGTGTGTGCAGTTCAGAGCCTTGGCGAGCAGCCGCGCTGTTGTTGTTTTACCAGTCCCTCGCGGACCCGAGAAGAGATAGGCATGCGCCACTCTCTCGGCATGGAGCGCATTCTGGATCGTGCGAACGACATGCTCCTGCCCAACGACACCTTCAAAGCGGGTCGGGCGCCACTTAAGATAGAGGGCCTGTGAGCGTGTCATGCTGCTCTATTAAGAAATAAAGGCACCAAGCCAAGTCGCGTTGCACGCTGACTGAGTGCCTTTTTGAAAGACCGAACAGACATAGCCCGAGTCTAACACAGGCTGCAGGTCAGACAAGGTCAGCGGCTTTTATTCGCTCCAGTTCTCGTTGCAATTTCAGTAGGGTGCGCTGTAGATGTATAGATGGTACTTTGAGATTGAAGTTGTTGATGCGTTTATTGGTCTCTTTGATCCCTTCCGAGAACCGTTGCAGCGCTCGCCGTCGTTCGTCCCGCAGAAGATTGCGCTCCTGTTGAGGAACGAGAATTAAATAATTTGGGCAGTTGGTTCACAACGGATGCAAGCAGTGATATTCTCTTGGCTTCATCAGAACACTAGCCAGCAGGCCATGATGAAACCCTATGCGCCCGAACATGAAGAAATGATGCGCCGCTTTTACAACAGCTTGAACGAGAAAGATGGGCGTCGCTTTGCTGGTTTCGAAGCCTTGAGATTTGGACACGGCGGACGGAGTTACATTGCGCGGGTGTTGGGGTGCAGTCGCAACACGGTGAGCAAAGGCGCCCGCGAAGTCAGTGGCTTGCCCAAGGGCGAAGTGGAGCAGCGCATTCGGAAGCCAGGCGGCGGACGCAAACCGTACTACGTCACATGGGGGGCGCAACTTGCTGAGAAGTTCCTGGCAGTGTTGCGCGAGCACACAGCCGGTGACCCGATGGACGAGAGGGTGCGCTGGACGAACCTGACCCCGGGCGAGATTGTTGCGGCGTTGCGGGCCGAGCACGACATCGTGGTCAGCAAATATGTGGTGCGCAAGTTGCTGCAGAAGCACAACTATCGCCGCCGAAAAGCGCAAAAGAAACTCGGTTTGAAGGCCGAGATTGAAAACCGCAACGAGCAATTTGAGAACATCACGCGGCTCAAGACCGAATTCGAAGCGGCGGGCAATCCCATTGTCAGCATGGACAGCAAGAAAAAGGAATATCTGGGCAATTTCTACCGAGACGGACATTTGTACACCCTGGAAGAACTGCAAACTTATGACCATGATTTCAACAGCTATGCTGCTGGGGTCAGCATTCCTCACAGTCTCTACGACTTGCGTCTCAATGTCGGCTACATCCAACTCGGCGGCAGTCATGATACCAGTGAATTCGCTTGCGATAGCTTTCGCCATTGGTGGTACACATACGGCCACTACCACTATCCCAACGCCACTTCTATTCTCGTGCTTTGCGATGGCGGCGGGAGTAACAGTTCCCGCTACTACATCTTCAAGCAAGACTTGCAAGCACTGGCCGATGAAATCGGGGTCGAAATTCGCATTGCTCACTATCCACCCTATTGCTCGAAATACAACCCCAGCGAACACCGTTTCTTCCCGCATGTTACCCGCGCTTGCCAAGGCGTGATCTTCACCAGCCGCAAACTCGTCAAAGAACTGATGGAAAAAACCAGCACCAAGACCGGACTGAAAGCTTTTGTCCATGTTATTGACCAGGTCTACGAAACCGGTCGTAAAGTAGCCACAGATTTCAGGGACAACATGCGCATTATCTTTGATGATTTCTTGCCCCAATGGAATTACCGCGCTCTCCCATTTGCACAAGTTATTTAATTCTCATTCCTGAGCGGCAATATCGTTACGCTCGGCAAGAAGCTCTTCACCATCCCAGCACCAATTCAGGGAGCGTTCCAGAGCCTCACATATGGACTGATGCTCAACATCGATCTCACGCCCGGCCTGTACCCATTCGGGCACGAAGTTGGTTTCTTCAAGGACATCCTCTAAAACATTCAAGGAAGAATCGCGAAATGGGTTGATTTTAAGATCGAGGGGTTTACCTGCGCCGCGCAAGTTTTCGAACTTGCCATCTTCCTGTGCCTCGCGCATTCGCCGCTCGAGGAAGGACTCCCAATCGTGGATATACATCACAGCATCATTTGATTTGATGGCCAGCCTATATTGTGAATTATATCACTTTGAATATGAATCGTACACGGATTTCGTGGATACATCTGATTGCAGCTTGATTTCTCCGTGACGATCCGTGGAATCTGTATACAAAACCTCGGCGGGGCAATTGACCGTCCTATTCTTGGTAATATTCTGAACTTATGGAACGGTAAAAGAGGCACGGGTGTCGCCCTGTGGATCGCGAAGTTCAACACTCGCCCCGGAGATCCAGACTGCATTGGGATGACCCCAGTAGAGATCGGTGACGGAATTCTGCCCGACAGCTGTGTGAACGGTGACCTGTCCATTCTCATGAAGTCGCAATGCGGGGAAGGTGTATACGGAAGCATCCGCAGCAAACAACACCCAACCACCGAGTTGCACTGCCCCACCGAGGTTCACGATCACAACTTGTTCCGAGGCCAGTAGCCCGGGATCGTCCACGGCCCGAATCGCGAGGTTCGGCAACCCGCTGGAGGGGGCATCGGTGGCAGTTGGAATGGGAGTCAGATCGACAGGATTGGCCCCCAACGGCTCCGCTGTGGGGGTGGCCTCCGGCAATCCGCCCACGGGAATCACAAGTGCCTGCCCGACAGAGAGCACATCAGGGTTGGTGAGACCATTGGTCTCCATGAGCTCTTCAATTGAAAGGTTGTAATTTAACGCGATGCTGCCGAGGGTATCACCCGACTCTACAATGTGAATTGTGGAGGTGCTTGTGGGCAATGGCCCAGGTGTGGGCGTATCTCCGCTCGGAAGCGTGAGCTGCGTTGGCGATAGCTGTTGCGTTGCAGCGAGATCGACGACGGGAGCAGCAGGCACAACGATCGGGTCGCGAAAGCGTTCCCACAGCGCGAGTACGCCCAGCGTTGCCCCAGCTGAGACGATCAGATTTAGCACGAGTGTGATCGCAAGCCGTCGCCATTTCATGCTGCGATCATACTCGTGCGAGCGCGCACAGGCAAATCAATGAGGATATTGGAATGGGATTTTGGAAATGAGAAAGTTGAGTGGGCCTGCCAGAACTTGTCAACTCTGGTGCCACTTAGAAGGGGTTAACTACGCCTCTAATACAAAAGGAAGAGAGGAAAAAAAGTTAATCGGTATGATAACAGGAATATCTTTCGTCGAAATCTCCGATATTGAAAATAAATTTTAGGATTATTTTTGGGACTCTTTTTAGTAAATCAGCTGTGATTTTTAGGGAAACGCTAACGATGTAAGCCTGATTTCTACGGCCTATGTTGTCTTCAATTACAGAATGTTTTGATCATCTTGCTCTGAGAAAACCATTGCATTTATTCGTCTGACTGTTGCCATTTCGATATTCTCCGTCGGGCCGATTAGATAATGGGCTGCGCTCATCATGAATACGAGTGAGCCTAAATACATTATCGTCAAAAATCGGCAGAAAATTATTAAGGCGGGGTAAATATTGAGTAAATACCAGAAACAGCTGATTGGATGAATAGTTGGAAGAACTGCTAACGAAAATGCGCAAACGGGGCCGAAAATCAGGCGTTTGCGCAAGCAAGGGTCGAAAAAGTGGGCCTGCCAGGATTCGAACCTGGAACCAACTGGATACCCGCCATTAGCTGAAACGCGCCCAGTCAGGTTGTCCACATAGTCGGAGCAATATTGGCCGTGTTTGGATACACAGGTTTGTACCTTCGCCAGCAGGTGAAGACAGGCTGGCTGGGTCTGATTGACTATGCCATAGCCGTTGTTGGCGCCATTTTCATCTTCGGGGATGGCATCATTGGGTTGGCTGTGTTTCCGGTGCTGGCAACACACGCTCCCGAACTGACCGCAGCGACCGGGCCGATGGTCACTGGGAGGTTTTTGGGACTTTACATCTTGTTCTTCGCCACGAACATGGTTGGGATCATTCTACTCGGCGTCGCTACCCTGCGAGCAGGCACGTTACCGCGCCTAGCTGGGATACGCGCTCTTGGGAGATCCAGACTGGAATTCAGAGGGATCATCATGAGAGCAATAAACACTACCAAATCCACCCAAAACCAGAAATGGGCGCTTGGGTCTGCATCGTACTAACCATGGCCGCTTGCAGCAGTGCAGAAGAGGCGCCAATTGTGCCCGCAGGCGCAGGCTGGCGACCTGACTATGGAACCTTGCACGCTTGAGTTTGGAAAGACCAGCCTGATGGCCGAATGTGGCGTCCTGGTCGTGCCGGAGAACCGCAGCGACCCCTAGAGTCGTCTGATTGCCCTGCCCGTTCAACGTATCGGGGCGTCCGGCCAAGCGGCCAATGAACCGATCTTCTACTTGGGAGGCGGCCCCGGAGTCAGCAATATGCACACCCTACCTCCAGAGTGGATGCGCGAGAATTATGACACTGTCGCTGTGGGGTATCAGGGAGTTGACGGTTCTTCTGTCCTCGATCTGCCGGCAGTCAACGACGCAATGAAGGGCGTAGGCAGCGACCTGCTGGGAGAGGAGTCTCTCGCCAATATCTCGGCGGCCATCGCACACGACGTCGAACGCTTGCAGGCGGAGGGCGTTGACCTGGCTGGGTACACTATTCCAGAAGTGGTCGCTGATATGGAAGCCGCTCGCGCCGCGCTCCCGAGACGCATACGGATGGGCGAGGTAGAAATCAAGATTGAGTTCGGCGGCAACCGTTTCGTGTTGCGCGCACACCTTGCCGTTGTCGGCGGTCAAGGTGTGCGCGTCGTCGGCGAAGGGTCTCAGTTGCTCGAGGATGGCTTGCGCGACGCGGTCGGCCGAGCGCCGTTCGACCTTTTGCAACAAGGCCAGCCGCGATTTGCGTTCGTTGAGCGTGACAACGGCCTATTGTTCGCCCTGCCCGAGAATGGTGTCCACTTCCCAATCCCCGATCCTCTGGCGTTGGTCCACGATGTCGGGTCACTCGTCAAGCCCAGTAGGCTCGACTGGGTAGCTCCCGTATCGTTTGCGGCGCTTTTTCTGGCATCGTAGGTGGCTGTGCAAATCACCGCCGGCGCGTTTGTCGTCCAGAACGTACTGGTAAATGCACTCGTCACAGAGTGAAGCCCAGTAACGAACGAACTGGGTCGTTATGCGCACTCCACTTCGTGACCCTGTGCATTCACCCAGCCACGGCTGGACGAGGTGACTGGGTGACTGACCAGCTCGTGAGCGTTCCGCCGCAACCAGCCCGAAATCTGTTCCGGACTCCAGTCGGCCCGCAGCTTCTCCGTGGAGTTACCCCGGTTTGGTGGACAGTTGATTACTTGGGACTACACTGCAATAGTGTGAGCCATTTCGTACTGGATGGGCGAGTGGTTGGCGAGGGCTGAATGCCGACGATGCGGATTGTACCGACCCAGTTCGCACAGTGCCGTACACATCACGACCCAGTGCATTCGTGACTGGGCTGCATCGGTATTCGGTACTGGGTACCAGCCCTCGATGAACTCAAACACTGCTCGGCGAGCCTCGGCCTGGAGTTGACCCAGTTTGGTGGATACCCGTATGCTTGTGAGATAGGAGTTCACCATACTGACCCAGGGCATTCAGTACTGGGTGCCAAGAACACATCCGCCTTACCCTCCAGAGTATCGCCAGCAGATCGTCGAGTTGGCACTCGTTGGCCGGAGCCCGATTGAACTTGCACGCGAGTTCGAACCCTCCGAGCAGACGATCCGCGATTGGATCAAGCAAGCCGAGATCGATACCGACCCAGTTCGTTTCACGACGCAGTCTGCACGTGACTGTGCGGTACTGGATGCCGGCGAGCGCCACGATGGCACACCTGCCGGGTACGGCGGTACGCGGTCACAACCGCTGAGCGGCACCCTTCCCGACCCAGTACGTTTCACGACCCAGTTCATTCGTCATGACCCAGTACATTCACAAAGTCTAGTTGCTGGTATTACCCCGATTCAGTGGACAGTTGGTTAAGCCACTAAAGGTAATTGTTCATAGCAGTGGTTTGTTGACTCAAGGAAAAACCGGGTGTATACAGGTGGTGGAGGTGGAGCATGACGAAACGCCTGGATGTCACTCCCGCGCCCGGTCCACTGGAAGATTTCGCCCTGGAGTTTGATGGTTTGTTTTCGCGACGCAACCAACGCGAAGCGTTCCGGCGCTATCTGGAAGGGTTGTTGTTGCCTGCGGAGCGCAACAAGACGCTCACCGCACTGGCGAACGCCGAGCCGCTGGCCGGTGCGCAACAGGCGCAGGTGCAACGCCTGCAGTGGTTCCTGTCCGAGTCGAACTGGGATGCGGCGGCGGTCGGTCAGTTGCGGCGAGAGCTGCTGCAGCGGCTTGAGATGCTGGCGCCCACTGCTGCTGGTGTTTTGGCCATCGATGAGACCGGCGACCGCAAGTGGGGAAATAGCACCGCGCATGTTGGGCGCCAATATCTGGGCAGTATCGGCAAGGTCGACAACGGTGTGGTGTCGGTGCACGCGCTCTGGGCGGACGAGCGGCTCTACTACCCGCTGGAAGTCGAGCCGTACACGCCGGCGCACTGGTTTGCGCGCGGCAACAAAGATGCGGGCTTTCGCACCAAGCCGGCGCTCGCGCTGGTGGAGCGTGCGCACAAGGCGGGCGTGCCCTTCAAGGCAGTCGTGGCGGACAGCCTCTACGGCAAGCACGACAAGTTTATCGGCGGGCTGCACAAGCTGGGGGTGGGCTACGTCGTGGCGATGCCGCCCTCGTTCAGCTGGTGGCATCCCAAAGGGGAACCGGGCTCGATCACGGAGCTCGTGGCGGGCTATCCGTGGCAACCGGACGCGCTGGGCAAGTGGCGCCAGGTCGTACGAGAATTCCGAGACGGACACCGTGAGCCGAGGTGGGTGCTCGAAGTCGTCGGCCGGATGTACGGACCGCAACGTGCGCAGCGCCTGGTAGTCGTGACCACCGACCCGGTGCAGCTGCCCGAGCAGACAACCTGGTATCTGGCGACCAACCTGCCATCCCCGCGCACGCTTCGTGCGCAAGAGAGCTCGCTGCCGGCGGCGAACCTGGCCGAGGTCACGCGCCTGTACGGCCTGCGCGCCTGGGTCGAGCAGAGCTACAAGCAAGTCAAGCAGAGCTTGGGCTGGGCCCAGTATCAAGTGCGCGCCGACCACGCCATCCGCCGCCACTGGGAGCTGGTGTGTTGCGCCTTCGCCTTTTGCTGGTGGGCGTTGGCCCGCGGCGAGGTCGAGACGGTCGAACTCGATGAGACGCAACAACCGGCACGACGCAAGAGCAAACGGCGCACGACCTCGTCCAGTCGACGAGACTGGGGGGCGACGGGAAAAAAAAATACGGCGGTCGAAACAACCGCGTCCCAACGTCAGTTGGCCGGCGGCGCTGCGAGAAGTGCGCGCTTGGCTGGAGCCATGGATCATGTTGCAACGCTTCTGGCAGGCGTGGTCGGACCGGCCCCCACCGCCTGCGTTCCAGGCGCTGCTTGACTGGGTGTTCGCGGGCAATGCCATCTGCCTTTATGCCCAATAATCTTGAGTCAACAAACCACTGATAGGCATGTGGGCTCATGTAATCCAGGGCCGAATGCATCCGTTGCCGATTGTAAAACACTTCGACATAGTCAAAGACGCTGGTGCGAGCAGCGGCCCGGCTGGCGTACAGTTGCTGGTATACACACTCGGATTTCAGGCTGGCAAAGAAGCTCTCCATGGGGGCGTTATCGTAGCAGTTTCCCCTTCGGCTCATACTGGGCGTGATGTCATGAAGCTTGCGCAGCGCCTGATACTCAGCGCTGGCGTACTGACTCCCCCGGTCAGAATGATGGATGAGACCTGGCGGCGGTTTTCGCGAACGCAGAGCCATCTCCAAAGCATCCAAAGTCAGTTGGCGGCCCAAGCGTTTGCCGAGTGCCCAGCCGACGATCCGTCGCGAGTACAGGTCGAGGACTGCTGCGAGATAGAGCCACCCTTCACTGGTTGCAATGTAAGTGATGTCGGCCAGCCACACTTCGTTAGGCGCAGTGGCCGTGAAGTCCTGAACGAGCAAATTCGGCGCTACGGGCAGGCTGTGCTTCGACTGGGTTGTCACCTTGTAGCTCCGTTTGCGTCGGGCTTGCAGGCCATGCAGGCGCAACAGACGGGCCACCCGGTTGTGGCCGCAGCGGATGCCGCGGTCCTGTAGTTCGCGGTGAATGCGCGGACAGCCATAGACGCCGCGATGCTGCTCAAAGATCGCTCTGATCTCGCGTCCCAACGCCTGGCTGGCTTGCTCGCGCGGGCTGACCGGCCGCTTGCGCCAGGCGTAGTAGCCGCTACGTGTGACTTGCAGTACCCGACACATCAGACTGATGCTGTACTCGCCTTTGTGTTCGTCAATGAAGCGAAATCTCACTTCTGCTCGCGCGCAAACACCGCCATGGCTTTTTTTAGGATGTCCCGTTCCTGGCGCACCACGTGCAATTCGCGCTTCAACTCGGCCAGCTCGCGGTCGCGCTCCTTCGGCTTTCCCTTTCCGGGAAATGCCTGCGCTCCATCAGCCGCGTATTCAGCCCGCCAGCGATTCAGACTGCTACTACTTACTCCCAAATCCAAAGCAAGCTGCTCAACCGCTGTGTCGCTATCATACGATAACCGAACGGCTTCGACCTTGAATTCGCGCGTGTATGTCTTCCTGTATGTACTCATTTGGGTCCTCCCTGATCTGTGAATCTATCTTATCTCGTTGTCCACTAAACCAGGGTAATGCCTGCGTCCATCAGCCGCGTATTCAGCCCGCCAGCGATTCAGACTGCTACTACTTACTCCCAAATCCAAAGCAAGCTGCTCAACCGCTGTGTCGCTATCATACGATAACCGAACGGCCTCGACCTTGAATTCGCGCGTGTATGTCTTCCTGTATGTACTCATTTGGGTCCTCCCTGATCTGTGAATCTATCTTATCTCGTTGTCCACTAAACCAGGGTAATGCCACTGGGTCATGACGAACGCACTGGGTCGTGACACTTGCCGCGTTGCTGCAGTACGCGGTGACTGGGTGACTGTGCGGTACTGGGTGACGGACAGAAGCGTGTCTTGCACGAAAACGGCACAATCCTTTCTTCGCCGCATCCCGGGCAGACATAGCGCGCGTAGCCGGATTGGGGGTTGCGACAGCCCATCATTTTTTGGATGGTTTTGCGGACGTAGGAGCGTTGGTCAGCGGGGATATCTTCTTTGTGGAGATCTAGCCAGCGGTACCAATGGTCGATGAATATTTGCCGGAAGCGGTCGCTTCCGTAAGTCGTTTGCGAATGGAAAAGCATGATCGCCAGGGCTCACCCTATCCAGCCGCCGGGGCTGGGCAGTCGGGCATAAGCGATTCATGTGCAAGATATGCTCCAGACGATGCGCTTTTCCAGTCGTCAGCATTCAGCTACAATCAACTTGTCAGGCGGGAGTTTTCAAAGAGCGAGGGTCTAGCAGTTGCAGGCATACTGTTACTAGCCGGAGTGCTCCGTTTCTGGGAAATCGGGAGCCTGCCTCAAGGTTTAAATCTGGACGAGTCTTACAACGGTATCGTCGTACTTGACTTGCTCAACGGTCGCCCGCCTGCCATCCTCACACATACGTGGTCGGCGCGCGAACCGTTTATCTTCTATCTCCTTGCATTGCCTGTTCGTCTTTTGGGGACAAAGCCTGGAGCGATGCGGATTACAACCGGCGGCCTCAGTTGGTTATTGGTGTTGAGTGTGTACCTGCTCAATCGCAGATTATTCGGAGTGAAACTGTCGCTGCTTACTGCATTGATCATGGCGACGACTTTGTGGCCGGTCTACCATGGTCGATTTGCAACCCGCCCCATTCTCCTCCCGATCTTCGCGAGCCTTGCATTACACGCCTCATTAACCGCATGGCGTTCGCGCCGTTGGTATTGGTGGGTGCTGAGCGGCCTGACCTTTGGTGCACTATTTTATACTTACACGCCCAGCCTGTTTATCATCCCCTCCTTGCTTGCACTTGTCGGCGTGCTCGCCTGGTTTGATTGGAAGGGCCTCCGGGTGCGGAAATCGGGTATCCTCATCGCACTCGCGACGATCGTGCTGCTAAGCCTGCCAATGCTCATTGCACGGGTAAACCATCCGTCGGCAGGCTTCGCGCGGAGTGTTTCGGTATCAGTATTTATCCGGGTCAGAACTTGCGTGATTTCACGATGACAGCGCTCATCCAAACTGGTTTGGTATTGCGTATGTTCTTCATCAAAGGCGACATAGAACCGGGCAACAATATTCCCGGTCGCCCGGTGTTCGACGCGTTCATGGCAATACCGTTCATTCTCGGGGGATGGTATTTCGGTGTGCGAGCTTTACTTCGTCGAAAGATCAATCCGCTGTTGCTTTATTTCGCGATCTGGATCGGAATTTGGTTGCTCCCAACCTGGGCTTCCAAATCCCCGCCACAATTCCTGCGCGCTAACGGCATTATGCTGGCGTTATTTGTCTTCCCGGCGCTCGGATTATTATGGCTGTATCGGTGGCTCGCGCTCCGAGGTGGCCGTTTCCTGGCGCTTCTCCTCGCATCAACTATTCTTGGTGCCAGCATTTTTATCACTGTGAACGATTACCTCATTGACAATTATCTGGCGTCACCGGTCGCATTTGACGCATATAGCGGCCACGAAACCGCACCCATCATAGCCGTCAATCAGCTAACGCAATCGGGCTGGGTGGGAACGAACCTTTTGGCTTTGCCGGCACCGGGACTCGAACGTATGCTGGCTGCCGATATTGACATCGACGCTCTGCCACAACCTTATGCATATTACCTCACTCCCTGGTTCTTCGATCCTTACGAAACTCATCCTTACGACATTGACGTCCAACCAAACTGATGACATACACTACGACGAGTTTCCAGTGTCGATTCACTCCGGCCAGGTGGGGTGCCAGTGTTTTATGGTGCTGGGAGTGCGGGGCTGCCCACTTATGACTAAAATATAAGAGCCGACCTCTTTGGCGAACTGGCTCAGGAAGTGTCCCTGGGCGAGCTGCACGTGCCGAAATCGGATTCTGGACAGGTTCGCCTGCGGCGATGACCCATCGCTCCATGGCTGAATGTTATCCTCCCTACCGGGCCAACTCACGTATCTCTTTGATTGTTCACATGGATTTGGCGACTGAAACCACATCAGCAAATGAAACCGCACTCTCGCTCAGAGCGCTACTAACCAATCGTCAACTTGTCGTCAGCTTAGCGGCTTCAGTGGTATTGGCGGCAACTGTCGGCATTTTCGCCCTGGGCTGGATCGATGAACAAATGCGTGCGCGACGGTGGCAGCCTGAGCCTATTGCACTCTGGATGCTAGCAAGTGCCGCGCTATTCGTAACTGCGATCTTGATGTTGCCCGGTCGCTTTTCCGATGCGCTCTGGTATAACACACTCCAAATCCAGAACACAGAGTTTTGGAGCGTCGACAACCTATTGTATTACGGCCGCAGCATGGTCGAACAATACTCGGTCTCGCCACTGGTAGGTTGGACTGGGATGTTAGCCGCAGGCCTTGCGCTATTCTTGCCCCACCGTCGCGGCTCATTCCGCTGGGCTGTCTTTTTCTGGATAGGGTTCATTGCTCTGACTCTCAAGCTTGAGAACCAACCCCGCCATGGTTACGTAGTGCTTCCAGCTGCATTTGTCGTGGCCGGGCCGCTGATTGCCGATGGATTTGACCGTGTGCTACGCATATTCACGGGGAGCGTCCAGCGCCATTCATTTCACTGGGGACAGCTGCAATTCCGCTTTACAACAACAACTAAGATAGGGCGCTGGCAGGCGTTAGGGGTTGCCAGCATTGCAGTTGTGTTGCTGGTGGGTTCGGCAATTATAAATTTGCAACAGCGTGTCGATACGTTTCCGATTTTGCTTGCATTGAGCTATCGGGCGGATGCATTAGCAGCGCAGAAAATTTTTGGCGAGGTAGAATCGGGTGGAAATTCGAACGAACTTTACGAATTTGTATCGGACTCAATTGACGATCCCGCGCCGCGCGTGGTCATCCTTAACACATTCAACGAACTAAATGCACCGGCGATCGGCTGGCAGCTTGCGCACGACCGGTTCGGCAAAGCCGGTACGGGAACATACATCTGGCCGCGACATGCCTATGAAGGTGCGCCGAACGATTACGCTGCGTTTCGCGCTCGGATGATTGCAGATCAAGTGGAATATATTGTGTTCCTGCGTGACGCGCGCTTCGGTAATCCGCACTGGGAGCAGAACGGCTTTAACTGGAACCTGCGTCACGATCTGGCGCTGGTTGCCACCGGCAGTTTCGATCTCACAATCGTTCCCGATGATGTGACGATTCACCGCCTCCTCGCGAACTTCCGCTTCAGCGTGCCAGAAATAGAGGGCCGTATCCGCGGACGATCAAAAAACTGGCCGCACGTCGTGGACGTGTTTCGCTTCATACCTGACGGTTTTATCGATTCGCCAATACCAAATTTGCATGCGATGTTGGATCTGCCGCTGGACGGGCGGAATTACTCGCTGCCTGACCCTCAAAATGCTATCGTCGCAGAGTTCGGCGGCAAGGTGGAGCTGGTTGGTTATGATCTCCAAGCGGATGGGGACAAGATAGAGTTGACATTTCACTGGCAGGGTATCGAGTGGATGAACGAGGACTATCACGTATTCGTCCATTTGCTCGCTACTGACTCAGACGAACTGGTTTTCGGGCACGATTTCATTCCCAGCCCGGAGTATCCGATTCAATGGTGGGCGCCAGGGGAAGTCATCTCGGAGACGATCATGATGGATTTGTCACCCGTGCCCTCGGGGGACTACACATTGGGGATGGGTATTTACGATTTTGAAACTCAGGAACGATTGCCAGTAAGTACGAATGCTCAAACTTTTGCAGACGGCTGGTTGCCATTGGAGGTATCATTCGGAGTGGACTGAAATCTGAATTTTTCTTGTAAGCGGCAATTCCTTTACAAGGCAAACTGCTTGTGATAATATCCACAAAATCATTTTGCGAGGGCTTATTCGTGATCAGTCGCACTACGGGTGTTGTTCGTTGTTTTGATGGGTCCAAAGGCTACGGCTATATTGATGCCGAGCATGCAGCCGAAGAAATTTTCGTTCATTATTCCGCGATTACTGGCAAGGGTTTGAAAACACTGCGTCCCGGAGAGAAGGTAGAATTTTCAGTCGAGCAATCCTACCGGGGTCCACAGGCTGTCGAAGTCGTCCGAGTCTAGCGTGGCGTAAGTACACCACCAACTGGATACGGTTAGCCATCGCCCCTGACGAGTTCAAGAATTCGGCGGGGTTTTTTGAGTTTATGGAGAAGTTATTAGTATGACAAATAAATTACGTGTCGTCCCACTCGGAGGCCTGGGTGAGGTCGGCAAGAATATGATGGTTTTTGAATATGACCAGAATATTCTGCTCGTAGATACAGGCCTCATGTTTCCAGAAAACGATATGTTGGGTATCGATTACATTATTCCCGACTATAGCTATTTGGATGATAAACAAGATTGGGTACGTGGCGTTGTCGTAACACATGGGCACGAGGATCATACCGGTGCAATCCGGCATGTCATGCAGGATATCCGGGCGCCGATCTATGCTACGCCGCTCACGCGCGGATTGTTAGAGGTCAAACTTCGCAAACTGCGCGACCAGGTCGAACTGCATACGGTACATGCCGGCGAAGAGGTTCAGATTGGCCCATTCAAGGTGGAATTCTTTCACGTATGCCACAGCATACCCGACGGAGTTGGCCTTGGCATTACCACTCCCGTTGGACTTGTTGTTCATACAGGAGATTTCAAGATCGACCATACGCCAGTCGATGGCTGGCCGACTGATTTTGCGAAGCTGGCTGATTTCGCGGGGCGTGGGGTACTTGCATTGCTGTCTGATTCGACGAATGCAGATCAACCCGGCTGGACCCCCTCAGAATCAGTAATTGATGGCGCCTTTGAAAAGGTGTTTACCGAAGCCGAAGGTCGCATTCTGGTTGCGACATTCGCCTCGCTCATTTCGCGTATTCAGCAAGTGATCAATGCGACCGCGCGGCACGGGCGCAAAATGGCATTGGTAGGCACCTCGATGGTTGAAAATTCTAGGATGGCGCTAAAACTTGGCTATCTCGAAGACCCAGAGAGTGTAATCATCCCGCTCGATAAAGCACTGAGTCTGCCGGAGCGCGAGATTGCTTTAATGATGACCGGTTCACAAGGGGAGCCCTCTGCTATTCTCGGACGGCTTGCGCGCGGACGTAACCGGCAGTTCGGTGTGTTGTCAGGCGATACAGTCGTCGTCTCAGCTCATCCAATCCCCGGAAACGAAGAAGTCGTGGCGCGCACGATGAACCGCCTGCTCCAGCGGGGAGCGAAAGTAGTTTACGATCCGCTCTTGCCGGTGCATGTGTCTGGCCACGCAAGCTCGGAAGAGCAAAAGCTGGTTCTGGGTCTGGTGCGGCCCAAATTCTTTGTGCCGATTCACGGTGAATTACGGATGTTGCGGGCACATGCCACGTTGGCGGAGCAGGTTGGCATTCCCCCCGAAAACATCGCCGTGATCGAGAATGGTCGGACGCTTGTGTTCACCGAAGATTCAATGCATGTCGGCGAGCGTACTCCCGGTGGCTATGTTTATGTAGACGGGACGGGTGTTGGCGATATTGGCCCCCAGGTCTTGCGAGAACGAGATCGACTGGCAAGTGATGGCTTTGTAATTGTGAATATACTACTGGATGCTGATACTGGTGAGTTGGTGAATGAACCAGCGCTTATCTCGCGCGGATTCGTTTTCGTGCGCGATTCAGGCGAACTGTTCGATCTGGCAGTGAAGAAAATCAAATCTACAGCGGAACATAACCCGAATGGCAATCTCGGACGACGGGTCGAGAATACCCTCTCGGATTTCTTTTATACGGAGACGAAGCGGCGGCCGATGGTCTTTGCTGTTGTCAACGAAATCTGATTTCCAAATGGTCAGGTAGTTCCAGCAGCTGCGCGAGTTCGGGACTACTGGACTGATGCTAAACCCGCGTCCGTTCCTCAAATGGGCTGGTGGCAAGAGCCGGCTACTGGCCCAATTTGAGCCCCTCTTCCCTAACGATATTCAACAATACCGCGAACCCTTTGCGGGCAGTGGCGCTGTTTTCTTTCATCTGCAGCGGAGCGCTGTTGCGCCTTTCGACGCACTGCTCTCCGATGAAAACGATGAGTTGATCAATTGCTATAGAATCGTACGCGAGGCGCCAGAAGAGTTGATTGCGCAACTCGCTGAACATGATGCGCAGCATAGGGAGGAGTACTACTATGCAACGCGGAGCCAGCGGCCGGGAAAACTCGATCCGACAACGCGTGCCGCCCGGACGATCTATCTGAACAAAACCTGTTTCAATGGGCTCTATCGTGTGAACAAACGCGGTGAATTCAATGTGCCCATGGGGCGCTATCGAAATCCACGCATTCTGGATCGGGAAAATCTTTTGGCCGTGAGCCAGGCACTTCAAAACGTTGCGTTGGAAGTTAATGATTTTCGTTTACTGCCGGAGAAGGTTCAAACGGGTGAGTTCATTTATTTTGACCCGCCGTATAACCCCGTCAGCAAAACAGCCAATTTCACCAGCTACACAGCCCACGAATTTAATGATAACGATCAACGCGAACTTGCAGCTGTTTATCGCAGGCTGGATCACCTCGGTTGCCAATTGATGTTGAGCAATTCCGACACGTCGTTGGTACGCGAACTCTATGCCGACTTTCGGCTTGCAGAAGTATTTGTCGGGCGCGCGATCAATTCACGTGCCGAACGGCGGGGGAAAGTGCGCGAGCTTGTTGTGCTGAATTATTAGAGTCAGGAAGTTTTCGCTGTCTTGTTTTCCCACAGTTGGCGCGTCAATTGGATGTGGCCGAGGTGCAGGGCGGAGTGCTCCAGAGCGTGTTGCAGTGCCCAGGCCACAGTTGTTTGTTCTCCGTCCATTATCGAGTCTCGTTGCGTCGCCAGATCGTCGAGGGTGAGTTGTACGATCGTTTCTTTCACAACCCGGCGAGTTTCGGCTAAGCGCGCTTGCAATGCAGCCGCATCCCATTCCGTCGCAAGGAACTCCGCAGCGCGGTCGCGGCCGGTGTGGGTGTCTCCGGCAACATCGCAAATCCAATACTTCTCAGCGCCCGTTAGATGAACGATCAGAACTGTGAGCGAGTTCATGCCGGGGCCGGGTTTCCAATCGAACGCCGCTGCCGGCAACTCCTCAATTGTCGCCCGCACCTGTTTGTGGATTGAGTCCAGGCGCTCGTAGTAGTCCTCGAAAAACTGTTCCATTGTGCCTCACTTTCTGCTCGCTGTATCTTGTAATAATTTTTCGAACTCGTCTGTTAAAGTCTCCCAATCACAGTTCATCTCTACAAAACGCCGGGCTTGCCGGCCTTCTTGTCGGCGTGTCTTGGAGGCCAGAAATTTTGTGAGTGCGGATATGAGTGTATCTCTGCGCGTGTAGGTCACCCCATTCCCAGGTGGCACCTCACGTATGACGCCCGGTAATTCCGAAGCCAGGACAGGCTTGCCGGAAGCCATGTATTCATAGAGTTTGATCGGGACAATGTGACGGGTAATTTCATTTATATTCGAGAAAAGCAAGCAGACATCGGCGGCGGCTATGAATGCGGGCATCATTTCATAAGTCTGTCGCCCGGTGAAGACCACCCGTTCGGACAGGTCGAGCTGTTTGCACTGTCGCTGCAGTTCGGCCTCGGCTTCACCGGCGCCGACAATGAGCAGCTTTACCTCGGATGGTAGGTCCGGAAGCGCGCGCAAGATCGCATCAATCCCGGCAAATTTGTAGAGCCAGCCGATGAAGATAAGCACCACATCGTCAGATTTGAAGCCATAGGCTGCGCGGAGTTTGGCGCCTGAGTTTGAAGGATGGAAACGAATTAAATCAACGCCGGTGCGGATGATGCTGGATATGTCCAAACGCGCGCCGAGCGCAGCGCCGTAGTCACGCAGTTCGTGATTGATAAAGAGTGTGCGGTCTGCAGTGCGCAGCAGGCGCTTTTCAACAGAACGGGCTAAGGGCTGTATACTGCGGTTCGGGACAAGCGTGTGGAGAGCATCGATGACGTGCAGCAGGAATGGAATATTGTAGCGGCGCGCAGCTCGCAGAGCGGGTAATCCAGTTGAAAGCGCGTAATCAATAATCACATCCGGTCGTTCAGCTGCTGCTAAATCATTGAGTACCCGTTGGAAAGTGAAGAGCGATAGTATCCGTGCGATTCCCGGCAACCGCAGTGTCCCCGGGCGGACGACCCGCACGCTGGCATTGGGGAGGACGCGGCTGACATTCGTCCAGATCTGTTTCCGGGCTAGCAGCGGGGCACGTGGCCAGGGAGTATAAAGAATCTCAAAATCTACGACCACAACTTCATGGCCGCGCAGAGTCAAGCGCTCGAAAAGATGATGTTGTTGGTGTGGCCCGCGTCTTAGCCAGTCGGTCTCTTGAACAACAAGCAGTTTGAACGCTGATGAATTAGTTGAAAAACTCAAAGTTTTCGGTACAATCTTCCTTGGTTCTCCGCATAACCTTCCCCATAGGAAATTCCATTTGAATTATTTGTCTGACTCAACCCTATATACGCTCGCAGATTAAGCAATTTAATGTCCCCAAATACTATTCTCCTCACTGGCGGCGCGGGCTATGTTGGTTCAGTTTGCACGGAAGCGTTAATCTCGAGCGGTTACAATGTCGTCGTTCTCGATAACTTGCGCTCTGGAAACCGCCAGGCTGTCCACCCAGATACAGTATTTATAAAAGGGAATGTCGGTAATCTCAGTCTTTTGAAAAGCCTCTTCAACCAGCACGAATTCTATGCTGTTATGCATTTTGCGGCTGAGACATTGGTTACAGCGGCGGGCACCGATCCGCACAGGTACTTTGTCAATAACCTGACTCGCGGCCTATCTTTGCTGAAAGCGATGAATCAAGCTGGTTGTCGGCGTATTATATTTTCTTCCACCGCTGCTGTATATGGAGAGCCGGTGAGCGTCCCTGTATTTGAATCGCATCCGACTGCTCCACTCAACGCCTATGGCGAATCAAAGTTGATGTTCGAACAAATTCTTGGAAATTACCAACATGCGTACGGGTTGCATTCCGTTATCTTTCGTTACTTTAATGCATCTGGTGCAAGTGAACGTTACGGCGAATTTCACAAGCCAGAAACGCATTTGATTCCTCTCATTCTTCGTGTACCAGCCGGGGAGCGTTCACACGTTGACATCTATGGACAAGACTATGATACTCGAGATGGGACCTGTATTCGTGACTATGTACATGTCAAAGACATCGCTGCTGCGCATGTGCTCGGGCTAGAACGAATTGATACACTTGGGCATGCTGTCTTCAACCTGGGGAATGGTCGTGGTTTTTCCGTTCGACAAGTGATCCGAGCGGCTGAAGTAATAACAAATTGCAAAATTAAGACAGAGTTGAAAGCGCGGCGGCCCGGCGATCCGGCAAATCTGGTTGCTTCTTCTAAAAAGGCAATGGACGAACTTGGCTGGCAGCCACAGCAACCAACACTCCAACAAATTGTTGGTTCTGCTTGGAAGTGGCAGCAACAACACAGGTATGATAATCCGTGACAGAAGATATGTCAGAAAACAAATCCCGATCTGAACGAGAGGTCGAAGTTTCTGTTGTGATGCCCTGCCTGAACGAGGCGCGTACCATCGTGGCCTGCATCCAAGAGATTCAGCAGACGTTCGAGGAATTGGGCGCTCAGGGAGAAGTGGTTGTTTCCGATAACGGATCGACAGATGGTTCTGTCTTGCTCGCGGAACAACATGGAGCAGTCGTCGTGCATGAGGACAAGCGAGGGTATGGAAATGCTTGCCAGGCTGGGATGCGGGCTGCCCGTGGCAAATACATATTCAAGATGGATGCAGATGGCACGTATGTGCCTGCCGATATCGGCGCATTCCTCAAGGAATTTAATAAAGGGTACGATTATGTGATTGGGTCGCGGTTGAAGGGTAACATCCTATCGGGTGCGATGCCGATCTCCCATCGCTATCTGGGCAATCCAGTCATGAGCATTTCAGCACGCTTGCTATGCAGTACGGGAATTTCGGATTTGTGCTGCGGCCTGAAAGCCTTCACACGGGAGGCGTTCGCCAGTCTGGAATTCACCTCGCCCGGCATGGTGTTCGGACCTGAGACGACGATCCGCAGTCGCCAGAAAGGTTTGAAAATCGCCGAGGTTCCAATTACTTATCGGCCCGACAGTCGAGAAGGGCATACCAACTTAAACCGCTACCGAGACGGCATAAATAATATGTTGTTTATCTTTCGAGAGAGTTTCCTCTTCAAGCACTATGCTCGCCGGTCGGAGAAGAAACTAACTGAGGATGTGCAGGTTATGAGTTCTCCATCCGGTAAATAATGAGCGAATGCGTCGGGCCGGCAAACACTTCCTCAAAACCGGCTCCGCCTTCCAAATCCAACAGAACATCACTATCCTCCCAGTCCAAAAGTCTGTACACCGACCGTGCCCACGAGCCGACGACGAAAAAGTCATACCCTGCCAACTGCTCCGTGGTATACGGATAACCGACAGTGACATCGTGGTCTAGAAGATAATAATTCAGCCGACCATCCATCGAGTAAATACGCGCCTCTGCTTGCGCATGATCGCGCAGATAAGCAACGGCCGGATAGAGATCGCCTTTGGCGCGCGCGAGTCGCTCACCGTAACTCGCAGTGGGTTCGGTCAGCCAGAGAAGCGCACCGCCCGGTCTGGCTTGCCAGATGCCGCTCCCGGAAGCAATCAGCGCGGCGCTGGTCAGGAGCACTGTTGCAGATGATCTGGAGAGGTGCGGATGCACAAACGTCCACAACTTCGCGAGTACTCCGCCTGCAGCAATGGCATAGTAAGGCAGCACTGTCAGTAGGAAGCGCGGGTCGTATGAGAAAAGCCACCACCAGAGTAGGGTATACGGAATACTCCACAGCAGCGTCTGCAGGAGCGGGCGCGGCAACCGGTTGCAAACCAACGCCAGACATGCCCCGGTCAGACCCAGGATATATACCGGTGCGAGCAGATATCCGAAGTCGCGGAAATAGGCTATGAAGGGTAGCAGATGCGCCAGGTCATTGAGCGCTTGCTGAGTGTAAAATGTTCCTGGCCCGGGGACGGCAGCCCCCCAGCCGTCGTAGATTGCATTGCGGATATACCACCAGCCGCCACCGACGAGCGCGACGCACAGCATTAGCAGTCCGTGTCCCACAATTCTCAATACGCGCGTTGGATAGCCCCTTCGTAACTCGGCCACCGCGGTGGCGGCGACGATCAAGCCCAGCACAGCCAGCGCTGCAAATCCGGCTTGTTTCGTCCACAGCGCAAGCCCGGCAAGGAACCCAGTCAGGATTGCCAAACGCAAGGATCGTGACTCGCGCCAGCAATCTACGGCGTATGTCGTCAACACCATATACAGCGCGCTGGGGATATCGACATAACCGACCGGGGCCCAGAAGATGAATAGCGGCGTTGCAGCCAGAATGAGAGCTGCCGTCCGTGCTGCGGCTGACCCCAACCACCGTCTCGCAAGTGCATAGGTGGCCAATACGGTTATTGCGCTGAACAACACCGGGAACACTCGCGCGGCCTGTTCGGGCAGCCCGTCTGCAGCGAAGAATGTAATTGCGTAGGCAATCGGCAGCAGAAACGGATAGCCGCGCGCCTCGGCAGTTAGTTGTTGATTTTCGTAAATCAGGCGTGCAAAGTACCCATAGCGGCTAATTTCGTCGTCCCCAGTGAAGGGATAATAAGTGGCCTGTGCCAGAACGATGAGGCCCACGGCCAACAGGGCGAGACCGAATCCCCACGTCGCCGGCGTCTGAGATTGGAGCAGGTTCCAAGCGGCCCGCAGCGTGTTGCGCAGCCTGCCACGCTCACCAAACCACAGTGCACTACCTGCCAGGCTAACGAGCGCCACACCAACAACCACACGCGACAGCAGTATGAAACCGACCACTGCCAGTCCGAGCGTTAGTATTCCCACACTCAGGCCAAAACTGAGCGACCAGAAGAACGCCTCGTCTGTAATGTGCAGCTGACGGGATATGATCGGCGCAGCCCACAAGGATGTACAGATAATGGCAGCGATAGCCAGCACCCAGTCAAATGCGCTCATCATCGCAGCCCATTCACAACTTGATAGACGACCGCACCGCCAGAGTGTTCGTAGACCGCCGGCAAGATGTCAGGATCGTCCAAGGCCTGCCCTACTTCATTTTCAGACTGTCCCCAGAAAGCATATACCGAGTCGCCGAAGGGGGCGCTCACAAAATAGTCTGCCTGCGCCAGTTGTGACAGTTCAGTCGGAAACCCCTGCTCGAGTGAGTAATCGCTCAACCAGTACGCGAGTGCTCCATCCATCACGAAAAGGCGTGCTCCCGGTGATATGTTTTCGCGAATATACGAGGTCAGCTGCCAGAGTTCCGGACTGAGTCGGTTCAGTTTGGTGTCGTCGCTCTGGAATGGGTCCCGCACGAGGTGGTAGACCGCACCCATCCGTCCGAAGCTGCCAAACAGTATTAGTGCGGCTGCTCCTGTGATGACTAGCCAGCGCGGTAAGCGCATCAACGCTGGGAATTTACTGATGCCCCATGCGACCGCGAGTCCGGCAACAGCGGCGTAGAAGGGGATGGAGATCAGCAAATAGCGCGTGTCAGAGACAGCCGACCGAAAACTCCACCACCAGAGCAAGTGATAAGGCAAAACAAACGCAGCCAATAACACGGCGCGCTGGCGGCGGTTAATGCTGCGCGGGGAGACATTCTCGACAGCTGGCCATACAACGCTCGCGGCCCACAGGATGATTCCTAGTAGCGCAGTGAGTGATAACCAAGGCCCCCATTGACTAATATCTCCAATAAACGTAATGAGTGATTGCAGCGACCTTACAACGCGATGCGTATCAAATGAACCCGGTACGATAATTATTCCGTTCACCCCTGATGTCAGATAATTTCGCAGGTACCATGGCCCGGCGACGAGCAGGGCTCCACCGAGCACGCCCAGCCCAGTTAGCATTTCTCGTTTAAATGCTCGCATCGGCCAACCACGTAAGAGAGGCACACTCGCCAATGCAGGCAACAATACTGCAGCCGACTGTTTCGTCCACAGTGCAAGCCCGGCCATCAAACCGGCCCCGAATGCCCATTTCATCTCGCCGCGTACAAGCCAGTACCAGGCCAGCAAGAAAGTCAGGCCGTGATACAGCCCGGAGGGTACGTCGACATAGCCGGATGTAGCCCAGTCCACGAACAACGGGGAACTGAGTAAAAGAATTGCACTCGCCCAACCAGCAGATTTTGAAAACAGAGTCCGCCCGATTGCATAGGTGACCAGGACTGTCGCCAGCGCAAACGCTGCCACGAAGAGCCCCGCGAGGTGGTCGTTAACTTGCCCGCCGGCCATGAAGGCAAAGTTATAGAGCAGCTGTACTTCGAGCGGATATCCGATCAGGTTCTCTGAAATGGTGTTGGTATCAAATAGTAGTCGTGCGTTGGGTGCGAAACGTGCGAGCACGTCGTAGCGGTAGAAGGGGTAGCTGAATGTGTTGATGATGATGACGAGGAGTCCGGCAGCGCAGACGAGCAAGAGCCAGCGCGCCATCTTCGAACTGGGGAGCAGCGCGAGCAATGCGCGCGGGATATGGCGTAAGGAGCTGTGCAGCTGCCATTCACGCCAGGCCTCGTATCCCAGGCCAAACCACGGTAAGGGCAATACCAGCGCCGGTTGTAAGAGTCTTCCCGGGAGCAGGCCGAGCGCGAGCATGTACAAGCTCAGAACTCCCGCGCTGCTTCCAATGCCGATCGCCAGCGCAGCAGCCTCGCCCTCCGTATTGGAGCCCATCCAGCGGCGGGTTGCCGGCCAGAGCCACGTCAAGCTCGCAATGATAGTTAAAATTGCAAAAAAGAAACTCAAGATGAGGCGTAACGCGGCATCTATCACGCATCACGCGCGGAATCGATCAGAAGCGCATCACAATGGGGTGGCGCATAGCGGCCTCTATGGCGACAGAGGTTGCGGCGAACTCCATCCGCACCGATTCGTGCTCGACTAGCAATGCAAGACAATCTGCATCCCGGCACACTTCGGCCAGCGTTGTCGGGAAATGCATGCCCTCAACGAGCGGATCGTAATGATCAACTTGATACCCATCTTCTCGCAGGCGGTCTACGACGACGAGTGCTGGACTTTCGCGCATGTCTTCAGTATCAGCTTTATAGGCTGCGCCGACTGCAACGATGCGCGGTTCGTTAATAGCGCGCACGGCCCGGCGAATACGCGCGGCAATCCGGTCAGGCATCTCGTCATTGACAAGTCGAGCAGTAAATATCAAGCGGGAATTGGCAGGGTCAACTTCTTTGATAAACCAGGGGTCGATAGGGATGCAGTGCCCGCCGACCCCGATGCCCGGATCGAGAATCCGCACGCGCGGGTGGCGGTTGGCCATCCCAATGGCCTCCTGCACATTAATCCCAAGTGTTTCGGCAACCGCGGCCAGCTCATTGGCGAGTGCGACATTCACATCCCGATATGTGTTTTCCATCAACTTCGAAAATTCGGCAGTGATGTCATCTGTTTTCAGCAATTCGCCTTTAACAAAGGAGGCATATAGTTCGGCTGCTATATCCCGTGTTTTCTCGTCCACAGCGCCGATGATACGGTCATTGTGCACGATCTCGTGGAACACATCCCCGGGCAGGATGCGCTCGGGGCAGTGCGCCAGATGCAGATTGTGACCCACCGTAAGACCCGATTCTTCGAGTAAGGGCGTGACGACTTCCCGACAGGTAAGCGGCGGAACGGTCGATTCAAGAATGATCAGGTTGCCTGCGCGCAGATAGGGAATGATGGCGCGGACTGCTTCTTTGACCATGCTCAGGTCGGCGACCTTTTTACGTTCATCGAGTGGTGTCGGTACGGCGATGATAAAGGCCTCGGCCTCGCAAGGCTCCGACTGTGCACGCAAGTTCGCACGTACCTTTGGCTCATCCATGATGGCCTGGAGTTTTTGCTCATTAATATGAAGCACACCATCGTTGATTGCCCGCACGATGTTTTCATTGATATCGACGCCGATCACTTCATGCCCGGCACGCGCGAGTAAAATCGCAGCCGGCAAGCCGACATAGCCAGTGCCGATAACAACAATAGTCATCAGCTCACTGTTTTTCGCGGCGGCGTGAGATGCGGTTGTGCGTCCAAGCTCAATTGATTCCATAAATTTGCTTTTGCCACGCGATTGTACGCGGTAAGCCTTCTGCCAATGTCACGGTTGGCTGGTGATCCAGATCCTGCACTGCTTTCGTGATGTCGCCGTGTTTGTCGCGTGTGTTGTGGTCTTCCATTGGAAGATACTCGACCAGGCTGTCATCTTTGGCCAGCATTCTGAGGATCAGGTCGGATAGTTGCTTAATATCGTGATATTCGTGACCGGCAATATTGTAGACCTCACCGGGTTTGAATCGATCAGGATCAGAGATATTTGCCAAAGTGCGAATTGTATCGTCAATGTAAGTCGAAGTACGATGATGATTGAGAAAAACAGTGTATGGCAGGTTATGCAGCGCATGGTAAATGAAGCGGCAAATGACACTGCGGTATTCTGAATAATACTCGCCGGGCCCATAAGTGTTGAATAGCCTCACGCGTACCGTCTCTGTGTTGAAACGATCGGCTGAGTTCATGATCTGCTGCTCGTTGACCCATTTTGAAATTGCATAGTCATTCATCTGGCGAATTGGATGCAGGTTGAGTACGTCTTCCGTCATCAGTTCAGCCCAGTCACCGTAAACCTCAGAACTGCTTGAAAATACCATGCGGAAGCCAAGCGCCTCTTGAAAACGTAGCATATTTTTGGTTCCGATGACATTGCTGCGCCAGACTTTTTCGAAGTATTCCTCACCATTCCTGCGACCAAACTCGGCTGCGAGGTGGTAGACGAATTCCGGTTCAACTTTCCCCAGCATATGTTGAACCTGACGGTAGTCTGAGGCATCCGTGCGGACATAGTTTGGGCCGGCTGCGTGTGGTAGATCGCATACCCAAACCTCGTGTGCGCGGTTCCTGAGTTCGGCACTCAGAGCAGCGCCGATCGCACCCAGGCCGCCGGTGATGAGAATTTTCATTGGGCTAGACGGGCTGCCTTTGCTGAAGAGATTAAACCCCAGAGCCAGTGAAGTGACCAAACTCCGGCCAGGAGTAGAAATGGAATGGCTGGCATGAAAAAGCGGAAAGGATCAGTTACGAATGCAGACGAGGCGGCTGCAAAGCCAATCATCACTGGGGCAATTAGATAGGTGAACAATGCAGTGCGCAAGCCCTTGTGCCTGACGAGCGCCCAAAATGGAAATGCGAGTGCAAATGTTAATATGAGCAGCAGAAATACAAGCGGAAGCCTGGGCGCGAGAAAACGTTCAATGCTGTTCAGCAGATGCCCAAATGCTAATGGTCGCCATTCGAGTCTCACATTTGGGTCGACGATTCCAATTCCACCGCTGCCGATATAGCCATAATATAGATAGCCCGGCAAGAATGGATTGATGTACGTTTGATCAATTGCGAGTGATGCCAAGCGGTTGTAGACAACCTGTGGGATATAGCCGCTGACACCACCAAGAGCAACGAGCGCTGCCATTCGCAAACTCTGAAATCGTAAAACGATGATGATAAAGCCCACCCCAACGGGTAGAGCCATATGAATTCGGAAGAGAACAGATAGCCCCAGAAATAAACCAGCCAAGAAGGCATTCCATTTGTGACCCTCGTCGACTGATTTCCAGAGCAACAACATACCGAGCAATAAGAAAAATATGGCCGGTCCGTCGGAGTTCATGTTTAGCCAGGCCATAGCCGGAACGTAGGGCGCGCGTAACCACTTTGCCTGTGGATGGAAGCCAAATGCGGCATAGAGCAGCCAGGGTGCAAATGTCCACAAGCCTGCTGTCAGTAGCCCAAGGTTTTCAGAGTCAAAAACGCGCTTGGCGAGTAAACCAATAATCAAGACAGAAAGGGTACCGAGGACGAAACCGTTGAGCAAGACCATGGGCGTGAGAATGCCATCGTACGTGACGGCCCCGGTGAGCCTTATCAATACTGCCATAACAGCGGGTAAGCCAACATTGATGGCAAAGTAATCCAATGGCCCTTCCGCAAGCGCTTGTGCATGTTCAAAGTAATAGTCTTGATCCCCACCATGATGAAAATAGAACCACATGTGTGACTCGAGGCGGGGATATCCGACGACAAAAAGTGCGCCGATAAGGACACGAACGAGCATAAGAGTGCCGATGATTACCAGCCAACGATTTGCAGAGAGCAAATCACTCAAGCGCGCAAAGAGAATTCGAGTCGCTTGACGCCCGATTGTAGGTGATAGATCAGTCATTCAGGCTTGCCAAAATCTTCCGAGCACGTGCTTCCCAGGTGAATTCGGTAACAGTCCGCCGCGCATTCGTCGCGATTTGATGTGCGAGTGCAGGTTCATTCAGTGTCCGATTGATTGCCCTGGCCAGGGCAGCCGAGTCTTCCGGAGGCACAAGCAGAGCATTCTCCGTATCCCGAAGAACGGTTTGCAGCGCCGGAAGGTTCGTTGCCACAATTGGGCGTTCGGCGGCCATGTATTCAAACATTTTCAGCGGCGACATCCAGGCAGTTGTGTCTTCACCACTGGGAGTCTGGGTTCGCTGCGCATAGGGCATGACGAGCACGTCGGCGGCTTGCAAGTAGGTCGGAATCATGGATGGAGGTTGGTAACCAGAAAAATATGTGTTCGTCGCGCCAAGATCGAATGCGCGTTCTCGCCAGGCAGCGACCTCACTTTCATCGCGGCCGCCAACGATAAGTAAATTCGCAGAAATGTCCGCCTGGGCGGCAAAGAGTGCCTCCAGTCCGCGACCCTTATAGAGGCCACCGACATAGATGATCCAGCGTCCCGGGTCAAGCCCGATCCATTCGCGCGCCTCTGCGCGTTCTATGAGTGGTGTAAAGCGATCCAGATTTACGCCGTCCGGAGCAACGCTGAAATCAGCATTCTGAAACCCCCACGCATGACAGTAGATATTCTTTAAATGACTAGAAATCGCTACCAGGCGACCGTGACGGTTCGTGTTGATGCGCTTAAGCATCCAGCGCTCGCGTAGCGAAACTGGTAATCCATGAATTTCAATCGCTGCCGACTTTCTCAGGCTACTCGCTATGAGTGTTGCCAAAACGTCCCTTCCACGCGTGTAACAAATATAGTCATCGCGATCATGTTCCCGCATAACCGCCTGTACCTGAAAGGTGTCAGAGGCACGCACTCCCCGCGGCATGGATCGTTGTTCGATGTCGAAAACGGGGGGGACGTCATAGTGGGACTGGAGATCAGCGGTTGCCAGCCTTTGCGGTCCCGGATCGCGAGCCACCAATTTTACCGCAGCGTCTGCTGCCGCGAAGCCGGCGCACATTTGCATGACCTGAACGCTTGATGCTTTCCGAGACGGAAAGGATGCCGTTGTAATATAGACCAATCGCCTCATTGGGCGGCATGCCAGGCATCTAATAAATCAACCGCCCAGCGGGCAAGCCCGCCCAAACGGGCACCGTTGCGAGTAACCGGAGTTAGCCAATCGAGCATGGGTGATGAAAAACCCTTCTTGGGGCGCATGAGAATCGCGGGCGGTAGTAAATCCGAAACGGCGGCGCGTAAAATTCGCTTGTCGAATCGAAATTCCGGCGGGAGAGATGCTATCAATTCCAGAAATTCATGATCGAGCAGTGGTGGACGAACTTCCAAGGATACAGCCATGCTGGCACGGTCTACCTTTGTCAGAATATCATCGGGAAGGTAGGTCTTCAAATCGACATATTGCATCCTTGAAACCGGATCTAAATCCTCGCGCCAGTATTGGCGAAAGTGCCAGTAGTCGTCGTAGTCACGAAACTCATTTGCTAGGCTCGGGAGTAGGCGCGGTTTCTGGAAAACCTTGATCCTTGACATCATGGCACCATAGCGGTCTGCGCCTGATTTGCCTTTCACATCGAGATGAAATTTGCCGATCAAGCCGGTGACTTTAGGCAGCCCTGATAGTGCTTTGAGTGTCGGCATCAGCAGCTGCTCATAAAGAAGTGCCCTGGCTCGTCGAGAAAGGCGCTCTGATTGCTCCAGATCGAACCAAAGCTTATACCAGACATAGCCCGCCAGAGCCTCATCGCCGCCATCTCCGGAGAGCACAACCTTGACTTGTTCTGCTGCAAGTTTAGAGACGGCCAGTGTTGGGATACCAGAAGCATCGGCAAAGGGCTGATCATATAACATCAGCATTTGCTGCAATGCTTGTGCAAAGTCGACGGATTCTGCTCCGGCAGCTGCGCCTGCGAAACTCCGTACGGTAAGGCGTTGCTCGTGGTGATCGCTTTCAAATAGCTGGGCGACCTGGCGCGCATAAGAAAGCTCTGAATGCTTTTCGATATCGAACCCAATTGAGAATGATTTAATTGGCGCTCCGTGCGATAGACGAGCAAACGCCCCAATGGAACTGGAATCGATCCCGCCTGAGAGGAACAATCCCACCGGAACATCTGCCAACATGTGTGCCTGGACTGTCTCTTCAAGTTTGTCGCGTACACACTGCACGGAGGGTTTCCAGTCCGGATGCGTTTTAGGTTCGCCGGAGTTAACAGGTAAGCCCCATTCGTCTAAATCCCAATACACATAAATTTTCGGAGCGCTATCAGGTTGTTTCACCAAATAGTGACCCGGCGGCACCTGTCGAATGTTACGATAGATTGTCTTCGGGTGTGGGATATATAAATACGTCAGGTAATCCCACAGCGCGGAAGAGTCTACGCTGAGATCGATTTGTGGCAATGTTTGTAAGGCTTTGATCTCAGAACCGAATGCAAACTTCTTGCCGTCCCAGTAATAATACAGTGGCTTAATTCCAACGCGGTCGCGCGCAAGCAGAAGAGTCTGGCGCGGCTGATCCCAAAGTGCAAAGGCAAACATACCCCGCAATTGTTCGATGACTTGGAACCCCCACTGTTCATAGCCATGCAGTAAACACTCTGTGTCCGTTTGGGAAATAAATTTGTGTCCCTTGGCTTCCAATTGTCTGCGTAACTCTGGATAGTTGTAGACTTCCCCGTTATAGACGAGCCACAAATCGCTCGTCTCGTTTGTCATCGGTTGGTGGCCGGAGGGGGTCAGATCAATGATCGCCAGTCGCCGAAAGCCGAGCGCAACTTTATCGTCCTGCCAATATCCAGCCTGATCGGGACCGCGATGAGCAATGGCCTGACTCATGGCAGCCAGCTGCACTTTATCTACAAATGGCTCCCACTGCAGGACGCCACAAATGCCACACATAATGGGCTTATGTCGCTGCTTGGCGTGGCTTCTGAATTAACAGCGCTGCAAGAACGATGTAGAGGGGCATGATTGGGAAAAGATAACGAGGAATGATCGTAAGAAATGTGTAGGCAAGGCTGCTGAGAACAATGACGAGCAAAATAAATACCCATGAGCGCCAGGTAGCGCGAAAGATAAATATTGAAATCAAGCTCAGCCCAATCGAGCCAAAATGAAATAGGTACATATAAAGTTTCGGGAAGAATTCGGGAATTGCGAGAACCTCGCCCAGAGTGACCTGTCCGCTACGCCACGAATCGAACATTGTTTTGATACTTTCGCCCCCAAGAGTCACTGTACCGCTCGGTTGTAAGTAAGCGCGAATGAATTTCGTTAGGAGCAATTGCAGGTATGAGCCGGGAGACTCAAGGATGCTTGAGAGACCAACGCTCACATACTCATCGGATGTAGGCAAGGGGTTCTCATCGAGTGTTGATTCATCTTCGGATTGAGAGTCTTCTGTGGCATCAGCGTCAATTTGATTTTCATCGGATGATGCTACGGTCGGGGCAACTGAAGTTTCCGTTTGATTTTCATCGGACGATGCTGCGGTCGGAGCAGCTGAAGTTTCCGTTTGATTTTCATCGGACGATGCCGCGGTCGGGGAAGCTGATGTTTCCGTCTCTGCAAGCTCTCCCTGTGAAATCTCTGGCACTTCGTCAATGTCTGAGTTAAATACTGCTTGCCCTTCCCACTGACCGGTTCCTTGTGTCCCCAGCCAAAAGTGAGCAGCGGCCCCTTCTGCAAGAGCGGGTGCTCCTACTTCGATGATATTGAATGCCAGCCAAGGGGAAATCGTGACGAAAAATGCGCTTGTGAACCATAGCCAGAATTTGAAACCAACCCGCCGACTTTCGGTCAACGCAACGTAACCCAGAACAAAAGCCGGTGCTATCAATGCAATGGGACGGGTGAGTCCTGCTATAGCCCAGATAGCCCCAGCGAATAACCAGAGGGAACGGCGTTTCTCCTTCGCAGCGCGAATTGTGGCTGCTACGGCAATGATTAATAACAATGTAAAAAGTGTCTCAGTGTGCGCGTTACCGACTTCAACGATGAAGCGCAAATCAAGCACGAGCAACGTAGCCGCTGTTAGTCCAACCAAGTTTCCAGCCAACTCTTTCCCCAACCAAAATAACGTAATTATCTGAAGCGTTGCAATGAAAACATCCGCGATACGACTGGCTTGTAACGCCATTTCTTCCCCGGGAAGATAGGAGTAGAACAAACTGAGAAACAAAGGATAGATCGGGCCGATGGTCGTAATCGGGGCACGTGTACTCGGATCGTTGTAACAGGTTAACGAGAAACAAGTGGTTAAACCGGTTCCGTCGGCGACAGACTGCGCCACATGCGTATAGAGAAGGCCGTCGCCGCCTTCTAATGTCGGTTCAGGTGCAATATACGTCACCCACATGAATCGGGTTATAAACCCGCTCAACAGAATCAGAGTAATCATCCAGGGGAGTTGCAAATTCGCGGTTCGAAGTCTGAATTTTTCAAGATACTGATCAATCAAGGTCACGTCCTTTTCCTAAATCCATTCCGTAATGAACAGCGTTTCGTGCGCTGAGGGTGTCTATCAGGTATTGCAACATTAAATTCGAGATGGCTTCAGTGGCCCGCCAGACCAATGAATGTCCGCCAGGATTTTCCAGATCGACTGAGCACCGAATGTGCATATACTCCCACACTCCGTATACGATGAATAAAGTGTAGTAGTCCCACAAAAAGTTCAGGTGTTCAAGGTAAGGTAAGTGGACTCTTGTTTTCTCGAGGATCCACGGGTTAAACGTAGAGAGCAATGCCAGAATGAGTAGCAATGTGTTGCCGTTAATTATTCGATGTTCGGTAACTATGTATGACTCTCCTGAAAAAAGCCCCGCGGTTGATGGGGAGGGAGCAAGCTCGGAAAGAGCGAGCCGAAGACGCGATTTAGCCAGTTGTAAAAATGACTTGAAGATAGATGCTCGTCGCAGGCAAAAACGACCAGCCAAAGCACCTTTCCAATCAAATAACGACGCTGCTTGAGCAAGTTGATCGACTCGCGGATGCCAAATGCGCTTGTAATTGATCGCAATGCAGCGCACAGCCAGCAACATGAGTATGCGTTGCTGCCCGCGCACCGGAAGTTGGTCATGGCGGAAGGGAAGTTTCAGCGAACGAATGCTGGCTTCCACCGCGGCGCGCAGGTTGCCGGTCGTCTGCCGCAGTGTGCGGGTGTTTTGGCGCAAGCGGGCTAGGTTGAGCGCCTCCAGACCGACAGCAAGCACATGCCATTGTTTGCGTTGCGTGTAGCGCATTTGCAGCCCGGTTTGGGGGTCAGTGCAGTGCGGACATTTCGTCTCCGCAAATACCAGTTGATAGCCGGCGGCCCGTGGTCTGGGTTGCACCAACAATTCAACCGAGTGCCGCCGGGGGCACCCGGCAGGTGCGCCATGCGGGCACTGGGCACCGACCAGTTGTTGCTCTTTATCAAACTGCCAGTCCAATTCGTCCAGCGATACGTGCGTGGTGCTGGCCGCCGAGCCGCGAATGGCACTGAAATGCGGGGTGAGGTCATGGTCCTGCAGGGTCTGCAGGCTGTCCGGGGTGGAATAGCCGCCGTCCAGATCGATGCTTTCCAGACCCGTTCTCTGCTTGAGATTCTCCAGGCGTTCAGCATTGATGAAAGCAGCGTCATCGCTATTCGCGCCCGCCACCCTGATGTCCGTAATCAACTGCACTTTGTTCTCCGGGGCATTGGTTTCGCTGAGATTGACGCTGACCCCTTTGACCGTTTGCTGACCTTTCTTGCGATAGGTCGCCTGCGGGTCATGGGGCGACTGGATGTTTTCCGCTTTCAGTTCTGAGGCGCGTAAGGGCTGGGGTCTGCCTGTCTCGTCCACCTGGAATTGCTGTGCGAATACGCGCGTAAGGATCTGCCAGGCGGGCGTATCGGCTGCCACGCTCCGTAGCAATTTGGCAATCAAGTCTCCCAGCTGCGTCAGTTTCTCAGCTGCGGCGCCGTATTTGAGGTGATAGTATTGTTGCCGCACGCTATATTGCAGATACGGTGCCAGTTCCGCTTTGATTTCTGCCAGCAAGGTCGCGTCCACCGACGAGACAGCCCCCACCATCGTTTCCAGCACCAATTCGTAACGGCGCAGATCGCGAATATTGCTCCACAGCAAAGTGCTGTCCCAGCGTTGCGATTTGCCACTGGCGACGGGCCGCGTCAGCATTTCAGCGGTCAGATTTTCAAAGGCCACCTGGTACAGATTGACCCCCGTCTCGCGGGCATATTCATGCACGCGCTGTCGAAAGTTATACAACGTCCGCAGGCTGAACTCGTGCGCACTCAGGTCATAGATACCCAGGGCATAGCGCACTTGCAGATTGTAGTTGTACTCATCGTACAAATCTTCATCCGTCCAGCCCAATTGCATTTTCAGGATTTCTAGTCCCAGCAGGATGTTGACAGGAATATTCGGTCGTGAATCCTTCTCGCTGTAAAGCACCGCGAAAATATTCTCGTCCAATGGGCAGAATACTTCTCTGTAAAAGGTGCCGGCCCAAGAAGCTTCCAACCGCTGACGCTGTTTCGGGGATAACTCGTCCAATGGGCTGCTTTCGGGTGGTTGGCGATGACTTTGGTTGGCTTTGAACATTTCTCAATTATCGCCTACTTCCACGCTGAACTGTCGCTCGTTGAACCCTTTTTTCAGGAGAGTCATGTATAAAAGCGGCACAATCAGTAGGATGTTGGAGTAGTCCTTGAAGCGAGGAACGATAATGGCATAGGTCAGGCAAGAAAAAAGAATTATGAAGATTGTTTTATTTGAATACTCGCGTTGTTTAACTTCCTGACATACGCGCCAAAAGACCCACACTATACCGCTTACAAGAATGGCGTGAACACCAAACTGCATAATTTTTGGCATACTTCCTGCGTCTGGCACAAATATCATCTGGCGGATGTCTGTGAGAACCGCCAGTGTTGATGGTGTCGTTATGTCCCCATTGTAAGATTCCACTGTGCCGTGGACTTTACGGGCATAATCCACATAGTTTTCTCCCACCATCAGCAGCGAGATCGGGCCGAGTGACAATCCAAAAGTCGAAGCGCTCCCGACTAAATGGCGATATTTTCGGGGGTCATCATTTAACAGCAGAAGACCCAGAAATAAAATGAGCGTAATCTTAAACAATGCGACTAGAGATATAAGAAGGGCAAAAGCTAACCATCGGCGACGAAGGTAGAAAAAAAAGGCGCTCCAAAGTACTATCTGTTCAAATACCGAGATGTTGCCAGTTCTTAGATCGATATATATCGTCCCATTAAAAACAAATAAACAAAATGCTATCAGAATGAAAATATTTGTGCGTGAAAGATATTCTCGACGCCAATAAACAATCAGCGGTATCAGCAAGACGAATTTCGCAAATAGCCAGATATGCGCGGTTGTAATGAATTCGCCGACGAGTGAAATCGTCCAGAAGAATATCAGGGTTACGGGTGGATATAAATAGTCCCAAACAGGAAGAGAATATTGCCATTCAAAGTACTCGTGGATTGCCGCTCGATTGTAAGGATTGATCCCACCATCAAAGTATGCCTTTGCAGTGAAGTAGTAAGTGCCGATATCCCAATGGCCATCATTGTCAATCGAGTTGATGATTTGAGTGCCGTACCACACCAACAACAGGAAGATCGCAAATGTGGCCGCATATTGTTTTATTGATACATGACGCAGATTTGTCAGATTAGGCATTTGTCGAGTTCCATCATTTAAAACTTCAGCCCGATTTGCCCTTCGAGATTCTTAGAGAGATATCTGATAATATGCGACCACCAAAACCGTGCATATCGGGACAACTGATATGGCAAGCATTAGACCAAATTAAATAAGTGTTTACTCAGCAAGCGAGTGAGCGCGTGAATTGTAACAATGTACAAAGCGCCTAAAGTAAGCACATGACGAGACAGGAAGAGATGCTGAAACTATGCGTGCAAGAGCCAGAGAAAGTTGTCGATCTGATACTTGCACTTGAAGGCAGGCTGAAAACCTGGTTGCTCGTCTCAACAAAAACAGTTCCAATAGTGCTAAACTCCGTCCAGCGACGGGCTAAATAAGCCGCCGCGTAAGGCGTCCAAATCGAAACGCAAGCTGGGTGGACAACAGGCCATGCTGGGACAACCCTCAAGTTTAGCGATGATCCCGACCACTTCATCGCTCACGGCGCTCAGTTTGCAACCAGGAATCGTAAACTTCTTCGGAGAGCTATAACATGAAATCGCCGCGCCGAATTAACGCGTCGTTGTATGGCGACCATTTGCGTACCCGATACGCGGTTTTCTTCTTCGACTTCGCCATGAGAAGCTCTGCCATGTGTTGTCTGTGCAAACTAACTTAACTTTCGCCGCCGAATAGTGCAGCAACGTCTATTAGGCTACACTATGTCAAAGCTCACCTGCGGATATTGAGCATAGCAATATTGACGTTAGATGTAGCGCCTTGTTATGATTTCTGTACTTCATCAATCTGCCGAAGATACGATGTGTCTCGAATGAGCGTCTTGATTTTGGTGTCCACTATCAATCCTGACATCTCTTGTAAAAGAACTAGCATCCCCTTCTCGTCCCGGTTTCTGCAGACGAATTCACTGCTGGGAAAAAGGCAGAGAGCTTGTGAGCCGATACTACTGGATCTAAATACCTTAGATTAAGTACCTTTCCTGGCCCGAAGTCGTCAATTTTATACTCAGAATTAGGCACTTGGAAGTCATATATAATAACAATGGGCTTTTCCCATTTTGAAAAGATGATGTACAATTCGTCCCGCAATGGCAAATCGTCTCCCCAATGCGCACCCAAATAGAAATACACATCTTCTTTTGCAATTGAGCTATCTTCGCATAGGAAAAGTAGCGAGGAGATATTTCTACGGGGTAAACAGGCAATGAGGTCGCACCGAATAAAGCCGTTATCGTTCCACGGTATGTACCCGTTTCTAGAATAGCTTTGACCGGAAAATAGTATAAGAGGTCAAAAATATACGCTGTCTGAATTTTTGGCCGTTAAATGGTCCTCCCCATCTATTTTGCATATCTGGATGCCGGAAGAATTCTACCCCCCCATGATGTCTTCGCCGACAACTCTTCGCACTATGTTTTTAATCATCCTCACAAGGACCTCTATCAAGCAGCATTCCGCAATTTGTCCCAATATTCGTGTTATTCTGCAGAGCAGAATACCCCGTAGCTTGCTACGTGGGTTCCAAGATGTAGCAAAATCCGTCCCGAAGGGGAAAATTCCGTAATACCCCGCCTGCTTGCAGCGGGGATAGGAATTTTCAAGGTTTTGCCTCTTTATCGTATAAAATCCGTTTGACAGTGTTATACAGAATAAGAATCTAAATATCGAAACCACCGGATGACCCTCTCCCCGCGCCACAGCCCACGTTGAGCAGCCGGTCGTGCAGGGAGTTAAAGCCCGCCGCCAGACTGACAATTGCTTGTAGCCGGCCGGCTTATTTGTAAATGCTGGTGTATCGACCCTTCGCGGCTTTGATTGTAAAAAGCGCGGATTTCTGCCCTGGTCGTCACCATTGGCCTATACTTGTAATTCCACTTGGCTATGCCAAGACGCCGGTAATAGATGGAGCAGTTGTGACCACAGACGACGCGCTGGCCTCGAAAAACGGTACGGAATGAGGGTGACGAGCAAAAACATGATTAGGCGACGGTGTTTGTACACACTCGGCGACCGTTGATGGGCGTTGCTGGCGCTCTGGCGCGCGTTGCGCGTTTGCCCAGCCTGCCACTCCAGCGAGGCTTGTTTCCAATATGTACCCGCGTAGGCTTGCTCGCGCAGCGCTTCATACTCCGCTGGAAGAAAGCTAGCATCGGCGAAGTACGAATCCAACAAGTAGCGATGTTCATTGCCAATCGTCTGCAAGCCGGTGAGGGTTTTGGTGCCTTCCCAAAAGCGTGAGATTGCCAATGGCACCGAAATACAGCGCAGGCGCTCAGGCGGGACGTATAGACCGACACGAATCCAGTAGTCCCAGTCCAGCATAAAATGCAGCTCTGTTTTCAGCGGACCGACTCGTTCAAAAACCTCACGGCGGATAAACACGGCGGGTTGGCCGGGTACGTTACCACTGGTAGTAATCAAACGAATAGGATCGAGATCACGGGCCCACTTGAGCGCGATCGGGGTCCCGACTGGATCTCCAATCAGGCAATCGCCAACCAAAACGAGCATCTCCGGGTGGGTAGCGAATTCTTCACCCACGCGCTGCAGCGCTTCCGGACAATACATATCGTCCGAGTTGAGCCAGGCTAGCACCTCCCCGCCAGCGCGGGACCAGCCTTTGTTAATGGCATCCGCTTGACCTTCATCCGGCTCGCTAACCCAATAGGTCAGTTGATCGACATAGTGTTGGATAATTTCTACACTGCCATCCGTTGAACCGCCGTCGAAAATCATATACTCTAGGTTCGAATATCTCTGGCTGAGTACAGATTCGATTGTCTCTTGTAAAAAAGCGGCTTGATTTAAAGATGGTGTGACTACCGAGATGAGTAAATCCCTGTTTGGTGTTGTCGCTTCAGACATTGATGTGTGAGTCTGATGTGCGCCATTCTGTATTGCGCAGACGAATCAAGTAGACGGCTAACATGCTAGAACCCAAGAATGTTCCAATTACGATGGCTGACGCCGCACCTAGCATGCCGAAGCGGGGTGTGAAGGCAAGGAGTAATACAATTGATAGCAGAGAACTGATGGTATTAATCACCGTCAATTGACGAACCTTTCCTATCGCCAGTAAGACCCCAGGCGCCCAGATGAATACAATCCAGACATGCATGAACATAATGATATTGAAAACGGGGATAGCGGGTTCATATTCGTGCCCAAAGACGCTAAGAATGATGGGTCGCCCAAGAACCAAAGCTCCGCCGATGAGGCCCGCGACTCCGATTACCAACACCCGCCTCAACTGCCCAACGAATGCTCGCATGCGTTCTATGCCCTGCTCATTGTATAGTCGTACGATCTCCGGATAGAGTGCTGTATAGAGGGGATTGGAAAGCCGGGTGGCATACCCCGCCAATTGCTTGGCCAATCGGTAAATACCCACGCTATACGGGCCGGTAAACAATCCAAGGATAACGGTATCAGCATTCGCCGTTGCTACCTTTCGGATTGCATCTACATTGATGCTAAAAAGCATAACTGCAATTGGACGCCTCAAATCATGCAAGTTCGTCAGATCAGCAGACCACCAATTTTCCCCAAATCGAACTCGTAATCTACGGGTCGCTATGCGATAAAGAATGATCGATTGGGCTGCAGCGATGAGCATAAACGCCAAGATGTATCCGAACACATCCCATCCTAGAAATAAGGATAAGGCAACAAGGGCAAAGATTCCAATTGCCGAGAAGGCGTTGAATGCAGATAGCCAGCGGAAGCGGTCGAAGACGCGCAGGATAGCGGTGGACGCACCACTCGTCGCGAGCAGGAGATGCCGCAGTCCTTCGAGACGGATCAGGTCAGTAGCATCGGAGGTCTGCACCACCAGCGTGCCCAGGAGCGGGGCAATGACGGCAACAAACGCGAAAACGAGCACCCCAAGAACGATGTCCAGGCCGTAAGCCAGTTTGACAATCGCCAGGGCGCGCTCCGCTTCATCTTGCGCTTCAAACTCAGTCAGGAATCTGATGATCGTTTCCCATACGCGCACTGTGAGGAGCGCAGTGATCAGCCCCACAGTACTCATGACAAGATGTAATACCCCGAAGCGTTCCACTCCCAACAACCGCGCAACCAGCGGGAACTGAAACACACTCACGATAGTTGCGACTACCTCGGCAGCGAGCAGCCAGCCGGTATTGCGAGCCAGCCGCCGCATTGCGACGTCCGCAATTATGTGGCGAATCCGGCCTGTGAATAACTGCTTCAAACTGTAGAACTCTCCGTAACAGTGATAGAGTTAGAATGACGCGCCACGAATTTTAGGATTTGTTGTGCGCGTCCGTCCCACGAATGTGAAGCGGAGTCTGCTTTTGCCCGTTCTGCGATCTGGTTGGTGATGGCAGAATTTGCCCGCAGGTGCTTGATCGTTTCTGCCAGGGCCTTGGGATTATCCGGCGGAACGAGCAGCGCGTTCTCTCCGTCTGTGAGAACCTCGCGAATAGAAGGCAGATCGGAGGCAATGATTGCGCGCCCCGCGGCCATATATTCAAACATTTTGAGCGGGGATGTATAGAAGCGTGAGATCTCATGTTGCCCCGAGTTGGGCAGCACCAGCACATCTGCAGCTGCCAGATATGTAGGTACTTCCCGATGCTCGATATAGCCGGTTGCAACAACTAAAGAATTATCAAGTTCAGCCAGAGCGCGCCGAATGCGTGGCAACTCTTCAGGCGTGCCGCCCACAAGCCAGATGCAATGTTCGTCCGAGAGGTGTGCTGCCGCAGCGATGAGTGTGTCTACACCCTTCCAGACATACATTTGTCCCACGTACATAGCGATATATCTATCCGCTGGAATACCCAGCTGCTTCCGGGCAGGAGCCTTGGAAATGAGAGCGAAATTTGATGCCTCCACTGCATCAGAAATGACAGAAATTGATTCGGGCGAGCAGCCGAATTGTCGGTACCTTTTCGCCAGAAGATGATTGATCGTAATGATTCCCCCGATACGGTGCGCAAACCATCCTTGCAAAGCGATTCCCAATCGGCTGGCAGGGAAGGTGTGCGCCTCAAAAAAAACTTTCTTCCGAATCTTTGGCCGCAAGGCTGCAAGTAATCCGGCAGTGAGACTATCTCGCGTATAAAAAACGTCGGCATCTTTCCAAATGTAAGGCAGCAGTGCCAAATGGTATGTCCACATTTGCAAGGCGAATACAAATCGATACCCCCACGCCTGACCGACCGGCATTTTCAGAACCCAATCAAATAAGTCAATACAAGGGATCGACTTTCGAGGTACATCGCGTGGTAGATCATAGAACTCTACCAGATTTGTGACCCGGCGCAGCCAAGCCCGGTTTCTCCGTCTCGGGTAAAGTAGAAGTACATCAGAGGTTGCAGCGAGCGCTGCGCATGTTTTCATGATCTGGATTGCGTGCGCCTTTTCCCCCGGCAGGCGCGTGTTCGAAAGGTAAATAAATTTCATGCGCCTGTCAGAGCAAACTGGAAAGATAGTCTTTCAGGGCCGGGCCGACAGCTTGGGGAGTGAGCCGTTTGGTTACACGCGAATAGCCTGCGGTCGCGATCTTTTTTCGCAATTGCGCATCTTGTGCAAGCTTAAGTAACCCACCCGCAAGTGCCTCTGGATCGCCAAGCTGGCAGAGCCACAGGTGCTCGCCATGATTAAAATTCTCGCGAATGGCAGACGTATCACCAGAGATGACAGCCCTCTGCATCGCTAAGCCTTGTAAAACCTTGTTCGCCATTGCCTTGCGAGACTGTGGCGTATCCCCGAAGTTGCCAAGCACAATATCCGCAGCTGCGATTTGTGCCGGTACATCCAGGAATCTAACCTTCGGAATAAACTCGATATTTGTGAGCTTAAGTTCTCTCGAAAGCTCCTGCGCGGCTTGTTTGCCCAAACCATCCCCGACCAATCTGAAGTGCAAATTACCTTCGCCTTGCAGCAGCGCAGCCGCTTCTAGAATAATGTCCACACCATGATTTGGTAAATACGAACCTAAGAAGAGAATATTTATCGCACCGGAATTATTTTTTGGGTTAGCCTGCCGAAAGAAGATCTCATCATTTACCCCAAGTGGGGCAACGTGGATGCGATCGAGCGAAAGCGAGAACTCAGCTCCCAAATAGTCCTTATACGCAGATGTGCCTGTGAGTATTCCCGCCGGCAATTTTCCAGCGTAACTATCCAACAAATATAGTTTTCGCGCAGCGAAACTTTTGGGTGCAAAGCGGCGCTTCTCGATCACGGAGGATTCATAAAGCCCGATGACATGATCAAAAACGACGGCCTGCCTTCTCAGACGACCTAGTAGCCATGCAAGCGGGACAATCGTCTGACCGAATTCGGCGACGATGATCACATCGCACTCCCGACAGAGGCGCCGATATTGCTGCAGCAGGGCTGGATATTTACGGTATGTAGGCCAAACCGTCGGCACGTTACAACTCACGATCTGACAACCCGCAAGTGTCAGGCTTTGCCGTAAGAAATTGTTGCGGGCATATTGAGGATCAAATGCCCCAAAATAACAGATACGCACTTTTTTGTAGATATTCTCGGTCCGGTTGTGCCTGGCGTTTGGCCGGATGAAGACCAGCTCTATCTCTAGGGCAGAATAGTTTTTTCTTCGTCGAGCCAGTTAATCATCGTGGATGTAATGTGCTCAATGTTCGACTCACTTAGACCAGGGTGCATGGGTAGGCTTAAGATTGTCTTTGCCAGCCTCTCTGTTTTCGGGAGGTCTTTGGCAAGATGTGAAAACGCAGGTTGCAAATGGACCGGGAGCGGATAATGGATCAAAGTTGCAATATTGTGTTGCGCAAGATAGCTGCGCAGCAAGTCGCGATCCTGATGTTGAATGACAAATTGATGGTAGACATGAATTGCATCATTGCGTTCGAACGGCAAACAAAATTCCACGTCCGAGAGCAACGCTTTGTAGGCGGCAGCAATTTTCTGACGACGTTGCGTCGCAGAAGTCAGGTATTTTAACTTGACTCGCAATATCGCTGCCTGGATTTCGTCCAGCCGGCTGTTGTAGCCAATACTGTCACTCACATATCTGCTTTTCCAACCATACTGCCTGAGTTGCTCCGCTTTTTCAGCCAGATGTTCATTATTTGTTACGATAGAGCCGCCATCACCGACGGCTCCCAAGTTTTTCGTGGGATAAAAACTGAACGCAGCTATATCGCCCCAGGTGCCCATTTTCTGATCACCAATGGCCGCACCATGCGCTTGGGCGCAGTCTTCTATGACAAAAAGATCATAGCGACGTGCAATGTCACAGATTGCTGGCATTTCAGCTGGATGCCCATATAGATGAACGGGGACAATTGCTTTAGCCAAGCCGGGCAGATCCGTTGCGAGAGCTGCCTCCAGTGCTTCTGGAACGAGAGTGAATGTTTGCGGATCGACATCTACGAATACGGCAATTCCTCCGCAGCGTTCAATCGCAGCGACGGTTGCTACAGCAGTGTGAGAGACAGTGAGCACTACATCGCCAGGGCGGACACCACAGGCCCGCAATGCGAGTTCTAATGCATCTGTTCCACTCGCGACACTGATAGAATATCGCGCGCCAAGGAACTCCGCGAATTCTGCATCGAACGCTTCCACTTCGGCTCCTAAAATGTAACGGTCACTGGCCAGCACGCGCGCAATGGCAACGTCAATTTCTTCCTTATGCGCCAAATACGCAGCGCGTGGATCAGTTTGTTTTATGACTGATTCTTTATCCATCGGGTGTAAAGTTAAATTGTTCCAGGAGCGCCCACTCATCCGCGGCCAGAGTGCCATCCGCAAAAGTGATCGGCAAACGAGTGTTGGTGTTGGGATCGTAAAGCCCCACTGTAACTGAATACTCCCTTGCCGGGAGCGCCTCCAAGGCCAGCGTGACTTCATCGCTGAAATACTCGCCGGATGCCCACCAGGAGGTGGGATAGGTGTAAGCCGCCAGCATAGAATCATATTGTGCCACAATCTCGTCGTTGTTCCAGATATGGACGAAATACTTGTCGTCGATTGGGATCATGCCTCGGGCATGCCAGTGAAGTGCTAGGTTGAGCTCGGAAGCATTCACGTTGAGATCGTAACCGGACAGTTCGATTTCTTCACCGAAAGTTACATTGAGGGCCTGCGACATGGGTGGCGGGTCAAAGCTGCGTTCGCGCGTCAAAATCTCAATTGATTCGAGAAAGTGGAACGTATCTCCAATCGGTTCTCCTAGTCCATCAATTGGCAGCAGTGTCAGCGCATACGAGCCGGGTTCAATGTCCACTGGAATTCGCAGGTCATATACAACCTGCTCGAACGCGCCAACTGGGAGGTGGTTAGAGTCAGCATCCGGGAATAACTCCGATCTGAATTCAAAGACAACCGCTGAATTTGGTGCTGTCAACCGCCAGGACAGTTGGATGTCCTCGAGCAATGTAGTCGTTGCATTCCAGGTAGCAGCAACGGATAGTGGCGGCCCCTGAGTTAAATCACTTGGAGCAGAAAGAGAGTCCAGCACCAAGCCGTTCTCCCACTTTGCAACCGGTGCAGCCATGCCACGAATCTGATCCAGGCTAAACCCGCCCAGCGAAGAACCATTCGCATCTAATACATCAACCTGACCCAGATCGTTATACATACCGAAACGCAAGAACAAAGGCCCGCTTGCGGGTAGGTCTTCTGCAAGTGGCATTTTCAACTGGCTCAGGACGAATTCGCCCAGTGTCCACTGAGCGACGGGCAGTCCGGCAACGTCGCTCTGACCGAAGTTGTTGTCATGTTGATCAATAAGATGGACAAACACTTTGTCGTTCGATTGCGATATAGAATCCACGCGCCAGATCATGTCAATCGGCCAGTTTTCGCCAGCAATTGGTGAGCTCTCTGGCAATGTCCGGCGAAAGCCGATGACCGTTGCGCCATTGGCTAGCTGCACTTCATTGGGCATTTTGATATCCGGCTGGAAAGAGTCTGCCGGGGCCAGTTCTGCTATCCTGAAGAAATCGAAAAATAGCTCGCCACCGGAAAACAGCTCAGATCGCCCCACATAGTCAGCTGGGCCAAGCAAAACAGCCCCGTTGGTGGGGAGAGGTAATGCGCGACCATCGCGGACAATGCTTGCGCCAACATCCGCGTTAAGCACCTCCCAACGCAAAAAAGCGTACTCATCCGATCCAATTCCGGGGATGAGCAGTATGAGTTCTCTCCCTTGGGCTGCTGCTCTGTCAAACGCTGCACGAATTGCATTAATCTGGGTTTCGAGTGGGACTTCTGTGTTGCTGCGATCATACGTTGTAAAAAAAGCGTAACTGCGTTATGACAATAATGGCTACTACAGGTATTGCAGCCCAGCGCAGGATGCGATCCGGAAGCAGCCCCTCCCAATTCCATAAGCGGGCCAGTGGTCCCTTGAGCAGGGCCACATTGAAAACGCCACCAAGCAGCGCGCCCTGAATCAGAAAGGCGTTCGGGAAGCTGGGCCAGATGTGGTAGCCGCGATATTGAATATCCAGGACAAGAGTCGTTACGGGGACGAGGAAGAAGCCGAGTACAACGATGAGACCGGGAAAGGCTTCGCGGCGGCGCATTGCCCGCAAGAGCAACCAGAAAGTCCCGAGGATTGTAAGTGCAGGTTGTATAGGCTTGACAAAATTCTGTTCCCAGTTACCGAGCAGGATCAACATTGTGTCCAACAAGTAGTCCAGGCCGCGGTTGGGTAAAGGGCTAATGCCGGCTGGATTTCCAGCGAGGAGCGTATCTGCGTAGAGGCCGAATAGCCAAGGGACGAGAGAAGCTGCAGCCAGAAAAGCCCTCGCGACTGTTTGTGTGATTAATATCCGCCTGTTTGCAATCTTGTTGATCCAGGCGTAGCTCCACAACAGGAGCGCCAGCGGGATAAGCATACTGGTAGAAGGGTGTGCTTGAATTGCGAGACTTAGTATTGGTAAATGTAGCAAGCGCGCCCAGCGATTACCATCAACGTAGCCCATTAAGCCGGTCAGGATGAATCCCATCACAAACGGTGCGCCGAGATCAGGGTTCCAAATTTTGCGTGTGGCGACCAATGCTTCCGGGTGCACTGCGTAAAGCAGCGCTGCGATGATGCCTGCCTTGCGGCCGAAGTAACGCGCACCTACCACATACACGAGAGCAATTGCTATTACGTTCAAAGCACCCGTGAAGATACGCGCCAACCGCGGGTCGGCGCTGAGGCGGAACGGGAGGGCATAAAGATAAATGGAGAGGGGCGAATGCCACAGACCCACTGACATAGGCGTTCCGAGCAATGTGTGCTGACCGTAGCGCGCAACGCCGAGCGCTTTTAGGCTAATGGCCGCCTCATCCGTTGAGAGGCCTTCCCAGCCGATGTTGATCCAGCGAAGGTATGCGCCCAGCAGCAGAATAACGACGATGAAGTAACGCCCAAGTTTCATAGTTTACTCAATGATCAATTTTTGGAGGTTTGCCTAGTCGTTTGTTTCCAGTGTGCCATCCGCGCGGGTCATTGGAAGACGCTCACCCGTCATACGGTAAGACTTGGATATAGCGCACCCGAAGTGCTCGCGTGACAATCATTTCGAAGCCTGGATGAGAACATCCGATAAGCGTTTTGCAAAAGCTGCTTGCCCGTAATTTTCAAGCATCGCTTGTCTTAACTGTTTGCCGAGTTGCAGTTGTTCCTTTTCAGAGCGAGAAAGCATCGTGGAGATGTGTTCTGCAATTACTTCCGGACGGTCAGGTCCAGACAAAAGTCCTGATTCCAGGGGAGCGAGAAGCGGTCGGAACGTCTCATTCCGAACCAGCGTTAGTGTACCGCAGGCCATCCCTTCCAGTACGGCTTTGTCCATACCACCGGTCGGACATAAATTGATGTGCAAGCTGGCTGCATTATATTCTGTAGGAATTTGATCAAAGGGAACAGGACCGACGAGTTTCACAATCTCGGAAAGTCCAGCCGCATTAATCCTCTCTTGCAACTGGTCGGCATAAGCGGGTGGCGCGTTGCCCTGATCGCCACCAACAACTCGGACCCGCAAGTCTTCCCAGTCATATTGCTTTACGAGTATTTCAACAGAATCGATCAGTAGTTCGTAGTTTTTAATCGGTGAGCGGCGACCAACTGCGAGTAATGTTGGAGTCTTTGGAAGCGAGTTATTTTTTGGACGAAAACGCTCCGTATCGATGCCGTGCCCGATAACCCGCAACTTGGTGGTTTTGAGGCCGAAACTTTCTGGCGTGGCGGTGACGATACACCGCGCGAATGCAGTGGCTAAACGCAATCGAAAGCCGACATGCCGGTGAGTGTACCAGAAGGTGATCGGCCAACGGCGTAGAAACGCGAGCGGAGCGATGCCGATGACATATTCAGGACTGAACTGGCAGAATACAGAATCAATTTCAGTGCGGAGATTCCATATGACCTGAAAGAATTTTCGCCAGCGGCCGATGCGACTTACTCCTGATTCTTTTCCGAGGGAGTGGACGCGCACATTTGCAGGGAATTCTGTCGGGGCAGCAGCTAGACACACGACTTCGATCTGCTCCAAATGGCGGGCTAGTTCTTTGATCCAACCGACAACGTGGCCGACCAGCGCATTGTGCGCATCGACTTTGTATGTGATGTAACAAAGCCTCATTGCACAGTGAGTTCGAATAGCTCGACAATCGGTCCCATTCTCTGCACACTCCACAAATCACGGAGAGGACGCGACATGTCGCCTGGGAGGGCTGCATCACCGAAGCGCGCCACGTTGCGAATGGGAGAGAATTCCTGCACTTGCGCGGCGTGAGAGCTTGCATAGTTGTAAGGCCAGTCGTCCCGTGGAAAGAGAGTGCGACTCACAAATGCTGACCACACCATTTCATGGTCTTGTAGAAGCTCTATAAGTTCATCCGACGAATAGGGGTTGTACACCCAGAGCCTGTATAGATCGAAGTTGGGTTGTGGGTACTCCGTCATCGGTAAAGTCAAAAGCCATTCGTCTCTGGCACCGAGGGAACCAGGGAAGCGCTCAACTTGCCTCATCAGGCTGGCACGTGAGGGAGGAATAGCAAGGTCAACACTCTGTAGCAGTGCCGATCCAGGCGCCAGGTTTTCGCTGATCCACTCGGTAGCCAGAACTCGTGTGTCTGTGCGAGTGAACAGCCAGTTGAGTCTGAGTGACATCACGAGACCTGGGATCAACAAAATAACAGCGCCTACCAAAACGACCGTCTTTCCGGCACGTAATCGATCAAAAAAGTCTACGACGATGTGGGCTGCCGTCAGACTTAAGAATGGCGGTAGCGGTGTAAAGAACCGTGCTTCGGCGTCGGCCAGCGGCGCGAACAACAGGAAATAGAATACGATGAATACCATTACTATCAAATGCAGCCAGCGTGTGCGGGCGATCCACAACCCGTAGAGTAAACCGCATATCCCAAACACAAAGATTACAGGTTCATATTGAAACAGAGTGATCGCCCGATCAGTCAGTCGCGCGGGGTCCCAAAAGTTGGAGCGAAGATCATGGTTGCCGCTCAGGATCAATTGACCATCGGACTCTAAACGTAGGATCTGGTCGGGCGAGAGAATTATTTGTGGATACGCCAGCAAAACAACGATTCCACCAACTAGCAAACCCAGTATCAAATTTCGATCGACGATTGAATGGTTACGTTTGGAACCTTCTCGCCACCAATAGGCGATATGCGCAACGATAAAGAATGCAAATGCAAAAAACCCATTGTGCAGAATGCCCGCAGATATTCCGGCAAGTGTGCCGGTCAGGAGATACCAACGTAAGCTGCCGGCTCTGAGCAAATAAGTTGCTGCCAACAACGTTGCAGCCAGCATAAAAGTCACCGCCGCGTGTGGTCGGGCCTGATGTGCGAGTTGAACATTGAGCAATCCAACGGTCAACAGCGCAGCTGCCAGCAGCCCTATTCGCTTGTCGTATATCGATCGACCTAATAGATAGATAATCGGGATCAGAGCAGTGTTCATGACAGCGACAACCAGTGCTGCAATCAGGTGATAAAGAGTCACATTGGCAAATAAATAGGCCTGATATTCGGCAATGGAGCCAAATGTGCCGACGAGCCTGCCCACGACAAAGAGAGCACCATAGCAAGCCGAGAGTAGATAAGGGAGTATCAATGGATATTTGAAGGCTTGCGACAAGACGCTAATGTCTCTCTCGGCGACGAGCTGACCTAGCCGTAGTGCTTCATTGACGATTTGGGGATCTGAGACATATGGAATGATTTCATACGAGCCGATCACGCGCAGAATAAACCCCACAAGTGTCATTACTGTCAGAGCGACAATCACATACCTGCGATTAATATCTTGCGAGAAGGTGTCGCTAAATTGTTTGGGGTTGGCTATCACTACGAGCCGCCCTCTGCCTTCCTCTGGGCTGCGAGAAATTGATAAGCTTGCGCGTACTCCCTGAGCAAAGCCGATTTTTCGAACCGCTGAACTGCTGCCGGGGCGGTTGCTCCCAAAGTGGGAGCATTGAGAAACTCTGTGAGTCGCGTTGCGAGGTCTTGTACGCTCCAATCGATCAGGAAGCCATTCTCTCCATGCTCAATTAACTCGGCTGCGAGCCCCACACGGGTTGAAATGACAGGCACACCGCACGCCATTGCCTCTGCCACCACGCGCGGCCCCCCTTCACTGAGAGATGTACAAACAAGGCAGCGTGACTGTCGGTAAAGTTCTGCTAGCTCGGCTGGTGATGCGACCCAATCCCGAAGTTCGACATTATTGGATAAATCTAATTGTGACAGACGTTGTTTTAACTGTCCTTGCAAATTTCCGCGTCCGATGATGAGTGCTTTGATATCTTTCTTCTTGTGGCGCACTTGCGCGATACCTTCAAGAAACATCCCCGGATTTTTATTCGAAGAAAGCCGCCCGACGAATATTGCGTCGTATTTTTTCTCTGTAGGCACTGGTGAAAATATGCCAAAATCGAGATATAGGCTGTAAAGCAGGTGCAGTTGCGAGTCGGGTACACCCCAACTGCGTAACAAGGGGCGCAATTCGGATGTGTTCGTGATGCGGAACCCGGCTGCTTTATGTCGTGCCCACTGAACGTACTTGCGTGCAAGCCACGGCTGGATTTTTTCTCTCGCGCTGCCTGCTTGTGGATATCCATCGACATGATGAATTTCGCTTACATAGGGGATGCCTGTTTGTTTGGTTACTGTCGCAGCTGCACGTCCGTTCTGAAAGAGGCCAAAGTCATGCGAGGCGATGATATCGTGGCTGTGCTTATCGATAAGGGCAACTGCTTTCCGCACAATAGCACTTGCTTGCAACATCCGTGAAGCGTGTACTGGATGAATGTATGTATTTTTAAAAAGCTTGAAAGGTTCTACTTCCCTGACAGGTGATGTGATTACATCAATGCGGCTCCAATGTTCTGCGAGGCCGGAGAGAGTGTTGTGAAAAGGGCCTTGTTGGCCGCACGCGAGTGCAGTGTCACCCGAAAGCATCAGTAGCTTCACGCAATGACTTCTTTCAAGGCTGCTTCAGTCTTCTCGACGAGTATGGGCCAGGAAAATCTTTCCAGATTTTTAGACGCCTGCCGAGCCAGGTTTTTGGCCTCATCGGGTTGTGTTAGAAGCTGTGTTATTGCTCCCGCTAGCGCCTCTATATCCCCGGGCGGAACCAGAAGACCGTTTTGGCCGTGTTCGACGACCTCGACATTTCCGCCGACTTGAGAAATTACAACCGGCGTTCCAACTGCCATTGCCTCCAGAGCAGTATGTGGCAAACCTTCGTACGTGGAAAATTGAACATACAAGTCTGCAGCGCGTAAATTGAGATAAACCTGATCCGGCGGGAGTGAACCCGTAAATTGAACTGCCTCCCCGAGAGTTTGCGCAGTGCGCTGCAACGTTCCGCTTTCCGGGCCGTCCCCAACAACGACAAGGCGCGCAGCGGGAAATCTGGCTCGAATCTGGGATAGGGCTGCGATGATTCCGTCGAAGTGTTTCCACTTCACGAGTCTACCCACGGCAACGAGCACTGGTTCTTTTCCAAATCCCAACTCCGTCCGGCTGTCCTCTCGTGATGGCAAAGACGCGAATGCAGAGAGATGGAGCGCGTTATAGATAATCTTTACTCGTCGGCCATCAATACCCCAACCCGTGATCAAACTGGATGAGTAGGCGCTCGGCGCAATGACAAGTTGGGCTGCGCCCACGTACATTTTTTGCAGCCATTGGAGAATGCGAATCCGCATGTTATTTTGGCGTTGCTGAAATTCGTCAATTGTTACTCCGGTTGGAAGCCAACCGCGCCGGGTGCTGAACTCCCAGGCGAAATCGCTTACGCTCTTGAGAACAATGGGTTTGCGAAGAAACAAGTTGGCAAGCGCAGCTGGCAATCCATAGTCACTCACGAAGATGACATCAGCCTTCCGGCCAATCCGCACCACAGCAGAAGTCATCGCAAAAAGCCGGACGACGATAGACCTGCTGCGCGAGATGCGAAAGACAGGATACGGATAGCTCGTATCCCAGTCACTCGTAGCCGCGTCTGTATACGTTATGACATCCAAAGTATGACTGCGCTGAAGAAGTTCAGGCAGCAGGTGGGAGAGGTACGTCGCGGGTCCGCTTGTTTCGGGGTGATGCGTTCCAGTGACGACGCACAAATGCATGATGATTAGAGTGCGCCACTTACGTAGCGGTGCAGATATGTTGGACGGGGATGTCCATCCTCGCAGAATTACGTTACAAGGTAACGACGCGCGCCGCTCCGGTTTGTTTTTTGAGAGCATTGCGTGTATCTACGATCAGCTTTGCGTTTGCAAGTACAACCTGCCACTCATACTGACTGTGATCCGTCACAACAACGACACAATCGGACTTTGTCAGGGCGTTTTCATTGAGTGGCGAAGATTGCATCTCTACATCGTCAAAGTTGAGCACGGGTACATATGGATCGTTGTAGGTAACGTTTGCGCCCTGCAACTGCAAGAGTTGAATGATGTCAATCGCAGGTGCTTCGCGCACATCGTCCACGTCACGTTTATACGCGACGCCGAGTACCAGGATGTTTGAGCCCCGCACTGGTTTGCTGTCGTCATTTAGAGCCTCTGAAATCTTGGACACAATATGACGGGGCATGTCAGTATTAATCTCATCCGCCAACTCGATGAAGCGGGCGTTGTAATTAAGTGTTTTGAGTTTCCAGGACAGGTAGAGCGGATCGATTGGAATGCAATGTCCACCGAGGCCAGGACCGGGATAAAAAGGCATAAAGCCAAAAGGTTTGCTTTTTGCAGCCTCGATGACTTCCCAGACATTCACGCCCAGTTTGTCGCACATGATAGCCATTTCATTGATCAGGCCAATGTTGACTGCCCGGAAGGTATTCTCCAGCAGTTTTACCATCTCGGCGGCGCGTGTGGAGGCAACTGGGACAACTGTTTCGACGGTGGTTGAATATAATGCCACGGCCACTTCACCGCAGGCCGATGTAACTCCCCCGATGACTTTAGGGGTATTGCGCACGCCAAAGTTGTCATTGCCAGGATCGATGCGTTCTGGCGAGAAGGCTACGAAAATGTCTTCTCCAACAGTAGAGCCATTACTCACCATGCGTGGCAATACAAGCTCTTCGGTGGTCCCGGGGTAGGTCGTGCTTTCCAGAACGATCAAGGCACCTACCGGCAGGTGTTCTGCAATATCCTCAGCCGCACTGATCACGTAGGACATGTCCGGGTCCCGCGTTTTGCGCAGCGGGGTCGGTACACAAATGCTGATTGTGTCAAGTTCATTGATAGCAGTGTAATCTGTTGTGGCAGCTAACTTGCCGCCCGCCACCAAGGCAGCTAACTCTTCTGTGGCGACGTCAGGAATATAGCTTTGGCGTGCGTTGATTGATGCGACTTTCTCGGCACTAGTATCGATGCCAACCACAGTAAAACCGTTTTGAGCGAACTCCATGGCTAAAGGCAGGCCAACGTAACCTAGGCCAATGACACCTACCCGCGCGCTGCGGTCTTCTATTTTGGCGAGCAGTTTGTCTTTGGGGGTCATTTCTAACCGTCGATCACGACAGCACTGGGCATTTCGCGCTGCGAGATGGGATCGGACATTTCATTATTCGTGCGGAAGTGTTCGATAATTTCATGCAGGGTCGATTCAAAAGATGTGGAGGGTCGCCAGCCCACAATGGAATTGATCTTGTCCACACTTGGAACGCGCCGCCGCATATCTTCAAAGCCCTGCTCATAGGCCTCCTCATACGGAACGAGCAGAATGCGCGACTTGCTGTTCGCCATCTCTTTGATTTTGTAGGCCAATGCCAGGATAGTTGTCTCTTCCTGAGCACCTATATTGAACACCTGGCCCTCAGCCTGCGCAGACTCAGAAAGACCAATAATGGCCTCGACAACATCGCGAACATTACAGAAACAGCGGCTCTGTTTCCCGTCGCCGTACACTGTGATGTCATCGCCCGCTAAGGCTTGGCGTATAAAACGGGGGACGACCATCCCATAACGGCCGCGTTGCCGCGGGCCGACTGTGTTGAATAGCCGAAAGATGACAACAGGCAAGTCCATCTCTTTGTAATAGGCCAACGCGAGAAACTCATCCAGCGCTTTGGAAGTGGCATAAGACCAGCGGCTGCGTGTGGTCGCCCCCATCAGCCGGTCAGCGTCTTCCTTGTAAGGCACGTCATTAGATTTGCCGTAAATCTCCGAAGTTGAAGCGATCAGCGTCTTTTTGCGGTAGCGGCGGGCCGTGCGCAAAACGATTTCCGTCCCCATCACATTGGTCTCTATGGTATGCACCGGTGAACGCACTATAAGTTCGACACCCACAGCAGCAGCTAAATGAATGACTAGGTCGCATTCGTTCACGAGTCGGTCCATCACAGCAGCGTTGATGATCGATTCAATGACGAGTTGGAAGTTGGGATCGGCGGTCAGGTGGGCGACATTATCGATCCGGCCAGTGGTAAGATCGTCCACAGCAGTTACCTCATGTCCACCTGCCAGCAGTACCTCGCACAGGTGACTGCCGATAAAACCCGCTCCGCCTGTGATTAAATATCGCATAGGATCCCCGTACGGTCGTGAGAATAAAAAAACGGCACCGCGCCTGCAATGGGGTGGCCGTAGCGCTCAAACTATATTGCATTGGCGCATGCCAGCGCGCCGAGCGAAATTATAACGTCCGCATGTTCATTTGTCTATTATCCACCGTCCCAACTGATGTCCCATTTCTACAAAAGTGGCGAAACATAATCCAGCCGTAGGCTGAGCGCTGGGATTGAGCGACCTCAGAACAAACTCATTTGCTCCATAGGAGGTTCTGCGGGGGCTGAATTGTCAGACTCAGATTCCAGCTTCGCGATGAACCCCGGGAGTTTCTTGAAATCCTCAACGATCTGTGGCCGGTATTTGGGCTGGTGCAGGGCTGCTGCGGGGTGGAACATGGGCACGACCATGCGCGCCCCGATCCGCTTTGGCTGCCCGTGGATGGCTGATATTTTCGCGCCGGGAAACCAGCGCGCCATGGAAATGCGTCCTAAAGTGACAATGACACGCGGGTTGATAAGCTGGATTTGGCGATCTAAATATTTCTGACAGGCCTCGATCTCATCCGGCTCGGGGTCGCGGTTGCCGGGCGGGCGGCACTTGACCACATTCGTGATGTAAACGTCATCGCGTCCCAATTCTATCGCGCCGAGTAGTTCCTCCAGGAATTTTCCGGCCGCGCCTACAAAAGGCCTTCCCTGCTCATTCTCGTGGAATCCCGGCCCTTCACCGATGAGCATGATCTTTGCGTTTACGGGGCCCTCTCCCGGGACGGCGTTCTTGCGGGTGTCGGCTAGCGCGCAATTCTGGCAGGCGCGAACTTCGGTTTCCAGTTGAAGCATTTCATCGGTTGAAGACATAGCTTTCTCCAATGGCAGAGTTTTGTAGTGAAGTGTCCAGCCCCGGCTCACTGCGGGTTGAAATGTGAAGATACTTTACGTTTCAGTTTTCATGCATCAAAAATTTCGATATTTTCGTTTACCCAATCCTATAAGCGTCGCAGCCGATAAAGCCAACTCCACCTGTAATAAGAATATTTCTCAATGTGGTATCTCATTTAGGGCTTGCGAATTGGGTTCGAGAATGATTGGGCGCGCTGTCATCAAGAGCGCATCCTCGCCATTGTCACGATAATAGCTACGGCGCTTGCCGACTGGCTCGAATCCATATTTTCGATAGAGGGCCTGCGCTTGCTCATTGCTCATGCGCACTTCCAACGTTGCTTCAATTGCTCCGCAACGGGTGGCGTCGCGCAACAGGGTCAACAGTAGATTCTCGCCGACGCCATGCCGTCGGAAGTTTGGCAGCACGGCAATCGTTGAGATGTGCGCTTCGTCCAGTACCAACCAGTAGCCCACATATCCAATGATCTTTCGTTTTTCTCCACGCCAACGATCAAACCAACGAGTCGGAGCAGACTGCAGCCTTGCCACAAAGAAATGCGAACGTTGATTGCGGCGCAACTGATGGTCAAAGGCACTCTCCGGCCAGGGAGTGGGGAACGAGATGCGATCGATGGCTGCAACCTGCCGGATGTCTTGTATCTGCATCGGTTCGATGCGGATCCGCGGTCTCGCCATTACGCAGTTTGTGGCTCCCGCGTTGACTGCGGTGGTGTGACCGACGGTTGGTGGAAATATAGCGGCGCGAGTGTTGCTGTGTCGTCTGCTGCACCAGCTGCTAGGCGCGCGTGTGCCAGTCCGGCCAATATGCTCGCCCGCCGTACGTTCAAAGATGGGGGGGCGAACTGTGCTTTACCGCGTAGGAGGCTCCGCCCAGTTTCGTCGATTTCTCCGCAAACGTAAACCAATTCATCTAGCGTTGCGACGACAGCCTCCCAGGTTGTAATCTCAACTTCCACTTGCGGGCGCCAGCCAGCATCTTCCCAGGCGTATTCAGCAACTGCAATGCGTCTGCGTCCTGCTTGGAGTGCTGCGAGCAGCGTCCCGCTGAATTCTGGTTGTGCGCTCGCAACGATGTCTAATGTGGGGATTCCCACCACAGCGCAATTGTTGGCTATTGCCAGGCCCTTGGCGAGGCCCAAACCAATGCGAAGTCCGGTAAACGATCCGGGGCCAATCGCAACGCCAATTGCTCGCAGATCGGCAGCTGTAACACCGGCGCGGCGCAGCACCCGCTCGACAGCTGGAGCCAGCTCGCGTGTGTGATTGTTTTCAGTGCGCCAATTGTGCTCGGCGAGGACTTCCGTTTCGAGGGCGAGTGCGATCCCCACCTGCCTGGTGGCTGTGTCGATTGCCAGGATCATCACGCCACCTGCTGACCGAAACTGGCTTTGCGGAAGTCAACCATCAATTGTTCAAAGCGTTCCCCATCCGGATTTAAATGCAGTGCCCTTCTCTCGTTCCCCAAATAGTCAAGCGAAATCCACAACCGTTCTTGGGGCAGCCAATCCGTGACATGTTCAGGCCATTCAATTAAAAGCGTCTTCTGAGCGTCCAGACGTTCAGGAAACCCACTACTGACGATGTCTGCTTCGGAACCGAGCCGATAAGCATCGACATGATGAAGGGCGGCGCCATCTGCGCGGTGATACTCGTTGACAATGACAAATGTCGGACTGGTGACCTGTTCCAGTGCACCCCAACCGCGCCCGATGCCGACAGCAATAGTCGTCTTGCCTGCGCCGAGTTCCCCGCTAAGGCAAACAACATCACCCGGTTGCAGCAATTGGCCGATACGCATACCAAAGCGCTGCGTCTGCTCTGCGCTCTGGCTCGTAAAGTCGAGCCCGTGGGGATCAAGGATTGGCATTGCGGAAATAAAAGTACTGCGTAAGGATGGAAGTTGATTATAACGGGCGCAATCGGGGTCGACAAGAGCATGGCGGTGTACACGGACACTTTCAGTCATGTTATCATCGCAGAGAATGCAAATCCTTGTAATTTCTGATATTCATGCCAACCTGGTTGCACTCGAATCGGTCCTTGAGGATGCCGAGGGGAAATACGATTCTGTCTGGTGTCTTGGCGATCTGGTCGGCTATGGCCCAGACCCGAATGAATGTATAGATCGGGTGCGTGCTCTGCCGGGCTTGCGCTGCCTGGTGGGAAATCACGACAAGGCTGCAATCGGTGATGTCGATCTGGCCGATTTCAATTTAGATGCGCGCTTCGCTGTGGAATGGACGCAAGAAGCATTGTATTCGGAGAACCTGGACTATCTGGAAAACCTCCCCGAGAGAGAGATTGATGTCCCCTTTACACGTGTTCACGGCAGCCCGCGGGCGCCGGTGTGGGAGTACATCCTTGACCGTAACATCGCAACACAAAACTTCCACTATTTTGAGACCGACATTTGTCTGGTTGGGCATACGCACATTCCTGTCATTTACCGGGAAAGTGATGGTGTGAGTCATGAATCCTATCCGGATTACCAATCCCCTCTCGATTTGAAATCAGGGCGTTATATTCTCAATCCGGGCAGCGTGGGTCAACCACGCGATGGCGACCCGAATGCCGCGTACGCGCTCCTCGATTTGGAGACGCTTGCCTGGCAGCATTGCCGTGTATCCTACGAGATTCCCGAAACCCAGCGACGAATGGAAGCGCACGATCTCCCGCCACGGCTCTCCCTGCGCCTGTCGAAGGGTTGGTAAAAGGAACCTTCACGAGCGATTTGGCGTCTACAAAGTTACAACGACATTCCTGATGGAGGCTTCGCAATGAAACGTCAATTTATAATTTTGTTATCTCTGAGCGTACTTGTGCTTTCGGCCTGTGCCGCCGCAGCTCCGGCTGCCGCGCCATTTGTCGACACATCTTCTTTCTCGGGTGAGGCGGAAGAGGTCCGCGCGGTGTCTGTTGAGGCGGAAGATGCTGTTGCCCGTGATGGAGATACCGGGAGTAGTTTTGGTGCGCAGGAACAGGTGCAACAAGAGCGTTTGGTGATCTACAACGCCAATCTGGCGCTCGTTGTAGACGATCCTGTTGAATCGCTCGACACCATATCCGACCTGGCCACGAGCTTTGGCGGCTTTGTTGTCAATTCAAACTTGTACGAATCCAGCTATCGTGTCGGCGACGAATACCGTCCGGTACACGAGGCGAACATCACCATCCGCGTTCCGGCGGAACGCTTGGACGAGGTGCTGGATCAGTTGAAAGGCTTGGCCGTCGAAGTGGATTCCGAATCCATCTCCGGGCAAGATGTGACGCAGGAGTACACTGACCTCGCCAGCCGTCTTCGCAATCTTGCAAGCGCAGAAGCGCAGTTGAAAACGATCATGGACGGCGCAGTAAAGACGGAAGATGTATTGGCCGTGTACAACGAGTTGGTCGTAGTGCAGGGACAGATCGAAGTCATTAAGGGTCAGATGCAATACTTTGAGCAGTCAGCCCGACTCTCGGTGGTTAGCATTCAACTCATTCCTAACATTGCCAACGAGCCGATCGATGTAAGTGGTTGGCAGCCGCTTGTGGTCGCACGTGAAGCGCTGGAGGATTTGGTGCGTGGTTTGCAGTTCGCGGGGGACGTACTCATTCGCGGTGTGATTTGTCTCGGCCCAGTTGTGCTCATCTTCGGTCTGCCTGGTTTTCTCGGTCTTCGTGCTCTGATCCGGCGAAGACGAGCGGCGAGAAAAGTTGTTGCCAGCGATGAGAAGTAATAAGGCCCGGTAATCGAATTCGGAAGGGCGAGTGTCCCAGTGGCCTCGCCCCTTTTGTTTTAATGGTCGCACTGAAGACGACACTCACTGGTCTCGGTGCACTGTATAATTCAACTGTTATGCCAGATACAACCCCGAAGCTTTCCCATATCGATGAGCAAGGTCGCGCACACATGGTGGATGTGGGGCACAAGCCGGATTCCGAGCGCATTGCTGTCGCCAAAGGTGAAGTCCAGATGCGGCCTGAAACCCTGGCGCTCATTCGGGCTGGCAACTTGAAAAAAGGGGATGTATTTACAACAGCACAGCTTGCCGGCGTAATGGCTGCCAAACGCACCTCGGATCTAATTCCGCTCTGCCACCCGCTCCCACTCAGTCATATCGATGTGCAATTGGAGGTGTCTGATGGCCTGGGAGATGGGAGCCAGCCCGGGGTGGAGATCACCGCCACCGTTCGCACGCATGCCAAGACCGGCGTCGAAATGGAAGCGCTTACAGCCGTTTCGGTAGCTGCGCTCACGGTCTACGATATGGCAAAGGCTGCCGAAAAGACCATGCGCATTGCCAATGTCCGTCTGGTGGAGAAACGTGGTGGTATGAGTGGCGATATTATCAATGAACAATGAGAAATCAACACTACACGATAAAACATTTACTGCCTTGTTGTCTTGCTAATTTCCAATGCTCATAACTGTGCTTTTCTTCGCAACCTTAAAAGACCGCGCAAAGACCAACCGGCTGGAGTTCGAACTGTCGGATGAAGCTACAGTGGATGAACTCAAAGCAGCCCTCGCTGAACAATTGCCTGACCTGTCGCCGGCTTTGCCAACAGCACTGGTTTCTATTAATCACGAATTCGCCTTCCCAACTGAGGCGGTACCCGCTGGAGCGGAAGTGGCCCTGTTCCCGCCAGTGAGCGGTGGCTCAAATCTTCATTCTCAAATATCGGAGGCAACCACCATCCGGCGTGTCACCGACGCAGAACTCGATCTGAATGAACTGGTGACCTCGATTACTGTGCCCGAGACGGGCGCGGTTTGCCTTTTCACTGGCATGGTGCGGGGCAAGACTACCCGTTCCGGCGATGGCTATGAACCGCACGACACCGAGTATCTTGAGTACGAGGCCTATGTCCCCATGGCCGAAGATAAAATGCAACAAGTCGCCGACGAGATTCGGATGCGCTGGCCGCTCGTGGTGGGCATTGCTATTGTGCAGCGCGTTGGCACGCTGCGTCCCGGGACGCCTACCGTGTTGATCGCCTGCTCGGCCGGGCATCGTGACACAGGTGTCTTTGAGGCTGCACGCTATGGCATTGACCGATTAAAAGAAATCGTGCCCGTATGGAAAAAAGAGGTCGGCTCAGGTGGCGAGTCCTGGGTCGAAGGTCAATACATGCCAGACGAAACTGACCGCACACACTCCACAAGGGACAGTCATACAACAAACTAACCGTGTACATTTGTACAAGCTGTAAACGTGAGCATCCGGCTGACTTGCGTGATTACCGCTGCCCGGTCTGCAAAGGCTTGCTCGATCTCGAAGAACCCATTGTCTTCGATCCGGCGCAAGTCGATCAAGAGGATCGCTCGCTGTGGCGTTACCGGCACACCTTCCCATTCCCGGATGACATAGAGCAGATCACGCTTGGCGAGGGCGGCACGCCCCTCGTCCAATCTGAGATCGAAACTTCTGATGGGCGCGATCACGAAGTCCATTTCAAACTTGAGTATCTGAACCCGACCGGCTCGTTCAAAGACCGCGGAACAACAGTTTTGCTAACCAACCTGATAGCGCAAGGAATCACCACTGCAGTCGAAGACTCCTCTGGCAATGCCGGTTCTTCCTTCGCGGCGTACTGTGCGCGGGCGGGGATAGGGGCGCGCGTCTTTGTGCCGTCCTACGCTGCCGCCGGAAAGGTTGCCCAAATCGAGGCGTTCGGCGCAGAACTTGTCAAGGTTTCCGGCCCGCGTTCTGCGGCTGCTGAGGCTGTGCAGAAAGCTGCTGCAGCGGGGGCGTTCTATGCGAGTCATAATTATTACCCCATCGGATTGGTGGGGCTGGCGACAACGGCCTATGAACTCTTCGAGCAGTTAGATGGGCCTCCCGGCATAGTGGTCTTGCCTACCGGGCACGGTACGCAATTATTAGGAATTTATCGTGGTTTCCGCGCACTGCAAGCTGCGGGTGTGATCGAGCGGATGCCGCAACTCATCGGCGTGCAGGCTGAAGCCTGTGCGCCGCTCTGGGCATTCTCCGAGTTTGGCCCGGACGGTTTGGCCTTTGTGACCGAGGGTGAGACGTTGGCGGAGGGGGTTCGAATCCTGAAACCCTTACACGGCGATAAAGTGCTGCAGGCTGTTCATTCCAGCGGTGGGCGCTTCGTGCAAGTCAATGAAATGCAGATCGAGGCAGGCCGAAACGTGTTGGCAAAGAAGGGCCTCTACGTGGAACCGACTTCGGCAGTTGTCTGGGCTGCGTTGCGTAATGTGCTTTCGGAGAGTACGGTAGGACCGGTGGTCGCGCTACTGACCGGCTCTGGTTACAAATATCAGCCCTATTGATCGATTCTCAATGGGCAAATACAATACATCCCTCTGCTATGAAAGGATGGTTCCAAGATGACTGCATCACTAAACCTTCAACGGGAATATGTGTTGGCAGTAGCGGCGGCATTTCTCGTCGTAGCGATTATTGGTACGGTTGCGCTGGTTATGTTTTTTGTTGCGCAGTCCGATGCCCAACTTGCCAATAGCGCTGTCAGCTCAGGAATGAGAATTAAATAACTTGTGCAAATGGGAGAGCGCGGTAATTCCATTGGGGCAAGAAATCATCAAAGATAATGCGCATGTTGTCCCTGAAATCTGTGGCTACTTTACGACCGGTTTCGTAGACCTGGTCAATAACATGGACAAAAGCTTTCAGTCCGGTCTTGGTGCTGGTTTTTTCCATCAGTTCTTTGACGAGTTTGCGGCTGGTGAAGATCACGCCTTGGCAAGCGCGGGTAACATGCGGGAAGAAACGGTGTTCGCTGGGGTTGTATTTCGAGCAATAGGGTGGATAGTGAGCAATGCGAATTTCGACCCCGATTTCATCGGCCAGTGCTTGCAAGTCTTGCTTGAAGATGTAGTAGCGGGAACTGTTACTCCCGCCGCCATCGCAAAGCACGAGAATAGAAGTGGCGTTGGGATAGTGGTAGTGGCCGTATGTGTACCACCAATGGCGAAAGCTATCGCAAGCGAATTCACTGGTATCATGACTGCCGCCGAGTTGGATGTAGCCGACATTGAGACGCAAGTCGTAGAGACTGTGAGGAATGCTGACCCCAGCAGCATAGCTGTTGAAATCATGGTCATAAGTTTGCAGTTCTTCCAGGGTGTACAAATGTCCGTCTCGGTAGAAATTGCCCAGATATTCCTTTTTCTTGCTGTCCATGCTGACAATGGGATTGCCCGCCGCTTCGAATTCGGTCTTGAGCCGCGTGATGTTCTCAAATTGCTCGTTGCGGTTTTCAATCTCGGCCTTCAAACCGAGTTTCTTTTGCGCTTTTCGGCGGCGATAGTTGTGCTTCTGCAGCAACTTGCGCACCACATATTTGCTGACCACGATGTCGTGCTCGGCCCGCAACGCCGCAACAATCTCGCCCGGGGTCAGGTTCGTCCAGCGCACCCTCTCGTCCATCGGGTCACCGGCTGTGTGCTCGCGCAACACTGCCAGGAACTTCTCAGCAAGTTGCGCCCCCCATGTGACGTAGTACGGTTTGCGTCCGCCGCCTGGCTTCCGAATGCGCTGCTCCACTTCGCCCTTGGGCAAGCCACTGACTTCGCGGGCGCCTTTGCTCACCGTGTTGCGACTGCACCCCAACACCCGCGCAATGTAACTCCGTCCGCCGTGTCCAAATCTCAAGGCTTCGAAACCAGCAAAGCGACGCCCATCTTTCTCGTTCAAGCTGTTGTAAAAGCGGCGCATCATTTCTTCATGTTCGGGCGCATAGGGTTTCATCATGGCCTCCTGGCTAGTGTTCTGATGAAGCCAAGAGAATATCACTGCTTGCATCCGTTGTGAACCAACTGCCCAAATTATTTAATTCTCGTTCCTATATGCGTCTGGGCCAGATCAGCGCTCCCATTGCGAAATAAACCTGCAAGCTAACTCCGCTGCCTTCTTCAAGAGACCCATTCAAATATGACTCCAACTATCATGTCCTGGTTTTACTCGTCTCCAGGATCAGATGCCTATCAAATCGCTGAGCGTGTGCGCCTCACCCTTTGGAATGCCGGTATGGGAGATGCCTGGCTGGATGTCGTCAGCGCTCAGTCTCCGTACAAAATGGTGGGTGTATATAAAAACGATCACATGGAGATTGAATGGGTGCCAGGCGAATGGTTTCGCCTGCGCATGCGAGCTGCAGATGAGACGTTGATGGAACGGATGAGCTTTGTGTTAGGTATCCGTCCGATGCTGCGCTTCGTAGACTTCGATGCGCACACCAATTGGGAATGGCACATCGACGACTTCAGCGAGCGGTGGCGCGAGCTCTCAGGTAACCCGGCCTACCAGGAACCAGAGCGCTTCACTTAAACCTCGATGCTCTGAAAGAATCCCGGCCACGGGTGTTCTCTACAGAGTGATCTTCCTGCTGAAAAATGTACAACCCCGCGTTCGACCTGGCAGTCCTAAGTGCATTGCTGGAGGACTTCGAGGCATTCGTTAAGTCGGATGTTGTTTTCTGGCAACTCACCGATTCCGGACAATTCCAGGAGCGCTTCCCCAAGCTCACAGTCGGCGGGCTGCTGCTCACACGACAGCGCGTACTCCAGTTGCAGGATTCATTTCCTCCGCAGGATCAATCGCTTGCCGGACAGCTGCTGGCCGAATTGGAGTCCAAGATCCATTCCTGGCGGGCGAATCTGGAACGAAAAGGATTGGCTGAAATCAATGCGCGCATTAACTCATGGGTCTGGTTCCTCGAAGAATGTGACGAGAACCCGGTAACCTGCAAGCAGAATTACGTTGGCGATGTCTACGCGCGCACGTATCTCAAGCTTCTGTTTGATTTGTTGGCCGACAATTCTGAAATCGAATCAGGACAGAGACGCACAAACGCACTCGATGCACGCCTGCGCCAACATTTTGCTGTGGGCGATTTCGTGTGGGATGAATCTGTCCGCAATGCATTCCCGGCGGACGAATTCTGGTTCCTACACGGTTTCCCCGACTTTTAGCTTTTCAACCCAAGTCGATAGAATGTAAAACTGAATATTGCCGGATCAGGGGAGAGCGAAGGAGCTGGCCGTGAAAACTATGGCCGTTATCACAGATTGCACCCACACTTTGCGAGACTGACGGCGCACTTGCCCGAGCTCAGTGTCGTCATGGATGCGTTCTGGTTTGGCCGCGAGATAGCGCGCGCCGCGCGCTGCGAGATTAACTCAGGTTTTTTCGCGCGCCTGAAAATAACCAACCGTCGCACCAACCCAGAGGGGAAACAGAGCCAGGCGCCATATGCGCACTGCACCGGTACTGATCAGGACAGATAGCAGCGCAGTGCCCATAATCAGGCCGAGTACCCCGCCGATCAGACGTTTGCGCTGTTCGACGGGGCTGATATTTGGGATGCAGATTTGTTCGCTGCCCGTGAGAATTTCCGGTTGCACAGAATCCCTCAGGAGCAGCTACTTCGCATAATCTACTGCGCGAGTTTCTCGGATAACGGTGACCTTAACCTGCCCGGGATACTGCATCGATTCTTCAATCTTGCGTGCAACATCTTTCGAGAGGCGGATAGCGGAGAGGTCATCGACCTTCTCCGGGGTGACCATGATGCGGACTTCACGCCCAGCTTGCAAAGCATAGGAATGGTCAACACCATCGAATGAGTTCGCAATCTCTTCAAGCGCACGCACCCGTTTCAGATATTGGTCGAGACTCTCGCGCCGGGCTCCCGGACGCGCACCCGAAATTGCATCGGATACTTCGACGATTACGGCTTCAACTGAATCCGGTTCAACTTCGTGGTGATGGGAGGCAATGCAATTGCAGATTGCAGGACCGATTCCATAGCGGCGGGCGATTTCTGCACCGATGGCCGCATGCGTGCCCTCCACTTCGTGATCGACAGCTTTACCAAGGTCGTGTAGCAATGCGCCCGCCTTTGCCACTTCTACATTCGCCCCAAGCTCCGCTGCAATGGCACCGGCCAACAGAGATGATTCAATTGCGTGCGCATTCTGGTCCTGGCCGTACGAAGTACGGAACTTCAGGCGACCCAGTAGCCGCAATATCTCCGGATGCAATCCGGGGACGCCCGCCTCGTAGGCTGCGCGCTCGCCCTCTTCCTTGATGATGGTGTCAACTTCATCGCGGGCGTCCGCAATGACTTTTTCTATATGGGCGGGATGAATGCGCCCATCCTGGATCAATTTTGTTAGCGAGCGGCGGGCGATTTCGCGCCGCGCTGGATCGAAGGATGAGATTGTGACCGCTTCGGGTGTGTCGTCCACGACCACATCTACTCCGGAGGCTTGCTCAAAGGCACGGATATTACGACCGTTGCGCCCGATGATGCGGCCTTTCATATCATCCGAAGGGATCGGTACAACCGTGACGGCATAATCCGAGACCTGTTGGCTGGCGATGCGTTGGATCGACGAGACAAGGATTTTACGGGCGCGCCGTTCACCGTCTTCTTTCGCTTCGTCCTCGATCTGACGGATGGTACGGGCCATATCGTCGCGGGCATCTTTTTCAACTACAGCCAGCAACTGCTCTTTTGCTTCGTCGCGGGTCAGGCTGGAGATGCGTTCCAGTTCTGCAGTCTGTTCAGCTTTCTGCTTTTCCATATCGTTGCGCTGCCGGTCGAGCGAACTCTGGCGCTTGCCAAGCTCGCGCTCACGGTTGTTTAGGCGATCCGTGTGGCTATCCAGACTCTCGCGCCGTTTGTCGAGGCGCTCTTCTTCCTGTCGCAGATCCCTGCGCCGGTTGTCGAACTGTGACTCCAGTTTCTCTCGTTGCCGTTGAACCTTTTCCCGCGATTTCAATTCCAGTTCGCGTTCTTTTTCGCTGAGGCGTTCATCGATTCGGCTAAGTTCAGACTCCAGTTCTTTCTCCCGCTTCGCAACGATCTGTTGGCGGATGAAATAACCGAGAGCACCTCCGACTACGGCAGCGAGGATCAGGAGCAGAATATTTAGTATAGGCATAGCTCAATCCTCGTTTTCAAATTCAGAATCAGTAACGTCATGCTCTTCAATAAGTTCTTGAATTACGGTGCGGATTGTTTCACCATCAAATCCGCGTCTTGCTAATAATCCATACATCTTTTGCCGAAATTCGCGCTGTGGTAGAGCCGCGAAACGCCCGACTTTTTTTCCTGCAACTGTGCGGGCTGCTGCCAGTTCATCCACCTCATCCAGCGAGGCCTCAATGATGGCATCTGAGATTCCTTTCTGGCGCAGCTCGTAGCGCAATGCGCGGCGGCCGCGTGGCCGATGCTCCGCGCGATTCTCCACCCACAGTGTGGCGAATTCCGTGTCATTAACATACTTCGCCGCGCGGAGTCGTTCCAGAACAATCGCGATTACTACATCCGCGACCTTGTGTTTTTGCAGGTTGCGGCGTATTTCCTCCTCTGAGCGTTGGCGATAAGACAGGAAGCGCAATGCACGTTCATAGGCGCGTTCCAGATCGTCTGCTGCCTGCAACGCTTCGACATCACCTACGGACAGCAGCTGGCCGACTCGCAGGACTGAGGCCGCATTCATTGCCAGGCAAAAGGCAAAGGTATCATCGAGATACAAATTGATACGTCGTTTGTTGCGCTTTTGGACTTCAAGCGCTGTGATCGTCGGCAAGACTCCTTCCAATATAAAAAGCCGTGACGGGATCGTCACGGCCATTAATACGGCTCAGCAGCATTATGCTTCTGCGAGCACCCAAGGGTGTAAATCTTCAGTTCGTACAGCGGACGGTCGCAATAAACAAAGTGCGACGCAACCGGGGACGGATTCTATTTCAGAGGAGGGCTGTTCACACTCGTTAAGATAGCCGATTATCCCGCATGGTGCGCGATCAAGGCGCTCGGGAAGGATCGGAGTCCATCTGTGCAACTCTCCATGTCATTATCGTTTACTAAATCCACTTTGCACGTATCAAGTGCAATCCGTCATATTCGAACTGAGGTTTCCGTACTGGCCGTGAACTGGAGACCATGCACCTGACTCTCCAGTTGCCCTAACGGGCACCGAATTGTGACTGGGTGGGCTATTCCTCCAGCCCGTTTTCGCTTTCCGGCGACTGTGTATCAACCGGTTCACCGACCGGCAGCGCCTGTGCCCGAATTGCTTTATCAACTTCGGCCATCAGGTCTGGATTTTCATTCAGGAAGCGTTTGGCGTTTTCACGCCCTTGTCCCAGTCGGGTATCTCCGTAACTATAGAAGGCGCCGCGCTTCTCCAGGATTTCCAGCTCGACACCCATGTCGAGCAGGTCTCCGGCTTTGCTGATGCCTTCTGAATACATGATATCAAATTCCGCCTGTCGAAATGGCGGTGCGACTTTGTTCTTGGTCACACGTACACGCGTGCGGTTGCCGATGACTTCCTGGCCATTTTTAATGGCCTGCAACCGACGTACGTCCAGACGTACACTGGCATAAAATTTAAGCGCGTTGCCGCCCGTGGTGGTCTCGGGGTTGCCAAACATGACACCGATCCTCATGCGCAACTGATTGGTGAAGATCATAGCAGTGTTTGTCTGTTTAATCGCGCCGGAGAGTTTGCGCATGGCCTTACTCATCAGGCGTGCCTGGCGACCCATGTGGGCGTCGCCCATGTCTCCTTCCAGTTCGGCTTGCGGCACAAGCGCCGCGACCGAATCCACGACAACCACATCCATCGCACCGGAACGCACGAGCGCTTCTGCAATTTCAAGCGCTTGTTCACCGGAATCGGGTTGCGCGATGTAGAGATTTTCAACATCCACACCCAGCTTTTCTGCATAGACCGGATCGATGGCATGCTCCATATCGACAAAAGCGCAAAGTCCGCCGCGCTTCTGGGCTTCGGCGATGACATGCTGGCAGATGGTTGTCTTACCGGAAGATTCCGGGCCGTAGATTTCTGTGACGCGCCCCCGTGGAATGCCACCCACGCCCAATGCGATATCAAGTGCGATCGAGCCCGTCGGGATCGAATCAACGGCGAGATGTTGCGCTTCGCCCAGTCTCATCAGCGCGCCGTCACCGAACTGTTTCCGAATCTGGGAAACAGCTGCGGCGAGGGCTTTCTGACGGCCGTCTGCTGCCATGCAATGGTCTCCTGGGACGGACAAGTGGCCGGGAACGACTACCTTAAATGTGGGCTAGAGTTTACCTTAAGAAAATCGTACTTGCAATGGCGAACGTGTTTTGGGTGAAGTATTCGTGCTATCAAACTGTCGTTCGAATCTCTGCAAGCCTTCATGGGTCGTATATAATCTGACTATATCAACCTTCTATTTAGGATGTTCCCATGAGCAAAGACACACTTACGATCACTGATAACCGTACAGGGAAACAATACGAGCTGCCGATTGAAGACGACACTATTCGAGCGATAGACCTTCGCCAAATAAAGGTGTCCGAGGATGATTTCGGCATGATGACCTACGACCCCGGCTATACGAATACCGCCTCCTGCAAGAGCACTATCACGTACATTGACGGCGACAAGGGGATTCTTCGCTATCGCGGCTATCCCATCGAACAGCTCGCAAGCCAATCCAATTTCTTAGAAGTCGCCTATCTTATCATGTACGGCGAGCTGCCCACGCAGGCGCAGCTGGATAGTTGGACGCACGAGATCACCCACCACACCCTGCCCCACGAGAATATCAAGACGTTCCTGGATGGCTTCCGTTACGACGCGCATCCGATGGGCATGTTTGTGAGCACTGTTGCCGGCCTGTCCACCTTTTACATCGGGGCACGCGATATTCATTCGCCGGAAGCACGCACGCGTCAGATACACCGCCTGATTGGCAAGGTGCCAACGCTTGCGGCCTTCAGCTACCGTCATCTGATGGGCTTCCGTTATGTGTACCCGGATAACAGCCTGAGCTACACGGGCAACTTCTTAAACATGATGTTCAGCATGACGACTGCGCCCTACGAACCGCATCCAGTCCTGGAAAAGGTGCTAAACGTGCTCTTCATCTTGCATGCCGACCACGAGCAGAACTGTAGCACCAGCACCATGCGGAACATTGGCAGTGCACACAGCGACCCCTACAGCGCCGTAGCCGGTGCTGCCGCGGCCTTGTATGGGCCGTTGCACGGCGGTGCCAATGAAGCCGTGCTGCGCATGCTCGCTGAGATCGACTCGGTGGAGAATGTGCCTACCTATGTCGAGCGCGTGAAAAAAGGTGAGTTCCGCTTAATGGGTTTCGGGCATCGCGTCTATAAAAACTACGACCCACGTGCTTCCATCATTAAGGAGATGGCGCATCAGGTCTTCGACGTCGTCGGGACGAACGAGCTCATCGATATTGCCGTCGAGCTTGAACGCATCGCCCTGGAAGACGATTACTTCGTCGGGCGCAAACTCTACCTGAATGTGGATTTCTATTCGGGTATCATCTACCAATCGCTGGGGCTGCCCGTGGCGATGTTTCCGGTCATATTCGCCATCGCACGGACGGCGGGTTGGCTGGCACAGTGGAACGAGTTGCTCAACGATGACGAACAGCGTATCGCCCGCCCCCGCCAGATTTATCTCGGCGCGCAGAAGCGCAATATGATTCCGATCGGCGAGCGGAACTGAACCTAGCAACGGGCCGACAAAGTACAAAGAAGACCGAGCGTGATCCGTGAACCAGCCCTCCAGTTACGTCCTTATTCTCGGCGCGACCATGCGCGCGTCGAGCGGCTGCTCAGGCGCTCTCGTCGAATCCACACACATCTGGATTGGGAGGAGCCGAAAGACTGGCTACGTCGTTCCCCGGCAGTATTAGCTTTTCGCGGCCGTGCGCTGATCGGACTGCTGGCAGCGGCACCCGACCCGCCGGATGTGGCTTGGGTCCGGCTGGCTGTGCTGGCAGATGGCTTAGGAACAGCGGATAAAAATTTGGTTCTGGATGAATTGTGGGGTGTCGTACAAGCTGAACTTTCACAGCTGCAAGTTGCACGTGTAGCAGCCCTGACTTTTGATGCGTGGATAGAACCGGTACTCGCCAATTGGGGCTTTGCCCATTCGCACCAGGTGATGGTACTTTCGCGCTCGTTCTATGAACGTCCGCAAATGCCAGCGAGTCCGGCCACGATCCGTCCGGCGCGAGATATCGACTTGCACGCTATCGTAAGTACCGACAATGCAGCCTTCGATCCGCCCTGGGCACTCTCCGAGCGAACTTTGCGCAGAGCACTCGTCAAAGCATCCTATGCATCAGTGGCGGAATTAAATGGCGCCATCGTCGGATATCAGATCACGACCGGGGGGCGCGACACAGCACACTTAGCGCGCTTGGCAGTGCTGCCTGCATTGCAAGGCCAACGCATTGGGCGCGCACTTGTTGCTGACCTGATCGGGTATTTCGAGCAAATGGGTGCGAATGCAGTGGGTGTGAACACGCAAGATAACAACGCGGCCTCCCTGGCTCTCTATGATGCGCTCGGTTTCGAACACACCGGCGAGAGTTACCCAGTATGGCAATTGCATCTCAACTTAGGTTCATAGCCAGAGAGAATTCCTGACGGACCAGGAGTGAACCCATGGACGTTTCCAGTTGGACAGGCATGGCCGACGACGCTGCTTTTGTCAATGCATTATTGCAGCAGGCATTGGAGGCGGTTAAAGAAGTGATGGGCGAGAACGGCTTGGATATTGTTCTGAAGGAAGCCGGGCTAGAACGTTATATCGGCAATCCGCCTCCGAACAATCTCGAAGCTGGATCACTTGCGAAGGAATATGCCAATCTGAACGAAGCCATTCAGGAATTCTACGGTCGGGCTGGAATGGGAATGCTGCGCCGGATTGGAAAGGCCTCCTTCCAGTGGGCTGTGCGTGAACAGGCTGCCTTGCTCGGGATCGCAGGCGTAGCGCTCAAAGTGATGCCACGTAAAACGAGAGCAAAATTTATCCTAACGAATATTGGCAAAGCTCTGATGGATACCAATCCAGCTGCGCTTGTCGTGGTCGAAGATGCAAATGGCGGTTTTACATATACAGATTATGGTTGCGCCATCTGTCACACGCGTACGTCCGATCGCCCGATCTGCTACCTATATCTTGGCTCGCTGGAAGAGGCGCTGCTCTGGGCAACCGTCGCGGCGGCCAATGTCGATGAAGTCGCCTGCAAAGCAGTTGGCGCTGAGTACTGCCGGTTCCAGGTAACGCTCGACTAATTTATTTGCATGTCTGCTGCTGAAGATCGCGCACTGCCAAACGCTCGCATGCGACATGTGTTGCTGGCGGTCCAGGACATTATGGGGCGCAATGGGCTTACGGCGGTTCTGAAAAGTTCGGAACTGGATCGTTTTGTAGCCACGCTGCCTCCGGATAACGATGCGCTTGAAATTCGCGCCAGCGAACTGGGAAGACTGATCGCTGCAATCGAAACCCAATATGGGCGCGGCGCGCGTGGTCAGCTCACCCGCATTGGTTATTCAGCTTTTCAACACCTGCTAGCTGCTGACCGTTTTGGCTGGGGAGTCCTTAAGTTGTTTCTGCATGTATCCCCCATTGGTGAACGCCGGCGCGCTGCCCTCACAAGGCTGGCGCGCTATCTTTCTGCGCCGGATAGCGGCGTGCGTGTAATGTTGGAAGACGGTCAATTGCTGTTTGAAGATTCGCTGAGTGACGAGAGTGCCGGACGAGAGATCGTCAGAGAGGACAGCTCCCTCAGCATTGGAATCCTGCAGGCTTGTATCGAGTGGGCTACCGGGGAGGCGCTCGATGTTGTTCAAGTGAAACATAAAGCGCGAGGCGACTCGACCTCGCGCTTTGAAATTGGTGATCCTCGCTAACGGTTATGCGTGAATGGAACGAACAAGTCGCCGAGACTGGGGGACTTGGCGGCTGAACGGGGTGCGACTGAGTCTAGCTACTCATCCTTATTCAATACCTTCGTCAGACCGGCAAAAATATCGATCGGCACCGGGAACAAAATTGTCGAATTGTGTTCTACGGAGATCTCGGTGAGGGTCTGCAAATAGCGCAGCTGAAGACCGGCTTCCTCACTTGCCAACTGAGCAGCTGCCGCGGATAATTGTTTGGAGGCTTCAAACTCACCTTCGGCGTGGATGATCTTCGCACGGCGTTCTCGTTCGGCCTCGGCCTGCTTTGCCATCGCGCGTTGCATCGTCTGTGGCAGTTCGACGTCTTTGACCTCGACCTTCGTCACTTTGATGCCCCAAGGTTCCGTGTCTTCGTCCAAGATTTGCTGTAGCTTGTCGTTGATTTCCTCACGGCGGGTGAGCAAGTCGTCAAGCTCCGACGTGCCCAATACCGAGCGCAGCGTCGTCTGGGCGATCTGGAAGATAGCCCGGCGATAATCGGCCACCTCTACTATAGCGCTGTTCGGATCGATCACACGCATGAGCACGACGGCATTGACACGTACGGTCACATTATCGGCTGTGATGGCCTCCTGCGCCGGCAGGTCAAGCGTTTCGATACGCAGATCCATGCGCTGCATTTTGTCGATAATCGGGACGATAAGGAACAGCCCAGGTCCTTTGGCGCCTTGCAATCGTCCGAGCCGGAAAATGACTCCGCGTTCGTATTCCGGTATGACTTTGATTGCCGCGCTGGCGATTGCAAAAAGAATTAACCCGACGACGCCAAGCGGTACACACAATGCAAAGAAGACTTCCATGATGTTGCCCTCCATTCGGTGTTACGACCTTTATTGACCACTGATTGAGTGGATTATAGTCCTCACGCTGTGGAAGGCAATTGGGACGAATATTCAATTTGCACGAAAGGTTCATCCAGATCAGTTCGTTTGTACAGGATGTATTTCCACCTCAAAGAATATAATGATATGAGTATTGGTTTATTGAGGAGTATTCTCGGAGAGGAGACTATGGTGGATGAGAAACTGATTTTGGCCTCCATTCATGGTGTGGTGATTGTTGAACGTGATGAGGATGGCTGGCGGGAGATCGTACGTGCATTGGAAGAGGAACGGCCCACAAGCGTTATTGGGCACAATGGATTGCTCCTTGCCGGGGCCCGCTCTGGCGTGTACCGCTCGACGGACGCCGGGCAAAGCTGGCAATCTGCGGATAACGGTCTCAATGTGAAGTATGTGCGCTGGTTGGCAGCTGCCCCAGATGGCGAGACCTACTTCGCCGGGACGGAACCGGCTTCTATCTTCACTTCACACGATGGCGCGGACACTTGGGAAGAGAGTGCGGGCGTTGTTGACCTGCGCGATTATTATCGCTGGTCGTTGCCCTATTCTCCCGAGGCGGGCTGCGTGCGTGGTTTTGCCTTCAATGGCGGTCAGACGTATGCTGCGGTTGAAGTCGGTGGCGCATTACGCTCGAGCGACAATGGCAGCACATGGGAATTAGTGCCGGGCAGTAGCGGCAGACCATTCCACGGACAGCCAGAGGCTGCCTTTGTGCACGCGGATGTGCATTCTATAGAAGTTCATCCTTCATCACCGGAGCATGTCTTTGCGCAGACCGGGGGTGGCTTCTATATTTCGCAAAATGGCGGCGCCACCTGGAATGAAAGCTATCGCTGTTACTGCCGTGCGGTCTGGGTCGATCCCGAAGATGCGCAGCATATTATCCTCGGCCCGGCGGAATTCGTAGACCGCGGTGGTCGCATTGAGATGAGTCGTGATGGCGGCGAAACCTGGCAAGCCGCTGCGCATGGCCTCGATACTCCCTGGCCGCGCACGATGGTCGAGCGTTTCACACAAGTTGGCGCTGAATTGCTGGCGATGCTCTCCAATGGAAGGATTTACGCCGCCCGCCTTGACGATTTGAAGTGGCGGCGTATTCTTTCGGACGTGAAGGGTGTGCGTGCAATTGCGGTCATCTAATCAAAATTCATCCGTGTGTGCGAGATGTATATTATTTCTTGGAATGTAAATGGTATTCGTGCCGCCCAACGCAAAGGGTTCCTGAAATGGCTGGCTGCAGAAGCCCCGGATGTATTGTGCGTGCAGGAAACGAAGGCGCATCCTGATCAGCTCGACGACATCCTACTAAGTCCGCCTGGATACGAGACACACTGGGCCTCGGCTGAGAAGAAAGGCTACAGCGGAGTCGGAAACTTTGGGTGCGAAGAGCCTGCTTCTGTGCGTGCGGGTTTTGGTCCGCAAGAGTTCGATAGCGAAGGGCGTGTGCTTGTCGCCGAGTATCCAGCTTTTACACTCCTAAATGTTTACTTCCCCAACGGCAGTCGTGACCACCACCGCGTTCCGTACAAGCTTGATTTCTATGAGGCGCTGCTCGAATACTGCGACGAGCTACGCGCAAAGGGGCGCAAGCTAATCATCTGTGGCGACTTCAATACAGCCCACGAAGAGATTGACTTAGCCCGACCCAAACAGAATAAGAAAACAACCGGCTTCCTGCCGGAAGAGCGTAAGTGGCTCGACGAATGGCTCAGTCACGGATACACCGATGCATATCGCTATCTGCATCCCGATCAGGAGGGCGCGTACACATGGTGGACATATATCAGCAATGCGCGTTCTCGCAACGTCGGCTGGCGGTTGGATATGTTCTACGTTTCGGACGATTTACTGCCGTATGTGAAGGAAGCGACGATCCTGGCAGACGTGATGGGCTCGGACCATTGTCCGGTGGGGCTAAAAATGGATGTCTGAACTTATGCTATTTTGACCTGAAAAAAACCAATCCTCTGCGTGTATAATCCTGGTTGAAAAAGAATTCACAATGTCCCCGCTTTTGGAGTTTCATTAATGCCCTATACGACGACGACCGTGCCTGAAGGTGGCAAGATTACCATTGCCAATGGCAACCTAGCTGTCCCCGATCGACCTATCCTGCCGTTTATCGAGGGTGACGGTATCGGACCCGACATTTGGCGTGCGTCGCAACGCATCTTCGATGCTGCCGTGCAGCATGCCTATAGTGGCCAGCGCGAGATTGCATGGATGGAAGTCTATGCCGGACAGAAAGCTTTCGACAAGTTCGGCGAATGGCTGCCGGAGGAAACTGTCGAAGCATTCCGTAAATTCCTGATCGGCATCAAAGGTCCGCTCACCACCCCAATTGGCGGCGGGATTCGTTCATTGAACGTGGCCTTGCGCCAGTTGCTCGATTTGTATGTATGTCTGCGGCCGGTGCGCTGGTTCGAAGGCGTGCCTTCGCCGGTGCGCCACCCAGAATGGGTGGATATGGTTATCTTCCGCGAAAACACCGAAGATATCTATGTCGGCATAGAGTTTGAAGAAGGCTCGGCTGAAGTTGCCAAGTTCAAAGAGCTTTTCCAGGATGCCTTTCCAGAGGCGTATAACAAAATTCGCTTCCCAGACACAAGCGGCATCGGCTTGAAACCGGTTTCGCGCGAAGGGACAGAAAGATTGGTGCGGGCTTCAATCCGTTATGCCATTGCGAATGGGCGTAAGAGTGTCACGCTTGTTCACAAGGGCAACATCATGAAGTTCACGGAGGGAGCCTTCCGCAATTGGGGCTATGAATTGGCCGAGCGCGAATTCGGTGAACAGACCTATTCCTGGGAACAGTGGGGCCGCACCAAAGCGGAGCAGGGGGAGGAAGTTGCAAACGCCGAAAAGGACGCTGCACTTGCAGATGGCAAAATCTTGATCAAAGATGTCATTGCCGATATAACTCTGCAACAGGTGCTCACCCGCTCTCGCGAGTTTGATGTCATTGCGACAATGAACCTGAATGGAGATTACATCTCGGATGCGCTGGCTGCCCAGGTTGGTGGGATTGGCATCGCACCCGGGGGCAACATCAACTACGATACGGGTATTGCTATTTTCGAGGCGACTCATGGTACAGCGCCCAAGTACGCCGACCAGAACAAGGTAAATCCGGGATCAGTGACCCTTTCCGGCGAGATGATGTTGCGCTATATGGGCTGGACCGAGGCCGCCGATCTGATTATCAATGGCATAAACGGTGCGATTGGCGCTCGTACTGTGACCTATGATTTCGCACGCTTGATGGATGACGCCACCAAAATAAGCACGAGTGAGTTCGGTGACGCTGTCATTGCGCACATGAATTAAATCGAACGTCGATAATCCAAGATCAGACGGCTTTGGACTATCAACTTTCGATTGGAGTAAATATGGCCACCCTTCTCACAACCCTCCAGGAGAGCATCCGTTATCGTGGCGGTTCGGGGCATTGGGCTTTCCAGTTCCATCGTCTGGCCGGATTGGGCACGCTGCTCTTTCTCTTTGTTCATATCCTCGATACCTCGACAGTCTTCTTCTTCCCCAACCTCTACGAGCACGCGATCAATCTCTATCGCAGCCCGATGTTCCTGCTGGGCGAAATCGCCCTCATAGCCGGTGTCATCTTCCATGGGCTGAACGGGTTGAAGATCATAGTCTTTGACATCAAACCCGAGTTGTGGAACATCGCTCGCGAGCGGACGTGGACGTGGAGCGTTTACGTCGGCACATTCGTGCTGTGGCTGCCAGCCGGGCTGATCATGGGCAACTCGATCTATGTAAACAGCATCTGTCGCTGCCCAGCAGCCGCTATCGACACGGGCGGCGGCTCACAGGTGTGGGTAAACGTAGTCATCCTGATCGTGCTGGCAGCAGCAACTATCATGGCGCTCTACATTTTGCTCGGTGGACTCAGCGGCTCCGGGGGGGTCGGGAAGACCTTCGATACGCGCATGTGGCAGTTCATGCGCTGGTCCGGCGTACTGCTCATCCCGCTGGCCTACGGGCACGTGCTGATTAAGGATATCCTTGACGGCGTGCACCACATCGATCTAGATTATGTTGCCTTTTACTGGAGCTTTGTCAGCTGGCGCATCTTCGATGCCTCTTTGCTCGGGCTGGCGTTTGCGCACGGCATGAACGGTCTGCGCCATGTCGCGGAAGACTACGTTCATAATTCCGGACAATTGAAGGCGCTCAAATGGCTGATCCTGATCGCCTGGATCGTTGTCACCGCCATCGGCGCAATTGCTCTCATCGGCGGCGTGAGAGTATAGGATTCGGTACACAGACCTCACAGATGGGCACGGATCATTTTTCTAATCAATCAATTCTGAATGTGCATTCATCTGGGTCTGATTTAGCTGAAGGGGTTCGATGACAACACATCATCAATTCGACGCAGTGATTGTCGGCGCCGGTGGCGCGGGGCTGATGGCTGCGCTGCATGCCAGTAAAGCTGTAAATACTGCAGTAGTTTCTAAACTTTATCCCACCCGTTCTCACACCGGAGCTGCGCAGGGCGGAATCGCAGCAGCGCTTGGCAACATGGAAGAGGACTCGTGGGAATGGCACATGTACGACACCGTAAAAGGTGGCGATTATCTAGTCGATCAGGATGCAGCCGAAATTATGGCGCGCGATGCTATCGATGCGGTGATCGAACTCGAGCACATGGGCCTGCCCTTCGACCGCACTTCGGAAGGCCGCATTGAGCAGCGCCGCTTCGGTGGCCATACAGCCAACTTCGGCGAAAAGCTGGTTATGCGTTCCTGCAAAGCTGCGGATCGTACCGGCCATATGATCCTGCAAACGCTTTATCAACAGTGCATCAAACAGGATGTCAATTTCTTTGACGAATTCTTTGTTGTTGACCTGCTTATGAACGAAGATGCCTGTGTTGGTTGTGTCGCGGTTGAAATGGCGACTGGTGAGATACACGTTTTCCATGCCAAGGCTGTGCTCGTTGCTGCAGGTGGGTTTGGCAAAATATTCCAGGTCACGTCCAATGCGCATACCCTCACCGGCGATCCCGTAGCGGCTGTTTGGCGGCGCGGCCTGCCATTGCAGGATATGGAGTTCTTTCAGTTCCACCCTACCGGCATGTATAAGCTGGGCATCCTCTTGTCAGAAGCGGCGCGCGGCGAAGGTTGTGTATTGCTCAATGACAAGGGTGAGCGCTTCATGGCGGAGTATGCGCCCTCTGTGATGGACCTTGCCCCACGCGACATGATCTCGCGCTATATTTTTGAAGAAGTTCGTGCAGGACGGGGCATCAATGGTCAGGACTATGTTCATTTGGATTTCCGCCCGGAAACGATTAACAAATTCAAAGCCGGGCCCGGCGGCAGAGATGTCACTTGGGAACATCTGGAAGAGTCTCTACCGGAAATTATTGACTTTGCGCGAGTCTATATGGGCATCGAGCCAAGCCGCGAACCTGTGCCTGTGCAGCCCACAGCGCACTATGCGATGGGCGGTATTCCCACGGACAACGATGCGCGTGTACTCGCAGACGCAGATAAAGTCGTCCCCGGTCTGTTTGCCGCTGGCGAGTGTGCCTGTGTATCTGTGCATGGCGCGAATCGGCTTGGGACGAATTCGCTCGTGGACCTGGTGGTCTTCGGTCGACGTGGTGGCATGGAGATGGCGGAGTACTGTACGTCAGCGGATTTTGTGCCGCTCCCGGATCATCCCGCCGATGAAGTTGTTGCCGAATTGGAACGTATCCGCAACAACGACGGCGACCAACGGGCAGCTCGCATCCGCGATGAGTTGCAGCAGTTCATGACCGAAAAAGTCGGTGTATTCCGCAATGGGACTGAGATGCAATCCGCTTTGGATCAGATTGTGGAACTGAAACAACGCTATCAGAATGTAAAGATCGATGATCAGGGGAAGGTGTTCAATACTGATTTGTTAGAGACATTCGAGTTGGGTTGTTTGCTTGATATCGCCGAAGCCACAGCTGCCAGCGCCCATCGCCGAACGGAGTCGCGAGGCGGACACGCCCGCGAAGATTACCCTGAGCGCGAGGATAAGAAATGGCTCAAACATACACTGGTCTATCGCCCCAAAGGGAGTGGTGCAGCACCAACTCCAGCAGATGAAAAATTGCGCTTCAAAGATCGACCAGTTCGACTTGGGCGCTTCGAACCTAAAGCGAGAGTATATTAAAGTGTGGAGACTTGAAATTTGTCTCCGCATCGAGATTTGATTTCCCTAAGGGACTCATCAATGAATGTCCATCTCAAAATAAAGCGCTTCAACCCGGAAAAAGATTCCAAGCCCTGGTGGGGCGAGTACGATGTAGATATGGAGCCCACAGATCCCGTACTGAATGCGCTTCACGCAGTGAAGTGGTACGAAGACGGCACGCTCAATCTGCGACGATCATGCGCACATGGCATTTGTGGTTCTGATGCAATGCGGATCAATGGCCGCAATTTGCTTGCCTGCAAAGTACTCATTCAGGACGTTGGTGAGAACATAACCATCGAACCGATTCATGGGCTGAAAGTGATTAAAGACCTGATTGTGGATATGGAGCCGTTCTTTGACCACTACCGCACGGTAATGCCCTACCTCATCAACGACGAGGCGCTTCCGGAAGATGGGCGCGAGAGATTGCAATCTCCCGCGGATCAGGAACGAATCAATGAATCCACCAAATGTATCCTGTGTGCTGCGTGTACCACATCGTGTCCATCCTTCTGGGCAAACGGCGAGTATGTGGGACCGGCAGCCATTGTGCAGGCACACCGTTTTATATTCGATAGTCGCGACCGCGCAGCCGAGGAGAGGCTGCAAGTACTTAACGAACAGTCAGGTGTATGGCGCTGTCGCACAATATTCAACTGCACAGCCGCTTGCCCGCGTGATATTCCGGTTACACAGCAAATTGCAGAAGTGAAAAAAGCCCTGGCAACAGGGCGTATCGAGTAACGACGGGCGAACGAAGACGCTGTTATTCAAGGAGCCACCGCGTTTTCCGGGTGGCTCCTTCAGATCGGATACAACTGCTATACAGTTGTATAATTTCTATACGCCCCAGTAGCTCAAATGGAAGAGCGAGGCCCTCCTAAGGCCTAGGTTGCGGGTTCGAGTCCCTCCTGGGGTATATGCTGCCGAGTTTCCATACCCCCATATGTGCTCAAATTATCATTATGTCTCCATATCTGGAGGGCTCTGGACATCAGCGTTTGAGTCATGTTAGATGATCGTACGTATTCCGTAATAATCCAAGTGATTCGCGAGACTCACAGTGATGATTCCGCATATAATGCGGCGATAAGGGCCAGCGCCCGAGTGCCCCCCCTCGCTCGGGCGCTGGCCCGTTAAATTCAAAGTTCTGTTCTTCTGCAGAGCAGAATACCCCAACTGCTTAAAAGAATTGATTCAAGAGTACAGATACCAATCCAGGAAGCGTTCGATGCGTTGATAGGCGTCGAGCAGATTGGCGCGCTGGAGGAAACCGTGCGGTTCTTCGGCATAGGTCTTGTACTCGAAGGTCTTGCCGGCGCGCCGTAGCGCCTCCACCCATTCCTCCGATGACTGCGGCGGCACAGTACCATCTTCCAGCCCATGAAGTAGCAATACTGGTTTCCGGATATTGTCCACTTGCCGGATGGGAGAGGCGGCTTCGTACACTTTGCGATTGCGTGTGGGATGGCCGATCATCATCTCGGTGTACAGACGTAGATCGCGGCGGCATTGCGCCCATGAACTGAAAACATTTGCATCGCCATATTTGCTCACCCCGCAAGCGTACAAATAGTCCGGGTCACGCGCGAGACTGCAAGCAACCATATAGCCACCATAGCTCGGACCGTAAATGCCAATGCGTTCCGGGTTGATGCCGTCCAATGTGTGCAGGAACCGCGCCCCTTGCAGGCAATCCTGCATGTCTCCCACACCCCAGTCATTGTAATTGGAGTTCTCGAATGCGACCCCGTATCCTGTGCTGCCGCGATAGTTCGGTGCCAGGAAGGTATATCCTTTGGCAACAAAGTATTGCGCCAGGTCGTCCCATTCGTAACCATATTGCGAAGCCGGTCCACCGTGGATGTAAACGATGGCCGCCCCGCTGGGCTGTGGTGGGGTGTATAGGAATGCTGGGATTTCCAGGCCAGCGTGACTCTGATAACTGATCTGCTCTGGGATGACCAGATTGTGTCCCTCAAGAGCCGGTGGCTTGGATGTTGTAAGCTGGGTGACCCTCCTGCTGATTAATTCGATGCGGTAGATATCTGCTGGCTGGGTTGGGCTTTCATATTCAAATGTGAGCTGGTTGCCGTCCGGCGACCAGTTGATATTCGAATGATGGCCCTTGCCGCTGCGCAGGTACTGGATGTCGCCGCTGTTAATTTCAATCAGTGCAAGGTCGTATGCAGCCTCCCGGTTCACAGTGCAGGCGAGGCGGGTGCTGTCCGGCGACCACGCCAGTTCGCCGATGTCCTGCCCAAGCCGGGAGAGTTGGTGTAACCCTTCGCCATCCGGGCGAATCAGCCAGATTTCATCAAAGCCTGAACGTTGTGAGAGGAATGCAATTTGTTCCCCGTCGGGAGACCATTTCGGGTCCCAATCTTTTTGCTGCGGCGCGCCTGTCAGGTTGTGAATCGCACCGCTCCGTATATCGATAATCTTCAGATCGAGCCGATTTAAGTCGTCGTGTGGGTAATGCACATACACAACTTTTTCGCCGTCGGGTGCGCAGCAGGGTTCCGAAGAGTCGGCCCCGGTCGGTGTAAGCAGGCGCAGCTGCGATCCGTCCAGTTCGAGGAGCGCCAGCCGCCAGGCCTCATCGATTTCAACGCTGACAATCATGCGCTGACTGTCCGGGAGCCAGGTTGGCGTCGTAGCGTGATCGGCGAGGCCCGAGATGTTTTTCGGCAGCCCGCCGCTGAGAGACACAACGAAAAGGTGGTCATCTTGCGAGAAGGCGATCCACTGACCATTTGGCGACCATGCCGGTATCTCGTCCGACCAATAAATCGTTGCGCCGCGTTCGATGCTCATACGTCGCGGCCAGCCACCGCTGCTCGGCATAATAAAAATGTCGGATTGGTCATCACGGTCCCAGATGAAAGCGATCATCTCACCATCCGGAGAAAGGCTATGGTTGCGCGCTGGATTTATACTTGTGATGAGCGGAAGGCTCCAACCAGCAGGTGGTTTTAAATCCGGGCGCGCAAGCGAAGGCCAACCGATACGTTCGTATTTTTCTTCGAGATAAATTTCGTCTGTCATACCAATTTGTTTAAGTTCACCATTTCTGTGGAGTGTAAATTCTTTGCCATGCGATATTGTTGCCACCGATTAATTAGATCGCTTGGTGTTAAGAACAATGTGCCTGGCGCGGTGATTGCTGCCTGAAAAGCAAGGTTGTTATGAAATTGTCGGGCGGAAGTGGCATCCGCTTGCCACCCCCAGATTGTAGCTAATTGAGGATGGTCGGCCCGGCGGCGCGCACTTCGGGCGCGACATGCGCGGCGAACTGCTCAAAATTTTCGTGGAAGCGGACAGCCAGGTCGTGGGCTCTCTGATCGTAGGCGTCCTTATCGGCCCAGGTGGAGCGTGGTCGCAGCACATCGTCCGGTACGCCCGGAACAGATTTGGGAATGGCGACGCCAAAGACCTCGTCCGGTTCGGTGGGGACATCGGTCAGATCGCCATTGACCACCGCGTTCACCATTGCGCGCGTGTAGCCGATTTTCATGCGCTGTCCAATTCCAAATGGGCCGCCTGTCCAACCGGTGTTCACCAGCCACACAGTTGCTCTGTGTTTGGCAATCTTTTGCGCGAGCATATCGGCATATACACTGGGATGCCAGATCAGGAACGGCGATCCAAAACAGGCCGAGAACGTTGCCTGTGGATCGCTCACGCCGCTTTCGGTTCCTGCAAGTTTGGCCGTATAGCCAGAGAGAAAATAATAACGTGCCTGGTCACGAGTCAGCCTTGCAATCGGGGGCAGCACACCCCAGGCATCGGCTGTCAGAAAAACAACATTGCGGGGATGTCCTCCCATGCCGGAGGCTTCTGTATTCTGATTGAAGTAGATCGGGTAGGCTGCACGCGTGTTTTCAGTAATGCTCTCGTTGGCCAAGTCCAGCGCGCGCGTTGTCGGGTCTACCACCACATTTTCCAATACTGTACCAAAACGGCGCGTTGTGGCGTAGATATCAGGTTCGGCCTCCTCCGATAATCGGATCACTTTAGCATAACAGCCGCCCTCCAGATTAAATACGCCCCGCTCGCTCCAACCATGCTCATCATCACCGATCAGCGCCCTCGAGGGATCGGCAGAGAGAGTGGTTTTGCCTGTGCCGGAAAGCCCGAAAAACAACGCCGAGCGGCCGTTGTCGCCCACATTTGCTGAACAGTGCATGGAGAGCACATCTTGCTCGGGGAGCATGTAGTTCAACAGAGTGAAGATAGATTTCTTGAGTTCACCTGCGTAGCGTGTGCCGCCGATCAGAGCCAAGCGCTCGGCAAAGTTCAGGATGACGAAGGCGCCGCTCTGCGTGCCGTCTACCTCCGGGTTGGCCTGCATCTCCGGGGCATGTAAAACAGTGAAGTCCGGTTCGAAATCTTTCAGCTCTTCTGCCGGAGGGCGAATAAACATATTATGCACAAAGAGCGAATGCCAGGCGGTGGTGGATACGAAGCGCAAACGCAGGCGATATTGCGGGTCGGCGCAGGCATAGACATCCCGCACGAAGAGTTCCTGCCCTTGCAGGTATTCGACGACCCTGCCCCGCAGTGCTTCGAATTGCTGGGGCTCAAAAGCGGCGTTGACCGACCCCCACCAGACATCAGATTCAGTTGATCCCTCGCGCACAATGAACTTGTCCTTGGGTGAACGTCCGGTGTGCGGGGAGGTCACGGCATTGAACGGTCCAGCGGCTGTTATCTCGCCCTCCGCGCGCAGAACGGCATGTTCAATGCAGGCGGCGAGACTCAGGTTCCAGTGAACCTTCGCGGTGGTTAAACCAATCTCCGACAGATCGGAGCGCGGATTAGACTGCACAAATGTCTCCGTTAGAACGCTGTGTTCTGCAATCATAAAATAGACTACCTTCGGAATTTTACACGTGATTGTAAGTGCACGGCTAATGTAAAGGACGATACGCTCGAAATTGGGGGTTTGACGTCACAGACCATGCACCACTTCCAGTAGCCGATCGATTTCCGCCAGCGTATTGTAATGCGCTGCTCCTACGCGTACCATGCCGACAGATTCTGCCAGCCCCAGTCGGCGCACCACTTCCACGGCGTAGTAGTGACCATCCCATACAAAGATGTTCTCGCGTGCAAGCGCTTCCGCGATCTCGCGCGGTGTGTGACTGTCCATTGTGAAAGCCACTGTCGGGACACGCTGCTCCATGCGTGTGGGGTCGGTGATGCCGCGCACTTGCACACCGGGGATAGACTGCAATCCGCTGATCAGATGTGCACTGAGAGTTTCCTCGTAGGACTTAATGGCGGCCAGCGCGCTGTGCAAGTGCAATCGGCGGCCGGTCATATCGGCAAATTGCTCTGCGAAGCTGCTCCCGAATTGCTCGCCCACCCAGGCCAGATATTCGAGCGAGCCGAGCGTACCGGCCTGCCCCTCGTGCGACTGTGTGCCAGTCTCGAATTTATCGGGCGTTTGCTCGCCGGCGGGTCGCACTTTGTACGCCGGCAGCCGATCAAGTAGCTCGCGTTTACCCCACAGCACGCCTTGGTGCGGTCCGAAGAATTTATAGGGGCTGCAAGCGAGCAGGTCTGCGCCAAGCGCCTGCACATCTGTGGGGCCGTGCGGGACATATTGAACGGCGTCCACGTACACCAGCGCGTCGGCGGCGTGTGCCATTTCGACGATCTGTTGTACTGGATTTATCGTGCCGATCGCATTGGACGCATATCCCACCGCGACCAACTTTGTGCGCTCGGAGAGCAGCCCTTCAAATTCGTCCATGCGCAGGGCGTAGGTATGCGGATCGAAATCCAACCAGCGAATGATCGCGCCGGTGTCCTGCGCCAAGCGCAACCAGGGCGAGATATTTGCGTCGTGGTCGAGGCGGGTGATGATGATCTCGTCGCCCGTCGCAAACTCGTGTTGGAGCGCGTGCGCCAGCGCGAAGGTGAGCGTTGTCATGTTGGGACCAAAGATGACCTCATTTGGCGAGGCGGCGTTGAGCAGCGCTGCCATGGCGGCATGAGCATCGGCCAGAAGCGCTTCGGTCTGCAGCGAGGTTCGGAATGCGCCGCCGAGGTTGGCATTGTTTTGAACCAGATAATCGCTCATGCGGTCAATGGCGCGTTGTGGCATTTGCGTGCCACCCGGATTGTCGAGGTAGACACGCGGCACGCCGTCGTCTGTGAGTTGCAGGGCCGGAAAATGGGTGCGGATTTCAGTTTGGTTGAGAGACATGGGTTTTAGAGTAGAGGGCTCGAGTGTTGTGATTTGAGTGAAAAGGCTCAAGCAGCCAAAGAGTAAGCCTGCTTGGCGAATAAGTACGAGAAGACTTGTTGCTCGTCAGTACCGTCAGACAGAGAGCCGTGAGCCTGCAAGATCAATGCTTCGATTAGCTGCTGGCTTTGTTGGCGAATAACCTGCCCGATGGATTGGATGGGCGCGCAGACCTTGTCACGACGCGATGTGGGCAAACAGTGCAGGTGCAGGAACGAATAGGCCACGAAGACCAGTGACCAGTGCTTATGAATGGCGGCGGCCGAGCGCATGCGATATTCGTGGAGCCCCAGGTTCTGTTTGGCGTCTTGATAAAAGGTCTCAATCGGCCAACGGAGCAGATAGGTTGCGATGATCTTCTTGGCATCCCAACTGAGATGGCTGCTGACCAGCACGGCATAGGTGCCGGTTAAATCAGGCTTGGCAAAGCTGATGACCAGCCGTACCTTCCCCAAAGTCGGGATGCGTACATTCTTGCTGAAGCAGTAGTAGGTCTGCTCGCCCACTTGCATCGGTTTGAAAGCGGAAGGTGGGATAAGCGGCACTAGGTCCTGCACCTTGATGTGCGGACCATCAAAGCGCATGCGTTCGCCGGAAGCATCCTGGAGCACAAAGCTGTTGGTGATAAGGTTGCGGTTGTTTTTCAGCAGGCTGATCCAGTGCTTGCCATGCGCACTGAGAACTTCGAGCAATTCGGGTGCCAGGTACCAGGCGTCGAACAGCACCGTTTCAAAGGGCAAATCGTGCGCCAGCGCCGCCTTGACCAGTTCAGCCGCCAGCGAAATCTTGGTCTGAAAAGATTCGTCCAGAGCCCGGAACTCTGGGTCGGCCAGCAAGGTGGGTGCGACTTGACGTTTGAAGCGATTACGCTCCTTCTTGGTTTTCGGGATCGTAGCGTCGGGCAACAGTTTCTTGACGAACGCTTCCCAGTCGGTGACTTCTTCGTAGCGCCGGTACAGTCGCCAGTCGGCCGGAAAGCGAACCGCGCCGCTGATGTAGTGGCCGGTGACCAGATTGTGCGCTAGCGGATACATGTGGTTGCCGTGGTTGTAATGTTGGTCAATGTATTCGAACAGACTGCCGACGTGCTCGCACAAAGTATCATCGATGGCCAGCATCGATTTGCGGGCGCCCTGGCGCTGACGCTTGGTTTGCTGGAATAAGTATGCAATGCGTTCCTGGTTCAGTTCCGCGGCATCCCAGTTCGCTTCCGACAAGAAGCGCGACAGGTTGGTCTTGTCAGCGCTATCCAACAGGCAGCGCGTCATGTTCGCCATCGACTTGTTCTTCAACACAAGCAGTCCGGTTAGATAATTCTCGAAATGCCGGAACTGACAGCGGTTTTCAAACACCCCGCGAAAGCTGGCGCTGTGCTCTGATACGATGGGAGCCGGTTTTACGATGGGAAGTTGCATCTGCCGAATATGCCCTAAGATCACTCAAATCACAACACTCGAGTAGAGGGTTAGAGCGGTGAGTTAGAGTATGGAGCTTAGTACACTGTAAAGAAAGAAATCGAAGCATTTTGACAATACCTGCCGAAAGGACGAAAATGGCAGGATGAAAAAACAACATGTACAACTCAGTGAACCAGATCGAAAATATCTCGAAGCCCTGATTGGCAAAGGCGAATTGACGGCCAAAGCTTATCGGCGAGCATTAGCATTTCTCGAACTCGATCGTGGTCAAACCTATACGGCTGTGTCTGGGACATTGCAAGTTACCATGCAAACTTTGTCGGTGTGGGCTGCGAAATATCGCGAGAAGGGCTTACAGGTTCTGCAGGACCAAGCCCGTTCTGGCAGACCAGTCGAAATCGATGGCAAGCAGCGCGCCAAGATTACCGCTTTAGCTTGTAGTGAGCCGCCCGCAGGGTACGCCCGATGGAGTTTGCGACTGCTGGCCGACAAAGTGGTTGAGTTGGAGTATTGTGACCATATTTCCCATACAGAGGTCGGCCATATTCTCAAAAAAACGAACTAAAACCGCATCTCAAGCGCACCTGGGTTATCGGCAAGCTGGACAGTCGGTTTCTGGCGCGGATGGAGCATCTCCTGTGGCTCTACGCCTTGCCCCATGACCCGGAGTATTGCCGGGTACGGCAGTACTCGGTGTTTCGACGAGCGGCCGTGTTTTCTAATCGGAGAGCGCGTGGAGCCGTTGGCCTTACAAAGTGGACAGGTGCGCAAAGAACACTATGCCTATGAAAAGCTGGGGTCGTGCGCCTTGCTCGCCGCCATCGAGCCCTTGACCGGCGCAAGATTGGCGCAAGTCCAGCCCCGGCGCACCTAGTCCAGCCGCCTAGTACTACAGTTGTAGATAAATGAGTGATGCACCACGACGTTTGTAATGATAGAACCTGGCGACGGCCTGATGATGGCGACGCCAATGCGACCAGGCGAGGATCTCCTGAGCGGTCTGCTGCACGCGCAACACTAGACGCCAGAGCAATCGCCGGATTTCGGCCACACTCAACCGCACGAGAGGCCGCGGCGGTGCTTGAACGCCGCAAGACTGTTGCGCGTCGCTGACAACAACGCCCCCTTTTTCAGCGCTTCGTGGCTTGGCGTGGTCGTTCGTATCGCGGCCAGATAAGCATGCGCCCACATCGCCAGAGTGGTATGGCGATACCAACCGGTCCAACTGCGCACTTCATATTGATCCAATCCGACTTCACCCTTGGCAGCCTCGAAGGTCACTTCAATCGCCCAACGGCTGCCGGCCACGCGCACCATGTCTTCCAGCGTGGTTTCCTGTGGCGCGAAGACCACGAAGGCTGTCAGTTCATGCAGGTCTTCGATTTTGCGCCGTATCAGCAGCCAGCGCCCCCAGCTCGCTTGCATGGGTGGGTTGAGCGGCAGCAGATGCCAGTCGTATCCGCGTGGACCTTTGGCCCCAGCGCCGGCGCTCAGTCGTATCCAATCTTCGGCAGGCAAGGTGGCCAGCACTTGCTTGACGCGGTGCTGTTTGAAACCAATCCAGACGTACTCCTTGCCCGAAACGGCCAGCGCGTAGGCCCGTTCTCGCTCTTCCAGCCACAGACGCAGGCGGCGGTCGTCGCCATAGACAGAGTCGCCCGTCACCCACGCCGCCGGCAGGCCGGTGTCCAGTGCCCGCGCCAGCATCTGCCGCGCCAGCGCTGGTTTGGTCGCAAACGCGCGGTCCGCGGGGATACCGACACTCGCACAGCGCACCGGGTCGTTGGTCCACTCCTTGGGCAAGTAAAGTTCGCGGTCAATCAAGGTGTGCCCCGCGCCACCCGCATACGCCAGGAAGACCCCGACCTGAGAGTTCTCGACGCGCCCGGCAGTGCCGCTGTACTGCCGGGCGACACCTGCGGAGTGACGACCCTTCTTGACGAACCCCGTTTCGTCGACGATCAGGACCGCTGTGGCATCGCTCAGATAATCGCGCACATATTGTTGCAGGTCATCGCGCACCTGGTCGGCGTCCCACAGCGCCCGCCCGAGCAGATGTTGCAGGCCGTAGGGCGTCGGCTGTCCGAGCGCCTCCGCCAGCTGCCAGCTGTGCTTGCGCTCTGCATTGCTCAGCAACCCGCGCAAATAGCCCAGCGCTTGCTCCCGCGCTTCCGCCCGGGCGAACCGCGCGCCAATGCGTTGTGCGACTTCCAGCAGTGCATCGGCCCAGCCCTGCACGACGGCCAGATCGGTTATGCCATTATCAACACGTCCGTTTGTCATTGGTATCTTCGCCCCCTTGTCGGAGCCAAACGATACCACATTTATCTACAACTGTAGTACTAGGCTGGGCAAAACGAGAATACGCGCTCTTTTGTCAGGCATTAGCCGCACAGTACCCTGATGCGATCAAAATTCGACTGGTCCAAGACAATCTGAATACGCATGACACGAGTGCCTATTATGAAAATCTGCCTGCGGATGAAGCCTTTGCTCTAGCCGATCGTTTTGAATTCAATTTCACACCGAAATCTGCCAGTTGGTTGAACATGATCGAAATTGAGTTCTCCGCACTGACACGCCAATGTCTCGACCGTCGCATCCCGACTATGGCACAACTCGAACGGGAAGTCCTGGCTCTCATCTCAGAACGCCGTTCAAAGAAGATCATAATCAATTGGCAGTTTTCCATTCAATCCGCCCGTTCCAAAATGAATTCGCATTACACTGCTGTTCATCTTGCAAACTGTAAATTCATAGATACTTAGTTTACGCTGTACTTAGGTATAGGATGACCTTCACATTCATAATTCTAATTCGACAACGCTGCACCCTAACTATTTGCTGCCCGCGAGATTATAGCAGGACGCAGATTGAAATCCTGCCTACCTATGCTGGCCTGACTCGCGGGTATCATTGTGTTCATCTCAATCGAAAGGCGACCTATTAATGGACCTCGACGAAGCCCGCGCATTCATCAGCGAAAACCAGCGTGCCGTAATGGTGACACGTCACCCGAGCGGCGAACTGCAGCAGACTCCCGTGAACATTGGCCTCGATGGAGAAGGTCGCGGCATTGTAAGCTCACGCGAGACGGCCTTCAAAACGCGCAACATCCGCGCGGATCCGCGTGTGTCACTTTGCGTGATGAACGATGGCTTCTTCGGCAAATGGATCCAGATCGACGGCAGTGCCGAAGTCCTTTCTCTTCCCGAAGCGCTGGAACCGCTGGTAGACTATTACAAGCGTACATATGGCGAGCACCCGGACTGGGAGGAATACCGAGTGGCGATGGGAAGGGAGCAGCGTGTGCTTTTGCGAGTAACAATCGCGCGCGCTGGGCCGGATAAGCGCGGTTAACCTTGTCTAGCGTTTGCCAGTCAGGATAATCGGGTATATTCTCGCTACCTCCCAAAATAACAGCTTGGGCCGGTCACGTAGTGTAAAATCGGTCCGCAAATCATAATCTGTAAGCTTGGAACCATTGCGTCCTATGGCTACTCAAATACCTACAGACACACGCAATATTCTGGAAGTCCGTGACCTCACGACACGCTTCCACACGCAGGATGGAACCGTACATGCGGTTAATGGCGTTACCTTCGATTTGATAGAAGGAGAGTTGTTGGGCGTCGTCGGCGAAAGTGGTTGTGGTAAGAGTGTCACTGTGATGTCACTCTTAGGCCTCATCCCCATGCCGCCCGGTGAAATCGCAGCTGGTGAGGCCCTCTTCGAGGACCGCGACTTGATCGGGATGGATTCGGACGCACTGCGCAAGGTAAGGGGTGGCCGCATCGGATTTATCTTTCAGGACCCGATGACCTCACTCAATCCGGTATTGACTATCGGGCATCAGATTACTGAGCCGCTCCGTGAACATCTGGGTATGTCGCATGCAGAAGCTAATAAGCGTGCCGTTGAGCTTCTGGATTTGGTCAATATTCCGATGGCGGCGGCACGGCTAAAGGATTATCCCCATCAGTTTTCGGGTGGGATGCGCCAGCGGGTGATGATTGCTATTGCACTCGCCTGCTCGCCGCGTATCCTGATCGCCGACGAACCGACGACGGCCCTCGATGTAACAATTCAAGCGCAGATTATTGAACTTATCAAACGATTGCGTGAAGAACTGGGTATGTCCATCATTTGGATTACGCACGATTTAGGCGTGGTCGCGGGGATTGCGGATCGTGTGTTGGTGATGTACGGCGGCTTGATTGTAGAGCGCGCGCCGGTTGAAGAACTCTACGAGAATCCGAGACACCCGTACACGCAAGGTCTGCTCGGCTCACTGCCTCGCCTTGAACAACGCAAGGCCGACCGTCTGACGAATATTAAAGGCCAGCCACCAAACCTGCTCAGCGAGCCGCACAGTTGCCCGTTCGCGCCACGTTGTCCCTACGTTTTCGAACGTTGTCTTGAGGAAAACCCGGCCATTTTACCTGTCAGCGATATCCACGAGGTCGCCTGCTGGTGGGATACCGACAAAGGGGAAGCGCGCAATGGCAGCTGAGCAGGAAACTATTCTCAGAGTTGAAAACCTGAAGAAACACTTCCCCATCATGCGTGGCCTGATCCGCCGGCAGGTGGGTGCTGTCAAAGCAGTAGATGGCGTTTCATTCGATATCTACAAAGGCGAGACGCTCGGATTGGTGGGGGAGAGCGGCTGTGGCAAATCGACTACCGGGCGTGTGATCTTGCAGCTCTATCCGGCCACGGCCGGCAGCATAATTTTTGAGGGGCAGGAACTCACCGAATTGAGTTCGGAAGAATTGCGACGCATCCGTCCGCGCATGCAGATGATTTTCCAGGACCCGCATGCCTCGCTCAATCCTCGTATGACAGTCGGCACTATTATCAGCGAGCCGCTGCTGGAGCATGTCTCTTCCAGCGGCAGCCAACGCAAAGCACGCGTAGAGGAACTGTTGGAGCTGGTGGGCCTCAACCCGGATTACACGAACCGCTATCCGCATGAGTTTTCCGGAGGCCAGAGACAGCGCATCGGTATCGCACGGGCCCTGGCGCTCAATCCGGAATTCATTATTTGCGACGAGCCGATTGCGGCCCTCGATGTCTCGATCCAGGCACAGGTTGTCAATCTGCTTGAGGACTTGCAATCCGAGTTTGGCCTTACCTACCTTTTCATTTCGCACGATCTCAGCATGATTCGCCATATCGCCAATCGGGTTGCCGTGATGTATCTGGGTAAGATTATGGAATTGGCGATGCGGGATGAATTGTATGAGAGCCCGCTGCATCCCTATACCCAGGCGTTACTTTCTGCCGTTCCAGCTCCAGACCCCAAGCTGGAACAAAAACGAGAGGGGGTTGTGCTTACGGGTGATGTCCCCAGCCCGGCCAATCCACCGCCGGGGTGTCCGTTCAATACGCGTTGCCCGATTGCCGTCGAGCGCTGCAGTCAGGAAGAACCAGAATGGCGCGAGCTACGATCCAATCATTGGGTAGCTTGTCATCTGGCTGAGTGACGAATCCCGACGATCAAGTGCGAAAAGTGGCACAACGTATCTGAATATCTGTAACAATTGAACGCAAGGCTCGGATTGGGGGTATTTATATTGTATATGGCTAGAAAATTAATTATGTGATATGTTTGCAGTAGCCGCTTTATGCATGACACAGGGTAATTCTTGCGAGTTTCAACACGTTGTGCAATTGATTTCCTCAGGAGGTGACATAAGAAGTAAATTTATCCAAGCCAACTCAGTATCCTTTTAGACAAACAAATAGTCCGATTTTCGAAAACTCTTTATGGAGGAGAATATGACGAGAAAATTTGCATTGCCGTTTGCATTAGTTGCCATCCTTGGCTTATTGCTCGCGGCCTGTACACCCCAAACCGTTGAGGTCGAGGTCACTCGCGAAGTAGAAGTAGAAGTAGCTGGCGAGACCGTTGTAGAGACCGTTGTAGAGACGGTTGTCGAGGAAGTTGTAGTTGAGGTAGCTGGCGGTGCGCGCGGAACCAGCGGCACCCTGACTATCCTGTACTGGCAAGCTGCTTCGACACTGAATCCGTATCTCTCAGGCGGCACGAAGGATATCCATGCTGGCTCGCTCATTTTGGAGCCACTGGCGCGCTATGACGAGTCCGGTAACCTGACCCCATGGCTGGTTGACGAAATCCCGACTGTCGCGAACGGCGGCGTTTCAGAAGACCTGACCAGCATCACCTGGACACTAACAGAAGGTATTCTCTGGTCAGATGGAACCCCCCTGACCTCAGCAGATGTGGTCTTTACGGGTGAGTACTGCACAAATGAAGATCTGGGCTGCAATGCCATAGCCGCATTCAACGGCGTTGAGAGTTTTGAAGCAGTCGATGATCTGACCGTGACGGTCAATTTCGACGGCCCCAAACCATTCCCGTACGGCCCGTTTGTGGGCGCCACAGTGCCCATCATCCAGGCCGCCCAGTTTGAGGATTGCCAAGGTGCAACAGCCGTGGAATGCACCGAGGAGAACTTTGGACCGGTAGGCACCGGCCCCTTCGTGGCAAGCGAATTTCGTGCCAATGACACGGTGGTCTACGTAGCCAATGAAAACTACCGCGACCCGAACAAACCGTTTTTCGCGGAAGTGATCTTCAAGGGTGGCGGCGATGCAGCCTCTGCAGCGCGTGCCGTTCTGGAAACGGGCGAAGCTGACTATGCCTGGAATCTACAGGTGGAGCCGGAGATCCTGGCTGGGATGGTGGCAGCCGGTAACGGCACGCTCCTCACCGGTTTCGGCACAGCAGTTGAGCGCCTGATAGTTAACCAAACCAATCCCGATCCGGCGCTGGGCGATGATCGCTCGCTCTATCTGGATGGCGAAAACCCGCATCCGTTCCTGACCGACTTCAATGTCCGCCAGGCGCTGTCGCTGGCGATTGACCGCAACATCCTCACCCAGGTAGGATACGGGCAGGCGGGTATACCCGGCTGTAACATCTTACCCGCACCGGCCATTTATGTCTCGACCGCGAACGATGGGTGCCTGATCCAAGACGTTGTGGAAGCCAACCGCCTGCTCGACGAAGCCGGCTGGCTGCCCGGCGCAGATGGCGTGCGTGCGAAAGACGGCGTCCGCCTCAGCATTCTGTACCAGACCTCCACCAACTCGGTGCGGCAGGGTACCCAGGCGCTGGTCAAGCAGATGTGGGAAGCAATTGGAGTGGAGACCGAGCTACGCAATATCGACGCCGCGGTCTTCTTCGGCGGTGACGTTGCCAATGACGATAACATCTGGAAATTCTACGCCGACATCGAGATGTTTACTAATACCTTTGACGGCACCGACCCTGAAGCCTATATGGGCACCTGGGTCTGTGACGCGATGCCTGGCCCTGAAAACCAATGGGGGGGCAACAACATGCAACGCTGGTGCAATCCCGAATACGATGCGCTTGTAGCAGAGATGTCCACGACAGCTGACATCGATGACCGCGCGTCACTGGCCATGCAGATGAATGACCTGTTGGTGCAAGACTTCGTCATGATTCCGCTCGTTACGCGTGGTGATGTATCCGCTTCAAACAATTCCCTGTTAGGCGTGCGCTTCAACGTCTGGGATTCAGAAGAATGGAACATTGCTGACTGGTCACGGTCTGGCCAGTAAGGAGTGCAATCATAAGATGATTTGCTGTAGCAAACATCTTAGCTAGCAAAGGGCGGTCCACGGTCAGAATCCGGCCGCGGACCGCTTTGTAGTTACCCAGTTTTTGCCTAAATTGTGCGACATATCGTCGGCTGTCTATATGAACGAATGGCGTCAAATGCGATGCCCAGGCAGTCATGACTAGATCAATTTTGAGATCGACGGGGCCTGGCTGTTATGCTCACCCTATTTATCAGGAATACTGGTTCGTGCCTGAAATGCCCTACCGAAGCCAATTTGACGATGTTTGCGACCATCCTGACAGATAAAATATAGACTTATTTGGGCAAAAACTGGGTAGTTAAAATCTTTTCAAGCAATGCGAGAATAGAGTAACTATGGGAAAGTACATCATCCGGCGATTACTCACTGCCATTCCAACGTTGATTGTGATCAGTTTTGTTGTCTTTGCCATCCTCGATCTCGCGCCGAACGATCCCACCGGGACCCTGCCGCTCACGATCCCCCCGGAAGTACGTGCCAAAATCCGCGAATCGCTCGGACTGGATCAACCCTTTCATGTTCGCTATGTGAAGTGGATGGGTCAGTTCTTCATCAATGAGCCGCTCAACATCATCGAAAATATCTTCGACGTTACTATTGGGAATTCCGAAGATCGCTTGCGCGTGCGTTCGTGGCAAACGCGCAGTCCGGTCGTGGATTTGATCATAGAACGCACTCCGCAGACATTTTGGGTGGTCGGATTGTCCTATATCTTTTCTATAATGATCGCGATTCCAATTGGGGTCATTTCAGCGTATAAGCAGTATTCCCTTTTCGATCAGGTGGGAACTTTCGTGTCGATGGTCGGATTCTCAGTTCCAACCTTCTTCACCGGGCTCGTAATAATAGTTATCTTTAGTGTTCAATTGGGCTGGTTCCCATCCGTATATAACACGACCCATAAAGTCACGGATTGGGCCAGTTTGGTTGTCCAGATGAAGCAAATGGCCATGCCGGTGATTGTGTTGACGTTTTTTAGTGCCGCACAATTAGGAAGATTTACACGTTCGTCGATGCTGGACAACCTGAATCTGGACTATGTTCGCACAGCTCGTTCCAAGGGCATGCGCGAGCGTGTAGTCGTTATAGTGCATGTCTTGCGCAACAGTCTCATCCCGGTTGCTACACTGATCGCACTTGGTATCCCGCAAATATTTGCGGGCGCGATCATCACAGAGCAAATTTTCCGGGTCAACGGCCTGGGGGCCTTGCTCATCATCGCCATTCAGGGCGCGGATATTCCGCTTGTGCAATCCCTGACCTTTATTTTCGCCGTACTCATTGTATTCTTCAATATTTTGGTCGACGTGCTTTATGGCTTTTTGGATCCGCGCATTCGTTATGACTGATCCAGGTCTGTAAGTAGAAAGGCATTTGTAGTGACAGCCACACCAGCCACCCTGGAACTACCCACTATTGTTGAAAGAGAACATCGTTCGTTATGGGGCGATGTCTGGACCCAATTCCGTAAGCACCGGCTGGCCATGCTCGGTGTTGGAATTCTCGCCTTTCTCGTTCTAGGCGTTGCAGTAGGTCCCTTTGCCTACACGGTGGATGCCGGCTTTATCGATGTGACCGCTGCAAATTCGCAGCCCACCTCTGAGCATTTGTTCGGCACAGACAACCTGGGACGTGATACGTTGGCGCGTGCGATGTCCGGCGGTCGTATTTCTATGTCTGTGGGTATATCGGCGATGTTAGTCGCGATAGTTCTTGGTACGGTGATCGGTAGCTTGGCTGGTTATTACGCAAAGCTGGATGGACCGTTGATGCGCATCACCGACATGTTTTTGGCGATGCCGTTGTTGCCCCTATTATTGGTGATCATTTTTCTGTTCCGCGATGTCTTACGGACTGCTTTCGGACCTGAGACCGGTATCTTCATCCTGATCGTTAGTGTGATCGGCATTCTGAATTGGATGCCAACTGCACGTATTGTCCGTGCGGAAGTGCTCTCCATCAAGGAGCAGGAGTTTGTCACGGCAGCACAAAGCATCGGCACACGCCGGAATCGGATTCTCATCAGGCATATTTTTCCGAATGTCTTCAGCCCGATTATGGTGGCGGCCACGCTCGGCGTTGCAAATGCCATCATTACGGAATCGGCGCTCTCCTTCCTGGGCCTTGGCTTTCCGTCCGACTTCCCTACCTGGGGACGGCTGCTCTACGATGGCAAGGATTTCCTGACCCTGACACCTGCGCTTGTAATCTGGCCGGGCCTGTTCATCTCACTGACCGTATTGAGTGTGAACTTCATCGGTGACGGTTTGCGGGATGCCCTCGACCCAAGAATCCGCGGCAGGTAGTTCGGTAAAATTTCACAAAAAGAACGATTAAATACCGCCGTGAACGTTATGGCGGTATTTTCTTTTCTACTGACAGAAGGTAATCAAATGAGGCACTGGACTCGTGGGATCCTTGATAGCTTAGGGTTACTTGCCGTTTGGCTCGTGCTGGCGATCGGCGTTGCCCTGACGGCTTTTCAAATCCATGCGACGCTGCTTTTTCTGGGGCTGCTCATTGTAGAGAATCCAACCTTCCGGCCATCGGGCTGGAGTACGAACACGATCCACAGTTTGAGCCGTATTCTTGTACTCATCTTAGGGGCTTTCTGGTTAGGGTTTGTGGTTTTTTTAGAAAGCTATCTGCGCGAGGGCCGCGACCACCAGGTGTTGCGCCTGCGCGTACTGCGGCTGATTTCCTACATTGTGGGGATTTATATTTTTAGTTCGGGGGCACTTTTCATACTCTCGTGACGCAGTAAAAATCAGACTCCAAAGAGAAAGCCTCGATTCGACCACACCAGCCAAAACAAGAGCAACAGCGCAATCAGCCCCGCTCTTGCCAGAAGCATTCCAAGCTTGATTCGGTCGCGAGGTTTTACACCGCCGACTTTTCCGATTTGACCGTTCACCAAAAGATGGTACTCCACGCCCTTGTAGTGGTAGTTGCCCACAAAGAGTGGCAGTAATAAATGTTTGTACGTCAGCCCTGTCCAGCCAGAGGGGATGAGTTGCAGGTTGCGTTTCTCGCGCGCAGCTTCAATACGAGGAGCGAGCTTACGATTTGCGTTTTCCATCACGCGCCCGCGCGCGTCTAGCGATGCAGCTGCCAGTGAATGGTCATATGTGAGCGCATACCAACCCGCCAGTTGCTCGTCTTTAAACTCGACCAAGGATTTCATCTCAAACGGGAGGATGCGATCAAGCTCTTTGAACGATAGTGCCCGCAATCCGGGAACCAGGACGTCATCGAAGTTCATAAACTGTTCGCCGGTGCGTTGCTCCCAGCGGTTCTCGCTGATGCTCACTTCACATCTATATTTGATTTCTAGCGTGCCGTCAAATGTCCAAAACGGGAAATAAACCGGCCTCAGGTTAGAAGCACGCCCTAGTACTACAGTTGTAGATAAATGAGTGATGCACCACGACGTTTGTAATGATAGAACCTGGCGACGGCCTGATGATGGCGACGCCAATGCGACCAGGCGAGGATCTCCTGAGCGGTCTGCTGCACGCGCAACACTAGACGCCAGAGCAATCGCCGGATTTCGGCCACACTCAACCGCACGAGAGGCCGCGGCGGTGCTTGAACGCCGCAAGACTGTTGCGCGTCGCTGACAACAACGCCCCCTTTTTCAGCGCTTCGTGGCTTGGCGTGGTCGTTCGTATCGCGGCCAGATAAGCATGCGCCCACATCGCCAGAGTGGTATGGCGATACCAACCGGTCCAACTGCGCACTTCATATTGATCCAATCCGACTTCACCCTTGGCAGCCTCGAAGGTCACTTCAATCGCCCAACGGCTGCCGGCCACGCGCACCATGTCTTCCAGCGTGGTTTCCTGTGGCGCGAAGACCACGAAGGCTGTCAGTTCATGCAGGTCTTCGATTTTGCGCCGTATCAGCAGCCAGCGCCCCCAGCTCGCTTGCATGGGTGGGTTGAGCGGCAGCAGATGCCAGTCGTATCCGCGTGGACCTTTGGCCCCAGCGCCGGCGCTCAGTCGTATCCAATCTTCGGCAGGCAAGGTGGCCAGCACTTGCTTGACGCGGTGCTGTTTGAAACCAATCCAGACGTACTCCTTGCCCGAAACGGCCAGCGCGTAGGCCCGTTCTCGCTCTTCCAGCCACAGACGCAGGCGGCGGTCGTCGCCATAGACAGAGTCGCCCGTCACCCACGCCGCCGGCAGGCCGGTGTCCAGCGCCCGCGCCAGCATCTGCCGCGCCAGCGCTGGTTTGGTCGCAAACGCGCGGTCCGCGGGGATACCGACACTCGCACAGCGCACCGGGTCGTTGGTCCACTCCTTGGGCAAGTAAAGTTCGCGGTCAATCAAGGTGTGCCCCGCGCCACCCGCATACGCCAGGAAGACCCCGACCTGAGAGTTCTCGACGCGCCCGGCAGTGCCGCTGTACTGCCGGGCGACACCTGCGGAGTGACGACCCTTCTTGACGAACCCCGTTTCGTCGACGATCAGGACCGCTGTGGCATCGCTCAGATAATCGCGCAAATAGCCCAGCGCTTGCTCCCGCGCTTCCGCCCGGGCGAACCGCGCGCCAATGCGTTGTGCGACTTCCAGCAGTGCATCGGCCCAGCCCTGCACGACGGCCAGATCGGTTATGCCATTATCAACACGTCCGTTTGTCATTGGTATCTTCGCCCCCTTGTCGGAGCCAAACGATACCACATTTATCTACAACTGTATTACTAGGAGCGCCAGATCGTCCGGCGCGAAAAACCCCTTTCCCAGCCAGCGTTTAACATGTTTGCCGGCCATGTTGCTATCCATCCGAAAAAGTCCAATCAATTGCGGGTCCACAAGTTCTGCTGCTTCCGCGGAATCAATGAGTTGTGTTGATCCGCAATATGGACATTCGTTCGTTACCTGACCCGGCGGGAGCAGGGTGATCGCGCCGCAATGCTCGCAACCCACTCGGTGCTGCGCCTCTGCCCAGCGATGTGCTCGCTCTGTAATGAGAGCCACATCCAGCACCTGCTCGGCCTGATCGGAAATGTCGTAGAGAGGCAGGGCTGCGTCTGGATGTGTTTCTGTAGCTTCGATGTGACCGCAGCGCGTGCATTGCAAATGATTGTGTTGGGCACGGAAGGTCAGCTTGCCGCCGCAGTTTGAGCAGGCAAACATGTTTGCGCCGGCCTCGTCCGGAACGGTTGGCTGGCGGGCAACGACTTGCTCCCCCTCGGCAAGCACGCGTTCTCCATCCAATCGTTCGGACAACTGCAGCAGCCCACGTTTCGCAGCGCTGTTATTTGGATCCGCTGCCAGTACATGCTCCAGATAGCTGCGTTTTTCTTCAGGATCGTCAGTTGTGCCTGAAAGCCATAACCAGGGGCGTGGGTCACGGAACACGAGTTCGGTCGCGCTTGTGAGCAAGCGGCGCGCTTTGTCGCGGTCGCCCTTCTTCGCGGCTGCGATACCGCTCTTGAGCAGGCTTTCGAAACGCGGGTTATAGTCTCTGGCGGGCATTGATTATCGCGGAACGAAGGCAGATTCCTGGATAACAAATCTGTCCGTGTTATTCATGATCATCCGTTTGATCCGTCCCCGAATTCTCCATTTCCTGAGCAAGGCGCTCTGCCTCCGCAAGGTCAGCTGGTGTGTTTATGTTGAAGAACGAGCGCACTTGCGGGTCAAACTGTTCAATCTCAGGCCTCTCGACAAAACGAATGTCTACATCATCAAAGAAGCTAATGACACGGCGTTGGCCGTTATCGATGGCAGTCTGGATGGGCTGCAAACAGGATTTATTGTAGATGGCACGAAAGGGCTCAGCAAATACTTTGCCAATTTTTCCAGGTGGCGAGAGGCGTGGGATGACTGCGTCATGGCTGGCTGCAAGCATGATTAAGTGCTCGAGAAATGAGCGGTTTACAAAAGGCATATCGCAGGCGAGTACGAGGCAGAATGATTGGGTTGCATGGTGGATGGCGCTATACAGACCGCCGAGTGCGCCCACATCCGGATAGACATCTCCAAAGATCGGCAACCCGAACTGCTGATAATCTGCAGGCTGATTGCTGATAATGATCGTCTCTGTTCCAATATCAGCGATCTGATCGAGAATAAATTGGAGCAGCGGTTTCCCCTGGAAGGGAACGAGCCCCTTGTCACGCCCCATCCGGCTGGATTGGCCACCTGCTTGTAATACGATAGATAGGTCGATCATGCCAGTGCTATAATGATTCGGAAATGTTTGGCAGAGACCCTCTCAAGAATGCACCGAACTCTGACAGACGATTTGTCCTGATGGCCATACCTTAATTATGCCCCGAACTCCAGCACTTTGAATGCTCTGATGGAGAATCTTCCCAATGGACGGAAGCCTTCCGGGCGGAAGGTGAATGTGAGAGTTCGCTAAATAAATCTACCAGCATGGATTATATAACCACCTTTTTCCAAGTGCAGGTCAGTATTTGTCTTAAGCTGTCACTCATTACAAACGGAGTTGGTTTTGGTGCGGGCCGGGCAAACAGCCCGCTATTTGTTGGTAAAGGATGTCTCTATGCCTACAACTGAAGGCCTAGAACAATACGTAAAAGTACTACTTTCGTACGACATTGTCCCGGAACTCGTTGATGAGTATTATCAGTTCGCGTTGGGAAAATTCGTTCCAGCCGCCCAGCGGATGGGCCTGGGTATGGCGGAGGCCTGGCATACTGCCTATGGCAGTTACCCCATTCGTCTGATCGCTTTTGTTGCCGAAGATCGCGCCACAGTCGATCAGGTCTTGAGCCAACCTGAATGGATCAAAATGGAAGAAAAGCTTCAGGAATTTGTATACAACTACCAGCGACGTATAGTACCTCTCAAAGACCGTTTTCAGTTTTGATGTGACCCCTTCGTAAACGATCCCCTCCACCGTTCCTCCATCCCTTCGTAAAAAAATATTGCACTGAATTTCGTTTGACTCTCTGGGTATCCAGTGTAAACTGTTGCTAACGCGATTTAGCAACACGGTTTAGCATATCAATTCATCAAAGCGTACGACCGCACGTGATGTCGCCGAAATGGCGGGTGTCTCACGCACAACTGTATCTTTTGTGCTCAATAATGTCACCGGCATGCGCATAAGCGAAGAGACTCGCCAAAAAGTGTTGACTGCTACCCGCGAGCTAAATTATCACCCCGATGCATCTGCCCGGCGATTGGTACGCGGGCGAACGCAGGTGATTGGATACGTGGAATGCCAGTCACCGTATCAGGCTTTTGCAGACGCGTTCCTTCCGGAGGTGCTTCGCGGTTTGCACGAGGCCGCTCGAGAAGAAAATTACCATGTGCTGTTCGAGCCGATCGCCCCAAACGGTAACTCAAGCGATAGCTATTCAAAACTGATCCGCGAGCGTCACGCCGACGGAATTGTACTCTCTGGGCCCCGTTTTGATGATGAAGAATTATTGCGCCTTCACGAAGAAGGAGTTCCTGTCGTTTTGCAGGGGCAACTGCCGGGGGCGGACATCCCGTTTGTAGATGTCGATAATGTGGGTGGTGCACGGCTGGCAACCGAACATCTCATTTCTCTCGGTCACCGGCGTATTGCGCTGATCACCAATGCGCCGCTTATTTACACCGCCGCCTCCGAGCGGCGCATCGGATATTTGCACGCCTTATCAGAAGCGGGTCTTGGTGTTGACGAAAGTCTCATCAAGACCGGTTCTTTTAATCCACAAAGCGGCGCGACTGCGATGGAAGAATTGCTAGCCGCAGACCCACGGCCGACGGCAGTTTTTGTGGCCGGCGATACTGTAGCCATCGGCGCGATGCAGGCGGCCAAACGCGCTGGGTTGCATATTCCAAATGAGCTTGCTGTTGTTGGCTTTGATGATGCCCCCATGGCCGAATTTCTCGATCCACCATTAACCACTGTACGACTTCCGGCATATGGACTTGGCTGGGGCGCTGCTGAAACGCTTATCCGAATCGTCAACGACGAGCAAATTCAGACATCCCAAATATTTCTGGAAACCGAGCTTGTCATCCGCGACTCCTGCGGGGCGAAATTGCAAGGATAATTTAAGAGACCGTTCTGAATTGAATAGTTAATCCATAGGTATATAAAGAAAGGAGGTGGTTGTTGGTAATTGAATAAAGACAATTGGTATTCAGCAATCAGTTTATCGAATTTTCACATATCTGATGGAGGAGAACGATGAAAAGTAAGTTGTATTTTTCGTTTGGATTGTTGCTGGTAGCCTCGCTCGTATTGGCGGCTTGTCAGCCGGCAGCGACTGAAGCCCCAGCGACAGAAGTGCCCGCGCCGGAGCCTGAACCCACAGCGGCACCTGCAGAATCCGAACCAGAACCAGAACCTGAAGAAGCCATGGCGGAGACGGTTGATTGCGCGGATGTCTCGGCTGGCGATGAAGTCAGCATCCTTTACCAGTGGTCCGGTGCAGAAGAAGAGAACTTTAGCGCCGCCATCGCGCCTGTGGTCGACGAATGGGGCATTAGTGTGACCCCCGAGTCTTCCCGTGACCAGGCGTTACTCGACACCCGCGTTCAGGCCAGCACACCCTGGGATATTATCATTTGGCCGACGACCGGTCCGAGCGTGCAGTATACAGATGAGTTGACGCCGCTGGCAGATGCAGGCGCAGACCCATCCAATTACGAGGATTACTGGATCAGTCTGGGTACCGCGGGCGGTGCCTGGTTGGCTGTACCAGTGAAAGCGGACATTAAGTCTATTGTCTGGTACAGCCCGGTTGCGTTCGATGCCTTTGGCTATAGCGTGCCGACGACGTTGGATGAGCTCGACGCGTTGTCGGAGCAGATGGTTGCCGACGGCAACACACCCTGGTCGATGGGGATGGAGAGCGGCGATGCTACCGGCTGGACCGGCTCCGATTACATCCAAGATCTCATGCTCGCACAGCAAGGGCCAGACTTTGTGCTTGGCCTGCTGGATGGATCAGTTTCCTACAGCGATCCTGGTGTTGCTGGAGCCTATGAACAATATGCCAAATGGGCTGCCGACGAAACGTATACGGTCGGTGGTGTGGACGGTACGCTGAGCGTTGGTTTCATCGACGCGATCTTAAAGCCGTTCGCTGATCCGCCGGAAGCAATGATGGTGAAGCAGTCCGGATTTGCGGGTGGGGTCGTGTCTGAACAATTCCCCGAGCTTGAATATGGGACGGACTACGACTTCTTCGCCTTTCCAGGTGCGCAAGGCATGCAAGGTGGTGCTGACTGGCTGATGGTTTTCAACCCAACACCGGCCGCGCAATGTATTGTGAGATACCTGACCAGCGAGAAGGGTGGTCAGAACTGGGCCTCGGTCGGCTTTGACTTGACACCTAATCGGAGTGGAGCTGATTCCTATGCAGATGCCCAACTGGCGAAGAAAGGTGCAGCCTTGGCTGCTGCGGCCGGATTCACACCCGACATCGGCGACACCATCTGTTGTGGTTTCGGTGCAGCTGAATGGGCAGCCATTGTCGATGTGATTTCTGGCGCAGCCTCGGTGGATGTCGCGCTTGCCAATGCTGCCGCCGTACAGGCGGAGGCTCTTGAACTGGCTGTATCGACCGAGATCGACTGCATGGGGGCGGCCGCAGGCGATGAAGTCAGCATTGTCTACCAATGGTCTGGCGCTGAAGAAGAGAACTTCAATGCTATCCTGAAACCCCTTGTGGATGAGTGCGGGATTGTTATGGTTCCCGAATCATCGCGTGATCAGGCGTTGCTCGACACGCGCGTTCAGGCGGGCACACCGTGGAATATTGTCATTTGGCCGACAACCGGCCCGCTGACGCAGTACACAGACCAACTGATACCTCTGGAGGAGGCGGGTGCCGACCCAGGAAACTATCGCCAGTTCTGGATTGATCTCGGCAGCGCCGATGGGAATTGGCTGGCTGTCCCGGTAAAGGCAGACATCAAGACAATCATCTGGTACAGCCCGGTTGCGTTCGAGGCCTTTGGCTATAGCGTTCCAACGACGTTGGACGGGCTCGATGCGCTGGTGGAGCAGATGGTTGCCGATGGCAACACGCCCTGGTCGATGGGGATGGAGAGCGGCGACGCCACTGGTTGGACTGGCTCCGACTTCATCCAGGACCTCATGCTCGCACTGCACGGGCCGGACTTTGTTCTTGGCCTCATCGATGGATCGGTGTCGTATGACGATGCGGGTGTAGCGGGAGCCTATGAACAGTACGCCAAATGGGCTGCTGACGAAACGTATACCGTCGGAGGTGCGGATGGCACATTGAGCATTGGTTTCATCGACGCGATCTTGAAACCGTTCGCCGACCCGCCGGAAGCGATGATGGTGAAGCAGTCCGGCTTCGCGGGTGGGGTCGTGTCTGAACAGTTCCCCGAGCTCGAATATGGGACGGATTATGACTTCTTCAAATTCCCCGGTGCACAAGGCATGCAAGGTGGTGCTGATTGGCTGATGGTCTTTGACGGAGCAACTGCGAATGCTAGTTCATCCGTGCTTGCGGCGCCGGCGGCAGCTGCCAGCCCTGCGACACAGGCAGTGGTCAGGTTCCTTACGAGTCGAGCTGGCGCGCGTCAGTGGGCCTCGATCGGCTTTGACCTGTCGCCCAACAATCACGCTACTCGTGGCTATAGCGATGGACAGCTGATCAAGAAGGCGTTGGCCTTGGCAACCGCAGCCGGATTCACACCGGACATTGGCGATACCATTTGCTGTGGTTTCGGCTCAGCCGAATGGGCCGCCATTGTCGGTGTTGTTGGTGGTGGAGACATCGCAGCCGCGCTGGAACCGGCTGCAGCCGTTCAGGCTGAAGCTATCGGAGGTGGTTAGGAGATAATGAATTTTGCGCCCCCTCCCCGAACCGGGGAGGGGGCGCGAGTGAAGCTCGCATTAGAGTGGGGAGTGAAAGGCGGACTCGATGAGCAGTGAAGTTCCTCAAATCATGAAACAAGGGCGGGTAACCCCGTGGTTATATCTGGCGCCCGCTATTCTAATTATGCTTGTTTACATTGCGTATCCAAGCTTGAATACAGTCGTTGATAGCCTGCGCACTCGTGATGGGGGTGCCTGGGCAACCGAAAGTTGTCTGCCAGATAGGCCATGCTGGGGCGTCTTGGAAAACTATCGCTACGCGCTGACGAGCGAATTAGACACCAGCACCGTTGCCACAACCTGGCAGTCTTTCTGGGTTTCCTCGTTCGGCAACAATATTAAATGGCTCGTATTTATGGTCTCTGGCGCAGTCGGCTTCGGTTTGTTAATCGCTGTGCTGGCCGACCGCGTCCGTTACGAATCGTTGGCCAAATCTATCATCTTCCTGCCGATGGCGATCTCGTTTGTAGGCGCTGGCGTTATCTGGAAATTTGTTTACAACTTTAACACCGGCGGCACACAGATAGGGATCCTCAACGCAATCATCAACGGCTTTGGCGGCAAACCGGTAGCCTTTTTACAAACGCAGCCCCTTAATACTTTCATGTTGATCATTGTCGGCATTTGGATGTGGGCTGGCTTTTGTATGGTCATATTATCGGCGGCGCTCAAAGCTGTTCCAACTTCTATTATAGAAGCGGCGCGAGTCGATGGCGCAAACGAGTGGCTCGTCTTTTGGCGCATCACGATTCCCATGATCCTGCCAACACTTACCGTGGTAATTACTACCATGATCATCATTGTGTTGAAGTTGTTTGATCTGGTCTTCGTGATGACGGGCGGCAACTTTAAAACTGATTTGATTGCCAATCGCATGTACACAGAGATGTACATCAACCTGCATCCTGGTCGGGGTGCGGCGGTTGCTATTGTTCTGTTCATCTTTACAATCCCGATCATTTATTTAAACATCCGGCGCTTCCAAGAGCAGGAGGCGATCCGATGACAGTACAGAGCTTGCGTAACCAATTCAGCAAGTTGCCCATTCACATCGTGATTATCGGTATCTGCGTAATCTGGCTGATCCCCACGCTGGGACTCATGGTCACATCCCTGCGACCTGTGCAGGACGCCAATGAGACCGGCTGGTGGACGATACTCTCCGACCGGCCGGGCGCAGCCGAATATGAACAATCATGCGCCGAATGTCATGGTGCCAATGGGGCTGCCTTGCCAGACGCGAACTTGAGTAACCCTGATCTTGTCTCGAACTTCTCGCGCTCAATCCAGTTGGTCGCTACATTCAATAAGGAATTTAATGATCAAATCCATCTGCCCGAGGCAGCGCGACCCGATGCGGAATCATTGGCGAATATTCTCGATCACATGCGACGCATCTCCGGGATTGATGAGTTACCGCGCGCTTGGACAAACAACTACGAAGACGCACTCGTCGGCTATCGTGGGACAGACACCTACGAGTCTGACTGCGCGGCCGGTACACAGTCCGTCGATCTCACTTGCGATTTTGCGGGCGATCTAGGTAATCCCCGCGGGATGGCGCAAGCGTTTCTCAATACGATTTATGTTGCCATCCCCGCGACGCTTCTGCCGCTCATCTTCGCTGCCGTCGCTGGCTACGCTTTTGCATGGCTTCATTTTCGGGGTCGTATTGCACTTTTTGCCGTGCTGATCGGCCTTCAGATCATTCCCCTGCAGATGACATTGATCCCAATTTCACGCTTGTACGCGCAGATAGGCCTCAACGGAACTTTTCTGGGCGTCTGGCTATTTCATACTGGCTTTGGCTTGCCCTATGCCATCTACCTGATGCGCAACTTCATCGGCTCGCTGCCGCGGGAAATATTTGAATCGGCATATCTAGATGGCGCATCGCATTGGACGGCATTTTATCGCTTGGCGCTGCCCTTATCAGTACCGGCATTAGCCTCCCTGGCGATCTTCCAATTCCTCTGGGTGTGGAATGATCTGCTGGTCGCCTTGGTCTATCTTGGTGGCACGCGTCCGGTACTGACGTATCAAATTAACGGTCTTGTACAGTCACTTGGTGGTGGCTGGCAATTGCTAACCGCGGCAGCCTTCATCTCGATCTTGTTGCCCTTGATCGTGTTCTTTGGTTTGCAGCGCTATTTTGTACGCGGCCTAACGGCAGGATCAGTTAAGGGCTAAAACCAATACCTTTCAAATAAGCAAACAGGTGGCACCCGAGGCATACTTGTGAGATATACAAATTCGCAAGATGCCAGGGGGCCACCTGATGGGATACAGATTACGCGAGGTTGACATCGAGAGCAAGTTTTGCCGGGAACTGACATTTACAAGCCTGAGCCGGGTTATTCCGCCAGATGTGGTCGAAGCAGCGTTGGAGGCAGAAGGCTTGAAAACGCAACGCGAGCGCAAATTGAATCTGGTCGTGACAGTGTTTTTAATCATCACAATGAACATCTACACGCAATCTTCTCTGGGGCGGGTAATGCGTAAGATCGCCCAGGGGTTGCGGTACATCTGGAACAATCCGGAATACGCGGTACCGAAAGACAGTGCGATTACCTATCGGCGCTATCAACTGGGTGCTCGACCGGTCGTGCGTTTGTTTCGGCATGTATGTCGACCGATAGCTACGACGGAGACAGCCGGCGCGTTCCTCTTTGGATTGCGCCTGATGGCCATCGATGGCACGGTTGAAGATGTGGCTGACACGCCGGAGAATGCGGCGGCTTTTGGACGGCACCACAGCCCGCGCGGCCAGAGCGTTTTTCCGCAGGTGCAAGGGGTGTATCTGGTCGAGTGCGGCACGCATACGATTGTCGATGCGGGCTTCTGGCCTTGCCACACCAGCGAGCGCATAGGTGGTTTTCGCCTGTTGCGCTCGGTCGAGATGGGCATGTTGGTGATGTGGGACCGTGGGTTTCATGATTATGACATGCTGCGCATGGTTTTGGAGCGCGGGGGACACATTTTGAGCCGATTTCCAGCCCATGTCCCGCTGTCCATTGCCAGATGGCTCCTACACCGCCTACCTGACCCCCTCCGACTACCAGCGCCGCAAGCGGGGCGAGCGCCTCCTGGTGCGCATCGTCGAATACACCATAAGTGACCCGGCACTCCCCGGTTACGGTGAAGTGCACCGCTTGGTTACCACCTTGCTGAACCCCGAAGCCTTCCCAGCCCTGGAACTCGCGCGAGCTTATCACGAACGCTGGGAAATCGAATTGGTCATCGATGAAGTCGACACCCATCAACGTCTGGCCGGACGCCCGCTGCGCAGTCTCAAGCCGGTCGGGGTCATTCAGGAACTGTATGGCCTGCTCATCGCACACTTCATCATCCGCTTCCTGATGCATGCGGCTGCCCAACGCACCGGTCTCGATCCCGACCAACTCAGCTTTGTGCATGCACTCGAACTCGTGCGCGACACGCTCGCCGAGTTTCAAAAGACGGCCGTTGACCAACTCGGCCAACTCTATGACCGCTTGTTGCATGACATCGCTGACGTTCGTCTGCCTCTCCGCCGTGCCCGTTCAAACCCGCGTGTAGTCAAACGCAAGATGTCAAAGTTCCGCCTGAAACAGCCGGAGCATTATCACTGGCCCCAACCCCGACAACCTTTCCGGCAAGCTTTGGCCCTTATTTGAAAGGTATTGGGGCTAAAACGATACCCGAAAGGTCTTGAACCTCTTAGGTTTTTGAAACTAAAACGCGGGGCGGGGAGCCCTGATGTACTCCCGGCCCCGTTTCTTGTCGCGTACCTAGAATCTTCAAAACCTGTGAATGCATCCGGTCAAAAATAGCTGACAACCATTTACTGATGGCTGAACTCTGGTACAAAGATGCAGTTTTCTACGAACTGTATGTGCGCGCCTTTTACGACAGTAACGGCGACGGCCACGGCGATCTCCGTGGCGTGATCGCCAAACTGGATTATTTATACGATCTTGGTATTGATTGCATTTGGTTGTTGCCGACCTACCTCTCACCATTGCTAGACGATGGCTATGACGTTGCAGATTACTATGGGGTTCATCCCGACTATGGCACACTGGATGATTTCAAGGCGCTCGTGGAAGGAGTGCATGCGCGCGGTATGCGCCTCATCATCGATCTGGTGATGAACCACACCTCCGACCAGCATGCGTGGTTCCAAGCTGCTCGCGCCGATCGAAATTCCCCCTATCGCGACTACTACGTCTGGAGTGATACAGACGACAAGTATTCGGACGCCCGCATCATATTTCTCGATACCGAAACATCGAATTGGACCTGGGATGAACAGGCCGGCCAGTTTTTTTGGCACCGCTTTTATTCCTCGCAGCCTGACCTGAATTTCGACAATCCAGCGGTTCGGGAAGAGATATTTGCTGCTGCACGTTTCTGGCTGGACATGGGGGTGGACGGTTTCCGAGCCGATGCTGTGCCCTATTTGTATGAGCGTGAGGGCACCAATTGCGAGAACCTGCCCGAGACACACGTCTATCTGAAGGAAATGCGTCGTCTGATCGACGAGCATTATCCTGGCCGAATTCTGCTCTGTGAGGCCAACCAGTGGCCGGAAGATGTGCTCCCCTACTTTGGCACAGTTGGCGAAGAGTTCCAGATGGGGTTTCACTTCCCCATTATGCCGCGCATCTTTATGGCATTGCGTTCCGGCGATCGGACGGCTTTGGAAGAAATCTTGGAACGGACTCCCCGTATTCCTGCAAATTGTCAGTGGTGCATTTTTCTGCGCAATCACGACGAACTCACACTGGAAATGGTCACAGAAGAAGAGCGGCAGTGGATGTGGGCAGAATATGCTCCCGAAGCTCGCATGCGGCTCAACCTCGGCATCCGGAGACGTCTCGCCCCACTTCTAGACAACGATCGCCGTAAGATAGAATTGGCGAATTCGATTCTGTTTAGCTTGCCCGGTTCGCCAATTCTCTATTATGGAGATGAGATCGGTATGGGTGACAATATTTGGCTGCCGGATCGCAATGGTGTGCGCACGCCCATGCAGTGGAGTGCTGCCAGGAATGCCGGATTTTCGAATGCTGAATCGCAGGCGCTTTACACTCCGGTGATCGCGGATGCCGAGTTTGGCGCAGCGCGTGTCAATGTCGCAGACAGCCAGGCAGATGAAACGTCACTTTTCCATACACTGCAGCATATGATCGCAGTACGTAAACATCATGCTGCGTTTGGGAGCGGCGATTTTCGCTGGGTAGAATGCGACTCAACTGCTGTGGCTGCTTTTATCCGCTCAGAGAACGCAGAGATCATTCTCGTTGTCAATAATCTGTCTGGGGAAGAAATCGAAGTTCGGGTGCTGGTTGCTGATAAATTCACGGGCGCGCAAGATATTCTCACCAGCGCAGAAATTCTCCCCATTGCAGCCGGCATGCTTGATCTGCAATTGCGACCGTTCGGCTACCATTGGCTCAAACTTGTCTCCAGAGACTCTCCTGTGTAGCCGTGCCGCAACTGCGGTGATACTTTCTCCGGCTTCAACTGAACAATCCCAGCGTGATATAAAAAGTGCTAACATACGGGCGCTTCAATTTCAATCTTAGGAGTTAGCCCATGGATTTATTTTCAGACTCTATCCAAACCTTCCTGGAACAAATAATCTTTTTCCTGCCTAAACTCATCGTTGCACTCGTTGTATTTATCCTGGGATTGGCAGCGGCGGGTCTTGCAACGCGCGCGGTGAATAAAACGCTCAAATTGCGAAAGGTCGATCACGAGCTCAGTTTACTGCTCGTTCGGCTGACGCGCTGGATAGTCCTCGGCATCAGCACCATCGTCGCCTTGCAACAGGTTGATTTTGATCTCTCCGGATTTCTAGCCGGGCTGGGCCTTATTGGATTTACGATTGGATTCGCCGTGCAAGACGTATCCAAGAATTTCATCGCCGGCGTGCTTTTGCTCTTGCAACAGCCCTTCGACATCGGCGACTCGATTAATGTCAGTGGCTATGTCGGCACCGTCACCGATATTCGCTTGCGCGACACAGAATTGCAAACGTTCGACGGCCTGCATGTCTCGATCCCGAACGGCGATGTATATGTTTCAGCTATCACCAATTACAGCCGTACAAACCAACGACGCCTTGCACTCGATGTGGGTGTGGGGTATAGCTCTGATCTGGATGCAGTTACGCAAACACTTACCGAAGCATTGAAATCAGTGCCGGGCGTAGTTACGGACGATCCAGCGCCCTCTATAGTCTTCAAGTCTTTTGGTGATTCATCAATCGACCTGACAGCATACTTCTGGTTCGATGTCGCCCAGACGGGCTACTTTGCCGCGCTGGATGGCGGCGTGAAGGCGATCAAAAGCGCCTGCGAGTCCTCCGGTATTGAGATTCCATTTCCCATTCGTACAGTGTTGCTGCCGGAGCGTGAAACGACGTTTGGAAACAAAACCTGACTCTGACCCTCTTTCAATTTATGTGGCTCGCCGACGAGTTCAACCGCCCTTCCCTTTACCACTGCACGCCTTAGCAGTACAATCCTGCGGTTTGAATTCGAGGAGATACTAGATGAATGCGGATGCACATGCGAATGGGAATGGTGTAACTCTCAGTCGTACACTCGGCCTGTTCGACGTCACAATGATCGGCATCGGCGCCATGATCGGGGCAGGCATCTTTGTGTTGACGGGCATCGCCGCCGGGCACGCCGGGCCGGCCCTGACCCTGGCGTTCTTGCTGAACGGTATCATGACGACCTTTACCGCACTGTCGTATGCCGAGCTGGGGTCTTGCTTTCCTGTTGCTGGAGGTGGCTACCAGTGGGTTAAGGAGGGTCTGGGCCGCACCCAGGGCTTCCTGGCGGGGTGGATGACGTGGTTCGCACAATCAGTGGCATGTGCACTCTACGGACTAGGATTTGGACGCTTCGCGATTGAGCTCTGGCACCTGGCCGATCTTCCATTCTTTATCCCGGAACATCAAATGGCGCTCGGATTCACTGTGATCATCGTCGCGCTATTCGCTTATATCAACTTCCGGGGTGCGAGTGAAGCGGGGTTGGTGGGCAACGTCGTCACGATTGCCAAATTAGTCCTACTGGGAATTTTCATAGCTTTCGGCCTGTACGTAATGTTTAGAAATCCGAATTGGGGCGAGACGTTCACGAACGACTTCTTTGCAAACGGCCTGGGAGGCGTGTTCGTGGCGATGGGCCTGACGTTCATCGCCTTCGAAGGCTATGACATCATTGCGCAGAGCGGTGAGGAGGTCAAGAACCCTGGGTATAACATCCCTCGCGCGATTTTCTTCTCCCTCGTCGTCGTCATCACATTTTACCTACTGGTGGCTTTCGTCGCCCTCGGCGCGGTGACGCCGCCGGAGGGCCTGTTCGTGTGGGACTATCTGGCGCAGGCAAAAGAAATAGCCATCGTGCGTGCTGCCGAGCAGATCATGCCTTATGGTGGCATCGTGATTCTCATCGGTGGCTTGGCCTCTACCATGTCGGCCCTGAATGCCACATTGTTTTCCTCTTCGCGCGTTTCGTTCGCTATGGGACGGGACAACAACCTGCCCGCCGCGTTTGGTCGCATTCACCCGCGCACACGCACGCCGCACCTGGCTGTGGCCATCTCTGCGAGCCTTATCGTCGTCATGGCGTTGTCCTTGCCTATCGAGGAGGTTGCTGCGGCGACGAGCACGATGTTCCTGGTGATGTTTACCCAGGTCAACATCGCCCTGATGACGCTGCGTCGGCGCCGACCCGATTTGAAGCGCACGTTCAAAGTGCCGTTTTTCCCATGGCCGGCCATTATTGGCATCGTCGCGAATCTGGCATTGGCGATTTTCCTTTCGATCCAGGTCGGACGCGTCGGTTTCATAACATTAGGCTGGATTGGCGCCGGGTTGCTCTTCTATTGGGGTTACTTTAAGGACAAAGAAGCGCTAGAGCGTCCGAAGGAAGTGCTGCACGAGGAGGCGCTCGTATCTGTGGACTATTCGGTGCTGCTGCCTGTCTCGGATGAGCAACAGGCGTCTGTACTGGGCCGTATCGGCTGTGTGCTTGCCAAAGAGCAAAACGGCGAAGTGCTTGCATTGCATGTGATCAAAGTCCCCCCTCATTTGACTCTTTCCGATGGGCGCATCTTCCTCAGGGAGGGCCGGCCTTATATCGATCAAGTTATTGAGCAGGGCCGAGAACGTGACGTGCCCGTGCATACCATGATTCGTTTAGGGCGCTCAATTTCAGAAGCGATCTTGAAAACGACCGCCGAGAATGCCAGCGATTTGCTGCTGTTTGGCTGGCCGGGTTACACCGGTTCACGTGATAGACAGTTCGGTTCCGTCATTGACCCGATCATCTCGAATCCGCCTACGGATATCGGTATTGTGCGCTATCGACCCTTCGATGAACTGAAGCGAATTCTGGTGCCGGTGGCGGGTGGCCCCAATGGACGCTTGGCGCTCACTATGGCCAGCGCACTCGCGCGCAACACAGAAGAGCAAACCCAGGTCGTACTGCTGCATGTGGCACTCCCAAATGTCGATGCGCGTTCGGCCGAGGCACTGGCGCTTAGTGCCTTCCGACGGGCTGCCGAAGGCCTGTCCTTCGATTTCGAACAACGCATCGTGCAGGCAGATTCCCCAGCAGAGGGCATTCTTAAGGCTTCTAAGGATTGTGATATGGTTGTAATCGGGGCGACAAAGGAGCCGCTCTTCCGAAATCTACTCCTGGGCAACGTCTCACAACAGGTGGCCGAGGCGGCCGAATGCTCGGTGATTATCGTCAAGCGCCGCAGCAACGTGCTGGCTTCTATGTTGCGTGAGACGGTGTTGCAACCTGTGAAGAAGTCGTCCAAACTTCCGGCTGACGAACTCGAAACAGAACATTAATTTCGCACTGGGATAGCTCTTTGTAATTCCCCAATTGATAGTGAAAGGATGCAATGGAAAGCCAGCTCTTAAACATTGAACTGATCATCGCCGGATTGTTACTTGTCGCTGCATTGGTGGCCTGGCTGGCTGAGCGCATTCGGATTCCATATACCGTTGGTCTTGTCGTCGTTGGATTGCTGATCACGGTCTTGGCGCCGCGCGTTGAGACCTTGCAGCCGGAACTGGCCCGCGAGTTGATTCTCTTCCTGTTATTGCCGCCGCTGGTGTTCGAGGCGGCGCTTCACATCGAATTTTCGGATTTTCGCAAAAACCTGCAAACCATCATCGTGTTGGCCGTGGTGGGGGTGCTTGTCACAACCGGCGTGGTGGCGGGTTTATTGAGCCTGGTTCTTGATCTGCCCTGGGCGTCGTTGATCGTCTTTGGGGCTCTCATTTCGGCAACGGACCCGGTAGCGGTCACGGCCATTTTTCGACAACTGGGAATCTCGAAACGTTTGGGGCTATTGTTGGAGGGTGAGAGTCTGCTCAACGATGCGACTGCAATCGTTGTTTTCGCACTGGCGTTGGAGTTTGCACTGCAGCCGGCGGAGTTTAGTATTGCGAATGGCGTCGTGGAATTCCTGCGTGTTTCAAGCATCGGCCTTGCCATCGGGCTTACGCTGGGCTACGTTGCTTACCGAACGATCCGCCAAATCGATGACTATCTGATCGAGACGGCGCTCAGTGCAGTACTGGCCTTCGGCAGTTACCTGCTTGCTGAGCTTGCACATGCCAGTGGTGTGCTTGCGGTGGTTGCAGCCGGCATCATGATCGGTAACCAGGGCAAGCAATATGGCATGAGTCACACCACGCGCAATGTGCTCATCCACATCTGGGAATTTGTAACCTTCCTATCGAACTCATTTATATTCCTGCTGATCGGTTTGCAGATCGACGTGCAGTTGGCGAGTAAGGATTGGCTGCCGATTCTACTTGCCATTGGAGCCGTACTGGCTGCCCGTGCGGTTTCAGTCTATGGCATTAACAACATCGTCAACCGCTTTGCGCGCAATCGTGTGCCATTGACCTGGCAAACCGTAATGTGGTGGGGCGGTTTGCGCGGTGGCATTGCCCTGGCACTGGTCCTGACGCTGCCTGATCTCTATGGACGTAATGTGCTTCTGCATATGACCTTTGGTGTGGTGCTGTTTACTTTGTTGGTGCAGGCAACGACGATGCCGGCACTGCTCCAGAAATTGGGCGTGTTGCGGCGTGATTCCAGTCAGTTGGAGTTTGAAAGTTTGCGAGCACGCCTGGCCGCAGTTCGTGCCGCGCAGGAATATGTGAGCACACAACTCAAGCGCGGATTGCTGACGAAGGAAAGCTACGACATCGTTGCACCGGATTTGAAGCAGGAGATCGAGCAATACTCCGGCAAGGTGTCCGAAGCGCTCAGTGTGCTGCCGGACATTCAAGCAGACGAGCTGGAAGCTACGCGCCGGGAAGTGCTACAGGCCAAACGCGATAAGCTGCGTTCATTGCACAGCGACGGCATGATCACAGGCGATGTATACAGCCAGCTGCGTGCAGAAATCGATGCTGAATTGACCGGCGATTGAGATCGCGTTTGGCGTGAGTCCAAAAACCCAAATGGACTATTCCCACCGCGCAGTGACAGATAAGCTCGGTATCAAAACGGGTCACGCGGTGCGGAAAATCGGCCGAGGCGATCCGGAACTTCTTGAGCGTGTAATTGAGAAATTCGGTTGCAAGCTTGTCACAGCCCGTACCAGGGCGGACATTATCCTCTACTGGCCAAAGAGCGCTGCAGAAATCACTCCTCAACTCGTTAAGCTTAAAACAGAGATCGCGCAAAATGGCGGAATCTGGGTTTTTACAGCCAAGAAGGGCTTGTCCAGTCACAGCGGCATGGACTATATCAAACAGGCAGACGTGATCCCCTTTGGGCTGGCTGCCGCTCTGGTGGATAACAAGAGCTGCTCTGCCTAGTACTACAGTTGTAGATAAATGAGTGGTGCACCACGACGTTTGTAATGATAGAACCTGGCGACGGCCTGATGATGGCGACGCCAATGCGACCAGGCGAGGATCTCCTGAGCGGTCTGCTGCACGCGCAACACTAGACGCCAGAGCAATCGCCGGATTTCGGCCACACTCAACCGCACGAGAGGCCGCGGCGGTGCTTGAACGCCGCAAGACTGTTGCGCGTCGCTGACAACAACGCCCCCTTTTTCAGCGCTTCGTGGCTTGGCGTGGTCGTTCGTATCGCGGCCAGATAAGCATGCGCCCACATCGCCAGAGTGGTATGGCGATACCAACCGGTCCAACTGCGCACTTCATATTGATCCAATCCGACTTCACCCTTGGCAGCCTCGAAGGTCACTTCAATCGCCCAACGGCTGCCGGCCACGCGCACCATGTCTTCCAGCGTGGTTTCCTGTGGCGCGAAGACCACGAAGGCTGTCAGTTCATGCAGGTCTTCGATTTTGCGCCGTATCAGCAGCCAGCGCCCCCAGCTCGCTTGCATGGGTGGGTTGAGCGGCAGCAGATGCCAGTCGTATCCGCGTGGACCTTTGGCCCCAGCGCCGGCGCTCAGTCGTATCCAATCTTCGGCAGGCAAGGTGGCCAGCACTTGCTTGACGCGGTGCTGTTTGAAACCAATCCAGACGTACTCCTTGCCCGAAACGGCCAGCGCGTAGGCCCGTTCTCGCTCTTCCAGCCACAGACGCAGGCGGCGGTCGTCGCCATAGACAGAGTCGCCCGTCACCCACGCCGCCGGCAGGCCGGTGTCCAGTGCCCGCGCCAGCATCTGCCGCGCCAGCGCTGGTTTGGTCGCAAACGCGCGGTCCGCGGGGATACCGACACTCGCACAGCGCACCGGGTCGTTGGTCCACTCCTTGGGCAAGTGGTAGTGGTTACATGGTAACTGATGGGGACCACGCTGTATTGTAGTAATGGAGATACAACTTGAGTACAGCTTCATGGTAAACGTCGGACTTGGAGAAAGAAAGAGTTTTGCGCACGAAGCGAGCCAGTCTCTGGCGCAAGGTGTTGTTCCAGCGTTCCACGTGAGATGTCTGGCCGCTTTCTTTGCCGACACTTTGGTGAGTGTCGTTTGGTAAAACCTTCTGGTAAGCGTGCCAGAAGTCGCTGAAGGAGCAACACGCTTTGTAGGATGCTGGGATGGATTTCCATAACGCGCGACAACTTTTTTCACTGCGGTCGCCAATAAAATAGGCCACCACTTGGCGCGTGCGCCGACACAGCGCGACCCATATCCAACGTTTATCGTTTTTTGTGCGTACAAATGACCATAATTCATCCAATTCCAGCACATCATCCGTTTTTACGGTTTCTAAAGTGTCAGCCAGGTTCGGCATAGCGCCGGCCTTCTCCAGAATCCAGCGTGCTAATGTCTGCCGCGCGATGCCAAAGATGCGCTCAATGCCGCGCATACTGGCTCGCTCTCGATAGGTGCGTAGGACAAATTCTCTGATGAACTCAGGATAAGAACGGCTTTGCGGTTCCAACATTCCATAAGCGGCGCAATCGAGACAATGAAACTTCTGACCGCCTTTATAGTCTGTACCATTCTTGACAATGTTGAGGCTCCTGCACTTTGAACACTCATGCGTGATGACACTCTAGATCATTTTGGCGCTCCTCTGTTTGGCAGGCCAACAACTTACTTTTTCCAGACTCATCAGTCAACATGTAACCACTACCGGGCAAGTAAAGTTCGCGGTCAATCAAGGTGTGCCCCGCGCCACCCGCATACGCCAGGAAGACCCCGACCTGAGAGTTCTCGACGCGCCCGGCAGTGCCGCTGTACTGCCGGGCGACACCTGCGGAGTGACGACCCTTCTTGACGAACCCCGTTTCGTCGACGATCAGGACCGCTGTGGCATCGCTCAGATAATCGCGCACATATTGTTGCAGGTCATCGCGCACCTGGTCGGCGTCCCACAGCGCCCGCCCGAGCAGATGTTGCAGGCCGTAGGGCGTCGGCTGTCCGAGCGCCTCCGCCAGCTGCCAGCTGTGCTTGCGCTCTGCATTGCTCAGCAACCCGCGCAAATAGCCCAGCGCTTGCTCCCGCGCTTCCGCCCGGGCGAACCGCGCGCCAATGCGTTGTGCGACTTCCAGCAGTGCATCGGCCCAGCCCTGCACGACGGCCAGATCGGTTATGCCATTATCAACACGTCCGTTTGTCATTGGTATCTTCGCCCCCTTGTCGGAGCCAAACGATACCACATTTATCTACAACTGTAGTACTAGGCGCGCGAGTCTGCGCTGCGGTTTGTGATTCGGAAGGCGGATCGCAGCTAGCCAGCGGAGTCATCCGATGGCGCGTCGTCGTTATAATCTGCGTACTATTCCCCGGCAACGCCACTCTCTTGGTCACAAACGCTCGGAAAGGCTCCGTAAGCGTTTGCTGATCATTCTCCTCCAGCTACGCGGCCAAAGGGCCAAATTTAATGAATCCTTGTTGGCGAGTATAGCGGCATTCCAGCACTCCTTGAGCGAGAATCCGGTACTGTCGGAACGTCTGGTAAGAGAGGTTTATGGGTGGTGTGATTTTGCGACCGGTCGGCGCCAGCGGATTAGGAGGTGATCTTTATGGATTTAGACAAAGGGAATGCGTGTTGGGTGAGTAGCTCTTGAAAAAGCGACAGATAGGAAATCTACGCTTGGTTGTGGTTAACCTGCTAATTAGCGGGAGCCTGGCAGCCTGCCAGACAGCAGCCATTCAACCGACAGATGCATCGCCTTCTGGACAAGCGGGAGGCGCTGCATCCATTGCTGCTGGGCTGATCCAACTTCAAGACCCTCTGGACGAGCCGGAATACTATTGCGTCGATGTTCCTGGGGCTGGCCTAAGCTTGAATTTGCAAGGCGCACTCCAGGCGCATACCTGCAAACTAAGCGCTGCCGAAGACGAAACTTTCACCTTCAATTATCCATCGGTGGGACAAATCTATATGGAAGCCTACGAGCTGTGCGTCGAAGCAGACAGCGCCGCGGCTGGGGCTGAGCTTCGCCTTCAGGAATGTGCTGACCAGCCCCGGCAGCACTTTGAATATGATGACGGGCAGATCCGGCTGCGCGCTGTTGGTGAGGAGACGTTGTGCCTGGCGATTGCACCGGGCGCCGGGACGCCAACCGGCGGCCCGAGCCATCTGCGGCGCGATTTGGGATTACAAACGTGCAGCGAGGTTGCAGCGGCGCTATCGGAGTGGGAAATTCCTTGATTTAGAAATGTAGAATTTATCGGATAGTCGCCCGCTGGTGGCTTTTGATCCTTGCCTGCGCATCAAACTGTGTCTGCGAATCAATTTCTTGCAAACGGCTGAAAGCGTCATTCCAGCACGCCGTTAGCGGGAATCCGGAACTGTCGGAACGTCTGCCATGTGAGGTAGGATAATTCGGACATGCAAACATTCTCTATCGCACGCTCGCGCCTGACGTCACATCTCGGTTGGACGCGCCATAGCTACTACCTGCTAAGCGCCTTTGTGGCGACTCTGTTTGTGATTGGTGTGGTTTGGTGGCCGCTGGTGGAGGAGCAGCTTGCCTGGATCGATTGGTCGCAGCCTTTATGGTTGCAGATGGATTGGCTGCTGCTGGGCGTCTTTGCGGTGATGTCGCTGCTGATCATGGCCGGTGCAGACCTGAAAGCCGATGTACAGCTTGTGTTTGTTGGGTTCTTCGGCGGACTGGTGATCGAGAGTTGGGGTACGCAAACTGAGTTGTGGACGTATTACACGCTGGAGCGTCCGCCCTTATGGATCCTACCCGCGTGGCCGATTGCGACGCTATCCATCGACCGGCTCTACCGCATGCTCAACCGGGCTAGCCCTGATCCAAAAGCAACGTACTTTCGCTGGGCCTATTGGGCCCTGCTGCCGGCGTTCTATGTGCTTATGGTGCTCTTTGTTTGGCCGACTGTGGACAAGTCGCTGACGATGATGGCTTTAGGCATCAGCCTGCTGATCGTGCTCACGCCGACAGACCATCGCATAGCCTTGCTCACCTTTGTTGCCGGGAGTGCGTTAGGATACTTCCTCGAATTGTGGGGGACGACGCGCGCCTGCTGGACATATTACACGCATGAGACGCCGCCATTCTTCGCCGTGCTGGCACACGGCTTTGCGGCCGTGGTGTTCTGGCGGGCGGGGCTGCTCATCCGTCCGGTGGCGGCGCTGCTTAGGGCGAATCGATAGACTTTTGAGTTCTTGGTGATCTAGATCATCAGGCCGGCAACATTTTCTCCACTACGCGGCCATTACTTTCGGCAGGTGTGTCTTCCTCGTGCCGGAACTGACTCATATAAAGCTCGTAATAGACGCCCTTCTTTTCCAATAGTTCCGCATGTCTGCCGCGTTCGACAATGCGGCCCTGATCAAGCACGATGACCTGATCGGCGTTGCGGATCGTGCTCAGTCTGTGCGCGATCACGATGCTCGTGCGTCCGGCGAGCAGTTCGTCGAACGCTTTTTGGATCAGGCGTTCAGTGCGTGTGTCAACACTGGAGGTGGCCTCGTCTAAGATCAGTATACGTGGGTCCGCCAGCGCCGCGCGGGCAATGGAAAGCAACTGGCGCTGTCCCTGACTTAGGCCGCTGCCCCGTTCCCCAAGCTCTGTCTGATACCCCTCCGGCAAGCGTTCGATGAACGAGTCGGCGCGCGCTAACTTTGCAGCAGAAACCACTTCCTCATCCGTGGCTTCCGGTCGGCCAAAGCGGATGTTCTCCATGACAGTCGTTGTGAATAGAAAGGTGTCTTGCAACACAATCCCGATCTGGCGGCGCAAACTGGCTGCGGTCACATCGCGCACATCTACACCATCTATTTTCACCGCGCCTGCGGTGACATCCCAGAAGCGTGGGATCAGATTTGCAATGGTGGTTTTACCGGCACCTGTTGGGCCGACAATAGCCAACGTTGTCCCGGCTGCCACTTTCAGGTTGACATCTGCTAATACTGGTTCATCGGGCTTATAGGAAGCTGAGACTGAATCCAATTCCAGTTCTCCCTTGATGGTATGCATATCGCGCGCGGCTGGTTTGTCCTGCAATTGCGGTGTGACATCCAACAGGCCGAAGATGCGCTCGCCACTTGCAATGGCGTTCTGAACATTGGCCCAGAGCACAGCGATTTGCTGGATAGGTTGATTGAAGCGCTGCGCGTAAACCAGGAAAGTGACGACGAGTCCGAGCGAAATGGTTGTTCCGAACAGACTGGTTCCGCGTAAGAGCACATTGCCACCCACGACCGCCACGATGGCGAGCGCGAGGTATCCGAACGCTTCCAATGTCGGGGCCAGGGCGCTGGTATAGCTGACCGCGCGGATGTTTGCATCGCGGTTAGCGGCATTTGTGAGTTTGAAGTTTTCGATGTTTTCGTCCGTACGGTTGAAGGCCTGCACTTCCCGCACGGCGGAGATCGTCTCTTGCAATTCGGCGTTGACCCCACCCATTTCTGCGCGCGACACGCGAAAGGCTTTCCGCGCCTGATTGGAAAACCACAGCGTTGTAATGACCATCGCCGGCAATATTGCCAGGCTGATAAGCGCATACGGTAGATTAATGACGAGCATATTGTAAGCGATCCACGAGATCAGGAGCACACCACGTGCGACATTGATCAGCGCGAAATTGATTGCTTGCGAAACCGCTTCTGTATCGTTCGTGATGCGACTCATCAGGTCGCCGGCTTCGTTCTCAGAGTAATACCCCAGCGAAAGGCGATGCAGATGCGCGAATACATCCACGCGCAATTCACGCAGCACACGCTGGCCGGCGAGGTTGAGAGTATAAAACGAGAAGCCGGTAAGTACAGCGCTGCTCAAATACAGCCCTACGACACGCAAGATCAACCCGCCAAGTCCGGCAGTGCGTGCTTCATCCGATATATCGGCAGCTGCTTGCGGCGCATACCAGCAATTGGATTCAGAGGCTGCGAGACCCTGTCCGGCAGCCGAATCTGAGAAGGCCTCTGCGCCGGGGAAGTTATTAAACGCATTACCCGCGGGTTGTACAAAATAACAATCCACAGCTTGCCCGATAAGCTGCGGGGCGCGCACCTGTGTCCAGGTGGAGGCGCCGATCAGCAAAACTGAGAGCAATACGAGCGGCCAGTATGGTTTAAAGTATTGCGCGAAGCGAGCCAGCGTTGTACTGACCTTTTGCGGTTTCAAGTCGTCGTGACTCATTATCCGCCGAAGTCCATCAGGGGAACCAAACATCTAATTGCTCCAATTTACTTTCATTCGTTTTGTACTCAGGCAGGTACTATTTCGGTTGGCATCGCCGCCGGGGCATCTTCGACGAGTTGTGAATGGTAAATCTCGGCGTAGATCGGGCTGTCTTCCATCAGGTCGGCATGCCGGCCACTGGCGACCACTGTACCCTTATCGAGCACCAGAATCTGATCGGCGTTAATCACTGTGGAGATGCGTTGTGCGATCACGAAACTTGTACGCCCTTCCATCAACTGATCGAGCGCTGCTTGGATGTGCGCTTCGGTCACCAGATCCACGCTACTGGTTGAATCATCCAGGATCAGGATGCGCGGTTCGAGTAGCAGCGCGCGCGCAATTGCGATGCGTTGCTTTTGACCGCCGCTCAGGGTTGTGCCGCGTTCGCCCACCGGGGTGTCGTAACCTTGCGGGAAAGAGACAATGAATTCGTGGGCAGCCGCAGCCTGCGCAGCTGCAACAACTTCGTCCTGAGGAGCTTCCGGCCGACCGAAGGCAATATTGTCACGAATGGTTCCGCTGAACAGCGTCGTCTCCTGCAGCACAATGCCGATTTGCGAGCGCAATGAGTCCAGCGTTACGTCGCGAATGTCGTGACCGCCGATTTTGATCGCGCCCTCCGATGGATCGTAGAAGCGTGGCAGCAAGTTGATGATCGTGGTCTTGCCGGAACCGGTGGCACCCAGCAAGGCCACCGTCTGCCCGGGTTCGGCTTCGAATGAAACTTCGTGCAGCACCGGCTCACCACTATTGAAATAGCGGAAGGTCACGTTTTCGAAAGCGACGCTACCGTCCAGTGTTGGTAACTCGGTCGAATCAGGCTTGTCGGCGACTTCGTTGCGCGCGTCGAGGATTTCGAAGATACGTTCCGCGGAAGCTGAGGCCTGTCCCATCTGTGTAATGATGAAACCGAACTGAGCGAGCGGGAGAAAGATATAAATCAGGTACAGACTGAATTCCTGCCACTCGCCGAGTGTAAGCGTGCCACCGATAATCTGGACACCACCAAAGTACAACGTCGCTGCCTGACCGAGATTGGCAATGAGGAACGTGAGAGGGAACAAGATGGTGAACATGCGCAGGAGCCGAATATGCTGGTCCATCAGAATGTCGGCGGACGTATTGAATTTTGCCTGTTCGTTTTTCTCGCGGGTGAAGGCTTTGACGACGCGAATGCCTGCCAAGTTTTCCAGTAACACGGTATTGAGCGCCGAGAGTTTGATCTGCACTTGTTCAAACATTGGGCGCACCCGCGATCCGAAGATGATGAAAAGCACGAGCGTAACCGGCAACACCGGCAGCACTGTCAGCGCTAACCGGGCATTCGTGTTGAAGAGTACAATGAGCGTGCCGGTCAACAAGAAGATCGCGCCCACGAGCTGCACCAATCCCTGGCCGATAAACAGGCGAACTTTCTCAACATCATCCGTGGCACGCACCATGAGTTGGCCGGTGCGGTTGCGGTCGTGATAAGAAAACGAGAGGCGTTGGATCTTGTCGAACAGATCGTTGCGCATATCGAAAGCCACCTGCTGCGAATTGCGCTCGGCAGTAAAAACCTGCAGGAAACCAAAAAGCCCGCGCAGAATTGCGAAGACCACAATTCCAATCCCGGCAGTGATCAGAGTGCGTTCGGCATTGCCGGCATCGACAGCAAGTTTTTCCGCAGTTGTGCCAAGTGTCTCTAGCAGTTGCGCCAGCGCGGTGGCCGGAATCTGTTCGAGGCGTGACACAATTGCATTGGCAAATACACCGCTCGTAACCGAGTCGATGATGTTGCGCACCATACGCGGAATAGCCAGTTGTGAGAGGCTGGCGACCAGCATGAACAAATAGGGCAACAGAGCCTGGAAGCTATAGCGCCGCAGGTATTGCACCGAACGACCCAAGCCGGGTCCGATAGGACTGCCTCGGCGCCGGTCGCGCATCTTTTTGCGCCGGGAATTAAATGACACAGTTGATCTCCATATCTGAAATTTGATTACTCTTCGGCATCGAGCTGCCGGGCAGCCTCTGTAAGCAAAGACAGGGCTGTGGAAATAGGAGCTTGCTCCTCGGCAGAGAGCGAGTCGGTGAGGCGTTCCATCCAGCGACGCCGGGCGGCGACGGCCTGCTGGATCAAGTCCTGACCCGAATCGGTGAGGGCAAGTTGTTTCACGCGGCGGTCGTTTGGGTCTTCGCTGCGGTCGACCAGCCCGAGTTGCACCAGACGATCTACCAATTGGCTGGCAGCCGCGTTGGTCACACCTAGATGATTGCCGATTTGCGAAACCCCACATTCACCACCAAAATGTAGGCGCATTAAGGTATGGATTTGTCCGGGGGAAAGGCCGGACTCATCCATGAAGCGTTTGTATTCACGCATGGAGCGCCGCATGAATACTTCGGCCCATTCGTGGAGGACTTCTGAGAGTTGTTTAGCTTGTGACATAGTTAAGAATTCTAATTAGTTAAGTTCGCTTAACTTATCACGATCTGCGCTGATCGTCAAGGAATAGAATCCTTGGCACACATTCTGCACCCAAATGACTATGCAGCTATGCTATAGAGGGAGGTGTTCGATGAAGAAAATATTATCCGTGATCCTAGCTGTAATACTTGTAATGCTGGCTGGCGGACCGGTATATGCTGGAGATTGTGCTTCTCAATATACGGTCAAATCGGGCGACTGGCTGAAGACAATCGCAGCACAGTTTGATGTTGCGTGGCGGGACATCGCAGCTGCGAATAACATTGCCAATGCGAACATTATTTTCATTGGTCAGGTGTTGTGCATTCCAGGCGAGGGGGAGACGACTTCCTCATCCGAGGATAGCTCGTCCGCTGCGAGCGGTACCGGCAACACCGGCAGTACGACAACGACTACTAAACCAATTGCGACCTTCACAATCGCAAGTGTGCTCCCCGGCCAGTCTGTGACGATTCAGACTGCAAACTTCCCGGCGAATATAAAATTCAATGTGTTGATGGGACCGCTTGGTACGCGCGGAGAAAATGGCACGCTGGCAGATACGATCAATTCCGGGGCGGGGGGAAGCTTCACGACCACGGTGTCGATTCCGGTCGGGCTACAGAGTGCGGCGCAAATTGCCATCCGTACGGAGAGCACCACTACTGCACACTTTAGCTATAACTGGTTTTTCAACAAATAAGGCGCTCTGCAACCGTTATTCCGAGATCGACGTGGTCTGCAGCGCCGAGACCATGTCTTCCACAAAGGCTCGGCAGGCATCAACCGGATCGTCTGCCGAGCTGGCTATATTGATCAGCTTACTCCCAACAATGACTCCATCGGCGATTGCGCCAACCGTGCGAGCTTGCTCCGGCGTGCTGATGCCGAACCCCACCGCCAAGGGTGTCCGCGACTCTTGACGCACTCGCGCCACAAATTCACCGAGTTCATCCGATAGCTGTGCGCGGGCTCCGGTTATACCTGTAAGTGATACCAAATAGGTGAAGCCGGTTGCTTTCTCTGTGACAAGCTGAATGCGGGCCGCGGTGCTGGTGGGTGCAAGCAGGTAGGCCAGGCCCAGCCCCAGCCGCTGGCAGGCAGCATCAAGCTCCTCTGCTTCTTCCGGCGGTAAGTCCGGGATGATGAATCCGTTTGCGCCGACTTCGCAGGCTTCTGTGGCAAATGCCTCAACGCCGAAGGCGACGATCGGATTGAAATAGCCCATCAACATGAAAGGGATTTCCACGCCTCGCGCCCGTAGTTCGCGCACGGCGTCCAGGCAACGTTTGAGATTCATGCCATTGCGAAGCGCCACCTGGGTGCTGTGTTGGATCGTCGGGCCGTCTGCCAGCGGATCCGAAAATGGTAGACCGAGCTCGATCAGATCGGCACCACCTTCTGCGAGTGCCTGCACGATATCAAGTGAGGTTTCGTAATCCGGATAGCCCAGTGTGAAGTAGGGCATGAAGGCAGTGTGATTCTGGTTGAATGCTGTTGAAATTTGGTCTAAAGGTTGTGGCATGAGTCCACTCGTCGAGAAAGGGTCGTTTCAACGGACAATTTAATTTCTAGTACACGGATTTTCACGGAATACACAGAGTTATTCTTTTCAGGTTTTGTCCCGGCTTGAACGCGAGCGTCAACTTAGCCACTCTTTAATACGCTTATCACGGTATCCAAATCTTTATCGCCGCGCCCGGAAAGGTTGATGATAAGCGCCGTTTCGGGACTCATCTGGCGGGCGCGTTTGATCCCCTCTGCAACTGCGTGTGCTGACTCGAGCGCTGGAATTATGCCCTCCAATTTACAGAGTTTCTGGAACGCATCCAGAGCTTCATCATCCGTTGCGAGGGTGTACTGCGCCCGGCCGGTTTCGCGCAGCCGCGCATGTTCCGGTCCCACAGCAGCGTAATCCAATCCGGCACTCACACTGTGGGTTAAGGCGATCTGACCATCGGCGTCTTGCAGGATGTAGGTGAAGGCACCGTGCAATACTCCCGGCCTGCCGAGTACCGGATCGGCGAAACGGGCGGCATGTTTGCCAGAGTCGATGCCGGTCCCTCCAGCCTCCACACCTATCAATTCCACGCTTTCATCCGGGATGAACTCGTGAAATATGCCGATCGAATTCGAGCCGCCGCCCACACACGCGATGATGGTATCAGGCAGCCGATCTTCCGCTGCCGTGAATTGTGCGCGCGCCTCTCGGCCAATGACGGATTGAAAGTCACGCACCATTGTCGGATACGGGTGCGGGCCGAGTGCTGAGCCGAGTAAGTAATGGGTCGTTTTAACATTTGTTACCCAGTCGCGGATGGCTTCATTGATGGCGTCCTTCAACGTTTGCGAGCCGGAATCAACTGGCCGTATTTCGGCACCGAGCAATTCCATACGGAATACATTTGGTTCCTGGCGCGCCATATCCACCGTGCCCATATAGACCACACAATCCAAACCGAGCAGTGCGCATGCAGTTGCGGTGGCGACGCCATGTTGCCCGGCGCCGGTTTCGGCAATGACACGTGGCTTGCCCAGGCGGCGAGCGAGTAGCGCCTGCCCCAAAGCATTGTTGATTTTGTGCGCGCCGGAGTGGGCCAGGTCTTCTCGTTTCAGATAGATACGTGCACCGCCGCAGTATTCTGTCAGCCGGGCAGCAAAAGTGAGCGCTGTGGGGCGCCCGACATACGTCTTCAACAAGCCGGAAAACTCTTCCTGAAATACTGGGTCATCTCGACATTCGATATAGGCGGCCTCTAATTCTGCGAGGGCCGGCATGAGAGTCTCCGGCACAAACTGTCCGCCGTAGGGACCGAACTTGGATGGGAGTGTGGTTGGACTGATTTGAGGCATAGTAAGTCTCGTCTTGCTTCGGATGAATTAATCTCAGGCTAAGGCTATTCTTGCACGCTGTATGAATGCTGCCATTTTGTCAGCGTCTTTTAATCCGTGTTCTGACTCCACACCCGAGGCCACATCTACGCCCCAGGGCCGAACGGCGCGAATGGCTTTTGCCACATTGTCTGGTGTGAGTCCACCTGCCAGCATCAAGTCATAGCGTCGGGCAAATGCAGCCGCGTGGGACCAGTCCACTGTCTTGCCCGTACCCCCGTAGCTACCGCGTACGTGGGTATCGAGTAGCAGATCTGGAGATTGGGGATTAGGAATCTCTCCTGGCCGGACAGCTGCAGGCAAATCCTCAGACTCGGAACCTTTCAGCCGGATGGCTTTGTAGGCGCGTGGTCTGAGCATGTTCAGGGTTTCCAACGGCTCATCGCCCGAGAGTTGTGCCAGATCAAGGGCAAATTCTTCTAAAATATCTTTCATCGCATCCGGAGTTTCGTTCACGAACACGCCGACGAGAACCGGTGGACTTGGCAACTCCCGCACTGCGGAGCTGATCGCGCGCGCCTGCTCACGACTCAGGCAGCGTGGGCTGGGGGGATAAAAATTGAGCCCGAGATGTGTTGCGCCAAGCTCGGCTGCCGTGCAAGCTTCTTCGATTGATGTGACGCCGCAGATTTTTATTCTGATCATGATCCACAAATTAGCACGGATATTGTTTGCATTCTATTCATGCTGGGGTAATTTCTCTTTGCGAGAATAGACGTACCTTTGCTGCGACATCATCCGCTGTAACAATCGCCTCGCCGATCAACATAGCAGCTACCCCAAATTCGGCTAGCAACGCCACGTCTTCCATTGTTCTGATTCCGCTCTCGGCAACTAACGTCACGCCATTTGGCACATGCGAGCACAAGGCCTCCGTCACTGCAAGCGACGTTTGGAATGTATGCAAGTTACGATTGTTAATGCCCACCAGTGTCGCTCCGGCGTCCAGTGCAATTTCAAGTTCTTTGCGCGTATGGACTTCGACAAGTGGGGTGAGATCGAGTTCGTGAGAGGCCTGGATGAGTTGTTGCAAATCTGCCGGTGCGAGCATCGCAGTGATCAACAAGGCGGCGCTTGCGCCGTGTGCGCGCGCTTCCAACAATTGGTAGCGGTCAAAAATGAAATCTTTGCGCAGTAATGGCAGCCTCGTATCCAGTTGTGCAATCTGTTTCAGGTGCCGCAGGCTGCCGCCAAAATAATGCGAGTCGGTGAGAACGGAGATGGCCGTTGCCCCATTTGCTACATAAGCCTGGGCTAATTGGTGCGGGTCGAAGTTGGGCCGCAGCAAGCTTTTACTCGGCGATCGTTTTTTAACTTCCGCGATCAGGCGTGGCGGTGTCCGGGCCGGGTCTCGCAAAGCAGCCACAAAGTTCGACGGGACTGGTGTTGCCATTGAGCGGCGTTCCAGTTCCGCCTCTGGTAGAGACTGTTTCGAAGAAGCAAGTTCTGCGCGTTTGTGCGCGAAGATTTCGTCCAGAATGGACACTGTGGCTATCCTTCTTCGGCCAGTTCTCTGCTCACTCGCGCGAGCGAATCCAGTTTTTCCAGGGCGGCGCCGCTCTCAAGCGAGGTGCGTGCTTCCTCGAGTGCTGCCTGCAGGTCACCCGTCTCGGTGGCGATGGCCACAGCCGCGTTGAGCAAGACAGTATCTTTAGGTTCGCTGTTCCCAGAGCCATCTAGCAGGCCACGCAGGATTGCTGCATTCTCAGCCGGCGTGCCACCACGTAATGCCGCAGCGGGCACGCTAGAAAGCCCCAATTCCCGTGCCTCCAATTCCGAAGTCTCGACAGACCCATCGGCCTGTAAACGGCTGACACGGTTCGGGCCAGTGGTGACAAGCTCATCCAATCCGCCATGACCATGCACAACCGTGGCAGCCTGCGCGCCAAGTTCACCAAGGACGCGTGCCATCGGTTCAGTCAGCGCAGCTGCATATACGCCGATGAACAGATGGGTTGAACCCGCGGGATTCGTCAGCGGCCCCAAAATATTAAATATGGTGCGTTGCTTCAGTTCGCGGCGCGGGCCGATGGCATGCCGCATGGCGGGGTGAAACTTCGGCGCAAAGAGAAAACCAATACCGACTCTTTCGATACACTGCGCTACCTGTTCCGGCGTCAGATCGAGCGAGACTCCCAACTCGGCAAGCACATCGGCGCTGCCGCACTGGCTGCTGGCTGCGCGGTTACCGTGTTTCGCAACTATGCGTCTGGCGCCGGCCACAACAAAAGCGGCTGTCGTAGAAATATTGAAACTGTGGGCGCCGTCGCCGCCCGTGCCGACGACATCAAAAAGTGAAGCGCCATTCACTTGTGGCTGTACGCGTAACGCATGTGTGCGCATGGAGCGGGCGCTGCCGGTAATCTCGTCTATGGTTTCTCCTTTCATACGGAGTGCGATCAGATAGCCGCCAATCTGCGCGGGTGTGGCTTCGCCTGTCATGATCTGGTCCATCACACCTTCGGCTTCAGTTTGGGTGAGGTCTTCTCGTGCGAGTAATTTTGGTAGTACGTCGACAATCATGCTGCTTCTCTCCGTTCGTATATTTTTCTTGAAGTCAATTTCTGTGCAGCGACAAGAAGTTCTTTAGCAAATCTTTTCCGTGCTGCGTCAGGATGCTCTCGGGGTGGAACTGCACGCCGAAAACCGGATACTCTCGATGGCGCAATCCCATCAGCTCTCCGCCGGGTGTAAATGCGGTCGGCTCCAGACACTCTGGCAGTGGCTCAGGCACAATAAGTGAATGATAACGCATGGCAGTGAAGGGACTCGGTAAATCGCGAAACAACAAGTCGCCTGAATGCTGGATGAGGGAGGTTTTGCCATGCATTGGGATCGCAGCCCGTTGAATCGCGCAGCCATAGGCTGCTCCGATAGCTTGATGCCCGAGGCAGACTCCCAGTGTTGGAATCGTCGGGCCCAGGGAGGCGATTGCATTGAGGGAGATGCCCGCACTGTCAGGTTCGCCCGGACCCGGCGAGATCACAAGTTGATCCGGCAAGCGTTTTTTTAAATCCGCGAGTGTGATGCAATCGTTGCGAAAGATTTCAATTTCAGCACCCAGTTCACCGAAATATTGGGCCAGGTTATACGTAAAGCTATCGTAGTTATCTATGATTGCGATCATGATTGGCCTCCGCTAAATCAATTGCCTTGAGGACTGCAGCAGCTTTATTCATGGTTTCATCATGCTCGTTGGTCGGATTGCTATCGAAGACCACGCCGCCGCCGGCCTGAACGGTGATTCGGTTGCTCTGCATATACATTGTGCGTAGCGCAATGCAAGTGTCCATGGAGCCATCAAAGCCAAAATAGCCCACTACGCCCGCATACGGTCCACGGGGCTTTGCTTCCAATTCGGCGATGATTTCCATTGCGCGCACTTTGGGCGCTCCGCTGACAGTACCGGCTGGAAATGTGGCCGCCATCAGGTCGAAGGAATCGTATTCTGGGCGCAATTCCCCTTCCACTTGCGAGACAATGTGCATCACATGACTGTAGTGTTCGACCGTCATCATCTCGGTCAATTCGACAGTTCCATATTCGCAAACACGCCCCAAATCATTTCGGCCCAGGTCAACAAGCATGACATGTTCCGCGCGCTCCTTCGGATCGGCCAATAGATCAGCTTCGTGGGCCGCGTCTTCTGCGGCAGTTTGTCCACGCGGGCGGGTTCCAGCGATCGGGCGTAGGGTAGCGCGTGTGCCCTCCAGACGCACGTGCATTTCGGGAGAAGCCCCGAGCAGATAGAAAGGTTCCGTATGCAGGTTGCCGAAGTCGAAGAAGAACATATAGGGTGAGGGGTTCAGCCGCCGCAATGCTCGATAGACGTCGAAGGGCTGGGCGTTTGTGTGGCGTGTAAATTTCTGTGACAGGACAACCTGGAAGACGTCCCCGGCCACGATGTATTCCTTTGCACGTGAGACCAGTGCCTCGAATTCGGATTGCGTGTGCGAACGCTCGACCTGCTTTGGCTCGATGCTTGTCGCGGGGAATACGGGCAGTGGCCCTTCTAGCGCGCTTTGAATCGAGTCCAGACGTTCTTCGGCCGCACCCCTGGCTTCAATTGTGTCACCATGGGCGTGCGCAATTGCGAGTACCTGCCCCCGCGTGTGATCGAATGCCACGATCACATCGGAGAGCAGGAAAATCCCATCGGGAAGATCATGTAGCGGCAATTCAAGGGTGGGTTCGAAAAAACGCACGCAGTCGTAGCTTAGAAAGCCGACCAGACCACCGACGAGGCGAGGCAATCCGGGGGACGTTTCACGCGGGTAGGCTGCTAACGCCTTTTTTAATTCCTGTAATGGTTTTTCGCTAACAGAAGTCTCGCTCAGGGTGAGTTCGGGGCCGGAGTACTTTGTCACGGTGTTTGCGTCGATGACGAAGGCAGCGCGGGGCTGAATCCCAATGAAGGAATAGCGTGCGACCTGCTCGCCACCGGAGACGCTCTCTAACAAGAAAGAGGGTCCTTCGCCGGTCAGTTTTAAGTAGACCGATACCGGTGTCTCCAGATCGGCGTCGATCTCACGCGTGATTGGGAACAAAGTATTGTTTTGTAATGCGGGCAAGCTTTCGACGAGCATTGCGATTGCTAATTCCTTTTCCAATGGTTAAAAAAAGATCTCTCATCCCTGCAATGGGACGAGAGACGTAAGTCCCGCGGTGCCACCCAAATTAGACTAGAAACAAAAAATCCCTTCATCAGACACGAAGGGATCAGCCAGTCTCACTTAGTTTGGTCGGGTAGTATCGAATTCTACCGAACCAAATGCTCTGTAACGGGAGCGTTCCCGGCCCGGGCTATTTGACAGTTGTCGTTCACCTGGCAGCTCAGAGGCCCATTCGGCGCCGGCTTCCGGGCGGGGTTCACACCAGTTCCCCACTCTCTGGGCCATCCGCGTAGCGCGTACTCTTCCTCGTCTAAGCTTTTGATTATTTGATTGCGCTAAAACTATAACCGCCGGGCTGCCGCCTGTCAATCGTGTAATTTGCCCAAGTTGCTCCAGGTTTCATCTAGACAAGCTGCCGGGCTGCCTTGTTGTAAATTAACTCACCACGCCGAGTTCGCGCCCCACACTTGCAAAGGTCTCCAGACCCTGGTCGAGATCAGCGCGCGCGTGTGCCGCCGAGATCATAACGCGAATGCGTGCCTTGCCGCGCGGTACCGTCGGGAAGCCAAGGGCCATTCCAAAAACACCGTTTGCAAACAACATGCGCGAAAACTCCTGCGCCAGCGGTGCTTCACCTAGCATGATCGGGGTGATGGGCGTCGTGCTCAGGCCGGTGTCGAACCCGAGACTTTGCATCTCGGCTTTGAAGTAATTTGTGTTGTCCCACAGCTTATCCACCAGTTCTGTAGATTCCTCCAATACGTCCACAGCGGCGATGCAGGCTGCCACATCCGGCACGGTCATCGCGCTGGAGAAAAGGAAGGGTCGCCCACGTTGCTGCAACCATTCCACAATGCGGGCATCGCCCGCCACGATACCGCCCATGACGCCGAAGGCCTTTGAGAGAGTGCCGATTTCGATGTCTACCTGTCCATGCAAATCGAAGTGTTCCACGATCCCGCGCCCCCCCTTCCCGAGGACACCCTCCCCGTGCGCATCGTCGACCATGAGCAGATAGTCATACTCGCGGGCGGTCTCCGCGATTCTGTCCAAGGGCGCCACATCGCCATCCATGCTGAAAACACCATCGGTGATGATCAGTGCCCGCTCGAAGGGTACGCCGGATTTCCGTTCTTCGATCACCCGTCTTAGATCGTCTACATCGCAATGAGCGTAGCGCACGATCTCGGCGCGGGAAAGCCGACTACCGTCGATTATGCTGGCGTGGTTTAGCTCGTCGGAGAAGATCACATTTCCTTTGCCGACCAAGGCCGGGATCGCGCCAATGTTCGCTGCGAAGCCGCTCGGAAAGGTCACCGCCGCCGCAACGCCCTTGAATTTTGCGAGACGCTCTTCGAGCTGTGTGTGCAGCGCCATGGTGCCTGCGATGGTGCGCACTGCACCCGGGCCGACGCCATATTTCTCCACGGCTTCTATTGCAGCGCTTGTGAGGCGGGGATGATTCGCAAGCCCGAGGTAGTTGTTCGAACAGAAATTAAGTACACGTTGACCGTCTACCTGTAACCAGGCTCCCTGGGGCGAATCGAGTTCCCTGATGTTTGTGTACAGCCCCTGCACCTGCAGATTGTCCAGTTCGGTCTGTATCCAATCAGTCTTCATTACAAGTCTCCCGTATCACACTATGTTCGTGAATTATATTACTGCGTGTCTTCGTGTGCAGCGATTTGATTTGTCTCCGATTTGATAAGACGCGTTTTCGAAGCCCGATTCAGGCGCTTGATCTGAATTTCGCGTTGCATGGCTACGCGGCGACTCTCCACTTCTTCAACATAGATAAGTTGCACGGGTCTGCGAGTTCGGGTGTAACGTGCGCCTCGCCCGGCGTTGTGCTGCTTCACGCGCCGATGCACGTCGAGCGTCCAACCTGTGTACAGCGTATCATCGGCGCATTTTACGATGTACACGAAGTGCGATGTTGTCATGGATTGATTGTGAACTAAGGGATGTTAAGTTGCAAGCTGTTCACAACTGGGGACTGGAGATTGTATCTGTACCTGGAATCTCCAATCTCTAATTACTATCGTCCGCCTGCATTAAAGCGAGCAGACTCTTGTCAGCCACCATGTGTTGCCTATCCTGATGCCGCCGAATTAACTGCACGACTCGTTCGGATGCGCCGGCCTGCGCGGCCAGATTGGCTCCCCAGTCCGCGTGTTGTTTGCCGACGACGAAAGCGCGGCGCAACCAGCTTGGCTCTCCCTGCCCCCAGTGAGCTGCAACTGCCGGCATGAGGCGGCGTGTAAGCACATAGATAGAACGCTCGACAATATTCAAACGCACCCGGGTTTTGCCTACATCGTGGAGCAGCGCGGCTTGCCATAGCTCCTGATCGTGCTCTGATTGTTGTTGCCGAAGGGTGTGCCATACCCGGCCAGCATGATATTGCTCACCGGGCGATAACTGCGCGAACAAAATAAAGAGGCTCGGGCCGAGGAGGGCAGCGATCTCGGCAGCCTCTTCTTCGTCCAGGCGATGTGTTAGGTTAATCCAGAATTGTCGGACGCGGTAAAGGGGTCGAGTCAAGCGCCGAGCAGCAGCCGGGTGGTGAGGTTGACCGGGGGACCGATGATCGCCCCAAACAAATTGAACCCAAATCGGCTAGACATGATGAGCAACAAAAGTAGAATTGGTCCGAATGGTTCCAGACGCCCGAAGGGGATTGCCAGATTGTCCGGCAGCAAACCAAGTGTGACCTTGTAACCGTCGAGCGGGGCGATGGGGATCAGATTGAAAACCATCAGCAAAACATTCAGCCGTATAAAAAGAATAGCAAACGTAGCCATAAACCCTTCGGTAAAGAAGCCAAGCCGTATCGGGATCGCTATCAGCAACGCCAGCGTCAGATTTGAAATCGGCCCGGCGGCTGCGACGATGGCCATACCAGTACGGATGCCCATGCGGTAGTTGTGCGGGTTCGTCATTACGGGCTTGCCCCATCCAAAACCGGCTACTAGAAACAGCATCGAACCGAGTAGGTCAAGATGCTTTAATGGGTTAAGCGAAATGCGTCCTTGAGAGCGGGGTGTTGGATCGCCAAGCGCGTCTGCGATTACGGCATGGGCAAACTCATGCACAGTAATTGCGATGATCAGCGTACCAAAAACTGAGACGATCGAGGCGAGGTCGCCGCCAAATATCATAAAGGTTAAGTGTTGGAGCGAAGCATCCCGACGAGCCCATTACCGCGCGTCACCTGGTCAGGATGCTTCGCCCGTATGCAACGATTATACCATCGGCATTTCAGCTATAATCCGCGCCGAGAGCAATATGCCCATAGAAATTTATCTCGATGACCGCGTTCAGATGCGCAAGCAGCATCCCTGCGGCGGATACGAATGGCGCATTTTCCGATTGGGTGCGGATATTGGCATGCTATGCGAGACCTGTGGCCGCCGCGTGCTGCTGCCGCGTCGTCAATTTGAGAAACGCCTGAAACAGATATTGGATCGCGATGCGCCTGCCGATCCGGATGCCCAGTGAGTATGAAACAGAAGGTCGTCATCCTCATGTCTGATACCGGTGGCGGACATCGCATCTCGGCCGAAGCAATCCGCGAAGGGCTTGTTTATGAATATGGAGACACGTTAGCAGTCGAACTGATCGACGGCTTGCGTGATTACGCTCCTTATCCATTCAGTCGATTCCCAGCCTGGTATCCGAGCATGAGCAGCGCGCGGGCCTGGGAACCGGGCTATCACCTGATCGATGGACGGCGGCGAATTCGCGCCTTGAACCAGGCCGCGTGGCCGTATGTCCGCAATGGCATGCGCCGAATGCTGCGCGAGAACTCCTGCGACGTTATCGTGAACGTACATGCTATATTCACCGGGCCAGTGTTGCGCGCCCTCGGAGCGGAGCGACCACGTGTTGTGAATGTCGTGACGGACCTTGTTACGACACATGCACTCTGGTTCCATCCGCAGGCCGATCTCACTCTTGTGCCGACAGCCGCCGCTCGCGAGCGCGCGTTAGAATGCAAGGTTTCGCCTGATAGGGTAAAAGTTACCGGCCTGCCAGTATCGCAAAAGTTCCATGATTGCATTTCAGATCGACAGACCCTGCGCAGCGCACTGGAGTGGGCACCAGAAATCTTGACCGTGTTGTTGATCGGAGGTGGCGCGGGCATGGGGCCGCTGGAAAAGATTGCGCGACGCTTAGCCGAGTCGCGTTTGCCTATTCAACTTGCTGTTGTCTGTGGCCGCAACGACGCACTGCGCAAATCGTTGGAAAGCGAAATCTGGCCGCTGCCCGTGCACGTATATGGATATATGGAGAATATGCCGGAACTGATGACGGCCGCCGATTTGGTTGTGACAAAAGCCGGGCCTTCCAGTGTGATGGAAGCGCTACATTGCGGCCGACCGCTGATCCTCAGCGGGGCGATTCCCGGCCAGGAGGATGGAAATATTCGCTTTGTGGTGGAAAACGAGTGTGGGGTATGGGCACCCGGTGCGGACCGGGTGTTGCAGGCAGTGGCTCAGCTTGTTAAAGAAGGACCGAGTGAGCTTTCCCGTATGTCCAAAAATGCTCGCCACTTGGCGCAACCGGATGCCGCGCGTGTAATCGCACGGGAAATCGGCCGGTTCGTTCCACAATTGGCAGTCTCTTGATAGTCTGGATGCCAGGCGGATTCTTAAACGTTTAAAACGACATTTATCATAAGATTCTCAGCCCCACTTCCCAAGACTAGGAGGATGATAATAACAGTTACGGCAACAATTACGAGTATAAGTGCGTACTCCATTAATCCCTGACCTGATTCTCCCCGTCGGTCCATGTGTAGCATCCTTCCTCTGATTAGTGAGATGAGAAATTCTCAATACTCTATTCGGCAAGTGGATATCTGTCAAATAATCATTTGCCCTCTGCTTGGGTATACTTAAATCGGCGCTTGAACGCTCATATTCAATGAGTAAAATCAGACGTAAGTTTAAATGACCGCAATTGCTCATAGGACAACTGCACAGGCCGGCCTGCGGCCTATAGATCTGCGTCGAGACCTCGGCGCGATTGCGCGTTTAATTGAGATCTGTTTCGGGGAGCAGCTCGATGCAGGCGGGCGCAGCGCGATCCGGGAAAAGCTAGCATTGAGCCGCTATGGCCCGTTACTTGGAGTGATGGGATCGTTGCTCCAGTACGCGCCTGGTTGGTCACTGGGTTTTGTCTGGATCGAAGCAGGGCAACTGGTTGGGAACGTGGGGGTGCAGCCGGCTGCCTCACGTCGACAGAGCTGGCTCATTGCCAATGTGGCCGTGCATCCGGAGTATCGGCGTCGGGGAATTGCACGCAGCCTTGTGCATGCTGCAATAGACATGGCAGCGGCGCGCGGTGGAGAGGAAGTGCTGTTGCAAGTAGAGGCAGACAATGATGGTGCGCTGCGTTTATACGATTTGCTGGGTTTTGAAACGCTCACGACCCGGACTGTTTGGGAACGTCGCACGCGTCAGGTGCCCAGCTTAACTTCCAGCCCGCGCAAGGATATCCGGCTCAGCTCTAGTAGCAATTGGCAAGCTGAATTCGATCTGCTCTCCGAAGAACGCCCCGAAGGTCTCGAATGGACACAGCCTCTGGACGCACGCCGCTTTCGACCATCTTTTACGCGCGCTATCGGTAACTTTTTGAATGGAAAGCGAGAAGAGCACTGGATTGCCGGTCCGCAGGATCAGGTGCATGGTTGGATGGGACTCAGGATGACATTTGGTCGCTTCGACCACATCTCACTCGTGATACGCTCGTCTCTACGGGAAGAGTTAGAGCGTCCCATGCTTGTGCGCGCCTTGCGTCGTCTGGGACGGCGGCCGTGGGCCGTGCGCATCGAACATCCGGCCGAACATTCACAAGAGTTATTTAAAGCGCTACAGTTCCGGCCTCTCCGCACATTACGTTGGATGCGATTGCGATTGTAAGCCGGCTTCTTCAATTCCTGATCGCTCCGCTTCAATATTAATATCTGAAAGAAGCGAACATCAATTCCTAATCTAAAAAGGCGGTTGATCGGAGAATCGTGTATGATCCAGATGTGATGTTTCGTTGCACTCTAGCAAAATATTAAAGCAAGCTTATTGCGAACAGGACTTAAATTTACAGGCAGCAGATAGATGGAATACCGAGACTACTATGAAATCCTTGGCGTGTCCCGGAGCGCCAGCGAAAAGGAAATAAAAAAGGCTTACCGTGAACTTGCGCGCAAGTATCATCCTGATCTCAACCCCGACGATAAAACGGCGGAGGCTAAATTTAAGGAAGCTAACGAAGCGTATGAAGTTCTAGGCGATGACGAGAAGCGGGCTAAATACGATCAATTGGGTGCAAGCTGGTATCAGTATCAAGCACGTGGCGGAAACGCGTCCGGATTCGACTGGGGGCAATGGACTGGCGCCGGTGGCCGCGGCCAACCCGGCTATGACGACATCTTTGGGGGTGGCGCAGGCTTCTCGGATTTCTTCAACTCTGTCTTCGGCATGGGTGCGGGGCAGCCTGGTGCACCGCGTCGGCGCGGTCAGGATATAACACACGAAGTCTCGATCTCGCTCGAAGAGGTTGCCACCGGCTCCATTCGTCGCCTGCGTAAGGACGATCGACAACTGGATGTGAAACTTCCAGCCGGGGCAAAAACAGGTACCCGGGTTCGAGTTGCCGGTGAGGGTGGTGCGGGCATTAACGCTGACCGCGGTGATCTGTATCTGCGCATCAAAGTGCGCGAACATGAGCGCTTTGAGCGGCGCGGCAATGATCTTTACTACACCCTTCAGCTAGACCTCTATACAACTGTGCTGGGTGGCAAAGTCACGGTCGAGACCCTCAACGGGAATGTTGAACTCAGCATCCCAGCCCAGAGCCAGAATGGCCAGATAATGCGCCTGCGGGGCAAAGGGCTACCCCACCTGAAAAAATCAGATGAGCGTGGAGACTTGTATGTCACTCTGGGGGTACGTTTGCCGGAAGCGCTATCCGACGAGGAACGAGACTTGTTCAAACAGCTCGCGGAGCTGCGTGACGGGGACTAGCCCGAAAGAAAAATTCGGTCCTCCAAGTTAAACTTCACCAGAGCCCTCAAATTGATCAATCGAAGGCCAGATATTCGAATTATTGTTGTATTCACATTCTTAGTACTGGCCGGGATGGCTTGCGAACTCGCGCCTGCGAGCGATCCACCTCCAACTCAAGTGCAGGCGATCCCAAACCTGGCCTCCGCTGAAGCAGTACCAACCGATATACCAATCCCAATACCAACGGCGGAACTTCCAACCGCCGTGCCTCCGACACTCATCGTTGAGGAGCCCTCAGCGGAACCCGTCAGTGGAGTAAACGAAGAGCTATTCGTTGAGATTTACAATCAAATCAATCCGGCCGTTGTGGCTATTCTGATCCACGATTCATTTGGACAATCGTCGGGGCAGGCGACGGGATTTGTCTTTGACGGACAAGGTCACATTGTGACCAACCAGCATGTGGTGTTGGATGCTGCTTCCATTGAAGTGACTTTCCCCAGTGGGGAAAAGATGTGGGCGGATTTGCTCGGCTCGGATGAAACTGCCGACCTGGCAGTTGTCAAAGTTCCGGCTCTGCCGGCGGGAGTCTCACCGGTGACGCTCGCTGATTCCGACCTGGTGTCCGTAGGTCAGCGCGTAGTCGCGATTGGCAATCCCTTTGGTTTTGAAAGCACCATCACAACAGGGATCGTCAGCGGCCTGGGCCGTGTGCTACAGAGCGAGGCATTGGCGCCCGGCGGCGGCAGCTTTTCTGCACCGGATGTGATCCAAACAGACGCTGCCATCAATCCGGGAAATTCCGGCGGGCCGCTCATGAACCTGCCGGGCCATGTGATTGGTGTCAACAAGGCCATATTCTCTGAGACGGGCGTGAACTCAGGAGTGGGCTTTGCGATTGCTTCCAATACCGTCCGGCGCGTCATTCCAAGCTTGATTATCAACGGTAGTTATACCTATCCTTTCCTGGGTCTGAGTAGTCGAAGCGATCTGACTTTGCGTGATATCGAAACCCTTGGTTTGCCCTCGGCGACCGGGGTATATATTCTCACGGTGGTTGCCGGCGGACCGGCAGATCAGGCGGGTATCCGAGGCGGTAGTATCCCTACGAACATAAATGGTCTGCTGAGTGGGGGGGATTTCATCACTGCCATTGATGGAAACCCAGTTCGAAGCTTTTCGAAAATGCTCAGTTATTTGGTCAATCACACCGAAGTCGGGCAGACAGTGACCGTAACGGTAATTAGAAATGGTACATCGGAGGAGCTAGGGCTAACGCTCGGCGCCCGGCCTTAAAAGTTAGAGAAGACTATTTACACTAGGTACGATGATACAATGAAGCTGCCTAGTCGGACATGCCCGCTGATTGCCTCAAATCGAGGAGTTGAATGCAATCTGACGATAGCCAACTTATCGCTCGGTTACAATCCGGCGATATCGAGGCTTTAGGGGAACTATACGATCGATATCGACTTCAGGTATACAGGACGGCACTGAGTGTGGTGCGCGATCCAGATCTGGCAGAAGACATCACCCAAGAAACATTCCTCCGCTTGCATAGGTATTCTTTACGTGTCGACCGTACATTACCTCTCTCCCCTTGGTTGTATCGCGTTACTGTAAATCTCTGCTACACCTGGGCAAGCCGCCGAAAACGCTGGCAGACTCGTCTGACAAGCTGGTTCGATCGCTTGCTCGATACAACGCTAGCCGGCCCAGAACAAACTGCAGAACAACAGGACGAGTTACGTGCATTGCAAGTCGCGATTGACAATTTGCCGATCAATCAGCTCGTTGTAATTGTGCTGTATTATCAGCAAGGGTTGAAGCTGCAAGCGATCGCCGATATCCTTGAGCGTCCGGTCGGGACAGTTAAATCCCGACTGCACTATGGCCGCGAGAATCTGCGCCAATCGCTCATCGCTGACCCCAGCTCGGTTGCCGTTGCGTACGAATTTACGTGACCGTCGCGTGACCATTTTCCAGGTCCGCAACATCCTACTTCTCTTGTGAAACCGAACTTACTCTGCTTTCTGCTGCTGTCTTTCCGGCTGCGTCGCGGGTGTTTCTTTATTTCAGTAATGCTGCTCGCAGTCAGTGGCTTTCTGGTTGCCTGCCAACCTGAAATTCTTGCCACTGCCGTAGTTATATTGCCCGTTGCAGCCGGAAGTAACGCAACCGAGGACACTTCACTCTCTAATGAAACGGGAATTCCTGCGCCAAGTGCAACAGTTCCCCCAACCCCCGCCGAGCCGACTCTAACGCCCACGCCTCCGCGACCCCGCGTATTGGTCATCTGCCTGCCCGAGGAACCGCAGTCGCTGTACATCTATAGTGCAACCGCGAATGCTTGGCGGCATGTACAGGAAGCACTCCGTGATGGCCCCATCGACGAGCGCATGTTTGGGTTTCAACCTGTGATTCTGGAGAAGCTTCCGCACTGGGAGGATGGGGATGTCGTGCTGGAGACAGTGCGCGTCGCGCCTGGCGAGATTGTTGCCACAGTGAAGGGTGAACTGCAGCGCTTGGAAGGGGGTCTTACCTACTGGGCGCCGGATCTGAGCGAGGCTGTGGCCGAACCAGATGAGGTCATCACAACTGTACAAATGGTAGTCACCTTCCGGTTAATCGATGGTGTGACCTGGTCAGATGGAGAACCACTCACCGCAGATGATTCTGTTTTTGGCTTCCAGACATTGCGCAGTGATGACACATCCGCCCCAGATAAATATGTGGTGCGCCGCACGCAACAATATGAGGCCGTGGATGATCATACGGCGGAATGGACAGGTGTACCCGGTTTCCTAGATTCAAGTTACTTCCTGAACTTCTTCGAACCGCTCCCGGCGCACGCCTATGGCCATCTGACGGCAGCGGATATGACCACTGATGAACTGGTCAACCGGCTGCCGCTTTCGTGGGGCGCATTCCGAGTCGCCGAATGGGTGGCCGGCGAATATTTGCGGATGCTCCCAAATGAGCACTACTTCCGCGCTGCGGAAGGCCTACCCCGGTTAGACGAAATCGTATTCATTTTTACGCCGGACGAGACTCAAGCGCTGCAGAATGTGTTTTCAGGGACCTGTCATGTGGCTGTGCGCAACAATTGGGGCGCCTGGGAATCGAACGGCGCGACGATCGTTGCTGCCATGGATAATGGGCAACTCGGCGAGCATCTAATTTCCGGGCCCCTGTTGGAGCATCTCGACTTTGGTATTGCATCTGAAGAAGACTATTTCCGCCCAGCCGGCAGTAGGCTTTTCCAATCTGCAGCCGTCCGTCGAGCAGTGGCACATTGCCTCGACCGGCAGACATTGGCGAATGTTATGCAATGGGGACGTGGCGAGGTTGCACATAGTTATGCGCCCTCAAATCATCCGCTTTTCCCGGCTGATACTCTGACGATGTACGCTTTCGATCCGGTGCGAGGACAGACATTATTGGCAGAGGTTGGTTGGGTCGATACAAATGGGGATGGCCTGCTGAATCAGGCCGGCAAATCACTGCAATTGCAATACGCCGTGAATTATCCGGAGAGCTTCACCGGAAGTATGCGCCAATCCGTTGCGGAAATTGTGCAGGCTAGTCTTCGTGAGACCTGTGGTATCGGAATTGAGATCGTGCCTCAATCGGGTGTCGAAATGTACTCGGAGTGGCCAATTTCAACTGTGTTCGGTCGGCAGTTTGATTTGGCCCAGTATACCTGGCTCTTGCGGGGCGAACCGAGTTGTGATCTCTACACTTCGGATGAAGTACCGCGCGCAGGCTATGTGTTTGGTCAAAACGCCAGTGGCTATTCCCGTACAGAGTTCGATCAAGCCTGCGCAGCTGCCCTGGAGGGGCAATCGCGGGAAGGCAGCGCGAGTGCGCACCGCACCGCACAACAAATTTTTGCCGAAGACCTGCCCAGCCTGCCGCTCTTCTTCCGGCAACGGATTGGCGTGGCACGGCCGGAACTATCCGGCTTCTTGCTCGATCCCACACACCCCTCGCCACTCTGGAACGTCGAGGCGTTTAGCCTCGTGGAACAAGCTCGATCGGATGATGAGGTTGATGCGGTTCGTTGATTTCAAATCGCCAAGTGGCAAGAGCGCTGTTGCAAGCGTACCGTCTGACTCCAGCACCCCAAGAGCCTTTCTGGGCGGGTTCGAGGCAGAGGCCACAAACCACAAGCGTCCTTTTCCATCGACAACAATCGCGTCGTCAGATTCTGGCGCGCCCATCTGTGTCAGGTTGCGCAGATCGTAGTGCCTGAGGCTGCCGTCGACATCGAGGCGGGTTACGCCCCATTGCCCGGTCGAACTTGCCTGGTATTGCCGTCCCCATAGAATCCACACGGAGCCATCCAGTCCGAAGGCAAAATCGTATACTGCCCCCTTCCATTTATCGTCGCTCAAGAAAGTTTCCCAGCCAGACTGATCCGGATAGACGCGACTGGCGCCGTCAGACGAGCCCAACCAAACACTGCCGTCCGGCGCGATTTCCACCGCGCCCGCTAGGCCGTTTTCCCTGTTCCACTCGATAGACAGTTCATGTTCAGGAAAGGAAAATAAATAGCCTGTCCAACTGACTACCCAGAATGTGCTATCCGCTCCAAGCGCTGCACGGCGAATATTAAACATCGCGCTCGGCAAGGTGACTTCCTCGACCTTATCCTGGAACACGTGCGTCACGCCATATGGAAGGTCTCGCATCACCCATAAATCGGACTGGTTCGCAGCTAGGATAAAGTATGCGCCCTCAAGCTTGGTGCGCGAACGGATGGCTCCGGTATCGAGGTGCAGGCGATACAGGTCGCCGTCCGATGCATTGACACACCAGCCTAGGTTCTCACTAATATCATTAAAGCGCGGACCGCATTCCGCCGCCAGTATGGGGGTGCTCCAGCGGCCCGGCGGCAGCCTCAATCGCAGATTTGCTGCCTGCCAACCGGCTACTCCCGAGAGTGCGAGTATCGCCAGCGGCAGGTAGGCCAGCCGTTTGTACGGGATGACAAGTAACGGCGCAGCGTAGCCCAGCCCGATGATGGTCAACGGGACCATGCGCTTTGTCTCCAAGAAGGCAGCTGTCAACAGCAAGATAACCGCCAGTGGTATGAGCACTGCCACCCACCTCGCCAGCCAGCCCCAAGGGCTCACCCGCTGCTGATATTCCACCGGCTCCAGGCCATCGCGCGGAAGGGCGCGGAAGAAGCCACGTACAGCGGGGTGGGTGCCCGGCTGGGCTGCGCGCACGAGGCCCAATATCGCCAGGCTGAGAAGTGCAGTGAGAGCAGCCGGCCAGAAGGCAGTTTCGTAAATGTATCCCAGAGCCAGAAGCAGACCACATGCCGTCGCCGCAGCCAAAGCGGCCCAGATCTGGCTGAATGCGTCCAAGGTTACGAGCCCTCGTCGTCGGGCAGCATGGAGCTGGCGGAATCGAACCACAGCGATCCCCAGCGCTACTAGCGCCGTCAGGGGAAACCAGAGCATTCGAAGCCAGGGCAGCAGAGTTGTCATCATTTGGTTGGGGGAACTCTATACCATTGGGCCAGTCGCCGTGTTAATAAACAATTATAGAGGAGACAAACAAAAGTTGTGAATCTGTGGGAGGCAACTTGCGTACATTAATGTTGTCAGAGGGTACCCCGCGCCAAGCGCATAAGCAGGAATTCGGATTATATTTTCCATGCCCCTTCTTGAATTGACAAGTGAACTTATCTGGTTTTCCTGGAGTAGTCTTTATAAGAGAATATGAATGAAAAATTGTCCGACCGGACGCCACTTGGCGAGAACGATCTGAATAGACTGATTTCGCTTGCCCTTATCTTTCGTTTTAAGAATGTTTTCCCATCCGCCGACTTGCGGCGGCGGCTACTCCAGCAGGCGATCCCTTTAGTGCGGCGGAGTCAATACTTGCCCTTTTTTCGAGATATCCCTTGGGAACGGCAGTTGCTCCTGACCCGCCAGAGCGTCGTCGGGTATGGGAATTTGGCGATGCAGTTTGGGAGCTTGCTGCGCTAAAATACACGCTACTACCTATCCAATGATCATCCAGATGGGTATTTCCTGGTGAGTCAATTCGAGAGTCTCCTCCCAAAGTCACTTCCAGCCCGCCAGGCCATTATTGTTCTGACTTTCTTTGTTGGACTCCTGAGCGCCGCAATGATCGTCCTTTTGCTCAACTGGGCGTTTGGAGCAGCCCCCTCCCTTTATGGTGCTTCTTACAATACACTCCGTACAGCTTTCGAAATAACATTTGAATATATTAATCCGCAGCTGGCTTATCAATTGTGGGGATATTTCTGGTCGTTATTGCGCTTGTTTTATTGTTTTGCCATACTAGTGGGTCACTTGGCACGGACATCGCCATAAAATGAATCGGGCTTTAGAATTGGCTGCATCCTTGATCACATAGGTGATGAAATGAGCCGACGCAAGAAAGACCCGCTTCGTGAACTGACGAAGGAAGAGCGGGAATGGCTGGAACGTATTGGCCATTCGCAGACGGAGCCTGCTAGTCATGTCGTTCGCGCCCGACAGATTCTGTTCGTGGCGGATGGGAACAATTACACCGAGGCCGCGCGCTTGTCGGGTCGGAAGTCCGGTGACGCGGTCTCGCAGTTGGTCAGCCGTTTCAACCGGGAAGGCTTGGCGGCCCTCGAGCCAAAGCATGGGGGAGGACCTCAGGTGACGTACGGGGCAGAAGAGCGCGAGCGCATTCTGCAGGAAGTGCGCCGACCACCCATTCCGGAGACAGACGGGACGGCGACGTGGTCGCTGCAAACTTTGCAGCAACGGTTGCGCTCGATGCCGGATGGCTTGCCCGAGGTGAGCACCTATACCATCTGGACGGTGTTGCAGGAAGCCGGCTACAGCTGGCAGCAGTCGCGCAGCTGGTGCGAAACCGGCCAAGCAACACGCAAGCGAAAGGGCGGCACTGTTATTGTGACCGACCCAGATACCGAGGCGAAAAAAACTTGATCGAAAGCGCCTACCATACTGGCGAAACGCTCGGCCTGGCCGTCTGGACCCAAGATGAAGCCGGACCTTATCAGACCAAGCCATATGTGGGGGGCAGCTGGCAGCCCGAGGCGCAGCCGGCCAAACAGCCGCACGAGTACATCCGCGACGGAACGGCAAAATTGCTAACACTATTTCACCCGGCTTCTGGACAAGTGCGCGTGAAAGGCGTCACGCGTACTACCAATGCTATTTTGCATCCATGGCTCAAGGACGAACTGTTGGCTATCCTGCAGGCATTGCCGGCCAAACCCCAACTCGACGTTGAAGCCAATCGCCTGCTATGGGAAAGCTGGCAAGCCGGATTATCGTTGCCCATCACCTTGTCGCAAGAACTTCCAGCTCTGCGCATGCTACTCATCTGGGATAACCTCAAAGGCCATTACACTCCGGAGATGGTTCTGTGGTTGTTCGAACACGGCATTATGCCGCTGTATACACCGTTGGGCGGCTCGTGGTTGAACATGGCTGAATCGATGCAGCGAATTCTCGTTCGGCGTGGCCTGTCCGGCCAGTATCCGCAAACACCTGATCAAATCATTGCCTTGTTACAAGGCGTCGCGCAGGGTTGGAACCAGAACCCCACTCCGTTTGAATGGGGCGGCAAACGTAAGGCACGTCGCCAACGCAGTCGGCAGCGGCGGCACATGCTCGGTGGTTCCGGCGCGTACACTCGGCATCCGATCCGCCGCCGCTCAACGCTGATCCAACAATGGCAATCAGCATGCCAAGTGGCCCACTAGTCGTCTTGTGGAGCGGCGTCGCGATTGTCTCAATTACATGCAGGCGACTGATGAATTAGCAATTCACAGGCAGGTTCGATTTGAATGATTCGATTTTTCCGATTAGAACAGCTACACACCTGTCGGAGTGCCGGAGTGCATGCGTTCTTATCAGATGCCATCTGTGGGATGGCCAATATGTCCGCGCTGATTAATTTTTGTTTTCGAGGTAGCTAAGGAGCTCGAGTGTTGTGATTTGAGTGAAAAGGCTCAAGCAGCCAAAGAGTAAGCCTGCTTGGCGAATAAGTACGAGAAGACTTGTTGCTCGTCAGTACCGTCAGACAGAGAGCCGTGAGCCTGCAAGATCAATGCTTCGATTAGCTGCTGGCTTTGTTGGCGAATAACCTGCCCGATGGATTGGATGGGCGCGCAGACCTTGTCACGACGCGATGTGGGCAAACAGTGCAGGTGCAGGAACGAATAGGCCACGAAGACCAGTGACCAGTGCTTATGAATGGCGGCGGCCGAGCGCATGCGATATTCGTGGAGCCCCAGGTTCTGTTTGGCGTCTTGATAAAAGGTCTCAATCGGCCAACGGAGCAGATAGGTTGCGATGATCTTCTTGGCATCCCAACTGAGATGGCTGCTGACCAGCACGGCATAGGTGCCGGTTAAATCAGGCTTGGCAAAGCTGATGACCAGCCGTACCTTCCCCAAAGTCGGGATGCGTACATTCTTGCTGAAGCAGTAGTAGGTCTGCTCGCCCACTTGCATCGGTTTGAAAGCGGAAGGTGGGATAAGCGGCACTAGGTCCTGCACCTTGATGTGCGGACCATCAAAGCGCATGCGTTCGCCGGAAGCATCCTGGAGCACAAAGCTGTTGGTGATAAGGTTGCGGTTGTTTTTCAGCAGGCTGATCCAGTGCTTGCCATGCGCACTGAGAACTTCGAGCAATTCGGGTGCCAGGTACCAGGCGTCGAACAGCACCGTTTCAAAGGGCAAATCGTGCGCCAGCGCCGCCTTGACCAGTTCAGCCGCCAGCGAAATCTTGGTCTGAAAAGATTCGTCCAGAGCCCGGAACTCTGGGTCGGCCAGCAAGGTGGGTGCGACTTGACGTTTGAAGCGATTACGCTCCTTCTTGGTTTTCGGGATCGTAGCGTCGGGCAACAGTTTCTTGACGAACGCTTCCCAGTCGGTGACTTCTTCGTAGCGCCGGTACAGTCGCCAGTCCGCCGGAAAGCGAACCGCGCCGCTGATGTAGTGGCCGGTGACCAGATTGTGCGCTAGCGGATACATGTGGTTGCCGTGGTTGTAATGTTGGTCAATGTATTCGAACAGACTGCCGACGTGCTCGCACAAAGTATCATCGATGGCCAGCATCGATTTGCGGGCGCCCTGGCGCTGACGCTTGTTTGCTGGAATAAGTATGCAATGCGTTCCTGGTTCAGTTCCGCGGCATCCCAGTTCGCTTCCGACAAGAAGCGCGACAGGTTGGTCTTGTCAGCGCTATCCAACAGGCAGCGCGTCATGTTCGCCATCGACTTGTTCTTCAACACAATCAGTCCGGTTAGATAATTCTCGAAATGCCGGAACTGACAGCGGTTTTCAAACACCCCGCGAAAGCTGGCGCTGTGCTCTGATACGATGGGAGCCGGTTTTACGATGGTAAGTTGCATCTGCCGAATATGCCCTAAGATCACTCAAATCACAACACTCGAGTAAGGAGGTGTATTCTACGAAAAGGTTGATATATACATGCTCGATTTTCCAGAATGCTTTTAACTTGAATCTCTAATGGAGGAGAATGTTATGAATAAAAAAATATGGTCGGCCTTTGCTCTTGTAACAATTGCAAGTCTTTTGCTTGCCGCCTGTGCCACACCAACGCCTGAAACCGTCGTAGTGACTCAGATCGTCGAACTCGAGGGCGAGCAGGTCACGATAGAAGTCCCGATCGAGGTCACGCGCGAAGTCATTGTGGAGGTAGCTCCGGATGCAACACCCGTACCGACGGGTGGCTTCCTGGTAGAGTCCAGCTTTGCGGATGCAAACATCCTCAACCCGATCTTGTCCTCAGACTCGCCATCGGCTGATGTTCACGAGAAGCTGTTCCTTGGTCTCGTTAAGCAAGATGCCTTCACGGGCGAGATTGTCGGCGAGATCGCTGACTCTTGGGAGGTCTCCGAAGATGGCCTGACCTACACCTTCCACCTGCGCGATGACATCACTTGGTCGGATGGCACCCCGGTGACGGCAGCTGACGTGAAATTCACCTACGAAGCCATTGCAGACGAGGCTGTCGAGACGCCGCGAAAAGACAACGTTGCACTTATCGACAGTATTGATGCGCCGGATGATCAGACTCTGAACATTAATTTCAGTTCAGTGAACTGTACAGCCTTAAATGACTTGACTCTGGGCGTTTTACCGGCGCATGCCTACAGTGACTTTGCTGATGTCATGGAGAGTGATTTCAATACTGCGCCAACAATCACGAACGGCCCATTCTCTTTTGAAGAGTGGGTACCCGATGACCATGTCACATTGGTAAGCAATCCCGGTTATTATCTCGGTGCACCAAAAGTGGATGGCTGGAGCTACCGCATCTTCGCCGACCAGTCATCCGAGCTAGCAGCCACTCTGGCCGGTGAGGTAGACATCGTCGAGAGTCTTGGTGCACAGTTCGTTTCCGTCATCGAAGGCGAGATCGCCAGCGGCGCGCCGTTGGATGTATTCAAGGCCTTTGACGATGGCTATACCTACGTGGGCTTCAACCTGGCAAATCCGGAGAATCCACAAAACGGCTGGGAAGATGTCAACGAGAACGGCGAATATGACGAAGGTGAGCCGCCGTTGGAACAGGACCCGCATCCGGTTTTTGGCGACCTCGCCGCCCGTCAGGCTGTGCGCCACTCCATTGACGTTGTAAACATCGTCAATAAGGTCGTTTTCGGCCAGGCTGTGCCGGCCGTTGCCAATGTTGTTCCTGCAATCGAATGGGCTTTTAACGCGAACCTTGCGCCGCCCGAATTCGATCTGGAGTTAGCTGCGTCCATCCTGGAAGAGGGTGGCTGGATTGCCGGTGCTGATGGCGTCCGCGCTAAAGACGGGCAACGTCTGGAGTTCACTCTGATGACCAATGCCGGTAACGAAGTACGCGAGAACATCGCTACAATCATGAAGGATACGCTGGAAAGCGTTGGCTTCAGTGTCGATCTCGAGATCATTGAATTCGGGACCGTCGTCGAAAACCTGCTTGGCCAGACTTACGACGCTGTGATCATAGGCTGGACCGGACTTGGTACCGACCCGGATGACACCTCGCTCTTCCACTACCAGAACGATACGGTGGGTGGTGGCTTTAACTTTGTGTCATACCAGAATACGACCGTGGCGGACAACCTGGTCACAGGTCGCACGTTGCCGGGCTGTGCAACAGCCGACCGGGCACCTCTTTATCAGCAGAATCAGGAAGAAATCTACAACGACGCAGTGTACGCCTTCCTGTACGTGCCGCTACAGAACACTGTCCGAAATACGCGTTTACAGGATACGGACTTTGGCGCATGGGAGCTGTACTGGGACGTCGAGGGCTGGTACATCACACCCTAGTTTCCCACTCGTTGGAAATTGCAATGAGAGCGGGACCTGCTGGTTCCGCTCTCAGCTTTAGCTCTCACCTATCCGAACGATAATCATGACAACATACTTTTTGCGGCGCTTGCTTCAGGCTATCCCCACCCTCATTGGAATTACTCTTATTTCTTTTACATTAATGCGCGCCGCTCCCGGTGACCCCGTAGCACTGTTAACATTTAACCCAGATATAACGAACGAAAATCGAGATCAGCTGCGCGCGCAGCTTTGCCTCGATCGTTCGATCGCCGAGCAGTATATTGTTTGGCTTCTCGGTGACTTCCGCGGTAAGTGTCGCGCAGAGGGCATCATTCGCGGCGATTTTGGCGACTCATTCTTCGCGAAGCGTCCCGTAATCGACATGATATTTGAGCGTATACCTGCAACGCTGGAGCTCACCGCTACGGCTCTTGCCTATGGCCTCATCCTCGGCGTGACGATTGGCATTTATTCGGCTGTAAAGCACGGAAACTGGTTTGACAACATTATGCGCTTTGTGGCCGTGATCGGGAATGCGGTGCCCGTGTTCTGGCTGGGGCTGATTCTGATCCTTGTCTTCGCAGTTCAATTGGGATGGTTGCCGGTTGGCGGGCGTTATACCCTCAACCAACCGAAGACGCTCGTAGATCATCTCCAACACTTGCTCATGCCCTCGTTTGTGCTGGCGGTTACGTGGATCGCGATCCTGTCGCGCTTCATGCGTACGGAAACGCTGGAAGTCATGCGGCAAGACTACATTCGCACGGCGCGTGCAAAGGGCATTGCGAATTCCAAGGTTTATTTTTCGCATGCTGCTCGAAATGCCCTCATTCCGTTGGCGACGATTATCGGCCCGGCAATCGGCGGCTTACTCGCGGGCGCCGTCGTCACCGAACGCATCTTCTCCTGGCCTGGGATGGGCCGCCTGGCGCTCGATGCAGTGTTCCAGCGCGATTATCCATTGGTAATGGCAAGTGTAATCATCAGTTCCGTACTTGTGGTCGCTGGAAATTTGCTTTCCGATATGTTGTACGGGATCATCGATCCACGAATCCGTTTGAATTGATGCAAGACAGGTAACGGTCATGACCACGCAAGAAACACTTCCAACTCCAACGGCTGTCCAGAGCGATATACGATTTGATCCGGATAGAGAACAATTTTCGGGGACACAACCGCTTTCGTTCTGGCAGATTGCCCTGCGTCGAATTCTGCGCGACCGCCTGACGATGGCTGCTATCATCGTGATGACCACCATCGGTTTGCTCGGCATTTTTGCCGGCGTCATCAGTGAGCGGGTGTTGGGTGTCGATCCTAATAAAACGGATTTACTTGCCACCTTTGAAACCCCCTCCGCTGCGCATTTGCTTGGCACTGATAATTTGGGTCGCGATCAATTGGCGCGGTTGCTCCATGGGGGGCGTGTATCTCTCGCCATTGGCTTGTTCGGTGCCAGTATCGCAATGACGATTGGAATCTCTGTCGGCATTATCGCGGCCTTCTTCGGCGGGCGCGTCGATGATGTGGTCATGTGGTTTATCAACACCCTCCAATCGATTCCGACAATTTTTCTATTTCTGATCGTTGTGGCGTTGTTTGCGCCATCAGCGCTCTGGCTCACTCTGGTACTTGGTTTTCTAGGTTGGATGGGGACCAGCCGCATTGTTCGTGGCGAGGTCTTTTCGGTGCGTGAACGTGACTTTGTCACGGCGGCGCGCGCGCTTGGCGGCTCGGAACTGCGCATTATGGTGCGTCACATTTTGCCGAATGTCATTCCCATTGTGATTATTGTTACGGCGATCGATATCGGCAATCTCATTCTGATTGAATCTGTGCTCAGTTATCTCGGCTTGGGTGTGCAACCTCCAACCGCCACTTGGGGAAATATGCTCACAAAATCACAGCAATATTTCCATCTGGGTCCGCATCTCGTCATTTTCCCCGGTCTGCTAATCACGATCACAGTCCTTTGTCTGTATCTCATCGGTGATGGATTACGCGACGCGCTCGATCCACGCCTGAAATAATGATGCGACTTCACCCAAAAGCGAGGGGGTGGTTGCTGCTGAGCTTGCTGCTCATCGCGATACAGCTTGCTGCTTGTCAGGCGAGGCCGACCGAAACGTCTGCGCCAACCGCTACGCCAATCTCGGTCTATCGTTATGAAAACCCAAACGCTCTGGATATGGTCTATCCGATTGGGTGGGAGTTCTCTGTGGTCACCGAAGGCGTCCTCTTGTTTGGGGCACCCGATGCCATCGCACTCAAACCTGGTTCTGCCTCGCTTGTCGTTTTTCGGCAGTCGCCGCTGGCCGCACCGCCCGCGCTACAAGATGCCATGCATAGCTACCTGGAGCGCGGCCCACTTCAGACCGGTTATCACGAGTCTTCTGATATGGCCGCCAGCCAGCTGGGTGGGCAGGCTGCGCTGGAAGTTTTTGTCGAGGCTGCGGCTGATGCCAAAAAGGAGGCACCTCCAATGCGAGCCTTCGTCATCGGTGCTCATGTGGATAGAGGAGCGTTTTATGTACTCTCGGCAACGGCGCAATAAGAACTTTGGGATGAAAATTGCCCTCTATTTATCGCAATGGTTGAAAGTGTTGAATTCAATGAATAGGGGCGGCAATGACAACTGACAATGGCAATCCAAACCTGTTGGAAATCAAAGACCTGCGGTCTTACTTTTTTACTGAGGATGGGGTTGTCAAAGCTGTCGATGGGGTGGACCTCAAAGTGCGGCGTGGAGAAGTGATGGGCCTCGTCGGAGAGTCCGGCTGTGGTAAGAGTGTCACCTCGCTCTCAATCATGCAGCTTGTCGATCAGCCGGGCAAAATTGTGAGTGGCTCGATTGAGTTTGACGGCTTGGACATGCTCAAACTCTCGGAGTCTGAGATCATGAAAGTGCGCGGCAATCGCATTGCCATGATCTTCCAACAACCGCAGTCGTCGCTCAATCCGGTCTTTAAAGTTGGCGCACAGATCGTTGAAGTGCTGCGTACACATTTCGAAATCGAAAAAGAGGAAGCTTGGAACAAGACCGTGGATTTGCTGCGCCAGGTTGGTATTTCAGAAGCCGAACGCCGGGCGCATGCATATCCGCACGAACTCTCCGGCGGGATGGCACAGCGCGTGATGATCGCAATGGCCCTGGCTGGCGCGCCAGAATTGTTGATCGCCGATGAGCCCACAACAGCGCTCGATGTAACTATCCAGGCGCAAATCCTCGATCTGATGCGTGATTTGCGCACAAAGATCGATACAGCCGTAATCCTGATTACCCATGATCTGGGCATCATCGCGGAGATGGCCGAACGAGTTGCCGTGATGTATGCCGGCCGCATTGTTGAAGAGGCGACCGTTGAAACGCTGTTTGCGCAACCCATGCACCCGTACACACAAGGCCTAATCGGCTCTATCCCCGTTCTGGGACAGGTTAAGGACGAACTGACTGTTATTCCGGGGTCAGTGCCTAATCTGATCGATTTACCTGCGGGTTGCAAATTCGCGCCACGTTGTCAAGCGCGTATGATGCACGATCTGCAGATATGTTCTGATCTCGATCCAGACTTGAGCCCTGTGAGCGATGGCCACAAAGTACGCTGCTGGTTGTATAAAGATGGAGAAGGACATGTTGCACCACTCGCAATACAAAGTGCGACGGTCTGACGGATTGGACTTCGGAGATTGATTTGGAACAGCTGACAGCGAGCAACGGTAACATCACGCGTGAACTCGTTCGCGTGGAGAACCTTGTAAAACACTTCCCAGTACTGGGCGGGCTCCTGCGGCGCGTGCGCGGATACGTCCGGGCTGTGGACGGCATTTCGTTCACGATCAATTCCGGAGAAACGCTGGGGCTTGTCGGTGAATCAGGTTGTGGCAAGACGACAACCGGGCGCATGATCCTGCGCCTGCTGGAGGCTACGCAAGGCTCCGTCTATTTCGAAGGGCGCAATTTGATGCAATTGGAGCGGCAAGAGATCAAAGCCGTGCGCCGCCACATGCAAATTGTTTTTCAGGACCCCTACTCCTCGCTTAACCCTCGGATGCCGGTTGGTGAGAGCATCGCAGAGGGCTTGCAAATTCACGGTTTGTGGAATTCGGAAGAACGCCATGAGATCGTCGTTAACATGCTTCGCCGCGTAGGAATGGAGGACTATCACGCCAAACGTTACCCGCACGAGTTCTCCGGCGGGCAGCGGCAGCGTATTGGCCTCGCACGCGCATTGGCGCTACAGCCGAAATTTATTGTCTGTGATGAGCCGGTTTCCGCACTCGATGTATCCATCCAGTCACAGGTGCTCAATATATTGCGCGATCTACAGCGCGAGTTCCGCCTGACCTATCTGTTCATCGCTCACGACTTAAGTGTGGTGGAACATATCTCGGATCGGGTCGCTGTGATGTATTTGGGAAAAGTGGTCGAGACCGCGACCAGAGATGAGCTATTCAGCAATCCGAAGCACCCATACACACAGGCGCTGCTTTCTGCGATCCCAGTGCCCGACCCTACAGTGAGACGTGAGCGCATCATCTTGCATGGCGAGGTGCCCAGCCCAATTAATGCTCCCGGCGGGTGTCGATTCCACACGCGCTGCCCGTATGTCATGGATCAGTGTTCACAAGAGGAACCACCGTTTACGGAACACTCACCGGATCACTGGTCTGCTTGCTGGTTATTAGAGTAAACTGTACCTCCCCAGTTTTCTTCGACTCCCCAATCGTAAATTCGCGAATAGCGTGCTCTCTCTTTAAACTTCGAGTACAATTGAATTATTGTGAGCAATACGCAAATACTTCTGGTTGACGATCAGGTCGAAGTGCGGAAAATGCTGCGTTCCACACTCGAAGTTGCCATTGGCGACTTGGATGTCGTGGACGTTCCCTCGGCCGAAGAAGCCATGCTCGAAGTGCAGCGTACGGAATTCGATCTTGTGATCACCGATCTGCATTTGCCCGGAATGAACGGCGCGGAACTCATGTCGCGTGTACGTGCGGCGCGCCCCGATGCCAACCTGATCGTCGTGAGCGGCAATAAAGATGCACTTAAATCGCCTGAGGTTATTAACGCTGCCCCGAAGGCGGTATTTGTAAAGCCGCTCAACCCGAGCGAGTTCATTGAAACCGTACAAGAGGTACTTGGCAGGGCACCCAGTGAGAGCGAGCCGCCGGAAGTTCAACCGGGCGTAAACGAGCGGGTCTCAGAATTGCGCAGCGATCTCGGAGCGGCGGCTGCGTATCTGGCAGATGATGATGGCCGCATTGTCGTACGAGCCGGGGATGTGCCGGACCTGGATGTGGATGGTATGCTCGTCCATATCGAAGCCGCGTTCAATGCGGGTTTCCGCGTAAGCACTATGCTCGGTGGCTATGTGCCGCTGAACATGCTCTTCTTCGATGGTGACGAGTACGATGTATATGTCGCCAATGTTGGCAAGTCGTTCATGCTTCTTATGATCTTTCAGGGAGAGCGCGCTGCCCAACAAATGGGGTCGTCGCTCCACTATGGCCGCCAGGCAGCAGACGATCTGCTCAATTTGCTCGCACAGATGGGTGTCGCGGAATCGGACGAATTGAAACCGTCCGCGGACCAAGAGGATGTTCAACCTGCTCAAGAGCCGGAGCTCGACGAGCCGGTGACACCCGCCTGGGAGGCCGAAGAACGACCGGAAGTTGAACCCATCGAACTTGATTTCGAAGTGCTCGAAGAAGCAAGCGAAATTACACAAAAGATGAACGTACAGGCGTTTTGGACAGAGGCGCTGGAAGAATCTAAAACAGTAGAGATCGACTCGAATGCCCTCTCATACGAACAGGCTCTGAAACTGGGTCTGGTTGACTCCGAAGAAGACTAGAACCCAAAATCGCGTGTGCTACAATTATTTTGCTTGCTTATTGGGCCGTGGTGCAATTGGCAGCACAGCGGACTTTGGATCCGTAAATCCAGGTTCGAGCCCTGGCGGCCCAGTTTGAAGGACATTATTATTTAGTTTTCTCGTGCCCGACGAACCTCCAGACCCTGATCCGCAACTGCAATTTCATACTATGCAGAATGGCCCGTCTTTAACGTTGGACGGGCATGTTACGCGCCGGACGGGCGTGAGTTACACCCCATCTAAGCGGAGAGCGCTGATATGACAATTGCTACGGTCATCATGGCGGCTGGTCAAGGTACGCGAATGAAATCACAGACGCCCAAAATGATTCACACCCTAAACGGTAGGCCGCTGATCACATATGCCGCGTCGTTGGCAGAGCAGGTGGGAGATATACCGCCTGTTGTAGTGATCGGACACGCCGCCGAGACTGTACGCAAAGCGGTGCAAGTAGATGCTCGCTTTGCCATCCAGAAGGAGCAGCTCGGAACCGGCCATGCAGTGTTGCAAGCAGCGGCCCTGCTCGAAGAACGCGCCGACTATGTGCTGGTATGGGCTGCCGATATGCCGTTCCTAACGGCGGCTTCGCTGGAATTGCTTTTAGAGACACAAAAACAAAATGATGGGCCGTTCTCACTCCTCACCCTATTCACAGAAAAGCCGCGCGGCTTTGGCCGCATTGTGCGCGATACAAACGGCGCGCTGCAAGCTATTGTGGAAGAAGCGCAGGCCACACCGGAAGAACTTGCCATTCGCGAGTTGAATCCCGGCTTCTATTGTTTTGATGCTGAGTGGCTCTGGCAAGTGTTGCCGAAGCTGTCGCTTTCCTCTAAAGGCGAATATTACCTGACGGATCTGATAGCGCTGGCAGTGGAGCGTGGCGAGAACATTTCCACCTCCGAGATTGCGGATGCAGTGGAGGCGATGGGCATCAATACCCGCGTCCACCTCGCAGAAGCGGAGGCGCTGCTGCGGGAACGTATAAATCGTAGTTGGATGGCGCGTGGCGTGACGATGATCGATCCTGCCACGACGTACATTGGATTGGACGTGACAATTGGGCTGGATACTGTCATTCTCCCGAACACGCATATAACCGGCGGCTCGACGATTGGAGCTGCCTGCACCATCGGTCCGAACTCAATTGTGCGTGATACGGAAATCGGCGATCGTTGTAAAGTCGAAAGTTCGGTGCTGGAACAGGCCGTCCTTGAGGATGAAGTTGATATCGGTCCATTTGGTCATTTGCGACGTGGCGCGCATTTGGCAGCCGGTGTGCATATGGGGAACTTCGGCGAGGTAAAGAATTCGTACCTTGGGCCGGGTGTGAAGGTGGGCCATTTTTCATATGTAGGTGACGCGAATATTGGTGCTCGGACAAATATCGGTGCGGGCACCATAACCTGTAACTTCACGATGGATGGCCAGAAGCACAAGACTAGCATAGGAACTGATACCTTCATTGGCAGCGATTCGATGTTAGTTGCTCCGCTGAACATCGGTTCGCGCAGCGGCACCGGTGCCGGCTCGGTTGTGACCAAAGACGTGCCGGATGATGCGCTGGCTGTTGGTGTGCCCGCACGCGTCATTCGGCGATTTGCAAAGGACGGATAAACTGATGGCGGCTGTAATTGCGTTGGGCAGTCTTTTTATTCTGAATGCAGTGCTCGCAGCTGCACAGGCAGCGTATGGGAATTTGCCCCTCTCGCGCTTGAAGGTGCGTATTGCAGCAGGTGAATCCTACGCCCGGCATGCCTTGTTGCTTTCCGAGGATTCAGGTCGCCTGCTTGCAACCGTGCGCTTTGTACAGGCGCTGACACGTTTCCTCGTCGCTGGGGCCGCAGCGCTTGTGTTTGCGCCGCTGGCCACAACTACTCTCGAAGGTATTGCAATGACAGCGTCCTTCGCGAATGTGATTGCATTTGTCGGCGTGATGTTGATTTCAACGGTCGTGGTCGTGGTGCTGGGTGAACTCGTGCCGGCCGCGCTCATATTCCGTGACTCGGTTACCTGGGCCGTCCGGTTGGCTGCTCCGCTGATCGTCTTCGAGTGGTTGTTTTATCCCTTCGCTCGTTTTCTAACCTGGCTCTCTGGCCTGATTGCCGCACCCTTGGGTGGGCGCGCTGCGGCCTCTGTTACGGCTGAACAAATTCAGACACTCATCGCGGTGGGTGAAAAGGGCGGCGCTATCGAACAGGAAGAGAAGCAGATGATCGACTCCATTCTCCGCTTTGGCGACACGCTGGTGCGCGAAGTGATGATCCCGCGTGTTGATGTCCTGGCGTTGGACGAGGAAACCCCACTCGACGCAGCGCTCGACGAAGTACTGGCTGCCGGTTTCAGTCGTATTCCGGTGTATCAAGAGACTGTAGACAATGTGCTCGGCCTGCTCTATGTGAAGGATGTGTTGAAATTCATCCGCCAGGGCGAGGACGATCGGAGCTTGACCGAACTGCTCCGTCCGGCATACTTTGTGCCTGAGACCAAGAAATTGGACGATCTGCTAAAGGAATTGCAGACGCGTCATATCCACATGGCAATTGTAGTTGACGAGTATGGCGGGATGGCCGGTGTGGTGACACTGGAAGATATTGTCGAAGAGATCATTGGCGAAGTGCTGGACGAGTATGACCCCGCTGAAGAAGTACTCATCGAGCAAGTGAGCGACACCGAGTATCTTGTTCACGGGCGAATAGATATGGACGACTTGAACTATGTGTTGGGAACCAACCTAAACTCTGTAGATGCCGATACAGTCGCCGGCTTTATCTATGGCAAACTAGGACGTGTGCCCGTCGTTGGCGAACAGATCAAAGTCGAAGGTGTCCTGCTCGAAGTAAAACATGTAGTGGGGCGGCGTATTCGGCAGGTACGTGTATTGCGCCTCGAAGAGCCGATCGGGAACGGCAAGGGAGCGAATGGTGGATGACACGCAAATTGCTGCGTTGGTCGAACACGCGCGGGCTGCGCGTGAAAAAGCATACGCGCCTTATTCGGACTTTCCGGTCGGCGCTACCCTCCTGACGAACAATGGGGAAATTTATTCCGGTGTCAACATCGAGAATGCTTCATATCCGGCCACCGTTTGTGCTGAGCGGGTTGCAATCTTCAGCGCTGTAGCGGCTGGCGAGCGCGACATCGAAGCCCTTGCAGTTGTCACTCGTGGAGCGGGCTCGCCATGTGGTATTTGCCGACAGGTATTGGCCGAATTCGGGACGGATATAACTGTCATCATTGCACACGAAACTGGCACCGTACGTGAAGTGACTACGGTCTCCCTGTTGTTGCCAGATTCATTTGGGCCAAACAATCTAAAACGCGACTCGTGACACGCGAGCGACTAGGTCTCGCTTCGCGCCGTAGGCATCACTCAGGGCTTTTCACGTTATAATCCGCGCCATGCGGCGCGCAAGAACAGTCCGGACCGAGGCCGTGGTTCTCCGGCATAAAGATTTTGGGGAAGCTGACCGCATCCTGACCCTTCTGACCCCGGAGCATGGCAAGCTGCACGCCATTGCAAAGGGTGTGCGACGTCCCACCAGTCGTAAAGCAGGTCATCTCGATCTCTATATGCGCGCGGATGTGTTCCTGGCCACTGGCCGTGACCTGGATATCCTTACGCAAGCGACCACACTTGATGCATTCCGTCCCATCCGCGAGGGGCTGCTGCGTTCCAGCTATGCAAGTTATTGCGCTGAACTGCTCGAGCGCTTCACACCAGATAGCGAAGCGAATGCACCGCTTTACCATTTGCTGGTGGGTGCGCTTGAAAAGATTAGTGTGGAAGACAATCTGCCGCTTATCGCCCGCTATTACGAAATGCACTTGTTGGGCCTGGTCGGTTTCCAACCGGAACTGCGCACCTGTGTCGTGCGGGGAGAAGAAATCCAGCCCGAGGATCAGTTCTTTGACGCTTCTTCAGGCGGGGTTGTTTGTCCACACTGCGGGGGTGCAGGTGTAGGCCGACCAATAACGATGCCGACCTTGAAAATGTTACGTTTCCTGCAACGTAGTGAATGGGCCGCACTGGAAAATCTGCGCGTGCGTGCAACTGTTGAAAGTGAACTTGAACAGGTCATGTTGAATTTCATTACCGTAAACCTGGAGCGCCAACTCAAGTCAGTTGATTTCCTGAATCGCGTTCGACGTATCAAACAAACGAATCCGAACTGATTATGTCTGCGCCTCATAGTTTTCAATCTGTCATCATGGCTCTGGAGAAATACTGGGCCGATTATGGTTGTCTGATCTGGCAGCCCTATAACCATCAAGTCGGCGCGGGCACGATGAATCCCGCCACGACCTTGCGTGTGCTCGGTCCCGAGCCGTGGAACGTGGCATATGTGGAGCCATCGGTGCGCCCGGACGATGGCCGTTATGGCAGGAATCCCAACCGCCTTCAACAACACTATCAGTACCAGGTAATTCTCAAACCCGACCCTGGTGATCCGCAAGAAGTCTATCTGGCTTCGTTGGAAGCCATCGGTATCAACCCGCGTGAACACGATATCCGGTTTGTTGAGGACAACTGGGAGTCGCCGGCCATAGGCGCGTGGGGACTGGGCTGGGAGGTCTGGCTCGATGGGCAGGAGATCACACAATTCACTTATTTCCAACAGGCTGGCGGACTGCAACTCGATCCGGTTTCCGTGGAGATCACGTACGGGCTGGAACGCATTGTCATGGCCCTGCAACACGTCAATCGCTTTACTGAAGTGCGTTGGGCCGATCAGATCACCTATGGCGATGTAAACCTGCAAGCCGAACAGGAACACAGTCGTTATTACTTCGAGATCGCCGAAGTTGAGCGGCTGCGGACGATCTACAACTTGTATGAAGCAGAGAGCGAAGCTGCGCTTGCAGCCGGCTTGGTGCTTCCAGCTTACGACTATGTCCTGAAATGTTCGCATACATTCAATGTGCTCGACACGCGCGGGGCTATCGGTGTCACAGAACGGGCCGCCTACTTCAAGCGTATGCGAGGGCTGACCCGCCAGGTGGCGGAAGCATATGTCGAGCAACGCCAACGCCTTGAGTTCCCACTGCTGGATGACGGGGATAATGGCAGCGGGGGTGTGGAATTAGCAGTGCCAGCCGCCTCCGAGGTGCTGTCCGATTCGACAACATATCTGCTTGAAATTGGCGTGGAGGAATTGCCCGCTGCCGACTTGGATGATCTGATTGAGCAATTGTCTGCAAATGTCCCGCAACATTTGGCCGATCTGCGGCTGACACATGCTGAAGTAGACGTGCAGGGCACACCTCGTCGCCTTGTGGTTCTCATCGAGGGTTTGCCCATGCGGCAGCCGGATACTGAAGAACTCGTCCGGGGTCCGGCTGTACATATCGCTTTCGATTCAAGTGGTGAACCAACGAAGGCAGCGCTGGGATTTGCGCGCGGCAAAGGTCTGTCAGTTGCCGACTTAGAGCGACGAGAAATGGACGGCGGGGAATACGTAACGGCTGTTGTTCGCACCGCCGGTCTTTCGCTGACGAAAGTGCTGGCCGAGCTGGCCCCCAAACTAATCGCTGACCTGAAGGTTAAACGGACGATGCGTTGGCGCGCCGAGGATCAGACTAGCTTCTCTCGTCCAATCCGCTGGATTGTGTCGTTGGCAGGAGAAAGTGTTGTCCCCTTTGAATATGCGGGATTACAGGCCGGGCGCGTCTCGCGCACGATCCGCCCCCAGGGGGGGCAGGACCTCCCCATTCCGGCAGCCGAGAGTTATTCCGCGCTGCTCGCCGAGAACGGCATCATGGTAGATCGCGAAGCGCGGCGAGAGTACCTGCGCGCCGAAGCGCAGCGGCTGGCGGCCGAGGTTGATGGCGTCATTCTGGATGATCCCGATTTGCTGGCCGAAGTTGCGAACCTGATCGAAAGTCCCACTGCCTTCAGAGGGGAATTTGACGAAGCCTTTTTGGAATTGCCCAAAGAAGTGCTCATCTCTGTGATGCGCAAACACCAGCGCTATTTCCCGGTATCCCGCGCTGGCGAACTTTTACCTTACTTTATTGGCGTGCGCAACGGCGATGAGGAACATCTCGACCTGGTTGTGGAAGGAAACGAAGCAGTCATCCTCGCGCGCTTTGCCGATGCTCAATATTTCGTGCAGCAGGATCAGGAAAAAACGCTGGTACAACACCGTGAGCGTTTAAGGTTGCTGGCTTTTCAGGATCAGCTCGGTTCAATGCTCGACAAGTCCGATCGCATCGAGAAACTGGTTGAAGCATTGACCGCAGCGTTGGACATAAGTGCAGCGCATCAACAGGTAGTCTTGCGAGCCGGACATTTGTGCAAAGCAGATTTAGTGACCAGCATGGTTGTGGAAATGACTTCTTTGCAAGGGGTGATGGGCCGTGAATATGCGCTCCAGGGCGGCGAAACTTCTGAAGTGGCAGCGGCCATCGAGCAACATTATTGGCCGCTCGGAGGTGGTGGCGCATTACCAGAATCGGGGGCCGCTGTCGTGGTTGCATTGGCCGACCGCATCGACTCCTTAGCGGGGCTTTTCGCTGCCGGTCTTTCGCCAACGGGTTCCGCTGATCCATTTGGGCTTCGCCGCGCTGCACTCGGCAGCGTGCAGATTCTGATAGGAAAAGAGATTGACTTCGACCTGCGCGCGGCCCTCCAAACTGCGATTGAATTGCAACCCATCGAAGCAGCGGAGTCAGTGCTGGCTGAAGTACTTGCGTTCATTGCTGGTCGACTGCGTGTGGTTTTGCAGGACTCTGGTTGTGCGCATGACATTGTCGAGGCCGTGCTTGAGGAACGCGCGCACAATCCATATCGAGTACAGCAGGCTGCCCAAGAACTTTCAGAATGGGTCTCTCGGTCAGACTGGGAAGCAACGCTGGATGCCTATGCTCGCTGTGTGCGCATCATACGCGGACGGAAAGACACAGAGCGAATTGAAATTACCCCCGACCGTTTTGAAGAACCAGCGGAACGCGAATTACACGCTGCCTATCTAAAAACAGCAGCGCTAGTCACGCCCGATAGCAACGTGAACGAATTCATGCAGGCCTTCACACCGTTGATTCCCGCCATCTCCCGCTTCTTTGATGATGTGCTCGTAATGGTAAAGGACGAAGGGTTGCGCGACAATCGTTTTGCGCTGCTAGAGGCAATTGCAGCCCTGACAGATGGGATCGTGGATCTGTCGAAAATGGAAGGCTTCTAAAGAAAAGAAGCTTTGTCTGGAATTGTTGGTTGAGTCTTGAGGCCTGTTTGATTTTTAATTAGGCAGCAGCTTTAAAAACGCGAAATCCTTGGGGTGTATAATCGCGACGAACTGCTCCAAATATGTCATCTATTCAGGAAGTCAAAGAACGCATAGACATCGTCGAGTACATCGGCGAATCTGTTAAGCTGCGCAAGGCCGGAAATTCGTATTCCGGCTTCTGTCCATTCCACGAAAACAAAAATACACCCGCGTTAGCCGTCTGGCCCGATAGCGGCACCTGGCGGTGTTTCGGCGCGTGTAACGAAGGCGGCGATGTCTTCAAGTTCGTGATGAAGAAAGAAGGCTGGGACTTTGGCGAAGCGCTACGCCACCTCGCACAGCGAGCTGGTGTTGAGCTGGACGAACGCACGCCGGAACAAGAAGCCCACAGCGACGAGCTTGATCGCTTACGGTCATTGCTCGAACTGGCAGCGAATTACTACAGCTACCTGCTGCAACAAAGCTCACATGCCGAGGCGGCCCGGGAGCATCTGGCGCAGCGCCCGCTGCCTGCAGAAGCCATCGAGAAGTTCGAACTGGGATTTGCAATGGAGTCGTTTGATTCCGCGCTCAACTATTTCCGCGAGAAGGGCTACTCCGTGGATGAACTGCTCGCGGCTGGTTTGGTTGCACGAAATGACAAGGGACGTGTCTACGATCGTTTTCGCAACCGCATCATGATCCCCATCCGCGATTCACGTGGCCGCATGACAGGTTTTGGCGCACGTGTACTTGTCACCGAAGGGGAAACGCCCAGCGGGCAAGCGCTGGCAAAATTCATCAACTCGCCGCAGACAGAGTTGTTCGATAAAAGTGCTCTGCTCTACGGCCTCGACGGGGCACGGAAAGCGATACGCGAAACGGGTGTCGCCGTTTTGGTTGAGGGCTATATGGATGTGATGGCTGCGCATGTGGCCGGCTTCGAAAATGTCGTCTCGCCGATGGGCACCGCACTCACAGAACGACAATTGCGATTGGTCAAGCGTTTTGCGCGTCGCCTGGTACTTGCGCTTGATCCGGATGTTGCCGGTGATAAAGCCGTATTGCGCGGATTGGAAGTCGCCCGCGACACACTCGACCGCGATACCGCGCCCACGTTCAATCCGCGTGGTCTGGTGCGCAACGAAGGCCAACTCAAACTGGATATTCGTGTTGCCACATTGCCGGACGATTTGGACCCGGACGAGTTGATCGCGCAGGACTCTCCTGCCTGGCGCGAATTGATCGACAATGCACTGCCGGTGGTCGAATATGTAATGGGCGCGTTGACCGCCGACCGGAACTTAGAAGATCCGAAAGTCAAAGCAGAAGTTGCAGAACAACTAGTGCCGTTGATCAATGAGGTACGCGACCCGATTGAACGGAGCACATACCGTCAAAAACTATCATTGCTGTTGCGCGTGCCTGAGCGTGCTCTTATGGGGACAAGTCCGCGGCAAGTGGCGCGGGGTCAGCAGGCTACTCGCAAAAATTGGGCAGCGCCCGGCGAGACGCAAGCAGCGCGCGCAAGCGTTCGCCCGGAGGCCATCAGTGGAGTTGCGGAAACTAGCCCGGATGGGCTAGAGTCTTACTGCTTGCAGGTGATGGTGCAGGAGCCGGATTTGCTGGCGCGGATTGATCGTCATCTGCGCGAACATGAGCTGGCTCCGCTCGCCCCGCAAGACTTTGCCAATACCGGATTTGAGATTATTTTCCGCCAATTGCGCATGTCGTTGCATCAGGATGAAACTGCGCCTGTGGATTATCTACTCGATCGGCTGGAAGATTCGTTGCGGCAGCAATTGGTACAATTGCAGGCAGGTGCCCAGTCTCTTAATCTAGACGACGAAAGACGAGTCGAAGACGTGCTGCAAGCTACCATTCGGCTGCGCAAGCGCAACATTGGCGCATGGCTGCAGGAGCTGCGTTTTATGCAACAGGCAGCACAGGAAGCTGATGATAGTGTAACGCCGGAACGGTTCCAGGATGAAATTGTTGCGCAAATAGCGGCGTTACAACGCATTGACAAAGCGCTGGGCAAGAAATCACGGCGCGAGAAGGTGGCCGGTCGAGTGATTGTCGCCTGACGGAATTTCGAGAAATGACAGAAGAATCCAAAGACGTCAATTCAGAATACGACGATCCGCTTGTCGTAGACGAGGAGAAAGCGCTGGTACAAGGCGGTGATGATTCTCTTCCCGAGAATTTGGATATCGTTACTACCCAGACTGAAACTCTGGAGGCACAGCTGGCTGCCCAGCCCGATCCACCAGCGAAAGTGCTTGTCGAACTTGAGACAAAAGAGAAGAAAAAGAAAAGCAAAAGCCCTCTCACTAAAAGTGGCAAACAGCCGGCTGCACCGCTCGATATTGAGGATGATCCGGTTCGTATGTACCTCAAAGAGATCGGACGTGTCGAGTTGTTGGAATCGGAACAGGAATTCTGGCTGGCAACGCAGATTTCCGCCGCAACGCTGCATGACGAACTCTCCGGCGAAAATGGCGAATCTCCGCCCAAAGTCTCCAGTAGGGGACTTTTGTTGGATTTGTGGGGCGATGTAAACAACCAATGGAAGTACGCAATTAAGGAAGCAGCGCGGCAAGGCCAGGATGCAGCCGAATTCAGCTTGGTGGTTTTGGAAGCACAAAACCTCCGTTATTCCTGGGCTGCAGATAAACCCTCATATGTCCGATCCTGGCTGAATAATGGACGCTGGGGGCAAGACCCGGATTGGAACAGTGTTGCTCAGGCTATGTTTGCAGTCTTCCGTGGGGTATATATGTTGCCCGATGGGACGCAGACCGAGATAGCACGTGCGGCCGACAAGAAATTATCCATTCCATCTAAACGTAAATTTAAGTCCTGGTTACCAGAAGAAGACGAAGTTCGTAACGAATTTCAAGCGCTCCATTTGCGTTCCGAAGAAGCAGTCAAATCACTCATCCGCGCTAACTTGCGCCTCGTAGTGAGCGTAGCCAAACGCTACGTTGGGCGCGGCATATCCTTCCTCGATCTAATTCAAGAAGGCAACATTGGTCTGCTGCGCGCGGTCGAGAAGTTTGACCCGACCAAGGGTTTCAAGTTCAGCACATATGCCACCTGGTGGATCCGCCAGGCGATCAGCCGTGCCATTGCAGACCAGGCGCGTACGATCCGCATCCCCGTCCATATGGTGGAGACTATCAATCGGCTGATGCGTATCCAGCGGCAACTGACCCAACAATTAGCCCGCGATCCAACGACTGAAGAGTTGGCGGTCGAAATGGATATGCTCGAGGGGCCGGATGCAGAAGCCATCCGAGCCGCCTGGAAAAATGAACAGCCTCTCACCCCTGAAATGGAACGCAAGCTGCGGCAGGCAGCAAGCAAAGTACATCGTATTATCCGGGTATCACAGGAGCCTGTATCGATTGACTCGCCAGTGGGGACTGAAGATTCCAGTCTTCTTGGTGACTTCATCGAAGACGAGACCTTGCCGGGCCCGGTCGACTCTGCCGACCGGCAGCTGCTCCGTGAACAGGTGCGTAGTGCACTCAGTGTCTTGACGCCGCGAGAACGCGAAGTGCTCGAATTGCGCTTTGGTCTGCAAGATGGTCAGGATCACACTCTGGAGGAAGTGGGTAAACATTTCAATGTAACCCGCGAGCGGATTCGGCAGATCGAAGCCAAAGCATTACGCAAACTCCGCCATCCAACCCGTAGTCGCCAACTTCGCGATTATCTGGGCTAATATCACCCAAAACTCGGCTACATTGACGCCCAATCTGGCCTTGTGATAAAATACACATACTTCACAGCCGGGGAGGGCATTAATGCCGCTTGATCAACTGATGCGCGACTATCTCCCAATTGCTATCCTGCTCGGGTTTTCTGTCGTGTTATCAGTGGTGATGATCGCCCTCGGTCATCTGTTGGGGCCCCGCAGTAAATCTACAAACAAATCCATCCCCTACGAGTCGGGCATGACGCCGATTGGCCCGGCGGTGCGTCGCATCCCGGTCAAGTTCTATCTCGTCGCCGTCCTATTCATCCTGTTTGATATTGAGGTCATCTTCTTTTTGCCGTGGGCTGTTTCGCTCAAACGCTTGGGTCTCTTCGGATTATTTGAAATGGTCGTGTTCGTGGCAATCTTGCTAGTAGGATACGTGTACGTGTGGAAGCGCGGCGCGCTCGATTGGGAGTAGTGGTATGGGTTTAGAACAAAAACTTGGCAATATGGGCATCGCTACCATGACACTTGAGCAAGCAGTCAATTGGGGCCGGACGCGCGCCATGTGGCCGATGTTGTTCGGGCTGGCGTGCTGCGCGATTGAGATGATAGCAACACAGGCGGCCTCCTATGACGTGAGCCGCTTTGGCATGGAATTGATGCGCCCCTCACCCCGCCAGAGCGATCTCATGATTGTCGCGGGACGCGTCTCGCGCAAAATGGCGCCGGTGTTGCGACGGCTGTACGACCAAATGCCGGATCCGAAGTGGGTCGTATCGATGGGCGACTGTGCTTCCTGTACAGGAGTCTTCAATAATTATGCGCTGGTGCAGGGCGTAGATGAAGTTGTGCCGGTGGATGTGTATGTGGCCGGTTGTCCACCCCGACCGGAGGCGCTGATTGACGGGCTGATGAAGTTACATGAGAAGGTCAAGCGCGAGAAGATTACCGACTGGGCGTAGGCCTGGCTGATAATTCGAATCCAGCGCACCCACTTTAATCTCCAATTACCAACCTATGAGCCATATCGAAAAGACCATTGCAACTATGCAGTCCGTATTCCCGGGCGCAATTCAGGAAGTCATCGAATTCCGAGGTGAAACAACAGTTGTGATTGCATCCGATCTGTTAGTCGATGTCTGTCGTCGGCTGCGCGACGATGCGGAATTAGACTACAATGTGCTCGCCGATCTGGCGGCAGTGGATTATTGGCCCGCTGAGCCGCGCTTTGCGATTTCTTATCTGCCGTATGCTATGCAACGTAATGCTCGTTTTCGTTTAAAGGTTTTTCTGCCAGGCAAAACGCCAAACGTGGATACGGTCTCGACCATATGGCCCTCGGCCAACTGGCAGGAGCGTGAAGCCTACGACATGATGGGTATCAAGTTCAATGGACACCCGGACATGCGGCGCATCCTTATGCCTGCAGATTGGGAAGGTCATCCGCATCGTAAAGACTATCCACTGGGATACGAAGAAGTCCAGTTCTCATTTAACATAGAAGAGATCGATAAAAGGAAGAAGTACGCGAAGCGGTGAAGCGCCTAGCCCCAGCTCCTAGCGAAAGACAGCGGTGCTGGACTGTAGGTCGGGGTAAGGCATGAAGCGAATTTTGGCAATACACCTTCGCTTCTGACTCCACACTCTACGCATCACGCGCCAAGAGTCATGACACAAGTTCACGAGTTTGAAGCAACTGTAGACGAACTTAAACACCTGTTCTCCGAACGCGCAGAGGCGGGTGAAACCACGCTACTCAATCTGGGGCCGCAGCATCCCAGCACGCATGGCGTTCTGCGCTTGATGCTTGAACTCGACGGCGAAGAAGTTGTGCGTTGCGTACCGGATATTGGCTTCCTCCATACGGGTATTGAAAAGAACATGGAGGCCAAGACGTATCTGAAGGCGCTCGTAATGACCGACCGCATGGACTATCTCAACAACATGGGCAATAACCTTACCTATTGCCTTGCGATTGAGAAGTTGGTCGATGTCGAAGTGCCGGAGCGAGCACAGGTCCTGCGGGTCATCTGCGCCGAACTGCAACGCATTGCCTCGCACTTGGTCTGGCTCGGCACGTCTGGAATTGACCTGAACGCTAGCAGCATGTTGCTCTACTGTTTCCGTGAGCGTGAGCATATTCTCGACATGTTTGAGATGATCTCCGGCCAGCGCATGATGACCTCCTACATCCGCCCGGGTGGCGTCTGGCGGGACGTTCCGGCGGGCTTTGTCCCGGCGGTCAAGAATTTCCTTGCATATATGCCCGCCAAGCTGGACGACTACGAACGGCTGCTGACAAAGAATCCGTTGTTTCTGGGTCGAACGGTGGACGTCGGCATTCTCGAACCGGATTATGCATTGGCGATTGGTGCAACCGGCGGGACCTTGCGAGGCTCCGGGATCAATTATGATGTGCGGCGCGCGATGCCATATAGTGGTTATGAGAACTATGATTTCGACGTACCACTCGAAGATGGTTGTGATGTATATTCGCGTTACCGTGTGCGTATGCGCGAGTTCCGCGAATCTCTCAAGATCATCGAGCAGGCCGTTGGCCGTCTGAAGCCCGGCCCGGTGATGACTGATAATCGCAAAGTGGCACCGCCGCCGCGTTCGGAATTGAGCCAGAGCATGGAAGCACTGATTCATCATTTCAAACTCTGGACCGAGGGATTCTCCGCACCGGATGCTGAGGTGTATCTGGCGACTGAGTCGCCGCGCGGCGAATTGGGCTGTTATCTTGTAGGCGATGGCGGTCCAAAGCCACGCCGCGTACATTTCAGGACGCCATCTTTCTTGAACTTGCAGGCGTTACCACGCTTGGGAGAAGGCTATTTCGTCGCGGACCTGGTGGCTTCTATCGGCTCAATTGACATCGTGCTTGGCGACATAGACAGATAAGGGGGAGTTGGATAGGTTTGCGAAACTTGTCCGGCCTCAATATTTAAATTGCTCGCAGAAAAATATCAAACGGAAATTGAAGCTGTTCTGGCACGTTACCCAACTGACCAAAAGCGGTCGGCGGTGATGCCGTTGTTGTTCATCGCTCAAGAAGAGTACGGCCATATCACATCTGAGGCGATAGCAGAAATCGCGGTGTTGTGCGAAATCGAACCGACGCAGGTGGCCTCCATCGTCGGCTTCTACACCCTCTATTATGATGAGCAGGAAGGCAAGCACCGCATTCAGGTCTGTACTGACCTACCGTGTGCATTACGGGACGCAGACGAGTTTGCGAAACAGATCTGCAAACATTTGAGCGTGAACATGGGTGAAACCACATCCGACGGCATGTTTACCGTCGAAGAAGTAATGTGCCTGGCCGCCTGCCATCGTGCGCCGATGTTCCAATTGCAGAATGGCGATGGGATTTTCTATCACGAAAATCAGACTCTGGATGATGTGAAGCAGCTGGTTGCCATGCTGCGCGAAACGTAGATTTATCAGCGACGACTGATGCCCGAAACTCTCCGAATCCTGCGCCATAAGACTCCCGGTCTCGAGAATATCGCCGAGCTTGATGTTTATATTGAGAACGGCGGTTTCGGGGCCTATAAGCAAGTCGTGACTACAATGAAGCCACAAGAGGTCATCGACCTTATTAAGGCTTCGGGCCTGCGCGGCCGCGGTGGGGCGGGCTTCCCCACCGGCGTCAAATGGTCATTCCTGACGCCGGATCGTTTCCCACGCTATGTTGTCGCGAACTCCGATGAGTCTGAGCCGGGCACGTTTAAAGACCGCGAGATCATGGAGCGCAACCCCTTCCAATTTCTGGAAGGCCTGATGATTGCATCCTATGCAGCACAGGCCAATGTGGCCTACAACTATTGCCGGGGCGAGTTCTGGGAACTCGTGGCTGTGCTCGATGAGAAGTTCGCCGAACTTCATACGCATGGTTTCCTCGGCAAAGGCATATTGGGCACGGACTACGATCTGGAAATCCATAATCATCTCGGTGCAGGCGCCTATATTTGCGGCGAAGAATCGGCAATGCTGGAATCGCTTGAGGGCAAGCTGGGGCAACCGCGCATCAAGCCACCCTTTCCGGCAGACCGCGGACTTTATCAGCAGCCCACAGTTATCAACAATACCGAGACACTCGCCAACGTTCCGTTGATTATTACGAACGGTGCGGACTGGTATCGGGAAGTCGGTACGGAAGATAGTCCCGGCACAAAGATTATGTGTCTGTCCGGGCATGTGGAAAACTCCGGTAATTACGAGGTGCCTTTCGGCGTCAGTTTCCGGGAATTGATTTACGACGTTGCTGGTGGCATTCCTGGTGGGAAGGAACTGAAAGCGATTTTGCCCTCCGGCGCCTCGGCACCCATCCTGCCTGCGACGGATAAAGTGCTCGATACGGCTTTGACGTACGAAGATGTGAGTGCTATCGGATCGCAATTGGGCTCGGCTTCCATCATCCTGATGGACGAGAGCGTAGACATTTCGTGGGCTGCCCTGAAAACAACGACTTTTTTCGAACACGAGTCTTGTGGCAAATGTACGCCTTGTCGCGAGGGGACGTACTGGATGCTCAATATTCTGAAACGGGTTTCCATGGAAAAAGCGACTGCTGCTGATATTAAATTGTTGAACGATGTGGCTGGGCAAATTGTGGGCAAGTGTCTGTGCCCGCTGGGGGATTTCTCGACAAGTCCGGTGGTCTCCGGGCTCAAACTTTTCATGGACGACTTCGGGGATCATACTCCAGAAGCCAAGAAGGCAGCAGCCAAAAAAGCAGCCGCTGCCAAGAAGGCGGCTACCAAGCGTGCGCCGGCGAAAGTCGCGGCCTGATATAGCGATTATTTATGGCTGACGACGTCACGATCTTAATCGACGATCAGGAAGTCACCGTACCGGTTGGAACGCTGCTGGTAGATGCTGCCAAACAAATTGGCAACGACATCCCGGTCTTTTGCTACCATCCGAAGTTGGATCCCGTGGGCATGTGCCGCATGTGTCTGGTAGAAGTCGGAACACCCATGCGTGACCGCGCTACAGGCGAATTGGTGATGGAAGATGGAACGCCTAAGATGGGCTGGCGTCCTGGTTTTGTCACCGCATGCACTGAACCCGTCTCTCCCGGCATGCAAGTCCGTTCTGCCAATGACAACGTCACCCGCGCCCGCAGGGATGTCGTCGAGTTCCTGCTCACGTCCCATCCGCTCGATTGTCCCATCTGTGATAAGGGTGGCGAGTGCCCGCTGCAGAATCTCACCATGCAACATGGGCCTGGTTCGTCGCGCTTCATCGTCGACGAAAAATTCCGGCTTGACAAACACGTACCCCTTGGCGACCTCATCTACCTCGACCGCGAGCGTTGCATCCAGTGTGCGCGTTGCACGCGCTTCCAGGAAGAGATCGCGGACGACGCCGTCATCGGCTTTGAGGAACGCGGGCGGGCGTTGCAGATCGTGAGCTATTCCGAGCCCGGCTTCGACAGCTACTTTTCCGGCAACACCACCGACATCTGTCCGGTAGGTGCGCTCACGACAGCGGACTTCCGTTTCGGCGCGCGGCCGTGGGAGTTGCAACATTCCGCCTCGATTTGCCCGCACTGCCCGGTAGGTTGCAACATACATTTGAATACGCGTCGCTCCGGCCTCACGGGCAACAACGTTGTCAAGCGCGTGATGCCGCGCCAGAACGAACTGGTCAACGAAATCTGGATCTGCGACAAGGGCCGCTTCGGACATCATTTCGCCACGAGTGACGAGCGCATAACCGCGCCGATGATCCGTAACGAAGCCGGTGAACTGATTGAGGCCACTTGGGACGAAGCGCTCGATCTGGTCGCGGAGAAGATGCGCGCTGCCGAAGGTTCGATTGCCGGGCTGGCCGGCGAGCGCCTTTCAAACGAAGATCTATTCAACTTCCGCGGACTGATCGAAGGCGGCGGCGGCCGCGTGGCCCAATGGCCCGGAACGATGGGCGGTGGCGATCTGGTGCAGCAGTTCGGCGTCGGCGTCGGAACCGATATCGCGAATGTGGGCACAAACACAGTTATCCTCGTCGTCGCGAGCGACCTGGCGGAAGAAGCGCCGGTGTGGTGGTTGCGCATAAAGCAGGCCGCTACCAAGCAGGGCGCCACGCTCGACAAAAGCTGTGCCACCCTCATCGTTGCGAACGCACGTCCTACCAAATTGGACCGCTACGCAAAACATGCGTTGCGCTATACATATGGTGAGGAAGCTCACACGATGCTCATGCTGGCACATGCAGCTGCCGGCGATAAGGCCGGACTAGCAGCCAGCATTGCTGGTAGCGCTGGGGAAGATATTAGCGCTGCCGGAGAAGCGATTGCTAACGCAGAGAATTTGATTGTCTTTTTCGGCGGTGAAGGGTTAGACCACAACGGTTCGAATGGGCTTGCGCAGGCTTGTGCGACACTACTGGTTGCCACCGGGCACGTAGGGCGCGCAAATAATGGGCTGATCCCGGTATGGCCGCACAACAATACGCAGGGCGCCTGGGACATGGGTGTGCCGGCGGCAGGAGTGTCGGGTTCGGAATTTGCGGGCGACGCCCAAGTTGTGCTTGCCGCTGGTGCCGACCCGCTCGGAGATTGGGACGCGTGGCAGGCTCCGCACTTCATGGTCGCGATCGAACTGTTTATGACGGCCACCGCTGAAAAGGCAGACGTGATCCTGCCGGCGCAATCCTTTGTCGAACGAGAAGGTACATTCACAAACGGCGAACGACGCGTGCAGCGCTTTTATCCGGCCATGTCTCCCAAGGGACAGTCGCGTGCGGATTGGCAACTCTTCGGCCAAATTGGGGAACGTCTCGGCCAAGGCGATTGCCCACCATCTGCCGCATCTGTTTTCGCCCAGATTGCGCGTGAAGTTCCGCAATACGCAGCTCTGTCGTATCAGATGCTTGCACAGGTGTCGGAGCAACTCCCAGACGTAGGTGGGGACGATCTTTATTATGGTGGCACGTCCTTCAAAAACACCGCCGGGATGGGCATGCAGTATCCCTCCAGAGCCGAGCAGCGTCTTCAGGCGGGCGACGACAGCTCAGATGGTGCTGCCGCTATCCCGGACATTGAACCGGCGCAGTCTCCAGTGGGCGAACTGATTGCAATCCCGATTTCGGTTTTATACGATCATGGAACTACTTTCAAGCCGTCCGATTTAATGCACACGCATATTCCAGACGCCTATGTGGATCTCAACGTAGAAGATGCAACGAAGCTCAATATCGACGATGGTGACGTGATTACTGTCGAAGTTGGTCAGGCTCAACTTAAGGTTGTTGCACATGTCAACGGCCGCGCGCCAGCGGGTGCAATGCTCCTGCCGCAAAGTATGGGCGGGCCTGGACTGCTCGGCGCGCAACCCGCGAAAGTGGTGCAGGTAGGCTAACTATGCCATTGGCAGAGATCGGCGCCGTTGCACTTGAAGCGCTCATCAAGAGCGTACTCATGGTCTTTACGCTGCTCACCGGCTTCGCATATATGACACTGGCCGAGCGCAAAGTCGTAGCGTGGATGCAGGTACGGTTGGGCCCCAATCGCGCCGGGCCGTGGGGGTTGCTACAGCCGGCTGCGGATGGCATCAAACTGCTCTTCAAAGAGGAATTCATCCCGGCCAGTGCAAACAAGTTCATCTTCATTCTGGCTCCGATCCTGACGGTGATCCCGGCGCTGATCATTCTTGCCGTGGTGCCGATTGGCCCGGATGTAGAGCTGTTCGGGCGCACGATCCGGCTGGGCATCTCCGACATTAATGTGGGCGTGCTGTACATTCTTTCAGTCGCCTCGATTGCCGTTTATGGCATCGTGCTGGCGGGGTGGTCGTCTGCCAACAAATATTCCATGATGGGCGGCTTGCGCTCTTCCGCGCAAATGGTAAGTTATGAAATCGCACTGGGGCTTTCCCTCGTCGGGCCGATCCTGCTGGCCGGTTCGATGAGCTTCAAAGATATTGTCGTCGCGCAACAGAATTCGACCTGGTTTGTCCTGACCCAACCGATTGGTGCTCTAGTTTTCTTTCTGGCTGCGTTGGCAGAAGTGAATCGCTCACCCTTCGATATGCCAGAGGCCGAACAGGAGCTCACGGCTGGTTACCATACTGAATACTCGGGCATGAAATTTTCGCTGTTCTTCATGGCCGAATACATCAAGATGATCGCCGTCAGCGCGATTGGCGTCAGCCTGTTTCTGGGTGGGTACCTGGGGCCGTTTGTGGGTCAGATTCCGTGGCTCGGCATCGTTTACTTCTCATTGAAGACGGCCTCCCTGCTGTTCATCATGATATGGATTCGAGCTACGTTCCCGCGCATGCGTTACGACCAGTTGATGGACTTTGGCTGGAAAGCAATGTTGCCGTTGGCACTTGCGAATGTGGTAATTACTGCCCTTGTTGTCGTGCTATCCGCGTAAGGTGCGCATATGTTTATCGAGTTGATGAAAGGACTGGGCACCACCCTCAAGCATATGTTTGAGGAGCCGATCACAATTGAATATCCCGAAGTTAAACGACCCGTCCACTCGCGCTTTAAAGGGCGCCACGAACTTAAGCGCTACGATAACGGCCTCGAAAAATGTATCGGCTGTTCGTTGTGCGCCGCCGCGTGTCCGGCTGATGCGATATTTGTGGAAGGCGCGGAGAACACCGACGACACGCGTTATTCACCGGGCGAACGCTATGCGCAAGTCTATGAAATCAACATGTTGCGCTGTATTTTCTGCGGATACTGTGAAGATGCCTGTCCGACAGAGGCGATCGTGCTGGAAAGTAACTACGAGCTTTCTTACTACGATCGCGAAAGCGCAATTTATACAAAAGAAATGCTGATCGTTCCGGTACCGGATGGCGCCTCGGACACGCCGCAACAGGTCGAACCGGGTGAATATCGCTGGTCAATACCGGATATGCAGGACCCGGTTTGAGCAGTTAGGGGGAAATGGGTAGTTAACAGTCGGAGGCTAGAGATTAGGGTCTGGAGATTAATACAATCTCCTTTCTCCAATCTTCAATCTCCATTTACTCCAAACTCATGACGTTGGAACTCGTTCTCTTCATCGCCCTTGGGGCCATCGCGATCGTGGCGGCATTAGGGATGCTGTTTAGCACCAATGCGATCTATTCGGCGCTCTTTCTGATTTTAAATTTTGCTGTGATTGCGGTGTTCTATCTGATTTTGGGAGCACCATTTATCGCGATGGTGCAAATTACGATTTACGCCGGCGCTATCATGGTCCTGTTCCTGTTTGTGATCATGTTGCTCGGTGCAGAGCAACTTCGGCAAACTGAGCAACGCTTGCGCTGGCAACGTCCGCTAGCGATCATCCTCGGCTTGGCCTTGCTTGGCCTGGCGAGTTTTGTGCTTCTGTCGCAAGGAATCGGCACGGCGCCCGGAATCCCGCCCGCGGCTGATTTGTTCGGTAGTCCGGGCGTAATCGGTGATCGCCTGTTCAACAAATATCTGCTGCCCTTCGAAGTGACCTCTGTTTTACTCCTGGTTGCGATGATTGGTGCTGTGGTGCTGACGATCTCGGGTGAACGCAAAAAGAAACGGCAACGCAGCGTACGCCGCGAAAGCCCGCCAGTATGATTCCGACCAGCTATTACGTCATCCTTTCGGCAATCCTGTTTACTCTGGGCGTGCTCGGCGTCCTGCTCCGCCGCAATGCGATTATTATTTTCATGTCCGTGGAATTGATGCTCAATTCAGCGAATCTGGCATTTGTGGCCTTCGCGCGAGAGTTTGCTTCGGTTGACGGCCAAATTATTGTCTTTTTCGTGTTGACTGTTGCTGCCGCCGAGGTAGCTGTTGGACTGGCGTTGATCGTCGCGATATTCCGTAACAAGTCATCGATCAGTATCGATGAAGTGAACCAGCTAAAAGGCTAAATGTCGACAATCGACCGCCAATTATTTACTACGCACTGATGACTGAACTCGCACCCCTCTTACTAGTTTTCCCTGTAGCCGGACTGCTGCTTAACCTGCTCTTTGGCAAACGCATGGACGAGCGCTGGATCGGCATCGTCGGTAGTGGTGCTTCCGGTCTTTCCTTCGTTATCGCTGTGCTGCTCGGCGTCAGGTTAGCCGGACAAGAATACGAATCAACCTCTGTTTTACTGGCAGACTGGATCACGATTGGCGAGCTGCATATTCCCTGGGAGATGCGCATCGACACGCTTTCTGTGACGATGATGTTGCTGGTCACAGGGGTGGGCTCGCTGATCCATATCTACGCCATCGGCTATATGCACGGCGATAAGCGCTTCCAACGCTTCTTCATTTATCTCAACCTGTTCATCACGGCGATGCTGGTGCTTGTTTCCGGCAACAATTACCTGATGCTGTTTGTCGGTTGGGAAGGTGTCGGTCTGGCATCGTACTTACTGATCGGATTCTGGTTTGACCGGGAGGGGGATGGCCTTGCCAATTCCCGCGCTGGTCGCAAGGCTTTCATTGTCAATCGGGTGGGGGATTTTGGCTTTTTAATCGCCATGTTCCTCGTATTCTGGGCTGTGGGCTCGCTCGAATTCGAAGCTGTCTTTGAATGGTTTGAGCATCATGGTGCCGAAGTCGCTGGGCTGGCAACAGCAGTCACGCTACTATTCCTGGTGGGTGTGGCTGGCAAGTCGGCGCAAATACCGCTCTTCGTATGGCTGCCGGATGCAATGGCCGGGCCGACGCCGGTGTCGGCTCTTATCCATGCCGCCACAATGGTGACAGCGGGTGTGTATCTAGTTGCGCGTTCGGGGCCGATCTTCGATCTTGCTCCTGTCTCGCAAACGGTCGTCGCACTAGTGGGTGCGGGCACGGCGTTTATCGCCGGGACGATTGCTATGGCGCAATGGGACATCAAGCGCGTGTTGGCCTATTCCACCATCAGCCAGCTTGGTTTCATGGTGGCCGCTGTTGGTCTGGGCGGTTATGTGGCGGGCATGTTCCATTTGCTTACACACGGTTTCTTCAAGGCATTGCTTTTCCTTTCAGCCGGGTCGGTAATTCACGGTGTGGAGCATGGAGTGCACGAAGTTCACGACCACGTCGATGCACAAGACATGCGTGTAATGGGTGGCTTGCGACACAAGATGAAGATCACCTTCGGGGTCTACGTGATCGGGTCCCTGGCATTGGCAGGGGTCTTCCCACTGGCAGGCTTCTGGTCTAAGGATGAGATCCTGGCAGATGCCTGGGAAGTCGGCTCTCACGGTGCGGGCCATGGTTGGCTCGTGTACGCATTACTGGCAATCGCAGCCTTCTTCACGGCCTTTTACATGGCGCGCCAGATTTTCCTGGTCTTCTTCGGCGAAGCGCGGACGGAAGCGGCAAAGCACGCGCACGAGAATCCACCGACGATGACGGTGCCGCTGATCATTCTCGCTGGTATGTCAATTGTCGGTGGGGCAATGAATCTGCCGGGTGTGCACACGTTGGGGCGCTGGCTGGAACACACAAATCATTTCTTCCATACGATTGATTTCAACATCACCGTTGCACTGATATCCACGGTTATCGCATTGAGCGGGATTGCGCTCGGCTATGTCATTTACTATCGCCGTCCGCTGGCGAGCGCTGACTCACCAGATCAGTTGCAGAAGGCACTGGGTCCGCTATTCTCCTTTTTGCATGGAAAATGGTTTGTGGATGAGTTGTACCACCTGATTATCATCCGCCCGTATGAATGGGCGGCGCGCTTCTTTGGCTTCACAGTGGACTGGAATTTCTGGCACGATTTCGTGCACGACACGCTCATTGCTGGAACGTTTCGCGGCGGTTCAGCGTTTCTGGCCGAACCGGTGGATAAGGGCATCATCGATAATTTCTTCGATGGTTTGGCGAAGCTCACGCGCCTGATTGCCACACGTGTGTTGCGTCCGTTGCAGACTGGTTTTGTGCGCAATTACGCCTTGGGCGTTCTACTGGGTGTGGTGGTATTGATGGGCTACTTCTTAATGCGATGAATCAACAATGAACACTATTCAAGCCCCTGCGCGGCATTGTCAATTGTTCATTGTCAATTGAGAATTGACTTATGTCTGAACTCTTACGCTATCTCACATCAACATTGACCACTGTCACATTCTTCCCATTGGTGGGTGTGGTCATATTGCTCCTGATCAACAAGGAACGCAAAGATCTGATCCGTTGGGTTGCCGTGATCACGGCGCTGGTTACATTCTTGTTGTCGCTGGGAATGCTGGCGCAGTTCGATGCGGGCGACCCAAATATGCAACTTGTAGTGCGCGCACCCTGGATTGAGATCGGCAATACTTGGCAGATCGACTTCCATCTGGGCGTGGACGGCATGAGCGTTTTGCTCGTATTACTGACAACGCTCCTGACGCCGATAGCAATCTTCGCTTCGTGGAAAGCCGTTGAAGAGCGCGTGAAGGAATACATGATCTTCTTCCTGCTTCTGGAAGTTGGCATGACCGGTGTCTTCGTCGCACTCAACTTGTTCCTGTTCTACATCTTCTGGGAGTTCACGCTCGTGCCGATGTACTTCCTGATCGGCATCTGGGGCGGCCCACGCCGAATTTATGCGGCCATCAAATTCTTCCTGTATACGATGGCCGGTTCGATCCTGATGCTGCTCGCCATAATTTGGCTTGGGATTCATCAGGGCTCATTTGATTTCACCGAACTGGTGCGGATGGGCGGTATCCCACTGGACATTCAACGCTGGCTGTTCCTAGCGTTCGCGGCTGCTTTCGCCATCAAAGTGCCGATGTGGCCGTTGCACTCATGGCTGCCCGACGCACACGTGGAAGCACCCACTGCCGGTTCGGTGATCCTGGCGGGTGTGCTCCTAAAGCTCGGTACGTATGGATTCCTGCGGTTCAATCTGGGGCTCTTCCCGGATGCCGCGAATTACTTCGCACCGACCATCGCAGTGTTGGCCGTGATCGGCATTATCTACGGTGCGCTTGTCAGCTACCCGCAGTCGGATGTGAAAAAGCTGGTCGCTTATTCATCCGTCAGCCATCTTGGCTTTGTAATGCTCGGCCTGTTCGCGCTGAATAACCAGGGTATCCAGGGCGCCATCCTGCAGATGGTCAATCATGGTATCAGCACAGGGGCATTGTTCCTGCTCGTGGGGATGGTATATGAGCGCCGGCACACGCGCGAGATGTCTGAGTTTGGCGGCCTATGGAAAGTGATGCCGATCTTCGGTACGCTAACTCTGATTGTGACGCTGTCTTCGATGGGTTTGCCGGGCCTGAACGGTTTCGTGGGCGAGTTCACGATCCTGCTCGGTGCGTTCGGATCAGAAGCGCTCGGGTCACCGGTATATGCCATTTTGGCGGCAGTTGGTGTTATTCTGGCGGCGGTGTATTTACTCTCGATGTTCCAAAAGATTTTCCTGGGTATGCCGGACAATCCGAAAAACGAAGGTCTCAAAGATCTGAATTGGCGTGAGATCGTTGTGCTGGTGCCCTTACTGATTCTAATCTTCTGGATCGGACTCTATCCGCGGCCCTTTTTCAGCCTGATGAACGCCTCTGTCGATCAGCTTGCGACGGCGCTGAATAGTGTAACTGCGATTGCAATGCACTAATTCGTAGAGCGTCCGTGCGTGGAGCGCATGTCGCTTTACGCTCCACGCTCCACGAGTTACGCTTCACGAAAACATGACTGCAGCTGACCTCAACCTCCTCGCCGTGCTCCCGCTCCTCATCCTTGCCGGATGGGCGAGTGTGTTGCTGCTTGTGGACTTGTTCATTCCTAAAGAACGAAAATCGATCACGGGCTGGTTGGCAATTGTCGGCATCCTTGCTGCCTTTGTCGCGTTGATGGTACTAGGGACAGATAGCGGAGAAGCATTCGGGGGTATGGCGGCTGTTGATGGCTTTGCCTTCGTGCTGAATGTGATCTTTCTGCTGACAGGATTGTTGGGTATTCTCATCTCGATCAACTACCTGAAGCAGCATAAACTGGAGCGCGGCGAGTTCTACCCGCTGCTGCTCTTCGCGATCGCCGGCATGATGATACTGGCTATCGCAAAAGACCTGATCGTCGTGTTTCTTGGGATCGAACTGCTTTCCATCCCACTGTATGTGCTGGCCGGCATCGCACGCCCGCGAACGGACTCGGAAGAGGCGGCGATGAAGTACTTCCTGCTTGGCGCGTTTTCTTCAGGGTTCCTGGTATATGGTATTGCACTTGTTTTCGGTGCTACCGGATCGACGGCATTCAGTGACATTGCAGTGGCCGCCGCCAATCCGGGATCGTTGATGCTGGGCGGTTTGGGATTGATCCTGGTTGGTCTGGCATTCAAAGTCGCAGCAGTTCCATTCCATATGTGGACGCCGGATGTCTATGACGGCGCGCCCTCTGTTGTAACGGCTTTTATGTCGGTGGGTGCCAAGGCCGGCGGCTTTGCTGCACTTTACCGGGTCTTATTTGATGCATTTGAACCGTTGGCGGTTGCGTGGGCGCCGGCGATTGCCGTCATTGCCGCGCTCACACTCATTCTCGGAAACATCGCTGCCATTGCGCAGACTTCCATCAAGCGTATGCTGGCGTATTCTTCCATTGCGCATGCCGGCTATATATTGATGGCCGCAGTTGCCGGGGGTACGGAATTCGCGACGTTCGCTGCCAGCGCTGCCTTGTTCTATCTGATTGCATATGCCTTCACCAACTTGGGAACCTGGGCGATTGTCGTGGCTGTCGAGAAGCAGGAAGGGCGCGGGACAGATATTGCCGATTTCGCTGGACTAGGCCGTACACGCCCCGAACTTGCGCTTGCGATGGCTTTGTTCATGCTCTCGCTCACCGGCTTGCCGCCCACGATGGGGTTTGTGGGCAAGTTCTATGTCTTTCGAGCAACGCTCGAAGCGGGCTATGTCTGGCTTGCGCTGGTGGGTGTGTTCACAAGCTTAATCTCAGCCTACTACTACTTGCGCGTGATCGTCGTGATGTGGATGCACGAAGGGCCGGGCGAAGCCTTTACGCCGCGTGCGCTTAATTTCACCGTGGCAGTGACCGCAATTGCCACACTAGTCTTTGGCCTTGTGCCGCGTTCTTTCATGGAACTGGCAGAGGAGTCGATTAAGGGTTTGTTCTAATACAGAATCGGCATAGGAAAACTGGGAGTCCGGCAATTAGAGAACGTCTGAGCTTTTTGTCGGATATTCATGTAGCGAAAGTCAGCCCCGCCACGTGAACTGACCCCCAAGAAGTTGACACAAAATAAAAGCACCCCCTGTGAGAAGATAAAAGCAGGAGGTGCTTTTTATGTCTGGGAAAAAGGGGATGAAAAACTACCCGAAAGCGACCAAGCTGGAAGCGGTACGCATGTTTCTGGAAGAAGGCCTGACCCGCGCAGAGGTAGTTGAAGCACTCGGGCTGCCCCGCCGAGATCTTCACGACCCAGTTCATTCGTACAGTCACCCAGTCATGAATGTACTGGGTCATGACGTGCAGACTGCATCGTGATGACTGGGTGTGAAGGTCTGGGTGCGCCAATATCGCCGCAAGGGAGGGGCAGCCTTTGCCAAACCGAAGGGTCGGCCTCCTCGTCGGCCGGCGGAAAGTCCGCAGGAGGAGCTGGAACGGTTGCGCATGGAAAATGTGCTCCTAAAAATATTCCATACCGAATTGCGCACGGACGAGCTCGCACGGCGCAATAGCGGGTCATCTACCAGTACAAAAGAAGATACACTGTGAAGGCAATGTGTACTTTCTTCGCAGTTTCGCGAGCTGCCTATTACGCCTGGCTCAAGCGCAGCCAGCAGCCGGACAAAGATAGCGCGCGGCTGCAAGCGGTGCAGCAAGCCTGGGAAAAATCGCACAGAACCTATGGCTATCGCAGGGTTGCTTTGTGGTTGCGACAACACAAAGGGCTGGTCATCAACCACAAAGCGGTTTTACGGCTGATGAACAAGCTCAATATCCGCTCCATTGCCAGGCAACGCCACCCCTATAAGCAAAGGGCCCGCTTAGATTTTCACCAGCGCTATGCCAATCTCTCAAAGTGCAGTGCGCATACCGACCCAGTTTCACGACCCAGTTCATTCGTGACTGGGCGTTCGGTACTGGGCTTCACTGTGTGGCCCGAGATTTCGCAGCAAACCAACCCAATCAGAAATGGGTTACTGATACACTTGCGCCGTACGCAGTACAGGTGTCACCTACATCGCTACCCAACAAGGCTGGGCGTATCTGGCCACCATCAAGGACCTGTTCGACGGTTTCATCGTTGCACATCGTCTGGGAAGACACAATTCTGTGCGCTTAGTCATCGATACCCTCAAGCAGGCCAGACGTAAAGAAAAGGTCACTGCGGGACTGCTCCTGCACAGTGACCACCTAGTCCAGTCGATCACGATGCAGTCTGCACGTCACAGAGTGAAGTGCGCACTCCACTTGGTGACCCAGTACATTCACCCAGTCATCACGATGCAGTCTGCACGTGACTGTACGAACGCACTGGGTCGTGACACTCGCCGCGTTGCGGCAGTACGCGGTGACTGGGTGACTGTACTAGACTGGGGGGATATCAATACACTTCCAAGCAGTATGCTGCCCTTACCCGGGCGTATCACATCACCCCTTCCATGTCTCGGCGTGGCAATTGTTGGGATAATGCGCCCATGGAGAACTTCTTTGGTCATTTGAAAGCGGAAGCGCTCCGCCATATCCGCGTGCCAAGCTTTGAGCGGGCGCATGAATTGATTGACCAATATATCGAGTTCTACAATTATGAACGCATACAACTAAAAACCAAACAGACACCATATCAAATCAGGTGTCTGATCTGGATGACCGCAGTGGGGGTCTTTCTTTTTGTGTCTTGTTTACAGGGTGCAGTTCAACGTGCGGGGCTTTTTGTTGGGCGCTTGACATGTGCTAGGCTTGCCAGCCTCCGAACAATGATCCCAAAGCCATTCACGTTCGCAGTCTTGTCCGACGCGCACATCGGGGCCCCGAGGTAGACGACTACCCTTCCAATCGTCTATTCGCTGGCCGCAATCAACGCGCGATTGAATTGATCAACGAGTTCTCGCCAGAGTTTGCCATCCACCTAGGCGACATGTCCCATCCGATTCCGGGCTTGCCCGAACACGAGCGTGCCATGCAGGAGGCGCGTGTATTGTACGATCAACTGAATTGCCCTCTTTTTGTGCTGCCTGGCAATCATGATGTTGGCGATAAGCCCAACGCCTGGACGCCGGCGCCAGCCGTTACTATGGATGCTCAATATGTTTTTGAGGAGTTCTGGGGCCCCAGTTTTCAATCGTTTGATTTTGAGAACTGCCATTTCGTACTGATCAATTCTTCTGTGTTAAATTCGGGATTGGAGCGCGAGAATATACAGCGCAAATGGTTGCAAGCTTCTCTCGAGGCCTGTAAACAATCAGGCAAACGCATTTTAATATTTACCCACTATCCGCTTTATTTGTACAAGACCACAGAGTCTGAGCATTATGACAATATTGGCGAACCAGCCCGCAGTTGGTTGCTCTCTCTTCTGAGAGAGTATGCCGTTGAAGCTGTCTTCGCCAGCCATGTACATAACTTCTTCTATAACCGCTACAGTGAAGTAGATACGTACGCGTTGCCCTCACTTGCATTCACTCGGCCAGAATACAGTGCGCTGTTCGACATCGCGCCTGCTCCTGAATATGGACGCGATGATAATGAGAAATTGGGCTTCTTTCTAGTTTCGGTAAATGATGTGGGCCATGATATTAAATTTGTTCGAAGCGCTGCTACGCCGCAACATGTGTCTACGACGGTAACAAAGCAGCGGGCCTCATTCGGCATCACCCTGCGCCAATCCTGGGCTGCCCCGATCGAGTTGCCGCACGACAACCTTGATGAGTTTTCGCGAAAGCGTGTACGTAACGACCATCCACTGCTTGCACTCTGGGAATTAGGAATTTGGCAATTGCGTTTGCCGCTGACTGATCTGGCGGAGGCTAGTACGCGGGAGCGGATGCAAGCATTGCGCTCACGTGGGCACTCTTTTATCGTATTTAGTGTCGGGATGCCGGGGATTCGCGAGCGTGATTTGGTCATAGAACATAATGAGCTGATCGAAATGTGGGAAGTGGTTGCTCCTGCGAACAAGATGGCGGAAACTCTGTGGTTGATGGGCGAAGTCAGGCAATCGGCGCCCTTGCAAATAGCATTGTCGAGGCTGGAAGGTACAGCGGATCAGCCACGAAACGGGGCGTTCGAATTCTCACATTTTCCTGTGCATGGATTTCGACTACAACAGCGTTATAGCGTGCTGGCGGGATTGCGGGAGTTTGATGCGATGGATTTTCTCGATAGTCTTGTTTTTCGCTTAGATGAATCCCGGGAGCCTTGGGCCGGCATTCAGGCGGCAGCGGAATTCGCGACAGAAAGTGCGCTGACGATCGTGCTACTTATGGCGTTGCCGCGTGCAACCGAAGGTCGTGTGTTTGATGACGACGCCTACATCTCTGAATTTGTTGCCCAAACCTATGTGGCGGCTCTGGGCGAGGAGCATCTGCATGTGATCCTGGATACATTCGTTGATCATGATCGTGGATATTATCCGCGCCATGGTTTGCTCGATCGGCGTTACAATCCACGTCCCGCCTTTCATGTTCTCAGACGTCTGAATGAATTTTTTGCGCGCGGGTCGACGTCGTTTATGGAAGATAAGCCTGTATGTTAATCACTGAGGGCAGTTAGTCTCCAATGAATCAAATGATGCTTGCGACGATCGACATCGTCATATTCAGCAGCGGACTGGTGCTGGTGTTCGCTACATTGCTGGCTGCTGTACGCACCTTTGTGCTGCCGCGCGCCGCGCGTGTATGGCTCAATGCCATTGTGTTTGGCGGCATGCGGCTTCTGTGGCGACCGTGGACGCATCCGCGCCGACCGTACCTGAAACGCGACGCTGCGATGGCGCTCCTGGCGCCGGTCAGCCTGATCGTGCTGCCGTCTGCATGGGTCACATTTGTTTTGCTGGGTTATACCGCAATGTTCTGGGCTGTCGGAATGCGGCCTTGGGATGTGGCGTTCTTCACCAGCGGATCTTCTTTGCTTACGTTGGGGTTTGCCCCCGTCCACACCCAGGCGCAGATAGTGTTGGCATTTACCGAAGCCCTGCTGGGCTTGGGATTGGTAGCGCTCATGATTGCCTATCTGCCAACCTTGTATAGTGCCTTTTCCAGGCGTGAGACCAATGTTGCGCTCCTGGAAGTACGGGCTGGTTCGCCGCCAACGGCTGTGGAGTTGATCTCACGCGCTCGACGAATTCGGGAGCTGAAAGACCTGAGTGAACTATGGGCGCAGTGGGAGGTGTGGTTTGCCCAACTGGAGGAGAGCCACTCTACGTTTGCGCCGCTTGTCTTCTTTCGTTCGCAACGTCCTGAGCAACATTACATCAGTGCAGCGGGGGCGATTCTGGATGCAGCGGCGCTCCTGTCATCCGCAGTGGACACGCCGCGCGATCCGCAAGCGCAGCTCTGCATCCGGGCGGGCTACCTGGCATTGCGCAAGATCGCTGATTTTTTTCGAATTCCATATGAGCCCAGCCCGCAGTCGACGGATCCAATTAGCATTACCCGGGATGAGTTCGAAGATGCCTTAGATAGTTTGGCGGCCCAGGATGTACCTCTCAATAAGGATCGCGATCAGGCCTGGCGAGACTTTAGCGGTTGGCGTGTTAACTACGACACAGTTCTGCTGGCACTGGCGGAGGTGACGATGGCGCCGTATACCCCCTGGGTATCAGATCGATCCTGGATTCCGCCGCGACGGCGTGCTAACTCGTGATCCAGATATAAACGACGTAGATGGCATACAGGATAGACATGCCGATCCCCTCCACACGACTGAGCAATCGTTGTGAAAACATAAAGAAGTACAACACGATTACGGAAGCCACAAGAATAAATATGGAGGTAAGCAAGCCTTCAGAACCGACATGGATAAGCGGTTTATCTGTGAGCATTACCAACACCCATGGCAGTCCCAAACCGACCAGGATATCAAAGATGTTCGAGCCGACAGCGTTCGCCACTGCCATGTCGCCACGTCCTTGCCGTGCAACGATGACGGAGGAGATTAGATCCGGCAATGAGGTGCCGGCTGCCAAAATTGTGAGCGCAACAACTACAGGGGGGATGCTCAACGCTTCTGCCAGACGAATGCCACTTTCAACCAGCACCCAACTTAATGTTGTTATTATGAGGATAGATACGAAGAAGGTGCGGACGTAATTGGTTTCCGGGTCGCCTGTCAGCCTACCGAATACACGGTCAATTGAAGAATTGATGCGGTAAATAATCCCGCCACGTTTTCGATCCGATTCATCTGATTCGTTTACCATTTCGGTTGGGTCGGCGTTCTGTTTGAAGCGTCTGCTCCACCAGATGAGTAACAGAATATAGGCTCCGTAGAAACCGAGGAAAATCGCCGCCTCGAATAACACGATCGTGCCGTCCCAGAATGCCCAGAGTAAAATGCCCAGACTCACGGTATAGACGAGAATGTCACGGGTTACGATTCGGAACGTTATTTTGAGTGGTCGAGCAATTGCGGATGCGCCCGTGATCACCAACACATTGAACAGAGCCGAACCGACAATCGTACCAACACCAATCTCTTCATACCCACCCGGTCGATATAGGGCGATCAGCGCGATAGCCAGTTCGGGTGCGGATGAGCCAACTGCCATGAGCGTCGCTCCGGCCACATCGCTGGGCAATCGCAGGCGCCGCGAAAGGATGTCCAGACTTACAATAAAAAAGCCATCCGTAATAAGTGCGAGCAAATAGACGGCCGCCGCGATTGCTGCCAATGTCCATAGAACTGTGATCATCAATGACGCCTCAAATACTTGATTCGCAGTATAAAACTAACAACAAGTGTAATGCAATACTACGATTGCACAATGCTTGCTTGTTTCCGGCTCTGCTTGCCACCCTGACTCTGTTCCTGAGCGCCTGTCTCGCGGAACCTGCTCCTTCTCCAACGCCGACAGCGACAAGCATACCTCCAACCGCGACCGCCGTGCCCACCGCCACGCTGCCGCCCGCTGTTACGCCAACGCAGTTCGCTCCACCAATTGACCTGTCCACAATCCGCTCTTTCCGAATGGCGGCTGCCCCTGTGACTTTTGATCCCGATCAACGAGCGCTCAGCGGTTTAATCCCCGTTCAGGCATTGGCGCTGGATGATTCCGGACGTGATTTGTTTATCATTTCCGGGGCGCAACAGTCTCCCGGCAATCTACAACTATTTCGACTCAATCTTGAAACGGGGGCTTTTACTTCCGGCACAGTTTTGAGTGGCATGGACAGGTTTGATCGTATGCTCGTCTTGCCTGCCTCGGAAGACCAGGCGGGAGTCTTGTTGAGTGCATGCGCGGCGAGTTGCGGAATCTGGCGGGTGCAACTCCTAAGTAGCGATGTTGTCCAACTTGTAGCCTCCGCTGCGGCTCCGCGCGGGTTGCATTTTGTGCGCAATCCGCTTGGGAAGCAGCAAGGTCTCTCCTTCCTCGAACCAGCCAGCGAAATCGGGACAACGGTGCAATTGATCCGGCACAACTTTTTAGAAGAGCCTCTCCCTTCCTCGTTTGAATCGACCTCTTCTATATTCATCCCGCTAGAGGACGCGGCGCCGGCAGATTTAGAGTCGATTGTGATTGAAGAGACACAGCGCACATTTCTGCTTGGGGAGGACGGTCTCGTGCAATACAGCGAGATGTCAGAAGATGATTTCATTTTAAGACGATTGATTGATCAGCCCGAAAACTCTACAGCTCTCCATTTTCTGGAAGCTCCGCTCGAATTGTTCCCAAGCGTAGGAGACCGCATCATTATGCGCTTTGATCTATTGGAAGACCCATGTGGCACATATCAGCAAGCAATGGGGGAAGAAGTGCTGATCGCTGCTGCGGACGGCGAGATCGCACTTACTAGGGTGGCTTTAAGTAGAAACTCGGTCGGGCCGTTCGATACACGCACCGGTGTTTTCCAAACGCTCGAACTGCCTGAAGAGGAGATTTCGGAAAGTTACAGCGGACGTATCAACCTCGACGGTTCCGTGAGCGGTCTCTACAAAATTGAACGCAACGAATGCCTGGCAACGTATGCAATCAGCGGAAGGCTGGATCCGCCTCCACCGGTGGTATCCCCACCCGTACTCGCCTGGTTTACTCCCGCAGAGCGGGCACCGGCGTTGAGTCTGCGCAGGTCGGGGAGTGAAGAATACACACCACTTTTCGAGTTCCCGGATGTGCAACCCTCCATTTGGGCATACTCAGCTTTCTCGGAAGAAGGCACGCTTACCTTTGCGTTTAATTATGAGAGTGGCGTGCACATCTTTCGGGTTACAGCCGAGTAGCATTCCAGGCTGTCTCCCGATAAGCACGCATATCAACAACTTTGCCGGACAAACGCGCCTCTTCAGCCGCGAAGGCAAGCAGATGACTCTCCAATGCGTCGCGCGCGGTTGTCAAGTGCTGTGAGTTCTCACCTCGAATAGCCTGCTCGAATGCCTCCATAAGCCCTGTGTCTCCTCCGCCATGTCCATCCCCCGGACGATGCCAGTTGCGGTAGCGAGAGACCTTGCGTGTGCGATGATCGTGGACCTCCAGCTCGGACGAGAACATGTTGAGGCGCACGAAAAGTGTTGCGCGTGTGCCCTGCCAGCGCATGAAGCGCCCTTCTCGGTGCGAGTGACCCTGCATTGTCAGCGTCGCTGAGATGCCCCCTTCAAATTCCAGCGCTACAACCTGGTTGTCTACTACGTCGTTATCGCAGTGGTAAACACATCTTCCATAGGGGCCTGTCTCCAACGCTTGCCGCAGCGCTGCCTGCCCCGGTTCGGGCGAGATCACCGAGCGCGGCCAACTATGATACTCCGTTAGATAGCGCAGTCGGGGGATAAGCAGGCTTAACACGCGCAGGGCAGCGCTGCCTGGTCTTGTGAGAGCCAGTCGGGCAAGAAGACGAAATTCAGGCGCGCTGACACTGGCAAGTTCGCGCAATAAAGGTTCGAGTTCTAGATAGATGTTGACAGCGTTGTATGGGCAAGTGTCTCCAACCGGGCAGCCATCTGTGCAGCGTTCCGGCACACCCGCAGGTGCGCGCTCTCGGCGGAACTGTTGCAACGAGCCAAAAGAGCTAAGGCGAATGCATTCGCGCCCCAGGAGCCATTGCAGAAGATCGAAGTCATGGCAACATTTAGCCAGGATCATCGGGCTTGTCTCTGCACTGTGCCGCCAGTTGCCGCGCACATAACTATGCGCCATGTGCCAGAACGAAACATACTCGTGATGCTCAATGGTGACGATATCTCCGAGTGTGCCCGCGCTAAGCAACGCACGCATGCGTCGAATGGTTGGCGTGTAACGCAGCACGTGCCCGATTTGTAACAGACGGCCGGTGTTCTCGGCGGCCTGTACGAGTTGCACGCACGCATCCCGCCGGTTCGCCATCGGCTTTTCGAGCAACACGTCGTAACCGGCCTGCAACGCTGCGACAGTCGGTGCAGTGTGCTGTTGGTCCTGGGTTGCAATGATCGCCGCTCGCGCGCCGCGCGACTCGCCGAGCAAAGTATCCCAGCTCGCATACTGTCTTTCTGCTGGAATGTTGTGGGCTGCTGCAGTGGCAGCGCGGCGTTGTGTGTTTGGTTCAGCAACGGCCACGAGGCGGAATTGATTCGGGTGGTCGAGGATGTACTGACCATATGCTTCATGGCCGCGTTGGCCGGCACCGATCAGGATGACTTCAATGGGATGGGACATAGGCGCCTATTGTACGTTTGAAATCGTTTGACCGTCGCATGGCTAGATATACAATCTGGTCTTCCTTGTCATCGCCAATGTGATATCAAGATCGTCGCGCGCACGCAAAGTTCCCTTGCGCCAATACAGATTGGTCAGGCAGTGCTCATGCCCAGATGTTTTGACACACGTCACGAATACTGACCAGCGTCTGTTGGAGTTTAAAACCAGAATAGTAAACGAGAATAAGCTTGAATTTGAGGGGCTGGCGAACGCCTCTCACATGCCACGAGCTACTGTATGCTCTTCGTGTTGAACAAGGACGGCGTTCCCTCGGTTAGCAAATTTCTACAGGTGAATTAGACACATCAATATAGTCAGATTGAAATCGCGGACTTGGTTGGTGTACACTTTAATTCGCTGCCGCCTAACTTTGCTGTACGTGAGGCGGCAGTTTTTCCGCGGATTGTGGCTTTGACTGGACCGTCATATTCTCGTCCGGTTGGCCGGTAAGTCCCGTAATTTGGGCAAAGGGGAGGCAAAATGAACTCAAGAGAACAGAACCGAAAATGCAAGGGCACTAAGCGAGATGGTACGCCGTGTAAGAGCCGCAGCCTGCTGCAGGGTTCAGACTATTGTCGGTGGCATCAGCCTGATGCTGAATTTTCCACTTCAACGGGTCGATATACTCCTAGTAAGACGCGACAGGTTCAGCAAACACTCCCTGCCACGCTGACCGCACCTGAACTGGTGCGGGTGCCAGCAGGAGAGTTCCAGATGGGGGCAACTGCGAGGCGCCCATCTATCAGTGAGGAGCCAGCAGAAGGGCACTGGCATTGGACTGGGGCAGATGCGAGGCGCACATCGCGCAGTGTGGAGCCCCAGCATCAGGCCTATGTGTCCGAGTTTTATATCGGTAAGTACGCGGTGACAAATGAGCAGTATATGGCTTTCGTGCGGTTGACCGGACACAAATCTCCGAAGCATTGGAAGGCTGGCCGGATTCCTTCGGCCAAAACTAACCATCCGGTGGTCTATGTTTCGTGGGATGATTCGGTAGCATTTTGCAAGTGGTTGAGTGAGCAAACTGGAAAGCCATTTCGCCTTCCGACCGAGGCTGAGTGGGAAATGGCGGCCCGAGGGATGGATGGCAGGGAGTATCCATGGGGAGACGAGTGGGATAAGGAAAAGTGCAACAGCGGGGAACCCGCGGGAGGTGATACCACGCCAGTGGGCAAGTATTCACCAGCTGGTGATAGTCCCTATGGCTGTGCTGACATGGCGGGGAACGCATGGGAGTGGTGCGCGGATTGGTTTGACGAAGATGAATACAAGCGGCGGTCGAGGCGGGTGGTCAAAGACCCGCAGGGCCCGGAGAGCGGCGAAGATCGTGTGGTGCGCGGTGGGTCTTGGGTTAGCAATCCTAGGTTTGCGCGCTGTGCGTATCGCGGCAGGGGCGCTCCCGGGCATTTTTACGACCTCATCGGTTTTCGGGTTGTGGCGTCTCTGCCGAATTCTAAATCCTGACGGGTGCCAAAACCGAGAGTCAACTTCTCTCGCTTTCTTGACTTGTTCAAATCCATGCCGATCTGGGGCTGGGGAAGAGCAGGCGTGTAAGGTCGGAATCTCCTCGACACTTCGTACAAAATTTATACACCATTTGCACTGAATTGTTGCAGGCAGCCTGTATAAATTGGACATAATTGCCTATCTTTAACCTGAACCCCCATACCAACGATCACTTGGTCAGCGTAACTCGTGACAGAGCCCAGCACGTCGTTATCGAAGGGTTAGACAAGCCTTCAGTGGTCCTCTCTATTACGAGTAGCTGTATCACAATGTACCCTGATCTGGCGAGCTGCTGCTGGGCGTTGGCGCCTGTGCTGTAAAATACACAGACCGCTGCCGATCGGTGAGCCAGATATATGGCTAAGTATGTTTACCCTCCGGGTGATGAGAACAACTTGGGCTCGTTTCCCTCGATCCAATTGAATACAATGGTTCATTCCAGAGGAGGCAAAGTTTATGATCCGAAATGTAACGGCTGATCTCTATCAGATTGGTGCTTGTGTAGAGGGCGAGCGCGGTCACGAAGCTGTGCGCGTCTATGTACTGCAGAACGAGGGACGCCCAATCATCCTTGATTGTGGCTCGCAATTGCATCGCGCCGAGATCATAGCGGACCTTGATGAAGTGCTCGGCGGTGCTGCTCCGGCCTATGTTTTCCTCACCCATTCTGAGCTGCCACACTCCGGCAACTTGCAGCAGATCGTCGAGCGCTGGCCCGAGATTCAGGTGCTCATCTCGAGCCTGCTGCTCAAGTACATTGAACTAGCACCCATCATGCCATTGGATCAGATCACGACAGTTGATCCAGGTACAACGCTCGAATTGGCTGGGCGTGAGCTGCGGTTTGTCAATGCCTTGCTCAAGGATCAACCCGGCACGCAGTGGATCTACGATGTGCGCACAGCCACACTGTTTACCGGCGATGGGTTCGGCTACTATCATTCTGCGGACGCGTGTGAACAGTTTGACGACGAAGCGATCACAGACGAAGGACTGCGAGATTATCATCACGATACATTTCGCTTCTTGCGCTGGGTCATCCCAGAGAAAATCAACAAGGCCTTCGACGAAATGTTTGCACACTACGACATGCAAGTACTTGCTCCCACCCACCCACGCCAATGCCTTTCAGGGGGATATTGGTATTACCCCGATTCAGTGGACAGTTGGTTAAGCCACTAAAGGTAATTGTTCATAGGCATGTGGGCTCATGTAATCCAGGGCCGAATGCATCCGTTGCCGATTGTAAAACACTTCGACATAGTCAAAGACGCTGGTGCGAGCAGCGGCCCGGCTGGCGTACAGTTGCTGGTATACACACTCGGATTTCAGGCTGGCAAAGAAGCTCTCCATGGGGGCGTTATCGTAGCAGTTTCCCCTTCGGCTCATACTGGGCGTGTCATGAAGCTTGCGCAGCGCCTGATACTCAGCGCTGGCGTACTGACTCCCCCGGTCAGAATGATGGATGAGACCTGGCGGCGGTTTTCGCGAACGCAGAGCCATCTCCAAAGCATCCAAAGTCAGTTGGCGGCCCAAGCGTTTGCCGAGTGCCCAGCCGACGATCCGTCGCGAGTACAGGTCGAGGACTGCTGCGAGATAGAGCCACCCTTCACTGGTTGCAATGTAAGTGATGTCGGCCAGCCACACTTCGTTAGGCGCAGTGGCCGTGAAGTCCTGAACGAGCAAATTCGGCGCTACGGGCAGGCTGTGCTTCGACTGGGTTGTCACCTTGTAGCTCCGTTTGCGTCGGGCTTGCAGGCCATGCAGGCGCAACAGACGGGCCACCCGGTTGTGGCCGCAGCGGATGCCGCGGTCCTGTAGTTCGCGGTGAATGCGCGGACAGCCATAGACGCCGCGATGCTGCTCAAAGATCGCTCTGATCTCGCGTCCCAACGCCTGGCTGGCTTGCTCGCGCGGGCTGACCGGCCGCTTGCGCCAGGCGTAGTAGCCGCTACGTGTGACTTGCAGTACCCGACACATCAGACTGATGCTGTACTCGCCTTTGTGTTCGTCAATGAAGCGAAATCTCACTTCTGCTCGCGCGCAAACACCGCCAGGGCTTTTTTTAGGATGTCCCGTTCCTGGCGCACCACGTGCAATTCGCGCTTCAACTCGGCCAGCTCGCGGTCGCGCTCCTTCGGCTTTCCCTTTCCGGGAAATGCCTGCGCTCCATCAGCCGCGTATTCAGCCCGCCAGCGATTCAGACTGCTACTACTTACTCCCAAATCCAAAGCAAGCTGCTCAACCGCTGTGTCGCTATCATACGATAACCGAACGGCTTCGACCTTGAATTCGCGCGTGTATGTCTTCCTGTATGTACTCATTTGGGTCCTCCCTGATCTGTGAATCTATCTTATCTCGTTGTCCACTAAACCAGGGTAATGCCATATCGCTGCCCATCTCGTTCGGATGAAAAAAACTCTGACAGCAGTGAGCAACGAATATCGCAACGGAGGAGGAGACTGATATGGATTTGAAAATATTTGGCGAGGGCATCGAGTGCGTCGGGGTGCGCGCGATCACGGATGACATCTATTGGATCTCCCATTGCCTGGGGATATTGCCGGCGAGTATTACACCAACTATTTTGATCTGCTGCCGGATTATGATAAAAACAAGGAGCGCGTAGTCGATGCTCCGTTTTCGGCGTTCCTGATCATGGATGAGAAGAATCTACTGATCGACACCGGCGCGCCCACCCAGCGTGAGAGTACGCTGCAAGCAATCGATCATCTGCTGGGGGAGCGCACGTTGGATTACATCTGGAATCAGTCACATTGAGCTACCGCATGCGGGCAATGCGGTTCCAATCAATCGGCGTTATCCGGATGCACAACTGGTTACTGCAGGGGATGGTGACCAGTATTACACGCTGCACGGTCTGACCAAAGCATTGCGGGTTACCCCCGGTGATGTGCTCGAACTCGGACGGCATACGTTGGAGATGGTTGATCCGATCTTTATCGATCATAGTTTTTCACAATGGGCGTATGAACAGCATAGTGGCATGTTATTTTCAGTCGATTGGGGCCTCAACCTACATGAGCCGGCACTCGGTCAGTGTTTTCAATTTATGGATGAGATCATGGCTGCCGACTACACGCCCGAGATTTTCACGGACGATATCAAGATAAATGCGTGGTTTCAATTCCCCTGGTTGGCGTTTACTGATTCGGATGAGATCGCCTCTGCTGTAGACCGCGTTTTTGAAAAATACGATGTGCGCATCTTCGCGCCCGCCCATGGGAACATCATTCGTAAAGATGTTCAAAACTATATCGAGTATATCAGGGAGGGAATGCGGCAGGCTGCTGAGATGCCCTTTTACCTTGGGCAATAATGAGCACATAAAACCACCGAGATACTTCACTTTGCCAATGTAAGCGCTGTTCTGAGGCATCAAAGGCTTACCCTGCCCCCAATAAATACACTGGGGCGGGGTGAGCGGGCATGGGGGATTCCGTTGCAAGGGTTGAGTCCGCCAACCCGATTTCCCAGTGATTAACTTTCCAATCCAATCTCTCACTCATAGCCAACAAGGAAGTTGCCTTTTCATATCACCCGCGACCGCTGCTTAAACTCCGGGCAGACCCGACTTTGAAAAGATTAGCCTCTCAATATTTGGGAGAAATTTAGTGACAGCAGACGATATCTTAACGCCAGAATATACACGCAACATGCGCATCATCGGCCACTCTGATCAGGGCGGCCGCTCCGATGGTGTGCAGGTGATGGTCAGCGGCGGCTACGCCTATATTGGGCACGTTTTATCAGGTGGCTTTACTGTGATCGATGTGCGCGATCCGTCGGATCCCAATTTCGTCAAGCATGTCCCCCAGCCAGGACGCACCTGGAGCCAGCACTTGCAGACCCACGGGGACTTACTCCTCATCGTCAATATGAAGGACATGCTGCAAGATGAGAAGGTCGACACAGGCGAATATTATTCCGGCTCTATTGGTGACAAAGTTGATATCTCCGGTTCGGATCAAAGCTACTCTGCGGGCATGCGTATCTTTGACATTGAGGACCGAGCGAACCCGCGTGAGATAGGATTTATGCCGCTGGAAGGGCTCGGTGTTCACCGCATTTGGTATACCGGCGGTCAGTGGGCCTATATCTCCGCGCTGCCTCCCGGATTTAGCGACGACATCTTTATCATCGTGGATATGTCCGATCCCGCGAATCCCGAGCCCGTAAGTCGTTTATGGCTTCCGGGCATGAATGCCGAAGCTGGCGAGAAACCCAACTGGGATCCCAAATACCGCTACGCGTTGCACCATGCCATCGTTAAGGGGGATCTCGCTTGCGGTGCTTGGCGCGATGGCGGCGTCACGACGATGGATGTAAGTGACCGACATAACCCGAAGATACTCGCGCACCGCAATTTTGCGCCTCCCTTTGCCGGAGGTACACATAATGCCCTACCGTTGCTCGATCGAAATCTTCTCGTTGTCGTAGAAGAATCCGTGCTCGATAATTGCGAAGATGGCATCAAACGCAACTGGGTTTTTAATATTCAAGACCCTGGTAATCCCATCAGCATTTCTACTTTACCGATTCCAGACGAGATCGATTATGTGAAAAAGGGGGGACAATTCGGCCCCCACAATATTCATGCGAATCGACCAGAGAGTTTCCAAAGTTCAGATATCGTATTTGTAACCTACCAGAATGCCGGGCTGGGGGTCTACGATATCAAGGATCCCTTCCGCCCGGTTGAAATCGCCGCGTTGGTGCCACCACCACCGGCCAAGATGATGGATTACCGTCCAAATCGGCCGCAAGTTGTCGACACTACCGATGTTTTTGTGGATGAGAAAGGCCTGATCTATTGCACCGACTCAAACGCCGGTCTCTATATCATGGAGATGAACATTTAATCTCCCGTGAGGATTGCCCTCTTTTCAAAGGCAATACGAACGCTCGTCTGCCCTCATTCTGACTATTCCATCTTTCTCATACGAGAATAAAATATGCAACGCGTACTCGAAGTGCTTGGCGTGGCAAGTTTGTTCGCGCCGCGATCATTGATCTGGAAAGGGCTGCCTGGATTTTAGATAGAAATGATTCCGAATATATAATGCAGGTATTAAATCGCACTATTACGATGCAGTCTGAATTAACGGAATAACACAGTGGGTGCTCAATACCTTATCGGAGTCGATCTTGGAACAACGCAAACCAAGATTGGACTTTTCGATTTTCAAGGCCAGCTCGTCCATCTTGTGCAACAGGGATACTCGGTCTACACGGGTGACGGACCTGGATGTGCCGAACAGAACCCGCAGGAGTGGTGGGATGCTATTTGCGTTATGCTGCGGGAAATAAGCCAACTTGTTGCAGGTGAAGATATTGCTGCGATCTGTGTGGGTGGTCAGGGTCCGACTACAGTCCTGGCTAATGCAGATGGACAGCCGCTCTCTAATGCAGTTTTGTGGATGGATACTCGTGCCACTGCGGAACGCGAAGCGCTCGGAGCCAGTCTAGGCGAACCGATTTCTCCGTATGATCATGTTCCCACTGCGATGTGGATGCGGTCTCGTTTTCCCGAGGCCTATGCAGAAGCAGTCGGGTACCTCACCGCATTTGATTTTGTAGCCCTCCGCTTGAGCGGGAAGGTAATAGCCTCCACATTTGGGGGACGGCATCCATTCCCTCAAGGGCATTTTGAGGCGGGCGGGCTTCGATCAGAACTTTTACCACCGCCCGTCGATATCGGAACACCTATTGGCGAAGTAACGACAAAGGCAAGCGCCGAGACAGGTCTGCCGGCAGGCATAATGGTGGTCGCGGGAGTGAACGACGGGATTGAAACGGTTATAGGTACCAGGCTTACCAAAGTGAGTCGGGCTTTAGATGCTGGTGGTACAGCGGGTGGCTTCGCCTTGTGTTGGAGTGAGCTTTTGGAAGCAGAAGGTATCTATAGCTGGCCGGGCATCATCCCGGGGCAGTCAATCATTGGCGGGACCATGAATGCGCTTGGTAAAGCGTTAGATTGGTATCTAGAAACGTTCGAAGATTCCGCAATCAGCCATGACCAGTTGTTCGAACGCACGTTACAAATCTCACCAGGCGCGGAAGGTCTCATCTTCCTACCCTATCTGGACGGGGAGCGATCACCGATCTGGGATCCTGCGGCGCGGGGTGTTTTCTTCGGATTGTCCTTAAAGCACAATCGTGATCATATGGCGCGAGCGATTGTCGAATCGACGGCCTTTGCCGTTCGACATGTAGCAGAGCCTATTCAGCAAGCAGGAGGGGTTGTTTCCGAGATGATGGTCACGGGGAGACAGGCACGAAACGATTCGCTCAGCCAGCTCAAGGCAGATGTGCTTGGTTTTCCGGTCGCTGTTCCTGCCGTAACGGAAGCTGCCGTACTGGGAGCAGCCGTGCTCTCAGGCGTAGGGGCCGAAATCTTCCCGGACATCGCTTCCGGATCGGAGCGAATGGTGCGGACTAGAGTAGTGATAAATCCCAACCCACAGAGGCATGAATTCTATTCAAACCTCTATGCTGTCTATAAACGACTATATCTCGATCTGCGGGAGGCGTTTGCCGAGTTAAGCGTCTTGAACAAAAAGAATACGAATGGTTTGTAGCCGTTCCAGCACTCGAATGATGCTTGGTACATATTTTCTAGTGCATATATTACCGAATGTGATGGCCTCCATCATTTTCCTAGCCACGTTGTTAGTCGCGAACATGATTATTTTCGAAGCCTCATTAAGTTTCTTAGGACTCGGCGTTGCTCCACCGCCAACCTGGGGACGCATGATCGCCGATGGCCGGGAACATCTCTCTTCGGCATGGTGGATTTCAACATTTCCGGGTTTGGCCATCATGTTCACTGTGCTTGGGATCAACTTGCTCGGGGATTGGCTGCGAGATACGCTCGACCCGAACCACCAAGTTGGAGAGATCGATGCCGAGAAATAAAACTCATAGGCGGAAGCGTCTCTTCGGAGCCGCTGGCATATATGCTGCGAAGTATCAAATCCCGGCTAATTATTCGAATTGTTTTTATTTGTTTGACAAAATGATAGCCTAGAAATATACTGAAACCGCAATGCCTCTACGCTGTCCATCGGATGCACCCATGCAAGTCATCTTCCCGTTCCCCGGTGCGGCAAATCAGCAAACAAGACAATTCAATCAAGGAGCTATTGCATGTCCGCAGACAAGACCCGTCGCCTGAACCGTATCTTTCGTGCTGATGGCCGCGCCGTGATCGTCGCAATGGACCACGGAAATTTCTTCGGCACGCAAGCTGGTTTTGAAGACCCCGCCACGGTGATTGAAAAGGTTATCGCTGGCCAGCCTGATGCCATCATGACCACATTTGGTCTGGCTCGCAAGTTCGCGCGCGAACTTGCGCCTACAAGCCTGATCCTGCGAGTGGATGGAGGCGCATCCCGCTTGGGAACGCGTGCTTGGCGCGGGAGTCTGGTTTTCGATGCCGAGACGGCATTGCGCATCGGCGCGGATGGAGTCGTGGCAATGGGATTCCCGGGCTCCGAAAACGAGGATAAGAACCTGAATTATCTGGCGATGCTCAGCAAGCAGAGCGCGCAATGGGGGCTGCCTTTCATAGCTGAGATGCTGCCGCGTGGCTTTGAGGGCGGAGACGATGCGCGCGCGCCCGATACGATTGCTCTGGCCGCCCGCTTGGGCGCCGAACTGGGCGCAGACATTATCAAAACACAATATACCGGGAGCGTCGAGAGTTTCCGGCCGGTGGTGGAAAGCTGCTTCGTGCCGGTAGTCGTGCTGGGCGGCCCGAAAATGGACGACGACGAGGCCGTCTTGAGTACGGTGCGCGGGGCGCTGGATGCCGGTGCGAGCGGGGTGGCGATGGGGCGCAACATCTGGGGACATGCCAACCCCACCGCGATGATTGCGGCTGTGAGTGCCATCATCCATGACGATGCGTCAGTCGCATCCGCTCTGGCTTTACTCGCTGAATAGTCTTGACCTCGAGCAGGAGAAATTTCAGTCGATGACCGAGAACAAAATGAGGCGGGCCGTTCTCACAGGCCCCAGAGAAGTCGCCATTGAAGAAGTGCCGCTGGAGCGACCGGCGCCGGACGAGGTTATCGTGCGGGTGCACTCGTCGGCGTTATGCACGTTCGAGCAGCGCGCCTATATCGGTATGGATGAACGCTTTTATCCGCTGCTCGGAGGGCACGAGCTGGCCGGGGTGGTCGAGTCGCTAGGCGATCAAGTCGATCACGTGGTTGTGGGAGACAAGGTGGCGATCTCGGCGATTGAGCGCTGCGGCAATTGCTATTCGTGCCGGCGCGGGTACCAATGCGAAAACCTGTGGTTCAAGAAGGACAAAGGAGAGCGCCCGAAAGGCCCGATGGGTCCGGCCGGCCTCGCCACCCACAAGGTCGCGAAGGAAAATCAGGTGTACAAGCTGCACCCGGACACGAATCTGCTGCACGCAGCCCTCACCGAGCCGCTGGCCTGTGTCTTGCGCAGCATCAAGAAGGCGCAGATTCAGCCAGGCGACGTAGTCGTCATCATCGGCGGCGGCGTGATGGGCGTGCTGCATACCATGCTTGCGCACGGGCACGGCGCGAGCGTGATCGTCAGCGAGCCGGATGCCAGGCGACGTACGGAGGCGCTCGCGTTTGGAGCCAACCACGCTATCGATCCAATGGAGAGTGACTTCGCCGAACAGGTGCGGGAGCTCTCGGACGGGCGCGGCGCAGATGTCATCATCGTGGCTGCCAGCCCGATCAAGGCCGTGCAAGCTGCGTTTGGCGCGCTCATTAAGGGCGGGCGCTTGTTGATTTACGCGCGCGTCTTCCCAAAAGGTGAGACCATCGCCATCGACCCCAATCTGTTTCACGATAATGAGATCGTTCTGACCGGCACGATAAGCCAGAACAGCGAAGACTTTCAGCAGTCTGCAGAGATGATCAGCAGCGGCGCGATAGACCTGGGGCCGGTCATCACGGCCACGTATCCTATCGATCAGGTGAAGGAGGCGTTCGACGCGGCCATCGATCTGAGTACGTATCGGGTTGTTGTAAATCCTTAAAGCGGAGGCAGTAGGCGACCGCGGTATTAAGCTGTGACGTCAATCCACAATATTCGGTTCGGGGTCGGCGAGTGGTGGGCGCTGGGGGCAGCGATCAGTTATGCGATCGCCAATGTGCTCACACGCGTCGCGGCGGTGGAAGGCGATCCGCTTGCCGGAACGGTATTGCGTGTGATCCCGCTGGCGTTGTTTGGCCTGCTGATGATGGCGCTGCGACCGCAGCGGACGGCGCAGCTGCTGCCCGCCCATGCGGATTTCGTCGGTTGGAGGCAGATCGCACTTACGTTCTTCTCTGGCCTCATCATTGCGCCGCTGGCGCACCTCTGGTTGTTCCTCGCGTTTCGCTATGGTGGCGTGCTGGTTGCGGTACCGTTTTTTTCCACCTTTCCACTATTCGGCGCGCTCATTGCAGTCCCCTTCTTGGGAGAGTCGTTCAACCGCCGTATCGGCACAGGGATCGTGGTCAGCCTGGTGGGCATTACCGTGCTGACCTACGGACAGCAAGTGGGGATACCGGTCTCCGACCTCTGGCCACTTGGCGCATTTTACGGATTGTTAACTGGACTGGTTTGGGCAGTGAGCAGCAACATAGGCAGTTTCCTGCTCCGGCGCCGAATGGATATCTTTAGTCTAATCGGCATCACACTCACGATGTCTGCCGTTATTTTGACGACGATCCTTGCGGTGCAGGGGCGCCTGGATTCATTTACATCTTTTAGCCAGCGCGGCTACATATCATTGTTTGTATCGGGCGTGATGCTCGGCGTGGCACAAGTTTGTCTCTACCGGGCGTTCGAGCTTACTTCGGTTGCCAGCGCAAGTACGGTGAAAGTGTTGGATGTTCTGATCGCCACTGTGCTTGCGACGACGATTCTCGGCGAGGTCTTGAACATACCGGGCGCACTGGGGATTGCGGTGCTCCTGATTGGGGTGGTGGTCGTGCAGGTCGCGAAAGCGCCCGCGCCCATTGCTAGGTAAAGGGGAAAGTTATTCTCGATGAAGACTAACGGCGCGTGAGTCAAAGCGCCTTGCTACTCGGGATCGACGTCGGAACCACGCAGACGAAAGTCGGCGCGTTTTATCTGGATGGTCGACCAGCTGTCATTGCTGCACACGACTATGCCCTGGCATTCGAGGCAGGCACCGGCGCAGCTGAACAGGACCCCGAGGATTGGTGGCGCGCCACGCAGCAGGCGCTGCACGAAATACTGGCGGATCTCGATCCGCATGATCTGATCGCTGTGGCCGTGGGGGGGCAGGGGCCCACCGTCGTTGCAATCGACGAGGACCTCAATCCCGTCTGCCCGGCGCTTACCTGGATGGACCGGCGCAGCAGCCATGAAGTCGCCGCATTGAGTACGCAATTGGGGCGCAGCCTGCCCGCGCATGCATTCCTGCCCAAGGTGATGTGGCTCAAAAACCAGCGCACCGCCAGCTATCATTCTGCGCGCTGGTTCTGCCAGTCTTGGGACTTTGTCGCCGCGCGTCTGTGCGGCGAAGTCGTAGCCTCGACGTCCCCCGCGATTGCGCCCTGGGATAATGCGCAACTGACGGCCTCCGAGCTCGACCGCACAAAAATTCCGACATCCCAAATCATGGGAGCGCCGCTCGGTTCCATAACGGCAGCTGCATCAGCACAAACCGGCCTGCCGGAAGGACTGGCAGTGATAGGCGGGATAAGCGATTACTACGGCAGCGTGATCGGCAGCAACACTCTGCAACCGGGTGTCGCCTGCGACAACGGTGGTACTTCGCAAAGCCTGAACGTGTGCTGGGATGCTGCTCTGGACGTGCAAGGCGCGTTCTGTCTGCCCTCTTTTGAGGCGGGGCGCTGGTATGCGGGTGGTCCGGCCTCGACTTCCGGCAAGGCTTTCGACTGGTGGCGACACACAGTGCTTGGTGTCGAAAATGATGACGAGACCCTGTTGCAGGCTGCTGCAGAGGTCCGGCCCGGGAGTGAGAATCTCATCTTTCTGCCTTATCTTGCGGGCGAACGTGCTCCCCTGTGGGACCCCACTGCGCGCGGGGTTTTCTTTGGACTTTCGCTATCGCATGACCGTGCGCACCTGACGCGCGCGGTGATGGAAGCGGTCGCGTATATTCTCTGCCATATCATTGAGCGCGTGGAGGCCGCTGGTGGAAGGGTGCAGGAAATACACGCTTGCGGCGGCCAGGCACAGAGCGACCTGTGGAACAGCATCAAGTCGGATGCCACTGGCCGATCGGTGGTTGTGCCGGAGGTGGTCGATGCCGCCATGCTCGGGTCTGCCATCATTGCTGGAGTGGGGGTGGGAGCCTTCGCCGACTTTGCCGACGGCGCAGCGCGCATGGTACGACCACGCGCGCGCATCGATCCGGACGCTGCCCGGCATGAAAAATACCAATTGTTGTTTTCTATTTATCGAGACCTTTATCCGGCTTTGCAGCCGCTTTTCCAGCGTCTGGAAAAAGTTGCCGCCCAATGATCATTGACGCGTTCGCGCATATTTACCCGCGCGCCTTCTTGCGCTATCTGGAAGATCACGATCTAGGATTGCCGGTGTTCTTCCAGGATACGCCCACCTTTACCTCGGGTGCTGAGCGAGTCGATGAGTTGGATCGCCATGGCATTGATCGCCAGGTCATTTGTCTGGGTACTCCTTCTTTTGACGAGCTTTTTGTGGAGCATTCAATTGCGCAGGCGCTTGAATGCGCGCGGCTTGCAAATGAGGGCATTGCAAACATTGTGACGCGTGCTCCCGATCGTTTCATCGGCGTCGGAACGCTTCCGCTCGTCGGCCTTGACTCTGTTGACGCTGCTGTGGAGGAACTAGAGCACATGGTTAGCAGCCTTGGCTTGCGTGGTGTGCAGTTGTACACCGATGTCGCCGGTCATCCGCTCGACGATGAACGATTGTTCCCACTTTATGAGGCCTTGATTGCGCTTGACATGCCGGTTCTTTTGCACCCTAAAGGCGGTGACTACAATGTACGCACGCACGACTACCTAACATGGCTCACCTTCGGCTGGCCGTTTGAGACCTCGCTTGCCATGAGTCGTCTGGTGCATGCCGGCGTGTTGGAGAGGTTCTCCGCGCTGAAGATTGTCACGCATCACCTGGGTGCGTTCATCCCGCATATGGCCGCCCGCATTGCCGGAGTTGGGTACACGCTCGCGCGTACGTCGGACTGGTCTCTGCCGCGCCCGCTGCTCGATTACTTCCAGCAGTTCTATGGGGATACGGCAGTCAACGGATATCAGCCGGCGCTCGATTCTGGACGCGCTTTTTTCGGCGCGCAGCATATCCTTTTCGGAACGGACTGGCCCTTCGTGCCAATTGGCCCGCAATTACAAGCTGTAACGGAGTGGGATATTCCCACCTCCGAGAAACGACAGATCATGTGCGAAAATGCAATGCAACTCTTTCATCTTTAGGATGATGCAGTGACGAATATTCAACCGGAGGTTCGCATATCATCTGAGGCGCTGCGCAGGTTCGCCGAGGCGTTGTTTGTCGGATTGGGCGCTCCACGTGCTCGAGCAGAGAGAGTCGCCGCCGCCCTTGTATCGGCCAACTTGCGCGGGGTGGACTCGCACGGTGTGGCGCTGCTCAATTGGTATGCGAATTGCATGCAGCGAGGCCTGATCGATGTGCACACCGAACCGACTGTGATCTCAGAAAGTCCGGGTCACGTCGTGATAGATGCCAAAAATGGTCTCGGAGCGCCGACGGCGGTTTATGCGATGGACAAATGTTTGGAGTTGGCGCGTGGAAATGGGATTGCCGGCGTCACCGTGCGCAATGGAAATCATTTTGGTATGGCCGGCCACTACGCGCTGCGTGCCCTCCCGCACGACATGATCGGAATGGCGATGACAACGGCCTCCCGGCTCGTGGCCCCCACCTTCGGCGTGGAGCCAATGCTGGGCACGAATCCCATCGCCGTGGCCGCGCCGGCCGGGACGCAGCCCGCATTCGTCCTGGACATGGCCACCAGCGTGCAGCCCTTCGGCAAGGTGCTCCTGGCGCTCCACAATGGTGAGCAGCTGCCCGCTGGGATTGCTACAGATGCACAGGGGAATCCTGTCCTCGATCCGGAAACTTTTATCACTGGCGTGCGCGAAGATTTCAGCACTGCGCTCCTGCCGCTGGGCGGCTTCGCAGAGCTTGCAGGCTACAAGGGCTATGGACTGGCGCTGCTGGTTGACATCCTCAGCGGAGTGCTCTCCGGCTCAAACTTTGGTAAATATGTGGCTGCCGATCCGGATGCCCCTGCCAATATCGGACACTGGTTCATGGCGATCAACATAGCGTCCTTCATGCCGGTGGACGACTTCAAGGCACGCCTGGACAGTGTCTTGCAGGAATTGAAGGCCTCTCGCAAAGCGCCGGGGGAGAAGCGCATTTATGCCCCCGGCGAGATCGAGTTCGAGACGGAAGCCGAACGCAGCGAACATGGGATTCCTCTTCCGGCGATCATCATCGATCAACTGCGCGCACTTGCTGAGGAATTCGCGATTGAGTTTGATCTGGAGACAATGCCATGACCGGAGCAGAACTGCGCGAAAAGATGCAGCAAGGCCAAGCTGTCTTTGGTACGGCACTCTTTATGGCGCGTAACCCCCGTTGGGCGCGATTGTTTGCCGGGCTTGACCTCGATTTCGTCATGGTGGACCGCGAGCACGCAGCTTTTACCCGCAGCGAGGTCGCGGATATGGTTGTTGCAATCAGTGGCGCAGGGATTACCCCCATCGTGCGCGTACCATTTCCATCTGCACGCGAGGTGACACGGATGTTCGATACCGGCGCGCAGGGAATCCTCGTGCCCTATTGCGAGACGATCGAAGAGATTCGATCTGTGCTAGCTGCCGCGCGCTGGCGTCCACTTAAGGGCGCGCTGCTCGAAAGGGCGAAAACCGATGGCGAGTTTCCCAGTGATGCGGCGCAAGAGTATCTTGTACAGAACAACCACAACAATCTGATGATGATCGGCATCGAGAGCGTGCCGACAGTCGAAAATCTCGAGAACATCCTGCAACTCGACGGCATTGATGTCATCTTCATCGGCCCGTTGGACCTGACCCTCTCTTTGGGTATCCCGGGCGAGATCGAGCATCCGGACTATGAGGCTGTGGTGCAGCACGTCATCGAGACCTGTACAGCGCACAACGTCCCGGTGGCCATCCACCTGCACTCTGTCGAGCATGCCATTAAGTGGGTTTCAGCCGGGGTGCGGTGCGTGATCTATCGCTCAGACACACGCGCCATGGCGCAGATTTTCCGACAGGACCTCGCAGCAATCTCACAACACTTACAGAACCAATGAAGATCACCGACATCCGTGTATTTCCACTTGGCTACGTGCGTGAGAAACCCACTCCATTTGTGCGTTCCTTTGCACTCGTACGCGTCGATACCGACGCAGGTGTGCATGGGTGGGGTGAAGCCAGCGACATGTTTGGCCACTGGAACCCATTGGTGGTGCGCCAGATCGTCGACGAAGAGTTCAAGCGCCACCTGATCGGCAAAGATCCGCTTCTGCTCGAGCGCTTGGTCCGCTCTCTGCGCCAGTGGGTGTATCCGACGCTCGGCACGCGCGGGCCTGTGATTCAAGCCTTGAGCGGCGTCGAGACCGCGCTATGGGATATTCGTGGCAAGGTGCTCGAACAGCCAATCCATCGGCTGTTGGGGAGCTACCGGGACAGCGTCGAAATATACGCAGCAGGCACGATCGCCTTCGATCAGCCACCGGAATGGCACGTGCGCTTCTTCGACGAGTTGCTCCAACGCGGAGCAACGGCAATCAAGTTGCGCATCGGGCGCAGCCTGCGCTGGGATGTCGATCTCGTAAAGGAGATCCGCGCGCTTCTAGGAGATGAGATCGCCATCATCGTTGATGGCAAATACAACTACACGCTTCCGACCGCGATCAAGCTCGCACGACAGCTCGAAGCGTACGATGTGCTCTACCTCGAAGAACCAATTCCGCAATACAACCTCGATGCTGTGGCCGAACTTGCTGCCAGTACAACGCTTCCACTGGCCTACGGCGAAGATGCCTATACCCTGCACGACTTTCGCGACTTAATCACGCGCAAGGCAGCTAAAGTTTTACAGCCCGATGCAACCGTGACCGGCGGTTTGCTCGAAGGAAATAAAATATCGACGCTGGCCGAAACGTGGGGCCTGTCCGTCTCGCCGCATTGTGGCGGGCTGACGGCGGTGGGTATCGCAGCAAATTTGCACCTGAGCGCCTCAGCACCGACCTTCTCATTGCTCGAATACGCTGCTGATACGGAACAGCCGTTGCGCGATGAACTACTTTCGGAGGGTTTGTTCGGACCCGACCAGATCGAAGACGGCTGTCTACGTGCGCCGGACGTGCCCGGCCTTGGTATTGAAGTAGACGAATCCGCCTTGGAAAAATACCCATATGTGCAACGCGATCAATCCATCGACACGCCGCCGAGTTATGCCACGCCACATCTATAAAAACTCATGTCTACACTCACCGTAACATTCCTCGGTAGCGGCGATGCCTTTAGCAGTGCTGGTCGCCTGAATACCTGTATCCTAGTCGATGGTGAGGGGCAGCGCTTCCTGCTGGATTGTGGCGCGTCGAGCCTCGCTGCGATGAAATCACAAGGCGTTGATCCGGCTTCCATCGATACAATTCTGATCACGCATCTCCACGGCGATCATTTTGGCGGTGTGCCATTCTTAATCATCGAGGCACGCTTCGTTTCCCAGCGCGAACATCCGCTCACCGTCGTGGGTCCACCGGGCTTGGAACAGCGCGTGCTTGCGGCGATGGAAGTGCTCTACCCATATTCCTCGCAAGCCCTCGAATTTGTAGATGTCGACTTTATTGAAATCGATACGGAGGAGACAAGCACGATAGGCGCATTGCAAGTGACGCCCTATGAAGTTATCCACCCCAGTGGCGCGCCTTCTTACGCCCTGCGAGTGGAATATGCGGGCAGGGTGATCACCTATTCTGGAGATACCGAATGGACGGATGTGCTCCCGGTCGCGGCGCGTGAGGCGGACCTGTTCATCTGTGAGGCAGGTTTTTACGATCGCACAGTACCATACCACCTGAGCTATACAACACTGCTGGCCCACCGGAACGAATTCACGTGCAAGCAGTTTGTGCTCACCCACATGAGCGACGAGATGCTGGCACAGCTCCCTGACATTGAATTCGCCTTTGCAGCCGATGGCAAATCGTTCTCAATCTAGTGCTGAGAAACCTGGGCGGGAGGATTCGGTAATTGAAGGTGATGACCTATAACATTCTGGATGGCGGTACGGATCGCATACCGTTGATCCTGGATGTGCTCAAAGCCAAACTGCCAGACATCGTCTTCCTGCAGGAGGTGTTCGAACCCGAATTTGCTCAGCAGCTGGCAGAGTCGCTCGGTATGAATTTCTTTTTCTCAAGGGGCAACAACATTCGACATCTGGCGTTGCTCAGTCGCTATCCGATCGTGCGCGCACAGAGTCACAACCCCTTCCCCATCCGCTGCGCAGTTCTTGATGCACAACTGGATGTGGGTGCCGGTGAACCGCTGCATGTGCTGGGGATTCATCTGGCACCCTATATCGCCTGGTACCGTGAGTTGTGGCGCGCTGCCGAAGTGCGCTTTATTCTGCGCCTGGCGGCAAGATCTGCTTCGCGGCCGCTGCTGATCGCGGGAGATTGCAACGCCATTGCGCCCGATGACCGCGTCGAATGGGTGTCCGCGATTCCCCGCTGGCTCAAGCTCATGCTTTGGTTGCAGGGCGGGCGCGTCTTCCATTTCGCTCTCAGCCGCATGATCGGCTCTGGCTTCTCTGACAGTTTCCGCACACTCCATCCGCAGCGAGATGGGTTTACGCTCCCAACCCCGGAACCGCATGCCCGGCTCGATTACATCTTCGTCAACGCATGGCTGCATGACCGCCTGAAAGCCTGCGAGGTTGTGCGCGATGTGGCTGCGGCGGATATGGCTTCCGACCACTATCCGGTCCTCGCCGAGTTTGCACTTTGAGCGAATAGTCGAAAACATGTTCAACATAAGGGAATCTGATTTTTTCCGGAGAATGCTGAACCGAGAGGTGCGTGCAGACCCCTAAAATTACAAATGCTTTTATTTGTTTGACAAATTCATCTGGATCGTGTATGAACTCTAGTGAGAAATAGTCGTTAGCCGTCCTGCCCGCGCATGCAGCTCGAACTCGCTTCATTCCAAGTAAAAAATATAGAATTTGGCGCTCAGACGCATCTGGAGGATGGCCAGCTGACTATCGACCGCGATAATTTGATCGCCCTGCTCACTGCGGATGGTGCCATCGATGACGTGGATGTCGAGATCGCCCACCCCGGCGACGAAGTCCGTATTGTCAATCTGCTCGACTCCATTGAACCGCGTTGCAAAGTGTCCGGCAATGGGCGTATCTTCTCCGGCTTGCTTGGCGCGCCGGATACCGTGGGCGCGGGGCGCACACATCGTTTAGCGGGTATGGCTTTGATGGCCGCTGCGCGACCGCCTGAGCCGGCTACGGGTTTGCTACAACCGCGCGAAGCCGTGGTGGACATGAGCGGCCCTGTTGCTCCCTATTCTCCCTTCTCCGAGACAGCCAACCTGGTAGTTACATTTCATTCGGCGGCCGGCGTGGATAATGCAGAGTTTGACAACGCATTGCGGCGCGCGAGTCTGCAAGCCGCCGAGTATCTAGCTCAGGCCGCCGAAGGGGCCACCCCCGACGAGGTGCAGACTCTGCAGCTCGACGAGGTCGATGAGGCTTTACCACGCATCGTCTACCTGTATCAGGCGCAATCGCAGGGTATTTACTCCGATACCTACCTCTACGGAAAGCCCATTTTCGACATGGTGCCGACCCTGATCCATCCGAATGAAGTATTGGATGGTGCACTGGTGAGTGGCAACTATGTCTACGCCTGTTTCAAGAATCCCACTTACCTACATTGCAACAATTCGGTCATTCAAGCGTTATACGCTGCGCATGGAAAGAGTCTCAATTTTGTCGGCGTCGTTTTGTATCGCGGGCATAACTACACGCAGGCGGAGAAACAACGCGCGGGCTATTATGCAGCTAAGCTGGCAAGCTTTTTGCAGGCTGATGGGGTCGTCCTCACTGGGGAAGGTGGCGGCAACTCGGCAATAGATATGCTTATCGCGCTACAGGAATGCGAGCGCCTTGGCATTAAGACAACAGTCATCACATATGAGTTGGGTGGGCCGAAAGGGCAGGATTTTCCGCTCGTGCACAGCGTGCCGGAAGCCGACGCCATTGTGAGTACGGGCAGCGTGGACAAGACCATTCGGCTGCCGGAAATGCCAGTCGCTATTGGCGGCTCCAGCTATGCAGATACGGGCGAACCGGCGACGAAGGCGCGCGAGGTGTTGTTTGATCACCTGTATTGCGTGGCCAATCAGCTTGGCGTGGGTAATATGATGGCGGAAGCTATTTAGCGTTGCCGATCAATCTGGGCGAGCCGTTTTCGTTTGATCAGACGCTCGAACAAACAGGCTCCCACGAGACGGGCACGGACGAACTGCGTACCCGCGTTGCAATTGTCGGCGCGGGACTGGCCGGGCTGACGTGTGCATATCGATTAACAAAGGATAGCCCACGCTTGCTCGGGCAGCGCGACCTAATCTTACTGGAACGGGAGATCTTTCCGGGCGGGCGCGTCCGCAGTCTGCGCGTGAACGATATAGTGCTCAACTTGGGTGCAGTTACTTTTCAGCCGGAACATTACCAAAGTTATATGGCATTGCTCGCCGAACTCGGCCTGGATGACCGGGTGCGCAGCATCCCACGTCGGCGCATGGCCTTTGGATATGGTGAGGCTGCGTTGTGCGCCGACAACCTGTCCTTGCTTCGCGATGTGCGGCGCAGCGCAGGCGGGCGTGGGTTGTTCTCGGCGCACGAATATCTGCAGTTGCTGCGCTTCTATTTTTTTCAGCGCCGGATCTTAGCACCGGATCGCGAATCTGCATTTATGGCACTGCACGAGATTTCGGTAGCCGAGTGGGCACGCGGCTTCGGGTTCGACGAGACTTTGCAGCGCAAGTTCGTGCGACCGCTTACGCACTACTGTTTCCGCGAACCGGAGCAGGTTTCCGCGGCGTTTGGACTGTTCTTGCTGGCCTTCAACTTTGGCCGACCGGCCGCTTTGCAGGGCGGCTTCGGTCAGTTGCCGGAAGCCTTGGCGGCGCAGTTGGATGGGCTGCTCGAAGTCGGCGCAGTCGTCGTGCATGTAGAACGAACGTCGGATGGCTTCGTGTTGCTCTACCGGCAGCAGGGCAGGCTGCGACGTGTGCATGCCGACGTTCTGGTGCTGGCCGTGCCGGCGAATGTCGCCGCAATGCTCCTTCCGGAGATGCGCTCAAAGGCAGGTCAGGTGGCGTACGGAGAAGGCCACGCGATGGTCGTTGCCGGACAGTTGAAGCAGGAAGTGGATTTGCATTTGAGGGTCGGTGTAAGCCGGGACGGAGATGTGATTTTCGGCGGGGAAGTACAGCTGGATGGCGCTAGCGGCCACGTCGCCAACATCCTCACGTACAACGGCGGCGACGCGCATACGGCTGCCGCAGAGCTCTTTGAGGGTGGGCGCATGGAGACGGTGGTGGAATACGAAATCCGGCCGGCGTCCGCCGCGCCGCAGCCCGGCCAACAGCCGCTTCCAATGAAGTGGGGAGAGGAACTCTACATGGCGGGAGATTGCACCGGCTTATTCCCTTCCCAGGATGCCGCAGTGAGCAGCGGAGAACACGTTGCAGTCTTATTGCGCAGAAAGTTTGAATATGACTGAAAAAATACGAGTCGTTCACTATATTAATCAGTTCTTTGCCGGACTTGGCGGCGAGGAAGAGGCCGGGTTGTCACCAGAACGCCGCGATGGCGTCGTGGGGCCGGGGAAGGCTTTCACGCTTGCGTTGGGAGACGCGGCTGAGATCGTCGCCACACTCGTTTGTGGAGATGACTATTTTAGCAACCAACCCGATCAGGCCGCCGATGAACTCATCGATATGATCGCAGCCGATCCGCCGGATGTGCTCATTGCCGGGCCGGCCTTTAACTCAGGGCGCTACGGCATGGCGTCTGGCAAGGTCTGCCAGCGCGTGCAGGAGCGGCTGGGGATTCCTGCGGTCACCGGCGTCTCGCCCGAGAATCCGGCTGCGGAAGTCTATTCACCTTATACCTACGTTGTCCCCACCGGAGACACCGCAGTACAGATGCGCACGGCAGTCCCGCCGATGGCGGCACTCGCACTCAAGCTGGCGCGCGGAGAGGCGCTCGGCCCGCCCGATGTTGATAATTATTTCCCCCGTGGGCAACGTCGAAATATCTTTGTCGTGGAGAACGCGGCGAACCGCGCCATCGCTTTGCTACTTAAAAAAGTGCGTGGCGAGGCGTTCGAAACCGAGTTGCGTATTCCCAGTTTCGACCGCGTGCTGCCTGCGCCGCCGTTGAAAGAACTTGCGCACGCACGTCTGGCCGTCGGGACGGAAGGGGGAACTGTGCCCGTGGGGAATCCAGACCAGATCGAATCCGTGCGCGCGACCAAATGGGCGCAATATCCCTTCACGGGCGAAGCGGCCTTGCAGGCTGGAGCGTACCAGTCGGCGCATGGCGGATACGATGCGCGCTACGCCGACGGCGACCCCAACCGCATGGTGCCCGTGGATGGAATGCGCGTGCTCGAACAGAAGCAGGTGTACCACGAACTTTACGAGAACTTCTTCTCGACTGTCGGTTGCGGTATGCTCATCGCGACTGGGACCGAGATCGGGCAGGCGATGGCGCAGGAGATGAAAGACAAAGGCATTGAGGGCATTGTCCTTACGGCAACTTGAGGGACGGGCACGCGTTGCGGTGCAACGCTCGCCAAGGAAATCGAACGCGCCGGAATTCCGGCCGCTCTCATTACCTCGATGACCTCCGTCGCGCTGTCGGTCGGTGCCAATCGAATCATAAAGGCCGGGCGTATTCCACATCCCACCGGGGACCCGACCAAGGATCCCGAGCGTGAAGCACAGTGGCGGGAGAAGGTTGTTGCGACAGCACTCGACGCACTTGCAAACCCCATCCAGGAACAGACTGTTTTCGAAGTTTAAGGAGGTAGCCTATGGCGACTCGTGACCATATCGTCATCGAGCAGCTCGACAAAGTTTTTACAACCGGTAGAGGCGAACGGCAGGTGCAAGCACTGGATCGCCTCAGCCTGAAAGTCTCCGAAGGGCGCTTCTTTTCTGTGCTCGGGCCAAGCGGCTGTGGCAAATCTACGTTATTGCGCATTGTCGGCGGGCTTATCGAGCCGACCAATGGCACGGTCTCGATGGGAAACGGTACCGGCCCACACGCCGCCCAGCGCGCCAAGGAAATTGGCTTCGTCTTCCAGGAGCCGGGTTTGCTGCCGTGGAAAACCGTGCGCGGTAATATCGAATCGCCCTTGCATTTGAATAAAAAGGCGAACCGGCCGCTGCAGCACTCGACCCAGGAGTTGCTTGAACTGGTTGGCCTGGAATCGTTTGACGAGGCTTATCCCTACCAGCTTTCAGGCGGCATGCAGCAGCGGGTGGCGATTGCCCGGGCGCTGGCTTTCGATCCGAAACTGCTCCTGATGGACGAACCCTTCGGCGCGCTGGATGCCATCACGCGCCAGTTGATGCGCTACGAATTGCTGCGCATCTGGGCGCGCGCGCAGAAAACCGTCATGTTTGTCACCCACAGCATCCCCGAAGCCATTGTGCTCTCGGATGCCGTTGCCGTCTTGTCGCCGAGGCCGGGGCGTTTGCGGGGGATTGTTGAGATCGACCTGCCGCGACCGCGCACAGAGGAGATGGAACGCAGCCAGGAGTTTCTCGAATATGCCGATCAGCTAACGCGGCTTCTACGGGAAGGAGAAAACCATGGAACAGGCCACTGAGTTTATTCAGACACCGGCAATTTCTGCCTCCAGGCGCATGCGCATGCGCCTACGCACATTCGCAGAAGTTGTGTTACCCCCAACGATCTTCTTTGGTCTTGTCATCACCTTTTGGCAGGTGTACGTCACCGTCAAGGAAATCCCGACCATCATCATGCCGAAGCCCTCGGAGATTCTGGCAAGGTTGCTGGAAGACCCACATTACTTCTTCATCGAGAACGGAATGGTCACCTTCACCGAAGCACTATCTGGCTTCCTTATTGGTTCAATCGCCGCAATTTTTCTGGCGGTTTTCCTCGCCCGCTCGCGCGCGCTGGAAAGAAGCATTTTTCCGCTGGCCGTCGTCATTCGTGCGACGCCGCTGATCGTCATCGCGCCGCTGCTGATCATCTGGTTTGGCTACAGCATCTATCCCAAGATCATCATGGCGGCTCTGTTGTGTTTCTTTCCGGTTCTGGTAAACACAATCATCGGCCTGCGTTCGGTCAGCCCAACCTCGCTGGAATTCTTTCACAGTGTCGCCGCTAGCGAGTGGGAGATCCTTATCAAGTTACGCGCGCCGCACTCCCTACCGTATGTGCTCTCGGCCTTCAAGACAGCCGTCACGCTATCCGTCATTGGCGCTGTTGTCGCGGAGTGGTCAGGAGCTGGCGAAGGTCTGGGACGTCTGATCTTCTGGCAGGCTGCCCTCCTGAATCAGCCCTCCGTCTTTGCAGCGATTGTCGTGCTGGCCCTGATGGGTGTGTCGCTCACATTGATCGTCGCCTGGCTTGAAAAAATACTGCTCTTCTGGCACGAATCTTCGCTGGTTGGCTAGGAGAATGTCTCCCAATTGACGGGGGCCAAGCAGAAGCAAAGGAGGTGGTTTCGTTCGTAAAGATATTCTTCAGCTTTTACATTGTAGTTTTCAACCGTATTCGTCCTGTAATCAAGCAAGGAGGAGGATAAGTGAGTAATAAACATAGTTTACGTAATCTGTTTCTGATGGTCGCCATGTTCTCGATGGTGCTCGCGGCCTGTGGTGGCGCAGCTGCCACGGAAGCGCCGGCCGCCGAAGAACCGGCAGCCGAAGAGGAAGTTGTCGAAGAATGCGATGGTCTCCAAGAAATCACATTCCAGGCCGGTTTCCTGCCGCAAGGCAATATTAGCTTTGCTGCTGCCTACGTCGCCAATGAACAAGGTTACTTCGAGGAAGTATGCCTGGATGTCACCATAGAGTTCGCTTCCCCGGGAAGTGGTGAGCAGTGGCAGCGTCTGGTTGGTAAAGACACCGAGTTCACGACCAGCCCGGCAGAAAGTTTCGTGAACCGCATCAATGGTACCCCCGACTTGCCCTTTAAAGCGGTGACTCTGTTCGGCCATGAAGGCGATCATGGACTGTTAGTGCTCTCTGATAGGGGCATCGAGTCAATCTCTGACCTGGCGGGTCTGAAAATAGGCTTCAAAGGCTCCGACTTCGCACCGCCCTGGCTACTGGCCATGCTGGATGCGGAGGGGCTGACTTTTGACGATGTCGAGTTGATCCAAGTGGGCTTCGACCCGCGCGTCGTGTTGGAGGAATTCGGCGAGGGTCGTGTGGATGGCGTGCAGGTCTTCAAGTCTAACGAGCCGGACACACTCCAGCGAGCGGGCTATGAAGTCACCGTCTTCAAACCCGAAGATTTCGATGTGCACTTCTTGGGCCAGGTCTACATCACTCACACGGATTACATCCGCGATGATCCTGATATGGTGCGCGCCTTCGTCCGCGCAACCATGCGCGGGATGCAGTTCATCCTTGATTCCGCCAACAAGGACACCGTGACCGACAATATCATGGTCTATGCCGGTGACGATGCCGACCGCGATCACAACGAGTTCATCTGGACCACGGAGGTCCAGTACGTGCAATCGGCCTCGACAGATGAAGTTGGCGTTGGCTATGCCAGCGACCAGCAGTGGGAGGACATGATGGACTTCATGATCGCGTTCGGTTCGCTGGAAGCGCAACTAGACATCAGCGCCGTCTGGGATTCTCAGTTCGTCGAATCCATTTACGAAAACGGCGAGCTGATCTGGCCCTAATCGCTTTACCCCATCCCCCTTCTTTCTCGCCGGCGGGAAGGAGGGGGAGCGTATTGGGATCTCTAGCTTGCTCAGAGTTCTACGCTCCCCTTGCCCCCGATTCGGGGGAGAAGGGGTTGGGGATGAAGGGGTGTAATGAATTACAAAGCTTTGCTTGAGCTCGTCCGCACGCGCCGCACAGTGAGGCTGTACGATCCCGCGCGATTGGTTGAGCGCGACTCGATTGAGAAGATGATCGAGGCCGCGCGCTGGGCACCCACAGGTGCGAACTCGCAGCCATGCGAATACGTCGTCGTCACCGAACGCGCCGCGCTGGACAAGATCGATGCAGCCCTGCGCGAGCGGCGCAAACGCAGGTTGGAAGCGCGTGCGCGGGGGGGTTCGAATTACGCCACGCCGAGCAAGGATGCGCTTGCGGATGGGAACGCGCTCATCGTCGTGTGCGGGGATCCGCGCATGATACGCGCCTATCCATCGGCAGCCGACGAGAGTGTCGCCATCGCCGATCCACTGCACGCCTACTACGCCTCCTTCGGTGCGACGCTGGAGAACCTGCATCTTGCTACCGAAAGTCTCGGGCTTGGCATTGTGTGGATCAGTGTGGACCCGGACATGGAACAAACGTTACGCGAGCTTCTCTCCATCCCGACCGAGTTGGAGGTGGTCTTCGCCTGCCTGGTGGGCTACGCCTCGAAACCACCTGCCGTGCCGACGCACCGTCTGTTGGAAGACATCGTGCACTGGGAGCAGTATGATCCTGCCCGGCGGCGCGACGAAGAACAGGTACAACACTGGCTGGAAGTCGAGCGCGTAGCCGGTTGGAAGTCTAATTGAAATGACGCGGGTCGATCCCATTCTACTTTCTGTGCTGCGCAGGCGCTTCAAATCCATTACGGAGGAGATGGGCCTGACATTGCTGCGAACGTCCCGCTCGCCGATCCTGAGCGAAGCACGCGATTTTGTCACAGGTCTGTATGCAGCCGACGGCGACATGCTCGAACAGACCGAATATATTCCGGTACTCGCATTTGCGCTGCAACCGGTCTGTAAAAAGATTGTTGAATACTTCGGCGATGAAATCTATCCCGGCGATGTGATTCTGCACAACGATGTCTTTTCCGGCGGCAATCAACTCGCCGACATTGCTGTTTTCAAACCGGTCTTCTTCGAAGGCGAACTGGTGGCATGGGCGGCCTGCAAGGGTCACCAGGCCGATGTCGGCGGAGCCGTGGCGGGTGGCTACAACCCGCACGCGCGCGAAGTCTGGCAGGAGGGGCTGCGCATCCCACCGATCAAACTATACGAACGCGGCGTGCTGCGCCGTGATGTGTGGGACTTCATCTTTGCAAATATCCGCCTCCCGATTGTGCAGGACGACATCCGCGCAGAGATCGGCAGCTGCACCGTGGGTGTGCGTCGCATGGAAGAGCTCTATGCGCGCTATGGCCGCGAATGCATCGAAGTGCACGTGCGGGCGCTCTACGACGCAACCGAGAAACAAATGCGCGCCGAGATCGGCGCCATACCGGACGGCGTTTATCGCGGCGAGAGCACGGTGTTCTATGATGCCGTGCGTCCGAATAGTGAAATGAAAATCGTCGTCACTGTCACGAAAGACGGGGACGAAATCCGCTTTGATTACACCGGCACAGACCCACAGACGCCCGGCTTTGTCAATGCGCCGCTCAGCACAACTTTCTCCGGGTTGCTGCTCACCTTCCTGATGCTGGTGGACCCCGACATTCCACACAACGCCGGACTGCTGCGCCCGATCCACGTGCATGTGCCGGAAGGTTGCTTTCTTAACCCGGTCTTTCCCGCGGCCACTACATTTGGCAACAGCCTCACCGGCCCGCATTCCGATGCACTCTTTCGCGCGCTAGCACAGGCCTTGCCGGAGCGTGTCACGGCTGGTTGGAATCGCATGCTGGCCTGCAACATTGTCGGCTGGGATCCTCGCCACGAGCGTCGCTTTGTGGACATCCTGTTCCTTTCACAGAAAGGCGGTTCCGGTGCAACCCGGGGTGTGGATGGCTATGACCATATCGGCCTGATTAATTGCGCGGGCGGCATTCTGGCGCAGGACTATGAAATGCTGGAAGTGCAGACGCCCAACTTTTTATTGCGGCATGAATACTGGCCGGACTCCGCCGGGCCCGGGCAATGGCGCGGCGGACTGGGCGTTGTTACTCAGATGGAACTGGGCGGTAACGAGAATACAGCCATCGTTTACGGTGATGGCGCCAACGAAGAAGCGCGCGCCTTCGGTCTCTTTGGCGGCATGCAGGGGCTCCCTAACCGTCTCGAACTTGAACTCCCGGATGGGTGCTGCATCGCACCAAAATTGAAGGACAAAATTGAAAGCATTCCGCCTGGAAGCGTATTACGCCAATGGGCTGGTGGCGGTGGTGGCTATGGTGACCCATACGCACGGCCAGTGGAACTGGTGCAGTCTGAAGTTCGCGATGAGTTACTCTCGCGCCAGTGCGCCGAGCGCGACTATGGCGTTCAGATAAACGGCCAGATCGCAAGTCGCAACGGACATCGATGAAGAAATACCGCATTGGAATTGACGTTGGGGGGACCTTCACCGACTTTCTGCTGCTCGAGCCGGACGGTGCGTCGCATGTCTTCAAGACCACGACCACGCCGACCGATCCTGCCATCGGTCTACTCAACGGCTTGCAGGATATAGCGGACTCGTTCGGGTACACGCTCGCGGAGTTCGTGCAGCAGATCGAATTGATCGTGCACGGGACGACGGTGGCAACAAATGCTGTCCTGACGGTCAACGGCGCGCGCACGGGCTTGCTCACCACACACGGCTTCCGCGATGCGTTGCAAATGCGGCGCGGCATCCGCGAAGCGCAGTACGATAACCGCTTCGAGGCCCCCGAACCACTCGTGCCACGCTATCTGCGCCGAACTACAACAGAACGCATCGATTATCGTGGCGATGTGCGCGAGCCCTTGAACGAATCTGATGTGCACACTGCGGCGAAAAAATTCGCTGCCGAGGGCGTCGCGGCAGTCGCGATCTGTTTCATGCACGCGTATGCCAATGCCTCGCATGAGGAGAACGCAGCCCGCCTGCTACGCGCAGCTCTGCCGGAGGCCTATGTATCCGTCTCGTCCGAGCTGTTGCCGCAGATTCGTTTTTATGACCGCACCAGCACCACCGTGCTTAATGCTTATGTGGGGCCGCTGGTGCAGCACTACCTCGAAAGCCTGACGGCGCGCTTGGCGGAGATCGGCTTCGACGGCGTGCTGCTTATCATGCAGTCGAATGGTGGGGTGGCCAGCCCGCAAATGACGATGCACGCCGCGGCCGGTACGCTGCTCTCGGGGCCGGCTGCTGGTCCTATTGCCGGACTGGCGTTCTCCGAACCGCACAGCGCGGGTGATTGCATCACCGTAGATATGGGCGGTACGAGTTTTGACGCCGCATTAATCGTGAACCGGCAGCCGCACGTCGTGACTGATGGCCGTATCAATGGGCAGCTGCTCGCTTTGCCCATGCTGGATATCCACACAATTGGCGCAGGCGGCGGTAGCGTCGGATGGATCGACGCCGGCGGATTCCTGCGCATGGGGCCGCAGAGCGCGGGGGCAGTTCCCGGCCCGGCCTGTTACGGAAGTGGGGGTGCGTTTCCCACGAGCACGGACGCCGACCTCTTGCTAGGCTATCTCGCGCCCGATTATTTCCTCGGCGGCAAGTTACAGCTGCATCCGGACAAAGCGCGGGCGGCGATCCGCGCGCATGTGGCCGAACCGCTCGGCTTGGATGTGGAGGAGGCGGCCGCCGGCATGTTCGCCGTGATCAACAACAACATGGCTGACGGCATCCGCGAAATCTCCGTGCAGCGTGGCTACGATCCGCGCGATTTTCCACTGGTGGTGGCCGGTGGCGCCGGCCCGATCCACGCGGCCGTTATTGCACAAGAGCTTGAAATTCCTTTGTTGATCATCCCGCGTGCTTCGTCCATTTTCTGCGCGGTCGGGATGTTGCTCTCGGACCTGAAGCATGATTACGTGCGCGCCTATCCGACGCCCTTCGAGAGTCTGGACCCGACGCGCGTGCGCGAACTCGCAGCGAGTATGGAATCGGAGGCCCGCTCGACGCTGCAGGCGGAGCACATACCAGCGGAGAAACAGTGTCTGCATTTCTCGCTCGACCTGCGCTCGCAAGGGCAATACCATGAACTGACTGTGCCCATCGCGTCGTCGGAAATCGACGCATTGAGTTTGTCGGTCATTGGAGAGCGCTTCCATGCTCAACACGACCGGCTTTATGGTTATGCTGTTCCAGAGTCGCCGCTTGAAATGGTTTCCATCCGTTTGACGGCCATCGGCGAGACGGAGAAGCCACACCTGCCGCAGATGGACAGGCAGCCGGCAGCCAGCGAGCAGGCCCTCCGCGGCACCCGTCCCGTTTTTCTGCCCGAGCGAAATGAATTTGCCGAAGTGGATGTATACGCCGGGGATGAGCTCCAACATGGCAGCCAGGTTGAAGGACCAGCGATCATTGAACAAGTCACTACGACTATATTTGTACCGAGTGCATATCGGGTGAGTTGTGATGCACTTGGAAGTTTTATGATGTCTTTGAAGGAGCTCGCAGATGAAGCGCCCGAGAATGCGTTGCTCGGGGAGCAGGCCTGAACTTGGATAGTATTGTAACGCTCAATGTCAACGGCCGGGAACAACAAGTTCTTTGCCCACCGCAGGAGACGTTGTTGGAAACCCTGCGGGAGCGATTGCAGCTTACAGGCACTAAACATGGTTGCGAGTTGGGCGAGTGTGGTGCCTGCACTGTGCTCGTGAACGGTCGACCGGTGCTGTCGTGTTTGGTGCTCACTGCTGCTGTGCAGCAACGCCCAGCCACGGCTGGACGTGCTGACATCCTGACGATTGAGAGCGTCGCACACAATGGCAGACCACATCCAATTCAGTCTACAATTGCCGACTCCGGCGCGGCGCAGTGTGGATATTGCATTCCAGGTATTGTGCTGACGACGAAAGCCTTGCTGGACGAAAATTCATCTCCGACACGCGCTGAAATCCGTGAAGCCATCGCCGGGAACATTTGCCGCTGTACCGGTTATGTCCAGACTGTCGATGCTATCGAAATGGCGGCGCTACAACTGCGTGAAGGTGAAAAACATCCGAATGACTGAGCACCGAATCATCGGGAAATCCCGGCGCAAGATCGACGCGCTGGCGAAGACCACCGGCGCAGCGCAATACGCTGACGACATTATTTTGCCGCGTATGGCCTTTGCACGCATGTTGCGCAGTGTGCATGCCCACGCACTGATTAAATCGATTGATATTGAACCGGCTTTGCAATTGCCCGGCGTGCTGGCGGTTATCACCGGGCGCGACTTGCCGATCCCTTTTGGCGTGTTGCCAAAGAACCAGGACGAAACCGCGATGGCTATCGAGCGCGTGCGCTACGTTGGCGAGCCCGTCGCGACAGTCGCGGCGGTGGACGAAGCCACAGCCGAACGCGCTAGCGAACTTATCCACGTGGACTATGAACCCCTTGCGCCGATCCTAAGCATCGAAGATGCGATTGATGCGGATGCCGATTCCATTCATGCCTGGACACGGCGTCCGAATGCACACAAGACGATCGCGCTTGAATTCGGCGATATCGAGGCCGCCTTTACGCGGGCAGAGCTTATCCGCGAAGATACATTCTTTTATGAAGGCAGTAACCATGTCGCATTGGAGCAGCACGCCGTCGTCGCACAATTCGATCAGGATGAGAAGCTCACGCTCTGGTCGGGGACGCAAGTGCCCCACTATGTGCATCGCGGCTTGAGCAATGTGCTTGAGATGCCGAGTAGCCATATCCGTGTCATCGTGCCCGCTGTGGGTGGCGGCTTCGGCGGCAAGAGTGAACCCTTTGGCATTGAGTTTTGCGTGGCCGAACTCTCGCGCCGCACAGGTCGTCCGGTAAAAATTACACTCACCCGCGAAGAAGTCTTTTACACGCATCGAGGCCGCCATCCGGCCAAAATGTGGCTCAAGACCGGTGTGCGCGCCGATGGCACGTTGACCGCACTAGAATTACGCATATTCCTTGACGGCGGGGCGTTCAGTAGCTTCGGCATTGCGACGGCTTACTACGCCGGTGCGTTACTTCCGCTCACCTACAAGCTGCCCGCCTATAAGTACGATGGCATTCGCGTCTTTACCAATAAGCCTCCTTGCGGCCCCAAGCGTGGGCACGGTGCGCCGCAGCCACGTTTCGCCTGGGAAATTCAACTCGATAAGATCGCCGAAGACCTGGATATCGATCCGGTCGAATTGCGCAAGCGTAATCTGATCGAGCCTTATTCCACGACGTTGAACTCGTTGCGCGTCTCGAGTTGCGGGCTGCAGGAGTGTCTCGAAAAAGTTGCTGCCGCCTCTGGCTGGAGTGCGCGCCGTGACAAGCTGCCGCCCGGCAAAGGCCTGGGCGTTGCAGTGAGCGCCTACCTCAGCGGTACCGGCACTACCATGTGGCACCCCGAGCTGCCGCATTCCGGCGCGCATGTGCAGCTCGACCGGGGCGGTGGCGTGACCGTCTTCTGCGGCAGTGCAGAGATTGGGCAGGGTTCGGATCACCTGCTGGCCGCGATTGTGGCTGAAGAACTCGGACTCAATCCGGAGGACGTACAAGTGGTCGCTGGGGATACCGGCCTGACACCGGTCGACCTGGGCAGCTATTCCAGCCGCGTGACTTTCATGACCGGCAATGCCGTGCTGCAGGCGACCGGCCAGTTGCGCGATAAGTTATTCGCAGTTGCCACCGACGTACTCGAAGTCCCACCGGATCAACTGGCCGTTGACGAATACAGGATTTTCGACACGACCGACACATCCAATTCAATATCCTATCTGGATGCAGTTGTACGGGCGGAAGCGCGCTTTGGCACGCTGGGTGCCACAGGAAGTTATTTCCCTCCAAAGCTAGGCGGCTACTATCGCGGAGCGGTGATCGGCACGTCGCCTGCATACAGCTACAGCGCCTGTGTGGCCGAGGTCTCCTGCGACCTGGAGAGTGGTGCCGTGACCGTAGACAAGATGTGGGTGGCACACGACTGCGGGCGCGCCCTCAACCCGGTGCTGGTCGAGGGCCAGGTGCAGGGCTGCGCCTATATGGGGATCGGCGAGGCCCTGATGGAAGCGCAGGTCTTCGACTCGCGTGGGTTGCACCTCGCTCCATCATTACTTGAATATCAGTTGCCAACATCTTTAGAAACGCCTGAGATAGAAACTCTCATCGTTGAGTCGCTTGACGATGAAGGACCCTATGGCGCAAAGGAGGCCGGTGAAGGCCCAGAGAATCCCATCGTGCCAGCCATCTCAAACGCGGTCTATCAGGCCACCGGCATCCGCTTCGACGACATTCCTCTGCACGCGCAAAAAGTACATGCGGCACTGCATCGTAAAAAGAATGCGCAGGAGCGGCCCATTTCCGTTCCGGAATACAACTTTCCTGAACCTGAGCGGCCCCACGTGCGAGAATTTTGGAGCGAACGCCAATGATGCGTTTGCCCCCGTTTCGCTTTATCGCTCCGGATTCCTTGCAAGCCGCGGTTAGCACGCTGGCAGAGTCGGGGCCAACGGTTGCCCTGGTCGCTGGTGGTACCGATCTTTATGCCAATATGAAACGACGACAAGTGGAACCGGAAGTTGTGATCGGCCTTCACAATGTACGTGAACTGGAAGGTGTGCGCCCCACTGATGATGGTGGATTGTCCATTGGCGCCGGTACTATCTTGACCGATCTGGAGCGGCACCCGCTTTTGCACGAACTTTATCCAAGTGTCATAGAAGCGGTCCTGACCATTTCGACGCCGCTTCTACGAAATATGGGCACTCTCGGCGGCAACCTGTGTCTGGATACGCGTTGCCATTTCCTGAACCAGACTTACTTCTGGCGGCAGGCAGTAGGCTCCTGTATGAAGGCCGAAGGGGATATCTGCCGCGTAGCAACAAGTAGTCCACTTTGTCTAGCGATCACGTCAGCGGATATGCCGCCGCTGCTGATCGCGCTCGGTGCAACTGTGCGTTTGGTCGGCGCAGCTGGGGAGCGCGTCATTCCGCTTGCCGAACTTTATCAAGATGACGGCATTCAATATCTCAATCGAGAGCCGGACGAAATTCTCACTGAGATCGTTTTGCCGCCGCCAAATGGGATACGGGCGATCTATCTCAAGTTGCGGCGGCGGGGCACATTCGATTTCCCCGCGCTGGGCGTGGCAGCCGCATTGCGAGTTAACGACGATGGCGCCTGCGCGGACGCGCGCATTGTACTTGGTGCGGTGACTTCGAGTCCGATGGAAATGGGAGTAGCAAACCGGCTCGTGGGAGAGAAGCTCACCACGGAATCGATCCAGCCTGTGGCAGACGAAATCATGCGCCAAGCCCGTCCGCTGCAACTCGCAGATTACACACATTCCTATCGGAAGCAGATGGTCGGTCTGTATGTTAAACGTGCATTGGAACAGTTGGTAAATTGAGGCGGCAAATTGACCGAATCTAACGAGAGTACACGTGTACGCTTGAATAGCGTGCGTCTGCCCAGAGCGGCCGATATACTGCTCGCACAGATCAAGCAGGAGATTATCATGGGCAAATATCCAGAGGGCACGCGCCTGCCCACAGAGAATGAAATGGCGGCGCAGCTCAATGTGAGTCGCCCGACGGTGCGCGAAGCGCTACGCTTGCTCGAAGCGGAAGGCTTGATCAGCACCCGCCCCGGCCCCGGTGGTGGCCCGCGTGTGACGCGGCCGGATGTACTCACCGTGACGCGCTCGCTCACCACGCTCTTCCAGTATGAGCGTGTAACGCTGGCCGAGCTGTTGGAAGCGCGCCAGGCCATTGAACCCGCCTGCGCGCATATCGCAGCGACCCATTCTTCTCCTGAGGACATTGCCAAGCTGCGCGAGTCAATCGAGCGTATGGAGGCGGCACTCGCTGACGACGAAATCTTTTGGAATGAAAATGCCAATTTCCATCTGTCACTTGTGCATGCCGGGCAGAATCGTGTTTTGCACACCCTGATGACAGCACTGCGCGAATTGATTTACGGTTTTACTGCGGATCTGCATATCAGCGCAGACGAGCGCACTGGCACAATCGACGAGCACACAACGATTATGGAGGCCATTGCTACGCACGATCCCGAAGCCGCTGCCAATGCTACCCATGATCACTTGTTGAAGTCCGAAGCGCGGTTGCGCGAGGAAAACCCGGAACTGTTGAAGTCCTTTGGTTTGGCTGGGACTGTGGGAAGTAGAGTCGTTTAGTTACGTTCGCAGATAAACACGGATGGAGGCGGATTGAATTTCCAATCCGTGATTATCTGTACGAATGCGTGTACAGAGATTGGATAGACCATTTTATGGCAATGCTGAATGAATTTCTAATCATCGCGACGAACCAGAGTGGGGACAAAATCGTGCGTTGTGCGCGTTGTGAATACGATCTCTGTCTAGCCACGGAAAACCATCGCTTGCATACACTACTGCACGAAGGCCCGGTGCAAGAAGCCGGTCCGCACGTTAACCCGCATCATCTACACGGGGACAAGTTCGTGTTTCGGCGCTTTTATTGCCCGAACTGTGTGGCGCAGATCAGCACCGAAGTCGCGCTGAAAGACGAACCAATTTTGTGGGACATTGAGTTGAAGGTGGAATGATGCAGCCGACCGTCGTCTCAGACTACATCCGGGAGCGTATCCTGCAGCGCCGAGGGCGTATGCGTCTCTTCACGGAGCTTGATCCATCCCATATGGCGCTCGTGGTTGTGGATATGCAAAATGTATTCTGCCAGATCGGAGGCGCGCTCGAAATCCCGCCCTCACGCGACACTGCGGACAATATCAATCGGCTTACAGCTGCCTGCCGCGAACGCGATATACCTGTGATCTGGATTCGCTCCTATCACCCACCGGGCGGTGCGGACTGGCGCATGTTCTTCGACCATTTCGTAACGCCGGAGCGCTCGGAATGGGCAGCCAAACAGTTGGAAGAATCCAGTCCCGGTTCGCAGATTTATGATGCGATGCGGGTCGAAGAGTCCGATTATTTCGTGCACAAAATTCGTTATTCAGCGTTGATCCCGGGTTCTTCCAACCTGGAGCGGCTCGTACGCAGCCTCGGCAAAGACACGCTCATCCTGTGCGGCACGCGCAGCAATGTCTGCTGCGAGTCAACGGCGCGGGACGCGATGATGCTAGATTTCAAAGTGCTGTTCGTCAGCGATGGCACCTCGGCAATGTCAGCACAGGAGCATCAGGCGACGCTGGACATTCTGGCACAATCGTTTGCCGACGTGGTGACGACCGAGGAAGTCCTGAAGGATATCTATGGCCGCAACGAAGATTGATCCCATCACGCTTGAGATTTTTCGCTCGCGCCTGGCTGCCATCAACGACGAGGCTGCCATGACGCTGCGGCTGGTGTCCGGCTCGCCGGTGGCGAATGAAGCGCACGACATGAATACCGCGTTGATGACCCCGGATGGACAAGCCTTCTCCATTGGGGTGTATATCTCAATCCATGCCATGTCGCTGGCCTCCACGGTGCAGGAGATCGTGACCAAATACGCGGACAATCCCGGCATCGCTTCGGGCGATATCTGGATGTCCAATGATCCCTATGTGGGCGCCTGCCATCAAATGGATGTCGTCATCGTTGCGCCGATTTTCTACGCGGGTGAGCTGGTTGCATGGACCGGCGGCACCTGCCATCAGATCGATCTCGGAGGACCGGTTGAGGGACAGGTACAGGTGGGCGCCACATCGATTTATGGTGAGCAACCGCTCGTGCCACCGATTAAATTCGTCGAGAACGGTGTGGTGCGCAAAGACCTGGAATGGATGTTCCTGCGCCACTCACGCCTGCAGAATCTGGTCGCTCTCGATCTGAAAGCCATGATCGCGGCCTGCAATATCGCGAATGATCGCATGCAAAAGCTGATCGATCGGTACGGGCTGGAAACGTACAAGGCCGCCGTAGATGCGGTGATTGACACAACCGAGCAGCAGTTCCGCGCCCGGCTGCGCGAACTCCCGGATGGCACATTCCGGCACCGTGGCTACATCGACGCCGATGGCGAGGTCTTCCCGGTGGTGGTCGCAATGAATAAAGAAGACGACCAACTCACGTTCGACTTCACCGAGTCCGCGCCCCAGGCCCCGGCATTGATCAATTGCTGTCGGCCCGCGCTTGAAGGCGCGACGATTTCCGCCATTCTGCCTTACTTGTGTTACGACATTCCCTGGTCGCCGGCCGGGATTGCGCGTGCGGTTGAGATCAAATCGAAACCGGGCACAGTTGTGCATGCAGAGTGGCCTGCCGGTGTATCCAAAGCGACTACGACGGGCAGCTATATGGCGACGATCAGTTCGAGCGTTTGTCTTTCCAAGTTACTGGCAGCCTCGGAAAAATACCTGGACCACATGATGGCGACCTGGATGGGCGGCCTGTTTGTCGAGGAGCTGTTTGGTACCGATCAGCGCGGAGATTATTTCGGCGGCACGGTACTGGACGCAATGGCCGGTGGCTCGGGCGCCCGCGCCTTCAAAGATGGTATCGATACCGGCGGTTTTCTGGACTCGCCGTCTTCGATCATTGCGAACATTGAGGACTATGAGTTCAACTATCCGGTGCTGTACATGTACCGGCGGCAACAGGCCGACACCGGCGGACCGGGCAAGTATCGTGGCGGCGCGACGGTCAGCATGATGTATACCACGCACAATGTGGACGTTATCCCGACCAAGATCATGCACGCCATTGGCGTCGAGCAGCCTGGCTCGGCTGGAATTGCTGGCGGGTTGCCATCCTCCACAAATCAGTTTGTCCTCAAACGGGGGAGCAATATCCTCGACCTGCTCGCAGCGGGCAAGCTGCCGCAGAATCTGGACGAAGTGGAAGGCGAACTGGAGGTCGCAACCGGCATCACGCCGACATCACAGGCGAAGGGCGATATCTATCATTGCATCGGCATGGGCGGCGGTGGTTACGGCGACCCGCTCGACCGCGAACCGGACCGTGTGCTGCGCGATGTGATCAATGGACTGGTGACGTTCGCACAGGCCAGCAACACGTATGGTGTGGTCGTCAGTGGCGATCCCCTGCAAGTAAATACTGATGCAACAGACTCGCAGCGGGCTGCCATCCGCGAGCAACGGCGCGCGTTGGCAAAGCCGGTGAAATAACATCACGTCTTTCCGAGGGGCGGTGAAGCAACCCTTGGTTCGTCCGACAGCAGGGTTTGCCATTACCAGCGGCAGTTCGGAATGACGTTCCTTAAAGTACACCGAATTATTAAATGACCTACATCATTGCAGTAGACAGCGGCGGAACCTTCACCGACACCATTGTCGTGGACGCGGATGGAAACGTTACCGCCGCTAAGGCGCCCTCCACCCCCGGCGATTTTTCGCGCGGCGTGATCGACTCCGTCTCGCGTGCGGCTGAGGATCTTGAACTCACTCTAACTGATTTGCTGGGGGACGCGACACTCTTTGCGCATGGGACGACGGTTGCCACCAACGCCCTGCTCACCCGTAACGGGGCGCGAGCCGGTCTGATTACCACGCGCGGACACGAAGACGCGCTCATTATCGGACGTACGATTCAAAAGGCGGTCGGGCGAAGCGAGAGCGAGATCACACATCTGGTGCGGCTCGACAAAGCAGACCCAATCATTCCGCGCCCGCTCATCAAGGGCATTCTCGAACGGGTGGATTATTCGGGCAAAGTTATTATCCCGTTGAACGAAGACGATGTGCGCCGGGCAGTCGGAGAACTGGTGGAGGCTGGCTGCGAAGCCATTGCCGTGTCGCTGCTTTGGTCTTTCATGCACTCGGAGCATGAGAGCCGCGTGCGCGAGATCGTTCACGAACAGCAGCCGGATATACTCGTGAGTCTTTCACATGAACTTGCGCCGGTGATCAAAGAATATGAGCGCACAGCAACGACAGCGATCAATACCTACATTGGTAAAGCGACGGGCGAATATCTGGCGCGCCTGGGTGCGCGGCTCAGTGATTTGGGCTTCGCGCATGTGCCGGTCATCATGCAATCCTCGGGTGGTGTAGCGCCCTTTGCTGAAGCGCAGTCGCGGGCGGCGGCCTTGCTGGCCTCGGGTCCGGCCGGGGGTGTCATCGGCGCAGTCGCGTTGGGTAAGACGCTCGGTCACGAGAATCTCATTACTACGGATGTGGGTGGCACCAGTTTCGATGTGGGGCTGGTGGTGGATGGCGAACCGCAGTTCTCACTCACTCCGGTTTTCTCGCAATACCATACGGTGCTGCCGAGCATTGATATTTCTTCCATTGGTGCCGGCGGCGGTAGCATTGCCTGGATCGAGCCGACAACCCAATTGCTCAAGGTCGGTCCCCAGAGTGCAGGCGCGGACCCCGGTCCGGTTTGCTACGACGCTGGTGGTACAGAACCGACGGTGACCGATGCCAATGTCGTGCTCAACCGTCTCAACCCGGATTATTTTCTTGGTGGGCGAAAAGAACTCAACCCGCACCTCGCCCGGCAAGCGATCGAGGAAAAGATCGCCGCGCCGTTGGGGATGTCCGTGGAGGAGGCTGCACTCGGCGTCGTTGAAATTCTTGATGCGCGTATGGCCGATCTCGTACGCAAGGTGACGGTCGGGCGTGGCTTCGATCCGCGCGACTTTGTGCTTTTCGCGTTTGGCGGTGCCGGCCCGTTGCATGTGGGTGCCTATGCAGGCGATGTGGGCGTCAAGCAGATCATCATCCCCGCACATGCCTCCGAATTCTCCGCTTGGGGAATTGCGGTTTCCGATCTGGTTTATCTGCGCCAGACATCCGACCCGATGATTGCTCCCTTTGATGCGGCGCGACTCAACAAGATTTACACGCAGCTGGAATCTAAAGCGCGCGATAGTCTGCGTTCTGGTGGTGTGACCGACGATGCGATGACTATGTTGCGCTACATTGACATGCGCTATCGGGGCCAAATCCACGAAGTGCGCGTACCGCTGCCGACACGGACGTTGGATGAGCAGGTGTTGGCTCAAGTGCAGGCCACATTTGAAGATATTTACAATCGGCGCTATGGCGAAGGGGCAGCCTATCGCCAGGCAGGCGTCGAAGCGCGTACCTATCAAGTGCGTGGATTGGGACGCATTGCCGGTCCGGTCTGGGTGCGCAAAGAGCTTGGTGATACGGATGCCTCCGCGGCTGTCCGAGAAACACGGCAAGTATATTTCCGAGGGGGCTATCAGGATACGCTCATCTATGCGCGCGATGCACTCCGGGCGGGTCATGCAATTGCTGGCCCGGCCATCGTTGAAGCCGTGGACACGACGCTGCTTGTGCAGCCCGGTCAATCTCTCCGTATTGATGAATATGGCAACAGCGTGATGGGGGTCGGGTGACAGGCCCTCTCGCTGGTCTGCGGATTCTCGATTTCACCTGGTATCTGGCTGGGCCGTTCGCCACGATGATCCTTAGTGATCTTGGTGCAGAGATCGTAAAGGTAGAGGCACCCGGGCGTGGCGATCCCACGCGTAAAGCCGGTCCGTTTATCGGCGATTTGAGTGCTTACTTTCTCAGTGTCAATCGTGGCAAACGTAGCCTGGAACTTGATCTTAAGTCCGAGGCTGGGCGGGGAACTGCACGCAAGCTTTCCGAGCAAGCGGACGTGGTGGTGGAGAACTTCATGCCGGGCACAATGGCACGTTGGGGGCTTGACTACGAAACGCTGTCACCCCAGAACCCGCGTCTGATTTATGCCTCCTGCTCAGGCTTTGGGCAGACCGGTCCGCGATCCCAGCAACCGGCCTTCGATGTCATCATCCAGGCGCTCGCCGGAACGATGAGCATTACCGGTCAGCATGATGGCGAGCCTGTGCGGGTGGGTTACTCGGTCGGTGATCTTGCTGCCGGACTTTTCCTGGCGATTGGTATCCTCTCGGCCGTCGAGGCGCGCCATCGCATCGGACACGGTCAATTCATCGAATTGGGTTTGCTCGATGCGCAGCTCGCTATGCTCGAGAACGCCTTCAGTCGCTATTTTGCAACCGGCGAAGTGCCGAGCCCGGTTGGATCGCGCCATCCGCTCATCGTGCCATTCCAGGCGTTTCCTTCCCAGGATGGCCACGTGGTAGTCGCGGCCGGGACAGAGGAACAATGGCAGCGTCTCTGCGAGGTTTTAGAAAGACAGGATTTGGCGGAGGATGCGCGCTTCGCGGACAATCTATCACGGCGTGAAAATCTACCGGCGCTGGTGGAGGAGTTATCGGCGATCTTCCGCATGAATTCGACAGCCGCCTGGGTGGAGGCGCTCTCGGCCCGCGATATCCCGTGCGCGCCAATCCAGGACATTGCGCAATCCGCTGTCGATCCACAGATAATCGCTCGCGACATGATTGTAGAAGTGGACGATCCCGTCGCAGGAAAACAGCGTGTCGTCAACACACCTTTGCGCTTCTCCGAGACGCCCGCCTCCGTAACGCGTTCGTCCGCGCAACTCGGCGAGCACACTGAGACTATTTTAGAAGAATGGTTGGGACACAGATGAATACAGAATTTTTCTCATCTGTGTTTTCCCTAAACTCTGTGTACGAATTCTTATTTACAGTCAATGAGTTTTCCTGTTATTAAAGCCGTTTCCTACGTGCTCGCACATGTGCCGCATCTGGCGCGCTATGGTTCCAAACCGTTGCGCGAGGGCATAGTCGATCCAGCCGTTCTTGATCAGCTCGAAGCGTCACTACGCGATTTCGACGCCGCCCGTGATTACGGTCCGCATCAGGTCTTCATCGGGAATCAATCGCCGGAAGCGTTGGCTGCGCTCGCTGAACCCTGGCATGCCAATCCGCTGCCCGGTGATCGTTTCGGGTCCATGGGCGAGATCATGCCGGAAGCGGAGTTTTACGGTCTGATGCGGATCGCCGATACGTTTGAATTGTTCCGACTCGAGCGCGAATATTCATTGGAAGCCTGCGAACTACTCAAAGGTCATCCGCTTGTACGACCGGATGAACTGGCAGTATTGGAGAAAGGTTTACCTCTTGACCAGCTAGAAGCCCTCGTTAAAGATGAAGGCGCGCTTCCAATTTTTGCTGCCGGGGAGCGCCTGGTTGGAGCAATGCGTAACGCACACGATCAGGACGATACGCTTACATCGAATGTGCTCCTGGAAAACCTGGCCTGTAAAACCTCGGGTGCTTGGGCATTGCGGCATCTGACCGCCGAGGCGCATGGCATCAACCCGGACGAAGTAGATTACTTGCTCGGTTGCGGTGAAGAGGCGGTGGGTGATCGCTATCAGCGTGGCGGCGGCTCGATCTCCAAGGCCATGGCAGAGTTTGCAGGTTTCAACATGGCCGGGGGGTCGGATGTGAAAGCGTTCTGTGCAGCCCCTATCCATTCTGTGATCGTCGCTGGGGGTCTCGTGCAGTCCGAGATTTATCGCAATGTGGTTGTCGTCGGCGGGGGTTCGCTGGCGAAACTCGGCATGAAGTTTCGCGGCCATTTGAAGAACGAGATACCGGTGCTGGAGGACGTGCTCGGGGCGGTCGCAATTGCCATCGGTCCCGACGATGGGCAGAATCCGATTGTGCGCACGGATGCAGTTGGCTTGCACCGCGTCTCGATGAGCGCCTCGCCGCCTGCCATGATGAAGGCGCTCGTGGTCGAGCCGTTGGAGAAGCTCGGCTACAACATGCTAGACGTGGACAAATACTCACTGGAATTGCACAACCCGGAAATTACAGAGCCAGCCGGGAGTGGTAATGTGCCGCTGAATAACTTTCGCACGCTGGCCGCGACGGCAGTGATGCGCAAAGAGATCGAAAAAGAGCAGATGGATACCTTTGTGACCGAGCGCGGCATGCCGGGATTCTCGCCGACACAGGGACATATCGCAGCTGCAGTGCCATTTCTGGGTCACGCGCGGGCGCGTTTGCTGGCTGGTGAGATCGAGCGTGCGATGTTTGTCGCCAAGGGCAGCCTGTTTCTGGGCCGCATGACGAATCTTTCAGACGGCAGTTCTTTCGTCGTCGAACGGAATCCGAGAGGAAAAACCAATGGCGCTACTTGAAATTACAGGCGAAACATTCGATGAGGAAGTGCTGCAAGCCGACAAGCCGGTGCTGGTGGACTTCTGGGGGCCGCGTTGCCAACCGTGCATTGCGCTAATGCCTGCTGTGGAAGCGCTGGCTGATGAGCACGCCGTTCACTTAAAGGTTGTGAAGGTAAATGCCAACATTCGGCCAAACTGGAAACTCTCTGGAGACCACAAAGTGCTCGGCCTGCCGGCGTACTTATTCTTCAAAGATGGTAGCGAAGTAAAACGCGTGACAGGAAACGGCATCACGAAACAGACTTTGGAAGAAGCAATTACGGAGGTGTTGAACTGAAGCATGCAAATTACATTGTGATGCGATTGCGCACCTGCGCAGCGCAGTGATGATATTTTGGAGCACAATTTGGAGGTACACAATGGAATTGAATGGCAAAAAAATTATCGCACTGGGTGAGCGTGACGGCATCCCCGGCACGTCGATTGCGGACTGCATGAAGACGGCCGGTGCGGAGGTCGTTCTGACGCTTACCCAGTGCTATGTCTGAACGGCCGCAGGTGCCATGGACCTGGAAGATCAGTCGCTTATTCAGCGAACCGCTGAAGAGCACGGGAGCGACACGATCGTCGTGCTGGGTCAGCCGGACGCGGACAGTGCGGAAATCACCGCTGAGACTGTTCACAATGGCGACCCCACCTGGGCAGGTCCATTGGCCGGAGTCCCGTTGGGACTCCCGGTGTATCACATTCTCGAAGACGAGATCAAAGGACAGATCGATGCCGATGTGTATGAGAACGAAGTCGGCCTGATGGCGTTGACAATGGACAAGGAGCAGATCATGGCGGGCCTCGATCGGGTCCGCAACGGGCCATGAGTCGCATCGATTGGGGCTGGATTAATGCAGCGCCTTACCAGTTGTTTATCGATGGTTCTTTCACCGCGGCTTCTGGTGGCGGCACGTTTGAGATCGTCAATCCAGCGACAAACGAAGTCATCGCCAGCGCCTGCGATGGCAGTATAGATGATATCGATCGGGCTGTTACAGCGGCGCGCCGCGCATTCGACGAAGGTCCCTGGCCGCGAATGACGGGTCGGGAGCGGGGACGCTATCTGCGCCGTGTGGCTGATCTGCTCGAGGCGAATAAAGAGAAGTTTGCGTTCCTCGAGGCGGCCGATGTGGGCAAGACGGTCGCGCGCACGCTTGATTACGCCTTGCCGCAGGCGATTGATGGTTTCGAATATTACGCCGGCAAGGCGCGGGAAGTGGGCGGCGAAGTGCGTCAGGTGCCCGAAGGCGAATGGTTCAATTACCGCTTGTGGGAACCGATGGGTGTGGTGGGAGAAATCCTGCCCTGGAATGGCCCGCTGATGATGGCCTGCCAGAAAGTGTCGGCCATACTGGCTGTCGGCAATACTGTTGTTGTCAAACCTTCTGAGAATGGCAGTCTAAGCAACCTTGCATTTGCCGAAATCTTGGCAGCAGCGGACTTTCCGCCCGGCGTGGTTAATATCGTGGCCGGGCAGAATCGCCAACTTGGCGCGCGTCTGGTCGAGAACCCACAGGTGGATATGGTCTCGCTTACTGGCAGCACCGCGACCGGTAAAAAGGTGATGGTGAGCGCAGCTAGCACGCTCAAGAAAGTCGCGCTTGAACTAGGCGGCAAAAACCCCAACATCATCTTTGAAGACGCCAATGTGGAAGAAGCCGTCCAGTGGTCCATCTATGGTGCCTTTGCCGATCAGGGTCAAATCTGTGTGTCGGGATCGCGTTTGCTGTTGCATGAGCAGGTATACGAGGATTTCCTCGCACTGCTGGTTGAAAAGGTGGGCGCGTTGAAGATCGGTGACACAATGGCCGATGATACCGAGGTGGGGCCGGTCATCACCCGTGCGCATGAGAAGAAGGTGCGCGACTATATCGAACTCGGGCAGCAGGAAGGCGCGGAGATCGTTTTGGGCGGTCACAAAGTTATGACCGCGCCGCTCGACAAGGGTAACTATATCGAACCCACCATCTTTGTTGGGGCAACACCGGAGATGTGCATCGCACAGGAAGAAATCTTCGGGCCGGTTGTGACTGTCATGTCATTCCAAAGCGATGAAGAGGCCGTGCGCGTTGCCAATGGAGTGGAGTATGGGCTGGCTGCCGCTATCTGGACACAGGATGTGGACCGGGCCGTGCGCACCGCTGCGCAAATGCGCGCCGGCCAGATCTATCTGAACAGTTATTTCAGCCCGGCCATGCTCGACTCGCCAACGGAAGGACATAAGCATAGTGGGATTGGCGGCACGGGCATTCACAAGTACATGCAGGAAAAGTCGGTATTCCTGCGATTGCAGTGAAAAACTCACTGCAGAGTCACGGAGTACACTGAGTAATTTTAATGCTCTGTGCACTCCGTGTCTCTGCGGTGAGATATGAGACTGACAACTTTTGGATTTTTCTCTAACCGCTGAGCAAGCTCTCTTCCAGAAATCTGTTCGGGAGTTCGTAGAGCGCGAGCTTATCCCGGCGGCAGCAGATATAGATGAGCGTGATGAGTTTCCGCGCGAGCTATTTCAGCGTTGCGGCGCGCTGGGCTATTACGCCTTGCGCTATCCTGAATCCATTGGCGGGCAGGGTGCGGATGCAATCACTTTTGTGCTCCTGATCGAAGAATTGGCCCGGGGAAATCTGGCGCTGGCTTCCATCGTTGGCATGCAATGTCTGAATGGCACAGACATTCTTTATCATCTCGGCACAGACGAACAGCGTGAGCGCTTGCTGGCTCCGGCATTACAAGGAGAGAAGATCGGCACGATTGCAATCACGGAACCAGACGCCGGCTCGGACATCGGCGGCATAACAACGACTGCGCGACAAAATGCTACCGGCTGGGTGCTCAACGGTCGTAAGATGTGGATCACTTCCGCAACGGTGGCCGATTTCTTTATCGTGGCTGCGAAAACAGATGCAACCAAACGCACCAAAGGAATCGACCTGTTCCTTGTCGAGAAAGAAATGCCGGGGTTCTCCGTCGGGCGCAAGATCGATAAGCTTGGAACGCACGGCTCGCTCACAGCGGAAATCATATTGGAAAATGTGCATGTACCCACTGCAAATCTGCTTGGTGAACACGGCTCCGGCTTTGCTTACCTGCGGAGTACGTTGGCTGAAATTCGGGCTATGACAGGTGCACTTGGCATTGGGTTGGGGCAGGCGGCTCTGGACGCATCGATCCGTTATTCGCAGGAGCGTAGCCAGTTTGGGCGCCCGATCGGAAAATTCCAGGCTATCGCACATAAATTGGCAGCGATGGCGACTGAGCTTGAAGCGGCGCGCTGGCTGGTTTATCGGGCAGCGTGGGAGGCCGGTCAGAGGCAGCCGGATGTCAAACTAGGTGCTATGGCGAAATACTTCGCAACTGAGATGGCGCAGAAGCTTGCCGACCAGGCCACCCGTATTTTTGGCAGCTATGGCTACGCGATGGAGTATGAGGCGCAGCGCTATTATCGCGACGCACGCTTTCTGCTTTACGGCGCGGGCACGAGCGAGATTTTACTTACATTGATCGCCCGCCAAATCAGTGCTTGATGGAAGAGTACATATTTCTGGATAATCTAAATGGCTATGAATGACAAAGTTGTTCTTGTGACCGGCGCGGCCAGTGGAATCGGGCGCGCGACAGCCCTGCGCTTTGCTGGCGTAGGAGCAGCTGTTGTTGTTGCTGATGTCAATAGTGACGGCGCAAACGAGGTCGCGGACACAATCCAGGGGAGTGGGGGTAGCGCAGTTGCTATGGTGGGCAATGTCGCAGACAACAACGCAGCCGAAGAGATGGTGGCAGCGGCTCTTTCATCTTTTGGCCGTTTGGATGTCTTGATAAACAATGCCGGCATCACACGCGATGCGCTTTCTGTACGTGTGAAAGACGGCGAAGTAAAACGTATGACCGCCGAGCAATGGGACGCTGTGCTCGACGTGAACTTGAAAGGCGCATTTCTATGCGCACAGGCAGCCGCCGTACCGATGATCGAGCAGAAATCCGGTCGCATTATCAATACGGCCTCGGTCGGCGCGCGCGGTAATATCGGCCAGGCGAATTACGCCGCCTCTAAGGCGGGTGTGATCGGCTTAACCAATACACTTGCGCTGGAGTTCGCGCGCTATGGAATTACCGTGAACGCGGTCGCGCCCGGCGCGGTGAAAACACCGATGACCGCCGGCATTCCTGAGAAGGTTATGGAGCGCATGGTAAGCAACATCCCGTTGCGGCGAATGGCTGAACCGGACGAGATTGCCGGTGTGCATATCTTCCTGGCGAGCGATGATGCCGCGTACATTACCGGGCAGGTTATCTGGGTCGATGGGGGCATGACAGTAGGAGTCTGAGATGCAGCTGAAAAAAACCTATATTCCTTATGGCGGTTACTGGTCGACACCTTTCGTAAAGTGGCAGGGAAGCTTTGCCAATCTGCATCCGATCAAATTTGCCGGCGAAGTGGCCAGCCGTGCGCTTATGGAGCGCGAGATCGAACCGAGTAAGTTTGATGCACTGCATTTGGGCACGACAGTGCCTTCGCAGGGTGCATTCTATGGCGCGCCGTGGCTGGCAGGCCTGATCGGTGCGGAAGGCATCAGCGGCCCGACGATCGGGCAGGCCTGCGCAACCTCCGCGCGGGTTGTTGGCGGGGCGGCCTTCGAGATTGAGGCGGGCAGCACCCAGACTGTTCTTGCGATCACTGCCGATCGTACTTCAAACGGGCCGCACATGTTCTATCCCAATCCGCAAAATCCCGGCGCGCGCGGCGACACCGAAGACTGGGTGTGGGACAACTTCAACTGCGATCCGTGGGCCGACCTCTCCATGCTGGAAACGGCCGAGAACGTCGCGCGAGAAGAGGAAATCACCCCCCAGCAGCAGAACGAAGTCGTTCTGCTGCGCCAGGCGCAGTACAAAGATGCCCTCGCAGATGAGGCGGCTTTCCAAAAGCGTTACATGATTTCGCCGTTGGACATCAAGGATGCGCGGGGTCGGAAAGTCCTGGCGAACGTGAACAGCGATGAAGGTGTCTTCCCCACCACCCGCGAAAGTCTTGAGCGACTCAAACCAGTCATGCCAGAAGGCTCAGTTACATATGGGGGACAAACGTATCCGGCCGATGGCAATGCGGGGCTGATCCTTTCGACTCGCGCTGGTGCACAAGCGTTAAGCCGCGACAGGGCTATCGAAGTGCAGGTGCTTGCATACGGACAAGCACGCGCGAAGAAGGGCTTCATGCCGCTGGCGCCGGTACCAGGTACGCGCGCGGCGTTGGCTGCTGCTGGTCTCGCGATTGATGACCTAGCCGCAATCAAAACGCACAATCCTTTCGCAGTCAACGATGTATATTTCTCGCGCGAGATGGGTGTGCAACTCGATGCTATGAATAACTATGGCTGCTCGCTTATCTGGGGACACCCCCAGGGGCCCACCGGCATGCGCCTGATCATCGAATTGATCGAGGAGCTTGTGATCCTCGGTGGTGGTTATGGTCTCTTTGTAGGCTGTGCAGCCGGAGATACTGCCGCAGCGGTCATAGTAAAAGTGAGCGATGCGAATTGAGCCTGGCAGTGGTTAAGAATAGAGCGAGTCAATGGCACTAAACGGTCGTAAATTAGGCATTACGTTGCAAGGTGTCGAGCCGCCTGATGTTTTCCAGCAGCAGGTGCGCGATCTGGAAGCCAGCGGCTATTCGCATATGTGGATTACTGATTCGTCGCTGCATGCCCGCTATGTATATTCATATCTTACCTTGGCGGCCATAAACAGTGAGCGGTTGCAACTCGGTACCGGCGTAACACATCCCTATACCCGTCATCCTGCAATCTCAGCGAATGCAATCGCCACGATAGACGAGATTTCCCAAGGCCGTGCGATGTTTGGCATCGGGGCGGGTGACCGGCCCACCGGCGAAATGGGCTACCGCCCGGCGACGTTGAAAGTCATGCGGGAGATGGTTGGTGCAACACGGCAGTTGTTGTCGGGTGAAAAACTAACCCAGGCTTATTCGGCTTTTGAACTCGCGGATGCTGAAATCCACTACAAATTCCGCGAACGTATTCCCATCTATATGGCTGCTAGCGGACCGCGTATGCTGCAATTGGCGGGAGAACTCGCAGATGGCATCATCGTGCAGGTGGGTGTTTTTCCTGAAGCTGTACGATACGCGTTTTCAAATATTGAGAAGGGAGCAACTAAAGCAGGCCGTACTCTGGCAGACATCGAAGTCTGGGTGATGGCTTGCGGCGTGGTGTCCGAAGATGGGGAGTATGGGCGCGACCGTTCCCGCACGATGGCAGCCTGGTTCGCACAAACCGCTCCGGTTTATTGCGAGCTTGGTGGCGTGGATGCGAGTGTCGTCGAGCGGATTCAAAAAGTCTACAGCGGCGGTGAGTTCCAGCTTGCCAAGGATTCCGCCGAATTGGTGCCGGACGAAATGGTGGAGTTGTTCACAGTGGGGGGCAGTCCCGCCGACGCGCGCGAGCGCATTGAGCATCTGTCAGATCTCAACTATGCCGGTATCAACTTTATGCCCATTGGGCCGCAGCGCACACAATCGTTCAAGTTGTTTGCGGAGCAAATGCAGGCATGACGGCAACGCGCGGGAGTGGAAATTCGCTTATCGATCAAGTGCTGGCAGCGCTTGATGAACAGGAACTGATCGACCTCACGCTCGCGTTGGGACAGATCAACAGCCCGCCCGGAAAGGAAGCCGAAGTTGCCGAATATGTACTGGGTTGGCTGGCGCAAAATAACATCTCAGCTTTCAAGCAGGAAGTCCTCCCCAATCGATTCAATGTGATCGCCCGCATGCGCGGCGAAGGCGGCGGTCAATCTCTCATTCTGAATAGTCATTTCGATACCGCCTATGGCGATCCGATGGATATATGGACGGCGGGACGATTGACACGCGCCGACATGTCTGCCTGGCAGGAGGAAGACCGTATTTATGGGCAAGGCGTGGTCAATGACAAAGCTCCGATGGCAGCGACACTTGTCGCGCTCAAAGCCATCAAGGAAGCGGGCGCAGCGCTGCTGGGTGACCTAATCTTTACCGGTGTTTGTGGCGAGATCGGGCGCGCACCCGTGGACGAATTTCAGGGTCACGAATATGAGGGCAAAGGCATCGGCACGCGATATGCAGTCACACATGGGATTGTGGCGGATTATGCGCTGGTCGCGGAATGTACCAACTGGACATATACCGCCGTCGAATGCGGCTGTCTGCTTGTGAAGGTCAGCTTGAGCGGCACAGCAATCTACACGCCGTTTCTGCAGCGTCCTGAAAAGATGGAAGACAATCCGAATGCCATTGTGCAAGCAAGTCGTTTTATCGCGGCGTTTGAAGGGTGGGCTTCAGATTACGAGCAGCGCTACAGCTATCAATCGCGCACCGGTATGGTCGTCCCCAAGGCCTCCATCGGCGCCATTCGGGGGGGGCTGCCATATAAGCCGATCGAGACAGCCGGTATCTGTGCGCTCTATCTGGATATTCGTGTGCCACCGAACGTCGAACCGCTTGTGCCGTTCGGTGAACTACGTGAACTTGTAAAAGATCTCGGCTTGAACGCTGAATTGGAAACATATCTTTTCCGGCGCGGCTACGAAGGTGAGAACACTTTCACATTGGAAGAAGCCGTCACTACGGCACATGGCAATTTCTTTCCAGAGCCGCCCAGCGAGCCGGATGCGCCCGTCAGCAGCATGTGGCGCGATCTGAATGTCTTTAACGAAGTCGGGATCCCCTCGATCACATACGGCCCCCCGTTAGGACTTTCGTCAGAAGGCTGGACGTACTACATCAAAACCGGTGACATCGCTCGGGCCGCGCAACTCTACGCACTGATCGCACTCGATATATGTAACCGCCCGCGCGCATGAGAGCGACGGACGATCCACCAACGGTTGCAGTTTCAGCAATCGTGCTCGCAGCCGGCCTATCATCACGCATGGGCACGTTCAAACCATTGCTCCCATTTGGCAAAGTAACCGTTATTGAGCACATCCTGCATGTGTTGTTGGGTTGTTCGCTGTCGGAGGTTCTTCTCGTTACCGGGCACGAACAGGAAGCGATCGAGGCGGCTGTTCGGAGCTTGCCTGTTCAAACCTACTATAACGCGGCATATAAACAGGCAAGCATGCTTTCGTCAATCCAAATCGGTTTGCATGCGGCCACAGCTTCATCTTCTGGTGCGTTGATTGTCTTGGGCGATCAGCCATCCATTCGTGCCGAAGTGATTACAAGATTGGTCACTGCGTTTCGCGAACAATCAGCCTCCATCGTAGTTTCCTCGTACAACATGCGGCGTGGACATCCCATTCTGGTGGGCCGCTCCCAGTGGAGTGTAATTCTCGACTTGCCAGCCAACACCTCGCTACGGGAATATGTGCGCGCCCAGGATGATGTGTTTCACGTTGAGCTTGATTCGCCGGATGTGCTGCGCGACATGGATACCCATGCGGATTACGTCCGCGAACTGAACAAACGCGAATAACAGGAGGACGGAATGGAATACCGCTATCTTGGAGCATCGGGTTTGCAAATCTCGGCTCTTTCTTACGGCTCATGGATCACGATGACGGATCAGATGACCGAAGACGATGCAATGGCCTGCATGCAGATTGCGTATGAAGCGGGCGTCAATTTTTTCGATACATCGGAGAGTTATGGTGGGGGTCAGGCTGAGCAGGTACTCGGAAATATTCTTCGACACTCCGGTTGGAAACGAACGGATGTCGTGATCGCAACAAAGTTGTTCTGGGGTGGCGATGGCTCCAATGACAAGGGCTTGTCTCGCAAACATATTGTCGAGGGCGCAAGCGCATCCCTCGCGCGCCTGCAAATGGACTATGTGGACCTGATCTACTGTCACCGCCCGGACTTACATACCCCAATCGAAGAGACTGTACGTGCCATGAATTGGCTACTTGATCAAGGTTTGGCGTTCTACTGGGGAACGAGCGAGTGGAGCGCAGGCCAGATTATGGAGGCGCATGCCGTCGCCCGGCGTGAGCACCTGGTGCCGCCCTTGATGGAACAACCGCTCTACAACATGTTCGCTCGTGAGCGGGTCGAGCGCGAATACGCGCGCCTGTATGAGACTGTTGGTCTAGGGCTCACCACCTACAGTCCATTAGCCGGTGGATTGCTTAGCGGTAAATATGCCGAAGGAATACCGGACGACAGTCGGGCGAGCCTGACCCAGTTTGATTGGCTGCTGCACGACCGCTACCACGGCGAAACTGCGAAGCAGAATATTGAGAAGGTCAAACAACTCACTCCAATTGCAACAGAACTGGACTGCAGCATGGCGCAACTGGCGCTGGCTTGGTGTCTCAAAAATCCCCAGGTGAGTTCAGTCATCACCGGCGCCTCCCGTCCGGAGCAGGTCGCCGAAAATATGCAGGCGTTGGACGTACTTGCAAAGCTGGACGATGCTGCGATGGCACGCATCGAAGAAATCCTGAAGAACAAACCCGACCCCGAGGCTGACTTCCGCTAACAATACCCTTAAAGAACGTTGCCACTACCAAATGCCATAAGCCGTACATTCTTGTCCGAATAACTTGGGAATTGAACCATAGCTGCATATAAATTCGGTGCTGAATGACATTGAAGGCCGAGGATTTCTGAGGAGAGGCGTTACACGCGTGCAAGCGCCGGGTGAGCGCTGCGACATTGGCGCATTCGAATGGCGCTAACTTACGGAACTGTTGTCCGATTCTGAAGCGGGGTAATTATGAAAGCCCCACTCGCGAGCCCTGCATCCAACTAAAGCGTGCTGCAATATATAACAGATATCATTGCGTTGGGATCTGGCATCTTGCAACCTGGGTTAGGTGATTGGTAGTGGTCCTAAGTAAATGCTAGCTTGATTTTAAGGTTGTATTCGACAATGAACCAGCGCGTCACGAGGTGATGCATATAATCGACCTTCGAAAAGGACAACGTCTTGCGGGTGAAGCGGCCCAGCCATTGGCGGAGCGTACAATTCCAACGTTCCATATGATTGACTTCGCCGCTGTCTTTGCCAACCTGCTGATGGGTTTCAGCCGGTAAGACATTCTGATAGGCTTCCCAGAAATCACTAAAGCTGGCACACGCCTGATACGCTTCGGGAACCCGGCTCCACAGTTGGTGACAGGTCCGGGCACCCCGGTCTCCGATGGCAAAGGCCACAATTTGCCGGGTACAGTGGCGTGCACACTGCATCGCTATGCGCCGACACATGACCGTCCAGAGCCAGCGTTTGTTCTTGCGGAACGCCACAAACGACCATAATTCGTCGTATTCGAGGATGTCGTCTGCTTCAGCGGGCAGGAGGGTTGCCTTCAGTCCCGGCTGCGTTTGGACTTTTTTTTAGCCACTTGGCCAAGGTGTTGCGGGAAATCCCGAAAACCCGGGCAATCCCCCGCATGCTGGGGCGCTCCCGATAGGCGGCGAGAATGCGTTCTTTTTCCGCTTCGGTGTGGCGGTTTATCGGATTGAGCACTCCCGATTTGTGACAGTCTTTACAGCGAAATTGCTGGTTGCCATATTTATTGTGCCCGTTTTTGACCAGGTTGGCACTGCCACAACGCCGACAAGTATACGTGATTTCATCGATGATCATGCCTGATTATATTCGGGATCATGCAGTTAGAACCACTACCCAATGTTCATCCACCAAAGCGCTTGGGAGTTTCACAAGCTTCTTATCGAAATCGACACTAGCTTTGGCATTGGCAAAGATTTTGAGCGCTTTCTCTGAGGGAAAGAGTACACCAATTTCCTCGAGGATATCGCGAGCTGTCTGGTTTATCCTTTTTATTTCCTCATTATCAACAATACCTTCGCTAAAAATGAGTAAATGAAAGGGCTTCGTGTAGTAGAGTTGCGGTCTGCAACGACATCAACTCAAAAGCTACAGGAAGCCCGTGGTGGACATTCTAGCACTTTTACGATGCTGCACTCCCACACTGACGAACACCAATCTGCGCCGGCTGAGCCGGGTGATGATCGGCATGTTGGCCATGACGGGACGGGTAACAATGTTGGGCCTCTCGCGTTGGACCAGCAAGGGCGGAAGTTACCGGACGGTACAACGGTTGTTTGCGGAACGGATGGACTGGGCGCACCTGGAGCGGCCTGGCAGCGAGTACATTCTGGTGGGTGATGAAAGCGTGATCACGAAAGCGGGTAAGCACACTCATGGGCTGGACCGCTTCTTCTCCAGTTTGGTGGGTCGGCCAGTGCCGAGCATTGCCATCTTTGCCCTGTCTCTGGTTGACGTCCAAGCGCGCCGTTCGCACCCCGTCCGGGTCGAGCAGGTGGTGCGTACAGAGGCTGAGAAAGCGGCCGCGCGTGCTCGCACCCGCAAGCGAAAAGCGCGCACTGGCAAGAAAGTGGCGACGGTGCCGGTCAAGCGCGGACGCCCGAAGGGGAGCAAAAACCGGGACAAAACCCAGGTGACCTTCACGCCCGAGTTGCAACGCATCAGGACCATGGTGCAAAAACAGCTGGCATTGAGCGCAGGCACGCTCTCGATTACCTATCTGGCGCTGGATGGCCACTTTGGTAACAACAATGCGCTCCAAATGGGGTGCCAGTGCGGCCTGCATCTCGTCTCCAAGTTGCGCCACCATGCAGCCCTGTACTTCCCGTATGACGGCCCGAACAGCGGGCGCGGACGACCGCGCAAATACGGGGACCGGGTGGACTATCGCAATCTCCCAGAGCAATTTCTGGTGGACACGACCCGCGACGGCGCGCTCGAGACGTGTATCTATCAAGCGGAACTGCTGCATCGTGATTTCGCCCAACCGCTCAACTTAGTCATCCTCACCAAAACCAATCTCAAGACCGGCACCTTTGCCAGCGTTAATCTATTCAGTAGCGACCTCGCACTCGCGGCTGACAAACTCATCGACTTTTACAGCCTGAGATTTCAAATCGAATTCAACTTCAGAGACGCTAAACAACACTGGGGTTTGGAAGACTGCATGAATGTCAAGCAGACCCCACTCACCAATGCCCTCAACCTGTCACTGTTCATGGTCAACGTCGCGCACGTCCTATTACGTGAGTTTCGGCAAACCAACCCGCACGGCAGCGTCCTGGACCTGAAAGCGTACTATCGCGCCGCTCGTTACTTCGAAGAGACGATTAAAATGCTTCCGCAAAAACCTGAACCCATTTTATTGGAGCAGCTCTTTAGTAATATCGCCTCGCTGGGAAGTATTCACCCTGTTCCTGTGCCCATTTATTCGCCCTAATTGGCGAAGGTATTGTATCAAGCATGCTAGCAGTTTGTCGGAGAGACAAGTACTTTTACAACATGAATAGCCCTACAGGGCAAAATGAGCAGTTGATTGCGACAAAACAAGCGTAAAACAGTGTGCATTTCATGGAGGGCAAACCACCTTCTCTCAGCGAGTAGCGGGCGCGCCAAAGCAGCCCCGGCTAAAGCACACCCTTTGCTTGGTAGAGGGTGTGCATGCGTTTGAGGTTGAACGCTAGGCAGACCAGACACCATTCCCCGGCTGCTGCCAGCAGGCCGCGCAGAGAAAACTGGCGGAAGCCCAGGACTTCCTTGATGATACCAATGACGGGTTCCACTGTGCATTTGCGTAAACGGTAGCTGGCTTTGCCGATTTCGGTTTGTAGTTTGTAAGCCATCTTGACTTTCGGACTGGCATCTTCCGGTGGCGGAGCAGGCATTTGTTCAAAGAAGGTACGCCAGCTTTTGTGGTGAGGTTCGCGACCGGTAGCAATGTAAGGATCAATGCCAAGCTTCTCAAGTGCTGCGATGTTCGCTTTGCTGAAATATCCATAATCCAAAGCGGCAGCCTTTGGTTTGCCTACTTTTGGAGAGATGGCATCCAGGGTTGGCTCAGCTTCTTTTTTGTCATTCGGATGGTTCGAAAGTGAAGGCGCCACAATCAAGAGGCTCTCCTGCTCCACAGCAACTTGAACGTTGTAATGCTGGTCGAAGCCATTATTGGTGCTGTTTTTCATGATGCGAGAGTCCGGATCAGTGAAGTTGTACTGATCTTTGTCCCGTGGTCCCGGCTGCGGTGGTTTCGGTTTGCGACCTCGGGGTTTATGCCCAGTTTTGCGAGACTTTTCTTCCCGCTCACGCTGTTTGGCTTCGTATTCAGCCCTCTCGGCTTCATATCGTTCCTGCGCACGGGCTTCTAAGACGGCTTTGGCTTCTGCCAGATTTGCCAAACGTTTCTTGCGAATGGCAATTTCGTCTTCAATGACGAGCCCTTCCGGCAACTGGAGATCACCCTGATCAGCTTGCTCACCGAGTTCGAAGAGTTTGTTCACTTCCTGGCGCAGTTGGGTCTCTAGTTTTATCAGACGCTTGTAACTGACCGCTTTGCTCTTGGATGCATCAGCATGCACCTTGCTACCATCCAGACTGATATTACCCAACTTCAGCACCTCAGCAACTTGGGCCAGGAGCAAGATCTGCACAAATAACTCTTGGATCTCAGCCAGAAAGGTTTTGCGAAAGTTGGCAATTGTGTCGTGGTCAGGATGCAGCCCACTGGCAATATAGCGGAATGGGATACTCTCATAGGTGGCTTTCTCAATCTTACGAGAACTGAACACCCCGTTGGCATAACCATAGAAGAGCAATCCCAACAGGATCTCTGGCGCAATAGGTTGACCACCCGTCGGTGCATATTGTGCATAGATCATACCCAAATCCAACTGGGCGATAACATCCACCACAAATCGTGCCAAATGATTGGATGGCAGGGCTTCTTCCAGACTGATTGTCTGTTTGAGCATCACTTCGTAATTGGGTTTCTTGAATTTTCTAGCCATGCCCGTAGATTATCACCGATTTCGCTATCTCAGGTTGCTCTCCGACAAACTGCTAGGGGGGCACACTCCTGACTCTCTGGGCCTAGCGGCGTTGAGGTGCATCTGCGATCATACGATCTAGAACGTTTGCGGTAACATTTTGCGCCAATGGATTGACACCTAGGCTGCCCCCACATTGTGTCCTGGCAGAAATGTGGCCCGGAGGAGACGAGAGACCTTCTGGCCACCAGATAGTGCCGGCATTGAAAACCCAGTTTCCCTTAGGACCGGGATAGACTACAGCATGATGGACGGGTGTCTCATTGATTGGATCTGGGGTCAGGCGTTCATGGATGCATGGGGATAATGGACTAGATGCGACTACCTCCAAACCGGGTATTTTTGCTGGCGTACCGTGAAATTCAAATCCCACGATCCCCGGAATGTTGTCTCCAGTCTGCGCTCCGGTGTTTTCAAAGATCCAGTGCTGTGGCGTAGTGATAGTCCAATCGCCATAACCAACGTCATAGGATTTTACTCCCAGAAGGCTGTCTTCATCCTGATATCGCCCCTCCCGGCTAAACCCTCGACATTCTTGATCTGTACTCAGGCTACGGTAAAACTGAGTTTTATAACAAATAGCATTGCCGGAGAAGAACGCAACGCTCAATCCATCATCTCGGGCATTCGACAAGTTTGCAAACATCTCCTCCGACCAGTACTCATCGTGGCCAACGGAAAGGAACGCTTTCGCAGAAGCCAGCATTTGCGGATGAAGGTGAAGGTCGACATTTGAGCAATACGTGACATCATAGCCTTGTTTTTCCAGCCAGAATGTCAGTGGGAACTCCCATAACAAATATTCGCCGGATCCCACTGATTGGGGAGCTTCCATGTACTGACTGTATTTTGCGTAGGGACGGTCAAAGCTTACCCGTACATTCGGCCCGGTGTAATAGACGTTAGGCGTTCCGTCATCGTATAACGAGTCGTCGCCCGGCCATTTGTTGTACGCTTGCCATGTCAAGTCACTCACCTGGCACAGCAGATCTGTTGCTCGGTGTTCCCTGACCACAAAGATGATGTAGCTCTGGGACCCAAACGGCTCTTGGCGGGTCAACTTGCCCAAGTAAACTCCGCTGGGCCAATCTGAGGGGATGGAAAAGGTAGTGCACGGCTCCCAGGTGCTTTCTCGCAACCGCTCCATGGTCATCATTGGAACTGGCTGAGTTGCTTGTTCAAAGGGGCCCAGGCGAACCATATGTCGGCCGCCTGCCCCCCCATAGTAGCCCATCCGGTAGATGTCAATTGTGAAGCGGCCCGCAGGTTCCAGGCTAATCATGAAGTCAATAGAATCGCCGGGCTTCACACTCGGCTTGGAAGCAAACCCTTCGATCTCAGGTGACCGCAGTCGTCGGATTAGTGGGTATGATGTGCGTGTAATGGGGTTGTCAAACCTATGGAACTGGAGCTGCCATTCCTGGGTGCCTGTCTTCTTGTTTTCTTCGATAATGCGGTTGTCTGACATCCTGGGTGCCTGCCTTCCTGTATTTATCAATTATGCTACTGTCTCCAGATGCGGTGGAGCTACGCTAATGTTCTAGCGCATCTAATGCGTCTTCGTAGACATTTAGTGCTTTATCTAAGTCGTCGTCGGCATGAGTGGTGCAGAGAAAATTCAGGACCCAAGCAAAAACTCCGCGTTTTAAGAGTTCAAGCCGGAGCTCCTCTAGCTTGTTCGTGTCCGAACGCATAAAGTCTCGATAGTTATCGATAGGTTTATCGGAAAAAACGATGTCAAACCACGGACCCTCGCCATAAACTTGAGCTGGAATAGGGTTGGATTCAAGAATTGTCCGTAGACCGTTTCGCATTTTCTTGCCTTTGGCGTGCAAATCTTCATAGACACCGTCTTGCCGTAGTACCTTCAAGGTGGCCAGGCTTGCCGCCGCAGAGGCAGCGTTGCCGTTCATAGTACCGCTCACATAAACATAATTTTGGTCTTTGGGCCGTCCTGCGTCCGCGAGGGCAATAATGTCTTCGGGGCCACAGATCGCGGACAATGGGAATCCGCCGCCGATGATTTTTCCAAATGTGGCCAGATCGGGGAATACCTTGTAGTAATCCTGTGCACCTCCATACATAAATCGGAAGCCGGTAACAATTTCGTCGAAAATAAGCAGGATGTTGAAGTCGCGCGTGATATCACGCAACCCTTCAAGAAAGCCAGGTTTGGGCGGGATTACTCGTTGGTACGGCTCGACGATGACAGCAGCTAGTTCCCTGTGGTGTCTTTCGATGATGTCGCTTGTGGTTGCGAGATCGTTGAACTGTCCAACGAGGACCGTATCTCTTACATAACTTGGAATGCCCGCGCAGTATGGCACTGCATCGGGGAAATCCACGTATGGTTCGGTGGGCGCATAGCTCATCATCGAATGATCGTGGTGACCATGAAACGCCCCCTCAAATTTCAGTATTTTCTCCCGGCCTGTATACGCACGCGCCAGGCGTAAGGCGAAGTGAGTGGCTTCGGTTCCTGTGGTCGCAAATTTGACACGCTCGGCACAACCCACCGAGTCTACAAGTTCTTCCGCCAAAGTAATTGCCTCTTCATTTAATGCGTAATAAGTCGTACCACGGGCGATACGTTCTTGCACGGCCCTCACGACATCCGGGTGGCCATGGCCCAATATGAGCGGACCGGATGCGAGCACAAAATCGATGTACTCCTTTCCGTCCAGATCGTAGATCTTTCCACCCTCGCCATAATTGATGAGCACCGCCAGATCTCGGGGGAATGTAAGCAGTCCGCCCAAGCTGCCACCCAAATATTTGTATGCTGAATCCAGCAATTCCTGCTTCTTGTTCATTTCGGCTATCCTTAGACTGGGTAATTAACCCAAAAACTAGACACGAGCATATTGTGAAGATTTGTCCTCTTCAGAGGCCTCAGCATTGATTTTAATGAGGAGGAAACGATGGCGATCCGATACTCGCCGAAGATGAAGTCCCAAGTCGTGTTGGAACTTTTCCCGGAGCGACATATCGCTAGGGTATGTGAACAAAGCGTACGGGGTGCATCCAAATGTGGCCGACGACCACTGACGCGCGCAAGCGCTTTTGGAGCAGGGGCCGGAGATCTTCGCCCGCGATAGAGCAGTGGCCGAATACGAACAGACCATCGCGAACCTGGAGGGGTTCCTGGACAACAAAGAACTAGAAGTCGCGTTTTTAAAACCTTCCTGGTCCAGTCGCCATGCGCATAGGGGAGGATGTCAACCTAGCGGCTGCGGTGTGATAAGCGCTCGGTAACACCAGTACCCCTGGCATGGGCCACGAGTCCGCTAGCTGGCACCTGCGATGATCGGATCATAGGCATTATGCACGAGATGGTTCATGCGCACACCAAGAATACGCCCCCAAGAGAACCCCGCAGATGCGCTCAACCCGAACGAGAATATGTGCCCTACTCTACCAAGGGGGACTGCAGAGAAAGGCTAACTTGACGGTGAAGGCTTCAGATCCTTTCTGAACCCGGAACTCTGCGCACTGCGATATCTTGCGCTTGCAACCTCTCGCCTCTCCATCCAATATCCGAATCAGCATAAACCAATGAGGTCACGCATATGCTCAACAGTCTCGCGATAATCCTCATCTGCAATCTTTGCTGAAGTTAGAATATCCACAGTGAGGTAACCTGAAAAACCATCCCGACGCAAACCCTGCATAATACCGAACCAATTGATCGCACCCTTACCGGCTGGCACACTGATAAATTCCCCACTGACAGAATCACGCCAGATAGGTTTGCCGTCACGACTCCCATACAGGAATTCATTGTATTTTTTCGTATCCTTCACGTGCACATTCTTAATGAAAGGCTGCAGGAATTCGTACGCATAAGGATACGGTTCTACTCCACAGATATAGAAGTTAACTGGATCAAAAGTGATACCAAAGTGGTCTGACCCCATCATGTCTACAAGGGCACGCGTACCCTCCGCATACCGTGTGGGTTTCTCCCCACGGATGTCTTCATCTTTGTGATCGAACATGTTTTCAAGCAACAGCGTGATCCCACGCGCCTCCGCCTCCACAATACATTCTCGTACGTTCTGCACGTAAAGCTTAAGCGTGGTAAGAAAATCCCGGTTGGGGTTAGCCCCTAAATAGGTCGTCACAAAGTTTGCACCATAGGTCGAAGCGATATCCATAGCCAAAAAAATTGCCTTTTGGGCATCCTGCACGGCCTCCGCGTTCATCCTGTGTTGGGATGTGGCGCTCACACAGCTTATCGCAATCCTGTTATCCGCCAGAGCAATCTTCACATCCCCTTCAGTCTCTCCGGCCACATTTCCAGGCCAGAGTTCCACAAAACCCACCCCCAAATCACCAAGCATTTTCGCGACAGATGTAATCGGTTCATTCTGAAATTCGAAAGCCGACACCGCGAGCTTCATCGTAACATCACCGATCTCAATCGGTATACTCCGCCACGGTTAGTCATTGAGATTGAAACCCAAGGGCAGTAACAAGTTCGCCTCCCAAAAACCGCTGCCCAAGATGCGGGGCGTCCTCGTAACCTTCACATCTATCACAAAGGGCTTGTCAGCATCCATGGCTGTCTTCAATGCCCGTTGGAAATCCTGGATTGTCTCGGCACCAGCGCCATCAGCCCCATACGCCTGAGCCATGAGAACAAAATCAGGGTTGTGAAATGTATCGGTGGCTTCAATCTTGAACTCAGTTCCTATAAGGCGTTCGTAATGTTTTTTCTGGTAAAGGTCAATGCTGTTGAAACCGGAGTTGTTCAGGATAACCCAAATCACATTCACGCCATACTCTACAGCTGGAGCGAGAATCTGACTCACTGAGCGAAAATCACCATCACCCACCACCGCAACAACTACCTTGTCAGGATGTGCCAGTTTTATACCAACCGCCGCAGGCGGACCAAACCCCATGGTTCCATGGCCATTATTGACGATAACAGTACCTGGCTCAAAGACAGTAAATTGTTGAGCAGCCATGTGCCGAGGACCTACGCCGACCACCAGGTAGCCATCCTCTGGCAGGGCATCCCGGACCTCCTTCAGCAAACGGGCCGTTTGCATTGGCAGTTCGTCTGACTCTCTAATCTCGGCAAGTGCTTTCTTCCAGTCCTTCTTGGCCTCCTGCAACTTAAGGACCCAAGGTGACTCACGCCAGTCAGGTGTTGGTCCTTTGGTTTCCAGCGCATTTGCAATCTGGCCCACGACAGCCTTCACATCCCCAATAATTCCCACGTCCGTGTCGTAGATCTTACCTATTTCGCTCGCCTCAATATCCACCTGAATCAATTTGACATCTGCAGGAAAGAAATACTCATTACTCCATGAACTTGTATCCATCTCCCCGAAACGCGTACCCAGAGCCAGAACCACATCTGCATTCTGAGCAAGTTCATTACCAGTACGAGTCCCAACCACGCCCGTAAATCCACCGTAAAGCGGATGACTCCAAGCCATGACATCCGGTGCAGTCATGGTGGTCGCTACGGGTGCCCCTAGCTGCTCGGCAAGTCGAACCATCGCCTCAGACGCACCAGAAAGTAGTACCCCATTGCCTGCGTATATCAGAGGCCTTTCCGCCTGCCCGAGAAGCTCGGCTGCTCGTTCCACCTCAGCCGCATCGCCTTGCACCCTCGTCCCTGTTGCACGGCGTTTCGGCATTATCGGGAGATGGTATTCCTCTACCCGGGATAAAATATCAAACGCCACGTTGACAAGTACCGGACCTGGACGCCCGCTAACAGCGTGGTTAAATGCACGAGCCATTGCCTGCGTCAACATCTCCGGTTGGTGAACATGCCACGCGCGCTTCACAATAGGCCGCAGTAAATCAATTTGAGATGCGTCATAGTGCGCAGACCACTCTTGGAAGGACTCTCTGCCTATGAAGCCTCTCGGGATATCGCCGGTAATCAGCACCATGGCCGACGAATCCGCAGCTGCATCCATCGCCCCATTGATGGTGTTGGCGAAGCCGGGGCCAATGCTAGCGGTTACGACGCCCGGCTTGTGAGTAGCCCGAAAGTAACCGTCTGCCGCATGCCCGGCCAGTTGCTCATGCGGCATGGCAATCAGTCGAATATCGGAATCGTAAAGCGCGTCGAAAAGAGCGAGATTAGCATGACCGATCGTCCCAAACACATACTCAACGCCTTCCTGCTCCAAACAGTTAACTATTGCTTGCGCTCCTGTTATAGCCATTGTTGTTCCTCCATCAAAGAATTGGGATCATGTCCAGCATATTTGAAACTGACGAGATGTCTTAACGAGGGGGCAAAGGGGACTGGCATGGTACTCTCGCCGACCTACCGCGCCGGCGAGCAAACAAACGCCGTGGCTGGGGCATATGTGTCAATAGACGCCCACCGGTTGGTGCCATCATCGGTCATTAAAGTAGGCAGATGCGCATTTGAGTTTTCAAGACTACTCAGGGCAAAACGCCCTGCCAGTTTATCGAAAAACTCACGGTTCCCAATGTTACCCTTTACACAGGCGAATACGACAGTACCAACAATCTCAAACGCGTTCACCTAACCTCCGTCGTAGGAAGAAAGAACGGGCGCGATGAAGATGGCGACGGCATACGCGAGGTGCATGACAACACCGATGAAGGCAGGTTTGCGCCTTCCGCAAAATTCGCGGGATAAATTCCCAGCCAACTGCTCCACCAAAGGTTTCAGTTCTTCTGAGATGAACTCCATCTAAGCCCCAGGGCCATGAATTGCCTTACTACCTACACAATCCTGCCCAGAGGCTTATCTCTTTTCCTGACAATATCAGCGTGCGCTCTACGAACAGGTTTATTTCTTATTTTTTGGCAGCCGCCATTGCGAGAGAGCGCTGCGCTTGACCGCCTAGCCCAGGTTAGATGGGGGGGCATTGACCTGTAACTGTAAGCCCGCCAGCCGGAGCTGGACGCGCCCTACAGGCACTCACAGTGACGGGAGGGCTAACGTTTTGAAATGTACCTCTAATTTCACGATCCATTGACAGAACAGTACACGAGGACTACGTTAGAATGAACCGCATTCATTATGGTGTTTTTTAAATGAGCTGGAGTTTGGCATACAAGATCACAACCAACCGGGTGGTGAACTGTAATGAGCCGCTATGAGCAATTATGAATCTGTCAGGTGCGCCTGCACAGAGTTTAACTGTTCTTCCCACCGAAATAAAACACACCCAATTTATTATATAATAGGGTTTGGCTGAATGCAATTTTTCGAAGGATGTCGGCCCTGAGGCATGTTTTCGTCTCGCACCAGAATCATTCTCGCGCAATTCCCCAACGAGCATGGTTCTGTAGAATTTCACGGTCCAAGAAGTAAAATTGACCATCACTTGGAGGTCCTAACGTATGCCTAACCAAACTGCTAGACTTGAAGAGCTCACCCCGCTTGACGTCCCCCTGTTGCGGACCGAGATACCTGGTCCGAGTTCCAAGGAACAATGGGCGCGCGAAATTAAGCATAGCTCTCCTGGCCTGTCCGCACTAGCCTCCCTTTCGCAACTGGTCCTTTCGCGCGGCTTCGGAGGCCTGGTTCAGGATGTGGACGGCAATGTCCTAATTGATTTTGCTTTCGCAATGATCGGTGTTGGCACCGGGCACAGGCATCCCAAAGTTCAAAAAGCGCTAGAAGATGAGTTGAATAACTTTCTTCACACCTATGATATGGCCAGCCCCGCCCGCGTGCAGTTTTTTGAGCTACTCGCCGAAGTCCTGCCCGAGCAATTGCAGATGTACCAAATGTACAGTGGAGGTACAGAAACAGTGGAGGCGGGGATGCGGTTGGCCAAATCATACACAAAGCAGTACGAGTTTATCGGACTGTATAAGAGTTTTCACGGGAAATCAGCTGGCGCAATGGGGCTGATGGGGATTGCCTACAAGAACGGCTTCGGACCGAGGCCACCAGGATATGCACTGTCTCCGAATGCATACTGTTACCGATGCCCTCTCGGACTGGAATACCCCGAATGTGGCGTGGCGTGCGCTGACATGATGCAAGAAGTCTATGATAACGAAACCACGGGAGAGGTTGCGGCGGTCGTCGTTGAACCCATCCAGGGCGCGGGTGGCATCATTGTTCCGCCCCCCGAATTCCTTCCCAAAGTCGAGGAGTTTTGTCGACGAAATGGTTTACTCTTGTTCGTAGATGAAATATTTACAGGAGGAGGCCGAACGGGAAAGATGTGGTCCTGGGAACACTTCAACATTAAGCCCGACATAGTTGCCCTTGGCAAGGGCATCGGCTCCGGTTACCCGCTCGGCGTTGTAGCATCAAGCAAGGAAATCATGGCAGACTTTCCCTGGGCGCAACCTGCCGGAGGCTCTACAACTTTCGGCGGAAATAACCTGGCTGCGCGCGCAGGACACATCACATTACAGACGATTCTCGAAGAGAACCTGGTTGAGCAGGCTGCCGAAGTCGGCGATCTCATGCTTGCGCGACTCCGTGAGATGCAAGACCGCCATCGGATTATTGGCGATGTCAGGGGTAAAGGTCTGGTCATTGGTGTCGAATTCGTACGCGATCCAATCACCAAAGAATTAATCAGTACAACTCATGCTGAGTATCTCTTCAAGGCATGTCTGCGTCGTGGACTTTTACTCGCCACCGCGACCCCAAACCTGCGAATTATGCCCTCCATGGTGATCGGAAAGCAACTGGCAATCAAGGGTCTTGATTTGCTGGATGAGAGCATTTCCGAGCTCGAAGAGACCATGAACCTTGAGGCATGATCCGCTCCACACAAGACTTGGGAAACTGACAGGACGCCCAAGTCAACACACCATCGGCACTTCCTGAGAGTGGGTCGCGATAAACACCACCTGGCCATAGCGGCAGGCACAGCCGCCATAGTCTCTTGGGGAATCACCCCAGTTCTGGTAAAAGTGCTACCCATCGACGGCCTGGCCCTAGCACTCTACCGAATGTGGCTTGCCGCGGCTTTCACTTATTGCCTTCTCCTTCTTCGCAAGGGACGCCTTACACGGCGAGATTTGCTTGCTTCCCTACCGGGGGGTCTCTCGCTCGGCACGGAGGTCTGCCTCTTCTACTCTGCGGTTAAAATCACTACCGTGTCCAATGCTGTCGCCATCGGCAACCTTACACCAATCCCACTTCTCTTACTTGCTCCGCAGATGTTTAATGAGCGCGTCACCCTGGTCGATGTATTCTGGATGATCGCCGCGTTAGGCGGGACAAGCGCCATCATATATGGATCTTCGCAAACGTTGATCTGGAACGCGAAAGGGGACCTTCTAGCCTTCGGAGCTATGCTCACCTTCTCGGCCTATATCCTCGCCTCAAAGTGGGCTCGTAAAAGGACAGGCGCTCTCGAATACCAGAGCGCAATGATGCTTATCGGGGCGATTGTCGTTACGCCAGTGGCCCTTGTCTATTCCGGGACACCAAGCGTCCGCTCATCAGAGCAATTGCTCTTGCTTTTACTTCTCGCGTTAATTCCGGGCACCGGTCATCTGCTGATGAATTGGGCGCACCCACATCTACATCTTAAGGCGGTTTCAGCATTGAGTATGGGGGTTCCCGCTGTTGGTGCCCTGGGAGCATTTCTCATCTTACAAGAACCAATCCTAGCGTGGCAGGCACTTGGGTTAATCGTGGTGATGATTAGCCTAACAAAGCTCACGAAACGGACTAAAGAAACCAAGCAAGTTTCAGGGCCAGCCCCCGGAACATAACGCCTATCACTCGCCAAGGTGGGTGCGCAGGTACGCAAGATTGGCAGCGCCCACCTGCTCCACGCGCGCCTGTTCTGTATGTGGTTCTATCGTCAGAAATCCTTGATAGCCATCTGCCACCAAAGCGCCCAGGATACCCTCGTAATTCACGGCACCATCCGCGAGCGATACCGGCAGGTATCTTCCGCGTATGCTGTCGGGAAGAAGCTTGTATTGGTCGGCCACACCGTGATGTAATTCGGAATAGAATGTTGCATCTTTGATGTGTACATAGGCAATATGTGGCCTTAACAGCTGGTAGGCATACGGATAGGGCTCATCCCCGGCAATATAGAAATTACACGGGTCGTAGGTCAATCCAAAATCTGACGAGTCGACAGCTTCAACTAGGTAAGACAGCGTTTCCGCTCGTCTAGCGACGTCAGTCCCTTGGGGATCTTCGTTACGGTTATCAAAATGGTTCTCTAAGACGACGGTTATCCCGTTCTCCCGGGCAACCTCAAGACAAGGTTGAATATTACGTCGAAAGAGCTTTACAGTAGTGACAGAATCTCTCTGCGGGTTGGAACCCAAATAAATATTGACGAGGGGCGCGCGGAGTCTGGCCGCCTTACGAATCGCGTCAATGATTCCCGATTGCACTACAGCGACATCTGCAGCTTTATTCAGGAGAAAAGCGACACTTGCGTTCACGCAGATGACGGATACATTCTTTGCGCCCAGGATTTCCTCTATCTGTTCCACCGATTGATCGGGAGTGTTCTGAGGCCACAATTCGATTTGCGTGACCTCCCAGCTCTTAACCAAATCAAGAAATTTGCCAAATTCCAGGTGCTGAAAGTCGTATCCTGATATAGCTATTCTCTCAGTCAGGTTTACACGATTATCTTCATGTCTCTGATTCATCTCGAATCCTCCAATATTGCTCGCGCCGCATTGTATCCCGGTAGACCCGTGACCTCACCCCCAGGATGACAAGCAGCCCCACACATATACAAGCCCTCAATCGGAGTGCGGTAATCCGTAAGACCAGGCGCAGGCCTCTTGTTGAACAGTTGCCCCGGTATTTCCTCAGCATGATGGATGTTCCCGCCGGTTAGCAACACTCGCCTTTCTAGATCCAATGGCGTAAAAAGAATCGCTTTCTCTAACCCTCGCCTGAAGTTGGGGGCATAACTGGTGACAGTGTCCACAATCATTTGAGACACTTCCTCCTTCCTCTCATCCCAGCCTCGTCCCAACAAGCGGTAAGGAACAGGCGCAATATACATCGACAGGGTATGGTAGCCATGCAGGGATAGACTTGGATCATAAATAGACGGGGTCATTACCGAATAGGCTGGATGAGAAGGGAGTTTCCCGGCAACCGCATCCTCCTGAGCTTGGCGGAAGGCTTCCCGGCTCGGCATCAACTTCACAGAGGCTCGGTTGGGTAAAACAGGATCCTCACCAGTATACGCGGCGTAGCTGGGGAGTTCAGATACAACGCAGTGAAACTTTAGACAACTGGGTTCAGTCGTAATGTCGGAGACACCTTTGTAAAATTCCTCAGTCAATGCCGCCTTTTCAATCAGTTGGAGAAAAGTACGTTTTGGGTCTACATTTGAGACCACAATCCTTGAGGAAATGCGTTGGCCATCCGCGGTCTCCACACCTTGCACACCTCGATTGTCCATCAGCACCCGGCGCACGGGCATGTCTGTTTCGATATGAACTCCCAAGCTGATGGCGCTTTGCTCGAGAGATTGAGTGATCGCTCCCATGCCCCCACGGGGAAAACCCTGCCCCCACGACCCTCCCGTCAACATAGAAGCCCAAATTATGCCAAGTCCAGACCCCCCAGAGAAAGTAAAGGGGCCGTAGGATGCCATCTGAGCCCGCATGTACGAGCTTTCAAAAAATTCATCAATGATCGCATCTTGCGACTCAGTTGCCAATTTGCGTATAAGCGCGCTTCCCTCACCATCGCCAAGTTCGTCAATAACTGTAAGAGGATCAACGTTGGATTCGTAGCGAAGCGGCCCAAACAAACTGCCCAACTCCTGTAAGAATCTGACCCACCGTGGCCAGGACGCCGCGTCCACCGGGGACACTTTCGCTATTTCCGCTTGAGTAGCCTCGACGTCTGACCACGTTAGTAGGTAGTTACCGTCCGGAAATGGGTGAAAGCGTACAGGATTGAGAGCGTCCAAAACCAATCCATGGGCAACAAGTGAGAGGTCAGAGACAACCTGATCATCCAGGGCCCATACCGCATTCGCACAAGTGGAGAATTGAAAGCCGGGTATCAACTCTTCTGTGACACATGCACCACCCACCAAGCTACGCGCTTCGCAAACGCGGACCTGTAAACCCGCCTGTGCCAAGTAGCATGCAGCGACCAGCCCGTTGTGCCCTGCCCCAATAATAACAACGTCGGCAGATGGATTTGCCATTTGAAGTTTAATACCTACTCTTCAGCCCTGACCACGAAGATTGGCTCGACAAAGGCCCAGCTTCTAGTCAACTTCCTTCGTGGCCGTCGTACGTCCATCCAGGTTCTGCAATGGCCCAGCACCGTGTCAGGCGACCATCCTCCCCCTCCAATAAGGGTGGCGCGTCTTGGCACTTTGCGCGACTGATCGGACATCGTGGCAAGAAGGGACACGCCCCCGCGAGGGCCTGGGAATGGTCAACAGTATCCCATTTTGCATAAATATTCGATTGGCGCCGCATTTTGGCAGTAGCTAGGTCCGGAATGGCTTCAACCAACATCCTGGTATAAGGATGTCTGGGATTCATGAATATCTCTTCCACATGGCCCATTTCTACGATTTGGCCCTGATACATCACCGCTGCCCGATCACAAATATAATGAATCGTGGTCAGATCATGCGAGATGAAGAGATAAGTCATCTCCAGATCATCCCGTAAGTCTCGAAGGAGATTCAGTATTTGCCCCCGTACAGAAGCATCCAGGGCGGATGTAGGCTCGTCAAGTACCAATAGCTGTGGATTGGATGCTAACGCCCGGGCGACACCGACGCGCTGCTGCTGTCCCCCGCTGAGCTGATGTGGATATTTCTGGACGTCGAGGGCCGAAAGACTTACACGTTCGAAGAGCTCTACCACGCGTTTGCTGGCAGCTGATCCTGTCAGACCTAGGTGCAGTTTGACTGGGTCCAAAACGATATTACCAACTCGCATTCTGGGATTCAGAGAGGCGTCCGGACTTTGGAAAACCATTTGCATTTGACTGCGCAAGGGTCTGAGTTCCCGCGCGTTGATATGAGTAATATCCCGACCGTCGAAGACGATTTGACCTTGGCTAGGTTCTAATAGGCGCAGTACACACCGCGCGAAGGTGCTCTTGCCACTGCCACTTTCTCCCACCAGGCCAAGAATTTCACCACGATTAATCGCAAGGGTCACATCCCTGACCGCATGGGTTTGTTGTTGAGACATCCACGGAATAGCGAGCCCTCCCCACCCCGCTGAGGAAAAGGTCTTTCCTAGATTACTCGTCTGCAGTAAAGCCGTCATATAAATGGCACCTTACCGAGTGAGTTCCCGAAACTGCTAATGTCGAGGGGTCGCTCTGCCGACAATGTTCCATGACTGCAGAACACCGCGGATGAAACGAACATCCAGGTAACACATCAAACATATTGGGGGGATCCCCTGCGATTGTTGGCACCTCCTCGCCACGCTGCCCCAAGTCGACGGAGGCAACCAGACCTTTTGTGTAAGGATGAAGCGGGTTATTCAGAACGTCTTTCACTAGGCCAGTTTCAGCCACTTGGCCACGATACATCACGACCACCCTGTCGCAAGTCTCAGCAACCACTGCAAGGTCATGGGTGATCAAAATAGCGGAAAAATGCGCCTGGGACACCAGGTTCCTAACTAAGGCTAGAATTCTCGCCTGTAGAACAACATCGAGTCCGGTAGCCGGCTCGTCGGCAATCAGAATTGCAGGGTTACATGCTAGAGCGAGTGCAATGACAGCTCGCTGACACATGCCCCCGCTCATCTGATGCGCGTACAATTGCATAACTTCGTTGGGGCGGTCGATTCCCACACTCGCAAGATTCTGAGCCGCCACCGCCAGAGCCTCCCTCGAAGATAGACCCTGCTTTTCGCGAAGTACCGTCGTAAGCTGTGACCCAATAGTAAGAACCGGATTGAGCGCCTCTCTGTACCGCTGAAACACTATCGCCACCTGGCTGCCGCGGATATCCTGCATTTCGCGCTCAGTCAATTCAAGCAAGTTGCGGCCCTCAAATTCCACTTGCCCGTCCGACACAACAGCATATGGCGGAAGTAACCGAGCAATGCTCAACGCGGCAACAGATTTTCCGGCACCAGTCTCACCCACTAAGCCCAGTATTTCTCCAGCCTCCAGATCGAATGTCACTCCGCGCAGCGCTGGCACAACATCATCATAGGTACGAAAGCCAACATGGAGATTCTGGACGGATAATACCGGGCTCATCGCAGTCTTCTGTGCGGGTCCGCAATATCCTGGAGGCCATCGCCTATAAGGTTGAATCCCATGACGGAAAGTGCAATAGCCAGCCCAGGAAAGAGAGTGGCCCACCACTCGCCCGTAATTATAGTACCCGTCGCAGCGCTAACCATGGATCCCCATTCAGGTGTAGGCGGGTTCACCCCAAGACCTACGAAACTCAAAGCAGCCGTCGCAAGTATCGCGTATGAGGTGCCTGCAGAAACTTGCACAAACACCGGAGAGAGACTATTAGGCATGATGTGCCGAAAGAGGATATTCGCACTGGACAAACCAACCCCGCGGGCCGCTTCGACGAACTCTCGCTCTTTTAGAGACAGGACTTCTCCTCTCACAAGGCGAACATAGGGTGCCATCTGGACAAAGGCGATGACCAATATGAGATTCGGTATGCTTTGCCCGATAGCAGCCACAACTCCCATGGCCAGAATAAATACGGGAAATGCCTGAATCCCATCTATTACCCGCATACCCAGTTCATCAATTCCTCCGCCATAAAACCCTAGTACACTCCCTATTAGTGTTCCCATCACCATCCCCAAGATGGCCGCTCCGACTGCTATAGTCAAGTCCACCCTAGCCGCAAATACAGTCCGCGAAAAAAGATCTCGTCCGTTGATGTCAGTGCCAAATAGATGCGCGCGGTTCGGCGCAACGAGCTGCATTCCGGGCTCCGAGACATTTGGATCGTGGGTAGCTAGAAGCGGAGCAAAGACTGCCAGAAACACATATACAAGCACTATGCCCAACCCAGCAGTTGTGATCTTATTTCGGGCAACAAATCTAAGCCATCGTTGCACCGCTAGTGCTCTAGGATTGGTTAGTCGTTGTGAATCAGCGTAATTTTGCAAGAGTCACCCTGTTGAGTAGCTGGTGGGGCCAACCACAGCTGACGGAGTCGGTCTAATTGGGCATTAGCTCGCCATGCAGAGCGGGTACACAAACGAAACCGTTTTCGATGCCGACGAAAGCATTGTTGCTCTTCTGAGAGTTCGACCAATGGAACATGGCACAAGGGGGCCAAGCGTACAGCTTCAGTCGAGGGATTGGACGAGCGTTCCTGCGGCAAGCAGCCATAGCGAATCAACACGACCCAGGCGTAGTAGGTCGAACCTGGCAGCACAATTTGCTGACCCTGGGCTGACAGCAGGCGCATAGCGTGTTCGGGACAAGTCGCCTGGGTATATTGGTCCGGACGAATGGCTAAAGGCAACACTCCCTCCAATGTTTGCACTGCGATGCCCCGGGCCAGATAGTTGCATGTCCCCAGCGACTCTCCACCATGAGGCAAGCTGATAATTCGGGGTGGCACATAATGCGCACGTCGGAATATGATTCCTTCGGTGTTCTCATAGGCACAACTTTGACAGGAGAAGTGCCCATGAGAACCCCTTTGTACTCACAGGATTAGTTTTGCGCTACTGCAAAACAGCGCTGCATAGTAGATCAAGTCCAGCATGCTGCACTGCGCCCAATCCTAATATTTGATCCGTGGGTCCAACACAGCTAGCGCAATATCTATAACAAGATTGACAATGATGTACGACAGGGTGGTAATCAGAACTACGCCTTGTACAGCAGCATAATCTCCGAATCCAATGGACTCGACTGCGTAACGTCCTAGACCTGGCCAGGCGAAGACGTTCTCTACTAAGACAACTCCGCTAAGGAGATAACCAAAGATTAAGCCAATAACAGTTGTCACTCGAAACGAGGCGACTTTCAGCGCCAGTCTGAAATAAATTGTCCGATTGGAGAGTCCATATGAGCGAGCTGCCAGAATGTGCTCAGACTGAAGGACATCTAACATCGCTGAACGCGTAAATCGAGCCACGGGCGCCATCAATATTAGTGCCAAAGACAAGGCGGGAAGAAAAATAGAAACAATGCTGGACGCAAGGATCGTCCAGTTTCCAGTGAGAAGACTGTCCAAAATATACAGACCAGTGATCTGTTGAGGGGGAGACAGAAATATATGAACTCGTCCCAACTGAGCGGGAAAAAGAGGGAACCGGAAATAGAACGTGTAGATCAGCAACAGCCCAATCACATATTCCGGTACCGACAATCCCAATAGCGATCCAACCCGTACAACATGATCCGCGAACCGATTTGCCTTTAGCGCAGCAAGCATTCCTAAAGGCATGCCCAAGACGATCCCAAACAACAAGCTCACAGATGCCAGTTCCATCGTCGCCGCGTAACGCATGCTGAGATCACTGGCAACAGGATTGCCCGTGTGCCAAGCAAAACCAAAATCTCCCTTCAGTAAATCTCGGTGATAAATTACGTATTGCACAGGGATTGGCTTGTCTAGACCCATATTCCGACTAATCGCCGCAATCACCTTAGGGTCCTTGGCAGCACCAGCAAAGTACACAGCAGGATCGCCTGGCAACAGGCGAGACACTACAAAGGTGATGCTTGAAACCACGACCAGCGTGGGTATCAGGAGCACCAACCTGCGAGCCATGTATCTAGTTAGTTTCAAGGTCTACTTTGCCAGAGCAGCCACAGAATCAAGAGCCGCCTCTTCCACCAGGGCGGCACTTCCAGCAGCGAAAACCGTGGCCGTACTCTCATACCGGTTGACGGCATAACAATCCTCAGTCAGGATGTAGTGTACAACGTCATTAGCGTAACCCACGATGTTGGGTAACAATCCCTGTACATTCTGCTTTATTCCAGTGCCAAGAGCAGAGAACAGCTCTCCAGGGATAGCTATAAGCACAGCATCTCCCAGACGCAGGGCCTGCACTTCCGAGTTGAAGACTTTCGTATCCAGGATCTTCTCAGTCCATTCAGTGCTGTAATTCATGAAACGGCAGTGACGCTCAAGCTGCTCCCTGCTTTGCAACGGCAAGGTCAGTGGTACAGTCGCCACCTCCAACCCGGAACATGCGCCGGTCTCAATCCCCGCCGCCACTCGCAACACCGCACCGCCCACACCAATCCCATACCTTTCAACCTCGTCGAACGACCCCCAGAAAACAGGATAGTTCTCTTTGTTCATCTCGTCATAAACATTCTGCTTCGGCTTATACGGGAACCGCACGGGATTGATGTCGCCGGCCGCTCCATTGAGAAACAATGCCAGCAGCCCCTCACCCAGCGCGTTCTCGATCACCGGACTCGCATAGCCCGGAAAATCTGCCGAAAAGAGGTGGTTGCGGTAGTCCAGAATAAGTGGGTGACAGGCAAAGTTGTAGAGCACGCCCAGTGGACGCCCGCCCGCATCCAGACGGATCACCGAAAGCTCGCTGTCCGCATCCAAGGCCGGGTCTCGCCGGTTGATCGTGAACTCCGAAACATCGCCGCTTCCATACCCGATCGTTGCCTCCACCATCTGCGACGCGGCTTTCTCCACCCCTGCCACAATCGCCTCTCGCACATACTGCCGGAGATCTGCAAAATCGTCATCGCCCCACATGTCAAAGAGCTCCGGGCCTGAGTGCGTGTGTGAGCAGGCCAGGAGAACGTTCGCAGCCGGTATGTCTGTTCGTGCCTCCACCTGCTCTCTCACCGACTGGGTGAACTCAATAGACACCATCACCAAATCTAAAGCCACGATCGCTACCTGCACCGCGTCTAAGCGAGCCACGAACACCTTGGCATACAGGGGATCCGCTACTCCGATCGCATCCCCATTCCGACCAACATAACCCCCCATCTCCGGGCTGCCTTCAAACATTTGCAGCAGCGGGTATCCACACATGAGGCCTGGCCTCTCCGGCGTGATCCCTACCCTGGCCAGCCCTACCTCAAGTATCGAGCTCATGACGTATCTCCTTTTCTACTATCAGGTCCTGGCCTCAATGATCCGCCACTTAACCTGTTAGCTCCGCAACCGCCGCCAACGCCGCCTCTTCCACCAGGGCGGCACTTCCAGCAGGAAGAGGCGTGCCCGTAGTCTCATAGCGGTTGACGGCATAACAATCCTCAGTCAGGATGTAGCGTACATCGTCATTAGCGAAAGACACGATCTGGGGTAACAGTCCATGGACATTCTGCTTTATTCCAGTGCCAAGAGCAGAGAACAGCTCTCCGGGGATAGCTATTAGCACAGCATCTCCCAGACGCAGGGCCTGTACTTCCGTGTTGAAGGCTTTCGTTTCCAGGAGCCTCTCCGTCCACTCAGCACTGTAATTCAGGAAACGGCAGTGACGCTCAAGCTGCACCCTGCTTTGCAACGGCAAGGTCAGAGGTACAGTCGCCACCCCCAACCCAGAGCAAGCGCCGGTCTCAATCCCCGCCGCTACCCGCAACACCGCACCGCCTACACCCATCCCAAACCTTTCAACCTCGTCGAAGGACCCCCAGAAAACAGGGTAGTTCTCTTTGTTCATCTCGTCATAAACATTCTGCTTCGGCTGATACGGGAACCGCACGGGATTGATGTCGCCGGCCGCTCCATTGAGAAACAATGCCAGCAGCCCCTCACCCAGCGCGTTCTCGATCACCGGACTCGCATAGCCCGGAAAATCTGCCGAAAAGAGGTGGTTGCGGTAGTCCAGAATAAGCGGATGACAGGCGAAGTTGTAGAGCACGCCCAGTGGACGCCCGCCCGCATCCAGACGGATCACCGAAAGCTCGCTGTCCGCATCCAAGGCCGGGTCTCGCCGGTTGATCGTGAACTCCGAAACATCGCCGCTTCCATACCCGATCGTTGCCTCCACCATCTGCGACGCGGCTTTCTCCACCCCTGCCACAATCGCCTCTCGCACATACTGCTGGAGATCCGCATAATTGTCACCACCCCAAAACGTACAGACCTCCGGCGCCGAGTGCGTGTGTGAGCAGGCCAGGAGAACGTTCGCGGCCAGTATGCCCGTGCGCGCCTCCACCTGCTCTCTCACCGACCGGGTGAACTCAAGATCCACCATCGCCAAATCTAAGGTCACGATCGCTACCTGCACCGCGTCTAAGCGAGCCACGAACACCTTGGCATACAGTGGATCCGCGATACCGATCGATTCCCCATTTCGCCCAACATAACCCCCCATCTCCGGGCTGCCTTCAAACATTTGCAGCAGCGGGTATCCACACATGCGAGCCGGCTTTTCCGGCGTGATATCTGCCCTGGCCAGCCCTACTTCAAGTATCGAGCTCATGACGTATCTCCTTTTGGTAGTGGTTACATGTTGACTGATGAGTCTGGAAAAAGTAAGTTGTTGGCCTGCCAAACAGAGGAGCGCCAAAATGATCCAGAGTGTCATCACGCATGAGTGTTCAAAGTGCAGGAGCCTCAACATTGTCAAGAATGGTACAGACTATAAAGGCGGTCAGAAGTTTCATTGTCTCGATTGCGCCGCTTATGGAATGTTGGAACCGCAAAGCCGTTCTTATCCTGAGTTCATCAGAGAATTTGTCCTACGCACCTATCGAGAGCGAGCCAGTATGCGCGGCATTGAGCGCATCTTTGGCATCGCGCGGCAGACATTAGCACGCTGGATTCTGGAGAAGGCCGGCGCTATGCCGAACCTGGCTGACACTTTAGAAACCGTAAAAACGGATGATGTGCTGGAATTGGATGAATTATGGTCATTTGTACGCACAAAAAACGATAAACGTTGGATATGGGTCGCGCTGTGTCGGCGCACGCGCCAAGTGGTGGCCTATTTTATTGGCGACCGCAGTGAAAAAAGTTGTCGCGCGTTATGGAAATCCATCCCAGCATCCTACAAAGCGTGTTGCTCCTTCAGCGACTTCTGGCACGCTTACCAGAAGGTTTTACCAAACGACACTCACCAAAGTGTCGGCAAAGAAAGCGGCCAGACATCTCACGTGGAACGCTGGAACAACACCTTGCGCCAGAGACTGGCTCGCTTCGTGCGCAAAACTCTTTCTTTCTCCAAGTCCGACGTTTACCATGAAGCTGTACTCAAGTTGTATCTCCATTACTACAATACAGCGTGGTCCCCATCAGTTACCATGTAACCACTACCCTCCTTTTCTACTATCAGGTCCTGGCCTCAATGATCCGCCACTTAACCTGTTAGCTCCGCAACCGCCGCCAACGCCGCCTCTTCCACCAGGGCAGCAGCGCCAGCAGCGAGAGGCGTGCCCCCGGTTGACGACACCGTGCTTATGCGCGCTTTCGGCTGCTCAGGGGGATCATAACCATCCTCAGTCAGGATGTAGCGAATATCGTCATTCGCGCAACCTACGATGTGGGGTAACAATCCCTGTACATTCTGCTTAATATTGGTGCCGATAGCGGAGTATGGCTCACCAGGGATAGCGACTAGCACCGCATCGCCCAAGCGCAGGGCCTGCACTTCCGTGTTGAAGACTTTAGTATCCAAGAGCTTCTCAGTCCACTCAGTGCTGTAATTCATGAACCGGCAATGACTCTCAAGCTGCTCCCTGCTTTGCAACGGCAAGGTCAGAGGTACAGTCGCCACCCCCAACCCGGAGCAAACGCCGGTCTCAATCCCCGCCGCTACCCGCAACACCGCACCGCCTACACCCATCCCAAACCTTTCAACCTCGTCGAAGGACCCCCAGAAAACAGGGTAGTTCTCTTTGTACATCTCGTCATAGATATTCTGCTTCGGCTGATACGGGAACCGCACGGGATTGATGTCGCCGGCCGCTCCATTGAGAAACAATGCCAGCAGCCCCTCACCCAGCGCGTTCTCGATCACCGGACTCGCATAGCCAGGAAAATCTGCCGACCAGAGGTGGTTGCGATAGTCCAGAACTAGCGCGTGACAAGCAAAGTTGTAGAGCACCCCCAGTGGACGCCCGCCCGCATCCAGACGGATCACCGAAAGCTCGCTGTCCGCATCCAAGGCCGGGTCTCGCCGGTTGATCGTGAACTCCGAAACATCGCCGCTTCCATACCCGATCGTTGCCTCCACCATCTGCGACGCGGCTTTCTCCACCCCTGCCACAATCGCCTCTCGCACATACTGCTGGAGATCCGTAAAATCGTCACCACCCCAAAACGTACAGACCTCCGGCGCCGAGTGCGTGTGTGAGCAGGCCAGGAGAACGTTCGCAGCCGGTATGCCCGTGCGCGCCTCCACCTGCTCTCTCACCGACTGGGTGAACTCAAGGGATACTAAGATCAAATCTAAAGCCACGATCGCTACCTGCACCGCGTCCAAGCGCGCCACGAACACCTTGGCATACAGGGGATCCGCCATTCCGATCGCATCCCCATTCCGACCAACATAACCCCTCATGTCAACTTCTGGTGGGGGTTGCAGCAGCGGGTACCCAGACATGAGACCCGGCCTCTCCGGCGTGATATCTGCCCTGGCCAGCCTTACCTCAAATATCGAACTCATTGCGTATCTCCTTTTCTATCAGCAGCTCCCGAAATCATTTATCCGAAACCTATCGTTGCCTCCACCCTACGTGATGCGGCATTCTCCATACCCCAGCAATCGCGGAAATAATTTCCTCTCGCAGGTCGGAATGCACTTTCGCGTGCATTGGGCCAAGCTAAGGGGCTGAATGTATTTGAGAAGCAGCTTTCGCCGTCATCAGCTATTCCTGGGATTGTGCCAAAGCGTGAGAGTAGTGTCTTTGGGCATACTCATCAGAAATCAATTGATCACGTAGATCTGCTCGCACATCCTGAGGCGATCGCTTGGCCGGTTCGCCCCAACCTCCACCCCCGGAATGGCGGAAGATTATCTCATCGCCGGGACTCAAATCGAACTGACCGGTAATGGGGAATGGATCCGGAACCGAGCGACTGCTAAGAACCCGGATCTCGTTAGGAGCAGCATATTGGCCACCCGCAATTCCGAAAGTAGACAAAAATGAAGGGTTCTCATACGCCCAAGCGAATGTCATTTCCTGGAGCACTTTCACAGCCACAATGTCACCAGTTCCCCCCTGATACTCCCCCGCCCCACATCCATCTTGTCGAAATTCATATTGGTTGAAGTGGAGAGGATAACGTGTTTCAAACACCTCCACATTTGGAAGGATAAGGGAACCCAGGGTATTTGTAGCAGCAAGTACATTGAGCCCATCAGCCCCGCGAGAAGCTCCTTGGCCTGGCTCAACCATATGCAAGTACGCAACAAAATGTTCGTGTGTTTCGGGGTCATGGCCGGACAGATTGCATTCCAGGATTCTTCCCCACGCGCCGCAAACTCGATCTGGAACAGCCTCAGCCCATGCCTTCCAACACAAATGGATGATCTCGATGCCGGGAGACCAGGTGCAGGTTCCGACCGGAGAGGGGGCTGTGGGGTTGACGATGCTCTCTAGAGGTGCAATGATCTTGACTGGCCGGTAAGTACCTTCGTTGTGAGGTATATTTGAGTCGACAATAGTGTTCAATGCCGCGTAGACCGCGGACATGGTATTGGATAGAGGGCTATTGCGAGGGTCTGCAATCTGCCGATCCGTACCAGTGAAATCAATTTCGCAGGTATCGTCTCTAACCCGAATGCATACCCGAAGACTCACGAAATTTCCGTCTGCCAGTTGCAACTTCTCCTCGCCGTAATACTCGCCATCTGGTATCGTTTGTAACTCCGAGCGCATTCGACGCTCACCGTATGTAAGAATCTCTTCCAGATAGCCTTGCAACAGCTTCAGTCCAAACTCCTTACCAATCTCTCGCAGAAACTCTGCCGCCTTATGGATTGCACCGATCATGGCTTCAAAATCGCTCCCAACATTCTCCGGCTCTCGATTGTTGGCCAGCACCAGATTTATTACATCCTCTCTCCTCTCACCTTGCTGCACGAGTCGCAGGGGCGGAATCCGCAAGCCCTCCTGGAAGATCTCGGTCGCCCCGGGCATGAACCCTCCCGAGTGCCCACCACCAATATCTATGTGATGCCCTCGCACTCCGGCAAAAAAGGAGAGCGCATCATCCACAAACACCGGCATGGCCAGAATGATGTCCGGGAGATGCGAGCCAGCTGCCAAGTACGGATCGTTTGATGCGAAGAGGTCCTCTGGTCTGATGTCGTCAAAACTTGCCAAGATACTCTTAATCGATTCGGCTGCTCCGCCGGTGTGAATCGGCAAGCCATCAGCCTGTGCAATTAGACGTCCTTGCCCGTCGGTCAGGAAACAGGAAAAATCATGACCATCGGTGAAGATAGGACTCCGCGCGCTTCGCTCCACGATGGTTCCCATCTGTTGCGTGATGGTGTCCAGCTTATGCCACAGAGTTGAAAGTGTGATGGGATCGATTTCCATAATTGCCTCCGCGCCTCAACGTTATCGACGAGTCGTTTGAGAATACCTTATCCTGCCGGAGTTCCTGCTGGAGTTCAAACCACAATCTCCTCGCAGTCGCTAATTATCTTTATTCCTCATAGTTACGAAATTACCCCAAGAATCTACACTCAATGTCTGCCCTGGAGCGACAATAACCGTTGTGGCAACTTCCTCCACAATGACTGGCCCCTTAGCAACAAATCCCGAACCCAAGTCCTCGCCCCTGAAAACGGGCGTATCGAAATATTCACCAGGATTTGGGAAATAGGCGGAGCGAACCATAATCGGCTCCACTTCAACTGAATTGCTTTCGTCATGCACTCCACCAAAATCAGACTGTGACATTACATTCCCTGTCTGCCCGATGGCCACCACCCGCAGGTTCACAACCTCAATCCCATCCAATGATTTATCAAAGCCATAAAGTTCCTTGTGGCGTGCATTGAAACGCTGCCCCAGCGCTGTTAGGTCCGCATCCTCCGTGAGGTCTTCCTCTAACGGCACCTCAATCTCAAAAATCTGCAGATGGTACCGCATTTCCACCGACCTGGTAAGCCTCATAGAGTCCGACTCGACACCTTCCGATAGAAGGATTTCGCGCCCCAAGCTTTCTAATTCGCTAAAAATGCCGCGCGCTTTATCAAAATCGAGGTCTCCCAGCCGCGTTATATAGCTACGGACAAAATCATGCCGCAGGTCGGCGACAAGCATACCCATCGCACAAAAAACAGGGGCTAGACGTGGACTCAATGTTCGATTGATTCCGAGGTCCTGGGCAATCATTGACGCGCAAAGAGAACCTGCACCGCCCGCGGCCACTAAGCCATAGTCACGAATATCTTCTCCTTTCTCGAAAGAGATCCGGCGTATGGCATCCGCCATCTGCTGATTGGAGACTTTTACAATCCCGGCCGCGGCCTGCTCAAGAGACAAACCAAGAGGCTTGGCAATTCGCTCGCTGATGACCTCCCGCGCCTTTCCTTCGACAAGCGGCATCTCGCCACCCAGGAAAAAGGCAGGATTGATAAGCCCCAGCGCTAAATAGGCATCCGTCACTGTGGGCTCGGTGCCCCCCTTTCCGTAACAGGCGGGGCCAGGATCCGCACCAGCGCTCTGGGGACCCACATGTAGTATGCCCCCTGAATCAACGTGAGCAATGCTGCCTCCACCGGTTCCAATCGTGTGGATGTCGATGCTAGGCGTCTGGATGTAGTGACCGCCTATGTCTGTAAAATCGTGCAATATGGGCTGACCGTTCTTAATCATGGACACGTCAAAACTGGTACCCCCCATATCCATCAGGACTAGATTAGAAGAGGCAATCAGCTCACCGAAAAACGTCGCCCCAGTTACTCCCGCCGCGGGGCCAGAAAGAAGTGTATTTATCGACATGCGAGAGGCGTACGCCACGTCCATCAGCCCCCCATTACTCTGAGTGACCATGAGGTTTGCAGTCATCCCATTTGTCCTCAAATGTTCTTCCAGATCGGTCAAATAACTGGATACCGTTGGTTGAACAAAGGCATTGACAACTGTGGATGATGTCCGCTCATATTCCTTCATGGTCGGAGAAACATCGGAAGACAAAGAGACTGACCATATCCCATCCTCTTGGTCAATCATCTCCTTTATCTGTTGTTCGTGCTTAGGGTTGGCAAATGAGAACAAAAGCGACACGGCTATCGACTCGACACTTTCCTCTTTGAAGAATTTAATGGTTCTGTCCACATCGTCTCTATTGAGCTCGGTGACCACCCCTCCTTCACTATCAATACGCTCACGTACACCAATGCGAAGATAACGAGGAACCAAAGGCGGTTGAGGCCGGGCCGTAATATCCCACATCGCCGCCTGCGTGGCCCCAATGCGGCCACACCTAATCTCCAAGACATCCCGAAAACCTTCGGTTGTAATAAGACCCACCTTCGGTCCCTCTCCCTGAACCATGGCATTCGTCGCCACAGTGGTCCCATGAACGAAAAATCGTACCTTCGCCAAAAAATTCGGTAGCGACATCTTCATGAAAGCCGCTGTCTTCTCAAGTACGTTCAGAACGCCCAAGGACGGATTCTCCGGCGTCGAGGGAGACTTGAATGTCAGATATTTCTCACCTTCACTACTGAGCAGAACCAGATCTGTAAAAGTACCGCCTACATCAATCCCGACTGTAAGATCCTTCATCTGCAGTTACCTCCGTCACTATAGATCCCGTACAGTTTCGCTAATGAACTTGGCCAGACAATTCGCACGACCAAAGTCGATGTTTTCACGTCTTCTAGCTGGCAGGATTTGCCCGCTTCGACAAGCCGCCCATCTGCAAGAACCGCGTCGGATTGTCTACCAAGATTCCTCTTGTATTCTCATCCGTGAGGCCTCTCTGCATAAGTAGAGGTACAAAATTCCGCAATATGTGAGCGTAGCCCATTCCTCCATATCGTTTCAGCAGCGTCTTGACAAATATGTCGTGCGAAAGAAGTATTTGATCTTGGTATCCGGCATCAACTAACGCTGCGATACCCGCAGCGCTTTCCGAATCGCTGACTGCTTGAAAGAACTTGTTGCCGGAACTAGCAGTTGCTGGAGTGTACGAGGTGCCCGGGTGCGCCCACCCCCGCGTCGGAAAACGATAGTCGAGCCCAATCATGTCATAACCAAGATAAGCCCCGGACTCCGCGACCTGCTGCTGGTACTCCTGATCAGAAAACGACGGGTTCATGTGGCATAGTACAACATGCGAAAGATCCCCTCCCTCCTCGGCAATGATCCCCAACACTTCCATAGCCTGACGGCCGTAGCCAACAATGTGAACACTGAGGGGGGCGCCCGTTTCCCTCTGCGCCGTAGCGGCGGCACGCAGCGATTTCTCTTCGGATTCAACCATCGGGAGTGACACACCGATCTCACCAATAATCCCGGCCCGAATGCCACTTCCCCTAACACCTACCATGAGATCCGTCACAAGTTCTTCCGCAATATCTTCCTTAGTACGGTGCTCAAAGTTCGCGGGATGAGCCAAGTGGATGTAGTAACCGCACCCCATGATCACATTCAGTCCAGTTCGTAAAGCAAACCGCCGCAGAGCCTTCGGATCTCTCCCTATCATGTCGAGAGTTACATCGACTACGGTGTTGCCCTCAGCGACAACGAATTCCATTAGTTCATCAGTAACAGCATCTTCGTCACCCATGAAGAGATTGTCTCGATTACCCAATGGGTTCATGCGCAACTCGCCGAGGATCGGCATGGACACCGGGGATAGAGCCAGATGCTGCGCACTGGCCTCGAAGGGTTTCCTCCAGTAGCAGGAGAAATCGAAGAGCAAATGCTCGTGCGTCAATGTGATGCCGAGCTGAGAGGTAGAAACAGCCTCTAAGACTGTCTGCGCCATTCCATTTTTTCGCGAATCCATTAGCCTACTCCAAGCATCGCGCTGCCTTCATCTCAAATAGTGGGTTATTAATGTGCTTCCGGGCGCACGTGCGGATAAAATTCGTTCACATACGCCTCGGAGATGACCCCGTCACGAAGGTCCGCCAATACTTTGCCCTCCGGTCGTTTCCCAGGATCGCCCCAACCGCCGCCTCCCGAGTGCAGAAAAGTAACCTGATCATTCACCCCCAAATTGAACAGGCCCGCCACTGGAAAAGGATCGGGGGAGGGATTGCTGCTATCAATCCTAATCTCGCTCGGAGCTGCATACTGCCCATTATTCACGCCAAAGGTGGACCAGAATGAGGACGTCTCAAAGACCCATCCTAAAGTCATCGGCTTCAAGGCCTCGATCCGTACTGCGCTTCCGGTACCGCCCTGGTATTCCCCAGCACCCGCCCCGTCTGTCCGAAATCCAAATTCAAGAATGCGAAACGGGTATTCCACTTCTAGAGTTTCTACATTGTCGATAACCAATGAACCCAGACAATTCGTCGGAGAGATCACGTTAATCCCATCCGCCCCTCTGATAGCTCCCTGGCCGCAAGTGACAATGTGAAGAAAGGTCACAAAATGCGCTGAAGTTTCGGAATCGTAACTTGACAGATTTCTGGCCATTACTCTTCCCCAGGCACCGCAAACTTGATCCGGAATCGCTTGAGCGAGAGCTTTCCAACATAGATGAATAATCTCTATTCCTGGAGACCAGGTGCATGTTCCCACAGGGCCGGGAGATGCGGGATTCACGATAGTACCTAGCGGAGCAATGATCTCGACCGGCCTATAAGTACCTTCATTATGGGGGATGGTCGGATCCACTACCGAATTGAGCCCGGCATAGACAGCCGATATTGTGTTAGATAGAGGACTGTTACGCGGATCAGCAATCTGTTTGTCGGTGCCAGAAAAATCTACCTGGACGCTCCCTCCCTGAATCCGGAGCTGCGCAACGATGCTCACGAAGCTGCCATCCTCCATCTGCATCTTTTCTTCCGCAAAATATTTCCCGTCGGGGATGTTTTCCAACTCGGATCGCATCCTTCGCTCGCCATATGCAAGAATTTCAACCAAGTATTCTTGTAATGAATCTGCCCCCAACTGCGCAGCGATTTCCTGAAGATAGCTAATAGCCTTATGAATGGCACCAATCATCGCCTCGAAATCGCTTCGAACGTTGGTTGGTTCTCGATTATTTGCGAGCAACAGATTCATCACGTCTTCATGGATTCCCGTCTTACGCCCCAAACGCAGCGGTGGTATTCGTAAGCCTTCCTGAAAAATCTCCGTGGCACCCGGTGTAAAGCCGCCCGCATGTCCTCCGCCAATATCAATGTGGTGGCCTCGAACACCAACGAAGAAGCAAAGTGTATCGTCCAGGAACACTGGCATAGCCAAGATCATATCTGGGAGATGAGACCCGGCCGCTAAATAAGGGTCATTCGCGATAAATATGTCTCCGCTAGCAATGTCATCGAAATAACTGATGAAACTCTTGATCGTTTCCGCTGCTCCTCCGGTGTGAATTGGCAGACCATCCGCCTGAGCAACCAAGCGTCCTCGCCCATCCGTGAGGAAGCACGAAAAATCGTGTGCCATTGTAAAAATCGGGCTGCGCGCGCTGCGCTCTACAATGGTGCCCATCTGCTGCGTAATCGTATCCAGCTTATGCCACAGGGTCGACAAGGTAATGGGATCGTATTTCATTAATGAGCAGGTTCAGATTGGGTGGTAATGAGTTGCGGCTCTGGTGGATATGGGACACGGTTCTTGTCCCGTAGCCCAAGTTCTTATAAAAACAGAACGGGCGGGGACCAGCTCTCCATCGGCTGGCCCGCCGCCCGACTGCTTATCCCGGTCTCAACAACTATAGCAAGATGAGCCTCAGATGCGGCTCAGACGAGCAAAGAAGTCGCTATCCTCCCCAGTAAACAGGTAGCCAGCAATCTCTTCTCGAACCACAGCGGTTTCATTAAGTTGACCCATGTAAATATGTACGGCTTCTTCTATGAGATCCCTCGCGATTGTGTCGGCAAGCACAGCCCGCTCTGGGTCCGGTGTGAAGCGCAGCTCATCAAGCGCCGCATCCACCTCAGGACTAGCATAGTTCGAGAAGTTCCCATATCCCTCTGAGTCATTCGTGAGGAACATGGCGTACCATGGATCCGCCACCCATGGAATCCCGGTGCCCAACCACATTTCCAACTCTCGCGCGAACAATTTCTCGGAAAAGGCGCTCAGCGTTGACTGTTGAATTTCAATGTCAACGCCGATCTTGGCGAAGTTTTCCTGAAACAGCTCTGCCATTTGGGGCCAGCGAGGCACGCTGTCAGAGATGTGCAGTGTCGTGCTAAAACCATCCGAATAACCGGCCTCAGCTAACAGGGAGCGGGCCTTATCCAAGTCCTCCGAGTAGGTCCAAGCATCTGCCTGGTACCCCGGGATACCTTTCTCCAATGGCCCGTACTCAGCTTGTGCGAATCCATAGTACACCTCATCCAGGATCCGCTCATATGGCACCGCATAGGATAGAGCCTGACGCACTAGCTTGTTATCGAACGGCTCCACGGCATGATTCAGTCCCAAGTTGTCGAGGAACAGACCCGGGGCGGAAATTACACGCAACCCCTCCTGGCCTTGCATTTCTTCCACTAACCGGAGCGGCAAGCCGAGAGCCATGTCAACATCGCCTTGCTGTAGGAGGAGCGCTCTCTGTTCTGCCGCTGGTACTATCTTGAAGGTCAACGGTGCTAGTCCCGGTTCAGGATGCTCCGGATTAGGAGACATGATAAGCTCGCGACCCACTGTGTATTCGTCCAACACATAGGGCCCTAATCCGGGTGGGTTCTGCTTACAAAACTCAATACCCCATGGATCGTCGCTCGGCGAGTTGGCTTGCACCAGCTTCGAATCGTAAATACATACACTGACCATCCCGAGGACTCTAGTTATCAGTGGGTCAGGAGTGGGCAGAGTTACCACCAATGTACGGTCATCCACTACCTGAAGTTGGTCCATGCTCGTAATTGAACCAACGCCCAACTCGAATGCACCCAGCCCTTGCGTGCCGATCATGCGCTCGAAGGAATACGTCACATCCTCCATTGTGAACGAGTTGCCACTTGGGAACTTTATATCCTTGTCCCTCAAGACAAACGTGATTGTCTTGCCGTCATCCGAGACTGTGAAACTTTCAGCCAGATAAGGCTCGACTGTCGTCCGGTCAAACCGAAACAATCCGTCACCCTCGGGATTGACTTTGAAACGGGTAAGGAAAGAACTTAGATGACGGTTGACGGTGAAGGTCATCTTTTCCGCACCGCCGTCTGGATCCAAACCTTCGGGATCAGTTGGCACGGCAATTATCAAAGGACGGTCGGCTCCTCCACCACCAAGACCGAGCTGCGCGCAAGCGGCCAAGATGGGACTTAATGCCCAACCTGCAGCACCGAACCCTGCTATTCTCATGAACTCACGACGGCTATACCCTGTAAAAGACACGCGGCGTTTCATTTTTCTCTCCTTATTTCTCGGATACTAAAATTGTCGCATCCAAATAACGCTCAGTAGCGCGTGAGGTTGCGCCCATTTTGCTGAACTATGATCAGGTCGCCCTCAACAGTAGACAGACGAATTGGTGGTATCAATGTAGCGATTCAATTATGGGCTCCTCCACGGCGAACGGGCGATGGGACGCGGTCGGCTGTGCTTCCAGGGCTTGCACTTTCTGAGCCTCGCAGGCAGTCAAAATGATGGCTGCCTGCCCGGAATGCGCCTGAGTCCTATTAGAATAGCATAGGATAGATCATATATCAAATATCAAACTCGCGTATTCACTCACGTAAAATGTTACCGAGGGACAATGGTTCACTCAAATGAAAATGTTACCGAGGGAACCATGTCCGCCGAAGAGAAAATGAGCATTGATGAGCGTCGCAAATACCCGCGCAAGATGAAAAAACGCTACCAGCAAGCCAGCCGCCAGGCACGGAGCCAGTTGCTGGATGAGATGGAAACGGTCACCGAGTTGCACCGCACCCTTGTCGCACCCGCCAGGGTCGTGAAGAGCCTGGTGCGTTTGCTGCGGAGCGACCCGGAACGCAAAACCCGCCGCAGCCAGCGCGGGCGTACTTACGGGCTTGCAGTCCACAACGCCGTGCGCGTGATCGCTGAGAGTTGCGATTACATCTGCGCCGAGCGCTTGCAACCCAACCTGGTCTGACTGGCCGCACATCTGGCAGAACACCGCGAACTGGAGACCAGTCCCGCACTGCTGGAGCAACTGGAGCGTGTCAGTGTTTCGACGGTTCGCCGCATCCAGCGCCGGCTTGAGCAGGACCAGCCGCGCCTGCCGCGCACACCTGTCCTGGCGGACGGTGCCAGGGAAGGCCCCGAGCGCGCCAACCGCGTCGCGAAAGACATCCCGATGCAACGCATCCCGTGGGACGTGCAGCAGCCCGGTCACTTCGCCCAGCCACCCAGATACCGTGTTGAAAGTCACCGATGAATTAGCTTGTCAAGCCCCGTCCGAATATTCCACGAAATTGATGATCTCTACGGCCTGATAGGGAATCCCCTCCCTACCCCTGGCCGATTCGTTGTTTTCCCAGGTTAATAATGGCGTCGTATCGAGTTGTCGTCGTCCAGGTCTATGGATTCGCGACCAGGGCGATGTTGTCAGCGCACCGGTGCGGGCGCCGGTGCGGTCTAAACTATCTCCGCCTCAGGAAGCCGTACCGGGCGTCGGCCGTACTCGAAGTGGGTCAACTCACGCCCCAGCGCGAGCCGATCCAACTCCTGGCGTACAAAACCAGCCCGTGAAAGGCCTTGGCTACGCGCTACCCCATAGCGCGTGCCCCAGGTCAGCAGGCTGCGGGCGACCCAGTGCAGTCCACACTGGACTGTGCGGCAACGATTGCCTTCTGCTTGCCGATGCGCTGCGCGAGCCGTTCGTAATGCGCCTTCCAGGTGGCGTCGTGCCAGACTGCGGCCCAGGCCGCCTCGACCATCACAGCACGCAGCTCGCGGCGTCCCTGCTTGGTGATGCCACCGGTTCGGTAGCGCTGCCCGCTGGCGTGCACGCGAGCACCCATACCAGCATAGCCGACAAGTTTCTTCGCGCTTGGAAAACGCGTGATATCTCCAACGGCTCCTAGCACTGTCATGGCGGACTGCATACCGAGACCCGGGAGTTGCACCAGGAAAGCCACTTGTTCCCTCCAGGGCGGGCTCACGCTCAAATGCGCCAATTCGGCTTCGGCCGCCTTGATAAGTTCCGTCAGCTGGTCAATGAGCAGCAGTTCCTGGCGTACCCGCAGTTGCTCTGAGCCGGCGAGCGGCAGCTCTTGCAACCAGTCGCGATTCGCGACGGCGGTTAGGCGCTTATCCGGCAGAATGAGATGATGGTGTTGCAGCAGACTCTGTAGACGGTTCTTCGCCATGGAGCGTTGCTCTACCAGCCGCTTGCGATGGTTCACCAGTGCGCGCAATTCACGTACCGGACGCGGCGGGACCCAGACTTCTGGGAGCAGGTTGGCGGCCAGCAAGTGCGCTAGCGTGAGCGTGTCGCGTTTGTCGATCTTGACCATAGAAGCGGCGATCAGCTTCACATGATATGGATGGGCAACCGCAAGGCGCCCGACAATCGGTTCCAACAAGTCGTGCACATACCAGGCGTGCGTGGAGGCTTCCAGGGCGACTGCGTCGGTCGGGCGCAGGTGTTTCTGTGCCCAGCCTTCGAACTCGACCAGCGCGACCCGCCGCGGCGGCAGGGTCGTTTCCTGGCTTGCGTCCACGCCGCCCACCATCACATAGGCTTTGTGGACATCCAGCCCCACATAGCGCGTAATCACTTCATCCGTCATCGAATTCCCCTTTCTACGTACATGGCCTCCAGGCCGTGAGGTTCGGCGGGACGTGTCATTGGGGGCACCGTGCGTTGCATACACCGATGCGAGCTTGGCCGTGCTGACCTTCTCAAGTGAACCAATCGGGCGGGCGGCACCAAACAAGAGGACGAGCTTGACCACAAGTGGTCTTCTCAGACTTTCTTCGGGCCAGCCCCGACACCACACGCCCCCGCGGCATTCCCGCCCAGTTCACCAACTGATACGAGAATAGCAGCTGACACGTCCCGCCATATCATTCGCCTCCCTACGCAAATGTTGGGAGAACGTGATTACATGTTAACTCGAGTGTTGTGATTTGAGTGATCTTAGGGCATATTCGGCAGATGCAACTTCCCATCGTAAAACCGGCTCCCATCGTATCAGAGCACAGCGCCAGCTTTCGCGGGGTGTTTGAAAACCGCTGTCAGTTCCGGCATTTCGAGAATTATCTAACCGGACTGCTTGTGTTGAAGAACAAGTCGATGGCGAACATGACGCGCTGCCTGTTGGATAGCGCTGACAAGACCAACCTGTCGCGCTTCTTGTCGGAAGCGAACTGGGATGCCGCGGAACTGAACCAGGAACGCATTGCATACTTATTCCAGCAAACCAAGCGCCAGGGCGCCCGCAAATCGATGCTGGCCATCGATGATACTTTGTGCGAGCACGTCGGCAGTCTGTTCGAATACATTGACCAACATTACAACCACGGCAACCACATGTATCCGCTAGCGCACAATCTGGTCACCGGCCACTACATCAGCGGCGCGGTTCGCTTTCCGGCCGACTGGCGACTGTACCGGCGCTACGAAGAAGTCACCGACTGGGAAGCGTTCGTCAAGAAACTGTTGCCCGACGCTACGATCCCGAAAACCAAGAAGGAGCGTAATCGCTTCAAACGTCAAGTCGCACCCACCTTGCTGGCCGACCCAGAGTTCCGGGCTCTGGACGAATCTTTTCAGACCAAGATTTCGCTGGCGGCTGAACTGGTCAAGGCGGCGCTGGCGCACGATTTGCCCTTTGAAACGGTGCTGTTCGACGCCTGGTACCTGGCACCCGAATTGCTCGAAGTTCTCAGTGCGCATGGCAAGCACTGGATCAGCCTGCTGAAAAACAACCGCAACCTTATCACCAACAGCTTTGTGCTCCAGGATGCTTCCGGCGAACGCATGCGCTTTGATGGTCCGCACATCAAGGTGCAGGACCTAGTGCCGCTTATCCCACCTTCCGCTTTCAAACCGATGCAAGTGGGCGAGCAGACCTACTACTGCTTCAGCAAGAATGTACGCATCCCGACTTTGGGGAAGGTACGGCTGGTCATCAGCTTTGCCAAGCCTGATTTAACCGGCACCTATGCCGTGCTGGTCAGCAGCCATCTCAGTTGGGATGCCAAGAAGATCATCGCAACCTATCTGCTCCGTTGGCCGATTGAGACCTTTTATCAAGACGCCAAACAGAACCTGGGGCTCCACGAATATCGCATGCGCTCGGCCGCCGCCATTCATAAGCACTGGTCACTGGTCTTCGTGGCCTATTCGTTCCTGCACCTGCACTGTTTGCCCACATCGCGTCGTGACAAGGTCTGCGCGCCCATCCAATCCATCGGGCAGGTTATTCGCCAACAAAGCCAGCAGCTAATCGAAGCATTGATCTTGCAGGCTCACGGCTCTCTGTCTGACGGTACTGACGAGCAACAAGTCTTCTCGTACTTATTCGCCAAGCAGGCTTACTCTTTGGCTGCTTGAGCCTTTTCACTCAAATCACAACACTCGAGATGTTAACAAGAGGCGATCTGTGCTGCGGGCACCCAGTCATCACGATGCCGTCTGCACGTGACGGTGTGAATGCACTGGGTCACCCAGCCACGGCTGGACGTGGTGACGCTCGCCAGCGACAACACCTGCACTGCGTTCGGCGCAAGTGTAGCCCGAATGATTGTCATACCCGTCTGTCCCGTGACGTCACTGATAACATTGTTCAGTTGGACGTTCATCAAATGGAGTGCCTTTTGCATGTGCTGGATATGCGCTCCGATAGCGGTTCAGGTTCTCACGCTGTCGGACATAAGCCCGCAAGGCAACGAAGTCTTCTGGGGGCCGAAATAACCCTTTTAACAGCCCGTAAGTCTGCAATTGTTGGATCCACTGACAATCTAGATAGTCACTTTTGCGTCCAGTGACATTCTTCAAATGCCGAGCATTGATTAGATTGACCTCAAAGCCGCCCAGTTCGAGGATTTCGTAAATCGGTACCCAGTACCGAACGAACTGGGTCGGTTCCCAGTCACGAATGCACTGGGTCGTGATGCAACTCCACTGTAAAGGTTTTGCCCGTCCTGCCCAGCCGGGCCAGGGAAGACTCGCACCGATTTGGTATCGCGTCCTTCTGGCACACAGGCCCAGATTTCTTCTGAGCCGATAAACAACCCAGCAGCATTTAGATTAATCTGCTCCAGACTGTCGAGCTTGATTAGTTTTGGGTTGTTTTTCTTGCGACGCTTTTTCATGATCTGAGTAGCCTCTTTGGCATGCGAAGATCGGTGTGACACTCAGACCCAACGATTTATGCTTGGATACGTAGGCTACCAAACGGGGTCCCCAGAGGGCCACCACTGAACAAATCACCAATCGTTGGAACCATGCTAGACATAGGGCTATGAAAGCACCAAGGAGAATACGGTCTTAACTGTCTGAGAGCCTACTATCAATATACCCCTTCTTTGCATGCACTCAGGTTTCTTCCAGAAAGAAGTTTGCATTGCAAACTGGAACGCTAGACATTGAACTGGTCGAAGCAGCACTAACACATGAACTGCCCTTTGAAACGATGCTGTTCGACGCCTGGTATCTGGCGCCGGAACTGCTCGAAGTTCTCAGTGCGCATGGCAAGCACTGGATCAGCCTGCTGAAAACTAACCGCAATATCATCACCAACAGCTTCGTACTAGAGGATGCTGCCGGCGAGCGTATCCACATTGCGGGCCCGCACATCAAGGTGCAGGACCTGGTGCCGCTTATCCCGCCTGCTGCTTTCAAACCGGTGCAGGCAGGCGAACAGACCTACTACTGCTTCAGCAAGAATGTGCGCCTCCCGACTCTGGGAAAGGTGCGCTTGGTCATCAGCTTCGCCAACTCCGAGTTGACGGGCACCTGTGTCGTGCTGGTCAGCAGCCATCTCAGTTGGGATCCCCGCAAGCTCATCGAAACCTATCTGCTCCGCTGGCCGATTGAGACCTTTTACCAGGATGCCAAACAGCGCCTGGGGCTCCACGTCCAACCGCCGTGGCTGGGTGTGTTCAGCCGCCGCCGTTCAAAAACACTGGTCGCTGGTCTTCGTGGCCTATTCGTTCCTGCACCTGCACTGCTTGCCAGCATCACCTCGGCACAAGGTCTGCGCGCCCATCCAATCCATCGGGCAAGTCATCACGATGCTGGCGCACGCGACAAGCGTTCGACAACAATCGCAACAGGCTGATAGCCGCGTCCAGTCGTACGCGACTGGGAAGCGTTGATCTTGCAGGCTCATGGCTAATTGTCCAGTGGTCTCGAGGCGCAACAGGTCTTCTCAAATTTATTCGCGAAACAAGCCATCTCTTTGGCTGCTTGAACCCATTTCATTCAGATCACAACATTCGAGCATCAAATATAATTTGGGATATTTCGCAGCCCACGGGTCATTTCACGAAGGATCGCCAGCTATGGTAGACTCGAAGATCGAGAGGGTCGATAATATGAATCCATCCCTTCCCGAGTGAAGGCACGGGCGTGGAAATTGTCCCGGAAGGTGAAATTGATAGCCGCACGATTGAAGAGAGCCGAACTGGTTTGACTACGCAAAGGATGATGGATAAATTTCGTCGCGTAATCCGCGAGGCCGTCACGCAGGACAAGCCTGTTGACTAACCCAACGAGCAACAGACCACTGGACGGTGTCCGGGTGCTCGCCCTGACACAGGTGCTCGCCGGCCCATATAGTTCGCTACTGCTAGCCGATATGGGCGCGGATGTCATCAAGATCGAACGTCCGCCTACTGGAGATCCGGCGCGCCAGTTTCCACCGCTCGTCGGTGGCGAGAGCGCTTATTTCCTGAGCGTCAATCGTAACAAACGCAGCCTGGTTCTAGACCTACGACAGCCAGCTGGCCAGCAGGTGTTCTTCGACTTAGTTCAACACGCTGACGTAGTGCTGGAAAATTTCCGGCCGGGCGTTGCTACGCGCCTTGGCTTCGACTATCCGAAAATTGCCGAGCACAACCCGCGCGTCATTGGTTGCTCGATCTCCGCTTTCGGGCCAGATGGCCCCTATCGCACACGACCGGCGTTCGATCTGGTCGTGCAGGCGATGAGCGGTGTCATGAGTGTGACCGGGGAACCTGGCCGTCCGCCTGTGCGCATGGGGCTGCCGATAGGCGATCTCAGCAGTGGTGTATTTGCCGCACTTGGGATCCTGGCAGCATTGTTTGAACGCGAGCGTACCGGACGCGGACGACTGGTAGACGTGGCCATGCTCGACAGCATGATCGGCCTGCTAACGTATCTGGCCAGCAACTACTTCGCCACTGGAAGTGAACCCGCGCCCGTCGGTTCTGCCCATCACAACATTGTGCCGTATCAGGCGTTTGAAACGGCCGATGGTTATCTCGTCGTTGCCGTGCTGATCGAAACATTTTGGGAGAAATTCTGCAAGGCGATGGAATTGGAATATCTGATCAACGATCCCCGGTTTGGTTCCAACACCGACCGAGTGAAGAACAAGGAGGCGTTGATTCCGCTCCTAGCAGTTTGTCGGAGAGCAACCTGAGATAGCGAAATCGGTGATAATCTACGGGCATGGCTAGAAAATTCAAGAAACCCAATTACGAAGTGATGCTCAAACAGACAATCAGTCTGGAAGAAGCCCTGCCATCCAATCATTTGGCACGATTTGTGGTGGATGTTATCGCCCAGTTGGATTTGGGTATGATCTATGCACAATATGCACCGACGGGTGGTCAACCTATTGCGCCAGAGATCCTGTTGGGATTGCTCTTCTATGGTTATGCCAACGGGGTGTTCAGTTCTCGTAAGATTGAGAAAGCCACCTATGAGAGTATCCCATTCCGCTATATTGCCAGTGGGCTGCATCCTGACCACGACACAATTGCCAACTTTCGCAAAACCTTTCTGGCTGAGATCCAAGAGTTATTTGTGCAGATCTTGCTCCTGGCCCAAGTTGCTGAGGTGCTGAAGTTGGGTAATATCAGTCTGGATGGTAGCAAGGTGCATGCTGATGCATCCAAGAGCAAAGCGGTCAGTTACAAGCGTCTGATAAAACTAGAGACCCAACTGCGCCAGGAAGTGAACAAACTCTTCGAACTCGGTGAGCAAGCTGATCAGGGTGATCTCCAGTTGCCGGAAGGGCTCGTCATTGAAGACGAAATTGCCATTCGCAAGAAACGTTTGGCAAATCTGGCAGAAGCCAAAGCCGTCTTAGAAGCCCGTGCGCAGGAACGATATGAAGCCGAGAGGGCTGAATACGAAGCCAAACAGCGTGAGCGGGAAGAAAAGTCTCGCAAAACTGGGCATAAACCCCGAGGTCGCAAACCGAAACCACCGCAGCCGGGACCACGGGACAAAGATCAGTACAACTTCACTGATCCGGACTCTCGCATCATGAAAAACAGCACCAATAATGGCTTCGACCAGCATTACAACGTTCAAGTTGCTGTGGAGCAGGAGAGCCTCTTGATTGTGGCGCCTTCACTTTCGAACCATCCGAATGACAAAAAAGAAGCTGAGCCAACCCTGGATGCCATCTCTCCAAAAGTAGGCAAACCAAAGGCTGCCGCTTTGGATTATGGATATTTCAGCAAAGCGAACATCGCAGCACTTGAGAAGCTTGGCATTGATCCTTACATTGCTACCGGTCGCGAACCTCACCACAAAAGCTGGCGTACCTTCTTTGAACAAATGCCTGCTCCGCCACCGGAAGATGCCAGTCCGAAAGTCAAGATGGCTTACAAACTACAAACCGAAATCGGCAAAGCCAGCTACCGTTTACGCAAATGCACAGTGGAACCCGTCATTGGTATCATCAAGGAAGTCCTGGGCTTCCGCCAGTTTTCTCTGCGCGGCCTGCTGGCAGCAGCCGGGGAATGGTGTCTGGTCTGCCTAGCGTTCAACCTCAAACGCATGCACACCCTCTACCAAGCAAAGGGTGTGCTTTAGCCGGGGCTGCTTTGGCGCGCCTGCTACTCGCTGCGAGAAGGTGGTTTGCCCTCCATGAAATGCACACTGTTTTACGCTTGTTTTGTCGCAATCAACTGCTCATTTTGCCCTGTAGGGCTATTCATGTTGTAAAAGTACTTGTCTCTCCGACAAACTGCTAGACTAGGGCAATTTCCTGCTGCGATGAGGCTACCTATTACATGTTTCTCCGCTATCTCCCTGGCCCTCATCCCAAGCTGCTGCGGGAGGAGAAATTAAGGTGCACACAAAGAACGTAGCGATAATCGGTGCCGGCACTATGGGACATGGAATTGCCCAGGTGTTTGCCGCCGCAGGGAACGTTGTCATCCTCACCGACAGCAACCCAGACATTCTTCACACGGCAAAAGCCCGCATCGCATCGAGACAACCTAGAACGCCTCGCACAATATGGGGTGGGCCAGAAAGACCAAATTCCGCCCACCTTAGACAGAATTGCACTTCGAGACAGCGTTTCGTTGGCAGTGCACCGCGCCGACCTTGTTATTGAATGAGTTGTAGAGGATTTGAAGATCAAGGAGACAGTGCTGGCTGCAATTGAAGCGCATTGCCCGTCACAGGCGTGGATCACATCAAAGACTCTCGTGAAAAAAGGTAGGAAAAGAGCTCATTGAAAGGGGAAATTGGGTGTTAATACCAGAAAGGCCAGCATTGAGTATAGAAGAGACCTGTCATGTATCGTCGCAACGAGCAACACCTCCAAATTCCGTTTCTGAGTAGCCTGAATGGGTTGCCAGAAAAGCAACTTGAGCGCCTGAAGAACTCGTGGGTGGACATTTTCTACCGCGAGTTCTTTGTCCGCATCGATGAGACTGGTATTACCCCGATTCAGTGGACAGTTGGTTAAGCCACTAAAGGTAATTGTTCATAGGCATGTGGGCTCATGTAATCCAGGGCCGAATGCATCCGTTGCCGATTGTAAAACACTTCGACATAGTCAAAGACGCTGGTGCGAGCAGCGGCCCGGCTGGCGTACAGTTGCTGGTATACACACTCGGATTTCAGGCTGGCAAAGAAGCTCTCCATGGGGGCGTTATCGTAGCAGTTTCCCCTTCGGCTCATACTGGGCGTGATGTCATGAAGCTTGCGCAGCGCCTGATACTCAGCGCTGGCGTACTGACTCCCCCGGTCAGAATGATGGATGAGACCTGGCGGCGGTTTTCGCGAACGCAGAGCCATCTCCAAAGCATCCAAAGTCAGTTGGCGGCCCAAGCGTTTGCCGAGTGCCCAGCCACACTTCGTTAGGCGCAGTGGCCGTGAAGTCCTGAACGAGCAAATTCGGCGCTACGGGCAGGCTGTGCTTCGACTGGGTTGTCACCTTGTAGCTCCGTTTGCGTCGGGCTTGCAGGCCATGCAGGCGCAACAGACGGGCCACCCGGTTGTGGCCGCAGCGGATGCCGCGGTCCTGTAGTTCGCGGTGAATGCGCGGACAGCCATAGACGCCGCGATGCTGCTCAAAGATCGCTCTGATCTCGCGTCCCAACGCCTGGCTGGCTTGCTCGCGCGGGCTGACCGGCCGCTTGCGCCAGGCGTAGTAGCCGCTACGTGTGACTTGCAGTACCCGACACATCAGACTGATGCTGTACTCGCCTTTGTGTTCGTCAATGAAGCGAAATCTCACTTCTGCTCGCGCGCAAACACCGCCATGGCTTTTTTTAGGATGTCCCGTTCCTGGCGCACCACGTGCAATTCGCGCTTCAACTCCGCCAGCTCGCGGTCGCGCTCCTTCGGCTTTCCCTTTCCGGGAAATGCCTGCGCTCCATCAGCCGCGTATTCAGCCCGCCAGCGATTCAGACTGCTACTACTTACTCCCAAATCCAAAGCAAGCTGCTCAACCGCTGTGTCGCTATCATACGATAACCGAACGGCTTCGACCTTGAATTCGCGCGTGTATGTCTTCCTGTATGTACTCATTTGGGTCCTCCCTGATCTGTGAATCTATCTTATCTCGTTGTCCACTAAACCAGGGTAATGCCAGACCTGTTCGCGGTACTCTACTCGGATAAGTCTTCGCGCCCCAACATAGCGGTCAACGTGCTGGCGGGGTTGGAAGTGCTCAAATCCGGTTTCGGCTGGAGCGACGCGGAGTTGTACGACGCTTTCAGCTACAACCTGCAAGTGCGCTACTCTTTAGGCTATCGCAATTTGGAGGCCGGGCACTTCGAGTTGCGCACGCTTTACAACTTCCGACAGGCACTCGCCGTGCATATGCAGGCGCCGGGCGAGAACCTGATTGAGAAGGTCTTTGAGCAGGTAACTGACGAGCAGCTCGCGGCGCTGGCAGTGAAGACTGGTCGCCAGCGGCTGGACTCGACGCCGATTGCGAGCAACATTCGTGCGATGAGCCGCTTGCAACTGTTGGTCGAAGTGCTTCAGCGAGTGGAACGCATGATGACCGCCGCCGATCGCCAGCACTATGCGGACGATTTTGCCGCCTACTTGAAAGGCAGTTTGGGGCAGTACGTCTACCATATTAAAGGCGAAGAAACCGGCACCCACCTACAACGCATCGGCGCCTTCATGCAACGGCTGGTCGCTGAACTGGCAGACGATTACGCCGCTGAACGCGTCTACCGGGTGCTCGCTCGCGTTTTCAAGGAACACTTCGTTGTCGCAGCAAACGCCGTGCGCCCCAAAAAAGGCAAAGAACTGAGCGCCAGCAGTCTGCAATCGCCGGATGATTGGGAAGCCACCTATCGCCAGAAGCGCTGCCAGGACCAGATTGGCTACGTCGCAAACGTCACTGAGACCTGTGACCCAGAGAACGACTTGCAGTTGATTATCAAGGTTCAGGTTGCTCCCAACAACAGCGCCGCCGCCGCCCTGCTGGCCGAGGCGCTACCGGATTTGAAAGCGCGCACCGACTTGAAAGAGATGAACACCGATGGCGCCTACAACAGCCCCGAAGTAGACGTCCTGGCGCACGGGTTACGCTTCGAGCATATCCAGACCGCCATTCGCGGCCGCCAGCCAGCAAGCGACAAACTCAACTTGCAGGACTTTGAGTGGCAGAGCGCTGCACAGGGTCAACCCCAAACCGTCACCTGTCCTGACAAACAAGCCGTTGCGGTCCACCCCGGTCGCAGGCCCGACCGTTTCCTGGCCTACTTCTCGGATTGCGATCCCTGCCCCTTTCTCGACCAATGTCCAACCCGACCGCTCAAACATAATCCCGAACGCGTCTTGCGCTTCAGCCAGCACGACGTTGACTTAGCCTTGCGTCGTCAGCGGAGCGCCCAGGTTCACGTCAGCGGTCAGAACCTGGCGCCGCCATCGAAGCCACCGTGCGCTCCACCCAGTACCGCACAGTCACGTGCGGACTGCATCGTGAAACGAACTGGGTCGGTATCAAGCTGCCCTTCAATGGGCAAACTTCCCGTGCGCGGCACGCAGCGCGTCAGTGCCATAACAATTGCCTCGGCCGTGATGGCCAATGTGCGTCGTATCTGGCGTTACAAACGGGCGCAGGCGGAAGCAGACGCAGAAAAATCCCAACAGAAAGAGCAAGAAACGACCCCAATACCTTCTTTTGCGCTTTCTTTTCGCCATTGGGTGCATGCTTTTATCCGCTCGCTCCGCTTTAGTTGTGTCCAGGCACCTTCTTTTCTCCGAGTTTTTTCAGGGGAGTCATCAAACAGCTCCTCTTACCGAGTTTCAGAGCTGGCGAGCGCACTGAACAGACCTGGCAGGTTTGTGGGAACCCATTTCTGGAATCCTCCGTATCTAATTCCTCTATTAGAAGTCGTGGAAGGCAAAGATACAACCCCTGCCACGGTAACGGCACTCAGGGAGGTACTACATGCAGTTGGCAAGTATCCCGTTCACGTTCAAAAGGATATTGCCGGATTTGTGGGGAACAGACTGCAGCATGCTTTACGCCGAGAAGCCATTGCCCTGCTGGACAGCGGAGTAGCCAGTGCTGAAGATAACGATGCTTGCGCACGCCTTGGATTCGTGCTGCGCTTACCTGTGGTAGGGCCATTGGCGATTGCTGATCTTCGTGGGCTCGACCTATCCCTATCGATCCAAGAGTACCTGCTCCCACACCTTGATCGGTCAACCAAACCAACGGCTACCCTCAGGAGATTGGCAGGAGAGGGCAACCTGGGGGCCAAGTCTGGCCGAGGTTTCTTCGAATGGAACGATAGAGACCACCAAGCCGTCATTGAGCTCCGCGATAGCTGGATTATCAATGCGCTGGAGTTGATTCAAAAGCTCAAGAAAAATCCGGACTCTTCAACAACATGACAGGTCCAGGGAACATTATGCCCAACTCTATAAGCCAAAACACGGCCCGAACCAGTAAACAAAGTGCCAAATTTGGGCTATCCTCGATGCCCAGGAGAGGATGTCCTCTTTCGCCCTAACATGTAGGAGGTGCTTTCGGCAAAGATGACGTACATGTTTGCTGCAACGATGTAGGATCATTTTTCACCAAGGATGTAGGATCGCCAGCGAGGGAATACCTGAGTTATCCTTGCGAGAAAACCAATTTCTCGGGAGGAACAATGACAGAGGAGAATAAGGATTATGATCATCGATGCTCACTTTCACATCTTTCCCAGGTTAGGGAGCGAACCGGGCGCGGAAGACCCAAAACTGAGTCTGAAGTTTTGGCAACACCACATCCGCGGGTGGCGGTACTGGTTTAGGCGCGAGGCTGACCACACCCATTCGACAGAATCAGGACACCATGTGGTTGATGAGCCGCTGTTGCAGTTCTCCTCCGACGACCTCAACGATATGCCGGATGTGAACTTTCGGATGGGTGACTTTGGCAAAGTAGAAATAACCGTCAACGGTGTGGATTACTATCGGCAGCTCTATCCACCCAGCTTGATCGGTAGCGAAGCGCCGCCAGAGCGCATGGCCGCCGAGATGGATTTCGTGGGCGTAGACATGGGCATACTCCAGCACGATCACGTTTATGGCTCACTCAACGGATACTACAGTGAGCAGATGCGTCGATTCCCAAATCGGTTCATCGGCCTGGCTCAGATCCGTGAATGGGAGGCCAACCACCCGGCCCAACACCAGCGGCTGGAGCGAGCCATATCGGAGCTTGGCCTAAAGGGATTGTATTTCAGTACGCAGTCATTCGCGCTTAACAGCTACACCGATCATCTGGACGATGCCAAGTTTGAGCCGCTGTGGGATAAGGTGCAGGCGCTCGAAATCCCCGTCTGGTGGTATCTGCATTGCGGACGGCGTAACCGTGTTGCGGCATTTATGGAACGCGTGGCCGAACTCGACCGCTGGGCGGAGGCGCACCCCAATATCCCTGCAGTGCTCACGCATGGCATTGAGAGCTTTAGTATTCGGCGCGGTGAGGATCGCTACCAGATCCCCGATGAGGTGATGACCCTGCTCAAGCGTCCCAACATGCACGTTGAGATGATGTTTTCCGCTTACTGGCCCGAATATCCGTTCCCAGGGGCCCAGGAGATGATCAAGCGGCTACGTGATCAGATTGGCGTCCACAAACTGATGTGGGGCTCGGATATGCCGTATAGCGCGGGCTATTGGTGTACCTATCAGCAGGCAATCGACTATATACGCGTTCATTGTGAGTTTCTGTCAGAAGAGGAGAAAGCTCTCATCCTGGGCGACAATGCGGCGCGGATGTTTGGTCTCGAAGTAACCGACCTAAAGCGCAGCCGACCAATGGGAGAGCAGTATTCGCCTGCCAGTCCGCATCATCAACGAGGCGAACCTATGTCTGGTGAAAGTAACGCCTAACATTGGTTTGTTGACTCAGGCAGAACCGGGTCAAGTATACTCGGCACGGGGACAAAGTAACATGGGCTAGAAGCGGGATAGGTGCATGCGCCTGGCTGACAAGGCTTATAATCGCGAGTCATCCACTAGAGCCAGGGTAAGGGGAGACCTGCAATGATCCAGATCGAGTTCACTGAAGCAGACATCGAACAACTACACCGCGAACATTTACATCACCCGCATGCGAGAGTACGCCAACGTATTGGGGGTCTATTAACATACGTGTTGCTGGGGGCCACATCCAGCCCCGATTTGGTTGCGGTGGTCAGCCAGAATGAGATCGGAAAAAGTGCTATGCCAGCTCAAAGTGAATCCGCTTGTCCATATTGAGATCGAAAGAGCCATACGGATTGACGTGCCGGCGGAAAAGCGGGGTCAAGCCGCGCCAATCCGCCTGGGTCATCCGTTCTGACCAGACAGGCTGGGCTAACACATCCTGTGTCATCAGGGTGTTGATGTAGACCAGCGAAGATTGGAGCAAATGCAGGGACAATAAAGAAATCTCCTGCGCCTCCATATCATTGCTACTAAACTCACCCTCTTTGTCGAAGAAGATAAATCGGTTGGCGCTGTTCCAGCTTTCGACTACGTTGAGGCCCTTCTGAATCTCTCGGCGCACAGCCGGGTCGGTCAAAAAGGTGCAGAGAAAGATTGTCTTGAGCGCACGACCGAGCTCAGATAACGCTTTGTAGGTGGGGTGCTGATAATTGTTGCGATTGAACCGTTTCAGGTTCGCATCTGAAGCGGCCGTTCCCAGGCGCAAAGCCGTGGCATATTTGACCATCTCTTCATACTGGTCGCGGAATGTACCAACTGGACATATACCGCCGTCGAATGCGGCTGTCTGCTTGTGAAGGTCAGCTTGAGCGGCACAGCAATCTACACGCCGTTTCTGCAGCGTCCTGAAAAGATGGAAGACAATCCGAATGCAATTGTGCAAGCAAGTCGTTTTATCGCGGCGTTTGAAGGGTGGGCTTCAGATTACGAGCAGCGCTACAGCTATCAATCGCGCACCGGTATGGTCGTCCCCAAGGCCTCCATCGGCGCCATTCGGGGGGGGCTGCCATATAAGCCGATCGAGACAGCCGGTATCTGTGCGCTCTATCTGGATATTCGTGTGCCACCGAACGTCGAACCGCTTGTGCCGTTCGGTGAACTACGTGAACTTGTAAAAGATCTCGGCTTGAACGCTGAATTGGAAACATATCTTTTCCGGCGCGGCTACGAAGGTGAGAACACTTTCACATTGGAAGAAGCCGTCACTACGGCACATGGCAATTTCTTTCCAGAGCCGCCCAGCGAGCCGGATGCGCCCGTCAGCAGCATGTGGCGCGATCTGAATGTCTTTAACGAAGTCGGGATCCCCTCGATCACATACGGCCCCCCGTTAGGACTTTCGTCAGAAGGCTGGACGTACTACATCAAAACCGGTGACATCGCTCGGGCCGCGCAACTCTACGCACTGATCGCACTCGATATATGTAACCGCCCGCGCGCATGAGAGCGACGGACGATCCACCAACGGTTGCAGTTTCAGCAATCGTGCTCGCAGCCGGCCTATCATCACGCATGGGCACGTTCAAACCATTGCTCCCATTTGGCAAAGTAACCGTTATTGAGCACATCCTGCATGTGTTGTTGGGTTGTTCGCTGTCGGAGGTTCTTCTCGTTACCGGGCACGAACAGGAAGCGATCGAGGCGGCTGTTCGGAGCTTGCCTGTTCAAACCTACTATAACGCGGCATATAAACAGGCAAGCATGCTTTCGTCAATCCAAATCGGTTTGCATGCGGCCACAGCTTCATCTTCTGGTGCGTTGATTGTCTTGGGCGATCAGCCATCCATTCGTGCCGAAGTGATTACAAGATTGGTCACTGCGTTTCGCGAACAATCAGCCTCCATCGTAGTTCCCTCGTACAACATGCGGCGTGGACATCCCATTCTGGTGGGCCGCTCCCAGTGGAGTGTAATTCTCGACTTGCCAGCCAACACCTCGCTACGGGAATATGTGCGCGCCCAGGATGATGTGTTTCACGTTGAGCTTGATTCGCCGGATGTGCTGCGCGACATGGATACCCATGCGGATTACGTCCGCGAACTGAACAAACGCGAATAACAGGAGGACGGAATGGAATACCGCTATCTTGGAGCATCGGGTTTGCAAATCTCGGCTCTTTCTTACGGCTCATGGATCACGATGACGGATCAGATGACCGAAGACGATGCAATGGCCTGCATGCAGATTGCGTATGAAGCGGGCGTCAATTTTTTCGATACATCGGAGAGTTATGGTGGGGGTCAGGCTGAGCAGGTACTCGGAAATATTCTTCGACACTCCGGTTGGAAACGAACGGATGTCGTGATCGCAACAAAGTTGTTCTGGGGTGGCGATGGCTCCAATGACAAGGGCTTGTCTCGCAAACATATTGTCGAGGGCGCAAGCGCATCCCTCGCGCGCCTGCAAATGGACTATGTGGACCTGATCTACTGTCACCGCCCGGACTTACATACCCCAATCGAAGAGACTGTACGTGCCATGAATTGGCTACTTGATCAAGGTTTGGTGTTCTACTGGGGAACGAGCGAGTGGAGCGCAGGCCAGATTATGGAGGCGCATGCCGTCGCCCGGCGTGAGCACCTGGTGCCGCCCTTGATGGAACAACCGCTCTACAACATGTTCGCTCGTGAGCGGGTCGAGCGCGAATACGCGCGCCTGTATGAGACTGTTGGTCTAGGGCTCACCACCTACAGTCCATTAGCCGGTGGATTGCTTAGCGGTAAATATGCCGAAGGAATACCGGACGACAGTCGGGCGAGCCTGACCCAGTTTGATTGGCTGCTGCACGACCGCTACCACGGCGAAACTGCGAAGCAGAATATTGAGAAGGTCAAACAACTCACTCCAATTGCAACAGAACTGGACTGCAGCATGGCGCAACTGGCGCTGGCTTGGTGTCTCAAAAATCCCCAGGTGAGTTCAGTCATCACCGGCGCCTCCCGTCCGGAGCAGGTCGCCGAAAATATGCAGGCGTTGGACGTACTTGCAAAGCTGGACGATGCTGCGATGGCACGCATCGAAGAAATCCTGAAGAACAAACCCGACCCCGAGGCTGACTTCCGCGTATAGGGATGCGCTGACCGACACGCTCATGGACTCTGCCGGCGAGACTGTCGAGCGGGCCCACCTGGAACGCGCCGAAGCAATCTTCGCCGAAATAGGCGCAAAGGGGGACCTGACTCAGGCGCACGACGCGTTACAATAAACCCGAAAAGTCTCAGAGACCTTTCGGGTTTAGGAACGAGATAGACTTATCGGGTTTGGAATATCATCATGACAACGCCAGCCGCGCTCGAATACGACAAGTACTTCCACATCTACAATCGCGGCAACAATCGGGAGGACATATTCATTGAGGCGCGCAATTATCGCTACTTCCTGCAGCTCTACGCCCAGCATGTTTCGCCAGTCGCCGATACCTACGCCTACTGTCTGCTGCGGAATCACTTCCATTTTCTGGTACGGAGGAAGCGGGTAAAGGAGCAGGAGGAGGATTGGAAGAGCATCGACGAGGATACCTTTCGGGTTTCCGAAACTCGAAAAGATTTTATACCGATGAACCCAGCCATCCATTCGGCAACCTGTTCAACGCCTATACCAAGGCAATCAATAAGGCCTACAACCGGACAGGCAGCCTCTTCGAGAAACCCTTTGGCCGCATCGAGGTATCTTCAGACGCCCACTTTATCTATCTGGTCACCTACATACACTTGAACCCTCAAAGGCACGCTTTTGTAGATAACTTTCGTGATTGGTCCTACTCGTCGTATCAGGCGTTCCTTTCGGATGGGGCGACGCGATTGCGACGTGCTGAGGTGTTGAATTGGTTCGACGGCGCGCGCCGTTTTGAAGCGTTACATCAGGATGAGATGGATTTTCACCGCATCGTGCCGTTGATAGAAGATGACTTCGTTTAAACCCTAAAGGTCTTCAAGACCTTTAGGGTACGGCCGAGATCGGTGGGGAGATTTACGGCTGGGTCAGTGAGGGGTTTGTTCAGCTGTAATTGAAAGAAGCCATGGCGCTACCAATTCCTGGTTGTGCATTCGGATTGGATTGCGTCAGACGGGCGTGGGCAGAATCACAATGGCGCCGGGGAAGACATGCTTCTGTCCATCAGGCAAACAGCTGCTTCTCCCAACGGGAAATCCCACAATTTAGCGCAGTCCAGCAAACAAGTCATCTTCCACTGCACGCCCGCCATTGACCGTGCTGTAGACGCGCAGATAGCCGTCGCGGCCCCACAGTTTGCGATGTTGTTCCTCTGAGAGCTGGGCAAGTTGTTCATATTGCGGCAACTGACTGGCATGGTACGAGATGGCCTTCCAGACTGTGGGCCAGTAGCTGGCAGTGTTGATGCGTGCGGTCGGGGCCCATTCCTCCCAGCCCACAAACGTGCGCGCTACTCCGTCGACTTGCATGACGATGTCTCCGAAGACGGCCTGATAAACGCGTTGCTCGGAATGGGTCCACACGCGATAGTAGAACTTGGGGACACGATAGGCTGCAGCGCTATCCGGCAAATACGCGGCATCTGCTGCCGAGATGAGCGCCGCGGCGGTTAACTGGCTGATGGCAATGTGATCCGGATGCCCGTACCCGCCCTCCGGTCCGAACGTGACGATGACATGCGGACGCACGCGGCGGACGTGGGCGACGAGCTGCATGACGACCTCTGCAGGATTAGCCTGGTCCAGGTCGCCATCCAGATAGCCCAAGAATGTAAGTTCGTGTACGCCCAGAATCCGGATAGCTGCTTTTAGTTCTGCCTCACGCAGGCGTCCGAGGGCTTCGAGGCCGGGATTCTCCTCCGGCGCTCCCTGCCAGCCGCGCTCCCCGCGCGTGGCCGTAATCACATATGTCTCAACGCCTTCCGCAGCGCAGCGAGCCAGTGTCCCACCGATCCCAAGCGATTCGTCGTCCGGATGGGCCAGGATGGCCATGAGACGGAATGGTTCGGTCGTCATTGGGTGTCGATCACCTCCTGCGCGCCTGCCACGAAGATTTCGCGCAGGTCTTTGTCCGCGACGGTTTCCGCAACAGTTGCGACAATCTGGCGCGCGGCTGCGTGTTCAGCTACGGCTTCGGGTTTGCGATCGGTCTCAGCGTACAAACGTCCCAGCTTAGCATGCATGCGCCAGCGCAGCATCTGCTCGCCGGTTTGTTTGGTGTGTGCGATGGCCTCCTGCAGGAGCATGATGGCTTCTGCAGTGCGCGCCAGATCGGCCAGGGCCTGCGCCTTAAGCTGCCAGATCGAGGGGATAATGCGGCCAGGTTCGTACCCGGCCGCCGATGCCAACAGTACATCGCCGATGTCCAAGGTCGCCGCCGGCCGGCCCTGCGCCAGCGCCAACAAGCCGCGCGCCTGCAGCAGCATTCGCTGTCCTATCGTCATCTCAGGATTATTCGGCGTGCTCACAACATCCAGCACAGACTCGGCGTCTGATATATTTCCCTCCATCAGAAACGCCCATGCCTGCGCGGCCAACGTCACATTGATAAAGTGATGTGAGTCAACTTCGCGTGCCAATACAAGGGCCTGATTTGCATGTTGCAGCGCCTGATGCACTGCAAGCAGGTCGAGGTGTATGTGCACAAGTACATCCTGCGCGGCCGCCATCCACTGGCGATGATTGATCTCCTCCGCAATGCGCAGCCCGGCCTGCGCCGCGTCGAGTGCTTCTCCCATCCGGCCGCCCCCCCCCCAATAAATGCGCCCGCGACCAACGGGCGTACGACTCGCCCGCTCGCCAACCAATTTCGATCGAAATCGTGATGGCTTCGTCCACTTGTTGGAGCGCCTCTTTAAAGGAAAATACGGAAATGAGTGTTTGCATTTCGTAACCAGGACTAACCTGGGAAATGGTGGCCAGACTTGAGACCAGGCCGTTTCTGTCGCCCAATTCTCGGTAGAGGTCAATGGCACGCTTGAAAAAGTCAGCGCCGGCAATCGTGTCCGCCCCTAGCACGGTGGCCATGCCCAGCAGGTCGAGCGTATCGGCCAGCCCCGGCCGGTCGTCGAGACCTTCAAATATCTCCAGCGCCTCCTCATGGTAGGCGATGCCTTCATTCGGCCGTTCGGCATTCGCGTACCAGTTGCCCAGGCGGTTCAGGCTGCGTCCAAGCGCCGGCGGATCGTCCAGCCGGCGCGCCAGGGCAATCGCGCCCTCGAAATATTCACCCGTGCGGGAGTAATCGCGTGCCGCCCAGAGTTTGCCCAGGTCGAGCGAGGCACGCCATTGGGAGCGCAGGTCGCCGGCCGGCTCGGCAAGCTGCAGCGCCGCCTCATAGTCTGCGCGCGCCGCTTCAAATCCGCCGAGTGTTTCGTGTGCCAGTCCGCGCCTCCGGTGGAGCGGTACACGCGCTGCCGCATCGACCTCCAGTTGCACCGTTTCTTCAAGAGCATTCGTGTAATGCACGATGGCCTCAGCGAGCGCATACATCGCTTCAGCGCGCTGCCCCGCTTGTTGAAAGTATGTTTGCGCTCGCTCGTGCTCGCCGGCGGCAGCATAATGCCGAGCCAATCGCAGTATTGGCGCGTCTGGTTTGCCGCTGTATAGCTGCTCTAATGCCGTCGCTACCTCGCTATGCAGAAGTCGCCGCTCGCCCGCACTCAATCGGTTGTAGAGATAGTCTTGAAACAGTATGTGCGAAAACCGAAAGCGTGACAGACGTTGCTCTTCGTCCGCTTCGTCTTCGTGCTCGCGCACAAGGCGGTGATGCGTCCCCAACTCTCGCGAGAGCTGCTGCAGTACCGCGCGCACCTCCAGTTTTTGTACCCGTGCGACGACCTGCGCTGTGAATAACTCGCCCTCAATGCTGGCTACCTCCAATATGTCCATCAGGGCCGGTTCCAGCCGGCCGATGCGCTGTTCGATCACGGCCTCCACCCGCACTGGCAAGGCTTCCCAATCCAGTCTGTCTGCCGCCACCCAACGCGTAGCCTCATCCTGGATCAGATCACCACGCTCCTGCATGTCGCGCAGCATCTCAACGGTGAACAGGGGATGCCCTTGCGTGCGCTCGAACAATGCAGTCCGGAACAACTCTCCTAGTTGATTGGGCTCACGATCCAGCAACTCGTCGACAAAGCCGCGACCCGCCTCGCTCCCAACTTCTCCCAGTTTCAGCTGGATGTCTCCATACTGGCTCTTGAATTCATTTACCAACGCCAGGAGCGGATGCTGTTGTGCAGTGCTCCTTGTGTTCACCAACGCTACCTCGCTGGGCCGATACGCGCCCAGGATCATGATGCGGCTACCGGCAAGCCTGCGCCCAAGATGGAACAACAAATCGATGGATGCGCCGTCGGCCCATTGCAGATCGTCCAGTAGCAACAACATGGGCTGTTGCATGGCCAGCGTGCGCAACACTTGTGTGTACTGTTCGAATATCTGACGCTGTTCCAATTCCTTTGGCGCTGAGCGCTCTTGTTCCGCCAGACGTAGCAAGCGTGCCAGCCAATCGAGGCCGGTTGGTGCGGCGGCGGCCGCGCGCTTTGCCAGGTTCGCAGCCGACACAAACACGCCGTTCAGGTCCGGACCATGGTCGAGGAGCGCCTGCACAGTGTGCGGCATCAGGTTCCACAACCGGATGGCGTGCTCGCGGGAGATGGCGCCGGCAGCCCAACGCGGCTCCACGTCCCCGCTGAGCATACCTAGAATGTCACGGAATGGCAGGTAGGGATCGCCGGCGCCGCTGAAAGCATTGCAACTGCCCGAGGCCACGATCAGGTTGGCGTGTGCGTCCTGCGCACGGTGGGTCATCTCGCTGAGCAGATACGTCTTACCCTGGCCGGCCTCTCCAGTTACGAAAGCGATACAACCTTGCCTGTCCAGTGCCGCGCCGAGATACTCTTGCAGTTTCTGTAGCTCAGGTTCGCGGGCGACAAACTCGGGTTTCTCTGCAATGTCTGCTGTGCTTTGCTGGAGGAAAGCGGGTGGTGCGGCGGCCGGCTCTTGAGGTAGGGCCAAGCGGTCGATGGCCAGTTCGCCGCGCGCAGAGCGTATGAATATGGCGCGTTGCTCAGAGGCAATATTCAGACATTCAGCCAGGCGCTCGGCCATCTGCTGGGAGGGACGCCGCTCATCAGTCTCGATTTTTCTGATGGTCACCATGGCGCGGCCGACTTGGGACGCCAGAACTTTCTGCGTCAGGTCGAGCGCGACGCGGCGTCGCCGTACCCAATAGCCGAAAGACGCTGTGTAATCGAGTTCCGTTTCCAACTCCCTTTTCCCTTCTGTATCACTATTGTAACCATTAACAATACCTGCACGCCACCGACATTTGCCATAATGCTCCCATCTAAGCTATGTCACAAGGAGGCATAAAATGACCACAATGATCGCCACGAACGGTACAGCTGCAGAATTGGAAAAGCTCATCCCACTGAGCGGAGTGAAACCAGACGTCTTTGAAGCATATGTCGCCTTTGACGCGGCGGCGATGGCGGACGGTGCAATCCCCAAGAAAACCAAAGAACTGATTGCCGTTGCTGTCGCGCTGGCTACTCAATGCCCATATTGTCTGACTGTCCACAGCGACTATGCGCGTCAAGCCGGTGCAACAGAAGAGGAATTAGCAGAAGCATCTTTTATCTCAATGACGATGCGCGCTGGTGCCGCTCTCATGCACAGCGCCAATAAAGTCATCACTGAGGGATGAGGGCTCCTGTCTTCAGGATTTCAAAGAAGGTACGCCAAAACGCCCTGGTTGAACAGACCAGGGTATAAAGACAATAGTAATTAGTACTTCACGAGACGATTTGGGGTATGGCTTAACTTAACGATTGTTTATACGATGCCTCTGCCATTTCTCCTTCCGACGATTAGTGTCAGAGGCACAATGAAAGGAGAAACTATGATCACAGGAGTCGTCCAAATTAATATTTCTACTCCGGTTACCCTCGAGAAGGCGACCGGTCTATTTGGTGATGTGGCGCAAAACTATCGCGAAACCCCAGGGCTGATCCGCAAGTATTTTCTGCTATCCGAGGACGGTAGCACTATCGGTGGTGCCTATCTCTGGGAATCTCGAGAAGAAGCAGAACAGCTCTACAGTGCGGAATGGCGTCAGGCTATTACGAATAAGTATGGCACCGAACCTTCGGTTACTTACTTCGCGAGTCCAGTGATTGTCGATAATCTGGCAGGCAGTATCATCACTGAGGGATGAAGCCTCGTAGCTTTCAGGATTTCAAGGAAAGGTGCGCCAAAACGCCCATGTTGAACAAACCAGGGCGTAAAGACAATAGTAATTAGCGCTTCAATATAGGGCGACCCATCTCGTACAAGTACCAAAAGGTGACACGGGCGATGAGCCAGATAATGCGCTATTCTGATGATCAGGTGCAAAATATAATCTACTTGGCTAATAAAGGAGTATGTCAATGAGTACTAGCGAAAGAGATGACAGCATGGATAGAGCTGCCGTACGAAGTCAACCGCCTCTGTATTACCTACTTACTCTTGGGGTAGGTCTTGCAATCCACTACTGGGTGTGGCCCCTACCACTGGCCATTCCAACAACCCTGAGAATCACGTTGGGGATCTTTATCGGGGTCTCAGGTCTGGGAATCTTCGTGCTCGCCGCGGCCCAGCAGAAACAAACTGGGAATGATCCGAATCCCCACAGCCCTACGGTCTCGATCATCACCAGCGGGCCGTACTCCTTTTCCCGCAACCCAATCTATCTTGGTGTTGCTCTGCTTCAAGCGGGGATCGCGTTGTGGCTAGGTTCCGTCTGGGTCCTGGCTTCGGTGCTCCTGGCGTTGGTCTTGGTGAACTTCCTGGCAATCCGGCCTGAGGAAACGTACCTGGAACGCAAGTTCGGGGACGCGTATCTCCAATACAAAGGGTCGGTAAGACGCTGGATTTAGCAAGCTATCGGGGACCACATCCGCCACGCCATGTGAGGGCTCTTCATTGTGGAGGAGCAGACATCACAAAGGATACAACGTGGCCTAACAATGCCATTCGAGCGGAATTGGAAAGCACGATTTTTATTCTAATCTAAAGGAGGTAATCGTGAGTGCGATAGAAGAACAGACGGTGAGCCAGGAGACACTTGAAGCCTACGCCGAGATGGTCATGGACATTAAGACAGGCGAACTGGTTTCGTTGATCGTGTATTTCGGAGATCGATTGGGGTTGTACGAGGCGCTGCTTGCTGCAGGCCCAATTACAGCGAACCAATTAGCAGAGCGCGTTGATCTCAATGAGCGCTGGCTTCTCGAGTGGCTGCGAGGACAAGCAAGCGCAGGGTTGCTGGCCTATCAAGGAGAGGATCGGTTCGAGCTAACGTCTGAAGCCGGAGTCGTCCTCACTGATGAAACAAGCCCTATGTATCTCGCTGGGATGTTTGGCGAACCCACACCACCACACGTGGTGGAACGATTAGCTCAAGCCTTTCGCACTGGGATTGGGATGAGTTGGGATGATCATGGACCGAATGTGGCCCGGTCGGTGGAGCGCATGACAGGATCAGTCCATGCAAAGTTGCCCAACATTCTCGATAAGGTTGAGGGCCTCACGTCAAAGCTTAATGCAGGTGTCCGGGTGTCCGACATTGGCTGCGGGTCGGGAACGGCCTTAGAGGTATTAGCAAAGGCATACCCAAACTCGGAGTTTGTGGGCTATGACCCATCGCCAGTGGCGATTGACCGAGCTCGGGTCAAAGCCAAGCAGGCGGGTTTGTCAAACATTACGTTTGAGATTGCTAGAGGTGAGAGCCTACCTGCGGAGCCGACGTATGATCTGACCCTGACCTTGGATTGCATGCATGATATGACATACCCGGTCGAAGTGACCCGAGCTATTCGCCAGACAATCAAATCGGACGGTGTTTGGATCGTCAAGGATATCAAGTGTTCAGACAAATTTGAAGAAAATCTTGAGAATCCACTTGGCGCGACGTTTTATGGCTTCTCCATGCTTTATTGTATGTCCTCGGCCTTATCAGAGCCGGGAGGAGCGGGCCTGGGAACCTTAGGATTCACTCCCAATATAGCGAAGGAGATAACAGAGGCCGGTGGATTTACACAGTTTCGGCAAATCGATTTCGATGAAGATCCATTCAATAACTTCTATGAAGTCCGTCCGTAGCGGAACCATTTTGGCAATGTCAGGACAACACTGCTTATGTGTTTAGACATCCGCTGCGTTTGGATTCCTGCCAAATAACAGCCTAACAAAACCTATCAACGCGCAACGGGAAACAAGATTTAAATAGGTGTCGGTTGAGGCCGTGAAAGTTACAAGACTACAAAGTTTCGTCGCCAATCTTGCCACTAGCGTTATTGGCGGCGTTGGGCGGCTTTCCCAAAATTGAATGAGGCGATTTCAATAAACCTAATAGATGTTACAGTTAGATGATATACAATGTGGGTATGGCAAATCGACAGTTCACTCTCACAGAACAACAGGTAGCCGAACTCAATCGAGCGTATGACGCCAGTAAAGACGGTCCGACGCGCACGCGATATCAAGCAGCGCGACTATACGGGAGCGGCTATCCTGTGACCGCGATCACTGAAATCACAGGCTGTAGTCGGCCGGCATTGATGCTTTGGTGTCGCAACTATCGGGAACACGGTGTTGCCGGTCTGGTCGACAAACGCAAAGGCGGCAACCATCGCTCTTTGACACCTGCGCAGGTCGTCGAACTAGGCAGCCGCTTGCACCAGTATACGCCGCAAGACCTGTTTCCCAACGGCAAGCCCTTCTGGACCGCAGCAGAGTTGCAACACGCTGTGCTTCACTGGTACGGTGTCTCTTATCGCAGCTTGACCTCCTACTACACACTTTTCCACCGGCTCGGTTTTTCCCGCCAGCGTCCTACGAAGACCTACAAGTCCCGGCGCGAGGTGGCCGTACGCGACTTCGAAGAACAAGTCGAAACCCTTGTCGCGCCCGACAGGGTCGTGAAAAACTGTTGGATACCGTCCAATGTGCCCCAGAGACCGTGATCTTGGCGGAAGATGAAGCCTCGCTCTACTTGCAACCGACGCTGAGCACGGTCTGGGCGCCACGCGGCCAAACACCGTTCGCACTTGCCGGGTATCACGATGCTGTCGCACGCGACAAGTGCGGCAGTACGCGGTGCGGTGCGACCCTGGACGTACAAGTACGCACTTCTATGGCACCTTGAACCTGCACACCCAGCAAGAAATCGTCACGCGCTCAGAAACGATGAACGCTGTTGCCAGCGCCCAGCACTTGGAAGACATTCTCGCCATAATTCCGGATGTGCCCATCTTGCTATTCTGGGACCGTGCGCCCCCCAGTGCAGTACACACTGGACTGCGTGGCATTATGGGCAAGCCATCAAGGATGTGTTGGCTGCCAATCCGCGATTGGGGATCGAATACTTCCCGGTAGCGGCTCCCGACCTGAACCCTCAAGAGCAAGTTTGGAAGGCAACGCGTCAAGCTATCAGTCACAATCACGTGCTACCACGTCTACCTGAATTAGCCGCCAATTTCGAAACTCATCTGACCACCAACTCATTCCCAAGTTCCTTTCTCCAGCGTTATGGCTATGACACCCTTTGTCCAATGTTTAACTGACTTATCTATAAGGAGGTTAATTCAATGTCTAGTTTCTCTACTCAAGTTATTATTGCGGCGTCTGTGGACAATGTGTGGGAGCAACTCTCTGATTTTGGCAATATCTGCGAGTGGAACCCAAATAACCGGAAGTCTTATCTGACGAGTGAAACATCGGAAGGGGTGGGCAATTACGCCGTTGCGACAATGAAGATGGCAACTTCCTTGAAGAAAGTGTTGTGGAATGGGATCCATGTCGTGTGCTTACGATAAGAATCACAGAGACAAGCCTTCCATTGCAGCGTGCTGACATACGATTCGCGTTGCGTGAAATAGAAAAGGGGACCGCCGTTGAAATTACCACTGACCATGAAGTTTAGTTCGGTTTGTTCGGCAGACTCCTGAATGCTCTGTTCGTGGAGCGCAAATTCAAGAAAGCGATGGATGTACTCCTGAACGGCCTGAAGAAACGTGTCGAAGGCGGGCAACCGGCAACCTCAACCGTGAGCATTCCAACGACGGCACAGACTGTGTGAAAACTCGGAAGTCCAATTCAATCGTCGGCGGTGGAGCGAGGTGCCGTACCGTATAGTTCCGGCGTCACATATCTCGCACTACGGACGCAGATGTAAGCAACACAGAACACCCTAGCCAAGGCGCTAAGTAGTGTACAAAAGGACAGGTTTTGCACCTGTCCTTTTTGATTAAACCTTATCTGCCCTTATGTCCGTTCCTGTCCAGCTCCTATCGTCGTAGAGTAATGGACATCGAACCTCTTCATCACAGAAAAATAATGGAGCACAAAATGAATAACCAAACAAAAACAGCCCTCGTGACTGGAGCAAATTCTGGCTTCGGTTTCGAATCCGCCGCACAACTCGCTGAGGATGGATATGGTCGTATCATCCTAGCCACGCGCACAATGGAGAAAGCTGAACTCGCTAAAGAACAGCTAATTCAGCGCACGGGAAAGCATATTTTTGAGGGCTTGGCTGTTGACTTGTCAGAACCCAAGTCTGCTCAGAAGGCTGTCGATATGCTCGATAAAGAACACTTTCAGATTGATGTTTTAATTCTGAATGCCGGAATGAATACCGGGCCGAAACCTGTCTACAACTCCGATGGAGTAGAGCTAACGTTCGCATCCCAGCTTATTGGTCATCAAATCATAACCATGCGCCTGCTCGCTGAACAACGTCTCTCGAAAGGTGCCCGCATTGTCATCGCAGGCTCCGAAGGTGCTCGTGGCAATGTGCCGGGTATGAACATTCCCGACTTCGATGCCTTTGCTCAAGAGCATTTCGATGGGGATATGGAAGCGGCTCTAACAACCATCGCCAAAGTACAATCACCCTACAAATACAATCCTATGAATGCCTACGTAACCGCTAAAGTCTATGTCGCGTGGTGGGCAGCCGCGCTGTCACGGAAATTGCCTAAAGGTATTACAGTCAATGCGGTTTCGCCGGGTAGTGTATCCGCTACAAATTGGGCACGAAATGCGCCATTGCCGCTGAAAATTTTCATGTCAGGTGTAATGTCTCCGGTGCTTCGCCTGTTTGGCCAGGCGGGGACAGTATCGCAAGCTGCCCGTCGCTATCTGGACGCTGCCAACTTCGACGATAAAACGACGGGGAAATTCTTTGCCTCCCCACCTGGTAAAGGAGTTGGCAAGTTGGAAGAGCAGAAAGAAGCACACTTCTTCGAGCAGAAAAGTCAGGAAGCAAGTTGGAATGTAATTTCTCGTCTGGCAGGTATTGCTTATCCGACGGCATAATCAGGTTGATTACGGATTCGAATCAGTTCTGAGCTCATAGCAACGTCTGGTAAATCAGATGACTTGATTCAATGAAGAAACCAAGCAGAGGCGTATCGGCGAGCTTTTACCGGCAACCAACGATTTTATGGATTTGCTGGAAACAGAACTACATCGTCAGGATGCCCTGAACGCAGTGTGCGTGCCGTCTGCTTAGGATGTGGTCCGGGAGCGAGCGTACACTGACAAATGCTGCCCCGACTCAAGCTCTGTAGAATTAATGCGGTTCATAAGGGGCTTCCAGATCGATACTGCCCACGAACTCAGGAAGGTTTGCGTTACCGAGCATCTGTCGGATCGCCATGCTCTCGCCGGTGTGGTGCCAGTAATGATAGATTACGCGCAGCATCGAAGATCCAGCTGTGTAGTTGGCTCTAGACTTGTCGTCCGCGACTATTGGCGCTTTGAACTTCGTGGTAGTCAGGGTATCGAGAAATGGATCTGTGGCCTTGGTGACAATGTGCCAGGCTTTCCACATGTCTTCAAGGAGCGGGGTGTGAGCCGAACAACCGTAGCAGAATTTTTCGTTGAGTTCCGGCAAAAGTACATCACCTTGCATAAGTTCGAGAAAATAGCGTTGCTCCTGCCAAGCGAGATGACCGATGATCCAGCTGATGCAATTCATCGGCAGAAAGCGCTGCCGCGCGTCAGGATCGGAGAGTCCTTCCAAAGCGCGCTTGAATTCGCGGCGCGTGAAACGTAATTGTGATACGAGGGGATGAGACATATGTTTTCCACCTATCGGATGAGAATAGGTTGAGGAGCTTCGCAGATAAACGCTGACTCGGCTCGAAATTGGCGTTCCTCTACGTTTGTCCTCGTCCTGCCAACTACGACGTACCTGTCCTTATTTTTCAGCGTTTAAACGCCAACGAAAGCACGATAGAAATCAGACACACGCCAGCGTCCTTCCTCACCGAGGGGATGCGCCGGATTGTAGCATGACGACTTCTCATAAAGAGTTTGAGTGATTTAACCAGATCCAATGGTGTTACTCTCTAATTTGTGAAGCTTGTCGCGTCGAATAGAAAGCATAGATTATACGAACGACTTACACTCAGATTGGTATAAATCTAGATGTACCATTTTGAACTGAACAGATAATGAGATTACATCAATTTGTTGAGATATTGAGATGAGAGAAAAGCTAATAAATTTGGGTCGCTTCAATCTGTCAATCTTTGTAGCCCTGCTGCTGGTTGTCGCAAGCGCTCCACCGGCAGCTGCGCAAGGCGAATGCAGCTCGATCTACCAGGTGCGCGCTGGCGACACGCTGACGCGCATTGCGCGCAGCTGCGCTACAACAGTCAACGCGCTCCAGGCGGCGAACGGACTGACCGGCGATCTAATCTTCGTTGGTCAGGTTCTGCAAATCCCGGGCGGGTCGGCGATCTCCTCCACAGCGACCAGCCCCAGCGCGTGCGCCTCACCGTTTACGGTTCGCGCTGGTGATACGCTGACTCGCATTGCCCTGCGTTGTGCCACTACAGTGCAAGCCATACAGATCGCGAACGGTATAAAGGGTGATCTGATTTACGTCGGACAGCAGCTCCTTCTACCGGGGATCACGGCGCAAGCCTCCCCAGAAAGCGCAGCGCATCTGTCGAAAGTCGTGATCGTCGTCGTGGACGGCTGGCGCTACGAGGACACCTATGGCGATTCGACTCATCAGAATATCCCACGCATTTGGAACGACCTGCGAACGCTGGGCACATGGCATACACGTATTTACAACTTCGGCCTGACGTCGACTGCGCCGGGTCACGCCGCTATCCTGGGTGGTGTCTGGCAGCCGATCCCCAACGACGGCAGCGGGCGGCCCACGCATCCGACACTGTTCGAATACTTCCGACAACAGACCGGCGCGCTGCCCATAGACACCGCTTTGGTGTTCACCGGCACCCTTGCCGGCAAAGCTGCCCATTGGGCCTACAGCACCGCCGCCGGATACGGCTCCGAATTCGGCGCGCTTTCCTACAATATACTCGGCGCGGATTTTGACGATCTGGCCGTTCTCAACGTTGCCCGCGCTGCGCTGGCGCAGCATCCGCGCCTGGTCATGATTGCGTTTCCCGCCGTGGACGAGTGGGCGCACACCGGAAACTTTGACGCATACCTGCGAGCCATCCGCACTATGGATGGCGTTATCTGGCAGCTTTGGAATGCCTTACAAGCCGATCCGTTTTATGCGGCACAGACGACGCTTTTTGTCACTAATGACCACGGCCGCCGCCTGGACGACTTTACAACCCATGGCGGTACGAGTGAGAGCGAGCAACATGTTACGCTGCTCACGCTTGGCCCACGCACGCCTGCAGACGTCACGGTGTCCAGCTTGCACACCCTACGCGACATCGCTCCGACGGTCGGCCAGTTGATGGGCTTCTCCACGCCGTTCGCAGAGGGCGACGTGATGTGGGATTTGATCAGCCAGTGAGATGAACGCTGGTATAAGCACTGACTAAGTCGGCAGAAGATTCCACTGAGTTTGGAATAATCGTTCCTGCTGCTTGCCCTGCTAGCCCCTGCGCTCGTCCCGTGTGAATGCAGCGCCTGCTTCACATTTCGCCCTTGTCAGTAGTTTTCTGCGTCCGATTTTAGAATTTGCCCCAAGACTGCAATTCAAGCCTCTGTAGCAGCGCCAGATATTCCAAAGTACAATCGAATTAAATGTATACGGCACCTGAAAATATTGGTCGCTACGAAGTTGATCGGGAGATCACTCGGGGCGGTATGGCGGTGGTGTACTTGGCGCGCGATCCACTCACAAAGCGCCAGGTTGCCATCAAAGTGATCCCTCGCCAATTCACCTCCGATCCCGAATTGCGCGTCCGCTTCCAGCGTGAAGCCGAGGCCGTCGCCGCACTCGAACATCCGGCGATTGTGCCAATATATGATCTCGGCGACCACGATGGGCAGCCCTTCATTGTCATGCGTTACATGGTGGGTGGTTCGCTGGTGGACAAACTGGAAGGGGGCGCGCTTCTGCTTCCCTATATGGCGAGGATATTAACGCGTCTGGCTTGGGCGCTCGACCAGGCACACGCGCGCGGCATCTTCCACCGCGATATTAAGCCCGGCAATGTGTTGTTTGATGCAGGCGGTGAAGCCTATCTGTCTGATTTCGGTATTGTTAAGATGAGCGAGGCAAGTATTGCGCTCACGGGGGAGGCGCTCATCGGGACTCCGGCATACATGAGCCCGGAACAAGTGCGGGGGGAAATGGACTTGGATGGCCGTATCGATGTCTACTCCTTAGGCATTCTCCTATTCGAGATGCTGACCGGTGAGCTTCCGTACAATGCAGACACGCCAATGAAATTGGCGCTTGAGCACCTCGGGACACCCGTGCCAAATATCCTCGAAGTTAAACCAGGTACTCCTGCGGGACTGGGCAGCATCATCGAGCAGTCTCTGGCCAAAGTCCGAGACGAAAGATATTCAACGCCCGGTGAATTGGCACACGCTTTCGCAGACGCGGTCGGTTATCGGCAGACTGGGCTGCGCCGTGCCACACCCGTCCAACAAAGGGTCACCAACCCAAAAGCGGACACGCCAGATACGCTGCAGGATATAACATTACAACGCGGACAAATTCAGGGGATTCAATCACCAACTCGTCCGCGCGCAGCGACTGAGCCGGACGTAACCCCGCCGATTCGAGAGGGGGATCGGCGCATAGAGCCTCAGGCCCCACTGCCCGGCGAGACGCGGCGCAGGATATCACCCTGGAGATTTGTATTGGGCGGATTAGTTGCCGCATGTCTGCTGATTGTTTCGGTTATCGCTGGCGCGCGGTTTATTCCAAGCTCCTGGAATGTTCTGGGACTTTTGAGCGCAGTTCCCACGGATACGGCGACCTCGAATCCGGGCCAAGTGGCACTAGCCGTAGTAACCGATGCAGTGCCCACGTCAAGCGCGACCCCAACTCCAATCCCAACATTAACCCCAACGCCAACCGCACCACATCCAGTCGACGTGACTGGGTCGCCAACCGCTACGATCACCCCAACACCAAGCATAACGCCGTTCCCAAGCTCGATAATCAGTGCCGATGGTGCAACGATGATCTTGATCCCAGATGGGCCGTTCGATATGGGTGGTGATGCCGACATCGCACTGGGGGAATGTCAGCGCCTCTTTAATGCCAACGATTGCGAACGGGTATGGTTCGAGGCCGAAGAGCCGATCCACACAGTCACGTTAGATGGGTTCTACATTGACCAATACGAAGTGACGAATTTGCAATACGCTGCCTTTCTCAATGATCAGGGAAATCTCAGTACGGCGGGCATACTCTCGCTGCACGTGGGCGATTTGGATGAAGCGCGTCTTATCCCGGGCAATGAGTGGCAGCCGCGCGCAGGTTATGTGGATCACCCCGTGGCGCGGGTGAGCTGGTATGGCGCTGGCGCGTATTGCGAATGGCGCGGAGATCGGCTACCCTCAGAGGCCGAATGGGAAAAGGCTGCCCGCGGAAACGACGGACGGCAATATCCTTGGGGCGATACCTTTGTGGGGAATTATGTGAATTCGTGCGACAGCTTTTGCGGCGGCACGACCGCATACGCCGATGGATTTATCGATACTGCGCCAGTCGGTTCTTTCTCAGAAGGGGTGAGCCCATACGGGATTTACGATATGGCCGGAAATGTCTGGGAATGGGTCGAGGATTGGTTCGATGGAAATTTCTATCGAGGCTCGCCTGCCGAGAATCCCACCGGGCCTGCTTCCGGTGAATTCCGTGTTGCGAGTGGAGGTGGCTGGTCACATCTTGGCTATATCATGCGCGCTCCCTACCGATTTTCGTTTCACCCCTCAGCATCAGGCGACAATATCGGCTTTCGTTGTGCACGTACAGTAGTCCCCTAAATTTCTCCGCTCAAGCCGAAGGCCTGCCCTTTGACCCGCATTACGCGTAGCATTCACATTTTGCTGCTTGACATTCAACACGGTATCTTTGTGGATAGTGCAGATACAAATCCGCTCACCTTAGAAGATACATTCACCGTTATGGGGGCTATATTTTTTGGTCTGGAGTTTGACACAGGTGGCCCATGGAGTAAAAGAGTAGGACGTTCTGTTGTGGGCATGATTGGAGTTCTTATTTTGTGGCGAGGTTTAGGTTATCTGCTGGGTTTATTAGCCCACACGATACTTTACTGGCGTATTCGCTCCGGTATATTCGCTACACCTTAATTGGGGGCTGGATTGCAGCTTTGGCCCCTATGCTATTTATACGCATGGGGCTGTCTAAATCCATCTCGCCTATTTATCAGCACTCTATTGGGACATGACCGCCGTTTGTGTTTGACCGGCTGTCCATTTTGCTGGCATTTCCAACGTAAACCCAACTCGCAATGCTAAAATCTCTAGCAATATTGGGTCGCTGCGTCCATGCAGGGAATACTGATGGGTAGGGGAGATATAGTCGCTGTTCGGCGCGCGTTTTGTCGCTATAGCGTATCTGGTACACGTTGATGCCAAGCCGCGCTACGTATGCCGCTACCGCCTCAGTCTCGCGCCGGCCGTGTTCGCTCATTGGCTTTTGTATTGTGCGACGAACTGCGCCGTCAGGTTCAGATAAAGGTCACCGTAAGAAGAGCCCGGTTCAATCTGTGACCCTTCAATCCACTCGTTGAACGAGTGGATCAACAGCATGTCGGGATTTGTAGCCGTGGCGGCGTTGAACGTGGCCTGATAGTAACTGCCGTCCCCGCGCTCGCGAACAAATGCCGGTGACGGAGCGCGCAGATCGGGCTGGCCAACCGAGCGCGTGTCGTCCCAACCCGGCTGGATCGTGCCCACCCACAGCTTCGACTGCCCTGTGATACGTTCGTAATAATCCACCCAGCCGGCCCATCTTGCGGCCTTGTTGTATGAACCTGGGCAGCAGGCGTGGTTCACTTTGTAGACGTACAAGCCGTCGAAAACGGTCATATAGCTCGGGTCGAGACCTTCCGCGATCCAGATCGATGTGCGGCCAGGATCGACTTCATCTCGAATCGACTGCCAGCTCGCAAGTGAGCTCGTGGTTCCTTCCAATGGAACGCGCGTCATATCCGTAAAATACAACACCGGCTTTCCGCCGAGCCGCAGAAAATTACTGTGCTGTCCATAACTGCTCAATAGATAGTGCAGGCTATCGACAATCGTCTGCCGCGTCATACCCGGCAGCGTATTCGTCACGACCGTCACTGACGACCGGAAATTTGTGGGAGATACATCGAGTAGCGTGCGTAGGTTCGTATCGGTGCGATTGCCCGGCAAGTACCAATGCACAGCAAATCCATCGAGGCCTGCCTGCTGCGCCCAACCGACGTGCCGTTCGATCGTGCTGCGCTGATCGGAATTGTACGGAATCGTTGGTACATCCCACGTCGCGCTCTGTCCCCAGAGGCTCTCGTCGTACCAGACAAAGTAATTCGCCAGAACCAGCCGTTCGGGACTGACTTTGCTTGGCGATGAAGCAGGTTCAGTGGCAGATGATGTAGGCGTGCTCGGTACTGAAACGGGTTCAGGAACTGATGACATGGGTGCGCCGGGAAGAATTAATTGCTGCCCGATGCGGATGAGCGTTGAGGTCAGACCGTTGGCCGACATCAACGCCGATACAGAAACACCACAATTCAGACCAATTCGATAGAGCGTGTTGCCGCTAAGTACCGTATAAGGAGACGTACATGTTGCGGCAGCAGCTGGTGCTACCGAAAGTAGGATAAGCGCCGCGACGAGCGGCAACAGAAGTAGTTTTCGGGATCGCATACCAATACCTCTCTCGGAACACCAATAAAGTCGTCAAACCAGTTTATAACATTACGCGAGTATGCGAATAGGAGATTGGTCGAGATGGGAAGACGGGTTCAGTGTTCAGTATTGGGGTACTAGCCAATATCAGTTATATGGAGAGATATCGACACGAAAGGGGTTGGGAAGGCCAATGCGCAAGTGCCGTTCGAGCCAGTCCCCGACGAAGTTGCACGCAGCGTAAGTTAACTCGCCTGCCGCCAGCGTTTTATTGGAGTAAGACCAAACGACAAAAAAGAGACCGCTGGACAGTATTCTATGAAGCAGCAATCCGCAATTGCCATAATTATTGACGAAATGTTTGCGATCGGTTATAATTTGTGTCCGCATAATAATTTGCGATTCCGCACGTGAGAAACTGTTGGTCTTGCAGTGCCCCCTGCTTCATCGACGCCCAACGCGGCAGATCGAGTGCTTCTCGCGTGGCTGTAATTTATTTCCTGGCCGCGCGCATTGCTATATCCAAAACACGACAGACTGAAAGCTGCGCTGGTTGTAATTACAACCAGTATTACAATCGGCATGGCGCTGCTCTCAGTGATAGCACCCTCTATTGTTCGCAGCGCAACGGCCACGCACGTTGTTATCAGTGAAATCCAGATCGCGGGGGGTAACTCTAACGACGAACTTGTAGAACTTTATAACCCAACGGATTCAGCCATCAATCTCGGTGGATATCGTCTTTCTCGCGTAACTGCGAGTGGTGGGACGCTGAGTAACTTGTTAACGACATTCCCGGATGTCGTTATTCCAGCCAATGGCTATTTTCTGATTGCTTCATCCGAATACGATGATTCTACAGCTGCGGACGCCACCTATTCAACTTCCAGTCATTTGGCATCTAACAACACGGTCATCCTGTATTCAGATGCTGGCTCTACAATTGTGGATAAGGTTGGTCTTGGTTCAGCAACTGAGCGCGAGGGGGATCCGGTTGACAATCCGTCTGCGAATGGGAGTGTTGAGCGCAAAGCCTGGGCGAGTTCATCTGCCGAGACTATGGCCGGCGGTGGTTCGGATTCCTCGGCCGGAAATGGCGAGGATACGGAGGACAATAGCACCGATTTTGTACAGCGGACGACTTCCGAGCCGCAAAACTCTTCAAGCACCAAAGAGACGCCACCGACACCGACCGCAACGCCTACCTCGGTCTCAACAGATACGCCGACTCCCTCTGTCACCTCTACAGCCAGCCACACGCCGAGCAATACGCCCACGCAAACAGCCACAGCGACGGACACGGCTACTTCTACCCCTAGCCAGACTCCGTCAAATACAGCAACTCCGTCCGCAACACAGACTCAAACAGCTTCAAATACTCCAACATCGATTCCCGCACTAACTGTTGTAATAAATGAAGTCGCGTAGGCAGGAACAGATGCTTCGAGCAATGACGAGTGGATCGAGCTTCACAATCCAGGCACGACAGATATCAATCTAATTGGCTGGAATCTGACGGATGGCGGCGGCATCAATATCACTCTGAGTGGCACGATCTCCGCCAACGGATATTTTATTCTTGAGAGGACGGATGACACCACTGTTGCTGATGTGTCTGCTGATCAGATATATACAGGCAGTCTGAACAATAGTGGCGAGAGTTTACAGTTGCACGATCCGGCTGGCAATGTCGTGGACTCCGCGAATGGGGATGGAGGCGGTTGGCCCGCGGGTTCTTCTTCGCCTAAGGCGAGTATGGCACGTGTCAGCGCAGCACAGTCGGATGCAGACGGCAATTGGAGCACGAACAATGGGTCCTACAGAAACGGCTCGGATGCGAATGGCAATAGTATTGACGGAACACCTCGGCAGGCCAATTCGACGACAATATCACCGACAGCCACTGCGACCTCAACTGCCACAGTGACGTCTACAAATACAGCATCTCCCACGCCATCGACGACATTCACTGCGACAGCGACATTTACCGCTACATCATCGCGGACAGCAACGGCCTCAGCTTCTGCGACGCCCTATCAAGCGCTTTCGGTGGTGATCAACGAGATCGCCTGGGCTGGGACGGACGCTTCCAGTAGTGATGAATGGATCGAACTTTATAACCCCGGTACAACAGTAATCAGCCTGAGCAATTGGCAGTTGACGGACGGAGGCGATGTTGACATCACGCTCAACGGAACGATTGCAGCCGGTGGTTACTTCCTGCTTGAACGCACCGACGACAATACGGTATCGAACATAGCTGCGCATCAGACATACACCGGAGCCTTGAGCAATAGTGGTGAGAGTTTAACCCTGCGCGATTTATCTGGTGCGACTATCGATACAGCCAATGCCGATGGCGGCAGCTGGCCCGGTGGAAATTCCTCATCGCGCGCGAGCATGGAACGCATCGATAGTTCCCAAAGCGACAGCGACTCAAATTGGGCTTCCAATGATGGTGTCAATCGGAATGGCTTGGATGCTTCCAATGATTCTATCGATGGCTCGCCGCTATCCGCCAATTCGACAACATTTACCCCGACGCCAACACAGACACCTACGACTACCAGTTCTCCAACGGCCTCTCCAACTTCGAGCGTGACAGCCTCGCCATCATCAACTGTTACACCAATTTCGTACCCTTCTCGAGCGCTCGTCATCAATGAAATAGCATGGGCGGGCACCACAGCCAGTTCCTCGGATGAGTGGATCGAAATTTATAATCCCGCGAGCAATGCACTTGATCTCAGCGGTTGGGTGTTGACTAATAGTGGTGATGTAGAAATTACTCTGAGCGGAACCATCGCTGCAGGCGGTTATTTCCTGCTCGAGCGTACGGATGACTCGGCTGTGGCAAACGTCGCCGCAGATCAGATTTATACAGGGAATCTGAGCAATAGCGGTGAGAGCTTGAAACTGCTCGATCCATCCGGGGGAACGATTGATACTGCCAATGTTGGCGGTGGCGGCTGGCCCTCTGGGGATAGTTTATCCCGCGCGAGTATGGAACGTATAACAGCAAATGCAGCCGATAGCGCTTCGAATTGGAGTACGAACAACCGAGTGGAGCGTAATGGCACTGATGTGGCCGGCAATCCCATTCTGGGAACTCCTCGCCAGGCGAATTCCACCCCGGCAACGGCCACGCCGCCAGCCACGCTAACACCCAGTCCGACTATGACTGCAACGCCCGTCTCATATTCCACACGCACAATTGTCATTAGCGAGGTGGCGTGGGCGGGAACCAGCGAGAGAAGTACAGATGAATGGATTGAGCTTCATAATCCGGGTGATAAAGAAATCCATCTTGCAGGCTGGCAGCTTACGGACAGTGGCAATATAGATGTGTTGCTCGTTGGCACAATTCAGGCCGGCGGATACTATCTTCTTGAACGCACTGATGACAATACAGTTTCGGATGTCACGGCAGATTTTATATATACGGGTGGATTGAACAATTCAGGTGAGGAGCTGACACTTTATGATCCGGCTGGCAACGAAATTGATACTGCCAATGTGGCCGGGGGAGAGTGGCCTGCGGGCAGCTCTTCGCCGCGATTGTCTATGGAGCGTACCGAATTCCACACCCCCGATTCAGATGCCAATTGGCATTCTCATGGACGTGGCCGCCGAAATGGTACTGACGCGGGTGGCAATCCAATTCTTGGAACGCCGCGTCAGCCAAATTCAATCCCGCTCACACTAACGGCAACTTCAACTGCACCTCCGAGGGCAGGGTCCAATGCAGTTGAGCCCAACCTTAATTCCACGGCATTACTTATCAACGAAGTTGCATGGATGGGGACCGCGGCGAGTGCTACTGACGAGTGGATGGAGGTTTTCAATCCCGGCAATGTGGCTGTTGACTTGGAAGGATGGCGGCTGACAGATAATGGTGACATCGACATTGCATTGCATGGGAACATTCCTGCTGGCGGATATTTCCTGCTGGAACGCACAGATGACTCCACAATCTCAAATATAGAAGCAGACTTGATCTATACTGGTGGCTTGAAAAACGATGGAGAAAATCTCTTGTTGGTCGATCCATCAGGTAATGTGATTGATCAGGCCGACGGTGCGAATGGTGGCTGGCCCGTTGGCGAAAGTGACCGCCGCGCTAGCATGGAACGTATCGGTTTCGGGAATTTGGATCAAGGTTCGATTTGGACGACGAATACAGGCACACAGAGTAACGGGCTGGATGCAAATGGGGAGCCAATAAATTGCACGCCCGGACAACCCAACGCACAGGAGGGTGTGACAACCATGAACCATTGGCGGAAATCGAGCCAAGTGCTTTAGAGACTTCCGCCCAGATTTCTAAATCAGTGATTATTACATCTACTCCGGATCAGGTAGACAGCGATAACTCGAATGTAACCCCGACGCCGACGCAAATACTATTTATCCCGACACAAACTCCAATCCCTGTTGTGTCTGGTGAAGGCCGTGTTTCATTTGCGGCACATGAAAATGTTGAGGCTGTCGTGCCCGGTGGCGCCGCAGTGTTTTATATGCCCGCGGGCGCGCTTGGATTCGATAGCGCGGTAGAGATACAAGTCGTTTCTGGAGGTTCGCTTGCGAGCCTGCCTTTTGGATGGTTGCCCGTGCGCGTGCTCGATATCCGTATTTTCGATGCAGATGGAGAACCTGTAGAGCACCCACAATTCCCTACTGGTTCCGAAGCTGCGTTGTGTTTCAATTTAGAACCAGAAGATCGTCAGATTTGGGAGCGTTCAAACAGCAGCCTCGCCGTTGTTACCTTTGATGAGAATGGTTCAAAGTGGTCGCCAACTTCTGATGCATATCTGGATGCGGATGGGAAGTTGTGCATACGCCTCGAACATCTGAGTTTGTTTGCGCTCGTCGAGTTAGTGGTTTCTCCTCTGTAGGAAGCTAACCTGCAATTGTACAGAGCAGACGCACAACGGCTGGCAATCGGCGCAACTGTAGTGGTGGTGCTCGCTGCATTTGTGATACTTATCGGATACATGTTTAACAGGATCAAGAGAATGAAGAATCCATCACGCGGAAGCGTGCTTGAATAGACGTCTTATCGTTGGAGTACAATTGATGCGGAATGATGATGAACAATGGCTGAAGGTGACCCGCAGACTGACTCAGAAACCGACGTCCAGCAAGACACAGTCCAGGATGTCGAGTGGATAGTCGACGAGACGGTGGGAGCAGGTGGATGGAATGTTTTTGTCCACAATGATGATGTCACGCCATGGGATTTTGTTGTCTCAGTACTGCGGACGGTGTTTCAGTTGCCTCTGCTGAAAGCCGAGAGTGTCACCAGCCGGGCACATTTCAGCGGTTCTGCGCATGTCGCGACGTTTGGAAAGGAGGAGGCCAAACACCGCGTTGGAAAGGCGCACAGCATGGCTCGTGGCGCCGATTATCCCCTGAGGTTTACAATCCAAGCTGAAGAATGAAGCCCCGCAAGCGCGGGGTTTTCACTCTGTTTCGCAGAATGCCCCGTAGAGTTAGCACCCAGTGCTAACCCCACTGGGTAGCTCCCAGCCCCGGCTTCGCGTCACATTTGTCGCGTTGCACGCGCCAGTGTGCTAACGCGAGCACCCCGGCGGGGGGCACCCAGTCCCGGATGTACTGGGCCGGGGGACCCAACGTGGGGGACGGGTTGCTACGTGGGTAACAAAATGTAGCAAAATCCGCCCGAATGGAAAAATTCTAGATTGCCTTGATTGCATTCAACGGAGATAGGAGTATTGACGGTTTTATCTCATAACTCTGGAAAGGTGAACTTTCCGTCGGGCCCAGGCTCAAAATCGTGCACAGCGACGATCGCGTTTAGATTAAGCTCGCCGTAAATATGTGGGAAATCTTGTCCCGCATCAACGGTGTCCTCATAGACCAAATTCGCATCCAGTAGTTCAGGATCGATCTTTAACAAGACGAGTCCAGATTGCCCGGCGAAGAATGAATTCGCCGTCGGCACGCTCTGTGTCCGAGTTGAGCAGTGAATAAAGCCTTCTGTTGCGAAAGTGTCACCCACATAGACGCCAGCTTTCTGCGCAGATTCCCAATCAGTTCGCAAACAGATGTGGTAAATGTAGTCTTTCATTCAACCCGGAGTATAGAATCTTTAAACAAAATGATTTCGGTATTGACTCTAGGATAGAATAGTGATATATTTCACAAAATACCAAGTTAGTCTGGTTTGACGAATTGGGTCACGCTTTCAGGCAGTGGAGGTTCGCCATGATTGGTTGGGAATCAGCAACGATCTTGATCCTTACGGCTTTCATTCTCGGGTTGATGACGGGTATTCGACTGCTTCGCGTTTAGCCTGAATTTTTCAAATAACACGATAATGCTACCTTTCGGCCAACGCGCCCGCCCGACATTTCCACGCTTCGGGCTGCCCGAATATGCAAATCGTGAAGGGCGAATTCCGAAAGAGATTTCGCTTTCAATTGGAGGCAAAGTTTCCAAGCCGGGTTCACTCTCGCGGGCCGACCTCTTGTCCCTACCACGTGTGCGCCAGGTCTCCGACTTTCATTGTGTAACAACATGGTCATATTTAGATTGCAATTGGGGGGGCTGGCGCTTCGCTGATCTAGTAGATATGGTGCAGCCTGATCCCAATGTGCATTTCGTTTATTTCCGCAGCTGGGATGGGTACCGCACAATACTACCGTTGGCAGATGCAGTCGCTTCGGATGTGCTTCTTGCTGACGAATTGGACGGCTCGCCGCTTACTCTGGCGCATGGTGCGCCCTTGCGACTGGTTGCTCCGGCACACTATGGCTACAAGAATCCAAAACATCTGCGCGCAATCGAATTCCACCCGGATACGAGTCGTTGCCGCTCCCCAATGTATCGATTTATGGAGCATTCTCGCGCTCGGGTAGCGCAGGAGGAACGGGGTCGGGGTGTGCCTGGTTGGTTACTCCGTTTCCTCTACCGCCCGCTCATCAATTCCACCATTCGCGATATTGAGAAGATAACGTCCGCTGCCGGCAGCGAATAGCAGCAAGAAAAAGGAAATCATTGTGCAAGGCTAGTCGGTTGCGGGCTGCTCCAGCACATTGCCCTTCTTCTTTTCCCAATATTCATCGCTTTCAAGTGTGACGACGCGGAAGCCCTCTGCATAGGCCATTTCCTTGCCTTTCGCGCGCTCCCCGGCCCATTCGCGGATGCGCTCTTCCGGGTCCCAGTCTTTCATCTGACTTTTATGAGCGCGCAGTGCTTCGAGCTTCTTATCGATGGTGTCTTCAATATTTACATATAGATCTGTATGATCCCAACCACTCACGTAGACCTTACGTGTCTTGTGCGCGGTGAGACCCTCTGTAGACAATTCTTCGAAAAGATGTGGTTGTCCAGCTGCAGGGAATATAGCATCCAGGGCAGCCTGAGCTGCCGCACGATGGTCAGGATGGTTGATGTATGTGTCCCCGGTCCAGACAATTGTTGGGTCGCCACATAATACAACCTCCGGACGAAAGCGACGGATTTCGCGTACTAGCTTTTTGCGGAGTTCGAGCGTTGGCTCCAATGTGCCGTCTGGTTCGCCAATGAACACGACTTCCTGTGCGCCGATAATCTCTGCTGCCGCCCGCTGCTCGACTTCTCGAATCTCTGCTACCTCTGCGCGACTTAAGGATAGGTCCGCGATACCCACATCACCACTCGTGCACAAGACGTAACTCACCCGCGTACCCGCCTGTGCCCAGCGTGCAAGAGTACCGGCACAACTGAATTCAATATCATCGGGATGGGCGTGAATCGCCATCGCACTTTCAGGTATATAAAAGTTGTTATTAGATATCATGCGTTCTCCTACTTTCTCAGATATATGTGATTCTACCTGAAAGTGGAGCATCCTTGGAATATCTGGTTGATGTAGCGTAATAGAAGTACTGCTATTGAAGCTGTTCCCGCTATAGTCTATGGTTACGCGGCAATACATTCAGTTGCGTATCGAAGGGTATAATCGCGGCAGCCCATACGTGTTCTGTGGAGTGAGTCATGGCATACGATGAGAACGCTGCCAAACGCATTCAATCAATTATCGGAGACCATCCCACTCTAGTCGAGAAAAAGATGTTTGGGGGCGTCGGATTTATGCTGCAAGGGAATATGGCTTGCGGTGTCAATAAAGATGATCTGATCGTGCGGGTTGGGCCGGATAACTATGACAAGCTCGTCGTGCAGCCGTATACGCGCCCATTTGATTTTACCGGTCGCCCAATGAAGGGCTGGGTCATGGTTGCCCCTGATGGATACACATCTGAAAAGGACCTGAACGAGTGGGTACAGCGCGGTGTGGACTTTGCGCTGTCGCTACCGCCAAAATAAATGACTAATCGGAGAATGCAATGAGCGAGCAGCTTAACAAATACAGTGCGCGCGTCACCCAACCTGCCTCGCAGGGGGCCTCGCAAGCTATGCTTTTTGGCACCGGTCTGACAGAGGCGGACATGAGCAAGGCGCAGGTAGGGATTGCCAGTATCTGGTATGAAGGCAACACCTGTAACATGCACCTGAACGACCTCTCTGCACGCGTGAAGGAAGGTGTGAGTGCATCCGGCCTCGTCGGAATGCGCTTCAACACGATCGGTGTGAGCGATGGTATCTCGATGGGCACCGAGGGGATGAGTTTTTCGCTGCAATCACGAGATCTGATCGCAGACAGCATTGAGACTGTTATGGCCGCGCAATGGTACGACGCTTGCATTTCCTTGCCGGGCTGTGACAAAAACATGCCAGGTTGCATTATGGCCCTGGCGCGGCTCAACCGTCCCGGACTTATGGTGTATGGTGGCACGATTCGCGCCGGACACTTGAACGGCGACAAACTCGATATTGTTTCAGCCTTTCAGAGTTATGGACAGTTCATCGCTGGTGCGATTGACGACAAACAACGCCGCGCTATTGTGCGACATAGTTGCCCGGGACCCGGTGCGTGCGGGGGCATGTACACAGCGAACACGATGGCATCAGCTATCGAAGCACTCGGAATGTCGCTTCCATCCAGTTCGAGCACACCGGCCGAGGACGGCGGGAAGATGGATGAGTGTTACCGAGCCGGGGAAGCCGTGCGGCTGCTGCTGGAAAAGGATATTAAACCGCGTGACATCATGACGCGCGAGGCATTTGAAAATGCGATGGTCGTTGTGATGGCGCTCGGCGGTTCGACAAATGCAGTGCTCCATCTGATCGCAATGGCGCGCGCGGTGGATGTGCCGCTTGTCATTGATGATTTCCAGACAGTCAGTGATCGCGTACCCTACCTTGCAGACCTGAAACCGAGCGGACAGTTTGTGCAGGAAGACCTGCACGCTGTGGGTGGTGTGCCGGGTGTGATGAAGATGCTCTTGGATGCTGACCTCCTCAACGGTGACTGCCTCACGGTCACCGGTAAATCCGTGGCGGAAAACCTGGCTTCTCTGCCGGCGCTGCAGCAGGATCAGGAGGTAATCCGCGCACTGGATAAGCCTATCAAAGCATCCGGCCATATACAGATTTTGCGTGGCAATCTTGCGCCACAGGGTGCTGTTGCGAAGATCACCGGCAAGGAGGGCGAGCGCTTTGTTGGTCCGGCGAAAGTCTATGACTCGGAAGAAGATATGCTGCATGCACTGGAAAAACAGCAGATCGAAAAAGGCGATGTGATCGTCATCCGCTACGAAGGCCCGAAGGGTGGCCCGGGCATGCCGGAAATGCTCACACCGACGTCCGCCATCTCCGGCGTCGGTCTCGGAGCTGATGTTGCCTTACTCACCGATGGACGCTTCTCCGGTGGCTCGCACGGCTTTATCGTCGGCCACATAACCCCGGAAGCGCAGGAGGGTGGCCCCATCGCCCTGGTTCTGGATGGAGACCAGATCACTATCGACGCCAATACCCACACCATTTCCGTTGCTGTGAGCGACGCCGAGATGGACTCGCGCCGGGAGGCGTGGAGCATGCCTCCTTATAAAGCAACACGTGGCACGCTTTATAAATACATTAAGAATGTAAAGTCGGCTTCAGAAGGTTGTGTCACAGACGAGTAAGGCGCGATGATTGACGAACACTGGTATGCACGCCCTCCAAATGCAGAACCGAAACGCTGCGCCGGTGGGGTGGTGGTGCGCCTGGAAAGAGAGCGTATCCTGATTGCGTTTGTTCGCGAATCCAAACACTCTGACTTTTTCCTTCCAAAGGGACACGTCGAGCCGGGCGAATCCTTGGAGCAGGCTGCTCGCCGGGAGATCGAAGAAGAGGCCGGTCTGGTCGAGCTGGTCTACCTGGATGATCTCGGGATACAGGAGCGTTTCAATTTTCCACGCACGAAGTGGAAGCGCATCCACTACTTTCTTTATACAACGGATCACGAATCGGGAGCACCGACGGATAGCGAGCATGACTATCGTCTGGAGTGGTTTGCCCTTGATGATCTCCCTTCGATTTTCTGGCCGGAACAACGCAGGTTGCTGGAAGAAAATCGTGAGCGCATAGAGGCTGTGATAAGACAAGCAACATGAAGACACTACTAATCATGCGACACGCAAAATCGAGTTGGCGTGATGACAACCCGGCCGATCATGATCGTCCGCTTAACAAACGCGGTAGACGCGATGCACCGCGCATGGCACGACTACTCGTGGATGAAAGCCTGACGCCAGACTTGATTATTAGCTCTACGGCGTTGCGTGCAGTACGGACGGCCGAAGCGGTGGCCGATGAAGGCGGCTATCAGATCGAGCTCGAATTCAGGCGCGATCTATATCTTGCCGCTGCCGAAGCATCTATCGAAACCCTGCGTGATTTCGCAGGCGATGTTGCTATTGTGATGCTTGTTGGCCACAACCCTGGCATGGAAGAACTTGTTCACGATTTACACGGCGACTACATGCGGATGCCTACGGCGGCCATTGCTCATGTGCAACTGCCGATTGAAAATTGGTCGGAAATGGATGATGCCACCGAAGGGAAATTGGTGCATTTGTGGCGTCCGAAAGAACTGCCTTGAGTCAGATTCTCTTCTCGCTCTGAAAACAACATAGACGTGCTATCGTCAGCGTCGGTTTATCCAACGCCATAACATGATGGGCGTCGTGTACGCCAAATCCAAAGTTATATAAGTGAACTATACGATTCCTTTCGAAAAGGTCTCTGCGGGAGATATTTCTTTAGTCGGCGGTAAGGGCGCTAACCTCGGGGAAATGAAGCGCGCCGGTTTGCCGGTCCCCTCTGGGTTCTGTGTGTCAACTGAAGCATTTCGATTATTTATGGATGCCTCGGGCGTTACCAAAAAACTGTATACAACATTGGATGGTCCTGCTTCAGATGAAGTGCAAGGCGTCCGTGTGGCCGGCGAGGACATTCGTGCAAAGCTACGCCGCGTACCGATTCCCGCTGTCGTCAGCGCTGACGTTCTGAAAGCCTGGGAGGCGAGCGGCAAAGAACATCCCTACGCTGTACGCTCAAGCGCAACCGCCGAAGACCTGCCCTCAGCGTCCTTCGCCGGACAGCAGGATACTTTTCTCAATGTGCGCGGCTCAGACGAACTGCTCGACAAGCTGCGTGCCTGCTGGGTTTCGCTCTTTACCGGCCGCGCCATTCTCTATCGAATGCATAATGAATTTGCTCATCGTGATGTTGCGCTCTCGGTGGTTGTGCAGCGCATGCTGCAGCCGCAGGTCTCGGGCATTCTCTTCACCGCCGATCCGGTTAGTGGGCATCGGCAGATCGCCACCATCGATGCCAGCTTTGGCTTGGGCGAGGCACTCGTACAGGGTCTCGTCACGCCCGACCATTACAGGGTAGATAAGCGCAATGGTGAAATCCTGGCGGCAAACGTTGCCGACAAGCAGCTTGCTATCCAGCCTGATCCCGCGGGCGGTGTTATGGAACAACAACTCGCTCCCACGCAACGAAATGCACGTGTACTTGACGATGTGCAGCTGGGCGCCATAACCGAACTTGGTAAAAGAGTCGAATCCCATTACGGTCAACCACAAAGACATTGAGTGGAGCCTGCAGGATGGCGAGTTGTTTCTGCTGCAAACGCGCCCGATTACTTCGCTCTATCCACTGCCAAAACCATCACCGCCAGATGACGCGTTGCGAGTGTATATCAGCCTCAGCCACGCGCAGGTGATGACCGATCCGATGCCGCCGCTCTCGATCTCGATCTGGCGACTGCTCCTACCATTTGGCATCTCTGACTCACCTGGCAGGCTCAATCCGTATGTGTGCTCCGCCGGCGGGCGGATATATGTTGATATTTCGCCGTTACTGCAGCATCCGATTGCAAAGCATATGTTGTCCCGATTTCTAAATGTTGCGGATGTGTTGATTGCGAATGCGGTCAGGACTCTCATACGGCGCGATGATTTCAAGAACAGTGCAGTGCAGATGACTGATAAAGTGCATACGCCGAGACTCTTGCGCTGGGTTTTGCCGTCGGAAGGTGCTAAAGAGAAGATCAATCAACGCCTTGATGAATATCTGCAGGCCAATCGTACGCGCATTGAAAAGGCCTCCCCAGGTGCCGAGCGTCTGCGCCTTGTACAAGACTGGCTCGGTCGCATCTTTATGGAAGCCGCATTGTCGCTGCCCCCGTATCTCGTTGCAGGCGTGTTTGCGAATGTACTCGTCGGACGCCTCACACATGGTCGGGCGGAGCAATCGGATCTGGATGCCCTTGGGCGAGGCCTGGAAGGCAATGTCACCACAATGATGGATCTGGAAGTAGGCGATCTGGCCGACAAGGCGCGTGAGTCGCCGGAATTGGTGGCGCAGCTGCGCAGTGGTCAGACCAGCCTCGATACCTTTGCCGAGCTTCCAGGTAGCGGGCCGTTTCTCAGCGCGCTCGCTGCTTTCCTGGATCGCTATGGCATGCGCGGACCGGCAGAGATAGACCTTAGCCGGGCGCGCTGGACAGATGATCCGAGGTCACTATTCCAAGCGATTGCGGGGAGTTTGCACGTCGAGGAAGTTGGACGTCACCGTGTCTATCATCAACGCCTCGTCGCGGAAGGGCAGGCGGCTGCCACGCGACTCGTCGCGGCAGCGCGCGCAGGCCCGCTTGGGTGGATTCGTGCTTCCATCGTTGGGCGCTTGGTGCGCGTGGCACGCGAGTTGCTGCCGATACGCGAACACCCGAAGTTCATGCTCGTGCGCGCGATGCACATTGCGAAGCAGGCCATCCTGGAGGGCGCTGCTATGCTCGTGGAGCAGGGACGTTTAGGTGCGCAGGACGATGTCTGGTTCCTGACATTGCCGGAAATGGTTGCTGCACTGGAAGATCAGAACGAGGAATTGAAGACCCGCATCGCCATCCGCCGGGAAGCGCATGTGCAAACTGCACATCTGACGCCTCCGCGAGTCATGACCAGCATGGGCGAAATTCCGGCCGTGCGTTATGAGCGCGCTGATTTGCCACAGGGCGCGCTCCCGGGTACATCGGTGTCCGTCGGAGTTGTGGAAGGTGTCGCGCGAGTCATTCTCGATCCCAGTGCGGAAGTGCTCAACGTGGGCGAGATTCTAGTTGCTCCATTTACCGACCCAGGTTGGACACCGTTGTTCATCAATGCGGCCGGTCTGGTGATGGAGGTCGGAGGCGTGATGACACATGGCTCCGTTGTCGCGCGAGAATATGGAATTCCAGCAGTGGTGGGAGTACTGAATGCCACAAAACGAATCCAGACGGGGCAGCAGATTCGCGTGGATGGGGATGCAGGCTATGTGCGTGTACTCGAAAAATAAGCAGCGATGTCTATGTTGACCAAGGGTCTAGATTAATAGCACTCGAAGGCGCGTTGGCTGACTACAAATGGTATTATTGCGCGAACACAATACAACTCAACTAGTTCAGAATCGAAAGGGGATATATTATGGCAAAAGTAATTGTTGTTGGCGATGGCCCTGGCGGGCTAAGCGCGGCCCTATTTCTATCCAAGCTGGAAATGGACGTTACAGTTTTTGGAGTAGACAAAACATCTATGCACAGCGCGATGCTCTATAACTACCTGGGTATCCCTGAAATGACAGGTAGTGAGTTTCAAGAGATTGCCCGTCTGCAGGTAACCGGCTTTGGGGCTGATTTGCAAAACAAGCAGGTAACGGGCATCGAGAAAACAGACATTGGCTTTATAGCCACCACAGAGGATGGCACAAAGCATGAGAGCAAATACGTTGTGCTTGCGGAGGGTAAAGGCGTGAAATTGAATGTCAACCTGGGATTAACCAAAGCGGGCACGAATGTAGAGACGGGGGACTCTGGCCGTACTAGCATAGACAATTTATATGTGGTCGGGCGCAGCACCAGTATTCTTCGCACCCAGGCCATCATTTCTGCTGGGCAGGGTGCCGCCGCGGCTCTCGATATTCTATCTATCGAATTAGGGAAAGATGTACGCGACTTCGATGAGGTACCAAAAGAAGAATAACCGAGTTCGGAATTTCTCGCGCACTACAAACTTAATCGTTGGCAGGATGTTCCTCCGCTTCACGAACGGCACACTGCTTGCGTTACTAACGAGCCTAACTCTCACCGGGCTGTACGGCCTCATGTGGCCCTGGCCGGTGTGGATGTTCGAAGTACATCGCATCTCGGCTTGGGCACTGATCGTGCTCAGCCCGTGGAAAGTTGTAGTCGCAGCCCGCTCGCTCCGGCGTGGGATAGACCGGAGGTTTAAACGAAGCTGGGCCATCGCTGTATCGTTGCTCCTCGCGACGGCGGTGATCAGCGTGCTCGTGTTGGGGCTTCTTTGGACCTGGCGCATCGGGCCGGAACGGCCACTGTGGTACCAGACGATGATCTCGTGGCACTGGTATGTTGCGCTCGCTCTCATTGTCCCTCTACTGTTCCACGTGTGGCAGCGCTGGCCGCGTCCCAGGCGGGCCGACTTCACTTCGCGTCGTAGCGCCATCAAGCTGCTCGGGTTGGGTGTCGCCGGCGTGGGCTTTTGGGCGGTGGCCGAGACACTTTCTCGGTTCCGGCAGGATCCACTTGCATTGCGACGCTACAGCGGCTCGCGCGAGGACGGCTCGTTTACCGGGCTCGGCTATCCAGTTAACAATATGGTTGGGGAGGGCAAGATCGTGCTCGACCCGCAGACCTGGCAGCTAAAGTTCGGCGGGAATGTTGCTGCGCCGTTGGTGTTGGACTACGAGCAAATCCTGGCAATGCCGTCTGTCGAGAAGACCGTCACGCTCGACTGCACCGACGGTTGGTATTCCACACAGGTGTGGCGCGGCGTCCCGCTGGCGGACCTGCTCCAGCTGGCTGGAAGCACGCGATCTGCTCTGGGCGTGGAACTAAAAGCTGCTTCCGGTTACTTCGCCGTGCTGTCGATGCCGGAGGTCGCCGACACGATCCTGGCGACACATGTAGGGGGCGTGCCATTCGACCATGGGCACGGCGCGCCCCTCCGCGCTGTTGTCCCGGCCCGCCGCGGCTGGCAGTGGGTGAAGTGGCTGGTACGGATTAAAGTACTCTGATCCCGTAGGCGTAATTAATCGCTGGCGACCAGCGCCTGCAGGATTTCGTCCAGCGCATCATCGGCCAAAGCGCGCATCTCGTCGTCGGTGCGGTCCTGGATTGGGTGTGGGACAAAAACTGCGGTCGGTTCAAAACCAAGTGCCTTCGATTGTGCCGCGGCGGCGGGGATAAATTCTGTCGAGGCGACAAACATGCTAGGTATGCCGCGTTCTTCAAGTTCTGCGATATCGTGCATACTGCACGTTGTGCAGGACCCTCAATCGGCTAGCGCTTCAATGACAACGTCACACTCCATGGCAATGGTCTGTTGCAAATCAAGGGGTGCAACGCGAGTATAGGTTGGTTTGCGGTAGAGCTTCACATTCAATCCACGCTGCTCCAACAGACCCGTAAGGTGGGTTAGGAAGATATTTCCGCGTGCTTTGGAAATATCTATCAGTCCAATTGTGAGGCCATCCAGCGTCACGGGACGCGGCACGCGGCTGCGACTCGCCGGAGTGCGTTCCGATGTTGGGTCGAGTAAGGTTAGATTCTGAGTTGTCATACGTACTCCTTGTTAGAACTTCGAGCTCAATCTTTAATCGCGTTCTTCCCAGCCAATTTTCTCACTGCTTAATTGCCACTGTCACCGGCGTAGTGCCCCGTGGACCGGCATTTGGCCAGCCGCTGATAATGGCGGAAAACATACCGGCGGTTCCACCAGCATGCACGATTACAATCCCTTCCGGACGGAATTTGGACATTACATCCTGAATCATTTCCGGCGGCATGCCCTCGGCAATACCGCCCGCGCCGCGCACGATCTCCTCTCGCGGTAATTGTAGCAAGGCATGCAGCTCTTCTTTGAGCCGGGTTTTGCTCCAACCTGCATCCCGGAAGATACGGGCGTGCTCGGGAGAAATTACGAGCAAAGCATCCGAGGCCTGTACCATCTTTGCATGGCACACCGTGCGCAAGCTGGCGGCAAAGGATCGTGCCAGCGATTCCGGCTCCCGCGAAATCTGATCCATAACAGCCTGCACGCCGTCGCCGGCAAACAATGTAACGGTTGACGCCTCCGCCGTAAAGCCGCGCTCAACGGCCAGTGATTCCCACGGTGAGTTCTCTTCAGACTCCGCGAAGCAGAACGTATACTTGCCCGGATTACCGAGCACAGCGCGGTCTACTTCGCCCGGACGCCCGCCGCCCACGTTGCGGATAACAAGTTGCAATGCACGCCCAATGGTGGCGTTGGCGCGATTGCCCTGCCCAAGTGCATTAATGCCGCTGTTCATCCCGATACGCTGCACGACGGATCCATTGACAATCACAACCGGGCTGGAGAAATAGGTCGTGGCGAGTACGCCTTGCATTGCAAACGCATCTAGAAAAGCTGCTTCCACAGCCGCCAGTACCACCGGCAGATATTCGGGTTTGCAGCCTGCCAGCACGGCATTGATCGCCACCTTCTCAACAGTGCATTCCGCGTAGTCCGGTGGCGCCAGCCCAACAACTTCGTCCGGCGCGCGCTGCGTGCCTTGCAACATGCGCAATACGCGCTCGGGAGTCGGGGGTACAACAGGTAGGCCAGCGGTCCAGCCGCGCGCGTAACAAGCCTCGATCGCATCTTCAATTTCAGCGAGCTCCACCTGACGGGAGCGGAGGTCATCACCAAAGCGAGCGGCAAGTTTCTCGGGCATGCCCGGTTCGAGTGAGCGCGAGCCGCAGCCCGGTCTCCAATCTGGCAAATCCAAGCCGAGGCCTTCAATACCTGTAAATGTTTCCCATTCAGCACGGTCCCAACCGGCAATACGTTCGCTTTCCTGACCTGCCGTTACTCGGATCAGCGTCGGCACATATTCGATATTCAAATCGTAGGAGATTTCGAGATAGGAATCGTCCACAACGCCCGGCACATCAGCTGGAAACGTCGTACCCTCCTGCGAATAGATCGTGACAGGCAGGTGGCTGGCCGCAAGCTGTTTGAACACCGGTTCCGCTAACACACAGGTCGGGCAACCATGCCAGCAGATCAAATGCAAACCATCGGTGAGAGTTTTCATTGACGATTAATCCGCGGGGGCTGCTCCGGCTACAGCATGCGCATTGCGACGGCGGCGACTCAAGACCAGAAAATTACCGGCCAATGTCAACGCCACACCACCGAGTGCAAAGCCGGACCAGCGGTAATCCTCGAAAAAAGTTGAGATGAGCAATGCGACCAATGGGAAGAGCATACTGACATAGGCTGCCCGGTCGGCTCCAATCCTTCCGACGAGTGTGAGATAACCGCCGAACGCGAACACTGATCCAAAAAGGGAGAGGAATATCAGCGAACCGATGTATCCCGTTGTCACTTCAAAGGTGAAATCCACGCCGGTAACAGTGGCCACCGTAAACATGAGCAGCGCGCCGTAACCCATTCCGAAGGCGTTTGTCTGGATAATTGGCAGGCCATGATTCTGGTTGCGGGCAGAGGCAATATTGCCCATCGAAGCGAAGAGCGTGCCCGCTACCCCCAGAACCGGCCCCAAGAGCTTGCTGTCGGACGGGTCGAAGCCTGAAAGCTCGGGCCAGAATACCAGTCCAATTCCGATCAGTCCGACCGTCGCACCGAGTACAACCCGCAGGCGGACAGGGGTGCCGAGGAAGAGCGCGCCGACGAAGATGTTCATAAATACGAGAGTGGAAAACACAACAGCCACCAGACCACTCGTCAAATGTTCTTCCGCCAGATATACGAGCCAGTAATTCACTGAGAAGAGCAACATACCCTGCAACGCCATAAAGAGATGCTCACGACGTGAGAAACGAAGATTCCGTCCGGTGAGGCGACTGAACACGAGTAGCAAAACGGATGCGAGCAGAAATCGATAAGCAACTGAGAGCAGGGGGTCTACTTTTCCTAACTGGAATTTGATCCCGATCCAGGTCGATCCCCAGATCAAAACAGTGGATGTATAGAGAAATAAATTTTTCAACGTAGTGCGGGACATGAGTTTCCTTCCGGAGTTCGGAGTTTTTAAGGACTTATTATTAAGACTCCCGTCCGGTTGTTTTGTGATTTTGCCCTTAGTTCAATATTTCCCTGTATGCTTTGCGCGCTTCTTCTGCGATGATCTGCAGGCCGCCGCTGACGATCTCATCGTCCATGGCATATGAGACGCGCAGACATTCCTGCGTGTGTTGCCAGGGTTCGTTAATGCCGGGAAAGAAATAATGACCTGGCACAACCAATACGCCGCGCGCCTTTAATCGTTCATAAAATTCCTGGCTGCCAATTGGGATACCTTTGAACCACAACCAGAGGAAGAACGCTCCTTCCGGCTTGTGGATGTAGAAATCCAAATCCGCCAGTTCGTCCTGCAATTGGGAGACAGCCTGGTCCGCTTTCTGCTGATAGTACGGTTTAATAACTTCGTTACTCAACCGGATGATTTCGCCCGTGTTCACCATATCGGTGACGAGTCCGCCACCGATGCCGTTCGGCGCCAGGCTGCCGGGAGGCCCAGCTTAGACAGGCTCATGCAGACAATCAGATCCTCATCCCAAACGGGAGCAGCGTCAGTAAATATGATGCCAGGGAAGGGCGAACCATAGGCTGTATCGAGGATCAATGGAATATCAGACTCGCGCGCGAGTGCACGCAGTTTGGCTATCTCGTTATCCGTAATTACGTTCCCAGTAGGGTTGGTCGGGCGTGAGAGGCAGATGGCTCCCACATCATCCGTAATCGTGAGGGCATCAAAATCGATACGGTATTTGAAGATATGGTCGCCAAGCAACTGCATCTCTGAGCGGGTGGCGATGAAGCAATCCTCCGAGAGACCTACATCGGCGTAGCCAATATATTCCGGGGCAAGTGGAAACAGGATTTTTTTGTGACTGCCGTCTGAGAATGTCCCTGCGAATAGGTTGAATAAAAAGAAGAAAGCCGTCTGGCTACCGTTTGTGAGCGCGACGTTTTCCGGCCCGACACTCCACCCGCATTCACGGTTGAGCAGGTTTGCCAACGCGCTGACGAAACGCCCCTCGCCCTGGGGGGCAGGATAGTCGCCCACCATATGCTCGAAGCGGCTGTCGCTGTCAAGCGAACGCAAAACTGCATCCCGAAATTGATCCTGCAGGGCAGGTATATGCGCCGGATTGCCACCCCCCAGCATGTATTTCACATCGCCTCCGGATGCTGCTTCACCGAGGTCGTCCATCAGCTGCAGAATGCCGGACATGCGTGTAAACTTTTCGCCGAAGGCAGAGAGGTTCATTGAACACCGCTCACAAATCGAAAGATGCACCGCGCAATTGCAGGATTACGCGGCGCTCGGTACTATTATAACGAATCGAAGCAGAATAAGGTGTTTGCATAATGGTGGCACGCGGATTTCGCAGCCCACTGCGGCTGCTCTGGCTGATCCCGGACAAGGTCGTGGTTACAGTCATACGTGAAGCCTTGGTAGGTTTTGAAGGCTTTTCCATGGGGCAGCGCGTTCTCATAATCTTCGGCTATCTCGGAGTATTTGCGATGCTTGGATTGACGCTCGCGACGGAAGTTCTAAACGAGCGCTTGGTGCGCATTACGTTCGAAATCGGAAACGACACAAAAGAGATCCCGCTCTTCGTTATGATCTTCAGCCTGATTGGGTTGACCACTGGCTGGGCGTTTATTCTCACCGGTGGCACCGATAGCCGCCGTCGTATATTTATCCCCATCGCACTTATCTTTATCGTTCAATTTCTTCTTTTTATGCCGATCAATGCAGGAGGGGCATTTCTACTCGCCTATGGCTTTGGGCTGCTAATAGCGGTCGTTATCCTGTTTGTTTATCTTGCGACACGCGGTGAGGCTTTCTGGGACCGCTGGCCGTTGCTGGAATTTATGCTCTGGCTGGGCGTGCTTGGCTTCATGATGACGATGTTCTGGTTCGCCGAAAACCAGGAACAACGCGCGTATGCGATGGATGCCAACTTCAGTCTGTTGTTACTGCTCACAGTGATCTTCTGGGCATTGGCCGGGTTAGCGGTAATTGATCTGTCGGTGCGTGTTGCAGAGATCGTCATCGTTGTGTTGCGTAAAGTGTTCCCCGAAGAGTTCCTGCGTGTCCTTACAGCCGCACTCATCATTGCGCGCCCAATCCTGACAATAATTGCATTCTTCATCTTCGGTGTCGTGCTCGATGTTCCCAGTGACTCGATCCCCGCGGGTGCGATCCTGTTCGATATGCTTTTTATCATCCCACTTGTGCTTGTGATGATCCTGACGGTTGTGCTACGCAAGTGGAATACACGCAATGCACTCACCATCATGGGTTTGAGTTTTGCTACCCCTGTCATGTCATTGGGGATTGCGCTATCGCTGTTCGGAGGCGGGCGCGACGTCAGCGATCCACTTGAAATGGCGCTGGCTCAGACTGGGATTTTGCCCGACGTGATCGTATTCGTGGGCATCATGGCGCTGAGCGTGCTCTCGGTCGGAGCCTCGTTTTCACAAAGTGACGGAAAATATATCCCGCGTAGCGGCCGCCTGATGTTGGGGCTTGGCTTTGCGCTATTGGTGACAACAATCACCTATTATGGTGTAAACGTGCGCGAGATTGCGGCTCCAGGAGAAGGGAAAGTTCCACTCGAGGAGTTCGTGGATATCATATTCATGCTCAGCGCGGTATTTCTAGGCACGCCTTACCTGGCGTGGATCGTCTGGCGGCGACGCGAAGCACTTATCGGCGCGGATGCTGACTTTGTCGATCAGCAACCCATTTTCGGTGGTTTGCGGCGGGTAACCGGACCGGTGTGGATGCTCGGTGCTGTGCTGGCTGTAATCGTGCCTTCCTGCTGCCTCTGCCTGCTTACTTTGGTGTTAGCGGGTGCAAATACTTAGCAGCTGAAATATTATCCATCGGGATCAATCCCAGTCAGGTTGGCACTAACGTTCCACAATCGCCGCGCGAGAGCTCCATCCTGCGCCAGTTCTGAAGCATTCGTCTCGCGTTCGTCAACAAAATAACGTCCGCTGATCCCTTCTACGTCCGGCGAGGTTGCCAAATAAATCGAGGTGCGCGCGCCGCGTCGCCAGTCGGCGACATTCCTCTGCTTTGAGCGCGACTGACCGGTGTAATCGGCCATGATATTGGTTGCGATCACTCCGGGATGTAAGGCATTGGTAGTCACTCCACTCCCGGCCAAGCGCCGACCCAGCTCCATAGAAAAAAGTACGTTTGCCAATTTGGACTGGTTATATGCGCGACCCCGTTTGTAGCTGCGTTCTAATTGCAGGTCGTCAAATTCCAGCCGCGCGCTATGATGCAGATCGGAAGAAACAGTGACTATGCGGGCCGGTGCACTCGTTCGTAGCAAGTCAAGGAGTAAATATGTAAGCAGGAACGGCGCTAGGTGGTTCACGGCAAACTGCATCTCCAGCCCTTCCACTGTGACCTCGCGCTGCGCCGGAACGACGGCCGCGTTGTTGATCAGACAATGCAAGCGGTCGAATTGCATTGTGATTTCCTGCGCCAGCTTGCGGATGTCTGCCTGGGATGCCAGGTCCGAGATCTGCAAATGGACAGAGTCATTCCCCGATTGGTGGGCGATCTCGGCCCGGGCGGATTCGCCGCGTTCCGGATTGCGGCAAACCATGATCACGGTCGCCCCCAGTTCTACCTGACCGAGTGCAGTGCCGTAGCCGATACCAGTATTCGCGCCTGTTACAAGAAAAGTTTTCTCTTTTAAATCCATACCAGTCGACACTAGCCAGACTTGAGATTGGCCTCAAGAAATTGCAGCGTCTCTTGCCAGGCCTCCATGCCCGGGCCGGGCTCATTGTAGTTTTCATGCGAAACAAAGGCATGCCCAACACCCGAGTAGATCGTAATCTGGTTTGGGATGTTGAGGCTGTTAAGCGTGGCTTCGAATTCGATCACATCTTCGGTAAAGATGATTTGATCTTCCTCGGCGAAGATGCCAAGTACGGGCTGCCCATCGGTCAGCGGGCGTAGTAAATCAGGATCGGTGACGACTGCCCCGTAATACATGATAGTCTGCGCCAGGTTCTCGGATGAGCGCAGCCCAAGTTGCAGTGATTCTCCGCCGCCCCAACAGAATCCCATAGTGGCGAGGCGCTCCAAGTCTACGCCTTCTTGCTCGCGCAGGTAGATCAAGGCTGCGTCTAGATCACTGCGCACTTGCTCTTCCGTTTGCGTTATTCTCAGCCAAAGAGCGCGGGTGAACAATCCTGTCACTTCACCACGATACGCGTCCGGTGCAAAGACGATATAGCCCTGTTGTGCAAGTGCTTCAGCGAGCACCGGGATGCCTTCGTTCAGGCCCCACCATTCGTGGATCAGAAGTACGCCCGGATGCGGACCCGGCCCCTCTGGGCGGGCGAAATAGCCTAACAGGGAGTTGCCATCTGCATCGGTGTATTCCACATTCGTGAATTCGCTGGTCTCATTCCCGAAGCCGGCATCGAAAATCACCGAGCCAATGAGTAGCAGAAAGATCAGCCCAACCAGACCGAGAATTCCGAGTCCGATTCGCCTTGCCCAGAGAATAGTTTTTTTCATGGTTGCAACCTTTTGTTAAACGAAGAGCGAAAGCACTCTTGGAACAACAATGTTTAGGAACAATCCTAGCAGTTTGTCGGAGAGACAAGTACTTTTACAACATGAATAGCCCTACAGGGCAAAATGAGCAGTTGATTGCGACAAAACAAGCGTAAAACAGTGTGCATTTCATGGAGGGCAAACCACCTTCTCGCAGCGAGTAGCAGGCGCGCCAAAGCAGCCCCGGCTAAAGCAAACCCTTTGCTTGGTAGAGGGTGTGCATGCGTTTGAGGTTGAACGCTAGGCAGACCAGACACCATTCCCCGGCTGCTGCCGGCAGGCCGCGCAGAGAAAACTGGCGGAAGCCCAGGACTTCCTTGATGATACCAATGACGGGTTCCACTGTGCATTTGCGTAAACGGTAGCTGGCTTTGCCGATTTCGGTTTGTAGTTTGTAAGCCATCTTGACTTTCGGACTGGCATCTTCCGGTGGCGGAGCAGGCATTTGTTCAAAGAAGGTACGCCAGCTTTTGTGGTGAGGTTCGCGACCGGTAGCAATGTAAGGATCAATGCCAAGCTTCTCAAGTGCTGCGATGTTCGCTTTGCTGAAATATCCATAATCCAAAGCGGCAGCCTTTGGTTTGCCTACTTTTGGAGAGATGGCATCCAGGGTTGGCTCAGCTTCTTTTTTGTCATTCGGATGGTTCGAAAGTGAAGGCGCCACAATCAAGAGGCTCTCCTGCTCCACAGCAACTTGAACGTTGTAATGCTGGTCGAAGCCATTATTGGTGCTGTTTTTCATGATGCGAGAGTCCGGATCAGTGAAGTTGTACTGATCTTTGTCCCGTGGTCCCGGCTGCGGTGGTTTCGGTTTGCGACCTCGGGGTTTATGCCCAGTTTTGCGAGACTTTTCTTCCCGCTCACGCTGTTTGGCTTCGTATTCAGCCCTCTCGGCTTCATATCGTTCCTGCGCACGGGCTTCTAAGACGGCTTTGGCTTCTGCCAGATTTGCCAAACGTTTCTTGCGAATGGCAATTTCGTCTTCAATGACGAGCCCTTCCGGCAACTGGAGATCACCCTGATCAGCTTGCTCACCGAGTTCGAAGAGTTTGTTCACTTCCTGGCGCAGTTGGGTCTCTAGTTTTATCAGACGCTTGTAACTGACCGCTTTGCTCTTGGATGCATCAGCATGCACCTTGCTACCATCCAGACTGATATTACCCAACTTCAGCACCTCAGCAACTTGGGCCAGGAGCAAGATCTGCACAAATAACTCTTGGATCGCAGCCAGAAAGGTTTTGCGAAAGTTGGCAATTGTGTCGTGGTCAGGATGCAGCCCACTGGCAATATAGCGGAATGGGATACTCTCATAGGTGGCTTTCTCAATCTTACGAGAACTGAACACCCCGTTGGCATAACCATAGAAGAGCAATCCCAACAGGATCTCTGGCGCAATAGGTTGACCACCCGTCGGTGCATATTGTGCATAGATCATACCCAAATCCAACTGGGCGATAACATCCACCACAAATCGTGCCAAATGATTGGATGGCAGGGCTTCTTCCAGACTGATTGTCTGTTTGAGCATCACTTCGTAATTGGGTTTCTTGAATTTTCTAGCCATGCCCGTAGATTATCACCGATTTCGCTATCTCAGGTTGCTCTCCGACAAACTGCTAGAACAAAGAATTCGCCTGCCTGGCGATTGAAATACATTGCCCAGCCTACGTACCAGAGCGGCCAGATCGTCCACTCTTTCGGCGGCTCGGAAGGCTTTGGCTCCGAATAGACTTTCCAGGTGGTTCGCAACCGGGGCAGTGCCAGAAAGGTGAGCAACACCCACGGGCCGGTAATCCTCAGCGCCACCAGTGCGACGACTAGAATGTAAAACGAAACAAAACCCACTTTGTTCAATATGAGGGAAGACCGTTCGCCAATAACAACCGGCAGAGAACGTACTTTGAGAGGTTTGTCTACCTCGCGTTTGTCCACATGTTTCCCGACGAGTACCGAAGCAACGATCAGGCCATAGGGCAGCGTAGCGAGCCAGAGGACGGGCGTGAGTTCGCCGCCAACCGCGAATACAGTGCCGCCTATCATGAGCGGCCCCCATACGATTAGAGCGGTCAATTCGCCCAGGCCAATACGTTTGAGCGTACCAGTATAGGCGAGGCTAAGTGCCAATCCGCCAAGAGCAAATGCTAGCACCAGTGGTCCGCGCACGATTGTTAGATAAACCATGATCGCAGCGTCAATCAGATTGAGAACGAGAACCGCTTTGAGCAAACCGTTTAGTGTTGTCAGACCGCCGAGAATGGGATGCCGGCTGTATTGCGCGCGAGGATAGTCTTCTGTGTCTACACCACTGCGGACATCCGTCCAGTCGTTGATCAGGTTGTTTGCAGCGTGGGCTATTACGAGTCCCGCTACGGCTAAGAATGCCAGCCAGACATTGAATACACCGTTTTCAGCAGCCAGAAGTACACCAATAAGGCCGGAAGTGAATGTCATCGTGAAGACACAGGCGCGCGATATGACCAGCCAACGACTAACGGCATCGGCATGTTCGATATCTGGTACATTGCAGCCATTGATAGCCATATACCAACGTCGGAGCAATGGGATGGGATGCGCTGCGACTTCGGTTGTTGTGGACATGTAAAGCCCCGAATGAATGGGTTGAACTCGGTTTCGGTTGATTTTACCCCGAAACAATCGTCACCTTCTTGTCTTCTGTGCTCATCCGTGTAACCGTGGTAAAAATCTCTGCATGGAACTCAAGCCCTCTCGGCGCTCACGCCTGCCCTATGTCATCATCACGATCATAATCGTCGCCCTGGCAATACTCGGCGGACTGGCGTATTTCCGTCCAACTGTCGTGGAGACGGCTGACCGTATCCGCCAATTGCGCGCCTGGTTTGGCAACCCGGCGGCGCATCCAGAGTGGCAGGTTCAGGTTGGAGAACGTTGTGGCGCTGCTCTCATGCTCATGCCCACTTCAGGCTATATCGGGTTTGGATGGGGTGACAACTTCCGACCCGGACACGCGCACTCCGGATTTGACATCTTTAGCCCGGATGGAGAATTAAACAAAACACCGGTTTTGGCGGCCTACGAAGGTTACCTGACGCGCGAATCTGATTGGCGCAGCGCGGTTATCATTCGCCACCCGGATTTTCCGACCCCCAGGATTCCCGGATTGGTCTTTGGGGAGCAGATCTGGACGTATTACACGCACATGGCCTCCACTGATGGCGAGACATCATTCATTTCGGAGGAGTTTCCAGCGGGGACGTTCGAAATTTTTATCGAAGAGGGCACCTTACTCGGATATCAGGGCAACTGGTCGGGGAATCCAGCGTCTCCAACGGGATTGCATTTACACTTCTCAGTCGTAAAGTCCACCCTCAGCGGCGGATATCGCAACGAAACAGATATTGAAAATACTTACGACCCGACGCCATTTCTCGGGGTGCAGCCGAACGAAGATGGTGTGTCGGTTTGTCCGTCCACCTGAGCGCAAGCTACGTTTCGCGCGGGGGTAACTTGGGGAGCGCTAAATTTGGGCGGTTGTCGAAATTCGGCAAGGTGGGGGGATTGGCCGCCAGCAATGCCATAATCTCTTCAATCGTACGATCCAACTGGGCATCAATTCCGCGGGCGTAGTCTGCGGGCGTATTGTCCAGTTCGATGTCCGGGTCCGTTCCGTAGTTCTCGACATTCCAACCCACATCTTCGAACCAGAATGAAAACTCCGGCTGGGTGGTCGTTGTTCCATCAACGAGTGCCTGCGACGGGCTAATGCCAATTACGCCGCCCCATGTCCGCTTGCCGATCAATGGTCCGAGGCCCATCAATTTAAAACTGTGTGAAAAGATGTCGCCGTCGGAACCGGAGTATTCGTTCGTAAGCGCAACAATGGGACCTAATACAGACTCGCGCGGATAGGGCTCGGGGTGCGCGCCCCAGCGGTTGACGTCATAACCGATGCGGCGACGCGAAAGCTTCTCCAGCAGCAGATCAGAGACATGCCCACCACGGTTGAAACGTACGTCAACGATCAGACCTTCGTGCTCGATTTCTTTCAGAAAGCCACGATGAAATTCTGCATATCCCGGCGCGCCCATATCTGGAATATGTACATAGCCGACGCGTCCGTCGGTGGCAGTGTGAACAAAATCGCGGTTGTACTCTACCCATTCTCGGTAGCGGGCGGGTGATTCATTTCGCAATGTTTTCACAGTGATTGCGCGGGAATTTTCGTCTTCATCGCTTTGCACTGTAAGTGTGACTTCGGTTCCGGCCATATTCACCAGAAACGATGCTGGTGGAATATCCTCGTCCAATGCGTGACCATTGATAGCCAGCAGCTTGTCTCCAATCGATAGATTGATTGCTGGACTGTTCAGTGGTGAATCTTGATCAGGCTCCCAGCTATCGCCCTGCACAATGTGAGCAATGCGCCATGTGCCGACTTCCGCATCGTAGTCAAGATCGGCACCGAGATGACCGAGCGAATAGGTAGGTTCGGGGCGGTAATCGCCGCCGAGCTCATAGGCATGTGAGGTGCCCAGTTCACCTTGCATCTCCCACATCAGGTCGGAGAATTCCGACCGGCTGCCAACGCGGTCAACGAGCGGCAGGTACGTGTCATGGACAGCGTTCCAGTCGACCGCAGACATATTCTGTGTCCAGAAATGATCGCGCTGTAAACGCCAGGCCTCACGGAACATTTGTCGCCACTCGGCTGTGGGCAACACGGATTCCCGGACGCGACGCAAACTGATCCAACCGCTCTTGCGGCTCGGTGCGCTGCTCACGCGGTTGTTCGGTTTCTCAGTAGCTTTTAGAACCCGCAGGCGATGTCCGCTTTGATAGGTGAGCATTGCGCCGTCCCGGGTGACATCAAAATCAGTGAGACGAGAAGTGACTGATACTTCTTCGAGAGAAGAAAAGTCGTAGGTATATAAATTCCCGCGTGCGAGCGGCTCCGTTTGCAACCACGATGGTGGCTGATTAAGCACGCCTTCCACCGGAATGCGAGAGTACATCACCCGGCCATCCTTGAGGCCCCGGATACGGCCATATTTTCCATCTGCGACCGGGAACGCCAGGATACGATTTTGAATCCCATCGAGGTCGATTTCAATGCTGTCATCGTCCTCTGCTGAGCCGCCTGTCTCTTTGGATTCCGATTTGTCCTTGGAATCGGTTGCATCATCATCCGAAGCCTCAGATTGCTCGGGGGCCGCCTCGTCCTCATCTTCATCTTCAATTGGTTGCGGGATAAACGGTGAGGGCAGGTCTTTCGTTAATGTGATTAGATAGGGCCGCATGCCGTATGGGAAGTTCAGATCGTACTGGATTGAGTCATATACGGGATTGAACTGGCGATAGGAAAGGAAATATAAATATTTCCCTTTCGGATCGAACGCGGGCAAGACATCGGCAATCAGCGGTTCGGTGAGCGGATGGGTCTCACCGCTCTGGCGCTCCCAAATCCGCAACGATGTTCTCTGCAAGGACTCGCGCACGCTGTAGGCTACCCAGTTCCCATCAGGAGACCAGTCGAAGCCCCACATGCGGCCCGCTTGACCGCGCTCGATAATTGTAAGATCGTTCGTCTCTAGGTCCAGGAACATCAATTCGTGGCGATGGTTGCTGAAAACGATCTGATCGCGTTTCGGACTTGGCAATAGAGAAACTATCCGGCCAGTGTCGAGTTCCGGCAATTGCTCCGGCGTCTGGCCGTCGTCAGTTTGGAATGTGACCAGACGCTCTTCACCGTCAGCATCACTTATGCCGATCAATCGTTCGCCGTCGTGTAGCCAGCGCAATAAACGATAGCGCACGCCATCGCGTTCACCATGCTGCCGGACAGCCCCCTCCCAATTTGAGAAGGTAAAAGCTTTGCCGCGTGCGGAAATTGCGAGGGCATGTCCCTTGGGATGTAAATCCCAACCTTGAAGGTTGCGCGATGCACTGATAAACTTGCGCTGTCGTGGGGTCTGGGGCGAATGGAGATCGACTTCAATGTGCTGCGAATTCCCGGATTGGGGATCGAATACATACAAGTCCGCCCCCGCGTGATACACAATGCGAGAACCGTCGCTGCTAGGAGTGCGTGCGTAGAATTTCGCATGGTCGCTATGGCGCTGCAGGTCCTCGCCATCCGTCAGGCAGGAATATAGATTACCGATGCCTTCATGGTCGGAAATGAAATAGATGCGCGCACCAATCCAAAGGGGTGAAACCAGGTTGCCGGGCAGATTCAGCAGCGCTTGATAATCTCCATTGTCGTCGCGATCGATCCAGAATTGCCCGGCGCGTCCTCCGCGGTAACGCTTCCAGCGTGCCGGTTCTGAGCCAGCGCGGGCGATGACGGTTCCTCCCTCCGGCCCAAAAGAGATGTGGTGCGCCGCCCGTGACCCGTTGGCGGAACATGCGTACTACGCGGAAAAAAGGTTGTCCGGCGTTACTTGAGAAAACAATCTCACCACTCCGATTCCACGCCGCGACACTGATCACGGAGCTACCCAGGAACGTGAGCCGTTTCACGGCTCCACCGGAAGCGGGCATCACGTAGATTTCCGACTCACCCTCCTCGCGGCCAACAAACGCAATTTGTGTGCCGTCCGGGGAGAGCAGTGGGCTTGAAGCTGCACCCAATCCGGAGGTTAACCGCCGAGCAATTCCACCCATGCTCGGCACAGTCCAAAGGTCGTCTTCACAAGTAAATACGACAGTTTCGTCGTGGATCGTCGGCGATCGATAATAGCCGTCTGGCATTAGAGCTCCTTCATCTCATACCAATTCATTCCAACCTCTGCATCCACTTTGAGTTCTACATTTAACTTAAGGGCCCCTTCCATCACAGGGCGCACAATGCCAATTAAATCGTCCACCTCACTCGAATGACACTCGAAGACAAGTTCATCATGAACCTGCAATAGCATCTGTGCGTCAGGTAATTTTTCCGGCAGCAGCCGGCCCAATTCGATCATGGCCAATTTGATAATATCGGCTGCTGTGCCCTGAATGGGCGCGTTAACGGCTTCGCGTTCGGCGCGACTGCGAGCAAGTTGATCTTGTCGGGTACCGCCGGGGCACTGCAGGATAGGGAAGTATCGCCGGTGCCCAAGCATGGTTTCCACATAGCCGCGCTTGCTCGCCAGCGCCAATGTGTCAGCCAGATAACGTTTGATGCCCGGCAGGCGCTCGAAGTAAGCCTCGATGAACTCTTCTGCCTCGCCAAGCGTAATACCAGTATTTTGCGCCAAGCGGAATGCGCCCATGCCATAAATCAGGCCAAAATTGACCACTTTTGCCGTACGGCGCTGATCGGAAGTGACATCATCGATGCCCACATTAAACACTGCGGCAGCTGTGGCGGCGTGAATATCTTGGTTTATCGCGAATGCATTCTTAAGGAATTCGTCGTCGGATAGATGTGCAGCTACCCGTAGCTCGATCTGTGCGTAGTCCACAGCGACAAGCCGGCGGCCCCGTGGAGCTATAAATGCACGCCGCACCTGGCGTCCAAGTTCTGTGCGAATAGGGATGTTCTGCAAGCTGGGACTGCTCGAAGCAATGCGCCCTGTGACTGACCCGGACAGGTTATAAGATGTATGTATGCGGGAAGTTTCTGCATTTACGGCCAGCGGTAGCGCGTCTACATAGGTGGACTTTAATTTTGAAAACTCACGGTGCTCCAGTAATTTGCGCACCACCTCGTGTTCTTCAGCCAGATCGTTGAGCACATTGGCTGCTGTGGAGTAATGACCGGAGGCTGTGCGGCGCGTGCCATGCGGTGGAATTATCTCAAGCTCGTCAAAAAGTGCCTTCGATAGTTGTTGCGTCGAATTCAAGTTGAAATCGTGTCCGACGGCTTTGAAAACTTTCTTCTCTATGGCGGTCAACTGCTTTTGTAGATCGACAGACATCTCGGCCAGAAAATCCGGGTCGAGGAGAACGCCGGCCATTTCCATCTCTGCCAAAACAGTGACGAGCGGCATCTCCATTTCGGCCAACAACTGTTCCACGCCTTTCTCTTTTAGCTCTTTGCGCAGGATGGGTACTAGCTGCAGGGTCATGTCCACATCGGTGACTGCATACGGGGCGGCCAGCGCAACGGGAATCTGATCCATTGTTTTCTGCTTTTTGCCACTGCCGATAAGTTCCTTGATTTCGGTCATCTCGATATCAAGGCGAACCCAGGTCAGGCTTTGTAACCCGAGATTGCGGGAACCGGGATCGCACAGCCATTCGGCAAGCAATGTGTCAAAGCTGAGAGGTTGTACGGTTAGGCCGGCCCGTTTCAGAATGACGTAATCGTAGCCGGCATTGTGAGCGTATTTTTCGATCTTCGGATTGGTGAGGGGCGCTTCCAATGCCGAGAGCACCTCGTCTAACGGCAGCTGGCCGTCAGGCGCGACCTCAGGCAAATGCCCGACCGGGATGTAGTAGCCCTGGCCTTCTTCGATTGCGAGGGCGATCCCCACCAATTGTGCGTCCATCTGGTTGGTGGAAGTTGTCTTAGTGTCGAAGGAAATCGCTTTCGAGGAATTGAGCTTCTTCGCAAGTGCGGCCAGCGCCTCAGGTGTGTCGACTACTACTGTGTCAGTCGGGCCGCTCGGTGCTTTGACTTCTGCTGTAGCCTTCGCAGGAACAGCCTCGTCAAACATGTTCAACTGTCCACTCGCTGCCGGCGCGGCAGTTTTCGTGGGTTCAGGAATGCGGTTTAGGAGTGATCGGAATTGCAATTCGCGAAAGAGTTCCGCAACTTTGTCGCGGTTGTAGTTGATTGGCTCCCCTTCAAGGCGCGGTGCTGTACACGCTTCGAGATCGAATTCCACATCCAGATCGGTGACAATCGCAGCGAGCTTTTGCGAAAGATAAGCAGAGTCCTTCCCGGCTTCGAGCTTGTTGCGGAAGCGTGTGATTATTTCCTCCACGTTTTCGTAAATGCCGTCCAGGGTGCCATATCGCTGCAGGAGTTTCATCGCCGTCTTGTCACCGACGCCTGCTACACCTGGGATATTATCAGACTTGTCCCCGACAAGAGCTTTATAGTCCACGAACTGCTCGGGCCGGACGCCGTAGCGCTCTTCCACTTCGGCGGGTCCGTACAGCAGCGCTTCAGATAACTTTTGACCTGACAGGCTGATCGAGACGTGCTCGTCAGCCAGTTGGAGCAGATCGCGGTCGCCCGTGACAATAACCACATCTACGCCGTCCGCCGGAGCCAAACGGCTTATGGTTCCAATTACATCATCTGCTTCGTAGCCCTCCATTTCATAGACAGGGATATCGAAGGCCTGCACCACTTCGCGGATGCGCTCGATCTGAACCCGCAAATCGTCAGGCATCTTTTCACGCGTACCTTTGTAATCGGCATAGATGTCGTCGCGGAACGAGCCGCTGATGTCGAAGCTAACGGCGAGGTAGTCGGGGGTTTCCTGTTCGAGCAGCCGAAAGAGGACGGCTGTAAAGCCATAGGTTCCGGCCGTGGGTTCTCCCGAACGTGTCACCCACTGCGAACTGCTGCTGCCCGCCCCGGTGAGCGCGAAATAAGTGCGATAAGCAAGTGCATGCCCATCGATAATGAAAAGTCGTTTTCTAGCCATAGGCTCTCATCTTACGTGAAGTATTCAATTGTGAAAAGGGAGGAGGAATAGGAGACTGGAGATTAGAGAAGAGAGATTGGCATTGGCAGGCAGATACAATTTCCAATTAGCAAATCTCTAACTAATTCCCTGTTCCCGCCGTTGGTGTTCGATGTAGTGACTGATCTCTTCCGCGTCGAGCAAACGCCCCGGTGCAACAACGTAGTAGCCGGGTGCCCAGAAGCTACCGGCTGGATGCTCTTCGGCCAAGCGTGGGAAGTCAGCCATGATGTTTTCTGAGGTGGTTTGCATCATGGTCTGCACGATCTTTTCGGGCGGGTCAGAAGGCGCACAGGCGATCACCAGTTGGACAATTTCTGGTTGAATATCCAGGTCTTCGACACGCCAGTCGTAGGCCAACGCGAGATGACGAATCCACTGATTGAGGCTGGCGACGATGTCGCCTTTGAGTTGTACATGCGGGAATTTGGGAAGCCAGATGAAGGTGTAGGACAGCATATACAGTCCATGATGCGTGCCATAGGCCCCCTCTAGCGCAGGTGTTTTGATTGGTTCTGACTCTTCTACCGGCGGCGGTGACGCCTCCGCAATGTGTTCATCCTCATAGTCCGGCCACGTGTCTTCTGTTTCCATAACCGGTTCAATCGCAGCTTCGGGCTCAAGTTCCGGTTCGACGAAATCCACATCGATAATTGCTGGTGGGGTTAGATCGATAGGTTGTGAGTCAGAGGCTGTGGCTGGTACTGGATCGGTATCGACGATCTCACCAGCTCCAAATTCCGCTTCATTCAATTCCTCTGAGTCAGGTTCGATGGCTTCTGTTGGACCTGTGTCGGCCAGGTCAGGCTGAGTGAGCAACGCTTCGGTCACGCGGCGTGCTTGTTTGCGGATCATCCCGAGTGGTGTCTCTGCCTGGAATACAATCGAGAGTACCAGGTTGGCAGAGGCGAGTGATGAGTAAAGTAAATAGTCTTCGCCATTGGGCAGCTGCACAAAACGAACGAGAGAACCTTGCGCTCCGGAGTCACGCATCCAATTGTCGGCTGCGATGCGGGCCAATTCTTCAGCGTCTTCTCGCTCGAAATGCCCGGCGTATGCAAAGAGCTGCTGGCCGCGGGTCAGCAGAGTCGCTTCCGCTGCGGATTCAAGCGAAAGTGTGGTGAGGTATTGTGCCGCTTTTTTGACATCTTGTAGCCAGGGCGGTGCCGGTGGCAGTTCGGGGCTCAGACGGGAAGTTGCTTTGGGTTTCGTACTTTTGGGAGCTTCCTCGGGAAGCTCGCGTGGCTCGGGCATGACGCCGCCAACCGGCTGGTTGAGAACCTCTTCAATGCGTTGCCGTACTTCCGGTATGAAGAAAGGTTTGGGCAGAAAACCTTGCAAGTCGAGGTCAGCCGCCTCAGCAGGAGCTTCCTCCCCAAACGGAGGAATCAGCATAACTGCCATCATCGGGTGATGGTCTCGCAATCCAGCAATGAATTCGTCCAGCGGAATATCATCGACTTCGGACTCAATAATCGCCAAGTCGAAAGGTTGCAGGCTGGCAGCTGTGAGCGCAGCCTCCCCATTGAGCGTTGGCACAACAAGAAAAGAGCCGGATTCCTCGAGCACTTCTTTAATCAATGTAGCGAATGCTTCATTCGGATCTGCTACAAGAACATTTATATTCACGTCGAATATTATAGGTGTTGTAGAGAGCAAGGGCAACATGACCGCAGATTGAGTTGTCATAAACGTATGTGGGTCGTAGTTTGAGCGCAGGGTAACCGTATTACGAGTTCAGTGGGAAACGATCCACTGTCGTTCGCCAAACGACCCAGTTCGTTACTGTGTGCTGAGGAGGGCCGGTGGCCGAGAGATGCCTGGCACTCCCTGGCACTGTCCGTCACCTCGTCCAGACGACGAGACTGGGGGACAAGTGTGAACGACTACTTGAGATCTAGGAAATTATACTTTTTTGTGCTGCACTTCCCGCAGCACAAAGGCGATGCAATTCACTGTCTTTTTGAAGAGTCGTGCCATCACCCGCTGCTGAAAGGGGTATGGAAAACAGCCGCTTTTCGATGACCAGGCAGCCCGAAAAGTGTCAGCGTGAGAAACGCAGACCGGTCAGGCGAGTACACAGTCCAGCCCAGTACCGCACAGTCACCCAGTCACGTATGCACTGGGTCGTGACGTGCAGACTGCGTCGTGAAACGAACTGGGTCGGTATGTGTACTGCACTGGGTGGTGAGATCCATGGCCTTTCAGGAAGTGTCGTAGAAGGCGAAAGCGAGTTGGGCGAAGCGAGCAGGGCGGGCGGCAAGACGGGCGGAGAGTGCATCGCGGGCCGCCTTGCGCTGGCGGTGGGTTTCGAGCCAGCGCTTCACGTGTGCCCCTGTAGGGGGGGTATCCAGACATGGCCGCGTTGGGGCTCCCAGATTTCAACTAATTCCATGATGCATCCGCATTTCTGGCATTCGAGCGGGTCGTAGCCGAAGCTTGCTTCACCTGCCCTGCCGGCAGGCACGGGTTATGCGTTCGCGCCAGGTGAGGGTCTTAAAAAAAGTAGCCAAAGGCTCCAGGTCAAAGAGCGGCATTTGGAGCCGGAGGACTTCGAGGGCTGTGTTTGCGATTTCTGCCCACTTTGCTTTGACATTGCGAGCATAGAGACCAGCGTGGCGGACGAGTTGCGTGCCTTTGGGAGGGATACCCAGTCCTGGACGGGGTGTGGCACCAGGAGGGAGATGAATTCGAGCGGTGAAAGACTGACATCGCGACGTAAGCCGGTAGCGGTCTCGCGATACCAAAACTGCATCCGCCGTCCATCACCCAGTCACACAGTCATCACGATGCAGTCTGCACGTGACTGTACGAATGAACTGGGTCGCACAGTCACGTGCAGACTGCATCGTGATGACGAATGCACTGGGTCCTGATACTGAGTGATGTGAGACGTGGCGAGGGGCGGATGGCCGAGGTAGCGCCCGATATACTTTGCGGCTTCGAGGCCTTTGGGGTAGAAGCTGTCTGTGTAGACCTGAAATCCCCGGTATTTTCGATAGATTTTGTCGATGGTAGCGCGCAAGTCTGTATCGTGAGGACGCAAACGCCGAAGTTCCTTGCAAAGTAGATAGCGCCACTTCGCTGCTAACTTACCGCCGGGGATGGCATCAACTTCGATCCAGGCGTTGTCGCGGTTAAGGCCGCCCTTCGTCACCCAGTCCCAAAAGCCCAGTCCCAAAAGCCCAGTAGCGAACGCCCAGTCATCACGATGCAGTCTGCACGTGACTGTGCGAATGAACTGGGTCGTGAAACTGGGTCGCTATACTGGGTTGGGATAACGAGATGGACGTGGGGTTTAAATCCCAAATCCCGGCCAAAGGTGTGGCAGGTATAGATCATGCCGATGCGCAGGCCGGGGTGATCATCTTCTACGACCTGGCGGACGGCTTCGGCGGCGACTTTAAGCATGACATCGAGTAGACGGCGATCAGCATGGCATGTCTGGCGGAGTTCCTGAGCGACCCAGTCCCGTCCCGGTTCTGGACGGGGTGGTAAGCGTGAGGTGTAGATGCGGCACGTCGAGTAGTTCCTGCGCGATGCGATTGACCCACTCATCGGTTCGAACCTTGCCACATACCGACCCAGTTCATTCGGTACTGGGTACCGACCCAGTTCGTTTCACGACGCAGTCTGCACGTCACAGAGTGAAGTGCGCACTCCACTTCGTGACCCAGTTCATTCACCCAGTCACCCAGTCTGGTATTACCCCGATTCAGTGGACAGTTGGTTAAGCCACTAAAGGTAATTGTTCATAGGCATGTGGGCTCATGTAATCCAGGGCCGAATGCATCCGTTGCCGATTGTAAAACACTTCGACATAGTCAAAGACGCTGGTGCGAGCAGCGGCCCGGCTGGCGTACAGTTGCTGGTATACACACTCGGATTTCAGGCTGGCAAAGAAGCTCTCCATGGGGGCGTTATCGTAGCAGTTTCCCCTTCGGCTCATACTGGGCGTGATGTCATGAAGCTTGCGCAGCGCCTGATACTCAGCGCTGGCGTACTGACTCCCCCGGTCAGAATGATGGATGAGACCTGGCGGCGGTTTTCGCGAACGCAGAGCCATCTCCAAAGCATCCAAAGTCAGTTGGCGGCCCAAGCGTTTGCCGAGTGCCCAGCCGACGATCCGTCGCGAGTACAGGTCGAGGACTGCTGCGAGATAGAGCCAACCTTCACTGGTTGCAATGTAAGTGATGTCGGCCAGCCACACTTCGTTAGGCGCAGTGGCCGTGAAGTCCTGAACGAGCAAATTCGGCGCTACGGGCAGGCTGTGCTTCGACTGGGTTGTCACCTTGTAGCTCCGTTTGCGTCGGGCTTGCAGGCCATGCAGGCGCAACAGACGGGCCACCCGGTTGTGGCCGCAGCGGATGCCGCGGTCCTGTAGTTCGCGGTGAATGCGCGGACAGCCATAGACGCCGCGATGCTGCTCAAAGATCGCTCTGATCTCGCGTCCCAACGCCTGGCTGGCTTGCTCGCGCGGGCTGACCGGCCGCTTGCGCCAGGCGTAGTAGCCGCTACGTGTGACTTGCAGTACCCGACACATCAGACTGATGCTGTACTCGCCTTTGTGTTCGTCAATGAAGCGAAATCTCACTTCTGCTCGCGCGCAAACACCGCCAGGGCTTTTTTTAGGATGTCCCGTTCCTGGCGCACCACGTGCAATTCGCGCTTCAACTCCGCCAGCTCGCGGTCGCGCTCCTTCGGCTTTCCCTTTCCGGGAAATGCCTGCGCTCCATCAGCCGCGTATTCAGCCCGCCAGCGATTCAGACTGCTACTACTTACTCCCAAATCCAAAGCAAGCTGCTCAACCGCTGTGTCGCTATCATACGATAACCGAACGGCTTCGACCTTGAATTCGCGCGTGTATGTCTTCCTGTATGTACTCATTTGGGTCCTCCCTGATCTGTGAATCTATCTTATCTCGTTGTCCACTAAACCAGGGTAATGCCTGCGCCATCAGCCGCGTATTCAGCCCGCCAGCGATTCAGACTGCTACTACTTACTCCCAAATCCAAAGCAAGCTGCTCAACCGATGTGTCGCTATCATACGATAACCGAACGGCCTCGACCTTGAATTCGCGCGTGTATGTCTTCCTGTATGTACTCATTTGGGTCCTCCCTGATCTGTGAATCTATCTTATCTCGTTGTCCACTAAACCAGGGTAATGCCAAACCAGGGTAATGCCATAGTGCGGACTTCACTAGGTGACTGGGTGACTGGGCGGGATTGGGTGTCGCGCCCGACAGGGTCGTGATGAATACGCGGCACCCCATACGTGCCCCTCGAACGCGTGTGCACGGCTCGGATACGCTCGGTCAGCCGTGCATCCTGGCGCGTCCGTTGCGAAGGGCCACGTTTCAGCCACGCGTGGAAGCCGCTGCTGGAGACACCCAGCAGGCGACATGTCGTGGCGATGGGATAGCGTGCCTGGTTCGCCTTCACCCAGTCACCTAGTGAAGTCCGCACTAGACTTTGTGAATGCACTGGGTCACCAAGTCGCCGCGCACCGTCGGTGCCCGACAGGTGTGCCGACCCGGCTCGGCGAAGTGGAGTGCGCACCACGTCCAGTCTGTCCGCCCCGGCCCAGTACTCCCGGGACTGGGTGACTGGGTCGGGAAGGGTGCCGCTCGGCGGTTGTGATTCCATCGTGGCGCGTGCCGACGTCGATCTCAGCTTGTTTGATCCAGTTGCGGATCGTCTGCTCAGAAGGCTCAAACTCGCGTGCCAGTTCAATCGGACTGCGGCCAGCGGTTGCCAACTCGACGATCTGCTGGCGATACTCTGTTGGATATGGTGGATGTGTTCTCGGCACTCAGTACTGCACAGTCACGTGCAGACTGCGTCGTGAAACGAACTGGGTCGGTATCGTGAACTCCTTTTCACAAGCATACGGGTGTCCACCTCACCGGGTCAACTCCACCGCAACCAGCTCCCAGGTCTGCGGCTGGATGTGCGAGCCCGTCTGCTGTCGGCGCTCAATCGCGAATCCATGTGCTTGCTGCGGCCGATACCCAGTACCGAACGAACTGGGTCGGTATCCGCGCTGGCCGCGATTGCGGCGCAGCTCGCGACAAATCGTTGACTTGTGGACACCCATCACGTTCGCGATTTCCGTTTGGTTATGCCCGGCTTTCTTCAAGGCGTAAATCTGGTATCTTTGTTCCTGGGTGAGCTGTCGGTAGGACTTCATGAGTGCTCCTTTGACTTGGTCGTCGAGAAGCGCTCATCCTACTGCAGCTCGCCTCTCTTTTTGACCTTCAAAGTTGCAATTGGTTGTTGAATCTACGTTAGGAGTAGACGTAAACGTGCCGATTTTATTACTCCCGGTCATCGACATCCATGGCCCTAGGAACAGTTGCAGAAAAAAAGAGCCGACGATTATGACACAAATCGCATTGGGACTTAATGAGCTCTTATAGTAACGTTTATAAGCCGAAGGATTTCCCACATTATCAACGAACAGGTTATAACGCTGTCCATTTTCAGCGAAATCCTCTTGTTTGTAATCAATGACATGGTCCGCTCAAAGCGAGCGCACCATGTCCATATTCATCGTACTGCACACGCCAGTAACTTCAGCCTCGAATGATGTGGCAATCTGCACCGCAAACGTACCCACACCCCCAGATGTTCCATTAATCAAACCTTTTGCCCGGACTGAATCTGTCCTTTCTCGGGATAGCCTTGCAGGCCTTCTGCGGAAACTAGTATTTCGCTGCTCACTTCCGGGTAAGTGGGCTATAAGCATTTGCAGTCGTCGCCGGTAAAACGCGCGTATAAACCGCAGCAACAACCGCTCCGTCCAAAACACGCCAATCTCGTCAAGAATTACGCTGGTTCCTTCGACGATCCGCAAGTAAGCCTTGCCAGCGGTGACGCATCTCTTAGGGAGTTGGTTTACTCATTGCTTTGGTGTCGGGCTTTGGATCCCCTTTTTCATAACATTGCCATAGGACTGTCCAATTACGAACACCGCCCCTATGCACGCGCGTGAACAGTGATGCACTTGATTGAAGCTAATGATAATTGTGCTCACTCACTATACGTGCATTCAGCAACCCCGAGTTGGATGGACCCCGGTACTGGGCTGATAACTCGGTTGCACTGCACAGCATGGCAGCCGTTAGTGCAGTCACCTCGCATCATTCGCTCTCACCTACTTGATTGGAGTACGAATCGATATGGCCAGTCCAATCCTCCCCCTCATCGGGAACCGCTACCGGCTTGAAGAACGGCTAGGCGTAGGCGGCATGGGTACGGTCTACCGCGCCAGCGATTGCCTGAGTAGTCAGCAAGTCGCCCTCAATCACGTCACCACAGAATCCGACCAAATAATGTTCGCCTCGCGCAGCATCGACGCCGACGTAAACTTGGCTTGTAAATCTCCCGCCCCAATAGGATTAGCATGAACGCAGATCCCTTGCTACAGTTAACTCCATATCAGTACATTCTAATGCGAGGCGCGCGCTTGTTCACTCATCTTCACACGCATTCATACTATTCCTTTCTTCGAGGCGTGCCCTCCCCCGGCGCCCTGGTGGATGCCGCCTCCGATCAAGGGATGGCGGCTCTAGCGCTGACCGATCGCAATAGCCTGACTGGAGCAATCGAGTTCTATCAGGCTTGCCAAGTTGCCGGCATCCACCCCATCCTAGGTCTGGAGCTGGCCGTCGCGCCACCGCCGGACCTGGCCGCGCCAACGGGCGATCTCGTGCTACTCGCACTCGACTTGCCTGGCTGGGCCAGTCTGTGCCGTCTAAGTAGCGCCCAGCTTACACACCCCGAGCTTATCAAGAGCGGCGAGATACCCTTCGAGATACTGGCTGAAAACACGACCGGTCTGTTGTGCCTCAGCGGTGGTACAAGCGGACCGGCAGCGCACCTGGTCACGCAAGAACAGACCGAGCTGGCGGAACGATTCGTAGCGCAGCTCGCGGAACTCTTTCCGGAGCGACTGTATGTCGAACTGCATCTGCAAACGCCGGACGACCGTGCCCTCGCGGAAGGACTGGCGCGCTTAGCAACACGGCGGGGTCTCCCGCTGGTCGCTGCGCAAAACGTCCACTCCCTGCTGCCCGACCAGGAACCGCGACAGCGCCTGCTGACTGCCATACGGCTCAACTGCTCGCTGGCCGAAGTTCCGCTCAATGAATCATCGTCGCCGGGATCACACTTCGCTTCGCTCACCGAGATGAACAGCAAGTTCGCGGACTATCCGGCTGCTCTTGCGAGCACGCAGGAGATCGCCGCGCGCTGTCAGTTGGAACTTCCGCTTAACGTGCGCCATTTCCCGGCGATCGACCTGCCCGAGGGCGAAACACCCGAGCAGGTGCTGCGCCGGGAAGCGGAAAATGGTGCACAGACGCGCTACGGCGTGCTCACGCCCGCGATCCGCACCCGGCTCGACCACGAACTGCAGGTGATCGGCGACCGCGACTACGCTCCGCTGTTCCTGATCATGCAGGAGATCGTATCCTTCGCGCGTAGCGCGAGCGTGCCGGTCGCCTCGCGCGGGTCGGCCTCCTCCTCGCTCGTCGCGCACTGTCTGGGCATCACGACCCCCGACCCGTTGCGCGAGAACCTGTACTTCGAGCGTTTTCTGAACCCGGCACGCGCCTCGCCGCCCGATTTCGACCTGGACCTGTGCTCCAAACGCCGCGACACTGTCATTCGCCACGTCTACGAGAAATATGGCGTCGAGCGGGTCGCCATGGTCGCCACGATCAACCGCTTCCGTGCGCGTTCGGCTTTGCGCGAGGTCGGCAAGGCTTACGGCTTATCCGCAGGGCAAATCAAAACTCTTGTTGACGGGTTACCGCGGCGGAGTTGGGGGCCGCTCGGCCGCGCCGGCGGCAGTGCGAGCGCTTTGCAGAGCCTCGCCGGCAACCACACCGATGCAACCAGCCGAACCGTGATAGCGAATGCGACCGCCATTCTGGACACGCCTCGTCATTTGTCTATTCATCCTGGAGGCGTCGTGATCGCACCCGGGCCACTCACCGACATTGCCCCAACGCAGCTCGCCAGCAAGGGCGTCGTCATTACACAGTTTGACCTTGCATCCGTTGAGACGCTCGGGTTGGTGAAGATCGATCTTCTTGGCATCCGCGGCTTGAGCGTACTGGGCGACGTGGCCGAACACATTCAGTACGGACGGAGATCGGAGTTTGCTACCACGCTGGACGTGCTGGACGCGATCCCGCCAGATGATCCGGCGACGTCGAAACTCGTACGCTCCGGCCGCACAATCGGTTGTTTCCAGATCGAGTCCCCGGGCATGCGGTGCACGTTGCGGGAAATCCAGTCTACGTCTATAGACGACATCACGATGGCGCTGGCGCTCTACCGCCCCGGCCCGCTGACAGGCGGGTTGAAGGACGCCTTCGTACGGCGACACCTCGGCCGCGAACCTGTGACGCACCTGCACCCGGCGCTAGCGGGTTTGCTAGCAGAAACGCATGGCGTCATCCTGTACCAGGAAGACGTACTCCGTCTCGCGCACGAACTGGCGGGATTGAGCCTGGCCGACGCCGATCTGCTCCGGCGCGCCATGGGTCACTTCGATCCCGGCCGGGAGATGCAGACGTTGCAGGAACGCTTCGTCGCCGGCGCACAAGCGCAAAGTGGTGTGCCGGAGCAGACGGGCACGCGCATCTGGGAGCTAATGGCCGCCTTCGCCGGATATGGCTTCCCGAAGGCTCATGCAGTTTCCTACGCACAGGTGGCGTGGCGCGCGGCCTGGTGTAAGGCGCATTATCCGGCCGAGTTTATGGCGGCCGTGCTTGCCAATTGGGGCGGCTACTATCGCCAGGGCGTCTATCTTTCCGAAGCACGGCGTCTGGGGCTGACGTTACGTCGGCCACATGTCAACCATTCCCAGCGACATTTCAGTGTGGCGTACCTGGATGGCGGGCCTGAGCTGTACATGGGGATGGCGCAGGTGCGCGAGCTGACGCGCCGCACGCAGAAACGCATCTTATCGGAGCGTCCCTTTGGTTCGTTCGCCGACTTCCTCGCGCGCGTTGACCCGCGCCCGAAGGAGGCCGTCAACCTGGTACGCTGCGGTGCTTGTGCCAGCATGGGGGAACAGCCGACCCTATTACGACAGCTTGAACAGGGTGGCTGGCAGGGCGGGCAGTTGCCCTTGTTCGCACCGGACGGGGACGAAGCCGAAGCCTGGTCGTTGGAGAAACGGGTGGCCGAAGAAGAATCTATTCTGGGCGTAAGCGTCAGCGCGCACCCGCTGGAGTTGGTCGCGGAACAGATCGATGCGGCGGTGTTGAGCACGGTCGAGGCTGCCGGGTATCTAGGAGAGCACGTGCAGGTTGCGGGCGTGCGTCAGACTCTTCAACGAGTCCGCCAAAGCGCGTCCGGCGACGAAGGCGCGCCATCGTATCGCATGGAGTTGGAAGATATGGAAGGCACACTCGTCGTGATAGTGCCCGCGCACATTTATCAGCGCAACCGCAAGGCTTTGCAGGAACGACGGCCTTGTGTCGTGGAGGGAGTGGTCGAGATGGATGACACGCTTGTGGATACTATCTTGCGTGCAGCCCGCATCGTGCTGATTTGATTTGGACTGTATTCTCGCACTCGACATAGCAGTGGCGCATTAGGGTATCCACCATTAATTTTGGGACGACACGGGCCCCAAGGAGGCATACGATGGCAAGTTTCAATCTTTCCGGTAGTCAGCGACCTATTCATGCAAAATCAAGACGTGTACAACGCAGGCGAAGGCTGCTTCTTTCGATGTGCTTGCTGCCTGCTCTGGCCATCTTCGTATTCGCGGCGCCGGGCCAGGGTACTTTCGCCCAAGAAGGAGAAAACGAAGATACACGTGAGCACGAAAATACTTCCGTAGCGGCCTGCTCCGAAGTATCCTACCGCCAACCCGAAGGCTACGCAACGCGGACGCCAGACCAGGGTTTTGAACTTGAGGGGCCCGTGTTTGTCACCCCACCGAGCGCGGACGGCCCGACGCTTGTCGACCTGGGTCTTTTCATCATCCAGATCACCGAGATCAATGTAGTTGAAAACACCTTCAGGCTCACAGGTTTTCTAGACCTTGTGTGGTGCGATCCGCGCAAGGCGTTTGATCCCGAAAAAGTTGGCGTAAAGGAAGAAATGTTCCTGGAAGATGCGGCTGCACTCACACTTGCGGAAATCTGGTGGCCTGATATCGATTTCGCCAATGAAGCAGCCCCGCGGGAGATATCAAATCAGGAACTGATTATCTTCTCAGACGGCACCCTCGAATACAAGGAAAAGTTCAGCGCGGTGCTGGAAGCGCGATACGATCTCAGGAACTTTCCCTTTGACGAGCAGACCCTGGAAATTGAAATCGAATCGTTTGCGTGGAACGATGAGTTCCTCGTCTTCCACCAGGAGGAGGAGAAGATCGGCTTCGGCACCGGGTTTGAAATTCCGGAGTGGCACACAGAATCTGTGGAAACCTCCCTGGAGTCAAGGAGGGAAATTCGGGACCGGCACCATTTTCCGAATTTCTGATGGAGATTGACGTCTCGCGGCGATTTGGGTTCTACATCTGGAAGGTGCTGGTACCCTTGTTTTTGCTGGTTGCGATCTCGTGGGCGGTTTTCTGGATGATCGGCGATGATCTGGCCGACCGCATGAGCGTATCCGTGACAGGCATTCTAACCGTCGTGGCCTATCAGTTCATCATCTTAGACAACCTGCCGCGAGTTTCGTACTTTACACTGATGGACACCGTTGTGACACTGTCGTTCGGGTTGATGATACTGACTATCGTTGAAAACGTTGTGGTCAATGTATTGTACTTGCAGGAGCAAGAGGATCTGGCAAAAAAATCGACCTTGTTAGCCGCTGGGCCTTTCCGATCACGTATATCGCCAGTTTGGGGATCTTGGGGGGGATCTATCTGCTGTAACAGCGTTCGCCACAATTGGTAACTACCTATTTGCAAAAGGGCGAGGAATATCGTGGTTCACAATCATTTGGGTCAGGCACAATTTGATCTTCTCTTTGATAAATCCACCCCTGCAGTTGAAGCACCAGAAGACTTTGAAACAATTCTGCCACAGGAATCGACGGCCTGTTCAGGGACAATAATACATGGGCTCAGTAGGTCAAGTTCCGCCCGTCATCCAGCAACGGGTAGGAGAATTTTCACTTGTGCGCCAATTGATCTTTGCTCTTCGAATTTAAACAGCGATTTCCTGAAAATTTGCTGATATTACTTGAAGATAACGGTTTCTTCACAATTCCAACATGAATTCTCGCTATTCTGTGGGCAGTTCGAAAGCGAACACGAAAATTACCCAAGAACAGGATTGAACCTGGAGATTCAAGATGAAAAAGAATATGTTGTTTGTATCAATCGGTATCGTAGTAGCGTTGGTCGCCGCCCTGGGTGTAAGCGCAGTCTTGGCACAAAGCACCGACGGTGGCGAACGGCCGGACAGTGAAGTAAGAGATGCCATTCACGAGGCTGTGCACACAGCAATTGCGGATGCACTCAATATGAGCGTGGAGGATCTTGAGGCCGCGAAAGAAGACGGCCAGCGCCTACCCGAGATTGCTGAAGCGCAAGGCGTCGAGATCGAGACTGTCAAAGCAGCCGCCGAAGCAGCGAAAGAAGAAGCTGTCAATCAGGCTGTTGCAGATGGCACTCTGACGCAAGAACAGGCCGACCACATCCTGAGTGGCGAATGTCGCGGTGGACGTGGCAGACGTGGCTCCGAAAACGGCAATGGCAACGGTCAGAACACCTTCATCTTAGGTGGACAGAACGCCTAACCTACTGACCTGCCCTCCCTAACCCCCTCCGGCGCGAACCAAGTGGTTCGCGCCGGATTTGTTTAACCGGCCGGGAAGATTTCCCGACGCGAACGGATCCTGCGCCTCATGACAATCGGGCCAGCTATAGCGGGGAGAGAGTCAAAAGATAAAGGCGTGGAACCACTGTCTTTTTCGCTGTTATCAGGACGGTTTTGCGCGTCCGATACCCTACTCGGCCTTATTATGGGCACAGAACTTCGGTTCCACCAAGTACTGCCATACTCGGCAAGTATGCCTTTTTTATTTCTGAGTTTCTGCTTTTGTTACGAAAGTAGGACAGGGGGTTAGAGCCCAAAGTGAGCAACACCAAGGGGAGAAAAAAGACTACTTCTTGGCTTCACGGATGATCATAAACGTAAACGTTGCGATGCGATGCGACACAATAATGCAATCAGAGATGACCGTTGTGATATAGACTTTGGGCGATAATTCAAGAAGCAACGCGCCATTGAACGCGCTCATTGCAATCGTACTGCATCCAACAGGAGAGTTGAACATGCTCCACCCAACAACCCGGGTCACTGTCCTGTTTCTGCCAGCAACTCTAATAGTCGTCGTGTCGCTTGCTTGCAACCTTCTGGCCAGCATTGCACCTACTGCTACGCCTAGCCCACTCTGACTGCCACCCCGACCGAAACGCCCCTGCCCACCGAAACGCCCACACCTGTGAACTGACCCCCAAGAAGTTGACACAAAATAAAAGCACCCCCTGTGAGAAGATAAAAGCAGGAGGTGCTTTTTATGTCTGGGAAAAAGGGGATGAAAAACTACCCGAAAGCGACCAAGCTGGAAGCGGTACGCATGTTTCTGGAAGAAGGCCTGACCCGCGCAGAGGTAGTTGAAGCACTCGGGCTGCCCCGCCGAGATCTTCACGACCCAGTTCATTCGTACAGTCACCCAGTCATGAATGTACTGGGTCATGACGTGCAGACTGCATCGTGATGACTGGGTGTGAAGGTCTGGGTGCGCCAATATCGCCGCAAGGGAGGGGCAGCCTTTGCCAAACCGAAGGGTCGGCCTCCTCGTCGGCCGGCGGAAAGTCCGCAGGAGGAGCTGGAACGGTTGCGCATGGAAAATGTGCTCCTAAAAATATTCCATACCGAATTGCGCACGGACGAGCTCGCACGGCGCAATAGCGGGTCATCTACCAGTACAAAAGAAGATACACTGTGAAGGCAATGTGTACTTTCTTCGCAGTTTCGCGAGCTGCCTATTACGCCTGGCTCAAGCGCAGCCAGCAGCCGGACAAAGATAGCGCGCGGCTGCAAGCGGTGCAGCAAGCCTGGGAAAAATCGCACAGAACCTATGGCTATCGCAGGGTTGCTTTGTGGTTGCGACAACACAAAGGGCTGGTCATCAACCACAAAGCGGTTTTACGGCTGATGAACAAGCTCAATATCCGCTCCATTGCCAGGCAACGCCACCCCTATAAGCAAAGGGCCCGCTTAGATTTTCACCAGCGCTATGCCAATCTCTCAAAGTGCAGTGCGCATACCGACCCAGTTTCACGACCCAGTTTCACGACCCAGTTCATTCGTGACTGGGCGTTCGGTACTGGGCTTCACTGTGTGGCCCGAGATTTCGCAGCAAACCAACCCAATCAGAAATGGGTTACTGATACACTTGCGCCGTACGCAGTACAGGTGTCACCTACATCGCTACCCAACAAGGCTGGGCGTATCTGGCCACCATCAAGGACCTGTTCGACGGTTTCATCGTTGCACATCGTCTGGGAAGACACCCCGTCCAGTACCGATACCGATGCAGTGTGCACGGCACTGTGCGGGACTGGGCAATTCTGTGCGCTTAGTCATCGATACCCTCAAGCAGGCCAGACGTAAAGAAAAGGTCACTGCGGGACTGCTCCTGCACAGTGACCACCTAGTCCAGTCGATCACGATGCAGTCTGCACGTGACTGTACGAACGCACTGGGTCGTGACACTCGCCGCGTTGCGGCAGTACGCGGTGACTGGGTGACTGTACTAGACTGGGGGGATATCAATACACTTCCAAGCAGTATGCTGCCCTTACCCGGGCGTATCACATCACCCCTTCCATGTCTCGGCGTGGCAATTGTTGGGATAATGCGCCCATGGAGAACTTCTTTGGTCATTTGAAAGCGGAAGCGCTCCGCCATATCCGCGTGCCAAGCTTTGAGCGGGCGCATGAATTGATTGACCAATATATCGAGTTCTACAATTATGAACGCATACAACTAAAAACCAAACAGACACCATATCAAATCAGGTGTCTGACTGGATGACCGCAGTGGGGGTCTTTCTTTTTGTGTCTTGTTTACAGGGTGCAGTTCACTGTCCCGGTTATTTATATCCAGGATGACTTTTCCAATCCAGACGATAGTACCTGGTATCTGGAATTCATCGAAGACCCAAGTTTACAAGATGCCGAATTCACAGATGGCCGGTACAAGCTACTCAATAAAAACCTGGATTTTGTCACTCATTTGACCTATTATGGCCTTATGCTAGATCGGAAACGCGAGCTTCTTGATCTGCAAGAAGTCCGGATTGCTGAGCAGGCGGTTGAGATAGATGCAAAGCGTATGTGCGGTCAGCTTGGTATACAGCCGCGTGATGAGCCCCCAGAACGTGTGCGCATGATTGGTCTCAATGCCGAATTGTTCGCTCAGTTGACCGTTGACCGTTTCGATGATCTGGCGGGCGGAATTGATCGCCCGCCGCGCCGCGGCTGAGATTTGGTGACGCTGGTTACGACGCGGGATGGTTTGCAGCTGGGTGCGCCACCCCGTCCCGTGGGTCCGGGGTCACGGGAGAGTTCGGCCGCTTTCTCAGCGCTGATATAAGCCTTCACGACCCTGTCGGGCGCGACAAGGGTGTCGCCCAACGCGGTCAGGTCAGTATGTTCGGCCAGCAGTTCGCAACCCACTGCCAGGTCAGTGACATTGGCTGGCGCCAACTCGAAATCGAGGATCACGCCGGCGAGGGTAATGAGCAGATGCAGCTTGCGCAGTCCAGTGTACTGCACTGGGAAGCCGAAGATTGTCTCCTTCTTCGACGAGACCTTGCCAAAGCGGGCCCCGTACGCAGCCCAACACAGTGCCGTGCACACTGCATCGGTATCTCCAGTAGAGCTGGGGACCAGATAGAATTGCACCACCGGTACCGGCAGGCTATCAATCACGCACACGCGCTCTTGCGCAACGTCGAGCACCTGCAACACAGCCCGACGAGTAAAATTGAAAGCGTACATCAGGTTTCGGCGGCGTCTGTTGAACCTGCTTTGTGTAGGAATCATCGGAAACAGATCGGTGTGCTCCTCACGATGCTGTCGCACGCGACAAGTGTGCCAATGGCTCAGCATCACCGTTTCTTCATCCCAGCCGCGACACTCGCCAATGATCGCCATAGTCGCATTGCATCATCGAAAACCTTACTTTGACAAGATCGTTGACTCACGCTAATCCTTACCGAATGTTCCCGTTGTTCGGACGTTCGGAGGAGATCGATGAGGCATCCCATGAGTCTGCAATCACGCCGTGAACTTCTGGCCAGCACCGCGCCGCGTTACCAGCAGGCGTCCAAGAAAGAGAAGCAAACCATCCTCAACGAATTAACCGCTGCCACCGGCTATCACCGCAAATACGCCCTCACGTTGCTCAAGTATCATGACGCCCAGGCAGCGCAACCTGCGAGACGGCCGCGGAAACCGTCGCCCCGAATCTACACGCCCGAGGTGCAGGCGGCGTTGGTGGAGGTCTGGGAAGCTGCCAACCGTATCTGCTCCAAACGGCTAGTGCCGTTTCTGCCGGAGTTCGTGGCCGCCCTGGAGCGGCACGGTCACCTCTCGCTCTCGGACGATGTGCGTGAACGCCTGCTTGCGATCAGCACGGCGACGGTTGACCGCCTCCTGGCAGACGTGCGGCGCGGTCAACTGCCCTACGGCCGCAGCACCACCAGGCCGGGTAGCCTGCTCAAGCATCATGTGCCCGTGCGCACATTTGCAGAGTGGAACGAAGATGGGCCGGGCTTTATCGAAGCCGACCTGGTCGCCCACTGTGGCGATCGCATCGATGGGCAGTTTGTGCACACGCTGGTGATGACGGATGTTTCTACCGGGTGGACGGAGTTCGCCGCGCTGCTGTACCGCAGCCAGGACACCGTGCTCCGCGCAATCCGGCGCATCCGTACACAGCTGCCCTTCGACCTGTTGGGGTTGGACACCGACAACGGCGGCGAGTTCTTGAATTATCTGCTCTTTCACTACTGCCAGGACGAAGGCATCACCTTCACTCGTTCACGCCCTTACCGGGAGAACGACCAGTGCCATGTCGAACAGAAGAACGGCTCCATTGTGCGCAAGTTCGTCGGCTACGACCGTTTCGTTGGCATAGAAGCCTGCCGCGTTTTGGGTGCTTTGTACACGCAACTCCGGCTTTACGTGAACTTTTTCCAGCCTTCTGTCAAGCTGGTGGAGAAAAAACGCGTCGGCAACCGCATCATGCGCAAATACGATTTGGCGCGGACGCCCTATCAGCGTGTCACGGCCACTGAGAGTATCTCGGATGAAACCAGGCGCGCACTTGGAGAACAGTACCGCCAGTTGGACCCTTTGAACCTGCTACAGCAGATCGAATCTTTACAGGACCTATTCTGGCAGCACGCCTACGTCAACCCGCTCGCGCTGTCCGCTACCGCGTCACCCAACAGCTCCACCGCACAGCATGTGAATGGATCCGTGCATCCGGCGGAAACAGCATACCCGTCCGCCAAAGCACCGGGGCTGCCGAACGCGCGCGCCATCACCAGCACGGCCAATGGCAACGCACCACCGCCCAACGACAACGGTACCGCCCGACGCCTCGAGCGTGCTGCGCGCATGTACCGGCGCACGAAACGCAAAGGGCGCTATGGCCAGGTGAAGCGCTGGTGGCGTACCCGAAAAGATCCATTCGAAGACGTCTGGGACGAAGTTGAGCAGCAATTGGAGCAAACGCCTTACCTCACTGCCAAGATGCTCTTCCAGTGGTTGCAACAAGGCCAGCCCGGCAAATTCAGTGACGGTCAGTTACGCACGCTCCAGCGCCGAGTACATGACTGGCGCCTCAAGCAAGCGGAACATGAACTCGAGGCGAACGAGGAGTTCGCGGATCATGTCGCCGCAGCAGCACCCAGTCCTGAACGTACTGGGTCAGGACGAATGAACTGGGTCGTGACGAATGAACTGGGTCGTGACGAAGGCACTGGGTCGTGACGAAGGCACTGGGTCGGGATGAATGTGTCGACTACCAGCCTGCTTTTATCTCGGCTCACCAACGGGAAACAGAACGCCTGCTTCTCGCTGGAGCCCCCTGCGCTCCGCAGCGTGCCACTGCGGCTGCGCTTCGTCAACACCCCTTGACGCTCTTTGCACACGCATCTCAACAAGGGGTGTTGACAGTGCTCGCCTGCGTGGCTTCGGCTGCGCGTCAGGCAGCTCCAGCGGAAGCAGAGGAAACTAAGTGAGGCTTGACCAATTGATCGAAAAGTCACACCTCGAATCGGGTTGAAAATGATGGAAAAACTGGACTGGCAACGGCTTCTCAGGGTAAGATTCTTACATGATGCAATACGTAGTCAGTAACTCGCTGTCACTGCACACGGGCTGCGGCCCCGGACGCTTGAAGAGCGGTGCAATTTCCTGCCAAATGTCGTCCACGATTACAAACATCCACGTGCAGAAGTCATCGAAACTCGATATCATTGGGTCGTCCCCCTGTGTGTTTAGGTGGTTTCGGCGAACCAAACCTATACACGCCGGGGGATTTCCCGTCAACTACGCAGAACTAGCATAAGGCCCTATTACCAACGGCAGGCCGATTTTGAGGCCAGCGTGGATATACAGTTCCCCGCCGGCGCAGGCTTTGGGGCCGCCGGATTAGTTTTTCGTCAAGGGTCGAACTTTGAAGGATACGCGCTTTTGATAGAGACAAATGGCATGTACCAGCTGGACAGATACGATAGCCAGGAATTTACCATTTTGATAGGTTGGCGTGGGAGTAGCGCCATACGACGAGAGCCCGGAGCCGTCAACCAGGTCGCCGTGCTGGCTGAAGGCGCTCATCTGACCCTAGTCATCAACGGCCAGGTGGTGGATGAATTAGACGATAGCGAATTTACCGAAGGCGATTTCGCGTTGACACTGGCAACCTTCGACACTGCTGGGGCAGAAGCATTCTTTGACAACTTTCTGGTCACTGATGTGGCCACATGGTACGCACAACCCCCTGCTTTGCCTTGAGCCATCTTGGGTCATAGCGCCCATCCTTCTCGTTCATAGAGGTCTTAGAAACGACGTCGAACTGTAGTTCCACGCCTTTTTTATCATGTTCTAACTTCTTTAGTTTCCGCTAAGTGAGGGGGTGACAAAACGCAGAAAGTGTTCAAAAATGGGGTTGGTCAAAACACCAAATAAGGAACACGATCTGCGATGGACGCAATAATACAACAAACCCAAATTTTCGTTGAAAACTGTGTGGCAGGACTGCCAAAGGGAACCAATCAAAATATGCTGCAGTTGATGTTAAGCATAATGAGCGGCAAGTTTCTTGACTGTCGCGGGGCATTATTCCCGGCGTTGGCAGCAAGTGGCTATTCAGCAGATACATGTCATCGGATAGAAAATACGTTGCGAACAGGTGTGTACAGCGTGCAGGAAGTTATCGATGCACAGCGGTCACAAGTATTGCGTAGCAACAAATTTGAAATCATCTATCGACAAGGTTATCGTGCGCTGGATATCGATCTGACATTTGTCGGGCGGCCTGCTTTGAAAGATGCCAAGGGGAAATACTACCGAGGGTCAGCAGGCAAAGCGGTGCTGGGTGTTGGGTGTGCGCTGGTGTGTGAAGTTGGGCGTGTCAAAGATAAACCGGGAAAACGAATGGGACTTCTCAAGGAGATTGTCTCCGAAACCGGACTGCAAGTCGCCGGACAATCTAAACTACAGGCATTGGCGTTGAAACAAATCGCAGCCAAGCTACCAGAAGATGCCATCGTAGTGCATGATGCGGGTGCCAAAGTAACCGAAATACAAAGCGTGGCTATGGCGCGCTATCTTGTCAGGAAGGCTAACAATGCTGTGTTCCGGCGTAATTATCTGCCTGAACGCACGTCCAAGCGCGGACGCCCAGCTGAATATGGAGAACGAATTCGACCGACAGATCGCACTCATAAAGGCCATCTGATTACAGCCTGTCAACCTGACAAGACCAATGGCTTTAGACGGAAAAGTCGCAAGATAAGAGTCAAGATTTGGAACGATGTTGTGCTAGCCTCGCAAAAGGTCGCGGCCGACAATGAATTGCTGAATGTATTTGTATTTGACGACCCACTCTATAAGAAGCCATGGGTGCTTATTACCAATGTCCGTGAACTTCGTCCGAGGGTTGTGTATGGCTTTTATCTGGACCGCTGGCCAGTTGAACATCCGCCCCTGGTTTCCAAAATAATCCTGGGTATGCAACGACAATTCGTTTTCAACCCAATCTGTCGCGAGCGGTTATTGGCCTTCGGGATGGTCGCTGGCAATATGTTGACTTGGCTGGCTCACCAAGTGCCGCCGCAAGCATCTGGCTTCCCCAGCACTGCCGCTGGGCAAGTGTGGGACCGCAAGCCCAAACAAACACCAGGCCGGCTACGCAGAACGTTAGCCAAGGCCGATTTATCAAAGTTGGCCTGGAATAATCCTACAATTTCAAAAAAAGATCCAAGACAGACCATTTGCAGACCGGAATATTGGGTCATAAGCGAGCCACCCCGTCCCGTGGGTCCGGGGTCACGGGAGAGCGCCTTTATCGCCTTGAATTCGCGCATTCTTTTTGAATAAGCAGTATTTTCGCGAAGCTCAAGGTCGCCCAAGGACTTGACCTTTCTTAGCGTTAGCGGAAACTAAAGAACTTGTCCAATAGTAAAACATTTGGGCAAGTTTATCTGTTGTTCATAGAGAGGGAGGAAATCGAATATCGTGATTTTGTGCTATTAGGTATGTTACGCTGAGCCGGATTTTAGAGATGGTAGGTGAGGTAAAAGTCTGGGCGCAACGCCATTGGTAGATCTTTCCTTTGGATACCTCCAGGATTCACGCTTAAATATCCGCTTACGAACACCCGATTTGGGTTTTTTCAGGATGTCATGGGCCCTAGAGTCTGTTTTTCCACCTTGCTGGCTTGTAATGGACCCGGTGCAGTCCCTTAATCACGATGCAGTCTGCACGCCCCGGCCCAGTACTTCCGGGACTGGGTGACTGCGCTGGACTGTGCACGGGCTACCGCCGCGAGAGACTTGGCGACTCGTTTCTTCGTCCACATCGCCCTCGGTTTATGCCCGCAGGTTCCCGACAGTACTGCAAATCACTAATCGCGCATCTTCAACCGATGCACATGATCTAGATCAGTCTCCACAAATGCCACGATCTCGCCCTTGCGAATAATCACAGTGAACTGCAGCGCCTTCGTACCCTTTTCGCGCGCTAGCGAAGCAATGCGCGCCAGCATCTTCTCGGCGACAGGTAAATATTACGGCGCAGACTCGTGCCGATAGCATATACAACTCGCGCTATGACCTTGAGGTGTCAGGCGTTTTTGCGATAATTGAGTGTCGCCTGTAGATTCGTATCAGATATTGCCCAGAGATTGAGAAGGCTTTATCCTAGCTATGGATGCCTTTGAGACAGGGCTTAGCCAATATCTAGATCAACTTGAATTACCTACTGACCGAGTGCTTGTGCAGATTCCGGAGCGAGGCAAAGTAGCGGCAAATTCAAGACCGAGGATGATCTGGCTGATCTTGACGTCTAGGCCTTTATAGATTTTGATCATGGCCGGATTGATCTAACGCAAACCCATATATAACCTTCCGTCTTTAGCAAACATGTGTAGATTTGAATAGAAAGTTGCTGCACCGTAATACGTTTCGCCCCGTTGCGGGATGTTATTCTGCGAGAACTCCCGATAACGCCAATAGCCGGGCAAATTGCCGAATGCTGCTCCGTAGAATCCCATTAAGGAGCTGTATAAGCAGACCCTTTCCCAGCTACTGATTTTTGAACGAATAACTTGACACATGCGAATGATGTTGCATCATAGGAGCTATGAGACCAAAAGGGACCCGAGAACAACTGGCCGCACGTCGGCTGCGCGGACTGAAGTTGGTGGAGCAGGGAGAAAGTGTGACTTCCGTTGCACGGACCGTCGGGGTTTCGCGTCAGGCGGTTTACGACTGGAAGAAAGCCGTGCGGCAAGCCAAGCGGGCCAAACGCTCCCCCGGGGGCGTGTGTCGTCTCTCGCAACGCCAACTGCAGAAGTTAGCGCGCGAATTGTCGAAAGGCGCGTTCGCTCAGGGCTACGCCAACGAGTACTGGACACTGGAGCGCATCGCGCGCGTGATCTACGACGTATTTGAAGTGCGCTACACACCCAGCGAAGTGTGGCACTTGATGCGGCGTATGAATTGGAGCAGTCAGCGTCTGCAACGCGTTGCGCTCGAACGCGATGATGGTGCGGTAGTGCGCTGGCAACGCTACACTTGTCGCGCGCGACAGCGTCGTGACGTCTGGCCGCAGATAAAAAAAGTGGCGCGACGCTGCTTGTTCTCGATGAAAGCGGCTTTTCGCTTGTTTCACCGCGCAAGCGCACGTGGGCCCCGCGCGGGCAGACGCCGCGTATCCGCACGCGTTTGAACCATCGGCAACGCGTGAATGTGCTCGGTGCCTTGTTGGTGACACCGCGGGGACGACGTATTCGATTGCGAACGATGAGTCATTCTGTAAACGTGAACGACACACATGTCCGAGCGTTCCTGAAAAGACTGCTGGCCAGGGTGCGCGGCCCGGTGATCTTGCTCTGGGACAACGCACCGATCCACAAATGCAAACTGGTGCAGCATTTCATTGCGTCGCACGCGCGCCTGCAGGTCTATCCGTTTCCCAGTTATGCGCCCGAACTCAATCCAGTCGAGTTCGTGTGGACCCAGGCCGAAGAGCACTTGTCCGGGCGCGTCCCACTGAATCTTGCGCAACTCAAATGCTATGTACATGCAGTTGTTCAACGAACCCGCGCCTCGCAACGCCGAATGCGCGCCTGCCTCCATGGCGCTGACTTGAACTGGAAGAACACGGGTGTCAAGTAAATCATTCAATCATCAGTAATAACATTGTTAGACGCTACCTAGTTTCCGGTGCAAAACGCACCACCTAATCAGAAATCGGCAAGGGCGAACTTCTTGCTGGGAGTGAACCTTGACAATTGCATAGTTACGTGGCCTTGGCCGCCAGCTTGGTACCGATGGTATTGAGATTGGCCGCCAGGATGGCCAGCCCGACCCAACGGTGGAAGCCTGCTTCGCCACGATTGCGGCAACGGTCGAGTCGATAGCGGCGTTTCAAGACACTTATCCGACCTTCGACGCCGGCGTGGTAACGCCGGCCACGGCGGAACCAGAGTTGCTTTTCATGGGCCCGACGTTGTTTGGATTTGTGCCCGGGCTTGGGCAAGATGACGCGCGCGACACCTAATGCGCGAGCATAAGCTTCGTTGCCGGGCGAGTAGAGTCCGCGATCGCCGCTGACCTGTTCCGGTGCGCAGCCAAACTGCTGCGTGTGCTGGTCGAGGGCAGGTTGCCACTGATTGACATCGTTCGGATTGCCAGCGAGGACGCGCCAGTTGCTTAGCAAGCCGCCGTCGACTTCATCGAGCCAGACCTTGCGCCCGAACTCGGTGGGCTTGCGGACCTTGTTCCTGCGGATGATGGCGGTATGCGGTTCAAAGAGACTTACGAGCTTCTCACTCGCCGGGACACTCTCGCCGGTGAAGACCCGCCGCTCACATTGACTGATGACCTGCTCGACACGCGGGGTGAAGGTCTCGAGGGTCGCGGTCAAGCGCTGCGCTGCGCGATCTTTCTGTGTCTGCAGCTGCTCCAGAACGATTTTCGCCTGCTGCACACTCTGGCGGGCGACCTGCAGCAGCTTGCGGTACGTGGTCGTCAGCTGCGCTTTAGCTGTCTCGGAGCGCCTGCGGGCCTGATTGGCCACCTGGCGAGCATACTTGCGGGCACTGCGGGAGCGGTTGCGGAACGTCTCTTGCGTCAGTTCGCCCGTCTCAGCGTGCGCCCAAGCACACGCACACCATCAGCCAGCAGGCCGTTGTCAGTGGGGTAGCGGATGTTGGTCTCGACAACCGTTCCATCTGTGCGCAGCTTGCGGCCACGGGTGATCTTTAGCCTGCTGGCCAGCTGCAACACGTGGGCGTTCAGGGAGATAAGTGTTTCAGGTTGGAGCAGGTTCGCCCAGCGCAGGAGCGTCTTCTCGTCCGGCACGCGCTCGAAGTACACGCGGCAGAAGTGGCGCAGTACCAGACTGTCCCTGACATGTTTCTCTGTTTCCGCGTAGCTCCAGCCGTACAAATGCTTTACGACTAACACCCTGAGCACGACTTCCACCGGCGTGGAGTTGCGGCCCGTCTGTAGTGTTTTCGGATAGCGTCGCGCAAAGTCACCGCGCACTCGCTGGTAGAGCTCGTCGTCATCCAGCAATACGTCGATATGCGCCAACACCGGGTCCATCTCACTCGTCAATGCCAGAATGTCCAGGAAGAACTTGTCGATTTCGTGGCGGTCACGTAACATTGCAGCGGCCCTTTCTGTGGAAAATGCGGGTTTGATCATTCGCATCTTCTCACAGGAGGGCCACTTTCGCACCGGAAACTACCTAGTGCAAGCTCGGAGCATTGAAGTTGGAAAAAGTTGAAATATCTGCTAATCTGGGCACATGAAACCTATCTATGCCCACGTGCCCACGGACGAAGAACGCCGGATCCTGGAAACGAAATTGAAAGCAGCCGAAGCTTGGCAGGTGCGGCGCTGCCAAGCCATATTGATGAGTGCAGATGAGAGCCTGAAAGCAGGGGCCATCGCGACCCGCGTGGGACTTAGCGACCAGCAGGTACGGCGGGTCTTGCATGCCTTCAACCAGAAAGGCGTGGCCTGCTTGAAGCGCGAAAAACCGGGGCGCAAAGATGACCAGCGCGCCTTTGGCCCCGTCCAGTCGACGGGACTGGGTGACGCGGCTCGCGAGCGGTTGCGCGAAATGGTGCACCAATCGCCGCGAGCGTTTGGTTGTGAAAGTAGCTTGTGGACCCTGAGGTTGCTGGCCAAAGTCAGCTATCAGGAAGGGTTGAGCAAACATGAAGTGCATTTCGATACGGTTAGTCAAACCCTACAGGAGCTGGGTCTCAACTGGCAACGGGTCAAGCATTGGATCAACAGCCCGGATGAAGCTTATGCCCGCAAAAAAAGCGTCGCCAAGTCCCCCCGGCCCAGTATCACGACCCAGTACGTTCGCGACTGGGCGTCCGGGACTGGGTGGCGCGGACGCCAGTCCGTCACCCCGTCCAGCCGCCGGGGCTGGGCGACCCAGTTCATTCGTCACCCCGTCCAGCCGCCGGGGCTGGGCGACCCAGTTCATTCGTCACCCCGTCCAGCCGCCGGGGCTGGGCGACCCAGTTCATTCGTACCGTCACGTGCAGACGGCATCGTGATGACTGGGTGACTAGGGCGACTGGCTGAAGGCGCTGGCAAGCCAACAGGCTGACTGGCTCTTATTCGACGAAGATGAATGCTGGTTCTCACGCTATGCTCAACCAAACGCTTTCCCCGTGGCCCCGGCCCCGGGACTGGGTGCCTGGGCCCCGTCGGAAAAGAAGCCGCGTTTTGTGCAACGCACGCCGCCACCCAAAGAACCCGACAAGGCGCTGGCCTGTTTTGGAGCGCTCCGACAGGACACGCAGGAAACCTACCTGTATTTCGCAAACGGCCAACCCAATAGCGAGCAGATGTGGCTCTTCATCATCGCGCTGCTGGCGCTGGCTCGTCAGGAAGGCAAAAACGTCGTCGTCTTGCTTTGGGATCATGCCAGCTGGCATAAGAGCCACCGCATCCAGCAATGGACGCGAGCCTATAACCAGGCTGCCAAAAAGGCTGGCGAACCCAGATTGTTGACCTACTTGTTGCCGCTCCAGAGCCCCTGGTTGAACCCGATCGAACCTTGTTGGATGCATTCCAAACGTGCCGTATGCGAACCTGATGGCGAATTACCCGCCGCGGAATTGAAGCGTCGATTGGCTACTCATTTTGACACAGAGCCTTTTTGGAATTCTCAAACTATTTGATCCGAACCTGCACTAGATATTCCCCTTTGTGCATACTACAAGAGTTGTCATCCAAATGATTTGGAAAATATTGCTATATGTCTCGATTGGATATTTCATGTTTTTCTCAATTGTTTTTATATTTCAGCGGAAATTGCTCTATCTGCCGAGAGAATTCCAATTATCAGAGGAGCGTGTAATCGATGAAGGCTTACTCTATTGGCCTTCGTCCGAAAATTTTCGAGGATTTATCAGTCAAGCAGAACCAATTGACGCAAAGGGAACTATCATAGTATTTCATGGCAATGCAGGCACAGCTTATCATCGCAGCTTCTATGCCGAAGCGCTTTCACTTCAAAATTTACGAGTTATTTTGGCTGAATATCCCGGCTATGGAGGTCGAGCCGGACGACCCAGTGAAAAGGTATTGGTAAAGGATGTGCTTGAAACTATAAGACTTGCCTATCAAGAGTATGGGGAGCCGCTGTTCGTTTGGGGTGAGTCACTAGGAGGTGGAGTCGTTTCCAGTGCTGTTAGTAAAATTAACATCCCTATAAAAGGAGTGGTCCTGTTTCTGCCTTGGGATTCGCTACCAAATTTGGCTCAAACACACTTATGGTACCTTCCAGCACGCTGGATGGTACTGGACAAATACAACAATATTGAAAACCTTCAAAGATTTGAAGAAAATATAGCTGTCATACTCGCTGAAAACGATGAAGTCATTCCGGTGCAGCACGGTAAAAAGCTATATGATTCAATAACGGCAAATAAGAAACTATGGTTGTTTGAAGATGCAAGACATAACGAGATGCCGGTTGAAGCAGAATTGCATTGGTGGAAAGGCGTCATAGAGTTTATTTCGCAGTGAGCCAACGGCGGGTGTCTAACACGCGCTGAACCTGACGCGGACGCCAGTATGCGACTAGGCTTCCACTGTAGCCAGGCGTTGGGCACCTTTACTTCGCCGATTTGCCACTCCATAAACATTCTACAATGAGTTCATAATGATTAACTATCGAGTAGGAACCGGCATTCATGATGTCACAAACCCTGCGAGGGGTTTGCCAATGCAAGCTCCCATGGTTTGTGCCCTGTTGAGGAATGCTCTTTAGATCTTCAACTCCGCACTAAGCTGATAAGTTCATCAATCACCTTACTTGGACGAAACGGTTTGGTGAGATAGCCGTCAAAACCTAAAGCCAGGGTTCGCTCCTTGTCGTTAGCCATCGCGTGTGCTGTGACAGCAATGACGGGTAAGCCCTCCAGTTCTGGCGCGCTGCGAATCTGTTGGAAAACCTCCCAGCCATTCATCTCCGGCATCGCCAGATCGAGCAAGATCATGGTGGGTTTTAACTCTTTCAGAATCTCCAAACCCTCTGCCCCGCTCGTAGATGTGTGTACCTCAGCACCAAAATACCGCAAGGCTACTTTGATCGCTTCCAGATTGTCTGGTTCATCATCGATGATCAACACAACCCAATCACCTAAATCACGTGTCATCCTGACCTTCCGCGGATGGCGCAATATCAGCGTTTAATGGGAGCACCACTGTAAATGTGCTCCCCTCTCCCGGCTGGCTCCTAACTTGGATCGTCCCTCCCATCAACAATACCAGATTCCGTACAATCGCCAGTCCTAATCCTGTCCCTCCATACTCCCGGCGCGAACTGCTGTCTATCTGCCGGAACCGCTCAAAAATGATTTCCAGGTGCTCTCCCAGGATGCCAACTCCCGTGTCAGACACTACCAACGACCACGTGTGTCGACCACGCTTCTCCATATCGACCCGCACTCCTCCCGAATGGGTAAACTTGATCGCATTGCTGACCAGGTTGATCGCAACCTGCGTCAGCCGACCCTCATCCCCCAGGATGAACTCTGGCAGTTTGTCATCCAGAACAACTTCAAACGATAGCCCTTTTTGATCCGCCAGCCCGCGCGTCTGGCGAACTAGGTCCCGCAACCAGACGCGCAGCTCCAGCGGCTGTTGGATGATGTCAATCTGACCAGCCTCAATCTTGGCAATATCGAGCACATCATCAATCAAGGCGGTGAGATGGCTGGCATTGGTCAATATCTTGTCGAGATTATCGCGTTGCGTGGAGGGCATCTCTCCTAGCATGCCTTCAAGCTGGATGTCGGTATAACCGACGATCGCATGCAGGGGTGTCCGCAGTTCGTGGGACATCGTCGCCAGGAACTCGCTCTTCAAGCGGCTCGCTTCTTCAATCTTTTGGCGTTGTATCTCCGATAACTGGGCGACATGGACGGCTGTACCGGCCTGGAGGGTCAGGCTCTCCAGCAGAAATTGTTCGTCGAAGGAATAACCGCGCCCACCCTTCCTGGGACCCAAAGCCAGCACACCAATCAATTCGTTGCCTTCGGAGCGTTGCGCGATCATGGGTAACAACAATTGGTGTATATCTTCACCTGGGACAGCCAGCCCCTGATTCAATTTGCTCATTGTGGAGTCACCTAGAGCAAGGATCTCCGATTGATTCGCGCGCAAAGGATATTGGGTCTGCAGCTGGAAGTGTGTTTCAGCCCCTTCAATGTGGAGGTAGGCGGCTCCGTATCGAATGTGCATGATATTGGTAAGCCCTTGTACCAGAGCGGCCAGCAAATCAGGCAGGTCGACGTTTGTGCGCACATCGCGCAACAAATCCTGGAAAGCCTGCCGGGTGTCCACCTTGGACCGGTAGAACCATCGGTCGACAATATCCTGTATGCGCCGGCGAAGTGGTTGTGCGAAAAGGCCAAGGACGAGCGCTACAAATATGATAACAAGATCAGAGGCCTGCCCTGTTACGGCACGCAGGAAAGTTTGAAGCGTGAGAACTCCACCTAGAAGCAATAGACCTAGCACGCTGACCAGGGTAGCGTAGACCAGGCTGCGGTTGATAAAAACATCCATATCCCACAACCGGTACTGCAGAATTGAGATTCCTATACTAATTGGGATCATTGACAACGGTATGTAAACCAGGGTTGTAATGATCCCCAAATTGTAGAGTACGATCTGTGTTTGCGGTTGGACCAGAGCAGGAAAGATAGTTGGAAGCAACGTAGCGACCAATACCCCAATGACAAAAACACCCAGGCTGGTGATCACCCATTTTGTCTGCTGGCGTTCAACAGGGTTTGCAATCCGTCGATATCGAGAAATTTGAAGGGCCAGTCCGCCGAATAAAAAAAGATCTGAACTAGATCCCACCAGCGCGCATCCACGACATTTGTGGTATGCAGCGGAGAATCCCAGGGCATCACCGTCCAGAGCAATGTCAGACCAGCAATTATGAAGATGGGATATTTAAGCCAACCCGGACTGAGCCGGCCATTGGGAAAATAGAAGAATAGCGTGCCGAACAAAACAAGCCCTGCCTCCTGAACTAATATGGAAAGAAGATGCAGAAAGGATTGATCCTGGGGTGCTGCGTTCCAAACGGAGGGTCCGGCCATACCGAGTTGGATCAAAGCCAGGGAAGCAAAAATTGTAAATTTGTTGTCAGCGCGGCGCAGGAAGATCACAATTGCGGTCAAAACGAAGAAGCCCATAAACAGCAAATCACGGCCAGTGTGAGTACCCGCAATCAACTGAGCGCTCTCGCGGGCAAAGCCTAAACTCTCGGCATCCATCACTTTCAAGGTATAGAATCCCTGAACCAGGGAAATGTAAGCACCCACATTGATGAGCAGAACTGTCGCCCAGATAACCCGCGCTGCAAGCAGCCCGCCCCCTTGCAAATCGGCGTGTGCAAGGGGGTCTTGTGCTCTGGCCGTCAGGTTTGAAATAGCCTGTACGCTGTTCATACGCTTTCTCATTCTATCTCAGCATTTGACGCCATCTCCCAAATAGAGCCAACACCATAAATATGGCTGCAAAGCCTAGCACTCGCCAGGGGCTGCCCGGGTCGCTGCCCGCAGCCGGAGCCAGCCCCATGAAATCCAACGCCATCACCTGGTTCATTGGGCCGGCGTACCAGAGAATTAGGAAAGCGATCTCAAAGACTTTTCTGCGGCCACCGATGATACCCAACGCTAAGGCCATTGAAGGGATTAAAAGGCAGGCTGCCAGCCATGTTAGTACAGCAAACCAGTCAGCTGCTAGAAGCAATCGGACCAACACCACCCCGCCCGCTGCGCCGGTGACGATCAAGCCAGCCAGCCAGGTTGCTGGCAGTTGCCGCCTCACGGGACGCGGGCTTGCAAATACGATTTGATCGACGCGGTGACTTTTCTCGCGCGTACCCATCGCAGACCAGATCAACAACGGCCATACCCAGGCCACAGGCAGCAGCCATCGATGGGCAAAAGCCAAGGAGGTCATCATACTGGCAATCGCTAAACCTGCCGCGACCAGATACCACCACCAGGAATGTCCCTTGAGCATCAAGCGCAACTCGGCCATTAGGATTGACCCAAAGCTGAATCGGCTTGCCGTGTTAGCCAGTGGTGAGAGCGAGACCTGCTCCGAACGTAACGCAGCGGCCGGATGCTTACTTTCAGACACCGGCCGCAGGCCCCGTACTCTGGCAACCACGCTCCGGCTTCGTTGAAGTAGCGTTGGTTTTGTCAATTCCCTGAGCCGCGGCCAGCGCAAGATCAGTCGTAGCCACCAGCGCTCAATATTGGACTTCATGTAGCCGGTTAGTCGGTTTTGGAGCCCAAGCACCACGTTGCTGGAGGCGTCAAAGCGGTCAAATAATCCGGCCGCCAGGACCACGACTCCCAGTGCCAGCCCAACAAACCACAAGCGTCCCAGTAGGATCTCCGGCGTCCAATCAATACCGGTCCAGGTATAGGTGTTGAGGCGTGTCAATGGCCACAGAGTCGGATGGGCAGCAGGGGATTTAAAGATCAGGCAACATGATATGGTTGCGACAGAACCGGGCACGGCGCGCTGTAATCCTGCAAGCATATTGCCGTCGATAATGTTCGCACCGAGTACGCCCGGCGATAAGACTGCTGCGATGAGGAAGAAATAGATGATGTTGCCTGCGCCGCCCCGCAGCGGCGTGATCGATTCAAAAAGGAGCGCCAGCGCTGCAACTATGCCCATCACCGGCAGCAGGATGATCAGCAAAGGCGCAGTCAAGTGCCAGAGTTGAATCTGCATCACCTCAGCGCGAATCATTTGCATGGTGGCGGTCGCCAGGATGAGAAAGAAAATCATCGAAAGGATGACGAGGAAATTGCTCAGCCATTTGCCAAAAATATAGATGAACTTTGAAATCTGGGTAGCCGCGATGATTTGACCCACGCCGGACCGTTCATCCTGCGTGACATTTCCCTTAACCACGTAAAAGCCAATGAGAGTCAGCCAGGTCAGGGACAAGCGGGTGCCCATTGCGCCAACCCAGGCGGAGTTGTAAACGCCGCGATATTCATTGCCAAGCTGGAGGGAAACAGAACTGGCATCATCCGCGGGCGTGAAAAAATAGGTCAGGGCGATCATCAAAGCCAAGGCCACCAGCAAGGCATAACTTCGCAGCCGGCCCAATACGTCTGCGCGCGTTTGATTATAAAGAAAGTTTACTGCGGTCATTTTAGGCCTCCTTCCCATTAACGGTTCCGCTGCCGTTGCGGCTTCGGTTGATGCAATGGAGATAGGCATCTTCCAGGCTGGGTTCCATCGCCCGGGCTGAAGAAGTTGGCGCTGTATCCGCTACCACGCGCAGGTGCACCCCATCTTTTCGCCGGAGTACGCTGCTGATTAGATGCTGATTCCTGACGGACTGCAGATCCGAACTCGGCACCACCCACGACCAAACTTTGCCGTCAACATCTTGCAATAAACCTTCAGGGGTGCTGTGGCTGAGCAGTCTTCCCTGGTTAATAGTTACGATTTCTGTCGCTGTTGATTCGATATCGGAGACAATATGCGTGGAGAGGATGACGATGCGGTCACCAGAGAGATCCGAGAGTAGATTGCGGAACCGAACTCGTTCTTCCGGGTCCAGACCCACCGTCGGCTCATCCACAATGAGCAACTGCGGGTCATTGAGCAGCGCCTGCGCAATCCCGATCCGCTGTTTCATGCCCCCAGAGTAACCGCCAAGGGGCCGCTTACTAGCCTCTGTCAGGTTTACGACCTGTAGAAGCTCGTCGATACGTTTCTTCGCTGTCTGCGAATCAAGGCCCTTAATGGACGCCAGGTATCCCAAGAATTCAATCGCATTCAGGTTTGGATACACACCGAAATCCTGCGGCAAATAGCCGAGGATCTGGCGTAAGGCGTTTGGCGTAGTGACAATATCTTCGCCATTCCAGGTTACGGTTCCCTCGGTCGGCCGGGTGACCGTCGCCAGGATGCGCATTAACGTGGATTTACCGGCCCCGTTCGGACCCAGCAACCCGAGGATGCCGGCCCGCAGTTCAAAGTTGAAACCTCTCAAACCCCAGCCCTTACCGTTATATTTCTTTCCAAGATTCTTCACAACCAGTTCCATGAGTGACGCCTCCAGTTAAGGCTCAAAAGTAAGATTGGCCTCAGTATATAGAGGACGGTTTTCGAGATCATCATTCTTAAGAATGACGAAAGGATGAAATTGTGGAGCGCGGAGAATGAAAGATTAGTTTGGCGGGGTTAAGAGATGAGAGGGATGCCTAGCAAGTTGATTTACTCACAGTGAAGCAATTTTCGCACTCGAAGCGGTGAATGCTTTGGGTGATGAACGTGGGCTGGTTATGAAAGCGACCACTCGGGGCCAACCAAAGTCCGACGGAGGTTACAAGCGCGCCAGCAACTCCTCACGACGAAAGGTCTTGATCCCGAACCATAGCAGCCCGGCATCAAGCACCCATAGTACGATCCCAAGCGCAAAGGTAATCGTTTCGCTTAAGAAGAAAACCCCAGCGATCTGTGCGATCACAAGTGCCACGATTGGGATAACCACAATTCCACCCAATTGGTAGGCTTCCTGGAAGGTCTTCACCCGGCTGGAGATCAAAACAGTGATAGCCAGACCCATCCCGGCCACCCCCGGAGCGACCCAGAATACAAGTAGCATCCACGTAAGGTTAGGGAAAAATATCCCTCCCATCGCCCGCCAGCCGATCAAATTTACGAGAGTGCCATAGAGGATGAAACTGCCAAGTGAGACTACAAGTGCAGGCAACCAGGCTGACAGCATCTTTGCAAGGAGCATCTCGCCATTGGTGAGCGGCGTATGGAGCAACGCTTCCAGGGTTTTGCGTTCGCGCTCGCCAACGAAACTATCGGCCGCAATCACATTGGAGACCATCATTGGCACGATCAAATACATCGGGGCAAAAAGGTAAACCAGCATGATGATCATAACCGAGTCACTCTGACTCAGTCCCGCCAGATCGCTCTTAACCGTCTGTGGAATGGCATTCAGAATATTTTGCAGATCAGCCGATTCGCCCGCGAGCGCCTCCGGCAGCAGACGGGCAGCGATCCCTAACCCACTCGGAAAGACGACCATCAGGATCAGCGGCACAAGGATCAGAGGTAACCACACAATCGGTCTGCGGCGGATAGCCAACAGGTCTTTTTGCATAAGAGCGCGGATGGCTCGCCAATTCATAGCGCCGACTCCTGTTCGCTTGCATGCAGTGAGAAATAAACGTCTTCCCGGGTTGGCTCTTCAGGTATCACCTTGAAGATGCGCACCCCCGCAGATGTTAGTATTGAAATGACCTCTGGGATGTGCTGACGTTCCACACCCGACAGCTGGATCGTCTCCTGCACCCTTGCAATTTCGTGCGCGCCGGACATTTCCGTGAGCTTGGATACGGCAAGGTCAAACGTATCCATTGAGACTTCAATTTCGACGGAGGGTGTGCCGCCAATTCGTGCGCTCAGTTCCGCCGGTTTGCCCAATGCAAGCAATTTACCCTGCTCCAGAATAATCACCCGATCGCACAATCGCTGGGCTTCGACAAGGTTGTGCGTACACAGGAGCACCGTCCGGCCCTCGCTGCGGCTGAGCTTCAAGATCAGTTGGCGGACCTCATGTGCTGCAACCGGATCGAGACCGGAAGTCGGCTCGTCCAGGAAAAGCAACCTCGGCTGGTGGAGGAGCGCACGCGCCAGCGCCAGGCGCTGCTTCATTCCTTTCGAGTAGCTGCCGGTTTTATCATCCGCGCGATCTGTCAACTTAAATTGGTCGAGCAAGGTGGCGACACGCGCCTCAATGGCAGCCGCAGGTACATCGTAGAGCCGGGCATAGATGCGCAGGTTTTCGTTAGCAGTCAGGTTTTCGTCAAGCGAAGGATTTTCTGTGAGGACGCCGGTTTGGCGGCGTAATTCGGATCCCTCACGCATAGGGTCGAGTCCGAGCACTTCTGCCTGACCGTCGGATGCGCCCAGCACTCCGTTGAGCAAACGGATGGTCGTCGTTTTACCCGCGCCGTTATGGCCCAACAAGCCGAAGACCTCCCCAGGGCGTACGGCGAAAGTGAGCCGGTCAACAGCGACGTTTTCGCCGAATCGACGAGTCAGAGCCTCGATGCGGATGTCAAATTTTCTATCCTGCTTCATTGAAATTGTTCCGGCTTTTTCGATAGTCGGTTCCTCGATTCAGACCTTCTGTTTAGACAGTCGAGCAACGTCTCTCTACTCTAAGGAAAACAACATTCGAATTCATCATTCTTAAGGGTGACTAAAGGGTGAGTTTGATTTGGTTGCAGGATTGAACCAATGGAGACCGGCACTTAGATTTACGCTAGCTGGCCCGGCGCAGGGTATCCGAATTGGAGTCTGGCCCTATGAGTCGATCAGGCCTAATGAGCGGGCGTGGTTGATCGCCTGTGTGCGGTTGCTGACGTTGAGTTTGCTCAAGATGCTACTGACGTGCGTCTTGATCGTGTTTACACTGACGAACAGCTCCAGCGCAATCTCCTGATTGGTCAATCCAGTCGCCAGCGACCGCAAAACATCCAGCTCGCGCCGGGTGAGCGAATCACGGATGGCTTCATGAACGAGTTGATCTCGTTCTGCAGACGTGATCGCCACTGCTGATTGTGGAAAACCTTGCTCGCCCGCCATGCCTAGAGCTGTAAATTGTGTTTCTTCGACTGCTGGATTCGCCGTACCTAAGAGCGCCGCGGTGCTTTGGAGCACGTTTTTAGCCCGAAAATTGGATTTTTCGATGATGTTAAGTCCCTCGAGTTGGGACAATTCGAGGTCGCCGATATAGGCGGAGACCACGATAACCGGTATGTTTCGAGCTTGGGGATTGCTTCTTAGATAGAAAAGAACCTCGAATCCATTCATCTGCGGCATCATCAAATCCAGGAAAATGAGTGCTGGAAGCTTCCTGTCTATATGCGCGATGGCCACTTCGCCGTTGGCGGCTTCCTCGGTTGCAATTTCGAGTGTCGCCATGATGGTGCAAAGGATGGAACGGGCGTGCAAATCATCATCCACGACCAGCACATATTGTTCTGCGCCCATATTCACCTACAGGATCTTGATTTCGGGGTTTCGCGATAACTCACTTCCTTGCTTGTGGGTTATCCCATTGGATGGAAGATACCAATCTACCAGTCCGACCATCGGGAGGTGACCGGTTCTTATGTACCTGTTTCCTCAAGCGCGAAGATTAGCGGGTGAGATCGATCTCACCCGCTTCTCATTCTTCTGGGGGATGCGTATCCAAAGAGAAATCTCTATCCTTTTGAAGTAACGAATTTAAAAGTATTTAGGCGAGGACAGGATAAAGTGGTATGGCATAATGGAAGAGAAATTACAAACGAACAAAAACCGGATGGGGCAAGACATGGCAATTGGAATTGCGATTGGAGCGGCGCTAGGTGCTGCCTTAGACAACATGTCTACTGGGGTAGCGGTAGGAGTAGCCATAGACTCGGGACTCGGGGCAGCATGGAATCGACAAAAGAATGAGGAAAACGAGGACTCACGGACATTGTATGAGTAGGCATGAATTATGTGGATGGTCTTGCATCTAGCCTAGGTCGGGGACAATGCGGCGACTCGTTGGCCTCTTGCAAGTGAAGTGAGGCCGTTAGGCTGCTAACCAGATGAGTGCTAAGTATCGGAGAAACTAGGCTGTGAAGAAGAACTTGTCGAACAAGGACGCAAGAATAAAAAAGGCTATGGAATCTGCTCTTGCGAGCCCGGACATCACGTGGTCAGGTCGCAACCGCAAGTTCTTTGGTTTGCTACCCCCAGATCCACGGTGTGCTAGCTGCCTGGCTCCGGTCGATGGAGCGGGTGGTACATTTGTTAAAAGAGCGTTTAACAAAACTCGGTCGCAGACAAATCCGTTGTTCTGAAACCATTGCGAGGATCTCGCAAAAAGGACACACGCTGGGGTGGTAACCGAATTGAGTATGCTCTTCGCGGACATTCGCGGCTCCACTACGCTGGCTGAGGAGATGAGCACCTCAAAATTCAAGCGGTTGATTGATCGTTTCTATACCGAGACGACCCATGTGCTGATGCATATCATTACTTTGAGTGGCAAGTTGGCGGGGGACGAAGTATCCGGTTACTACCTACCTGGATACGTAGGCAGGGAGCACGCTAAGCGATCGGTGGATGCGGCACTTCAAATCCTGCGGGTCACAGGTCACGATGAATCGAAGGGCCATGGGTTCCAGTTGGAGTCGGTGTAAATACAGGTGAAGCATACTTTGGCGTTGTTGGAGAAACTGATGATCTGGTCGAATTCACAGCCCTGGGGAATGCGGTGAATGTGGCAGCACGCCTGGCCTCCCAAGCAGCTACAGGTGAGATCGTACTTAGCGAGAGCACCGTCCGGCAAGCGGCCCTCGATACGGAAAGAATGGTAAGCCGAAGGCTAAAATTGAAGGGGAAAAGTGACTCCGCAGATGTGTGGGTGATAACCCTCGAGTACGGAAGGCTAGAACGGGTTTGATCAGCAAGTAAGATGGAGTTGGATGTGAACCCTTCCGTTCAAGGCACTGGTATTGAGGGCAGCCTAACAACTCGCTTGAGCGGACGCGGCTACCGCCGCGATAAATTCGGCTCAATTTTCCTTGGTGGTGTATAGTTCAGTTGAACCGCCATGCTCTCGCACGCCGCGCAATTGAAGTCAGACGTTGTGCATCAGGCGAGAGTCATGGGCGCATAGAAACATATGTGCGCGCGGCTGAATGCTAGACATACACCTATGTCTCTCTTCACTTCCCCTCGGGAACGACGCTTCTGGCTCTGGACGCTGGCAGTCGTAGGGGCGATCTACGCGACCCTCGGACTAGCATCAATGCTGGTAGGTGAGCTTCTTGAGCGGGGTCTGTTCGATGACACCTTTATAGTCGCCTTCTTTCTGATCGGGGTGACCATCCTGACGCAAGGGCTGAAGATCCGGCCCGGCGGCATCGAGATCGGCGTCGGGTTGGGCGTGGCCGCCGTCTACCTCATGGTGTTCGCTCGGATGGGCATCCCGGAGCGTAGCCACCTTTTCGAGTACGGCGTGGTGGCTGTCTTAATCTATGAAGCTCTCACGGAGCGCGCGAGCCAGGGCAGCCGCGTCCCTGTCCCCGCCCTGCTCGCCTTCGCGGCAACGGCGCTGGTCGGCGTTCTCGACGAATTCATCCAGGCGTTGCTCCCCAACCGAGTATTCGACCCCATCGACATATTGTTCAATATCCTCGCAGGCCTGATGGCGATCTCGGCAAGCGTGGCTCTGGCATGGGCGCGGCGGCGGCGCGATAAGGTTCAGACAGATTGAGGGTTGCGATCAAGCGTGCCTCGAGGCGTTTGACTGATAAATTCTTGACAAGCCGCCCCACAACAACTGCTTGCAATGGACCCAGTGCAGCACTTGTCGCGCTAGCGCACTACAATGAGCTACGCGATCCCTTTATCACAACGTGGAGTGCTTGCCCAGTGCCGGATGCCCAGCGCAGTGCCATGCAAATACTGACAAAGTGCATCCGGCACTGGGTCGCAGAGTGACGTGCGCACTACAATGTGCTACGCGAAGTTTGCTTCGCGCACTTTGCAGGTGAACCCGCACCGTTATGTCGAAAGCGCTTAAAATACGAAATATGCCACGCTCAGAGCTAGAAGAGCTTGTTGCTTGGGCTGCAATTGAGGGTTGGAATCCTGGCCTTCATGATGCCAAATTGTTTTGGGCGACAGACCCAGAGGCATTTATAGCCGCGGACCTTGACGGCGAGATGATTGGCGGTGGGGCTATCACCTCCTACAACGGCGAATTTGGCTTCATGGGGTTCTTTATTGTCCAACCCGAATACCGAGGACGGGGTATCGGCAATACACTCTGGCACGCCCGCCGCCAACGCCTCCTAGACCGTCTGCGTCCGGGCGCGAGTATCGGATTGGATGGAGTCTTTGAGATGCAGGACTACTATGCCAAGGGTGGTTTCGCCTTCTCCCATCGTGACATGCGTTTTCGTACCGAGATCACGGATCGTCCACCTACCTCGTGGGATGACGACAAAAACATCATCCCGCTGGCTGCCGTACCGTTCGATCAGGTTCAAGACTACGACCGCACCTGTTTCCCCGCCATGCGTCCGAAGTTCCTGAGAGAATGGATATCACAACCCGATGCGCTTGCACTTGGCTATCTGCGCGATGGGAAACTGAACGGATATGGAGTGGTGAGACGCTGCGGGGAAGGATGCAAGGTCGGACCCTTGTTTGCTTATGATACTGTGGTGGCCGGAGCCCTTTACGCGCACCTGGCAGGATTTGCTGCCGGCGGTCCGCTGTTTCTCGATGCCCCTGAGAACAATCCCGCCGCAATGGAGTTCGTGGCGCAACGCCAGATGATCGAAGTCTTAGGTTGCGCCCGGATGTATCTGGGTCGCCTCCCTTTCTCGCGCACGATCGTGTCTTCGGCGTGACGTCCTTCGAGCTGGGTTAGTGTCTAAGCGGGACCTTGTCGGTTACGGCGGTCGCCCACCCCATCCGCGCTGGCCAGGTGAGGCGCGAGTGGCGGTTCAGTTCGTGCTCAACATAGAGGAAGGCGCGGAGCTAAGCATCCTTAATGGTGATGAACGGTCTGAGAATTATCTTCACGAGCTGCCGGGGCGCCCGTCTCGTACGGAAGAAAGAGACTTAAGCGTTGAGGGAATGAATGAATATGGATCGCGAGCAGGCGTATGGCGCATCTTGGAGCTATTCAGTGCTCGTGACCTCCACTCACCGCCTTCGCTGTCGGCAGGGCACTGGAACTCAACCCCGAGATCGGCCGTGCGCTCAGCACTGCTGGGCATGAGGTCGCCGGACATGGCTATCGTTGGATAGACTATTGCAACATCCCCGAAGACGAAGAACGGCGCCATATCCACCTCACCATCGAGGTCATCGAGCGGCTCTGTGGCCAGCGCCCCGTAGGTTGGTACACGGGGCGGGTCAGTCAGAATACGCGCCGTCTATTGCGCCAGAACGGCGGATTTCTCTACACATCTGACGCCTACAACGATGATCTACCTTATTGGCTTACCGGATCGCCCCCCACTTGGTGATCCCGTACACACTGGTCAACAACGACGCACGCTATCTGCTGCCAAACGGTTTTTCTTCTGGAGAGGATTTCTTCCATCAGCTGAATGATGCTTTCGACGTGCTGTGGCAAGAGGGCGCGCAACGTCCAAAGATGATGAGCGTCGGTCTGCACGGTCGGATCAGCGGGCATCCTGCGCGCGCGATGGCGTTAGCGCGTTTTCTTGATTACGTGCAAGGGAGTGACTCGGTATGGATCTGTCGGCGGGAAGAAATTGCCAGACACTGGATGAGCGAACACCCCTCTTAGGAGCGACTCGCTAGGTGCAACATCGCCGCCGATTCCGCAGTAGTGGGGAGAGGGACAAGCGATGAAACAAACCCCATCCGACCTTCATCAGTATCGGATCGCTTATCTAGTGACGACTCTGGCTTAGGCTGTACTGTTCGCGATTGGGAGCGCCGTGCCAGGCTTCATCTTTCCGGTAGACCACATCGTAGAGAATTAGAGTCTTTGAAGCATACACAAGGGAGAGGTCGTTCTCTTCAACTACTTTAGCCAGACCATCCAGTGTTGGATAACCGACATCCTTCACAGTCCTCGCGCCGATTGCAGCCAGCCATGTAGGGAAGGTTAAGTCAGAGTAGACGAAGTAGCCTCCCGGCTTGACGACTCTGAGAATATCTGCCAGGGCGTCTCTCCAGTTAGCAATATGGTGTATCACCCTGAACGCCGACACAATATCAAAAGAGCCATCGTCAAAAGGTAGTTCCTGCCCATCAAGCAACATAAACTTAACATTTGCCATGCCATAACTGGCCAATTGAGCAAGCTGGATCTGCTCAGGATCCACATCCACGCCTGTCACGTCCAACTTATGCTTGCGGGCCATGTTGATGACCACCGCACCGTTGCCGCTGCCCACATCGAGAAGGCGCTTTCCAGGTGCCGTTTCGGCGTGGCTAAAGATCTGCTCTCCTCGTCGGCTCACGCTTTTGCTATGTCCTGCACTGTTCACGAACAGTTTTTCAAGCTTTCCCATCTTCATCTTCGTGTCTCCTATTTTTTTTGTATGGTTACAGCCTGCCCATATGAGTGCGGCAATATCTGCCGCCAGGACCCAGAACCACCCATGCAGACGGTTTCCATGCTGGAGTGGCGCACCTAGTCGCATGGTTTTGAAAAGATGCGCTACTCAAAGCTAATCACCCGCAGCCGCATCGATCAGGGACGACCCACCACGTTGATCTCGGATGGGCACTGCCAACCTCAATATTGGCAGGCTGACAACGAAGGCCACTGCTGTCAGCGCAGCTGCTATCAGGTTTGGTGTGGACGTGCCGATATCCAGCAACACCCCGGCGACCAGTGGGCCCACAACTAGAGCTAGGCTGCTCGTCGAGGTCATCACACCCAACAACTGCCCACGCACTTTCGGCAAAGCATAGCGGCTGATGAGCGATTGCTGCGTCGGCTGACCGATCCCATTACCAATCGCCATCGGGATGAACCACAGCGCCATCACAATGGGATGCTGGGCCAGCGCCAGGCCGACAAAAGCCGGAATGCGCAGCAGCGCGCTGGCGACGACTAGGCGTCGCTCGCCAAAGCGGGTCACCAGCGGTCCGACCAACCCACCTTGTGCCACCACGATCAGGATGCCCGCCCAGGCCAGCATCAGGGCCATGGCCATCTGTGTGTCCTCTAGACTCCTATCGGGAAAGACGTTGCGAGCCACAACCAGCGCGAAGCTGGCTTGGAAGATAGAGAAGGCGACAAACGTCAGGAGGGCGTAGCTGAGGATCAACTGTACGGGACCCCGGCGTAGCACATCTTTGAGACTCGCTTCTGTTCTGACCTTGCGCTGGCCCAGGGGGCTGCGCGCCTCGATAGGTAGGCTCTCCGGCAGCCAGAAGTAGGTCGCCAGGATAGAGCCGAGCGAGAAGATAGCCGCGACGAAAAAGGGTGCGCTCTGGCTGTAAGCCGCGAGAGCCGGGATGCCGGAGGCGATCTTGGCCACCACACCGCCCAGCACCGGTCCCAAGATGAAGCCGACCCCGTAGGCAGCCTTGACTTGGCCAAAGCCCTTGGCGCGGTCTTCCTCGTTGGTGACATCATTGACGTAGGCCTCAGCAGTAGTGATGTTGCCGCCTGAAATTCCGTCGATCACCCGCCCCAGGAAGAGCAGGAACAGCGAGTTGGCGGTACCAAGCACGATGAAACCGATAAAGGTCCCTATCTGGGTCAGGATGAGAACCGGACGTCGCCCGAAGGCATCCGACAGCCGACCCATCGCAGGAGCCGCGATGAACTGCGCTGCAGCAAAAGCAGCCAGCAGCGCGGTGGCTTCGAGGTTGCTGGCCCCAAAGCGTTCCTCAGCAAAGAGCTGCAGGATAGGGATCACAATGCCGAAGCCGAGCATATCAATCATGAGGATCAGTAGGATGGGAACAAGTTTGCGATTCATATTTCACCTCGTATATGATACAATCTATATCATAGTATATTCTATGTATCATAAATGCGAGATCGCATGGACGTCAAGAAGGAAATTAGCCATGATGGCTCATACGACACACATCTGGCTAATCTGTATCAAAACGGAGGCAAAAAATGGAGAAACCCGACCGCCGCATTGTGCGGACGCGCCGACTGCTGGGTGAGGCGTTGCTGGAACTCATTCAAGAGCAGAGCTTCGACTCCATTACCATACGTGATATCACCGACCGGGCGGATATCGGCTATGCGACATTCTTTCGCCATTACGAAAGCAAGGGAGAACTGCTGTCCGAGCAGCTTGAGCAGATTATCAGACAGTTGGAAGATATGGTGGGCGAACGCACGGACGACTATTTTCAGAGAGAGGGCATGCTCTTGTATGAACACGTACAAGAGAACGAATTTCTATACCGGGGTTTGCTAGGAGGACATGTTAATGCTCAAGTCGTCAGGCGCTTGAGAGATACACTAGTCAGGCTCATCAGGCCTCAAATGGAGGGTCACATCAAAGGTGTGGAGCTGCGCATTCCGCTGGAGATCGCGGTCAATCATGTTGCCGCCTCAGTGTTGGAGTTGGTCGCGTGGTGGTTGGAGAATGATATGCCCTACCCCCCGGAGGACATGGGTCGCTACTACAAACAACTAATTATCCAGGCGACCTGGCATGCCATACTTCCGCAGGGATCAGGCGATGAAGGGCATTTTTCGGAATACCACGTTTGAGGGGTGAGAAGAATCGCACTTTCTCAAATTCGTACACCGGCCCAAGCTCAAAGGTTTCATGGTATGTGGTGTAACTTGCGCACCCAGTCTCGGACCCAGTGCTGGACGCCCAGTAGCGAACGAACTGGGTCGCTATACTGTGCCAGTGTGTACTGGCCTGGGTGGCGGCAGCGATGACGGCCATCTTGCACAGGCCGCGCGCCAGCAGGCGTTCACAGATACATTGAGAAATCTAACGAAGTGGAATCAGTCTCACTTCGCGCACTCGCTGGTTTTTGGGTAGATGGCTTGCGGCTTTCACCGGAAGGTGTCGCTCAACTGTGATTCGGTGAAATTTTTGAGTTTATAGCCGATGCAGGGGAGAACGGAATCGAGTAAGAGACTCAAAAGGCCGGCATCAAAACCGCAGGCCTCTCGAATTCGAAAGAGCCGCGCCACAAGCACGTGACTCCTTCTTAACCCCGCTCATGGGCTATCAACCTAAGAGGATATACCTCACCGCCGCGAGTAACAACGATATGATGCCCGGACGCATACTGCGCCCAAAGAAATAAATTGTCACCGTATTTTGATTCGCGGTGGCAATTTGATTTCATAGCCTTTACAACAGAATAGTCAGTAGTAGGGGAATGCTTAGGCAATTCCCCCGTAAGCGAACTTAAGTGGGCCTGCCAGGATTCGAACCTGGAACCAACCGGTTATGAGCCGACTGCTCTGCCATTGAGCTACAGGCCCGGATATCGTGGCCAATAATCAGTGGTCACTGAATACTGGAAAAGAGCGGGCGAGCCGAAGAGATTCTGCCATATCAAATCCGGTATGGCAAGGATTCTGCGATTATTATAACTGCCACATGAGCCGTACTATGATCCGCCGAATTGTTACCACGACAGTCGAAGTGGCTGCAACTAGGGTTGAGTTGCTCCGACAAGGTAATCAAATATATCTTCAATGTGGTTGTTAACGGTGGAAAAATGGCCTCCATCTTCTACTTCGATCAAGTGGGCATTTGTCAATTCCTGCGCAAGATATCTCCCCATCCATATCGGTACTTGTTGATCGTACAACCCATACCATAACTTTATTTCCATGTTTACATCACTGAGTTGAAAACCCCAGGGGCTGACATACAATTGCCATTCCAAAGCATCTCCTTGGATCCCACTGCGATGTGCTTCTCGGGTGCTTTGAGCAAATATCTCGATAACATCCGGTCGCTTTTCGATCAGTTCGAAATCCGGCAGTGGCATTACTTGCTTCATGCGCTTCAGCATTTGCTCTTTGTTGCTATAAAACCCTGCCATTTGCTTGAGAAGAAAACGATTAAATGCAGGCAAATATTTTGCCGAGAGAAAGATGAGGCGAACAGGAGGCCACACACCTCGGAATTTATTCGACATCTCTGGTGGGGCAGTACTGCTGACGATTGCTGCATTCTCGATCCTTTCTGGTATTTTGTAGGTGGTTGAGAGAACGTGCGGACCTCCACCCGACAATCCGAACACTGAAAAAGTTTCAATCGATAAAGCATCGGCTAATTCAATGACATCATCCGACCATTTGATAAGCTGACGGTTGGGATAGAAAGTTGACAAACCAAATCCTGGTCGATCAGGAACAATCAGCCGGATATGTTTCTTGTTGGCTGCTTCCTTAAACCATTGGCCTTCCAAGCGCGAACTGTTTCCACCGGTAAAGTAGAACACTGGAACGCCTTCTGTCGGTCCGTATTCTGCGAAGGCAAGAGTTCGACCATCGAGCAATTGTATTGTTTGATCTGTTCGATTAGCTTGCATACATTCTCCATCCCAAGCAACACAACGGCTGCAGGTTGACATCGGGGACGTGGGAGTCAGGGTGGAGCCGAGGGCGACTCACTTCTCCCACCGATGCATATCCGTCATGGCCAATCGTCTGTATAGTAGTGTCATGAGCCAAAACCGATCCTGAGCATTGGTAATAGAAAATATCAGAGGGGCGTCCTCGCAAAGCTGTGGGGGCCAAGGATAATGCAAGAAACAGTCCGTTACAAGACGAACACGAAGGCACAATTGATGCGTTGGTTTATACCATTGATTCTGCTCTTAAGTGAGCTAGCCTGTGAACTGCCCGATTTCTCTACACAGGGCGCTGAGGCCCTCGACACCGCGCCAGCCCCAATTGGCGATGCGGAAAGCGACAGCGTGGCTCCCCGTTGGCGGGTTAACACAGCCTTCATTCTCGACGCCTCCGGCTCGATGTGGAATAAGGTCGACGACCGTTACCGTCTGAATGTGGCCCAGGACGCTATCGCCGATCTTGGCGCGAAGTTGCCGACCATCATGAACGCCAGCTTATGGGTTTATGGCCACCGCCTTGGGCAAGCGGATAAAGCCGCGTCGTGCCAGGACATTGAGCAAGTGGTCCCGCTCGGTCCAGTGGATGAAGCCCACTTTAGCACAGTCGCCCACAGCTTTCTTGCCAAAGGCTACACGCCCATCACCGAATCTCTGCGCCAGGCGGCTGCTAGCCTGCCGGTGGGTGACCGTGAGCGCAACACTATCGTTCTCCTTTCTGACGGTGAAGAGACGTGCGGCGGCGACCCATGTGCGCTGGCAGCTGAACTGGCGGCGAGCGACGTCGGGGTGATCGTATACGCGGTCGGTTTCGCCGCTGACGAGGCCACCCGCATGCAATTACAATGCATCGCCGATGTGAGCGGCGGTAGCTACCGCGATGCCGCGGACACCATGCAATTAAGATTTGCGCTGGAGGTGATCAGACTGTCACTTGCTGCCCAGCAACACCCATTAGATATCTTAATGCGGTGGCTCCCTCTCCTTGGGGGAGTGATCTTGCTGACGATTGGCTGGCTACTGATACGCGCGTTACGGAGGCTACGTCGAAAGCGCCTCTAGATGTCATTCGGTGACGTGTCACAGATGTGCAGTTGGCCGATGGCTAACGGTTTGCAGTTAAGAAACCATCAATGCAGTAATTCGAGCCGGAAAATGCAACCGTTCCACATTTTGGCATGGTCTGCACCCTCAGAGGGCTTTAGTACTACAGTTGTAGATAAATGAGTGATGCACCACGACGTTTGTAATGATAGAACCTGGCGACGGCCTGATGATGGCGACGCCAATGCGACCAGGCGAGGATCTCCTGAGCGGTCTGCTGCACGCGCAACACTAGACGCCAGAGCAATCGCCGGATTTCGGCCACACTCAACCGCACGAGAGGCCGCGGCGGTGCTTGAACGCCGCAAGACTGTTGCGCGTCGCTGACAACAACGCCCCCTTTTTCAGCGCTTCGTGGCTTGGCGTGGTCGTTCGTATCGCGGCCAGATAAGCATGCGCCCACATCGCCAGAGTGGTATGGCGATACCAACCGGTCCAACTGCGCACTTCATATTGATCCAATCCGACTTCACCCTTGGCAGCCTCGAAGGTCACTTCAATCGCCCAACGGCTGCCGGCCACGCGCACCATGTCTTCCAGCGTGGTTTCCTGTGGCGCGAAGACCACGAAGGCTGTCAGTTCATGCAGGTCTTCGATTTTGCGCCGTATCAGCAGCCAGCGCCCCCAGCTCGCTTGCATGGGTGGGTTGAGCGGCAGCAGATGCCAGTCGTATCCGCGTGGACCTTTGGCCCCAGCGCCGGCGCTCAGTCGTATCCAATCTTCGGCAGGCAAGGTGGCCAGCACTTGCTTGACGCGGTGCTGTTTGAAACCAATCCAGACGTACTCCTTGCCCGAAACGGCCAGCGCGTAGGCCCGTTCTCGCTCTTCCAGCCACAGACGCAGGCGGCGGTCGTCGCCATAGACAGAGTCGCCCGTCACCCACGCCGCCGGCAGGCCGGTGTCCAGCGCCCGCGCCAGCATCTGCCGCGCCAGCGCTGGTTTGGTCGCAAACGCGCGGTCCGCGGGGATACCGACACTCGCACAGCGCACCGGGTCGTTGGTCCACTCCTTGGGCAAGTAAAGTTCGCGGTCAATCAAGGTGTGCCCCGCGCCACCCGCATACGCCAGGAAGACCCCGACCTGAGAGTTCTCGACGCGCCCGGCAGTGCCGCTGTACTGCCGGGCGACACCTGCGGAGTGACGACCCTTCTTGACGAACCCCGTTTCGTCGACGATCAGGACCGCTGTGGCATCGCTCAGATAATCGCGCACATATTGTTGCAGGTCATCGCGCACCTGGTCGGCGTCCCACAGCGCCCGCCCGAGCAGATGTTGCAGGCCGTAGGGCGTCGGCTGTCCGAGCGCCTCCGCCAGCTGCCAGCTGTGCTTGCGCTCTGCATTGCTCAGCGAACCGCGCGCCAATGCGTTGTGCGACTTCCAGCAGTGCATCGGCCCAGCCCTGCACGACGGCCAGATCGGTTATGCCATTATCAACACGTCCGTTTGTCATTGGTATCTTCGCCCCCTTGTCGGAGCCAAACGATACCACATTTATCTACAACTGTAGTATTAGAGCGGGCGACCGGATTCGAACCGGCGAATGTCAGCTTGGAAGGCTGATGCCTTACCACTTGGCGACGCCCGCGTTTATCAGATTGTTTAAGTGCGGGCGACCGGATTCGCCCGTCCTGCCCGGCCGGGCCAGGGAACCGGCGAATGTCAGCTTGGAAGGCTGATGCCTTACTACTTGGCGACGCCCGCGTTACATTGCGCCGATTGTACCGCAACCATATTGGCCCATCAAGTAAAACGCGACCAAGCCATTCATTCGTACCGGTTTGTCACTCCGTTGTAAAATCAACACGCACCAGCGGGCTGCCCGCCACTCAGGCTTCCAGATCGTGATTGCCATCAAACTTGGAAATAATCTCACGGCGCTTATCAGGGTCGGTGATCGGGATCGCCCGCGCCGGTAGGTCCGCCCGCACGCTACCTTTCAGATGAAAGGTAAATTCCTGGTTTGCAAGCATATTGGCGTACCAATCCCGTTTACTCGGCAAACCGGAAATATAGATGACGTCATCGACATTGTGAAACCAGATTTCGATACGGCGCGGCTGACCCGACTTTCGGCCTGTCGTCGTGATATCAATTGTCTTCTCCGTCCTGAGTGCATTCCCGATCTGTTCGTCCATGCTCTGTACAACCTCCTAGGGCTGCGTGTGGCATAATCCTAACCTTACTACTGATTCCGGAAAATGATTTTCAATGAATACAGACCAGCTCACACGTAAACAGCTGCTCAATCTCTTGCGCGGCGGCGGGGCGCACATGACCTTTGATGATGCCGTTGTGGACTTTCCACTCGAACGCGTCAACGAACGCCCGCCGAATGTCGCTTACAAAATCTGGCATCTTTTGGAACATCTGCGCTTTTCACAGAGGGACATCATCGATTACGTAAACGAGGCGGACTATGTAGCGCCTCCCTGGCCGGGTGGATATTGGCCGAAGCGGAATACCGAGACAGATGTTGCGGGTTGGGAAAAGACAATTGCGGATTTTCGGGCGGACCTCGCCATAATCATTTCCTGGGCCGCGGACGCGAATTCCGATTTGTACGCACCTCTTAGCCCGGGAAGCGAGCACACTCGACTCCGGCAAATACTGCTGGTGGCAGATCATAACGCCTACCACGTCGGTGAACTCGGCATACTCCGACAGGTCATGGGCGCCTGGCCGCAACAAGGGAGTTAAAGCCCTACCACCCCTCAGGGCCGGGCTTCCCTTTGAACGGACCTACAACTTACAGCACAAATTCACCGCGCAGGATGGTGACAGCGGTTCCGCCTACGCGCACAGTTTCAATGGCATGCGGCGGTCCGACCACCTCAACCAGCGCGCGCCCCGGTCGACCCATCCAGTGACCCTGCTCTGCGATGAAATTAGGCGATTCGATGAGACCGTGCTGCCAGAGATACGCCGCCATACCCCCGGTTGCCGAACCAGTGAAGGGATCCTCCAGGGTGTCGGGTGGCACCCCAAAATGGCGCGCAAAGGTCTGCGCCTCGGACGAGATGCCATCCAGGCAAAAGAGATGCGGCGAGAAGAAATCGCCGCTGGCGAGCAAGGTTTCATACGCTGGAATAATCAGCTGCGCACGCTGCAGAGCAGCATGATCTCGGATAGGGATCATTAATTGCGGAGTTCCAGTGCTCACTGTCTGGATGACCGTACCCGGGAGCAGATCGGCTACCGCGAGTCCAAAAGCAGGCATGACCTCGGCTGGTTCGTATTCTCTCCGGAAGGCGGGCTGCATCTGACTCATCGTAATGCGTTCCACTTGCCCGTCGCGAGCAACCACTTCCACTTTGATCGGTCCCACCGGCAATTCCAATGTGAACGAAGTCGTATCGCCCGTGAGCGGCAAACGCCCGGTTTCGATGAGCGCGTGCGTTGTCGCGATTGTCGGATGCCCGGCCAGCGGGATTTCTTTCGCGGGCGTGAAGTAGCGCGCCCCGAAGTCGGCTACGGAGGAGCGGCGCACACAGGAGGTCTCCGATAGATTCATCTCCTGTGCGATAGCTTGCATTGTTGCAGCGTCCATATCATTCGTATCAAACAGGATCGCACACGGGTTGCCACTCAAGGCGCGGTCAGTGAACGCGTCCACTTGCATAAATGGATAGTTTGGCATGTTGATCACCCTGCCATTAATTGCGCCCAGGATTCGGCCAGCCGGGCTTTATATTCGATCAGACCTTCTTCAACATCATCAAGCTGCTGCACCGCACTGTTCTGGCGGAAGCCACCCACCAAGGCCACCACGCCACTCGTAAACAGGAGCACAACGCCGGGCAACAGTCCCAATCCAAAGATCAGGAGCACTCCCACCCCGGCGCCGACAATGCCGGTCTTGATCACCCAGGCAGCACCCTGATAGTTTCGCTCGACTTCGCGCCGCAATCGATTCCCCGTAGCCACTTGTTTTTCAAGTTTGCGAATCCGCGTGATCAGTTTCGATTTATCCATGCGACCCTCCAGAAATTATTGGGAAATACTCTCTCGTTGCAGAAAAGTTTTAAAGTCATCAAGGTTCGTAAATCACATTCCCTTCGGCAAGCGTGATCTGTTCCACTGCCTCTGCGCCCGGCCCAGTATAGCGGAGCACATAAAGCCCACTCTGAATATCAACAATATAAATCAGCCCGTTGCGCAGAATCGGATAACTCCACATCTGGACGGGATAGCCGCCAACGTAACTTTCTGCCGCCGCACCCAGCCCGCTTGGCACAAAACGTCCCACCAAAACTGGCTGGAAGGGATCGCTTTCATCGAGCGCGACCAAGCCTCCGGCATACCAGGATATGAATACAAGGTTATCAACCACGAGTGGATTATGCGCTGAAAAAACGGCTTCGTCCGGCAGATCTTCACATCGATTTTCCTGCAAACCGATATGAGCCACGATCTCCGGCTGGGAGGGATCGAACAACTGCGCGATCGCCAAACCACCGAAGGGACAATCGTAAAACTCCGCCGTGAGCACGACAAATGGCGCCTCGGCAATCGGAACGGCTGAATGTGCACCCGGGAAGGCAGCCAGCGCGGGTGAATTATCTTCTTGTCGGCGCATACGAATGCTCGGCAGTTCCAAATCTGCGACTACTAATCCCTGCGCGCTCAATGAGAGATACGCCGTATCCCCGACCGCGTTCACGCTGATGGAATGAAGTGGCCCAGACAGCCCCTCATCGGCGGCAGACCAGCGTGCAATTTCAACCGGCACAGCCGGATTGTCCAGATCAATCACGAGCAGATCCGGTGGTCCAGCCAGATCAGAAGCCACAAACGCGCGCGTGTGGGCAGCATTGCTCCACAGAAAGAATTCATGTGGTTGACTTTCGAGCACCAGAGACCCAACGGCTGCGGGCTACTGCAATCGCTGATGTCGAAGGTGAGCAGGCTAACATCGCTTGTCAGGTCCGCCACCACGAGCAGGTGTTGCGCGCGCAGGACACGCAATTCTGCCGGCTGGGATCCATCTGGGAACGGCAGCACACCAATCCGCTCGGGTTGGGTGGGGTCCGAAATATCGACGATATTGATCTGGCGCGCCCGGCGATTCCCCATATAGGCGCAATGCTTGTACAGCGCCAGTCCTGCATGCCAACCGACTGCATCAAACGATTCCTGGCCGAGTTGTTCAAAGTTGAGGGCGTTGTCGAGGCTGGGTGTGGGTGATGGCAATGGGCCGGGCGTAGCAACCTGCACGGCGGCTGGACTGGGGGGCGTGCTCAGAAATGTAGTGGCGACTGCAGGCGGGGGCAGCAGTACCGGCGGTGGCTCCGGAGCGGGAGACTCCCCCCATATCGCACTGCAGCCGGCTAAGAACAACATCAATCCAAGCTGGCCGAGTTTCACAATTGGACGAAAGGTGCCTGGCAATCCCTGGCACTGCCCCAGGACAAGTGTGATTGAACGCCCAATGCGCCAATTTACCCCGATGACCGCAATTCATAGTGACTAAAGTGCCAGACACCTGAAATTGTGCTAGGGAGTCGGATCAAAAACCGCCGGCGCCACCGGTCCCGAGTGTGAAGTGCCAACTGCCGCTCGCCGGATCCCCCTTCAGCACGAAGATGGACATCCAGCGTGACGTGTCTAAATGCAGTTCGAGCTCTGACAACCGACCGAGATCAGCTTCGCCGCTTACAACAGTGAGAAAGCCAGTGGTCGTAAAACCCTGTGCGTCTGCGGCAGTGGATTTTTCTACCCGTTTGGCAGTGAGGGTCACCTGGTAACGTACGTCGGCGATCCAATTCACTTCTTGTCGGATGACGCCAACGCCGCTCAATTCCTCGATTGGTTTTTCGGTTCGTCGTGTCATCTTGTTAAAAAAAGACCGCACCACGAAGACATAGTGCGGTATCAGCAAAGTCGGGGTGGCCGGACTTGAACCGGCGGCCTCTGCGTCCCAAACGCAGCGCGCTACCATCTGCGCCACACCCCGCCTTCTCTTTACGGAAAGTAGTATACATCAGCCTGTGGGCGTTGCCGTGGCCTCTTCCAAATCTGGTGTGCTCGCTTGCGGTGTCAGAGCGAGCTCCCCTTCTGCAGGCGTCGCATCCGGATCGAGTGTTGCCTCGCCCCCTGGAGTTTGCGTCAATTCCGTACAGACCGTTTCGGCCTCTGACCGTTTTTCTTCAACAGTATCACTGGCGATGACGGTCAGTGCGGCTGCATATTCGAGAGCTGCGTTGCAGGGGTCGCCCGCCAGTGCCAATTCATCTCCGAAGGTAACATGGGCCGCGGATAAACGCGGCGTCGTGTCTTTAAAGAAAGGCCCCAGCAGATACAGCGTCTCGAACGCTTCTATCGCACGCGGCCAATTGAAGCCCCAGTAAGCAGTTCCATTTATATAGAGCGAGGCCCACTGCTGATATTGCTGCGCCTCCACATCGAGCGGCCCAATCTGCTCCGCTTGCTCGAGATCAAAAATCCCGAGTTCCAGCTCGTCGTTGTCGATACGCTCGATGCCCCGGCTGCGCAACGCCACGAAGAGAATTCCATCTACACGCACGCGCATAAATTCCGGGAATCTCGCCCGCAATGCGGTGACCTGTTGCACAGTGGCGTGCCAGTCCCCGGCAGTATAGTCCGCCTCCACGCCGGCAAACAGTTCCTCCGGAGTCACGTCATCCGCCATCAATGTCGGAGTTGGTACTGCCGTGGGTGGCACAGCGGCATCCTGCGCCTGACTACGCGCCTGTACGAGCATGTTGGCAGCATCGGCAAAATCAGGCTCGACAGACAATATGTATTCAAGCCGATCAATGGCAAACAGATAACGCGCGGCAGCCAGATCTTCTACGGCCAACTGGTATTGCAGTCGCAGTTCGTTGGCCTGTGTCGTCGCTACAACATCGTTGCGATCATTCAGGCCCGCCCGATAACCACCGAACACAGCAAAAACGATAATAATTATCAGAAACAGAATCACCAGCGAGCCCGCCAGCAGTGGTGAGCCAAAAAGGCGCTGGAGGATTCCACCGGACTCTGCTTCTATCTCTTCCTCGTTTTCTTCTACCAAATGAATGTTCCATCCCTACCGTTTTGTATACTTAACTCAAAGTGAAACTTTCAATATCGCAAATCTTGGCAATCCAATTCAACCAAAACCCTCGCTGAGTCCTGGCTGCCCGCCTGAATTCATCTACACGTTTGCGGATGGGCATGACGAAAGTACGGATTCAGGCATTCTAAATGAGTCAAGCTTCGACTCTACCAACTCGACACCGGCGGGCGGAATTATAACGGGCGGCAATCGAAGCGTCCAACCAGGAAGCTTGCCCTGCACCTTCTCCTATCCACCGGTAATAGAGCGATTTCCCCACGATTTTGACCCAGCGAATTACAACATGTTATCGAATGAAGTACCATTGTCGCAGGCACGGCATTGATATTGCACTTCTCCTGAGAGGGAGTTTTTCTCTGAGGCACTATGTACCTTGATCGCGGATCGATCAATTTTCGCCGCAAACGGCGCAACAATCTAAATCGAATCGTATTTTATCTAGTGCTGATCGCAATCGGACTCTATTTCGTGCGCCAGGCACAGAGCGGCGAGATCGAACCGATTTTTGTACCCACCCCCACTGCAACGCGCAGCCCGGCATCATATGCAGAGGAAGGCGAGGCGCACTTCTCTTCTGGGCGCCTTGACGACGCCGTGAGCGCATATGAACAGGCGACTCGATTGGCGCCGACAACAGTTGAGTATTGGATCAACATGGCGCGTTTTCAGGTGTACGCCGACATGCCGGAGCAGGCGCTGGAAACTGCAGATACGGCTGTGCTGGTCGATCCCGATAGCAGCATGGCACATGCCGTGCGTGCCCTTGCGCTCGATTGGATCGGGGACTACGAAGAAGCCACGAACGCTGCCGTCCGGGCAATTCAACTCGACGCGAATAACTCACTCGCGCATGCGTACTACTCGGAGATTCTGGCCGACACGCAGCGCTGGGCACAGTCCGGAGATGAAGCCCAACTTGCCCTGAGTCTGAACCCAAACAGCATGGATGTGCAGCGCGCGAATGGCTATTATCTGGAAAACGTTGGCGCATACGAAGAAGCCATCCTCGCCTATCAGGCGGCTGCAACAATTAACCCGAACCTGGCGTTTTTATACATGCGCTTAGGCTTGAACTACCGTGTATTGCAAGATTACGAGACTGCGCTGGAGTACTTTCAGCGCGCCAGCGCCCTCATTCCCGAGGAAACACTTCCCTATCTCTCCATCAGCCGCACCTACTTCCAGATAGGCGAATACGGCCGCTCAGCACAATATCTCGAAAGCGCACTGGAGTTAGAACCTTCCAATCCGGATATCTACGGCCGGCTCGGGCTGGTGTATTTCAGAGCGTTAAATTATGAGGGTGCGGAAATCGAACTGGAATGCGCTATCAAGGGCTGCCGGCATCCCGAAAGGAATACGGTTGTCGAGCCCCTCTCTCTCAGCCAGGGCACTCTGGAATATTTCTATACCTTCGCATCCGTTAAGGCTGCGTATCTCAAATGCGATGAAGCGTTCCCGGTGCTGAATCAAGTCGCGGCGTTTGCCACTGACAATGAGATCGTGCAGGGTATCGTCGAGGAAAATCGCAATATTTGCGCAACCGCCGATGCTCCGGTCGCGCCCGTGGAGGGGACTCCTGCTGACGGCACAGTTATACCCGCCGAGGCCACCACCGCTGCGGAGGGAACCCAATCGGCAACAGCAGCGCCCCCCACAGAAACGCCCGCGGCTACCCCTTAATCCAACATATCCTGCGGCAGCCAATGCTATACTTGCGCACGCTGCGGATAGTCAAGGAGAATATTCCATGTCAAAGCATCTGGTTGTAACCACAACTGGACATGATCGCACCGGTATTGTCGAGGAAGTCACCGAGCTGCTCTTGCAATATGACGCAAATATTGAAGCCAGCCGCATGGCGCGCCTCGGCGGGGAGTTTGCGATGATCGTGCTCGTGTCCGCCCCGGATGACAAGATCGAACCACTGCGCGATGCCGTCCGAGCCCTCCGAGAAGCAGACTACCAAGTCACTACACGCTTCACGAAAAGTGGGGATGCGCAAAGTTTCGCCGGCTTCGTCCCGTACGAGATCAAAGTCCGTGGCGCCGATCACGTCGGCATCATTCACGATGTTGCGCGCTACCTTGCCGAGCATGGTGCCCACATTGAGACGATGGAAACAGATGTCGTCCAGGCACCCATGACCGGCACACCACTCTTCACAATGGAGGCAATGGTTTTCATGCCACCGCGCGTCAGCTTTCAGGATCTGCGGGAAGCATTGGAGCAAATCGGTGATGACTTGGGAGTCGACACCGAAGCAGTACCCCATGTGGACTAAGCTCCCGATCAACCCTACTGGCTAAGGATGAGCAAGTCAAAGAAAGCTCAATGTCGTTCCGATGGCATGAAGTGCCGAGGAATACCTGCTTTCATGTTAATTCGGGGGATGCCTCCCGCGCTTCACTCTGCAGAAATGACGTCACATAGTTCGGGGGTTGTTACAGATTTCTGAGGGTTCGTAAAAGAATTAGTTTCTGCATCTTGTTGGGACTCAAGGTGAAATGCGGAAAGTTATATTTTTTACGGATCCTAAACGCGATTACCCTCCCCCAGATCAATTATTCTTTGACTTGCCCAACGAGTTTGTGTTATCATGCCCGACAGACGCGAACAATGAAATTACATTTCACACTCACGATGTGCACTATGACTATGACTGGTCTCAACGACCAGTGGCCGCTGCTTTTGCGCGAGTGAGTGTCAGTTCGTAGACGATAAACCTTACGCGGAGCCGGCGGCTCCGCGTTTTTCGTTTAATTACGGAGGCTATAGTTCCAACATGCTTGTTATGAAATTCGGCGGGACATCCGTGGGAAACGCTGCAGCGATTGCAACTGCTGCAGAGCACGTACAGGCAGCCCGCGACGATTGGCCAGGAATGGTAGTTGTCGTGTCAGCAATGAATGGAGTCACGGACATGCTGCTGAATGGCGCGCACTCGGCCGCAGCCGGTGACGGCGAACAATTCCAGCAGCTCGCAAATGATCTCAAAGAACGGCATAAGACTGTCATTGAAACCCTCTTGACATCGGAAGAAGAAAGACAATTAGCCAACACTCGCTTGGCCACGCACCTCGATGAATTTAGAACACTCTGCCATGCCGTGCATGTACTTGGCGAGGCCTCGCCGCGAGCTTTAGACACGATCTCCTCCCTCGGAGAACGCATCAGCATGCATCTGATTGCCGCCCATCTGCGTGAGCGAGATTGTGATGCGGAAGCCGTTCGCTCTAGCGAATTAATCCGCACCGACGACCATTTCCAGGCTGCCAACCCGGATATGGAAATTACAAGCGAGCAGACCCGCGCGCGATTGCTTCCACTTGTCGAGGCTGGCACCATACCTGTGGTGACCGGCTTCATGGGTGCAACGGCAGAGGGTGCCATCACTACACTTGGACGGGGTGGTAGCGATTTCAGTGCAGCCATCATCGCTGCTGCGCTCGAAGCAGACGAACTTTGGATTTGGACGGATGTGAACGGTGTCATGACCACCGATCCACGCCTGGACCCGAATGCGCGTACGCTGGCAACGTTACAATATCGCGAGATTGCCGAGCTGGCATACTACGGCGCGAAGGTATTGCATCCCAAAACAATCCGGCCAGTGATAGAACGAGGCACGGCACTCTACATCAAGAACACCTTCAACCCGAATGGACCATCGACGCAAGTACTACCAGATGACGACAGTCAAGACAACAAGGGCGCCCTACGAGCGGTTACAGCAATCAGAAATCAGAGTTTGATTACTATTCAGGGACGTGGCATGATCGGCGTACAAGGCATCGCAGCGCGCACATTCAGTACCGTGGCCCGCACTCAGACGAGCATCACTCTCATCTCACAGGCCTCCTCCGAGCAAAGTATTTGCTTCGCGGTTCCCGATGAAGCAGCGCAGACCGTTGTGGATGCATTGGATGAGGAGTTCAGGGATGAACTGGCGCGTGACGACATTGATCGCGTTTGGACTTTGGATAATGTGGTGATTGTCACAGTCGTCGGCGGCGGGATGCAGAACACCCCTGGCATTTCCGGACGGGTTTTCAGTGCATTGGGTGAGCGCGGCCTGAATATTATCGCAATAGCACAAGGCTCTTCTGAATGCAGCATCAGCCTGATTACCAGCGCAGAAGATGCCGACGAGAGCGTGAGAGCGATCCACGCATTGATCGTGAACTGAGATTGAAGACGAATTGGAAAACTCGAGAATCAGAACGGCAACCCCAGCCGATGCAGTTGCAATCGCAAAGGTGCATGTGGATACTTGGCGCTCGACATACAGTGGCCTCGTACCAGCTGAATTCTTGCAATCGCTCAAGTACGAAAGCCGTGCACAATATTGGCGCGGTGCGCTTGAAGATGAAGGCCCATCATTCGTTCTAGTCGCCGAAGATTTAAATCAAAATGTGATTGGATTTTCGGCTGCCGGGCTTGAGCGCACAGAAGACACGAATTACAAAGGCGAGCTTTTTGCAATAAATGTGCTCGCAGAACAACAGGGTAAAGGAATTGGCAGACAACTTGTGCAGACACTCGCACGACAATTTCTTTCCAAGGGCGTAACATCATTGCTGGTTTGGGTACTCCGCGAGAATGCCTTCCGCGATTTTTACATCGCACTGGGTGCTGAATACGTGCGCGAGCAAGAGATCGAAATCGGTGATGCGAAATTAATAGAAGAGGGCTATGGATGGCGGGATATCCGCGTCTTGGTTAATGGCGCCTTACAGGATATAGGAATCAAACGATGACAACTCGAAACGTAGCAGTGTTAGGTGCGACAGGTGCTGTGGGACAACGATTTGTGCAGCTTTTGGATGGACATCCTTGGTTTAAAGTTACAGTCCTTACCGGCTCCACGCGCACCATCGGCGGCACGTATGGCGATGGCTGTCGCTGGGTGTTGCCGACAGAAATGCCGGATTGGGCGCGGGACTTGCCAGTGGTTGAGACCAAAGCCGGCCTTGATGCTGATATTGTCTTCAGCGCCCTTCCGGCCAAACAAGCCAAAGAAGTCGAGCCAGAATTCGCACGTGCCGGACAGCACGTTTTCTCAAACGCTTCCCCGCATCGCATGTGGGCAGATGTGCCATTGCTAATCCCGGAAGTGAATGCTGCGCATACGAGGCTGGTTCCCGTGCAGCGTGGGAAACGCGGCTGGAGCGGCAGCATTGTCACCAATAGCAATTGCACTGCCACCGGCTTTACCGTCTCCCTCAAACCGTTGCTCGACACATTCGGTGTTCGCCGCGTGTTTGCTGTGTCGCTGCAAGCGGCCTCGGGCGCCGGCTATCCGGGTGTGCCTTCTCTTGACCTGATCGACAACGTAATACCGTATATCGGCGGCGAAGAATCAAAGTTACATGCCGAGCCACGCAAGATGTTGGGGATTCTCGATGGAGAAAAGATCGAACTTGCTGCACTCACTATCTCAGCACACACGAACCGCGTTGCGGTAACCGATGGTCACCTTGTGTGTGCCTCTGTGGAATTGGAAACGGCAGCCTCCCCCGAGGAAGTGGTCGCTGCAATGGAGAGCTTCCGCGGTTCGGACATCGTGCGCGACTTGCCCAGTTCGCCGGAGAAGGTGATCGAAGTGCGCGCCGAGCCGGATCGGCCGCAGCCCCGCCGTGACCGAAATGCCGGCAATGGGATGACAACTGTGGTGGGTCGCGTACGCGCGGACGAAATCTTCCACGTTAAATACGTGGTGACCTCCCATAACACCATCAAAGGTGCAGCGGGCGGGTCCATTCAGAACGCTGAATTGTTAGTTGCAGAGGGGCTTGTCTAAGGAAAGTAATAGCGATCCAATTGCTCAGGCAGGATCGCGTTCGAGCCAGAGTGTGAATGGCCCGTCATTGACGAGCGCGACATCCATCTCCGCACCAAACTTGCCATGTTCAACTGGTACGCCCTGGAGCGCCATCTGCTCGGCGAAATATTGCACCAGCGGTTCGGCCTGCTCTGGCAAAGCTGCGTAAATAAAGGAAGGCCGCCGACCTTTGCGGGTGTCAGCGTAAAGCGTAAATTGTGAAACGACCAGCGCCGCGCCTTCAACATCTGCCAACGAAAGGTTGGTATTCCCGCCAGCGTCTTCAAATATCCGCAAACCTGCTGCTTTTCGCGCAAGCCAGTCGGCCTCGGTTTGCGTATCTTCGCGGCCAACCCCGACGAAGATCAGTACACCCTTCCCGATTGAACTAATGCGCTCTCCGGCAACAGTGACACTCGCCTCGGAAACTCGTTGGATCAATATTCTCATTGCAGGCAGAGGAGGAGTTGTGTGTTAGAGAGCATCTTCGTGGTCAGCTAGAAGCTTCGCTTTTGCGTCTCGCCGAAATCGAAGACTGAAGATTTACCAGTATTTTGGTTGATGGAAGCCTCAGGGTCAAAAAGCGAAGCTTCTCACCGAAAGAACTTCGTTTCCGGCGTACCTACCTCGAAAGACCAACTGCCTCTTTGACCTCCGCCAACGTATCGTCGGCAATGGCAGCGGCGCGTGTTGCGCCATCCCGCAGAACACCCCAGACATGGTCTGGGTCCTTTTCCAATTCCGCGCGCCGCTCTCGGAAAGGCGCCAGATGTGCATTCAGGTTACGGGCGAAAATTGCTTTGCAATCCACACAACCAATCCCAGCCCGCCGACATTCTGTGTTGATCATCTCAAGTTCATCGCTGGGCGTAAACGTTTTATGCAGCGTGAAAACATTGCATATATCCGGGTTGCCGGGGTCAGTACGGCGCACGCGTGCCGGATCGGTTACCATGCTACGTACAACCTTCTCGGTCTCCTCGGGTGTGTTCGCCAACTCGATGTGGTTGCGATTGCTCTTACCCATTTTGGTCTTGCCATCGGTGCCGAGAACCTTCGGGAATTCTGTGTTCTTCATCTGCGGTTCGATGAGTATCTGTTTCTTGGTACGATGATTGAAGGTGCGCACGATTTCGCGCGCGAACTCCAGATGTGATTGTTGATCCACACCCACTGGCACTGTGTCCGCTTTGTACAGCGTGATGTCCGCCGTCATCAAGATGGGGTAGCCTACCAGGCCGTAGTTAACATTGTGCGGATGCAGGCGTATCTTCTCTTTGAACGTGGGCAGCTCCGTCAGCTTCCCAAGCGGCGTAAACATACTCAAGATAGTATGCAACTCGGTCACTTGCGGCACATGACTCTGTGCAAAAACAATCGTCTCCTCCGGGCGGATACCGGCAGCCAACCAATCGAGAGTCATCTCCGCCGTATTGGGAATGATATGTTCCATCTCGTCGAGGGTGGTCATCGCATGCAGGTCAACAATGCAATAGATACAATCGTAATCATCCTGTAAGGCTAAATAGTTTTTTATCGCCCCAAGATAGTTGCCAAGATGTTGCCGGCCAGTTGGTCGCGCGCCGGAAAAAACACGTCCGCGCGAATCAGTCACTGACTACCCCAAGCTTCTTCCTCAACAAACCCAACACTTCGCCCGGTTCGGCATGCCGTTCAAGTTCCAGTTTTGAATAAATCGATTCTCCATTGGCTGTTACTTCGAAGACGCCGCCTTTTGAAGGGATCACGCGTAATCCGCCAATGTCGAATTCATGCTCTTTTAGCAGTTCTGCTACCAGACTGGTAGCACGTTCGGTATAGTGTCAAGCTGCACAGTATTCAAGCTCAATATCAACTTTCATGTCAATGCCTCCTTATATGCGAGCGGAGTATAGCATAGGCTTTGGAGGTGCTGGCACTTGAACTGAACCTCGATGGTCACGTTTCGGATATTCGTGCCCGACAACTCGTTGACATGTGCGCGTAGATTGGAGAGCATGGAGTCTTATGCTACGATTTGATTAAATTTACCTAGAGTTACATTACCTTCAACTGGAGATTCCCATGAGCGAATACGAAAATCTGCTTGTCGAGCAGACTGATGGCGTTCTCACGATTACACTCAACCGACCCGATCGACTGAATGCGCTCACAGATGTCACCGCGCATGAGATGATAGGCGTGCTAAAAAAGGCGGCCCGCGATGACTCGATCCGCTGCCTGTTGCTCACTGGTGCGGGCATAGGTTTCTGTGCCGGGCAAGATCTGGAAGGCTTTCAGGCACGCGAAGAAGGCGCTTCGATTAGACGGCATCTGGAAGAAACCTACCACCCGATGGTTACACGTATGCGTAAATTAGAGAAGCCAATTGTCGCCGCCATCAATGGCTCCTGCGCAGGCGCCGGTTTAGGGCTCGCACTGGCCTGCGACATCCGCTATGCATCCGACAAGGCCAAGTTCCTGACAGCTTTCATCGGCATCGGTCTTGCGCCTGATTCGGGTACAACGTATTGGCTTCCACGATTGGTGGGCCCGGCCCGTGCGTCTGAATTGTTTTTCACCAATGATAGGGTGGACGCCGCTACTGCGGAGCGAATTGGACTCGTGAACAGAGTTGTGGAGGCGGAGCAACTGATGGAGGCCACTCGCGAGTTGGCGGAACGGCTGGCGAAAGCGCCGACCAAGGCCATTGGGCTGGGCAAACGCGCGCTGAATCGCTCTCTGGGAGTTACATTTGAAGAGTCGCTAGATTACGAAGCGCACTTGCAGGATGTTGCCGGAAGAACCGAAGATTTCGCAGAAGGCGTGACGGCCTTTCTGGAAAAGCGGCCGCCCAATTTTGTTGGCAGGTAATGCGTGCACTGCAGACCTCGAACATCTTTTCCCATGTGCAGGCACGCAAACGCCAGCCTCTATTCGGCGCGCATAAATTCTTCAATGAGCGAAGCGATCTGTTCGCGGCGCGGGATCCACACGTGCGCCCCCCCAGGCGTGACCCACGGCACCATCATGGTCTGCTCGATCTGATAGGTGGAAATATTTTCACGAGGTATCGCCTGCCCGCCCAATCCATAGGCGATTAACTGTTCCGGCGTCATACTGGTCAGGAAATTCCCTTCAATAGCAACCAGCAGATCCGGTACGCGCGTCAGCACATCCACATCCAAAGCCGAGTCGCGGATCGAGATCAAGACCTGCTGTTGGCGCTCAGTCCGGCGGAAATCGTTATCCTGGTGGCGTGTGCGTGCGTAACGCAGAGCGGTGATGCCGTCCATGTGTTGTGGCCCTGCCGGAATCTCGAGCACGATGTAGCCATAGTCATCGGTGGGGTATCTGCTGTCATAGATGGCCTTGGGCACATCAATATCAATCCCACCGAGGGCATCCACAACATTTACGAAAGACTGAAAATTTACCAGTGCATATCCATCTATTGGGATACCGAAGTTTAGTGCAACCGTATCGATTGCACCCTGCGGGCCACCCCCCGGCAAGTCGTATAAAACACCGTAATAATAGCCCTGATTAATCCGCCCTACATCCACGCCGTAGTCTTGCACACTTGCCGGCATGGCGAGCCACATATCACGCGGTAACGAGAGTAGGCGCACATTCCCGTTGTCGAAATCAATTCGCGCAACTATCATCGTATCTGTGCGCACAGCCTGAGAAAATTGGTCGGGACGTGCATCCACACCGAGCAATAGCAAATAGACTGTGCCCGTAGGCAAGACCGGGAGTGGCCGCCTCTGAATATCGCCTTCAGCCGTTGCCAGTGGACCAGCCTCCATCGCACCTGCTTCGTCCGTCGGCGCGATGACCGTGGAGACTCCCATCACCGCCAGTGGATTCTCGCCCAATGTCCGCATGCCAAGCGCCAGCGTAACTCCCACGTTAAGCACAACAACTGCTAATAGAGCAAAGCCAAAACAGCCCCAGCGCACTCTATTGAAATTGCTCTTCTGGGCTGCTGGTGATGCTGTGCGTGTACGCTCCAGCGCGGCCCGACGTGCCTGCCCAGCGGCATAGGCGCGCTGCGTCTGCTGTAGGTCCGGAGAATTTGGCTGGGTCGATTGCATGCGTCGATCTTACCGCGCAATCGGATTGTCAGCGAATAAGAAAACTGTCCCACCATCCGCCGATTCCTACACATGTACATTCGCTGGCCTGATTCCTGCAGCGCATCAATTGGGACTGTTGCACATGGGCGTAATAAATCTCTATGATTGCTGATTCAATTGACTATCGGTTCGATCTCCCTACAATAGCGGGTGTGACCCATTTGTTCGAGGTAGACCTCGGCCATTTGCAATTGATGGACGGTGTGCAACAGGCTGGGCCTCTCCCGGGAATCCGCGTAGCAAATCCGCCCCGCCGCAGCGCCCGTGGGCGCGACCGCGACAAACTGCTCCTCAGCCTACAGCTCGATCACACACGAGGGGGTGCGGAATTCGGTTACGCCGAGCTTCTGGATGTTGCCGTTAAGAATTACTTTGGCACTCCGGGAACGGTGACGGCCGCCTTTCGCGCAACGTTTGGCGCCGTCAGTACTCGCTTGCTCGACGAAAGGCGGCGCAACCCACGCGGCGGTCCGCTTACGGCAGGACTTACCTGTGCGGTTTGGCGCGGGTCCGAGCTTTATCTGGCACAAGCGGGGTCAGGTGCTGCCTTTGTCCTGCAGCGCGACACAGCCGAACAATTCCCGGATGAAGGCAGAACGCTGCGCCCATTGGGCACATCCAACAATCCCGATGTACTCTACTACCACACTACCCTGAGCGAAGGCGACCTGTTAATTACCTGCGCCGAGATTCCCTCCGGCTGGCGCCGCAATACACTAAACTCAGTCAACACCGGCAGCCTCGAACCGGCACTAAGCCGACTCGTACACCTGGCAGGGAACTCTGTTTCTGCATCTGTGGCCCGCTTTGTCGCCACCGGTGAGGAGGCTGAAGTCCCCGCTGCCTTGGATAGTTTTGCACAGCGGCGTGCCGCCCATCGGCCTCCTGCTGCAGCATTGCCGTTGACCCCCCCCGTCGGACTGGGCGCGCCGGTCTCCGCCGAGCAGGAAGCAGAAAGCAGCCTTGCAAGCATCCTCGCGCGGGTGCGCGCAGCGACCGATCTTGGCAACGAAGATGTTCTTTCGGAAGAAGATTTGGAAGAGATGATTACGCCCGTTGCAGGGACACCTCCTATTGATGTATCTCCCGCTATCGAAGTCTCACCGTCGGCCGCAGAGGAAGCAGACCTTCAACCTCTAGAAGTGGATGATTTTGAAGAGTTGACAGTATTGGAAGACGAGTCGCAGTCACCCGCGCCGAGCGCACCATCCGATTGGGATTGGCCCGAAACGCTGCAAGGGAGTAACCCCCCGAAGGGAGAAGTCACCAAGCAGGCTACGCCTTCAAAGGAGTGGATCGAACTCGAGAGCGTGACGCAGGAGAGGACAGCTAAAGAAGACGAAATTCCGGATTATAAGGCCCCCTCAGAATCCACAATAGCAGCGGATGACTGGATTAACCCTTCAGAATACGAAACTAAACCTGTTGAGCAATGGGAGCCTGTCGCAACTGAGCCACCCGCAACGACCATTCAGACATCAGCATCTGCGGTCGTGACTCCGGCCGCAAAAGAAGAGCTGCCGCCGATACCATACGAAGATGAAAGTGACGACGAGTTTGATGAGGAAGGTGAACTAGAAGACGACTACGACGAGCACGAACCTCGCTTTTCAATGCCTCAGATCGACCCGCTGGGCACAATAAAAGATGCCCTGGCTCGGCTGAGGAATTGGTACATTCAACTTCCACTGGAACGGTTGCGCCCGCGACTGGAACGGGGCTCTTCTTCGCTTGGTCAGTCCCTCTCCACTGCCACCCGCAACCTGATTGCGCGTCTGCTGCCCATCAACAATGCTCCTATCCGTGAAGGCTATAGTGTCTCCAACCGCGTTCTGATCGCACTGGCCGTGCTCGTGCCGATTGTTGTAGTAGCGCTTGCCTCCGGGCTGTATCTGACCGAAGGACAAACGCGCCAATTTGAAGCTGTGATGGAACTAGCGCGCCTCGAAGCCAGTCAGGCACGCATTGCGCCCGATCCGCTGGCCGCCCGTCCGCATTGGGAGACGACAGTGGCTTGGCTCGATCAGGCCGACGCACTCTGGCCGAATCAACCAGAAGCCCTGCAATTACGGCAAGAGGCAAAGGGAGTGCTCGACAGTTTGGATGCCATCGTACGCGTACCGGTCGTCGGAGTCACCGCGACTGGATTCAACGATAACGCGAACATAACCCGCCTTGTTGCCATTGGTACAGACCTATTTGCACTTGATGCGCGCGCGAACACAGTCCACCGAGCGGTGCGTAATGTAACCGGCACATTTGACATCGATCGAACGTTCCTCTGCCGCCCCGGCCTGACAGGCGAGAATGACGTCAGCGGTCTGGTCGACATCGGCTGGATCGGCACACCGAATGTGGTCGATCAGGAAGCCATACTCGCCCTGAGTGCCGATGGAACGATTGTGTACTGTCTAACGGACGGCGCTTCGCCAATCGTGGCAAACCTCACCTCGCCGCTCAACGGATGGAGCAATCCGGTTGCTTTGGAAATCTTCGCCGACCGCTTATACGTCTTGGACCCAGGCGCGAACCAGGTTTGGGTATTTGACCGCGTGGGTGGCGTCTTTTCCGAACCGCCCTCGCCTTACTTCTCCGAAGCTGTGTTCGACATGAGCAATGCACTCGATTTTGTTATCGCACAGGGTGATCTATTTATCCTGCGTACAGATGGCAGCCTTATGCAGTGTACGCGCACGGCATTTGATACGCCCGGATGTACCGAACGGCTCACATTTATCGATGAGCGGCTAGGCCGCTTGGCGAGTGATCGATTGGCAGATGTACTTGCACCTGTCAGTCTGGTTTTCGACCCGCCGCCCGAACCATCTCTTTACATTGCAGATGCAGACAATCAGGGTGCCTACCAACTCAGCTTATTTATGGTGCTCCAGCGCCAATACCGTCCAGCCATCAATTTAGACCAACCACTTAATGGTGTGACAATCGGCTCCGGCAAGGATATCTTCTTCGCAGCCGGGAACAACGTCTACTTCGGCCAACGCCCGTAACACTCTCATCTACACCCTCTATCGGGGTGCTTGCTTGACCGCGCTCAGCTCGGGGGCTAGAATACCGCCCATGAGTGCCTGGCCGGGAAAATATGTCATCGGCTTGACTGGGAATATCGCCACCGGAAAGAGTGTTGTGCGCAAGATGCTTGAACATCTGGGCGCATTCGGTATCGATGCAGACGCTCTAGCACATCGCGCGATGGCTTCGGTCGGCCCGGCTTTCAAGCCGATTCTCAAGACGTTTGGCAACTACATCCTCACACCAGAAGGTCAGATAGACCGTAGCCGTCTGGGTAGCATCGTCTTCAATGACCCCCGCGCGCTGCAGAGTCTTGAAGATATCGTGCACCCCTTCGTAAGTCAGGCGATCGATCTGCTTGCGGGACGCTCAAAACGACGCATTCTGGTGATCGAGGCCATCAAACTCCTCGAGGGTGAGTTAGCGGGTAAGTGCGATGTGATCTGGGTGGTAGATTCGCCCACCGAAGTGCAACAGGCACGCCTTATTCGCAAACGCAATCTCAGCGCCGAGGAGGCACTGATCCGCATTCAGGCTCAGAACTCGCAGACGGACAAACTTGCTCGCGCCGACAGGATCATAAATAACACCGGTGCATTTGAAGATACCTGGGAGCAGGTGCAAAGTGCCTGGGTCAACCTACCCGCGCCGAAGTCACCCGAGCAGATCGAAGAAGATTCAACCCCGGATGAAGCGGGCATCTCAGTCCGCCGGGGCCTCGCTTCCGATGCAGCGGCTATAGCGGAATTTATCAACAACGTCAGCAACGCAGACGAGCGCCGGACGCGTGAAGATGTTATCGCCTCCTTTGGCCAGAAAGCTTATTTCCTTGCATTTCAGGAAGAAGAACTGGCTGCCGTTATTGGTTGGCAGGTGGAAAATCTGGTAACCCGCGCCGACGAACTGCATACTTCAGATGGGGTTTCCCCGGCAGCGGTTGTGAATTTAATAATACGCGAAGTGGAACATGCCTCCGCCGATTTACAAAGTGAGGCGGCCTTCTTGTTTCTGGAGCCGATCCTGTTTGAAGCAGCGGTCGAGACGCTGGAAGCCATGGGCTATAAAGCAGTCGAGCCAGACGACATTGATATTACAGCCTGGAGTGAAGCCATGGCTGAATCGCAACCACCGGACACAACAGCTCTGTTCAAAAAGTTGCGTGAAGATCGAGTGCTCCGGCCGGTGTAGTTACGACTCAATTTTTATTAGTCTTGGAGAAACTAAAATGACAAACATAATTTCGTACGCAAAGGGCCACCCTCGTCTAAGCGCCTGGATCGTACTTGCAGTTGGGATGGTCGCAATCATCACCTACGAAGCCCGCGACGTCGGCCTGCTCTGGAATCAATGGATCGCTCTCATCATCGCGACGGTTTCCGTCGCCGGACTCTGCGTCTGGATTATTAGTTGGGAAGATGATGAAGAAGAGGAAGAAGACGAATCAGAGAAGAAGGAAGAATAAATCTGGAGATTAGAGGTTTGCGCGAAACATCATTGAGGGCTCCGCGCTAATCTCAAGATGCCCCCTTACCACCAGGGAATGAACGACGTCCGCGTTGAGCGGGACATCCCTCGGTGGTGAACTAGAACCTCAATGCTGACCGTGTTCCCCAGTGGGGTAATCGGCACCCCAAATGACACTCGCGCGACTCCGTTTGCATCACTCGGCTGCAGGGTGAACGAGCGAACTTCGTCCGGAAAATCCACCACCATCTGAGTAACCGCCCCCTCGACCGGCACTCCGAGTTGATCGCGGATGAGACGACGAAAATCGTTTCTTCTTCGCCCTGCCTTACAATCGGCAAGCGAGGTGAGGCACTGATTTTAAGGTCCGTCAATGCCAGATCAAAACCTGCATTGAGAAATGGCTCTGTCAGGGAGGGGTTATATCCAAGCGCCTCGAAGTTCCGAATGCCCAGTGGAGCCAGCTGCACGCGGGCACCGCGTGGGAATTCAGGGTGCCATTCGAGCACGGCCCGCTGGAAATTTTGTACGAGCCGCCCATTCACAACCCGGTATTCGCTGCTAGCAGTTTGTCGGAGAGCAACCTGAGATAGCGAAATCGGTGATAATCTACGGGCATGGCTAGAAAATTCAAGAAACCCAATTACGAAGTGATGCTCAAACAGACAATCAGTCTGGAAGAAGCCCTGCCATCCAATCATTTGGCACGATTTGTGGTGGATGTTATCGCCCAGTTGGATTTGGGTATGATCTATGCACAATATGCACCGACGGGTGGTCAACCTATTGCGCCAGAGATCCTGTTGGGATTGCTCTTCTATGGTTATGCCAACGGGGTGTTCAGTTCTCGTAAGATTGAGAAAGCCACCTATGAGAGTATCCCATTCCGCTATATTGCCAGTGGGCTGCATCCTGACCACGACACAATTGCCAACTTTCGCAAAACCTTTCTGGCTGAGATCCAAGAGTTATTTGTGCAGATCTTGCTCCTGGCCCAAGTTGCTGAGGTGCTGAAGTTGGGTAATATCAGTCTGGATGGTAGCAAGGTGCATGCTGATGCATCCAAGAGCAAAGCGGTCAGTTACAAGCGTCTGATAAAACTAGAGACCCAACTGCGCCAGGAAGTGAACAAACTCTTCGAACTCGGTGAGCAAGCTGATCAGGGTGATCTCCAGTTGCCGGAAGGGCTCGTCATTGAAGACGAAATTGCCATTCGCAAGAAACGTTTGGCAAATCTGGCAGAAGCCAAAGCCGTCTTAGAAGCCCGTGCGCAGGAACGATATGCAGCCGAGAGGGCTGAATACGAAGCCAAACAGCGTGAGCGGGAAGAAAAGTCTCGCAAAACTGGGCATAAACCCCGAGGTCGCAAACCGAAACCACCGCAGCCGGGACCACGGGACAAAGATCAGTACAACTTCACTGATCCGGACTCTCGCATCATGAAAAACAGCACCAATAATGGCTTCGACCAGCATTACAACGTTCAAGTTGCTGTGGAGCAGGAGAGCCTCTTGATTGTGGCGCCTTCACTTTCGAACCATCCGAATGACAAAAAAGAAGCTGAGCCAACCCTGGATGCCATCTCTCCAAAAGTAGGCAAACCAAAGGCTGCCGCTTTGGATTATGGATATTTCAGCAAAGCGAACATCGCAGCACTTGAGAAGCTTGGCATTGATCCTTACATTGCTACCGGTCGCGAACCTCACCACAAAAGCTGGCGTACCTTCTTTGAACAAATGCCTGCTCCGCCACCGGAAGATGCCAGTCCGAAAGTCAAGATGGCTTACAAACTACAAACCGAAATCGGCAAAGCCAGCTACCGTTTACGCAAATGCACAGTGGAACCCGTCATTGGTATCATCAAGGAAGTCCTGGGCTTCCGCCAGTTTTCTCTGCGCGGCCTGCTGGCAGCAGCCGGGGAATGGTGTCTGGTCTGCCTAGCGTTCAACCTCAAACGCATGCACACCCTCTACCAAGCAAAGGGTGTGCTTTAGCCGGGGCTGCTTTGGCGCGCCTGCTACTCGCTGAGAGAAGGTAGTTTGCCCTCCATGAAATGCACACTGTTTTACGCTTGTTTTGTCGCAATCAACTGCTCATTTTGCCCTGTAGGGCTATTCATGTTGTAAAAGTACTTGTCTCTCCGACAAACTGCTAGGGTAGCCAAAAATATCCACGCCGCCGCGATCATTGAAAAAGTCCAGGAAGGCTAAACAGGCCGAATGCCCGGTGGCAATAAAGTAGCGACAATTCGGATCGCGCGTTGGGTCGACAGTGGGAAATCCGGATTCGAGTTCATCCCCCAGCAATCCCAGCTGCACATGGTAGGGAGGCGCGTTTTCGGGCCAGAGTTCCAGCCGGACCTGCTCGAAATATTGAACTTCGCGACCGAGGCGATGATCGAAGAAACGCTCGGTAATAGGGTATCCAAAGACAACCAGACCGCCGTTCTCGTTGTAAAAACTGATGAACGGCTCGCCGACAAAATGGCCACTGGCATCAAAAAACTCACCCTCCGCTTCGCCGCTCTGTGCCTGAACCAGCGCTACATGCAGCAAAAGTAGCAGCATGAGCGGTAGTAAGCTGGCAAAACGGATTGAGATGGTGTGGCGCAAGGAATCCCCCAAATGCAATCGTGGCTCAAAGAGCCGTGTGTGCAATAAATATAAGCCCCGATCAGATAGCAGGCAACTTAGAGCGGATCGTCTAATCTTGGGCTAGCGTGCATCGGATGCCCGCAAACGGACATAGCTATCGTAGCGCGAGGCATGCAGCCGCTCCGCTTTTAGAGCCGCGAGAACCGCACAACCGGGTTCGTGCAGGTGCGTACAGTCGCTAAAATCACAATCGGCGACTAGGGGCGCGATGTCTACGAAATAGCCGTCCAGCTCCTCCGGCTCAATGTCAAACAAGGCGAGCGCGCGCAGGCCGGGTGTATCGGCCACCCAGCCGTCCCCGTCGAGGGGAAAGAGTTGTGGGAAGACGGTTGTGTGGCGTCCTTTGGTCGTGGCCTCGCTCACAGCACGCACCTGGAGTCCCAATCCCGGCTGAACAACGTTCAGCAGTGATGTCTTGCCGACTCCGGAAGGACCCGCCAGGACCGAAATTCGACCCTGCAATTGCGCGCGCAACTCCGGCACGCCCGCTTCGGTTTTGGCACTCGTGTAAATGACCGCATAACCAATATCTGCATAAAGATCAAAGAGTGCCCGTGCCTCCTCTGTTGAAACAAGGTCAATCTTGTTGGCGCAAATTACGGCCGGCAGCTCGCACGATTCGGCCACGACCAAAAAACGATCCAACATTCGCGGATGGGGAGTGGGCTGCGCACAGGCGAAAACAAATACCGCCTGATCTGGATTTGCCACCAGAACTTGTTCGATTTCGCGATCCTGATACGCTGGTAGCCTTTTACCATGTGCGTAAGAACGCGGTGCGCGTCGCACCAGCGCACGGGCACGTTCGCTGACTTCTTCGATAAGACCACTCCCGTCCTCCAGAAGTCGAATATCTACCCGGTCACCGAGTGCAACCAAGTCTGTATCCAGTTGTTCTTGTTTGAGACGGCCTCGCAATTTGGAAACGATTTCACCCTGCTCGGTGTGGACTGTAAAAAATCCACTCTGGGCTTTTATGATCAAGCCCGGCAGCAGCTCACTCATCGTCGGCCGTCGGAGTCTTGGATGGTTCGGGCGTCGCGGGCAAGCCAAATTCGGCTTCCCACGGATAAAGTGTATTTGCCCGCCCGCTGAAGTATTCTTCGACGACGCGTCGAAAAACTGGGGCTGCCCATTCCGAGCCTTCGCCACGATTTTCAAGGACTACCGCAACGGCGATGTCCGGCACGTTTTCGCGTTCTGCCAGAGTGTAACCGACGAACCAGGCGTGTGGTGCGCGCGGCGGATCCTGCGCTGTACCAGTCTTGCCGTATATCGGAATGTCGAGCCCGAGAAAGGCACCTCGAGCTGTGCCAGTACGAGCGTTCACGACTTCCCACAACCCCTGCTGGATCACGACTAATGTCTCTTCTGAAATGGGCAACTCACCAACAGCTTCCGGCTCAAACTGATAGACTGGGTCTTCTCCCGGCGCTGCAATGGAAGCGATCAACTGCGGCCGATAGAGCGTGCCCCCATTGCCGATGGCAGCGTACAGACGCGCCATTTGTACCGGCGTAACCTGGAGCGCGCTCTGACCGATGGCTAAGTTGACATTGTCACCGGTCAACCAGAGATTGCCCGTCTGCTCTGCCCATGCGGGACCCGGAACAAGGCCAGCGGCCTCTTCATTAGCTGCTTCTTGAAATCCGACGATCCCTGTCGGGGCACCCAGCCCAAAACCATGCGCAAGTTCTTCCAGGAACAGTTCGTCCCACTCAAACAGATTCAGGCCGATATGATAGAACCAAGGGTTGCACGAACGCCGTAACGCGCCCACTATGTCCAGGTCTCCCGAAGCCGGAACATCTTTTTCGTATGTCCAGTCGTACTTGATGAAATTTGAGCCAAGTTCATTCCACGTCTGGCCACAATAGTAGTTCGTTGTCGGGGTAAACAAACCAGACTCGAGTGCCGCCGCGGTCGAGATGACTTTGAAGGCCGAACCGGCCGGATATACGCCCTGCGTGGCCCGATTGATCAGCGGAGCGTCGGGGTTATTCAATAACACCTCCAATTGCAAAGCATTTGCATTGGCCGGGTCGAACAGGTTGGCATCAAATGTGGGTGCAGAGGCCAATGCCAGAATCTCTCCACTGTATATGTCCATTACAACAATGGCTCCGGTCAGATCGCCCAGCGCACCCTGTACGGCATTCTGGAACTCGCGGTCAATGGTGGTCGTGATCGAACTAGAAGGTGCGGAGCCACGCCGGGCGAGCTCGCCTACGATCTTTCCTGCAGGGTCAACTACATACAATGTTCCGCCACGCTCCCCGGTGAGGTACTGTTCTCCCCAGGCTTCGAGGCCTAGGGCACCTACCCGCTCATCACCTTTATAACCAAGTTGCAGATAGTCTTCGAGTTGATCTGCCGGGATGAGCGTGGTATAGCCAACCGTGTGCGGCGCACCCAAGTCGGAGTCAACGTAGAAACGCGTCGGATATGTAGTCAGCACGAGTCCCGGCATATCGACCAGGGTTTCAAAGCGCGCCTGCACTTCCGAGACCGCTGCCTCTCCGATCGGGACATACCAGTCCAGTTGAGCAGCTTCATACAATGTCCGGATGGTCCCGGGGTGGCGTCCCACCAATAGCGATAGCTCGTGCAGTAGCTCCTCTTCGCGCGCTGCTTCTATCTGGCCTGGAATAACGCCAATAGCGACCGCTTCTGTCTGAGCAGCAAGTGCAAGTCCGTCCCGGTCATAAATGTTGCCCCTTGCCGGAATCCGAAATTCCATCAAGAGCCGGTTTCCCCCGGCCAATTCCGGTAATATCAAACCATCGTCCCAGGAGACTCCCCAGCGACCGCCATCAAAACGCAGCGGCATTGTGATCTCACGCTGAACGGAGCCAACCAAAGCAGTCTGCAGTGTAATCCGGTACTGTACCTGGGCATCCAGACCCTGTTGCAAGGAAGACAAGATAGTGGTCTCAACTCCGGTGAGTGTGGCAGTTGCAGCACTGTCTTCGTAACTCGCAATGAAATCATCGAGTGGTACGGCTGCCTGTGAGAGCGGCGATAATAAGCTGTACATGCCGGTGTAATCGCCCGCTTCCCAGGCATCGAGGAAGGCGGTAGCCGTACCTTCGGGATTCGGTGGCGGTGTGTTTGTGGGAATGGGAACCGGGGTGGGAACGGGTGCAGTCGAGTCTAGTGGCAGAATGCTGTTACACGCGACCAAAAAGAGCAGAAGCAGTGGAAAAATTCGTTTCACAATTGCCTATTGAGGATCGACTCGAAAACCGGGCAATCATAACTCGTGAACTTCTGGCAGGCCGTGGGCACATCCCCCGGAATGGAATGTCCTCTGCTCACGAGCATGCGTGTGAGGTGACACAATGGTAACCCCATCACGTTTGCATAACAGCCATGCAATTTCTCGACCGGGTGAAAGTCTTCATTCTGAATTCCATACCCCCCCGCCTTATCGAGTGAGTCACCACTGTCGAGGTATTGTGTTAATTCGGCGTCAGAATATGGTCGCATGGGAACATGAGTCTGGCAAAGTTCGACTTCGATCCCTTCGGATTTAGAAGACTGGTAGGCAATCGCAGTCATGACAACGTGCTCACGCGCACGCAAATGTCGTAACATGCTCTCGGCCGCTTCCCGATCGGGCGGTTTACCCAGCACCTGATCGCCATCCACAACGATCGTATCAGCCGCGAGAACGGCCCGGCCGGAGGCCATTTGTCTGCCCGTCAAGGCTTTCTCGCGCGCCATGCGCCGGACGTAGGCTTCTGGGTCTTCCCCTATGTTCTGAGTTTCATCAGTATCACCAACTTGCACTTCGAATGGCAAGCCGGTGAGCGCGAGTAGTTCGCGCCGGCGCGGCGATTGAGATACCAGGACAAGCGGTTCCCGTTGATCTTTACTCAACCTTGCGCTCGCAAATGAAACTGGGGCTGATTCTTGTTCATGTGCAAAATTCTAGCACAGGAACGCGATGGTACAATCGCCGGGTGCGCATTGATCTCTTCACAATCTTCCCTAACATCTGTACAGCTTACCTCGATGAGAGCATTCTCAAACGCGCCCGCGAAATGAATGCCCTGCAGGTCGATGTGCATGACCTGCGCAAATTCGCCACTGACAAACATCATTCCACCGACGACGAGCCATATGGTGGCGGTGGCGGCATGGTGATGAAGCCGGAGCCGATCTTCGCCGCTGTAGAAGCGGTATTCGGCGAGAGTCAAACGGAGACGCCGGTGATCCTGCTCACACCGCAAGGGCGACCCTTCACACAATCGGTTGCGCGCGAACTGGCAGGCAACGGGCGGCTGGCTCTTATTGCCGGACGATACGAGGGTGTGGACGAGCGTGTGCGCTCGCATCTTGCGACAGACGAATTATCCATTGGCGACTTCGTTCTCACCGGCGGCGAATTGCCGGCCCTGTCCGTCATTGATGCTGTGACACGCCTGCTGCCCGGTGTGCTCGGTGATCCCTCCGCCGCCAGCGACGACTCGTACGGTGCGGATGGCCTGCTCGAATATCCACACTACACCCGTCCAGCAGATTTCCGAGATTTGCAGGTGCCGGAGGTTCTGCTTTCTGGTAATCACGCTCACATTGCGCGCTGGCGCCGGGAAGAGTCGCTGCGCCGCACCTGGAAGCGGCGCCCGGACCTTTTGCTCGCAGCAGAACTTTCCGACGAAGACCAACATTTCCTTGCTGTGCTGGCAGAAGAAAGCGCGCGTATACGCATTGAGCAGAGCGAATAACTATGGAAATTCACATCATTGGCCTGCAACATCTTCAAGTTCGACATACCATCGCGGCATTCCTTGTCGTGGGACCGGGAGGGCCGTTGCTGGTCGAATCCGGACCACACTCGGCACACAAACAATTGCTGGCTGGCCTGGCTGAACATGGCTACGAACCGGAACAGATTAAGCATGTGTTCGTCACACACATTCATTTGGACCACGCCGGTGGCGCAGGCTGGTGGGCGCAGCAAGGAGTTCAGATCTATGTACACCACAGAGGTGCCCTCCATCTCATCGATCCATCTCGCTTGTTGGCTAGCGCGCAGCGTATTTATGGAGATGCAATGGATTTACTCTGGGGTGACATTTTATCTGCGCCTGCAGAATGTGTTACTTCATTGAGCGATGGTGATCGGATTGATGTCTGCGGGCTAGAAATTACAGCAATAGACACGCCCGGCCATGCTACACATCATCATGTCTTCAAAGTGAAAGACGTAGCCTTCGCTGGCGATATTGCCGGAGTGCGCATGCCGGACACACAACTTCTCTCGCTTGCCGCCCCGCCCCCCGAGTTTGATCTGGAACATTGGGTATCCAGTGTTTCGCGCTTACTGGTGGAAAATTTCAACACGATTTATCCTACCCACTTTGGGCGTTATGACGATCCCCGTCCGCACTTGGAAGCACTGGTTTCGTTACTCAGCCAGTCAGCCGAATTTGTGCGCGACCGGATGCAAGCCAATATGGCACGCTCGGATCTGATCAACGAATACGAAGCCTGGCAGCGTGAGCGCACAAATAAATATGGAATCACAGATGAGACTGTCAATCAGATTGAGATAGCCAGCGGACACGAAGCATCCGTGGATGGGCTAATGCGTTATTGGCGAAAACGCTGGGAGCGCGAGAGCAAGCATTAATCCGACGGACAGTATGGGCTAAGGAAAGCAAGTTTACGCACAAGAGCCTGCCCTGCTGAAGTTACTCCGACTGTCACACGGGCCGTTTCGCAGCGCGAGCCGGTCAGCACGAACTGATCTCCCTGCAAGACAACACCGTCCACCCAGTAGAAATATCGTCCATCGCCGCCGGTTGCTTCCAATTGGACTGAAGCGAGCCATTCATAACCATATGGTGATGGCCCCCAGGTGAGCAGCCGCCAATCCAATTGTAGATCGGTATCAGCGCCAGTCTCTTCTATGAGGTACGGGTTCGTATTGGATCCCTGATAGACAACATCCGCCAGGTTGAGACTACAGTCGGCCACAAATTGAATGATGACATCCGTGGCAGTCACTCCAGGTTGGCGAAGCGCCAAGAGAAATGTTTCGTCGGCAGCCGCACGTCCAAGCTCAATGACAATTTCTTCACGGAATGGTTGCAGCTGTTCGTTTGCGATGACTTCTCCCGAACCGGCGCGGACAAGGCGCAACGTGGCACCGCTAAGATCGGCGGCCGCAATGATCTCGTTTGGGCGAATCGTCACATTCACGGTGCGGGCCGCACAGCCATCCGGATGTGCACTGCTGTCGAAGGTAGCGGACAACTCTTCACCAAATGGATGAAGATCCGCCACGGGCGTCTCTTCTATCTCCTCGGTGTCTGTTGGACGGAATTCTGCGGTCGCGGTGACCTCCGATTCTATTTCGGCAATTAATTCTGTCGGTGTTGCAATATCGATTGCAACTGCTTCGGATTCAGCTGTTGGCTCGTCCTCCTCGGCAGGGCGTTCGGTGGCAGACTGGTTGACTATCGGGAATGAACCCAGCATCGCTCCTACCACAATGCACAGAACCACCAGCCCAACTCCTCCGAGGACGAACCAAGGCCAGCGGACTTTGCGCTGCGGCTGCACTGCTAGGCTGGGTGATTCCGTACGCTCGCGAAGCGCTGGCACATCTGCTTGTGGCGTTGGTTGCTCGGAGCGCATAGTTGTAGTCGCCGGGCGTAAAGTTGTATCTGGGTAAGTACCCGTTTCATCAAAAACGAAGGAGGCCCAGAAACGTAAATTCTCGCGGAGTTGATCGCGTTCGCGAGGCGCGACCATTGCGGCGGAGGCAGTAAGCGCCTGTTGAATATAAGCGCTTGCAGCCTGTGCAATTTTGGCAGCGGTTTCGCCGTCCTCCTGGCGACCTAATAGTTTTTCATGTTCTGCCTGCATGCGCTCGAATTCAGTCACTGCCCACGCTCCCCAATACTATGCGAGACAAGTTGAACAACTCGGTCGCTGTATCGCGCAAATGTTTATCCGCCAGATACATATGTCTTGAGGCGATGTCACTAAATTCGTAGGTCGTATCGTAGAGAGTCGCTGCATCTAACGCCTCCATTGCCAGCAACTCGTCCAGGCGGGCGCGCGCCACCTCCAATTCCACCGCCCAACGCGGCCCTTGCATGCCACCAGTTTCCAGCCGCACAAACGCTGGCCCGATGTATTTCAATGTCGCCGCACCTTCCAACAGCAAGTTCACTTTCTGCGCCACAGGTCGCCACATGCGCCTCATGGCGCGCACATCAGGGGTTGTACCCGAAGCATCCAAACGTTCGACCTCGCGCGAAAATTGGTCAAGGGTGTAGATCACATCGTTGATATAGTTATGCACTTCTTTCCATTCAAACAGGCGAACGTGGAAGAGTTGAAAGTCGTTGAGCGCTTCCTGCAAGTGCTCCGGGCCCGGATCATCTGGCATCGCCTCGCGCAAGACACTGACCAGCTTCTCCACGTCGAGCTGTATATAGTTTTCTATCTTGTCGCCACCAACGATATCGCCACTCGCCTGAATCCGGCCGCCTTCGCCGGTACGGATGTTTACGCTGCCCCGCTGCCCGGCTTCACCCTCCTGTGGGGCAGGTTTTATGTTGGGATCGGAACTGGATTTATCACTCAATGTAGATAGTTATTCCGTCTGAACATTGATCGCATTTACACAGATCGCGCCGATCTCGATACATATTGTGGGTTTCAGCATCCTGAAAGTCTGCAATCACCGTTTACCCACAACACAGTAGACAACATCTATAAGTACTTCTTTTAATTGCCCAGCAGAGTCAAAATAATTTCAGGGCAATCACCCCTAATAGACCCAATCCCCCTAGCACAATAAACACACCTGCAGCCCAGAACAACAGGCGCAAAATGTTACGCTGCGCTGCGCCGATTTGCAACACGAGAGCCGTTACATTGTCCGTACCGCCAGCCGCCAAAGCGCGGCGCACCAGCTCTTCTGTCGCGGTTTGCGGATCGAGATGCTCACGCAAGGCCGTTGCGATTTCTGCATCGTCGATCATATCGTTCAAGCCGTCCGAACACAGCAAAATGCGATCCCCCTTTTGCAAACGGTAGCCCTGATTGGTTCGAGATTGTTCGTCTGTCTCTTTTGGGGAGAGCTGCAATCGAAAATCCGGTATAGGGTCTGCCCCTGCGCCGAGATAGCGACGCAGCACATTGCGGCGAGGATGATTGCGGGCTTCCTCGCTGGACAGGACGCCTTTATCGCGCGCTTCTTGTACCCAGGAATGGTCGATCGAAATCTGACGCAATTTGCCTTCACGTAGCAAGTAAATCCGGCTGTCACCAATTGATACCGTGTAGAGCGAACGATCGAACACCAATGCTGCGACACAGGTAGTCCCCAAGCCTTCTGACTCTGGGTGTTCGAACGTATGATCCGCAATGGCCTCGCTGGTATCCGCAACCGCGTGAGTGAACAGGCTGCGATAGTCGATTGCATCGGCTTTATCAAATGCACTCGGAATGATATCGACTGCGATGCCGGAGGCTACTTCGCCTGCCCGGTGTCCGCCAATCCCATCTGCGACCATTGCGAGTGTTACGGGTGTCCGCACTCCGGGTGGCGAATCATAAAAGGCGACCGCATAGTTATCTTCATTGTTCACCCGTGTCTGTCCCGGGTGTGACAGGCTCCCAACCTTAGGATCGCTGTGTTTGCGACGTTTCATAAGCCTTATCTCGCTGCCTTATTCTGATTTGCTTCGCACCAACATTCAAATACTTGATCAACTCTGAAAACAAAATTAGCGCACTTTACGGATTATCGACCACGTGTTGATGCTCTGTAACAATCGGCAAGAACTTGAACAGTTCTGCCCCTAGATGGACATCGTTTCCGGGCAGGAGCAGTCGCTTCTCATTCTCAACTAGGCACACGCCGTTCACCCAAGTTCCATTGAAACTACCGAGGTCCTCGATGAAAAATCCGCCCGAATCTGCACGCGTCAAGCGACAGTGCCGCCGGGAGATTGTCTTCGGATTGGAAAGGTCGAGCGCACCGAGGTCTATGTCCAGCGCAGGACTCGTGTCCTTCGACGTCGATCGTCCAACCAGATACTCCGTCGCATCAAGCAGCACACGGATACCGGATTCCGATTCAAGGCAGAATGTCGTTTGCACTGCACGCGGCACTTCCGGTGCCGGCAGCGCCTCCACTCCTAGGCTGTCCCACGGCAATGCCAGGGAAGCGCCCGCCAGGAGACCATCCAAGTCCGAGATGAGTTCCTGCGGTGTTTCGTAGCGCATCTCCGGTTTTAACGCGAGCAGACAATTGAGAATTTCTTTACCGCTGGCCGCCGGTCTTTCGCGGTTCACCGATTCGAGAAATTCTGAAGAGAGCATATGCTCGCCCGAGCGTCCGCGTGGAGGCAAATGACCTGTGAGACATTCAGCCATGATGACTCCGAGCGAATACAGGTCTGCGCGGATATCCACGCTGCGCGCGTCGAGCATTTGTTCCGGGGCAGCATAGGCCAATGTACCGGCAAAAATATTGGCCCCGGTAAGGGTGTCTTCGTTGAGATTCCGGGCAATGCCAAAGTCAAGGATCAATACAGTATCGTCAGCCTGGATCATCAGATTAGGCGCTTTCAAATCCCTGTGGACGATACCCAATCTGTACAGTTCATCCAGCCCTAGCGCGATCTGGCGCGCTAGGGCGAGCGTGTTTTGCTCGGATATCGTTTCCAGCCGTCGGATGATGCGGGCCAGTGTGAGACCCTCAATATACGCCATTGCAATAAACGTGACGGGACTGAGTAGATCTTCCTGTGTATGATCAATGGCGAAGTCGTAGATGGAAACAATGTGCGGGCTTTGTGCGTCTTTGAGGATATTGATTTCGCGCACGAATCGGGCGAGAAAACGCCGATCGATCATATGGTCGTGCACAACCTTTACCACAACCATGCGCCCAACCATTAAATCGCGCGCTAGAAAGACCGTGGCGGACCCGCCAGTTGCGAGTTGATCGTAGAGCCGATATCGACCTTTGAGAGTCGTGCCGATCAAATTCATGATTCCGAGCGGGCTGCCCAGATACGCACGGTTCCATCATCGCCGCCGCTGACAACCTTCCGGCCGTCAGGGGAAAAATCAATACAGCGCACCCATTCTGTGTGCCCGCTGAGTATCTGACGAACCTGACCGCTCGCCAGGTCCCACACGCGCACGATAGGATCAAAACTCGCAGTGGCAATACGATTGCCTGCTACATCACTCGCAACGGACCAGATGCCGCTACTCGGCCCGGCCAGGGTACGCAGACAACGCCCGGTTTCGATCTGCCAGAGCCGAATGGTGCGGTCGGCGCTGCCGGAAAGCAGCCCCTGCTGGTTGAACGTGACCGACCATACCCTCGTGCGCATGCAATTTGCGCACCAAGCTGCGGTCGGCCATCCTCCAGATTGCGATAATTTTATCGCTCCCCGCGGAAGCCAGGTAGCTACCGTCAGGGCTGAAAGCCACGCTACGCACCCAATCCGTATAGCGGGTCAGCCGTGCCTGAAATTCTCCACTACGCGCATTCCATAACAGGACCGTCCCGCCACTGGCGGGGTCCACCCCCGCTGTTGCGAGAGACGCTCCCAATGGTCCGAATGCCAATGTTGAAATGCCTGCTGCCGATTTGAGCAAACGCAATACTTCGCCGTTGGCCGTATTCCATATCCGCACAGTGCCATCATCACTACCGGCAGCCAGTAGCGAACTGTCGGGACTGAATGCAACCGAGGTGACGCTGCTCTCATGCCCGGTAAGTACATACGTGGTGCTACCTGTATCAACGTTCCACAACCGCACGGTGCGGTCATCACTCGCCGATGCCACCATGCGCCCATTAGGACTGTACGCGATGCCAAGCACGGTGCCGTCGTGGCCAGTGAGGGTGGACAGCATCTGTCCGGTGATGCGACCCATCCCGCGCGCCGTATCTCGCGTGAGCGGCGCAGTTGTTCGGGAGTGTGCAGGTTCCGTTTCTAAAATCCCGTCCGGGCGCTCGTAGACTGTGGCGCGCAAATGACGGGGCGCGTTGAGAACAAATCGCAGTCCGTCCGCGAACTGTTGGGCATCCTCGTAGCGATCAATTGCTTGCTTTGCGAGCACCCGCCGAAAGATAGGCTCAAGCGCCTCATCGAGATCGGGCAGGATTGAACGCAAATCCGGCGGATCATCTGAGAGATGTTTGAATATCAATCCCATGGGGGTAGATGCTTCGAAGGGCTGTTTACCGGTCAGCATTTCAAATGCAACAATGCCGAGTGAGTAAATATCGCAGCGTTGGTCTGTTTCCGCTCCGCGCGCTTGTTCGGGACACATGTAAGTGGGCGTACCGATAAGGCCGCCACCTGTGATCGTGGCTCTGCTCTCGCGAAATTTGGCAATGCCAAAGTCAGCCAGATAAGCAATACCGTGCGCATCGAAGAGTACATTTGTGGGCTTGATATCGCGATGGTAGATACCGCGCGCGTGGGCAGCGGAAAGCGCCTTCGCCAGCCGGTCTACAAGCTCTGTAACCGTTTCAAGTGGCATTCCCTTCTGATCGATCTGGTCTTGGAGCGTGCCACCCGGCATATAACGCATCACGATGAACGGCTGGCCGATCTCTTCACCAACATCGTAGAGCGGAACGATCGCCGGGTGTTCGAGCGAGGCGACGATCTCAGCCTCTTTTTTGAAGCGAGCACGAAAACCGGGATCGTTGGTGAATTGACGCGGCAGCACCTTCACCGCAACTTTGCGTCCAATCACAGGATCGCGCGCCAGAAACACAGCCGCCATCCCGCCGCGGCCGAGCTCTGATTCGATCTCGTAGCGTCCGACCTTTTTAAGCTGCACCACAATACTCGTTTAACTACCCAGTCTTCTGATAGTCTTGGACACAGATTTCAACAGATTGTTCATCGAAGCATGATTGTACTAAACGGAGAGTTTCCAGCAATTCGTTCCAAACTCAATCAGAGCCAACTAACTCCTGAATGGACGCAACTCCGGCCGCGTGTACCGCAGCGGCCAAACCGCGCTTAATTCTTTGCACCAAGCTCGGACCATGATAAACCATCCCGGTATAGATTTGCACGAGAGATGCCCCGGCCCGAATTCGTTCCAAGGCCGCAGCGGCACTATCAATACCACCCACCCCCACAATCGGCAGGCGGCCCGCGCTCAGCTTGTACACCTGCCGCACGACCTCTGTTGCGCGATCGCGCAATGGGACACCACTCAGACCGCCGGTCTCGGCTTGTTGAGCGCTCAGCAAACCTACCCGCCGGACTGTTGTATTGGTCGCAATCAAACCATCAATGCCCGCCTCCATTGCCGCTTGGACAACACATTCGAGCTGGCTCGTTGCCATATCCGGACTGATCTTCACTAGCAGCGGCACTAACCTGTTGGATTGCTGCGCGAGTTCCACGCGTTTTGCAGAGATTGAAGCGAGCAGCTGCGGAAGAGATTCTTCACTTTGCAAATCGCGCAAGCCGGGCGTGTTGGGCGAACTGACATTGATCGCGATGTAGTCTGCTTTTGGATAGGCGGCCTGCAGTAAGGCAATGTAATCATCAGCCGCTTGAGCATTGGAGGTATCCTTCGCTTTGCCTAAATTGAGGCCGATGCAAGTCTCTGGATAAAACCGGCGTGCATGATTGAGTGATTGTTCGGCGAGCGCATCAATACCACGGTTGGGAAAACCCAGCCGATTAATCATCGCATCGTCTGTGACGAGGCGGAAGATGCGCGGTCGTGGATTGCCTGTTTGTGTTTCGGGAGTAAGCGTGCCAACCTCCACATGCCCGAATCCCAACATTCCAAGCCCGGCGATTGCCACGCCATCTTTGTCATAGCCGGCAGCCAACCCCACTGGATTCTGGAAATCGATTCCAAAAACTGAGACGCGCAGGGCCGCATCGTGATAGTGAAAGTTGCGCCTAAGCGCGCTGCGACCGAGCGCTGTCGCGGAAGTTATGGCGAGTAATTGCAATGTCAACTGATGTGCGGCTTCCGGCTCAAGGCGAAACAGAAGGGGACGCAGCAACCACGCATAAATCATCGCTCTCTGGAAAGAAACGTCTCCACAGCGGCAATTTGCTCGGCAAAAATCGCTCCGCTGCGTTGCCAATGCGGCAACAATGTGCGCAATTCCACGACAGGGTGATAGCGATAGCCCCGGCCTTCAAGGTCGATGCGTGCGGAGCCGTTTCGGTCGATCAGGACAACAATGTCACGAACTTGCAGTCCGGCCTCGGAAAGTTTTTCAATCGCTTCAATCTTCGAAGCACCCGTCGTCGCAAGATCGTCTATTAGGATGGCTGTATCTCCTGCCGAAAACACGCCTTCTACCAGCACCCGCGTTCCATATTGTTTTGCTTCTTTGCGAGGGTACAGCATGGAGCGCCGTAGTTCATATCCGATGGCCGTTGCAATTGGGAGCCCGGCATAAGGGAGGCCTGCCAGATGATCATATTCCAGATCGGCCAGCACACGGGCATAGGCAGCCACAACCCGTTGCATGGTCTGTGGAAAACCGACCAATCGTCGCAGATCAATATAAAAGGGAGAAACGATTCCGGACTTGAGTGTAAATCTCCCGAATCGAACGCAGCCGGTTGCGAGTAAGTCTGCAGCCAGTTCGGCAATCAGATGATCTTCATTAGAAGCTCTTTCCTGCATTGAGCGCGAGCTCCGTTCCTGATTAATCTGGTCGCGCAGTTCGCGAGCTGCGGCACCTGCATCATCAGCGCGTGCAAGCGAACGAGAGACGGAAATCAACATACCGAGCCCGTCGGGTCGCAGTCCGGCGTTTAGTGCAGCCGCGAGATCGCCCCCTTGCGCGCCTACGCCCGGCACGAGGAACCAGAGTCCAGGCGCTGCACGGCGTACCCGTGCCAACGCTTCCGGGTATGTTGCACCGACTACCAGCCCCACATTGTATTTTTGATTCCATTCCACGGCCCGCGTTGCGACTTTCTCGTACAGCGCCCTGCCGTGCTGGGCATGTAATTGAAAATCGTCCGCGCCCGGATTCGAAGTTTTGCACAAGACAAAAACGCCGTGTTCAGCCGCATGGAAGAAAGGGGAAATCGCATCCCCGCCGAGATATGGATTGACAGTAAGCGCATGCGCACCGAGCACATCGAAGGCCGCCCGAGCATAGGCCTCTGCGGATGAGGCAATATCACCACGTTTGGCGTCGAGGATCACCGGAATTCCGTCCGGCACCGCGGCAATCACAGCCTGTAAGGCTGCTACGCCATCCTGACCCAGAGCTTCAAAAAAAGCGGCATTCGGCTTGAAGGCACAGGCGAATTCTGCTGTAGCCGTAATGAGTTTTTCGCAGAAAGTGTGGGCGGCCCGGGCGCTGTTCTCGGGCAGCAATTCCGGATGGGGATCCAACCCCACGCAGAGCAGTGAGTCGCTGGCAATCGCGCGTGCTTGTAGACGTTCAAAAAACGGCTGCTCAGTCATTTGCGTCCTCTGCCATGCCTATACTTTCCCCAATACCAGTGCCAGCAGCGCCATCCGAATATACATGCCATAGCGCATCTGGCGAAAATATGCCGCGCGCGGATCGCGGTCAAGTTTCGGGGAGATTTCGCCCACACGCGGTAAGGGGTGCATGATGACCATATCGGTACTTGCCGCGACAAGTGTTTCCGGGGTGATGACATAGCTGCCTTTCAACGTATCATAAGTAGCCGGATCATCGAATCGCTCCTTCTGCACCCGCGTCACATATAACACATCGGTGTCGGCAAGAACAGCAGCCAGCGTATCGTGTTCGCTCTGTTCAATGCCGCGCGCTTCGATCTCCTGGTGGATGGTTGGTGGTAGGCGTAGAATGTCCGGCGAAACATAGCGTAGACGCACATCGAATAACGATAGCAGCCGTGCCAGAGAATGCACCGTGCGACCGTATTTCAGATCGCCCAGCATCGTGACAGTCAGGCCGTCCACCGCGCCACGTTCTTCGAGGATTGTAAACAAATCGAGCAGTGCTTGCGTAGGATGTTCGCCAATTCCGTCGCCTGCGTTGATAACCGGAATGCTGGCTGCGGCAGCCGCAATGGCTGCAGAGCCCTGCTCAGGATGGCGTAACACAATCACATCGGCGTAGCACTCCAGCGTCCGCACGGTATCCGGCAGGGACTCCCCTTTTGCCACGGATGAATATTGCACATTGTTGATCGGGATGACGCTGCCGCCCAGTCGTTCCATCGCTGCCAGAAATGAAGACGAAGTGCGCGTTGAAGGTTCGTAAAAAAGGTTCGCGAGCAGCTTGCCTTTGAGCAGATCAATGGCACCTACATGCTCGACCATCGTGCGCATATTGGCCGCCACATTACAGATGTAATCCAGATCGTGGCGGCTGAACTGCACGACTGAAATCACATCCTGTCCGTAGAAACGGCTGTCACTCCGATCCCCAAAGGGCAGATGGCTGTTGATTTCATGTTCTTCGGTAAGTTGCACTCCGGTCTGGCTCATAAGCTGCTCCTAAATCGAAGACCGAACATTATTTATATGGCATGCACGCAGCGGCCTGATCCCGCTGCCGCGCGCAACTCGCCATTCTCGTAGGCGATCTCATTGCGTAAAAACACACGGGTCACACGCCCACGAAGCTGCCAGCCTTCGAACGGCGTCCAGCCGCAACGCGAGTACATTGCAGCGGCCCGCACTTCCCATTCTAGATCGGGATCAATTTCTACCCAGGTGTCTTCCTGAACAGGCAGTTGAAAGATGCGCTGTGGATTGGTGTGCATGCGGGTGACAATGTCATCCATTTCAAGGTCCCCGGCATGCACGGCGAGCAGGAGCAGTGCCAGCGCAGTTTCCAGCCCGGGAAACCCAGGCGGCGGCGCAGCGCCGTCCTTTTCAGAAAGTGTATGTGGGGCGTGGTCAGTGGCAAAACAATCAATAACTGCCAGGTTATCCCATAGTGCCCGGCGGTCTTCTTCGGTCGCAAGTATCGGGCGGACTTCTGCCCGACCACCCCGCGGCGGGCCGGGTTGACCCGCAGGCGTGCCTTTGGCCGTGAGAAACAAATGATGTGGACAGACTTCGCAGGTCACTAGCAGACCGCGTTCTTTCGCTGCGCGAATCATCTCGATCTCCGCCTTGCGGCTCACATGGCAGATGTGCACCGGCCGGTCTGCGAGTTGAGCAGCCAGAATAGCCGCAGCGGCTGTCCGGCCCTCGGCATGCACGGCCAGTGGTCGATCTGCAGGCCACGCCTGCAAATGCGCAAGCAAACCATCAAGACCATCAATGCGTAGCGGCCCAAAAGTCTGATCCAGATACATCTTCAGACCGCATGTGTGGTTGGCTAAATTGGGAAGCGCAGCGATGTTTGTATCGCCGGCACCGATGTAAATTCCGTAATCGCAACGCGCTTTTGATGCCGCCGCTGTATGCGTCTGTGTGAGCGTTTCGGCGTCTGTCACTGGGGGAGCGGTGTTGGGCATCGCTAGAACTTGTGTGAATCCGCCAGCCAGAGCAGCCGCCGTGCCACTCTCCCAATCTTCTTTATGAGTCTGTCCAGGATCGCGCAGATGCACATGAGGGTCGATCAATCCAGGAAGCCGAAGGGTTGTCATGGTGCGGAGGCGGAATTGTACAATGGAACGCCTGCCAGTGACAGTAATAAGGTAGCGATAGGGTCAACGCGCCATGTTATAATGCCAATGGAACAGACGTTCGCCCCCTGATTAATGGCACTTGAACTCAACAAACTCACGTACCAGGTTGATGGCCTCGGCGAAACATTGTTGAATCGCTCGGAGGAACTTGCTGCAAGTGTTCCAGTCGCCCGCGAAGAATTGCGCATCATTGCGCAGCACCCTGACGATCTCGACAAGAAAATCCAAAAGGCACTGAACTTCCGCTGGGCTGGTGCGATCCCCACCGACGAACAGCTCGACGCAATTTTCCCTGCACCCGCTCTTCCCCAGCGCGCAGACATTATTGCGGCGGATGGCTCCCAAGTGTATCCGGATCGTCATGGCCTGGCGCTTTATTATCTCATCAACATCGGCAGCATCGTTTTCAAACATGGCCTGGGCAAAGCGCCTGAATGTTTCTCGCAACCTGTCGTGTACCACGAAACGAAAGATTTATATGATGGCGAGAACCTGGTAGCTGCCGCCCGCATCAATGCAAGGCGGGACATCGCCGAACTGGCAGAACTTGCTGCGCGTGCAACACAATTAGAGAAAGATGATTCGGCACCCATATTGACGTTGCTCGACAATGGACTTTTACTTTATTTCTCGCTGCAAGCAACGGATCGTGCTCAGCTCGACGAAATTTTACGTCTGTATTTGGCCGAGCTGGACAACCTGCGCAGGAGCGGCGCTGTAATTGCGGGAATAGTGGATCGCCCCCAGGCAGCCAGTGTTGTAAGGTTATTGCGACTGGCGACAATGGAACTCGACGAGATCAACGAAGATACGCTGCGCGTCACCTCTCCATTCGAACGCATCATTGATCGCCGTCTGTTCGAAGAGCTGCCCCCCGAACATCGCACAGCGGTCTTTGCCAATGCTTCACCCCAGAATACGGACTTCTACAAACCGCGTGGTCACAAGATTCATTTTTTCTATCTCAACGCCGGCGGCAGTAGTGGCACAATTTTGCGAGTAGAAATCCCGGAATGGGTGGCGAATGACCCCGAGAAATTAGATCTCGTACATGCCGGAATCGTGGAACAATCTCGCGTGACCGGTGGCTTTCCGTATGTCTTGATGCGGGCGCATGAACTGGCAGTCGTGTCGAACGCCGAGCGTAACGACCTGGACCAGATGGTCATGCAGGAAATGATCCAACGCGGCATGTCGCCCGAACAATCGTTGAAAGCGCAGGGCAAAGCCTGGACCGGCGGCAGCAAGCGGAGGTATAGATAGGCAAAGCATGGCAGAAATCCCCATTGGTCGTATGTTGCGCAGTGCAACCACCGGCTTCACATTTGGCTGTTCCGTACCCGAGCCGGCGGTTCCGATTTTTGGAACTTTCGTTAAGGCGCCGGCGCAGCGCGGCGCTACTCACATCATCGGATTGATCTACGACATTGTGATCGAAGATGATCCATTCGTACGCCAGATGATTGCTACACCGGACCTGCCGGAGGAGTATATTCTTGACCAGCGCGAGAATCGCCAAGTGCCGCTGGAGGTCAGCGTTCTGGCCGTGGGATACGAGAATGGCGACGGAGTGAACTACGCCCTGCCGCCTCAACCACCAATCACACTCGATAGCGTCGAGTTGTGCAGCGAAGAAGAGATCGTCACCTTCACCCGTTCGCTCGACTTCCTGCGTCTCATCTTGGCGGCACGCGACTTGCCTGCGGATGAACTCGTGGCCTCTGCATTGCAACAGGCTGCCTCCATGCGACCCGTCGATGGACGTCCGCGCTATCTGAAAGAAGCGGGTCGCTATATCGCCCGACAACTATCATTTGATCTGCCGCGCCTCGACAACCTATTACGCCGCATCTCTGTGTGAACTGAACCTACTGAAATACGATTATGAGCGATTCTGAACTCGACGAATTTTTCCCGCGCGAAGAACATATCCTGGCAGGCGGCCGTATCCGTCTCGGCACGGTCGTCGGAGGCTCGCTCTCGCAGGGGTTAAGCGTCCGGTTGAACACGGGTGCCCTCCCGGGTGGGGTGATCGAAGACCTGGCCGTGGGACGATATGTGGTGCTTGACGGTCTCACAGGCAAGCGTTTCTTTTCCATAGTCACCGACATTGCTCTGGAAAGTTCCAATCCGATGCTGGAGAAAGCGCCGCCGGAACTGGATGACCCTTTCTTACTGGACATCTATCGCAGCACCATTGCCTATGGGCAAGCGATGGTTACGCCGATGCTCGTGCTGGAAAGCGAAGACGCGAATCCGAAACCGGTGAAGACCATCCCCGCACACTTTTCACCGGTATTAGAGGCAACCGAAGAGGACGTTTCGCGCGTCTTTGGACAGGAAGATGATGACCACTTCCACATCGGCTCACCACTCGATATGGAAGATGTCAAAGTCAATCTCGACCTGGATCGTTTTGTAGAGCGCTCATCAGGTGTGTTCGGCAAGAGCGGCACTGGCAAATCGTTCATTACCCGCACAGTGCTTACAGGTGTGATCCAGTCTGGCAAGGCTGCCTGTCTTATATTCGATATGCACAACGATTATGGCTGGGAGATCACCGACGAGCGCGGGAGAAGTTTCAAAGGGTTGCGCCAACTCTTCCCCGATGGACGTGTCAATGTCTACACGCTGGACGAACGCACCTCGCGCAATCGCGGCAGCAAGATTGACGGGACAGTGCAGATCGGCTATGAACAGATCAGCCCGGAGGATGTCGATATGTTAGCCGGTGTGCTGGCGCTTTCCGATGTGCAGGTCGGCGCGCTGTACTACCTGCGGCGCAAGTTAGGTCGCAAATGGTTCCACATGCTGCTCGATCCGGATGAAGCTCAGCAAGTTCGTCTCGACGATCTGATCGAGACAGGGAATATTCTCAAGGGCACGCTCGGCGCGATCCAGCGTAAGTTGGAGTTCTTCCGACGCATGGATTTTATTGTCGAGCGCAGCAGTGAGAATGTTGTGGATCAGATATTCCACGCACTCAACGCAGGCAAAAGCATTGTGCTCGAGTTCGGCACCTACGGCGATAGCTTGCCCGCCTACATTTTTGTTGCGAATTATCTAACCCGCCGCATCCATGCTCGCTACGTCGACGCCAAGAACAAAGCCGCCGGAAAGCAAGGTGATGAGCCGCATAAGCTCATGATCGTCATCGAGGAAGCGCACAAGTTCCTCGATCCCGAGATTGCCGGCCACACGATCTTTGGAACGATTGCGCGCGAGCTGCGCAAGTACAATGTGACGTTACTCATCGTAGATCAGCGCCCGAGCGGGATTGACGATGAAGTGATGAGTCAGATTGGCACACGCGTCACATGCCTGCTCGATAACGAAGCCGATATCCGGGCTGTTTTCTCCGGCGTGAGCGGGGCCAGCGCGCTGCGACAGGTGCTCGCTCGGCTGGACACCCAACAACAGGCGCTGATTATGGGGCATGCCGTGCCAATGCCTGTGGTAATCCGCACGCGCGAATATGGGCCGGAGTTGTATGCCGCCGTGGGCTATACAGACGAAGAAGAGCGCACCCGCCGAACCAATTCCGATAAGGCGGCGCTGTTCGGCAGTTAAACGAACGGTGCTGAAGACCTTACACCGCCGCACCTTTCTGCCCATCCTCTTACTTGCGATTCTGCTCGCCACCGCTGGAGCGTATCGCTGGCTCTTCACTGACCTCCCCAGCCTTGACCGCCTCACTGAAAACCTGACTGTCCCCTCCACAAAAATTCTGGCGCGTGACGGGCGGCTGCTCTATCAGATCACAGACCCGGCCAGCCTCAATCATACGACCGTAGCGCTGGCCGAAATTCCCGAGTCTTGCCAGCAGGCCACAATCGCAACTGAAGACGCGAGCTTTTATAGCAATCCGGGTGTGGATGTTGTTGGTATTGTGCGTGCGATCTGGATCAATGTGCGTGGGGGCGAGACACTCGCCGGTGGCAGCACCATCACCCAACAGGTTGCGCGCAACATGCTGCTGGATCCGCAGGAGCGGGCCGAGCGCACACTCACCCGCAAGCTGCGCGAGAGTATCCTGGCCTGGCGCATGGCGCGTGCATTCGAAAAAGACGAAGTACTGTCGCTTTATCTTAACCAAACTTACTATGGCATTCTTGCGCATGGGCTGGAGGCTGCTGCACAGACCTATTACGGCAAGAGTGTGCGCGATCTGGACCTGGCCGAGTGCGCGCTACTGGCCGGTCTGCCACAGGCCCCGGCCTTCTATGATCCGCTCATAGACCTGGGGGCAGCCAACGCACGCCAGGAGATCGTCCTCGGATTGCTCGCGCGGGCTGCCTACATCACAGAAGAAGCCGCCCGAGCAGCAAATGAACCACTCCGTTTTGCGAGTAGCCGCTTTCCAGTGCATGCGCCGCACTTCGCCTTCTACGTCTGGAATCTGATCGAAGCTCGCTATGGCCCTGAAGTTTTGTATTCCGGTCTGAGCATACGCACCACAATCGACCTGGACCTGACCAGCACCGCCGAAGGCATCATCGCGCGGCATATCGAAAAGCTGGCTGAGGACACCCGCGCAGGTGCACACCCCGTCCAGCCGGGGTTGGGCGATGCAAATGATGCAGCCCTCATCGCTCTCGCCCCGCATACTGGTCAGATCCTTGCAATGGTTGGCTCGGCAGATTATTTCGATGCTGAAATATCCGGAGCCATCAACATGGCACTGGCCGCGCGCCAACCGGGCCGCACGCTCAAAACCATTACATATGCGGCGGCTTTTGATCCGCAACGCTGCTCGCAAGGAGTGGTTGAGCCGACAGCAGAATGTCCCTGGACACCCGCGACGATGATCCTGGACATCCGCACATCATTCGTGACTGCCGAAGGACTTTCTTACGTGCCGCAAAATTACGACCGCGCCTACCACGGACCGGTTCTGGCTCGAGAAGCTTTGGCCGCCTCGCTGAATGTTCCGGCTGTTATCGCTCTGGATGAAGTCGGGCTACCGAACATGTTGCGCCTGGCGGGGGAATTGGGCCTCACAACGCTCTCGGATGCGGACCGCTTTGGACTGGCATTGGCGCTCGGCGGCGGCGAAGTACGGCTGCTCGATCTCGTTTCCGCTTACGGCGTGTTTGCAAGCGGCGGTTTGCGCAACCCACCCACGGCCATCCTTGAGGTTTCGAGCGCCAATGGGGAGATCATCGAGCAATGGCAGCCCCGTAGCGGCGTGCGGGTATTGGATGAACGCATCGCATATCTGATCACCGACATCCTCAGTGACAACGCAGCGCGCCTGGGCACATTCGGCGAGTTCAGCTTGCTTAACATCGGGCGGCGCGCAGCTGTAAAAACCGGCACTACCACCGACTTCCTCGATAACTGGACCGTGGGCTATACACCGGAATTGGTAGCGGGAGTCTGGGTGGGGAATGCGGACAACAGTCCGATGCTCAACATCACGGGTGTGGACGGCGCTGCCCCGATCTGGCATGATTTCATGCGCACAGCATTGCAGGGCAAACCCGAGATGTCATTCAGCGAACCAAGCGGAATGGTGCGCATACAAGTCTGCGCGCTGTCCGGTGATCTACCAACAGATGTGTGCCCTCACCGTCGCAGCGAGCTCTTTCTCTCCGGCACAGAACCAGACGAATATGATTCGCTCTACAAACTCTTCGAATTGGATACGGCAACCGCTCAACTCGCAACAGACGAGACCCCGGCGGATCGCATTGTTGAGCAGGTCTTCCTTACACTACCGCCCGAAGCGCAGGATTGGGCGCGTGAGCGTGGCATTCCAGCACTGCCGGAGGAAATTAAAGCAGCGAACGAAACATTTGCTCCTTTGGAGATCACCTCTCCGGATGAAGGCACGGTCTATCAGTTATCGGCACTCCTTCCCGAGGAGTCACAGCAAATCCGCATTCGCGTAGTGGCACAGGAGCCGGTCACGGAGATCACGATTCTGATGAATGAGATTCCGATCGCGATATTAGAGGCGGCACCTTTTCAAACACTTTGGACGCTCGTTGCCGGCGTGCACGAAATATATGCAATTGCAAGGACCACTGTTGGGGAAGAATTACGCGCGGAGGCGGTGCGGTTTGTGGTGAACCCGCCAGAATAAGCGAGGGGCTAGGCAGCTACACTTGCTGCAGGTGTTGGCAAGACAACGGTGAACTTCGTACCAGCGCCAACCTTCGAATAGAGCCAAATTCGTCCACCGTGGTTTTCAACGATCGATTTTACAAGCGAGAGGCCCAATCCAGTGCCTTCCGATCCTTCATCGCCAACAACAATTTCAGAGCGGAAGAACTTATCGAAAACCGAGGCCTGCTCTGCCGGCGGAATTCCGATACCACTGTCACTCACAATAAAGATAAGTTGATCACCGGTTGCCTCTAATGAAACAGAGATGCTCCCATCATCCGGTGTGTATTTGATGGCATTGTCTACCAGATTGGCGACCATCTGCCGCAATCGAATCGGATTGCCAAGCACTGGGTCTGCATTCTCGACCAAGTCTAAATTGACAGTCTGCCCTTTGGCATGCGCACGGCCTAACAGACTCTCGATAGCAACGCGGGAGACCTTCGGCAGATCGACTTCTTCTTTCTGCGTATCAAAGCCTTGTTCAATTCGTCCGAGATCGAGCAAATCTGTAACAAGTGTAGTTATTGAATTGACGTTGACTTTGATGCGCTCAATGAATTCCTGTTGTTGCTCCGAAACCGGTCCGGCGCGCGTGATTAATTCTACGTAGCCAAGAATCGCAGTCAGGGGTGACCGCAAATCGTGCGAGACCGTGCTGACAAACTCACTCTTAATTTTGTCCAATTCTTTTAGATGCGTAATGTCCTGCATGATCGCCGCCTGCCCGACACTCTCAATGGAATTCAGGTGTGCATTCAGAACGCGTCCGTCATCCAGTATTACTTCAGCACGTTGATAACTCTGATCGTGCTTGGTAGATAAAAACAAATCGCGTAGTTCCGGGCTGGACACAACATCTTCCAATGGAAGTCCATCCAACTCCTGAAATTCGAGGCCGAAGGCTCGTCGCGCCGCGCCGTTGATAAGCAGCAGCCGGTTACTCAGATCGGTCACAATGACGGCATCGGCTGTCTTTGTTAGAACGGCATCGAATTTCTTTCGCTGCGCCTCCGATCTTTCGAACAAGCGCGCGTTCTCGACGGCAATCGAGGCAAAATTGGCAAGCGCCTGAAGTGGTTGGATATCCTCTTCCGTGATCTGTCGATCCGCCACACGATTATCAACGCCAAGTACACCAATGGTGTCCCCCTTCACGCTGAGTGGAACATAAAGAAGTGAGCGCACAAGGTATGATGTTTTGATCTTGTGGGGATCATCTTGCCCCAGCAAATACGGTTCTCCGGTCCGCAACACCTGCCCGGCAAGGCTATCGTCCGATGGCATTCGAAAGGTACGTACGAATTCGTCATCGAAATTCTTGGAAGCACGCATAAATAGCTCACCTGAATTCTCATCTCGCAGGAGAATACTGCCCTCCTCCGCACCTGTCAGATTTACTGCCGCCGATACAACTTCGGTGAGAACCTCGTCAAGGTCGAGGAGAGCCGTCACCGTGCGCCCAACGCGAGCAATCGTCTCCAACTGTTTCACACGCCGGCGTAAGGATTTGGCTACATCGACATCTCCGGTCGACATCGAAACTAAGTTATCGTTGCTCTTCGAAGAATTCAACCCCTGCTCGACATGCTCCAACATTTGCTCCGGCTCGAAAGGCTTGATGATATATGCAATTGCCCCGGCGCGCCTGGCTTCGGTAGCAAGCTCTGCAGAGCTTTCGCTTGACATAAGAATGAATGGCATCTGCCGATTGTCTTTGGTCAGAGCAGCGAGCAGCTCCAAACAGGTCGCATCAGGCATTTGCATGTCTGCAATGATGAGGTCGGGCATATCGGAGCGGACCGTAGCAAAGCCGGTGCGCGCGTCCACTGCTGTGAGTACCTCATATCCGGCCGGACGCAAAACATAGTCCACCAGGAACTCACGTACATCGGTGCTGTCGTCTACGACGAGTATCTTAAACAATCGAATACTCCGATAGGGCGAAATACCCTCTCCTGAGGGTTAAAATCATACTTTGTGTGCTGGGCATCGATATGGGGCGATCGTCCTATCGAATACTCCATTTGAATGTCGGTACATAGATTTACGTCGTTATGAATGGTGATGTGCGGCCACTAAAGTGATGGAGTGTAAAACGAAATATACTGCCCACACCCAACTGGCTCTCGACTGTCAGCTCTCCATTATGAGATTCAACAATCTGTCGGGCGGCGGAAAGACCGAGGCCGGTGCCACCATACTTCCGGGTAGCGGAAGGATCGACCTGATAAAATCGTTCAAAAATACGATCCAGCTGCTCAGGAGCGATACCCAAACCGGTATCGCTGACAGCAACTTCTATAAGTGACTCGCCTAATTTCTTGGCACTCACAGTCACGAGACCACCAGCGGGGCTAAATTTCACCGCATTGTCCAGGAGATTGCTCAATACAAGGACAATGTAATCAGAATCTCCGCTCGCTGCGAGGGGTCCATCCGGCACATCAGTAACAATTGTGATTTTTGACTTGGCCGCCCGTTCCTCATAATTCTGAATAACCGCGTTGACTACTTCCTGTAGGATCACCTCCACCGAATCGATAGTAATCTTCTCCGCCTCGCTGAGTGCGACTGTGTTCTCGATGATCTTGACCAGATCTTCAATGCGTCGCAACGAGGTGTGAAGTCCCTGCAAAATATCCTTAGACAACTCGCCAAATTCGCCGCTGTACAGCATGTGCAGGAATCCCTTTACAAACACAAGCGGCGTCCGTAATTCGTGCGAGAGATTCTGCACCATCGCGTCTTTTACTTTGTCTGAAGCTTGCATACTCTCGACTGCCGACTCGAGAGCTGCATTCCGGGCCTGCAATTCAGTGAGAAGTTGCGCATTGCGAATCGCGATCGCGGCATAATCAGCCATTGCTTCCAGCAAGCGTTGATGGCGTTGAGTAAAAGAGCGCGACGTACGCTGATTATCAACAGTCAGTACCCCAAGTACATCATCACCCACAATTAATGGCACATACAATACAGCGCGCACCAAGAAGGAAGTTTTGATTTTGGTTTGCTGCTCACCATCCATATTGACGGACTTGCCAGTTCTAAATACATTGCCCGCGACACCATCACTCGTGGGTAAGCGCAGAGTGCGTGCGATTTTTTCGCAGCGCGGATCACGAGCTCTTTCTGCTTGCTGTCCACCAGCATCAAAGCGCCTTGCTCAGCGGAAGCCAGATAGACGGCTGCGTCGACAACGCGATGCAGAATCTGATCCAGATCGGTGAGTGAGGTAACAGATTTGCCAATTGCGTAGAGGACGTTAAATTCACGCGAAGCATCCTGGGTGGATTCGCGTCTCTCCGGCACGCGCTGAGGAGGGAGTGGTGGAGCAATTTTCTTGAGCGATTCGTCGATTGGCTCCATGACGTCTCGGTTGCGCAGATCGGCGAGTGCGCTTTTCAATGCATTACGCAGAGCTGGGGCACTGACCGGTTTTTGTAAAATGTCGCGCACCCCCAGGCGGATCGCGATCGCTTCACCCACCGATGTAGATCGTGTAACCAGAATAACTGGTGCTGCACAACCTGCGCCACGAAACTGACCGAGAAGCGCATCCCACGTATTGCCGTTCCAACCTTCCGCCGTGACAACCAGCAGGTCGGGCATACGCTCGCTAATGAGTGCGAGTGCGCGCTCTTCATTTTCGGCAGCGCGCACGTCGAAACGAGTATCTGAAAGCGGTGCTGTGCCAAGTAGGAGCGCAGCGGTGCGAGCATCGTCATCTGCGACCAGCACTAATGGATTCATTTTGGATCGGACTTGAGGAGAGTGAACGTAAATGTTGCCCCCTGGCCCGGTTCGCTGTCGGCCCATATTTTGCCGCCATGTGCTTCGATAATTTCTTTCGTCAGCGTCAGTCCCAAACCAGTGCCGCCATGGCGACGTGTGCTGGATCCGTCTACCTGCACAAAACGATCAAATACACGCTCGAGCTGATCGGCTGGGATACCAGCACCAGTATCTTTAACTTCGGCCTGGATTTTGCCATTGCCGCCATCGGAGATGTGCACATTCACATCATCTCCGCTATTTCCAAATTTGATCGCGTTGGCGATCAGTTGATGGAAGACTTTATGGATACCCGTCCGATCCGCGATCACGTGTAATGGGTGATCAGGAAAAGCACCAATGAGCTCAATTCCTTTGCGCTGTGCCTGGTTCTCATGCGCTGCCATCGCTTCGCGGGCAACATCCACCAGCAAGAACTGTTCCGGGTCAATACCTGTCCAGCCATCACCAGCAATGGATACGATATTTTCAATAATCTCAGCTATGCGCTCAAGCTTGGAGTCCGCATTTTTTAACGCTTTTATTTGCTTCTTGGTGAGATCTCCCACATCACCCGAGATCACTTCATTCAGTTGCCATTGCGCCTGACTGAGTGGGGTTCGCAGTTCATGGCTCATATTCTGCAGGAAGTCTGTTTTAACAACTTCGCTGGCCGCCAGGTCATCGTATGCTTGTTGGAGTGATCGCGCCCGCGCTTCCAACGCTTGAAACAGCCGCAGGTTTACAAGCGCAACCGAAGCATAATCCGCCACCGCCGAGGACATGGCCTGATCGCGCTCGGTAAATGCGCGGGTTGACTCGCGCGCTGTAACCAAAACACCAACTATCCGCTGACGCACTTTTATCGGAGACACGATTGCCGCGCCGGCGAATTCAGATATCTCGAAATTTTCTAGACCCTTTCCTGAAATGCTCAGTGGTTCTCCGGACATCATCACTAACGGCGCAAGCCCGCCATGCCATAGCATACGCAGCTTTCGCATAACTTTGTCCGGCAAATTACGGGCCGCACGTAGTACCAGTTTTGTTGCGGCTTCATCGGCGAGCAACAACCAGCCCAGCTCGCCATTGGTGACATATATGGCAGCTTCCACCAATTGGCCGAAAAGTGCATCGACATCCGATAGATTGGTAACCGCCTTGCCTATACCGAACAAAGTCGTCAATTCGCGCACACGTTGTTCCAACGCCTGATTGGCTTGTTGCAACTGCCCATGCAATTTGTCACGTTCGCGCTCGGCATGTACATTCAGGAATGAGAATTAAATAACTTGTGCAAATGGGAGAGCGCGGTAATTCCATTGGGGCAAGAAATCATCAAAGATAATGCGCATGTTGTCCCTGAAATCTGTGGCTACTTTACGACCGGTTTCGTAGACCTGGTCAATAACATGGACAAAAGCTTTCAGTCCGGTCTTGGTGCTGGTTTTTTCCATCAGTTCTTTGACGAGTTTGCGGCTGGTGAAGATCACGCCTTGGCAAGCGCGGGTAACATGCGGGAAGAAACGGTGTTCGCTGGGGTTGTATTTCGAGCAATAGGGTGGATAGTGAGCAATGCGAATTTCGACCCCGATTTCATCGGCCAGTGCTTGCAAGTCTTGCTTGAAGATGTAGTAGCGGGAACTGTTACTCCCGCCGCCATCGCAAAGCACGAGAATAGAAGTGGCGTTGGGATAGTGGTAGTGGCCGTATGTGTACCACCAATGGCGAAAGCTATCGCAAGCGAATTCACTGGTATCATGACTGCCGCCGAGTTGGATGTAGCCGACATTGAGACGCAAGTCGTAGAGACTGTGAGGAATGCTGACCCCAGCAGCATAGCTGTTGAAATCATGGTCATAAGTTTGCAGTTCTTCCAGGGTGTACAAATGTCCGTCTCGGTAGAAATTGCCCAGATATTCCTTTTTCTTGCTGTCCATGCTGACAATGGGATTGCCCGCCGCTTCGAATTCGGTCTTGAGCCGCGTGATGTTCTCAAATTGCTCGTTGCGGTTTTCAATCTCGGCCTTCAAACCGAGTTTCTTTTGCGCTTTTCGGCGGCGATAGTTGTGCTTCTGCAGCAACTTGCGCACCACATATTTGCTGACCACGATGTCGTGCTCGGCCCGCAACGCCGCAACAATCTCGCCCGGGGTCAGGTTCGTCCAGCGCACCCTCTCGTCCATCGGGTCACCGGCTGTGTGCTCGCGCAACACTGCCAGGAACTTCTCAGCAAGTTGCGCCCCCCATGTGACGTAGTACGGTTTGCGTCCGCCGCCTGGCTTCCGAATGCGCTGCTCCACTTCGCCCTTGGGCAAGCCACTGACTTCGCGGGCGCCTTTGCTCACCGTGTTGCGACTGCACCCCAACACCCGCGCAATGTAACTCCGTCCGCCGTGTCCAAATCTCAAGGCTTCGAAACCAGCAAAGCGACGCCCATCTTTCTCGTTCAAGCTGTTGTAAAAGCGACGCATCATTTCTTCATGTTCGGGCGCATAGGGTTTCATCATGGCCTCCTGGCTAGTGTTCTGATGAAGCCAAGAGAATATCACTGCTTGCATCCGTTGTGAACCAACTGCCCAAATTATTTAATTCTCGTTCCTCAGCATTGCGCGGTCAATTGCGGAAATGGCTTCCGCTTCTCGGATGGGTTTGGCGAGGTAATCCGTCGCTCCGAGGCGGAATGCCTGGAGGGCTACTGCTTCTTCTTCGCGTTCCACGAGTGCGATGATGGGCCCTTCAAAGCCTTGCGTGCGCAAAGCAGTAAGCATATCTTTGCCGGAGAAATCACCCAGGGTCAGGCTGACCACAATCAGATCCGGACGAAAGTCTTCGACCTCTTGCAGTCCTACGGGTCCATCGGCGGCAGTGGCCACCTGATATCCAGCAGGCTGAAGCGTCTCCTCTGCCAGGCGCTTGGCTGCTTCAATATCTGAATCGACGACTAAAATTCGATCTTTCTGACTTGCCATGGGCAAAATCATAGCATGCACGCGATTGGGCCGCAATCAGACTCAGGCGCTAATGAGGGCTTTCTTAAGGTCAGGAGTGCACCGTTTATCTCAGAACACAATTACAGGCCTCTCCAGTGGCCTAGGTCACTGCGTCCTGGGTTGGAGGGTGACATAACAGCAGAGTTACTTGCGTTGAACCGTACCCCAAGAGTTTATCTTTTATTTTAAGAAGGCCCTCGCAAACGTTGACACACCTGCAACTACAATATATAAAGTTGACGCCGCAGGTCGGCACGAAGAATTACACACGATGCCATCGCTTACTGCTCTCGGATTTCTGTTCCTGGTTTTATTCTGGCCTTGGCTGCTGCAGAACGCCAATATAAAAGTGGCAGGCAATATCCTAATGTTTCTGGTGCTGCTCTTCACCTGGCATTTCAATAGTTCAGAGCTGGTTTCCTACTGGAGCGGATTGACGACAATCTTAAAGCTACTGCGGCGCAACAAACCACGCATCTGGGGACTATTGGCTCTCCCGGTACTCATTATGGTTTTCGTGCTTTCGTTCGTCTTCACGCTGGTAGGGTTCTTTCGCAAACGCGAAACAACCCAATTGCTCTGGATTGCACTCGTTGGCCGTTTCGCACACGATCGGCATCCATAACAGAATAGGCTAGCTCTGCACTTACATTAACGAATTGGATGATTTCGATCAGGCTGGTTGCTTCTTCATCTGTGGCCGCACCGGTATAGCGAAGAAGAAAGTACTGCCCTGCCCCAGACGACTCTCCACCCATACTTGACCATTATGGCGTTCTGCAATCGAACGCACAATCGACAAGCCGAGTCCGCTCCCTTTCACCGTGAGCGATTCTTTGTGTCGTACCCGATAGAACTTCTCGAATAACCGCACTTGGTCTGGTTGTGAGATCCCCATCCCGCTATCTTTTACAGTCAGAACAATATTAGCCTTACTTAATTTCGCCGAGACTTGAATCTCGCCGCCCGAAGGCGTGTATTTGATAGCGTTGTCCACCAAATTGCTGATGGCTTGACGTACGAGCGTTGGATCGCCAGAAACAGCCGGCAGATCGGAGGCGAGTTGCACATCCATTTTGAGATCCTTGTTCTCGTACAATGGCTGGAGATTGGTGATCGCCTTCTCCACGACTGTGGCAATATTGAACTGTTCGCGTACCACGCCCACCCCGGCCTCAATCCGGTTCAGGTCGAGCAGCTCGTCAATCAGCTCCGTCATCTGCTCGACTCCGCGTAAAATCTTTTCAGCGAATTCTTGTTGCTTGATGTTCAGCTTGCCAACCATGGGGAGCATAGTTGTATAGCCGCGGATAAATGTAAGCGGGGCACGCAAGTCGTGACTCACAGTAGCAACGAATTCGGTCTTGAGTTGATCCAGTTGCTTGAAATGTGTTACATCGCGCAAGACGGCAACACGGCCGAGCTTGGTGCCATCACTTCTTTCGATAGGCGAAGCAGTGGCGTAGAGTGTGCGACCATCGGGTAGTTCAATTTCCTGTGGGTTGCTGCTATCAACATCCTTCTGCAATAACGCGACCAGTTTCGGCTGCTGCAGCACCTCCCGAAAAGGCTTGTTTTCCATAGCTGCTCCGTTGAGTTCGAAAACAGCCTCGGCCGCCGGATTGATGAGCAGCAAGCGGTCGCGCCAGTCAGTAACGATGACAGCATCTGGAGTGGAGGACAAAATGGCCTGTAATTGTTGCCGACCGCCCTCGCTTACTTCGTACAGCTTGGCATTCGCGATTGCTACCGCTGCCTGCCCCGCCAATGTTTTGAGAAAACTTGTCTCGTTGTCGATAAAGGCGCGTGTGTGATCGAATCCGAGCCACAGCGCCCCGAGATAATTTGTTTCGTGGTAAAGCGGGAGCGCAATCAACGCTTGAATTTCGGGCAGTACACGCGCCACGTCAAGTACTGCGCGGGCACGGGCAAGATTCTCGATCGTGAGCGGTCCTTCGCGTTCGACCAATCCGAGAAGTTCCGAATCGAGGGCGGCCATCTTCGCTTCTACTTCTCCATGGTGGAAAGAAGTAATCTTATTACCCTCGGCAGGTGCCGCGCCAACCAACAGTCGCACACCCACCGCATCTGTGACGAACTGTGCTGCATCAAGTATGGGCGGCAATGAACTCTCGAGATCGAGGCTACTCGCCACGGCTTGAGACACGCCCAGCAATAAGCCCAACTCTTCCAGCCGCGCCCGCAGACGTATGCGCATTTTTTCATAAGCCGACCCGAGCTGACCCACCTCGTCATCGCCACCGACTAACACCGGCAGGTCCATTTCACCTTGTTCAATAGCGGCGGTTGCTTCGGTTAGACGTTTGAGCGGACGCGTGATATACGTGCTGGCAATTCGCAGGACGAGGATCGCAAGTGCGCCGACGAAAAGCAGGATCGCGAAAAGCGGCACACTGATCTGGCTGGCCTGTTGGCTAACGGCCTGATTAGGCACAACGATAACCACTTGCCAAGGATGGCCAGCAGCCGGCAGATAATAAACCAATTGAGGGGCGCCATTGGGGGCGCGATCTCGGTAGGCCAGACCGGCATCCACAGTCGTATCGAGCGGATCTGCAGCCTCCACTGGCAGCCACTCCTCGCCGAGGCGACTGTTATCAGGATGAAAAATTATGCGGTTGTTTTCGTCAGTGATAAACCCTGTCCCGGTGCCGACCAATAATCCCTGCAGGCTGTTGGTCACCGGTTCCATGAGAGGATTCGCCGCCACATTCGCACGCCCAACCAGAGCACCCACAATAGTGTCATTTGCCGAATCTTCAACCGGTGCGATATATGCAATCTGAACCGGGTCATCGGCCTCCCGCGGATACACTGTTACGGTACGGGGCACACCTTGCAAGGCCAGTTCTGCCGCCTCCAATTCCTGCCGTGAGAGACCCAACCCCGTCACATCCAACTGTGGATAGGCTCCCGAAGGCGTACCAGAGATATCGAAGTAGACAAGTTGGCTGAAATAGGGCACGGTGCGGATACCGTTTGCCAGTTGCTCGTTACGCGCCTCAATGTTATTCGTCTGGAGGCTCTCATCGCGCGCCAGATCGCGGATTAGGCTTTCGCCGGTGCGTACGAAGAACGGAATACCATCCGCTGCATTCTGTGCATCCCGTTCCATTTGATCGACCACAATACTGGTTGCTACATTGGTTGCGATTCCGTGGTTCGCGATCGCCAGCACGACGATCCCGACAAAGATAATCGGTGCGAGGATGTAAAGCAGACGGTTGTTGAGACTGGTGGCATAAGGTGGTGGCTGGTAGATCTCATGTCGCACCCAGAGGCGCGGTAAACCCAGTCGGACGGCCTCAGCCGCCACTCCGGCAAGTAACAATTCCAATGTGAGCGGTAGACCATAGGCCTGCCATTGCACCGTGATCGATTCCAATCCAGGGAGGCCAGCGTCGCTGCCATCGACAAGAAATGTGATATAGGCTGCAATACCGACACCCACTGCACTGGCAAGGGCGGCGAAGATTGGCAGCCGGAGCAGACGCGAAAATCGGCCCCAATAGTTCTGACGAATGAAGACTGCAAGCAGACTCGCCGCCAGCATCCACTCGAATACAGTGAATAGACGATTTGTCCCCCACAACGCGCGTGCAAATCCGCCCGCACCGGCGATGAGAATTGTTGGAATTACGCCGAGCCAGCCAGCAGAGAGCACGACCGGCACAAAGGCCAAAGGGAGCAACGTAGGCGCCGGAGGTTCGACCGGAACGGAAATGGGTGGGGGTAAATCTCCCCAGGGCAACTCAATTGCGAGGGAGGTGCTAAAAAGCGGGGCCAGTAGGATGCCGACAAATGTCAGAATCCATGGCAATATGCCGCGAGTGCCGAACTCGCCCCAATAACGATAAATTGAAAGGCCCAGGATCACAACATAGAGCATCAGGAGCATCAAACTTGCCAGCTGCGCTGGGCCTACCAAGTAGGGGGACAGATTGATCTGCGACAGTGAGACGGACATTTGCGATTTCGCCCGCTGGAGGGCTTGAAGCGAGCAATGCAATAACCACGCTGTGCGCTCCGAAGGCGATATTGTCTGCGATCCGGCACTGTCGTTGATTATAGCATCGCGGCTTTTGAGACAAAAACGGCAATTAAGAGACAAATCTCCTTTTTTAATGTCTGCTTACAGTTGTTGCACCTTTGCAGTTGTGCTAGACTGACGAATCTACACTCAGGAATACATGTGGATATCGTAGTGTCCGGAAGCCATTGTAAATTTTTCGTTGCCGGGCACTGGAATGTTAAAGCCTACAGGAATTGGACTGCATGACCGAGAAGATCTTAATTGTTGACGACGACCTCGATACCCTTAAGTTGGTCGGTTTAATGCTGCAACGACAAGGGTATGAAATTGTGGCTGCCAACAACGGAACTCAGGCTCTGGACAAGATTGGAGCCGAGCAGCCGGACCTCATCCTGCTGGATGTGATGATGCCCGATATGGACGGCTATGAAGTGACGCGCCGTATTCAGGCCATGTCCGGTTCAGAACACACTCCAATCATTATGTTCACCGCCAAAACTCTGGTGGATGACAAGGTCGCCGGCTTCGAGGCTGGAGTCGACGACTATATGACCAAGCCGACCCATCCCGCGGAATTGGCTTCGCGTGTGAAGGCGCTGCTGGCGCGATCAACCCAAACACGGTCAGCACCGAGCGAACGCGGAAAAATCCTCGGTGTCATCGGCGCGAGTACGATGGCCTTGAACGTCAGCACTGCCCTCACAAATGCCGGACAAGAAGTTACCCTGTGTGAACTGCGTCCGGGCCAGGGCACGATTGGTCTGCAACTCGGCTTTTCGCGCTCCACCGGTCTCTCCACACTGCTGAGCAAGAATGCCTCTGAGATCAATCCACGTGAGGTGGAAAATCAACTCGCAACCCACGGCTCAGGGCTGCGCTTATTGCTGGCCTCGTATACGCCCAATGACATTGGGCTGGCGATGAATGCCGATGCAGGCGAAGCGATTGTCAAGAGCCTCGCAACTCTGACCAAATTTCTTGTTCTAGACCTCGGCAACAATATCAATGAAATGGTTGAGAAAGTCGTAGCAGAATGCGACTCGGTGATTCTGATCGTTGAACCGTTCCAACTGACACTGAATCTTGGCAAAGCCGTGCTCGATCGTTTGGAACAGATCGGTCTGGGCTCTGGCCGGATAGAGGTCGTCATCTTCAATCGAACGTGTTCCAGCCTGCAGCTCCCGCTGCAAACGGTTGAGAACGTACTTGGACACAATGTCGCCTCCGTGATTACACCAGCTCCTGAACTTGCCTATCAGGCTTCCGAAGCCAATTCTGCGATGATCGCCCTGCAACCTGATAGCCTCACCGCGGACCTCTATCGCCAACTCGCGGAACGCGTGCAGACTCGCCTTGGCGGGCGAACCCCAGCCGCTGCCTAAGGTCTGGGGCTGCACCGTAACAAGTGCAACAGGATGGCAACTGGCTCCAATCACACTTCGTACGAGCAAATCCAGCAGGCAGCGCGGTTTATTCGGGATGCGAATCATGTGCTCGCGCTGACCGGCGCCGGCATTTCCACGCCCTCTGGCATTCCAGACTTCCGCAGCGCCGACACTGGTCTTTGGACGAGCGCCGATCCGATGACTGTTGCCTCCCTCCAGGGATTTCGAGAACGCCCGGAAAGCTTTTATGAATGGGTGCGACCCCTTGCAAAGCTATTGATCACAGCAGAACCAAACGCTGCACATTACGCGCTGGCCCAACTCGAGGCCGGTGGGTTTCTACATGGCATCATCACGCAGAACATCGATCTGTTACATGGCCGTGCGGGTTCCGAGCAAATGTACGAAGTGCACGGACATGTACGCGAAACAACTTGCATCCGCTGTTTTCATGTCTATCCCGGTCTTGATCGGCTGGCCGCATTTATCGACGATGGCATTGTGCCGCTCTGCCCCATATGCAATGGGGTCTTGAAACCGAATGTCATTTTGTTTGGCGAGCAATTACCCGCTCAGGTGATGCTGGCCGCCGAACAGGCAATGCGTGCCTGTGACGTAATGCTAGTGGCCGGATCTTCGCTGGAAGTATTCCCGGTCGCCGATCTACCAGCGCAAGCGCGTGCCCACGGCGCTAAACTCATCATCGTAAATCGCGAACCAACGCCGCTCGATAGCATGGCCGATGTTGTGATCCACGCGGACGTGGCCACAGCGCTCCCTGAAATTGCAGAGGTCGTTCTTAATGGATAGCTTTCCACAGGAGCACGATTTCAGTGATGCGACCGCCATCAAAAGTTACCCTGTGCTTCTTAAGCGTATGCAGCGCTTGCTGGAAGTCGGACATACACTCGCATCCACACTGGACTTGCCGTTTCTGTTGCAGAAGATCATCATGGCTGCGATGGAACTGACAGAATCCGAAGCGGCTTCCATTATACTGATCGACCCGACAACCGGCGAAATGCGTTTTGAAGCCACGACGAACTTGGACTCTGCCTCACTCGAGAAGATCGTGGTTCCCAAGACCGGGAGCTTTGCGGGCTGGATCGTCACCAATGCCAAAGCCGATATCATCCACGACGCACGCCAGGACCCGCGTTTCTATGGCAAGGTCGATAGCGAGACAACATTCAAAACCCGCTCGATCATGGGCGCACCGCTCATTAGCCAGAAAAATCCGATCGGTGTTTTGCAATCGCTAAACAAGAAGGACGGCAAACGTTTTGGGGGCGAAGACCTCGAAATGTTACAGGCGCTGGCAGCCCATGCCGCCATCGCGATAGTGAATGCACGCCTGTTCCAGCAGAGCGATCTGATCGCCGAGATGGTGCACGAGCTGCGCACGCCTCTAACCGCTCTGACCGCCACCGCGTACATTCTCAAGCGCCCCGATTTACCGACAGAGCGAAGCGCTGAATTCGTTGAAACTATTCTCCAAGAGACCGGTCGTCTCACAGTAATGACGAACGACTTCCTCGATCTGGCTCGGCTCGAATCCGGGCGGGCGCATTATATGCGCGAATCATTTGCAATCGACGATCTGGCTCGCGAGTGTGTTGGCGTCGTCCGCCCGCAAGCAGACGAACTTAATGTGGCGATCCATTTTGACATTCCAGCAGATTTCTCTAAAGTCGATGCAGACCGCGACAAAATCAAACAGGTGATCTTGAACTTGCTCACCAATGCCGTGAAATATAACCGAGAAGGCGGTCAGATTCACCTCTCTGTGGCACACGACCAGAACACGGGTCGTGTGCGCATCAGCGTTCAGGACAGCGGCGTAGGCATATCTCCGAAGTCGCTGCCACACATCGGCGAAAAATTTTATCGCGTGCCCGATAGTGAAGGTTACGCCACCGGTACGGGACTCGGGTTGGCCATCGCACTCCGCATCGTCGAGACACACGGCAGCGAAATGGAGATCGAGAGCGAACTCGACGTCGGTACCACATTCTCGTTTACGCTCGCGTACTCCTCGTAAACGGCTTCATCACGCGCAGTTAACCTTAAACCCCTCAGGTACAATCGCAGATATGATCGCTGTTAACTTGGACCGTGTGAGCGTGTCCCTCGCGACCGAACCCGTCTTTGAGAATCTTTCATGGGAGATTCACGACGATCGCTGCGTCGGTTTGGTAGGCCCGAACGGGGCTGGAAAATCGACGGTCTTTCGATTGATCGCGGGCGAACTCCAAAGTGATACCGGGTTCAACACGCGCAAAAAAGACATCAGCATCGGTTACCTCGCACAAGAGCCGAAGTTACGAGCCGGTCACACCGTTTGGCAAGAAGCATTGGCTGCCTCGACAGAACTTGCCCAAATAGATGCCGACCTCCTGCGAGTTGAGGCCAGCCTCTCCAATCCCGAAATATATGGCGAAGAAAAAGCTCTTGCGCGCGCGTTGGAGCGACAGTCTAGACTACTCACTCGTTATGAAGAACTCGGGGGCCCCGGTTATGAAAATCGGGTGCGTGGAACCCTGCGCAGCCTGCGCTTCTCCGAGGACGAATTGGAATTGCCTGTGGAGGCGCTCAGTGGCGGCCAGAAAAAATTACTCGGTCTCGCACAGCTCCTGATCGTGCAACCTGATCTGTTGCTGCTCGATGAGCCAGACAACCATCTAGATCTTGTAGGCAAAGGGTATCTTGAGCAGTTCATCCGCAATTGTCGGGGAGCGGTTGTCATCATTTCGCATGACCGCTACTTGCTGGATATGGTTGTCGATGAAATTGCCGAGTTGGAAGACGGCCGCCTGACGAGCTATAAGGGCAACTATTCTGAATACGCGTTCGAAAAAGAACTCCGCCTGCAGCGCCAGCAACAAGCCTTTCAGGCACAGCAGAAAGAAATCACGCGGTTAGAGCAAGCGGCCAAACGTTTGCTAACCTGGGGCCACGTCTACGATAACACCAAATTCATCAAGCGGGGCCAGAATATCCAAAAAAGGATCGAACGCATCGACCGTATCGAGCGCCCCGTTCTCGAACGCCGAACGATGGCTCTGGAATTGAAAGGGTGGCGCGGCAGCAAGAAAGTGCTGGAGATCAAAAGCTTGGAAAAGAGCTTCGGCGAAACAGAGCCATCGATGATTCTCAAGGACCTGGACTTGCTTGTATTGTGGGGGGAGCGTGTCGGCCTGGTGGGCGCAAATGGTTCCGGCGAGTCAGTTCTGCTCCAACACATCCTAGGCAGGCTACAGCCCACGAATGGAAAAGTTGTCGTCGGCCCAAGTGTCAAAGTGGGCTATTACGCCCAGGAGCATGACACGCTCGAATACAACAGCACACTGATTGACACCGTGCGATATGCCGCCCCCAAAACGGAAGACGCCGCTGTGAGCTTTTTGGGACGTTTCCTGTTTAGTTACGAACAGGCACGCGGCCCGATAAGCGACCTCTCGGGAGGTGAACGCAGCCGTCTGCAAATGGCGCTCTTGATGCTGAGCGGGGCAAATTTCTTATTATTAGACGAGCCGACGAATAACCTCGACATCGCCTCGGCAGAAGTGCTAGAAGAGGCTTTAGAAGAATTCGAGGGCACCGTGCTCGTTATTTCCCACGACCGCTATTTTCTCGACCGAGTTGTAGGCCGCGTGGTGGAACTGGAGGCGGGGAAACTGACAGAATATATTGGGGGTTATAGCGACTACGCGGCGAGTAAAAAATTGTAATCGTAGAGAACTATCCCTCGGAATGACGAATTGGCGTGTCGTTACTTTCTCAACTGTCTTGCAGATAAAGGCAGATCTACGAACATGAACCTTTTAGAATCAGGTGTTTCGCCATAGCCAACAGACTACTGATATATTCACTTCTCTAGCTCGTCGTGGCTATAAATACAAACTCTATTACTTTAGTTTCCGCTAACGCTAAGAAAGGTCAAGTCCTTGGGCGACCTTGAGCTTCGCGAAAATACTGCTTATTCAAAAAGAATGCGCGAATTCAAGGCGATAAAGGCGCTCTCCCGTGACCCCGGACCCACGGGACGGGGTGGCTCGCTTATGACCCAATATTCCGGTCTGCAAATGGTCTGTCTTGGATCTTTTTTTGAAATTGTAGGATTATTCCAGGCCAACTTTGATAAATCGGCCTTGGCTAACGTTCTGCGTAGCCGGCCTGGTGTTTGTTTGGGCTTGCGGTCCCACACTTGCCCAGCGGCAGTGCTGGGGAAGCCAGATGCTTGCGGCGGCACTTGGTGAGCCAGCCAAGTCAACATATTGCCAGCGACCATCCCGAAGGCCAATAACCGCTCGCGACAGATTGGGTTGAAAACGAATTGTCGTTGCATACCCAGGATTATTTTGGAAACCAGGGGCGGATGTTCAACTGGCCAGCGGTCCAGATAAAAGCCATACACAACCCTCGGACGAAGTTCACGGACATTGGTAATAAGCACCCATGGCTTCTTATAGAGTGGGTCGTCAAATACAAATACATTCAGCAATTCATTGTCGGCCGCGACCTTTTGCGAGGCTAGCACAACATCGTTCCAAATCTTGACTCTTATCTTGCGACTTTTCCGTCTAAAGCCATTGGTCTTGTCAGGTTGACAGGCTGTAATCAGATGGCCTTTATGAGTGCGATCTGTCGGTCGAATTCGTTCTCCATATTCAGCTGGGCGTCCGCGCTTGGACGTGCGTTCAGGCAGATAATTACGCCGGAACACAGCATTGTTAGCCTTCCTGACAAGATAGCGCGCCATAGCCACGCTTTGTATTTCGGTTACTTTGGCACCCGCATCATGCACTACGATGGCATCTTCTGGTAGCTTGGCTGCGATTTGTTTCAACGCCAATGCCTGTAGTTTAGATTGTCCGGCGACTTGCAGTCCGGTTTCGGAGACAATCTCCTTGAGAAGTCCCATTCGTTTTCCCGGTTTATCTTTGACACGCCCAACTTCACACACCAGCGCACACCCAACACCCAGCACCGCTTTGCCTGCTGACCCTCGGTAGTATTTCCCCTTGGCATCTTTCAAAGCAGGCCGCCCGACAAATGTCAGATCGATATCCAGCGCACGATAACCTTGTCGATAGATGATTTCAAATTTGTTGCTACTCAATACTTGTGACCGCTGTGCATCGATAACTTCCTGCACGCTGTACACACCTGTTCGCAACGTATTTTCTATCCGATGACATGTATCTGCTGAATAGCCACTTGCTGCCAACGCCGGGAATAATGCCCCGCGACTGTCAAGAAACTTGCCGCTCATTATGCTTAACATCAACTGCAGCATATTTTGATTGGTTCCCTTTGGCAGTCCTGCCACACAGTTTTCAACGAAAATTTGGGTTTGTTGTATTATTGCGTCCATCGCAGATCGTGTTCCTTATTTGGTGTTTTGACCAACCCCATTTTTGAACACTTTCTGCGTTTTGTCACCCCCTCACTTAGCGGAAACTAAAGATTACGACCTTCTTTTTTAGCGCGATACAGCGCATCATCTGCGTGGCTCATAATAACGTCCAAGCCCAGATTCACACCCGTTTCCTTCGTGATCCTGGTTACACCTTCGCTCACCTGTACCCTTAACACACCATAGCCAGGCAACTGCAATTTCAAGGCGTCTACGCTGACTCGGATGCGCTCAGCCACAATACCGGCATCTGACAGCGTCGCTCCGGGCAGCACCAGTAGAAATTCCTCGCCACCCCAACGCCCAGCCAAGTCGTAGGATCGTTTATTTTGGATGATAGTATCAGCCACTACCCGCAACACTTGATCGCCAACCAGATGCCCATGCTGGTCGTTCACTGCTTTGAAGCGGTCCGCGTCGATCAGGATTAGGCTCATAGCTGAATCCTCTCGGTACACCCTGTTCCATTCAATCGTAGCGCGCTGATGAATTGCTCTCCGATTGAGCAGACCGGTGAGACTATCGGTCATGGCCAGCGTCTCCATTTGTGTCAGGAGTTCATGCAATCGCCCTTCCAACTGTTTGCGCTCGACGACGCCGCGCCAGACGATAGAAGACAAGCTCAAATACAGAATGACAAAGGCGCCACCAATAATGCCAAACGTGGTCAAACGCAGACTGTCTACGTCTTCAACAATATTGGGAATTGAATAGGGGTCAGATGGCTTCAATTCGCCCGCCATCATCGCCTCGCCATGCGCTTTTAACAATTCAACGTCCTGTTTGAGCCGGATCGATATGATTGTCGATAGAGCGATCGCGAGGATAAGCATTATCACAAAGCTGATAACCGAGAACTGAACCAATTGATTTTTGCTTAAGTCATGCATTAACGTGCTGCGTATCCCAATATCACGAACGATAGTTCTCTCGCTCAGGTCCAAAATCTTTAAGTTGTCGACATATTCTGGTTCCTGCAGCTTCTGCTCTGCATATTCGTCCGCAGTTACGCCCGGGTGCGAGACATTAATTGCGCTCATGAAAGCACAGCCAAAGTGCTAGCAATAGCACGATAGCCCATCCAGCGAAGGGGTTTGATTGTTCTTCTGATATTGGAGATTGAAACATGTACGGTGGGTTCAAGATCATCTTCCATGTAAGCTCCCTGCAATCTGATGTCTTGGTCAAGTCTCACCATATGGATTGCCGAAACACCCAGCGCGATTATTAACGTGCTCGGGAAGTTAGAGAATATGAACTGAAACAGTTCCGTTTTTCGTGAGCGACTCATTTTATTCTCCCTATATTATTGTGATCATCGAAAGGACAATCCGGCTACTGGTGATTGACAATCAGTCAATTCGAAAGAACTTGGCATCGCTACGATTAAGATAGCCAAAATGCGTTAGCACTGGTTGCTGACGGGGACTTGAGTCCGCTTATGCAGACTATGGTCAACTGCGAGAAGTAGCGAAGCGCTCTTCTATTAGACACAATCTTAAAAGAACTAGAAATGATTGATCAATAAAATGGAAGTGAAGATTTGTTAAATTTAGCGTATTGTTCTCAGGGAGCATGAAATACCTGCCAGATCCATCTAAAATGAGAGCCCCATCAATTGAACGGTGCAATAGTCAACCGGTTTCTACTCAGAATCTCGGTTTCCCAGATCCCGGTTCCGTGGACTTGGATTTGCTTGTCTGGTGGGGGAGCCTTTCGGTCCCGCGAGGGCAAACAGGTAATATTTGGGTTAAGGCGATTATGTGGTGAGCATGCGCTTTTGGTGGAGATGTACTATTTTTTGGAAAATGTTCTACTGACTCCGGGTAAACGCGTTGACAATTATGTGTCCTTGAGAGTCAGAGGGGTCGCGAGAATTCCTTCTTTCTATGCAATCGCCTCAGCCCAAGTGTAAGCAGAAACACTATCGAGAGAAACAAAAGGACAACCCCCGACCAGAGAGCCCCACCGGTAGCAGGCAACGCGGTCGGAACCCGTGCCATTAGTCCAACCTGCGTCAGATGGTCTGATGAGCTACAAGTCTCATCGGCATTGCCAACGACTGCGGATGCATTGTCATAGGGCTGCCATGTGCTGCTCTCTGCGTCGAAATAGCCAACCGATAAGTTTGCAGCGGCGCCCCCAGCGGAGAGGATGTCGGCGGGTGTGTGCGTGATGCAAATGTAGATCGGCGGCTCGAATCTTGTCTGTCCGGTGTTGGTTGTGATGTTGCATGTTGAGCGAATGACGGATTGGCCGAGGAGCGCCACACCCCTTACAGTAGAGTTGGGTGTTAATATAAACTCGGTTCCATCAGGCATCGAACCAACCGGCACGATAACGCGCGTGTCTGTGCAGCCAGTGAGCGCGGAGTCAACTGCATCTTCGATCACATCGACCTTGGCAATACCATCATCAACCCGGGCAGCATCAGTACCGGAATAACACATTGCGCCGCTGGGAAACTCGGACTGATTGATATCTAGCCCGCTGGCCGAATAGCCGTTCGGCGGGCTGAAACAGAGCTGTACATTATCGTACGTTACCGTCACACCATCGAGATAGTGATTCCCTCCTGTGGCGCTTTGTTCACCATCGTCGACAAACGCGACACCATAGTAGCAATTCAAAGAATATACCGCATCACTCCCGGTGACCGTGCTACCCACAAACGATGTATCTGGATCGCAGCCGAAAACTGGAGTGATCGTTACGCTGCCATTACTGGAATTGACGCCGCTCGACAGCGTGCCGCCGGTTGGAACGAAACCGGAACCGCCACCGCCGCCGTTAACACCTACGCCGCCCGCGCCGGCACCACCGGTGCCTTGAACGCCTGCATTACCACTAACACCACCAGCCCCACCGGCCCCACCGCTGCCTGTGTGCCACCACCGCCACCGTCACCGTCACCAGGGGCAAGCGGTGCCATTTTTTCCTGCGGAACCGATCGTACCGCCACCCGTGCCGCCTACACCACCGTTGCCGGCCCCGCCGCCACCGCCGCCACCGCCGGCAACGATAAGACGGTCGGCCAAGGCAAATACACTGCGCCGAATATCGGATGCACCGCCACCACCACCACCCGACTGGTTACCTGCCGTACCCACGCCGCCACCATTGAATCCAGCAGTCCCCCCACCTCCATTACCGTCTCCCCCCTGACCCCCGACATTAACCTGTAACGTTTCGCCCGGCGTCACTGCGATCGTAGCTGTGGCTTGACCGCCGAGACCTCCTGCATTTCCCTTATTGCCAGACCCGCCCTGCGCGCCATTGAGGACCACCGTGATCTGCGTAACGTCCGCCGGGACTATGTACGTCTGGGCCGCGCCGGTGAAAGCAAATGTTGTCGCTTGATGGCTGGGTGCAGCGTGGACTCCGAAAGATGCTGCTCCCGACCCGAGCAGCAAGACCAGCGCGCAAACGCTGACGATTCGTATTAAAGTCGGTAGGGGCAATTGTCGTCTCATAAACACGTGCAGTTATTTAAAATATCTAGTAACTGCACAGTCCCGCGCAGTGCCGAGCACACTGCATCGGTATACCAACCCAGTTCGTTTGGTACTGGGTGGACTGCACGGGGCAAATGCTAGTTGCCTGAGATGACAATCAGATTAAACGCGCTTGAATTGCTTCTCAAGCAAATCGACGCTCAAGTGGATCATCGTTGGACGTCCGTGCGGACAGGTGCGCGGGGCGCGACATTGCTCAAGACTACGCACCATGGCCTGCTGTTCTTCGGGTGCCAATACCTGCCCGGCCTTAACGGCCGCTCGTTTGCAGACGCGTGCGATCAGACGTGCTTCCACCTGATCCTGTAGCGGCGTTTCATCTTCCTCGAAATCTTCTATCACCACCTGCACTGCCTGACGAGGGTCCAACCCACCCAGCACAGCCGGCAACGAGCGTACGAGAAACGTGTGTCCGCCGAACGGCTCCACGGAAAAGCCCAGTGTTTGCAACGTATTCAATTGATCGTTGAGTAACGTCGCGGCCTCCGGCGGGACTTCAACCGCGACCGGCTCCAGGAGCGCCTGCGAGACCACCTCCGAAGCAGCGGCCTGCAACTGGAACGCTTCATACAAAATACGCTCGTGGGCTGCATGCTGGTCGATGAGATAGATACCGTCCGGCCCTTCAGCAACGATGTATGCTGCGCCCACTTGTCCAATAACGCGCAAGAGCGGCATGGACGTTTCGGGGAGTGTTTGCTGCGCGAGTGTATCAGGCTGATTTGTGTCTTCATTGCTGGAAGCGATGGCATCCGTTGCGTTCGTTTCCGGATAGCTCGACTGTTGCGGCGTAAAGAACGTACCAGTCCACAACGGCGTGTGCGTTTTTTCGTCTGTCCCGCTCGACCAGTGTTTTGGTTCCAGGGCCGGGACCGGCGCGCGGTCGAGCAGTGTGCGCCGCACTGCGCGCGAGACTGCATGGAAAGCCTGATCACCACTCCGAAAGCGGACCTCGGCTTTGGTTGGATGCACGTTCACATCCACATCCTGCGGCGGGACTCGCACCACAAGCACAGCTAGTGGATAACGCCCCACCATGAGCAGTGTGTGGTAGGCCTGCAGGACAGCCGCGTTGAGGCGTTGGTCTTGAATCCAGCGACCATTCACAATCAATGTGATCTCACGCCGATTCGCGCGGTTTAGCGCCGGCGGGCTGATGAATCCAGCGACCGTTATTTCACCATTGCCGTGCTCCATCAGCGTGCGCGGAACGCCGATCTCCAACATTTCTTGGGACACTTTCACGGTGTAGATCGCCGTGAGTACATCTCGCAAATTGCCGCTGCCAGTGGTCTGGAAATTAGTACGGTTGTCGAACCGCAGCTGGAAGCGCACCTGAGGGTAGGCCATCGCCAACCGTGTGACGTAGCGCGTGATCCAACGTCGTTCGGCGGTATCAGATTTGAGGAACTTAAGGCGGGCGGGGACGTTGTAGAAGATGTTTTCGACAGAGATGACGGTGCCGCGTGGGGCTCCGATGGGCGTGCGCCGTTGAACGCTGCCGCCCTCCGCGCGCAGCTCCGTGCCACTCTCCTCGTCTCCGACACGCGTCATCAACTTCATGCGACTGACCGAGGCAATGGCAGCCAGTGCTTCCCCTCGGAAGCCCAATGTGTGCACTGCAAACAAGTCGTCCGCCGCGACGAGTTTCGAGGTGGCGTGCCGCTCCAAGGCCAGTTCAACCTCTGCTGCGGGTATGCCCTCGCCATCGTCCGAAACGCGCATCAGATTTCTCCCGCCGCCTTCGACGTCTACATTGATGGTGCGCGCGCCGGCATCCAGCGCATTTTCAACGAGTTCTTTTATAACGGAAGCAGGACGTTCGACGACCTCACCAGCGGCAATTTGGGAGGCAATCTCGTTGGACAACACGCGGATCGGCATGGGGGAGATTGTAACATTTGATCCACTAATTCCAGTGGCACCACTAACTTACTTAGTGACTCAGTATTTGCCCTAACGATGCGCTCGAGTCAGATTGGGGCAAAAACTGAGTAGTGATATACTGACCGGCAGTCAATTACTGACCGAGAGTCATAATCATGACGAATCAGATTACCACTCCTACCCCGGCGCGTACACGACGCGAACGCGAATCACAAAAGCGGCGTGAGGCAATCCTGGAAGCGGCGCGGCAAGTCTTCTTTGACAAAGGCATTCAAGTTGCGACCGTTGAAGATGTTGCCGCGCAAGCCGAAATTGCCAAGGGCACTGTTTATCTCTACTTCCCCAGCAAAGAAGAATTAATTGCGCAACTGCTCCTGCAAGGACTCGACCTGTTACTAGAGTCGCTCGACACAGCCTTTGACGAAGGTGTCAAACGAACCGCGAGTGAGCGCCTGCGTCGGTTGGCGGAGGCGTATTTGGAGTTTGCCGGAGAGCGGCCGAACTATTTCCGCCTCATCATGGCCTATGACCGTGGCCAATTCCAGGAGTCGATTTCCGGCGAGCTTTATCAGAGAATTTTCGACCGCTCAAAGGAAGGATTGCAATGGATCATGCGTACCATCGAGCAAGGCATGCAAGACGGGGAATTCAGCTCTGGGAATGCTCGTGAGCGGGCCGGAATGGCCTGGGCTGCCCTCAATGGCGTGCTTGTGCTGTTCGGCCATCCTTTGCGGCGCGCGCTGCTCGAAACAGACATCGAAGCCATTTATGCTGGTGTGCTCGATATGATCCTGCGCGACCTGCACACCGCTCCTCCGATCTAAGCGCCTCCTACCTGCGAATGTTATTCGGATTAAACTGGTCCACGATCGGCATCCTCACCCTCGCATGCCTCTTTATCTTAATTGGCTATTTGCGTGTGGAGAAAAGTGGGCGCATCATCTCGCTCTTCCTGTTAGTAATGCCGCTCTGTTATGTAATCTGGATTTGGACGAGTCATAACAAAGAACGGACAGAAATGTGGATTGCGCTGGCAGCCGCCGCCCTGCTTTACTTCCTTTGGCATGGCTTCTACGGACACCGTTTGCCAAAGCCCTCCAGCGACAATATTAAAGTCTGGGGGCAGGATGATTAGAACAAATGGAAGCACTCTGACTTGAGATTAATATATTTATGGATTGGATCGCTGGGGCTTGGCATACTTCTAACAGCATGTGGAGGCGCTACACCCGCTAGCGCTCCGACAGAACTCCCGATCCCGACCGAGACAGCCCCACCGGAACCGACCGTCGCTCCTTCCCCTACAGTTGAACTTGCTACAGCACCTGTTGTTGATGAACCGGCACAGATTTCAGGCAGTGCCGACATCACCTTTTTCCTCTTCGAAGATTATCTGATCGAACCATTTGTATTGCTCGAAGATATGGCCGGGTTCGTTGCACGGGATTTTGAATTCGAGATCACACCCGCCGATCAGATCGTTGGTCCGCTGATCAAAACTGGCGATGATAGCTGGGAATATCGCCTCCATCTCCCGGTACTTCCACCGGGCACTTCTGTTGACGTGGATAACGACGGTGAAACTGAAACCGGTGTGCAAGTCTATGCCGTTTCTGTGCAGGCCAATCTGGAAGACGATATCTTCCTGAACCGTGATGAGTATCACGGCTGGTCCACGCTGTGGGCCTCAACACGAAATGATAGTGAAAACGAGGACGAGGTCATCGGAGGAAAATTGATCGTTTGGGTGGCTGATGATCAGCAAGCCTTCCCAAGCGGCTTCGGCGACGATGGTCTGCTTTTCACAGCTGACGATCCCAGTGTGGCCATCCCTTCGGGTTATACCATCGTCGACCTGGACGCTTCACCCTTTCGAGTTCTATAAAGAAGCGAACCCCGACATCACTTTGTACGAGGGCGATGTCGCCGTCAAAGATTTTACGGATATGAGTTACGGCGATGCATTCGACTCATTGTGGACACGAGCCTCGACAGAATATCCGTTCACACAATTGAAGGGCATCGACTGGCAGAGTCTATATGATGAGTTCGCGCCGCGTGTGGCTAGCGCCGAAGCAGACAACGATGCGACTGCATGGTATCTTGCCATGCGCGATTTCGCCTGGTCGATCCCCGATGGTCACGTTGGTGTGCAGGGTGACGACGGTGGTCTTTTCCAGACTGAAACCGGCGGCGGCTTCGGTTTGGCCATCACCGGGTTGGATGATGGCCGCATTATCGCCCATATCGTACTGGAGGATGGTCCGGCTGCAGATGCCGGCATCGAACTCGGCGCACAGATTCTAGATTTCAATGGAACGCCAATTGATGAAGCAACCGCTGCTATTGCTCCCTGGTCGTCGCCATTTTCAACAGAACACAGTCTACGCATTCAACAATATCGATACCTGCTACGTGGCCGATTAGGTGAACAGGCCACACTGACCTGGTTGAACCCAGGCCAAACACAGCCCCAAACAGCGACGCTTGACTTTGTTCCCGAAAGCGAATCATTCAATGCCACTTCGATTTATGCAGGGTTTGATCGTAATGCGTTGCCGGTTGAATATGAAATCCTTGAAGATTCTGGTTATGGCTATATGCGCGTGAACTCGCTTTCGGATGATCTAAATCTGATTATCCGTCTGTTTGAACGGGGTGTAACGGTCTTTACCAGCAACAATGTGCCAGGCGTCATCATCGACATGCGTCAAAATCAGGGTGGTAATCCACTTGGGCTAAAGCTTGCGAGTTACTTCGCGAACGAAGAACTGGAACTCACACGCGACTTTTACTACAGCGAAAAAACCGGCGCATTTGAGTCGTACAAACCGCCGGGAACACTCGAGCCGGATGCCGATTTGAATTATCCCGGTCCGATCGCAGTGCTCGTCAGCCCGGCGTGCGCGAGTGCCTGTGAAGATGTGGCCTGGGTCTTGAGTCAACTCAACCAAGTACGGGTAGTCGGTAAGTACCCGAGCCTCGGTATTTTTGGCGAAGTGGGTCGCGGTCAGTACGAACTACCCGGAGGGCTCTCTTTCCAGATTCCGACAGGTATGGCAGTTGATATGAGCGGAGACATCATCATCGAAGGTACCGGTGTTGTGCCCGATGTCTTTGTGCCGATCACCGAGGAGACAGTGTTTGCCGAGAATGATGTCGTCCTGGATTTCGCGGTGGATGTACTGGCCCAACCCCTCGGGGCTGGGATCGCTCCGGACGGACCGCCTGTTCTTGCTTCATTGGCAGATTCTGAAACTGCGTTCCAAAACCAGGTCCCGTTCCTCGATTCGCTCGCGACGGAAGAGTACGACGATTCATTTGTCGCCCGAACGTATACGTACAGCATTCCAATGACGCGTTCGCGTGATGCCATCTGGTTATTTGCTTGGTGTGCGACGGACATCGCTCAACTTACTCAGAATTGGGAGAACATCGAACTCAAACTCAGACTCGAAGACGAGTCGATTGCACTCGATGAATTTGTTCAGCTGGAAGGAAATTTCGGCGGTCAGGAATGTCGCGCATACTACGTGCTACTGTCTGAGTGGCCACGCGGCGAACATCACCTAACGACTGAAGTGACATTCGTAAGCGACCTGAAAGACGGCACAACAGATTATGCTGCGGGCACACGCATTTTCGAGTACTCTATTTTTGTGAATGAGTAGAGCGTTTTTAAGTTAGAGTTAGAACAAAGAGTTAGAGTGGGGAATTTGGACAGGTCTTCTATGAACATTCTAACTCCTTACTCTAACCCTCTACTCTAACTATCCGCATGGACAAAACCATTCCGCTCGCTGAAGCCGCCAAAGCCGTCCGCGCTGGACAAACTGTCGCCTTCGGTGGGATGACTCTCTATCGCCGTCCAATGGCATTTGTACGTGCTTTGCTGGCACACAACAGAGCCGCCCAAGAACTGACATTGCTGTGTTTCACGGCGGGGCTTGAATCTGATCTGCTCGTCGGTGCCGGCCGCGTCAAGCGTGTGCATACGTGTTATTTCGGATTGGAAATCTTCGGGTTGGCGCCCATGTTTACTGACCGGGCCTCACGCGGCGAAATCGAAATTGTTGAGGAGAGCGAGGCGAGCTTGGCATTCGGCATCCGGGCTGCATTAGCAGGAGTCGGGTTCATGCCCGGGCGGGGTTGGCTGGATACAGATATGCTCACTCTGCGGCCGGATGTACAAATCATCACCGACCCGTACACGGGGCAGGAAGTCGTAGCCTTCCCCGCGCGCCACTGTGATGTAGCCGTAATCCACGCCTTGCAAGCAGACCCTGCTGGGAATGCCATCATCGGACGCAATATGGCTGTCGATCTGGAACTTGCCTTGCTTGCTGACACTACAATTGTGACGGCTGAGGAAATTGTGCCTCGACTGGAAAAAGCGGATATAGCCGCACCGGCAGTCGATTGTGTCGCCCTGGCACCCCAAGGGGCTTACCCGACGTCCTGCCATCCGCTCTACCCCCTGGCAGGCGGAGAGATCATGCGCTATGTAGACGAGTGCAATGCGGGTAATTTTGCAGGCTATCTGAGTTCGCAGCAGGATGAATCCCAATCCAAGAACGGAGGCTAGTGCGAGATGATTAAGCGTATCGACAACGTGGGTATCGCGGTCAGTAATCTTGCCCGGTCTATTGCGTTCTACGAGCGCATCGGATTTGCCCAAGGCGACATGTATGACGAAGAAGGCCTGCACGGCTGTCTCATGTCGGCGCAGGCCGCTGTATTATTTCTTTTCCAATCGCAACATGCCGAGGGCGAGCCGGTTATTCGTGACCTCGCTTTACAAGACAACCCGCCGGGACACGATCATGTGAGCTTCTTCGTCGAAAATGTCGACCAAGCTTACTCCGATCTGGCGGCGCAGGGGATTGTATTTGAAGGACAACCGGCCGACCAGTGGGGAATGCGAATCGTCGACCTGAAAGACCCCGACGGCAACAATCTCTATCTGCTACATTACTCCGACTAATGCTGCCAACTTATTTGTCTCCTAGCAGTTTGTCGGAGAGCAACCTGAGATAGCGAAATCGGTGATAATCTACGGGCATGGCTAGAAAATTCAAGAAACCCAATTACGAAGTGATGCTCAAACAGACAATCAGTCTGGAAGAAGCCCTGCCATCCAATCATTTGGCACGATTTGTGGTGGATGTTATCGCCCAGTTGGATTTGGGTATGATCTATGCACAATATGCACCGACGGGTGGTCAACCTATTGCGCCAGAGATCCTGTTGGGATTGCTCTTCTATGGTTATGCCAACGGGGTGTTCAGTTCTCGTAAGATTGAGAAAGCCACCTATGAGAGTATCCCATTCCGCTATATTGCCAGTGGGCTGCATCCTGACCACGACACAATTGCCAACTTTCGCAAAACCTTTCTGGCTGAGATCCAAGAGTTATTTGTGCAGATCTTGCTCCTGGCCCAAGTTGCTGAGGTGCTGAAGTTGGGTAATATCAGTCTGGATGGTAGCAAGGTGCATGCTGATGCATCCAAGAGCAAAGCGGTCAGTTACAAGCGTCTGATAAAACTAGAGACCCAACTGCGCCAGGAAGTGAACAAACTCTTCGAACTCGGTGAGCAAGCTGATCAGGGTGATCTCCAGTTGCCGGAAGGGCTCGTCATTGAAGACGAAATTGCCATTCGCAAGAAACGTTTGGCAAATCTGGCAGAAGCCAAAGCCGTCTTAGAAGCCCGTGCGCAGGAACGATATGAAGCCGAGAGGGCTGAATACGAAGCCAAACAGCGTGAGCGGGAAGAAAGGTAGGACATCCTCTAACCGTGATCGCTGGTATTGAGCGCTAGCGCTTGAACAAAAGCGGGTTCACTAGCAAACTCCTGTAATTGTGGTTTATGCAATGCAGGAGGGGGCCAATGAACCCGGCGGAAGCATTCTGCCCGAATATCGATTGTGCGGCAAGAGGTCAAACTGGCGAAGGGAATATCAGCGTCCATAGTCAGCAGGAAAAACGCTACCAGTGCGAGGTGTGCGACACGACCTTCGCGGCGACCAAAGGCACGCTTTTCTATCGCTTGCGCACTGACCCTAAGATCGTGATGTTGGTAATCACCTTGCTGGCCTACCCTTGTCGCGCCCGACAGGGTCGTGATGGTTGCCCGCGCCAGGCGATCGTGGCGGCTTTCGGATTGCACGAGCGTACAGTGCAGAGATGGTGGCGTCGTGCGGGAGAACGGTGCCATGCCATCCATGCGCATGTGGTCGGGAAAAGTCAGTTGGACTTGCAACAAGTACAAGCGGATGAGATCAAAGTCAAGACGCAACGCGGCACGCTCTGGATGGCCATGGCCATGATGGTCCCTACGAGGCTGTGGCTGGGTGGCGTCATCAGTGCCAAACGTGACAAAGAGCTCATTCGCACGCTGGCCGAGCAAATCCGTGCGGTTGCTCTCGCGCGACCGCTCCTGCTGGCGGTGGACGGTCTGGCGAGCTATGTGGACGCGTTTCGAAAAGCCTTCCGGTCCCCCTTGCCACGCCGCGGTCCACACGGCCGACCTCAGCTGCTGTCCTGGCCTGACATCGCCATTGTACAAGTTGTCAAACAACGTGCGGCTGGCAAGTTGACTATCGACCGCCGCATCGTGCAAGGTGCACGTGAGATGATTACACAACTCATCGATGCCACCCAGGGCCGCGGCATGATCAACACTGCCTATATCGAGCGGCTGAACGCCACGTTCCGCCAACGGTTGAGCTGCCTCGCGCGCCGCACTCGCCATCTGGCGCAACAAGCCGAGACCCTCGCCGCGGGCATGTTTGTCGTCGGCTGTTTCTACAATTTCTGTGACTATCATAAGAGCTTGCGGTTGCGGCTCTCGGTCGGCTCGCACGGATATCGTTGGGTGCAACGTACACCGGCTCTCGCAGCCAGTGTGACCGACCACTGTTGGAGCATTGCTGAACTATTGCATTTCAAAGTGCCGCCCCCGTGCTGGACGCCGCCCAAGCGCCGCGGGCCGCCTTCCAGGGAGACTTTGCGCCTCATGCAACGATGGTGCACATGAACACGATTAGAGGACGTGCTACCGGAAGAAAAGTCTCGCAAAACTGGGCATAAACCCCGAGGTCGCAAACCGAAACCACCGCAGCCGGGACCACGGGACAAAGATCAGTACAACTTCACTGATCCGGACTCTCGCATCATGAAAAACAGCACCAATAATGGCTTCGACCAGCATTACAACGTTCAAGTTGCTGTGGAGCAGGAGAGCCTCTTGATTGTGGCGCCTTCACTTTCGAACCATCCGAATGACAAAAAAGAAGCTGAGCCAACCCTGGATGCCATCTCTCCAAAAGTAGGCAAACCAAAGGCTGCCGCTTTGGATTATGGATATTTCAGCAAAGCGAACATCGCAGCACTTGAGAAGCTTGGCATTGATCCTTACATTGCTACCGGTCGCGAACCTCACCACAAAAGCTGGCGTACCTTCTTTGAACAAATGCCTGCTCCGCCACCGGAAGATGCCAGTCCGAAAGTCAAGATGGCTTACAAACTACAAACCGAAATCGGCAAAGCCAGCTACCGTTTACGCAAATGCACAGTGGAACCCGTCATTGGTATCATCAAGGAAGTCCTGGGCTTCCGCCAGTTTTCTCTGCGCGGCCTGCCGGCAGCAGCCGGGGAATGGTGTCTGGTCTGCCTAGCGTTCAACCTCAAACGCATGCACACCCTCTACCAAGCAAAGGGTGTGCTTTAGCCGGGGCTGCTTTGGCGCGCCTGCTACTCGCTGAGAGAAGGTGGTTTGCCCTCCATGAAATGCACACTGTTTTACGCTTGTTTTGTCGCAATCAACTGCTCATTTTGCCCTGTAGGGCTATTCATGTTGTAAAAGTACTTGTCTCTCCGACAAACTGCTAGGCGGCGCTCATCGGGCGCACACAATCGCGCGCTATAATCGTATTTGCAGGGTCGTCACCGGCAGCGTTTTATTGGAATATGGCCGGCGTCCTTCAGCGTAGATGTGAAACGTAGGACGGGAAGCCATCTCGTCCTTTTTTGTTTTGGAGTAGCTCAAATGGTGTACAAGATTTCGCGTAACGTAGTGTTGGGGGCTTTTGTTCTCTTCGCCGGGGCTGGTGTGTTCGCTGGTGGTTTCGTCACCGGCGCTAACTATCAAGCAACGGCGGCTGATCCCAAGAGAGTTCTTGGTATTCCCGGCCTGTCGTTCGACCCAGGTTCTTCTGGCACTTTTGGCCAGCGCTCATTAATCGAATCTCATCCTGTTGATCCCGAGTTGGCCGGAACACCGGCCGATTTGTCTGAGACCTTCAAGCCATTCTGGGAAGCCTGGGAGTTGTTGCATGAGAATTTCTACGAACAGCCCCTCGACGATCAGGAACTGGCCTATGGTGCAATCCGTGGAATGCTGGCCGCCACCCGCGACCGCCATACCGTATATATGACGCCCGCCCAATACGATGTGATGCAATCCGATTTACAAGGCGAACTGGAGGGCATCGGTGCGGAGGTCGAGCCGTTTGGCGATTTCATCCGCATCGTTTCTCCACTACCGGGTTCCGCAGCCGAGGAGGTCGGGCTACTCCCGGGCGACATCATTGTGGAAGTGGATGGCGAGGACATCTATGGGCTGAACATGTTTGATGTGATCACAAAAGTGCGTGGCCCGGCCGGGACGCCGGTACTGCTTGGCATTGATCGCGCCGGTGAGGAGCAGATTCTATATTTCTCGGTTGAACGTTATCGGATTACATTGCCGATGGTTTCTGGCGAGGTTTTGCCAAGCGGAGTTGGCTATGTGAAGATCAATCAATTTGGTGAGCATACCGCCGGCCAATTGTCCACGAATCTGGAGCAATTGCTGGTCAATGAACCCCCGGGCATCGTCGTAGACTTGCGCAACAATCCTGGCGGTTTGCTGAGTAGTTCTATCTCTGTCCTCTCCCAGTTTTTCGATGGCGGCACGGTTGTGATCCAGGAGTATAGCGACGGTCGGCAGCAGGAACTGTCGGCGCGAAGCGGCGGCTTGGCGACAGATATACCACTCGTCGTGCTCATCAACGAGGGCAGTGCGAGCGCTTCGGAGATCGTTGCCGGAGCGATTCAGGATTATGAGCGCGGTCTGATTGTCGGGGAGACCTCCTTTGGGAAGGGAACTGTCCAGAATCTGATCACCCTGAGCGACGACAATGGCGCCCTGCGCATTACGTTCTCCCGTTGGCTGACCCCCGAAGGACATTGGGTGCATAATGAAGGTGTCATTCCAGACTTCCCGGTAGAACGCACATCGGATGATCGTGCCGCCGACCTGGATCCACAGCTCGACTCCGCAGTTGATCTCATCCTGAGGGGCGCAGCTGCACTCCCCAATGCGAGTCTGACCCTGGGAAGTTGGTCCGCTTTCTAGCAGTGTCCCAAAGGTGCCAGGCACTTTGGGTTAGATTTGCGTTTTCTATGCATTCGTTCACACTTGTCCTGGCGGACAGTGCCAGGGAGTGCCTAGCACCTGAAAAGAATGCAACCAGGATGTGGATTTCTCGTAGTTATTGGTAACGTTGTTCGGAGGTTTTCATGCCGTTCTTTTTCTTCAATTTTCAGTATTTGCTTTTTATGGCCCCGGCCCTTTTGCTGGTCTGGTGGGCGCAAGCGCGCGTCAAACGCGCCTTTGCCAAGTGGAACAAGGTGCGCAACCAACGTAACCTGCGCGGCGCTGATGTCGCCAAACACCTGCTCCAGAGTGGCAATCTAATCGATGTCCACTTGGAAGGGGCACGGCCAAACCACGACCATTACGACCCACGTGACAACGTTCTACGCCTCTCTCCTGAGATCGCTGATACGGCTTCCGTTACTGCGCTGGCTGTTGCCGCCCATGAGATTGGTCACGCTCTGCAAGACCGCGACAACTATGGGCCGTTGCGTTTCCGCTCCGCACTCGTCCCGGCGGTGAATATCGGCTCCAATCTCGGCTGGTTCTTTATCATCGGTGGTTTCGTGCTGGCCGCCTGGTTGGGTCTTTCTGAATTTGGCGTGATGGTTTCCTGGATCGGGGTTGCCTTCTTTGGCCTGGGTACTGTGTTCGCCTTTGCAACCTTGCCGGTGGAATTCGACGCCAGTCGTCGGGCTATGAGCTTGCTCACCGACAGCGGTCTGATCCTCACAGAGGAAGAACGGCGCGGCGCCAAGGCCGTACTCGATGCCGCAGCCTTGACTTACGTGGCTGCACTGGGAGCCGCTCTCTCCCAATTGCTGTACTACATTTTCCTTGTCTCGGGCATGGGTCGAAGACGGTGATCACCTTTATGGTAGACTCGTGAGGCGAAAAGCATGTAAGGAGGCAAAACCCTCAAAATTCCTATCCCTGTCACAAGCAGTCGGAGTTTTATGGAATTTTGCCCTGCGGGACGGGTTCTGCTACATCTATGGACCCACGTAGCAAGCTACGGGGTATTCTGCTCCGCAGAATAATGACAAAAAACGATTCTGACCCACTCTTTACCACCCCGAGTACGAGACGCATGACCTGATCGCCTGACTCGGTCTTCTCCGATTCGAATTGGTCACGCCGTCTCTGCTCGGCGTGATTTTCTTTAACCGGATGGGAGGCAAATTATGGAACCCGCGCTGCTCCAAAACCTACTGCGCGAAGTCCGCACTGCCCTCGATTCTGAGGACATCGCACAAGCCAAAAAACTCCTAGACGATCTGCATCCGGCTGATCTGGCGGAAGCCATCGGCGATCTGTCGTTGGGCGAACAGACCGATGTGCTGCCGGAATTGGATGTGGATGACGCGGCGGATGTACTCGAATTTCTCGACGAGGACGAAGCAGCCGAGATCGCAGCGAAACTGCCAGTCGAACAGCTCGTTCCGTTGTTAGACGAGATGGAGCCCGACGAAGCAGCCGACGTCTTGCTCGATCTATCGCCGGAACAGTCCGCAGCGGCATTGGCGCACATGGCCTCGGCCGATCAGGTGCGCCCACTGCTGGCTTACGAAGACGACACTGCCGGGGGGCGCATGACCTCGGCGGTGCCGGTCCTGCGTCGTTGGATGACGGCGGCTCAGGCCAGCGAGTACCTGCGCACGTTCCTATCTGATCGCGAAACACATTACTATCTTTACGTCATCGATCGCAATCGCAAGTTGATCGGCATCGTGGGTCTACGCGAACTCGTTCTGGCTGCACCTGTTGCGCGCGTCGAGGCCTTTATGAGCTCAGACGTGATCAGCGTCGTGGCAGATATCGATCAGGAAACGTGTGCGCAGTTGATTTCGCGCTATGAACTATTGGCCCTCCCAGTGATGGACGATACGGGGCGTCTGGTTGGCGTCATCACGCATGACGATCTCGTAGAAGTGATCGAGGATGAAGCGACGGAAGACATTTATGCTCTCAATAATGTGTCGGCCGACAGCGATCTAGATGTGTTCAGCCCATTGCGTATGATGGTGAGGCGGCGGTTGCCCTGGCTCTATGTAAATCTGTTTACAGCGTTTCTGGCTGCCTATGTCATCAGCAAGTTTGAGAATATCATTGAGCAGGTTGCGGTGCTGGCGGTGTTCCTCTCTATCGTTGCAGGGCTGGGCGGCAACGCCGCTACGCAGGCGCTGGCGATCATTGTGCGTGGAATGGCGCTGGGCCAGATTGAGTTTCGGCATGCCCGGCGGGCTATATTGCGAGAGTGCGTGATCGGTCTCGCACATGGCGTGGCCGTCGGAACTGCTGTCGGGCTGGTCGCCTACTTTTGGCGCGGGAATGCCGTACTCGGCCTTGTGGTTGGCGTGGCGACGCTCGGCAATCTATTTGCAGCCGGCATTGCCGGAACGGCGGTGCCGCTGGTACTCAAAGCGCTGCGACTAGACCCGGCCCTGGCCTCGTCGGTCTTGGTCACCGCCACCACTGACATTCTCGGATTTGCTCTGTTCCTTGGTCTTGCGACTACCTACCTGCCCTACCTAAGATGAAACGCCTGATCGTCAATTCTGACGACTACGGCCGCACGCGCGGAGTGTCGGCTGGCATCCGGGAAGCGCACCTGCACGGCATTGTGACCAGTACAACTGCCATGATGAACTTTCCCGGTGTGCAGGCTGATCTGGCGCGAGCGCGTGACGATTGTCCACAACTTGGCCTCGGCGTGCATCTTGTACTCACGGCAGGGCGCCCGCTGCGGCCGGCGGAGAACGTGCCAACATTGGTCTATCAGTCGGGTGAATTCCTGCACGCAAATGACCTCTCAGCCCGATTCGCACAAATCGACACGCACGAACTACGGGACGAATGGGGCACCCAGATCGAAGCATATCTCGCAACCGGTCACACCCTGGATCACCTCGACAGTCATCATCACGCCTCTTACCTGCATGAGAAGGTATTCGAGGTCATGCTTCAGCTCGCGCAAGAATATGGCATACCGATCCGGCATCCGTTTGGCCCTTCGGCATGGGACTCACCGTTTGTGCAGGCCCTTGATCCAACAATGGTGATGAACATCCGCGAATTCGTGCCCCGTCTGCTGCAGCAATATCCAGTGCCCCATCCAGACGACATGCTGACCTCGTTCTTTGGGTCAAGCGCCACGTTGGAACATCTGATGATACTACTCGACGGCTTGCCGGAAGGCACACATGAACTGATGTGCCATTCGGGTTATGCCGATGATGAATTGAGCAGTGGGAGCAGCTATGCAGTCGAACGTGAGTGGGAATTGAGTGTATTGACCGATGCGTCGCTGTCAGACGTTATCAAAACACGTGAATTAAGGCTAATCTCGTTTGCGCAGATGTAAACATGGTGCCTTGCACTTCTACCAATTACCTTGTTCTGCGAGACAAGGTCGTACATTACGTATGTCGTTTACACGTGTCTTGACGGACTGTGCCAGGGAGTGCCCGGGATCTTTAGTCCATCACATTCGCACAGCTCTAAGATAAGACCTCTCCCAATGCACTATCCCCTCTGGCTCCGCCCGTATGTCTCTCTGCTGCGCCTTGGATTCCGACTGCTCTACAACGAACTGGCCTGGACGTATGATTTTGTTGCCAATGTCACCTCGCTCGGACAATGGTGGCAGTGGCAACGTCAGGCACTGCCCTTCCTGCCACAAGATGGACAGGTTTTAGAAATTGCACACGGCACCGGACATATGCAGGTGGAACTGGCGCGCTATGGTTGGTCTGTTTTCGGGCTGGACATATCACCAGCAATGGGCCGGCTGGCGCGCCGCCACGCAGCCCGCAATGGAGAACAGGTTGAACTGCTGCGCGGACAGGTGAAGTCCCTACCCATTGCGAGCACGAGCCTGCCGAGTTTGCTCTCAACCTTCCCGGCGGAGTTTATTGTTGAACCCACAACGCTCGCAGAGCTTTACCGGGTTCTGCAGCCGGGCGGACGGTTGGTGATCGTCCCTTCCGCCGTTCTACTGCCCACCTCGTTGCTCCAACGATTAATGCGCTGGGCGTTTGTGCTCACCGGGCAGAGTAGCGGCCGGATTTCCGAGCATGAGCCAGACTGGCCGCCGCATGCCCGCGAGACCCTCGGCGCACATGGCTTCGACGTACAGGTGGAGCGCATCGAGCTAGCGCGCAGTATCGTGTATGTCATCGTTGCGCAAAGAAATTGACCGATACCTGATTCGCACACATAATCGCACCGTGGAACGACAAAGACGACACAGGATGCGTGCCCGCAAATTACGCGCCAGCCTGCGCGATACGCTGGTTTTGCTGCGCGAGTTTCGTGGCGCGCTGTTAGTCTTGGCTACAACGCTGATCTTTGGCGGCATCCTTTATCACATTCTGGCGATTCGAGCTGGCCTCGAAACCGGCTCCTATGCGGAGTCACTCTTTATTGTGCTTTCGATGATTTTCTTTCAGGCGTCGATCGATTTTCCCGACGCTTGGTATTTGCAGATTTTCTTCTTTGTAATGCCGGTGATTGGGCTGGCAATTCTCGGACGGGGCGCTGCCGATTTTGGAGTACTGCTTTTCAATCGGCAAGCGCGCGGGGAGGCGTGGCAAGTGGCTGTTGCTTCAACAAACTCAAATCACATAGTGCTGATCGGTGTGGGTCATCTGGGCTTTCGAGTTGCGCGCGAACTGCACAATATGGGCGAAGATACAGTGGCGATTGAACGTGATCCCGATGCCCATCTGATCGGTGCAGTGGAAGAATTTGGATTCCCGATCATTGCGGGGGATGCCACCCGCCCGGATGTGCTGCGCAAGGCCGGTGTGGAGCGCGCTGCAGCGGTAGTGATGTGTACCAGCACTGACGTCATCAATCTGCAAATCGCGCTCAGTTGTACGCCTGTTTGACGACGATTTTGCTCGCGCGGTTCAAGATCAGTTTGCGATTGATCAGGCCATATCTGCTTCGGCGCTGGCGGCACCGGCCTTTGCTGCTGCAGCAATAATTGCGGACGTCATTCCACCAGTCACCATTGCGGGTCGGACACTCACCCTGGCGCGATTTACGATTTTGGAAGGATCGCGCCTGCGAGGCATGACCATCGGCGAATTGGAAGCGGAGTTCGACGCCAGTGTCGTGCTCCTCGACCGGAAAGGCGTCTCGGATTTACACCCGCCCGACGAGTTGCGCCTGGCGAGGCAGGACGATGTCGCTGTCTTCGCCGAGCGCGAATCTCTCAATTCCATTACGCAGTGGAACCGCGCCTGAGAGCTTTCCTTCACGTATCCGAGCAAAACCGATATAATGCCGCACGCACGGCCATTGGGCCGCTCTATATTTGAATAGGACTGGACAACTCTCTTAATGTTTCGTTCGCAACGCTGGCTGATTCCCATTGTAATCATCGCTGCACTGGCTGTCTGGATCGATTGGCCCAGCAACCCCGGTGTGCATATTCAGCTCGGTGAAACCCGCCGTGTGGATTGGGATGTGTCCGTCCATCAGGGCCTCGACTTACAGGGTGGCCTGCAGGTACTACTCGAAGCCGACCTGCCGGACGACCAAGATATCACCGCGGACGCGATGAGTGCGACGATAACCATCATAGAGCGGCGTGTAAACGGCCTGGGCGTAACAGAACCGCTCGTGCAGGCGCAAGGCGATCGACGCGTCTCGATTGAGTTGCCCGGCATTGAAAACCCGGCCGAGGCGGTGGAATTGTTAAAAGAAACCGGGTTGTTAGAATTTGTCGACGTCGGTTTTACGCCTCTCCCGGCCGGAGCATCTGTACAGACGGATTTGCGGTTGGAGACGAGTGGCGACGAAACTCCAACCGGTCAGGTATTTCACACTGTCATGACCGGCGCGGAGTTACGCGAGGTGAGCGTTGGTCAGGATCAGCTTGGCAAATTCGCAATCAATTTTGTGCTAAACAGTGAAGGCAGCCGCGCATTCGCCGATCACACCGGCGCAAATGTAGGCGGTTATCTAGCGATCGTGCTCGATGGAGTAGCGATCTCCAGTCCCCAGATTCAGGGACAGATTACCGGCGGCCGTGGACAGATCACCGGCAATTTCACCGTGGAGGAGGCCAACGATCTGGCACTGCAGCTGCGTTACGGCGCGTTGCCGGTGCCGCTTAAGGTGGTCAATTCGCGCACTGTCGGCCCCACGCTCGGTCAGGACTCGGTACGCCAAAGCCTGCTTGCGGGCGCGATTGGATTTGCCACCGTGGCGCTGTTTATGATGCTTTACTATCGCCTGCCCGGTTTTATCGCGGTGCTGGCATTGGCGTTGTATGCCTCGATTACATTTGCGCTCTTCAAGCTGATCCCCGTAACGTTGACTCTTCCGGGCATCGCCGGGTTTGTGCTATCAGTCGGGGTGGCTGTGGACGCTAATATATTAATCTTCGAACGCATGAAAGAAGAGTTGCGCGCCGGGCGACAGTTGGCGCATGCAGTGGATGAAGGCTTCCGCCGCGCCTGGCCCTCCATTCGAGACTCTAACATCTCCACCCTGATCACCTGCGCCATCCTGTTCTGGTTTGGCAACACCTTCGGCGCGAGCATCGTAAAAGGTTTCGCATTGACACTCGCCATCGGAGTCGGTGTCAGCCTTTTTACAGCCATTTCTGCAACGCGCACACTGCTGCATTCGTTCCTGGACTGGGTGGACTTCGAGGAAAGAAAGGCACTGTTTGGAGTGTAGTCAGTTGTCAGTATTCAGAATACTGTGTCAACTCCTCCAATAGATTGCAATACGTTGACAGCAAAGTTACTGCTCACTGAATACTGAAATATGAACATCATCGACAAACGTTACTGGTACTTCGGTCTCTCACTCCTCTTGATCATTCCAGGAATGATCGCGCTCAGCGTCTGGGGGTTGCCCCTTGCCATCGACTTTACTGGCGGCTCAAAGCTGGAAGTGCAATTGCCTGCTGCTCGCGACCTGACAACGAGCAAGGTAGATGTCGTGCTGGACGAGTTCGGCTTTGGTGACAATATCGTGCAACTCTCTGACGACGATGTTGTGATCATCCGCACAAAGAGCATGGAAGACAGCACGCGCGCTGCGGTTATGGTGCGGCTCGGAGAGGTGTTCGGCACCGAGGCGGTGCTGCTGGACTTCGCCTCTGTCGGACCGGTGGTGGGACGCGAGATCGCTTCGCGCGCGGTGCTGGCCGTTGGCGTTGCCGCGCTGGGCATTCTGGGCTACATCACTTACGCCTTTCGGGGGGTGCAACATGCCTTTCGCTACGGCATGGGCGCAATTTTTGCATTGCTGCACGATGTTGCGATCGTGTTGAGTTTTGCCACCATCATGGGACGCTTCTTCGGTTGGGAGGTGGACGCGCTCTTCCTCACTGCCGTGCTCACAGTGATCGGCTTCTCGGTACACGATTCAATTGTAGTGTTCGACCGCATCCGCGAGAATCTGGGACGCTATCGCCGCGCCCCGTACGAGGATGTTGTAAATCATTCCGTTGTACAAACACTCGACCGCTCCATCAACACCCAACTCACCGCCGTGTTCACGCTCTTTGCGCTGGCGCTCTTTGGGGGTACCACCATCCGTATTTTCGTCATCACCATGCTCGTGGGCATGATCAGCGGAACCTACTCCTCCATCTTCACCGCGGCCCCCGTCCTGGTGCTTTGGGAAAAACGCGAATGGCGCACCTGGTTTCGGCGCTCCACTCCACCGGCCACAGCCCAGTAACTTCGCTTATTCTTTTTTAGCTTCGGAAATACCAAGCCTGGAGTTCCGGCCCAAATATCAGAATGGCAATCGCCCCGAGGATTAGAAAGGGGCCATACGGAATCGCCGTAAAGGCGCTGTAGCGGCGCAGGAGTAGCGCAACGAGCAGAACGAGCAGCGCGGCGAGCCCACCGGCGGCTACGCCAATGAGCAGCGCCACCACAATTCCAGGCCAGCCGGCAGCAAGCCCAATCACTCCGGCCAGATTCACATCCCCCCCGCCAAACGCGATTTCATCCAGCGGTTGTTTGCGCAGCCACGCCATAAGGCGTGAGAACAGCAGCCCGGCGATATAAACAAAATACATGCTGCCATAACCCACTGCGCCGCCGATGAGTGTGCGCTGCCAGCCATGGTCTGTGGCAAGCAGCCCGTAAGCGAGGGCCACCAGCGCGCCCGGGATCACAACAACGAACAAGATCAGACGATGCTCAATATCGATAACTGTGATGAGTAAGAAAATCGCCAACAGCAGCGCCGAAAGAGCGAAACGCGTTGTTGGCCCTGAGCGGTTGGCGAGGAAGAGCAATAGGCCGATCGCGGTTAATTCGACGAGTACAGGCCGCAATGGAATCGGCGCAGCGCATTGTGGGCAGCGCCCGCGTCCTGTCAGATATGCACTGAGACTCGACCAGCGCCCAGGTGGATAGGGCTGCGAGCAATAGCGACAGGTAGGCCAGGCGGAAGTCTCGCGATACGGAAGGTGGTCAGCAAGGCCGTTGATTACAATTCCAACGAGCAGACCAAGTGCCGAAAGTGCAATGTAGGCAGTGACAGGCATCGCAAGAATTATACTTTCAACGGGTGTCATACACCCGCGCGAGTACCTGGCACCTGTGGGTGGCCAGCTTTACGGATCCCGCTTCACAATATAGAATTCCGCCATGGAACGGAATATTCGCTTGCCGGCTTATGATCGTCTGAGTGTCGTGACCGCAGTGATCGTGTTGGGGTATGCTCTGACCCGCGTGGTAGAAATACCAAGTCGTATTGTCGAGACGACCCTTTTCGGCTCCCCGATTGGTATCACCCTCGACGGCCAGTCGCTGTTGCTGCTGCTTGTCGCGGCTCTGATCAGCACGGGTTCCGATGCGGTCATCCGCAGCCATCCTCATCTTCAAAACCGGACAATCTCAGGAGTGTCGACAGCCATCCATTGGATTCTGCCGGGGCTGGCAGCTCTCGCGCTTGGTTTGCTCCTCAATCAGGCGCCGACCGGGCCGGTATGGTGGCTTGGCCTCGGGCTGAGCGCCACGTTCCTCGTCTTGGTACTGTTGGCCGAGTACACGGTCGTCGATGTAGAGGACAACGGCTTTCGGTCCGCACGCTTGGGCCTTACCCTGCTGGCGTATCTGATCCTTCTGGCCATCTTGGGCTGGATGCGTTTTTCCGGAGCGAGAGCGGCTATCTCTGCAAGTGCGGGGGCGCTCGTTGCGGGCGCAGTATCTTTCCGCTTGCTGCGCCTCTACGATGTTTCCACCCTGTATGCATTATCAAGCGCGACAATCGTTGCGCTGGTTTTAGGCCAGAGCGTTTGGGCCATCAACTACTGGTTTATCCACCCGCTGGGCGCGGGCTTGCTGCTTTTGGATGTCTTTTACGTCGTGCACGGACTATTGCAACAAAATGCAAACCCGCCTGTGTCGAGACGCGTCATCGTGGAATATGTTGTTGTCGGCGGGATTGGTTTGGGGCTCGCGCTGCAGTTCCTGAATCGCCCGGTCTAGCACGTAGTTAAGGACCGATTAATTCGGGCAAGATCGGCCCCAGCACAATCGATAGCATCATCAGTATCCCAATTGCAACAAAAACAATATTGGCACGCGATCGACGCTGCGAACGTGGTGGCGGTGGTGGTGGTGGTGGTGGTGAAGTTTTCTTCTTTTTCTTCTTCTGAGATTTGTTCTTTGCCATTGCAGCCGGATTATATCATCCAGACCCTGTGCTAAACACTTTTAGCTTCAGCTTCGGCCTCAGCTTGTCGGCGGCGTTTCGCCCGCCAACCCACCATTCGTTCGTTGCCATCACGCAAGCGGCGGATATTCGGGCGCAGCGACCACAACAGCACCGGCATGATGATTACGCCAAAGAAGATGTACTGCCAGGGCGATTCTCCGGCGAAGTACAACACTGTCATAATTAGCGTTACGACAAGGCCGACAGAAATCGTCGCCACTGAAGCATAGCCTAATCCGTATAAAACCAGCACGCCAATCGGCAAGACGATGGCCGCGCTCCAGCCCCACAGGCCGATCGAACCGCCGAAGGTCGTGGCACCACCAGCGCCGCCTTTCATGCGGAATCGTTTGCGACCAGTCTCTTTATCGGGAGTGCGATCTACTAGGAAGATCGAATAGTTGTGCCCCACAACCGCCAACACACCCGCCAACACAGCCAACCATGGCTTATCCGGTACGATTGCCCGTACCAGCCAGATCGGTGCTGCCCCTTTTAGCACATCAAACAGCGCGGTCAGAATTCCAGCGGAAAGCCCCGCTGCCCGTAAGGCATTGGTGGCACCTGTGCGCCCACTCCCAATCCGACGTACATCCTGACGGCTGAAGAGCCACACAATAATAAGGCCGAAAGGAAAAGCGCCAAGCAAGTAACCCGTGAGAAGAAGCAAACCATCGGGGAAGATCGTCATCGAGATGTCCCTCGTTGAGTGATTGAGTTCCTGCGCATCTTTGCATCAATCGGAGTTAATTTCAAAATGCACTTCTACCGCACAGTCCTCACTTAAATTAAACCCCTTCGCTAGCCATTCGCCTCGTTTATCCGGAGAGAGAATAATATAGACGACTTCTGGATAATATACATGTGCGAGATCAGTGGCCGAAGGTGTGGCTGGCCCATTCGGATGCGAGTGATAGATGCTCAACAATTCCCACCCGGCTTCCTCAATGGCTACCATCGTGCGCACCTGTTCGGTCGGGTTCATTGTATACCGAACTGGGCTGTGGTCCACATTCTCCACTGGATAGACTTCGGTGACCCGTCCATTCAGACCTGCAAGCAGACCACAAATTTCATTGGGCAGCCCTGCGTGCGCATGCGCAATCATTTCAGAAATCTGAGACTGACTCAACTTGATCGACATCTTCACCCAGTTACTAGTGGATATCAAGTGCGATGCACATTGTTATTGCGGTCTTCCGATTTGTGATGTCCTTTGGGCAAAACCGGGTCGTTAAAGTTGACGCCCGTAACACGCCCCACTATAATGCGCGCAGACTCGGCTTTCCCGGTATTCACGACAACCAATGACACGATTTTCCAAAATAACCCACTCGATTGAGGACTATCTGAAAGCGATCTACGAACTGGCACAAATAACCAGTCCGGTTTCTACCAGCGCGCTTGCCGACAAGTTGGAAAATGCGCCGGCCTCTGTCACCGGCATGCTCAAAAAGTTGGCAACGTTCGATCCGCCCCTGGTGGAATACGAGCGACATCATGGCGTCACACTCACCAGCGCAGGTGAAAAGATATCAATGGAAGTCATCCGCCATCATCGCCTGCTTGAACTGTACCTGACGGAGGCGCTCGGCTATTCTTGGGATGAAGTCCACGCTGAGGCCGATCGCCTGGAGCATGTCATCTCTGAAGAATTCGAAGAACGCATCGCGAATTTCCTCGGCAATCCAAGCCTTGACCCGCATGGTGAACCAATCCCCACAAAAGAAGGATCTATAGCGGCTCCAGCGGGGATGCGACTCAGCGACCTGGACACCGGCCAAGCAGCCACCATTGTACGAGTAGCCGACGACGATGCAGAACTGCTGCGCTATTTGGCCGAGCTGGGTATGCAGCCCAATGCCGGCCTCGTCATCACTTCACGCGCACCGTTCGATGGACCGATCCATGTGGAAGTTGATGGCAAAACACATGCTCTCGGGTGCAAGGTGACCAACCGGGTATATGTGGCCCTCGAAGAGTGATAGGCATCTCTGATATGTGAAACAAAATCAATCAGGCTCATTGGGTCACCTTCTTTTCCACTCTCCCATCAGCCCTGAATTCCCCCTTCGGTCAACTTCCGAACATCTCCCAAAACAGCATCCAACTCCGCAATAGCAATCGGGCGCGCCTCATCTTTGTGTTGTAGCGTGCCCGCTTCGATCCGTGTCAGCGCCACTTCGCGGATGGTCGCATTCTGGGCCATTGCTTCCTTCACCAGTTCGCCTGCGACCAGATAACCAATCAATGGATTGAGCGCCGTAGCAACGATGGCATTCTTTCCCAGCCAACCGGCTGCTTTTTCCTGTTGCGCCAGCACGCCCCGAACACATTTTTCTTCAAATGCTGAAACTGCGCCAATCATCACCTGCATCATCTCGAAGAGATTGTGGGCAATGATGGGCATCATCACATTCAATTCCAATTGGCCAGCCTGGGTAGCCAGCATCACCGCGTGGTCACAGCCTTGCACATGAATCATGGCTTGGTTGAGCATTTCGGCCAGTACCGGATTGACTTTGCCGGGCATGATCGAAGAACCGGGCTGCACCGCCGGGAGTCGAATTTCATCCAGCCCGGTCGTTGGACCGGAGGATAGCAAACGGAAGTCATTGGCAATTCGTGTCAATGTGCCTGCCATAACGCGTATCGATCCGGAAAAATCTGCCGCATCCGAGAGTGATTGCATACTCTCAAACAGGTTATCAGACTCATAAAGCGTCAGACCGGTAATTTCAGACAACTGCTGCACCATGCGGTTGTGATACTCCAGGTGGGCATTGAGGCCGGTGCCGGTCGCAGTGCCACCGATACCGAGGCGGCGAAGGCCATCAGCGCTGCGCGCGATGCGTTCACGATCTCGGCGCACAGCCATTGCGTAACCGGAAAATTCTTGTCCCAAACGGACCGGGACGGCATCCTGCAAATGTGTGCGCCCAGACTTTAAAACGTCGTCGAATTCGGCTGCCTTTGCTCCGAGTGTTTCTGCGAGCGTATCAAGTGCGTTGAGCAATCCATCCAAGCGCCAGAGACAGCCCAACCGAATTGCCGTTGGAATCGTGTCATTCGTGCTCTGGGCCATGTTCACATGATCATTCGGACTGAGGACCGTATAGTCGCCCCGCTGGCCGGAAAGAATTTCGATTGCCCGATTGGCGATGACCTCGTTCGTATTCATATTATGCGAGGTGCCGGCTCCGGCCTGAAAGGGATCGACCACGAACTGATCGTCGAACTTTCCTTCCATAACTTCAGCAGCGGCCTGCGAAATCGCATTGGCACGCCCTTCATCGAGGAGACCCAGTGCGTGGTTAACATCGGCAGCGGCGCGTTTTATAGCAGCCATAGACCAGACAAACGCCCTCCAGGGCCGCAGCCCACTAATAGGAAAGTTGAGCACGGCCCGCATCGTTTGCGCGCCATAATAGGCCTCGGCGGGGACTTCCACTTCACCTAGTGAATCTTTCTCAATCCGGACAGACATCGTAACCTTCTCCATAATGCAAACGAGGGAGCCGGTGCGGGGCTCCCTCGTGGTCAATTCATCTTACAAACGCTGGTCAGCTACATGTCCAATGCTTCGTAACCGGGGCCGACCTTCTCTGCTTCGGTTCCGTCTGGACGTGCACAATCAAAGTAATCGTAGTTGGGGTTGATATCTACCGTAAGGTCAACGATTTCACCCTCTTCCAGAATCCGGGTAGCTTCGAGTACAACCGGATTCCCGTGCTCGTTTTCACCTTCGAAGCGCGTATCGAAACCAGGCGTCCCCACGGGCATGGCAAGGTATTCGCCGCCCTTGGCAACGTAGTCGGGCGGGGTTTCTTCTTCTGTGAAGATGGCCTCAAACGGACATTCGGGAATGCAGGCTCCACAGTCGATGCAGGTGTCTGGATCGATGTACAACCAGGGCCATTCGCTCTCGGGTTTACCCGGGATGATACATTCTACCGGGCAAACATCTACACATGATTCATCGCGTAGACAAAGGCTAGTAATGATATACGTCATTTAATTTCTCTCCGAAATCAAACCAAATACTGGCTTTGAGGATTATTGTTTACTTTGCAGCGTCGTAGCGGCCCGCTACCACACCCCAATTTACTACATTCCAGAATGCGGCTACATAGTCTGGTCGGCGATTCTGATAATTCAAATAGTAAGCGTGCTCCCAAACGTCCAGACCCAGGATGGGTGTCAGACCGTCCGAGACCGGATTGTCCTGATTTGGTGTTGAGTTTACCACCAAACCACCAGAGCCGTCCACGCACAACCAGGCCCAACCGCTGCCAAAACGTGTACCGGCTGCCTTGGCGAAAGTCGCTTTGAAATCATCAAAACTACTGAAGGTGCTGCCAATTGCTGCACCCAATTCGCCGCCCGGCTCACCACCACCATCGGCACTCATGCTCGGCCAAAACAGACTATGGTTGTAATGTCCGCCACCGTTATTGCGGACGGCTCCCCGAATATCTTCTGGCACACTGCCCAGATCGCGAATCAAATCTTCAATGCTTTTGCCTTGCAGATCGGCATGCCCATCAAGTGCATTATTCACGTTATTTACATATGCGTTGTGGTGTTTGCCATGATGAATTTCCATCGTGCTAGCGTCGATGTGAGGTTCCAGGGCATCATGCGCATAAGGGAGGGCGGGCAGTTCGTGAGCCATAGCGATTCTCCTTAATTATTTTGTTGCTTTCGAAACACCCTGCCTTAATTAGCGGGGCGTGGCTAGATAGCAGTTGAGAGTTGAGCGGGAGCATTGTATCGTCAGGATTTTTGCTTGTCAAGGAATTGTACTTGACGGAGCTGGTTCGCATACTATTACGAGTGCAGATTGCATCTGCGTCTGTCTAATGTGTGGTTATTTGTTCGCAACGGCTTCTTGCTAAACGCTTGATCTCCCCTCGAAATCTACGATAATACGCTCCGCCCGGAGGAATTCGATTATGATGCGTGTACGTTGTCAGTATTGTTCATGGATGGTATTGCTTAAACCCGATGAGATAGCCGCCGGGATCGCCAGCGCGGCAGAACAGAAATCGGCTCACCATGTGTTGAATTGCCCCAAGTGTCGCAAGGTGATCAAGATATCGGTTAAACAAATGAAGCGACAACTCCCCCGCGGCTATCAGCCCCCTGCTCCGGAGAAGGATGCGAAGGAAGGGGAAGCAGCAGAAGCTCCCGCTGAAGAGGAGAGCTAGCCTGTCTAGTTTTGTAATCTTCCAGAGGGCCTTTCATACACTGCGGGCCTCGGTTCTCTTTGCAGTTTTGGTCGCCCTGACATCATCAATAACACCGGCAATTGCCAGCCCGGATGCAGATGACCCGAGATTGGTCACTTGTGCGAGTATCCGCACGGACGACTTGATCTACACAGCCATAGACCGTGAACATGGCCTGGAGCGCGATTTCACTCCGGACAAACTGGCCCCCGTAGAGTTGGCAGCAGAAAACACTTACTTTTATCGCTCCATTGCGTTGGAAGCTGCAGCGCACGAACCTTTGCAGAGGTTGCTTGCAGATGCCGAAGAAGCGGGAATAACACTGCTGATGTTATCGGGCTACCGCTCGTACACGCAGCAGTATTTCGCTTATCAGAAATGGGTGGAGTTGTACCCAGATCGCGCTGCCGGTATTTCGGCCTTACCCGGACACAGCGAACACCAACTCGGCGTAGCCGTAGATTTCGGTACAACGATACCTTACTTCAATCTCGCGAAGGCCTTCGCAGTATCAGCCGAAGGTCGCTGGCTGCAAGAGAATGCAGCCGAATATGGCTTTACGCTATCCTATCCAGAATGGGGCGTCGAGAGTACTGGCTATGAGTGGGAGCCATGGCATTATCGCTACGTAGGCCCGGCGCTTGCCAAGGAGCTGGGCGCCCAACAAGTCCCCGTCAACACCTACCTGCGGCGTTGCGAGTTAATCCAACCCGTGCCGCGAGGCCATATCTACTAGACCTTCTCGCGCAAGCGTAACAAGCGCTCCCCGGCGGCTTCCAAAGTCTCCACCTTCTTGGCAAAGTGAAATCGGATCAGATGACCCACCGGTTCGGCAAAAAAGCTCGAACCCGGCACAGCTGCGACGCCGATCTCCTCCGCCAACCAGTGACAAAAAGCATGGTCGTCGCTATAGTCGAATTCACTGATATCAACCATCACATAGTACGCCCCTTGTGGTTCCACGTAGGGCAATGCAGCGCGATCCAGATAGCTGAGGAAACAGTCTTTGCGAGCCGTATATTCGCTGCGTAGCTGTTCGTAATAACTATCCGGGAAGCGCAGCCCGGTGACGGCGGCTATCTGCAATGGATGGGCTGCCCCCACTGTGAGGAAGTCGTGCACCTTACGCGCCCCCTGGATCACATTGGCCGCTGCAATCACATACCCTAAGCGCCAACCGGTGATGGCATAGGTCTTCGATAGTGCACTACACGAGATCGTACGCTCTTGCATGCCAGGTAAACCTGCCATGTAAACATGCTCATAGGGTGCGTAGACGATATGCTCGTACACTTCGTCAGTGATCACATACGTATCGAATTCCTGCGCGAGGTCGGCGATGAATTGCAATTCTTCGCGGGTAAACACTTTCCCGGACGGATTGGACGGATTGCAGACAATAATCGCTTTCACACCTTGTTCGAATGCGGCCCGCAGCTCATCGGGATCATATGAAAAGTCGGGTGGACGCAACTCCACATAGATCGGCTGCGCCCCAGTCAGGATCGTATCCGCACCGTAGTTTTCGTAAAATGGAGAGAATACAATCACTTTGTCACCCGGATCGCAAACAGTCATCATTGCCACCATCATGGCTTCTGTGGCTCCGCACGTGACAACGATGTTGTTGTCTGCATCAATGTCAATTCCCATAAAGCGCCGTTGCTTCTCTGCCAACGCCTGCCGGAATTCGGGCGCGCCCCATGTAATGGCATATTGATGGTGGTCGCCGTCGAGTGCGCGGCGCGCAGCCGCCACTATCTCGCTCGGCGGGTCAAAATCTGGAAAGCCTTGCGAGAGATTAATGGCATCATGTTTCATGGCCACACGCGTCATGTCGCGGATGACCGATTCTGTGAAATTGTCGAGACGGTTGGCTATTGATGGCATAGTGGACTACTTTATTGATAATTGAGCGAGTGGAGATTAAAGATTCGGTATTTGACGACCAATCTCCAGTCTCAAGTCAGAAGCGAGGAGTATACCATTGCAATTTATCGATTTAAGTCATTCGATTGATGGGGACATGTCCTTGTTTGCGGCTTCTGCGCCGCGACCACGCATAACGGCCTGGCAGAGCCATGCGCAGGCCGCAGCAAGCGGCAACTATGCGGACTGCACATGCGAGATCAACGAAGTGAAGTTCGTAACCAGCATTGGAACGTATCTCGACAGTCCGTTTCATTTCAATCCGGCGGGCCGTTCCATCGAAGCATTGGAATTGGAACAGCTCATTCTGCCGGGTGTGGTCGTGGATTGCTCGGGTGTCAGCGCGCGTGCGCCCATCGGGCCCGACGTGCTGAGGGGATTGGACATTGTCGGCAAAGCAGTACTTTTCCGCACAGGCTGGAGTCGCCATTGGAAACGCCCAGAATATTTGGACTTTCCGTTTCTGAGAGAAGAGACTGCAATTGCATTACGCGACGGCGGCGCAAAATTGGCGGGCGTGGATTTCCTTGTCATTGACGACACGACGAACCCGCGCCGCCCGGTGCATGTAACATTGCTGCACAGTGAAATCCTGATTGTCGAGAATCTGACCAACCTGGCAGCGTTGCCGGATAAGGGGTTTACCTTCCACGCGGTGCCGGTTAAGTTTGCCGGGGCTGCTGCGTTTCCGGTTCGAGCTTTTGCAACTTTGCAATAGAAAAGAATAAGACCCGACAGCTTGAACTGCACCACCAACCTATGCCTGTGCACTTTCCAGGATTTTGGACCGCAAGTCTTCTTCATCAAAAAGCGCTCCACATTCTACTCAATTCTTCCGCCGCAGCACGCTTGTCAGCGCGAGCCACGCGTGTTATGGTAACCAGCCCTTAAAATAGTACCAAATGAAAGTGGAATTTTCTGGCAAAATACATCAGGAGATTCCGATGAAAAAATCAAGATTTACCGAGACCCAAATTGTCAAAATCCTCAAAGAAGCAGAAGCAGGCGTTGCAGTTGAGGAACTCAGCCGCCGGCACGGCTTCAGTAAAAGCACTTATTACAAATGGAAAGCCAAGTACAGCGGCATGGATGCGACGGCCCTCAAACGCCTCAAGGAACTGGAAGCAGAAAACCAACAACTGAAAGAGATGTATGCAGACCTCAGCCTGGAGCACAAGGTGTTGAAGGATATCGTCGAAAAAAAGTTGTCACGGTAGCAGAGCGCCGGGAGCTGGCTAAGTATGTGATCGTTACCCATCAGATGAGTGAACGCCATGCCTGTGCCGTGTTAAATCTAAGCCGGTCGGTGTACCGCTATCAAGCCAAGCCTTCTGACAATGAAGAGCTGCGGGAACAACTGCTCAGTTTAGCTGGCTGGAAACCCCGCTGGGGCTGCCGGAAAATGTATGCTTATCTCAAAAATCAGGGGCAGCATTGGAACCACAAGCGCGTTCGCCGAATTTATCGGGCTTTAGGGCTCAATTTGCGGGTCAAACCCAAGAAAAGACTGGCTGTTCGCGATCCCCAACCACTGGTGGCTCCCACAGAAGCCAATCGGTCCTGGTCGTTAGACTTTATGCACGATAGCTTGGCCACCCAGTCCCGTACAGACTGCATCGTGATGGGTCCGGGGTCACACAGTGAAGTGCGCACTGCACTTTGCGGGAACGCCCGCACGATCCGCACACTGAATATTATACCGACCCAGTTCGTTTCACGATGCAGTCTGCCCGTGACTGTACGGTACTGGGTTGACGATTTCAACCGGGAAGCATTGTGGCTTGAAGTTGATACTTCCATCCCCGCTACTCGAGTGGTGCGAGTGCTGAACATGCGGGTACTCTCCCGTGACCCCGGCCACGGGACGGGGTGGCGAGGCTATCCCCAGCAGCTGCGCCTGGACCCAGTGCAGGACACACTGGACTGCGCAATGGACCGGAATTGATTTCACAAACCTTGGCAGATTGGGCTGGGGAACATCAAGTCAAACTGGCATTTATCCAGCCCGGCAAACCGGCCCAAAATGCTTTCATCGAGCGATTCAACCGCACTTATCGCGAAGCCGTTCTCGACGCTTATTTGTTTCACACAGTGGCAGAGGCACAGGCGGTCACTGAAGATTGGCTGGATGAATACAATGCCATCCGACCACACGAATCACTGGGCGATGTGCCGCCCTATCAATATGACCCGAAACAACCGTGAATTTCCACTTTCAAGTGGTACTAATATTGGGCCCTTTACATTACTCCTCCAAGTCGACGCGAATGATCTCGAAGGTGTCGGCGGGTTGGCCGTTGAAGAACAAATCCTGGTGAGCGGAGAGCATGTAGACCTGCTCTGCGCGCACGACAGCTGAAGTCGCGCCGGGGGCCTCGATTGATTCCATGGCCACCACTTCTGCTGAGACCCAGTCGTCGCTACTGCGCAAAGCAAAGACCATCGAATCTGGAAATCCGCGCACGGCAATTAATCTGCCGTCCGGGTGAAGCGTGATGCCGTTCACGGATATCAATAAAGACTCCTCGATTGCTACCGTGGTCACTACGTACGGTTCCTGCAACGCTACCTTAAACAAAACGCCGTCACTGCTCTTGATGACGAGCAAATATCCGTCGGGATGATAGGCGATACCGTTCAACCCGAGCCGGCCGAGAGCGTCGCTCAGAAAACGAGAGTCTGCTGTCAGTAAAGAGGCCTTGCCCTCTGTATCCACTTTGTACATCAACGGCGCATACGAGTCCGTTACGTAAGCATTTCCGTCCGCGTCGAGAACCACGTCATTTGCCAGATGGGGTAGCTCGGGGTAAAGCGTGAACAAATCCACGAAATGAAGCCGCCGGCCCGAATCTAAATCGTAAATCATGAGCGAAGCTCCAAGGTTCGGGTTGACGACCAGCAGGCGGCGCCGCTCCTGATCAAGTGCCAGGCCTCCCGCCGAGAGCAGCTCCCGGTCGTTTATCAACACTTCATGACTGCCGTCATCCTTGACAGCGAGTACGCTACCCTCGCTGAGGGAACCTAGCAGGAAATGTTCGGTCTGTGCATCGTACTCGATACTTTCGGGAAAAAAATTAAAGCGCTTGATAACGATCTCGTCCGGCAGTCTGGCACTACATGCCGTTAGCAGGAGAGTCAGGAGGACTGTGAGTAACGAGCCAAAAGTACGTGTTAGTGTCGCGGTTTGAAAAAGGCTCATTACAAAAATGTTGAAACTTCTATCCATTAAAAAGACCCGACAAACTGTCGGGCCCTTGAGTGCCAACGGATTCTAAATCAATTCAAAGCAGGCACCGCACTACCCACCTGGGCCTGTGCGCTTTCCAGGAATTTGGAGCGCAGGTCCTCATCGTCAAAGAGCGCCGCAATTTCATCCACCATTTCTTGCGCAGCAGCGCGTTTGGCATCCGCTTCCTTGTGTTGCCCAAGGGCGGCAGAAACCCGTGCAGCCCCGGCGCGCGCTTGCCAGATCAGGGGGCGCATGCCCATCTCAATTGCAGCTGCCTCCGCCCGCGAGTAAAAGGCACGCGCACTCTCCAAATCGTCGCGCGCATCTGCAAGGGCTCCTTCACCACACGCAACGAGTGGATATGTAAACTTCAAGTTGTTCTCCTCCGCAAATGTACGTGCCTCCTGGATCATCTCCGCGGCACGATTAACATTGCCCGTAACCAACTCAACGCGGGCAGCGCCGACCAGCAAGCGCGGACGCTCGAGCTGCCCGGTGATGGTGGGGATTTCAAGACCCTTTTGGTAGTATGCGCTGGCATCCTCGTAACGATTGGCGACGTGCAGGCAGTAGCCGAGTTCTGCCCAGGCCGTTCCGCCCATCATGTTTCCACCGGGCATCTGCATAACATCGATGGCCTTTTCATGAAATCCTGCTACACGCTTGAATAATACAGTGCTGATATCTAAATAAGATGTGCCGAGCAGACAGAGCGCCTCCGCTTCTGTCGCCGCAAAGTGAGTCGAACGACTCAGGTCCAGATAATTTTGATAGTGATCGATGGCGAGTTCATACTCGCCTTTATGATGGGCGAGAATGCCGAGCATGCGGCGGGAATTGCGAAGGAAGTTGACGTTTCCAATTTCAAGGCAGATTCCCATCGCTTCATTTGCCAGATCACTGGCCTTGCCAAGATCGCCCATCGACATGTGGTAGATAGTTCCTGTCGATGCCAGCAGTTCGGCCTCGTGCAAACGATCGCCAATCTCACGACTCAAACGTAAACCCTCTTCATAATTCTCCATCGCTTTATCAAACTGCAGCATGTAGACCTGCGAAGATGAAACGTGCGCAAACCCCATCGTCATCTGCTCTTTCACCCCCAGTTCGCGGCCGAGTGCCACCGTTTCACCCATGTACTTCACAACGCCATCAAAGTCTGCAACTGCCGTACACATCATGCAACGGATCAAACCCAACTCCGACAAACCGTACTTATCTTCGTGCGCCCGCGCCCGTTCCTCCGATTGCAGCAAATACTGATCGGCCTGCTCGAATTGACCCAAGAACAACGCCGACACATAGGAGAGTTTGTTGAGCGCAGACACCTGCATCGAAATGTCTTCACTCTGTTCGCCGATCGCCAACATCGACTTGTAGATCTCAACCGCTTCCGGGACCTGGTTTGCAAAGGTGAGGGCATTTCCCTGACCTTCGTATGTGCGGCGCAACAATTCCGGCGCATCTTCCGTATCGAGAATATCGAGTGCCTGTCGATACAGGCCGATTGCTTCTTGCGTGGAATACGTTTTGGCAGCGCGGTCCGCAGCTTCAACCAGGAACGGCAGTGCACGCGCCTGCTCGCGCGCTGCCACGTAATGATGTGCAATATCATGCACCTGGTCGGCGGCGGTGCGCTCCAATACGCCGGCCACGCGCAGATGTATTTCACGCCGGGTCTTTAATAACAGTGTGTTGTAGGCCGTCTCTTGTGTGAGCGCGTGCTTAAATGAATATGTGCGCTCGGGAATGCGTGTGCGCTCATGGATTAATTCGCGGCGTTGCAGATCGGTGAGTGTCTTATCCAATGGTTCGCGCGTGGGCTGCACGGAAACAAGAATATCATGCGAAAAGTGGCGTCCGATCACGGCCGCCGACTGCGTCACGCGACGACTTTCTTCGTCGAGCCGGTCGAGGCGGGTATTGATAACTGCCGCCAGAGTGTCCGGCACTGAAATGTTCTCGATCTCTTCGGTTGCATGCCAGTGCCCTTCCGAACGCACGACCAGACCGCTATCCAGCAGAGAACGGATAACTTCCTCGACGAAGAAGGGATTTCCCTCCGCCTTTTGCAGGATCAAAGCGCGCACGCTCTCGGGCAGGTCCTCGACATGCAACAAATTTGCCACAAGCTGACGCGAATCACCCGCATCCAGCGGCTTGAGATGCAAGTGCTGATAGCGATGGGTGTAATCACGTGTGGTGGTTTCGTGGAAATTCCAGGAGGGTTCCTGTCGTTGCGGACGGAACATTACAAGCAAGAGCAATGAAGTTCGATCCGTGAGCGGCAACAAGGATTGGAGAAGTTCAAGTGAAGTCGGGTCTACCCAATGCAGATCGTCCACGACAAGCACAACTGGATTGTCAATTGAAAGCGATTCGAGATAAGTCGCAATCGCGCCAAAAGTGTGCTGCCGCATTACCGGCGGTTCCTGGAATTTTATGCGGTCGAGCGTCGCGCCAGAAAGCGTGATACCTAGCAACGAGGCAATATAGGGCGCGATCTCGTTGGCTTGCTTCGGGTTGACCGTTTCAATTTGATTAAAGATGTGTTGGTACGGTTCCTCGCCCGGCTCTCCATCGAGATTCTCGAAGTGATTGCGGAACAAATCGATGAAAGGTGCGTAGGGCGACGAGGTCTGGAAAGAGAGGCAGCGTCCCGCCAGCCAATGAATCCCGATGCGCCCATTGACAGCGACGCTCGCGCCCGTTTGCATCTCGGCTACGAGTCGGGATTTACCCAGACCGGCTTCATCGATCAGGGAAATAATCTGCCCGCGACCGTGGCGCAAATCTGCAATGGCAGTACGTAATATCCCCACTTCGTCGTCCCGCCCGACAATAGGAGAGTCCAGTCCTTCGATGCCGCGCAGCTGGCCGGCCTCCGCCTTCATAGCGAGCACACGATACACCTCAACCGGCTCGCTCTTACCTTTGACTTCAATCTTTCCGAGGTCCCACACATCCACTAGCGGCGCGATCAGTTTGTAGGTCGCTTCCGAAATCTGGACCGTGCCGGGTTCAGCAGTCTGTTCCATGCGAGCTGCCAGATTGATGGCGTCACCCATCGCCGTGTATTCCATGCGCAAGTCGGAACCCACCGCTCCCACGACAACCAGTCCTGTGTTGATACCGACGCGCACGTCAATCTCCAGATTCCATTCTTGTTGCACTTTCTCACGGTACACATCGAAGCTCTGGACGATTTCCAACGCGGCGAGTACGGCTCGTTGCGGATCGTCTTCGTGGGTAATGGGCGCGCCGAAAAACGCCAGAATGGCGTCACCCATCAAGCGCGCCAACGTGCCTTCATAGCGATAGATCGGCGCGATCATATGCTCAAAGGCGCCGTTGATGATATCCGCCCACTCCTCCGGATCGAGCTGCGAGGCTGCGCCGGTGGAGCCCTGCACATCACAGAAAAGCATCGTGATGATGCGGCGTTCACCTTCCATGGTGCCGGAGCTGCGCGCGTTCTCTAGTTTGGAAAGTAATTCCTTCGGGATAAATTTTTCAAGTGAGTTGGCCTGGGCTGCGGGCACGGGTGTCGCTTCCGGTTCGGCTCCGCTCGCGAGATTGTGTCCGCAATTCAGACAGAACTTCGCACCCTGCGGCACTTCGGCATTGCATTGCGGACATTGCAGCACCAGCTTCGATCCACAGTCCATGCAGAACTTGGCGCTGTCCGGGTTGGGGGTCTGGCATGTTGGGCAGTTCATCTATTGTTTACCTTCCCGCAGCTTTCAGGCGGTGAGTGAGGGTATATCGAGAGTATTCGCGTTCAGGGATGCTCGCTTCTATTCTAGCGAGAATCATACCGATTAGATGGCTCTCGTACAATTCCCGATCCGAAATCAAACCGAACCCTGCCGGCGGAGTTCTAGATGTAAATCGATCTTATTCGGAAACTGCACTGCAATCATACACCTGCCCTATTAAATCGGGCACCTTCATGTACTGCTCTCCGTTAAGATCGAGACTACGCGCCAGTCTTCCGTTGGGGCGTCAACTATCCGATATAGAGAATGAAAAAGGAAAGCCATGTTTTTCTATCGTTTACCTGAATATGAACGTCTGATTGTCTTCGGCATCAGCGGCAAATTTGCGGGCCTGATGGGTCCCGGCTTCGTATTCGTTCCGCCGGGCCAGAAAGCCGTGGGCCGGATCGATCTGCGCGAAAAGGTGAAGGACATCCCCGATCAGGAGTGCATCACAAAAGACAACGTGCCGGTCTCAATCAATCCGATCGTGTTCTACAAATATGTAGAGCCCAAGAAGGCAATATTGGAGATCGCGGGCGCTGAGAAAGGCATTTTTAGCCTGGCCCGCACCACATTACGTGCAGTGGTTGGCGATATGGAGTTGTCGGATGTTATCGCCAAGCGCGAAGAAGTTGCTATACAGCTCAGACAAAGGCTGGCGGCCGCGACCGAACGTTGGGGCATTGAAGTTACGACAGTCGAAATTGCCGACCTGCGTTTGCAACCGGAGGTGGAACAAGCTATGTCTCGCCGCAAGGCGGATATTGAGATAGCCGAGGCCGAGCGGAGCTGGACGATTTTGAAAGCACAGGCGAAGAAAGAAGCTGCGCGGGCGGAAGCTGAAGCGCGCATCATCCGCGCCGATGCGGAAAAGCAAGCAACAATTTCTCAAGCCGAGGCGGAGAAGCAGACACTCATCCTGCAGGCTGAAGGCCGGCGCGCACAATACCAGCTCCTCACCGAACTCGGCGCGGGTGCCGACATCGTGTTACAGTTCGAGAGCATCGCCGCGACCAAATCGTTTGGCGCTTCGAATAATGCGAAGCGGGTCATCATTCCGGCCGAAATGAAGGGCCTGAACAGCAGCGAGCTCGGTGGTCTGGCACAACTGCATTGGGCAGAGGCTGTGGTTCCCGAAGAAAACGGAACCTGATCGCCCCTCCACGCGCATTATTTGATTCTTTCCAAAGGAAGGCAACATGTCAACAGAAATCTCACAGGAAGAACGCTTGCTGGGCGCATTGGCACATGCCAGCCTCATCGCCGGCGGAATGGGCATCGTAGTCGGCATCCTGATCTATGTGACTCAGAAGGAAAAATCAGCCTGGCTAGGCAGACAGGCCCTGCAAGCTGTGCTTTACCAGTTGGTCGGGCTGTTTCTAATTATTGGTATCTGGGCCTGCTGGAGCGTCTTCTACATGCTGACCCTGATTCCTGTGATCGCAAATCCAGAGCAGTACAGCGATCAGCCACCTGCTATTTTCTGGGTAGGTCTGGGCTCGATGATCTGCCCGTTCATAATCATGGGGGCATGGGGATTTTATGGCCTGTATGGTGCCATCCGCGCCTGGATGGGGGCTGATTTCCGCTATGCGATTATCGGTCGCCTGGTAGAAAACCGCATGGCCGCCTGAGGTCAGTCTTCTATCGAGAAAATTGAGAGCGCCCCCGCCGAAGGGGGCGTTTTCTTTTGCTGACACGATTCTTGCAACAGTAGACAGCATGTCAGAACCAGAAAACCGTATCAATGCCGTCTTTGAGGGCGGGGGTGTAAAAGGCATCGGGCTTGTCGGCGCCGTCGCCGAAACCGAGCAGCAGGGCTACCGCTTCGAGCGCGTGGCCGGCACCTCTGCAGGGGCCATCGTCGCTGCGCTGATCGCGGCCGGATACAGCGCGCGGGAAATGAAGGCATTGCTGAGCAATCTGGATTACGAAAGATTCCGCGACTCCGGACTGCTCGATCAGTTACCTATTGTCGGCCCGGCGCTCAGTATCGCACTGGAGATGGGGCTGTACGAGGGCGATTTCTTCGAATCGTGGCTGCGTGAACATCTGGCTGCCAAGAATATCTACACCTTTGGCGATCTCATTTCAACGGATGAGAAAAATGAAGAGATGCGCAACCGCTACCGGCTCCAAGTAATCGCCACCGACATCTCGCGCGGCAGGCTACTGGTCTTGCCGGGCGATGCCGCCGCGTATGGCCTGCACCCGGACGAACTGGAGGTTGCCCGCGCCGTACGCAAGAGCGCGAGTATACCGTTCTTCTTCGAGCCGGTTGTGTTCCAGAACCCGGCCACCGGAGAGAGCAGCTATATTGTCGACGGCGGATTGTTGAGCAATTTCCCGGTGTGGCTTTTCGACCAGCGCGATGCAGATGATCTGATCCCTACCATTGGATATAAGCTGATCGAGCCGGGAGACAGCGCCCCGCATCCCATTCGCGGACCAGTCTCACTGCTCTCAGCGTTGATTACCACCATGCTGGAAGCGCACGACGCCCGCTATATCGAGACGCGTGATTTCGCCCGCACTGTGCCGATTCCCACACTCGGGGTGCGCACAACTGACTTCAGCCTGGGACGCAAGCAAAGCGATTCGCTTCACCGTTCCGGCCGCCGCGCCGCCGGCAAGTTCTTCGGGGGTTGGGATTTTGACGATTGGAAGAGGAAGTATCGTGTCCCCGAGCTAAAACATCCAGAAGGGAAAGCCAATAATGAAATCATTTTTGATAAAGAGGGCGTTGCTACGCCGGGGTCAATCTGACTGAACGAGGATTCGGATCCCCAATTTAGTACCATTCGATGCTATGTGGCAATTTTCGCCGTTGGCCACGACCTGCCACCCGCAGCCATCCCTTAGTTCCCCCGACTGAGTACATTATCCAGCAGCGTAAGCATCGCCGGGCTAAGCTGCTCTGGGTGTTCTTCTCTCACGTGGCGTAACAGATCAGGTGAGCGGCTCCCAAGACCGCGCCGATATAAGTCTCGCAGCAGCTCAAATAACTGACTCATATCGTCTTTTGAGACCTTGAGGCTGGCCGTGACTTCTTCGTCAATTTCGTCCATTTTGGCGGGTAGTTCCGCATTTCCATCTTCGCGCCGCTCGGAGCCGGAGTAAACTCGATCGGTATCACTCATCGTGTGGGACGCTTACGCCTGACCTTTTTCCAGAAGAAGCTTCAGTGACTCCATATCGGATTCAAATTGCTTTTCAGCCTGTTTAGCGACCACTCCCTCGGCCAGCTTGAAGAAACCACCGAACTCAGCTTTGCCATTTACAGATAGCTGTGTACCGTCCTCCACTGATGCAAGCTTCATGCTGAACTCAAACGGCATTGGCCCACCAACCGATTTGATGGCGAACTGATTGGGCGCGTCCCAGACTGTTACCTCGGATGTGGTTTCCATTTTGCGGCCCAGGAATTTTCCAGTCGAGCGTTGAGTTGAGCCAACACCATTCGGGCCTTCGGAGGTCCATTCGGCGGAATCGGCAGTGCTTTGCCATTGTGGATCGTTGGCAGGGTTGGACACGAAGTCGAAAACGTCCTGCTGGGGACGATTAATAATGATACTTTTTTCAAAGGTAGCCATGCTATGTTCTCCTGTTTGCTATTGAAAATGGGAATTGAAACAATCGGGTGAGCTGATAAACTGGCCTCCTTTTTCCGATCCATCAAGTGACCGGTAACCGAACTGAAGCTTCATGACTGCATCGTCAGGCTTTCTGCCACGGCCTTGTCTATCTCATCCGATGCAACCTCGAGCGCGGCGGGCTGCACCAGCGTCCCCTCGTCCATATCCTTTACTATCTGCTCATAAAGATCGTGAAGGTGTCCTCGCATCATTCTTTCATACATCTTTGAATTCGAAAAGAGGTCGTATGCTTTTCGCAAAAGCCACGGACCATCGCCTCTACCTTCGACATAACCAACTCGTGTGCCATTTTCAATTGAAGTCAAGTAGATGGTATACAGACCGGTTACACCATAGTACTTTGTCGCACAACTGAATCGCTCGAATGGCTGCCAGGCGACAATGGTATTTGGATAAATAGTATTCCCATGAGCACATTGATACGTCACCCCTTCACCAATGCGCCCATTTATCCGTTTATCCAGATGAGCGCTACTGGAATCCGTAAAGACCGCGAAAAACTCGGGTTTGGTCGCAATGTCCCACATGAGCACTGGTTCGATTGGATAATCATGTTCGGCAATGCACAGAGCATCCTCGCGCTCGACAACCCTTTGCTGCCTGTGACGCTCGCGCTCCCAGACAGCGTGCATATCCTGAATGCGAGTCGGAACTTCGCCGATACCCAGCGCATCGACCTCCGCCTGCGTGTATAGGACGTAGGCCGTTATGCCTGTCTTTTCCGTGACAGTGTTTTTCGTCAGGCGATGGACGGTATTTACGTCTGTGCCGATTAGTTCATTGTACGCTGGGAAGGGCTGCAGCATGTATATACCGTAGTGGACGAAGAATTTTAGGTCCAGATTGGGCAAGTTGCGGCAGGCCTGACAGGTACAGGTCGTGTTGAGCACCATCAATTCCAGCGCTCTACGGAAGGCAACATAGGTGGCCTCGATCATCTCGACCAGCGTCTGTCCTTGCTGGAAGCTACCCTGGAGCGCATAGCTGATGACTGCATCGCCCTCCAGTCTTGAGACCACAAGCGGGAGTTTGGTTTGCTCAATTATCAGTTCCAGCAAGCTGCGCAGGCTGTCTTGAGCATGTTCGAGTTCTGAATGACTCAGGTATGAAGTATAGCCAGTGATATCCGCAATTAGCAGGAAACCGTTCTGTGATGTTGTTATATCATCCTCCGCACGTATTCGAGAGGCGGGATCAGCTTCTCATTATTCTAATTGGGATTGCGCGCACATTCAATAGATTCCGTTTAAGCAACTTACCGGTGCGGGTTCATCCGCTAGGCGAGCGCCACAAATAATGAGCCGCCGAATTGCTCATAGCGGGGCTGGACAACTGCCAAAGGAGGAGAAAATCTAAACTTACATGCCGTCTCTTAGCAATGGTGCCGGGGCCACAACTTCCCGTACGACTCCATACTCAACGTCGTATATGTGACCGGAGACGACCAACTCATTTGGCACCAGTGATGAACGACGCAACCTTTCAACGTCCTCGCGAATGATCTTTGTATGGTCTGCGTTAGCCAGTGCCCCAATTTCGGCTTCATCGACACCTAGTTTGTCACTCAGGATTTTTTGTAGCTCAGGATTGACCAAACGTTCGTAGCCGCAATTGGTGTGTTGGATTATAGCCAGCCCAAGTCCCTTAAACTGGTCTCCGGCTATCTTGCTCACCAATACCCACAGAATGCCAAGTTCAAGCTCCAATTCTCTGGACACCCGCGCCCCAGCGTTGCGAAATACAAACATGTCGCCTAGTTCCAGCCCCAAAAAATGCGCCGGGTCTACCCGAGAGTCTACACAGGTCAACACCATAGTTGAAAAGCGGGGTTTGATGGTCAGGCCGCTATCATATTGGGCTGCAAATTAGGTATTGCGGTCGATCAGGTTTTGTAGGTCAGACATTTTTCGTTCCTTTCCTTAGAATCCACCGACGTCCCCACAGGTTGGTTAGGAAAATCATTAATTTCCATTTGACCTGTATTCACTGGTAGTTCCTGTATTCTATTGATTCATAGTGAGTGGATACATGGTCCCATCTTTTTAACACCAACTGTGCGGCGTCCGGGACATAAGAACGGGTGTAGTCTTCACCCTGAAAATCGATTACGTTCTGCAAAGAATCAAATGTCATAATTGTCACGAACTCAACCTCATCGCCTGCCCGAATCCGTAGCAGTTCGATACTCTGGTAGCCTGGAATGTTCTTGGCCTCTATTCCTGGAACGATTTCATTATGGAGAAGGGTTTGGTATTCATCAGCTTTTCCAGGTGTGGTCCATCCATGCCAAATTCGTTTGATTGCCATTTTATTTCCTTTGCAAATTTCTCTTCTAACGCCAGGCCTTACGCGCGCGGCGAGCCAGCGCGCTGACGTTCATTTCCCAGTACCGTCAATAAAGAGCCGCCGATTTGCTACGCCGATGGATTTTTTTGTGCAGACTCCTATGGGTTGAAATCATCGGCTTCCGGTGCATTCCACGAACGTTTTCTCGATATCATCCCAGCTCGACTTTGTACATTTGGGGACTGATTTCTCATAAATAGAAAGGCAAGGTAAGCTGACCTTTGGATCAAGAAAGGTCGGAAAATGCTCACCTTGCCCACGGACATTATAGACTTGCTAAAGCCCTTCGCGACAGTGTTCGAAAAGCGCACTTGGTGGAAAGCTCTGGTGCTTCTGGTCGGTTCGATCCTGACGCCGCACTTGCGGACGGTGACGGCTGCGCTGCGCGTAACCGAGTACTGCCGTACCCGGCAAGTGTGGGGCTGAGCAGTGCCGGTAATTTTGCGAAGTTTCACCACGTGCTCAATCGCGCGACCTGGTCGGCACGTAAGTTGAGCCAATTGTTGCTTGCGTTGCTTTTGCAGCACTTTGATTACGGTGACGAGACTTTGGTGTTTGGAATCGATGAAACTATCGAACGTCGCTGGGGTCGTCGTATCAAGGCGCGCGGCCTCTATCGCGACGCCGTGCGTTCGAGCGGGGGTCACTTCGTGAAGGCCAGCGGCTTGCGCTGGATCAGCCTGATGTGGCTTGTACACATTCCATGGGCGATACGCGTGTGGGCGCTGCCAGTGTTTACACTGTTGGCGCCTTCTCAGCGATATTATGCGGACAAAGCGCGCGCTCATAAAACGGTACTCGACTGGGCGCGCCAAATGGTCTTCCAGCTGCGCCGCTGGTTGCCCAGCCGAAAGTTGGTGCTTGTGGCCGACAATAGCTACGCCGCGCTGGAATTCCTGCATGCCTGTCAGTCGCTCTCCGAGCCGGTGGCGGTCGTCACACGTCTGCGTCTGGACGCAGCCCTGTATCAACCGGCACCGCCGCGCAAGCCCGAACAGCTCGGCCAGCCACGGCGCACCCAGTCCAGTGGGGCCTGGGTCACTGGAAGGGGGCCCGCTTACCCACATTGCAAGCCCGGCTGAACGACCCGGAAACGGCTTGGACGAAGACCACGGTCGCCTGGTACAGCAACAAACAACGCACGGTAGAAATCACCGCTGGCACGGCGGTCTGGTATCACGGCGGGATGCCCACTGTGCCGCTGCGCTGGGTTCTCATCCGCGACCCTGAGGACAAATTCAAGCCGCAAGCTTTGCTGTGCACGGACCGCTGGGCTGACCCGGTACAGGTCATCACCTGGTTCGTACAACGCGGGCAGCTGGAAGTCACGTTCGAAGAAGTGCGCGCCCACCTCGGAGTTGAGACACAGCGCCAGTGGTCCGATGCCGCCATCGCGCGCGTCACGCCGGTGCTGCTAGGACTGTTTTCCTGGATCACGCTGGCGGCTCACAAGTTGCATGTGCATGACCCAATCCCTGTGCGAACGGCTGCCTGGTATGCCAAACCTTTGCCAACATTCTCTGATGCAATCGCAACTGTGCGGCGTGAACTCTGGCTGATGGCAAGTGGTTTTTCCATGTCGCCGTCGCAGCCCGATATCGTAAAAGTCCCGCGCGCATTGCTCGATTCTCTGCTAAATATGGCTTGTTACGCTACTTGAAACGTACAAAGTCGAGCCCAGGATAAGTCAGAGAAAGGCCAGCCGCCATTAAGATCGCACCAAATGCGGCGGGGAATAGATGCACGAAGTCAATGTATCCAACTACAAAATGTATCCCATTCGCTGTCCCGAATCCCACGAGTCCGCTGAGGGCAAGAACCTGCCATAGATGGCGGGACGGAGCGGCACACCAAGTGACAAAAAGCATCGCAACCCCAGTCGCAAAAAGCCCACCGCCGAAACCCTCGCGATCATGAGCGATTAGAGCAACAAGCTTTGGACTGACAGCGTTTAAGTCGGCCTCTTGGAGTTGCATGAATCGCAGATCCTGCGGGACAAAGACATCAGTGATGCCGACCGTCATAATGGTTGCACCGCCTCCGAATATGCCGAGTGCGGTCAAAACGAGCAGCAAGCGTCCCACATCGGAACGCGAGCGCAACGAAAAAGGCATACTTGGATGCAGAATCGCGCGACCTGGCTGCAGGGGATGCGCACGTTTGGCCGTCATGACAAGTCCACCGATGAAGATTGGCAACAGGACAAGTGATGCGAAGCCGTGCCAGCGGTCGAGGTAGCCATATCCCAGATACCCTAGAAAGCTGCCAAATCCGACAAAACCCGACGAGCACAGCGCCCACCATGCCCAAGCCTGACCCTGCTTGAGTTGAAATTCGACCAGCCACATATAGAGGGCGCCGACGGCAATCAGTGAGCCGCCAAAAGAGACCCGGTCGTGAATCATGAAGTCCATGATGCGGCAGTCATAGAGAACGCAAAGGGCCTCTGCGTCCATTCCGAGAAACGCTTCATCGTGTGGCAGGAATTGACCGGTGGCAGCCAGGAAGATGGCGAGGGCACCGACGAGCACGAGGCTCAATCCGGTAAACGAGAGCAGAGGACTACCGTCACCGACAAGAGTTAGGAAGATACCACGCTCGTCGTTCAGGTTGAATTCGCCCCAATTACGTCGTCGTAATACGACCGACAGCAGCCCAAAATTATCACTATCGATTTTATCGTACAACTATTCATGCTCGGAAGGGAAAGCTTTCGAACTGCTCAGGCTTGAGGACGTCGTTCGAATACAGATTAGCAGCCAGCCTTATTAAAATAATTATTGTAAACGCTATTAAGCCAGTGCTGTCCTCGATTGTCGTAAAAATAAACGGATAGCGTCTGTCTCTAGCCGATTTGATCTTTCCAGCCTCTATATGTAATGAGTGAAAACAGGTCGCAGAGAAGTACGAAAGAAGCTAATATATGTGAACGCAGCGACGTGTGGGGACACGATAACAGCTTTCCTGGTAGAAGCAAGCTTGTTGGTGAATAAGAATTTCAAAATAAAGTTGAAATAGGACGGGAGTCCGCGTGCGGGGATGCTAGGCCTATGAAGGTTGATGATGCATGAGTAACGTGCCAAAGGAGATGGAACCATGCAGTACAAGGATTTTGTGCAGAGTATATGTGGGCGAAGTTTGCCAGCACGAAATTCGCGAAACCTGAGTCAATGAAAGTACAGCCTCACGACAGATTCAGTGCGGTGTATTCTCTTACGCCAGAAATTGTATCGAATCAAGCGTATGCAGTTGGCGACGACAATCCGATACACCACGATCCAGAATTCGCTGCGCAAACACGATTCGGCCGTCCGATAGCAAGTGGAACCCATACCACCGCACTGCTGCTCGCCCTGTCCGCGTCTCATTTCTCTAAAGGAATGTCCATGTTGGGCCTGGAATACTGGGTTGGATTCCGCCGTCCCATCTATGCTGATGAAACCATTCGATTGGAGTGGTTAGTGATAAAAGTCACTCCACAGAGAAAGCTTGGCGGGGATATTGTCGATCTCCGGGGTCGCATCTTAGGCCAAGACGGTAAAACATCCCTGGGAGCGAAGGGGCGACTTCTTATTATGGAAAAGTTATAATTCTCGTAAGATTCCCCGTCTTGGTGAACCGCTCACTGGCCCGCTCCACCTGGTTCCCGCAACCCTGACGCGAGAAAAAGAAACGCTTAGAAGAACTATGTACAGAACACTTGCTACGATGCTGCCAGTCGATTAATGATCATGCGAGAGGTTGACACTCGTATTTACTGGATAGTGAATAAACATCTTGCTCGCCACTATGCGGCGAGTGTGGCAATTCTATTATTCATTGGATTATTGATATTGGTTTTAATGCGGAGTATGTGGTTGACCGCACTCGGCCAGTTTCTTGTTGTGGGTGCGGGCCCACAACAAGCGGATGCAATCGTCATCGTTAGCCAAGGATTAGATAATCGCGCAATATTTGCCGCATAACTTTATGCAGCTGGCTATGCACCTATTGTTGTAACGCTTGGAGGTGTGACGTCACAATCCGGTGCAAATTCTACCGGCGCTGCGCGTGATTCAGAGATATTGATGTACGCGGGCGTGCCAACAACCCAGATCATCGAGATCGACGATACAGGCAATCTTTATGCAGAGGCCACACGTTCCAGAGATTTTTTACTTGAGAAAAATGCACATTCGGTACTGGTGGTAACTGACCAAATTCGTATGCGACGTGTATCCATAGTCTTTGGCCCAATCTATGCCGATGCCGGCATTAAGTTCATCCCGGTTCCCGACCCTTATGCCGGCTTCAATCCTGTGGGATGGTGGGCGCGAGAGTCTGATGCTATCAAGGTGGGGATTGAATACCTGAAGATGCTCTTAGGATTTGTATGGCAGTAAGTGTCGTAGACCCAACTGACAATTGGATCATACACAAGCGTAAAAGCGTTGTGTGGTTTGCCCGTATCTTAGCTTTGATAGTTACGATCGCTGCTCTACTCATCATTACACACGAAGTCTGGCTCAGCGGTCTCGCCGAATATTTGACGATTGGCGAGCCCCCAATCTTTGCTGATGCCATCATCGTATTAAGTGGTGGGCCGGGTGACCGCGCACGGCATGGCGCAGAAGTGTTCGCTACCGGCTATGCACCGGTGGTACTTACCGCTGGCGAACCACATACCCCTGGCACGCCTGCATACGATGCAGAATACGAAATGGGTCGTCTCGAGTTGTTTGGTATTCCCGCTGATAATATCCAAACATTGGGAGTGTTGAGCAGCACAATTGAAGAAGCCGAGCGTTCGCGGGATTGGATGGAGACAAACGGCAAGCGCACGCTTATTGTGATATCCGACAGTTTTCACTTACGCCCAGTCTCGTTGATCTTCAATACCGTTTTTCAGGGCGCTAATTTTGACTTGGTTTACGTTGCAGCCGAGCCGAGCTGGTTCCGTCCAGAAGGCTGGTGGCTGCGGGATGCAGAATTTGATGCGATTGTATCGGAGTATGTGAAGATGGCAAACACATTGACCCAGCTTGGTATTCGTTCTTTGGTACGCTAGCGAATTAGGCCGCTCTCTTTTATTTTTGCTCCCAACGGGAAGCGTGAGCTGGGGATAAGAATTAATCAGGACACCTATCGAATGGGCTGCCCCATCCAATTTCACCCTTTCATCTGAGAAGCGCATCGGTTGGCTCACCGCCCGTGTAGCATCCTGGTGCTTGTGAAACATTGAGCACCTCGATTCATAGCCCCAAAAGACCAGTTACACAGACAAGGTTTACCGCAATAATTACAGGCATGCCTCCAAGCGACAACCAAGAGTGCATTTCCCTATGACACCTCCCCAAGACCCGATCATTCTGGTAGTGGATGACGAGCCAAGCCTCTTGACACTAATGCGCTTTCTTTTGGAGGAGTATAGTTTTGAGATAGTGACAGCCAGTGGAGGTGTTCAAGCCCTGCAATGGCTAGATATAGTGGACCCCAGAATCTAGACTCGAAAACACGTCGGGCTAAGGTACACTGCCAGCCATGACAAAGAAGAAAACCCGCACCCACTACAGCGCCGAACGGAAAGCCCAGATCGTTCTCGAACTACTGCGGGAAGAGCGCACATTCGCGCAGATCGCCGCTGAGTATGGCATGCACGTCAATATGCTCCGCAAATGGAAAGCGCAGGCGGTCGAGCGCTTACCTAGCGTGTTCAGCAACGAGAACCACACGATGCGCGAGCTCGAGGCGGCACACGAGAGCGAACGCGAAGCGCTGTATGCGCAGATTGGCCGGCTGACGACGCAGTTAGCCTGGCTCAAAATAAAATCTGGCCTCAACGTCATCGAGAAGTGAGCGACTGACGATGGTCGAACGCGAGAATGCTGAGCTATCGCTCGCAACCCAGGCCGATCTGTTGGGTATCAGTCGCTCCAGTTTGTACTACGTCCCGGTCCCGCCGTCACCGGAAGAGTTGTACATCAAGTGCCGCATCGATGAAATCTACACTGCCCATCCCTTCTACGGTTCGCGCAAGATCCTGGCCGTATTGCGACGCGAGATGACCATCAATCGCAAAGCAGTCCAACGTCATATGCGCGAAATGGGGTTGGCAGCCATCTATCCGGGCCCGAATCTGAGCACACCGTCCCGGGGCCGGGTCACGGGAAACGAGCTAAGCAGCACGCTGTTTTCCCCTATTTGTTGCGCGGAGTGGCGATCACGCAGCCAAATCAGGTCTGGGGAATCGACATCACCTATATCCGCCTCCGCGGCGGCTGGATGCCCAGCCCCGGACAGGCTGGACGGGGTACCTCGTGGCTGTGCTGGATTGGTTCTCCCGCTACGTGGTCAGCTGGGAGCTCGACCAGACGCTGGAAATGCCATTCGTGTTGCGCGCAGTCGAGCGGGCGCTGGCAGCGGCCACGCCGACGATCTGGAACAGCGACCAGGGCAGCCACTTCACTAGCCCGCAGTACATTGACCGGCTCCAAGCGGCCGGTACACAAATCAGTATGGATGGTCGCGGCCGTGCGCTCGACCTCGTCCAGTCGACGAGACTGGGCAATATCTTCACCGAGCGGCTGTGGCGGACGGTGAAATACGAGGAGGTCTATCTGCACGACTACGACAGCCCGCGCGAAGCACGGCAGGCTCTGATACGCTACTTTCGCTTCTACCGTGCGGAGCGTCCGCATCAATCACTCGACTATCTCACCCCGGCGCAGGTGTACTTCGGGGAACGCACGCTGCTGAACTGACACCGATTTCGCTGTGGACATGTGGACAACTGAGAATGCGCCAGTTGCCCACATGTCCACAGCACTACGGCGACCATTGAGAATGCACCTTACGCCAGGCCATTTTTCTGTCTTGACAAAGGGGTCCACCATAAGAAGACCATAAGCCTGACATCATTCTTCTCGACATCATGATGCCCGGCATGAATGGTTTTGAAATGTTGCGGCAGGTGCGTGCAGATGAGCACACAAGACTGCTCCCTGTGATTATGCATTCAACCCGCTCCGACCGGAAGGCTCGTGATGAGAGTATAGAAGCTGGAGCGAACGCCTTTTTTTCTAAGCCAGCTCCGATGACGGAATTGATAGAGGAAATACGCAAGCTCCTGCATCAGAACCGATAAGTTCTAACATTCAGATCGTAAGTGCCGGTGGCGAGCAAAGCGACTCGCTCTATCGTTCCGGCCGCCGCGCCGCCGACAAGTTCTTCGGGGGCGGGATTTTCGACGATTGGAAGATGAAATACCCTGTCCCCAACCTAAAACATTAAGTAGGGAAAGCAAGTAATGAAATCAATATTTAATAAACCGTACTTCCCGCTCGTTCTCACTCTGGTGATCAGCATTGTTTTGAACGCGATCCCGTATCTCGGGGCTTTTGTCCTCAACCTGCCCGGCTGGGTACAGACGGCTTGGGTATTTTATTTCTTCACCATTCCAATTGGCGCAGTTCTGGTGCTTGTAGGCATCATCCTTACGATTATTCTGTATCGTAAGCAATCAAAATCTTAAGTCCAGTTTAACGAGTATGATACATAAAACAGCTTGCATTAATAGAGGCTGTTTCAATTTGGAGCGGACGATGGAACTCGAATCCACGCCATTCAGGTAGTATGTGCTCGCCTGTACAAGACGCGCTTTCTTCAAGTAGTGTTCGGGTCAGGCGCCAACAAGCTATTCGCCCGATCTATCTGTCTGCCAATCGCTAAGGAAAGTTAGTGGACAATCGAGTTGCGCGCATAATATAGAAGTGAATCTACAAGGTCTAGATCCACGCCAGGCAAGCTCGGCAATTCGCCGGTGATGTGCTGCGCCATATCGCGGGCAGAATTAATGATCACTGTATCACCATGCCGCTGGAGCATACGCCTAAAAGCTGCCACCACTGAAGGATCGAATTGGTGGCCTGCCTCTCCACTAATCTCCTCAAGAATTTCTGGCGCTGAGGTCCCGCTGCGGTACGGCCGGTCAGATGCCATCGCTTCGACTGTGTCGGCGATAGACAAGATGCGCGCCTCGAGCGGAATGTCACGGCCGCCCAAGCCATCAGGATGACCTCCATCATCGAAACGCTCGTGGTGGTGGCGAACGATAGGCATGAGCGCCTGCAGCGTGTGACTTATTCCGAGGATATCCGCACCCATAGCAGCATGCTGTTTGACCTTGTTGTATTCAGCCTCTGTTAAAGTGTCCGGCTTGAACAATATCGCTTCGGGAATACCCAGTTTCCCGATATCATGCAATAGACCGGCTTTGCGCACTAATTTAATCTGAGGGGCGGGCAGCGCCATTTCTTCGGCAATCAGGGTGGCATAGCGGGCAACATTTACAGAATGATTCAGCACAAACGGATCACGGATGTCGTTCACGTGCGCCAGAACCAGCAATAATTCCTCATTGATCAGGGAGATTTCATCTGAATGTTTTTCGAGTTCAGCATTTGCTTCACGGTAGCGACTGACGACTTCCTGGGTATGTTCCACAAACTGTACTTGAGCGAAACGCAAGAGAAGCAAGGGAACGACGACACCCGCGACACCGATCAGGCCCGCAAACCCGAAACTCAGAATCAATCCGTACGCAACCAGACCCATGCCAAGGTAGGAAGCCAACAACCATTTGAAGCGATCGTTCCAGACATTCCGAAATGGCAATTTGGTGCTGATCTGAATCACGACCGCCAACAACGTCGTTGTGCTGAGGTAAACAACGCTGGCGGCCAGTAGCGTCAGAACGGTCTGGATTGTTAACGGCCAGTCAGTAAACAGCCTGCCAGTGAGCGAAATCGCCCCAAGACTTAGAAACCCAGAGACGATATGGTTGCTGGCGTTGAAGAAAAAGCGACTTATCTGACTGCGATGTTTAAGCATCGTCGCTGTTGCGACTGTGAGTGCGAGCAATAAGACGCCAACCGGACCAAACAGCAAGTAACCTGCGATGAGTGGCGCTGCTGAAGTTGAGACGGAGTTATCGTTAACGTAGATATCAATCGACAACACTTCCACCGTGAACACTATCGCAGCGAATACTGCCAGCCCAATCCAATCTACGCTTGGATTTGTATAAATGGAGAGGCCAACGGCGACGGACGCAAGTAATGTGAGCACAGTCACGTACAGGTTCGTGGTTCTATCAGCACGTTGACGGCTGGAGGGGGTGGATATAAGTTCAGTATTTGGGGTAGGTGTAAGCTCAGTATCGGTGGGTGCCGGCTGAGCGCGCAGCGCTGAGGGTTCGAATGATATATCAGCAGCCTCGATGCGATTCTCAATCTCAGGGACTTTAATTTCATATCGGGCCGCAGGTTCGTGTTCGCCTAAATGCGAGTATATGTAAGTTCGGTTACGTCCTTCCTCCTTTGCCTTATACAACGCTAGATCAGCCTGATGAACAAGTTCGTTCGGTGTGGTATCGGTGAGCATCCGTCCTGCGATGCCGCAACTCATGGTCACTTTGAGAGGCTCTACGCTGGTCGGAACCTGAATCTCCGTAGCCTTGATCTCGCGCCGAAGTTCTTCGATACGCGCTAACGCGAACTCGGGTTTCGTTTCCGGCATCAGGATGGAAAACTCCTCACCTCCAAAACGAGCAACCACATCGTATTCGCGCACGCCGCGCCGCAAGATTTTCGCTAGTGTGATCAAAACAGCGTCCCCGGCAATGTGCCCGTAGACATTGTTTATGTTGCGGAGCAAGTCCAGATCGCCCATGACCATAGTTAGAGGGCGATCGAATCGATCCGCGCGATTCAGCTCGCTCTCAAGCGTTTGCGCGAAGAAGCGCGCATTGAACAATCCGGTTTTGGGATCCAGATTGGCCTGGCGCTGTAAGGCCGGCACTTTTAATGTGCCATAGATCAGATACAGCGGAATGACAACCAGCACTATGGCGAATGGATTCATATGCCAGATCACGGCGGCGGCCGCCCCCATTCCGAAGAGCGAAAAATCAATCATCAGATTGAGGCGCACGAACACTTCGGACTCCGCGAAGCTCTCGCCGCGCGCCAATTTGAGCACCAGCCCGACAAAAATATGGTTGACGAAAGTGAAAATAAGCATTGCAGCCAATAAGCCGCCAGTCGCCATTGCCCAGCTTAAGCTCTTTTCGGGATTGATCAACGTGTACACACTGCCAGCAGCCCACATTGAAAGTGTAAGATTGCCGACATTGAACATCTGGATGTACCACGGATAGCGGTACCATACCCATTCGACGATATACGATATGAGTATCACGAAAAGGGCAGCACTCGTCCCCAAAAGTGCCATTGTGAAGCCGTAGACCATAAAGCTGATCTGGTAATTAGAGCGCTTCGTCGGTCCTTCCACTTTGAGCACACTGGTAACCGAGGTAACGATTGCTAGGACAAACAACAGCACAGGTTGTTCGAGAGGGAGGGGACGGAGGGAGAGCGCGCTGATCACGAGACCGGCGGCAATGACGACGAGTATGAAGATTCTCGCTCTACTTGTAAGTGCTTTGATGCGCACCTAGCCTTTCACTTTTTGAAAGTGATCCGAGGGGCAATTTATTGTCCCCGCTCGGCGAGATTCGTGAACACACGCTAGAGCTCAAAAATCGGGAAGCCAAGCAAGATGTACTTCACTCATGTTCACTTGGCTTACCCGTTCCTCCAATTCTTTATTCGACCTGATAAAAATAATTCTCTCAGGCTGTTCGATATGCTAATCGTCCCAATGGTCGCTATTCCAGTTGACGGAGTTCCAGTTGACGCTATTCCAGTTGACGCTGTTCCAGTTGACTGGTTCGTCACCCGACCAAAGTAACTGGCTGGCCTCAATGCCCGTGTTGGCAGATTCAGTTGAGTCGCCGTGTACGGCGGCGTAAATGTCGAGGTAACCAGCACCGGCACCCTCAAAGCCCACTGGCGCGGCTGTAGCCATCAGACGGTACTTCACTTGGTCCGGCGTTAGCCCGGGCTCGTCCTGCAAAAGGAGCGCAATCGCGCCACTGACCAGAGGCGCCGAGAAGGATGTTCCAGAAACCCGAAACTCGTCCTTGCCTACTCTATTAGACGGATGGTCCTTACCCATGACTAACCTGCCGTTATCGGGCAGATAGCTGATCAGGTCTACACCCGGCGCGACAATATCTGGTTTGGTGTAACCGCTCTCGGTCACACCATAGGCAGAGAACGATGCCAGCACATCGTCATCGATCGAAGGCGTGCCCATATCATCGGCCGCGCCGACGCTGATGACAAAGGGATCATTGGCCGGCGGATAAAGAATGCCGCTTCCACCATTACCACCCGAAACGACGACGACGCCGCCGTTGAACCACAGCACCTCGAGAGCTGCGTTGAGCGGACTTACGTGGTAGACCTGCTCCATCGACGAATTTAGCGATAGGTTGACAACTCGGATGTTGTAATCGTAACGATGCTTGAAGATCCACTGCAAGGATTCAATTACGTCCGACTCTGTCGACATACCGTTATCATCGCTCACGCGTACCTTGATGATGTTTGTACACGGGGCAATGCCAACGAATGCGCCGCGCGATTTCTTTCCGTCTCCGGCAATCAACCCGGCCACAAGTGTTCCATGGCCGTAGCTGTCCTTCGAACTGTGTTCGCCGCTATTGAAGTTGACGCTCAGAATGACGCGCCTGTCGAGGTCCTTGTTTCGGCCATGAAATCCGCTGTCCACGACTGCGACTGACAAACCTTGGCCCTGAAGATCATTCCAAACATCGACGGCCTGCACCGAAAACGGGTATACGTTTTCCAGCTTGTTCTCATCAACATTGATGCTTTTGAAGGAAGTTGGATGGACATCGATGTTCTGATTCGGTCCGGTTTTGCTGGTCACTCGAATGCCGATCGCATCGTAACAGACGTCTTCCCCTTCTTTGATATGGGCATGGTCAAAGACGAGTTGCACCCCGCGATTAAAATCGGACCAATTCCAATCTTGATTTTTACTGATATCAACTACGATCTCGCCGGCATGTTCCGCTCCGACGACCTTCTCCAAGTCTTTCTTATCGATTTTGCCATCAATACCAGTATCGACACCGTCCATGTACACATGTACGCGCAACGACTCTCCCCCTTTGGGCTTGTTCATCACGTAGGCGTGGAGCAAGACCTCTACCTTCTCAATTTCGTAACCAGGTGTGATCTCAGCAGCGAAACCGCCCACTGACTGTGAGAGTTTTCCCGCGCTACACGCATAAGTCCCGTTCGGCCCCTCTATAGAATCGAGCATGTTATCCGTATCCGTGAACTCGTTTGCACTCACGGATCCAGCTTCGTTCGCCCAGGTTATGAACGAGACTTTATCGCCACCGCCCTTACCGCCACCGCCACCTTTGCCAGCACCGGCGCCGGCGTCGCGCATCTGCTCCATTGTTGCGTCGGGTGAGACCCAACGAACCGAGCCATGCTCCGACAATTGGCTGGCCGCGGCAGCCGGCATCTCAGCTGCGAATGCGTTGATGAAGTACAGGTCGCTGGTTATCTTCGCGCCATGCTCAAGCGCGAGAAGTTGAGCACTTTCCGAATCACCCAGTGTTTGGACAATCACAGAAACCAGATCGTTGGGCGCTTCTCTGGCGAGTTGTGCCAGCAACGGGTGCAGGCTTGCAGTTTCAAATGGGAGTGCTGCCGGACCGGCAAGACCCAGAAGCAACGCCATGCATATGATTAGATGGAAGGGTTTATGAAGGGGCATAACAGAAGTTCTCCTTGTACAGATACAGAGCTACGAGAGTACGAACACGGTGGAAATAGAGATTGCTTCTGTCGGGGCACGGCTGGACAGCTCGCCGCCACACAGCATGCGTGCCGGCATCAATGCCCCGAACAGTATGGGGATAAGCATTGCGGATATTCAAGAAACTATGGGTGTGAGTGCGGATTAAGAATGGATTGAGAAATACACGGTAGCGCGCCTGTGACCTGCTACTGCACAAAATATTGTCAATAAATTTAGCAGCGATTAGCCAGATAAAGGTTACGTAAAAAAATTTGTCCATCTCCATAAAATTGCCGTTAATATCGGCTAGGGGGAGCGTTAAGAGCGATCCGCGCGCCCGCCCTTACACCGGGTCAACAAAAAAACCCGGCAAAACATTTGCCGGGTGCGCTCATCGGTATGAAGACCATGCGAGTTAGCAACCCGGCTATCCGTGCTGTTTAGGTACGGACCCGTGGTTTTGCGCCTCCACCTTACGGTGAATTTGCCTTTTAGCTCGTGTATAAATTCTAGCGCGCGTGGTTCCGCGCTAATCGAGTCTACTTGTAGTGATTAAAATCACTACGTATTGTTCATTTTCCTTTTGTCCACGTATGGATGAGAATAGCATGTCTCATAGATAAATCAGTTAAACATTGGACAAAGGGTGTCATAGCCATAACGCTGGAGAAAGGAACTTGGGAATGAGTTGGTGGTCAGATGAGTTTCGAAATTGGCGGCTAATTCAGGTAGACGTGGTAGCACGTGATTGTGACTGATAGCTTGACGCGTTGCCTTCCAAACTTGCTCTTGAGGGTTCAGGTCGGGAGCCGCTACCGGGAAGTATTCGATCCCCAATCGCGGATTGGCAGCCAACACATCCTTGATGGCTTGCCCATAATGCCACGCAGTCCAGTGTGTACTGCACTGGGGGGCGCACGGTCCCAGAATAGCAAGATGGGCACATCCGGAATTATGGCGAGAATGTCTTCCAAGTGCTGGGCGCTGGCAACAGCGTTCATCGTTTCTGAGTGCGTGACGATTTCTTGCTGGGTGTGCAGGTTCAAGGTGCCATAGAAGTGCGTACTTGTACGTCCAGGGTCGCACCGCACCGCGTACTGCCGCACTTGTCGCGTGCGACAGCATCGTGATACCCGGCAAGTGCGAACGGTGTTTGGCCGCGTGGCGCCCAGACCGTGCTCAGCGTCGGTTGCAAGTAGAGCGAGGCTTCATCTTCCGCCAAGATCACGGTCTCTGGGGCACATTGGACGGTATCCAACAGTTTTTCACGACCCTGTCGGGCGCGACAAGGGTTTCGACTTGTTCTTCGAAGTCGCGTACGGCCACCTCGCGCCGGGACTTGTAGGTCTTCGTAGGACGCTGGCGGGAAAAACCGAGCCGGTGGAAAAGTGTGTAGTAGGAGGTCAAGCTGCGATAAGAGACACCGTACCAGTGAAGCACAGCGTGTTGCAACTCTGCTGCGGTCCAGAAGGGCTTGCCGTTGGGAAACAGGTCTTGCGGCGTATACTGGTGCAAGCGGCTGCCTAGTTCGACGACCTGCGCAGGTGTCAAAGAGCGATGGTTGCCGCCTTTGCGTTTGTCGACCAGACCGGCAACACCGTGTTCCCGATAGTTGCGACACCAAAGCATCAATGCCGGCCGACTACAGCCTGTGATTTCAGTGATCGCGGTCACAGGATAGCCGCTCCCGTATAGTCGCGCTGCTTGATATCGCGTGCGCGTCGGACCGTCTTTACTGGCGTCATACGCTCGATTGAGTTCGGCTACCTGTTGTTCTGTGAGTGTGAACTGTCGATTTGCCATACCCACATTGTATATCATCTAACTGTAGCAACTATCAGGCAGTATGTAGTCCGTGTCCACACGTAGTTTTTTACGTATTCATAAGATCGCCTACAAGTTGTATTCGTCGGCCGAGACACGATTCCGCGAGAGGCTGTAGAGCGCAGCCTGAACCCGGCTTTTTAAAGCCAGTTTGCCATAAATGCGGCCCACATGAGTCTCAACAGTTCGCTTGCTTATACGCAGCTCTGTCGCGATCTCTTCATTTGCGGCCCCTGTAGAGATGAGGGAAAGGACTTCGCTCTCGCGCCGCGTCAGACTTTCCGAATTCTTGCGTGCTAACCGTTTCATCGATACGTCCTTTCAGGATTTAGTCACCCTGTGTGCCCTGTCGGAAGCATCCTTGCAACGACAGCAAGCAGTAAGTCAGAACGCCACCTTGCGTATGTTGCTGTTATCGGCACTCGCGTGAGAAACTTGAATTACACCGTAGCGGAGCCGCTGTCGATTGCCGACTGGCGAACAAAGGATTGCGCCGGTGGCCAACGACGGCACGACGTACTGGCTCGCAGCGTCAGGAACGGTTACCCAGTCTCGGCAACTGGACGAGGCGTTGCGGGTGTTGGGATAATTGGGTTAGTCAACCTCGACCAGTGCACAAATTCTTGCAAATAAAAAAGCCTCGGAATTCCGAGGCTTTTTCTCTACTTCACTGTCTGTTTCAAGTTATCCGGTCAATTGCCGCCTACGCCTCAGAATTTCACCACTCGCTAGCGCAACGACTGACAACACGAGCCACACCACCGGCGCGACACTCGCCCCCGTTGCTGGCAGCGCTGTCGGCGTGGCCGCCATCAGGCCGAACTGTGTGAAGTGGTCGGCTAAACCGCAGGTCTCGTTGGCATTTGCGGATGTAACCGGCAACGGCTGCCACATTACGCCATCGAAGAAGCCGACGCGGAGGTTGGCTGCAGCGCCACCAGCTTTCAGTATATTGGCATTTGTGTGGCTCAGGCACACTGTTAGTGCGCTATCAAATGTTGCCACTCCGGTGTCGGTCGTCAGGTCTACCCGTGAACCCAACAGCGAATAGCCAATCGGTGCAGATACCGACTGTGGATTCGCATTCACCGCGCACAGGAAGCGGGTGCCGTCCGCGACGATGTTTGCAGGCACGGACACGCGCGCTACGCCAGCGTCGGCCGCAGCACAGGCGAATGTACCACCTGTCGCACCCAGTTCGAAGCCCGCTTCTGCGGGCGCAGCCGACTCATCAGCGACGACCGCTGCGGCTCCATTGGTCGTGCCACTCGTTGTATTGATGTGCTGCAGTCCGATGTCCACGCGCGCACCCTGTTCGTCTGTGTAACAGGTCGCGCCGTCCATGAAGGTGCCCTGGTTGATGCTCAGGCCGGAGATCTCGTAGCCGGGCGGCGCCTGGGCGCACATTTTGTAGCCGTCCCAGGTGATGGTGATGGGCGTGCTGCAGTAATGGTTGCCGCCGTTAGCGCGCTGCTCGCCCTGGTCGTGGAAGCTGAAGCCGCGGAAGCCGTTGTCATTAGCGCTGTACCAGCAACTGCTGTCGGTGGTCGTGCTGCCGGTTGAATCGCCGTGCGGTCCACCCCGCGACAGCGGCGTAAACGCTAAGTAGCGGGCATCCGTCAGTGCCACGAATGTGCTCACCGCACCCCCGACTGCACCCCCGCCCGGCGGCACAAGGTAGACCTTATTGGCTCCAATATCCGACACATACAGGTTGCCGCTCGCGTCGAACCGCGGGTCGATGGGATTGTCGAACCCGGTAGCGTAAGTGCTCACCGCGCCCCGGACTGCACCCCCACCCGGCGGCACAAGGTAGACCTTATTAGCTCCAATATCCGCCACGTACAGGTTGCCGCTCGCGTCGAACGTAACACCGAAAGCATCGGTAAACCCGGTGGCGTATTGATCAACGACCCCAACTGCACCCCCGCCCGGCGGTACAAGGTAGACGACGTTGTTAAAGAAGTCCGCCACGTACAGGTTGCCGCTCGCGTCGAATGCTATGCCGGTGGGACTGACGAACCCGGTGGCGTAAGTGCTCACGGCACCTCCAACCGCACCCCCGCCCGGCGGTACAAGGTAGACGAAGCCGCCCCCCCAGTCCGCTACGTATAGGTTGCCACTCGTATCGAACGCTATGCCGTCGGGATCGGCAAACCCGCTGGCGAAAATGCTTTTGCTGCCCCCGCCCGGCGGCACCAGGTAGATGGCCTTGTCGGTATCGTCTCCCACATACAGGTTGCCGCTCGCGTCGAACGTCATGGCCGCAGGAAAGTTGAACCCGGTGACGTAGGTGCTCGCAGTCCCGCTCGCATCGACCTGATGCACGACGTCGGCGGTTTGGTCTGACACATATAAGGGGAACTGGCCGGCGGAGAAGAAGCCAAAATCCTGTGCCGGCGCAGCCGTCACACTCGCCCCGGTGACGCTAAGGATGAGTACGATGACAAGCAGGCGGACGAAATGCGCTAATCTACGTTTCATGGGTCTTCGCCAGTTGCAGAACCTGGATTCGAAGTCGACAGTGTAATGGGCGGGATGGGATGAGTCAAACGACACAATGGCGCGAATTAGACATGAGCAGTCGCAATTGCCGCGAGCGACCCTGCTCGGGCGATGTTTGTATTCGGTACTGCGTCCAAGTGGACACGCTCGGCGACTCGAGCCGCTAATCTCTCCCTGACACTCTCCGCCGTTATGCGAGAGACTTGCATCCGCGCCAGTTCTGCGTAACTCACCACTCTGCATTATCCACCGGCCCAGCCACCCTATGCGCCATCTCTACGTCCTGCGTGGTCTGGGCGAGATAGCGCCGCAACACGGTCAGATCGGTATGCTGCAGACGACATAACGCCGCGAAATTCGCCTTGAACGGTCATGTTTGCCGCAATCGGTCAGCCATCTCGATTATTCAGGATCGGTGATTTCCCGTGCTACTTGATGAGCCCCCGTCCCGCCCCAATGCCTACCATCCCTCTGCGCGCAACACCGGCAGCATGACGACCTCGCCAACAGTGAGATACACGTCAAATTCCCGCCCGCAACGCCTCTCATCCCGGCAGTGCATTTCGATATGATGCGATAGCACCCCGGACGGCTTTGTAAATGTGAACTCAGAAGCCGTCATAAACTGCAAACGATTGCACCAGGGGCATTCCACCCGTTTATGTTCAATCATCCTTGCTTCCGCTGTGCGCCCACAAACATAGTTGTAATCGGGGGTGTGCCCGGATCGAAGGGTGCGAAGTTCGCAGCCAAGCAATAGTTCTCAGCGTGCGCGTAATGGTCTGGGCCTAATTTTAGATAACGCACAACCGGCGTGCCATCCGGCAAATTTTCTTTGACCCGCACCAAGTTGCGCAAGTGCAAATAGTAATCGGTGATCGTGGGTGCATCGGCTGGGTTTTCATATTGCTTGTTATAGTACCCAGCCAGCACGCCATCAAATGCTCGGCTGCGATCAATGTTGACAACGTGCTCATTTTCGCTCCATTGATACGGGGATGCCCGCTTGACGCCGCGCGGCTGAGTAGCGTAGTAAGCAACGTATACCCGGCCATCAAACCTTTCCGCAAATTCCTGGGCCTTGCGCGTTTCCGGTAAGGCATCCACAACCGCAGCTCGCACTTGATAACGCGACACGAAAGCATCTAGCTCTTCAAAGTCATCTACCTCGCCAATGTACGTTGCCCGCAGGCGCTCCCCCTGCGATTGCCGGATCACAACATGGATGCGAGTGCCAATATCAACCCCCATCAAGCAGCCTTTGCCGGTCTGGGTATTGCCCAGCGTGTAATCGCCCAGAACGCCATTCAATGTGTCCGTGGTCAACCTGCCGCCCTTTGGCTCATAGGGGATGCCCAGATCGGCATTGTAAAAAGATTGTTGCTTCTCGCTGCCCAACTCTAGCGAATTGGCCCAGAGCGCATCCAATGACGCGCGCGGACTCGCCAGCTTTGAAAACCCAAACCCGATCACTTCAGAGTCAGGATTGCGCACAACCCAACGAAAACGATCATCTCCCCAGGCACTTTGCCGCTTGATGGTTCCGCCGCAACCTGGGCAGATGTAACGGGCACGGCCCCCGCGAAGTTTGACGTTATCCCAGATCAACCAATCCCACGCCCCGCAGTGCTCGCATTCCAATTGCAATTCGCGCTGATCGGACTTTTGATATTCGGCATCAATGCCTATTGATGGATATGTTGGAGTCGATAGCATGATCTCGGCAGCCAACCACGAGTCGCCCAGGCGCTTGCGCATCAGGGGGACGGCTGCTGGGGGCACAGCATCAAACTCATCAATGATCAGTAGGTCTGCGGGCACACTCAATAGCTGCGGCGCTTTGTTCGGATCGCCGCCCGGGATGTTGGTTGACCGGATATAAAGCGCGCCGCGATCAAACAGCTTGAGTCCCACATTATCAACGGCGGTTGCCATTGCCTGAATCGCTGCGCTTTCATCAATGGCCGTGTTTATGCGGGCACTCGAAAAATCTGAAGCCACGGTCTTACCAGGGGGCAGGCCATAAAAAACATCAACCCGGTGCTGATGGATGGCCCAGAACAAGGTTGACACGGCCCACTCAGTAATGCCGACCTGGGCAGGCTTGCGAAAGACTAGCCGCAGCTTGAGCCGCAACTCCTCACCGAACACCCGATAAATTTCATTCAGCCAAGGGTAACGATCTAAGCTGAAGGGGGAAATGATCCCTGTGCGCTGATCCTTTATCTTGCGATGCTCCAATGTCCAATCGAGCAGATTCAGAGCAGCAGCGTTGACTTCGCTATTCTGCTCTAGTGCAGCAACGCGAGATTCGGCCCGGATTTCTTTATTCGTTTGTCGGAGGGATGCTAAGTGTAAGGCCGTTGCGTTCCCATGCTGCAACTGCGTAATCATTTCCATATTTTTCTGCTACGAAATCGAAGGTGACTCGTCCGGTGCGAATGTGCTCGTCTAGATCGGCTTGTGCTTTGGCGATCTCTTTTTCCATCAAACGACTGACATCAATTTCCGATTTGCTGATCTGGGTCGGCAACCCGGATGCCCGCCGCCCCAGGTCTGCCCCTGTGCGGGCCAGCCGTTGCGCATCATTCATGCGGAATTTGACCGGCTCAATAATCGTGACTTTATCTTTTCCTTCACCCTCAACCCGCTTCTGGTATACAGGGGCCGCTAAGATGTCCTCGGCTTTGCTCAATAGAGCCATTCCAATTTCATACTCGCGTTCTGCGATCTCTCCCTGGCGCTCTTTCCATAGCCGCTCGCGCTCTTCCAAGGCAACCGAGTCCATGTGCTGATCGTAGGTTTGTGACCGCGCAACCCAACTGTATTTTGATGACCAGCCCTCCCAGGTGTTTTGGTATGGTCTACTTCGCGGATGCTGGGCCTTGTATTCCTGGCGCGCCTTGCTGATGCTGCGCTCGGGGCCATAATCACGGTACACACAAAACGCGGCATAGGCGCGATCTGATTCGCCGGGCAGGGCGGCATCGAATGGCTGGGCCGTATCGGTCATTTATTCGTGGATAGAGAAAGGGGGCAGGCGGAGGTCAATGAGTCTGTGTCAAATATGACGCGGAATCACTCCCCCGCGATCTGGCTTTCACCCGAGCCTGATCCGGCCTCCGCCTGACCATACAAAAGTGGGAGCGTCTATCCCGGCCCCGGTGTTGCTGTGGCGTGCAGGAATGAGCCGACCGTATCCCCGATCAGGTCTGCGATCTTTTCTTCGGGGATTTCCAGCTTGAAGCCTGCGCGCTGCGCATTGGACTCCAGCAGGGCCAGGGCATGCGCTAACTTTTTCTCGCCAGCTTGCTCATATTTGGCAAAGGCGCTTTCCGCCGCGAGTACGGCGTTGACGGCCCAGGATCGAATCCAGGGATGATCAATGCTATCGATCACCTTCTCAAATCGATCACCGGCCTGACCTGCGAGCGGAAGAGCGCGCTCGCGCATCTTTTGAATAAACCACTCTCGCGTAAATATAAAGTTTGCCCCCGCAACAACCACAGTGATGATCACCGCTGGATTCTTGAGAGCTTCTAACCATTCAAGCATGATGTTGCCTCCAAGCGTAGTAACTAGGCGCGGGCAATTGAGCCACGCGCGAAATGGATACAAGTAAATAGAGCGTATATCCTGCAACGAACAGGACAGACGCCACCAACGCCGCGAGCATGCACCCGACAAACAGCAAAGCCATCAAACCACCGCATTCAATCCGTCCGCCTGCGCTGCATCCCCATCAAGTGACCGCTCACACAACACCTGAATCGCGGATACGATCTCATCAATCGTCACGCCCTGGAATTGCGTTGTGATAACCAGCAAATCATCAAGCATGAAGGTGACAATCTTCCTTGTCATTGCATAGGCATCTAAGCCGTTTATGACGCGCAGATTGGTGATTTCCTGATCAATACGCTCCCTGACCTTTTGGGGCACAACCTCGTCATAGCGGGGGGTTATCTGTAACGGGCTATTCGTCGCGATCATGCCTGTGCTTTGCCCCCTGCCTTTTGTGCTTTCAAGCCAGAGATTCCAAAGCGTACTGCTCTTGAGTTCCAACTTGGAATATTCCTTGAAGTATTCAAGACGAAATTCATCAAGTTCGTCCCCGAGTTTCTCAACGGCTTCATCAACTCTCTTTTGGGTGTCTAAGTTCTGGCGGCGGTTGTTTCGCAACAAAGCGACGATCCCACTAACAAAAGTCATCCCCCCCAAGCACAGACTGACAACGCCTGCGATGATTCCTGCAAATAGTTCGTCGCTCATAAATGGGCATGTGCATCTGGCATAAATAAAAAAGGGGCCGACTCCCTCGATTGAGAGTCGGCCCCGTGTCCGCAGATCAATGGCGGGTTTTTATGCCCGCCGCTACTTCGTTTCGAGTGGCCCTACCCGGTCACGTATGACCGGATGCCCGGTGTTACCCGCTCAGTTGTTGTGTGTAAGAATTCAGCCCTTCAGCTTTTCCTATTTCCTCGATTGCATAGAAAACAATCTCACCTGCTCGATCAAGTGCAGAATGCATCCGGTATAGCTTGTCCGGATCGAGCGTCGTGAGTCGTTTGGTAAGGTTCGCGGTGTTCCCCCCTTGATCCTGCTCTTGTTTGGGGGCCGCTATTTGTTCGGCCACGCTGCGGACATAATAGCACGAGTCTTGCTCATGTCGCAATCAGTTCAATCTGCGTTATAGCTGCTGCCCCGCACCCCCACATATAGCCTGACTCATCACATGATCTCCCATCGCTGCCCCTACCCACGACCTATATCCTAAACAGTCCCATTTCATACCCTATTTTGACTCGACCTGGGATGGGAGTTATGCTAGATTTTAGAACAGACGTGCTAATCGGACTCGCTTAGAGAAAAGCGAGCCGGAGTGCAATGAACACCCCGGCTCAGGGTGAGGACGCAAGTCAACACCCACCCCGATTATACCCAAAGGCACACCCTAACCGAAAGATGAGGACGCAAATGGACGCTCACACTATTTCTGTCGCCGCAAGCATTTCAGCAGAAGAGCTGACTCGCATTGCCAACCACCCGCAACTCGAATGCTTGTTGTTACCGCATGGCGATTTGCTGGTCAGCCTAACAAGGCAAGGAGCAAATGAACTTGAAACGATCTATAACTCAATCATCGCCAATTCACCGAGCACGCTATACGGCAAGCCTGTTGAACCGCTGCTGGATACCTACACCGATTTATGGATGGCCCACACCGTTGACTACTCCCTATTACACTTTGCATTGGGATTGCTGGTGGGTAAGGATTCGCTGGTCGCACTCGGTGTTACCAGGCAAGGAGAATGAGCACCAACAGCATCTTGCCCCGTATGCGCGAATGGCTTCGCAACAATCCCGATTTCTCTCCCAACACAATCGATGTCTATCGCCGCCGACTCACTGTGTTAGATACCTGGCTAACGAAAACTGACTTTGACCCGGCCACATTGACACCCGATTCGTTTCGGATATTTTTAGACGCGCAGAAGAATTGGGGCCAGAATACCGCCCGGCTTGCCGGGTACGCAGCGCGTTCATTTTTCCGTTGGCAATACGGCAATAGTCATCCACTGCTCAAGCTCAGGCTCGCACGTCTAAAGGCAAAGCCGCGCCGCACGTTGAATGCAAAGCAGTCTCGACAAATTCTCACACGTCTTAACTCACCCGATCTGCACGACAAGCGCAACCGCGCAATTCTGGCGCTCATGTTGGATACGGCCCTTCGCGCTTTTGAAGTCTGTGATCTGCTTCTGGAATATCTCGATCTGGAAGCGCGCACCTGTTGGGCAATAGTGAAAGGCGGTGGCTGGGAGCGCCGAGTATATTCTAGGACACTGCGCACATTGTCCGCAGATGGCTGAAAGCGCGCGATGATTACTTGGCCGACCGGAGTGCGCGGGGGCTTCACTGCGAACCGAGAGATCACGTATTCATTGGACTAGGGGGGCGCAAACCCGGTAGCCCGATCACGAGTCATGGACTGCGTTTTATCTTCCGTTCGATTAGTGCGAAGGTCGGAATAGAGTCGATGAATCCCCACAGCGCAAGACGAGGCTTCTCTGTTCAAACAACGGAGAATGGCGCACCCCATCGCCTGGTGCAGTTGGGAGGTGGGTGGAAGAGTCTCGCCGTGCTTGAGACCTACCTGCTAAATTTGCAGCTCACTCCCGAGATGCTTGATCCATATCTCCCGGTCAGTAACGCCGTGGGGTCGGTCACTGGTGATACCACAACAGATAAGATCATCGCGCGGCTGGCAGAAATGGACACAGATGAGCGTGCGGCTTTGCTTGCGTTGATTGAGGAGTAAAAAGAGTGGAGATCAAATCAGGTGGAAATCCCAGCCAGAGAAATCCCAATGGCTCAGGCGGCGGCGTAGTTCGATTTTGCTGTGAACGTTGAATTTTTGACGAACATTAGCCATGTGGTATTTTACAGTTCCGTCTGCAATCGTAAGTTTTTCGGCGATCTCCAGGTTGGCATATCCGAGACAACTCAGCGCCGCCACTTGTTGTTCGCGTTCCGAAAGTGAATTCCAGCGCCGAATGTTTTCTCCTTCGAATCCTTCTTGTCCGATTGTTACGGTGGAGAACGTGGTCGTCTTGGGTTGGTCGGAGTGTAAGAGGCGGCGGAGTAGTTTCAGGAAAGCCATAATGCAGAGCGCCCCCTTGATACAGTTTATTAGAACGTGTGTTCTAGAGTCAAGGTAAAATTGTTCCCCCAGAGGATGAATAGGAGGGTGAATAGATGACTAGAGCAAAGAACCCCTCCATTAACATGCCACCATCCCGAACCTGCCCCATACACGGCCCGCACCAGGGCCACGACTGTCCCGAATGCAAACCGGATCGGATAGCCCGCGCAGCTATCTACGAGAGAATGCTAAGGCTGTCGTTCCCGAACCGGCCAGAGTATGTCGAGAAACGCCTGCCGGCCACGATTGAAGCGGAGTATGTGTGTCCGGACTGCGCAGCGTCGCCGTGTGAGTGTCGTATTGAATACGATGAGATCGGGGGAGATGTCTCAGATAGCCCGAAGATCACAAAAGACGAGATGAGCCATTTGTACCTGTTACGGCTCGTAAGAGAAGAACACGCAAGCGAACTCAACCCGGCGATAGTGGCGATACTGGATAAGGCGCTGGGAAAAACGGGGATCAGTTAGTAGCCATACTGATCCCCGTTTCCACGTCTAGCCGTGGCTAGGTGATTCCAGGTAATACACTATCCGGTATAGTGGTATAGCGTCAATGCGTGAGCACTTCCCCAAACTCAGTGACCTCGATAAAGGCCAGCACGTCGCGTTTGGCGAAGTAATAGATCAGGTAAACGATCAACCCCACGCCCCCGACAAGTGACCACAAGACGGCCCAGAGCACTGAGAAGGATTTAGATTTGCGAAGCTGGCACGTGGTGTCTGCCCAGCCACGGCGTCTGGACGTGGTGCGGTCGATAATCTCATAACCGCGCCGCTGGTAGGCGGGGATTGTCTGGGCTAGTAGCTCTTTGCGAACGGCCAGATCAAAGGGGATAGGGGGTTGTGTAGCTGATTCCACGCTCTCTCCGAACTTCACAACTGCAACCAATTGCGCCATCCTCTACGGAATCTGCGCGCGCGGCGCATACGCCGGATGGCTAGCAAGGCGCTGGTGATAATAAGCAACCCACCGAGCCATTGAACCAGTGAAAATTGCTCGGACAAAAACAACATCGACCAGACGACGGCCAATAAGGCGCTCAACGGCCTCAGCAGCGCTACCTGGCCGCTGCCGATATAGTGGATCGCGCCGATGACCGCCACGCGCGTCACAAGACTGACCAACGCCAGCACACCAATGAACAACCAGCTGACAGGCCCCGGAACGTGCCACTCGGCGCCCTGCACGAGCCAGAGGGCGCTAATGGCCGACGCCGTTCCTGTGAAGTGATATACAGTCACCTGCCAAGTGTTGTAGTCCCGTAGAAACCATTGGGTTATGACCATATGACCGGAGTTGATGAGCACGGCCAACAGAACCAACAACACGCCCCAGCCATCCACCTGGCCGCCCGGCCCGATGAGGAGATAAATGCCGCCAATGCCGAGCGCCATCCGAAGCGTATTGCGGTAGGTGAACTTTTCGCCGCGCAGCGCCAGTAAGAGCAGCACAAACAGCGGACTGATCGAACTCAGCATCGATGCGATGGAGGCGCTAACCCGCGTAAGTGCCCAGGAGAACGCCAGCACGGCGATGCCGCTCAACAGCCCGGCCAGGCCGGCGAAGAGCAATCCGTGCCGGTCGATGCGGAAATGGGCCGGTGCGGCGACCCCCAACGCAGCGCTCAGCAGCATGACACCGATTAAGTTGCGTGCCATCGCCAGCGTGGTCGGGTCTAACCCCCAATCAATGGCCGCGCGGATGAGAGGCGGCCCGAAGCTGCCGGCGAGCACCATGAGCAACGCCAGCAGCCATCCGAGCCAACGGTGTTGGGTAACAGGTTGGACGTGGGGGGAACCCGATTGTTTAGCATCGGAATCGGCAGCAGCCGAAAATAGGGATGAGCGAAATTTAATTAGGAGACCTCTTTGGATGGAAACGCTACGGGAGTGTATTATACGCCCGCGCGAGTAAAGGGGGAATATTGCGTCTGAGGTCAAGGATAACCCCCTTTTTATTCTACCCCCAGTCTACCCCCACTTTGCCCCCGGTTTCCCCACAGGTTTCCACGGAAACGCAACCTTTGTTCCCCTGCGGTGTAAAATGCCCTGCCCGCGATGAAACCCGAAAACTGACCTACTGGAATGGACTAAAAACCATTATGAATGACTCCACACCAACATATGAAGGCTCCGAGCGGCGCAGACGTGTGCGGCTCAAGAAGAGCACCGCGGAGCTACACGCCGAACTGGAGGAAATAGCCGAGAAAGTCGGAGACCACCCCAACCTCACGGGAGACGATATGAGAATGCTGTATCTGCTGATGCGTGATTTTTATCGGCGTGGTCTTGAGGGCCGCTCATTCGATATGCTACAAATCGTTAGAGAAGAGCACGCAGACGAGTTCAGCCCGGCGTTGCTGGCGTTGGTGGAGGATGTGCTGAGCGATAGCTGAGAAATGCTGGTCGGCGACAAGGCACATTGAAAGAATAGGGAGAAAAATCATGCGACACATATATCCTCTTATCCGGCCATTGACCATTTTCGTGGCAGCAATGCTTCTGGCCGCGCCGCTTTTGAGCTTACAAACAGGCGTCGCCCTTGCCGGCACCCCTACCACACACTGCACTGCGCCACTCAGCGTACACACTTTCCCCGTAATAGGACATGGAATTTGTGTAGCCCCTAGCGGGAGCGGGGGTGGGACCACCACCACAACCACTGGTGGCACGGACGGCGATGGCGGCACCGAGCCTGAGCCGCTCGGTTGGCCTTACGTTGAAGATAAAAGCGATACCAACTATGACCCGAATATCGATACTCGTGTCAACGCGAATGAAGCCGAGGAATACGCCATTTACTGTTACGGACCGCCATTCAACTACATTGTCGTGGTGCGCACAATGCCTGCTCCCCCGACGAGTGTCGCAGGGTTTCCTATTGCCGTGGCGGTGAATGCGTCAGATTTTTCCGACGCAACTAACCTAACTGCCTACTCGCCGATCGGACATAAGTTGGAGGTGGAACGCGATGGAGACGAAATCGACCTCTCCGGAGAAGGTAATAGGACCAAAACATTCAGCCTGAAGGAGTGCCTGGAAAAAGCTGGCATTGCAAATGAAGCACAGGTCACTGAGGTTCCCTGCGATCCGATCGCCCTAGCTGCTGCCGAAAAGCGCCTTGCGGAGTTAAACGCCAACTTGGATGTGGCCGACGCAGCTGTCGAGATTTCATTGGGTGAAGTGGCGAGGATATTGGCCAGCATTGCCGATCAACTTGCCCCGTTCCAACAAGAGGTGGATATATGGGAGGAAGCATTACCCGTCTCGATCTTCGGCCCATTAGGTAGTTCTGGTGTAGAGCGTCTGCTAGCAAGTGCAGAAGCACAGCTGGAGGAAGCCCGAGAGCGTTTTGGTGGCGAGGAGTTGAAGTTTGCTGAAGCTGCTTTTGCTATTGATCAGGCAAACCTGTCAAGACTAGAGGAATTACAAAGCAGCGCTCAAACGGCGGTGGATACGCTCCGCGCCGCATGCGCGAATGGGGAGTGACGTAGTCGGCCTAGCGCTGGAATGCGGGGGATGGCTAGCGGGCGGATGCTACTTTCCACCATGAGCAGCACCATGCGTGATGCTGCTCATGTGCGGAACGACCATGAGCAGACGGGGAACTTGCTGCAAGTGGCAGGCACGGACGAAATGCTCAATGACTCAGATAACCCGAAGATCACAATAGACGATAGGAGTCAGTTGTTCCTATTACGGCTCGTAAGAGAAGAACACGCAAGCGAACTCAACCCGGCGATGGTGGCGATACTGGATAAGGCGCTGGGAAAAACGGGGATCAGTTAGTAGCCATACTGATCCCCGTTTCCACGTCTAGCCGCGGCTAAGTGATTCCAGGTATTACACTATCCGGAATGGTGGTATAGCGTCAATGCGTGATCACTTCCCCAAACTCAGTGACCTCGATAAAGGCCAGCACGTCGCGTTTGGCGTAGTAATAGATCAGGTAAACGATCAACCCCACGCCCCCGACAAGTGACCACAAGACGGCCCAGAGCACTGAGAAGGATTTAGATTTGCGAAGCTGGCACGTGGTGTCTGCCCAGCCACGGCGTCTGGACGTGGTGCGGTCGATAATCTCATAACCGCGCCGCTGGTAGGCGGGGATTGTCCGGGCCAGTAGCTCTTTGCGAACGGCCAGATCAACAGGGATAGGGGGTTGGGTAGCTTCTACCAGGCTCACTCCGAACCTTATAACCGCAACCAATTGCGCCATCCTCTGCGGAATCTGCGCGCGCGTCGCATACGACGTATGGCAAGCATGGCGCTGGTGATAATCAGCAGCCCACCGAGCCATTGAATCAGTGAAAATTGCTCGGACAAAAACAACATCGACCAGACGACGGCCAAAAAGGAGGCCATCGGCGTGAGCAGCGCTACCTGCCCGCTGCCGATATAGCGGACCGCGCCGATGGCTGCCGCGCGCGCCACAAGACCGACCAACGCCAGCGCGCCGATGAACAACCAGCTGACCTGCCCCGGAACGTGCCACTCGACGCCCTGCAGGAGCCAGAGGGCGCTAACGGCCAATGCCGCTCCTGTGAAGTGATATACAGTCACCTGCCAAGTGTTGTAGTCCCGTAGAAACCATTGGATTATGACCAATTGACCGGCGTCGGCGAGTACGGCGAACAGAACCAACAACACGCCCCAGACGTCCACCTGACCACCCGGTCCGATGAGGAGATAAATGCCGCCAATGCCGAGCGCCATGCGAACCGTATTGCGGTAGGTAAACTTTTCGCCGCGCAGCGCCAGTAAGAGCAGCACAAACAGCGGATTGATCGAAATCAGTATCGATGCGACCGAAGCGCTGACCCGTGTAAGCGCCCAGGTGAACGCTAGCACGCCCATACCGTGCAACAGCCCGGCCAGGCCGGCGAAGAGCAACCCGTGCCGGTCGATGCGGAAATGGGCCGGTGCGGCAACCCCCAACGCAGCGCTCAGCAGCATGACCCCGAATAGGTTTTGCGCCATCGTCATCGTGGTCGGGTCTAACCCCCAATCAATGGCCGCGCGGATGATAGGCGGCAGGAAGCTGACGGCGAGCAACATGAGCAGCGCCAGCAGCCATCCGAGCCAACGGTGTTGGGTAACAGGTTGGTCGTCGGGGAAACCCGGTTGTTTAGCAGCGGAATCGGCAGCAGCCGAAAATAGGGATGAGCGAATTTTAATTAGGGGTCTCTTTGGTTTGAAACGCTACGGGAGGGTATTGTACGCCCGCGCGAGTAAAGGGGGAAAATTGCGTCTGAGGTCAAGGATAACCCTTTTTTTCCACCCCATGTTTACCCCAGGTTTACCCCGGGTTTTTCCCCAGGTTTCCACGCCACGTCCAGTGGACGTGGTCACTGGAGAAACGCAACCTTTGCTCCCCTGCGGTGTAAAATACTTTGCCCGATGAAACCCGTAAAACTAGCATACTGGAACTGCCACAGCCGCATTAACACGCTCCGCGAGTTCAGAGAGCAATGGGAGGTATTTTTAGCCCACTCCGAACTTCTCCCGATTGTTGGGCAACAAGCAACCGACGATGAGGGCAGACGCGCAAGGGAATGGATCAATCACTCCCGATTACATATTGCGAAGCACATCCACGAGGCTGGAGTATCAATAACAGTTACAGTCCGCGAGCCACAATCTAGGGGTGGCGGCATTTGGCCGAATTATGAAGTATTTGAAAACATCTTCACACTTCGCTGGATGATGGTTTCTGATTCTATAGTTCTTGATACGCTAGACACTGCAATTGGTTATTACGAGCGCGAACTACGGCGCTCGGTACTCCGCACTCTCAACCCTCTCTGGTGGCTGGCACGTTTGGGGGGCGAGATAATCATTTTCCCGTTCAAAATCATTGAATGGGCAGGCTTCGATTCGTCGCCTATTGAATGGTCACTGGCTGGCAAGATTTACAAGGTAATAGCTGGCTTCGTGTTGCTTGTTCCATTCATTGATGCTTTGCTGGGCATCTTCGTATCTCTCGATCTGATAGACTCGGTGCGCCAATTCGTGATCCGCTTGTTTAGCTGAACCCAGGAAAATAAATGAGCAATGATGAAATCAGAGCCGAAATCTTGCGCCGGTTGTATGTGCGTAACTTCAACGCAGATGGAACGCTCAACCTAGAGGAGATGCGCAAAGAAATGGGCTGGGATGCCAACGAATTTATGCAAGTGATCAACCGTTTAGAACATGACGAGATGATCATTGGATATGCGGGCATGGTTTTCAACCCAACTGGAAGGGGACTTCTTGAGGCGGAAACCGAAGGCTACGCCCCCGACGATTTGAAGGAAGCAAACGATTCAGCGCGCACATTAATGCTAGTCCAATTGGCCCAGGTCTATAGGGATGAAGGCGAATATGGAGTAAAGCTCTACACAGACATCGCCGAAGCGGCAGAAATAGAGCCTACCGCCGCGCTCAACAACCTTCATTTTCTCTCTCAGGATGGATTAGAGTACGTTGAGTCTATGCAGATGGGGGGAGCGTACAAAATCACTTTTAGGGGACTTGATGCAGTAAAAGATCTCGAGTGTTGTGATTTGAGTGAAAAGGCTCAAGCAGCCAAAGAGTAAGCCTGCTTGGCGAATAAGTACGAGAAGACTTGTTGCTCGTCAGTACCGTCAGACAGAGAGCCGTGAGCCTGCAAGATCAATGCTTCGATTAGCTGCTGGCTTTGTTGGCGAATAACCTGCCCGATGGATTGGATGGGCGCGCAGACCTTGTCACGACGCGATGTGGGCAAACAGTGCAGGTGCAGGAACGAATAGGCCACGAAGACCAGTGACCAGTGCTTATGAATGGCGGCGGCCGAGCGCATGCGATATTCGTGGAGCCCCAGGTTCTGTTTGGCGTCTTGATAAAAGGTCTCAATCGGCCAACGGAGCAGATAGGTTGCGATGATCTTCTTGGCATCCCAACTGAGATGGCTGCTGACCAGCACGGCATAGGTGCCGGTTAAATCAGGCTTGGCAAAGCTGATGACCAGCCGTACCTTCCCCAAAGTCGGGATGCGTACATTCTTGCTGAAGCAGTAGTAGGTCTGCTCGCCCACTTGCATCGGTTTGAAAGCGGAAGGTGGGATAAGCGGCACTAGGTCCTGCACCTTGATGTGCGGACCATCAAAGCGCATGCGTTCGCCGGAAGCATCCTGGAGCACAAAGCTGTTGGTGATAAGGTTGCGGTTGTTTTTCAGCAGGCTGATCCAGTGCTTGCCATGCGCACTGAGAACTTCGAGCAATTCGGGTGCCAGGTACCAGGCGTCGAACAGCACCGTTTCAAAGGGCAAATCGTGCGCCAGCGCCGCCTTGACCAGTTCAGCCGCCAGCGAAATCTTGGTCTGAAAAGATTCGTCCAGAGCCCGGAACTCTGGGTCGGCCAGCAAGGTGGGTGCGACTTGACGTTTGAAGCGATTACGCTCCTTCTTGGTTTTCGGGATCGTAGCGTCGGGCAACAGTTTCTTGACGAACGCTTCCCAGTCGGTGACTTCTTCGTAGCGCCGGTACAGTCGCCAGTCGGCCGGAAAGCGAACCGCGCCGCTGATGTAGTGGCCGGTGACCAGATTGTGCGCTAGCGGATACATGTGGTTGCCGTGGTTGTAATGTTGGTCAATGTATTCGAACAGACTGCCGACGTGCTCGCACAAAGTATCATCGATGGCCAGCATCGATTTGCGGGCGCCCTGGCTCTGACGCTTGGTTTGCTGGAATAAGTATGCAATGCGTTCCTGGTTCAGTTCCGCGGCATCCCAGTTCGCTTCCGACAAGAAGCGCGACAGGTTGGTCTTGTCAGCGCTATCCAACAGGCAGCGCGTCATGTTCGCCATCGACTTGTTCTTCAACACAAGCAGTCCGGTTAGATAATTCTCGAAATGCCGGAACTGACAGCGGTTTTCAAACACCCCGCGAAAGCTGGCGCTGTGCTCTGATACGATGGGAGCCGGTTTTACGATGGGAAGTTGCATCTGCCGAATATGCCCTAAGATCACTCAAATCACAACACTCGAGTAAAAGATTATGAAGGGAAAAAGGCTATCGAGGATCGATTTGATGAGATATCCGAAATGCGACCGCAACAGCGAGGGCGCGAATTTGAAAACATCATTGCATCCATAGCTCAAAATCAGGGCTGGCGGCAAGAGGAGGGAGTGCGCACTTCCCACGAAGAGATCGATGTTATTCTATTTCGAGATCATGACTACTATCTGGTTGAGTGTAAATGGGTGAGAGAACCGACAGGGGCAGCGGTAATCAGGGAATTGATTGGCAAACTCACTAACCGAGCAAATGTGCGCGGCATTGTAATTTCAATGAGTGGGTTTACAGGAGGCGCAGAGCAGCAGGTTACACAGGATGTTGGAACACGCGAAATCGTGCTATTTGGGCCCCAGGATGTAAAGTCGATGATCTCAGCTCGACTTTGTACATTTGGGGACTGATTTCTCATAAATAGAAAGGCAAGGTAAGCTGACCTTTGGATCAAGAAAGGTCGGAAAATGCTCACCTTGCCCACGGACATTATAGACTTGCTAAAGCCCTTCGCGACAGTGTTCGAAAAGCGCACTTGGTGGAAAGCTCTGGTGCTTCTGGTCGGTTCGATCCTGACGCCGCACTTGCGGACGGTGACGGCTGCGCTGCGCGTAACCGAGTACTGCCGTACCCGGCAAGTGTGGGGCTGAGCAGTGCCGGTAATTTTGCGAAGTTTCACCACGTGCTCAATCGCGCGACCTGGTCGGCACGTAAGTTGAGCCAATTGTTGCTTGCGTTGCTTTTGCAGCACTTTGATTACGGTGACGAGACTTTGGTGTTTGGAATCGATGAAACTATCGAACGTCGCTGGGGTCGTCGTATCAAGGCGCGCGGCATCTATCGCGACGCCGTGCGTTCGAGCGGGGGTCACTTCGTGAAGGCCAGCGGCTTGCGCTGGATCAGCCTGATGTGGCTTGTACACATTCCATGGGCGATACGCGTGTGGGCGCTGCCAGTGTTTACACTGTTGGCGCCTTCTCAGCGATATTATGCGGACAAAGCGCGCGCTCATAAAACGGTACTCGACTGGGCGCGCCAAATGGTCTTCCAGCTGCGCCGCTGGTTGCCCAGCCGAAAGTTGGTGCTTGTGGCCGACAATAGCTACGCCGCGCTGGAATTCCTGCATGCCTGTCAGTCGCTCTCCGAGCCGGTGGCGGTCGTCACACGTCTGCGTCTGGACGCACAGCCCTGTATCAACCGGCACCGCCGCGCAAGCCCGAACAGCTCGGCCAGCCACGGCGCACCCAGTCCAGTGGGGCCTGGGTCACTGGAAGGGGGCCCGCTTACCCACATTGCAAGCCCGGCTGAACGACCCGGAAACGGCTTGGACGAAGACCACGGTCGCCTGGTACAGCAACAAACAACGCACGGTAGAAATCACCGCCGGCACGGCGGTCTGGTATCACGGCGGGATGCCCACTGTGCCGCTGCGCTGGGTTCTCATCCGCGACCCTGAGGACAAATTCAAGCCGCAAGCTTTGCTGTGCACGGACCGCTGGGCTGACCCGGTACAGGTCATCACCTGGTTCGTACAACGCGGGCAGCTGGAAGTCACGTTCGAAGAAGTGCGCGCCCACCTCGGAGTTGAGACACAGCGCCAGTGGTCCGATGCCGCCATCGCGCGCGTCACGCCGGTGCTGCTAGGACTGTTTTCCTGGATCACGCTGGCGGCTCACAAGTTGCATGTGCATGACCCAATCCCTGTGCGAACGGCTGCCTGGTATGCCAAACCTTTGCCAACATTCTCTGATGCAATCGCAACTGTGCGGCGTGAACTCTGGCCGATGGCAAGTGGTTTTTCCATGTCGCCGTCGCAGCCCGATATCGTAAAAGTCCCGCGCGCATTGCTCGATTCTCTGCTAAATATGGCTTGTTACGCTACTTGAAACGTACAAAGTCGAGCTCAGGGGGTATTAAGTTAGAAGATTTATTGATCGAAAAATCAAATGGGTTGATCCTTCGCCGTAATGTGGTTTGGCGCTGACATCCCCGGAAGCGCAAACGGCCCAGCCGTGATGTGGCTGGGCCGTCGATGTACCTTTCTGTGTTAAACTCTAATCGGCGCGGTTTTTGGGCTTTCTCGTCCTTTCCGCGCCATGTGCGGGGATCAGCCTCCAAACCTGATCCCCTTTTTGATTCCCGCTACTCGACAATCTACTTTAGGGGATTATCCCTTGTCGGTAGGTACGACATGCTAAAATGGAAGTAACCCCAATGTCGAGAAAGGATATAAAGAAATGGACTTCGACCCCATTGACTTCTATACCAATTCAGTAGTTATGTATTCTACGCAATATGAGGTTACGGCCAGATTTCAAAATATCTCTTTGTTGAGTGAGGTCAGTGAAGAGGACGCGGCACCGGGAAAACTTATAGGCATGTGCAGTATCAGAATGAGTCCATCGCAAGCCAAGGCGGTGGCAGCTCTGTTTCTGAAGCATGTTCTCGCATACGAGTCACGAAATGATATATCACTACCGATGCCTCCCCATGTTCAGGAGATGTGGGATGAGGTGATGAGGGAAATAAGAGATGATTAGCACAACAGCACCGCCAGACGAAAAATATACTACTCCTGGAACGTACTCAAATCCAGACACAATAATAACCAGCGGCGAGGATTTCAAGAACTTTGATGTCAGCGTACAGGACAGCGAAAGCAGGAGAACTCTGCCAATAGGCCCTATAGCTCATGCACAAGTAGAGACGAAAGATTATCGAGAGATAGTGAATGAGCTGCTGGAAGCTGAAAGGGTAAATGGCCATTCATCGGTCGCGATGTTTGAGCGCTATATTCATGGCGACCACGACGAGAATGGAGAACTCGAAGAATGGTTTGATCTTTTCTTTGGATTTTTGAGTTCCGAGCAAGTGGCTCGTTATATTTGTTCTGAGTAAACATGGATCAGGCTAAGGCCGTCGCTGATTTCGAGAGGATATTTTGGCTACTAGCAGTTTGTCGGAGAGACAAGTACTTTTACAACATGAATAGCCCTACAGGGCAAAATGAGCAGTTGATTGCGACAAAACAAGCGTAAAACAGTGTGCATTTCATGGAGGGCAAACCACCTTCTCTCAGCGAGTAGCAGGCGCGCCAAAGCAGCCCCGGCTAAAGCACACCCTTTGCTTGGTAGAGGGTGTGCATGCGTTTGAGGTTGAACGCTAGGCAGACCAGACACCATTCCCCGGCTGCTGCCAGCAGGCCGCGCAGAGAAAACTGGCGGAAGCCCAGGACTTCCTTGATGATACCAATGACGGGTTCCACTGTGCATTTGCGTAAACGGTAGCTGGCTTTGCCGATTTCGGTTTGTAGTTTGTAAGCCATCTTGACTTTCGGACTGGCATCTTCCGGTGGCGGAGCAGGCATTTGTTCAAAGAAGGTACGCCAGCTTTTGTGGTGAGGTTCGCGACCGGTAGCAATGTAAGGATCAATGCCAAGCTTCTCAAGTGCTGCGATGTTCGCTTTGCTGAAATATCCATAATCCAAAGCGGCAGCCTTTGGTTTGCCTACTTTTGGAGAGATGGCATCCAGGGTTGGCTCAGCTTCTTTTTTGTCATTCGGATGGTTCGAAAGTGAAGGCGCCACAATCAAGAGGCTCTCCTGCTCCACAGCAACTTGAACGTTGTAATGCTGGTCGAAGCCATTATTGGTGCTGTTTTTCATGATGCGAGAGACCGGATCAGTGAAGTTGTACTGATCTTTGTCCCGTGGTCCCGGCTGCGGTGGTTTCGGTTTGCGACCTCGGGGTTTATGCCCAGTTTTGCGAGACTTTTCTTCCCGCTCACGCTGTTTGGCTTCGTATTCAGCCCTCTCGGCTGCATATCGTTCCTGCGCACGGGCTTCTAAGACGGCTTTGGCTTCTGCCAGATTTGCCAAACGTTTCTTGCGAATGGCAATTTCGTCTTCAATGACGAGCCCTTCCGGCAACTGGAGATCACCCTGATCAGCTTGCTCACCGAGTTCGAAGAGTTTGTTCACTTCCTGGCGCAGTTGGGTCTCTAGTTTTATCAGACGCTTGTAACTGACCGCTTTGCTCTTGGATGCATCAGCATGCACCTTGCTACCATCCAGACTGATATTACCCAACTTCAGCACCTCAGCAACTTGGGCCAGGAGCAAGATCTGCACAAATAACTCTTGGATCTCAGCCAGAAAGGTTTTGCGAAAGTTGGCAATTGTGTCGTGGTCAGGATGCAGCCCACTGGCAATATAGCGGAATGGGATACTCTCATAGGTGGCTTTCTCAATCTTACGAGAACTGAACACCCCGTTGGCATAACCATAGAAGAGCAATCCCAACAGGATCTCTGGCGCAATAGGTTGACCACCCGTCGGTGCATATTGTGCATAGATCATACCCAAATCCAACTGGGCGATAACATCCACCACAAATCGTGCCAAATGATTGGATGGCAGGGCTTCTTCCAGACTGATTGTCTGTTTGAGCATCACTTCGTAATTGGGTTTCTTGAATTTTCTAGCCATGCCCGTAGATTATCACCGATTTCGCTATCTCAGGTTGCTCTCCGACAAACTGCTAGGCGGATCAGTAAGTCAACAGCCAGCCGCAACGCTTTTCCCCGGAGGGTTGAGACTATCGACAAGGATAGATTTCTTCGACAGGACATATCTACAGATATACGAACGAATCATTAGCAGGAACTGTAAGGTGAAAAAGTATGCCACATATACTTATCAATATGCGATGAGAGACGGCGAGACGATATTTCGGTATGACAACGCAGCTCATCATCCGGAAAGATCGATGCCAGATGGCGGGCACAAGCATATCGGGGCAAGAACTGACAACAACATTGTTGCAGCTGAAAAACCTTCGATCAGGGCAGTTCTCCGTGAGATTGGGACCTGGTGGGCAATTACGAGTAACGTTCCTCAAGACAGTAACATTTCAGAAGAGGAACATTAGAAGGATGACAAGATAGCACGGGACGAGTTCTTCAAATCTCTTTCTCACCCTTACACTTTTTAACTATCCGGTATAGTGGGGCGATCTGGGTAGGGGGCATCTAATGCCGACCCCGGCCCCAATCGGTCACAGCACGGTCACAAACGCCCAGGTAGCCGCCCGTGATCCCTCCAGACCCAAAATTCGCCTCGAGTTTAGTATTGATTTCATGGCCCGAAAGTGGTTACGGTAATATCGGTTTCCGTTACCTGCTCGCGCGACGAAAGGCTTGCCAGCACCCGTTTGTCGACAGCTTCAGCGAGTTTACAAAATAACAAACCACCAGTCGCTTGCTTCGGCTTGGTCGTTGCCCCAGGATTTCGCGTACTTTCGGACGTTTTTATATTTCTGGGCGTCAATACATAAAGAGAGAAATTGTTTCTGTATTTCGTGAAGAAGCAACGGCGTCCAAATATTGCGATCCGTTCGGGTCTTCATATGGGACCCAAACAACACAATAACGCAAAGGTGTTACCCACCCTACCCCCGCATACCGCGTAACAAAGCGTGAGTGAATACCTATCAAGGACACTATCACACTAATGCTACAGCTATCATCGTTGAATAGTGGGACATAATATTCAAGCAATTCGAGATTGCAAACCAACAGAAGAACAGCTTAGCTCTATTTGTCTCACGCGACTTCAAATCCCGTTGGGACTGCGATCAGCCATGAGGCATATTACTCGCACGAGAATCATCTGAAAACGTACTGCATTATGATTTGCAATGGGGTTGCAGGGGTCGTATATCGAGCATTTACTCGTGTCCAATCATTTAAACCCACTAGGTTCATGAGTGCAGAAGGACATTGAATTGATGCTGACATGTACTCACCAGCGACGCCGACGAAGAATGAGCCGCCGAATTACTCCCGCCGTAGACGGGTCAGTAGCAAAGAGTTGTGAGAGACGACGTTACGCGAATAACGGCTCATAATCTTCTACCGCCGTGCTAATGAGCGCTTCCTGTTCATGCTCGGTCAATGGTGTGAAATTCTCACAGGCTTCTAGCACTAGAGGCAATACGCGCGTGTCCCCGGCAGTGCATATACCAGTAATATCCTGCGATAGAACGAAGTCAATAGCTTGTTGAATCCGGCCGATCTCATTCATCGGCTGATACCATGTGCTGTGCGTCTTGCGGCGCTGACCCCATGGAGCCTTGGCGATTGATTTGATGGTCATGATGCCGGTGTCTTTGGTGCGGCACTGCCCGATCAATTCTTCGGCATGTTGCCGATAGCGCGGATTCGCGTATTGCACAGCGTTGAGCGGGAACAAGACCGAGTCGAAGTCATACCGTCTTAGGGCTTCAATGAAGACTGCTGGTGAGTCGATTCCATGACCAGTAATGCCGATGAATCCAATCAGACCTGCCGTTTGTGCTTCGACGAGCGCTTCAATGGCACCACCGGGGCGAGTCACTTCGTCAAGTTCTGCAAGGCCCGTGACAGCGTGGATTTGGTACAAGTCGAAGTAATCAACCTGCAAGTGCTCGAGCGACCTGTGCAACTCGCTGGCTGCACCGTGTTTGGAGCGCTCCATGGTCTTACATCCGAGGAAGAAGCGTTCGCGTTCACGAACGAGCCAGGAGCCTAAACGAAGTTCAGCCTCACCGTAAGATGGCGCAACGTCAATGTGATTGATCCCGGCCTTGAGCACTTGCTCCATGACCTTATCGACTTCGGATTGCTCGACATCTCCAAAAGCGGCTGCGCCTAAGATGGCGACAGTGGACAAATGACCGCTACGTCCAAAACGGCGAGTTTCCATATCAACTCCTTACGACTGATTGAAGGCGCACAACGTCAGGTGTTAGTGGCGCGGCGAGCGAGAGCCTGGCGGCTCAACTGAAATATACAGGATAGCGGCTTGAGCTGCCGAATTCATCACGCGACGCATCCGTATCCGTTGTAGCGATTGTTAGCCGGCAACTTTCTATTTGAGAGCCAATCCTTTGAAAAAAGTGTAGCAAAATGTGCCATCAGAAGTAGCTGTCGCGTACAAATCAGCTATACCCCTTTCCCAAGTTTCTTGATCAATTAGTCTCAGGTCGAGTGCTTGCCTTTTGACTCCTTCTTGCCGAAGTTCACTGAAAACCTTGCCGGCGATAAATCGGCTGCCTATACATCCTCTGGATGGCATTCCCCGGCGCAGATTTCCGCAATTCGTCCCGATATTCATGTCATGCGGAATGTTCGCCCTCTGGGCACATTTATCAGAATATGAAGCAGGTTTTACGTTATCTGGCAATATCCGATTCGAATCTACTCTCATCACCTGGTTAACGCAAAACGCCCAGTAGCTGCCGGGCGTCCTTCTACTCACATTCGACGTATTGCAGCCGTCAAGCGAGAAAGCAATTCTAATGAGTGATCTGCTCTCTCAGATTTCCATGGGGGTAAAAAGGGTAAAAGGTTTGAATGGAATCTCCGCGAGGAAGGGGATCGCAATTGCATCCGCGATCTACGGATCGATCTTCAGCACTGTATTGCCAAGTTCATTCGCGACCCAAAGGTTCGCCCCGTCCCAGACGAGGCTTCCCGGTGATCTTCCAACAGGGATTGTCGCCTTAACCTCTCCTGTCTCGGAGTCGATCTTCTGGACGGTGTTGTCATCCCAGTTCGCAACCCAGATGTTATCGCCGTCCCAGACGAGTGCTTCGGGCCTCTCACCAACCTGGATTGTCATCAAGACCTCCTCCGTTGTAGGGTCTATCTTTTCCACCTCGGGTTGGAAACCAGATGCGACCCAAAGGCTCCCCCCACCCCAGGCTACAACTTCGGGGTTCACACCAACACTAATCTGCGACAAAACTTCCTCCGCTTGAAGGTCGATTCTGTACACCTCAAGACAGTTACCGTCTGCAACCCAGAGATATTCTCCGTCCCAGGCGAGGTCGTACCAGCCCGAGCACACTTGCCTCAGTAAGGGTATGGATGTCAAGACCGCCCCAGCCAAGGGATCGATCTTCTGAATCACGACGCCTGGCCCATTCGCAACCCAGAGATTTGCACCATCCCAAGCAAGTGCCCGAGGCTCATTCCATATTGGGATGGTCGCGACGACCTCCATCTTCTGAGGATCGATCTCCTGTACCGTGTAGTCGTCCCTGTTTGCGACCCAGAGGCTCCCCCCACCCCAGGCGAGGTCTACCGGTGATCTTCCAACAGGAATTGTCCCCACTATCGCATCAGCTTCAGGGTCGATCTTCTGGACGGTGCTGTCTCTCAGGTTCGCAACCCAGATGTTCTCGCCGTCCCAGACGAGTGCAGCCGGATAGTCACCGACGGGGATGCTCGCGACTACGCTCGGGCCTGATGTAGACGTTGCACTGGGCGCAGAGGTCGCGACGATCGCTTCCGGGATGTTCGTAGCATTGCGTTCGGGAGCAGACGTCACGCCCCCCGCCGCCAAGTCGCTCGTAGCAATCGGCGTCGTGGAGATCGGACGGCTGGTTTCGGTCGGCACCATAATAGTTTCGGGTGTCACTATTGTGGCAGTCCGACTACTCCATTCAAACACCGCCACCAAAATTACCGCAACGACCAACCCGACCAGCACGGTCACCCCGCCGAGTCCCCAAACCCAGCCAGGAATGCCACGCTGCCCCTTAATCTGTTCCTGAGTGGACGCTTGTGCAGATTTGGGGTGCGAATTTTCTTTCGGCTGCTGTGCCGCTGTTTGTTCCACCCGTAGCGCTTCCGCCCTTTGAGCAGCTACTTGTTCAGCTTCAATTTTCTCGGTCACATCTCGTTCCGCATCAACCATCTCGGCAGCGATACGATCCGCCTCTGCTTGTGCAGCTGCCACTCGTTCGGTCTCGGCACGCTCTGCTTCTGCTTGTTCAGCCGCCTCAGCCATCTCGGCAGCGATACGATCCGCCTCCGCTCGTTCAGCCGCCTCTCGTTCAACTTCAGTTTCCTCTAATAATGCACGCTTCAGCTCAGCGTAGGCTGCCAGAGTCTCAGAAGCTGCCTCCGAAACCCTGCGGCTATCGTCGGCTTTCATATTCTCTAGAGCTGCTTGCGCCGTGAGCGCCAACCCTTTGTCGCTGCCGCGCAGCATTCGAGCCAGTTCACGTACGGCACCTTCGCGCACCCCGGCAAAGGGACTCTCAATCGCCTGGTTCATCTCGGCAGGCAATTCGGCTGGCTTCACAATCGGGTTTGGATTGCGGGCGATGACGAGTTCCCCCTGCATCTTGTAGGCCCACTTGCCCGGCGTCTGTTTCGGCGTCTCGTTCACCACCTGGTTATATACATACTTGTATAGTTCGTCGAGTGTAATGCGCCCGTTGGCGTCGGCGTCCGCTTCCCCTGTTTGCAAGCCCTGGATCAGGTAATGGGTGAAGACCGAGTTCTCGGCCTCACCGATCACATCGTCGCCCTCCCAGGCGTACTGCGTCGCATCCGTGGCAGTCAACACTACTCGGCCCGAGCCAGTACCCTCGAATGCGGTCGCAGTGCCTACGCTGGCCCCCGTCACGGCTTTCGCGCCCTGCCCAAATGCGCCGCTGTGACAGCAGTCAAGGATCAGTACCTGCCGCCGTGAACGGCTACGGTCCATCTCGTGCGTGATGAAGGCAGCCGGGACCGCTGTCCCGCTTAGCAAGTCGTGCTCGGTGTCGTTAACCGCCAGATAGAGGTTACCGTGGTCGTCGCGCACGCCGTGGCCGGAGAAATACAGCAGCAGCAAATCGTCGCGCTTCATCTTTGCAAAGAAGCGTGCGATCGCCAGACGGATGGTTGCGGACGGCTCGTTGACGAGCGGCGTCACTTCGTCGAAGCCGCCAATCTCTGGGTCCTGCAACACCCTGGCCAACGCGTCAACATCCGCGTCGGGCGTCACGAGTTGCGACAAGCTCGCGTCTTCGTATTCGCTGTTGCCGATGATCAGGGCGAATTTTCTGCTCATAGTCTTTATGGATTATGGGACGATTCTAGAACTGGGACAAGTGCGGAGGGATCCATATTCACTTTCCTGAGTCCCAAAGCATTATGCTAATGATGCCCAAGTTGGTCTATGGAGATAAAACAAGCAGCTCCAGAGGATCGCTAGTGTGCAGATACCCATCGAAGAATTTCAGAGCGCTCGCCTACCAGGGGATGGGTGGTCATGGGAAGGAGCTAGCCGCAGAGGAAAACCCGTTACATGAGGAATCATTGAGAGTGTCGTAACGCTACATCTCCCGCGCAAGTACTGACACTTTAGCGCCGAACGTTTCTCCGATAGTGACGCAATTTACAATAACATCTGCGTTATACTTGCCCATTATTTCGAGTGGACGTCGCCACATTCTGACAGTTCATTCGTAGTGGCCCCGCTCAACCAGCACTCGAAGGGGCGAAATCTTTCCCCTACAGCAGCCGCTCACCACAATCGGCGAAGGAAGGACATTGTTGCACCTGCTGTATTCCGTCGATGATGTGAGTAAGGATTACGAAAACACGTTTGGCCGAGGAGACTGAAACATGAAGAGGATAATTTTTGTTGTTGGAATGCTCGCATTTGCGGCGCTTGCCTGTAATCTGCCCGGTCAATCCACGGGAGACCCGGCTGCTTCGGAAGACTTAGAATCCAGCGCAACGCAAGCTGAAAATTCAAACGAGGATGATGGGCTCGCCCTCACACAGGCAGCCTTGGAAGCCACGAATGCGGCCATCTTTAGCAGCATGACCGCTGAAGCGCAGGCCAACGAAGGTGACGCCACGTCCGAACCAGCGATCCTCAGCGAGATTCTGAACGACGGGGAAGTGCGCGCCAGCATTGAGTCCGATTGGGAGAGGGTAGCCAATGTGCAACTCGTCGGCGATGGTGGCGGCGTGCGGACACTGACTGGTGCGCAAGCACGGCTGGATCTAGCTAATGGCAGTATTTTGTGGATGGGGCAGGACACGATACTCGCGTTGAGGTACATCGTCGATTTCGGCTGGATAGTAAGGCTGGGACAGGGCCGTGTGGTGCTCCAAGTTAATGCGGACGATCTGGGCGAGACGGTGATCGAAACGCCGAACGGCATCTCCTGGGTTACCGGTTCGGTGCAGTTGGCTACTTCCATAAACGACGTCTTTAATAGAGGGACAGATGAACTAACCGGTTCGATAACGATGACTGTAAATGACGATGATTTTCAGAGAGCTGCGATTTCGGAAACGAAGACTATCGGCTGTCTTACAGGCGAATGCGGTGTGGCCAAGCGTCCGAAGCCGATAGAATCCAATGAAAATCTATTGATGGGCGACTATCAATATCTTAATCGTGATGGTTTAACTAGCGAAGGTTTCACTGTGGTTCATCTTGTGGCTGGCGAGCAGACCCGTATCCAAGGATATCAGGAGCCAGAGTCTCCGAAGCCGATTGATGACCAGACACTCCGGGATTTCGGTATATGCGGCGTTGGGTGTGACAACCGAGAGCCTCTCGCCTCCACATGGGGCGCTCGTTACATTGGATCATTTGACGGGACTAAATTTGCCCTTTGGCGTGACGGCAATCCACCGGACAACAGCGATTCAGGCACCACGCCCACAGCAACCGCTACGCATACAGTTACACCTTCGGCAACGAGCGGGGGAGCAGCAGCACCCGCTGCCCCCGTGGTAGGCGGCTGCTTCGGCAGCCCGCTCGCTGGCCACCGCGGCGTGGTGGGCACCTACACGAGCAGCGCCACCAATGTGACGCCACCCGAGGCCGTGACATTGAATTGGGATCTTGCAACGAGCGGTGGTGATTTCATCTTCTCGCTGGAGCTGTGGGAATTCGCTGTTGGTGCGTCGCAGCCGGTCAAGCACAGCATTGTGCAGGGCGTGAAGCAACACACTGGATCACAGTTGTTCATTCCGACCGCCGACACAACCTACCGGCTGGATGCGTATTTCAACGACGCGCAGGAAAATGCCACCTCGAAACAATGTCCCATCACGGTCACAGTTGGAGGAAGTGATAGTAGCGGCACACCGACTCCATCACCAACTGGCCCAACACCAACGGGCAGCGGCGTTGCCTGCAATCCGGGCGAGTTTACAGGTTGTGGAGGCAACCCACCCTTCGTAACCTGCGGGAAGGAAGAGGTGGGATCCTGCCAGACGGATGGCACCTGGATTTGTCAAATAGGCAACGCGAATTGTGTAGCTAGTTTCCGGTGCGAAAGAAGGCCCAATCTGTGAGAGCATTAAGTTGCACACAAAAGCGAACTCACAGAAAGGGCCAAAGCAATGTTACGCGACCGATACGAAAACGACAAGTTCTTCATGGAAATTGTAGAACTGACAAGCAAAATGGATCCAGTGATGAGCCAGATCGATAAAATACTGGAAGACGACGAACTATATCAGCAAGTACGAAACGACTTTTCGAAACGCTATCCAGGAACACTACAAACTGGACGGAGTTCAAGTCCAGTAGAAGTGGTGTTGCGGATGTTGGTAGTAAAGCATCTGTATGGCTGGAGTTACGCACGGACAGAACAACACGTTAGAGATAGTTTGGTACTGAGGTTATTCTGCCGAGTGTATTTTGAAGATGTACCAGATGAGAAGACATTGCTGCGCTGGGCGCATCAAATTCAAACCGACACATTGAAAGCCCTGAATGAGCGTGTGACAAAGCTGGCACAAGAATTGAAAATCACACGTGGACGCAAGTTGAGAACAGACGGGACGGTGGTCGAAAGCAATGTGCGCTATCCAACCGATAGCGGATTGCTGGTTGATGGGGTGCGGGTATTAGGCCGTACACTAACAAGAGCCAAACAAGTATTGGCAACAGCAGGTGGACTTGCCGGGACAGTATTTCGCAATCGGTCGCGGAGCGCCAGAAAGCAGGCCCTGATGATTGCCAACCAGGCCCGTAAAAGAAGTGTCTCTGCAAAGGAAAAGCTCAAACAGAGCTATCGTCAATTGGTCAAAACAACCGAAAAAACGGTTCAACAGGCCAAAACGGTACTTGAAGATTTGAAAGCGAGTACCCGAGAGCCAGCTCATCGGCTCAGTCAACGGCTGGCCGAAACTATCGAGACATTTCTGCCGCGGGTGGAACAAGTCTTGAAACAAACCAAACGGCGCGTATTTCAGAATGAATCTGTGCCGGCTTCAGAAAAGCTGGTCAGTCTGTTCGAAGTTGACACTGCCATTATCCGACGCAACAAAGCTGGCAAGCCCACCGAGTTTGGTCGCAAAGTCTGGCTAGATGAAGTCGACGGCGGCATCATTTCCGACTGGCGGTTGCTCGATGGCAATCCTTCCGATGATACCCAACGAAGTCGCGTGTGCGACTCCACGCGGTGGCACCCAGCTATTGACAATCATTGTCGAACCTTTGGCAAGCCGCCAGTCCAGGCCAGTGCTGACCGCGGTGTTTATTCCTCGGCCAACGAAAACTATGCAAGACAAAAGGGCGTTCGGCACGTCGTCTTACCCAAAGCGGGTTATAAGTCCCAAGAACGCCATGCTCATGAAAAACAGGCCTGGTTCAAACGCGGCCGTCGTTTTCATGCTGGCGTTGAGGGCCGAACCCCGTCCAGGACCGGGACGGGACTGGGTCAGTGTTCTCAAACGCAAACATGCCTTCGGCATTTGTCGTTATCGTGGCAATCAGGGCTTCCATCGTTGGATTGGCTTGACCATTCTGGCTGCTAACCTGAATACGATCGGCTTGAGACTACATGCTCGTGCTACCTGAACATTTCAATTCCGATCGCTCAAACCAAACCCTGGTTCAGGTCGTCTGTTTTCAGCCCGGCGATGCGTTTCGCACCGGAAACTAGCTAGAAGGTTGAGCCATCCAATGCCCCTTATAGCGCATCTCGGCGAACCAGGCGCCGATGTCGTGCCAGCCGCGCCGGTAGGGGCCGGCTCCACAATACGCCAGATGCGGCCGGCGACCTGGAGCAGCTCGGCCGCCAGTGATTCCGGCTGCGTGTAGCCATCTTCCGGCCAGATTTGCGAAACGTAAAGTTTTAGGCGTTCCCCATCAGGTGAAAGCTCAGAAAGAAAGAAGCGGAAGCGACCGGTGCGCTCTTTTCCATCCATTTCAAAGCCAGCGGCCAGCCAATCGCTCCATTCGCGTTCTCGGAGGGTTGTCAGGGTTTCACCATCAGCGACCAGAACTTCGAGGGTGTCAATCGCAGTGGATGCGGTGGACTGCAATCGAAGGTCGTACGTCGGCCCCTTAGGCGCGGCTCCTTGGCTGGGTAGCAAAGTCAGCGTCCCACGGCGCTCTTCGCCTGTTGTTGCCAGGTCTATCACTTCCGCGCCCTCAATTTCGGCTGCGACAACAGCGCTGGCAAAACAACTGGAGGTTCGAATCTCAAAGATCGAACCAGAATAGGGCGTGCCCTCGCCGCCAATGAACAACCCGTTTTGGAGATTGATCGGGTATCCAACCGGATAGTTCATCACAAGCGCACGCTTGCCTGCTCGCTCGGCGGTATACCAGATTTGCTCGGCCTGCACAAGGTTTGAATCAAAAGCATCATGGAATTGATCGAGCGGATCGCCGTGGAAGTGGAGCCAGAAGTCGGTGATACCGTGCGTGCCGGGGTGCGCGCCGGTGGCGATGGTCGTCCAGTTGACGATCGTGGTCGGCGGCACAGAAGAAAGATAGCGCGCAAAGACACCTCGCTCCATCAGCCGCGCGACGTTCGGCATAACCCCTTCGTCGACGTAGCGCTTGATGAGATCAGGATTGGCGCCGTCAAAGCCGAGGAGGAATACGCGTTCTGTCATTGGTTTCCTTTCTGCCACCCAGTCGCGGCTACCCGGTGCAGTCTTGCACTGGACTGTGCTGGATGCGGTGAATTAGACGAATTGGTACGAATTTGTTTAGATTAAATTCGTGATAATTCGTGGCGAGAATGCTATAGCGGTTGTCCTAACCACTCGGAGTAAAACGTTTCAAGATCAGGCAAGAAGTCAAATACGATCGGGTAGCCCGGCGGGACCGCGTCGACTTCGAGCATAGTGCCGCAGCCGGGGCAAATGAACTCGCGGATTTCCATCCAGTCTGGATTGGGCGCCATGCGCGGCGGATAAATTTCGTGCAACGACTCAGTCGTATCGCGGACATGGATAAGTGCTTCAAGTTTCCAATTGTTTTGATAGTCGCCGAACTCGTGGCCGCAGATCGCCTTGACGATGCGCGCGGGGCCTTGTTGCACTATGGATAGATGCTCGCCTATCGGGAGCAGAATGCGTTCGTCCCACGCGACTCGCTCCTGCAAAATCTCGATGTACTTGAAAAATCGGTCGGCATCCTTGAAGGCGCTCATGATCGATTTGGTCGTCTCCCACGGGAGCTGACCGTCTATTAGTTGGCGGATCGTATCAATTGGGTAACTGGTCATTTTCCTCTACCATGAATTCATTTGAGAGATTCCAAAATTCCCGAAACTCCTGCGCGAACTTCTCCGAGCGTTCCATGCAGTCGCGATACATCTCGTGGACTTCGTGCACGAACTCGCCCGCCTCAACCCGCTCGCGCGCCTGCGACAGCCAATCCCGTACTGGCACGGCTTGCGCTAACCGGCGCGCGCGAGTCTCAGCCCGCAGGCGCCCGGTCTCCGCCAGATCGTGAGAATACACGCGAGTTGTATCATCGAAATTGACAGCGACTCGATGGATATTCTTCGCGGCCCAGGTTGAAATCCTTCCTGCCTCCAGATCATTCAACACGAACTGCGCATCACGTTCGATAGGGTCGCCAAATCCGCCACCGCCGTTGTACGAATGGACAAAGAAATCGCCGGTCTGGAGCGGACGCTGCACAAACGGCCCTTCGACCACTTCGACGTTTTCACCGAACGCGCGCTCGATATCCGTCACGTCAGGATCGTTTCCGAGGCCGTGCGGGAGCGGCTGTCCATTGCGGATGCGCTCGGCGGTATCAGCCTCGCGAACGACATAGTGCGGATTCGCCGTTGGCGCCGGATAGCCGCCGCACATGCCGCCGTTATCAAACACGTTGGACGAGTGTTCCGATGTGAAGATACTCAAGTCATCGGTGTTGTGGATCAGAAACGTCGAAGTAAACGAGACACCGCCGCGATATTTCCCCGCACCGCCCGAATCAACCATGTTGGTACGTCCGATCCACAACACGGGCAGCGCCTGCTCCCAGATTTCGACGTTGCCCATATCTGATTCAGGATTCCAGCCACTGTAGCCGGTGTCGATTCCATCTTTGATACCGATCGCGCCACTTCCAGCGGCCGCACATTCGAAAAGTGCTGAACCAAATCGTTTTCCGTACTGATCTATGCCGCCGACTTCAAACATCGGCGTGTTCACCTGCCCGATGAACACTTCCTCGAGAAAGCCGCGTGCGAAGAAACCACGACTCAGCAATCGCTGCCAGACTCCGTAAGCGGGCAACAGCCCAACCCACGAGGTGGCAGTGGCATAGAAATGGCTGTCCGGATTGCACCATGTGCCCTCGGGCAAATGCGTGCGTGTGCCGAGCCACGCGCCGTCATTCACTTTGCCATCGTAGTTCATGGATTGCGTCAGTGCGACGAACATGCCGCCGTCCATCGCCGCCGGTGTTGCGTTCATCGAATGGTCGCCGGGCGAGCCGGTGCCCTCGAAATCGATTGACATCATGCCATCGAGCTCTACGTTCATTTCACATGGAATATGAACAAGAAGATTCTTCGCACCTTTGGGTAGGATGCCCGGCTTTCCCTCAACCACATATCCAAAAAAGGCCGCGCCACGATAACGCCCGGGCACGGTCATGATGCGCATGCGTTCCAATTGCGCAAGCCGTCCTTCTTCGATGGCTTCGCGCGTGGCCTGCTTGTAATAGTCGAGCCCGACTCGATCGATGATCTCTTTGACGCGTTCGCGCACTTCGATGCATGCGCTGACCTTGGCCTTTTCGTCGAGAATCCAGTAGTGCGGCATGCGCAGGTTGCGCTCGCAGCGGATGATGTAATCGCGGCGAATTTCGTCATTGCGACCGATCTTCTCGGCGCAAACTAAAAAACCTTCTGAAAAGCGGTCTTGCGCCAGAACAACGTCGCCGCCCGGTGTGATGCCACGGACTTCTAGTTCGTGACAGACTGTGCCCGCCCAGCCGACCAACTCATCTTCATAGAAGATCGGGACAACGTCCATCTCGTCGGGCACTTGCACTGTGCCGATGTAGGCATCGTTGTTGGCGAAAATGTCGCCGGGCTCGATGCCGGGGTTGTCTTCGTATTCGTTTTCGATCATCCATTTGATAAAGCGGCTCGTGGTGTGCACGTGCACCATGATCCCGTTTGAAAGCGAGATCGCGTCCCCCTCGGGCGTGTAGAGCGCAACGACCATCTCGCCGACCTCCCGCACACCGGGCGAGGCGGCAATCTTTTTGGCGGTCTCTCGCGCCGAGACAACCGTCGTGCGCAGGCGCGAGTGCAGGCTCTCATATTCGATCGGGCCGACGCGCTTCAGTTCGAGCTCGGTGATGCCTTGATAGCGACCGGTCTCGGAGAAAATTGTTTCCGAAGCTTGGAGTTGATCTTTAAGATTTTTTGCCACGAATCCTTCGACCTCCGTTTGATGCACTCACGATACGGCGCTCAGGACAGATTTCACGAATTTGCACGAACTATCTTTTAGCTTTTTATTAGCTCTACCTTATTGCTCAGGCCTCTTCCCAAACCAAAGGAAAGGCTGGCACGTGCAGCGCATCTCCTTCCCGAAGCCCGTGCAGGGCGCACAGATACGACAAGTCTGGATCCATCCCACCCGGTCTGATCTTCACCCGTATATCGTCGCCAATCCAATTAATTGCCACAACTTTCAGCTCTTGGTCTGGCAAGAGGTTGCCCGAACCGCCATGGATGATGTTGGCATGAAAAATCACCCCGTCGCCAGGCTCCATATCCCAGGCCGTCACACCATACTTGTCGCGATTGCCTTCTATTTCGGGTAGCTGTTCGTCGCCTTCGTCGCTATCGACGCCGTGCGAGTCCTGGTCACCGAAATGAGGGCGCTCATAAGACTGTGTCCAACGATGCGAACCGGGCACAAATTCCAGGGCGCTTTCTTTGCGCACAGACACCAACGGCATCCACAGGCTGCATGTTTGATCCCCTGAGACACACCAGTAGGGCATGTCCTGATGAAATGGGGTCCGGGTTTGAGTGCCGTGAGAGCGAAAGAAAACGGTATCGTTGAGCAGCCGAACCTGGGTCGACTGCATGAGTTGCCCAACAATGCTGGCGGCAGGGGAATCGAAAATAAATTTTTTCAACTCGGGGATACGAGACCAATTGAGGGTGTCATAGAAGAATTCGTGTCTCGCTTCATTCTGGGTGTAGAACCGTGACAAGACGCCCGGATTAGCAAGGTTGAAATCCATGCCGATACGCAACAGTTCGAGCCACTCCCCCCGGAACACGCCTTTGAGTAAAAGCACGCCTTCCCGCCGAAAGGTGTTGATCTCTTCAGTTGTCACTGTGTGAAATTCGCTTTTTATTTGATTCGGCATACTTCCTCCCGATTACAAAGTCAAAGGATTCGTGTCAGAGAATCGGAATAGCAGATCTTACTATTGGGCCAAATATCCCCCCTCGATGATGAGTTCGGAGCCGGTAACAAATTTAGCCTCATCTGAGGCCAGATAGAGGACCCCATAGGCAACATCATTTGGTTCACCCAAAAATCCAATCGGATGCCTATTAATTATTTTTTGGTTTTCTGTTTCAAAGGTTCCCAGTGATTGAAGATACTGCCGGTGCATTTCAGTCTCAACGTAGCCAGGATGGATCGAGTTGACCCGAATGCCGTATCCGGCTTCAGCACAATGGATGGCAGCGGCTTTGGTAAAATTTCGAACGCCTCCTTTGCTAGCGCAGTAGGCGGCCAGCTCAGCTTCACCGATGATGCCATCAATTGAAGAGATATTGATGATCGAACCGCGCTCGAAAGACTTCATGACGCGAATAGCGTGCTGCGTGCCCAGGAAGACCCCGTCCAGGTTGACGGCCATCGTACGGCGCCAATCGTCCAAGGTGGTGTTTTCAACGTTGGCGTTAATGGCAATGCCGGCATTGTTAACGAGTATGTCGAGGCGCCCAAAGTGGTCAACGGTGGTGTCAATTACTTCTCGCCAGCGATCCTCATCCGTAACATCGAGAAGCAAAAAGATGGCTTCGCCGTCGTCAGAATTAATCTCGTCGGCAGTTTGTTGACCATGGCTGTCATCAATATCGGTAACGACAACTTCGGCGCCCTCCTGCGTAAGCAGTAATGCGATAGCGCGACCAAGACCCATCGCTGCGCCTGTGACAAGTGCGACTTTATCTTGAACGCGACCCATTTATCGTAACCAAAATATGCCCCATTCATCTACTTCGATGCGCTGCCCGGGTGGCACAACCATTGTAGTCGCGGGATGTTCAAGGATTGCGAGGCCGTCGATCCGATTGCCGGGCCGGAGCAAGTCCACTTCGTAGAGCTGCGCTTCGTGCCATTCGCCATTCGTGTAAACAGGGCGTCTGCCTTTGCGGGCCGCCTCGTCCGGTTCGGGTGCGCGGAGCAGCTGGCGGGTAAAGCGCGGCTTGACCTTGTCCACGCTGGCAAGCATGCCCAGGCCCATGATCTCAAAGCCCGCCTCTGGATAGCGCGCCACGCGCCGATTGATTTTCTCGTACAGTTCTTCGAATGCATCCAAAACTTGATCGAGCTCATCGACGTTCGATGTCTGCTGCACGGGCGAGTGAACTTCGATGTCTTCGAGCTGTCCGCCGTAACGCATCATGGCGAGCGGCTGAAAGGTAACGCTTTCGGAGGCATGGCTCTCCGATCTCATCTCGACGCGGGCTTGATCGCGGAGATCGTTCCAGACCGAGTGGATATTTCGGGCGACCTCCCCCTTGTCAGTAGTGGTTGCGCGGTATGGAAGCGCGAGCTGCACCGATGAAGATAATCGGCCGTCGTGCAGCCGAAGGCGGAAAACGCAGCCGCGAATGGAAACGTCATCACGCCCTTGAACCCGAGTCCGCGGCTGTAGCCGGCCATGTGCAGCGGACCTGCACCACCATACGACATCAGATAGTAATCGGACGGCACGAGGCCGCGCGTGTTGACGACAGTGCGCAAGACATCGCGCGTCTCTGATTCGAGCAACTTAATCACGCCCTCGGCGCCCGCATGTAAATCCACTCCGATTACGTCGGTCACTTTTTCGCGCAGGACGGCGGCTGCTTTCTCAACATTCAGACTCACCTGTCCACCGAGAAAATACTCCGGGTTGATGTTGCCCAGGACGACGTCGCAATCTGTGATAGTCGGTTCCGTGCCGCCCTGATCGAAGCAGACCGGACCGGGCGCGGCGCCAGCACTTTCCGGGCCGAGCTGTAATCTTTTCGTTACCGGATCGACTTTGATAATCGTGCCGCCGCCCGCACCTATGGAATCCATCGCGATGGTCGGCAAGTTGAGCTTGAGCCGTGCGAGCGTCGGCTCGTTGTCGATGGGAATGTTGCCCGCCGTAATCGCGCCGATGTCGAAACTTGTGCCGCCCATGTCGGTGACGACGATGTTCGGGGCGCCGATGATGTCGCCAATGTATTTCGCGCCCATGATGCCACCGACCGGCCCTGACACAAGAGTCTCGTGCAAGCGCGGGTGCCGAATATTTGCCAAGCCGCCGTAGGAGAGCACTACCTGCAACGGATGTCGAAATCCGTGGGCCTGAATGGACTGCTCGACTCGGAAAAGCTGATCCCGCCCTGGTGCGGCTGCATAGGCTTCGATGAGCAAGCTGTTCAGACGGAACTGCTCGCGCACAATAGGTCGAATGTCCGACGAGATATAAATTGGAATATCCGCGCCGAATCGGTCAAGGGCAACCTGCGCCAGTTCACGGGCGCGCTGTTCATGGGCGGGATTCACGTGCGAGAAAAGGAAGCAAATGCAGAGTGCCTCGATGTCCTCTGCGAGCAGCGCTTCGACACCCGACTCGACTTCGTATTCGTAGAGTGGAACGACGGCCTTGCCGAACAGGTCGATCCGTTCGGTGGCGCCCCGGCACGAGCAGCTTCGGTGGCACGTGCGTCACAGCGTGAAGCCGGTCGGAGTAATCATAGCCATCCCACACGTGGATGCCAGTGCCCATCATGACGGCGTCCTCAAATCCACGCGTTATAAGCAAACCAAGTCGGCGGCCGGTGTGTGTCAGCAGTGTGTTGAGCAGCGCCGTGCCGGAATAGAGCGTAACTTCTAGCGCGGCAAATAGTTCATCCGGCGAGAGTTCCCATGCCATCGCGGCATCGTGGGCGGAGGCGATGAAGCCGATCGATTCGTCGTGCGGGGTAGTGGCAGCCTTGCCGACGGTGAAGCGACCGTCGACATCGACAATGAACGTGTCCGTCATGGTGCCCTCGGCATCGATGCCGAGGACGAGTGGCTCTAGGTTTTTGTCTGCTGCCATCTGCGTGGAAAATATAATGTTTGCATGGTGGGTCGGGATTAGGAATCCACCCGATTTGCGTATAATTCGGGCTACATTCTTCACCCAGAATTATACGCAAAAAAAACTAGACGTATGGCTTCAGCCGGATAAACGCCAGCCGGCGGCTCGGCATCGTGGCGGTACTGGGGAGACCAGCCAATCCTGATACGGTACCCCAATCGTTATGAAACTCGTAGTTCAGCAAACATCTATGGGCGGGATAAGTTTATGCAATTTAATGCGGGCATTTTCAGTGGTAAATCGCCAATGAACAGTCGCCTCAGATGCATTACGTTTTTCTCCCAAGCGGCAACTTTCTCTCTCAAAGGCGGCTGGTCTGGAATTCGAGCTTTGAGACACTGCCGATGGATGACATGGGCCGGTCTGCTAGGCTTTGGGCCAATTACAATCGCGCTGGCCCTGCTCCTCGGCATCGCGGAGCCGACGCTGGGCATGGTATGGCCTTTGGGCAATCCCGCTCGTGATGCTTCTGATCTTCACAACATTTCTATTCGCAAATACGACGCCGAGCAGACCCCTGCGGCGCTTAATGATCCCAGCCCGGCCGCGTCAACTCCAAGAACATCGCGGCCCATGACTGGCATCATGTTTATGTGCGACCAACCGATGAAGGACATCATTAAGGTGAGCGCCATAATCCAGCGCAACCCTGGCACGCTCCAAATGTATTGAATACCACGTCGGAGCGACCTCATAACGGGCTCTCGCTCCGTTTCCTAATAGACATCTCAAATAAAAGTCGGACAAATATGCGAGAAATTGTAGATATCGAGCATTGAAGTTGGGAATGTGTTGGATGTCAGGTATTGCTCGAAGGCGTGTGGGACCTGTCTGTCAGCAAGGATGAATACTGCATTCTTGTCATCGGTGGACGTTGAATCTCAACCGGCTCTAATCTTTTAAAGAATAAGCCGCTTCGTTGAATGAAGCGGCCAGCATCCAGTTAATCGGTCACTACTAAAATCAGCAGCTACCTCACGCCGATCCGAAATCCAATTGCTGCTTAGCTTCTGACCTTCTCCCTCGGAATACTTCTTGAGGATGGTCAGGGGAACTGGCTAATCCTGATACAGCACCCCAATCGTTATGAAACTACTCAGATGGACATTTTGCACCATAGAGGTCATAATCGACGCTGCGCTTTCTATCAAACTGCTGGATTGGCGACCTTACGTGCGAAGTAGCCGGGCGGCATCTTAGCTTGATCGTTAATCCAAAACTTCAACATTAATGCGACTTACAAACCGTTCGGACTCTGCAGTTGTTTCGTGAAGGTGCATCATCTAGATATCACTGGGTATAGAAGGATAGATTGATGAGAGTTCTAAAGTCGGCAACCATAGCATTCATATTGCTTTTAATAGTACTTCTTGGGTGCAACTTTTTATCATCCCCAACAGATGCTCTGCCACCCACAGTCGTACTAGAGCTGGAAGCACCGCTAGCCGATACGGAGGCCCCGGCCGCGACTGAAATCCCTCCAACTGAGGTTGCAGCACCCCCCACTGAGGCGGAAGCACCTCCTACTGAAACCACAACACCCCCGACTGAGATTCCAGTCACTGCTGAATCTATTGAGATTAGTACGGATCAATTGGCGGATGATGGATGCCCATTGGTAGTTCTGAACACGGATAGCTGGGCCCCGATGAGTGCATCATATAATGCCGGAGACGATCCCTTATATCAATTTCATGACAATGAGGAAGGGTTCTACTTCAATGTGGAATTGTATACCGTGTATGGTGCCGGATGGACTGGCCAATCCGGAACCTTTGCAGTCGACTGCAATGCCAGTGGCATATGTGTATACCTAGTAGTGGACGATGTGAATCCCTATCTTGCGACGGCCGGCGAAATCGTCATTGACTCGCTGAGTCAAGAAGGCAACTCTCTCCAAAGACCTGTGCAGATATCCATGACAAATCTAACCATGCAGCCGACTCCGGGGAGCACCTCACCGGGCTGCTTCCACATTGATGATGTATCCATAACTATTGAAGATTGATGAAAGAGTCGAAAGACTAGAGAGCTATGCATATTCAGTCGGTGCGGTCATGAGGCGAGCCTGAGCCGACACATTTCTTTGAGCCGGATTTGAGACCGGAAGCACACTCGGCGGTGATTCCTTCCAATGTTGCAGCCTGACCATTCGCAGAACCGGACACGGCTATTGCCGAGCGAAAATCGCTGGCCCTTTCATCGATAGCGTCTTGTGTGCAAAACGTTTTGCGTACTCACCTGCCGCGCCGCTCAGTGGGCTGGCAATGAGCGCTATCATCGGGGCTGCATAGCTGCTCTTAGCACGCTTCTGACCGAGGCCGCGCCGACCTGCACTACCTGTATGACAATGGAGAACCAGCATGCGCAGACTCTTCCTCATCATCGCCTTTAGCCTTTTGCTCCTGGTCGCGCTTGGTGCTTGGATGGAGCCGGCTGTACTTTGGTCGTTGATCGTTATTGTGCCGCCGCTCGCGCTTGGGTTCTACGACTACTTTCAACCCCAGCACGCTATCCGGCGCAACTTCCCCCTCGTCGGCCGCATGCGCTATTTACTCGAATCGATTCGGCCAGAGATTTATCAGTATTTCGTCGAATCAGAAACAGACGGCGGTAGTGGTTACATGGTAACTGATGGGGACCACGCTGTATTGTAGTAATGGAGATACAACTTGAGTACAGCTTCATGGTAAACGTCGGACTTGGAGAAAGAAAGAGTTTTGCGCACGAAGCGAGCCAGTCTCTGGCGCAAGGTGTTGTTCCAGCGTTCCACGTGAGATGTCTGGCCGCTTTCTTTGCCGACACTTTGGTGAGTGTCGTTTGGTAAAACCTTCTGGTAAGCGTGCCAGGTCGCTGAAGGAGCAACACGCTTTGTAGGATGCTGGGATGGATTTCCATAACGCGCGACAACTTTTTTCACTGCGGTCGCCAATAAAATAGGCCACCACTTGGCGCGTGCGCCGACACAGCGCGACCCATATCCAACGTTTATCGTTTTTTGTGCGTACAAATGACCATAATTCATCCAATTCCAGCACATCATCCGTTTTTACGGTTTCTAAAGTGTCAGCCAGGTTCGGCATAGCGCCGGCCTTCTCCAGAATCCAGCGTGCTAATGTCTGCCGCGCGATGCCAAAGATGCGCTCAATGCCGCGCATACTGGCTCGCTCTCGATAGGTGCGTAGGACAAATTCTCTGATGAACTCAGGATAAGAACGGCTTTGCGGTTCCAACATTCCATAAGCGGCGCAATCGAGACAATGAAACTTCTGACCGCCTTTATAGTCTGTACCATTCTTGACAATGTTGAGGCTCCTGCACTTTGAACACTCATGCGTGATGACACTCTGGATCATTTTGGCGCTCCTCTGTTTGGCAGGCCAACAACTTACTTTTTCCAGACTCATCAGTCAACATGTAACCACTACCCAGACGGCGTACCATTTGGCCGCGATAAACGTTCGCTCGTCTATCAGCGCGCCAAAGAAGTACGCGATACCGTCCCGTTTGGAACGCTGAGGGACGTCTACGAAGTCGGCTACGAGTGGGTAAATCACTCGTTGCAACCGTTACATCTGGAACCACAAGACCTGCGCGTAAAAATTGGGGGCGTGGATTGCAGCCAGCCCTACTCCGCCAGCATCCTGAATATATCGGCCATGAGTTTCGGTTCGCTGAGTCGCAATGCGATTCTGCCGCCCAGGATCGCTTTGCGCATAACACCGGCGAGGGCGGTCTCAGTCCGTATCACCTGGAGGGCAATGGCGACTTGATTTGGCAAATCGGCACCGGGTACTTTGGCTGCCGCACGCTGGACGGCCACTTCAATGCGGATGCGTTCGCTGAGAATGCAACCCGTCCAACCGTCAAGATGATCGAGATCAAGCTCTCACAGGGCGCCAAACCGGGGCACGGCGGCATCCTGCCGGCCGCCAAGGTGACAGAAGAGATCGCAGCCATCCGGGGCGTTCCGCTCGGCCAGGATGTTCTCTCGCCAACGGCGCATTCCGCCTTTTCAACGCCGATTGGATTGCTGGAGTTCGTCGCCCAATTAAGAGAACGAAGCGGCGGCAAGCCGGTCGGTTTCAAGCTGTGTCTCGGCAAGCGACGCGAGTTTCTCGCCATTTGCAAGGCTATGCAACAAACCGAGATTCTGCCGGATTTCATCACGGTCGATGGCGGCGAAGGCGGCACAGGCGCTGCGCCGCTCGAATTCACGAACCACATCGGCGCGCCCCTCACCGAGAGTCTCATTTTTGTCCACAATGCACTCCGCGGATACTCGCTTCGCGATCAAATCTGCATAATCTCAAGCGGTAAGATTTCGTCTGGTTTTGACATTGTCAAGAGGCTGGCCATCGGCGCTGACATCTGTAGTTCGGCGCGCGCGATGATGATGGCGTTGGGCTGCATCCAGGCGCTAAAGTGCAACACCCACCACTGCCCGGTGGGCGTCGCCACCCAAGATCCAAAATTAGTCGCCGGTCTGGCTGTTTTCGATAAGTCCGAGCGTGTTGCAAATTATCATCGTGCAACTGTTTTTAGTGTCAGCGAAATCATCGGGGCGATGGGCATTTCGCGGCCGGGCGATTTAAAACCCTGGCACATCTCGCGGCGAACTTCGCCGACTGCAATTCATCACTATGGCGAAATCTACGAGTTTCTGAACGACGGCGATCTGCTTCAAGAGCCGCTGCCTCCTACCTTCGAGCGGGCCAACAAAGCAGCCTCTGCGAACACTTTTGCGCATGTGAGCGCAGAGGCTGCCATGTCTAATACTCTGTAGGTGGTTATCGAATTATCAAAATAGGGAAAGCTAATGCTCTACCTCCGACGTAGTCTCGCAGGTTTGTTCATCGGCCTGATTATTGGCGTTCTGTTCACGTTATTCTTGCGTGACCTACCCTTGGCTGGCGCGGAGGGCAACTTGAAAGCGCCGTTTGATCCGCTTGGCGGACTGGCAATGGGTGCGATCATAGGCGGCGCATATGCCCTACTTTTCAGCCCAGACCGCAATAGCAGCGCCGAAAGTGCAGCCAACGGCTTAATCTTGGGCGTGATCGCGTGGGTTGCGCTGCGACTGATCGGCTTTCCAGCCCTTCTCGCCGGCGGATCCCTGTGGCAAGCCAGCGACGCCCGGTTGGTTTTCCCCGGTTTGCTGGCTGCGCACTTTCAGGGCGGCCTGACAGGTCTCGTTTACAGCCAGCTTTGTCGCCTGTTTGCCAGCCGCTTGCGCTTGACAGAACCGACGCCCGAAGCCCCAAAGATCACCAAGCGCGTCATCATTATCGGCGGTGGCTATGCCGGTGTGAGCGCAGCCCAAGCGCTCGAGCGCGAACTGGCAGGCGATCCGAGTGTGGGCATCTGGCTGCTGAGCCAGAAAAATTACCTGCTCCACACGCCGATGTTGTCGGAAGTTTCATCCAGCGCGGTTAACGCCCAGAACATCAGTCCGCCATTGCGCAGTTTCTTTGATCGCACGCAGGTCGTATTATGCGAAGTGGCCGATGTCGATCTCGAAAAGAGCCTGGTGCACATTGCGGAGGATGCTCGCAACAAGGCGCGCACACTCCCGTTTGACCATTTGCTCCTGACGGTCGGCGGCGTCGCCAATTTCTTTGGCAACGAGGCTGTCGCTGCCGAAGCCTTCACTTTTAAATCACTCCAAGATGCCATGCTCTTGCGGAATCAAATCATCGACATGTTTGAGCGCGCCGACGTTGAGCCGGACGCCGCCAAACGCCAGCGCATGTTGACCTTTGTAGTGGCAGGGGGCGGCTTCGCGGGCATAGAGTTGATCGGTGGGTTGAACGACTTCGCGCGCGGCATCCTGCGCTTCTATCCGAACATCCCGCTGCAAGAGGTGCGCACCATACTCGTCCACTCGCGGGATGCCATCTTGCCCGAACTCAGCCCTAGCCTGGCCGAATTTGCGCGAGAAAAGCTGGCCGAGCGGGGGATCGAATTCAAGCTGGGCGTGCGCGTCACTGGCGCGGAACACGGCGCCGTCCACCTGGGCGAGGACCTGCTCCCAACAGAGACATTCGTGTGGACGGCTGGCAACAAGCCCAGCCCGATCATCAGCATGCTTGGATTGCCACTGACCAAACGCGGGCAACTCGAGGTAACGGCCGAACTGGCTGCCACAACCGCCCCCAACGTTTGGGCGGCCGGCGACTGCGCCCAAATCCCCGATCTCATCACCGGCAAGTTTTGCCCGCCAACCGCACAACACGCCCTGCGCGAGGGCAAGGTCGCAGGATACAACATCGCCGCGACCCTCAAGGATAAGCCATTGAAGCCCTTCCGTTATAAAAGCCTGGGCAGTCTGGCCGCTTTGGGGCACCAATTGGCAGTCGCCGAAGTGATGGGTCGGCGTTTCTCGGGCTTACTGGCCTGGCTTATGTGGCGCAGCATTTATCTCTCCAAACTACCAACTTTAGATAAGCAAGTCCGCGTCGGGTTGGACTGGTTTCTGGATGTATTCTTTCCTGCCGACATTGTGCAGACAGTTGACTTCAGTCGGCCCAGCGCCGATCAGCGCCTGCAAGCGCGCCAGTCCATCCTCGGGGAGGCCGAATGAGCATACGAGATACGCTATCAGTACGCGTGGCCGCCGGTCTCGGCGCGGGACTCATTGGAGGGATAGTCTATCTTTGGCTCGCGCCGACGGATGTTGGCACCGGCGCCCACATCGGGCTCTCCGCATTGCTTGGCATCCTATTTGGTTGGAGCAGTGGCGAACGCATCCACTCGCCGGGCGCGGGCTTTATTTGGGGGGCGGCGTTTGGCCTGGTTTGGTGGCTGGTCGGCGTGCTGACCATCATACCGTTACTCTCTGGCATCGGATTGGGCTGGACGATTGGGTTTGCCCGCCTAGCCTTTCCGCAACTCGTCGGCAACCTGCTTGCATTTGGCGTGGTGCTGGGCATGAGCTACAGCGTGTTGGTGGCCGTCCTGCGCCGCTTCTCTAGCCGCCCATCAGAGTCCAGCGCTACACCCGCTCCGAGTGGTCAGGCCCGTCTGCCGCCGGCAGTGCGTGCCATGGTCATTGGCGGCATTGGCGGACTGCTAGGTGCATGGGTCTTCCTGCGTGGGATCGAGACGGCTGAGTTCTTCCCGTTCGCCGCCGGTCTGATCGGCGCTGAGGGGATGATGGTGGGACTGTTCGTACACTACAGCATCGGGACTATTATCGGCGTCTCGTTCGGTCTGTTATTCCACCGCGAAGTGCGTGGGCTGGGGGCAGGCGTGATTTGGGGATTAGCTTACGGAATGTTGTGGTGGCTGATAGGGCCGCTGACTCTCGCTGGCTGGATTAGTGCCGGCGGCATGGCGCCCCCGGATTGGTCGCTGGCTGCTGCCGAGGGTGCGTTTCCTCCTTTGCTCGCCCACCTGTTATATGGCGCATTAGTGGGCCTGTTTTATGCACTCGCAAATAAAGTGTGGCAAGCCTTGTTCGTGGATTCTGACCCGCTGAATCGCTCTATCGAAGGGGCTGGAACCCGGAGCGTGCGTGGTGCGCTGATGGGGCAGGCCGGGGGTGTGCTTGGAGGTCTGCTCTTCACCATCGTCATGGTAGGTATCGACGCGCTCCCCAATGTTGCCAGCCTCGTCGGAGCAGAATCACGTGTCGTTGGCTTCATCGTCCATCTTATTGTCGCGGTTACGATTGGCACGACCTACGGGCTGCTCTTCCAGCGCGAGTCCGCGGACTATGGTGCCGCAATGGCCTGGGGCATGTCATATGGATTTCTTTGGTGGCTGGTGGGCACGAACACGCTTTTCGCGCTGATATTGCGTCTGCCGCTAGATTGGTCGGCCGAGGCAGTTATTAGCGAATATCCGGCGTTGGTCGGCCACTTGTTGTACGGAGCCAGCCTAGGCTTATTGTTCCACTTCCTCGTGCGCCGCTACGCGACCCCGCGCCGCTCGAATGCTCCTGCGGAATCCGCGCTTGGCGACACAACTCCCGCGGCCGCTCCGGCCGCTTGGACGATTGTGCTGCTACTAGGTACGCTGCTGCCGCTTTTGATTCGGGCAGGTGGGGAGGGAGTGGGCTATTAAGAATCCCCTAAAGCCCACGAAAGAATATCGTAAGGTTTGTGGACTACACTGTATAGATGCTATTCAATATGTGCTCAAGCTGGCATTTTACCTGGCGGCCTGTGACGATCCAATGAAGAGTGTTTTGTCGACCGCGTCAACTGACGAATAGGCATTGATGTTCATTTTTCTATATTTACTAGCTGTAACTGGTGTGAGTCTGCTACTGAGTGGATGCAGTGCCGCTACGCCAAGCCAAGCACTGGATCCAGGCAACATCTCTGATCAAAATAGTGATTCTGCGCCGAGCCAGGTGCCGGATCCAGTCAACATGCCTGAACAAAATACGGAAAATGTGCAAACAGAGATTCAACTTCCACACATCGGGCCTGCGCCCGAAATCGCCGGCTCGCCGTGGATTAACAGCGATCCGCTGACGATGCCGGCACTGCGCGGCCAAGTGGTCCTGTTGGAGTTTTGGACCTTTGGTTGAATAAATTGCCAGCACGTTATTCCCTGGGTCAGGGAATGGTATAACAAATACAACGAACAGGGTCTTGTCGTCGTCGGCGTCCACTATCCGGAATTTAATCACGAACGCGATTACAACAACGTTTTGGATGCAACAGTGCGTCTGGATGTAGCCTATCCGGTTGTGTTGGACAACGACGGAAAAATCTGGGGTTCTTTTCGGCAACGATACTGGCCGACTCGTTATCTAATCGACAAGAATGGCGACATACGCTATATTCACATCGGCGAAGGCGCCTACGATGAAACAGAGGCAGGCATTCAAGCCTTGCTTGCCGAATCCTTCTCGGATGATAGTTAAAGGGGCTTCGTGGAGTCCGTGCAGGACTTCACGCCACGAAGTAGTCGGCGGCTCTTTCCCCTGATCTCCCTGATTTTTAAACTTCATAGCCTCTCCCGCCCCGCTGGTGATGCTTGGCGTTAAGCTGCCAAGTACCTAAACGTTTCTGTGGGCAGGAAGTTCGCTCGGGAAGAGTCTACTTGAGTGCCCATTTCCCGGTTATACTTGCTTCAACGCCGCTGGCCATTCACTCGGTCAAGAAATGACGGCCAAACTAGCCGGTTCTTGGTCGCGTTGTCAAATCGCACAAGGAGGGTACCATCTGGCCAATGCGCCAGCACTTCACCGTTTCCATGACGACTATGACGTACAGATTCGCCCAATCGAGGTTTTGACCCAGTCAAGGATGAAGACTTATTCGATCTCATCTTATTCTCCGTTCTGGGCATCTCAGCCGATCGCGTGTTTGTCCTAAGCGGGGCTACCCGATGATGTGTTTTGTTGTGTGATCGCACCCTGGTTCCTATTTTGAGTGTTGCTGGAATGTTCATGATGTCTCCTTCATTGGCTTAGATCTGCTCGCTCCGGATATGGCCTTAACTTAACAACTTGCGGTCTCCGAAATGTCTTTTCAATCGTCCTTGAACGTCTATTAAGCATGGTTTGGGACGATTTGGGCTCAATCGGGCCGAGACGTGAGCGACAAGCAGCAGAAGACAAGCTATTCTCAGTGCAAAAAGCTCGATCAAAAACTTCTGTGAAGTGACGGGGACGTAGATTGCTCGAAATTCGCCTGCTGGGGCAATACGATGTGCGCCGTGATAGTGAGCCGATCGAGATATCGTCGCGGCCTGCCAAGACATTGCTGGCCTACCTGGTATTAACCCTCGGGACGCACCATCCGCGCGATAAACTGGCCGGACTGCTGTGGCCGAATTCCGATGAGAGCAACGCCAGGAAAAACCTGCGCCAAGCTCTATGGCGTCTTCGTAAGGCTATTGGCGACACCTGTCTCCTGATAGATACAGTATCCATCTCTTTTGAACCCACTTCTGATTTTTGGCTGGATATTGCCTTGTTGGAGGAGAATTACTCCCTGGTTTCTACGAGGACTGGGTACTTCTCGAGCGCGAGCGCTTGGATGCGGCTTTTGAACGCAAGATGAAGCGCCTGATAGCACAGCTTCTACAAGAACAACGGTGGAATGACGTTTTCGATTGGGCCGAGCGGTGGATTGCCCAGGGGAATGTTCCGGAAGCCGCCTACAGGGCGCTCATCGTATCTCATTCCGCCACGGGCGAATTATCGAAAGTTGAGGCAGTTTACCAGAGGTGCGTCGAGGCCCTTTATCAGGAGATCGGCGTTGACCCCTCTGAGGAGACTCAGAAACTATACAAGAGCGCGGTAGCTGACGACAACGCAGACCTCCCATCCCTGTATTTGGAGGGACCAACACGAACGATCTCGCCCGCAATGCAACGAATCAGCTTGCCTGCCCAACCCACGCCATTCATCGGCCGCAAGGCGGAACTCGCAGAGAATAAAGAGCTGTTGGCCAATACTCGCCTTTTGACCCTCCTAGGCCCCGGTGGAATTGGCAAGACGCGACTGGCGGTAAAACTTGCTGCCGATGTCCCCGATCAGTTCACCCATGGAGTTCATTTCGTGTCGCTGGCCCCGATGCGTTCCCCTACCATATTGTTCAGGCCATCGCCGACGCACTGGAGTTCCCGCTCTCGACCCAAGACGAACCGGAGGACCAGCTGCTCCGTTATCTGAGAAGCAGGCAGCTTCTGCTGGTGATGGATAACTTCGAACACTTGCTGGCTGGAGCAAACGTCGTCAACAGAATCCTCCAAGCAGCTTCTGGCGTGAAAGTTCTCGCCACCTCGCGTGAAGGGCTAGGGTTGCAGGGAGAGACAACTGTTAATATTGGAGGTCTGAGTCTCCCCGATTTGGGAACAACTGCCGATATTCAGGCTCATGACGCCATCCTATTGTTGGTGGAAAGCGCTCGCCGAGCCCGTCAAAGATTTGAGCCTTCAGCCAGGGATCTTGAACACACGACGCGAATTTGTCAAATAGTTCAGGGGATGCCGCTGGCTATTGAGTTAGCGGCAGCATGGTTGGATACTCTCTCTCTTGAAGAAATCGTAGCCGAACTCCAACAGAGCCTTGACATTCTCTCCACCGAGATGCGTGATGTGGTTGACCGACATCGCAGCATTCGCGCAATTTTCAATCACTCTTGGTCGTTGATCAATCAGAACGAGCGAGAGGTTTTCATGCGTCTCTCGGTCTTCCGTGGCGGCTTCACGCGTGAGGCGGCTCAACAGGTCGCCGAAGCCACACTCAACCAAATCGCCAGATTGGTCAGAAAGTCTTTTCTGCGTCACGACCCTACAAGAGGTCGCTTCGATATTCACGAGTTGATGCGGCAATACGCACAGGAACGGCTAGAGGAGATTCCCCAGGCGAGTGTCTCAGCCCATGAAACGCATGCTGCATATTACGCGAATTTCATGCACAAGCGATGGCAACAACTGAAAGATGGCAGGCAGATCGTGGCGCTCGGCGAAATCGATGCTGACATCGAGAATGTCCGATCGGCATGGCGATATTGCATAGGTCAGCGTGATGCCTCCCAAATGCGACTGTTCATTCACAGTATTCAGAAAGTCTATGACATCCACGGCTGGAATTACGCTGCGGTAGAGTTATTAGCCGAGGCCATCGAGGCCTTAGCACTAGTGCCTGATGACGAGGAAGCGGAAGCCGTAAAGGCTCTGGCCCTAGCATATCAGGGGTATTTCATTGGGATGGCTGGGGCTCGCAGAGAAAGGAATTGGACTGGCAAGAGAAGGCGTCGAGATCTTAAAACGACTCAAATCCCCTAAGGACCTCGGCCTTGTGTTGAATAGTATTACTCTGTGTGCAAGATATCTCAACATTCAGGACGAGCAGGAGCAAGCCTCACGCGAGATGCTACAGATTGCCACGGAAAACAAGGATAGCTGGCTCGAAGCCTTTTCACTTTTCCTTATTGGCGCCATACTAGTCGACCAACAGGCCAATGTTCAGGCGGGGCGCCTCGCAGAATCAAGCTTGAGAATAAGCGAAGAAAGCGGCGATTTGATTGGGTCCATATACGCCCTTTCAGTACTCGGCGGCGCTGCTTTCAATCTCGGAGAGTATGGGAAGTCCAGAGAGTATTATCTTCGTTTTCTTAGCACGTCGGAGAAGGTAGGCTACCGCTGGGCGATTGCAAACTCCTCAAAGTATTTGGGCCGTGTAGCTCTGGCGATGGATGAAATCGAAGAAGCCGAAGCCTATTTTCATCAGAGTCTCCGGATCGCCGAAGATATTGGTCTCGGCCGCGACACTATCAATCTGTTGTGCGAATTCGCCAGGGTGCGAGCAGCGCAAGAACGTGAAGAGCAAGCGGTAGAATTGCTAACTCTTGTCCTTGAGCATCCCGCCCGCCGCCAGACGAGGTGGGGAGAAGGACGCATCCGAGACAGTGCACAGCGCATTCTCGATGAACTTGTAGTAAAACTTCCCTCTGATATTTACGCAACCGCCCTGGAGCGCGGCCAGGCACTGGAGCTTGAAGACGTAGTATCAACATTGCTTGGAGAAGGAAATCACGGGTGATGTGGCTTTCTCACCTTTACTTTCGATAACAATTTGGGCGCTAACTGAAGCCAATCCCATTTACGCATGTACGTAGGATATTCCATGACTGACCGCTTTCCATCTCGCATCGTCTGTTTGACCGAAGAAACTACCGAAACTCTTTATCTCTTCGGGGAACAAGATCGCATCATCGGCATCTCTGGCTTTACCGTTCGTCCTCCTCAAGCACGGAAGGAGAAACCTAAAGTTTCTGCTTTTACTTCAGCGAACATTGATAAAATCATCGCGCTAAATCCTGATTTAGTGCTCGGTTTTTCTGACCTTCAAGCTGATATTGCTGTTGAACTCATCCGCCTTGGCATCCCAGTCCATATCTTCAATCAGCGATCTATCGAGGAAATTCTCAATATGATCGTCCAACTGGGTGCCTTAGTTGGCGCACTTGAGCAAGCCCTGCGTTGGGTTCGCGATTTTGAACAAAAGGCATCGGATTTGAAAACTGCTTCAAGTTCTATGCGAGCACACCCGACTGTATATTTTGAGGAGTGGCCTGACCCAATAATTTCCGGGATTCAATGGGTTTCTGAATTGATCGAACTGTCGGGTGGCCAAGACTGCTTTCCAGACAATTCCCAACAGGCTTTAGCCAAATATCGCATCATTGCCGACCCGCTGGAAGTCGTTCGCAGACAGCCCGACATCATTATTGGCTCTTGGTGCGGTCGCAAATTTCGATCTGCACATGTTGCTGCACGTCCGGGTTGGGATGATATTCCCGCGGTCAAATCGGGTCATTTGTACGAGATCAAATCCGCCTACATTCTGCAACCAGGCCCGGCCGCATTAACCGATGGCCTGTCTCAGATATTAGACATCATCACCAGTTGGCAAAACTCAACATTAAATTAAATCTCAGCTCCCGCAACTCATCTCTCTTCTTGGGCGTTTACCTGCCCGTGAAGATAACCCGCCCATGAGCGATCACAACCCACAGGCGAAGGTAGCGCTCCAGGACCTCCGTGTTGCGACATTGGTCCAAACGGAAGAGTCTTCGTTTAATGGCTAATACGATCAGCAGCATTCAGCATAGAAGAAAGTAACGTCGGCGAGTCTTGAGAGGCATGCAAGGCTACAATTCTGAGAATGGTCGGCGGGGCGGTTTCCCCGACCTATTAGGAACTCAATATTTCCAGGTGATTGGAGAGCAAGACGCATGAGAGATGAATCCAACTTTGAGGCGGCACCGCTTCGTTATGCTGGCATTCCAACTTTATTGAGAAGACCTTTGGTAAGCGATCCATCAGGGATAGATATCGCACTGATTGGCGTGCCCTATGATGGCGCAACCGAAAACCGGCCGGGTCCGCGACATGGCCCGCGCGAAATTCGCAACATGTCTAGCTTTACCCGTTCTGTTCACCATGTGACGCGCGTGAATCCATATGAACTTTGCAACATCTCTGATTTAGGGGATGTTGATTTCTCGAATCCATTTGACATACAACAATGCATTGCCGACATCACTGATTTTTTTCGCAAGGTTTGTGCAGCTGGTGCAATACCCCTTAGTGTCGGCGGCGATCACTCTATCAGTTTCCCTATTCTCCGCGCTGTTGCGGCTGAACGACCTGTGGGGATGGTGCATATAGATGCACACACCGATACGAGCGATCTTGAATTTGGGCAAAAATATACCCACGGTACACCTTTCCGACGCGCAATGGAAGAAGGTCTGCTTGACCCAAAGAGGACAATTCAAATTGGCATTCGAGGAGCACAGAACTCAGCGGAAAGCTGGCAAGCGTCTGAGGAGGCTGGCATACGTGTCATGTACATGGAGGAGTTTGTATCTTTAGGGGTTGAGGCCACAATTGATGAGGCAAGACGTGTGGTAGGCCGGGGTCTCACTTATATTTCTTTCGATATCGACAGTCTTGATCCCGCCTTTGCCCCAGGTACTGGAACACCAGAAATAGGTGGCTTGACACCATTCCAGGCTCAGACTTTGATACGAGGGCTTGCAGGTCTTAATCTGATCGGCGGAGACGTCGTTGAAGTATCGCCGCCTTTTGACCCCACTGGGAATACTGCCCTTGTTGGTGCCACAATGCTGTATGAGATTGCGTGTGTGCTAGCGAATGCGGTCGAGCGAGGAATAAGTTCGCAAACAGAAACACCATCCTAGACTATTTATTCGCTCTGAATAATCTTGAACCACTCAGCAAGATTTATATCTTGAGTATCCAGTATCTTAGAAGACGAATATGAGATCAAAATCGATCGTGCATGTCGTATCATGTCATGCAGAAGGTGAAGTCGGGAACGTCATTGTCGGCGGCGTGAGCCCACCACCGGGTGCAACTCTCTGGGAGCAATCCCGCTGGATTGCCGAGGATCAGAATCTACGCCGTTTTGTATTGAACGAGCCACGAGGTGGTGTGTTCAAGCATGTCAATCTGTTGGTGCCCCCAATAAACAAACAGGCCGCTTATGGCTTCATCATCATGGAGCCTGAGCATACACCCCCCATGTCCGGCTCAAATACGATTTGTGTGGCGACTGTGCTGCTGGACAGCGGCTTGATTCAGATGCATGAGCCGGAAACAACCTTCTTGCTCGAAGCCCCTGCGGGACTCGTGCAGGTCAAAGCCTATTGCGAAAACGGCAAAGCCGAGAGTATTGAGTTTCGAAACGTACCGTCGTTTGCCGACAAGTTGGATGTGCAACTTGAAGTACTCGGAATTGGCAGCCTTACGGTTGACACTGCATATGGTGGTGACAGTTTTGTGATCGTCGCTGCGCAGTCTCTTGGCTACGAAATCGTTCCCGACGAGGCGCGCGAGCTCGCAGAAGCCGGTGCCAAGATCACGGCAGCAGCCAACGAGCAGATTGGGTTTGAACACCCAAGCTACCCCGATTGGAACAAGATTTCTTTCTGCCAGTTTACGCTTCCAATTGATCGCAAGGATGGAATTCTAAGCGGTCGAAATACGGTTGCGATTGATCCGGGAAAACTCGATCGCTCTCCTTGTGGCACGGGTTGTTCTGCTAGAATGGCTGTCTTGCATGCCCGGGGAGAGATGCAAGTCGGAGATCAGTTCATTGCGAAATCGATTATTGGATCAAGGTTCGACTGTGCAATCACAGACAGTACCAGCATCGGCAACCGTGTAGCTGTTATTCCGATGATACGTGGACGCGGATGGATCACTGGTACACATCAATTGTTGTGTGATCCAGAAGATCCTTGGCCGAATGGTTATCGTCTCTCAGATACCTGGCCCAAGCGATCAAAATAGCGCCCTGCTTTCAGGAGTAGAAATCCATGAGGATCCCACAATCACTGCGGGATTTGTATTGAATGCCAGAGCAAGATCTTTAGGAGAACATTAAATTATGGAACTTGACCCAAGACTCTTCTCACCGGATGCAATTGATAGCGAAACGAACGATTTCAATCGCAAGTTGGAAGAACGGCTCGCCACCGAACCACCTCTAACAGAATTTCCACCCGGCAAAATTCGTGCCAGGCGAGAACAGGGGAACACCATCTGGGGCCCTATCATCTATTCTGAGAACGCCCGCGACATTTTGATACCAGGTCCGGCTGGTGAAATTCAACTGCGCACTTTTGTCCCCGAGATTGTCCGGGGTGTTTATCTTCACATCCACGGCGGTGGGTGGGTATTGGGGAATGCGAGCTGGCAAGACTCAAAGCTTGAGAAACTTTCCGAGGAATGTGAGCTGGCAGTTGCAAGTGTGGGCTATCGCCTGGCACCGGAACATCCCTATCCGGCCGGCCCAGACGATTGCGAAGCAGCGGCACTATGGCTCGTGGAGAATGCCAAACAGGAGTTCGGTTCAGAGCGCCTGCTCATTGGCGGCGAATCTGCCGGTGCGCATCTCTCGGCTGTGACATTATTGCGCATGCGCGACCGACATAATTACACAGAATTTGCGGGGGCGAACCTCATCTATGGGGTCTATGACCTGACAATGACACCGTCATCGCGCAACTGGGGCGACCATAATTTCGTTCTGAGCACGCCGATCCTGGAGTGGTTCAGCAATCATTTTGTTGATCCTGATAAACGCTCCCAACCGGACGTCTCACCACTCAACGCAGATTTACGTGGACTACCACCGGCCCTTTTCACCGTGGGCACGCTCGACCCCTTATTGGATGACTCGCTCTTTATGGCACAACGCTGGTGGGCAGCTGGGAACCACACGGAACTGGCCATTTATCCGGGCGGGCCACATGGATTTGATGTGTTCGACATGGAAATAGGTCGAAGCGCAATGCGGCGCTGCCTGCAATTTTTAAAAACAATGGAATAAATCGCACTTGCTTGAGAGTAGCTTCGCGCTATCGACAAACTGGCAGCCTCCGGCGTTATCTCACACGCCGCCCATAGTATCCGGTCATCGCCCTCGCCTTTCACTTGTGCTCGAAAGTTGAGACGGTCGATAAGGTAACGCCGCGCCTTGAAGTCGGTATTGTCCAGTTCGTCGTGGAGATCTGCCGCAAACTGCTTGATCGCTTCGATTTCGTCGGGTAGCAGTCGGCCTTGCTCAATTTCGGCGAGCAGAACAGATCGCTCTTCTTGTAAGGCCTCTTGTTGCTTACCGGCGGTCTTGAGTTCGCGTCCTAACGCCGCCGCCACCATGTCGTACTCCGCGTCCGCGTATGCCGTCGCCAGTCGTTCGATCTTGGCATCGATCTGTTCGAGCAGACCATCCACGGATGCCAACCGTTCGCGCTTCGCCGACAGCTTAAATTCGCCCTGCTCTGCCATTCTCAATAGACTTACTTCAATGTTGCGATCGTCCGCGAGCAAGCCGCATACCCATTCCCACGCCACGGCATCGGCCTTGTCGGCTCTGACGCCGCCCTCGCGGCATGTGTAGTGATCAAGGTAGCGCCGTCCCTGATGACAGCACACGTAGTAGTAATATCGCTTTCTGCCTGCATACGCGGAACGAGCTGTCATAGCTGCGCCGCACCTGCACCGGAGCAGGCCGCCTGCGAGCAGATAGTCATACTTACGATTGCGCTGTGCTTGACGTGCGTTCTTGCCCCGCTGTGTCTGTGCTTGGTCAAATGTACTGCGGTCAATGATGGCGAGCTCCGGAAGTGGTATTTTCACGTCCTTGTAACGGAATTCGCCTACATATGCGGAATTCCGCAGAATGTAACTGATCGTATTGTCCCTCCATCCCGTGGCGCTTTTGCGGCCATTGCCAGGATGATGCACCTTCTCCGCTGTCAACGCGACCGCAATTCCCAACATTGTTTTGAAGCCGTACCCGTTGCGTCCAAGATACATGTCATAAATACGCCGCACTATATCGGCCTGATAATCGGCTATCTCAAGCCGCGCATCCTCTCGTTTACCGATCTTGCGATAGCCGTACGGCGCGCTAATACCTACCCACTTCCCGGCTCGCGCTTTGTCTAGTTTGCCCTGCTTACTCCTCCTTGCAATCTTTATACGTAGGACTTACGCAAACCAGGGAGAAACTGAGACAATGTGTGAATGAACAAATTATCTCACTGGGATTACAGCCAATTTCTCTTGGTTAGCCAAATCAATTACACACAAACCTACTTTGCTGACCATAGTGAACATTTGAGCCCCGATCGTGTCAATCGACTGATGAGGGAAATAAATTTACGCCACGGGAACTGCGCCAAATGGTGCGCAAAGAGTTGGTTCTCTCTGAAGATGGCTACATTCTCTTTGATGATACGGTGCTTGATAAAAACCATTCCTTTGCCATTGAACTGGTGCGTAGGCAGTGGAGTGGCAACGCCAAAAAGGTAATCAAAGGCATCGGGCTCGTGACTTGTGTCTATGTCAATCCCGACATCGATAAATTCTGGGTCATCGATTACCGCATTTTTGACCCTGCGCGAGATGGACGTAGCAAACTCGACCACTTGTTGGATATGTGGCGAACCATTCTGCATGTGGAACAGCTTCCTTTCCGCACTGTGTTGATGGATAGCTGGTATGCGACGATGAAAGTGATGAAAGCAGTCGAAAAAGCCGGCAAAATCTACTACTGTCCGTTGAAATCGAACCGGCAAGCGACAGAAAGTCCTGCGGATGACTACTGCCGAGTTGATGCGCTCTCTTGGAGCGCTGAGGAGATTGAAGCCGGAAAAATGGTTCATCTCAAAAAGTTTCCAAAAGGTCATCAAGTGAAACTGTTCCGGATTGCGGTGTCTACTCACCGCACAGAGCATGTGGTTACCAATGACCACTCTCAAGATTCCTCAGATGCTACAGGCATAGAAAGTGCCATCCGCTGGAAGATTGAGCAGTTTCACCGAGAGGCCAAACAGCTAACCGGGCTGGAAGCATCTCAATGTCGTTCGCAACGAGCACAGCGCAATCATATTGCTTGTGCCATGCTTGTCTGGGTACGCCTGAATCAGATTGCGCAGGATGCACATACGAATGTGTATCAAATTAAGCAAGGTTTGTTGAGCAACTACATGCGAACTCAGCTTCGGCTACCTTCTATCTCTATGCTCCCTGCGTAAGTCCTAATACGTTCTTAGGTCGCATAGTTGGCGTTCACAAATCCAACTATGTTGCTCGCCAAATCCCATTGGTCAATACCTTTGTCGGCGTAGTGCAATTCGATCCCGCGCTCGTGCAGGTATGACTTAAATAGCAAGTATTCAAGCGCCCTGTCATCGCGCGTCGTGCGGTCGTGGGTGTAAAGAATGACGGCATCAACCGCGGCTGCGTCTACCAGAGTGTAAAGTCGCGCGCCGTCAACCCGATCGCGGATCGGTACTGCGCCGCTCACACTCTCGGACAGTTCCTCCACAACGGCAAAGCCATTGTCGGCAGCGTATTTACGACAACCTTCAAGCTGACTCCCGAGGCTGTACTTCTTTGCCTGTTCGTCGGTGCTAACGCGCGCGTAAAGTACCGTTCGCTTAGTTCCATTCGTCTTACTCATCGCTAACTCCTTTTCGATAATTTGCATCCTCGCTCAGCGCTAATAAAATAGGGTGAGCGGAGCGGAATGCTAGTTCTAATCCGTCAATGAATGGGCGGTCCTCAGCAACTCAACTGTGCCGCCCATTCATGCTTTGTGCTGGAAGGATAGGCATTGTTTTAACACTCTCGACGAAGCACATACCTTCCTCTCCCAGCACCCAAACGCGCTCCTTATCCGTTAGGGCAAGTGCGTTGCAAACATCATCCAGCAGTAAACCCACCGGCACGTATATTTCCGATAATTGGTCTCCGTCTAGCTCAAACTCCCTTCTGAGCGCAGCAAGGCGCTCAATAACGTCTGTTGTGATATTCTCTACGTCGTTCGTGAATAACATCGGGGACTCCTTTCTGTCGCCCCGCTCACCCTTTAACAGAAAACGGGCATCTCGCCGGAAGCAGGATGCCCGAAATGGTATGATCGGTCAGCCCTTACGCCGCTTCACTCGGCGGATGGGTCAGGGTCGTTCAAGTGTTGATCGCACTTGCTCGACCCGTTTTTGTCTAATTTAGACTATCGTTAGCACTAGTATATTATACTACAAACTGTCAACTCCACTTGGTGGTCGACGTTGCTTTCGCCTGTCGTCTGTTTCGTCACCGGCGTGGAGGTAGTCTTCCATAGTGGTTCGCTCGATGACCCAATCACGCCCAAGTTTCGTCGCCTTGAGCCGTCCTGCGCGAATCAGCTACCTCAAATATTCCTCGTTGTAACCGGTCAGTCGCGCCGCTTGTGGGACAGTCACTAGATTGCCAATCATTCCGGCATTTTACTCCGGATTCGTTTTCACCAACGTGCCATCAGCTAAATATGTAATTCGAGTGTTTCAATTCTCGTCTCCTTTCGTGCCCGATTCACCACTCGAACAGCGATGGCGAATATGTTTGCCCACAACATGGGCACACCCGGTCAGAGCGGGCGAGCTTCAAGAGGCTTGATACATCGCGACTAATCGTAGACGGATGCACACCAAGCCGACGGGCAATCTCAGCCTGCTTCAAGCCTTTGCGCAACAACTCTACAACCTCGCGCCTACGCATCAGGGCCTGAAACTGCCGGACTGAGTTGTATCTGCGGCGTCCACCAATGAAGCGGTAAACCGCATCGGGATCTGAAGTGTTTAGCGAGGGAGGCAATGACATTAGTTCGCAGGATTTATCAATTCATTAGTAAACAACGCATGAATGCTTCCGCCGAGAGCAACCCAGGTCTAGCTGAACAATTTCTGTCCCTATCAATGTAGTGGTGACGGTATCGAAATGTGGAATTAGAATGAAGTACATCAATCCCCTACCCAAATCTAACTCAGGAAACGTTACTTACCCTTAAGTAAATGTAATGTTGTAATTGTTCCAATGCCGTATTTCTCGCGGGGCCAGACCCCCGCGAGTAACAACCTTTACATCAAACTTACAGATTCTTACACACGTAACTATTCGATACACGTTGACCTCTACTTCTCGGTTTGTGACACCGCCATCAAGGCGAGGTGATCCACCCAGGAGTAGATCACTTCACGTCCATCCATCTGCTTTTTCAAATTGCCCTTCTTGACGTGTTTTTTTAGATGGTCGTCAAGTGCGCGTGGTGAGCAGGGCCCACCTTTCTGGACTAAATCATGGAGATCTTTTCGACTCATTGAATCTATACTATCGAGGGTATTTTCGATCCAAGCCCAGATAGTCCTCGTGTCAGCAGTCTTGAACTCACCTTGGTAAGCGACTCGAAACCCGTTATTAATCTCATTACCACTAAAGCTGATCGTGAACTCCGGTACAGGTTCTGACCAGCGAGACTTGTCGTGGATCACAATAATTTCCTCTTTTTTCTTTTCCATGAATATCGTATAGTCCGCGAACGCGCGAATGTCCGTGCTTCCACGTATTCGGTCGCTGTATTGCCCACCACCCCCCCCTGGCATTACCCTGGTTTAGTGGACAACGAGATAAGATAGATTCACAGATCAGGGAGGACCCAAATGAGTACATACAGGAAGACATACACGCGCGAATTCAAGGTCGAAGCCGTTCGGTTATCGTATGATAGCGACACAGCGGTTGAGCAGCTTGCTTTGGATTTGGGAGTAAGTAGTAGCAGTCTGAATCGCTGGCGGGCTGAATACGCGGCTGATGGAGCGCAGGCATTTCCCGGAAAGGGAAAGCCGAAGGAGCGCGACCGCGAGCTGGCCGAGTTGAAGCGCGAATTGCACGTGGTGCGCCAGGAACGGGACATCCTAAAAAAAGCCATGGCGGTGTTTGCGCGCGAGCAGAAGTGAGATTTCGCTTCATTGACGAACACAAAGGCGAGTACAGCATCAGTCTGATGTGTCGGGTACTGCAAGTCACACGTAGCGGCTACTACGCCTGGCGCAAGCGGCCGGTCAGCCCGCGCGAGCAAGCCAGCCAGGCGTTGGGACGCGAGATCAGAGCGATCTTTGAGCAGCATCGCGGCGTCTATGGCTGTCCGCGCATTCACCGCGAACTACAGGACCGCGGCATCCGCTGCGGCCACAACCGGGTGGCCCGTCTGTTGCGCCTGCATGGCCTGCAAGCCCGACGCAAACGGAGCTACAAGGTGACAACCCAGTCGAAGCACAGCCTGCCCGTAGCGCCGAATTTGCTCGTTCAGGACTTCACGGCCACTGCGCCTAACGAAGTGTGGCTGGCCGACATCACTTACATTGCAACCAGTGAAGGTTGGCTCTATCTCGCAGCAGTCCTCGACCTGTACTCGCGACGGATCGTCGGCTGGGCACTCGGCAAACGCTTGGGCCGCCAACTGACTTTGGATGCTTTGGAGATGGCTCTGCGTTCGCGAAAACCGCCGCCAGGTCTCATCCATCATTCTGACCGGGGGAGTCAGTACGCCAGCGCTGAGTATCAGGCGCTGCGCAAGCTTCATGACATCACGCCCAGTATGAGCCGAAGGGGAAACTGCTACGATAACGCCCCCATGGAGAGCTTCTTTGCCAGCCTGAAATCCGAGTGTGTATACCAGCAACTGTACGCCAGCCGGGCCGCTGCTCGCACCAGCGTCTTTGACTATGTCGAAGTGTTTTACAATCGGCAACGGATGCATTCGGCCCTGGATTACATGAGCCCACATGCCTATGAACAATTACCTTTAGTGGCTTAACCAACTGTCCACTGAATCGGGGTAATACCACCCTCCGTACATGATGGGTCATCAGAATACACACTCCTGTGATATCTACGATCTGCTTGATGTATGAAAAAACTGATGCCATTTCGTTGGCGGCATTCTCATTTGCACTATGAATACGGGTAAGCGAGTCAAAAATCACCAACTTTGGTTTTAGGCGCATAATCGCTGGTATTAATCGGATGAAGCTCGCGGATTGACATGCTGGCCGACGAGAAAACTTATCGGAACCTCATCAGGTTGTTTTAGGTTCCGTCCGGCAAGTAATTTTAGGAGACGGACCCTAAGAAGAAGCTCGGCGTTGTCCTCGTCTACGATGAGAACTGTCCCTTGTTGGGTGTTGAAATGGCCTAACCAAGACTCCCCCGTTGCGACTGCGATTGCTAAATCCAGAACCATCCATGTCTTCCCTATCCCGCTATCTCCTGCCAGGATGCCGCTCGTAGGGATTGGGACAACCCCATCAATAAGCCAATCGATTTCTGTGGGTCCGTCGAGGAGTTCCGGAAGTGTTACTGGGGCATATGGCTTCTGAGGTGTATTTGATGGACTGCCTTGTTTATTCATGACTTTTCTTCTCCCCAACCCTTGCAGCGGGAGTGGACTCGAGTATAGAATCAGCATGCGCCGGACTTGTTGTTTCGGTTGCACTCGCCCCGGTCGATGTGTGGTCGCCAAACTCGCCATCGGTCGGGGTTTTGTTTTGTTCAGCAAGTCGTAGCTTTCTGCGCATCAAAAGGTAGCGATAGCATTTGGATAGCGCCGCGGTCACACCAGCAGACGGAATTGTGTTTTTGGTCATCGAATTCCTCCCCTTCCGATATTTGCGCCGTTGCCGTTGTCAGTCTTGATGCCCTGCCGCTCCAAGTCCTGATGAAGCGTAACGTGATAAATTTGAGTCTCGGTCATGAGTCTTTACCTCCAAAACCGTTAATGCAAAACTGCTACCATGTATCTGGTAGCAGTCTATAAAAAACATCCAGGGGAAAACGGAAATTTCGGAAATTTCCTATTTCGTTAGTAAACCAGCCTCTCCAAGTCTCTTGACGGTACTCAGAGTTCTTTCGCCAACATCCCAATCCATCTGCGCGATGACCCTCGCTCTAAAGTCAGACATTTTAGGCTTGGCTTTCTTTGAAATTCCATCTAATACGTCTTGCCTATATTCTTGATTCATCTTTATCCAAAGTTCCCACGCTTCTCGGTAGCGGTGTTTTGTAGCTTCATCCTTTAATCCATCCGAGCCACTTGCCGCCGCTTGTGTATTTATGCCCGCCGTCTCGGCGATAAATGTTAGGCTTTCTCCTACTATCCTAGTTTCCGGTGCGAAAGTGGCCCTCCTGTGAGAAGATGCGAATGATCAAACCCGCATTTTCCACAGAAAGGGCCGCTGCAATGTTACGTGACCGCCACGAAATCGACAAGTTCTTCCTGGACATTCTGGCATTGACGAGTGAGATGGACCCGGTGTTGGCGCATATCGACGTATTGCTGGATGACGACGAGCTCTACCAGCGAGTGCGCGGTGACTTTGCGCGACGCTATCCGAAAACACTACAGACGGGCCGCAACTCCACGCCGGTGGAAGTCGTGCTCAGGGTGTTAGTCGTAAAGCATTTGTACGGCTGGAGCTACGCGGAAACAGAGAAACATGTCAGGGACAGTCTGGTACTGCGCCACTTCTGCCGCGTGTACTTCGAGCGCGTGCCGGACGAGAAGACGCTCCTGCGCTGGGCGAACCTGCTCCAACCTGAAACACTTATCTCCCTGAACGCCCACGTGTTGCAGCTGGCCAGCAGGCTAAAGATCACCCGTGGCCGCAAGCTGCGCACAGATGGAACGGTTGTCGAGACCAACATCCGCTACCCCACTGACAACGGCCTGCTGGCTGATGGTGTGCGTGTGCTTGGGCGCACGCTGAGACGGGCGAAAACGGTGCTCGGTGACACGACCGAACTGACGCAAGAGACGTTCCGCAACCGCTCCCGCAGTGCCCGCAAGTATGCTCGCCAGGTGGCCAATCAGGCCCGCAGGCGCTCCGAGACAGCTAAAGCGCAGCTGACGACCACGTACCGCAAGCTGCTGCAGGTCGCCCGCCAGAGTGTGCAGCAGGCGAAAATCGTTCTGGAGCAGCTGCAGACACAGAAAGATCGCGCAGCGCAGCGCTTGACCGCGACCCTCGAGACCTTCACCCCGCGTGTCGAGCAGGTCATCAGTCAATGTGAGCGGCGGGTCTTCGCCGGCGAGAGTGTCCCGGCGAGTGAGAAGCTCGTAAGTCTCTTTGAACCGCATACCGCCATCATCCGCAGGAACAAGGTCCGCAAGCCCACCGAGTTCGGGCGCAAGGTCTGGCTCGATGAAGTCGACGGCGGCTTGCTAAGCAACTGGCGCGTCCTCGCTGGCAATCCGAACGATGTCAATCAGTGGCAACCTGCCCTCGACCAGCACACGCAGCAGTTTGGCTGCGCACCGGAACAGGTCAGCGGCGATCGCGGACTCTACTCGCCCGGCAACGAAGCTTATGCTCGCGCATTAGGTGTCGCGCGCGTCATCTTGCCCAAGCCCGAGCACAAATCCAAACAACGTCGGGCCCATGAAAAGCAACTCTGGTTCCGCCGTGGCCGGCGTTACCACGCCGGCGTCGAAGGTCGGATAAGTGTCTTGAAACGCCGCTATCGACTCGACCGTTGCCGCAATCGTGGCGAAGCAGGCTTCCACCGTTGGGTCGGGCTGGCCATCCTGGCGGCCAATCTCAATACCATCGGTACCAAGCTGGCGGCCAAGGCCACGTAACTATGCAATTGTCAAGGTTCACTCCCAGCAAGAAGTTCGCCCTTGCCGATTTCTGATTAGGTGGTGCGTTTTGCACCGGAAACTAGACTAGATGTATTCAGCCCTAAATTCCGGGATATGCTATGTTTTATCAGCTAGGCGCCGCCAATATCATCACTGCGAATAGCTTTCCAGCGGGTTCGGGCACACCAGGTCGCACCATGAAGCGCCCGGACACGATGATTTTGTTTTGTCGGTTTCCCTCCCTCCTACGAGTGGGTGGAAGGCAACTAGGATTGCAACGTACGTAAAAGCCTTCTGGAGGAATTATTCGATCCGAGTGCTACGCTAAGCGGCAGCTCCGCTGAAAAAATAATTTGTCGATTGGATGCACCTGCTTGAAATTGGATGGGAAACAAAAAGCCCACTGGTGTCGGGCTTTTTGCCTGTCTGCTCCTATTTCCTTCGCCTTGCTGCCGTTTTTTTCCTCGATGCAGCTTTCTTCTTTGGAGTCGGTTTTTTCTTACCTACGCCCTTACGTGTATTTTTCTTCTTTGTCGTAGCCTTCTTCTTTACAGTCTTTTTCTTCGGCGCTTTTACCTTCTTTTTTTTCGCTATCTCAATTTCGAACCGCTCGAGGTACGGGACAAGCTGTGCCACTTCATCCTTTGCAGCCAGCGTGATCACAGCCGCACCGCGCGCCGGTCGCCCCCGCCGGGGTGCTTTACTAAATTTAACAATTTTGGCTTTGCTCTTTGCTGTAACGGCTGCAATATAGTTCGTAGCCTGCCCAATTGTTACACCAATCAATCTCGTGCCGGGGGGCATTTTCCAGGCCTGCACGCCTTTGCCGTTACGCCCCTGAGTAGGGAATTCTTTCAGCGCAGTCCGTTTCCCTTGTCCACCATTGTTAATCAGCAGAACATCGGCGCGCGGTTGCACCAGCGCCATTCCCGCCGCACGGTCGTTAGTACCGAGTTTCATCCCCTGGACACCGCTGGCACCAAGCCCCATTGCGCGAACTTCTGCGCACTTGAACCGAATAGCCATACCCTTCTGCGTGGCCAAGAGCACTTCGGCGTCCGATTTGATCAGACGTGCACCAATCAGATGATCTCCATCGGCAATGTTAATAACACCAAATGGGCGCGCCGAAGGTCCCGGCAAATCCGCGAGGTTGATACTTTTCACGATGCCGGCTGCGGTTGCCATGAAAAGAAACGGTGCTGAACCATTGCTTTCTGCAGCCGTAGCCACTACCGGAACTGCCAAAGCGGCTGTAACCCGTGCCGTGCCTTCGAGCGCACTCACAGAAGCCCATGGGGCACCGCGGCCGGGATCATCCGTGGCTGGTAGGGTGTGCACCGATAGGGCTGCTGCTCGTCCTTTTGACGTGATCAGATAAAGTGTGTCTCGCGTCGTGGCCCGCAGGACAGCAATAGGTGCCTGACGACCCAGCTTAGGACGCGAGCCGATTCCCGGGGCGCGAGAGACCTTCCCATTACGAGAGACAACCACCCATACCTTCTCATCCGGCACGAGATCGGCTACCCGCACCGGGGCATCCCCGCCCGCAGACACGATCTGTGTTCGGCGAGCATCCCCAAAGGCGCGCTTCACTTCCGCCAATTCGCTCGTGATCAGGTCGCGCACCTTCTTTGGCGACTTTAGTAAACCTTCCAAATGCTTTATACGTGCCTGTAGCTCTTTGTATTCATCTTGCAACTTGCGCTGTTCTAGTCGGGCCAATCGCTTGAGAGGCATATCCAGAATAGCGTTGGCCTGCCGTTCGGTGAAACGGAAACGTTTGCGCAATTTGATACGCGCAGTATCCGTATCACGCGAGCTCCGGATGATCTTGATTACTTCGTCCAGGAACTTGATTGCTTTGATCAGACCTTCGAGGATATGGGCACGCTCTTTGGCCTGCACCAGATCGTACTCGCTCCGACGGCGCACGACTTCCAGACGGTGTTCGAGGAAAACACGCAATGCTTGTTTAAGCGTGAGCATGCGCGGCTCGCCGTCCACTAATGCGAGATTGATAATGCTGAACGTGCTTTGCATTGGAGTGAGCTTGTACAATCTGCGTAGGATCACATCCGGGGAGGCGGTCTTGGCAAGTTCGATCACAATCCGCAGACCCTGTCGGTCTGACTCGTCCCGCAGATCGGCGATACCTTCAACGCGGGCATTACGGGCCAGGTCGGCGATTCGCTCGATGAGCGAAGCTTTGTTGGTCTGATAAGGCAACTCGGTAATGATGAGGCGGCTGCGCCCGCGACTCATCTCCTCCACATGCGCCTTCGCCTGGACGGTGATCTTGCCGCGCCCGGAGCCATATGCTGTTGCAAGCGGGTCCTCGCTCTTGTCGCCATCCGGGAGCACGATCAGGCCGCCAGTGGGGAAATCCGGCCCCCTGATGAAGTTCATCAAGTCTTCGATCTGGACATTGTTCAACTTGGTCCAGTTCTTGAGCATGTAGACAAGGGCGTCGCACACCTCCCCTAAATTGTGGGGAGGAATGGAAGTGGACATGCCCACTGCAATGCCTGTACTCCCATTGACGAGCAAATTCGGAATCGATGCTGGCAAGACATTCGGTTCCTTCAGCGAGTCGTCAAAATTAGGAAGAAAATCAACGGTGTCTTTCTGGATATCGGAGAGCAGTTGCGCTGCGATCTCCTGCAGCCGCGCCTCGGTATAACGCATGGCGGCCGGTGCATCGCCATCGATGGAGCCAAAGTTGCCCTGCCCATCTACGAGTTGATAACGCATGGAAAAGTCCTGCGCCATACGTGCCATCGCGTCGTAAACGGCTTGGTCTCCGTGTGGATGATATTTGCCCAGCACTTCACCCACAATTCGCGCAGACTTTTTATAGGAGGAGTTCGGACGCATTCCCATATCGTGCATGGCGTAAAGGATGCGCCGATGTACCGGCTTCAGCCCGTCGCGGGCATCAGGCAAAGCGCGCGCAACAATAACGCTCATTGCGTACGACAGGTACGCTTCGCGCATTTCTTTATCGATATCGATGAGTTTGACGAGACCGATTTCCATATGAATTAATTGTTGTTCTTTTCTGAGATTTGAAGCGCGCGAATCTGGATGCCTACTGCTTTATTGAAAACCAACATCAAACACGGACTAGGATTGTGAACCGGAATTCCGTTTGCCGCGCCGCCGCGATTTTTTCTTTTCCGCCGGGACGTTATTCCCACCGCCGGGTTTGCGCCTGTTGCGCCTACGACGTGAGCCTGATTTGTGCTGCCCACCACGCCGCTTGTTACCCGAAGACTTCATTTTTGCACGCTGTTCCGCAGAATTGGGCTCCGTCCAAACGGTCGGCAGCGGATCTGGGACCCATTCTTCTAACGGAATCTTGAGTGGATCTCTGCGCGGAGCGTTGCGATCCCCCCATTCCACCAGCGGAAGCTCCGTTGGTGATGGGCGGGGTTTGTTACGATCATAGGGTGCGGGCATATCGTAATCGAATTTCGCGAGTGTTTCGCGATCCAGCGGACGACCAATGGCGGCTTCCATAGCTTCAAGCCCGGCACTTTCTTCAGGCGTGATCAGCCAGAAGAAGTGCGCGTTTGGTACTTGTTCCAAGTAAGACAGATAGCTGTCCGGGGCTGGCGGTAGATCATAGCCAACAACATTGCGTACATTACCCGTTTCGAACAGGCCCAACAAATCGGCTGTTGTGACAACAATAGGATGTTTTTGCGATTTCAGGCCTCGAATAATAGACTGTTTCTGATCGTCGGGCTGGTTAGCCAACAAGGCAACCGCCCGGCGGTTTCGCGCTCGCAACTTGCGCACGATTGGGTGCACGGCTCTGGACTCGTTGACTAAAACAACTGTGCGGCGGAAACGAAATTTTTCTGCCAATCGTTCTACCAGGCGTGTCCGCAAATGAGTAGCGACCGGCCATGTTGTCTGTATCGCGGAGGTGCGTTTGTCTTCATCCGTTTCGGATTGCGGCATTATTGGATCAGTGAGGAGCGCATTCCCTAACTCGGCGACCACATCTGAAGAACGATCCCCAAACATTACGATCTGCCGTTCCGCTGGGAGCTGCGCAATCACTTGCTCGAGTGCTGATCGCAAATTCGCTTTCATCATCTCACCAACACGATCCACGAGTAGCAAATGCACACCATCTAATTTCATATAATATCGACCAAAGTGCGCAATCAGACGATACGGGGTCGATATCAGTATCCGAAAATCATTCTGGGCAGCTTTGTTCACCTTCCCCAAACCTGCGACGCCATAAACTACACAGCAGGCAGCCGCCTCGCCGTCGAGTTCACTCAATTCCTGTTCAATCCGAACAGCACGCTCAAGGTCGGGGGTAAGAATGACAACCTGAGCAGTTTCTGCCGGTTTGCCGACCACATAATTAAGTGCCGGGATGGTGAGCGCGGCCATCTCACCGGTTCCGGGGCGAGCATCCACAAGTACATCACTTCCTGAGAGGATGGCGGGCAATGAGGCAGCCACAGACAAAGCCGGATGCAGATAGCCAATCCTGTCCAGCGCCTTAAGTACAATGGGATTCAAGTTGAAGTCGGAAAGCGCCAAGATGTCTCCTCAATAGGGCCAACGAGTGCAAATTGATTATACTAGATTATTTGTTCGATTCGGGCGTTATTAAATCAAAACACCCCAGGGCTAGCCCGGGGTGTTGGTTCGCGCGGTTCAATTATGGTCAGGCTGCTTCAGCAACCGTCCCGCTGGCTTCTGCAGCAAGGGCTTCATCCACGTCTGCCCCATTCACACTGGCTGCCGCTGCTTCTGCGGCCGCTTCCGCTTCTGCGGCTGCTGCGGCAGCTGCTTCGGCTTCTGCAGCCGCTGCCATTTCCTGATAGGCCAGGTAACCGGTGCCAGCAGGAATGAGTTTGCCAATGATGACATTCTCTTTCAAGCCGTGCAGATAATCTTGCTTGCCTTCGATAGCCGCTGCTGCCAACACACGAATGGTGTGCTGGAAGGAAGAAGCCGATAGGAAGGATTCCGTGGCAAGCGAAGCCTTTGTTACGCCCAGCAGTGTCGGGATCGCTGCCGCCGCCGTCCGTCCTTCTGCCAGGGCCTGCTCGTTGATCTCCTGCAGCTCGAAACGCTCAATCAGTTCGCCTGGCAGCAGAGTAGTATCACCTGAGCGAACGATCTGCATGCGCGAAAGCATCTTCCGAGTAATTACTTCGAAATGTTTGTCGTTGATGTTCTGACCCTGCGAACGATATACTTTTTGCACTTCGTTCAGCAGATATAACTCGCAGGCTTCCCGGCCGAGGATGCGCAGGATGCGATGCGGATTGAGATTGCCTTCGGTGAGACTCTCGCCAGCGCGAACTTTCTGATCATCAATGACGAGCATGCGGGCATTGGAGGGGATATCGTACTCGACTTCTTCAACTCGATCCCGGGTGATGAGAATCTTTGTATCATTGCGATGAACTGTCCCACCGTGCTCCGCCAGAATCTGGCTGTCGCCGCGAGAAGCGATCAGAGCCCCATCAGGAATGATCTCACTGTCTTCGATCTTAATGGACCAATTACCAGGAATTTCATATTCATCCGTGAGGCGCTGCGCATCCACAATTTTGACCATCTTCTGGCCGCCTTCGCTGCGAATAACCTCAACGACGCCATCGATCTCTGTAATGACAGCCTCACCCTTGGGTTTGGGGCGGGCTTCGAAGATCTCTTCCACACGCGGGAGACCACTCGTAATGTCGGTAGCATGCGCGACACCGCCGGTGTGAAATGTCCGCAGTGTGAGCTGTGTGCCCGGTTCACCGATGGATTGTGCAGCGATGATTCCGACCGCTGTGCCGATGGCAACGAGATCACCACGGCCCAGATCGCGACCATAGCAGCGAGCGCATAAGCCCAACTTCTGCTGGCACATCAGCGGCGAGCGGACGTAGATTTCTTCGATGGCGGCCTCTTCAATTTCAATGGCTAACTCATCGGTGATCTCTTCATTGCGCGCCACCAGAACTTCACCGGATTTCGGGTCGACGATATTGGAAGCGGCATAACGAGAGCGAATGCGCTCATCGAGTTTCTGCCCGGCTATGTCGTCTTTCGCGCGGACCCAGGTACCGGCTTCAGTCCCGCAATCGACGGTATTGATGATAATGTCCTGAGCGACATCGACGAGACGCCGGGTCAAATAGCCCGCGTCTGCCGTACGAAGTGCCGTATCAGCTAAACCTTTGCGGGCACCGTGCGTAGAGATGAAGTATTCCAACGCGCGCAGACCTTCGCGGAAGTTCGAGCGAATGGGCAACGGGATGATACGTCCGGCCGGGTCGGCCATCAGACCGCGCATACCTGCCAATTGCGAGATGGGTGTAAATCCACCCTTGGTCGCGCCCGACATTGCCATCACACTCAGGTTGCCATGCGGGGCGAGCGCTGCCCGTACCTCGCCCTCCAATTCTTCTCGGGCTTTCTGCCACAGTTCGACAGTGCGGTCGGTCTGTTCCTGTTCGGTCAACAGGCCACGACTGAATTGCTTTTCAAACTCAGCAACCTGCTCCTCGGTGCGCGAGATGATTTCAACCTTGGCGTCCGGCACTGTGATATCGGAGACCGCAATGCTTGTACCTGACACCGTGGCATATTTGAAGCCCATGTTTTTGATCTGGTCAACAACATCTGTGGTTTCTTCAGCGCCAAGCACCTGATAGCACTCACCGACCAGCTGTTGCAGCGCACCTTTGTCCAGCAACTGATTGACAAATTGCATTTCGGGCGGCATGATGCGGTTGAAGAGCGCGCGGCCAACCGAAGTCTCCACGATCAGGGAGCGTGCCAGATTATCCAAAGAGCGCTCGCCATCTTCGTTGAAGTAGGTGGAGACATGCAGCTTGATCTTCGCGTGCAATTCCAGTTGACCAAGAGCATACGCCATTTCAACTTCATCAATATTAGCGAAAGCTCTGCCTTCACCCTTCTTACCATCGATCATCATGGTGAGGTAGTAGACACCCAGCACCATATCTTTGGACGGTCCAACAATCGGCTCACCGTCCGCCGGTTTGAGCAGATTGCGAGTAGACAGCATCAGATCATATGCTTCAGTTACAGCCTTATGTGAGAGCGGCACATGAACGGCCATCTGGTCACCGTCGAAGTCGGCGTTGAATGCAGCACAGACCAGAGGGTGAATCTGGATCGCCTTGCCTTCAACCAGGATTGGCTCGAACGCCTGAATACCAAGCCGATGCAGTGTCGGCGCTCGGTTGAGTAACACTGGGCGCTTTGCGATGACCTCTTCCAAAACCTCCCAGACTTCAGGACGCTCGCGCTCGATAATGCGCTTGGCACCCTTCACATTGCTGGCGTAGTTGTAATCGACTAGTTTGGCAATGACAAAGGGGCGGAAAAGTTCCAAAGCCATCATCTTCGGCAATCCGCACTGGTGCAGCTTCAATTCAGGTCCAATCACGATCACCGAGCGGCCGGAATAATCTACGCGCTTACCCAGCAGGTTGCGACGGAAGCGCCCCTTCTTGCCCTTGAGCATGTCACTCAGGGATTTGAGTTCCCGCCGCCCACGGCGGCTAAGTGCCTTGCCGCGTTGACTGTTGTCAATAAGTGAATCAACCGCTTCTTGCAACATACGCTTCTCATTGCGCACGATAACATCAGGTGCACCAAGTTCGAGCAAGCGCTTGAGGCGATTGTTGCGATTAATAACTCGCCGATAGAGATCGTTCAGGTCCGAAGTGGCAAAGCGACCACCATCCAGTTGCACCATTGGGCGCAGGTCTGGTGGGATCACCGGCAATACTGTCAGGATCATCCACTCGGGGCGATTGCCGGAGCGCCGGAAGGCTTCAACCACCTTGAGGCGCTTCGTCGCTTTCTTCTTGCGTTGTTTACTACGCGTCGTCCGAATCTCTTCCCAGAGTTCCTTCGCTAGTTTCTCTAGGTCTGCACGGACAAGAACATCATAAAAAGCCTCTGCACCCATGCCTGCGCGGAATACCTGACCAAACTTCTGTTTGAGTTCGCGATAGCGCGCTTCTGAGAGGAACATCATCGTGAACAAGCTGTTCAACTCGTCGCGATCGGCGGCTACCCGATCACGCTGCCGACTCATGAGTTCCTCAAGCTGTTCGGTCTGCTTGACGATTTCCTCTTCGGCTTCGGCCTCGTAGGTATCGCGGTCCATTTTAAGCGCGTCAATTTTTGCGTCGCGCTTTTCTTTCAGGGCGGCCTCGATCTCATTCAAACGCGCCTGAACAGCCTCGTTAAGCGCCTTGAGATGCGCGTTGGTGATAGTTGTGCCTTTGTCGGCAATGACAGTTTTGGTGGCCTTCAGTGCAATGGGCACGCGGATGGATTTGCCCATTTTGTCTTCAATTGAGCGTTGCAGGCGTTGGCCTTCCTGCACGAGCGGCTCGATTTTCTTGGCCAGATCGGTCTCGTATTTTTCGTTGACCTTGGCAATGCGGGCGTCGATCGCCGTCAGGCGCTTATCGCGATAAGCACGCGAGGCTTCGATGCGGGCGTTAATTTCGTCACGCTGGCGCTGGTCTTCGCGGTCAACTTCTTCTTCGAGGCGGCGGAGCGCTTTTTGGCGCGCATCCTCATCGACCTGCGTGACGACATATTGCGCAAAATAAAGTACACGATCCATATTGCGACGCGAGACATCCAGCAAAAGACCCATTTGGGATGGCACGCGTCGGGTATACCAAACATGCGCTACCGGGGCAGCCAGCCCAATATGGCCCATACGCTCGCGGCGGACGGATGAACGCGTAACTTCAACGCCACATTTATCGCAGACAATGCCACGATATCGGACGTTCTTATATTTACCGCAGTAGCATTGCCAATCTTTGCTCGGCCCAAAAATAGCCTCGCAGAATAGACCGTCCTTCTCCGGCTGGAGACGGCGATAGTTGATCGTCTCTGGTTTGGTTACTTCACCATAGGACCAAGATAGTATCTGATCCGGTGAAGCCAGGCTGATACGTAATGACTTAAAACCCTTTGATTCCAAGTGACCCCTCCAGGTACCTTAAATTACGTAGGTCAAAGCAGCGCACAACAAATTCAATTTCGATTATTTCGAAAATAAACATCAACAGGGAAACGTTTGACGGCCCGCGAACCGAACAAACATGCTAAATCGAAGCCAAAACAAAACTAGCGCATCAGCCTCTTTCAGCCGAAACGCAGCCTTGCCTGAATGCAATCTATTTATTTGCTGTGGAAATTATATCGTGACTCGTCTATATGTCAAGCGCTTTCGCGGAAAGAGGATTTAGCGCTTATAGACCAGCTTTTCCAGTGACTTCTAGTGTAATCAATTTTCAAAAAAAATCAACTCATTTGCTGGATTTCTAATCTAAGGCTTTCCCATTCTCTCGACTGTTCCCGAGTCCGCCTCCCCCACCATTTGCACGATCAACTCCCGTTGCCGGGGGCGATTATCAAAATCTACAAAGACAATTTGTTGCCATGTTCCCAGAGTCATACGGCCTTTTACGACTGGAATGGTGAGCGAAGGTCTGAGGAGGGCAGCCCGCAAATGGGAGTGTCCATTACCATCTCCCCATCGCGCGTTATGGGCATAATCCCGGTTCGGATTAGCAACCTCATCGAAGTAGCGCCGCAAATCTTCCACACAACCGGACTCGAATTCGATAGTCGTCAATGCTGATGTGGACGACGGCGAGAAGACCGTTGCCGTTCCGGCAGTGAAGCGCTGTTGGCGGATCACATCCGAGACCGCCGGAGTTATATCTCGAACATCTCCATGCCCGTGTGTTTCTAAGCTGATCGTTTCAGTCCTGACAACCATTCTCAAGCCTCTTCGGGCGTGGTTACTCCGATCACATTGAAACCGGAATCAACGTAGTGCACTTCTCCGGTCACCCCGGCTGCCATATCCGAACTCAAATAAACTGCAGCGTTGCCAATATCGTCTATAGTGACATTTCGTCGCAATGGCGCGAGACTGGTGAACTCTCGGTGCATCCGTTTGAAGCCCGACACGCCGGCAGCAGCCAGCGTGCGGATTGGCCCAGCTGAGATCGCATTGACACGATGACCGTGCGGCCCTAGGTCCGCCGCGAGGTAACGCACAGATGCCTCGAGAGCAGCTTTGGCAACACCCATCACGTTATAGTTGCTTACAGCTTTCTCAGCACCATAGTATGTCAGGGTCAACGCACTACTACCGGGGTTGAATAAAGGTATTGCATGGCGGACCATAGTCACGAATGAATAGCAACTGATGTCCAGCGCCAACCGAAAGCCTTCACGGCTAGTGTTGTAGTACGGCCCGGAAAGTTCGTCGCGGTTTGCAAAGCCAATAGAATGAATCAGGATGTCGATGTTGCCTAAGCGATCCGCAACCTGTCCAAATATGTGCTCCAGATCAGCATCGCTGCTCACATCACATTCTTCGACGAAATCTGAACCCACTTGCTCTGCCAGCGGTTCGACCCGTCGCTTGAATACCTCACCCGCATAACTAAACCCCAGTCGGGCGCCCTCACGGTGGAGGGCCTTTGCAATCCCCCAGGCAATTGAATGATCATTCGCTACGCCAAAAATGAGTGCAGTTTTGCCCTCTAAGATGCCCATGTAAGTCTCCTCTTATGATTCTGTCACGTTTCAATTCAAGAGTTGATAATTCCACGGCATGGACAACCACGGCTCGGGGGTTTTTCCCAGCCCGACGCGTGGAGTACTCTTGATTGCTGTTCCATCGCCATTTCCTTCTTCAACGAACAATTGTGCTGTTGGTTGACACAAGTCATAGCCATTCCAGGTTCCATCAATATTGAGCGCCTGTGTCAATTTCGCCGGGCCGTCGGCCACAGGCTTGCCCGGGCCGCGACGAACCCGCATAGTGTCCTCGCCTTGCGTCGGGAATATCGCCCGCAACAACACTGCTGCAGGGAAGCCATCTTTTTCAGTCACAATATTCAGCATCCAATGGATGCCATATGTCAGATACACATACGCAATACCCGCAGGACCGAACATGACCTCCGTGCGGCGCGTCCGTCCAGCACGAGCGTGGCACGCCATATCCGTAGTGCCGATATAAGCTTCAGCCTCAACAATAATCCCTGCGAGTTTCGCACCATCTTTATCGATACGAACAAGTCGCCGGCCAATCAGCTCGCGCGAGACAGTCAAGGTAGGACGGGCAAAGAAATTGTGCTTGAGATTGGCCATGCGGGCCAATATTTTACCCCACTGCGATTAAATTAATACAACACTGGGCGTGCCACATAGATGCACACTGTCTCAGAAGTATTTGAATTGGATACGTTCTGAAGGCTGGAGGGCGTCCATGTGGACGCCCTCAGTTGGGAACGATTCTTAGGAGGGGCAGGTCGTCGCTACGAAATACGGATGTGTTGCAGTCTGGCCGTCAGATGAGCGCAGCTCTGCACTCGCCACAATCGGGCCGCCGCAGACGACCTTCAAATCGAAGTCTATATCTGTGTACTCAATGGCGTTATCTGTTCGTACGAATGGACCTGCGTAACTCGTTTCGACACCCTCATGTAGGAACGTGAAGGGAGCCACCCCACCACGGAACTCCAATGCCAGCGTTGCGATGATCTTGCCGTCCTCCGCAGGGAAGTCTGGATCTAATCGCACGCTGCGCACGGCCACCCACCGAATTGTGAGTGGTCCCCCAGGGTCTGCGATACTCGTCGTCGTGGTTGTTGTTGTACTCGAGCTGTCCGTACTTGTTGTTGTGCTCGTTGCAGGCACACTTAAATCAGGAGCAGCAATGAAGACGGCATCGAGTTGTGTCGGAATAAAGACGTTCTGCCCTTCGAGCAGCAGTTCTTCGAGATGAGAGTTGAACCTGAGCAAATTGCTGATCGTAGTACTGTATCGATCAGCGATAATTTTCAAGGTCTCGAAAGTCTTCACTGTTGTGCGGTGTGTACCCGCCGGAATGAGAAGGGTCTCTCCAGCTGTGAGCGGCGAGTTGTTGTCCAGTGCGCTGCTCAATCCATTGGCCGCTAAAAGTGAAGACCTGTCGATCTCAAAGGTATTAATCAAACCTTGTAGCGTATCTCCAGCTTGCACGAGGTAGAGGAACACATTGACGAAACTTGGCGTGAAGCCCAGCGAAATTGGAATGACAATTGTTTCACCTACGCGGAGCAGGTCTGGACGCGTCCGCAGACCATTTAGATCTATTAGGATCGCAGCGCTGACACCAAATTTTCGCTCTATGCGCGACCAAGTATCCCCGTTTTGGACAACATATTCCGTCGTACCATCGACTGCAGTGATCGCAGAGGTGAGTTTTGTACCAATGCTAACCGCTGGAAGAATGCTCGTCGGTACCGTTGCTGTCGTACTTGTCGCGCTCGTAGTGGAAGCCGCTGTAATATTGTATTGGATCGGAATAAAGACAGAGGCTCCGGGGAAGAGCGCTGCGGCGCTCGCTAAGTGTGGATTGAATAGAAGCAAGCGATCTACTGTCGTGCTGTAGCGCGCTGCAATACTCGCCAGCGTCTCACCGGCAGCTGCTACAACCCGATGCGGACCTGCTGGAACCAGTAGTACGCTCCCTGCTGTGAGGGCGACACTATCAGAAATGAGAGCGTTGGCAGTGAGGAACGCAGTCTTGTCAATCTCAAAGGAATCCACGATTGACTGCACGCTATCGCCGGCAACTACGGTGTAGAAGAACGGACCCGTGCTGCTAGCCGTGAAACCGACATCAATTGGGATATGGATCACTTCGCCGACGAACAATATATCCGGACGATTTCGCAAGCCATTAAAATCAATGAGGCGGTCGGCGCTCACGCCAAATATATTGGCGATCACAGTCCATGAGTCGCCACTGCGAACTATATAAGGGGTCCCCTGAGAAACCTGTTGCACATCCGATGCAGGGGCTGCAGCAGTTATAGGCACTAAAGCCAGCAGCAAAACTGCTGACAGCGCAATCCATGCGCTACGAAGTATGTTACGGCGCATCACATCGCACCTCCTCAAAGTCTATCATTGTGGAGGGTTCTATTGCCGGGGTGGCCGCATTCTATATTAACCTGGCGATTTCGCCAAATCATCATTTGCAATATTTTTCTGGAAGCGAACATCTTGCGCCAACACCTGCTGCAGACCGGCGACAAGTGAAATCTTGGGCGCATAGTTCAACATTTCGGCAGCGCGGACGAGATCGGCGCACATGCGAACGACTCCACCTGATTCCCCACCACCGACAATCGGCTCGATGTCAATTCCAACCACCTCTCCGACGGCCTTGGCGAGTTCTATTGCCGTGACCTCGCGACCGCAGCCGACGTTGATTACTTGTCTATCGATTCCCTTGGCGGTCGCTGCTGTTGCGAGGGCGGCGACAACATCCGAAATATAAACGTAATCGCGTGTCTGCTCACCACTGGCGTGAATAACGAGTGAGCCTCCTGAAACCGCCTGGTGTATAAATCGTGGCACAACCGGCGGGTGCGAGGCCGGCAAAGGTTGTCCCGGGCCAAATGCATTGAAAATTCGCAGCGCTACGGTCTCAATGCCCCAAAAAGCCCCGATGGTGCGTACGTAATACTCAGCTGACAATTTGCTGACCGCGTAGGGCGAATCGGGGTTTGGACGCAAGCCCTTATGCAGAGGTTGTGCTGCCTGTGAGCCGTAAACTGCCCCCGAAGAGGCCAGCACCACCCGGCGGACGCCCGCATCCCGCATGGCTTCCATCACGCTGACAGTCCCACCTACATTTACGGCGTTATATTCTCGTGGATAGAGCAACGATTCAGGAACGGATACCCGCGCGGCCAGGTGATAGACGCACTCCACATCTTTTAGCAGCGTCCACATTTTAGGCCGATCGTCGACATCCCCACGTGTAAAAAGGACGGCAGCATCTAGCCGACCAGCATCGCCTGCTGACAGATCATCGATAACCCGCACTTCGTGCCCTTCCTGAGCAAGACGGTTAGAGAGTGCGCTGCCGAGGAAACCGGCACCGCCGGTTATCAGGAATTTCAATTTGTTATCCAAAGGAGGAATTTCTGAAAAGCGGGCGGATTATAGCATGGGCCCTACGAGGCCCTCGTACATCAGATGTAATTTCTTTGGGTCGGACAAGACCGCCGAGATATTAATGAACTCCGCGCTGCATGCGAGAGTATAGACCTCGGCGGTCTTGCGTTACCCAAAACCTAAAATGCGAATCCCTGCTTTTGCAACCAGGTGTCGTAATTTCCGAGTGCTTCCTCAAATGAATCGCGTCCGAACCCGAAGCGCACATGATTATCGCCAAATCCCATGCATGAGCTGGGCAAAAGCACCACACCGGCAGTCTGCGCGAGGCGATGACAGTAATCGGTTGCCGATGACACATCGACTCCGACTAACGCCACGGAGCCAGCCTGCGGAGGGCGCCACTCGAAGAACGTTTGCCAGCGCTCAAAGAAGGGTTGCGCGCGCTTCAAATTTTCACGGATGCGGGTGCGATTGCGCGTAATGATTGTTTCGCGAGCAGCCAGGGCAGCCTGTGCGAGCACCTCGGACGGGGCGGGCGGACAGATCGTAGTGTAAAACTTCCAGTTTTGCACTGCCCGACGCAATTCCGGGTCCCGGATCAACAGACAGCCCGAGCGCAACCCTGGCAAACCGTAGGTCTTTGACAAGCCACTGAGGACCACGCTGCGCTCATATCGCTCAATCGCCGAGGGCAATTGGGGCCGCATGTCGAACTCCAGCCCGCGATACATCTCGTCACAGAACAGCCACAGGTTATGGCGTTTGGCGATATCGAGCAGCGTGTCGAATTGTTCGCGCGTTGGCAAGTGACCGGTGGGATTGTGCGGGAAGTTGACCACGAGCAGGCGCGTGCGCTCATTGATTAGATCTACCAAGCCTGCCAAGTCAAGCTCCCATCCGGCGGGCGTTGGCTGCAATTTCCACAAGCGCACAGACCCGCACACGTGCTCGGCCAGGTTGCGGAGCGAGTCGTAGGCTGGCATCAGGACAATGGCCTCATCGCCCGGCTCGAGGAGAGCATGCAATGTTAGGAAAATACCCTCTTCGGGAGATGAGAGCACAACGACATCTTTGGCGTTGACATCTGCATACAGTGCTGCAATGGCAGCCCGCAGATCCGGGTGGCCCTGTGTTTCGGTGTAGCCCAACTGTGTCGCGCCCAGAGCGGCTAGCGTCATTCCGGCCAAATGCAACAACTCATCCACGCTGATCGTCTCGCAATCAGATGCAGAGAGCAGATGGGGGGCACTGAACTCATACCGTTCGTAAAAGTGTTCTGTGGCGAATGGAGTAATATTCATATTTCAATATCCCAGATAAATGAGGTGAGATGATCAATGGAACGCCTGAATATCAATACAGGAACTAAATGGGAGCTGCTGGCCGGCTATTCACGCGCCGTACGCGTTGGCAATTTCGTCAACGTTTCCGGCACGACTGCGACAGACGCCGATAGCAAAGTTGTCGGGGTGGGCGATCCGTATGTACAGACCCAACAGACCCTGCGCAATATACAGACTGGGCTTGAACGTGCCGGGGCGCGCTTGGAAGATGTTGTTCGGACGCGCATGTCTGTTACCAATATCGACGACTGGGAGGCGGTCTGTCGAGCACATGCTGAGGTCTTTGGAGACATTCGTCCAGCCACCACCCTTCTGGAGATATCCCGACTGATCGACCCAGACATGCTGATCGAAATTGAAGCCGAGGCCATAATCACGGAATAAGCCACGGAGGCATACCCAACACTCCGTGGCTTTAGTAATGAAACGAAAGGGAACTGCGAAAGGAGTTTAGCCGAGCGTTACCTCTGGTAGGTGTTGCATAGCTTCGTTTACTGCTGCTTCTGGGTACTCATAATCAGTTAACTCACCCTTCAAATACTGATCGTAGGCACCCAGGTCAAAGTGACCGTGCCCGGACAGATTGAACGCGATCACTTTCTCCTCACCGCTTTCCTTGCACCTGAGCGCTTCGTCAATGGCACCCTTAACAGCATGGGCCGACTCCGGCGCAGGGAAAATCCCTTCCGTCCGCGCAAATTGCACGGCGGAGTCGAACGTCGCAATCTGATGGACGGCAATAGCTTCCATGTAACCATTGTCAACGAGCGCGCAAATGTGCGGCGCCATACCGTGATAGCGCAGGCCACCGGCATGGATGGCGGGCGGCACAAAGGTATGTCCAAGCGTATGCATCTTCACGATTGGAGCCATCGCGGCGGTATCGGCAAAGTCGAAGGTATATTGCCCTCTCGTCAATGTGGGCGCGGCCATTGGTTCTACGGCAAGAATGCGGGTACTCTTGCCATTGGTCAGGTTCTGGTGGATAAAGGGGAAACTGAACCCGGCAAAGTTACTCCCGCCGCCAATGCATCCAATGACAATATCGGGGTACTCACCAGCCATCTCGAATTGCTTCAACGCCTCCAACCCAATGACCGTCTGATGCATCAGTACCGGCCCCAATACTGAACCTATTGTATATTTAAATTTCCCACCACTCGTTGCCGCCGCCTCAACAGCCTCCGAGATTGCAATACCCAAGGAACCCGGGCTATCCGGATCATCCGCCAATAGTTTTCGGCCGTACTCCGTTTTATCGGAGGGACTCGGAGTAACGCTGGCGCCATATCCTTCCATGACAATGCGACGATACGGTTTCTGGTTGTAGCTGACATTCACCATGTATATATGGCATTCCAGGTCGAAAAAGCTACATGCCATGGCGACCGCACTGCCCCATTGTCCGGCGCCGGTCTCGGTGATGAAGCCGGTAACGCCCTCCTCCTTTGCATAGAAAGCCTGGGCAACGGCTGTGTTCGGTTTGTGCGAGCCAACCGGTGAAACGCCTTCATATTTGTAATAGATATGCGCGGGTGTATCGAGCGCCTTTTCGAGCCGCTTTGCTCGAATGAGTGGTGTCGGCCGCCAGAGACGATAAACGTCTCTCACCGGTTCGGGAATCTCGACCCAGCGGTCGGTGCTCATTGCTTCCCCGATGAAGCGCAAGGGGAAGAGGACAGAGAGAAACTCCGGCGTGACTGGTTCCTGCGTTCCCGGATGGAGAACAGCATTCCAGGCGGTCTCCGCGGGATTGACCGGGAAGTCGGCATTGATGTTGTACCAGGCCTCGGGCATGTCTTTCTCGGACAGGATAAACTTCGTATCAGCGCTCATTTAATCCTCCTTGATAAGGTGGCCCGCAGGCCGTTAGTAAAGGGGCAAAACCCTCAAAATTCCTGCTCCCATTTCATATTGCAAACAGGCGCAGCATCACGGAATTTTGCTCTTCGGGTCGGGTTTTGCTACATTCTAAATCCCACGTAGCGAGCTACGGGGTATTCTGCTTCACAGAATAAAATAAGCCCCCGTGTCATGCACAAGGGCCAGCTTCACTTCAAAGCTCCATTCGATACTGTCGCCGCGAGATATACTCACCTATCAAACGCTCTCTGAGACTTCTACACAGCATCTACTCTTCCTCTTCTCCGTTTGGTTATTCGATTGGCAATGTAGCCTCAATATACTCAGATCAGGAAGGTGAGTCAACAGATTTCAGACGTGTTGATGTGTCAGGCACCTTGCGATGATTCGTGCTCTAGCCGTTCACCTTCGATTTGCCCGGCATATACCTCCCTACATCCTAAGCCGGAAGCGCTGAATTTTTCCAGTCGCTGTTTTTGGTAATTCTTCAACAAACTCCACCCAACGTGGCCGCTTATAATCTGCCATCTTTTCCCGGCAATATGAAATAACTCGAGTGTTGTGATTTGAGTGAAAAGGCTCAAGCAGCCAAAGAGTAAGCCTGCTTGGCGAATAAGTACGAGAAGACTTGTTGCTCGTCAGTACCGTCAGACAGAGAGCCGTGAGCCTGCAAGATCAATGCTTCGATTAGCTGCTGGCTTTGTTGGCGAATAACCTGCCCGATGGATTGGATGGGCGCGCAGACCTTGTCACGACGCGATGTGGGCAAACAGTGCAGGTGCAGGAACGAATAGGCCACGAAGACCAGTGACCAGTGCTTATGAATGGCGGCGGCCGAGCGCATGCGATATTCGTGGAGCCCCAGGTTCTGTTTGGCGTCTTGATAAAAGGTCTCAATCGGCCAACGGAGCAGATAGGTTGCGATGATCTTCTTGGCATCCCAACTGAGATGGCTGCTGACCAGCACGGCATAGGTGCCGGTTAAATCAGGCTTGGCAAAGCTGATGACCAGCCGTACCTTCCCCAAAGTCGGGATGCGTACATTCTTGCTGAAGCAGTAGTAGGTCTGCTCGCCCACTTGCATCGGTTTGAAAGCGGAAGGTGGGATAAGCGGCACTAGGTCCTGCACCTTGATGTGCGGACCATCAAAGCGCATGCGTTCGCCGGAAGCATCCTGGAGCACAAAGCTGTTGGTGATAAGGTTGCGGTTGTTTTTCAGCAGGCTGATCCAGTGCTTGCCATGCGCACTGAGAACTTCGAGCAATTCGGGTGCCAGGTACCAGGCGTCGAACAGCACCGTTTCAAAGGGCAAATCGTGCGCCAGCGCCGCCTTGACCAGTTCAGCCGCCAGCGAAATCTTGGTCTGAAAAGATTCGTCCAGAGCCCGGAACTCTGGGTCGGCCAGCAAGGTGGGTGCGACTTGACGTTTGAAGCGATTACGCTCCTTCTTGGTTTTCGGGATCGTAGCGTCGGGCAACAGTTTCTTGACGAACGCTTCCCAGTCGGTGACTTCTTCGTAGCGCCGGTACAGTCGCCAGTCGGCCGGAAAGCGAACCGCGCCGCTGATGTAGTGGCCGGTGACCAGATTGTGCGCTAGCGGATACATGTGGTTGCCGTGGTTGTAATGTTGGTCAATGTATTCGAACAGACTGCCGACGTGCTCGCACAAAGTATCATCGATGGCCAGCATCGATTTGCGGGCGCCCTGGCGCTGGCGCTTGGTTTGCTGGAATAAGTATGCAATGCGTTCCTGGTTCAGTTCCGCGGCATCCCAGTTCGCTTCCGACAAGAAGCGCGACAGGTTGGTCTTGTCAGCGCTATCCAACAGGCAGCGCGTCATGTTCGCCATCGACTTGTTCTTCAACACAATCAGTCCGGTTAGATAATTCTCGAAATGCCGGAACTGACAGCGGTTTTCAAACACCCCGCGAAAGCTGGCGCTGTGCTCTGATACGATGGGAGCCGGTTTTACGATGGGAAGTTGCATCTGCCGAATATGCCCTAAGATCACTCAAATCACAACACTCGAGAAATAAGCTGCTTTTCCAACTCTGGTGAACCACCGAAGCCCTCGTTCAATACAACATAAGCATGTGGTTTGATTAGATTGGATTGATCCTCACGTCCAACTACTGCGCATTCAAGCACCGCTTCGTGGCCGAAGCGGTGCTCTCCACTTCGACAGGCGACACCCAGATACCACCTACCTTCAACATGTCGTCCGAGCGCCCGGCATGCCAGTAATAACCATCCTCGTCTATATAATATTTATCGCCTGTAAACATCCATTCGCCCCGGAAAGTCTGCTGGCTCTTTTCATACTGATGCAGATAAAAGAGCGTCGCCGATTCACCCTTTACCAACAGGGTGCCGATCTCTCCCTGCGGCACGTCGTTATCCATCTCATCTAGAATTTGGACTTCATAGCCGTCAAACGGTTTGCCGCTACTCCCCGGTCGGATATCGCCCGGTCGGTTTGAGAGGAAGATGTGAAAGTTCTCGGTCGAACCGATTCCGTCGATCGTATCGATTCCTGTTTTCTCCTTCCAGGCATGCCAAAACGGGGCTGGCAGGGATTCGCCTGCTGAGACACACAAACGCAACGAAGAAATGTTGTAATCGCCGAAGCTTGGCTGCGCCAGTGAGGCTGCATAGCCTGTTGGCGCATTGTAGAGAATCGTGGGCTGATAACGATCGATCTGTTCTAGCACATTGGTAGCGATGCGAGGCGTACCGGCATAGAGAACCACACTCGCGCCCTCATACCAGGGGAAGATCAGATTGCCTCCCATGCCGAAGGTGAAGAATAGTTTCGCGACGCCTAATGTACGGTCATTCTCGTTAATCCCGAGAACGTCTGATCCCCAATTCTGGGAAGTGAGCGGGTAATCTTTGTGCGCATGCAGAATGCCTTTCGGATCGCCGGTGGTTCCGCTGGAGTAATTGAGGGAGCAGAAATCATCCCGGTGCGTTGCCGCTGCCTCCAATTCTGTCGCTTCGTCTTCAATCCAGGATTCGTATTGCAGATCGCCCTCCTGTCCGCCCTGACCAATTACAACTATCTGTTCGAGATAAGGATGGTTGGTACGAATTTCATCAATTTTCGAGAAGAGCGCTGCGTGTACGATGACAACCCGAGCGCGACTATCGCGCAGCATGTAATCATATTCGCGCGCTGTGAGCAGCGTATTCATTCCGATTGCAATCGCGCCGAAGAATGACGTCACCCAGGCGGGCCCATCGAGAGCCAAAATTCCAACGAAGTCGCCATGCCGCACGCCGAGTTTTCGCAAAGCATTGCCAACCTGGTTGGCTTCGGCTGCGACCTCGCCAAATGTCATACTGCGTTCGTCGCTGTAAAGAGCGACCTTATTAGTTCGACTTGCGAGGTTGCGTTCGAGGATATCGACGGCGTTGTAATGAAGTGGCAGATCTGCGGCTTTCAATGCGGTCATGTTAGTTTCTCCTTAGAACTGCGATTGCTCCACCACGCCTTGGGGGCCAGCCGGGCTCCGTAACCTAGCCAGATATCCAGCTTGAGTACGAGCTTGCGCAAGCGCGTACCTGCCAGCCAGCGGCCGATACGGAACATCCGTTTTGAATAGTCTTTGTTGTATGGACATATGCGAATACAGATCGAACAATCGCTATTCTGATTTGCCCAGAAGCCAAAACATTTTTCGGCGTTGACACTCCATTTGCGTACGCCGATGATATTCGATTGGTTATAGATCTCTTCGGTCGGGATCGTTACCGAAATCGCCTTTGGCGGACAAGCATTTGCGCAGCGTTGGCAGATTTCGCAAAACTCATTCACACCAAAGCGAAGCGGTCGATCATACGCCAGTGGCAGATCAGTGAATATCTTACCCAGTCGCACGCGCGGGCCGAACTCTTTCGTGATCAACAGTCCGTGGCGACCATACTCTCCGAGCCCAGCTTTGATTGCAAATGGAATCGCCAACGCGCTATCGTTGAGGCTTGCCACGGCTTTATAACCCAGATTGCGAATGTATTGCGCCAGCGAAAGCAGCACGAGCGCATATTTGGAATAGCCGAGACCCGTTGCCGTTCCGCTCAGAGCAGAGGGCACCGTACGTAACAAATCATGATCCATCGCCTGCGCGATAACAATAACATTGGATAGATCACCGGGCAAATCGTTGGGTTTTCCGTCCTTTGTTTGCGCGCTGTACTTCTGCGTATAAATCCAGCGTTCATCATAGTTCGTGATGCCAACCAGATCGGCACCAAACACCTTCGCGATGTGTTTGATCTCAGCGCTCATTTCCAGCGGCGAGCCGATGGGAAGTTTTTCCTGCGGTCCAGCCCTTTGGAGAGTGAACTCGTCCAGAAAGCCCTCGCGGCGATCCTCCCCTTCTTTCAATTCCGCGAAAACATCGGTGACATGCCAGGCCGCATTGCGGAAGGCATAGTCTTTCTGCGTGAAGCCATCCGTTTGGCGCCAATGGTTGAGCGGTTTGCGGTAGGCCTCATAGAAAATCTCCGACTTGCGGGAGCGCACGCGTTCATCCCAGAACGAGCGACTGAATATTTCATCGCGCTGGCTGAAGCGTTGAAAACCTTCGAGCACTTCGAAGCCCGCTTCGTGATCAGTTACGTCTGGTGTGGACTCGGACACTATTCTTTTCCGATTACATCGCGCGCGACGACGATGCGCTGAATGTGGGCTGTACCCTCGTAGATTTGTAGCCCTTTGATATCGCGATAGTAACGCTCGACCGGATATTCATTGGAATAGCCGCGCCCGCCATGAATGAGCACGGCTTTGTCGGCGGCCCGCAGAGCAGCTTCCGTTGCGAACAACTTCGCAATGGAAGTTTCACGGCGTGTCGGCAAGTCTTGATCTTTGAGCCAGGCTGCGCGGTAAACCAACATCCGGGAGGCCTCCACATCTGCAGCCATATCAGCAATATCGGACTGGATCATCTCGAAGTCGCCAATGCGTTGTCCAAACTGGCGTCGATTGCGGGCGAAATCCACGCTGGCATCCAGACAAGCCTGCCCAACCCCTAACGCGCCGGCTGCGACACCCAGCCGACCAAAATCCAGCGCAGACATGGCGATTTTGAAACCATTTCCGCTCTCGCTCAACATAGCGCTCGCGGGCACGCGGCACTCTTCAATATTGATATGCACATGATCGGAGGCGCGATGACCCAATTCCTGGCCAGGCATTGGCTCGCGGTTGAAACCGGGGGTATCAGTCGGGATGATGAACGCGATCAGACCTTTGTGTCGTTTCTCCGGCTCGACGGAGGCAAATACGATGGCCAGGTCTGCAATACCACCATTCGTGATCCAGATTTTCTCCCCATTAAGAACGAATTCATCGCCATCAGGGACAGCGCGTGTCTCGATACTGGCAGCGTCGGAACCGGCATTTGGCTCGGTTAGGCAGTAACAGCCGATCCATTCTCCACTGGCAAGGCGTGGTAGATACGACTGCTTTTGGACTGTACTTCCCCAATGCAGAATGCACTGCGAAACCAAGCTAGTATGCACAGTCATAAAGCCCCGTACGGAAGAATCGGCGCGGCCAAGCTCTTCATAAGCCAGGGTCAGCGAAACCGCATCCCACTCGCCACCTCCGAATTCCGCTGATAGGGGTCCGCCGAGCAGACCCAGAGCGCCCATGCGATGAATGAGTTCAAGGGGCATCTCACCCTTTTCATCCATCTCACGGGCGAGGGGAGCAACTTCATTCTGCGCAAAATTGCGAGCAAGAGATTGAATAGCTTGTTGTTCTTTAGTAAGAGAGAAGTCCATTACATTGCGTTCGGAGTATGTAGAGAGTCATCCCGCATTTTTAGAGATGCCTCCGGACTCGTATTTCAAACGATCGCTACCCCCTCAATTTCAATCATGGCAGCATCATCCCAGAGCCGTTTGATTTCGACCAGTGTCATCACGGGAAAGTACCTTCCAAAAAATTCCCGATACACAGCCCCAATCTCGCGCGTGTTGTTTTTATAGGCATCTCGATCTGTGACGTAGATGTTGATTTTGACAATATCTTTGAGCTCGCCGCCGGCTGCCGAGAGCGCAGCTTGCAGATTGGAAATAGTTTGCCGGAATTGCGCAACCATATCCCCAGACCCGACGATATTGCCGTTTACGTCCTGCGCAGTCTGTCCCGCGAGGAAAACGGTCACACCCCCTTCTGCTCGTACGGCATGGCTATATCCGAAGGGCTTCGCGAGAGTTGGTGGGTTGAAGAGTGTATTTGATGAAGCTGGCATAGTACATTATTGAGAATTAGAGACCGAGATTGATATATTGACTACATAATCTCCAGTCTCAAGTCCTCTTTTACCTCCCTGTGAATTCCGGTGTGTTCTTCTCGTTGAATGCTTTATAAAACGCGCGGTGATCGGCACCCATCATCATGAGCGCCTGGGCTTGTGCTTCTGATTCGAGGGCAGACGTAAGGTCCATATTCCATTCGTTATTGATCAGCTTCTTTGTCATGGAGATGGCAAAGCTTGGCCCTTGAGCAAGCCGTGTGGCAAGCTCGGAGGTGATGGGCATCAATTGCTCCGGCGGGACAACGCGATTTGCCAAACCGATTCGCTCGGCTGTCTCGGAACTGACATCGTCGCCGAGCATGAGTATTTCTGTCGCCCGACCCGTGCCGATAATTTGCGGCAGCAGATAGGCTGCGCCCATGTCCGCACCGGTGAGTCCAACCCGTGTGAACAGGAACGCGAACTTAGAACGCTCGGACATGATGCGCAGATCTGAAGCCAACGCGATGACTGCTCCCGCCCCGGCAGCGACGCCATTGATCGCCGCAATAATGGGCTTGTCCAGCATGCGCATATTGCGCACGACTGCGCCGGTCATGCGTGTGAAGTCGAGATGCGCGCGCATATCGGAATCGAGTAATGCACCAATGATCGTCTCAACATCACCGCCCGAGCAGAAGGCGCGCCCTTCACCTGTGAGCACAACAACCTTGACATCGTCAGCGCTGCGCAGATCGTAAAGCAGATCGCGGAACTGCGCGTACACGGCCAACGTGAGTGCGTTTAACACATCCGGGCGATTAAACGTAATGGTGGCGACGTGATCTTTTACTAAATAGTCAAAATCTGGCATTGGTACTCCGTGTCGGGGAGCGTGGAGCGAATGTAAGGACTCACGCTACATGAATTAGTACATAACTTGACCGCCATCCACATTGATGGCCTGTCCGGTGATACCTTTTGCAGATTCATCCGCCAACATCAGCGCAACATGCGCGACTTCATCTGCTTCGATCAGGCGTTTCTGCGGACTGCTGCTCGCGAATGTTTTAAGTATGTCTGCTTGCGGGTGGCCGGAGCGATCGGCGATCTTAGCGGCATTGCTGCTAGTCATCGGTGTATCTACATATCCGGGGCAAATGGCGTTCACGGTGATATTAGACTTTACGAATTCAATTGCGAGTGCTCGTGTCAACCCGAGTACGCCATGCTTCGAGGCCGTGTAGGCGGCGATATATGCGCCTCCTATCTTGGACGTAATCGAAGCGACGTTGATAATCCGTCCCCAGCCACGTTCCACCATTCCCGGTACGAAGGCCTTCGTCACACGATACACACCTTTCAGGTTCACATCCATCACCTGATCCCACAACTCATCGGGGTGGCCGAGGAACTTATGGCTGGGGGCGATGCCGGCATTGTTCACCAATATATCCACTGACCCTAGCTCGGATTCTACAGAAGCGACGAGCGCCGCCACCTGCGCATCATTCGAGACATCGCACTGCGCTGCGTGCACGCGTGCGCCCAATGCGCTGATTTCTTCCGCGACCTGATCGAGCGCCTCGGCATGGCGCGCACAGACTGCGACGGCGGCACCCGCCTCTACGTATGCCAATGCAATTGCGCGCCCGATGCCTTTACTGCCGCCTGTGATGACTGCAACCCGCCCCGCGAGTGAATCTGTCATTCTGCCTCCACTTGTATCAAAAGGTAGACAATCTCAATCAGTTGTTTCAATTTTTACGGTCCTCCCCTGGCTGCAATGGCGAGACCAGTAGAATAGTCCAGCCAGCTAACCTGCAGTGAGTTCTCGGCTTCAAGTTCTTCTTTGAACCGGAGGATTTTTTTATCGTGACCCGGCGGCCACGCAGGTTGCGGCAACAGATCGTCAACGATGTACAGTCCGCCGGCTTTGAGCAATGCCAGTGTTTCAGCCAAATTTTTGAACTTCCCCGGCCAAGTATCTGCAAAAATAAAATCGAAGGACCGCTCGGCCTGCGCTTCGATAAACCTGGAGCCATCTTCCAGATGAAATGTGACACGGGGATCGTCCCCCAGATGTCGGCGGGCAACAGAAACGACTTCATCTTCAAAGTCGACTGTGCTGAGTATTGCCGCTGCGTCCATTCCGGACAGTATCCATACTGTGCCTAGCCCGGTTCCTGTGCCAAGTTCCAGGAAGCGCCCACCCAGTTTTGTGGCAGCCAACGTTCGCAAAAGGGCACCGGTCTGACGGTCAGAACCCAACTTGAATCCGAGTTCTTTTGTCGCAGCTTCAAGCACCTCTAGCTTGCCCGGCAGACGGCTAGTTTCAAAATCAAGCATGTCGTCTGCTAGCAACCACTTCAAATCCCCCAGCGGATCTCAGGCTGAAAAGCCCATCTCGGCCTCGACATCACCATCGAGTGCAATCTGTTTTCCTTCCGGCACAACAAAATCTGCCGGGATTTCAACTATTGTTTGGTTGGAGTCCAGCCCGCGATTTCCGGCGAAGTCGTAGGCGCGCACGTAGTAGGAATATGAATTGCCAGCCAGCGCATATTCTTCCACATGCGAAGCTGTCTTGGAAGAAGTCAGGTGCGCAAACGGTCCGTTATTCACCGAACGAAAAATCTCGTAGCCATAAATGCCATGCGGGTCGTTTGCTTTTTCCCATGTCAGGCGCAGTTGTCCGTTCTCGCGCAGCTGTCCTTTTAGCTTGCCATCGGTCGGCCATTGGGGTGGCTCATGGTCATCGGGTGCTTCGGGCGCGTTCAAGATTCCGCGCGGCCACAGGCTGCCACAGACAACCTTTTTGAAGTTCTCGTCGAGGTTTTTACAGACATTGCCGTAGATGCAACGGATGATCTGCGCTTCGCGACCATCGCGCGCTTTTTTCGGCCAATCCGGGTCTGCGAGCAATGCGCGTGCAAACCCCACCAGGTCGGCCTCGCCCGCTGCCAATATCCCCTCGGCCTGCGCGGGCAGGATAATCTTGCCAGTGGTCACAATCGGAGTTGCATATCCATGTGCGTTGACGAACTCTTTGATCCCGGCCGCCAAATATACATTCGCGCCATCCTGATATTGCGCCGGCGGCATCGTGCGATCACCGGAATAGCCAGTGTACGGATATAGCGGTTCGCCTTCCTTCTTAATTGCATCCTCGAACTTGCCACCTGCGGAGATACTGATGTAGTCCACACCGAGCTGCACCATACGCAATGCCATGTATTTGGATTCACTCAATCCATAACCACCCTTGATGGCCTCTTCGCCGTCGAAACGCACGCCGATTGGGAATTCCGAGCCCACGTTGCGGCGGACTTCTCCAATCACTTCACTCATCAGGCGCATGCGTCCTTCCAGGCTGCGGCCGCCGTACTCGTCAAGGCGTTTGTTGCGAGCGGACAGGAAGGACGAAAGGGTGTACGCGTGCGCCATGTGCAACTCGACCGCATCGTAGCCACATTCGCGCACACGCACGCTGGCCGCCCCATACGCTGTGATGATGGCTTGAATATCATCTTTTGAAAGCATGTCGGTTGTTTGTCGCCAACCGCTGCGCGCGATTTTCAGAAAATGGATGATCTGAAGGGCGATCCTCGACGGACTGTTGTCACGGACACGCGCCAGCATATCGCGGTGTCCTGAAATGAACTGGTCATCGGAAAGGCGCAGCAGTTGGCCGCTCTTGGCCTGATGTACAGCAGTCGCCTCCACCACAATCAGGCCCGGCTCGCCGCGCGCAAAACGAACGTAGCGATCGGAAATATCCTGGTTGACAAAGCCATCCTCTCCCGACAAGCGAGTGACCATCGCGGTAAGCACCGTCCGGTTCGGTAGTTGCATGTTGTTTATATCGAGCGGCGAGAACAATTGTGGGTACTTGGGATGGCTCATACTGCGACACCTTCCAGAAAAATATTCATTATGTGCTCTACAACGGCCTGCTCGCCCGTCAGATTCCGCAATGCAAACGGCGTTAGATCCACGTCCAAAATGGCAACCAAATGCCAGGCCAGAATGCGCGCGGAGCCTGGACGAATTTCGCCGACTTCGATGCCGACAGCAATGACATTCTCCACCAGATCTGGCAACGCCGACTGGTAGGCGCGCACAATGCGGTTGCGAGCGGGATTATCAAATCTGTTTACATCCCGCCGAACCAAGTGCATCAGATCACGTTTGGCACGTGGGAGCTCAACAAACACCTGCAAAAGGTGACGCAGATTCTCTGTGGCCGGAGCATCCGGTCGCAGGGCAGCACGCAACAATTTTCGTTTGGCGGCGAAATCAGTCCGAAACATGTCCACGTACAACGCTTCTTTGTTCTCGAAATGGTGATACAGCGCGCCGGTGGTAACACCGGCCTGGCGGGTAATATCGCGCATCGAAACCTCGGCGTAGTTCCGCGCCAGGAAAAGTTTTTCGGCCGCTGCGAGTACGCTGGAGATCGTTGCCTCCGAGCGAGCATATTTGCCGTGTGTGAGAACTGGTTGCACCATCAGTCGATCAGGTCACCGTCGGTGCTTCGCTCGAGAATTGCTTATACACACCGTATTTAAATAGACGTTCAATGCGAGTGATGGCGATATGGATTTCCTCGAAAGTTGTATACAGTGGGGTGATGCCGAGTCGAATATTGTCCGGCTCGCGGAAATCTGGAATGACATTCATGGCATTGATCATTGCCTTGTCGATCTGCAGGCCGTATTTATGACGAATGGAAACGTGCGAGCCACGCACGCGCGCGATACGCGGCGAGCCAAGCGTAAACCCGAGCGACGCGAGGAGCCGGTCGAAGAGATAGATCAGATATTCGGTCTGCAAGACAGATTTTTTTCGTAACGCCTCCATTCCAGCCTCCAGCAGGATATCGAGACCGGCTTCGATTGCGACGGCTGAGAGCATGGGTAGTGTCCCGGCGAGGAAACGACGGATATCCGGCTGAGGTTCGTAGTCCAGATCAAAATTGAATGGGGTCTGCTGCCCCATCCATCCCCAGATCGGGCTGAGCAGCTCCTGTTGCAGATCTCGGCGCACATAGAGAAATGCCGGTGCGCCCGGACCGCCGTTGAGATACTTGTAGCTGCAACCTATCGCCAGGTCGACATGATTGCGGTTCAATTCCAGTGGGACAGCACCTACAGAATGCGAAAGATCCCACAGCGCGAGCGCGCCGGCTGCCTGCGCCGTTGCTGTGATCGATCGCATGTCGTACATGTATCCGCTCTTGAAAGCCACGTGTGTCAACGAGACCAACACCGTGTCGCTGTTGATGCAGCGTGTGATGGCCACAGTGGGCATATGCACTGTATCCGGTGAGCGCGCAACTTCGATTTCGTGGCCCTGCTCCAGCATTTGTACTGCACCCTGCATCACATAGAGGTCTGAAGGGAAATTGAACTCATCGGTGACGATGGTCTTGCGTTCCGGACGCGCGCGCAACGCAGCGACGACGAGTTTAAATAGATTTACACTGGTTGAATCCGCCACCACTACTTCATCCGGCTGTGCACCGATGAGGCCTGCTATCTTTGCGCCCAGGTCGGAGGGCGCGGTGAACCAGCTGTTGCCCCAACTTCGTACGAGACCCGCGCTCCACTCCTCTGCGATCAAACGGCTCGTGCGTTCCGCTGCCCGCTGGGGCATTCGTCCGAGCGAGTTGCCGTCCAGATAAATCATGTCAGGTTCGGCGACGACGAACTCACTGCGGAACTGACGCAGTGGGTCCACCCTGTCCATCTCTCGCGCGAATTCCGCTTCCAGAGAAAAGTTCTGCTGATCGTTCATTCGAGGATACTCACATCAAAAATCTGGTGTGCTGCTTGAAAGAGCATCTCCGAACGACACGACGTATATGGACTCTGCAACGTAACCAACCCTAGTTTACGGATATAGGTACAGTAATGTATTTGGAAGGGTTGGACCACTCGATGGCCACGGATGGAATCGTCCTGCCAGGTGGCGGGCTCGAACACGGCAACTCCAGAAAGGAAACCTAACGCATGGTATGTTTTATGATAGTGTGAATCTCTTCACTGTCAAGACAGGATTGGATTAAGCACAGTCAATGAGTAAATCGCGACGCTGTTTGCGAATCCATGCAGGTTGGCTACAATGCCTGCTATCCGATATTAACGATATTTCAGAGAACAGACAGCCATGAGAATTACAATCAAACAAATCGCACTCCTAACAGTTTTTGGCGTGCTGATTGCCGCTTGCGGGCTGGCACCCGCCCCACCACCCACCGTGCCTCCAACTGCTACATTCACACCCGAACCCACCGCCACGATCACGCCTACCTTCGGGCCGCCCGAATACATCGAGGCCGTCTATTGCTGGCTCTCTCCGGTCGACGATGGCGAATTCAACATGCTCCGCTTCTTTGGCAACGGCACTGTGTTGGATGCCACAGTACAACCATTTACAGATTGCGACGACGCCTGGGCGACTGTCAAGAACCATATGATCCTAGAGAACGAACAGTCCCACGGACACGGTCAGTATCAACTGTCCGAAGATCGGATCCAGTTCGAACTGGCCGCGCCCCACTCGACGACAATCGTCGGTGAAGTGTTTGGCACGCTAGAAGGCAGTCGAATGATACTCACCAAAGGCGGGGCAACGCAAGAATATATACGCGTAGTGCCCTGAGTCACTGCTCGGACTGATCGTCGCCGCCTAAAGAAAGAGAGACCCCCGATGGATACTCCAATAGAAGAACAAGCGGAAATGCAAGAACCAGCTCCCGCCAAACAGGCAGGCTGCCTGGCTCGCGGTCTGGTTTTGTGCTTACGTTGTTGCTCGTAATTACACTGCCGCTAGCCCTGCTCGACCTCGACATCTGGCGTGTCGTCTTCAATGCAGATCTTATAAAGAACCTGATCACTGACGAAGTCGTCAACTCGGACCTTGTGCCGGTGGCGCTTGAATGGTTTTCGGAAGAGCGTGCGGAACAACGCGTCCGGGATGGGGTAGCACTTACAGGCGTGGATGAGCCGGATATGGTGGTGTTATTGTCGTTTATGGATCGCGCCGCATGGCGTGCCGTCAGAACCGAAGTCCTTACTGACGAGTTCCTAACCCATCTCGTATCCGTCACGGTTGATGGCACTTATGAATGGATCGATTCCGAGAACATCGTGCCCCAGGTCACATATGATCTGAGACAATTTATTGATCGAGTAGACACGGAACATGGCACAAACTCCGTCGTCATTGCGTACGATCAGTCAAACCCGTGCACCGAAGAAGAGATTGCCGACTTCCTGGCCCGGTTGGCTGCCGCCCCACCCGGTTCGGAAGTACTTTACAACCTGTGCGAGTTTCCAGACCCCTGGCATGACGATCAGTTCATGGATTACGTGAATGCGCTGTTCAAGGTAGTGGAAAATGTTCCGCCAGAATTCGCATTGACGGACGAACTCGCGGCGACCGTAAATTTGCCAGGCGTGGGGCCGGAAGCACTCAAGCGACAGGTGCGTCTGATCCGCTTTGCGGGGATGTGGGCCTGGCTTGTGCCGCTGCTCTTAGTGATGCTTATTGCTGCGATCATCGTCCGCAACCGCCAGACGCTCGGACGCTGGCTCGGTTATCCATTTCTCGGAGGCGGATTACTGGCAATCCTTCCGGCGCTGGTCTACAAACCGCTTATAACAAGTGTGTTGGGCAGCGGTGTCTTGAGCGAAACACCGGACCTGATTCGGGTGGAAGCCGTGCGGATAATCTTGCGGCTGGCTGACGCAATCTTCCAGCCACTACTCACCCAGGCGATTGTGGTTATTGTTCTGGCGATCACCCTCATTGTTGTCGGTATCCTGGCAAAGCCAAAGCAGGCAACGGCTAAGCCGCAGCCGGCAGAAACCGAATAAACAATTTCGCAACCCGGAGACTCCATGTCCAAAGTCATGCTGATATTTAACCCGGCGGCCGACCGGGGGCGTTCCGGGCAGAAGGCTTCCGATCTGCGCGCGATGGTGGACAAGATGGGCGGCGCAGAGTGGGCTGCCACGGAATATCCCGCTCATGCCGCCGAAATCGCACGAGAGGCTGGCAAGAAGAAGTTCGACACCGTCGTGGCAATGGGCGGCGACGGCACGGTGCACGAAGTAGTCAACGGGTTGATGCAAGTGAAACCGAAACGACGCCCCAACCTGGGCGTTGTGCCGATCGGTTCGGGCAACGACTTCGCCTGGGCCTCCGGGATCAGTTTGAACTTGCAGGAGGCGATGGAGACCGCCTTTCGCGGATCGCCCCATCCTATCGACATCGGCTCCATCACGGATGGCACCGGGCGTACAGAGTACTGGGACAATTCTGCCGGCATGCTGATCGTGGCCGCCATTAACATCCAGAGCCGTCGCATTACGCGCATCTACGGCTTCGCTATGTATCTACTCGCGACCATCCGCGGCATCATCGAAAACTATGATCCTACGAAGGTGAAGCTGACCGTGGACGGCGAGACCAGCGAGCACGAGTTGATTTTGTTCGTGGTCGGCAACGGCCCGCGCGAGGGAGGTGGCTTCCTGACCAATCCCGACGCCAAGAACGACGACGGTATTTTCAACTACTTCATGTCTGACCACATATCTCGCCCGCTGATGTTCCGCCTCCTCCCGGAGGTTATGCAAGGTCGCCAAGAACGCTTTCCGTTTGTCACTTTTGGCAAAGGCAAAAAATTTCATTTGGAAGCGGATCGCGCGGTGCCGATCCACCTCGACGGAGAACTGTGGGCGCCTTACGAAGCAGATGTCCGCGAGCTAACAATCGAGATGCACCCGGCGGCGATAAACTTAATCCGCAAGGAGGCTGTCTGAAATGCTTTGCAGCTGTTGTACCGAAAACGTCAACGATCTCGATAACACATTTGGCGATAAATACGCCCGCCGCTACGCGCGCCGCTATCCCAAAAAAGGATTGCACACCTGCTTGCCTATAAAGGTGAGCCGCTTAAGGTGTTGGACATCGGCGGTGGTATTGGCAGCATTCATCACGAGTTGTTACGCCGTGGCATTGCCGCCTCCGCTGTTGGGGTGGACGCCTCGTCAGCGTATACCCAGGCAGCAGAATTGAACGCACAGAAGCTGGAACTGACAGAACAGACCGAGTACCATCACGCCGACTTCGCTCTCCATGCCGACGATTTCGAAGCCGCCGATGTAGTTGTGCTGGACCGCGTGATCTGCTGTTACCCACACCTGGAAGAATTATTGACTGCGGCAGCAGAGCGGTCGCAGAAATTTCTCGCACTCTCTTTCCCACGTGAAGAGTGGTGGATCAAAGTGGTCTGGCAAATCGAGGATTTATTTCTGGAGCTCAAGCGCAACAAATTTCATTCGTACATTCACCCCCACGACAAGATAAACGCTGTCGCCGAGCAGGCCGGACTCAGGCCGGTACATTTCGATCGACAAGGCATCTGGCAAATCGCGGTGTTTGAGCGGTCGGCTTAGCGATAAAATTTATGGAGCGATATTCGTGAGCTGAAGATTTATGGATTACTGGAGTTACACAATGGCAGACGACACTTCCCAAAAACACACGGCTTTCAACCATCACATCCCCGCCGAAGCCCGCGCGCCACGAAATGCACAAGAGTTCGGAGGCGCTGTTGCCACCCGGCTTTGTGGAGCACCGTCGGACAGCTCGGCGCGAAGTGTTACTCGCCGTTCGGAGTCTGGTGGACGCAGCCCTGGAGCACATGGAATCTGACGAAGAGACGAAGAGCTAGTAAGACTCGCGACGCGCGCTGCACTTCAGATCAATAGCACCCAGATAAGGGCCAGCAGCGCGCCGCCAAGCAAGAATCCTCCAAGTACGACCTGGCTCGCCAGATAGAGTTGGACGCCGCCTACGAGTAGCGCGGCGAAGACAACACCCCCGACCATACGCCGTACGGCGAGTTCCAAGCGACGCATCTCTTTCACCACGCCCGGCACATTCACGACGAGCTGCTCGCGCTCCATCTTGTCGAGCACGGACTGTACTTGGCGCGGCAAGCGCCACAGGGCGCGGCCCTGATCGGCCAGTTCGTCACGCCAGAACTCCCAGCCCCCAAGTGTCTCCTCTGCAATCAACTTCTGTGCAAAGGGGGCCAATCCTTCCCAGACGTTGAAGTGCGGATTCAATCCGGTACACATGCCCGACAGGATTGCCACTGTCCGTCCGAGCATGATCAGGTCTTCCGGAACCTGGAAGGGCATCTCGTACACCGTCTCCCGGAACTCGCGTGCGAAATCGCGCATCTCGTCCCAACTGATGGCGCGTAACTCCGCCATGCTCTTGCCCCAGAAACGGTCGAAGACCTCGGCCTCCATGCGCTGCAGACGTTCAAGATCGGCATGCGGCAGCAGCACCCCCATCTTCACATAGGCCTGAACAAGTCGGGCAGGGTCGGCCGTTCCCACGGCAATCACCATATCGCGCAGGCCGCCACGCAGGTTGGGCGGGACGCGCCCCACCATTCCGAAGTCGACGAAGGTCAGTGTCCACTCCCCGGACTCGAGATTGGGAGCAACAAATAGGTTGCCCGGATGTGGATCGGCGTGAAAAAAGCCTTCCTCGAAAATCTGTTTCAAATAGCTTTCGAAGAGTCGATACGCGACGACAGACCGATCAACGCCGCCGGCAGTGATTTCGTCGTGTGCTGTGATCTTGATGGCGAAAACATCTTCGAGCGTCAGAACACGTTTGGTCGTCTGTGTCCACACGACTTGCGGCACACGCACTCCTGGATCGGCCGCGAACATGGCAGCGAACGTCTCGGCGTTGCGTCCCTCGGCGAGGTAATCGATCTCTTCGTACAGGACGCGTGAAAACTCAGCCAGTAGCGCGGGGACATCGGCGCGCCGGCGGATCGGGCGATAGCGATGTAGCCATTTCCCGACCGTACGCAGGGCAGCCAGGTCTGTGGCGATGACGGTCTCGATGTCGGGCCGTTGGACTTTGACGACGACATCCGTGAGGGTATCTTCGTCTGGCGCTGGTACTCGCAATCGCGCGCGGTGCACCTGCCCGAGTGAAGCAGCGGCGAGCGGAGTCTCGTCGAAAAACTCAAAGCGGGTGGCGAGCGGCGCTCCCAATTCGGATTCAGCCAGGCGCCGGATATCGGCGTAGTCCTCGGGAGGTATTTCATCCTGCAAACCGGCCAGTTCATCGGTAATCACCTGCGGAAGTACGTCGACGCGCGCCGAAAGGAATTGCCCCACTTTGATCATGACCCCGCCCATCCCGATCGCCAGCAAGCGGAAGCGGCGCGCGGCCGCCCCCATACGTTCCGGTCTCGTGCGCCGGGCGATCGCGCGCATTCCAAGGCGCGACAAAATCAGATCCCATAGGACAAAGCTGGCGATCAGACGGGCGAAAAAGAAGACAATGCGACGATAACGGGCGCGGGACATGGCGGCAGAAGTGTACACCGAGCACAAGGCAACGTCTACTCCGGACACGATGCTATAATGAATCGACCCCGTTTTCCGGGGTCTCGTGTTGTAATCGGAGTCTGTGAATGCAAGTTTCGCCGGAACGATTCGAACAGCTCGTAGATCAGATCGCCGCTGCAGTGCTGACCGAGTTGCCACCCAACCTGCGCGCCGACGCCGAACAGGTCATCGTGGACATCGACGACTGGGCCAGCGCAGACCGGATGGCCGAGTTGGGCTTGCAGCCACATACGTGGCTCTTTGGATTGTACGAAGGCGTGCCCCTGGTCTTGCGCCGCTCCAATTCAGTTATCATGAAGCCCGACCGCATCACCCTGTACCGCGGGCCATTGCAGGCTAACAGCCGCACGGAAGCCGAGCTGAAACACCGAACTCGCCGTACCTTTGTCCACGAGTTAGGGCATTTCTTCGGGTTTACGGAACACGAGTTGGCCGAGCGTGGTTGGGGGTGAGCAACTTTACCGCTTTCGCCGGGAAAGCGATCCAAACTCACAGTATGCTTCCAGCGAGTTGCGTTCATAAAATAAGCCGATGAGTACAGAATCATCCAGTCCCGTCTCAGTCGCACAGAGCGCCTGCCCTGACGGCTGGATACCCCGCAACCCCGCCCAAATTACCGCTTGCATGTGGGCCGGGCTGCTCGCTGGGGGCGTTAGCGCGATCCTGTCCACAATCGTTTGGTATTTGCCGACCGGTCGGCTGCTCAATGATCCCGTCATGCTGATGATGTCTATCCAAGCGCTGCTGCGCGGCTTGCGCTATTTCAATTGGATCGGATTGGTGATCCCGGTGGTCTACTCCGTCGCGTTGGGTGCCGCCGGGTGGTATGCGCTTCGTCTGCTCGCACGGAGATTGGGCTTGCGCGTTCTCAGAGACGACGTGCGACACGCAGCGACAGCCACTGTTGTTGTGAGCGCGCTGCCGGTCTGGGTCGTTGAAGTGCGCGGATTGCAAGTGATCTTGTTCTACGCACTGGCGACCTTGTTCAGCGCGTTTATCGCCCGCAATGTTGCCGGGCTGCTCCAGAACCGCTGGCCGGATTAGCATGACCGCTCCCAAAGACCAATTTAACGAATATCCTACAGACGCGCGCCGCGCCCTGCAACGTGCCTGGGACGCGCTGCCATCGGAGGCGCGCAATGAGCTGCTCGGCGTTCTGCCGCTGCTGCCCGGCAATCGGCTGACTCGTTTCCAGAGCTTGATGCGTTTGTCGATCAATCAGCTCCGCATGGCATTTGGCGACAAACATTCAGTTGCCGTGGTGGGACCGGCCAACGTGGGCAAGTCAACACTTTACAACCAGATGATTCAGGCCAAGCAAGACGCCGCGGCGGTTGGGCCCATCCCTGGTACTACTCGAGAAAACCAGAACGCCGACGCCGGTTTATTTGCCATCGTGGACACGCCCGGAGCCGACGCAGTAGGCGAAGTGGGCGAACGCGAGCGCGAGTTGACGCTACGCGCGGCTGCAGAGGCGGATTTCCTGATTGTGATGTTCGACGCTATTCAGGGTATTAAACGCAGCGAGCAGGAGTTGTTCACCGAACTGCGCGAAGTTGGGAAAGCATACATCGTTGTACTCAACAAGATGGACCTCGTGCGCCGCCAACGACAACAAGCAATTGAGGCAGCCGCCTCGAACTTGGACATTCTGCCGACGGAGATCATCCCGATCTCCGCACAGAGTGGCCGTCATTTGGAGCGAGTCCTGCTTGCAATTGTAAAGGCCGAGCCGGAATTGCTCGCTGCCCTCGGGCAGGCCCTGCCCGCCTTTCGCTGGCAACTGGCCTGGCGGAGCATTACCGGTGCAGCCACGACCGCCGGGCTGATCGGCCTGACTCCCATTCCATTCCTCGATTTCATTCCATTGGTGATCATCCAGTCATCGCTGCTGCTTGGGATCGCGCGCATCTACAATTACAGGATCACCTTCTCGCGCGCCTGGGAAATCATCGGAGCGTTCGGGTTTGGCTTTCTGGGCCGACTCCTTTTTTACGAACTCAGCAAATTCGGCGGGCCGCCCGGCTGGGTGTTGGCAGCTTCCATCGCGGCTACCACAACAGTTGTGATGGGTTATACTGCCATATTATGGTTTGAACGCGGCGAGCGCTTAACATCAAAATCCATCAGGCAATTGACGAAAACAGTGACTACATTTCTGGCCGGCCGCCTGAAACGGCTCGGAAAACGCAAACCATCACGAAGCACGCTGTCAGAAGAGTTGCAGCAGGCAATCAACGAATCACCAATCGGGCAGGAACACCCCGAAATTAATTCTTTACACGAAGAAGACTTACAAGGAGAAACCGAACACGGTTTATGATCCGTGTTTAATTGCTGACAAATGGACGAACAAACCAAGAAGACCGCTCTGCGGATGTTCACATACGGACTCTATGCTGTCACGTGTGCGCACGAAAATGAAGTGTCCGCGATGACCGCCAACTTTCTTACCCAATCCTCCTTCGACCCGCCGATGGTAGCGGTAGCAGTAGAAGCGGATAGTAAATCGCAGCGCCTGATCAAAAGCGCGGGTACATTTGCAATCTGTGTATTTGAAGAAGGCCAACGAGAATTGGCCGGAAAACTCGGACGCAAGTCATCCAGGCGAGCAGATAAGTTCGACGACATTGCGTGGCAACACGGTGTGGCGACCAATGCACCGATCCTGGACGATGCACTCGGTTGGGTCGAATGCGAAGTGCGCGGGCACGTCGCTTCAGGCGATCACATTGTTTATGTGGCCGAAGTTGTCGAGGCCGGTTTGCACCGGGAAGGCTCACCGCTCACGATGGCCGCGGCCGGCTTCCGTCATTCTGGCTGAACGCCGGAGCCCGCTCTGGCTTGGCCTGATCTGTCTCAGCTTGTGGGGATGTGCTACGCGCGCCGGCGCACCCCCAACAGTCGTAATTACCATCCCGGTCGCGCATACGCCGCCGCCGAGCAACGCTCCCGTATTGCCAACGCTCACTGCCAAAGCGACCATCGATCCCACGGGCACGTCTACGCCGGAGCCAGTTCAGCCGCCTTCACAGAGGCCGTCCCCTACTCCGAACCCGACGCTCACCGCCGCGCCTTCAAATATCAACCCGCTCACGGGGCTGCTCGCTGATTCAGTTGTATTGGCGCAGCGCCCGCTGAATGTGAAAGTGTCGAACGCTCCCGCCTGCGTGCGGCCACAGCATGGGCTTGCGGAAGCCGACCTGGTCTTCGAACACTACGTCGAGGCCTGGGCGACACGCTTCACCGCTGTATTTCATTCGCAATATCCTGAAGTCGTCGGCTCTGTTCGTTCGGCGCGTATGCTCGACCTGGAGTTGCCCGCCATCTTCAGCGCGAATTTCCTGTTTTCCGGCGCGAGCGGCGGCGTGCAGGAACGTATCGACGACTCGGATTTCGCAGACCGTTCGCTGCACGCGCTCGATCTTTGTCCGATTCTGTGCCGCGTGCCTACCGAGAGAGTCTCATGTGGCGAACGCGCACACACTCTCTTTGCCAATGCACACGCGGCGCAGCAATGGTTCGCGGAACGCGATTCGGATGAAGTATTCCCTCCATTAGAAGGCTGGTCGTTCTCGAAGCAAGTACCAGTCAGTGACGGCACCCCCATAGAGAAAGTTGACATCAATTATGCCAATGCACCCGTGACCTGGACGTACGAAGCTAAGTCTGGGACGTATCTGCGCGCACAGTCGGGCGCGCCGCATGTGGACGCGAGCAGCGGCCTCACACACCGGGCTGCTAACATCGTCGTCCTGTTCACAAATCACGTGTACAGTAGCATCCGGGAAAGCACACATTGGTATTCATTGGAAATCCAATTCTGGGGAGAAGGACCTCTCCTACTCATCCACGATGGACAGGTTTTCGAAGGCGAATGGCGGCGCTGGGAGCGCGAGGGGCTGTTTGAATTAGTTACCGAAAGCGGCGAGCCGCTGCCGCTCCGGCCGGGACAGACCTGGTTTCAGATGGTAGGGCTGGCATCGACAGTTGACTACGCGGGGGGAGGTTTAGGAATGAGAATTAAATAACTTGTGCAAATGGGAGAGCGCGGTAATTCCATTGGGGCAAGAAATCATCAAAGATAATGCGCATGTTGTCCCTGAAATCTGTGGCTACTTTACGACCGGTTTCGTAGACCTGGTCAATAACATGGACAAAAGCTTTCAGTCCGGTCTTGGTGCTGGTTTTTTCCATCAGTTCTTTGACGAGTTTGCGGCTGGTGAAGATCACGCCTTGGCAAGCGCGGGTAACATGCGGGAAGAAACGGTGTTCGCTGGGGTTGTATTTCGAGCAATAGGGTGGATAGTGAGCAATGCGAATTTCGACCCCGATTTCATCGGCCAGTGCTTGCAAGTCTTGCTTGAAGATGTAGTAGCGGGAACTGTTACTCCCGCCGCCATCGCAAAGCACGAGAATAGAAGTGGCGTTGGGATAGTGGTAGTGGCCGTATGTGTACCACCAATGGCGAAAGCTATCGCAAGCGAATTCACTGGTATCATGACTGCCGCCGAGTTGGATGTAGCCGACATTGAGACGCAAGTCGTAGAGACTGTGAGGAATGCTGACCCCAGCAGCATAGCTGTTGAAATCATGGTCATAAGTTTGCAGTTCTTCCAGGGTGTACAAATGTCCGTCTCGGTAGAAATTGCCCAGATATTCCTTTTTCTTGCTGTCCATGCTGACAATGGGATTGCCCGCCGCTTCGAATTCGGTCTTGAGCCGCGTGATGTTCTCAAATTGCTCGTTGCGGTTTTCAATCTCGGCCTTCAAACCGAGTTTCTTTTGCGCTTTTCGGCGGCGATAGTTGTGCTTCTGCAGCAACTTGCGCACCACATATTTGCTGACCACGATGTCGTGCTCGGCCCGCAACGCCGCAACAATCTCGCCCGGGGTCAGGTTCGTCCAGCGCACCCTCTCGTCCATCGGGTCACCGGCTGTGTGCTCGCGCAACACTGCCAGGAACTTCTCAGCAAGTTGCGCCCCCCATGTGACGTAGTACGGTTTGCGTCCGCCGCCTGGCTTCCGAATGCGCTGCTCCACTTCGCCCTTGGGCAAGCCACTGACTTCGCGGGCGCCTTTGCTCACCGTGTTGCGACTGCACCCCAACACCCGCGCAATGTAACTCCGTCCGCCGTGTCCAAATCTCAAGGCTTCGAAACCAGCAAAGCGACGCCCATCTTTCTCGTTCAAGCTGTTGTAAAAGCGGCGCATCATTTCTTCATGTTCGGGCGCATAGGGTTTCATCATGGCCTCCTGGCTAGTGTTCTGATGAAGCCAAGAGAATATCACTGCTTGCATCCGTTGTGAACCAACTGCCCAAATTATTTAATTCTCGTTCCTTAGAGATCGACCCCGAAGAGTTACTGCTCAACACGCCTCCAACGAGTCCGTAAAGCTTTACACGCTCCGGACACGATTTTCATTTTGGGGCATAATCTTCCATACATGGTTAGATAGATGAGGTATTCGAATGACAGATGAAACGAAGCGCCCAGTCGGCTTGACCAAAGATGTTGGATTCCAGATCGGCGTCCGTCGTACGCTTCCGCTTCAACTTGAAGCCGCCTGGCAGCTTCTTACGTCTGCAGGTGGTAGGGGCATCTGGCTGGGCGCGCCCGGCGACATCAGTTTAACCAAGGGCGATCGCTATAAATTGGAAGATGGCTCAACCGGCGAAGTGCGCGTATTCAAGCCGCTATCACATCTACGCATTACCTGGCAGCCACATGGATGGCCACGTGCATCGACGATTACCGTGCGCGTGATCCCCAAAGACACGCGCACGGTAATCGCGTTCCACCAAGAAAACCTACCAGGTGCTACAGAGCGGGAAGAACGCCGCGCACACTTCGCAGCCGCATTGGACAAGTTTGAAAGTATCATTCAACCCTAGTAACGTCGATTGGAGACCAATGTTATGAACACTGGCAAAACTCCCTGCGGGATCCCGATACCCCAAGAATTGCGCGACCGGCAAAATGGCGTCGCGGCCATTCGTGAATTTGTGCAACGCGCCGAGGCGTTGGACTTCGACAGTCTGTGGCTGCAGGAGTCGATTCTCGGAAAATCCAATGTGTTGGAACCGGTAACGCTTCTAACCTACGCTGCAGCGCTGACAGAAAGGTTGCGGCTTGGGGTTTCAATCATGGTGTTGACGCAGCGCAACCCGGTTCAACTGGCAAAGAGTCTCGCCAGCCTGGATAATTTGAGCCATGGTCGCCTCGATGTCGGCATTGGGATCGGAGGGCGTCAGACGGAGGAAACATTCGGATACACACAGGATGGACGTGTGCAACGGTTCGAAGAATCAATACAGGTGATGAAAACGCTATGGACCCAACCAGAAGCCACCAGCTCAGGACGTTTTTGGAATTTTGAAAACATCTCAGTCACACCACTACCTGTGCAGCAGCCACATCCACCGATCTGGTTTGGTGCACGACAGCCTCCTGCCTTGCGGCGCGCTGTAACCTTTGGCGATGCATTCATGGGTGCGGGTTCCTCTATCCTCTCAGATTTCACCACCCAAAACAGTCAACTGCAGCAGTACCTCGATGAAGCCGATCGCGATCCTGCTACGTTTCGCATTTCAAAGCGTGTCTATCTAGCCATTGATAACGACAAAGTCCGCGCCGAGCAACGACCAGTAGAGTGGTTTGGGAATTATTATGGCAATGCCGAAATGGGCAGACGGGTTGCCGTTTGGGGGAGTCGTGACGAAGTGATCGAAAAATGTCTTGAATTCGTCACAGCGGGCGCGCAGCATCTTTTGCTCCATCCAGTCTTTGACGAGATGGAGCACATGGAGCAACTTGCTGCGGAAGTGATGCTGCACTTGTGAAACTCAATCGAGAAGGTGATGCAGTGACAACGCGAGTACTTTTTGTCTGTCTTGGGAATATTTGCCGCAGTCCCCTGGCCGAAAACATATTCCGCGAACACGTACGCCAAGCCGGACGGGAAGGCGAGTTTGAGATCGATTCCGCTGGGACGGGCGCCTACCATGAGGGGGAGAGCCCCGACCGCCGAATGACAGCGACGGCGCGCAAGCATGGCCTGGAATTGAAGGGGCATGCTCGCCAGTTCCGGCAGTCTGACTACGACGAGTTCGATTGGATCATTGCCATGGACGCCAGCAATCGGGCGAATATGTTGCAGCTGGCGCGCGATAATAACGATCGCGCCAAGGTTCAAATGCTGCGCGAATTCGATCCCACCTCCATCAATCCAAACCGGATCGAGGATGTTCCCGATCCTTACTACGGTGGTGGCTCCGGCTTTGAAGATGTCTACAAGATCGTCGAACGCTCTTCCCAAGAGCTACTCGCTACAATTACCCGCTGAACGTAAAACTGTACACCACAACGCAGAACGTGAAGTTCCCCGCGACGCTGGAGTTATTTTTCGCAGAAAATGATTGGGGCGCGGTAACGCAGACGCGCCCGGTGAGTGGCGGCTGCATCAACAATGCCGTACGCTGCGAGAGTGAGCACGGACCAATTACGCTACTGAAAACGAACTCCCATGCGCCCGCAGATATGTTCGCGCGCGAAGCGGAAGGCCTGCGCGCACTCGGCAACGCCGATGGCCCGCGCGTGCCAACTGTGTTTGGCTTCAGTGACAGTTGGATTTTGCTGGAGTTCCTCGCGTCCGGCCCTCACAAGAAGGACTACGCTGAGCAGCTCGGTGCGCAACTGGCCAGACTACACCAATCAACAAACGATCACTTCGGTTTCGAGCACGACAATTACATCGGCAGCACACCCCAACCGAACGCGCGGACTGCTGACGGGCACACTTTCTTTGCAGACCAGCGTCTCCATTATCAGGGCAAGCTAGCGCGGGAAAAGAATTTGCTCAGCGCGGAGGATATAAAGCAACTGGAACAAGTCATTAGACGCTTGCCGGAATTGGTGCCGAAACAACCTGCCAGCCTGATCCACGGCGATCTGTGGGGTGGCAACATCATGACCGGCCCCACCGGCGAACCGGCCATTATCGATCCGGCCGCCCACTATGGCTGGGCAGAGGCCGAGCTGGCGATGACAGCGCTTTTCGGACGCTTGTCGGAGCGGGCCTATCAGGCCTACGAGGCAGCCAGTCCAATTGCGGCGAATTACTCCGAGCGTTTCGATATTTACAACCTCTATCATTTGCTCAACCATCTCAACCTGTTCGGGCGCAGCTATCACGCACAGGTTCTTGGGATCATTGCTCGCTATGCATGATCGTAAGGCTGAAGTACCATGGTGTCGAATTCCGTTTTACCCATTTGATGACTGAAAACTCCAGTAACGCTGAACTGCGCGCTCAACTACGCGCAGAATTAGAAGAATATGCAGCACGCGACGAGATGCGCCTGCAATTGCTCTCGTTGACCGCTCACGAACTGGCCGCTCCGATCACATCCATCAAAGGCTACGTTCAAATTCTCGATCAGGGCCTGGCGGGTGAGTTGAGTTCCAGCCAGAAGCAGATGCTTGAATCGACACTTTTCAACATAGAGCGGCTGGAGCGGATGATCAACGACCTTCGCGATTTTGCCAAGCTGGAAGGGTTCAAACTACACCTGGAGCCAAGCGTCTTCCCCATTCATGAAGTCGTCTATGAAACGATGGGCATGTTGATGGAGGATATTCGCGCAGCGAAAGTGGATGTGCAAATGGCGGTCAGTGACGATCTGCCGCCGATTTTTGCCGACCGCACCCGCGTCGCACAGATCGTGACCAACTTGTTGAGCAATGCAGTGAAATATACCAATGAGGGCGGCCACATCCGGGTACGCGCGGAGGAACGGGCTGACTTTGTGCACCTGGCTGTTTCCGACACCGGCGTTGGTATCGATGAGAAAGAACGCAAACGGCTCTTCGAGCCGTTGTACCGCTCGGAAGACCCCTTTGTTCGGGCGCGGCAGGGCACAGGTCTAGGATTGGTGATCGTGAAGATGCTTGTGGAGCGGCAGGGGGGCGAAATGACGGTCGAAAGTGTCAAAGGCGAGGGGAGCACCTTTGCGTTTTCAATGCCGGTTGCGGAAGAGCAGTGAGAAGTGTCCTGTATTCAGTTTTCAGTCAAGGGTGAAGACGACGAAATTGTCACTGAATACTGATCACTGTTCCCTGAGTCTTACCTCCAACCCACTGTACCGATGAGCGACCTTGTCATTTCGGACCGCCATCGCAACAGCCCGCTTCGACCCGACCAGCACACATAGTTCCCGCGCGCGTGTCACAGCCGTATAGAGTAGATTGCGTTGCAACATCATGTAGTGCTGCGTGAGGACGGGCATTACTACAGCGCGATATTCCGATCCCTGCGCCTTATGCGTGGAGATGGCAAAGGCATGCGTCAATTCGTCCGCCTCCAGCCAGTCGTATGTGACTGCACGGCCTGGCTTAGTTCCCGTCCCGTCGAACTCGACCATCAGCTGCATCTCTTCGAGGTCGATTGCGGTCATTCTTCCAATGTCGCCGTTGAAGACATCCTTATCGTAGTTGTTCCGGACTTGCATGACTTTGTCGCCCACTCGAAATAATGCACCCGAGATGCGGCCTTCGACTTTGCCTGATGCAGCCGGGTTCAGCGCTTCCTGCAAGCGTTTGTTTAAATTTGAGACGCCAGCCGCGCCGCGATACATCGGCGCCATTACCTGTACATCGTTCACAGCGTCTAGATCAAAGCGCGCCGGAATCCGATTCTGTACCACATCAACGACCCAATCTGCAGCCTGTTCGGGATCTTCCACCTGGAACATGAAAAAGTCGTGCGCGTCTTTCGGGATCAGCGGCATATCGCCCTGATTAATACGGTGGGCATTGGTAATGATGAGGGAGTCCTGCGCCTGTCGAAAAATCGCATCCAGACGTGTGACTGCTGCCACACCGGAGCGGATGATGTCACCCAACACATCGCCTGCACCAACTGAAGGCAACTGGTCTACATCACCCACCAGCAGCAAATGGCAATCCAGGGGAAGCGCTTTTAGCAAATTGTTCATCAGGAGTAAGTCGATCATGCTGGCCTCATCCACTACCAGCATATCCATCTCCAATTGGTTTTCTTCGTTGTGCTTGAAACCCTCCGCCGGTTTATAGCCCAATAGACGATGAATGGTCTTGGCCGGATTGCCGGTTGCTTCGCTTAGACGTTTAGTAGCGCGCCCGGTGGGAGAAGCAAGCGCAAATGTGTGATCGCTGGCTTCCAAGGCGCGGATGAGAGTGCGCAGGCAGGTTGTCTTGCCTGTGCCCGGCCCGCCGGTGATGACCGAGACCTTGTGTGTTAAGGCTTTCCCAAGCGCATCCTGCTGCGCTTCGGAGAGTTGAACTCCAGCCTGTGCCCAAGCAAGCAACCAATCCATAGGCCGATCTGGCATATCGGACAGGCGCGAAGCGCGCGTCTCTGCTATACGACGCAGGCGATTGGTGACGCCGACCTCGCCATAGTAAAAGGGTGCCAGATAGACAGCCTGCTCTTCCCGCAACAGCTGTTCTTCGCCATTGCTCTCGGCGGCGGGCAATCCGCGCAGTATCTCGCGCCTCACAATTTCCTCGGCATGCAAGCGCTCGATGGCAGGGGTAACGTGATCCGGCGAAACGCCAAGTAAGCCGGCCGCCTTTTGAGTCAATTCGCTCTCGGGAGTGTAGACATGACCCTCATCAATATTCTCGTTGAGGGCATGGGTGACCCCGGCTTCCACTCGCGAAGGGGCATCATGCGGCAATCCCAGATTCTGCGCGATCTTGTCGGCCGTTTTGAAACCGATCCCCCAGATGTCACGCGCCAGGCGATACGGGTCGTTGGCGACGATCGCTTCAGATTGATCCCCGTACTGCTTGAAAATTTTCACCGCGAGGCCCGTGCTTACTCCATGCCCCTGTAGGAAGATCATCACATTCTTGATCGCGCGCTGCTCGGCCCAGGCTGCTGTGATCATCCTGACGCGCTTCTTGCCGATATCCAGCACTTCCAGTAAACGCTGCGGTTCTTCCTCAATTACATTGAGCGTCTCTTCTCCGAATTTTTTTACGATACTGTCAGCCATCTTAGGACCAATACCTTTGATCAATCCCGAGCCGAGATAGCGCCGAATCCCTTCGACGCTGGAGGGCAGCACTTGTTCGACACTTTGTACCTTGAATTGCAGACCGTGTTTGGGATGGTTGGCCCAGTCGCCATCAAGGCGCAGGCTCTCGCCGGGATTAACCTGCGGCAGGTTGCCGACAACGGTCAACAAGCCTTCGCGGTTCAGGCCCCGTATGGAACGCGGCCGTGCCGGACGGAGGCGCAGCACTGTATAGCCAGTTTCTTCGCTATGAAATGTAATGCGCTCAATGACGCCCTCGAGCGTCTCCGTGTTTGATGTGATAGGGGATTTCCCGATGACAAGTAATCAGTATTCAGTAACCAGTAATCTAAACACTGACCACTGAATACTGGTTACTGGCTACTGTTCACTGGCCTGACGCCTGTATTTCGGGTCAACGAAGAATTCGTGGATTAGGCCGCTGAATTCGAGCTGCAGTTGCTGATAGTGATACTGGATCGAATCTGATAAATTGTCGTGGAATGATGGTAGGCGACCGGATTGCACACCGCGCCGGGCGATCTCACGGCAGACGGCTTCGGTGACGAGTTCTGCGAGTACGACTTGGCCCTGTGGCGTGTTGGCCCCCACACCGCCTTCGCCCAAATAGGGTGCAACCGAGGGCGCATTGACTGCAACCACAATCGTGCCAGTATCGAGATCGAAGGCCACGCGCTGCTTCGGGTCTACATTTGGATTGAAGTCAATCTTGGTAAAAAATCCAGCGCTGGATTCTGCTAACTGCTCGGGTCGCGAGACTACCTTCACCAGCGATTCGGCGCTCTTCCCATTCCATTGTGCAGTGACCAGCGCCTCGGCCCCGACCTGACGCGCCTGTACCCGCACATGTGCCTCGGCAATATCCGGGAAGTCTTCGCGCGGGAGCAAGGCAGCTGCGGGGGCAAGCATCTCGACCTCATCACCTTCAACTGATACCAAAATGGCATCCGGCACGCGGCCGCGTTTGGGCAAACGCGCGCGAACGGTGAGCGTGGCAATTTTCCCCGTCTGTATGTTGGTAAATTCCTTGATGAAGCCGAAGCCGGTGAACGGGACTCTCGGGGGAGTAGGCTTAGCTTTGGGCCCACTCTGTTTGCCAACCAGCACCTGCTTTGCCAACGTGTTTAAACGCCGTAAGGCGGTGTTGAAGCGCTTGCGCAGATGTGAATCCAAAACCAATTCCATGTGTGACTGCACATAGCGCCGCTCTGCCACGATCAATGGCTCCAATTTGGCTTCTATTTCGGCCCGTAAGGCGTGCGTGAACGGATGATTCCAATTCACGCCATCACGGGTAGCAGAAAGGATCGGCTCGGTGACTTCCTGCTGCAGAAGTTCATGCAGGTAGTCGCAGGTGAGACGGCCATAAATGCGGTTGGCGAATTCGTTGTGTGCAAACTTGAGCATGGTGAGCGTGAGCACGACACCCTTGCTGATGACGAGCAAACCGCCATCGGCGTAATCACCTTGCTCGGCTGGTGAGGACAGGGGTTCGTCAGAACGGAATACTTCCAGATGCACTTCCGCTGGGCTATCCGGGATTGAGATCCACTCGTCATAGATTTGTATGCCCTTCGGTACCCGGTAGCTGAGATTGTATTCTCCACGCGTGCGCCGCCGGCTATCGAGTTCGCGCAACAGGATGCGCCGATTCGGATTCTCCATAATGCGGCGCAATTCGAAGTGTTGCTGAATCTTGAAACGCACAGTGTCAATCTGTGGTACCGGCACGTCCGGTCGTGAGATGATCAACTCTATGACAGTGCCATTCCCAACCGGGATGTCAAATTTCTTGCGCTGCCTTTCGTCGGCATAAACCGGCGCCTCTGAAGGCTCATACATTGGGGTGCCGTTGCGGATGAAAAGCTGGCTGTGGTAGTAATAACCATTGTGGATGGAATGCAGATGCCCATGCCCTACGCCATAGAAGGCATCCTTCATGCCGCGCCCCCACAGGCCGCGGACCGAACGCCCTTCGATAAAACCGCTGGTGGGCGCACCATATGTGCCGACCATCTCGTCCATCTTGTCTCCACTGATGCCCTCTGCTAAATCGCGGACGATGAAGATCGAATTTTTTCGCTTGCGCTGCAATTCGAGGGTAATTTGCCCGTCTACGAAGAGGCCGGCATCTTCTAAACGCTGGTAACTGTCGTCGCTATTCGTTATGATCTCGACCAAGGCCCGGATGATGTCCCTACGGACAGCTTGGTCCGCTTGTTGCAGGGCAAAGCGGTCGTGATATTCCAACTTGCGTGGGGATTTCATTGCCATAAGGAGCGAGTTACATGATATTAATTTACATAATATAGTTTTACATAGTATGTTAGGACTTACGCAAACCAGGGAGAAACTGAGACAATGTGTGAATGAACAAATTATCTCACTGGGATTACAGCCAATTTCTCTTGGTTAGCCAAATCAATTACACACAAACCTACTTTGCTGACCATAGTGAACATTTGAGCCCCGATCGTGTCAATCGACTGATGAGGGAAATAAATTTACGCCACGGGAACTGCGCCAAATGGTGCGCAAAGAGTTGGTTCTCTCTGAAGATGGCTACATTCTCTTTGATGATACGGTGCTTGATAAAAACCATTCCTTTGCCATTGAACTGGTGCGTAGGCAGTGGAGTGGCAACGCCAAAAAGGTAATCAAAGGCATCGGGCTCGTGACTTGTGTCTATGTCAATCCCGACATCGATAAATTCTGGGTCATCGATTACCGCATTTTTGACCCTGCGCGAGATGGACGTAGCAAACTCGACCACTTGTTGGATATGTGGCGAACCATTCTGCATGTGGAACAGCTTCCTTTCCGCACTGTGTTGATGGATAGCTGGTATGCGACGATGAAAGTGATGAAAGCAGTCGAAAAAGCCGGCAAAATCTACTACTGTCCGTTGAAATCGAACCGGCAAGTGACAGAAAGTCCTGCGGATGACTACTGCCGAGTTGATGCGCTCTCTTGGAGCGCTGAGGAGATTGAGGCGGGAAAAATGGTTCATCTCAAAAAGTTTCCAAAAGGTCATCAAGTGAAACTGTTCCGGATTGCGGTGTCTACTCACCGCACAGAGCATGTGGTTACCAATGACCACTCTCAAGATTCCTCAGATGCTACAGGCATAGAAAGTGCCATCCGCTGGAAGATTGAGCAGTTTCACCGAGAGGCCAAACAGCTAACCGGGCTGGAAGCATCTCAATGTCGTTCGCAACGAGCACAGCGCAATCATATTGCTTGTGCCATGCTTGTCTGGGTACGCCTGAATCAGATTGCGCAGGATGCACATACGAATGTGTATCAAATTAAGCAAGGTTTGTTGAGCAACTACATGCGAACTCAGCTTCGGCTACCTTCTATCTCTATGCTCCCTGCGTAAGTCCTATATGTATTATTATGACTCGATTCTATACCACAGTCCAGACATTATGCCACTGCAAGCATGTAAAATAGCTGGCGCCGACGAATTCAACCCCCGGGTGCATTCCCGGTGCCAAATTCCCAACTTTTTCCTGCTCTCTTCAATATTAAGATGAGAAATTGGGACAATTATTGAAGGTAACGCTATGCCGCAAGAGAAACATCTGGTTTTATGGCGCACTCTACATGTTCAAGGGGCTGAGTATTGCATGCTCGCCCGCGCTTCCGGGAGCTGGGAACTCACTGGCACGATCGTAACCGCGCTCGAAGGGCACCCGGTCCAGGCAACCTACACGGTATCGTGCAGCCGCAACTGGGAAATGCAGGCCGTGATGGTCATCCTCACTGAAGGGGATATCGCTCGGAGCAAAGTTTGGACGGTAGACAAGAAGCAGCGCTGGTATGAGGCAGGTGACGAAGTAAAAAGGCTACGCGATTGTTCGGTTGTTGACATCGGCCTGACTCCCGCAACGAACACCATCCCCATTCGTAAATTGCAGTTAGAAGTGGGACAAACGCAGGAAATTACCGCCGCCTGGATCACCTTCCCCGATTTGGAAATCAAGAAAAGTAAGCAGCAATATACGCGCATTGCGAACAATCGTTATCATTATGAGAGCGCCACTGCTACTGCGGAGCTTGAAGTAGACGAACATGGTTTAGTCATCACCTACGAAGGCGGCTGGGAGCGGACCGCGGCTGCGCCCGGCCCAAGATAAAAAGGAGAATCAACATGAATGACCTTGAAATGCTGGTTGAATGGATCGCCGAATTGCCTAAGGACACCCGCCGACAGATTGAAGAGTTATCGGATGCCGAGCTTTCCTGGCAACCAGACCCCGAAGCGAACAGCATCGGCGTGACCGTCTGGCACTACAGCCGTTGGTTAGACTTGCTGGGCGTGCGTATGCTGCAAGACCGGCCACAGAGTGAGGAGCAATGGTTCACGCGTGGCTGGGCTACGCAGACCAATTATGACCCAAGTGGCATTGGCAACGGAGGTTACGGCGCTATCACCGGCTATTCTATTGAAGAAATGCTCGCAATCCCAAACATGCCTGCTGACCAATTGCTGACATATCTTGACCAGGCGTGTAATGCACTGGTAGAGCAATTGGAGGCGCTGCCCGCAGAGGGCTGGCACCAGCGCGCACCCGGACTCGACGGCGAGCGCACACCCTACCAATGGATAAAAATCATTCTAAAAGGGGCGTTACGCCATCAGGGTGAGATCGAAACGCTCAAATCCTTGCGCGCTCGACAAGTCCACGCCGTAAGTCCTTAAATTCGATTTCAATCTATTCTCTGCGTGTAATCCAATCACGGCTCAAGTGAGAAACCTATCAAGTTCACAATTGGTTGAACTGCGTTTCGTTCTGGTAGCGCTGCTTTCATTACTGGGATTAAGCGCGAGGGCAGCCCGCCCTAATAATGTATTGACAACCGCAGCCGGGACCAGCCTGGACTTCCCCAACCAAATTGAGTTCACACTCCACGCAGAAAGTGATATCGCCATTGAAACGGCCACACTTGAATATGGGATCGAATTAGAAGCCTGCGCAACGGATGTCACGCGCGTCGTGCCGGAAGATTTCGAAGCACCGCAGAATCCGCCGTACGTCGTGGACACAAAATGGGTCTGGGATATGCGCCAGACCGGTTCCCTCCCACCGGGTGCGCGTCTGTGGTGGCGCTGGCAGTTCACATTTGCAGACGGCAGCAGCGATCTGACAAACAAGACCTGGCTCACCTGGATAGATGACGACCACAATTGGCAAACCCTCAGCAAGCAGGGAGTCAACCTGCATTGGTATGCCGGGCGCGAAGAACTCGCACAGCAGCTCCTGGAGGCAGCCGTCTCATCGCTCTCTACATTGGACGAGGAGATTGGCGCCGGTTTAAGCGACGAAGTCAATCTATATATTTACGGCGATGTGGAAGCCATGCGCGACTCCGTTTTGTTTGAACCACAATGGACGGGCGGCCAAGCCTACTATGAGCACAACATCGTCATACTGGGTATAAATCAGCAGAACATAGATTGGGGAGTGGATGCGATCGCGCATGAGATGGCGCACCTTGTTGTCCACAATGTTGTGAACCACTGCTATAGCCGCATCCCGACCTGGATTGACGAGGGTCTGGCTGTTTACGCACAGGGTGGCCCGAGTGCAGCCTCACAGGAGACACTTGCAGCAGCCTTCGCGGATGACTCACTTTACAGCGTACGAGCGTTGAGCGATGGCTTTGGCGAACACCCCGCGGCAGCCACTGTTTCGTACGCGCAGTCTTACAGCCTGGTGGTGTACCTGATAGAAACGTACGGACGCGAAAAAATGCTGGAGTTGCTGCTCGCGTTCCAGGACGGCTATCGTTATGAAAGCGCGCTGCAGCAGGTCTATGATCTGACCGTGGAGGGACTAGAGGCGGAGTGACGCGAAGCAAACGGGGCCGCACCCCGGCCAGAACTCGCAGCCTTGTTAGACCTGACCGCGACGCCGTTGCCGACCTTCGAGCCCTTTTCAATCGCGCCCGTCGCAGCAACAGTGACACCCCTGCCGACGTCACTCCCCCCGACCCCAACGGATTTGCCTCCCAGCACAGCGAGCAATGCTTCCACTATTGCTATTGCATTCATCTCATGCCTTTGTTTATTGATATTGGCGTTTGCAGCAATGGTTGTCCTCGGCATTGTGTTAAGCCGCCGCAAGTCCCAATGAACAAAAAGATATCCCGGTGGCTCCCGCTCGTCGGTGGTCTGCTATCACTTGCTTGCGGGACGATGCAGCCCGCAGCAACTGCAACGCCAGTATTGATTCCACCAACGCCGGAGGTAGTTCCTTCGAGTGAGCCGCCTGCCTCATCAACCACTAATTATCCACTTCGTTATTACGACGATGAAGCCGGCGTCTCGCTCGATATTCCGGCAGGCTGGAAGGTAATGCAATCATCCGAAATCCCATTGTTCGCCGAGGTGATCGCCCCAGACAGTATGGCGACATTTGAACTCTCACAGGACGAAGCAAGCGAACGTTCGCTGGACGTACTGCAAGGGGATTACATCGATGAATGGCTGCCGGCAGCAGAGATCGAAAGCAGTACAAGTTTGATCACAACAGCAGGGCAGCACGGCTGGGTACGCACTGGTCTGGCCGGTGATACTCGCTGGCAGATTGTGACATTCGCCCTCGAAGAAAGTACATATCATCTGTCATTTCGGGCACCCCCAGACACATTCATAGAATTCGAATTAACATTCGACTCTTTTGTACGGAGCTTCGCCGTGGACGGCCGGGCAGCCCTGGAGGTGCCCACTTTGAATGCGCTGGTGCTTTCCAGCGGCGAGCCCCTGACTCTCGATCCGGCACTGACACGCAGCGGCCCGACCGAACTGATGGGCGATCTCTTTAGCGGTTTGGTCACGCTCGACCCTACATTGCAAATTCGCCCTGCGCTCGCAGAGAGTTGGAATGTGAGTGCTGCTGGAACTGTGTACACTTTTTCTCCCTCACCCGAGGCGCACTTTCACAATGGCCGTCCGGTGATAGCAGCGGATGTTGTGTTTAGCTGGCAGCGGGCTGCCGTTCCTATCACACAGTCCGACACTGTGGGGCTGTATCTGGGCGACATCCTTGGATTGCAAGACTTCCGGGTTGGCGAAGCCTCTGACATTGCAGGGCTGCAAGTCATCGACGAGCATACCTTACAAGTCACCATTGATGGCCCCAAACCCTACTTCCTTGCAAAGCTCGCCTTCCCTGTCGCTGCGGTTGTAGATCGGTATCAAGTCGATTTGCCAAGCTGGGAGGAGCACCCCAACGGCACCGGTCCTTTCCGACATGTGCAACACATCAAAGATGATATTTTTATCGTCGAGCGCAACCTCTTCTACACGGGGGCATTGCCGAGGCTAGATTATGTTGTCTATCGCATGTATACCGGTATGACCCGTCGGTTGTACGAGAGCGACGAAGTCGATTTTGCCGGACTGACGCACGATCAGCAATCGCGCGCAGAAGACCCGGATGATGGACTCTATGGGAGCTTCTTCACAGAGCAAAATTTATGCACGTCGTATGTGACGTTCAACACATCTGTACCGCCATTCAATGATGCACTTGTCCGGCGTGCGTTCTCCACTGCAACCGACCGGGCACGCTATGTTGAAGCGATAACGAACGGCGAGGCCACGCTTGCTCGGGGGTTGTTACCGCCCGGCATGCCTGGTTTTTCATCGGATTTGACACTCCCCGAATATGACCCGCAAAGCGCGCGAGACTTACTCGCGCAATCAACATACGGCGGAGCAGAGAATTTGCCGGAGATCACCTGGACATTGCGCAGTTCCGGTGGGCGCTATTCGAGTGCCGCCGCTTTGCTGGTGGATATGTGGGAGGCAGCGCTGGGAGTGCGTGTCTTGGTTGAGGGGCTGGATCGGGACAGTTACTACGAGCAAGTGGATGCCGGCAATTTCGGCCAATTGCTCCTGAGTGGCTGGTGTGCCGATTATCCCGACCCGGAAAACTTCATCGATCTGATTTTCCATTCCGAATCAGCACAGAACGATGGTCAATATATCAGTTCTGAATTTGATCGTCTTGTGGAGGCCGCGCGCACTGAAGAGGATGTTTCCGAACGGCTTGCACTGTACGAACAAGCCGAACTTTTATTGCTCGATGATGCGCCAGCGATATTTTTGACACACTCGGGGCCGAGCTACGGTGTTTGGAAGCCAAGAGTGCAGGGCTATGTCCCCAGCCCTATCGGCGTGCCGCAGCATCAGTTTATGTGGATCGATTCCCGGTGATCAGTATTCAGTAAACTGAACATTGAATACTGATTACTCTCTGGCAGTACGAAATCCGCACCGACGATCAGGCGTACGTCCACTGGATTCGCCAGATCACTCTGCGCGAAAATGCTTGCGGAAGAAATGCCAAAGTTTTCTGCTAACCAGCGCGTGGTATAGGGACGCCCCTTAAAATCAATAATTACTGTAGAGGTATAGTCGAAGCGATCGGCATTGCCGACGACGGTTACATTTAGACCCTGTGCGGTCAGATAGTCAGCTGTGGCGGTTGCAAGCCCTTCCTGTGTGGAACCGTTTTGCACTTCGATGGCTGCTGACTCAACGGTCAGTAGCTCAGCCGGGTCGCTGGTGGCAGCGACTAATGGCCCCGGTGTGTAGAACATCTCATCCCGGAGTTCCCGGAACAGAAACGTATCGAGAATGATTACCTGTGCACCTGCCGGTGTGATATACGGCGCGAGAATGTACTTGTTATCAATGACCGCCGACTGTATATTCGCACGGTCAATCTCGGCTGCGAGCAGCCCCAACGAGATCATCTGATCGAGCGTCATGTCAGAGTCGTAACTGTCTGCCAGTGTGTTGTAGAGCACGGGCGCACGTGTTAGCAAGGTCGGCAAGCTGTCCAGGTTGAGAACCTTATCGCGTACTGCGAGGATAACCTGCTGTTGTCGGGTTGCGCGATCGAAGTCGCCGCCGAATGTAGCCCGAGTACGCGCATATTTGAGGGCCATGCGCCCATCCAGGTGCTGAGAGCCGGCAGCGATAAAGAACGGGTCGTAGCCATAACAACAATCGGGGTATTTTGGATCGTCGATGGCTTGCGGTACATTGATATCGATACCGCCGATCTCATCTACCAACACCTCGAAAGCTGTGAAATTGATGCGCACGTAGAAATCGACAGCCACGCCGAGATTGGCTTCAATTGTCTTCTTGGCCAGAGCAGGTCCACCACCCGGCAGACGAAAGGCATCGCCTTTGAAGTTTGCAGAATTGATACGATCCCGTTCTTCAAACCCCGGGATTTGCACCCATAAGTCGCGCGGGATTGACAACATTCCAGCCGTCTTCCCAATGGGATCAATGGTGAGCAACATCATCGAATCAGTACGGAAGGCGGTTGTGTCGATTTCGACTTCCGCACGCTCATCCAAACCCATCACCAGCACCGTAACACGGTCGGCAGCCTGCCATGCTGTAAACGGGAGCGCAGCACCGCCGGCCTCGGCAGTCTCTTCGGCAGCCCCAACTGCCACTGAGCCCTTACTCGCCCCAGGACCACCACTGCCCGGCAATTCCACAGAGGCCACCAGGTCGCGTACAGCCACAAAGACGACATAGGCCGCCAGGCCGGTTGCAAAAATGAAAAAGCCCACGAGTGCACCGAGGGCCCAATTTGGGAGTGCCGACCGGCGGCGGGCACGTTTGCGTCGTCGCCGCACCGGTGGCTGTCTAGATTGTGTCATTACCAGCCGTCTCCACAAATCGCCAGCGAAGTAATCTAGCTCGCGAACGACGGCGATTATAGCACGCTGAATTGCAGCACCACGGACTGGGTTTTGCACACCAAACCGACGAAAGGAAGCCTTAAACTCAGGCGGCAGTTTGCCAAGGCGAACATATGCAGCCCAAGTTCGGATGGGAATATTTCGGGAGCGCGGTAGGTTCACATCCTGACACTTGTTGCAAACCTTGTGCCAATTCCGGCTACATGCTCACCCGGCTATCCGTTTGTGCTCTCAACTTCCCAGGACTCCAGCGTTGTCGCGAGTTCAGCTTGAACCCGCTCATACGTTTCGCCAAGCCGCCGTACCTGCTCCACGTCCTGTGCGATGCCAGCAGCTTCAAGCTCGCCTTCAAGATCAGCCAACTGTGCTTCGAGTGTGTCAATGGTCGCTTCCAGTTCTGCGGCGCGAGCCGCCCGCTTACGGGCTGCGGCTGCTTTCGGGTCTCTGCGTTTATTTTTACGCGCAGTGCCCGCAGGCAGCGCTGCAGACGCCGGCACTGTTTCATCTCGCAAATGCGCAGCGTAGTCCCGGTAGCCGCCCTTGAATACGTCAAGCTTGCCCTGTCGCAGTGCCCAGATCTGCGTCGCCAGCCGTTCGATCAGATAGCGATCATGCGAAACAAGCAGCACGGTGCCGGGGAACTCCAGCAGCACAGCTTCAAGTACCTCCTGAGCTGGGATATCGAGGTGGTTGGTAGGCTCATCCAGCAACAAAAAGTTTGCACCTTCTAATGCAAGTTTCGCGAGCGCGAGACGCCCACGCTCGCCACCCGATAGCACCTGCACAGTCTTGAACACATCATCGCCGGTGAACAAATATTGTGCGAGATAACTGCGCACTTCTCCTTCGGTGAGACCTCGGACGGATCGAATCTCTTGCAAGAGAGTGCGTTCAGGTTGCAAACCTTCGTGCGCCTGCGCAAAATAGCCGATATGCAAATTCGCGCCCAAGCGCACTTTCCCGCGCAGCGCAGGAATTCCACCCAGCAACGTCTTCAGGAATGTGGTCTTTCCAGCGCCATTGGGGCCGATCAGCGCAGCGATCTCGCCCCGCCAGAGCAGCAAATCTGGCGCTTCAAATAAAGTTTCGCCGTCATCGGTGTAACCAACCGCAAGCGCTTCGGTTTCGAGCACGCGGTCACCGGAACGCTTCCCGCTGCCAATTGCGATGTTGAGGTCTCGGCGTGACTTGACCAGTCCGACAAGTCGCTCGTTGGCATGATCTTCATTCAAGAGCCGATTTAAGCGCCGCCGCCGACCCTGAGCTTGTCGGGTGTTCTGTCCGGCGATGTTGCGCCGGATGTACTCCTTCTCTTTGCGGATGTAAGCCCGCTGCGCAGAGTACTCTTTCTGTTGCCTTTCCAGTCGTTCGGCACGCTGGCGAGCGTAGGCGCTGTAGTTGCCTGCGTAGGATTCGAGATGATCGAAGTGCATCTCCCAGATTTTGCCCACGGTTTCATCGAGGAAATAGCGGTCATGCGAGACAACCAGTACAGCACCCGGCCAGGATCGCAACCAGCCCTCCAGCCATTCGACGGCGGCGATATCGAGGTGATTGGTCGGCTCATCCAATAACAGAACGTCCGGGTTTTCAAGCAGCAGGCGTGCCAGCAATGCGCGCGTCTTCTGACCGCCGGACAACTGCTCCAACGGTTGGGTGTAAACATTGGCGCTAAAACCCAAGCCGGTCAACACCTGCTTGATGCGTGTTTCGTACACATAGCCGCCGTCGCGCTCGAACTGGTCTTGCAGGGGACCATATTTTTCGAGCGCGGCTTCTCGCTCCACCGGATCGGCCATCGCGACCTCTAACCGTTGTAATTCGGCAGCACGCGCCAGAATATCGTCGAAAGCCGGTAGCATGGCTTCCCACAAGGTCCCGCGCCGCAGTTCCTCCCGCCGCGACCAGGCGCTTTCCTGCGGCAGGAAGCCAATCTGAAGTTTCCGGGCGCGGAACACATCCCCGCCCTCGGGCTCTTCCTGCCCGGCCAGGAGGCGCAATAGTGTTGTCTTGCCCGAACCGTTCAAGCCGACTAACGCAATACGCGCAGCTTGCGGAATCGCACCACTGAGGCCTTCAAATATATCCAGTGCGCCGTAGGATTTTGCTAAAGCAGAAAATGAAATCAGAGACATGATAAATCTCGCGGAGAAGATTATACCGTTGGAAAATAAGGATTCGACGAAGGTGCCCAGCACTTAATCTAAGTGACAGGCACCTAAGGCCAATTTCCCCACTCCTGCCACTGGGATATAATCGAGACAATATGCGCAATTCACAGCCAGTAAATCCATATATCTCGCTCTATCTGGCGGCGTTCCTTCTTGCGGCGCTTGGATGGGGCGGTCTGTACATGCTCGTCGTACGCTTCATTCCCACCCCTGGTCCGATATGGCTGTTTTTCGTATTGTTGCTAGCCGCAATCACCGGAACTACTGTTCCATTTATGCGTTTTCTGGATCGCCGCTTTGCACAATCACCGGCCATAGCTGCCATACTGCTGCGCCGTGCGACCTGGGTTGGCATTTTTGGCACAACGATCGCATGGTTGCGGATTGGTCGCGCACTGAACATCGCGACAGGATTGTTGCTAGCCTTCGCCTTGCTTGCGATTGAATGGTTTATCGAGCTGCGCGAACGCAGCCGCTGGCAACCGGAGCCGCATGATGACGAAGAATGAGGCATTGCGGGCGTTGCCCGCTGTGGAAGTGCTTTTGCAGCATCCGCAAGTCCAGACACTGCAAAGCGCCTATGGTCGAAGTCTTACGGTGGCCGCGACACGTGAAGTTTTGCAGGCTGCGCGTGAACGCATCCTGAAAAACAACGGTGCTGCGCAGGCGCCGGATGCAGAACAACTGGCAAAACAGGCATCTCGTTTGCTCTCAGAGCTGACCACGCCTTCATTACAACCACTGATCAACGCCACTGGTGTGATCATCCACACCAATCTTGGGCGCGTGCCGCTTTCGCAGGCTGCCTGCGATGCGATGCTGGCCGTCGCAAAGGATTACAACACCCTCGAATACGACAAGCAGCGCGGCAAGCGCGGTTCGCGTTCCGTACACGCAGCAGATCTGATCTGCCGCTTCACTGGGGCGGAGAGCGCGCTCATCGTGAACAACAATGCCTCTGCCCTACTCCTGATTTTAACGGCATTCGCAAAACGCAAAGGCGTCGTGATCTCGCGTAGTCAACTTATTGAGATTGGCGGCGGCTTTCGTATCCCGGACATCATGAAACAATCCGGCGCGAAACTGATCGAAGTCGGCACCACCAATCGCACCCACGTCCGGGACTTCGCAGTTGCCATCGACGACGAAAAAAATCGTGCCGCGCTGTTGCTGCGCGTGCATCACAGCAATTTTCGAATCGTAGGCTTCACCACCGAGCCGACGCTGGACGAACTGGCTGCGCTCAGCCAACAACACGATCTGATGGTTGTCGACGATCTCGGCTCAGGCGCACTTTTGGACACGGCGGACTTCGGGCTTGGTCATGAACCCACGGTGCAGGAGAGTTTGGCCGCGGGCGCAGATCTGATCTGCTTCTCTGGCGACAAACTACTGGGTGGACCACAGGCCGGCATCATCATCGGCAAGAGCGAACTGGTGCGCAAACTCGCACGCCACCCGCTCACCCGCGCAGTCCGGCCTGATAAGCTCTGCCTGGCTGCCCTCTCCGCCACGCTACTGCACTATTTGCGAGACGAAGCCACACAACAGATTCCCGTTTGGCGCATGATTTCAATGCCAATCACGGAAATTAAGACTCGCGCTACGGCACTCGCACAGGCCGTCCAGGAACGAAGCAAATTGACAGTCGAAGTGATCTCCGGCGAGTCGACAGTTGGCGGGGGCAGCCTCCCCGAAGAAACGCTACCAACGCACTTACTCGCATTGCAGGTCGCGAACACAGATAAGTTCGTGCGTTCCCTGCGTGCGCACAATGTTATCGCACGCATTCAGGATAACCGCGTCGTTTGCGACCCGCGCACCCTTCTCGACAAGGATGACAAGCAGCTCGTTGACGCTCTTGTGAAGTCAGCTCCCTCTTAAACTACATGACGGACGGCACACTCCCAACGCCCGAAGTCTCCCGCACTGAAAGGACGCTCCCCGGCGGAGTACGCATCTCCGCAAGCGGCGATGCACAAATCATCATCTATGGCGATGTTGTCGGCGGCGACAAGATCGTTCACCTCGACGGCAGTCACACCCTCGGGGACAAGGTAGAGCGGGCTGTCGGCAGGCCGATGGTGACGCGCCGTCCAGTTCCGGTTACCATCCGACCCCGTCCTTTCAAAGATCTGCTCAACCGCGAAGCGGAACAGCGCACAACAATAGAAAGTTTAAAGGCGCGCGAACCGGTTGGGTTACATAGCGAGCCGGGCGTTGGTAAAACAGTTCTGCTCCGGCAGCTCGCGCATGTGAAGCTCAGCACCGAATACCCGGATGGCGTCATCTATCTGCGGGCGCGTGGCCTGGCTACCCCAGATCTATTGCAATCGTTATTCGACACCTTTTATATGACCGATCAACCGGTCAAGCCGGACACCAATGAGATCGTTCGCCAGTTGCAACCGATCCAGGCACTTATCATTCTTGACGACCTCGACATAGAACGCGAGGACGTAGACACGTTGCTGAACGCAGCGCCGCAATGCGGGTTCCTGCTGGCCTCGGAGACGCGCCTCCTCTGGGGAGAGGGACGCGCAATTCCACTGCTGGGCTTGGCGAATAAAGAAGCCCTGGTGCTCATTGAGCGCGAGTTAGGTCGCGAGCTTTCCGCAGACGAGCGCCCCCACGCCGAAGCGCTCATTCAGCTTCTCGATGGACATCCGTTACGGATTTTACAAGCGGCTGCACTGGCCCGCGAGGAAGGTCGTGCACTCGTCGAAGTCGCAGAAAAATTGAAGTCGGAATCACTCGTTGGTGAGTTGCCGGCGGCTCTCGACGATACGGAAGAAAAAATTCTTTCAGCCCTCGCAGCCCTAAACGGCGTGGCCCTCGACACCGAACGCATCGCAGAACTCACGGACATACCAAACGCAGCACAGGTCTTGGAAAGGCTTGCCAAGCGCCATCTCGTCGAGGCGCAAAGTCCACGCTATAGCCTGACCGGCGACCTTGCAGCGCAGCTCGACGAAATCTGGCATCTGACCGAATGGAAAAATCGCGCTGTCGATTACTTCCTTCGCTGGACTGACGACCGCGCGCCCGCCCTACTGCTGCAGGAATCTGAAGCACTGTTTGAGACGACGCAATGGGCCGCCGAAGTCGGTCGCCGCTCCGAGGCTTTGCATCTGGCCCGCCGACTGCAGCACGCCCTGGCATTGGGACGGCAGTGGAGCGCTTGGGCAAAATTACTCGAGCTTGCGCTAAAGACAGCGCGTTCGCTCGGAGATCAAGCCGCCGCACAGTCCAGTGACCCAGTCGCGGACAAGACTGGACGCGGTGTACTGCACTGGGAGGCCTGGGCACTGCACCAACTCGGGACACGCGCACTTTGCCTGGGCGAGACAAGCACTGCCACGCCTGCACTGCAGGCCGCATTACGGCTGCGCCGGGCATTGGGCGACCGTGCCGGTGCAGCCGTGACTCGTCAAAATCTAAAACTGCTCCCGAGCGCCCCTCCAACGGGTTGTCGCCGTATTCTCAATCGATGGGTTATCGGCGGATCGGTAGTTGTGCTGGGGGTCGGAGCAATCCTCGTTGCATTCCTCGGGATCCTGTTATTCCGACAGGATAATGATGCGGGGATTGTAGATCCGCCCGTATTAGAAGTAGTTGAAAATGTGGCAGCAACACCAACCAGCACATCCACTCCGAGTACTACCCTATCCGTTACGCCTACCCGCACGCCCACGCCAACAGAGGGGCCAGATCCAATCTTGAATGTTTTTCTCAGCGATGGTTGCGACATGAGCTATTTGGCCGACAGTACCACCACGCTCCATTTCATCGCAACCGATGATGGCGAAGTCGAGATCTGGGAATTCGCGCCGCTCGTAGATGCAAAGCCCATTGTGACTTTAGACGTGAATGCAGATGAAGTGTCCAATATCAAGTTCTCCATTCAACTTCCGGCCGGAGAACATACCGTCGAAGCGCAGCTGGTCGGAACGGAAATTTTCGCTTCCTGCTCATTTACTGTTGAAGAACCACCGACGTCGACACCAACACTCACACGGACACCACTTCCAGTTGTGATTACATTTGAGCCCCTCGCTGATGCGCACATCGATTGGTCCTGTCAGGAATGTAACACCGGTGAAGCACGGCAGTTGCAGATCGGCGGTTTTCCTAGCAGCGAATTTCCGGTTGAATACTGGTCACTCATTCAATTTGACCTGGAGGAAATACCAGCAGATGCCCCAATAGAATCCGCTTCCCTCGTCATGCGTCTGGTTAAAGCTGGTGGAGCAGACATTCTTGAGATTGGGGTCGCCTACATCACCGAAAGCTGGAATGAATTTAAGGTTACGTGGGAAGACAAGCCGAGGGCATTTTCCGGGTTCGGGAGGACCATTATCAAATCCAATGTTGAATTTGCGGAGTGGGATGTGACCGAGCTCGTACAAGAATGGGTGAATGGTGAGAAAGACAACTATGGCCTGTTGTTATTCAGGCCTGTAGAGACAGACGAGGGTATTTATACATTCTGGAGTCGCGAAATCGAAGACGAGGCGCCGCAACTGATTGTTGAATACCAACCCTGAGGCACGGACAAGATGGCATTCAATTGCCCACGCTGTGATGGGCACGCTACGCTCAAGATCAATCAAACGCTCGAACTCCCACCAGACGCCCGCTGGGATGAGATAACGATGCAAAGCATTTCGTGTCGTGTCTGTGGCTTCGCCGGCATCGCGATCTACGAGGAGTCCCGGCACGGCGCACTTGACTCCGAAATTGTTCACCACACCGGATATCTGACAACAGAGGCAGATACAGTGGCAATTCGAGCGTTGTTGGCGAATTGCCCTGATCCAGGGCGAGCACTTTGTCCTTGCCCAACACATCGTGAACTCGGCTCCATCGATCCCATGACCACACGCTGGCTGCAGCCAAGTGCAATTACGAATGCGCGTGCATTTCCGATGATACTTTCGAGTTCAGGTCTAGAGTAAATGCCTGCACTATGATTAACTTTAGTTTCCGCTAACGCTAAGAAAGGTCAAGTCCTTGGGCGACCTTGAGCTTCGCGAAAATACTGCTTATTCAAAAAGAATGCGCGAATTCAAGGCGATAAAGGCGCTCTCCCGTGACCCCGGACCCACGGGACGGGGTGGCTCGCTTATGACCCAATATTCCGGTCTGCAAATGGTCTGTCTTGGATCTTTTTTTTGAAATTGTAGGATTATTCCAGGCCAACTTTGATAAATCGGCCTTGGCTAACGTTCTGCGTAGCCGGCCTGGTGTTTGTTTGGGCTTGCGGTCCCACACTTGCCCAGCGGCAGTGCTGGGGAAGCCAGATGCTTGCGGCGGCACTTGGTGAGCCAGCCAAGTCAACATATTGCCAGCGACCAGCCCGAAGGCCAATAACCGCTCGCGACAGATTGGGTTGAAAACGAATTGTCGTTGCATACCCAGGATTATTTTGGGAACCAGGGGCGGATGTTCAACTGGCCAGCGGTCCAGATAAAAGCCATACACAACCCTCGGACGAAGTTCACGGACATTGGTAATAAGCACCCATGGCTTCTTATAGATAGGACTTTCGCTAGCGGACAAACTGCGACAAAAACGAGTAATCCTTTATCATGATAACAAAGCAAAATATGTAGAGTACTTACTCAGCACGCCGATCAACTACACCTGTACAAACTTGGCAGATCATCTTGAAGGAGTAAGCCATGATGTCGTCGGCAACTATCTGAAAAGAGAGCGCTTGACAGCCAGACATCTATGGGAACTGGCGCAGGGGCTGATTGATGATCATCCTAATGCTTACCTGATAATTGACGACAGCGTACAAGACAAACGTTATTCGCGGTCAATCGAACTGGTCAAGCGACAGTACAGCGGCGCCGAGGGTGGTTTGGTGCGCGGTATCGGTGTTGTGAATTTGGTTCACACGACGGGCAAAGCAGGAGCGCATTATCCGATCGATTTCCGCATCTATGCCAAAGAAGCCGACGGCAAAACGAAGAACGATCATTTCCAGGAAATGCTGTTACGGGCGCTCGATGAGAAACAAATCCAGGCTAAAACAATACTTTTTGATAATTGGTACGCTTCCTGGAAGAACTTGAAGCTGGTTCATCGCCTGGGATTGATTTTCTACACTACGCTCAAGTCGAATCGGGTCGTGAGTTTGAGCAAAGAAGACGGATATGTGTATCCAAAGGACGTGGATTGGACCACTGAGCGCCTAAAAAGTGGTGTCATCGTCAAGCTCAATAAAATCCCTTTCAAGGTGAAATTATTCAAGGTAGTTGCCACAAACGGCGACATTGACTGGATCATTACTAACCAATGGTGCTAGTTCAGAGTGAGAACTGAGCGATTGACATCTTATACGGGTTGGCATATGGATCGGGATCAAGTTGACGGGCCAGGTCCAGCAAGATATTGAACATCGCCGCCACATAAGCTAGGCGAGCAGAGATGTATTGTGTCACGCGATGGCGCAAGCGTTTCAAGTCGCACACGATGGTGACCATGGACAACGCCGTCTCGACGTACATACGCTCATTCCAGGTGCCCTTGGGACATAGTTTCATGTTGGCCGGATGGCCGTCTGCAGACCGAAAACCGAAATCAGCGAAGGCAATCGTCTGGTCGACAAAGGCTGCTGCCACGTGATGGAAATGCTTGTCATGCGTGTTGAGCGTGTTCCAGTCCCAGTTGATACCGATGCAGCCCAGTGCTGCACAGTCACGTGCGGACTGCATCGTGAAACGCACTGTGTCAGTACCCAGTCACCCAGTGCAGTCCCTTTACTGGACTGTGCGGACAGACTGGACGTGGTGTGCATCACGATGCTGCACAGTGCCGAATGCACTGCGTCGGTACCCAGTCTCGTCGACTGGACGAGGTACCAACCCAGTTCGTTTGGTACTGGGTCGCACGCGACAAGTGCGGCACTGTGCGACGCGGCCATGGTCGTCCAGCAACCAGCACAGCTTCACGCCGACACTCCAGCGCCCTTTGTCGCGGCCTTTCTTGCCGATTTGGTGTTGGCTGCGGCCTTCCCGAATGGGAAAGAGTAGTTCGATCGGGTAGGTGTCAATAACCGTGAACAGACTGGGTTCGGCGAGTAGCAAATCGCACCAGTCCTGATGCGCCTTGAGCAAGCGCTGCAAGCGCGTCCGCTCTGGCAAGCCGGCGAAGAGCGCGTCATAATCACGCTTGAGCCACCGATAGAATGCCCGAAAATGGCCACCCTTGAGCGCAAACAGGATACCAATGGTGACCAGTTCACTGGGGTACAGTTTGGCCTGTGAATGCTTGATTATCTCCGGCAGGCTGTCATCCACTTCGCAGAAAATCGTTATCACGACCCTGGCGGGCGCGACAAGGGTGATAATATCTTCGGTAGTCATGAGCTCGCTCCCCTATGGTTATTCGTCGATAACCCATAGTCTGAGCGATGCTCATGACTTTTTCAACTAGCACCAATGGTTACTAATGATCTTGATGAGACTGTGATCACGCAAGTTGCTCAAGAAGCGAATGACGTGCGTTGGCAGGTCGAAGAATTTCATCGCGAACTCAAACAGCTGACCGGCAGTGCCCAATGCCAATGTCGCAAAGCTCGTTCCCAACGTAATCATCTGGCTTGTTGTTATCATGCCTGGCTCTCTCTTTGGTATTACCCCGATTCAGTGGACAGTTGGTTAAGCCACTAAAGGTAATTGTTCATAGGCATGTGGGCTCATGTAATCCAGGGCCGAATGCATCCGTTGCCGATTGTAAAACACTTCGACATAGTCAAAGACGCTGGTGCGAGCAGCGGCCCGGCTGGCGTACAGTTGCTGGTATACACACTCGGATTTCAGGCTGGCAAAGAAGCTCTCCATGGGGGCGTTATCGTAGCAGTTTCCCCTTCGGCTCATACTGGGCGTGATGTCATGAAGCTTGCGCAGCGCCTGATACTCAGCGCTGGCGTACTGACTCCCCCGGTCAGAATGATGGATGAGACCTGGCGGCGGTTTTCGCGAACGCAGAGCCATCTCCAAAGCATCCAAAGTCAGTTGGCGGCCCAAGCGTTTGCCGAGTGCCCAGCCGACGATCCGTCGCGAGTACAGGTCGAGGACTGCTGCGAGATAGAGCCAACCTTCACTGGTTGCAATGTAAGTGATGTCGGCCAGCCACACTTCGTTAGGCGCAGTGGCCGTGAAGTCCTGAACGAGCAAATTCGGCGCTACGGGCAGGCTGTGCTTCGACTGGGTTGTCACCTTGTAGCTCCGTTTGCGTCGGGCTTGCAGGCCATGCAGGCGCAACAGACGGGCCACCCGGTTGTGGCCGCAGCGGATGCCGCGGTCCTGTAGTTCGCGGTGAATGCGCGGACAGCCATAGACGCCGCGATGCTGCTCAAAGATCGCTCTGATCTCGCGTCCCAACGCCTGGCTGGCTTGCTCGCGCGGGCTGACCGGCCGCTTGCGCCAGGCGTAGTAGCCGCTACGTGTGACTTGCAGTACCCGACACATCAGACTGATGCTGTACTCGCCTTTGTGTTCGTCAATGAAGCGAAATCTCACTTCTGCTCGCGCGCAAACACCGCCATGGCTTTTTTTAGGATGTCCCGTTCCTGGCGCACCACGTGCAATTCGCGCTTCAACTCCGCCAGCTCGCGGTCGCGCTCCTTCGGCTTTCCCTTTCCGGGAAATGCCTGCGCTCCATCAGCCGCGTATTCAGCCCGCCAGCGATTCAGACTGCTACTACTTACTCCCAAATCCAAAGCAAGCTGCTCAACCGCTGTGTCGCTATCATACGATAACCGAACGGCTTCGACCTTGAATTCGCGCGTGTATGTCTTCCTGTATGTACTCATTTGGGTCCTCCCTGATCTGTGAATCTATCTTATCTCGTTGTCCACTAAACCAGGGTAATGCCTGCGTCCATCAGCCGCGTATTCAGCCCGCCAGCGATTCAGACTGCTACTACTTACTCCCAAATCCAAAGCAAGCTGCTCAACCGATGTGTCGCTATCATACGATAACCGAACGGCTTCGACCTTGAATTCGCGCGTGTATGTCTTCCTGTATGTACTCATTTGGGTCCTCCCTGATCTGTGAATCTATCTTATCTCGTTGTCCACTAAACCAGGGTAATGCCACTTTGAAGGTTCAGGCAATACGATTGAACAAAACCATCTATCGTGTTCGTACGGATCTCTTCAGTGACTATTTGCGTGCTGAACTCCGAAATCCATCTATCCCGGCTTTTCAGCCTTCCTAGCAGTTTGTCGGAGAGACAAGTACTTTTACAACATGAATAGCCCTACAGGGCAAAATGAGCAGTTGATTGCGACAAAACAAGCGTAAAACAGTGTGCATTTCATGGAGGGCAAACCACCTTCTCTCAGCGAGTAGCAGGCGCGCCAAAGCAGCCCCGGCTAAAGCACACCCTTTGCTTGGTAGAGGGTGTGCATGCGTTTGAGGTTGAACGCTAGGCAGACCAGACACCATTCCCCGGCTGCTGCCAGCAGGCCGCGCAGAGAAAACTGGCGGAAGCCCAGGACTTCCTTGATGATACCAATGACGGGTTCCACTGTGCATTTGCGTAAACGGTAGCTGGCTTTGCCGATTTCGGTTTGTAGTTTGTAAGCCATCTTGACTTTCGGACTGGCATCTTCCGGTGGCGGAGCAGGCATTTGTTCAAAGAAGGTACGCCAGCTTTTGTGGTGAGGTTCGCGACCGGTAGCAATGTAAGGATCAATGCCAAGCTTCTCAAGTGCTGCGATGTTCGCTTTGCTGAAATATCCATAATCCAAAGCGGCAGCCTTTGGTTTGCCTACTTTTGGAGAGATGGCATCCAGGGTTGGCTCAGCTTCTTTTTTGTCATTCGGATGGTTCGAAAGTGAAGGCGCCACAATCAAGAGGCTCTCCTGCTCCACAGCAACTTGAACGTTGTAATGCTGGTCGAAGCCATTATTGGTGCTGTTTTTCATGATGCGAGAGTCCGGATCAGTGAAGTTGTACTGATCTTTGTCCCGTGGTCCCGGCTGCGGTGGTTTCGGTTTGCGACCTCGGGGTTTATGCCCAGTTTTGCGAGACTTTTCTTCCCGCTCACGCTGTTTGGCTTCGTATTCAGCCCTCTCGGCTTCATATCGTTCCTGCGCACGGGCTTCTAAGACGGCTTTGGCTTCTGCCAGATTTGCCAAACGTTTCTTGCGAATGGCAATTTCGTCTTCAATGACGAGCCCTTCCGGCAACTGGAGATCACCCTGATCAGCTTGCTCACCGAGTTCGAAGAGTTTGTTCACTTCCTGGCGCAGTTGGGTCTCTAGTTTTATCAGACGCTTGTAACTGACCGCTTTGCTCTTGGATGCATCAGCATGCACCTTGCTACCATCCAGACTGATATTACCCAACTTCAGCACCTCAGCAACTTGGGCCAGGAGCAAGATCTGCACAAATAACTCTTGGATCTCAGCCAGAAAGGTTTTGCGAAAGTTGGCAATTGTGTCGTGGTCAGGATGCAGCCCACTGGCAATATAGCGGAATGGGATACTCTCATAGGTGGCTTTCTCAATCTTACGAGAACTGAACACCCCGTTGGCATAACCATAGAAGAGCAATCCCAACAGGATCTCTGGCGCAATAGGTTGACCACCCGTCGGTGCATATTGTGCATAGATCATACCCAAATCCAACTGGGCGATAACATCCACCACAAATCGTGCCAAATGATTGGATGGCAGGGCTTCTTCCAGACTGATTGTCTGTTTGAGCATCACTTCGTAATTGGGTTTCTTGAATTTTCTAGCCATGCCCGTAGATTATCACCGATTTCGCTATCTCAGGTTGCTCTCCGACAAACTGCTAGCGAAAGTCCTAATAGAGTGGGTCGTCAAATACAAATACATTCAGCAATTCATTGTCGGCCGCGACCTTTTGCGAGGCTAGCACAACATCGTTCCAAATCTTGACTCTTATCTTGCGACTTTTCCGTCTAAAGCCATTGGTCTTGTCAGGTTGACAGGCTGTAATCAGATGGCCTTTATGAGTGCGATCTGTCGGTCGAATTCGTTCTCCATATTCAGCCGGGCGTCCGCGCTTGGACGTGCGTTCAGGCAGATAATTACGCCGGAACACAGCATTGTTAGCCTTCCTGACAAGATAGCGCGCCATAGCCACGCTTTGTATTTCGGTTACTTTGGCACCCGCATCATGCACTACGATGGCATCTTCTGGTAGCTTGGCTGCGATTTGTTTCAACGCCAATGCCTGTAGTTTAGATTGTCCGGCGACTTGCAGTCCGGTTTCGGAGACAATCTCCTTGAGAAGTCCCATTCGTTTTCCCGGTTTATCTTTGACACGCCCAACTTCACACACCAGCGCACACCCAACACCCAGCACCGCTTTGCCTGCTGACCCTCGGTAGTATTTCCCCTTGGCATCTTTCAAAGCAGGCCGCCCGACAAATGTCAGATCGATATCCAGCGCCCGATAACCTTGTCGATAGATGATTTCAAATTTGTTGCTACTCAATACTTGTGACCGCTGTGCATCGATAACTTCCTGCACGCTGTACACACCTGTTCGCAACGTATTTTCTATCCGATGACATGTATCTGCTGAATAGCCACTTGCTGCCAACGCCGGGAATAATGCCCCGCGACTGTCAAGAAACTTGCCGCTCATTATGCTTAACATCAACTGCAGCATATTTTGATTGGTTCCCTTTGGCAGTCCTGCCACACAGTTTTCAACGAAAATTTGGGTTTGTTGTATTATTGCGTCCATCGCAGATCGTGTTCCTTATTTGGTGTTTTGACCAACCCCATTTTTGAACACTTTCTGCGTTTTGTCACCCCCTCACTTAGCGGAAACTAAAGTTAAGTGCGAGGTAATTGTATTGAGTTCACCTTCTCACCAACGCTCTCGAACCGCTGCCTATGTGGTACGCTACACGCGCAACAAACATGGAGGCTTTTCTTGAAATCTGATCTTGACCGGTTGATGGAAGCACGCGATCTCGATGCACTGTTCGTTACCGGCAGCACACGTGAAAATCCGTGCATGTACTATCTCGCAAATGGAGCGCGCGTGGGCGAGAGTACCTTGGCATTGAAAAAGCGCGGCGCGGCGCCAGTGCTGATTGCTATTGGGATGGAGAGCGAGGAGGCAGCCAAATCGGGCCTGACCGTGCTTCCACGCAGCCGCTTTAAATTTCAGTCGCTCTTGCAAAACGCAGACGGCAATATGCTTGTCGCTCATGCTCAACTTGTTGAGGAAATTTTCAAAAATCAGGACGTGCAAGGAAATGTAGGCATATATGGACAGGCTGACCGCGGCCAAACGCTGGCGCTCATGGATGTCATTCGCGAGGGCGCGAACGCAAGTAACTTCAAAATTGTTGGCGAGCCTTCGCCGAACATTTTTGAAGAAGCACGCATAACGAAGGACGAGGAAGAAATAAAACGTATCCGCAAATTGGCCGAAGCGGCCCTTAATGTAATCGGTAATACCCGCGACTTCTTGGGCTCTCATCGCGCAAGCAATGGAAACCTGGTAAAAGAAGACGCTTCCGTGCTGACAATTGGCGATGTGAAACGACAAATTCGTCGCTGGACATTCGGAAACGAACTCGAAGATCCGGAAGGCGCTATTTTTGCAATTGGGCGCGACGCGGGTATACCCCACTCTCATGGGGAGGACAGCGATCCAATTGCACTCGGCAAGACCATAGTCTTCGACTATTTTCCGCGCGAGGCCGGCGGGGGTTATTTTTATGATTTCACGCGTACCTGGTGTGTTGGCTATGCACCGCCGGAAGTCGAGAAGGTCTACGCGCAGGTCCAGCAAGCCTTTGAACTTTCAATGGATACGCTCGCAGTCGGCCAACCTTGCAAAGCTGCCCAAAGCCACGTAAATGATTACTTCGAAGCGGCCGGTCATCCAACTGCACGTAGCCATCCGGGCACAACCGAAGGCTATGTTCATTCCCTTGGTCATGGCATCGGTCTGAACGTGCATGAATCCCCACGCCTGTCCGAACATGCCCAGCCGGGTGAAGTTTTGCAAGCGGGCATGGTGTTGACCATCGAGCCGGGTTTGTACTATCCGGACAAAGGTTATGGCGTTCGTATCGAAGACTATGTCTGGTTGAATCCGAGCACGCATCAATTCGAGACGATTGGCGAATTCGACAAAGAACTCGTGATTCCCATTTCTGAGAACTAACGGTGCTCGGAGAGATGACCGCGCAATGCACCATCTGAAATTCGATCACGCTATCATTGCTGTGTTCGATCTGGAGACCGCCATGAAAGATTTCAGCGCGGCGGGCTTCACTGTTTTCTTCGGTGGCGAACACAAAGGTGGCCATACGCACAATGCGCTTATTGTTTTCGCGGATGGAGGATATCTCGAATTGATCGCGCCGACTGACCCTGCGCTGTTCTCATCAGATGCAAGGGAGGCAGGAGGTAACTTTTTGTCTGTTTTCAAAGCTGGGGAAGGCTTTGTAGGCTACGTCTTCCAGACAACCGATATCGCGATGGAAGTTGAACGTTTGCGGGCTCACGATCTCCCCATAGATCTTCCGAAGTCAGGCGGTCGCCAACGAGCAGACGGGCAGCAATTGAAATGGCAAGCTGCCATGTTCCCGGGCACAACCACGCCTTTTTACATCGCCGATGTGACACCCCGTGAACTGCGTGTACCTGCAGACACCGATAAAACCACACATGCAAATGGAGTCAGCGGGGTTGCTGGCATCGTAGTAACAGTCCCCGATATTAATGCGTTAACGGAGCAGTATCAGAAGATGCTCCAGCTTGAGCCACTGTCCGGTGCTTCCATTGTCGATGCTAAAACTGTGGAATTCGTAATAAACAACTTCACGGTTACACTTGCTGCACCCGACGAGACCGACAGTCCCATTGCCAGATATTTTGAGCAGCGCGGCGAGACACCCTACCTGCTGCAACTGCGGACGAACGAGAGCGCGAGCACACGCATTTTTTGACCTAGCTCTCACACACGCTGCGCGCATAGAAATCGGGAAGGGCTGAAATGAGCACACGCATCCTTGGCATTGAAACAAGTTGTGACGAGACTGCAGCTGCAGTTGTCGAAGATGGCCGCCAGATACTCTCCAACGTGGTCGCCTCACAGGTGGACTTGCACGCTCAATACGGCGGCGTTTTCCCGGAAGTCGCATCGCGTGTCCATATCGAAACAATCCATCCGGTTATCCATGAAGCGCTCTCAAAAGCGCATGTCAGTTTCGATGATCTGCACGCGATTGCAGTAACGCGTGGCCCGGGGCTGGCCGGCTCGTTACTCGTCGGGCTCAATGTTGCAAAGGGATTGGCGCTTGGCCGTGAACTGCCGCTGCTTGGAATCAACCATCTCGAAGGGCATATCTATTCGCTCTGGCTGACAGAAGAATTACCCGAAATTGAGTTCCCGGTGTTAACACTTGTCGTTTCCGGCGGACACACGGAACTCGTGTTGATGACGGATCACCTCACATACGAGCGGCTGGGGGGGACGATCGATGACGCGGCCGGTGAAGCCTTCGACAAAGTCGGGCGTATGCTGGGCCTGCCCTATCCGGGTGGTCCGCACGTGGAAAAGGCGGCTGCAGAGGGCGATCCACATTCATATAACTTCCCACGCGCTTGGCTGGAAGGGAGCTGGGACTTTTCGTTTAGTGGATTAAAGACAGCTGTGCTCCGTGAGATCAAACGCCAGTTCCCCAGCCACCGGGCGGGGATCGACGAAACCCCAAGCGGATTACCCGTACCCAACCTGTCGGCGAGTTTTCAACAGGCGGCGGTCGAAGTATTGATTGAGAAAGCTGTCCAGGCCGCGGAGCAACATGGGGCCAGAAGCATTTTTATTGCCGGGGGTGTGTCGGCGAATACTGCGCTACGGAATACTCTACGGAAACGTGCAGGGGAGCTGCCCGTGTTTTCACCGCCACTCGATCTGTGCACTGACAATGCCGCGATGATCGCCTCCGCCGGCTTCTATCGCTTCGAGAGCGGCCAACGAGATGGCATGGAGATTGATGCGTTACCGTCCTGGCTGCTTTGAAAGTCCCTACTCTGGCTGAGTAAGCCAGCCACGACTCCAGTAATACATCAACGCGAAATATTCGCGCATATACCCGCGTGTGGCCTGCAGTGCAAAATTTGAGGGGACAAAGCGGTTGCCGGAAGAAATTTGCCCGATGGAACGCACAGCTGCCACCGAAGCAATCGGCTGCAATCCGCGCGCTTCAAAGGTCGCGAACGCACGCCACATATGAGCAGGCGATGTGACCAGAACGAAACTCTCGATAGAATGGTCAGCAAGCAGCGGCTCAAGATTGAATGCTTGCTCGTAGGTATTGCGTGAGCCCGGTTCCACCAAGATTCGTTCCTGCGGCACCCCGGCTTCGATGAGCGCGGCCTGCATGGGTTTGCTTTCAGGGCTGAGCGTATCGCGCGAGTCGCCAATCCCCCCAGACACGATGACCCAGGGATCATCCAACAACTGATAGAGGCGCACGGTCTCAAGTGTTCGAAAGGCGGTCGGACCACTCATGGAATTGATCTCGCCGATCTCCGTCCGGTATGTCAAACTCCCACCGCTGATAACAACGACCGCCGTTGCTCCCTGCGCCGCTGCGCGATTGGCAAGCGAGCCATATCCCTTGTCGAGTCCCGCTCTGAATGCATCTGAAGCAATCGGCACGCTCATCAGGCCGTAGAGGATCAGTACAGCCAGTAGCAGTCTGCGTCCCCATTGGGGCCAGTTCCCGTTTAAATAGATAAGAACCACGCCAGCAAGAAGGCTCAACAACAGCAAGGGCATCGAGCCCGGGAGAAGGAAATCCTGCACAAAGGTGGTAATTCTTTCCATTCAGATCACTATCTCCCATCACTCAATTCGTTCTAGTAAAAGCCCCAACTCAAGCATTGCCTGCTGCAAATTCTGCCAGTCGCGCGCGCGGACTTCGACCGCCAGCGGGCCGAGCGTTGGTCCGAGGAATCGGCGCGTGAGCGGATTGGCACGCAACTGTTCCATAACATCTTCGGAGCGCACCTGCAGCACATGCGTCCAGCGCAGTTGCGCTTCGACCCCCTTATCTCCATAGCGCGTCAGAGCACTTTGCAATCGTGACGGAACCTGTCCGCCGGAAGCGCGCTGTAAAAATGTCATCACATGCCGCAATGCGACGCCATCTTCAGCCGCACGCAACAAACTATTGGCCGTAATTTCGTAGTCGTAATGTTCTGCATCCCGTAATGGTCGCCAGGCAGCGATGCGAGCAGCCTGAAAACGATCGTAGCGACAGGCGCAAGCTGCCATTGCCGTACACCTGAATAGTTGCAGGCGTCTCGTTGATTTTCCAACGCGCCCGGCCGGTCAGTGCGGCGAAGAGTGAAGTCAAACGAAAAGCTGTTTCACGGATCGCCCCAGCATTCGACATCGGCAAATCAGGCAGCGGCTGTCGAGAGATATCCGTGAGGCCCAGCCAGTGCATGGGGCCAACGACGATAAAGCGGACGAGCGCGCCGTCCACCCGCCCCCAACTGTCAAAGCCTCGCAATATTTCGTCGCTGCCGGCATCCCGCACAAAGGGCGAATCGTAATCTCCGGCCACACGTTGAAAGTCAGGCTTGTGTTTGAAGATGTAGGCCACCAGACCGTCCAGGCTGCACCATTCCCCAACAGGAACTGTTTGCAGCGTTTCGAGCACAGCCTCACGCGCCCGCAATGCATCGCCATGCTTGTCCGCCGATTTTTCAAAGAGCAGTCCGGGCACATTTAGAAAATCATGCCAGCCGCGGGAATCCCGCCAGGCCTCCACAAGTTGCTGCAATTGCTCAACCCTCGGTCCATCCAGAAAAGCTCGCACCCGGGCCGGGTCCAGCGCGAGCGGATGACCACTAATCCAACCCAACTCTCGTGCCAGCTGCACCGTCAATCCCAGCGCGGCTGGCTTGCGTAGATATGACCGCAGCTGCTCTCCTGTCTCGGCTGAAAGTTGCCCGGCTTCATCTAATATCGTGGAATTCGGCTGCAGATAGGCAAGCAAAGTACACATATCATCCACTGCTGTAGAGCGAGCAGCGACGAAATCGGCGATGGCACTCCGCAGTCCGATCTGCGGTGCCGGGAGATTACTTTTTATTACATCCGGCAGCAACGGGTCCAGATCGAGAGGAATGTAAATATGCTCTTCCGATTCGCCGGCTACCGTGGAGAAGGCGCGCCCGATCAGGCCGCGATACCAGAGCACTTCAGAAACATTGGCTGCTTGCAAGTGGGGTTGTTCTCGTTCGCGTGCACCGGACCCGAATGGCCTGATTGCTCCATATTCGCGTTCGAACCCGACAACGGGTATATGACCGCCTGCAGCCTGAAGCTTCTGCAGCGCTGCGGATGCCTCGGATGAAAGTCCGGCCATTAGAAGCGCAACGAATTCAACCTGTTTGTAACTCTCTGCCAGTTCGGCGGCAGCCTCGCGGGCCTTGCCAGATTGAAGTTCAATCCCGGCAGCCTCCGCAATTGCGCGCAGGAGGCTCAGGTCGTAATCTAGGAATGTGTGTGCGAGGCTATACATTCGTGGAGAATGAAAAGATCAGATAGTTTCCCATCACAACGAGAACAAGTTCATTATCTCACGGCACATTTATCCAATTGAAAGCCTCAACTTCACAAACTTCGGATTCCATTCCACATTCTGCTCCTGCGCTATTCTCTGCTTTACATAGCATCAGTTGATTTGACCCTGTTTTTTCCCCACTGTACAATGGCGTGCAATGAAGAATCAGTTCATGCGCAGGCTTTCTGAACTTGGTCTGGAAGGCTTGCTCGACGAATTATTTGAGCCAGGCTCCCCACTCGCTCTACTTAGCTCGCAGGTACTGCTTGTCGCTGAACCGCTGCTCTCGACTTTTACGGATACACAATCAATCTTGTCAATCAGCACGCGCCTAGAAGGTCTCGAATCCATCGACGATTCATCACTGCAGGAAATGAATTAAGGGATGGATAATTTGGTCGGTCTTGGGCTTGTACTCCTTTTCGCAGTTCTAATCGTTGCGATGAGGCTGCGGGATCGACGAAGAAAAGAACCAGTGCTGTTGCGCGAGATCGAAGGATTCGATGAACTTCCAATCCGAGTCGGGCACGCGGTTGAAGCCGGACAGAAGCTGCATGTGTCACTCGGCAGCGCCGGTATCGGCGGACAGGATACCGCTGCAACATTGGCCGGGCTGGCGGTTCTCAACCGTCTGGCAGTCGCTGCCAGCATCTCTGACCAGCCACCGATAGTGACGACCGGCGATGGCGCTGCCATGATCCTCGCGCAGGATACGCTGCGGCGCATTTATCGACGGCAACATGCCATAGACCGCTACGAACATAGTGCCGGGCGCTTGACCGGCGCGACACCATTTTCCTATGCAGCCGGCACAATGCTGGCGCATCGTGATGAACGCATCGCCACAAGCTTGCTGCTGGGCAGGTTCGGCATGGAAATGGCCTTAATCACTTCGGCAGGCGTTCGCAGCGGCACCCATCAGATTGCCGGAACCGACGATCCACAATCACAGGCATTGCCTTTTGTGACTGCTGATCACGCGCTAATCGGAGAGGATATGTTTGCAGCAGGAGCATATATTTCGGGTGGCGATCCATTCCATATCGCAAGTTTGCAGGCGCAGGATTGGATGCGACTGATTGTCGCAGGTGTTATTGTGGTCGGTGCAGTCTTGCGAACGATCGGGGTCTTCTAGCCGTGCGTGAGCGTGTTCCTACCGTGATGGCGATCCTGATTGGGTTCGTCGTACTGCTGGGATACTTCCTGCGAATTCCTGTTCTGGATCAATTCCGCAACTTCATGGTCGATCTGGCAGCCACGCTCGCGGCCATCGCGTTACTCGTGGGCATCCTCAACCTGGCCCGCGTCCACGGCGGCAAAGTTTTGGAATTCAAAAATGGTTGGCCTTACAGCCTGACTTTATTGGGCGGGCTCGGCACCATCTTGCTCGTGTGGGCGTTGAGCTATGTCATTCCTGGTGCGCGACAGTATGTGATTTTCATCTTCACTTATGTGCAAACTCCTTTGGAAGCCACGCTAGGCGCGCTACTTGCATTTATCCTGGTTGCGTCCGGCATCAGGCTGATCCGTGTACGGCTCACGACCAACTCCGTTATTTTTGTCGCTGTCACTCTGATCCTTTTATTTGGATTGATCTCATTCCGATTTATCCCTGAAGTATTACCAGAAATTCGCGGTTGGATTATCCAGGTTCCGGCTGTCGCTGGTGCGCGAGGCATTATTCTCGGACTGGCATTGGGAGCGATTGCCACCGGCTTGCGGGTTCTCATTGGTGCAGATCGTCCTTACGGCGAATAATATGGCACCACCAGACACTGATCGGCCCGAAGAAGAATCGGAGAAGCCAGAGACCGACTGGTTAGTACGCTTGCGGCGCGACAGTAGTGCTAAAGAAGACAAGCCTAGCGAGGAAAAAGACAGCGCGGCGGAGCATCAAGCCTCCCTAATCGAAGACGATGGCGAAAGTTGGACACCACCACCAACTGCAATGCTGGACCTGCCCACCGACCCGAAAGAACACGCCGATGCTGAATCACCTCCGCCTCCACCGGAAGCCGGTGATGTCCCCGATTGGCTCGTCAATGTTGCGGGCCGCGAATGGCGGCCCGGGACGACTACCGTTTTTTCTGTTCCTTCTGAACCAACCGAAAAGCACACTTCCGAACTACCGGATTGGCTCCAGCCTAGTCTTGCCGAAGTGCAGTCGTCGGCCATCCCGGCTGAACCAACAGAAGAAGAAGGCGACGTTCCTGATTGGTTGAAGACAATTCAATCTGAACAGTCCACGGACAAACCCGATCGCCCCGCGCCAGTGCTACCAAAATCATCCGACCTGCCAGGCTGGCTCTCCGAGGAAAAGCCGGGAGAACCGGAAATCGGTGCAGCTCCGATAACAACAGGTGGATTGCCAAGTTGGCTTACAAGCGCGGAGGCGGAGCCCGCCGAGAGCGCGCCCATCGGCTCCCGTGATTTACCCGACTGGTTATTTGGGACTGACGAATCCGGCGACTCAGAAGCAGCGCCAGAGTCCTCAGAACCAGAGGCAGCCTCTGATATAACAGATGCCGAGCCCGCGCCAAGTGAGCCAGAAGAAGATGGCATTCCCGATTGGCTCTCCACCACTGAAGGAACGGAGGCCAAAGATGTCCCCATTGGCACTTCAGATCTGCCGAGTTGGTTGCAAGCCTCCGAACAACAACCTGTCGCCGAAACTCCACCAGCAGAAATAATTGAAGAACCATCAATTGAGGCGTCTGCAAGTGATGATGTCCCCGACTGGCTTTCTGTTGCGGAAGGAACAGAAGCCAGGGACGTTCCCATTAGCACATCTGATCTGCCAAGTTGGTTACAAGCATCCGAACAACAACCTGTCGCAGCAGCCGAACCGGAAGAGGGTACCGACAAACCAGAGGCCGAAATACCAGCGAGCGAAGGGGAAGATCAGGTACCAGATTGGCTCGCTACAACCGAAGGAACAGAAGCCAAAGATGTTTCTATTGGTACTTCTGATCTCCCGAGTTTGTTGCAAGCACCCGAACAACAACTTGAGGCAGCAGCCGAGCCAGAAGTATCAGTAGGACCTGAAGACCTGCCCACGACGAGCGACGTCGAAACAGAAGATCAACCGGATTGGCCGGCCGAGTCAGAACCGCTGACCTCATTCGCGCCCTCCAAACCAGACCCAAGCGTGCTTGAGCCCGATCCAATTCCAGATTGGCTTGCAGAGGGCGAACCCACACCACAGGAAAGTGCGGAAACAGAACCTGAAGCAGAACTTCCGGCGTGGATGTCAGAATCCGCTCCTTTGGCCGCTGATGTAGAAGAAACTCTTTCACCTGATTCAGAACCAACTGCAGAAACGCCTGATCGGCTTGCAACACCCGAGGCTGAATCAGAGTTATTAGAAATTGTCCCGACTGAGGAGCCGGAAGCAGCAGCTGACAAACCCGCCTGGTTGGTAGAGACTGAGGCAGCCCTCGCTGCTGACACCGAGCGGGGCAATTTCCAGACAGCGAGGCTCGAACCCCCGACCGGCCTGTCTGATTTAGCCGTCCCACCTGAAGGGGAAGACGATGATCAAGAAAGCACTATCGAATTCCAGTTGCCAGATAGTGCCAATTTACCGGATTGGCTGGAACCCACATCGTCCAGACCACCCGCAGAAACAGAAGATGAATCAAGCCAGCCGGAACATGTCAGCGATGTAGATTTCTCGGACTTCCTGGTGGAACCAGAAGCCGCTGCGATCGACTTTGAAGCACCGGTTGCCGATTTACCTGATTGGCTCGCTGGAATTCGAATCCAGGATGTAGCAGCACAATCCGATGCACCGGCTATCTCATCCGATGCTCCCGGCGATGCCGACGATGACACCCTTGATTGGCTGGCAATTCTCGACACCGTCCCCCAGTCTCGTCGACTGGACGAGGCGCCGGCCGGCGCGGGTGATGAGAATGGCGAACACCCCGCAGTCATCGGCGCTCCCGAGACAGAAGGACCGGACCTTACCCCACCCACAGGGGATGACTTACCAGACTGGCTGGCGGCCGTCGGACCTCCGAGCGAGGTGACACAAACCACCGACAGTGAGATTACCGGAGAACTGCCACAGGCTGCTGATATGCCGGATTGGCTGGCCGCTATGCGTCCGGAGGGAATTGAAGAGCCGGTTCTCCCACAGGATCCACGCAGCGCAGCAATCCCCGCTAGAGGGCGACTACCAAAAGAGCCTGAAATTGAAGCAGCGGAGTTGCCGGAATGGGCCGAGGAGCTCGAAGCGACCGACGAAGTTTCTCAGCCAGTCAGTCTTGCTAGCACCGCTGATGACTACGAAGAAAAAGCCGGACCGCTGGCCGGGATGAGTGGCATCATACGTGCCGAACCCGTGGTGACCTTAGCGGGTACGCCCGGCGTATCCGTTACGAACTTCACCGTCACTGATTGGCAACGCGAACAGGCCGAAATTTTTCGCGAACTCATGCGCGAAGAGATCGAAGATTTGCCGGAAGAAACCCGGCGCAAGTTCCGGTTGCCTTTTGCGGTGGATCGTTTGATCGTTTATGCGCTCATCCTGCTAGCAATGCTGACGCCTTTTGCATTGGGAGAGACCTTCTTCGACACACCCAAACCAGAATTGTTCCCGCAGAACCGCGCACTCTTCGAGAGCATCGCCAGCCTGCCAGCAGATTCACTCGTGCTGGTAGCGTTCGAATATGAACCCGGTACAGGCGGCGAACTCAACGACGCGTTGGAAGGAGTGTTGTACCAACTCGCCGATCGCGGGCACCGCATTGCGCTCGTCAGTACACGCCCAGCCGGAGTCGGTATCGCACAAGCTCTAATCGAGCGCACCCTGGAGCTGGCAGAGATCGATGCCGCCGCGACCTATGGGAGCAAGTATGTCAATCTGGGATTCATCCCCGGCGGTGCCATTGGACTGCAGGCCTTCGCCGGCGATCCGATCGGCGTAATTGATGTGGACTTCATCCGTGGCGAATCCCCCTGGGAGATGGCTGTAGTAGCCGATGTAAATACATTGCAGAGCTTCGATCTGATTCTGGTCGCTGCCGACACCCCGACTGCGAGCCGCGCCTGGTTGGAACAGGTCCGCACGAGTGAGATTCCAATGGGCGCAATTGTTACTGCCTCTGCTGAACCACTCGTTTTACCATATGCTGAAGGCGAAGAAGCACAGCTTGTAGGACTCTCCGCAGGGCTAACGGGAGCCTTTATCAACGACATTATCGCCCCACATGGTGTATCCCCGGTATCGCGCCGCTGGGATTCATTCTCCGCGGGCATCCTTGTTGCCGGCCTAATCCTCCTGGCTGGGAATGTACTTTGGGTCGCTATTGGCCTTGCCCGCCAGCAGACGCGTATTGGAAGTGACCTTTAAAATGATCTCGGGGGCTCGTTGTGTACTATGAGCGAAGAACTCCTTGATCTGTTCGGCCTCACAATTTCATTTCTGTTGAGCCTGCTGGTCTTCAGCTACCTGCTGGGCGACAATCCTATGTACAGGATCGCCATGCATCTATTCATCGGCGTCGCTGCCGGCTATGCAACCATCGTCGTTGTCGAGGCAGTTCTCGTGCCGCGTGTACAGGCGATCTTAAATAGCCCCGATCCAACCGAACGAGGTCTGGCCGCTGTGCCGCTCGTAATTGGCTGGCTCATACTACTCAAAGTGAGCCGACGTCTGGCACCCTTGGGGAATGTGGCAATGGGATTGCTCGTGGGAGTCGGCGCTGCTGTTGCGGTGGGGGGAGCAGTGACCGGCACACTCTTCCCGCAAATACAGGCGAACTTCCTCGACCCCTTGCAGCCTCCGCTCGGCAGCGGTCGCACCACTGCCGGTTGGGCTTTTGATGTTGGAATGATCGTCTTCGGAACGGTCTGTTCACTGATCTATTTTTACTATGGCGCCCGTCGCCTGCCAACTGGACGAGTCGGACGCCCGACACTTATTCTCATTCCAGCTGCCTTCGGTCAGATTTTTATCACGATTGCATTGGCCGCACTCTATGCCGGGGCCCTGGCAACCGCCTTCGCATTACTGAGTGAACGGGTATTGTTCATGTGGACTTTCGTCACTAGCGACCTGACCGAAACTGTCATTCCAACCATCATGCAAAACATTGGCCAAGGCTGACTTACCATTGGAAGATAACGGCACTTCTACCGAATCGATCCTGGCGGTTGATTTTGGCAGTGTGAACACACGCGCCGCGCTGTTGGACATCGTCGACGGAGAGTTCCGCTTTGTAGCGGGCGGAGAGGCGCCGACAACAGTCGAACCGCCGTTCAGTGACGTGGGCGAAGGCCTGCGCCATGCGCTTGACAACCTGCAAGTGATCACCGGCCGCCCCTACCTGGATGAAGAAGAACGGCTCATCCTGCCTTTGCGGCCAGATGGCGCAGGCGTAGATGCCTTCGCAGCCACGGCGAGCGCGGGCGAACCGCTGCGCACAATCGTGGTCGGCTTGATGCCGGATGTCTCTGTAGAAAGTGCGCGGCGGGCAGCTGCATCCACATATCTTTCCGTTGTGAAAGTTTTGAATCTGGCGGACGACCGGCGTGAAGAGCAGCAGGTAGATGCCCTGTTGCGCGCAAAAGCAGATATTGTCTTTATCAGTGGTGGCACCGAAGGTGGCGCCCGTACAGCTGTACTGCATCTGGCAGATACTGTTGCGATGGCGCTCAGCCTAATGTCGTTCGGTGAGCGCCCGCGCATACTTTATGCCGGCAATAGCATTTTGCGCGAGCGTATGCAGGCGATATTCGAAGGCATTGCACCTGTTGAAGTTGCCAGCAATGTGCGCCCCTCCCTGGAAAGGGAGACTGTCCGGTCAGCGGAGCGCCGGCTCGCGCAGCTCTACGACAACATTCGCATCGAACGCATTGCTGGCTATGGAGAGCTCGCCGAATGGAGTGGTGGGAATGTGATGCCGACGGCGCGAGCCTATGGCAATCTGATTCGATTCACCAGCCATATCTTCGATCCGGTCAAAGGTGTGCTCGGCGTAGATGTTGGGTCGGCCTCCACGACAATGGCTGTCGCGTTTGGTGGTGAACTCGCACTCACCGTCCGACCGGATGTAGGCATTGGTCACAGCGCCGCTAATCTGCTACGTCATACGAGTGCTGCAGCAATTGGGCGCTGGCTACCTGTCGATATTCCAACAGATATAATTACAGACTTCGTATATAACAAGTCGCTCTCGCCTGCAAGTATCCCGGAGACATTGGAAGAACTCTATCTGGAGCAGGCGTTAGCGCGTCAAGCGCTGGCTGTTGCCGTGGAGTCATCGCGCGAGAACTGGCCGAGCTACATCCGCGCCGCACGGAGCACGCTGCTCCCGCCAGTTGACCCCATCATTGGGAGTGGCGCTGTCCTGGCTCGCGCGCCGAAAGCGGCTCAGGCCGCGATGATCCTACTCGATGGATTACAACCCATCGGGGTAACAACACTTCTTGTAGATCAGCATAACCTGGCGCCTTCGCTCGGTGCAACGGCAGCATTCAATCCAGTTGCAGCGGTGCAAGTCTTTCAGTCTGGTGCGTTTGCCAATCTAGGATCCGTTGTTTGCCCTTTGGGTCGTGCCCGACCAGGTCAGCACGTAGTACGCGTGCGCATGCAATATAGCAACGGAGAACGATTGAGCGTGGAAGTTCGTTATGGCACAATCGAAGTGTTACCCCTGCCTTTGGGACAGGAAGCACAGGTGACTCTACAACCTTTGAGGGGCTTTGACATCGGATATGGGCGCGGACAGGCTCGCCGATTAAGGTTGAGCGGTGGGCTGATCGGTCTGATCTTGGATGCGCGTGGCCGGCCAATTGCTTTGGCAAATAATGCCGAGAAACGCCGGGAGCAGATGCAAAACTGGTTAGCCGAACTGGGAGCGTAAAGGGACTATGTATCTACCTGCGATGACGCACATCGCGCCTCTGCTCACTATTCGGCGGGAGCGAGCGCTGCCCACACCAGGACAGATTCTGGTACGCCCCGGCGATCAGGTTGGCGCGACAGATGTTATCGCGCGCTCTCCGCGAAACACAAAGCATAGCATTCTAGACATTGCGCGCCTGTTGCGCATCGAATCTGTTGTAGCGGATGCTAAACTGGAAGTCGAACCAGGCAGTCCGGTGGAAGAAGGCCAGACGCTGGCCGAGAATCGGTCGTTGTTATTGTTCCGGCGCCGGGTAAGGTCACCTTTTGATGGGGAGGTGATTGCGGTCGGGGACGGACGTGTATTGCTTGCATCTCGCGATGAGCCTTTCGAGTTGCGCGCATTCATGCCCGGCACGGTGCTCGAAATCCAGCCAAGTTTGTCTGTGCTGATTGAGACCAATGGCGCTTTGATCCAATCAAAGTGGGGCTCAGGCCGCAAAACCTTTGGGATCTTACGTGTAGCCGCAACCGACCCCAACCAGCCATTGTTGGCGCAATCTATTGATGTAGGCTATCAGGATGCTATTATTGTAGTGGGCGGAATGGTTGGGCGAGAAGCATTACAAGCAGTCATTGCCGCGCGGGCCCGAGGGATCGTTGCCGGCAGCATCCCCGGCGAACTTGCCGATTACGCCCGTCGGGTCCACTTCCCTATACTCATTACAGAGGGTTTTGGAAACCGTGTTATGCCAAATTATACGTGGGCCTTACTTGTGGAAAACAACGGTCGAGACGCAGTCTTGGATGCCAATCCAACGGATCGCTTTGCCGGTTCTCGCCCCGAACTGATCATTCCATTGCCCCCCATCGACCCGCAGCCACCGTTTCCAGTGGAAGGCGAGCCCCTCATTACAGGCAAGCGCGTCCGTATGATCCGCGCACCTCATGTCGGAGAAACCGGTATTGTGTCAGGTGTCCCCACAGAGCGAGAACGCTTCCCCAGCGGCTTGATTGCCTTCCCCGTTGTGATCGAACTAGAGAACGGAGAAACAATCAGCACCCCTCGCAAAAACGTCGAGATCATAGAACAAAGCACGCTCGAATCCTAAATTCACCAAAGAGTGCAGTGCTCCACTGTGTCAAGTCACAAAGAACACAGAGAAAGAACTCATTGAAGCTATTCAGGGTGGAATTTGGGACTGGGTACCGACCAGTGGTACCGGGGGGAAAGCTTTGTGTACTTTGCGCAGTGGAGTGTGCACTGCACGCTGTGTCTTAGTGGTGATAAGGCTGGCACGTAGCTTGCACATCTAATTCTTAATATATCCACCGCCTAGGCAGCGCTCCTGTTCATATGCTGGTCACTGGCGCAGATTGATAGTCACGTGTAAAATGCCAGCTTGTTGCTTCCCCGGCAGTGGCCCACCCTTTTAGGAGATGATGCACGATGGCCGAACTGCCACCCGACATTGATTTTGACCCTGCCCTCGACTTCGACGAGGAAGGGGAGGAGCAATTCCCAGAAGAGGCGAGTAATCGCCCTTTCATAATTGCTTCTCTCGCCCTGGGCGGCGTCTTCATTCTAGGCCTTATCTGTATCGGCCTATATTTAGTGGTCCTTGCGCCGCGGCAGCGCGACGCACAGATGACTGAAGCCGCTAAAATTTTTGCGACGAACACACAAGCCGTGATCGACGCCCAGTTAACCGCTAACGCGAACACCGGTGGGGGCGGCGAATCGCCAACTGCCACCGAAGCGCCGAGCGAACCTGACCCCACTGATACACCTGTCGCCATTGCCCAAATCACTGATACACCGGTGGTTGCTCCGACTAACACAGAGACGCCGGAGCCCGTGGACGAGGCCACTTCCGGACCCTCACCAATACCCAGCAATACACCGACTCGGCTGCCCACACTTTCTATCGGCACTGATGTAGGCGCAGGTGGGGGCGGCGAAACACCGGGAGCGGGAACACCTACTGCGACCCAGTTTGCCACGGCGTTGCCGGATACCGGTTTTGCCGATGAAGTTGGTGCACCCTTGCTCATCTTGGGCGCACTCGGTCTGATCGCAGTAATGGTTGTCGCTCGACGTGTACGACTATCGGGTTTCAACTGACCCAAGTTTTCTTAATCTCGGCCATCGATTAAAAAATCCGGCGTCACTCAAGCGAAACGAGTGACGCCGGATACGTGCTTTGCACTGAGCCGCTCGCGGCATCGCGCTTTTGATTCATGCCTTCTGAGCGACTTCCTCCCCAAAAGCTAGCAGCGCCTGCTTCCCTTCCTCATCACGTGCTTCCGCATACACGCGCAACACAGGCTCCGTTCCGGAAGGCCGAATCAGTAGCCAAGAGTCATCTGCTAATAAATACTTTACCCCATCCCTTGTCTGAACATCGACCACATTTAACCCACCAATGACGCGCGGCGCGTCTTCACTTAATCGACGTACCATATCCCTTTTCGCCACCGGCTGTGAGAGACGCAGGTCCGTACGCGCATATACAACCGGCCCGACCTCCTTCAATAAATCCTCAACCAGGTCATACAGGGAACTGCCATAGGCTGCCATCACTTCCAGGAGCAGTAATCCCATGAGGATACCGTCACCTTCAGGGATATGGCCACGAATACTAATCCCGCCGGACTCCTCCCCACCGATGAGAACATCGCTTTTTAACATGTGATCCGCAATATGGTTGAAACCAACCGGTGTTTCGATGAGAGGAATGTCGTAGAGGGCAGCTTGGCGGTTTAACATCTGGGTGGTGGAGACTGTCTTAACAACCGCCCCGCGCTGCTCCTTTTTCTCGGCCAGATATTTCAAACAGAGCGCCATGATCTTATGGGGATCGACAAACTGACCGCGCCCGTCCATGGCCCCCAGCCGATCGGCGTCGCCATCTGTTATCAAGCCCACATCTCCGGCGCCACTTGCAATTGCACTAGCCGTTGCGCCCAGATACTTCATGATGGGTTCGGGATGCACTCCACCGAAGCCGGGATTCATGTTGCCCCGGATCTCAGTAACTTCAATGCCTGTGCCTGCTAGTAAACCTTTAATATAGTTACGGCCGGAACCATACATCGCGTCTACAACTACATGCAGGCGTTCTGGATAGGCCGCAATGAGGTCAAGGTCGATCAGCGTACGCAAATGCTCGTAGTATGCCGGAACCGGATTGAAGCGCTCGATCAGACCGACCTGGACAGCATGGTCGAAATCCATCAGGTTTGGGCCTCGGGCGCGCGCTTCGTTATCGTTGAGATATACCTCCACCCGGCGACACTGCTCGGGCAGCGCACTACCCCCATACGACGCCTTTAGCTTAACTCCGTTGTAGCGCGGGGCATTGTGGGAGGCCGTGACCATTACCCCTCCGGCTGCGCGCAGTTCCCGGACAGCAAATGAAATCGCAGGCGTAGCAGCGTCAGCATGGGTCAGGAAGACCTTAATGTCGTTCGCTGCCAGAACGCGGGCAACCTCACGCGCATAGCGATCTGAGAGGAAACGGGTATCGAATCCGATGACGACTGAACGCCGTCCGCCGGTATTTGACTCGTCACTCAGCCAGGCTGGCGAGTTGACAGCGTCGGCAACGGCCTGCGATACAAGCCGCAAATTATTAAACGTGAATGTGTCCGAGATGACAGCTCGCCAGCCATCCGTGCCGAAATGAATTGCCATATGGAATTATCTACAGAAAGGGAATATTGGATTGCAGCGCATTTGGCGAAGGACTATTGACTTTGAAGTGCGTCGATCACGCTCTCAGCCGCGGCCGGAGGCGTGATCTGCCCACGTAGAATCCGATCTACACCTGTAAAGAGTGACGGGCCAATGGAACTGATAAGAATATTGGTCGGACGTGGACGCGCTGCTGACATTACTTCGGCAGCAAAGGCAGCCGAAGACTCTGGCGGCCAAAGCGCAACAGCACTCGGCCTGGTCGGTAGATAACCAGCCTGCAAGCTCCATGCGCTCAGGTTTTCCGGAGCCGTGAGCCAATTGAACAATGCCAGAGCCAGAGGTTGCCGGGAGGCGTCTGTACGGCCAAGAGCATAGTACCAACTCTCCGCGAGTGCCAGCCGATTTCCATCACGAGTCGGGATGACAGTCGCATCGGTGTTCACCACCAGATCGCGTTCGCTCAGATAAATTCGTGCGCTCGTGACAGCCAATGCGGCTTGCAATTCTTTATAGCCGACCCAGGCTTCGAAATCGGTGGCTGCCCCCATCGAACGGCTTGAGATCAGGCCTGCATTGCGGGCTTCAGCGTAATAATTGAACACTTCTTGCAACGCAGAACTTTCCAGAGCCGGGTTACCATTGTCGTCCGTAAGCTGACCACCCAGAGCAATATACTGGTGCAGACTCGCAAGCGCCTGTTGGTCCATGGCTGGGAATAAATAAAGGCCGTCGCCTTGTAACACATCCGCCCAAGTGGCGGGCGGACTGGCATACAGGGCTGTCGAGTACACGAGCACCTGGGCATCACTGGCAAACGGCAGTCCGAGCAAATCCCCATCGATGCGCGCATCCTCAAGTAACGGGCCATAATAGTCGCCGATGATTTCAGTGGGGAATAGCCCATCGAGTGGCAGGATCAGGTCCTCTCGAGCAATGGTCGTGAGAGTTGGGATAGCGACCACGATCAGATCAGGTAAGGCACCCGGCGCTGCAACTGAGGCAGTACGCATCGAATCAACGATCCCGCCATCACCACTGATGCTCTTCACGCGCACATCGACCTGCACACCGGGGTTGTTCTCCGAGAACGAGTCCAGCTGCGCCAGGAATAGTTTTCCCGCGGTGGTATCCGGGTCCGGGGCAAAACCTGGCGGCAACCAGAGTTTGAGTGTTGTCGGCTCGGCAACGGTTATTTCAGTATCGCCCACGACAGACCCAGCAGCGACACTGGTTGTTGGTAGCAGATTGGGAATGCTAGTTGCGGGAATTGTGGCTGTTTGAACAGCCTCGGAAGCCGGCAAGGGGGTCGTACAGGCCGCCATCAGCCAGCCGAGGAAGAGGCTCCAGCGGCGGAACATGGCGAGATTATAGCATGGGCAGGTATATTGACAGCCCTCTCCGCGTGCTTTACGATCCAAAACTCGCTATTGAGATCGAACACCACCCAGTCTAACAATATGTTGCAGCAACTATCGCTACTCAATCCAACCGAACCCTGGACTGTCGCGGATCTGACGCGCTATATCAAAGAGAAATTCGAAACCGATTATCGCCTCCAAGATGTGATAGTAACCGGAGAGTTATCCAATGTTTCACGCCCACGCTCAGGACACATGTACTTCACGCTCAAAGATGCACAGGCTTCTTTACGCGGGGTGATGTGGCGTGGTCAGGTCGCCCGCCTGACGTATCAACCACAGAATGGTGATCGCGTACTCGTTCATGGAAACATCAGTGTTTATGAGGCCAGTGGGCAATATCAAATCTATGCAGGCGATATCCACCTTGCCGGCACCGGGGATCTGTTTCAACAATTCGAAGCGCTCAAGCGCGCCCTGGAAGACGAAGGTCTCTTCGATCCGATTCACAAAAAAGTCCTCCCCCATTGGCCGCGACGCTTGGCCTTGGTCACCTCACCAACCGGTGCGGCCCTACAGGACATGCTCAACGTCATCAAGCGCCGCTGGCCATTGCTCGAAGTTGTCGTCATACCGACGGCAGTTCAGGGAGCGGCAGCGCCACCACAAATTGTTGCAGCCATTGAGGCAGCGGATCGCCTTTCACCGGACACGATTCTACTTGCGCGCGGTGGCGGCTCGCTGGAAGACTTGTGGGCCTTTAATGATGAACACGTTGCGCGAGCTATCTTCGCAACGAATGCGCCGGTGATTGCAGGAGTGGGGCACGAAACCGATTTCACAATAGCGGATTTCGTCGCCGACCTACGCGCCCCTACCCCCTCCGCGGCTGCAGAGATCGCAACACCCGATCAACGTGAACAACGGCAAGTCGTAGACGACCTGTTGCTATCATTCGCACGCCAGCTAGGCGATTATCTACGCGGGCTGCGTTGGCAACTCGCTGAACAACAGGCCATTCTATGGGGTCTCTCGCCGCGCGCCCAATTAGCAACCGCCCAACATCAGATCGCCAACTTGAAGCTGCGCGCTGCCCTGGGGATTCGTAACCGGCTGCGTCTCCAACGCGAGCATCTACGCGGGCTAACACAAACACTCGCAGGGCTTGGACCAACCACGACACTGGCACGTGGCTATGCAATCGTCAGCCGCACCGGCACGAAGGAAATCATTCGATCTTCCACAGCAGTAAAGAACGAGGAAAGCCTTGATGTCCGGGTTGCCGATGGGCAGTTTGGCGTGAAAGTCACCGAGCGCACGAAAAAATCCTAAAGGTAGAAAATGTCATTCTCAATTTCAGAGATTCAATCATGACCGACGCACCCTCCGTTGATCAACTCACATTCGAGCAAGCCATGGCAGAGCTTGAAGAACTGGTTGCACGACTCGAAGAGGGTGAGTTGCCGCTGGACGAATCACTCGCCCTCTTCGAGCGCGGTCGCTCACTTTCACAACGTTGCAACGACCTGTTGGATGCAGCAGAATTCAAGGTCAAACAGCTCGACCCCGGCTCAGACGAACTCGAAGATTTCGATCTGGACGAATAGTAACGCGCATGATCGTTAACGTCCCACTGCTCTCCGCCCTCGGGGCGTGGTTTTTGGCGCAAATGATCAAACTACCGGTGGAATACTGGCAGTCTAATGAATGGCGCTGGCATTTGCTGCTTAGCCCCGGCGGCATGCCGAGTTCCCATGCGGCACTCGTCTGCGGGCTGGCCTGGACAGTTGGATTGGCCAACGGTTTCAATAGCTCTGTCTTTGCAATCACCTTCATCCTCGCAATGGTCGTTATTTACGATGCACTGGGTGTGCGCCGCGCAGCGGGCGAGCATGGACGAGTGATCAATCGCATGATCAAAGATCTCGCCCGCGGTCACCCACTCAAACAAGAAGAACTACGCGAACTACTCGGCCACACACCCCGACAGATACTTACAGGAATCGTTTTCGGCGTCCTTGTCTCCTGGGTATTCTGGTTGTGGCTTTCCTGAAGACTGGAGGAACACTTTGAAAATTGGCGTTGTCTATCCACAGACCGAATACAGCACCGACCCCGGAGCGATACGCGACTTTGCCCAGACCGCAGAAGAGCTGGGATTTACACATATCCTTACATACGACCATATTCTGGGTGCGAACCCGGATCGTCCCGGTGTTTGGCGTGGGCCCTATACGCTCGAAGACACGTTCATGTCACCATTTTTGCTCTTTACATATATGGCAGCGTTTACCAGCCAGATCGAATTTGTGACCGGGATCATCATTCTGCCCCAACGCGAAACGGCGCTGGTCGCCAAACAAGCTGCGGTCTTGGATGTGCTCAGTGGTGGCCGACTCAAACTCGGGATTGGTACCGGCTGGAATGCTGTTGAATATACAGCCCTGAAACAGGACTTTCATACGCGGGGTCGACGAGTAGAAGAACAGATTGCTCTACTGCGCGAACTGTGGACAAAGCCGCTTGTCAACTTTGAGGGCGAATGGCATTCGATCCCCGATGCTGGGCTGAATCCGTTGCCCGTGCAACGCCCGATTCCCATCTGGCTGGGAGGTCATGCGGATGCAGTTCTACAGCGTGTAGCGCGCATGGGTGACGGTTGGATTCCTTTCCATCGCAAACCGGCAGATGCGCGCCCGATCCTGGAAACCCTCGACGGCTATCTGGCAGCAGCCGACCGTTCGCGGGCGGACACGATCTGCAAATGCGCTTATATGATCCGAGCAATGACCCCGCTAAGTGGGCAGCGCTTGCCGAAGAATTCCGTACGCTTGGTGCGACTTATCTCGCCTTCAACACGATGGGCTACGGTTACGCTTCGGACGAAGATCATCTGGATGCAATCCGGCGCTTTGCAACGGCGGTTGGCCTCTCCACATAATATTGATTACGATAAAGCATTCGACCGTTTAAAATCCCGGTTCAATAGATTTATTAATTGGTCTGGACACAATTTCGTTGCCGATTGCACTTCTGTCACAGATTAGGAGAACACTATGAAGGTTCAAGCTGGTAAAGGCATTTCACTCAATTACACACTGACCGATGATAACGGCGAAGTACTCGACACTTCAGAAGGTGAAGAGCCACTTACTTATCTGCACGGTTACGGAAATATCGTTGACGGGCTGGAAAAGGCATTGGCGGAGAAAAGCGTCGGTGACAAACTGAACGTGACCATCGCACCTGAAGACGCATATGGAACATACGCGGAAACAAAAATTCAGACTCTGCCGAAGAGTTCATTTGAAGGTGTGGCTGAGATTGAACCCGGCATGCAATTCAACATGCACACCGACGACGGTCATATGCTAATTACGGTCACTGCTGTCGAAGGGGATCAAGTTACCGTAGACGGAAACCATCCACTTGCGGGGGAGACGCTCACATTCGATGTTGAAGTACTGGACATCCGCGAACCGACGGAAGAGGAATTAGAGCACGGCCATGTTCACGATGCCGGTGGCCATCACCACTGACAGCAACTTATCTACGCAGGCGACTGAGGGCAAGCGCCGGAATCTGACGCGCTTCTGGACTTCCGGACAAGAAGGTTAATCCCCAGAAAACCACACCCCCGAGGGCAATGCCAGCGACACTGATTACAATCGTAGACTGCGGTGCGATTGCCAGCCAGCCGAGCAGAACAAGACCCATTCCAAAGGCCCCGAACAGCGTGCGCGCAATGCTGCTGCCCACCCCACCACCGGGCAGTCCAGCAAGGCGTGGCCGCAATAAGACGAGCAAAACAATTAATTCAACCGTCGTTGCGAGCGTATTGGCGAGCGCCAGCCCGCCATGTGGCAAACTGCCGAAATTGGCAAATACTGTCGTCAACGTCAGACTCAAGACCACATTGAGTATCATTGCACCGACCCCAATCGCAACTGGGGTGCGCGTATCCTTCAGCGCATAAAACGCGCGTGTGACTATTTCCACCACAGAGTGGGAGACCAGTCCAAGCGCATACCAGCCGAGCGCCCAGTTCACGAGGTCCGTCGAGTGCGCTGTAAAAGTTTGGTTCTGAAAGAGCAGCGTGATGATTGGACGCCCCAGCAGGATCAATCCAACCGTCGCGGGAATTGCGAGGTAGAGCACGCCCCGCAAGCTGGACCCCAACGTTCCGCGCATGGCAGTTTTGTCATTCCGCGCGGCTTGCTCGGAAAGCGTGGGGAAGACAGCCGTCGCTATGGCCTGGGCGATTACGGCTTGTGGAAAGGTGAAAATCTGGAACGCGATCGTCAATCCAGAAATACTGCCCACAGGCAAGCGTGAGGCAATGGCGATATTCACCCAGAAATTGATCTGCCAGACAGCCAGCCCAAACATACGCGGGAGCATCAGGCGCCCCACCTCGCGTACATGCTCATTGCGGAGTCCTAAATCGAGGACGAAGCGCCAATCGTAACGCACCAGTCGCGGCACCTGTATGCCGATATGGCCGAGTGCCCCCAGCACAACACCCCACGCCAGTCCGTGTACCCCCCAATGCGGCGTGAGCAGCACAGCCCCGCCAATGATGCCGAGGTTATATAAGATTGGAGCAACCGCCGGCACGAGAAAATGCTTGTGGGCATGGTGTACGCCCATGAGCAACCCACTCACACCAAAGATGACAGTCGAAAGCAGCATGATGCGCATAAGTGCGCTGGTGAGAACCACTTGCTCCGCCGAGAATCCGGGCGCTAACAGATTCCGGATGAGGACAGGCGCCAGTGGACCTGTGATCAAAGCAATGATAGTTACAAGCACCAACAGCAGATTAATCAGGCTGGCGACAAGGCGCCAGGCCTCGCGCTTATTGTCCGCGCTGAGCAAGCCTGTGAACGTGGGGATGAAGGCCGAACCGAGCGCTCCACCTGCTATGACATTGAAAACCAGGTCAGGGACACGGAAGGCAGCGAAGTATGCGTCGAGGTCGGCGGAGGTGCCGAAAGTGCGGTTAATAATCACCTGTCGCACCAACCCAAAAAGGTTGGCCACGACAAAAGCGACCATCACAAGCCCCGCGGCCTGGGCCACGCGACGATTGGTCTGATTCAAAGTGGCGAGATTATACCCCGCCTAAAGGGGAAGCAAGACTGACTGGGATAAGGAGGTAAAATCCTAAAAATTCCAGTCCCCGCTGGATGCAATCGAGGCATTTTAGAAATTTTCCCCTCGGGACGGGTCTTACTACATCGTGAAACCCACGTAGCACACTCCTCAGGACAAGTGTGCGCCGCACTACGTCCAGTCGACGAGGCTGGACAGAGTACAGGTGGGTTACGGGGTATTCTGCTCCGCAGAATAAAAACCGGCCCACTAAGCCGGTTAGAAGTTTCAAACTAAAGGAATGATTCATGCGGAGAGCCGGGTGCACCTACCCGGCTCTCTCAAAAGGAGGAGAAGAAGAGACTTGCCCTTCTGAACTAAACATAGCATTAAGTATTATGACTACCTTTACCCTAAAGCTACGCTAACCCTACGCCCAGCCTACGCTAAATCCTGGCATTATGAAAAGAGCGGCCATATCATCGGCAGGAAGACGAGCGTCGCAATGAGCAGCACAATATTGAGCAGCGCCCCTACGCGTGTATAGTCCGTGAATTTGTATCCACCGGGCCCGAACACGAGCACATTTGCTTGATGCCCCACCGGCGTCAGAAAGCTCGTGGACGCCCCAATTACCGTTGCCAGCACGAAAGGCTGCGGATTTGCCCCGATGCCAAGCGCCACGTCGATCGCAATCGGAACCATCAACACTGTAGCGGCGGCATTCGACATTGGCTGCGTGATTAGCGCCGAGAGTGTATAAATTCCAGCCAACACCGCCAGCGGCCCCAGAACGCCGACACCGTTCACGATCTGCTCTGCCAGGAAACGTGCGGTTCCGGTGGCTTCCATTGCCGTGCCCAATGGCAACATCCCTGCGATAAGAAAAACGCTGCGCCATTCGATGCTCGCATAGGCTTCATCCATCGAAAGACAACGTGTCAGCACCATCAGCACTGCGCCGATCACCATCGCAAGGGCAATGTTAAAGCCGCCAATCGTTGCCAGCATAAGTACAACGGCCATGATGCCAACCGATAAGAGCGCCCGGTTGCGTCGTCGCAGTTCGATTTCAATTGGCTCCAAAACCAGAAATTCGCTGCCTTCTTGCAACGTCCGCAAGCGCCGACGGGGACCCTGCAAAAGCAAGGCATCACCGAACTGAAGCCGTGTATCCCGCAAACGTTTGGTGAGAGTCTCGCCCTGTCGCCAGATTGCCAACGCCGTATAGCCGAAACTATCGCGGAAGCGCGCCTCGCTCAGACTGCGGCCGATCATCGATGAAGCCGGCGCCAAAGTGGCTTCAATGAGCGTCGTCTCCTCCGCTTCCAGATCGCTTACTTCAATGTGCGGGTCAACGTCCAGGCGCAAACGCAGGTCATGTCGTGCGCGCATTAAATTCTCTACCGGCCCTCTGAGCGTCAGGATGTCATTCTCATGAATTGGCGTATCGCGATGCAGAACGGTGGCTGCGGACTCTCCGCGATTGATTGCCACAACAGTCAGATCGTAGTCTGCGCCCAGTCGAGACTCGACAAGTGTCTGTCCGGCCAATGGACTGTCGGCGGGGATCGAAACATCACAAAAATATTCCCGTAATGCAATTGCCTGCCGCTCCTGAGCGGATTCGCGGTCCGGCAATAGCCGCCGCCCAATAAAGACCATGTATAGAATACCGATTCCAAAAATGATCAGCCCCGTGGGAGTAAAGTCGAAGAAACGAAACGTCTCAAGACCACGTTCGGCGAGAATATTGGTGGCCAGAATATTGGGGGGTGTTCCGATGAGTGTCATATTGCCGCCCATCAGGGAGGCGAATGAGAGCGGCATCAGCAGCCGGGAGAGAGGTATTTTGGACCGGCGTGAGATACCGACCACTGCCGGTAAAAGAACCGCGGTTGCACCAATGTTGTTCATAAATGCGGACAATGTGCCGCAAGTGATCATGATGACCGCAATCAGGCGCTTCTCATTGTGTCCAGCCAGACGGGCAATTCGTTCACCGAGCACGTCGGCCACACTGGTGCGGAAGAGACCGCCCGAAACGATATAGACTGCCCACACGGTGATGACAGCCGGACTGGCAAAGCCTGCGAACACCTGCTCGGGCGTCACCAAGCCGGTCACTGCCACAACCAGCAGCACAAGTAACGCGATCACATCTACACGCAACTTTTCAGTTGCAAACAGAACAACGGCAGCAGCCATGATGGCAAGCGTGAGGGCTATATCGAATGTCATCGAGCTACGGGAACAGCGGCCAGAACAACGGGATAAAGATTAATGAAACGGTGACGAGTGCGAACGTTAGAAGCGCCCCGGCGCGCGTATAGTCCGTGAATTTGTACCCGCCGGGCCCGAACACTAGTAGGTTGGCTTTGTGTCCCACAGGGGTCAGGAAACTGGTCGAGGCGCCGATAACCGTCGCCAGCACAAAAGGCAGATGGCTGGCGCCTAGTTCCGCTGCAACGTCGACGGCTATCGGGACCATGAGCACCACCGCAGCAGCGTTGGACATAGGCTGTGTAATCAGCGCGGCGAGCACGTAAACCCCGGCCAACACGGCTAGCGGACCGACTCCACCGACGAGTTGAATCATCAGGTCTGCCAGATAGCGCGCCGCGCCGGTGCTTTCCATTGCCGTGCCAAGTGGCAACATACCGGCTACCAGGAAGACCGTGCGCCAATCGATACTCTCGTAGGCTTCGTCCATTGACAGACAGCGCGTCAGTACCATGAGCACTGAACCGATTACCATCGCGGTAGCGATATGAAGACCGGCGAAGATAACCAGCGCTAGCGAGAACAACAAAACGCTGGCTGCCGTGAGCGTTTTGCCGCGACGCGGGAAATCTGCAGCGACCGGTTCCAACACGAGGAACTCATCGCCGCTGTGCAATGAGGCTAGGCGACGTCGCGGTCCCTGCAACAGTAACGCGTCACCGAATTGGAGTTCTACATCCCGCAGATGCTCTGTAATGAGTTTCCCATGTCGCCAGATCGCAAGGGCAGTAAATCCGAACCGGTCACGGAACTGCGCATCGTACAGGCTGCGCCCAACCATGCGCGAGTTGGGCGCAAGAGTGGCCTCGATGATGGCAGTCTCCTGCCCATCGACATCGGCCAAACCCGTCTCGTGTTCGGCGGCAACCGTCAGGCCCAAAGAGCGTTGCGCGCGCACAAGATTCTTGGCGCCACCCTTGACCATCAGCCGATCGTGCGCGTGAATACGTGTGTCGCGGTGCAGCACGTCGGGTGGGTCAACCTCCCGGTTAAGAGCGATGACAGTTAGATCATAGTCCGCTCCCAAGCGCGACTCGACCAACGTCTTGTCGACCAGACTGCTGTCCGGAGCAACGTAGACCTCGCTCACGTACTCTCGCAATTGAAAATCTTCGACGCGTTCGCCGGGAGGTTGGCGGACTGGGATCAAACGCCGTCCCAGGACTACCATATAGAGGATGCCTGTGACAAAGATGGCTAAACCGGTGGGGAAGAAATCAAAAAGCGTGAAAGTCTCTAGTCCGCTCTCGGTGAGTATGTTGCTTGCGAGGATGTTGGCCGGTGTGCCGATCAGCGTCATGTTGCCGCCCATTAGCGAAGCGAAGGCAAGTGGGATCAGCAGCTTCGATACAGGCACCTTCGTCTGACGAGAGATAGCCACGACAGCCGGTAGCAGCACCGCCGTCGCGCCGACGTTGTTCATGAAGGCGGACATGATGCCGCACGTGATCATGATGATCGCGATCAGGCGCGCTTCACCGGCGCCAGCCAGACGCAGGATGAAGCGACCCATCAAATCAGCGACGCCGGTCTTGAAAAGCGCACCAGATACGATATAGACCGCCCAGACGGTAATGACGGCCGGATTGGCAAATCCCAGAAAGGCTTCTTGAGCATCGACCAGCCCAGTGAGGGACACGCTGAGCAACACCAGCAGCGCGATCAAGTCTACGCGTAACTTTTCAGTTGCAAATAGGACGACAGCAGCAGCGATGATGCCAAGCGTGAGGGCGATATCAGGAGTCATTCCGGTAATGGTACCTGCATTACTCTACTACAGGAAATTAAATTTTATACCCCAAAATGACTCTTAAGATCGAGTTGTTTGCGAAAGCGTTCTTCAGCGCTTTCGTCGATTAAGGATGAGGAACACCCCGCCACCAAGGCAAGCGATTAGCAAAACAAGACAAGCACACGCCGCTGCAAGATAAGGCCAGGCAGCACGGAACTGCTGCTCCGCGATAAGTTGGGATGTATCGAAGGCAGTCGAAGCCGCCACGACGACGGGCGTCGCGGTCTGGGTCACGCGCTGTGTATAAGTTGCGGTGAGATCAGGCGTGGAGATTGCCGGCACTGACTCCGGCACAACAGGCTCCTGATCAGACACGGCGAGGACTTCCGAGATTACAGCGGGGTTCGGTTGAGAGACGCCACTAAACGCTTCGAGATAGTTCACGCGCAGCTCACCGGACTCTGGCGCTCCTGCTGCATAAATGATCCAATGCTGCCCGTCTCGCACCGTCGAACGGCAGAGCGCCGTCGAACCGAAATCGCGGATAACCAGAATCGCCGGTCCGCCTTCCCCTTTCAAATATTGCTCTACAAGCACATCAGCAACTTCGCCAGGCGAGCCGCTCGCAGCATTTCGAACCGCCGTGATTTCGCCCAGCAGTACAACCTCGGCAGCAAGCGTGCGCTCGGTCGCGGAGGACTCGATGTGTCCACCCAGCGGCTGCGTGCAAGCGTGGGCTGGTGAGGCCCGCATCAATCCAAGGATGACTGCAGACAGAAAAAGAGAGACAGAGAAGAATGGTCTTAGCATCCCAACTACTATGCCACGGCGATTCTCGAAAAGCAAAACGAAAGCAGCGCCCGAATGGGCGGGCCAGCGCGCACTATGAGACCCTGGTCGAGGCGCTGCAGCAAGTTAAGACCGATAGGCATGGCGTCGTCGCACTTGTCACTGGCGAGCCGGGAGTCGGCAAATCCCGTCTCGTGCAGGAAGTGCTGGCGCCAGCGTCTGAACACTTCCTGATCGTTCGGGCCGAATGCTCCCCAACCGAAGGCCATAGTTACGGAGTGCTCGCGCAGTTGCTCGCCGGTCTGGCCGGCGCCGATCCGCACGACCCACCGGATGCCCAACGTCGCGCGCTGGATAAACTGCTCCGGGATTCGCCTGTGTCCGAGGTGCGCCCAATTCTGCGCGAGCTGCTGGGCGGAGAGGAGGCCGAAGCTGCAGTCGGCGAACCCAGTGCGCAGCCCGACAGCATCCGCTCCGCGGTACGCCGGTTGCTCGCCTGGCAGGCGCGCCGGCGGGCAGCGCTGCTGGTAGTGGACGATCTGCAGTGGTCGGATACAGCTTCCTTGCAGCTACTGGCTGGCATCATCGACCTCCTGCACGAGTCGGGTTGTGCACTCATCGTCATCGCTCGCGCGGAAGCCCGCACACGACTGGTAGAGGCGTTTGGTGGACAGTCTGAGACTGCGCCGTTGCACCTGGAACTGGGTCCGCTCCCGGCAGCGGAGGCCGACGAGTTGGTGGAGGCGCTTTTGGTGGGGCGCGCGGCGTCTCCGGCGATGCGCCGGGAGCTTGTAAGTCTTAGCGCCGGTAACCCACTTTTGCTGGCGGAACTCGTGCGCATGCTCGCAGACGCCGGGGTGCTCCAAGAAGGCCGGGTAGATCCGCGCTGGCGAGGAGTAATCCAAGCAGTCCCCGACACCGTCAATGGGTTAATACTGAATCGCTACGACCAGCTTCCTACCGGGAGCAAGGCGCTGCTAGAAGCTGCAGCGGTACTTGTGCCTGCGTTCACATCCCCGCTGATGGCCGGTACCGCAGGGGTATCCGAACAAGAAGTTCGGCACCAGTTAGGGGTACTAGAGGAGGCTGGCTTCGTTCGCGGTTCAGCCGGGTCAGGCCAGACGCGCTATTACTTCCAGCACGCGCTGTTGCGAGAGGCGATTTACGAAACCCTGCTGCACGACGAGCGGCGCGCGTTGCACCTGCGCGCGGCGGAAATCCTGCGCCGGCCTGAGGCGGACGCCTCGGCCGCTATCATTGGGCGCCACCTCGAGCAGGCCGGAGAGCAGGCTGCCGCCCGCTTCGCGAATGAGGAGGCCGAAGCCTGCTACCGTCGCGCGCATGCGCTTCTGGGGCCGCACACTGCCGCGCCGGAGGAACATGTCGAACTAGCGCTCAGGTTGGCGGAGCTACTGCTCCATACCGGCCACTTCGATGCGGCGCAAGAGCAACTTACGCAGGCGGCTGGCTTCGGATATCGCGAAGGGGACCTGCATTTCCATACAGGACGATCGAAAGCCTTGCAGGGAGCACACGCCGAGGCATTGACTGCCTTCCAGACCGCGAAAACCGCACTGGCTGAGGCACCGCAGACCTGCCAGACGTTTGACATCGGAGACGTGGAGCGCGAAATGGGCTGGGTTGCCTACCGTCAGGGGGCCTTTACCGCGGCGAAGCGCCGCGCGGAACGTGCCCTGGCACACGCCCGTCAGCGCGCGAACGCCAGCGGCGAGGCCAGCGCCTACAACTTGCTTACGCCGGCGCTCTAATGGGCCGGCGAACGGGAGGCAGCGGCCGTAAGCGCGCGCAAGGCGCTGGTACTGCGTGAGCAGGTCGGGGACATTTGGGGTGCAGCGCGCACGCAGAACAACCTCGGAGCCTTGCTGCACAGTCTGGGAAAATGGGCGGAAGCGGAGGCCTATCTGCAACAGGCGCTCTTCGTGCAACGTGAGATAGGCGACAGGCAGGGCGAACTTCTTAGCCTGAATAACCTGGGCTGGCTGCTTACACAAGCGGGGCGCGTGCCGGAAGCGTTGGAGCACCTCGACCACGCCATCCGCTATGTGAAGGCAGGCGAATTCACCCCAGAACTCAGATGCCAAATTCACATTAACCTTGCGCTTGCGCATCTGCAACAGGGTCAGACTCCGGCAGCTGTGGCAGACCTGCAGGTTTGCCTGGAGACGACGGAGGACGGAGACAACCGCGACCTGCGTGTGCTGACTGAAGCATATCTGGCCGGGACTCACGCCTCCCGGGAAGTGCGCGCCGAGCTGTTGAGTGTCAATGTGCACCTATTACGAGCGACCGGTGACCTGCCGAGCGCAAAGAACGCTTGCCTCGCGGCGTTGGAAATATACGAGGAACTTGGAAGCCGATACGAAACGGCGCAACTGCAGGTTGAAGCAGCGGAGGTGCTGCTAGCACTCGGCGAGGCGCCGGACAAAGGCTCAGTCCGAAAGGCTTTGCGCACATTTCAGGCGCTGCCGGCTCGGGCGGACATCGCGCGCGCTGAGGGCGTTCTCCTTCAACTGGGCGCCACTGGAGACCTCGCCTGGCCCGCTGTGGTTGTACAACTCAGCCTGGATATGAAAGGATCAGAGGAAGAAGATTGGCATACACAGGAGGCGCTCGTGATCGCTCGCGGTCGACTGCTGCGCGAACTGCGCCAAAGTGGCCGTGCCGCCAGCGCGCTTGTAACGCAGACCGGCGCAGACATAAGCTATGTGCTGAGCAGCCCGGAACAGGATGTGCGCGCCGACTTGGTGCCACGCTCTGTACAATGCGCGCAACAGGCGCTGGAAACGTTAAAGCACCTCAACCATTCACTACAGCGCGAACACGGTCAGGAAGCAGCGCTGCGCATCGGCATCGAGGTTGGATCGTGGCCCGGGCCCAGTGCCGAGCCGGCCCACGTGGCGATATTTACCAGTTCATCACGGGTAGGCCGCCAAGCTGCTGCATTGGCCGCTGCCGCCGCACCCAATTCGATCAGCCTCAGCGCCGAGGCAGCCGCGCCCCTGAAAGAAACTTACCATTTGAAGGCAATCGACACGGACGGAGACCGGCGCTTACCCGCCGTCGTCTATCGCCTTGGTCGTGCCCGTGCCGGGCACCACGTACCCATAGGATTTCCTGGGACGAGCCAGCACCTGATCGGACGCCAGACCGAACGGGAACAACTTGAGGCCTGGCTCGAAGGTCAAAACGGAAAGATCTGCTACCAAGAGGCGGAGGCCGGCATGGGTAAGACGCGCCTGGTCGAACACCTCACAGCCCAGGCACAACCGGACCTGCATGTGATGATCGGCAAATGTGAATCATTCAAAAACGCTGTAAGTTACGCGCCACTGGTCGACATGCTGAGCGGCGCGGGCGGACCTGATACGCCAACACATCGGCAGCTCGAATGTATCCTCGGGTTGCCCCCCCCGCCAGCGCAGATGAGCGCGCGCTGCTCAAACTAGCGCCGGGGGACTTGCGCAGCGAGTTGTTTGGGAGTCTACGCGAACACCTGTCCGCGCTGAGCGCCGAGCGGCCGTTGCTGCTGGTTTTTGAGGATATCCATTGGCTCGACCTGAGCACGCTGGACTTGATGGAATTTCTGCTGCCGTTTGCCCTGGATGCACCCATCAGGCTATTGCTCGTTGCACGGGCGGAGATGCCCGGTCCGCACCGGGCGCTGATACGCAAAGCCGCGCGCCTGGGAAACGATCGCTTCCTTCAGATCAGCTTTGGTGGTCTGAGCACCGCCGACAGCACTGCGCTGGCGCGTGACCTATTGCAGACAGGCGAGCTTCCGGCCGGGTTGTGGGCGCTGCTCGCGGTCTATGCCGGGCACCCGCTCTCATTAGAAGAGACGCTGCGCTTCCTGGTCGAAATCGGCTGGCTGCGACGAGCAGACCAAACATGGCAGCTGGCGGAGCATGCCCACGCTTTACCCGGGGAGATTCGCGATCTGCTACTTGGCCGGCTGGAGCGACTGGACGGCGAAACCCTGCACGTGCTCCAGGCAGCAGCTGTGCTGGGCGAAACGTTTGACCGCGCCGTGCTGAACCGCGTCGTACCAGGACCAGACTTGTCGCGCCGTCTGGCAGAACTGGAGGAGCGCGGCTGGTTGCTGGCCGCCGCCGACCACACGACAGAGTACCGCTTCAAACACACGCTTACACGCGAGATCATCTATGCCACGCTTTTGTCCTCCAAGCGTCAGCTGCTGCACCAGCGCGCGGGCGAGGCGTTGGAGGAACTCTACCCGGATGCGGATGAACACGTGGAGTTGCTCGCACAGCATTTTGGTCGCAGCGCGCTACGCGAGAAGAGCCTGCGTTACCAAGTGCAGGCGGGCCAGAAGTCGGCAGCACGGCAAGCACTAGCCGAGGCGTTAGCCTTCTTCCAAGACGCGCAGGATAATCTGAACGGCGCTACCTCACCTCTGGCCTGCAAATCGCTCTGGGCTTGGCAGATGTACACCTGGCGCGCGGCGAGCCGGGCAGCGCGGTGGAAGCACTGACGCCGCTGCTGAATGATGGGCTCGCTCGGGCACAGCGCGCCGCCGCCCTACGCCGTCTGGGTGCCGCCAAGCGCGACCTCGGAGAGTTGGATGCCGCACTCAAACACTACACGGATGCACTCGAACTCGCTCCCGAGCAGGAACTACCTGACTTGTTGCTGGGCCTTGCGCAGACGCACTTTGATCGGAATGAACTGGAGGCTGCCCAAAGTCATGCGCAGCGAGTGCTGGAAGAGCACGCGGCCAGTTCGCGTGCCGAAGCGCTGGGTCTACTAGGTGGCATCGCCTATCGCCAGGACAACTTGCAATCCGCCGCCGAACTGGTAGCGCAGAGCCTTGCGCAGCACAGGGGGCGCGGAAACCGAAGTGGCGCTGCTGCTGCGTATGCCAACCTCGGCGTGCTCGCTGCCGTGCGCGACAATGCGGTCGCGGCGCGAGACTCCTTCATGTTCAGCCTTGAGCTACGTACGGCGCTGGGCGACGCATAGGGCGTGGCCGTGGTCTGCAATAACCTGGGGCAATTAGAGCGCAACAGCGGGCGGCTCGAGGCGGCCGCAGAGCATTTGGAGCGCGCCGTTCTGACGGCGCGCCACGCAGAGCTTGCGCGCGTGCTGGTACAGTCATTGGCAAACTTGGGCGCCGTGCAGACCGAGGCGGAACAGTTTGAAGCGGCGAAGGCAAGTCTGGACGAAGCTGAGGCGTTGGGCCGCCGCTACGGCTTTTACGATCTGCGCTGCGCGGTGCTCTGTAAGCGCGCCGAATGGGCCGTGGAGATGGGCGATTACTCTGCTGCTGAACGCGAGGCGCGCGAAGCGTTGGAGCAGGCACAGGCATTGAAAGCGGAAGACCTGGTCGAGGAAGCGGAGCGTGTGCTAGCGCGCGCTTTGCAGGGAACCGGCCTCGTGACAGACGCGCCGACCACACAGCCCGACACCAGCATCGAATCCTGATACCGTACATCAATTGTTATAAAATTTGGACGAATGGAGTTTTGCGCCTTATAGAGGCTGGATTGGGCGCGCTCGGCCTATCCGTTGAGTTTTAGTGAGCGCGCATGTCATTTTGGCGCCAGTTACTACACCTTCTCCAGCGCCTGATCCAAATCAGCGAGGATGTCTTCTATGTCCTCAACACCTACTGAAAGCCGCACAAGTCCATCAGAGAGCCCGCGTGCGCGGCGTGTCTCTGGCGGCACTTCTACATGCGTCATCGAAGCCGGATGCGTGATCATGGTTTCCACCGCGCCCAGACTCTCGGCCAAAGCAGCCAAACGCACGCCGTTTAATAATGTAACGCCCGCGTCGAGGCCGCCATGCAACTCAAATGAGATCATGCCACTGAAGGACTGCATTTGGCGGCGCGCGATCTCGTACTGGGGATGGGAAGGTAGGCCAGGATAGAGAACCCTTCCCACTTTGGGATGCTTTTCCAAATATTCGGCCACGAGCAGGCCGCTGCTGGAGTGGCGTTCCATTCGTAGTGCCAATGTCTTCAATCCGAGCAATGTCAACCAGCATTCAAATGGGCTGGAGACCGCACCCACAGATTTCTGAAAGAACTTAATCTGCTCGTTGAGATCGTCGTCGTTCACCACCACGATGCCACCAATGAGTTGATTATGCCCACTGAGATATTTTGTCGTGCTATGGACGACAATATCAGCGCCCCACTCTAGCGGTCGCAAAATGAACGGCGTGGCAAATGTGGAATCTACTGCCAACAGCAGGCCATGCTCTTTCGCAATCGCCGCAACCGCATCAACATCGGTGATCTTCAACAGCGGGTTTGTCGGCGTCTCCAGCCAGATCATCTTTGTATTGGGCTGTATCGCCGTAGCGACTTTGGCAGAGTCCGACGAATCTACATATGTAAAGCTCAGTTCATAGCGACTCAAAATCCGGTCGAACAAACGGGAGACACCGCCATAGACATCATCGCTGGAAATGATGTGGTCGCCGGCAGAGAACATACGCAGTACAGCGTCCACAGCCGACATACCGGAGGCGAACGATATGCCATACTTGCCGCTTTCCAACGCTGCCATATTTGCTTCAAGTATTGCCCGAGTTGGATTGGAGGAGCGCGTATAGTCAAAGCCTTTATCCCGTCCAATAGCCTCCAGTGTAAATGTGGCTGTTTGATAAATGGGAGGGATAATCGCGCCTGTGGTTGCATCTGGCTCGATACCCGCATGTACTGCCTTGGTCGCGAAACGCATTGTCACTCCTGGCATTGAAAGGGATTCAGAAATTTGATATTTCTTTGGGGATCATTGTTTGGAGGTCGAATAAGAACTAGACACCATGGCTTCACGAGCAGAAAGCCGCCGAAGTATAGCACGCAGAATCTACTGACATCTATAGCTTAATTTCGAAGTTGGTGTTGATCATCGGACTGACATCCCATAGCAGCCAGTTTTTTACCCGCAAGCAGCTATTGAGCTCTATGTGCCAGATGTCAGCAACTATTTGTCACATCACCGGACTGCGCGCATGACGTTTATAATTGCACAAGACGGAGAACCTGATTCCTCATTTGAATTTTCACCCGATCTGATTCGCCATCCGCGATACGCAACACTACGAAAAGGAACTTGCATGACCTCATCGATACTTTCTCGGCGGACAATTGAAAACGAACGTCTGCTGCCGACTCTCTCGCTCAGCGCGCTTGTTGTTACGATTCTGCTTATTCTGGTAGGCAGCATCGTACGTGTCACCGGAAATGGGCTGGGTTGCCCGGACTGGCCGCTGTGCTATGGACAGGCTATCCCACCTGCGCTGACCGGCGCCTGGGTGGAGTTCAGCCACCGTTTAGTTACTTGTGCAGTCAGTCTGCTCATTGTCAGTGTTACCGCGCTGGCCTGGCGCAGTTATTCGGAACGCAAATGGATTTTCAGGCCGGCGCTGCTCGCCCTCGGGTTGCTCGTGACCCAGGTCGGTCTGGGCGGTTTACATGTCATCATGGAAAACCCGCCTGAAACGGGTTTGCTCCACACCGGCATTGCGATGATTATCGTCGGTTTGCTCGCAGTTGTAGCAGCAAATGCTTCTCCGGCTGCGCGGGAAATACAAACTGCCGGCGCAAGATTATTTCAGGACAATCGTTTTGTTGGACTCGTATCCGCAACGGCAATCGCGCTTTATTTCCTGTTGATGACCGGCTCTTTTGTAACACGCAGCGGCGCCTCGCTTGTATGTCCGTTCTGGCCAGCCTGTGGGGCACATCCGGAAGCGCTCTCCTGGATGGTGAATGCACATTTGCTGCATCGCTACACCGCCTACACCATCGGCATCCTGACAATCATGATTGCGGTCTGGATGTTTCGTCAGCGGGCAAATGGGATGTTCAACCGATACGCCACAGCCCTGATCATTCTACTCACATTGCAGATTAGTCTTGGCATTGGGAATGTGTTGCTACGTATTCCGATGTGGACGCGCACATTACACCTGACTGTCGGCGCGACCTTCTGGGTGGCGATGGTCGGCTTGTGGACAATTATGATGACACAAAGGACTGTACAAAACAAACCAATTGACGTCTGAGTATCTTATCGAACTGCTGCGGCTTTAACATGAACCAAGCAGAGCCTGTTAATGAGCAGGCTCTTTTCCATTTGGATCACGAAACTCATGGCTTGTAGATTTCACAGCCCGGATAAGTATAGGCAAAGCCGTACCCTCGGGAGAGCAATTGGAAGGGTCTTTCGCCCGAGTTTTTCCAGATTGCAACCGGACTACCATCCAAATCACCTCGGCTGATGTTGAGAGTTCCCGCAACCCATTCATCATCAATCCCCGCTGTGAGATCAGCAAGCGGATAGTAGACCGCCCGGCCCTGATCGATTACGCCCAATCCAAGTTCCAGCTTCGGCAGGCGCTCATCGGGTTCAGTCATAGTCGACCGAAAATGCGGCGGCAGGAATCCCTGTTTCTTACCTCGGCGCCATAATGCCCAGCTCAAAAATTTCGACACCAACGAACGGTGGCTGGATATGTTGACCGTGATATCTAGATCGTTGGCCAACGCTTCGGCAACATTTGTATGTGTAATCGGCCAGGTATGAAGCTGCTGACCGTGCAACGGGCCGTGAACGGCTTCGCCCGTTATGTGATCCCAATATGTGTGTGTTTCATCGTCAATGAGTAAAGATAAGCCGTTATAAAGACCACCGGCACTAAAGTGGTGGACTTTCCATTCAATGCTGGGCGTCAGACCGACGCCCGTATTGCACGGCGCTCAAAAACTGACCAAATAGGCTTCGCCCGCAAGTTTACCCTGCGCAAGATGGTGATAGGCCATCTGCTGCGTAATGAGTGCGCGCCGTTCAATGCCACGCTCGAACACGATCAGATCCGTGTCAGACGGCAGCCCTGTATCCCGCAGCAGTAATCCTTTGTTCGGAACGCGGAAGCGTTTGAACATATCAGGTTTACGCAGTACGGCTTTGCTCAGATCAATTGTGGTCACATGGCCCCCAGTGGTTTGATGCGCGGCATGACATTGATCAAGTTCTATGCGTCGGGCACCCAGATGATCTCGCCATGCCCAACGGACTCACCGAGATAACGGGGCTCATCTGCGCCGATCAAGAGAATCCCTCCCGGATGTACCAATGCGATAAAGTCGCCATCCGGCGACCAGATCGTCCAGGGGCTATCAGTGAGAAGCTCGGTCTGCTGTTCTGGAGTTCCACCAGTCGCGGGCACCGTCCAGATTTCCCATGGCGGGCCGTGCGCCTGCACCGGCGCTGCACCCACCCAACTGAGTAGCCAATCACGCAAAGTCGGATCATTTGCCTCAGCAGCGTTCATCTCGCCGGAGGCCGCAAACGACACCACACTCCCATCCGGCGACAAGTGCGGTCCCGCCATCGCAAAGAATGTAGAACCGGGCACCAATTCACGCGCATTCGCACCGTCGCTATCTGCGATCCACAAACTCTGTACGTAGGTTTCAAAGTCGAACACTAAGTAGACCAAGTAACTGCCGTCTATTGATATTGAGGGTTGCTGCCCGTTTGGAATGATCATTTCCGCTTCACCGCCGGAGATAGGAACCCGCTCGATGCCAAGTGAAACGCCGGTTATATTGCCGTCTGCGTCAAAGGTTGGAGACGAATGTGCATAATAAAGCCACAGACCATCCGGCGAAATGGTCGGGTTACTATACGATTCGTACTGCACGGTCCGCTCAAGAAGAAGATCCATTAAAGATAAATCACGCGCGGAGAGATAAATATCCGTAGCACCTAGTTGCGGAGTCCCCTCTGGTGGCGGTGAGCTGTATGCCAGAACCAGTTGATCCCCTTCGGACGTTGCAGCAACGCCACCAAGATAACCGCGTTCTGGTAACTGCCACAACTGCGTTTGTTCACCTGTCCGCATGTCGATCTGCCAAAGGCCGTTTATCCCCTGGCTGTAGATTAATCGCCCGGACAGATTCAGATCAGACAGCGAGTTTGAGGCTGGAGCAATTGTGGAGGCGGGCGGGACAGTGCCAGGATAGGTCGCCGTGGGACCGGTTGCCGGGATGCCCGGTGGTGAAGTGGCCACGACATCGGCAGTTGGAAATGCTCCAATTGGCGTCACTTCAGAAACCTGGATAGCACAGGCATGCAACAGAATTGCCAGCACTGGTGCGAAATACTTTAGCTTCATTGCACATCCTCCGGCACAAGCGTGCGGATATAGTTGAGCAGGTGCCAGCGTTCTTCATCCGTCAGCAAGTCGCCAAACGCGGGCATGGGTGAATTCGGATAACCGTCTGTGATCCATTCGTAGATTTGCCCGTCGGTATGCAGACCCGGGATCATATGGACTTGCATGTCAGCCGGCGGCGGATTAAGCAGTACCCCTGCTGGACCATCTCCCAGACCTGCGACTCCATGGCAGACAAGACAGTTTTGCTCGTATTTGCCCTTCCCAATTGCCAGCGATTCTTGAGAAGGTGGGATCGGATTTACCCCGACAAGCGCTGCTTCGGCGATTGCCGTCCCCGTGCGTCCTACGCCGACACTTGTTAGCGCCAGCCCGAGCGCCGGCAATACTCCGAAAGCAAACCTACGCGCGCGGGTACTGAGTAAGGCAAACATCGCCAGAAGATAAAAGACAGCGACCGCGTAAACGATTGCCGCCGCATAGCGGAAGAGTTGTGGCCGATTGGAGACTGCCCTTGTTTGCCCGGGCGCGGCCAATGCCACAGCATAGTTGGCGAAGGCATCAAATTCACCGGTGCGCCGCACTGCTGCCTGAATCTGCCATTCTCCCGGCAGACTGAGATTCCCGCCGTCGGCCCGATAGAGCCCCGCCCCTGCTGGTTCAAGTGCAAGCGCACTCGGCGCGAGTTCGCCGGACAGTGGCGAAAATCTCAGTTCCACATCTGTTGAATCCGACACGAGTTGGCGATCTTCGTCTCGCACGTTGAGTTCGAACGCATTAAATCCGATAGAACCTGGAGTCACTTTGAGCGCCAGACTTAGATCCTCCGCCCGCTCCGTGAACGCCAAACGCCCACCCAGAGATTCTGCCGGGGGGGTGGAGGCAAACATACTGGCTACCAGAAGAAGCGTTATACCGAGAACGAGTTCGCCTGAAACAGTGCGTCGTAATTGCACCGACAAGTCTGAGTCTGAACCAGACTCCACCGCAGTTCGCAATAGCGGCCGCAGAATGGTCAGGTTGACAGCAGCGAGTGCAATGAGTGGCGCAAGCAATGCGAGCTTGATCAACAACGCGCGCCCATAATCGCTATTAAATAGTGCGTCGAATGTTGCCACCGTAATGATTGCGTTGTACAGGCCAGTCAATGTCAGTGTGCCAACGGTCACCAGACCCACATTAGAAAAGCGCGGCACGAGCGCAGCCGCCATCCGGGTACGATCTGATTTGGCCTGGATTCGAATCCCGAATAGGCCCACTGTCAGATACACCAGCCCACCGAGCCACACAGTCGCCATTCCCAGATGTAACCAGATAGACAGCACCGGCAAAAAAGGCTTGGGCACTGCTGCCGCATGGTTGTTCAAACTAATGGTCAGAAGCATACCTGCGATTGCGACCGGACGAAAATATTGCACCCAGGGCTGGTGATAGCCATCCACCACCAGTAGGATAATCATGAACCCGATACGGCTAAGCCACAATAATCCATAGCGCGCACCGAATACCTACTCTGTCATTGAAAAGTTGAGCACAGCAAACCAGGGGGGCAGACTCGTTGCAACCTGGATATGCCAGAAGAGAGCGGCGCCGCTTGAACCCAGGAAGATGATCACGCCGAGTTGGCGCAGCTGATCGAAACGGCGCTCGATCACACTCGCGCCTGCGTCGGGATGTATCGTTCGCCAGACTGGTTCCCAGACATAGCTTCGGAAGACGTAGCCACCAATGACGAGCGCGGCTCCGATGATCGTCAACCAACGCGGGATGATCTCGCCCGGATTGGCTGCAACAACGCTCATACTCGCCCCCCCTGCTGCGGCGAGGGCAGCCGGATCGACAGAACCGACCGCGAACGGGGACGTACCGAGAGTGATATGCCCATCTACCACGGAGAGAGCTTGCCAAGACACGGTATAGACACCGTCTGCGAGTGAACGCAGCCCTACTGTAATGTGCAGCGGATCGTCAGGGTTGACCTGTGTATCGTCTACATCCACGCGCTCGCCGGAGATCGAAATTACCTTGACCTCAGTAAAGCCGAGTTCAACCGGTTCAGTTACCCATATTTCCACCAGCGCTGGGGCGGTATCCAGTAGCTCGTTGGGAGCGGGGTTCGAGCGCAAGAAAAGCGCATGCGCCGAAACGGCAGCAACTGGTACAAACAGGAGCAGTGCTCCTATCACAAATGGGAACAATCGTTTAAGTTGAATCATCAAACAAATAGCCAGTGAGCCGCAGCGATTTTGTTCGCAGGGGTCACAATAGGTTCGTTTGCCGGAACTTATTCGGAGACAGTGACAGTTACAGTCGAACCATCTTCCAGTTCCTCATGCGTGCCAAGCGCAAGGTGGACTTCGATAGTATGCTCACCCGGCTCCAGGCCTCGCAGCGCCTGGTCGAAATCATGGCCGAGTACCATGCCGTGCGAAACACCATCTACATAGACATGCCAGTGACTGCCGTCGTCAAGCTCGAAATTCTCGACTTCTACCTCAACGATAACTTCTGAGCCAGTGATAACGTCGCCTTCCTGAGGCGAGATTATATGGATTGCCGCGCCCCCTTCATTAGGGATACGCCCAAGGTCCTCGTGGACTGCCTCGTGTTCATCAGATTGCTCGTCATGTGACTCACCCCCGTCATGCTCGCCTTCGCCTTCGTGTTCGTCCGATCCTTCATCGTGCGATTCAGATTCGTTGTGCTCACTCCCCGCATCGTGTTCTTCAGTTGTGATCGTACCTTCTGTGTTACAGGCAGCGACAAGCATTGCAATGATGAAGAGCGCGCCCAGCCAACGGAGCCAGAGTGCGCGTGGTTGTTGTTTCTGCATTGTAAAAATCTCCAGGTCATAACGTCTATAGGTATTCAACCCGGTTGTAAGCTTTTAACGTCGACGGAGCAGCCCGGCAAATCCAACACCCAGTCCGGCCAGGCCGAGTATGGCCGCGCCGATGGCGATCTGATTGGCGGTCCGCAAACGCTCATCCAGCGCTGCGATTTCCTGATGCAGCGTACGCGCTTGTGGTTGCGTCTCCGGGAATTGCAGCACTGCAGCAGAGAGAACCTCTTCCGGTTCCACACGCAAATCCAGCAGTTCTCCATTAATATCGCCACTGAGATGCACTTCGTATTGGCCACGTACCGTCGGATAAATATCTGTCAGATATAATCCCAGCTCGGGTGCAGGCGCCAGATTCCCGGTGAAGGACTCGCCTGCATAGCTGACGACAATGTCTAGCGTACCTTCCAGTTTGTCAACCGGTTCGCCGTCCTCGGTGACTTGTAAAAGGATGGCATTTCGCTCGCCTACGATCACTGGTTCGACTTCCCAGCCGACGATCAACACGTAAGGTCCAACTTCGACCCGCTCGTGCGCCTGCACAGCGACAGGTGTGAGCAGCACTAATGCCAGCACAACAGTACAGACTGCCAGGTTGAATATTCGTTTTTCTAAATTCATGTGTCTATTCTCACGATTTGCCAATTCCATTGGCAAATCGAGCATTCATATTAATACATTTCTATCGTCACGTTCAATTGATGCTACTTGGCATAGGCGCGCAGCAACAGCGCTGCCGCTGTGCGTTGAACAATGATAGATTGAATTATCGAGGTGGTGGAACAGGCTGGGAAAGCGCAAACGGCCGGAGCCAAATGGATGCTTGCAAGATGTTGTATGTCATTCGTTCGCCAAGCAGCGCTACAAGTGGTAGGACTGGCAATAAGGCCACCACGAATACGAGCAAGGGAAACTGAGCACCACGCGCCAGGGTGGGCTCGTAGAACTGGCCGCCAATATGCAGATGCGAGCCATGTCCCATTCCTGCCGGATGGACATGTTGATCGGGGAGCAGAAAAAGCGTTCCCGGTATGACGAGCAAACAGATCACCACAAGAGCGCTAAGCCGATAGAATGACATGTGTATATTGTAACAAAGTATTGTAAGCATGCTAGAATGCGCGCCGCGCTTTTGGGGCGAAGATGCTAGACAATTGATGAATAAACTAGCGCGTTTTGTCTTATTAGCAACATTCTTTCTCTGGGTGCTGCAGCCTGCGCCGGTCGCTGCACACGGTCGGGGCGGAACTGATCAGCTGCGTGCCGCCGCAGCGGGGCCGTATGTCGTCTGGGTTTGGTCCGATCCAGATCCATTGCGCGTCGGTGCCATGCACTTCACTATCGTGGTCGCCGAGTCTGCAGATCAGGCACCCAGCGGAGACGTGCAGTTAACGGCGCGTGCTGCTCCATTCGCTGCTCCTGATACCCCGCTTGTGGCTATGGCAGAATCCCGAAGATCGATCTACAACTTCTATGTTGTTTCTTTTGCACCTTCGATTTCCGGCAATTGGGTTGTGAACCTGAGCATTGAAGGTGCTACCGGAACAGGAGAAATCGGATTTGAAGTTGAGGTGCTTCCCGAGCGAGATTTTGATTGGGGTGTAGTGCTGAAAATTGGGCTCGCGGTATTGCCGATCGGAGGCCTGACGTGGTGGTTCCTGATGGCACCTCAGCGCAAAGACGGCATTGGGCCGGGACCGAACACCAAATAACGGAGAGTGGAACTCGCCCCCAATACGAGGGCAGCAAGTACCAATGCCAGCAGAAATACCGGAGCGAGATCGATCCATCTGTCCGCTCGACCCGTATTTCCAAAAAACGAAACAGCCAGTACCCCACTCAGCACCGACATCAGCAAAAGTTGCCCGCATATCACAATAATGGAAACGGGGAACAAAAGCAAACCGACCTCCGAGATGGCCGCCAGAAAGAATAGCACCACGAACAGCAGGGCAAGCCCAAGATCACGCCAGCCGGTCAGTGGCGCTTCATCCGGGCCGCTCCGCCATATGATCTGATTGAAGGTCGGTAACATCACACCCGCGATCCCCAGCCCGGCGAGCAACCCGGTTCCCAGGCGCAGGTACACCTGCGGTACATACGGCGTTGGCAGATAAAGGTCGTAGGCGATTGCGTTGAGCCCGTCGAGGCCCATAATGCCGATAAATCCGATAAACACAGCCAGCATTGGCGGTTGGGAATATTCCATGGCACGAAATCGTCGGACGAGCGCGATCGTAACCAGGCCGATGATAAAGCCGCCGAATATCCCGCTTTCGCGCGCCTCGATTGGCATTTGAATACCGCCATGGAAAAGGCTGTGCCCGGGCCGTTGCGGACAGATACCGTAGGCCACACCCCAAAGCTTGTCGTACAGCGACCAGGGTGCAAGGAGCGCGAACACACCAACCAACCCGAGCAGCCAGGCAGCGCGGCGGGGTTGTCCAAATATGAGTGCCCCTGCAGTCTTCATCTCAATTGGTCCTCATATAAGATATCAGGCATCTCAAGACTCGAGGTTTGACATTCCGCGTGAGTACTAATACAATTATTCGCAATTGCGAATAGTTGCAATAAGGAAATACGATGAGCCACCACACACGTGATGTTTCTACCTTGATCCGGCAACACGGACACCGCATGACGCCACAACGGCAGTTGATTCTGGATGCCCTCTGTGACGCAGGCGGCCACGCTACACCAGACGAAGTGTATCAGCGCGTACAACCCATGTCGAGCGCTATCAACCGGGCAACAGTGTACCGCACCCTGAATGTACTGTGCGAAGTAGGTCTGGCCACTTCCACCATGAGCAATACCAGTCATTTGGAATATGAAATCGCAGGCGGCAAGCCTCACCATCATCTCGTTTGTCAGGTTTGCGGTGAAACCGAACAAATTCCACATCGTGCCATCGCGCCTCTGTATGAGCGCATCTCAGAGGAATATGAATTCAAGGTGACGGAGCAAACGCATCTAACCTTGCTTGGGATGTGCTCTCAATGTGAGCACGCAGCAGACTAGCCACTCATTAATTCTCAAACCTCATGTGACACATTTTTTCCGTTATCGCTGCCCGCCGCTTGTGCTGCTTATTGCATTGCTTCTATCCGCCTGTGCCTCCCCAATACAGAACGACGATCCCGAAAAGATAAACGTCGTTGCCACTGTCTCGCCGCTTACGAACATCGTCTATAACATCGGCGGAGACCGCATCGAACTGACAGGTATCGTGCCGGAGGGCGTCAACTCGCACACATTCGAACCAACCCCCTCCGATGCCCAGGCGCTTGCACGTGCCGACCGCATTATCATCAACGGCCTCCATCTGGAACAGCCCACACTAACCCTGGCGATTGCCAATCTCAAAGCAGGTGCAGAAATTATCTCTCTGGGCGAACTCACCATCAGCGAGGCGGAATACATTTATGATTTTTCATTTCCGCGCGAAGTGGGAAGCCCCAATCCGCATTTATGGACACATCCTTTGCATGCACAGCGATATGCCGAGATTGTGACGGAAGCACTTAGCGACGCCGACCCCGAGAATACGGAATTCTACACAGCGAATTTTGAAGCATTCACCGCCCGACTTACGGAGCTCGACAAGGCCATCGCAACCACCATCGAAAGCATCCCACCGGAAAATCGCAAGCTACTTACCTTTCACGACTCGTGGGCGTACTTTGCACCCTACTACGGGATGACTGTTGTAGGTGCGATCCAGCCCGCGGATTTTTCGGAACCGTCTGCGCGTGAAATGGCAAACCTGATCGAGCAATTGCGCGCTGAAAACGTTCCGGCGATATTTGGCTCGGAGGTCTTCCTCTCACCAGTGCTCGAACAGATCGCTCGTGAAGCCGAGACAACCTACGTCGATGACCTGGCAGATGATGATCTCCCCGGCGAGCCGGGCGATCCCGGACATTCGTACGTTGGATTGATGGTATCCAATATCATGGTCATGGCAGAAAGCCTCGGCGGCGATCCAGGATTGATAGCCGGAATTGATGTCAGTAATATTCCCGGCCCTGACGTGGCTGTCGAACAACACCGTTAATCATGGAACCAATCGTCGAATTACGTGACGTGAGTTTCGGCTTTGGCCGAACGCCCATCCTGGAGCAGATCGACTTGCACCTGCATCCGGGACAGTTGGCCGCGCTTGTGGGGCCGAGCGGCGCGGGCAAGACCAGCCTGCTCAAACTCGTACTGGGATTGCTGAAACCCACCCGTGGAGAAGTACGTCTCCACTCGTACGGTGGATCTGGCCGCGCGCATGGCGTAGCGTATGTTCCACAGGTGGAGACGGTGGACTGGAGTTTCCCGGTCACCGCCGAACAAGTCGTGCTGATGGGCCGCACCCAACGCGCAGGGCTCTGGCCGTGGCCACGTACCGCCGTACGGGCGCAGGCCAAATCCATTATGGAGCGGCTGGAGATCGATCACCTGGCAAAGCGACACATCCGCGATCTATCCGGCGGGCAGCAACAGCGAGTCTTCCTGGCACGCGCTCTCATTGCAGAACCGGAACTTCTTGTGCTGGATGAGCCGACATCAGGTGTTGACATGCGCACCGCAGAAAGTGTTCTCCACATGCTCGCCGATCTGAATCGAGAGGGTATCACGATCTTGATGACAACCCATGATCTGAATGCGGCTGCAGCGCACGTGCCCTGGGTGATTTGTTTGAATCGACGACTGATCGCGCAGGGACCGCCGGAGGAAATCTACACCCCCGAGATATTGAGTGAGACCTATCAGGGCGAGATGGTCGTCATTCGTCAAAACGGCATGCTTTTCGTACAGCAAAAACCGCACCACCACACTGTCCATGATCTTGTACCGCAACCGGTCCCCGGCACTGACCCGACGAAAAACATTACAGAGCGAAGCTGAATGGAAGCTCTGATCACACCCTTTCAATTTGAATTCTTTCGCAACGGTACATTGGCCGCTGTAATTGTAGGCGCGCTCTGCGGCCTGATCGGTGTTTACATTGTGTTGCGCGGGATGAGTTACATCGGTCATGGTTTGTCACATGCAGTCTTCGGTGGGGCCGTGGTTGCGTTTGTGATGAATTGGAATTTCTATCTCGGCGCAGGGGTGTGGGGCTTTCTGGCGGCGCTGCTCATAAACCAGACTGTGCGCCGCACGCGCATCAATGCCGATGCAGCGATCGGTATCGTGACCACCGCCAGCTTCGCGATTGGTGTGGCCCTGGTGAGTCGCTACCGGCGCTTCACGCGCTCTTTCGACGCTGCACTCTTTGGTAATGTCCTTGGTGTCACCACTGCAGACTTGCTCGTGATCGCCGCTGTTACCGTGCTTGTGGCTGGCATTATCTTCTTGATGTACAAACAACTCTTGTTCACTACATTCGATGCCGATGTTGCACGTACTTATGGAATTCACACCGAATGGGTGGACACATTGTTCTCGCTTGCGTTGGCCGCCGCCATCATTGCCTCGATGCAAATCCTGGGTGTGACGATGATTGCTGCCGCCATCGTCATCCCTGCGATTACAGCGCGTCTGCTGACAGACAGCTTCGGTCAGATGATTATTTACTCCACCGCGCTAGGTGCATTGACAGGCCTAGTGGGTATGTATGCCAGCTTTTACGTGGACGTTTCGTCAGGTGCCACGATTGTGATCATTCAAGCGTTACTTTTCGGGATCGTCCTCAGTACGACTTCGCTGCGCAAACGCGCCGCCGATCGTCTGCTACACTCACACCTCTGATTGAGCGAGTACAGCTCCTCTCCCTTCCAGCCAAGCCCGCCAATGTAAGCGCGCTCGACACGCTGAGATTCGCCTGTACTTGCAAGTTGAATCCAAGATCATTAAGAGTCAGCTCGTATTCCATTACAACCTTCTCGAACACCCACTTCGGAAAATCGAAGCGCAAGGCCATCCACAAATGTTAAGAAGACCCCGCCAATTTGGCGGGGCTATGTAGCCTCTGATAAGATTTCCTGCCAAGAGATTCACCCTACCAGTCGGGTAAGAGCAATCCGTCTGTTTCCCTCACACCAGCACAAGTTATGACTTCATTTCGGCGAGAAACTTTTGTACTGTCTGCCGTCTCTTTTCACGTTCGCCCTGCTGGCGCAGAACTTTTGGCGCTGCTGCACGTTCGGCGCATTGATCTTCCAAAAGTGGGCATCGTTCGCACGTCTCATTGATGATCACATGCGGAACTGCGGTGTCATTTACAAAACGGATCGTATTCTTGAGCGTAGGAGTGTTCTGAAAGCCAACAATGACACTACTGCGCATGTCAGGCTGCATCACTAGCGGGCGGGCAAACCCGATGCAGAGAAAACGCTCCTGCGATTCAAGGAACTCCGACATTTGAATGCCTACGGCAGGCACGTTTTCATTCGACGCTGATCCGTTCGGGGCGTCCAACCCGCGCAGCAACCGAATTGACAACCAGCGCCGACAGTGATGTTCGTGAAGCCCAACCCCACTCGGCAGCATCAAATTATTCATATGCAGCTGTTTGTGGAGATAATAACCTCCATCTATATCGTGAAAACGCGGGAAGTGGAGTCGCAGGCCGAACCGTTCAGGAATCAATTCACTAAAACGATACAGGAGCATTTCGGGTGTTACGTCATAGCGGGTCAGCATGTCGAGCAGCGGTTTCGGATTCCAACGTTCCAGATCGAACAAAGTCTGAACATCACGGACAAAGGCCGTTCTCGGCATTAGGAGCGCACCGCCAAAATACGAGGCCAGGAAGTCGTTAAGCAACTGCTGAAAGGAATTTATCTGGTGGGGTGTGGATGTGCGTGAGCGTTCCTTTAGGCCGAGTTCGCAATAGCCAAGTTCGCGCGCCAGCAGGAACTTAATCTGATGGTCTTGTAAACGCTTATTTATCAGAAGCCGGGGCTAGCTACCGTCAACGAAAACCGTGCGAAAGTCAGCAAGTTCGCCATCACGGGTAAGACGATCGTAGTCTAACTGGTAACCAAATTTATCCTGCAAAATCTGCTCAAGTCGCACGGTTGGGGGCGAGCCGTCAACCGATATTGAGAACTTCTCTGCAAAACCATCCGCTTCGGTTTCGATTTCAGGAAAATAATTCTCGTGGATTTCCTGGTAGGAACGTAAAGCCGCCAACAAAAACTGATCGTGGCGCATGTCGTAATGGCGACCAATACTGATAAGTGCATGCAGGAAGGCGCTCGCATGCACCGGCGCACGAGTAAGCACCCACACAAGGCTACTTACTTCAAGACCGAACTCTTCAAATGGAAATTGGCGTACTACCGAAGAAGAGAGTGCTGTCTCAAGATGAGCCAGTCCAGGCTCCAAGTGGATTGAAACAAGCTCGTCATTGATATCGACTTTATCAAGCGGCAATAGAGAATTTTTAGAGCTGTGAAAATTGTTATCACGCAATGATCACTTGCCCTGAAACCACAGTAGCACTTACGGGAATCGAAATCAGCCCCAAGCTCGTTTCCGGCCTGGATCGCGTCCTAACTCCAGAGGCGTTGGCATTTTCGGCGAACCTACACCGAATATTTGACGCTCCCCGGAGGGAACTTATTCTGCAACGCTATGCCACTCAGGCCGAGATCGATGCCGGAACTATGCCTACTTTCCTGGAGGAGACCTCCCAAATTCGGGATTCGGAGTGGCAAGTTGCACCACCCCTGACGATCTGCAGCGCCGTTGGGTCGAGATTACAGAGCCCGTAGAACGCAAAATGATGATCAATGCGCTCAACTCCAAGGCTGACATCTACATGGCCGATTTTGAGGATGCGACTGCTCCAACCTGGGCGAATGTAATCCAGGATCAGATCAACTTAATGGATGCAGTCAGAGGCACGATCACCTTTACCAATCCTGCTGGGAAGCAATACGCACTTCGCGAAGATAGCGCCACACTGATCGTGCGTCCGCGTGGATGGCACTTAGAAGAGTCGCATCTGCTCATTGACGGTTTACCAATCTCTGCCTCCCTCTTCGATTTCGGCTTGTACTTCTTCCATAATGCACAGGCGTTGAGAGAGAACGGCAGTGGGCCTTATTTTTACCTGCCGAAGCTAGAGAACTACCACGAAGCCGCACTCTGGGATGATGTTTTCGTAGTTGCCCAAGATGCACTCGGGGTACCGCTCGGTACGATCCGAGCCACGGTGCTGATCGAGAACATCCTAGCCGCGTTCGAAAGAGACGAGATTTTATACGCGCTCCGCGATCATATCTGCGGAATGAATGCCGGGCGTTGGGATTACATCTTTAGCGTCATCAAGAAGTTTCGCAATCTGCCAGGTTTCATCCTGCCCGATCGCGCACAGATAACAATGACCGTCCCTTTCATGCGCGCCTATACGGAACTGTTGGTCAAGACCTGTCACAGGCGCGGCGCACATGCAATTGGCGGCATGGCTGCCTTCATCCCCAATCGCCGCGATCCAGAAGTGACAGCGCGCGCACTCGATAAAGTGCGCGAGGATAAAGCTCGCGAAGCTGCTGACGGCTGTGACGGAACCTGGGTAGCGCATCCGGATCTAATCTTGATTGCGCAAGAAACCTTTGAAAAAATTCTCGGCGATCGGCCACACCAGAAGCAGCGGCTCCGGGAAGAAGTATCGATTGGCCCAGCCGAATTGCTCAATTTTGTAGTTGCCAACGGTGAAATAACAGAGGCCGGCCTGCGTCTGAATATTAATGTCGGCATTCAGTACATCGCAGCCTGGCTCGCAGGAGCCGGAGCAGCTGCGATCTTCAACTCGATGGAGGATACAGCCACGGCTGAAATCTCCCGCGCACAGATCTGGCAATGGGTTGAGAGCCCGCAGGGAATTCTCGCCGATGGGCGTAATATCTCCCTCCAACTGGTTCGCGATCTGATGAAGGAAGAGCTTGGCTCGATTCGGGACCAGATTGGCAACCAACGGTTTGCGACCGGCAAATACACAATTGCCTCGGACTTATTCGATGATCTCATTTCTGCTGATGAGTTCATCGAATTTCTCACCCACCCTGCTTACAAAATTCTGGACTGGGACAAGGAGCGAATATGACCGACCAAGAGCAGATCGCCGAATTGGAACATAGCTGGGCAAATGATGCTCGCTGGAAGGGGATTAAGCGGAATTATTCTGCAGAGGATGTTGTGCGTCTGCGCGGCACATTACCCATCGAATTCTCGTTTGCCCGCCAGGGTGCAGAACGGTTATGGCATTTGATCCACTCCGATCGCTTCATACGAGCTCTCGGTGCTGTAACTGGCAATCAGGCAGTTCAACAGGTGCAAGCCGGGCTCCAAGCTATTTATTTAAGTGGTTGGCAAGTGGCAGCCGATGCCAACTCTGCCGGCCAGACCTACCCAGACCAGAGCCTTTACCCGGCCGATAGCGCCCCCAACCTCGTCCGGCGAATTAATACTGCGCTGCAGCGGGCAGATCAGATCCATCATATGGAATGTCGGGATAACATTCACTGGTATGCGCCGATTGTGGCTGATGCGGAAGCCGGGTTCGGTGGCCCACTGAACGCATACGAACTTATGCAGGCAATGATCGAAGGCGGAGCTGGCGGGGTGCACTTCGAGGATCAGCTTGCCTCAGCCAAGAAATGTGGGCATATGGGCGGCAAAGTTCTGGTGCCTACACAGGAATTCATCACAAAACTGTTCGCCGCACGTCTCGCTGCTGATGTAATGGGCATTCCTACCGTTCTGCTCGCTCGCACAGATGCAAATGGTGCAAAACTCCTCACGAGCGACGTCGATCCCTGCGACCAGCGTTTCCTTACAGGCGAACGCAGTGTTGAGGGCTTCTATTACGTCTGTGCCGGGTTGGAAAGCGCCATCGCCCGCGGCCTTGCATATGCACCCTACTGCGACATGCTTTGGTGCGAAACGGCTCATCCGGATTTAGAGGAAGCGCGCCAATTCGCTGAAGCCATCCATGCCGAATTTCCAGGCAAACCACTCGCGTACAACTGCTCGCCCTCATTCAATTGGCGGCGAAACTTGGACGAGGCTGTAATCCGCAACTTCCAGGAATCCCTCGCTGAAATGGGCTACAAATTTCAATTTGTCACCTTGGCTGGTTTCCACTCGCTTAACACAGGCATGTTCGAGCTAGCACAGGGCTATAACCAAACAGGGATGGCCTCCTTCTCTCAACTGCAGGAGCGTGAATTCGAACTGGAACAGCAATTCGGTTTCGAGGCAGTCAAACACCAATCCTTCGTTGGCGCAGGATATTTCGACCAGCTTCAGATAACAATCAGCGGCGGGAATACCTCGACGACAGCCCTGAACGGTTCAACTGAAGAAGAGCAATTCGAGATGGAGGATGTTGCCGAACCCATAACATCCGGGGCTATTTAATAAAATTAAGCCGTCACATCCTGATTAACAACGCCCGAGGAGTTTATCTCGGGCGTTGTTCATTTAACAATAGGTCGGCTAGACTTCACCTTATAACGTTAGACTATAAGATATCCGAGTTACATTCAGATTAAGTCGCCGACATGACACTGCCATTTCTCTTCGTCTTCTCCTTCGTTGTCGGCTTTGGTGCGGTGGTAACTCCCGGTCCGGTCTCAACTGCGATCGTTTCAGAAAGCGCGCGGCGCGGATTCATTGTTGGACCGCTGGTTGCAACCGGCCACAGTCTGTCGGAATTGATCATGGTGCCAGTGCAGGCGGCGACGGCGCTCAGGCACGCGATATGGAGTGTATTCTGATAATAGTAAATACTCACTCTGCTCACTGTCCGCTTTATTTAGGCGAACTCTCCCGCGGTAATTAGGACCCATCGTCTTCACGTTTGTCGTAAAAGCTGGATTGATCAGAATGGTTCTGATCGGGATTGAGGGCTGCCAAAAGAGTTTGCAATTTCGCAGTCAACGTGGCCCAATCTCGAAAGTAGTGTGCCTCACCACTTTCCACATGCTGAACCTTGCCGCGCCACTCCGTGCGCCCCTCCCCGAGGTCTGCTTTCCACAGCCGTACTGTAAATAGATTTGATCGATGAGATTCGAGTAATTTATTCAAATTGGATGGCGCTCAATCGCCTGCGTGCATCTACGGGATTTCTCAACTGCCAGGCAGCCGCGTATGAATCCCCCCGGGGGACAGCCCGTGCTCCAAGAATAGGCGCGGAAAAAGAGTTGCCCATGGAACACCTGATGTATCAGGTGTTCTATCCAGCGCTCGGGGATTAATCTCCGGGTTGTTTGTTAGGACTACTCAGGTGAAAATAGCACGACAGGCGCTTCACAAGCGCTTCATAGTGTGAAATTGGGGGTGGTGGAGTTAGTCTGATTACGAGAGGGTATCCAAGAGCATCTTGGCTTCGATCAAGTCACTGGATTCAAGCCCTTCCGAAAACCAAGAGTAGCTTCCCATGCTTTTATATTTAATCTAAAGAAAAATATTGGCAGTATTCCTCCTAAGAACCGTCTCGGAATTTGGCGACATTATCTTTTGGTGTTGTTCAAATTATGATAGATCAGCTAAATTTCACCTTATAACGTTAGACTATAAGATATCCGAGTTACATTCAGATTAAGTCATCGACATGACACTGCCATTTCTTTTCGTCTTCTCATTCGTTGTCGGCTTTGGTGCGGTGGTAACTCCCGGGCCAGTCTCTACTGCGATCGTTTCCGAAAGCGCGCGGCGTGGATTCATTGTTGGACCGCTGGTTGCAACCGGTCATAGTCTGACGGAATTGATCATGGTGCTGCTGCTGGCTGTGGGTCTCAACGCCGGCCTGAACACACCACTCATCAGCACGGTAATTGCCATCCTGGGTGGGCTATTGCTACTTTGGATGGGGGCGTTCATGGCACGCGGAGCGTGGATAGGTACGTTGGCGCTCCCAAAACCGGATAACAATCCGCGACTACTGAGCAACTGGCAGCTCGTCGGTCTCGGGGTTGGTGCGACAATAGTCAATCCCTTTTGGTATGGCTGGTGGATCACAGTAGCGGCAAGTTACATCCTGCTTTCGCAAGGCCTGGGCTGGCTGGGAGTTTTAGTCTTCTTCCTTGGCCATATCAGTGCGGACTATCTTTGGGACAGCGTACTCTCCGGCGTCGTGGGACGCGGCCGCGCCTGGATCACCGACAGATTTTACAAGTGGTTGATGATAGCGTGTGGGTTATATCTGATTTATCTGGGGTTTGTATTCATCGCCACGCCGTTTGTCGGCTCTCGATAGTCGACGACCGCATGTATTCCTTATGAGTGAACCCACGCGCTGAAGAAAGAACGCTCGCGAAGGTTTTTCAATGTTTGAAATAAGTGTAAACTAGCGAGCAACACTCGTTTACTCAAAAGCAGAGATAGCTCATGTCGAAATTACGAGTACGCTTGCTTGGTGAATTCCGCTTGACATACAGCGGCGAGCCGCTGACAGGCTTTAACTCCGCACGTGCCCAGTCTCTTTTAGCATTTCTGCTCATCAATCGCGCCGCCATTTGGCATTTCTATTTTGGCCGGATTCTTCCGAATCCCAAGCGCTCACCAACTTGCGTACGTTACTGTACCGACTACGAGCTGCGTTGCCAGATGACGTAGATTTCCTGGATACAAATGCCTCAACGGTGCAATGGCAACCAACGACCTCGTTTGCACTCGACGTGACCGATCTAGAAAGTGCTGCAACAAGGGTCGAGCAGGCAGAGCAAAGCGGTAACGAGGCCGCTATTCGAGCGGCGCTTGAACAAACCGTGGACTTATACCGGGGTGACTTGCTGCCCAGCTGCTACGAAGATTGGATCCTGGCTGAGCGAGAACGGTTGTACCAGATATTCCTCGTTGCGCTCGAACGTCTGATTGAGCTGCTGGAAAATCAACGCAATTATTCGAAAGCTATCGTTTTTGCCGAGCGCCGTTTGCGCAACGACCCGCTGCGCGAAACAAGTTATCAGCAACTGATGCGCCTGAATGCGCTCAATGGAGATCCTGCAAAAGCGCTCCATTATTACCACACCTGTGCCACAGTTTTGGAGCGCGAACTCGAGGTCGAGCCCAGTCCGGCCACACAGGATATCTATGAGCGGCTGATTGGGCTGGAGCTGCCGAACAGAGCACCATCCACGCCCGCGATTGCCTCGGTGCCATTGGTTGGGCGCGAGCAAGCATGGGAACAACTGCAGTCAGCGTGGCGCGGCGCTGTCACTCGAAGGTCACACTTTGTAACACTGGTGGGAGAGGCAGGTATCGGAAAAACGCGATTGGCGGAGGAGATGCTCCAATGGGCCGACCGTCAAGGCATCCGTACCGCAAGGGTGCGTTGCTATGCCGCAGAAGGTAGCCTGGCCTTTACCCCTGTGGTGCTTTGGTTGCGGACGAAGGTCTTTCAGGAGACAGTGCGCTCACTAGACGAAGTCCTGCTCACAGAGGTGGCACGCCTGTTGCCCGAACTGCTCGTCGAACGACCTGATTTATCTCCCCCTGCGCCTCTGATCCAGAGGTGGCAGCGACAGCGTCTGTTTGAAGCGCTTGCTCGTGCGGTTCTGGGTAGTAGTAGCCAACCCCTATTACTGGTACTCGACGATCTGCAATGGTGCGACCGCGATACGTTGGAATGGCTGCATTATCTCCTTCGCTTCGATGCAGAAGCGCAGCTGCTCGTGGTCGGGTCATTGCGCTCGGAAGAAATCGGCACAAATCATCCTCTGGCAATGTTGCTTCCTGAGCTACAGCGCAACAGAGGTTATACAGAAATCGAACTGGATCGACTGGATGAAGCGCAAACGACCTCTCTCGCAGCGCAGATGCTCGGTGAGGAATATGACTCAGGCCAGTCGGCGTATCTGTCTCGTGAGACCGAAGGAATTCCACTGTTTGTAGTGGAAACCGTGCGCGCCGGAGGTGGACTTCAGAGCTTTGAGCAGAACGACCAACTTGAGCAGTCCGAACGCCTAGAACCCAAATCGTTTATCCTGCCCCCGAAGGTTCAGAGGATTATCGAGGCACGCCTGGCGCAACTCTCCAATCCAGCGCGCGAATTGGTAAGTGTGGCCGCTACCATCGGGCGTGCATTTAATTTCGCCGTGCTCACTGAGGCCAGTGACGAGGACGAAGAGAGTCTTATCGGCGCGTTGGACGAAATCTGGCAGCGCCGGCTTGTGAGTGAACTGGGTGAACATGGCTATGATTTCAGCCACGACAAAATACTTGCAGTCGCCTATAGCCAAGTGAGCCATGCACGCCGAAGACGGCTGCATCAGCAGGTGGCGCAGGCGTTGGAGAGTGTGCACGCAAATGAGCTCGATACCGCCGCCGGACAGGTGGCCGTTCACTACGAGCGGTCGGGGATGCCCGAAAATGCCATTCCTTATTATCAGCTGGCTGCAGATGCCGCCCTGCGGTTGTCCGCCCACCAGGAAGCGAGCAGACAACTGACACATGGGCTGCAGCTACTCATGACACTGCCGGATACAGCTGCGCGCATGCAACAAGAAATTATCTTATAGATCACTTTAGGTATGTCATTAATTGCTTCGCGGGGTTACGCGGCTCCCGGAGTGGAAGAAGCGCACGCCCGGGCGCGCGAGCTTTGTCAGAAGATAGGCGCAGCTCCGCAGCTCCTGCCGGTGTTATTTGGGTTGTCGGGCTATTACGGTTTGCGCGCGGAGTTGCAGACGGCACGTGAGCTGGGTGAGCAGGCTCTCACTTTGGCGCAGAATTTGGATGACTCTCTTCAATTGATGCAGGCGCATCTAAATCTGGGAATAGCACTCTTCTGGCTTGGAGAACCGACACAGTCCCAGGAGCAGCTTGAACAGAGCATGCAGTTCTATGACTTTAAAAAGCACCAAGGCTCGGTCTTCCTTGGATCCGACCCCCGAACGAATCGCCTATCCTGTACAAGTTGGGGGTTATGGTTGCTTGGATATCCGGACCAAGCGCAAGAGAAAATCAAGGAATTGTTGTCCCTTGTAGAAGAGTTGGAGCACCCTTTCAGCTTGGCGCTCGGAATGGGTAGCGCCAGTGTACTCTATCAATTCTTAAACGACGCGGATACAGCCTATTCATGGGCGGAGAAAACCAGAAAACTATCAACCACACAAGAGTTTCCGTTATGGTTGGCGTATGGGACTGTCCTGGAGGGCTGGGCTCTCTCCGAACAAGGCCGTACAGAAGAGGGGCAGGCACAGATGCACCAAGGCCTGGATGCATATCAGGCCACCGGGGCGCGGCTGCTCAGGCCGTATTATCTTGCTTTGCTGGCCGAGGTGTACGGTAAAGCAGGAGAGGCTGAAGCAGGCCTCAATGTGCTGAGCGAGGCGTTGTCATTGGTAGAGAATGGCGAGGAACGCTGGTATGCGGCAGAAATCCATCGGCTCAAAGGAGAAATGCTGCTAGCACAGGCCGGTGAGTCCGAATTGGAATCAATTGCGGCAGAAGAGACCGAGCGTTGCTTCCAGCAGGCACTTGAAATAGCCCGCGGGCAAAGCGCCAAATCGCTAGAGCTACGGGCGGCGATGAGTTTGAGCCGACTGTGGCAGCAACAAGACAAACAAATAGAAGCGCGACAGCTACTGAATGAAATCTACGCTTGGTTTTCGGAAGGGTTTGATACCACTGACCTGATCGAAGCCAAGACGCTCCTGGATTCCCTCTCGTAATCTAACCTCCGTCCCCCAAATTCGCACGATGAAGCGCTTGTGAAGCGCCTGTCGTGCTATTTTCACCTTAGTAGTTCCCACAAATAGCCCAGAGATTAATCTCCGGGCTGCAGATAGAACGCTCGATAAATCGGGCACACGGTCAGCCCGGTTTTCTTGGCTCGATTCATAGAGCACTGTGCCGCGTCCGAGTGAATTTCAGTCCTCTGATTTTGCGTACAGCCCATGTGACTCTGGTGTGGCAAATTGAGGAGTAATGGTATGACGGCAATCGACACGGTACAAAAAATTCGGACTTAGGAACGAGAATTAAATAATTTGGGCAGTTGGTTCACAACGGATGCAAGCAGTGATATTCTCTTGGCTTCATCAGAACACTAGCCAGGAGGCCATGATGAAACCCTATGCGCCCGAACATGAAGAAATGATGCGCCGCTTTTACAACAGCTTGAACGAGAAAGATGGGCGTCGCTTTGCTGGTTTCGAAGCCTTGAGATTTGGACACGGCGGACGGAGTTACATTGCGCGGGTGTTGGGGTGCAGTCGCAACACGGTGAGCAAAGGCGCCCGCGAAGTCAGTGGCTTGCCCAAGGGCGAAGTGGAGCAGCGCATTCGGAAGCCAGGCGGCGGACGCAAACCGTACTACGTCACATGGGGGGCGCAACTTGCTGAGAAGTTCCTGGCAGTGTTGCGCGAGCACACAGCCGGTGACCCGATGGACGAGAGGGTGCGCTGGACGAACCTGACCCCGGGCGAGATTGTTGCAGCGTTGCGGGCCGAGCACGACATCGTGGTCAGCAAATATGTGGTGCGCAAGTTGCTGCAGAAGCACAACTATCGCCGCCGAAAAGCGCAAAAGAAACTCGGTTTGAAGGCCGAGATTGAAAACCGCAACGAGCAATTTGAGAACATCACGCGGCTCAAGACCGAATTCGAAGCGGTGGGCAATCCCATTGTCAGCATGGACAGCAAGAAAAAGGAATATCTGGGCAATTTCTACCGAGACGGACATTTGTACACCCTGGAAGAACTGCAAACTTATGACCATGATTTCAACAGCTATGCTGCTGGGGTCAGCATTCCTCACAGTCTCTACGACTTGCGTCTCAATGTCGGCTACATCCAACTCGGCGGCAGTCATGATACCAGTGAATTCGCTTGCGATAGCTTTCGCCATTGGTGGTACACATACGGCCACTACCACTATCCCAACGCCACTTCTATTCTCGTGCTTTGCGATGGCGGCGGGAGTAACAGTTCCCGCTACTACATCTTCAAGCAAGACTTGCAAGCACTGGCCGATGAAATCGGGGTCGAAATTCGCATTGCTCACTATCCACCCTATTGCTCGAAATACAACCCCAGCGAACACCGTTTCTTCCCGCATGTTACCCGCGCTTGCCAAGGCGTGATCTTCACCAGCCGCAAACTCGTCAAAGAACTGATGGAAAAAACCAGCACCAAGACCGGACTGAAAGCTTTTGTCCATGTTATTGACCAGGTCTACGAAACCGGTCGTAAAGTAGCCACAGATTTCAGGGACAACATGCGCATTATCTTTGATGATTTCTTGCCCCAATGGAATTACCGCGCTCTCCCATTTGCACAAGTTATTTAATTCTCATTCCTTAGGGTTCATAAAAGAATAACTTCCCGTGTGTCATTTCGACCAAAGAGAGAAATCTTTCACAAGGTTGGTTGTACAGTGAGCGGGGGTGTGGATTTCTCGCTATCGCTCGAAATGACAAATTTTAGGTGCGGAAAGTTATATATTCACGGACCCTTGGTAGACCAGCTTTGGGTTCGGCTATAGCCGCTCGATCAACAGGGATACGAAGGAGCGCACATGAAAAGACGCAGCCTCATCATAAGTTGCCTCGGCATCAGCATCATTTCAATCTGCATACTGTCCGTTGGTGCCCTCGCGTACTTCTTTAGCATCTATCGTGATGCAGGCATAGCTCCATTAAGCCAAACAACTTCCGCTCAAGTCGCGATCTCAAACCCGCCAACGGCTACTGCGTGGCGTACATTTGAGCCAATCTCCATCGAGGCTACGGCTATCGGCCCCGACCCATTCCTGTCAATAGAATTATGGGTCAACGGAGAGGTGGCCGAAGTTCAGGCCTCGCCTAGTAACCGTACTCCGTACTTTGCCAGCTTTGTGTGGGTACCTGATACGCCCGGAATGTACTCGTTGATCGCTCGTGCCACGGATGTGCAGACGGCGACATTCACCTCGACAAGTGTTGTCGTTCTAATCGAAGACGACGAGGCGCTGACGGAGACATCTAGGGCAAATACGGGCGGGCAGGCAGGCATTGCCTCCGATGTTGTACTGCTGCAAGAAGATGGGGCTGCGCGTACAGCCGAGGCTGCTGCTATAAGGGCGCTCAATCTTCCCGCACCTGCACAGCCGCCTATCGCGCCGGATCCGCCGGGGCCAAATGAGAGCATCGGCGCGAGCACTGCCTGGACCGGAACGCCCGGCAATTGGATCACAAACCTGATCGCGCGCAGTAAACCGGCAGCACCTGAAATTGTGGGAGCCGTGCAGGGCTGCGCGGCAGAACTCCTGATTCACGACATTTCTAATAATGAGGAGGGCTTTGCAGTATATGCGCACTCGTTGCTTTGGCCGGATTGGAGGCAGGTAGCCACGCTGTCCTCACAATCGCAAGTAGATTGGCTCAGCTTTACGCATGCAGGTACGCCCGGACTGCTCACTTTCTATGTTTCTGCACTAAATGGGCAGGGCGAAGCGGCAAGCAATCCGGTGAGCGTAGACATCGATGCGGCCCGCTGTCCGGAGCAACCCGCCGGGCTGCCGGTACTTGGGATTGAATTGACAGGCCTGGTTGCGGACCCGGTTCCAGAGCGCGCCTATTGCTATCGCTCGCTGGCTGGGGAACTATGGTCTCGCTGGCCTGTGGTGGGTTTCTTCACACCCGATCAGGGCAGCTTCAATATTCAGGGTCAGGTAGAAAACATCGTGCTGCAGGACGCCGATGGACAAGCGTTACTGGAAGATATGACGCTGCGGCTCGAATGTTGGGGCTGGTTTGGAGGTGAAGTGGAGCTAATGGGCGAATTCTCACATTCCATTGACTCGCGAATCTGAGCAATCCAGAGTTTACTGGTGAGCGTTTTTCTCCCGTCATAATCTTGACTCAGTTCGACACGAACTCTGCGCCTCTGCCCTCATCTAAAGATGGTCAGCTCGAGATCTAGGAAATTATACTTTTTTGTGCTGCACTTCCCGCAGCACAAAGGCGATGCAATTCACTGTCTTTTTGAAGAGTCGTGCCATCACCCGCTGCTGAAAGGGGTGTGGAAAACAGCCGCTTTTCGATGACCAGGCAGCCCGAAAAGTGTCAGCGTGAGAAACGCAGACCGGTCAGGCGAGTACCCAGTCCAGCCCAGTACCGAACGCCCAGTCACCCAGTCACCGCGTACTGCCGCAACGCGGCAAGTGTCACGACCCAGTGCGTTCGTGACTGGGTGAATGCACTGGGTCATGACGAATGAACTGGGTCGTGAAACTGGGTCGGTATGTGTACTGCACTGGGTGGTGAGATCCATGGCCTTTCAGGAAGTGTCGTAGAAGGCGAAAGCGAGTTGGGCGAAGCGAGCAGGGCGGGCGGCAAGACGGGCGGAGAGTGCATCGCGGGCCGCCTTGCGCTGGCGGTGGGTTTCGAGCCAGCGCTTCACGTGTGCCCCTGTAGGGGGGGTATCCAGACATGGCCGCGTTGGGGCTCCCAGATTTCAACTAATTCCATGATGCATCCGCATTTCTGGCATTCGAGCGGGTCGTAGCCGAAGCTTGCTTCACCTGCCCTGCCGGCAGGCACGGGTTATGCGTTCGCGCCAGGTGAGGGTCTTAAAAAAAGTAGCCAAAGGCTCCAGGTCAAAGAGCGGCATTTGGAGCCGGAGGACTTCGAGGGCTGTGTTTGCGATTTCTGCCCACTTTGCTTTGACATTGCGAGCATAGAGACCAGCGTGGCGGACGAGTTGCGTGCCTTTGGGAGGGATACCCAGTCCCGTCCCGGTCCTGGACGGGGTGTGGCACCAGGAGGGAGATGAATTCGAGCGGTGAAAGACTGACATCGCGACGTAAGCCGGTAGAGGTCTCGCGATACCAAAACTGCACCCGCCGTCCATCACCCAGTCACCCAGTCATCACGACCCAGTGCGTTCGTACAGTCACGTGCAGACTGCATCGTGATGACTGGGTGAATGCACTGGGTCATACAGTCACGTGCGGACTGCATCGTGATGACGAATGCACTGGGTCGTGATACTGAGTGATGTGAGACGTGGCGAGGGGCGGATGGCCGAGGTAGCGCCCGATATACTTTGCGGCTTCGAGGCCTTTGGGGTAGAAGCTGTCTGTGTAGACCTGAAATCCCCGGTATTTTCGATAGATTTTGTCGATGGTAGCGCGCAAGTCTGTATCGTGAGGACGCAAACGCCGAAGTTCCTTGCAAAGTAGATAGCGCCACTTCGCTGCTAACTTACCGCCGGGGATGGCATCAACTTCGATCCAGGCGTTGTCGCGGTTAAGGCCGCCCTTCGTCACCCAGTCCCAAAAGCCCAGTAGCGAACGAACTGGGTCGCTATACTGGGTTGGGATAACGAGATGGACGTGGGGTTTAAATCCCAAATCCCGGCCAAAGGTGTGGCAGGTATAGATCATTCCGATGCGCAGGCCGGGGTGATCATCTTCTACGACCTGGCGGACGGCTTCGGCGGCGACTTTAAGCATGACATCGAGTAGACGGCGATCAGCATGGCATGTCTGGCGGAGTTCCTGAGCGACCCAGTCCCGTCCCGGTTCTGGACGGGGTGGTAAGCGTGAGGTGTAGATGCGGCACGTCGAGTAGTTCCTGCGCGATGCGATTGACCCACTCATCGGTACGAACCTTGCCACATACCGACCCAGTTCATTCGGTACTGGGTACCGACCCAGTTCGTTTCACGACGCAGTCTGGTATTACCCCGATTCAGTGGACAGTTGGTTAAGCCACTAAAGGTAATTGTTCATAGGCATGTGGGCTCATGTAATCCAGGGCCGAATGCATCCGTTGCCGATTGTAAAACACTTCGACATAGTCAAAGACGCTGGTGCGAGCAGCGGCCCGGCTGGCGTACAGTTGCTGGTATACACACTCGGATTTCAGGCTGGCAAAGAAGCTCTCCATGGGGGCGTTATCGTAGCAGTTTCCCCTTCGGCTCATACTGGGCGTGATGTCATGAAGCTTGCGCAGCGCCTGATACTCAGCGCTGGCGTACTGACTCCCCCGGTCAGAATGATGGATGAGACCTGGCGGCGGTTTTCGCGAACGCAGAGCCATCTCCAAAGCATCCAAAGTCAGTTGGCGGCCCAAGCGTTTGCCGAGTGCCCAGCCGACGATCCGTCGCGAGTACAGGTCGAGGACTGCTGCGAGATAGAGCCACCCTTCACTGGTTGCAATGTAAGTGATGTCGGCCAGCCACACTTCGTTAGGCGCAGTGGCCGTGAAGTCCTGAACGAGCAAATTCGGCGCTACGGGCAGGCTGTGCTTCGACTGGGTTGTCACCTTGTAGCTCCGTTTGCGTCGGGCTTGCAGGCCATGCAGGCGCAACAGACGGGCCACCCGGTTGTGGCCGCAGCGGATGCCGCGGTCCTGTAGTTCGCGGTGAATGCGCGGACAGCCATAGACGCCGCGATGCTGCTCAAAGATCGCTCTGATCTCGCGTCCCAACGCCTGGCTGGCTTGCTCGCGCGGGCTGACCGGCCGCTTGCGCCAGGCGTAGTAGCCGCTACGTGTGACTTGCAGTACCCGACACATCAGACTGATGCTGTACTCGCCTTTGTGTTCGTCAATGAAGCGAAATCTCACTTCTGCTCGCGCGCAAACACCGCCATGGCTTTTTTTAGGATGTCCCGTTCCTGGCGCACCACGTGCAATTCGCGCTTCAACTCCGCCAGCTCGCGGTCGCGCTCCTTCGGCTTTCCCTTTCCGGGAAATGCCTGCGCTCCATCAGCCGCGTATTCAGCCCGCCAGCGATTCAGACTGCTACTACTTACTCCCAAATCCAAAGCAAGCTGCTCAACCGCTGTGTCGCTATCATACGATAACCGAACGGCTTCGACCTTGAATTCGCGCGTGTATGTCTTCCTGTATGTAACCATTTGGGTCCTCCCTGATCTGTGAATCTATCTTATCTCGTTGTCCACTAAACCAGGGTAATGCCAAATTGCACTTCAGACGAAATGGCGGGAGAAGGGTCAGGACAGTCGGCTAACCAAGGGAAATCGAGCAAATTGAGACCGTGGTCAAGAGCAAGTCTGACCCAGCGCCAGCCGATTTGGAAATAACTGAGACCGCGTTGCCAGTGGGGGTCGACCCAGCGGCGACGACCCATTTCAACAATAGCAGTACCAGTCGAGACAAGATAGATCGTAGCCGTTGCGAGGATCAATTGTAATCTTTCCAAAGCAGGAATAGTGCGCAAGCGACTGTCTTCAAGTTGAAAACCGCCCGATTTTTCATCAAGAAAAAGTTCTTCAATGTCGAAACGCAAACGGCACCGCACCGTGCGGGCGGCACAGGTGTACTCTTCGAAGGTTTGTAAGTCAGTCGGTTCATCGCTGAGAATGGCCCAAGGGTCTGAAGCGTTAGCGTTTTTCAGGCTCGCCACCCCGTCCCGTACAGTCACCCAGTCATCACGACCCAGTTCATTCGTGACTGGGTGAATGCACTGGGTCACGAAGTGGAGTGCGCATACCGACCCAGTTCGTTCGGTACTGGGCTTCACTCCGTGACGTGCAGACTGCACAGCGTCCAGTGACGCCACTGGGTCGTGATGGGTCCGGGGTCACGGGAGAGCGAGATGAAGTGGTCCGAGTTGTTTCCCACTGATGAAGACGTTGTGCCACATGTGCGCTTTGCCAGCTTGTGGGAGCAGCGTGCGCAGTTTGCGTTGACCACGCCCGGTATCCACCAGGAGCGACAATTTGGCCCGGATGCGGAAGTGCCAGCCTAAATCACGGCACAATTTCATCAAATTTGTGTCTGTAAAGCCGCGATCGGCTAACAATACTGTCCTATGGTCAAGTGGGATGATCAGCGCTACATCAATCAGCAACGACTTGTAGTATGCAAAAGCAACCGTGGCGCTCGATTGTTCAAGCACTTTCCAAGCCAAGGGTAACGCTCTGTCACGATATATTAATGACACTTCAATCATCACAAACGTGTCCCATAATACAGTTGTATCTACGGCTATCCAGAATGGCTCTTTCCAATCTTGCAACATCTGCTGCAATAACTTTGAATAGAGGTCCCACACCCAGATGCGCTCATTGTGCAACCAGCGCGAGAACTGGCGCACCGCGCTACTGGCCAATCTTCTCCCAGCCCGATGCAGTTCCCATTGTCCCAAACTGATTTTTTCGCTCAGTATTAATCCTGTCATTGCCCAGCAAAATGTGTTTGCTATGCGTATGTCATGAAATCGCATTCCACTGTCGTGTACAAATTTCATCAACTTTCGATACAAGGTGATATTATTCATTGGCCGCTTCTCCGGGGTTAGGTTGTTCAACCCTATTTTCCCCGGAGTTTGCGACTTTACCACTTCTTTTTATGAGTTTTGTCAGTCAACCAGCCTTGGCAGATAAAAAATATTGCTCACTTAATTCGAGGTGCTGCTATACTTCCAAATAGATACCACCCCAGACCAACATTGAGTTTTCATGGCCGATCCTCTCCAATTCCACATCGACTTTCTGCATAACCTCCCCGACGATTTCCGTGGTGAAGTACGCACCGATCCCTATAGCCGCCTGCTCTATTCAACCGACGCGAGCATCTATCAGATCGAGCCTTTGGCAGTCGTATTGCCACGAACCAACGATGATGTGCAAATGGTGGTGGCGGCCTGTGCCCGCGAGCGCGTTCCCGTCCTGGCGCGCGGCGCTGGCAGTGCACTCGCCGGACAAACGGTAGGCCGGGCAGTCGTGCTCGATTTTTCGCGTTATCTGAACAAGGTGCTAGAGATCAACCCCGAAGAACACTGGGCGCGCGTACAGCCCGGATTAGTCTGCGATCATTTGAATGCACACTTGCAACCATATGGTCTGCAGTACGGAACCGATCCGGCTTCGGCCAACCGTGCAACGATCGGCGGCATCGTGGCGAACAATTCCACGGGCGCACATTCAATGATGTACGGAATGACAGCCGACCACGTTCTGGAAACGGATGTCATTCTCTCGGATGGTTCACAGGCTCACTTTGCTTCCATTGCGCCGGACGCTCCCATGCCCAGTTCTGATTCGTTTTCCGGAACCTTGCACCAGCAAGTGGCAGACATCGTGCAGCGCAACTCCGCAGGTATTCGGACAAGCTATCCGCGCACATGGCGCAACTCTTCCGGCTATCGTCTGAACTATCTTCTTTCAGATGGCGGCTATGTCGCCACACGCCCGAGCGGGTGGACAGGTGAACACTATCCTGCCGTAGACGGATTCAACATGGCCCAACTCATGGCCGGCTCTGAAGGAACGCTCGCCGTCCTGACAGAGATCAAAGTCAACCTTGTGCCGCGCCCAAAACAAACTGTGCTCGGGATTCTTCAGTTTGATAGCATCGCAGCCGCTTGCGACGCCACACCCGCCATCCTAGAGACCGAGCCGTCTGCCGTTGAACTGATGGACGAGATGATCGTGCGCCTGACGCGCGGCGTGCCGGCTTACAACCGCATGTTGACCTTCGTGGAGGGCATCCCCGCGGCTGTACTGATCGTTGAGTATTATGGCGAGAGCGAAGCTGAATTGCTCGCCAAGTTAGAGCGGCTTGATGCGCGTATACGCCAGTTGGATGCTTCGCAACAGCCGACGAGGAGCACACGCGCAGTGACAGCTGCCGAGCAGGCGCGCGTGTGGGGCGTGCGCAAGGTGGGCCTCGGACTGATGATGTCGGTCAAAGGCGACGCCAAACCGATCCCCTTCATCGAAGATGCGGCCGTGCCGGTCGAGCAATTGGGCGACTATGTGCGCGCGGTTGAGCAAGTGTTTAACGCGCACGACGTGACTGCCGGTTACTACGCACATGCCTCCGCTGGCTGTCTGCACATTCGACCGCTGATTAATACGAAATCCAACGACCAGATCGAAACCATGTACGCCGTCGCAAAGAGCGTGCTGGAGATCATCGCCAAAATGGGCGGTGCGATGACCGGCGAGCATGGCGATGGGCTAGCGCGCTCGGCGTTCAACCGTCCGCTCTTTGGCGAGGCGGTCTATCAGGCCTTCTGCGATGTAAAGCAGGCCTTCGATCCGCACGGCATTCTCAACCCCGGCAAGGTGGTGGACGCGCAGGACATGCGCGAAAACCTGCGCTTTGGCGAGCATTATGAAACCGTCCGATTGGAAACGCAGTTGGATTTCAGCGCAGACGGCGGTTTCGCACGTGCTGTGGAAATGTGCAACGGCGCGGGCGTTTGCCGGAAAGCAGATGGAGTCATGTGCCCGTCCTATCAGGCTACACGCGAGGAAGAGCACTCCACGCGCGGACGCGCAAATGCATTGCGCGCGGCACTCTCAGGCCGTCTGCCATCTCAGGCACTCACCGAGAAGCGTATGTATCAGGTACTCGACCTATGTCTGGAATGCAAGGCTTGCAAAGCCGAATGCCCCTCTGGGGTGGATATGGCCAAGATCAAAGCTGAGTTTCTGGCGCAATACTACGCCCGTCACGGCGTACCGCTTCGGGCGCGCTTCTTCGCAAACATTAACACGCTGTCCCGCCTTGCCAGCCCTTTTTCCGGCTTGGTGAATTTTGCATTAGCATTGCCGATCACACGCTGGCTGAATGAAAAATTTATCGGGGTTGCGCGGCAGCGGCGTCTGCCACGATTCGCACAGCAGACATTCCGGAGGATCGCAAGTCGGCAAATTAACAGAAGAGTGATCTCCAATCCCCAATCTTCAGATACGTCTCTAAATCCTGTTGTGCTTTTCGTCGACACGTTCACCGAGTACAACCATCCTGAAGTTGGTGTTGCTGCCCTGCAGGTATTGACTGCAGCCGGGTTCGACGTAGAGATTGTCGAGCAACAGGGTTGTTGTGGGCGACCGCTGATCTCGAAGGGTCTGCTGGCACAGGCGCGCACACAGGCCCGGAAGAACATCGCAGCGCTGGCACACTACGCCCAGCGCGGCATCCCCATTGTCGGGCTGGAGCCAGCTTGCCTGCTTACATTGCGGGACGAATATCTCTCTCTTCATCCAAACGACTCCGCGGCACAGGCAGTGGCCGAGCAGAGCGTGATGATAGAAGAATTCCTAGCGACACATGTTGAAAATATTGATCTTAAGGCAGCGTGGAAAGCAGACAGACGCAAAGTGCTTGTGCACGGACATTGTTATCAAAAGGCACTTGTGGGCACTGAGCCGCTGCTAGCCATGCTCAGACTACCAGGCTGGGAAGTGGAAGAAATCGAATCCGGCTGTTGTGGCATGGCAGGATCGTGGGGTTATGAAGCGGAACATTACGTTGTGTCGCGCAATGTCGGCGAAGATCGGCTGTTCCCGGCTGTGCGCAGCGCGGGTGCCGAAACGTATATTGCTGCGGCCGGCACGTCCTGCCGAGACCAGATTAGCCACTTCACGGACCGGCAGGCCGTCCACCCGATTGTGTTACTCGCGGATGCGTTAAATTAATCGCGCTATTCGTCTTCTACCCAGCCACGTTCTTCAACAGCAATGAATATGTCGGTGGCCGAGATCATGCCGATAGGAGCTTTATTCTCATCGCACACCGGCATGTGATGGAAATTGCTTTCCTGCATAATGCTCGAGCATCGCCTGAGCGACCAATCCGGCTCAGCAAATTCAACCGGCGCGGTCATGATCTTCCCTACAATTGTTTGGGCGGGGTCAGAGTTAACCGCAACGATCTTGTCGCGAATATCAGTCGTCGTGATGATGCCATAGACAGGTTCACCCGAAGACAGATCCTCCACCAACAAACTGTGAATGCGTCGCCTGCGCATAAGTGTGAGGGCATGCGAAACAGTTGAATCTGGATCAATAATGATCACAGGTTTGCTCATCCAGTCGCGCACCAAATGTGTAGTCATAATTCTCCTCCAAGTTGAATAGCGACGACCCTCATATTATAAGCAATAACATCAGGCCATCGAAAGCGTGTTTATCCAAGACTCGCCAAGACCCACAGTAGGACCAGACCAACCACAATAGTTAACCAAACGCGCCGAAATCTCCAGGTGATCAGCGCAGCAACTATTCCAGTGAGCAAGCGGTCATTGCTGAGTGTTATATTGAGCGCGCCTTCCGTCAACAAAAGTTCGGGAACTATGATCGCGGCCAGCACCGCTGGCGGGACGTAACGCAGGCCGCGTCGCACAATGTCCGGCATCCGTTCAGGGGTCAACAAAACAACGAAGGAGAGGCGAATGGTATAGGTAGCCACCATTCCGCCGAGGATAATCCCTAAATGCCAGAGCGCGCTCATGGGGAGGCTGCCTCCATTATCCTGTTTTTTCGTTCCGCAAGCAGTCCTGCTGTCACCCCTGCAAGCATCGCCAGGAGCAGTCCAAGTTGGAATGGCAACTCGTTTAATAAAACAGCGAGAATACCGGCGGTCAGGCTCGCGGCTGCAACGGGCCACTTATTCAAGGTGGGTACGAGCAATGCCAAAAATGTAAGCGGCAGTGCAAAGTCGAGTACACCGTTATCAGGCACCAGTGATCCCGCGATAATGCCGGCGAACGTACCAAGCTGCCATGTCACCCACAGACTTAAGCCTGTCCCCAGCATGAACCAGTGCGCTGCTTGCGTATTGCCGCGGGCATAGCGAGCCGCTGTCATCACGAATGCTTCGTCCGTGAGCAACCAGGCCAGCGGCGCCTTCCAGCGCAGTGGCAGGTGTCGCCACATGGGAGCCATCGTTGCACTGTAGAGTGTATGGCGCAGATTCACGATAAAGATCGACAGCACGACAACGACAGCTGTCGCACCGCTATTAATTAGCCCGACAGCCAGAAATTGTGCGCTGCCCGCGAAAACGAAAAGAGAATATCCCTGGACTGCAATCGGGGGAATACCTGCAGAAACTGCCAGCGCACCGAAGATCAGTGCAAAAGGAACCACTCCCAGCAAGATGGGTAATTGGATTTGCACACCTTGGATGAACTCGTGCTTTGCTGTGTTTGAGATTCTCAATATCTATCCCTAAAATAAAAACATCCGGTCGCATTGTTGCGCCCGGATGTTGGTGTTCTCCGCTTTCGCTATCAGATGAGCGATTCGTCGTCAGAAAAGATTGGCTGCAAATACAGCAGCCGCGAGAAATACAATGCCGAGAATAGCCAGGCTGGCAACCGCGACGATGAGTAGCGTATCGTTCCTGCGAGCGGGTTCTGCGTCTTCGTATTCCTCGACAGTCTCAACTTCTTGGAGATCCGCTTCCTGCACCGGTGCTTCTACAGGTGACTCAGGTTGCCGGATGGCGGGCATTGCCTGCGTTTCATCGGAAGGAGCCACTTCTTCAGGTTCGTCTGGCTCGATGTGCGAAATAGTCACATCATCTGGCGCGACGGCCTCCGGCTCTAGGACCGGCTCTGGTTCGACCTCAGCTGCCTCCGGCTCAATCGGGAGCGGCTCTTCCGGCGGCTGCGAACGCTCGATAGCCTTTTGTAAGGCCTCGTCACGGTTCATTCTGTTGATGATTGTCAGGTCTTCCGGATTGGGATCGCGCCCGGCAGTCGCAATGGGTGGTGGGGCTGAGGCCGAGATCGGAGAATCCAATGGTCTCGTAGACATAGCTTCTTGAACGCGCTTGGGCGATCTTTCTGGCGGCAGGCGATGCTTTTTGGCTTCAATCACCCAAGGATCACCGGGCGCTAGCAATTGCGCTCGGCGCACTGCCTCCGAACGCTCTTTCCCGTTCTGGGCTACATCTGCGAGCCATTTCCAAGCCAGGAGCACGCTTGGGCGGCGGCGCGTGAAATCGCGCAAACCCTCACGGGCCGCATCGATCTCTCCGGCTTCCGCCTGAGAGATGAGTTCTTTCAGGTCTTCTGTGGTGGGGTATAACACAACCATAATAATACTTTAGGTTGCCCAGAATGTGTAGTGTGGCGTTTGCCGCCGCAAATAGACTATAATCCTTACTATCCTGGCGCAAGTTTTATACCCGCAGCTCCCGACGAACTACACTCCGCAGGAGATATGCTATGACCCTGATTGAGCTGCTACGCGCGGCCAGTCGCACATTCACACTGGGTATCGAACAATTGCCAGTCAAATTGCGCTCGGCAGTTATGGTTGCTTATCTGCTCCTGCGCGTGTCGGATTATTTGGAAGACAACCACGAGATGCCGAAGGAACGAAAAGTGGAGTTGCTGGGATTGTGGGATCAGGTGCTTGCCGGAAAGTTGGAGTTGCATGAGCTGACGAAGCAACTCGATCTCCCGAACGAGTTGACCCCGGACGCAATGGTTGCGAAACATGTCGAGCAAGTCGTGGAGGCATTAGATCGCCTGCCTGAAGGACTGCGCAAACCTATCGTCAAACATGTGCGCGACTCCACACAGGGCATGGCCCGTTGGGCTGCCCGCGGACCGCAGGTTATCGACGAAGACGACATGGACGATTATATGCATGAGGTCGCCGGGCGGGTTGGATATTTGCTCACGAACCTGTTCGCTTGGTACTCCTATTACGTCCGGCTGCACATGGATCGACTCATGCCGCTGGGTCGCGAGTTCGGACTGGCATTGCAGACAGTAAACGTCATTCGCGGATTGCGCGATGATTATGAGCGCGGCTGGATTTATGTCCCCGCAAGTTTTTGCGAGGAAGCCGGTATTCCGCCTGAAGCGTTATTTGAGCCGGAGAATCGCGAACAGGCAATGCTCGTGATCGACATGCTGGCCGATAAAGCAGAACGCCACCTTCTGGCGGCGAAGGCGTACCTGAAAGCGCTCCCGCCCTGGCGACACTCTATCCGCTTGTTCTGTCTGTTCCCGTTGCTGTTTGCTGTTCGCACTCTGGCGATCAGTCGCTACAACCATCTTGTCCTCGACAGCGAAGCGAAGATCACGCGCGAAGAAGTGAAACAAATCGTACGCGATGCGGCGCGTTGGGGTTGGTCCAACCGCTGGGTTGACCGCTACTACGACCGTCTCAGGCAGGTAAGCAGTTCATAACCCTCGGCTGCAGCCACCCGAGTTCTAATGTGAGCGCACTATGGAAGTGCGATATGGTTCTCGGACGTAACACAGGGGCAGGCAGTCAATCTTTGTGCCGGGAAATCGTACGTGAGCCAGCCTTCATAGGCTTCCGCGCCCGCTGCAGCCACCCACCCACTTAATTCAAAAGGAAGCAATCCAGCAGCGGGGATCCACTCCCCGTTGTACTTACGTGCCACATGAGTGTGCGTTCCGGTCGCGCGCCCACCGTCACAGGAGGGATGCCCAAGCGGATCTCCGGCCTGGAGAATTGTGCCCACGTCCGGGAGGGCATCATTGCGCAAGTGGTAGTAAAGGATTGCCCAACCGGTACGTTCGTCGCCATCGCCATCCAGATCGACGATAGCCGCAGCCGTGCCAGTACGCACTACTTCTCCAGCGGCCATGGCAGCAACCCATTCAGTGGAATAACCGCAACCGGTTACGACTGCGGGCGGAGCAAAGTCCAATGCACCATAGGGCAGCGAATTTCCCCAAGCGGGATGTGGCCCGCCCGAAAAAGCCCATACCTTTTCAGGCAAGAATGGCAGCTGGAGTTCTGGCTGGCGCAGGTCTTCTGGAATAAGCTGCACGGCATAGTCGAACGGCTCCCCGAAGAGCTTTCGATATGTTGCAGCAAAACCATCTAGCCCGGTCGCCTGCTCAAATTCCGGCGCGGCATACCACATTCCAAAGAGTGTATGCAGCGCTGCCGTGCCGGCGTTCTGCCAGGGATCAATGCGGCTCGCACGTCCATCAGCCAATGTTATTTCCAAATCCGAGCCATCCCGCCAGCCATAATAGCCGTTATTAAGCACCCCGGCAGCCCAGCCCAATTGTCCGCCCAGACCGGGGATGCTGTCGTCCACTACGTCAAGCAGATAGGTCTCAATATATTTTTCGGCGGGCTGACCTGTCACTATCCCTGTGCGATATTCAAGTATTGCCAGGAGCAGGCGCGGATTGACCGAGTATTGCAACCCAGTGCGCTGCAGGATTTCCCAGGCCGGACTCAGTGCGCCTGCACTTGTTTCCTGATACTCCGCCAGCCAACCGCCTTGCGTATCAATAATCGCTTGCAAGTCGAGATCAGCCTGCCCGGGGCCATAGACCAACTCACTATCAGGAATAATCTTGAACGCCGATCCCAGCAAGGCAGCGAAGCTGGCCGGGATCGTGATCTCCAGTCCCGGTGGAAGCGTCGTCACATCCGGCGACAATGCGGGATTTGCTGCAAGAATGATTTCGATCTCAGTGTTGAAATGGGCTGCCAGTGCCGCAAGTGTGTCCCCGGATTGGATCGTATACGGCAGCGGCTCGCCAAATTCCCAACGAACGCGCGTGGGCAATGGTGTGGGTAGGGCAGCATCTAAAGTCGGCACAAGTGGTTCTAGAGTTGCAGACGATATGGGAGTTTCCGTTGCCACGGGCACCGGTGCAGCACAGGCTGCGAGCCACAGTGCGAAGAATGGAAAACAGGAACGGATTGCTGCTTTGGGCAAGAGTTGATTCAGGAAAACAGGGAAGTTTAGAAAGAGAGATTTAACTTGCGTTGTTCAGCTTGCGCAGAAAACGTATCCGGATCGACTGCCGGATGATCGCAGTCCCCGCTCCGTCTAGTCGCTCCAGTGCGTGCATGAGTGCAAGGGCAGTGTCTTCGTCCAGCATGCGCGAACTCCAGCTCTCATCAACCTCTGTGGCCAACTCGTCTGCGGATTCAAATTCATCGATCCACTCAAATGTATGTGACTCAGCGATGGAAAATTTATTCGCCGCTACGACGGTCTCAAGGGCTTGCTCGGCATCCGAATAGTGAGTGTAACCGCTCTCTTTGGGGCGCAATGGACCGCAGTTGATCTCTTCTCCGGCATGCGATTTTACGACTACCAGCGGATCGCCGTGCCATGGTCGAATATCGATCAGCCCACGTTGGTAGGGCGGCACGCTTTGATTATGATCAGACAGGCGCAAGACCCGCCATGCTTCGTTTAGGGCATGGACCATGCCCGCCTGGGGAACTCATCAAAGCGACCAGGAGAACACCGCCAGATCAAAATGCTCGCTCGGGAATGGCAATCGCTCGGCTGTCGTATTGTGCAGCCCATAGCGGTTAACGCCTGCATCCCCAAGTAATTGCCGCGCGTCCGCCAGGTCATCGATGTCGAGATCAATTAGGTGCGTGAAGGCGGCTTGTGCGCCGTAATGTGCCACGAAGCGGCCATCTCCAGCCCCGATATCCAGCACCAGTGCATCCTGAAATTGCGCCAGCGCATGCAGCAATTTCCTCTCTGTCTTTTCTGAGTCGCTAAGCTCATGCATTGATCACGCGACCCCATTTAATAGGGTAAGTACAATCAGAATTTGCAAGTATCTTAATTTTCATGCACGGGTTCCTACCTTTCTTCTTTTATAAACTGTTTACAGCCGCGCCCACATCCGCTACTATTCTACAAGCCAGTTCTCAACCAGAGGCTGCAACAAGGACGGGAAGCATGAGACAGCGAGTTTATCACGGAGAAATTACACCCGGTGATCTTGCCAATGCGCTTGTCGCCGAATTTAATCATGGCGGACTTTCAGCCCAGCGTGTTGGCGAAGGCGAGAAAACGGCCGTGCAAATTTCGACACACCGCTGGCGGGAGTCGGGTGGCAAGACAGCCCTCACTATCACGCTCCAAAAAGTCGAGGATGGCGTGCTCGTAAGTGCAGGCCAGCAGGAATGGATGGGGATTGCTGCCTCGCTGGGGAAAACAGCACTGTCTGCTCTGGTCAACCCGTGGAGCATCCTGGGAAGATTGGATGATGTGGCTGCCGATGTTAACCACCTGCAATTGGAAAATCGCATCTGGGATACGATCAAGCACTTCACGGAAAGTGTTGGTGCATCGCACGAAATATCGGAGCGCCTGCGCACAGTTGTTTGTTCATACTGCGACTACGCCAACCCGGTAGGAATGGGTGACTGCGAGGGCTGCGGCGCGCCACTCGGCTCTGTACAACCCACCGCCTGCAAGAACTGCGGTTTTGTCAACGACACCGGTGCGAAGTTCTGCTCCAATTGCGGAACAGGGGTCGTCTGAACGCAATCTTCTACGATTCTGCAAATAGATACGTCAGATGGGCAGTATGTCGAATCGCCAATTCGAACAAATCCAGACGCATATTTTCATTCGGTGCATGTGTGCGTGACTCTTCATGCGCAGCCCCCGTCGTGATGACGGGCACTTTCAGATGATGGATGAAGGCATGGTTAGGTCCCGAACCGCCAATCATCGGCATCACCACCACTTTTTTCCCGTGGACTTGTTCCGCGGTCTCGATTGCGAGTTGAACAAAGGGATGATCGGGATCGGTGCGCGCCGGGGGCTCCCCACCCAACAAAGTAATCTCTACGTCTGAAAAGCCTTGCGCGTCCAAATGCACTCTGAGCTTGGCGACAATATCCTGCGGATCTTGATCCGGCACCAAGCGGAAATCGATCTTCGCGCTAGCCTCAGCTGGTAGTACAGTCTTCGAACCCTTGCCCTGATAGCCGCTGTTCAACCCGCAGATCGTATAAGTTGGCTCAAATGTTGCCTGCCGCAGGAATTCAGCCCCGCCTTCGACATCGCGCAGGAAGTTATTCACTTCCTCGAGTGTTGTGATTTGAGTGAAAAGGCTCAAGCAGCCAAAGAGTAAGCCTGCTTGGCGAATAAGTACGAGAAGACTTGTTGCTCGTCAGTACCGTCAGACAGAGAGCCGTGAGCCTGCAAGATCAATGCTTCGATTAGCTGCTGGCTTTGTTGGCGAATAACCTGCCCGATGGATTGGATGGGCGCGCAGACCTTGTCACGACGCGATGTGGGCAAACAGTGCAGGTGCAGGAACGAATAGGCCACGAAGACCAGTGACCAGTGCTTATGAATGGCGGCGGCCGAGCGCATGCGATATTCGTGGAGCCCCAGGTTCTGTTTGGCGTCTTGATAAAAGGTCTCAATCGGCCAACGGAGCAGATAGGTTGCGATGATCTTCTTGGCATCCCAACTGAGATGGCTGCTGACCAGCACGGCATAGGTGCCGGTTAAATCAGGCTTGGCAAAGCTGATGACCAGCCGTACCTTCCCCAAAGTCGGGATGCGTACATTCTTGCTGAAGCAGTAGTAGGTCTGCTCGCCCACTTGCATCGGTTTGAAAGCGGAAGGTGGGATAAGCGGCACTAGGTCCTGCACCTTGATGTGCGGACCATCAAAGCGCATGCGTTCGCCGGAAGCATCCTGGAGCACAAAGCTGTTGGTGATAAGGTTGCGGTTGTTTTTCAGCAGGCTGATCCAGTGCTTGCCATGCGCACTGAGAACTTCGAGCAATTCGGGTGCCAGGTACCAGGCGTCGAACAGCACCGTTTCAAAGGGCAAATCGTGCGCCAGCGCCGCCTTGACCAGTTCAGCCGCCAGCGAAATCTTGGTCTGAAAAGATTCGTCCAGAGCCCGGAACTCTGGGTCGGCCAGCAAGGTGGGTGCGACTTGACGTTTGAAGCGATTACGCTCCTTCTTGGTTTTCGGGATCGTAGCGTCGGGCAACAGTTTCTTGACGAACGCTTCCCAGTCGGTGACTTCTTCGTAGCGCCGGTACAGTCGCCAGTCGGCCGGAAAGCGAACCGCGCCGCTGATGTAGTGGCCGGTGACCAGATTGTGCGCTAGCGGATACATGTGGTTGCCGTGGTTGTAATGTTGGTCAATGTATTCGAACAGACTGCCGACGTGCTCGCACAAAGTATCATCGATGGCCAGCATCGATTTGCGGGCGCCCTGGCGCTGACGCTTGGTTTGCTGGAATAAGTATGCAATGCGTTCCTGGTTCAGTTCCGCGGCATCCCAGTTCGCTTCCGACAAGAAGCGCGACAGGTTGGTCTTGTCAGCGCTATCCAACAGGCAGCGCGTCATGTTCGCCATCGACTTGTTCTTCAACACAATCAGTCCGGTTAGATAATTCTCGAAATGCCGGAACTGACAGCGGTTTTCAAACACCCCGCGAAAGCTGGCGCTGTGCTCTGATACGATGGGAGCCGGTTTTACGATGGGAAGTTGCATCTGCCGAATATGCCCTAAGATCACTCAAATCACAACACTCGAGTCACTTCATAGCGTTCTAAATAATCCTGAGAGGGATCAGGTATTTTGGCGAGCATCTCCATATCGCGCTCGGTCGCGTCAAGGACATCATCATAAAATCCCGGGATCAGAATTTGCTCATTCTGATCCTTGAGCGTGCTCAGCGCCCATATCAGACGCCAGGCCGCATTTGGGAATATAGAACCGGTCAGCCCGGAATGCGTGTCCCGATTGGCAGTGCGCGCACTCAACTCCACATACATGATGCCGCGCATACCCAAATGTTGCACCGGGCGTTCTTCAAAGTTCACGGCACCAAACTCCCAAATACAGGCGTCCGCGGCAAACTTCTCGGTATTGGCAGCGACAATGGGTAGCAAGTTCACGCTCCCGATTTCTTCTTCGCCCTCAATCACGAACTTAATGCGACAAGGATATTCACCCGTAACTCCTCGAATGGCGTCCAGAGCAGCCAATCGGCACATGAGATGGCCCTTGTCGTCAATTACACCGCGCGCGTACAACGCACCCTCTCGTTCGGTGAGTTCAAATGGGGGCGAATCCCACAATTCCAGGGGTTCGGCCGGTTGAACATCGTAGTGCGCGTAAAAAAGCAATGTGATGTCATTACGTCGACCCGCTGCTTCGGCATAGACAACGGGAAAGCCTGCGGTCGGGATCAACTCGGCCCCAAAACCACGTTCGCGCATCATCGCCGCGACAAGGTCGGCGCATTCCTGCATCCCAGTGCCCTGGGCCGCTACGCTGGGGATCGCGCACAAGCGCGCCAGGTTTGCGGTGGCCGCCGGCATATTGGCTGCAATGTATTCATCAATCTTCGTGAGTGTTGTGTCGGTCAAGTCTGCCTCCGTTAATCCTGGCGGAATTTCTCTAGCAGTTCAGTTTCTCGTTCAGCTGTCAGTCCGGCTTTCCATTCGTAATCGACAGGACGTTTCTGCGCCCATTCAAGCGTGTGCCGGATTGTATTATTGAGCTGCCGGAATTTAAGTCCACTGTCCAGGGCCTTGGTTACATCAACACATAATAATCCGGCTTCATCTGCGGGGACCCATAATGGCATCTCGACAAAGGCACTGACTTCGTTCTCGCTGAGGAAGTCATCACCGACCCAGATGAACTCGGCAGCGCCGCCCGTCACGGCTCGGCATTCTTCCATTACATGATGCAAGGTGTGTCCACGGGCAGGACCAGTGGCGTTATAGATACCGGCCTGACGTTGTTCCGCCATTCGTACTGTCCACTCGGCAAGATCGCGCACATCCACGAACTGCGTACATTGGGAGCCATCGCCGGGAGCTAACACTTCCCCGCCTTTGTTAATACGAGCGGGCCAATACGTGAAGCGGTCTGTTGGATCGTAGGACCCGACAATCAAGCCTGCTCTTACAATGGAGGCACGCCCTCCCATGGCAGCAAGAACAGATTGCTCACAGAGCGCCTTAAGCGGGCCGTACGTTTCACCAGTGACTTCCTCGATACTCTCGTCTTCCAGTGTTCCAGTCGGCGCGGCTTCATCCATATTGGCCCCATAGGGTTCAGCGTAAACTGAAATACTCGAAATGAAGGTGTAATGCTCCGCTGCATCTGCGAGCAATTCGGCTGAAGTCCCAACGATGCGCGGGACATATCCACAAGTATCGACAACTGCATCCCAGGTGCGCCCTTCCAGGGCCGTGAGATTACCATCGCGATCCCCACGCAATTTTTCTACATCCGGAAACAGATCAGGGTTTTGTTGACCGCGATTAAAGAGCGTCACTTCATGCTCACGTGCCAATGCCACTGCGACGATGTGCCGTCCGAGAAACACCGTACCGCCGAGAACAAGCAGTTTCATATGTTATCTACATCCTTTGGGTAGCGATCTCCACAATCAGTCAAGGTTTTTCAAAATTTCCTTGTATCTCCGTGTGGCAAGCTCAGAGGGCTCACCTTTTCGGCAACAGGCAAAGCCGGCCAGTTTTTGATGTGGACGTTCGATCACCAGCCGGCCATGTTCATCTAACTTCGATTCAAGTGCTGAGAGCGCTTCCTGAAAGCGCAGATCTTGTCGCGCGCGATGATAGAAAGAGAGCACATAGATGTAATAGAACAAGTTGTAACGGAGAAATGGGTACTCGACTTGCATGAAGAGTGTGCCAATCCCGAATTGACAAGGACCGACAGGTGTCCGCATCGTCCAATGCTGGAGCAACGTGTCAATTGCACCGTTCAACGTGGGGTCATCGACATACTCTGAAAAACGGATTGCATCGAGGGCAAAAAGTGTGACGCCCGGATTAGAAAACTCCGTCTCCGGCCCGCGTCCTCGCGAGAAATTGCGACAGCGCCAGCCACCATCATTGTGCATGCTTGAAAGCAAATGCTCGAAGGTTCCTTTCAACCTTCGGGTTTTTGCGAAGCCGAACCGACACATAACGCGGGCGGCGTTGGCAGTGTGGCATGGATAGATTGCGCCGGACGTGATGCGGAAGCGTCCGTCTTCCCGCCAGGCATGCTGTAGCTGTTCGAGCGCGCCTTTGACTGCTTCGTGAGTGCGGGGCGTTTTGAGGTCGTGTAGCAGAAGTAATGACTCGAGCGTCGTGAACGGGCTGCCAACGAGAAGGCGCCCATCAGGTGTGGCCCAATAGTCGCTGCCGTTATCATGCCGCCGCGCGACGATAGCATCAAGATCGTTAAGATATTTCTTTGTAATCAACTATCGAATCCGGCGAATGACCATCTATTATTTTCATTAGTAAAAGCATCAATTCTTAGACCTTAAGGAAAAAGGTCAGCAGCTGTCGCGCGTCCTCGAGAGGATCCGCTGCCACTGGCAGTTCATGATCGACGTTGATGCGTAATGTCAGATGATGAGCAGCTGCTCGAATGTTATCCGGCTGGCGCACGTCATCGGCCACTGCACGCAAACGCTCAATTGCGCTGACAACCTTAGACGCTGACTGTATCCGTGTCAGCCATACCCCGATGGCAATTCCGGCTGCCCGCCGCGCACAGACGCGCGCCTTGCCTTCGTTCCCAGCTAGTCGCGCCTGGTATGCCATTTCCAGCTCACGTTGGGCGCGTGCTCGGGGAGAAATCTTATCATGCATAATTTGAGAAGAGATATTGCTCTAAGCTTGCCTGATTATTGCAAGCACCTTCTTCCAGGCCAATTGATAGTAATGCAAACTGCGCGGCCGATCCCCATCACTATAAACCGGCGACGTAAAGCAACCAGCACCGGCATAATAATACGACGCTCTGGCGATATCAGTTGGTCTACCGGGATTCACTGACTTCGATTCATCTGTCGGCCACCAAACTTCCATCCTGCGCCCAAGCCCGGCTTCTGCGGTAAGTGCTGGATATCGCTTATCTTGCAATGATCCCAATGAATAGCGCCGCACGTTGTAATTGTTACGGGCTAAGGTTGTCGGCGCTTCTCCTTCAAAGATGAGCACAGCCTGGTCGGGCATGCCAGAATGAATCCAAACGATGTCGTTCACGAGTAACTCGACACCATACAACTGGGAATAGAAGAGCGCCACCTGAGGATGTCCTACCATACGCACAGGACGCGCTTCGGCGACCGCCTGTTGAAAGGCTTGATCGATAATTGGATTAGGTGTCTGCGTGAACTGTCGAATAAAGGGTCCCGTGGAGGCAGCACCAATGACGGCCAAGCCAATTGCGCTTACACCTGCCATTGTACGCATTCCTTGGGCAGGAAGGCTCGCCACTGTCTTGGCTATCAATATCCCCGCAGCAATGCACCAAAACGGCATTGCGGATATGAGCAGTCGAGGCACAACAACAAGACTACTCAATCCGGCCTGCATCGCATAAAGGATGACAACACCGGCAAAGCTCAATCCCAATGCCAGGCCATAGCGATCGCGACGTAATACCAATGGCGCAGCTAAGGCACCAAACAGCAACGTGCCTGCCAGTAACCAACCATTCATCATTGCAAGCGCAGCAGCGACCCAGAGCCAACCAGGTTGCAAGAGTGATTCAACCAGCGGACTCCGGATTACGTCAATTGTGCCGAGCAACCAAACGAAGGCATGCACGTGCCCCATGTAGAAAAAGAACAAGCCTTCAGTAAAAATCAGCGGTGCAAGCCCACCGGCTGCATAGAAGAACCATTGTCGCACTGGCTCGTGACGCAGGAAATAGACAAACAAGAAAATTGTTGAGAGGCCGACTGGCACAAGTGAGTTAAAGTGCCCGAGGATCGCCAATCCGAAAAATAAGCCTGTCCACAACCACCGCTGGTAATAAGCAGCCAGCCACCCGAGCAGAAGGAATGGAAACAAGTAGCCGAAGTATGTTCGGTTAAAGAACTGAAAAGCGGGAAGTGAGAGCAATAATCCGACAGCGAGCACACCCGCGAAGCGCGAGCGACTCACAAGTTTCGTCAGAAGATATACGAGTGCGGCCGAGACAGCGGCTAGGACAGCAAGCCACACCTGCTCCCAACGGGGCGAGGGCCCAAAGAGTCGGAAGAGTGGAGCTAGAAAGTACACAGCGAGCGTCTTCTCGGTAAAAAATTCCCAACAACCACGCACCCAAGCCAGCGCTACATAGTCTTGATTGGCAGTATCGCGTTGCAGGAAGATGGCACTCGCTGGCGTCGCTGCGATCCAGATCAATAATGCAGCAACCCCAACTGATATTTCTTCCTGATAGTAGCGGATAGATTTCAGGATTTGGGGATAGCGTGATTCGATGGGTTGTTATTACTCCGTTCAAACATAAAACGTGATGCATGTGGATATTATCTCCGCCACGCGCATCACGCCTTAACGAATGAATGTGTACTGCTGAGTTAGAGCAGAGTCTTTACTTGCGTTTGAAGAGCTTTGCCAGACCTTTCGGAGCAGGTGGCTCGTCTTCTTCCTCTTCATCGTCGGCTTCCTCTTCCTTTGCAGCGGCTTTCGCTTTACCCTTGGCCCCCAGGGAGAGCTTTAAAGAGGCGATGATTCCCGGCGCAGGTGGCGACTTTCCCAGCCCCGCCCGCTGCCGCCGGTGCACACCCAAACCCACAACGATAAGAACCAGGATCGATAGTAGCGCGACCAAATCTGGTTCGTTTCCGGCCCAGATAGACAGCAAGAAAGCATACAACCCGATAAAGCCTATCAGAGCGAACGCGGCCCCAACGCGGCTCTCTGGATTGCTATTCGAGATTTTGATCTTACGAAATTTCGCCATGTCCTACTCGTCCAATTTTGCAGGGCAACCATCAGAGTTCGAGCTCTACTCCAGCCCGAATTCCATCCCTTGCGGCAGCTACTCCACCATGTTGTGAATTTGCTCGTGCATGAACATCGGCAGGTAATACAAACCGCCGGCGAGCTTACCAGTCGCACCCGAACTTTTCCAACCACCGAACGGTTGGAATCCGGGCCAGGCACCAGTGGTAGCACCTTGCGGCCGATTGACGTAGTTCACACCTGCCTGAGTTTGCTGATAGAACGCACGCGCTTCTTTTTTACTACCATACATCCCGGCGGTGAGGCCGAAATCCACATCGTTGGCCAGCTCCATCGCCTGATCGAACGACTTTACACCTGCGATCATGGTGATTGGCAAAAACATCTCGTGTTGCCAGAGGGGATAGCTGCGCGGAACGTTATCTACAACAGTTGGCTCACAATAGTAGCCTTTGGCAAATTCCCCTTCTCGCATGGTCTTGCCGCCTGCGAGGACACGCCCTGCCTTGCGCAAGGCGCGCACATGCTTGCCATAATTTTGATAGGCTATCTCGTTGATGACCGGTCCCATCCAATTATTGCGTTCCGTCGGGTCACCGACCTCGATCTCGTCCGTGTATTTCAGAATCAGTTCGATCAGTTCTTTCTTGACCGGTGTCTCCACAAATACCCGCGAACAGGCCGAGCATTTTTGCCCTGAAAGGCCAAAGGCAGAACGCACAATCCCCTGCGCAGCTCGTTCCAGATCTGCATTGCGGGTGACAATTGCAGGGTTTTTCCCACCCATTTCCAATACCAATGGGCGAGGATAAGGCGCTTTGGTAAAGCTCCGATAAATTTGCATGCCTACATCATACGAGTCGGTGAACGTCAGCCCGGCCACACGTGGATCGTTCACAAGCGCCTGTCCGGTCGTCTCACCATATCCAGAGATGTAATTAAATACGCCATCAGGAATACCGGCAGCCCGCACACATTCTGCGAGCAAGCGGCACGTCCAAGGCGTATCTTCCGCTGCTTTCGCGACCACAGTATTGCCCGTGACCAACGCCGCCCCGAAAGGCCCGCCCGAAAGCGCACCGGGGAAATTGAAGGGGCTGATGACAACCCAAACGCCGTATGGTTTCATGATAGACGAATTGGTTGAGGAATACCCTTTGAGAGGATCATCGTTCATCTGGCGGATGTAGCCATCATTAGCTTCCATTTGGTCACAGGCGTAACGGATCAAATCAACCGCCTCCTGTGCATCCCCCAGGGCTTCCATGCGGTTTTTTCCGACTTCGAGGGAAAGAACCGCGGCAATTTCGAACAGTCGTTTTTCCATCCGATCGGTGGCGCGGCGCAGGAGTTGCACACGCCGCTCCCTTTTCATTGCGGCCCAGACAGGGAACATGTCCTGGGCAACGCCGATCGCGTCCCGCACATCTGTGTTTGTCGCCTGTTGAAATGTGCCGAGGAACCAGTCTGTGTTGATGGGCGAGGTATTTTTGATCTTGCGTCCGGTAAAGTGGTCCTGGCCGCTGATGAGCATGGGAATGTCGTTGCCGAGATTCGCTTCGACTTTTTTAAGAGCACGTTCATAGCGAGTATGCAACTCTTCCGGCGGGTTGAACATCGTTGCATAAGTCAGCTGGAAACGCTTGCTGCCAGTTTTCTTCTTTCGCGTGGCTTTTTTCGCCATCAGGATGCACCCTCCCAAGGATTGTGGATCGAACGTAGACTACTTTTTGAGTATAACGACACTAAGAAGAGGCGTCAATGGAGTTCGTAGCAAAGATCGGATTTCAAACGTCTCGAAAATGACGAGCTGCTCTGTCTTCATCGAATGTGAAGTGGTGTATACTCACGCGCGAGAAGACGAAATTATGCGCGATCGACAAGTTTACATCGGAATTGACACCAGCGCGGGAAGACGACCCTGCCATATCGCTGTATTGGACGCTGAATTACGCGTCATCAACCAAACCGCGACTCCCCTGAGCAATGTCATCAAAGAAGTAGAGAAATATCCGCTGGCGATCTGCGCAGTGGATGCCCCCATGGGCCCCAATCTGGGCCTGCTCACCCAAGCTGATATCCGCACGCGCCACAGATTGCCGCCCAATGGTGCAAAATGGGCGCATTTCAAGCTGAGCGAGTACGAACTGCGTCGTCGGGGTATTAAACTCTACAACACACCGACTGACACCAAATCCGCCCCGAGTTGGATGCAGGCAGGCTGGAAACTCTACGAGCAATTGCGCGTCGCCGGCTTTGTCCCCTACCACCCCGAACACGCGGCTGACCTCCAGATGTGTGAGGTGCACCCGCACGCCTCCTATTCTGTAATGCTTGGGCGATTGCCATTCAAGAAGACTTCACTCGAAGGTCGGCTCCAACGGCAACTTTTGCTTTATGAAGAAAATGTTGATGTAGCAGATGCCATGGTCGTCTTTGAAGAGATCACGCGCAACCACCTGCTCCGGAGCGAACTCGCGCTGGACGGTCTGCTCTTGCATGACGAACTCGATGCACTCGTGGCTGCGTTGACAGCGTTCTATGCTGGCACGCGCACGGATGAGATCACAATGGCCGGAGACCGCGAGGAAGGACAGATCGTCATCCCTGTTGAGACTTTAAAGGAGCGCTACATTTGATCCTTTTTTGAATCTCCTTCCAACGGACTCCGAACGATTCTCTATCCCGTTTATAACTGCATACTCTACGGAATCCATGTACTATAAGTCCTCTCGCCAGATATCTCCCACAACAGAAATCTGGCGAGTTTCATTTTTACCCTAGCAGCAGAATCAAGTAACTTGAATAGCAAAACCAAGCGGGTGGCCTATATTGTTGCCCAATTGAGAGTGTTTGCTCTTATTCGACCCTGACAGCGCCGTGTAGAGGAAATGAAGCGCATGGAAGCAACCGTTCAAACGCAAGAGTTGTCAACCACGAACACACCTGCGCATTGGCCGGTCGCGCTTTTGAACGGAGAGGGGAAGAAACTTGATGCGAGCGGCCATACAGTCACGCTGCGCGCAACGGGGACAGACACAGGCGAAGCGTTTTCTATTGTTGAAGTGCTGGTTCCTCCGGGGAATACGCCACCGGCACCGCACCGCCATTCATTTTCAGAAGCCTTTCATATCATTGAGGGTGTGCTGACGGTCCAATTGGGCGATCACGTCTTTCCGGCACCGGCTGGATCGTTTATCTTCGTCCCGGGCGGAACTGTGCACGGCTGGCGAAACGATGAAGAGCTGCCGGCTCGCTTTCTAATTGTGTCCTCACCGGCAGTGATCGACCGCTTTTACATCGATTTGGATGATATGTATAGCCGTTTGGGGAATATACCTGATACGGAATCAGATGAGATAAGGGGCCTTTGGAAAAAATACGGTATGGAGCCGGTTGGTGACCCGCTTGTCGATATCCTTCAATCCATGGAGGAGAAGGAATAACGGCAGAATGAGTAACGGTAGATTTTTTTACGAGGCATTGGTGCTTCGGCGAGCGGAAGCCGGGCGGATTGGAAGACCTGACCAGTCGGACCAATCCGCCCTTATTATTTAAACATGCTCCTCTGTGAACACCCCGATCTCATCTACATCGAAATCAGGGAATATTTCGGCGACTTTTTCGGCATTGCCCAGACGTTTGCGGACTAACTCACCGAGCACATCACGAAAATCGGATGTGATATCCAGATCGCCCGGTCCGTAGAGATAATCCGTGTCCAATCCGGGCCAATCCCCGTGTATGACCCCGCCATTCACATTCGCAGCGTCTCCGAGTGCAAACATCACCCCACCGTGACCGTGATCGGTACCCTGGCTGCCATTCTCGGAAACCCGGCGCCCAAATTCGGACATGGACACAATGGTCACACTCTTGCGCAGATCGCCCAGGTCGTGATACAGCGCAGCCAAGCCGCTCGAAAATTCGGCCAACAGATTGGGCATTGAGCCGCCTTCCAACCCGCCCTGGGATGCATGGGTATCCCAGCCGCCGATATCTACACATGCGATCTCCAGACCAATCTCCGCTTTGGCAATCTGTGCTACCTGCCTGAGTGCCTCTCCAAACTGTGTTTCAGGATAGGCTGCTCCGTTCTGGGGTGTGTAACTTCCGACGTTAATTCCTGAGAGCAATTCGGTTGCAGAAAAGGTTGTCTGACCGGGATCATCCAACGGGCCGCCTGTACTGTAAAGAGAGGCCAGAGTCTGTTGAATCTGTGCCAGTTCATGGGTATTGCCCTGCAAATGGAAGTCGGCAATGGATTGCAGCGTCGTCACTGAGACTGGTCCGCGCAGACTGGCTTGCATGATGCCACCCATGCCCACGGCACGGAAAGGCGAGTCGTTCTGCCAGGGGGCGGTCTTGAGATGGCGGCCAATCCAACCTGTAGAAATGGTTTTCTCGCCGGGCGTGCCGCGTTCCATGTAATCCATCGCATCAAAGTGCGAATGAGTTGGATCGGGTGAACCGACCGCATGCACAATCGCCAGCCCACCCTCATCCCAGATATCTTTCAGCGGACGAAGGGCCGGATGAAGTGCAAAGCGTCCATCAAGATCGATCGCTGTCAGATCATTCCCAGATTCGAATTCTGGGATTGCCAGCTGTGGGCGCTGCCGAAAGTATTCCGCCTCGAATGCCGGAATGACAGCATTAATCCCGTCCATGCCTCCGCGTTGGAAGACACACACGAGCACATCGCCGCCCGGATCTACACCTTCGGGCGCAAAGGCCATGCGGGGTAACGCGCCAATCGAGGGGGCAACCGCCCAGCCTGCCATGCTCAGGCCCGTCAGTTTTAGAAAAGAACGGCGGGAAACGTCTATAGTCATCTTGTTACTCCTTAATTCACTGTGTAAAAAGTTATTCTTGTGAGATGCTTTGCTTTTAGTCTCAAACTTCCACTGCACGGAACAACGAAAAACGAAGTTTCGAGTTGATCCCAGTCAGCGCACCTGAAAATGTGGCGAGCCAAGAAGCAGCGCGGCTGTTAGTGGAATGTTGTCGCCCAAATCACCGGCTGAAGCGAAATCGACCAGCACGCTGCGGGCATCATCTGGCAACGTTACGCCCATGAACGCCAGGCTGAGCAGATCGACGATATCTTCCGAGGATTCGCCATCCGCGACAAGGGCCCTCGGGTTGACGACCACGCCATCCAACGCCTCGGTCAGCATCATGAGCGCAAAATTCCACCGAGCCAGCAACCCACTCGTAGTCGTCCACCAACTGGCGTAATCCGGATAGCCATCCGGAGTTGCCCAGCCAAAGGGGATCTGCCCCATCTGCAAGAGGAGATGGCTGAGCATACGCGCACGTCCGTTCACTTCTGCCCCGGTAGCCCGTAGTGCCGAGACGAAAAACTCAAGTGGGCGTTTCATTTTTTGCCCGACAGAGGCGGCAAACTCAGGCGCGGAGAGCATAGTGCGCAACATTGCGGGAATATCGCCACCAGTTTCGGTGTACGTTGCGGCCATTGCATCGATGATAGACGCGGGTGGTATGTCGCTGACGAACCGGACAGCCATCTTGTAGCTGACATAGCGGGCTGTGGACAGATGCGCACCCAGATAGTCGATGAGTATATTTCCATCGCTCTCGCCACCTCCAGCAGGTAGAGTCATGCCCATGATCTGTTTCGCACCGTCATCATGAACGTGATCCCGATAGATGAAGCTAAAAGGCTCGCCATCCGTGCTGAAACGACCCCGGGGCGCTACGACACTCCAACCCGTGAGCGCGCGGGCCGCTTCTTGCACATCACTCTGGGTGTAGCCGCCGTCCACGCCAACGGTATGCAATTCCAGCAGTTCGCGCGCATAGTTCTCATTGGGATGCTCTCGGTTGCTGCTGGCCTGATCCAGATATGTGAGCATAGCTGGGCTGTGTGCGGAGGCACGCAACAATTCCGGGAATGTAGAAAACGCGAATGGGCGAATCACCTCTCTGTCATCGATAATTTTCAGTAAGCTGGATGGACCGGAACGAATGTAGATGTTGAAGTGATTCGTCCACAAATCGACGACCGCCTCGAAGAACTGACGCTCGCTAAATCGCTGCCGGATCACGGTGGCGAGGGAAAATTCCCCGATCTGTCGTCCACGTTGCTCTTCTTCGAACAATTCAAGACCTGTCTTCTCCAACACATCGAAGCCTGCGAGCATTGCCTTCACTTGCGAGTCATCAATCAACTCGGGATTTAGTTGTTCATCAATGTAAGCCGCCAGACCCAGATCACGCGCCCACGCCAACTGACCAGGTGACATGCCGTAACTCATGCGGCGCACAGTATGGACAAGCAGGGCATCATCATCTGGGATATCCGTCGCCAGCCAGGGCGTCGCAGTGGGAGCATTCTCCACATTTGGCACTTCCCCCAGCGAACCAGTACTGCCACCGCTTCCTGACGGTTCCTCGCTTTGCGGCCAGAGGGCAGCCCCCACTGGCCCGCAGGCAGTCAATGCTGCCCAAGCCGCTGTCAGCCCGGAGGCGCGCACAAAATCACGCCGGGATATCGATACCTTTTTCATTAAGAGCGCCCTTTCATCGTAAACATGTTGTCATTCTGAGCGCCGGCTATTGTGAGAAACGCATTGGTTTGTAAATTCCGGGTAAAATGGACGCGCCCATGCTCGATCTGAATACACCCATCAATTCGGTACCCGTTGTAGCACTGGATGTCGAGACAACCGGTCTCAACGCTTACAGCGGTGACCGCATCATCGAGATAGGGATCATACGCGTCGAACCTGGTGGCGAACGCATTGCATTCGATTCACTCGTCAACCCCGGTCGCCCGATTGACAAGGGTGCCAGCAATGTAAACGGCATCTGGGATGCTGACGTGGCGGCAGCTCCGACGTTTGCAGAAATCACGCCGCAGGTTTCGGAATTGCTCACAGGTGCGGTACTGGTGGCTCACAATGCACCCTTCGATCTGAGCTTCATCAGCGCCGAGTTCGCGATTGCAAAGATGTCGCCACCTGAATCTCCTGTGGTGGATACACTGGAACTTGCGCGCAACTTCTATCACTTTCGTTCGAACAAGCTTGGCAATGTCGCACGCGAAATGCGGGTTCCTGCTTCCGGTTTGCACCGCGCTGCGGCGGATGCAGAGGTCACCTTCGAAATCTTTAAACGCATGGAACGCAAACTTAAGCTCACTGAGAAACTACACTCGGTGCAAGACTTCATGGATGCGCAGGAAGATGATTTTTCGCTGGCCATAACACCACCCCCACGTGATCTCCCGGAAGCACTTGCTACAGCGGCAAGCCGGGGTCAGACAGTGGGCATCCGTTATAGCAGCGCCAATGAGGTCACTGAGCGGGTTGTGAAACCACTATGGATTAATCATCGCTACCTGATCGCATTCTGTCATTTGCGACAGGCACAGCGCACTTTCCGCTTGGACCGCATTGAAGCGGCCTGGCGACCGGGCGAACGTTCTTAGCGCACCGGCAACCGAATCTCACCCGCAGAAGATACCCAACCCAATGCAAGTATCAAGACAGTCGAATACTGTTGCCTATGCTTCTTTAGGCTTCGGGGCAATCTTCGTCCGTTGGGCAGGTGCGCCTGGTACCGTCACGTCCTTTTACCGCATGGCGGTGGCTGCTGTCGCATTGGCCTGGCCATTTCTTCGCCGCAGGAAACGCGTAGGTGCGCTGCCGCGCCGAGCGCTCAACTATGTTTTACTGGCTGGAGTATTCTTTGCCTGTGATTTAGCACTTTGGTCTACGGGAGTTATGTTGGGCGGGGCCAACAGCCCAACGTTGTTGGCTAACACCGCTCCGATCTGGGTGGGCGTGGGCGCGCTCTTTTTCTTCCGGGAGAAGTTACGCACCGGCTTCTGGGTTGATCTGGGGATTGCTCTTTTCGGCGCATCCGTGATATTGACCGCGGGTTCAATTCAATCGGCGAGTATTGGTATCGCATCGTTGTTGGGACTCGGCGCAGCGTTATTTTACGCCGGATACTTTTTACTGACGCAGCGCGGACGAGAGAGTATCGATGCCCTCAGCTGCCTTTGGCCCGCAACAGCAATGGCTGCACTGATATTGCTCGTGATTAATCTAGTACTACGTCAACCCCTCAGCGGATATTCTCTACAATCCTATGCAAGCATGTTTGCGCTGGGGTTGTTTTCACAGGTGCTCGGCTGGCTGGCCATAAACCATGCGCTGGGCATACTGCCAGCCTCAATCGTGGCTCCGACGATGCTCGGACAGCCCATCGCGACGGTGCTACTCGCTGCCCCGTTGCTCGGCGAAACGCTTTCCAGCAGCCAGATGTTCGGCGGCTTCGCTGTGCTTACTGGGGTATACATCGTTCATCGCAGCCGGCGGCAACCTGTTCCGGGACAGACCTGAGATGACATTCGGTTATCGCCTCAACGCCCGCGCAAATCTCGCACTGCGGCGGTTGCTGCGCGCAGACCGGCCCGTGGCCGATCGCAGTAATGAAGAATTTGCCGCCGAAGTTGAGAAAAACTATCGCTGGAATTTCGCGGTCAACATGATGGATGGTGCTGCATTCTGGTTCGGGCTGAGTTTTATTTCTCCGACAACCATCTTGCCGCTGTTTATCAGCAAACTCACAGATAGCACGCTGCCCCTGGCGATTGTATCTGCGGTCGCACTAGGTGGCTGGTATCTGCCGCAGTTATTCAGCGCGCCTTACGTCGAGAGGCTTTCACACAAGAAAGCAATCATTGTCAATTTGGGATTTTTCTTCGAACGCCTTCCCGTCTGGCCGCTCCCACTCGCTGCCTTGTTGGCGGTCATTTCACCCCAGGCAGCGCTGGTGGTCTTCTTGTTTGCGTATGCTGGTTTTTCCGTCGGCGCTGGAGCTGTTGCAACCGGCTGGCAGGGATTAATTGCACGCTGCTTCCCGGTGAAGAAGCGCGGGCGCTTTCTGGGGATCAGTTTTTTCCTGGGCGCGGGCACCGGTGCAATCGGAGCAATCTTCAGCGCACAACTCCTCGAGACGCTTCCCTTTCCCAACAACTTTGCAGTGATATTTCTGATCAGTGCAGCAGCGATTACACTGGCCTGGGTCTTCCTCTCACTCACACGCGAACCACTCCGCCCGGCAACGGCCCCTCGTCGCAGCCAGCGGGAGTTCTTCGCCGCACTACCGGGACTGCTCCGGCAAGATCGAAATTTCAACCGCTTTCTCCGAGCGCGGATTTTGCTGGCTCTGGGCAACATGGGCCTGGGGTTCTTGACTGTCGCAGCACTTGGTCGCTGGGATGTGCCCGATAGAGTGGTGGGGCTTTATACAACCTTGCTGCTCGTCGGACAAACAGCTGGAAACCTGATTGCGGGAATTATGGCCGATCGCTTTGGACACAAATTTTCACTTGAGCTGAGTGCGGCTGCAGGTATGATCGGATTCGTAATTGCCTGGTGGGCACCCACCCCTGAATGGTATTTTGTCGTGTTCGCGCTTCTCGGGTTCCGCTTCGGTAGCGTGGTGGTCTCGGGCATCTTGGTCGTATTCGAGTTCAGTCCAGCCGACCGGCAGCCTACATACATTGGCCTGGCGAGTACAGCTTCCGGCCTAATGAACATCGTAGCACCCTTTATCGGGGCGGCAGTGGCGGGAGCAGGTTACGGGACACTCTTCATCGTTAGTGCCGCAGTAAATCTGCTGGCCTTCGCAGTGCTGTGTTGGGGTGTAGATGAGCCGCGCTTCGTGCGCAGTCAATCCTGACCTGCTGTCCGTGATCTCGCACGTTTCATTCCACTGGTACAAACCAAGAAGAGAGTCTATGATGTATTGGAGGAGTAGGCTAGGATGTTGGACAAACTGTACGGACGTAGAAATCTAATTATTGCCCTGAGCATCGTTGGGCTTGTGATTATGATCGGCGGAGGCATCGGACTATGGATCGTATCACGGTCACTGCTCGTAACCTCGCCGCAGCCCACCCCACACCCCACGCTGCCTCCTGACCTCGAATTGACTCTGCCGCCCTCAATCGACGAACTCGTCGAGCAATATCCGGAACTCGAACCCGTGCTGCGAGATTCGGAATTGGGTTCCGTCTACAAAGACTTTCTGGTTGCGTACGAATCAGGCGGCATCGAAGCGGCAGAAGCACTCGCGCGCCAGCGAGGCATTTTGAATGACAGCGACGAGATCATATTGACCGTTGTGGTCGATGACCCCGAGAACAGAGCTGCTGTCGTAGATGAATTGGAAGCCTTACGTATAACGGTTACCTCAGACGCACGCGACGAGATCAATATCGCCATGAAGTTCGCCGTACTCGAGATCCTGGCAGGGCAAGTCGAGACGCAAGGCCCGAATCAATTCTTCGAACAGCTCACGTCAATGGAACATGTCGTCCTTATCAAACTTCCGGTTCTGGCTCAGGAAAGACGACAGGTGAGCCAGCAATCCGTTCTGGGAGAAGGCGTTGAAGTTACAGGCGCGCCTCTCTGGCACCAAAGCGGCTATACCGGCGCGGGCATCAAGGTCGCCATAGTGGACTTCGGTTTTGCAGGCTACCGCGAGCTTTTGGGCGTTGAACTCCCGGCTGAAGTGATCGCAAAATCCTTCGATTTTAATGTCTCCGACATTGCCAACACCACTGGGGTACATGGAACGGCCTGCGCGGAAATCGTGCACGAAATGGCTCCGGGGGCGGAACTTCTTCTGGTGGCGATAGACGGCACCACGGCGACTATGGACCAAGTTGTGAGCTGGCTGATCGAACAGCAGGTGGACATCGTCAGCTATTCTGTCGGCTCATACAGAGGCCCGAAGGACGGCAGCTCGTGGGAAGCCGAGATTGTCGATCGGGCTGCCAGTGAAGGCATCTTATGGGTGAACGCCTCCGGAAACGGCGCGCTGGCTCACTATCGCGGTGAATTCGCCGACGCCGATGGCGACAATCAGCACGAATTCCCGGACAGTGAAGAGTTGATGATGGTGTATGGAGTTGACGAATTTCAGGTGATTTTACATTGGGATGATTGGGGGGCTGTCGATCAGGATTACAACCTGCATCTATACGATGCCAACTTCAATCTGCTTGCTTCTTCGCAGGAACCGCAAATGGGTGGGGCTGCTCAAAGCCCCATTGAACACCTTTTCTATCAGGGCGGTGCAGACTATGAACTCTTCTATGTCGCCATAGAGTCAATTTCGGGATCTCGCCCGGCAATCTTTGACCTGTTTATGGAGAATGGCGACGTCTATTTCCCGACCCCGGAACACAGCCTGAATGTGCCGGCAGACGCAGCCGGCGCGCTGGCCGTTGGTGCGACAGACTGGCAAAATGACGGCCTCGCGGATTACAGTTCGCAAGGCCCAACGGACGATGGCCGTATAAAGCCGGATATCAGTGCCCCGACGAGAGTATCCGGGGCCTCCTACGGACCCGAAGGATTCCCTGGCACCTCGTCAGCCACCCCACATGTCGCGGGTGCTGCGGCTCTGATCTGGAGCAAGAATCCGGGATTAAGCCGCGAGCAAGTGATCGAACTTCTGCAGAACAATGCAGTCGACCTTGGCCCAGCCGGACCCGATGTCCACTACGGCGCGGGACGGCTCGATATGCGAACAGTCAGCGTGGAACAGGAGGATGCGGCTGCTCCAGAAGCACCGACCGAATCACCCGATGTGAGTGACGCGCCTGTTGTGCCGACCATTGTTCCTACCAATAGCCCTCCCCCGGTTGTCGCGTCAGAGCCGAGTAGCGCCGATGCATCCATCGCTCCAATTCTGGCAGCCTGTCTGCTTGGACTGATGTGCTGCGGCGGCACATTTTTCGTTGGCGGGCTGGGTGGGTTATTCCTGCGCTCGCGCAGGCGTCGGTCCGCGGACTCGCAAACCCATCACGTTTCTCAATCGGAATGGTGGATCACCATGGATGGCCAGCGCTACAAATTGTCGCCTAAGGGTCTAACAATTGGGCGCGCGTCCGAGAATGACATTGTGATTCTAGATAGTTCATCATCCCGCCAACACGCACGCATCGTCTCCTCAGCTGAGCGCTGGTTTGTTGAGGACTTGGGCAGCACAAACAGCACGCAAGTGAACGGCGAGAGCATCACGCGCCGAGAGCTCGCAGAAGGCGACATGATTACAATCGAAAGCAAGACGCTGCTCTACGGGAGCTGATCAACCCTCCTAAGAAGCCAGCCAACCACCATCCACATAAATTGTTTGACCCGTGATGTAATCTGCTGCACGCGAAGCGAGAAAGGCAACTGCGGAAGCCATCTCCTCCGGCTCGCCGACGCGCCCCAACGGCACAAGATCGAGTAACTCTTCAAAAGCCTCGGGATTGTCCTTCTCGAGTCGTTCTATCATGTCTGTCCGCGTGATACCCGGCCCGACCGCGTTGACCTGAATGTTGTGCGGTGCCCACTCGACGGCGAGTGTGCGTGTGAGTTGCGAGAGACCACCTTTGCTCGTTGCATAAATCGTTCTCTTTGACACACCTGTCCCCGCATGCACAGAGGTGATCATCACAACTTTGCCACCACCGCGAGCCATCATGTGCGGACCCACTGCACGGGCCAGCAGCCAGGGAGCGCGCAGATTGATATCGATCAACCAGTTCCAATCCTCTACACCAGCATCGCCGTTAAAATCCCGGTTGATGACACCAGCGCAATTAATGAGTATGTCGATATGCCCAAACGCCTCAAGGGTACTCTGAACACAATGATCGATCTGATGTGGATCGGAAACATCAGCTCCAATCGCGACTGCCTGTGCGCCATGCTCATCTTGTAACGCCTCTGCAACCTGTTGACCTGAGGCCACATCACGATTGACCAGCGCCACAAGCGCACCGTAGCGAGCCAGGCAATGCGAGATCGCCAGCCCAATGCCACGATTGCCACCGGTCACAAGTGCGACTTTGTCTGTAAGTCCAAGAAAATTATCCGCCATGTTCACCTCCACTTCGCACGGTAGAATGGGCGCGCTATGACTGCTGACTATAGGCCACTTCGTCGCTGGACTCAATGGGGTGCTGCGCTGCTCGTTCTGTTGGTTGGGCTGCTCGCATACTGGCCCACGCTATCCTTCAACTTCTTCTGGGAAGACCCTTTCGATATCGGGCAAGTCGAGCCCTTCTCCTATTGGCAGGTGCTCACTGTTTCCAACAGCAATTCGTATTACCGCCCACTGGCGCTCTTCATACTCAAGTTCCTGAAATTCGGCGGCGAGACTTATGTCGCCTGGCCATATCATTTGTTCGTTGTGACGGGGCACGTCCTTTCAGGCGTCATCCTTTACGGGCTGGCTGGATTCCTATTCTCCAGGTCGGATAAGTCTCGCCTGTTTCCGCTCGCAGCTGGGCTGACCTACGCTCTTTACCCGCTGCCATATGAAGCCACCGCGCGCGCGAGTTCCATGCACGAATGGCTTACGGCTGCCATGTTCGCCTCCTTCTGGTTATATGCATGGGGCCGCATAACCAGGCGGCGCTGGCCGTTTGCTGTTGCGCTGATAATGATGTCCCTAGCGCAGCTGCTGCACGAAAATGGCCTGTTGTTCCCCGCACTCGTAATCGCGCTCGAAGGCTGGCTGCTTTGGCAACGCCGTATTAAACGCTGGAGTCCGGTCGTATTGCTCTTCGCCGCAGCGGCGCTACTCTTCTTTATTATCTGGTTGACGATTCCCAAGGGTGGCGAGGCCCCGCAAGTTGGACTCCACCTCCGCGAGGCACTCTACCTCTCGCAAGGGATCTCGTTTCCTTTTGCCGGGCCGATTGTCTGGCTGGGCGGACTGGGATTGTCTGCAGAATGGCAGGCCGGGGTAGCACTCGTCCTTGCCATAGCAACGTTACTGTTCGTGCATGGAAGAGCACGTTTCCCCCGGCTGGCGCTTGCCCTGACATGGTGGGGAATCGCGATCAGTCTGGCCTGGTTGGCACGCCCGATCGAATATCTGCAAGTATCGCCACGCGTCATGTATTTTCCATCCTTCGGTGCTGCGCTGGCGTGGGCGGGCGTAGTTGATCTTGGCCGAGGACGTCGGTTACGAGCACTGGGGATTGTGCTTCTTAGTGCAGTCCTGATCGGCAACAGCTATGTCCTTGCACGCTCGACAGCACTCTACAAAGCCGGTTCTGATCTCATGGGTCAAGTGGTAAACGCGGGCACAAGCGGCGGACGGATTCTCTTTGTCAACGTCCCGGACCGCTTCGCATTCCGCGATCCGTTCTATCCACTAGGCTATTGGGGCATGCTGCTTGCACCAGTTTCACAAGACCTGTCTGATTTCATCTCTTTCACAACGGGGAAACAGGCAGAAACACTCTCACTGAGCGATTTCCAGTTGTTGTCCCAGCAAGCAGACCTATCCCCGTACCTGATCAACACGCGTGGCGTAGACGCCTTCGCCAGCGAATTGATGTATGAGTCTGTGCTGTGGGCTGACTCCACTTATCTGACAAGCTACGATCATTCAGGTGTGGTGTCCATATCCGAGGTGGGTACGATTTCGGAATCTACTTCGGCTTTCCCGGCAGTGGCTGACTTCGCCGACAAGGTGAGCCTGACTAAAGCGACAGCGGAATTGCTGGACTCCGACACCATTGCGGTACGGCTCACATGGCACGCGGAAACACATCCTGCACCCAACGACACGATCTTTGTGCACCTGCTCGACGAAGGCGGCGAGCTGATCGCCCAGGCCGACGGGGATAGCCTGGCGGGTTTGATCCCGCCGAGTGCATGGCGGAACGACAATATCATCCGCGACCAGAGAGCCTTCCAATTCGAAGAAGCGCTTGCTCCGGGCATGTATTCAATTCAAGTTGGGTTATACAACCGCGTGGATGGCAACCGCTATATAGTTATGGAGGCAGCCGGCAATCAGTTCATCAGTGACGCAGCCCAGGTAGCGACGATCATCATTCCGGCACGGGAGTCTTAAATCAATAGCGCAAAGGGTTTCGGACTTCCTTTGCGCTTTCTCACTTATCGTTTCGAGAAGAACGCTTTACGCTGTGGCAACCACCTCAGGCTCTACTTTCTGTGGCCGAATGGTCAGATAGATTGCACCCAGACCGACGATTGTCACCAGGATTCCAACCAACCAGCCAAGAAGCGGAATAGCGCGAATCAACTCGTAGATCAGCACACCAACGAGTAATGCAATCGCACTCCCCCAGCGTCCCTCCATTGTTTGCGACGCTATTTGGTTTAAAACAGTTTTGCCGACAAGTAAAGCGACCACCATCTTGGTCACCAGTGCAACGACAAACAAGAACGTCGCGACAGAAAGATAGATCGTCCCACCGCCGAGTGTTGCGATGCGACCACCCAGTTGTCCAAAGGTAAGCAGACTACCGGCGATTGTGGCGATGATAACAGCCAGGATCGCCGCGAGAGTAAGCAACCAGAATGCGACAAATGTCAGCAAACCATTCCCCGCGCTCGGTAGGAGTCGTGCTTGCACGGTAGCACTGACGCGCTCAACCATATCCGGCCAGAGCCAAAGGAACAAGCCACCCACGATCAGCAGTGCGATAAACTCGCCGATGCGTGTTGCAATTGCGCGTAGAATGCGTCCGGCGAAGCTGGGCTGAGGATCGCTATCAAATTGCTGGGCAACCATCTTCACATCCAGATCCCCACCTACCTCTGCGTTGTCACCCTGGCGGAATCCAGGCTCAACTGATCGAACAGCACCCGGAAAACCTGTCATCTGTGGTGTCACGCTGCTACCCGGTTCGCCTACCTCTGCGGTCAGGTCCCCACCGACATTGCCGTCGAGTTCCAGTGCTCCGCCCGAAACGGACACGTCGCGGTCAACATCCCCCCCGAGCAGGAACTGATAACCACCACTGTAGAGACCACGACCGATGGTGCTGCCAGCCTCCGTTGCGAGGCTAAAGCCGCCAAAGTATAAATTGCGATTAATAACAGTACCTGGACCGACGACAAGCGAATAACCGCCGCCGTAAACGCTGCCATCGACTTGTCCGTTGACTTCCAACGTCTGTCCGGCAATAAACAAGCTGCCTTCAACGGTTCCGTTGATAACGACCTCGCTGCCCGTGGCAAACAAATCACCTTTGACCGTGCCGTTGACCTCAACGATGTTTCCACCCAAGAAGAGATCATCGTCAATCACCTCATCCGCTGCGATGATGATCAGATCATCGCCACGGAAATCTGCAGCCATTACTGGTGCGACCAGCGTCAATGCAAGGATCGCTACCAGTCCAATGCTAAAAGCCAAATAACGCGTTTGTTTCTTTCTTTGATTCATTTTATAGACTCCCCTGTCTAATCTTGAAGACAGATGTTGGTATATCTGTCTAGCTAAAATCGAAATGCTGTCCGCATTCCGATAGATCCCCATGATAACTTACATTACGTCGAAGCACACACTAGGTTGCAGTAGGGTAGCAACCTAAACAGGTGCACTCGCCCACATTTAGCCCAGTCTCGGACAGTGATAGTAAGATGTAAATCCGCTAACGCTCCAGTTGCTCTACCTCTGTATATCGATAACAATCTACAGTGTGATCATTGACTAAGCCCGCTGCTTGCATAAATGCATAGCAAATGGTCGATCCAACAAAACTGAAGCCGCGCTTTTTCATGTCCTTGCTGAGTGCGTCCGATTGCGCTGTGGTGGCAGGCACTTCTGCTAAACTCTGCCGGTGGTTTTGTTTTGGTTTTCCATCAACGAATGACCATATGTACTTGGCGAAGCTTCCAAACTCCTCCTGCATAGCGAGAAATTGTTGCGCGTTCTTGACCGTTGCGCGCACCTTGAGCCGGTTGCGAACAATGCCGGGATTAGCGAGTAGCGCAGCGATCTTATCTTCGTCATATTCAATAATTTTTTGTGCATCGAAATTATCGAAAGCTGCCCGATAGCTTTCACGCTTGTTCAAAATCGTCCGCCAACTCAATCCGGCTTGCGCGCCTTCAAGTATGATGAATTCGAATAATAAGCGATCGTCATAAATTGGGACGCCCCACTCCTCATCGTGATAGGCAAGCATTTGCGCTTCGTCACCTGCCCACTCGCAGCGAGCTCTTTCTGCACCTTTCGCACTCATTGTATTTAAGCCTCCATCGCATCCGAATGATGTATAGTTGAATATCTGCCTACACAAGGAGTAATATTCATGCTTTCCCCCAAGGACATGTCAGAGATTTTCGGTCGCAACCATCGCATCATTAGCGGATACATCGATGGACTTGACCACGCTGCCAGTGTGATCCAGCCGCCGAACGGCGGAAACTGCATCAACTGGGTGCTGGGTCATATCATCGTATCGCGCAACAACATCCTGACGGCATGTGCTGCAGAACCAGTATGGGACGCAGACAAGATCGCCCGCTACGGTCATGGTTCCGATCCGGTGTTGGGTGGTGATAATGAACTGCCCTTTACTGAGCTCTTGTCCGACTTTGACAAATCTCAACGGCGCCTTGATGCCATGTGCGCGCAGCTCACCGCTTCCGAGCTGGAAGCACCCTATGGTGAAGACAGCACTGCAGGTGATCGCGCGACATTCTATAGTTGGCACGAATCCATGCACACCGGCCAGTTTGAGTATTTACAGCAACTCGTGGGAGATTAGAGCGGCTAGCAGTTTGTCGGAGAGACAAGTACTTTTACAACATGAATAGCCCTACAGGGCAAAATGAGCAGTTGATTGCGACAAAACAAGCGTAAAACAGTGTGCATTTCATGGAGGGCAAACCACCTTCTCGCAGCGAGTAGCAGGCGCGCCAAAGCAGCCCCGGCTAAAGCACACCCTTTGCTTGGTAGAGGGTGTGCATGCGTTTGAGGTTGAACGCTAGGCAGACCAGACACCATTCCCCGGCTGCTGCCAGCAGGCCGCGCAGAGAAAACTGGCGGAAGCCCAGGACTTCCTTGATGATACCAATGACGGGTTCCACTGTGCATTTGCGTAAACGGTAGCTGGCTTTGCCGATTTCGGTTTGTAGTTTGTAAGCCATCTTGACTTTCGGACTGGCATCTTCCGGTGGCGGAGCAGGCATTTGTTCAAAGAAGGTACGCCAGCTTTTGTGGTGAGGTTCGCGACCGGTAGCAATGTAAGGATCAATGCCAAGCTTCTCAAGTGCTGCGATGTTCGCTTTGCTGAAATATCCATAATCCAAAGCGGCAGCCTTTGGTTTGCCTACTTTTGGAGAGATGGCATCCAGGGTTGGCTCAGCTTCTTTTTTGTCATTCGGATGGTTCGAAAGTGAAGGCGCCACAATCAAGAGGCTCTCCTGCTCCACAGCAACTTGAACGTTGTAATGCTGGTCGAAGCCATTATTGGTGCTGTTTTTCATGATGCGAGAGTCCGGATCAGTGAAGTTGTACTGATCTTTGTCCCGTGGTCCCGGCTGCGGTGGTTTCGGTTTGCGACCTCGGGGTTTATGCCCAGTTTTGCGAGACTTTTCTTCCCGCTCACGCTGTTTGGCTTCGTATTCAGCCCTCTCGGCTTCATATCGTTCCTGCGCACGGGCTTCTAAGACGGCTTTGGCTTCTGCCAGATTTGCCAAACGTTTCTTGCGAATGGCAATTTCGTCTTCAATGACGAGCCCTTCCAGCAACTGGAGATCACCCTGATCAGCTTGCTCACCGAGTTCGAAGAGTTTGTTCACTTCCTGGCGCAGTTGGGTCTCTAGTTTTATCAGACGCTTGTAACTGACCGCTTTGCTCTTGGATGCATCAGCATGCACCTTGCTACCATCCAGACTGATATTACCCAACTTCAGCACCTCAGCAACTTGGGCCAGGAGCAAGATCTGCACAAATAACTCTTGGATCGCAGCCAGAAAGGTTTTGCGAAAGTTGGCAATTGTGTCGTGGTCAGGATGCAGCCCACTGGCAATATAGCGGAATGGGATACTCTCATAGGTGGCTTTCTCAATCTTACGAGAACTGAACACCCCGTTGGCATAACCATAGAAGAGCAATCCCAACAGGATCTCTGGCGCAATAGGTTGACCACCCGTCGGTGCATATTGTGCATAGATCATACCCAAATCCAACTGGGCGATAACATCCACCACAAATCGTGCCAAATGATTGGATGGCAGGGCTTCTTCCAGACTGATTGTCTGTTTGAGCATCACTTCGTAATTGGGTTTCTTGAATTTTCTAGCCATGCCCGTAGATTATCACCGATTTCGCTATCTCAGGTTGCTCTCCGACAAACTGCTAGAGTTCATCAATTGTCACTAGATTGCGCGCTGTCTCGCCGCGAGCGACGCGCTGTATATTCTGGTACCCCCAGCGGAAGTTGCGCTCTACGGCTTCACGGGCTGCGCCACCCATGTGGGGTGTAACGATGACATTTTCCATCTGTAAAAGCGGACTGTTAGAATCAGGAGGTTCCTGCTCGAACACATCGAGCGCAGCGCCCGTAATTCGTCCCGCTTGTAGAAACTCTACTAGCGCTGCCTGATCCACCACCTCGCCCCGGGAGGCATTTACCAAAATGGCAGCCGGTTGCAGTAATGTGAGGGTGTCGTGATTGATCAGCGCGGCAGTTTCCGCGGTCAATGGCACATGCAGGCTGACGATATCAGATTGCTTTAGTAGTTCCGGTTTCTCTAAGAAAGTGAGCTGCAGTTCTAGCTCAAGCTCTACCGGTGGCCGCACAATGTCGTTATAAATCACGCGCATGTCAAAGCCTCGCGCGATGCGAGCGACCGCACGCCCGACGTTACCAAGCCCAATGATGCCTATCGATTTGCCCGAAAGCTCAGCTACAGACCCCTGATACATTTCTATCTGCGGCCAACCACCAGACCGCAGCGCAGCGAAGGCGTATGGTATGCGCCGGTGCAAATTGATAAGCATGCCAAAGACATGCTCCGCAACTGATACCGCGTTCGCACCTTTTGTCGTAGCGAGAGGGATGCCCGCTTCGAACGTAGCCGTTGCATCAATCGTGTCAAAGCCCGCAGAGAAGGCCTGAATCAGGCGCGCGCGGTGTGCCTTGCTAATCATCTCGCGCGTGAACGGTTTGGCAATAACGCCGATGAAGTCCGCTTCCGGCAGGCGCTCCCACATCTCGGTCGAATCCTCTTCAACTGGAAGCAATGTACTCGAGTGTTGTGATTTGAGTGATCTTAGGGCATATTCGGCAGATGCAACTTCCCATCGTAAAACCGGCTCCCATCGTATCAGAGCACAGCGCCAGCTTTCGCGGGGTGTTTGAAAACCGCTGTCAGTTCCGGCATTTCGAGAATTATCTAACCGGACTGCTTGTGTTGAAGAACAAGTCGATGGCGAACATGACGCGCTGCCTGTTGGATAGCGCTGACAAGACCAACCTGTCGCGCTTCTTGTCGGAAGCGAACTGGGATGCCGCGGAACTGAACCAGGAACGCATTGCATACTTATTCCAGCAAACCAAGCGTCAGCGCCAGGGCGCCCGCAAATCGATGCTGGCCATCGATGATACTTTGTGCGAGCACGTCGGCAGTCTGTTCGAATACATTGACCAACATTACAACCACGGCAACCACATGTATCCGCTAGCGCACAATCTGGTCACCGGCCACTACATCAGCGGCGCGGTTCGCTTTCCGGCCGACTGGCGACTGTACCGGCGCTACGAAGAAGTCACCGACTGGGAAGCGTTCGTCAAGAAACTGTTGCCCGACGCTACGATCCCGAAAACCAAGAAGGAGCGTAATCGCTTCAAACGTCAAGTCGCACCCACCTTGCTGGCCGACCCAGAGTTCCGGGCTCTGGACGAATCTTTTCAGACCAAGATTTCGCTGGCGGCTGAACTGGTCAAGGCGGCGCTGGCGCACGATTTGCCCTTTGAAACGGTGCTGTTCGACGCCTGGTACCTGGCACCCGAATTGCTCGAAGTTCTCAGTGCGCATGGCAAGCACTGGATCAGCCTGCTGAAAAACAACCGCAACCTTATCACCAACAGCTTTGTGCTCCAGGATGCTTCCGGCGAACGCATGCGCTTTGATGGTCCGCACATCAAGGTGCAGGACCTAGTGCCGCTTATCCCACCTTCCGCTTTCAAACCGATGCAAGTGGGCGAGCAGACCTACTACTGCTTCAGCAAGAATGTACGCATCCCGACTTTGGGGAAGGTACGGCTGGTCATCAGCTTTGCCAAGCCTGATTTAACCGGCACCTATGCCGTGCTGGTCAGCAGCCATCTCAGTTGGGATGCCAAGAAGATCATCGCAACCTATCTGCTCCGTTGGCCGATTGAGACCTTTTATCAAGACGCCAAACAGAACCTGGGGCTCCACGAATATCGCATGCGCTCGGCCGCCGCCATTCATAAGCACTGGTCACTGGTCTTCGTGGCCTATTCGTTCCTGCACCTGCACTGTTTGCCCACATCGCGTCGTGACAAGGTCTGCGCGCCCATCCAATCCATCGGGCAGGTTATTCGCCAACAAAGCCAGCAGCTAATCGAAGCATTGATCTTGCAGGCTCACGGCTCTCTGTCTGACGGTACTGACGAGCAACAAGTCTTCTCGTACTTATTCGCCAAGCAGGCTTACTCTTTGGCTGCTTGAGCCTTTTCACTCAAATCACAACACTCGAGCAATGTATAACCGTCAGGCAGCAGCCGATGGACAATCGGTATATTGCGACCTAGATAGTTTCCGGTGCGAAAGTGGCCCTCCTGTGAGAAGATGCGAATGATCAAACCCGCATTTTCCACAGAAAGGGCCGCTGCAATGTTACGTGACCGCCACGAAATCGACAAGTTCTTCCTGGACATTCTGGCATTGACGAGTGAGCTGGACCCGGTGTTGGCGCATATCGACGTATTGCTGGATGACGACGAGCTCTACCAGCGAGTGCGCGGTGACTTTGCGCGACGCTATCCGAAAACACTACAGACGGGCCGCAACTCCACGCCGGTGGAAGTCGTGCTCAGGGTGTTAGTCGTAAAGCATTTGTACGGCTGGAGCTACGCGGAAACAGAGAAACATGTCAGGGACAGTCTGGTACTGCGCCACTTCTGCCGCGTGTACTTCGAGCGCGTGCCGGACGAGAAGACGCTCCTGCGCTGGGCGAACCTGCTCCAACCTGAAACACTTATCTCCCTGAACGCCCACGTGTTGCAGCTGGCCAGCAGGCTAAAGATCACCCGTGGCCGCAAGCTGCGCACAGATGGAACGGTTGTCGAGACCAACATCCGCTACCCCACTGACAACGGCCTGCTGGCTGATGGTGTGCGTGTGCTTGGGCGCACGCTGAGACGGGCGAAAACGGTGCTCGGTGACACGACCGAACTGACGCAAGAGACGTTCCGCAACCGCTCCCGCAGTGCCCGCAAGTATGCTCGCCAGGTGGCCAATCAGGCCCGCAGGCGCTCCGAGACAGCTAAAGCGCAGCTGACGACCACGTACCGCAAGCTGCTGCAGGTCGCCCGCCAGAGTGTGCAGCAGGCGAAAATCGTTCTGGAGCAGCTGCAGACACAGAAAGATCGCGCAGCGCAGCGCTTGACCGCGACCCTCGAGACCTTCACCCCGCGTGTCGAGCAGGTCATCAGTCAATGTGAGCGGCGGGTCTTCGCCGGCGAGAGTGTCCCGGCGAGTGAGAAGCTCGTAAGTCTCTTTGAACCGCATACCGCCATCATCCGCAGGAACAAGGTCCGCAAGCCCACCGAGTTCGGGCGCAAGGTCTGGCTCGATGAAGTCGACGGCGGCTTGCTAAGCAACTGGCGCGTCCTCGCTGGCAATCCGAACGATGTCAATCAGTGGCAACCTGCCCTCGACCAGCACACGCAGCAGTTTGGCTGCGCACCGGAACAGGTCAGCGGCGATCGCGGACTCTACTCGCCCGGCAACGAAGCTTATGCTCGCGCATTAGGTGTCGCGCGCGTCATCTTGCCCAAGCCCGAGCACAAATCCAAACAACGTCGGGCCCATGAAAAGCAACTCTGGTTCCGCCGTGGCCGGCGTTACCACGCCGGCGTCGAAGGTCGGATAAGTGTCTTGAAACGCCGCTATCGACTCGACCGTTGCCGCAATCGTGGCGAAGCAGGCTTCCACCGTTGGGTCGGGCTGGCCATCCTGGCGGCCAATCTCAATACCATCGGTACCAAGCTGGCGGCCAAGGCCACGTAACTATGCAATTGTCAAGGTTCACTCCCAGCAAGAAGTTCGCCCTTGCCGATTTCTGATTAGGTGGTGCGTTTTGCACCGGAAACTAGATAGAGAATATTCAGATTATGACTGTCTCTCTGGATTTATTTTTCAGTGGGCGCAGGCTTTTCCATCTCGGCTCGTACACGCTCGCGCAGCTTATCCAACACGATGTGTTCGCCGGAACTTTCATCCTCGAAGAACCAGTGATCCCAACCGTTACAGGGAGCTTGATAGATCGCTTTCGCAACCTGATGAATTGATCCGACTGTTCCGTTAAACTTTATTTTTCCGTTGGCGAGGACTTTCGCGGTCTGGTCGCTGTACTTGCCGAAGAAGATGGTCTGCCCGGGCTGAATCAGACCTCGCTCCAACAACACACCGAAGGGGATCCGTTTTTGATTGCGCCTGCTCGGGAAGTGATATACCTCATCTGAATATTCACCCGGCTCGACGGCAGCCAAGCGTTGCTGCGCCACCCATAAATAGCCGCTGTGTTTTTCGATCCCGATCCAGTGCCGATGTAGTTTCTTGGCAACAGCTCCAGTCGTGCCGGTTCCGAAGAAGGGGTCGAGAACAACATCGCCGGGATTCGAGCTCGATTGGATGACACGATAAAGCAATGCTTCGGGCTTCTGGGTTGTGTGAACTTTGGAGCCATCGATCTTGATGCGCTCGTTGCCGGTACAAAGCGGAATTTCCCAATCGCTGCGCATTTGTAAATCGCTATTGAGCGCTTTCATGGCGCCATAATTGAACGTGTATTTTGCGCCGCGCTTTTTCTGTACCCACAACAGTTCCTCATGAGCATTGGTGAAGCGTACGCCCCGGAAGTTGGGCATGGGATTCGACTTGACCCAAACCACCGAATTGAGAATCCAGAAGTCCATGTCCTGCAGAATCGTGCCCACGCGGTGGATGTTGTGGTAGGTTCCAATCACCCACATCGCTCCAGTGTCCTTCAGCACACGTCGACACGCACTAAGCCAGTTGCGCGTGAAAGCGTCATACTCCTCAAAGCTAGCGAACTTATCCCATTCATCGTCCACCGCATCCACTTTCGTCTGGTTGGGACGCCAGAGCGCTTGGCGCAGCTGTAAGTTGTAGGGAGGGTCTGCGAAGATCAGGTCGACTGATTTTTCCGGCAGCGACTCGAGGACTTCGACACAATCACCCTGGATGATCTGATCGAGCGGGAGTTCAGTTTGATTTGTCATCATTCGTACGGGTATTGTGCGCCAAGGGGACTCTTTCTGTCAAATCGGGCTAGGCCTATACAAGTGCCGGGCACCTATTTGATTTACTTCCCTGAGCTGGCATCACCAGCATGCGAAAGGCGATTTGAATATTTAACAAGCACACTCTGGAGCGCCTCCTCCATATTCACACCTGTACCATTCGCTACACAGATCAAAGAGAAGAACACATCGCCCAATTCGCTCTCCCAGTTGTCTGGAATTTCAAATTGAGCTCTGCCATACTCACTTCCCTTTAGCACTTCCTTCGCAAGTTCACCCACCTCCGAGACCAGATCGAGTAGGCGGGGGGAGACAGTCGTCTCGGGAGAGTTTTCGCTGATAAATTTGGCAACTTGCTGCTGATAATCTGGCATGTGAGTCCTCTCCAATTCTGGCTAGCTTCGCCAGAAGCCACGCCGCAAGGGACGCACTTCATCCACCGTTACAAAACAATCCGGGTCTGCGACGGAGGCGAGTTCCTGCACCTGCAGCACGTCGCGCCGGCGTACAGTGCTGTTGATCACCGAAACACTTCCCTCACGACCACGCCCGATCAACTCCGTCGCAGCGTAGCCGCCGACTCGCAAGGCGTCTGCGACGGCAGCACCGTGTTTCGCCGAAATAATACGCACATGCCCAAAGCCAATCGCGAGGCGTTCTTCGATTGCCATGCCAAGGATGATCCCGGCCGCGAACCCGCCCGCATAACCAAGAATGTTGAAGATATTGTCCAGGTCCTGCAACACCCCGGCAATTGCCGTGACGAAGAGAAGTGCCTGGAAGAAGCCCAATATTCCGGCCAGACCTTTGCGGCCGCGCATAACCAGCACAAGGCGGAGCGTGCCCAGCGACATATCAAAAAGGCGCAGGAAGAATATCCCAACCGCGCTGATAATCATTGACATTAAATAAATATCCTTTCCCGTATCAAACCGTTACTTTAGTGGCTTTTGGGGAGTCGTCAAATGCAGCATAAACCGGTAGCCACAGGGGGGCTACCGGCTCTGCTAATCTTATCAGGTAATTCAAATTAATACTGATGATTGATCTAAACTTTATATCTCTGTATTCTGTCCCGTTCCCATTGGTCAAGGGATGTCTACAGCCCGGAGGGGCAAACGGCTGCCTCCGTGACATCCCGCTTGAAGAGCATGGTTGCCAAATGGGGGATGGCGCGCATCTCGCACCCAGGGGTGGCAATCACAGCAGATAATACGAAAGAGACGCCCAAGTGGGCATACCAATATAATCCCAATGCAAGCGCCAGATATGCAAGCGGAGGACCCCAAACATTGCCGTATCGCACGAGATTAAAGACAATCGCTGCGAACGCCAACACCAGGACTGCCCTTTGCAAGGGCTTCCCCCAGGAACCGCTGAAGCCGAGATTGACGATATATGGAAGGAGCATAAAAGCGTAGGCAACTCCGACAAAATACAAGGTCCAACCCAGAAGCGATTCCATAGTCGGAGTTGAATTGGCGAAGAAAGAATAATTTGTGACCACAAAGTAGACGTACCCAAGAAGAAATACGCCCATTAGAAATCGCAGCGTTCTGCCAATTGCACCAGGTTTCATGAGGGAACCGGATGTCAGGATTGAAGTTTTATTTGAAATAGACATATTTTATCTCCGCGTGAAAAGGTTTATTGATTTTTCACCTTTCAGCTTTGTCGTATATTAGGTTTATTCATCAGCCAGGAAGTTTGTCATGTATCCAAAGATGCATTTGGATGGTTGATTTGTATGTGTGTTTGTGTAGTCACCTTCTTCCCTTTCAGTGTGGGACAAGTCGTCCTTGAATATGTGCACTCTGTAGCCGAACACAGGCGCGCTGTGATGTCCCGGAAGTCATGTTCCGGGTCATGTTTAGGTCATATTCAATTGAGAGGTGGAATGTGACTAGAGGAGCCCAAATTCGCGAGCCTGGAGAACCGCCTGTGTACGATCGCGTACGCCGAGCTTGCCGAGGATATTGGTGACGTGGTTCTTGACAGTTCCCTCTGCTATGGAGAGCGCAACCGCAATCTCGCGATTGGAAGCGCCCTGTGCGAGCTGTGCAAGGATTTCCTGCTCCCGGGTGGAGAGCGGTTCTGCCAAGCCCTGGTTTGCCCACGCCGTGGCCAGTGGACGCTCCGACAGGCGCGCGAATTCACTGACAACTTTGGCTGCGACCGAAGGCTGCAGGAAGGACTCCCCGCGTGCCACGGCGAGCACAGCTTCGGTCAACCGTTCGGAGGCAACGTCCTTGAGCAAATACCCAACAGCGCCCGCGCGCAAACCTTCGAAGACTTGTTCGTCATCATCGAACGTCGTTAAGACGATTACGCTGGTTTCGGGGAACCGCTCGCGGATCGCTCGCGTCGCTGACACCCCGTCCATCCCGGGCATCTGCACATCCATCAGAACAACCCTTGGGGCATAGCGTTCCACCATCTCCAGGGCTTCGTGGCCATTGCCGGCTTCCCCGACGATCTCAATTTCTTCATGCAGGTCTAGCAGTGTCCGCAAAGCTTCCCGAAAGAGGGCTTGATCGTCAACCAGCAGGACTTTGATCGCAGGCTTAGATGTCATAAGCTTGATTTATCAACAGCATGCTTTGCGTTGCAGGCTCGCAGTGCTTACTTCTTTATAAATTAAGCAATATGGTCCAAAACGATGTCAGGTACTTCACGATGCAGGAAATGCCCGCTGCCGGGCACGATCTCGTATCTATATTCGCCTGTAAAGTAAGCTTTCGTATTTTTCATCAGCGACATTTCAAGTGCGCCGTCATTCTCGCCGACCAAAGTCAATGTTGGCGTTGCTGTTTTTCCGCTAAACCGCGTGCCATTATTTTCTTCGCGCGGGCGGGAACGCCTCTCCCGAAATGACCAATAGTATCCAAGCGCAGCATCCAGCCGCCCCGGGAGACGAAAAGACTCTTTTATATATTCAGTTTCAGAACTGTCGAATTTCCAACCGGGCGACCAGCGTCTGTAGATGGCATCGACACCGGCGAAGTTATTTTTGGAAAGCATCCTCCGAGCTGGCTCACGGAATTGGAACGAAATGAAATGCCGCGCTTTCCACACTCCTTTGAGGGAGGGCTTCAAAGCTCCGGGAATGCGGGATCGCGAGAGTGACCATTTTGGAAACAGAATCGCCCCCAAGTTTCGCGGCAGAATGCGCGGCCAGCGCACCCCAATCGTGTCCGATAACGATGGCTGATTCTGTGCCCAGTGCACCGATGAGCGCCAATACATCCTGACCCAAATCGACTGCGCCGTATGCGTTTGAGGCTGGAATCTCAGTGGGGTGATAGCCGCGCATAAAGGGAGCCACAACGTGATAGCCCATTTCTACAAAGCGTGGGCCGAGTGCGTCCCAGGTGTGCGCTGAATCGGGGAAGCCGTGTAAGCAGAGCAACAACGGCCCTTCGCCGTAGCTCAGGTAACTGAATTCAATTCCATTTGCGTGGATTTTATGCATGCATCGATTTCCATGTATTTGACATTACTATTCCAGTATCCTCACGGCGCATTACAGACTCAACAAACTTCTACGGATACAAGCCGGCGACATATGTCGCCGACTGCCGCACCAACTTCTTCAAAGTCGGAAGATGGACATCTTCCAGTTTATTGACGTATAGGCAAGACTTGCCCGTTTTATACTTGCCAAGCTTTTCTAACAGAGCGCCATAATCGTCGAAGCCCGCCATGATGTAGAGCGTAATGTTCTTCTTACGGGGCGCAAAGCCGGTCAAAAACCAATCCCCTTCGCGGCCGGTCGGATATTTGTAATGGTAATTTCCAAAACCGACGATACTGCCACCCCACATTTTGGGCTCCTTCTTCGTTTCCTGCTTCATAAGCTCCATGATCGCGAGACAATCTTTTCGCTTTTGTTCGTCTTCGACCTCGTTCAGATAGGCTGCGACATCACCCTCGTTTTCTGTGGTTTTCAACTTTGCCAAGATATTTCCTTTCTGAATGAAAAAACTTGTAAACTCATTACGGACTAACATTAGTTTGTTCAGGCTAGAATTTCCACGACGAACTCATAGCCCCCACTGGCGCCTGGCTTCACTCGAAATTTTCCGCCGAGCAAGCCCACCCGTTCCTGCACCCCGAGCAGTCCGAAACCGCTACCACGTGCAGCCGTGGATGGGTTGGTCGGCTCACCGCCCACTCCATCATCGGTTACCGCCAAGCGCACCTTTTTTACATTCGAGACAAGTTGTACATCCACACGTTCTGCCTGGGCATGTTTCCTGACATTGTTGAGCGCCTCCTGTGCTGCCCGATATACAGTTAATTCAGCCTGAAGCGAAAGCTTCGGCAGGTCGCCTTCCTGTACGAACACAGTCTGCACACCGCTTGCATCAAGTTCTGTGACCAGCTTTTCAATCGCATCCGGGAGCGGAATGTTGTCCAGCGGCGCGCTGCGCAATGCGGCCACGGAACGCCGAATATCTGCCAATCCATCCTGTGCAAGCGTTTGCGCCTTGCGAATCGACTCTCTTGATTTGTTTGAGTCACGCTCGAACACTTTATCAGCTGCTTCCAGTTGCACATTGATCACAGTGAGATAATGGCCGAGGCTGTCGTGGATTTCAAGTGCCAGCCGGTTACGTTCATTCACCACTGCAATTTCTTGAGCCTGTGAAGCATAGGTGCGCAATTGGCGATTGGCAGTCTCCAGTTGCTTATTTAACTGTTCGACTTCGGCTCGGGCAGCGACCTCCCGTACCGCGATCTGTGTAAACAGGATTGTGTAGAGCACGCCCGCCCCGAAGCTCAATCCAAACAGGAAAACATTGCTATCGATCGGATTCCCAATTCTAATTAATCCGACTGAGAACAAAGCCCCGATTACGACCAGGAAACCGTAGACAACGGGCCAGCGCCCCGGCAACGACATTGCTCCGAGCGCAACCATTGGAAAGAGCACCAGCAAAATAAGGAAATGACTATGCCAGCAGTAAACAATGGCGTTTCCGATCAGGAATAATCCCCCCATATACAGGGTCAAACCCGGACGAGGCCCAGCAGGCCGGCACCAAATATCTCCATACCAGCCAAACACGACGAGCAAAGTACCCAATGCGATTAGCCAGGCAATCTGTTGATAAGCGCCATCTCGAAACAGGGCAACAATGGTCGGTGCGATACCTGCACTGACCGTCACTGCAAAAGCAACCCGCAGGCCGAAACCGGCAACGGGAGCGGGAGTCTCATCCATCGGTCAACTCCATGGGCAGGTACCTTTTTAGCATCGCTATTAAAATCCCCAATTGCAGAGAGCCGTCGATAAGCGTGCCACTCCTGATCATTTCCAGCACATTCGACACCGCAGTCGGCACAATCTCAAGCTGCTCGCCTTCATCTAAATTATGGTGTGTAGGTTCAAGTTCTGCTGCATAGAAGAGATGCGTCCCGGCACGGAGCGAGCCTGGGAATTGATTGTAATAACCAAGGGGAACGAAACGATTTGGATGGTAGCCAGTCTCTTCTTCAAACTCACGCCGGGCCCCGTTGAGAGGCTCTTCCCCCGGTTCCAGACGACCAGCGGGCAGGTCGAGGATCATACGTCCAACGGGGTGACGGTACTGCCGGACGAGAAGGACCTCACCTGAGTCTGTCACTCCGACAGTTGCAACCGCATCCATCGGACTCTCCATAAAAAATAGGGTCGTTGCACACCTTCACATTCCAGGGTGTCTTTCACGATGCGCACCCACGGATGCTCGAAAAGATTCGTGGATGCGACGACGCTGTAATCTGTGGCTTGGATTGGCATATTGATATTTTCTCACCGCTGTAACTGCACAGAGCACGACGAATTGGATTCAGCGCAATGCCTTCTGCGTCCCTATTGGTAAAAGTGTTTATTCCTGCGATTATAGCGCCCGCCCCGATGATAGAATAGCCGACCGACATGCGCCTCGCCATCAATGGCTGGTTTCTCAGCCACCCCCACACCGGTACTGGAAAATATCTCACTGCCCTGCTCGAGCATTTATCGGGCACAGAGCCGGCACTCGAACTACATGTGATCGCGCCTGCAGCTGAGAATATAAGTTCACTGGCTGATCAGGTTCAGATTCATAGCACGCCGCCACGAAATACAGCGCTGGGGAAAATTCGTTTTGAACAGCGTGATTTTCCACAGATTGCGGCTCAACTGGGCGCCGATCTTGCGCACATTCCGTATTGGGCGCCTCCATTGCGTTCGAAAGTGCCATTCGTAGTCACCGTCCACGATATCATCCCGTTGTTGCTGCCGGAGCATCGTGGATCGCTGCCCGTGCGAATGTATACATCGCTTGTTACCGCAGGGGTGCGCGGCGCGCGCGCTGTGATCGCCGATTCGCATCATTCGCGCCTGGACATTGTCGAACAATTGCACCTTCCGCGCGAGCACGTTCACACAGTTCATCTGGCTGCAGACGCCGACTATAAACCGGCTGACTCCTTCGAGATCGACCCTAATCTGCAGACGAAATATGATCTGCCGGATGATTATGTACTCTATCTGGGCGGGTTCCAGCGCCGAAAGAACGTCCACCGTTTGCTGGCCGCCTGGTCCTGGGCGCGCGATCCTATCGGCGCGGACTATCCACTCATCATTGCCGGGCAACTCCCAGAATCGCCGGATGGAATATTGTTCCACGATCTACCTGCCTTGGCAGAGGAACTCGAACTTGAAGATACCGTGCGCTTCATTGGACCTGTAGACGAAGCCAATAAGCCCGCGTTGTATCAGGGTGCCACTTGCTTTGTTTATCCATCTTCCTATGAAGGTTTTGGACTGCCTCCGCTGGAGGCGATGGCCTGCGGAGCGCCGGTAGTCACGACCGGCAAAGCTTCGCTCCCGGAAGTGGTGGGCGACGCCGCTTATTATGTAGAAGACCCGAGCGATACCCGCAAGCTGGGCGCAGCGATAATTGGCGTGGTGGTGGACGGACAACTGGCTGACGATCTGCGTGCGCGCGGCCTCAAACAAGCAGCCAAATTCAGCTGGGAAAAAACCGCCCACGAAACTGTTGCGATCTATCAGACAGCCGTTGAGACCTAGCGTTGCGCGCGCGGAAATCTCCAATCTCTAATCTTCAGTTAGGCAAGTGGAATTGGCTGCCTGACACAATCCTGTTCTTTTTCTTCCTCGTCCTCTATTCTTTCACCTCGGCGCGAGATGTTTTGCCTGCTGACGCCGGGGAATTCCAAATCGTCGTGCCATTGCTGGGGGTAGCCCATCCTCCCGGCTTCGTGCTCTACACCATTCTTGGAAAAACATTCATTTCGATTCTTGCTGTGGGCCCCCCCGCTTTGCGGCTCAACTTATTTTCGGCGTTTACCGGCGCGATCACACTGTTTGTGGTAAGTCGCACGGTTAAGGTTCTCGCGCGCAACCGTTTGAACTGGCCCGGCCTGCTTGTTGGAGCAGCCCTGGGAGTCTCAACCACCTTCTGGGCGCAGAGCACCTCAGCCAATATCCGCAGCCTGACGGGCCTGTTCACAGCGCTGACAATCTGGAGTTTCGTATTATGCGCAGAACGGGGTGCGGACGACCGCAACTTTGCGCGCTTCATATTCTTGCTAGCGCTTGGTATTGTTCATCACGCCTCGCTTATATTCGTCGGGATCGTGTTGCTCCTAGGGGTGCAGTTTTTTGATGCAAGGCTGGCGCTGCAACCGCAACGTTGGTGGCAAGCCGCGCTTCTCGGTCTGGCCCCCCTCCTCGTTCTTATCTATCTGCCTTTGCGTGGCGCGGCGGGTGCTGCTCTCGCGCCCGCACACCTGAACACCTGGAGCGGTTTCCTGGAACACGTCCTGGCGCGCGGCTTTGAAGGCAACTTCTTCTTCTTTGCAACTGCCGCTGCCTTCCCGGATCGGCTGCCGATCCTCGTAAATATTGCCGTATTCCAGTTTGGCAACACGCTGCTCGTACTCGGAGGCATTGCACTGCTGCTAGTCGTAATATTCCAGCGCCGCATCGGAGCGATTCTGATCTTTGCAATCGTCGTGCACGCTCTCATCTCCATTACCTATGGCGCGCCGCAAACTGTTGAGTATCTACTCCCGGCGTACATAGTCGCAGCCATCGCTGCTGGTGCAGGGTTGGCTCATCTGCATGGCTTTGCTTTGCGACAAAGTTCGCGCATTCTGCGACTTACACCATATGTATTTGGCTTTTTCGCTATTGTTGCTATTCTGTCACTCGGCGCGCGCAACTTTCGCGCCTATGCCACACTGGCATCTGACACCTCCACCCGCGAGTTCGCTGGCGGGCTGTTGAATGCAGCCCCTGCAGATGCCGTCATCTTCGCCAATTGGCATTGGGCGACTCCAATGTGGTATTTGCAGCAGGTTGAAGGGTTGCGCCCGGACGTTGAGGTGATCTACGTTTTCCCGCAGGGGGACTCGCTCGCGCAGACCTGGCTCGATCGCCTGGACGAGAATGTTCCAGAGCGCCCAACACTTGTGACAAATTATTACGCAACCGAATATGCCGCCAGCGACTTCTGGTTCGCACCGTACGGACCGGGGTGGCTTGTCTCGGAGAATGCGCCCGAAGAACTACCCACCGGGATGACGAAGCTCGCTGAACGCTTTGGCGACCACTGGCTGCTGCGCGGATACCACGCAGACACACGCAATGCAGTGCCCGGAGATGCGATCAATGTTGAAGCCGCGTGGCAAACAAACGGCCCACCGGAGGACATCACTTTTTTCGTGCAATTGCTGAGGGCAGATGGAGTCCTGTACGGCCAGGCTGATCAGTCCTTCAGCCATAAGAATTACAACCGAGATGACCTAATGCAGCAACGTTACACCCTTTCGGTATCAGCCCCAGCACAGCCGGGTGAGTATGCGCTTGTAGCAGGTGTGGTGAAGCCAGACGGCGTGCGTTACACGCAACCAGGCGGCGCAGAGTTTATCCAGCTTGGCACGATTACAATTTCGCCCCGACCCGCACCCCCACCGACAACCCGGCGAACGCGGAACATTGGAAGCACGCTTTACGGCTATGATTTCGACGCGACGTTACCGGGGGAGTTCCGACTTTTTCTCCACTGGCGGCTTGAAAAGCAACCGCAGGAGTATGTTGTTTGGTTGCAGGGATCGCCATTCCAGACGGTCACACTGCCAGCGGGAGAGGGCTATCTCACGACGACGACGGATTTACCTGCGCACGCTGACAATTTGCAGATCGTGCGCGGTAACGGTACGCCGGCTCTTCTCTCTGTGCGCCTCGATGATCCAGCACCCTCCAATCGCTATGTGCCGCTCGGTGGCGCGCTCGTACTCACCCGCGCACAGACGAGGGCAGAGGACGATGGCAGCCTGCGCGTAGACCTGACATGGCAGGCGGCGCGCCCGCTGACCGAGGATGACATTATCAAGGTGGATCTGATCGGACCCGACTACGCCTGGCGCGTACAATCGGATCACGTCCCGGCGGGCGGTGCGATCCCCACACTGAAATGGATTCCCGGGCCTGCAATCCACGACCGGCACCGGCTTACCCCGCCGGTAGGCGCTGACCTTACCAAGGCGCGCCTAGAACTGGCCGTCTACGATCATTTCACCGGGCATGTGCTGCCCATTGGCGATCCGCGTCTGGCGCAACTCGGCGAAACCGTAGAGATCATCCCTAGCCGCTAACAGATGGGACGAGCATCCAGAACCGCGATTGGACTCTTTATCGTCGTTTCGTCGATCTACTCTGCAACCCTGAGTGGCATTACATCGAGCAACGACGGCAGCCACTACGCACTCATGCGCGCGATGGTGGACGAGGGCCGTTTTGAGATCGCCACCTATGCACACTTTGCAGAGGGAAACGATCTGGCGCGGGTGGACGAACGAATTTACAGCGACCGGCCTCCCGGCACGGCGCTGCTGGCTGCTCCTTTTTACGTCACTGGGCGGGTCCTTCCGCCCATAGGGAATCTGCTATCTTCGCGTCACGATGCGAAAAATCCTGCACTGGTCTTCGTCTTACTGATGCCGGTGCTGGCCGGAACATTGGTGGTAGTTCTTTTTTATAAGTTGCTTTTGCGCTGGGAAGTAAGTCCTGAATCGGCACTACTTGTTACGCTCGCGCTGGCCTTTGGCACCTTGCACTGGAAGTACAGCAGTGTGTTGTTCTCACACGCGCCTTCGGCCCTGCTTATGATGTTGGCCGTGTGGATCGCACTGCGTGCAGCTTGGCTCGGGGGCCTGCGGAAACGCGCCGGGTTCGTGCTTGGATTCGTGCTGGGAATGACAGTTCTGGTTGAGTATTCGAATCTGCTCTTTGTCGCACTAATTCTCCTATTTCTGTTTTCTGATGTTCGTAACCTGAACTGGCGCGCATGGTGGCAAAATGGTCCTTTCCTTTTCATCGGGGGCTTGATCCCGGCTGCGTTCCTCGCATACTACAATCGTGTCAATTTTGGTTCTCCCTGGACAACTTCGTATGCCTACGCAGTGAACTATCCCTGGGCTTCAAGTTTGGCGACCACATTTGATTTTCCGCTGCTGGATGGTCTGCGCGCAATGCTATTTTTCAGCGCGGATGAACGCTTCCTCGGGCACGACAACCAGGGCATTTTTCTGTTGTCTCCCATTGTTTTGCTGGCCATTGGCGGGATATGGTATTTATGGCAGCAGCGCGCGCTTAGGCGAGAGGCATTGTTCATCATCGGAGTTGCGTTCTTGTATCTATTGCTCTTCTCCAAACACCATACCTTACACGGCTTCACCGGTGATGGGCGTTATTTCGCACCATTTATTCCACTCTTAGTTTTGCCATTGGGCCTGTGGGTGGATCACAATCTGTTACGGGATGAGCCGCCTGGCCTGCGTGAGTTCGTCTGGCTGCTCCTGTTTTTTGGACTCGCGTACCTTTCCATGCGCAATACTGCAGTTCATATCGGTTACTCTTTCAATTACACACTTGACCTGGGCCAGTTCGACACGTTCAGTACCTCGCCTGATAATTGGGGACTCTTTTTCAGCTCCCTCTTCCCAAACTGGCGGAACCTGCCGTTGTTGTGGGCACTGGAAGTGATTGCGCTTGGAATAGCATGGGGAATAATGAGATGGAGGGCGAGAGTTGCCAGGAACTTTAGCAGTTGACGACTCCGGCAAACTCAATATGATTCGCAACTGCAGATGACCAACGACAACGTCACCTCTCGTCTTTACCTGCGCGACCTCGATCCGGACCCGTTCCAACAATTCGCGCGCTGGTTCGCCGCGGCCGAAGCTGCAAGTGCCCAGTCCCGGCGACAGGACGGGGCAGCCGCCTTCCCAAACGCGATGACGTTAGCAACAGCAACTTCGGATGGGATGCCGTCCGCGCGCATGGTCTTATTGAAAGGCTTCGACGATCAAGGTTTCGTGTTCTATACCAACTACGATGGGCGCAAAGCGAATGAGCTGGAGGCCAACCCACACGCTGCGCTGTTGCTCTACTGGCCGGAATTGGGTCGGCAGATTCGTATGGAGGGAGAAGTTGTGCGAACCACCCTAACCGAGTCGGAGACCTACTTCAACAGCCGACCACGTGGGAGCCAATTGGCAGCCTTGGCTTCTGCACAAAGTCGCATCATTGAAAATCGCGTAACATTGGAAAAGCGCATGGCGGAACTCGAAGAAGAATTTTCCGGTCGTGATGTTCCGCTGCCGCCTTTCTGGGGTGGCTATCGACTCAAGCCTGCATCCTTTGAGTTCTGGCAACACCAGCCGGATCGCTTGCATGATCGGCTGCTCTATTTAAGAGCACCAAATGGCACTTGGCGCATCGATCGGCTGGCACCATGAAAAGTTTACTGGATCGCAAACGCGTTATTTTCGGGGATAACATGGCCGTATTGCCGCAGTTGCCGGATGGTGCAGTCCAACTCATCTACATCGATCCGCCCTTCAACACCGGCAAACAACAGAGCCGCGTGCAACTTCGCACTGAGCGCGATCCAAAGGGCGACCGCACCGGCTTCCAAGGGAAGCTCTACCGTTCGATCCGTATCGGACAGAAAGAGTTCGCCGACTCGTTTGACGACTTTATAGAATTCGTCGAACCGCGACTACGCGAGGCCCGGCGGCTGCTCGCCGACTCCGGCACTCTCTACTTCCATATCGATTATCGCGAGGTGCATTATTGCAAAATATTACTCGACGAAATCTTCGGTCGCGAATGTTTCCTGAACGAGATCATCTGGGCCTACGATTACGGCGCACGCACAAAAAAGAAGTGGCCCGCCAAACACGACAATATTCTGGTATATGTCAAAGATCCGAAAGCATATTTCTTCGATGCCGAAGCCGTAAACCGCATCCCATACATGGCACCGGGACTGGTCGGGGAAGAAAAGGCCGCACGGGGCAAGCTGCCCACAGACACTTGGTGGCACACCATCGTCAGCCCAAACGGCAAAGAGAAAACCGGTTATCCCACGCAGAAACCGCTCGGTATTTTGCGCCGTATCCTGCAGGCCTCCTCGCGCCCCGCCGATGTCGTGCTGGACTTCTTCGCCGGCAGCGGCACAACCGGCGCGGCTGCGCTGGAACTCGGACGGCGCTTTCTTTTAGTGGACAACAACCCGCAGGCTATTGAGGTGATGCAAACTCGTTTTGCTAATGAGGATGTTACATTTGAGACGGTGGAGCAGTTTGCGGGAGAATAAGCGTTTAATTGTTTGGAATATCTAACACGAGATTGAGTAAATAACGGTCTTGCGGTAATTGCTCGCCGCTCTCACCCTGCGCTGGCAAGCGCACACCTGTATCCGCCACATACCAGCCCACTGCCAGGTTGTAGGCAACTCCTGGTACAAGTTCGGCAAGTGGCAGTTTCACTACCTCGGTAACAACCTCTGTTGACAGCCAGTCCTGTGTCGGGTGCGCGCCCGCCTGTGGGAACGCATCTGCCTGCACGATAATCACCTCCGTAGCCGGATCGAAAAGGTGTACGAAGTACTTGTAGCTGGCCTCCGGGGCAGAGAGCGCCTGCCAGTACAGTGTCAACGTCAAAGCATCTTCTGACAACTCTGCGTCATAGCCTGCCAAACGCAGTGGTCCAAACGATGCGTTTGACTCAAACTGCGCTGCCGGCACGTCTGTCTGCACACCCACATCCGCCAGGCTGAGCAGAGAAATACTCGCAATGCCAGTCGCCGCTCCCAACACGCTGTCATCACTACCCAATAACTCCAAGTTCAGCGAATACTCTCCGGCGGGCAGATCCGGCGAGAGAGTCATTGAGCCGGGCTGCGCAACAAGCACAGCAGCAGGCCAACTGCTCAGGGGCAGAGCAGCAACCGGTTCACCCTCCCACTGCACTTCATTCTCCCCATTCGATAGAGTCCAACGCACACGGGCATCCACAGTGGGCGCGCCAAGAGTCACCCAACGGGGTTGAATGCTAAGCGACTGTCCGGCCGTGCCAATTGTAGACGTCTCGACCGTTTGTAGTCCGAACCACTCAGTGAGCACAACTGCAGGCTCTGTGTCCGGGCGCGGCGTCCATTCGGTTAGCGTTATCGGCACAGTTGTCTCGGCGTGTATCGCAAGCGAGACGGGATCATATAGCTTCAATGTGAGCGGGTATTCTCCCGGTGGCAGACCGGGCGGCAATTCCAGCGTATACGGATCGGGAACAACTTCCCCGCCGCGCCACAAGTCGGTGGGATAAAGGGCATTGCCTGCCTGGGTATCCAGCGCTGCAAGCTGGCGCCCATCCGGCGTGTGCAGGCGCAAGGCAATCGCGGAACGCGCGTTGAATTGACCGGCAACCTGCCAATGGGGAACGACTTCGACAGAAAGTGCCTCCACCTGCCGGGCGTTGATTTGGGCGAGGTCCAGTCCGGGAATCAGATTCGCCAGCGGTGCAGGTGCTGCCGGCAATCCGGGACCGTCAATTCGCACTGGACGCAGATAGATGTCACCACGCATCTGACCGGTTGGCGTGAGGGCAGCCCTGCCATCCGTCATACGTAATCGCAGGAAATATACGCCCGGGGAAATATCCGTCGGAATAGTGAGCAGCACATCTGAGTCTTGCTGTGCTGCGCCTTGTACCTGGGCGTGGACAAAGGGCACTTCCAGCAACTGCTCACTCGGCCCGATGAGATCTAGCGTATAGGTCTCGCCAGCTGCCTCCCAGACACTTTTCACCGCGAACAAGTCACCACGGGCGAGAACATCCGCCGAGTAGTTATAGCCTCGCAGAACGCTCCCGTTCTCAAATTGAATCGCCGCGCGATGGAACCAGCCCAGTTGAGCAAAATCGGCAGTTGCAGGCCCGCTCGCGCGCACGCGCGCTGTTATGAAATTTAATGCAGCCAACGAGACAACCAAACCAATGCCAGTCAGCAACGCTGAGCGGAGCGAAGGCAATGCGGCAACGAGCCGCGTGACAATCGCAGGCAGGTCGAGCAATAGGCCGAAGACAACGATCCCAAGCGCGATGATTGAAATTAACCCAGCCAGTACGCGCACCGGGGTCGAGCCAAGTTCCAGCTCAACATTGTGCGAGCCTTGCGGCAATTCGAAAAGTGTCCAGCCCATCCCGGGGAGCGGACTGACATCAAGCGCCTCACCTTCGACTACCGCCCTCCATCCCGGCCAGTAGAGCAATGGAACTGCGACAGTGGCGGAGGGTGAAGCGATCTCGAATTGCCATGTTTGAGAGTTGGCGGATTTTGCGAGCCGCTCACTTGAAATCAATTCTCCCTGGATTGCACGGGCGCGCGGGTTTCCACGTAGATATTCCTCGGATGTATACGGGCGTGGCTGCGTCCACTGTGGTAAATATTCAGCGCTAACAGTAGTACCAATGTTACCGGTGAAGTATTCGTAATCCTGAAGACTCTCGGCGTTGACATCTACATCTGCAACCGGAATGAAGTCAAGCCGCAGTTTGAGTAACGTGCCCAACCCGAGCAACGTGACAATACCCAAAGTAATAATGGCAATAGGAATATTCTGCGGGCTCTTGTCGGTTTCTGTCTCGCTGAAATTCGCAGATCCCAAATCCAGGATCGCACCACTGGCGGCTGCAGCAAAGAGAGCCTGCACGGAAAGGAATCGCCACGGGAACTGCACAAACGGCAAGAGCGGCAGCGCTTCCCAGAGTGATCGCGAGAGCGATGTGATCATGAATGTGGAAACCAGCAGTCCAACGCCGAGAAACAAAGCGTGCCGCGCTCGACGTCCCCGCGAGAGAAGCTGTGCCAGAATGGCTAGGAAGCCCAGCGCAGCAAGCCCCGCTTGGATTGCCCCCATTGCAAAGGGCGTCGAACTTGGATCGCCAATGTCGTATTCGAACAGCAGTCCAGCCTGCACTAGATCGCCGGCGCGGAAATGGTTTGAAAAGTGGAAATAACCTGCTGTCACCGGCGCGAGTTGTACAAAGTCCTGCTCACGCAATGCGGGTAACCAGAACACAGCAGCGAGTGCCAGCCCGAGGATCACCGCAGCGCCTCCCGGCAACCAGGATGTGAATTGGCGGCGTGCACGCGTCAATAACAACGCAAGATAGAGCAGCAGGAACGGCGTGAATATCAGAGCCGAAACGTTGTGGGTAAAGATCAACACCCCATAGCTGGCTGCCAGCGCCGAGACACGCGCCAGACTGGTTCGCTCGGCAAGCCGGTGCGCTGTCCACATACACAGCGGAAATATCGCCATTGCCCAGAATTCGGCCAGCGAGTCACCACGCACATACACATTCACCATATGGAATGGAGCGAATGTATAGGCCGCTGCTGCTAGCCAGGCAGCAGTCCGGTTCGTCGTGGCAGCACGTATCCAGACAAACATACCCCCAGCCGCGACCAAATAGCCGAGCAGCTGCGTAAGTTTCAACGCCAGTACATAGGAGAAGCCGATAACTTTAAAAACAGCTGCGATATAAATCGAGAACCCAGCATAGTAATGGAAGAATGGATATCCCAACCCGTAAGCAGCGTCCGGCATCCAACGGGCGGGGAAATGCCCGGCGTCCAGCGCTGTTATCAGTTGGTGCAGGCGGAACAACAGGAAAGGACTGTCACCACCACCGTGGGTGTTGAGGAACCCGGCATGCAACAGCAGCGGCAATGCTGCCGTCGCCGCAACAATTAGTACTGTACGGAGATTGAACTCAGACCAATTTGATATTCGAGAGCGCATTTAAAAAAATTCGCCACGGACAACGCAAGGCGCCCATTGACGGAACAATACCGCTTCTGGGCGCCCTGTGTCATCCGTGGTTCAAAGACACACGAATGATCTATTATTCGGACGCTATTCGGCTGCTTTTCGGCGCGTCAACACGAGGAAGCCCGCCACGCCCGCGGCCAGTAGAAGTAGGATCACACCCGCCGCACCGAGCAGGGCTGTAGTGACTCGTGAGCCACCCCCAGCTTCTTCTTCGTCTGCGGTCGTTGTCTCACCAGTCTGTTGAGCGCCAAATTCCAGATTGGCTGTACTGCCGGCTGCCAAGGTCAGATCCCAATCATTACGCGTGGTCTGCGTGTAGCTTTCGGGCACTTCGGAAGTGACACGGTAGTTGCCGCTGGCGAGTTCGGAGAAGCAGTGCGGCTCACTGGCACCGTCAGTAATATAAGATCCCAGTTCGGCGATGGTAGCAGCATCGAACAACCCGAAGACACCGCCGGCAATCAGACCCTCATCCGGATCGCGAATGCCATTTCCATTCGTATCTCCGTAAAGTGTGACACAAATGCCGCCATCGCCGGGCATAGTCTCGGCCGGAACTTCATCAACCTGCTCGGGTTGTGCTTCTTCAGCGGGTTGTTCCTCCGCAGGCTGTTCTTCGGCCGGTTGCTCCTCGGCAACTTGTTCCTCCGCTGCTGCTTCTGCAGGCTGCTCTTCAGCAGCCGGTTCTGCTGCCGCTGGCACCGGACCACCGTCAAACGGCCCAATTACGAGACGTTGCCCAATGAAGATCGTATTGCCAGAAATGTTATTGAGTTGCTTGAGCTTTTCAAGGCATTCAGGTGTCTCACCACAAGCAACCGTTGCAATGTGAACAAGAGAATCTCCAGTCTTGACGAAATATATCATTTGGCCGTTGGCATCAGGCGTAGGAATTGGGAAATCGGTCGGCGCAAGCCCAAGCGTAGGAGGCGGGTTGGTGGCGGTGGGAGAGGTCGGCGCGGTGACGGCAACCTCTACCAACGAGGCATCATCCCAATAGACGTCGTTGTGCAACAAATGTACTTCGGGGTTGGCATGAGTGAACACGGTCACTGTAGAATCTGCCACGGTCAATTCAACCGATATTTGTTGGTAAGTATCCACAAAGTTATGCGACGCCGACCAAACGATGTTCGGATCTGCAGCGTACGTTTTGCTATTACCTATCCCAATTCGCAGCCAGATATTGGTGTAGCCCTCCGATTTCGTTGAATCGCTTCCGGAACTTGCCCATGCATGTACCCAGATACTAAAGCGATAGCGCTTGCCAGGAGTCAGTCCGAAGACTGTTTGTTGCAGCCCACCCCGGTAATTGGTACTGGTCGCGGTCATCATCTGGGCACTCGAACCTGAATGCACCCTGCGAGTATCCGTCGAGGATTTGACCTCCAGATAGGTTGGCGATCCTTCAAGAAGCCAACTATCCCAGAAGGTCGCCACACCAGAAGTAGCAAAACCACCCTCGAAATCTGGATTGACTAGGTGATTAGTTTGCTCCGCCGGGGCAGCAACTACAGGCGATTCTCCCGTCGCGATTACCAAGCCACCCACTAGAAGAGCCAGGAGGGCCAGGTATATGATTGCTTGCTTTGTTCGCATGAAGTTCCTTCCTTACCCCCGCACTAGAGAGCGCAATCGGTGTTCGCGCTATTTGTAATATGAGCTAGGGCCGCCGAGCAGCAACCAGCCGAAGGCCGACAAAGCCGGCCACAATGAGTAAGAGTACGCCTGCAGCAAGTGCGTACAATGTTGAAGTCCTGTCGGTCGTTTGTGGAATAACCGTCTGACCGGAAGCGTCCATGCCGAAGGCCAAAGTAATGATCGCGCCGCGTTCCAGATTAATCTCGGCCGAATCGGCTGTTGTCAGATGATAACCATTTGGCGGCAAGACAGTGATACGGTAAAGACTGGGCGCGAGTCGGCGGAAGCAATCTAATTCGTCGCTCCGGCCGGATGTCCGGCTATCCAAAGGCCCATCGGCATTCACAAGAATAATGTGCGCACCGCTAGCAATGGCCTCGTTATCGTTGGCTGCGTTCCCGTTCAGGTCGTCGTATGCTAACACACAAATTTCGCCGTATTCCGGGACTGTTTCGGCAACGACCTCTGCAACTGTCTCTATGGTCGGTGTTGGCACTACGGCTTCTTCCACTTTGGGCTCAATGTTTTCCGGAACCGCAGTCGATTCTTCCACAGGCACTTCTGTCGACGGCGGCTCAACCACGCGGATCAGCAAATTCTGACCTGGGAATATCAGATTTTTGCCCAACTGGTTGAGTTCTTGGATCGCATCGGCAGTTGTGTTGTGATAAAAGGCGATCACCGCCAGCGTGTCATTCCCCCGCACGGTATACCAGACCTCGCCATTCTCCTGTGGTGTACTGGTTGGGCCGAATAGCGGGTCTGCGGTTGGGACAACTTCAGCCGGCTCAGCAGCGCTTCCTTCACCGCCTCCACCTGTTTCCGGTTGCGGAGTATCTACAGCAGTTGTCGCACCGGTCGGTCCTAGGCTCAGTCCGTCCAGAAAAAAGGCGTTATTCACCAGACCCCAGCGGCCGCGCACTTCCACTTCGACGACAGCTGTATCACTCTGCGCAACAAAATTCAATGAGAGCAAAGTCCACTCCCACGGCGGAACGACTGTTTGGTTTACCCAGCCGGAGCTGAGTGTCTGGTTGCCTGTACGTGCCCGCAGTAAAAATTCTCCGGCAAGCGGATCGTCGGAAAATGAGCGCCCGCGCACACCACCACTAATATATTCGGCGACTGTTTCGGGGAACACCGGCGCAACAAATTTATATTCCGCCCCCGGTGTCAGGCCGTTTACGGTCTGTCCGAGCCTGAACCAAATTGGACGCCAGGCTCCAAACACCTTGAGCGTGTGTTCGCCATCGCGCCAAAACCAGGTTTCAGCGAATTCAGCGGGATAGAACCAAGTGACAACCTCCGGGCGTCCCCATGGTGAATCTTGCGGCTCGAGTAAAGGTGTAGCTTCGGTGGCGTACCAGAAATCCCACCCATTCGGGACGGAGACTTCACCCAGGTTATTCCAGGAATACCAGCCATCTTCGAAGTCGGGATTCGTTAACAAATTGGTTTGAGCCTGCGGTGCAGCTACAGCCACGGAGGAGATGGATGCAAGTCCAACCAATATCGCGAGGGCGCCCGAAACGCGGAAGCAGCGAGAGTTGCGCATTATTTTTATTGGCTCAAATGCATGGAATATGTGCGACGCAACAAATCTTGGCTAACAGAAAGAATGCCCATCCCTAGCGGAATAGGCAAAGAATTTAATGTTGGGTCGCAGTAGTTGCCCTTCTTTTCTAGAGCGTCGCGAATTATAGCATAGGGGTTGATCGTGTCAATGAAAGCCAGTTTTGTGTTAGCCCAAAGTAGTAATGTCCCCTTTTGCGGTCACGCTCTACGGCACGACCGGGGAGAGGGCAGAAGATGGACAAACTACTAACGATGAGCAAGAAAGAACTCACGCGACTGGAAGTCATGCAAAGGCTCGCAGAGAAACGCCTGAAACAACGTGAGGCGGCAGAGCAACTGGGGGTCAGCGTGCGCCACTTGAAGCGGCTCTTACGCACCTACCGACAGGCCGGAGCAGCCGGACTGGTCTCAAAGCGTCGCGGGCGGACGAGTAACAACCATCTGGGTGTCAAAGTTCGCAAGCAGGCGGTGCAGTTCATCCGCAAGCGTTACGCCGATTTCGGGCCGACGCTTGCCCACGAGAAACTGACGGAAATACATGGTCTGCAATTATCGGTCGAGAGCGTGCGCCAACTGATGGTTGCTGCTGAACTCTGGAAACCACGCCGCGCTAAACGTGCGCGTGTGCACCAGATGCGTACTCGCCGTGCCTGTTTCGGCGAATTAGTCCAAATTGATGGCTCACCCTTTGACTGGTTCGAAGGCCGCGCCCCGGCTTGCTCGCTACTGGTCTTCATCGATGATGCTACTGGGCGCTTGCTTGAACTGTACTTCACGCCCCAGGAGAGCTTCTTTAGCTACTGCGCCGCCCTGCGCCGCTATTTCGCCCGGCACAGCAAGCCGTTGGCGTTCTATAGCGATAAGCATGGCATCTTTCACGTCAACGCGAAAAACGCCGTCTCCGGCACCGGACTGACCCAGTTTGGCCGCGCGTTGCAGGAGTTGGACATCCAGAGCATCTGTGCCAACACCCCGCAGGCCAAGGGGCGTGTTGAGCGCGCCAATCAGACCCTGCAGGACCGCCTGGTCAAAGAAATGCGCCTGCAAAGCGTCTCCGGCCTTGAAGCCAGCAACGCCTTCACCCCCCAGTTCATGGACGATTTCAACCAGCGCTTCGCCGTCGTCCCCGCTGACCCGCGCGACGCCCATCGCCCACTGCTGCCCACCGACGTTCTGGATCGTATCTTCACCCGCCAGGATACGCGCACACTCTCCAAGAACCTCACCCTACAGTACAACAAGGTCGTCTACCAGATCCAGACTGCGCGTCCCGGTTATGCCCTGCGCAACGCCCGCGTCACTGTTTATGAGCAAGCCGACGGCGAGATCGCCATCCGCTACACCGTCCCGCCGACGGCGCGGGCAAAGGCCGGCTACTGGAGCATACAGTTTTCAACCGGCAACAGCGCCAGGCCGAGGTCGCTTCCAGCAAGTCGCTCGATCGGAAGCTCCGCAAACCTACACGCCCGGCTGCCGATCATCCCTGGCGCACTTATGGCCAGCGCCTGAACGGCGAGCCGGTGGCACCGAATGCCCAACGAAGTTAGCCCAAATAAGGGGCTATGGAAAAGTGGGCAAGCACACCCACCTTGCCCACTTTTCCACAGCCCTACGACGATGATGGTTCATCTCTCCTCCCCAAAAGGGGACATCTCTACTTTGGAGAAAAGGGGACATTTCTACTTTGGCTTGACATGAAAGCCAGTTTTGGCATTATGTAATCCAAATAAAAAGGTACGGATACTGCTCCCGTGTGCAATATCCGTACCCAGACTGCTTCAGATATGGTGCTTGGATTACATCCGCCAGAGTGAAGCCTCAGCAAGATACCAGGCATTGTAGACGAGTGCCAACCGGGAGCGTATCTCAATTGTGATATCGGCTGTGCTGTGGGCCAGCGTGAACTCATGCTTTAGAAGTATATATTTACCTGCTTCAAAGTCGTTGTGGACGCGCAGGAGAGTTTCGGTTTTGCGACCAGCGGATACTGATTTCAGCCAAATCTCGCCTGCCTCCGCACGATTGGTATAGGACTTTTCGCCGCCGGCGCCATAGCTCAGAACAGGATCTGCCAATAGCCGCAAACTGAAGAGATAAGGCTGGTTGGGTTCCAGGCCGACAACTTTCTGCGTCAGTGCCCACCAGATTGCGCGCCAGGCGCCCACTACGCGGAACACTCGCGCGACACCGTCTGTAAATGCAGCGCTGTCATCTGACGAAGCGTTGTCCGGGGTGATGACTCCGCTCTTGGGATCCCGCCAGGCTTCTTCCTGCCCCTGAACACGTGGCGTGCGTGTCCCGGCGTACCAGATCGTCCAATTCTCCGGCACTTCGAGATTGGGCAGGATGGGCTTCGGCCGATAGACACTCCCGGCAAAGTTCGAATTCTGGAGCACATTGTGTGCCGTACTTACTGGTTCGGTATCGCCGTTGGAATCATCATCCGGCTGGGAGTCAGCATCCGCAAGTTTGAATACGGACAGGTCGTCAAAGTAGACATCCTGCGTGCGGAAGCCGTGGGGTCCATCGGCATACGGAATGATGCCAATGCGATTTCCACCGGCAACAAAATCGAGCGACAGCTTTTGCCAGTCCTGGATATGCCAATCGGCCTCGACTCTCTTCTCTAGATTAGGTGGCGCATCAATTTTGCCGCCTTCAAAGCTGGCGATATTCTGTGCCGCCCGATTAGGTTCCGGGTATGGACTGGGGTCGGAAGTGAGCCCAATGCCGGCGTTGATCTCTCCCGGTGTGCCGCGCATGAACGGCGGATTCTCGTCATGCGTGCACCAGATGCGGCACCAGCCTTCGAGCCGGTAGGTCGCCCCCGGTTCCACACCAACCTGCTGCCACCAGCCGCCATGAAAGTGTTCGAACTGTCGGAAAACGCCCATGGCACGTTGTCCCGCGTGGATCTTTTCTTTGATCGGTTGTTGGGGCACTGTGAATTCAGGGATGCCCTTGCCCGCGACCCACCAGCTTGGCCAATCGTTCGGAGACCAGGAAGAGTTGCTGCGCCGAATAAAGCCCTGCTGATAATGATTGCTATCCTGGTCTGGAGTCAAGTTTTCCGGATTGCGGGTCAGGTCTTCGAAGGCGCCATTGCTCAGGATGTCGGTGCCCACCGGTTCAATGAGCGCAGTATCTGGGCGGCCGCCTTCACGCGGGGCTGCGATCTGTTCGAGTGTCGTCGCGTCAATACAAAAGCCATTATGCTGCAAGCCCCAGCGGCCACGACACTCCACAAAAACTTCCACTTCCGTTGTCGGCGGAGAAAATTCCAGCTCCAACTCGGAATACTGGCCGAATTTCAACGCGTTCCCATCTTTCCAACCGGTCTCGACCATGCGACCACTCACCCGCGCTCCTAGCCTAGTTTCCGGTGCAAAACGCACCACCTAATCAGAAATCGGCAAGGGCGAACTTCTTGCTGGGAGTGAACCTTGACAATTGCATAGTTACGTGGCCTTGGCCGCCAGCTTGGTACCGATGGTATTGAGATTGGCCGCCAGGATGGCCAGCCCGACCCAACGGTGGAAGCCTGCTTCGCCACGATTGCGGCAACGGTCGAGTCGATAGCGGCGTTTCAAGACACTTATCCGACCTTCGACGCCGGCGTGGTAACGCCGGCCACGGCGGAACCAGAGTTGCTTTTCATGGGCCCGACGTTGTTTGGATTTGTGCCCGGGCTTGGGCAAGATGACGCGCGCGACACCTAATGCGCGAGCATAAGCTTCGTTGCCGGGCGAGTAGAGTCCGCGATCGCCGCTGACCTGTTCCGGTGCGCAGCCAAACTGCTGCGTGTGCTGGTCGAGGGCAGGTTGCCACTGATTGACATCGTTCGGATTGCCAGCGAGGACGCGCCAGTTGCTTAGCAAGCCGCCGTCGACTTCATCGAGCCAGACCTTGCGCCCGAACTCGGTGGGCTTGCGGACCTTGTTCCTGCGGATGATGGCGGTATGCGGTTCAAAGAGACTTACGAGCTTCTCACTCGCCGGGACACTCTCGCCGGCGAAGACCCGCCGCTCACATTGACTGATGACCTGCTCGACACGCGGGGTGAAGGTCTCGAGGGTCGCGGTCAAGCGCTGCGCTGCGCGATCTTTCTGTGTCTGCAGCTGCTCCAGAACGATTTTCGCCTGCTGCACACTCTGGCGGGCGACCTGCAGCAGCTTGCGGTACGTGGTCGTCAGCTGCGCTTTAGCTGTCTCGGAGCGCCTGCGGGCCTGATTGGCCACCTGGCGAGCATACTTGCGGGCACTGCGGGAGCGGTTGCGGAACGTCTCTTGCGTCAGTTCGCCCGTCTCAGCGTGCGCCCAAGCACACGCACACCATCAGCCAGCAGGCCGTTGTCAGTGGGGTAGCGGATGTTGGTCTCGACAACCGTTCCATCTGTGCGCAGCTTGCGGCCACGGGTGATCTTTAGCCTGCTGGCCAGCTGCAACACGTGGGCGTTCAGGGAGATAAGTGTTTCAGGTTGGAGCAGGTTCGCCCAGCGCAGGAGCGTCTTCTCGTCCGGCACGCGCTCGAAGTACACGCGGCAGAAGTGGCGCAGTACCAGACTGTCCCTGACATGTTTCTCTGTTTCCGCGTAGCTCCTGCCGTACAAATGCTTTACGACTAACACCCTGAGCACGACTTCCACCGGCGTGGAGTTGCGGCCCGTCTGTAGTGTTTTCGGATAGCGTCGCGCAAAGTCACCGCGCACTCGCTGGTAGAGCTCGTCGTCATCCAGCAATACGTCGATATGCGCCAACACCGGGTCCAGCTCACTCGTCAATGCCAGAATGTCCAGGAAGAACTTGTCGATTTCGTGGCGGTCACGTAACATTGCAGCGGCCCTTTCTGTGGAAAATGCGGGTTTGATCATTCGCATCTTCTCACAGGAGGGCCACTTTCGCACCGGAAACTAGACTAGCCTCGCTGGCAAGTTTGTCGTCGGCAAATACTTTGCGCCCTTCATCCAAACGCATGACTGGCTCTGAATAGACAGAAACTTTGAAGCGATAGCGAGCATTGGGTTTCAGCCCATTGACTTTCTGTGAGAGCCGCCACCAGATTGGACGCCAGGCAGCAGAGACGCGGAAGCAGGCCTCCCCATCGGCGAAGAGCTGCACTTTTTCTTCGCCAATGGCTTCCCGCTTGGTAAACACCTGGGCCTGCGGCTGCCGCCAATCATGATCCTGGCGTTCAAGCTTGGACCAGCTCTCCGGTGCAAACCAGAAATTCCATTTGCTTAGGATATCACCGGCGTCGACGGTTTCGACTGCAGCTTCAAAACTGGCGTTTTCCAATACAGCGCTGCCACTGGCACCGTTGTCACTTGGTATTGTTACGGTCCCACCATTGGTATCGGTCGGTGTGGTCGGTGTGTCATCGACATCAATTGGTGCGACACATTGGCCCGAGCCATCAAAGACACTATCCGGCAATGCTTCCACCACTTCCCAGGGATCGGTGGTCCCTATCCAGGGGTCTGCATCGATATGGTCTAACAATCGGCGTACGGTCTTCGTGCCGGAGATTTCAAACTCGTCCCAGGGATTACCGAAATTGCCCAGCGTGAAAATGGTAGAGCCCACACAATATGGGTCTTGCTGCATTTGCTTGTCGTACCAGATGAGCTGCGCGGCGTAATAAATCTCGGCATCGCGTTCGGAGCCACGCCAGTAGTCGATTGGATCCGTAGAGCCATCCCACTGCATCCAGCGATCCCGGATGCGCCGCCAGGGGCCACTGAACATAGGCTCGCACCAGGTGCCAACGCTATCAGTGCCGTTTTCCGTGATCACAATCGGCAGACGACCCAGCTTTCGTGGTGCGAGAATCTGGCGGTGCACCTTACGGTAACGCAGGGTGAGCCAGCCTGTATCATCGTCGGTATGCGTCGTGTTACATTCGCCATTCTCGGGCCCGGTGTTGAATGCCCCCCATCCGGACCACATAAACGGACCGCCATATTCGTGCAAGCCGAGCAACCCTTTGTGTTTGTTGGCTGCTTCCAATGCAGGCAGAAATTCTTCCCATAAGCGATTATCGTGCTGAACTTCCGGGTAGCCCGTGGAGAAGTTTCCGATTACCGCACGCAAGCCCATCTCGGACAGGAGCCGTACGCGCTCGGCTTCAAAACCGGCGTACCAGCGCATACCATCACGCGCCTCTGCGTCCTGCGGCGCGCCAAACGACGGTTCGTTGTGGCCCTCCCAATAGAGGATCTCAGGCATTTCTTCATAATGACGCTCCTGCATCCGCACGTAATCGGAGGCATCCTTTTTCGGATCGATACCAGCGCGCCACTGCTCGCCCGCTGTCAGCGGATCGTACCAGCGCCCAATGATCAGTACATCGGGGTTATGTTGCAGCCATTCCTGCGCAGGATGGTTGCTAACAAGTTTGACCAAGCGCGTGCCGCGCTGGACGAATTCTGCCAGTTCCGGGCGTCCGGCGAGCACATGAGGTCCAAGCTTGCTCGGCATATAACATCTCCTTCAAAGCGAGCTACGTATGTGTGCTCGATTATAGTCACGAATAAATTTCGGGCAAAAGATAGAAACACATGGCTGCGAGGCCTTCGTTGACTTCGGAGGTCCGTAAACTGCCGCGCATGTTAAAATTCGGTTATGACAACACTGAACGATCACATCCGAACTCTCCTAGATAACCTGCCCACGAAACCTGGCTGTTATTTAATGAAGAACAGCAAAGGGAAAATCATTTACGTGGGCAAGGCAATCAACCTGCGCAATCGGGTGCGTTCGTATTTCCATGCCTCTGCTGATCACAATACCAAGACCCGCGAACTTGTCAATCGAATTGCGGATATCGAATGGATCGTGGTGGCCTCGGAATTGGAAGCGCTGCTGCTCGAATACAACCTGATCAGCCAGCACAAGCCCAAGTACAACGTCCGTTGGAAGGATGATAAGAAGTACCCCTATATTAAAGTGCACTGGTCTGACCCATTTCCCAAGGTCACTGTGACGCGCCGTATGGAAATGGAGAGCGATGGCGCGCGTTACTTCGGCCCCTATACGAGTGTGTGGGCGGTTCACCAGTCGTTGGATACATTGCGTAAAGTATTCCCCTATCTGACATGCGATCGCATCATCACCGGACAGGACAAACGTGCCTGTTTGTACTACGACATCAAATTGTGTATCGCGCCGTGCATTGGAGTAGCAAGCCAAACAGAGTACCGCACAATGATCGAAGACCTGTGCCGCTTCTTGCAGGGGCATACCAAGCCGGTCGTGGAACGGCTGCAGAGCGAGATGGCGTTGGCGTCCAACGAAATGCGTTATGAGAAGGCCGCTTCCATTCGCGATCAATTGATTGCCATCGAGCGCATCGTCGAGAAACAGAAGATCATCAGCCAACAGGATATTGATTCAGACGTGATCGCGTTCGCGCGTGACGAATCTGGCAACGATGCCTGTGTGCAGGTTTTCTTTATTCGGGCTGGGAAATTAATCGGACGCGATTACTTTGTGCTGGAAGGGACAGCCGACGAAGAGGACAGCGAAATTCTCTCCGCATTTCTCAAACATTTCTACAACAAGGCAGCCTTTGTCCCGCCGGAATTGCTGCTGCCCGATGAAGCTGCCGAAGCGCAAATTATTCAGCAATGGCTACGCGATAAACGCGGTGGCAAGAAAGTAACGCTGAAGGTGCCCCGGCGTGGCGCCAAGCGCGAGCTCGTGGAGATGGCAACCGAGAATGCCAGCGAGGTAATGACAACGCTGCGCGCCCAATGGGAGGCAGACTCGCACAAACAGGAAACTGCTCTCGCAGAACTACAATCATCACTCAAGTTGCCGGAGCCTCCCAACCGCATGGAGTGCTACGACATTTCCAACACGCAAGGGGATGCCGCCACCGGAAGTATGGTGGTCTTCCATCGTGGCGTGCCGTACAAGTCACATTATCGACGTTTCACAATCCGTACAGTGGTCGGCCCGGACGATTATGCCAGTATGCGCGAAGTGCTCACACGACGCTTCCGCCGCTGGAAAGACATCGACGATGTGCGCGCGGGGCGCGTGCAGGCGCAGCCCGGAAAAAAGCCGGACGAGACGTTCGCGCGCCTGCCGGATTTGCTGATCGTGGACGGCGGCAAAGGGCAGCTCGGTGTAGCCGTTGAGGTTCTAAAGGAGTTCAACCTGACCGAGAAAGTGCCCGTCGCCGGACTGGCCAAGCGGGAAGAGGAAGTCTTTCTGCCAAATAAGAAGAAGTCCATTCTGCTGCCGAGACGTTCGCAGGGATTATTCCTTGTGCAACGTATCCGCGATGAAGCGCATCGTTTTGCGCTGGCGCATCATCGCAAACGGCGTCGAAAACTGGGCATCGCTTCACAATTGGATTCGATCCGTGGCATCGGTCCCGCCCGACGCAAGGCTTTACTCACCCGCTTCGAATCGTTGGATGGCATCCACGCCGCGAGCGTGGAGGAACTGGCACACGTTAAAGGCATGAGTCTTCCTGCCGCCCGTGCTATCAAAGCCGCGTTGTAGCCTGACACGCGCGCCCACATTATTTACGAAGGTCTTTCGTAACTATCAGCTAGCATCCCGAGCCGCGTCCCAAGCCGCGACGAGGGGTAGGCCAGCACCCCTCGATACGCGCGCTCGGCGGGGCTTTTGACTTCGGAATACCCTTCCGCGCTACTCGGGCAGCTGGCCGTATCGAGGGGTGCGGTTCCATTGTTGAGTAAATACAGTTTTTCAGGGAACGTGCACTGTTGTGAGCAGGTAACGATCGTCCGACAGCAGGAGTTCGCTCGGTCCCTGTAAAGCCAGGCGCGTCAGATCGTCAATTCTGTACAAGCCGCCGGTAAGTTGATACGTGCCGGGGGGCAGCACAGCCGGCAGGGCGAGGCTATAGGCGTCTTGCCAATCTGATTCCCCCGGCCAGGTGTCCGTCGGAAACTCCGACACGGGTGGGCCGTCGTATTGCGCAACGAGTGCGCCTGTTGAATTCAACAGATGAAGAAAGGTGTGGTAGCGGAGAGGCGGGTGCTCGACCGCACTCCACTGGAGTGCGACTTTCAATTCCCCGGCATTGGCAGCAAGCTCGACAATCGGAGGCAGATCGGTTCCCACGATGACAATATCGGGGCCGGCCGAAAGACCAAGCACGCGTGGTAATGCCGTAGTGAGTTCTGTAGAGTCGGGCAGAATACTCAGACCGGTAATATACGCTGCATCCCCCCCAAGCATCTCAATATTGCTGGCGGTTATCGGCAATGCCGCCTGCGCGGAGTCGTACACGCCGACGATGATTCGCAACGGAACGGCCTGTTCGCCAAGATCGGGTAGTGGGATGAAATAGCTCTGCCGCATAATTTCATCCGGCCTCCAGCGGGAGGAGAGATGAGCCGGGAAGTTGGCAGCCCCGAGCTGCCGGTCGATTCCGCTGACACGTGTCAGCGCCGGATCAAGCAAGTGCAGGAAGCCCGTGTAATCCTCTTCCAATGGACGTAATGCCTGCCAGTACAGCGTGAGGTCGAGATATCCACCGGATCGAAAATCGCTCGAATACGCATCAAATCCGATCAGTCGCAAGCTGTCGTCGAAGACAACCTCCGTCCGCACGAGACTCTCCGGGAGCCTCGCTTCCGGCACGATTGTCGGCCGGGGCAAGCGATCCTCGGCAAAGCGGACGAAAAGCATGACTCCGATGGCTGCTAAGACGCCGACGCCCAGGTTGCGAGAACTTCGCTGTAGCGATCTATCCCCACCGGCGTTCGACTTGGCGCGCAGCGCGAGAATCAACGCAGCGCCTGCATGCAGCCCATAGGCCGCCAGCGGGATTAGCAACGGCTGCATTGGAGCGCGCACCCGCCCGGTCACAGGAAATAATATCGTGAGCAACATGAAGAGAATGGCGGTGGTGACAAGTATCAGCACTGCCGGACGCTGCTCCCGGCGTGCCACTGCCAGGAACGCGCCTACAATTCCAAGCCCGAGCAGCGTGGACAAACTGAATACGCCGCCAGCCCAATATAGACGCAGCAGCGCAGAGTAGGCCAATCCGCTTGTGGTAAATTCAATCTGCCCATCCCCGTGCTCATGTCCCGTCCAGAACAGGCCGACCTTGTGCACGAGCAGCTGCAGCCATTGCCTCGGATCCGCCCGGATATCTAACAGCGTTTCCTGTACGAAGTTCTGTTCGCCACCGGCGCGCAGGCGCGCCAGCCGTTCGCGATCGGTCAAATATTCATTGATGCCGAAAGTGTCACGATGGTTCCCCCCAAAGAACGCGATTGGGAAACCGTTCGACGAAACGGCAGAGACTCCCACGCGAGCATTGGCGATCGCCATCGGAGCGACAGTTAAGATCATGCTAACGGCCATCACGCCGCTAAGGATTAAGCGGGATGCAAGCAAACGCCTGCGTCCGGATTGCGCTTTTTCATTCCACACTCTTGAAAATAGCATTGCAAGCCAGCCGGCGACAAACAGACTCGCCAGCGGCCCGCGCACCAGAAACCCCAGACCCACTACCACGCCATGCGCCATGGCGCGGGCCCAGGTCGCCCGCTGCAGCGATGCCGCGCTCAGCAGCAAGGCTAGGGCCGTAATGAAGGTTGCCGGAGCTACAACCTGTAATGTTGTCTGATAGTGGACGAGCGGCGCGTACAAGGCCATCAGAATGCCAGCCATGAGGCCAATGCTCCGACCAAACAGCATCCATGCTGCAGCCAGGACAAACCCACACGCGAGGCCGCCAAGGAGTGCATTGAGAATATATTGAGGCAGCAGTCCTGCCCGAGCGCGACCTGGGCGAGGCTGGAGTAGACGATCGTCCCCTGCTGGAAGTAACTCCCCGCGAGGGAAAATCGTCCGTCGAGTACCTGGCGTCCCAAGCCGACGAAGTTATCCCAGATCGGGTCCATAGCGTAGAAATCAGGTGCGCTGTAGTAGCGCTCGAATACGACAACACTGCGCACGCCAATGGCAAGCGCCACCACCAGCAAAACCAGCAACCGATCGCGCCGCTCAACGAAGAGAGATGCCAGCGCCGTTAAGCTGCCGAGCAGCGCACCGGCAGCAACCAAGCCGATTCCAAGGCGCAGCCCGAACCAAATGCGGCGCTGCCGCTCGACCGCATCTTCGTCCGGTTCGTCCGGGTACAGACGCCAGGGCGGCAGCAGCGATCCTGCCTGGCGCAGGCTCAATTCGTATCGGGGCGTAGGCGGGGTCGATGTGCGATAGCGGACTTCGATGCGGTTGGCGCCCGCGCGTAGTTGAACCACAACCGGAACAGTGTGTACACTGCCATACTCGCCACGCTCGTAAATCATCTCGGAGTTGATATGGAGTGCGACGTTACCATCAGAGACAAGATCGAAGGTTTCAGTTTCCGCCGATGTACTCCAGAGATAGCCGTCAAAGACAACTTCTTTGTCGCCTTCATATAATTGCAGGGCATCCAGCCAGAGCCAGGTGGATTTCACCGGCCATTGGCCGTCAATGATAAGGAGCAGGTGGTTCGATCTCACCCGAGTAAAATTAATAACGATCAGCAACAGACCTGCAATACCAGAAATTGCAGCCACAGCAATAACGTTGGAGTAGCGTTTTTTCATCCGAATGGCAGTTCGTAGAGGCAGGAGAAGTTGAAGTCTGGCATTCTACATCCGTGCGGTACAATCTTGTTCTAGTAAATCGACACTACCCTTTAAGTGCGCGATTGCATTTCGTAAGTCTCGCAGAACATGAACCCAATCATAACAGTCGAGAATCTGGTCAAACGATATAAGCAGGCTGAGACGAATGCTGTGGACGATGTCTCGTTCGATGTCGAAGCGGGACATTTATTCGCGCTGCTCGGCCCAAATGGCGCAGGTAAGACAACGACGATCTCCATTCTCACAACGATCCGAGCGCCCACGGCGGGAACGGCACACATCGCCGGCTTCGACGTGATGCAAAAGGCTGCCGAAGTACGGCAACGCATCGGAATCATCTTCCAGCAACCCAGCCTCGACTTGAACTTGACGGCGGAAGAGAATGTCCGTTTTCACGCGATCATGTACGGCCTGTATGCCTATCGGCCGGTCTATGGACTGATGCCGGGTGCGTACAAGCGCCAATTGCGGGAGCTGTCCGTACTGCTCGGCATCGGCGACGAGATTTTCAATGCGGTGAAGACGTACTCCGGCGGCATGAAGCGCAAGCTCGAGATCATCCGCAGTCTGATTCACCAGCCGCAGGTGCTTTTTCTGGACGAGCCAACCGTTGGCCTGGACGCCGCCAGCCGACGCAACCTGTGGGAATATATTCAGAACGTGCAGCGCGAACGCGGCACTACGGTTTTCCTGACGACGCATTATTTGGAGGAAGCCGAAGGCGCGGATACAGTCTGCATCATTAATAAGGGTCACATCGTCTCAATGGGGACACCGGAATCGATAAAATCCCGGCTAACGCAATCCTATCTGCTTCTGGATGCCCACGACCGCCCCAAGTTGGAGGCGGAACTGCTCGAACGCGGCATCGTTTTCTCAAATAATGGAGGCTATCGCATCGACCTGACGGAAGGCCTCGACGCCCACGAGTTGCTTAAGTCGATCGAGACCCCGCTGAATGTCATCAAGACGCGCGCGCCCTCCCTTGAGGACGCCTATCTCGCAATTGTGGATGAAGTATGACGGAACTAATCGAGACGCCCCAAATCCCCCTCGCTCGCAGTCCGAATTTCGGATCGGGCTTGCGCCGCGAGTTAAATGCGTTTGCCATCATTGCACACCGCGATCTGCTCAAGCTGTTGCGCGACCGCACGCGTCTGGTGACCTCGTTGATCTTCCCGATGATCTTCATCGGCATCCTGGGCGGGACGTTTCAGGCAAATCTTGGCTCGGAACTCGGCTACAACTTCTTGACTTTCACATTTACAGGCGTGCTGGCCCAAACCCTGTTCCAGTCTAGCGCTATCGGGATCGTCTCCCTCATCGAAGACCGCGAGAATGATTTCAGCCAGGAGATATTTGTCTCGCCGGTATCACGCTACTCAATTGTGTTCGGCAAGATACTCGGCGAGTCGCTGGTTTCGCTCGTGCAAGCCTTCGGGATCGTCGTTTTCGCCACCATCATCGGAGTGCCGATCACCTTGATCCAGTTGCCTCTAATTCTCCTCACGTCCTTCATCATCTGTCTGTTTGGCGGCGCGTTCGGCGTCGTGTTGATGGCAAATCTGAACTCGCAGCGCGCGGCCAACCAGATCTTTCCCTTTATCATGTTGCCGCAGTATTTTCTCTCCGGTGTGTTCGCCCCCATCCGGGTGCTGCCCTGGTATCTGGAGATACTCTCGCGCCTCTCCCCCATGCGCTACGCGGTGGACTTCATGCGCAATATATTTTATGCCGGTCAGTCAGAGTACGCGGAAGTTGTGCTCACCAATCCGATCATCAACATCACGATTATAGGCGCCCTCTTCGCCGCGTTCCTCGCGGGGGGCACGTGGATTTTCGTGCGCAAAGAGCAGAATCGCTAGCTGCTGCTACTCACGACCAAAGCCCGCCTCGCGTACACTGACGATGGCGTGACGGGACACTGGCTGCGGTACAATCCGGGGCTATGCTCAACGAAAAATCCATTCAGTCGGTCAACGCTGCTCGCTTCGGCGACAACTCCACAGCCCCCTGCTACGATTCTTATTGCTTTTCGAATATCCCGGGCACGCTAAAACATGCACTCGGCGTCGAGAGTGCCACGCGCCTTCCCGACGATGTTTTGCACGGATTACCAGCGCGCTATGATAAAGTCATTCTGATCTATATCGACGCGTTCGGTTGGGATGCCTTCGAGAAAAGGCAGGATGACTTTCCATTCCTGAAGCGCTTTCTCGCAGACGGGGTTGTTTCCAAACTAACCTCACAATTTCCTTCCACCACATCGGCGCATATAACAACGCTTTACAACATGACGACAGTTGGAGAGCATGGTGTCTATGAATGGTTTTACTACGAGCCATTACTCGACCGCATCATCTGTCCGCTGCTTTACGCCTTTGCCGGAGATAAAGAGCCCGGCACACTTATTCCGAGCGGGGTGACACCTCCCCAACTGCTACCCGCGCACACACTCCACATGGACTTGCAGACGAAGGGGGTGAACTCTTATGCGTTTCAACATGCCGGCATCACCGGATCACCATTTACGATGATGGCAAATGCAGGCGCCACCGCAACAGTGCCCTATTCGACCTTTCCGGAAGCTTGTACATTGTTCGCAGAGGCGATCACAGCCAGTAATGAGCAGGCGTTATACTTTCTCTATCTCGCTGCAGTCGATGCTACCGGGCATTCCTATGGCCCGTCATCACGGCAATATGCTGCCGAACTCGATACTGCGCTGATGACATTGGAGCACGTTCTCATGCAACAGCTGCGCAACACTCCCGGCGACATTCTGTTATTGGTCACAACAGATCACGGTCAGATCGATGTCGGGCAGGAAACGCATTTTTACCTCAATATCGAATTCCCCGAGATCATTCCCTTAATTGCGACGAACAAAGATGAGCAGCTGCTGATTCCGGCGGGCTCGCCGCGCGATTTCTTCCTGCACATTCAACCCGGAAGGGTGGATGAGGCAGTCGCACTACTTTCCGCCCGATTGGAAAGCTTTGCCCAGATCCGCCGCACATCCGATATGATTGACGAAGGCTTCTTCGGCCCAACCGTCTCGGATACATTTCGGGGTCGCGTCGCCGATCTAGTCATTCTGCCGAACGACGGCAACACGGTCGACTGGTATGAGAAAAATCGATACGAGTTTAATCATCGCGGCCAGCATGGCGGCCTGCACCAGCTTGAAATGGAAATCCCCTTCCTGGCGTTGGCTCTTTAATGTAACCCGGTGATAAATCGTCGGGCGAACGTGCATGCTGCGCCCCAACCCATGACTTCGACTTCAACCAGCGGCCCCGGCTTCGCCCCGCGCGCCCAACCGCCCCCGGCGGAGATGGCGGGCATTGCCCGTGCCGCAACGATTATCGCGGTTGGCAATGTCGCTTCCCGTCTACTCGGACTCGTCCGAGACACAACCAAATCGTATTATTTCGGCGCAACAGGGCTGGTGAGCGCGTTCAATATCGCAGCCAAAGTTCCGATGTGGTTCTACGATCTGCTGGCCGGAGGAATGGTCAGTTCGGCATTGGTGCCGGTGTTCAGCGAATACGCCCGGCCGGAGAAGCGCGCCGAACTCTGGCAGATCGTCTCGTTTCTATTGACAATCACCGTGATCGGGCTTTCTGTCTTTACCCTGCTGGGCGAACTGCTTGCACCGCAGATCGCCGTGCTGCTCGGAGGCGGACTGAGTGAAGAAACGCTGGCTCTGACAGTCTCACTCTTGCGCATCACATTGCCGGCGATGTTGTTTCTCAATCTGGCCGGAATTCTGGCCGGGCTGCTCTACGCACTCAAACGTTTCACGCTCCCGGCATTCAATGCCGCCATCTTCAATCTTGGCATCGTCGTCGCGACTGTTCTCTTTGCAAGGCCTTTCGGCGTAACAGCAATGGCAGCTGGACTCTTGTTGGGGGCCATCCTGCAAGTGGCGCTGCTGCTGCCTGGCCTGCGTAACTCACGCTTGCGCATTGTGTTCGACTGGCAACATCCAGCGGTGCGGCGCATCGCGAGACTCTATCTTCCAATTGTTCTCGGACTGCTGGTTGACATGGTGAGTCGTGCGATCTCTTATCGGTTGGCCTCCTCCACCGGCGATCAGAGCATTGCATGGATGGACTACGCCACCACTCTCATGCAGTTTCCACTCGGGCTGACTTCAACTGCAGTTGCAGTCGCTATTTTACCGACGCTGGCGCGCCAGGCCACCGATCCCGATCCGCGCGTAGCAAAGGACGATTTTCTTTCAACACTCGCACAGGGCTTGAAGCTCGTGATCGTGCTGATTATTCCGGCAACGGTGGGTCTCTTCCTGCTGGCGCGCCCGATTGTCGAACTCATCTTCGAACACGGCGACTTTATCGCACGCGACACGACGATGGTCACATTGGTGCTGCGCTACTACCTGCTGGGGTTGGTGGCAGCGGCAGTTGACCTCCCGCTGATCAACGCGTTTTATGCCCGCCAAGACGCCTGGACGCCTGCAATGGTGGGGTTGTTCGGCGTCTTTATTTATCTGGGTGCCGCGCTCGCGCCTTCCCTGTTTCGCCCCATGCGGCTGACAGACCTGATCGCGGCCAATGCCATCCAATTGACCTATCATGCGCTGACCATGTGGACGCTGCTGCGACGGCGCGTGGGCGATCTGCGCGGCCAGCGGCTGGGCGAGACGGTCTGGAAAGCGGCCCTCGGTTCGGCGCTGATGTTTGCCACTGCATGGGGAGGCCTGCTGCTCGTGCAAGCCATACCCTGGCCCGGACGTTTTTTCTCCGAAGTAGCTGCAGTGGTTGTGCCCGGTGCCCTGGGCGCCATTGTCTACTTTGGCGTTCTGCTGCGCATGGATGTGCCAGAGACACAATTTGTGTTGGCTTTGCTCCGCCGCCGCACTGGGTAACTGACCGCGTTGTTATAATCCCGCCGAATGAAAACACAGACCGACGACCGCCCTTCTCTCTCGCCAGACCTTTACACTGAGGAATACTTCCGCGCGGCTTGCGAGGGCTTCGACGAATACAACGAAACCAAGGGAGAGCGCCTTTCGCGCCGCTTGTCAGCCGCTTTTGCACTGGCTGCGGTGCAGCCCGGCATGCGAGTTCTGGATGTGGGCTGCGGGCGCGGCGAGATATTACGCCACTGCGCGCGCTTGGGCGCGGATGCCTTCGGTGTGGACTATGCACCTGTTGCGGTTGAGATGAGCCGTGCTGCGTTGGACGGCGCGGACGGTCAGGGGCGTATGGGCGTGGCTCAAGCAGATGCGAAACAGCTGCCATTCCCCACTGCCTCTTTCGACCGCATACTCATGTTTGATGTTGTCGAACACCTTTATCCCTGGGAACTGGACATTGCACTCCGGGATGTGAGTCGGCTGCTCAAGACCGATGGATTGTTCGTCGTACACACAGCGCCTAACGTCTGGTACGACCACTTCGCCTATCCCTTTGTGCGTGCCTTTCGACGTCTGGCTGGTGCAGGCGATTTATACCCGGCTAACCCACGTGCACTGAACGTTGCGGCTAATGTTGACGTGCATGTCAATGAGCAGAGCGGCCTCAGCCTGTGGCGCACGCTCAGGCGTGGCGGCTTTCGCACTCGAGTATGGCTGGAAAGCCCCCCACAAAATCGCAATGAGAAACTGCCCCTCGCCATCGCCCGACATCTACTCTTTCGCTGGCCACCATTCCGTTGGTTCTTCGAACGCGAAGTCTTTGCTGTCGCAGCGAAAAAATAGGCGCATGACATGCCACGCTTTTGTTGGAACATCTAATTATTGACCAATGCTAATTACAGGAATTGACCATGTCCAGTTGGCGATGCCGGCTGGCGAAGAAGACGCGGCCAGATTGTTTTACGCTGGGTTACTTGGTCTGCGAGAAGTGGAGAAACCCGCTCCCCTCGCGAGCCGGGGTGGTTGCTGGTTCGAAACGCCGGGGACAAGCGTACACCTCGGCGTAATGAAAGAGTTTGTTCCAGCAACAAAAGCACATCCCGCCTTCACAGTGCAGGACTTAACTGCATTGCAAGAGTCTCTCCGCAAGGCAGGCATCACGGTGACCTCGGATGACGCCCTCGCCAACGAAAACGAAAACATCCGCCGATTTTTCGCAAGCGATCCATTCGGCAACCGCATCGAATTTATCCAGGCAGACGATTCGCTTTCATAATGAATTCGCCATTCTGACATAATCGTGATAAAAACATACGCGCGGCGTTGGCATTCTTCGTGCAACGTACGCACATTGCGATGAAAGACAGACGCTCTGTTGACGATCTCTCAGTAGAAGAACTCGAGCGGGTGCTCGCCATCAAAAAACGGCAGGCACGCGAGGCGCGCCTGCGCAAGTTCCGCTCAACGGGACGCGCGCTGCGCGCGGAAATTTCCGGCGAACCACTCCCAGCAGCAACAGCCTCCGGACCGGCTGTGCCGAGATCGCGGGCGGCGCGTTTCGGGAACGTCTCGCTCTTGCTCGTAGAGATTGTGGCTGTCTTCGGGCTGTTGTTCATCGGTCTAACAGCTTTAAATACCTATCGCACGCTCAACGCTGAAGTGATAGCGGTCATCTCAGCCGAGAGTGCGCCTACCTTTGCACCGACCCCGGTCATTAGCAATTTGGTCTTGCCCAGCGGGCATACACCGCCCACCGATCCCGGCGGCGCGCAGTTCAACCTCGGCGAAATTCCAGAGCATTTGCGGCCACTGGTCCAGGCATTGCCCGTGATCGATGTTCCAACCCCCAGCCCACAGCAGGCCAGCCGCTTGGTGATTCCGGCGTTGAACATCGACGCACCCATTGTTCAGGGCGACACCTGGGAGCATCTCAAGCGGGGAGTCGGCCAACATATCGGTACAGGTGATCCGGGCCAACCAGGCAATGTAGTACTCTCCGCGCACAACGACATCTTTGGCGAGCTCTTCCGATATTTGGATCAGTTGATCGCCGGGGACACATTCACGATCTTTACCACCGGCGGGCACTTCACATACAAGATCACCACCTCGGAGATCGTTTCTCCGACAGATGTGCAAGTGATGAACCAGACCGCCTCTCCGACAGCGACCCTCATTTCGTGTTACCCATACCTAGATGATAGAGAACGGATCGTTGTGTTTGCAGAACTGCAATAAAAATCTGCCCCATTTTTTGGTTTCTGCAGGACGGATTCATCTTCAAATTTATAATTGCTGATTTCTGCGAAGTCGCGGTTTCAGTTCTCTGTTACACTATCTCCTGATCAAACGCTTTCGATTTCCAAAATAAACGCATATTTCAGGTCACATATAAATGAGCAAACGCACACGCCGTCGGCAACGAAAATCATCATCTTCATCCGCTGCGACCCGCACACCGAGCCTGAGCAGACGCACGAGTGTCCGCGATGCAATCCCAACCGACTACACATATATCATCCGCGATCTCAAACGAATTGCTTTTTTTGGCGGATTGCTCATCGCAATTCTCATCGCCCTCTCTTTCTTCATTCAATGACATAGAACACAGCGGGATGGAGGCCGCCTCCTTCGCGTTCGCAAAACCCCTGTGTATAATCAATACCATATACGCCCCATGCTTTCGTGGGATGTTTCGAGACTATAAATGTTGGAAAAACTTGCGGGCATAGAGGCTCGCTTCGAAGAATTAACGCGCTTGCTGGCCGACCCGGACGTGGCGAATAATTACTCAAAAGTTGCTGCTTATGCGCAGGAACGCTCGCACTTGGAACAGATTGTGGACCATGCCCGCGAGTATCGCGATGTGCTGCGGGAGCTTGAGGAGGCGCACGCCTTGCTCAAGAACGAGGAGCTTGGTGCTCTCGCGGCAGACGAGATCCCGGACCTGGAGTCACGCCAGAGCAAGCTGGATCAACAGCTCAAACGACTGCTGCTGCCACGCGATCCGCGCGATGGACGCAATGTGATCGTGGAGATCCGTGCTGGTGCAGGTGGGGATGAAGCCGGTCTCTTCGCCGCCGATCTTTATCGTTCGTATACGCGCTATGCCGAAAATCGTGGCTGGAAGACGGAGATCATTTCCAGCCACGATAGCGGCATTGGCGGCTTCAAAGAAGTAATCTTTGAGATACGTGGCAAAGGAGCTTATTCGCGCTTCAAGTACGAATCAGGTGTCCACCGCGTGCAGCGTGTGCCGGAGACGGAATCGCAAGGCCGTGTCCACACATCAACGGCGACGGTCGCTGTCATGGCTGAAGTGGACGAAGTTGAGATCGACATCCCGGATAAAGATGTAAAAATGGAGGTCTACCGGGCGGGTGGCGCCGGCGGGCAGCATGTGCAGAAGAACTCGACGGCTGTGCGCCTTATCCATCTCCCGACAGGCATGGTTGTCCAATGTCAGGACGAGCGCTCGCAATTGCAAAACCGCCTGCGCGCCATGACTATCCTGAGGGCGCGGCTCTATGAGATGGAGCTGGAAAAGCAACGTCTTATGCAGGAAGCCGATCGGCGCTCGCAAGTAGGCTCCGGCGAACGGAGCGAGAAAATTCGTACATACAACTTCCCGCAGAACCGTGTGACCGATCATCGCATCGGGCTGACCATGCACAATCTGAACGAAGTACTCGCAGGTACTTTAGATGAGTTCATTGATGAACTGGCCACCCGCGAAGAAGCCGATCGACTGGCCGAGGCAGGTATGGCGTGAGTAAGATTATGCGGCGCTGGACCTCCGAACGAGTGGGCTGGACTGACACCCCTCCCCTGCCAAAGGCTTCGCCATTCCTGGGCGGAAAGGACAGCATCGGATTTGTGCTGGCCGAAGGCATCGGGAAGCTTAAGACAGACAATCCGCGCCTGGATGCCGAAGTGTTGCTGGCGCATGACATGGGTGTCCCGCGCAGCTGGCTCCTGGCGCATCCCGAAACAGAAGTCACACCGAAAGAGCACGAGCGCTTTTCAAATGCGGTTGAGCGCGTTGCAGCCGGTGATCCGCTCCCGTATGTGCTCGGCCACTGGGAATTTTTCAAGCTGGATTTCAAAGTCGATCCGCGCGTGCTGATCCCGCGCCCGGAGACGGAGCTGCTGGTGGAAACAGCGCTCAGATGGGCAAAACAGCAGAGCGCCCCCCGCATTGCAGATATTGGCACTGGCTCGGGTTGCATTGCCATTGCGTTGGCAGTCAACAATTCTGCAACGGAGATAACCGCAACTGATACTTCAGAAGATGCGCTCAACGTCGCGCGCGACAATGCCATCGATCATACAGTGAGTGCGCGCATCCAGTTCAAGCAGACAGATTTGATGTTGACCATTGGGCCAGTAGACCTTATTTGCTGCAACCCACCATATGTGACGACCGCTGAATTGGACGACCTGCCCGCCGCATTACACGAGCCACGTCTTGCACTCGACGGCGGCGTGGATGGTTTGGAACCGATTCGGAAATTGATCACTGCCGCCCCGCAGAAATTGACTCCCGGGGGCGTACTGTTGATGGAAATTGGCGCCGATCAACGTGAGGCTGTACTCGAAATTGCGCGCGGCAGTTTTTCAACTGCTCGTGGAATTCGAGTACTTCAGGACCTGGCCGGACTCGACCGTTTGCTCGTCGTCCAATCCTGAGGCATGCGGACGCAGGTTCTCGCACCCACTACCGCAAGCACATTCCTCTATGCTGCCGACGTGTTGCGCCACGGGGGCGTGGTTGCTCTCCCAACCGATACTGTCTATGGCATTGCGGCGCGTATTGATCAGCCCGAAGCAATTCGTTCACTTTTTACAATCAAGGGCCGGGCGTCGGAGAAGGCAATCGCCGTCCTACTCGCAGGAGTCGAGGAGTTGGATTCTGTCGCCATTGAGATACCGGCTGCCGCTCGCGAACTCGCCGGGGTTTTTTGGCCTGGAGGCCTGACGCTGATCCTGTGTCGCAATCCAGACTTGCCTCGAGAAATATCACGATCAGAGACGATTGGGCTGCGAGTGCCAGATCACCCCATTGCCCTGGAATTACTCCGCGAGACCGGCCCATTGGCAGTGACAAGTGCAAATCTCTCAGGTGAGAGAAATTCACTTAACGCCACTGATGTGCGCGAAACACTGGATGGACGCATACCGCTTATCATTGATGGCGGCAGTGTGCCCGGTGGGCTTCCTTCGACCGTATACGATTGTACGGTCGTACCCCCCTCAGTTCGCCGCTCCGGGCCCGTGAGTCAGGAAGAGATCGACATGGTCCTGACAAGGTTGCCGAGTCCGCAAACATAAAGTCCTACAGCTGCAACAGATAATCGATGCTCATCGGCGTTGACGCCAGTCGCACGACCGTTAGCCGCCGTACCGGCACAGAAGCCTATGCCCTCAATTTGATCCGCGCTCTGCTGGCTGCAGGGCCGGCCGATGGTAAGGACCAGCACCGCAGGTGGCGTTTGTATTTCCGCGAATCCCCAACCCCCGATCTGTTGCCGCATTCCGAGCACATTGAACACAAAATTATTCGTCTACCAATGCTGTGGACACACCTTGGATTGGCGGCTGAAATCGCGCGGCGTCCTCCCGAGCTACTGTTTATTCCGGCGCATGTACGTCCGCTCTGGTTAAAGGCCCCTGCCGTTGTCACTGTTCACGACCTCGGCTACTTACATTTTCCGGAGTCGCATCCACGGCGCCAGCGAGCATATCTAGACTTGTCAACAAAGCACAGCGCACGTCATTGCCAACACCTGATTGCAGACTCGCAGGCCACGCGCGCTGATTTGATAAAGCATTATCGAGTCCCACCGCAGAATGTAACAGTTATCTACCCGGGCTTCGATCCACATCCATTTGTGGGAGAGTTCCAGCGCCCGGCCGGGTTGCCCGCCGAATACCTGCTTTACGTTGGCACCATCCAGCCCCGCAAGGGCTTGCTGCAATTGCTGGCTGCCTTTTCCAATGTCCCCGAGGCGCCTACGCTGTTGCTGGTCGGGAACCCCGGCTGGCTCAGTGCACCAATCTATCAAAGTGTGCAGGAACTCAAGCTTGAAGGTCGTGTGCGTTTCCTCGGATATGTGCCTGATTCTGAGTTGCCCGCGCTATACCGACATGCCCATGCATTTGTTTTTCCATCGCTCTATGAAGGCTTTGGCTTTCCGATTCTGGAAGCATTCGCCTCCGGAACGCCGGTACTCTGCTCGGATGGCGGCTCATTGCCGGAGGTGGCCGGTGAGGCTGCCCTCATAGTTCCAGCGGGTGAAGTAGACGCGCTCTCCAATGGGTTGCAACACCTTCTTTCTAATAGAGCTGTGCGCGCCGGGTTGGTCGAGCGTGGTCACGAACAGCTCAAGAAATTTTCGTGGGAGAAGGCAGCGGCCGAGACTTTGCTGCTCTTCGAGTCGGTCTTATAGTAAAACAGCAATTCAGACTTTATCACTCAACGTAACTTGTATGATGAATAAAAGAAGAGAATAGCAAAAGGAGATAGTGTAAGGTGCCAGTAGCACGGAGAAGTTGTTTGTAACTTATTTTCCAAAATAGATGAGTAGATTAGCTCCCGTGCTGCTGGAGCCTGTCAAGACAACAGACGGTATCGTAAGCCCTTCAAATCAACTGAGGTGAGCTTGTATGCGCAAGTGTGTTGGAGGGGCAGGCAAGAAAGAGCCAGGCGTAGCCAGGAGAAATGAGAAATGACAAAGATGATATTAGGCATAGATATCTCCAAGAAATCATTTGACGTACATTTACAGAACGAAAAGCAAACAGTCGGTAGTCGGCAGTTTGCGAACACGGCGGCTGGACACAAAAAGCTCGGCCAATGGCTCGGTGAGCAAGGAGCGGAGCAAGTCCGGGCCTGTCTGGAAGCGACCGGAAGATACGGCGACGAGCTGGCTTTGTACTTGCATGAGCAAGGCCATCGCGTGAGCATGGTCAATCCGGCGCGTATCAAGAAATACGCGGAGAGCAAATTGCAACGCAACACCCTTCCCGACCCAGTACGTTCGGGACTGGGTGTCGCGCCCGACAGGGTCGTGAAGACCGATAAAATGGATGCGCGTCTGATAGCTGACTTCTGCCGGACGCAAGAGCCCACCTTGTGGCGGCCTATGGCGCCTGAAAAACGCGAATTGCAGGAAATCGTCCGCCGTTTGAGCACCCTCATCGCCGAACAGACGCGCGAACGCAATCGCCAGCAAGCCGGGATCGGCTCGGCGCTGGTCAAAGCTTCCATCGAAGCGAATTTGGAATTCCTCGCCAACCAGATCACACAACTGGAAAAGCAAATCCAGTCCTACATCGACCAACATCCGGACCTCAAACGAGACCAAGCACTGCTGACCTCTATTCAGGGCATCGGTTCCAGAACCGCCGCGCGCATCTTGGGTGAACTCCCGCCTGTCAGCCACTTTGACAATTCTGGACAGGTGGTTGCGTACGCCGGTCTCAGTCCCCAACATCATGAATCCGGTTCATCCGTTCACAAACGCGCGCGGCTGACAAAAATTGGTAACCAACATCTGAAAACTGCTTTGTATTTGCCTGCTCTTTCGGCCATACGCTTCAATCCCATTATCGTCGCCCAAGCCGAAAGATTGGAAGAACGCGGCAAGGAACCCATGGTCATCGTCGGCGCTGCAATGCGCAAACTGCTCCAACTCGCCTACGGCGTTTTGAAATCCGGTCAACCTTTTGACCCCCTTTATGCTCAGAACCTGCAATTTGCCTCTTGACTCTTATCACGGTATCTACTCAGCAATGTAACCGCACCCCTCCCAGTCGCGGACAGACTGGACGTGGCGATACGGCCAGCATCCCGAGTAGTGCGAAAGGGTATTCCGAAGTCAAAAGCCCCGCCGACGGCTCGTACACTTGCGCCCCACCCCGTCCAGGACCGGGACGGGACTGGGCGCAGTGCAGGTGTCGAGGGGTGCTGGCTGAGTAGTTATCATTCAACTTAAATGAACATTCGCCACATCCTTGGCATCCCGGTGCACGACATTACCTATGCTGAAACGCTGGACTGGTTTGCTGAAGCCATCGCTGCCGACGCGGCCCGGCAAGTGTGTACCGTCAATCCGGAGTTTGTCATGCGCGCCCAGTATGATAAAGAGTTCCGGCGTGTCCTCTCCGAAGCTGATCTGTGCTTGCCGGATGGACAGGGTCTGCTCTGGGCGGCCCGCGCTCGTAGAAAACCTTTGCGCGAGCGCGTGGCGGGATCAACACTCACCTGGCGGATCGCAGCGCGCGCCGCGGAGTCTGGCTGGCGCTTGTATCTTCTCGGCGCGGCGGAAGGCGTTGCGGAACGTGCCGCCGAGATTCTGGCGGCGCACTATCCCAGACTCAACGTGGTGGGGACGTATTCGGGCAGTCCACAGCCCGAAGAAGCAGCGCGTATCATTGCTCGTGTTCGGGAGGCACAACCGGATATTTTGTTTGTGGCGTATGGCGCGCCGCAGCAGGACTTCTGGATCGCCCGGCACCTAGCTGAATTGAGTGTACCTGTGATGATGGGTGTCGGCGGTTCTCTGGATTTCGTGACGGGCACGGCTGTGCGCGCCCCAGAATGGCTCCAACGCCTGGGGTTGGAATGGCTGCACCGTTTAATAATAGATCCGTGGCGCTGGCGACGGATGCTCGCACTGCCGAAATTTATCTGGGCAGTGCTTACGCGGCGGGATGCTGTTATTTGATATTCTCGAGGAATTTGTGGACTGCTTTGACAGCGGAGTCGCTGTCTTGATACGAAGTAAGGGTGAACGTCTTTTCTGTATTGCCAGTGATCATCTTCGATACTGACGCTCCTTCGCGGTAGCAACACAAAACCGGTTTCTCAAGCGAGAGTGCCAGTGCAATTTCATACCCCACCCCATGAGATGGTGTATGGTATTACCCCGATTCAGTGGACAGTTGGTTAAGCCACTAAAGGTAATTGTTCATAGGCATGTGGGCTCATGTAATCCAGGGCCGAATGCATCCGTTGCCGATTGTAAAACACTTCGACATAGTCAAAGACGCTGGTGCGAGCAGCGGCCCGGCTGGCGTACAGTTGCTGGTATACACACTCGGATTTCAGGCTGGCAAAGAAGCTCTCCATGGGGGCGTTATCGTAGCAGTTTCCCCTTCGGCTCATACTGGGCGTGATGTCATGAAGCTTGCGCAGCGCCTGATACTCAGCGCTGGCGTACTGACTCCCCCGGTCAGAATGATGGATGAGACCTGGCGGCGGTTTTCGCGAACGCAGAGCCATCTCCAAAGCATCCAAAGTCAGTTGGCGGCGCAAGCGTTTGCCGAGTGCCCAGCCGACGATCCGTCGCGAGTACAGGTCGAGGACTGCTGCGAGATAGAGCCACCCTTCACTGGTTGCAATGTAAGTGATGTCGGCCAGCCACACTTCGTTAGGCGCAGTGGCCGTGAAGTCCTGAACGAGCAAATTCGGCGCTACGGGCAGGCTGTGCTTCGACTGGGTTGTCACCTTGTAGCTCCGTTTGCGTCGGGCTTGCAGGCCATGCAGGCGCAACAGACGGGCCACCCGGTTGTGGCCGCAGCGGATGCCGCGGTCCTGTAGTTCGCGGTGAATGCGCGGACAGCCATAGACGCCGCGATGCTGCTCAAAGATCGCTCTGATCTCGCGTCCCAACGCCTGGCTGGCTTGCTCGCGCGGGCTGACCGGCCGCTTGCGCCAGGCGTAGTAGCCGCTACGTGTGACTTGCAGTACCCGACACATCAGACTGATGCTGTACTCGCCTTTGTGTTCGTCAATGAAGCGAAATCTCACTTCTGCTCGCGCGCAAACACCGCCATGGCTTTTTTTAGGATGTCCCGTTCCTGGCGCACCACGTGCAATTCGCGCTTCAACTCCGCCAGCTCGCGGTCGCGCTCCTTCGGCTTTCCCTTTCCGGGAAATGCCTGCGCTCCATCAGCCGCGTATTCAGCCCGCCAGCGATTCAGACTGCTACTACTTACTCCCAAATCCAAAGCAAGCTGCTCAACCGCTGTGTCGCTATCATACGATAACCGAACGGCTTCGACCTTGAATTCGCGCGTGTATGTCTTCCTGTATGTACTCATTTGGGTCCTCCCTGATCTGTGAATCTATCTTATCTCGTTGTCCACTAAACCAGGGTAATGCCAGTACTCACATCGGCGATAAGAGTATCGCAGGCCTGCACCCACCCCACATCGCGCGTAAAGACCTCTACAGGATCAACGACGCGCTCAGCATCCATCACATCTGCTCGCGCCAAGTGTGAGGTGGGTACTTCATGCCCTTCCGCAAGTAAGTAATCAACGATAGCAGCATACACCGGCTGATCGTTGCGCCCGCCAGTGAGCGAGCAGGAGAAATAGATATTCATCTGTTTTTCGATTACTTTATTACCTTTTCAATGAGGTCACTTTTTATACTACACCTTTAACGATACGACTTTACACAATCTGGCAATTCATAGTTGGCACGTCTTCCAGAACTTCGTTTGGCGTCATGATTTCCTCCTTGGGGAATCAAATGGGCGCGTGATAAACACGCGCCCTGCTTGTTGTCTTGCACCCCGATTGATGTATTCGTCATACGATGATGGCTTGACCGGAGAGCGTGAGCGGGGCATCACACACGCTCAACCGGTCTAACTTAATACTCGAGCAACCCGGCGTACAACATGCTGCCACGCTCTCGGCACGATGCTACATTGCATTCCGGATTTCCTCTCCGAGACTGCGTCCTCTTAGCTCGATCATCGGCTTATTCAGACGACATTTGAATTTCCTCGTCATAGATAAGCTCGAAGATTTCAAGACTAATGAATGTTTTCTGAGAAAGAGTGTCCAATTCAACTAGAATGCCGGCTTCAACAAGTTTATCTATATCTCTCTTCGCAGTCGAATAGGCCACTCCTTGTGCACGACTCAATCGGGATGTCCGCACAATAGGAGAAGCGACTAATATATCAACAATCCTGTGTAATCGTTCATCACCTCCGACCTTTCCAATAAGCTCATGAAAAGTCTTTGTCAATTCGACCAGCCGACCACATCGCTCTTCGGTGTCCTTCGCCTGTTGAATGACGCCTTTGAGACAGAATTCCAGCCATTGCTCCCACTCCCCATTGGCAGAGATATTGAATAATCGAGTTATGTACTCCTCTTTGTTAGCCTCGAAATATGGACTCATGTACAGCCAGATCTCCGGCATATTGCACGTCTCGGCTATCATGATCGCCAACAGGATTCTTCCGATACGGCCATTACCATCCTGAAATGGGTGAATAGCTTCGAACTGATAATGCACCAAGAAGGCTTGAATTAAGGGATGAATGTCTTTAGTAGAATGAATGAACTCTTCCATCGCATAGAGAGCAGGCTCGAACCTGCCAGGCGGCGGGGGAATATAGTTTTCGCCCACGCTTACTGGTAGTCTTCGAAATTTGCCTGGGTCCTTATTCTCTCCACGAACATCTGTCAGTAAAATACGGTGTAAGTCACAGATTAGTCGCAGAGATATTGGCAAATCATTCTGCTCGTCATAGTAATTTAGTGCAGCGCGATAGTTCGCCACCTCTACGAATTCGCTCGGTGTACGTCGAGTTTCTGATATGTCTTCATAATCGAACAGAAGCTGCTGAGCAGGATTAGTTATCGTTCCCTCAAGCCGTGATGACAATTGGGCCTCTCTTCTTCGCAATGGGGTCATTAGCAATCGACTGTCAAGATATCTTCCGGCACTATTGAGTGCGCCAATATGATGAAACGCCGTAACTAATAATGACCATATCTTATTGCTTAGTTCCAAGTTCTGCGGCAAATCATGGGGCACAAATGCCCAATTTTCCCCGATCATATCGGTGATTTTGACCAGCTCACCAGTTTTGTTTTCCGTGAATTGAGAGGTATCCATTAGCACCAAAAACCTTACGATTATATCCCAAATATTTCACAGATTTGCAAATCCTTTTCATTTTTGGGATATAATTGCACTACAAATGTTCTAAATAGTCTACCATAGTCAAGAAACGCAACCGCACTATTCGCGGTATAAATTCAGATTGTGGACAGCTGATTCAAATTTGGTGTTGATCCGAGTTTTCATCGGCGAAGATACGCTACTCAAGAAATTGGGTTCTATTTCCCGTCTTCAATTTCCTCTTCCTGCTCTTCTTCATCCTTTTAATCTTCTTTATGTTCGTCATCATCGTAGTCTTCTTCCTCTTCTTGGTCCTCACTAATATCATTCTCAAAACAAGTCAATTAATATTCCCTGCAATCTCCACATGAAGCTCCACCGCCACGCACTCCGCCACTGCCTGCCGGTTCCACCCCGGCATCACCTGTGGCGCGCACGTCTTTGTCCATCCTTCAGACTTGACAGACCCCAGAGCGATGAGAGCGCTTTGGCACCTCGGTCAAACCGGTGGCCCCGGTAATGTTCATACCCGCATAGGCGGTCCGCGGTCAATCGCAGACGTGCAACAGCAGTGTTAACTAGTTTCCGGTGCGAAAGAAGGCCCAATCTGTGAGAGCATTAAGTTGCACACAAAAGCGAACTCACAGAAAGGGCCAAAGCAATGTTACGCGACCGATACGAAAACGACAAGTTCTTCATGGAAATTATAGAACTGACAAGTAAAATGGATCCAGTGATGAGCCAGATCGATAAAATACTGGAAGACGACGAACTATATCAGCAAGTACGAAACGACTTTTCGAAACGCTATCCAGGAACACTACAAACTGGACGGAGTTCAAGTCCAGTAGAAGTGGTGTTGCGGATGTTGGTAGTAAAGCATCTGTATGGCTGGAGTTACGCACGGACAGAACAACACGTTAGAGATAGTTTGGTACTGAGATTATTCTGCCGGGTGTATTTTGAAGATGTACCAGATGAGAAGACATTGCTGCGCTGGGCGCATCAAATTCAAACCGACACATTGAAAGCCCTGAATGAGCGTGTGACAAAGCTGGCACAAGAATTGAAAATCACACGTGGACGCAAGTTGAGAACAGATGGGACGGTGGTCGAAAGCAATGTGCGCTATCCAACCGATAGCGGATTGCTGGTTGATGGGGTGCGGGTATTAGGCCGTACACTAACAAAAGCCAAACAAGTATTGGCAACAGCAGGTGGACTTGCCGGGACAGTATTTCGCAATCGGTCGCGGAGCGCCAGAAAGCAGGCCCTGATGATTGCCAACCAGGCCCGCAAAAGAAGTGTCTCTGCAAAGGAAAAGCTCAAACAGAGCTATCGTCAATTGGTCAAAACGGTGCTTGAAGATTTGAAAGCGAGTACCCAAGAGCCAGCTCATCGGCTCTGCCAACCGCTGGCCGAAACTATCGAGACATTTCTGCCGCGGGTGGAACAAGTCCTGGAACAAACCAAACGGCGCGTATTTCAGAATGAATCTGTGCCAGCTTCAGAAAAGCTGGTCAGTCTGTTCGAAGTTGACACTGCCATTATCCGACGCAACAAAGCTGGCAAGCCCACCGAGTTCGGTCGCAAAGTCTGGCTAGATGAAGTCGACGGCGGCATCATTTCCGACTGGCGGTTGCTCGATGGCAATCCTTCCGATGATACCCAACGAAGTCGCGTGTGCGACTCCACGCGGTGGCACCCAGCTATTGATAATCATTGTCGAACCTTTGGCAAGCCGCCAGTCCAGGCCAGTGCTGACCGCGGTGTTTATTCCTCGGCCAACGAAAACTATGCAAGACAAAAGGGCGTTCGGCACGTCGTCTTACCCAAAGCGGGTTATAAGTCCCAAGAACGCCATGCTCATGAAAAACAGGCCTGGTTCAAACGCGGCCGTCGTTTTCATGCTGGCGTTGAGGGCCGAACCCCGTCCAGGACCGGGACGGGACTGGGTCAGTGTTCTCAAACGCAAACATGCCTTCGGCATTTGTCGTTATCGTGGCAATCAGGGCCACCATCGTTGGGTTGGCTTGACCATTCTGGCTGCTAACCTGAACACGATCGGATTGAGACTACATGCTCGTGCTACCTGAACATTTCAAATCCGATCGCTCAAACCAAACCCTAGTTCAGGTCGTCTGTTTTCAGCCCAGCGATGCGTTTCGCACCGGAAACTAACTAGCCAATATATTGAGAGGATTTATAAGATGAAGAGAAGATACGGTTTGGCTTTCTACAATCCATTTGCGAGAAACACAAAATAATCTAGCCTACCATGTTCATCCTGTTAAAATAGAGAGGTCACTCCAGCGGTATTTGATAACGCCCATCTACTACCTCCCCACCAGCCTCCAGAATAACCTGTTCAGCCAACGCCTGCGTTCGGGCGGCCATATTAGAAAGCGAATCATACTTAGGCAAATTGGTCATATCCTGGTTGAAGTAAATGTCGCCGGCTTGGCTACGCAGCTCGAGCGGCAAGCCAGAATAACCGTGCATAACTCCTACTAAGCCGCCCGCCGTAGTTGCGTTGATGTCATTATCCCAACCAGCCAAAGTTGCAATCGTGACTGTTTCTCGATAGTGCCCTTCGCCATACAGAAGTGCCATCAATGTTAGACCAAAGTTGACTCGACTGCCGTTCCAGCTTGGATCATTGGCATAACGCAGCACAATCTGCTCGCGGACAGTCCGCCAATCATCTGAAGCGGCCATCTGCCAATCCAGGACATTGCGTGCGATTTCGCCGCTCGGGCTGGCAGCAGGTGTGCTTGCCAAGGTCTGCTCGATTAAGCGGCGCGGGTCGGGTTCGAAGAAGGCACGCGCAAACAACTCGGCATAGAAGCTGGCTGCCTCCACGACTACTCCTTCATTGGTCACCCGAGCAAAGTAGCCGGCACGATCACGGGCCGGAGTCGGCAGCCCAGGTGCCAGGACCCCAAAAATTTCAGTCTCAATTTGCGCCGCTACTGCCCAATCGGCATAGGGATTTTGGGGCGTTTGCCCGGTTTCAGACGGCAGCCAGCCCTGATCCATCAGGTCGCGAGCAGCCCGATTCGCCCACCAGATATCGTTGTTGATGTGATCGATCCATTCGTCGCGGATCTGGGTGTACGAAGGATTGAGACCATACTCTTCGAGGATGTGTAGGTCAACCCATTCGATGTGAGTGTCGTCGTCAGTTGACCACTCGTCAAGCAAAATAAACTCGTTTTCGTGCGCGGGATTGGGAAACTCAAGGAACTAGCCTTCGGTTGGGAGGGCTGTGAAATTGGCAATCACGGCCCCGAGCCAATAGCCATAAGCGCGGTCATAATATTCGTCGGCAGATATGGTTTGGAAGACAGGTTGGTTGGGTTGGCAAGCGAATAATAGCAGTGCAGCACTGATTACGAACAATCTCTGCATGTGCTATTGGCTGCAATCGGGCGCTTTTAAGCAATATTTCACGTTGGTCGATCTTCCCTACCTATGTCATCTGCCATCGGGTGCCACCTGTTTGCTTATTTGAAAGGTATTGGATTTAGCTCTGTTTCATTGTCTGGCTTTCGCATGGTCGCAGCTACTTTCAAGCCTCGTTCACCGAAGTGCTTGGCCGTTGCTTTACCAATCCCTGAGCTTGAACCTGTAATGACGATAGTTTTCATTGTTTTATCTCCAATAATTTATAGTTGGTTTAATATGCCTACTTTGTAGATTTACTGTCTTACCACGAATCGAATGAACGATTGTGGGTAGTGGTTACATGGTAACTGATGGGGACCACGCTGTATTGTAGTAATGGAGATACAACTTGAGTACAGCTTCATGGTAAACGTCGGACTTGGAGAAAGAAAGAGTTTTGCGCACGAAGCGAGCCAGTCTCTGGCGCAAGGTGTTGTTCCAGCGTTCCACGTGAGATGTCTGGCCGCTTTCTTTGCCGACACTTTGGTGAGTGTCGTTTGGTAAAACCTTCTGGTAAGCGTGCCAGAAGTCGCTGAAGGAGCAACACGCTTTGTAGGATGCTGGGATGGATTTCCATAACGCGCGACAACTTTTTTCACTGCGGTCGCCAATAAAATAGGCCACCACTTGGCGCGTGCGCCGACACAGCGCGACCCATATCCAACGTTTATCGTTTTTTGTGCGTACAAATGACCATAATTCATCCAATTCCAGCACATCATCCGTTTTTACGGTTTCTAAAGTGTCAGCCAGGTTCGGCATAGCGCCGGCCTTCTCCAGAATCCAGCGTGCTAATGTCTGCCGCGCGATGCCAAAGATGCGCTCAATGCCGCGCATACTGGCTCGCTCTCGATAGGTGCGTAGGACAAATTCTCTGATGAACTCAGGATAAGAACGGCTTTGCGGTTCCAACATTCCATAAGCGGCGCAATCGAGACAATGAAACTTCTGACCGCCTTTATAGTCTGTACCATTCTTGACAATGTTGAGGCTCCTGCACTTTGAACACTCATGCGTGATGACACTCTGGATCATTTTGGCGCTCCTCTGTTTGGCAGGCCAACAACTTACTTTTTCCAGACTCATCAGTCAACATGTAACCACTACCCGATTGTGAATATCATTTTAATAAGCTTATCCAGCAAAATGAATACACAGAAATTCAAATAGCTTGCACGATTGTACGGAATCTCGACAAAATGCTTTATCGACAGGTCAATTTTGATTATAATATTTCCAAATAACGAATAAATGTGTTCCTGGCAGCGGGCTACTTCTTACGCTTGCGGGATGAGTTCTGGAGAAATAGAATGGCTGATCAAACCAATAAACTTGAAAAGCTCGTAGCTCTTTTAGATCAGCACGCCTTACAAGAGGGCGGCCAATTAACCAGTATTGAAAACCTCTTTACTTTTAGATCAACCAAAACTCAGGTGAGAGCCCCAAATTATTATGAGCCTGCGATTGTAATTGTGGCACAAGGAAAAAAACATATTTTTGTGGGCAACAAAAGCTACAAGTACGGCGGTGGCGATTTCCTGATTTTATTTTTGCCGATGCCTTTGCAAGTAGAAATGGTTGAAGCCAGCCCCGATAAGCCCTTTTTGGCCGCCAGTATTGGAATTGATCTGGGTCGTTTGGCTAACGTTTTACTGAAGATTGAGCGGGCAGAGGCTGCTACAGCCAAACCTGTATCTACCGATCCCTCCGGCATATTTTCTGCCCCGTTGAAAGATCATTTGCTGGACCCGACCATTCGGCTGTTGGAATCGCTGGATAATCCAAGAGATGCTGCAATTTTGGGTGACTTGATTGTGGATGAGATTTATTATCGCATTCTGTGCGATGAGCGGGGGGGCGATTTGAGAACGTTTCTACAGCAAAGCGGACAAATTCAGCGGATTTCAAAAACGGTGCAATACATCCATCAAAACCTTGAGGAACCTGTATCGGTGGAAAAACTGGCAGAGATGGTTCATATGAGCAGAACCAGTTTCTACGAGAACTTCAGAGGCGTTATGCACGTCTCACCTTTGCAGTATGCCAAGTCCGTAAAACTGGTTAAGGCGCAAACGCTCATCAAAGAAGGGAAAAATGCCGGAGAAGCGGGTTATCTTGTCGGCTACAACAGCCCGGCCCAGTTCAGCCGGGAGTATAAGAGACATTTTGGTTTTGTACCTTCGGCAACTTGAGAGACTTATCCTTTTTGTTCAAGCTGCTATTAGGCTTCAATCTAAACTTACCCCAGAGAGTGCCTGACAATGCAAATACGGTCTAATTGGCAAGCATAGTTATATAGAAATTGACTGGGCCTATGTTGACTACAAGACGGCGTAGTGTCATTTCTAACCTTATCAATCGGCTGATTTGAGGGCAGTAGGCGGCCCGGCTCGTGGAACGAACGCTGGCCGTTGCCCAATGTCTAAAGAGTACAGGGAGAACCTTGGATGATTATCGTAGCGCTGCGCCTTTTCATTTTCACGATATTACCCGTTCTGGTTGCAGGCGCCCTTGTGGGTATTGACAAAAGCGTTCACGGCCGGGAACGCAGACTCGAAGTCTTCTTGTTGTTTCTATTCGGCCTTGGAGTGGCCGGTAGCGGTATCGGCGGCTTCTTTGGTCACTTGTTCATCTCTGATATCGTCGCCCAATCCATTGGCTGGCCCAGCGGCAATCCTTTTCAGCTTGAAGTCGGCTTCGCGAACCTGGCTATTGGCATTTTAGGCATCGTCGCTATGGGTCGGCGAGACGGCTTCCGCGAGGCGACGGTCATCGCTGTGACGGTATTCGGCGTCGGCGCTACAATCGTCCATTTTATGGACATCATCGAGACTGGCAATCTGGCTGCAGGCAACACCCTGCAAAACGTGAGCAATCTCCTTCGGCCGACGCTACTGATCGGATTTCTATCCGCCAGCCGGAGAGTGGAGCGCTCAGCCGAATCTGAAGTCTATAAGCCGGCGTTTGAGATCTGGCGAGTGCCAAGGATACAGTCTGCTGGACTGATGACTGGTATCGTTGCGACTGGGTTCGGTATCGGTTTCGGATTTTCTCAACCCGTAATCGGCACGGTGTTGGGCATTGCAGTTGGCATTGGGATTACGGCGCTGATCATATCTCGCGCGCCTGAAGCTCGACTTTGTACATTTGGGGACTGATTTCTCATAAATAGAAAGGCAAGGTAAGCTGACCTTTGGATCAAGAAAGGTCGGAAAATGCTCACCTTGCCCACGGACATTATAGACTTGCTTAAGCCCTTCGCGACAGTGTTCGAAAAGCGCACTTGGTGGAAAGCTCTGGTGCTTCTGGTCGGTTCGATCCTGACGCCGCACTTGCGGACGGTGACGGCTGCGCTGCGCGTAACCGAGTACTGCCGTACCCGGCAAGTGTGGGGCTGAGCAGTGCCGGTAATTTTGCGAAGTTTCACCACGTGCTCAATCGCGCGACCTGGTCGGCACGTAAGTTGAGCCAATTGTTGCTTGCGTTGCTTTTGCAGCACTTTGATTACGGTGACGAGACTTTGGTGTTTGGAATCGATGAAACTATCGAACGTCGCTGGGGTCGTCGTATCAAGGCGCGCGGCCTCTATCGCGACGCCGTGCGTTCGAGCGGGGGTCACTTCGTGAAGGCCAGCGGCTTGCGCTGGATCAGCCTGATGTGGCTTGTACACATTCCATGGGCGATACGCGTGTGGGCGCTGCCAGTGTTTACACTGTTGGCGCCTTCTCAGCGATATTATGCGGACAAAGCGCGCGCTCATAAAACGGTACTCGACTGGGCGCGCCAAATGGTCTTCCAGCTGCGCCGCTGGTTGCCCAGCCGAAAGTTGGTGCTTGTGGCCGACAATAGCTACGCCGCGCTGGAATTCCTGCATGCCTGTCAGTCGCTCTCCGAGCCGGTGGCGGTCGTCACACGTCTGCGTCTGGACGCAGCCCTGTATCAACCGGCACCGCCGCGCAAGCCCGAACAGCTCGGCCGGCCACGGCGCACCCAGTCCAGTGGGGCCTGGGTCACTGGAAGGGGGCCCGCTTACCCACATTGCAAGCCCGGCTGAACGACCCGGAAACGGCTTGGACGAAGACCACGGTCGCCTGGTACAGCAACAAACAACGCACGGTAGAAATCACCGCCGGCACGGCGGTCTGGTATCACGGCGGGATGCCCACTGTGCCGCTGCGCTGGGTTCTCATCCGCGACCCGGAGGACAAATTCAAGCCGCAAGCTTTGCTGTGCACGGACCGCTGGGCTGACCCGGTACAGGTCATCACCTGGTTCGTACAACGCGGGCAGCTGGAAGTCACGTTCGAAGAAGTGCGCGCCCACCTCGGAGTTGAGACACAGCGCCAGTGGTCCGATGCCGCCATCGCGCGCGTCACGCCGGTGCTGCTAGGACTGTTTTCCTGGATCACGCTGGCGGCTCACAAGTTGCATGTGCATGACCCAATCCCTGTGCGAACGGCTGCCTGGTATGCCAAACCTTTGCCAACATTCTCTGATGCAATCGCAACTGTGCGGCGTAAACTCTGGCCGATGGCAAGTGGTTTTTCCATGTCGCCGTCGCAGCCCGATATCGTAAAAGTCCCGCGCGCATTGCTCGATTCTCTGCTAAATATGGCTTGTTACGCTACTTGAAACGTACAAAGTCGAGTGAAGAGACCAGCTAAAAAGTCTCCATCCCTTGCCTACATCCGGCGTCGGCAATTTGGCTGCTTGTTCTTAGTGTCGATCACCTTGCGAGTGATGCCACGACGATGCGTAGCCGAACACTCCATATACGTGTGCACTGAGCCACCCATCAACACACCTGTCACACCCATAACTTATACTAAACGGCTAATGTGAATTCAAAGGGTTGACACAAAAGGGAAGTCCTCCAAGAATGAAGAGACATCACTCACCATTCGGAGGGCTTCCCGATGACAAGTATACCTTTTGTCGATCTGGCGACAGTCGTGTATGTACTTGTAGACGACTGGTATCAAAAACATGGCGTGCGATTATTGAAAGGTAAACCGGGCGCGAAGCCCGTATTCAGTGATAGCGAAGTAATCACCTTGTTGCTATTGATGGATTTCCTACCATTTCCGGGTGAGACGCAGTTTCTCGGGTTCATCCGTGCCAACTATCTAGATTTGTTTCCCAAATTGCTCGACCAGAGCCAATTCAACCGGCGGGCGCGAGCCTTGCGGCTGTTGGTTGAAGAACTGCGGCGGCACTGGGTTGAACTGCTGGGCGCAACGCTGGCTACTCAATTCCTGGTTGACACCAAGCCTATTCCAGTCACCGAGCCCAGGCTCGACTGGGTGAGCTACAAGCGTAACAAGAAACACAGCAATTTCGCGGGTTCGGCCGCCTATGGCGTGTGTGCCAGTCGCAATCTGAAGTACTTTGGCTACAAAGTGCAGTACACACTTTACTGTGCAAACTGGTTTTGTTGTCCACCTTGGAGGGCATCCCGGTCGCCTATGAGTTAGTGCCGGCCAACAGTGATGAGCGTCTGGCCGCCGAAATGGTCTTGCCTACCATCTGGAACAGCGACGTCTTCGGCGACAAGGGCTTCCTGGGTGAAGATTGGCAACAAGAACAGTTCGACCTCCAAGGCAATCGCATCTGGACCCCGAAACGGGCTAACCAACTCATCCAGAACTCGGCCGACTTTGACCGCTGGCTCAACAGCCTGCGCGAGCGCATCGAAGGCGCATTTAACGAAGTGCAGAATACCGGCCGCAACATCGAACGCCTATTGCGGAAAACTATCATCGGTTTGACCACACACATCATCGCCAAGCTGACCAGCCACACACTCAAACTCGTTTTGCGCCGCTTCTTTGGCATTAATGTCCAAACCTTTACCGTTCAAGCAGTTTGATTTCACATTAGCCGTACTAAGCTTCACACAATCTATCCCTCGAAAGGATGCACGATTGAAAAAAATAAACATCCCGCGCGCGCTGGAATCGTTGGACGAGTACTGGTCGCAAAAGATCATTGGGGAGGCTAACGGCAGCCTATACAAGGTAGCCAAAGGCATCGGCTCAACTAACTGGCACAAACACGACGATCAAGACGAGCTCTTCATCGTGTACAAAGGCCGACTAACAGTACAGCTAAGAACCGAGAGCATCGAACTCGAGGAGGGCGAAATGCTAATCATCCCTCGTGGTATTGAGCACTGCCCTAAGGCAGACGACGAGGTCCAATTCGTTATCGCCGGCCTGAACATCACGTCGAATGATCAAGGTGGAAAACCTGAATGGAGCTACAGCTAGAGAGCGCCCATACCGAATGGAGCCCTGCTCTACTCGCCAGAAAGTAAAGTCAGGCGCATTAGGAACGTTGAGAAGCCTAACATCCCATATAGATCAGTCATTTTGCAACATCCACATAATGATAATACGCCAACCCTTCCGCCTGCATCGCGCGCCGGTAACTTATCGCAACTGCATCGAACTTAAGATGGAGCTCTTCGGCCAGGTCGAACGGGACTTGCTCCGGGCGCTGTGACTCCACAATAAGCTTGTCCTGGCCAAAGATCACGTCTTCGAATTCTTGCAACACGCTATCCGGCTGCTCAAGATCATAATTGCGGCCGATAATACAGTAGCCTACGCACCGATCGGGCGAGACCGGCTGCGAAACGAAGAAATACACCATCCCCTTCTCGCCGCTCCATCCGAGCCGCAAAACGATCGTATAAGGCAGGTGTAGTTCATAACGGCTAATCCGCTCGGGCTCCATCACCGTTTCATTGGCGAAGACCGGGAAATCTTCGGTGTTGGCAACCTCCGGCCGCTTGATGACGTAATGCAGAACGTGCCCTGCCGTTTCAACCGTGTGCGCCGGGACCACCGGGCGCTCCACATCGCCAAGCAAGCCTGGATGTACCCACGGAAAGTGGCCGAAGTCGGTAAAATTCTCTACTTGGCGGGAGGCGTCGCTGTTCCAAGCGAATGGCCCGGTAAATACAACCTTCCAGGATCCATCTTCCAACTCCGGAATCTCTGCGAGCGGATAACGCGGCTTCTGGAGCGCGACCCAAATCAAACCATAGCGTTCCGCGCACAAATAGGTCTGCACGCGCGCTTTTTTCGGGATGTTTTGGTGTTCATTCTGCGGGATCAACGTACAGCGACCAGAAACATCGTAACGCCAGCCATGATACGCACAGACGATCTCGCGCTCCGTCGTCCATCCCAGCGAGAGCGCGGTACCGCGATGGATGCACAGATCCCGAAACGCATGTGCCGTCCCATCCACTGACCGCCAGATGACGAGATGTTCGTCCAATAGTTTGGCTGCGAATGGCTGCTTTTCAATCTGGAAGCTGTAGGCAACTGGATGCCAGCACTTGAACAGGTTCTCCGCAAAATTACTCATTTTGACGCCTCTTCGCGATAACAACACAACACCGTTTCTCAAGCGAGAGTGTCAGTACCATTTCATACCCCACCCCATGCGAAGGCGTGCTCACATCAGCGATGTCAGCATACACCGGCTGATCAATGCGCCCGGCTATAGGCGAGCAGGGGAAATAGATATTCATCTGCTTTGCGATTACCTTATGACCTTCTCAATGGGTCACATTTTATACTACACCTTTGCGGCTACGTTGGAGTCGGTCTTCCAGACCTGAAAGGGGCTTGCTCCGCTACATCTCACAGATGAATAGAGGATAGTTGTGGCATTATTAATTCGGATTCGATCGAGGCACTCTGATGGACGCGGGTCGCTCACCCGCCGCCAATATCTTTGTCAACCCTTCGGGCTTGACAGACTCCAAGAGATTAGCTAGGTTCCCCCCGGCCAAAAAAAATCCCTGACTCTCTAAGCGACGGTTGGAGAAAACTTAGGGCGGATATTTTCAGATGCTGGCCATATAGTGTCAGGCTGAGAGGTGATAAGTGATGAAAATTAAGACAACTACGATTGGGTCTTATCCAAAGCCAGATTACGTTTCAACACCAGATTGGTTTCATTACAACAGGACAAATATAAGACACGAATTGACCGATGCGTATACAGATTACTTGAGTAGATTGGACAAGAAGGAAGAGCAGCTTTTGGATAAAGCTGTGGCTAAGGTTATACAAGATCAAGTTGAAGCGGGGATAGATATTGTCACTGATGGAGAGCTAAGGAGAGAGCATTATATTTTTTATCACTGTCGTCACATTGAGGGAGTTGATTTTGAAAACCTGACCCCAAAAAATATGCGGTCTGGAGGCTGGGTGGGTAAGGTGCCAACGATAAGAGCTAAGTTTAAAGCAGGAGCGCCGTTTTTGGTTAGAGATTTTCAGGTAGCTAGGAAATCTTTGCAGAATCTAGGTAGCTCGAAGGCCACGCAGGTAAAGATGACGATTCCCGGTCCGATGACGATAGCTGGATCCATGGCTGACGACTATTATTATGATGAGAAGAAGTTGGGTGAAGATTGGGCAGATACTGTGAACGTGGAGATAAATAGATTAGTAGAAGCGGGGTGTAAGTGGATTCAGATTGATGAGCCGTTGTTTGCCAGAAAACCCAAAGATGCGTTGGCTTTTGGAGTGGATAATTTACAGCGATGTTTCAACGGAGTCCCCCGAGAAGTGCTGCGAGTGATGCATATGTGCTGTGGTTATCCAAGTAAACTGGATGACGAGGATTATCCTAAGGCGGATAGACGAGCATATTTTGATTTGGCTGCGGCTGTAGACAATGCGGTGGATGCAGTATCAATTGAAGATGCCCATAGATACAATGATTTAAAGTTGTTGGAGTTGTTTAATAATGCGACGGTGATTTTAGGGGTGGTCGCGATTGCTGAAAGTAGAGTGGAGGCAGTGGGAGAAATTAGAACGCGGTTGGAGCAAGCCTTGGAGCATATTGACAGGGAACGGTTAATGGCGGCACCGGATTGTGGGTTGGCAATGTTGCCGGTAGAAGTAGCCAGAGAAAAGATGAGTAGTTTAGTTCAGGCGGCGAATTTAGTGTGATCTGCGGGTGAGGGATTAACCAGCACACCCTTATCCTAATTTACCCCGTAGCAACAGACCCTGGGAAAACAAAAGACACCACTTGCGAGACCACGGCTATCGCGGAAGTCTCCCTAGTAAAGCAGAACCAGATTAGTCGATCAAGATTCATATACGTCTTGCCTCAGCCCTAAAACTCGCGAACCAGAATTCGAGTAGGCTGGTTTTTATGGCAAAATCCAAATGATGGTATCGTCAAAGCTTACTCGCCTATTGAGCCATCAGGCAGCACAGCCCCAGCCGCTGAGCCGGCCTGCTCGAGCTGCTCCTGAGTGAGGATGGCATCTCGGATATTGCTCTCGCTCAGATCTGCTCCCGTGAGATTTGCGCCGGTGAAATCGGTATTCATCAGATTCGACCGACTCAAGTCCGCGAAGCTCAAATTGGCGTTGGTGAAGTTGATCCCACTCAGATTGTTCCCGCTCAAATTCGCCAAGGTCAGGTCCGCCTCGTTAAAGTCCGATCCGCTGATGTTGCAGCTATCGAAAACCGTGCCCACCACCGTAGCACCACTAAAGTTCGAACCACTCATATTGCTATCGCTAAAATGAACCTGGGAGAGGTCTGCGCCGGGGAGATCTGAGCCGCTCAGATTACTATCAATGAACTCGCAAAGGGCCAGGTTAGCACCTGGCGCAAGGCCAGCGCCGCAGTCACCTTGTTTGACTTCTGGCAGGGCGGGCGGTTCAGGGGCAGCAGATTCCTCTTCGACTGTTTCTTGGGCCGGAGCAGCTTCTTCGACAGCAGACTCCTCTTTGACCGCCTCTGGAGGCGGGGCGGCCTCTTCGGCAGCAGGTTTCTCCACGATCTGATTATCACCGTTGCCAGAGCCTCCACATGCAATCGTCAGTAAGATTAGTAGTGAAACAAATGTGATTATATTTTTCATGAGCCACCTTTAACATTGACACGAGTGGATAATAGCCTATCAAACCTGACAAACATTGTCACGTGTTGAAATTCGAGAGTGAGATAGAGACAAAGCCCCTAATGCATTCCGCACTGGGGGGCTTTTTTATTTGCATGGGGCTGTGTTGAGCGCGGCTCCACATCAATCCGGCCGGATTACGCGAAACACCCCGTTAACAAGACGATATTTTTCGAATTGACATGATGGTGCCCCCACGGAGATTCGGGATACATATCGGTCACACAGCAAACTTGGCGCACCAGGCGTGTGCGTGAAAGCGTGCAATGCCGTCGTCACATTCTAAGCGCGACCATAATGACCGCACCACAGTACGCATGACCCAACATTATCGCCGTGCCGATGCCGCGGGTACCGTAAATGGAAGTCCCTCTATTAAAGGATGCCTCAACGAATGCGAGACCTTCGACAATAATGATTGTGCCAATCGCTCCGGCAGTTAGCCCAATTATTGCCCTATAATAATAGGTAGTGGTTACATGGTAACTGATGGGGACCACGCTGTATTGTAGTAATGGAGATACAACTTGAGTACAGCTTCATGGTAAACGTCGGACTTGGAGAAAGAAAGAGTTTTGCGCACGAAGCGAGCCAGTCTCTGGCGCAAGGTGTTGTTCCAGCGTTCCACGTGAGATGTCTGGCCGCTTTCTTTGCCGACACTTTGGTGAGTGTCGTTTGGTAAAACCTTCTGGTAAGCGTGCCAGAAGTCGCTGAAGGAGCAACACGCTTTGTAGGATGCTGGGATGGATTTCCATAACGCGCGACAACTTTTTTCACTGCGGTCGCCAATAAAATAGGCCACCACTTGGCGCGTGCGCCGACACAGCGCGACCCATATCCAACGTTTATCGTTTTTTGTGCGTACAAATGACCATAATTCATCCAATTCCAGCACATCATCCGTTTTTACGGTTTCTAAAGTGTCAGCCAGGTTCGGCATAGCGCCGGCCTTCTCCAGAATCCAGCGTGCTAATGTCTGCCGCGCGATGCCAAAGATGCGCTCAATGCCGCGCATACTGGCTCGCTCTCGATAGGTGCGTAGGACAAATTCTCTGATGAACTCAGGATAAGAACGGCTTTGCGGTTCCAACATTCCATAAGCGGCGCAATCGAGACAATGAAACTTCTGACCGCCTTTATAGTCTGTACCATTCTTGACAATGTTGAGGCTCCTGCACTTTGAACACTCATGCGTGATGACACTCTGGATCATTTTGGCGCTCCTCTGTTTGGCAGGCCAACAACTTACTTTTTCCAGACTCATCAGTCAACATGTAACCACTACCCTTTTATTTTTTATCCCGATATTCGCACAAACAATCTCCCCAACAATCCCCACGATGAGTAAGGTAATTAAAGGGAATAAATAGACACTCATTCTAATTCTCCTTGGCTCTGGGTACGACCTTCAGTAGCCTAGCAGTATTTTTATCTGGAAAATTTTATTCTTATCACACATCTAGGGGGTATTTTCATTCGCACCGCCCCACACCGCCCACTTCACCCGCAAGACGCCAACGCACCGCCCCTACCACTGCCCACCTTCACCTGCATGACGCCAACGAGCCGATGAATTCCGTCGGAGATGGGTCGAGCGTAGTAGATGTGAGCTCACCCATCAACTAAAGCTGGTCGACGTATTTCTCCCGCTTATCGCGATATTCTTCTTCAGTAATAATGCCGGCATCAAATAATTCTTTTAGCTCCTTGAGAGCGTCAGCAGCCGGCTTGACCGATTCTGTGTCCGGTGTCCGCTTTGCTTCAGGATTGAGCTCAAATACGATTTCTTCGACCATTCTCGCAAACAGACGCATGGCTCCCTTGTCGGCATAAGCGAAGTCCAGAAATCGCGCCTCGTTGACAAGCATGGAGTCTCCCTCCCCAACGGAAACTGTTTCGACGGCACTTAACTCGATGCTAACCGCTTTTTCCCACATATTGTGAGCATATAAGTGGGTATCAGTAAGTATGCCACCATCTTTGGCATGATTATCTGATCCGGTGTCGTCGACCAAAGCTAGCACTGCCTCGGGATTCACATCTTTAGGAACGAGAATTAAATAATTTGGGCAGTTGGTTCACAACGGATGCAAGCAGTGATATTCTCTTGGCTTCATCAGAACACTAGCCAGCAGGCCATGATGAAACCCTATGCGCCCGAACATGAAGAAATGATGCGCCGCTTTTACAACAGCTTGAACGAGAAAGATGGGCGTCGCTTTGCTGGTTTCGAAGCCTTGAGATTTGGACACGGCGGACGGAGTTACATTGCGCGGGTGTTGGGGTGCAGTCGCAACACGGTGAGCAAAGGCGCCCGCGAAGTCAGTGGCTTGCCCAAGGGCGAAGTGGAGCAGCGCATTCGGAAGCCAGGCGGCGGACGCAAACCGTACTACGTCACATGGGGGGCGCAACTTGCTGAGAAGTTCCTGGCAGTGTTGCGCGAGCACACAGCCGGTGACCCGATGGACGAGAGGGTGCGCTGGACGAACCTGACCCCGGGCGAGATTGTTGCGGCGTTGCGGGCCGAGCACGACATCGTGGTCAGCAAATATGTGGTGCGCAAGTTGCTGCAGAAGCACAACTATCGCCGCCGAAAAGCGCAAAAGAAACTCGGTTTGAAGGCCGAGATTGAAAACCGCAACGAGCAATTTGAGAACATCACGCGGCTCAAGACCGAATTCGAAGCGGCGGGCAATCCCATTGTCAGCATGGACAGCAAGAAAAAGGAATATCTGGGCAATTTCTACCGAGACGGACATTTGTACACCCTGGAAGAACTGCAAACTTATGACCATGATTTCAACAGCTATGCTGCTGGGGTCAGCATTCCTCACAGTCTCTACGACTTGCGTCTCAATGTCGGCTACATCCAACTCGGCGGCAGTCATGATACCAGTGAATTCGCTTGCGATAGCTTTCGCCATTGGTGGTACACATACGGCCACTACCACTATCCCAACGCCACTTCTATTCTCGTGCTTTGCGATGGCGGCGGGAGTAACAGTTCCCGCTACTACATCTTCAAGCAAGACTTGCAAGCACTGGCCGATGAAATCGGGGTCGAAATTCGCATTGCTCACTATCCACCCTATTGCTCGAAATACAACCCCAGCGAACACCGTTTCTTCCCGCATGTTACCCGCGCTTGCCAAGGCGTGATCTTCACCAGCCGCAAACTCGTCAAAGAACTGATGGAAAAAACCAGCACCAAGACCGGACTGAAAGCTTTTGTCCATGTTATTGACCAGGTCTACGAAACCGGTCGTAAAGTAGCCACAGATTTCAGGGACAACATGCGCATTATCTTTGATGATTTCTTGCCCCAATGGAATTACCGCGCTCTCCCATTTGCACAAGTTATTTAATTCTCATTCCTTAGCATACCTCTCGATGGCACTTGTAAGCCTCTTTTGCGGTATTTCCGGCCAGAAAAAGATATATTCGTCAAACACCTTGGCATCGTATCATGTCAGGATTTTCTTTAGATTTTCATTCAACTTTTTTACACTCCTGTAGTTTTGATTAGCTTCCCTTTGATCGTCTGTAGAGATTGACAGTAGATTAAAGTGCAGCCGCTTGTAATAAATAAGAGCCATCGCCCCGCCCTATAAGCTCCTTCTTTCTCCTTTCATAGGTCCCATGCACAATGATTTCAGGATTCTGCGCTAAACGAATAGTTCAGGCCTGATGATAACTAAGCCAAAAACCCCACAAAGCAAGAATACGATAACGCCAACGGTTGTAAGTATGAAGGCACGCCGCTCACGCTTTGGGTGTCCACCACGCCGACGGTAAATGTAACTGGTGATATAAAGCACTGAGAACCAAACAACCAGATTAATAGGGATAGCAATAAGGGCTCTCAGAAATTGGCCTACTATCACAAACCGCACTGTAACGATCCCTGCAGAGACAACTGCGTATCGAAAGGCCTCAACCCTAGACGAATGCTTGTATTCCAGCTCCCCGTTAGACATTTACCCTCCCCGTACCCCGAACTTACACGTCGCCATCGCGCACACAGTATGTTTCATTTCACGCCTCCATATACTCTCACTCAACCAACCACCACACCGCCCAGTTCACCCGCAAAACGCCAACGAGCTGAAGAACCGCCGGAGGCGGGTCCTTCTCGCCAGCGATAGACTCAAAATCCCCGGATCGCTCCAGCAAATTGCTAGGCGACAGCGCCCTGGGATACTAGGTGGCGGACAGATCGGTATTTTCCATCCACAATGCTATCTCTGACCACGTGTGGACGTAGATCCATGCTGGCCAATTCCGAGACGGGGCACCAAAGGAATTCGATGTCTTCTGTGCCCGAATGCACGTCTTTACGATCTAATTCCAATACCTTTCAAATAAGGGCCAAAGCTTGCCGGAAAGGTTGTCGGGGTTGGGGCCAGTGATAATGCTCCGGCTGTTTCAGGCGGAACTTTGACATCTTGCGTTTGACTACACGCGGGTTTGAACGGGCACGGCGGAGAGGCAGACGAACGTCAGCGATGTCATGCAACAAGCGGTCATAGAGTTGGCCGAGTTGGTCAACGGCCGTCTTTTGAAACTCGGCGAGCGTGTCGCGCACGAGTTCGAGTGCATGCACAAAGCTGAGTTGGTCGGGATCGAGACCGGTGCGTTGGGCAGCCGCATGCATCAGGAAGCGGATGATGAAGTGTGCGATGAGCAGGCCATACAGTTCCTGAATGACCCCGACCGGCTTGAGACTGCGCAGCGGGCGTCCGGCCAGACGTTGATGGGTGTCGACTTCATCGATGACCAATTCGATTTCCCAGCGTTCGTGATAAGCTCGCGCGAGTTCCAGGGCTGGGAAGGCTTCGGGGTTCAGCAAGGTGGTAACCAAGCGGTGCACTTCACCGTAACCGGGGAGTGCCGGGTCACTTATGGTGTATTCGACGATGCGCACCAGGAGGCGCTCGCCCCGCTTGCGGCGCTGGTAGTCGGAGGGGGTCAGGTAGGCGGTGTAGGAGCCATCTGGCAATGGACAGCGGTTTTTAGGCTTGACATGGGCTGGAAATCGGCTCAAAATGTGTCCCCCGCGCTCCAAAACCATGCGCAGCATGTCATAATCATGAAACCCACGGTCCCACATCACCAACATGCCCATCTCGACCGAGCGCAACAGGCGAAAACCACCTATGCGCTCGCTGGTGTGGCAAGGCCAGAAGCCCGCATCGACAATCGTATGCGTGCCGCACTCGACCAGATACACCCCTTGCACCTGCGGAAAAGCGCTCTGGCCGCGCGGGCTGTGGTGCCGTCCAAAAGCCGCCGCATTCTCCGGCGTGTCAGCCACATCTTCAACCGTGCCATCGATGGCCATCAGGCGCAATCCAAAGAGGAACGCGCCGGCTGTCTCCGTCGTAGCTATCGGTCGACATACATGCCGAAACAAACGCACGACCGGTCGAGCACCCAGTTGATAGCGCCGATAGGTAATCGCACTGTCTTTCGGTACCGCGTATTCCGGATTGTTCCAGATGTACCGCAACCCCTGGGCGATCTTACGCATTACCCGCCCCAGAGAAGATTGCGTGTAGATGTTCATTGTGATGATTAAAAACACTGTCACGACCAGATTCAATTTGCGCTCGCGTTGCGTTTTCAAGCCTTCTGCCTCCAACGCTGCTTCGACCACATCTGGCGGAATAACCCGGCTCAGGCTTGTAAATGTCAGTTCCCGGCAAAACTTGCTCTCGATGTCAACCTCGCGTAATCTGTATCCCATCAGGTGGCCCCCTGGCATCTTGCGAATTTGTATATCTCACAAGTATGCCTCGGGTGCCACCTGTTTGCTTATTTGAAAGGTATTGGACCTAAATCAGCTTACAGGAATCAATGCACCGCATTCCGACGATGCGATTGTGCTCGATGTCCATGGACGCCTCTGGTTTATCGCGTATCAGCCCAATCCGCCGGAGCGCTTTCTGGGCATTTTGGATACTGATGGAGAATTGGCGACACCCCTATACTCACTCGGCCGCATGCGAGAAAAGCTAGCGCCTTTAACTGTATCGCGCAGCAATCTCACGGTAGACACACACGGAATCCTGCCGGATGGGAGTGGCGGCGTTTATCTCTATAACGGCGCGGACCTGCCTTTGAGACACTGGCGCCCGTGAACGGTTATGAGTAAGAGCGGAACTCAGAGTACAATCAAGTCTATGCTGCTTTTGCTCTGAGCATTAACACGAGCCGCTAACTCCGATCTGCGATGTTCCTATTAATACTCGTTCTTACTGTCACCGTGATGCTTGGCGCGAATGCATTGTTCGTAGCCGCCGAGTTCGCGACTGTCGCTTCACGTAAAACCCGCATAAACCAACTCGCGGCGGGTGGGAATCGCTTCGCGCGCATGTTGTTGCCGATCATGGAAGATGGGCAACGACTGGACAACTACATCGCCGCATGTCAACTCGGCATCACAGCTTCGTCACTTGTGCTGGGTGCCTATGGTCAAAACACAGTGGCAACTGTACTCGCAGAACGACTCGTGGGTCTGGGCGCGCTGGCGGCGCCGGTGGCAGAATCTACCTCTGCTATCGGCGTCCTGCTCCTCTTCACCGTGCTGCAAGTATCGCTGGGCGAACTGTTTCCCAAATCATTGGCGCTGCAATCACCGGAAGAAGTCGCACTCGCAACAGTGCTGCCGGTGCGCTGGTCGCGCGTTCTACTCACTCCGCTTATCTGGTTCTTCAATGGTAGCGGGAATTTAATATTGCGACTGATGGGAATATCAGACGGGCATGACCGCGGCGATATCCACTCGCCGGAGGAGATCGAATTACTCGTTACAGATAGCCATCAGGGTGGGCTGTTGGATGACGAGGAGCGCCAGATGTTGCGCAACGCCTTTCGCATGCGTGATCTGGTTACCCGCCAGGTGATGACCCCACGCACTCGCATGCTGGCAGCCCGTTCGGATTCTTCCGTTCTCAATTTGTTAAAGTTGGCAACTCGCGAGGGTATCAGCCGCATACCTCTCTATCAGGAGAACATCGATCACCTGATCGGGTTTGTGCATGTCAAGGACATCTTCAGGTTGCATGTGCAGAACGATGCAAATCTCGCGCACATCCTGCGTGAGCTGATCTACATACCAGAGACGCTCCCAATTAATGATGTCTGGCGCACGCTGCGCGCCCAGCGCCAATATATGGCGATTGTGTTTGACGAGTACGGTGGCACCGCAGGATTGATCACGTATGAAGATCTAATCGAGGAAATTTTCGGCGAGTTGCAAGATGAGTTCGATGATGAGTCTTCGCTGATCGCAGCGGATAAACAGGGTCGTCTTTATCTAAATGCAGAACTGCTGGTAACGGATGTCAATGAATATCTGGAATTGAATCTGCCGGATGATGAGGCTGACACCCTTGGTGGGTTGGTCTTTGGCCTGCTGGGGCAACTCCCCACAGCCGGAGATAAAGTCACAATTCACATGGCTCCAAATTCGTCCACAGCAGGCGACGAGTACGAAACCGAAGCTGCCTCGGAAGTCGCCCTGCGTGTCGAGGCCATGGATGGGCGCACAGTTATGGAAGTCTCCTTGCTGCTGCCCCTCAGGTTACCGGGCAACATCGGTGAATGGGAGGTGGCAGCGCGTGAATAAGCTGCTGCTGGCCCTGGCCCTGCCAGGGGTCGGATTGTTCGCGGGCGCGGTCGCCACCGAAGGCTTGCCCGGCCTGGACACATTGATCGTGCCGGGCATCATTATTCTCATCCTGGTGTTGCTCAACGGTTTGTTCGTCATGTCCGAGTTCGCGATTATCGGCGTGCGCCCGACGCAGGTGGAGCAACTCGCCGACGATGGCAACCGCACAGCCCAGCATGTTCATGCAGTACTCTACTCGCGCCCGCGGCAGGATAGCTACATTGCCACTGCCCAACTGGGGATCACAATTGCCTCATTGGGATTAGGCATGTACGGCGAACCGCAAGTGGCTCACTTTTTAGAGCCTTATATCGGACGCTTGTTGGATGTCGAACCTTCGGTAGCAGTGGTTCACACTGCTGGATACTTTGTGAGTCTGAGTCTGCTGACATACGTGCATGTGGTGATTGGAGAAATGGTGCCCAAATCGCTGGCGCTTTCTCAGTCCGAACGGGCCGTACTGGCCGTGGCGCGCCCCATGCAGTTCATGGAAACAGTCTTTGCTGTACCGGTTCGCCTGCTGAATTCAATCGGTAATCTGTTGTTGCGCGTGGTCCGAGTGCCACTGGCGGAGGGGCATGCGCGTTTGTTTTCGCCTGAGGAACTTGAACTGATCATTTCTGAAAGCGCTGCGGGTGGCCTGATCGCTGGCCCGGAAGAAGAAATCATCCTCAACATATTCGGTTTCGGGGAGCACGAAGTCCATCAGATAATGAAACCGCGTAACAATGTGCAGGCTGTTGCCAGTGATATGGAATTGCCAGATATTCTGCACTTGGTGACTGATAGCAATTTCAGTCGCTTCCCCGTCTACGAAGGCGACCTGGATCATGTGATCGGCATATTGCATGTGAAAGACCTCGTCCGCCAGCAAGTGCGCGCACGCAGCTCGTTTGATATTCGCTTGATCATCCGTCCGGCATTGCTTGTACCTGAAAAATGGCCGGTTGAAAAGTTACTGGCCGCCTTCAAACGCCGTCGCCAGCATATGGCGATTGTGTTGGACGAATATGGCGGCACGGCCGGGATCGTTACTCTGGAAGACCTTGTCGAGGAGGTTGTTGGCGAGGTACGTGATGAGTTCGATCAGGAAGGCGAGTCGATGATTCGGATTTCTCCAGGCGTGCTCGAACTCTCCGGTACGTTTCTGGTTAGCGATTTGCGGGACGAAGTGTACCTGGGGGGTGAAGAAGCCTTGCCGGAAGTAGAGACCGTCGGCGGCCTGATCGTTACTGGACTCGGGCGGCCGCCGCTGGTGGGTGATCAATATCGGCTGGGGTCGGTTAGTCTCACAGTCTTGGCTGTTGATAACCTGGCAGTTAGCCGGGCGCGTGTTGAATACCCAGTGGAGAGCGCAGACGAGTATTAACCAGCTCATTCACTCTGCTTTGCCAACGAACGAAATTCCCGCGCAGCTGCTCAACATAATCCGGAATGCGGAACATATATCTGTTCTGACAGGCGCTGGTGTTTCCACCGCGAGTGGTGTGCCGACATTTCGCGATGCGCAGACCGGCCTTTGGGCCCAATACAGACCCGAGGAACTGGCAACACCGGAAGCGTTTCGGCGTGATCCGAGATTGGTGTGGGACTGGTACGCCATGCGACGGGAACTGATCAGACAGGCAGAACCGAATGCTGCGCATCATGCGCTTGCCCAAATGCAAAAGCATGTTCCCCATTTTACTCTCATCACGCAGAATGTAGACAATTTTCATCAGCAGGCTGGCAGTACGGATGTGATCGAGCTGCATGGAAACCTGGCTCGCACGAAGTGCTTCGACAATGAGCATATCGTCTCAGCATGGGATGATGAAGAGACTCCGCCGCGCTGCCCACAGTGTAAGAGTTTGCTGCGGCCGGATGTGGTCTGGTTCGGCGAACAACTTCCACAGCGCGCGTTGCAACAGGCAATCGAAGCCGCCTCGCAGTGTGATCTGTTTTTCTCGATTGGGACCTCGGCGCTCGTGGATCCGGCTGCGGCACTACCGCATGAGGCAGAGCGCAAGGGTATTCCGATTGTGGAGATCAATCCGGATGAGACCCCGCTGACCGGTGCTGCAAACTTTGCTTTGCAAGGCAGCGCAGCAGATGTGTTGCCGGAACTTGTGCAGATAGTTTGGAATATTGGAGATTGATGAAAGCCGGCAGACTTCAATTCGGCTGTCTGGCGATCCCGCAATACATCTCGCCCAGGAATCTTGATGAAACTCTTGCGATAATTTCTGCATGTCTCAGTCCGGCGGAGTTTGCGAGGTGGATAAATTCACGTTCATCAAAGGGGTAGGGTACTGCGTAGTTCCTCGCATTGGTGTTGTATTCGATGACGATGAAGCGCCCAGTTGGTTTTAGCTTCTCACAAATCTGACGCACAATCGGCGGTTTACGTTTGACGAAGTGCAACGAGTTCGCCATGACGATTCCGTCCAATGCGGGTAATGGCAAGCTGCGGGTGAAATCTGCAGCTACGGCATTAATGTTGGCAGTCGGATAACTTTCGGCGATATTGTGTTCCAAGGCGCGCAGACGCCGCCGATCCTTATCAACTGCATAAAATACTGCCTCCTCCGAAAGTAAGGTGCAGAGCGCGGAGGTGAACACCCATCGCCGCAACCAAGGTCAGCCCATTTACCAGTCTGTCCAGCAACGCCATGTTCGATGAGCGCGCAGGCCTTGGTTATGCGATGTGCTTCCCGCTCAGACCAGATCATGGAGTGCACGGAAGAGAGTTGCTATGCCTCGCCTGAAAATGTCTCACGAACAATTCTTGCACTACAACGATCCAAATCCGGGCGGCAACCCAGTTGTGCTGTTGCTACACGGGCTCGGCGCCACGAGTGATTCGTGGGCTGCCCAAGTGCCTGTTCTGCTCGAGGCTGGATATCGGGTAATCGCGCCGGACGCGCGCGGATTTGGGCGTTCGACATATCCCGGCCGCACCAGTGTACCTGTGAGGGCAGCGGATATGGCTGAACTATTGCGCCGGCTCGAAATCAGCAGCGCGCATGTCGTCGGTATTTCCATGGGTGGCACGCTGGCATTACAGTTGGCGCTCGATCACTCGATGTATGTGCAAAGCCTGCTGTTGGTGAACACGTTTGCGAAATTGCATCCGGATGCATTGAGTGGGTGGCTTTATTTTGCACTGCGCTTATTGCTGGTGCATACCCTCGGGCTGGAAGCACAGGCTCGTGCCGTTGTCCGGCGTATTTTCCCGCAGGAAAATCAGGAACACCTTCGCGAAGCCTTTGTGGAGCAAATTATGCAGGCCGATCCGCGCGGGTATCGCGCCACAATGCGCGCCCTGGCACGCCTCAATATAGAAGGGCGGCTGGCGGAGATCGGGGTGCCGACGCTTGTCATTACCGGAGAGAAGGACACAACTGTGCCGCCGAAGAATCAGAGCGCTCTCGCGGCTCTTATCCCGGGCGCGCGGCAAATGGTTATCCCGGAAGCTGGGCATGCGGTTATCGTGGATCAACCGCATGCGTTCAATCGTGAATTGTTGAAATTTTTGGAAGATGAATCGCGGATCGCTAGCTCAGCAACGGGCTGAAGGGTTTATTCAGCCATTTTTCTGCTTCGCTCAAACTGACGAACAAACCCATTTGTGTGCCGACCCCTTGTAGTGCAGTGAAGGCATCCACTTCGCGTAGTGCGTCAGCCACTTCATCGCTGGCTACCACAACAGCAAGGCGGATGTTCCGGGCCGACGGATCACTATTTGCCTCCACTGCAAATTGAACCGCTTCTTGTGTGATATTCGCCACTGCGCGCAGATCGTATAGATTGCGAGTTGCACCTTTGGCATCCATGAGATGCTGTAATGCAAATTCGCGCCAGGCCTCCAGAGTAGGGCGTTCTACATCAGTAAAAGTGAAGTGCATGCCACCGTCCAGCCTACGCACGACTGTGAAGCCGACGCCTGCTTGTGGCGTCCAGTTCAGTGGTTTGCGTTGAACTTGATTCATCTCGCCTCTCTAAACGTGTCGTGCTCAAGTGAGCCACCGAACGTTGCCCAGACCACACACCCAACTCAGATCCCCGTAGTCGCGTCAGACGCAGTCAATTGTGCCCGATGTCATTATACCGTCAGTTGCCGCTCGACTCGGCAGTCGGAGCGTAAACCATGGTTTCGGTAATTCGGACTCAAACTGGGTTCGTGCACTCTCCGTCTCTTCGTACAATTTTTATACATCATTTGCACTGGATTGCTGCGGGCAACTTATATAAATAGACTCGAGTGTTGTGATTTGAGTGAAAAGGCTCAAGCAGCCAAAGAGTAAGCCTGCTTGGCGAATAAGTACGAGAAGACTTGTTGCTCGTCAGTACCGTCAGACAGAGAGCCGTGAGCCTGCAAGATCAATGCTTCGATTAGCTGCTGGCTTTGTTGGCGAATAACCTGCCCGATGGATTGGATGGGCGCGCAGACCTTGTCACGACGCGATGTGGGCAAACAGTGCAGGTGCAGGAACGAATAGGCCACGAAGACCAGTGACCAGTGCTTATGAATGGCGGCGGCCGAGCGCATGCGATATTCGTGGAGCCCCAGGTTCTGTTTGGCGTCTTGATAAAAGGTCTCAATCGGCCAACGGAGCAGATAGGTTGCGATGATCTTCTTGGCATCCCAACTGAGATGGCTGCTGACCAGCACGGCATAGGTGCCGGTTAAATCAGGCTTGGCAAAGCTGATGACCAGCCGTACCTTCCCCAAAGTCGGGATGCGTACATTCTTGCTGAAGCAGTAGTAGGTCTGCTCGCCCACTTGCATCGGTTTGAAAGCGGAAGGTGGGATAAGCGGCACTAGGTCCTGCACCTTGATGTGCGGACCATCAAAGCGCATGCGTTCGCCGGAAGCATCCTGGAGCACAAAGCTGTTGGTGATAAGGTTGCGGTTGTTTTTCAGCAGGCTGATCCAGTGCTTGCCATGCGCACTGAGAACTTCGAGCAATTCGGGTGCCAGGTACCAGGCGTCGAACAGCACCGTTTCAAAGGGCAAATCGTGCGCCAGCGCCGCCTTGACCAGTTCAGCCGCCAGCGAAATCTTGGTCTGAAAAGATTCGTCCAGAGCCCGGAACTCTGGGTCGGCCAGCAAGGTGGGTGCGACTTGACGTTTGAAGCGATTACGCTCCTTCTTGGTTTTCGGGATCGTAGCGTCGGGCAACAGTTTCTTGACGAACGCTTCCCAGTCGGTGACTTCTTCGTAGCGCCGGTACAGTCGCCAGTCGGCCGGAAAGCGAACCGCGCCGCTGATGTAGTGGCCGGTGACCAGATTGTGCGCTAGCGGATACATGTGGTTGCCGTGGTTGTAATGTTGGTCAATGTATTCGAACAGACTGCCGACGTGCTCGCACAAAGTATCATCGATGGCCAGCATCGATTTGCGGGCGCCCTGGCGCTGACGCTTGGTTTGCTGGAATAAGTATGCAATGCGTTCCTGGTTCAGTTCCGCGGCATCCCAGTTCGCTTCCGACAAGAAGCGCGACAGGTTGGTCTTGTCAGCGCTATCCAACAGGCAGCGCGTCATGTTCGCCATCGACTTGTTCTTCAACACAATCAGTCCGGTTAGATAATTCTCGAAATGCCGGAACTGACAGCGGTTTTCAAACACCCCGCGAAAGCTGGCGCTGTGCTCTGATACGATGGGAGCCGGTTTTACGATGGGAAGTTGCATCTGCCGAATATGCCCTAAGATCACTCAAATCACAACACTCGAGTCTAATAATGAAATATCTCGAAACGCGGATTATGATTCAGCACCTTTGTCCAGCAAGGAGGCCCGCATGAGTGCTTTCCTGACTGCAACACAGATCGATTATTTTCGCTCCGAAGGTTATCTCGTGGTGGAAGATGTTTTGCCGGAAGAGGTTCTCACCGCTTTGCACGTCGAATACAGCGCGCTGCTCGACGAAGTCGCGAAGCGTTTGTTTGTCGCAGGACGCCTCTCCTCAGCTTTTAATGGGCTGCCTTTTGAAGAAAAATATGTGCGCATGCTGGCGGAAGACCAGGATTTCTACAAACACATCAATATCTCCTTGCCGCTTGAGAACGAGATGCCTGCCAGTGCAGACATGCATGCCGGTCCGGCTGTGTTTGGCCTGATGACACATCCGCGCTTGCTCGATGTTGTTGAATCAATTATTGGACGGGAGATCTACTCCAATCCAGTGCAACACGTCCGGCTAAAACCCCCTGCGAGCCGTATACCGAAAGGCATTAACGAGTATTCAAATGTAGGCAGCACACCTTGGCACCAAGATCAGGCGGCATTGCTCGACGAAGCTAACGATACGCAGGTGCTCACGGTTTGGGTGGCAATTACTGATGCGACCGTGGATAACGGCTGTCTGATCTGTGAGCCGCGCAGCGATCTGCACAATGGTGGGGAACTGATAATGCATTGCCCCGGGGGCGGCCTCGCCTCCGAGAACTATATTCCTGCCCCACTGCTTCGTAAGGATGGCCTACTCCCACTGCCGGTAAAAAAGGGCGGAGTTGTGTTGTTCCATCAGTTCACCCCTCACGCTGCGCTTGAAAACAAGTCTGACGATTTGCGCTGGAGTTTCGACCTGCGTTTCAACCCTGTCGGACAGAATACCGGTCGTCCGGCCTTTCCTGGTTTCGTGGCGCGCAGTCGTTCGCAGCCGGAGAAGGAGCTGCGTGATCCCGAGCAGTGGGCGAAGTCGTGGCGCGCGGCCTTGCAGCGCATCTTGAGCAAAGAGTGGAACGAACAGATTTACAACGAAGCGCGCTGCCCATCTGTGCATGATCCCTCAATAGGCGCGCGGTTTTGCGCCTCTAATATTGGAGTCAACTCTAAATGGATATAGGTTTAATTGGCCTCGGCGAGGTCGGTATCCCGATTGGACGCCATTTGCTCAATGCTGGACACTCACTTGTCGTGCACGACTTGCGACGAGAGACCGGTACCAAATTAGAAAAACTCGGCGCACAATGGGCTGCCAGTCCGCGCGAAGTTGGCATTGGAGAAGTCGAATCGGTACTGACAACGTTACCCTCGCCCGCCGCCGTCACTGCAGTTGTAGAGGGTGCTGATGGTCTCCTCGCAGGCCTGCATGCCGGTCAGACGTGGATCGACATCAGCACGAACGATCGCCGAGAATTGATGCGGCTGGCCGCTCTTTGCAAGGCAAACGGCGTTCACGTTTTGGAAACACCGGTCACGGGGGGCATCCCGTTGCTCCATCGCGGCGAAATGACAATCCTCGTGGGTGGCGAGAAAGATGTATTCGAACGGCAACGTCCGATTCTGGAGTTGTTCGGCGGCGACATCATCCATCTCGGGCCGGTTGGTAGCGCCTCCATTGCTAAGGTGGTCACAAACATGATGGCAGCAATCCACCTGTGGGCGCTTGGAGAAGGCCTCATGCTCGGTAAGTGCGCCGGATTGGAAGTCGGGCCACTGTTCGAAGCCGTCCTTGCCAGTTGTGCGAAGAGCTTCGTCGCCGAAACGGAAGGCCGCGAAATCCTGAACGGTTCGTACGATTATGGCTTCACACTGGAACTCGCGTCGAAAGACGCTCATTTGGCCTATAAATTGGGGCGTGAATTTAGTGTGCCGCTTGAAATGGGCAGCCTGATCGAACAGCTCTTCCATCGGGCGATGGCAAAGTACGGTCCGGATACATGGTCGACGCAGGTCGTCAAGCTGCTCGAGGACGACCTTGGTACTGACCTGTGTGCGTCAGGCTACGAAACGCCGCCTATTGAGCGTTAGGCTTCTAATATTTCGGAGAAATAGTCACTGCCGATTAATAAATATTGGGTACCAAGTGCCTGGTACCCAATATTTTGCGATGTGCTGGCAAGCTTACTTCGATACATTGGGAACTGGTACACATTCGATCGCTGCGCTCATTTTCCTTGAATTTACTGTTATGGATCTCGCGTTTATCAGTTTGAGTTATTTTCAAGAATGTCGTTTTGCACCAGGATAAACTTAGGAAGTAGCAGGAGATAGTTCGATTTGAGACAGCACATGAGGGTCGATAGATTCACCGGTCTCGATGTGATGCTTCAGACCTTTAAGCACACTGGGAACTATTTTGTTTAACTGCGGGCGCAACATGATCAAGTCCATTATTTTGCCTAGCAGTTTGTCGGAGAGACAAGTACTTTTACAACATGAATAGCCCTACAGGGCAAAATGAGCAGTTGATTGCGACAAAACAAGCGTAAAACAGTGTGCATTTCATGGAGGGCAAACCACCTTCTCTCAGCGAGTAGCAGGCGCGCCAAAGCAGCCCCGGCTAAAGCACACCCTTTGCTTGGTAGAGGGTGTGCATGCGTTTGAGGTTGAACGCTAGGCAGACCAGACACCATTCCCCGGCTGCTGCCAGCAGGCCGCGCAGAGAAAACTGGCGGAAGCCCAGGACTTCCTTGATGATACCAATGACGGGTTCCACTGTGCATTTGCGTAAACGGTAGCTGGCTTTGCCGATTTCGGTTTGTAGTTTGTAAGCCATCTTGACTTTCGGACTGGCATCTTCCGGTGGCGGAGCAGGCATTTGTTCAAAGAAGGTACGCCAGCTTTTGTGGTGAGGTTCGCGACCGGTAGCAATGTAAGGATCAATGCCAAGCTTCTCAAGTGCTGCGATGTTCGCTTTGCTGAAATATCCATAATCCAAAGCGGCAGCCTTTGGTTTGCCTACTTTTGGAGAGATGGCATCCAGGGTTGGCTCAGCTTCTTTTTTGTCATTCGGATGGTTCGAAAGTGAAGGCGCCACAATCAAGAGGCTCTCCTGCTCCACAGCAACTTGAACGTTGTAATGCTGGTCGAAGCCATTATTGGTGCTGTTTTTCATGATGCGAGAGTCCGGATCAGTGAAGTTGTACTGATCTTTGTCCCGTGGTCCCGGCTGCGGTGGTTTCGGTTTGCGACCTCGGGGTTTATGCCCAGTTTTGCGAGACTTTTCTTCCCGCTCACGCTGTTTGGCTTCGTATTCAGCCCTCTCGGCTTCATATCGTTCCTGCGCACGGGCTTCTAAGACGGCTTTGGCTTCTGCCAGATTTGCCAAACGTTTCTTGCGAATGGCAATTTCGTCTTCAATGACGAGCCCTTCCGGCAACTGGAGATCACCCTGATCAGCTTGCTCACCGAGTTCGAAGAGTTTGTTCACTTCCTGGCGCAGTTGGGTCTCTAGTTTTATCAGACGCTTGTAACTGACCGCTTTGCTCTTGGATGCATCAGCATGCACCTTGCTACCATCCAGACTGATATTACCCAACTTCAGCACCTCAGCAACTTGGGCCAGGAGCAAGATCTGCACAAATAACTCATTGGATCTCAGCCAGAAAGGTTTTGCGAAAGTTGGCAATTGTGTCGTGGTCAGGATGCAGCCCACTGGCAATATAGCGGAATGGGATACTCTCATAGGTGGCTTTCTCAATCTTACGAGAACTGAACACCCCGTTGGCATAACCATAGAAGAGCAATCCCAACAGGATCTCTGGCGCAATAGGTTGACCACCCGTCGGTGCATATTGTGCATAGATCATACCCAAATCCAACTGGGCGATAACATCCACCACAAATCGTGCCAAATGATTGGATGGCAGGGCTTCTTCCTGACTGATTGTCTGTTTGAGCATCACTTCGTAATTGGGATTCTTGAATTTTCTAGCCATGCCCGTAGATTATCACCGATTTCGCTATCTCAGGTTGCTCTCCGACAAACTGCTAGAGGGCCAAATTTGGGCGCGTATTCTAATGTCATGGCTGTAACTGTCCCTGAACCGAGCTCCCTTACCGACAGAGTGCCATGAAAGCTGTTTACGGGTGGCTTCTGGCCTTTGATGTACTGAACGTCTAGCGTGATCGACTCCCCTTCGTTCCAGGCGATGGCGGTCTCGTTGACGGATGTATTGGGGCCTAACTCACATACCCGTGCTGCCCCGGTGCCTTGCTTTTCATCTGTCACATAATAGGATTTGGTGACGAGTGGATGGAACTTGACAACCCCACCAAGGTCAGCCATCACATCCCAGACCTGGGATTTAGGCGCGTCTATATAAATTTCGTGATTGAGTGTAATCATGGTCATTTCTCCTTAGAATTATAGGTACGAATTGTGTCTGTTTGACAAAGCTCAGGTGGGCTGCAGGTTTTGCGCCGCAAGTTTCTCTACCGGGAACTGGATTTCAGCTACGGTTTCATCCAGGTGGTCGGGATGAGGAGCTTCTAGAAAGACCTCGCGGCCCAGACCGGCAAAACGGTAGCCGTTCGCCTCAACCCAAGTTCCCAACATGCTGTAGCTACCAAATCCATTGACCGGATTTCCTACCCGAGCGACTGTCGCCATCATCTCCACGGCAGGTAGCTCGCTTAGGGTCAATGCCTGCCCGTCAGAAAGCGGGATGTTATCGGAGACATTGCCGGAGACTGGAAAGCCCGCCTCGAGATCGAGATTATCCAGTTCAAACCAGCCAGAGTGAACGACGACCGTGAAATATCCAAGCGCTTCTTTCGAGACCCTGCCCGGTAGGACACGCCGCATTTCTTCAAGAATAAAGAAGGACTCCTCTGCGCTATAGCAGATCTCCCGCACCGAGAGGAAAGGCTGTGCGGGGACAGACTTAATGACGATATCGTAATCCGCCATCGATCCTTCCTGATCAATCTGCTTGATGCGGGATTCGATGTATTGGAAGCGGTTGAGTTCTTCCTGAAGCGACTGGGCAATCTGAGCTTTCTTGAGCGTCAGCATGGCACGCAGCTCATCCTGGGAGACGGCTTCGTTCACCAGCGGTGCGATTTGCTCCAATGTCAGGCCCAATTCTTTCAAGGCCAGAATGCGGTTCAGGTTGGGCAACTGGCGGGCGCTGTAAAGTCGGTAACCGCTGGCCTTATCGATGTGCTCGGGCTTGAACAAACCGATTTCATCGTAATAGCGCAGTAAGCGCCCGGAGACTTGTGCTATTTTTGAGAACTCGCCGATGCGGAACATCTGCTACCTCACTGAAGTTTATTTGATGCTGAGAGTATAGGGCTTTCCGTAACGTTAAAGTCAAGGGCCTTTTATTAAGGATAAATGAGAATATTATCTTTTCATTCTTTCTGGATTATTTGTTGACAACACAACAAAGGTAGGCCAAGTGTAATCCGTCGGAAGCTACCAATTTACCGAAAGAGTACGCTGCGATATACCGCGATGATTTTACTTATTCCAAAGTAAAGCCCCCCCGACTTCATAGAGATTTGCCAACTCTGCAAAATTACTATTCCGAGTTGTCAGTTCACCCGAGTATTTTCTGATAGCAAAGCCGACTTCTTCAACTGTCTAACTGTGTATGTAATCGACTGCCCTATACTCTGCGAAAATATAGAAGTTGCTCTGGAAATATCTTTTGCTGTGAAATGTAATGGCAGTGAACAATCCGGGCAGACGCTTAAAGGGCGCTAGCCTGCGGCATGGCGCTATAATTCCAGCAACGTCCTTCATCCGCCGGAGGCCCCATGTACGATAAAACAAAACTCGACGAACTTCGTGAACACAGCGAGCGCTGGGAAGAAACTACGCTGCAACATACCCTGTCGCGCAAGCCGGAGAGTCGCGAGCAGTTCGTCACAACTTCATCCGAGACAGTCGAGCGGCTATACACACCGCTCGACGTTGCTGATCTCGACTACCTCCGCGATCTCGGCCAGCCCGGCGAGTACCCATTTACGCGCGGTGCGCACGCTACAGGGCATCGCGGCCGACGATGGACGATGCGTATGTTCGCTGGATTCGGGTCGGCGGAAGAGACAAACAAGCGTTTTCGCTATCTTTTAGATCAGGGACAGACCGGGCTTTCCATCGCGTTTGACCTTGCTACGCTGATGGGCTACGACAGCGACCAGCCGGAAGCGCTCGGCGAATTTGGCACTTGTGGCGTGGCGGTATCATCGTTGCAGGACATGGAAATCCTGCTCGAAAGCATTCCGCTCGACAAAGTCTCGACCTCGATGACGATCAATTCGCCCGCGTCGATACTATGGGCCATGTATATTGCCACAGCCGAAAAGCAAGGTGTGCGACCTGAGCAATTGCGCGGCACGATTCAGAACGACATCCTGAAAGAGTATATTGCGCAAAAGGAATACATCTTTCCACCAGAGCCTTCAATGCGACTGGTTACCGATACTGTTGAATTCGGCACGAGTGAACTCCCGCAGTGGAACACGATCAGCATCTCCGGCTATCACATTCGTGAGGCCGGGAGTACAGCTATACAGGAATTGGCCTTTACCCTCGCGAATGGTTTGGAGTATGTGCGCTGGGCCGTGGAGCGCGGTCTGGATGTGGATGCGTTTGCTCCGCGGCTCTCTTTTTTCTTCAACGCCCACAACGACTTCTTTGAAGAAATTGCCAAATACCGTGCGGCCCGACGCATCTGGGCACACGAGATGCGCGAGACGTTTGGTGCAAAAGATGCGCGCAGCTGGCTGCTGCGCTTCCATTCGCAAACGGCGGGAGTCAGCCTGACGGCCCAGCAGCCGGAGAATAACGTCGTTCGCGTGGCAATCCAGGCGCTGGCTGCTGTCCTTGGTGGCACGCAGAGCCTGCACACGAATTCGATGGATGAAGCGCTGGCGTTGCCGTCTGAACATGCCGTGACTGTGGCGCTGCGCACACAGCAGATTATTGCGGAAGAATCAGGTGTAGCAAATACGGTCGATCCGCTCGGTGGCAGTTTCTTCGTCGAAGCGCAGACCAACCAAATGGAAGCGCAGGCGCGTGCTTACTTCCAACGCATTGAGGACATTGGAGGTGTACTCCTCGCAATCGAGGCCGGCTTTTTCCAACAGGAGATCTCCGCAGCTGCTTTTCAATATCAACAAGAGATTGACTCGCACGCGCGAACGATCGTTGGGGTCAATGACTTCGTGGACGACAAGGCGATCACCATTCCGATCCTGGAAATGGACTCGCAAGGTTACGAGCGCCATTGTCATCGATTGGAGCAGTTGCGCTCAGAGCGTGACAATGGCGCAACCGGGCAGGCGCTCGATCAATTACGTCTGGCCTGCCAACGCACCGACAACACCATGCCGTACATCATGGATGCAGTGCAGAAGTATGCAACCCTGGGTGAGATGATGGGGGTGATGAAAGAAATATTTGGTGTTTATCAGGAGCCGACCTGGGTGTGATTCTTAGACTTTCGAGATCTTTAGAGCAGCAGTGGTTGTACGTCGATGTCGTTCGGAACATTGATGACGTTTGTGAGTTGTGCCAATAGTTCGTCGCAATAGCCAGTGGTGATATTCGGGAAGTCGAGTTCGAAACGACTGCCACCGTTTTCATAAACAATGATTGAGAAGCGGTCGTTCCCCGGGAAACTTGTAAAAATACGCCAGGCCCATTTGACACGTAATTGGTAGCGATCGAACAGGCTGCTGTCTGGTCTGATCGTAACTGTGATACGAACCGGCGGTCCGTCGCGCTTTAATTCTGCGGCTTGCTCTTCGTCCAAAACGGGCGGCCCTCCGCCAGGTCCTTGCTCAATCGGCTTTCCATTTGTGGATGGCGACTGTGTTTCTGTGGATGTTTGAATTTCATCCAGAACGGTCGGTTTTTTAATGCTGGTGGTTGTGCGCTCGGCAGTTGGCTTTGTCGCTGCTTTATCGGTTTGCTCTTGTCCCCAATCGTTATCATCAAAAACAGACCAGATGTCTTCCGAGGGCTGCGCCTCGCTGCGAATGTCGACCACCGGCTGGTTTACAACTTCCGTTTGTACGGGCGGCACTAGTTCAGGTTCGAAATTTGTCTTCTGACCAACGGGACGATTGAATTTGAGTTCACGAGAGATATTGTTGACCAGCAGTTTGGCCTGGCCGTTGGCAGCATCTACTCTGCCGGTAACGATCACCAATTGATCCTGGGTCAGCCAGTCTTTCACTTCTGCCCAGGTTCGCGGAAACACAAGCAAGTCAATCTGACCTTGCAAGTCTTCCAGCGTGACAAAAGCCATCGATTTGCCCTTCTTCGTGATGTGCGGGCGGATGTGTTCGATAGTGCCGGCAAGGGTGACAACTTCTTCGTGATGCGCGTCGCCAAGGTCGCTGCTGTAAGCAGTGATAACATCCCGAATCTGGTCGATGTGATCCATGAGTGGGTGATCGCTCACATATACGCCGACAAGCTCTTTCTCCCACCGGCGTAATTCGCGCGCATCCAATTCGGACACATCGGTCGGCAGTTCGATACTGCTTTCTGCCGCGTTGCCCATAGCCTCGAACATGGTGAGCTGTCCGACTTCGGCAGCTTTGTGCGTTGAAGTACTGATGCTCACAAGCTGATCGATAGCGGCCAGAAATTGATTTCGTGACCCTAATTGTTCCAGCGCACCGACCCGAATCAGACTTTCCAGGGCGCGTTTGCCCACTTTGCGCAGGTCCACGCGCGAGCAGAAATCGTTCAGGTCTGCGAAATGTGTTCCATCACGTCCGCGTAATATTTCGTCAACCGGGCCGCCGCCTACGTTCTTCACGGCACCCATGCCAAAACGAATCGCACTGGAATCATCTGCGTCATCTTCGATCCAGAAATCCAGCATGCTTTGATTAATACTCGGCGGGCGCACATCAATCCCCATACGACGCGCATCAGCGACATAGAGTGCAATGCGAGTCGTATCGTTCTTTTCTGCTGTAAGCAGGGCCGTCATGTATTCAACCGGATAGTGCGTTTTCAGGTAGGCTGTTTGGACGGCGATAATGCCATAGTCGGCAGCATGAGCTTTGTTAAAACCATAGCGAGCGAATTTTTCCCATTCGGTGAAGATCGTTCGGGCAGTTTCCGTGGGTATGCCATTATTTGCAGCCCCGGCCACAAACTTTTCACGATGCTTCATGAGTTTTTCTTTGATCTTCTTGGCGATGGCTTTGCGCAGATCGTCCGATTCGGAATTGGTGTATCCGGCCAAGTCCACCGCAGCGCGCATCAGCTGCTCCTGATACACCGGAATGCCATAAGTCTCTTTGAAGATGGGTTCAAGTGAGGGATGCAGGAATTCGAGGTCTTCTTCACCATGCATGCGGCGGATGTAGCTTGGAATAAAATCCATCGGGCCGGGGCGGAATAGCGCCACCATGGCAATGACGTGCTCCAGCTGTTTAGGTTTCATTTGCATGATGAAACGACGCATGCCCGCACCTTCCACCTGGAAGACACCGGCGACATCGCCGCGTCCGAGCAGCTCAAATGTCTCCGGGTCGTCCGTGGGGATGGTATTGATATCCAGTTCGATCTGGTGGCGGGCTTTGATGAATTCGCAAGCCCGCGCCATCACCGTGAGGGTGCGCAGGCCAAGGAAGTCCACCTTGAGCAATCCCAGACTATCGAGGATTTCCATCTCGAATTGAGTGGTGGACTTGATTACGCTCGTGTCGGCATTGCCGGTGGGTCGGTGCAGGGGGATGTATTCGACCAGCGGCCGATCGGCGATGATTACACCCGCGGCGTGTGTGCCTGCATTGCGGAAGGCCCCTTCCAATTGGGCAGCCGTGTCGATCATCTCCCGTAAATGATCTTCAGAGTCATAGACCGCTTTGAAATCTGCTGATTCCTGCATCACATCCGTAAGCTTCACCGACTTGCCGGGGATGGCCGGGACTAACTTGGCGATGCGATCCACTTCGTTGAGGGGAATATCCAGCACGCGTCCGACGTCACGGATGGCCGCCCGTGCTTTGAGTGCGCCAAATGTGATGATCTGCGCGACGCGGTCTTCGCCATATTTCTCGGCGGTATAGCTCAACAATTCATGGCGGCGATCATCCTGAAAATCCAGATCAATGTCAGGCATTGAGATACGGTCCGGGTTCAGGAAGCGTTCAAAGATCAGGCCATGTTCCAAGGGCTCGACCATGGTGATGTCGAGCGTGTATGCGACGATTGAACCCGCTGCTGAGCCGCGCGCGTTATACCAGATGTTACGTTGCTTCGAGAAATCACACAGGTCATGGACGATGAGGAAATAGCTGTCGAACCCCATCTGGTTAATGATGCCTAGTTCATATTCGAGACGTTCGCGTATTTCGCGTTCATCTGCCCGATCGCCATATTTCTCGTGCAATCCCTGCTCGCACAAGTGTCGCAAATAGCTGGCTGGATCGAAACCTTCCGGACCATCGAAGTGAGGCAACCGATAGCCGTCGAAATCCAAATTGACATTGCAGCGTTCCGCGATCAGGAGCGTGTTTTCCAATGCGCCCGGTACGTTGCCGAAAAGAGTCGCCATTTCATCAGCCGAGCGCAAGTAATACGAATCGTTGTTCATGCGCATGCGTTTGCGGTCGCTGACGAGGCTGTTGGTCTGAATGCACAACAACACATCGTGCAGGCGGGAATCTTCGCGACGAACGTAATGTGTGTCGTTGGTGGCGATAAATTGAGCGTCGTAGCGCCCGGCCAGATCGATCAGCTGTTTATTGACTTCATTGAGTTCGGGGATTTCGTGATCTTGTAACTCGAAGAAAAAGTTATCAGGTCCAAAGACCTGATAGTAATAATCAAGCAGCTTGTGAGCATCCTCTGTGCGGCCATCCATCAGAGCCTGTGGGATTTCGGAGGCCAGGCAGCCGGTTGAGCAAATCAGGCCTTCGGCATGGGCGGCAAGGAAATCATGGTCTACCCGCGGCCGATAATAGAACCCTTCCAACTGGGAGGCTGTCGCGATTTTGAGCAGGTTCTGATAGCCGGTCTGGTTCTCGGCGAGCAGCAGCAGGTGGAAGCGGCGGCTGTCAAGCTTTGCCTCCCGGTCGGTCATGCCGCGCGTCGCCATGTAGCTTTCCATGCCGATCACCGGATGAACTTCTTCTGCTTTGCACGCCCGATAGAAGGCAATCGCGCCATATAACGCGCCGTGGTCTGTCAGTGCCAGGGCGGGCATGCCGAACTCTTTGGCGCGCGCGACTAGCTTTTTTACATTAGACAGGCCATCCAGTAAAGAATAGGCGCTATGGTTGTGAAGATGGACAAACGACATGCAGCGTGAATGCTCCGTGGTCTAATTCTATAGAATCTTGTGGGCGGCTGCTAGGGAAATAACAGCCGGTGGCGCGGCATTCGAGATGCGTTGCACTTTACTTAGGCTTTGTTGTAATTTGAAGGCTGCCGGGGGAAGACAACAATTGGATTATATCGCAACGCAAACAAGTTGAGCAAATGTTCTATAACGCAATCGAGTATTTTAAGATTGGCCGCGTTGCGACGAGTACAGCAAAGCCGCGATAAGCGTTGTTGAGTCACGGATCTCGTTCCATCCAATCATTGCGAGTAGCTCGACAAAAGGAAGTTTCACGACTTCAATGTCTTCGTCAGCGTCCTTCGGGAGCGGGGCAGACGAAAGACCCGTGGCGAGGAATAAGTGCATCAGTTCCGAAGAATATCCGGGTGCCAGGGTAATTTCGACTCCACAACCATCACACCAGACCGTGTCGTGGCTTGGTTTCAGCGTTCACCTCGTTCATCATCTGTGATCTGTTCCGCTTCAGCCTGTACCCGTACGAGATGATGCGGGCCGGCTAGCTTCATCCTCGCTCAGGCTGAGTATGTAGCGCAAGACTCCCGAGAGGGTCATATCGCCCAGGATGCGCCCCTCGTCGTCCACGACCGGGACGGCGAGGAGGTCCATCTCGAGCATGAGTCGCAGAGCGCGGTCAAGCAGGTCGTCCGCCTGTACCGCGGCCTCCATGCTATCAGGACGAATGGTGTCCTTGGCTGTGCCTGCCCGCATAAGTTCAGCTAGCCGCAGGAGGCGATTCCGCGAGTGGGATGGCCCGGACAACGCCGTTCCCAGGCGCACCTGCGCACAGAGCAGCAGGTCTCTACGGGTGATCACTCCCAGCAGCTGCGCAGCCCGGTTGATGACGAAGATGCCTCGCAGCCAGGATTCTTCGCTGAAACGGCGCAGCACGTCTTCCAGAGGCTCATGCGAGTAGACAATCATGGAGAGCGTTTCCTTTGGGTCGAATACGTCTTGCACGCGAATGGGTTTCATGTTTCCTCCGGGTCTCGTTTCTCCAGCCCCAACACGCGGCTCACTGGCACGACAAATAGCAGACCGGTGTGGTGGCGAGAGAAATCGCCGGCGATACGCTCCGTTGCGGCGATGACTTGTTCCAGCGTGGCCTCGTCTTCGATGACGGTGAAGAGCGTGCGGTGATGCAGCTCCTGGCTGGCAAAGAAGTCGCGCAGGGACGGTAACAGAGGCAGGTCATCCCGTACCGCGCTGCGCACACGTCCCAAGCCGGTGCTCTCCAGAATAGTCACGCCCGGGGCCCCGGCCGCTTCCCAAGCGTCCAGGATGTCGGGGCATTGCTCCAGATTGTTTAGCACGCAAACTAACATATGGGCCATAGTAGGCTCCTTTCTCGGACAGATAGTTTCTTCATCAAGTAGCATCCCCGGGCTAGTACTACAGTTGTAGATAAATGTGGTATCGTTTGGCTCCGACAAGGGGGCGAAGATACCAATGACAAACGGACGTGTTGATAATGGCATAACCGATCTGGCCGTCGTGCAGGGCTGGGCCGATGCACTGCTGGAAGTCGCACAACGCATTGGCGCGCGGTTCGCCCGGGCGGAAGCGCGGGAGCAAGCGCTGGGCTATTTGCGCGGGTTGCTGAGCAATGCAGAGCGCAAGCACAGCTGGCAGCTGGCGGAGGCGCTCGGACAGCCGACGCCCTACGGCCTGCAACATCTGCTCGGGCGGGCGCTGTGGGACGCCGACCAGGTGCGCGATGACCTGCAACAATATGTGCGCGATTATCTGAGCGATGCCACAGCGGTCCTGATCGTCGACGAAACGGGGTTCGTCAAGAAGGGTCGTCACTCCGCAGGTGTCGCCCGGCAGTACAGCGGCACTGCCGGGCGCGTCGAGAACTCTCAGGTCGGGGTCTTCCTGGCGTATGCGGGTGGCGCGGGGCACACCTTGATTGACCGCGAACTTTACTTGCCCAAGGAGTGGACCAACGACCCGGTGCGCTGTGCGAGTGTCGGTATCCCCGCGGACCGCGCGTTTGCGACCAAACCAGCGCTGGCGCGGCAGATGCTGGCGCGGGCGCTGGACACCGGCCTGCCGGCGGCGTGGGTGACGGGCGACTCTGTCTATGGCGACGACCGCCGCCTGCGTCTGTGGCTGGAAGAGCGAGAACGGGCCTACGCGCTGGCCGTTTCGGGCAAGGAGTACGTCTGGATTGGTTTCAAACAGCACCGCGTCAAGCAAGTGCTGGCCACCTTGCCTGCCGAAGATTGGATACGACTGAGCGCCGGCGCTGGGGCCAAAGGTCCACGCGGATACGACTGGCATCTGCTGCCGCTCAACCCACCCATGCAAGCGAGCTGGGGGCGCTGGCTGCTGATACGGCGCAAAATCGAAGACCTGCATGAACTGACAGCCTTCGTGGTCTTCGCGCCACAGGAAACCACGCTGGAAGACATGGTGCGCGTGGCCGGCAGCCGTTGGGCGATTGAAGTGACCTTCGAGGCTGCCAAGGGTGAAGTCGGATTGGATCAATATGAAGTGCGCAGTTGGACCGGTTGGTATCGCCATACCACTCTGGCGATGTGGGCGCATGCTTATCTGGCCGCGATACGAACGACCACGCCAAGCCACGAAGCGCTGAAAAAGGGGGCGTTGTTGTCAGCGACGCGCAACAGTCTTGCGGCGTTCAAGCACCGCCGCGGCCTCTCGTGCGGTTGAGTGTGGCCGAAATCCGGCGATTGCTCTGGCGTCTAGTGTTGCGCGTGCAGCAGACCGCTCAGGAGATCCTCGCCTGGTCGCATTGGCGTCGCCATCATCAGGCCGTCGCCAGGTTCTATCATTACAAACGTCGTGGTGCATCACTCATTTATCTACAACTGTAGTACTAGGCGCCGGGGGCCTCAACCGACTCCGGTCGGCCGCTGGTCTTTGGGTAGAGCGCGCGCAGCATGATGGGGGTGAGCAGTGTTGTCGCCAGTATCATGAGCACCACGCTGGCGAAGACCTCTTCGCCAATCAGGCCGGCGTTCAGCCCCACGGCAGCCACAATGAGCCCGACCTCGCCGCGGGAGGTCATGCCTACCCCCATCCGCAAGGCCTCGCCGTTGGAGAAGCCCCCCAGGCGAGCGCCAATCCCGGAGCCGACCACCTTGGAGAGCACGGCCACGACGATGATGAGCAGCGCGAAGGGCAGGCCGCCAATACCCAGCGTGCGGACGTTGGCCTCCAGGCCGATGTTGACAAAGAAGACCGGCACCAGCCACACGTAAGCCAGGGTGTACATCTCCCGCTCGATGGTCTGGCGCAGCGGCGTGCGGGCGAAGAGCAGCCCGGCCAGGAAAGCTCCGGTGATGGCCGCCACGCCCCCCAGGGCTTCGGCCGCCCAGGCGTAGAACAGGATGACCACTACCACTAGGCCCATCGTCCCCTTGCTGATGGGGAGCCGATCTATCAAAGCGCTTAGGCGCGGAATGAACCGTGCCCCCAGCCAAGTGGCCAGGCCCAGAAAAGCGGCCATCTTTAGCAGCACCCACAAAACGGCGGCACCTCCGCCCCCGCCGCCCACTAGGGCAATAAAGATTGAGAGCAGCAGAATCACCAACACGTCGTCCACTATAGCCGCGCCCAGCAGAGTCACGCCCACCCGGCTGCGCAATACCCCCAGTTCCATTAGAGTCTGGGCCGAGATGCTGACGCTGGTGGCAGCCAGCACCAGGCCGATGAGGATGCTGGCTTGCAGTTCAAAGCCAAAGGGCAGCGTCACCGCTACCCCCAGAGCCACCGGTGCTGCCACACCCATGATCCCGGCTAACACCGCCGGCCGCCCGGCGCGTACCATCGCATCGAAGTCCACCTCCAGACCGGCGATGAACATCAGAAACAGAACGCCCAAATGGGCCAGCTGGCTGATGGTCTCCCCCAGATGTTCCTCGCCGAACACCGGCCAGTGCAGCATGTCCAGCAGCGTGGGGCCCAGGAGCAGGCCAGCCAGCAGCTCACCCAGGACGGCAGGCTGCCCCATGCGGGCGCTCAGGTATCCGGCCCCCTTGGCAGCCACGACGATGAAGGCCAGGGCCAGCAGGAATTGCAGCAGTGGATCCACTTACTCACGCTCCTTATGTGTCACGGTTGCTCTCCTTCGGAGGATATGCCAGCTGGCGGATCGACTGGCCGCAGGCTGGGTTGGGCAAACAGGGCGCGCAGCAGCAGCGGAGTGACTAAGGTGGTAAAGATGACCATGATCACCACCGTGGCGAAGATTTCCGGCCCTATCAAGCCCTCTAGCAGCCCCAGGTCAGCGACGATCAGCGCAACTTCGGCGCGCGGAACCATCCCGGCCCCCAAGCGCAGCGCCTCCTGGGTGGAGAAGCCACCCAGGCGCGCGCCCAGGCCGCTGCCCACGATCTTGCTAAGGACGGCCACCAGACAGATCACGACTACGAAAATCCACGAACCGGTGCCCAATTCCCGCGCATTCACCTCCAGCCCGATGTTGACGAAGAAGATCGGCACGAACAGCGCGTACGCCAGCGTATGTATTCCCGTTTCAATTTGCTCACGGAAGTGCGTGCGCCCGAACAGCAGTCCGGCCAGAAACGCGCCGGTGATAGCCGCCATGCCACCCCATACTTCGGCTGCCCAGGCGTAGAACAACACGGTTACGAGAACCAGCGCCAACAGGCCCTGGCTGATGGGCAGCACGGCCACGCGCTGCGCCAGGCGAGGAATGAAGCGCAGACCGGCGATGGTTGCCAGGCCCAGGTACAGCCCCATGCGCACAACTACCCAGGCCGCTCCGGCCAGCCCGGCGCTGCTTCCCGCGTCGACGACCAGCCCAACGAAGATTGAAAGCAGCAAGATGACCAGTAGATCGTCGAACACGACTGCGCCGAGCAGCGCCACTCCCACGCGACTGCGGAGCACCTTGAGTTCCAACAGCGTTTGCGCCGAAATGCTGACGCTGGTCGCGGCCAGGATCAACCCGGCGAACAGGCCGGCCTGGGGCGCAAAGCCGAACAGGGTCGCGGCACCCCAGCCCATTAGCACCGGGAAGACGACGCCCAGTGCCCCGGCCAGCGCCGAGACTTTTCCCGTCTGTTTCAATTGGCCCAGGTCCACCTCCAGGCCGGCCATAAACATCAGGAAGACGACGCCCAACTCGCCGAGTTGGGAAATGGTCTCGCCCAAATGCGCATCGGCGAACAACGGTAGGTGAACAAAGTCCAGCAGCGTTGGCCCCAACAACAGGCCAGCAAGCAGTTCACCCAGGACGGACGGCTGACCGAGACGGGTGCTGAGATACCCGGCGGCTTTTGCCGCGAAAATGATGATGACGAGCGCGAGTGACAATTGTAGAAAAGGTGACATGGGTTATGAACTTTTACAAATCAAGTCTTCTCTAATCCTTCTTCCCAAACCAACCACGCCGCTCCATCCACTTCGCCAGTTCCAGCACGGGCGAGACCGTGAAGGCCGGAGCGATGACGATCAGCCAAACCACCAGCGGTAGGCTAAAAGTGCCGAACGGCGCGTGTAGGAAGGGCACGTAGACGACCAGGGCTAGCCTGTTCAATCATGAAGCGAATGTGCAGGCCGTTCGATATGTGACGGTTTACCACCGTTGATCCCATGACCATGGTTGTCAATATGAGTGAAAAGCCTAGCGACTGGGAAAGGCCCACACACAGAAACACAAAACCGATAGAAACGGCCATGGCATCGTGGTGTCCTTTCATGCCGTACATGATGAAATCGAGCAGCCAGCCCATCGTTAACCCCAATAGCATCGAGCCGCCGATTTCGATCAGGGGTAGCTCCAAGACTTGCACCAGGGAGGGCATCCCAGCTCCTGTCAGAAAAAACTCCGCCAGGCTTGCTGCGATGCTAAAGAGCACTAAGGCCAGGGCGTCGTCCGTAGCCGCCGGAGCGGTTGCGGATGAAATAGCGCCGAAGATAAGTGCGGTTGCCCAGTTCTGAGTGACGGCGTAGACGCCTACTGTAACGAGCGCGAAAGCGCCGAAAGCCTCGAACAGAAGAATGAAAGCGATGCTTGCGTCCCAACGAGCGTAACTCGATGAAGAGCAGGTGGCTGCCGATGTTAAAGCCGATCAGCCCTAACGCGATTTCGCTGATAAACGTCAGTTCATCAGCTATCTCCAGAGGAACGACGTTTAGAAACGATGAGCCTAGGAGAGTGCCGGTGACGATGTATCCGACTACCTGGGGAATGCCAAACCTTTGGAATACTTTGCTTCCGAGAAAGGCTACAGCAATGATCAGTCCGATGATCGTCAGGATATCGGGTTCGTAATGGATGCCAAGCGCTTCAAGCATGGGATTTTATTTGAGCCTCAGTAGCGATCTTGGTCGTTTTCAAGTTTGGTCGCGTTGGGATGAGTATAGCAAAGCCGCGAGAAGCGTTTTTGAGTCTCGGATTTCGTTCCTTCCAATCATTGCGAGTAGCTCGACAAAAGGAAGTTTCACGACTTCAATCTCTTCGTCCGCGTCCTTTGGGAGCGGTGCAGACGAAAGACCCGTAGCGAGAAATAGGTGCATGAGCTCCGAGGAATAGCCGGGTGCCAGGAAGAATTTCCCCATCAGTTGCAGCCTCTCGGCCTGCATGCCAATTTCCTCACGCAGTTCACGTGCAGCCGTTTCGTCCGCAGGTTCGGATGGCTCTACTGTTCCAGCAGGAATCTCTAAGAGTAGCTCCTCGACGGCATGTCGGTATTGACGCACCATATAGACATGTTCCCCTTCGTCGATGGGTAGCATCGCCACACCCCCATTGTGGACGATAACTTCCCAGGGCGCGCTGCCGCCATCCGGAAGTGCCACCTTATCGACACGCAGATTGAGTACCCGCCCCTGATAAATCTCTTCTGATGAAATGATATCCAGCATGCTAAGCCTCAATTAAAGAGCGAGGCCCCGCCGTTTTCTTCGCTACGGCGAGGCCGTTGACTATTATCGATCGGAAAGTGTCTGACTACGTTGCCGGGATGGTCAGAACCTGACCTGGGAAGACGGTGTATGGTGATGCAAGGCTATTTGCTGCTGCGAGCACGTCGAAGGCCATACCGTAATTGAGTGCGATGCGGAAAAGATTATCGCCAGGCTGCACAACATATGTGGTCTGAGCAGTCTCAGCCGATCCGGGCACAGGATCGCCGGCAGCCGGAATGTTAAGGACCTGACCTGGTTGGATGTTATTTGAATCGACACCGGGATTGGCCGCTATCAGTGCTTGTGGGTCAAGCCCGTGATTGCGGGCGATCTGGTAGATCCAGTCGCCGGACTGCACCGTGTAAGTTGTCGGATTGGCCGGTGCTGCTTTTGGTTCCACGGGGACAGCGGTTGCCTCTGGTGCTGTCTCTTCCGCCGGGGGTGGCTCAGTCTCCTCAGCCACGGGTGGCTCACCGCCACCACCCACGCCGGTGTCCTCCATAGCCTCAGCAGTTTGGGTCATTTGGCCCTGCTCGAGCAGAGCGTTCATAGTTGCTTCCTGGTCAACAACTACCTCTGGAGCGGTCTCCCCTCCGCCTTCTTCTGCGCTGGCATCTTCGGGGAGTGTTTCGGTTGTAGCGGAGCGGGTGCAGGCTGCCAGTACAAGCATGCCAACGGAAAGCAAAATGAGCAGCTGCCGTCCACGTCGCCGTGATGTGAGTTTCATAGCCGTCCTCCTGGACAAATGAATGTCCCCATGGCCTCTCTGGGTGAAAACATAATACGACACATAGGCACAATCATAGCCAAGTCCAATATCTTATGCAAATGGGGTACAGGCCTATTCGTCATCCGGGTCAATGGCGCCGGGTTGCTCCAAAGCAAGCACTTCGCCGTGGTAATCGACGGTAATTCGGAAGCCTAGCATGCCCAACCACTGCTGCGCGCCAGTCGGCAAGCCTGCTTCGATCAGCTTTTTCATATGCTCATCCAGATTTTTTATCGACGAATCGATCATCGCCTTACTGAACAGATCATCTTTACCGATCATTTTTAATGCGCTCTCGGTGACAAAATCCTTATTGGCGAGAATTTGTTCGCGCAATTGGTGCAAAACAGCCTGATCAACGCGCTCGGCAGCAACATGGTGTTTGAACCCATCATCGTCAATAACATAATGGGCCTCTTCGCCAATCAGGGCGACTCCGGCGACAGCTCCAACCTCGTTGAATACGAGGCCCTCGAAAAGGGCTTTTCTACTCATACTTGACGCCGGGGATGATGGTGCACGCCATCTTTTCGGCTACTCAATCGAATGATCTACTTAGGCCCCGCAGGGGATCGTTTCGGGTCCGCGATCTTCATAGCGCAAAAAGAAATTTTTGAGTGTTTCAGTATCAAATTCTTCGAGATCGAGTTGTTGTCCCCAACTTAATATGGAAAGTTGAGTTTCCATCCCACGCGAATAGGGCAGCACAACCAGACGTTTTTCCCCGCAACGGGTCGCGGGCGCGTCGTCGTAGAAATCACGTAATTGATCTAATAAGTCCGTGCAGCCGTCCGGGCAGTTATAGAGGATATTTACGCCACCATGCTCCAGACTGTGTACCCAATTACCTTCCGGTACCGTTTCTTCATAGAAACCGTAAGGAAGCGGGGAGCCATAGTGATTACCAGAGGAGGGTGGTGAGTGAACAAAATTTAGCGGTGTTCCATCGGGCAAGTGCTGGCGGCCCTCAACCAGAATGTTTTGTTCATCTGGATGGGACGTAGGGCGGTCGCCGATGCCACTCTGCGAGACGGTAAATATAATGATGGCAACAACTATCAATCCTGCGATGCCCCAGACTGCCAAGCGAAGCCGCCCTTGACGCTTGCGCTGTGCCTGGCGCTCCTGACGTTTGCTCTGCCGACCGGTGGATGTCTTATGAGGTGGTGGCTGGCGCTTCTTCTTTCTTTTTTTGCTCATCAGACTCCTGTTAGTCTATTTTGATTAATTTTCAATATCTGAGAATTGGCTCGGGCCTCGGAAGCCAGGATAATTGCTTTGAGCCTTTAATTTAATAAGAGCCGTTACATTCCATTGGAAACGGCTCTCAATTCAGTGGTCTGTGCCCTCGGAGAGACTCGAACTCCCGACCCCTTGGTCCGCAACCAAGTGCTCTATCCGCTGAGCTACGAGGGCAGGCTATTTCGTCGTCATCGACCGTCTCGCAAACATTGTACCAAGTGCGACTGAACGCTGACGATATCTAATTTTTGAAATGGCGGGGAGGGAGGGATTCGAACCCTCGGTCGAGGTTTCCCCCGACAACCACTTAGCAGGCGGTCCCGTTCGTCCACTCCGGCACCTCCCCGAGATATATGGCGGAGGGAGAGGGATTCGAACCCTCGGTGGGGTCACCCCCACAGTTGTTTTCAAGACAACCGCCTTCGTCCACTCGGCCATCCCTCCATTGCATGGCCCCGTGTCGCCGGGCGTCATACCAGATGGCAGTTCGTCCGAGCGCCGCGATTCTACCATGTCCGCTGCGGCCCGGTCAACGAAAAAAGGGTTATTCTGTGGTCGCGACCACAAATGCAACAGCGTGCTCGTGCGTATGACTTATGCTGAGAGACCAGATTGTAAGGCCCATGTCGGCGGCCATTTTCTCTGCCGCACCATGCAAGACCAGGTGAGGTTGGCTGCGACCATCGCGCACAACTTCGACATCGCGCCAACTGATATCCCCGATGCCACAACCAAAAGCTTTTGCGACTGCTTCCTTTGCCGCGAAGCGTGCCGCCAGCGAGGGTGTGCGTCCCCCGGCCTGAATCACCTCTTTCTCGGTGAAGAATCGGTCGAAGAAGCGCTGCCCGTGCCGAAGGATGGCAGCATCAATACGGTGTACTTCGATGATGTCTACGCCGGTACGAATCATCGATTAATAAAAGAGTTGCATTCGAGCACTGTCTTAGCGTGCATTGAGATCTGCTTCATTGGGAATTGTGCGCTGGCCCTGCGATTGCCAAAACATAACTTTCCGGATCCATGTATTTGCGCGCGGCGTTAAGTAAATCATCACGAGTAATCGCTTCAATCTTCTTCGGCAAGAGTTGTAGATAGTCCAGACCCAACTCGTGCATCTCCATATTAGAGATTGTGCCCGCCACGCCTTCGTTTGTTTCGAGTTGTAAAGGGATGCGCCCGAGCATGAACGCCTTGTTATCGGCGAGTTCGGCGGCGGTCACTTTGCGCCCAACAAGGCGCTGTACTTCGGTAAGCATGCCTTCGATGGCAAGTTCTACATTTGATGGGTTGACGCCCGCAGCAAGTAGCCACGCACCGGGTCCGAAACGACTTTCCAAACTGCTGAACGAATAATAGGCCAGACCTTTCTTGTTGCGCACATTGTCGCCAAGCCGCCCCATCATTCCAAACACGCCCAGAATACTGTTTGCCAGCCGCGCGGCTTGGAAGTCTGGGTCTTTGCGGCGCGGTCCGAGAAAACCCAACACGATATCGGACTGAGTCTTACCTGCCAGTGGGATTTCCCGCTTCGCAATGGTTGTCGGGCTTGCTGCTTCGGGTGGGGCTGCAATTTCGGGTTGGCTGGAATTCTCCCAATCGCCGAAGTGTTGCTCGACAAGATCAACCGCATCCTGCTCGTGAATTGCGCCGACGATCACAATGATCATGCCCTGCGGGCCATAATGTTTCTTGTGGAACGCGATCAAGTCATCCCGTGTAATGGCTTGTATAGTCTCGGGATAACCGCTGCCAGCATAACCATAGGGATGCTCTTCCCCATATAAGGATTCATAAAAGTTGAGGCTGGCCATTGCGCGCGTGTCATGCGCCCGCATCGCGAGTCCGGTCATCATTTCGCCGCGCAGACGCTCGATATGATCTTTCGGAAATGTCGGTCGGCGCATCACATCTGCCGAGAGTTCCAGCAGCGTTGACAAATCTTCTGCGAGCGATTTGCCGTAGAAGCCTGCTGAATGAGTACCCGCGCCGGTGCCAAGTCGTGCCCCGATGGGTTCGATGCGCTCGTATATTTCTTCGAAAGTATAATTTGCGGCTCCCCGCATAAGCGCGCTCGAAGTGAAGGCGGCCAGACCAGCCTGTGCACGTCCTTCGTAAATTGAGCTGGCACGCACAGAGCCATCGAGCACAACTGCCGGGCTGTTGAAATTCTCGCGGGCGAGCACTGTGATGCCATTGCCTAAAACAACGCGTGTAATGTTATCCGGGCCGGGCAGTGAGCGCTGATCGAGATTGGGGAGCGGGGTAAGAGTCTTCACTCGATTCAAATCTCCTCTGCCTCGCTCGCAGTTGGAATGTAATGGCCCACGACACGGTTTGTGCGAACAAGATACTTCTTTGCCACTCTTTGCACGTCTGCCGTTGTAACGGCACTTAGGCGCTCGAGGTAGTTTATGAACCAATTGTAGTCGTCGAGGATTTCGGCAAAGCCGTACCAGAATCCGAGATTGCTAACGCTCTCTGCGCTATAAGCAAACATCGCCCGGGCCTGTTTGATGGCGCGCACGAGCTCCTCTTCAGTGAGTGTGGTTGCTATCATGCGGGTGATTTCCTTGTCGAGGGCAGCCTCGACTTCCGCAGGTGTACGGCCGTCACGCACGGCGCACATAAATGTGTACAGATAGGGGTCAACCGTAGCGGATAGATTGCCGCCCACAGAAGCAGCAAGTTCAGTTAAAACGAGCGCGCGATAAAGGCGGCTCGTTTTATTGCTCGTGCCGCCTCCAAACATGTTAAACGAGCTTGCCCCTGAGAGCACACTGTCGAATACAACCATCGGATAGAAGTCGGGATCAGAGGCGGGCGGAGCATGATAGGCAACTTGTAAATATGCGGTCTGACCTTCGCCCTCCAAATGTACACGCCGCTCGCCTTGCTGGGCAGGTTCCGGGCGCACAAATAGGGGTGGCACTTCCCCACGTCCAATGGGGCTGAACAACGCCCGAATGCGTTGCAGCATCTTACGGGCATTGAAATCTCCTACAGCGACTGCAATTGCATTGTTTGGTGCGTAAAACGTGTTGTAGTGCTCGAAGAGATCATCGCGCGACATGTTTTCAATATCGACCTGATCGCCAAGGACCTCGTGATGGTAGGGATGCACTCGGAAGGCTGCTGCTTGCACCTCCTGGGTAAGTAAGAAAGTAGGCTGGTTCTCGTAGCCTTGCCGTTCGGAGATGATCACCGTGCGTTCAGCTTCGACATCCTTTGGCTTAAAGTTGCTGTTCGCCATCCGGTCGGCTTCTAGTTGTAAGGAGAGATCGATCTTGTCGGCGGGCATCGTTTCGAAATACGTTGTCCAGTCCAGCCAGGTCATTGCGTTCCAGATACCCCCGGCGCGCGCCACATCCCGTTCGAGGGCATCTGCCGGGAAGGCATCCGTCCCTTTGAACTGCATATGCTCCACCCAGTGGGAGGCTCCGGTTCGGCCAGTTCGCTCGTTGCGAGAGCCGACTCGATACCAAACCCAAAACGTAGCGACGGGGGCGGTATGCACTTCCTTCAGGATGACTGTGAGGCCATTGCGCAGCCGGGATCTAAGTATGTTGTTGGTGCTCATTTTGTTAGTTGTTCGAAACGTGGTTGTAACCTCGCCCGATGCCGCGATAAACGAAATCCAACTCCTGCATCTTCTGGGCCGGGTAAATATTGCGTCCGTCTATGATCACATTCCCCCGCATTTCTGCATGTACGCGTGGTAGATCAAGTTGTTTGAATTCGTTCCACTCGGTCACGACAACGAGAGCGTCGCAGCCGCGCGCGAGTTCATAAGGGTCTTCTGCGAAACCTACACCGTTCATCAACCGGCGTGCATTGGGCATTGCGACAGGGTCGTAGCAACGTACATGCGCACCGGCACTCTGCAACGCTTCTGCAATTTCAATCGAAGGCGCTTCGCGCATGTCGTCGGTGTTGGGCTTGAAGGCCAGGCCCAGCAAGCCAATCACCTTCTCGTGCAAGTCGTCGCCCAATGTCTCGTGTAGTTTAAAGAGTACTTTCTGGCGCGCATCGGTATTAATTTCCATCACACTTCGGAGCAGTTGCGGATGTTTGCCTTGCACAGAAGCCATGTGCGCGAGTGCTTTCACATCTTTGGGGAAGCAACTGCCGCCGTAGCCAATACCGGCATCGAGGAAGGAAGGGCCAATACGTTTGTCGTATCCCATTCCAACTGCGACTTCCTTAATGTCAGCCCCGAGCGCTTCGCAGATATTTGCAATTTCGTTGATGAATGAAATTTTGGTCGCGAGAAATGCGTTGGAGGCATATTTGATCATCTCGGCGGTGCGCAGGTCGGTTACGACAATGGGAGCGCGCAAAGGCAGGTGTAGTTGCGCAACTTTGTCGGCTGCCTCTTTATCCAGCGAGCCGAGGACTATGCGGTGCGGATCCATAAAATCAGTCAGCGCAGCACCCTCGCGCAGAAATTCCGGGCAGGAGACGACCGAGAATTCAATAGGTTGAGGCTGATTCTCGCGTACGATGTCGGCCACCCAGTCGCCCGTGCCCACTGGAACAGTGGATTTGTTGACAATCACTAGCGGCGCAGTCATAGTTTGGGCAATCGTCGTCGCGGCCTGGCGGACATATTGCAAATCGGCCTCGCCATCTACCCCCTCGGGCGTAGCGACGCAGATAAACGCAAAATCGGCGCCATTGAGGGATTCCTCATAGGAAGTAGTAAACGTAAGCCGACCAGCCTCTACATTGCGCTGCACCATCTCCGCCAGGCCTGGCTCGTAGATAGGCATGATGCCTTTCTTTAGATTTTCCATGCGAGGTTCATTTATATCCAGACAACAAATGCGGTTGCCCAGATCAGCGAAACAGGCACCGGTTACAAGACCGACATAGCCGGTCCCAACTACGGCGATGTTCTTCACAATACTACTCCCAGAAGCCGGGTATTTCGAGGATCATACCACGGGCATTTCCAAGCGAAATGCAGTGCGGGCATGTGAAGTTAAGATGATTGCCGATGCTATAATCGCGCCATGATCGATTGGGTGCTGGCAGCGAACTTCTTTGTGCATATGCTGGCCACGATTGTCTGGGTGGGGGGCATATGCGTAATCACTCTTGTCATCTGGCCGGCTGCCCGGCGCGTACTCGGTCCCGGACGCCCTACCGGTGAGTTCATGCGAGAGGTTCAACGGCGATTCTCTCCGTTAGCGATTCTGTCTCTTGCCACACTGGTGGTAACAGGCCTCGGACAGATGGCAGCCAACGAGAATTACGTCGGCTTATTCAGCATTTCCAATACGTGGGCGCAGGCGCTATTGCTCAAGCATGTGGGATTTGGCGTGATGACGCTTGTGGGCGCGTATCTGACCTGGGGGCTGCTACCCTCCCTGAATCGGCTTAGTCTAATGGAAGCGGCTGGTCGGACACCTATAGAACTGGAGCGACTCCGTCGCCGTCAGGAGCGTTTGCATCAACTCAATACGGCCTGTGGCGTCATCGTTCTGTTATTTACTGCTATCGCGCGCGTTGCTTAAAACTTAGAAAGCGGTGCTATCCTGCCTGCGAAGTTGGCTGACACTTTCAGTTATTTTCTCATCCATTCCAAAACGCGGGTTACTATTGCCGCCTCTCACACCTCATGTTTGAATTCGTCTTTTTAGGCACATCGGCCTCTGCGCCTTCGATCCACCGTGGTCTGTCGGCGCATGTGGTCTTGCATCGGGAACATCGCTTCCTCATCGACTGCGGCGAAGGCACACAGCGCCAGATTTTGCGTAGTGGCTTAGGGTTCAAGCGACTCGACAAAATTCTAATCACGCATGGTCATCTGGACCACATTCTCGGGCTCGGCGGTCTGGTCTCGACTTTCACACGCTGGGAGGCGATGGAAGATATAGAGATCTGGGCCGGCAGACGTGCCTTGCGACGAATCCGCGACCTAGTCTTCGGGGTTGTCATGCGCGCTGATCCGGAGAGCATGCGCGTTGAATTGAAAGAGATCGAGCCTGGCATTTTGATGGATAGGAAGACTTTTACCCTTTCCGCGCTCCCCGTTTCACATCGTGGCGCGGATTGTTTCGGATTCGTTTTTCAGGAAAAGTCGCATCGGCCTTTTCTGGTTGAAAAAGCACAGGCCTTGGGTGTGCCGACCGGTCCCGTGAGACGCGAACTCGTGCAGGGCAATTCCATCACACTGGCGGATGGGCGCACGATTTTGCCGGAGGAAGTGCTGGGCGAGGAAATTAAGGGCGCGCGCCTTGTGCATATTGGCGATGCCGGCCGAACTTCCGATCTGCTGGAGGCCTGTGATGGTGCAGACGCACTGGTGATCGAGGCCACGTATCTCGATCACGAACGCGATCTGGCCCGAAAGTTCGGACACCTGACAGCAACGCAGGCAGCCGAGCTGGCGCGCGAGGCTGGAGTGGGCGCGCTCTACCTGACACATATTTCCCGCCGCTATCGCGAGCGCGATGTCATTGCTGAAGCGAGGGAAGTTTTCCCCGCGGCGCACGTTGCGCGGGATCTCGATCAGTTTCGAGTTAAACGGAGCGAGGCAGTCTAGTTTGCTCTAGAAGCGCTGCAACAGAATGCGACTCAGACGACCCCACAATACGAGACCTGCCCGGTCTCTCGCAATCAGAATGCGCGCAGCGCCAGTGAAACCATCGCGGAGGGTCACCCCCTCTTGCGGATTCACAATAAGAGTGACCGGAACAGTGACGACACGCGAGTCTTCGTCAGCCGGTAGTGCCTTGCCTTCGATGTTGAAAACCTGTCCCGCAATGTCCGTACCTGGATAAGCGCGCAGTCGGATTTGTGCAAGCTGTCCGATTGCAACAAGGGCGATCTCTGTTTCGGGGACATGCACGATTGCAACCATTCCAGCAGGTGTGGCTTGCATGATAAGCTCCCCACCCACTGTCCAATCCGCTGATCCAAATACAAGATAAATCAGCGCCAGCAGCGTAATTGCAAAGGCAGCGAAACGGAGTTCGCGGCGGGAGATCAGCGGTGGGGTTGATTCTTGGGCGGAGTCTTCGGATTCGGAAACGGGAGCTGAGGTAGGTTCTTGATCCATCGTGCCGGTAGCGGCTTGAGAATCCGATCAGAGTATGCGACAATTCCAGACCGCATTATAGCAGTGGAGCATGCTGTACTCAGTGTTCAGTTTGCAGTATTCAGAGCCTTTCTGAGGACACTCAACTGAATACTGTCAACTGAACACTTTGACCCTTCAAAGCTAAATGATATTCGATTTCCATCGCAGAGTTCTCTTTGTCAGCAGCGCGCTATTTATTGCAGCGGCCTGCAACAATGGAACGTCGACGTTGCCTGATGGTGTTTTGCTGCAGGACGATTTCTCAAACCGTCGGAGTGGCTGGATGGTGTTAGAAGACAGGGATGGCTTCCTGCGATATGTGGATGGCGCCTACGTTGTGCGTATCAATACCCCCCGCATTGTCCTGTGGGGTGTGAGCAATTCCAGCCAGAATTTTTCGGATATCCGTATTGAAGTGGCAGCCCACGATAAAAGTGAAATATTTGAAGTGAGTTTCGGTGTACTTTGCAACTATCAAGATGAAAAGAATTTCTATTTATTCGAGATCGGACCGGATGGTTTCTACCGCATTGTGCGCGTCTCCGCCGGGGAACAGGTTATCCTCGCCGGTGAGGAGTTGTCTGTCGACATTGCCATTGGACAGGAGACCTACCAATTGGAAGTTGAGTGTGCATCAGGCCGGCAATCGTTGCGTGTGGATGGAAAAGAAATTGCACAAGTCATGGATACTACTCATACGAACGGGGATGTAGGCTTGTTGGCGCATAGCTACGCGCGAGGCGGTGTCGAAATATATTTCGACGATCTGAAGGTCTCTTCGCTCGAGTAAAGTCAGGTGCATATGAAAAAAGATAATCTGCTTCTCGGCATTGGGATTGCGCTCGCACTTTCTCTCGCTGCCTGCAGTACAGATGATTTTGCAACGGACGTACCCGCTCCGGTTGTCGTCACTGTAGTGGTGACAGGCGAACCTTTGCCTACGAATACACCCGCGCCGACAGCGATCCCGGAAGAGCGCTACCCCGAACCCGAACGTGTCCAAACCCAGGCCGTGCATCAACCCTTCGAGCGGGGCGATGCGATCTGGTTGGAGGATCGGCGCGAGATATGGGTCTTCGTGCAGCCATATACACTGATTGTTGATGCCCTGGCGACGCCCACCGGCCCGCAATTCCTGAGTACGGGCGGACGCTTATTTGTCTTCGAAGACACCTTCGATGCGAGTGTCGATCTTGATGAAGATTCGGCGATCGCCGCACCGGACGGCTTTCGACAGCCCAAGGGCGGTATTGGCAAGTTGTGGCGCAATGATGCCGAACTGCGCGGGGCGCTCGGCTGGGCGCTCGATTGGGAAGTGCCTTATGAAACGGTTGTGACTTCCTATCATATTGAACCGGCCAACTCCGTACAGACAGTGTTCACTTCAGACGAACGACTGTTTTTCGTGCACCGTGGCGCTGGAATCTGGAGCGCAGGACCGTAGCCGGAATGAAACAATGGGCGTTAAGGTATGACGATCCACTTGCGCTCCGCATCGCAGCGGATGCGCGTCTTGACCCCACTGACTACGCTGACGATCAGATCTGGTCCCTGAGCCTGCGAGCGGGTGAACCGCCCGCACTCGCTGTCAATACAACCTATGGATTACGCGCCCGCGAGGCGCGCATCTTCCCTGCATTTCAGGAAGACGTTGCCCTGCTTGTCGATCCAGACAGTTTCCTCACGCCACCGACTGTCAAGCTCTTCTTCGTAAACTACACACGCATAGACTTCACCCCACTGGGCGGACTGCCGGTGATCGCGGAATACTGGACACCAGACTCGCATTCGCTTGCTGGTCGCTTCAGCATTGAGAATCAAAGTACACATCCCCGCACGCTTTCCATCCACATGGCAAGCAAATTGTTGCCGCTGAGTGGAGGGAATATTATGCAGCCCGGGCGCGAAGGACGCACGCATTTTCTGTTTGGTTCAACCGGTAACTTGCGTCCTGTGTTTATGCTCGCCGGAGCGGAATACAGCGATTTGAGTGCCTGGACTGCGCTATCAGTTTCTCTCGAACTGAAACCTGGAGAAGTACAAGCAATTCGTTGGGTGCAAATCGCTCGACCCGATCAGAAGGAAAGTTTCGAACAAGCAAACGCCCTCCTGGCTCGAGGATGGAACGCTGAAATTGAACGCATCTTTGCGCTGAATGCAGCTTTGCCAGAAATTGAGACCGGCAACCCCGATTGGGATGCCGCTTTTGCCTTCGCGCAACGCACTGCTATGCGCAGCTATGTGGGGCCATCGAGCCATCTACCGCACCCGTCATTTATATTCACGCGCATTCCCGATCGTGGTTATTCGCGCGCCGGTGATGGCAGCGATTACAACTGGCAGTGGGATGGACAGGGGGCGACCGAGGCGTACGTCAATTTACCGCAGATTGTGATGGGTGCTCCCGAACTTGCCAAAGGAGTCTTGCGAAATTACTTTGCCGTGCAGGCACCCGATGGTTTTATCGATTGGAAGCCCGGATTGGCAGGCCAACGAAACCATGCGCTCTGTCTGCCATTGCTGGCGGCATGTGCCTGGCACATCTATGAATACACTGAGGATCAAGAATTCATCGCCGAAGTATTCCCGGGACTGCTAAAGTTACTCGACGCTTGGTTCGAAGAGGAACAAGACCGGGATGGCGACGGATTCCCCGAATGGCAACACACCATTCAATCCGCCTTTGACGATTGCCCCAGCTTTGTACGTTACCGGCGGTGGGGACAGAGTGCAGATATTAGCTGCGCCGAAGATCCGGACCTGGCAAGTTATTTACATCGAGAATCTGTCTCGCTGGCGCATATGGCGCGGCTGCTGGAGCAACCGGAAATCGCGCGAGAGATGGCCGAACGTGCCGCTGCGCTGCGCGAACGTGTGACCGCAATGTGGAGCGATACGACCAATTCGTTTCATTATATTGACCGCGATACACACTTGTCCTCTGCTGCCGTCGATCTGGGGAATGGGCCTGGCGACCTCGATCTTGAACCATATAAAGTTATTGATCCGCCCCAGCGAGTGCTTGTACGAATGTTCGGACCTGGCGAGGCTCGGCCGAAAGCTGAAGTTACCATCCACGGGATCGGAAAGAATGGCCGCCGGCGTGTTGAGTCGCTCAAAGGAAGTGACGTGTACTGGTATCGTGGTTACGGTTCCGCGACCAGTCAGTCGTTATTCGACGAGGTGAAACGGATCGTTGTACGTGGTCTGGAAAACGATTTTGACGTCTTTGCTTCAACTGTTGATTACCAACGTGAAGATCAGACGCTGCTGCTGCCAATTTGGGGGGGACTGCTTTCAGGGGGCCGTTTGGATTCGCTGGTACAAACCATCACCGATCCGGAGCGCTACTGGCGACCGTATGGTATCCCGAATTGTGCAGCGACTGATCCAGCGTACGCTGCTGACAATCGTGAGGGCTCCGGCGGTGTCTGGATGATGTGGAACACAATGATTGGCGAGGGCCTGGCCGATCATGGCTATCGCGCTGAAGCTGCGGAACTTATTGACCGCCTGATGACAGCCATGCTACACACCCTCAAGACAGAGGGGGCCTTTCGGGAAGCATATAACTCAGATGAATTAGAAGGACTCGGCGACCGCGATTATTTGTGGGGTGTTGCGCCCGTGCATCTTTACTTACGGACTGCCGGAGTGCGCATTATTTCGCCGACGAAAGTGTGGCTGGCAGGCGAAAGTCCATTCGCACGCCCGGTCACCGTGCGCCAGCATGGTGTCAGCGTGACAAAGATAGCGGACTCGGCCTTGGTCCGCTTCCCATCCGGGCGGGAACTAAAAGTTGATGGCGTTGAAGAACAGTTCGTTGAAGACGGCGATTCGTAAAATCAGGGCAGCCTTTACGTTCCCCGCAACTCACTCAAGTTATCCACAATGACAAAGACTCCCAAGCCCACGATAAGCAGGATCATCAATGGGAAGAAGAACTGGGAGATAAGCACAATTGCGCTGACCACACTCAAGCCGACAACAACGCGCTGCACGAGATAACGGGCTTCGCGGCGAAAAAACGCTTCTAAGAAGGCCGAAACTCCCACTACTGTTAAAAATCCCATAAACCAGAATTGCGGGGCAAAGATGGCGACTGCAATAGTCCCGAGGATAAGTACGCCCATGCTAAGCGCTGCCCAGGTTTCTGCAAGGCGGCCCAACTGTGCGCCTTCTTCCGTTACCGGCAAATGCGCGCGCTTGATATGTGCTTCGACTGCGGCCTGCTCACCGTGTTGAGAGCGCGTCTGCATATCGAGCAGTGATTCGATCAAGGCGCGGTCTTGTGTGATCTGTAGATAGTGGTTGCTGATTTCTTCCTGTAGCTCGTCGATGCGGTCCATATGAGTTCGGTATTCGTTCAGGAAATGCGAGGCTCCCTCCATTGCCTGGCTTTCGGTCCAGAGCCCGCGCATGAGAAGTTTTTTACGCGTAATTGCTTCTTCGGTGTCCTGCATATGCTCTTCCGTTGCTTCGATGCGCGATTGAATAACGGGCAGCAACTCACCCTCTGGAGGAACTTTATTCAATCCTGCCCAACCGACTGGGTCATACCACGCATGTCGTACGGAACCATCGCGATTAAACTTGGGTCCCGCCGGAGCGTTCTCGCCGGCGATCGGGTCGCGTGCATGCAGCCCCCACAGTCCGCGGTATTCCTCCGCCCAGGTAAATGGTGATTCAAGGCTGCGCCCGGAGGAATGCGGAATCAGGACTGCGTCCCAGGAGTGTTCCTCCCCGGGCCCAATACGAACTCCATCCCCACGGGCGTAGTCCACAAAGGGCACATGCAAGAGCGCGCCGACATCGTCTCGCTCGGACAGTTGATCGAGGACGCCGCCCTGCCGCAACGTTTGTCGCCAGAACCGTTCGACTGGTTTCCAAAGCCGATCGAGCACGCCGGTGAAGGGGACAATCACTTCGTGCAGATATTCTCCAGCCATGAAATAGGAGGCGTGCGATCCGGCTCCCGCGTATACAACCGGACGTTGTCCGTCTGTGCTCTTTTCCAATAGCGGATCATCCCAGCGCCGGCGTAGGTCGTCGCCCTCAAAATCGTGCGCGGCGTACGCCACCCAACGGGGTTCCAGCTTGCCGTCATCGGTCTCCGACAAATAAACGACGATCTGTTCCCAATCCGCCTCGTGATCATTGACGCCATGAAAGCCGGTGCGCCAATCGTTCATGCAATAGAAGAACCAGTATTGCAAGGCAATATAGCCACTCTGCCGGACGACGCGTCCGTAATAGCGATAGGTTTTTTTCTTGTCGGCCAACTTCGTGTAGATTTCGTGTGCGGCGGCGGCGGTACCCCCAGGCACCGTACCGCGCAACAGGAGTGTGATCGAAAAGACCGTATCCAGCAGGCGTGACAACAAGCCAACGCGTGCCAGCCGGCCGCGCGACTGTTTGAAATAGCGTCTGTGTGAACGGCGATAGCGCAACAACTGGCGCGGATTGAGCGATTCAACAAAGCGCAGATAGTACACTGTGTCGAATCCGGCTGCGGGCAGCTTTGCCAAATCTCGGAGCTTGATCTCGCCTTCCGTGAGCAGCTTCTCGGGGGGTGCATCGGCGCGGTCCACCCACAGCGAACACTCGGCCAAATAGTTGTCCACATCGGTTGGAAAGAAATTTTCGCCCTGGGTGTAGACCACCAACGGCTCGTGTTTGCGGAGCAGTTCGAGATCGCCTTCTTTGTTCATTGCCCCATTTGCTCCTCAAGATGTTGGCGCTGTTCTTGAAATGCCAGCTGCGTGTCAAGCTGGTTCAAGAGCAACACAATGACGATCGCGGAGGCCATCATGGAATAGTCGATGATATGGGCGCGCGTCGTGAAGTGACTGAAGAGCGCCCAAGCCAGGATCAGCCCTTCCACGATCAGGCTCCCCAGCCAGGCCCACACTTGCAAGCGCATCAGACCCAGCCCGCACACCAGAGTTCCAATCCCTACGCCGAACCACACCACTGGGAAGAGTCCCGCTGATACGAGCGCGCTGAAATTGCTGATCACGAAACGAACATCTGTCATGAAATCTGCGTTGATTAACTGGCGGATCACTGTTATCAGTGCCGGACTGCTGAGAGCGTGTTTCGTCCCGAGCGCACCGAGCGACATAAGCCCGGCGCCTTGCACGATGGAGAATAGGCCCGCAAGACCCAGACTGCTTGGTCGTTTCATATTTCTAATGATATTCGTTCTGGAACAGGCTACAACTTAAGAATTCGAAATCGAGATGCTAAATGGCGGGAGAGATGTCAAGAAATTTAAGGATGGCCGGGGTGATGTCTGCAAGTGTGTGTATCTTGCCTGCATGCGCAGCATGGTCGCGCCCAGCCAGAATCGTGGGGACGAGATTCTTAGTGTGTTTGCGAGTACTCATATCTTCCATGTTGCCATGGTCGGAGGTGATGATCAGCAAACAATTTTCATCATCCCAGCTTTCGAGTAATCCACCCAGTAGTCCGTCCAGCCGCTCAAGCAAACCGATGGCTTCATCCAGGGTGCCGCGGTGTCCGGCGTAATCTGTGGGCCAGTGCTCGAAGAAAAAGAGCGCATGATCCTGTGCACACTTCGCTAGTTGACGACCGGCCTCGGCGAGTGAGTACACTGGCGCATCCATGATGCCCAAATGCTCGCGCCAACCCTCGCCGGTAAAGTCAGCGGAAAATGCACGGCCGGCCCGGAAATCGTCCGCATTGTGGAGCGGAATCCCGGCCGAGGTGACTGCCATTGGAATTGCCGAATACATCCGGCGACCAGACTCAATCGCTTCAAAATATCCGGGTGGGTATGCATTCGCCAGTCGCGCCGAGAGACCGCTGCGCGTAATTTGCATGAAGATATTGTCTTCCGCAAGTACAGCCCGAACTTCGTCATTTGGTTTGGGACCCCAATGCTTCCCGAGCAATTGCGGCACATTACGGCCCGTGACGATCGTCGCTTGTCCTGTGGCGGATTGGGGGGCGCCTGGAATACCCAGCTGCGCATCGGTCGGGACGAAGCTTGCCCGAGCAGTAGAAAGGCGCGAGACACCCGCGAACAACTGTGTTCCATCCAGCAGCTCGGTTAGAACCGGCAATGTGGCTGTAGAGAACGGATTGGACTCAGGGTCGTCCTCTCCCAATCCAACACCATCTAGGAAGAGCAATAAGACGTGTTTCATGTTCTGCGGAAGGTGTACCAGGCGGCTGCGCGTCCGGAGGTGGATGGCTGGACGGAGAGTAGTTCCAACTCGGGCTCGAACAACGCGCGAATATCGGCCTCGGCCATACCGGGTGGCGGACCACTTTCCGGCTTAAACGCCCAGAGCAGATAGCGCCCGCCGGAGCGCAGATTGCCCTTCAGGCCGGAGGCATAGCCCGCGCGCAGATCTGTCAGGAGGCTGTGCAAACAACCCTGATCGAATGCTAGGTCGAAGGGTTCAGTTCGAACCTCCAATTTGGAAACATCTCCAGTCCGAAACTGGACGCGGGCAGCAACATCTGCCGGGGCACTCGATTTCTTTCGTCGCGCAGCGCGAATCGCCGGCGGAGCAAAATCTATGCCTTGCACCTCCCAGCCATGCTTCGCCAGGAACAGGGCGTTCGTTCCGGTGCCGCAGCCCAGGTCAAGCGCGCGCCTGGGCTTTATGGACTCATCTGTAACCAACGCTTCGAGGATCGGCGGCGCGATGCCCGTATCCCAGGGTGGTTTGAAAAATAAATACCAGATTGAGAAGAAGACTTTTCGCATGGGAGGTAACTGGCGAGGATTGTAGCATGCCGAAGACGTCTGAATCTCTGCCAGTCGGCTCTTTATACCTCATTCGGGGCACAAGCCGACCACTGTGCATGGGCAGCGCGAGGGTCACTCTCGACTCAAACGGCGAAATGGTTAGCGAGCAGTACTAAAGCGAAGAATCCCTGCCCCGCATGCGGGATCTTCGTCAGCAAACGCCGCGAGCAGCGATTGTTGCTCGACAAGATACAAAATTATTGGGTTGAAGGGATACTCGAGAAGTCCGTCCATCACGCGGCGATGATGGACAAAGTAGTCAACACAGAATGACTTACACGTTTGCAGCAGGCCGATTGCGCTCCAACACACTTCGCGTACCCAGATACAGCAAGAACCCGATTGGCCCTAACATCAGCGTGAAAAACAGCACTGGCGCCATAAGCCAAACGCTAATGCCCCGCTCCCGACTATCTAAGTAGACCCAGCGTCCAACAAACAGGTCGAAGGCCAGGAAGTGTACCCAAGCGAGCGTAGCGCCAGCCTCTGTGCCTAGCAGCGCGGTTACACCAGCGAGCGTTGGGTTGAGCACCTCGATGAAGACTGAACCAAATTGCGGCAGTACGAGCACAAGGTACAAAACGGCAGCTGGCGCGATGACCAAAGGCGATTGCATGATGCGGCGCGTCCAGTTCCAATGCGGTGCAATAATCATCAAGAGCCAGAAAGGCCCGGCCAGCAAAAAGCTCAGTGAGAAAACTGTTTCCATTGTGACTTCTCCTAATCTCAGGCAGGGGCCTGCTCGGTTGCGTTCTGTGCCGCGGTTTGTTTGAGGCCGCTCAGCGCCATGACATACGCTGCCGTAATGAGCAGTGCGCTCCCCCCGAGCAAGAATGCTGCCAGTAAGCTAAGGTCAAACGCCGCCAGCCCGCTGAACGTCACGAAAAAGACGAGCAACTACGCCGTACCCGGCGTGTCGAAGATCCCGTTTGCAGGGCGTGTCCGGCGCGCACTTGTGTCCCGGCCCATAGAGAGTGGGGTGGTTGACCAGACCGCGCAGACCTTTTTGCGTCCTGACCGACCACTGCGCGTCGCCAGCGCAGGTGTCACGCTCGACTCAAACGGCGACGTGGTCGGCATCCTTCGAGTTAAGTAAAAATTTACGCTGGAAGCAGGAGAAAGGCGGTAACTTTATAAAATAGACATCCACATATTCACAATACTGAAGTGAAGACTTCTGCGCTTCAGGATGAGAGCATCCTCATCGCTCTGATTCATTACCGTTTTGCCTCATGAGACTCGGTCAGATTGCGCAAAATGCAAGGCAGTTTCCTATCGCACTGGTGCTCTTTGTAAGTGCCTGCGCTGTGCAGCCGTCTGATGTCGTACCATCCGCAGCAACTCTCTCCCCGACTGGCATTGTAGCAGTCGCCGCAACCGTCGCCCCCCGGCCAACGGCTACTTCCCAACAGCCGACAGTCATCTCGCGCGAGCCAACATTGCCCCCCGAGCATTCGCTCACGACCCAATCGACTCCGGCCGGTCCTGTGGATCGTTGGACTGACATCAGGATGACTCTGCAGGCGCTCACAGAGTGTACCGACGATACGCTACTTTCAGTTCTGCCACTTATCCCGGAAGATAACGCCCTCATGGTGCCATTGGGAACGCTCGGCCCACCCGGACACACCCTTCCGGGCAACTTCATCCTTTATTTTTTGAGAGGCCACGAAACCGGCTCCACAGCAGCCACCGATGTGTGGGCGCCGGGGAATATCCGCACGCTCACCGTCGAATCTACAATTGGCAGGAAAGATGGACAAGAAGTATCCGCCGATTATGGAATCACTTTCGCTCCGTGCCGGGACCGAATGTTCAATCTAGATCACTTGAGTTCTCTCGATAGTGTGCTGATAGCGGCAATCGACGCGACTGAGCCGGATTTCTGCAACCACGAGTTTCAGTTCAACGACGTGACGTATCAATATTGTTCATATCGTATCGGCCTGGAGCTGGCGGCGGGCACATGAGCAATTTTTCCTTCGAGGCCTACGCACTCGACTCGCCGCAGCTCGAATACGTAAACCCCATTCGTTACAAATCGGATTTCGATAAGGCGCTGCACGTCGTCTTCCCGCTCGACTACTTCGTCGACGAACTGAGACTGCAGCAAGAGGCGCTGCTTGGAGGTTTTAGCAACAATAAACGCACAGTGGATCCCGTTTGCGGTGAGGTAATGCTAGACCTGGCGGGCACAGCACAAGGAAACTGGTTCACCGAAGGTTCGGGCTACGCAAACCAGCTTGGCTCTCTTGCGCTTGTGCGCGACAACATCGATCCCCATCTGGCTGCGATCTCCGTTGGCGGGCTGGTCACCGAGCCAGGGTTTTGGCTCTTCGCGCCGCAACCGAGCGGCCTTGTCAATCGTGATTTCAGCGCCATCCGCGCTGACGGCGAGGTTTACTGCTACGAGGAGCTGACGGCCACTCCGGCGTCATATACCATCAGCGGCCACTTCCTGTTGCAAATGATCAGCGAGAGCGAGCTGCTGCTCGAATGGCAGAGCGGGTCTTGCGGCGCAGTTTCGGAATTCGACAATCCTGTACGTTACGAACGATAACGATGCCTTCGGAGATGATGTCATGAAGATCAGACTACTACCCACCGCGCAGGTCTACTTTCTCTCGCTCGTACTTGCGCTCATTGCAAGCGCCTGCGCTCCCCCGCTGGCCGATGTTGCACCCTCCGCGACGGAGATCCCCCCGGTTCCTACCGAAGCAGCCACAGCAACCGTTGCCCTGCAGCCAACTTCTACCTCGCCGCAGCCGACAGCCATTTCGCCCGAATCAACTGAGAGCCCGGCTCCACCGCCGACGGCGACAACTGTTCAATCCGAACCCACTGAAAACCCGGAATCATCTCATGAGTCAAGCGAAACATTCGTATACGACATATTTGCCCCGGGAGGTATGGGCAGCGCATGTGTCAGCAATCCTAGACCGCAGTTCAGCGCTCATATTACGGACCTCAGCATGATCGACTATCTCTCGCTGGCCGGTACGGTGCAAGGCGGAGATCTCAAACCCCATGGCTTCTTGCACAACCTGCCCGGGCTAACGCAGGTGCCGGTCTATGCGCCCATCGATTCTTATTTAATAGACTTCGCCTACTATACCCAGAGCGGCTATAGTGTTTACACGTTCAAATTTCAGGTTTCTTGCGAGGTGGCGTATTACTTTGACCACCTCTATATAGTGGTGGACAGAATTGGGGTTGTTACGCCGGACTCTACTTCGGCAGGTAGTCATGGGACGCCAGTTTCTACGCCTCTCTTCTTCCAGGCCGGAGAATTAATTGGTTATACGGGTGACTCCCCGCTGTCCCGCAACTGGGACTTTGGTGTTCTTAATACGGGACAATGGAATCTATTGCCCACCGACGAGCCCTTCAACGAATCGGGTAATGTTGGTAAATATCGCTATGCGGTCTGCCCTTACGAATACTTCGACGTAAGCATGCGCGCGCAATACGACGCGCTGCTCGGAGATGCGGGCAAGGGCTTTCTTAAAGTCCGACTGCAGACAGTGTTGCATCGAAATTAGCGTTGAAAAAGCGGCGGGCGGTTGGCAAATAGGTGCAGCCCTGCTTGAGCGCCAGACCGATGACGAGATTATTGATGATGGCCATAACGTGTCCAGTGTTGCCCTTGGTCATACGCGTCGCGTCTTCGCGCAGGGTTTTGTCACGGCGGTAATGTAATCCGTTTTCGATTCCCCAGTGACTACGGACGAGTTGGAGCAGGCGTGCTGGTGGCGCCCGTTGGGGGTCGAGGCTCGTGACGCCACCCCGTCCAGCCGGGGCTGGGTAGACGGTCTCGGCGAATGCTCGACCAGACTTGAGATATGATACCTGGCGATCCAATTTGAAGACCTGTTGTAGGTGCGGCCAATCGGCGTAGTCATTGAGCAGGGTGCTGGTTTGAATGGAGCGCACTTCCAAACGACCGTGGCCACTGTTTGTCGTCTGTGCCGCTTGAAAGTCATTGGGCGGGACTCCGTGGCCCGGTCGCGCTTGCTGGGGCGCGAAAAGGTCTTCGATATCCTGGCGCAAGGTGGGCTGATTATCCTTCACGGACCAGACATAATCCCCGCCTGCGGCGACGATTTGAGTTGAAGTCTTTCGTTGCGTATGGAGCGCGTCGCCTGCCCAGCCACGTACGGCTGGACGTGGTGACGACTTTTCCCCGCAAATCCAGGCGCTGCAACACGCGCTGCGCGACTGGAATCTCATTCTCTTTGACCCCAACTTCCATTTTCAGCAAGACCAGCCCTTCTTCCGGCAGATAGGCCGCCAGCAAGTGCGTGCCTTGGGTCGCACCACCGTCCAGCGTTCCGCGCACCGTCTTGCCGTCAATACTGATGACTACACTCCGTCCCGGCTCGGCCTGCCAACTCAGAAACGACCCGGCGACCTGCTCCAGTTCGTCTACGGCGACCACCTCCGCCAGGATGCGTCGATAAGTGCTGTGGTGCGGCATGCAGACGCGCTGCAATTCGAATGCCCGTGCTAACTGCCGAACGCGATGTTTGGCCCATTCTGCTATTCCGCTCGGGGTATCCTCGCCCGATAGTTTTGCCAGCACCATCAGTGTCAACACCAGTGCCAGTTCGTAACGCAACCCACGCCGCTGCCGTGTATCTGTTACCGTTTGCAGATGCGCGTACAGACCCTGCACATCCAACACGCCGCCCGCGGCTGCCGCGGCAGCTGTCTCTGCTGTAAAATCCATCGTGACCATCCTTGGTATTCTGGTTTGTCCAAACCCAAGAATATCCAGGGATGGTCTCTTTGCATATCACGACTTTAAGAAAGCCCTTGAGATGCGGGCTGTGGGCCGTAGCCGACTCGTCCGAACTCCGCTACTGTTGGGTTGGGGGGATCGCAGATCGGGCACCAGAGATTCGGCTCAAAAGATTGAGCCGGGAAATGTGCCTCTCAAGTGATAAGGACGCAGCAAAAATCTACTTGAACTCGTTGAAACTTTTGATAAACGACCCGCCCTCAATTCCCTCTCCCGCGCGCGGGAGAGGGGGAGTTCGGAGCGAAGCGACGGACGGGGTGAGGTTTTTGTCGCCACCAAACCAGAAGCTTCAATGACCTTCTTGAGAATATTGAATACAGCGGAAAGAAAGGAACCATCAGAGAAGTACAGAAAAGAAAAACTTCGTCAACTAGAAGCTTCGCTTTTGCGTCTCGCAGAGTGAAAACTGAGGCAAAACCAGTTTCTGCGGCTCAGGGCCAAAAAGCGAAGCTTCTCACCCGAAGGAAATTACTCGAACTTCGTTTACACTGTTTTGAATGGGCCCTTTGATGGTTTATTCAGAGTCTTCCTCGTCGGAAGGTGGCTCCTGCAACGCCTCTTCTTGCTCTGGAATGACTGCTACCGAACCGCTCTCTTTCATCTTTCCAAGATATTCAGGAAGTTCCAACCCTACCATCGAAGAGAGATCGTGCAAGGGTGGGACGCTCTTTACCAAGTTGGATACGAAGTTGGCTGTGGATGAGCCGTTTCCGTTGCCCGAATCCCAGACAGTGATCTTATCGATCTTCAAATTCTTGATCGCCTCGACCTGTATTTCGACCAATTCGGCCATCTTCTCGATTAGCAGCAAAGTGGCGGCCGCCTGAGGATCACGGTTGGTACTTTCCACCAGCGAACGGTACCCGTCAGCCTTGGCCTCCAGCAGCTGTTTCATGCCTTTCGCCTCGGCCTGGTATTTCAACAGAATGCCGTCGGCCTCACCTTTAGCTTCCCGGCGAGTCTTTTCTGCCTCGGCTTCGGCAGCAATTTCAACTTTCAGCTTCTCCATCTCCTCGCGAACCACTTCCTCGGCTTTCAATCGTTCCTCTTCGGCGACATAGTTCGCTCGCTGAATCTCCGCCTCGGCCTGGCGCCGAGCGACCTCTGCACGCTGCTGGGCTGCAGCTTCCTTGACCGCCAGTTCTGCATTGGATTTGGCGATATTACCCTTGGACAGGTTCTCGCCGTCCACCGCTTCGGCCTCTCGTTCCTGAACATAAATACGCTGCTCCGATTCGGCTTTCTTTCTCCCTTTTTCCGATTCGGCCACATTTTCGGCCACCCGCACTTCTTTTTCCCGGTTGGCATTGGACGAACCGATCGCCCCCAGTTTATCCTGCTCGGCCACGTCAACTTTGGCCTTGTTGAGGGCTTCCGAGGCCGCCTTTTTACCGATGCTCTCGATATAGTCCGACTCGTCCGTAATATCGGTGATATTGACATTGATCAGGTGCAGGCCGATCTTGTTCAGTTCCGGTTGCACATTGTGCCGGATGGACTCCAGAAAACTTTCGCGGTCCTGGTTGATCTGCTCGATTGTCAGCGAGGCGACCGTGAGGCGAAGCTGGCCGAAAATGATCTCCTGGGCCATGTCTTCAATTTCCTGGGCGGGAAGATGAAGCAGGCGCTCGGCCGCATTGGTCATAATATCCGCATTTGTGCTGATACCGACCGTAAACGTGCTCGGTACGTGGATGCGGATGTTCTGCAAAGATAGCGCATTTTCCAATGGAATATTGATCGTCAGTGGTGTTAGGCTGAGGTAGGCATAGTCCTGGATGAGCGGCCAGACCAGGATGCCGCCACCATGCATTGTATGGCTGGTCTTTCCACCTGCAACACGCCCGTAAATTACCAGGATCTTGTCCGATGGGCAGCGTTTATACCTGCTCGTGAGGTAAATGATGGTGAAGAAAACCAGAATGATAAAAGCAACGACGGCAAAAAGTGTAAAAGTAGTAGCATCCATTTCAAACTCCCTGGAATATTAAGTTTCCAACCGTTCCACAATCAGCGTACTGCTCCCCTGGACCTGCACAACTTTGACAGGGGACTGGCTTGGGATTTCCTGCCCGCTCGCGGACCTGGCATCGAATATTTTGAGCCCACCCTGGACAGTCACGCGTACCTGGCCGATGCCGCTCTTTGGTATGCGCAGATAGACACTTCCTATCTGTCCAATGGCGTTTTCGATTTTCAAAGTCCCTTCGGACTGCAGGCCTTTGAAAAAGGTAAAGATAAAGCTGATGACCCAAACAGAAAACAGCCCTACCGCCGTCCCACCCAGAATGGTAAAGGGGATGGCCATCTCGGTGTTGATAAACGCCAGCCCGGATAGGCCAAACATCATAAAGAAAGCGGTTAAGCTCTGCAGGGAGAGCAGTTTGAAGCTAATGTCTGTATCGCCGTGGGAGGCATCGATCACTCCGTCTGTATCGAAATCCAGATCATCAACATCGCCGACGATAAAGAATAGAGCGGCACGGAACAAAAATAATAGTCCTCCGATGAGCGCAGAGGCCCAATAAACAATTTCAATCCATGACAAATTTTGAATAAATTCCACCTTCACACTCCGTTCCGTCCGATTATACAGCCAATATATTTTCAAATTGTGGACGGAAAATAAAAATTCTCAAAGAATGAAGAATTACGCCCAATTATCGCCTACGTGTATTGGTCATCTATGCCCGATTAAATCGGGGAGGCTGGGCGCGGCGCAAGTGTTGCCCCGGTGGGATTGGGAGTCGTCGACCTGTTTAAGTTCTACATTCGGTAAACGATAATTGCTCCCGCTTTTCCTTTGACAACCCCTCCACCGTCCGTTAGAATCGCCTCACTTCCGCAAGCACAACCAATCGAACTCCGCTCTGCCAGAATGTTTAATGAACTCTAGGTTCCGTACAGAGCGCGCACTAAATATATCCGCGTAGATCCGCGTCCCACTTTGGGACTCAATTGAAATCATCGAGTCGCTAGATTCGATCAAGCTAGGAGAAGCAATGAAGGAATATGGGACCGACGCCATTCGTAATATCGCGCTGATCGGCCACGGCGGCGCGGGCAAGACCTCGCTTGTGGAAGCCTTTCTGCACTTTACCGGCGCGACGACACGTTTGGGTCGTGTTGAAGACGGTACTGCTATCGCCGATTATGAAGATGAAGAACAACGCCGGCGTATCTCCATTAGTAGCGCACAGGTGGTGATCGAACATAACAATGTGAAGATCAATGTGCTCGATACGCCGGGTTTCACCGACTTTGTGGGCGAGGTCAAATCCGCATTGCAGGTGGCCGATGCTGCCATCGTCGTCGTGGATGCGGTCTCCGGTGTTGAAGTCGGCACCGAACTGGTCTGGGGTTTCTGTGAAGAACTTGGTCTGCCGCGCTTTATTGTCATCAACAAGCTGGACCGTGACAACGGCGACTTCCAGCAAGCGCTGGCCTCGGTGCAACAACTTGCCGAAGATAAGAAACTCGTCCCGGCCACGCTCCCCTGGGGAGAGGGGCAGGATATGCAAGGTGTGATCGGGCTGCTCTCCAGGAAAGCGCGTGCCGGAACCGGCAAGGAGGAGCAGGACATCCCAGCCGAATTTGTGGAGGCTACAGCAGCCGCGCGCACGGAATTGGAAGAAGCAGCAGCGGAAGGCGACGACGATTTGCTGATGAAGTATCTGGACGGCGAAGCCCTCAGCAATGCCGATATCGAACTTGAGTTTAAGCAGGCCGTCGCCGCCGGATCGTTCGTGCCGGTGTTTGCCTGCGCTGCCACGGCCGAGATTGGTATCGGCCCGCTGCTCGCAGGAATCCAGCGTTATATCCCCTCTCCGGCCGAGCGTGGGCCGATAATTTCTCAGAACGGTTCGGAAGCCGATGAGGAAATCAAGGCCGAAGATGGCGGCCCATTGGGCGTCTACGCTTTCAAGACCACAGCCGACCCGTTTGTGGGCCGGCTAACCTATATGCGCGTCATGTCCGGCGTGCTCGATTCTGATACGCGCGTCTGGAACCATACCAAGAGTACCGAACAGCGCATCGGCACGTTGCACGTCATGCGCGGCAAAGAGCAGATATCAGTGACTCGCCTGCACGCGGGCGATATTGGCATCGTTGCAAAACTAGGTGATACCGTGACCGGTGATTCGCTCGGTGACAAAGCGAAGCCGCTCCATTTTTCCCAGCCCACGTATCCCGGTTCGCTCTATTCCGTTGCCGTTCGCCCTCGCACACAGACCGATCAGGCCAAGATGGGCCCCACGCTTGCTCGTCTGTGTGAGGAGGACCCGACATTGCACTGGCACAACCAGCCATCCACCCTCGAGACGATCCTGGAAGGCATGGGCGATCAACACATCGATGTCGCCATGCGGCGTGCAGAGGATAAATTCGGCACCGGCATCGACACAAAAACGCCACGCGTGCCGTATCAGGAAACGATCACCAGGGTGGCCAATAGCCAATATCGTCATAAGAAACAGACCGGCGGCGCGGGTCAGTTCGGTGAAGTGCATTTGCGAGTAGAGCCGCTCGATCAGGCCGAGAAGAACGAGAAGAAAGGGCACGGCGACGATAACTTCTGGTTTGTAAACCAGGTCTTCGGCGGTTCCATCTCATCCGGGTATATGACGGCCATAGAGAAGGGCGTCATCACTGTGATGCGCGATGGCGTGATCGCCGGTTATCCAGTCGGGAAGATCTTTGTGGCGGTTACGGACGGCAAGGAACATCCCGTCGATTCGAAGCCGATCGCCTTTGAGATCGCAGCCCGCGAAGCCTTCAAGCTTGCCGTGCAGGATGCCAATCCTGTCCTGCTCGAACCGATCATGCACATGGCGATCACTGTGCCGGAAACAAATATGGGCGACGTGTTGAGCGATATGAATTCGCGGCGCGCGCGTGTGCTTGGGATGGACAACGATGAAGGCAAAAGTATCGTGACTGCCGAAGTGCCACTTGCAGAAGTGCAGCGCTATGTCACCGAATTGCGTTCAATTACGCAGGGGCGTGGGGTTTTCGCAATGGAATATTTGCGTCACGAGCAAGTGCCGACCCACATTGCCCAGGATGTGATCGATCAGGCCAAGCGGGAGGCGCAGGAAGACTGAGAGTTTGAGAGCGGGGTGTTTGGCCGCCGTCCGCTACAGCCCTCGTAGTAACTTCGCCGGTAACTTCAATAATTTCTTCAACCAACGCTGCTGCGCGCTGAGTTGCTCCCTGTCGGCCAGCCCGGCTTCCAGATCGAGCAGTCCGTCGTAGTGGCGGCCTTGTTTTATGCGAACCTGACCGAGTAGGTTTAGCACAAAAGCGCGCTCTTCCTGTTCGTCTAATTCGTTGTAAATCTCAACCGCTTCCGAGAGCGCATTTCCGGCTTCATCCAGATCATTCAGCTCCATGCGGATCGAACCGAGATTACCCAATGCCTGCGCCTCGCGTTGCCGATCGTTAAGTTCGCGGAATAACGTCAAAGCTGCCGCTACGGCTGCCAGTGCTGCCTCCCACTCTTTCAGTCCGCGCTGCACCACCCCGACATTGTTTAGCATCTCGCCGGCCATGGCCAGATCGCCTGCGGCTTGGTATTCATTTGACGCCTCGCTAAAGGCTATCTGGGCGCGCGCCAATTGTCCCGCTTCGTACAGTTGCAGGCCGCGCTGATGAGATTCAATCTCCGGCATACCGACCTAGTTCTTTCGGCACAGTGCCGTGCATAGCGACCCAGTTCGTTCGGTACTGGGCTGCACGGTGTACTGTGTACAGGTTGTTAGAGGGTGATGTCGAGCAGGCCTTCGGCCACAGTGCGGAGACGATCAACGGGCAAGTCCGAGAGTTGCATCGCGAGACGCACGAAAGGCTCGTTGTGGGGTTCGGCTACGAAAGCTTGCAGCTCGGGTGGCAGATCGGCGAAACGATCGAAGGCATGGCGTGCTGCAAGCCACTTGCCAAGGGGACTCTCGTTTTCAAGGAATTCATCGAGCGCCATTTCGAGCGTCTCTGCCAAAGCTTCCAATTCCGGCAGCGGGATCGGCTTGTCGCCGAATTCATAAGCCTTGAGCTTAGCGCGAGAAATCCCGGCTTCGCGGGCGAGTTCTTTCTGGCGGAGACCCTTCCCCTTCCGCGCCATGCGGATTAACGCACCCAGGCTACGTTGGCGCTCGGCGAGAAATTCATCCGGGTCCTTAGTTAGAACTTCGGAATCGCTGAGGAGCTCGCCATTCCAGAAGTGCGAAACCGGAACATCGAAATTGTGTGCGAGCAGCTCCAGTTGCGCTATCGAAGAAGGGCGCACACCACTTTCTAGCGAGCGATACGCGGCGGACGATAGTCCGATGGCGTCAGCAGATTCTCGGACGCTCCTCCCGCTTGCCTGTCGTGCATCGCGGATCAGAACGCCTAAAATCTTGGCACGGATTTTGAATATTTCTCGTCTCGAGGTCATTTCATCTTCCTGCAGAGTGACGTGCGCTCCACGTCCAGTCTGTCCGTGACTAGGTAACGACCCAGTTCGTTTCACGATGCAGTCTGCACATGACTGTGCTCCCCTTTTCGTACTATGCAGGTACTGATTATAACGAGGGGATCACCACAACACAACCCACGCAGTCGATAGTGAAACTAGCGTCGCCGCCTGCGCGCGGGAGCAAGCATGTCTGCCACGCTGGCCCCGAACATTTCACCAGGCAACTTGAAGCCGTAGGATTCCAGCCGTTTGGAAAAGAATGGCCGGATACCAGTCGGGCGGATTTCGCTGTGCTCCTCTTGATAGGTGAAAATGTCTGACATCACAACTGTTTCGCCTTCCATGCCGCCGACTTCGGAGATGTGTGTGATCTTGCGAGAACCGTCTGTCAGGCGCATCTGCTGCACGATAAGATCGACGGCGTGCGCAATCTGTTCGCGGATCACCCGCACAGGCAGGTCCAGCCCTGACATCATGGCAAGCGTTTCCATGCGTGAGATCGTTTCGCGTGGGTTGTTGGCGTGGATCGTTGCCAGCGATCCATCGTGGCCGGTATTCATGGCTTGCAACATGTCGATGGCCTCGCCCCCGCGCACCTCGCCGATGACGATGCGCTCGGGCCGCATACGAAGCGAATTCTTAACCAGGTCACGAATGTGGACAGCTCCGGTGCCATCCACATCGGCTGGCCGCGCTTCCAGCCGGACGACATGTGGCTGCCCGAGCTGCAACTCTGCCGAATCCTCGATGGTGACAATGCGCTCGTCATTAGGAATGTAATTGGAGAGGACATTTAATAGTGTCGTTTTACCCGAGCCGGTGCCACCAGAGACGACAATATTCAAGCGGCTGCAGACACACGCATTCAGAAACTCGGCAATCGTTGGCGTGAGCGAGCCAAAGCTAATTAGGTCTTCCATGGTCAGACCTTGCCCAAACTTCCGGATCGTAATCGATGGGCCGTCGATGGCAACCGGCGCCACAATGGCATTTACACGACTGCCATCGGGCAGGCGTGCATCGACCATCGGCGACTTCATGCTGATATGGCGACCCAGCGGCCGGACAATCCGTTCGATAATGCGCAATACATGGGCATCATCGTCGAAAGTGACATTGGAGAGAGAGTTTGCCTTTGCGCTCGATATAGACTTGCTTCGGGTCGTTCACCATAACTTCGCTCACATCCGGGTCATCCAACAATTGCTGAATCGGGCCGAAGCCGGAAATCTCCGCTTTTATCTCGGCGAAGAGCACATCGGCCTCAAGTGCATTTAGGTTGACGCCCGCTTTAGAGAAGAGCTTATCGAAGACTTCACGGATACGGGGAGCGGAGGGCGCATCCTGACTCTCGCCGCCCAGGGCTACTTCCATCTTGTCGGCGAGCCAGCGCCGCAGCCGGGCGTAGTCCTGGGACTTCATTCCACCAGGGGTGCTGCCACCGGAAGGGGAAGACGGTGCAGGCGCAGGCTTGGATTCAGCGGCGCCGGAGGTCGGTTGTTGGATGCGGTCTTGTAGTGTCATAAGGCTTTTTCACTTGCATCGCATTGTGTCGGCTCAGATTAGTCTTCTGGCACGAGCCAGATAATATGCTCTCGGTTGACTGTAAGAAAGGGTACGACAAAGAGGCGCTTTTCACCGTCCACTGTGAAAACTTCGACATCGGTGATGGCGAGAAATTGCTCGGCAAACTCAATCGTGTCCTTGATACGTTCGTCCTTCCGCAGATGGATCTCGCCGACGACCAGATGGGTGGGAAGCTGGATCCGCGTCCGGACTGTTTCCTTACGTAAAATCTGTGTGAAAGATTTACCTTTTGAATCGTATTGAACTGACATGGGATATTTTCCCTACGGCATGAACGAATGCGGTTGCTTTCATTATGACACAAAGCCACACATCCGCCATATGGAGATAAATTTTAGGCACCGTCCCTTCACGGCGGGGTGCAGGGGCCAATGTACTCAAACTCACCCGCTGTGAGCGGGGCATAACATTCGACGAAAGTAACGTTTTCCTGGGCGGCCTCCCCTTCCCAGAGGAAGTAGCGGACGGAGGTGCGGACATAGAATGGGCCGTCCTGAGCGGAGGGCAGCGTCCGTGCTGCTTCCCAGCCGATCCCGCGTTGGCGGCGCTCCTGCACCATGAAAAATCGGTCTCCCTGAATGCCGCGCTCCCAGGACAATTCACCCCGCACTGCGAGTAGTACGCCCAGCAGTGGCAGCACCATAACCCCCAGCCAGAATATAAGGAGAAGGAAATAGAGGCCACGGTGTGGCCAGCGACCAAGTGTAGAAAATTTCATACCCCTCGATGTCGGTCGGTCCGTTCCTTTCAAACTCTATTCACCCCCAGAAGGACAATTAGAAACCTGCCACAGTCCAGTTGCCCGAAACCGTGAGAGTGAGCGCCGCTGTAGTCTACGGATTTGACGCAGGTCCGTTGCAATGATCTCACATGTATTGTAGTTATCCCGGAATACGATCGCTAGTTCCGTGTAGATGCGCCCGGCGCTTCCCTCGGGGAACTTCTTCGGCAAGCCCTTGCACAAGGTCTGCGCCGCGGGCCGGTAGCCCCGGGCGGATTGCAGCAACTGTACACGCCTGTTTTATTGTTATTTCTCCCTTATATCGTTTTCCTTGTCTGACTCTATTTGGACGGTCTCTTGTTCCAAAAAGTCGAATAGTCGTCGCAAAATTGCAAATGTGTGCCGTTTCCTGCTGTGGGTATCTTCAAGTGCCGCCCGCCAGGGGCCGTTTCCGCTCTCGTGCCACAAGCGCAACAGATATGACTTGTATATAGATGTATGTTCGAATTCCATCGCTCCGCTGGGAATGTTGCTTCGGTATGTTGCGGCCCAGGGACTTGGTTCTCCAAAATTTATCAAAGCCGTTAGCCGCGTTAGTCCTGCATAAGCTTACAGACTAGCCGATCAGAGACATCCGATTAGAAATAAAAAGGTCGGGCCCCAAATTTGGAGCCCGACCGAATAGAAACGTAAGAGGTTAGTTTGCGGTGACGTATTAACTAGCCTGCTGTCGGTGGATCCACCTTAACAACATAATTTTCTACGACTATACTGCCGTCCGGTCTGTACAAAGTGAAATCCAACTGTGTCACATGACGTAACGGATAGGGGTCACCGACACTCCTGCCTTCCAGGGCCAAATAGTGTGGATTCACAAGGTAGATAATGAGCACACTGCTACCACTCGTGCCAGGCGCGATGTCCTCCGGGTTCACCCTGAATACATTGCCACAATCGAACCAGCCGTCGTAAAGGTTTATCTCATAATAGTAGACGCGCAGCACAGTGCCGAATTCATCGCGCTCCAACGGCTCGACGCCCTCCCTGTAGACATGCTCAATGAATCGGCAGCCAACCGCGGCCAGGTGTGTGCGCCCATCACTGGTATGAACAATTACCCGCGGTACTAAGGCATTGCCCAGCGCCGGCTGTTCGAAGTAATCGTGGATGGCGTCCGCTAGCAGTTTGTCGGAGAGACAAGTACTTTTACAACATGAATAGCCCTACAGGGCAAAATGAGCAGTTGATTGCGACAAAACAAGCGTAAAACAGTGTGCATTTCATGGAGGGCAAACCACCTTCTCTCAGCGAGTAGCAGGCGCGCCAAAGCAGCCCCGGCTAAAGCACACCCTTTGCTTGGTAGAGGGTGTGCATGCGTTTGAGGTTGAACGCTAGGCAGACCAGACACCATTCCCCGGCTGCTGCCAGCAGGCCGCGCAGAGAAAACTGGCGGAAGCCCAGGACTTCCTTGATGATACCAATGACGGGTTCCACTGTGCATTTGCGTAAACGGTAGCTGGCTTTGCCGATTTCGGTTTGTAGTTTGTAAGCCATCTTGACTTTCGGACTGGCATCTTCCGGTGGCGGAGCAGGCATTTGTTCAAAGAAGGTACGCCAGCTTTTGTGGTGAGGTTCGCGACCGGTAGCAATGTAAGGATCAATGCCAAGCTTCTCAAGTGCTGCGATGTTCGCTTTGCTGAAATATCCATAATCCAAAGCGGCAGCCTTTGGTTTGCCTACTTTTGGAGAGATGGCATCCAGGGTTGGCTCAGCTTCTTTTTTGTCATTCGGATGGTTCGAAAGTGAAGGCGCCACAATCAAGAGGCTCTCCTGCTCCACAGCAACTTGAACGTTGTAATGCTGGTCGAAGCCATTATTGGTGCTGTTTTTCATGATGCGAGAGTCCGGATCAGTGAAGTTGTACTGATCTTTGTCCCGTGGTCCCGGCTGCGGTGGTTTCGGTTTGCGACCTCGGGGTTTATGCCCAGTTTTGCGAGACTTTTCTTCCCGCTCACGCTGTTTGGCTTCGTATTCAGCCCTCTCGGCTTCATATCGTTCCTGCGCACGGGCTTCTAAGACGGCTTTGGCTTCTGCCAGATTTGCCAAACGTTTCTTGCGAATGGCAATTTCGTCTTCAATGACGAGCCCTTCCGGCAACTGGAGATCACCCTGATCAGCTTGCTCACCGAGTTCGAAGAGTTTGTTCACTTCCTGGCGCAGTTGGGTCTCTAGTTTTATCAGACGCTTGTAACTGACCGCTTTGCTCTTGGATGCATCAGCATGCACCTTGCTACCATCCAGACTGATATTACCCAACTTCAGCACCTCAGCAACTTGGGCCAGGAGCAAGATCTGCACAAATAACTCTTGGATCTCAGCCAGAAAGGTTTTGCGAAAGTTGGCAATTGTGTCGTGGTCAGGATGCAGCCCACTGGCAATATAGCGGAATGGGATACTCTCATAGGTGGCTTTCTCAATCTTACGAGAACTGAACACCCCGTTGGCATAACCATAGAAGAGCAATCCCAACAGGATCTCTGGCGCAATAGGTTGACCACCCGTCGGTGCATATTGTGCATAGATCATACCCAAATCCAACTGGGCGATAACATCCACCACAAATCGTGCCAAATGATTGGATGGCAGGGCTTCTTCCAGACTGATTGTCTGTTTGAGCATCACTTCGTAATTGGGTTTCTTGAATTTTCTAGCCATGCCCGTAGATTATCACCGATTTCGCTATCTCAGGTTGCTCTCCGACAAACTGCTAGTGTCATGTCTATTTTATATCCGTCAGCCTGCACGATCGTGTATTTGCCGCCGGAAACTGGTAAGCCAGAGATATTGTGGAATGTCACCGTAAATTAAACCTGGGTTCCGTCCTGGGAGTAGAGTGCACTGCCAACTTCGATAATGACCTGGTCTGTGTTTGTACTATCGGCTGTGGTCGTTGTTGTTGCAGTAGTGCTTATAGATGAAGTCGTGCTGGATGTTGTGGTTGTCGAGGCGCTGTCGCCCGACGATGAAGAATCCGCTGAGCATTGCCCCTCGGCTCCTATACCAATCCGAATTTTTAATTCGGTGCCTACAAAGATAAGGTTTTGATTTGTTAGGGCGTTATCGCGAACGATCACAAAGACAGATGTCTTGAACTTATTCGCAAGACCAGTAAGCGTATCTCCCGGTTTGACGACAACCACACAGAAGGTGTCGCCCGCCGCGCCCACCGGTGCAACAACTACAAATACGAGTACGAGCGCCACCAGCAGCGTCAGCAGGCTGCGCAATTGATTACGGTGCATTAATCGATTCCTCTCGAATGTGAAATTTGGCTTGTAAACTGCGTTAGTTTAACTGAGCCGGCAAAACCTGTCCAGAGGGAGCTCAAATAGTTTATGTCCAGTCGAATGCTCACAGCGCAACAAAGAAGTGTGAGTTTGAGCATCACATTTTCTATTGATTGGCGATTGCCGATGCTATAATCTCGCGACCTTGTTTAAGAAAGGCGCTCCATTAAGGCTTCTATGCTCCAAATTGAAAAGATTCCTTTAGGCCCGGTTGTAACGAATTGTTATATTGTCGCAGACGAAGAGAGTAAGCTCTGCGTTATCATCGATGCTTCCTGGGATGCACCCATTATTCTTGAGCGGATTGCGGAACGCGGCTGGACGTTGCAGGGCATCTGGCTGACGCACGCACACTTCGATCATATCGGCGCTGTCGCTGGGATCATGCAGGCACATCCAGACATCCCACTCGCGTTACACCGTCTGGACAAGCCGCTCTACGACGCCGGCGGTGGCGCGAAGAACTGGGGCATTCCGATGGAGTTCGGCCCGGAGCCGAACCTATGGCTCGACGAGATCGATCAGTTGCAACTGGGCGCGCATGCATTCGATGTGTTATTCGTACCCGGCCACGCGCCCGGACATGTCGCTTTTTACGATCCCATGACGGGCGATCTTTTTGGTGGCGATGTGCTCTTTCAGATGGGCATTGGGCGCTTCGACCTGCCGGGGGCGGATTACAACGCGCTGATGAACAGTATCAAAAACTGCTTCATGACGCTGCCCGACGAGACGGACGTGTATCCCGGCCACGGCGAGAATACGACCATCGGCTTTGAGCGCAGCTCCAACCCGTTTCTATAAATCCCCGCGTAATACTATTTAATTCCCTCCTGTACCCACACCATCCACGCGCGCAGCTCGCCTTGTGGCTCCTCTAGAGTGAGTGCAAGCAGGTCCATCGTGAGGTCGTAACTCGCATCAGGGGCAGGCTGCCGGCCGTCTACCTGGAGCGACTTGACACTCTCATCGACGAAGGGGGCGGGCACATAGCCAATTGCATTGGACGTTTCAGCTACAAAAGCGATGACAGCCTCGTCAGCCGGGGCAGCAATCGCATCTAATGTCGGGCGCAGGTTTTCTAATGCCAGTTCGTCAAACGCGCGGCGAGTATCCGCGTCATCTTCGCGGCTGATGACTTCGATTTTCAAGTCTGCTCCACCAAGTTCATTCCAGTTCGAAATGACACCGGTAAAAATGGCCTGCACTTCCTTTGCTGTCAGGTTGGTTACCGGGTTCTCCGGATGAACCACAATGTTTAGGGTCGTCGTGGCGAGTGAGGTTGCGACCAACTCCGCTTCCGCAGGTGTTGCGAAGGCGACTCCGGCGACGATCTCACTGCTTTGCAAACCCTCTACCAATCGACGCAAAGAGGGATATGTGCTGACCTTTGGCACAAAATCACTTTCGTAAGCGCGCGTCCATTGTTCTGCAAGGGAGCGTGTTGAGGCTGTTGCACCAATGGGAAAGGTGCGCTGTGCTACAGCTGTGACGGTAGGTGTACAGGCGGCCAGCAAACCGGTCAATGCCAGGAGTGTGCAATACACTGCGAATCCATTTAATGAGCGCTTTTGGAGATAGCCCAACAGCCAGCGGATAGAGAGAAATCCCACCAGGCCTGAGGTGACAAAACCAACCGCGATGATTGGGAGCGCGGCCGCAACCCCCCGAATGCTAAATATATCTCGGAATGCCAATAGGCTCGCACCGATCATAATTGGCACAGCCATAAGAAAGCTGAAGCGCGCAGCGGTCGGACGATCCAAACCACGAAACAAGCCGCCGGCAATCGTCGCGCCCGATCGCGAAATGCCGGGGAAGATGGCCAATGCTTGCAGAATTCCCATCACCAGTGCATCTGCCCAGTCTACGCTGCGCAATCGACGGCCGCGTTCCTGGCTGATACGTTCGGAGATCGTGAGCAGTGCTGCTGTCACGAGCAAGAGTCCGGCAACATTGGTTGGACTCTCAAAGACACCTTTGAAGAAATCTTTGAAGAGCGCACCAATGATGACAGCCGGGAACGTGGCAATGATAATCAGCCAGCCGAGGCGGGCATAGCCTCTTCGGAAGGGTGCACGTTCCCATAATGCGCTTATTATGGCTGTCGTGATCTTCCAGAGATCCGCGCGGAAATAGATAATGACTGCGACGATGGTGCCCAACTGAACCAGGACATCGAAGGCGAAACTTACTTCGGGATCAAACTCCCAGCCCAAAAATGTCGGTACCAGCACCAAGTGCGCCGTACTGGAGATTGGAAGGAACTCCGTTACGCCCTGCACAATGCCGAGGATGATGGCCTGAAAGATTGTCATTATTTTGAGGGCTAGAGTTAGGGAGAGGATAAACCTGAGACTCAGCTTGTTACCCGCTCAGCCTTTTCTCTTGTCGTCCGAGCTTCCTGCATATTTGGCAAGAAATACATCCGCCCACTGTCCGAATTCACCCGCTATGATGGCAGCACGCATTTCCCGAGTCAGGCTCAGGAGCAGATGCAAGTTGTGGATGCTGAGGAGCGTCGCGCTCAGCATTTCTTTTGCAACACACAGGTGGCGGATATAGGCACGTGTGAAGTTCTGGCAACAGTAACAATTGCAATCAGGCTCTATCGGCCGGCGATCCTCTGCGAATTGGCGGTTCTTCAGGTTGAGTCGGCCTGTGCGAGTCATGGCAGCATTGTTACGGGCAAGGCGGGTGGGGAGCACACAGTCGAAGATGTCCACTCCACGCCGGATGCTGTTGACCAAATCTTCTGGTGATCCGACTCCCATCAGATAGCGCGGTTTATTCTCCGGCAGGATTGGGTCTATCACCTCCAGCATTGCGTGCATCTCGTCCTTGGTTTCACCCACGGACAAACCACCGATAGCATTCCCCGCAAAGTCCAGATCGGCGATAAAACGAGCTGACTCCGCGCGCAGGTCTGCGTGTATCCCGCCTTGTGCAATGCCAAACAGCGCCTGCTCTTGGCGAGTGTGAGCGGTTTTGCAGCGCGCTGCCCAAGCATGCGTGCGTTCGAGCGCGGCTTCGTTCGCGGCCCGGTCGTAAGGTTCCGGACATTCGTCGAAGGCCATGATGATATCGGCCCCGAGGTTGTTCTGGATTTCGATAGATTTTTCCGGGGTGAAGCGGTGTAAGGAGCCATCGATATGCGAACGGAAAGTCACCCCATCGGCATCAATCTGATTCGTATTGCTGAGAGAGAAAACCTGGAACCCACCCGAGTCGGTGAGGATCGGACAAGACCAGTGCATGAAACTGTGCAAGCCGCCGAGATCGTGCACAAGCCTGTCGCCGGGACGAAGATACAGATGGTAGGTATTTGCCAGTACAAGAGAAGCATCGAGCGCTTCAAGTTGGGCCGGCGTGACTGCTTTTACAGTCCCGGCAGTTCCAACAGGGGCAAACAGCGGCGTTTCCAGTCTGCCATGCGGCGTATGGAAAATACCCGCCCGGGCGCGGCCATCTTTAGCATTGAGTTCGAATTCAAACACGGCGGGAGATTATACCGTGACCTTTGGCAACCTTAGTCACGGCCAACTAACTGGACATTATGTAATCTTGCGCATTATTGCTGTTGCGTTTAGGGGGAATACAGGTATTCTTGACGAAGTCAGGTAAGATCAGGTTGCCGCATTGAGATGGAGGCAAAATGAATTAAACATCATGCTTGGCAAGTTGAAGCAGTTCTTCGCCCCCCCCAATTCGAAGACGAAGAAAAAACGCGTAGTGCGTATATTCTGACTATTCTGATTTGGTTCACCCTAGTGGTGAATTCTATTTCAGCGTTGGCGATTTCGCTCGTATCTGCGCAGCCCTTGCCGGCAGAGCTGATTGTGCTCCTCGTCACCATCATCGAACTTTGTTTGCTGGTTATTACAAAACGAGGCAAGGTTCAGCTTGCGAGCATAGTTTTTGTCGTCATGTCCTGGGTGGCATTTACCATAGCAAGTGTATTGTTTGGCGGGTTAGGTAGCCCCGCGGCTGCAGGATATTTATTTGTCTTACCCCTTGCCGGCCTATTGCTCGGGTCGCGCGGCGCAGTTGCAGCTCTGTTTGCATCGATTTTTGGTTGGGTGTCACTCTTTCTTCTGCAAACAGCAGGTTTGTTGCTCCCAGCAATCGAGACGCCAACATTACTGGGAGAACTGATTGCACTTTTGACCTCTCTCCTCCTTGTGGTCGTAGTGATGTTCTTGTTTGCTCGCAACTTGCTCGAAGCGCTGCAGCGTGCCCGCAAACGGGAGCTTGAGTTAACCACGGCATATGATTCTCTTGAGGATCGAGTTGCCCAGAGGACTGAAGATTTAGTAAAAGCCAATCGAGCATTACAAAGAAGCGAGGCGCGTTACAAAGATATATTCCAGTCATCACCAACGCCACTTCAGGAACAGGACTTCTCACAGGTTAAAGAGGCGCTGGATGAATTAGAAGCCCAGGGTATCACTGACATTGAGCAGTATTTGAAAAATAATCCTGAGTTTGTAAAGCACTGTAGTGAGTTGATTGTCACACTGAATGCAAATCGCGCTGCGCTGGATCTCTACGGCGCAGAGAATCTCGATGATTATTTAGGTTCATTGGACAAATTCATATATCCGAATTCTTTGGACAACTTACGGGATCAATTAGTTGCTATCTCGTTAGGGGAACAATGGTTTGAGGGCGAATCACTGAACCGGACTCTGGGCGGGGAGAAAATATACATACTCGTCGCAATGACATTCCCAGCGGATTCTGACAGCTTTGACAGTGTCCTTGTGAGCGTAGTTGATATTACTACACGCAAAGAGGCTGAGCAGGAACGAGAGCAACTGCTTATCTCTGAACGTGCGCAACGGGAGCTTGCCGACACACTAGGGAGAATTAGTACCGCACTAAACTCGGTATTGGACCTGAATGAAGTGTTAGAACTTATCTGTGATGAAACCATTGAGCTGCTCGAAATGGATGCGGCTTATATCTGGCTGGTCGAAGGAGACGAGTTGGTCGGATTTGCCGCAAAGAGCGCTCAACGAAATGAAGTTCTCAATATGCGCGTGCCATTAGCGGATTCGCCTTTGCTGGGTGCGCGCGTTGTCCGTGAGCAAAGACCCATTGGCATTCGTGATCCGGAGAACTCAGATTTGGTTGATGCCAAGTTGATCAAATTGTTTGGCATTAAGGCGATGCTGGGAACGCCTCTTATAAAAGGAAAAAAATCGATTGGGTCGCTGGTCGCTACCAGTACCGTGGATGATCGCAAAATAGACGAATATACTCTGCGCCGAGCGAGGGCACTTGCCGATTCCGCAGCAGTCGCGATATCCAATGCACAACTGTATGAGGAATCACGACGACTTGTCGAAGAGATGACGGCTGTTAGTGGCGTGTTGCATGCTCTAAATGCTTCCAACTCGTTGGAAGATTCATTTACAGCTGTGGCCGCCAGCCTACAGAACATTACAAGCTGCGATCGTGTTGGATTGAATCTTGTTGACAAAGACGGACAGACTTTGAGAGTTGAAATATTGGATCGTCAACACGATGAGTTTGACGCGGGCACCGAAATCCTGCTTTCCGAATCCGCAGCTTCAGAGAACCTGCTCGCTGGAATTCCGCACCTCTCTCCCGCTCTCGAATCCGAACAAGATTATCCGATCGAGAAATCGCTTCTTGAATTGGGCTATCGCTCACGTATCGTTTTACCGCTTATCATTGGGACAGAAGTGATTGGTGGTCTCAGTCTGAGTTGGCGCGAGGCCGAAGCATACGACGAAAAATTGCTCACTTTGCTCGAACAAGTAGCGAGTGCGGTCGCTCTGGCTGTTGAGAAAGATCGTTTATTTAAGTCAGTGCAAAATCTGGCTATTACCGATGAAGTTACCGGTCTGTTCAACCGCCGGCGACTTTTAGAGCAAGCACGACTCGAGCTTGAACGTGCTTATCGTTTTGAGCGACCGGTTTCATTCGTTATGCTCGATATTGATTATTTCAAACGTGTCAACGATACCTATGGTCATCCCGTTGGGGATGAAGTATTACGGGCCTTGGCTAACCTGATTCGCGAAAGTGTGCGTGAGATAGATATTGTTTGTCGTTATGGCGGAGACGAGTTTGCCGTGCTGATGCCGGAAACGGCACTCGAAGAGGCGCGCGCCGTTGCAGAGCGATTGCGTTTGGATGCCGAACGAATGCAAGTGGCAACCGAGGTTGTTGAGATCGCTGTGACCATCAGCCTGGGTGTTGCTACAACTTTAGGTCAGGTTATTGAATTGGATACTCTCATTACGGATGCGGATAATGCCTTGTATGCGGCAAAAGATGCGGGCCGAAATTGTGTGCGCCTTGCACAGGTTGTCGCAGATCCTGAATCTTAATCCGAAAGAATTGGGAGACAAATTGGATATGATTTTCCTTGACATTTCAACCTCCGAAACCTAGAATCAATTTTACAAATTAACAGTTGTAGGGGAGAGACCCGCGGAAGGCGAGCGGGCACCGAAGGGGCAAATCACGTTCTTGCTATGGACGCGGTGAAACTCTCAGGTAAAAGGACCCTGCAGTTGCAAACCTCTGGAAAGTCTTCCGACACCGACGGTGCAAGCTCGCAATAATCGAGCGAATCTCTCAGGTTTATGACAGAGGAGGCGCTGCCTTTATGGCGTACGCCTCCTTTTTCGATCCTTGTTTATTGAATTTCCCATAGGAGTCTTCTAATGAGTTGGAATACCCCGGACGATCTCAAATATGCCGAGAGCGACGAATGGATGCGTGTTGAAGGAGACACAGTCACAATCGGAATCACAGATTATGCTCAGGACCAACTCTCGGATGTGGTCTATGTCGAATTACCGAGCGAGGGCGATGGTTTAACCAAGGGTGATTCATTTGGCACTATTGAATCAGTCAAAGCAGCCTCTGATCTGACCGCCCCCGTGAGTGGTGAAGTCAGTGCCGTCAATTCGGGTCTGGAAGATTTGCCCGAGGCAGTGAACACCGATCCTTTTGGCGATGCCTGGATGATCAAAGTCAAGATCACGGATGCCTCCGAGTTGGACGGCTTCATGGACGCCGCTGCATACGCGAAGTTTTGCGAAGAACGCAATAATTAAATTCACGGCACGCATCGCTTTGCTTGCGTCGGACACGGAACTGACGCTAATTCGTGATGCGTGGCACTCTGAATGCGGAGCGAAACATGCCTACTGTTACTCCCTATATTCCCCATACCCACAGCGACCGCGAAGCTATGCTGGCAGAAGTCGGTGCGGAGCGCGTCGAAGATTTATTTCAGACGATACCTGAAAAATATCGTTTCCCCACATTGGACCTGCCCGGCCCCATGGCAGAACTCGATGTCATGCGGGAGTTATCGGACCTGGCCGAGTCGAATGCCGAGGCTTCCCACACTCCGATCTTTCTGGGTGCGGGTGCCTATCATCACTTCATTCCATCCATCGTCAATCATATGATCCTGCGAGGTGAGTTCCTGACGGCTTACACACCTTACCAGCCCGAAGTATCGCAGGGTACCTTGCAGGTGGTTTACGAGTACCAGAGTATGATTTGTGCTCTCACCGGCATGGATGCCTCGAACGCCAGTCATTACGATGGCGCCACATCGATGGCAGAAGCTATCATCCTGGCGTTAAACCACCATCGCGGAAAGCGCAACAAGGTGATCGTGTCTCCGACTGTTCACCCGCAATATCGTGCGGTGATGAACACTTATACCCAGGGGATGAGCTTAAACATTGTTGGGGAAGACGACCCGCAAGCTGATCTCGACGATCTCATCGAACAGTTAGATGCAGACACGGCGCTGCTGATCGTGCAACATCCGAATTTCCTCGGCGAATTGGAAGATTTGGAAGGGCTTGCCAATGCTGTGCACGATGTGGGCGCACTTCTCTGCATTGTCACGAATCCAACCGCACTCGGGATGCTTAAACCGCCCGGTGCTTACAGTGCCGATATCGTCGTGGGCGAGGGCCAGCCGCTGGGGGTGCCGCTTTCTTATGGTGGCCCTTACCTGGGTTTCTTCGCTACGCGTGAGAAATATGTGCGAAAAATGTCTGGCCGCCTGGTGGGTGAAACAGAAGATAAAGATGGCAATACCGGCTATGTGCTCACACTCACGCCGCGCGAACAACATATCCGGCGTGGGAAAGCGACATCTAATATTTGCACAAACCAGGGTCTGATGGCGACGGCTGCCGCGGTGTATCTGTCGGTGATGGGCAAACATGGTATCGCGCAGGTGGCAGAACTTTGCTACCACAAAGCGCACTACGTAGCCAATCAGATCGCCGGCTTGTCCGATTACTCAGTGCGCCGCAATAAATCATTCTTCCACGAATTTGTTGTGGCCTGCCCGCGCCCGGTAGCGGAGATCAATGCCGAGTTATTCAATGACTTCGGCATGATCGGCGGTTACGATCTCGGGCAAGATTACGAGCATTTGCAGAACCATATGCTCGTCGCAGTGACAGAGATGCTCACGCGCGATGACATTGATGATTTTGTCCAGGCATTGGATGAGATTGCAAACCCATGAAGCGCAGCGTGCGAATCAATATTGCTTTACGAGTCTTGAGGAATTAATATGAACGAACCTCTAATATACGATCTAGGCAGCGAAGGCCGTACAGGCGTCATTATGCCCGAGCCGGATGTGCCTCTGGCGGAATTTCCGATAGATATGATGCGGGAAGATTTGGACCTGCCCGAGGTAACACAACTCGACGCGATCCGGCATTTCCAGAAATTGTCACAGATGAATCACGCGATTGACACAGGTTTCTATCCGCTCGGCTCGTGCACGATGAAATACAACCCGCGCATTAATGAAGACACCGCGCGGCTGCCAGGTTTTGCCTACTCCCATCCGTTGCAAGACCCGGCCACCATCCAGGGCAACCTTGCGCTCATGTATCAGTTGCAGGAATGGCTGGCGGAAATCGGCGGCTTTTCGGCAGTCACGCTACAACCAGCTGCAGGCGCGCATGGCGAATTTACTGGCATTCTTATGATGCGTGCTTATCACCTGGACCGCGGTGATACCAAGCGCAAGAAAATCCTGATCCCGGACTCGGCGCATGGCACAAACCCGGCCAGCACAACAATGAGTGGATTGGAAGTTGTCGAACTCCCCTCGGATGAGCGCGGAAACCTAGACCTGGAAGCTTTACGAGCCATTGTCGGGGAGGATGTAGTCGGGCTGATGATCACCAATCCGAATACGCTCGGCCTGTTCGAAGAACATATCGAAGAAGTTGTGCAGCTTGTGCATGAGTGCGGCGGTTTGGTATACGGCGACGGTGCCAATATGAACGCGCTCACCGGTGTGCTCAGGCCTGGCGACCTCGGATTCGACGTGATGCACTACAACCTGCACAAAACCTTTTCCACACCCCACGGCGGTGGCGGGCCGGGCTCCGGTCCGGTGGGCGTCTCCGAGCGCATGGTTGATTTCCTGCCTGCTCCGTTGGTGGTAATGCTAGAAGATGAAGACGAGGAAGAAGATCAGCCACCGCTCTACGGCTTTGCTGAACCTGCCAAGAGTATCGGTCCCATGAAAGCCTTCCACGGACAGTTTGGCATGCATGTGCGCGCCTACACATACATCCGCGTGCATGGGGCGGAGGGATTGCGGGCAAACGCCGAACATTCCGTTCTGAATGCGAACTATTTACTCTCTAAACTTCGCAGTACTTATACTGTGCCTTTCGACCGCACTTGTATGCACGAGTTCGTTCTGGAAGGCCGCTGGAAGGATGCGCCGGATGTGCACGCACTCGATATCAGTAAACGACTGATGGATTTTGGATTTCATCCGCCCACCAACTACTTCCCGCTGATCGTGCGAGAAGCACTCATGATCGAGCCGGTCGAGACCGAGAGTAAGCAAACACTTGATGCGTTTGCCGAAACAATGGTTACCATTGCGAAGGAAGCTCACGAAAACCCGCAAGTGCTGCAGGAAGCCCCGCACATAACGCCTGTCGCGCGCCTGGACGAAGTGCGCGCCGCGCGCCAACTCGTGCTCTGCTGCCGCCCCATCCCCGCCTGGGCTGAAGATTAATATCCCCGGCCCGTTCTTCCTGAATTTAGTGAATAAGTTGGGGCGCTGTAATCATCACATCTGAACTTTCTTTCTCGACATTGGTACTAAATTTAGTAAGTTGCCTGCGGGTGGTATGACCGAGCGGTGATAAACTCAGAGGATTAGTCATCACTCCAGCAGTGGCGGTCGGTCTCGTTTTATACTGACGCTTATGTACAAAAAATCATTCCGTTTCTTTATCACTATCTTGGGCTTTGGTCTGCTTACCGGCGCGTGTCAAGCGCGACAGACCGAAGACGGCTCTTTCAACGTGCCCCAAAGCCCATTGTTGGCAGCGCTTGAAAGCAAAGTGGGTTTAATTGCTTACACTGGTTCGGATGGCAATATTTACACTATGAACCAGGCGGGTAGTGACGTGGTTGGCATTACGGTAGATGCCGCGCCGGGCGAGGAAGTGTTTCGTGTTTACAGCCTCGTACGCTGGTCGCCGGATAGCCAGAAATTGGCATTTGTTGGCTTTACCGGAGAGGGAGCGTCCCTTACGAATACTCGTGTCTTTACGGCCGATCGCAATGGCACCAACCAGGAGGAATTGTTTACAAGTCCGAACGCGCTCCCTGTCAATCTTGGCTGGGCGCCTGATGGCGCGTCTCTTGCGCTCATGACTACCAATACGGATGGGAATACTCTGGTACTCCGTCAGATACCCATCGACGGCGGCGAAGCGCAAGTGCTCGATACCGGCCCAACATTGTATTGGGATTGGGGTCCGGCCGGTGATCGACTACTGATTCATGCAGGTACGGCAGCTTCGGTGCGTCCTGATTCGCGACTGGCCTTCCTGCATCTGGGCGAACGGATCGTTGAGGAAGGTTTGCAGCAGGCACCCTCCTTCTTTCAGACACCGGCGTTCTCCCCCACAGGGAGCCAGATGCTCGTGTTTACCGAGACGGACTCGGGCGAAGGTCAGCTTGTCATTGCAGATATGAATGGCGAGACAGAGCAAGTCCTGGAAACATTTACTGGCTCAGCAGGCTTCGACTGGTCACCTGATGGACGCTATGTTGCCTATGCGATGAGTGAAATTCCAAACTTTATTTCATTCGGACCACTCACAATTTTCGATACACAAGAACCGACTGCCGCACGCATAGTATCCGCAGAGGACTCAGTTTTAGCATTCTTCTGGTCACCAGATGCGAGCCGCCTACTGTATTTCTTGCCTGCCTTTGGAGAAGATGAGGAGGGCAATCAATCATTGGTCGGCTTAAATGCCAATATCTTAGAACGCGAGACTGGCGAATCCAGAGAGCTATTTTCCTTTACACCCACACAAGATTTTTTCAACTTACTCACCAATTATGATCAATACCAGCGGGTGATGACGGTCTGGTCGCCCGATAGTGCGAATGTTGTTTTACCGGTCCAAATTAATAGCGGGCCAATCCTTGTTGTGGCTCAGGTGGAAGCGGATTTTGCGCCGCGTGGGTTAGAACGCGGAATCCTCGCCACATGGTCGTGGGGCGAATGAAAAGGAGTAATCATATGAACATCTCAAAGCGAATTGCAGTATTCTTCGGTCTGCTTGTTGGCGCACTGCTCCTGGCCGCTTGTGATGGTGTAACTTTGCCGCAAAGTCCTCTCCTGGCACAATTTGAACGCAAGTCTGGATTGATTGTATTTGTTGGTCTGGATGGAAATATTTACACCATGAACCAGGGCGGTGAAGATATCGTACCCATCACCGAAGACGCAACCGAGGCCGGCACTAATGGCGAAGCAAATGCCTATTACTACCCGGTGTGGGCACGAGATGGTAAGAAGCTGGCCTACGTCGGCTTTCATCAGGCGGAGGGGACATTCGAAACTGCCCTCTATACGGTTGATAATGATGGTTCGAATATTGCCCAGGTCCACTCAAGCGGGGAAAGCGCTCCCTTCTACGTTTATTGGGCGCCGAACGGCGAGCAGATCAGCTTCTTGAGTTCAGGTGGATCCGGCGGTGGAATGCAAATGCAGCTTGTATCTGTGGACGGCAACAGCGAGGCAGTGGTGGTTGACCGCGCACAGCCTTTTTATTGGGCCTGGCTGCCCGATGGGAAATCGCTGCTTGGACATACAGGCGGTGCCTCCGAAGTTAATCCAAATGGAGCAAGTATGTGGCGCTACGATGTCGATTCGGGGCAAACACAATCGCTACGCCTTGCACCTTCATTTTTCCAGGCCCCTTCAATCTCCGCCGACGGAGAGAAGCTCGCGGCCGCGGTCGTCGGGAGGTCCGGCGATCCAGTGCTAATGGTATCGGACCTAGATGGCTTGTCCCAGACGGAGCTCACAGAGATTGATGAACGGGTAGCGTTCGATTGGTCGCCCCAAGGCGATAGATTAGCTTATATCTCTGGGCGCTCAGCTAGCCTGGGTGATGTAGGTCAGTTGAAGGTTTTTGATCTTCGCAACCTTGAAGCCCCTATAGAGATTGAGACGGAGACCGAAGAAGCGATTGCGTTTTTCTGGTCGCCGGACGGCGATCGCATCGCCTACTTTGCACCGGGCATTATTGAAAACGACAGTGGCGACAATGTATTGATTTTCCAGATCTATGTGCTCAATGCGCGCAACGGCGAATCCGAGTTAATCGGTACAATTCAGCCACCTGAAGCGTTTCTCAGCCAAATCATCCCGTTCTACGATCAATATCAGCGTTCGGCTACCATCTGGTCGCCGGACGGGCGCAATCTGGTTATCAATGCGCAAACAGGCAACAATCGCCCCGGCATCTTCATTCTACCTGCAGACGGCAGCCTCGAACCTCGCTTTGTGGAACACGGCACAATGGCTTTCTGGTCCTGGAAGTAATTTCTTCTTCCTGTAAGCTAAACTTAAACAAAACGAGCGGACTGCGTAAGTCCGCTCGTTTTGTTTTTAGGGCGACAATTCGCCCAAAAACTGTTTACCCGCAAGTAGGCAGATTGGTCATACCTTGGGCAAAACAATCGATTGCTGGCTCTGGTATTTGCCCTTCTTGTCCCCATAAGACACTTCGCATTCCTCGTCTGCTTCGAAGAATAACACTTGTGCAATACCCTCGTTGGCGTAGATGCGCGCTGGCAACGGGGTTGTGTTCGAAATTTCAAGGGTGACGAAGCCCTCCCATTCCGGCTCGAAAGGTGTCACGTTCACAATGATGCCACAGCGCGCATAGGTGCTCTTACCTACACAGACAGTCAGCACGCTGCGTGGAATACGAAAGTATTCCACTGTGCGCGCCAGCGCAAATGAATTGGGCGGGATGACGCAGATATCGCCTTGGAAGTCCACCATCGAGTCTCGGCTGAAATTCTTGGGGTCCACAACTGCCGAATATACATTGGTGAAAATCTTGAACTCGTCCGCTACTCGGATATCGTAACCATAGGAGGATACGCCGTAGGAGATCACGCCCTCGCGTGCCTGTCCGGGTTCAAAGGGTTCAATCATGCGATTTTCCTGCGACATCTTGCGAATCCAGTGATCTGGTTTGAGGCCCATTCCTGTATTTACTCCTTATGTGATTAATGCTACAGCGCGACCCAGTCCCGGAAGCCCAGTCACGAATGCACTGGGTCGTGATACTGGGCCGGGGTGTGCTGGGTTGGTAATCCGGAAAACGAACTCGTGCTGTCTTTGTCTTACATCGACTCCGGTGCTGCTACCCCGATCAGGCCGAGAGTCCGTGCCAATCCAGTACGCGCGGCTGTGACGAGCTTAAGGCGAGCGCGAGTCAGTTCGGGCGCGTCCGGGTCAATCACCCGGCAATCCCGATAGAACGAATGAAAGGTGCTCGCCAGTTCTCGGGCATATGTCGTGAGATGATGCGGAGCCAGTTCACGCACGCAAAGATCGATCATCTCAGATAATTCCAACAAGGCGCGCACGAGCGCGAGTTCACTGGGATGGACGAGCAGGCTAGCATCGCCGTCCCGCGGACTAAAGCCCTCCTGCTCGGCTTTGCGTAGAATGCTGCAAATGCGTGCGTGCGCATATTGAACGTAGAACACTGGATTCTTTTCCGAACGCTCCCGCGCAAGTTCCAGGTCAAACTCCAGATGACTCTCGGCGGAGCGCATGAGCATGAAGAAGCGCACGACATCGCCGCCGACCTCGTCGATGAGATCATTGAGGCTCGTAAAAAGACCTTCGCGCTTGCTCATACGCTCGCCCTTGATGGTGATGAATTGGTTCATGAGCATTTTGAGGCGGCTCGCATCATAGCCGAGGGCTTGCACACCGCGTTGCACATCCGGGAACTGATCTTTGTGATCGGCGCCGAGAACATCGACCACAAGTTTGAAACCCCGGTCGAGTTTATTGCGATGGTAGGCAATGTCTGGAAACAGATAGGTGGGTTCGCCGGAAGATTTGACCACAACCCGATCCTTACCCGCACCTAACTTTGTCGCGGCAAACCATACGGCGCCATCTTCTTCGTATATGTAGTCATTGGCGCTTAGGCTTTCCCGGACTCGCTCAATGGAGCCATCTTCGTAAAGCGAATGTTCGTTGAAATAAACGTCCATGAAGATATCGAGACGCGTCAGCGTGTCTTTCTGATGACCGGACATTGCTTTCTCTGCCAGATCTTTGAAATGCTCCCAACCAGCCGTGCGGAGACCCTCACCCTGCGCGGCTGCCAGTGCCTGACCTGTCTCGATCAGATACTCGCCTTTGTAATATCCGTCCGGTAGTTCGATCTCTTCGCCAAGCGCCTCCAAATAACGTAAGCGCAGCGATTCCCCAAGATTACGCATTTGCTGTCCGGCATTGTTGAAGTAGTATTCGCGCGTGACTTCATAGCCGCAGGCTTCCAGAAGATTCGCGAGAGTATCGCCGAGTACACCACCACGGCCGTGCCCGACCGTGAGCGGGCCCGTTGGGTTTGCGCTGACATACTCCACCTGCGCGCTTGCCCCTTTGCCCAGGTCGAGATCGGCATAATATGATCCAGCTTGCAGGATGGTTTCCATCTGAGACTGTAACCACGCGGAAGCGAGCGTGAAGTTCACAAATCCAGGTGGGGATACTGTCACCGCGCCAACGATCTCGCTATCAGGTATATGTTGGATGAGGATTTCAGCTATTTCAAGGGGGTTTTTACGTGCCGGGCGCGCTAACTGCATGCCCAGGGCAGAAGAAAAGTCTCCCCAATCCGACTGTTTGGGCCGATTGATGGGCGCTTCAAAAGGCAGCTCAAACTCTGGCAGTGCAGCGGCGGACTGCGCGTTTTGGACGCTGGCCAGGATTAGGTCGGAGAGCAAGGATTGTATCAGCAGCAAGGAATCTCTCGCGGAAAAATTTTATAACGTGCGATTCTATCATGATTGGCGCTAGCCCTACCGAAAGATGGCAGCGCCTTAACCACTGTTGTACAATCGCAATCACTGTGAGCACAAAACTTACTGAGGAGAATTAAGAAATATGAACGCCCAACGACGATTTGGAATCCTGGTTTTTATTGGCACGACAGTCTTCGCAATATTGGCCTGCACCTGTTCAACGCTTGGAATTGGCGAAGAGCCAACGCCAACACCGTTACCCCCAACACCCACCCAGCCTCCGACACAGCCACCGGCGGCCACAGAGTTACCTCCCACACCCGAACCGCCACCGACCAAACCGGCCGGCGATGCACAGCTCGAAATCCTGGATGTGAATGGATATCAGGACCAGTTTGATTCCGTATTCATTTCGGGATTAATCCAAAATAATAGCGGTATTCCGGTTCGGGATATCTCTGTCGAGATTGAGGTCTTCGATTCGGCTGATATATCGATTTATAAAGATACGACCTTCACGCATCTCTTCACTGTTCTGCCCGGGGCGCAGACTCCATTCTCGTATTCGGTCTTTGACGAACTGGTCGATCCAGCCCGCTTCGAAGCGACAGTTCTCGATGCTACAGTTCTCGATTCGTCGCCGGATAGTGTGACCGTCGAGGATCAAAATGTCCGCTTGATTTTCGATGATGACGGAGATGTTCATCTTGCGGGCGAGTTGGTGGCGGCAGACGGCGGCCCAGTAGAGATCGTATCGCTGGCAGCCGGCACTAGCTTCGGGAATATCAATTACATCGTTCCCGAGAATCCTGGCCCGTTTAGCATACACTTCACCAGTCCTGCCACAGGATTCCCCGATGAAGGCAACTGGAAACTCTATATTGAAGCGGTACGCCCAACAGAAACGCCTACACTGAGCTTCACTCTCTCCGAGGTATACGACTACCGTGACGGCTTCAATAATCTGCATATTGTCGGCGATGTCACAAACGACAATGCTGAGGCTGTGACAGTACGGCTGATCGCAGCGATCTACGACGAAGATGGGAACGTGATCGATGTTAGCACGACGGACACTCCATTCTTCACTATCTCGCCGTCTGAGACTATTCCCTACGATCTCTCAGGCTGGAGCGTACTCGACTATACTGACGAGCTTGAGATCTAGGAAATTATACTTTTTTGTGCTGCACTTCCCGCAGCACAAAGGCGATGCAATTCACTGTCTTTTTGAAGAGTCGTGCCATCACCCGCTGCTGAAAGGGGTGTGGAAAACAGCCGCTTTTCGATGACCAGGCAGCCCGAAAAGTGTCAGCGTGAGAAACGCAGACCGGTCAGGCGAGTACACAGTCCAGCCCAGTACCGCACAGTCACCCAGTCATGAATGAACTGGGTCATGACGTGCAGACTGGCATTACCCTGGTTTAGTGGACAACGAGATAAGATAGATTCACAGATCAGGGAGGACCCAAATGAGTACATACCGGAAGACATACACGCGCGAATTCAAGGTCGAAGCCGTTCGGTTATCGTATGATAGCGACACAGCGGTTGAGCAGCTTGCTTTGGATTTGGGAGTAAGTAGTAGCAGTCTGAATCGCTGGCGGGCTGAATACGCGGCTGATGGAGCGCAGGCATTTCCCGGAAAGGGAAAGCCGAAGGAGCGCGACCGCGAGCTGGCCGAGTTGAAGCGCGAATTGCACGTGGTGCGCCAGGAACGGGACATCCTAAAAAAAGCCATGGCGGTGTTTGCGCGCGAGCAGAAGTGAGATTTCGCTTCATTGACGAACACAAAGGCGAGTACAGCATCAGTCTGATGTGTCGGGTACTGCAAGTCACACGTAGCGGCTACTACGCCTGGCGCAAGCGGCCGGTCAGCCCGCGCGAGCAAGCCAGCCAGGCGTTGGGACGCGAGATCAGAGCGATCTTTGAGCAGCATCGCGGCGTCTATGGCTGTCCGCGCATTCACCGCGAACTACAGGACCGCGGCATCCGCTGCGGCCACAACCGGGTGGCCCGTCTGTTGCGCCTGCATGGCCTGCAAGCCCGACGCAAACGGAGCTACAAGGTGACAACCCAGTCGAAGCACAGCCTGCCCGTAGCGCCGAATTTGCTCGTTCAGGACTTCACGGCCACTGCGCCTAACGAAGTGTGGCTGGCCGACATCACTTACATTGCAACCAGTGAAGGGTGGCTCTATCTCGCAGCAGTCCTCGACCTGTACTCGCGACGGATCGTCGGCTGGGCACTCGGCAAACGCTTGCGCCGCCAACTGACTTTGGATGCTTTGGAGATGGCTCTGCGTTCGCGAAAACCGCCGCCAGGTCTCATCCATCATTCTGACCGGGGGAGTCAGTACGCCAGCGCTGAGTATCAGGCGCTGCGCAAGCTTCATGACATCACGCCCAGTATGAGCCGAAGGGGAAACTGCTACGATAACGCCCCCATGGAGAGCTTCTTTGCCAGCCTGAAATCCGAGTGTGTATACCAGCAACTGTACGCCAGCCGGGCCGCTGCTCGCACCAGCGTCTTTGACTATGTCGAAGTGTTTTACAATCGGCAACGGATGCATTCGGCCCTGGATTACATGAGCCCACATGCCTATGAACAATTACCTTTAGTGGCTTAACCAACTGTCCACTGAATCGGGGTAATATCAAAGCGTGTCTTGCACGAAAACGGCACAATCCTTTCTTCGCCGCATCCCGGGCAGACATAGCGCGCGTAGCCGGATTGGGGGTTGCGACAGCCCATCATTTTTTGGATGGTTTTGCGGACGTAGGAGCGTTGGTCAGCGGGGATATCTTCTTTGTGGAGATCTAGCCAGCGGTACCAATGGTCGATGAATATTTGCCGGAAGCGGTCGCTTCCGTAAGTCGTTTGCGAATGGAAAAGCATGATCGCCAGGGCTCACCCTATCCAGCCGCCGGGGCTGGGCAGTCGGGCATAAGCGATTCATGTGCAAGATATGCTCCAGACGATGCGCTTTTCCAGTCGTCAGCATTCAGCTACAATCAACTTGTTTTGGCAACGTCGTTTGATCTTTTCTGTGTGACGCTATAATCCACCGTGCATCCGGGCTTTTGGCCCACCACCTCGATCCAAAGGAGACTCACCATGAAGGTTGCATATGTGTTCGCCCACCCGCGTTCAGCCAGCTACAAACTGGCCCAGATGATCCTGCCCCAACTCGAAGCAGGCACACACGGCGTGGACGTTGTCGGCATGTTCTTTTTTGATGACAACAACTTCAGCTTACGTAGCGGAGACCCCGTAGGTGAACGCTTGGCGCGTGTCGCGGAAGATCAAGGCATGCTGTTGATGATGTGCGACATGTGCGCGCTCGAACGGAATCTGGCAGAAGGCGAACCGCGTTGGTGTGATGCTGACGGGAAGGGGCGAACCGAGCCGGGAGAGATTCGCGCTGTCAACACGGTCGCGGGCGTCCAAGTTGGTTGTTTCCCCGACCTGTACGCCGCCCTTGGCGCAAACCCGCCCGATCAAGTAATCACTTTGTAGCTGCGGATGAATAGTCGGCACGATTGAATATCGCAAGCTGTTCCGACTTTGTTTGCGGGCGACAGACCATGTAGCAGCTGCAATGTGTCGGTGCCTGTGGTCGCCGTCCAACGCCCGCGATATTCAATCTTCACCATATTGAGCCAACGGGCGTGTTGGGGGAGTATAGTGAAAAAGCAGTCGTTGTAATTCCCGAAACTAACTTTGAAAGATATGGCGCCAGCTGCCGCACAATCATTCTTTGGCGACACCAGCACCAGGCTAAGTAAAAGTTGTGGGGGGATATAACAGGGGCTTCAGGTAGGGGAGGAACAGCAAGACGAGCCTATAGGGTCCGAAAAGAGGCCCGTAAGGCTTTCAGGGTTTCTTGGGGTATTTAGCGAGTTCTTTTCTTTGACCGCGTCAACGCCGCCAACACCGCCGCGAGAACAAGAACTCCACCGAGCATCAAGAGTATCGGGAACGATTGTGGCATTACAGTTCACCCCCTTTCATGATAATAAGTGCACCAGCGTAGCCCCCCGCCAACATCACGAATCCGAAGACAGCTATTCCCATATCGAAGTCGCCATCTACAAGCTGTCCAATCACCAAACCAGCATAGGCCAAGTTGGCTAACTCCATCACCTTTCCTGAAACAACAGTTCGCTGAGGTTTGTCTAAGTTCAGCATCATCCCCTTATCGTAGCAAACTGGCCACTTCAAATCAAAGGTTCGGGAGGTAGATCAGTAACCTAAAACTCCTCAAAAGAACAAGAGCCGCAGGCAAGTACCACGCCAATATAAAAATCCGGATCCACTACCAGCGTAGCGGTTAGTGGCACTTCACAGCTAGGGCACAACACCTCTTTTCGTTCGACGCGGTCGAGCAAGGCTATTTCGCTGGGGCTGGGGATCCCGTCGTGAACGCCAACCTCCGGCAAATCAATGTCTAGCCGGTGGTGGTTTAGTGGGATGGTTTCTCCTAAACTCATCCCACTAATTTGTTGGGTGGTGGTGTTCTACTTTCTCTCTTAGTTTCTCAAAGTCTTTTTGGGCAATCGTGTCCGCTTTCAGGTCTCTAACATCATCTTTGATGATTTGAAGATCTGCTCCTTGCTTGTCAAATCTCTGATTTACTTCCTTGCGAAAACCTTCGATTGTTTTCTCGGTGACAACACCCACTGAAGTAACTCCGTCTTCAACTGCCTTGAAGATGCTCCCACCTTCGTTGGCTTCCTGAGCAATAACATCTCTCAAAACTGATTTGAGACCGGCTTCAGTGATTGGTTTGTCTTTTGCCATAGCCATTGCATATTAGCAAATTGGCCACTTCAAATCAAAGGTTCGGGAGGTAAGGCAGTTGCCAGAATTAATTGGCCGTAAATTCAGTTACGGCCAATTAAAGCATCAAATATCAAGTTTGATTTCCTTTGGAAGTTTGTGGATAGCTGGCCAGTTCTTTTTAGCAGACCAGCATTTATAGCAATAGCGTTCTGGGGTCGAGCCTATTAGTTCAAGTCGACCATGGTTGGACCTGGACGAAAGACGACAATACAGTCGTACTTGATACGACCGGAGAAGACAACACTTTTGATGAGTTTGAGGGCGTTTTCACGGGCCAGGTTGTCAACAATTCCGGTGGGCCGGTCACGGGCGCAACTATTGTCGTCGCATTCTACGACAAGACAACAGATGAACTTCTTGGCACCGGCTTCGATTGGATTTTCGATGAGATTCCAGCGGGGGGCACAGCCGATTACGAGGTGACGATTCCAATAGCCGCAGGATTTGATATAAACTCGGCTACGGCAGCCTGGTTTGTGAAGGGCGATCTGCCATAAGCAACTTGAATATTGTTCCAGGAGAAGTCCAACAGTGCGGCGAGCTTTTCTCGTCGCACTGTTTATTTTCGAGCCTGTCACATTTGGACCTTGTGAGGTGTTTAATGAGTGAGACAGGCCTGCGCTGAGAGCGCTTATGACATTGAACATTGACGAGTTTGGCGAGAAGCCGAGAGCCATTAGGCAAAGTCGCGCGGCTGCCTTCGAGCAGTATTTCGACGTACATTGGGCGAAAGTGTACCGAGTTATATTCCGGCTGGTCGGTGATGCGGCTGAGGCGGAAGACTTGGCCTTGGAGGCCTTCTGGCGCTTCTACCGTCGGAATAAAGGCGATGCGCGTAATTTGACTGGTTGGCTGTATCGTGTTGCAACCAACCTCGGGTACAACGCCTTACGCGCCCGGCAGCGTCGACAAAAATATGAACTCGCTGCTGGAAAGGGCGCGCTTGAAGATGCTAAGGCGTTCGAGCCCGAACATGAATCGGAGCGTTCGGCAAATCGGGCCGCTGTCCACCGGGTGCTGGTTCGGATGAAACCCCGCGCTGCCAAAATACTCGTTCTGCGGCACTCGGGTCTCACCTACAGGGAAATCGCAGCGGGCGTGCGAGTCGCTCCGGGATCTGTTGGGACATTGCTCGCTCGCGCCGAGCGGGAATTCGAGCGGCTTTACCGTGATTTCGAAGGCGTAGAATAGAGGAGAATGATGAAGCGCAGCGAAGCAGAATTACACGATTTTATTGAGAGGCAGCTTTCAGCGTTGGAGCCATCGCCCTCAGAAGCTCCGGCGTCTGTGCCGGTTGCAAATAGGAAGTTGCAAAATCGGTTAGGTGAAAGGAAGAGTGCATTTATGTTGGAGAGATTATTTTCACGGCGGTTCAAACCAGCCTGGGGTGTGTTGACGGCAGTTGCGTTGTTGGTTCTCATACTAGCATTTCCCCCTGTGCGGGCGCTCGCCACGGATTTTCTTGGCTTGTTCCGGGTCGAGAGGATTGCTGTAGTTGAAGTCAATCCGGCAAATGTCCCCGCGTTTGATCGGCAATCGTCTGAGATTGAGAATATACTGGCGGACTCTTTGCAGGTGGAAGATTTCGGTGAATCACAGGATGTGGAGAGTGCAGCCGAAGCGAGCGCATTGGCCGGAATTTCAGTGCGGCTTCCCAGTGCGGTTAACGATGGACTACAGAGCCTGACTTATCAGCCGGGCTCACGCATGACCTTCGAAGTCGATCTGCCCACAACACGGGCCTTGCTTGAACAAATCGGGCGCTCCGATGTGGTCTTGCCGGAGCAACTCGACGATGCTACCGTTACAATCGATATTCCGAATAATGTCACCGCTGCATACGGCGATTGCGTCTACGACGAGACAGAAGCGAGCCCATTCAATGAGGGGGAAGCCCGCGCCTGCACGGTACTGGTGCAGATGCCCAGTCCCACTATCTCTGCGCCGCCCAATCTGCCTATCGACCAACTTGGCGAGGTCTGGCTGCAATTGATGGGGCTCTCCGAAGAAGAAGCCGCACAGTTCAGCAGCACCGTAGATTGGTCAACGACGTTGGTCGTGCCGATCCCGAGCCGGGGCGCAACAGCGGTAGACGTGGTGGTGGATGGTGTGTCCGGTACGTTGCTTTCGCGACAGCATTCGGAGTGGGGTGAATATATGGTGTTGTGGATCAAGGACGATGTTGTCTATATGCTAACAGGTTACGGCGACAGCACAGCAGGGCTTTCAATCGCGAACTCGCTTGAGTAAAATCTACTTCGGCGCAACAATCTGATAGGTAGGTGCGGCTGTATGCTGTGCCTACCTGTCTTCATTTTTAGACTCTAGAGTAAAGGCGTCCCCTCTTGCCCGCGTTGTAAATGAATCATTCAACCACACCTGCAATTCAGATAGCAAGCTTACGTAAAAACTTTGGCGACAAGGTTGCTGTCTCCGACCTTTCCCTGATTGTTGAACGCGGAGAGGTATTTGGCTTTCTCGGACCGAACGGCGCGGGGAAAACAACCTCGGTAAAAATGTTACTCGGGCTGATCACTCCAAGTGGCGGGGCTGGAAGCGTGCTCGGCGAACCACTGGGAGATGCTGCTACCCGCGCCCACATCGGATTCCTACCTGAGCACTTTCGATTCCATGCCTGGCTCACGGCGACAGAATTTCTCAAGCTACATGCCGACCTTTACCGCATGAAGCGCGAAGATTCGCAGGTCCGCATTAGTGAGCTGCTGGACTTGGTGGGCTTGGCTACACATGCCAATAAAAGACTTGGCGCGTTCTCCAAGGGGATGCTGCAACGCATTGGTTTGGCGCAGGCGTTACTCAATTCACCGCAGCTTGTCATTCTGGACGAGCCGACCTCCGGCCTGGACCCAGTCGGGCGATTATTGGTGCGAGACATCATCCGCAGCCTGCGCGAGCAGGGAACAGCTGTGTTTCTCAACTCGCATCTGCTTAGCGAAGTTGAAGTTACATGCGACCGCGTCGCTTTCATCAAACATGGCGAAGTTGTACAGAGCAGCACGCTGCAAGCGTTGATGAATGGCCGCATGACAGTGCGAGTAAAGGTGCACAATCTTCCCGCGCATGCCTTAGCGGGACTTTCGCGCTGGAGTGACGACGTGACTCTGGAAGGTGACATGCTTTCGTTGCATGTCGCAACGGAAGACGATGTACCCGCTATCAACCGCTATTTAATTGAGCAGGGCGCAGATGTGTACAGTTTGCAGCCTTATCAGGCGACGCTCGAAGAACTGTTCGTTGAGATTGTTGGAACGGACGGGGGTTTGTAAAGCATGGCTGTTTGGGTCATTGCCCGGCTAACAATTCTCGAAGCTGCCCGCCGTCGCATATTGTGGGCTGCTCTCGGCATGGGAGCGTTATTTCTGTTCCTGTATGGCTTGGGCTTCCGTGCCATTTTGCTGGAAGTGAACGAAGAGGGTGTTGGCAGCGTTCTGGGCCTGAGTGAGTTCTACAACTTCTTTATGATGGCCGGACTGTACGTCGTAAACTTCCTGGTGGTAATGATGTCGGTGCTGACTTCAGTGGACACGTTATCCGGGGAGATCGCTTCGGGGACAATACAGACATTGTTGGCGAAACCTGTACGCCGCTGGGAACTACTGGCGGGCAAATGGGTGGGCTTCGCTGCCATGCTCACGCTTTATCTGCTGCTGATGGCGGGAGGCATTATGCTGGTTGTGTATATTCTGGCCGGTTACTCGCCGCCGAACAGATTTGCTGGAATTGGTCTGATGTGGCTGGTCTCGCAGGTATTGCTGTGTCTGTCTTTGGTAGGGGGAGCTTATCTTTCCACTCTGGCAAACGGTGTGGTGGCGTTCGGCCTTTTCGGGGTGGCCTTTGTCGGTGGATGGGTTGAGCAGTTTGGTTCAATGGCGCAGAACCAGGCTGCAGTCAACGTTGGCATCGTCAGCAGTCTGTTGTTGCCGACGGAAGCGCTCTGGAAATTAGCAGCTTTTAGAATGCAATCGCCGTTGGTCACAGCTTTGGGCTTTTCGCCCTTTTCATCCAGCTCCGTCCCGAGTGGCTGGATGGTGGTCTATGCTGTTCTCTACACTGGCGGTTTATTGATTCTCGCCATGCGACGATTCAGTCAACGTGATCTTTAATCCCCAAGCGGATCAGGTTGCTTCGGCGACTGTGTTGCGCAGCTCCCCAATCCCCTCGATTTCAATTTCGACAACATCGCCCGCTTCGAGCTTGCCCACACCTCCGGGCGTGCCCGTGATGATGACATCTCCGGGCTCAAGCGTCATCACCGAAGAGAGAAAGGCGATCACTTGCGGCACCGCGAAGCGCATATCGCGTGTGGAGGACATCTGGCGTACCTGTCCGTTGACGTTGCAAACAATGACAAGGTCAGAGGGATCCACGTCTGTCGCGATCCAGGGGCCGATGGGTAAAAACGTATCGAAGCTTTTGCTGCGCGCATCGAAGCGACCGGGCTGCCTCAAATCGCGGGCTGTCATATCGTTCGCACAGGTGTATCCGAGCACAAAGTGATGGGCATCTTCCACGGAGACCCAGCGCGCCCGCCGTCCGATCACGACCCCCAATTCTGCGGCAAACTCCACATATTGCGATTGCGGTGGGATTAATATCTGCTGATTTGTCCCTATTACGGCGCTGGGTGGCTTGAAGAAAAACCAGGGCAGCTCGGCTGCTTCGCTTCCAAGCTCGCGCAGGCGGGCATCGTAATTTCCACCAATACAGATCACTTTGCTGGGATGTACTGGCGCTGCCAATTGCACATTCTCCAGATCGTCTTTCAGTGCGCCGCGCACATGCTCATCATAAGGCGCGGCGCTCACTGTGCCGACGCGTCCCTCTTCCATCCAGCCATAGGTCGGCTCATCGTCTTCGAATTTTCGGTAGCGTAGAAATATCATGTTATTTGCGCGCCCAGGCCAGATCGTAATCGAGCTGCCATGGATGGATATAAATGTCGTCCAGCCCACGATCTTCAAGCAGACTCCGGAACGCTGCACGTGAGAAGGTCTTGCCCAACAGCCAGCGAGCGGATGGGCCAATCCTGTTTGTGAGCAGCAGCGAGCCACCCGGTCGTAGCACACGCATACATTCTGCGATGACGCCCTCGGCACTCGGCATGAATTCCAATGCCTCCAGGCAAACCACGGCATCGAAGGAGTCAGTTGCAAAGGGCAACAGGTCAGCCGGGTTGAGAAGGAATTCCACCTGCTCCGGCATCGATCTTACCTCGTATTGCGCTTGCCTCAACATCCCTAGAGATAGGTCCGTCTGCACGATATAGCCGTCGAAGGCCACTTGCCGCAGCAGCGAGCGGGCCAGCCGCCCAGTCCCGGCAGCCACGTCGAGTACACGCGCTGCGGGAAGCGCGGCCAGATTGCCCGCGAGTGGGAAGCCCAGGAAATCATCATCGAACTGATTGTCAAATTCTTTGATGCCTTCATAGCGATGCGCGGCGAGATCGTAAAGCCAGACGACACCCCACGCACCCAGATGCGCGCCTTCTGCGAGATGTAACTCCCAGTAGAGCAGGCTCGCTATCAGTAGCAGCAAGGCACTGCCGAGGAGCCAACTCACAGAAGTGTGCTCAAAAAGCAACCGGGTGGCGTATTCGACAGGCAACGAAATTTCATATCACCAATCATACGCCACCCGGCTCAATTGCCTCCAAATCGGGCGGTAATGCTTTACTGAAACCGGGCGCACTAGCCTTTCGGTTTGCTCGTCATGACCTCCGGTGTTTCCGGGGTACGGGAATCGTTGCGCATCTCCGCCCAGTCGGCTAACATGTAGCGGAAATTCTTATCCAGCTTGACCTGTGTGCTCTGCCGCGCAACCCATAACGCCTGATAGAGTGCTGAGAGTAACGTGCCCACGGCTGGATAATCTGGTGTTTGGATCGCGGTCGTGTTCGGTGCAGCAATGACAATATCAGCCGGGATAGCTGCCGGCCAGGATGTTGCGCCGGTGATGGTTACAACGGTTGCTCTGGTAGACTTCGCAAGTCGTAAAGCATGATTGAGGTCCTGACAAAGCGAACTGACAGCAATGCCGATGACAAGGTCGCCACGCTGTAAGTTGAGAAATGCCATCGCAGCTGACTCAGGCGAAGGGTCAACGTCATAGACGTTCAAGCCCAGGTTGCGCAGCCGGTAGGCGAAGACGCGCGCCAGTTCACGACTGAGACCTTCTCCGACCACAACGATTTTTTCAGCTTTCCCAACCAGCGTGACGAAGCGACCGACATCGCGCGGTTGTAGCGAACGTTCTAGCATTTCCAGGTTATTAATTTCGCGTCGGATTGCCGCTAATGCAATCGAGCCTGGCTCGCGGCTCAGTACTGGCGGGTTCAGATAGCGATCGAGGTCATCCTTGACTTCTCCCCGAACTTCTCCCAGCAACTCCGGATAGCCCGGATAACCAAGGTGCTGCGCAAAACGAACAACTGTTGCCGGATCGATTTCTAAATGTTTAGCAAGCTGCGATGCGTTCAAAAACGCCGCCTCGTGCGTGTGGTCCATGAGATAGTCGGCCAATACTCGGAATGAGGCCGACATGCGATCGTAGGCGGCACGGATCTTATCGCGAAACATTGTAAACAGTACCCCTTTGAGATTGTTAGATGTTTGGATGGGCTTTGCAATGAAAATTGGCAAAGTTTTGTCGACGAGTCTATCACATTAACAAGGGGCAGTCCATCGAAATCTGATTGTTTTGAGCGTCGAGGCAATAACCTGTGAATAACTGATTGAAACGTTTGGCTTTGCTGCTGGATTGGAAATCCTCTTCAATGCAACAAATTGAAGTGGCCGGAAGCGATTTTGTCTGAGATAAACGTGTCTCCACACTTGGTATAATGACGGCTACCCCTGTGCGTCTGGGGCTATACGGGCGGGTAGCTCAGTTGGTTAGAGCGCTTCTCTTACACAGAAGAGGTCACAGGTTCGAGTCCTGTTCCGCCCACTTCTGGGCACATATCTAACTCGTGGAGGAAGATATGTGCCCTGCTTTACGAGATATCATGTGACTATATAATCACCGGAGGGCACTACTAGTGACTACATTAAAAATGGCAATTGAGTGGTATCTACGTATTGCATCATGTAAGAATCTTACCCTGAGAAGCCGTTGCCAGTCCAGTTTTTCCATCATTTTCAACCTGATTCGAGGTGTGACTTTTCGATCAATTGGTCAAGCCTCACTTAGTTTCCTCTGCTTCCGCTGGAGCTGCCTGACGCGCAGCCGAAGCCACGCAGGCGAGCACTGTCAACACCCCTTGTTGAGATGCGTGTGCAAAGAGCGTCAAGGGGTGTTGACGAAGCGCAGCCGCAGTGGCACGCTGCGGAGCGCAGGGGGCTCCAGCGAGAAGCAGGCGTTCTGTTTCCCGTTGGTGAGCCGAGATAAAAGCAGGCTAGTAGTCGACACATTCATCCCGACCCAGTGCCTTCGTCACGACCCAGTGCCTTCGTCACGACCCAGTGCCTTCGTCCTGACCCAGTACGTTCAGGACTGGGTGCTGCTGCGGCGACATGATCCGCGAACTCCTCGTTCGCCTCGAGTTCATGTTCCGCTTGCTTGAGGCGCCAGTCATGTACTCGGCGCTGGAGCGTGCGTAACTGACCGTCACTGAATTTGCCGGGCTGGCCTTGTTGCAACCACTGGAAGAGCATCTTGGCAGTGAGGTAAGGCGTTTGCTCCAATTGCTGCTCAACTTCGTCCCAGACGTCTTCGAATGGATCTTTTCGGGTACGCCACCAGCGCTTCACCTGGCCATAGCGCCCTTTGCGTTTCGTGCGCCGGTACATGCGCGCAGCACGCTCGAGGCGTCGGGCGGTACCGTTGTCGTTGGGCGGTGGTGCGTTGCCATTGGCCGTGCTGGTGATGGCGCGCGCGTTCGGCAGCCCCGGTGCTTTGGCGGACGGGTATGCTGTTTCCGCCGGATGCACGGATCCATTCACATGCTGTGCGGTGGAGCCGTTGGGTGACGCGGTAGCGGACAGCGCGAGCGGGTTGACGTAGGCGTGCTGCCAGAATAGGTCCTGTAAAGATTCGATCTGCTGTAGCAGGTTCAAAGGGTCCAACTGGCGGTACTGTTCTCCAAGTGCGCGCCTGGTTTCATCCGAGATACTCTCAGTGGCCGTGACACGCTGATAGGGCGTCCGCGCCAAATCGTATTTGCACATGATGCGGTTGCCGACGCGTTTTTTCTCCACCAGCTTGACAGAAGGCTGGAAAAAGTTCACGTAAAGCCGGAGTTGCGTGTACAAAGCACCCAAAACGCGGCAGGCTTCTATGCCAACGAAACGGTCGTAGCCGACGAACTTGCGCACAATGGAGCCGTTCTTCTGTTCGACATGGCACTGGTCGTTCTCCCGGTAAGGGCGTGAACGAGTGAAGGTGATGCCTTCGTCCTGGCAGTAGTGAAAGAGCAGATAATTCAAGAACTCGCCGCCGTTGTCGGTGTCCAACCCCAACAGGTCGAAGGGCAGCTGTGTACGGATGCGCCGGATTGCGCGGAGCACGGTGTCCTGGCTGCGGTACAGCAGCGCGGCGAACTCCGTCCACCCGGTAGAAACATCCGTCATCACCAGCGTGTGCACAAACTGCCCATCGATGCGATCGCCACAGTGGGCGACCAGGTCGGCTTCGATAAAGCCCGGCCCATCTTCGTTCCACTCTGCAAATGTGCGCACGGGCACATGATGCTTGAGCAGGCTACCCGGCCTGGTGGTGCTGCGGCCGTAGGGCAGTTGACCGCGCCGCACGTCTGCCAGGAGGCGGTCAACCGTCGCCGTGCTGATCGCAAGCAGGCGTTCACGCACATCGTCCGAGAGCGAGAGGTGACCGTGCCGCTCCAGGGCGGCCACGAACTCCGGCAGAAACGGCACTAGCCGTTTGGAGCAGATACGGTTGGCAGCTTCCCAGACCTCCACCAACGCCGCCTGCACCTCGGGCGTGTAGATTCGGGGCGACGGTTTCCGCGGCCGTCTCGCAGGTTGCGCTGCCTGGGCGTCATGATACTTGAGCAACGTGAGGGCGTATTTGCGGTGATAGCCGGTGGCAGCGGTTAATTCGTTGAGGATGGTTTGCTTCTCTTTCTTGGACGCCTGCTGGTAACGCGGCGCGGTGCTGGCCAGAAGTTCACGGCGTGATTGCAGACTCATGGGATGCCTCATCGATCTCCTCCGAACGTCCGAACAACGGGAACATTCGGTAAGGATTAGCGTGAGTCAACGATCTTGTCAAAGTAAGGTTTTCGATGATGCAATGCGTGATAGCGACACAGCGGTTGAGCAGCTTGCTTTGGATTTGGGAGTAAGTAGTAGCAGTCTGAATCGCTGGCGGGCTGAATACGCGGCTGATGGAGCGCAGGCATTTCCCGGAAAGGGAAAGCCGAAGGAGCGCGACCGCGAGCTGGCCGAGTTGAAGCGCGAATTGCACGTGGTGCGCCAGGAACGGGACATCCTAAAAAAAGCCATGGCGGTGTTTGCGCGCGAGCAGAAGTGAGATTTCGCTTCATTGACGAACACAAAGGCGAGTACAGCATCAGTCTGATGTGTCGGGTACTGCAAGTCACACGTAGCGGCTACTACGCCTGGCGCAAGCGGCCGGTCAGCCCGCGCGAGCAAGCCAGCCAGGCGTTGGGACGCGAGATCAGAGCGATCTTTGAGCAGCATCGCGGCGTCTATGGCTGTCCGCGCATTCACCGCGAACTACAGGACCGCGGCATCCGCTGCGGCCACAACCGGGTGGCCCGTCTGTTGCGCCTGCATGGCCTGCAAGCCCGACGCAAACGGAGCTACAAGGTGACAACCCAGTCGAAGCACAGCCTGCCCGTAGCGCCGAATTTGCTCGTTCAGGACTTCACGGCCACTGCGCCTAACGAAGTGTGGCTGGCCGACATCACTTACATTGCAACCAGTGAAGGTTGGCTCTATCTCGCAGCAGTCCTCGACCTGTACTCGCGACGGATCGTCGGCTGGGCACTCGGCAAACGCTTGCGCCGCCAACTGACTTTGGATGCTTTGGAGATGGCTCTGCGTTCGCGAAAACCGCCGCCAGGTCTCATCCATCATTCTGACCGGGGGAGTCAGTACGCCAGCGCTGAGTATCAGGCGCTGCGCAAGCTTCATGACATCACGCCCAGTATGAGCCGAAGGGGAAACTGCTACGATAACGCCCCCATGGAGAGCTTCTTTGCCAGCCTGAAATCCGAGTGTGTATACCAGCAACTGTACGCCAGCCGGGCCGCTGCTCGCACCAGCGTCTTTGACTATGTCGAAGTGTTTTACAATCGGCAACGGATGCATTCGGCCCTGGATTACATGAGCCCACATGCCTATGAACAATTACCTTTAGTGGCTTAACCAACTGTCCACTGAATCGGGGTAATACCAAAGACCACCGCAAACAAACCGGTAAAGAGAGAGCCGCAGAAAAGGCCATAAGCCACTGACGTAAAAATCCACGCCAGCATGTCACCCCAAAACCTTAGTGTCCCCATCTTCCCTCTCGGTACAATTTTGCGATGATTCCGTAAACGGACAGGTCGATGTATGTATCCTCAAGGGGCTCGTTAATCGCGCCATTCGGCCTCGCCTTAAACTCCACGTCGCGGATGTCCATCCTGAACCCAGTCAGGCTCATAAGTCGAGCCATCTTGTCCCATAGGCGAGTCACAAGTCCGATCTCGCCTGTCCCGGCAATATTCGCGGGGCTGTAGTCGGCATTCTTGTCCAGATGCGTGCGCCACATCTTCATAATCGTTTCCATGAATGCCTGGCACTGCACTGGACTACCTACCTCTGTCGGATGCAACTTCGGAATCTCTGGATAGATATACACTGGCATACCAATGGACTCGGCGTACTCCTTCTCCTGCAGCGATCCTGTGCTCTCCTCCCAGTGCGGCATCATCAGAATGGCATCGCAGCGGCGGATGATCTCCAGATCCCGAAGAACGTAGTCCTCGTCGGCGATATCCTTCAAAAGCTCCTCGTTTTCGAAGCCTGCTGTGTTCATATGCGGACTCATAGCGAAATGGCCGGCATGCCATACAGCTATAGCCACCTTGCGAGCGTTTTCAATGTTTTGCTTTGTTGTACGTCCGTTCTTCGGGGCGTACGGACCTGCTGTATATAAGATCATCGTTTATCTTCTCCAAATTCTCTACAAAAGATTCCTAAGTTGTTGAATGTCTTCTTCCATGCGGTCCAGAATCGTGCCCGCATGGTTGGTCACCGATGGGACAGGTTCCTGATCAGGAACAGGTGACGTGTTCGTACAATAGTCCCATCAAAGACTCCCGCTCTGATCCAGCCAGCGCAACATCGTTACACTTCCCAAGAACAATTCCAGCCAGCGCCGTGTTTCTGGATGCAGCACCATGTCTTGCTTATTCGCTTCATACCAGGGGCGTGGATCTGCTCGATTTGAGTACGCCATTCCAGCTCCGCACCAATCGGCGACCATCTCCCGGATATACGTTTCAGGAATAGGTAGTGGGCTCACACTGCCGCCATCACCGAGAGAACACCACGCCTGCCAGTGATGTTTGTTGCGCTGGTGGTTCATCCAGGCACGTTTGAACTCATCGGATTGACTGTTCGGGTCGTAGGCGCCAGTGCTGTCACGCACCTCACGTTTGCTGCCATCCGGGTTGTAGAAATTGCGCACATACGGTCCCCATTCAACTGGTATGAATTTCGTCCAGTCGTGCACTACTGCGCGCCAGAAAGGTACGCCCAGAGCCAGACAAGCCCGAAACACGAACCACTTATGGCGTATAACGACCTTGAGATAAGACCAGTGTGCCTTCATGATGGTTTCTCCAATCTTTCTCCATCCGGGCTGTAATATTCACCGCGGTCGAGTTGCTCCATCAACCCTGCCCAAATACCACTAGAGAAGGTCTCGCCGGCCATGTCCCGCTTCCACAGCGAGAACTCCGTATTCGTAGCATCCGTGTGGTCGACATGGATATGCGGGATAAAGCCCAATCGCCATCCTGCAGCCATAAGACGTTTGCACATCAACACATCATCGTGTCCGTAAATCGTCGGCTGGAACATCTTGCCGATCTGGGAAAGGGCCTCCTTGCGGTACAGCGCACACATGCCGGAGAGGCCCGGCGTATATTCGATCGGTACCCACCATTCGTCTACTACCTTGCGCGCGGTACATAATCAAGCGTCGTCTTGGCAAAAGGCGTCTGGCCGGCTGGCAATACGTGCTCTCCCGGTGCTTCGGTAAGCAAGCGCCATTTCAGGCTTACGCCGCCAAGATCGGGGATGCGTTCCAGTGCCAACTCGAGCGTTTCCAGCCAACCGCTCTCATGCACAACAACATCGTCATCGAGCTTCAATACGTTCTGGCCGCGACCTCCTACTGAATGACCCACATTGAAAGCTCGCGCCGTATCGACATTGGTTGTGTTGCGTATATATTTAGAAGTGGGATGTGGCACCACATTGCGGAATGCTTCCACCGCTCCGGTAACATCATCCGTGCTGCAGTTGTCGACGATAACAATTTTGTGCCGGTCCCAGTCCACCGTGACAAGCAGCATGCCCAGAGTCCCTTCGAGCAGCGGGAGCCTCTGGTTCTGCGGCGTGCAGTAGGTAGTCAGGACAATAAGCGCCAAGTTGTCACCCATTTCATCAGATCACGACCGATCAGCACTAACAACGCTATGAGCACTGGAACAATGCCAAGGCATGTCACCCCAACCAGAACGATTGTTTTGTGAACAGCATTAAGACTCCGGCCTCCACTGGTGCGCAGAAACGTTACCGCCAAGACGAATCCATATAAGAAATGAGCTATCCAAAGCATCATTTGCTCCGTAGCAATTTGCGGAACAGAGCACTAATGTCCACAATGTATTCCTTGCTCTTCCGCATAGAAGTGACAAACACCGACAGCACCCAGGACTTACGCTTCATCAAAAGCCTCCATCGTAGTAAACCGGGCGAACGCCTGTCTCGTACGCGGCGCGAAGCCCGAAGTATTCTTCTATCTTTATGTTGGCGACATCAACCTTCCATTGCTGATAAGGCATCACGCCGGGATCGAGATGGCGGATGCTCAGGTGTGGTAGAAAAGCACTCTTGAATCCTGCCACATTCGCGCGCACTGCCAGCAGACTGTCGTCAAAGCCATACAATCCCGGCTGGACGAGATAACCGATCGCCTCCAAGAGCTGCGGCGAGATGACCTGCGCAGTCCCCATCACGTGTGCGGCTTCTTCAACCACCAGCCAGCGATCCAGTCCTGTAGGCTGCGGCAACATGCGCAACTGTGTGGCAGGAATGTTCATGTCCGGGTTCTCGACCCAAGGGATGACGTCATGACCAGGTACATCCTGCAGGTCCGTACGCTTCAAGCCGACCACACCGATAGACGGATCTCGCTCGAAGACTTCCAACGCCTCCTCGAGCCAACCGTCCCCGCTGATCCCTTCTGCAAATGTCCAATCGTTATCGAGTTTGCAGACCGCCTGCCCGCCCCGGCCCAGTACTCCCGGGACTGGGTTTTGGTGTAGACGCTTCCAGATCGAATTGATGCCTGCAGCCGTGCCGACGTTTATGATGCTGGCTCTAACGTAATGTCGATCTCCGTTAATGCGCTTCAGAAGATCGCGTGTACCCGGGTCCGTGCTGGCGTTGTCAAAGACGCCCAGAACATATCGGGAGAAATCTACAGTTTTTAGGAAAGTTTCGTAGGTGATACGGGAGTATTCCGTATGCGCGGGGTCCAGATTGTGGAAACACATCGCCAGGATAGCCATCAGTGCACATCCTCTTGCGGTGCCTGTGCCATCATCGCGAGAGACCGTATGTGGATCATCTCTAGATAACGAATCACAAGCGCATCCAGAAGTGGACGATTCTCCGGATCCTCGTAGAGTGGGTCCTGGAGTAGCTTTTTGTGGAAGCGAATTACTCGGTCCGCAATAATCTCGTCAAATTCAGCTGTATCTTCGCTCATTCAATTCAAACAAATGCTTTCTATAGATACTTTGTGTAGTGGTAAGTCCATGACTGTAATCTTTCTGGAGAAAACCACCGCTATCTCGTTGTCTCTCTCTAGGAATTGCTCACAAATCCCCAACGTCTTGCCACCCCAAACAAAGGGCTCGCCTTGTACCAGATCCTCAGCCTGCGGATCGGTTTTCTCTGTGACAATGACGTAGAACCAGCGCATTTGTGACATATTAGTCACATTGTAGGGTAAGACTAGATATTCCGTCAAGCCAATGGGGAGGATCGCGAGGGGTTGGACATCAACTTCCAAATTTTCTCGAATCTGTTCAAATCATACATATCAATATTCGGAAGCTTGTGGCGTTATGCACATATGATATGAAGATCCTTGGTATATCATTTACACGAAAGGGCCGACTGCTGCAGCAGTCGGCCCTTTTTTTATCTCCCGCCAAAACCCTCACTTACGAGGGTTTTTTTGTTCAACAGAAAGGAGGCGCCCAATGATGGAAGAGGCCATTATGCTGATTCTCTTTGGAATCGTGCTTGGCCAGTGGCTAACACTGACGACACTGAGGCGGTAAGGAAAAGACCTGCTGCAAAGCAGGTCTATCATTCAAGTCAAGGGACGGTTTTATAATGGCCTTCAGTCCCTTGATTTTCGTATTCTACCTGATTTCTTGACAAGTGCCGAGCGCGAAGAATTAGTTGGAGCTAAAGCCTTTCCCCGGAAAGCCTTGCCGGGCTTCTGCGGCAACTAATATTTCGCTGCTTACTTCCGGGGGCAGGTGGACTATAAGCATCTGCAGTCGTCGTCGGTAGAAGGCGCGTATAAAGCGCAGCAACAGTCGTTCTGTCCTGGATAGTCAACTCTCGTCAAGCAATAGCCTCGTTATCATATTAGCGATCGTACAGCTTCCACTGTATATCATTGCGAGAACTCTGACAATGAATCTCGCTCGTTCTTGCTACATTTTATGAAAACTGCCAGCAAAAGCCGAATTACTTTGACGTGCAGCGGGCAGCTGGTTATACTCACATATAAGTGCAAAGTCCATTGGCAACTTCTGTAGTATGAGCACCATAAATCCTTTTAGCCTGCAGACTCAACAACTGACCAATATTAGCGCCGATGTAGCTGTCGAATTCTTTCGGCGACTATTATGGGCTGAGGCATCTAGGGTCGGAATCGGACGTAATCTTATTGACGTCCCCGATTGTATTAATGTGGGTGACGGTGGCATCGATGCCTATATAGAGGATGCAGAACCGGAAGACGACGATGTCATTCCTCAAGGCACAACAGGATTTCAAATAAAGTCTTCGGATCTCCAACCGATGCAGTGTAAGAGAGAGTTGCACAAGCGTGGAGATCTCGAGGAGCCGTTAAAGCCGGAAGTAGAAAGAATTCTTGACCTCGGCGGCAATTATATACTTGTGCTTTTTGCAAGTCTTCCTCCGAATGTGCGTCGTGCACGTGAGGATGCAATTCGGGAGGAGTTGACCAATTATGGCTATGAGGATCCGAAAATACGGGTCTATGCGGCCGAACAATTGATAGGATTTGCAGAGCGTTACGTTAGTTTGGTTACTTGGTTCAAGAATGATCTACTTCAGTGTCTTCCTTATTCTGCATGGGCAGAGCGGAGTGACATCAGTACTCCCACCAGATTCGTGCCTGATACTAACCGGGCTAAGTGGATCGAACAAACGCGAGAAGAATTAAGAAATCTCAATGGACAATGTCCGGTATTAAGAGTAATTGGGCTTTCTGGTATCGGTAAAACCAGACTAGTCTTCGAAACTTTAGGGGACAATGATTTACGGGAACGAGTGATATATGTAAATGCAAATCAATTTCGAAACTCGTTCTTATTAAACACTCTACAAATCGATGATTCTTTATCAGCGATAATCGATATAGATGAATGTGACATTAATAATCATGATGAATTTGTAAGGGCATTTTCTACAAGAAGTTCCAGGTTGGCATTAATCACGATTTCCTACGAGCTCAACAACGCTCCACCTCCCACTAAACTTTTCCGGCTTGAAAACTTAGGCAAGAGCGAAATTGAGTCCATATTAGATTCGGAAAACTCCGGTTTACCGAATAATGTTATTGCTCGAATTAGCGAGTTTTCTAGTGGTTACCCCAAAATAGCTGTATTACTCCAAGAGACATACTTATTAGATACAAGACATGAAATTGATTTTGCCAACATTAGCGACGAGGTGTTGTTTAACCGCCTGGTCGGCGGAACATTGGATCCCAATTCAGAAGAATTTAGAACAAAAAAAGTTCTAACCGGTTTGTCTTTGTTCTCCAAAGTGGGTTACGTAGGGGAACTTTCCAAAGAGGCGGAATGGGTAGCCCAAGTCGCTAATGTTGAGTACGCTGAGTTTAGTCGAGTTGTTGAACGTGAGCGACAGAGAGGTATTGTTCAGGGGCAGTATTATCTGTATGTTGCACCTTATTTATTGAGAATTCATCTCTTGAGGGAGTGGTGGGAAAGCCAAGGATTAACAGGAGAAGAATTTAATAGTTTTTTTTTAAGCATTCCTGAGAAATTTAGATCAGATCTTTTTCGAAGATTTGTTGATCAAATCCCTTACATCTCAGCCACTTCGCGTGGGTTAGATTTTTCGAAAAACATTCTCGGATCAGAGGGGGTTTTTGAAGACGGCAAATTACTAAGAACTCAGATTGGAGCTGAGTTTCTACAACGGCTCGCAGAAGCCAATCCAGAATCAGCTCTAAAGTTACTTCTGCGAACATTAGGCAGTTGGAGCGAGGAGCAATTACTCCAGTTCAGAACAGGCCGCAGAGAGATCGTATGGGCACTCGAATATATCGCTATTTGGAGAGACCTATTCGGTAATGCTGCGCGATTATTACTAGCGCTTGGCGAAGCTGAAACCGAGACTTGGTCAAATAATGCAAGTGGAGTATTTGCTGGCCTATTCTCTTTAGGTCGTGGCGAACTTGCGCCGACTGAAGCATCTCCATCAGAACGATATCCAATTCTGGTCGAGGCAGTAGAGTCAGAAACCAAGGAACGACGTGTTTTGGGACTTCGTGCTTGCGATAACGCCTTAGAGGCGCAATTCTTTTCCCGAATGCCCGTATCTGAAACGATACCACAGACGAAAGCTCCAAGTAGATGGGCTCCTATAACATATGGCGAATTATTTGATGCATATCGGGAAGTATGGCAATTACTCAGATTACAACTCGATACGGTACCTGAAGAAGAGCGGGATCAAGCCGTTGAAATTCTGTTGAGGCGCATGCGAGGATTGATACAAATTCAAAATCTAACCGACATGGTAAACGAAACTATTCAGGACTTTGTTTCAAGACCTTATCTCGAGTGTTGTGATTTGAGTGATCTTAGGGCATATTCGGCAGATGCAACTTCCCATCGTAAAACCGGCTCCCATCGTATCAGAGCACAGCGCCAGCTTTCGCGGGGTGTTTGAAAACCGCTGTCAGTTCCGGCATTTCGAGAATTATCTAACCGGACTGATTGTGTTGAAGAACAAGTCGATGGCGAACATGACGCGCTGCCTGTTGGATAGCGCTGACAAGACCAACCTGTCGCGCTTCTTGTCGGAAGCGAACTGGGATGCCGCGGAACTGAACCAGGAACGCATTGCATACTTATTCCAGCAAACCAAGCGCCAGGGCGCCCGCAAATCGATGCTGGCCATCGATGATACTTTGTGCGAGCACGTCGGCAGTCTGTTCGAATACATTGACCAACATTACAACCACGGCAACCACATGTATCCGCTAGCGCACAATCTGGTCACCGGCCACTACATCAGCGGCGCGGTTCGCTTTCCGGCCGACTGGCGACTGTACCGGCGCTACGAAGAAGTCACCGACTGGGAAGCGTTCGTCAAGAAACTGTTGCCCGACGCTACGATCCCGAAAACCAAGAAGGAGCGTAATCGCTTCAAACGTCAAGTCGCACCCACCTTGCTGGCCGACCCAGAGTTCCGGGCTCTGGACGAATCTTTTCAGACCAAGATTTCGCTGGCGGCTGAACTGGTCAAGGCGGCGCTGGCGCACGATTTGCCCTTTGAAACGGTGCTGTTCGACGCCTGGTACCTGGCACCCGAATTGCTCGAAGTTCTCAGTGCGCATGGCAAGCACTGGATCAGCCTGCTGAAAAACAACCGCAACCTTATCACCAACAGCTTTGTGCTCCAGGATGCTTCCGGCGAACGCATGCGCTTTGATGGTCCGCACATCAAGGTGCAGGACCTAGTGCCGCTTATCCCACCTTCCGCTTTCAAACCGATGCAAGTGGGCGAGCAGACCTACTACTGCTTCAGCAAGAATGTACGCATCCCGACTTTGGGGAAGGTACGGCTGGTCATCAGCTTTGCCAAGCCTGATTTAACCGGCACCTATGCCGTGCTGGTCAGCAGCCATCTCAGTTGGGATGCCAAGAAGATCATCGCTACCTATCTGCTCCGTTGGCCGATTGAGACCTTTTATCAAGACGCCAAACAGAACCTGGGGCTCCACGAATATCGCATGCGCTCGGCCGCCGCCATTCATAAGCACTGGTCACTGGTCTTCGTGGCCTATTCGTTCCTGCACCTGCACTGTTTGCCCACATCGCGTCGTGACAAGGTCTGCGCGCCCATCCAATCCATCGGGCAGGTTATTCGCCAACAAAGCCAGCAGCTAATCGAAGCATTGATCTTGCAGGCTCACGGCTCTCTGTCTGACGGTACTGACGAGCAACAAGTCTTCTCGTACTTATTCGCCAAGCAGGCTTACTCTTTGGCTGCTTGAGCCTTTTCACTCAAATCACAACACTCGAGACCTTATATAGAAAATGAAAAAATCCTGGCGCAAATCATACAGATTATTCATTACGAAGGAAAACAACTGCCGGATGAGACTCGCAAGCGTCTGGCTTCACTTCGAGACAAACTAACTGGTGACGATTTCACCGCACTCATGAATCGATATGTGCGGATGAATCTTCTGGAGGATCATTTTGATGAAGAAGGAAACCGAGTCGATCAGGTACAACCTTGGATTGAAAAGCTTTCCTATCAAGCCGTCACGGACCCAAATCTATTGGAACGCGAGTTGGATTGGTTAGTGACGACTAAGGCGGGTAATGGATTCCGATTCGGATATGCATTAGGCATCCAAGATAAGCAGAATTCACTCTTAAACACATTGCTTTCTGCCCAGAGGAAGACTGGCGAAGAAGGGAGCGACTTTTTCCTGGGTGGTTATCTCAGATCCATTTTTGAGCTAGACTCACCTCAGTGGGAGTTGGCATTCGACAGACTTGCAGAAGATGAGCAACTTCGATACCTAGTTCCAGACTTGACATGGCGTTCAGGGATGTCGGATCGTGCAGCTCTACGAATCCTTCGTCTCGCTGAAATGGGTCAATTCAATATCATTTCCTTTCAAGTCTTCGCGCTCGGAAGTTCGATTCGAGATATATCTGAGGACATTTTTCATAATTGGATTACATTTTTGTTAGAGAGCACCGATTCTCGTGCGGTTTTTATTGCGCTTGACCTATATCATTTTTACTACTTGTCTACACAGAAGATGAGCGAGTTACCTGAAGAACTCACGATTCAATTGTTATTACACCCCGTTTTGTTTCAAGAAAAAAAACCGAGAACTGGCAATCATATGGATGATGGTAGTGGTTACATGGTAACTGATGGGGACCACGCTGTATTGTAGTAATGGAGATACAACTTGAGTACAGCTTCATGGTAAACGTCGGACTTGGAGAAAGAAAGAGTTTTGCGCACGAAGCGAGCCAGTCTCTGGCGCAAGGTGTTGTTCCAGCGTTCCACGTGAGATGTCTGGCCGCTTTCTTTGCCGACACTTTGGTGAGTGTCGTTTGGTAAAACCTTCTGGTAAGCGTGCCAGAAGTCGCTGAAGGAGCAACACGCTTTGTAGGATGCTGGGATGGATTTCCATAACGCGCGACAACTTTTTTCACTGCGGTCGCCAATAAAATAGGCCACCACTTGGCGCGTGCGCCGACACAGCGCGACCCATATCCAACGTTTATCGTTTTTTGTGCGTACAAATGACCATAATTCATCCAATTCCAGCACATCATCCGTTTTTACGGTTTCTAAAGTGTCAGCCAGGTTCGGCATAGCGCCGGCCTTCTCCAGAATCCAGCGTGCTAATGTCTGCCGCGCGATGCCAAAGATGCGCTCAATGCCGCGCATACTGGCTCGCTCTCGATAGGTGCGTAGGACAAATTCTCTGATGAACTCAGGATAAGAACGGCTTTGCGGTTCCAACATTCCATAAGCGGCGCAATCGAGACAATGAAACTTCTGACCGCCTTTATAGTCTGTACCATTCTTGACAATGTTGAGGCTCCTGCACTTTGAACACTCATGCGTGATGACACTCTGGATCATTTTGGCGCTCCTCTGTTTGGCAGGCCAACAACTTACTTTTTCCAGACTCATCAGTCAACATGTAACCACTACCGGAAAGAATATGTTCAACTATATCCCCAGAGAGGGTTAGAACTAGCGCGCAAATTAATCGAACACTTTGGTGATGATGGCACTGTATTTGATAGCACTCGTTCAGCCTCCCGGATTGTTCTCGGAATGATTACACAAAGATATCCGATTGAAGTTTGGGAACTCGTCACCAAATACATTGGTCCGCCGATAGATACTAGAGCGTTTCATCTTAAGGAATGGCTCAGAGGGGGGGACTTTTTTGGAGAGAAACCAAGTGGTATTTTGTCAATAATTCCACTGACCTCTCTTTGGAATTGGGTCGACCAAGACGTGGAAAATAGAGCTGGGCACATTGCGAATTTCGTGCCAAAGGATTTCGTTCCATCGAGTTGGGAATCGTCGCTTACCAGAATGGTTCTTGTGCGATACGGACACCGAGACGATGTCCGTTCGAACCTAAATGCTAATTATTTCACTGAAGGATGGACTGGTGAAGCAAGTAAACATTATCATAACAAGCTGCAACAGATCCTTGAACTACAGAGAGTCGAATCGAATAAAAACGTTTTGCTGTGGATAGATGAATGCATCGACGCACTAGAACGATCGATTGAGCGCGAAATGAAACGAGAAGAAAGAGAAGGATATTAGAATGTTAGTTGAGGGATTTTTCTCTATAAATTATCCTTTATAGGCTATCACGGCTTCACAAAAGAGATTTCCCCGGAGACCATCGTTATTCAATTGGGTCTAATTAGAGGTGTAAAGAACGAGAAGTGAACCCGGGGGTGTTTATATATCCCCTGCCACTGCGTACTCTCTCCCCCCCCGCCACTCCCTCCCCCTGCTCCCCGGTACCCACCCGGTACTCCCCCCATGAGTCCAGTTGCACTGGACGTCCCGTCAACACAGACGGGACCAAGAGTCGTCCCGACACCAGTACGACCTATCCAGTCGAACAGGTAGTTCCCCGCACCGCCGCACGGCGAGATTAGCATGCGGGCTGCCTCCCCATCAAGCCTTCTACATCATGTTGGTTGGCAGGCTGCAGGGCAGAATGGGATAGCAACAACGTGCCCACATCCGCTGGCTTGACAGGTCCCCTCCTCTGCATGCAGTGCCGCAAGTGCGCAGTGCAGGACACAAGACAATCAAGGAGATACGACATGACTATCACGATCTATACAGACGGGGCATGCAGTGGCAACCCGGGCCCAGGCGGATGGGCTGCTGTCATCATGTGGAATGGGCACACCAAGGAGATAAGCGGCAGTCCCATGCGTGACACCACTAACAATGCGATGGAGTTAGCAGCAGTACTACGTGGGCTGATGGCACTTAAGGGTACTGGGCATACAGTCCATATCGTATCGGATAGCGCCTATTTCGTGAATGCCATACAGAAGGGGTGGCTGGAGACGTGGAAGAGAAATGACTGGCAGCGCAAGGTGAGGCGCAAGCGCAAGCCACTCAGTAATAAGGTGCTGTGGCAGAAGCTAGACCAGCACATAGGCAGGCACACAGTCACAGTAGAGCATGTGGACAGCCATGCAGGCCATGCGTACAACGAGCGGGCCGACCAGCTAGCACGAGCCGCTATAAGTAACTAGCCTGCGGCTAGAAGTAATTGAATCAAATACCCCTTGAGAGTGTGGAGCTCCCAAGGGGCTAGTGGACACAGGAGATTAATCACATGTCCAATGACGATTGTATCACGCAGCCAGACCTTGCAGTAGCACAATACCTCGCATCTCGCTATGCCAATGGGCAGGAAGACTTCGAAGACGGCATGCAGGCCGGTCAACTCGCTCTGCTGGAGATGGAGCAGGGTATCAAATGGGACGGTGATGACTACGCCCTCGATAAGAATTCATTCGTGCCGGAGCAGAAGAACGCGCTGGCACTCAAAACGTGGCGTGTGCGTTCCGCCATCGGTAGCCTGACCCGTAACGAAGCCCGCCTGGGCACACTGCAGGCCACAGACGCCGTACGGGAAGACGCGAACGGAGAGTGGAAGCCGACGATTACACTCTCCAACCCCACTGCCGAAGAAGTAATGGCAGCCTTCCACGCCGGCAGTACAGACAACAATGTAGCCGGCGCCTACGGGCCTCCCGTTGACTGCCGCAAATGCTGGGAAGCACTCATGCGCTCACACGATGGGCATCTCTACTGTGCCAGTTGTGACCCGCACGTGTCCATGCACGTCATCCCGCAGCCACAGGTACTCAAGCCGGACGAGATCCACGATGTACCCACACGTGCAGCAATGGCCGGTGAGATGTTTACCCTGGTCAGCGATGACCAGGACTTGCCCGGTGCATGGGACGAGAGACCACGCGAAATGCCGTGGGACGTGCCGCAGAAGCCTATTCCACCACTGCGCTCATCCAGGGTGAAGCACTCGACATATTACATCGAAGACGTGCGCGTGGACATCCGTGACGACTATCAGGTCTTCACAGCCTTCCCCTACGTATCAGACCCGCTCCACTGCTCCACCGATCGTCCTGCACTCCCCGAAGACCTGCCGGACGAGCGTGAACCCGAAGAAATGGTCTATGACTACGAATTCGAGCCAGACCCACTTGAGTGGCTGGATGACTCATTCGGGCTACCCAGTGCGAACAACCTGCAGGCAGACATCACCACGTGGCTGCAGGATAGTGCCCGCACCAAGTTCGAGCGGGTGTACACCAATGCCATCCTGCAGGGGTATGGCAGGGACGCCAGTGCCGCAGTTGCGTTCCGTGCCTGTCGTCGCATCAAGCCCGGCCCTGTCTACATCCAGGCTGTGCAGTTCGATGGTGTCGTAACCAAGACCGGCGCCATCATCGGTTACGCCAAAGCCAAGAACATGTGGGACTTCCTCGGCATCACCCCGAGCCAGCTCGAGAGCGTGAGAGCTGTAGACAACCGGGACGCACAGACATTAGCGTCTCGTATTACCCAAATTCGCTTGCGCGAGTAGTAACTGTTCCTGATCAGGAACGAAGGGAGATCACCATGACCAGATTCAACGAAGCACTAGAAGAAGTCAAACGGCTCGTGCCGTACATCATCACCGATGAGCCGGATACGCATGTGCAGATTAGCAATCGGCTCGACCTGATCTCCCTCGGGCGCGCACTCGAAGCCATGTTCGACGACATGACCCGCGTAAACATCATCTGGGGCGAGAACGGACCTGCCAATGCCGTCCGCATTAGTTACCGCTCCGGCCGTATCCGCGAGATAGACACATCAGTGCAGCCGTGGAAAGTCTACAACCTCTCACTCGCTCCCGGCTACGACCAGCCCGTGCGTGTCCACGAGAACCACTGGTACACCCACTGGCTGCCCAGAACGCTGCCGGCCATCAACGCCGAACGCGAGAAGGACGGCAAATCACCGTGGGAGACCCCCATGTGCTCCAAGCACGTACTGCATGCCTACCTCGAGCTGGGTGGCAGGATATTCCTTCCCCAACGTGATGGTGAAGTGCCCGAATACGTGCTCCGCATCATCGCATACGGAGTAGCCCGCACATGGGACGAGATAAACCCCGAACCAGAAGCTCCTGCAGGCTGGATTACCCTTGACGAGTGATCATACAGTCACGTATAATGATGTGAACATTAGTTCACCACGCCAAGCTCGAACTGAGAGTGATCGGAATTCGACATTTGTGGAACCTCCCTTAGTTCCACCCCGTTCCACTGGCGATATCGGGTTATTTGCTTCGCAGGTTGGGATATATGGAGATGGATGACATTGGCTGACTGGGCGTCACACCCCAACAGCTAACAGACTGACGCCACGCATCTGGTGGTCGTGGTGAAGGCTCGGATAATCAACGCCATAGTGGGCGTACCAAATGAAGGCATGAACAGAAGCCAACAGTGGTGCGAGTCTCATAAAAGATGAAGTCACCGAGACACAGCAGGGTTGCTTACCTGCCAGGCGGGTGAGATGCCCGCTCTCTACTCTAAAAGGATAACAGCATGCCACCACTCTACATTCGGGATGATCTCGGTCACGCCTGATACTTTGATGGAGAACGCATCAAGTGTGTAGCGGCTGAACTGGAAGGCACGCCTGACAACGGTTACCACTGCGACTCGCTGGAAGATGGCATCCGCCTCCTGAATAAAGACGACTACATCACAGGTTTTGAGGAGGAATAACCATGAAGAACAATCGCATCAGCCCCAAATACCGCACATCTCAGGTCCATCAGAAATTGCAGGCACAAGAACGGCGCCTCAAGGCTCTAGTGAACAGCACCAACGGCATGGCGCGCAAACACCTCCAAGAAGCACAGGAGCTGGTGGCGAAAGCCCTTAGTGAGTGGGAGTCATGAAACACCTACGTACCAAGATGCGTCAGAACTGGCGCAGAGTGTGGGCTGCTGACTATGCAGGCTACGGTACTACGCGGACCTCGCGGCCGACAGTGAACCGTGTCACTCGTCGTAGATACTGGCGTGAAGAATGGCGCTCGCGCCAGCTCGGGGAGTTCCTGCCATGATGACCTTGCGCGTGGCAGTATCGCTCTTCCTACTTGCATTACTTATCTATGCGAGGTTGGCACTGGGAATCTCATGATTGAGAAGCTTCTGGTATGCATCAACCCCAAGCACCTCATGCTCTATCGCGGGGATGATGACTCGGAGTTTCTCGAAGAGAATATCTGCCCGATCTGCGAAGCACCGTTCAAATCTGGCAGAGCTCAAACGGTTCCTGATCAGGAACCAATGCCCCCAAAGACGACACCCAACGACAATCCATGTCATTAAGAGTGTTATGTCAATGAGAATTACCCCGCCTTCGTCGGGGTGTAGTTCTACTGGGCACTCTACTACTCTACTCGAGTGTTGTGATTTGAGTGAAAAGGCTCAAGCAGCCAAAGAGTAAGCCTGCTTGGCGAATAAGTACGAGAAGACTTGTTGCTCGTCAGTACCGTCAGACAGAGAGCCGTGAGCCTGCAAGATCAATGCTTCGATTAGCTGCTGGCTTTGTTGGCGAATAACCTGCCCGATGGATTGGATGGGCGCGCAGACCTTGTCACGACGCGATGTGGGCAAACAGTGCAGGTGCAGGAACGAATAGGCCACGAAGACCAGTGACCAGTGCTTATGAATGGCGGCGGCCGAGCGCATGCGATATTCGTGGAGCCCCAGGTTCTGTTTGGCGTCTTGATAAAAGGTCTCAATCGGCCAACGGAGCAGATAGGTTGCGATGATCTTCTTGGCATCCCAACTGAGATGGCTGCTGACCAGCACGGCATAGGTGCCGGTTAAATCAGGCTTGGCAAAGCTGATGACCAGCCGTACCTTCCCCAAAGTCGGGATGCGTACATTCTTGCTGAAGCAGTAGTAGGTCTGCACGCCCACTTGCATCGGTTTGAAAGCGGAAGGTGGGATAAGCGGCACTAGGTCCTGCACCTTGATGTGCGGACCATCAAAGCGCATGCGTTCGCCGGAAGCATCCTGGAGCACAAAGCTGTTGGTGATAAGGTTGCGGTTGTTTTTCAGCAGGCTGATCCAGTGCTTGCCATGCGCACTGAGAACTTCGAGCAATTCGGGTGCCAGGTACCAGGCGTCGAACAGCACCGTTTCAAAGGGCAAATCGTGCGCCAGCGCCGCCTTGACCAGTTCAGCCGCCAGCGAAATCTTGGTCTGAAAAGATTCGTCCAGAGCCCGGAACTCTGGGTCGGCCAGCAAGGTGGGTGCGACTTGACGTTTGAAGCGATTACGCTCCTTCTTGGTTTTCGGGATCGTAGCGTCGGGCAACAGTTTCTTGACGAACGCTTCCCAGTCGGTGACTTCTTCGTAGCGCCGGTACAGTCGCCAGTCGGCCGGAAAGCGAACCGCGCCGCTGATGTAGTGGCCGGTGACCAGATTGTGCGCTAGCGGATACATGTGGTTGCCGTGGTTGTAATGTTGGTCAATGTATTCGAACAGACTGCCGACGTGCTCGCACAAAGTATCATCGATGGCCAGCATCGATTTGCGGGCGCCCTGGCGCTTGGTTTGCTGGAATAAGTATGCAATGCGTTCCTGGTTCAGTTCCGCGGCATCCCAGTTCGCTTCCGACAAGAAGCGCGACAGGTTGGTCTTGTCAGCGCTATCCAACAGGCAGCGCGTCATGTTCGCCATCGACTTGTTCTTCAACACAATCAGTCCGGTTAGATAATTCTCGAAATGCCGGAACTGACAGCGGTTTTCAAACACCCCGCGAAAGCTGGCGCTGTGCTCTGATACGATGGGAGCCGGTTTTACGATGGGAAGTTGCATCTGCCGAATATGCCCTAAGATCACTCAAATCACAACACTCGAGTACTCTACTCTCTACTGTCTACAGCCCAAAGATATCCGCAACGCCGGAGTAGAGAGCACTGACCATAGGAGGTCAACATGTATAACAAGACGATTATTGCCGGTAACCTCGGTCGTGACCCGGAGCTGCGTTACACGCCATCCGGTCAAGCGGTTACCAACCTGTCCGTAGCTGTCAATGAAGTCTGGTCGGACAGTGACGGCGAGAAACAGGAACGCACACACTGGTTCCGTGTCGCCGTGTGGGGCAAGCAGGCCGAGAACTGCACGCAGTATCTTGCCAAGGGCGCCCCTGTGCTCATCGAGGGACGGATAAACTCTGATCCCACGACAGGTGGGCCGCGCATATACGAGCGTACCGATGGCACACTTGGTGCGCAGCACGAGATCACCGCGCAGGTTGTGAAGTTCCTGCCTCGTAACGGTGGTTCCAGTAATGGTTCCACGGAACCAGCATCGGTTCCAGCTGCGGAGGAGGAGAGCGAGATACCGTTCTAGTCTCGCAATACAGAGCAGGGAGGCTCCGGCCTCCCTGCTCTCTCAGCCATAGATGTGCCTGGCGATCAGGAACATTCGTTTTGCTTTAATGGGGTGTCAAGTGTAGATTTATATCAGATATTGCCAGACATCAAGAAGCCTGCAAAAATTCCGCATATTACGAATTTTGGGACAAATTGCGGTCTGCTACTTCGTAGAATACCGTCCAGAAGATGTATAGGCAGACAATCGTCTGCTGAATCATAATTAGCCCGCTGCTCTTCGCCTCAGCATCAAAGAGACAATGGAAGACTTAACCGGCAAACAACTTGGTCAATATCAAATCGTCGGGCCAATTGGCGAGGGCGGCATGGCCGCTGTGTACAAGGCCTATCAACCCGCTATGGAACGCTATGTTGCACTCAAGATTCTACCGAGGCAATATGCCAGCGATCCGAAAACTGGGGTGGAATTCGTAGGACGTTTTGAGCAAGAAGCTAAAGTGATTGCCCAACTACAACATCAGAACATCCTTCCCGTGTTCGACTTTGGTGAGGCGGACGGGTATACCTACCTTGTGATGCCTTTCGTTGAAAGCGGAACACTCGCCGAATTACTACACGGCCAACCACTTCCATTGCCACAGATTCGTCGTATTTTTTCGCAAGTTGGCGAGGCCTTGCACTATGCCCACTCGCACGGTCTGGTTCATCGCGACGTGAAACCAAGCAACGTGCTGATTGATGAAAGTGGGAATTGCCAGCTGACAGATTTTGGGATTGCGAAGATTGTTGCAAAAACAGCGAAGTTCACGCGGACGGGCGGTATTATCGGCACACCCGCCTATATGTCGCCCGAACAGGGACGTGGAAACAAGGTGATAGATGGTCGGAGTGACATCTATTCATTTGGCGTAATGCTGTATGAAATGGCGGTCGGGCGCGTACCCTTTGACGCCGAAACGCCGATTGCAGTCATATTCAAACACATAGATGATCCGCTGCCGCTTCCACGAAATATCAACCCTGAGCTACCTGAAGCAGTTGAACGTGTGATCTTGAAGTCACTAGCCAAACAGCCCGAAGACCGCTACGCGACGGCTGGGCAAATGGTGCACGCATTACGAGCAGCAATTCCAGAATCGGCTGACTCAACCAGCGAAACCGTGATTGAGCCACAACCTACTGCGCCCCCCGCGCCAACTCCAGCGCCAGTTGAACCACCAAGCAAACGATCAAATCTCAGATGGATTCTGGCGACGGTCGGCATAGTAACGATTATGGCCGTTGTAATCGCAATTGGAGCAGGTGCGCTGGGCAACGGAACAGCTGGCACACTGGAGCCAAATGTAGTGGTGATAACCGTGGATGTAACCCCGACACCGGTGACGCTGGAAACAGGTGATGCGGAAATACAAGTAATATCATCCACTCCTGATCCAAACCAGCAGCCTACGACAACGCCATCTATGCCCCCATCTTCAACTGCTACAACATCTCCAAATGAATATGTCGAAGGAGAGACACTCTTCGAGAGTGATTTCGAGGACGGTAAGTTTACTGGCTGGAGTTCCCCATCGTTGGAGCGAGTTGGCTGGCAAGTCACGCAAGATGATAATAGCAACTATGTATTCACTACCGGACACTTTATCCGTGATTGATTAGCGATTGCCTCTCGGCTACACTCTCCGTTCTACCACAGAACAAGGGGAGTATCGCCATGAGTGACAACCGCCGTACATATCGTGCCATAAAGAGCGCCTTGCGGCAACTGTACCCAGGAGAACCGCAGGGCAACTTGGCTCGCCATTTGGATACGCTCGCTGCCATGGTCAGCGGAATTGTCCGCAGCCAGAGTAGCCAGCTACCGGCGATCGCCAGGAAAGTGCCAGACGGCAACAAACCCGAGAGCCGGGTCAAACGGTACGCCCGCTGGGTCAAGAATGAGCATATTAATAACGAAGTCTTCTTTCTACCCTTCGCTGAACCCTTATTGCAGGGTCTGGCGCAGGACCGCCCGCTCGTGTTGGCAATGGACGGCAGCGAAGTGGGCCGCGGTTGCCTGACCCTGATGGTGAGCGTCATCTACAAGCAACGTGCTTTGCCGGTGGCGTGGGTCACCGTCAAAGGGAGCAAGGGACATTTTTCAGAAGCGACACACGTGCAGTTGTTGACAGAAGTACACGCTTTGGTGCCCCCTGCAAGCGATGTCGTCTTCCTGGGGGATGGTGAATTCGATGGCACGAACCTCCAGGCGGCTCTGAATGACTACGAATGGGCCTACGTCTGTCGCACGGCCAAGCATGTCCAGCTATGTGAAGGGGGCGACTGGTTCGCCTTCGCCGACCTGGATGTGCCCCGTGGTGCATACCGCGGCGTGCTGGATGTCGCCTTCACCCAGCAGGAATATGGGCCCGTCCTTGCCATCGCGTGGTGGCAGCGCGACTGCAAAGAGCCCCTCTATCTGGTCACCAACCTGGAGCTGGTTGCCGAAGCCTGTTCCTGGTATAACAAACGCTTTCGTATTGAAACTTTCTTCTCCGACCAGAAAAGCCGGGGCTTCAATTTGCATAAAAGCCATATCGCCGACCCGGCCCGGCTGGCCCGGTTGATGATCGCAGCTTGCCTTGCTTACATCTGGATCATCTACTTGGGCGTCATCGCCAAACGAGATAATTGGGTGCAAGTCATTCACCGCACCGACCGCTGTGATCTGAGCCTATTTCAACTCGGCTTGCGCCTGCTGGAACAGTTCCTAAATGAGCATCTGCCCATCCCGGTCGCCTTTGACATGCCCCGCGCAGAAAGTGTCCGGTAGTGAAACTATGTATTACAAGGAACCAGCGCGCAAGACAGGGAAACATACATGATCATCGAAGCTGGCAGCAACCAATGGCGCAACTATGTTTTTGAGTCTCAAGTTCGTGTTGTTAATTTAGGCTCGCCACCCATATACGGAGATGTGTTTAGCATGGAATTTCGAAAAAACCTGTCCGGTAAGGGCGATTTTCATGCACTTATTTTCAGCGAAAAATTTATTCAAATTGGAGTAACACGCAGCTGGAACTACTCAAATATCCACAAAATGGAAGGCGTTGAGCCACCGATTGACACTTGGTTTTCCGCACGCCTAGAAGTGACCGATGATTATGTGCGTGGATATATCAATGGATGGCAGGTCATTGAAACTAAATCGTACATTCCTCTTGAAAGCGGTGGTATCGGCTTCACTGTGCCACCTACCACTTATGAACACGTTGTCTGGTTCGATGACGTGCGCGTAGTTGAACTGGCACCTGCTGATGAATCCGCCTCAGCAGATATATCATCAATCATAGCCGCGCCGCTCGAACTTGTGTCCAGCACGGACTGCACACAGCCATCTTGGGAAATTACTTTTACCAATAGTCTTTACCGTTCCAGTTTGGATGCCCTCGTTACGGTGAACTCGTCTCTGGGTTTCTATTCGGAAGACAAAATGGAGCGTATGGATGTTGGTGAAACTGAGAGGAACACATTTAGCTTTAGTACCCAGGACGGGCTTCCAGGAGATCAGCCATCGGACACCATATATTGGGCGCAATACGAAGGCAGCGGTGGATCAGAAACAAAGATCACATGGAACTGTCAAACGGGCGAGTTGATCGATACAACATACACACCAGCGCAGTAAGCAATTGAATGTTCTTGGCTTCTTCATTAAGGCAGATTGATAGGGACACTGTTCAGATTGGAGACCAGGCTAAAATTCCAGGATCCGATAGGCCTCGACGACTGTGTGCAGTAGACTGAAAACGGCCAAGCTCTAAGGTCTACAATGGCCGGACGTCGGGATTGAACCCGGCTGGCACTACATAGAAAAGAGCCCCTCTTAGAGAGGCTCTTTTGATTTAAGTCCAGGAATTAGCTGTGCTGTTCCTGATCAGGAACGAAAGGAGATCAGACATGTATAAGAATAAACCGATCGAACCTTAACTATTTGTCTGGACATTCCAGCGGGCTGCCTCCATACAGTAAGTAGCTGACACCCTGGAGATACCGACTAAAAATGTACGCTCCAAAGCAGCATCCTACAAACTTGGGTATGGAATTAAGTTGAAACACCTGCCTCCAGGAGATCCATCTGGGCCCCTAAAGAACAACCCGAACAAAGTAGATTCAGTGAAGCTTAATAGGCTCGCTAAAGATTCCTACAAGGAGTGCCTATGAATAACCTGCATCCTCAACTCCAGCAAGAGATAAGCATGATCGGCGAGGCAAGTGAGTTCATTGCCTCGAGCGACAAGTTCTTCGCATGGCGAGACTTTGGCGCTCTCAATATTCAGAACCTCGACACCGGTGGCATGATAGGCGGCTCCGCGTGGACAGATGACGATCTCTTCGAGCTGGCTGAGTTTCTCCTGCATCTCCAGCAAGACCAGCAAGTTGAACCCGAGCCCAGCCCGATCCATATTCCCGTATTCGAACCTGCCTCTTGACAGTGACAAAACGTTCACATATACTAGGAGGGTGAACAATTGTTCACAAAACCACAATGAAGATATTTGACACACCCGTAACCCTCGAGCAAGCTCTTCGCGAAGCTGGCGAGGACTGGGTACCTGTACCTACGGCTCTCTTCGTACCTGATGCGAACAACCACCTCGAGCTATTGCCCCACAGGATAGGTCTGCGTCGCTCAGACACCGGTCGATTCATCCCCGGCATCGCAGTCAGCACCAGCTACACCATCGTGCCCGTGAAAGATGCCTTTCTTGTAGTCGACAAGTTGGTTGGGGCAGGCGAGGCGGTTATCCAGCGTGTTGGTTCTCAATATGGTGGCCGCTTCCAGTGGCTCTCTGCAAAACTACCCCGTGCCATCAGTTTGCAGTTGGATGACCAGACAGATCGCCTCGAGAAATCTCTACTCTTCTGTACCAGTCACGATACATCCTCGAGCGTCGTAGTCCGCTTTGGGCTTCGCAAGAACGATGACGTGATGTGTAACTTCACATCACAGGAGATCCGCATCCAGCATCGGGGGAACGCACAGGAGCGAATGGCCAAGATTGTTGGCCATATGGTTGAGATTTCGGGTGCTTTCTTCCAGGTGGTTGAGAAGAAGCTAAGTGAACTGACCGAGACAGGCCCAGATGACGACCAGATATTTGAGTTCTCGAAACGGCTTTTCCCAGTCAAGGACAAACTCACAGCCAACCAGCTGACACGTATAGACAACCACCGCGCACAGCTGGTCGACGTTGTACGTGCCTACGAAGACTCTCCCGGTGGCACCACCTGGTACGGAATGTACCTCGCCTCCCAACGCTTCCTACAAGGTCGCATCAAGTCTCGCACACAAGACAGCCTCTGGAAGTCCACCTTCCGCGGCAACATCGCCCGACAGAAGGTACGTGCTTTCGACCTAGTTGTCGAACTCAGCAAGGTTCGCAAACCAAACTGGCAACTCCGCGACGAACTGCTAGCAATGTCATAAGGACAACTCAACCATGGAAGAAACCTTCACCCCCAAGAAGTACTATGGTGGACCCCTTTGTCAAGACAGAAAAATGGCCTGGCGTAAGGTGCATTCTCCTTTCGTGAGTCGTGGACATAAATGGTCGCCGTAGTGCTGTGGACATGTGGGCAACTGGCGCATTCTCAGTTGTCCACATGTCCACAGCGAAATCGGTGTCAGTTCAGCAGCGTGCGTTCCCCGAAGTACACCTGCGCCGGGGTGAGATAGTCGAGTGATTGATGCGGACGCTCCGCACGGTAGAAGCGAAAGTAGCGTATCAGAGCCTGCCGTGCTTCGCGCGGGCTGTCGTAGTCGTGCAGATAGACCTCCTCGTATTTCACCGTCCGCCACAGCCGCTCGGTGAAGATATTGCCCAGTCTCGTCGACTGGACGAGGTCGAGCGCACGGCCGCGACCATCCATACTGATTTGTGTACCGGCCGCTTGGAGCCGGTCAATGTACTGCGGGCTAGTGAAGTGGCTGCCCTGGTCGCTGTTCCAGATCGTCGGCGTGGCCGCTGCCAGCGCCCGCTCGACTGCGCGCAACACGAATGGCATTTCCAGCGTCTGGTCGAGCTCCCAGCTGACCACGTAGCGGGAGAACCAATCCAGCACAGCCACGAGGTACCCCGTCCAGCCTGTCCGGGGCTGGGCATCCAGCCGCCGCGGAGGCGGATATAGGTGATGTCGATTCCCCAGACCTGATTTGGCTGCGTGATCGCCACTCCGCGCAACAAATAGGGGAAAACAGCGTGCTGCTTAGCTCGTTTCCCGTGACCCGGCCCCGGGACGGTGTGCTCAGATTCGGGCCCGGATAGATGGCTGCCAACCCCATTTCGCGCATATGACGTTGGACTGCTTTGCGATTGATGGTCATCTCGCGTCGCAATACGGCCAGGATCTTGCGCGAACCGTAGAAGGGATGGGCAGTGTAGATTTCATCGATGCGGCACTTGATGTACAACTCTTCCGGTGACGGCGGGACCGGGACGTAGTACAAACTGGAGCGACTGATACCCAACAGATCGGCCTGGGTTGCGAGCGATAGCTCAGCATTCTCGCGTTCGACCATCGTCAGTCGCTCACTTCTCGATGACGTTGAGGCCAGATTTTATTTTGAGCCAGGCTAACTGCGTCGTCAGCCGGCCAATCTGCGCATACAGCGCTTCGCGTTCGCTCTCGTGTGCCGCCTCGAGCTCGCGCATCGTGTGGTTCTCGTTGCTGAACACGCTAGGTAAGCGCTCGACCGCCTGCGCTTTCCATTTGCGGAGCATATTGACGTGCATGCCATACTCAGCGGCGATCTGCGCGAATGTGCGCTCTTCCCGCAGTAGTTCGAGAACGATCTGGGCTTTCCGTTCGGCGCTGTAGTGGGTGCGGGTTTTCTTCTTTGTCATGGCTGGCAGTGTACCTTAGCCCGACGTGTTTTCGTGTCTAGATTCTGGGGTCCACTATATACAACCCCGGCCAGGTCAAAGACATGATGGTGCAGATCGCCAAGTTCCCGGACATCCTGCATCGCTCAAACTGGGTCATGGTCGGCGCTGCCGGTGTAGGCAAGACCGAGATTCTCAAACAGCTTGCCGAAGCCATCAACTTCAACTTCATGGAGTTCCCCATCGGGTTCATGTCGCGTGGTGACAGCTTCATTCCTGTCCCAGGTAAGAACGGCCACTATATGATGCAGTTGGCTGAGTTCTGGGCGCGGGTTGGTCCAAACACCTTACTCGTCATGGATGAGCTGCTAAATGCAGACAACGCCGTGGCACAGGAACACCGCCCCTTCTTCTATCCCGGTACCGGTGAACGCACCGTCGCTGGCGTGCCTATCAAGGGCCCCATCATGGTTGTAGGAACAGGCAATGACCGCAAGCATGGCGGCAACCCCAACTCGCTATTTACACACCCTGCAGACCGCAACCGCTTCATCCAATGGCACATGCAAGACGATCCCAAAAAGATTGCTCCGGCCTGGATAAAGAACTATGCCATCCCCGCCGGTGTGGACGATCGTGTCTGGGGCTGGATTGACCGTAATCGCGACATGATCCTCACTGACCCACCCAAGAACCCAGAAGAACCCTATTGCACACCCCGCAGCGTAACAACCACTGCGACATTCCTTGAACACATGGGCAATGGTCTCGACACCCAAACAGTCAAGGCCAACATCATTGCCTCCATTGGCGAGCAAGCACAGCGCAGTCTCTGGGCAGACATGAGCAGTGTAAAGCTACCCAGCCCTGCCGATCTCCTCAGCGGCAAAGAACCACTTTCGGATCACACCAGTAAACAGGTTCAGTGTGTCGTTCGCACAGCTCGTCATGTAGTAGGCGAAAACGACAAAGACATCGTGCGCAAATTCATCGAAGTTTCCAAGGGCTGGCCCAAAGAGCCGGTCGCAAGCGCATTCCCTGTCATCAATGGTCAGCCGCAGACATGGATGATGGACATGGAATACTTCGAATCCATGGAAGACAACCCGGAGTGGGTTGAACAACATATGGCGATTTGGAAACAGGCCGAAGTGATGTGGAAGAAACGAGAGAAAGCCGCTAAAGCATGAGACCTGAAACACTAGGAGCTATCGAGCAAGCACGCATCAACATCCGTGCCCATCCCGATCTCAAGTTCTACTACCCTGCCACTCTGCACCTGAACCCGGTACCGGGCGAAGTTATGGAGCAGCAGCTGAATGTATCGTTTCCACTGGCTGCTGTAGACAAGAATGGCAACTTGGGTCTCCACGAAGATGAGTTCCTCGCACTGGATGAACTTGAACAGACCGGCCTGATCTTGCACGAGGCCATGCACTGTGCTCATAACCATGTGATCCGGCAGGAATATCTGAACCCAAAGTGGGCAAACATTGCGGGTGACGTCCTGATCAATGGTGTCATCGAGGATGGCTTCATTCCTATCCCAGATGGTGGCGTCAATGTTGCATCTATCAAGACACATCTCGGCATCGACATCCCCGATCCGCCTTGGGATCACAGCATGGAAGAGATCTATTCCATGTTCCCGGTCTACGATGACCCACCGGACGAACTGGGCAACCAGGGAGGTATGGTTCCCGGTGCACTCCCTTCCCCTGAAAGCTCGAAGACACCCGAGCCTGATCAAGAGGAATCTGAACAGGAGCAGGATCAACCAGGTGAGACCCCCCCTCTCATCTGGCCAGAATTCTGTTCCTGATCAGGAACCTCTTGGTCAGGACCCTCCGGACTGGGAAGAAGTTCTCGCCGAGTGTCAGGATTTTTCGCAAGGCACAGAGCCCCTCGGGCTGCTCCACCGGCACCTGTACAGGACATTGCAATTAGCCATCTCTATCACTGGTCAGGCGCACTGCCCGGTGTAGAACTCAGTTACGCACGTCCTAACAGACGGCGCATGTACCTCTATGGTGTTGGCATCATCCCGCCCGGCCGCACCTTCAGCAAACCCCGCATCCGTGTCTTTGTAGACACTTCCGGCTCAATCAACGAAGAAGTTCTCAGCGAATATCAAGGTCATTTCCGAGCTGTGCAGGATTGGCTAGGAGCTGAGATAGAGCTGTATGCCGGAGACACCAGAGTACAGGACGTTGTCAAAATCCAGCCCGGTGAAGAATGGCCGGAACTGCATGGTGGTGGTGGCAGCGACTTTCGTCCTTTCTTCGAGTTGTCCGAAGAAGATAGCCCGCCTGATGGCATCCTGATCCTCACCGATGGCTGGATTGCCTGGCCGTCGACTCCCCCGGATTGCAAATGCCTAACCCTCACAACGGGTAAAGACTGCCCCTTTGGAGAGAGCGTCAAGATCGAAATCTGACTATGTATGCCGAATATTTCATTCTTCGCGTAGACAGCGAAGAAGACGGCTTTCTAGCATTGCTGGAGAGTGACACTCCCATTGAAACAATCCAGTGGCATCAACTGGCAAGCAGTGCCCTCGACTTCTATGACGAATTAGCTGCGCTGCCGGATGGTGAACTGCATGGCAAAACAGTGAACCTCGTAGAAGCCTTCAATGCAGGTCCAGGTGCCCTGCTGGCATATTGCAATGCCAATATTCGTGTCAGTCACTTTGTCTTAGGAGAGTTCTAATGCCTCGAACAGTCTGGATCAAGTTGGGTGAGATAGATAGTTCTTCCTCGCCCGGTGACTATCACATCGTCAAAAAGAATCCCGTCAACGGAGAGATCGGCTGCGACTGTGGTGCCTACCGATTCTTCTATGCGCACGGTCGCCATGCTGCAGATGAAGAACGAACCTGCAAACACATTGTCAGGTTCCAGGCAGAGAACCCCGAGACCATCGACATGGACATTACCTCTGCAGAAGCCTGGATGAACCTGTGGCTTACGCAGAAGAACACCTATCACCGGCGTTGGTCTCGTGAGTGGTTCGACAACGAACGTGACGCCATGCAGCGCTTCAATGGCGAGGCTGTCTTTATCACGCCCTACGGTAACCAGTGGACAGTCTTTGTCCCGATAAGGAGTTTAACGATGGCTAACTTCACCATCACAGTCAGCGAACGCGAGTTCCACTGGATATTGGCCGGACTGCGCTCTTTGACCGAAGTTATATGGCCCCTCGATTTTCCCATACCAGTCGAAGATATTCGTCAGATCGCCACCAATGATGGGGAGTACACGATCCCGATACCAGCAGAACTTGATGAACTCTGCCAGCGCCTAAATATCACTGGAGAATGATATGCAAATCGACAAGAAATATCAGATCCACAAGCTATGCAGCGGAGACGATGCGCGTCTCATCATCAACCACGTCTGGGTAAAACGTGTTTGTGAGGGTGGCAAAAAACACGCCAACGGTCGCGCAATGGCCACCAATGGATACATGGTTGGATGGGTCCCCTGTACTCTGGACGACGACGACATCTTAGGCCCCATACCAGTAGCTGCACTTACCATGGCGTACAAGGGCAAAAAGGACATGCCTGCACGTCTACATCTGCAACAAGACTTTGTAGAAGCGATGTTGACAGGCGTACTCTTCCCTCGTTTCCATGAACTAAAACAAACCGATGTACCTCCTGACCCCTCTTATATCTTTGAGGGAGACTGGGCCACCAATGGCCAGAGTCCGCCTTTGAGCATGAATACAAACTATGCCCAGCGCCTGCAACAAGCCTTTGGCTCTGACGGTCTCGTGTTTCGTCCAATGGCGAAAACACTATCAGACAACGGCCAGACTGCATATTTCGTGTCACCGAGTAATCGTTTCGGACCACCGTACGGCGCGATTATGCCAAGACACCTGTAATGGGCGCTATGAAAAATCTGCAGCTCGCACTGGTCGAAAAGCTGCGCCTGGAAAATAACTTGACCTACCCACAAGCCGAACGCGCCGCAATTGAGTTTGTAGAAGAACACGGCCTCAGCGGGGCTACTTCGTTCGTCGGCTTCCCTGCATATGTACAGTCAGAACATGAGGAATATCAATGAGTAAACTAACTTTTCAAGAATATATCAGTTCCCAGACCCCGGATGGTCCAGTGAAGATACAAATCGGCATCAGCAAACGCTGGGCCGAGAGGGTCGAACAACCCGGTCTGCAAGGAACCGCCGGAGCACTGGCCTATCTCGAACGGTATGGCCGAAACATCGCAGCCAAGAAGGTCATTCAACTGGCGCTCAAAGCAACTCTCGAGGGCGATCTCGAGATGGCCCAAGGATTTTGGGCCAAAGCATATTTCCTGACCTTCGACGAACAGCCCGAACTCAATGGCGCCGTCGCACATACTAATACTGTCCTGCAAGCTGCCGCTCCCTCCAGTGGTGTAAACCCATGCCCACATGGCGACTTCGGCAACATGCAGCCCGGGAACCTGGCTACTATGCAAGCCGTTGACGCCAAGAATGGCCGCAGATACTACGTCAACAACGATATATACGTGGGTCAGGTCAAGCATAACGGCCACCGCGCAGTGCTCTTCGTGGACACCGATGGTGGTGTGCAGATGCAGATGCGTAGTCTGAACATGCGTCCTGTTCCAGCCAAGCTGCAGGAGGCGCTCCTGGATACACAAATCGAGCACCTACGTCCATTCATTCTTGATGGCGAGCTGCTCTATCTGGATGCAAATGGACAAGAGGATCAGACGGCCGCAGCTGCGGCCGAGATTGGCGGCGTGGCAACTCTGCAGTACATGGTGTTCCAGTGCCTGATGCAGTCCGGACAAGATCAACGCACATTCCCCATCGGTGTACGAGCTGGCCGCGGTCTTCATTTTGCGCACATTACAGATGAAGCCGTGCAACCGACTATCCCCTTTATCGGAAAGGAACAGAAGGGAATACTTGTCACGCTCACAGAAGAAAAAAACCTGGAGGGTGAAGTCTGGACGATTGATGCAGATAACTACATAGGCGGCAAGAATGGCGAAGTCTGTGTCCGCACCAAGCATCTCTTCGAAGGCACATTTGAGATCGTCGAATTCACACCTACAACCGCTGCAGACCGTGAGTTTGGAGCCATCGAAATCCAGGACTCCAACGGCATTGCAGTAGGCCGCGTTGGCACAGGCTTCACTCGTGATGACCAGCGCGAACTCATGCAAGCCGGAGTCGGTACCAAGATCAAGGTCCGCTACCAGGCCGTCACAAACGCTGGCAAGCTAGTGCATGCCCGCTATCTGGGAATGTTCTATGCGCCGTAAGAAATCTTACCCAACAGGCGGGGATATATTCTGCGGGGCAGGGGGATCAAGAATTACTTCTGGCTAGGAGAGCAATCACAGGGATGACTAACATCATTAAGCGCTTGTAAATGCCACTGGCTGGGATAACTCGCTCAGACAACTTAACGGCACCGCATGAGGTGCGAAAGAAAATCGAGTTGATTCTTGACTAATGGGTGGCACAATTCTTGCAGCGGATTTCCATACTAACGGCATTTTGCAGTTATCGCCGGAAGATCGCGAAGGGGAAATTGCAATGGATGCTTCTGATTTGGTGTATCACCGTGTTGTGGCGAAAAAAGGGTCAGGTGGCAATTTTGATGAGGGTGTAATTCTGGCAGTTCGTGACGTTCCATCGGTGTTGATTTATCGCAAGGACGGATCACGCTTTTGGTGGCGACTCGACTTGTGCGAAGTCGGCAAGCCGATCCCGGATGAGGACGAGCAAGTGACGAAACTAATAAACAGCCACTAAACTAGTTTCCGGTGCAAAACGCACCACCTAATCAGAAATCGGCAAGGGCGAACTTCTTGCTGGGAGTGAACCTTGACAATTGCATAGTTACGTGGCCTTGGCCGCCAGCTTGGTACCGATGGTATTGAGATTGGCCGCCAGGATGGCCAGCCCGACCCAACGGTGGAAGCCTGCTTCGCCACGATTGCGGCAACGGTCGAGTCGATAGCGGCGTTTCAAGACACTTATCCGACCTTCGACGCCGGCGTGGTAACGCCGGCCACGGCGGAACCAGAGTTGCTTTTCATGGGCCCGACGTTGTTTGGATTTGTGCCCGGGCTTGGGCAAGATGACGCGCGCGACACCTAATGCGCGAGCATAAGCTTCGTTGCCGGGCGAGTAGAGTCCGCGATCGCCGCTGACCTGTTCCGGTGCGCAGCCAAACTGCTGCGTGTGCTGGTCGAGGGCAGGTTGCCACTGATTGACATCGTTCGGATTGCCAGCGAGGACGCGCCAGTTGCTTAGCAAGCCGCCGTCGACTTCATCGAGCCAGACCTTGCGCCCGAACTCGGTGGGCTTGCGGACCTTGTTCCTGCGGATGATGGCGGTATGCGGTTCAAAGAGACTTACGAGCTTCTCACTCGCCGGGACACTCTCGCCGGCGAAGACCCGCCGCTCACATTGACTGATGACCTGCTCGACACGCGGGGTGAAGGTCTCGAGGGTCGCGGTCAAGCGCTGCGCTGCGCGATCTTTCTGTGTCTGCAGCTGCTCCAGAACGATTTTCGCCTGCTGCACACTCTGGCGGGCGACCTGCAGCAGCTTGCGGTACGTGGTCGTCAGCTGCGCTTTAGCTGTCTCGGAGCGCCTGCGGGCCTGATTGGCCACCTGGCGAGCATACTTGCGGGCACTGCGGGAGCGGTTGCGGAACGTCTCTTGCGTCAGTTCGGTCGTGTCACCGAGCACCGTTTTCGCCCGTCTCAGCGTGCGCCCAAGCACACGCACACCATCAGCCAGCAGGCCGTTGTCAGTGGGGTAGCGGATGTTGGTCTCGACAACCGTTCCATCTGTGCGCAGCTTGCGGCCACGGGTGATCTTTAGCCTGCTGGCCAGCTGCAACACGTGGGCGTTCAGGGAGATAAGTGTTTCAGGTTGGAGCAGGTTCGCCCAGCGCAGGAGCGTCTTCTCGTCCGGCACGCGCTCGAAGTACACGCGGCATACACGCGGCAGAAGTGGCGCAGTACCAGACTGTCCCTGACATGTTTCTCTGTTTCCGCGTAGCTCCTGCCGTACAAATGCTTTACGACTAACACCCTGAGCACGACTTCCACCGGCGTGGAGTTGCGGCCCGTCTGTAGTGTTTTCGGATAGCGTCGCGCAAAGTCACCGCGCACTCGCTGGTAGAGCTCGTCGTCATCCAGCAATACGTCGATATGCGCCAACACCGGGTCCATCTCACTCGTCAATGCCAGAATGTCCAGGAAGAACTTGTCGATTTCGTGGCGGTCACGTAACATTGCAGCGGCCCTTTCTGTGGAAAATGCGGGTTTGATCATTCGCATCTTCTCACAGGAGGGCCACTTTCGCACCGGAAACTAAACTAAGCCAACCCAAATCCGTCTGGTCCTAGCATTCTTTCGTAGATAGCTGCTCGCGCTACCCTGTCCTGTTTGCATTCGGGGCAGTCGCGGTCTAAATGCTGGCCGTGGATGTTGCATGTGCGGGTTAGTGGCATTTGTGCTCTCCGTTCGTGTTTGCTAAACTGTAGCCTGCGGCAGGGGGGCTTGCCGCCTTGAACCCTCGTCCCCCCTAATGGCGGGGGGTTCGTTGCTGCGCTCCCACAAGAGACTCTATGTTCTATTGACTCAACCTATAAATACTGCTAACGTTATCCTTACCTGCATTCAATGATAGTTGCAGGGCCAGGGGGGAATAATTGTTAGTCCACATTTGAGAGCCGTCGCTTTTAGCACGGTTCTTTTGTTTTCGGTTACCGGCGTGCGCCCCGAAACGAAGGCCCCCATCTGTCCGCATACTGTAACCGAACTCTCCGTGGCCGCTTCGTTTAGCGCACCTGTAGTACAACCGGGCATGGCGCAAGTCATGTTCATTCAGGTGCGCGACGAAGCGGAGTTGCCTATCTCTGGTGCCATCCCCTACATTACTGCTCACTTGATGGATGGAGATCGAATATTCAAACTGCCTGCAACCGATGTATCTGGCATGTCACAGAGCACAATTCCCATAAACTATTATCCCGGCCTGACGTTTTACTTTGACGTAGAAGTTAGACATTTAGATCGCGTAGGTCACACGCGTACATCAGTCATCAGTTGGTGGTGACGAGCCTGCAGCCCCGCTTAGGGGAACAGTCGCCGGGAATCGATTGGCTGCAGGCTCTCCCAGAACCCCCGTCGGTGCTTTGACGGGGGTTCTTTTATAATTTTGGGTAATTGAGCAGTATAAAGCGCCAATCATGTCTCAGGTGGATATCCGGGATAACGAGTAAAAAACCAAGAATCGCCATGACAATCGCATAATTCATAGGCAGTATAGAAGCGGTCAGATTGCCGCACTGTAACCGTAAAGGAGAGTTATTCCAATCGTAGAGTGTAATCCGAAACAAGCTCTTATAGTTGTAGTACGAATCGGACGGAGTACCAAACTTCGTCCACTCCTCGTAAAATCAGACATGAGCTATCCCCCTTAGTGCTCGCGTCTGATGTTTAACATTCGAGAGTCTGATCGTTTTTAATTTTCCTAAGACTGCTCGCGGCGCGCGGAGGCTCTCGAAAGGCGTTTTTACGATAAATTTATTCCGGATCTCAACATATTTAGTACACTCTATATCAATAACCCCACTCCTGCTCATGGAAGAGTAGGCCACGTAACGCCCTGCATTCTTATAGCAGGGCGTTACTTATTAGACTCGAGTGTTGTGATTTGAGTGAAAAGGCTCAAGCAGCCAAAGAGTAAGCCTGCTTGGCGAATAAGTACGAGAAGACTTGTTGCTCGTCAGTACCGTCAGACAGAGAGCCGTGAGCCTGCAAGATCAATGCTTCGATTAGCTGCTGGCTTTGTTGGCGAATAACCTGCCCGATGGATTGGATGGGCGCGCAGACCTTGTCACGACGCGATGTGGGCAAACAGTGCAGGTGCAGGAACGAATAGGCCACGAAGACCAGTGACCAGTGCTTATGAATGGCGGCGGCCGAGCGCATGCGATATTCGTGGAGCCCCAGGTTCTGTTTGGCGTCTTGATAAAAGGTCTCAATCGGCCAACGGAGCAGATAGGTTGCGATGATCTTCTTGGCATCCCAACTGAGATGGCTGCTGACCAGCACGGCATAGGTGCCGGTTAAATCAGGCTTGGCAAAGCTGATGACCAGCCGTACCTTCCCCAAAGTCGGGATGCGTACATTCTTGCTGAAGCAGTAGTAGGTCTGCTCGCCCACTTGCATCGGTTTGAAAGCGGAAGGTGGGATAAGCGGCACTAGGTCCTGCACCTTGATGTGCGGACCATCAAAGCGCATGCGTTCGCCGGAAGCATCCTGGAGCACAAAGCTGTTGGTGATAAGGTTGCGGTTGTTTTTCAGCAGGCTGATCCAGTGCTTGCCATGCGCACTGAGAACTTCGAGCAATTCGGGTGCCAGGTACCAGGCGTCGAACAGCACCGTTTCAAAGGGCAAATCGTGCGCCAGCGCCGCCTTGACCAGTTCAGCCGCCAGCGAAATCTTGGTCTGAAAAGATTCGTCCAGAGCCCGGAACTCTGGGTCGGCCAGCAAGGTGGGTGCGACTTGACGTTTGAAGCGATTACGCTCCTTCTTGGTTTTCGGGATCGTAGCGTCGGGCAACAGTTTCTTGACGAACGCTTCCCAGTCGGTGACTTCTTCGTAGCGCCGGTACAGTCGCCAGTCGGCCGGAAAGCGAACCGCGCCGCTGATGTAGTGGCCGGTGACCAGATTGTGCGCTAGCGGATACATGTGGTTGCCGTGGTTGTAATGTTGGTCAATGTATTCGAACAGACTGCCGACGTGCTCGCACAAAGTATCATCGATGGCCAGCATCGATTTGCGGGCGCCCTGGCGCTTGGTTTGCTGGAATAAGTATGCAATGCGTTCCTGGTTCAGTTCCGCGGCATCCCAGTTCGCTTCCGACAAGAAGCGCGACAGGTTGGTCTTGTCAGCGCTATCCAACAGGCAGCGCGTCATGTTCGCCATCGACTTGTTCTTCAACACAAGCAGTCCGGTTAGATAATTCTCGAAATGCCGGAACTGACAGCGGTTTTCAAACACCCCGCGAAAGCTGGCGCTGTGCTCTGATACGATGGGAGCCGGTTTTACGATGGGAAGTTGCATCTGCCGAATATGCCCTAAGATCACTCAAATCACAACACTCGAGTTATTAGAAATAAAATTGTGCCTCATAAACGTACTATAGAGTTTTACCAGCGAATGCCGATTTTGCTGAGCCGGGCGCGAGATGCGATTGGCGTTCTGAATCTATACTTGCTAAACTGTCACCAGCGACAGGGGTGGAAATATAATGCCGTAGACGAGTACTCAGTCCTCGCACTGGTGCTACTCGTCGCCCTAAATCCTCGTCATTCCGTCGGCGGGGGTTTTCTGCTGCTTGCGCCTAGAATTCACCAGACATTACATGAGCGAACACGCTTAATAATCACCTCGATGCATAGTCAGACGCTGAATCTTGCGATCAGATTATTTTGATGTCCCACGAGCTAAAATCCCAACCTGCAAGCAATCCGCGCAATTCATCTTTACGATGAACATTGAATTTTCTAAATACATTTTGAACATGGGTCTTGACTGTTTCGTTTGATACAAAGAGACGCTCGGCGATTTTCTTGTTTTTGAGACCCAGGCAAATATAGGCTGTAACATCCTTTTGGCGTGGAGTTAAAGTCTCCCAAATCTGGACGTAATGACCGGTTTGTACATCTTTGTCATTGGCGTCTTTGATGAGGTCGTTCACGACTTGAGCTTTTGTGTGCCGGCGGCGAACAGCTAAATGGTCGAGGAGCGGTTTGACCTGGGGATCGAGTTCAAACGTCAACTTGTCAGACGGTGTTGGAGGGATCAGGTTGCGAAGAAATTTGAAGAAGGACATAGCTGTATATCTGCCCCCTCCGGACGTAATTTTGCGCACCCATTCTATTAGAACTTATGTTCCAATATAAGTCAAGTGTCATCATCTGATATTACCGGAGTAACATCAATGATATCCGGCTGCCGCGTACTCTCAACCGTCACCTTGGTGCCACCAGGTAGTGTCACCTCAACAGAGCTGGGCTGCTTCTGTGTCTTGGGACCAGGCAACCATCTCGTCGTCAGGCTGCACATCAGGCACGACCTGCTCCTTAAGGCTCCAGTAGCGATCGAAGTATGATACCCAATACTGTGGCTTTACCTTCTTTTCACCGACAAGAGCCTCTAACAGCTCCTGCACGACTCCCACTTCTGCATCAACAAGCTGCGTCGCGATCATCTTTCGCTGCTGAGCGATTTCCAACTGCAGCTCCTGAAGGGCAATGTCCTTCCAGCGCTGGTAGGTACGCACATTGATCCCAACCATGTCACATGCGTCTTTCTCAGAAGCCACCTCGTTGTTACGAAGCAGCTGAAAGACTTCCAGCACTTGCGACTGCCGGACAAGTTCTTTTTGCGACTGTAGGACAAGGTCTCTTGTAGAAGACATAATAAGAGACTATCACGGATTAGAACAAATGGTCAACTTAGTCCCAAGAGATCAATCGGTTTGATTGACAAACAAATAGTCACATTGTAAACTTATAAATAACTTACAAACACACGTTCTGTTGAATAAAAAATATTAAATAATTGGGTAGTGGTTACATGTTGACTGATGAGTCTGGAAAAAGTAAGTTGTTGGCCTGCCAAACAGAGGAGCGCCAAAATGATCCAGACTATAGTGGACCCCAGAATCTAGACACGAAAACACGTCGGGCTAAGGTACACTGCCAGCCATGACAAAGAAGAAAACCCGCACCCACTACAGCGCCGAACGGAAAGCCCAGATCGTTCTCGAACTACTGCGGGAAGAGCGCACATTCGCGCAGATCGCCGCTGAGTATGGCATGCACGTCAATATGCTCCGCAAATGGAAAGCGCAGGCGGTCGAGCGCTTACCTAGCGTGTTCAGCAACGAGAACCACACGATGCGCGAGCTCGAGGCGGCACACGAGAGCGAACGCGAAGCGCTGTATGCGCAGATTGGCCGGCTGACGACGCAGTTAGCCTGGCTCAAAATAAAATCTGGCCTCAACGTCATCGAGAAGTGAGCGACTGACGATGGTCGAACGCGAGAATGCTGAGCTATCGCTCGCAACCCAGGCCGATCTGTTGGGTATCAGTCGCTCCAGTTTGTACTACGTCCCGGTCCCGCCGTCACCGGAAGAGTTGTACATCAAGTGCCGCATCGATGAAATCTACACTGCCCATCCCTTCTACGGTTCGCGCAAGATCCTGGCCGTATTGCGACGCGAGATGACCATCAATCGCAAAGCAGTCCAACGTCATATGCGCGAAATGGGGTTGGCAGCCATCTATCCGGGCCCGAATCTGAGCACACCGTCCCGGGGCCGGGTCACGGGAAACGAGCTAAGCAGCACGCTGTTTTCCCCTATTTGTTGCGCGGAGTGGCGATCACGCAGCCAAATCAGGTCTGGGGAATCGACATCACCTATATCCGCCTCCGCGGCGGCTGGATGCCCAGCCCCGGACAGGCTGGACGGGGTACCTCGTGGCTGTGCTGGATTGGTTCTCCCGCTACGTGGTCAGCTGGGAGCTCGACCAGACGCTGGAAATGCCATTCGTGTTGCGCGCAGTCGAGCGGGCGCTGGCAGCGGCCACGCCGACGATCTGGAACAGCGACCAGGGCAGCCACTTCACTAGCCCGCAGTACATTGACCGGCTCCAAGCGGCCGGTACACAAATCAGTATGGCTGGTCGCGGCCGTGCGCTCGACCTCGTCCAGTCGACGAGACTGGGCAATATCTTCACCGAGCGGCTGTGGCGGACGGTGAAATACGAGGAGGTCTATCTGCACGACTACGACAGCCCGCGCGAAGCACGGCAGGCTCTGATACGCTACTTTCGCTTCTACCGTGCGGAGCGTCCGCATCAATCACTCGACTATCTCACCCCGGCGCAGGTGTACTTCGGGGAACGCACGCTGCTGAACTGACACCGATTTCGCTGTGGACATGTGGACAACTGAGAATGCGCCAGTTGCCCACATGTCCACAGCACTACGGCGACCATTTATGTCCACGACTCACGAAAGGAGAATGCACCTTACGCCAGGCCATTTTTCTGTCTTGACAAAGGGGTCCACCATAGAGTGTCATCACGCATGAGTGTTCAAAGTGCAGGAGCCTCAACATTGTCAAGAATGGTACAGACTATAAAGGCGGTCAGAAGTTTCATTGTCTCGATTGCGCCGCTTATGGAATGTTGGAACCGCAAAGCCGTTCTTATCCTGAGTTCATCAGAGAATTTGTCCTACGCACCTATCGAGAGCGAGCCAGTATGCGCGGCATTGAGCGCATCTTTGGCATCGCGCGGCAGACATTAGCACGCTGGATTCTGGAGAAGGCCGGCGCTATGCCGAACCTGGCTGACACTTTAGAAACCGTAAAAACGGATGATGTGCTGGAATTGGATGAATTATGGTCATTTGTACGCACAAAAAACGATAAACGTTGGATATGGGTCGCGCTGTGTCGGCGCATGCGCCAAGTGGTGGCCTATTTTATTGGCGACCGCAGTGAAAAAAGTTGTCGCGCGTTATGGAAATCCATCCCAGCATCCTACAAAGCGTGTTGCTCCTTCAGCGACTTCTGGCACGCTTACCAGAAGGTTTTACCAAACGACACTCACCAAAGTGTCGGCAAAGAAAGCGGCCAGACATCTCACGTGGAACGCTGGAACAACACCTTGCGCCAGAGACTGGCTCGCTTCGTGCGCAAAACTCTTTCTTTCTCCAAGTCCGACGTTTACCATGAAGCTGTACTCAAGTTGTATCTCCATTACTACAATACAGCGTGGTCCCCATCAGTTACCATGTAACCACTACCAATAATTGCATGTCCATTCAAAATGATGAGACTCCATTAACACAACGCCAATCCGAAGTTCTTCGTTATGCGATTGAGTATCCGGTAAGCCCGGACAACATATTGGGACAAGCTCCGTCAGTCCAGGAAATACACGACTATTTGCAAGAAACGTTAGAGCCTAAACCCGATGGTTCACCAGCGTTAGTATCGCGGGAACAGACCTTTCGAGCTATACGTCAGTTGCGCGAACGTGCCTTTCTAGTGAATCCCGAGGTTCATCCACAGATCAGGGGCAAGCATCGCAACATCGTTCCAACCGAACTCGGTCGCAAACACTACAAAAGGAAACTACTTGGCAAAAAGGAAGACTAAAAGAAACGAACCTGAAATCCGCAAGATGATTGAGCGCCATGGATGGGAGTGTCGCAAGCTCCGTGATGCTCTGATGGTGACACTCAATATTCGCTGCCCACATTGTGGCCGGCCCAGCACTCATAAAAAGCTTGCTTGGCAGTCAGAGACACCCTACGATCTTAAAGGTGAGATATTGGGAGTGAGTGTTCCAATTGAAGTGAAGTGGGCTGAGAAACGCTTTCCCTTTGCAAATGAAGAGAGCGGCATCCGTCCCAAACAGCGCGAGCATCTTACGGGTTGGCAGCAGAAACACAAGCATCCGACCTGGCTTGCCCTAACGATGGGGACGGGTCGAGTGAACAGCATGAGTGACCCGCACCGACGCCGCACGTGGTTGGTTCCATGGAATGTCTGGTTGGAAGTCGAGCAGAAACTACTAGCGCTCAACTTCAAAAGTCTGCCAATGTCGCCAGACACCACCAACAGACAGGACTTGCTGCGCAACGAGCTGACAGCAGTACAAGCACTCGCGCCCTACGAACTCAAGTGGAAAAAATGGCCGGACGGAAGTGGCTGGGCGGTGCCACAAGAGCATGCCTTCGCCCGGTCCTACGAGCTCTCTTTTTTTCCTAACTAATGTGACTAATCAATCACGTACGAGGTACTATGTCTGATATCAGTGTGCTTGACCATATTATTGATCCCGACAACGATCTGGCCGGAGAAAGCCTGGGCCGGATGCATGAGAGTGTATGGGCAGAGAATCACCGTCGCCAGCTCTACGAATTACAGATCGTTGCACTCCGACAAGAACGTCCCGAGATGGACGAGGAAGATCTGATAGATCTTGCGTGGTCTCAGACTGAGCTAGTAGTTGACGAGCCACGGGTCAATGCCAGAATACAACGGGACACTCTACGTTCACTTGGCAGAGTGGGGGGGAATGCCCTTTCAGAGATAACCCGTCGCGGACTGTTGATTGGTGACTGGCTTCCATACTCAGAAGCAGAGTACGATAGTCTGCGCGAAGTCTTCGAAGATACATTGGGCGATGCGTTGTCCAAGGGACAAATCTCAGACATGACGTTTGCAGTCGAGGAGTTCCTGCCCTTCTGCGCAAACCACGAACTTGATCTACCCCAGGCTATTCTGACACGCAACAACCAGGGACTATCTGGCAAGGGACGTGCTGCTATCCCAGCACTCCGACGCATCATGAACAGTGATCTGCCAGAGGAAGAGCAGGTCGAGCGTGTGCAAGCCATGATGGAGATGGTCGCCGATCCGAACGAGACCGAGCACAAGATACGTGCCAAGACAGAAGGGAACGAGACTGTTCCAAACATGCTGATGTACGAGTACGTTGTCACCGACAACCGCAGCGTGTATATGATCGTAGCCTCTGACCGGCAACGCACTATACTCTCCCACCGACTAGAAGGCTATGTCGATGAACACCACCTGCACAAAACACCTGAAGAATTTGCTGCGCAGGAAGGTGTAATCATCGACACACATGTATATCAGTCTGCACCTATTGATGCAGAACGTGATGACGAGACCATTCCGCTATAAAAACTTGCTCCAGAATCTAACGAGGTGTATACTCATTATCTCGAATAAATAACATGATCTCAACGCCCCGCGGACCAAATTACCGCGGGGCTCTTATCTTAACAACATCATAGTACTCTTCTCTAGCTTCAAACTGGCAGAGAAGTGCCCCAACGTGACCATTTGTTCTCACATCTCTTACACAGAAGAGGTCACAGGTTCGAGTCCTGTTCCGCCCACTTTCCACCTCAATTTTCGTCCGAAAATGTACCATAAGGGGATGAAATTCCTCACCGATTAGTCTCCGAAATTGACCCACTGTCTGCGCTTTACTTAATAACACAAGCGCTCTCAGGTATTCTTCGTCAGACGACAGCGCAAGCATTGAATTGGCCCTAACGCAATCCCACATGTATCGTTTCCGTCTTTAGCAAACAGGTGTAAATTCAAGTAGAAAGTCGCTGCACGCTCAATGTCGTGCCCAGTTGCGGGATGTTATTCTTCCAGCTATCCAGAATAAGCAGCTACCATGGCTTTATCCGGAACGTTACGAAGATAACAGCCCCTATAGGTGTGTTAGGCAGATCTTCTTACGATAAGAATATTTTGGGTGGCTTGCCCTGCTACCGGTAATCAAAAGGAGAGTACCATGGACATAGTGGTAGAAGTGATAATTGAAGGACCCAAAGAAGATGTCTGGAACGTAATTACTGATATCGAAAACTCACCCAATACAATCGCTGGAATCGAGAAAATCGAAATCCTAGAAAAACCAAGCGATGGTCTCGTTGGCCTAAAATGGGAAGAGACCCGGACTCTATTTGGCAGGACGGCAATGGAAACGATGTGGATAACCGATGTCAAAGAGAATGAAATGTATAAAACACGCGCTGAAAGTCACGGCGCGGTGTACATCACCAGTCTCACTATTTCAGAGCAGGACGGAAAAACTCGATTGAGCATGGAATTCGACGGCGCTCCGCAAACTCTCGTTGCTAAGGTGATGGCTGCTGCGATGGGTATATTCTTTAATAAAGCGACCAGAAATGCCCTGATGCAAGACCTTATTGATATAAAGGCCGCTGTTGAACAAGCCGGTTAAATTCAGGTAGAACTTATTGCTTGAACACTAAACTATTTGCATCGATTTTCTCAATCCCGTGACCGTAGGCAATCACCTAATGGACACGTCTACAGCGGCAGCAATTCGGGGCTCACCGTTGGCGTCGTTTGCCTTGCGGGTGAAGACCCGGCGTTAGGCGGGTATGCAATTATTGTAAGTTGAATAAAAAGTTGGGATTTGGTCAGCATAATTCAGGAATGATGTTGGTCAATAATCTACAAGAAAATTACATCGGCGCAGAGTTAGCAAGCTGATGAACAGTTGGATCAATTTATTGTAACTGGAGAAATTAATCATGAATGCAATAAATGAATTTAAGCGGCTTAGCGGTTGCTATTTTATTGACAATGAAATTAAGTCAAGCGCAAGTCCCACACGATACGATGTTATCGATCCCGCCACCGAAGTAGTGCTTGGCCAATTCGCTGATTGTGCAGAAAGTGAAATTGCGGATGTGATTGCCAGCACCAATAAGCACAGCGGCTATGGAGTGCCGAGACCGGATTGGTGCGCGCCGAACTTATGCACGATATGGCGGCGAAAATACGTGAGATGTCTCTGGTCCATGCAGAAATGATGACCCTTGAGATGGGAAAACCCTTTAAAGAAAGTGCGGATGAAGTAGCGTGGTCTGCGAGTGCAATCGATTACTATGCTGAAGTCGGCCGGCATGATTGCGGTCGCGTCATAAACTCAAATGTGACCGGACAGTTTCATTACACTGTAAAAGAACCGATGGGTGTTGTTGTGATCATATTGCCCTTCAACTTCCCCTATGTGTTGTTGTATTGGGAAGCTGCGGCAGCAATTGCAGCGGGAAACAGCGTTATCGTGAAACCCTCCGAACTTACCAGTTTGTCGACGCTCAAGTTCATGGAATCTTTTAAAGCGCTGCCATCAGGTGTAATTCAGTGCGTCAGCGGTACTGGTAGAGTCGGGAAACAGTTGGTCAGTAGCAATGATACCCATATGGTTGCCTTTACAGGTAGCGTGGAAACGGGCCAGAATGTGGCAAAGACGTGTGCCGAAAGTTTTAAGCCAAATCTGATCGAAGCATCGGGAAATGAAGCGTTTATCGTCATGCCTTCCGCTCCCTTGGACGTTGCCGTGTGCGGCGCAGTATTCGCATCAAATTTAAACTGTGGCCAGGTATGTACAGCAGCAGAACGATTCTATATACACCAGGATGTACAGGATATATTTCTCGAACGACTGGTGGAAGAAACTCTCAAACTTCGTATCGGAAACGGATTGGAGCGCGTCGATGTCGGTCCAATGGTTACAGAAAAGGAACGTTAACGCTACGAGAAAGTACTAGCACGAGCGATCGAACAAGGCGCGACGCTCGAGTGTAGCGGCAAACGTTCAGATGGATTCGACAAGGGGTGGTACGTCGAACCCACCGTGCTTACCAATGTCACTCCTGATATGGATATTATGAATGGGGAATCTTTTGGCCCTGTAACGCCAATTTGTAGTGTTCGCAGCTTTGACGAGGCCATCGAACTCGCAAACAATTCCAAATACGGACTCGGTTCCACAGTTTTTACCGTTGATCTCAACGAAGGTATACGGGCAGTCAATGAAATCGTTGCTGGCATGGTCTGGGTTAATTCACCCTTACTAGACAATGATGCCGGACCATTTGGGGGCCGCAAGTTTTCAGGAATTGGCCGACAACTTGGTGCAGAAGGATTAGACACATTCAGACATACCAAACTGGCAATGGTGGACTATGGTTCCGCGCCACAGGATTTCTGGTGGTTTCCCTACCAGGATAGCGAAAGCTTCGAGAGACAGGGCAGGTAATGTAATGAGTTGAGTAGGTTGGTTTTCGAGTCGTAACCCACTATTTAACTGAGTTGTTTCTGGATGTAGAAACATCCGCGGCTTGGAGCTAGAAAACGAACCGCAGGACGCATTGATTGGAAGACATAATCGCGAGGTACAGTTCGCATTGCTGATGTAATAAGGTCAGATAAGCGGTCTGGGGTAGGCGGATCGTGTTGCTATCTCTTAGACAGAAGAGGTCACTGGTTAGAGTCTCGTTCCGTCCACTATCATTCCTAACAAAACGGCCTGCTGTACATTCAGCAGGCCGTTTTAGCTCCTAAATTTTGGCACCAATATAGTGATCTTCACAATATACCGTTGCCCGCCATCTACTGTGAAGTCGTGGGCGAGTCGCGCGTTTTGCGATAATTCAGCGTTGCGTGTAGATTCGCAAAGGAATGGATGATCTCCATTCCTCGGCGCGTATCTATTCAACCTGGCGTTAGCTGGAACTCTAGGCGGCGTGGGGATAAAGCTTTCTAGACCACCAATAAAACCAAAAGGCAATTCGTCGAGATAGTACGAAGCTGAAAAACTGAAATTTCTCACACCCGAGGAGGTGCAAGTATGGAAGTCCCTCTGACACCAATGGATTTTGCACGGCGTGCGCGCAGATTGTACGCTGACCGGGAAGCTGTTGTAGATGGAGAACTGCGGCTCACCTATGCACAGTTTTTCGAGCGTTGTGATCGTTGGTCATCGGCGTTGCAAGGATTCGGCATCAAGCAAGGTGATCGCGTAGCTTATATCGCGCCCAACACCCATGCGCAGCTTGAATCATATTATGCTGTGCCTCAGATTGGGGCGGTTATCGTGCCGATTAATTATCGGCTCATTGCTGCTGACTTTGCCTACATCATCAACCACTGTGGTGCTCGGATCGTGTGCGCCCATAGCGATTATCTTGAGGCTGTGGACAGCGTCCGTGCCGAATTGCCAAACGTAGAGCAATTTGTGGCTCTGGAAGGGACCAGAGAAGGGTGGCTTGATTATGAAGCGACCCTGAACGCTGCTTCGTCTGATTTTATTCATCCGGCTATCGATGAAAGTGATCTCATATCGATCAACTACACAAGCGGCACCACCGCGCGTCCTAAAGGGGTGATGATTACACATCGCAATGCGTATATGAATATAGTGGGAACGCTAGTACATCATTCATTAGCAGCCAAAGACCGCTATCTGTGGACGCTGCCAATGTTCCATGCCAATGGTTGGACTTTTGTGTGGATCGTCACAGCCGTAGGTGCTGCCCATATCTGCTTACGCGAAGTCGAGCCACGCTCAGTCTTTGCACTGATTGAGAGCGAGAACATCAGCATGTTTTGCGCTGCACCAACGATACTCATTGGCCTCGCCGATGCGCCTGATGAGCTACGCTACAACGCACGCCGGGGAGTACGCTTGTTCACAGCCGGCGCCCCGCCGGCAGCCGCCACCATTGAGCGCGTCGAGAGTGACCTGGGATGGAACCTGACCCAAGTCTATGGGCTAACAGAGACAGCACCTCTTATCACCATTTGCGAAGAGCGCCCAGAACATCTCCAACTCTCGCCACAAGAACGCGCAGTGGTCAAAGCACGACAAGGCGTTGAGCTTATTACCTCCGGTGAACTTATCGTTGTAGACCCAGATGGGAACGAAGTGCCGCACGATGGAGAGACAGTGGGCGAGATTGTAGTGCGCGGCAATGTGGTGATGAAAGGCTACTTCAACGACCCCGAGGCAACAGCTGCAGCGATGCGCGATGGTTGGTTCCACTCAGGTGATGCCGCTGTGGTGCATCCTGACGGCTATGCTGAGATTCGTGACCGCATTAAGGACGTCATCATCAGCGGTGGTGAGAACATCTCCTCAGTAGAAATAGAGGGCGTGCTGTTGCGCCACGCTGCCGTAAAAGAAGTGGCCATTGTGGGGATGCCGCATGAGAAGTGGGGCGAATCACCGCATGCTTTTGTTATATTGCGCGCAGGCTCAACGGTAACAGAGGACGAGATGAAACAGTTTGTGCGCGATCGTCTCGCGCATTTCAAAATGCCGCAATGGGTAACATTTGTGGATGATCTGCCTAAAACGGCGACAGGGAAAGTTCAAAAATATATTTTACGGGGTAGCAGCACATCGATTGCCAAGCAGTAATACTCCTTCAAAAAGACGGAGAGACATGGCACCAGATCTCAGTACATTCTCCTCAAACTCAGCAACGGCCGTTCAGGAGTTCATCATTCGAACGTACCTGCCCGAAGAAGATGTTGAAAAGACACTGCAAGCGGTTACAGAAGTTGTTCCTTTAAGAGTTGGCAGTTACGAAAATGTTGCGTTCCAGTCACCATCAGGAATCCAAAAGTTTCGTCCCGTGTCAGGTTCACATATTGGGGAATCAGCGCAGGTGCTCGATTTCCCTGTAGTCGAGTTGATTTTCTCCATCCCATATGATGAAGCTACTCTCAAGAAAGTGGTTGATCGCATTTTTGACGTACACATAGCCGAAGAACCTGTAATCTATATCGATGAAAGTTGGTCGACTCGGGCAAAACGCTATTCGGATAAATCCAACCCGAATCGATTCTGGAACCGATCGAAATATGATGACAAAAGCAAATGGTAGTTGAGCGTATCCATTAAATGGCAATCCTAAACAAATGCCCACCATTGAGTTTGATCTCCCCAAAAGTAGGCTGAGGCGAATCGCCCTGATTGGGCTGTCGGCGTGTTTCGTGCTCAATGGAGTAAACCATTTCGTGAACACCAAGTTCTATGTTTCGATAATGCCCCTTTCTCTCCCCGCTCCGCTTGCTCTCGTTTATACGAGTGGAGTATTCGAAATCCTCGGCGGACTGGGTGTCCTTCATCGTCCAACGCGGAGATTAGCGGGGTGTGGGCTTGTCACGCTGCTAATCGCTGTATTCCCCGCGAACGTGGAAATGGCGGTTCGCTCCGAAGATTTTGTAGACATCTCTTCACCTGGAGCGCTGTATGCAAGGCTTCCTTTTCAGTTTGTTTTCATTGCATGGGTTTACTATGCAGCACTGTGGGAGCGGAACGAGGCTGTGGTCTAACACTCGCTCGACATCAGCCATCATCTGACTTAATGGCGGCAACGGAGTCCGCGCTTATATGAATCAAGCCATAGTTCACGTAGCCATTGTCGTTCGCGACTATGATGAGGCAATCGAGTTTTACACGAAGAGGCTCCACTTCACTCTTGTCGAAGATACCTATCAACCCGAACAAGATAAGCGCTGGGTGGTGGTCGCTCCGGCGGGATCTACCGGCACAAACCTGCTACTTGCAAGAGCCGCTACACCTGAGCAGGAAGCCTTCATCGGCAACCAGACCGGTGGCCGAGTGTTTCTATTTCTCAATTCCGATGATTTCTGGCGGGACTACAATGAAATGGTTTCACGCGGGATACGATTTGTGCGGGAGCCGAAAGTGGCGCCATATGGCACAGTTGCGGTTTTCGAAGATTTATACGGGAATCTGTGGGACCTGCTGGAATTGAAATAGAACTAACAGTGGCCCTTATTGGGGGATCGCCGCCCAAAGACATCTCCGCCAGCGATGGTAGTTATTCGGCGGCTCGCGTATTGCCGCGTCGCTGGACGGTGATCCTTGAAAGGATTTAGCTCATGAATGATTACGTATTATTGGGACGCGGCGATCAGCTTACTTCGTTGCCGCGCACACAATGGGAGCAGCATTTGGCTCTCGTTCCGCAGCATAGTAAAAGCAGACTCGCATTCATGTCCACAGCCCATCACCAAGTGCGTTATCTTGTCGTCAAAGAACTGCCGCGTGCCGGGGAACCTTTGTCTCCGGAGTTCATCGCCCGCTCATTGGAGTTGCCCGTGGCTCAAGTCGAAACCATTCTTGATGAGTTGGAGCAAAATCTCTTTTTCCTTACACGTGATCGTCGCGGTGACGTGACGTGGGCTTTTCCTGTTACAGTGGACAAAACGCCACATCGGGTATCCTTACATACCGGCGAGCGACTCTATGGTGCTTGAGCAGAAGATGTGATGGCCGTGCCCTTCGTGCAAGGGCATTTACGAAACGAAACAATATCTGCGAAAATAAAGACCGAATGTGCCCATTGTCAGCAACCGATCCACATGACTGTGGACAGCGAGTCTAATTACGAGCTACATACTAGTGACGCACAGCCTTTGGTCTTCGAACCTCATATCAATTGGGAAACCTTCACCGAACCAAACATTATCCACGCTTATTGAAACAACTCAGTGTTCTTCTGGTCAGAAGAACATGCGCGTGAACATCGTGCCGCGGAGGAACAAGTGGATGGGGTGTACCTGACATTAGAGCAAAGTCTATTCGCCACACCGATTGTTCAGAGAGCATTGTTTGCGTTCAAGTAGGTGTCGGATGCTATCAAGCAGTTTGTTCTTCAACCGCATATTGCCAACCTGCTTGAGGCTCTAGCAATTCGGCGTCGCTGTCCTTACACGTGCACGCACAGTTTAGGAATGAGAATTAAATAACTTGTGCAAATGGGAGAGCGCGGTAATTCCATTGGGGCAAGAAATCATCAAAGATAATGCGCATGTTGTCCCTGAAATCTGTGGCTACTTTACGACCGGTTTCGTAGACCTGGTCAATAACATGGACAAAAGCTTTCAGTCCGGTCTTGGTGCTGGTTTTTTCCATCAGTTCTTTGACGAGTTTGCGGCTGGTGAAGATCACGCCTTGGCAAGCGCGGGTAACATGCGGGAAGAAACGGTGTTCGCTGGGGTTGTATTTCGAGCAATAGGGTGGATAGTGAGCAATGCGAATTTCGACCCCGATTTCATCGGCCAGTGCTTGCAAGTCTTGCTTGAAGATGTAGTAGCGGGAACTGTTACTCCCGCCGCCATCGCAAAGCACGAGAATAGAAGTGGCGTTGGGATAGTGGTAGTGGCCGTATGTGTACCACCAATGGCGAAAGCTATCGCAAGCGAATTCACTGGTATCATGACTGCCGCCGAGTTGGATGTAGCCGACATTGAGACGCAAGTCGTAGAGACTGTGAGGAATGCTGACCCCAGCAGCATAGCTGTTGAAATCATGGTCATAAGTTTGCAGTTCTTCCAGGGTGTACAAATGTCCGTCTCGGTAGAAATTGCCCAGATATTCCTTTTTCTTGCTGTCCATGCTGACAATGGGATTGCCCGCCGCTTCGAATTCGGTCTTGAGCCGCGTGATGTTCTCAAATTGCTCGTTGCGGTTTTCAATCTCGGCCTTCAAACCGAGTTTCTTTTGCGCTTTTCGGCGGCGATAGTTGTGCTTCTGCAGCAACTTGCGCACCACATATTTGCTGACCACGATGTCGTGCTCGGCCCGCAACGCCGCAACAATCTCGCCCGGGGTCAGGTTCGTCCAGCGCACCCTCTCGTCCATCGGGTCACCGGCTGTGTGCTCGCGCAACACTGCCAGGAACTTCTCAGCAAGTTGCGCCCCCCATGTGACGTAGTACGGTTTGCGTCCGCCGCCTGGCTTCCGAATGCGCTGCTCCACTTCGCCCTTGGGCAAGCCACTGACTTCGCGGGCGCCTTTGCTCACCGTGTTGCGACTGCACCCCAACACCCGCGCAATGTAACTCCGTCCGCCGTGTCCAAATCTCAAGGCTTCGAAACCAGCAAAGCGACGCCCATCTTTCTCGTTCAAGCTGTTGTAAAAGCGGCGCATCATTTCTTCATGTTCGGGCGCATAGGGTTTCATCATGGCCTCCGGGCTAGTGTTCTGATGAAGCCAAGAGAATATCACTGCTTGCATCCGTTGTGAACCAACTGCCCAAATTATTTAATTCTCGTTCCTTAGAGTGGCCTACAGCGAAATAATCTGGAGACATTCAAATTATCGTCACAGGTTCAGAATATCCAAAAAATTAAGGAGGACGAGAAATATGTACGAAACGAATATATATGAAGGCATGCCTGCGGAGACCGTCACGATGCATGGCGCACAAGGGGATACCATCAATGCTTACTACGCGCGACCTTTGGGAGCTGGCCCCTTCCCTGGGATGGTCGTAATTCATCACATGCCTGGTTGGGATGAATGGTATCGAGAGGCCACCCGAAAGTTTGCCCATCATGGCTATGCTGCAATATCGCCCAACCTTTACTACCGCACAGGCCACGGAACACCAGAGGATGTAGCAGCGCAAGTTCGTACAGAGGGAGGCGTTCCAGACGACCAGGTAGTGGGCGATCTCGATGGGGCGATGAAGTACCTGCGCTCGCTTCCTTACATCAATGGCAAAGTGGGTGTTTTCGGCTCCTGTTCGGGAGGTCGACAGGCTTTCCTCGTGGCATGTTTGGTAGAGGGCTTTGACGCAGTCGTTGAACTCTGGGGAGGGCGTGTGGTGATGTCCAAGGACGAGCTCACGGACAATTTCCCCGTCGCGCCAATCGACTACACCAAAGACCTGTCCTGCCCGATATTGGGTCTCTTTGGTGAAGAAGACCAGAGTCCGACACCGGAACAAGTGTCCCAACATGAACAGGAGCTGCAGAAGCACAATAAGCCCTATGAGTTCCACATGTATCCTGACGCGGGCCATGGCTTCTTCTACTATGACCGGCCGTACTATCGGCAGCAACAGGCAGTGGATGGCTGGCAGAAGATATTTACTTTCCTGGAGAAAAATCTTAGTACGCCTACGTAAACGGCGTGGCCAGGCTGTATGGTCTGGAAAGGAGTGCGTTAATGTGTCCGATGATTACCGAACAAGTGGAGATCAACGGGAGTGGCAAGGGGCGCAGCGGTTGGTTCAACTTGAGTCTTGCCAATGTGTCATATGACCATCCCTTCAATGCACAGCTGGAACATGCGTTGAACATTGACTTTGTGAATGAGATGAAGGGCTTAGGGACCCGAGTTGCTGTCGAACTCAGCGCAGAAGCAGCCCGTTCCCTGGTAGAAACGATCCAAGCGGTGCTAGATCAGGCTGAGGCTGGGGGACACTTGGAATGATCAGAAAATCGGTGCGGTTGAGCCGGTCTTCAGCCCGACAGAATCATGTTGCCAGGATGTGTCTATGAATCAGAAGCAGAGGAACGCCAGATTTCGTGCCCTCCACGAACAACCCGAAGCATTCATCATCCCCAATCCTTGGGATATAGGAACCGCCCGCATCTTGGCTTCACTTGGTTTCGAAGCCTTAGCGACCACGAGCGCGGGCCTCGCCTTCTCGCTCGGCGTGGGAGATGGTACGGTCAATCGAGAGCAGGTGCTTGCCCACTGTCGTGACATTGTTGCGGCCACCGATCTCCCTGTTTCTGCTGACCTCGAAAAAGGGTTTGGGGACGGACCTGAAGACGTTGCAGAGACCATTCTCGATGCTTCGGCGACTGGCTTGGCCGGCTGTTCGATCGAGGACTACACCAATCGACGCCATGATCCGATCTTTGAGTTCGCTCTGGCAGTTGAACGGATTCAGGCAGCTGTAGAAGCAAAGCAAAGTTTGCCGCACGATTTCATTCTTACGGCACGCTGCGAGAACTTTCTGCGGGGGCGTCCCGATCTCGACGACACGATCAAACGATTGCAGGCATTCGAAAGCGCCGGGGCAGATGTTCTTTATGCCCCCGGCCTACCTGATCTCGAATCAATCCGAACCGTCTGCGCCTCGGTCAGCAAACCTGTCAATGTCATTCTGGGCTCGCTTGGAAACTCATTAGGAGTCACCGAACTTGCAGCCGTGGGCGTAAAGCGCGTGAGCGTTGGTTCCGCATTCTCGATGGCGGCCTTGAGCACCTACGTTCGAGCAGCGAAAGAAATGAAAGAGCATGGGACCAACAAGTTCTCATCCGCTTCTCTCAGTTTCTCCGAATTGGGAGATTACTTTGAGGGCTTCGAGTAACATTCAATCCGTATAGTTCATTTGAGCGACGACATGTGAATAGGTCGAAAGTAGGTAATTGGATGGCTATTCCTTTATCATGTCGCCGAACAATAATATGGACTGCGACTCGGTAAACTGCGCGAGTTATGCGAGATGTTGTGTTGCAATGCTATAAGACCAATGAGAAAACAGAGAAAATCCAATAATCGCAAATATCTCGTGAGAATGGAGGACTAAACCCAATACCTTTCAAATAAGCAAACAGGTGGCACCCGAGGCATACTTGTGAGATATACAAATTCGCAAGATGCCAGGGGGCCACCTGATGGGATACAGATTACGCGAGGTTGACATCGAGAGCAAGTTTTGCCGGGAACTGACATTTACAAGCCTGAGCCGGGTTATTCCGCCAGATGTGGTCGAAGCAGCGTTGGAGGCAGAAGGCTTGAAAACGCAACGCGAGCGCAAATTGAATCTGGTCGTGACAGTGTTTTTAATCATCACAATGAACATCTACACGCAATCTTCTCTGGGGCGGGTAATGCGTAAGATCGCCCAGGGGTTGCGGTACATCTGGAACAATCCGGAATACGCGGTACCGAAAGACAGTGCGATTACCTATCGGCGCTATCAACTGGGTGCTCGACCGGTCGTGCGTTTGTTTCGGCATGTATGTCGACCGATAGCTACGACGGAGACAGCCGGCGCGTTCCTCTTTGGATTGCGCCTGATGGCCATCGATGGCACGGTTGAAGATGTGGCTGACACGCCGGAGAATGCGGCGGCTTTTGGACGGCACCACAGCCCGCGCGGCCAGAGCGCTTTTCCGCAGGTGCAAGGGGTGTATCTGGTCGAGTGCGGCACGCATACGATTGTCGATGCGGGCTTCTGGCCTTGCCACACCAGCGAGCGCATAGGTGGTTTTCGCCTGTTGCGCTCGGTCGAGATGGGCATGTTGGTGATGTGGGACCGTGGGTTTCATGATTATGACATGCTGCGCATGGTTTTGGAGCGCGGGGGACACATTTTGAGCCGATTTCCAGCCCATGTCAAGCCTAAAAACCGCTGTCCATTGCCAGATGGCTCCTACACCGCCTACCTGACCCCCTCCGACTACCAGCGCCGCAAGCGGGGCGAGCGCCTCCTGGTGCGCATCGTCGAATACACCATAAGTGACCCGGCACTCCCCGGTTACGGTGAAGTGCACCGCTTGGTTACCACCTTGCTGAACCCCGAAGCCTTCCCAGCCCTGGAACTCGCGCGAGCTTATCACGAACGCTGGGAAATCGAATTGGTCATCGATGAAGTCGACACCCATCAACGTCTGGCCGGACGCCCGCTGCGCAGTCTCAAGCCGGTCGGGGTCATTCAGGAACTGTATGGCCTGCTCATCGCACACTTCATCATCCGCTTCCTGATGCATGCGGCTGCCCAACGCACCGGTCTCGATCCCGACCAACTCAGCTTTGTGCATGCACTCGAACTCGTGCGCGACACGCTCGCCGAGTTTCAAAAGACGGCCGTTGACCAACTCGGCCAACTCTATGACCGCTTGTTGCATGACATCGCTGACGTTCGTCTGCCTCTCCGCCGTGCCCGTTCAAACCCGCGTGTAGTCAAACGCAAGATGTCAAAGTTCCGCCTGAAACAGCCGGAGCATTATCACTGGCCCCAACCCCGACAACCTTTCCGGCAAGCTTTGGCCCTTATTTGAAAGGTATTGGATTTAGCACCGCCTTCGCTGGCAGAAAACTCCTGAAATTCGTCCATGAACAAATAGAACGGCTTACGGCCGTGGCGCTGATCTCTGCGTGATAGTGCCGCCATTTCAATACCGGTCACAATCAAACTCCCGATTAGTCGCCTCGTTTCCCCATCGCAGTTGCCCAAGTCCACAATAAGCGTTTTCCCTTCGTCCATGATTTTCCGGAAATCAAGGCGATTGTCCTTGGCTCCGAGCATCGCTCGCAAATGCGGTTGAACGAAAATGCTGTCACCTTGTTCAGCGTGCTGTCCATCATCACCGCCGTCTCTCTCCCCCATTTATCAAGGCGGTTGTGAAAGAAATCAACTAATTCCTGATTGCGAACTTTCCCGAGCAATCTCTCTCTATATCGTCGGTCGGTCAAAAGTCGCGGCATTTCAATCAGCGATTGGCCGGTTTCGATAAGTACAAGCAGGGTAGCAAGTGCTATGTTGGTGAACCGTGGCGCTTCATCAAGAGAGCGTGGCCATGCCCTGCGGAATGCTTCAATAATCTGCTGAGCAATTGTGTAGGCTGGGAATGGAGATTTCAGGACGTTGAACGGAATGGTGTAGTCGGTGCGGGTGGGGTCGATGTAGATTACGCGCTCGAAGTATTTGGGATTGCGAAAAAAACCAGTAGACAAAAGATGGGCAAGCGTGTCATGGGCAAGGTCTGCATGCGGGTCAATAAGTCCACACCCGCGGTCGGCGCGGATGTCATCCACTAACAGGCGCTCAAGGAATTTAGACTTGCCTTGTGCAGTATTCCCAATCACATACATATGGGAATGCCTGGCAGCCAGCGGAACGGAATAAGGAATTTGGAAAGGCCCTGTTCTGCCAATACGAACGCGGTTTCTGGCAAACAAGGACTTTAGTGAATTCATAGGCAGTCATAAGCCGAACTACTAATCTTTTCGACCTATATGAGTTCATTCTGAGAAACGCTTCGGCCGGTTGCAAGCGCGGGGAAGCTGTAAAGGCCCAGCGAAGCGGGTGCGAAGCATCATTATCATCACCGGTTTGTCCTAGACCTTATCCGGCGAACTTCAACGGCGTCGGCCGACATAAATTTCTGGCAAGGGCACCCGCTCATTTCATTCGTCCTTGACCCGCTTCTGGGCGTATGTAAAGATTCCTGTAAGGAGGTATGAGCACTTCTAAAATACAAAAACTCTTCTGCTATGTAGACGAGTCAGGACAAGATACAAAAGGCGATATATTTATCGTCTCGGTTGTAGTAATTGGAAAGGAGAGGGACAAACTACAGAAAGCATGTGAGAAGTTTGAGAAAGACAGCGGCAAAGGTGATCGCAAATGGCGCAAGACCGGACACAAGGCAAGGTTTGAGTATCTTCAGAAAATTTTATCCCATCCATTGGCAAAGGGCGCATTACGGTACTCTGTTTTCCGCCAAACAACAGACTATGAAATTGCAACAGTGAAAGGCATTGCGAAGGCCGTGGATGTTCATCAGCCCAAAGTACGCTATACAACCTTGATTTACGTCGAGGTCTTGCAAAAGCCAAAACGGTTTTTGTATGGGAGGGAGTTGCAATGGATAAAAGTACAGGGAGTGGTAAGAGAAAAGAATAACCCCATGACTCGACTTGCTAATGCCATAGCTGGATTTGTTTGGGCCAATCTTGCTGGAAAGGCGGATCAAGAATTGCAGGCCCTATTTGCACGAGCAAAGAGGAAGAAAGTTTTGGTTGAGGTTTAGGAATAAAAAAACCACCCACTAAGGGGTGGCAGAGCCTAGCTCGATTAGAGCTTCCCCTCATGTTGCTCCATTGTGTTCTCCTCCAGTGCGCGCGCCCGGGACGCAGAAATATTAGAATAATTCCAGTTGACCATCGATGCCTTCCTCAATCCACTTGATTCTTGGATAGTCGGTATAGCCCTTCTTGAAGATGTACCAGGCAAAGTCCATCATCCCGGTATGGCTGTCCCCGTCCTTGATGCCGTTGCGGCAAAGCGTCACCCGACCTCGAAACTGTAGCACCCAGGCCAACCCAGCAGTCTCTAATATCCTGCTCCTGCGCTTACCGCCAAGGGCTGTGGTCTTGAGAAACAACGCCAGCACATCCAGGTCAGGCATAGCAACAGCATGCCGGACCCAGTCCTCGACCCGCAGTTTCCCTTTGACGCTCTCGGTCTCGTAGGGCGGGTTGGTAACGATAGCCCGGCAAGGGTACGGTAGGTTCTGAAACGTAAAGAAGTCCTTCTTGAGAGTCGGTTCGTAACCTCGGTCCAAAACTCTTTGGCATTACCCTGGTTTAGTGGACAACGAGATAAGATAGATTCACAGATCAGGGAGGACCCAAATGAGTACATACCGGAAGACATACACGCGCGAATTCAAGGTCGAAGCCGTTCGGTTATCGTATGATAGCGACACAGCGGTTGAGCAGCTTGCTTTGGATTTGGGAGTAAGTAGTAGCAGTCTGAATCGCTGGCGGGCTGAATACGCGGCTGATGGAGCGCAGGCATTTCCCGGAAAGGGAAAGCCGAAGGAGCGCGACCGCGAGCTGGCCGAGTTGAAGCGCGAATTGCACGTGGTGCGCCAGGAACGGGACATCCTAAAAAAAGCCCTGGCGGTGTTTGCGCGCGAGCAGAAGTGAGATTTCGCTTCATTGACGAACACAAAGGCGAGTACAGCATCAGTCTGATGTGTCGGGTACTGCAAGTCACACGTAGCGGCTACTACGCCTGGCGCAAGCGGCCGGTCAGCCCGCGCGAGCAAGCCAGCCAGGCGTTGGGACGCGAGATCAGAGCGATCTTTGAGCAGCATCGCGGCGTCTATGGCTGTCCGCGCATTCACCGCGAACTACAGGACCGCGGCATCCGCTGCGGCCACAACCGGGTGGCCCGTCTGTTGCGCCTGCATGGCCTGCAAGCCCGACGCAAACGGAGCTACAAGGTGACAACCCAGTCGAAGCACAGCCTGCCCGTAGCGCCGAATTTGCTCGTTCAGGACTTCACGGCCACTGCGCCTAACGAAGTGTGGCTGGCCGACATCACTTACATTGCAACCAGTGAAGGTTGGCTCTATCTCGCAGCAGTCCTCGACCTGTACTCGCGACGGATCGTCGGCTGGGCACTCGGCAAACGCTTGGGCCGCCAACTGACTTTGGATGCTTTGGAGATGGCTCTGCGTTCGCGAAAACCGCCGCCAGGTCTCATCCATCATTCTGACCGGGGGAGTCAGTACGCCAGCGCTGAGTATCAGGCGCTGCGCAAGCTTCATGACATCACGCCCAGTATGAGCCGAAGGGGAAACTGCTACGATAACGCCCCCATGGAGAGCTTCTTTGCCAGCCTGAAATCCGAGTGTGTATACCAGCAACTGTACGCCAGCCGGGCCGCTGCTCGCACCAGCGTCTTTGACTATGTCGAAGTGTTTTACAATCGGCAACGGATGCATTCGGCCCTGGATTACATGAGCCCACATGCCTATGAACAATTACCTTTAGTGGCTTAACCAACTGTCCACTGAATCGGGGTAATACCCAAGGCCGGGCAGTAGATTTGGAAGATTTCTTTATCTTTACGTCGGTTTGAAAAATGTTCTATGCCAAGTTTGACATAGATATTCTTCATCTCGACCTTTACCGCCCCTTCACTCAGGCCAACTTCACCTGCAATGTCCTTATATTCGGGAGCTTCTTTACACAGCAGCCGAAGGACATCCAATTCTCGGTCGTTCAACCTACGTAATTTCTCAAGTACAAGTGATGAAGCCATGATGACCCAAGCCGGTCCGCAGGTGAGTACCTGCGATTGAAAAATCTGTAGCCTAATGAAAGCGCTGTACAGAGCGTTGGGTAAGTATAAACGAGCCGGTTGGATTTTAGAAATTGGAGCGCAAGATTTATGGAGCAGGCAAACACCTACCGAGGACTGCGATTTGAAAGCTCTCGTCGAAGCCCGCGTCAACGATTGGTTCTCTTTTTGGGAGCCATTGCGGTGTTCACCTTGATTTGGGTGATTGTTCCGCCTTCAACCCTTTACTGGCTCATGCTCCCTTTATTTACCCTTCTTATCTGAGTGGTATTACCCCGATTCAGTGGACAGTTGGTTAAGCCACTAAAGGTAATTGTTCATAGGCATGTGGGCTCATGTAATCCAGGGCCGAATGCATCCGTTGCCGATTGTAAAACACTTCGACATAGTCAAAGACGCTGGTGCGAGCAGCGGCCCGGCTGGCGTACAGTTGCTGGTATACACACTCGGATTTCAGGCTGGCAAAGAAGCTCTCCATGGGGGCGTTATCGTAGCAGTTTCCCCTTCGGCTCATACTGGGCGTGATGTCATGAAGCTTGCGCAGCGCCTGATACTCAGCGCTGGCGTACTGACTCCCCCGGTCAGAATGATGGATGAGACCTGGCGGCGGTTTTCGCGAACGCAGAGCCATCTCCAAAGCATCCAAAGTCAGTTGGCGGCCCAAGCGTTTGCCGAGTGCCCAGCCGACGATCCGTCGCGAGTACAGGTCGAGGACTGCTGCGAGATAGAGCCACCCTTCACTGGTTGCAATGTAAGTGATGTCGGCCAGCCACACTTCGTTAGGCGCAGTGGCCGTGAAGTCCTGAACGAGCAAATTCGGCGCTACGGGCAGGCTGTGCTTCGACTGGGTTGTCACCTTGTAGCTCCGTTTGCGTCGGGCTTGCAGGCCATGCAGGCGCAACAGACGGGCCACCCGGTTGTGGCCGCAGCGGATGCCGCGGTCCTGTAGTTCGCGGTGAATGCGCGGACAGCCATAGACGCCGCGATGCTGCTCAAAGATCGCTCTGATCTCGCGTCCCAACGCCTGGCTGGCTTGCTCGCGCGGGCTGACCGGCCGCTTGCGCCAGGCGTAGTAGCCGCTACGTGTGACTTGCAGTACCCGACACATCAGACTGATGCTGTACTCGCCTTTGTGTTCGTCAATGAAGCGAAATCTCACTTCTGCTCGCGCGCAAACACCGCCAGGGCTTTTTTTAGGATGTCCCGTTCCTGGCGCACCACGTGCAATTCGCGCTTCAACTCGGCCAGCTCGCGGTCGCGCTCCTTCGGCTTTCCCTTTCCGGGAAATGCCTGCGCTCCATCAGCCGCGTATTCAGCCCGCCAGCGATTCAGACTGCTACTACTTACTCCCAAATCCAAAGCAAGCTGCTCAACCGCTGTGTCGCTATCATACGATAACCGAACGGCTTCGACCTTGAATTCGCGCGTGTATGTCTTCCGGTATGTACTCATTTGGGTCCTCCCTGATCTGTGAATCTATCTTATCTCGTTGTCCACTAAACCAGGGTAATGCCAAAGAGTTTTGGACGCCGGAATTGACCTGAAAGGGTTCGTAGTTGTACATGAAGCACCGATGGGATTGCCTGCTCCGGCACAAGAGAGGGTGTCTCACCTCCCTCAAATCTCAGACCAATTCAAGACTGCCTTATCAACAGCTAGCAAGACTGTTCTTCCGGCTCTTGGTATCGCACTATTGGCCGCCTCGCAAATTGCAGTGATTGCTGTCGCGGGAATGGCCATGGGGTTGGCGACGCTCGACCCTATTTTGGTCGTAGTTACAGAGGACGACTATTGGGTCGAAATCGATCGATGGTGGGATTAGATGCGCTGGGGGAATGTAATCATGTGGCTGATAGGAGCGGGGCTATTCACCATCAATCTGCTTATCATCGCTCTCACAACCGCAATGCGCATAATGCCGACCTTGTTCCATTTTTTGCGAGTGGGATTGCGCTGGCTACTGGTTATCTCATTCCGCCTCTATCACGTCATACTAATCAATTCCGCTTCAAGCGTTCATCGTACGGCCGGCATTTACATCCTCCGGGGAGTTCCGCGGATAGTTGCCTGCATCGTTATCTCGGCCCTTATAGCAACAGGGTTGATGCTGCTCGCTTTCCAATTCGTCGCACTGTGGGGGTTGGCTTTGGCAGGCATCCACGGCTTGGTTGTTGGGCTTCTGTGGGATGAGATCAGCGAACCCGACGGATTACAGATTGGAGTGAGGCTCGAATGAATATATTTGCTCGCTGGGTGATTGAAGGTGGGTCAACTCTTCTGACGCCATATCAACGCTCAACGCATACATACGTGATAGGCCAGCCCGGAACCGGCAAATCCAGGGCTCTGGAGTCGTGGATCATGCGGGACATAGATGCCGGGCGTGGGGTCGGCGTCGTAGATCCGCATGGAGATTTATTCAATAACCTACTTGTGCGGCTCTCGTCCAAGCCGGAAGTATGGAAGCGCCTCATCATTATCGATCCGACAAATCCGAAATGGACGGTGAGTTTCAACCCACTTAAGCCAATGCGAGACTACCCATATGAGCGGTTGGCAACTGCGCTCACCGACGTGATTATTCGTATGTGGAACGTCAATCCGGGTAGCGCGCCCCGAATGATTTGGCTTCTGACCAATAGCTTTGTCGCACTGTCGTCCCTCGGCCTCACGCTACTGGACCTTCCCCGGTTCTTAGGAGACAGGAAATTTCGAGAAGGCTTTTTGCCGCAGGTGGAGAATTATGAGGCCCGCATGTATTTTGAGCACCAGTTTCCCAAAACCGAAGGTGCAGTCCATCAATGGATAACGCCGGTTTTGAACAAAGTTGGCCGTCTTATTTTTGACCCAGATATGCGATTGATGATGGGTGGGGGAACTCCTCTTGATTTTCGCCAGATAATCGACGACGACCGTATAGTGCTCGTTAACATTCCCAAGGGCATTCTCGGAGAATCCACAAGTGCCCTTCTTGGTGCCTTCATCGTATCGCATCTGCAGAAGGCTGCACTGAGCCGCGCGGACAGTGAAGGACGCGCGCCGTTCTACTTATACCTAGACGAATTTCAGAACTATTCGGCTGAGATTGTTCAATCAATTCTCACTGAAACCAGAAAGTATCGTCTCTCGCTAACTATTGCCCATCAATACCTCGACCAATTGAGCCCTGATACCAGAAGTGCGGTTCTCAACTCATCTGGCTCGATTATCAGCTTTCGTGTGGGTTATCACGATGCAACTCAACTAGTAAAAGAGATATTTCCTGCCCCTGATTTCATTTCCAATTACGAGTTCCGGCCTCGAGTTCAGAGCATCGGACACTGGCCGATGCTAACTGTTGAAGAGAATAAAGTACCGATTGGCTGGGATGGGCTAACTCAGCAAATGGCTAATATGCGTGAGCGTATATTTTGGGTTAGACGAAAAGGGCCACATCGACCTGTGAAGCATCGCACATATAGTATGGAGTTGCCTATTATCGACAATCGGACAAAGACAAATATCTTAGACATGCTTAGCACATCTGGTGCGTTATATGGTCGGTCGAAGGTAGATGCTCAACATGAATTTGATGAAAGGTACAGGCTTTCCTTCGCCAACTCGGAAGGGAACTCGTTTGTGGATTTGGACAGCCTTCTGAACAGCGAGCTTCCGCCATTTTGGTCTGAACGATAACGGTGTAATGGAGATCTAGGTCGATGTCTTCAGATGTAGTATCTAAGAAACAAAAACAAGTTAGCGAGCCGCCTCCAATGAAGTTTCAGGAGCGCGATGGGCAAATTCTTCACGCCGTTTATGAAGTAGGGGACGGGATGCTCGCTCGACGTCAATTGAAAGAAATGTTCTGGCCGGATAGCAAATCGGCCAGAGCGATGGAAAAGCGATTATCGCTTCTATATCACAACGGCTATCTCAACCGGCCCTCTCGATGGCAGCTAAGGACAAAGCCAATCGCAGAACCTATCTATTGGCTTGGATGGAAGGGGATACTCTGGGTGGCAAGTCAAAATTGTCACGATTTCGAGCCGCCAAAGAACGAGAAAGAAAGTTCGATGCGCTCCTTTACCCGCAGGCTCCGAGAAGTTGATATTCGGTGGCTTCGAGAACCGCGATGGAGTCAACTGCAACACGATTTGGCCGTCACAGATTTTCGATTGTCGGTGGAAAAGGCAGTGGGGGAGCTACAGAGGTTAAACTTGGAACTCTGGGTTCCTGAAAGTCGGTTTCTCACTGATTATGACGAGGTAGAGTATCCGGTGGCCTCTCAGAATGGGGAGATAAAGATAAAGAAAAAAGGAATTCGACCAGATGGATACTTTGTAATAGCAGATGAAAGACGCAAGGCAATGGGTTTGCCACACATTGCTCGGTTTCTACTGGAACTGGACAACTCTACACACGACAATAATAGTTTTGGGTATGAGAAGGTCATTCCTGGTATTGTCTATATGAAAAGCGACGCATATCGAGTGCGGTTCGGCTACAATTCAGGGCGTTGGCTGGTTGTTACAAGAGGCGGGGAAAGACGCATGAAGAATCTGATTCGACAGACACGTAACATTGGCGGGGCCAGTTCCCAAATATTCATGTTTTCCTCAGAAGGAAAGCTTGGTAAACAAAAATTATTCACATCGAAAGTGTGGTGGAATAACGACGATACAGACCCCGTTGAATTGTTCTTATGAATTGAATGTCGAATTACCCCATGTCCAAACTGGCTATGCAAGTACCAGTCTTGCCACTATAATTGATGCCAAGCTCTAATTCTGTATAATTTTCTGAATTAATTTAACCCTCTCGGAGGGCATTTTTTAGATTAATAGTGTGGCAAGGGCCGTGTCCCAAAACATATTAGAACATCGTACAATGAACATCTAACCAATGGCATCAAATCAACAAACTCAGCACGAACTAGACGAGATATATGGTCGTCCAAGCTTCTGGTGGCGGGATGGTCAGCAACGGCGACTCAAAATGGTTGCCGATTCGGTCCATCTTCAGGATGCAGTCATCATCGACATAGGGTCTGGAGTCGGAACATATATGAACCAGTTCGGTCAATATTCAGAGCGCGTCTTTGGTATCGATCGCGTTCCTAAGTATGCTCGTGAGAGTAATAAACAGGCGGGGCGAGCAGTTGAAGGTTGCGCTGAAAATCTTCCCTTTAAGAAAAATTCATTTGGTATTTCGTTTTTACATGAAGTTATTGACCATGTTGTAGATGACCGGCGCGTAGTAGTAGAAGCGGTTAGAGTAGTTCGGCCAGGTGGTCATATAGTGATATTTGCACCTAATAAAGACTACTTCTTTGAGACTCACGGAATTACTATTGGTGGTCGATATTTTCGTAACAATATTCCATTTCTAAATAAGCTGCCCACCAAAGTACGTGATCAGGTGGGTCCACAAGCAAGAGCCTATACGGAAGGTCAGATAATGAACTTATTTGACGGTTTGGATATCCAGATAGTGGAGATCACTCAAATCTATCCGGGCTTTGATAAGTTAATAGAAAGATTCGGCATACCTGCGAAATTGATTCGAGCAATATGCTATTTAGCAGAACGAACTCGACTGCGAAGATTTGGCATCTCACATTTCTGTGTCGTTCAAGTTAATTCGTAGAGAGACTATTACAGTTTGTTCCGGTCGATTGAAAGAACAATGGCGAATCATACGGGTCGCGGGAAAACCCATTAGTACCATCTGGTATTATTTATTCGCATCTTCCAACCATTTCCTGGTGCGATTCTCGGGTTACTCTAGGAATTTTCTCAGATTGATGGCGGCGAGTAGCCAATCTCGACCTTCGGTTGAATTATGATTGATCTTCAGCTTTCCCTGTCGGAAATAAAGTCATTCTCATCTATATTAGCGGCTATATCCATATTCTGGGCGACAAGCTTCGTGTATCTAAATACACGACGACTTTGGGATAGCATCGTTTTCACGATACTTGCAATTGGTGTGGGAAGTCTATTCTTTATTGACTCTCTGGACAGGAACCTAATACGCTTCGGGCCATCTATCATACAAAGTACAACTATTCCTGTTTCATTAATGTTCCTGTTGTGCAGTGCAACCTTTTCCTTTACAGGAGATACTCGACGCTTAATAAAATTGGGCGCGATTGCTGTCGCACCTATATCAATCTTAGTCCTTTTCGCATCAAGTCGCCGGGATGTTAACTTCTGGTTTCCCCTGACCATAGCACTGATCATTTTAAGCCTCGCTCTCCGAACTATTCATACGAACTACCTTAAGTCTAATGCACCTAGGACACTCCGTGGAAGACGATACCTCGAACTATCCATCGTATTAGTAATGCTCTGGTCATTAAATTGGACAATTTTCGACTGGGTTGAAACCATAGGAGCAGTTGGCTATCTAATTGACATCGTCGCTCTTGCACTCCTGCAGGCTCCAGTTTTTTGGTTTGCGTTTGGATTAGTTCGCAGATCTTCCTCTCTCCCGGGCCGCCACCTACGTCGACAAGCAGCATACTCCTTTCTTGTTGTACATACCATTGCAATTCCTATTACATTCTTCGGTGTCTTGGCTGGCCGCCAATTCATTGGAATTGAGCAAGCCACAGTTCAGGTGTTCACGTTGTTATTTGCATCTAGTTTTGTCGTGCTTCAACCATTATCGTCCCGCATTAATATTGTTCTCGCCCGAATGTTTACGGCCGACATCGGCAATCGTGTCGAATTGGCACTCGGACTCGCCACTTCTGTCATCTCATACGAAGACCTTCATGGCGTTTTAACGAATCATCTCGATCAACTGCGCTATCAATTAGATGCAGAACGATGCACTCTTACAGTTTCGACAATTGATGTCCAAAAGATGCCGTACGTGACGGTTCATAAACCCCAAGCAAATTCACCGTCGCATTTAGAATCGCAATATTATTGGCTACCAGAAGAGGAAGCTGATCCCTTAAACGTTGTTAAGATCGGGTTTAAATCATCCGAATCAAGTTCTTCTGAGGAGGAAATTGTTCGTGAAGTGGATTTATTCAACCAAAAAATAGTAACTGCTTTAAAGTGGTTTCGCAGCCAAGAGAGTATCTTAAAAACTCTCCGAAACGTAGAACTTCTCAAACGCTGGAGATTGATGGTTGAGATGCAATCTGACGAAATCGTTGAATTCAAGCCAATTCATATCTACAAAATTGATGGTACTGATGAAGAGTCCGAATTTTTTCAAGATGTCCAACGCTGGGTCAATCTATGTCAGTCGCGCAAAGAATTTGGACTCAACGCCACCGATTTCCCTTTAGCTGGCTTGAAAATCGCTGCTTCGACGAATACAGCTAATCCCGTTTTGGGGTTCAATAAAATAGCGACCGACGCAATCAAGGACCCTATTCCGGATGGGTTGCGTCCTCCTGAGCCACCAGATCCGGACGATAGTCGCTGGGTGATCTATTACATATTGGAATATTCCGTTCTGGATCGCACGGTGGATCGCATCATATGCAATCGGCTTGGGTTTGAATACGACGGTCGAAACGGCAGTCAGCCAGATCCTGCTGGCTTCGATTCTGCATACGAGAAAAAGAAGGTTTTTCTAGACAAAAATCGGCACTCGGTTAGTCAAGCCACTTATCGTCGGCGAAAACGAGATGCGATTGTTGCACTCGTACAAGTACTGCAATCAAAGAATTGCGATTGACCCCTTCGCTTGATAGCAGACTGAAACGCAAATAGCAATCATTTTACATAAGTGGAGACTATTTTGACTTTGAGTCATTAATTTACTAACAAAGTGACAAGAAGTTGGAAAAATAAATGCTACATCTCGCAGCATAATAAAGCATGTCAAATTGACACGCTTAGAATAGACGGGCTACACTTGACATAATGGCAGCCCGTTTTTTGATTCATTTCACTCCTTCCTTCGATACTTGTAGCAAGGCTATGGCAAGCTCCATTGATCATGACGACAGGACACATTTATTATGATAATTAGCGCAGAATCACTTTCTCGTCGAATTAAATCCCGAAGGCCGTCGCCAGTCAGGCTGGATATTCAATTTGAGCTGGATGTATATAGTGAAGCAGAGCCTTGTCCATATTGCCAGTCGCCTTCCACGCGAACTTTTATCGACTTTGAGCACCGATTTCGAAAAAATGGTTTGCCGCATGTTGTACAAGCTGACGTTCCAGGATTTAGATGCGATAGATGTGAGATCGACTCATTAGATGTTGACGCTACCATTTCAGCTTATGAAGCTGCTAAAAATGTTGTTCGGGATGCTGGGGATCAGGTTTCACTAAGAAAAATAAAGGCGTCAATAAGGGCACTCCGTAAAAAAGAATAACCACGTCGTTTCTCACTTCACCGCTGCGTACAGATGCCAAGGGTTATTCTTATTCATGGATTTCCTGAACCTGGCGAGAGTATAAAGGAACAACTCAAAGCCATTCGAGAATTATGTAACTCATTAAATTCAGAATTAGATGAATTCATTTGGGCTACTGATAACCGTGAAGAACAAGGCATGCTTATTGGTAGGTTGGTAAAACCTGGTGAGAGTCTTGTGGATTTTCTATCAGACGTTTATTCTTCTTGGTACGAAAAGCATATCAAGAGACTGCCTCCCGAAACTAAATATATAGTGATCTCTTACTCAGCTGGAGGCGCATTATTTTATAGATGGGTTGAAAAGGTACGTTATCGACATCATATCAGCTGCATCGCATCCGCCCTCACAATTGCTGCTCCAATTGATATCCCTACACAAATCATATTTCATTTCCGCAAGCGGCCAGTTCGAGTCAGGGATGAGCCAGAGATGGATGCAGAGAAAATAATATCAAAACTCAGAGCAGGCAAAGTCAGATTGAAGGTTGTCTTCGGAGAAGATGACGAAACAATACCGGAGGAGTATGCGTCATTCTCTAAGAGTTTGGATGTTGATCAAGAACTAATCAGATTTGCAGATCACATATCAATTCGTTCGGATAAGACAGTACGAGCAATAGTCCGAACACTTATTGTTCGTCAATTTGAGGAAGATGCATGGGCAAATTGAATAATAATAAGCGGCCTCAACTCGCTTTTCCATTCGGTGAAAATGATAAAAATTATCACACGCTCTCAAAGTTGGGTAAAATGACAGGTTATCATCCGGTTCACCTCCGTCGGCTAGTTTCGGAAGGTAGGGTTGATGCGATCAAAATTGAAGTAGATGGCAGCCCTGGATTTTGGGTTTCAACTTTCGAAGCAATCAAGAAGTATCAGGCAACCAAGGATAGAAGAGGCAGGCGGATAAAAGACAAATCGAATCATAAATAGATTCAATCTGACTGTAGCTCGTCTTATCAATCATCATAGCACTCATTATTGAGTGCTTTTTTGATCCGTCTATCAGGGTCGCTCCGCTTACTCGAAGCATTCGAAAACAACGATTTTTTGTTGCGATGCGCAACGCTTTGCAAAAAAGGGTGTTATTTAAGGAGAGTATATCTTGCTGCCGGATTATGTGAACTAGGGGTCAAAGCTGATGGCCGAAATTCGAAAATGGTTTGCCGCGCTTGTGATCGTATTATTCATGATTAGTTTGCTGGCGTCAGTTGCTTCGCGGCTACTTCGATAGCTGTGGTGGAATAGATAACGGGGAAAAAATGAACGGCAAATCGCATGGAGATAAGAAGGGGGATTTTAGGCCTCTTGAGATCGACGCCAAACTCGAGTTGAGATTTGGAATTATTGGGGCTCTGCGGGCGCGGATAAAGCTGCGGCTACAGGGAATTAAAGAAAAGCGCTCTCTCGCATCTGGGATAAACCGAATGCCGGTCATCCGGGCAATCCCCCCATTGATTAGAGCGTTACGCTCGATGATTGGATTGGGGTAGATCAACCTAGAATACTTTGGGTCTCTAATCTGCATATAACTAAATTTACATTGAACGGATTACGTTTTGGATATTCTCTTTGCTTCTGTGTTCGGCACAATGCTTATCTGTGTAAGCGCTGTGATTGCTCTTGTGCCACTCCTAATTACCGTTGTGGATGGAGGAAGTGAGTATGTCCAGGACGTGCCCAGCCAAAAGCAAAGCACCTCTCCTGTCGTTGCATCGGCACACCAACTTTATCCTTCGGAACGTCAACGGGCGGATGGAGCGGGCACCTACAGTAGTTGAACGGAGCTTGATTGCTTCACTGACGACCATATGTCAGTAATGTCCCGTAAACTGAACTTACACGGTCGGAAAAGCTATTGTTCAGCGAGGTGAGAGATGCGCTATCAGGTAATCGCCGGAGTACTGTCAGCAACTCTGTTTGTTTCTGGCTATATACCGATGTTGCTGAAGGTGGCGAGAACACGGGATCTGCATTCTTATAGCTTTACCCAGATTCTGATTAACAATGTAGGCAACTTCATCTACTGGATTTACGTTTCAAGCTTGCCGGTGGGACCGATTTGGCTCCTGCATGGATTTTACACAGTTGCCATGATGTTGATGTTGTTTTGGTACCTCCGGTATGAACGTAATCGCTCTGTTGCTGGCCCAATGCTTGGAAGACAAGATGCTGACTCTGGCATTACCTAATCGAGGCCGACTTGCGTCGGGCGCTGCGTCGCTCGTGGAGAGGGCTGGATTTGACATTACTCGCGCCGAGAGGGGGCTCCAGGCACTTCCACGGAATCCTGGCCTCAAGATCATCTTCGTTCACCATAAAGATTGCGGAAAACTAGTTAAAGAAGGCTTAGCTGATATTGGCGTGACTGCCGAAGACATTCTGGCTGAGTACAGAAACAGTGTTGCAGTCTTGTCGGCTCTTCCTTTCGGAAATTGCAAAATTGTTGTTGCAGTCCTTGAAGAGAGCAAGGTCAACCGAATCGAAGAGTTGGAAAATGCGACCATCGCCACCAAATACCCACAGATTTCCAGAAGGTGGTTCTCAGAACGCGGCTTATCTGTAAGAGTGAGGCATCTCCACGGATCCGTCGAGATAGCACCGTCCATTGAGTATGCAGATGCCATAGTTGACAGCTACGAGACTGGTGCGACTGCGATTGCGAACAGACTTGAGGTTCTAGAGACGATTATGACTTCACAAGCTGTCCTTATCGGCAGGGAGACGGTGCACATCACCCCGGAAGAGCGGAGCCTTTCCCACTTGCTGATAAAGGCTGCGCGCTCCGTTTCCGTTGATTAGCTCGATATATTATTGATAGATAGGACTTACGCAAACCAGGGAGAAACTGAGACAATGTGTGAATGAACAAATTATCTCACTGGGATTACAGCCAATTTCTCTTGGTTAGCCAAATCAATTACACACAAACCTACTTTGCTGACCATAGTGAACATTTGAGCCCCGATCGTGTCAATCGACTGATGAGGGAAATAAATTTACGCCACGGGAACTGCGCCAAATGGTGCGCAAAGAGTTGGTTCTCTCTGAAGATGGCTACATTCTCTTTGATGATACGGTGCTTGATAAAAACCATTCCTTTGCCATTGAACTGGTGCGTAGGCAGTGGAGTGGCAACGCCAAAAAGGTAATCAAAGGCATCGGGCTCGTGACTTGTGTCTATGTCAATCCCGACATCGATAAATTCTGGGTCATCGATTACCGCATTTTTGACCCTGCGCGAGATGGACGTAGCAAACTCGACCACTTGTTGGATATGTGGCGAACCATTCTGCATGTGGAACAGCTTCCTTTCCGCACTGTGTTGATGGATAGCTGGTATGCGACGATGAAAGTGATGAAAGCAGTCGAAAAAGCCGGCAAAATCTACTACTGTCCGTTGAAATCGAACCGGCAAGCGACAGAAAGTCCTGCGGATGACTACTGCCGAGTTGATGCGCTCTCTTGGAGCGCTGAGGAGATTGAAGCGGGAAAAATGGTTCATCTCAAAAAGTTTCCAAAAGGTCATCAAGTGAAACTGTTCCGGATTGCGGTGTCTACTCACCGCACAGAGCATGTGGTTACCAATGACCACTCTCAAGATTCCTCAGATGCTACAGGCATAGAAAGTGCCATCCGCTGGAAGATTGAGCAGTTTCACCGAGAGGCCAAACAGCTAACCGGGCTGGAAGCATCTCAATGTCGTTCGCAACGAGCACAGCGCAATCATATTGCTTGTGCCATGCTTGTCTGGGTACGCCTGAATCAGATTGCGCAGGATGCACATACGAATGTGTATCAAATTAAGCAAGGTTTGTTGAGCAACTACATGCGAACTCAGCTTCGGCTACCTTCTATCTCTATGCTCCCTGCGTAAGTCCTAATAGAGAAAGGATATTAAAATGATCATCGACAAACCTCTCCCTCAACTGAGAATCGCGGTTAACAGTGGATGCCAAAAGGCATGCTTTTACTGCCGGCCGTCCGGCGAGAGCATTGTTGAAGACCTTACCGCTCAATTGACATCAGACGAAATTGTAACTGTCGTCAGCCGTATCGCCTCTTATGGGATTGACGCCGTCAAGCTAACTGGTGGCGATCCTGTATTAAGGGAAGACATAGTGGAGGTGGTGCGGGGCATTAAGAGTACGCCGGGCATCCGCACAGTAGAACTCGTCACGCGACACCATCGAGCCGGTCTGCTCGCAGCAGATTTGGCCGATGCTGGATTAGACTGTCTCAATTTTAGCCTCGACACCCTCGATCCGGCTAAGTTTCATAAGATAACGGGAGTTAATACTCACCGTCTGTTAATTGAGGCTATAGAGAAATCTGTGCCAGTAAGCAAGACCGTCAAGATTAATACTGTGGTCATGGCAGGTGTGAACTCGGATGAGCTATACGACCTGGTGGTATTCGCCGAGACAGTCGGGGCGGACACATTAAAGCTACTCGATCTAATTCTCGAACTGGAACTTGACGATGATTCGTTCGCCTACCGACTGCAATCTGTAGTTGCAGGCAAGTCATTTGTTGACCTTTACTATCCACTTGACGCGTTCGCTCAGCACATGGAAGGCGTAGCCGTAGATGCTAGCGTGTCACGTCAGCCAGGTGGGCTTGGACATCCGATGTCATCTTTCAGGATGTCTTCAGGTCTTCGTGTTCAGATCAAAGACGCGAGGCGAGGAGCATGGTATGGCGACATTTGCAATGGGTGCTCCCTTTACCCGTGTCATGACGCCATCATGGCTCTTCGGCTGACTCCTGATGGCAAGCTGCAAAGATGCCTGTCAAGAGCCGATAATCTGTTAGATTTGCAAACGCCCCTACGAGAAGGTGGTAGTGGTTACATGTTGACTGATGAGTCTGGAAAAAGTAAGTTGTTGGCCTGCCAAACAGAGGAGCGCCAAAATGATCCAGAGTGTCATCACGCATGAGTGTTCAAAGTGCAGGAGCCTCAACATTGTCAAGAATGGTACAGACTATAAAGGCGGTCAGAAGTTTCATTGTCTCGATTGCGCCGCTTATGGAATGTTGGAACCGCAAAGCCGTTCTTATCCTGAGTTCATCAGAGAATTTGTCCTACGCACCTATCGAGAGCGAGCCAGTATGCGCGGCATTGAGCGCATCTTTGGCATCGCGCGGCAGACATTAGCACGCTGGATTCTGGAGAAGGCCGGCGCTATGCCGAACCTGGCTGACACTTTAGAAACCGTAAAAACGGATGATGTGCTGGAATTGGATGAATTATGGTCATTTGTACGCACAAAAAACGATAAACGTTGGATATGGGTCGCGCTGTGTCGGCGCACGCGCCAAGTGGTGGCCTATTTTATTGGCGACCGCAGTGAAAAAATATAGTGGACCCCAGAATCTAGACACGAAAACACGTCGGGCTAAGGTACACTGCCAGCCATGACAAAGAAGAAAACCCGCACCCACTACAGCGCCGAACGGAAAGCCCAGATCGTTCTCGAACTACTGCGGGAAGAGCGCACATTCGCGCAGATCGCCGCTGAGTATGGCATGCACGTCAATATGCTCCGCAAATGGAAAGCGCAGGCGGTCGAGCGCTTACCTAGCGTGTTCAGCAACGAGAACCACACGATGCGCGAGCTCGAGGCGGCACACGAGAGCGAACGCGAAGCGCTGTATGCGCAGATTGGCCGGCTGACGACGCAGTTAGCCTGGCTCAAAATAAAATCTGGCCTCAACGTCATCGAGAAGTGAGCGACTGACGATGGTCGAACGCGAGAATGCTGAGCTATCGCTCGCAACCCAGGCCGATCTGTTGGGTATCAGTCGCTCCAGTTTGTACTACGTCCCGGTCCCGCCGTCACCGGAAGAGTTGTACATCAAGTGCCGCATCGATGAAATCTACACTGCCCATCCCTTCTACGGTTCGCGCAAGATCCTGGCCGTATTGCGACGCGAGATGACCATCAATCGCAAAGCAGTCCAACGTCATATGCGCGAAATGGGGTTGGCAGCCATCTATCCGGGCCCGAATCTGAGCACACCGTCCCGGGGCCGGGTCACGGGAAACGAGCTAAGCAGCACGCTGTTTTCCCCTATTTGTTGCGCGGAGTGGCGATCACGCAGCCAAATCAGGTCTGGGGAATCGACATCACCTATATCCGCCTCCGCGGCGGCTGGATGCCCAGCCCCGGACAGGCTGGACGGGGTACCTCGTGGCTGTGCTGGATTGGTTCTCCCGCTACGTGGTCAGCTGGGAGCTCGACCAGACGCTGGAAATGCCATTCGTGTTGCGCGCAGTCGAGCGGGCGCTGGCAGCGGCCACGCCGACGATCTGGAACAGCGACCAGGGCAGCCACTTCACTAGCCCGCAGTACATTGACCGGCTCCAAGCGGCCGGTACACAAATCAGTATGGATGGTCGCGGCCGTGCGCTCGACCTCGTCCAGTCGACGAGACTGGGCAATATCTTCACCGAGCGGCTGTGGCGGACGGTGAAATACGAGGAGGTCTATCTGCACGACTACGACAGCCCGCGCGAAGCACGGCAGGCTCTGATACGCTACTTTCGCTTCTACCGTGCGGAGCGTCCGCATCAATCACTCGACTATCTCACCCCGGCGCAGGTGTACTTCGGGGAACGCACGCTGCTGAACTGACACCGATTTCGCTGTGGACATGTGGACAACTGAGAATGCGCCAGTTGCCCACATGTCCACAGCACTACGGCGACCATTTATGTCCACGACTCACGAAAGGAGAATGCACCTTACGCCAGGCCATTTTTCTGTCTTGACAAAGGGGTCCACCATAAAAGTTGTCGCGCGTTATGGAAATCCATCCCAGCATCCTACAAAGCGTGTTGCTCCTTCAGCGACTTCTGGCACGCTTACCAGAAGGTTTTACCAAACGACACTCACCAAAGTGTCGGCAAAGAAAGCGGCCAGACATCTCACGTGGAACGCTGGAACAACACCTTGCGCCAGAGACTGGCTCGCTTCGTGCGCAAAACTCTTTCTTTCTCCAAGTCCGACGTTTACCATGAAGCTGTACTCAAGTTGTATCTCCATTACTACAATACAGCGTGGTCCCCATCAGTTACCATGTAACCACTACCGAGAAGGTGAACTGCAGAGGGTTGATTTGTTGCTTGAAGAAGCTCTGCGGACTTATGGAACGGCAGAATTTACCCAGGCACCCAGAATTCGGGCACAGGCTTTATACCCCCTGCCTTTGGTCACGGCTTGGGATTAAAGCAAGAGCGAACATTAAGATCTAACAGGGACGTGTTGAACAGTTAAGGGAGAATATAATGAACGAGAAGAATGTTTTACTAGTTTATCCAAAAATCGACTACGAAGAAAACTATAAGTACTCTTGGACACCGTTTTCGATTCTTGCTCTGGCGGGAGTTTTGGAAGCGCGTGGCATCCGGCCGGTGCTTTTTGACCAGAATAGCGACCCTGATGCGGATTGGTTCTCTCGGATTGAACCGTATCTGCCAGGGGCGCTTTGCGTTGGTTTCAGCGCAATGACCGGCGGTGGGCAGATTCAAAACGCACTTAAACTAGCTGAAGAAATTCGAAGCCACAGCCCACAGCTGCCCTTGATATGGGGAGGGCCGCATGTCAGTGTTCTGCCAGAGCAAACGGCTAGCCATCCGCTTGTAGACATTGCTACGGTTGGTCAGGGTGATCTGACGATGTTCGAGCTAGCATCAGCATTACAAACTGGAGCCTCTCTTAGGGAGGTAGATGGCATATACCTAAAGGATGCTGATGGGGCTGTTATGTCTACTCCAGTCCGGCCGTTCGAGCGCAAGAGCGACTTGCCCATGTATCCGTGGCACTTGGTGGACCCAACCGATTATATCCGAGATGATGTGACAATCAACACGCGTACGTTAGGTTATGTCTCAAGCCAGGGATGCCCGTATCGATGTAGATTTTGCTATGAATTCGGCATGTACAACGCCTGGTGGTCTGCGTTCGACGCCGAGCGTTTAGTTGAAGATATTACGCAACTGGTAACGAAGCACGGGATTAACGGCGTCAAATTCTACGACGCAGACTTCTTCGTCAACGCCAGTAGGATTGAGAAGTTCTGCCACCTGCTTCAGGATCAAGAGGTTCCAATTAAGTGGGCCGGGTCCGCGAACCCCCATGATATTTTGAGGATGCAATCTCGTCGGCCGGAGATTCTCGAGCTGATCAAAGACACTAAATGTACGCGCATCCTGATGGGTATGGAGTCCGGAAGCGACAGGATACTTGAGTTGATTGATAAGCGGGTCACTTCGGCGCAACTGCGAGAGGTCGCTCAGATCATTACTGATTACGGGATCATCGGCAGCTTTACGTTCATTATCGGCTTTCCCGGAGAGACGCTTGAGGAATTAAAGGAGACGCTCGCGTTGGTTGACTATGTTCACGGCCTCTCCGAACGACATGAGTCACGGATTCACATTTTCGCACCCTATCCAGGGACGCCTCTATACGCCACGGCTCTTGAGAATGAATTTGAGGCGCCGACAGAATTCGAGGGGTGGTCAAACTACAATTACTATGAACCACAAACGCCCTGGGTAAACTCGAATATTGTTGACATGGTTCGTGAATATACCCGGATGAATTAATGCGAAGTTTTGGAGCAAAGCTATGGAGCAAATGATAGAGCTAAACGGAGAAGTTGTTGCTACGATACGTCCTACCGTTCCCTTTTCTTTTGATGGAACTTTCCATAAGCCGTCGCACTTTCCAACTCCGGATAATTCGTATGAACCAGGAGTTTATTATCAGACGATGTGTTTCAACGGAGAGACGTACGGTCTCAAGTTCGTTAACGAGGGTAACGTTGACGATCCTAAAATAACGCTCTTCATCTATTTCGCCAAAAGTCGGGAAAGCGCTATGAATCTAGAGGCGATTACAGCAGAGTTGAAGCAGCGGTTCGATCTGGAGAACGATTTGTCGGATTTTGTGAATATCCTGAGCAAGGATCGCACTATCGGTACCTCAATTACGCGGTGGCGTGGGATGCGGGTAAGCACCCCTTACTCACTGTATGAATTCCTGATTGTTACCACGGTGCTTCAGAACACTACAGTCCACCGTACCGTGCAGATGATAGATAATCTGTTTCAGGAGTTTGGTACGCTGGTCCGTTATAACGGGAAGATTCTTTATGCGTTTTGGCCGCCGGCGCTAGTCGAAGCCACGTCAGAAGAAAAGCTTCGTGCTCTTAAAGTCGGATACCGAGCGAAAACCTTTAAGCGGCAAGCAGCCGAGTTCTCCAGGGGTTCAATTGATGAACAGGGACTTAGAAGATTATCTAAAGGCGAGCTGAAGACAAAATTACTGGAGATTTATGGAGTGGGGCCGGCCACGGTTCAGTATCTATTGTTTGAGGTTTTTCACCACTACGACGCTTGCGAGCATATCTCCCCTTGGGAACGAAAAATCTATTCGCGATTATTGTTCGACAAGGAGGAAGTCGATGGCGACGTTGTCTTGGAGGAGATCACCAGACGGTGGGGACAATGGCGAATGCTGGCGATGCACTACTTATTCGAGAATCTTTTCTGGCATCGCAAGAGAGAGAACATTGATTGGCTAGAGGCATTGATTCGTCTTTAAGCATGGTTAGTTCAAATCGGAGGCGTAAGGATGTTTGGCTTGTCTTTAATGCAGTGTGTGGTGTTCTCGCATCAGCGGCATGAACGGCTACTAGCTGGTCAGTTGGCTAGAGAAATTAATGTTCCGTATGATGCGATTTATCAAGCACTCGATTGCTTGAGCTTATCAGGCGTACACTTGGTTGTAGTTTATGGCAGCGGATATTGTGTCCCACGAGATTTTGACTTCTTCGTCACTATTGTAAGCAGGCGAACAATAGACCATACGGCGACATTTCATTACTAAACTGAGATGAGGAACTTGGGCTTAGTTTAGGAGGATGAATTAGATGAATCGTGCCGGTCGGCTAGTAAAGATTCTATTATTATTACAGGGACTGGGGCAGCTAACGGCGTTGCAGTTGGCAAAAAAGCTTGAGGTATCCGAGCGACAAATTTACCGAGATATTGACGCACTAACCCTGTGGCAGGTGCCGATCTTTGCCCAATCTGGCCATGGAGGTGGTTATAGCTTACCAAAGGACTACAAAGTCGATCCTGCGATGTTTACCTCCGTGCAGGTATCAACATTGAGTGCCGGAGGCTTAGCGATACGTGGATTGAGCGATTTCCTCGAGGATGAGTCGGAGATCGAGGTTGCGAATGCTAAGCTGCTCTCGACGCTGTCAGAAACCGATAGAGAAGTGGTGAGGAGACAAATAGACTACATTTATTTCGATCACAATCGCTGGTACAGGCGCTATGCGTATAAGAACACACTACGTGAGATGAAGTATGCAGTACTTCACGACCGTCAAATTGTGATTGATTTTTTTAGACGCTACGATACCGGGAGATTATCCCCCCTGACGACAAGAGTGGATGCATATGGTCTCGTATTTAAATCGGATACTTGGTATCTTGTCGGTTACTTCAGTTTAGAACGCAGAGTGCGCCGTTGGAATGTGACGCGCATCAACCGGGTGCAGATAACTGAGGAAACATTCGTTCGCCCCTTGAATTTTTCATTAAAGGCATGGTGGGCTGATGAGGTTGAGGATTTCGGAAAGGGAGATACGCGTGTTCGCTTACGGATTGATAAGGCGGTCCTGCATCGCTTTGAACGCACTACTTGGAAGAAGGACAACAAATTCTACGATCATGGGGATTATCTTGTGGTGGAGTTGATGGTGGACAACTACCAGCGGATCGTTGATCTGATTCTCGTGAATAGGGGAGATGTCATTGTACTGGAACCAGAGGCACTCCGTAAAGATGTGATTGCCTCAGCGTTGCGGGTAGAGCAAAGACATCTCGCCGACATAGATGATTTCAAACTTTCTGACGAGTCTCTGGTTGACTTTGAGATATTTAGTCTCGTTGGCGGTGGACCCGAATAGGCGCTTGTCAGATAGTAGAAGCAATTCGAAACTCCATTGCCTGGTAAAACTCAGCAACTTAGAATTTTGATCTAATGGACAAGATTTCTGATTCATGCGACGAGATTGAAGGTCTCTACAATATTGGACCGATCGCTGAAATCAAGACAAGGGGGATGAAGCGAATCGTGACATCAGAGTTGGGAACTTTTTTACTTAGACCTATTCGCTACACATCTCAAGTCAAAAGACTCTTCTATGACAGTGCATTTACGGACTATCTTGCAGGGCAGGGGTACCCAGCTCGACGATTCGTAAAGACCGTCGATGGCAAACTTGTTTGTCGCATCGCGGGAATGCCATTTTGCATGATGGAGTACTTCCCGGGAACTACTGTCAATGGCTCTCTTTCTGGTCAGCAATTAACCAGCGCCGCAGTTAAACTGGCACAGCTCCACAGGCTTTCGAAGCACTATACCGGTCCAAAATATCACAAATTGCCATTCAATTCGAGGAAAGTCTACAGTGTACTCAAGAAAATTAGAGAACGTTTGTTATGTATAGACGAGAAAGACGATTTTGATTGTCTGGCTTTGGACGCAATACACAAGAAAATCGACTTCATTGTTCACAGCCCCTTCGAGCAGTTTGATTTTCTGCTTAATAAACGTCTGATGAACCACGGCGACTACCATTCAGGGAATATTGTCTTCAGTGCTGGCGAACGAATAGTCGGGATCCTTGACTTTGAGTTCTGCGTGGATTTACCTCGAATCTTGGATCTTGCCCTAGCCATTAGTTGGTTGACTAAGGAGGATAGGACTGAAGCGTTTTGCGGTGTCAACAAAACTAGGGATATCGCCGCTTTTATTTCCGCCTATCACGACGAGTATCCGTTGTCAGTTCAGGAGAGTACTAATCTGTGCCGGCTTTATAGTAGCGCTTGTTATCACTCCATTTACTTACTCGAAAACTTCTATCTTTATAATCGTTCCCTGTGTCTTAGAAAGCCTCGTACATTGCACGAGTGGTTCTGGTGGGTTGAACACCAGGACGAACTGGAGGCGTTAATCTTGAAAAGTTGCAGCATGTAATTTCGTCTAGACGGTAGCAACAAAAATATTAGGCATGTTCTGTCTGACCGTGGAATGGATGGTAAAGACGATGGATTTTGAAAAGAACCGAGCCATACATGATTACCTGAGCACGTCTCGTGCAAAGAGAATACTGCGCAGCCGCGGGGATTTAGTTGCTCATATCAGAGGCCTATTGCGCGACATGGGATTTTTCGAGGTTGATACACCTGTTCTTTACCGCTATCCCGAGATCGCCCCAATGGAGCAATTTGAAGTGATCGACCCCACTTCAAATCGAAGCTACTTCATGCGTGTCGCGCCTACTGGACACCTCAAGAGAATGATGACGGCTGGTTTTGATAAGGTATATGAATTCTCACGTAATTTCCGGCCAGGAAATTCCTCTTTCAAACATAGCGCTGAGTTCACTTCTCTCGAATGCGGCCAGCTCTCGGCTGACTACAACGTAATGATGGAGTTAACGGAGACTATTGTCTTTGAAGGAGTTCGCCGTATCATGGGTGGAACGATTGTGGACGTGGCAGGAAGGAAATTCGACGTTCGCCCACCTTGGCGTCGGAAAACAGTTCGCGAAGCGCTTCAGGCTTATTCTCGTATCGGGTAGTGGTTACATGGTAACTGATGGGGACCACGCTGTATTGTAGTAATGGAGATACAACTTGAGTACAGCTTCATGGTAAACGTCGGACTTGGAGAAAGAAAGAGTTTTGCGCACGAAGCGAGCCAGTCTCTGGCGCAAGGTGTTGTTCCAGCGTTCCACGTGAGATGTCTGGCCGCTTTCTTTGCCGACACTTTGGTGAGTGTCGTTTGGTAAAACCTTCTGGTAAGCGTGCCAGAAGTCGCTGAAGGAGCAACACGCTTTGTAGGATGCTGGGATGGATTTCCATAACGCGCGACAACTTTTTTCACTGCGGTCGCCAATAAAATAGGCCACCACTTGGCGCGTGCGCCGACACAGCGCGACCCATATCCAACGTTTATCGTTTTTTGTGCGTACAAATGACCATAATTCATCCAATTCCAGCACATCATCCGTTTTTACGGTTTCTAAAGTGTCAGCCAGGTTCGGCATAGCGCCGGCCTTCTCCAGAATCCAGCGTGCTAATGTCTGCCGCGCGATGCCAAAGATGCGCTCAATGCCGCGCATACTGGCTCGCTCTCGATAGGTGCGTAGGACAAATTCTCTGATGAACTCAGGATAAGAACGGCTTTGCGGTTCCAACATTCCATAAGCGGCGCAATCGAGACAATGAAACTTCTGACCGCCTTTATAGTCTGTACCATTCTTGACAATGTTGAGGCTCCTGCACTTTGAACACTCATGCGTGATGACACTCTGGATCATTTTGGCGCTCCTCTGTTTGGCAGGCCAACAACTTACTTTTTCCAGACTCATCAGTCAACATGTAACCACTACCCTCGTATCGATATCTTGGAAATCATGTCACTAGTGGGTCACTTGGCATGGGCATAGCCATAAGCGGACACGGGTATTAGAATCGACCACATCCTTGACTATGTAGGTGATGAAATGAGTCGACGCAAGAAAGACCCACTGCGCGCACTGACCAAGGAAGAGCAGGAATGGCTGAAACGTATCAGTCGTTCGCGCAGTGAGCCCGTTACACATGTGGCACGTGCGCGGCAGATCCTGTCTGCCCCGGCCCAGTACATCCGGGACTGGGTTGCAGATGGACACAACTACACGGAGGCAGCTCTTTTGTCGGGACGCAAATCCGGTGATGCAGTTTCGCAATTGGTCAGCCGTTTCAATCGAGAAGGCCTGTCGGCCATTGAGCCAGGCCACGGCGGTGGTCCGCAAGTGAAGTACGGCGCAGGCGAACGCGAGTGCATTTTGAAAGAAGTACGACGGCCACCGGACCCCGTCGCAGATGGCACGGCCAGTTGGTCTCTGCAGACCCTGCAGCGGCGCCTGCGCACGATGTCGGATGGATTGCCAGACGTGAGCACCTACACGATTAGGACGGTATTGCTGGAAGCTGGCTATAGCTGGCAACAATCGCGCAGCTGGTGTGAAACCGGTCAGGTGCGGCGCAAGCGCAAGAGCGGAGTAGTCACCCAGTCATCACGACCCAGTACGTTCGTGACTGGGTGAATGCACTGGGTCATGACAGTGACCGACCCGGATGCCGAGGCGAAAAAAACTTGATCGAACGAGCATACGTAAGCGGCGCGGCGCTCGGGCTAGCGGTCTGGACCCAAGATGAAGCCGGACCTTATCAGACCAAGCCATATGTGGGGGGCAGCTGGCAGCCTGAGGCGCAGCTGGCCAAACAGCCGCACGAGTACACTTGTCGCGCGCGACAGCGTCGTGATTTCCGCGATGGAACGGCCAAATTGCTAACACTGTTTCACCCGGCTTCCGGACAGGTGCGCGTGAAAGGCGTCACGCGCAGCACGAATGCGATCCTGCATCCATGGCTCAAAGACGAACTGTTGGTTATCCTTCAAACGTTGCCGGTCAACTCCCAACTCGATACAGAAACCAATCGCCTGCTGTGGGAAAGTTGGCAAGCAGGATTATCCTTGCCCATCACCTTGCCGCAACAACTTCCCACCCTACGTACCCAGTACCGCCCAGTCACGAATGAACTGGGTCGTGAAACGAACTGGGTCGGTATGTTGCTCATCTGGGATAACCTCACCGGCCATTACACCCCGGCAATGGTCTTGTGGTTGTTCGAACACGGTATCATGCCGTTGTATACACCGCTGGGTGGTTCGTGGCTGAATATGGCCGAATCGATGCAACGCATTCTCATTCGCCGTGGCCTGGCGGGTCAGTATCCACAAACGTCCGACCAGATCATTGCCTTGTTGGAAGGCGTTGCGCACGGCTGGAACCTGAACCCCACTCCGTTTGAATGGGGCGGCAAACGTCAGGCACGTCGGCAACGCAGCCGCGAGCGTCGGCACGGACATCGCCATAAAATGAATCGGGCTTTAGAATTGGCTGCATCCTTGATCACATAGGTGATGAAATGAGCCGACGCAAGAAAGACCCGCTTCGTGAACTGACGAAGGAAGAGCGGGAATGGCTGGAACGTATTGGCCATTCGCAGACGGAGCCTGCTAGTCATGTCGTTCGCGCCCGACAGATTCTGTTCGTGGCGGATGGGAACAATTACACCGAGGCCGCGCGCTTGTCGGGTCGGAAGTCCGGTGACGCGGTCTCGCAGTTGGTCAGCCGTTTCAACCGGGAAGGCTTGGCGGCCCTCGAGCCAAAGCATGGGGGAGGACCTCAGGTGACGTACGGGGCAGAAGAGCGCGAGCGCATTCTGCAGGAAGTGCGCCGACCACCCATTCCGGAGACAGACGGGACGGCGACGTGGTCGCTGCAAACTTTGCAGCAACGGTTGCGCTCGATGCCGGATGGCTTGCCCGAGGTGAGCACCTATACCATCTGGACGGTGTTGCAGGAAGCCGGCTACAGCTGGCAGCAGTCGCGCAGCTGGTGCGAAACCGGCCAAGCAACACGCAAGCGAAAGGGCGGCACTGTTATTGTGACCGACCCAGATACCGAGGCGAAAAAAACTTGATCGAAAGCGCCTACCATACTGGCGAAACGCTCGGCCTGGCCGTCTGGACCCAAGATGAAGCCGGACCTTATCAGACCAAGCCATATGTGGGGGGCAGCTGGCAGCCCGAGGCGCAGCCGGCCAAACAGCCGCACGAGTACATCCGCGACGGAACGGCAAAATTGCTAACACTATTTCACCCGGCTTCTGGACAAGTGCGCGTGAAAGGCGTCACGCGTACTACCAATGCTATTTTGCATCCATGGCTCAAGGACGAACTGTTGGCTATCCTGCAGGCATTGCCGGCCAAACCCCAACTCGACGTTGAAGCCAATCGCCTGCTATGGGAAAGCTGGCAAGCCGGATTATCGTTGCCCATCACCTTGTCGCAAGAACTTCCAGCTCTGCGCATGCTACTCATCTGGGATAACCTCAAAGGCCATTACACTCCGGAGATGGTTCTGTGGTTGTTCGAACACGGCATTATGCCGCTGTATACACCGTTGGGCGGCTCGTGGTTGAACATGGCTGAATCGATGCAGCGAATTCTCGTTCGGCGTGGCCTGTCCGGCCAGTATCCGCAAACACCTGATCAATTCATTGCCTTGTTACAAGGCGTCGCGCAGGGTTGGAACCAGAACCCCACTCCGTTTGAATGGGGCGGCAAACGTAAGGCACGTCGCCAACGCAGTCGGCAGCGGCGGCACATGCTCGGTGGTTCCGGCGCGTACACTCGGCATCCGATCCGCCGCCGCTCAACGCTGATCCAACAATGGCTATCAGCATGCCAAGTGACCCACTAGGTGACCTTCGTCGGCAAAAGAACGATATTAATACGCAAGCTGCCAGCAGCTTAAACGAGGCACTGGATATCCTTATCAAGACGGACGTCCTACCCAATCTAACCTACCCCACCTTCCTTACCGAGTTTCCTAATTCACTGGGAGGTCCTGCGAAACCAATCAATGGGCGACCACAACTAAAACAACGATGCGAGGCTTTCATCGGTGGCTTGGAAATAGCAAACATGTCATCGCATTTGAATGATATGGTTCAACTACGTGACTGGCACAATCAAACGCTAGCGCAAAAGCAAAGCATCATGCCTAACGCAGCCGCTGTAATCGATGAATCGCTATTCGATTTTCTGGGACGAGGGTTTCCTGATTCGGCTATCGTTGGCATTGGAATTGACCGGTTGTCAATGTTGGCGACGAACTCTGAAAGTATTCGCGATGTTATCCCTTTCCCGTTTGATCTAATGTAGGATGGCCTGCCACGCAAATTTCAAGATGCTGAGTACGCAGTGTTCATCGCGGGGTCTTGAAATGAGAACATACAATTATTACAATGGAGGAAATCATGTTACCGGAGCATTTAAGTCGTGGCGACACAATTGGACTGATCACAGTCTCTGCTCCTGAACCGGCGGAGAACCCTACAAATCTGGAAGCTGGCATAGCACGTTTGCAGGCATTGGGGTTTGAGCTAAAGTTCGGAAAGTACACCCTGGCCAACAATCACGGCCATCTTGCAAATAAACCCCAGCTACTTGCACAGGATCTCAATGATATGTTTAGGGATCCTAGCGTTGCGGGGATCCTCTGCACTGGAGGAGGCACTAATGCTAACCGCATCCTGCCTTTCCTAGACTATGCATTAATTCGCGAAAATCCAAAGATTCTGGTGGGCATGAGTAATCCGACCGTTATTTTTAACGCAATCACTGCAAAGACTGGTCTTGTTACCTTTCATGGTCCGGCCCTTGTGTGGAATTGGGGTGGCCAAATGCCTGAATATACAGAAAAGTCGTTTGTCGAGACTACAATGGGTGACGAAATCATCGGCCAGCTCCCCAAGAGTGGCGCATGGAAATTCATCAAATCGGGCAAGGCGGAGGGCAGGCTAATCGGCGGCAATTTATGGTCGATTCAAAGCCTTCTGGGGACCCCTTACGAACCTTCGTGGACGGGTGTGATTTTCTTTTGGGAAGATATCGCTAAAGAACCCAAGAGGATCGATGCGATGCTGACCCATTTCAAACTTGCCAGAGTTTTCGAGAAGATATCTGGCATGGTTATTGGTGAACTGGTTGGGTGTTCCTCTAATGGGGCGTCACTAGACGTTCGCGATATTGTGTTGGAGTTAACCAATGAATACAGCTTCCCGATCCTGTCGGGAGTACGCTTTGGTCACACTGATGAAAAACTCACTTTGCCGATAGGGGCAACCGCATCGATAGATAGCGATAACGTATTATTTGCCGTGGAGCAAGTCGTTGTGCAATAGAGACTATCAATACTCGGTTCTTAGATAAGAAGAGTCTGTACTTGGTTGCGACGAACGTTTCTGGCACGTGGAGGGAGGACTTGCCGATTCTTAGCGAGGAAGGTATCGAGTGAATATTAAAGGCATCATTATTCAGGAAAGCCTTAAGAGCAGCATGCTACCTGTGCAGCTTAAGATGAGAGTGACAGAGGAGTATGGTCATGATCTCGCTGGCACTGGAAAGATCAAAATCCTGGTAGTGCATATTTCGCGAGAAGAACTGCCTGGCGTTCTTCTTGAGCTCTCTGGCTCGATGCTGCCGGAGAAATTTTACGCCCATTTCGTCGCTGGGGAAACGATATACGTAGTTTTTCCATCCACCGTTTGTCTCGTCCATAAAGGTGACATCAAAAGCGTAGCGAGATGTCGACAAATTGGGGCTCTGTTCGCGATCCCCGATGAGCAGATGGTGTTCGAAGCGATGTTTGAGGTCGATCACCCAGATGCCAGTTAATGATAAGTCTGTTCTCGTGTTCGGTGGCACTGGAAGTATCGGCGGGGCAGTAATTAACTCTTTGCTTGAGCGCCAAATTGGGCTATTGACTGCAACTTATCGATCAGGCCGACCTCAAACACCTGAGACCGTTAGATGGGTGAAATTCCAAGTTGGGTCAACTCAAATCGAAGAGTTTACGAAATGGGTCGAAGAGAATATGGCTAGGCTGGACGCAGTAGTATTTTCTATTGGTGCCCCTTCTAGCAAGCGTTTCGTTGTCCATACACCTGAGGAAGAATGGAGATCACTTTTTTATGGTAGTGTTTAAAAGAGTGTGTAAACGGCGTTTCTGGCAGGATGCGAATAAACACACTTTGAAACAAACAGGCGCTGGTTGTCCAGCAATCGCTGAGCGCAGGGGCTGTCAAGGGGTTCAGAGCAAATCGAGCTGAATTGGAGTAGCGCCCTTGACAGCCACAAACCAGCGATTAGGCTAGGACAACGCCTGTTTGTTGGCATTTAGAATTCAAACCTCCCCTCAAAGCGGATAGCAAGCTGGTTCAGGATTTTGGCCCAATCGCGCATGGGCGTGGTCCATTTGGCACTGGCATTTTGACTGACCAGGAAAAGCAATTTACGGACCGCCTTTTCGGAGGGCAAAGCGCCCTTGGTCTTGGTGACTTTGCGCAGTTGGCGATTGTAAGCTTCGATGGCATTGGTGGTGTACATCAAGCGCCGGATCTCGCGCGGGAAATCGAAGAAAGCACTTAGCTCGGCCCAGTTGGCCCGCCAGGACTTGACGGCCATAGCATAGCTCTCGCTCCAGTTCTGCTCGAGCTCGTCCAGGGCAGCGGCAGCGCGTTCGAGCGTGCTGGCTTGGTAGACTTTACGCAGGTCGCGGGTGAAGTCTTTGCGGTCGGTCCAGGTGACATATTTCAGGCTATGCCGGATTTGATGCACAATACAACGCTGGACGATGGTTTGCGGGAAAAGCGCCTCAATGGATTCTGAAAAGCCGTTGAGACCATCCACTGCGGCGATGAGGATATCCTGCACGCCGCGCGTTTGCAAGTCAGAGAGTACCGAAAGCCAGAAATTGGCGCTTTCGCCCGTGGAATTCCCGACCCAGTGCCCGAGCACGTCCTTGTGGCCGTCCATGTCCACCCCCAGCACCACATAGACCGGGACGCTGGCAACCTGATTGTCACGCCGCAGCTTGATGAATAGGGCATCCAGATACAAGAGTGGATAGACTGCGGCCAGCGGTCGGTTCTGCCAGGCTTCGACTTCCGGCCAGATCTTATCGGTGACCTTGCTGACCAGGCTTTCGGAAACATGGACCCCATACAGGTCACGCATGGTGGCTTCGATATCGCGCGTGGAGGTGCCCTTGGCATACAGGTACACGATCTTTTCTTCCAGCTCGTTGCTCAGCGTGCGATTGCGCTCCAGGATCTCGGGCTGGAAAGTAGCGTTGCGGTCGCGCGGTACGTTCACCACCGTCTCGCCGCCCGAAGTCTTTAGCTTACGCTTGCGGCTCCCGTTGCGGCTGTTGCCTGAGTTGTGCCCTTGCGCTTGATAGCGCTCGTAGCCTAAGTGCTCGCTCAACTCGGCTTCCATCAGCTTCTCTAGTGTCTGCCCGAACAGCCTAGCGAAGATGCCATCTTTGCCGAAAAAGTCATCGACACTTTCGGCGCTCAGCAGTTCGGCCTGTAGTTGTTCGACTGCCGGCCCATGTTTCGATAGGATTTCCTGTGTACGTGCTTTTTGTGTTGGCATGTTGTCTCCTTGCTATTTCTAGCTGCAAGAGACTTGCCATTTACACACTTTCATCCACATACCCTTTTTATTGATAACTGCCTGAGCTTTGTACTTGCCTACCAAGCCGTGAAGGACATGGTACGACGAAGTCAAGGGCGTGTAGTGGCTTTGAGCTCAAATACCACTAATGTGCTTGGTCCTACTAATGGGGCTTACACGGCATCAAAGGTAGCTCTTGAATCCGTCGTCGTAACTCTGGCGAAGGAAGAGGCCTCATACGGCGTTCGGATAAATGCACTTGCACCCTCGCTAGTCGAATCCCCATTGGCAGATTATGTTCTAAAGCTTAAGGGAGTGCGTGATCGGAAGGATTACATAAGTTCACTTCCCTGGGGACGCATGATTAGTAGAGAGAGTATCGCTGATGTCGCTACCTCAATTGTATTAGATGACTCATGGGATTACGTGACGGGTCAGGTAATTCGTTTCGCTTCAGGCGCGCATTAATGCTGCGCGAAACGCCACACACTTGGCTATTCTTATTAGGAATGCCCGTGTGTTTGAAGGAAGTGCGATGAACAGTCACCAAGAACTGAAATTCGATGACCGTGGACTTATCCCAACTGTAGTACAGGATGTTAATACGCTGAAAGTACTTATGGTCGCGTGGATGAATAAAGAGTCGCTCCGACCTACCCAAGAACACGGTGAAGTTGTGTTTTTCAGTCGAAGCCGTCAAGCATTATGGCATAAGGGACTGGGATCGGGCGAGGTGCTGAGGGTGCGTGAGATCTATGCGGACTGTGATGAAGACACACTACTCATACTTGCAGATCCCAGGGGACCAGTTTGTCATACAGGTGAAGAGTCCTGCTTTTTTCTATGTTTGGATGATAGACTGACGGAATATCATATACAGCTTGCAAGTGAATCAGATATTTTTCGCGGCTCACTATCTCGCTCGTAGTGCCAATTGTGTATTCCAGTGAAAACAATCACTGATTCCGGTTGATCGCAGTCACCCGAAATGAGCGATCGGATACGATCGGGACGGGTGATCGAAATATCCCAGATTACGCACCAATACCTGTTGTAGGAACTTCTCCTCACACCGCCACATTATCAGTGAGACTGGTTGTTATCGAACTCATAGGAGCGTGTTTGAAACACCCCATATTAGCCTCAGAAAATTAACATTTGATAGCGGTCATCAGCTTGTATAATCCAGTCTCTAAAATCCAAAACTGTCCACAAACCGCCCATTTCCCCCCATATCAGCCCACACACGCCCCCGCCCGCAAGCTGGTAAGGATGGGGAGGGGGGAGGGATAAAGGATGGTTTGTGGACTGGTTGATTGGTGTGCTATGCTGATGGGGAGGTATGCAAGAGCCGTTTGACCAGTTGACGATTGCTGAATTGACAGCGGATATAGACGCTCAGAGCCTCACGTTCACCAAAGCCCTCCAACTGTATAAGACGATTTACCTGCCAAGCCGGAATTTGGCAGAAAGCACGCGGCACGAATACCTCTCAGACCTTCGCAACCTAATAACCATTGGTGCTAGTTGAAAAAGTCATGAGCATCGCTCAGACTATGGGTTATCGACGAATAACCATAGGGGAGCGAGCTCATGACTACCGAAGATATTATCACCCTTGTCGCGCCCGCCAGGGTCGTGATAACGATTTTCTGCGAAGTGGATGACAGCCTGCCGGAGATAATCAAGCATTCACAGGCCAAACTGTACCCCAGTGAACTGGTCACCATTGGTATCCTGTTTGCGCTCAAGGGTGGCCATTTTCGGGCATTCTATCGGTGGCTGCCTAGTCCAGTCGACTAGACTGGGAAGCGTGATTATGACGCGCTCTTCGCCGGCTTGCCAGAGCGGACGCGCTTGCAGCGCTTGCTCAAGGCGCATCAGGACTGGTGCGATTTGCTACTCGCCGAACCCAGTCTGTTCACGGTTATTGACACCTACCCGATCGAACTACTCTTTCCCATTCGGGAAGGCCGCAGCCAACACCAAATCGGCAAGAAAGGCCGCGACAAAGGGCGCTGGCGTGTCGGCGTGAAGCTGTGCTGGTTGCTGGACGACCATGGCCGCGTCGCACAGTGCCGCACTTGTCGCGTGCGACCCAGTACCAAACGAACTGGGTTGGTACCTCGTCCAGTCGACGAGACTGGGTACCGACGCAGTGCATTCGGCACTGTGCAGCATCGTGATGCACACCACGTCCAGTCTGTCCGCACAGTCCAGTAAAGGGACTGCACTGGGTGACTGGGTACTGACACAGTGCGTTTCACCCCGTCCAGCCGCCGGGGCTGGGCGATGCAGTCCGCACGTGACTGTGCAGCACTGGGCTGCATCGGTATCAACTGGGACTGGAACACGCTCAACACGCATGACAAGCATTTCCATCACGTGGCAGCAGCCTTTGTCGACCAGACGATTGCCTTCGCTGATTTCGGTTTTCGGTCTGCAGACGGCCATCCGGCCAACATGAAACTATGTCCCAAGGGCACCTGGAATGAGCGTATGTACGTCGAGACGGCGTTGTCCATGGTCACCATCGTGTGCGACTTGAAACGCTTGCGCCATCGCGTGACACAATACATCTCTGCTCGCCTAGCTTATGTGGCGGCGATGTTCAATATCTTGCTGGACCTGGCCCGTCAACTTGATCCCGATCCATATGCCAACCCGTATAAGATGTCAATCGCTCAGTTCTCACTCTGAACTAGCACCATTGGTTAATAGACTTCTTCGAACAACGAAATATATCAAAGCCTGCATTGGTCAGCCTCGCTGGCCTGCAGGCGTATGTTGCCAACTTAGAAGCTAAAGGGCTTTCTGGTTCATCCCGTCGGCGACGTGTGTGGTCAATCAAGTCATTTTTCGGTTACCTGGCCGAAAGCGGCTACATTGCTAATGACCCATCGAAGAAGCTCGCCCCACCGCACCGAGATACTCCAGAACCCAGATTCCTCACATATCAGGAATATCGCGCTCTGCAAGAGGCGTGTTCTGAGAATGTCCGTGACAAGGCGATTATTGAACTGTTGTTGCAAACAGGGATTACGTTATCCGAGATTGTGCGGCTTACAATCCGTGACATAGAACTACCCACCTATATCAACAGAGACCCAGCTAATACGGGGACGATGTATATCAAGGGGAGAGGGAAGAGAGAACGAATACTGCCGCTGAACTACAGGGCGTGCAGGGCGCTCAAAGAGTGGCTGCCAGTACGCCCGGGAATCGCTGAATCCGCATTATTTGTGACTCAACTTCCTACCCCAATGGGGGAGAAGACCTTTCGTCGTATTGTCGGTAAATATTTGGAGCGGGCTGGTTTGGGGAATGCGACTGTGAGAACGCTGAGGCATAGTTTTGCGACGCACCATGTTGCAAAAGGAACAGACTTGGGCGTTGTCCAAGAGGCTCTAGGCCATAGCAATCTTAAACAAACATATATTTATGCCTCAACTGCAAAACGGGTGATGGAACGCAGTTTCCAAGAGCATGCGCTTTAAGGTGGATCACTCAAATAGATTGTTGAAAGAGCATCGGCCGCCTGCCTAATCCTGTTCCAGATAACGGCGAGGAAGCGAGAACGAAAGTACCTGTGATAATATACAAACAAATTTTTTTCATCTTCGCCAATTCGCAATCCGACTTGAATGATAGGTCGGCATCATTGTTTGTCTACAAGAGGGTTGCACCTATTGCCTCTAGCAAGAATTATCAGATATCCTTCCCAAATCCTTGCGATAGGCCACTTCAATAATTTCACTTTTTTTTAAGCTCTAGAACGATTTCAGAACATCATGCCTTACTTTGAGCAACATTATAACTCTGTACGATTTCCAATTGATGAAGAAAAGTCGCACGGATTGCGTAGGGCTCAACTAGGGGCCATTCATGCCATAGCCTCCCATTTTACTCTCCGCAATGAACCAGCATTATTAGTATTGCCGACGGGATCTGGAAAGACAGCGGTATTGATCCTGAGCGCATTCCTTGAACGTGCGAATCGTGTTTTGGTTGTCGCACCTAGTCGGCTCGTCCGCACTCAGATTAGAGATGAGTTTGGCAACCTCAGAGTTCCAAAGTCAATTGGTGCCCTTCCTAAAGAAATAGCCGATCCAAAAGTCAAAGAAATAAAAAAAGAATCACAACCGTTGAGGAGCGGAATGAGCTAGAAGACTATGATGTAGTTGTTGGTATCCCTAATAGTATTAGTCCAGCGTATGAGGGAATTCCCGAACCTCCTCCTGATCTCTTCGACTTACTTCTTATTGATGAGGCACACCATAGCCCTGCAGTAACTTGGAATCAGATTTTGTCTTCATTTCCAAGTGCGAAAAGAATTCTCTTTACAGCAACACCATTTCGTCATGACAAACAGGAAATTGAAGGTCGTTTTATTTATACATATCAGGTGAGAGATGCATATAGAGACCAAATTTTTGGCGAAATAGAATTTGTGCCTGTTAGTTTGAAAAGTGATTTGCCGGAAGATGTATGCATCTGTCAAGAGGCAGAACGCGTTTTTCTTGAAGATAGGCAGAATGAGTTCGAGCATTTCCTCATGGTTCGGACAGACACAATGAAGCGGGCGAGCGAACTCGAGAAAGTATATAAGAAGAATACAGAGCTCAATCTACGTATTATTCATAGCAGACTAACTTACCGAACCATAAAGACTGTGATAAATAAGCTCAAAGGCCGTGAACTAGACGGAATTATTTGCGTAAATATGCTTGGTGAAGGGTTCGATTTCCCAAATATGAAAATCGCAGCCATTCACTCACCACACAAATCATTAGAGGTGACTCTGCAATTTATCGGTAGATTCGCCCGAACGGGCGACGAGAATATTGGAGTTGCGAAATTCATAGCAATAACCTCCGAAATAGAAATTGAGAGCACAAAGCTCTTCGAAGAAGGAGCGGTTTGGCAAGATGGTAGTGGTTACATGTTGACTGATGAGTCTGGAAAAAGTAAGTTGTTGGCCTGCCAAACAGAGGAGCGCCAAAATGATCCAGAGTGTCATCACGCATGAGTGTTCAAAGTGCAGGAGCCTCAACATTGTCAAGAATGGTACAGACTATAAAGGCGGTCAGAAGTTTCATTGTCTCGATTGCGCCGCTTATGGAATGTTGGAACCGCAAAGCCGTTCTTATCCTGAGTTCATCAGAGAATTTGTCCTACGCACCTATCGAGAGCGAGCCAGTATGCGCGGCATTGAGCGCATCTTTGGCATCGCGCGGCAGACATTAGCACGCTGGATTCTGGAGAAGGCCGGCGCTATGCCGAACCTGGCTGACACTTTAGAAACCGTAAAAACGGATGATGTGCTGGAATTGGATGAATTATGGTCATTTGTACGCACAAAAAACGATAAACGTTGGATATGGGTCGCGCTGTGTCGGCGCACGCGCCAAGTGGTGGCCTATTTTATTGGCGACCGCAGTGAAAAAAGTTGTCGCGCGTTATGGAAATCCATCCCAGCATCCTACAAAGCGTGTTGCTCCTTCAGCGACTTCTGGCACGCTTACCAGAAGGTTTTACCAAACGACACTCACCAAAGTGTCGGCAAAGAAAGCGGCCAGACATCTCACGTGGAACGCTGGAACAACACCTTGCGCCAGAGACTGGCTCGCTTCGTGCGCAAAACTCTTTCTTTCTCCAAGTCCGACGTTTACCATGAAGCTGTACTCAAGTTGTATCTCCATTACTACAATACAGCGTGGTCCCCATCAGTTACCATGTAACCACTACCCCGGATCAAGTGCACAAAACGCAATCGAAAGCACCGATGGTCAGCTTTACCACCGTGGTCATGTATTTGGAAAGGCACAAGAAGACGGGAAGGACGTAACCCTCGGATACAGTAGTGCTTCGAAGATTTGGAGTAATAAGTATTCATCAATTCCCGAGTTTATAAGTTGGTGCCGCGGTTTAGCTGCCAAATTAAATTCCAATGACGTTGTCAATACTTCTACTGGACTTGATTATCTACAGACTGGCACTGAGGTTTCGCAAATTCCTGCTGGCATAATAGAAGTGGTTTGTTGACTCAAGGAAAAACCGGGTGTATACAGGTGGTGGAGGTGGAGCATGACGAAACGCTTGGATGTCACTCCCGCGCCCGGTCCACTGGAAGATTTCGCCCTGGAGTTTGATGGTTTGTTTTCGCGACGCAACCAACGCGAAGCGTTCCGGCGCTATCTGGAAGGGTTGTTGTTGCCTGCGGAGCGCAACAAGACGCTCACCGCACTGGCGAACGCCGAGCCGCTGGCCGGTGCGCAACAGGCGCAGGTGCAACGCCTGCAGTGGTTCCTGTCCGAGTCGAACTGGGATGCGGCGGCGGTCGGTCAGTTGCGGCGAGAGCTGCTGCAGCGGCTTGAGATGCTGGCGCCCACTGCTGCTGGTGTTTTGGCCATCGATGAGACCGGCGACCGCAAGTGGGGAAATAGCACCGCGCATGTTGGGCGCCAATATCTGGGCAGTATCGGCAAGGTCGACAACGGTGTGGTGTCGGTGCACGCGCTCTGGGCGGACGAGCGGCTCTACTACCCGCTGGAAGTCGAGCCGTACACGCCGGCGCACTGGTTTGCGCGCGGCAACAAAGATGCGGGCTTTCGCACCAAGCCAGCGCTCGCGCTGGTGGAGCGTGCGCACAAGGCGGGCGTGCCCTTCAAGGCAGTCGTGGCGGACAGCCTCTACGGCAAGCACGACAAGTTTATCGGCGGGCTGCACAAGCTGGGGGTGGGCTACGTCGTGGCGATGCCGCCCTCGTTCAGCTGGTGGCATCCCAAAGGGGAACCGGGCTCGATCACGGAGCTCGTGGCGGGCTATCCGTGGCAACCGGACGCGCTGGGCAAGTGGCGCCAGGTCGTACGAGAATTCCGAGACGGACACCGTGAGCCGAGGTGGGTGCTCGAAGTCGTCGGCCGGATGTACGGACCGCAACGTGCGCAGCGCCTGGTAGTCGTGACCACCGACCCGGTGCAGCTGCCCGAGCAGACAACCTGGTATCTGGCGACCAACCTGCCATCCCCGCGCACGCTTCGTGCGCAAGAGAGCTCGCTGCCGGCGGCGAACCTGGCCGAGGTCACGCGCCTGTACGGCCTGCGCGCCTGGGTCGAGCAGAGCTACAAGCAAGTCAAGCAGAGCTTGGGCTGGGCCCAGTATCAAGTGCGCGCCGACCACGCCATCCGCCGCCACTGGGAGCTGGTGTGTTGCGCCTTCGCCTTTTGCTGGTGGGCGTTGGCCCGCGGCGAGGTCGAGACGGTCGAACTCGATGAGACGCAACAACCGGCACGACGCAAGAGCAAACGGCGCACGACCTCGTCCAGTCGACGAGACTGGGGGGCGACGGGGGAAAAAAATACGGCGGTCGAAACAACCGCGTCCCAACGTCAGTTGGCCGGCGGCGCTGCGAGAAGTGCGCGCTTGGCTGGAGCCATGGATCATGTTGCAACGCTTCTGGCGGGCGTGGTCGGACCGGCCCCCACCGCCTGCGTTCCAGGCGCTGCTTGACTGGGTGTTCGCGGGCAATGCCATCTGCCTTTATGCCCAATAATCTTGAGTCAACAAACCACTGATAGCTGCCGATTGGCACGAGGATACGTTTAGGCAGCCCTGTCGGGTCAGCTATTTGCATTTGGAAGGTCATAGGATTGGATGTGACATTCTTGATCTGGATATAAATGTTGACCGCGAGCAATGCACAAACGAGAAGATTAGAGTAGTTCTGTCTGGCGATGGACTTGATTTGCAGCTGGATTTTTCTCTATCGGCTGATCTGTACTTTCGTCCAGTGTCACCAGATAACCCCCAAATTCATGTCATTAAGGGGCGTGATTCCATAAACTTAATTGACTATATGAACGCGAATCCATTGAACTTCCACTTCGCAGATCAGTCTCGACTGAATGGCTCTAATCTATATTCATTCGATGCGCGGAGTCTTGAACCTTTCGAGAAGGACCAAATAGAAGTCATCGATTGGGAAAACCGGAATGTCAACATCACACGTGAATTCTCGTCCGAAGAAGATGAAGATGATGGCTTGGTATCGATTCACGAATTCCTTGCCGACTATCTTGCTGTGTCAGATTGCTCGGTCGTGATCTATGATCACAGGACGGGCGAAGTCGCGGATTTCGTAGCTTTTTGCGAGACAGACACCTATATTTCAGTACGACTTTACCATGCGAAGAAGTCATCAGAACCAAAACCAGGCAAGCGGGTTGAAGATGTATATGACGTCTGTGGGCAAGCGACAAAATCCATCAAGTGGTTCAACCGGAACGAGATACTTCTATCAAAACTCAAGCACAGGATACGAAGAGGATCAACATTTGTCCGAGGAAATCTCGAAGAACTTCAGGGAGTATTTGACCGAATGTCTGAACAAACTATCCGATATCAAGTAATAGTAGTGCAACCTGGGATTTCCAAAAATAAAATCAACGAAGATCTTCAACGAGTTCTGGCAGCATCAGGCGACTACCTAAAACGAGCTAAAGGTGAAGAGCTTTTGATCTTTGGCTCAGATTAATCCTCAATATTCGGTACAAATTTCTGTGTATGACGCGGCATGCTATCCATTTGCTTTATCCGCCAAACAATAAACCACAATATCGCAACCTGTTTGATTCGCATGTTTTCAGAATCTCTCAGACATGCTAAATTTGTATCGGAATAGGTTCCGAGAATGTAAATTCTCGGGACTAATAGATCAGTACCAATATGGGGCATCCTGATAAGGCACTAATTACCAACAATCAGCTTATAAGAACCAATCGACCGCCGCTGATGAACAATCCAGCGGCGGTTTATATTTCTGGTCTCAGCAAAGGAAGCCGGCGGAGTCAAAGACAAGCATTGAACACCATAGCGGGGCTTTTAACTAATGGCAAAGCCAATGCTCTCACATGTCTTTGGGAACAGGTTCGCTATCAGCACTCGGCTGTTATACGAAGTATCCTCCAGGAGACATATAAACCCAGTACAGCTAACAAGATGCTCTCCGCACTACGACAGGTACTCAAAGAAGCTTGGAAACTTGGGTGGATGAGCGCCGAAGACTATCATCGTGCAGCAAGCATCGAAAACGTCAAGGGACAAACATTGCCAGCAGGACGTGATATTGATGCTGGAGAGCTTGGGGCATTGATGGAAGCTTGCCGACGAGATACGGCACCAACAGGCATTCGTGATGGGGCCATGATTGCACTACTATATATAGTAGGAATACGAAGGGCGGAATTGGTAGGATTAGAAATCAAGGATTACGAGCCGGAATCTAATCGACTAGTCGTCAGAGGGAAGGGAAACAAAGAACGTTTGGTGTATGTAACGAGTGGTGCTATCGACGCACTGGCTGATTGGTTACAACTACGCGGCGATGACCTAGGAGCGCTTTTCTGGCCTATCAAATAAGGGGGGGGTATGGTCAATCAGCACATGACCCCGAAGGCTGTCTACAAAATGGTCGCTAAACGCTCAAGCCAAGCAGGAATAACCAATCTAAGTCCGCATGACTTCCGCCGTACTTTTGTCAGTGACCTGCTAGCCGCGGGCGAGGATATATCGATCGTCTCTAAAATGGCGGGCCATGCTAATGTGCAAACTACAGCTCGCTACGACAGGCGGCCGGAGGAAGCCAAGCGCAAGGCCGCCCGCAAATTACATTTGGCATATAAGCGACGAGGTATGTTTTAAGATATTAGACTCGAAACCTAAATATTGCGACAAATATGCCGTTTCCGCACACTATCCGATGAAACAAGGTTTGTCCCGTAGGCTATGAAAGGGTGCGACGGTTCAAATTGGGATTACCTGACTCAACTGTTTCCCAATTTGTAAACTACTGTCATGGCAGTTTCACTCCATGAACGCCCACGACCATGTGATCGCAAGTTAAACAAACCAATTGCATCACCCTTCCTGATATGCTGCAAAGCAGGATGCCGAATTCCGTCAGAATGAATTCCCCTTACTCTAACCTTCGCCGATGCGTCCCTCTCCGACAACAATGTAAGCAGAAGTGTAGAGTTCTTGAGCTCCACAATTTCATCGAGTTCTCCCCAGAGATCGAGGGGACCATCGTCGATGTCTATGCTTACCTCACGTGCGGCACGATAAGGCTGACACTTGGGGCGAAACGGGCAAAATCGACAATTAGATACTGTCGGATTGGCAAGCTGATTGGCTATATCTGAGCTTTGTAGATTTGTAGACGCTATTAGGGAATTGATGTGCTCAAGGACCCTAACGGCATCATCGATAAGGCTCAAACTCTCATCTTTCTCATAATCTATCTTTACAACCTCACCTTGCATTGGAATTAATTCGAGCCTAACCGGCCACTCGCCTATCGCTTGAGCAAATAACCCAGCGTAAATCCGAAGCTGAGTCACGTAGTTTTCATTTACGGGAGATTCAACGGCGTTTGCGTCTTTGTCGAGGATCGTGCCTGTCTTGTAATCTTGCAGAACCGGACCATCCGATTCCCATACAATCCGATCTATTATGCCGCGGACTCGTCCGTCAACAGACTGCACCCACGATTCTTGCCATTTGCTTCCTACCCCGCTCCTCGCATCTGCGACTTGTTTCGGGTTATCACGTGCCAATAGAAGAATTCGTTTCCGGGCAGAAATTCGACGCACTTCATAATCACGTACGCTCTCGCTAAGCGGAGTTAAATGACGTTCCAGCCAGCTTGTGCGCATTAGCCTTTCAACATCAGCAATCAATTCAAACCAGCGATCATCGATAGCCTGTATATGGGCTCCCGAAAATCGGCCGGACGCTGCTTCTTCAAGCAAGGAATGTATTATCGAACCCAATCGCGTCGAAGGCCATGCGGGCAGTAGCCTCTCATTTCCATTAGCTGCCCAGACGCCTTTTAGGCTACATTGCTTAAACTCAGAGTAACGACTCGGTGAGATATGCTCAATAGGTTTGAAGTTTACTTGCTCATCCAAGACTCCAGCCGGCATTACGACGAATCTTCTCCAAGCCACTGGTAGACAGCACTAGGCCGGCGGAGCATATTGAAAGAGTCCAAATAATAGAGTGTAGCTGGATCTGTATGGGCTGCGGTAGCCTCGGTTACGAGCCCTGCGACACTATACGTATTCCAGAACGGGTGAACGACGACCGCTACACGATTACCCACAGCTAGCAGTTTGTCGGAGAGCAACCTGAGATAGCGAAATCGGTGATAATCTACGGGCATGGCTAGAAAATTCAAGAAACCCAATTACGAAGTGATGCTCAAACAGACAATCAGTCTGGAAGAAGCCCTGCCATCCAATCATTTGGCACGATTTGTGGTGGATGTTATCGCCCAGTTGGATTTGGGTATGATCTATGCACAATATGCACCGACGGGTGGTCAACCTATTGCGCCAGAGATCCTGTTGGGATTGCTCTTCTATGGTTATGCCAACGGGGTGTTCAGTTCTCGTAAGATTGAGAAAGCCACCTATGAGAGTATCCCATTCCGCTATATTGCCAGTGGGCTGCATCCTGACCACGACACAATTGCCAACTTTCGCAAAACCTTTCTGGCTGAGATCCAAGAGTTATTTGTGCAGATCTTGCTCCTGGCCCAAGTTGCTGAGGTGCTGAAGTTGGGTAATATCAGTCTGGATGGTAGCAAGGTGCATGCTGATGCATCCAAGAGCAAAGCGGTCAGTTACAAGCGTCTGATAAAACTAGAGACCCAACTGCGCCAGGAAGTGAACAAACTCTTCGAACTCGGTGAGCAAGCTGATCAGGGTGATCTCCAGTTGCCGGAAGGGCTCGTCATTGAAGACGAAATTGCCATTCGCAAGAAACGTTTGGCAAATCTGGCAGAAGCCAAAGCCGTCTTAGAAGCCCGTGCGCAGGAACGATATGAAGCCGAGAGGGCTGAATACGAAGCCAAACAGCGTGAGCGGGAAGAAAGGTAGGACATCCTCTAACCGTGATCGCTGGTATTGAGCGCTAGCGCTTGAACAAAAGCGGGTTCACTAGCAAACTCCTGTAATTGTGGTTTATGCAATGCAGGAGGGGGCCAATGAACCCGGCGGAAGCATTCTGCCCGAATATCGATTGTGCGGCAAGAGGTCAAACTGGCGAAGGGAATATCAGCGTCCATAGTCAGCAGGAAAAACGCTACCAGTGCGAGGTGTGCGACACGACCTTCGCGGCGACCAAAGGCACGCTTTTCTATCGCTTGCGCACTGACCCTAAGATCGTGATGTTGGTAATCACCTTGCTGGCCTACCCTTGTCGCGCCCGACAGGGTCGTGATGGTTGCCCGCGCCAGGCGATCGTGGCGGCTTTCGGATTGCACGAGCGTACAGTGCAGAGATGGTGGCGTCGTGCGGGAGAACGGTGCCATGCCATCCATGCGCATGTGGTCGGGAAAAGTCAGTTGGACTTGCAACAAGTACAAGCGGATGAGATCAAAGTCAAGACGCAACGCGGCACGCTCTGGATGGCCATGGCCATGATGGTCCCTACGAGGCTGTGGCTGGGTGGCGTCATCAGTGCCAAACGTGACAAAGAGCTCATTCGCACGCTGGCCGAGCAAATCCGTGCGGTTGCTCTCGCGCGACCGCTCCTGCTGGCGGTGGACGGTCTGGCGAGCTATGTGGACGCGTTTCGAAAAGCCTTCCGGTCCCCCTTGCCACGCCGCGGTCCACACGGCCGACCTCAGCTGCTGTCCTGGCCTGACATCGCCATTGTACAAGTTGTCAAACAACGTGCGGCTGGCAAGTTGACTATCGACCGCCGCATCGTGCAAGGTGCACGTGAGATGATTACACAACTCATCGATGCCACCCAGGGCCGCGGCATGATCAACACTGCCTATATCGAGCGGCTGAACGCCACGTTCCGCCAACGGTTGAGCTGCCTCGCGCGCCGCACTCGCCATCTGGCGCAACAAGCCGAGACCCTCGCCGCGGGCATGTTTGTCGTCGGCTGTTTCTACAATTTCTGTGACTATCATAAGAGCTTGCGGTTGCGGCTCTCGGTCGGCTCGCACGGATATCGTTGGGTGCAACGTACACCGGCTCTCGCAGCCAGTGTGACCGACCACTGTTGGAGCATTGCTGAACTATTGCATTTCAAAGTGCCGCCCCCGTGCTGGACGCCGCCCAAGCGCCGCGGGCCGCCTTCCAGGGAGACTTTGCGCCTCATGCAACGATGGTGCACATGAACACGATTAGAGGACGTGCTACCGGAAGAAAAGTCTCGCAAAACTGGGCATAAACCCCGAGGTCGCAAACCGAAACCACCGCAGCCGGGACCACGGGACAAAGATCAGTACAACTTCACTGATCCGGACTCTCGCATCATGAAAAACAGCACCAATAATGGCTTCGACCAGCATTACAACGTTCAAGTTGCTGTGGAGCAGGAGAGCCTCTTGATTGTGGCGCCTTCACTTTCGAACCATCCGAATGACAAAAAAGAAGCTGAGCCAACCCTGGATGCCATCTCTCCAAAAGTAGGCAAACCAAAGGCTGCCGCTTTGGATTATGGATATTTCAGCAAAGCGAACATCGCAGCACTTGAGAAGCTTGGCATTGATCCTTACATTGCTACCGGTCGCGAACCTCACCACAAAAGCTGGCGTACCTTCTTTGAACAAATGCCTGCTCCGCCACCGGAAGATGCCAGTCCGAAAGTCAAGATGGCTTACAAACTACAAACCGAAATCGGCAAAGCCAGCTACCGTTTACGCAAATGCACAGTGGAACCCGTCATTGGTATCATCAAGGAAGTCCTGGGCTTCCGCCAGTTTTCTCTGCGCGGCCTGCTGGCAGCAGCCGGGGAATGGTGTCTGGTCTGCCTAGCGTTCAACCTCAAACGCATGCACACCCTCTACCAAGCAAAGGGTGTGCTTTAGCCGGGGCTGCTTTGGCGCGCCTGCTACTCGCTGAGAGAAGGTGGTTTGCCCTCCATGAAATGCACACTGTTTTACGCTTGTTTTGTCGCAATCAACTGCTCATTTTGCCCTGTAGGGCTATTCATGTTGTAAAAGTACTTGTCTCTCCGACAAACTGCTAGACCAGGCAACTGTCCAAACTGACGCGGTTCGCAATCGAAACTTGCACAGAAACTGTCCCGGAGGGTGGTGGCGACAGCCATCCAGCTAGATAATTCAGGTACATCAAAATCGCCATCCAAGCCGCAACTGAAACTTTCGCTACTCAAACATCGCACCATTGCAAGACCTAGCCGCCAGTCAAGAAGACCATGATAGTTCATGTTACGGTATTGGCGCAGGCAGTCATAGCACGAGGAATCACAACTCATTTGATGTGAAGACGAAATTAATGCACTTTGAAACGTTTTGATGTCCACTGGTGGGTTGAGTGCAGAATCCAGCACGTTGGCCCAATTACGATATAACCAATCCGAAAAACCGGCCCCATTAGCAAGGCGGTCATTAATGACGATTTCCCCCACAGGCTCATTCTCTGTTAGTCTCACTTGGCGAACATTGCTGATGTCCACTTCTTCCGGATCAATATCCAGCTGTTCAGCCGTTACAGCTCGAATTATGAATGCAGCCGAATAATATCCTGCTTTCACACCCCCTCGAGATGCAAGTGGATCGAGATTGAGACCCGGCGATACACTAGCCGGCTCGATACGAATTAAATCAGTCGTTTTGGGAGACACGATGCCGAGCTCCTCCACAGGCCCAACATCTTCAAACTGTACCCCTTCATGTTGATTTTGATAACGTTCATCAATCCACTGATTTGGAAACCGTAATCGCCCGTGAGATAGAGATGCTGTTCCGAGCGCCCCGCGAAACATACTGCCTCTTTGATCATTTACTCGAGTGATACGCCCCTCCCGGGAGAAGGCGAGCGCCGAATTTGTGCCGGCAAGTAGATGACAAGGATCCGGATCAGACTCGGCCACAGTTCCTGCACCGGTGATCAATTGCTCCGCTTGATCCTTGGCGTCGGCTCCGCGACCTAAGCTAGTTCGGAATGCAAGCGGTATGGCGATTGGGAACACTCGATACCCGGGCTCGTCATCGATGGTATGTCCACACTCGGGGCAGAAGTCATCGGATGGCATCTGATCTGAAGTTTGTGTGAAATGGCAATGCTCACAACGAGCCATCCAACGTCGCCACGGAATCGGGTTCTCGTCCGCAGGTTCAAAACGGTTTCGAATCTTTATCAACGGAGCAGTAAACCCAATAGCAGTATAGATTCGTTTATCCTGGTAGTGGTTACATGGTAACTGATGGGGACCACGCTGTATTGTAGTAATGGAGATACAACTTGAGTACAGCTTCATGGTAAACGTCGGACTTGGAGAAAGAAAGAGTTTTGCGCACGAAGCGAGCCAGTCTCTGGCGCAAGGTGTTGTTCCAGCGTTCCACGTGAGATGTCTGGCCGCTTTCTTTGCCGACACTTTGGTGAGTGTCGTTTGGTAAAACCTTCTGGTAAGCGTGCCAGAAGTCGCTGAAGGAGCAACACGCTTTGTAGGATGCTGGGATGGATTTCCATAACGCGCGACAACTTTTTTCACTGCGGTCGCCAATAAAATAGGCCACCACTTGGCGCGTGCGCCGACACAGCGCGACCCATATCCAACGTTTATCGTTTTTTGTGCGTACAAATGACCATAATTCATCCAATTCCAGCACATCATCCGTTTTTACGGTTTCTAAAGTGTCAGCCAGGTTCGGCATAGCGCCGGCCTTCTCCAGAATCCAGCGTGCTAATGTCTGCCGCGCGATGCCAAAGATGCGCTCAATGCCGCGCATACTGGCTCGCTCTCGATAGGTGCGTAGGACAAATTCTCTGATGAACTCAGGATAAGAACGGCTTTGCGGTTCCAACATTCCATAAGCGGCGCAATCGAGACAATGAAACTTCTGACCGCCTTTATAGTCTGTACCATTCTTGACAATGTTGAGGCTCCTGCACTTTGAACACTCATGCGTGATGACACTCTGGATCATTTTGGCGCTCCTCTGTTTGGCAGGCCAACAACTTACTTTTTCCAGACTCATCAGTCAACATGTAACCACTACCCCTTAGTCTTTTGTGAACCAGGCGCGAATTCTGTTATAGCCAAGTCGAGATCTCGATCGATAGTATATTCCTTTCCTTTTCGCAATCCATGATATAGAAGTCTGACCCGAGAGGGCATTCCAAACATTGGCAAGCAAGCCCCATCTGCAAGTCTCTCTGCCAGGCCAATCCCTGTTAACTCTGGATTGGAGACAATTTCATCAATGGCATTAGCCAGTTGCAAGCGCGCATACGATTCCAATTCTGATCTTATTTCCGAGTTGTCGAGTCTACGAGCCAATGCATTGGCAACGTAAGATACTTCAGGTGATTCAGCGAGCCACTGCCTTATTGCAGTACTTAATTCGTCGTTGGCCAACCAAGCATCTGCCACACCAAATTCTCCATGGCTGTCCGGCGGGATTGGACTATTCCACCAGCGTACGCCAGCTACCTTAAATGCCCTGCGAAGACATTCCTTGCCCATAAGGCGATAAGCAATCTGTATCTGTGACATTGACAGAAACGGTACAGGAGGTTTGTCGCCCGTAATACGTTCGGGATGGTTGTAATAGAATTCATCGTGACTGCGCCCACGGCACAGGGCAAGAGCGATTGCGAATGGCTGCCCTCGCCGACCTGCACGACCAACTCGCTGCTGATAGTTGAATCGCATCGGTGGCATATTGGCGAGCATAACTGCCTGCAAGTTACCGATGTCTACTCCAACCTCCATTGTTGTCGTAACGCTCAAGATATCTATCTGGTCAACTATCGGGATGTAGCTTCTTTCTTGACCCGCAGTCAGATTTACCACTACATTTCGAAAGTGACGTTGCCGAAGTGCTTGATCGTCTGTCTGAGCGGTGAGCTCTTCGCTATGCAACCGTAACGGCAAGCGGTGTCTCACCGCATGGTACGCATAGTAATTCCCGTTATACAGATCCGAGCAGCTACCGGTGGGGGCTCCATCCAAATGCTGCTGGCAATTTGTACATATACCGCCCGCTGCGTGTAGATGGGTTCGATTACAGGAACGGCATGCCCACGTAGGGTCGTCTGGAATAGCTAACCGAAGCCATAATTCCCGGGGCTGAATGATGAAGTCCGAATGCCAGCCCTGGTCGCAGATTGCTTGGCGAACACTGACCAATAGCCCATTCTCTTGCAACCCATTTGCAGCTGCACAGGACTTTACATAGTTGCGCAGTCGTGCACGCGCAGTCTCCCAATCTGGCCAGCTATCTAGTGGGTAACGGTTTGGTAGTTGAGGGTAGCGGAACAGATCGCCCATCACCCGAAGGCAGCCGTTACAAATATCCATGAATATTTGCAACGGAGCACCGCAGCTATCTGCCAGCTGCACGATACGCTCCTCGGAAAGATTGAGACAGACATAGCCTAGACCCCCCGCCTCTGAACTCAAATATAGGTTACTAAAGAGGACGGCGCATATTTCCGATCTAACCTTTGCAATCAAATTATGATCGCGGCGTTCTTGTGCACATGGAGAAAGATTTTCAGCCCACACGAGCTGAGCGTTTGAGAAGTCGAAAAGCTCCGTCCAATGATGCCAACTATCGTCATAGTTATATTCTTGATAGAGGATGTCATTCCCCGCCGGATTTACACCCATCGAGGCAAGTTTCCGGATAAGGAGACCCATGCCGTGGGTATCAGCAGAATCATCCATAGCCTCGAAGAGTATGTTAATCGGCACAATACGGGTTTCGGCAGTCCTACGAATATCGCGAAGTTGTACCTGCGCTTTTTCCCTTGCTTCTTCTAAACTTGCACGTGCAGCCTCTGGGAGGGATTCCGGGATTTCCTCCATAGCTGCAAATTGGATGCTTTCTGATAGCTCTTCGGCAATACCAGGATAGGTAAACGCGTATTGCAGCGCTTCCGCATTTTGTGGTTCTTGATTTGATTCAAGATCAGCTAGAAGACTAGCCCTTCCAAGTGCATGTTGCCGGAGTTCGTCATACAATCTCTCCCGCACCAAATCTCGGTAATGAAATCGCTCGATACCGTTAGAAATTGCGGCGGCGTCCTCTCGACTGTCGGAGAATACGACCAATTTGTGCGATGCCGTCTCGTTTGGCATCACATGGAATAGCTCTTTTGCAAGTAATTGGCTCACCTTCGAAAAACCGGTCCGAAAACCACGAATAGGAGATCGCCGAAAAAGGCGACGGCTGTAATCTGACGCGCAGTGGGGGCAAACAGAAGGGAGCGCCCTATACTGCTCTTCTTCTTCCCGGCCCTGCACTTGGAAAAGATTAAAGATGTAACCCGGTACCCATCCACGCGAGGCTGCATCTTGCCGATCATAATCGAGTACTACTCGACCACTCGATGTATCGAGAGCTGCGGCAGCCCAACGCGCGCGACTTCTATTTCCGGCCGTTATTGCTGGCTGTCCCCACTGTGTCGCATCCTGATGCAATTCCGCGACACCCATTGGCCAGAAGATGGCATACTGACCATAAGTTCGGCGCTCTACAAAACGCGCGGCCTGGCGATCCGGTATCCCTTCGATATCTGGATCTCCAGCGAGCAACTCCCAACCGAGGTTGTCCAGCAATGTAAACCGGCTACCGCCGAAGAGCGTCGTTCCGCATTGCTCGCAATAAAGAAGTTCAAGTACACGATGTGCGTCACGCCGATCATCTCCATCGCGGCACAGAATGCGGTTCATGCCGAACAACTTGCCAGCCGTACGTTCTTGGCTTTGTTCGTCGGCCCTACACTGGCATCCCGGCATGACACATGCCCATAACCCCTCCAGATTTCGGAAGAACCAATGCAATCTAAATGATGGAAGCGAAGAACTATCAGAATCCGAATGGCACAAAGCGCGTGCGATCAGCAATCCTCTTGCCGCGTCAACCGCCGATATTCCAGCTTCAGCACCGAACAGGCTTTTTGCAAAATCTGGTATCGCTACAGCCCTTAGCTCGTCTTGACGCCTGCATGACTCCAGCATCCGAACACCGATCTGCATCCGGCTGTTTTCCATGGCCTGCTTCAACCTATCGATTGGATTAAGCGATGTATTGGAGTTTCCGAGTGCTTCAGCCACAGATTCACATGCCGTGTCAAAGCTAGAATCTTCTGTAGATGACACAGTTACAAGGTTAGCGAAGGGTTCGGCAGGAAGCGATGAGTTAGTTTCTAGAGGGGGAAGCAGTTCTGGATATCCTGGAATAATTTGACTTGGTTCCCAAGTACAACCAAAAAATTCCGATAGAAATTCCACGCTTTGAGGGTCATCAGGCTCAAGCGAAGCACTCGACGCAAGTATGCGCAGCTTTGGACTGTCCGGGGTCAGGCCAAGTCGAAGTAACAGCAAGCGGAGCAAGTATGCAACCTCAGTCCCTGAAGTTCCTCGATAAGGAATGAGAATTAAATAACTTGTGCAAATGGGAGAGCGCGGTAATTCCATTGGGGCAAGAAATCATCAAAGATAATGCGCATGTTGTCCCTGAAATCTGTGGCTACTTTACGACCGGTTTCGTAGACCTGGTCAATAACATGGACAAAAGCTTTCAGTCCGGTCTTGGTGCTGGTTTTTTCCATCAGTTCTTTGACGAGTTTGCGGCTGGTGAAGATCACGCCTTGGCAAGCGCGGGTAACATGCGGGAAGAAACGGTGTTCGCTGGGGTTGTATTTCGAGCAATAGGGTGGATAGTGAGCAATGCGAATTTCGACCCCGATTTCATCGGCCAGTGCTTGCAAGTCTTGCTTGAAGATGTAGTAGCGGGAACTGTTACTCCCGCCGCCATCGCAAAGCACGAGAATAGAAGTGGCGTTGGGATAGTGGTAGTGGCCGTATGTGTACCACCAATGGCGAAAGCTATCGCAAGCGAATTCACTGGTATCATGACTGCCGCCGAGTTGGATGTAGCCGACATTGAGACGCAAGTCGTAGAGACTGTGAGGAATGCTGACCCCAGCAGCATAGCTGTTGAAATCATGGTCATAAGTTTGCAGTTCTTCCAGGGTGTACAAATGTCCGTCTCGGTAGAAATTGCCCAGATATTCCTTTTTCTTGCTGTCCATGCTGACAATGGGATTGCCCGCCGCTTCGAATTCGGTCTTGAGCCGCGTGATGTTCTCAAATTGCTCGTTGCGGTTTTCAATCTCGGCCTTCAAACCGAGTTTCTTTTGCGCTTTTCGGCGGCGATAGTTGTGCTTCTGCAGCAACTTGCGCACCACATATTTGCTGACCACGATGTCGTGCTCGGCCCGCAACGCCGCAACAATCTCGCCCGGGGTCAGGTTCGTCCAGCGCACCCTCTCGTCCATCGGGTCACCGGCTGTGTGCTCGCGCAACACTGCCAGGAACTTCTCAGCAAGTTGCGCCCCCCATGTGACGTAGTACGGTTTGCGTCCGCCGCCTGGCTTCCGAATGCGCTGCTCCACTTCGCCCTTGGGCAAGCCACTGACTTCGCGGGCGCCTTTGCTCACCGTGTTGCGACTGCACCCCAACACCCGCGCAATGTAACTCCGTCCGCCGTGTCCAAATCTCAAGGCTTCGAAACCAGCAAAGCGACGCCCATCTTTCTCGTTCAAGCTGTTGTAAAAGCGGCGCATCATTTCTTCATGTTCGGGCGCATAGGGTTTCATCATGGCCTCCTGGCTAGTGTTCTGATGAAGCCAAGAGAATATCACTGCTTGCATCCGTTGTGAACCAACTGCCCAAATTATTTAATTCTCGTTCCCTAGCTATGACCGATTTGAAATGGTTGGAACCTCTGCCCAGCCATTATCTAAAAAATGTCGAAACGTCACCGGAAGCCAAATACTCCATGAAGGAAAGTGTGGAGCTCGCTTTTTTGGTTGCTTTGCAAATATTGCCACCTTCACAGAGGGCCGTCTTGATTTTGAGAGATGTGATGGCTTGGAGGAGCAAAGAAGTTGCTGAATTATTGGATATGACCGAATCCGCAGTTAATGGAGTATTGAACAGGGCCAGAATAAATGTTGATAAAAATACTAAAACCCCTTCCGATTCAATAGACACCAAATCATTGGATACCAATGAAAAGATGCTTTTGGATGACTATGTAGTTGCGTGGTGTTCTGGTGATGTAAATGAATTGACCCGGCTATTAAAGGAAGATGCCACCTTCAGCATGCCACCGCTCTCTACCTGGTATTTGGGGCGATCGGATATTAGTATCTTCTTAAAAGGTATTCATGCTCAACATGAGCAGGGAATATGGGAACATAAACTTATAGGAGCGAACGATCAAAAGGCTGTTGCTCTCTATAAACGAAAACCTTCTTCCAATTCATTCGAGGCTTTTGGTCTTCAAATTCTGGCAATCTCAGATAGTCAAATTTCTAGTATCACTACTTTCATGGACATCCGTTTATTCGAAAAATTCTCCTTGCCTGATGTTCTATGAAACGGTGTTACACAGCGAGTTAAAAGTTGACCTCAAGTTTCTGCTTCAGAACAATACAGTATTGGTATTGCAGTGAAGCAGAAAGAGAGGCCTACTGAGTCATGCTTTGGCCGGGTGTTTTAGTAAGACAATGAATAACAACACTAATGTGATCATCCAAGCGGGTCCGAAGATACTCAAAATGACCCATACCGAACCTGCGTTGCTGGCTAAATTGCTCTGGCCGGCTAAAGAAAAGGCATAGATAAAATCTAAACTTCCCGCAATAGCATAAATCCACGTCATTGGTACCCCGAAGCGAGTTTTGTAGCGCGTTGCAAATGCAGCGATCAATGCCAATCCCGCAACAGTAAGATCACCGAGTGCTGCTCTGGTAGCGAAGGGGGTTGCTTCAAGGCCGGTGGTGAAGCTGGGAACCATAAAAACAAGAGCCAAGTACCGAAAAACTGAAAACAACAACAGTGGGGTCAGTGCCGCCAGGTAGTCCTGTTTATAAAGCGCAGGAAGCACATACCATTTTCCTATTAATGAAGAACGCTATCAATCCAAGGGGGGTTAACAAGTCAGGAATAATTAAGGGGTTCATTTTATTTAGCTCCTTTGCTATTGAAATGCCTTTATTGCGATTCACATACTAAGACATACCTAAAGCCAAAAACTGTTCGGTAAACTCAAAAAATGCCAGTTTTCTAATAAATAGATTTTGGTTGGTTTCCCCACCATATTGAATTCGGGCTATCGCGTAGGCTTGCAGGTCCCTCGCCTGGGGCTTCGGCCACCCATCGTGCTTAGATCTAGGATTGATTTATTCGGTGAACGTCAGCCGCCGCGTTGAGGTAGTAAGCTGACCGAAGTCTTTTGCTCTAGACGAAGCGAGGAAAGAATGGAAAGAGAATCCGCGTTCGACCACCCTTACGACACTCCGCTACGCTCGGGCCTGCGCTTTCTCGCTGAGATCATCGAATGGATCGCCTGTACGGCGGCGGCTGCACAGGTGTCATTCTGGCTGCCAATTCCTGTTCTGGTCATTCTCATCGGTTTGCCAACCGTCTTTTCAACGCCGGGTGATAAGAAGCAAACCATCGTGGCTACGCCGGGAGCGCTCAGAGTCCTTCTGGAGCACGCCATTCATTTGGTGGGAGTGGCCTGCGTTTGGGCGGTCTGGCCTGCATGGTTGGCAGTCGGCGCGACTCTTGTCATAATCGCAGCAGTTGTGGTCGGTCTGCCTCGTACTCGCTGGCTGCTTAACGGCGCCCCTAGTAATTCTGAGTGAGGAAAAAGGTCGCAGCGTTCATCGTACGAATAAATGCCCAGGAGAGCGGTGAGCTCTTGGTGCACTCGTTTGCCGACGAGCCTTCTCTACCGAGGCGTGTCCCAGGGGGAGGTGTCCATCTTGAGGAGACACCAGAGCAGGCTGTCCAGCGCGAGATTCTAGAAGAGACAGGTCTCGAGAACTTGCACTTGGTGCGAAAACTAGGCGTACATCACTACTACAAAGCCTATATTCAAGCGGATGTCGAGCGCCATGACTTTTTGTTTTTCCTTGCAACCCCGGCCCCAAACACATGGGATCATCAGGTCGAGGGGAACGGAGCGGATGCAGGAGCAAACTTTCGCTATGACTGGGTTAAGGCCGGTCAGTTAGATCATATTGATGAAGAATTCCGTCGATTTATCACTCCCAACTATCTTCCAGAACTATTTGGTGACGCCCACTAATATCCTCGTCCATCTCTTGGCTAAGTTGGTGGACGCAAAAGGCGCGGCCGTGCCAGAACCTGTGCGCAGACCAAACTTAAATCCGGTCACGTTTCACCCCCCTCCGAAGTACTTCGCGCCGCGGTCGGAACATTGTGAACTGAACGCCTGCATTTGCCCTGCTGCTCCTTCTCGACGACATCTATGCAGTCCCCGTCTACAGCAATCACTGGCTTCCTATCTGTCTGGGTCAGCTCGGAGAGGGCCCGACCCGGAAATCGGCAGCACGCCCAGTGGATGAGTAGCCACTTGTGTGGCCGCAGCGCTGGAAGCGCGGGCGCAGTCAACCCGAGACGTGCATACGGCTTTGGAAGCGCGTGCTTGGTCGGTCCGCGCAGGGGATGAACACGGGTGGAGAAAAACAGGATGTAGGAAATTCTTTATAACATTTTTATAGCAACACAGAATGAATCCACTTGCGCTGATAACTGTCTAAATAGATAGTTGACTCCGAAGCCCTAAAAGGGACCGAGTTTCGCCGGAGTCTTTTATGGAGGCAAATCGAATGACTACATCTCAGAAAGAACTGGCAGTACTCTATGTTTCCGATGTCCTAAAAATGGCAAACATGGCGAAGCAACTAGACGGACTAGACGATGAAGAGTGTCTAGTTGAAGCCAGGAATAAGATAAGTGGTTTTCTTGGTAAGCAAAAACTGGCGGATTTTGAAGCCTATTTATCCAACGGGCATTAAGCCTCAACAACATAGGAGTATTACCATGAAACTATCTACAAAATCGTTAGTTCTTTTCTGCTTGTTACTTTCATCATGGGCGGATTCGGATTCTACATGTTCAACAATGTAAGCACCCAGCTTGTTGAAAAACAGAATGAAATCAACAATATCACTGCGCTTTCAGAAGCCGTACTTGATTTCAACGTTGAAAATTTCCACACACAACTGGAAGTATGGGAATATGCATATCAGCCAACCGAAAAGCGGTTGAATGCCTTTTATAAGCATGAAGTTGTTTTCGACCAACTGTTTGCGGATTTGGTTGTCACAGCCGACGCGTCAGATTTGACCCAAGCAGATCGTGTGCTCATTGATGATCTGACAGTACAGATCGTAGCTGTAAAAGACAGTTGGGTTGTTCTGGTCGATGCAACCGAAGCGGTTGCGACTGGGACGGTCGACGCAGGTGAATACGATTACTTGACCTACCCCATGTTTGATCCGGCAACTGTAGATCCGGCGGCTGAATCAGTCAGAGCTGCGATGTTCTACAATGAAGATGTGTTTGATGACTCCCAGTTCAACAAAAAGGTAGACACGTTTGTAATCGCACAAGCTGATGCGCTACAGTTAAGAATTTCAGAGATGGCCGAACTGAGAGCATCGCTGGCGCGGCAATTCGCCATTGCGTTTGTCGTTGTGTCGGCACTTGCGATAGGACTTGCGATCACACTGACTAACTTAATCGCGACACCCATCAAACAACTCACGGCAGCTGCGACGAAGCTTGGTTCTGGTGACGTCGATGTCGAAATACCAGACATCCGCACAAACGATGAAATTAAGGATCTGGCAAATACGATGCTCACCGTTACCGATGTGATCAAGTTCCTAAAGGGGGAACAACAAGCGTCGGGGGCAGCCTGAGATCTAATAAGCAATATCGACGCGTCGCGCGAAGCGGGGCGTTGCAAAGCGTTTTCAACAGGACGGGAGAAATGCCCGCCGATGATTTGCGCCTCGCCAGGTTGATTGGATAGGCGTCGGCTCAGTCGCGCGAGCCCGAGCCGACGCCTTCATGCGGTAGCTCGCGCAAAATAAACGGGATGCGAACTTAACTCGCATCCCGTTTAATATTTAAGTCCAGTGACCGTGCATCTGTTTCAATCTCGCTCCAACCCCCGCCGGGCGTGGGCGCGTTACGCCAGACACATCCCCAACACGAGACTATCTACAAGGAGCCCGCCACGCATCCAAGTTCCAATTCTTCTTCATCGAATTGAAATTCAGTGCATTGGCCTGATCGTAAAACTCACTCGGCTCAAGTTCATATTCCACGGTGAAAACCGGCTTCCCTGCTTCTATGAAGGGCAACAGCGTTTCACATTCGGCGTACTCAAAGCATTGTTCGTTCAAGGCCCAGTCGAAGTGCTCCAGCAAATCCGGAATCTGATCCATATCGTTCTTTAGTCCGATCGATAACCCGCGTTTATGCGCCTCTGCTGCCAGCCAAATATTGAATTCCCGCTGGTCATCGTAGGTAAGCGGAAACCCAGTATCGTTCTGAAATCCATCCACATTGTCTGGCTCAACGCCGTCAAATCCTTTCGCTGCACACAGATCGAAGCGCGCCTCCATAATCGGGGCTAATAGTTCTATTTGGCGGATGTCGAGCCAATTCTCGCCCTCCCACCCATCAAGGTTCTTGCCTATCACCTCGCGCGGAAATGCGGCAGCGTCTGGCCGCCAATCTTCCGAGCCGCCGGCATTCATATAGCAAATGACTATTCGCCCTTGTGCGTGCAATGCAGTCACTACATCAGAATCAGTATCGAACAGGTCGATGTCGTACATTTCCACATCGACTGATTGATCAAGTGGCAGTTCATTCAGATGCCATTGCCAGCTCGTATTCACTGCTGGATGCCAGATATCCGACTCGGAGACATCTGTTGATGCATCCACTGGGGACGAGTTTGTGCTTTCCGCGGGTATTTCGCTTGGTCTCGAATTCGAAACTTCGGCCCTTGGTATTTCGCTTTCGGATGATGAACCACTACAAGCAACAAGAATGAATACAGAAGGCATAAATACGTACATCAGTCGGTATATCATCGTGATAATTCTCCTTTTCGGCGAAGCAGGATACCATGAAACGCGCGCAGGTTAGGCCGAACAGAGCTGTGCTATTAGATTTATAAGTTGCTCGTTTTTGAGAAGACATTGATTACTACTGCCCCATGCCTATTACTGCAGGCGTGTCTGGCATCTGTTTGAATAATACTGCACTTACCAATGCCACTAGAATGATTCCCAACCCCGCCCAGAGAGCATATGTGATGCCGACGGGAATAGTTCTAAAGACGAGCGTTATAAAATAAATGGTTAATCCGTAACTAGCAACAGTGATAAGGCTTGGGGTAAGCTTTGTAAACTATTCGGATGCTTTTAATGCACTTGTCGCAATTACTTCTGCAACTATCGCTATAGATAAATATAAGCCATACTCTATTCCCCGAAACTAACGCCTTGGATATCCTGCCGCGTCTGCAGCAGCGATTGTTAGGCGCGCCATGTGCCTCCTCACAGTTTGCTGCCAGAGGCCACAATCACTGTGTCGCCATGCATTACAGAATGTCTCTCTTCCATGTAATCCTCGCAGCTCGCTTGTAACGGCTCCCAAACTCGCCGAGAGATATCTGAACCAGCAAGCAGGTTGACGACCCGAGTTTGAAAGCTGTCATGTTCGTTGAAAAGGTCCATCACGCAATAGCGACCACCTCTGTCGAGTAGTTCAAATGACCTCGAAAATACGTCACGCCAGTCGGGAAATACCGATAGCCCAAGTGTACATAGAATGCAGTCGATTTGGACACTGCGATCGATAAGCGCTTCGAAGTCGGCGCGAGATGTCTGGCGGGCATCCCCTTGCAAGAGATGGACATTGCGCCAGTTATGGTCTGCAATTTTCTCACGTGCCTTGTCAAGCATCTTCTCCGAGAAGTCGATGCCAAGCAATGTCCCCTCCGGGCCGAGCTGCTCGACAACCAGTTCAAAGTTCAAGCCAGAACCGCAACCGAGGTCAAGTACAGTGTCACCTAGTTTGAGACCGCTGGACTGAACAGCCATGCGGCGATAAGGGAGATACATGCCGAGAATGGCACGGTCATAAAGTGGAGCGAGCAGGTCATACCATTTCATTGGATATCCTTTGTGGGGCGTTCAACGGTATGTAATGTAACTTTGTCGTTGAAAATTCCGCATCGCCGGTTATTCGTAATTGTCGAGAACGTCCTTCTTCCTCAAGATCAGGGACTGAAAATGTAGTTTGGAATATTCATACTCATTGCCTGTGCCCGCGCCAATTTCCAATATAGAGCGTTTTCGCTCTTGATGCAAAAGGGTCAGGAAGTTTCGGCGTTCTTCCAATTTCCACGACCGGATGTTTCTTCTATCGCGCTCGTCTGCCTTGTCGTCTGAGGCCTGACGTCAACGACTTCTCAATTCAGCGCGCATGAATGCACCTCCAATCGAACTCTGAATTTGTCGCGTGAATTTCGTCCTGGCGTAACGGAAAGGATGGTTTGCTCCTGCTTATCGGTGCGGGCCTTGAGTTCGTGTCCGGTGCGAATAAGAACCATCTCAATTGTAGTGTGGCCGGTGTGCTTAATACCATCGGGAAAGGGAAAATTCTTGATCATCGAAATCAAAATGCGGCGACCTTCTCGGTGAACGTCGGATACAGTTGGCGTCCTATGAAGGCCATGCGCGGCTGTGCAAGCGTTGCATCGATTGGCGGGGCGTTTATAGATTAACTGTGGGCCCGCAAACGTAAGGAGCGGGCCAGAGATGCATCCTGGAAAAATTAATCAAATTTAACAATTATTTACCTCCATTTTATCGATTATTTCTCTTCGAGTCTCTTAGTATTGGACATTGGAGAGAAGCGATTCTCTCTACTGCGTTCTATTGTCTGATCAGTCGAAAGAAGATAAAAAAATCAACTTTTAAGTTATTGATTTAGCCGACAGTGACTATATCGTTGGGAGAGAGCCGTAATAAATCTCTTACAAAAAATCGTTATCAACACGGTCACTCGTAAGATTGGTCCGGCCGGCGAGCTCTTCCTGCGTGATCAGTGCACAAAGATCAATGTCGACCTGGAGAATCTAGTGGGCGATGATTTGCCAGCCCTGGCAGCTCGTTGTGCGGTGGAGGCCGAGCCTCTCATTGGGAGCGTACAAGCTAACATGCTGGGCGGTATTCTCCAAAATCTTGGATGGATGGCATTCTGAAATAGGCATCACGGCAATCTGGTCATTTTCGAGCGCCGGGCCTTTCGGAATGTCTATGAGGTTTAGTCAATAGGAATCGAACGTGAGAGATAACTGGCTGAAAGCATATCTGAGCTTAGCCGTAATTTTGGGTCTGAGTGCATTTCTGCTGCGCGGGGCTAGCTGGAACAGCAGTGGAAAAGTACAAATTTTATTTGAAACCGGCAGCACGCTCATGGCTCTCACTATCGGCAGCATCGCGCTGCTGTCCTACTACGGTAAGCAAGACAAACGTTTGCTGTTTATCGGTACGGCCTTCCTGAGTGCCGGACTGCTCGATAGTTATCACCTGCTCCTGTCTTCCTCGTCAGCTGCGCTGCAGGCCTGGAGTTGGAATGTATCGCGCACGCTCCTGTCCGTGCTCTTATGGCTGTCGTGGGTCATTGGACGTAAGCAGCTCCGCCTGGGGAAAATCGACCAAATCTCGGCGCGCGGCCTCTACGTGGTCGTCGCTTTCCTGACTCTGACCGGTTTCGTCATCCTGACCATCGCGCCGTTACCGCAGCATTATTACGCGCAGAGCATTCTTCACCAACCCCAGGAGCTTGTCCCGGCGATCTTCTTCCTTCTGGCATTCATTGGCTATCTGCGGGCGGGACGCTGGCGATACGACTCTCTGGAGTTCGGGCTGCTCTTATCCCTGGTTCTCGCTTTTAGCCAGGCCCTGTTCATGGCGCTGTCGCTGCAGTCGTTCGAAGAGTTGTCTGGCGCCGCTCACCAGATCAAGCTACTGAGCTACCTGCTGGTTTTCATCGGTCTGAGCATTAAGATCTATTCCACGTTTATAAGACTTAACACGCTGCATGCCGTCTCACTTGTCGGTGCGCAGGCCAAAGACGAGGATGAACTGCTCGCGCGAGTCAGCCATATCATTGGGCTGCGATTCTCCCTGGATAGCGGGGGTATTTTTCTCCTCGATGCGCGCGCCGGTGTGCTGCGCGCCCATTCTTCCTATCAGGGGTTGACTCACGACGAGGCGGCCGGCGTGCCACTTGGTAAGGGCATTGTCGGCACTGTAGCCGCAGCGTCTGAGTCCCGGCGCGTTGACGATGTGTCCCAAGATACTGCGTATGTAGACCTCTCACCCGACATACGCTCTGAACTCTGCGTACCCCTTCTAGCCGACGCGCAGGTCATTGGCGTGATCAACATCGAAAGCCGGCGGCGTAATGCTTACAGCCCTGCCGACGAACACTTGCTCACAGAACTCGCCTCGCATCTGGTAACAGCTCTCGAAAAGGAACGGCTGATCAATTCCATTTCCCGGCGGCGAAGGGAAGCCGAGGTGCTGCAATCCGCCATCACAGTCTTGGCTTCCACCGTGGACTTTGACATGTTGATGAAATATGTTCTTGCCTTTGTTGAGCGCGCCCTGCCTTTCGACACAGCCTACATATTTTTTCTCGAAGGTGAGCAGCTGCGAGTGGTGGGCGCATCCGATTCGCGTGATTCCAGTGAAAAAATGATCGGCACGCGCTTACCCGTTGACGAGCTGTATCAGGAAATCCGTCGGTCCGGACAGGTGCTCACGAGAACCGACGTCCAAGCAGATGAGCGTTTAAGAAACTGGCCGGGAACTGAGGCTTTACACAGCTGGATGGGTATACCCCTTATCCATTTCGACAATGTGTTTGGATTAATCACTTTAGGTAGCTACTCCAGAAGTGCGTATGGTGCGGAGGAGGCAGTGCTGGCAGAAGTCTTTGCTTCGCAGGCGGCGGTTGCGATTGAACGAAGTCGTCTTTTTGAAGCGCAGCGCCGCCATGGGGAACAACTCGAGACTTTGCAATCCCTCAGCGCCGAGATAGGCAGCAGCCTGGACCTTCCCGTCGTAATGAACGCTAGCCTGCAGGCCAGCCTGGACCTGTCGTCCGGTGCCAGCAGTGCCAATCTCTATTTGTACGATGAAGCAACCAATAGCTTCCCACAGGCGACCGGCCTGCAAAAATCCGGCGTTGCGCTGCAGCTGGACAAGCAACCCCCTTCGGATGGGCCGGTCGCGACTGTAGCGCTGCGCAGGCAACCGTTGGTGATCAACGACGTTTCCGCCCATCCGCTTTATGGCGCGCATGATTGGGGTTTTAAAGCCCTTGCAGGCCTCCCACTCAAACTATCCGGGCGATTGCTCGGCGTACTCACGGTTGCATATGAAAGGATACACGAATTTACAGCAGAAGAGCTACAGCTGTTGGAGATGCTGGCCACCCAGGCGGCGGTCGCAATTCAGAATGCTAGCCTCCACATGTCGTTGCAGGAAAGCAAAAATCGCCTCAATCAAATTACGGATGTAATTGAAGATTTGTTCTTCATAGCTGATGTGAAGAGCCTTTCTGTCATCTACGCCAGCCCGGCCTACGAGAAGATCTGGGGACGGCCTCTGGAGGATCTCTACGAGGATTACAAGCACTGGGAGGAGGCTATTCATCCCGAAGATCTCGTGCCTTTACAGGAATCTTGGAAGCGAATGGTGGAGCGGGGAGACCCATTTTATGAAGGGGAGTATCGGGTAATACACACGGACGGGTCCACGCGCTGGGTTCGGAGTCGCCGCTACCCGATCGGCGATGAGAGTGGGCAGGTCTATCGCATCGTGGGGGTTGTCCAGGACATCACCGCACGCAAGCAGCAGGAAGAAGAGCTGCGCAAAAGCCAGGCGCTCTATGGTCAAGCAGAGCAAATGGGCCAGCTGGGACACTGGGAGTGGGACCATATAAATGGCAGAATGATCTCCTGCTCAGAGCAGTTCGCGCGGATATATGGAATGACTGTGGACGAAACGCTGGTCTATTTCTCAAACTGGGAATCTGTAACAAGGTTAGCAAATCCGGATGATCGGGTTCGTTACGAGCAACACCGGATTGATTCTGTAGGACAACGAGAAGGAATGGATATTGAATTCAGAATCATCACCCGCTCAGGCGCCGTACGCCATCTTCATCTGCTGAGTGAGAATGTGCTGGATGATCAAGGTAGCATCATCACGAGGCTCGGGACAGTGCAGGACATCACCGCACGCAAGCAGCAGGAAGAGGCGCTGCAAGAATACGCGGCCGAGCTTCAGAGCCTCTACCACGCTACAGAGCAGCTGCTTACTTCCACCGATCTGAACAAGCTTGCTGAACAGATTGTGTATCAAGTGACGCAGACCTTCTCTGCCGCCCATTGCAGCCTGTTATTGGTGGACGAGGCTACAACCGGACTTCAACTTCTGGCGCAGAGTGGCGAGATAGAGCTCGAACTTCCGGCGTACCTGCCGCTGCAAGGGGACGGACTGACAACGGCGGCCGCCAGCAGCGGTGATGTGGTCTATGTTCCAGACGTGAGATTGGACGCGCGTTACTTGGTCGGCAACTCTCGCACGTCCTCGGAATTAGTGCTCCCGTTGGTTGCCGGCGGACGCGTTCTCGGCGTACTGAATTTGGAAGATCCAGAGCCAGATGCTTATGACGCGCGTAGCCGGCGAGTGATGTCCACATTCGCCGAGCGAGCCGCCCTGAGTCTACAGAGCGCGATCTTATTTGAACAAGTTGAAACCGCCAGCCGCTCATGGCGGCACACTTTTGACGCCATGAGCGAGGTTGTTCTCATCCACGACGCCGACGCTGCAATCCTGCGCGCCAACGGCGTCGCCGCGCAAGTGTTCGATCAGCCGATTGCGGAAATGTTGGGGCAGAATTTTTCGTGGGCCAGTGGCCCTACGTCAAACGCCGAATTTCGCTGTGAGTGCCTCGAATCATTGGCTGCGGAGACAGATTCCGGAGCGGCGAGTTTCGCGGACACTTTGCAGGAGATAACTTACAAAGATCGCATCTATATGCTGTCGACTGCGCCTCTCTATAACGACAGTGGTCGCCTCACCTCAATAGTACACACCGCACGGGATGTGACTGAGGCTCGGCGCATCGAACAAGCACTGGTCGCATCCCAAAAATTGGCCGATCTGGGCACGCTGGCAGCCGGCGTGGCACACGAGATCAATTCACCATTACAGGTCATCACCGGCGTGAGCCAGAGCATAATCAATAAATTGGATACCGACGAATGGTCCCGAGATCGCCTGCAGAAGCAACTCGAAATGCTCAGGCGAAATTCCTGGCGCGTGGCCGAGATTGTGCGTTCGCTACTGAGCTATGCGCACGTCGACGACAAAGACGACGAAATTCAGCTGCATGACCTTAACACGATTGTGGGCGAAACCTTACTGTTGATCGAGCATCAACTCTTGAGTTGGGACAATGTCACCATCGTGACCGACCTGGCGCCGGAACTGCCGCCCTTCCCGTGCGACCAGAACCAGATTACGCAGATTCTCATCAACCTGCTCACGAATGCACGCGATGCAATGCCAGAGGGGGGCGAAATTGTGATTCGCTCTTATTTCGAGCCGCCTCGCCCCGAAGTCCTCCTTACTCAGAGCAGCGGCGAACTTGACACAGACGACAGCAGCCCGCAGCCGGACGAGATTGAGGAACCCGGGTGGATTGGATTGAGGGTGACGGATGAAGGCAGCGGCATCACGCCGGAAGTGCAAGCGAGAATCTTCGACCCGTTTTTTACTACCAAAAAGGTGGGCGAAGGTACCGGGTTAGGGCTTTCCATTGTCGCCGGCATCGTGAGCGCTCAAGGTGGCGAGATATCGTTGGAGAGCGAGCTGGAGGTCGGAACCACCTTCAGCCTGTTATTCTCGATGGCAGGGGCGAAGCCGGATTCCAGCGCCGGGCCGACCGCTCCCCTGCTCGGACGCTTCGATGATACAGCCCCTCGCCAATCCGTCCAAAATGGCACAAGTACGAACAGAAACCAGGAGGTTTCCCATGAATAGAATTATTCTTGCCGAAGACGAACCCGATCTGCGCAATTTTCTTAGCGACGAACTGCGGAACAAGGATTTTGTTGTGACCGCGGTGGACAACGGCGCCGACGCCGTGGTTGCCGACGCCGAGGGATCTTTCGATTTGGCGCTGCTGGATATGATGATGCCTGGTCTCAACGGCGTTCAGAGCATCAGAGTGTTAAAAAGAATCATGCCGGAGTTACCCATAATCGCCCTGACCGGCTATGTGGGACGCGGTTACATGGCCGAAGCGATGGCCTACGGCGTCACGTGTTTTGCCAAACCAGTGGATATGCAAGAGTTGCTGACCGAGATTAATTCTCGTTTGAACGGTAAGTCATGAAGAGGGAACGGGGCTGTATCAGGTAAATTACAACCAATGCCCAAATACGAATGCCTCATAAGGAGTTAATATGTCCCGGATTTTGATCGTGGGTGACGAACGTGATCTTGTTGAGTATATGTCCCAGGAGCTTCGGGATGCTGGCTTGCAGAGCGGCAGCGCCTTCGACGGTGTGGAGGCGGTGCTCAAGGTGTTCGATGGTGGCTGGGATGCAGTCTTGATGGATATTCGCATGCCACACCTGGACGGTATCAATGCGCTGCGTATCATGAAACGCATCGATCCTAAGTTGCCGGTGCTGATGATTACCGGCCAAGCCGGGCACGGTGACATGGCCAGGTCGACACGCCTGGGCGCCTTTACATGTATGCTGAAGCCGGTTGCAACGGAAAAGCTTCTCGAGAAGTTGCAACAGGCTTTACCCCACGTACTGGCATGACCAGAATAGTCGGCCCAGTACAGTCCAACCGGGGACTGCGTCCTTATCTACAGCCATAGTCATAAGGCATCGCCGAGCTGCGCTAGCGCACACACATAGCGCGCATTAATTCGATGGATGGCACACATTGTCGCAAAGCAGCCGTCATAAAGGCGGTGTGGCGAGGAGCACCTCTTGCCTTTCGCCGAGCGCTTGCCCGGCCGAATTGGGACGGCGGGTGCTCATCTTTGCCCTCGACCGGCAAGCCAATCTCAACCTGGCAGCCTGACTTTCAGCGAGAACGCCTGTGCCCGTGCGAGTAATAGCAACCCGACTCAGAGTTCCATCACAACGAGCCCGCATTACGGATGTAGTGACATCCAAAGTCGGCTTGGCTGGAGAACAAATACTATACGTTTTTATGTAGGTAATGGTGGGCGAGCAGTGTAAAAGCGCCGCAACCCGTGAGTTCTCCAACCATTAGAGAACTCACGGGTTTTACTATTTCCAACTAAATCTAATCCCGGCGCTACGGCACTACGGCTACGGAAGCTGAACACTAACCAGCGCCAATAAAAAGCGTAGACGTAAATTAGCCTCGGCCGTATCAAGATGATCTGAAAATTTGGGCTCACCATTTCTGTGGCAGATGTGAACACATGTGCGGAAGGGTTTCTCCTACTTTTGTGAAGCAGTAGGCCTCTAGTTATATCTTTTCCTACACCTGAGGTTCCAGAAGAAGATACATCTACAATCCAATGACTTCCCAATCAAATTTCTGTATCTTAGATATGTATTCAATCGAGAGACTAATAATCATTCGAGATAGCCATGACCGTAGTTGCACTGATTTTCATCGCCATCGTTCTGCTCCAGGCACTCCTTATATTCTCGCTCCTCTGGGTTGGCACCTATGGCTGTTTTAGAAGAGAACTGTTTGATGTGCTTCATCCTCTACTGAAGATGTTGGGATATAACTTCGTCTTTCTGGATATAGACCACTTTGGACATGTCAATGAGGAATACGGATATGAGGGCGCCAATTCCCTTGTGCGAGAGAGCCTGCGCAGTTTCCGTAGAAGTAGAGACCTGACGGTGGTATGCCGCTATTTCAGCGGGGATGAACTTGTGATTGCGGTACGGGGAAGTGACAACGCATATGTGGTTGCTAAACGACTTCGGGATGTCTTCCTCAAACGCGAAATGTCCGTGACTGTCGGAATAAGTTCCGAATCAGTGCAAGGTGCAGCGGCACTTGTCCAACAGGCCAAACCAAAAAGCGGCCCACGACCCTTGGAGGGACAAATCATTCTCAATAATTAGCGCTTCGTCCTTCTCGAAGGTATGATCCGCTGTGAGAGCGCTCTTTAAACTATCGACGAGCGCACGCAGAGTATGATTCGTATTACGGGTCAGCAGACATGCCTCCATAACCGAAACCGCAGGACGCGCATTGCGTATTAATGGGTGAGGGGCTCACCCTCAATTTGCGTTTCTGATTTAGAGTATATTTTTGTAAAGGAGAAAATCATGACTGCCTCGACCCGTAAGCCTATAGCCTGGTTCCTTTGGCCTTTCAAAGCACTTTGGGATTTGCTGGCTTTCATCCTGAGTCTGACCGGTCGCCTGATCGCAGCCATTCTCGGAATCGTCTTCATGATGGTTGGCCTTTTGCTGACTGCAACAGTTGTGGGTGCAGTAGTTGGCCTGCCATTGATCATTGTGGGTTTCCTGTTGTTACTGCGCAGCATCCTTTGAATCCTCAGGATTTCAGCATGTAAATTCTTGGCGTGCAATGGGAATTGTTGTATATTGCCTCGCGTTTCAGCCCTGTGCTATACTCCGCCGAACCATTGAATCAGGCGGTTTTACATGCGCCATTTCCTCGCCGTTGACCAACTGACTCGCTCAGAGTTGGAAGGCCTCCTGGCCCTGGCGAAGCAACTTAAAACCGAATACAAGAACGGCGGTAATGCTCCGATTTTGCAGGGGAAGTATCTTGCCCTGTTGTTCATGAAGCCGAGCCTGCGTACGCGTGTATCGTTTGATGTGGGTATGCGCCATCTCGGCGGCGAGGCGCTCTACCTTTCCCCGCAAGAAGTGGGGCTAGGCAATCGCGAATCGGCAGCCGATGTTGCGCGCGTGATCTCCGGTTATGCAGATGGCATTACGGCGCGGGTTTTCGAGCATGCACATATCGAAGAACTCGCAGAGCATGCCTCGGTGCCCGTGATCAATGGCCTCTCGGACTACAGCCATCCCTGCCAGGCGCTGACAGATGTTTTCACACTTTACGAGCGACGACCCCAACTCGAAGGGCTCACGCTCGCATACACGGGCGACGGCAACAACATGGCGGTTTCGCTTTTGTACGCCTGCGCATTGCTCGGCATTCACTTTCGCATTGCTACGCCGCCCGGCTATGAACTCCCCGAGGCCTCCCTGGCACGCGGACGCGAGTTGGGCCGCGCCAGCGGCAGTGCTGTCTTCACAACACACATCGCCGCCGAAGCTGTTGCCGCTGCGGATGTAATCTATACGGATGTGTGGACCAGCATGGGCCAGGAAGAAGAGACCGCCACACGTTTGGAAGTCTTCCCGCCGTACCAGATCAATGCCGAACTCGTATCCAAAGCAAGGCCCGACGTTCTCATAATGCACTGTCTGCCTGCCCACCGTGGAGAGGAAATCACAGACGAAGTTGCGGATGGCCCGAACTCGATAATATTCCCACAAGCCGAGAATCGCTTGCACGCGCAGAAGGCACTGCTTGTACAGCTGCTTGCTCCGGAGCATTAATTGAATCTCCTGATTGCGGTTTTCGACAGAAGGTAGCAAAGAATGGCTGGCTGGCGCGAAGTCTTCGATGAAGCGATGCGGCAGGGGCATTCCGCTGCCTGGGATCAGAACTGGGAACGGGCCATTGCGGCCTATCGCAAAGCGCTACAAGAGTTCCCGGAAGACACGTCTGCACTCACAAGCATTGGGCTGGCATTGTTGCAAATTGATGATCTAGGCGGTGCACTGGAAGTCTATCAGCGTTCTGCCATTCTGAATCCGAACGACCCCGTTGCATTGGAAAAATCAGCTGATATTCTCGAGCGGCTTGGCCGTCTCGACGAAGCTGCCGATTCCTATAACTCCGTCGCCGAAGTGCACCTCACGCGCAGGGATGTGGACAAAGCCATTGAGAACTGGCAACGGGCCACTCAACTTTCTCCCGGGATGGCGGATGCCCGTGCCCGTCTTGCATTGTCGTACGAGCGGTTGGGCAAGGAACGGCAGGCCGTGTTTGAATACCTTGCTCTTGCGCGCATTATGCAGCGCAAAGGCGATTTTGCAAAAGCGATGGAAGCCGCGCAGCATGCACAGAACCTCGATCCACAGGACCCAGAAATTCTGGTAGCGATAGATACGCTGCGCACCGGTGGCGAGTTGCCGAACGTGGAAGATCTGGACAGACCGCCTGAGGAGCCGAAGGCTCCTAAAAAACAGGCTTTCGGTGACCTTGAAGAAACAGAGACCGGATGGGCTTCACAGGACAAGCTGCCCACGAATCCGATGGAGGACACCCGCGAGCGGGCCCTCTCTTCGCTGGCTTCGGCGCTGTTTGATGTACAAGTCGATGGAAATAACGCTCCGGGCGCTGACTCTTCCTCGGATGTGACAAACCCACTGGTGGGTACACGTGGCAATCGAGTGCAGATCGCATCCTATCTTGGGCAGGCAATCGATCTGCAGACGAAGAGCAAAAACGAAGAGGCCATCTCCGCCTATGAGAAGGCGCTCAAATCCGGTCTCGACCATGCGGCAGCACACTACAACCTGGCTGGACTGTACATGGATATCGAAAAATTTGGTCAGGCAGCCCGCCATTTTAAGGAGGCCTCTGCGCATCCAGATTACGCTGCTGGTTCCCACTTCGGTCTGGGCATCGCTTACGCCCGTGCTCGTAAGCTCCGCGAATCTGTCGGCTATCTGCTGCACACCTTGCGGCTCGTAGACCTGGAAACGGTCCCGCGGGCACAAGCCAACGGTCTGCGCGAGCGTTACGAAACGATTGCCGAAAATTTGGAGCAATCCACCAGCGACGAAGAGGCAGCCAATCTGGCTGAATCTTTGGTTGGCTTTCTTTCCGGCGAAGAATGGAAAGAACGCATTCAGAAAGCACGCCAGCAACTCAATGACCAGACCGGTGGGGATGTGCCGACCCCATTGGCGGATTTACTCTCTATGCCGGGGAGCGAACATCTGCTCGAATCGCTGAGCAAGATCGATATTTATCTCAGTCGTGACCTGCTCGCAGCTGCGATGGATGAAGCCCAGAATGCTGTCGAAATCGCGCCCACGTATCTACCGGCGCACCTGAAGATGGCCGAAATCTTATTGGAAGATAATCGTTTGGACGCTGCTATCCGAAAATATAGTGTCATAGCAGATGTCTATCAGGTTCGAGGCGAAGCTGAACGGGCAGGGGATATCCTGCTCGATATTGTGCGGCTTGCCCCGATGGATGTGCGTGCACGCAGTAATCTTGTGGAACTGCTCGTCGCGCAAGGCAAGGCAGATGAAGCCATCAGCCAGTATATGGATATGGCCGAGACCTACTATCGCCTTGCCGATCTCGACATGGCGCGCGATACGTATGCTAACGCTTTGCGCCTCTCGCAGCGCTCAAGCACTGACCGTGCTTGGACGGTTCAAATCCTGCATCAGATGGGCGATATCGATGTACAGAGTCTCGATTGGCGGCAGGCATTGCGGGTATATGAACAGATCAAAACGCTGACACCCAACGATCACAAAACGCGCACGATGTTGCTCGACTTGAATTTCCGACTTGGGCAGGCTCGGCAGGCGCTAAACGAAGTAGACGATCTGTTGCGTACATTGCTTGACGAGGACAATTCGGATGCCGCGATTGGTATCCTGGAAGAGACCGTGGAAGGCCAGCCGGACGAGATGGGCTTGCGCTCGCGGCTCGCGCAACTTTATCAACAGGTCGGGCGCAATGCCGATGCCATAAAACAGTTGGACGCCCTCGGCGAGGCACAACTCCAAGCCGGGCTTACCAATGAGGCCATCGAGACGGTGATTCGCATTATTTCGATGGAACCAAAGAACGTTGACGCCTACCGCAAATTGCTGGCACATATTCAAAAGGGAAGTTCAGGCTGATCGCCGCGCCCTCCGCGGAAAGCTAACATGATGCAGGCAGCATTTGCTGCGCATAATCGAGTATGATTCCTCGCGAAAGATTGCAGTTGGCACATCGTCTCGCCGGCCAGCGCAGGCAATGCCACCGACCAAAGCTAGCCTGACTTTATCAAATACGGCCAGCACTTCTGCAATTGCAGTAGACTAAACAAGTGACCAACGAATTCTCTCGATACCTGCAGGAATTCAACCTGCTCAGCCTTGTCGACATCCTACTGGTGGCTACTGTGATCTACGCGTTGCTATTCGTATTGCGGGGCTCGCAGGCGATTAACTTGTTGCGTGGTGTCTTGCTGCTGACTGTGATCGTATTTTTACTGTCCGGTGTGTTGCGTCTGCGAGCGATTTCCTGGTTGCTGCGTGCAGTATTACCAGCTCTCCTAGTCGCCATTCCCGTTATTTTCCAGCCCGAGATTCGGCGCGCACTCGACCGGCTCGGACGTGCCAGCACGCTGCTTTCGTCGAGCAACCGGCGAGAAGATGTGCGCACCATTGTGGATGCGATTGTCACCGCCAGCCAGAGTCTCTCTGAGAAACATTTCGGCGGATTGATCGTCATTGAACGCGAAGTCGGGTTGCGAGAAGTGATTGATACCGGCGTGGCTATGGATGCGTATCTCTCATCCGAGTTGCTCGTGCAGATATTTTTCAAAGACACACCACTGCACGATGGTGCTGTGATCCTGAGGGGAAATATTATTAGTGCTGCGGCCTGTGTTTTACCTCTCTCGACAGAAGCCAGTTTAACGGACCGACAACTCGGTTTACGACATCGCGCCGCGATCGGCGTGACCGAAACCAGTGATGCTGTGGCAGTTGTCGTCTCCGAGGAGACCGGCGGGATTTCTGTCGTCCAAAATGGCCGCATCATCCGGCGGCTTGACGCTGCGCGGCTACGCAATATCCTGATGGCGTTCTACCGGCCACGCACGACGCGGGCACTCACGCGTGTTCGTCAATTCTTCACCTCCCTGTCGCGAGAAACTTGAGTTGTGAGCAAACTCTTCTCCTCGCGAAAACTATTGGAGAATGTGGGTCTTTTCCTGGTTGCGCTTTTTCTGGCGGTCATCGTCTGGTTCATTGCTGTCGGTGAGGAGAACCCTTTAGAGCAGCGCGTGTTTCCAAGGCTTTTTCTGGCACGCATTGTAGGAATACCTGCCGATATGTTTTTGGTCGAGGATGTGAATGCCGAGGTCACACTGACTTTGCTGGCGGCTCGCTCTGTCTGGATGGGTCTGACGAGCAACCAGCTCAGTGTGTCGGTTGATGTCAGTGGTTTGGAACCGGGCGAGCATATCGTTCCGATTACCGCCACAGTCGCCGACGAGAACGCAGAGATCGTTGTTGTTGCACCGAGTGAAGTACGCGTTGTCCTCGAGCGCATCATCACGCGCAGCATTCCAATCACCCTAGACATCACCGGCGAACCCGCAACGGGCTATGAAGCCCAAATTCCAGTGCTCTCCTCGGAAGCAGTAGAAGTTACCGGACCCGCGCCGCAAGTTAACGCCGTCGCTTCGTTTGATGTAAAAATTAATCTGGATGGCGAACGGGAGACAATTGCTCGTACGTTTTCATTGCGCGCTACGGATAGCAACGGTCAGACAGTTTTGGGCCTGACCCTGGAACCAAACACGGTCCAAGTCGACGTTGAACTGGAGCAGTTGGAAAGTTTCCGTGATGTGGCGGTGCGAGCTATCATTGAAGGAGAGGTCGCGCCCGGCTATCGCGTCACGAATGTTGCCATTACACCTTCGGTGGTGACAGTATTCTCGAGTCAGTTGGAATTGATCGTCGCCTTGCCTGGCTTTGTGGAAACTGTAATACTCGATATCGCCGATGCCAGCGATGATGAGGAGGCGCGCCTGACTGTGCAATTGCCGGAAGGGGTGTCGCTCGTAGGCGAGCAATCCGTACTCGTGCAGGTGAATATTGCTGCAATCGAAAGTAGCCTCAGCATTCAACATGAGCTCGAATTCACGGGTCTGGAACCGGGCCTGAAGGCAGTGCCTTCCCCGGAAATGGTGGAGTTGATTCTGTTCGGTCCGTTGCCGATACTGGACGAGCTCGAAGATCAAGATGTCACTGTGCTGCTGGATGTGCTTGGGTTAGATATTGGCACATATCAACTGAGTCCATCTGTGATTGTTGGGCCACAGGATATAAGTGTTGAGGGCATCCTGCCGGATATAGTCCAGGTGGAGATCGAGATTGACGACAGTACACCCACCCCTACGCAGGACCCGAATGCGACTCCCACGACAACCCTGACACCGACCGCAACCGCAACGGCTACAGTTGCGGTGCCCACGGCGACTCCCACGTCCGAGTGAAGTACTTGTCGCGGGCGACAGCATCGTGATGCGCAAGCCACTGGTTGCAATAGTTGGTCGTCCCAATGTAGGTAAATCTACGCTCTTCAACCGTCTGGCCGGTGAGCGTTTGGCCGTGGTGGATGACACGCCCGGCACGACTCGCGACCGCCTGCTTGTCGAGGTGGAATGGAACGGCCTCGTATTCGATCTGGTAGACACAGGCGGCATTGAGGCGGAAAAAGTGCCGGTGGGTGCGCCACCACTTGCAATCAATTCTGCGCGCTTCATCCCTGAGATTCGTGCCCAGACACGCATCGCAATTGACGAAGCTGATGTTATTGTTTTCATGACGGAAGTCATAAGTGGGGTTACGGCTGCCGACCGCGAAGTGGCCGACATGCTGCGGCGGCGACAGAACGCCGAAGGCCCACGCCGCCGCCCGCCCGTCCTTCTGGCAGTGAACAAAGCCGACAACCAACAGCGCCGCGCGGAGGTCTACGAATTTTACGAACTAGGTCTCGGCGAGCCGAATGCTCTCTCGGCGTTGCAGGGCACCGGCACTGGCGATCTGCTTGATGAAATTGTGGCTGTGCTGCCACCCGCGCCACAGGAAGTCGAAGACGATTCCGTCAAAATTGCCATCGTTGGGCGACCCAATGTAGGCAAGAGCAGTTTGCTCAACCGCATCCTGGGCGAAGAGCGCGCAATTGTTTCCCCCGTGCCCGGCACAACCCGTGACGCTGTAGATACACACCTGACGTACGATGGCCAGGAGATAACACTGATCGATACCGCCGGTATCCGTCGTCGGGGGCGGATTGATCCGGGTGTGGAGAAGTACAGTGTCCTGCGCGCGCTGCGCGCTATTGGAAGGGCAGAGGTTGCCCTGCTCGTGGTGGATGCCCTCGAACCTTTCGCCGCGCAGGATGCGCATATCGGTGGGCAGGTGATTGAACAGCTTCGTAGCTTAGTATTGGTGATCAACAAGTGGGATGCGATTGAGAAGGATTCCTTCACCATTGAATCGTATCGGCAACAAGTCGATCGTGAACTCAAGTTCCTAGATTATGTGCCAGTACTGTTTGTATCGGCCAAGACCGGGCAACGCGTGAATCAACTAATACCGACAGCCCTGCGTGTGAGGGAAGAACGCTATCAGCGCATCCGGACCTCGGCACTGAACCGTCTGGTGCGCGATGCGCTTGGCCGGCATTCGCCTCCATCGCGGGCTGGCAAACGATTAAAGATTTTATACGCATCCCAGGTCGCGACAGCGCCTCCCACTTTTCTCTTCCACGTCAATGATCGTACACTGATGCACTTCAGTTACCAGCGCTATCTGGAGAATCAAATCCGGGAGAAGTATGGCTTTCAGGGTACACCGCTGCGGATGAAATTCCGAAACCGTGACGGAAACGACTGAAATATAGGTGCGACTGGCCTTTTGCTGGTCACTGCCATTGACTCGGTCTATAATCCTCCATATTCTTCGCCCGGAGCGGCGCATTGACACAGATAGAACTCAATTCCACAGAAGTTCCCACGCAACCCCAAAATAAATCTTTGATCCGTGAGGTGCTCGAAACCCTGGCGCTGACGGCGATCATCTTCTTCGGCGTCAATCTCATTACGGGACGCTTCAAAATCGACGGCGCCAGCATGAATGACACTTTCTTTCATGGCGAGTACATCATCGTGAGCCGCATATCTTATCGGATCAGTCCGCCGGTACGCGGCGATATTGTTGTGTTTGTGCCGCCGTCCAGTGATACCGGAACGTTCTTCGAGCGTCTGATCGGTAAACCCGGAGAGACAGATTTTATCAAGCGCGTTATCGGCCTGCCTGGAGATACAGTTGAAGTCCGTGACAGCAATGTTATTGTGAATGGCATTACTCTCCAGGAACCGTACGTGCGTCAAACCATGCGTACACTGAGTCCACGAACATGGGCATTGGGTGACGACCAGTATTTTGTCCTCGGGGACAACCGCAATTTCTCCAAAGACAGCCGCGATCCGGCTGTCGGCCCGATTCCACTCAGTCGGATTGTGGGTAAAGTGTGGCTTGTTTACTTCCCATTTCCTGAATTTGGGCTCGTAGACCACTTTCGCATTCCGGAATTTGCAACGGCTCAATGAGTGCTGGCGGATATTCGGAAGCTGAAGTCCGTACTATTGTCGAGCGCGTCGTGCGCCGGACGCTTGGTGCAGCCGGCACAAACTCTGCTGACATACCTGTCCCCGCGCTGATTAAAACCCCGCAAGCGAATTCGATTTGGGGTAGTGGTTACATGGTAACTGATGGGGACCACGCTGTATTGTAGTAATGGAGATACAACTTGAGTACAGCTTCATGGTAAACGTCGGACTTGGAGAAAGAAAGAGTTTTGCGCACGAAGCGAGCCAGTCTCTGGCGCAAGGTGTTGTTCCAGCGTTCCACGTGAGATGTCTGGCCGCTTTCTTTGCCGACACTTTGGTGAGTGTCGTTTGGTAAAACCTTCTGGTAAGCGTGCCAGAAGTCGCTGAAGGAGCAACACGCTTTGTAGGATGCTGGGATGGATTTCCATAACGCGCGACAACTTTTTTCACTGCGGTCGCCAATAAAATAGGCCACCACTTGGCGCGTGCGCCGACACAGCGCGACCCATATCCAACGTTTATCGTTTTTTGTGCGTACAAATGACCATAATTCATCCAATTCCAGCACATCATCCGTTTTTACGGTTTCTAAAGTGTCAGCCAGGTTCGGCATAGCGCCGGCCTTCTCCAGAATCCAGCGTGCTAATGTCTGCCGCGCGATGCCAAAGATGCGCTCAATGCCGCGCATACTGGCTCGCTCTCGATAGGTGCGTAGGACAAATTCTCTGATGAACTCAGGATAAGAACGGCTTTGCGGTTCCAACATTCCATAAGCGGCGCAATCGAGACAATGAAACTTCTGACCGCCTTTATAGTCTGTACCATTCTTGACAATGTTGAGGCTCCTGCACTTTGAACACTCATGCGTGATGACACTCTGGATCATTTTGGCGCTCCTCTGTTTGGCAGGCCAACAACTTACTTTTTCCAGACTCATCAGTCAACATGTAACCACTACCCGATTTGGTCAGGTTGGGAAAGCGTTGCCATCGGTGCCGACCACGGCGGCTTTGCTTTAAAAGAACAACTCAAAGTGCATTTGAGCAAACAGGGGTATGAAATTGTCGATTGTGGAACGCATTCGACCAATTCGGTAGATTACCCTGACCTTGCCTATGCTGTGGCACAACTCGTTGCCCCGGGAAAAGTACAAGCCGGAATCATCGTGGACGGCGCCGGAATTGGCAGCTGCATGGCTGCAAACAAAGTGCCCGGTGTGCGTGCGGCGCTATGCTATGATCAGGCCACTGCCGTGAACAGCCGTGAACATAACTACGCCAATGTCCTCACCCTGGGAGCGGGATTGATCGGCTCGAATCTCGCAAAACAGATCGCGAGTACCTGGCTCCAGACTCCATACGGCGCTGCGCGACATGGTCGGCGTGTTGAAAAAATCACTGCCATTGAACGGCGTTTTCTAAAAGATTCGGTATGAAGAACGATGATGCCATTGTTGAAAGGCTTGTAGAATCCATCACCCGCCAGGTGCTGCTCACACTTGCCAATCAAGAGCAGCGTAGCCAATCGTCGGAACATGTTTGTGGAGAGGAGTGTGCGGACGGCCTGTGTGTGCAATTGTGCCTGGAGCGACTGCAGCCCGTGATGGCAGCTGGCGCCGACCGCATCACGGCCGGTCTGGGTGCACAACCGGCAGACACGGATATGGCGCAATACATCGACCATACCCTACTCAAAGCAGAGGCCACACCTGATCAGATTGCACAACTCTGTTACGAAGCCCGCCGCTATGGCTTTGCCAGTGTTTGTTTGAACCCCACACATGTAAAGCTTGCGGCGCAATTGCTGTCGGGCCCCACTGTACAAGTGTGCACTGTGATCGGTTTTCCACTGGGTGCCACCGCGGCAGAGGTCAAATCATTTGAAACCCAACAAGCCATTGAAGACGGCGCGACAGAAATTGACATGGTCATTAACGTTGGCGCATTGAAGGCAAAGGACTATGATATGGTGGCGCGGGATGTAGGTGCAGTGGTTCGCGTCGCACATGCAAAGGGTGCCATCGTCAAGGTGATTATTGAAGCGGCACTCCTGACAGATGAAGAGAAAGTGGCTGCCTGCCTGATTTCAAAAGAAGCCGGCGCTGATTTTGTGAAGACTTCCACCGGCTTCGGCCCAGGTGGGGCCACTGTAGCGGATGTAGCCTTGATGCGACGGGTGGTTGGTGCACGCATAGGCGTGAAAGCAGCCGGGGGAATCAAAACATTCGAAGATGCCCGGGCGATGGTCGGCGCTGGCGCTACCCGTATCGGCGCGAGTGCCGGTGTAAAGATCACCTCTGCCAATAGCGAAGCGTCAAACGGTAAAGCTGTCCCCGCGAGCGCGGGAAGTTATTAATGAAAATGCCTGAACTAAAACAAGAATACCCTTGTGGGAATTGTGCTTTCGGAACATTGCGCCTTGGTCGGGGCACCTTAGTGGGCTATTATGGCAAGCAGCTGCTGACAGTTCCCAATACACAGATTTGGCACTGCGACGTTTGCGACTGGGTGGAGTACGAACAGGCAGCCGTACAACGTTTGGAGGCGCTACTGGGTTCTGCCGGTGAATCCAAAGCGCAGCGCATACGCCGACTGCGCAAAAATCGGGTCGAATCTCGCCCGGACAATCGCAACGCGCGTAGCGGACACGCGTGAGGTAAACTCGCTTATGCTCATTGCACGTGTCGTCGGAACCACCATCGCAACGATCAAGGACGAAAAACTCGTCGGGCAGAAGTTCCTTATCTGTCGGGAGACGGACGAGACCGGCAAGGTTACCGGAAAACCTTATGTCGCGGTCGATACACTTGATGCGGGAATAGGCGATCTGGTGTTAACCGCGCATGGCTCCTCCGGTCGCCAGACGGCGATCACAAAAGATCGCCCAGTCGACGCAGTCATTATGGCGATTGTTGAATCGCTCGATGTGGGCGGCGAAGTGACATATCAGAAAGAGTATGACACCACGGCTCAACGCGTCGGCTGGTAATCAACATTCCAATGGATAAAGACCTTCAAAGCATCCAACAAGCTCGCGATATGGTTCAGGCCGCCCGTCGGGCGTGGCTACAATGGCGCGAGGCTTCGCAGGCGCAGGTGGATCGAGTCTGTGAAGCGATGGCAAACGTTGCGTATCGCGAATCAGAACGCCTCGGACAGATGGCTTCTGAGGAAACCGGCTACGGTGTGCCAGTCCATAAGATGCTAAAGAATCATTTGTGCTCCCAGCTGCTGTGGGGCAAGATCAAGGACACCCCGACGGTGGGGGTCGTTCGGCACGACCCGTAGGCGCGAATATTTGACATTGCCTGGCCTTATGGTGTCGTCGCGGCCCTCATTCCAAGCACCAATCCCACCTCTACGGTGATGTTCAAGACACTCATCGCGGTTAAGGCTCGCAATGCAATTGTTATCGCGCCACACCCGGCAGCGACCAATTGCTGTGTGGAAACTTTGCGCGTGATGGCAGCAGCCGCCGTGGAGGCCGGTGCACCGCCTGGCCTAATGGCTTGCATGTCGCTTGTGAGTCTGCCGGGCACGCAAGAATTGATGAGTCATCGTTATACCGCACTCATTCTCGCCACCGGCGGCAGCGATATGGTTAAGGCAGCACATTCGGTGGGCAAGCCTGCTTACGGTGTCGGTCCAGGCAATGTACCCTGTTACGTCGATCGCAGTGCAAATCTGGAACGCGCGGCGCGTTACATTGTGGCCAGTAAAGCGTTCGATTATTCTACGATCTGCGCGACCGAGCAGGCTGTCATCGCAGACAAGCCTATCGCATGGGAGTTGGAGCGCCTGCTGGTTGCAAACGGCGCACACTTTCTTGATGAATATCAGACCAGTAAAATCGCCGGCGTTTTGTTCTTCCCGAATGGCGGGATCAATGCGCAAGCTGTGGGCAAGAGTCCACAACAACTGGCGGAGATGGCTGGGATATCTGTACCCGGCGCTGCGCGGATTCTCGTTGTGCGCCTCGATAAGGTCGGACGCGACGAGCCGCTCAGTCGCGAGAAGCTGACTACGGTGCTGGGTTGGTATGAGTCTGATGGCTGGGAGGCCGGCTGCGAGCGCTGTATCAACTTTGGCGGACGCGGGCATTCGCTTGTCATCCACGCCGAAGATGACGACGTGATTATGCGCTTTGGCCTCGAAAAGCCGGTATTCCGCATCGTCGTCAACACCATGGGCACGATGGGAACGACCGGCCTGACCACTGACCTGATGCCTTCAATGACGCTGGGTTCGGGCGGCATAGGTGGTTCCATTACTGGCGACAATATCGGCGTCCAGCACATGTTTAATGTTAAACGGCTTGCGTATGAGAATGCGCCCCCGCCGGAACTGGCGATGCATGGCGGGCCGAGCTCTAGCAGTGCTGTGCGTGCAAGTAGTGCATTGGATTCTGAGCGGTTACCTCGCATGCCATCGGAGTCGGAGATCGATGCTGTTGTCGCACGAGTGTTACAAGACCTGGTACAGTAGATGCGCGCAGACCCGCACATATGACTAATCTTTTCATAGGAGAAACGATATGGCTGTAGAAATTGCAATGATCGCCCTGGGCATGGTTGAAACGCGTGGCCTCGTTGGGGCTGTTGAAGCGGCTGATGCAATGGTGAAGGCTGCCAATGTCACCTTGATCGGCAGCGAGTACATCGGTGGGGGATTCGTCACAGTGATGGTGCGCGGAGATGTTGGGGCCGTGAAAGCTGCCACAGATGCCGGCGCAGCGGCTGCCAAGCGTGTGGGCGAACTCGTCTCCGTTCACGTCATTCCGCGCCCGCACGACGAAGTGGAAATAATCCTGCCGCAGGGCAAGAAGGGCAGCACCGAGGGGTAGGCAGATTAGCCCCAATAAATGTGATTCAGAATAGATAGTCGCTGCGCAGTTGGATATTTCTGAGTCATGCGCACGGCCTCCCAGCTCTCCTAAGTCATCCAGTGCAGCTCCAGTACATCATGCAATGCGCACAGCGTGAAGTGCTCATCACGACCCAGTGCATTCGTCATGACCCAGTGCATTCACACTCGCCGCGTTGCGGCAGTACGCGGTGACTGGGTGACTGGGCGCCACTTCGCTGGACTGCCCAGTCCCGTCGGTATCCCAACCCAGTACTTTTGGGACTGGGCTGGACGGGGTGCGGGGGATGCGAGATGGGGGCGCGGCTCGGTAACAGCCGTGTTCGTCCGTCTTTAGTCTTCAAAGAAAGACAAGGTTATCTACATCTATAAGGCGTAGATTTCGCTGTATTTTTCCTGCAGATAGCGCATATAAGGACGTGAGTCCAGTGGGCCGCCGGTGAGGCGTTGGATCAGTTCCGCTGGCATAAATTTCTTTCCGTGCTGGTGCACATTGGTGCGCAACCATTCGAGCAGGTCTCCAAATCTGCCTTGTGCGATTTGGTCCTGCAAGTCCGGTATAGCCTTCTCAATCTGCTCCCAAAGCTGCACGGAAACAACATTACCAATTGAATACGTCGGGAAGTAGCCGATATAGCCTTCCGACCAGTGCACATCCTGTAATACTCCTTCGGCATCATTCGTCGGACGTACGCCCAGGTAAGTCTCGTATTTATCGTTCCAGGCCTGGGGCAGGTCATCGACGCTCAGTTCGCCGGTGAGGAGTGCCATTTCGAGTTCGAAGCGGATCAGAATGTGTAGATTGTAGGTCACTTCGTCGGCTTCGACACGGATGAGGGCAGGCTCTACCTTGTTGATGGCACGGTAAAAACTCTCGTTGTCGATGTCCTCAAGGGATTCAGGATAGATATGCTGCAGCTCTGAGTAGAAATACTGCCAGAAAGCGCGACTGCGTCCGACAAGGTTTTCCCATAACCGTGATTGCGATTCGTGGATGCCGAGGGAGGCACCGTCCTGCAAACCAGTGCGATTGTGGAACGGATCGATGCCCTGCTCGTACAAGCCATGTCCGACTTCGTGGATTGTGCTGAAGAGCGCCGACGAAATGAAGTTCTCATAGAAGCGCGTGGTGATACGCACATCTCCGGTGGAGAAGCTGGTGCAGAAGGGATGGGCGGCCTCGTCCTGTCGGCCCCGCGAAAGGTCATAGCCGAGTTGGGTGGCAATCTTCAGTCCAAAGTTACGTTGTTTCTCGATTTCGTATTTGTGATGCAGGACGTCATCACTGACACGGTCCGCGTGCGCGGTAATTGAATGCACGAGTTCGACTAGCTCATCCTTAAAGCCGGCAAACATGGCCTGGACATCCGCCGTTTTGTTGCCGGGTTCAAAGTTTTCCAGCAGCGCATCGTAAATATGATCGTACGGGCCCAGGTGCTCCGCTTGCTGTCGGCGCAACTCTAACAGGTGCACGAGGTGTGGTTTGAACATGGCGAAGTCGGATTTGGCATGGGCTTTTCCCCAAGCCGCATGACCTAGCGAAGCTGCGCGGGAGATCTCAGCCACCAGTTCGCTGGGCAGTTTGCGCTGACGCGTGAACTCCCGGGCTGTGACCCGCACCATACTGGCTTCGTTTGACTCATAGGGCCAGTATCCGTTGGCGGTACTGAGATCATCGAGCAATTCGCCGAGCTCATCTGACGTAAAGCGATCGTGCGCGATGCGGGTGAGCGTGGCTATTTGTTCGGAGCGTGTGGCAACACTGCCCGGGGGCATGTAGGTTTGCTGGTCCCATTCTAGGACGGCAGCGGCGCGCTGAAGATCGTAGACTTCGTTAATGCGGCTATACAGTGTTTGAAGCTTATCTTCCATAGAAGTTATCCCGATGCGTGAACGGTATCCTCCATTCTCCCACACTCTACTTACAAGGTGTTTCATTGAATCCAAGTCTGCAGCAACTCCTCGATAAAGCACATCTCGTATTGAACACGCAGCCGCGCGTAGATCAGCATGCTGGTCCGTTGTGGGTCGGTGTTGATCTGGGCACAGCGTATACGGTGGTGGTAGTGGTTGCTGCCGATGGGAAACCGGTGGCGGGTGTGATGCAGTTCGCCCAGGTTGTGCGCGATGGACTCGTCGTTGATTTTGTGGGGGCGGTTGACCTGCTGCGGGCTTTGAAATCACAAGTCGAAGAGCAATTGGGTCAGCCACTGACAGCTGCCTATAGCGCATTTCCGCCCGGTGTGCCGCCGGCCGAGCGGCAAGCTACCTGCAATGTTTTGCAGGCTGCAGGCCTCGATTGTCTCGGTTTGATTGACGAACCAACTGCCGCGAACTTTGTGCTTGAAATCTCGGATGGCGTGATTGTGGATGTGGGTGGCGGCACGACTGGCATTGCGGTTCTGGAAGATGGACACGTCGTGTATACTGCCGATGAGCCCACCGGGGGCACCCATTTTTCTCTGGTGATTTCCGGTGCACTGAATATCCCTTTAGAGGAGGCGGAACAAATTAAAACAGACCCACATGAACAGCAGCGCCTGTTTCCCGTTATCCGTCCGGTAATGGAGAAAGTTGCCTCCATTGTTTCGGGCCATATCGTTGACCGAGACGCTGATCACATTTATCTTGTCGGTGGTTCGAGCACATATCCAGGATTCACCGACGTCGTACAGGAGTGGACAGATCTACCTGTGAGTGTCCCCTCCCATCCAATCTACGTGACCCCGCTCGGCATTGCACGCGCGCACTTGCAGGCTGTCGAGCAAAAGCAGGAACAAGTTGCCATTTCCAATACAAAAAAATTCTTTGTCTACTGATTTTCAACTCCGTTGTTATAGTTTCATCGACCGTATGCAGGCGCAGTATGCCGCCTTCGTGGGCTCCGTTACGCAAGGGGATTTGCCCGTGGAGGGGATGGCGTCTCTCTACGTCGAATTGGCGCCCGGGAATGAGGTCTTCCGCGTGTTGGACGTAGCGGTCAAGGCTACCGAAGCGAGACCTGGTGCCCAGATCGTCGAGCGCGAATTCGGCATGTTCGAGGTGCATTCACTAAACCAGGCCGCTGTACTGGAAGCCGGACGGATTGTTCTCGAACGGTTGGAGCTGCAGGAGGAGGACCGCCTCAAGCCCGAGATCGCCTCCGTTCAGGTCATCACGAATGTCGACCCGTATCAAGCACAATTGCTGAACCGTTTCCGGTATGGCTCGATGCTGGTGCCAGGTGAAACAATGCTTGTGCTGGAAGTTGCACCGGCCGCTTACATAAACTACGCTTGCAACGAGGCCGAGAAAAGCGCTAATATCGGGATTGTGCATGTTTCTTCTGTCGGGCGCTTTGGACGCATGTGGCTCTCAGGTTCGGAGGCCGAAATCGTGACCGCGCGAGACGCAGCGGTGAGCGCATTGAATCGAATTGAAGGGCGCGCATTAGCGCGCGATGGCTGAGCGAACAATGGCGAGGACTTTTTACACTCAAGAGGATATCCAAGACCTAGTCGCGAACGGCGTCAGGGATCTGCGCGTCACTGACGATGACACTTTGACCATGCTGGCTCGGGAGACAGCTCGCAAGCTTGGATTGCAACTTGTGTACGACTCAGCGGATGCGGAGGCGCCGCCCCACCGCACACCGCTACGTCTGCCGCGCGATGAGCCTTTGGAATCGCATATGCGCGACGCGGCGCTGACTGGTCTGGGCCCGCAAGCCGAGACAGAATTGGTCACAACGATAGTAAAGCGTGTGTTGGCCGAGGCGATTCATCTGGACCCCCAGGCGGAGGCAGAAATGGTCACTACGATAACTAAGCGTGTGTTGTCGAAATTGAATCAGCAATGAACAATTTCCAATTATCAATTGTGATATGTTCATTGATTAATCGCTTATGTTATTAGGTCGCGTCCTCGGTAGTGCAGTTTGCACGATCAAATACACCGGAATTGAAGGTGTACCTCTTTTAACTGTACAGCCGGTGAACCGCAACTTGGAGATCGTTGGTTCGGTGCAGGTCGCGGCAGATGTCGTCGAAGCAGGGCCGGGCGACCTGGTAGTGCTGGTGCGTTCCCGTGAAGCCGCACTGGCAATGCGTGCTGAGACCTTTGTGCCGGTGGACCTGGCCTGTGTGGGGGTGGTAGATGAACTGGAAGTGCGCACTGGGCATGTACCCGAACTGGCAGCCGGACAGCAGCGCTATACCTGAGCGGCGATGATCATTGGGCAGGTTGTGGGCACAGTGGTGACGACCATCAGCCATCCGCATTTCAAAAACCGGCGGCTGCTGCTGGTGCGGCCACTTTCCGCACCCGATGTCGCCGATGACAGCGATTTTATTGCACTCGACAATACCCAGGCGGGGATTGGCGATACAGTTCTGGTGAACCGCGAGGGCAACGGCGCCCGCGACGTGCTCAACTTGCCGGATGGTTGTGTTATCTCAGTCATTGTAGGGATCGTCGACTCGACCTATATAAGCGCTTAAGCTTGCGGGAGACCAAGATGGCCGAACTTGCTCGTGTTACCAATCATATTAGCGGCGACTTCTTCACCCAGACATTCCGTCTTACTGGCCGCCTCGGAGTGGGCAATTCCGGTCTGGTGGGAGTATTGAATGACGCCACTAACTCCCTGATGGAATTTGACGATGTGTATCTTTCGCGGATCAACGAGCCCGGCAAAATCTTGGCACACTACGACAGCACACATATGGCGAAAACCTCCTTCGAAATCGCGCTCTTGCAAAACCGAGATGATCTCGGCCCGGAAGCGGCGCTGCGCGGCACCAATATACTTGTACGGGATTTTGCAGTCTTGATCATCACTGATACTTTCGAGATCGAAGGCATCATCAAACAGGCCGGTCGTTTCGCCCCGGCCGCTATCCTGGCTCCCGGTGCAGGCGCAACGATCGCGGTGTACGAAGCGACACTCACAGCGACAGCACATCCCGAAGTGCAATACACTGGAGATGGCGTGTTTGTAAACCGCAATATCATCACGCTCGTCTGTGAGAAGGGGTAAGAAATATGGCACGAATTCTCGTCGTCGATGATGATCTAAGCGTGCTGGAAACGGTCAAGCTCATGTTGCAGCGCAACGACCATACTGTCTCAGTTGCACATAATGGCTCGGAAGGATTTGAAAGCGCCACGAGCGAGACCGTCGACCTGATCGTCGTCGACGTGATGATGCCGGAGATGGATGGCTACGAGTTGACCGAGCGGCTACGTGCTGATAAAGCTACCAAGGACGTGCGCATCCTGATTCTGACAGCGCGTGCCCAGCCCATTGATTACCAATCCGCCATAGAAGCAGGGGCTGATGGATATTTGTCCAAACCAGTGACCGGCGCAGAACTGAATGAGAAAGTGGGAGAGCTACTCGCCATGGAACGGAAGCGGGCCGCTCCGGAGCCGGTGGTACAAGGGTATGTGGTCACTGTGATGGGTTTGAGCGGCGGCGTGGGCGCTACCACAGTGGCGGTCAACCTCGCTCTGGGGCTGATCAAAGCGCGCATTCGTACTTGCCTGATCGACCTATCGCCAGCGGCTGGTCATGCGGCCATGCAATTGCGCCTGCGCCCGAAAGCTTCGTGGGCCGATCTGGACGGCGAGACCGGTCCGGCCGATGTCAGCAACCTGTTGTTGCGACACTCCTCCGGACTGACGGTACTCGCAGCACCCATGCAGCCAGTGCGCCAAGGCTTTCCGGGGGATAAATTTCAGAGCACGCTCACGGCACTCAATGATCTTGTTTCCGTGACCGTTGTCGACGCGGCTCCGTGGTTGGATGAAGCCACTTACACTTCACTAAAACAGGCATACATTGCCGTCTTGGTGCTAACGCCCGATCCAGTCTCGATTCAGTCATTCACGAACACATTGCCTGTTTTGGAGCAGGCCGGTGTCGAACTGGAGCGCATACGGGTTGTGCTCAACCACACATCACCCGCGAGCCGGATGCCGCAATCGGCTGTGGAGAAAACGCTCGGGCGTGCGGTGGACATTGTCTTGCCTTATCAGGCAAACCAGGACAGGGCTATCGTGCAAGGCCAGCCGCTGGTGTTGTTGGACCCAGGTAGTCCCTTTGCCGAGCAGATCAGCAAACTTATCGTAGCCCTATGAGTAAAGATCGCATTCTGCTGGTCGAGGATGATGTCGAAACCGCGCGCATGCTCGATTTATATTTCTCGGCGCGTGGATACGATGTGCACCCCACGCATGACGGTGCTGCTGCCCTCGAATTCTGCCGGCAGGAAATGCCGGGCCTGATCATCCTCGACATACGTCTGCCCGACATGGATGGCTTCGAGCTTTTCCGACGGCTGCGCGCGACCTCCCGCGCGCGTTACATCCCCATTATTTTCCTGACACAGCACACGCGGCGAGGTGAACGTCTGGAAGGATTGGGTCTTGGCGCCGATGACTTTATCGCCAAACCCTTTGATATGGAAGAGTTGTATTTGCGCGTCCACAATACGCTCAGCCGCGATATGCGCATGAGCGTTTCCGATCCGCGTACGAGTCTGCCGGTAGGGATAGTGGTGGAGAAAGAGATCGAGCGTGTCGCCGAGCGGCCCAATCGAGGCGCCCTGGCGGTGCGCCTGCTGAATGCTGCGCCTTTCCAGGACCTATACGGAGGGATGGCCTTTGCAGATGTTTTGCGGCATGTGGCCATCCTGTTGCACGAGCTATTGGAAGAGTTCGGCGGCCCGGATGATTTCCTCGGCCAGGAGAGCGAAGAGAGTTTTGTAGTTGTCAGTCGAGCCGACAAGATCGACCAAATTGCACGCGAGGCAGTTCGGCGCTTCGATGCAGATGTGCAACAGCACTACTCTCAGGCCGAGCGTACTGGTGAGCAAGCCAGTGTGCGTGGTGCAACTGGGGAAATGCACGCTGTTTCCATCATGCAACTCGAAGCTACACCCCTCGGCTAACCCCGTTTTCGACACTCATTGAAGTGATGCTAAACGAACAAGAAGCGCGCATTGAGATCGTGCGCCTTGGCCGTCTGATGCACCAGTTTGAATTTGTGGATGGCGGGGCCGGAAACCTATCCGCACGAGTCGGATCCGACCGCATTCTGGTCACGCCTTCCGGACTCGCAAAAGGCTTCCTGCAAGCGGATCAGATGCTGGCAGTCACCTCCAATGGCGAGTTGTGTGCTGAGCAGACCGAGGCCGCTCGTAAGCTTAGACCGACCTCCGAACTACCAATGCACCTGGAAGCCTATCGAAAGCGCGCGGATGTGAATGCAGTTGTACACGCGCATCCCATCACCACGATTGCACTCAGCATAGTGGGCATTTCACTAGCCGAATGCCTCATCCCGGAAGCGGTTGTCATTTTGGGGATGGTTCCAACGACTCCATATTCCACACCCGCCAGCGATGAGAACCGCGCTGCCATCTCGGAAGCGATTGAGTCCCATGATGCGATTGTGCTTGAATATCACGGTTCGTTGACAGTTGGCAAAGACTTGTGGGATGCGTACAAGAAGCTGGAAGTGCTGGAGCACACCGCCAAGATCGTTGCGATGGCGCGCCTGCTCGGTGGCGACGCCCCGTCCCCTCGGGACTCGACGTGGGTCGACGCGACTGGGAGCCGCCGGGGCTGGGCAGCACTGCCCCCAGACCAAGTCGTCAAGTTGATGGAAGCCCGCAGACGGGGTGGTTTTTCCCGCCCGCAGGATGAAGAAGATTTCTGCCGACAATGTGGAGTCTGCCATCCGCGCGGTGAGCATACAGACGTCGATGCGCTGATCGCTGCAGTTTCTCAGGAAGTACGCCGCGCACTGTATTCGGATGGGAAGTGATCGGTTCGCCAGCAATTGTTAATGGTAGAATCCCCGCGCTTGAAAATTTGAGCATTGCCCCCATCGTCTAGGGGACTAGGACGTGGGCCTTTCAAGCCCAAAACCGGAGTTCGAATCTCCGTGGGGGCACCATAGGTCACGTGTACTTGGGAAGAGTGTGAGAGTTCAATTCTCTCTAGTGCACCGTATACACCTCGTACGTTCCCACGTAGTCGGCCATGCACCGACCATTCCCTCTCTACATGCCGCACAGAATGCATGTGTTGCACGCTAACATGGTGAAGTGTATCGATTTGTGTCTCTACTAAGGCAGCTCGACACGAGCAAATACTTCGACTCGGCTATCGGTCAGACGGTTGCCATTTTGTCGTTATGTCGTTTGACTCATACCACCCCCCCGTTACAATTCTTCGTGTCTAATAGGCATTTAGTCGCTGGGAGAAGACTCTTGAGACGCAGACCCGTCACTACATTCGCACTTATAGCTACCATCTTACTCACCCTGAGTGCTTCGGTCGCGAGCGTTACGGCCGCGCCGGTTCAGGATTTTGGATTCTTCACCGCCGGTCAGTTCCCGCTGTATGTCACGAACCCCATCGGCAAGGTCGTACATCAGATCGATGCGAGCGGCACGGCCAGCACTTATGCCACCGGGTTCAACGATCCCCTAGGCCTGGCGTTCGACGCGAGCGGCAACCTGTACGTGGGGGATAGAAACGACAAAGTCGTCTACCTTGTGCCGCCGGGCGGGGGTGCGGTTGGGGGCGCCGTGAGCACCTACGCCACTGGGTTCGACGAACCCCGGGGCCTGGCGTTCGACGCGAGCGGAAACCTGTACGTGGCGGACCGCGACGACAACGTCGTCTACCTTGTGCCGCCGGGCGGGGGTGCAGTTGGGGGCGCCGTGAGCACCTACGCTACCGGGTTCAACAATAACCTAGTGGGTCACTTGGCATGCTGATTGCCATTGTTGGATCAGCGTTGAGCGGCGGCGGATCGGATGCCGAGTGTACGCGCCGGAACCACCGAGCATGTGCCGCCGCTGCCGACTGCGTTGGCGACGTGCCTTACGTTTGCCGCCCCATTCAAACGGAGTGGGGTTCTGGTTCCAACCCTGCGCGACGCCTTGTAACAAGGCAATGATTTGATCAGGTGTTTGCGGATACTGGCCGGACAGGCCACGCCGAACGAGAATTCGCTGCATCGATTCAGCCATGTTCAACCACGAGCCGCCCAACGGTGTATACAGCGGCATAATGCCGTGTTCGAACAACCACAGAACCATCTCCGGAGTGTAATGGCCTTTGAGGTTATCCCAGATGAGTAGCATGCGCAGAGCTGGAAGTTCTTGCGACAAGGTGATGGGCAACGATAATCCGGCTTGCCAGCTTTCCCATAGCAGGCGATTGGCTTCAACGTCGAGTTGGGGTTTGGCCGGCAATGCCTGCAGGATAGCCAACAGTTCGTCCTTGAGCCATGGATGCAAAATAGCATTGGTAGTACGCGTGACGCCTTTCACGCGCACTTGTCCAGAAGCCGGGTGAAATAGTGTTAGCAATTTTGCCGTTCCGTCGCGGATGTACTCGTGCGGCTGTTTGGCCGGCTGCGCCTCGGGCTGCCAGCTGCCCCCCACATATGGCTTGGTCTGATAAGGTCCGGCTTCATCTTGGGTCCAGACGGCCAGGCCGAGCGTTTCGCCAGTATGGTAGGCGCTTTCGATCAAGTTTTTTTCGCCTCGGTATCTGGGTCGGTCACAATAACAGTGCCGCCCTTTCGCTTGCGTGTTGCTTGGCCGGTTTCGCACCAGCTGCGCGACTGCTGCCAGCTGTAGCCGGCTTCCTGCAACACCGTCCAGATGGTATAGGTGCTCACCTCGGGCAAGCCATCCGGCATCGAGCGCAACCGTTGCTGCAAAGTTTGCAGCGACCACGTCGCCGTCCCGTCTGTCTCCGGAATGGGTGGTCGGCGCACTTCCTGCAGAATGCGCTCGCGCTCTTCTGCCCCGTACGTCACCTGAGGTCCTCCCCCATGCTTTGGCTCGAGGGCCGCCAAGCCTTCCCGGTTGAAACGGCTGACCAACTGCGAGACCGCGTCACCGGACTTCCGACCCGACAAGCGCGCGGCCTCGGTGTAATTGTTCCCATCCGCCACGAACAGAATCTGTCGGGCGCGAACGACATGACTAGCAGGCTCCGTCTGCGAATGGCCAATACGTTCCAGCCATTCCCGCTCTTCCTTCGTCAGTTCACGAAGCGGGTCTTTCTTGCGTCGGCTCATTTCATCACCTATGTGATCAAGGATGCAGCCAATTCTAAAGCCCGATTCATTTTATGGCGATGTCCGTGCCAAGTGACCCACTAGGCCTGGCGTTTGACGAGAGCGGCAAACTGTACGTGGCGGACACTACCGCCAACGTCGTCTACCTTGTGCCACCGGGCGGGGGTGCAGCGAGCACTTTCGTGGCGCTGGCGGATGCCGAGTTCGTAGCCTTCACGCCGCTGGGCTGTGCTCCGAATGGGGACTTCAGCGGCAGCCAGATGCTTTCTGGCGGAGAGCCGTACGACCTGAACTGCTTCTACGGACACGTGTTCCACGACCAGGGTGGACAACGCGCCACGGGTGGAAACCACTACCAGGGTGACGTCGTCGTCGAAGTGACGGGCTCGACGGTGTGCGTAATCCCACCCAGTGACTATGTCTCGACGGGGGTGAGCGTGAACGGAAGCTTCATCGTGGACGTGAGCTGTGCCACAGACGACGGCGGGCGCTTCGATCCCGGCATTGATCACATTGGTGGCACGAACGGCACGACCAATTTCGCGGCCGTCGTCGCCGATGAGCCCGCAGCCGCTGCCGAAGCAGGCTTCGCGCTGGGTAAGGCCGGCGGGACGTTCGGCTGCGCTGCGGCGGGAGACAGCCAGGTACGCGTGAGCGTGCCCGCGAACGTCGTCGCCGATGGCACTCGCTTCCTATGCGCGGCCAATGAGAATGCACAGTCAGCAGCTGCACCGATAGGCTACTCATTGGTTGGCTCGCGGGTGAATCTGACGACTGACACCGGACTGGTCACGTTTGACAGCGCGCTGACAGTTTGTCTTTCCCACACAGTTGCCGATATATTGAAAGCGGGCGGAACCGCAGACAATCTGCGCGTGGGTTTCTTCGATGGCGTAATGTGGCAGCCGTTGCCGGTTACATCCGCGAACGCAAACGAGACATGCGGAATGGCCGACCACTTCACGCAGTTCGGCCTGATGGCCGCCACGCCGACCGCGCTGCCTGCGACAGGTGCGAGTGTCGCACCGGTGGTATGGTGGGTCGTGCTGACGGTTGTGGCACTAGCGAGCATTGGGGTGGAGTGGCGTCGGTGGTATTACCCCGATTCAGTGGACAGTTGGTTAAGCCACTAAAGGTAATTGTTCATAGGCATGTGGGCTCATGTAATCCAGGGCCGAATGCATCCGTTGCCGATTGTAAAACACTTCGACATAGTCAAAGACGCTGGTGCGAGCAGCGGCCCGGCTGGCGTACAGTTGCTGGTATACACACTCGGATTTCAGGCTGGCAAAGAAGCTCTCCATGGGGGCGTTATCGTAGCAGTTTCCCCTTCGGCTCATACTGGGCGTGATGTCATGAAGCTTGCGCAGCGCCTGATACTCAGCGCTGGCGTACTGACTCCCCCGGTCAGAATGATGGATGAGACCTGGCGGCGGTTTTCGCGAACGCAGAGCCATCTCCAAAGCATCCAAAGTCAGTTGGCGGCCCAAGCGTTTGCCGAGTGCCCAGCCGACGATCCGTCGCGAGTACAGGTCGAGGACTGCTGCGAGATAGAGCCAACCTTCACTGGTTGCAATGTAAGTGATGTCGGCCAGCCACACTTCGTTAGGCGCAGTGGCCGTGAAGTCCTGAACGAGCAAATTCGGCGCTACGGGCAGGCTGTGCTTCGACTGGGTTGTCACCTTGTAGCTCCGTTTGCGTCGGGCTTGCAGGCCATGCAGGCGCAACAGACGGGCCACCCGGTTGTGGCCGCAGCGGATGCCGCGGTCCTGTAGTTCGCGGTGAATGCGCGGACAGCCATAGACGCCGCGATGCTGCTCAAAGATCGCTCTGATCTCGCGTCCCAACGCCTGGCTGGCTTGCTCGCGCGGGCTGACCGGCCGCTTGCGCCAGGCGTAGTAGCCGCTACGTGTGACTTGCAGTACCCGACACATCAGACTGATGCTGTACTCGCCTTTGTGTTCGTCAATGAAGCGAAATCTCACTTCTGCTCGCGCGCAAACACCGCCATGGCTTTTTTTAGGATGTCCCGTTCCTGGCGCACCACGTGCAATTCGCGCTTCAACTCCGCCAGCTCGCGGTCGCGCTCCTTCGGCTTTCCCTTTCCGGGAAATGCCTGCGCTCCATCAGCCGCGTATTCAGCCCGCCAGCGATTCAGACTGCTACTACTTACTCCCAAATCCAAAGCAAGCTGCTCAACCGCTGTGTCGCTATCATACGATAACCGAACGGCTTCGACCTTGAATTCGCGCGTGTATGTCTTCCTGTATGTACTCATTTGGGTCCTCCCTGATCTGTGAATCTATCTTATCTCGTTGTCCACTAAACCAGGGTAATGCCATCGGCGACAGTTGACCCGCTAACTTGAACTCGAGAGTGAGCTAGAGAATAAACCCCGGAAATTGAACTGACCCCCAAGAAGTTGACACAAAATAAAAGCACCCCCTGTGAGAAGATAAAAGCAGGAGGTGCTTTTTATGTCTGGGAAAAAGGGGATGAAAAACTACCCGAAAGCGACCAAGCTGGAAGCGGTACGCATGTTTCTGGAAGAAGGCCTGACCCGCGCAGAGGTAGTTGAAGCACTCGGGCTGCCCCGCCGAGATCTTCACGACCCAGTTCATTCGTACAGTCACCCAGTCATGAATGTACTGGGTCATGACGTGCAGACTGCATCGTGATGACTGGGTGTGAAGGTCTGGGTGCGCCAATATCGCCGCAAGGGAGGGGCAGCCTTTGCCAAACCGAAGGGTCGGCCTCCTCGTCGGCCGGCGGAAAGTCCGCAGGAGGAGCTGGAACGGTTGCGCATGGAAAATGTGCTCCTAAAAATATTCCATACCGAATTGCGCACGGACGAGCTCGCACGGCGCAATAGCGGGTCATCTACCAGTACAAAAGAAGATACACTGTGAAGGCAATGTGTACTTTCTTCGCAGTTTCGCGAGCTGCCTATTACGCCTGGCTCAAGCGCAGCCAGCAGCCGGACAAAGATAGCGCGCGGCTGCAAGCGGTGCAGCAAGCCTGGGAAAAATCGCACAGAACCTATGGCTATCGCAGGGTTGCTTTGTGGTTGCGACAACACAAAGGGCTGGTCATCAACCACAAAGCGGTTTTACGGCTGATGAACAAGCTCAATATCCGCTCCATTGCCAGGCAACGCCACCCCTATAAGCAAAGGGCCCGCTTAGATTTTCACCAGCGCTATGCCAATCTCTCAAAGTGCAGTGCGCATACCGACCCAGTTTCACGACCCAGTTCATTCGTGACTGGGCGTTCGGTACTGGGCTTCACTGTGTGGCCCGAGATTTCGCAGCAAACCAACCCAATCAGAAATGGGTTACTGATACACTTGCGCCGTACGCAGTACAGGTGTCACCTACATCGCTACCCAACAAGGCTGGGCGTATCTGGCCACCATCAAGGACCTGTTCGACGGTTTCATCGTTGCACATCGTCTGGGAAGACACCCCGTCCAGTACCGATACCGATGCAGTGTGCACGGCACTGTGCGGGACTGGGCAATTCTGTGCGCTTAGTCATCGATACCCTCAAGCAGGCCAGACGTAAAGAAAAGGTCACTGCGGGACTGCTCCTGCACAGTGACCACCTAGTCCAGTCGATCACGATGCAGTCTGCACGTCACAGAGTGAAGTGCGCACTCCACTTCGTGACCCAGTACATTCACCCAGTCATCACGATGCAGTCTGCACGTGACTGTACGAACGCACTGGGTCGTGACACTCGCCGCGTTGCGGCAGTACGCGGTGACTGGGCGAATGTACTAGACTGGGGGGATATCAATACACTTCCAAGCAGTATGCTGCCCTTACCCGGGCGTATCACATCACCCCTTCCATGTCTCGGCGTGGCAATTGTTGGGATAATGCGCCCATGGAGAACTTCTTTGGTCATTTGAAAGCGGAAGCGCTCCGCCATATCCGCGTGCCAAGCTTTGAGCGGGCGCATGAATTGATTGACCAATATATCGAGTTCTACAATTATGAACGCATACAACTAAAAACCAAACAGACACCATATCAAATCAGGTGTCTGACTGGATGACCGCAGTGGGGGTCTTTCTTTTTGTGTCTTGTTTACAGGGTGCAGTTCAAATTCCGGGGCTTTTTTATTTGCATGGGGCTGTGTTGAGCGTTGCACGCCCGCGAATGGAGCGCCGTTGATCAAGTCGCATTACCCCGTAAAGTGACGGGTTGCACTCACGGCGCTTCTCGCCTAACCCCACCACCCCAACACCCGCACCGTAACTGATCCCGAGCCGTTGAAATAATACGTCGTGCCATCATCCGCAACCGGCACGGTGCGCTCCTCGCCGGTCGTTGACCAAGGGTTTGTTGTGCCGCTCTTGGCTTTGAATTCGATTGTGCCGCTCACGTAGATCAGAATGGCACACGCCAACGCCCAAGCCGCAGCCGCGATCTGTCAGATTCGATGTACCGCCCAACACGGGCTTTGGAGTTGTCGCTGAAATGTGCGGGCGGCTCTTTGGCGATTTTCAGTGTGTTGCAGAATTTGGTTCCGCTGGGAGTCCATCCCGGCCCCCAAACATTTACATGCCCAGGGTAAAGCCTGGCTGCTTTGTTTGCGTTGGATTGCGAAGTAACTTACGGCTAGGCCCACGGCGATGTGTTTCGTTGTGTGGCTGCGGAAATGCGGATCGACACGAGTGAATATTTCGAGCCGACTGTCGGTTAGACGGATACCATATTGTCGTTATGTCGTTTGACTCATACCACCCCCCCGTTACAATATTACCGTTACTCATTCGCTCTTCCCAAGAGAAGCGCTATGCAGATACGCATCTTTCCCCACATTGCAATTATTTGGACGCTATTGACGCTGATCGTCGGGAGTGTCGCAACCGTGACCGCCGCGCCGGACCAACAGACCGGCGGCACTGCATTCACAGTCGATGAAGCTGGGCCAGATGTGCTTCATCAAGTCAACCTTTTCACGGGCGCAACGACTCTCATCGGCGCGATGAACAATCCCGATGATATCGAAGGACTGGCATTCAGTCCCGGTGGCACCCTCTTTGGGGCAGATGACGATAATTTCCTGGTTACAATCGACGTGACCTCAGGCAATAGCACCACCGTCGGCGCGTTGGGGGCAGACTTTGAATCCGGCGGCCTGGCCTTCGATTGCAGCGGCAATCTGTGGATGACAACCGATATCGGTAATAACTTCTTTAGCGTCAATCCGTCAACAGGAGCAGCCACACTGGTGGGAAATATCGGCACACTGATCAGTGGGCTAACCGTCGGACCCGATGGCACAATATATGGTTTAGATGCCGATAACGATAATCTAGTCACGATCGATCCTGGCACAGGTGCTCCGACGGTTATCGGCCCATTCTGATTTAATTTCGCCGGTGCGGGCGGTCTGTCGTTCGATCCGGGCGGGGTATTGTGGGCTGTCGACGATGGCCCCCCAGCTTCAATTTTTACAGTCGATCTCTCTACCGGCGCGGCCACACAGGTTTCAACCGGGCCGGCTGGCGTTGATATGGAGAGCCTGGCAATTACCAACCTTTGCGGCGGGGGCGGCGGCCCGCATGCTGACTCAACAGGCAGCACTACCACAGACAGCAGTTGCTTGTATAGCGCCAACGATAACGGGTTCCGCGGTGTCACTTTCGACAACATCCATGACGATAATCGCGCCACTGGCGGCAACGACTACTGCAGCACACCTATAACAATCACCTGGGACGGCTACACCATGTGTGCCATCGCGCCGCCCGGCTACAAAATCGACGGCCTGCACGTCAACCAAACTACATGGCTGCCCGGTGATACATGCTACACGGACAGCCAGGGTGCGCGGGTGGACGTCGCACTGGTGCACACCAGCACGACGAACGGAGCCACAAATGGCGCAGCAGCCATCGTTGCCGACGAATCGGCTGTCGCTGCCGAAGCGGTGTCGGGCTACCCGATGGGCGCGACGGGTGGAACGTTCAACTGTCCTGTCACGAACGGCAATGTCAACGTGACCGTGCCGGCGAATGTCGTCGCGGATGGCACTCGCTTCCTGTGCACGGCCGATGAGAACCCTCAGTCGGCAGCTGCACCGATTGGCTACTCGCTGGTCGGCTCACGGGTAGATTTGACGACAGACACCGGACTGGTCACATTTGATAGCGCACTAACAGTCTGTCTTTCGCACACAAATGCTGATATATTGAAGGCGGGCGGTGCTATTTCCAGCCTTCGCGTGGGCTTCTTCGACGGCGTAATGTGGCAGCCATTGCCGGTTACGTCCGCAAATGCCGACGAGACCTGCGGAATGGCCGACCACTTCACGCAGTTCGGCCTGCTGGCGGCCACGCCGATGGCACTCCCGGCGACGGGGGCGAGTGTTGCACCGGTAGTGTGGCTCGTTATCGTGCTAGCTGTTGTATTGCTGTCGGCTGGTGGACTCGCGTGGCGAAGGAAACTCATCAACTGAGTATCGGTCAGCCCCACTGAACTTCAAAAGTCGTCTTATATAAAGTGACCCCGTGGGGGCACTAAACCTAGGTTTAGTTACATAAAAACGGGTGGACTAAAGTTGATCTCCGATGAGGAGGTCGCTTAGTTTAATGGGTCAGGTGAATGGAGAAGTGCTGCCCTACGTCCCAAAATAAGCCGCCCGCTAAAGGTTTGCTACCTGACACAAGAAGCCGCGTGCCAAATGGCCCCGTAAAATCAACGCTCTTGGAGTCGGCTTGATTTTGATTGTAAGAGGGTTGCCACCCTCTGCAAGCTCCATTTCATTCTTCAAGTCCAGGGCCGGATTTGGGCAGCCCGTGACCTGGGTCTTGCCGTTCAACAACATGGCTGTGCGGGGTCCGGTTAACATACAATTGAAAGAGATCTGGACGCGAATAATGCCCGGCGACATCGCATGCCGATTTTGCCGCAAAGACATGCTCAATTGAACCGTCGGCCATGAGAATGGTCTCACCTTCCGCAGGACCAGCAATGACCTCGCCCCTCGGGTCAATGATGTAGCTATCTCCCGTGTTCGTCCAAGCCCACTCCCGATAGTCCTCCGGAACGTCATCGGGGGAAAGTAGGCCGCCGGCAAGGATAACGTAAGCAGCCGCCTGGGAAGCAAATGCCCTGGATAGGAGCAATTGACGAGGCCACAAAGAAGCAGGTGGTGGCGGCGCCTCAGGCTCTGACCCGGGCCAGCTGGCGATATGAATCTGCGTTCCTTGGGACATCAGTACGTAACCTGGGAGGACCATATTGTGCTCCCAGCAATTGAGGCCGCTGATCTTCCCGTACGGGTGCTGGTACACGCTGAGACTATTGCCGTCTCCTTCGCCCCAAACGGCACGTTCCTTACGCGTTGGCTTGAGCTTGCGGTGGCGTCCTAAAATCGTCCCTTCATTCGAGATAAATAAAAGTGTGCAGTAAACAGTGCCTTGAGTTTGTGCGTCGCGTTCTACCACACCGAGAACGACATCGATGTTAGCGCGGCGGGCCGCGTCACACAATTCCTCGGTGGTAGCACTCGGAATCTCGACCGCGTTTGCGATGTATTCTGCCGAAGCTGTCCAAGAAAGCGGATCGCCGAGGGTACTATGGATAAAATATGGATAACCAGGAAGCCACGTCTCTCCAAAGGCTGCGATTGTTGCACCTTGTGCGCCGGCTTCTTTGATCAAACGACAGGCTTTTTTTGTTGATGCATCACGATCAAAGTAGATCGGAGCGGCTTGAATCGCGGCCAGTTTGAATTTAGTATATTCTGTCATGTTGCTGATCTCCTTTGAATTGGTTCTAACCGTCAAACAACCTTCTCGATTGACCTTTCCAGATATGAGGCCAATATCTGGAACATTCCATATAAGAAACTATTTCTGGAACTCGAACTTATTGAAGTCGCTCACTAAACATTAGCAAGAGTGTATACTCCGAGGCCCGATTGCTGCAAGAAATATCCCTGTTACAAATTTTCTTGTGATTAATCCAATTGCCGATTTTTCAACGTATCATTGGGTAAATCCATCAGTTTTTCCCGACTTTCGAAGCGCAGGGAGGCCAAAAACCGCTCCACATCGACATAAGGTGGTTCGGAGCTGATCTCGTTAGGGGCACTAAACTAGTTTCCGGTGCAAAACGCACCACCTAATCAGAAATCGGCAAGGGCGAACTTCTTGCTGGGAGTGAACCTTGACAATTGCATAGTTACGTGGCCTTGGCCGCCAGCTTGGTACCGATGGTATTGAGATTGGCCGCCAGGATGGCCAGCCCGACCCAACGGTGGAAGCCTGCTTCGCCACGATTGCGGCAACGGTCGAGTCGATAGCGGCGTTTCAAGACACTTATCCGACCTTCGACGCCGGCGTGGTAACGCCGGCCACGGCGGAACCAGAGTTGCTTTTCATGGGCCCGACGTTGTTTGGATTTGTGCCCGGGCTTGGGCAAGATGACGCGCGCGACACCTAATGCGCGAGCATAAGCTTCGTTGCCGGGCGAGTAGAGTCCGCGATCGCCGCTGACCTGTTCCGGTGCGCAGCCAAACTGCTGCGTGTGCTGGTCGAGGGCAGGTTGCCACTGATTGACATCGTTCGGATTGCCAGCGAGGACGCGCCAGTTGCTTAGCAAGCCGCCGTCGACTTCATCGAGCCAGACCTTGCGCCCGAACTCGGTGGGCTTGCGGACCTTGTTCCTGCGGATGATGGCGGTATGCGGTTCAAAGAGACTTACGAGCTTCTCACTCGCCGGGACACTCTCGCCGGCGAAGACCCGCCGCTCACATTGACTGATGACCTGCTCGACACGCGGGGTGAAGGTCTCGAGGGTCGCGGTCAAGCGCTGCGCTGCGCGATCTTTCTGTGTCTGCAGCTGCTCCAGAACGATTTTCGCCTGCTGCACACTCTGGCGGGCGACCTGCAGCAGCTTGCGGTACGTGGTCGTCAGCTGCGCTTTAGCTGTCTCGGAGCGCCTGCGGGCCTGATTGGCCACCTGGCGAGCATACTTGCGGGCACTGCGGGAGCGGTTGCGGAACGTCTCTTGCGTCAGTTCGGTCGTGTCACCGAGCACCGTTTTCGCCCGTCTCAGCGTGCGCCCAAGCACACGCACACCATCAGCCAGCAGGCCGTTGTCAGTGGGGTAGCGGATGTTGGTCTCGACAACCGTTCCATCTGTGCGCAGCTTGCGGCCACGGGTGATCTTTAGCCTGCTGGCCAGCTGCAACACGTGGGCGTTCAGGGAGATAAGTGTTTCAGGTTGGAGCAGGTTCGCCCAGCGCAGGAGCGTCTTCTCGTCCGGCACGCGCTCGAAGTACACGCGGCAGAAGTGGCGCAGTACCAGACTGTCCCTGACATGTTTCTCTGTTTCCGCGTAGCTCCTGCCGTACAAATGCTTTACGACTAACACCCTGAGCACGACTTCCACCGGCGTGGAGTTGCGGCCCGTCTGTAGTGTTTTCGGATAGCGTCGCGCAAAGTCACCGCGCACTCGCTGGTAGAGCTCGTCGTCATCCAGCAATACGTCGATATGCGCCAACACCGGGTCCAGCTCACTCGTCAATGCCAGAATGTCCAGGAAGAACTTGTCGATTTCGTGGCGGTCACGTAACATTGCAGCGGCCCTTTCTGTGGAAAATGCGGGTTTGATCATTCGCATCTTCTCACAGGAGGGCCACTTTCGCACCGGAAACTAGGATAGCAAACTCCAATTCACGGGCCTCCAATCAGCCATCACTTCCATTTCGCGCTGCGCGCGCCTGACGCATGATTTCCTCGATCTGACCCAGATGAGAGTCGTCATGCCTGAGTCCTCCTACAAAGCGCATCACCGGATTCTGATCGCCAACGAAAATTGGTTCATCCGGCCAGATTTCCAGCGTTGCCAGGCGCATGCGACGGCTTTCCTCAAGCCGGTGGCGAATCTGATTGAGAGTCGTTACAGTTTCCCAATAGACCTCGTACCGTGAGCGGCCATGATGTTCTACGCCGCGTGCCATCTCTGCAGCGAGGAAAGCCGATTCTTCCGAAGAGGCTGTCACATGCACAATTACATGCCCAAGTGTCCAGGAAAGCTCAGTGTCTGCTTCATCAGCAGCGAACTGATCATGGGCAGCGGGGTCGTGCGGGACAAAGGCCACATCGGAATCAACCGTATCCCCTGTTAACTCCAACATCTTATCAATCATCTCATTGGTAAGCGTATGGAGATCATCTCGTGATAAACCCGCCACAAGTTGGCTCATACCCATCTCTTTATTACGAACCGGTGTAAAGTCAAGCATATCTCAGATTCTTCCCTTCATCAGGATATTTCTGCTCATCAGGATATTTCTGCGTGTATTGTAACAAAACGAAAAAGGAGCGAGCTTACAATTCGGCTCACTCCCTACTATTAAGTTCAGTCGCTATCAAAGAAGAAATTTCTACATTCCTACACCCTGAAGCTCATAAACCAGCGTCGGTAATTGTTTACCCCGCACACGGAAGCTTTCCAATGCTTTTGTCTGTATCAGCTCATCGGAAAACGACTTCTGCGTATCTTCACTGAGTAGCACAGGCGTATCCCATTCTTTTGTCAGACTTTGCAGGCGCGAAGCCAGATTCACCGGATCCCCGATAACTGTGTATTCAAGCCGCGCCTCGCCGCCGATGTTACCGGCCACAACCTCACCCGAAGAAATCCCAATCCCGATGGTCAACGCGGGCAAACCGAGTGCGACCTGCTCTGCGTTGAACTCGCCCAATGCACGCATCATCTGCCAGGCCGCGCGCACAGCCCGCAGGGCATGATCAGGCTGCCGGATGGGTGCGCCAAAGATAGCCAATAAAGAGTCTCCGCCGAACTTGTTGACCATGCCGCCTTCTTCTACTATAACGTCTACCATACGGGTGTAATAACGATTGAGAATATCTACTACCTGTTGCGCGGGCAAGCGCTCGGAAAGGCCCGTGAAATCACGAATGTCAGCGAAGAGGGCTGTGGCGGTTATATTCTCTCCGCCCAGATCTGCGCCGTTACTCAACACTTGTTCGGCGACTTCGTTACTCACATAACGACCAAAAAGATCGCGCATACGTTGAGCCTGCTCAAGGTCTGTAAGCATGTAATTGAAGCTGTCGGCTAGGTCATCCAGTTCGTCGTTGTTGTCTACAGACAACCGGACACTCAGTTCACCCTCGGCTACTTTATTCATCGCTGCACTCAAATGACTCAGCGGTGTGAGTAGGCTACGCGCCGTAAGTGTACCGATGAGAATACTGCTAACAATGCTGGCGCCGACGACAAAATAGATCGTGGAATGCAGATGAGCAAGGGCTACTATGGGTTCGATCAACGGGTTCAGGGCATTCGACATACTGCTTTGCGCGGCGGCAGCGAGCACGATTAATGGGACGAGCCCCGTGATGAGCAATGTCGCCCCAAGACGAGATCGCACACTTACACGTGGTGCTTCAATCACACTGATGTGCCCGTACGGAAAGAAGACGGGCAGATGCTGTCGCCAGAAAGCGTCCACCAGCAAGAATGTCAGCGCAGAATTGAGGAGACCGCCCACCAGTGCCACACCGACAAAGGTGCGCCAGAACGTGCTGCTGTCCGTGGAGACTACTGTCAGGCCGCCCTGAGAAAAAAAGATACCGACGACGATCCACATCACAAGATTAATAGCAGCAACATAGAGCGGAAATGTCGCAGCCCACTTGCGGATGGTCACGGGAACTGTATCCAGCGAATCGCCACCCGTGAGTCGGCGCTCCCAATGCAGGAGTCTGTTTCCCCGCCGGAAAGCAATGAGTCCCACCAGTCCGCTCGCTAGCAGCATGACAATTGTAAACATTGACCAATCGGCATCACTCCCGCGCCAAAAGGCAATATTGGCATGTAGCGTCTGGATGTCTACATAGGCAAAATAGAAGAAAATAACCACTGCTCCAACGAAGTTGCTGGCGGCAGTGCTTAAATAAATGCGGCGATAATCATTCATGTTTTCACCATTCCGAATCACGCAGTTACTTCGCCAATCACGGACTATAGATCAGCGTTTGCGGGAAAAAAGCATACCAACCAAACCAATACGCGAGGTGACCGTTGATCCGCTCGACACTTTCACCAGCCGGTCCGAGTAGCGCCTCTTCTGTAACCGCCCAGGAACCACCGTTCTCGTCCAGGATCGTATTCTCGTCGGGTCCAGGTTCGAAAGTCAACTCCCCGCGCGCATAGGCGCGCACCTCACCACCAGCATCGTAACGTACGGGGCCATCGCGCACACTCTGACCATCTACCACGATTTGTCCGCGGGTTGCCACAAGGACAAGGTCTGTCTCGCCAATCCTATCGTTTACCACCTCGGCCTCTGTCAGCACATCCAGCGGATAGGCTTTGGGAATTCCGTCCACCTGGAGGGCATAGACTCGGTCTTTTGTCGCCAATTCATCACTACGCTGCCAGACTGGGAACATCGTATCGGCAGCGGCGAAGTAGCCACCATAGGCTGCGCCCACTTGATATGGGCGCTCGAAACCTGTGTCCAGATCGAGAACTAACGAATCAGGATGTTGTGCCTGCCATTCACTCCAACTCGTGAGTACGATCGGCAAGAGATCGAGCTTCACATCCGTCGCGACCAGCTCTCCCAGAACCGGTTCCCCAGTGAGCTGATTCCAAAGCGTACGGGTCTGACGGTCGTACATCAATTTGTTGCTACGATATAGAAATCCTGACGAGCCAAAATCATAGGTATTGCCATCGGAAGCCCGGCCATCGAATGCGATCCCGGCGCCACAGAGTGTGCAATAGGCCAGAGACAGCGGCACGCCACCGACCACATCATTTGCCATTTCGTGCCAGTCGAGGATGCGCAAAGGATAGGCGCGCGAGTCGCCATCAATTGAAATCCCGAATACTGGCTCCTCCGGTAACAAGTAGTCGGCTTCGTCGCCGGGGATCATCGTGGCTTGATCGAGCGCCGGAATGCCATCAACTAAGACGCCCCCCCATTGAATTTCTTCCACCCGAATCCGGCTCGGATAATCATCTTGCAAGAAGTCCGCAAAATTTGGATCGACGCGCGCCAGTATTTGGCCCTTCCAGGTTGTAAAGCCATCCGGCGGAGTCAGATCAGAGAGACCATACCATTCGATCCATGCCGGCCAGTCACTACCAAATGCTTGGCCGCTGAGCTCCTCCAGAGCAGCAATATGCTCAGCATAGCCCGCACCACGAACAACGCCGAGTTGGTTGGCGCGTATGAGTTCGACCAGCACAGAAATGAATCGCTCATCGCGAGTAGACAGCACGCGCTCGAGTGCTATCTCGGCTGTATCGCTATTGTTATCCAACAGCGCGTACATGAGTTGCTGTGCTTCATTGGAATCGAACTCTGCTGATACTACAGTGGGCGGCTCTGACGGCACCACCGATGGCACCTCCCCGGCAAATTCGGAAGGCGCTGTTGATATGGGTGCCTCCGTCGCCGGTTCTGCCGTGGGCTGATCCGTTTCAAGTTCGGAAGCACAAGCCGTTGTCAGTAGTGCTCCAAGTAAGCTCAGCACCGCAACCTTTCTTATCCAACCAACTCTCTGAACTCTACATTTTTTTGTGGTCAACAGATTATCCAGTCGGCGCTAAAGGCGCCGCATTGAATGGCACACGAAACGGCTCGCACCAGATGACTACGGACTTATATATTGCCGGGTCAACGCCTTCCGGGATTTCGTAGTTCTGGTCGCCAATGTTGCCCTTCAGCAAACCGAGGTCAATATACTCGGACAAATCGACACCGACAGCATTGGGAACAGGATCAACATTGGTAAGGTACACATGCAGTTCTGGGCCATTTAAGACTTCAAAGTCTTCAAGTCGCAATATATGCGAACCATCCTGAAGTTCATAGATGGTCGCTAGTCCATGCCCCTCATGGGCGAGGTCGTACAAGCTGCCCTGTGCCAGGGTACGCGCACTGGACATTTCATCCGCGGACATTGTCTCGACCGACTCATCATCAGGCGACTCAACTGCTTCTTCCACCGGCTCCGCTTCTTCAACAGATACGACGGCCTCTTCCACCGGCTCCGCTTCTTCGCTATCCTCGACGGGACTGGACGGGGCGTCAGGCACAACAGTTTCTTCCATCGCCACAGCCTCTTCGCTGTTCGCGACTGGGGGACTGGGCGGGGCGTCAGATACGAACGGCAATTCCTCATTCACCATGCGATCAATGAAAAGCGGCGAAATTAGGTACCATGCGACAGGGATTGCTACAATCACGCCAATAATGCCAATGATAATTACGAAACGTCGGTTCATAGGATTACACCTTTTAAGACTATGGGCCTGCGGGTTGGAGAAATTCGGAATCGCTCAGCGGTCGCGCCTGCCGCGAGATACGTCGTAGAACAGAGCGCCGTCGTTTGTCGTCGGCAACTTTACGCAACGCGTTCGGACGCAAGATTTCCACAAACATGGGCTCGTGTGCAATCAGCCCAAGACGGCGGAATGCGTTCAGGATATGAGTTGCAGTTTCTCGGTAGACTCCGGTAAGGTCACCCAGGTCCTGGTGGCTCAAACCCGACACGCTCGCGTAAGGTGCCTCCATCAGGCTTAATAATAAACCCGCCATGCGGACCGGCGCTGCTCGGCGGTTCAAGGCTTCCGTGAGTGCATCGGTGGCCAGGATTCGCCGCCCAATGATATCTGCGACCCAGCTCGAGAGTTCGGGGGCGCGTCGCATTGCACAGCGAAAATCTTCTGCTGGGATTGCGATTAATTCACTATCGACCAGCACCTGTGCAAATGTCGTGTGCTGGTGGCCAAACAGGGCTGCCTCCGCAAACAGCTCGCCAGGGCGTACCAACCCGGCTGCCATGACCCGCCCTTCCACTGTGAGCACATCCCGCCGGACAAGCCCTTGCTCTAAAAGATACACGCTATCAGCCGGCTCACCAGCCATGTACACTTGCTCCCCACGCGGACAACACACATTCCGCGCGCGGGCGAATAGTCCTTGCCGGACTCTCTCCGACAACTCCCCAAACCAGTTTCCAGTTGAGATTGTCATATCACACAAATCCAATATGCCTTGCTCTAGCGCAATCGCTCATGTAAAAACATACTAGCTCCGGCTTACACTCCGGTTGTTCAATCCTTACAAAAGCCTTAACTGTGTTCTTGCGCGATCGCAGTGTGGGTACTATTACACAGGTCGGCTGAACGGCTTACAATAATTGGGTGGAGACGTGCCTATGACAAAAACTGAACATATTCTGATTGTAGATGACGAGCCGAGTGTGGTCGAAGTCGTCAGCTTGTATTTAAAACGAGACGGTTTCGAGGTGAGTGAAGCCGCAGATGGGGAGCAAGCTTTAACCATCATTGACCGGGAGACACCTAATCTAGTGATCCTTGATATCATGCTGCCCAAAGTGGATGGGTTATCGGTCGTGCGCCAGGTGCGTACCCGCACGGACATTCCTATCATCCTGCTCACGGCACGCAGTGAGGAAATGGACCGTGTGGTTGGCCTGGAAATTGGAGCCGATGATTATGTTGTGAAACCCTTCAGCCCGCGTGAACTGGTCTCACGGGTACGGGCTGTATTGCGTCGTACACAACGTGTACAGACCAGTTCGATGGAAACCGAAGCGGACCGACCCATATCGCAAGGCGCATTACTGCTCGACCCCCGCACACGTGATGTAACCATGCGGGAAGAATCTTGTGTATTGACCGCGAAAGAGTTTGATCTGCTATGGTTTCTTTTGCGACACCCTCGTCAGGTATTTAACCGCGAACAGTTGCTTGAAAATGTGTGGGGTGTAACGGACTATGTCGATCCCAGCACAATCACAGTCCATATGCGCCGGTTACGTGAAAAGATCGAAGCCGACCCCGGCAAGCCGGAATATCTACATACTATGTGGGGAGTGGGATATCGATTTGAAGCACCGCATGAGTGAAAAGCGTCTTGTATTCAGTCTTCAGTAACAGTAGTAGTCAGTCTGAATACTGATCATCGAAAGTGGAGAAGGGCACAATGATAAGAAGCCTCCGTTCAACCCAGGTTTTTAGCTTCGGCGTTTTGTTAGCGCTGGTCGTTGGGCTGCTCCTGGCATTGCCCATGCTACGCCCACCGCCAGCGGACTTGATCGAACTGGCAACATTCCTCGGCATTTCGGCTGCTGTCTCGCTGTTGGTTGGGTTAGTCACATGGCGTGCGCGCTTGTGGCAGCGCACGAGTATCCGCACGAGTTTGACGCTGGGTTATCTGATCGCCGGTGGACTGGCCTTCTTTAATGTGTGGCTCACGGCGCAGCTCATGTTTATCAACCAGGAACACGATCTGGCGCTCGCAGAACTGCTCCTGATCTTTTCCGGCCTGCTCATGATTGCATTTGGTTACCTCGCTTCCAGCAGCGTAATCGAGCGCGCGGCAGCATTGGCAGCCGCAGCACGGAAGATCGCCGGCGGCGACCTCTCCACTCGGCTCAATGTCGTGGGAGGGGATGAACTCGCAAGCGCAGCCGAATCGTTCAACTTGATGGCAGCCGAACTCGAAACAATCGATCGCAAACAGAAGGAATTGGAAGCGCTCCGGCGCGATCTCATTGCGTGGACCTCGCACGACCTGCGAACTCCCCTGACAGCCATCCGTGTACGTGCAGAGGCTCTGGCCGATGGTGTGGTTGAAGAAGAACAGACTGTCCGACGCTATCACGGTGAGATTTTGAGCGAAGTGCGCCGCATGGGAGCATTAATCGACGACCTGTACGAACTAGCACGGCTCGATGCTGGCGGGCAACAATTCGACATCGAACTCTACTCGCTGCGCGATCTGGTATCCGACACCCTCGAAAGTTTCCGTCTGGATGCCGACAAGAAAAAGATTCGACTGAGCGGCAAGACCGACCCCGATTTAGATCCCGTTATGATGGACGCGCAGAAGATGAGCCGATTACTCAGCAACCTGGTGGCGAATGCAATCCGGCACACCGCGAGCGGCGGTGAAGTCACACTACGCGCAGAGCGCGACGCTCATAAAGTCGTTATGCAGGTTGCCGATACGGGTGAAGGTATTGCGGAGGTCGACTTGCCACGCGTCTTCGAGCGCTTCTTCCGGGGAGAGCGTTCGCGTAATCGTCGGCAAGGCGGTACAGGACTGGGCCTAGCCATCGCGCGCGGCATCGCCGAGGGTCATGCTGGAAAGCTAACGGTTGAAAGTGAAATTGGGGTGGGGACAGAGTTTACAATACGCTGGCGAGGCTGACACAGCCGTCGCGAATTTCAGATTGTGACAGTCTCGTCCGGTTCAAAGCCGGTTGTCATACCGGGCATCTCATTCAAGCGCTCGATGACGAAACCGTTCATGTCGGATTCGGTCTCGGCGTGTTTTCCGGGAATCAAACTGGGTTGTACTTGCACTGACCGATAGATGTGCTCGTAAACCGCCTGCGTGATCACAACTTCACCCCCGCTTGCACTGTCAGTAACCCGCGAAGCCTGATTAACAGCCTGCCCGATAACAGTAAATTCCATCCGCTCCTCGGAGCCAACGAAACCGTGTATAACGCCGCCTGTGTGGATGCCGACGCCCAGTTCGCAAGGCGGTAAGCCGCGTACCTGCCAGGCTTGGGAAAGCATCTGCTGAGCTTTCTGAATTTCTAGTCCGGCAGCCACAGCTTTGTGCCATTGTTCTTCATCTGGTTCGGGGCTGCCGAACACGGCCAGCAATAAATCACCTTCGTATTTATCCACTGTGCCGTCGTATTTGAAGATGATTGGAATATACGCACTGTACATTTCATTCAGCATTTGTACTAACACATCCGCTTCCATCTGTGCGCTTAATGCAGTAAAGCCACGCACATCTGCCATAAGAACTGTTACCGGATCGGCGCGCTCCCCACCGAGTCGCAAACGACCCTGATCTTCCAGCAAACGCTGCACCATGTGGGGTGAAAATTGACGGAGCAAGCTGGCCTGAACTCATTCTTCATCGCGCAGCCGGCTTTGCAACAAATTGATCTCGATAAACATCGCTGTTTGTTCTGCGATTGTGCGGAGCAAGTCTAGATCGGCACGTTTGAAGGCCTGCCGATTTACGAAACTGTCTACATAAACAACCCCGAAGACTTCATCTTCCCAGATCAGCGGCGCGTAAATGGCACATTGAACTTTATATAGCAACGCAGTTTGAGGGATGTCTCCGCGCTCTTTTTGATCGGCCGACCAAATAAAAGCCTGTCGCTCTTCAGAAGCGCGCGTAGCCCAGGTCATACTGACAGAGTGCTGCCCCGCAGGCCAATGTACTTTCATCAGCAACTTGCCTTGCTCATTACTGAGCAAAACCGCACCCCGCTGCGCTGCCGGAATCGCGTGCTGAACATGATTCCGTAAGCTATCTAATAACCAATGGTGCTAGTTCAGAGTGAGAACTGAGCGATTGACATCTTATACGGGTTGGCATATGGATCGGGATCAAGTTGACGGGCCAGGTCCAGCAAGATATTGAACATCGCCGCCACATAAGCTAGGCGAGCAGAGATGTATTGTGTCACGCGATGGCGCAAGCGTTTCAAGTCGCACACGATGGTGACCATGGACAACGCCGTCTCGACGTACATACGCTCATTCCAGGTGCCCTTGGGACATAGTTTCATGTTGGCCGGATGGCCGTCTGCAGACCGAAAACCGAAATCAGCGAAGGCAATCGTCTGGTCGACAAAGGCTGCTGCCACGTGATGGAAATGCTTGTCATGCGTGTTGAGCGTGTTCCAGTCCCAGTTGATACCGATGCAGCCCAGTGCTGAACGCACTGTGTCAGTACCCAGTCACCCAGTGCAGTCCCTTTACTGGACTGTGCGGACAGACTGGACGTGGTGTGCATCACGATGCTGCACAGTGCCGAATGCACTGCGTCGGTACCCAGTCTCGTCGACTGGACGAGGTACCAACCCAGTTCGTTTGGTACTGGGTCGCACGCGACAAGTGCGGCACTGTGCGACGCGGCCATGGTCGTCCAGCAACCAGCACAGCTTCACGCCGACACTCCAGCGCCCTTTGTCGCGGCCTTTCTTGCCGATTTGGTGTTGGCTGCGGCCTTCCCGAATGGGAAAGAGTAGTTCGATCGGGTAGGTGTCAATAACCGTGAACAGACTGGGTTCGGCGAGTAGCAAATCGCACCAGTCCTGATGCGCCTTGAGCAAGCGCTGCAAGCGCGTCCGCTCTGGCAAGCCGGCGAAGAGCGCGTCATAATCACGCTTGAGCCACCGATAGAATGCCCGAAAATGGCCACCCTTGAGCGCAAACAGGATACCAATGGTGACCAGTTCACTGGGGTACAGTTTGGCCTGTGAATGCTTGATTATCTCCGGCAGGCTGTCATCCACTTCGCAGAAAATCGTTATCACGACCCTGGCGGGCGCGACAAGGGTGATAATATCTTCGGTAGTCATGAGCTCGCTCCCCTATGGTTATTCGTCGATAACCCATAGTCTGAGCGATGCTCATGACTTTTTCAACTAGCACCAATGGTTAATAAGCCGTCGATGGTATCAGCAGAACCAAGTTCCCTACCAAGCTCATGCAGAGCCTCGAGTTGCCGAACTGCATACGAGAGTGCATCCGAGTCGGGCGTATCTCGCAGTGTAAAGAATGGAGGCTGGGCTGCATCCACCATTTCGGCAATATCGCCATACAAGCCAGTTTGCGGTTGAGCAGCTGCCGGTGGGGTTTCGTCGTTGCGTATCTCGAGGATCGTGCTGCCCATGGTCACTTTGGCCCCAGGAGGGATTAGAGTTTTATTAGAAATCTTTTTGCCATCAACAAGTGTGCCATTTGAACTTCCAAGATCTTCCACCCAAAACTCGCCTTCGGCGAGCGATATGGCAGCATGCAAACGTGAGACTGCTTTATCTGCTGATAGGTTAATATCGATTTTCCAATCAGGAGAAGGTCTGCCAACTAACGCCAAATCGCCATGAATGACGACTATTTCCCGTAAACCCGGCGGTGAGGTGTAAGTTATGATCATATTTGTCGAATTTTTGACAATAGATGTCAGCAGTGATTACAAAAATCTATCTCGAGAGAGACTATCTTGTATCTCTCTACAAGAATGCTGATAATTATTGTACTGGCAAACTGAAATTGGCATATGTTTGTAATGGGTTTGTCCGCCTTGCCTTCTCTTGCCCAACCGGGCTGATTTACCGTACAATAAGAATGTATATAACTGACGCCTAAAGAAATGGTTCTATGGGAGGCGCGCTACCACCCAACCACTATTGGCGGTGACAAGCCAGGAGGAGGAAATACATATGTACACAAAGCCCGAACTTACAAAACACGAATACCTGACTCAGATCACCTTTAGCAGCCACTAAATCGCACACTCTTTGCGGCAGGTTCTTGTGCAAACAGATTAACCAGTATTTGCGCCGAGCCTGAAGTGGTGTTTCTGCCCTGCGATGTGGGTATACACATATCCGCGCGAGCCGTAAGGCGAACACAGTAGAAAGAACAAACTTGCCTGGACGAATATATATGTTTTCCGGGCAGTCTGGCCTAAGGGTCAAAAACTCGAATTGTAGCGCGCCTCCCATCGAACCATTCCAAATCCACGGTAAAGATTTATCTCTCGCTTGAATTCTGCGGATGATACCCGCCAGCCGGCTGTGGACTCTGCACTCCTCGAAACCCAACTTATCCTGAACGCCCTACGCCCAGAACAGGATTCTGCAGATTGGGAGGCTGCCATGCGCAATGCAGGCGCAGATTGGGATCGTATTGCCGTGCGGTCGATCGTACTCGGGCTTGCCCCACTCCTACACCAAAAGATCGAAGATTGGGGTCTGAATCTGCCTCCACAAGCAGCGGCTAAACTTGGCGTAACTTATAAAGCCAATGCAAAACGGAATATTAAAATTTATACGCAGCTTTCAGAAATGCTTACAGCGTGTAGAACGCGCGGATTGATCCCCATTGCACTGAAAGGGGTCCACCTCGCCGCAGACTATTACCCCCACTCGGCGCTCCGCCCGATGAACGACATCGACTTGTTGTTTACACCAGAGGAGTTACCTGAAGTGGCGCAAGTACTCGCGAGCCTCGGCTATGAAGGCAAATATACAGCATCACATCTGGGGGCCAGTGTTACAAAGCACACGAGCACCTTCAATCGTCCGGGGTCGAAGGCGAGCGGCGCGACACCCAATCCTTATCTATCTACTGATGCGAGTAGCATCGTTGAGCCCCACGGCTCGCTGGAAGAGTCCTGGTTCGGGTTACGCGTGGACATCACACCGGGCGTGCGCGAGCGGGCGAAGCGGACAATACTCTCCGAGCAAGAATGCAACGCGCTGGGGATCGAAGACTTGCTTTTGCACCTATGTGTTCACTTCTGTTTCCACCTAATTATGGGGCGTCCGGCGCTGCTTCAGCTTGTGGATTTACAGGTTGTGACACGAAAAACAGAAATAGACTGGGATGTCTTCATCCGACTCGCACAAGCTGCACATGCGCAGGTTTATGCCTTCGCCGCGTTGCAGCTTGCCCGCCAACTCTTGAGTGCAAACACCGATGGAAACGCGATGGCCGCCCTGGCGGTGGGCATTCAGTCCGGTTTGCGTCGCCGCGTCGAACAACTTGGCTTGACCGAAATCCTGCAACGCACCCAGCAACGCCCTTTACGCACGATCCCGCAGCGCATTGCGCGCGGTTTGCACGATCGGGCGGAGGCTGCCCGTTGGACGCCGAATTTGCGTGGCCGCTGGCACGTCTGGCAAACGGCCTTCCAGGCAAGCCGCACTGACACCGGCCAGATGCTGCTCGGACGCAGGCAATCGTAATGCCCCGCTTGATGTTAGAAGGCCAGCGCCGATATGCATAGCAGCTACAATTGAACATAATCGGCTTATTATGAGTCAGCGCGAATTTGATTACACATGGGTCTGGAGCCTCCAGGCCAAACCGGAGGCGCTCTGGAGCCTCGCCGCCGATACAAACCGCTTCGACCGCGACTCGGGCGTACCGGCGCTGCAATCGCTGCCCAGCGATGAACTGACGAACGCCCGCACCCGCCAACGCATCCCCCTGTTTGGAACTGGAATCGTTTACGAACAGGAGCCGTTTGAGTGGATTTACCCTTATCGGTTTGGGGTCATCCGAAACTTCGTCGGCGGTCCGATCCGCGAGTTGCGCATCTTGGCCGAATTAAAGCCACGCGACGATGGCGGGACGGATCTCAGCTATCAGGTGCGCGCGACGGCCCGGAATCTATTGGGCATGCTGCTCATCCCGCTTCAGATCGGAATTTTATACCGGCGCACATTTGCGCGCACTTTCCAGAAATATGACTCACTTGCGCTGGCCAACCTCTCTTATCGTGACACAAGTGGTCGCATCACATTCCCTCCTGGGGGAAAAGCGCGTCTGGCAAAGCTGAGACAGGAATTGCTCGACGCCGGCGCGAACGCTGTGATCGTGGGGCAACTGGTCGAGACGATCAACAAAGCCGACGATCTGTCGCTGGCGCGTATGCGCCCCTACACGCTGGCAGATTACTGGCAGGCCCCACGCCGCGACGTACTGGAACTTTTCCTCTGGGCCACGCGCATTGGGTTGTTGGACTTCCGCTGGGAGTTGCTCTGCCCAGTCTGCTATGTGAGTAAAGCTCGCGTTGCGCGGCTGTCCGATATTCATTCCACTATCCACTGCGAAACTTGTCGCATCGATTATTCGGTGAACTTCGACCGCTCCGTCGAACTCACTTTCCAGCCTAACGCAGCCGTCCGACAGGTGGATGATCTGGCCGCGTTTTGCATCGGTGCACCGATGTCCAAGCCCCACGTCGCTGTGCAGCAGCTACTTCCTGCTGGAACCACCCGGACACTCACTCCACATCTCGAAGAGGGGCGCTACCATGTGCGCGTCATCGACCCCTCCGGCGGCCAATTCCTGGATGTGGAGATGAATGGTGTCAAAGATATAAGTGTGCAGATGACCGACGAAGGCCTTTCAAGCGTTGCCCCCGAAGTCGCATCTTTCCCGCAGCTTGAGCTAAAAAACGATTCGTCCTCAGAGCAGCTCTTCATGCTCGAACGGATGGTCTGGGTCGACCAGGCTGCTACAGCTGCAGAAGTCACAGCCATGCAAATGTTCCGCGACCTTTTCTCGAAAGAGGCACTTCGCCCGGGCAAACAATTCTCCGTTGGTAAACTGGCTGTGCTTTTCACAGACATCCAGGGCTCCACACGCTTATACCGTGAACTAGGCGACGCGCCCGCTTTTGGGATCGTGATGGAACATTTTGAACTGTTACGCGAGGCGATCGAGGCTGAAGGTGGCGCGCTAGTGAAGACCATCGGCGACTCCGTTATGGTCGTATTCACCCGCCCTATCGCTGGCATGCGCATGGTCGCACGCGTGCAACAATCACTTGCTTCGCTAGCAGTTGGGGAGCGTCCTCTGCTACTCAAAGCAGGATTACACTATGGCCCGTCGATTGCAGTGACACTGAACGACCAATTGGACTATTTTGGCTCGACAGTTAATATTGGCTCTCGATTGGAGGCACTCTCACAGGGCGGGGATGTGATCATTTCTGAGGCAGTGCGCCGCGACCCCGAAGTGGCTGACTTTCTCGAACAGCCGGAATGTTGTAACAGCGTGGAACCGATCGACGCCGAGTTGAAAGGTTTTGAAAACGAACGCTTCGATTTGTGGCGCGTAGAATTACTCACCCCACAGCCCGAAGTCGAGGAGACTCATACATTGCAGGAATCGATCCGTTGAAACTATCACGTTTGCTCTCCCTGTCGCTCACCATTGCCGGCGGCTTAGCCGCCGCTCGTGTTTTAAAGCGCCGTCATCACTGGGAGGTATCTCATAACCAAGTGGCGATTTGCGTCGATTACGACGATGTAAAAAGCGCTGCTATCCGTGCTGGGCTGGATTTTGATGAAATGTTGAAACGGCTCGCGGCACACGGCGCAACACATATCTCCTTACCGGAGCTCACAATCAACCGTTTAATGGAGTTCGGTGTGCTCGCCCCGCGCGCGCCTTCTCGACCGCGCAAGACGCCTCCACCCGTGGGACATTGGAATTATCTGCATGGGCCCGAGGAGCTTGTTGCCCAGCTCGCTGCTGAACTCGCGACTCGCTTACCGCAGACAAAAGCACAAGCGCTATCATCCGGCACGCTGGTATTTGGCGGCGATCTGCCAGCGATCAGCGAGATCGGTCTGGGTTTCGACGACGAAGAAGCGGCTCAGATTGTCGCGCAGGGATTGGAGATCGTGCCGCGCCCGGTAAGCTATGCCTGGCCCGAGAAGGACCTCTTGGAACGCACGCTTGTACACAGCGCGCGGCTTGGCAAACTGGTTGCCTTCGCAGGCAATATGATCCTCGGGCACGAGATGCACCTGGGCGAAACGCTCACCGCCATGGAGAAAGAAGACCTGACCCTGGTCTATTTTTCCGAGTCGCGCCACCAGAAGGGCGACTGGTTTGTCGCCAAGCGCCGCCTGCCAAACGTGATCCTGGCGCATCGGTTCACAGCGGAAGAAATGATCCCGCTCGACGGACATGCTGCCTACCATGTATGGGCGTATTTAGCGCGCGAGCGCGGCATTCGTTTCTGCTATGTGAATTTTTTCCGCGTCTTGCATGCAACCAAACCGCTGGAGGGTTTACATTACGTCCACCACATCCGGCATGCGCTCGAACATGAAGGCTTTGAAGTCACAGCCAAGGCCAAAGTTCCTACCCCTATCCCCGCACCGGACAAGATCGACCTGGCACTGACTGGGTTAGCCGCCGGTGGAATCACAGCTGCGGCAGCGAGCTCTATTTTGGATTTGCCAGAGCCAGTGGCATTAACCGTGACCAGCGCTGTGACGGCTGCAGCCGTCGCGTTGCCCTTTTTAGAACGCCCACGCGGGCACTTGGAGGAGCACTATCCACCTTCTTACGCACCGAAGGCTTTGGCACTGGCTACCGCGGCGTTCGCACCAGTCGTGGCAAATGGATTTTCTGCTCGAGATCGAGATAGCATCGCCAACTGGAGTAGCGCATTGATTACTCAGGCAGCCGCTGCAGCAACGCTCGCGGGGCTCACATCCGGCCCGGATTACCATCTGCGCATTGAGGAATTCCGCGGCCTCGGCCTGGACTGGCTGTTACCATTCTTAACTGCTGCTGCGCATATCCCGAACCGGGCCATGCGTCTAGGTGTGCAGACCACGCTGTGTGGGGTCTGGTATGCGACCGGGCGTCGCAAGTTGGACGTCCTATCCCAATTCGATCCTGCCCATGCAGAAGGTCACACGCATCACCTGTCGACTGCACAGCGTATCGTTGGCGATGCTCGCATCCGTTTCGGCCCGCAACCAGCGCGCAAATGGGCGGGTCTTGCCGGCGTGGGTAGCGCGTTGGCAGTTGTGTTTGCACGCAGAGGCCAGGATGAACTTGCGGCTGGGGCAGCTCTGGCAGGCGCGGCTGGCGCCACCATGGGGTTGGTCGGGTTTCGCCGCTCGGAGCGGGCGCTGCGCGTCACGTCACGAGAGGCGCTGCCCAGTTTCGCCATCGGAGCAGCATTGGGATTTCTCATCCTACTTGCGGGGAGTGCCCGCGAATGATCCGGTTTGGATAACGTTTCCCCGGTTGAATTTGTCCAGGTTCCAGCAGGCGGTTTCATCTATGGGCCGGAAAAATGCTACGAGCGGCTGGAACAATGTCCTCCGTTTAAGCCACGTCAGCAAATCGAGTTACCTGAGTTCTGGATTGCGAAATATCCAGTCACATATCGGATGTGGTTAGACTTCCTCAGCGCGACAGACTACAACTGGGCAGGGAATTGGTGGCGAGTTGTGCACGGCTGGCGTGGCATGTTTTTGAGAGCGTTCGTACCGACGCAGGATTATCCAAAAAAGCACGACAATCTGCCCATCGTGGATGTAACGCAGACTGATGCCTATGCGTATTGTGAATGGCTGTCAAAACAAATCGACCGGCGCTGCACACTCCCAACAGAATATCAATGGGAGAAGGCTGCCCGTGGAGTGGACGGATACCGCTATCCGTGGGGAGAGGAACTTCCTCGACCGGAAATCCAATGGCAGCGCAAGTTTCCGGTGGGTCCGGAATCATATCTTTATGGCCTAGTCGTCAAACCCCGGCGCGAATGGGCACGAGCAGGCTGGTACTGGCGTAATGGATATCCATGGCCAGTCGGCGCAGCAGTCCAGAATGTTTCGCCATTCGGCTGTGCGGATATGAGCGGCAACGTCTGGGAGTGGACCGCCAGTCTGTACAACTCGGCGCTGCCGGACTTCCACGTTGTTAAAGGTGGTTCGTGGGGTTACAGTATTCACCATACTAAGCTGAATGTGCGTTCGGCCTGCAGCGTCATCACCCCCAGCCGCAACTACCGCGCACAGGGCACCGGCTTCCGAGTAGCGATTAATGCGTGAGAGGGACATGAAAGATATACTCGATGAGAGCCGAACATCTGTGTTCATCTGCATCCTATTCTCTCTCCTGTCCCGTATTGAAATTAGTAAAATCACATAATTCGTCAAATGCACCCGATTCGGTGTATTATAGACTGGTTATTTCGGAGTTCGCTATGACAAGCACAACAATCTTCCTGATCAACTTCCGCAACCATCGTGACATGTACCCTCCGTTCGGGATTATGTATGTTGCGGACGCACTCAAACAGGCCGGTTTCGATGTGCAGTTGTTCCACGACACGGAAGAGATCACCGACGATTTCATTACACAGGTCGAGGCCGAACGCCCGCTGTTCGTCGGCTTCAGTACCATCACCGGCCCGCAGCTACGCCCAACAATTGAAGCCTCGCGGCGCGTGCACGAGCTCGGCGTACCGGTCGTGTGGGGCGGCGTGCACGCCACTATCATGCCGCTCGACGTGTTGAAGGAAGACTACGTCGACTTCGTCGTCGTCAACGAGGGGGAAGAGACCTCGCAGGAGCTGGCGCGGATTCTAGCAGGGCAAGAATTCCAGCATTGGGAGCAAGTCTCGGGACTGGCCTACAAAGACGAGAATGGCACTCCGATGTTCCACCGCGAACGCCCGTTCATCCAGGAACTCGACGACTACTATCCGCGCTGGGACATGCTGGATGTCGAGCGCTACTTGATCCCGAGCGGCCCTTACACGCGCGCCATCCCGGTTTATATCTCGCGCGGCTGCCCGTTCCGCTGCGGCTTTTGCTACAACGAAGTAGTGATGAAGCGCACATGGCGGCAGCATTCGGACGAGTTTATCCTCGATCAGTTGCAGTGGCTCAAAGATAATTACCAGATTGACGCCGTGGACTACGCCGACGATTATCTCTTTGGTCGCATCAAACCCATGCAGCGGCTGGTTGAGAAGGTAAACATGCCGTGGAGCGGACAGGTGCGCGTGCAATTACTCAAGCCGCAGTTCGTCGAGTGGCTGTTGAAAACAGACTGCCAGTGGGTCAACATCGGCGCCGAGTCCGCTTCGCAACGTGTGCTCGATAACATGCACAAGGACCAGAAGGCCTGGCAGGTCGAGTGGGGCATCCGCAATCTTGTCGAGGGCGCACCGGACGTGGAGGCCAACGTCTCATTCATCGTCGGCCTGCCCGACGAGACGGACGAAGACACCAAGATCACCTTCGACACGATCGAAACGCTTGCCGACATGAGCCAAAAAGTGCGCTGCTCGGTTTGTGTATACATGCCCTACCCCGGCACGCCGCTCTGGCCACAGGCGCTCGAAATGGGCTACATCCCGCCGGATAATCAGGAAGGCTGGTGCGATCTCGACCTGAACCGCGGCAACACCCCTTGGATGGACGACGCCGAAGCGCAGGTCATGAGCGCAGTCAACGACATCCTCTTCGTCGGTCGCTCCGAAGGACACTGGCTGCTCGCACCCTATTACAAGCTGCTACGCTGGCGCTGGCACAATCGCTATTTCAAGCATTTCTTGGAGGGCACGTTGAAGAATGCAGTCGCCAACTCGGCATTGCGACCGTTGCTGGCATGGCTCACGCGCCGCTGGGTGCGCTTCAACCCGATCACGCATAAGGGGCAGGTATCGGAGGCGGTAGACTTGCTAGGCGCGGGCGACTAAAGCAACTGCGCTAACTGTCCCGGGAGCGATAACACATCCGGTCCCAGCCGCAATCGATAAGACGGCGCGGCCTCCACAAGTTCACGCAACACACGCAAATGCTCGGCCATCATTTCACGATCCCACTGCTCTACAGCATGTGGCAAAATGTGGCGCAATGCGTCGGCGGATGAAAGCGATTCGATCAGATGCTTATCCCGATCTTCGATCTGCGGAAAACAGATCGCGCCCAGAGGGGCACGCTCCATCCAAGCTTGAGGCCAGACCTGCTCCGCTGCAAAGATAACCTTGGAATTGGACGCGTCAGCCGCGAGATGGGACGTTGATTCAAAGCGAGTCAGTGTATCTGAATATGCTGCCAGTAGGCCAGGATAGCTCAACACCTCGGTGCTGGCGCTGACAATCGGGGAATCATTGGAGAGCAAGCCCCAGCTAGAATCCAACAGTGCCATGCCGGTGGTCGTCTTGCCTGCACCGATCTCCCCGACCAGGAGGATCGCGCGACCGGAGTTTACCGCAGCAAATGCGTGCAACAGAAAAAGCCCGTTTCGGCGCAGATGCGGGGAGAGGGCAATTGCGAGCAAGTCTTCAAATGCGGCAGCATCGTGCAAGCCTGCGGCGACAATTCGACCTTCGGTCTCGCCGCGTGCAAGGTCTAGCACAAGTTGTCCAAAGCGAGGAAAATGCGCTATCGCGCGGGACCCGTCCAGATGGTACGAAAGTAATTCGCCCTGGCGGAATTGAGCTGGGCCGGACGGAGCTGTCGGAACTCTGTCCACTATTTCGAGTTGGCAGACGATATCCGGCGCTCCATCCCCAGGCGGAAGCGCGGCGAATGATTGCGCCCAGCGCTTGCGCAGCGCAGGAGAGGTGGAGTTGCCGAGTACGGTGACACCGTGAAAATCCCAAATCATAATTTTTGTAGCGAGGTTTGATTGGACGCAGAAACAATACTGCGGCGCTCGGATAATACCACTTTCCAGACAGTGGCCGACGAAGCGGTGCTCATCCACATGGACACCGGCACGTACTTTTCACTTAACAAAGTTGGCACTGAATTCTGGGAAAAGCTCGACGCAAAAAAATCAATCCAGCAACATGCGGTGGATCTTGCGGCTCAATATGAAGTCGAGCCAGAAATGGTCGCAGCTGACCTGCTCGAATTGGCAGAAAGACTGGTTAACGAGAAACTGGCCGACATCGTTTGAGTACCCGCCTGCAGCACCTCTGGCTCGCCCTGACCACGTTGCCCCGGCTGACTTTTAACCGCCCCCTGCGCGAACTTTGGCGAGAAATGCGAGCATTCGCTCGGGCGCTGCCCCAACAGTTCCGACCCCCGTTGCCGGATGCCTTGGACCACCTGACACCCGCTCAAATCAATCTTGATCTCGGGGAAGACCGCATCCGCAAACTCGCAGACGCGGCGGCGGTGCTCGACCGTCAATCGCCTTTCGGCTTATGCCTGCGCCGCTCGCTTGTGCGCTATCACTATTTGCGCCGGGCAGGTATTCCGATTGATTTGCAGTTCGGCGCGCGCTTCGTAGATGGCAAGCCGGATCGGGAGATCAGCGGGCATGCCTGGGTGACGCTGCGCGGCGAGGCATACCACGAGCCGGATGAGAACTGGCGCGGGTTCACAGTGATGCTCTCACATCCGGCAACATCAGAGCGCGTCGATATTCCCCGTTAAATATGTGCGGCATATTTGGTCTGCTCACCCCAGACGGCCCGCGAGCCGACTTTGAACAAATCAATAACCTACTGGCACATCGCGGTCCGGATGACGCAAGCCTATACCATGGTGACGGCATCACCTTGGGCGCCCGCCGCTTGAGCATTCTCGACATCGAAAATGGCCGGCAGCCGCTCTGCAACGAGGACGAGTCGATTTGGATTACGTATAACGGCGAGGTGGTCAACGCCCCAGATTTGCGTCGCGAACTTCAAGCCGCCGGACATATATTCCGCACGAATACTGACACCGAAGTTATCGTGCATGCATACGAACAATGGGGACAGGCTGCAGTCAGTCGACTGCGTGGCATGTTCGCATTTGGACTGTGGGACGCACCCCGCCGCCGGTTGCTGCTGGCGCGTGACCGTTTCGGGATCAAGCCGCTTTACTATGCGCGTGCCGGTGAACGCTTCGCCTTCGCCTCGGAAATCCGCCCGCTCCTCGCGTTGTTGCCGGAGCTTGCCCTCCGGACGGACTTGGCCGCGCTCGGGAGTTTGTTTCGGTTGGGATTCATCCCGTCGCCGCGGACGGCATTCGAGAGTGTGCAGAAACTACCCGCGGCTCATACACTTGTCATCACAAACGACGAGCCAGCGATTGACCGCTACTGGTCATTGCAATTTCCTCCTACAAATGCGCATCGTCAAGTGAGTCCGGAGGCAGCCGCAGATGAGTTCGGTGCGTTGCTCCGTGAAACCGTTGACCTGTGGCGATTAAGTGATGTTCCCGTTGGCTCTCTTCTAAGCGGAGGCATTGATTCCGCCAGCCTGGCTGCATTGCTCACCGATTCACACGAAAAACCCATTCACACTTTCACCATCGGATTCACTGCAGCCTCTCATGACGAGAGTGCGCGAGCCAGCCGTACCGCACGTGCCCTTGGCAGTGTGCATCATGAACAGACCTTCGACAAGAAGGCCTTCGACCTGCTCCCTCAAATTGTGGGTCAGCTCGAAGAGCCACAATGTTCCGCCACGAGCATTCCGATCTATTTGTTGTATCACGCCTGCCACGCGGCCGGGTTCAAAGTGATCATGACCGGCGAAGGCGCAGACGAGTTGCTGGGCGGGTATCACTGGTTTGATGGCGACCGGCGTATGCAGCCGTTGCTGCGTTTGCCACAGCCGGTGCGTGCGCTGCTCACGCGCGCACCACTTCCGATCTCTGCTGCCGGTCGGCGGGTACTGGCCAATGGCACTGGTGAGGCTTCCCAACGCTATGCGCTCTGGCAACAGGTTGCTAGCCCAGCACGCCTCGCAAGCCTAATACAGTTTGAGGGCACGGAGCCAAGCACGTACATCAATAATGGCGACGCCGGCTTGCACCCGCTCGACCGCTTTATATTGCTCGACTTGCAAACACGCCTGACTGACTTTATTAACTTTGAGGTCGACCGCATGAGTATGGCGTCATCGGTCGAAGCACGCCCGCCTTTCCTCGATCACAAATTGTGGGAGTTCTGCGCGCAACTGCCGCCCCAAACAAAACTCGACCGCTCGGGCAACAAACTCGTCCTACGTCGCGCGATGGCGGACAGATTGCCATGGGAGGTTGTCAAACAACCCAAACTGGGCCTCGCCACACCCCATGCCGATTGGTGGCGGCGAGCGCGCTTGCCGGATTGGGCAGAGGATTGCCTGACACCTACTGCCCTCTCAAATTCGGGTTACTTTTCCAGCGACGAAGTTGCACACTTGCGCAAGACTCACGCCAGCAAGTCTGCCAACCATTCTCGTTTACTCATGGGCATCCTCACAACCCAGCTCTGGCACATGACCTTCATCCAACGATGACAACGTTGCGCATACTTGCCTACAATGTAAATTCTGCCAGCCCGAAGCGCCTCGATAGGCTGCATAAATTGCTTGACACTATTGATGCAGACATCATCGCGCTGACAGAGGCCGATCACCAAGAGGTGATCGAAGAGCTGGCCGGACGCTTGGGTTTGCAACATGTCTGGGCAGCCGGCAGTGGCGACAGGCATGTGGCAACACTTTCGCGCTTTCCAATCGAAACGTGGGACATCCACCGCAAACCCCCACTCACACAGGCAGCTCTGCAAACGAAGCTGGCCTTGCCGACCGGATATATAACGATTTTCAATATACACTTCTTGCCTTATTTGTTGCTCCCTTTCGAAGTGCGGCGCTGGCAGGCTGTCGGGCGTTTGCAGGAGATCATTTGCAATGGCGAAATCGGTCCGCACCTGATCGTTGGCGATCTCAACGCAATCGGGCGTGGCGACCGAGTTTTGCAACGCAATAATCCAACTCGGATGCGGCGAGTGATGACTTTTCAACTCAATCTCATTTTCCGGCTGGCTGTACCGCGCCTGCTGCGGGCGGGTTATACGGACTGTTTTCGGCAGCTTCATCCTGAGCAGGATGGTTTTACATTTATGACGGGCAATCCCACGACACGCTACGACTACGTAATTTCGGACAAACAGCTCACGCCGACATTGCGCACCTGTCAGGTGTTGGATAATCTGCCGGATCTAGAGACGCTTTCTGATCATTTTCCGCTCCTCGCGGAATTTGAAATTGGGGAAGCCAACGCATAATGGAGGTTCAGCAGCCCAACCCACTCCTCATCCCTGCCGAGGATTTCTGGTCGCGGCAGCATAATGAGCAGCGCTACTCGACCGAACTTGCGCCGCTTGGCATGCTGGCTACCGTCAGCTGCAACGATGAAAATATCCTCACGACTGTGGCCCTCTCTGAGGATCGCTTCAGTCGCGCGCACTCGAACAAAATCGGAGGTCAACCATGCTCTATCCGTATTGCCGTGCGGGAGGCACAGGCAGCTCCACTCTCGGATGATTTTTCGAGGAAACTCGTCTATTCCGGCGTGGGGAGCAACATCTCAATCTCCGCCGGGGAATGGGGGCACGGCTTTGCGGACTTGCACACTCGCGAGGCAACAATTTTCATAGCCCCCGAACTGGCGGCAAGTAGCGGACTCGTGAGTCGCTACTTCGTCGACCACTACCTGTTGAATTTTCTTTTTGTAGACTGGGCGATGCTGCATGCCTCAGCAGTTTACAACATTGAACGCAAGCGACTACTGCTGTTCATCGCACCGCACAATACAGGCAAGTCCACAACAGCGCTGCGCTTGCTGCGAGCCGGGCACGCCTTTCTCGCTGACGGCATGGCGCTTTTACGTCTAACAGATTCTGGCAAATTTATTGTTGGCGGTTACCCGATTGGCGAAGTAAAGCTTCGTGATGACATGCTGGCGGATTTTCCGGAATATTCAGGCCCAACTGTCAGCGTGTGTGAACAAAGGAAGACGGTTGTCAATTTACGTGCTGCCCATCCCGACCAGTTGGCAGAAGAACTATTTGAGCCGGAACAAATTCACCTGGTTTTCATGGAGCGGAGTTCAGAACCAAACTCGACTACAGGGCCACTTGCGCTAGAAGATACTTTGAAACGACTCGGACAAAATACGCTCTTTTGGGACAAGGCAGATCGACTAGAAAGCAACTCAAATGTGCTGGGACAGCTCGCACATTCGGCACAGAGCCAGCGGCTTATAATGGGCACGGAGATCGCCGCGCTTATTAGAACTATAGAGGAATTTGAATGAAACGATCGGGCATTATCTCCATATTCGCAATCTTGTTGGCAGCATGTTCATCACCCGCTCCAACCCTCAGCCTGCCTCCAACTCTTGAGCCTACTATCTCCAGTGCAGAATCTGATGAAGCCGTGATTGCGTCCGCGACCGATGCTGTTGCAGAAGAAGTAGAGGAAGTTACACCGACGCCGTTGCCCGAGACTGCAACACCAGCCCCAACGCCCACACCGCCATACGACGCTGTAGCGTGCCCGCTGACGGGTCTCGATGTGTCTGAAGCCATCCTTGCCGAGAGACGTCCTCTGCAGGTGCAACTTGGCAACTCCAATCCAGAACGACCCCAATTCGGTTTGCAGCAAGCTGACATAGTTTTTGAAACACTTTCGGAGGGCGGCATCACGCGCTTTACGGCAATGTACCTTTGCCGGGATGCTGCCGAAATTGCCGGCATCCGCTCGGGGCGTTTGATTAATTTACAGCTCGTTCCAATGTTTGACGCGATCTTTGTGCATGTAGGCGCTTCGGGGCCGGTGCAGAAATTGTTCGAGGATGATATCCGTATTCGCGACAGCAGCCTGGATTTCTTCCGCAACCATCCGGGGTTTGTCCTGCAACCCGAGCGCCGCCGGGCGCCGTTCGACGTCTTTGCCAGCACCGATTCGCTATTCGCTGCAGCCGAGGAACGTAATATCGAAATTCCGGGACAGCCACTGCCGGAAATCCTGTTTGATCCTGCAACTCCGTCCGGTGGCATCTCCGTCAGTTCTGCAACGATCCGACATCACAGCAGCTACTGGGTGCGCTGGAAGTGGGATTCCAACGCAGATGTTTGGACACGCCATCTGAGCAACGAGAATAATTCCGACGGTGATTCGCAGTTCGTAGATGCCGCAACCGGTCAAGCGCTGACAACGAAAAATATCGTCGTCATCCGTGTCTTTCACCGCCAGACGGATATTATCGAAGACAGCTTGGGTTCCCGTTCAGTTGAAGTGGAGCTACTCGGCAACGGCGAAGCCTGGTTTCTACGCGACGGACAACTTTACGAAGGCGAGTGGGTACGCAATGAACTTTCGGAATGGTTCGACCTGACCCTGAACGATGGCTCTGCCTACGCTCTAACACCCGGCAATACCTACATCCATTTCTACCAGCCCGGGCTGCCGTTGGATTTTGTCGAGAATTAAAGATAAGCGATGAGAGATTAGCAAATCTACTCGCTCTAATCTCCAATAATCCCTAAAATGTCCGCCATTACCATTTACGATCTGCACCACAAATTCCCCTCCCCACAGGGCTCTGTACACGCGCTGCAGGGTATATCTCTCGACGTCGAGGAAGGTGAATTCTTCGGCCTGTTCGGGCCGAACGGCGCCGGAAAAACTACACTGATCCGTATTCTTTCGACGCTGGTCATTCCCACGAGGGGATCGGCCAGCATTCACGGCTTTGATGTGGTGCAGGCTGCAGCGAAAGTTCGCACACAGATTGGACTGGTATTCAGCAATGAGAACTCATTCTATGGGCGCTTGACGGGTCGCCAGAATCTGGAATTCTTCGGTGCTCTACAAAATCTTACCGGGGCTGCCTTCCAGGGGCGCAGTGATGAATTATTTGAACTCTTCAGCCTGTCCGCTGCAGCAGATGCTCCTTTCCAAACCTATTCGACCGGGATGCGCCAGAAGTTGAACGTGGCGCGTGCACTGCTCCACGATCCACCGGTGATGTTTCTGGACGAGCCGACCAAGGGCATGGACGTTCTCACAGCTGAAACCTTGCGCAACCTACTCCGCGCCGAGCTGGTCGAAAGGCGCGGCAAGACTGTTCTCCTTACCACGCACGATCTGGACGAAATGGAAGCGCTCTGTGACCGAGTGGGAGTATTACAGTCCGGTCAGTTGCGCGCTGTGGGTAAGCCGCAGGACTTGATTGGTGAAGCCACTGCAACAGTTGTATATCGATTAGAGTTGATCGGAGTCCAGAACGGATTGGCGGAGCATCTAGCAGAACTCCCGGCCGTAGATACGGTTGCCCTGGTCTCGCAAACAGCCGGGGTTACAGTTCTCGATCTGACGTTGGCTGATGCCTCTGCCCCGGACGCCGGCCTCTGGGAAACACTCGCCGACCGCAATGTGCGTGTGAAACGCTATGGGCCAAAAGACGACGGCCTCGTGCAGCTGCTCAAACAGCACGCCAATCCAGCCGGTGGGCCGAATACACCTGCGAATGTCGCGTAAAGGCCATCTCTACTCTGATGCCCACTAGAGCAGCAAAATGTTAAGCAGCACACCCATCCCACGAACAGGATTTTCATTCGCAAAGTACTTTGCTTTTATAAAGCGCGGCTTCCTGCATGCGAGCAGCTATCGGCTGAATTTCATCGGCACGTATCTGGGTGCCATTCTGGTCGTGGTTTTCTTCTCTGTACTGGCGAAGTTTTTCGATCGTGCGCAACCGGAAGCGCTCGCACCTTATGGGGGCGACTATTACACCTTCCTACTGATCGGTGCCGTCTTCGCCCGCTATCTCAGTTTGGGGTTGCGTCACTTCGGGCGCGAACTCGAACACGAACTATCGGTTGGCACGATTGAACCTGTAATGGTCACGGCCACTCCGCCCGGCCTGGCCCTGCTGGGGCCTTCGCTTTGGATTCTGATCGAGGGTGTCGCCTTGATGATCGTGCAACTCATCATCGGGGTCGCATTCTTCGATGCCAATCTGAGCAACGCGAACTGGGCGGCCGCGCTCGTGCTCGGGGTGCTCACGCTGCTGTCGCTCAACGGTTGGGGCATCCTTTCGGCCGCCTTCGTCCTTTTGTTTAAGCGCGCCGATCCATTGAGTTGGTTAGTAGATGTGACGATATTCCTGCTAGCGGGCGTGTACTTTCCTATCCAATTGCTGCCCGCATTCCTGCGTTTCTTTTCGTACCTGCTGCCCCTTAGTCACGCGCTGGAAGGTTTGCGCTTTGCTCTGATGCGCGGGCAAGGACTGGCCGAACTGTGGACATATGTATTGATTCTCATCGGATTCAACATCGTGCTTTTGCCCGCCAGCTTATTCGCATTCCGCTTCGCACTCCGCCGTGTCAAGCAAACCGGCAACCTGGGCCACTACTAATCCACAGCAAGCGGCCGGTCGCAACCGGATCGCCGCTGCAATAGGTTGGGTTGAACGCCATCCGCTATGGTTTTTGTTTGGCGTTGCTTTCACTGCGCGCTTATTGCCAACTGCAATGCGTTTTGTTATTGGCAGTGATGAAGCGTTGTATCTCACACTGGGTCAGAATTTAGCGCAGGGCTTGGGATTTACAGCAAACGGTGAAACGCCGCATACAGAGTTTGCACCAGGCTATCCTTTTTTCGCGGCTGCCGTCTACCTCCTGGGTGGAGGACTCGAACTACCCGCGCAGCTAAATTTGATACTCTTCGGCAGTCTCTTGCCTCTACCGGTATATTGGCTGACGCGTCAACTTTCAACGGGACGATACAAACAAGACTCGCGCCCTGCCTTGCTAGCCGGTCTCTTCGCCGCACTCCTGCCCGGCCTAGCGCTGGGGTTGCCAAACTTCGAGGCGCCAACGGAGCAGCTCTATATACTGTTTCTATATCTCGGATGGGGTTTGCTCTGGTGGGGAGTATCGCAACCGCGCACGCTTATCTTTCTGCTGGCTGGGTTGGCTATCGGCGCAGCCCATATAACGCGTTGGGAGGGGATGTTTGCGGGAATATTCGGGTTAGGTGTCATCATGGTTCTTCAACGTCGGGCGATGATTCGTGCAGCGTTGCCTTTTGTCGCAGGGCTGGCGGTCTTTGCAATACCTTATGGCACATATTTATACAACCACACCGGCTCGTTCCTAACACCAAAAGGGATCCTGCATCAATTCCATGGCGCCTCGTTCGACGCTCGAGTGGAGGACCCCTTTGCATTTGAGAAGGCCTACCTACAGTACGAGGAAAATGTCGCCGATCTGGCAGCATTACCCAGCGTCCCGGCCTTCCTGTGGACAAACCGTGAAGCTTTTATCAGGCACTACATTGGAAATGTAGGTAGTGGTTACATGGTAACTGATGGGGACCACGCTGTATTGTAGTAATGGAGATACAACTTGAGTACAGCTTCATGGTAAACGTCGGACTTGGAGAAAGAAAGAGTTTTGCGCACGAAGCGAGCCAGTCTCTGGCGCAAGGTGTTGTTCCAGCGTTCCACGTGAGATGTCTGGCCGCTTTCTTTGCCGACACTTTGGTGAGTGTCGTTTGGTAAAACCTTCTGGTAAGCGTGCCAGAAGTCGCTGAAGGAGCAACACGCTTTGTAGGATGCTGGGATGGATTTCCATAACGCGCGACAACTTTTTTCACTGCGGTCGCCAATAAAATAGGCCACCACTTGGCGCGTGCGCCGACACAGCGCGACCCATATCCAACGTTTATCGTTTTTTGTGCGTACAAATGACCATAATTCATCCAATTCCAGCACATCATCCGTTTTTACGGTTTCTAAAGTGTCAGCCAGGTTCGGCATAGCGCCAGCCTTCTCCAGAATCCAGCGTGCTAATGTCTGCCGCGCGATGCCAAAGATGCGCTCAATGCCGCGCATACTGGCTCGCTCTCGATAGGTGCGTAGGACAAATTCTCTGATGAACTCAGGATAAGAACGGCTTTGCGGTTCCAACATTCCATAAGCGGCGCAATCGAGACAATGAAACTTCTGACCGCCTTTATAGTCTGTACCATTCTTGACAATGTTGAGGCTCCTGCACTTTGAACACTCATGCGTGATGACACTCTGGATCATTTTGGCGCTCCTCTGTTTGGCAGGCCAACAACTTACTTTTTCCAGACTCATCAGTCAACATGTAACCACTACCGAAATGTATTTACCGAACTACGCTTACTTTTTACATCCGTCAGTCTACTGACCATCCTCTGGTTGATTCCGGCAATTGTTGGAGCGCGCCTGCTCGGTTGGCGACGAGGAGTATTCGTGGGGTTATTGCTTTTAACACTGGGAATTTATCCGGCCTCAGTGATCGATCCGCGTTATTTTCTGCCGGAGCTACCTGCCTTTATGATCTTCGCTGCCTTCGGCTTCACCCGACTTTTGGAACGTCCGCTCTCTCAATTGCCTACCCCCCCTCTCGCGCGCGCTCTCTCCTTCCCGGTGGATTCATTTTGGTACTCGTGCTCGCCGACCTCGTTGGACCGTTCCTCTATCCGCATCCGCTCGAATACCGATCAGCTGGGTTGGCATTGCGCGATCAATTACCGGCGGAGGCACACATGCTCACGCGCAAGCGCCAGATTCCGTTCTATGCCGGCGTCCATTGGGAATGGCTCCCATTCGCCGATCTGGAAGGAGTGCTAGCGTATGCAGCAGATCACGAAGCTAATTACATTGCGCTCGACGCCCGTACAACTGTGCCTTTGCGACCGCAATTAATCCCGTTGCTTGACCCGACAAATGCCCCGGGTGAATTGAGTATGATCTATTACGATGAAACAACTCAGCTCGTGGTGTACCGGATTCAACAATAGCCGAAATCTCTCTATGTCTTTACTCATAGAAGCCCTACGGATCACGAATAGCCTGCGATTGGACGGGCCTACTATCGACTTGAGCGGAGAGGTGGACTGGGGAAGGCTACTGCAGCATGCAGACGGCCATTCCCTCACGCCGCTGCTCTTCAACGTCTGGGGCAACGCCGATCAACTCGATGTGCTGCCGGAAGTATCCAGGACACGCATGGAGCAGACCTATACCGACAACGCAGCCCGCAACGAGAACATCCGGCACGAGCTACTCGACGTGCATGAGATTCTCACGAATGCAACCGTACCGCATGTCGTCCTGAAAGGCTGGCCGTTGGTTGAACGTCTATACGCTGCACCGTCGGAACGCGTGCTTTACGATCACGACCTTCTCGTTCCGGCTGAGGCCGCAAAACGTGGGCAGCGTGCATTGCTGGCAGCAGGTTTTCGGCCGCGTTCGACAAAGGATGAATGGAACGAGAAGCATCTGCCGCCGGTCTGGCGCAATGATGACTACCAATGGGATGGCTATCTTTTCGATCCGAACTATCCGCGTCCGGTGGAATTGCATACTTCCTTATGGGAGCGCGGCTGGCGTGGGCTGCACGTAAGACCACTCACTGGACTTTGGTCGCGCGTTCAAGAGCGCAGGGTAACCGGAAGCACAATGCAGGTGCTATCGGACGAAGATCAGATCATCCATTTGTCGGTTCACTTCGCCGAACATCTCGTGCAACGCGAAGCACGCTTGAACCAATTGCTCGATCTTGCGCGTCTATTAAGGACTGCAGTAGACGCCAACTGGGACGACATTTTAGAGCGCGCCGGTCAGGCCAATGTTGTTCGCTTTGTTTTCGCTTCGATCTCTTTAGCCGAGCACATCTTTGCCGCGCCACTGCCACCCGTTCAAATTTGGCAATCTCTGACAGAGCAGACTCCGCTCGCATTCCGCGAATGGCTTGCTGCGCAGGGCGCGCACGATGTGCTCACGAGCGACTATCGGCAGCCTGCCCACGACCGCACCTATCCGCTCACGTTTCTGGCTGCACATTCCATCGCTGAGAAGTTTGGCATCGTGCGCTTTGCAGCCCTACCGCCCATTGCACATTTGATGCACAAGTACGCTGTGACACAGCGCTGGCAGGGCGCACTCATGTACCCACGTTTCATGCTTGAGCGCGCCGGGCGGTTTGGCCGTGGCTTCTTGCTCCGCTCGCGTAATTGAGAGCGAATTTGTCCGTCTTGCAAATTCTTCTGCGTTTGGTTGGCCTGGGTCTTTTCGGTTTGCTAGCGCTGTTTTCCGTCCGGCGTTTCGTCTTCCTCTTGACATTGACTCGCCCACAGCCGCCACTCGCGAAAACAGAGTTACTCCCAACTGTTTTATTACTGGTACCGGCTCGGAATGAAGCCGCCAGTCTGCCATCGCTCTTCGCAATTCTCGACAAACTCGAGTATCCACGCGATCGTTTGCGCATTGTACTGATTGACGACGGATCGAGCGATCTCACCGGCGACCTGATGCGCGCAGCAGCGGAAACACTCCCCAATTGGGACATGCTCCAATTGGAGAGGAATGTAGGGAAAGCGGAGGCGCTCAACCGCGCGCTGGCGGCGCATGACTTTGGCGAGATCGTTTTTGTGTTTGATGCCGACCATCGACCGTGGTCGGATTGTGTTCGCATCGCTGTGGCAGCCTTTTCCGACCCGGAGGTGGCCGGGGTCAATGGCCGCATGCTGATCGGCAATTGGTACGCCAGCCCAACTGCGTTTTACGCGAAGGTAGAATCACTGGTGCATCAGCTTGTTACGGTACGCGGCAAAGATGTCATGCAGCTCGGACCGCCTCTGCTTGGCTCGAACAGCGGATATCGACGCAGAGCACTCACAGCATTGGGCGGTTTCACGCGGGGTGCTCTTCTGGAGGACACCGACTTTACATTGCGTCTCAATCGCGCGGGATTCAAAACCCGTTTTGTGCCAGATGCGATCTCAATTCATGATGCCCCTGTCAATATAAAAAGCTATGCTCAACAACACGCTCGTTGGGGGCGTGGGTTTCAGGATGCAGCCCGCACGAACTTGCTCGCGCTGCTCGGCGACGCACGGCTATCAATACCGATACGCATTGAACTGGCACTCTTCAGTCTCGGTTATCTGGATCGTCTGGCATTTTTAGGCGCGGTGGTGTTGATCGCGCTTGATTTGTATCTCGGCATTGAGCCGTGGCGTTTACTCCTAGTAGCTATTGTGGTCAGCTATATGCTCCCCTTCGCACAGATCGTGGGCGCTTTCAAGTATGATCACGCGCCGCGCGGTATGTGGCTGCGTCTACCTTTCGTTGGCTTATTCTTCGTCATCGATGTGTTCGTCGCGGTCGGCGCGACATTTGGATCTCTATTCGCCCGGCCACGCGTCTGGCAACCCACCGAACGTAGCGGCACATAAGGAACCCATGTCAGAAGCACGAATCAGCGTAATAATTCCAGTTCGCAATGGCGGCTTACAGTTCGAGCGTTGTCTGCGCGCCTTCCAGAGTTTAGAAAACCCTGCCCACGAAATATTTGTTGTGGACGATGGCTCAACAGACGACTCAGCCCGACTGGCTGCCGCTGCAGGAATACGCTTGCTGCACACTGATGCTCCGGGCAGCGGTCCGGCGCAAGCGCGTAACCTGGCAGCGCAGCATGCAACCGGTGAGGTGTTGTTCTTCTGCGATGCCGATGTTGAAATTAGGCCGGACACACTGGTGCGCATCAGGCAATCCTTTGATGCCGATCCCGAACTGGCAGCCTTATTCGGGTCCTATGATGACGAGCCTTCTCATTCCGGCTTGATCTCACAGTATAAGAATCTCTTCCATCACTATGTCCACCAACACGGAGCAACGGATGCGTCCACATTCTGGAGCGGCTGCGGCGCTATCCGGCGCGATGTTTTCGTCGAGCACGACGGCTTTCCAACGCATTATCGTCTGCCGTCGATTGAGGATATTGATCTGGGCCAGGCACTCAAGAAAAGTGGACAACGTATCAAGCTGGACAAAACACTACAAGTCAAACATCTGAAACACTGGACTTTGCGAAACCTGCTCCATTCCGATATTGTGGCGCGCGGCATCCCCTGGACTCGATTGATTCTGCGCGAGCGCGCCTTCATGAATGACCTGAACCTGCAGACGCACAACCGGGCAAGTGTGGTGACTGTATATCTGGGTTTATTTTGTGCAGTTCTCGGCTTCTGGCAGAATTATTTCTGGCTGGGATTGATCGTAGGTGGCGGTGCGCTGTTGATTTTGAACCGGGATTTATATAAGTTCTTCAAGCAGCAACGTGGGCTGCGATTTGCATTCGGAGCAATCAGCCTGCATTGGTTGTATTACTTTAACAATGGAATTTCGTTTTCAGTCGGGATGGTGCTTCATATAACAGAAGAGATCAGGGATTAATCAACCCCAAACCTCCTATCGTCAATCTCCAATCACAAACTTCCAACTCCCCGCAATTGCCATTCTGCTCTTAGCCGCCTTCCTACGCTTCTACCATCTCGGCGCAAAAAGCATGTGGCTTGACGAACTCCTGCAAATCGATCTAGCAAGCTACTCCCTTCCCGAAATACTCGAAAACGTGATCCGCTTTGGAGCCATGCCTCTCGATTACTTTGTGACGTATGGGTTACTCACTTTCGGTGCACAAGATTTTTGGCTACGCGTACCAGCCGCGTTCTGGAGCACGCTTACAGTTGCCGTCCTTATGCTCTTTGCGCGCAATCTCTTTGGTCACCGTGAAGGCCTGGCTGTCGGATTGTTGCTGGGCGTTGCCCCCTTCCATATTCAATATGGGCAGGAGCAACGCCCATACGCACTTTTCGGGCTGCTCGTATTGCTATCCTTCTTCTTCTTATTGCGTGCAACCAAGACGAATCATCCACGCCACTGGATTGGCTATGCATTCGCAACAGCGCTCTCTTTACTCTCCCATTACTTCACGATATTCGCGATAGGCGCGCAATTGCTGATCACACCGTTATGGCTCATGACCCGGCAGCCGTTGCGTTTAGCGCCACCGATGCTGCGCTTCGGCCTGGCTCTTCTGTTTGTGCTGGCAGTCCTTGCAACGACTCCATACTTCGACAATGTCTTTGGTGTTGGGCAAGTATTTGCAAGCAGCCTGCTTAACCCGGACTCACTGACAGCCGAGCCCGCGCTTAAACCGAATCAGGGTACAGGCCCGGTACCGAATCTAGCATTTTTCGAAGATAAATTTATCAATCTGTTGAGCGGTGGTGGGACCGTATGGCGCTGGACCTTCTTCGGATTGGCGGCCTTTGGGCTTCTGACAGCCCGTCCAATGCGCAAAGGCCTGTTGCTGTTAATCTGGACGATCGTGCCGGCTGGACTGACGATTTTATTCCTCGTGCACAGGGGCACGTTTTACGCTTCGCGCTATGCAACGCCTACTTTCCTGGCGATCACGTTTCTTGCAGGCGTGGGACTCGCTGCACTTGGTCGCTATTTAAGACAGCTTTTTCAGGGTTCCGTAAAGTGGCGCGCGCTGGCACTGCCCGTATTAGTGATCGTTGCAACAGTATTGAGCCTTGCTCGCGTGCGTGTGTACTACAACCAACCCAAGGAAGACTGGCGTCGCTCAGGAGAGTTTATCGCTGCCAATTTCAGAGCAGGCGATTCAATCGTCGCACCTCTTGCCGGTGGTGTGATATCTCATTACATGCGCAGCGCTGACTTGAACTGGCTCGACATTTCCGAACCCAATGAACTTGGTATTGTCCAGATGCGAACCTGGATCGTCTTGCATCCGTATATGGAATTTTTGTACGAACCCTTTACACTCTGGATGCAAAGCCAGACGGCCGTCGTATACCCAGTCGACAATAACATCACTGTGTATCTGGTTGGCAATACAAAAGAAGAAAATCTTGCGAGTGTAACGCCTCCCGAAACGGCCCCGGCCTGGCTCGCAGTCGGCCAGCAATACGATTTACTTAATGAGCCGACGCTCGCAGGCGCAGCCTTTAAGCATGCCGTCGAACTGCATACAGCGGCTCCGATCTTTCATAGTGAATATGCCGACTTTCTCCGCCGCCAGGGACATACCGATGAAGCGGCTGTGGAATATCTGATCGCGCTGGATCGTGACGCTACATGGAGCCCGGCGCTCATCGGAATCGGCCGCGTTTATCTCGAACGCGATTTGCTGGACGATGCACTGACCGCGCTTGAAAGGGCTGTTGCGCTTGATCCATTTGGGTACGCTTCAAATTACTTCATCGCACAGGCCTATACCCGCACAGGGCAAGAAGATGCAGCGACAATCCATCTCGAGCGCGCAGCGCTGCATGTGCCGGAGCTCATTGAGCCGCCGTGAGTGTTTTGCGACGAAGCCCGACCCGCGCGTACTGGTTGGCGATATTAGTCTTCGCCGGCACATGGTTTGTTTATGCGTGGCTTGTCCCCATCATCCTGCAAACCTGGGATATTACCGGTGACGAGCCACATTACATGCTGGCCGCCCATAGCCTTGCCATTGATGGCGATCTGGACCTCCGGAATAACTATGAGCAGAACGACTACAGAGCGTTCTACACAAAAGTCGCTCTCGACCGACACGTCTCTATTCAGCCTGATGGCACAGAACGCCTTACACACGATATTGGACTCGTGCTGGCGATAACGCCCGCATATGCCATAGGCGGACATGCTGGTGTGATGCACTTCTTTGCAATTGTTGGGGCCTTACTCGCTGTGCAGATGTTCTTTCTCGGCTGGGAAGTGAGCGGCCAATGGTGGGGAGGCCTGCTTGCCGGGCTGGCGCTTGCAATCGCAGCACCGCTTGCAAACTATGTATTATTGATCTATCCGGAAGTGATCGGCGGGCTGCTTGTTCTCTGGGCGCTACGCGTGATCCTGAATACCCCAGCATGGCGACAATCCCCAATCTCTATTCCCCTATCTCGGGATTCCGATAACCCGCCTGACTTTATCGCCAACTCGTGGAGAGTGACGTCTCTCGGCCTTGCCATCGCTGCCCTGCCCTGGCTCTCAGGGCGATTCGCGCCATTGTTGGCCTTCCTCACTGTGCTGACGGTGTGGAAATTCTGGCGACAGCGTAGTGTATGGGCTGTTATCGGCGGCATCACCGGTCTCTCCATGCTGATCTACCTCGCTGTCAATTTCAACTTCTATGGAGGTCCGACCCCTTCGGCAACGGTTGCGGGCAGCGCTGTACAGTCCGGCTTCGGCAACATCGCCGCACATCAGATCGGACGGGGTCTGGCGGGCTGGTTGCTCGACCAGCAGCGCGGCCTGCTTGTGTATGGCCCTATCTTCCTGCTCTCATTTCCGGGATGGCTTCATCTCTGGCGAGTGCGCCGGATGGATGGGTTGCTGCTGGGCATACCTTTTTTGCTAATGTGGTTGCTGGCCTCCATTTGGGGAGGTTTCTATATCGCCTGGGAAATTTCTGCGCGTTTTCTAATCGTCGGACTTCCGCTCCTGGCAGCTCCGCTGGCGGCGCTCTTCACAGGAGTAGGCAGATGGAGACGGATCGTGTTCTGGCCGCTGGCAACTGCCCTTGTCCTATTCAGTACCATCAATGCGCTTGTCGTCTTTGTCAAACCATTCGTCCCGTACCATCAATCTCCGGTGCAGTTTTACGAAGAAGCCTTTGAGCGCCTCCTGCGACCTTATTTTCCCGCGCTCGGCACACGCTATCTGGCAAATCCGGCCGACGGCGCTTCCGAGTGGCAGGCTGCAGCCGGGACGGCCCAATTCTTGCATCGCAGTGAGGGTGTCGATCAACTCAGCATCGGCTGGTACAACCTGTATGGACAGGCACAATTCGCGCCCGGAACAAATGTGCAGACGACGGGCCTTATCTTTGATGTTTCTTCATCAGAAGATGGCCGCGCTTTATTGCACACCGAATTGCCGCTCTCGGAAGCGGACCCAACCACAGGCGTACTGGCATTCGCCATCCCATTTTTCAATCCTTACTATGACAAATGGAGCTTCCCATTTTATTTTGATATCCAGACCACTGGCGCGTCCGATGTACGTCTTTCTCCAATTCTATTTGAACCTGATCCGCTTGAAACCAACAAACGCGTGGCAGCGTGGCTTGGCGGAATTGGGCTGCTGACCCTGGCGTTTGGAATCACATTTGCAAACCGCTCTCAGCCCAGCCAAACTGAATCCATTCGACAACACTTGGATTCGCAAGATGTCTGATAGCCAAGCGTTGCGCGAAACACTGGCGAGTTATGTGCCGGGCCTTTTCATTAAAAGGCTCGCCTCGCAAGGCACCCCCGGTGAACCCGTTGCCGAACAATTTCCAGCCGCGGTTTTGCTTGCGGACATCTCGGGTTTTACAGCACTCGCCGAAGATCTTGCACAGCGCGGCCCGGCTGGCGCAGAAGAGCTTACCGGCCTGCTCAACGACTACTTTGGACGCTTGATCCATATTGTGGATCAACACGGCGGCGAGGTAGTCAAGTTTGCCGACGACGCATTGCTTGCTTTATGGCCGGCTTTGCCGGACGCTGACATCGAGGTAGAGGCTGTGGCAATCCTGGCGCAGCGTGCTGTGCAATGCAGCCAGGAGATTTTCTGGCAGCTAAACGATTATCTCGTCCTTGATAAATACCGGCTTACGCTGCGGATGAGTATCGGGGCGGGATCGATACAAATCGCACGGGTAGGAGGTCGCAATAATCGGTGGGTGTTGATGCTCTCCGGAGTGCCGCTCAAGCAAGTGAGTCGCGCACAGGGGTATGCCGCACCCGGGCAGATCGTACTCGCCGCGGAAGTCTGGCAGATGGTCGCCGATAGCTGCAGGGGTCTTACTTTGCATGATGGGAGTGGAAGGCTAGAAAGCCTGCAAGAGACCATTCCACCTCGTGCGAGTCCCGCCCTAACCAACTTGCCGGGAGAGCTGGCGCAACCGTTCATTCCCAGCGCTATCCGCACACGATTGGAAGCGGGTCAATCAGCCTGGTTGGCGGAACTCCGCCCGCTCAGCGTTATGTTTGTCAATCTACCAGAACTTGATCAGGATACACCTTTAGAGAATGTACAAAACATCATCAGCTCGTTGCAAGATATCCTCAATCGATTTGAAGGCAGCCTCAACAAGTTGAGCTTCGACGACAAAGGTCTGACATTCGTGGCTGCCTTTGGGCTACCGCCTCTGGCGCACGAGGACGATCCCGAAAGAAGTGTGCGCGCGGCGCTCTCTATGACTTCCTTGCTACAGGACATGAATGTGCGTACAACAATCGGCATCGCGACCGGACGAGTCTATTGCGGCTCCGTTGGTACCCCGCAACGGCGCGAATACACGATGATGGGAGCTGTGGTCAACCTGGCGGCACGCTTGATGCAAGCTGCCGACGACATACTGGTTGACACGACCACCCAATACAACGCGCGCGGCGTGACCTTCTACGAATTGCCGCCAATAGACCTGAAAGGCAAATCCAAGCCTGTAACCACCTACCGGCCCAAACGCGACCGCCGCAAGCGCCGACAGTCTCAAACATCCGGATTGCCCGAAATGCTCGTCGGCCGCGAAGCCGAAAGAAAACTTCTGGCTGAACAACTTCCCTATGTCCTCGATTCTGGTGAATGCCGGATAGTGCTGATCGAGGGCGAAGCTGGGATCGGCAAGACGCTGCTTGTTAACACGATGCAGGCGCAGGCAGCCGAACTCGGGCTTGAGAGTATGAGCGACTCTGGGGATGCCATCGAAAAATCTCGCCCTTATCACGCCTGGCGCGGCATCCTCGCATCTTTGTTGGCCTCGGAAGGCAACAACGATTCTGAAGCCCGTGGGCAGACGCTACTCAGAAAATTCGAGGGGGAACCTGCGCTATTTCGACTGGCGCCATTGTTGAACGATGTTCTGCCCCTTGACATCGCAGAGAACGACATCACCCGTCAGATGACGGGACAAGTGCGGGCCGAAAACACCCAGCGTCTGATCGCACAACTTTTGCAGCAGGCCACCCGCGACGTCCCGCACCTGCTTGTCATCGAAGATATTCACATGCTGGATTCAGCTTCATGGGCCGTGGTCTTGACGGTAAGCCAGCAGGTACGCTCGTTGCTGTTCATCCTAACAAGTCGGCCCTTCCCTGACCAGGAACCCTCGGAATTGGAACAGATACGGCGCGCAACCAACAGCACTGTTTTGCAATTGGAGGCCATGCCCGCCCATGATATTCTAACTGTCGTCGCGCGACGGCTTGGCTGCTTGGATGTGCCCGATCCGGTTGCACGGCTGTTGCATGATAAGGCGCAAGGGAATCCGTTTTTCAGCGAAGAGCTCGCCTACGCCCTGCGAGACAAAGGTTACATCACCATCAGTCAGGGCAAGTGCAGCCTGGCAACTCATGCAAGCACGCTGCATGCGGTCAGCTTCCCGGACACCATCCAGGGTGTGATCACCAGCCGCATTGATAGTTTGCAGCCCGCGCAACAGCTGGCGCTCAAGGTGGCGAGTGTGATCGGACGCGGTTTCCCATTGCGCACACTTCGCGACGTGCATCCCATTGAACACGATCGACCCTTCCTGCGACAATATGTCGAGTTCCTAACGGAATTACAAATCACACAGCTTGAAACATCCGATCCGTATCTAACCTACCTCTTCAAGCACATCATCACACAGGAAGTAGCGTACAACTTAATGCCCTTTGCGCAGCGCAGACAGCTTCACCGATCCATAGCGGAATGGTATGAGCGCGCACATGCCGATGAGCTGGATTCGCACTATTCGTTGTTAGCGCACCATTGGAGTCAGGCTGTCGGCGAAACAGTTGCCGCGCCAAAGTTTATTCCACAGGCAATGGATTATCTGGATAAGGCCGGCGAGGGCGCACTGCAGGCAGGTGCCTATCGTGAAGCAGCGCGCCTATTCCGCCAAGCGCTGAAGATGATCGAACACCCTTCAGTACGAGATAAAAAACCCCGTCAGGCAAAATGGGAACGCCAACTCGGGGAAGCCTATCTCGGATTGGGTGATCTTGCTCAGAGTCGTAACCATCTCCGCCATGCACTAGAACTGCAAGGGCAACCGGAACCGCGCACGTTTGCAGGCATCATCTCTGAGCTTGTCTGGCAGGCGCTGCTACAAATCGCGCGGCGCATACGAAGCACGAGAGCAGACACAGCAGCAGAGTCCGTACGGACTGAACTGATGCAGACGGCCCAAACCTTCGAGCGGCTGGGCGAGATTTATTATTTCTCCAACGAGACCGCCCGGCTGGCCGGTTCATTCCTGCGCACGGCAAACCTCTCGGAGCGGGCCTCACCCAGTTCTCCCGAACTCGCGCGTGCGTATGCAAGTATGGCGATCATGTCCGCAGCGGCCCCCTGGGATTCAATTGCAGAGGCTTATGCACAACGTGCGCGAGAAATGGCAAACCGACTCGGGCACCTGCCCTCCCAGGCATATGTCTCCATGGTTATCGGCGCCTTCCATGTGGGCGAAGGTCATTGGGAAGCAGCTCAGTCCGTGCTTGGAGAAGCTCTATCATTCACTACTGAACTCGGTGATCATCGCCGCTGGGCGGAGGCACGCCTGAACGAGGAAATGATCGCTTATTTCCATGGAAACTTTAGACACTGCCAGGAACTTTTCCACGAGATTCAAGAGACCGGGCTCGAACGCGACGATAAGCAAGTGACAGCTTGGGGTCTCAATGGACAAGCAATGGCACTGATCCCGCGCGGGCAGACCGCGATTGCAATAGAGCTGCTCGACAATGCGCTGCCTATACTAATTGAAATCTCGGATCGGGTGGCGCAAAGCTTCAATTTCGGTGTGCGCGCGCTGGCACACTTGTATCGCGATGAGCCACAACATGCGCGAACGAGTGCTTCCGAACTGCTCTCCTTGATACCCGGGCTGCCAACCTCCTATGGGATGTTTAACGCATATGCCAATCTGCCGGCGGTACATTTGCAGTTATGGGAGACAATTGGACAATATCGCGCGCCTGCCAAACACGCTGCCCGAAATCTATATCTCTATGCCTGGATGTTCCGGGTGGGACAGCCACGCGCCTGGTTGTGGCGTGGTTTATATAACTGGCTCGCCGGTCGACAAAACAAAGCCCGGCAAGCCTGGCAGCGGTCCATCACAATTGCAGAGAGCCTTTCAATGCCTTACGATCAAGGTCTGGCTCACTTCGAAATGGGCCGCCACATGCGGGCGGATACATATGAACGGGAGAAACATCTCCAGCACGCTGAAGCAATCTTTACAGATCTCGATGCCAGTCTAGATCTAGCGCGCACACAGCATGCCCTCGATAAGTGAGTCAAATTAAGGCGCCGGGCACTTTTCTCAATCAAACGTTGTCGAAAGGTCAAATTTACACATTTAGGCGCTGCCGAAGAATTACTTTGCCGTTTCGGCAACGGGCTCATGCGGCTTGATCGTATAGTTCCACTGTGGGCGGACGCGATGTCGGGTCAGATTGATTTGCATTTTCTGGTCGGCGGTTATCTTCAGGCCGGTCGGATAGGTGCGCCGATCCAGATGTGCGCGAACACGCAGGCCGGTTGTTGTGCGCGTAGTGCGAATGAACTTGAGTATCGTTTCGTAATCGATCAATGGTTGCCCAGCCCAATTGGCTTCAAGGTGACAAAAAAGCTTATGTTCAATCGGGTTCCATTTCGACGCACCGGTAGGCAGATGCGTAACGGTAATCGTCAGCCCGATTTCATCGGCCAACCGTTGGAGCCCGAGCTTCCACAACCAACAACGGTTCCCATTGGCTCCGCCGCAGTCGGCTTGGATCAAGAGTTTACGGCTGTCGCGGTAGCGTTGTCGTCCGATCTGCATCCACCACCTGCGAACAGCAGCAACCGCGAATTCAGGTGTTTCACGACCCTGTCGGGCGCGACACCCAGTCCCGAACGTACTGGGTCGGGAAGGGTGGTGCGAGACGCCTACAACCACGAAGCCAGTGTTGCGCGCAACATCGAAAATGCCATAAGGAATGGCGACCCCCTCTGCCTGGCTTGGATAATCGCTTTCCAACACTTCCAGCGTCGTCCGTCGATAAGTTCGCCCCGGGTTCTTGAAGTTCCCCACCAACTCACGTTGCTTGGCATCCATCGAAATCACCGCGAATCCAGCTTGCCGGAAGGCCCGCCGCTGGCGCACGAGATAACGCATCTGCCGGTCACGCTCCGGGTCCTGTCTCTTGTTCAAGCGCTTGCGGTTGGCCCGCAAACGGTAGCCCTGCTCGTGCAACAACCGGCGCACGGTGTCCGGTCCCGCCGGATAGCCCTGCCGTTGCAGTTCGCGGCTGATCTTGCGCGATGTTTTTCGGGTCCACAACAGTCCCGTGACCGGGTCGCCTGCCGTAGCGTCGCGCAACAATTCATCCAGCGTTCTCAGCAGTCCCAGGTGTTTTTTTCTACCGCATGCCGACCCGCGCCTGCTTTCCGCACCCGTCCGCGTTCTAGCTCCGGTTCAGCCTGTTGTACTTCGGTGCGTCCGCGGCGAATGGTCGGCCGGCTTAAACCGGTAACTTCGCTCACGCGTGTGATGCCGCCATGACCCCACTGCAAAGCCAGCAAGCCAGCGAAACGTCGCCTATTCTTCTCATCAAGCGAAGCAAGCACACGGTTGATCGCTCGATGTTCATCGGCAACTATGCTGCGCGGCTGCGCCCGACAGATGTCACACGCGCATTGATGAACAGAGTGTTTCTTCTCGCTTTTCATGCTCCCCCGAGTGAGGCCGGTCATCACCTGGCTTATCTCTACCCGCCTCTTCGGCATGAGCATAACAGCAAATGGAAAACTTATTTATCGGCAGCGCCTTAGTGTAGTTCAAGTGCCAGGCACCTCCTCGAGTCTCCACTTGCTTAAAATCGCCGACTGAAGTTGAATCGGAAATTCGCAGGCAAGACCCTATTAAATGATATGACTTTCAATCGTTGGACTAACGAGTTTCTTGATGAGATGCGGGAGGCTGGTGATCCTCCCGCCGACGAAGCGGTTCGTTATCTTTTTGAGGAGGGCGATATTGCAGCTGTGAATGCGCTGCTAATGACCCTTATCGAAAATGATGACCCACCCTCGGAGCAATTGCCCCCTATCATCCTCGACTATATCAATCACACCGATGACATTCCGCATTGGGCCGACCGCGAACAGATTTCGCGCGGCGAATCGCTATTCGCTCGTTATGGTCCGCAAGCCTTCACGGTCTTGTTGTGCTATTCGCTGCCCGCGTGCTATGCCGCACGAGATGGTGTAGAGGTGCTCTATCAGACAGCCCGGATGGCGACGAATACACGTCGACGCATAGTTGAAACTGCACAAATGGTGATTGATGTCATGTCCCCTGGCGGCACACTGCCGGGTGGAAAAGGTGCAGGGATTCGCACCGCGCAGAAGGTGCGCCTGCTCCACGCGGCCATCCGGAGATTGATCCTTCAATCCCGCAAATGGGATCCTGAGCGTGGATTGCCCATCAACCAGGAAGAACTGGCTGGAACGCTCCTGACCTTTTCTTATTGCATCATAGATGGACTTCAGAAATTGGGCGTAGATCTAGAACCCGAGGAAGCCAATGCCTATCTGCATGCCTGGAATGTTATCGGCAACATCATGGGCCTCCGCTACGATTTGCTTGCCCAAAACATGGAAGAGGCAGCTGCTCTAAAAGAGTTGATCCAGCAGCGCCAGTATGGGACGAGTCGGGCAGGTCGCGAAATGACACATGCACTTTTGGAATTGGCCGCCGAGATTATTCCCGGCGAAAGATTCGATGGATTTGCAGCAACATTGATTCGGTACTTTAACGGTAATGAAACAGCCGATATGCTCGATGTTCCGGAGTCAGACTGGACGCAACTTCTGCTGAAGCCATTGGAATTCATGGTTGCCCTGGGGGATGACTTCGGCGACGAGGTGAGCCTGATTGCCACTGCCAGCGAGTTTTACAGCCGAGAGTTGCTGCGGGCTTTGTTCGAGATCGAGCGCGGTGGACAACGCCCATCCTTCAATATCCCGTCGGAGCTTAAGTCTCAATGGGGCATCTGAACAAATAAACAGGAATAGTTCGAATGAGAAGTCTCAATCTTGAAACCGTCAGGGTTTCCGACATCTTCCGGCAGCTTGCATAAGCTGGTGACTCTGCACAATCCAATTGAAGCCTGAAGAACTTAAGTTACTCAAACGCCTGCTGATCGACCAGCGGGTGCTGGCTCTCTCGGTGGTAGTGGAGAGCGAGCCGGTTATTGGCATGTTGCCATTCGTGGTGCAGGCGGATTACAGCGCCGCCATCGTCCACGCCTCTCGGCTGGCGCGTCATACAGCCGGGCTACAGCCGGATGCATTCTGCAGTCTCCTCATCCACGAACCGGATTCGCCGGCCGCCGACCCGCTCCAGATACCCCGCGTTATGTTGACGGCGCGTGTGCAAGTCCTCGACAAAGAGGACGCTTCATACGATCAAGCGCGCGAACGTTATATCACCAGGTTTCCAGAGAGCGCGCCGATCTTTACGTTGTCCGATTTCAACCTTTTCGCATTGCACTTCGTAAACGGCCGTCTCGTTGGCGGCTTCGCCCGCGCCATCAACATCACTCTCGAAGCGCTGCGCTCTCTCTCCACTCGTTAGTCACAGGTCAACTGTCTCCAGTCTTGCGTATGCTAGAATCTCCACACTATGACAACGAATGGCAACGGGAATGCAGTACCTGATGTTCTGCTGCTCTCCTGCTACGAACTCGGCCACCAACCGATAAATTTGGCCTCGCCGCTGGCTGCACTGGCTGCGGTGGGACATACAGCCCGGGCAGTTGACCTGGCAGTGGAGCCACTTGCAGCAGCCCTCGACATACCCGCGCGTTTGGTAGGTATTTCTGTCCCCATGCACACTGCCTTGCGCATCGGTGAGGCTGCCGCGCGCGAGATACGAACTACCTATCCCGAGGCTCACATTTGCTTTTACGGTCACTATGCGGAATTTAATGGTGAGTACTTACTCGCGGGCGCAGCCGATTCAATCATTGCAGGCGAATACGAATCAGCCCTGGTGAACTTAGCGAGTGCATTGGAGAGCGGGCAATATGAGGAGGAGGCACCTCCGGAGGGCGTGCGGACCCGGCAGGCGCTGGCTGCCCCGACCATCCGACGGATACCATTTGCGCAGCCCAAACGCGAGAGCCTGCCGCCTCTCAGTCGCTATGCACATTTTGTTCACGCGGAAGGTTGTGAACTCGCCGGCTATGTCGAAGCGTCGCGGGGTTGCAAACACACCTGTCGCCACTGTCCGATTACACCAATTTATAACGGGCGCTTCTTTGTAGTGCCGGTCGAGACGGTGCTGGCGGATATCCGTGCGCAGGCTGCCTGGGGCGCACGGCATATTACGTTTGGAGACCCAGATTTTCTGAATGGGCCCGGCCACGCCCTCCGAATCCTGCGCGCCATGCACGCCGAGTTCCCGCGGCTTACGTTTGATTTCACGGCCAAGATCGAACACCTTCGAAAGCACACGGCTCTGCTGTCGGAGTTTTCTCAGCTAGGATGCGCGTTTATCGTTTCGGCTGTCGAGTCCCTCAGTGACAATGTGCTCACCGCGCTCAACAAAGGACATTCGCGCCGAGACGTATTGCAAGTGATCGATGAATTGCATGCGGTAGGCATTACGCTGCGGCCCTCTCTGCTTCCTTTTACACCCTGGGCAACACTGGAAGATTATCTAGACCTGTTGCGATTCGTAAGCGAGTATGACTTAACAGATAGCGTGGACCCTGTACACTTAAGTATTCGATTGCTGATCCCGCCCGGCTCTGCTGTTCTGGATATCGCCGAAGCTACGGATTGGCTGGGGCAACTTGACCGCGAGAACTACTCCTATACCTGGACGCACCCAGACCCTAGGATGGATCAGCTGCAAGCCGAAGTGGCAGCCCTCGTTGCGGCAGCGGAACAAGATCAGATCGCTGCACCAATCACATTCGCCCGCATTGAAAAGCTTGCCTTTGGGTTGGCCGGTCTAGCGGTACCCGAATATCGGCCCAGAGCTGGCTCCCGACCACTTGCTCCCCATCTGACAGAAAGTTGGTTCTGTTGAGCAGAGCCAGCGCCGGTCCCGTTGGGACCGTTGAGTAAATCTTAATCGGTACACAGCACTTAATTGGCGAGCGTCACCGCTTTTTAAATACACAAGGAACTTATTTGTCGAAATACCTGGTCATACTTACCACGATCATCGGCAGCGTTCTGGCTGCGTGTGCAGCTCCTGCTGCCGCACCCATCGGGCCCAACGCTAGTAAAACCCAAACCGGCCCATCCGGCACTTCACAGCAACAACCCGCGCCGGAAATTTCGCTGACAACCGCCCCAGTAGAAGAATTGGAGACACGCAGTTATCGGGCTGAGGTGTTTGCGGATGGACTTTCTTTTCCAGTCGCAATGGACTTTGCACCGGACGGCAGCCTGTACTACGCGGAAAAGAACGGCGGTGTGCGTGTCATCAGCCCGGTAGGAGAATTACAGCCAGAACCGGTTTATACAATTTCAGTGGATGCTTCAGGCGAGCGTGGGCTGCTCGGGTTGACCCTGGCGCCTGATTTCTCTGAGAGCGGACATCTCTGGGTCTTTTACACAGCAGCCGATGCGCTTGTTAATCGCGTCGCGCGCCTCACTGTGCAAGACGGCCTCGGCGCCGAGTTTCAGGACGCCTTCGAAGATCGCATTGCATTTGAGACCTCGACGATCCTGAACGGAGGCGGGCTCCAATTCGGACTCGATGGGATGTTGTATATCTCATTTGGCTCAACCAACAATGTCCACACATCCAATGAAGCCGACACACCGCATGGGAAGCTGCTGCGTGCCCAACCGACGATCCCACTGACGCCCGCCCCGGACAACCCGGACCTCAACAGTCTAATTTTCGCGCGCGGCTTTCGCAATATGTTTGATTTCACAATCCATCCTGTCACCGGCCAGATTTTCGGCACCGAGAACGGCGGTGACTGTGATGACGAGGTGAATCTGATCGTAGCCGGAGGCAACTACGGCTGGCGTGAGAACGGCCTTTGCGAAGACAACAACCTGCCTGCCGATTATGCTTATCAGGCCCCACTGATCTATTACACGCCACCTGCGGGACTTACCGGCATTGATTTCTACTTTGGAGAAGAATTCCCCGATTGGCAGGGGGACATGCTGTATTGCGGCTGGCACAGCACCGACCTGGTAAGGGTCAAATGGAATGAGGATTTCACGCGTATCCTGACCGCCGCTGCTCTGGAAACCGGTGCAGCGCGTTGCCGGATCGATGTCCTCACCGGCCCGGATGGCGCGATCTACTTCCAGGACATAACGACGATCTATAGGCTCGTCAGCAACTGAATATCTCATTCGCAGAGCGGGCAGGGATTCTGCTTTAGCAGACTACGTAATTCTCCGCACTTGTCTGTTCACAACAGACTACCATTGTCATATTTAGAGTGGCGCCCTATGGCGGAAGAAACCAATGGGTAGTCCCAACCACACTAGAATTTAGAGGATTAAAATGTGTATCAAATGAAGAAAACGACAATTGCATTCGTCATCCTGGGCCTGTTATTGGCTGCTTGCAAAGCGAAAACACCGGAACCAACCGCCACACCTGTTCCACCTACGGACACTGCGATTCCGGAACCCACGGAAGCGACCAACTGACCCACCCACCGAAGAGCCGACTGAAGCACCAACGGAGGAACCGACGGATGAGCCGACGGCGGAAGCCACCGCTGAATCATCTTCGGGAGGAACCGCATCTACCGCCGTACTCCCGACAGCAGTGCCCGTGCCAACGATAGAACCACCTTCCGCTGGTTTCATCACTTACCGCGATTTTGAAATCCTACCGGCGCTCTCCACGTTCAGTGTGGGGCAACCGGTCGTCTTTCTTATCGAAAGTGTCTCAAGCGCACTCCACCAGCCGTACACACCCGGGTTCCAGAGTCCCGGCCCGAACGACTTTGAAGCGCCTGCGAACTTGGGCAACGGCACTTCTTTCACATTTACCTTCCTGGAGGCCGGCCCTGTCACGATCCTGTGCGGTTTTCACGCCAACATGATCGCTCAGATCGTCGTGCTGCCCTAGTCAGAACAACGAGCAGAATCAAAAATGCCTCACATGCTCAGACATGCGGGGCATTTCTATTTTAGGGAGAGAAACTTCATCTTCCTGGCAATCATCACTGCCCAGTCTCCCAATTGCTCTAAACGAAAGTCTTGCAACCCTTGCGCCTCCATTGCGACTCGCACCTCGTCAACTTGTTCAAGAAGGATACCGGAGAGAATCATAACTCCGCCCTCCGCGACTGTATCTGCCAGCCCGGAATGAAGCATCTCAATCACTACTTTCGAGAGGATATTTGCAACAACAAGCTCGTATGCCGAGCGTTGCAGTGCTTCAGCGAGTGACCCCAACGTGGCATTTACGGTGGGAACGACATTATTAACAACAGCGTTCTCTTGGGTTGCTTGCACTGCCACCGGATCAATATCCAAACCATCAACGCGAGCGGCGCCCAATTTCGCAGCAGCGATTGACAGGATACCGGCACCACACCCTAGATCAAGAACGCGCTGACCGGAGTGTAGATAGCGTTCTATGGCAGCCAGGCAAAGCTGTGTCGTCGGGTGTGCTCCAGTTCCAAAAGCCTGACCCGGGTCTATATAGATTGGTATATCATCGGATTTGATCTCCACTTGTTCCCATACGGGCACGATGAGCAGCTGCTTGCCGACCCGCAATGGCCGGTAATGGGATTTCCACAACTCCGCCCAATCGGCATCTTGCACGGGCTTAAACTCGGGTGCTGGCAGGGTCAGCCCGGACTCGTGTGCGATCATTTGTAACGGCCAGAGTGCGCGCTCAACTGCGAGTTGCAACTCTTCAAGATTTGATTCGAGGGCTAGATAGGCGCGCACGCTCAGAATAGCGTCGGCGTGTATCTCAATTGCTGCCTCAGGATCGGCATCGGGGTCAGGCGTCTCTAATTCGAGCGCTACCCCTTGATGAGCGAGCGGCTGCAGCGCAGCAGAAACTGCCTCGGCAAGTTCGCTCGTTACACGGAGCGAAACTTCGAGCCAGCTTGTTTTTTTTATTGGGTCAAACTCCGAGGATATCGCGTAGGGAGTCGAAGAAGCCGCGTTCGTTCTCGTGAGGTTGTGCGCCTGTTCCGAGGGTCTGAGCCAACTCGCGCATCAGATTTTTCTGCTCGGGATCGAGGCGCTCTGGGATATTGACGTTAATGACTACAATCTGGTCGCCGCGTCCACCTCCACGCACATGCGGGATGCCCTGTTGTCGCATGCGAAAGACCGTTCCCGGCTGCGTCCCGGAGGGGATTTTCAGATTGGCGTCGCCGTTGATAGTCGGTACGGTAACCTCATCACCCAGGGCTGCCTGGGCAATATTGACATCCAGTTCCAAGAGCACATCATCTTCGCGCCTGCGGAAGTAGCGATGCGGAGCAACACTCAATAAAACATAAAGATTACCCGGCGGCCCGCCATGCAGACCGGGTTCTCCTTCCCCCGAAAGGCGGATCTGGGTTCCGTCATCTACACCGGCGGGAATATTCACTGTGAGCTTGCGTTGACTACGCACCTGGCCGCGCCCGCCACACTCTCTGCACGGCGTTGAGACTGTCTCACCGCTACCGTTACAAGTTGGGCATGTCGACTCCGTCACCATCGAGCCCAACATGGTGCGGCGCATCTGTCGCACGACACCGTTGCCCTCGCAGGTACTACACCGTTTAGCCGATGTTCCCGGCTCAGCCCGCGCCCCACTACAGCGCGGACAGGTGTCCCAGCGTTCAAGTTCGATCTCGCGTTCGGTGCCATGGACCGCATCTTCAAACGAGATCTTCAAATCGAAGCGCAGATCTGCGCCTCGTCGGGGTCCGCGCCGATTCCGAGAACGTGAGCGACCGCCAAAACCGCCGAAGCCAAAAAACTGCTCGAAGATGTCGTCGAGTCCAAACCCACTGAAGTCAGGCATGCCCATGCCTTCGAGACCTTCATGACCAAAGCGATCATAGCGGGCGCGCTTATCAGTATCCGATAGCACGCTATAGGCCTCAGTAACTTCTTTGAATTTGTCTTCGGTAGCTGCTTCTTTATTTACGTCGGGATGATACTGTTTCGCCAGCTGCCGATAGGCTTTCTTCAGTTGATCGTCACTCGCGTTGCGGGGTACGCCGAGTATTTCGTAATAGTCGCGTTTGGATGCCACGGATAGTAAGTGGGGGGAAAGAGAGTAGCTGAGGGGAGCAGCTTGCCACGTTCCCCACTCAGCCTCCCTCAGATTACGCTTCCTCGAATTCGCCTTCTATTACATCGTCGTCAGGCTCGCCGTCGGCCGAGCCTTCGTCGCCATCTTGTGGGCCTGCATCCCCACTGGGTGCATCCTCACCGGGTGCTGCCTCGCTCGCTGAGTACGCAGCCGCACTCATCTTCTGGACTTCGGCGTAAAGTGCCTCGGTGGAGCGCTTCATTTCTCCGGCGTCATCTCCTTCAAGTGCCTTCTGGACATCGGCGATCTTCTGTTCGACAACTTCTTTCACATCCGCATCAGCGTTTTCGCCCAAATCATTCAATGCCCGCTGCGCCTGATAGACGGCTGAATCGGCAGCATTGCGATTTTCGATGGATTCTTTTCGCCTAGAATCTTCTTCGGCATGTTGTTCGGCTTCCTGCCGCATGCGCTCAATTTCGTCATCTGCCAGGCCGGAGGAGGCATGGATTGTTATGTGCTGGCTTTTGCCGGTGGCTTTGTCCTGTGCCGTAACATTCAAGATACCATCGGCATCGATGTCAAATGTCACTTCGATTTGGGGGATACCACGTTGGGCAGGCGGAATACCGTCGAGAATAAACTTGCCGAGGCTTTTGTTGTCCGTCGCCATCGGGCGCTCACCCTGCAAAACATGGATTTCGACCGAAGTCTGCATATCGGCAGCGGTGGAGAAAATCTGACTCTTCTTGGCCGGGATGGTTGTATTACGTTCGATCAAAGCCGTTGCTACCGCACCCAGTGTTTCGATGTTGAGCGTGAGTGGCGTGACGTCCAGCAGCAATACATCTTTGACATCACCGCCGAGCACACCGGCTTGGATGGCTGCGCCTACGGCCACGACCTCGTCCGGATTGACACCTTTGTGCGGTTCTTTATCAAAAAGCTTGCGCACGGCCTCCTGCACTGCAGGCATTCGGGTCATACCACCAACCAGCACGATCTCGTCCACTTCGGAGGCTTGCAATTTCGCATCCTCGAGGGCATCGCGAACCGGTTGCATAGAGCGCTCAATGAGATCACCGCTTAGTTGATCTAGCTTGGAACGTGACAACGTTAGGTTTAGATGCTTCGGCCCGCTGGCATCTGCCGTGATGAAAGGCAGGTTGATCTCGGTCTGCATCACTGTGCTCAACTCGATTTTGGCTTTCTCTGCGGCTTCTTTCAGCCGCTGCAGCGCCTGGCGGTCCTCGCGCAAATCAATGCCCTGATCCCGCTTAAATTCGTCTGCCAACCAATTGATGATCTCCAGATCAAAGTCATCACCACCCAGGTAGGTATCGCCATTAGTGGAACGAACTTCAAAGACGCCATCGCCAACATCCAGAATGGATATGTCGAATGTTCCACCGCCGAGATCATAGACGGCAATCGTCTCATCAGTCTTCTTATCGAGGCCATAAGCCAGCGAGGAGGCTGTCGGCTCGTTGATGATGCGCATAACTTCCAAACCGGCGATGCGACCTGCATCCTTTGTAGCTTGGCGCTGGGTATCGCTAAAATACGCCGGCACGGTGATGACAGCTTGTGTCACCGCTTCGCCCAGATAGGCCTCGGCATCCGCTTTAAGCTTGGCTAAGATCATGGCTGAGATTTCTTGCGGAGAATATTCTTTATCGCCCATATGTAGGCGCACATCGCCATTGGGCGCAGCACTCACATTGAAAGGCGCCAGCTTGAGCCCGTGCTGCACTTCGGGATCATCAAATTTGCGACCCATAAAACGCTTTACCGAGAAGATTGTATTGTCCGGGTTTGTAATCGCCTGGCGCCGGGCCACCTGCCCCACCAACCGTTCACCAGTCTTGGTGTTGAGCGCGACGACAGACGGAACCAAGCGACCACCTTCAGACGCGGTGATTACAGTTGGCTCGCCCCCCTCCATTACGGCAACAACTGAGTTCGTCGTGCCAAGATCAATGCCTATGATTTTTCCCATGAGTTCAGGTCCTTCCTTCTAAGAACTAAGAATATCTCTTTGCTAGCGGGCGACACGTACCTGCGCCGGACGGAGCACACGATCACCCATCTGGTAACCGCGTCGCACAATTTCGATGATTTCGCCTTCTTCGAAGTCATCGTTTTCTTCCTGGGTCAATGCTTCATGAAAATTCGGATCGAATGACAGTCCCGCTTCCATCTCGATGGGTGTAACTCCCGCCGCCTCCAGCAGTGCAACCAATTTGCGGTGCACGAGCTGAATCCCTTCCGACCATTGCGCGCTATCTCCTGCATCAGACAAGTTCACCAGCGCGAGTTCAAAATCATCGAGTACTGGGAAGAAGCGGCTCAGAACGTTGGAAGCTGTCTGCTTTCGAAGCTCACCCATTTGGATTTCATTGCGCCGCTTGTAATTCTGAAACTCGGCCCGTGCTCGCTGCCACCCGTCCAGATTCTCGGCTGACTTTGCCTCTGCTTCTGCGAGCGCATCTTGCAACAGCTCAAGTTCCGACTTCGGCTCCGCATCTTCAGCCTCTTCTTTTGGGACTTCAGATGTCGTCGCCTCTTGATCTTCGGTTGTAGCTTCTTCTTCGTCGTCTACAATCTCTCCTTCAACGACTTCTGATTCCATTTCCGAAACGTCCTGATTTTGAGACAATACTTTCCTCACCTTACGCCGAATATTTCGGCGGATTGATTGATATCTGCTAACTGGGATAACCCGTATCTGGCTGCCCGTATGTCTCGTAAACGAGGCTGGTCAGTAAGCTCGCAACAAAACGCACTGCTCCCATCGCACGCCCATATGCCATGCGAGTAGGCCCAAGCACGCCAAGTGCGCCGGTGGCAACATCTTCCACGCCGTAACGTGCCAAAACGATGGAGCATGATTGCAGGTCGTCCCAGTTCCCCTCACCCGCAATGACCACCTGCACACCACCAATTTGAGGCGTTAAGACCTCCCCAAGGAACTCATCGAGATAAGAGCGTTCCTCCAGCAAGCGCAATGCCGGGCGGGCAACTTCGGTCCCGAAAAACTCCGGCTCAGCCAGGACATTCTGCAGACCGTCCAGATACACTTCGCCGGATACAAAATCATCTGCCCGCCGCATTGCCTCTGCTACGACTTCGAGTACCTCGCGGTCCAGCTCTTCGAGGCGTACATGCTGAGATTCCACTGCATCCACCGAGAGGTTTTCGCAGACCGCGTTTATCCTGTTTGCTGCGTTGGTGAGTTGCTCCTGCGAAAGATGTTCAGGAAAGGTCAGCATCTGCTGACGTACTTCGCCGCCTTGCAAGACCAGTACCATCAGCACCTGACGCCCGCGTGTCGATATGAGTTCCAGATGCTTAAAACGTGCTTTCTTACTGTGCGGTGCTGTAACAAGCGAAGCGCCGCGCGTATGTTGCGCGAGCACTGATGCGGCTAGACGACTCCACTGATCCACATCCGAGCGGGCCTGATGAAACTGATGGCTGATCAGGTGACGTTCGTTTGGAACTAGGCCCTCATCACTCACCAGTCGTTGTACAAAGTAGCGATAACCTTCCTCTGTGGGAATTCGCCCCGCCGAGGTGTAAGGCTGTGACAGCAGACCGGCTTGTGTCAGTGCGGCCATTTCATTGCGGACAGTCGCCGAGCTAATGCCGAGCTCGTAATTTTCGACGATAGCTTTCGAGCTAACGCCGCTCTTCTTGGGGCTTTCTACATAGACTCGAACAATAAGACTGAGGAATAATTCTTGCCGAGGCGTTAAGTTTGTCATAATGTTGTCATCATAAAAAATTAGCACTCTCTGCTCTAGAGTGCTAAAACTAGAGTAAATATGATACCATACCTGCTAAAAACGTGTCAAGAATGGTCAAGGTAATGTCTCGTAAAAAAGTAAGGAAAACGACTTGACGAGGGCAGATTTTCAGAATAGGATTTACTCAGCACCGTATAAATACAGCAATACTAGGAAAGCAGAAGCCGATTAGGGATATGTCCTCGATAAAACAATTTAGTGATAGTAATTTCGACAGCGAGGTCTTGCAGGCAGAGGAGCCTGTCCTCGTTGACTTTACCGCGGGTTGGTGTGCCCCTTGCCATCAGATCGCGCCGGTTGTAGAGGACATCGCCTCCGAGAAGGCGGGCACTCTCAAGGTTGGCAAGCTAAATATAGACGAGAACATGGACATAACAATACGCTACGGGGTGATGGCAGTACCAACGCTCATTCTGTTTAAGAATGGCGAGCCGGTTACGCGTTTGCAGGGCTTTATGCCAAAAGCTGCTTTGCTAAGTAAGCTCGAACCTCACTTGAGTTAAAACAAAACGCCCGCAAAAACGCGATCATATCAAAATCGAACAATTGGATCGACAGGCTGCGGCTCGCCGATTTGTTTTTAAGCTTCGACCGGAGCGGCTTCTTCCGTTGTGGCGGCAGCCTCTGCCGCCTCCGGCATTGCATCTGCCACGGGAACGGTTACGTGAAAGGTACTACCCACACCAAGTTCGCTTTCAAACCAGGCCTGCCCCCCCTGTAATTCCACAAGGTTCTTCACAATGTTCAGGCCCAGACCGGTGCCTGGGACTTCGCGCACAGAGCGGTTTTCCGATCGGAAGAACTTGCCGAAGATGCCATCCTTCTCTTCCGGCCCGATCCCAATCCCGGAATCCTCCACCGCGATGTGGAGGACTTCCGGTGCGCCTTCCGTATCCCACTCATTAGCAGCTCGTTTGACGTGTATAGTGATCTGACCTTCTTCCGGCGAGTACTTGTGAGCATTACTCACTAGGTTGGTCAGGATTTGCACTTGGCGGACATAGTCTGCCCACACATCCGGCAAATCGGGATCGCTCTTGACTGTAAGAGATTGTTGCTTATCATCCACAACAGCTTTTGAACTGCGCACAACTTCCTCTACAACCACGCGGTAGGAGAACTGCGAAGGTTCCAGGCGCATCCGGCCGGATTCGATCTGCGCAATGTCGGCGAGGTCGCTAACAAGCGTGGCCATGCGATTAACGTTTGTTCGGATCGTGTCCAGGAACTGCGCCTGCATGTCCGTTACCGGCCCCACTGCTCCCTGTGCAAGCAGATCGGCATAGCCTTTGATTGAAGTCATCGGCGTTTTTAATTCATGTGATACAAACGACACAAACTCACTCTTGGCAAGATTCGCATCCTGCACCTCCCGATACAGAAGTGCATTGGCGACAGCAATCGAGGCGTGGTCGGCAAGGCGGCGGGCGAATTCCACCTCTTCTTCACTAAATGGATTCTCAGCACCACTCTGCAAAATGATCACGCCTATGGTTACGTTTTATCGCCGCATTGGAATAGTGAGCTGCCAGTGCATATCGGGAATTGCGAAGGCGGCTGTGGCCGTATCGTCAAACTCTTTCAGTACTGTGGGCTGCTCGCCCTCGACGGCGGCACTGTAGGTATCCTCATCCAATGCCAGGAGTGTACCCATCAAACTTTTGCGTGTCTCGGGAGGGTATCCTTCAGCGGCAACGGCCTGCACCCCCTTTTCCATCACGAAGCCCACTAAGCCCGAATCTGCACCGGCAAGTTGCATGGCCTATTCTAACGTTATTGACATGACTCGATCAATATCCAGTCCGGCGTTCAATTCGCGGTCCAGGCGCTGTAATTGCGAAAGTTCGTCTACGCGCGCTGCAAGCGCCTGATCGGTCAACGTATAAAGACGAGCATTTTCAATTGCCAGCACAGCTTGTCCACCGAACGCCATCAGAAGGGCTTTGTCATCCTCCGTGAAACTAGAGCCATCGTGTTTGTTAATTACTTCTATTACGCCCACATTACGGTCACCGATGCCGAGCGGCGCTGCCATTGCAGCCCGCGTTTGGAAGCCACTGTGCTCATCCGCGTCCTGGAACCAGCGCGGGTCCTCGCGGGTGTTATCAACAACAACGGACTCCTTGGAGGTTGCCGCCGCGCCCACAATCCCTTTACCAGCCGGGATGCGCGTGTCGATCAATTCTTCCCCGGCGCCTGATGTGACTCGGAAAATGTAGTCGCCGCTTTCTTCGTCCGTCAGCAACAGAGACCCAGCTTCACAATCGATGAGTTCAACAGCATTGTCCAGTATCAGGTGTAACACTCTGTCGAGATCCAGAGTACCCAAGAGTGTCTGGGCGATCTCATTGAGCGTCTGTAGTTGCTGAGCACGGTTCTCAGCCTGTCCATATAACTCGGCTTTGTGAATGGCTGCTGCAGCCTGATCAGCAATCGAGGCGAGAAACTGCTCTTGTTCCTCTGTAAAGATACTCTCCGGCGTGTGCGCTGCTACAACGAGCGCGCCCATTGTCCGCTCAGGTGCCCGCAGTGGCACACCCAGCCAGGCATGATGCGGCCGATCTAAGGAGGCGACATCGTTTTTCACGCAGGCGTCTTCATAATTTGTCGTACGTAACGCCTGCCCGGTTTTAACAACAAGACTTTCGAGACTGGCAGCTTCAGACCAGGTCTCGCCCTCTCTGTCATTCAGGCGCTCGCCCTTTTCCACGACAAAAACATGGCGCAAAGCACCGGCGCCTTCATCATGGAGAACAATGTAGAAATTGGTCGTATCGAGTTCGCGGCTGGTCTGGGCATAGACCAATTCGAGCAGATCATCGAAGTCGATTGTAAAGTTAACTGCCTGCGAGATCTGACTGAGCACATTGAGCTGGTTCACCCGCCGTTCGAGTGCTTCAACAGCTTGCGCACGCTCAACAGCCAATGAGGACTGGTCGGCAATCGCTTCGAGAAACTGGATGTCGTCTTTGCGATACGGCCCGCCGGTCCGGCGCGGGCCGAGTGCAAGCCAACCCATCAGGTTGTTTTTGGTCGCCAAGGCAACAAATATGTCGGCAGCCAGTACAGCCAACTGTGCGCGATCATCATTCAATTCCGCTGGGACAATCCTGCCTGGACCGAGGTAGATAGTCTGGCGCTGAACGCCAATCGCTCTTGCCAGCGCACCGCTTGGCTCGAATTGCAAATCTGTGTCCGGTTCGCCCGCAATTGTTACAGCTTCAAATTGCCTGCTGTCCGCCTGCTGTATAAAAATATAGCTGGCATCGGGTCGCACAGTCACAGCAAGCAGGTCTTGCAATGTGGTTGCAATCGAAGCGATGTCATCCGCCTCTGTTAGCGCATGGCTAAATTCGCTCAGTCGCTCCTGGTAAGCCCCTCGGCCACGGAAGAAAACCCGATTTACGAGTCCGCGTAGCCAGGCCTGTAACGGACTAAAGACGAGCGCTACAATAAACACTACCAGGCCAATTAGAATCGGGCTATCGGCGGGCATCTGATAACCCACGAGCAGACTCGCGCCGGCAACCAGCAGCGCGTAGCCTAGCACCGTAAGCGCCAGCAGAAGCATATAAGTAATGGCCTGACCACATATCATGATTCGTCTAATTCAGCGCGGGCCTTCGTGAGCTTTTATACCCGACCTAATCATTTTACGCCTGGCGGCGCTCATTGCAAACCCACGTTACTGCTGTTCCGAATTAGCACCCCATTCGTAGCGAAATCAGCAGGGGAGTATAATTGCTCGCCTCTGCACCCGTAAAACTGCAGGGCATCACAAAATATGGAAAATCAACCTATTCGAGTGCTCATTGCCAAACCCGGATTGGACGGGCATGATCGCGGTGCCAAGATCCTCGCGCGAGCGCTACGTGACGCCGGGATGGAAGTAATCTATACAGGTTTGCGGCAGACGCCCGAAATGGTGGTGGAAGCTGCCCTGCAAGAGGATGTGGATGTGGTCGGGCTGTCGATCCTCTCCGGCGCACATCGGGCGCTCGTGCCGCGCATTATGGAATTGCTCCGCCAGAATGACCTCTCAGATGTGAAGGTATTCCTGGGCGGTATCGTTCCCGACGACGATGTGGCCGATATGCTCGCTGCAGGCGTCCTGGCCGTGTTCGGACCTGGCACATCGACTGTGACGATCATTGATTCAGTTCGGACTGCAGTCTTTCCATCCGAGGCTTGATCTACTCCAGAGCGTTCGAAGCCGCCTCTTCTCCAAAACTACCACGCTGGTATGGCCGTACAATCCATCAACTCCGAGAATCTTGCTAGAGAAGTGCTGGCGGGCAATCGTCGTGCACTGGCACGCGCGCTGACACGCGCCGAAAACAATATCAATGAGGGCGGGCTGTTACTGGCCGCGCTTTATCCTCACACCGGAAACGCCCATATAATCGGCATCACCGGCCCACCGGGCAGCGGAAAGTCTACACTGGTAAGCTCGCTGACAATGCAGCTGCGTGCAGCGCAGGAGACGGTCGCCATTGTGGCCATTGATCCAACTAGCCCCTCCACCGGCGGTGCGATCATGGGCGACCGCATCCGTATGCGCGAACTTGCCGGTGACGCGGGAGTCTTCATCCGCAGCATGGCAACACGAGGCCTTCTGGGCGGGTTGGCGCACACAACAGCCGATCTGGTCGATGTCCTAGACGCAGCTGGATTTGACCGCGTCCTGATCGAAACAGTTGGGGCCGGGCAATCCGAGGTGGACATCGCTGCCGCTGCCCACACGACCGTAGTTGTCGAGGCGCCGGGACTTGGGGATGATGTCCAGGCCATTAAAGCAGGCATACTTGAGATCGCGGATTTGCTGGTTCTCAATAAGGCTGATCATCCGAATTCCGGCGCGGCTTTGCAGGCGCTACGCACTATGCTTTCATTGGGAAGCACAGAAGACGCATGGGAAATCCCGCTGCTGAAGACGGTTGCGATCGATGGGCAAGGTGTCGCTGCGTTGCTATCCAAAATAAATGAGCACCAAAGATACTTGCGAAATAGCGGAATGCTGCTACAACGGAGGCAGCTACATGTGCGCGCGAATCTGGAGCTACGCTTGCGCGCCTCATTGCTGGCGGAGTACTTCCGGGGACCAGCTGCGCACCGTTTTGATGAAATCGTCGCAGCCGTAATCGCTCGCGAAATCGATCCAGCCACCGCCATCGCAACCCTTCTCGATAGTCAGGGTTTTAATAAAGAGTAGAAGAAGAGCCGCCATTCGTATTGAGGCGAATTCTGTTTTTCATTACAGATTCGAAGAGAACTAACCGATGCCCCTGACTCCTCAGTTGAACAACCCCAGCATTTACGGCAACATCATGCTCTATGCAGGAACAAGTTCTCCGGAGCTTGCCCAAGAGATCAGCGACTATTTAGATGTATCGCTCAGCGGGCGTGACTTGGTAAAATTTCCGAATGACAATCTATTCTGCCGCCTGCATTCGAGCGCCCGTGGGCAAGATGTGTACATCATCCAGACCACCTCCAGGCCGGTGAGCGACAACATTATGGAGTTGCTCATCATGCTCCAGACTCTCAAACTTGATTCGGTTGGGCGGCTGACCGCTGTTATGCCATACATGGCATATGCCCGCTCAGATAAAAAGGACCAGCCACGCGTACCCATCTCCGCGCGCTTAATGGCCGACATGATTGAAGTGGCGGGGGCTGACCGATATATGACCCTTGATCTGCATGCCGGACAAATCCAGGGCTTCTTTTCCATCCCCGGAGATGTACTGACCGCTTTCCACATATTGAGCGATTACTTCCTTGAACGCATGTACCAGATGCACGATCCGGTGGTGGTGACTGCCGATCTGGGTTATGCCAAAAAAGGTCGCAACTTTGCTGTGAAGCTCAAGGTGCCGATGGCATTCGTAGAGAAACGCCGTACCGGCCCGGAGACGGAGGCCATGACGATCATCGGCGATGTGAACGACCACGACGTGATTATTGTGGATGATGAGATTGATACAGCCGGCTCAATGGTCGAGGCCTTTAAAATTCTGAAAAACAATGGGGCACGTGATGTCTATGTGAGTTGCGTACATCCGATCCTCTCAGACCCAGCCACCGAACGCTTGCGGGGCCTGGATATCAAGGAAATCGTTGTGACAAATACAGTCCCCATCCCCCCAGAAAAGCGTCTCCCAAACATGACTGTTCTCTCCACTGCCCCACTCCTCGCCGAAGTTATCCTGCGCGCCCACGAGGGCCGCAGCGTTGGTGCGATGTTCAACGAATAAGCCAACGAACAGCCTGCATGCTATAATTTCTTGCAAGTTAGAGATTTGAGTTAAAGTTAGATAAATTGTTGCGATATGAGATTGATTGCACCCTAACTCCCCACTCTAACCTCCATTCATATGTTCAAGAAGATATTCAGCACTATCGGTGGGAAGCCGACCGAGAAAGATTTGCAGCGCTACAGCGAAGTAGCAGATCAAATCATCGCACGCGGCCCCGAAATCGAACGACTCAGTGAGGCAGAATTACGCGCCAAGACAGACGAATTCCGCGCGCAAATTCAGGCTGCCAGGGCGGGTCTTGAGAACGATGAGGCCGTCCGCGCAGCCGAGAATCGGGTACTTGACGAAATCCTGATTGAGGCCTTTGCCGTTGTACGCGAAGCTGCGGTGCGCGCTATCGGCCTGCGCCACTACGCCGTGCAACTCACTGGTGGTCAGGTATTGCATGAGGGGCGAGTAGCAGAAATGCGCACGGGCGAGGGCAAGACGCTCGTCGCCACACTGCCATTCTATCTGAACGCCCTCACCGGTCGGGGGGTGCACCTCGTTACTGTCAACGATTACCTCGCCCGGCGCGATGCGAAATGGATGGGGCCGATCTATCGGTTGCTCGGCATGGAAGTGGGAATCCTGCAAGACGCATCGCGGACAGAACATGCCCGCAAAGCTTTCATGTACGACCCCGAACGCGAAAGCCCCCAGGAAGACAACAACCAGATGCGATCGGTGTTACGTCGCGAGGCGTATCTGGCGGACATCACCTACGGTACAAATAATGAGTTCGGCTTCGACTACCTGCGCGACAATATGGCCAACAGCCTGTCCGAACGCAGACAGGTTGAATTGAACTACAGCATCATCGATGAGGTCGATAACGTCCTTATCGATAGCGCCCGTACCCCGCTGATCATCTCTGGCCCGGCGCAGTTCGACACGCAAATGTATGGCGAACTGGCGCGTGTTGCCAAACAAATGCGCCCTGAACTGTTCGAGATCGACGAGCGCGGGCGCACCATCGCTTTAACAGAGGAAGGCTACGATCGTGCAGAAGAATTGATTGGGCGACCATTGCGCGATCCGGACAATCCAGAGGACATTACACCGGAGCAAGCTCAATTACAAGGCTTTCTGGAGCAGGCCATGCGTGCGGAGTTCCTCTTCAAGCGCAACAAGGATTACCTTGTCCAAGCCGGAAACGTACATATCGTAGATACCTTCACGGGGCGCGTGATGCCCGGTCGGCGCTGGTCTGACGGTCTGCATCAGGCCATCGAGGCCAAAGAGGGCATGCGCATTCAGGCGGAGAACGTCACTTACGCGACAATCACCCTTCAGAATTTCTTTCGACTCTACTCCAAATTGGCAGGCATGTCTGGTACAGCTGTGACTGAGTCAGAAGAGTTCGACAAGATTTACAGTTTGGCTGTCGTGCCGATCCCAACGAATCTTGACTACCGCGCGGTGCGCGATCCCGAACTGGAAGAGATCGAATATAAGGAAAACGGCTATAAATTCTCGTACGTCGCGAGGAAGGATGACCCCGAAACGCCGATTCTTTGGCGGCGAAAAGACTATGACGATCTAGTCTACCGCTCGGAGGAGGCCAAGCTCCGCGCTATTGTGCAGGAAATTGTCGCAATGCACGCAGTCGGCCGTCCACTTTTGATCGGGACAACCTCTGTGGATGGATCAGAATATCTGTCCGGCAGATTGCGCGCCGAACTATTGCGCAAGCTGGCGCTGGTCTGGCTGTTGCGCGATTACTGGTTCGAAGCCAACGACCAGCAGGAAGACGGGCGCGCCGTTGCAGAATTGACTTTCCTCAACAAACCCTTGACGACAATCAAGCCAGCCGATATGCGTCCGATGGCCAAAGAATTGGGCTTGAAGTTGAACCCGACAGAACCGCAAAACTTGAAACGGCTGGCTCAGATAATCGGTGTCCCACAAACAGCAATCAATCGCTTGGAAGGGATTCTGGACGGCGGCATCCCGCATCAGGTTCTCAACGCCAAGAAGCACGACGAAGAATCGCAGATCATTGCTCATGCCGGCAAACTTGGTGCGGTCACCATCGCGACAAATATGGCCGGTCGTGGTGTGGACATCAAGCTCGGCGGCGACATCACCGAAGAAACACTAAATCAAGTGAATCGCGTTCTTGGCCGTGAGAGTGTTGCAGATCCGTTCGACATGACCAACGAGGAGCGAGCAGAAGCGCTGCAACAACTCGACCCGGAGCAATACGGAATTTATAGCGAGGAAGTAGAAGCCTACCTCACTCATTTGGAAGACGAGCGCACTGTACGCGCCCAAGGCGGACTGCATGTGATCAGCTCTGAGCGCCACGAGGCCCGCCGCATCGACAACCAGCTGCGCGGCCGCGCTGGACGACAGGGCGACCCAGGTTCCAGCCGCTTCTATCTTTCGCTTGAAGACGAGCTCATGCGACGCTTTGGCGGCCAGAACGTCTCCGGCTTGATGGAACGTCTTAAGATCGATGAGATGCTGCCCATCGAACACGGGCTTGTGAATAAAAGCATCGAACAGTCGCAGACACGCGTAGAGGGAGCCAACTTCGACGTACGCAAACATTTGCTTGAGTATGACGATGTACTCAACGATCAGCGCAACAAATTTTACGATCAGCGCAATCTCATCTTCAGCAAAGAAGACCCAAGCGACGACTTGCAGGAAATGCTGGCCTCCGAAACGCAACGGCGGGTTGAACTTGCCGCAATGGAGGAGGATGGTTGGTGGAAGTTGCTCTCCTGGCTAAACTCGACGCAGCCCACCTTGCAGCGCTTAGACGGCCTGTTGTTGTTCTCATTCAGTATCGAACTCCTTTTGGATGAAATCGGCGCGCAACTCCCTGCGCTGGCAGATGGTTGGCAGACACATAAGGCTGCCATCGAAGGATCGCAAACAGCTGGTCACGATCCAGCAGCCGTCAAAGCGGCGGCCGACGAAGCACGCAACCATCTGCAACAGGCCACTGAACAGCTTCCGCAAATCAAAGAGACGTTACTCGACATCGCCGCACACTCGGCTGCAGCTGCGCGCGAACGCCTGATTGCCTCAATTGAAACGCAACTCGAAACACTGTCCACACACGCTTCGGAGCGCGGCCGTTATAAGCGCGAATTGGCCGAGATGGCTTACGAAGGCGCGCTCAATGAAGCCCGGGAGTATGGCCGTCCGATCCAGGTCCGAACAGTTGCGAAGGATATGTTTGAGACGGCGACGATACAAAGCAGTCTTTCCAAGAGCGAATTGCAGGCACTCACACCCGACAATGTGCAGACCGAAGTGGCGCAAAGGGTCGAGGCGCTTGCCGGTAACGACTTCCTTCAACGAGCACTGAAACGGATCGCCGTCCGCAGTCGACTTGAGATTGACCTGGAAACGCCTGCCTGGGAGGATCTCGATTGGGATGCACTTATCTATACAGTATTGTACAAGTTGGAAGCCGCTCACATCGCGCAGACCGAGCGTCACCTCCGTGAGATCGAGGGCATACTCGAAAACCGCATAAAGAGGCCGGAGCAACTGACGCGCGATGCAATGGGACGCCTGGTGCTCGACATGGCCTACAGCCAGGATGTCCAGATCGATCAGCGTACCAAACAACGTCAGGTGCGCCTGCAACAACGCTTCCCGTATGTCTACTTTGCAGGCCGACTGCTGGATGGCGTTGAGCCGGAAGAACTCACTGAAAGAATCCTGGTGCACTTGCAAACGGCAACAGATATTCAGCGGGTGTCCTGGGGCGAAGCCGAACTCCAACGCCTCAGCACAGCTCAGGTTGCGGACCTGGATGCCGAAACACAGAAGTGGTTGCAGAGCAAGCTCGCTGCGGAAGACTCGGCCGCCATTGCCGGTCAAAAGCTGGGCACTATTGAAGCCTCGTTGCGCGACAGCTTACGGGATGCGCTCGGCAAACGCATTGCGGTTGGCGCACATCGGCAACTCATGATATCCATCAGCGGGCAATTGTGGGTAGACTACCTCACTGAAATCGAAGGCATACGTACTTCCATTGGATTGGAAGCCTATGCACAACGCGATCCGCTGCTCGCGTACAAGCGTCGAGCTTACGAGCAGTTTCGACAGCTTCTTACCGATATGCGGGCTGGGGTTGTCTCCCGTCTGTTCACGTTCCAGCCGCGCAACCTGGACGAACTGCGCTCCGATATTGAGCGCAGCGCACCGGCAGAGCAACAGACTCACAAGACGCCGGGACGTAACGAGCCGTGCTGGTGTGGCAGTGGCAAGAAATATAAAAATTGCCATCTGCGTACCGAGCAAGGCCAGCAAGGTAACGGCGCGGCTGCAGCGCGGCCACCGAAACCTCGCAAAGCGAAGAAAAAGAAGAAGTCCAAGAAACAGAGACAACGTTAGCTACTGTGAATGATTCTGTTGCCCGCAAAAAACGCGCCGCCCGCCTGCTTGCTGATCTAGATCCACGGCTGCTCGACTTTCTCAAGAATAAGGCAAACACGTTCGTCAAGTGGGACCTGATTCTGTTCTTCCACGAGAATCCGCACACCACAGATACCGCAGAAAACATCAGCCGTTATACGGGCCGGGACCCGATCATCGTTACAAACGAACTGAGCGATCTTGTGCAGAGTGGCGTGCTCAATTCAAGCCAGGTCGGAGACCTCACCATCTTTACGCTCTCCTCTGATACTGAGCTGCGCGAACTCGTGTCCATGTTCGTGAAGGCCTCTGAAGATCGGCAGTTTCGGGTCAAGGCGATATACCATGTCATGCGCGCAATGAAGTAAGCGATCCCGCAATGACAGAGCGTATCAGAACCGGCATCAGCGGATTTGACGACATGCTCCAGGGCGGCTTCTTGCCGGTCACCGCCAATCTGGTTGAGGGCGCGCCGGGTACAGGCAAGTCCACCCTAGGCATGCAATTCATCCACGCCGGCGCAGCCCAGTTCGATGCACCGGGCCTTATCCTCACCTTCGAGGAATTTCCACAACAGTATTACCAATCTGCCGCCTCCTTCGGTTGGGACTTGCGTAGCCTCGAAGCCGCCAACAAGCTGCGGGTCATTATGACCAGTCCGGAAGTCAGTCACCTCGATCTTCAACAAACGAGCAGCCATATTGCCACAATTGCCGAGGAGATTGGCGCACGGCGTATTCTGGTAGACAGCCTGTCACACTTTGAGCGCGTCGCGCTGGAACCACGCGCCCTGCGTGAGTTGATCTTCTCGTTCATTAACGCCCTCAAACGCGAACAACTCACCGCGGTCTTCACGCGCGAATCTGTTGAGGTGCTGGGCGAAGTTGGCTCGGCGGCGGGCGAGGAAGATGTTGCCTTCGTGACCGACTCGTATACATTGATGCGCTATGTCGAGATCGATAGCGCCATAGAGCGCGCCCTACTTGTGCTCAAATTGCGTGGGAGCGCTCATGCTAAAGACATTCGCCAATACGACATCACGGCGAAGGGCCTCGAAGTGCAGCAGAAATTCGAAGGCCAACAGGGACTGCTCTCCGGCAGTCCGCAGCGCATGGCCGAATCCTTTGTAAAAGCCTTCGTAGCGCGCTGAATGCAAAAATGCCGGGGGAAATAATCGCTTTGCTTCTGTCTCTGGTAACCGGCCTGGCCGCCTTGCTCCTGGCCGGATTGTTAATACTAATCGCTCGTTTCTACGAACGCACTTCTGGCGAGGCCACCGGCTATCTCTGGTTTGCGCTTCCCGGATTGTTGCTCTTGGCAGCCAGTGGATGGGAGTTGATCGCTGGAAAGTTGGACGCTGAGATATTGCCTACTACCTTACGATTTGTGGGAGGTACTTTACTGATCATTCTGTGTAGTCGTCTGTTCCGCCAGATGACAGCGCGTCAAAAACAATGACGACGATTCTTGGATTGGCAAATGCAGCTGGCCTCGTGGGACTCGCTTTTATGCTGGTCATCCTCGGCCAGCTTTCCCGTCATTTGGGCGAAGTGGTGAAGATGCCACCTTACTACCGCCAGTTTTATTTCGCTGCTGGTCTGGTGGGTTGGGCCGTGGCGGTACAAATTATTTTGGTCGCGCTCAATGCTGATCCTTCAAGCCAGATAGCCAGAATGGAAACGCTGCAATTATTTGCTCACCACCTGCCTATCACTGCCGGGATGCTTTTGGGCGTGGCGACAGCCTGGCGCTATTGGGGCTGGTTGTTACGCGAAAGATAAGACCTGAATAGCAGGAGCGGACCCCTGTCCGAGTTCCCATTGCGCGAAAACCAACTATAAGGGATCATTGACTTTTGCGATGGGGAAGTGCATCATCACATAATCTCCGCGAAATAACTTGATTTATGGCTGAGTCGAACCAGCGCGCATTGCGCGAGACCCTCACAGAAATGCCCAAGATCGATCTACATCGACATCTTGAGGGCTCCCTCCGGCTGTCAACGCTGGCAGAGCTTGCACGCACGTATTCGCTTGATGTCCCCGCCCATACTGAGGACGGCCTGCGCCCCCATGTGCAGATCATTGGTGCCGGGGGTGACTTTACCGATTTCCTCTCAAAATTTCCGATCTTGCGGAAGTTGGTAGTGGTTACATGTTGACTGATGAGTCTGGAAAAAGTAAGTTGTTGGCCTGCCAAACAGAGGAGCGCCAAAATGATCCAGAGTGTCATCACGCATGAGTGTTCAAAGTGCAGGAGCCTCAACATTGTCAAGAATGGTACAGACTATAAAGGCGGTCAGAAGTTTCATTGTCTCGATTGCGCCGCTTATGGAATGTTGGAACCGCAAAGCCGTTCTTATCCTGAGTTCATCAGAGAATTTGTCCTACGCACCTATCGAGAGCGAGCCAGTATGCGCGGCATTGAGCGCATCTTTGGCATCGCGCGGCAGACATTAGCACGCTGGATTCTGGAGAAGGCCGGCGCTATGCCGAACCTGGCTGACACTTTAGAAACCGTAAAAACGGATGATGTGCTGGAATTGGATGAATTATGGTCATTTGTACGCACAAAAAACGATAAACGTTGGATATGGGTCGCGCTGTGTCGGCGCACGCGCCAAGTGGTGGCCTATTTTATTGGCGACCGCAGTGAAAAAAGTTGTCGCGCGTTATGGAAATCCATCCCAGCATCCTACAAAGCGTGTTGCTCCTTCAGCGACTTCTGGCACGCTTACCAGAAGGTTTTACCAAACGACACTCACCAAAGTGTCGGCAAAGAAAGCGGCCAGACATCTCACGTGGAACGCTGGAACAACACCTTGCGCCAGAGACTGGCTCGCTTCGTGCGCAAAACTCTTTCTTTCTCCAAGTCCGACGTTTACCATGAAGCTGTACTCAAGTTGTATCTCCATTACTACAATACAGCGTGGTCCCCATCAGTTACCATGTAACCACTACCCGGAAGTTTTATCAAAGCCCCGAAGTCATCGACCGTCTGGTCTATGAGGCCGTCGAAGATGCTGCCGACGATAATGTGCGTTATCTCGAACTGCGCTTCAACCCGGTTGCGCTCGCACATTCGCGAAAATTTCCTCTCGAAGATGTTAGCGATTGGGTGATTGCAGCCGTGCAGCGCGCCGAGACCGACTTCGACACCCAGGTACACTTACTCGTGACCTTGAATCGGAGGGAACTCGATCTTGCACAGAAGGTACTCGCTGTTGCACTCGACCGAATGGACGAAGGAATTGTGGGCGTCGATTTGGCAGGTGATGAGGCAAATTATCCGGCAGACCCTTTTACGCGCTCCTTCCACGATGCGCGTGAAGCCGGACTGGGGATCACTGTGCATGCTGGGGAATGGAGCGGGCCGGAGAACATACGCTACGCCATCGAACACCTGGAAGCCGATCTAATCGGCCACGGCGTACGTATACTCGAAGATTCAGAAATTACAAAGTTGGCCCACAACCGGGGAGTTGCTCTCGAGGTTTGTATCACCAGCAACGTGCAGAGTGGCGTCGTATCCGATGTGGAACATCACCCCTTGCCGAAACTGCATCAGATGGAATTGGGGACGACCATCAACACTGACGATCCGGCCGTATCAGACATCACTCTCACCGACGAATTCGAGATTGCCTGCACTCAACTCGACCTGGGCCTGGACGATGTTAAGAAGATGATCGTCACAGCGGCCGAGCATGCCTTCCTGCCACTGGACGAACGCAATGCCCTCGCCGATCGCTTCCGACGCGATCTCGGACTCGAAATAGTCTAGCGCGAAAAAGATCCTGCGCATCCAAGTCCGGAACCTGCTCCACATCCGAATAAGTCTGACCCTCCAGATGGAAGCGGGCCGCCCCGGTAACCGGGTCTGTACTGACACGTAAACCCCGATTAACCAGATGCGTCCCCTTTAAGCGCACCTGCACAACCTCATCGATCTCATCAAGTACAGTCTTGATTTGTATTTCGGGTTCGGCTTCGCGATCCTGCAGTGTCCGCCACTGTTCAAACACATTCAGACTGGGCTTTTGCACCGGTTTGCGCGCGTCTTCTTCCAATGAGATTTTCTTCACGGCAGGGCGATCATCCTGCCGCTGTGGCATCAGCTTCTCCTGTTCGGAAAGAAATTCTGCAGCTGCCTGTGAGTCGGGTTGCTCTGTCTGCGTAGCTGCTACCACTCCCGCACGCCCCTGTGGATACAGCATACGTTGTAGATCATCCAATGCTGCTTCAAGGTGCGACCGGACAACAAAATCATTGATCTCAGTGCCGCTCCGATACTGTTCGCCGTCGATCTCGACGACCAGTTTTCCATTCAAATCGCGTAATAGAGTCGCCGCATGTTTGAGCTGTCGCACATTTGCAATCGGCTCAGCCGGTTCAGGAGCTGGCGACGCTAGTTCTGGTGTAGTGAATTCTGCTCGTGAACTCTCGACAGCCAATTCTTCAACATTTTTGGAAACAGATGGATTTGGAAGCTCGAGTTCGTCAGGTTGCTCCCTGCGCTGACGCTCCAGACGTTGCAGCCGGAGCGCCACCCCAACCAGTGCCAACCCAACGACAGCGACGAGCACAAGCATGATGATCACGTTACTAGCAGTTTGTCGGAGAGACAAGTACTTTTACAACATGAATAGCCCTACAGGGCAAAATGAGCAGTTGATTGCGACAAAACAAGCGTAAAACAGTGTGCATTTCATGGAGGGCAAACCACCTTCTCTCAGCGAGTAGCAGGCGCGCCAAAGCAGCCCCGGCTAAAGCACACCCTTTGCTTGGTAGAGGGTGTGCATGCGTTTGAGGTTGAACGCTAGGCAGACCAGACACCATTCCCCGGCTGCTGCCAGCAGGCCGCGCAGAGAAAACTGGCGGAAGCCCAGGACTTCCTTGATGATACCAATGACGGGTTCCACTGTGCATTTGCGTAAACGGTAGCTGGCTTTGCCGATTTCGGTTTGTAGTTTGTAAGCCATCTTGACTTTCGGACTGGCATCTTCCGGTGGCGGAGCAGGCATTTGTTCAAAGAAGGTACGCCAGCTTTTGTGGTGAGGTTCGCGACCGGTAGCAATGTAAGGATCAATGCCAAGCTTCTCAAGTGCTGCGATGTTCGCTTTGCTGAAATATCCATAATCCAAAGCGGCAGCCTTTGGTTTGCCTACTTTTGGAGAGATGGCATCCAGGGTTGGCTCAGCTTCTTTTTTGTCATTCGGATGGTTCGAAAGTGAAGGCGCCACAATCAAGAGGCTCTCCTGCTCCACAGCAACTTGAACGTTGTAATGCTGGTCGAAGCCATTATTGGTGCTGTTTTTCATGATGCGAGAGTCCGGATCAGTGAAGTTGTACTGATCTTTGTCCCGTGGTCCCGGCTGCGGTGGTTTCGGTTTGCGACCTCGGGGTTTATGCCCAGTTTTGCGAGACTTTTCTTCCCGCTCACGCTGTTTGGCTTCGTATTCAGCCCTCTCGGCTGCATATCGTTCCTGCGCACGGGCTTCTAAGACGGCTTTGGCTTCTGCCAGATTTGCCAAACGTTTCTTGCGAATGGCAATTTCGTCTTCAATGACGAGCCCTTCCGGCAACTGGAGATCACCCTGATCAGCTTGCTCACCGAGTTCGAAGAGTTTGTTCACTTCCTGGCGCAGTTGGGTCTCTAGTTTTATCAGACGCTTGTAACTGACCGCTTTGCTCTTGGATGCATCAGCATGCACCTTGCTACCATCCAGACTGATATTACCCAACTTCAGCACCTCAGCAACTTGGGCCAGGAGCAAGATCTGCACAAATAACTCTTGGATCGCAGCCAGAAAGGTTTTGCGAAAGTTGGCAATTGTGTCGTGGTCAGGATGCAGCCCACTGGCAATATAGCGGAATGGGATACTCTCATAGGTGGCTTTCTCAATCTTACGAGAACTGAACACCCCGTTGGCATAACCATAGAAGAGCAATCCCAACAGGATCTCTGGCGCAATAGGTTGACCACCCGTCGGTGCATATTGTGCATAGATCATACCCAAATCCAACTGGGCGATAACATCCACCACAAATCGTGCCAAATGATTGGATGGCAGGGCTTCTTCCAGACTGATTGTCTGTTTGAGCATCACTTCGTAATTGGGTTTCTTGAATTTTCTAGCCATGCCCGTAGATTATCACCGATTTCGCTATCTCAGGTTGCTCTCCGACAAACTGCTAGTCATCCCTATTTCCTCCTTTTGGCACGGGCTGACAATGCGGACAGAAATAGGTGCCACGTTGCCCCACAACGATTCGCTGGATGGGTGTTCCGCATTTCAGACAGGGTTCATCCGCCCGGCCATATACCCGGAAGTGATTCTGCTGCTGGCCGCCGCGATACACCCAATCGATACTGGCGCCGTTACGCCGAATACCTTCACGCAATACTTGGCGCACACTCCGCCACAAGCCGCGCGCCTGCGCTACTGTGAGTGTATTACTGGTTTGCCCGGGGTGGACGCCGGTACGATGTAAAGACTCGTCGGCGTAGATATTGCCTACCCCAGCGAGGAAGGTCTGATCCAGTAGCAAGGGTTTGATCTGACGTTTGCGGGCCAGGACGCGCGCGGCAAATTCGCTGCTGGCAAAGCCTGCTGCAAGCGGTTCCGGCCCTAGGTGTCCAAGGATATCTTCAGGATGATTCGCCAAATAGACGCGTCCAAATTTGCGGGCGTCCGAGAAGCGCAATTCTGTGCCATTATCAAACTCGAAGGTCGTATGATCGTGTTTGCCCAAGGTTTCAGGCAAATCAACCACGCGCAGATCGCCGCTCATCCGCAAATGCACGAGCAAGTAATCGGCACTTAATTGAAAAACGAGATACTTACCGCGCCGCTCCATCTCGTCAATTGATTGCCCGCGAATGCGGTTCTTGAAATACGCGGCTGAGGATGTGGCGATATGACGCGGCCAACGCACATGCGCCCGCACTATTGTTCGACCCACGCATGGCGTGCGCAGCTCCCGTACACGCGTTTCAACTTCTGGCAACTCAGGCATATTTACTTCGTGTCTTATTATATGGCTGCACTGATCGCAGGCAAACAAAAAGAGCAGGAGAACCTGCTCTCGAAGCTCCTCGGCCAGGACTTGAACCTGGAACCTATCGGTTAACAGCCGACCGCTCTGCCAATTGAGCTACCGAGGAATGCGGGCAGCATTATAAATGCCCCATTTTTTAGTGTCAAGGATTGGGGCACATTGCCGTCGGAATCAGAACTATTATAATGGACGCAGGCAAGATTAGCCCACAGAATGCATATATTTTTACGAGAGTTTTCAGCGGAACAGGAGCTGCCTCGCAACTGAATTCTGGCCCCAAAAACATAAATATAGCCACGATATATAATTAGCGGAGAGCGATCTCGTACAATGCTACCAACCTATCTGCGAATATTGATATTTACGCCTGGGATTCGTCCACACATAAAATGATGAGGATCAAACCATGGAACTTGTGAATGCTGTACTGGGGATATTTGCCGCCTTTGGACTTTCGTCCAGCGCCGGACTCAATGCCTATCTGCCATTGCTCATTGTGGGTCTCATGTCGCGCTTTACCAACTTGTTGGAACTCAACGAGCCATACGACTTACTCGGCAATGCGTGGGTGATCGCTGCTGTGGTGATATTGCTGATTGTGGAATTCTTTGCCGACAAGGTCCCTGCCATCAACCATATCAATGATGTTATTCAGACATTGGTACGGCCAGTCGCGGGCGCGATCTTGTTCGCAGCCAGCACCAATGTCGTGACAACGATCAATCCCGTCTTTGCAATGATCCTGGGGCTGGTCGTCGCAGGCACAGTACATGCGGCCAAGTCTGTACTCCTGCGCCCGGCAGTGACTGCCACAACTGGCGGGGTCGCCAATCCGATTGTGAGCGTGGTGGAGGACATTGTCGCTGCTATTGTATCTTTCCTATCCATCGTCGTCCCGGTGATCATTGCCGCCCTTGTCATCATCGTGACAGCTTGGTTTGTTTTCTGGATGTATCGGCGTTCTCAGCAGAGAGCCGTAATCTAATGAACGATCAAACACCGATAACCTACCCACAGAATCCACCCATACATTCAATGGCAATTATCAGCCTTGTGGCAAGTATTGCCGGGCTGACGGTCTTTCCCACCATGGGGAGCATCATTGGCGTTATCACCGGCCACCTGGCGCGGCGCGATATGCGCGCTACTCCCGGCCGGTATTCCGGTGAAGGCGTTGTCCTGGGTTGGATCGGAGTCGGACTTGGTGTACTGGGTATCTGCGTTGCAGTGGGGTTCTTCGCGCTCTGGCTCGGAGGTGTACTGGCTTTAATGAACTTCGCGCCATCCGAGGCAATCTTTAACTTCTAAAAAGAGCGCCCCGGACCGGGGCGCTCTTGTTAGATCATATGAAAAGGCGGTCGCCTTGTTTCGACTGCTTGTTGCAATTCCTTCAGTGCGGCCCGCGCAGATTTGCGCTCGGAGGCCGACAGTTTGATCTTGGCGAATTCATCCTCGTCGAGTACCCGGCTTTTGCCATCCGGTCCCACCCACAAATCGAGCGCGAGATCATAGGTGCGGATTTCATTCTCGCGGATCTCGGTTGGGCGGGTGATATTGCAATACCACCCCTTGAGCTTATCGCCCTTCTTGGAACGGACTTCATATATCGTGTACCAGCGATCTGAAAAATACCACTCAATGAAACGGTCGTTGCGCTCAAATGATATAAAGCCAAGATCAACAAAGTCTTTATCTTGGAAGAGCGCTTCAAGCTTCACATAGGCGGCGCGCCGTTCGATCACTTCGCCTTCCCAGGAAATTTCGTCTTCCCCCAGAGGGCTTATCTTGCGAATCAGGATTTTTTCTCGTTTTTCCATTAGACTGATTATAGCCCTATCAGGCACCGTCCGGCAAACCGACAATCATGTCCGATTTGAGCTTAAGCCGGATTTGGGATCCTATCGGGGGCACGACGAAACTCGACCCGAACGCAAACTGTAATGGCAGGCCAGACGCAGGCTGCACGCTGACTTCTGAGACGGAGCCACGAAAAGTATGAGATGTGACTGTTGCCACAAATCCATCCCCCTCGCTTGCAAGCTCCGCCGAGGCCGGGGGTAGGAGCACGCACACTTCCTCCGCTCCAGTTGCGAGTGCCAGCGAATCTCCGATAGGGAAAGAGCCGAAAGGCAGGTGCAAACACAGCTCGCTATTGCACGTTTCGAGTTGACCGATGAGTATATTGTTCATTCCTAGGAAGCGCGCCACAAATTTCGAGGCGGGCTGTCGGTAAATCTGCTGCGGTGTACCGATTTGTGCCACATGCCCAGCGCGAAGTACCACGATCCGATCTGCAATCGCAAAAGCTTCTTGCTGATCGTGGGTCACATATAGCACTGTCAATCCCTCGCGCTGCAGCACGGCCCGCAATTCCACCAGTAGCCGATCACGAAGCGTGCGGTCGAGCGAACCTATAGGCTCATCCAACATGAGCAAGCGCGATTTTGGCGCCAAAGCCCGCGCCAGGGCGACGCGCTGTTGTTCGCCGCCAGAGAGTGTATTCACATCACGCGTTTCAAGACCGGGCAGCCCGACCTGTTGCAACAACTCGGATACACGCCGCTGAATTTCCGGGCGCGACAGCCCCATCATCCGCAGCCCAAAGGCGATGTTTTCAAACACATTGCGATGTGGGAATAGCGCATAATCCTGAAACATGAGACCGAATCCGCGTCGATGCGTTGGCACTTGCAATTGCGAGTTGCCCTCCCAGCGGATATCACCCCGGTCAGGTGTGAGCAATCCGGCAATGACTTGCAGCAATGTCGATTTTCCGCAGCCACTCGGGCCAAGGATCGCAACGATCTCTCCGGCCGCTACTGAGAGCGTTAAATCGTGCAGTGCCGCCGTGTCACCGAATGACTTTGAAATGTGCTCGACTGCCAGCATCTTCACCTGATTTCGTTTCTAAAACTCGCGCACGTTGCCAACGCGTAGTGACTCAATCGCAAGCATACAGACGGCAACAATGCCCATCAAGATCGTGCTCAATGCCATCGCCTGCCCAAAATTCAGCGCGCCCGGCCGCGAGAGAAAGCGGAAGATCGCTACGGGCAGTGTTGGGAACTCCGGGCGGGCGAGTAAGGCTGTTGCTCCGAATTCGCCCATCGAAATTGTGAATGCAAAGGCAGCCGCGACAGTGCCCGCCCGCCCCACCAGCGGCAGATCAATCTCACGCATCACTTGCCCCGGACTCGCGCCGAGGACGGCTGCGCCCTGCCGCAACCGGGGGCGGATGCTCTGCCACGCAGGCAACAAACTCCGCACGACGAATGGAATCGCAACTAGTGTGTGCGCCAGCGGCAAAAGCAACGGAGAGGCACGCAAGTTTAGTGGTGGCTGATTGAACGCGATTATGAAACCAAAACCAAGAGTCACCGCCGAGGTCCCGAGTGGCAGCATGATAATGGGATCGATCACGCTGCCCATGCGGGTGCGGCGTGCGAGTGACGCGGCAGCCGGGACTCCCAATGCCAAAGACAGCAAGACAGTGAGCCCGGCATTGCGCAAACTTATTCCCACCGTCTCGATGGGCGTCGCAAAGAAGAAATTCTGCCGGCGGTTGACAAACAGCTCCCGGTAGTAAGTCGTCGTAATGCCGGTAGTTATCGCCCCCCGCTCGCCGCGATCTGCATCCAGCTTGACCAACGAACGCGCAGCCAGCGCTCCTAGCGGTGCAACGAGGAACGCGAGCATAACCGCGATCCAGAGACCGGAAAGGCCACGCGCCCGCCAACTCTTGATATCTCGCTGTGTGACAGTGGGAGAACGGACTGTAATGGGTCGTGTTAACCGGGCTGCCAGACGCGTATAAACAACAATCAGTCCAAGTGTGAAGAGCAATTGCAGAATAGAGAGTACGGCCGCTGTTGGCAAATTGAAGAAGTTAATCGTCTCACGATAGATTGCAACTTCGAGAGTCGCAAACTGCGGGCCACCCAGCAGCAGGATCACCCCAAAGGAAGTGAAGTCGAAGATAAAGACCAGCAGCGCCGCCGCCAGAATCACTGGCGCGAGCAGCGGAAATGTCACCTGCTGCAAGGTCCGCCACGGGCTTGCCCCCAGTGTACGGGCAGCTTGCGCGACACGCGGATCGAGCCGGGCCCAGAAATCGCCCACTAGGCGCAGGACAATGGTAGTGTTGTAAAACATGTGCGCCAGCAAAATAGCCCAGATTGAATTTAGCACAGCGAGGGGTGGCGCGTCCAATCCCAACAATTGTTGCAATCCCAGGTTAGCCCAGCCGCGTGGCCCCAACAGCGCGCTGAACCCGGCCGCAACGACGACTGTCGGCATCACGAACGGGATCGCAGTCAGCGCCCGCAAAAGTTGTTTCCCCCGGAAACGATAGCGCGCGAGCAGATAAGCGCCTGGCAAGCCAAGCGCAAGTGTCAGCAGTGTAGAAAGTGCTGCTTGCCAGACCGTAAACCAGACTACACTGCGTGTATATTCATCGGCCAGGACGCTGCCAAAGACTGCGAGACCATCCCCATTCCCTAGACTCAATTGCAGCACGAATAACAGCGGATAGAAATAGAACTGGGCGAGGAAAGCAAGAGGCAGGATGAGAAGAAGAGAGGGGGATAGAGAGGAACGCAGACTCCCTTTGCCCGTCTCTCTCTTTACCTCAACATAGTTGTGGTCCAAGCCTCAATCCATTCTTCGCGGTGGGCAGCGATTGCCGCTGGGTCAATAGTTGCAGGCTGTGTCGCGATCTGTGCATGTTTAACGAAGGCCTCTGGCAGCTGCGCCTCCGAGTTGACCGGAAAGACGAACATCTGTAACGGAATATCTTCCTGGAATTCGCGGCTGAGCATGAAATCAACCCAGGCCTCGGCAAGTTCACGGTTTTGGGTTCCTTTGAGAATCCCGACGAACTCGATCTGACGGTAACACATATCCTCGCCGACGAGACTGCCAGTCGGTGCTTCGTCCAGCGGCTCCTCGGCAAAAATTACCTCCGCAGGTGGGCTGGAGGCATATGAAACGACCAGCGGTCGCGGCCCCCGTCCGCTACTGCCACTGAACTCGGTGTAGTAGGCCGCTTCCCAATTCTCTACGATCTTGACATCATTCGCCCGCAGGGCTTGCCAATAGTCCAAAAATCCTTCTTCACCAAAGTGCGCCACGGTTGCAAGCAGGAATGCCAATCCCGGGGAAGACGAGGCTGGGTTCTCGACCACCAACAATCCACGGTAGACGGGATCAGTCAACGCCTCCAGCGAATCCGGTAATGCCAAGTTCGCCTCATTGAAAAAAGCTTTGTCATAATTCAGGCACACATCGCCATAGTCGACCGGGAGGGCGCCATTTTCCGGATCGAGCTGAAATTCCTCCGGGATGTTTGCAAGCAGTGGAGACTCATACGCTGCGAATATTTCAGCTTCCAATCCCCGGGTCAGAAGCGTATTGTCAATGCCATAGAACACATCCGCCAGGGGTGCCTCCTTATTAAGGATCGCCTGGTTTGTCGCCAGACCTGCATCGCCTGCAGTGAGCACCTGCACCGTGGCATTATGGGCAGCCTGAAAATCTTCAATGATGGACTCGCTGATAGCAAACGAATCGTGCGTCATCATCACCAGCGTTCGCGGCCCGGCGGGTTCGGCACGCACACAACCAGACAGTACAAACACACTGACAAACAAACAATATTTAAACTTCACGATCCTTCCTCCAGTATCATTAATATGTCTCCTCAACGTGCTGATTATTGCTCACAACACATACAAGCAGACCTTCTCGAATCGCGACGCTCGCTTTCGTGGCAATGATGACGTTGCTGACCCCGCGTGTCGTTCCAAATTCGAGCATCTCGTCGTCCAAGCCCCATTGCAGACCGTGTGTTGTGACTCCAGTGGCTTTATTCCCGATCGGTATCAACGAGACAGTATCACCCGACTTGCCGACAATTTGATGATCGTGATTCGGTGCAATTAAGTTGATACGCTGGGAACCATCCACCAGGGTTATCAGTACGCTACGCCACATCGGGTTGGCAAGGAGCAATATATTTGCAAGCGACTGATCCCAGCGCCCCCCGAGAGCAGCCAGAATCAGAATTTCATCCGGCTTGTGTTCAAGCGCAAAATGAAGCGCCAACTCAAGATCTGTTTCATCCTTATCGACCGGATGGCGTTGCAGTTGCACATCATTCGCTTCGAGTTGCGCCAGCTCTAACGCTGTAAGCGAATCAAAGTCGCCGATGACGTAATCGGGTACAAGGTCGTTCTCCCGGAGCAAGCGGGCACCCCCATCAGCAGCAATGAGCAGATCCCCTGGATGCACCCACGCTGCTAGGGCCGTATCCGAGGTCGGTACTCCATTTGCAACAATCACAACGCGCCCACTCATTTTCTCTATTCACTCCAACGATAGAGATCAAAAAACGCCGGCCTGCCGGGTCGACGCGAAGGTGAGAACTATCGACTAATTCCTTCGCCGGCATTACCCGGAGCAGGTTCATCGGGTCGCAGACACGTTCGTCTGCCTCTCAGCCCCTCAATATTGCTCCCCGTTAATCTTGTTGAACGGTTTAATTCTACTCCTCCTGCCCAACCCAGTCAATATTCCTAAAGGTGCCTGGCACTTCGCTCACATAAGTCGTGCTCGTCATGGTATTTTTATGCGTTGAACAATGCGGGGGTCCGCCAGCATACCTTGATCTCGGATTTTGATCGCCGGGCCGCCGCCCAACGAAACATCCATCTTCCAGCCTTTGGGCGTGTCGCCGGTGCGGGTGACATCGATCGCGATTGCCACATCCGGGTCGAACCCATACGCAGCCGGACCTGCACCGCGCGTACCTACCTCCTCTTGTACGCTCCATACGAAGGCAACTTCGTGCGGAGTACGCCGTAACGCCTTCATCACCTGCAGCAATACAACACAGCCGATGCGGTCGTCCATGCTCTTGGCAATGAGGCGTGAACCGATCTCCTCCAGCGGACGATAAAAGCCCGCCGCGGCTCCTATCTGAACCGGGCAATCTTCGCGGCTCGTGGCCCCCACATCGATAAACAATTGATCAAACTTGGGCACGGAATTCGTATTCGCGCGTTTTTCGATCCCGATCACGCCCAGCGTTCCGTCGGCGAAGCGCACGCGGCTGCCCAGGCAGCTCAGCGTCGAAACGCCGCCCAGGGGTATGAACCGACAAAAGCCTTGCTCGTCCACATGCGTGACCATGACGCCAATCTCGTCCATGTGTGCGATCAGCATGACTTTTTTGCCTGATTTGGACTTCTTTTTAATTGCCCCGATCAGATTGCCGATGCCGTCCACAGTGATGTAATCCGGGATGCCCCGAATTTCGGAACGGATCATCTCTCGGATTTGGTCTTCGTGGCCGGATGGGCCGTAGGCTTCAACAAGCTTTTCGATCTGTACTCTCATAGTTGCTTCTCCATCGCGACAGCTTTTGAGTCGCGGTTTACTTTCTAGACAGTACTTTTGGCGTCAGCGCTTCCAGTCCGGCGCGCACGAGTTTGATCGTGTTCGCAATGTCCTCACGCGACACCAGCGCTGCGGGTGAATGGATATAACGGGCGGGCACAGAGATGCCAATAGCGGGAACGCTCTCATGTGATCGCTGGATCGCGCCTGCATCGTTTCCACCGCCGCCGGGCTGCCGATATTGGAAGGGTATCTTCTGATCGCGGGCAACGGCTTCAAAATGGGCGACCAGCCGACGGTCGTGGAGCGAGCTGGCATCTGCCAATGAGAGCGCCGGCCCGAATCCAAGCCGCGTGTTATAGCGGACGTTCTCATCTGCATCGTCCTCCGCTGGCAGATCGTTTGCCGGAGTAGCTTCCAGCACTACAGCGGCGTCCGGTTCGATTGCGAAAGCGGCGACACGTGCACCGCGCAGACCGACTTCTTCCTGTACAGTGAAGGCCGCCGTGAGTTTGAAGGGCAACGCTTTGCCGCGCAGCAATTCGATCAGAATTGCGACACCAACGCGATCATCGAGTGCTTTGCCGCGCAAGGTGTGCCCCAGTTTTTCAAATGGCATGGCAAAGGTCGCGCGTTCGCCCGGCCGGACATAGCGCAAGGCCGCTTCCTTGCTGCTCGCTCCGATGTCGATGCGAAGCGACTCGATGCGCGGTGACGCATTTTTTTCATTCCGGTTGAGCAAATGTACTGGAGAGGCACCGATAACGCCTGGGATTTTTCCCCGGCCGACCCACATGGGTTTTCCAATCAACACACGCGGGTCGAGGCCGCCATTGGGGGCAAAGCGTAGCAGGCCAGCGCTGGATACCGCAACAATCATGACGCCGACTTCGTCCATATGTGCTGCAGCCATAACATGCATGCGGCCACGTCCCTTTTTGATGGCGATGATATTGCCCATCGTATCGGTCGATACCTGATCGACATGACCATCGATGGCGTTCAGAACAATTTTTCGAATTGCGCCTTCGTCGCCGCTTACGCCCACAGCCTCGGATAGCTCCTGCAGACGCTTCACTACGCCGACAGTCAGTCTCGCGCGGTTTGGGGCACGCTTTGCGGCGGATTTAACTTTCGTCTTCGTTCCGGAATGGCTTTTGCGTTTCGCCTGTGGCATGTTTACTTGCGATCTGAGATAAGAGATGGTGATTAAAATTTCTACTCTCTAGTCTCTAATCGCCCTCCTCATCAAGCGCGAGTTTGTCAAGTGACTCGCCATCCAGCCGGACGATAAATTCAGCGATGAGGCGACCCGCTCGCTGAATATCGCGCAACGCCACTATCTCAACCGGTGTGTGCATGTTCTTAAGCGGCAATCCGAGGTCGGCTGTGGGGACGCCTGTCCGGCTGACCTGGATTGCGAAGGAGTCTGTGCCGCCCGGTCGGGGTGAGAACTCCTGTTGAAGGGGCAATTCCAATTCCCGTGCCAGATCGCGTAACATTTTGTGAAGTTTTGGGTGCTGGTTCGGCCCCCAGCCAATTGTCGGCCCATCGCCGGCCTTGAATGTTTTCCATTCGGGCAGTCCGGGTTGCCGGGCCCATGTCACATCCACCACAATCGCCATGTCCGGCTGTAAACCATACGCGGAAGAGTAGGCCCCGCCGTACGTTTCTTCTTCCTGAACGGTTGCGACAGCGACTACATCCCAATCGTGCGGACGGCCCTGTAATGCTTCGAGACAGACAGACAGCGCCGCAACTGAGGCGCGGTTATCCAATGCACTTGCTACCAGCATCCCGTCTTTCAATTCTGTGGGCGGCTGCGCAAATGTAATCAAGTCGCCAATTTGTACAGCGCGCTTTACGTCTTTCGGCGGCAAGCCTACATCCACGTAGAGTTTGTCCAGCGGCGTGACCTTCTTGTGATCGGCGGCCTGTTGCAGATGTGGCGGGATGCTGACGATCACCCCCGGCAGCGTTTTGGCACTTGCACGGCCGCCGGTGGCATGCACATCGACCAGGGTTCCTGGTAGGATACGCTCGTCGATCCCACCAATACTGGTAATGCTAATGAAGCCGGCCTGTACGCGGGTCGCCATCAGACCAATCGCGTCCATGTGTGCCGCTAGCATAATACGTTTGCGCGGCTCGCGCGCAGTGCCATTTCGAATGGCCCACAGGCTGCCCAGGCGGTCGCCGTCGAGCTTATCTACGAGTGGCTTCCAGGCTGCGGCGATGACTTCACGGATGGGAGTCTCGTAGGCGGAGAGGCCCGGAGTGCTGCAGAGTGTCTTTAGATGCTCAACCAATTCCATACGATGTCACTTTATGATGAGGATGTGTCTGTCGGCGTGCTGGTTGCTGTAGCTGTTGCTGTGTCAGTTGCCACAGCTGTATCTGTTGCCGTGGCGGTTGCCGATGGTGTATCCGTAATGGTTGGGGTGTCAGACGCTGTGGCTGTATTTGTCACTGTGGCTGTGTGTGATGAAGTAGCAGTTGCTGTGTTCGTTGGCGTCTGTGTCGGCACGTTCGTGGCCGAGGGAATCGGTGTATTAGTTGGCACAGGTGTATTCGTCGGTACAGGTGTGTCTGTTGGCGTATTGGTAGGTGTGTTCGACGGAGTGAATGTCAATGTCGGTGGCACAAATTGAGTCGGTGTATTGGGTAAAATATCAGTTGGTCCGGATGTCGGGGTGGAAGTGATTGTTGTTGTCTGCTCTGGCCCTGGAGTGTTTGTCACGAGTTGCAGTTGTGTGGGTGTTGGCGGCAGTGGTGTGGCAGTCACATTGCGGTTTTCGTCGAGCGGCAGGATGAGCGCAACAAATCCGGCACAATAGCACGGCAAGGACAATAATATCGCCCCGGTCAGTATTGCGTACCTGCGCCGGCGGCGGCGATCAAGTTGATTGTAGCTGAATGCTGACGACTGGAAAAGCGCATCGTCTGGAGCATATCTTGCACATGAATCGCTTATGCCCGACTGCCCAGCCCCGGCGGCTGGATAGGGTGAGCCCTGGCGATCATGCTTTTCCATTCGCAAACGACTTACGGAAGCGACCGCTTCCGGCAAATATTCATCGACCATTGGTACCGCTGGCTAGATCTCCACAAAGAAGATATCCCTGCTGACCAACGCTCCTACGTCCGCAAAACCATCCAAAAAATGATGGGCTGTCGCAACCCCCAATCCGGCTACGCGCGCTATGTCTGCCCGGGATGCGGCGAAGAAAGGATTGTGCCGTTTTCGTGCAAGACACGCTTCTGTCCGTCACCCAGTACCGCACAGTCACCCAGTCACCGCGTACTGCCGCAACGCGGCAAGTGTCACGACCCAGTGCGTTCGTCATGACCCAGTGGCATTACCCTGGTTTAGTGGACAACGAGATAAGATAGATTCACAGATCAGGGAGGACCCAAATGAGTACATACCGGAAGACATACACGCGCGAATTCAAGGTCGAAGCCGTTCGGTTATCGGTAGTGGTTACATGTTGACTGATGAGTCTGGAAAAAGTAAGTTGTTGGCCTGCCAAACAGAGGAGCGCCAAAATGATCCAGAGTGTCATCACGCATGAGTGTTCAAAGTGTAGGAGCCTCAACATTGTCAAGAATGGTACAGACTATAAAGGCGGTCAGAAGTTTCATTGTCTCGATTGCGCCGCTTATGGAATGTTGGAACCGCAAAGCCGTTCTTATCCTGAGTTCATCAGAGAATTTGTCCTACGCACCTATCGAGAGCGAGCCAGTATGCGCGGCATTGAGCGCATCTTTGGCATCGCGCGGCAGACATTAGCACGCTGGATTCTGGAGAAGGCCGGCGCTATGCCGAACCTGGCTGACACTTTAGAAACCGTAAAAACGGATGATGTGCTGGAATTGGATGAATTATGGTCATTTGTACGCACAAAAAACGATAAACGTTGGATATGGGTCGCGCTGTGTCGGCGCACGCGCCAAGTGGTGGCCTATTTTATTGGCGACCGCAGTGAAAAAAGTTGTCGCGCGTTATGGAAATCCATCCCAGCATCCTACAAAGCGTGTTGCTCCTTCAGCGACTTCTGGCACGCTTACCAGAAGGTTTTACCAAACGACACTCACCAAAGTGTCGGCAAAGAAAGCGGCCAGACATCTCACGTGGAACGCTGGAACAACACCTTGCGCCAGAGACTGGCTCGCTTCGTGCGCAAAACTCTTTCTTTCTCCAAGTCCGACGTTTACCATGAAGCTGTACTCAAGTTGTATCTCCATTACTACAATACAGCGTGGTCCCCATCAGTTACCATGTAACCACTACCCGGTTATCGTATGATAGCGACACAGCGGTTGAGCAGCTTGCTTTGGATTTGGGAGTAAGTAGTAGCAGTCTGAATCGCTGGCGGGCTGAATACGCGGCTGATGGAGCGCAGGCATTTCCCGGAAAGGGAAAGCCGAAGGAGCGCGACCGCGAGCTGGCCGAGTTGAAGCGCGAATTGCACGTGGTGCGCCAGGAACGGGACATCCTAAAAAAAGCCATGGCGGTGTTTGCGCGCGAGCAGAAGTGAGATTTCGCTTCATTGACGAACACAAAGGCGAGTACAGCATCAGTCTGATGTGTCGGGTACTGCAAGTCACACGTAGCGGCTACTACGCCTGGCGCAAGCGGCCGGTCAGCCCGCGCGAGCAAGCCAGCCAGGCGTTGGGACGCGAGATCAGAGCGATCTTTGAGCAGCATCGCGGCGTCTATGGCTGTCCGCGCATTCACCGCGAACTACAGGACCGCGGCATCCGCTGCGGCCACAACCGGGTGGCCCGTCTGTTGCGCCTGCATGGCCTGCAAGCCCGACGCAAACGGAGCTACAAGGTGACAACCCAGTCGAAGCACAGCCTGCCCGTAGCGCCGAATTTGCTCGTTCAGGACTTCACGGCCACTGCGCCTAACGAAGTGTGGCTGGCCGACATCACTTACATTGCAACCAGTGAAGGGTGGCTCTATCTCGCAGCAGTCCTCGACCTGTACTCGCGACGGATCGTCGGCTGGGCACTCGGCAAACGCTTGGGCCGCCAACTGACTTTGGATGCTTTGGAGATGGCTCTGCGTTCGCGAAAACCGCCGCCAGGTCTCATCCATCATTCTGACCGGGGGAGTCAGTACGCCAGCGCTGAGTATCAGGCGCTGCGCAAGCTTCATGACATCACGCCCAGTATGAGCCGAAGGGGAAACTGCTACGATAACGCCCCCATGGAGAGCTTCTTTGCCAGCCAGAAATCCGAGTGTGTATACCAGCAACTGTACGCCAGCCGGGCCGCTGCTCGCACCAGCGTCTTTGACTATGTCGAAGTGTTTTACAATCGGCAACGGATGCATTCGGCCCTGGATTACATGAGCCCACATGCCTATGAACAATTACCTTTAGTGGCTTAACCAACTGTCCACTGAATCGGGGTAATACCACAGCCGCACGTGACTGTATGACCCAGTGCATTCACCCAGTCATCACGATGCAGTCTGCACGTGACTGTACGAACGCACTGGGTCGCGATGACTGGGTGACTGGGTGATGGACGGCGGGTGCAGTTTTGGTATCGCGAGACCGCTACCGGCTTACGTCGCGATGTCAGTCTTTCACCGCTCGAATTCATCTCCCTCCTGGTGCCACACCCCGTCCAGGACCGGGACGGGACTGGGTATCCCTCCCAAAGGCACGCAACTCGTCCGCCACGCTGGTCTCTATGCTCGCAATGTCAAAGCAAAGTGGGCAGAAATCGCAAACACAGCCCTCGAAGTCCTCCGGCTCCAAATGCCGCTCTTTGACCTGGAGCCTTTGGCTACTTTTTTTAAGACCCTCACCTGGCGCGAACGCATAACCCGTGCCTGCCGGCAGGGCAGGTGAAGCAAGCTTCGGCTACGACCCGCTCGAATGCCAGAAATGCGGATGCATCATGGAATTAGTTGAAATCTGGGAGCCCCAACGCGGCCATGTCTGGATACCCCCCCCTACAGGGGCACACGTGAAGCGCTGGCTCGAAACCCACCGCCAGCGCAAGGCGGCCCGCGATGCACTCTCCGCCCGTCTTGCCGCCCGCCCTGCTCGCTTCGCCCAACTCGCTTTCGCCTTCTACGACACTTCCTGAAAGGCCATGGATCTCACCACCCAGTGCAGTACACATACCGACCCAGTTCGTTTCACGACGCAGTCTGCACGTCACGACCCAGTGCATACGTGACTGGGTGACTGTGCGGTACTGGGCTGGACTGTGTACTCGCCTGACCGGTCTGCGTTTCTCACGCTGACACTTTTCGGGCTGCCTGGTCATCGAAAAGCGGCTGTTTTCCACACCCCTTTCAGCAGCGGGTGATGGCACGACTCTTCAAAAAGACAGTGAATTGCATCGCCTTTGTGCTGCGGGAAGTGCAGCACAAAAAAGTATAATTTCCTAGATCTGAACGATTGCTGGATTTTTTCGCATGTGAGACGCCAATTCCCTGGTGAGACGGTCAAATATGCGGACATGTATTATTCAAAATTCAGCACTATACACTGCCGTTTGCTGGGATCGTCAGCAACAGACTGATATACTTTGTGCCGAAAATACTTTCAGCAGTTCTTGATGACTTCAGCTAGTTCCAAGATAAAACGCCCTGCCCTAAGAGACAAGATTATGCCACATACAGGTACTCCTGAGGTGATTGGCTCATTACTCGCGAATCACGAATTAACAATAGTAACAGCTGAAAGCTGCACGGGCGGCCTAATCGCGCACTTAATAACAAACGTTCCCGGCAGCTCGGGTTACTTCTTGGGCGGAGTAGTATCCTATTCAAACGCGCTCAAACGCGATTTGCTCGGCGTACCAGACGCAACCCTTGAGAGGTATGGCGCGGTCAGCGAGGAAACTGCGCTCGCCATGGCAAAGGGTGCCAGAGAGCGATTCGGTGCAGATATAGCCGTCTCTGTTACAGGCATCGCCGGTCCGGGTGGCGGTACCACTGCGAAGCCGGTTGGACTGACATGGATTGGCCTGGCGAAGGCTGATACCGCCTTCGCGCGCCAGTTTGTGTGGGGTGGTGACCGCGAGGAAAACAAGCATCTATCTGCAACTGCAGCCCTGGATTTAATTGCTGCGCATTTGGAACAGGAATAATACACGTGCAGCTCGATCGAACGGTTACGAATTCGCCAGCACTATCAACATTTCGTTGGAGCGGGAGGCATGGCATCGTGCTGCTAGCGATTCTCTCGGGGTTTTGGGCTCGCGTTCATAGCGCTTTGACATTCCCATTTGTGCATGATGAACTGCGCATCATCCAGAATGGTGTCAGAGATATGTTTGGAGTAGGTCCTGACCAACACCTAGGGTATGGCATTGAAACCATCCTGTTCGGAGTCCCGCTCCGCAATGGATACTTCTTAGCACCGTTATGGTGGTGGCTACAATACGCTGTTCGCATTTTTAGCCCCAATAATGAAACTTTGGTTTTTCGAGTAGTTCCAATTATGTGTGCATTACTCGGACTAGCGTTGTTCTACCACGTTGTTAAGAAAATTTTTCAACATCCAGTGCCTGAATTGCTGGTCCTCCTCTTAAGCGTTGTCGACGTTTACTTACTTGTCACATCGAGGGCACACTATGTAGCAGCCATTCTTTTCATTCCTGTGTTGTTGATGCTCTTGGCGTTGGTAATATCAAGGTTTGACCGGCGTTATTTGCCTGCTGCAATTGGGATCGTCTTGGCATTGGCGGCACATCTTGGCAAGGGGCTTGCACTTGTCGCCGTTTTTTCAACCACCAGCGTTTTGCACGCAATTTCATTGGACAGCCTACGAGCAGTCCGATCGAGAATTTTCTCAATGTTCTCGCTCTGGGTCGTTGCTGGGATAGGTGTAGTTCCAATACCTTTCAAATAAGGGCCAAAGCTTGCCGGAAAGGTTGTCGGGGTTGGGGCCAGTGATAATGCTCCGGCTGTTTCAGGCGGAACTTTGACATCTTGCGTTTGACTACACGCGGGTTTGAACGGGCACGGCGGAGAGGCAGACGAACGTCAGCGATGTCATGCAACAAGCGGTCATAGAGTTGGCCGAGTTGGTCAACGGCCGTCTTTTGAAACTCGGCGAGCGTGTCGCGCACGAGTTCGAGTGCATGCACAAAGCTGAGTTGGTCGGGATCGAGACCGGTGCGTTGGGCAGCCGCATGCATCAGGAAGCGGATGATGAAGTGTGCGATGAGCAGGCCATACAGTTCCTGAATGACCCCGACCGGCTTGAGACTGCGCAGCGGGCGTCCGGCCAGACGTTGATGGGTGTCGACTTCATCGATGACCAATTCGATTTCCCAGCGTTCGTGATAAGCTCGCGCGAGTTCCAGGGCTGGGAAGGCTTCGGGGTGAAGCAAGGTGGTAACCAAGCGGTGCACTTCACCGTAACCGGGGAGTGCCGGGTCACTTATGGTGTATTCGACGATGCGCACCAGGAGGCGCTCGCCCCGCTTGCGGCGCTGGTAGTCGGAGGGGGTCAGGTAGGCGGTGTAGGAGCCATCTGGCAAGGGACAGCGGTTTTTAGGCTTGACATGGGCTGGAAATCGGCTCAAAATGTGTCCCCCGCGCTCCAAAACCATGCGCAGCATGTCATAATCATGAAACCCACGGTCCCACATCACCAACATGCCCATCTCGACCGAGCGCAACAGGCGAAAACCACCCATGCGCTCGCTGGTGTGGCAAGGCCAGAAGCCCGCATCGACAATCGTATGCGTGCCGCACTCGACCAGATACACCCCTTGCACCTGCGGAAAAGCGCTCTGGCCGCGCGGGCTGTGGTGCCGTCCAAAAGCCGCCGCATTCTCCGGCGTGTCAGCCACATCTTCAACCGTGCCATCGATGGCCATCAGGCGCAATCCAAAGAGGAACGCGCCAGCTGTCTCCGTCGTAGCTATCGGTCGACATACATGCCGAAACAAACGCACGACCGGTCGAGCACCCAGTTGATAGCGCCGATAGGTAATCGCACTGTCTTTCGGTACCGCGTATTCCGGATTGTTCCAGATGTACCGCAACCCCTGGGCGATCTTACGCATTACCCGCCCCAGAGAAGATTGCGTGTAGATGTTCATTGTGATGATTAAAAACACTGTCACGACCAGATTCAATTTGCGCTCGCGTTGCGTTTTCAAGCCTTCTGCCTCCAACGCTGCTTCGACCACATCTGGCGGAATAACCCGGCTCAGGCTTGTAAATGTCAGTTCCCGGCAAAACTTGCTCTCGATGTCAACCTCGCGTAATCTGTATCCCATCAGGTGGCCCCCTGGCATCTTGCGAATTTGTATATCTCACAAGTATGCCTCGGGTGCCACCTGTTTGCTTATTTGAAAGGTATTGGGTGTAGTTCCTGTTGCCATTTGGTGGATTGGTGCTGAATGGTTCTTCCAAAACAATCCGGTCCGTGTCCACGATCTCGGTTATTTCGGCCATTTATGGGAACCGCTACTTGCCCTCACAATTGGCTGGGGACCAAATATCCGCACGTATGTGCCCGGTGAATGGTATTGGCCATTGCTGCTCTACACACACGCAGATGCATGGCCAACCTTAACTTATCTGGCTATTCCGACACTAGGTGGAATTTACCTTGCAGTTAGGAATTGGAAGCGGACTAGCGAAGCTCGAACCATTGCCAAAATCTATTCATTTACGTCTATCGGAATTTTATTTGGCTCGTTTGTGAGCCGTGACGAAGACAGTCCGCGCTACCATGTCCTTTATTTGCTGGGTGTGCTTGTCATGGTGGGATTCATGCTCGAGTTTCTCTGGTTCCGCTCCAAGGAAAGCCGTTCGAAACGCATCGGCGGCACGGCAGTAATTTTTTTGACAGGCCTCTATACCGCGTTCATGTTTGGCTGGCAGCGCTGGCCGGATGAATGGATATTTCCTGACACACCTGGAGCACTGATGCTCTTGTTTGGAATCGTGACCGGCGGCCTCTACGCATTCGGGCTAAAGGTATGGATGCGAAAGTCAGCTGTCGTCGCGCTGGTTCTCGGTGGGGTTGTGCTCTCGCTTGTGCGCGGGCCTCTACAGTGGGGGAAATTTGCAGACGAGCCCAGCCTGACAAATCCAGATTTGCACGCCGTCGAAGTACTCTATCATCCTGTTCAATATTATCCTCCGGATGGCATGCAAGAGATACTTAATGCACAGTTCTCAGACGGCCTAACCTTGCTGGGTTATGATGCAGAATTTGCGGAGGACGATCTCATCCTCACTCTGTATTGGCGCACAGACGAGCCGCCTAATGAACCCTATCACTCATTTGTCCATCTTTGGGATCCTATCAATGAGGCTGTTGCGCAGGGATTCGATGAGCGGTCGCTGAATAGACAAGAGCTACCGACGAACGACTGGCTTGTTGGTGAGCACGTCAGTCAAACCGTCGTTCTTGATCTATCTTCGGTACCGGCGGGAACATACATCCTTGGCGCCGGACTGTATGACGCTGTTACAAATGAGCGGCTTGCGGTTCTAGACAAGTTTGGCTCGCAAGTGCCAAATAACTGGCTGCCGCTCATTAAAGTGTTCGATCTCCCCGCAGCAAATCCCTAGCCCAATGCAGGCACGATGAATCGGAATAGAGCGAAAAGTGAAAGTGCCGCGAGAAATGGAACGATCGTAACGGGTAACCAAACGACCAGCCTTGCATTCCCCGGCCAGCGGCGGGTGAGAAAAGTAGACCAACCCAATAAACCGAACGCCATTCCGGTTGCTAGCGGGGTCAGAGCAGGAAACAAATATCTCCCCTGGTGTTGCACGAATTCGACGTTATATGCGAGATAAAGAACAGTAGTGATAGCAGCCATCACAAATAATGTCCAGAGACCATCACGCTGGAGTGAACCCAATGTCGGCTTTAACCAGAGGACATATACGGCGCCCAACAGGATTGCACCAGTCAGGAACTGAAGGAGCAAGTACACGCGGGCGTCCATCAAGACCCCCATCCAACCGAATTGCCCCCAAAAGCTGTTGAATGTAGTCTGAAAGAAGCGGAGTGCATATTCGCCCACACCGAACTGTTCGATCCACTCAGCTGTACGGGGCTGCCCGAGAACGACCAAATTGTGACGTTGCAGTCCGAGCAAGTCAGGCCACCCGTAGACAGACAGGTTACGCCCCCACCATAGCAATCCCAACAACCCGGCCGGAACAAATATCCACAGCCCTATGCGGACTGTTTGCCGCCATTCCAAATTTTCGCGACGTGCTTTTAGAAATAGCCCGATAGCAGCAACGGGCACGAGCAAATAGGCAAGGGTCTTTGTAAGCAGCCCCAGGCCAATGACTATGCCCAGAGCAAGATACCACCTGCGGGATCGTTTTATATTGGAAGTCATACAAAGGAATAGCAGCCACAATCCAAACGCGATCCAAAATTCGGAAAGGCTATCGTTGTTGATGCCCGCCAACATTGCTACGTGCTGTGGCACAAATGCCACGACGCCTGCTACGATGATTGCCAGTGGTGCATTTCCTGGAAACAATGTCCAAATTGCCAGGCCGCTGAAGGCGACAACTCCCGCACCGAAGACGACCGAGAGTAGACGTATTGGAAGCAGCACCCCGCCTGATGCAAGGAAGACCGGTGTGGAAAGAAGGTAATAAAGAGGGGGTTGGTGATCTTCGTATTCGAGTGTTTCGATCGATAGCTCGGGTGGAAAACCCGAACTTGTCAACGTGCTGAGATATTGTTGGTCGTAATCTCCGAACTCCAGGATAGGGAATGACCGCTCCTCTGCAAGATGACGGATGTAGTTGTAATGAGCGGGCTCATCGGGCACCTGCCAGGCGGGGGTATAAATCGAGTAAAGAACAGCAACAACACAATACACTCCAATAATCAATCCAAGCCCAACCCACAGAATGCGTGTCGTTTTGGGGCTCGCCATTGATTCCAGTTGAATGCCCGGCAGCCCATTTTCGGAGGTCATCGCTTATCCCAGACGTGCCATTTCCTCGTCCACAACAGATTCATCCAGCTTTCGATAAAGAGGGGCCGGCTTGCCCAGTGTTTGCCCAGCAGGCAACTGGCTGGGAGCCCAATTGCCGGTTGCATCCGCTGACTGATAGGTCAATGCTTGGTGAGCGCGTGTTGCCTCAGTGTATGTCTCAATCGATTGAAGGCCAAACAGACTGCCGTTATAGCCGAAGTAACCGTGCAGTGCTTCTGAGCTAAAAGGCACAAAAGGAGCGAACAAGACTTTGAGGGAGTCTATAGCACGGAGAGCGGTATAAATTATTCGCGCGGCTTGCGGGCGGTCAGACTTAATTGCAAACCAGGGAGCTTCTGCGTCAAGATACTTATTCACTTCCCCTGCAAGGCGCAGCGCCTCCTGCAATCCGGCGCGAAGATTAACTGCACCGATCAGTTCTCCAACAGAATCGAATCCGAAATCAACAAGATTTAGCAATGCTTGATCCTGCGACTCTAATTCACCTGGTTCAGGCACCTGCCCATCAAAATTGTTGTAGGCAAAAGTCAAAACACGATTGGCAAGATTGCCCCACGTGCCGACAAGGTTATCATTGTTGCGGCTAACAAAATCAGCCCAAACCCAATCGCTGTCGCGGGCTTCAGGCATCGCCATCGTCAGATAAAATCGCACTGCATCCGGGCCATATCGTTCAACAACGTCTAGACCCCATACAGCCCAATTACGGCTGCCTGAAATTTTTCGTCCTTCCAGATTCATGAACTCGTTTGCCGGGACATCGTAAGGTAGATTCAACTGAACATCACCATCGTCAGGATACAGCCGCCGGGCACCAGCGAGTTCTGCCGGCCAGATCACCGCATGGAAGGGAATGTTATCTTTTCCAATGAAATAGTAGGCTCGGGCTGTGGGGTCGTACCACCAATCTCGCCAAGTATCCGGTGTGCCTTGATTTTTTGACCATTCAATCGAGGCTGACAGATAGCCAATGACAGCTTCAAACCATACATATAAACACTTCCCATTCCAGCCATCGAGCGGGACGGGAATCCCCCAATCTAGGTCACGAGTGATGGCGCGCCCATGGAGGCCTTCTTTTCCCACCAAATACCGGGATGGCTTCAAGACATTGGCCCGCCAGAATTCTTTCCCCGTGTTGAGAAATGAACTTAATTCCGGCGTGAGTTTTCCCAGGTCAAGGAAATAATGTTCGGTCTCGCGCAATTCAAGATCGGTACTGGCAGTCTTGGAACGCGGATTGATGAGTTGGGTTGCATCGAGAAGATTGCCGCAATTATCGCACTGGTCACCCCGGGCGTGTTCATATCCGCAGATATAACAGGTTCCTTCCACATAACGGTCTGGTAAAAATCGCCCTTCTTCCGGGCTGAACCACTGCTTCTGCTTTTCAGAATATAGATATCCGTTTTCCAGCAGGCGCAAAAACATAGCCTGCGAAACATCAAAATGATTTTCGGTATGGGTCGTTGTAAACAGATCGTAGGTCAGGCCGAGTTTGGTAAATAAGTCGAGAAATCGCTTGTGGAAGTTCTCATAGACTTCCAATGGGGTTTTCTCTTCTTCATCAGCGCGGAGTGAGATCGGAGTTCCATGCGAGTCAGAACCCGATACCATCAAAACCTTGTCGCCGCGCAATCTATGATAACGTGCGAAAATATCGGCCGGCAGATAAGCGCCGGTTATATTGCCAACATGGATGTCTGAACTTGCGTAAGGCCAGGCAACGGATACAAGAATATTGTCTGTCATGCTAAGTTCCCCTGGAAGATTTGTCGGATAAGCTCTTAAGAAAAGCCATAAAAAAACGCCAGTCGAGGCTGGCGGTTGCAGTTGCGTGGCAGGTCCGGTGGGTTCTCAAAACAAACCGGCCATTGCTCGGTGGGGGCCTCTATCCCACCAATGCCACGGCTGTTTACACATCATCAAAATGACAGAAATCACCCTAAATTCCCTCATAAGAAAATTATAGCATAGGCACTTTTCCGAGATGCACACCGAAATAAAGAATTGGCACCTGGCTGAGGCATTCGCCATCGCTGGCATTCTGATCATCGCTGCAATTCTACGTTTGTGGAATATCGGCAGTACACCACAAGCATTGCATTACGACGAAGCTTTGAATGGACTGATGGCGCTCGACATCTTGGCAGGTGAAACGCCACCCATGCTGGAACAGCCAGGCGATCGCGAACCCTTGATCTTCTATTTGCAAGCAATCTCTATTGAGATTTTCGGTCGGACTCCGGGCGCATTACGGCTGCCGACTACACTTGCGAGCATCGGACTGGTGCTGGGTGCACTCCTGGTTGCGCGAGAACTCTTCGGCCGAAGAGTGGGGTTGCTCACTGGATTGCTGAGCACGATCACTTTTTGGCCAATCTACCTTGGACGACTGGGTACCCGGCCTGTGCTCTTTCCATTTCTATTGAGCCTAGCGGTGTTTGCAGCCTTGCGCGCCTGGCGCCAGAATAATAGAAGGTGGTGGATTACTGCTGGTTTGATCTTTGGTAGTACTCATTACACCTATACGCCAAACGTATTCACTTTACCAGCAATTGGCTTGACTCTGCTTGCATTAATATTAGTAGATCGTTCGGCACTTCGGATTCGTTCATCCGGTGCTATCACAATGATCCTCGTTGCTGCAATCATTTCGGCACCTATCCTCATCCACCGCACAACATTGGAAGATCAAGATTCAGCGCGGACGACGGAAGTTGCCGTGTTTTACCCGGGCCAGAACATACAAGATTTCACACGTACAGTCTTATCCCAGACAGTCTTGCTTGCGCGCATGTTTTTCATAAAAGGCGACCTGAATATCCGCCATAATATCCCCGGGAGGCCTATTCTCGACCTATTGATGGCAATCCCTTTCATATTTGGTTTCTACATGGCATTACAAATAAAAAACCGTCAGCGTGCATTGCTGGGTCTTCTCTGGCTTTGCATCTTTTTATTGCCCTCGTTTCTATCAAAAAATGCGCCCCATTTCTTTAGAGCAAGTGGCAGCCTGCCCTTTTTATTCTTCTGGTCTGCGATTGGACTGATTGGGCTATACAAAGCTTTAGGAAAACGATTAGGCGCATACTTTTCTCTACTGATCTCCTCCGGAATACTCTGTGCATCGATGTTAATCACACTGGACGTCTATATTTTTGATGAATATCTGCAACAGCCTGATGTTCTAGAAGCGTTCAATGCCGACGATACAGCGCACGCTTTGGAAATCAATCGCCGTTATGAGGTTGGTTGGATTGGGGATAATTTACGGGCGCTTCCGCACGGCGAGCAACCGCTTCCCGATTTGGAAGTACTTGGAATAGGGGATGGGGATGTGTACGCCCAATTTCTCGTGCCAGTCAGGCCCTGACAATTCTAAGACGATGGGAATTGAAAGGGCTCCGGGGCCAAACGATAGACTACAACGGGTATATTACTTACCGGTCGCTCAAACCGCGCCAGCTCATGAGGATTTATCTCGAGACCTTCAAAATTCGCCTTATCCCTGGCAAGATCGACGACGAGGTAAGCGGGCAGGCCACTCGACACGACTTCAATCACGCCTGGGGCATTCGCATCCCATAGTTCGTATGCTCTCCCATTGGCTGTTTCGGACCAATAGATATCCATGATGCTCCATGTGGATAAATCCTGACCATAAACAACAGCGGGAACCAGCTCATTCGCAATTGCTTTGACTGTAAACTGTGTCGCTTCTTGGATCCCATATCCAGCCGACCAGCCATAAATATATTGAAACTGATCCAGTTGCGGAAGTTTCATACCTGCCGGATTACTGTACGCTTGACCGGCAAAGCGGAGAAAGGGCACAGTAATGAAAAGACCAATAATCAGTATTATTCCCCCGCGCAACCATATATTTCGACTCAATATCACAATTGCATACAGAGTGAATGCGCTGGCAAGAGATGCGAAGGCCAGCACCGGCAAGTAATAACGCGAAAAAGCGCCATCGGCGGTGACAACAAACACGCCGCCTGCAAAGAATATTCCAACAGCCGCCATCACGATAATTTTGGATCGCTGTAGGAGACCCAAGAGTACTCCGATGACAGGTAACAAAATAGTAGTGCCCAGATAAGTGCCACTCCAATTAACCAGGTCTCTCAAATTACGAAGAATTTGCTGGTAGAGGCTGGCGGTGTTGAAGTCCGCACGATCGATCAACTCACCAGAAATATCATAACGAGTCGCGGTCAGACCCAGCACAAGAATCAATATAGTCCCTGCTAGCAAATACGGAGCAATCAGAGTTCGGATTGGCGCGCCGAATCCATTCTTCGCTCGTCGGCGAATGACTACGACACCGATTGGAATCGCGAGTAGAGTGATGGCGCTTAGTTTCAATAGTGGTGCAGCAAGCAGCAAACTAGACAATGCGAAGACATTTAATCGGCGAATTGGGCGTTGCCTTTTGAGCAGTACTGTTGCACTCCAGGTTATCCACACAGCAACCGTCGCAACAAGGGGATCGGAGATTACCAGACGTTCATGGAAGAAGGCCCAAGGCATTGTGGCATAGATACCGGCTGCGATCAGACCTAAAGCAGGTCGCCTCCACGCGATCCCGATTGCCCACAACCCACTCAAAGTGAGTGGGCTGCTCAAAACGATCGCTGCGCGCCCAATCCATAAAGAGTTCTGGAATGGAAGATAGGCTGCCAGATAATAGAGGGTCAAGCCCTTGGCAGTGCTGAAAGGAAAGACCACCCGACCCTGCCAGATTTCAGCAGCCCAGCGCAGATGATTGGCTTCATCCACGAAGGCAGGTAACGCCAATAAATTGTGCAATCGCAGGGCAAACGCTATGAGGAGCAGGCCTATCAACCCCCAACGCAGGCGAGAGATATTCCAAACGTCCATAATTAAAAAACGGGTGGCTGTGCGCTCACCCGTTTTCTTTTATTGCTCGTATTGATACTCTAGGCGAGGTAATCCTTGAGTTGTCGGGAGCGGCGCGGATGCCGCAGGCGGCGCAGGGCCTTCCCTTCGATCTGACGGATACGTTCACGCGTGAGACCGAATTTCTGGCCGACTTCCTCAAGTGTGTACGAGCGGCCATTTTGCAGGCCAAATCTAAGGCGCAAAATGCGGGCTTCACGCGGTGTAAGCGTCGCCAGTACTTCTTCCACCTTTTCCCGCAGCAGATTCTGATAGGCACTCTGGCTCGGCGTTGGAGTGCTGTCATCCTCTATGAATGAGCCAAGCTCGCTATCGTCTTCTTCGCCAACCGGACGCTCCAAAGAGAGCGGACGCCAGGAAACCTTCAGCATCCACTGTACCTTGCGCGGCTCCATTTCTAATTCGAGGGCGATCTCCTCTGGTGTCGGTTTACGCCCAAAACTTTGTTCCAGTTGGCGGGATGTCTTATACAAGCGGCGGATGCGATCACTCATGTGCACCGGCACACGAATAGTACGGCCCTGATCCGCTATCGCTCGCGTAATGGTCTGGCGAATCCACCAGGTCGCATAGGTGCTGAAACGAAAGCCACGGCGATAATCGAACTTCCCCACCGCCTTCATCAAGCCCAGGTTGCCTTCCTGGATCAGATCGAGCAAGGGCACCCCACGTCCCATATACTTCTTAGCGATTGATACAACAAGACGGGTGTTTGCTTTGATCAGATGCTCGCGGGCCGCACGACCATCCTCGATTTGTCCTTCAAATCCGGCCCGCTCCTGCAGCGAGGCCGCGCGATTGGCTGTTCTCAGTTTGCTCGTGGCGCGAATGCCTCTTTCGAGACGTTTCGCCAAATCCACTTCCTGCTCTGTAGTAAGCAATGGCACGCGCGCCATTTCTTTAAGGTAGAGGCCGACAGTATCGTCGCTCGAAATCTGGGAGAGATCGAACTCCTGCTCGTCGTATTCAGCAGTTCGGGGCTGCACATCCTCCGGCACATCGCGTTTGTCGGCATAAACGTCGATGCCAGCACCTTGCAGGAAGGCAAATAATTCGTCCAGGAGACCTTCCGACTGGTCCGTATCAGAAACCGCTTCCATAATATCGTCCGTGATGAGGTAACCCAGCGTGTCGGCACGATCCATCAGTTGGGCGAGGACTTCGGTGCGTTGGTCGTTTAATCCAGGGAACATGTACGCGCTCCTCGTACTTAGTTAGGGCCTAACTAATTTGAATTTACCCACAATTACGTCTTGTCCAGCAGGGACTGCAAGACGCTCAAGCGCGGGTCTAAGTTGTCTTCCTCACACAGGCAGGTCTCCACATTATGATCAGCCCCACATGTAGGGCACAATCCGACGCAATCTGGTTGGCACAATATGCGGGATGGCTGTTCGAGCACGATGAGTTCACGCACGAGGGGAGCCAGATCTAATTCACCATCTTCTGAAATTGAAAATTCCGCCTCGTCAGACGTCGGAAATCCGTATAATTCAGACAATTTAATTGTGGCTTCAAAGGTAACATTCTTGAGGCAGCGGCTGCATTCAGTGGCATGTGCCGTTATCAGACTCCCGGCCACATAAATTCCAGGTGGGGTCCGAGTGAGCCGCAGTTGTCCATGTAACTCATCTATGGCTAAATGCGCAGCAACATCCGTCCGGCTCTCAGAAACAGCAATTTCACGGCTATAACCGGTATGCTTATTGAGCAGGAAACCGACGTTAAGTTTTAGGGCGTTATGTTGAGTAGTGGCCAGAAGTGTCTCTCGCAAACTCGTGCGACTCAACAGAAGACTCGGGGAAAGCGAGATGAGTATACCATAAATAATGTTAACGCGTCAACAATTATGAAATATTGGATGACATAAGTACATTTTTAGAGTTTTCAAAGCTGAGTCTGAAGGCTTTCTTACAAACTATACTTCTCAACTCGTCATAATATGAACAATTTTCCAAATCGGATCGTCTTTGCCACCCACAATCGAGGTAAATTGGTAGAGCTACAACGAATCCTGGGCAAGCTCCCAATAGAATGGTTGACGCTCAGTGATCTCGACATAAGTCAAGATGTCATTGAATCCGGGAGGTCGTTCGCGGAAAATGCGGCAATTAAAGCAATTGAATATGCCCATATTACAGGTATGTGGACACTGGCTGACGATTCGGGCCTAACGGTGGACGCTTTAAATGGCCGTCCGGGGATCTACTCTGCCCGCTATGGAGGCGGTCATGACGTTTCATTTCCAGACAAATGGACGGCCCTGCTTGACGAATTGAAATCGACACCCTGGACACGCCGCACTGCCCAGTTTCGATGTGTGTTGGTCTTATCCTCTCCCAATGGCAAGGAAATCCACCAGGCAGAGGGGATCTGTCCCGGGCGTATCGCATTTGCCCCAAGCGGTTCTGGTGGATTTGGCTATGATCCACTCTTCTATCTCGACGAGTTTGGCTGTACGCTCGCCGAGTTGGAAGATTCTGAGAAAGACAAAATCAGCCATCGCGGTCTAGCGGCTCGCGCACTGCTCAGGGAAATCGACCTTCCCTAGTTAAAAACTAGGGCAGACAGAAAAAGAGACAGGCTACTTGAGGTGCGTAGCCTGTCCCATCAAGATCGAATTGCGGGGGCTAGCGAGGTTCTACATTTATCCCTCTCGGGCAGCCAGCCAGCGTTCGACCATCATCGCTGCCTGACAGCCCTGCCCTGCAGATGAAACTACTTGCCGATAGATCGGGTCTTGCACTTCGCCGGCGGCGAACACGCCTTCTACCGAAGTTTGCATGCGCTTATCAGCAATCAGATAGTTGTGTTCATCCATTTTCAACTGGCCTTCAAACAAACTCGTATTGGGGTAATGACCAATATAAATAAAAACCCCATCTGTCTGAAGCTCTTCCTTTTCTCCTGTTTTGACATTCTTCACATTGACACTGGTCACCTTGCCGTTACCTACGATCTCTTCGACAACGGTGTCCCAGATAAACGCCATTTTCTCATTTTTCTGTGCGCGATTCAGAAGCACGGCGCCAGCGCGAAATTCATCCCGACGGTGCACGACGCGTACCTGTTCCGCGAACTTTGTGAGGAAAAGTCCTTCTTCAAGGGCAGAGTCGCCCCCACCGACGACCACGATCTCCTTCTCGCGGAAAAAGAAGCCGTCGCAGGTCGCACAGAACGAAACGCCACGCCCGATGTAATCATCCTCGCCGGGGACGCCGAGACGTTTCGGTGATGCACCGGTGCAGATGATCACAGAATCTGCTTCGTATTCTTCACTGTGAGACTTCAGATAAAATGGTGGGCCTTGTGTGAAATCCACCTCGACAATTTCGTCAATCTGCATCCGAGCGCCAAACCTCTCGGCCTGTTTTTGAAATTGGTCGACCAGCTCCGGCCCGGTAAGTGCATCTGGAAACCCAGGATAGTTTTCAACGTCCGCCGTGATCGAGACTTGCCCGCCAAGCTCGTTGCCAGATACGACAAGTGGATTCAGGTCTGCGCGGGCTGCATACAGTGCCGCCGTCAGCCCGGCCGGGCCTGAGCCAATGATGATGAGTTTTTCTTTCTGCATAATACCTTCCTGATAAATATGTGCTCAGTCTATTTAGAATTGTTTGCCGTTTAATAGACACCGTCAGGCGCGAACTGCTTACTACTTGCTGCGCAACTCTTCTGCCGCTACGGCCAGATTGCCAAGCCGATTGTGCAGCCACCAAAGGGGGGCATGTGTCTCCACCCTTCCATCGGCTGAAATGAGCGGCCTGCGAGAGGGATCATCCAGGCTACCAGTCCGACACTCGACTCGGTCTACCTTGCAATCTGGACACTGACCTGCCAGATGAAAGCCCATAGTGCAATTGGGACAGACCCAGATGCGATCTTGCTGTATTTGCTCTTCCATTCGGGCAGCCTCCTTAGTTTAATGGACACATGCTCAGCATTATTTCAGCCCACTTGCAGTCTAACGTATCCGTTTTGAATTCTAGCACCACTTTACTGAAATTCCGGTATTTCAAGAATAGTTCACCAGATGGGGGTTTTTAGATCAAGCTTCCTGGCTCTCATTGGAATTATTTATGCCAATGCCCTTCACAGACGATTTCCAATAATAAATTCCCACGCCACTGGCCAGACCAAAGAATAAGCCCGTAAGTGCCCAAACCGGCATCACGCGTAAAACACTCAGCACTTGTTCAAGCGTAAAGTCGGAGTACACATGTGCATGTAGGCCCACCTTGGAAACCATTAAGAAAGCAGTTAAGGGTGCTGCAAGCACACCAGTTAGCAGCCCGATTAAGCCAAAGAACACCAGGATTCTGAATCCTAAGAGTGTATGCATTCCCCAGCGAACGCGGATAAGATGTGATGTTAGTATCAGAGTTCCGGCCAGTCCGCTTGCAATTGCTCCATTAAGCGAAACATCTTCGATACTGAACCAATACAAAAGAGCCACTGCATAGATCACAGTGGCCCCCAGCAGAATTCGGCTGGTTCGAGGAATGCGGATCATATCGGCTGTTATAGAACGTGCAACCGCTCTTCTGCGTCCTCCGTTAAGGGCACGAGGACGGTTATCTTCGTACCGCGCCCTTCAGATGATTGGATGCGGTGGACTCCGTTCACCAGTTCAGCTCGCTCGCGCATATTGACCATGCCGAGGCTGCCACGCTGATCGTAGGAGGCATCAACAGCACCTACATTGAAACCCACACCATTGTCTTCGATCTCGAGCGCAAAGATTTCACCGCGCAATCGTAAGCGCACCCAAATAATGCTCGCTTCGGCGTGTTTGCGTGCATTGGTGATTGCTTCTTCCGCGATGTAGAAAAGAACGCCCTGCGCATGTTTGTCCAGCATTTCCTCAGCATCTTCTTCCGCTTCCACAATTACATTCTGGTCATGACCGTCCTGCATTTTATCAGCGAGGGATTTGAGGGCTGCCTCTAAGCCCTGTGATTCGAGTACGAGCGGGCGGAGGGTAAACAACATATGCCGAATTTCTTTGGTTGTACGACGGGCAAGCTCCTCCACTTTGTATAGCTCCTCAGCAGCCTGTCCGGGATCGCGTTCAAATAATCGCCGAATGAAATTTGCGCGCATAGCAATCGCGGCTACCTGCTGAGTAGGTCCGTCGTGTAGATCACGTGCAAGCTTTTTGCGAGCCTCTTCTTCCACCTCGACGATTCGTTCCTTCTCGTCTTGCAAGGTCTGATACAACCGTGCATTCTGCATGGCAATAATGGCCTGATTGCAAACCGCCTCCAACAACTCCATAACATCAATGGAGAAAAAATTAGGTTCGGGGTGCCCGAATATGATCACACCATAAGAATCAAACCCAGCCCGCAATGGAACTGCCATCAGAACCTGACAGGATCGAAAGGCCACGAACTTTGACAGTTCCGGTTCGCTATAAGGTCGAGAAGAATAGACTGGATCACCAGAATTGACCGCTTCTGCCAATATCCCTTTTTTAGCAGGCACGCGCAGGCGTTTGTCGGTCAGAGTCAGGCGTCGCGCCGAAGCCACATAAAGCGCTTCTTCATCAAATAGCAGGACCGCGCCCACCATATCCTCGGAGCGCGCGCTCGCATCTTGTAGACCCAGAACACTCAAGTCCAACGCGGCGTCCAGCACGCGGTTGTAGTTTAATGATGCGCTGACCAGAGAGGCCATTTCATAGATCGCTTTGGCTCGGTCGTGGGCGGAGCGGTGACCGCCGAAGGCATCCAGATCGTTATTGAATGAATTTCCACCTTGACGACGCAAACGCTCGCTCAACAAGCCGGTCGCGAGCGCTCCAGTCAAAAGGAACAGAGTGTTGATTGCAAAAGGGGTCAATGCCCGGGCGCCACGGTCATCAAGAACCAATAGGAGCAGCGCTTCGATGAGCACCAAGGCAAAGGTCAGACCCGCACTCACCTGCCAGCCATAACGCATGCCGGCCACGAGAACCGGGAATAGCCCCACCCAAAGCAGCGAACTCTGGGCATCCCCTGCAACTAGAAACGCAAATAACGCCACAAGTGCGTCCAAAACAACGGTAGCGAATCCAAGCCCAGCCAGCCAGAAGCGCACCAGCAGCAAGACGAACACGCTCAGGTTGTAAGCCAGCGCAATGACAAGCAGAGCACCGGCTTGTATGGGGTCGATCTGTACACTCTCAGGGCCCCAAAAGGCTACAACCCCGATCACCACCAAAACCAGCCAGCGCAAGTAAAACAGGACCCAATCGACTTGCAATTGAGAACGCGGAATCTGCTTCATTGGAATAATCATACTGGCGTTGAGATGTATTCACAATGGTTCTGCAGGGCGCTGCCAGTCAATCCTCGAACGCCAGATCGACCGCGATATTATGCGTTTCAGAATCCGTCAATGGCCGCCACGGATGCTGTCCAAATAAAAAAAGCCCCCTGTGGGGCTTTTAGTGGGCGCGGAGGGACTCGAACCCCCGACCTCACGGATGTGAACCGTGCGCTCTAACCAGCTGAGCTACGCGCCCGGCAACTCTTCATTTTGACCAACCGTGAGTGCGATTATAGCATTCGCAAAAGTGGCTATCAAGAAACCGTATTCACTCACGCAAATTGTCATCGAGGGACAAACATTCACTCAAGTTGATGGCGAAGCTCAGCCTAACACCGAGAAACTGCTCTCCTCATTGATCTCGCGCAGCCGCGAATAAAACTTAGGAATGAGAATTAAATAACTTGTGCAAATGGGAGAGCGCGGTAATTCCATTGGGGCAAGAAATCATCAAAGATAATGCGCATGTTGTCCCTGAAATCTGTGGCTACTTTACGACCGGTTTCGTAGACCTGGTCAATAACATGGACAAAAGCTTTCAGTCCGGTCTTGGTGCTGGTTTTTTCCATCAGTTCTTTGACGAGTTTGCGGCTGGTGAAGATCACGCCTTGGCAAGCGCGGGTAACATGCGGGAAGAAACGGTGTTCGCTGGGGTTGTATTTCGAGCAATAGGGTGGATAGTGAGCAATGCGAATTTCGACCCCGATTTCATCGGCCAGTGCTTGCAAGTCTTGCTTGAAGATGTAGTAGCGGGAACTGTTACTCCCGCCGCCATCGCAAAGCACGAGAATAGAAGTGGCGTTGGGATAGTGGTAGTGGCCGTATGTGTACCACCAATGGCGAAAGCTATCGCAAGCGAATTCACTGGTATCATGACTGCCGCCGAGTTGGATGTAGCCGACATTGAGACGCAAGTCGTAGAGACTGTGAGGAATGCTGACCCCAGCAGCATAGCTGTTGAAATCATGGTCATAAGTTTGCAGTTCTTCCAGGGTGTACAAATGTCCGTCTCGGTAGAAATTGCCCAGATATTCCTTTTTCTTGCTGTCCATGCTGACAATGGGATTGCCCGCCGCTTCGAATTCGGTCTTGAGCCGCGTGATGTTCTCAAATTGCTCGTTGCGGTTTTCAATCTCGGCCTTCAAACCGAGTTTCTTTTGCGCTTTTCGGCGGCGATAGTTGTGCTTCTGCAGCAACTTGCGCACCACATATTTGCTGACCACGATGTCGTGCTCGGCCCGCAACGCCGCAACAATCTCGCCCGGGGTCAGGTTCGTCCAGCGCACCCTCTCGTCCAGCGGGTCACCGGCTGTGTGCTCGCGCAACACTGCCAGGAACTTCTCAGCAAGTTGCGCCCCCCATGTGACGTAGTACGGTTTGCGTCCGCCGCCTGGCTTCCGAATGCGCTGCTCCACTTCGCCCTTGGGCAAGCCACTGACTTCGCGGGCGCCTTTGCTCACCGTGTTGCGACTGCACCCCAACACCCGCGCAATGTAACTCCGTCCGCCGTGTCCAAATCTCAAGGCTTCGAAACCAGCAAAGCGACGCCCATCTTTCTCGTTCAAGCTGTTGTAAAAGCGGCGCATCATTTCTTCATGTTCGGGCGCATAGGGTTTCATCATGGCCTCCTGGCTAGTGTTCTGATGAAGCCAAGAGAATATCACTGCTTGCATCCGTTGTGAACCAACTGCCCAAATTATTTAATTCTCGTTCCATACCATCCAACATGTGGGGGATATAACGACACTTCACTTGCACGGGATTGCTGTCATGATCGTGGCCGCGCTCGCAAGCGTCGATGATCTCAGCCATTAGATAGCCAGCCGGAGCGGCGTTCTTGAACTGGTTACCGCTGGTGCCAATCGCCATGTAGAAACCCGGCAGGTCGGACTTGTCGTAAATCGGAATCCAGTCGTCCGTAACGTCGTACAGATCAACAAGGCCCTGTGCCCGGTTTGGGATTGGCAAGCCTTGCATGCGCTGCGCCAGGCGTAACACCTGCGCCTTCCAGCGCTCCTCGGTGACCTGGCGTTCAAATACGTCGGGGTCTGCGACCCATTCTTTAGGATCGCACTCAGGATCGGCGCTGCCGACGATGAGGGTATTGCCGACTTCCGGCCGCCAATAGACCCCAACATCCGCACAGTGGGCGACCACGCCGTCCTGTTCGTAGTTGTAACCTTCGGGCGAAGGGACAGTGTGGACTTCATGACGCAGCGCGTTCGTCTTGATCTTCATACCGTCCTCGACGCCGGCCATGCGGTTGATGACAAACGAGTGCGGCCCAGCCGCGTTGACGACGATTGGGGCAACGATGCGCCTGCCGTCTTTTAATGTGACGCCTGCGACGCGACCTTCGGACTTGTGCACCTCGGCAACTTCGGCGTTGAATATGAACTCGCCGCCTTTCGCCTCCGCAGCCCGCATCAGGTTGTGCGTCGCCAGTTGCGGATCGGTGACGTAACCACCCTGTGGGTTGAAGATGCCGCCGGCAAGGTTGCCATGCGGATCGTCCCAAAAGCCATCGTCGCTCGGAAGTTTGGGCGGCCCATAGAGATCGGTGCCCAATGGATACGTGCTAACGATCTTTTCGTTATCCCATTCTTCGAAAGGCACACCAATGTTCTTGAAGTGTCCAACAATATGGTCGTATTGACCTTCGTGTTCGTTGAGCACGAGCATGCCGGTCTCGCGGTATTTAGCATAGCCCCGTTCGTCCTCGGCTTCGAGGTAGTTGGCCCAGTCGTCCCAATAGAAGTAGCCTTCGTGGGCCATCGCGATGCCGTCGTGCGTTGAGTAATGAAATCGAATAATGGCACACGAGTTGCTGGTCGAACCTGAACCAGCATCGCCCATTTTGTCAATATTGAGCGTTTTATAACCCTTCTTCGCTAACTCGAAGGCTGTCGCACAGCCGATAATGCCTGCGCCGATGATGATGGCGTCCACTTTCTTTGTCATTTAATTCTCCTTACTCCCCTCATGCGGCTCACGCCTAAGCTTTCAAACGAGCCATGTCAGGATCAAACAAGGGTTCTGGTACTACACGGGCCTGATACCGCTGACCGGTGTATTGCACCTCCAATTCGGTTCCTGTTGCGGCGTACGCGCTATCCAGATAAGCGTACGCCATGAACTTGCCCACACAGTAGCCGTAGTCGGCGGATGTGACTCGACCAACAACCTTGCCGTTTGCGAAGACCGGCTCGAAGCCAAACATGATTGTTGCGGGATCATCGAATGTGAGGCAGCAGAGTCGTTTGGAGGCACCAGCCTCCTTGACCGCTAATGCAGCCTCGCGACCGATGAAGTCAGCCTTCTGCGTTTTGACCATCCAGCCCAACCCTGCTTCGTATGGATTGTATTCCGTGGTCATATCCGCACCATAAAGTCGATAGCCTTTCTCTAAGCGGAGCGCGAGCAGCGCCGCAATGCCGCAAGCGTGCATGCCAAACTCGCGCCCGGATTCCCACAATGTGTCCCACAGCTGCTGGCCGAACGACACCGGGGCGTACAATTCCCAGCCAAGCTCACCGACGTATGAAATGCGCAGCGCTTTGGTAGGCGTCATGCTAACCCCGATATCCTGCGCGGTGTAAAACGGAAAGGCTACATTGCTCAGGTCGGCTTCGGTCACCTTTTGCAAAACATTACGCGCGTTCGGTCCCCAGAGCGCCAATGAAATAAATTCCTCGGAGCGGTCGACGATGGACACAGAGCCGTCATCGGGCGCATGTTGCCGGATCCAGAACAATTCGGCAGGCATGTTGGCTTTGCCGGTCAGCAGCCAGAAGCGATCCGCGGCAAGGCGCACCACTGTCATGTCGCGCTTGATGTTCCCGGTTGTCGTGAGAAGCAAGGTGTAGGTGATACGGCCGATCGGTTTGTCGACATCGTTGGTGCAGAGATAGTTAAGGAAATTCAGCGCGCCGGGTCCCGAAACTTCGATCGGACCGATGGCAGCCGACCAATCCACGAGTCCGACATTCTCGCGCAAAGCGATGTGCTCTGCACCGATAATGGGCGACCAGGATGTGGCATCCCAGCCCGCGCGGTGTGGGAAGCGGTCGCCATACTTCTCGACGAGTGCCACGTTGCTTTCATACCAATATGGAGTTTCGATTCCGGCCATCGGTATAAACTCGGCGCCAAGCGCTTCCGTGCGAGCATGATAGGGTGAGTAGCGCAAATTTCGCACGTCAGATGCGACTTCGTTGGGATGCAAAATGTCGAAGCCAATCTCATAGTAATACTTGCTCTGGCGTGTTAGGAATTCGTGGTTGGATTGGTAAGGATGAAATCGGTTTACATCCGCGAAGGTCACATCCATGTCGGGCTCGCCCGTGGTCATCCAACGAGCCATCACACGCCCGACTTCGCTGGCATAGGAGAGCCATGCGCCGATTGCAGTCCAGAATCCTTTGACGGATGACTCTCCCATGACAGGGTAGTGGTCCACCGTAAAACTGAACATGCCGTTAAAGCCATGCGATATTTCGGTGGTATTAAGGGCCGGCATAAGCTCCTTCATCAAGCCCCAGGCGGTTGTGAAGTCGTCCGGCGTGAACGGCATTTTGGAGTCTTTCGGCAATTTGTACGGATCGACCAGTATGGCTTTGTGATGATAACTACCGATACCGATACGGTCGTGGTGTTGCCGGTAATAGATTGAAAGATCGTCCATCGTCGCCACCGGCAACTTCACCTCCACATCCTTATATTCATCCAACGCGGGAGTCGGTTCTGTGAATATGTACTGGTGCTGGCCGGGGAATAGCGGCATAGGGACGCCCAGCTTTTCACACAGCATCGGCGCCCAGATGTTGTTACAGAGCACGACCTGCTCGCAGTCGATGCGCGGCATTTCGGGGTTGTTGGTCAGAACCGCCCGTACTCGGCCTCCTTCGGCCACGACTTCTGTTACCTCGGTCTCAGCAACCGAAGTGAGGTTGCCCGTAGCTTCCCCCAACCGTCGCATGGAAGTGGCAATGCGACTGGTGTTAACAATTCCAGAATCTGGAATCCATAAACCGCCCACAATCTTGGAACTGTCGATCAGCGGGATCTTCTGCTGTACCTCTTGTGGAGAGAGCAAGGCGGCTTCGATTCCTGTTGCGTAGCCCATTTCCTGGATGCGCCTGTATGAATCAAAACGCTCAGGCTTAGAGGCCACCTGCACAAAACCCGTGCGCCAGAATTGTTCCTCGCCCTCGATGGCCAGCGGCAATTTGTCATATACTGCACGAGATTTGGAGCCGAGCGTAGTGTAGAAATAGGATGGCGTTAGGACGCGCAAACCGCCCGGCGCATGCGAAGTTGAGCCGTCGTTCTCGTCAAGGTCGCCCTTGTCGATCAACACAATATCTTTGACGCCCATTAGCGTAAGATGATAGGCAACGCTCACGCCGACGATGCCAGCGCCGATGATAATGATATTGGCCTGTTTACGCATGTGACTCCTTTTCTGATTCCGAGATGGCAGCGCGAATAGGGTTTCACCAGTATACACACCAAACACATAAGACTGACCCTCAAATGAGCGGCATATGATTCGTCATCTGAATTCGAGCCTGAATCGGTGTATAGTTGGAGAGTCATGACGCCCACTGATATTCCCCCGGACGAACGCCCGATTTGTGAGGAACACCTCTGCCCCATGCTGGAGATCGACGGCGAGTTGGAATGTGTACTCGGCTGGACCGAAGAGCATTTGGGGCAAAAGCAAATTACCGATGTGATCCCGAGTCCGGAAGGCGGCCTCGCGGGCTTGGTATTCGACGATGGACATACCATCGATTTACTCTGCCCAGATTGCGGTGGGACACTCACCCCAGAACATCTCGGCGATGACTACAACGTAGATATGTTCCTCGACGAAGCGAGTGGACTCTATCTGGTGATGGTCGCCTACGCCGAGCCATTTCATGCCCAGGAAGAATTCGAAGCAGACGACCCGGAGCACCTTGTGCTGTGCTTCTGGGATCAGCCGGAAGTGCCTTTCGATCTGGCGGACGAAGAAGGCTGGGAAGAGTTGTACCAGCTACCCGTCCACCTGGAGAGTGTGCGCACGATCCACTGCCCGATGCTCGCCTGACTCAACTCCCAAAGGAATATCCAATGGATAACTCATTTCGGGCCCGGCTACGCCAAGGCGATTTGTTGATCGGCCCCATGCTTACGCTTGGATTGCCGGAGATTGCTGAGATTATGGCGGAAGCCGGTTACGATTGGTTGTTCATCGATGCCGAGCATGGCGCATTCGATCCGGCCCGGGCCCAGGCAACCCTGCAAGCAGCCGGATCAGGATGCCCTGGTGTGGTCCGGCTGCCATCAACTGAAGAAGTTTGGATCAAGAAGTTTTTGGATATCGGCGCAGCCGGCGTGATCGCCCCGCAGGTGAACTCCGCAGCGCAAGCTGCGCGCGTGGTGCAGTTATGCAAATACGCACCAGAAGGCATACGCGGCATCGGACTGGCGCGCGCGCATGGCCATGGATTGTCTTTTCAAGAGTACATCGAGAACGCGAACGAACAAGTGGCAGTGATTATCCAGGCCGAGCATCGCGACGCTGTCGAGGATATTGAAGCCATCGTGTGCGTGCCTGGTGTGGATGGCATCCTCGTCGGGCCGTATGATCTCTCGGCGAGTATGGGCAAGCCCGGTGCGGTTGATGATCTTGAAGTCCGAACCGCTATCGGCCGTGTCCGCGACGCTTGTTTTGCGGCGCAGATTCCAGTTGGTTACTTTGGCGCTACAGAGGAGGCAGTACGGCCATACATTGATCAAGGCTATACACTGATCGTTGCTGGCGTTGACTCTTTGTTGATGGGAGTAGGCGCGAAAAGACTTTGGGAAGAAATCCGCTGATCCAGAAACTCACCCGAAATCGTATCTATTGTTCCCAACACGCAGGATTCTCGACAATGTATTGACGAACACGGGCGAGTTGGTCATCGTTGCGAATAATGCGTTCGTGATAATTGCGTTGCCAGACCGGCGATCCGGGTGTCTGCTGCATTAGATTTATACGCTTTGTCGCGGAGGATTTGAAACCTGCTATGAATGCACCAAGAGATTTTGGTGCTGGGCCGCTTGGAATTGGACTTGTTTCTTTTTCTCGTCGGGGCGACCGGCCGGTCGCCCCGACAAAGTCCTGACCAACAATCCAAACAATGCCATGCATATGATTTGGCATAATTAGGACTTACGCAGGGAGCATAGAGATAGAAGGTAGCCGAAGCTGAGTTCGCATGTAGTTGCTCAACAAACCTTGCTTAATTTGATACACATTCGTATGTGCATCCTGCGCAATCTGATTCAGGCGTACCCAGACAAGCATGGCACAAGCAATATGATTGCGCTGTGCTCGTTGCGAACGACATTGAGATGCTTCCAGCCCGGTTAGCTGTTTGGCCTCTCGGTGAAACTGCTCAATCTTCCAGCGGATGGCACTTTCTATGCCTGTAGCATCTGAGGAATCTTGAGAGTGGTCATTGGTAACCACATGCTCTGTGCGGTGAGTAGACACCGCAATCCGGAACAGTTTCACTTGATGACCTTTTGGAAACTTTTTGAGATGAACCATTTTTCCCGCCTCAATCTCCTCAGCGCTCCAAGAGAGCGCATCAACTCGGCAGTAGTCATCCGCAGGACTTTCTGTCGCTTGCCGGTTCGATTTCAACGGACAGTAGTAGATTTTGCCGGCTTTTTCGACTGCTTTCATCACTTTCATCGTCGCATACCAGCTATCCATCAACACAGTGCGGAAAGGAAGCTGTTCCACATGCAGAATGGTTCGCCACATATCCAACAAGTGGTCGAGTTTGCTACGTCCATCTCGCGCAGGGTCAAAAATGCGGTAATCGATGACCCAGAATTTATCGATGTCGGGATTGACATAGACACAAGTCACGAGCCCGATGCCTTTGATTACCTTTTTGGCGTTGCCACTCCACTGCCTACGCACCAGTTCAATGGCAAAGGAATGGTTTTTATCAAGCACCGTATCATCAAAGAGAATGTAGCCATCTTCAGAGAGAACCAACTCTTTGCGCACCATTTGGCGCAGTTCCCGTGGCGTAAATATTTTTCCCTCATCAGTCGATTGACACGATCGTGGCTCAAATGTTCACTATGGTCAGCAAAGTAGGTTTGTGTGTAATTGATTTGGCTAACCAAGAGAAATTGGCTGTAATCCCAGTGAGATAATTTGTTCATTCACACATTGTCTCAGTTTCTCCCTGGTTTGCGTAAGTCCTAATAATAAATTCATCATGGTTGAGTTCGATCTCTTCTCGTATCTCGGCTGACCGAAACCACTCTTCATCTACAATATCGCCAATTCCCGACAACACGACACGTTCACGAATAACATCGCCAAAGATGGGCGCACCCTTGTATGCATTCAGAGTGATGAAATACGCTCCCGGCTGCGAATAGTCGTAACCTTGCAATCGGAGAGACTGTCTATTCCTTGTCACAAATTATGTTTTCTTAGCCTGTCAACAACCCTGATGCTCCACCGATCGCAACTCCCATTATTGCCAGTCCGATAAAATATACAACAGCGCCAATTACAACAGTGATGCCTGCTTTGGTATTGTCCAGGTCAAGGCCCTGACGGACAGCAACAAATCCGGCGACAAGCGTCCAGAGGGTTCCAACAAGTGATCCAAAACAAGGAATGATGCCCAAGAGTTGCGGGGCGAAGGCGAAACCGATCACGCGCAGCATCTCGCCAATGGTGGCCTGACCTCCGAACAAGATGGTGCCGATTGCAAACGTCAACAAGGACCAGACCACCCACCCCACAAACGTAATCAGTACAGCTACGCCAAAAGCAGTGAGGGCACTATTTGTGCCCCCCAAGAGTGCACTGCCGTCCGAACCGGCGGTGCCGGCCGCTCGCAGTGCCGCCGAGCCGGCCCGCCCGATTCCTGACAGCAATGCGACCACCAGCACAATGATGAATGCCTGCGAAGTTGCACTTGGATCGTGCTCTATCTCCTCAAAGGTATTGACGTCGAGCTTGAAAACGCCCACGATACGACTAATCATAGGATGCTCCCTTTCTGGCTGCTGAGTGAATTGTTGAATACACACCATTGTGCCACAAGTGGCAAAAACAGAAACACTCTGCAGCTGCAGAGCGTTTCTGTTTTACATCGGACTGGCCCTCTCCAATATTCAAGGAAGAGGGGTTGGAGTGAGGGTATTACCTCCTGCGCCCCAGTAGTCGCAACAGCATCAGGAACAGGTTGATGAAGTCCAGATACAGACTGAGCGCGCCAACGATGCCGACTTTTGCAACGGCTTGCTCATCGCCGGAGTGGAGCGCGGCGATTGTATTTCCTTTGATGCGCTGCGTGTGATACACAGCCAGCCCTTCACTACCGGACACTTTATCCGTGATTGATTAGCGGTTGCCTCTCGGCTACACTCTCCGTTCTACCACAGAACAAGGGGAGTATCGCCATGAGTGACAACCGCCGTACATATCGTGCCATAAAGAGCGCCTTGCGGCAACTGTACCCAGGAGAACCGCAGGGCAACTTGGCTCGCCATTTGGATACGCTCGCTGCCATGGTCAGCGGAATTGTCCGCAGCCAGAGTAGCCAGCTACCGGCGATCGCCAGGAAAGTGCCAGACGGCAACAAACCCGAGAGCCGGGTCAAACGGTACGCCCGCTGGGTCAAGAATGAGCATATTAATAACGAAGTCTTCTTTCTACCCTTCGCTGAACCCTTATTGCAGGGTCTGGCGCAGGACCGCCCGCTCGTGTTGGCAATGGACGGCAGCGAAGTGGGCCGCGGTTGCCTGACCCTGATGGTGAGCGTCATCTACAAGCAACGTGCTTTGCCGGTGGCGTGGGTCGCCGTCAAAGGGAGCAAGGGACATTTTTCAGAAGCGACACACGTGCAGTTGTTGACAGAAGTACACGCTTTGGTGCCCCCTGCAAGCGATGTCGTCTTCCTGGGGGATGGTGAATTCGATGGCACGAACCTCCAGGCGGCTCTGAATGACTACGAATGGGCCTACGTCTGTCGCACGGCCAAGCATGTCCAGCTATGTGAAGGGGGCGACTGGTTCGCCTTCGCCGACCTGGATGTGCCCCGTGGTGCATACCGCGGCGTGCCGGATGTCGCCTTAACCCAGCAGGAATATGGGCCCGTCCTTGCCATCGCGTGGTGGCAGCGCGACTGCAAAGAGCCCCTCTATCTGGTCACCAACCTGGAGCTGGTTGCCGAAGCCTGTTCCTGGTATAACAAACGCTTTCGTATTGAAACTTTCTTCTCCGACCAGAAAAGCCGGGGCTTCAATTTGCATAAAAGCCATATCGCCGACCTGGCCCGGTTGATGATCGCAGCTTGCCTTGCTTACATCTGGATCATCTACTTGGGCGTCATCGCCAAACGAGATAATTGGGTGCAAGTCATTCACCGCACCGACCGCTATGATCTGAGCCTATTTCAACTCGGCTTGCGCCTGCTGGAACAGTTCCTAAATGAGCATCTGCCCATCCCGGTCGCCTTTGACATGCCCCGCGCAGAAAGTGTCCGGTAGTGAAGCCAGCCCTAGCAGTTTGTCGGAGAGCAACCTGAGATAGCGAAATCGGTGATAATCTACGGGCATGGCTAGAAAATTCAAGAAACCCAATTACGAAGTGATGCTCAAACAGACAATCAGTCTGGAAGAAGCCCTGCCATCCAATCATTTGGCACGATTTGTGGTGGATGTTATCGCCCAGTTGGATTTGGGTATGATCTATGCACAATATGCACCGACGGGTGGTCAACCTATTGCGCCAGAGATCCTGTTGGGATTGCTCTTCTATGGTTATGCCAACGGGGTGTTCAGTTCTCGTAAGATTGAGAAAGCCACCTATGAGAGTATCCCATTCCGCTATATTGCCAGTGGGCTGCATCCTGACCATGACACAATTGCCAACTTTCGCAAAACCTTTCTGGCTGAGATCCAAGAGTTATTTGTGCAGATCTTGCTCCTGGCCCAAGTTGCTGAGGTGCTGAAGTTGGGTAATATCAGTCTGGATGGTAGCAAGGTGCATGCTGATGCATCCAAGAGCAAAGCGGTCAGTTACAAGCGTCTGATAAAACTAGAGACCCAACTGCGCCAGGAAGTGAACAAACTCTTCGAACTCGGTGAGCAAGCTGATCAGGGTGATCTCCAGTTGCCGGAAGGGCTCGTCATTGAAGACGAAATTGCCATTCGCAAGAAACGTTTGGCAAATCTGGCAGAAGCCAAAGCCGTCTTAGAAGCCCGTGCGCAGGAACGATATGAAGCCGAGAGGGCTGAATACGAAGCCAAACAGCGTGAGCGGGAAGAAAGGTAGCACGTCCTCTAATCGTGTTCATGTGCACCATCGTTGCATGAGGCGCAAAGTCTCCCTGGAAGGCGGCCCGCGGCGCTTGGGCGGCGTCCAGCACGGGGGCGGCACTTTGAAATGCAATAGTTCAGCAATGCTCCAACAGTGGTCGGTCACACTGGCTGCGAGAGCCGGTGTACGTTGCACCCAACGATATCCGTGCGAGCCGACCGAGAGCCGCAACCGCAAGCTCTTATGATAGTCACAGAAATTGTAGAAACAGCCGACGACAAACATGCCCGCGGCGAGGGTCTCGGCTTGTTGCGCCAGATGGCGAGTGCGGCGCGCGAGGCAGCTCAACCGTTGGCGGAACGTGGCGTTCAGCCGCTCGATATAGGCAGTGTTGATCATGCCGCGGCCCTGGGTGGCATCGATGAGTTGTGTAATCATCTCACGTGCACCTTGCACGATGCGGCGGTCGATAGTCAACTTGCCAGCCGCACGTTGTTTGACAACTTGTACAATGGCGATGTCAGGCCAGGACAGCAGCTGAGGTCGGCCGTGTGGACCGCGGCGTGGCAAGGGGGACCGGAAGGCTTTTCGAAACGCGTCCACATAGCTCGCCAGACCGTCCACCGCCAGCAGGAGCGGTCGCGCGAGAGCAACCGCACGGATTTGCTCGGCCAGCGTGCGAATGAGCTCTTTGTCACGTTTGGCACTGATGACGCCACCCAGCCACAGCCTCGTAGGGACCATCATGGCCATGGCCATCCAGAGCGTGCCGCGTTGCGTCTTGACTTTGATCTCATCCGCTTGTACTTGTTGCAAGTCCAACTGACTTTTCCCGACCACATGCGCATGGATGGCATGGCACCGTTCTCCCGCACGACGCCACCATCTCTGCACTGTACGCTCGTGCAATCCGAAAGCCGCCACGATCGCCTGGCGCGGGCAACCATCACGACCCTGTCGGGCGCGACAAGGGTAGGCCAGCAAGGTGATTACCAACATCACGATCTTAGGGTCAGTGCGCAAGCGATAGAAAAGCGTGCCTTTGGTCGCCGCGAAGGTCGTGTCGCACACCTCGCACTGGTAGCGTTTTTCCTGCTGACTATGGACGCTGATATTCCCTTCGCCAGTTTGACCTCTTGCCGCACAATCGATATTCGGGCAGAATGCTTCCGCCGGGTTCATTGGCCCCCTCCTGCATTGCATAAACCACAATTACAGGAGTTTGCTAGTGAACCCGCTTTTGTTCAAGCGCTAGCGCTCAATACCAGCGATCACGGTTAGAGGATGTCCTACCGGAAGAAAAGTCTCGCAAAACTGGGCATAAACCCCGAGGTCGCAAACCGAAACCACCGCAGCCGGGACCACGGGACAAAGATCAGTACAACTTCACTGATCCGGTCTCTCGCATCATGAAAAACAGCACCAATAATGGCTTCGACCAGCATTACAACGTTCAAGTTGCTGTGGAGCAGGAGAGCCTCTTGATTGTGGCGCCTTCACTTTCGAACCATCCGAATGACAAAAAAGAAGCTGAGCCAACCCTGGATGCCATCTCTCCAAAAGTAGGCAAACCAAAGGCTGCCGCTTTGGATTATGGATATTTCAGCAAAGCGAACATCGCAGCACTTGAGAAGCTTGGCATTGATCCTTACATTGCTACCGGTCGCGAACCTCACCACAAAAGCTGGCGTACCTTCTTTGAACAAATGCCTGCTCCGCCACCGGAAGATGCCAGTCCGAAAGTCAAGATGGCTTACAAACTACAAACCGAAATCGGCAAAGCCAGCTACCGTTTACGCAAATGCACAGTGGAACCCGTCATTGGTATCATCAAGGAAGTCCTGGGCTTCCGCCAGTTTTCTCTGCGCGGCCTGCCGGCAGCAGCCGGGGAATGGTGTCTGGTCTGCCTAGCGTTCAACCTCAAACGCATGCACACCCTCTACCAAGCAAAGGGTGTGCTTTAGCCGGGGCTGCTTTGGCGCGCCTGCTACTCGCTGAGAGAAGGTGGTTTGCCCTCCATGAAATGCACACTGTTTTACGCTTGTTTTGTCGCAATCAACTGCTCATTTTGCCCTGTAGGGCTATTCATGTTGTAAAAGTACTTGTCTCTCCGACAAACTGCTAGAAAGACAAAGGTGCCAACGAAAGTGATGATCCAATCCAACGCCGAACTAGCGAGGAAAATGTTCACCACTGACGCGAGGATAATCCCAATCAGGCCCATCAGCAAGAACGAGCCGAAGCGACTCAAGTCCATCTTTGTCGTGTAACCAATGATGCTCATAGCACCAAAGAGGGTCGCCGTTGTAAAGAATGTCAATGCGATGCTGCCCAGTGTATACACTAAGAAGATCACAGCTAAGGTCGCGCCGTTGAGCGCCGAATAGGCAAAGAAGAGCAACAGACCCGTTCCGGGGGAGATGCGCTTGATGGCAGCTGTGATCGCGATCACCAGTGCCAGTTCTCCAACGATCAGACCAATGAAAAGCAGCGTATTCGAGGCAATTACCTGCACCAGGCCGGTATTCACAACAACACCCGCTACCACAGCAGTGGTGAATAGCCCAATTGCCATCCACAAATAGACACGTCGCATTGCGTCGCCCAGCGCATCGACCAGTTGCCCTTCAGAGAAGTATGTGGATGTGGTTGTCTCGCGAGTGATTGTCTCGCGACGGGTTTCAAATGTCATTTTGGCATTCTCCTAGCGTTCAAAGACAGTTCGGAAGAAAGGCTTCCGGTATTTATATTTTTACCGAACGGATAATTAATCCTATCGCAATTCGCCCGCGCGTCAATCCGCTGCTCGCTCCAACTTTAGTTGATGCAGGGCTGTGAAATGCTGCTGGGAGGTCAGAAAGGCAGCCATAAAGGATGTATATGCTGCCGCCCCAATGAGCATGTACATCACGATGATCTGCAACTGTACAGCTTGGAGTGGTGATGAGCCCGCCAGGATCATGCCCGTCATTGCACCCGGCAACGAGATTAATCCGACGGTCTTTGTATTGTCCACAATCGGAGTCATGCCAGTGGCCAGAGCACGGCGCAAGTGAACCAGGGCTGCTTGCCGGGAGGTAGCTCCCAATGCCAGGGCCGCTTCGACCGAGTTGCGATGGGTCGTAATCTCGTCATGGACGCGCGCCATTACCAGCGAGCAAGCAGTCATGCTGTTGCCTACGACCATTCCGGCAATTGGGATCACATTGCGGGCGGTGAAGGTGAACACACCCAGCCCGACGAGCAGCCCAAGCGTGAGCATGACACCGGTTGAGATGGAAACGAGGGCAACAAGTCGTGCATGCGGAACCCCCCGCGCGCGCCCCCCGGACGTCCAGCCGGCCACCGTTGTCATCCCACCCACAGCCAGCAGGATGAAGTATGGGTGCTCAGCTGCAAAAACGAGTTCCAGCACATAGCCAACCGCGATTAGCTGCACAAAAGCGCGCGCCACGGCAACGAACATCTGTCCCTCGAGTTGTAAGCGTTGCCAGCGAGAGATTACGATTGCCACTGCAACAAGCGTCAATGTAATAACAAGCCGATTCAGATCAATGTCTGCGAGCAGTGCGAGCGCTGCGGACATACGCGTTCCTTTCTATTGGACGGGTTATCGAATCATGCCACCAGGGTGGTGAGTACGGAGCAAAAACGATCCAATTCGACTTCGGAGTTGTAATAGTGGACAGAAGCCCGTACGAGCTCGGGTAATTGCCGCGCTTCCATATCCAGCCGTGTTGAGAAGACACTGGATGTCGTGACGTTTATTTTCTCGTGCGCCAGTGTGCGTTGAATTTCTGTGGCCTCATATTCGTCTGCAGAGAAAGTGACGATGCCGCAACGCTCTTTGCCAACATCGTACATGCTTACGCCCGGAATGGTGACGAGGCGTTCCCGCAACGCTTCGGCCAGTGCCTGAATGCGACCGTAGGTTATATCTATGCCCCACTCTAACGCATACTCGGTGGCAACCCCCAGACCGATTGTGGCAGCAATATTACGCTCCCAACTTTCAAAACGGCGCGCATCGGAACGCAATTCATATTTATCGATGGCTGTCCAGCGTGCGGCGTGCAAATCAAGGAACGGTGGCTCAAGCTGTTCAAGGGCGCTGCGACGGACATAAAGGAAGCCAGTGCCGCGCGGCCCGCGTAGGTATTTGCGGCTGGCGCCCGAGAGCATGTCGCAGCCAAGGACTTCAACGTCGAGCGGCAGCTGCCCGGCGGATTGACAAGCATCCAGCAGGAAGAGCGCACCAGCCTCGCGTGCAAGCTCTCCCATTTCGGCGGCTGGGTTTACAAGGCCGCCATTGGTCGGGACATGTGTGAGCGCGATCAGTTTTACTCTTTCGTTCAACATATCACGCAGTGCGGATATGGAGACCTGACCGTGTTCGTCGTTCGGTATGACTTCGATGCTGGCTCCCGTTTGTCGGGCGCGCTGTAGCATAGCGATGTAATTGCTGGCATAGGCAGCTTGCGCGGTCAGAATATGGTCGTTCGGCCCAAGCGGTATTGCATAGAAAGCCAGGTCCCACGCACGGGTGGCATGATCGCATAATGCGATCTCATCCGGCTGTGCACCGAGCAAGCGTGCAATGGCCGCATAAGTATTGTCGAGAGATTCCTGCGCTTGATCAGCAGCTTCATACCCGCCAATGTTTGCTTCGAGTTGTAGATGGTTGCTGACGGACTCGAGAACTGCTTGCGGCATCAGGCCCGCTCCGGCATTGTTGAAGTGCAGAACATTTTCGCAGCCGGGGGTTTCGCGGCGCGCACGATCGAGGTCAAATCGCATAGAGCATTATGAAACGTATAATCAGTGGCCAGCGGCAATTGTACATTGATGCCGATCTCGGGAAGCGTCCTATGCCAACCTCATTACCTAATACCATTCCGGCGTTGATGCCACGCAGCGCAGGCGGTCATCAGTTTGTCTGTTATGCCGATTGTTGTTCAGGTGTCCCCGGGGCAATACATGAGGAGTCCTTTGCTGCGGTGAATGCAGTGGTTGCGCGACTCGATCCGCAGCCGGAGTTCATTTGTTTTCCGGGCGACGAGATCGTGGGCTTGACCGCGGATGATCAGGCCTTGCGGGAGCAATGGCGTCACTGGTTTGAAAAAGAGATGGCCTGGCTGGATCGCACAGCCGTCCCGCTCTATCACACGACTGGCAACCACACCGCATACGACGAGGCCAGCGCAGCAGTGTTCTGTGATGTGCTTGAACATCTGCCGCGTAATGGGCCACCAGGTTTGGAAGGCTTGGCCTATTTTATTCGTCGTGATGATCTGTTGCTTGTCTTTGTGGACACGATGGGATTTGGGATCGGTGGCGAAGGACGCGTGGAAACAGACTGGCTCAATGCCGTGCTAAAAGAAAATACAGACGCCCGAGTCAAGGATAGATTGGCCCGAATCCGCTAGTTCTCGCAGCGGCACAAATATCGGAATTTTCGCCAGCCGGGAGCGGGTGTCTACGGCGTGTATTGCCAAATGCTTTAGGAAAGTTGTTTTCCCCGCACCCGACTTACCAAGAATAAAAAGCTTGTCCTGCTCTAAGCTCGACTTTGTACGTTTCAAGTAGCGTAACAAGCCATATTTAGCAGAGAATCGAGCAATGCGCGCGGGACTTTTACGATATCGGGCTGCGACGGCGACATGGAAAAACCACTTGCCATCGGCCAGAGTTCACGCCGCACAGTTGCGATTGCATCAGAGAATGTTGGCAAAGGTTTGGCATACCAGGCAGCCGTTCGCACAGGGATTGGGTCATGCACATGCAACTTGTGAGCCGCCAGCGTGATCCAGGAAAACAGTCCTAGCAGCACCGGCGTGACGCGCGCGATGGCGGCATCGGACCACTGGCGCTGTGTCTCAACTCCGAGGTGGGCGCGCACTTCTTCGAACGTGACTTCCAGCTGCCCGCGTTGTACGAACCAGGTGATGACCTGTACCGGGTCAGCCCAGCGGTCCGTGCACAGCAAAGCTTGCGGCTTGAATTTGTCCTCAGGGTCGCGGATGAGAACCCAGCGCAGCGGCACAGTGGGCATCCCGCCGTGATACCAGACCGCCGTGCCGGCGGTGATTTCTACCGTGCGTTGTTTGTTGCTGTACCAGGCGACCGTGGTCTTCGTCCAAGCCGTTTCCGGGTCGTTCAGCCGGGCTTGCAATGTGGGTAAGCGGGCCCCCTTCCAGTGACCCAGGCCCCACTGGACTGGGTGCGCCGTGGCCAGCCGAGCTGTTCGGGCTTGCGCGGCGGTGCCGGTTGATACAGGGCTGCGTCCAGACGCAGACGTGTGACGACCGCCACCGGCTCGGAGAGCGACTGACAGGCATGCAGGAATTCCAGCGCGGCGTAGCTATTGTCGGCCACAAGCACCAACTTTCGGCTGGGCAACCAGCGGCGCAGCTGGAAGACCATTTGGCGCGCCCAGTCGAGTACCGTTTTATGAGCGCGCGCTTTGTCCGCATAATATCGCTGAGAAGGCGCCAACAGTGTAAACACTGGCAGCGCCCACACGCGTATCGCCCATGGAATGTGTACAAGCCACATCAGGCTGATCCAGCGCAAGCCGCTGGCCTTCACGAAGTGACCCCCGCTCGAACGCACGGCGTCGCGATAGAGGCCGCGCGCCTTGATACGACGACCCCAGCGACGTTCGATAGTTTCATCGATTCCAAACACCAAAGTCTCGTCACCGTAATCAAAGTGCTGCAAAAGCAACGCAAGCAACAATTGGCTCAACTTACGTGCCGACCAGGTCGCGCGATTGAGCACGTGGTGAAACTTCGCAAAATTACCGGCACTGCTCAGCCCCACACTTGCCGGGTACGGCAGTACTCGGTTACGCGCAGCGCAGCCGTCACCGTCCGCAAGTGCGGCGTCAGGATCGAACCGACCAGAAGCACCTGAGCTTTCCACCAAGTGCGCTTTTCGAACACTGTCGCGAAGGGCTTTAGCAAGTCTATAATGTCCGTGGGCAAGGTGAGCATTTTCCGACCTTTCTTGATCCAAAGGTCAGCTTACCTTGCCTTTCTATTTATGAGAAATCAGTCCCCAAATGTACAAAGTCGAGCTAAGACGGTATCCATGCCTGGCGTGCGCTCCGGCTCGCCGTGTGGCTCACCGCCTTCACGCTCCGCGTACCTCTCGCGCAGCTCGTCGAGGCTATAACGCTGCCAAGCCGTAGGCTTATCCAACACGTAAACGTCCGTGTAGATGCCTTCCAGCGGACGTGGTTCGGGTTGGCCGAAAATCCTTGTGGTTCCGTAGTCTTTCTTGATCTCGCGCTCGTAGCGCTCTGCAGCCTTAATCCACTTGGCTCGGTCCCATACTTTGCCGATAATTCTCTTCGCAAGATCGCCAGTTAGCTCTGCTGCGTACTTCGACCAGGTCGAAGCAACGTCCTGTTCTGGTGTCGTCATGGCTGCCACTCCTGTCTCGCCTGAGCCCATCCGCAACCGAGTTTAGGTTCAACGGCAGGAACACTGGGAACATAAGGATGCGCGGTTTTTTTGCTTCGCTTGCCATCTGTTTCATGCTCCCTCCCCGTTGATTAAAGACGCCATCCGAGCGCACTTCCCCCCAAAGGCTTATTTTGCGTTTGCCCGGGATTGCGTCAAGATAGTACGCCAAATAACAGTGCGCGTCTCCACCTTGACGCAATCCCTTGACAGAACTCCCAAACGCCTTTTATTGGGGGGAAGTGTTTCCCTCAAGTTGATTGTAGCTGAATGCTGACGACTGGAAAAGCGCATCGTCTGGAGCATATCTTGCACATGAATCGCTTATGCCCGACTGCCCAGCCCCGGCGGCTGGATAGGGTGAGCCCTGGCGATCATGCTTTTCCATTCGCAAACGACTTACGGAAGCGACCGCTTCCGGCAAATATTCATCGACCATTGGTACCGCTGGCTAGATCTCCACAAAGAAGATATCCCCGCTGACCAACGCTCCTACGTCCGCAAAACCATCCAAAAAATGATGGGCTGTCGCAACCCCCAATCCGGCTACGCGCGCTATGTCTGCCCGGGATGCGGCGAAGAAAGGATTGTGCCGTTTTCGTGCAAGACACGCTTCTGTCCGTCACCCAGTACCGCACAGTCACCCAGTCATCACGACCCAGTGCGTTCGTCATGACCCAGTGCATTCATGACTGGCATTACCCTGGTTTAGTGGACAACGAGATAAGATAGATTCACAGATCAGGGAGGGCCCAAATGAGTACATACAGGAAGACATACACGCGCGAATTCAAGGTCGAAGCCGTTCGGTTATCGTATGATAGCGACACAGCGGTTGAGCAGCTTGCTTTGGATTTGGGAGTAAGTAGTAGCAGTCTGAATCGCTGGCGGGCTGAATACGCGGCTGATGGAGCGCAGGCATTTCCCGGAAAGGGAAAGCCGAAGGAGCGCGACCGCGAGCTGGCGGAGTTGAAGCGCGAATTGCACGTGGTGCGCCAGGAACCGGACATCCTAAAAAAAGCCATGGCGGTGTTTGCGCGCGAGCAGAAGTGAGATTTCGCTTCATTGACGAACACAAAGGCGAGTACAGCATCAGTCTGATGTGTCGGGTACTGCAAGTCACACGTAGCGGCTACTACGCCTGGCGCAAGCGGCCGGTCAGCCCGCGCGAGCAAGCCAGCCAGGCGTTGGGACGCGAGATCAGAGCGATCTTTGAGCAGCATCGCGGCGTCTATGGCTGTCCGCGCATTCACCGCGAACTACAGGACCGCGGCATCCGCTGCGGCCACAACCGGGTGGCCCGTCTGTTGCGCCTGCATGGCCCGCAAGCCCGACGCAAACGGAGCTACAAGGTGACAACCCAGTCGAAGCACAGCCTGCCCGTAGCGCCGAATTTGCTCGTTCAGGACTTCACGGCCACTGCGCCTAACGAAGTGTGGCTGGCCGACATCACTTACATTGCAACCAGTGAAGGTTGGCTCTATCTCGCAGCAGTCCTCGACCTGTACTCGCGACGGATCGTCGGCTGGGCACTCGGCAAACGCTTGGGCCGCCAACTGACTTTGGATGCTTTGGAGATGGCTCTGCGTTCGCGAAAACCGCCGCCAGGTCTCATCCATCATTCTGACCGGGGGAGTCAGTACGCCAGCGCTGAGTATCAGGCGCTGCGCAAGCTTCATGACATCACGCCCAGTATGAGCCGAAGGGGAAACTGCTACGATAACGCCCCCATGGAGAGCTTCTTTGCCAGCCTGAAATCCGAGTGTGTATACCAGCAACTGTACGCCAGCCGGGCCGCTGCTCGCACCAGCGTCTTTGACTATGTCGAAGTGTTTTACAATCGGCAACGGATGCATTCGGCCCTGGATTACATGAGCCCACATGCCTATGAACAATTACCTTTAGTGGCTTAACCAACTGTCCACTGAATCGGGGTAATACCAGACTGGGTGACTGGGTGAATGAACTGGGTCACGAAGTGGAGTGCGCACTTCACTCTGTGACGTGCAGACTGCGTCGTGAAACGAACTGGGTCGGTACCCAGTACCGAATGAACTGGGTCGGTATGTGGCAAGGTTCGTACCGATGAGTGGGTCAATCGCATCGCGCAGGAACTACTCGACGTGCCGCATCTACACCTCACGCTTACCACCCCGTCCAGAACCGGGCCGGGACTGGGTCGCTCAGGAACTCCGCCAGACATGCCATGCTGATCGCCGTCTACTCGATGTCATGCTTAAAGTCGCCGCCGAAGCCGTCCGCCAGGTCGTAGAAGATGATCACCCCGGCCTGCGCATCGGCATGATCTATACCTGCCACACCTTTGGCCGGGATTTGGGATTTAAACCCCACGTCCATCTCGTTATCCCAACCCAGTATAGCGACCCAGTTTCACGACCCAGTTCATTCGCACAGTCACGTGCAGACTGCATCGCAGAGTGGCGTGCGCACTCCACGCTGTGATGACTGGGCGTTCGCTACTGGGCTTTTGGGACTGGGTGACGAAGGGCGGCCTTAACCGCGACAACGCCTGGATCGAAGTTGATGCCATCCCCGGCGGTAAGTTAGCAGCGAAGTGGCGCTATCTACTTTGCAAGGAACTTCGGCGTTTGCGTCCTCACGATACAGACTTGCGCGCTACCATCGACAAAATCTATCGAAAATACCGGGGATTTCAGGTCTACACAGACAGGTTCTACCCCAAAGGCCTCGAAGCCGCAAAGTATATCGGGCGCTACCTCGGCCATCCGCCCCTCGCCACGTCTCACATCACTCAGTATCACGACCCAGTGCATTCGCACAGTCACCCAGTCACCAAGTCACGAATGAACTGGGTCGTGATGAATGTACTGGGTCATGACGTGCAGACTGCATCGTGACACTTGCCGCGTTGCGGCAGTACGCGGTGACTGGGTGATGGACGGCGGGTGCAGTTTTGGTATCGCGAGACCGCTACCGGCTTACGTCGCGATGTCAGTCTTTCACCGCTCGAATTCATCTCCCTCCTGGTGCCACACCACGTCCAGGACCGGGACGGGACTGGGTATCCCTCCCAAAGGCACGCAACTCGTCCGCCACGCTGGTCTCTATGCTCGCAATGTCAAAGCAAAGTGGGCAGAAATCGCAAACACAGCCCTCGAAGTCCTCCGGCTCCAAATGCCGCTCTTTGACCTGGAGCCTTTGGCTACTTTTTTTAAGACCCTCACCTGGCGCGAACGCATAACCCGTGCCTGCCGGCAGGGCAGGTGAAGCAAGCTTCGGCTACGACCCGCTCGAATGCCAGAAATGCGGATGCATCATGGAATTAGTTGAAATCTGGGAGCCCCAACGCGGCCATGTCTGGATACCCCCCCTACAGGGGCACACGTGAAGCGCTGGCTCGAAACCCACCGCCAGCGCAAGGCGGCCCGCGATGCACTCTCCGCCCGTCTTGCCGCCCGCCCTGCTCGCTTCGCCCAACTCGCTTTCGCCTTCTACGACACTTCCTGAAAGGCCATGGATCTCACCACCCAGTGCAGTACTGGTATTACCCCGATTCAGTGGACAGTTGGTTAAGCCACTAAAGGTAATTGTTCATAGGCATGTGGGCTCATGTAATCCAGGGCCGAATGCATCCGTTGCCGATTGTAAAACACTTCGACATAGTCAAAGACGCTGGTGCGAGCAGCGGCCCGGCTGGCGTACAGTTGCTGGTATACACACTCGGATTTCAGGCTGGCAAAGAAGCTCTCCATGGGGGCGTTATCGTAGCAGTTTCCCCTTCGGCTCATACTGGGCGTGATGTCATGAAGCTTGCGCAGCGCCTGATACTCAGCGCTGGCGTACTGACTCCCCCGGTCAGAATGATGGATGAGACCTGGCGGCGGTTTTCGCGAACGCAGAGCCATCTCCAAAGCATCCAAAGTCAGTTGGCGGCCCAAGCGTTTGCCGAGTGCCCAGCCGACGATCCGTCGCGAGTACAGGTCGAGGACTGCTGCGAGATAGAGCCACCCTTCACTGGTTGCAATGTAAGTGATGTCGGCCAGCCACACTTCGTTAGGCGCAGTGGCCGTGAAGTCCTGAACGAGCAAATTCGGCGCTACGGGCAGGCTGTGCTTCGACTGGGTTGTCACCTTGTAGCTCCGTTTGCGTCGGGCTTGCAGGCCATGCAGGCGCAACAGACGGGCCACCCGGTTGTGGCCGCAGCGGATGCCGCGGTCCTGTAGTTCGCGGTGAATGCGCGGACAGCCATAGACGCCGCGATGCTGCTCAAAGATCGCTCTGATCTCGCGTCCCAACGCCTGGCTGGCTTGCTCGCGCGGGCTGACCGGCCGCTTGCGCCAGGCGTAGTAGCCGCTACGTGTGACTTGCAGTACCCGACACATCAGACTGATGCTGTACTCGCCTTTGTGTTCGTCAATGAAGCGAAATCTCACTTCTGCTCGCGCGCAAACACCGCCATGGCTTTTTTTAGGATGTCCCGTTCCTGGCGCACCACGTGCAATTCGCGCTTCAACTCCGCCAGCTCGCGGTCGCGCTCCTTCGGCTTTCCCTTTCCGGGAAATGCCTGCGCTCCATCAGCCGCGTATTCAGCCCGCCAGCGATTCAGACTGCTACTACTTACTCCCAAATCCAAAGCAAGCTGCTCAACCGCTGTGTCGCTATCATACGATAACCGAACGGCTTCGACCTTGAATTCGCGCGTGTATGTCTTCCTGTATGTACTCATTTGGGTCCTCCCTGATCTGTGAATCTATCTTATCTCGTTGTCCACTAAACCAGGGTAATGCCATACACATACCGACCCAGTTTCACGACCCAGTTCATTCGTCATGACCCAGTGCATTCACCCAGTCACGAACGCACTGGGTCGTGACACTTGCCGCGTTGCGGCAGTACGCGGTGACTGGGTGACTGGGCGTTCGGTACTGGGCTGGACTGGGTACTCGCCTGACCGGTCTGCGTTTCTCACGCTGACACTTTTCGGGCTGCCTGGTCATCGAAAAGCGGCTGTTTTCCACACCCCTTTCAGCAGCGGGTGATGGCACGACTCTTCAAAAAGACAGTGAATTGCATCGCCTTTGTGCTGCGGGAAGTGCAGCACAAAAAAGTATAATTTCCTAGATCTCAAGCTCGTCTTCGGTCATCATCCGGTTCATCCGGTAAACGGATTTTCCGGCGCCTATCAGCGCGACGTTGCTCCGGAAAATGGTCGTGCCTTTTGGGTGCTTCTAGTCGAACACGGCGTACTGGCTTACATCTGCAGTCACATCCTGGCCTTCGATGTGCAGGTGCATGCAGGGGTACTACAAATATTGACAGCCGGTGCCGGTACTGCACATCGCATGCCGGAGGAGACAGAATACCTGCACGCGATGCAACTGGCTCTCGATGCAGAAGGACTGCGCTATCAGGTGTTGGACACTGCTGGCGAAATTCGCGAATGGCTATCCTGGCCATTGAATATTCCGCCTTCCAGCGCCTGGCCTGAATTCTCCCCAGGTCAGTTCACGACTGCCTTTGATAGCACAGATACGCCCCTTGTCGTGTGGCGATTTTCCGGGAGGGCTGCACGCGCAGACAATGGCGCTGCCCAAACGCTACTGACCGGTTGGAACCCGGGCCCGACATTGGCACCCCTCTGGGTCGGCCTGCTTGGAAAAGAGCAGCGCCTGGGAGTCCAGTTGAATCACGCGCAGAGGCGCAGTCCGCATCATTGGTATGGCCCGCCGCTTTCTCCGAGCGAACCATTTGAAATTCAATTTGGAATCCACTCTGGCATGGGGCCCGGCGGTTTATTCTGGCGCTGGCACGATGGCGACGCTTGGTCATCGCTGCAAGCAGCGTCTCCTTGGGGTGCGGAACGTCTCACGTGGCCCCAGAGATGGAGCGTTGGCTGTGGGCAGCGCGGTCAAAACGACCGACCCTTCCAAGGCAGCGAATTGAAAGTATCGCACTTCACCGATCTACTTACCCTTAAATAATGAACAACTCGGACTCAAGCTGCAACGGGAGTCTGGGTACGTCCATTGGGGGAGCCAAGCCACTGCCGAGCGGTCTCACGCCGGCCTGTTGCAGGAACATGCTCCGTGGCAGCAGCCAGCCCAAACAAAGGCATATTGCCTATAAACTGTTTCGAAACTCCCCGGCTCGACCTGATAAGTTTCGTGCCAAATCCCCACAGTGCCATCGCCACCGATCAGCTGATTGAAACGGCGCCATTCGGGATGATGAGTAGCATCCGGGTCGCGCGCGAAGCGTTCGAGGTGTTCGAACGAACGCCAATACTGCACGATTAACGTCTGACGCCAGCCAGCCCATGCGTGCATCCCCAGCAGTCCCTTGGCAGGCTGTGCTTGCAATTCAGCGATCATAGGGGCCATTGCACGCGATACTGAAAGCCACTTGCGCACCGCACGGAAGGGTTGATTCGCATCCCAATGAGAAAGACTACAAAAGGCTCGTCTGTGTGCGCTGTAAAGCGGCCATCGAAAATTGTTGTCATGCTGTTACTCCTGGTAATTTGAATGTAGTCTTGTTTTCGAACACTGTTTGGTTATTGGCAAAAAGATACCTCGCTCAAGCTCTCCAAAATTCGCTGCAATCATTCTGAGGCGGCAACTATCGCGTCCCATCCCCGCCTCCCGTGATTTGCTGAGCATGAGCGCTTGTTGTCAAATTATTCATTCACCATCAACACAATCCGCCCCTTAACTGCGGCCCGCTCGATCAACTCGTGCGCCTGCGCGGCTTCTTCCAACTTCATGCGCCGCTCAATAGAGGGTTTGATTTTGCCTTCTTTCAACAGACCGAAGAGAGCGCCCAGATCTTCTTTGAACCATTCAGGGTTTTTCTTGCGCAGATCGCCGATGGAGTAAAAAGTGGTTTTGCGACCATTGGGCAGGATGTTCCACAAGGCAACGCTCATATAATCCAGCGCCACATTGCCGCCTCTTCCCATGCCCTGATTGTAGAAGCCAAAGGCGACCAGTGTGCCGCCCTGCTTCAACGATTTGAAGGAGCGCTTGTAATTCTCGCCCCCGATGCCGTCGAAAGCCGCGTCCACCCCACCGCCAGTCTGCATCAGGGTGAGGAAATCCTCACTTTTGTAGTCGATCGGAACTGCCCTCAGGCTTTTGACCAATTCATGTTTGGGTTTAGAAGCCGTGCCATACATCTCCAGATCGAGTAAACCTCCCAATTCGAGCAATGCGGACCCGACGGCGCCGCCTGCACCGTGTACCAGAATCTTCTGGCCATGCTGGATTTTCGCCAAACGATGCAGCATTTGATAGGCGGTGTTATAGGAGAGCACCATGCTGACCGCTTCAGCCGGGTTCAAATCGGCGGGAACGGGGACGAGTGCCTCCACCGGGCGAAGCATGTATTCGCTGTACGCTCCCCAGATAGTCAGGTCGGCGACCAGATCATCGACTTCAAAGTTGGTCACGCCCGCACCGACTTTGTCCACCACGCCGACCATGTCAAAACCGGGCGAGAGCGGCGGCGTCTCTTTGAAGCCGTAGTAGATGCCTTTGCGGATCATTGTGTCGGTAAAGGTCGCGCTGGCGGCCAGCACTTTGACGCGCACCTCACCCGCCCCTGGTTCAGGCAGGGCATTTTTCACGACGACCTGTAACACTTCGGGGCCTCCGAATTCGTTCAGAATCACCTTTTTATAGCTCACATTTTGCTCCTGATGATGATTTGCTATCCATTTTGAGCAGCAGGCTCAGATCGCCGCTGGCAGTATACAGTCCTCGATTGAGTACATCCTGCTTGGAAAGTTTGCCCCGGCTGACCTGTAGCCATACGTCGGAGGGGTCGTGATGACAAACAGGTACTGTCCCTGTTCTGCAAAAACCGCTTCTTCCGGCGTGGCAAAAGACTCCGGATCGAGCGTGGGAATGGTGCTAACAAAAGTCATGTTGGTTTACTCCGGCAGCACGAAGGGCAAGACAGGCGAGTTGACCAGCGTCCAACCGAGAAACCACAACAGTATCCAGCCCACCATTTTGACGCAGCGTCCTTGTCTCCAAAATCAGAACGCCTACGGCATTCCCTTTGGCTTTCTACCGATCGCTATTCTCCTGCTCCACCACGCAATGATTGGCGATATCACTACCGTAGGAGCCAACCACAAAAGAAAAGCAGGTTCAAATGTGAAGTTGGTAACGATAAAGGCGGTGGTCGTGGCGATTGTGCCAGCCAGCATCATTGTCAAGTGATTGGCAACGCGCGTTTTACCTTTCACACCACCAGCGCGCAAGGTTCTCAAATCGGAGAAACTGAGCGCCGCCCCAATGCCACCGAAGACAATAATCGTGACACCGTCGCTGTCGCCGCGAATGAGCAAAGAAACGCCAAAAAGTATCATAGCCGCCGAGGTGACTGCCATCACACGGGCAGTAGCCCAGTCGATCGGTCTGGGTGTGCCGCGCCGGTTCTTGGCTAAACGCCAGCCGGAGAGGGCCAGGTAGAAGCTGAATATGGCGATGAGGAAGAGGAACGGGTTTGGCTTAATGATTGTCATGGGGATGGCGGTGAAGAAAATAACAACCATACCCCAGAAGTAGACAGTGCCAGCATAAACGTGCCACTTATGGGACACGTTTAGAGTCTTGGCCGCGGTAGCAGCGAAGGCAGCTGTCAAAGCTGCCATGCCCGCGATGATATGGATTATCAGGAGTGTACTGTATAGCATGATTGGATTGTCCTCTTTAATATCTGTTTTAGATCTCAATAAAAGTTGGAACGCCAATGCAATAAGGTCTGCCTGCACACATAGCGGAAGAAGTTGATCCGCATCCGGAAGAGAAAGACAACAAATGGCTCTTCCGTTTGCGCTGTAAAGCGACCATCGAAAATTGTCGTCATACTGAAACTCCTGTAAATTTGAATGTGGTTTTGTTTCCGAACACTGTTTAGTTATTGGTAAAAAAATACTTCGCTTTAATTTAATACCTGTAGATATTTTGTGAGTGCTCGTCGATCGGCTGCTGCAAAATCTGCTTCGAACGCACGCAGGTAAGTCAGTTGCAGCACGGCCATCCCATGGACAAATGCCCATAAACTATACGTGACACCCTCCAGATTCATATCGTCGAGGTTGATGGAACCCGCTTCGAAAGCCTGCCCAATCAGATTAAGCAAGACGCCATAGCTGCCTTCTGGATTCACTGAATCCGCCAACGAGTTGCGGGATGAGGGCGTTGTCATGAATAACAGTTTGAATTCTTCGGGATTTTCGGTCGCGAAACGAATGTAGCCCAGCCCGGCCTCGACGATCCGTTCGGACACACCGCGGTCGGCATCTGACGTGTCCATGTACTGTGCCAGGCGCGCATCGGCCTCGGAACAGAGCGTACTCACAATCTCATCTTTGCCATCAAAATATTCGTAAAGAGCAGCAGGACTGTAGTCGATACGTCGTGCAACTGCACGCAGCGAAAGTTCTTCAAGTCCTTTTTTGGTGACAATTTCACGAGCAGCTAGCAGAATAGACTGGCGGGTGCGCTCGTGACGGCGCTCTCGAGAAGTGGATTTAGTCATGGAATCCGAAACTTGTTATATTTCCGAACACTGTTCGGATTATAGGCTGGATTCACATTCGCGTCAAGTGGCGCGCTGATCTTGCCTTAGTTCTTCTTTGCCCTTCCCAACTTGTCTGCGAATAAAATCCGCGACGTATCTGAAGACAGTTTCCTTCTCAATGTCATCGGTGATGACATGATCGCTCTCGGAAAGTAGAAAGCGTTCCTTGATTTTTGAACCGACCTGTTCGAATGCGCTTTCCATATTTGCAACCGAAACGAGTGCGTCTTTCTCGGAATGGATAAAAAGGATGGGTGCGGTGATCTGCGGCAGGAGCGGTGCAATCGCACGAACGTAGTTTCCGATTTCGAAGATCGAGCGTACCGGCCGAACTTTGTAACGTCCGATCCAACGTAACGAAACATCCTCTACACCCGATTTCGGTTGATGGGGGTATAGCCGCCAAATATAAGGAGCAAAACGCAAGCGCCAGTCCGGTTGCCAGTGGATAAGTGTACTCAGCGAAACAACAACATCTACCGGTTGCTGCGCAGCCAGCAGCAGCGCAGTTGTACTGCCCATGGAGAGGCCGACAACGACTACTCGTTCGCACTGCGCACACAACAAACGCCAGGCATCCAGTGCAGCTAGATACCAGTCGTGCCAGCGTGCGCGGTTCATGTCGTCTGGGATGGTGCCGTGGAAGGGCAGCCTGGGCCCGTAAACGGTATAGCCTTCACTAGCCAAGTGTTCGCCCAGCCCACGCATTTCCTGGGGCGAGGCTGTATAGCCGTGCAAGAGCAGGCAGCCAATTTCATTCCCGGGGAAGAAAAACGGGGCTGCGCCGGGAATAAGTTCAAGAGGTGCTGTATCGGGCATAGAGCTTGGTTTCGGGACACAAAGTTAGCCGAGAGTTATCAAGTCTCGCGGCAAAGTCGTCAAACTTTCAGCGCCCTCTGAAGTAATCACAACATCATCCTCGATGCGCACGCCGCCCAAACCGGGGATGTAGACGCCGGGCTCGACTGTAAACACCATGCCGGGTTCGAGTGGCATACTCGCGCCTTCTTTCATGTCCGGCTCTTCGTGTCCCTCCAGGCCGAGGCCATGTCCCGTACGGTGGACGAAGTATTCACCCAATCCGCCCGCTTCGATGACACCCCGCGCAGCACGATCGACATCCTGTCCAGTTGCGCCAGGGCGAGCGGCTGCGCAGCCGGCTGCATTCGCAGCTTGCACGAGTTCGTACGCACGCTGTAGTTCGGGTTGCACGTCTGCACCGCCGACAGCAAACGTGCGCGTAATGTCTGATAAATAATGGTCTGAAGCCGCGCCCCAATCCAGCGTAACAAATTCGCCCGGTTGTAATTTTCGATCGGTTGGATTCGCATGTGGGTTGGCGCCGTTTTCACCACTTGCGACGATGGGTGCGAAGGGCAGTTCAGTATCCGAGCCGGCGCGCATCGTCTGGATTGTCAACTCGGCTGCGATTTCCCGCTCCGATTTCCCCGCTTGAATAGTGCCACGCGCTGCCGCCAGTGCTCGTTCTGCGATCTCAACTGCCTGACGCATGCTGGCAATTTCACCCGCATCTTTGCGCATACGTAGCTCGGCAATCACGGGATCGGCGTTAACCGTCTGCGGTGCATTTCCACTGCTCGCCAGCAGGTCAAGCTCAAGAAAACGTATACGACGCCCTTCAATGCCCAAGCGCTTTCCAGTCAGCCGGAGCGCATCGAGCGCTTGCTCAAATGCTGCGTCAGGACCAGCCGTATCTGTATACGTGAATACTTCCTGCCCGAACGATGCGCTGCGTGCTTTGGCCTCTTCGAGTGCAGGCGCCAGCAGTACCGGCGCAGCCTCTATCGGAAAGAATGCGACCACCGGCCGCTCGCTGAGGTGGTAGGAAAGTCCGGTGAGATAGATTAGGTTCGGACCGGGTACCACAGCCACCGCATCCAGGTTCGCTTGTGCGGCTTGCAGCCTTAGTTTTTCTATTCTGTCCACCGTCATGGGAATCTCCGTACGCGAAGTACGGAGATTATACGTTGAGCAGATGTGAGCCGAGAACTAATTCATTAGATGTTGATGATGTGCTGCGCGAGACCTGTTATCTCAAGCTTTGGATGCAGTTGTCGCAAGTCGCAGATCATCAAAAAGTGAGGGATCAAAAACCTTTTTGTAGATCCCAGCCCAATTCAGTTCTCCATTCTTCAGTTTGATGGACGCTTGCTTTTTTTCGTATTCCTTGCGCTGCGTGACGTGCCTTTTTCGTCTGTCCGTCAAGATCTTCTTTTGGTCGGCCTGGACAAACTTCAGCTCACTGTCGATATCGATGATCTTTCCGTTAAGCGCTTTGATCTGTTCAGCATCGAATTCCGGGAGGCGCTTAAGCGTGTGGAACACGGTTGCTTCACCAAGCTCGCGCACAGCTTCGAATTGTTGGTGGTCATACCACAGATCGGCTGTGTTGGGATGAGGAAATTCGCCAACATGAGTCTGCCAGAAATACTTTAGAAAACCCTCTTCGTCACCAGTCATCGTCGGTTTGAAGTAGACTAACCAGCCATCTTTTTTCTGGTGTAGCTTGTCATCCGCATCCACGTATTCGGGATACTCAATCTTGCCAATCGCACAATGATATGGGCTCAAACCTTCCTGATCACTTTCGGAAGAGGGTACAAAGCCGTCTGTGTTTATGTCCACTTTGATTCCCAGTTCCAATTCCGCATATTGGAGCGCGCTATATAGATCGGGACAAACACCGTCCTTGTCGAGACTCGCATCACCGACAATGATGAATTTACAGCGGCGCCGCAACAATGGGTAGATGGCAGCATTGTCGCGAGTGTGACCCCCGTCCGCGATATTCACTAGCTCTCTTCGTTCGCTTATTCGTGCCCGAAGCTCGTCCCATAAATATTTCGGCCAGAAAGTATTTTTCTCAAGGTCGATCTTTAGATTTGTCGGCGTATCTTCGCCATGCTTATACTCTCGCGGATTGACCATCCACAAACCCAGGCGGACGTTAAGTAGCGTCAACATAAACGCCTGGGCGAAAAAAGAAAAGATGCCAATTGAGGAAGAGGCTGCTGCTCCTGAGAGTGCGATCACCCGCGCGTAACTGGTTACATCAACCACGGCATTCGCGCCCTCCTCTTTCGCTTTTCTATACTCTTTTGTGCGCACGTAGCCTGTGATATCCGAGCCGACGAAATCCTTTGTGAATTGAAAGTGAATTGATTTGCGGTCTTTGTACTTCAGATGCCATGTGCCGAGCAGGCTCATTGCGCATATGACCAGATGGTACGGGGCAGAAACGCCTTCTGGATTGATCTCGGACAGCTTGAGTGTTGTATCGTCGCGTACCTTTATCACTTTCCCTGCTTTATCGACAATTTTCGTTTCAAGGAATGCTTCAGAGAGACGATTTCGGTAGAAGAAGTGGGGTGACAAATAGTTGAAATTGATCTTCAGGCCAATGACACCGAAGAGTGCGAGGGCAGCGAGGATAGCAACGAATACCCAGCCCATATTGTGCAGGTACTCATCGATCAGGATCTCGATCAGGAAGATAACGGACAGGTTCATAACTAGAATCAGGATTGCCAGGACATAGTTCCTTATCCCAGAGGGTAGTTTCAACAACGCCGACAAGCGTCCTGGCTTTGAATCGCCTGCCAGGAGTGCCGCCCAAACTGCAGAAACGACAGCCGACGTGAGCGGGATCAATTGGTTGGTGGTGTCATCTTCTGACACGGAGAAGAACTGCGGGAGGATGACGATCGCAAACGCAAGGTAGACGACTAAGCTCACGAAATTCAAGCCTAAGTGAGACCACGTAATCGTTCGAAAAGCGGAAAGTCCCTGCCTTATTGGCGAGGAAACGTATCGTAAGGCTCCAAATCCAAGCAGACTACCCAGAGCAAAGAGCGACGGCATCCAGATCCAGTAGATTTGTGGATCGGGTTCAAAATAGCTCAAGAAGATGAGCTTCAGCAATGAAACGGAGCAAAACATTGTGATGGTTGAAAGCCACACTAGTACTACAGTTGTAGATAAATGAGTGATGCACCACGACGTTTGTAATGATAGAACCTGGCGACGGCCTGATGATGGCGACGCCAATGCGACCAGGCGAGGATCTCCTGCGCGGTCTGCTGCACGCGCAACACTAGACGCCAGAGCAATCGCCGGATTTCGGCCACACTCAACCGCACGAGAGGCCGCGGCGGTGCTTGAACGCCGCAAGACTGTTGCGCGTCGCTGACAACAACGCCCCCTTTTTCAGCGCTTCGTGGCTTGGCGTGGTCGTTCGTATCGCGGCCAGATAAGCATGCGCCCACATCGCCAGAGTGGTATGGCGATACCAACCGGTCCAACTGCGCACTTCATATTGATCCAATCCGACTTCACCCTTGGCAGCCTCGAAGGTCACTTCAATCGCCCAACGGCTGCCGGCCACGCGCACCATGTCTTCCAGCGTGGTTTCCTGTGGCGCGAAGACCACGAAGGCTGTCAGTTCATGCAGGTCTTCGATTTTGCGCCGTATCAGCAGCCAGCGCCCCCAGCTCGCTTGCATGGGTGGGTTGAGCGGCAGCAGATGCCAGTCGTATCCGCGTGGACCTTTGGCCCCAGCGCCGGCGCTCAGTCGTATCCAATCTTCGGCAGGCAAGGTGGCCAGCACTTGCTTGACGCGGTGCTGTTTGAAACCAATCCAGACGTACTCCTTGCCCGAAACGGCCAGCGCGTAGGCCCGTTCTCGCTCTTCCAGCCACAGACGCAGGCGGCGGTCGTCGCCATAGACAGAGTCGCCCGTCACCCACGCCGCCGGCAGGCCGGTGTCCAGCGCCCGCGCCAGCATCTGCCGCGCCAGCGCTGGTTTGGTCGCAAACGCGCGGTCCGCGGGGATACCGACACTCGCACAGCGCACCGGGTCGTTGGTCCACTCCTTGGGCAAGTAAAGTTCGCGGTCAATCAAGGTGTGCCCCGCGCCACCCGCATACGCCAGGAAGACCCCGACCTGAGAGTTCTCGACGCGCCCGGCAGTGCCGCTGTACTGCCGGGCGACACCTGCGGAGTGACGACCCTTCTTGACGAACCCCGTTTCGTCGACGATCAGGACCGCTGTGGCATCGCTCAGATAATCGCGCACATATTGTTGCAGGTCATCGCGCACCTGGTCGGCGTCCCACAGCGCCCGCCCGAGCAGATGTTGCAGGCCGTAGGGCGTCGGCTGTCCGAGCGCCTCCGCCAGCTGCCAGCTGTGCTTGCGCTCTGCATTGCTCAGCAACCCGCGCAAATAGCCCAGCGCTTGCTCCCGCGCTTCCGCCCGGGCGAACCGCGCGCCAATGCGTTGTGCGACTTCCAGCAGTGCATCGGCCCAGCCCTGCACGACGGCCAGATCGGTTATGCCATTATCAACACGTCCGTTTGTCATTGGTATCTTCGCCCCCTTGTCGGAGCCAAACGATACCACATTTATCTACAACTGTAGTATTAGGACAGTTAAGACGAAGGCATCTACATATTCCTGTCGACCTAGTGCCTCGCGATCCCAATACCTATCTGACCTGGAGGCGGTCCACATGATTGCAGCCAGGGTGACAAAAAATGCTGAAAGGGGCAACCCCAACCAGGTCAAGCCATTTAGACGAATATATCCAGTCAAAGCCGGTTCATCAGTTGGAGGTTGATACGCAAGAAAACTGAACGTGTAGGCCAGAATCAGCCCAAGCGATACTAGAAGCAGCAGAGAAAATGCGAAATAAAAAGGACGCTTGATTCTGGTGGAGATAGTTTTGAAATCTTTGGATTGTATGTAGTCGACATCTCGATACAGCGGAAGGACTATAAAATAAAAACCGATGATCGAAAATAGAACGCCCATGCCGAAACTTGAGGCGTAGCGCCACCCAGGTATTTCAATTGCTTCTTCATCGGCAATGGGGCAGGGGCTGTCTGGAAGTGTTCTGAAAACGAGGTCAAGTAGTGTATAGCTCGAATCATTTGTACATGTCTCTGCCAGCGGAGCGATACTGGCGACTTCGTCTTCGTTGTCGGCCTGAACGCTTTGGCCTTCCACAGTCTGTTCATCAGGCTCCTGGGATGCAGCAAGATTATTTAGAAGGAGAGCGGGAGCAAGAGAAGCGGTGACGAAATAGTGGAAAGAGGCAATGGCAACAAGCACGAGCAAGAATGTAACGATCATGACCCCCATGCCGGAAAGAATGGCGCCGTATGCGCGTAGCATATCTCGTGTTACGAGACCCTGGCGTGGGGTGAGAAAATCGCCTTCTTGCCGCATATGACCAAGTTGGTTATTTATCCCCTTTTTATCTGACACGGATTTATATAGCTCAGCGTCATCGTCCGGGTTTTCCGGCCCCAGCGTTTCTGTACTCTTTGGATCGAAAACCTTGACTTCCGGATTGAAAGGAAATTTTTTCCAATGAGTGTTGAAAAGGGCATCCTTCTTTTCTGATTTTTTGGAGAGCAACGTGGTTAATGCAGCAGCGGTGAAACCGCCGCCTGATACACTGGCCAGATAGTCCACCCAGGGCAAGATGCCCGCCTTCGACAAAGCTTGAACAATACCAAGATTGAAGGCCATCGCGCGCATGCCGCCGCCCGAGAAGGTTAATCCCACGGTGTCATCTTCTTTTCTCTGATCATCGAGCAACAGCTTATATTTATTCCAATCTGGATCTTTCTCGCTCTTATTTTCGTTCGTCAATAATTGACGGTGCTCTTTGAGTGCCTGCTCTCGCCGAGTTGAGATGTACTCCAATTCATTTTTGATTACTATGTCTTCGAAACTCTCCACGGACACGTAAGCATCCGAATTGTTAGTCGTCATTAATCGTCTCCCGAATCTGTTCCAAAGAGGGTAAAGATTGGACGCGAGTTTGGATCATCTCCCACAGAATGGAGATGATGAGTGCGGGTAGTGCCACAATCAGAGCTCCCCATTTCAATAGCGTGAAAATAAATGCTGCCCCTATGGCAAACGTAGAGAGAACTAGGCCTTCTTTTCCAACAAAGGCACTTCCCAACATTAGAACGTGAATTGTGTTTTCGACATAATCAGCGCTTGCAGCAATCAAGGGCAGGGCTACCACAATTGTTGCAACTTTCTGACCGGCCCACTTCGTCAGCATCAGAATTATGCTGATAAGAAATCCCGCATAAACAACCGGAAATACAAAATCGATATTGATCAGAAATCCGCGATATAACTTGGCAACCTGATCTAGAGCAAGGGCATTCTTTGGTGCTGCATATGCCGCCTGTTCGGAAGCACTGCGCGCTACTTCATCATACACACCATTCTCTGCTACAACTCGTTCGATCCATTTCTCGACAATCGCCACGGATGTTTCGCTTGTGGCCGAAAGCTGCAATTTGAAGTGTCCTACCTCGGGTTCCTTATCTTCTGGATCCGCCGCGTCATTTTGCGTAGACGCAGCAAATGGCGTCACGGGACATGGGACGTTTGTAAACCGACACGACGCATAAGGGAATAAGTACGCGTTAAATATCGCAAACAGTATTCCGAATGCAATCAAAGCGACCAGATAGTGTTGTTTATGATTAAGAAGGAACGTGCTCGCCAGACTCACGAATGAGAGTATTGAAACTAAGAACAGAATCCATTTAAGGACCGTCAGGGCGAATGCGATAGTAAACACCGGGGCTATGAGTCCAATCAGATCGCTGTCGCCAGACAAGCGTACGCCGCCTACCATGAAGTAGTGCAGCAAGTTTTCCAAGACATCTGCGAGCCCAAAACCAATTGGGATAATTAGCAACTTTTTGCCTGCCTTGAAACCAGCAAGTGAAACGAAGAGTCTGTATCCGAACCAAAGTGCTATAGCGATTACAACCGCGAAGAAGCTGTCGGCTGTTAAAAAGTCTTGATAGTTTGAGACAACGCGCTGCAAAGCAGCTTCTTTGTCAACGATACTCTCCTGCTCTGCCACGTATTCAAGCCAGCTTGAGAGGATGTCGTAAGATTGTTGCGCCGACATGGAGAAGCCGAGGTCGCTATGTGGGCGCCCCATAGCCGGCGCGAACGTCCCATCGAAGTCTGGGGATATACGCTGGACGAAAAATATCAATACAGCTATAGATAAGACTGCGCCAAGTATTTCCACGCCATGTTTTCTCAGAAAGGCAGAGATTTCGTTTGGCATCTGGCTGTTCACCTCTCTTCCTGGCTATCTAAATTTCGGCGCCCTGATCTGGCATATGAGACATGTAGTCTCGGTAGCTTCATTGTGGGTTTTGTTATCGGAGACAAACTTATAATCAATTCTTCTTTATTGCAGTCCGTGAATTTTGCGGCTAACTCCACCGCTATGGTCGATCTGGGCTAGAAATAATATAACTCTATACGGCGAGCTGCGCAAATTTTAATGTGTGATCGGGAAAGAAAAGACCAGATGATTGAGCTAGAATCGGCACATGTATAAACGAGCACTATGGACCTTACATCGTTGCCTATTACCAACCGCGCGACAGTCAAAGAAGAATATCTGGATCTGATGGGACACATGAACGTTGCGTGGTACACGTATTTGTTCGATCAGGCAACCTGGCCGCTCTTTGCAATGATGGGAATGGATGTCTCGTACTACGAGAGAAACATGGCGGGCAACGCTGCGCTGGAACAGCACACGCGCTATTTGGCGGAACTACAGTTGGGAATTCCTGTCATAGTACGAAGTCGGGTGCTGGGTCGTTCGGCGAAACTTACTCATTTCATGCATTTTATGGTGAATGAAGTTTCCGGAGTTTTGGCTGCTACAACGGAATTAATCGGCATCCATCTTGATCGAGTAGAGCGGCGTTCCGCGCCCATACCGGCTGCGATTAGTGCGCAGGTTGATCGGGTAATCGCCGAGCATCAGGCACTCGAATGGGATGCGCCTGTTTGCGGTTTGATGAAGCCTTAATATCATCAGGAGATAGATTCGTTGCCATGATTAATTTGTTTGGGGAAGAATATGTTTAATATCCAAAAGATTGTCCGCGTTCTGCTGATCACAATAATGGCTGCAATGGCCTTAGGCATCCCCGGAGCAGCACGCGCCTGTTGTCCAGACACAGTCGAAGGTCTCTGGTCGGGTCAATACTTTGCGAACACGACACTGACAGGCACGCCGGTACTGACACGCATAGACAGCAACATTAATTTTGAGTGGGGTGTCGGTGCACCTGCGACGGGTCTCCCTGTTGATGGCTTCGGTGTTCGATGGACACGGGATGTATTCTTCGCCGCAGGCTTATACGATTTCGTTGTTGTTGCGGATGATGGTACGCGAGTGCAGATCGGTGACCGGCTCGTGATCGACAACTGGCGTGACATGCAGGGGCAGCCAATTGTGCAGCGTGTGTTCGTGCCGGGCGGCTATCAACGCGTGACGGTGGAATATTTCGAGGGACAGGGTGGCGCCAAGATGCAGTTCTTCTGGGCTTTTGTGCGCGGTGGCTGGCTCGGTGAATACTGGGACAACACATCTCTTTCCGGTGATCCAATCGTTAGCAGTAACGATCCAAACTACATTAACTATGCAGAGGGAGTCGGCTGGCCACCCACCGGGGTTCCAACGGACAGCTTCTCCGTACGCTGGCTCAAATCGGAATGGTTCCCGGCCGGAACCTATGTGTTCAAAGCAGAAACAGATACCGGACTACGCATGTGGGTAGATAGCGCGCTGGTTATCAATCGCTTCGACGATACGGCTGACAAAGGCGTGTTGACTGCGACCGTTACGCTTACAGAAGGCGTGCACGATCTGCGCGTGGATTACTTTCAGAATGGCGGCATCGCGCGCGTAAACGTCTGGTGGGAGCTGCAATCCCTGCTCCCCGAATGGACGGCCTATTATTACAACAATCCGCATCGCTTCGGCGGGCCGGTATTTGTACAATCCGAACTGTCACCCGTATTCAACGCTGGGATTTTCTCGCCCGCGTTCGGCGTGAACCACAACGAATTTTCGGCGCGCTGGATGAAGAACGCTGCATTTGCTGTTGGGAGCTATCGTTTTGGTGTGGTCAGCGACGATGGCGTGGCGATCTTCGTCGCGGGCAATCCGGTGCTAAATGCGCTCGTTGAACAGAATGCTACGTTTCACCAAAGTGATCCGATTGCGATTACAGCCGGTACGCATCTCGTCACTGTGGATTATTTTGAGATGTGGGACAACGCGCAGCTCAAAGTTTGGTGGGCGCAGGCGCCTGCTACCGGCGCAACAGCCGTATCCGACGAATCCAGTGGCAGCGTGATCCGTACTGGGAGTGCAAGTGCGTGGCAGTCGCAAAGCAGCGGCTACGGCGGGCATAGTTATTATCTGAACAATGTAACCAGCGCTGCAACGGCGTCAGCCGAGTGGCATATGGCGTTGCCGGACGCGGGACAATACGAAGTGCTCGTTTATATTCCAGGCGCGAATGCCACAACGCGCGCAGCGCAGTATTCAATTGAGCACAATGGCGCAATCGACCAAGTAACGCTCAATCAGTCTCAGTTTCTCAACCAGTGGGTTAGCCTTGGAACATTTCAGTTCAGCGGCTCTGGTGCAGAAGTAGTGAGCATGAACAATGCGACAGGAGAGGCAAGCGGGCTGCGCACTGTGGCAATCGATGAATTGTCCTTCCGGGCACAAGGAGAAAGCCTCCCGGATTCGACAAGTGTTGCCGTGGTCTCGACAACCCCGTCAACCACCACAGCTGCGACTGGACAGTATGTCGTACAAGCCGGGGATACGTTCTACCGAATTGCGCGAAGTTTCGGTGTGAACGTAAGCCTTCTTATTGCTGCCAACCCACAGGTGCCCGCGCCAAACTTTCTCAGGGTGGGCGAAGTCCTAACCATTCCATAGGCTGGCTCACTCCAACCCGTGGCCTTCGTGCCCGGCTTTCTACGCGTGCCTCGACGTCCCCAGGGACGGATTAGGTATTTCTAAACAGTAGAGATCAACATTACGACTAAGTACAACCAGAAAAGACATGTTGGTTTGAGTCGATGATGGAGAGCACGTGGTCGAGTTGGTGGCTATCTACGCTAATTAATATGGCGAAACGCAAATACGAGAGTCTTCAGTGATATCAACGTTTACTGAAAGCACAGTTGAAGCAATGTCGAATGCAGTCTGGTCAGAATGGCTGGGTGCTACAACAGTTGTACTATTGATTGTACTGTTGATAATAAAGGGTGTGATTTCCGGCCTATCGGCTCGCTGGACAAGGCTGCTTAACCGAGCGCTCAATATTGTAATCATTCCCCTCATCATTGCTTCAGCTTTTTCGTGGCTACTGAGTCTAAGGGTGTATATACCGTAAATCCGTCATTGACGCTCAACTAAATGTGACGAAGGGCATAAACAGATATAGTGTGATGTTCAGCAGCCCATGGGATAGCGCTACGCCAATAATAGATTGGGTTCGATTTACTATTCCGGAAAAGAATAGAGCCACCCCGAAAATAAATAGGAGCAACACAACTGAGCGGTAACCGACGAATAGCACAGCATAAGCCAATGCAGCGACGATTGTTCCGACTGGAAGGACTGTAACTAACTGTTTTCTACCTAAAACTGGAACTAGTTGATTGACTGTTATTGTTCCTAGCTGACCCAGGTTTTCGCGCAGGGTGCTCAAAACTAGACCCCTAAACACAAATTCCTCTACAAAGCCGGTGCAGATTAAAATGACTAATGCCGCCGGCCATAGGTCTGGCAGGGAAAAATGATCGAAAAGTGGCTGCGGTCGGATCAGCGGATAGGCAGCCACCCCAAATGCAATCCCTGAGAGGCCAATCCCAAGCTGTAGATACATTCCGCGGAAATGCAGACCAATTTCTGCGAATGTATATCCAAGCAAATCTTTGGCGAGCAAGGCAGCCACGAACAATGGGGCTGCGATTAATACGTAGCGATATAGAATCGGCATGCCTGCAAGCGGCAATGTCACACTCAAGATACGCACCAGCGGCACAAATAGCAAAGTCAGTATGAAGCGATGTGTCAGCGAATACGTTTCGGGAGCCCGCTGCCATTGTCGCGCCACATGCACCAGTAAGAGAATCAGAACACAACTATGCGCTACCGTGCCGAGTAACGGATTCCAAAATGTGAAGCTCAATTCTGCCAGGAGGAACGCACCGAGATAACCAACAATGACGCGCAGATTATTTGGAAGGAGAAACGAAACGAAGGAGCTAGTGGCAAACATCAGGTGCAGGCTAACGTATGTTAACTGGAATGGCCTTAGTGCCTAGTTTGCAGCCAGTCTAATTTATGGCGAAGATCGCGAATGAACTCCACGGCCACGCCAGTAAGACTGATGAGAACCAGTGTAAGAAGACCGAGGAATGGCGACCATGTCTTTGTAAATAGCATCGCTAAGGCCACCAGCAGATCGATTCCGATGCTTAACGCAATCGCTAGAGTCCATGCAATCGCTCGATCGGGTATATTTAATACTCGAGTGTTGTGATTTGAGTGATCTTAGGGCATATTCGGCAGATGCAACTTCCCATCGTAAAACCGGCTCCCATCGTATCAGAGCACAGCGCCAGCTTTCGCGGGGTGTTTGAAAACCGCTGTCAGTTCCGGCATTTCGAGAATTATCTAACCGGACTGCTTGTGTTGAAGAACAAGTCGATGGCGAACATGACGCGCTGCCTGTTGGATAGCGCTGACAAGACCAACCTGTCGCGCTTCTTGTCGGAAGCGAACTGGGATGCCGCGGAACTGAACCAGGATCGCATTGCATACTTATTCCAGCAAACCAAGCGCCAGCGCCAGGGCGCCCGCAAATCGATGCTGGCCATCGATGATACTTTGTGCGAGCACGTCGGCAGTCTGTTCGAATACATTGACCAACATTACAACCACGGCAACCACATGTATCCGCTAGCGCACAATCTGGTCACCGGCCACTACATCAGCGGCGCGGTTCGCTTTCCGGCCGACTGGCGACTGTACCGGCGCTACGAAGAAGTCACCGACTGGGAAGCGTTCGTCAAGAAACTGTTGCCCGACGCTACGATCCCGAAAACCAAGAAGGAGCGTAATCGCTTCAAACGTCAAGTCGCACCCACCTTGCTGGCCGACCCAGAGTTCCGGGCTCTGGACGAATCTTTTCAGACCAAGATTTCGCTGGCGGCTGAACTGGTCAAGGCGGCGCTGGCGCACGATTTGCCCTTTGAAACGGTGCTGTTCGACGCCTGGTACCTGGCACCCGAATTGCTCGAAGTTCTCAGTGCGCATGGCAAGCACTGGATCAGCCTGCTGAAAAACAACCGCAACCTTATCACCAACAGCTTTGTGCTCCAGGATGCTTCCGGCGAACGCATGCGCTTTGATGGTCCGCACATCAAGGTGCAGGACCTAGTGCCGCTTATCCCACCTTCCGCTTTCAAACCGATGCAAGTGGGCGTGCAGACCTACTACTGCTTCAGCAAGAATGTACGCATCCCGACTTTGGGGAAGGTACGGCTGGTCATCAGCTTTGCCAAGCCTGATTTAACCGGCACCTATGCCGTGCTGGTCAGCAGCCATCTCAGTTGGGATGCCAAGAAGATCATCGCAACCTATCTGCTCCGTTGGCCGATTGAGACCTTTTATCAAGACGCCAAACAGAACCTGGGGCTCCACGAATATCGCATGCGCTCGGCCGCCGCCATTCATAAGCACTGGTCACTGGTCTTCGTGGCCTATTCGTTCCTGCACCTGCACTGTTTGCCCACATCGCGTCGTGACAAGGTCTGCGCGCCCATCCAATCCATCGGGCAGGTTATTCGCCAACAAAGCCAGCAGCTAATCGAAGCATTGATCTTGCAGGCTCACGGCTCTCTGTCTGACGGTACTGACGAGCAACAAGTCTTCTCGTACTTATTCGCCAAGCAGGCTTACTCTTTGGCTGCTTGAGCCTTTTCACTCAAATCACAACACTCGAGTTTAATAATCGAACGAAGGCCATTCCTGGGCACACCAGCAAGAACCAGAAAGCAATTAGTGGTTGACCCGGCCACTCGAAAAGCCAAACGAACAAGAATCCGATTCCCGAACTGACAATAACAACCGGCCACCAAATTGAACGCGGCGCGGTCATGGTTTGCTTTCTACGTCTGCGAGGTTGAAGATGACTGCATCCGCGTTGCTGTAAATCACCTCGAATTGGGGCGACTCTTGGAGTACTGCCTGGATAGCATCCAACGAGCCAGGCGGCATCCCGGAAAATGCATCAATCTCAGCCTTTTGGCTACGCGTAATAATAAGATAGGTCGCGGCATAATCATCATTGTCTAACCAGCGCGAAAGCGTTGTAACTGGATCAGCTACGAGTTCCAGATATTTATCTGGATCTTCCCGCGAAATGGGGACATATGTAAAGTTTTCGTAGTTGTGAAATTGCGACGGATAATTACGGCCCCCTTCAATCAACAAAGATCCGGGCGGTCCTATCGAATACAGATACTCGGCAGCCGCTACTTCGTCACGAGTAAAATAGTATTGCCGTTCTTTGCCTAAGTAGGAGAAAAGCAGCGCGCAAAGGAGCGCGCCGCTCAGCACGATTGTTGTTACTATTGTCCGCCGTGTTGAAGTCACCGTCGTACTCGGAATATAAAGGGTGGCAGCCAAGAATGCCATAAATGGCAAAGCGAACAAATACACGCGAAACAAGATTTCCCCCCCATACGACAAGGCTACCAATATCGCAAAGGGAGTCAATCCGAGCAACACAGCGGAGACATCCCAATTTCCCTCTCGCCACCAGCGGATACCGCCCAGCGTTGCAAGCCCCATAATAGACACCGTGAGTACGCGCCCTATCTGCGCGATTAACTGATGACCGCTACTCGCCTGTGACAGATCAGTGAGGCCGGCATCAATGTTGCCCGTTAACTCGCCGATGGTCTCAATTATGCCACCCAGTTGGTGCTCGAGCAACGATGTACTGGCGTTCAATGACCATGCAAGGGTAATGACAATCATGATGACAGGTAATACTTGTAAGTTGATTCGTCTAAAGAGTACAAGAGCGGTCAGTGACCCAATCGTTATCAGAGGCGTCAACTGATGACTCAGGGCGATGACGATGAACAATAAGACGACGATAAGCAGTAGACCGGCCCGTCCTAACGGTCCCGTTTGATCCGCTGCAATCAAAACTGATGGCTGCTTGAACAATTTGCTGGTTATCTTCGCCACGCGCGTATAGATAGGTCCATTAACACTAGTCTGCGGCTTTGGCACTGCAACGAATCTGAACCAGTGAAAACAAATGCCAATAATGACCAAATACGCAAAAAAGCCCAACGCCTGCGGCGCAAAATAGTCTTGTGCGACCCAACTACTACTAAAGAAGAACCAGACGCCGAGCCAAACCAAACGCTTGTCGTCAGTAAATGCCTTGAAGAATACAACGAGCGCCCCCATGGACAACAAATTGAAATAAACCGGCGCCCAGGTAGCCACCCCACGAGGATTGTCAAGGCCGGCAAGTTCGGTAAACAAGGCGCCCAGTGCGAAGAATCCCGGCCAGTTGTGATAAATGGCAGGCACGCCGATATTAGGATCAACCGTGCCATGGCGCAGAATGTAGTCGACAATCCCAACATGCTTCCAGGCCCACGAATACCGCAAAGTTCCATAGAGTATTGCCGGCGTTCCATGGATCATCAATATCAACAACACGACATGTAATGCAAGCACAATAGCTGGCGCTATACCATGGTTCACGTGCAGAATGAAGCTAATCGTAAGAATTGCCAGCGCCGCATAGAAACTGAGCGGCAGAACCGAGATGAGACCGAGATCGCCCATAGCATCGGGATTCGTGTCTAGCAAGGACAGAATCCAGAGCACACTGGCAAATCCCAGCGCCAGAATCGACATGAGCACGCTATCCTGCGTAGTCCAATACCGGTCGCGAGACCAATCTCTGACTCGAGATAAAAGTGCATCGACTGGGGCTTGCAATGCGTTCGGCAGTTTCAGGTTGAGTGATGGCAACTTATATTTCTGATTATTTTCCAGGACGCTGTAAGGTCGCTTCATCTTTGCCATAGCTTCAAATCCAACTCAGCACGGATTCGATGTTTCGATTCAGCCAATAAGGATGCTTCGCAAAGCGCGTGGATTTCTCAAGATTAGCAGCCACATGCTGCAGCCACGCCAGCAGAACCAGCGGGCGTAGCCCGATAGCCGCGACAGATTTCGACAACCAGGCGTTGTCAATCAGGTCCTGTTCAGGGGCCGACAAATGAGCTTCGGTCATGAGACCCCGGACAACAGCGCCCAACTCAGCACCCTGTTGCCACATGCGGACCGAAAGCAATAATTGAACCATGTCAAGCGCCGCTAAACGATCCGGCGCAGCTCCCTCCCAATCTACAATTCCTGTGACCTGGCTACCGTCGGGTGAGATCAAAATGTTCCCAATCGAGAAGTCCCCATGCACCCAACTGAGGGGCAACTTTCTACCGGCGAAGGCTCCCTGTAGCTCATCCGCTAAGCTCTTAAAGGCTCGTTCGCGCTTCTCACCGCGCAGCACAATGGCGCTGGATTGCCGAACAAATGCCAACGGTTCGTTCACCCAAAGGTTTAATTTCTCCTCATCAACGAACCCCGGCGCAGATGTATACCGATGCAACTCAGAAATAGCATTCGCAGCCAGAGTCAGAATTTGGGCACTATGTAGGTTGCCAGCAAGCACGCGTCGCGCATCACAACCTGGCAGGATTGCTTCGGTTACGTAACAATGGCCTTTAATCTGACCCTGATCAAGGACGGAAGCAGAGCCCGCCACTCTCGTAGCGCCGCCATGCTATGTAGTTCAGCCAAAGCTGTACCTCGCCGATGTAAACTACGATTCGCCGCGCTCGACCGGGCTAGTTTCAATATTGCCACTGGCGACTGCCGGGTTGGGCCCAGCCTAAAGACGGCTACATCACTATTTGTATGGATGTTCGCTAGTACCTTCCAACTTGTTGGCAGCGATAGGCCAGCCAACAGCGGTATACGGGCTAAGATCTCGGGCGTAATTTTACGGATAGCTGCTAAATGACCGCAGCGAACGAGATTCAAGCGCAGCCGCTGGACCGTGGAACGAAGCTGGCTCGGGAGTCCGAATTTCAGTTCGTGACGCCATAGTGGGAAGAGCTGGGTAACCAGTAAGACCGCTGCCACAACCGTTTGGATGGCGAGCCAGGCAATTCCGATACCCGTAATGCCATAATTTGCGAGTAAAAGGTAGCTGACCGTCAACGTCGCTGCTGCCATTGCAGTGAGCACAACCATGATCGCCTTCATCCGCCGGCGAACACGCGCGATGCTGATAAAGATGGCGATGAAAGCATTCGGAAGAGCTGCCAGTACTAAAAGGCGGAGCAGCCGTGTCGCCTCAGATGCATAGTCAGCCCCAAATAAAAGCAAAACATAGGGCGCTGCTACCACCAGTATTGCGACTGCCGGCAGCAACAGACGTAATGTCTGTACCAGCATCCGATAGCTGTAACGACCCAGTTCTTTTGGGTCGCGGGCGGCCTCGGCAATCAGCGCCATACCCATGTACTGGCTAACAAGAGTGAGTGAATAAGCAATTGTCCAGGCCAAATAGAAGTAGGCATTTGCTGAGGCGCCCGCTCGTTCGAGTACAAGCAACGGAAGCAGACTCACCGCTGCCGTCCAAGTCAATGACGCGAAATAATCGCTTGCTGCATACCTGACGATTTGTTGGGGTATGAAGAGTACGGCGGCAGCTGTTGTTGAGCGCACATGTTGCGGAATCAATCGCTTGAAAATTAGCCGGTTCACCGGCAATAGCAGCAGTCCGGCTGGAATAGTCCACGACACAAACAGTCCAAATCTTGTAAATAAATCTGCGAATGCAATCAACAGCACGATTTTGGTTACTGCAAATAGCACGTTCTCAAGCGGAACCCAGTGCGCCTGGCGCAATCCGGTCAGCGTACTGTCCTGTTGAACAAAGACACACCAGGCCAGCGTCGCGCAAATAAACCAGAGCGCAGCTTGCGGGCTAGACGTTAGATTCTTCATTGTAGGCGCCCAAATTCTCACGCCAAGGACAAACACGAACCCAACAACAAGCGCCAATGAGGCACTGATGATGTAGGCTACAACGACAAACCGCGCCGTTGCCTGACCTGCAGTTGGAACAAAGCGATTCAGCGTTTTGGTCAGGTTTAGCTCCGCTAGTTTGGCCAGAAAGATCATAGTCGAGATCAAAGCCGCATTAACACCGACTATCTCAGGCGGATAGTAACGGGCCGCGAGAATCCAATAGGCAACGCCAAGACCAGACGTTAAGAGTGAACTTAGTACCAGTGCGTATCCGTTGCGATACAGCGAAATACTCATATGCTCCAGCACACGAGTATGGAGTGAGTCAGGTGGGCGATGAGTTGCTATAGACATTCTGGGGCTATTCAGCGGCGCGCTGCCACACTCTTACGCAGTCAATCTCGAAATAACTTGGAAACGGTGTTGTCGCATCGGGCGGCCCCGGCCATTCCCCCCCTACAGCCAGGTTCAGAAGCAAATACATTGGCTCAACTGAGATATGCTCGGCTTCCGGGAAGCGCCAGCGCTCTCTTCCGTCCACATACCAGATAATCCTATCCGGTTGCCAATCAACGCCGAAGGTATGCAAACCGTCCGCGAAATCCGGGCCGTTCCAGTCTTCGCCATTCTTCTGGCGCTCGCCGTCGGCATCCAGGTAGTGGAAGTGCATGCGCACCGTATGGGTGTCATCGCCCAGGAATTCCATTACGTCGATCTCTGGCCTGGAATTCTGATCGGCCGGCAACATCCAGAACGCCGGCCAAAGTCCTGCCCCTGATGGGACGCGCGCCCGGATCTCGGCGAATCCATACTGGAATATAAACCTGGGCGCTACTGTGAGGTCCGAAGTGTCCCGCCCCGTTGTGATCATGCCCGATGTATAGGAATAAACCGCACCCTCGTGACCGACCCCTGTCCGCTCCTGCGCTCGCAGCCGTACTAGACCATTGCTGACCAATACGTCGTCGGGCTGGTACCATTCTAATTCGTCGTTCGTGATGATCGAACAACCGTCAATGGCCCACCAATAACATGGTGTCCACTTGGCAGTATCCAGTGCAGCCTCTTCAAACTCATCTCGAAAGATAATATTCCAGGGAGTGAGGCGTGCGCCGAGCGCCTGTATGTTGGGCTGTGGCGCTGCTCCCGTTGGCGCTAATAGATTGAAAAGCTCGGACGCTAACAACACTGCAGAGCCGAATAACAATATCAGGAGCAGCGCCAAAATAATACGCAGTCTAGGCATCTTTGAATCGGATTATCCTCTTCACGAACGTCGGCACATACTTATCCATTTCTGTTATCGGGAGCCGCTCGATGTAATACTCGTCATATGCATGTGTAAACTTTGGCTCCATTGCCATACTGAAGCACAACCGAAGCAGCCACCGGTTCGTAATCGAGCCAGGCTACCCATGTGTGGCAGGCCGGACCCCGTCGTCTTGCGAAAAGAATCGCGCCGCTTGCCACGCCAGCGCGCGAGAAAGAAAGGTTCATTTTGCTGGCGCGCCCAACGTTCAAATGAGTGGCGCAGCATATCGTAGAATATAGGTATAGGTGCACCGGTTGATTTACACTCGACAACTAAGCCTGGTTTTCGGCTTTGCGAATTAGATGCTCGTTTTCGACGTGAAGCGTTTTGAATAGACCTCGCCGAAGCCGCCCTGCAAATCCAATACATGTGCACTGCGCGCTACGCGCACAAGCGCACGATGCTGAACAGAACGCTATGCTTGACCTGCACGTGGATTTGGACGAATTCTGATTCTTAAGGACTGGTGACTCGCAAGTTCATTTACTATGGCGCCGATTTCGCCTGGTTCGATTTGACGTGCTGCCAGGAGTCCTCCGATTCCCCATGCCGGAGGCAATGAGGCTTCCCTCGCGAACAAATTCGCCGCCAATCTTCGGCGCACCGTCGGTAGAATTAATTGTTTGCCCGACGACAGCTCAAATAGTCGACTAGAATCGTAATAGCCATCCGCCTCGCAGATGCTATCGAGCCAATCCGGCGACTGATACGGGATAGCCTCTGGGTCAGCTCGGAATATGTCCCACCAGACGCCACGTGGTGCCGGGGATGTAATCTGCACCGTCGATAGATCCGCGGATATGAGAGACGCCGAACTCACTGAAAGTTCACCTGCCGAAATCCATCCACCTGGTGCCGGATTCGGCGTACAAGGCGCCATGTCTTGGTGCGCATCCGCTCACGAACAGGAGCTGACGATACACCTCTTCCAATTAGAAGCATGGAAAACTGATAAATGTCTGTCTGTCCACTCACAATGATGCGCGCCAGTGCGAAGCGGTCATCATTAAGTGAGGATATGGCATGTTTCACACCACAGGCTGAGCTGAAACCAGCATCACGCACCATTTGGCGTATTTGGTCGCTGTAATAGCCATGTGGATATGCGAACGAGGCGACCCGTCTTCCAAGCCGCTGTTCCAAAGCGGCTTTCGAGCGCTCAATCTCGTCCTTAGCATTCGAAAGCGGCAGGAGGTCGAGTTGTTTATGTCGATGGCTATGCGCTCCGCATTCAATATTGGCGCTGGCAATTTCGTCAATCTGATGCCATGTCAACATAGGACGGTCGGCCTCGCCCTCGGCTCGTAACCAACGGCTCGAGTCGCCAACGTATCCGGTCGTTATATACAAAGTGGCGCCGAAACTGAACCGCTGCAAAACCGGCAAGGCTTTTGAATGAAAGTCGGCGAACCCATCGTCGAAGGTCAAGACAATCGGGCGCTCTGGGAGTGCCTCGCCGGCATCTGACATCGATTCCACAAATTGCGAGACAGTAATGGGTGTATAGCCCAACTGATCAAGATTCGCCATTTGGCTTGCGAATTGCTCAGGATGTATCGTCCAATGTCTCCATCGCCGGGATGCTTGCTCGGCGATGCTGTGATAGAGCAAGATGGGAATTTTAGTTACCATGAACAGTGCCGCATTACTGTATTGGGATGCAAACATTTACACAGAGGTTTACAGAGAAAACCTTAGAAAGCTTTATGCTACTCTGTGCCTTGGTAGCGCAGCGATCTGGTCTGTGATTTTCCGTGTTCCAAATTAGTTACATTCACATCCAACTTTGACCACTGGCGAACATTAAAGCGGCTGCGAAGATAGGCCAGCGGACCATAGAACATCCCCCCCAACTCAAGAAGTTTTAGCTCGCGCGGAAATCCACTTTGTCTGGCTTCATTTTTTTCTGAACGCGGGTCAAGGATATGCTTGATCGCGAGTGGAATCCGCAGCACCATATCGAAAATGCGTTTTGGGCGCTGAAATAAGACGGAAGTTAAGTAGGCGGTCAATCCAACACCATAGCCAAATGCACGTTTGCGCAGGCTGGCGTAGTCCTGACTATATCGATGAAAGACAATTGCGGCTGGTTCGTATACCAGTCGTTGACCCGAGTTGATTACCTGGAAAAAAGCAGAGAGGTCATCGCCACCACGCGCGATTGTACCGACCCCAAGTGCAGAATCGAACCCACCAATTTCCTGCAACAAATCGGTTCGGAAGGCCATATTCGCGCCCGTACCGAAAAGCCCGGCTGAGTAAGGATACAGGCGTTGTGCCATCTGGCTCAGTTCCAAATCGAATACCTGGCGCGCAAAGCCTTTGCCGAACCGTCCGAGTTGCTCGCCCCATAACTGCACACGGGTCTCAAGCTCGGCTGGAACGATGAGGCCGGTTACGCAACCAACGTCTTCGGCAGCGATGAAGCCAGCGGTTAAATGCAGGAGCCAATCCGGATCCACAACAACATCATCGTCCGTAAATACGACAAGCGGCATAACGACGTGCATAAGACCAAGATTGTGCGCGTTGGCCAATCCGGGTTGGTCACAACGCAGATAATGAATCGATATCGCAGCCGAGTCAAGCAGGCGAAGGATTTCCAGCGTTCGATCAGATCGAGGCGCGCTATCGACGACGACGATCTCGATGCCCGGATAATGAAGCGCGAGCAGCGAATTAAGGCAGACTTTCAGACTCTCGGGTCGATCCCGCGTTGCAACCACGATACTAACTCTAGGGAGCGGTATCGCCGCTCCCAGGTGTTTCGGGTGGCAGGGTGGGTCCTGGGCTGGCAGGCCGGCAACGCTTAAGGCGTTGATTTCGCTAAAACCATCGGCTTGGAGATGGGTGTTTATTTCATCCGCAAACTTGGGCCAGATTTGGCGCTTCAACTCTGCAGCCGGCAGCCCGGTGGTGCCCAAATTGAGCGGAAGCAGACCTAGCGGTTGGCCGTGCAAGCGCACAAGCGCATGTGCCTGCCCGTATTGACGACCCGTTTGCGGATCCCAACTCGTTATCGCGGCAAGCGGCCGGCTGAGTTCGATTTCAACTATTCTGGCTGGCTTGAACTCATCTATTGAATTAGCCATTTGCAACTCGCATTTTTACTGTTCCTGAAATATATCCGGCAGTTGTGATTATCAAACCTAGAAGAATAGCACCAGCCCGTGCCAAACCGGAGATGTCCAAGCGAATAAAAGCATCTCGAAATCCGCGTAGTACACCTCGCGGCAAGGTTCGGCTGGCGTAGCTGCGCTCTGATGCCAAGGCTCGTCTCGCACCGACCGACTGTGACACGACGACCTTGGAATAGCCCTCGGCGAAACAGCGGGCCCGAAAATAGCCCCACCTGCCCCGGCTGGCCGGAACGCGGTGCCGCACCTGAGCGCGCGGTTCGTACCAAAGCTCCGCTTGCGGCCAGCGCTGTCCAATCCGGATGCAAAGTTCAGTTTCTTCGCAGCCCAGCGGAATTGTCCCAACCCGGCCCAGCTCAGACTTGAATCCGGGCAGCGCATCGAAAACTGCCCGTCGAAACGACATATTGCAGCCGATCAAGTTGCGGACTTTCGCAGCAGTGCGTGGCATACCTATATATGTGCAGCCGACGACCCAGTTGAATTCAGGCGGAAACCAATCGGGTTTGGCACGCAGCCAGGTCGGTTCAATTTTGCCGCCCACGCCGAGTACTTGGCTGTGCTTGTAGCCGGCTGCTAGTTGAGCCAACCAGTCGCGGGCCGCCAGCGCGTCTTCGTCTAGGAAGGCGATACCACTATTGCGGGCGCCAGAGAGCCCTATAGCTCTGCTATTAGGAATAATAATCAAATTTGAATCGTATGTTTGCAGGCGTTCCAATAGTAGCGGATTATGGTCGATCACTACCACGATCTCATGCAACAGAGCGCATTGTTGTTTAACCGACTCAATCGCGCCGAGGAGTTCATCCCAGCGGCGCTCTGTGTAAGCACAGATCACCACTGAGATTGTTGGCGCCAGATTACTCTCGGCTGGCAGCATTATCGAAGGGCTCGCTTAAAATGGTGGGGGCATTTGCACTAGGCCGGAGAAACGGAGGTGGTTCATTGCGGAACCCCTTGTATAATTCCAATCCATTGTTCTGAACGCTGTCCACCCACTCCTGAAAAATTGTTCGCAACACCCGCAACCCGTCCGGAATCGTCTTTAGCTTTCCACGTCCCCAGAAGCGATACCCTTCAAAGCTCGGCACTTCGACAATTCGCAGACGAATGCGCAACGCCCGGATGTAGACCATCGTCTCAATCTCAAAACCGTTGGCCTCGATCGGCTCTAACACATCCAGGCAATAGCGCCAAAAGGCAGAGTAACCGTAGCACAAGTCCGTGTACGTTCCATTGAACAGAAGATTTGCCATGGACACAAAAGCTGCATTTCCAAGTTTGCGGTAGAGGGGCATGTCCGTCGTGCCACCGCCTGGCGCGAATCGGCTACCCTTGACGAAATCAGCACCCTGAGTCAGCGCTTCTAAGAAGCGCGGAAGCTCGCGCGGATCGTTGGATCCATCGGCATCTAGTGAAACTATGATATCTCCGGTGGCCGCGTGATACCCGGCGAGCAGCACCGCGCCTTTGCCAAGCTTAGTTTCCCGAATCACTTTTATCGCTGGCAGCAATCGTTGCGCTTCTTCAATTGTTCCGTCAGTTGAGCGTCCATCGACCAAGATTACTTCGTCAACGGTATCCAATGGTAAATACGGCAATACCAATGATAGGTTTTTCACTTCATTCAGTGTGGGGATTACGACCGAAACCGTCGGCTGACGTGATTCGATGATCGGTCTGTAGCGGCTATTATGCACCTGTTCGTTTTCGGCAACCTTAAGTACCGTTTCGATGCGCGACAGGAACTCATTTGGTAAGAACGGCTTGCGTACGTAATCATTAGCCTTCAGAGGCAAATCGCTGGAGACAATGTCGCCCGCGACCAATGCTGACAGAATTATCACCGGAATACCAAGCCGCGAGCGGAGGTGATAGCAAGTCTCCCAACCATCCATCTCGGCCATCATCGTGTCGAGGACAACCACATCTGGTTTATTCTCTGCGACCTGGCTCAGTGCATCGGAACCGTTGTAGGCACTCGCCGTGTTGTACCCGCTGGAGTCCAGAATCGCTGTAAGTAGCTGACACATGTCTGGATCGTCGTTAACGATCAATACATCATGCCTATTCATAAACCACCCTTCCTTTCTAGGTAGTGGTTACATGTTGACTGATGAGTCTGGAAAAAGTAAGTTGTTGGCCTGCCAAACAGAGGAGCGCCAAAATGATCCAGAGTGTCATCACGCATGAGTGTTCAAAGTGCAGGAGCCTCAACATTGTCAAGAATGGTACAGACTATAAAGGCGGTCAGAAGTTTCATTGTCTCGATTGCGCCGCTTATGGAATGTTGGAACCGCAAAGCCGTTCTTATCCTGAGTTCATCAGAGAATTTGTCCTACGCACCTATCGAGAGCGAGCCAGTATGCGCGGCATTGAGCGCATCTTTGGCATCGCGCGGCAGACATTAGCACGCTGGATTCTGGAGAAGGCCGGCGCTATGCCGAACCTGGCTGACACTTTAGAAACCGTAAAAACGGATGATGTGCTGGAATTGGATGAATTATGGTCATTTGTACGCACAAAAAACGATAAACGTTGGATATGGGTCGCGCTGTGTCGGCGCACGCGCCAAGTGGTGGCCTATTTTATTGGCGACCGCAGTGAAAAAAGTTGTCGCGCGTTATGGAAATCCATCCCAGCATCCTACAAAGCGTGTTGCTCCTTCAGCGACTTCTGGCACGCTTACCAGAAGGTTTTACCAAACGACACTCACCAAAGTGTCGGCAAAGAAAGCGGCCAGACATCTCACGTGGAACGCTGGAACAACACCTTGCGCCAGAGACTGGCTCGCTTCGTGCGCAAAACTCTTTCTTTCTCCAAGTCCGACGTTTACCATGAAGCTGTACTCAAGTTGTATCTCCATTACTACAATACAGCGTGGTCCCCATCAGTTACCATGTAACCACTACCCAGGAACGAATTAGATATTGCTCTTAAAATGAGTTCAGTATTACGACCAGGGCGTCAGTGGTCGTTCCTGCAATTCGCCGTCCACGTAGATATCCACCTTCTCGTTGAAGAAGCACAGCAGGTTTTTGATCTTGGGCGCTTCGGGGATCGGGTCCGGGTAGCCCCAGACCAAATTGTGGAGTTCATTTCCATTCACAGTAACCGACCAGTATGATGCCAGGCCTTTGTAGGGACAGCGTGTATTGGCACTGGTCGCCTCCAGATACTCCATATTGACATCTTCTGGCGGCAGGTAATAACGTACTGGCAATCCGGTCTCGAATAGTATTGTTGGGTTACGGGAGTCTGCTATTGTCACGCCATCCACTTCCACGCGCACATGGCGGGTGCTCGGTATGCTATCTACGCGCTTGTACGGATCGCGCGGATGCACGAACACTTCTTCGGATTCCTCGTACCAGTGGTCCATCTTGTTCCATTTGAAGCCAATATAGCCTTGCAATTCACCCCGCTCCGCCGGCGGCGCATCATATGCCCAGGCTGCATGTTCAGCCACTGCGCCACCTTCGGCTTTCACATTGTAAAAAGTGAGGCGCCCATTGCGTAGATCATTCTCCCCTTCGCCGGTGGATTCGAGTAAATCTATATTTACATCGTCAGGATGGAAAGCGTATTCAGGGAGTTTGCCTGCCTGACGTATAAGCAATACACGCTTGCTGTCGGCCACATATTCACCCCAAAATTGGACACGTACCCAGCGCGCGGTGGGTTCGACTTCGCTATGTTGATTCGGCTTGTACATGTTCTTGACAACTGATGATTGATTCAAGTCTTTGTCCTCCACAAATAGTTCATTGTTCGGAGGATAGCATGGCCGCGGTTTGGCCAATCATCAGCAACACGGATTACGCAGCGAACCTGGTTGTGTCACAATTGGAGTTTGGATTTTCCTTCTATGAACCAAAATAACCATCCCCGCCGCAAGCGGCGTGGTATTGCACGGATGATTTCATGTGTCGAACAGCTTCAGTTGACGTTGATGTATCTGGACGTACTCTGCTTTGCGGCCTTGCCGTTCGACGTAGCGGCGTACTGAATTCTCAGTCCTTTTTTCGCCCACCGTCGCCACATAGTATCCGTCCGTCCACAATTCGCCGCTCCACAGTTGCTCTTTCACGGCTGGAACTTGACTGAATATCTCTCGCGCCGTGATGCTCTTGATTGTCAGGTGCATTTCACAATTTTTGCCGGGGGAGATAGACTGCGGGACATCGACTGACCGAGGAGGGAACCGTGTCCTGCAAGAACGACGCACTGAAGGCGAATTTGATGTCCAAGGCGGAAGCGCTCATCGACGAGTTTCTGGCGAATCGCAAAGCACCGGACGAAGTGACACTGGCCGACATAGAGCAGGCGGTACTGGTTGTGGGGCAGGAATTCGAGCGCACGCTGACGACAGAGCTGGTGCAGGAGAGTGCAGCGAAGCTTGAGCGCGAATGGCCTGTGTGCACAGAGTGCGGCGAGCGCATGAAAGCGAAAGAGGCGCCTGGTGAGCGAGACCGGCGAAGTGAGCGTGGAACGCGAGTATTACCACTGTGCCGCATGCGGCGCGGGTTTTTTCCCCTCTGGATAGACGTTGGGGACTGGACGGAAGCACGTACCCCGTCCCCCACGTCGGGTTGCATCACGATGCAGTCTGCACCTGACTGTGCCCGCCGGGATGCTACGCGAAGCCGGGGCTGGGCAGTCCTGAGCGCACCAGGCAAATGGTCTGGTTGAGCGGGTTGTTGCCGTACGATCAAGCAGTGCAGGTGTTTGCCCGTATCGGGCGCTGTGACATACCGGCGACCAGCATCTGGCGGCAGGCGCAACGTCACGGCGAACGGATGCAGCGCTACGAAGCCGAGCGGCAGACGCATGTAGCGGTGGAGCGCACGGTGCTGCCGCCACCCGGTCTTGACCATACCGACCCAGTTTCATGACCCAGTGCATTCACCCAGTCACGAATGAACTGGGTCGTGATGACTGGGCATTCGGTACTGGGTAATGAGCGAAAAGGCGTCAGTATACCGACCCAGTTCCATGACCCAGTGCATTCACCCAGTCACGAATGAACTGGGTCGTGATGACTGGGCGTTCGGTACTGGGTGGACGGGGGAATGGTGCATATTCGCGACGAAGGGTGGAAAGAGTTCAAGGTCGGCACGACCTACGACTTAGCCATGCGTCTCGAACGCGACCCGAGTGGCATTACCCTGGTTTAGTGGACAACGAGATAAGATAGATTCACAGATCAGGGAGGACCCAAATGAGTACATACCGGAAGACATACACGCGCGAATTCAAGGTCGAAGCCGTTCGGTTATCGTATGATAGCGACACAGCGGTTGAGCAGCTTGCTTTGGATTTGGGAGTAAGTAGTAGCAGTCTGAATCGCTGGCGGGCTGAATACGCGGCTGATGGAGCGCAGGCATTTCCCGGAAAGGGAAAGCCGAAGGAGCGCGACCGCGAGCTGGCCGAGTTGAAGCGCGAATTGCACGTGGTGCGCCAGGAACGGGACATCCTAAAAAAAGCCATGGCGGTGTTTGCGCGCGAGCAGAAGTGAGATTTCGCTTCATTGACGAACACAAAGGCGAGTACAGCATCAGTCTGATGTGTCGGGTACTGCAAGTCACACGTAGCGGCTACTACGCCTGGCGCAAGCGGCCGGTCAGCCCGCGCGAGCAAGCCAGCCAGGCGTTGGGACGCGAGATCAGAGCGATCTTTGAGCAGCATCGCGGCGTCTATGGCTGTCCGCGCATTCACCGCGAACTACAGGACCGCGGCATCCGCTGCGGCCACAACCGGGTGGCCCGTCTGTTGCGCCTGCATGGCCTGCAAGCCCGACGCAAACGGAGCTACAAGGTGACAACCCAGTCGAAGCACAGCCTGCCCGTAGCGCCGAATTTGCTCGTTCAGGACTTCACGGCCACTGCGCCTAACGAAGTGTGGCTGGCCGACATCACTTACATTGCAACCAGTGAAGGTTGGCTCTATCTCGCAGCAGTCCTCGACCTGTACTCGCGACGGATCGTCGGCTGGGCACTCGGCAAACGCTTGGGCTGCCAACTGACTTTGGATGCTTTGGAGATGGCTCTGCGTTCGCGAAAACCGCCGCCAGGTCTCATCCATCATTCTGACCGGGGGAGTCAGTACGCCAGCGCTGAGTATCAGGCGCTGCGCAAGCTTCATGACATCACGCCCAGTATGAGCCGAAGGGGAAACTGCTACGATAACGCCCCCATGGAGAGCTTCTTTGCCAGCCTGAAATCCGAGTGTGTATACCAGCAACTGTACGCCAGCCGGGCCGCTGCTCGCACCAGCGTCTTTGACTATGTCGAAGTGTTTTACAATCGGCAACGGATGCATTCGGCCCTGGATTACATGAGCCCACATGCCTATGAACAATTACCTTTAGTGGCTTAACCAACTGTCCACTGAATCGGGGTAATACCAGAGCCAAAGAACGGGTCGAGCAAGCTCATGCAGTCAACCAGGATTACACCGCTGTGCTGGGTACTAAAGATGAGTTTGGCCCAGCACTCTGGCGGCTGGCGGTAGAACACAACATTCCGCAGGCTGCCGATCTGTCTGTGACAGCAGACTGGATCTGGAATCTGGCTGCGGACTACTTCCCAGATAGCGTGCAGATTGTGGACTGGTTCCACCCAGTGCAGTCTGCCCTGGACTGTGTGCCACGGAACACATCGCAGGTGCCGCTCAAGCACTTTATCCGGATGAAGAGAGGCAAGCGAAGCAATGGAACAAGTCGCGCCGTAAAGCGCTCTATCTGGGTGTCATTCACTACATCACCACACCGCTCAAGAACGCCGACCTGGCAAAGCATGCCCGGTACTTCGACACTCATCAACGCCGGATGCAGTACCAGGATTTTCGTGAACAGGGTTATCCAATCGGTTCAGGTACCGTCGAAAGCGGCATCAAGCAATTCAAAGCGCGTCTGACCGGTGCCGGCATGCGTTGGTCGCCCAATGGGGCACAACGCATGTTGACCATACGCGCCGCTGTCCTCACAGATAATTTCGACCATTTGTGGACTATCGCCCCAAATTGACCAACACCGTGAAATGCACCTTGATTGTCCTTATTATCTTTGTCGGACTGTACACCGGTACCGATTGCACTAGAAAATGCACATGGTCCTTGTCCGCCCCAATCTCGAGAAAATCGATTTCAAAGCGCTTTTCGATTTCTAGACAGGTCTCTATCATGACCCGGTCGACTTCGCCCGTGAATAACACTTCTCGATACTTCGCCGGGCACACAAAGTGATACAGCAGTCGTGATACACACCTGCCCAGACAGCAGGGCTGGGTTGTGGCTCTTTCGCACCAACTCGCTCATGGTGCCATCGTACCAAATCCGGCCGCCGCAAGCGGCGGGGTATCAGACCACTATGGATGAAATGACATCCCTGGGTTAGAAGATAGGCGTTTTGCAAATCCATCGTCGGTTATCTGCCAGTTGGAGCGCCCCCTTGTGCACATCTACCAATTGGGGCAGAGCATCTTCCAGCATCCTGCCCATAGACTCTCTATGGCCGACATTGTAGACTGACGCACAAGTTTATATGAATCTCGCCGCATTGTCCCTTCTTGTAGTCCTTGCTATTCTTGGGCTCCTCGTACTTGAGGAGCATAAGGCGTTTGGGACAGCTAAAGTCAGGGTCCGGGTGAGAGACGAGTAGCAACAAGCACACACCTGCGAATGCATACAAAAGCCGCTCCAAACGCCGAGTGGCTTTTTCTATTAAGTGCATAGGAGAAGAGTCGTGACCCCTTACGAAGAGCCCGTTACGGATAATGAAGACCAGCAGGATGCTAACGATTTCATCAATGATTTATTGATGGATTGTTATAATTTCTAAAGCATCTCGAGTGACTGCTGCCTTTTACAGTCGAATAAGCAAAGGTTTTTCTTAATACGGTTAAAGCCGTATACGAGTACTCCTGCGGAGGAAATGGTATGGAAATGATAGGCGCACAAATCGTCTGGGAGTCGCTGACGCGGCTCGGCGTAGATGTGATTTTTGGCTACCCGGGTGGTGCTATCTTGCCTACTTACGATCCAATGATCGATTATCCGGTGCACCACGTACTCGTACGGCACGAGCAAGGGGCTTCCCACATGGCAGACGGCTATGCGCGTGCCTCTGGCAAGGTGGGCGTGACGATCTCCACCTCCGGTCCCGGTGCCACCAATTTGGTAACCGGTATCGCCACAGCCATGATGGATTCTTCTCCCATTGTGTGTATCACTGGACAGGTGCCGAGTCATGTCATCGGTAGTGATGCCTTTCAGGAGACGGATGTTACCGGAGTTACGCTACCGGTCACAAAGCATAACTATTTGATCACCAGCGTTGAAGAGATAGCGCCTGCTCTGAAAGAAGCGTTCTACGTTGCACAGTCCGGACGACCGGGTCCGGTATTGGTGGACATTGCCAAGGATGCTCAGATTGCGAGCATGGATTTCGTATGGGATGACTCGCCTGTGCAGCTCCCCGGCTATCGTCCGGAACTGAGCGCGCTGCCGGAAGAGATTCAGCGGGCTGTCGAGATGATCAATACTTCCGCGCGGCCACTGATCCTGGCCGGGCAGGGTGTGATCCAGTCGGGAGCGATGGATGCCTTGATGAGGTTTGTCGAGAAGACCAATATTCCCGTTACACCGACGCTGCTCGGCCTGGGTGGCTTCCCTGCCAGCCACCCGCTAAACCTCGGCATGATGGGAATGCATGGCGAGGCCTGGGTAAACAAAGCGATTCAAGAGGCCGACCTCCTACTGGCTTTCGGAATGCGCTTTGACGACCGCGTCACCGGAAACCCCAAAACGTATGCGACCAATGCGCGAAAAATCCATGTTGAGATTGATCCATCTGAAATTAATAAGAATGTGAGAGTCGATGTTGGCATCGTCGGCGATCTGAAGGAGACATTGGAAGAGCGTCTCTTGCCGCAAGTCGAATCAGGCGACCGGTCGGAATGGATTGAATATATTGACGAGCTGAAGGGCGATTCAGCCGTACGCGATATTCAGACAATGCCGGACTACGGGCAGCTCTATGCCGCGCATGTTATCCATGATCTGTGGCGTTGTACGGAAGGCAAAGCCCTGGTCGTTACGGATGTCGGGCAGCATCAGATGTGGGAGGCGCAATATTACAAGCACGATTATCCGCGCAAGCTGCTCACATCCGGCGGGCTGGGCACGATGGGTTTCGGACTGCCAGCAGCTATTGGCGCGAAGTTCGCCATGCCGGATGAGAATGTGTGGGCCATTGTCGGTGATGGCGGCTTCCAGATGACCGCCGCCGAATTGTCCACTGCCTCACAGGAGAAAATCAAGGTCAATGTCGCCATTATCAACAACGGCTTCCTTGGGATGGTGCGCCAGTGGCAGGAGTTCTTCTACGAACGGCGCTACTCGGCAACGCCACTGCACAATCCGGATTTTGTGAAATTGGCCGAGGCACATGGGCTTGCCGCCTATCGGGTTGAAGAACGCAGCCAGGTGAAGGAAGCCGTCCGCTGGGCCGAGGCACAGCCGGGAACTGCGGTAGTTGATTTCCGCGTGGAACAAGAAGATACGGTCTATCCAATGGTGCCAGCAGGCGCCGATCTGCACAACATGATTCGCCGTCCTGCCCAGCCCCGGCGGCTGGACGGGGTGCCGAGCGTGTTAGCAGAGACCGGATCGGACCCACTTTAGAAGGGTTGCGTTTCGGATAGTGCACTTGCGCACGGACTGGAACGTACGGAGAAAATTATGCTACATACATTTGTAGTGTACGTCGAAGACAAGCCCGGTGTTCTGAATCGCGTGTCTTCACTATTTCGCAGGCGGGCCTACAACATCGAGTCCTTGGCTGTCGGGCACACCGGTCAACCAGGCGTATCCCGTATGACCATCGTTGTAGATGCAGCCGATGGCTCTGTCGCACGACGCATTGAGGCCAACCTCTACAAGCTGGTCAATGTGTTACGCGTTGATGATGTCACCAATAAAGATGCGGTGACGCGTGAAATGGCATTGGTGAAAGTACGTGCAAAGCGCGATTCGCGCAGTGAAATTGTTCAGATCGCTGACATCTTTCGTGCCAACATTGTGGATGCTGCGCACGAGAGCCTGGTGCTCGAAATTACCGGCACGAACGAAAAAGTAGACCGCTTGGTCAGCATGTTAGAACCATTCGACATTATTTCAGTGCAGCGAACCGGGCTCATCGCGATGCTACGCGGCGACAAGAATGTGTCGCCCGATCCGCCTCTTGTGGCGGCTACCTTCAAGGGAAGCCAGGGACGCGAATTGGGCGATGAAACGAGGCAACTATGGCGCAGCAATACACCGCCCAAGATGTGATGCACGTTCCCGTGCCAAAGATATCAGCCCGCGAGTCATTCTCGCGTGCGCTGGTAATGCTGTTACGCCATGATGTCGGCTGTGTGTTGGTGCCGCCGGAGGGCACATGGCGTGAATACAGCATCGTTACCAAGCACGATCTTCTCTCGCGATTGAACTCGCGCCGGCGCGACCCCTGGCATCTGCGCGTTGCTGATATGATGACCTCACCAATCCAGAACGTATCAGCGGATACGCCGCTCTCGGTCTGTGCGCGCCTTATGGTAGATAATGAGATCAGCAATCTGCCTGTGTTTGGTGACAACCGGCCTGTCGGCGTGCTCGGTGCAGCCCAAGTGTTTGGTGCACTGGAAGAACGTGGTTGGGGTAGCGAAGTTGTACCCGCGCTGCGGCGGGCAGCCCGCGCCCGGGTGGCGCGAAGGTTGCAATCTTTTGTGCCAAACCCCGAAGCAATGGTTGATACAATCCTGGCAGATTTAGAGCGATAACAATTAACTTTGGGACTGGGGATTGAAATCGGACACCTCCATTCCCTAATTTCAATATTGGAGAATCCATGGCAAACATCTATTACGACAAAGACGCTGATCCTGAAATCATCAAGAGCAAGAAGGTTGCCGTGGTCGGCTACGGCTCACAAGGACATGCCCACGCATTAAATCTTAAAGAAAACGGCGTGGATGTAGTCGTGGCGCTCCGCTCGGACAGCAAGAGCGTCGCAAAAGCCGAGGCGAACGGCCTGGACGTTAAGAGCGTTTCCGAGGCCGCACAGTGGGCCGATGTCGTCATGATGCTCGCCCCAGATACAGTGCAGCCCGAAATATACGAAAACGAGATCGCGCCACACATGGGCCCTGGCAAAACGCTCATGTTCGCGCATGGTTTCAATATCCGTTACGAGACAATCATCCCACCCACAGAGGTAGATGTAAGCATGATCGCGCCCAAAGCACCTGGGCACCGCGTTCGCGAACTGTTCGTAGACGGCGAAGGCACACCGGCCCTTATAGCAATCCACCAAGATGCGTCTGGAAATGCAAAAGCCCAGGCGCTTTCTTATGCATGGGGCATTGGCACTGCACGGGCTGGGGTATTGGAGACAACCTTCTCCGAGGAGACTGAAACGGATTTGTTTGGTGAGCAATCTATTCTGTGTGGCGGAGTCAGCGCGCTCGTCAAGGCCGCCTTTGAGACGCTTGTCAAGAACGGCTACCAACCGGAAGTTGCTTACTTCGAGTGCGTGCACGAGCTCAAACTGATCGTTGACCTGATCCACCGGGGGGGCTTGAATTACATGCGTTATTCCGTTTCGGACACGGCTGAGCACGGCGATTATTACTCCGGAAGTAAAATCGTGACCGAAGAAACGTATGGCGCAATGCAGCTTATTTTGACGGATATTCAGGATGGCACCTACGCCCGCAACTGGATCGAAGAGAATAAGAACGGCCGGCCCTGGTTTAACGAGAAACGGCGGGCCGATCAGGATCACCTCGTCGAGCAGGTAGGCGCCGAACTGCGCGAGATGATGCCGTTCCTCGACCCAGTTACGATCAAGCCGGGGGAGTGAAAACAAAATGAGACCAGAGCTCGGAGATTCTCAGGAAGCTGAATCTTCGATCTCTGGTCTCCAGTCTCTGATAGACGAGTATTGGAGAGGACGATGAACAACAACTACGTACGCTTTTTCGATACGACTCTACGCGATGGTGAACAGTCCCCCGGTGCGACACTGACCAGCACCGAGAAAATCGATATCGCACGGCAACTCGCCCGCCTCGGTGTGGATATCATCGAGGCCGGTTTCCCGGCTGCCTCGCCGGATGATCTCGATGCGGTGCGGCGCATTGCGAACGAAGTAGGTCGGGTCGCGGCTGTGCGGCAATGGGCAAATGATAACGTCAAGCCGCCGATTATTTGCGGCCTTGCACGCGCCTCAAGCGATGACATCGACAAAGCTTGGCAGGGCATCGAACAGGCCGATCATCCGCGCATCCACACCTTTATTGCTACCTCCGAGATTCATATGAAATACAAGCTGCGTATGGATCCGGAAGAGGTAGTCGATCGCGCGGTAAACATGGTCGCGCATGCCAAGCAGTATTGCGACGATGTGGAGTTCAGCCCGGAAGACGCTGGACGCAGCAACCCTGATTTCCTCTATGTGATCCTTGCAGAAGCGATCAAAGCCGGTGCAACCACGCTCAATATTCCAGACACAGTGGGCTACACTACGCCGAAAGAATTCGGCGCGCTTATACAAGGCATCATTGAAAACACTGAAGGTATCGAGAATGTGATCGTTTCGGTACATTGCCATGACGATCTTGGCATGGCAACGGCCAACACGCTCGCAGGAATCGCGGCCGGTGCCCGCCAGGTGGAGGTCACTCTTAACGGTATCGGAGAACGTGCTGGGAATACATCGCTGGAAGAAGTTGTTATGACCTTGCGCACTCGCAAGCCGATTTTTAATCTCGACTATGGCATCGATACCACCCAACTCGTGCGCACCAGTCGTATGGTCAGTAACTACACCGGCATTGCAGTGCAGCCAAACAAGGCAATCGTCGGCGCGAATGCCTTCGCGCACGAAGCAGGCATTCATCAAGATGGCATGCTCAAAAATGAGCAGACCTACGAGATCATGCGACCCGAGACGGTGGGCCTTAAGAAGTCCAAATTGGTGTTGGGCAAGCATTCGGGCCGACACGCATTGCGCGTCCGAATGCAGGAATTGGGCTACGAGTTGAACGACGATGATCTGCTGGACATGTTCAATCGCTTCAAGCGGCTGGCAGACAAGAAAAAAGTTGTGACCGACGCCGACCTGGAAGCACTGATTACCGATGAGATTTATCAACCGTATGAGATTTTCAAACTGATTGATATGCAAGTTGTCTGTGGGACGTTCGGCATGCCGACTGCTACCGTGCGCGTTAGCGGCCCTGATGGTGTGACACTCACGCGCGCTGGTATGGGCACGGGCCCGGTGGATTCGGTCTACAGCGCCATCGATGAAATCGTTGGGCTGCCAAATAAGCTGCTCGAGTATAACGTGCATGCTGTCACGGAAGGTATTGATGCTATGGGCGAAGTCACTGTGCGCATTCAAGTTGATCCGGAAGAAGCGGCCGCGCCGGAAAGACTTTCCCCACAAAAGGGGAGTATGGAGCCACGCACATTTGGTGGGCATGGAGCGAACACAGATGTTATCGTCGCAAGCGCGCGGGCATACATCAGTGCACTCAACAAAGCACTAGCCGCACTTGGCCTGTATGGCACCTCTGAGGAAACTTTAACTGTCAGCGTAACACAAGATGCATAAAGACTGGCCATTTCGGCCGGCGACTGACTTCATAGCCTTCAAAGCTGAAATGCTTCACCCCGACAGATAAACCTAACTCATGAAAACACTCCTTCAAAAAATCTGGGATGAGCACATCGTCGCAAACTCTGTTGACGCGCCTGCGATCCTTTATATCGATCTGCATTTGGTGCACGAAGTTACCTCCCCGCAAGCATTTACCGGATTGCGGCAGCGCGGCCTGAAAGTGCGCCAGCCGGAGTTGACAGTCGCGACGATGGATCACTCCACGCCGACTACGCCACTCTCAGTGCCCATGCTCGATCAGATGGCTGCTGCCCAACTTAAACAATTAGAGGACAACTGTCACGAGTTCGGCATCCGGCTTTACGAACTTGGTTCTGCACAGCAGGGAATAGTGCATGTGATCGGCCCCGAGCTAGGCCTCACGCAGCCTGGCATGACGATCGTTTGCGGTGACAGCCACACTTCAACGCACGGCGCATTCGGCGCACTCGCTTTCGGAATTGGCACGAGCGAAGTCGAACATGTGTTGGCAACGCAGTGTTTGTTGCAGCAAAATCCAAAAACATTCGAAGTGCGCGTTAACGGTCAACTTCACGATGGTGTTTCTGCGAAGGACATTATCCTTGCATTGATCGCGCGCATAGGCACGAGTGGCGGCACGGGACATGTCTTCGAGTACACCGGTGAAGCGATCCGCAGTCTTTCGATGGAAGAGCGTATGACGGTCTGCAACATGTCCATCGAAGGTGGCGCACGAGCAGGCATGGTTGCGCCAGACGAAACCACATTTGAATACGTGGCTGGGCGCGAGTTTGCGCCGCACGGCGAAGCCTGGGATCGCGCTCTTGAGAGGTGGCGAGCACTGCCGACCGATGAAGGCGCAATCTTTGATCGTTCAATCACGCTAGAAGCGAGTGAGCTTGAACCGATGATCACCTACGGCACAAACCCCGGTATGGGGATACCGATCACCGCCGCCATTCCTGAACCCCATGGCGGCATGTCCGCACCCGAACGGCAGGCGCTTGAAAAGGCGCTGGCATACATGGGCCTACAGCCTGGCCAGCAATTACTCGGTCAGTCGGTGGAGGTTGTCTTCCTTGGGAGCTGCACCAATTCGCGTATCTCTGACTTGCGCCAGGCCGCCAATTTGCTGCGCGATCGCAAGGTGGCCGAAAACGTTCAGATGATGGTAGTACCCGGCTCGCAGCAGATCAAACGACAGGCGGAAGCAGAAGGATTGGACAAAGTGTTCAAAGATGCTGGTGCTGATTGGCGCGAGGCTGGTTGTTCGATGTGCATCGCAATGAATGGCGACCAGCTTGAACCGGGGCAGTACGCGGTCAGTACGAGCAACCGCAACTTCGAAGGCCGCCAGGGTAAAGGCGGCCGCACATTTCTGGCTTCACCACTGACGGCTGCAGCCACTGCCATCAATGGCAAGATCACTGATGTAAGGACGATGCTGTAAGAGTTAGAGACAGGAGTTAGGGTGCGATTAATGAAACCACTCTAACCCTCTACTCTAACTCTCACTAACCCCATGACTCAATTCAAAAACATCACTTCTCGCCTCATCTCGTTGCCTAATCGCGATGTGGATACCGACCAGATCATTCCAGCAAGATTTCTCAAAGTAACCGACAAAGAGGGGTTGGGAGAAGCACTCTTCGCCGATTGGCGTTACCATCCAGACGGATCACCCAAAACCGACTTTGTGTTCAATGAGCCGCAACATCAGGGCGTGCAAATCCTTGTGGCCGGAGACAACTTCGGTTGCGGCTCGTCGCGGGAGCATGCACCGTGGGCACTCGTTGGTTGGGGGATCCGGGCTGTCATATCCACCTCCTTTGCCGACATCTTTAGCAATAACGCGCTCAAGAACAGTTTGCTTCCAATCGAAGTGAGCGAAGAAATTCAGCAGAGTCTGTTCGATCTGGCAGAGGAGGCTCCGCGGGCGGATTTAAAAATCGACCTCGACGCCCAAACGCTTACATTGCCCGATGGATCCGATGTGTTTTTCGAGATCGATGCATTTGCAAAGATGTGTTTACTTCAAGGAGTCGATCAACTGGGCTATATCGCCTCTCACGAGTCTGACATTGCCGCGTTTGAGACTGCGCGAGTTGCATAAAGCGGCATCTTAATGGCTCCTACAATCCAAATCTACGACACCACCTTGCGCGACGGGACTCAGCGCGAGGGCATCTCACTTTCCTGCGACGACAAACTCCGCATTGCGCAGCGCCTCGATGATCTGGGTGTCGCTTATATTGAAGGCGGTTGGCCGGGCTCCAATCCCAAAGATGTGGAGTTCTTCGAGCGCGCTGGAGAGTTGAAACTGAAGAACGCCCGCATTGCAGCATTTGGCTCCACCTGCCGAAAAGACACACAGCCCGCCGATGATGAAAATGTTCAGGCGTTGCTTGCAGCCAATACGCCGGTTTGCACAGTGGTCGGGAAATCTTGGGAATTACATGTAACGGATGTGCTCAAGACAACCCCGCAAGAGAACTTGCGCATGATTGAGGCAAGCCTGGCCTATCTGAAGTCGAAGGGCAAAGAGATCATTTACGACGCCGAGCATTTCTTTGATGGTTATCAAGCAAACCCGGAGTATGCAATTGAAACTTTGCAAGCTGCCATGCAGGGAGGTGCTGAGATGATCGTGCTCTGCGATACCAATGGAGGCGCGCTGCCCTGGGATGTTGCGCGTGTCGTACACGACGTGGTGGCTCGGCTCCCGGATGTCGCTGTAGGGATCCATACTCACAATGATAGTGAATGTGGTGTAGCGAATACGCTCGCTGCAGTGCAAGAAGGCGCAGTCCAAGTGCAAGGGACGATCAACGGGTACGGCGAACGTTGTGGCAACGCCAATCTGTGCAGCATCATCCCCGATTTGGAATTAAAGATGGGCCGTCCGTGCTTGCCGGAAGGAAACCTGCCGGACCTCTACGATACGTCCCAATTCATTGCCGAGGTCGCCAACCTCAACCCAGACGAACATGCCCCCTATGTCGGGCACAGCGCCTTCGCGCACAAAGGTGGCATCCATGTCGCTGCCATGCGACGCAATATTCAGAGCTACCAACATATTTCCCCGCAACTTGTGGGCAATGAGATGCGTACCGTGGTCTCGGAACTATCCGGGCGTGGCAACTTGCTTTCCAAGGCCGAGCAGTTCGGTCTCGATATCGAATTGAGTGACTCGGTGGTGGAAGTATTGCAAGAGATCAAGGAATTAGAAGCGCGGGGCTTCTCTTTTGAAGCTGCCGAAGCTTCGGTCGTTATGATGCTAGTCCGTCAACAAACCGACTACGAACCGCCGTTTGAATTAATCGACTTCGTCGCGACGGTCGAACACCGCCAGGGGCGTGGAATGTTCGCCGAAGCGACGGTGAAGGTGCGCGTCGCGGATGAAGTGCAGCACACAGTCGCAGATGGCAACGGACCGGTCAATGCCTTGGACGCCGCATTGCGTAAAGCGCTTCTACCGGCGTATCCACGTCTCACGGATGTCCAGTTGGGTGACTACAAAGTGCGTATTCTCGATGGCAGCAAAGGCACGGCCTCTGTAACGCGCGTGCTGATCGATAGCCACAATGGACGTGAACGCTGGAGCACAGTGGGAGCCAGCACCAACATCATCGATGCCAGTTGGCAGGCATTGGCTGACAGCATGGAATATGCGCTTCTGAACGGAAGGTGATGCACCCGGGAAACACTCCGGTTTTCAACAAGATGTAACAGCAAAAGGGGGACTTCGCTCCGACCGCCATGCACGCCGCAACTGAAAAAGTGATCGCCGCTGCCCATGACCTGGGACTGGAGATAGAAGTTGTTGAGTACGAACAACCCACCAGAACAGCCGTAGACGCGGCACAGGCCATCGGCTGCGAAGTCTCACAGATTGTAAAGAGTCTGGTTTTTATTGTGCAAGACGAACCGATAATGGCACTGGTGTCTGGCGCTAATCGACTGCATGAAGGCAAGCTTGCCAGACTGTGCGGGGTGGGCCGCAAAAAGGTACGCCGAGCGAACGCCGACGAGACCCGCGCTGCAACGAGTTATGCTATTGGTGGAGTTTCCCCGATTGGGCACCCCACTCCAATATCTGTATATGTAGATAAAGACTTGGTTGACCATGATATTGTCTGGGCAGCAGCCGGCACGCCCAATTCGGTCTTCCCCCTTTCTCCGGAAGACCTGCTGCGTATTACAAACGGCGACCGCGCGGACTTAAAACAAGACTGACGACGATTAATAAAAATTGGATACGGCAAAATAATCAATGCAAGCGAAAATCACACTTCTCCCCGGTGATGGCATAGGCCCGGAAGTAGTCTCGGCCGGCCGGGCTGTTTTAGAAACCGTTGCTGCTAAATACAAACATGCTTTTTCGTTCGACGAACATCTGATCGGCGGCTGTTCCATTGACGAACACGGTACTGCACTCACTTCTGAGACCCTCGCTGCCTGTCACGCAGCCGACGCCATATTGCTTGGTGCAGTCGGCGGCCCCAAGTGGGATGACCCGATGGCTAGTGTACGTCCGGAACAGGGCTTGCTCGGATTGCGCAAGGGATTGGGCTTGTTCGCGAACTTGCGGCCCGTTCGTCCGCATGCGGAGCTGTTGGACGCTTCGCCCCTGCGTCCGGAAAGGCTGCAGGGTGTGGATATTCTGGTCGTGCGCGAGTTGACTGGCGGTATTTATTTCGGTGAGCCGCAGAGCCGAGAGACGTCTCCCGACGGCACTGTGCGCGCGGTGGATACGATGGTGTATTGCGATTACGAAATCGAGCGAGTAGTCGAATTGGCTTGCACACTGGCACAAGGCCGACGCAGGAAAGTCAGTTCTGTTGACAAAGCGAATGTTCTCGAGTCTTCGCGCCTTTGGCGACAGGTTGCCACAGATGTGAGTGCGCGCCATCCCGATATTGAAGTGGAACACCAATTGGTAGATGCTGCTGCAATGCGACTCATTACGCAGCCCGCCAACTTCGACGTTGTAGTTACAGGGAATATGTTCGGCGATATCCTCACAGATGAGGCCTCTGTCCTCACCGGTTCAATGGGCAATCTGCCGTCCGCGTCGATCGGAGACGGTGGCCCGGGCTTATATGAACCGATTCACGGTTCCGCGCCTGACATCGCCGGGCAGGGGATTGCAAACCCGATTGGAACCATCCTGTCGGCTGCCATGCTGCTGCGGCATTCCCTGCAGCTCGAAGCAGAAGCTGCCGCTGTCGAAGCGGCCGTTGATCGCGCTCTCGCCGATGGTTGCCGCACAGTAGACTTGTCAGCGGAGAACTCGTTGTCTACGGAAGAGATGAAGCGTGCAATCGTTGAAAGGCTAGCGTGAGATGGTGATCGGGAGTGAGGGTATAGAGAGAATCGCCCTCGCTGACTCTATTTGATGCAGAACAAAAGAAATCCATTATGCTGAAGGTCGCATTCCAGGGTGAGCGCGGTGCATATTCAGAAGCCGCTGCGATTGAATACTTTGGTGCAGAAATTGAACCGATCGCCTGTAAATCCTTCGACGATGTATTTGACTCCGTTTCGGGCGGAGCCTGTGAGCGAGGCATCATCCCAATCGAAAACTCGCTGGCCGGCAGTATTCATCGTAATTACGATCTTTTTCAACGGCACAATCTCTCCATCGTTGGGGAAAAGGTTTTCCGTGTCCGACATTGCCTGATCTCACATCCCGGCGTGGCATTGGAAGACATCAAAAAGATCATCTCGCACCCGCAGGCCCTGGCTCAATGTGAGGTGTACATCGATGGGTTGGGAGTCGAGCGCGAGTTATGGTACGACACGGCTGGCGCTGTGAAGTCGCTCGTTGAAGAAGATAGTCGTGATCTGGCCGCCATCGCTTCCCGCTTGGCTGCCGAGGTATACGGGATGAAAGTGCTCGCCGAAGGTATCGAAGATGTGCAGTCGAATTACACGCGTTTTCTCGTGCTTTCAACCGAAGATGAGCTTCCCTCTGAGGGAACAGCAAAGACTTCGATAGTTTTCTCGCTCCCACAAGGGGGCACTACCCCGGGCTCTCTCTTTCGCGCGATGGGTGTTTTTGCATTGCGCGATATTAATCTGACTAAGATCGAGTCACGGCCTCTGCAGGGCGAGACTTTCGCTTATGTGTTTTATCTCGATTTTGAAGGTAGCGAACACGAAAAGAATTGTGCCAGGGCATTGGAGCATTTGCGCGAATTTGCTCCTAACGTACGCGTATTGGGGTCGTACACACGCGATGAGGACTGGTTGCGTACAAGTTAACGTCAGTACGACAAGCTAGCGTCTTTTCGATGGAAACCTGTCAGTTTTACGTACGCCCTATATTTTAGATGTTGTCCAGCTCTCGCTTAACGGTCTCGTAAAGACTTTCCGCCTTTAACTCCGCCAGACTCAGACATGGTGCGCTGAGATGTTCGGCCAGCTTGCGTGCCAGCCCCTGATCGAAAGCGGCGTGCTCCATATTAATTACAATGCTCCGAATATTATCTTCCTCGAATCGCTGCGCTGCTCGATGTGCTTCCTCTTGGGGCGGCAAGTTGGTCATTGAAACATTACCGGCTCCATCCGTGAGCAGGATCATCAGCGGCATTACATCCGGGTGAAGTTGTTTCTGTTGTTTGATGATCTTGTATGCCAGGGTCAGCCCGGCCGAGAGTGGCGTTTTTCCACCAACGGGGATGTCGGCCAGTGCACGTTGCGCGAGTTGCACAGAGTTCGTGGGCTGTAAAATCAGTGTGGCATTGTTTTTTTGGAAAACGATTAATCCAACCCGGTCACGTCGTTGATATGCATCGGTCAGCAATGACATGATCGCGCCTTTTGTAGCGGTCATTCGTTCAGCCACAGCCATTGACCACGAAGCATCAACAACGAACATGATCAAATTCGCTGCTTTGCGGACGCGAATCTTGCGGTGAAAGTCCTCCGACCGGACTGCAAATGCAACCTGCTCGCGTTGCTCCGCACGCTTGATCTGATGCGGCGCTGCGGCGCGCAATGTTGCGTCGAATGCCAGATCATCCGTCTGACCAGCGGCCGGGCGCGCTTGCACATAACGACCACGTTTGCGATCGGTGCGGGTACGGCTGCGGCGACCGCTATGTTTGCGGGTTAGTTTGTCGAGTGGGGTGTTGAGAGAACGGGCTTCAAATTCCTGGCCGACACCGACATCCTTACCGCCCTCCCACCAGTTGGAGTCGCCGCTGCCCTGCGTTTGTTGCGGAGCAGGCTCGGCCTGGCTGAGGTCAGGAACATCCTCGGTAGCGGATTCCTGCCCTACACTATCTTTTTTTTTACTTGGGCAGTTTCGTCGGACTGCTTAGGTTTACCCTGTTCGCCACTTGCGGCATCCGAGCGAGCCTGTTCCAACCGTTCTTCCAGGTCTTGCAGAACCACTTCCGAACGCTGAAATGGGCCTTTCTTTACACGGTGCGGCAGTGCCAATTCGGCCGCGAGCAAAATATCGCTATTTTCGATTTGAGCCCGTCCTTTGAACGCGGCATGAGCGCGGGCAGCGCGGAGTATCACCAAGTCGGCACGATGCCCATCCACTTCCAGGCTGGTGGTCAACTCAGCAATTGATTCCAGATCATAGCGGGAATAAGTTACGTCCGGTAACAATTTGCGTGCAGCAGCAATTTCAGAGGAAACGAACTGTTCTTTGGGTTGCCATTCCTGAGAAAATGTTTCCGGGGCTGTCTCAAAGGCGATGTTGCGTTCCATGATGTCTACACGCGCATCGGAGTCGGATATACCTCGAACTGTAGCCGAGAGCGCGAAGCGGTCGAGCAACTGCGGACGCAGGTCGCCTTCTTCGGGGTTCATCGTGCCTACGAGGATAAATTTTGATGGATGCGTGAAGGAGATGCCTTCACGCTCAACAACGTTGACACCCATAGCCGCTGAGTCGAGCAAAAGATCGACGACATGATCGTCGAGCAGGTTGACTTCATCAATGTAAAGCAGACCGCGGTTTGCACTGGCCAGTATGCCCGGTTCGAAATGGCGCTCACCTTTCTGGATGGCCTTTTCAATGTCGAGGGTACCCACCACCCGATCTTCGGTGGCGCTTATCGGCAAATCTACAAACGCAGTACGGCGGAAAGCCCCAGACATATTACCGTTATTGCTCGCGCGCTCGCGGCATTCTGTGCAAAACTGGCTCGGCTGTTCCGGGTCGCAACCAAATTGGCAATCGACAACTACGTTGACATCGGGCAGCAGTGCCGCCAATGCGCGGGCGGCAGTTGATTTCGCGGTACCCCGCTCGCCCCGGATTAGAACACCACCAATGAGTGGGTTAACGGCATTTAACAGCAGCGCGCGCTTCATTCGATCCTGTCCAACAATAGCAGTAAAAGGAAAAACGGGTCGCATTTCTACTCCAACTTTACTCCGCGGAGAATTATACCGCGAAGGAAAACCACCGGAAAGGTAGACAACTGATCGATTCAGTCTTATAATCCGCCGCGCATCCCCAATATATTGGAGTTGGACACAATTAATGACAATGGAAGATACTCCTTCTGAGGAGCAAGCAGTCCCCGTAGGAGGCGATTTGTCTGCACCTGAGCAGAAAAACGGCGAGCTTGACATACATCCGATGGACGCTTTGCTCGCGGAAAGCGAAATCGATCTACCCAAGCGCGGTGAAATCCGTGTTGGAACGGTTGCGCGCATCACCCCCAGCGAAATTCTTGTGGATATAGGAGCCAAAACCGAAGGCATTATCAATGCCCAGGAATTGGATAAGATCGATCCCGAAGTGCGTGACTCGATCAAAATAGGTGAAGACGTCAAAGTTTTTGTAGTCAACCCTCATGCGCGCCATGGCAATATTATATTGTCCATTGCAAAAGCAGAGGAGATGCGTGATTGGGAGTTGGCAGAAAAACTCCTTGAATCCGAGGAAGTTTACGAAGGGGAGTTGGCCGGTTACAACAAGGGTGGCGTGATCATGCGCATCGGACACTTGCGAGGATTTATTCCAGCCTCGCAAATGAGCCTTGCTCGCCGGCGACAAAGTGTAGGCGAGACGCCCGCGCAACGCTGGAGTGGAATGGTTGGAGATGCTGCACTTGTTAAAGTGTTGGAAGTTGATCGAGATCGGAATCGTCTGATCTTGTCTGAACGCTCCGCGGCGAAGGAATATCGCAGTCGCGCGCGTGAACAACTAATGGCAGAATTGCAAGTGGGCGACAAGCGCTCAGGTCGCGTCAATTCGTTGGCTGATTTTGGCGCGTTTGTCGACCTGGGTGGAATTGAAGGGCTTGTGCACGTCTCGGAACTCACCTGGAAGCCAATCGATCATCCCAAAGAAGTGCTCTCGATTGGTGACGAGGTCGAAGTGCAAATTCTCAATGTGGACCAGGAGCGGAATCGCATTGGTCTTTCAATGAAGCTGCTGGAACCTGATCCTTGGAGTCGCGTACTCGATCAGTATCAATCGGGTCAGCTTGTGGAGGCTACCATTACCCGTCTGGCCAAATTCGGTGCATTTGCCCGCCTCAAGGAAACCCCTGAACTTGAAGGCCTTGTCCGCATTGCGGAACTGTCGCATGATAACATCGGTCACCCCAAAGAGGTTGTCCAAGAAGGTGAGGACCGCATTTTGCGCATTATCGAAATCGATGCAGGCAAGCGGCGCATGTCGTTGAGTGTACGAGAAGTCGATTCGGCGCGCTACGCAAACTTGGATTATGAATTTTACGTTGGTCGTGAGGAAGCAGAGGCAGAAGAAGTTGCTCCTGACGAGACCGAGGTTGAAGAAGTCGTATCCGACGGGGCAACTCCCGAGACAACGGAAGCTGACGAAGTTGAGATTGCTGAAACTGCCTCAGAAAGCTCTGTAGATATCCCTGTTCCAGATGCAGATGTCGCCGCTGAGGTAGATCCGGCGTCCGAAAACGAAGAGCCTGCAGCTGCGCCCGAAGATTCAGACGCGCCCCTCGACTAAAGTCGACACAACTAATTCGATGAAGTTTCTACCACCTGCCGTATTGTGACAGGAGGCGGTATACTCATGCTTCAAAATCGGTGCCATATGTGTGAATGGCGCGCGATTTGTATTTTGGTAAAATGTGCACACTCAAGTATTGGTGATTTCGGAGGGATAACCCGTGTCGAATAATATGGAACGCTTCACGCAACGGGCGCGGCGCGTACTGGGCATTGCCCAGGAAGAGGCCGAAAACCTGCGCCAGCCTTATATCGGGACAGAGCACTTGCTGCTCGGACTTGCCCGAGAAGACGGCGGTGTGGCGGGCCGCGTGCTACGCGACCTTGGCGTCGATCATGCTCGCCTGCGTGACATCATCGAAAGCATGGGTGCGGGTTCGCAACGCGTGAGCGGTGCGAAGACCGACTTAGCCCCGACAACCAAGCAAGTGCTAAAGCTGGCCGTGGACGAGGCACGCCGTTTAGGGCATCACTATATCGGCACCGAGCATCTGCTCCTCGGATTAGTACGCCAGAACGAGGGAATTGCTGTTGATGTATTGCGACGCATGGGCATCTCGCCCGAACAAGTGCGTCGCCAGACCCGCCGTGTGTTGAAGGATAACCCGCCTAGCGGTCGGCAGGCCGCCCCGGCTGGCGGCTCGGGTCGACAGAAAAAAGACAAGCAGAAGACCCCTCTGGTTGACCAACTTGCTACAGATCTCACAACATTAGCAAAGACAGACAAACTTGATCCTGTCATTGGCCGTCAGATGGAAATTGAGCGCGTGATCCAAATCCTGGCGCGCCGTACAAAGAACAACCCTGCGCTGATCGGCGAACCCGGGGTAGGCAAGACAGCCATCGTCGAAGGCCTCGCCCAACGTATCATCTCGGGCGACGCACCGGAGCCGCTATTGGGCAAACGTGTGCTCCAACTGGATGTTGGCTCACTCGTCGCCGGGACTATGTATCGTGGCCAATTCGAAGAACGCCTCAAACGCGTGATCGATGAATTGAAGAAATCGGGCGCGATCCTCTTTATAGACGAAGTGCACATGCTAGTCGGTGCTGGCTCGGCTGGCTCCTCCGTGGATGCGGCCAACATTCTCAAACCCGCCCTCTCTCGCGGGGAACTCCAAGTCATTGGAGCAACCACACTTGATGAGTATCGCAAATACATCGAGAGCGATGCAGCGCTCGAGCGTCGTTTTCAGTCGATTACTGTGGAAGAGCCCACGGTCGACGAGACGATCGATATCTTGCACGGCATCAAGGAACGCTACGAAGAACACCACAAACTGAACATCACCGATGAAGCGGTTGAAGCTGCAGCGCATTTGTCGGCACGTTATGTTGCGGACCGTTTCCTGCCGGATAAAGCTATCGACCTGATCGACGAAGCCAGTTCGCGCGTGCGCATGTATAAGAATCCTGCAGCGCACAGACTCAAGAAGATGGTCACCGATCTGAAATCTGCACAGGAAGAGCATACGCTGGCAATCGACGAAGCACGATATGCCGATGCACAAGAACTGCGCGAGCGACAGGAAGAGCTGGAAGAAAAGCTCGAACGCATGCGAGCCGGATGGGACCGAGCCACCAGCCCGTTAGTAAGCGGGGAAGACATTGCTGAGGTTGTGGGAATGTGGACGGGTGTACCCGTAACGCAAATCACAGAAACAGAATCCGATCGACTGCTGCGTATGGAAGATGCACTCCACGAACGCATTGTGGGTCAGGATGAACCCATCAATGCTATCTCGCGCGCGGTTCGGCGTGCACGTGCCGGTCTGAAAGACCCGCGCCGCCCGGTGGGTTCGTTTATCTTCCTCGGACCAACAGGAGTGGGTAAAACCGAATTGACCAAAGCGCTGGCTGAATTCCTCTTTGGTAGCGATGATGCATTGGTACAACTGGACATGTCGGAATTCATGGAGCGTCATTCCATGAGCCGTCTGGTTGGGGCGCCTCCGGGCTATATCGGCTATGAAGATGCAGGGCAACTTACCGAAGCACTCCGTCGGCGCCCGTACTCCGTTGTCGTCTTCGATGAGGTTGAGAAAGCCCACCCTGAAACTCACAACATGCTGCTTCAAATAATGGAGGAAGGTCACCTTTCTGACGCGAAGGGCAAGAAAATAAACTTTCAAAATGCCATGATAGTGATGACCTCAAATGTCGGGGCAGATGTGATCAAGCGCCAGACGAGTCTGGGGTTCCAAGGTCAGGTAGATTCGAACGAAAAGGCCGAACAAGCGTATGATGATATGCGCAAGAAACTCACCGAAGAGTTGAAGCGCGTTTTCCGGCCAGAATTTCTCAACCGCGTGGATGGTGTGATAGTCTTCCGAGCGCTGAGTGAAAATGACATTCTGGAGATTGTGCAACTCGAACTCAACAAAGTAGAGGATCGTGTCAAGGACCGCCATATACAGTTTGATGTGACCGAGGCTGCCCGCCGCTATCTAGCCGAGGAAGGCTACGATGAGGATTATGGCGCCCGTCCGCTCAAGCGTGTGATTCAGAAGCACATTGAGGACGAACTGTCCGATACTCTTCTGAGCGCACCGGTGGGTGAAGCTGGCGGGATTGTGCATGTGGATTATTCACCCGACGATGGAGTGATGATCTCCATTGAGGCTATGCCGGATGTGGAAGAGGTCGAAGAGCCTGAAGAAGACCCGGAAGCATTGCCAACAGCCTGACTGGGATAAATTTCAAGTGAAAAAGCCCTCTGCATATTGAACTGACCCCCAAGAAGTTGACACAAAATAAAAGCACCCCCTGTGAGAAGATAAAAGCAGGAGGTGCTTTTTATGTCTGGGAAAAAGGGGATGAAAAACTACCCGAAAGCGACCAAGCTGGAAGCGGTACGCATGTTTCTGGAAGAAGGCCTGACCCGCGCAGAGGTAGTTGAAGCACTCGGGCTGCCCCGCCGAGATCTTCACGACCCAGTTCATTCGTACAGTCACCCAGTCATGAATGTACTGGGTCATGACGTGCAGACTGCATCGTGATGACTGGGTGTGAAGGTCTGGGTGCGCCAATATCGCCGCAAGGGAGGGGCAGCCTTTGCCAAACCGAAGGGTCGGCCTCCTCGTCGGCCGGCGGAAAGTCCGCAGGAGGAGCTGGAACGGTTGCGCATGGAAAATGTGCTCCTAAAAATATTCCATACCGAATTGCGCACGGACGAGCTCGCACGGCGCAATAGCGGGTCATCTACCAGTACAAAAGAAGATACACTGTGAAGGCAATGTGTACTTTCTTCGCAGTTTCGCGAGCTGCCTATTACGCCTGGCTCAAGCGCAGCCAGCAGCCGGACAAAGATAGCGCGCGGCTGCAAGCGGTGCAGCAAGCCTGGGAAAAATCGCACAGAACCTATGGCTATCGCAGGGTTGCTTTGTGGTTGCGACAACACAAAGGGCTGGTCATCAACCACAAAGCGGTTTTACGGCTGATGAACAAGCTCAATATCCGCTCCATTGCCAGGCAACGCCACCCCTATAAGCAAAGGGCCCGCTTAGATTTTCACCAGCGCTATGCCAATCTCTCAAAGTGCAGTGCGCATACCGACCCAGTTTCACGACCCAGTTCATTCGTGACTGGGCGTTCGGTACTGGGCTTCACTGTGTGGCCCGAGATTTCGCAGCAAACCAACCCAATCAGAAATGGGTTACTGATACACTTGCGCCGTACGCAGTACAGGTGTCACCTACATCGCTACCCAACAAGGCTGGGCGTATCTGGCCACCATCAAGGACCTGTTCGACGGTTTCATCGTTGCACATCGTCTGGGAAGACACCCCGTCCAGTACCGATACCGATGCAGTGTGCACGGCACTGTGCGGGACTGGGCAATTCTGTGCGCTTAGTCATCGATACCCTCAAGCAGGCCAGACGTAAAGAAAAGGTCACTGCGGGACTGCTCCTGCACAGTGACCACCTAGTCCAGTCGATCACGATGCAGTCTGCACGTCACAGAGTGAAGTGCGCACTCCACTTCGTGACCCAGTACATTCACCCAGTCATCACGATGCAGTCTGCACGTGACTGTACGAACGCACTGGGTCGTGACACTTGCCGGGTACGGCAGTACGCGGTGACTGTACTAGACTGGGGGGATATCAATACACTTCCAAGCAGTATGCTGCCCTTACCCGGGCGTATCACATCACCCCTTCCATGTCTCGGCGTGGCAATTGTTGGGATAATGCGCCCATGGAGAACTTCTTTGGTCATTTGAAAGCGGAAGCGCTCCGCCATATCCGCGTGCCAAGCTTTGAGCGGGCGCATGAATTGATTGACCAATATATCGAGTTCTACAATTATGAACGCATACAACTAAAAACCAAACAGACACCATATCAAATCAGGTGTCTGACTGGATGACCGCAGTGGGGGTCTTTCTTTTTGTGTCTTGTTTACAGGGTGCAGTTCATATACCAGGGGGCTTTTTTGTTTAATAGCCGAAGAACACTTGTTCTGATAGACTTATTCACCTATAATCAGTTTGCTGGGAGGTGATTGTTATGGCCAAGACCAAAACACAATACGTTTGCCAGAAATGCGGCCGTATTGCAGCCAAGGAGATGGGCAAGTGCCCGCAATGCGGCGTGTGGAATTCTATGGTCGAGGAAGTTGTAACTACCTCCAAGAATTCAGGAATCCGCTCGCGTACGAACCTGAACTTAAATTCGCAACCTACACGGCTATCTGAAATCGAAGGCGATCCTGAGGCCCGCCTGCATCTGCCCATCGAAGAATTCGCACGCGTACTGGGTGGTGGAATCGTTCCCGGCTCGGTTGTTCTCATTGGAGGTGACCCTGGCATTGGCAAGAGCACCCTGATGTTACAAGTGGCTGCTACGATGGCCAGAGAAGCCGGGCCGGTGTTGTACGTTTCCGGCGAAGAATCTACCCGCCAGATCAAAATGCGTGCCTTGCGCCTGGATGCTTCAGCGGAAGCCGACGATCTGTATTTGGTTGCTGAAACTGACTTGGCAGCCATCCTCGCACATATCGAAAACCTTCAAGCCAGACTTGTAATCGTTGACTCGATCCAGACAACGTATAACGGCGAACTTACCTCTGCAGCTGGATCAGTCAGCCAAGTGCGCGAGTGTGCGGCGCGCCTGACTGCACTGGCAAAATCTTCTGGCTTAGCCATGTTCCTTGTTGGACATGTGACGAAGGAAGGAAACCTCGCCGGCCCGCGCGTGCTCGAACATATGGTAGATACCGTGCTCTATTTGGAGGGCGACCGCCACCATGCATATCGGCTTTTGCGTGGTGTAAAAAATCGCTTCGGGGCCATTTCGGAAGTGGGCGTCTTCGAGATGCGGGAAGCCGGCATGGTGGAAGTCGCCAACCCGTCGGAAGCATTTCTGGCCGAACGGCTTGTCAATGCGCCCGGCTCAGCTATCGCCGTGACAATGGAAGGCACGCGCCCACTCCTAGTGGAAGTGCAAGCCCTGGCAAGTACAACAGCTTTCGGCAATCCACGCCGGACTCCCAATGGAGTTGATTTCAATCGCTTACTGCTTACCAGCGCAGTCCTCACGCGCCGGCTCGGCGTGCGCCTTGCGGATCAGGATGTATTCGTGAATGTGATTGGGGGATTACAAGTGCAGGAGCCGGCAGCCGATCTCGCAATTGCGATGGCGATTGCCTCCTCGGTTAAAGATCGTGCGATTGCCGCAGACCTTGTGCTAATTGGAGAGATCGGGCTTTCCGGTGAATTGAGGGCGGTCGGCCAACTACCGGCGCGGCTACACGAAGCTTCCAAGCTGGGCTTTCGGCGTGCGATTATCCCTAAAATGTTGCGCGGCGGCGATGCACTTCCGAACGAACTGGAAGTAACTCAGATCCGTTCCGCGCGCGAAGCACTTAAATTCGCTTTGGTCGCAACGTGAGAAATTGACGGGATGTGATACCATTAATATGTCAATTCAAAGTGATTGCGGCGCAGAACTTTCATTCATTTTTCTGACTGCGCATCCGGCCTTATTCTCATTATCTCATTGTTCGTGATTTCTTCGACCGAAACTGACTTAAAACATAGCTCCTGATAACAGGATAATCAGTTGTAGGTCGTTAGAAACCGTCGCTCATAGGTGAGTCACCTGGCCGGGTGCTCACCTGTTCTTTTTAACGGTATTGGCCTTATGTATGCCTGCTGAAGGTATAAGTTGGAGGGGTTGGACATGAGTATTGAATTTATTTTTCGTATCATCGGGATGGGGGCATTTGGCGTAGGGGGTCTACGCCTTGGTGCAATCTTTGCGGACATGGCGGGTGATGAGGCCGTCCCCACCATCTGGGCGGGTGTATTCGCACTTGTGGGGGCGCTGCTCGGTCTTGTGATCACACCCTATCTCACGACAAGACCGGCGCGTATTTTGCGGGTTGCGATTGGGCAAATGCCTGCTTCAAAATTGGTCTCAGCCCTTATAGGCCTGATCGTCGGCCTTGTGATTGCAGCTTTACTGGCGTTCCCGCTTTCCCTGTTGCCGAGTCCATTTAGTGAGATTCTCCCATTTGTGGGGGTGACCGTCTTTTCGTGGTTGGGCGTATCAATATTTATGATGCGACAGAGTGATCTATTTACACTCTTTCGCTCGCGCGGTGTAGCTGCCTCCGCCACGGATAATCGGGCGAATGGCAACGCCTCGAGTGTACTCGTTGACACAAGTGCTATCATCGATGGGCGTGTGGCCGACATAAGCAAGACAGGTTTCATCGGTGGCACAATGCTTGTGCCCCGCTTTGTATTGAATGAGTTACAGCATGTTGCAGATTCGGCCGATGTGCTACGCCGAAATCGGGGGCGGCGAGGGCTCGAAATTCTCAACAAACTACAAAAAGATGCCATTGTGCCGGTGCGCATTACGGATATGGATGTAGATGGGGTGCGTGAGGTTGACGACAAACTTGTCATTCTTGCAAAACAACTCCACTGTTCGGTCCTGACCAATGATTACAACTTGAACCGAGTCGCTGAGATTCAAGGTGTTTCAGTACTCAATATTAATGAACTTGCCAATGCCGTAAAGGCAGTCTTTTTGCCAGGTGAGACGATGAATGTCGAAGTCATCCAGGAAGGCAAGGAGCATGGACAAGGGGTCGGCTATCTGGATGATGGGACCATGGTGGTTGTTGAGAATGGCCGCCACCATCTTCGCATGCACTTGAACGTGGTGGTGACCAAAGTGCTGCAAACGGCCGCCGGACGCATGATCTTCGCACGACCAGAGACCTCCAACTAGCATCAGCCAAGGGGAACATTCGTCGATGTCGCTGATAGTCTACAACACACTGACGCGCAGAAAAGAAGAGTTCGTGCCAATCGAGCCGGATCGGGTGAACATGTATGTCTGTGGCCCGACTGTGTACGACCATGCCCACATAGGTCATGCAAAGTTATATGCGTCCATGGACGTTATTGTGCGCTATCTGCGCTATAAAGGCTTTAAGGTTCGTTACGTTCAGAACATTACGGATGTCGGACATATCCTGGACACCGGCGAAGATCGCATCTACAAAGGCGCTCGCCGTGAACGGATCGAGCCGATGGAAGTTGTCGAACGATATATGCGCTCCTACCTGGATGACATGGATGCGTTAGGCGTCGTCCGGCCAGACATCATGCCACGCGCAACGGGACACGTTCCTGAACAGATTGAAGCTGTCCAGCAGCTGATTGAAAAAGGACATGCATACGAGGTCAACGGCTCAGTCTATTTCGATGTTTCCAGTTGGCCGGAATATGGAAAATTATCTGGGCGCCGAGTTGAAGATCAGGAAGAAGGCGTACGAGTAGCGGTGCGCGAGGAAAAACGTTATCCAGAAGACTTTGCGCTTTGGAAACTGGCCGAACCAGAACACCTTTTGCGTTGGCGCAGTCCTTGGGGAGTCGGTTTTCCCGGTTGGCATATCGAATGCACTGCCATGTCCACAAAATATCTAGGTGAAACGTTCGACATCCACGGCGGCGGGCTTGAAAACATGTTCCCGCATAACGAGTGCGAGATCGCGCAATCTGAGGCACTCACGGGAAAACCATTTTCCAATTACTGGTTACTGGCCGGCTCACTCACGCTTGAAGGCGTGAAGATGAGCAAAAGCCTGGGCAACGTCTTCACTATCAAGGATGCACTCGCTCAATATCCGGCCGGAGTGATTCGTTTCTTTATCCTTTCAAGTCTCTATCGTAGCCCGATCGACTATTCTGCAGAAGCGCTGGAAGCAGCCCGCCGTGGCTGGGAACGACTCGTGGGACCCTCACATGAAGTGCGGCAGCGCCTCGCGAGCGGCGATCAGCCAACTTCAGACGAATTTGATACCGAGGCACTCATCGCGGACGTACGCACGCAGTGTATCGCAGCGATGGATGACGATTTCAATACGCCAGTCGCACTCGCCGACCTGCGCGAGTTCAGCAGGAATGTAAACAGCATGCTCTATGGTGATGCACAACCTGCACTCGAAACGCTGCAAAGTATTGATGCGCTATATCAGGAATTGGCAGGGGATGTGCTGGGCCTGCTGGCTGGAGGGGCTTCTGATTCTGCCAATGCGGAACGAGAAGCAGGTTTGATCCAGCTTCTGATTGACGTACGTGAAACTGCTCGCGAGCGCCGCGACTTTGACACCGCCGATGCGATTCGCGATCGCGTCCAAGCGTTGGGTGTGCAGTTGGAGGATGGCAAAGACGGCACGAAGTGGCGTGTCGCGCAATCGCAGTGACCGAACTTCTCTATCGGCGTAATGTCGTCCTGGAAGCACTCCGCGCCGGCCGGCGCGATATTCACAAATTAACAGTTGCGCACGACGCGGACCCAAACTCCATAGCGCCCGTAGTCGCCGCTGCGGAAAGCCGCGGTGTCCCGGTTGAGCACGCATTCAAAAAGGATTTAAATCTGCGCCTGAAGGGTGCGCGCCATCAGGGTGCGCTGCTCGAAGTTGGGCCCTACACATATTTTGAACTGCAAGATATTCTCGAGCGGGCGGATGCGCAGAACGAGCCCCCGTTCCTGCTGCTACTCGACCTTGTACATTCGCCGAGTAATGTTGGCCGCTTGTTGCGTAGTGCCGAGGCAACCGGAGTACATGGCGTCATCATGCAAGATCGGCGCGCAGGGGAGATCACGCCTGCTGTGGTAGACGCTTCGATGGGAGCCAGTGAACACATGTTCGTTGCCCGCGTGACGAATCTCGTCCAGACCATGCGCTTGCTGAGCAAAGAAGACATTTGGCTAGCTGGTTTGGACCTCGGCGAAACGGCACGTCCGCTCGGGCAGGTGGACTTAAACATGTCATTGGGGCTTGTAGTAGGCAATGAGGGCAGCGGACTACGACGCCTGGTGCGCAAGCATTGCGATCTATTACTATATATCCCTATGCGCGGTAGGGTTGCTTCCCTCAACGCTGCCATTGCCGGTTCTGTAGTTTTATATGCGGCCTGGCAAGCGCGCGGGTTTCCAGAGCTTGTTCAACCGTCCAACCATTGATGACTGTATGGAAGCCTGTTAGACCCCCGCCCGGCGTTGACGGGCCTAAATACTCAAAATCTTGACCGGCGGCATTCGGGGCTGGTATAATCGCTAACGCGCCAGGGAAGCCGGCGCTTATTTAACTTTAGTTGACCGCTAGCGCCGACGTAGCTCAGTTGGCAGAGCAAGCGACTTGTAATCGCTAGGTCATGGGTTCGACTCCCATCGTCGGCTCTCGGACTGGTGACGGACTCTTATATTTGGGCAGGCGCCGGAGATGGTGAGCCGGGCCGGTCTGTAAAATCGGTGGCGTACGCCTGAGTGGGTTCGAACCCCACCCTGCCCACAAAAATATATGCCCACGTAGCTCAGTTGGCAGAGCACATTCTTGGTAAGAATGAGGTCATGGGTTCAAATCCCATCGTGGGCTCAAGAGACTGGACAAAACGTCAAGCAGAATATTCGGGCGGTGCTTTTGCACTTCGACTCGAAATTAATCGAAATATATTAACTTATTGAAGAGGGAAAGACATGGCGAAGGAGAAATTTGACCGGAGCAAGCCCCATGTAAACGTGGGGACGATGGGTCACATCGACCACGGCAAGACGACCTTGACGGCAGCCATCACGAAGGTGCTGGCGATGCAGGGTGGGGCTGACTTTCGGGCGTTCGACCAGATCGACAACGCGCCGGAAGAGAAAGCGCGCGGCATCACGATCGCGATCTCGCATGTGGAATACGAGACCGAGAACCGGCACTACGCGCACGTGGACATGCCGGGGCACCGCGACTATATCAAGAACATGATCGCGGGCGCGGCGCAGGTGGATGGCGCCATCCTGGTGGTGGCGGCGCCGGACGGACCGATGCCGCAGACGCGCGAGCATGTGTTGCTGGCGCGGCAGGTGGAAGTGCCTTACATCGTGGTGTACCTGAACAAGGTGGACATGATGGACGACGAGGAGTTGCTGGAACTGGTGGAGCTGGAGTTGAGCGAGTTGCTGACAGCCTACGAGTTTCCCGGGGACGATACGCCGATCATCCGGGGGAGCGCGTTGCAGGCGCTGGAGAGCGAGAGCACGGATCAGACGGCGCCGGAGTATGCCAGCATCCTGGAGTTGATGGCGGCGGTGGACAGCTTCATACCGACGCCGGATCGGGATGTGGAGAAACCGTTCATGATGCCGATTGAGGACGTGTTCAGCATCAAGGGGCGCGGGACAGTGGTGACGGGCCGGGTTGAGCGCGGGGCGGTGAAGTTGCAGGAAGATGTAGAGATAGTCGGACTGCAGAACGAGACGCGCAAGACGGTGGTTACAGGCGTGGAGATGTTCCACAAGCAATTGGACCAAGCGCAGGCAGGTGACAACGCGGGCATCCTGATCCGGGGTGTGGACCGCACGGAAGTAGAGCGCGGACAGGTTTTGGCGAAGCCGGGGAGCATCACGCCGCACACAGAGTTCAACGCGGAAGTGTATGTGTTGACGAAGGACGAAGGCGGGCGGCACAAGGCATTCTTCAGCGGGTATCAGCCACAGTTCTACATCCGGACGTTGGATGTGACGGGGGCGATCACGTTGCCGGAGGGGGTCGAGATGGTGATGCCTGGGGACAACATTAACATGGTAGTGAAGCTGATCACACCGGTGGCGTTGGAGAAGGGCTCAAAGTTCGCCATCCGTGAGGGTGGCTTGACGGTCGGCGCCGGCTTCATCACTGAAATTCTGGAATAAATTATGGCTAAGAGAAAAGGTGTCCGTCTGATCGTTACTCTCGAATGCACAGAGTGTAAAGAACGAAATTACACCACTGAGAAAAATCGACGTAACGACCCGAGTCGGATGGAACTAGAAAAATATTGCCGCCGTTGCCGCACGCATCGGTTGCATCGGGAGACCAAATAAGTAACACCTTTTGTAGAGTTGCGTGTGTGGAATGATTGGGCACTTGCACTTGAGGATTTGTTACGTATGTAGGCGAGTAGCTCAATTGGCAGAGCAACGGTCTCCAAAACCGTAGGCTGCGGGTTCAAGTCCTGCCTCGCCTGCCTGAAGTTACCTCACGTATCAAGACACTGCCAACTGTGCGGTGTCTTGAAATGTGAGACTCAATTGAGACGATGAATTAGATGAATTTTCAGGAATTGTTGCCGTCAATTTTACTTGGCGTCGGGGGCGTGCTTGTTGTACTCCTGATATTCAATTTTCGCCGGCAAATGTCGACTTACCTTCGCGAGACTCGGGCAGAGTTGGGCAAAGTAGCCTGGCCACCCAGGCGCGAAGCGATCAACCTGACCATTGTGGTTTTAGTAACAGTGGTAGTGAGTTCGATGTTCTTAGGTCTTTTCGACCAGCTGTTTACGTTGATGTTCGCGCAGCTTTATTAAGCTTTGCGCGAATGCCACACAGCGTCTGAGGAGCAGCAGCTATGTTGGAAGAGAATATGACAGTAGAAGAAGCAGAACCGGTGCCAGAGTTGGATGAAAGCTCTGTCCCAACGATTGCTGCTGCCAATAGCGACGAGGTCGAGGCTGCCGAAGCTTTGCCGTCTGATGAGGCTGCTCAAGATACAGAAGAAGCTATCGTGATAGAAGAAGCGACGGCTGAAGATACATCTGTTCCCGTGGGTGATTTCGATATCGACTTCGATGACCCAGATATGGACCTCGGTCCGAGTCTGGCAGAGCAGCTTGCATCCATCAATATCCCTGAGACGGACCTGGAGACTGAACAAGGGACCGAGCAGGGGACAACAGTTGCAGCAGACGACCGCAACTGGTATGTAATCCATTGCTATTCTGGTTACGAGAACAAAGTGCGCCACAATCTCGAACAACGTATCGAGACGATGGATATGCAAGACTTGATCTTCGATGTGGTTGTACCAACCGAGGAAGAGATAGAGATCAAAGATGGGAAGCGCAAGCCAATCGAGCGTCGGGTCTTCCCAGGCTACATTCTCGTTCAGTTGGCGCTGAGCGAAGAGTCCTGGTATGTGGTGCGCAATACCCCCGGTGTGACCGGATTTGTGGGCATGGGCAACACGCCAACGCCGCTGAGTGAACAGGAAGTTTCCGAGATCATGAAGCGCATGGCCGCCGATGCGCCAACAATTAAGGTGTTTTTCAAGCCCGGGCAGAAAATTCGCATCACCGATGGGCCGTTCAACGACTTCATTGGCACCGTTGGCGAAATAGATATGCAGCGTGGCAAGGTGCGTGTAATGGTCTCGTTCTTCGGGCGTGATACCCCTGTTGAGATGGACTTCCTGCAGGTAGAAAAAATCTAAGCATCCGCACATGCGGCACGCGGATAGTTTGTATTAGGAGCGATTAAGTGGCAAAGAAGATCAAAGCCGTTGTACGATTGCAGTTAGAAGCTGGAAAAGCCAGCCCGGCCCCGCCAGTGGGTCCGGCGCTTGCTGGTCACGGCATCAACTTGATGGGATTCTGCAAAGAATACAATGCGCGCACACAGACACGCGCTGGGGAGATCATCCCGGCCGACATTACCGTGTTTACCGACGGTTCCTTCAAAATCGCACTCAAGACATCGCCCGCCGCGGTGTTATTGCGCAAAGCCGCCGGATTAGACAAAGGCTCAGCGGAGCCGAACCGCACTAAAGTCGGTACTGTTTCGAGCGATCAGGTACGTGACATCGCCGAAACAAAAATGAAAGACCTAAATGCCATTGATATCGAAGGCGCGATGAAACAGATCGAAGGTACGGCGCGTTCGATGGGCATTATTGTCGAAGGATAGATTCGAATCACATTAAGCTTAAACCCGTGGGAGGGTAATAAAGTAGAGTTAGAGTAAGGAGTGAGAGCTAGAAATTAAAACTCCAACTCTTTCCTCAAACTGCCCGTTTGGACCAGAGGAGGATTTCTATGCCAAAACGAGGAAAAAGATATCGCGAAGCGGCCGCCAAGGTCGATCGCTACAAACTGTATGAGCCGCGCGAAGCCGTTGAGTTAGCCCGCGAGACTGCAGGAGTCAACTTCGACGCTACTGTCGAAGTGCATGTGCGCTTGGGCGTCGACCCACGCCAGGCCGACCAGCAGGTGCGGGACACAGTTCTGCTACCAAATGGACTCGGCAAGACAATTCGGGTGTTGGCCTTTGTCGAAGGCGAAGGTGCGCGCATTGCCACCGAGGCCGGTGCAGATTACATCGCAGACGAAGAGACGATCAAGAAAATCCAGGATGGCTGGACAGGCTTTGACGTTGCAATTGCTGTTCCGGAAATGATGGGGACAGTCGGCCGTCTGGGACGTATTCTCGGCCCGCGTGGTTTGATGCCGAACCCGAAAGCCGGTACAGTTGCGCCCGCAGAAGACCTCCCGCGATTGGTCGAGGAGGCTAAGTCTGGGCGGATTGAATTCCGCCTGGACAAAACTGCAAACCTGCATGTTCCAATCGGTAAGGCTTCCTTCTCGGATGATGCACTGTATGAGAACTTCATGTCATTTATGGATGCTGTGCGGCGCGCCAGACCGCCGGGAGCCAAAGGTAATTTTTTCAGGCGTGTTGTTGTGACAAGCACGATGGGACCGGGCATCAAAATCGATCCGGTCTCGGTGTCGCAGACGGAGTAATGCTGGAACAGACGTAACATACACTAACATTTGCCCATGCCATAGACAGCGGGTGCTTGGAACTCGAAGGAGCGACAAGCTTAATTTCCCGCCGAGGTGCGGACCTTCGGTTTTGCTTCGAAGTCTTTGCTTCGTGTCTATTTGTGGCGCGCGAATGCAAAGATTTTCGTTTAAGGAAGGAGTGAATGAATTGGCAATAACAAAAGAGAAGAAGAATGAACTGGTCGAACAATATACCGAACTGCTAAAGAAAAGCGCAGGTGTTGTCCTGACCGAGAATCTGGGTCTGTCAGTGCCGGAGATTCAAGACTTACGCAACCGCATCCGTGAAGCTGAGGGTGCATACCATGTCACGAAAAACTCGCTTACCAAACTCGCCCTGCAAAATGTTGGCTACGCGGTGCCGGAAGAGACTTTGCTAGGGTCAACGGTGATCGGCTTTGCATTTGAGAGCATGCCGGGCGTTGCGAAGACTATCGTAGATTTCGCAACGCAGAATGACCGCCTGCGCGTAAAAGGCGGCCTACTGGGGGATACATTTCTTTCCGATGTGGAAGTGAAAGCCCTGGCTGCTCTACCACCGCTGCCTGTGCTGCAAGCGCAGTTACTCGGGCTGATCAGCACCCCGGCCACACGCATTGCAGGCGCATTGGCTGGAAGTATTCGCCAGGTGGTCAACGTATTGAACGCCTATTCCGAAACGGAAGGCACAGAGGCAGCAGCTTAAGGCACGCTGCAATATTCGAATCTGGAACGAAGACGACGAAGTTAAATCACACCGATTATTCAAAATAGGAGATAACAATGGCTGAGCTAGAGAAAATTGCAGACCAATTGAGCGAGCTGACTGTATTGGAAGCAGCTGAACTGACGAAGATACTGGAAGAGAAATGGGGCGTCTCCGCGGCTGCCCCAATGGCCATGGCCATGCCGGTTGCCGGTGACGGCGGCGCTGCCGCCGAGGAAGAGAAGACCGAATGGAACGTCGTGCTGAAAGATCACGGCCCCAAGAAAATCGACGTCATCAAAGCCATCCGGCAGCTCACCAGCCTGGGCCTGAAAGAGGCCAAGGAAGTCGCGGAAGGTTCGCCAGCCACAGTGTTGGAAGGCGTTGCCAAAGAGACTGCCGAAGACGCCAAAAAGAAACTCGTGGAAGCAGGCGCAACCATCGACCTGGAATAAGCAAGCTTCCCTATCTTTAGAGCAAGATCGCAGAGACACCGGGACCGCAGAGCGATATCTAGCTTTGCGGACCGGTGTCTTTGCATTAACCCACCAGCGATTAAAATCTCGTTCCTTGTCCACTATAAACTGAATACTGTATCATTCCCGCCATGGACGAGCCGACTCTCATCCGACATGCGCAAGATGGTGATTTAGACTCGTTCAACCGTCTTGTGCTGGAATACCAGCAGCAGGTTTACAACCTTGCCTATCGCATTATGGGTGAGCCGGATGCTGCAGCGGACGCAACGCAGGAAGCCTTCATTTCTGCATATCGAAAGCTGCACACATATCGCGGCGGATCCTTTCGGGCCTGGCTGTTGCGCATTGTTACCAATGCATGTTATGACGAACTGCGACGACGCAAACGCCGTCCGGCCAGCTCGCTGGAGGAACTGACGGAGGCCGGTCTGAGTCCGTCGGACGATGCGGACACAACCCTGCACACGCCAGCCGAATCCCCATCTGCAGCTGCCGAGCGTGCCGAACTCGCTGCGGCCATCCAGCACTGTCTGGACGATCTGCCGGACGACCAGCGCGTGGTGATCGCCATGTGCGATGTGCAGGGCTATGACTACCGCGAGATCGCCGGCACAATGCAGGTGGCTCTGGGCACTATCAAGAGCCGGATTGCCCGCGCGCGTGGCCGCTTACGTGATTGTTTGCGGGGGAACTACGCGGAACTTTTGCCGGCCGGCTTCCGTCTGGAAGAGGAAGGAATCGCATGAACCTCTTCCGTTCAAAAGCCGACCGCGATCTCGAGCTACTCTCGGCTTATCTGGATAACGCGTTGCCGGCTAAAGATGCTCCCCACTTGGAGTTGCGACTGCAGGACGAGCCGGAATTGCGGGCACAGTTAGCTGAGTTACGTGGAACCCGCAGATTGCTGCGCGAATTGCCGGTGCTGCCTGTGCCGCGCAATTTCACGCTGCGCCCGGAGGATGTTGAGGCGCCAATACGCTCAGTTGGATTGCCCTGGATGCGCTGGGCAACGGCCGCCGTCGCATTTGCCTTTGCATTTGTGTTGGCGGCAGATGCCTTCACAACTCTGGGATTTAGTGCGGCCAGAGACACGGCTGCACCTCAAGCTGAGTCATTCGTCGGTCAAGAGCAGGCTCTTGCCGAACCTGCAGTTGTAGCTGAGGTAGAGGAAGAAGTTGTTGCGGAAGAAGCTTTCAGGGAAGAAGCGGAGCTACTTGCAGAAGATGTTGTCGTCGATGCCGCACCGACCGAAGAAGAAGCACCGCAAGCCGGGTTTGCAACAACCGGAGAAGGTGCTGCTGGAGAGGCTGTTGCAGAATCGGAGGCAGCGGAGAGTAGCAGCGATGAGGTGCGCGCTCTTGAAACCACTACAGCCGCGGCAACATCAACCTCGGAACCGGCCGCGACGATCACCCCAACCAGAACGGTACTGCCCTCCCCCGTGCCTACCTTCGCTCCGCCCCCGACAGCGCAAACCTCCTTTGGCCTGCGAGGTGTTCTTCGTCTGTTTGAGTATTGCCTTGGTGCGCTGCTGATCGTACTGCTCGTTGTCGCATTCGTCCGGCGTAGACGTATGCGCTAAACAATGGATACTTAAACCCCATGGATGATGCACGCGTCAAATTCTGTCCGCATTGCGGGCACGCTCTCGAACGGCGTGAATACCACGGCGATGTTCGACCTGTGTGTCCACAATGCAATTACGTCCACTTTTTCGATCCAAAGATCGCAGCAGCCGTCCTTGTTGAGAACGACGATGGAAAGGTATTGATGGTACGCCGCGTGATGGAACCTCGGCAAGGCAAGTGGACAATCCCAGGCGGCTTTATCGATCGCGGCGAGGATCCGGCGGAAGCAGCTGTGCGAGAATGCCGGGAGGAGACCGGTCTCGAAGTAGAAATCGATGTACTATTCGACTATATACCTGGGCAGGAACATGAGGCCGGCGCAGATGTTGTGCTTGTATTCAAAGCCGGATTTCATGATGGCGAGTTGCGTGCGGGAGATGATGCTGATAAGGTTGGCTGGTTTGGCCCGCACGAGATTCCTCCGATTGCTTTCCGAGCAACGCAAGTTATTATCGATCGCTGGCGAGGCGCACGCACCGGCGATAACGAGGGCACAGCTGCCTAGATGGCGCGTGAGCACCCGAATCGCCTGCGAATAGGGGTACTCATAAGTTTGACGGCTGTGCTCTTGACACTCGTCGGGATGGAACTATTTGCACGCTTCATTTTGCAGGTTGAACCACGCCAGGAACGCTATTTGCTCCATCCCCGCATGGGCTGGGAATGGGCCCCCGGTTATGCAGCGCTAGAGATAGACCACGGTGTTGAATACTATCTTAAGATCAGCGAACAAGGTCTGCCCCATTCACCGCATTATGCAATTCCCAAACCCGAAGGCACTTTCCGAATACTCGCCTTGGGGGACTCTGTCACGCATGGGCCGGGTGCCGGACCGGATGAAAAATTTGTGCGCCAAATGGAAGTAAAAATTCAAGAAAAACTACACGAACGGAGAGTAGAGGTCATCAATGGGGGTACAGATGATTACGGGACTGAACAGGAACTGATCTGGCTGCAGGAACGGGGACTTCGTTTCGAGCCGGATGTTATCTTGCTGACTGTCTATATGAATGACAGTCGTCCCACGGAACGTACGAATGCCATCACTGCAACGGGCTTCAACCTGTTAATTTCACGCAGTGCCGCCTATTACTACTATATTCAATCGGCGAGAGAACTCTTGCTTAAGGAAGAGACATCTCGGGATGATTTCCGCTTTCGATATAAAGATGAGTTCGAGGATGAAAACTGGCGTAAGGACTCAGCCAATCTGACTAAACTGATTCAGACTGCAGACAGTGATTGGGGACTTGCCTGGACTGACGAAGGCATGGCAGCGCTTGAAGAAAATTTGAAAGCAGTGATCCGTTTCGTGGAAGAACAAGACATTCCTATCTTGATAAGTCTGACTCCGGTTGCTGTGCAAGTCTATGCTGAAACAGAAACACAACTGGGAACACGCGCGCTCGACTATCCCCAACTCAGGCTCAAATCTGTTCTGCAAGCAGATGAATTTCCGGTCGTAGATTTGCTTCCAGTTCTCCGAGAGCAACGCGATGCGACTCTTTTTATTGATCAAGCACACTACACTGTTGCCGGTCATACAATTGTTGCCGATGTGCTGGTTGCTGCCCTGCTAGAGGGTGGCTTTCTACCTGTTAGTCAAACGAATTAGATAAAACAAGCACTCCAAGTGAATAACTGTCGCCAGAATCAGATATCACTGGCAGCCGGGCAAGCGTCACGGGGTCATAGACGGCCAGCCGAATATCAAATTCGCCGGGAGGTAGTGCCCTCAAAGGTAACGCATAGCGATCTGTGATCAGTTCACCGACTTGCCAAAGAGCAGTGGCGCTGAAGCCGTTGACAGGCCAGCGGTCGAGCTGCTTGGCCAGCAGGCCTGCATCGTCAATTAATTGCAACGAGATACTGTAATTCGTTGTCGGCGTATTTAACGCTCGCCAATCGAGTTCGACAAGAAGGTTTTCATCCGCTGCTTGATACCAGCTCCGTTTGAGCAGAATGTTCTCGCCAAAATTGACATCGGCGGATTCGTATCTATATGTCTCTCCCGGGAATTCATACAAAACTAAACGCGCGGCTGGCCCAAACACTTCGTCCGAGACGGGAAATGCGCGCGCGGATAACCAGGCCTCTATATGCAAAGATGTCTGATTGGCAAGATCGCGCGGCTCGGGAGTGAGTAACCAAACGCGACGTGCATTTATGGTCACACGTTCCAGATGAGCTTCAACTTCGTTTGAAGGAAGCTCTGCACGGGCGTCGAAGGTGTGCCATGGCAGGCGCGCCTGCATATGATTCATAATCACGAGCGAGCGTTCGCCGGTGCGTGAGATGAGCACATCACCTTCTTGTGCGTTGGTGTTGATGGTTTGCAGCGCGGCACGGGGACCGTCAAGCGGCCCGTATAGGGCGCGCTGCTTAGCCCGGACGAATAACACTCCCCAGAGCAGAATGGCGATCCCAATTCCAGACATTAGTAGGCGGCCCGGGCGCAGATCGGCAATACGGGCTGTCCGCCAGATTGCCCATAGTGCGAATCCCAGCCCGGCAAATACCATCGGTAGATACCACCAGTCAACCATGGGTGCCGCCCAGGCTACATCGTCAATTTGAAACTCGCGTAGATGAGCTAGCAAGGGTGACAATCTGGGCCAATAGATCATCGCAAAGGTCGCCCCCGCTGCCCATTGATTAATGCGCACCTCGTATGCTTCGAAATCCATCAATCCGCCCAGAATTTGTGGGATCAAACTTAATGCGATGAAAAAAATCACGAGCTTACGGGCATGGATATGCGTGCGCGCCAGATCAATCATTGGTGCAATGAGGAGGACGAGTAACGGAATCAGCGGTGCAGCGTGGCGCGGACCCCAATACACCCCGCCCCACCAGCCGTTCCAGGTGGCGTACAACCCAACGTACACAAAACTGATCGTCAGAATGAGAGCGACCAGAGTCCGTTCTCTTCGCCACAGAAGCAGCGCACCGCCGGCTCCAAGGATCAACACAGGTGAGTATAGAAAAATACTCTTGCCGGGGCTGAAGAGTAGCCCGTAGAGTCCTGTGAGGAATGGGGTTGTAAAGGTCTCGTTTGATCCGTAGCCGCTATCAAGCACAGAACCAAAACGGACGTAGTTGTAGACTAAGATCAGGGTAAACCACAGACCGGCAGTGACAAAAAAAGAGATTGGAGATCGGAGATTTATGAGTTTCCAATCTTTAATCTCCAATCTCCAGTACCTAAAAAACATCCAGACAAAGAAAGGCACCACTACCGCCGTCGCTGGACGGGTGGCAATGGCCAGCCCGAGAGCGTAGCCAGTCCAGGCGGCATCAAGCCAATGTTTGCGCTGCCGAAAACGAAGTAAACCCCAAAGCGCGAGGAGGAGCGCCAGGCCCACAAGTGGCTCGCTGCCGAAAAAGCGTCCATACACACCGGCCATTGTTACCAGTCCGAAGACCAATCCACTGGCCGCTGCCACGATCAAGTCATAACCGAGCCGGATCACGATTGCGACAAGCAGCGCGCCGGTGATGGCAGTGATAAATGCATTGAGCGCGAAGGCAATCTGCACAGCACCCAAATCTGGCACGCTCATGCCAATCAGGTAGAGCGGTACGGCAGCCAAGCTGGTTGGCAGCCCGAACTTCAAATAGTTGTGACCGTCTGGGCCGCTGCGTTCAGCCAGCAGCGAGATGGTGGCATCGGTGATAGTGAGGTGCTGGTCCACGTCGAACCAGCTTTTGCGCACCAGGCTGTCTGTCACCAAAAGCATGCCTTCTTCCTGATCGAAGGCGTGGATCGTGCCGCTGTAAAAGAGCGTGTAGGCGATGAACAAACTGACACCCACGAGAATTGAAACAGTTGTTGAGCGACTCACGACACGGATTATAACGGGTGCACCAGCCGAAAAGTATACATAGATCGTTGAAAAACCCCAATAATCACTTTTACTTTCCAATCAATGGCAGCTATGCTAGAATCCCTCGCAGTCACCGGAAAGGTATTAAACACTGATGGTTGAAGTCACAATTGACAGTATTCGTGTAAGTTTGATGTCGCAACACCGTGTTGTTATCCTGAAGGATGTTGATAGCGAGCGGTACTTGCCAATTTGGATCGGTCCGTGTGAGGCCGATGCGATTACGGTGGAATTACAGGAAGTTGAGGTCGCGCGACCACTTACTCACGATATTTTGACCAACGTGATCCAGGAACTTGGGGCCGACGTATCTCACATTCTGGTGCGTGATTTACGTGATGACGTTTTCTACGCTTTCATCGTACTAGATCAGAATGGCACCCGGTTGGAAGTTGACACACGTCCCTCGGATGCCCTAGCAGTAGCTGTGCGCGTCAGTGTGCCGATCTTTGTGGAAGACGATGTCATGGACCAGGCCGGTATCGTGCCTGAGCCCGAAATGGAAGCGGAAGACAGCGACGTGGACGACGAGCGCCTTTCGGCATTTGCTGATTTCGTCGATACACTCGATCTAGAAGATCTCGACGACGAAGAAGAGTAGTCATCTTCCCTATTATTAACCTACCTTATTGAGTGCGGCCGGAAGCGAATGGTAAAATAGCTTCCCCGCCCGAAAATTTAAGGCGGGGCGTCAGAAATTGACGCCCCTTTTTTATTCTGCTTTATGGGGGATTCCATCCAAGTTTTACAATTGACGGACATCGCATGACCACCGTCGACACCCGCGCCGAGTTGGCGCCACCCTACAATCTGGAAGCCGAAGAAGCCGTTCTTGGAGCGGTCATTATTGATTCGGATGCATATCTCGAAGTGGCGCAATTGCTGCAGCCGGATGACTTCTACACGATTAAGCACACCTGGTTGTGGGAAGCCTACGTCGCATTGCACGAACAACGCATGCCTATTGATGTTGTCACCGTCCAGGATGAACTGGAACGACGCGGACAGCTCTCAGAGATGGGCGGCCCGGCGTACCTGACACATCTCGTTACGACGGTAGCAACATCCTACAACGTAGAAGCCTACGGGCGCCTCGTGGAAGAGGCGGCTACGCGCCGACGCCTGCTACAGGCTGCCTCCGAGATTGCAAAGGTGGCCTATGACGAGCAGACCGATCTAGCAGAAGTTGTTGGTCATGCCGAGCAATCGCTTTTCTCGGTCAGCCAGCGGCGACAGACGCGCGACCTGGTTCATATCCGCAAAGTCGCCAGCGATTACTACGACCGCATCCAATACCTCTACGACCATCGCGATGAGCCGCTGGGCGTGCCAACCGGCTTCAAAGATCTGGACCAAATTCTAGGTGGCATGCAGAAGTCCGATCTGATCATCATCGCCGGTCGTCCTGGGCAGGGTAAGTCTGGTTTTATGATTTCTGCCGCTCTTAACGCAGTCCGCCATCGCAAGCGCGTTGCTTTCTTCTCGCTGGAAATGTCTAACGAGCAAGTGGTACAGCGAATGATCGCGCAGGAGACGGAGATCGATACGCACCGTCTGCGCCTCGGCAATCTGGAAGACCACGAGTGGTCACGCTTCATCCACTCCGTGGACGTGTTGAGCGACAAAAGCATCTACCTGGACGATACGCCTTCGATTACGGCACTACAGCTACGCACGAAGGCGCGGCGGCTCGACGCCGAAGTCGAGTTGGACCTGATCATAGTGGACTATCTGCAATTGATGACGGCGGAAGTCGGCCGGCGCGATATGAACCGGGTGCAGGAAGTTTCGGTCATCTCGCGTGGATTGAAAGCGCTAGCCCGCGACCTGAACGTTCCGGTACTGGCCGGCGCGCAGTTATCCCGCTCTATAGAGCACCGTTCGGGGCAGCGACCGATGCTCTCGGACCTGCGAGAATCCGGCAGCATTGAGCAGGACTCGGATGTGGTGATGTTCCTGCACCACCCCGACGACTGGAACGAGGATCCGGAACTGAAGAACGTTACCGAGGTCGTCATAGCAAAACACCGCAACGGCCCGACGGGCAAGATCAAACTCGTGTTCCTGGGCGCCCTGGCGAAATTCGTGGACGGCGAGACTCGCCGCGTGGTGCTGGACGGCGGGCGATGAAAGGCTTTGCCGGGTTCCGCTCTGGCAAGCAACGCACCACCCCCATCCCCAACCAGTTTTTTGAAGAACTTCTCACCCAGATAGATGATCTCGCGGAGCTGCAAGTCACGCTCTATAGTTTCTGGCGACTGGCTCTCAAGGAAGGCCAGATCAGATATTTGCGATTGGCGGAGATGTTGGATGATGAAACACTGCTTACCAGCCTGAGTTCGCACCAGCGGACAGCGGAGAAAGCGCTGGCGGAGGCGCTCGAAAGGGCAGTGGCGCGGCAGTCCATCTTGCATGTGGAGATCGAAAGTGCAGGCGGGGGGGACGATTACTATTTCATGAATACGCCCAAAGGACGGGCGGCGGTGGCCGGCATCACACGTGGAGAATGGCGTCCAACCGGTGAAGCGGAAACGCCAATTGCTGTGCTTGTCGATCGGCCGAATATCTTTACACTCTACGAACAGAACATAGGGCCACTCTCGCCGCTCATCAGCGAAGAGCTGCAGGATGCTGAAGAGACCTACCCGGAGCAATGGTTCGAAGAAGCCATGCGGCTGGCAGTAAACAACAACGCTCGCAACTGGAACTATGTGCGCGCAATTCTAGAACGCTGGCGCACAGAGGGGAAAAAGGACAGTGGAAAAGGCCGAAGAGATACTGAAAAGAGTCGTCGGCGATATCTCGACTACCTCGAAGAGTGACGGGGCGCCGCCTGAGCGGCCGCACCCACGTCCGGGCTCCGGCGATCCGAATTGTCCGCATTGTCATGGCCTTGGCTATCTGCGCGCGGACGTGCCATTTGGGCACCCAGATTTTGGTGAACTGCTCCCGTGCAGTTGTCGGTTGGAAGAAATCGCCGAGGCAAAAGCGAATTGGCGTCTGGAGATATCCAGCCTGGGTGCGTTAAGCGAGAAAACGTTCGATAATTTCATCCCCTCTGGCGAGGCGATGGAAACGCGCCAATCGGAGAGTTTGCGTCGCGCCTATGACATGACCCACCGCTTTGCTGAAGAGCCGCGTGGCTGGCTGCTTTTGCATGGCCCGTACGGCTGCGGCAAAACGCATCTGGCTGCAGCAATTGCCAACAAACGGTTGGAACATGGCGATCTGGCTTTGTTTGTCACGGTCCCGGATTTGCTCGATCATCTGCGCGCCACGTTCAGCCCCTCTTCAGCAATCGATTACGATGAGCTGTTCGAAAAGGTGCGAAACACAACCTTGCTCGTACTCGACGATCTGGGTGCAGAGAGCCCGACACCCTGGGCACAGGAAAAATTGTTCCAGATTTTCAACCACCGTTACAACGCCCAATTGCCGACCGTCGTCACATCGAACGTGGAACTCGAACGATTCGAACCGCGCATTCGGAGCCGTTTGGAGGATATTGACCTCGTCCGCAAGGTCGTCATCGACGCGCCCGATTTCCGGCGCCCCGAATCGGACCAACTCGATCTCTCTTCGCTGGAAGTGCACGAGCATCAGACCTTTGAGACGTGGGATGCGCGGAAAGGGGAACTCCCCGCCGAACACTATCGGCTGCTCAGCAGTGCCTTTGAAGCTGCCCGCGCATACTCCGAAAACCCGCAGGGTTGGTTATATTTATCCGGCGGTCATGGCTGTGGCAAGACACACCTGGCAGCTGCAATTGCCAATCAGCGTGTACGCACCAGCAATCCGGCGCTCTTTATTACTTTCGCCGATCTGCTCGATCATCTGCGCGCCACTTTCAGCCCCGATTCGCTCGTACGCTACGACAAACGCTTCAGCGAAGTACGCAATGCACCGGTGCTTGTCTTGGATGATCTGGTATTGGAGAGTGCAACACCTTGGGCACGAGAGAAGTTGAGCCAGTTAATTGATCATCGTTATATACGCAAATTGCCAACGGTGATCACTACAGCGGCAGAACGAACCGAACTGGACGCGCGCCTTGAAGCGCGTATGCTTGATCCGCGTCTGACGGTCGTCTGCCCGATCACGGCGCCGATCTACAAAGGCAAACGAAAACGACGACGATAGTGATAGTTAAGCTCCATGTATATTTCCGCTGCATAAAACTTTATCAGGATTGAATAGGGTTATCAATGGACAAAACAATCGAACACATTCACTCCGTTTTGGAGACAACAGCCAAGCGTTGGAGTGAAATGGCTGCTACGCTGCCCGCCGAACTATTGGCACGAGTACCGGCTGCAGGAGAGTGGTCGGCCATCGAATGCTTGCATCATCTTATCGATGTCGAGAAGCAGGTCTTTCCCTTTCGCGTAGATACGATTCTGTCCGGAAAGGATCTAACGGTCTTCGATCCAGATGAACAATCGGGTGAGTTTGATCACAGCCGGACGGCAGCTGACCTCGCTGCCGAATTCGACCGCCTGCGCAGAGAAAGCTTGCTTAAGGTGGCTGGGCTTTCAGCGGATGATCTCGCCCGGACTGCGCATCATGGCGAACTTGGAATGGTTTCATTGAGCGAGATGTTGCACGAATGGGCTACGCATGATCTTGTGCATACGGTTCAGGCAGAACGGGCTTTGATGCAACCTTTCATTGCATCGAGCGGCCCCTGGAAGCCTGGCTTTGCAGAGCATATCGCCTGAGTAGTTAAACCCACCCAAATAGCGAGTACGGTTTCAAAATCCAACTGTACTCTTGTGAATAACGCTTCAATGATTGCGGCGGCCTTGCGACAGCTACTTCGTTAGCAAGATTTCCTAACGCAAGAAGCGCGTGAGCACTGCCGCGGTACCCAGTACAGCGTGCAGCCCAGTACCGAACGAACTGGGTCGGTATGTTCATCACGATGCTGTCGCATAGCGATGCAGTGAGCACGCCACTGTGCGCGACAAGTACGCCACTGCGCCGAACGCCCAGTCACCTAGTCCTGAATGTACTGGGTCAGGACGAATGAACTGGGTCGGTATCTCTGGTTTGCACAGCCATCTCGACCGCGGATACGTCCACCCGGGAATTTACGCCCACACCAGAAGAGACAAGGCCCAGCGCTCTCCGCATGTGACACTCCGGAGGAAATAATGGATATCCACCAGTTTATGAAAACCAAGGTGTTCACGTTACCCATCACAGCCACCGTGAGAGAAGCTGCGCGCGTTGTGGTTGCAGATCGAATTGGCACCCTTCCGATCGTTGACGAAGACCGGAAACTGGTGGGTGTGCTTAGTCTGGGGCAATTACTTGACCTGGTCATGCCGATCTTTGTTGACATGCTATCTGATATTGACTTTGTGCATGACTTCGGTGCCGCAGAAGAATCTCGGCCCGACGAGGCCACGCTTAATCAGTCCGTCTCGGATCTGATGGGTGAGGCGGTTTCAGTCCCAACCAACTGCGGGCTGGTTCGCGCTTATGCGGTGATGAGAAAACTCCGGCTCTATGACCTGCCCGTGGTAGATGAAGACAACCGGGTGGTGGGGTTGGCTTCGCGTGTCGATGTGGCCAGAGATAACCTGGCCGGATGGGAGAATCCACCAGAACAACCTGAACCGGGCCAGAATCCGTGAGCAACGAATCCATCTCATTTTCCTTCGCAGTAGCCGTTTTCCTGATCACGCTGCTGATAATTCTGTTCGAAAAGGTCCACCGTATGATCATTGCCGCGGTTGGCGCAACGCTGATGGTCAGCGGCGGGCTAATCCTTGGCTTCTACGATGAACACAATGCCATCGAAGCGATTGACTCGGAGACCCTCGGCCTGCTGCTGGGTATGATGACCATTGTTGCGCTACTGGAGCCGACCGGTTTCTTCGAGCATCTGGCAATCTGGGCCGGTCGCTGGTCGCGTGGCAAGCCCGTGCGACTCCTCGTACTATTAGGGACGGTCACCACAGTCCTCTCGTTGTTTCTCGATAATGTGACCACAGTGGTCCTGATCGCCCCGGTCACGATACTGATCAGCGAAATCCTGGACATGAACCCCACGCCACTGCTGATAGCAGAAGCGCTGCTCTCCAATACAGGCGGTGTGGGAACCCTCGTAGGCGATCCACCAAACGTGATCATCGGCTCTGCCGCCGGATTAACCTTCAATGACTTTCTGATTAACAGTGGTTTGTTGACTCAAGATTATTGGGCATAAAGGCAGATGGCATTGCCCGCGAACACCCAGTCAAGCAGCGCCTGGAACGCAGGCGGTGGGGGCCGGTCCGACCACGCCCGCCAGAAGCGTTGCAACATGATCCATGGCTCCAGCCAAGCGCGCACTTCTCGCAGCGCCGCCGGCCAACTGACGTTGGGACGCGGTTGTTTCGACCGCCGTATTTTTTTCCCCCGTCGCCCCCCAGTCTCGTCGACTGGACGAGGTCGTGCGCCGTTTGCTCTTGCGTCGTGCCGGCTGTTGCGTCTCATCGAGTTCGACCGTCTCGACCTCGCCGCGGGCCAACGCCCACCAGCAAAAGGCGAAGGCGCAACACACCAACTCCCAGTGGCGGCGGATGGCGTGGGCGGCGCGCACTTGATACTGGGCCCAGCCCAAGCTCTGCTTGACTTGCTTGTAGCTCTGCTCGACCCAGGCGCGCAGGCCGTACAGGCGCGTGACCTCGGCCAGGTTCGCCGCCGGCAGCGAGCTCTCTTGCGCACGAAGCGTGCGCGGGGATGGCAGGTTGGTCGCCAGATACCAGGTTGTCTGCTCGGGCAGCTGCACCGGGTCGGTGGTCACGACTACCAGGCGCTGCGCACGTTGCGGTCCGTACATCCGGCCGACGACTTCGAGCACCCACCTCGGCTCACGGTGTCCGTCTCGGAATTCTCGTACGACCTGGCGCCACTTGCCCAGCGCGTCCGGTTGCCACGGATAGCCCGCCACGAGCTCCGCGATCGAGCCCGGTTCCCCTTTGGGATGCCACCAGCTGAACGAGGGCGGCATCGCCACGACGTAGCCCACCCCCAGCTTGTGCAGCCCGCCGATAAACTTGTCGTGCTTGCCGTAGAGGCTGTCCGCCACGACTGCCTTGAAGGGCACGCCCGCCTTGTGCGCACGCTCCACCAGCTCCAGCGCGAGCGCCAGCTTGGTGCGAAAGCCCGCATCTTTGTTGCCGCGCGCAAACCAGTGCGCCGGCGTGTACGGCTCGACTTCCAGCGGGTAGTAGAGCCGCTCGTCCGCCCAGAGCGCGTGCACCGACACCACACCGTTGTCGACCTTGCCGATACTGCCCAGATATTGGCGCCCAACATGCGCGGTGCTATTTCCCCACTTGCGGTCGCCGGTCTCATCGATGGCCAAAACACCAGCAGCAGTGGGCGCCAGCATCTCAAGCCGCTGCAGCAGCTCTCGCCGCAACTGACCGACCGCCGCCGCATCCCAGTTCGACTCGGACAGGAACCACTGCAGGCGTTGCACCTGCGCCTGTTGCGCACCGGCCAGCGGCTCGGCGTTCGCCAGTGCGGTGAGCGTCTTGTTGCGCTCCGCAGGCAACAACAACCCTTCCAGATAGCGCCGGAACGCTTCGCGTTGGTTGCGTCGCGAAAACAAACCATCAAACTCCAGGGCGAAATCTTCCAGTGGACCGGGCGCGGGAGTGACATCCAAGCGTTTCGTCATGCTCCACCTCCACCACCTGTATACACCCGGTTTTTCCTTGAGTCAACAAACCACTGTTAACAGCTTACCGGTTGTTGTATTTTGCTGGCTGGCAGCTTTGCTCCTGCTGCAATTCTTGTTTCGTCGCGAACTTGCCACAAAGCCGGGCAACGCCCGCGCTATGGAGCAGCTCAACCCGGCCGAAGCCCTCAACCACCCCGACCAGGCACAGCGGGTCCTGATGGTTCTGGGGCTCGCTGTCGTGGCGTTCTTCTTTCAACGAGCGCTGCATGTCACACCGGCGCTGATCGCTCTCGCGGCGGCCTCGATAGCCTTTCTGTGGATACACCCGGATGTAGAGGAAACGCTGCAGCGCGTGGAGTGGAACGTGCTGCTGTTTTTCATGGCGCTGTTCATAATGGTCGGCGGCCTGGAAGCAGCCGGAGTATTGGACGTGTTGACCGATTTTATGACGACGATCAGCGGGGCTGTGTCTCCAATCGTGTTCAGCATCCTACTTATCTGGGTGATTGCTGTGCTGTCCGCCATTGTGGACAACATCCCGATCACCATCGCGTTCGTCCCCGTCCTGATAGGCCTGGGCGAGAGCGGCTACAACGTCACGCCCCTGTGGTGGGCGCTGGCCTTTGGGGCCGGCTTCGGCGGGAACGGCACCGTCATCGGCTCAACTGCTAACATCATCGTCGTATCCATCTCCGAGCGTACAGATCACCCCATCACCGCGCGCGTTTGGTCAAAGACGGGGTTGCCTGTCATGATCGTTACATGCGCAGTGGCCAGTTTACTGTTCGTGATCGCTTTTCCATTTTATAGCCGCTAATTACTGTCTCTCGATTACGGCCAAAACCAAGGGCCCGGCAGAACATTCTCTATCACTCGCTTACCGGCCCCCTCCTGTCAAGGGATAAAGCGGAACGGGCTTAAATGCATCTTTTCATCGCAAAATGCGGCCCCTGGAAGCCCGACTTTGCAAAGCATATTGCCTGAGTAGATCAACGCACGCTTTTAGCGGGTACAGCATTTAAATGTCCGCGCCGCCATTTTACGGGTGTCGCTCTTCATAAGCCCAACGCCGCACCAAGTTCTTCTAAGGCATCGCGGGCCCCTTGCAAAATCGTTTCAATTGGCGTGCCAGTGAGTGGCACACTGACAGGCAAGTCGAACTGAACCGGCACTTCGGCCATAATTGGGATCTCTCTCTTAATGGGAATCTCAACCCCCAGGTTTACGGGTATCTCCAATTGAATGGGAATTCTTTGCTGATGGGCACCTCGACATTCAAGTTCACAGGTATCTGGGTTGTGATGGGAAGATCAATGATATTGACTGTACCTGCGAACGGGATAGAGACCGGAATCGATACCGTAGTATTGACCGGGATGACTGTATTGATTGGCACAACAACTGTTTCTTCGAATGGTATGCTGGTGTCAATGGGAATGGTTGTGTCGATTGGCACGATAAAAGTCTCATCGAATTCCACTGACGTCTCAATGGGTAGAGTCTCATCGATGCTCACAGTGAAATCATATGCATCAAAGTCAACTTCATTCAGCACTGTAGTGGTTGCAGCAAGCGCCTGACCAGCACGATTACGCAGCACGAGAAGTGTGCCGATCAATGTCAGATTGAGGGCCAACGATACGCCGGCGACAACCCACAGTAACTGGTAATGCCAAACGAGTCCGTTTTGTTCAGAGTTGTTTATTTCCACAGGGTTTGCTTCCATGATCACTTCCTCGTCTTGATTGATCGATCAGATTAAAAGTGGACAGAAGTATACTTCTGCCACTCTATGAGAATACAAACGAGTTTAGGTTGTGCTTGAAAGTGTCGTTATCGACGAGCCCGATGTACGTGAGAGCCAAACAATTTTGGGTGCGCGTTCAGACCTGTTGTTGCTCCCAGATGGAGTTGATACGATTGCTGTTCATAACTTTGTTGACGGACCATATCAGGCGACCTGACCTGGCGCATTCTCGCTTGCTCGCCTCTGGTGATCTGAACGAACAAGGTATCAGATTGCATCATCCGCTATGCAGCTCGACCAGTTCGCGCGTCAGCTCCAAGTTCAGGTGTGTACCTAAGATTATTTCTTGCGAAGCGCGGCGGTGCGGCGCTTTTGGACGCGTTTCCAAGCTGCCGTGGGCGTCGCCGGCTGCAGATCGCGCTGACTTTGCTTGCTGAGCCAGAACGCGAAACCTTCGAATAAGGCTGTGAGTGCGTCGTCCTTAGGGCCTGCGAGAAAGGGTTGCCCCTGGTTTATCGCGCCGACAAAGCGGTCGGGGGCAAACGGCACTACCAGGCTGACGGGCGTTTGCAAGGCCTGCTCGATATTGTCGCGTTCAACACCATGATTTCGCTCAAAGGTCCAGTTCAGCACCAATTTGATCTTGTTGGAGTCGTATCCCAATTTGGAATATGTATCTAGCGTCACAATAGCGGCTCGGACCGAGGCCAACTCAGGCGCAAGCAGCAAGAGGATGACGTCAGCTTCATCCAGAACTTGCAATGTGCCGCCGTTAAAGTTGTGCGGGAGATCGACCACGATGTAGTCGAAACGCGGCAGCAGTAAGTCAAATGCCGTCTGGATCAGCGCACCGCTCGGCTCTTCCGCTTCGGTAGGATAAGTCGGCGCGGCAATCAAATGCAACTTGCTCGCATGCCGTCCGATGATGGTTTGCAGCCCCACGATATCAAGATCGTCTGACGAAAAATGGGCGACGTCGGCCCAAGTGCGACGAAGCGGCATGTCGAGCATCAGCGAGGCCTGTCCGGCCGTAAAGACCAGGTCAACCAATTGGGTTGGATGCGCCCACAATTTATTCAAAGCAAGCGCAAGATTGACCGCCAAACTGGAGCACCCGCTGCCGCCGCGCAAACTGTGCACTGCAATCAGCTGCCCCCGCTCGGTTACTGCATCCTGAAACACAGTAGCGCGGGCAGCTTCACGGCGCTGCAACAAGGTGCCGACGCGGGCCACGAGTTCGGACGCCTCGAACGGTTTCGGCATGTGGTCGTCTGCGCCAGCTTCAAACGCCTTCAGTTTCTCCTCAAGTTGGGCCTGAGCTGTCAGCATTAGAATGGGTGTGTGCGCGAACGCCGGGTTGCGGCGCAGTCGCTCCACGACTTGATAACCGTCGAGTTTTGGCATCATTACGTCGGTGATAATCAGATCGGGCTGCACAGCCGCGGCGCGCGCGAGCCCCTCCAGACCGTCTGAAGCCGTTACGACTTCATATCCCGACGTCTCCAACGCGTGGACGATCAACTTTCTTATGAGCTCTTCATCTTCTATGGTAAGTATGCGTGGCATTCGGATCTACTCCCTCAAACGCGGGCATGCCTGGCATGGAAGGCGTGAATACGCGGCACTTCGGCTTCTATTTTGGCAAGCAACGACGGCGCCGCGGACAGATCGCCCCGGCGACCCGCGCTTTCAAGTTCGGCAGCGACGCTGGTCAGCGGTTCGGCCCTAAAACTCCCCGCCAAGCCTTTCAGGCTGTGCGCTAAGCGCGTAAACGTCTCGACCTCACCCACCTGCAACGCGGCCGATAAGGCCCCAACTTTAGCGGCCAGATCGAGCCCAAACTCGTGTAGCATTTCGACGAAAAAGTCCATATCGTTTCCAAAATGCGGTAGCGCAGCCTTAAGGTCCAGAGGCGCTTCGTGCGGCTCCGCACGATCGTTTGCCAAATCGGAATCGTCCGCTTCGGCGGATTGAGGCTGCACCCAGCGCTCGATGAGGGCAATGAGTTCCTTCAGGGATAGCGCCTTGTCGGCCTGGTCATCCATCCCGGCAGCCAGGCATTGCGCGCGAACTTCTTCCCGTATATGTGCTGTCATGACAATGATGGGCGTATGCTGTCCAGCGCCTTCTTGGGCGCGGATCTGCTGCGTCGCTTCCAGGCCACCCAGAACCGGCATCTCGAGATCCATCAACACCAGGTTGTATTCGCCCTCTTGCAACGCCTCGACGGCCTGGAGACCATTTTCGACGCTTTCTACTGTATATCCGGCCTTTTGGAGTAACATCCCCATTAGCTTGCGAGACATAGGCTCATCATCGGCCAACAAGATGCGCCGCTGCTGCCGCCCCTGTTCAACGACTGTGTGGCGGGTGACCAGTTGTGGGCTCGCAATTGCTGTTTGCTCGTCTTGAGCAAGTACCGCCGCCAGTGCCTGTTGTAATTCAGATTGTGTGATCGGTCTTGTCAGATAACCGTGGCATTCCAACTCTTCCAAGCGAGCAGCGTCCCCCCGTCTACCGAGCGAAGTTAGGAGGACGATCTTTGTATCTTGGAGCAACACATCTGCTCTGATCACCCGCAGGTACTGTTCGCTATCTGCAGCCAGCATACGCACATCCAGCAGCAGCATACGGAATGGATCGCCAGCCTGGGCAGCTGCTTTCAACCTGCGCAGCGCTTCGCCTACGCCGTCTGCTGTGGTTGTCGTCACCTGGCAACCAAAACTTGTCAACATTTCGGACAGGGCCGCTCGTTGGGTAGCGCTCTCGTCCAGCTGTAGCAGTTTTATTCCACGGAGATCGACAGCAGCTGGTGCAACCTGGGCCTTCACAGCGCGTTTTTCAAAGATAGTCGTGCACCAGAACGCAATCTCGAGGTCGCCTCCGGCGGTCACGCCGAACTGTCCACCATTCATCTCTACCAGTTGCCGGAAGATGCTTAATCCCGCGCTGCTGGGTCCGCTCTCCTGCCTCGCATCTGCATCCTCCAGTAGCAAGAACTGCTGCATGGCCTCTGCTCGGGCTGCGGATGGAGCAGTCAGATCGGTGCCGGCGACCACAAAACGGAGCATGGCGTGGGTCTCAGTTTCGATTTCCACTTCGACGCGCAGCGCCACCGCGCCAGGCGCGGTATCTCGAATGAGCCGATTCCCCAGAATAGCCAGCATCTGCCGCAAACGCCCCGGATCGCCCCGGAGAAAGAGGGGGACATTGTGGTGGATCTGGTTAGAGACCGGCAGTCGGCGGTCGTTCGCTTGCTGCGCCAGCGAAACCGCTACGCGCTCAACCGCCGGCTGCAAATCAAAATCCACACTTTGCAGGCCCAGTCTGCCAGTACCTATCTTGTATAGGTAAGCTCGTAAAGCCTTGTCGACAATTTCGTCTATTCCTATGAAGCCTACAGCAGCCAGATCGCTAACCTGGCGAGCGAGGTCTGGCCTAATGACCGTCGGCAGACCCGCGGCACTGGATTGCTGTGGGACGGGTCCAGATCGCACCTCCTCCTCAGGCACTGCCTGGACATGAGGCGAGTGTTCAGGCTCCCTAGAGAAATTGTCTCCTGGGTTGCGCTTTGCGCTGTCATCGTATTGACGACCCTGACCTATGTCAGACATTGATTCCCTTTTGAATGTTTCCCTGTCTCGAATCCATCAAATGAGTTGTTGCCAGATTTCGCTTTGGCGATTGATGATAGTCTCCCCGCAGGAACATCCCCAAATAACAAAAGATCCACCCAGAACCGCTTCCCCACCTTTGTCGACTCGGGCGCTTTCGCTGACACGTGTGGGAATGGGTGCGTCTCTCCGTCTCATCCCCTGATGTCTATCGCTGTCCTGCAGCGGTCCCAATATTGGTAGAAAGGGGGCGGGCACCGAGGCTAGCTGCCGAGGCGTCCACCAATTGTGAATCTTCGCTAAAGTGTAGCATTTAATTGAAGGTCATGACATTCATTGAGTCACGTCTCTTATAGAACTCTAACCTACATAGTGGCGCGAATTAGAATTGTTTAATTCCGAAGGGTTTGTGCCCATAAGTCACTTCCTCCTCCTGATCGACTAGGTGTAAAAGCGGGCTGAAGTATACTTCTGCCACGCCATGAGAATACAATCAAGCAATCAATATTACTTGACAACCATTCTGCCTTTCGTACCTGTGTTGGATAGACTGACTTCGATTCGCAGCGGAATTACGAAGACATGACCTTCTTCTACCTCGGCCTCGCTTGGCATGCCGGCATCGCACTCGGCGCACGCATTCATCTAGCAGCACACATCTGGTTATTGCTCGCCCTCATCGGAGCCATAGGGGCCGTACTGGAGCGCGAGGATGCGCGCTTACGTCTCTGGCTCCTGGCCGCAATGATGGCCGTTTTAGGCGCGGCTCGCTGGCAGGTTGCGCAGCCGGACCTGGCGGACGCGACTTCTCTTGCACATTACAACAATGGAGGTCAGGTTGTGCTTAAAGGTGTCGTTATCGACGAACCCGATGTACGCGACAGTCATGCAATTTTGCGCGTGCGTTCAGACTCGTTGTCGCTCCCGGATGCAGCAGACACGATTTCTGTTCATGGCCTTGTACTCGCCCGCGCGCCGCGCTTTGCATCGATTGGCTACGGGGATCGGGTGCAAATCAGCGGCGCTCTGGAGACGCCCCCAATCTTCGAAGACTTCAATTACGCCGACTATCTCGCGCGCACCGGTGTGTACTCCACCGTTCGCGGGATAGCTACCATACGCATAATGCCCGAGTTGCTCGTTCGCTGCCCGCAAGATGTGCCCGCTATGGCAGGGGAAGGAGCGCTGCGCACATGGGTCCGCTGTCGCGTCTTCGATGCCGGACGATACATTTTTCGATTCAAGGTACAGGCATTGGGTGCGATTGCGCGCATTTTTCCAGAGCCGCAATCTGCATTATTGAGTGGCATTTTGCTGGGCGTTGAGAGTGGGATTCCGGAGACACTCAAAGAAGACTTTCGGCGGACAGGCACATCACACATTGTCGCCATCTCCGGATTTAATATCACGATCATTGCCGGCGTTTTCCTACAAGTGTTGCGGCGTTTGTTCGGCGAGCGCTGGGCACGACCGCTGGCCATTAGCGCGGTTGCGCTGTATGCCATCCTGGCCGGGGCCGATGCGGCTGTTGTGCGCGCAGCCATTATGGGTGGGCTGGTGATCTTTGCCAACGGCCTCGGTCGCCCTACGGCGGGATTGTCGGCACTCATGTTTGCTGCCGGGGTGATGACATTGATCAATCCGGGCACATTGTGGGATGTGGGCTTTCAGTTAAGCTCGGCTGCCACGCTCGGTTTGATTCTGTACGCCGAGCCCTTCACCAATGCGACGGTACGTCTGGTCTCACGTCTCATCAATCGTGAAACGGCGGGGCGTGTAGTCGGAGTCTTGAGCGAGTTTACGATATTGACTTTCGCTGCACAACTCACAACGCTGCCCTTAATCGTCTTCTACTTCCATCAGATTTCACTTGTTTCTTTCCTTGCTAATCTGGTCGTGCTGCCAGTGCAGCCGCAGGTGATGATCCTTGGCGGGCTGGCGACTCTTGTCGAACTCGGTCAGAGCGCACTTGGTTTAGCGGTGCCTCTTGGACAGTTCGCTGCCTGGATCGCGTTGCCATTCGTTACATTGACGATCCGGCTTGTGGAGATTCTCGCTCCTGTAGATTGGGCGATCGTTCCTATCGACCGTTTCTCTGGGCTTACGTTGGTGAGTCTATACAGCCTGCTCTTTGGCGTGACATGGCTCATGCGGAGAGCCCCTGATGAGCAACCGACATGGTGGCGGCGCATGACACAGAGCGCATTGCCGGGTTTGATTCTCAGCCTGGCAGCTGTGGCAACGGTGGTCGTGTGGTCTAACTATTTTGCACAGCCGGACGGACGATTGCACATTACCTTCCTGGATGTAGGACAAGGTGATGCAACTCTGATCCAGACGCCGACGGGACGCTATGTGCTGGTCGACGGCGGCGCGAGTCCCAACCGGCTGGCCGAGCAACTCGGCCGGAAGTTACCAGCCACGGCGCGCGAAATTGACCTCGTAGTGACCCTCAATCCACAGGCGGATGGATTGGGCGGGCTGCCGGTCTTATTCGATCGCTACGAAGTTAGGTCTGCGCGGTTGGCAGCAGCGCCATCCAGGTCACGGGAGTATCGCACCTGGGTTGAAGGATTGACCACGCGTGCGGTGCCAATGCAGTCGGGAACGGAGAATGTCGTCTATGATCTGGGTGACGGCGCAGAACTAGAATTGGTGGGAACGCCCGCCGAACCGGCAGCACTGCTAAGCTATGGAAAGGCAGAATTTCTACTTGCGCCGGGCCTGTCTGCAAACGGCAGCGCACAGCTTGCACTCGATGGCGTTGTCCAACCGACCACAGCACTACTTGTCCCGAACCATGCTGGAGCGGACGCAGTCAGTGCGCTGCTTCTGACAGTGACGAATCCGTGGGCAGCCGTAGTCTCGGTCGGTGCCGGGAACGAATACGGCGATCCCCAAGCGTTAACGCTGGCATTGCTCGAGAGCCGTACAATCCTACGCACAGACGAACGGGGCTGGATCGAGTTCGTCACCGATGGCGAGAAAATCTGGACATGGACAGAACGCTGAAGACGTGAATGTGAAAAATAAAATCGGAGAATTTTTCGTCGGCTGCCCGATCTGGGCATTCAAAGGTTGGGTCGCCAACTTCTTTCCTGCCGGGACAAAATCAGCGGACTTTTTGCGTGAATACGCACGTCGTCTGACAACCGTCGAAGGAAATACCACCTTTTACGCTGTGCCTTCGGCGACAACGATCGAGCGCTGGCGCGATGCCACGCCTGCGGATTTTCAATTTGCACCGAAAATACCACGCACGGTAAGCCATACTGGACTGCTCATGCCCAAAGCGGATGAGGCCCAACGCTTCGCCGAGCACATGCGTGGACTCGACTCACGGCTCGGCCCGCTATTTCTGCAACTCCCGCCACGCTATTCACCCTCTCATTGGGATGATCTCCGCAATTTCATCGAAGCATGGCCGTCCGACAATGCGCTGGCAGTCGAAGTGCGCAATCGCGGCTGGTTCGAGTCTCCGCACCACGAAGCATTGAATGCGATGCTAGAAGAACACGATGTGGCCCGAGTCCTGATTGATACCCGACCGATCCGCGATTTGCCGGGCGCTAAAGTCGAACGTGGCAATGTCGAAGTTCTTATGGGCCAGGCACGGGAGCGCAAACCGGATGTGCCGTTATTACCCGGTCGGACAGCCCGGTTCGCATTCGTGCGATACATTGGACACCCGGACGTACCGGCGAATAGTGAATTTCTCGACGAATGGGCGGATCACATTGCCGGTTGGCTGCAAGCCGGCGCCGACGTCTTCGCCTTTTGCCATTGTCCGGATGAAACGCATTCGCCGGCGATCTGCCGCGCACTGCATACCCGTGTCGCAGCCCAAATTGAGGTAGCGCCGCTCCCGTGGGATGAAGCTGATCAGATGGAATCGGACGGGCAGCGCAGGTTGTTCTGAGATTCTCGTGAGAATGCTGCTATAGATTCAGAATGGGTGGCTTGCGATCATCCCATGGCCGGGCGTGCTCGAATTGACCTGCCAGCCGAAACAATGTTGCTTCGTCTCCCATCCGGCCGGCGAACTGCATCCCGACGGGGAGCCCGGCGGCATTCCAATGCAGTGGCACTGACATGGCCGGTTGGCCGGTGACATTGAACAATGGTGTAGAGGGAATGAAATCAAAGGTTTCGGCGGCAAGTTTTTCGACCAGTCCGACAGCTTTGAGCAGCCAGCCCGCGTTCAGCCGCCCGACGATTTTGCTGAGCGCCAGATCTGCTCCCGACAGTTCGAGTTTCCCGATCTGAAACGGCGGTTCACCCAGGGTGGGGGTCAGTAGCATATCGTAATCCTCGAAGAATCTGCCAATGTCACGAGCGGCCATTTGGAGAGAGCGCGCGGCGTTGGCATAGTCCACTGCGCGCATAGATTTGCCTAAGAGAGTGTTTCTTAAAGGCCGGGTAAGCTTGGCGAATGACCAAATTCACCCAACCCTACCCGACAGACCTGAAGTATAGCGAATGGCAATTGATTTCGGAATTCTTTCCAACGTATACGCGCGGACGTCCGCGCAAATGGAAATTGTGGCAGATCGTGAATGCCATCTTGTATCTGACGCGTACCGGTTGCCAGTGGCGGACACAGTCCCGTGGACTGCACGGGGTGCTACCCAAGGACATGCCACCTTGGCAGACGGTGTACGGCTACTTCAGGCGCTGGACCGACCAAGGTGTGTGGGAACGCATCAATACCGCCCTGGTCAAGCACGTGCGTACACAGCAGGGGCGCGATCCACGACCGAGTGCGGCGGTGCTTGACAGCCAAAGCGTCAAGACCTCCGAGGGCGGCGAGGAGCGCGGAGTGGACGTCTTTAAGCAAACTCCCGGTCGCAAGCGGCATGTCGTGGTTGACACCCTCGGCCTGTTGCTGGTTGTCGTGGTGCATAGCGCTAGTACTCAGGACGGCGCAGGCGGCCAGGTGACTCTGCAACGGCTGTTTGACCGAATCAAGCGCAGTGTTCATAACCGTTGGTGCCGCCTGAAACTGATATGGACGGATGGTGCGTACGCACATATCGTCGAGACGGTCCGCAAGCCGTTCGGCTGGACACTGGAAGTTGTCCGGCGACCTGAAGGAACCAAAGGTTGGGTTGTTCTACCGCGTCGCTGGGTGGTTGAACGCACATTTGGTTGGCTGGGTCGCTATCGGCGTTTAGCGCGTGACTACGAACACACTGTCAAATCGAGTGAAGCAATGACTTATCTCGCCAGCACGCGCCGCATGCTCAAACTGGCCACAAACTGATTTAAGAAACACTCTCTAAGAGCGACAGGGCGTAGGTCGAAGGCTCGAAGTCGTTCAGCGCAGGTTTGCGTCCGGCTAGTCCGGCAGCCCATTCCACATCGCCACGCGCCTCAGCCGCAATAATCGTCATAAAGGAGATCGCAAAGATTTCCCGATTTATGCTTGGCGCAGCTTCCACAACTTCGTGCCCAAGCTCTTCGAGCAACGCAACAGTCTCGTTCAAGCCCGCCACACAATCTGGGTGCATATTGTGTCCAAGGAAAGGTTCACTTGTAAACGCGATGCGTAACTTGCCCGGGTCGCCGGACACTTCATCCAGAAAGGGTCGTCCCTGATGTGGTGCAAAGTATGGCGCGCCGGGATCCTCTCCGGCTATCGCATCCAGCATAGCGGCGCTGTCGCGCACGGAGCGCGTGAGGACGTGTTCTATCGCGAATCCGCGCCAGGCTGCTTCACCGATCACCGGTCCGGTGGGCGTGCGCCCGCGTGACGGCTTGATGCCATACACGCCGCAACAGGATGCCGGGATACGGATAGAACCTCCACCGTCCCCACCGCTGGCTATCGGCACCATGCGGGCTGCGACGGCCGCAGCGGAGCCGCCACTCGAACCGCCGCGCGTTCGCTCAATATCCCAGGGGTTGTGCGCTGCGCCAAGCGTCTCCGATTCTGTGTACGGCGTGATGCCGAATTCCGGCGTGTTTGTTTTACCGAGCGTGATCACACCGGCGGCCTTGAAGCGGCGCACTATTTCACTGTCCTGCGGCATGGGAATAGAACGCAGCAGACTATTGCCGCTGCTGGTCGGCACTCCTTGGAATGTCGCGCCCAGGTCTTTCAGCAGGAAGGGCACGCCGGTGAACGGGCCCTCCGGCAAATCGTTTGCGGCGCTGGCGCGCGCATAGTCGTACATTTTATTGACGACCGCGTTGAGTTGCGGGTCGCGCGCTTCGATGCGCTCGATGGCCGCCTCGATAAGTTCGCTTGGTTGTACTTGTTTGGAGCGCACCAGTTCGGCGAGTTCGAGACCGTCGCAGTTGTCGTATTCAGGGAGCGTTGTCATTTTGCCTCTTCTTTGCCATGTCACGCTTTAAATGCAACTCGAGTGTTGTGATTTGAGTGAAAAGGCTCAAGCAGCCAAAGAGTAAGCCTGCTTGGCGAATAAGTACGAGAAGACTTGTTGCTCGTCAGTACCGTCAGACAGAGAGCCGTGAGCCTGCAAGATCAATGCTTCGATTAGCTGCTGGCTTTGTTGGCGAATAACCTGCCCGATGGATTGGATGGGCGCGCAGACCTTGTCACGACGCGATGTGGGCAAACAGTGCAGGTGCAGGAACGAATAAGCCACGAAGACCAGTGACCAGTGCTTATGAATGGCGGCGGCCGAGCGCATGCGATATTCGTGGAGCCCCAGGTTCTGTTTGGCGTCTTGATAAAAGGTCTCAATCGGCCAACGGAGCAGATAGGTTGCGATGATCTTCTTGGCATCCCAACTGAGATGGCTGCTGACCAGCACGGCATAGGTGCCGGTTAAATCAGGCTTGGCAAAGCTGATGACCAGCCGTACCTTCCCCAAAGTCGGGATGCGTACATTCTTGCTGAAGCAGTAGTAGGTCTGCTCGCCCACTTGCATCGGTTTGAAAGCGGAAGGTGGGATAAGCGGCACTAGGTCCTGCACCTTGATGTGCGGACCATCAAAGCGCATGCGTTCGCCGGAAGCATCCTGGAGCACAAAGCTGTTGGTGATAAGGTTGCGGTTGTTTTTCAGCAGGCTGATCCAGTGCTTGCCATGCGCACTGAGAACTTCGAGCAATTCGGGTGCCAGGTACCAGGCGTCGAACAGCACCGTTTCAAAGGGCAAATCGTGCGCCAGCGCCGCCTTGACCAGTTCAGCCGCCAGCGAAATCTTGGTCTGAAAAGATTCGTCCAGAGCCCGGAACTCTGGGTCGGCCAGCAAGGTGGGTGCGACTTGACGTTTGAAGCGATTACGCTCCTTCTTGGTTTTCGGGATCGTAGCGTCGGGCAACAGTTTCTTGACGAACGCTTCCCAGTCGGTGACTTCTTCGTAGCGCCGGTACAGTCGCCAGTCGGCCGGAAAGCGAACCGCGCCGCTGATGTAGTGGCCGGTGACCAGATTGTGCGCTAGCGGATACATGTGGTTGCCGTGGTTGTAATGTTGGTCAATGTATTCGAACAGACTGCCGACGTGCTCGCACAAAGTATCATCGATGGCCAGCATCGATTTGCGGGCGCCCTGGCGCTTGGTTTGCTGGAATAAGTATGCAATGCGTTCCTGGTTCAGTTCCGCGGCATCCCAGTTCGCTTCCGACAAGAAGCGCGACAGGTTGGTCTTGTCAGCGCTATCCAACAGGCAGCGCGTCATGTTCGCCATCGACTTGTTCTTCAACACAATCAGTCCGGTTAGATAATTCTCGAAATGCCGGAACTGACAGCGGTTTTCAAACACCCCGCGAAAGCTGGCGCTGTGCTCTGATACGATGGGAGCCGGTTTTACGATGGGAAGTTGCATCGGCCGAATATGCCCTAAGATCACTCAAATCACAACACTCGAGAATGCAAGTTCATGCGCCGCGCGAATGATGAGAGGAATGCGTTCTCCGAATGCCGCAAAGCGCTGATCCTGTGTTTGGCCGCGCGCATAGCGAATGTAAATCTGCGCTATCACACCTGCCAAGCGAAAAAGTCCCAGCACGCGATAGAAACGAATAGAGGCTACATCGCGTCCACTGCGTTCTGCATAACGAGCTACAAGTTCTTCGCGGGTGGGGAATTCTACCCCCACGGGCATCATGGTCATGCCGTGCATCCATGCTGGATCTGAAAGTTCCGTCCAATAGCAGAGCAGCGCGCCCAAATCGTTGAGTGGATTTCCAAGCGTGCACATATCCCAATCGAAGACAGCCACAAGCTTTGCCGGATCGTCCGTTGCAAGCATCACATTGTCTAGCTTGAAATCATTGTGTACGAGGGTATGCGCTTCGGTTTCCGGCTTGTGTGCGCGCAACCACTGGTAGAGTTCTTCCATCTCAGAACTATCTTCAGATTTGGCTGCATGCCAGCGTTTGTACCAACCTTCGATCTGGCGCTCGACAAATCCTTCAGGTTTGCCGAGACCTGCCAGCCCGAGTGCATCGTAATCAACTGCGTGGAAGTCGGCCAGCGCATCGATAAGCGCGAAGCCCATCTTCTGAGGCGCATCCGGTATCTCGCTGAATTGTTCGGGAATATGGGCGCGTACAACGATACCTTGCCGACGTTCCATCACAAAGAACGGCGCGCCGATGATGGATTTATCCTCACAAAAGAGGAAGGCGCGCGGTGCGAGCGGATATGCCTGGTACAAGACAGAGAGTACCCGAAACTCGCGGCCCATATCGTGGGCAGCTTTAGCAACCGGTCCAAGCGGAGGTCGGCGCAAAACATATTCGTGCGTGCCATCGAAGGTGAGCAGATAAGTCAGGTTGGCAGCCCCGCCGCCGAACTGTCTGACGGTAAGCGCTAGCTCTGAGCCTTCCAGCTTTCCGCGCAAATAGCCCGCAAGTCGATCTTCATCGAAGATTTCGTCCGCGCGGACCGGTATCGTGTCGTCTACTACAAATGAGGGTGACAAAGTGGACAAATTAATGAATACTGATTACGGTGTACTCTCTGCTGCATACTGTTTGAGGATGCGGCGGGCGACCGACATTTTGTGTACTTCATCCGGGCCGTCGTAAATGCGGGCGGCGCGTTCTTCACGATACCAGTATGCCAGTGGAGTGTCGTCAGTCATACCCAGGGCGCCGTGAACCTGGATGGCGCGATCCACCACACGCTGCAATACATCGGCGACGTAAAATTTGATCAGTGAAATTTCAACGCGCGCGGCATATTGTCCGGCCTCATCAATCTTGTCGGCCGCTTGTAAAACCATCAAGCGCGCGGCGTTGATCTCAGCGCGGCTCTCTGCGATCCAATCCATGATATTTCCCCGGCTGCCAAGTGTGCGTCCGGGTGCAACTTCGCGCTCACACGCCCGCGTACACATCAGGTCGAAGGCGCGTTCGCAAATGCCGATCCAGCGCATGCAATGGTGAATGCGCCCGGGCCCGAGCCTCTCCTGTGCAATGGCAAAGCCTGCGCCCTCCGGGCCGAGCAAATTACCCTGCGGGACGCGACAATCTTCGTAAACAACTTCAGAATGTGAGCGATAGTCTTCGCCGGGATCACCCATCACTGAGATGTTTCGTTCGATGCGGAAGCCGGGCGTATCGGTGGGAACGATGAGCTGGCTGGCGCGCTTGTAGCGGCTCACGGCATCCGGGTTGGTGACAGCCATGACGATGGCAAAGGCAGCCCCATCAGCAGCGGTCGTGAACCACTTGCGCCCGTTGATCACGTAATCGTCGCCGTCCTTGTCCGCGCTGGTCTCCATCCAGGTCGGGTTGGAACCAGGCAAATTTGGCTCGGTCATGGAAAAACAACTGCGGATGTCGCCGTTCGCCAGTGGCTCCAGATAAGTGTGCTTTTGTGCCTTTGTGCCGTGCTCCATCAGGATTTCCATGTTGCCGACATCCGGCGCCTGTGATCCGAAGACGAAATGACCGAGTGGCGAACGACCCAGCGCCTCACTCACATGAGCGAATTCGGGCAAAGATAAGCCCACGCCGCCATAAATCTCCGGCAGGTGGGGGGCCCACAAGTTGAGTTCCTTTACCCGCAAACGGAGTTCGGTCAAGGCTGGCAACAGGGAACGAAACGGCTGCGTGAGAAACTCTGGCTCGAGCGGCAGCACTTCTTCGACCATAAGCTGACGGATGGAGGGCAGGACCTGCTGAAGCCGTTCAGATTGTTCAGACTGCACGGTGTTCTCCTTAGAGGGTGACCTGCGTACGATGGCCGACCGGTTGGCCGCCATCGATGACGAAAGTGCTACAGGTGATGATCGTTACTATGTTTGGAAAGTCGAAGTTCGATTGAGTCATGGATTGAATTTTCAATCTTTAACGCAAAATTGAAAAGAGCGGGAACTGCAAAGAAGTCGTTCCTAATTTCTTTTTATCAAATCCCTGCTCCGCCAGTCACTTCCAGCGTATGACCAGTGATGTAGCTGGCATATGGTGAGGCCAGCATCAGGATGCCGCCAGCCGCTTCATCTGGGGTGGCCGGTCGCCCGAGGGGAATTAGCATTGTCATGTTACCGCGCAGTTTGTCCGGGATACCCAGTGCAACCTCTTTGCCGTCCACATCAATGGCCTCGCCTGCTTCCGTTGCGCCTGTCAGCCGCGTGTCGATATAACCAAACGCTACTGCATTGCAGCGCACGCCAAACGCCCCCCATTCTTTGGCGATGGTTTTTCTCAGGCCAATGACGCCCATCTTGCCGGTCGCGTAGTTTGCCTGCCCAAAGTTGCCATGCAGACCGGACGTTGAAGAAACGTTGATCACACAGCGCGGTTCGACTTCGCCGCCGGCTGCCTGTTCGGCTTTGGCTGCGTCGCGCATATAGGGTGTCGCAGCGCGGATCATGCGGAAAGGGGCTGTGGCGTGCACATCCAGGATGGCCTGCCATTGTTCGTCCGTCATTTTGTGCACTACGCCATCCCAGGTAAAGCCGGCGTTGTTGACGAGGATATTGAGCTTGCCATGTGTTTCAATTGTCGTTTTCATCAAATGATCCGGGAAAGCCGGATCCGTTACGCTGCCTGCAATTGCCAGCGCATCGCCACCGGCAGCGTTTATTTCATCAGCCACTTCCTCGGCGGGCTCAAGATTGAGATCGTTTACAACCACATGCGCGCCTTCCTGTGCAAAGAGCCGCGCAGCACTCGCGCCGATACCGCGCCCGGCGCCGGTGACGATCGCAACCTGGTTTTCAAGTAGTCCGGTCATTTTTACTCCTCAGCGATTGTTCTTGAGTTCAACTGCAGCATTCGAGATGACCACCTGGTCGCGTTCGGCAACTTTCATCTGAAATAGTACCCGCTGCTTATCCGGCTCGTGCCACATTTCTGTCACGAGAGTCTCGCCGGGAAACACATGCTTTGTGAAGCGCACTTTTATGCTTTGCAAGCGAGCCGGGTCATTATCGCAGAAATATTTCAGAACAGCGCGCCCACCGAAGCCGAAAGTCGCCAGACCATGCAAGATCGGACTTGCAAAGCCACCTTGTGCCGCCATGCCAGGGTCGGCTTGCAACGGGTTGGTGTCGCCTGAGAGCCGATAGAGCAGCGCCTGATCCGGGCGAGTTTGTTCTTTGTGAATCGCATCGGGTGGTCGTTCGGGAGGCACATTGGCATTGCTGCTCGGCCCTCGCTCGCCCCCGAACCCGCCCAGGCCCCGAATGAAAATCGAAGCTTGATTGAAAGCAACTTCGTTGCCAGCTTCATCAAAGCTATGTGCATCTATCAGGATGAGTACGCCCGAGCCTTTATCGTAGACATTGGATACATGCGCGCGATTGGTCAGGTGGGCGTGCGTTGTCAGCGGCCGTTTGATCTCAAGATACTGCTCCCCGTGCAGCAACATCATTCGGATGAAACTGCAATCCCGACATGTTGAAGATGGTGTTGTTCGCGGAAAACGGGAAGATGACCGCCATCGTCGGCAGAACGATCATGCCATCCGGGTGCAATTCGTAAACGAAACGCAAGTCCGATTCGTCCAAAGGGTCACGGGCTGCGCCAACACCTAGTGCGTACAGGCTGACAGCGTGTTCGTCGTATTCGAAGACTGTCGGCTCAAATTCGTAGCCACGGACTTGCTCGACGTCAATATATGCAGCGGGCATGGTCGCTCCGTCTTGGGGTGAAGATAGTATCTCCCCAGTGCGATGCAATTGCAACAGTGTGATCAATTTGGCCGATTGCACTAGGCGTTATGTGGTTGGCTGGATCTCGATGGATGCAGCTGAACGCGGACTCTTTATGAGAATAGGCGGAGTTACCCTCAGTTTTGAGAAGCGGTGTGTGCCTTCAAGTTGTTTTCGATTTGGCGCAGATGGACCTTGTCGTGCTCCACCCAATGGCCGATCCATTCCTCGGCTGTAAAGCGGCCATACTCGGGTTGGAAACCGGTCCGCTCCCAATCCGATTCGCGCAGCATATGCAGAATGCCGAGGCTGGCGCGCCGTTGCGAATCGAAATCAGCCAGTAGTTCATCGCGGGTATCGCGCGTCTTGTTCCGGTTGGCGTACCAATGTTTTTCATCGTACGGCGTGAGTTCAGGCGATTCTTCTGCGATGATCCGTTCGAGCCGCGTCCGCATGACAAACATCTCGTCGTCCACCAGGTGCGCGAGAATCTCGCGGATGCTCCATTCTTCCGCGCCCGGGCGATAATCGATCTGTTGATCGGAGAGCGCGCCGACAATCGCGACCAGATTTTGGTGTGTTTCTTCCAGTGTATGGATTTGTGCTGTGCGTGTTGCAGTCATTGAATTTCCTTTCAAAGTCCATGTTCATCCGAACTACGCCGTTCGAGAAAGACGACATCGCGCCATACGCCTTTGAGTTGACCGATGCGTTCGCGCACGCCTACTTCTCGAAAGCCCAGCTTTTTATGGAGGAGGATGCTGGCCCGGTTTTCAGGGAAGATGCCCGCTTGCAGTGTCCAGAACCCGGCATTCTCCGCAGCCTTTATCAATCTGGATAAGAGAAGATTGCCGACCCCTTTGCCGCGCGCATCTGTGGCCACATAAAGGCTTACCTCCGCTACACCCCGATAGATCTCGCGGGCAGAAACTCTGCTCAGAGAAGCCCATCCGATGACTTGCGTGGATTCTCTTGCAACAAGGCGAGGAGTATCTACGTGAGCAGCGTCCCAAGCATCCCACTCCGGTACGTCAGTTTCGAAGGTGGCATCGCCGGTGGCGATCCCCGCCCGATAGATTTCCCGGCAAGCTTCCCAATCCCGAGGCGTCATTGTTGCGAGAGAATATTCCATAGGTTACAAAAATAACGCCCCAGCGCGGCGACAGGTCCACGTGGGGCGTATTCACTTCAGTGAGGCCTAAACCAGGTTAGCGCGCGTTCAACTCGGCAGACTTTAACATAGTTTCAGCAAACAGGTCAATCCTACAGGTAGCACAAAACATTTCGACTTGTAATTGGTCAGCAATTACAGTTCTCAAATGGCTATTGCACCACCGGATTCACTACCGGACACTTTCTGCGCGGGGCATGTCAAAGGCGACCGGGATGGGCAGATGCTCATTTAGGAACTGTTCCAGCAGGCGCAAGCCGAGTTGAAATAGGCTCAGATCACAGCGGTCGGTGCGGTGAATGACTTGCACCCAATTATCTCGTTTGGCGATGACGCCCAAGTAGATGATCCAGATGTAGGCAAGGCAAGCTGCGATCATCAACCGGGCCAGCCGGGCCGGGTCGGCGATATGGCTTTTATGCAAATTGAAGCCCCGGCTTTTCTGGTCGGAGAAGAAAGTTTCAATACGAAAGCGTTTGTTATACCAGGAACAGGCTTCGGCAACCAGCTCCAGGTTGGTGACCAGATAGAGGGGCTCTTTGCAGTCGCGCTGCCACCACGCGATGGCAAGGACGGGCCCATATTCCTGCTGGGTGAAGGCGACATCCAGCACGCCGCGGTATGCACCACGGGGCACATCCAGGTCGGCGAAGGCGAACCAGTCGCCCCCTTCACATAGCTGGACATGCTTGGCCGTGCGACAGACGTAGGCCCATTCGTAGTCATTCAGAGCCGCCTGGAGGTTCGTGCCATCGAATTCACCATCCCCCAGGAAGACGACATCGCTTGCAGGGGGCACCAAAGCGTGTACTTCTGTCAACAACTGCACGTGTGTCGCTTCTGAAAAATGTCCCTTGCTCCCTTTGACGGTGACCCACGCCACCGGCAAAGCACGTTGCTTGTAGATGACGCTCACCATCAGGGTCAGGCAACCGCGGCCCACTTCGCTGCCGTCCATTGCCAACACGAGCGGGCGGTCCTGCGCCAGACCCTGCAATAAGGGTTCAGCGAAGGGTAGAAAGAAGACTTCGTTATTAATATGCTCATTCTTGACCCAGCGGGCGTACCGTTTGACCCGGCTCTCGGGTTTGTTGCCGTCTGGCACTTTCCTGGCGATCGCCGGTAGCTGGCTACTCTGGCTGCGGACAATTCCGCTGACCATGGCAGCGAGCGTATCCAAATGGCGAGCCAAGTTGCCCTGCGGTTCTCCTGGGTACAGTTGCCGCAAGGCGCTCTTTATGGCACGATATGTACGGCGGTTGTCACTCATGGCGATACTCCCCTTGTTCTGTGGTAGAACGGAGAGTGTAGCCGAGAGGCAACCGCTAATCAATCACGGATAAAGTGTCCGGTAGTGAACCACCGGATAAAACCATGGGTGTCGACGTAGCGTCCAAGCCTGGTCGCCACTCATTTCAAACGGGGCAAACTCAGGCACGCCACTATAGAACATATAGTTTTTCGCGCCGCCAGCGATGTCACATTCAAAATCATCGACCTCGCTATCACCATTTGTGTCGTATTGATCATATGGGCATTCGGGCGTATCCAGGAAGATGTCATAGCTCAGCCCGTCTGATTCAGTCGTGTGTGACAAGCCCATGAAATGCGATCCTTCATGGAACCAGTTCGCTGCATGCTCGGGGAAGGTGTCGTAAATTTGCCAGGCTGCCGCGACGCAGGAACGGGGCGATTCGGGCAAGAAGATGCTGCCCGGCAAGCCGGTTGAAATTCCGGCTGTGCCATCGTCGTTGCCATCCGCATCCAGCAATGCATCCACCAGTGCGATGTTTACTGAACGCTCTGTACCGACTGCATTCGCCATCGCAAAGCAGAGGGGTGAGAGTTCATCCGCATTGATGTACTGCGCATACTGTTCGATTTCGGCTTGAGTCGCCGATATGAAAGTGATTTTCCCGAGCTGCATACTATGTGGATTCAAAATGATATTCACTTCGGTGCGCATAGCAGCTTCCATCTCTGCGCGGGCTGCCTCCTGCGTCAGAGATGCATCGGCTGTTACCAGCCACACATTGAAATCAATAGCCTGCATGAGATTAATGTCACCAGTTTTAATCACTCCGGTAACATTCGCGATGCCACCCGCCTCGGTCTCGAACACAACCCGGTAGTCGCCGGGCACCAGGTCGAATTGAGGCGCAGCTGGCAGCAGGAGTCCAACTGCACCTGTATCCTCCACCGGCACCGGAAATTGTTCGCTCGCGGTTTCAAAAGTTTCGAAATCCAATGCGTAGAGAGCCTGGCCGTTCGGATCGATGATACTTGTAAGGGTAACGAATTCGTTCGGATCGTCTGTAATAGCCGAAATATGCACCGAGACATCGCCCGCCTGAATCGTGAATGAAAGCTCCGCAACGCCTCCCGGAAATGTCCCAAAATCAATGCGGCGCAGATCGTCGTTTGACACGGGACCGGTCGGAGCAGGGGCTTCCACTGTTTCATCCTCTGCCTCGATTGACTCTGTTACCACAGCAGTCGTTTCGGCCTGGCCGACGCCTACCCCAACTGACCATACCAGGTCGTCCGAACCCAGATCAATTGCCTCCTGAAAATCTACATCTTCATCATTGCAATCGAACGCGAGCAGGTCGTAGGTGCCAGCGTCAATATCCGAAAATGTGAGTCCCTCTCCGGCGGCGAGTACATCATCGAAGAGCAGAATGCCTTCATCATCTGACGCCTCATAATCGTAAATGATTGCGCCGCAAATGTCGCCGGCTGTTGCGTTAACAACCTGAAGCACACCCTCATCAGAAGCGGGTGCAGCTATTGGCTCCGGTTCGGATGTGGCAGTCGGAGGGGGCACATCAGTGGGAGGCGGCTCTGCAGCTTCGTCCTCCGCTTGCGGAATTTCAACCACGACCACTTCTTCTTCAAGCCCTTCATCTTGGGCACTTAAGCTGCAAGCGATAAGTGGTATAGAAATAAGCAGGAAAAGGATTAGGAACGGACGGATTCTTTGCATTTGAGTAACCATTTTTATAACTGGGGCAATTGAATATTTTGGATCGCTCTATTTGGGGCTTAGGTGCTGCGTACGTATAGGGGTCTTGATCGAGTAATCTGATTGTACTTTACTGGGTATCGAGATGTTGGTCAACAGAGGATGATGACGTTAGTAAGCCATAACACTATTCCCGCTCTGTCTATTTTGCGCCTGTTACCCTATTAAGGTTTTCACTACCGGACACTTTATCCGTGATTGATTAGCGGTTGCCTCTCGGCTACACTCTCCGTTCTACCACAGAACAAGGGGAGTATCGCCATGAGTGACAACCGCCGTACATATCGTGCCATAAAGAGCGCCTTGCGGCAACTGTACCCAGGAGAACCGCAGGGCAACTTGGCTCGCCATTTGGATACGCTCGCTGCCATGGTCAGCGGAATTGTCCGCAGCCAGAGTAGCCAGCTACCGGCGATCGCCAGGAAAGTGCCAGACGGCAACAAACCCGAGAGCCGGGTCAAACGGTACGCCCGCTGGGTCAAGAATGAGCATATTAATAACGAAGTCTTCTTTCTACCCTTCGCTGAACCCTTATTGCAGGGTCTGGCGCAGGACCGCCCGCTCGTGTTGGCAATGGACGGCAGCGAAGTGGGCCGCGGTTGCCTGACCCTGATGGTGAGCGTCATCTACAAGCAACGTGCTTTGCCGGTGGCGTGGGTCACCGTCAAAGGGAGCAAGGGACATTTTTCAGAAGCGACACACGTGCAGTTGTTGACAGAAGTACACGCTTTGGTGCCCCCTGCAAGCGATGTCGTCTTCCTGGGGGATGGTGAATTCGATGGCACGAACCTCCAGGCGGCTCTGAATGACTACGAATGGGCCTACGTCTGTCGCACGGCCAAGCATGTCCAGCTATGTGAAGGGGGCGACTGGTTCGCCTTCGCCGACCTGGATGTGCCCCGTGGTGCATACCGCGGCGTGCCGGATGTCGCCTTCACCCAGCAGGAATATGGGCCCGTCCTTGCCATCGCGTGGTGGCAGCGCGACTGCAAAGAGCCCCTCTATCTGGTCACCAACCTGGAGCTGGTTGCCGAAGCCTGTTCCTGGTATAACAAACGCTTTCGTATTGAAACTTTCTTCTCCGACCAGAAAAGCCGGGGCTTCAATTTGCATAAAAGCCATATCGCCGACCCGGCCCGGCTGGCCCGGTTGATGATCGCAGCTTGCCTTGCTTACATCTGGATCATCTACTTGGGCGTCATCGCCAAACGAGATAATCGGGTGCAAGTCATTCACCGCACCGACCGCTGTGATCTGAGCCTATTTCAACTCGGCTTGCGCCTGCTGGAACAGTTCCTAAATGAGCATCTGCCCATCCCGGTCGCCTTTGACATGCCCCGCGCAGAAAGTGTCCGGTAGTGAATTAAGGTTCAACCACGATAGTCTGAAGCAACAACGAAGCATTCTCTACCTCAAGATCACTCTGAGGCGCAATCGCCATCCGTTGACCTGTATCGGCATAATACATTCCAATGGGCAGCTCATAGTCGCCGGGGATCACATTGGATGGAATCGGTACTATGTAGGGATCTGGATGGAACTGCATATCGCCTAACCAACGCCAGGTATTGTTAAATCCTTCGCCGGGGACACCATCGAATTGGCTGATCAATTGTTGTGCTTCTGTATCCCATACATGAACAAAAACGATCAGATTCGCCTGATTCGTTTGGATCGACATCCAATATAGCGTGAGCTGAAGCGATTCGCCTGCGCTAAAACGATCCGCTGCTAAATCATAGCCACGAAATGAGATCGCATTGCCGAAATCGGCATAAACTTCGTGAACCGGGAGCGGGTCTATGCGATACATAAGGATCTTCGGCCCCCAAAATTCATCCCCACTTAGGTCCAAAACGAGCTCAAGAGATGACTCTGGGTCTGCCTGTAATCGGTCATTCTCCATCAAATCTTGGGCCTCGAAAATAATATATTCATAACCGCGTTGTCGATAATCATCGATACCCTCGGCAAAGATATCCCCGGGGGTATAAACATGAAAGACCGCATCGGCAAACATGTTCGTGAAGGCTGTCTTGCCCTCCCGACTCACCACCCGTCCACCTTGAGGGACATAGGCGTCGAGGTAAGCCGCCACAGATTGATAACTATGGGGCCGTCCCCAACTCTTCGCATAAACATCAAGCCAATGTTGACTGGCTTTAGTCATCAAGACCACCCCACCCAAGATAAATACCGCCGGGACAATCCAACGAAAGGAATGGGTTGGCAAAAAAATCGACATCATCAGATAAAACAGTAGAACAAAAGCAAATACAATGAAGATCGAAGGCGCATCTATAAGTTCCCTATCGCGCTTGTACCACCAAACATAAATTGCCAGCGGACAACTTATTATGGCCGCCGAAATAATCCAACGTCCATCTATCAACTCGGCGATTAAGGGGCGATTATTGCCTTCGCTAACCCCCTCGGTCGCCCCATCTAACTCGCTGCCAGCAACAGCTGATAATAGCTTCCAATTCTCTGTGACGCTGTTCCAGATTCCCGGATTGCCATCTGCATATACAAGCCCTAAGGGCCGTGATGTATTAAACTGGGCAACTTGAAAGGCATTAAACATTTGGTAATCGAGAATGAGCCAGGTCAATAAGCCCAGTAAAACAACGCCCAGAATCGAGAAATGCCGATACAACTTTTGCGAGGGTAAATAGATTAGGGCTACCAAGCCCGGCAGTACAAGAGTAATCGCAGCTTGATACTTGAACAAAAAGGCCAATATGCCCGCGCCAAAAGCTAGGTATAAATATCGGATTTGTGACCGATGGCGGATTTGAACCGTAAACAAGAGTGTTAGCAGAATAAAGAACAGCCCGGGCACTGTTGGCACTTCCCGACGGCTATAAGCAACGATGACCGGATAAAACATCGCCATCATCAATGCGCCACTCCAAGCCACCAGCCGCGATTTTGTCATTTGGCGAAGCAATAAGGCCAACAAAACAATACACAACGCGCCGATAAAGCCATTTACCACCCTCCCAACCAAAAAATAATCCTGTGCGGGTGTTATTTCATCTCCCCCAAAGGTATCAAGGGCAACTTTTTCAATTGCCAAGAGATACAAAAATCCGGGCGGATATCCGGTACCGTCTAAACCCAATACCTTTCAAATAAGGGCCAAAGCTTGCCGGAAAGGTTGTCGGGGTTGGGGCCAGTGATAATGCTCCGGCCGTTTCAGGCGGAACTTTGACATCTTGCGTTTGACTACACGCGGGTTTGAACGGGCACGGCGGAGAGGCAGACGAACGTCAGCGATGTCATGCAACAAGCGGTCATAGAGTTGGCCGAGTTGGTCAACGGCCGTCTTTTGAAACTCGGCGAGCGTGTCGCGCACGAGTTCGAGTGCATGCACAAAGCTGAGTTGGTCGGGATCGAGACCGGTGCGTTGGGCAGCCGCATGCATCAGGAAGCGGATGATGAAGTGTGCGATGAGCAGGCCATACAGTTCCTGAATGACCCCGACCGGCTTGAGACTGCGCAGCGGGCGTCCGGCCAGACGTTGATGGGTGTCGACTTCATCGATGACCAATTCGATTTCCCAGCGTTCGTGATAAGCTCGCGCGAGTTCCAGGGCTGGGAAGGCTTCGGGGTTCAGCAAGGTGGTAACCAAGCGGTGCACTTCACCGTAACCGGGGAGTGCCGGGTCACTTATGGTGTATTCGACGATGCGCACCAGGAGGCGCTCGCCCCGCTTGCGGCGCTGGTAGTCGGAGGGGGTCAGGTTGGCGGTGTAGGAGCCATCTGGCAATGGACAGCGGTTTTTAGGCTTGACATGGGCTGGAAATCGGCTCAAAATGTGTCCCCCGCGCTCCAAAACCATGCGCAGCATGTCATAATCATGAAACCCACGGTCCCACATCACCAACATGCCCATCTCGACTGAGCGCAACAGGCGAAAACCACCCATGCGCTCGCTGGTGTGGCAAGGCCAGAAGCCCGCATCGACAATCGTATGCGTGCCGCACTCGACCAGATACACCCCTTGCACCTGCGGAAAAGCGCTCTGGCCGCGCGGGCTGTGGTGCCGTCCAAAAGCCGCCGCATTCTCCGGCGTGTCAGCCACATCTTCAACCGTGCCATCGATGGCCATCAGGCGCAATCCAAAGAGGAACGCGCCGGCTGTCTCCGTCGTAGCTATCGGTCGACATACATGCCGAAACAAACGCACGACCGGTCGAGCACCCAGTTGATAGCGCCGATAGGTAATCGCACTGTCTTTCGGTACCGCGTATTCCGGATTGTTCCAGATGTACCGCAACCCCTGGGCGATCTTACGCATTACCCGCCCCAGAGAAGATTGCGTGTAGATGTTCATTGTGATGATTAAAAACACTGTCACGACCAGATTCAATTTGCGCTCGCGTTGCGTTTTCAAGCCTTCTGCCTCCAACGCTGCTTCGACCACATCTGGCGGAATAACCCGGCTCAGGCTTGTAAATGTCAGTTCCCGGCAAAACTTGCTCTCGATGTCAACCTCGCGTAATCTGTATCCCATCAGGTGGCCCCCTGGCATCTTGCGAATTTGTATATCTCACAAGTATGCCTCGGGTGCCACCTGTTTGCTTATTTGAAAGGTATTGCATCTAAACCCCCATCAGTATTTGCTCGACCTGTTTCGAGAATGGGCAAGGCCCAGCGGTGATAGTTTTGGGCGTCCCAGTCCGCCCAAAGCGGTAAGTGATTCAAGCCAATCACCCGCAAGCCCAACCCCAACACGAAAATTAGGCCTAAGGGTAACCACCAAATAAGATGCTCCCTAGTACTACAGTTGTAGATAAATGAGTGATGCACCACGACGTTTGTAATGATAGAACCTGGCGACGGCCTGATGATGGCGACGCCAATGCGACCAGGCGAGGATCTCCTGCGCGGTCTGCTGCACGCGCAACACTAGACGCCAGAGCAATCGCCGGATTTCGGCCACACTCAACCGCACGAGAGGCCGCGGCGGTGCTTGAACGCCGCAAGACTGTTGCGCGTCGCTGACAACAACGCCCCCTTTTTCAGCGCTTCGTGGCTTGGCGTGGTCGTTCGTATCGCGGCCAGATAAGCATGCGCCCACATCGCCAGAGTGGTATGGCGATACCAACCGGTCCAACTGCGCACTTCATATTGATCCAATCCGACTTCACCCTTGGCAGCCTCGAAGGTCACTTCAATCGCCCAACGGCTGCCGGCCACGCGCACCATGTCTTCCAGCGTGGTTTCCTGTGGCGCGAAGACCACGAAGGCTGTCAGTTCATGCAGGTCTTCGATTTTGCGCCGTATCAGCAGCCAGCGCCCCCAGCTCGCTTGCATGGGTGGGTTGAGCGGCAGCAGATGCCAGTCGTATCCGCGTGGACCTTTGGCCCCAGCGCCGGCGCTCAGTCGTATCCAATCTTCGGCAGGCAAGGTGGCCAGCACTTGCTTGACGCGGTGCTGTTTGAAACCAATCCAGACGTACTCCTTGCCCGAAACGGCCAGCGCGTAGGCCCGTTCTCGCTCTTCCAGCCACAGACGCAGGCGGCGGTCGTCGCCATAGACAGAGTCGCCCGTCACCCACGCCGCCGGCAGGCCGGTGTCCAGCGCCCGCGCCAGCATCTGCCGCGCCAGCGCTGGTTTGGTCGCAAACGCGCGGTCCGCGGGGATACCGACACTCGCACAGCGCACCGGGTCGTTGGTCCACTCCTTGGGCAAGTAAAGTTCGCGGTCAATCAAGGTGTGCCCCGCGCCACCCGCATACGCCAGGAAGACCCCGACCTGAGAGTTCTCGACGCGCCCGGCAGTGCCGCTGTACTGCCGGGCGACACCTGCGGAGTGACGACCCTTCTTGACGAACCCCGTTTCGTCGACGATCAGGACCGCTGTGGCATCGCTCAGATAATCGCGCACATATTGTTGCAGGTCATCGCGCACCTGGTCGGCGTCCCACAGCGCCCGCCCGAGCAGATGTTGCAGGCCGTAGGGCGTCGGCTGTCCGAGCGCCTCCGCCAGCTGCCAGCTGTGCTTGCGCTCTGCATTGCTCAGCAACCCGCGCAAATAGCCCAGCGCTTGCTCCCGCGCTTCCGCCCGGGCGAACCGCGCGCCAATGCGTTGTGCGACTTCCAGCAGTGCATCGGCCCAGCCCTGCACGACGGCCAGATCGGTTATGCCATTATCAACACGTCCGTTTGTCATTGGTATCTTCGCCCCCTTGTCGGAGCCAAACGATACCACATTTATCTACAACTGTAGTACTAGGCTCCTTGTGCAAGTTTTTAGGTTTCTCAAGCATAAGCCAGCATACGACTATCTTTCGAGAGTACGCAATTTAGCTCATAAATGCGGCATTGTACAAGAAAAAAGCCCCCGGCTGTAGAAATCGCCGAGGGCTTGGTGGATCCTAGCCCGTAGCAGACTTGGCATCCGAGCGTCTGCGGGAACGCGCACGTTTCCGTTTGGGGACTGGTCCGTTACCATTGCGTATGCTGCTCTTGCGCGAGATCTTGGGAACTGCATCGACAGGAGTTGAATTCAGAGTGCTGTGCATACATTCCAAATGATCGGGCGTGCTGCCACAGCAGGCGCCAATGATGCGCGCGCCAGCCGCGCGCAACGCAATCGAGTATTCGGCCATTTCTGTCGGGCCGGCTGAGTACACTGGATTGCGATCAACCAGTGCCGGGATGCCAGCATTCGATTTGGCAACCAGTGGGATGCTGGGATTTTGGGTCGACATTTTTTCGATGACCTCCAGGATTTCATCGGGGCCATTACCGCAGTTCCCGCCGGCTGCCGTGACGTTTTGAGCTTCAAGAAATTCGATAGCCTGCTCAGGCGTGATGCCCATCATTGTGCGGCCGTTGGTGTCGAAGGTCATCGTGGCAATGATCGGCATGTCGGCGGATGCTTTGCGCACACCTTCGATTGCTGCTTGCATCTCTTCGAGCGCCGACATTGTCTCGATCCAGATTGCGTCCACACCACCAAAAACAAGGGCATCTGCTTGCTCTGCAAACGCGTCAACAGCCTCCTCCGCGGTGAGTGTGCCAAGTGGTTCCATGATCTCGCCGCTCGGTCCAATATCCCCGGCAACGATCGCATCGATGTCGGTCGCGTCTACCTCTATGCGGGCGAGAATCGCAGCCGTGGTGTTTAGTTCTTTCACGCGTTCCTGCAACCGATGCATGGCAAGCCGATAACGATTCCCGCCAAACGTATTGGTGAGCAATATCTGTGAGCCGGACTCAAGATACGAGCGATGTACCTTGCGGATCACCTCCGGGTGCAAGATGTTCCATGTTTCGGGTGGATCGCCGAACTGCAACCCGGCATCAAAGAGCATTGTGCCCATCGCGCCGTCGGCCATGATCAGTTCCGAACCTTGAAGTAGTTTCTCTAATTTGTTCATGACAATCTCCAATTCCAATAAACGAAGCTCAATTCGAAATGTATTCTTTCATTCTCTCGATCAATAAAAAAAACCCCTTCTGGTTGAAGAGGCTCAATATCAAGTGCTGAGAGCAACTCATCTTCCAGATCTTGTCTGCCGGAATTGGCACCAATGTGGCAAATGGTTCGATACCCATCTGCTGACTGGTTGCCGAGGTTTCACAGGGCCGGTCCCTCCACCTCTCTGGATGAGTGCGTGTATAACACGCTATGAAGTTATGAAAGAAATGGTATCACAAACCAGGGAATGTAGCCAAGGTAATGAATTGGAGATTGTGTGCCGTGTATTTTCCGCGAGAAAACTTATCCGTTTCGTATTGTGTTCACAACGTCTGCAAGCCGCCGGACACCGGCGTCCAATTCTTCTTCTGTCATCGCACAGTACGGCAGGCGCAGGAAGTTCTCTCCGCCGCCATTGGCGTAGAAACCACGTCCATCCGCCAGCGTCAGATTCACATCGGCTGCTGCTGCCCTTACTTCCATTGTGGTCACGCCTTCTGGCAAAGAGAGCGAGAGGAAAAAACCACCCTCTGGGCGCGTTGAATCAGCATCCGGCAGATATGCATCCAAGGCAGCGAGAGTTGCCCCCAGGCGCGGGGCATAGAGGACTTTCAATTTTTCGATCTGAGGTTCGAGCCAGCCTCCCTGAATGAGTTCATATACGATGCCATGTGAGAGCAAACTGGGTGTGATATAGGTATTTTCCGCGACCTTCGCGAGGCGCTGCAGAAGTTCAGTATCACCCACGATGTAGCCCATGCGTGGTCCCGGTCCGATCAATTTGCTAAACGAGGCCATGTAAAGCACCACGTCCGGCCCAAGTTCAAACAATGACGCCGGCGCTGCACCACGATAGCGCAACAGCCGATAAGGCGCATCTTCAAGATATAGAAAACCATGCTCGCGGGCCAACCCGATCAGACGTTCGCGCTTTTCAGGCGAGCAGGTTGCACCGGCAGGATTCTGGAAGTCCGGGATGATATAGAAGAACACCGGCTTGTGCTTTTGCAGCGCTGCTTCCAGGGCAGCAATATCCGGTCCATCTGCTTCGAGAGGAATGCTGATCAGGTTCGCACCATGCTTGCGCAGGGTTGTGATGGTGCGGTCGTATGTCGGCGCTTCAACAAAGACAGTATTGTTTTCGGGAGTAAGCAGGAGCGAACACAGAAACTCGACGATCTGAAGCGAGCCGTTCGAGCAGAGTACGTTCTCGATAGTGACGCCATGCCAGTCGGCAAGCCATTCACGCAAGGGCTGGAAGCCATACGCCGAGCCATACTGAAGGATGACCTCGCCGTAATTACGGATGGCGTCTGATGCCGCGCGTGCGACATCATCAATGGGAAATGATTCTGTTGCCGGGACGCCACGTGTGAAAGCAATTGGGTTAAGGTCGTTCATGTTGTTACCTTTGCAACAAGCGCGCGCAATCCAAGCGCATAGGAGTCGAAACCAAAGCCAGTGATACTACCCACGCAGACCGGTGCGACATATGATCTGCGTCGAAATTCCTCACGCGCGTGTACATTGGAGAGATGGACTTCCACCACCGGCAGGCCACTCCCGGCAATGGCATCCCGCAACGCGATGGAGGTGTGAGTGTACGCCCCGGGGTTTATTATCACACCATCCGCCCAACTCATTGCTTCATGCAAGGCATCAATCAATGCTCCTTCGCTGTTCGATTGAAATGCGCGCACATCGGAACCCAATTCGCGGGAGAGTTCCCGCAATTGCTCATTGATCTCGTCCAGCGTGAGTGTGCCGTAGACTTCAGGCTCACGCGTACCGAGCAGGTTCAGGTTGGGGCCGTGGAGTATAAGAAATTTGGGCATTGGTTTACATTCGGGGATGATTCAGAATGAAAGCGCGATATGGTGATATTCTCCGTTCGGCGAATCCTCATCATCCAATCACAGAATCGATAACCTCTCTCAACATATCATCTGGCGCAGTGAGGCCGTATTCTACCGTACCGATTGCAACCGGCAGCGCGAACAGCAATTGCCCAGCGTGCTTCTTTTTGTCGGCTTGCATGAGCGTGCGAATCAATTGCGGATCGAGGTCTTGCGCCTGCACAGGCAAACCTAATTTGCGCAGAGTCGCGGCAATCTTTTCAGACAGCCCGGATTCAGCTTCACCGAGCTGCTCTGCCAGCCGGGCCTCGGCAACCATGCCAATGGAAATGGCCTCCCCATGCCGCAATCTGTAGCCCGAAGCGGCCTCGATACCATGTCCGATCGTATGTCCAAGGTTGAGTTTTGCGCGCTCCCCTTGTTCGAGTGGATCGCGTTGTACGATATCAATCTTAACCTGCATCGCGCGTTGGAGCATTTCGCCTGATAGGGGGAGTGCCCCGGGCAGCTGAAAAAATATTTCTGGATCAGCAATAATGCCGTGCTTTACAACCTCTGCCAATCCCGACGTATATTCGGCTGACGACAGCGTAGAAAGCAACTCCGGATCTGAAACGATCATCACCGGGGGATGGAATGCGCCCATCAGGTTTTTGCCCTGCGCCAGGTCCACGCCCACTTTGCCGCCGATGGAAGCATCAACCATCGCGAGTACAGTCGTTGGCATGTTCACCCACTGGATCCCGCGCATGAAGGTTGCCGCGGCAAACCCGGCCACATCTCCAACCACTCCGCCGCCGAGCGTGAGCACGACACTGCGCCGGTCAAGACCGTGTTTCAGGAAGGCACTGCAGAGTTCCTGCACTGTATCGACTGTCTTGTGTACCTCGCCAGCGGGAATTGCAATCAGCGGCGCTCCAAGGGCCTCGCCAAGCGATTCACCCCACAACTGTGCAATCGTATCGTCCGTGACGATAGCCTGCGGAAGAGAAATTCCGTGTGAACCCAAAAGCGCGCGTAGGTGCTTGCGAACACCTGCGCCAATTGCCAGAGCATATGCGCCCTGCGGGTGCGAGATTTCGATCCGGCTCGGCAGCACGGCCACAACTTCCTGTGCCACCGCAACAGCCGCGCGATTGTCGGTTGCTATCTGGAGGGGGAAAGAGTCATAAAGTGACTCTCGCCGCTGCAGCAAGGCAACTACATTCTCGAGCAGGTCTCCCGCCAGCAGCGGGCGGTCTCGCGTACCTTGCAGCCGTTGCACAATCGTTTCGGCCCCCGCGCGCAAGCAGACGACAATCCCTTGCGCTTCGAGCAAGCGGCGGTTGTCTGGGTCCGCCAGTGCGCCGCCACCGACTGCGACCACAGCGTTTTCTGTGGGAGCGACATCCGCAATGACTTTTTGTTCTTGCGCTCGGAAGGTTGCCTCACCTTGTTCGGAAAAGATTTCCGCAATCGTCTTGTCCGCGCCTGCAGCGATCAATTCATCGGTATCGACAAAAGTCCAGCCCAACTGCTGGGCGCAGATTCGACCAACGCTCGTTTTCCCAGAGCCAGGTGGGCCGAACAGGATGAGATTCACGTACCTCAACCCACTTTTTGGACAGGTTTGTAATGTTCAACAGTCGGGAACGGATCGTAAAAATGGTGCAGCAATTCTTTCCACTGCTCGTACTGTGGCGATTTGCGGAAGCCCTCCGTATGGGCTTCCAGCGTGCGCCAGCGAACGAGCAACATATAACGGTTCGGTGTTTCGATGCAATGATGTAGTTCGTGTGAAATATATCCCGGCAGCGCAGAAATGATCTTTTCGGCCACCATGAAAGCCGCTTCGAATTGATCGGTTTGCCCCGGCCGGACATCCAGCGGCGCTACTTCTAAAATCATCGATGCTCCTGTATTGCACCCTCTATAACGGCGAGGGTAATTGTGGCGCGCGCCACATGTTTACGCTCAGTACCCTGCAGCGCATATACATCCGCCTGCGAGACGGAGAAGCTGTGCCCGGGTTTGATCACTTCCGCACGGCAAAAAAGCTGGTCGCCCTGCGCAGCGCGCAACAGATTGATCTTGAATTCGACTGTCAGGACCGACTCGTTTATTCCGACCAGACTACCGGCCGCTGCACCGCCAGTGTGGTCGGCCATGGTAGCCTGTACTCCGGCGTGAATTAAGTTGTTCTGCTGCAAATGGGTTGGGCGCACATGCAGTTCTGTTTCACACCAACCCGGTCCGACATCCTTCAATCGGAGACCCAACTCGTTGACGAAGGCAGCTTCGTTAAAAATCGCTTTTACAAATTGTTGGTACTCTGGATTTTGCGGTTGCACGCATTTATTCCCAGAACACAATCGGCTCGCCGCGCAGTTTCAGGTCGGAGAGTGTCGCGCGGCGCAATTGCTCGAAACGCGGTTTCATTTCTTCGATTGAATCACCGCCGAGTTTTTCGATGAGTTCATCCGCGAGCACGAAGGCCATCATCGCTTCACCCACGATGGCAGAGCGTGGCACGGAGCAGAAGTCGGAGCGCTCGTACTTTGTTGGGCGCGGCTCGCCCGTCGCTAGATCGACTGAATGCAGCGGCGTTAGCGTGGTGCTGATTGGTTTCATGGCTGCGCGCGCGACGATCGGCTGACCGGTTGTCACACCGCCTTCCGTGCCACCAGCCCGGTTTGTGCGGCGTACGAGTTGGTCGCCCTCCAGAAAAATCTCGTCGTGAACTTGTGTGCCGGGTTTACGAGCATTGTCGAAGGCAGGACCGATTTCAACGCCCTTGTTGGCATGAATGCTCATCAGTGCGGCAGCGAGCCGGGCTTCGATTTTGCGATCCCAGTTCACATGCGAGCCAAGCCCGGGTGGCACGTTAAGTGCGACGACTTCATACACGCCGCCGAGCGTATCTCTCTCATCCATTACACGCCGGATGCGCTCGCGCATTAATTGGGCGGCCACCGGATCCGGGCAGCGCACATCCGATTCTTCCGCGCGCTCGAACCGTTCTTCAATAGGAATGCCTTCGACATCGGCGACCACTTCGCCAATTTCTACGACATAGCTGCCGATCTGGATGCCAAACTGTGCCAACAACTTGCGGCAGATGGCAGCCACGGCAACGCGGGCAGTAGTTTCCCGCGCAGAGGCGCGCTCCAGGCTGTAACGCAGATCGTCATAGCCATACTTGATCGCGCCTACCAGGTCCGCGTGGCCCGGCCGCGGGGCTGTCATGGGATCAACTGCTTTACCCTGCCATTTGACATGATCCAGATTAGTCACTTGCAGCGCGATGGGCGCGCCGATGGTTTGGCTATTCATCACGCCGCTCAGAATCTGAACCTGGTCCTTTTCGATCTTCATGCGTCCGCCGGTGCCGTAGCCTTTCTGGCGGCGCCTGAGATCGGGGTTAATATCTTCCGCGGTAAGCGGGAGACCGGCCGGGATGCCCTCCAGGATGGCATTTACAGCGGGGCCGTGCGATTCGCCGGCCGTTAAAAATCGGAGCATAGCTCGTTACCTTGGTGTGCCTTGCGCATTGAGAATTAGGGCGCTTCTAATTGTTGTTCTGATCTCACTTGCAATTCGGATGCAGCTGCCGACCGCATGATATGCAGCGACGGCTTTTGGCCAGTCCAGCGTTCGAAGGCCAGTGCGCCTTGCTGTACGAGCATGCCCAATCCACCTGTACCATGCAGTTTATGCGAGTGTGCCTGATGCACTAATTTGGTTACAGGTGGATTGTAGACCAGGTCGTAGACAAACATGCCGGTTGGAAAGGGCACCACCGGAAACCACGGTGTGCTGTGAATGTCAGGGGTCATGCCAAGCGGCGTGCAATTTACAGCCAACACACAGCCCTGCGATGCTTCTCCGAGATCAATGGGTGTCCAGTCGAAGTTGATAACGCCTCCACCGGTGGCACGGTGAATATCGCCCGCGAGTTGCGCGCCGGCGCGCACATTGCGTCCCAACAGCCGCACTTTGCAGCCGCGCTGTAACAACGCAAAAGCCACGGCGCGGGCCGATCCGCCGGTTCCAAACACAAGCGCAGGTTTGCCTTCAAAGTTAGTCGTGTTCTCCTCCAGATCGGCCAAAAAGCCAGCCAGGTCGGTATTGTCGCCGATCAACTGATCGCCATCTCGAAATATAGTATTGACTGCGCCAAGTGTCGCCGCGCTTTCAGTGAGTGCGTCGAGAAGTTCAGTGACGGCTTGTTTGTGTGGAATGGTGACATTGGCTCCCTGCCACTCTCCGCTGCGCAATCGGCCGATTGCCGCCGTCAAGTCGTGCGTCGCAATATCTATCGCCAGGTATTCAAAATCCAGACCAAGCGTGGCGAAGGCCGCGTTGTGCATGGCAGGTGAGACACTGTGCGAAATCGGAGAGCCAAGCAGCGCGATCGTTTGTAGCCCTTCAGACAACGATAACCCCTGATCCGTTAATCTCGCTTGCCTTCAATTTCTGCAATGCGAGGTTGGCTTCGTTGAGTGCGAATGTCTCGGTGTCCGTGCGAATGGGAATCTCTGCTGCGAGTGGCAGGAACACTTCCGCATCGCGGCGCGTGGCATTGGCTACGGAGCGAATTGAGCGTTCTTCCCACAGCAGGCTGTACGGCATTTCGGGAATGTTGCTCATGTGAATGGCGTTGATGCACAACGTTCCGCCCGGGCGCAGCTGGCCGAGTGCAAGCGGCACGAGCCAACCAGCCGGAGCAAAGATAATGGCGCGGTCGAGTTGCGCCGGCGGCTTGTCCGAGGCCTCCCCAACCCAGGCTGCCCCCAATGCGTGTGCATGCTTTTGGTGCGCATGACTACGCGTAAACACGAAGACTTCGCAATCCCAATGCAGCGCCACCTGAATACAAATATGCCCGCTGCCGCCAAAGCCATACAGGCCGAGGCGCTCACCGGCTTGCAGATCGGAAAGGCGCAATGAACGATAGCCAACGATGCCGGCACACAACAGCGGCGCAACTTCTACATCACTGAATTGATCGGGGATCGGGACTGCAAAGTCTGCTTCGGCGAGCAGGAATTCGGCAAAACCGCCGTCGATGCTATATCCGGTGAAGGTTGCGCGCTCGCACAGGTTCTCGTTCCCGCGCAGGCAGTGAGCGCAGTTGCCGCAGGCCGCGTGGAGCCAGGGAACACCGACACGCTCTCCCATCGCAAAACGAGTCACGCCTGTGCCCACCGCATCGATCATCCCGGCAATCTGATGTCCCGGAACGATCGGCAAGCGCAGGTCTGGCAACTCGCCTTCGACCACATGGCGGTCGGTATGGCAAACGCCGCAGGCGTTTACCCGTACGCGGATTTGTCCCGCGCCAGGTTCGGGCATGGGCAGCTCTATTTGGTGGAGTGGTGCTGTCTCCACAGGCGCAGCCGTTGTAAGCTGCATGGCTCGCATCAGGAAGCACCGAGACGCATGAGTTGCGTTGAAAATTCGGGGAATGACTCGTCGATAGCGGCTGCGTTCTGGACGTTCGTCTCTCCCCGGGCGACCAGGCCTGCAACTGCCAGCGCCATTGCCAGCCGATGGTCGTTGTGACTGTCCACGTTTGCACCTGCCAGTTGTTGCGGCCCGGTGATCGCAAAACCGTCCGGGAACTCTTCGACCTGCGCGCCCAGCTTTCTCAATTCAGTTGCAACTGCCGCGATACGATCGGACTCTTTTAGACGTAGTTCTGCCGCTTTACGAACTATCGTTAGGCCTTCTGCTTGTGTGGCAATGATCGCAAATGCTGGGAATTCGTCGATCATGCGCACAACGCGATCGCCGGCGATCTCCGTGCCGCGCAAAGGTCGCTGGCGCACGGTCAGGTCACCAACAGGTTCGCCGCCCGCATCGTGTTCGTTCTCGATCACAATGTCGGCGCCCATCTCACTCAAGGTGTCTACCAGGCCGATACGGGTGGGGTTGAGCCCGAGATTGGGGATGTTGATTTCACTCCCTGGGACGATCACGGCCGCTGCGATCAGAAATGCCGCGCTGGAGAAATCACCCGGGACGGTCAGGTCGGTGGGGGGCAGCGCGCCACCATTGGGAATTAGTGTGACCGAATTCGCCTGCGAACGTACGTCTACCCCTAGCGCGCGTAACATTCGTTCCGAGTGATCGCGAGAAGGGCCGGGTTCGTGCAGCGTTGTCAGACCATCGGCATTTAAGGCAGCCAGTAACACGGCTGCTTTCACCTGCGCCGAGGGCACTTCGGTTGTGTGCTCGATGCCTTGCAGACCGCCGCCTCGCACGTGCAGTGGTGCGTGATCGCCTGCGATGTTTGCACCCATCGCGCGCAGCGGTCGCGCCACACGGCCCATGGGGCGCTGCTGCAGGCGGGCTGTGCCGGTGAGGGTTGCAGCAATGGGTTGCCCGGCCAACGCTCCGAGTAGCAAGCGAATGGTGCCACCGGAATTGCGACAATGCAGCAGGCCAGATGGTTGCTGCCATTCTCCTCCGTTAACGATCAACGTTTCGTCTTCTGTGTTAAACGAAACGCCGAGTTGTTCAAGTGCGTCGATCATTGCATGCGTCACACCCGCGCGCAGGCAGTTGCGGATGTGACTCGTGCCGGGGCTGAGAGCAGCGTGGAGCAGTGCGCGGTGCGATATCGATTTATCGCCTGGCACCCTGGCCGAACCGGAAAGTGGAGAGGTGTGATGTTGAATACGCAAACTTAAACTCGTTCCATACGTTCTGTGCGGATTTCGGCCAGCCAAGCCTGCAAGGCAGCTATATCGCCCTGTTCGAGAAATGCCTCCATGCGTGCCAGCAGCACTTGTTCACCGCGCAATGCTGCCAATATCGCAGATCGGTTTGTCTCGATGATATCCGCCATCATGCGTGTATCACTCGCAGCCAGTCGAGTGGTGTCGCGAAATCCGGAGGCAGTCACGGACCACAGGTTCTCGTCGCCGTTTGCATTTTCTAAAGCAAGTGCCATCAAGCTACTGGATACCAAATAGGGCAAATGACTGGTGATCGCTACAAGTTCATCATGCTGTGCCGGTGCGAGCAGGAGGCTGCGTGCGCCAATCGCTTTCACCAACTCTTCGGCAAGGCCGAGCGTGGCTGGGGTTGTACGTTCCAACGGAGATAGTACAAACGTGGCTGTCGCGTACAGGTGTGCCGCAGCGTTATCAATTCCAGGAGTCTCTTTCCCACACATGGGATGCCCACCGATCGGATCGAAATGATCTGGCAGCGCAGCCATCGCTGCACATATTTCGTGTTTGGTTGACCCGATGTCCAGGATTACGAGGGGGCTTTGCGAGCTGGGCAGCTCTGCCAGTTGCGCAAGCTGCGCAAGGATTGTGCGGACGGGAGTGGCGAGCACCAGCAGGTCGGCACGCGCTACTCCCTCCGTAAAATCGCCAGTGGCAAAGTTCACTAATTTATTTCTGCGCGCGAACTCGAGAGTTGCCGGGTCTGAATCCACAGCGGTAACACCGGCACATTTCTGACGCAACGCCAACGCCAGTGAGCCACCCATCAGGCCGAAGCCGGCAATGGTGATGTGGGTTTCGGCGAGACTCATAGAGGAATGGAAATTAGCAAGTGGAGACTGGGAATCTCTAGTCTCCAATCTTCTTTGGCTAATCGCGGCCTACTGCTGTCGCTATTGTCCGCACCTGATTCACCAGGTCCGCGAACTTTTGCGGTTTCAAACTCTGACCGCCATCGGAGAGAGCTTTTTCCGGTTCGGGATGAACTTCAACCATCAATCCGTCGGCACCGGCTGCTATACCCGCCCGCGCAATAGCGGTGACAAATTCCCATTTCCCCACGGCATGGCTGGGATCCAGGATCACGGGCAAATGAGTCAGACTTTTCAATACGGGAACGGCGTTAATGTCTGTCGTGTTGCGCGTGTACTTCTCGAAAGTTCGGATGCCACGTTCGCACAGTATCACCTTGCGATTGCCATGCGAGAGAATGTATTCCGCGCTCATTAGCAACTCTTCCATAGTGGCCATTAAGCCACGTTTTAAGAGAACCGGGAGTTCGTTGCGCCCAACGGCCTTAAGCAGTTCATAATTCTGCATGTTGCGGGCGCCGATCTGCAACACATCGGCATACTCATTAACCAGTGGGATATGCTCGGGGGTCATTACCTCGGTCACAACGGCGAGATTGGTTTGTTCACGGGCCTCGGCCAGAATTTTCAAACCTTCTTCGCCCATGCCCTGAAAGCTATACGGCGAACTACGCGGTTTGAATGCCCCGCCCCGCAACGCGATTGCCCCCGCTTCCTTTACAGCATGGGCAGTTTCGAGCAACTGCGTTTTGCTTTCTACAGAGCAGGGTCCGGCGATGATCGCGATCTCGTTCCCGCCAACTTCGACGCCGTTTATGCTGACGGTACTATTGGCTGTATTGAAATCGCGGGAGGCCAATTTGAAGGGCTTCAAGATTGGAACTGTCTTCTCGACGCCCTCCATCACTTCGAAGGCCTGGCGTTCGATTGGACGGTCGTCTCCGATCACACCGATGATAGTGCGCTCTGCGCCTTCCGATAAGTGTGCAGTGAAGCCCGCCTCTTCGACACGCGCCACGACATCCTCTATCTGATCCCGTTTCGCACCCGCACGCATTACGATGATCATCATTCCTCCTTGATGAATAGTGTCCTAGTTGCGTCCGATACTGGCTGCAATGCCACGCACCTGCTGTACCAATTCCGCAAACTTCTCGGGTTTGAGACTCTGCGCACCATCTGAAAGGGCCTCTTCTGGGTGATTGTGGACTTCCACGATTAAGCCGTCGGCGCCAGCCGCGATTCCTGCTCGGGCTACCGCAGCCACATAGGCCCATTTCCCAACGCCATGACTGGGGTCCAGGACCACAGGTAAATGAGTCAGGTCTTTCAATACTGGGACGGCATTGATGTCGGTTGTATTGCGAGTGTATTTCTCAAATGTGCGGATGCCACGTTCGCAGAGCATGACATTCTTGTTGCCGCCGGAAAGAATATATTCGGCGCTCATCAAGAGTTCTTCTATCGTGGACATCAAGCCGCGCTTGAGTAGCACTGAGCGCCCACTCTTTCCCACAGCTTTGAGCAAATCGTAGTTCTGCATATTGCGGGCACCGATCTGCAATACATCGGCGTATTCGCCGACGAGAGGTACCAACTCGGGCGCCATCACTTCAGTGACAATCGGTAAGCCAGTTTGTTCCCGGGCTTCAGCCAGAATTTTCAATCCTTCTTCGCCCATGCCCTGAAAGCTATACGGCGAACTGCGCGGCTTGAATGCCCCGCCCCGCAACGCGATTGCACCCGCTTCCTTTACCGCATGGGCAATTTCGAGCAACTGCGTTTTGCTTTCTACAGAGCAGGGTCCGGCGATGATCGCGATCTCGGGTTCGCCGACCTGCACACCGTTGAGCGCTACAGTGCTGTCAATTGGTTGCATCTCGCGCGAGGTCAGTTTGAATGGTTTGAGCACGCGCGTTGTCTTCTCAACACCATCGAGCACTTCGTAAATGCGTCCTTCCTTGGGGCGGCCATCGCCGAGGACACAGACGATGGTGCGTTCCGTGCCTTGCACCAGTCGGGTGGCGAAGCCGTCCAATTCCACACGCTTGACGACGGTATTAATCTGTTTTTCGCTGGCACCAGCTCTCATTACGATGATCATAAATCCTCCTTGTCAGGTTGGCTCTGTGTTATTGAAAGGGAGCATTGCAAGTGCCTGAGCACGATCGGGGCGCAGGTCTTTGGCACCCTTCAAGTAAACGTGAACAATCTCAGCATTGGTTTTCGTGGTGTTCCAATGAATGAGTGTGCGAATGCACATGGATAAGCCATGGGGAACATTCATTTCGTGACCGCAGAGCAGGGCTGTATCGGTCCAACCCAATGCACGCGCGGAAATCGCAGGGTATTCGGCATTTAAGTCTTGTGTGGTCGTAAAAATTACCGAAGCCACATCCTCGGATTCGATGCCGTTCGCAGCGATGATCTCCGAGAGCATCTCGTGTGTGGCTTTTAGGATTGCTGCACTCGTATTCTCTTCTACCGTAATGGCGCCACGCACCCCGCGACATGCAAGCATAAAGCCTCCGTTTAAACGAAAAACGCGGAGCCGCCGCTCCGCGCTTAGTGTAGATGTCTGAATTGTCTACTTAAGCTTTAAGAAACGGCGGTTGGTTTTCCGTCGTGTAAAAGAAATAGAAGCCAAAGTAGTAATTAGATTGCATTGCGACGAGAGTCTAGCACGCTGCCTTCGAACGGTCAACAGGCAGCCTGCACAAGATTCAGGTCGCTAGTTCGGGGTTACTTTATCATTTGACGAGCGCCACCCCAATTGATCCAATCCTCAAGCAAATGGAAGCTCTCAATTCCAGTGGAATATTGACACGTTAGGGACGTCGTGGCGGTGGGGGCGGACCTCCTGGTGGAGGAGCATCCCCACGCCCATCTCCGTCGGGTGGTGGGCGTCTCTCTTGATCATTTCCACCATTTCCGCCATCACCATGTCGATTCTGAGGCGGTGGTGGCGGGTTATCACTTGGTGATACGGTGACGATTTCATCCTCTGTTCTCACCGAAGAGGTTGTGGAGGGTTCTTCTATTTCCTCAGCCGCGCTTGTGTTGGCTGCGATCTCTTCCTCAGATGTTGCAATTTCATCTTCTGAGACAGCGCTGTTCTGCGCGTTATAGAGTTCGTCGCCGGAATCGTCTATTGTGCCAGTAACAGAAGAAGATTCAATGTTTGCTTCTTGCTCGGATGTGCTTGCGGGACTCTCTACTCCCGTGCTCGCTTGTATTCCAATTGGTTCTGCCTGCTCCACACTCGCTGTAGAACTGAAATTGAACTGGATGCCAGTGGCAAGAACCCCGGCGGTCAGCACCCCAACGAGTGCCAGGCCGATCATGCTACCAACGAGTAGTGGACGCGAGTTTTTGAACTGTCTTTTTTGTGCAACTGAGTAGGCTTGTACAGCCAAGCGCGCCGTTCCTTGTTGCACTTGCTTTGTTACCGGGATCAGAGTCGGGGCCCCAGATTCATCGTTCCGACCGCATCTGCAGTTCGAACTTGTTCCAGAGCAGCGACAAGATCACTCGCGGAAGCAAAGCGTTGATTGGGAGATTTCGCCATCGCCTTTCGTAGGACGGCATCACAACCGGCGGGTAATGATCTATTAAGGCTTTCCGCCGAAGGGATGGGAGCCTGCAAATGTTGGGTCATCAGGTTATGAATTGATCCCTTATACGGTGTAGTACCGGTTAACATTTTGAACAGAGTCACACCAAGCTGGTAGATGTCGGTTTGCGGGCTCAGATTGCCTTCATTAATTTGCTCGGGGGCCATGTAATCGGGTGTACCGATGAGTGTCATGGTCTTTTCAGGCTGGTCACCATCTAGCAGCCGCGCAACACCGAAGTCGGATAGATAAGCCGCGCCACTCGAATCCAGCAGGATATTCTGGGGTTTAATGTCACGGTGGATGATGTTGCGCGCGTGCGCCTCGTCAAGCGCAGCTGCCACACGTTCCAATATCGGGATCACTTCATCCAATGGCAGCCGGCCATTTGCCAAACGGTGGTTGAGCGAGTCGTTCGGCATGTATGGCATCACCAAATACATGCGTCCGGCCTCTTCACCAAAGTCCAAAAGCGGAACGATAGCCGGGTGGCGTACGCCGAGCAGAAGTCTGGCTTCTTGTTCAAAGCGTAACTTCGATGATGCGTAGTTCGCCAAGTTGTCCTGAAGAAACTTGAACGCCACATCGTTGCCGGATTGTGGATCGAGCGCTCTAAATACGCTCGACATGCCCCCATAGCCGATCTTGGTTATTATTGTGTAACGTCCAATGTGTTTGATGGGATGCATGTATTTACTCCGTTGCGGCATGCTTTAGAGCCAGCGTCCGCCTCGGAAGCGCCAGTGCGGGAATAGGATGCGTAGCAAACTGTGCGAGGCGATAAATGTTGCCAGCCACACGGTTGAGTAGTTGAGAACAAACATCGCTCCCGTGGGCGGACTGTCCAACAGTCCCACCAGAAATATCAGGACGGCAATGAAACAACCTTCGTACACGCTGGCGGCTACTTGCAGCACTGGCGGCCAGTCGTGGTCCCAAAAGAATTTCTGGAACCGGTTGTAGAAGACGTCCCAAATCAAGCCTGAAACAAATGCCATGCCGAGTACGAGCAGTGGCACGTTGCTGCGAAAAACGAACACAAAAAACAGGGCGACCGGTAGCCCGACGACGACTGTTAGAAAGAACCTCGTCTGCCAGCGGCCACTCAGTGTCGGTGTCATGGCCGCACTCCCATAGCCCAGCGTGCCCACTGCCTGCTCGAACGCCAGGGGTTTAGCTTCCGCACACCCGGCGGCCGCTGCGCAGTCAGGTCCGCGAGGGATTGTTGCGCTGCGTATTGCAATCCCAGGAAGCTGTCCACCGGCGCATACGGTCCGCCAAGTGTGCTGATTCCGCTGGCATAGACTCGCCCGTTCCCGTTGCGCAAATTTTCAAGTTCGAAGTGTCGGTTTACCTGCAGGCGATCTTTGGGGTTGCGTGGCAGATCGTAATGGCTGACCAAATCCTTGAGCAGTGCGTTGTCGTCAATGATGGACTCAAGGCCTGTGGCATCGATTACGAAGTCGGCGACCAAGGCAACTCTGCGTTGCAGGACGTTGTTGGTTTCTATGTCTAATTGCAGGCGGTTGCGCGCGTGTTGGGAAATTGATTTGATTTCGCCAAACAGATTCTCATACCAACCTTCTTGCAATCCTTGCTTGATGATGGCACGCCAATCGCTTCGGTCGGCTGTAGTTGTGCCACCCAGGATCTCAAGCATTTCTCCCCGCTCAGCAGCCGAGGCGCGTTCCAGTGAGTCACGTAAGTCGCCACCCCAGGATGCTTTCGGCCAATTGAACGGCTGGATTTCCAGATGGTTTCGCACGTGGCGCTTGGCTAGCTGGTAGTGACTGCCCGTCGCCATGGGCGCACGCATGAGATGCAGAATGCCGATCGGAAGGCGCAGCGCCGTGCGGAGTTCGTACAAACGCTGGATGATGCGCGAAGCAACGATCCCGCGCCCGCGTACAAGGACCACGCCCCCTCGACTTATTAGGTCTTCATAGACGTGATTGTGATTTTCGTAAGCGTTGACGACCTTTCTGAAATCGCCAGTTGTCTGCCGGTAATGTTGCAAATCCGGCAAGAAGCGCACACCGGGATAACCAACTGCCAGGTGGAGATAATCGCAAACAACAAAGCAATGGCGTGACTGTTGGTCGGAGCGCATCTGGGAGTAAGCGACTACATAGCGGCCATCATCGGTTTTTCGGATACTGCGCACCCGGCCATGCCGCCAGATACGTGACCAACCGATGCGACGGGCTTCGCGGTCGATAGCTTTGTAGACATCACCAGCGCGGGGGGTGTAGGTTTCAGCAAACGGCTCGTTGAACAATTGCCAGACAATTTTTGCCGCTGCGGATAGCTTGGCTTGACTAAGGTTGCGCACAAATTCGCGCACTGCATAACCCGGCCAGGCCCAGAGGTTGTCTGGACAGGAATCCGAATTCGAGCGCAGCCGTTCGTGGCTTGGTATTTGCGAGTTTTGGCATAGCCGCCGGTAGCGGCCATATGGCTTTGGCTCGAAGCCGATAGAAACAATGCTAGCCGGGTCTGCACCGGCAATCAGGAGATGATCAACCCAGGTAAAGCTACCCAGTCCGCCGCCAATAGCGAGGTAATTGGTCGTTTCGATGGGTGCCAGCCGCGCAAGCGCTTGCAGCGAACGATTTGTGCACGGAATAAGCCCGGCAGGCCGTCCTCCGAGGGCGGCGGCGGAATTGTCGGCGGCAAAATGATATTCGTCGCCGGACTGAATGTAGAAGAGGAACGAATGTCTGCGCCACGGCTGCTCGATGTCTCAGAGGATGCATTGATCTGCGTACCGCTGAGAGTTCTTTCATCCGAGCGGGTCTCTACTACTCTGGCTTGAAATGAATAGGGGCCGATACGGAACTTGCTTCGGTTGAGCAATAGCGTGTCATTCACAATGCGCTCACCGGCGAAAATTGTTCCGTTCTTGCTGCCGAGATCAATGAGTAGCAGTTGGTCAGCCCATCGCTCTAAACGGGCATGCCGGCCGGAGACCGTCTTGCTCTTAACGACCACACTGTTATCGTTACTATTGCGACCAATGGTCAACGGCAGCGCTTGGATTATATTTTGCATGCTGCCCGTAGCGGGGTCTTGCCAGGAAAGTTGAACTTTCCAGGAGCGGGTTGACCGAGTCATGTTAATATCCTTAGCTGCGTCAGAAATTAATTGCATGGTCGGGCGTAGCCTGCGTCACTGCATCCGCCAGGAAGCGACCACACCACGGACATGTTCGCAAGCGGCTATCAACTGGGCGCCGACACTGCGCATTGCGACAACGTACTTGTAATCGCAGTGTGAAGGTGTAATAGCCGATGATGAATTCACCACCGCTGGTAATCTGTGTCTGGCTGATGGGGCGCCGATCTACATAGGTGCCGTTGGTGCTATTCAAGTCTGTGAGAGTGATCTCGCCTTGCGTATAAGTCAGACGAGCATGCCAGCGCGATACACCTGTGTGTGGTTCAGCTAGAACGAACTCGTTGCTTCCTGCGCGGCCAAGATTTATAGGCAGCGCCAGAGTGCGTTTGCCCCGGTCTGATGAGATCTGAGAGTTCGTCCATGTCAATCGAACAAAAGGCATCAGTTTTCACTCTATAACTCGGATATCGTTCTTCTCGGTCTGGTTCCGCTCTTCCAGGATGGATTTACTATAGGGACAACATCTTCAGAAATTTTGAACAAAATATGAAGATCTTGTAAAGCGGAGGGGCAGCCTGTGATTAACCAAAAAGCGCGGAGCGATGACTCCGTGCTATCTTTTCCTTTATGTGGCAGCTGCCAGTTGAATGCTTACTCTACATGTTCAATTTTGGAAAATGTTTTGAGGCCGCAGTTATCAACTGGAGCAATGCGGGGTCTTCAAGCTGCGTTAGAGTGCTGATCTTTATATGTCGCAGCAATTTACCAGGACCGTCCATAAGATTATTCGGATCGGATAAGTTGGCGCCGTAATAAAAGCCGAGGTTTATACGAGCTTTGAACATTGCTATGTAACAGAAATGTTCAGACATCTTCTTGGCTCGACTTTGTACGTTTCAAGTAGCGTAACAAGCCATATTTAGCAGAGAATCGAGCAATGCGCGCGGGACTTTTACGATATCGGGCTGCGACGGCGACATGGAAAAACCACTTGCCATCGGCCAGAGCTCACGCCGCACAGTTGCGATTGCATCAGAGAATGTTGGCAAAGGTTTGGCATACCAGGCAGCCGTTCGCACAGGGATTGGGTCATGCACATGCAACTTGTGAGCCGCCAGCGTGATCCAGGAAAACAGTCCTAGCAGCACCGGCGTGACGCGCGCGATGGCGGCATCGGACCACTGGCGCTGTGTCTCAACTCCGAGGTGGGCGCGCACTTCTTCGAACGTGACTTCCAGCTGCCCGCGTTGTACGAACCAGGTGATGACCTGTACCGGGTCAGCCCAGCGGTCCGTGCACAGCAAAGCTTGCGGCTTGAATTTGTCCTCAGGGTCGCGGATGAGAACCCAGCGCAGCGGCACAGTGGGCATCCCGCCGTGATACCAGACCGCCGTGCCGGCGGTGATTTCTACCGTGCGTTGTTTGTTGCTGTACCAGGCGACCGTGGTCTTCGTCCAAGCCGTTTCCGGGTCGTTCAGCCGGGCTTGCAATGTGGGTAAGCGGGCCCCCTTCCAGTGACCCAGGCCCCACTGGACTGGGTGCGCCGTGGCCGGCCGAGCTGTTCGGGCTTGCGCGGCGGTGCCGGTTGATACAGGGCTGCGTCCAGACGCAGACGTGTGACGACCGCCACCGGCTCGGAGAGCGACTGACAGGCATGCAGGAATTCCAGCGCGGCGTAGCTATTGTCGGCCACAAGCACCAACTTTCGGCTGGGCAACCAGCGGCGCAGCTGGAAGACCATTTGGCGCGCCCAGTCGAGTACCGTTTTATGAGCGCGCGCTTTGTCCGCATAATATCGCTGAGAAGGCGCCAACAGTGTAAACACTGGCAGCGCCCACACGCGTATCGCCCATGGAATGTGTACAAGCCACATCAGGCTGATCCAGCGCAAGCCGCTGGCCTTCACGAAGTGACCCCCGCTCGAACGCACGGCGTCGCGATAGAGGCCGCGCGCCTTGATACGACGACCCCAGCGACGTTCGATAGTTTCATCGATTCCAAACACCAAAGTCTCGTCACCGTAATCAAAGTGCTGCAAAAGCAACGCAAGCAACAATTGGCTCAACTTACGTGCCGACCAGGTCGCGCGATTGAGCACGTGGTGAAACTTCGCAAAATTACCGGCACTGCTCAGCCCCACACTTGCCGGGTACGGCAGTACTCGGTTACGCGCAGCGCAGCCGTCACCGTCCGCAAGTGCAGCGTCAGGATCGAACCGACCAGAAGCACCTGAGCTTTCCACCAAGTGCGCTTTTCGAACACTGTCGCGAAGGGCTTAAGCAAGTCTATAATGTCCGTGGGCAAGGTGAGCATTTTCCGACCTTTCTTGATCCAAAGGTCAGCTTACCTTGCCTTTCTATTTATGAGAAATCAGTCCCCAAATGTACAAAGTCGAGCTTGGGCCCTATCCCATAACTGGCGATTTTTTGATTCGGCCAAACCACTTCGACTGCATCCGGCATGACTCCGAGAATGAGCGCTTTTGCCCGCACCGCCAGCGCTGCCACCTCCGGGCTTACTTGTTTCACTAATTTGTCAAATAGATCGCTCATAAGAAGCCCCGACGTCAAAGAAGCCTGAACCGAGGCCGACAACACATTCGCCATCCAGCGCGACGAAGTTTCCTTCCGGGAATATACGGCAATGGTTGAGAAGGTGATCCACGACCATTAAATCATCCGCACCCAGCGTGGAAAAACAGTCGTGCTGCAGCTGTTCGAGCGCCGGGGCGTACTGCGGTTTGATGTTTATGATCTCGACTGGATGTATTCCTAGAATGAATTCCTTTACGCAATGAATTGCGCAAAGAGATATAAGAACGCGCCCGCGTGTCCGGGCGTTACAATTCGTTAAATGCTGAAATGCTCGTATTCGTTCTCGTGCGGCAGACCCCATACCGCCCAGAAGTCTCCGCTATACGGGCGCATGATGGTAGCGCCACAAGTTTCAACATGGTAGACGGGATCGGCACTGCGGCAGATAGCGCCTCGATCGCGGGTGAGGGCCATCAAGGTTTCCGGTGTAATGCTCCCTGCTGAAAGTGCTTCGTAGGCAGCTGCCAGGCGCGCCTCCGAATTTGCCTGTAGATTGGGATCGCGCTCCTGTTCGACGGCACGAGTGTAATCTGCCAGGCAATGGTTGGTGTGCGCCAGGGCAGCGCCGTCTAGTTCGGTCACCGTGAACCGTTGTGCCATCGCCTCTACGTTGAACCCGCGCCCCTCCTTGTCGAACAACATGTAGTTGTGCGCGCCGGCAAGTTTTGCGGAGGTGATGCACTCCAGCGCAGCATCTATATTCGTTTGCGCCAGCGCCTTTCGCACGACGAACGGCCAAGTGACTCCGGTACGGCCATCGGTTGCCATCAGCATGTTGATCCCGATGGCAATACCCGCAGCATTCATGCCCAGCATGCCCACGCATCCTGTGATCGTGAAGACGAGCACCGCCGGTGCATCCAGCGGATGCAAATGCAATAAAGTGACATACGGCGTGGCGCTGGCATGCATGTCCCATGTCTGTCCGTAGAAGCCGTGCCCATCGAGCGCCGCATCGTCACCTACGATGAAGGCTGTGCAGCCATGCGCCTGCATTTCCACGCCTGCGCTGCTGGATTCTACATACTTGAGCGCATAGAGCGTGTCGGTGAAATCGGTGAAGCCGTTGAGAATGATAAGTTCGGGCAAGCTCAATTCGGTGGCGTCTGCCATCCCGCGCAGCTCTTCGACAAGCTCTGGTGCGTAGATTTCGTGTGCGGCAAGGCATTCTTCCGCGAGCGCAAGTACCCGCTCGCGGGGCAGCCTCACTCCCGTCCAAATGGGATCACTGCTCAGGCGCACTCGTTCCTCCGCCAAGCGGCGTATGTCTTCGGCGTAGGCCTGACCATGTTGGCGGCCCATTTCGCGCGGCGTGCCGCTGATTTCAAGGACACGTATTTTCCCCATACGTGGAATCCTTATGCGGGCTTACCAAACTCTTCAGGAACACCCAGTGTTCCAACCTGATCCACGCGTGCGTGCAGGTTGTCTAATTCTGCACCTTTGAACCGAGCTGTTTGTTGAGTGGGCGCAAGCGGCTCGTCGTAGAAGAAACGGGGCAGATCGTCGTCCGACGATGTGAAGCCAGCAGCAATGTTAAATTCACGTTCAAGGCGGAGCGTCTCAGCGCCAAGTTCGCGGAAGAAGGTCGGTTCAAGGTTGCTGCCGACCGCATCATTGATTGCGTTGGCAATATAGGCGATTTTGTCGTTTGTGACCGTTCGACCGAAAACACACAGCCCAATCGAGTCTGTGGCGGCGCATGCAATCTGTGCTTCTAAGCTCAAATCAGCCAACTCGGGCAATGACATATCACGTGATTTCACCTTTGGAAAATTACCAGTCGTATGATCGGCTCCCTGCGCCGTAGTCATCATAGAAATACCGGTCACCTCGATGACACGTGGATCGTAGGCGCTGATCGCCTGCTTCTTTATCGTTGGGATACGATGGTGGCCATAGTGTAGACCCACACGATAAGTACCCTGTGCCCATACTTTGCCTTTTTCAGTACCGGCCGCCAGCTCCTGAAAGAACTGCTCCATGAACTGGACATCGCCAAAGTTGGCCAGCCCGGAATCCATCATGACGGCGATCGTCGCGCCGGTTTCGATAGTGTCAATGCCGAGTTCGTTGCAATATTGATTCATGCGCCCTAAGTTGTCTGGGTGGCGTAGACCGCAATTTGTGCCGAGCAGTGCAAGCGTTTCGTACTCCACCGGCGAGGTCATTTCCTTGCCATTTTCGTCGTAATAAACATTGCTGCACTGAATGATACAACCCGGCATACATGCGTGTGTATGTTTGCCGCCGCGCGAATTGTTGAGATCGCGAATAAAATCGCCACCCAGCATGAATGTTTTTTCGCTGTCGGGCGTCGTGCCAAGCGTGAAGTTGTTGACAGGAATCCCACCCATATAGTTGGTATAGTCCGCCATCGCCATCGTGCCAATTGGATTGTAGGTCAATTGAATTGTTTCATCTTCCTGCACCCATTTAGCATATTGGCGCACTGCACTGAGCGTTTTCTTTTTGTCAGTGAGCGGCGGCATCTTGTGCAATTCCATCACCATTGCTTTGACTCTTTTGCTACCCATCACTGCACCGACACCACCGCGTGCTGCCAGGCGGGAGGGCCGGTCGTCGGTGTCACTGAAGGCAATACCCGCAAGCAAGCCCTGATATTCGCCGACCGGGCCGCAAAGTGCCAGACTGATCTTTTTGCCATATTTTTCATGCATCATATTGGCGACGGTGTAGTTGTCTATGCCCATGTAAGGGCTGGCGTCCTGGTAACTGATGTCGCCGTTCTTTGCGAAGTGAATCACGATCCAATCATCTGATTGACTGTGCAGCGTGATACCGGCGATTTCCTGTCGACCCATTGCGTACGCAAATGTACCACCGCCGTTCGCTTCTTTGATACCACCGGTGAGCGGACTTTTACAGCCGACGCTGATGCGATTGGCGTTGGAGAATGTGGTACCAGCAAAGGGTCCGGCGGAAAAAATGAGCGGGTTGTCGGGCCCGAGGGGATCGGTCGTAGCAACTCCCATCTCAACTAACTTCTTAGCGATCAGATAGCGACCTATTTTGACAAGTTCTTCTCCTGTCTGGTCAGTGGTTGATACTACCCTTGTCTGCAAATCAATATCCAAATATTTCCGTGTCACCATGACGATCACTTCCTCCTCTAATAATTACGAATTAAATGTCAAGATTTGGCGTGCCGATTCACCGCTGAGTGCCTATATTTATAGTTCGCAGATGCTATCCAATTCTCGTATCGGCGGTTTCATACGCTGATAGCAGCAACCGCCTCCTATAGAATACTCATTCCCTCGTCAATGTCAGCATCGCTGATGTTGAGCGGCGGCAGGAAGCGAATGCAATTGCTATACAGTCCGGCGCGAATGGCGATGACTCCGCATTGCAGGGCTTCCTGAGTTACCCGCAAAGTCTCGTCCACGGCCGGGGTTTTCTTCTCTGGATCACGAACGAGTTCTATCGCCAGCATTGCGCCCAATCCGTGTACATCGGCGATCAATGGTGAAGCAGCTTGAATGCGCTCAAGATGGTCGCGGAGACGCGTAGCGCCTTCGTTCGTGCGCGCCTCGTCCTAGCCATAGAAATAACTGTAGGGAAAGGGGGCCACGAACACACCGCCTGGCAACGGCTGGTAGTCGTGACGACAGATCGCTTTCGCTGTGGTCATCGCCATTGTCTGGGCCATACGGCCGTGGAAACTTCCCTGAAAGAAAATAACGTTGTGCTTGCCGGCGGCATGCCGCGCCAGCTTCACACTCGCTTCGACGGCTTCTGTGCCGCTGTTTGGTGAATGGTAGTCTGGGGCGCATGGTTGTGTGCTGGCAATTTGGCTTACCGGTAGAGGCGCAATTAACGATCAGTTCCACCTTTATGGTTGGCTCGGATTCACATTACGTTGCCATATCAAATAGGCGAGTCCATCCGGTCCGGCAAAGTATGCCCAGGCCACGTCTCCACCAGTAAATGTTTCCGTTGTGAAATGCACACCCTTCGCCTCAAGTTCTGCACGAGCTTGGTGAATGTCATCCACATCGAATGCGATCGCGGACATAGTAATGTTCTTATGTTCGGGGTGTTTTGGGCCGAATACCTCAAACACCTGTCCGTTGAGCAGCTCGAACTTGCCAAATTCATTATCGTCGCGAACACAAAGCGACAGGCCATGCACCTCCTCGAAGAAGCGCATGGTGTCATCGAAGTCGTGCGTCGGCACGCCTGCCCATGAATAGCCTGAGATTTTCATTCGATATAGATCCTTTCGCGCCATTGGGCGGACGACAAGGAATGCATGCCGCCGTCCATTTTGGCTAGGTCATGCCTGCTCTTATATTTATAGGACTTACGCAAACCAGGGAGAAACTGAGACAATGTGTGAATGAACAAATTATCTCACTGGGATTACAGCCAATTTCTCTTGGTTAGCCAAATCAATTACACACAAACCTACTTTGCTGACCATAGTGAACATTTGAGCCCCGATCGTGTCAATCGACTGATGAGGGGAAAAATTTACGCCACGGGAACTGCACCAAATGGTGCGCAAAGAGTTGGTTCTCTCTGAAGATGGCTACATTCTCTTTGATGATACGGTGCTTGATAAAAACCATTCCTTTGCCATTGAACTGGTGCGTAGGCAGTGGAGTGGCAACGCCAAAAAGGTAATCAAAGGCATCGGGCTCGTGACTTGTGTCTATGTCAATCCCGACATCGATAAATTCTGGGTCATCGATTACCGCATTTTTGACCCTGCGCGAGATGGACGTAGCAAACTCGACCACTTGTTGGATATGTGGCGAACCATTCTGCATGTGGAACAGCTTCCTTTCCGCACTGTGTTGATGGATAGCTGGTATGCGACGATGAAAGTGATGAAAGCAGTCGAAAAAGCCGGCAAAATCTACTACTGTCCGTTGAAATCGAACCGGCAAGCGACAGAAAGTCCTGCGGATGACTACTGCCGAGTTGATGCGCTCTCTTGGAGCGCTGAGGAGATTGAAGCGGGAAAAATGGTTCATCTCAAAAAGTTTCCAAAAGGTCATCAAGTGAAACTGTTCCGGATTGCGGTGTCTACTCACCGCACAGAGCATGTGGTTACCAATGACCACTCTCAAGATTCCTCAGATGCTACAGGCATAGAAAGTGCCATCCGCTGGAAGATTGAGCAGTTTCACCGAGAGGCCAAACAGCTAACCGGGCTGGAAGCATCTCAATGTCGTTCGCAACGAGCACAGCGCAATCATATTGCTTGTGCCATGCTTGTCTGGGTACGCCTGAATCAGATTGCGCAGGATGCACATACGAATGTGTATCAAATTAAGCAAGGTTTGTTGAGCAACTACATGCGAACTCAGCTTCGGCTACCTTCTATCTCTATGCTCCCTGCGTAAGTCCTAATTTATATATTGTACTCGAGTGTTGTGATTTGAGTGATCTTAGGGCATATTCGGCAGATGCAACTTCCCATCGTAAAACCGGCTCCCATCGTATCAGAGCACAGCGCCAGCTTTCGCGGGGTGTTTGAAAACCGCTGTCAGTTCCGGCATTTCGAGAATTATCTAACCGGACTGCTTGTGTTGAAGAACAAGTCGATGGCGAACATGACGCGCTGCCTGTTGGATAGCGCTGACAAGACCAACCTGTCGCGCTTCTTGTCGGAAGCGAACTGGGATGCCGCGGAACTGAACCAGGATCGCATTGCATACTTATTCCAGCAAACCAAGCGTCAGCGCCAGGGCGCCCGCAAATCGATGCTGGCCATCGATGATACTTTGTGCGAGCACGTCGGCAGTCTGTTCGAATACATTGACCAACATTACAACCACGGCAACCACATGTATCCGCTAGCGCACAATCTGGTCACCGGCCACTACATCAGCGGCGCGGTTCGCTTTCCGGCCGACTGGCGACTGTACCGGCGCTACGAAGAAGTCACCGACTGGGAAGCGTTCGTCAAGAAACTGTTGCCCGACGCTACGATCCCGAAAACCAAGAAGGAGCGTAATCGCTTCAAACGTCAAGTCGCACCCACCTTGCTGGCCGACCCAGAGTTCCGGGCTCTGGACGAATCTTTTCAGACCAAGATTTCGCTGGCGGCTGAACTGGTCAAGGCGGCGCTGGCGCACGATTTGCCCTTTGAAACGGTGCTGTTCGACGCCTGGTACCTGGCACCCGAATTGCTCGAAGTTCTCAGTGCGCATGGCAAGCACTGGATCAGCCTGCTGAAAAACAACCGCAACCTTATCACCAACAGCTTTGTGCTCCAGGATGCTTCCGGCGAACGCATGCGCTTTGATGGTCCGCACATCAAGGTGCAGGACCTAGTGCCGCTTATCCCACCTTCCGCTTTCAAACCGATGCAAGTGGGCGAGCAGACCTACTACTGCTTCAGCAAGAATGTACGCATCCCGACTTTGGGGAAGGTACGGCTGGTCATCAGCTTTGCCAAGCCTGATTTAACCGGCACCTATGCCGTGCTGGTCAGCAGCCATCTCAGTTGGGATGCCAAGAAGATCATCGCAACCTATCTGCTCCGTTGGCCGATTGAGACCTTTTATCAAGACGCCAAACAGAACCTGGGGCTCCACGAATATCGCATGCGCTCGGCCGCCGCCATTCATAAGCACTGGTCACTGGTCTTCGTGGCCTATTCGTTCCTGCACCTGCACTGTTTGCCCACATCGCGTCGTGACAAGGTCTGCGCGCCCATCCAATCCATCGGGCAGGTTATTCGCCAACAAAGCCAGCAGCTAATCGAAGCATTGATCTTGCCGGCTCACGGCTCTCTGTCTGACGGTACTGACGAGCAACAAGTCTTCTCGTACTTATTCGCCAAGCAGGCTTACTCTTTGGCTGCTTGAGCCTTTTCACTCAAATCACAACACTCGAGTATTGTATTGTATACGTTGCTCAACGGTGAATTCGGGGACGTAGCGATTGGCCGCGATCCACGATTGAAATTCCTCAAGTGTAGAGTCGATACGCCATTGGCGTACAGTGTAATCATTCAATCCAGCCGAGAATACTGTACGGCCATCCGGCGCAAGAGCCAGACTGGCGGACGCGCCTGCATGGCCTTGAATTTGACTCACGGCCTCGCCGCTCTCCAGATTCCATAGAATCAGCTTGCCGTCCATACCGGTCGAGACGATATGGTCGCTATCGGGCAAAATCTTAACATCGAGCACGCCGCCGCCATGCGCGCCCGTAAATCGCCGGATTTCGGCTCCGCTTTCGATATCCCACAACCGGATCGTGCCGTCCCTTGAACCTGAAAAGAAGGTACTCCCATCCCGGTGGGCTTTTATTACCCATATGGAAGCACTGTGTCCAGAGAACGCGCGCACCTCAGTCCAGGCGTCAACACTCCACAGGTAGATTGCATAGTCTTTGGCTGGGACTTCGCCCTCAAAGTTTCCTTCGCCCCATAATATATGTCGGCCATCAGGACTGAATATCGCGCTACGAACAGTACGCTCCACTTTGAGGCGACGAATTTCAGCCCCTTTTCCGAGGTCCCACAGAATCATCAACCCATCTAGACTGCCTGACACCGCATATCGTTCGTCCGGACTGATTGCAATAGCCCATGAAAGATTGGTGTGCCCTTCAAGTCGATGGAGTAGCTTGCCGGTTTCGAGCTCCCATAGCCGGAGCGCTTGATCGGCGTAGCCATGTCTAAATACATCGCCCGCACCCGAAAGGACTTTGCGGCCGCTCGGACTTATGTCGATTTTCATCCCGGCATTCGTTTCTATACACCGGGTTTCGACCCCGTTGTCTACATCCCACATGCGCAGGGTTTCATCTGTTGACCGTGAGAGCAAGGTCCGACCGTCTGGACTGATATCCAGACTCCAGACTGCGTTGCTGTGGCCTGTGAATTTACGCAACTGAGCCCCACTCTCAAGGTTCCATAGCCGCAGCGTTCCGTCTCCCGAAGCTGAAAGCAATGACTGGCCGTCGGGACTGAACGCCACCTGCAAGACCTGGTTGGTATGCTCGACGAATGTACGAATCGTCTCGCCGCTCTCGATTTCCCAGACACAAAGCGTTCCGTCGCTGATTCCATATGCAGCCCGGCGGCCATCTGAACTGAAGGCGACGCACCACATCTCCAGGTTCACGCGAGCGAAACGACGCATTTCAGAGCCGTTTTCAATGTCCCAGAGAATACGAACACCGTTTATGGAAACCGATAGCGCAGAACGACCATCCGGGCTGATGGCGAGATCCTTCACGGCATTTATGTGCCCGGACAGACGGCTAACCTCCGTGCCATTTTCTAGGTCCCAAAGAATTAAGGCAGTGTCATTTCCTGCAGACAGACCATAGCGGCCATCCGGGTTGATTTCCACACTCTGAACATCATCTTTGTGTCCTTCCATCCGATGGATGACTATGCCTGTTTCAATATCCCAAAGAATTACGAGATGATCACTCGAACCGGAAAGTGCCGTGCGGCCATCGGGCGAAATGGATACGCTCTGGACTGCGTCTACATGGCCTTCAAAACGACGTAGAATTTCTCCACTGGTGACGTCCCATAGGAAGAGGTTCTGATCATCTGATCCGGAGAGAATCCTTCCGCCATCTGGAGTGAACGATACGCTCGTAACTGCATCCGCATGCCCTTCGAAGCGGCGGATTTTAGTGCCTGTTTTAAGATTCCATAGTATTAAGCTCTTGTCGGTAGAGCCTGACACAGCTCGCCTACCATTCGGACTAACGGCTACGCTGCGGACGGGTTCGGTGTGGCCCGTGAGAAGAAAACGAGTGCCCGGTGCGTAGGCTGTTGTAGCGAGCATCAGCCCAGCCTTGGCCGGCGCGTCGGCGATAAGATTGGCTTCGAGTGCCAATGCAAGTGCCAGGTCGGAGTAGTGCTCGTTCAAGGCCAATTGTGCGCTGGTTGCAAGGTTCAGGCTCTATGCCAGTGCCGCGGAGACTCGCGCTCGATCCCGTTCGGCCTCTGCTTCTGCGCGCGCGGCCATTTCCCGCTCCAGGCGCTTCTGCTCTTCGGCTTGCCGTGTCTCTCTAGCAACCAGACTGGCTCGCAGATAATCGCTCTCGGTCTGAGTCATCGTCAAATCAGTCGTGGCAGCCCAACCTTCAAACTGCTGCAACCTCGCCCCGAGTGCCAGGAAACTTGCATCCATGTTAGCGTTGTACCATTCAGTCGCCGTCGCGGTAATGCGTCGCTGCAAGCGAACCTCCTCACGACTTTCGTGAAGCCAGTCGCGCAAGCGCTGCCATTCCCGGATGAGCGCTTCGTGCGCCACTTCGACTGTCGGACTGCGTGTTATCGGGTCGCGATCGAAGGATAGCAAGCGGAACTGCCCGTATCGGTCGATTACGTCCGACATCAGGTGTGTATCCCCTTCGACCGACAATAACTCGTTGCGCAGTACACGCCTGCGGGTGTCTTCAGTCCCCTCGCCTAGTGTGACGAGCCGCAGGAAGAGTTGCCGCGTGACAGCCCGGACGTCCGTGTCTAGATTGGCATAAATCTCGTCGGCGCGCCGGGCGAGCGCACCGGTCACGCCGCCACTGTCTCTGTACGCTGACATGGTCAGGAGATCATCAACCCGTCGCTCGAAGAGCTCTGTTAGCGCATATTGCAATAGCGGCAGAACGCCCGGCTGCTCGCTAACGTCCGCCACAATGGCGCCAGCCAAGCCGGCTTCAAGCCGTGCGCCGACGCGCACGGCCGGACCAGCAATGGCCTGTTCCAGCTCCTCGGGCGAAAGCGGCATGACTGTTTCCATATTCGTGCGTACAAGGTCACCGAATTTGGGGTAGAGCAGCGGCCGGTCGTAAAAATCGGCGCGGAGAGTCAGGATAATGCGCATGTTCGAGTCTGGCACGGTCACTGCCTGCAGGAGGCTTTCGAGGAAGTGCGCCCGGTCGGCCTCTTTTTCCACTAAGGTGAAGATCTCCTCGAATTGGTCGATGACTAGTAACAACTCGTCCTGGTCGTTGCTTAGGATTTGCTGATTAACCTTTGCCAACCTGCGCACGTCGGTCTGTAACTCGGTCAATAGATCAGCGGGGGGGTCAATCGCTACACGGCCCAATGCGCTTGCCAGCTCCCGCATGGGATTCATGCCTGGGATCATGTCAGTTATGAACCAGCGATCGGACCCAGGTATGACGCCCCGGCGCAACGCCGGGATCAGCCCCGCTCGCACCACGGATGACTTTCCGCTGCCGCTTGGCCCGACAACGGCCAGGAAGCGGCTCCTGGTGCGGAAGTGGGCAGCAAGCTTATCGCTCAGGGCTTCGCGACCAAAGAAGTCTTCGGCATCATTTTCCTGAAACGCGCGCAGACCCTTGTACGGATTTGTGGCCTGCAGCAAGTCGGCTTGTGTGTGTACTGGCTCCACTTCGGCGTGTACGGCGCGATGGAATGCGGCCGCAAGCGATTGCGCGTCCGGGAATCGCTTGTCAGGATCTTTTGCTGTTGCCGCCTGAATGACGTCGTTCAATCCAGATGGCAAATCGGCCCGGGCGATGTCTAGCGACGGTAACGGCTCTGTGAGATGCCTGTATATCAGGCTGATACCATCCACGCCGGGAAAAGGATTTTCACCGGTCAGCAATTCATATAGGATGACGCCGAAACTATAGATGTCCGTCTTGGGCGTGACCGGCTGGCGGTCAGCTTGTTCTGGCGCCATGTAACCTGGCGACCCGACTATCGCACCCGTCTGGGTCAGGTCACCCTCAGACTCGTTGATTCGCCCGCCGTTCTCCAACGTATTGAGGCTGCTCATGACTTTGGCGATGCCGAAGTCTGTGAGGAAAGCGTTATCTTCTTCGTCGAGCAGGATATTGCCGGGCTTCAGATCGCGGTGCACTACGCCTTGACTGTGTGCCACGGTTAGGGCGGCGGCGACTTGGGTCACCATCCGGCTGGCGACCTTCGGTGGAACGGCGTCCCCGGCGAGCCGTTCGGCGAGGCTGCCTCCGCGCAACCAACGCATGACCAGGTAGGCACCATCGGGCTCACGCCAGTAGTCAAACAGCGGGACGATGTGGAAATGTTCTAACTGTGCCACCAAGCGCGCCTCGGCCTCGAAGCGGCGAATGAAGTTGGGATGGTTGGCGAATTCGGGCAGGATAACCTTAACAGCTACATCTCGGCCGACGGCGGACTGATGCGCACGGTACACAGCCCCAAAGCCCCCCTCGCCGATACGCTCGCGAAGCTCATACCCGCGTATTGTATGGCCGCTCAGATTAATATCTCGAGTGTTGTGATTTGAGTGAAAAGGCTCAAGCAGCCAAAGAGTAAGCCTGCTTGGCGAATAAGTACGAGAAGACTTGTTGCTCGTCAGTACCGTCAGACAGAGAGCCGTGAGCCGGCAAGATCAATGCTTCGATTAGCTGCTGGCTTTGTTGGCGAATAACCTGCCCGATGGATTGGATGGGCGCGCAGACCTTGTCACGACGCGATGTGGGCAAACAGTGCAGGTGCAGGAACGAATAGGCCACGAAGACCAGTGACCAGTGCTTATGAATGGCGGCGGCCGAGCGCATGCGATATTCGTGGAGCCCCAGGTTCTGTTTGGCGTCTTGATAAAAGGTCTCAATCGGCCAACGGAGCAGATAGGTTGCGATGATCTTCTTGGCATCCCAACTGAGATGGCTGCTGACCAGCACGGCATAGGTGCCGGTTAAATCAGGCTTGGCAAAGCTGATGACCAGCCGTACCTTCCCCAAAGTCGGGATGCGTACATTCTTGCTGAAGCAGTAGTAGGTCTGCTCGCCCACTTGCATCGGTTTGAAAGCGGAAGGTGGGATAAGCGGCACTAGGTCCTGCACCTTGATGTGCGGACCATCAAAGCGCATGCGTTCGCCGGAAGCATCCTGGAGCACAAAGCTGTTGGTGATAAGGTTGCGGTTGTTTTTCAGCAGGCTGATCCAGTGCTTGCCATGCGCACTGAGAACTTCGAGCAATTCGGGTGCCAGGTACCAGGCGTCGAACAGCACCGTTTCAAAGGGCAAATCGTGCGCCAGCGCCGCCTTGACCAGTTCAGCCGCCAGCGAAATCTTGGTCTGAAAAGATTCGTCCAGAGCCCGGAACTCTGGGTCGGCCAGCAAGGTGGGTGCGACTTGACGTTTGAAGCGATTACGCTCCTTCTTGGTTTTCGGGATCGTAGCGTCGGGCAACAGTTTCTTGACGAACGCTTCCCAGTCGGTGACTTCTTCGTAGCGCCGGTACAGTCGCCAGTCGGCCGGAAAGCGAACCGCGCCGCTGATGTAGTGGCCGGTGACCAGATTGTGCGCTAGCGGATACATGTGGTTGCCGTGGTTGTAATGTTGGTCAATGTATTCGAACAGACTGCCGACGTGCTCGCACAAAGTATCATCGATGGCCAGCATCGATTTGCGGGCGCCCTGGCGCTGGCGCTTGGTTTGCTGGAATAAGTATGCAATGCGTTCCTGGTTCAGTTCCGCGGCATCCCAGTTCGCTTCCGACAAGAAGCGCGACAGGTTGGTCTTGTCAGCGCTATCCAACAGGCAGCGCGTCATGTTCGCCATCGACTTGTTCTTCAACACAATCAGTCCGGTTAGATAATTCTCGAAATGCCGGAACTGACAGCGGTTTTCAAACACCCCGCGAAAGCTGGCGCTGTGCTCTGATACGATGGGAGCCGGTTTTACGATGGGAAGTTGCATCTGCCGAATATGCCCTAAGATCACTCAAATCACAACACTCGAGTTAATATCATCAACCATGTCATTAGATGCTCATATTCCTGTCGCGGGCAGCGCGCCACGCTAACGCCATCCAGAGACAGGCCTATGTCTCGGGCCGACCTGAAGATAATTCTTGTAAGAAAGATTCTCAGATTTGCGCTATACCAGCCGAATTGCGACTTGAGTTTACCGGGATATACTTGTCTCTGTCAACGGCATACCAGGAATGATATGGATCAAGACCAGATGGAAGGCATCCTCAATATTAGCCGAACGATGGCGCTCAAGCGCGAAGTCGATCCGCTTCTGAATTACGTCGTAGACAAGGCCATGCAGCTTGTCGGTGCGGAGCGGGGATTCGTGGTCCTGAGGGCTTTGGATGGAGCGCTCGACTTCCGTGTCAAACGGGACCGGGAGGGCAACGAGATTCCCGGTGCCGAGGACCAAATCAGCACAACGGTGCTCAAGGAAGTCGTCGACAACAGTAAGCCGCTTGTGCTGCGGGATGCGATGAGCGACGAGCGCTTTGGCAAAGCGCGCAGCGTGCACATACTGGAACTACGCTCCATTATGTGCGTACCGCTGATAGTAGTGGGCGACACCATCGGCGCAATCTACGTCGAGAATCGTTCGATCCGTGGGCGCTTTCGCGACGAGAATGTAATCCCGCTCGTTTTGTTCGCGAACCAGGCTGCCACGGCGATTCTGAACGCCCGACTGTTCGAACAAGCGCAGCAAGAGATTGTCGATCGGAAGCGCGCGGAGGAGACTGAGCGCGAACAACGCGCATTCGCGGATGCTCTGCGCCGAGCGAACGCAGCTATAAACACAACCCTCAACTACGAGCAAGTCATCGATTTAATTCTGGAGCAGATGCAGCAAGTTGTTCCACACGACGATGCTTCCGTCATGGTGCTCGACGATGATGTAGCGCGCGTATTTCGCTGGCATGGCGATGCGACTAAGAAATCGCAGGAGTATTTAGATTCGGTGCAAATAATCGTCTCGGAGAGTCCTACACTCAGCCGAATGCATAGCACTGGAAGCTCGCTCATTATCCCGGACACAGGTCAAAGTTCGATCTGGATCCGGAACGAGACCAAGGATTGGATCAGATCCTATGCCGGCGCGCCCATCAGTTCGCACGACCGCATCATCGGATTCCTGAACGTTAACAGCGCAAGTGCCGGGTTCTATAGTGAGGAGCACGCGAATCGTCTGCGGGTATTCGCCGATCAGGCTGCGGTCGCCATTGAGAACGCCTCGCTCTATCACAACCTGGAAGAACGGGTCATCGAGCGCACTGCCGAATTAGCTTCGGCTAACAAAGAAATCAAAGCACTCAATACTCGATTGCGGGAGTTGTTTGGACGCTTTGCTACCAAGGAGGTTGCAGACAAGAAAGTTGGGCGGCCGATCCTGATCGATAAGACCACACGCGATGCACTCGGCGATGATGTCCAGATTGAGGAACATGGCGTGGTCGAATTAAAAGGCAAGACACAGGGAGTGCACGTTTTTTCGGTCGCGGAGACGCAAGCACGGTAACGCGAAGCAAACGGTTGTCCGAGCCCTAATCGGCCGTCGCTGCGACCTGCTGCCTGGAGGGGGTCCGGCGCGAACTACCCGCTGAAGGGAGGGGTTGGTTTTTCTCAATTCAAAGCTCAAAGCATCAAGAACCGATTGTTTCTGCGAGTGCCTCCGCGAATATCGCTATAGCTGTATTGATCTGCTCACCATTGACCACCAGCGGCGGGATCCAACGGATAACGTTCTCATAACTACCACAAGTCAGCAACAATAGGTCGCGCTCGAGGCACGCACGCTGAACGGCTTTTGTTATCTTTGGATCAGGTTTGCCATTGGCGGCTGTGAATTCGGCGGCAACCATCAGTCCACGACCGCGCACATCACCGATGGGGGCATACTCTTCCTGCAGCTTGCACAAGCCGGTCTGGAGATGCTCGCCCATCGCAGCCGCATTCTCGGCCAAATTCTCATCGCGAATCACCTGCATAGAGGCCAACGCCCCCGCGACAGTGATGGCGCTGCCGCCGCCATAGGTGCCGCCATGTGTACCAGCCTTCCATTTGTCCATCAATTCCGCACGGGAAGCCAGCCCGGAAATTGGCAGACCACTACCAATCCCTTTTGCCATCACGATAATGTCCGGCTCAATAACAGCTTGTTCAAAGCAGAAGAACGTCCCTGTGCGTCCAGCCCCGGTCTGTACTTCGTCCATCACTAGCAGGATGCCATATTCCGTGCACAATACGCGCAGCTCGCGTAAAAATTCTAGCGGAGCCGGTACGTAACCACCTTCTCCCAACACCGGTTCGATCACGATGGCGGCAGTTTCCTCCGGCGGAGTCTGACTTTTCAGCAGAAGCTTTAATTGATCCAGACAGAACTCTGTCGTGCGCGCCTCGTCCCAGCCATAATAATAACTATATGGGAATGGGGCCACGAACACACCGCCCGGCAGCGGCTGGTAGTCGTGGCGATAGATTGTTTTCGCTGTGGTCATCGCCATTGTCTGGGCCGTGCGGCCGTGGAAACTCCCCTGAAAGACAATGACGTTGCGCTTGCCGGTGGCATGCCGCGCTAGCTTTACACTCGCCTCGATGGCTTCCGCGCCGCTGTTCGAGAAAAAGAATCGGTCGATGGATAGCGGGGTGATCTCACTGAGGGCCGCAGCCAGCGCCACAGTGGCAGGAGGCACAACGATATTGATCTGCCCGAAGAGCAGTTGGCCGGCCTGCTCCCGAACGGCTTGCACGACGCGCGGATGGCAATGGCCGGTATTGGTCACGCCGATGCCGGAGGTGAAATCGGTGTATTTACGACCAGCGGCATCGTAAAGATAGATGCCCTCCCCACGCACGGGCTGCAATGTCGTCAGGTGTGTCCAGACGGGAGAGAGTAGATCAAAATCGCTTTGTTCAGTCATTGGTTCAAAATCCTCTGCGTGATTGATGTACACCGTTCGATAAGATTACGACGATTGCATTCAGGTTACGCGATCAAGAAAGCGGAAATAGGTTGCAGCCAGTGGTATAAACCAGGGTTTGTTACGATAAAAAAACATGGTCTGGTGCGGGATTTCGGCAAAGGGGCTGCGCGTTTTCTGCCCGGAAAGCAGCAGTCCGACTTCGGTGCCCACATACGTAGCAATGGAGAGTCCATGCCCGCCGTAGCCGAAGGCGTAATGAATGCCATCGACTTGGCCAATATGCGGCATGAGATCAAAAGTTAGCCCGAGATTGCCCGTCCAGGAATGTGTTATCGGCTCATCGCGGAGTTGCGGGAAAACATGCACCATCTGTGCACGTAAACGATCGGCACTCTCCGGCAAATCCAGGTCCGTGCTCAGATCGTTGCGACCACCCCACAACATTCTTCCGTCTGGTGTCAAGCGGAAGTAGTTGAGAAAATTCTTCGTATCGTAGAACATGCGCCCTTTGGGGCTGAGCTCTTGCTGGAGTTCGGCTGTGAGCGGTTCTGTAACGATGATATAGCTGCCGACCGGAAACACCTTCGACTTGAATTTGGGCACCAGCCGATCGGTGTAACCGTTGGTAGCGACCAGCACCTCCTTCGCTTTGATCACGCCCTGGCTGGTGCGCACTTGGAAGCCGCCGCGATTGCGTTCAATGTGTGTGACATCCGTGTGCTCACACAAATGCGCGCCGTGGCGGGCAACCGCGTGCGCCAACCCAAAGACGTATTTGGCCGGTTGCAGCCCACCGCTGAGTTCATTGGACAGACCACCGTAAAACACGTGCGTTCCAATTTCAGTACGTAAATCCGAGGGGGCAACCAGCGTGGTTTTGTAGCCAAAATCCTGTTTGTACCATTGGTTAACTTTGCGCAGATGTTCGAAATGCGCGGGTTTGTACGCCAACGCGATATGCCCTTTGCGCTCCCAATCGCAGTCGATCTTCTCATCCTGAATGAGCTGCTCGAGCAAATCGATCGCGTCGAGCGAGGCCTGCCAGAACTCCCGGCCTTTGGCTTTACCGTAGCGGCGGATGATTTCTTTGAGCGATTGTTTGATGCCCGGCGTTGCCATACCGCCGTTGCGCGAGCTGGCACCCCAGCCAATGGTATTCCTTTCCAAGACTGCGACCTGCGCCCCGGATTGCGCGAGCACACGGGCAGCGTTGAGGCCGGTGTAGCCGCTGCCTACAATGGCAACGTCTATTTCGTTGGGGATATTTTCGATTATGGGCAGATCGTCAGGGCGATTGAATTGTTCGGTCCAAAATGGAGTGGTTTGCATTGACTTTTCCGGAAGTGTTGGGGGCTAAAACGTCCTATTTCGGCAATAATAGTGCGTATTTCTGTACTTTTCCGGCGAATATTGTTATGATAGCACAGGTTCCGGTATGAAATCACAAATCAAGAGCCGATTTTTATCCAAGGAGATTCTGAATGTCCGTGCAAGGTGAAAAGTCGCGCGAATTTTTTCAACGCGCTCTCGAAGTTATGCCCTATGGCGTGAGTTCAAACTATCGTTACGGTGGTGATGACACGCTTGTGGTTGCAGAAGCACGCGACGGTTACGTTTACAATTTTGATGGAAAACGCTATATCGATTATCGGCTTGGTTGGGGTCCTATTATATTGGGGCACACCGACGCCTTCGTAAACAATCGCGTAAAGGATGCAATCGACAGTGGCGTGACCTTTGCAGGCACGCAGGAGTATGAAGTCAGCGTCGCCGAGCGCATCATTGCTATGTGCCCGGGCGTAGAGAAGGTGCGGCTGGCCAACACCGGCACAGAATGTACCATGCACGCCATCCGTCTGGCGCGTGGCTACACGGGCCGCGATCTGATCTTGAAGTTCGAAGGTTCCTATCACGGCGCGCATGATTATTTACTCTGGTCCACTGCCGATGGCAAAGTTGAACACATGGGCGATCGGCAACGGCCGCAACCCTACAAACAGAGTCTTGGTATCCCAGAGTCAATTCGCGATCTGGTCGAACTCTGTCCTTGGAACGAAGTCGAGGCTTTGGGCGACATCCTGCAGGAGAAAGGCGAGCAGATTGCAGGGATCATTGTCGAACCGGTACTCGGGAATAACAACGCCATTATGCCACGCCCCGGCTATCTGGAATTCCTGCGTGAGCAGTGCGATCAGCATGGGATTGTACTCATCTTTGACGAAGTTAAAACCGGCTTCCGCATTGCCGCCGGAGGTGCGCGGGAATATTTTGGTGTAATTCCCGATATCTCCACATATGCCAAAGCCTTGGGGAATGGATATCCTGTTGCTGCGATTGGCGGCTCCCAAGATATCATGATGTCATTTGCCCCCGGGAAAGTCTTTCAGGGCGGCACCTATACCGGCAATGTAGTTTCAACTGCAGCCGCAGATGCGACGCTGGAGCGCATGCAATCCGGCGAAGTGTTTCCACAGATCGAGAAGGTGGGAACGACACTGATGAAAGGGATTAGCGCTATCCTCGACCGTCATAGTATTCCGCATGTAATCAATGGCGTCCCGGCCATGTTTGGTATCTGTCTTACCGAGACCCAGCCAACGAACTGGCGTGAACTACAGGATTGTAACTGGGATATGCTGGCAGCCATTAATAAGCATTTGATCAAGAACGGCGTCATGCCCGAGTCCGATGGCTTTGAACCTTATTTTCTCTGCGCGGCACACAATGACGCTGATGCCGCCGAAACGCTTCAGAAATTTGAAGATGCCGTGAAGCACGTCTTGTAATGAAATAGTGATGGGCCTGCAAAGATGACACACTACAAACCAGTCAATGCGATGGAATATCCGCGCTACTCGGGAATTCGAACCTTCATGCGCCTCCCGTATATCACAGACCTTGCTGATGTGGATATCGCTATTGTTGGTGTGCCCTTTGATACAGGCGGCACCTTCCGGGTAGGCGCGCGCTTCGGGCCAGAGGGCATCCGGAGCGAATCGATGTTATTACGGCCCTATAACGCGACGCTTGGAGTGAATATTTTTGAGCATTGCTCATGCGTTGATTATGGCGATCTGTCAACCGCGCCCGGCTATCTGCCAGACTCACATCAGATGATCGTTGATGGCGTTTCGCAGGTGCTCCAAAGTAGCGTGACGCCGATATTCTTGGGTGGCGACCATTCTGTTTCGCTGCCGATCCTGCGCGCGGTTGTGGAAAAATACGGGCCTGTTGCGCTTGTACATTTCGACTCTCACAGCGATTTGTGGCATGGCTATTTCGGTGGCAAGGACACACACGGCACGCCTTTCCGCCGCGCGTTGGAAGAGAACCTGATCGATGTCGAGCGTTCCAGCCAGATCGGTCTGCGCGGATCGCTCTATGATGAAGAAGACCATCAAATGAGCAGTGCTGCCGGTTTCCACGTTGTAACCGGGCCGGAGCTGCACGCACGCGGGATGGCCGCCACAATTGCAGAGGCGCGTGCACGGGTTGGTAGCGGCCCGGCTTATTTGTCGTTCGATATCGACTTTGTCGATCCAGCCTACGCTCCCGGCACCGGCACGCCGGAGGTGGGTGGCTTCACCGGAGCAGAATGTCAGGAACTCGTGCGTGGTCTGACCGGGATCGACTTTGTGGCCTATGACCTCGTTGAAGTGATGCCGGCATACGATCCCGCCGGTATAACAGGATTGCTCGCTGCCAACCTGATTTACGAATTTATGTCCTTGATCGCATTGCAACGCCGGGCAGAATCGACTTGAGCAGAATTTGTTTGTAGAGTTGGATTCACTACCGGACACTTTCTGCGCGGGGCATGTCAAAGGCGACCGGGATGGGCAGATGCTCATTTAGGAACTGTTCCAGCAGGCGCAAGCCGAGTTGAAATAGGCTCAGATCACAGCGGTCGGTGCGGTGAATGACTTGCACCCAATTATCTCGTTTGGCCAAGTAGATGATCCAGATGTAAGCAAGGCAAGCTGCGATCATCAACCGGGCCAGCCGGGCCGGGTCGGCGATATGGCTTTTATGCAAATTGAAGCCCCGGCTTTTCTGGTCGGAGAAGAAAGTTTCAATACGAAAGCGTTTGTTATACCAGGAACAGGCTTCGGCAACCAGCTCCAGGTTGGTGACCAGATAGAGGGGCTCTTTGCAGTCGCGCTGCCACCACGCGATGGCAAGGACGGGCCCATATTCCTGCTGGGTGAAGGCGACATCCGGCACGCCGCGGTATGCACCACGGGGCACATCCAGGTCGGCGAAGGCGAACCAGTCGCCCCCTTCACATAGCTGGACATGCTTGGCCGTGCGACAGACGTAGGCCCATTCGTAGTCATTCAGAGCCGCCTGGAGGTTCGTGCCATCGAATTCACCATCCCCCAGGAAGACGACATCGCTTGCAGGGGGCACCAAAGCGTGTACTTCTGTCAACAACTGCACGTGTGTCGCTTCTGAAAAATGTCCCTTGCTCCCTTTGACGGTGACCCACGCCACCGGCAAAGCACGTTGCTTGTAGATGACGCTCACCATCAGGGTCAGGCAACCGCGGCCCACTTCGCTGCCGTCCATTGCCAACACGAGCGTGCGGTCCTGCGCCAGACCCTGCAATAAGGGTTCAGCGAAGGGTAGAAAGAAGACTTCGTTATTAATATGCTCATTCTTGACCCAGCGGGCGTACCGTTTGACCCGGCTCTCGGGTTTGTTGCCGTCTGGCACTTTCCTGGCGATCGCCGGTAGCTGGCTACTCTGGCTGCGGACAATTCCGCTGACCATGGCAGCGAGCGTATCCAAATGGCGAGCCAAGTTGCCCTGCGGTTCTCCTGGGTACAGTTGCCGCAAGGCGCTCTTTATGGCACGATATGTACGGCGGTTGTCACTCATGGCGATACTCCCCTTGTTCTGTGGTAGAACGGAGAGTGTAGCCGAGAGGCAACCGCTAATCAATCACGGATAAAGTGTCCGGTAGTGAAGAGTTGGATTGGTTAATATGTCACGACAAATAGATGAGGTTGATCGCCAGATAATCAATTGTTTGGTTGACGATGGGCGCATAAGCGGACAGGAGATTGCCCGCCAGCTTGATTTGTCTGAACGCACGGTGCGCAACCGCTTGGGACGCTTATTGGAAGATGATGTCATCAAAATCAATGCAACGGTGAACTGGCCGTTGGTTGGTTATGCTGTCATCACCGATATTTTTTGCGAAGTTGAAACAAGCCGCACAACAGAAATCGCTGACCAAATCGCCAAGTTTCCGGAAGTGGGATATGTCGCTAGCTCATTGGGCGAGCAGAATATCAGTGTGCAGGGCTATTTTCGTACCAATCAAGAGCTATATGAATTCGTCGAGCAAAAGCTTGCCCGTATCCCGGGTATCCTTCGCACGCGTACAGTTGTGGTTCCCTGGGTGACAAAAAGGACCTGGAATCTGCCGCCGGAGGCAGTTGGTGAACCTGGATTGGCCTAGCCAATAGAGAGATCGGAGATAAGCTTCTGTTGACGATAAAGGATGATAGAATCCGCCTTCTAGTTGACCCGAGGCTCCAAATTGACGGCGGACGCTCCTAATCCCACGACTTCACAATCGAGCAAAGTAGACAATTTTTGGCGCATGCTTGTCACGTTATTTATTGGGTTTGCGCTGCCGGTGCTGGCGTGTTATGGACTCATCCTGACATCTGTGTTGGCAATTAATTTGCTCGCAACCAGTAGCGGCTTCGCCAGCCCGGATGACCTGGGCGGAGCTGATGCAGTAGCGCTGATCCGGGTGCAGGGTGTCATTGTCAGTTCGGCGGGTCCGCTCGATACCAGCATTGCGGCCGCTGACCGCATTATCGGGCAGCTCGAACGGGCGGCCGGGAACGACAACGTGAAGGCGGTCTTACTAGCAGTCAATTCTCCCGGTGGGGGCGTGAATGCCTCAGACCGCATCCACCACGCCATTACAGAGTTGGATAAACCGGTTGTCGTGATGATGAGTGATCTGGCCGCATCAGGCGGCTATTACATCAGCGCCCCGGCCGACTGGATTATCGCCAATCCCAACACCCTCACTGGCTCCATTGGCGTCATCAGCCAGTTCATCAATGTGGATGAGTTATTGCAGGAGTATGGTGTGGATGTGGTCGTTGTGACTTCCGGTCCACGTAAGGATTTCGGCTCGCCATTCCGTGATATGACAGACGAAGAACGTGCCTACTGGCAGGAGACAACCGACGAGATTTACGATTCTTTCGTTGAGATTGTCGTCGCCGGCCGCACGCTCGACGAAGGCACCGTGCGCGAACTGGCCGATGGCAGCGTCTACACAGGGCGCCAGGCGCTCGATAATGGGCTGGTGGACGCGCTCGGTTATGAAGAGGACGCCATTGCCAAAGCCGCCGAACTGGGTGGTATCACAGGCGAACCACGCGTGATCGAGATGCAAACCGATATCACCATCGAAGACTTTCTCACGGGATTGGCCACCCGCAGCTATTTACCGAATCTGGCCGAAGTGCTAAACTTGATCGGGCATCCAACTCTGGAGGCTCGCTGGCTGGGACCCTAGAATATTCGAAATGCGACCTTAGTATTGGGACTTATTAATTTACGAATGGAGGAGAAGATGGCTTACGGATATACAGGAAAAATACTGCACGTGCACCTCACTCAGGGCTCAATTGAAATCGAAGAGCCGTCGGATGCGTTCTATCGCAAATTTATGGGCGGCTCCGCCATGGGGATGCACTACATTCTCGATGGCATGCAGCCCGGCGCGGACGCACTCGGCCCGGACAATATCCTCACATTGATGATCTCGGTGCTTACCGGCGCGCCGATCTCAGGCCAGAGCCGTCTCACGGCCAATGCCAAGTCGCCGCTGGTAGATGGTATCGGGGACTCGCAGTGTGGCGGATTTTTCCCGGCTGAGCTTAAGTTTGCTGGTTTTGACGGTATCGTGGTCAAGGGCCGTTCGGAAAAGCCAGTCTACCTTTGGATCAAAGACGGCGAAACCGAACTGCGCGATGCCTCGCACTTGTGGGGCAAAGTTACGCACGATGTGGAAACAATTCTCAAAGAGGAACTCGACGACAATAAAATCGAAGTCATGCAGGTCGGCCCGGCCGGCGAGAAGATGGTGCGCGTGGCGGCCATCATGAACATGTCTAATCGCGCCAATGGTCGTACCGGCATGGGCGCTGTGATGGGCTCCAAGAACCTGAAGGCTGTCGTCGTGCGCGGCTCCTCCAAGCGGTTACCCATGGCGGGCGCGAAAGACCTAAACAAGATGGCGCGGGCCGGTGCAAAAGGGCTTTCCGATAACGATTCCATGGAAGACCTGAAAGTGAATGGAACAGCCGGGGTACTCTCTTATCAGCATGCCTCGGGCGGTCTGCCAACTTTCAACTGGGATGCCGGGCAATTCGAAGAATTCGATCCCATCTCCGGTGAGGTTATGACAGATACGATCCTCACCGAACGGGATACTTGCTATGCCTGTACTGTGCATTGCAAGCGCGTAGTGAAAACTGAATACAAGGGCGAGGCCGTGGAAGAAAAATACGGCGGCGCCGAATATGAAACACTCGCTACCTTTGGCTCCTATTGCGGCGTGAGCGATCTCGACGCGATCTCACTTGCCAATCAGATTTGCAATGCGTATGGGATGGACACCATTGGTACCGGAGCGACTGTTGCCTGGGCGATGGATTGTTTCGAGAATGGCATCATCAGCGAAGACGAGATCGGCTTTTCGGCGAAATATGGCGATGCAGACGCAATGGTGAACCTGACAAAGATGATCGCTAACCGCGAAGGCTTCGGCGACGTCCTAGCCGAGGGCTCGCGAGCAGCCGCCAACCGGCTCGAGAGAGGTCACGACCTGCTCATCACTGTTAAGGGTGCCGAGGCGCCGGCACATATGCCGCAGGTCAAGCGCTCTGTGGGGCTGATCTACTCAGTCAATCCATTTGGTGCGGACCATCAGTCTTCAGAACACGACCCGTCGGTGGAGGGTGGCGCCTATAAATATTATGCCGAGCGCATGCAGGCGATTGGCATCAACGAATCGCTCCCCAAGATGTCACTCGGTCGCGAGAAAGTTGACTTCGCACGCAGGACACAATATATGTACTCGTGGACGGACAGTGCGAACGTCTGCCAGTTTGTCTGGGGTCCGGCCTGGCAGTTGTATGGTCCGCAAGAAGCCATCGAGCTCGTGCGCTTCGTCACCGGCTGGGAAGACTACGACCTCGACGAGATGCAGGAACTTGGCGAGCGCCGTGTGAACATGATGCGCTTGTTCAACGCCCGCGAAGGGATGACGCGCAAAGAAGACAAACTGCCTAAGAAATTCTATAAAGCATTGCGGGATGGCGGTCCCACAGGCGGCGTCTCCCTCGACGAGTCAGAAATGGAGCAGGCCCAGGACATGTATTACGAACTGTCTGGCTGGGATGCGCAAACCGGAAACCCAACGCCCGAGACGCTGGAACGGCTTGGGCTGGCCGAGTACGCTTAACGATTCTTGGAGATAGGGGATTCGCAATTGGCAATCTCCATTCTCTAATCCCTGATTACCAATGACGGACCTCACACTCGAACATATCAAACACTTCGCCGAAGAGATCGGCCCGCGCGGCAGCTGCACTGAGGCTGAACGCAAAGGTCATGAGTATTGCCGCAAGGTGCTGGGTGAACTCAAATACGATGTGCACTGGGAGGAGTTTCGCGCGCCGCTCTCTGTCTGGAAACCGTATGCACTGACAACCGGTATCGTTCTGGGGGCGACGCTGATCTCGTTGATCGATGGGATCGGTCCACTCGCAGCAGCTGCGTTGACGCTGATCGCGACTGCCTCGTTCTTCATACATGTATCCCATCGTGATAACCCCCTGTTGTGGTTCCTGCCTGCGGGCGAGAGCCAAAACGTGTGGGTGAAGGCCGAGTCTAAGAATGAACCGAAACGCACAGTTGTCGTTGACGCCCACGTGGATACCCACCGCACTGCATGGGCAATGAGCGGCAAAGGGCCGTTTGCTTTCCTACAATTACTCACGACTGTAGGCCCGGTGGCGATTGTTGCGCTACTGGCTGTCTTTGTGACGCGCATCTTCGGAGGCCCGCCGGCATTGGAAACTCTTTCGCTGGCGCTGGCCGCTATCGTTCTAATCATGTTTGTGTTTGTGCTACTGCCGGAGTTCACAAAATTTGTGCCGGGTGCAAATGACAACGCCGCTGGAGCAGCGACCGTGCTGGACTTCGCAGCACGGTTAAAGAAGAATCCGCTGGAGAATACCGAAGTATATTTACTTCTGAGCGGTTCAGAAGAAGTTGGCGCCTTCGGTATGAGAGCGTTCGTGGCAGCACACCCGGAACTGACCGACGCCGACTATCTAGTGGTGGACAATATTGGCGGCAAGGATACAATAGCGCACTATCTTCTGGACGAGACTCTGGTTCTACCAATGAAGTCTGATCCGGGATTGCTAGCGCTCGCCCGGGAAGTCGCCGAGCAGAACGGCGATGTACAGGCGCAACCGAAGAATTTGCGCGGCGCGTATACGAATATGACGCCGATATCAATGGCCGGACGACGCGGCATCGCGTTTGTGAACTATCGGCCCAGCGACGGCATGATCCCGGACTGGCATCAGCAAACGGATACTGTCGACCGCCTGGACCTAGATATTTTGACCGGTACGCAGGATTATATTTGGGAGATTGTAGAGGCGCTCGACAAGCAAGCCTGATCTAAACTCGTAATAAGTTATACCCATCTCACGGATGGGAGGCGTCATCCCAATGCAGGCGACTCTCCCATCCGTGAGTTTTTAACTCGCTGCCAGCCAGAAGCTTCGCTTTTTGAGCCTGAACCTCACTAACTGACTTTGGCTCAGTCTTCGCTCCACAGTCCAGCGCAGTCAGGTGCGGACTGCATCGCACAGTCACGTGCGGACTGCATCGTGATGATGGACTGAACTGGGTGCGAGACGCAAAAGCGGAGCTTCTCGCCTGAATAAATATGGTGGACCCCTTTGTCAAGACAGAAAAATGGCCTGGCGTAAGGTGCATTCTCCTTTCGTGAGTCGTGGACATAAATGGTCGCCGTAGTGCTGTGGACATGTGGGCAACTGGCGCATTCTCAGTTGTCCACATGTCCACAGCGAAATCGGTGTCAGTTCAGCAGCGTGCGTTCCCCGAAGTACACCTGCGCCGGGGTGAGATAGTCGAGTGATTGATGCGGACGCTCCGCACGGTAGAAGCGAAAGTAGCGTATCAGAGCCTGCCGTGCTTCGCGCGGGCTGTCGTAGTCGTGCAGATAGACCTCCTCGTATTTCACCGTCCGCCACAGCCGCTCGGTGAAGATATTGCCCAGTCTCGTCGACTGGACGAGGTCGAGCGCACGGCCGCGACCATCCATACTGATTTGTGTACCGGCCGCTTGGAGCCGGTCAATGTACTGCGGGCTAGTGAAGTGGCTGCCCTGGTCGCTGTTCCAGATCGTCGGCGTGGCCGCTGCCAGCGCCCGCTCGACTGCGCGCAACACGAATGGCATTTCCAGCGTCTGGTCGAGCTCCCAGCTGACCACGTAGCGGGAGAACCAATCCAGCACAGCCACGAGGTACCCCGTCCAGCCTGTCCGGGGCTGGGCATCCAGCCGCCGCGGAGGCGGATATAGGTGATGTCGATTCCCCAGACCTGATTTGGCTGCGTGATCGCCACTCCGCGCAACAAATAGGGGAAAACAGCGTGCTGCTTAGCTCGTTTCCCGTGACCCGGCCCCGGGACGGTGTGCTCAGATTCGGGCCCGGATAGATGGCTGCCAACCCCATTTCGCGCATATGACGTTGGACTGCTTTGCGATTGATGGTCATCTCGCGTCGCAATACGGCCAGGATCTTGCGCGAACCGTAGAAGGGATGGGCAGTGTAGATTTCATCGATGCGGCACTTGATGTACAACTCTTCCGGTGACGGCGGGACCGGGACGTAGTACAAACTGGAGCGACTGATACCCAACAGATCGGCCTGGGTTGCGAGCGATAGCTCAGCATTCTCGCGTTCGACCATCGTCAGTCGCTCACTTCTCGATGACGTTGAGGCCAGATTTTATTTTGAGCCAGGCTAACTGCGTCGTCAGCCGGCCAATCTGCGCATACAGCGCTTCGCGTTCGCTCTCGTGTGCCGCCTCGAGCTCGCGCATCGTGTGGTTCTCGTTGCTGAACACGCTAGGTAAGCGCTCGACCGCCTGCGCTTTCCATTTGCGGAGCATATTGACGTGCATGCCATACTCAGCGGCGATCTGCGCGAATGTGCGCTCTTCCCGCAGTAGTTCGAGAACGATCTGGGCTTTCCGTTCGGCGCTGTAGTGGGTGCGGGTTTTCTTCTTTGTCATGGCTGGCAGTGTACCTTAGCCCGACGTGTTTTCGAGTCTAGATTCTGGGGTCCACTATAAAATACCTCCGCATCTCAGTAAGTCCCCGTGCCATTGATAAGCCATAGGCCCTGACAGAAGGCGGGGTCGATATATGTATAGGTACCGGTTATCGTCACCGTAGTCCCGTTGAAAGTAATAGTACCCGTATAGATTTCTGTGCCCGGAAGTCCCGTTGCCGTCGTGCTGAACGCACCGGTGACCGGATCGTAGGTGCCGGAACTGGTTATACCTGCATCGACTTGGATTAGCGTGATCAGGGTACCGTCAATCAAAACAAGGTATGGATGTTGGCCGTCGGGGTAGCTACAGTTGCTTTCATTGGTATGAAACAATATTAAGTTAGCGTTGGAAGGAGGCGGGATCAGAGTGGGAGTCGCGGGCGGTACATCAGTGGAGGTGGCTGTTGGCGCATGCGCATCCGTATCCGTTGCATCGGGCTGTTGTGTGGGAGTAGGAGTAGGAGTGAAGCTTGCCGGCAACGTTGCGCTGACTGCAACTGTCGGAGTTGACGTGAATGTTACAAACTGTTCATCTTCGAACGGATCATCATCTGGGAGTAGCTTGGTTGCCGTCGGACAATTGCCCTGCACCGCCCCGCCTCGTACTTCTGTGGAGCAGGGATTTACGGGTCCGACCGGTGAGCCGAGTGCCGACCCTCCAATCAGCCCACAGAAGCCCAGGAAGAGTCCACCCACGAGTATACCCCCCATCCCGTACGCAACGGGCAGCCAGGTCGTTGGGGGTGGTGGTGGCAGTACGGTGAGGAGCACAAAGCCGAGGAGCATCCCTAATAATGTGCCGAGAGGCGCCCACGGGCTGCTGAAATCCAAAAACAGCGAGCCGGCAAGTGCGAAGAACAGCGGGAGAAGCCCACCGATGAGCATTCCGCCGCCGTAGTAGATGGCAAGTTGCCAGAACGGCTTTTTAGGCAATTTCCAGCGCCAGCTCAGTAGCGCCATACCGATTGCGCCGATCAGCAGTCCGCCGACTACGAGAAAGGTTGTAACGGGGGTATCCGAGTCTAGTAAGAATTCAAGCATGACTGTGACTCCTTTTCCTACTCATCTGGAAAGCTGTCTACTAAAATACACTTTGTCAGGCAGCGGTTTTCAAGGCACAAATGTCCCGAAAACATCGGCTGTACAAGTGCCCTTGGGCATGCCAGCACCTGTAAATGAGTTCGTGCCAGAAACGGTGCCATTCGTACCGTCCGAGGTGATGCGAACGTCATAGGTCTCTCCGCCAGCGGATGTGCTAACGTCGCCAGTCTCCGGATTGTAGTCCCCTAAAGCAGATTGGGCATCGACCTGAGCGATTATCACGTTGCCTGAGTCGTCAGTGCTGAAGTTGAAATCGAACCCACCATCACCAAAACCACAGTCACTATTGAAAAAGTTCAGGTGAACGAAGAAATTGAACGGCGGTGTATATGGCTGCGGTCCTTCCACTGGCCCTTCTACTGGAACAGCGACGGATGTCTCGCTCTCCATTTCTACGATGCTGCAGAACGTGGGGGAATAAAATCTTCTCATTGGTGGGCGATGACGAATGAGTGGACCTTCTACGAGTTCCCGTGGACCTTTAAAAAGCCCAAGCACATATTCGCCGTACTCGTCGATTTGCCCACTGAAAGACGAACCATTGACATTTATCCCGATGATATTGGAGATGCCGCCAGGGTCGGTGTAAGGATATAGACAATGTACGGGCGATTCAAACGATTCAATATCTGTTCCGATGATATTGCCTGTTACTGTGTTGACCACACTTATTGCGGGATCGGTCGCATTGACAAACAGCATATACACATTTAGTGGCAATATAATGCTTGGTGGCTCAACAAATACAATCGTGCTGGCTGGAACAATTTTCTGGTTGTGCAGGTCCAGTTTGGAAATCGCCGTCGCAGGCACAGGAGTATCATCGGGATTAATTAAAAAACAACCCCCAGTAGCAACAGAACTCACTCCAGGTTGATAGGCTTCATATGTATCGTCGAAGGGGAGGAAGGGGAGGCTATCCACTCCGCTATTATCTTCAAAGGTCATTCCTTCAAGCACCACCTGAAAGTCGTCTGGGCAGTTGGCAAGGACGGGGCCGTCAAATGGTTCGGACTCACCTGTGTCCGTGTTGACGACCCAACCCGAGTCATCGTCGGCCAAGTCGGACGCAGTGATCACTGTTGACCCCCGCATGCCGGTGAGCATGTTTATCCAACCAATCTCGTAAGGGGTTGTGTAAAACACCGTACCGCCGTCCGGCGGAACGTCTAGATCGATTATGTCAATAGGTAGACCGCAGATGACAAACAGTATTTCCAACAGACGATCGAGCGCGAAAAATGTGCCATTTTCGGTAGTGCCAACGACGCCGCCTTGCGGGCTGGTTGTTATAGCGTTAACTTTGTCCGGGTTCTCGGATTGTTCTTGTGAGCTAAAAAAAGTCCGCAGTCGTTAGCTAAGTTTTCGCCGGCTTTAGTGACTAGATTAACTCCAGCTCCAGAAATTACCTTAGTTATCGGCGCCCCTGCTACCACAAAACTCATTTCATCAAAAATTTCATTCTCAGTGAGTAAGAACATATTCTCGCCGTCGGAGGATATCATCGCATGCTCTATCGGATCTTCAAGAGTGGCGCTCCAGAGTATCTCGAGGCTTAGAAGGTCGTATAACCATATATTTTGGCCGAAGTAGTCGACGGCCGGTATCCACGGGCAGGGGATGGTGATGACGATATTACCGTCCTTCTGCGAGACATCAAAGTCTGCATCAGAGAGGGCTTGTACAACATCATTCGCTGACCCAGCAAAGTTGACTATATTGATTTCGCTCATATACGAACCCCATGACCCGGGGTCAAAACCGCCATCCACTGCATCTGCATCAATGCCAAGCAGCAGGTCGATGATATCGTAATGACTATCAATACCCCCCCACCCTTCAACCTTAATCGTGATCGGGTCTTCTATCACGTATGTGGTGTCGGTAAAGCCGGCCAATCCGACGATCCTCGAGTTTCCAAATTCGCCAAAATCCACGACAGGCTGACCCAGGTAGCGGTTAAAACCAGTAACCACTTTGCCTGGGATTATGATCCTAGATTCTTGCAGGCGCACATCTGAATTAGCCGGGGCAGCCAACACACCGCTCGTGGCAGCGGCAGTCGTTTCCGGCAACGCCCCCTGCAGGCGCCCGCCCCCCCGAGCCGCCGGACTATACGTAGCCCACTCCCCTGCGTGCTCTTCGGTCAGGCTGATGCGCAATTGGCCGGCCGGTTCAAAGCGCACGTTTAAGAGTTCCGGCCCACTCGCCGTCTGCACCAACACATAAACACGCACAATGCCGTCCACCGCGATGTCGTCCGGCAGCGCGCCAAAGTCGCCGTCGTCGTCGATACCGATGGTGATCGGTCCGGTGACAAACATGCCGCTCAAGGTGCGTAGCAGCGTGCCGGCCTCGGCGCTAAAGCGCACGCCCTTCTCGGTTTCGATCTCGACTGGCTCGGCAAGGCGACCATCGAGCGGAACCTCGATCGCAAGAGAGGACGAGCCGGTTTCGAATGCGTGCGAAAGCGGTGCTTCCGTTGCGGGCACCGCTGTCTCCGTCGCTGCAGCGGGGGCTGCTTCTTCCGCGACAGTCTCATCAATCTCGGATGTGGCCTCGGGAGCCGCGCTGGTATTACAAGCGGCGACAAACAAGGCGGTCAGAATGAGGCTTGACATCAGACATTTCATAGAAGTTTTCTCCGACATGCTGCAACCCGAGTGCGGGCGTGCAATGTATTCTATTTCATCCGATAGCGATCTCCAATTTCTGCGTTTCGCTGGTATCTATTGCAAACCACATCATAGGAGTTTCATGCTGCACAGTCATAACGCAAGGAATGGATTATCAAGTATGATCCTGTCACTTGGAAAGGATACAAACAATGACACAAACTTTCGATAATACACGCACGGCTTTCGAACGTGCGAAGGGAGTGATGCCTTACGGCGTGACCTCCAATTTCCGCTATTGGGGCGAGACGACAACCCCTGTGATTGCACGCGGAAAAGGCGCGCGCGTCTGGGACATGGACGGCAATGAATTCATCGACTATCGTCTGGGATATGGGCCGGTCATCCTCGGCCATGCTGACGAACGTGTGACCGCGCCTGTGGCAGCAGCCCTGGCAGATGGGACAGTGTACGCGCACACGCATCCACTCGAGATCTCAGTAGCTGAACGCATCATTGGTATGTGCCCCGGCGTGGACAAAGTACGCTACGCCAATTCCGGTATGGAGGCCACGCAGCATGCCCTGCGTATCGCGCGCGGTTACACGGGACGCGAAGTCGTCCTCAAATTTGAAGGTGACTATCATGGCTTTCACGACTACGTGCTCTGGACGACTGACGGTGCACCGGCCGGTGCTCTCGGCTCGCGCCGCAATCCGATCCCGGTGCAGGCCAGCACTGGTATTCCAAGCGCCCTTCGCGATCTGATTATTACATTGCCCTATAACGACTTCGAGGTACTCGAACGGACAGTGAAGGCGCGCTGGGGTGAGATCGCTACCATTATCGTCGAACCTATCATGGGTAATTCGGCCGGCGTTATGCCGGTAGCGGGCTGGATGGAGCATATCCGCAAATTGTGCGACGAGTACGGCATTGTGATGATTATGGACGAGGTGAAGACCGGGTTCCGCGTGGCGAAAGGCGGCGCGACTGAATTATTGGGCGTGCGCGGCGACCTGATGACCTATGCAAAGGCAAAGGCCAACGGCTTCCCCATTGCAGCGGTGGGTGGTTCGGAGGAAGTGATGAGCGTTGTCGGGCCGGGGCAAGTTGGAATGGGGGGAACGTATTGTGGCAACCTGATCGGAACCGCAGCCGCCGAGGCGACTCTGGATCTCCTGGAGAACACGGATGCCCTTGAAAAGATCGCCGCCTATGGCGAAAAACTCAGCCAGGGCCTCAGCGACCTCCTGACCGAAGCCGACATCGAACATGTGACTTTCGGACACAGTTCAATGCCCGGACTCCTGATTGGCACCAGCGACACCCCCACGGATTGGCGCGACGTTATAGCATCCGATCTCGCTTCCTTTTCCACCATCGCCCGTGGTATGTTTGCGCGAGGCGTAGAGTTTGAAGAAGAACCGCTTGAGCCGTTCTTCTTGTGCGAGGCGCACGGTGAGCACGAGTTGAGTGAAACGCTCGAACGCTTCAACGACTCCGTCGAAGAGTTCAAACGCGGCTAGAAGCGACTATCCGCCGGTTGCTCGTTGGCAGCCGCTATTAAACGAGATCAGCAATCTTCCCAAACTTTAACTCGTGTTTCGAACGCTTGTCAGTTAGAGAATGATTGCGTACAGCCGTTGTCGAATGTCAGGTCAACTATATAGCCGTTGTTTTTAGCGCCCTGGTCAAAGCGAAATTCGAGTACGTCCGTGTCGCTAGCACTAATATCGCGGAACGATTCTGTGCCAGATTTCCACGGCTGATCGGCCGGGACATTCACATGGGTCGGCGACGCTTGAGTGTCATAAATCTGATCGTCGTCCAACAACATTTCCTTCAGGTCGCCGTTTACAATCGACGGCCATGTAAAGTCGTTTTCCGTCAACCTGATCGTGCTGCCCATATTGTTAGTTACATCCAGCTTCACCCACTTGTTGGCGGTCTCCCATTGGAAGTTGCCAATCGTAATGTTGCAGCCCGGGGTAGAAGTTGGCGTAGGCGTGTAGGTTGGCGTATGCGACGGTGTATATGTCGGCGAAGGAGTAGGCGTATAGGTCTCCGTAGGCGAAGCGGTTAATGTCGCCGTTGGAGTGGGCGTTTGAGTCCCCGTTGGTGAAGACGTCACAATTGGAGTAGCAGACTGCGATGGAATCGGAGAGCTCTGCGCCAATGCTGTGAGGGAGGCGTCGGCAGTGGGAGAAGGCCCAGCAGTGGCCGTATCCGCCTGAGTAGGCGAAGGTCCCGCAGTAGGCAGATCCGTCTCGGTGGGTGATGGTCCCGCAGTGGAGGACGGGCCGGCTGTCGGTGTGAGCGTCGCGGTAGGTGTGTCCGCTATTGTCTCCTGAGCGGCTGCGCTGCTCGTGGGGTCCAAAGGTGTTACAGTGGGTACCGGCGTCTCTAGTTCAATCAGTACCTCTTGGACGCGTTGTTCCACCTCGCTCGCCGGGAGCTCCGGTTCGGAGTCGCGCAGCGTGTCTTCTATCAGCTCGATTTCTATGGGTGCAACGAAAGCTTCCCTTTGCTCTGCGCTGTTATCGGCCCGTTGCAAAGATTGCATTGAGACAGGAATAAAGCCGGCGGCTGAGGCTGCCGTCCCCTGAAAGACCAACAGGCCGGCGAGCAGTGCAATACCAGCGGCCACAGCCACGATCAAAAGCACAATCCATCTGCGCCTGTCAAATAAAGGGCTGCTGGCCGAACGACTTGTCACTGGCCGTTATACTTGGCTCGAACTGCTCCCCTGGTACGATGACGGAGTTGCAAGAGCGAAATCGGCTCCGATTTCCCTTTTGCTGCAAATTTACCCAGCAACGGCTCGATCTCGAATTCGGCCTGACGTTCAGCCAGCATTTGGTGCGTGAATTGGCTGATGATGATCGCACCTTCTTCGAACATGCGCGTTTGTTACTCAATGCGTTGCGCTGTGTTGACAGTATCGCCAATAATTGTGTAATGCAGGCGGTCGGCAGCACCGAGCGCACCGGCGGTTACTAAGCCTGTGTTCAGGCCGATACCTGTGACAAAGGTCGGTTCGCCCCGCTCTGCGCGACGCATGTTAATGTCGCTGATTGCATCCAGCATCTCCAGCGCGCATTTGCAGGCATAGTAAGCACTCATATCCGCGGCGAGAGGCCGGGGAAGCACACCGAAGAATGCCAACACCGCATCGCCGTCAAATTTGTTCACAATGCCACTATGCTTGACAATGATTGGAACGAGTTCGCCGAAGAACTCGTTGAGCCAGGTCATTAATTTGCCGGGGTCGGTTGCCTCGGAGATAGTTGTAAATCCGCGAATATCTGCCATGAGCACGCTAGCCATCGCAGTTTGCCCGCCAAGGTCAATTTTGCCTGTAGCGAACGTCTCGCGCAGTTGCTCACGCACCTCAGGCGAAACGGTGCGACCAAGCAGATCCTGATAGACAGAGCCTTCCCGCAATCCGCCCACCAGATGATTGAACGCATGTGCAAGTACTGTGACTTCATCCTGCCCCGAGGGCTGCACGCGCACGTCCAGATTCCCCCCGGCGACTTGCGTTGAGGCGCGTACCACACTTTGCAGGGGGCGTGTGATGCGCGTAGAGATAAATATTCCGACGGCGACTACGAGCAGCAGCGAGACGACAACAAGTAGAAAAATATTCAGCAATGTCAGGCGACTCGTCTGGATGAGAAAAGTCTCGGGCAGTGCAGCGCCAAGCAGACCGATGTCCTCTCCGTTGCGTACCTGCCAGGGCGCGAGCAATTCGCGGTACGTCACACTTCCTACATCGATGCCGCGTGTCAGGCTTTCCGTATCTTGGCGCGCGAGCAATCGAGAAGTGAGTTCTGAATCTGGCTGCGAGAGTCCTGTTTTAAACACCGCCAGGCTGGATGCCAACGGGAGACCTTCATAATCGTAAAGGGTTGTTTGGGCAAAAGTGGCCTCGCGCAACTGCCGCGTGATCGTAGTAAGCGACTTCCCAACGAGCATAGCACCGAGCTGTGTTTCGTTCTCGGAAAATACAGGCCCGGCAACATAGAGATATTCACCCCAGGGGGCGCGTGCGAGACGGGCATATTTATCCCCCTCAGCGTCAGACTCGCCCTCGTAAACTCTCTGAACAAATTCCCAATCGCGAAATTGGGCGTCGCCACGCATGGAGACAAGTTTCTCGATAGAGTCATCCGGGTCACGGCGCAGCGAAAGCACACTCGCTCCGCTAGCGTCCAGGAATTCCATTGCCTCTTCGCCAGCGTTGATCGCCACCGGCAGGGCAAGATTGCGCAAAGCCTCAGCGTCGCCGTCCGAGAGAGCGGATGATATCCCCTGCGTGTGCGCGAGCAACCGCAGTGTTTCTAGGCGCTTATTTTCCTCCTGCACCATCCAATCGGCGGAAAGTTTGCCAGCTTCGATCAATTGATTGGCAAAGCGATTTTCCACGGAATCGAGCACGATGCGGCTGGCAACAAATGCAGCTGCAATGGCCAGCACAAAAGCGAGTGCCAAGTACGGTGCAGTGATCTTTGCTGCAACAGGAATGCGAACCCGGGGGAGCTGGGTGCGAGGGGTCTTATCGGAGGCGCGTGTCGCTTTTGCCGGATTGCGCTTGCCGACTGCCATTCCTAATACTATTTGGATACTTACACGATTAAAGGGAGGATGCAGGATCGCTTGCACGCCGTCCTGGATGGCAGCCTTCTCCAGTTCAGGATCGGGCTCATCGATCACGCGGATGATTTTTGTTTTGGGAAGTTCAGCGCGAACCTGGTTGACAAGATTAGCGCCACCGTTGAGGGCTAACGCCAAATCGAGCACGACGATGCGCGGACGTCTCCGGCGCAAAATTTCACGCCCCGTCTTCAGGTCAGTGGCACTCCACACGCGCTCGTCGCTACGATGGAACAGGCGGGCTAATGATTCGAGCGCGCGCTAGTTTTTATAGATTATCAGTACATGAGATTTCAAACCGAGATTTCCCTGTGAACATATATACCTTTACATAGCCTGGAATGGATTGTACAACGAAGCTATATTCAAAGTACAGTCCTAAAATGTACTGTTTTTGGTTTTATTTTCGTCGGAGGAGAGTTAGTAAATGGTATGCGAGCGTGTCTTGTTGCTCGGGGCGTACTCGGCGAGGTTTGCTGTCGGGTTTTTTTGCTTGCCGGGCTTCGGACTGTGACCGGCGGCGATCGGTCTGGCGGATGATGCGCCGCATGTGGTCGAGGACGGATTCGTCTGTAAAGTAATTTTCCGGATTCCCCTGCTCGACCAGCTTGTACACGCCAAGCTTCTCATAGATGCGCTGCACCACTTTGCCCACTTCATCAGCACGAATTTGTAACTCGTCGGAGAGGTTGCGCAGTGAAGGACCGTAGAGCAGGAACAAGCGCGCCACCTGTCGCTCACGCGGCGATAGTTCGGAGCCGAGATCGCTCCCGTCCACCAACACGCCCGGCCATTTGGGTCGCAGCCCCTGTTGTTCCATCGCGTCGCGCACGCCCGGTGTGTGCGGAAATTGCCCTTGCTGTGCATAGGCGACAGCCTGGGCAATCGCCCAGCCACATTCGTCTTTCAGAATGAAGCCGTTAACGCCCGCATCAATTGCCCGCGCGAGCATGTCCGGGTGTGCGTATTTGGCTGAACACAACACGCGTGGCGGGGCATGTTCCAACGGGCCGCGCAAGTGCTCAACGAAGCGTAGCGGCCAGTCTGTGCCGTCGGCTGCTTCCAGATCTACCATCACCGCATGCATTCGATCGCGGATCTCGGGGAGCACCTGCAGCGCCTCGGCGTAGCTGCCGGCCTCGGCGATGACGCGTGTGCGCCAATCCTGGCAGAGCAGCAGCACCATCGCATCGCGTGCATACACATCGTCCTCGACAACGAGCAGCTGGATGCTTTTCGGCACAGCCTATGGTGACCAGTGTGTCAGACCGCCTTCTGTTGCAAAGTAGGCCTCGTATACATCGCCGAATTCGACGAAGTAAATGTCCTGGACGCGCGGATCCGCCAGCTGCAGTTCGTGGAGCTGTTCCCAGCCATCCTCCTTCTGCCGCGCCACTGCACCTTCCCATGGCGCAGCCGCCCAGACGCTATTGTCCATCGGATCGATTGCTAATACTATCGGAGAGTTAAAGGGAAGATCATCATAGTGCACGATCCACTCATCGGTGTGTGGGTTGTATTCTGAAAGCCCGCCCCCGTCTGTTCCAAGCCAGATGATGCCATCCAGCCCTTCGACAATATCGTGAACAGCATGGGCGTCAGGATGCAACTCATCACCCGGCTGGAGTTGGAACCAGTTTTCGCCATCGAACATCGCACCACCGCCTTCGGTACCCACCCAAATGCGGCCTCTCGAATCGACAAAAACAGTCTTCACGTAATCATGCAATAAATCGCCGCCGGCCTGATCGAAAACCTCCACCTGATCGTCCTCTGGATTAAAACGAGCCAGACCGGCCTCCGTACCGACCCACAAGTCACCTCGCGGATCAATTGCTACGGAAGTGACGGCATCGGCGGGCAAGCCGTCCTGAGTTGAGTATTGGCGCTCGTCCCCGTCGAAGCCAACGCGCCATAGTCCGGAATAGTTGCTGCCGGCCCAAATCGTGCCTTCCTCGGTGACGACCATTGGTGAGGATCCTTCGGGCAGCTCGTAGAACTCGAATTCGCCATTGTCACGATTTAACTGTGCATATCCACCCCAGTAAAGCGGGCCAACCAGCAGGTCTCCGTCCTGATCTGGCACGATGAAACTATATTCCGAATACGCGGGCTGGTTTGGCACGTAGTACTCCAGAAATCGGTTTCCATCGAAACGCATCAGGCCGTTATCGCTGGCGACCCAGAGCTGATCGCGAGAGTCTTCAAAAATGGTGTGGTTGATCCATCCGATTAAACCGTCTTCTGGGCCAAAGAATGTCCAATCGTTAAATTCCAGATTAAGCCGAGCGACTCTGCCTGCCAGACCGAACCACATCATCCCGGCGCCGTCTTGATAAATGGCAAAGACAGGCTCATCTCCGAACTCGTCAATAAACTCCATTCCCTCCGTACCTATAGACACAACGACTGCGCCAGCTGCAGTACCGATCCACGCGTTTTGGCCTCGGTCGAGGAAAAATGAAAGCACTTCATCGGCCGGCAGGCCATTCGCTGCCTTGAAGATCTTAGACTCAGAGTCGGTCTGGAAGAATAACCCTTGCTCAGTAGTGACAACTAAGAATTCGGGCGGGTTTCCATAGAGACCAATGACATTGCTGCTCACGATGTCGAGATCATGCGGATCGGGGTCTGGCGCGCTGGACCATTGCACCGACTCCAAGCGCCCGTCACGAAACTCGGTCAGTCCATTTTCCCGTAGCGCGTGCCGACAATCAGCGCATCGGACCCACCCAGTCGCTATCAAGTCCATCTTCTACGCTAAAGTGAGCCAGTTCCCCATCCGGAGCGCGTCGCAAAAGCCCAAATTCCGTACCAATCCACATCACTCCGTCCCCTCCAGGCATGATGGAATTGATCCGATTGAACGGCAGCTGCTCCGGCGCGCTCCACACTTCGAAGCTGTCATTCGCTGTGTCCCAGACCACGATACCGCCGCCAGTCGCTGTCAGGATTACGTCGCCGACCGGAACGGCGGAGCGGATTTCATTCGCATTCGCGAATGACTCCCAGGTAAAATCACTACGGTCGGCCGGGCCGGGTTGGAATGGGTCTATCCCACCAGTCGTGTTGGGCTCGCCGGCTGTGCCGGGCGCATCGGCCACCGCCCCAGGTTCATCTGCAGCCGTATCTCCCGCTGCTACCCCGACTACGGAGACATCCGGCTCGCCGGCAGTTGTCCCCGCGTCCTGCTGGTTGATTGCTTGCACCACAAAAAATCCGATGCAGGCACACAACAGCAAACCCACAGGGATTGCCAGCCACCAGCGGCGCGGCAATCGCCTGCCGCTGCTGACTTTTTCTTCGACAACACGTGGCGGCATCTTGACTTTTTTCGGACGCGGTGGCAGAACAACTTCCGGCTTGTCCACAGTTTCCGGCGCGATTGCTGCCTGGGTGACATCGCGTGGGGGCACCAATTCTGGCCCAAAGGGTTTGTCGATCTTTGCGAGATCGCCGACAGCGCGTCGCCAACCGCCCAGCATCTCGTTGGCGGTCTGATAGCGCTCGTCCGGTTCTTTCGCCATCGCCTTGAGAATGACGTCCTGTACTTCTTCAGGGATCGATTCGTTTAGGTTACGTGGCAACGGCAGCGGATCGTTGATGTGCTTGAGCACGATAGCAAGTGGTGTCTCTGCGTCGAAAGGGATACGGCCGGTGCACATCTCATAGAGCATGACGCCAAGCGCATACAGGTCAGAGCGCGCATCCGAAGGACTGCCTTTGCCTTGCTCCGGGGCCATATAAGCAGGGGTGCCAAGCATGCCGCCCGAGGCCGTAAATTGTGATGTGCTCTGAAGAAGTTTGGCAACGCCAAAGTCCGTCAGGAAGGCGTTGCCGTGTGGATCGATGAGCACGTTCGACGGTTTTACGTCGCGGTGGATTACACTGCGCGAGTGCGCGTAATCCAGTGCACTGGTAACTTGCCCAAACAGATGATCCAGTTCGCTGATTGAAAGTGGCCCAGCACCCATGCGTTCTTTAAGCGTGCCGGCTTCGAGCAGCCGCATTACCAAATAGGTATAACCATCGTCCTCGCCGAAATCATAGACCGGCAGTATATGTGGATGTTCGAGGTTGGCTATGGTGCGCGCTTCCTGATGAAAGCGCCCAAGATAGGTTTCGTCCTTGGCGAACTGGCGCGGCAACATCTTGAGCGCGACATGCCGGTCCATGGCGGCGTGATAGGCTTTGTAGACAGTGGCCATACCGCCCATGCCGATCTGTTCAATTAATCGATAAAGGCCGATGGATGTGCCAGGAATTAGATCCATTTCGCTGTTAACAATCGTGGGTATGTAGATAGTTCCGGACGGTCACCCAGTCCTACCCAGTCCTGAACCCAGTCCCGGATGTACTGGGCTGGGCCGGGGGGTGCGGCGCGCATATTACGTGTAGAGCACTGCGTTGTTTGATTAGGCCACGTTGTCATGCTGTTCTGGTTTTAGAAAGGGACAGTCAACTGTCGGGCTCTCTATTTGCCTCGGCTTCTTCCGCCCGGTGCATGGCGACAGCCGCAATTTGGGCCACAACCCCGAGCAGGGTGAGGTCGGCCTCGTTGAACTCTTCACCATTGAATTTGTTAAGTGCAGTGAGGGCGCCCATTACTTTGTCTCCAATGCTGAGCGGGACGCTGATCATCGAACGAGTTTGAAAACCGAATTGCTGATCCACCGTAGCAGAGAAGCGCGCATCACTGCGCACCTCTGTCACGATGGTTGCTTCGCCACTTTGAGCCACCCACCCTGTGATACCCTCACCCAGAGGGATACGGTGATCGAGTAACTGATCGGCGACTGCACCATGAGAGACGACAAATACGAGTTCGTCCGTCTCGTCGTCGAGTAGCAAAAGCGAACCATCACTTGCGTGGATCGTCTTGAGAGATACTTCAAGAATTCGATCCAGAAGTCCAACTACATCTGTTTGGGCATCGATGGCCGTTGAAATCTCTTGAAGCGAACGCAACGCATCCAGAATTTCGTGCAGTTGTTCGAGTTCTGCACGTAGAGTCTCGTTTTCTTCGCCAAGGCGCACATTCTCATTCTGAATGAATCGCATGCTATCGACTGACGGGCCGGTTTTCATGCTTAACTCCCTCCTGCAGAAATCATAACACGACGGCAATGCAGGGGCAATTGGACTATCTGTCTACTGTGAGATTTTGTTGGGGTGTGACAATAGGGATGGCACTTCGTGTATTTTCCGCTACAACACGAAGAATTGACCCAAAAAATGTCTAGGATTTGGAGTGGTTCTTGCGGCGATTGAGCCATGTTGCGAGCCAAACGCTCACACCCGTGAGGCCAAGACCAGCCGTGATGGCAGCCGGTAGCGCGGTGCGGCGGGGAGTCAGACCTGGCCGGTGGATTGCCTCGTAGCGGTTGCCCTCTGCCAAATAGAAATTCGCAACACGTTGGATGTCTTTCGGTGTTACAGCGTTGATTGCTGCGAAGTAATCTGGAATCGGTTCTTCATCGGGCGTGTACATGGCGTCTTCGGAGAGCCACCAGGCCTCGTTAAGATTGCCTTCCATGGCGAGCAAGGCCCGCCCACGCACTGCGCTGCGCGCCGCATCCACTGCAACGGTGTCGAGCTGGCCGGAGATGGCACGCATAATCTGGTTATCGATGGCCTGTTGAATCTCCGCAAAGCGATTGCTCTCCGCTGTTGTATAGACGACAAAATAGCCGACATCGGTATACATGGCCGGATAAACGTCGATGCTATAGACCAGTCCGCGCTCAAAGCGTATCTCGCGGGTGAGGGCCGATTCCATGATCTCGGCCAATACCATCAACGGATAACGGTCGGCGTGCTGCATCCCCGGGGTGGGAGCGCCAAGGAGTAATTGACCCTGATCATTAATGCTGGGTCCGTGCAGGCGGACGCGGAAACCATCCGGCGGAGTAAGCGGTTGTTCTGGTTTGGGTGGGAGCGTTCCGGCTTCAAACTCCCCGAAGTATTGCTCCGTCAAGTCTTCTACCTCTTCGGGTTCAACATCGCCAACCACAACCAGAGTCAGGTTGTTTGGGAGATAATGCGTGCGATAAAAATCTAACAGGCCCGAATGTTCGATGGTTTGTAGGGATTTGTCGTCGCCGATCACCGGCAAGAGTAGGCTGGACTCCGGCCAGAGCCGATTGCGAACAGCCCTGAAAATGTTCCAGCCAAAACCGCGATCCTCTACCCATTCCATCACATCTTTGAAGCGACCCCAATTACCGCCCTTCTCGTTGATAATCACGCGCCGTTCTTTGTCGAATTTCTCTACGGCGATGGCGGGTCGGAAGAGTACCTCCGAGAGCCAGTCCAAGCCGAGGGCTAGATCATCAGCCTTGAGATGCAACCAATAGACGGTGTCTTCCTGCGCTGTACGAGCGTTGGCTTCGCCGCCGCGCCTACGGATGATCTCTGTGACCTCGTGTTCGTTCCAGCGGCGCGTACCGGTGAAGATCATGTGCTCCAGGAAGTGGGAGATGCCGTTATTCTCTTTGGACTCGTGACGTGAGCCCACTGGGACTTGTGCCAGAATCGCCACTGTGCCGGTGCCCGGACGCTGCCGCACCCACAAGCGCATCCCGTTCGGCAACGTCGTGCGACGAATGGCGTTCAGATCGTCATCGCGCTCGGCGGGTTTGGGTGCAGTGGGTCGTTTACGGCGGAACAGTTTTCTCATTATTACATTTGCGAAAAAAAACCCGCCAGACAGAACGTCGGCGGGCCGAAACCATCACAGTGATGCGATTATAGCATGAGTCAATATATGTAGGTTCCGATAAGTGTCGAAAGGAATGGAGATGACAAAACCCGAGTACACTGAGCTTGTCCCCGTCCAGAACGAGGACTGAGGAATTTCGGGGCGACGGGACTGCGACGCCTCAAATCCACTCAAATAGACACTCCCTGATTCTGTTCTCAGAGCACACTAGAACCATAATTGCTATAATCTCGTTCGCCGCCCAAACTCTGGAGCACAAACTTGAAAACCACTAGTGTAATCGTCGTCTTCGTCGTAGCACTCATCTTATTCTGCATGCTCTGCGCCTTTTGTCTGCTGCTATTTGTTGGCTTTTCGGTGTTTAGTTCGTCCGAGGTGCAATCAGTATTGGAGGCGACAGTCGCTCCAGCACCCGAGCCGAGTATCACACTCGCGCCACCACCTACGCCCGTTTCCGGCGAATCAGACACGCTGGCTACTCTGCTCGCGGTGGAAGTACCGGAGAACGACCTGCGAGAAATTGCATTGCGCTTGAAAGGATTCGATGAAATCCCTGAGGTTGTCAGCGAGACCCCGGCAAACCATGCGATTGGAGATATCATCGAGTTTTGGGCTTCGAATACCGATACAGATGAAAACTTCCGTGTCTCGGCTCGGCTTGTCTACGAGACAGAGCATGTCTATTTCTTCGTACAAGAAGGAATAACCGTAAATGAATCGCGTGTGCGCGATTTGGTGGACGATTTCGAACAGAACTCTTATCCGACAAATCGCGCGTTTTTCGGCAGCGAATGGACACCCGGAGTGGATGGCGACGAGCATTTGTATATTCTCTATGCCAAGGGGTTGGGATTCTCGGTAGCAGGTTACTACTCCTCCGTGGACGAGTATTCGCATTTGGTACACGAATTCTCCAATGAGAAGGAGATGTTCTACATCAATGCAGACGCTACCGGCCCCGGCGATAGCAGTTTGCCCGGGACGCTGGCACACGAATTCCAGCATATGATTCACTGGTTCAAAGACCGCAACGAAGAAACCTGGATGAATGAAGGATCATCGGTGCTCTCCGAATTCCTGAATGGTTATGGGGCGGATGGTTTCGATGCGAGCTTCACCCGCGACCCGGATGTGCAGCTGAATGCCTGGAGCGAGGGCGGACCAGGTTTTGATTCGATCCCACATTACGGCGCGGGCTTTCTCTTCATGACGTACTTCCTGGATCGCTTCGGTGAGGCTGCCACGCAGGAACTTGTCTCGCATCCGGAAAACGGGCTCAAGTCTGTCCAATCGGTTTTGGCTGAATTGAACCTTGTCGATGAACAAACGGGCGCGCCATATTCGGCCGTTGACTTGTTTGGCGACTGGGCAATTGCAAACTATCTGAACGATGTAACGCTGGCAAATGGTCGCTACGGCTACAGCAACTATCCACAGATGCCGGCGATCAAAAGCCCAACGGAACGGTTCCGATCCTGTCCAGTCGATCCGGTTCAGTTTACTGTGCATCAATATGCAGCGGACTATGTGGAGTTCGATTGCGAGGGCGCATATACGCTATCGTTTGTTGGCTCACGCCAGATTCGAGTCACACCAGCCGAACAACCTTCCGGCCGCTTCGTATTCTGGGGCAACCGCCAGGATGAGAGCGATGCAACGCTCACACGTCTATTCGATCTGACAGACGTGGATAGCGCTACTCTGACATATTGGGCCTGGTGGGCGATTGAGGAAAACTTCGATTACGTATACCTCGAAGCCTCAACAAATGGCGAAACCTGGACCATAATCGAGACTCCCGGGGGCACCGATTTCAATCCCACCGGAAACAACCTTGGCTGGGGCTATCATTACAACTCCGGCGGCGGCGACACATCTGAATGGGTTCAGGAGAGCGTGGACCTCACGCCCTATGTCGGGCAGCAGGTATATATTCGCTTCGAATATATTACGGACGCTGCTGTGAATCGCCCTGGATTCCTACTCGACGATCTTGCGATCCCGGAGATCGGCTACAGCACCGATTTTGAGAGCGGAGCGGATGATTGGGAGGCAGCAGGCTGGGTGCGTTTTGATAACTTGCTGGAACAAACATGGAGTGTACAGGTGATCACCAACAATGAGACGGATGTGGTGCGGGTCCCGATCACCGCTGGACGCGCCGATATCCAACTGACGGGACCGGCTACCGTTGTCATTGCTGGTACAACGCCCTTCACAACCGAAGTCGCGAGCTACGAATTGCAGGTCCCATGAAGCAGTTGTTACGCTTCGGGCCTGGCATCGCTGTGCTTGCCTTCGGGTGCGCTGTTCTACAACCTGATCAGGCGCCTACCGAGCAACCACCAATCTCAACCACAGTCAGTAAGCCGACGGAGCTGCCCGCAAGCACCGCGAGCCCAGCGAGCCCAGTTACTCCCTCTCCCACTGCCAGCCCAACAGAAACCCCTACTGACGTCCCCACACCTGTACCTGAACCGGATACATTCACTTCTTTGATGAATGCAGTCGTGCCGCCGCGCGACTTACGCGAGATCGCGATGCAACTGCAAGGCGGGATCGATATCCCGGTTGTCGTCAGCGAGCAAGCAGCCGGTTATACCGTGGGCGATGTGGTGACTTTCTGGGCGAGCAATGTGGACACCAATGAAAATTTTCAACTGGATGCACGGCTGATACATGTCACGGAGCATATGTATTTTTTCGTTCACACTGCCATTGATCCGAATCCAGCAGCAGTCGCCGAAATCGCCGAACAATTCGAGACGCAGATATATCCCACCAACCGGGCGTTCTTCGGCAGCGAGTGGAATCCAGGCGTCGATGGGGATCCACGATTGTTCATCCTCTACGCACGTGGATTGGGGTTCCGTGTGGCAGGCTACTATTCTTCCTCCGACGAATACGCTCGCGGCGCACATGAGTATTCAAATGAGAAAGAGATAATTTATATCAATGCAGATACGGTTGCTCTTCAACTTGGGAGTATTGACACTGTCTTGACGCACGAATTCCAGCACATGATCCACTGGGCTAACGATAGTAACGAAGCAACATGGATCAATGAAGGCGCAGGGGAGTTAGCGCGGCTCGTGAACGGATATGGGGTGTCGAGCTTTGCCCGTGCATACCTCTCCAATCCGGACTTGCAACTCAACACCTGGTCTCTACCGGGTGAGAGTTCGACTCCGCACTACGGCGCCGGCTTTCTGTTTCTGACGTACTTTTTGGACCGCTTCGGCGAAGTAGCTACGCAAGCACTGATCGTAAACCCGGCCAATGGGATGCGCGCCGTGGATTCGACGCTCGCCGAACTCGGCTTGGCCGATTCAATTTCAGGTGGGCCAATATCAGCGGAGCAGGTTTTTGCGGACTGGGCTATTGCAAACTATGTGCATGATGCCTCCCTTATCGATGGTCGCTATGCGTATCCTGATTTCGAAGGCGTGCCATTTGTCACGGAACCGATAGACTTGCTGATAGCTTGCCCAACGGCGTTAGGAAATCAAACAGTAAAACAGTTCGGCGTGGATTACATCGAGGTAGCGTGCCCAGGCATCCATATCCTGAAATTTCAGGGTCAGTCCTCCGTGCCGGTGGTACCGAGCGATCCGCAGAGTGGCGCTTATATGCTGTGGGGAAATCGGCAAGATAACAGCGTCACTCGCGTAAGCCGTTCCTTTGATCTGAGTACAGTTGGTGCTGCCACACTCCAATATTGGACATGGTTTGCAATTGAAGAAGATTACGACTATGCCTATGTGGAACTATCATCCGATAATGGGCTGACGTGGACGATCCTAGAAGCGCCGGGCGGCACTTCTGCTGATCCTGTTGGAAATAATCTCGGTTGGGGCTACAACGGGTTTTCGGGCGCTGACACATCCGGCGAGTGGATAGAGGAACGCATCGATATTTCAGCGTATGCCGGCAGAAAGATCATGCTGCGCTTTGAATATGTGACCGACGATGCCGTCAATCGCGAAGGCATCCTGCTCGATGACATCGCAATCCCGGAAATTGATTATTTCGAGGATTTTGAGAATGGATTGGGAGGCTGGCGTGTGGAAGGGTTTGTACGGATGGACAACACCCTACCACAAACCTATGCTGTCAGTCTTATTCAGCGCCTATCTGATGGGGTGCAGGTCGAACGTATGGAATTACAAGCAGATCAAACAGGGCAGGCAACGCTGGAGATAGACTCAGGCGAGTCGGTTGTTGTGGTCGTGTCGGGCACGACGCTTTTTACGACTGAAACGGCTGGATATTCTTTGGAGATTCAATAACGAGGCTAGGTGTCCGATTCGAGTTCGATGCGGTCGCCTGAGCGCAATTCATCCAGACGCGCTTTGAGCATGGTCTGGCGCTCCTGCGCAGCACGGCGTGCTTCGTCCAGCACATTGTCGAATTGACTCCGAGCCTGCGATTGAAGTTCCTGACCAGACATTGGCGCTAACAGCAGTGCTGCTACGGAGCCCACCAAGGCACCACAAAGTGCTCCGGCGAGAAAGTTCATTGTGCGTTGCATGTTTTCTATCTCCCTGTTCTCAGTATCCAGTTTTTTCCCAATAAGCCCACATTTGGGCGAAAACTAGGCCGGTACTACTCCGAAATTATAGTGCATCAATAAGGTGCCTGGTCCTTTGCGAGTCCCCTCTGCCTCTAGCGCCTGCCAGACTCTTTAATCAACTCTGCAAGTTGTTCAATCGGACGCAGCTCAGAAATTACCAGCGCGCGGTTTACAGCTTTTGTGCGGCGATATTGCTTTGTAAGGCTGCCCGGCGGCAGACGCTTACTCTTCGTGCGAAATTCCTCCTTGTTCATCCACCCGCAGAGATAGACCCCTCTCCCATATAGCCAGATGTTCTTCCACTCGTGGGCTTCAATCACCGGTGTACTTTTGAGTACCGGACTGTGCAATCCGATTGCTCCGGAGGGGATCGTATCAGATTTCAGATACAGCACACTAAAGTATTCGTTTGTTAGTTTCGTCCGTACGCGGGGCTGCAAATGCATCTGCTCACGGAGCAACTGGCGGTCAGATCCCAACCCGCCGATCTCCACTTGAACCACATTGCGGGCATTGCTCTTAATCGTCAGCGGACCAATGTTGTGCCAATTTCGTGGGCGTGCCCACTTATGAGCAGACAACGGATGGATAAGGTACCCTGGTGCGCCGTTCGAATGGGCTTTACGTGTGTCTGCCAGGCTGCGTGCCTCTAGGCCGGTAATGAATCCAAAAATATAAATATCCTTCGCGCCAAGATGAGTGGAATTGATTTGATCGACAGGAACAAGCGCAGCTGCATCGAGGAGCCAGCTGGGATTGTTCGAGACCGTCCGAATGATTTGTTTGTTTCGCAGCAGGAAGCTTTTTAGATCGCAACGGCGACCACCGAGACCCAAATCGTAACGATCGCGCTCGGTGAAATGTGTTGCTCCGAGAAGATCATAGGGCACGTCATACGTTTCCAACCAACGCCGAAATGCCATTTCAAAAGCAACGCCCGCCACGATCTTGCGCAGGCGAGCGGCTGTTGTCAGGCCCATGCGGTTGTAAGTGTAGTGCAACGAATCGCGCGCGTATTGCACGCCTGCAAGTGCGTACTGGTTATCAAACGGCAAAGCGACAATGTCGGCAGCCGTAACCGGCACGAGTTTATTCCTTTCTGAATTGCAGACAGTAATGATGAAAGGTGTTACTCACCCAAGCGTTTCCCATCCCATAAGGCGCCAAGCGCTGGTTGTCCTGACACCATATACGTTCATCTTTCAGGGTGTAGACCTCGCCGAGCTTGCGGGCGACATCCCATGCCAGCGGGAAAATGCGCCCGCCCTTCTTGATATTCTTGACGATGACTGTCATATAACTGCGTTCTTTGAGCAGCCCATGCAGTGAAATATAAATATCACAAAGGTGGTTGAGAAATTCGTCATAGTCTTCGATATTGCCAAGGTCGCGGGGGTCATCGGAATAATAGAGATCGAGGCTCGGATCGTTGCCGCGTTTCTTTTGAGTGGCTGCACCGCGCATGCGGAGCATATCCCAATAAGGGGGCGAGGTCAGGATGTAATCTACAGGCTCCAGGTCGAAGCTTTCGGCGTTGCGTGCATCCCCCGTATGCACACAGGCTTGCAAGTTAGCAGCAGGCTCACCGAGCGCAACTTGCTCTTCGGCAACAATCTCGCGTGCAAGCGCAGCATATTTTTCGTTTAACTCAATGCCTACGCTGTTCCGTCCAGTGCGCAGGCAGGCAACGAGTGTGCTGCCGGTGCCCGCCATCGGATCCAGAATAGTCTGCCCGGTCTTGGTGAAAAACTCTATAAATTCCTGGGCCAGCGTTTCGGGAAATTTTGCCGGATGGCGGAGAACGCCTTTTCGTCTGGGTGGGGGATTGTGTACAAACCACGACTTTTGAAATAAAAGCCATTCCTTCGGCTTGAGATCGTTCAGCCGATTTCGGAAGGGACGTTTCTTTTTCGTTGAAGCCATGCTTCGCTGTTAGAGGTTCGCCTTGATGTTCAGTTGTACAGCCACCCTATGATAACGCATTGTTCTTAGCTTCGGGAGAGTAGCGGCGGCGCAAACATTTCCGGCTTCACGCGTTGGGCGTTTCTGCAGGCAAAGAATAGATTTCCAGGTCATCGAATACGACGGTGAAATTGGTTGTCGAGCCGGAGCCGATCCAGATGCCAAACCGCCCACCCCTGAAACGCTCGTCTGTGACTCCCCAAATGTAATTGTCGTTTATAAATAAGTCCAACTGGGCAGCACGCCCGCGCACACCGAGCACATTGATAGCCCCCACGCTGTCATCGATGAATTCGCTCTCCGTCCAGTCATTCAAAGCTTCTAGGCTCCCGCCAACGATTCGATAAAGGCGGAATTGTTTTTCACAGTTCACCAGGAATAGGTTGTAATTGACGCCGTCCTGCAGACGGAAGATCAAGCCGTATCTGTCATTAGTCCGGCAAGGTCCCACGACCTGCGTTGAGATGTGTGTATAAAAATCATCGGCTTGCCGTCCGGTGATTCGAAAGGCGAAGGTGTCAATATTTTTCTGTGTGAAGGTTAGGACATTATCGCTGACTGTGACAACATTTGTATCTGTTTCGCCAACTGCCCACGGCCCAGCCTGCTCGAATGTCTCAGCGAAAATCAGGTCGCCGAGCACAAGTTCACTCGGATCGACGGTGGGTGTCGGTTTGATGACTGGTGTAGATGTGATGGTCGGCGGAGCAGCAGTCGTGGGAATGATTGTCGCGACCGGGGTGCTCGTGGGACGGTCAGCGGACAGAACACTGGTTGGCGGCGCTTCGGCAGCCAAGGTTGCGCTGACCGAATTTTCGACCACATCAGTGCGTGGCGAACAGGCGCTCATTGCAAGCATACCCAGAGCTAGCCAAAGTAACCCATTTTTGATCTGCCCTGTTCTCATTTCAAGGAAGCAAACTGTCCAGCAGCAAGCGCGGGCAGAAGGATGATCTCCTGCCCGCGAAAATGTCAGTGCAATTCTGCTACTGCGTAATTGGGTACGCAATCAAGTCATCGAAGACACCCGTGAGTTCCGGTGTGAGCTGCGTGCCCACATACATGCCAAAACGTCCTTCGGCGAAACTACCATCAGTCACAGTTGTCAGGAACTGTTCATTGACAAAAAGGCTGATCTGGTCACCAGTTGCGCGCACCCCAAGCTGATTGGTCGCATCGAATTTTAGGATGGCAGCTGAGGGTGTCCACGGTAGCACAGTTTCGAAGATACCGTCCACGTAACGCATCAAGCGGAATTGAGCATCACATGAAACACCAAACAGATAGAAGTTGAAATTGTTGACGACGCGGAAAGTCAAACCATAGTTATCGCCGGCCTTGCACGGGCTGATGGTCGCCGTGCCCTGGTAGTAGAAGTCGCTGCCGCGTCGTCCATTAAATGCCCAGTTCACGCGTTCTGTGCGACTGACTGTGAGGACATACTGTTCAGAGACAATTGCACCTGAGGCTGTGCTGTCAGCGAACTCTTCCCAGTAATCGGGCAGGAGAAAGTCTTCTTCGAAGAGCGGTGCAGAACTGGCCCCCGCAAGAGGATCAACCGGCGAAGTGGACGTCTCGGGCTCCGGTGTGATTTGTTCTTCGGCATCACTGGATGGTTCTTCTGCCCCAGTTTCCACGGCTGCTGTTATCAGTACTTCGACCGGGACTTCAACGGTCACAGGTACTTCGACCGGCACCTCTATGGTCACTGGCACTTCGACCGGGACTTCAACGGTCACAGGTACTTCGACCGGAACTTCCACAGTGACGATTTCCGGTGGAATAGAAGCAACCGTTGCATTGACCTCTGCCTGTACAGTTGCCGCCACATCAGCGGGGTTAGCTCCCCCGCCGCAGGCTACAAGAAGAAAAGCACTCAGCAGTAACCCGAATGATAAATACTTCATAATCCTAATCTCCTCTATGGTGATACAACCCGTGTGCAGATTTGAGGTGCACCAGGTACCTAGGGATATAAAACGACTTTGCCGCTGTTCCCGGAAAGCATTACATCAAAGGCCTGCTCGTAATCTTCTAGATCGAAATGGTGCGTCACGAGTGGTGCAAGATCAACTGCACCCGCGCGTAGCAGACCACGTAACTGATACCAAGTCTGCCAGAGATTACGCCCCGAAATTCCCGTCACCTTGGCTGCTTTGAAGATAATATGATGGTTCCAGTCAAACGTAAATGGGTAGTGGTTACATGTTGACTGATGAGTCTGGAAAAAGTAAGTTGTTGGCCTGCCAAACAGAGGAGCGCCAAAATGATCCAGAGTGTCATCACGCATGAGTGTTCAAAGTGCAGGAGCCTCAACATTGTCAAGAATGGTACAGACTATAAAGGCGGTCAGAAGTTTCATTGTCTCGATTGCGCCGCTTATGGAATGTTGGAACCGCAAAGCCGTTCTTATCCTGAGTTCATCAGAGAATTTGTCCTACGCACCTATCGAGAGCGAGCCAGTATGCGCGGCATTGAGCGCATCTTTGGCATCGCGCGGCAGACATTAGCACGCTGGATTCTGGAGAAGGCCGGCGCTATGCCGAACCTGGCTGACACTTTAGAAACCGTAAAAACGGATGATGTGCTGGAATTGGATGAATTATGGTCATTTGTACGCACAAAAAACGATAAACGTTGGATATGGGTCGCGCTGTGTCGGCGCACGCGCCAAGTGGTGGCCTATTTTATTGGCGACCGCAGTGAAAAAAGTTGTCGCGCGTTATGGAAATCCATCCCAGCATCCTACAAAGCGTGTTGCTCCTTCAGCGACTTCTGGCACGCTTACCAGAAGGTTTTACCAAACGACACTCACCAAAGTGTCGGCAAAGAAAGCGGCCAGACATCTCACGTGGAACGCTGGAACAACACCTTGCGCCAGAGACTGGCTCGCTTCGTGCGCAAAACTCTTTCTTTCTCCAAGTCCGACGTTTACCATGAAGCTGTACTCAAGTTGTATCTCCATTACTACAATACAGCGTGGTCCCCATCAGTTACCATGTAACCACTACCCGTAAATGGGCCAGGTGCGACACCCAACAGGGCTGCTTCACCACCCGGTTTGAGAAGCTTGAAGCCCTGATCAATGGCGGACGGCGCCCCGGATGTTTCGAGAAGGACATCAATGCCCTCGCTATCCGTGCTGATAATCTCAACCACATCCTTGCGAGCATCAACCGCCATATGGGCGCCGAGCTGGCGTGCCAAGTCTAAGCGGTACGGACTCAGGTCGGTGGCATAGATCGCACGCGCACCGGCGGCACGACAGACGGCAATCGTCATTAACCCCACCGGGCCGCAACCAGTAACGAGCACCTTTTTGGCCGACACGTCGGTGGCAAAAGCAGTGTGGACTGCGTTGCCGAAGTTTTCCTGCAAGACGGCGATCTCAACCGGCATATCCGACGGATTCGTCCACGCGTTCTGGGCGTCGATGGCGATGTATTCTGCAAAGCAACCATCGCGGTCGATGCCGATTAAGCGTGTGTTCTCGCACAGATGGCCGTTTCCAGTGCGGCAATATTGGCAAGTGTTATCGATCACGTGGCTTTCGAGGGATACAAAGTCACCGAACTCTGGCTCCGTCACCATTTTGCCGCGTGCAACCACGTCGCCACAGACTTCATGGCCCATGATAAGTGGTGGTTTTATGCGGCTGGCCGCCCACTCATCCCAATTGTAAACGTGCAAATCAGTACCGCAGATCGACGTTGCGCGTACTTTCACCAATACTTCCTGCGGGCCCGGTTTCGGAACCGGGCGCTCGGCCATTTCAAATCCAGGGCCTGCATGCGGCTTCACGATAGCCCGCATTGTCCGGGGCAGGGCAATTTTTGCGTTTATGTCTACAAAGGCTCCTTGCCAGCAAGTATTGTAACATGCTCCCTCTTCGCAATTTCCCACTGCTGCCCATTCATTCCCATAGTGTTAGCGTGGTATTTCATGAGAAAATGTCTACAAGATGGAGACTGCCTCCCTGCGCCGAAAAGCTCGCCGCGTGCATGAAATACTGCTGGATTTCTTTGGGGAACCCGAGTGGGGCAACCCGCTGCCGCCACTGGATGAGCTTGTCTCCACGATTCTTTCACAAAACACAAACGATACAAATCGCGACCGTGCCTTTGAAGCGTTGCGGGAGAAGATGTCTACATGGGAGGCTGTACGCGATGCGCCCTTGGCCCAGGTCGTAGAAGCTATTCGACCAGCTGGACTGGCAAACCAGAAAGGCCCGCGTATCCAAAAGATATTGCGGCAGATTTCAGAAGAGCGTGGTCAACTGGATTTGGATTTCCTACGGGAGTGGTCGCCGGAGGAGGTCCGCGCTTGGCTAACACGCTTTCATGGCGTCGGCCCCAAGACTGCCTCAATCGTGATGCAATTCTCACTCGGTATGCCGGCTTTCGCCGTGGACACCCATGTGCAGCGCATTACGGGCCGACTCGGACTGCGCCCAGAAAACATGAGCGCTGACACTACCCACGCCCATATGGAAAGTCTGCTACTTCCTGATACGTATGGGGTGGCACACATGAATTTGATCCGGCTTGGGCGGGAAATCTGCAGGGCCAAGAGACCGAACTGCCCAAATTGCCCATTGCGCCGAATGTGTTTGTTCTATAAGAATGGTGGTACAAACGCGATATGACTGCCCCAATTACCACACCTGCATCACTTCCCGACGACCGGCTGGCCGCGCTCTATCGTGTCTCACAGGCGCTTGGTGCTTCACTCGACCTTGACGAAGTACTGCTGCAGGTCATGGATGCTGCCATCGAGTTGTCCGGTGCAGAACGAGGCTTCCTGATGCTGTTCGACGATGGTGTTGAGACCCTGGAATTTCGAGCGGCGCGCAATGTGGATCGTGAAACGCTCGATGAAGCCGATCTCGAGATCAGCCGCTCCGTCGTGCGGGAGGTTGCTAAAACAGGAACCGGCATCATTTCAATCAATGCACAACAAGACCCACGTTTCTCAGAGCAGGAGTCGGTCGTGCATTAAGGGCTTCGTTCAATCATGGCAGCCCCCTTGCAAGCACGCGGCCAGGTGATTGGCGCTATCTATGTCGATAACAAGATAAAAACCGTCATGTTCCAACAGGACGAACTGGATTTGTTGGAAGCCTTTGCAACACAGGCTGCGGTCGCGATTGAAAATGCTCGTCTCTACTCCCAAACTGATCAAGCGCTGGCGGAGCGCGTCGATGAGCTGCAAACTATGCAGCAGATCGACCGCGAACTGAATCTGTCGCTCGATTTCGAGCGAGTGCTTGGATTGACCTTGGATTGGGCGAAGCGTTCCACAGGTGCTGGATCGGGCTGGATTGCTGTGTTGGAAACAGAGGCAGACAAGCGAGGGTTACACATCATTGCTGGAACCGATGCTGGTAAGCAATTGCAACTCGATAGCCCGTACATTCAGCAGGCACTGGCGACCATCGAACCCCTCTCGCTCACCGACGGCGAGGCTGGTCCTTGGCAATTGGTTGCCCCGGTAAGGCGCGAGGAAGAAGCCGTTGGTCTGATCGGACTCACCCGTACAGGCTCAGCGTTCTCAGAAGATGCGAGCAGTTCCCTGGCCCGTTTGGCTGACCATGCGGCCAGTGCAATTTGCAATGCGCGCCTTTACGATCAAGTCATCGCCGCCAATGAAGCGAAAAGTCATTTCGTTTCCATCGTTACGCACGAGCTGCGCATTCCGATGACATCCATCAAGGGCTATACCGATATTCTCAATACCGGCGCCGTGGGTGAAATCAATGAGCAACAGCAGCAATTTCTGCAAATCATTCGCAACAACGTCGACCGCATGGCGGCACTCATTTCAGACCTGTCAGATATTTCGCGCATTGAGAGCGGACTCTTTAGCCTGGAAATGGCAACTGTGGATTTGGTGGAATGCATTGAAGAAACAATGCAGGCATTGCGTCCTCAACTGGAGAGTCGCTCGCAATCCTGTACATTACAGGACGCGGGAGACCTGCCCAAAGTCCGGACAGACCGGGCACGCTTGATCCAAATCCTGACCAACCTGATCAGCAATGCAAATAAATATACCCAGGATGGGGGACAGATTACTATTGCCGCGCAAGTGGAAGATGAGTTTGTGCGCATTGACGTAATCGATAACGGGATTGGCATGAGTGAGGCAGATCAAGCCAAACTATTTGAACAATTCTTTCGCTCAGAGAACAATGACGTCCGTAATCAGCATGGCTGGGGCCTTGGGCTGCATGTGACCAAACGTATGGTTGAAGAGCTCGGCGGAGAAATGCGTGTGCGCAGCAAATTGGGTGACGGAAGCACATTTAGCTTTACAGCGCAAAGCGTTGAGCAATGAGCGCGACGCCGCCTGCTGTGCGTGGGTTGGCAGTAATGTTGATCTAACGCAGATCGCGTATTCTGAAGTAGTGATTAAATTGATAGGGAAGGTAAGATGAGTACTGGTACACCAACATTGTCAAAGACTGTCAACCGCCGTGATGCGCTCTGGCTACTGCTTACGTCTGGAGCTGCCCTGTTTGGCGGGGGATCATTAACATGGGGACTGCAACGCGATGAAGCCGTGCGGTCGGCAGAGACTCGGGCGAACTCGCTTGCGCAAACACTGGCAAATTCTGGTGGGCGGATCGCTGAATTGTCGGACACGATGCGTGCTGCTGAAACCGAAATTGTACGGCTGGCTACAGCGCTGGCAGAGTCGCAAGGGCTTGTCGCCCAAAAACCAAACGAACTGGCAGGTGCGCAGAGTCAACTTGGTGCAGTTCAGATCGAGGTGGAATCGTTACGGGCACAATTGGAGGAGTCGCAGGTACAACGAATCTCGCTCGCCGGTCTCGTCGGTATGTTGGAAAGTCTTGACAATATCGGCCTGGATGACATTGTGCGCACTGGCCTGACCGCGCTTGCGGGTGCCTGGGCAGGCCTTGGCGGGCTCGCTCTTCTACTACAGAGCGCCGAAGAATTTGCACGCGGGCTCCTGGATGAATTTGACGAAACAATTTCTGGCCTGCGCGAAAAAGTTCTCCGCGGTGGAAAGTTGCTTTCTTCCATTCGCCTGGATGTCGAACGAATCGAAACAGCCTCAGCGCAGGCCGTGCTAAGCGTTGGCCCGTTGTTTGAGCCTGTTACCCAGTTTGCAACCTACGTGATCGAGCAGATTCCATTCGACGTGAGTGCCCCCTTTGAGAACACAATGGGCTTGCTTCGCCGTTTGCTGAACAGTGTGCCGCGCACCATCAGAAACCTGGAGCAGCTGATGGTGCAGCCCGTCGAGCGTTATCTTGGTCAAAATGAGCAGGGCTGGAATGCAGCTCTGACGACACCATTACGAGAACAAGTACTGGCACCCGTGTCTGAATTTCTCGATGGTTGGGGGCAGGCCGATATGACATTCAACGAAAAAGTTCTCTCACCAACAAACGCAGCACTGGAAAAGCGCGCTGCGGCTTTTAAAGAAATCGCAGATTATAAAACCCAGCACCATTTGAACTAAAATAGGCTTTCATGGCAAAGCAAAAGCTCCAGTCCGGCAGACGCTATTCACTTGTGCTCTATGAGCGCCTGTTTGAGACTCTGCGAGGACGAGCACTCTTGCTGGCAGTGCTTACCTACGGATTGTGGCTGATTGCTATCGACATCCCGTTCTTGGCTCAGCGCGATTGGTTGCTCTGGATAGTCATCGCCATCGCCGGCTTCCTTTTCTTGTTCAGCTATTTCGGGCCGGCGCTGTCGTTCGTACAATGTCGCCCGAACTATCTCCTTGTAAGTACTCCGCTGTATCGGATGGCGCTCTCGTACGGTCGTATCCGCAACGTGCGCCCTACAAATTTCACAGAGTCCTATCCCAGCGAGCAGCAAAAATGGAGTGACCGTCGCTTCCTGCGCTCGCTCTTACGTTATACGGACGCCGGACAGTTAACAGCCATCGAAATTGAATTGAAGAAATTCCCGCTGCCCAGACGCTGGTTACAGTTGTGGCTAAACCGCTATATGTTTTCAGTGAAGATTGATGGGCTACTGCTGCTTACACGTGGATGGATGAATTTTAGCCGCGACGTGGAGAGCTATCGCGGCGAATATAGGTATAGACGTGCGAAGGGACGCCGCCCCAAGGCCGGACCGTCCATAAATCCCTTTGCGGACTGGTGATTGATCATTCGAGAGCCAAGATTAAGATTGGTCAATGGCCAATCTTAATTCCCAAATAATTTTTTCAACGCGTCAATCTGTAAATAATGGCAGATGTCCGAGGGCGATAACGTTCACCCATTTGGAGCGTTCCCCCTCGGTGAAGATCGCCGCCTCTGCCACGACATTTGCCTTCGCCTTGTCGAGTACGAGTCGCATGCCTTGTAAGGTAGAGCCGGTGCTGATCACATCATCGATCAGTACGACATCGCGGCCCTTGATAAAGTCGAGGTCTTTCTCGTCCAGGAACAGAGTCTGCGGCATGCCGGTCGTGATAGATAGCGTTTCAGCTTCAATGGCCGCGCCCATATAAGGCTTGTAGGCCTTGCGGAGAACCACGTAGCGTTTTCCGGTTTCGACAGAGAGCGCATGGATAAGTGGAATACTCTTGGCCTCTGCAGTTATGAGGGCTTCGTATTCGAGACCTTTGAGTTTGGCAGCCAATGCACTCGCGGCGGCCTGGACTAACTCTGTATCTCCCAGAATATTTAGAATTGCGATCCGCAATCCGGGCTGTACTTCAAACAAACGGAGTTCGCGTTTGACTCCGGCGATCTCCACCGGATAAACATCTTGTTTCTTCACCATGGTCTCTCCCCTAGCGTCCAGAATCATTCTGGATAGAATAGAAAGCTTGCAATGTCAGGCCAGTCTTGAAGCCCGATTATACCTTTCGCTGCTATTAGGGCTGGCTCCCTTTCCACGTATATATAAAAAATGGAACTGGCACTTCTGGCAATATTTGGATATACAATACGGTAGGCGTACGGCCATCTAGAATCCCTGAATGTTCGTCCGACTGTTCTCGATAGCCCTAGGATAGTTTCCGGTGCGAAAGTGGCCCTCCTGTGAGAAGATGCGAATGATCAAACCCGCATTTTCCACAGAAAGGGCCGCTGCAATGTTACGTGACCGCCACGAAATCGACAAGTTCTTCCTGGACATTCTGGCATTGACGAGTGAGATGGACCCGGTGTTGGCGCATATCGACGTATTGCTGGATGACGACGAGCTCTACCAGCGAGTGCGCGGTGACTTTGCGCGACGCTATCCGAAAACACTACAGACGGGCCGCCACTCCACGCCGGTGGAAGTCGTGCTCAGGGTGTTAGTCGTAAAGCATTTGTACGGCTGGAGCTACGCGGAAACAGAGAAACATGTCAGGGACAGTCTGGTACTGCGCCACTTCTGCCGCGTGTACTTCGAGCGCGTGCCGGACGAGAAGACGCTCCTGCGCTGGGCGAACCTGCTCCAACCTGAAACACTTATCTCCCTGAACGCCCACGTGTTGCAGCTGGCCAGCAGGCTAAAGATCACCCGTGGCCGCAAGCTGCGCACAGATGGAACGGTTGTCGAGACCAACATCCGCTACCCCACTGACAACGGCCTGCTGGCTGATGGTGTGCGTGTGCTTGGGCGCACGCTGAGACGGGCGAAAACGGTGCTCGGTGACACGACCGAACTGACGCAAGAGACGTTCCGCAACCGCTCCCGCAGTGCCCGCAAGTATGCTCGCCAGGTGGCCAATCAGGCCCGCAGGCGCTCCGAGACAGCTAAAGCGCAGCTGACGACCACGTACCGCAAGCTGCTGCAGGTCGCCCGCCAGAGTGTGCAGCAGGCGAAAATCGTTCTGGAGCAGCTGCAGACACAGAAAGATCGCGCAGCGCAGCGCTTGACCGCGACCCTCGAGACCTTCACCCCGCGTGTCGAGCAGGTCATCAGTCAATGTGAGCGGCGGGTCTTCGCCGGCGAGAGTGTCCCGGCGAGTGAGAAGCTCGTAAGTCTCTTTGAACCGCATACCGCCATCATCCGCAGGAACAAGGTCCGCAAGCCCACCGAGTTCGGGCGCAAGGTCTGGCTCGATGAAGTCGACGGCGGCTTGCTAAGCAACTGGCGCGTCCTCGCTGGCAATCCGAACGATGTCAATCAGTGGCAACCTGCCCTCGACCAGCACACGCAGCAGTTTGGCTGCGCACCGGAACAGGTCAGCGGCGATCGCGGACTCTACTCGCCCGGCAACGAAGCTTATGCTCGCGCATTAGGTGTCGCGCGCGTCATCTTGCCCAAGCCCGGGCACAAATCCAAACAACGTCGGGCCCATGAAAAGCAACTCTGGTTCCGCCGTGGCCGGCGTTACCACGCCGGCGTCGAAGGTCGGATAAGTGTCTTGAAACGCCGCTATCGACTCGACCGTTGCCGCAATCGTGGCGAAGCAGGCTTCCACCGTTGGGTCGGGCTGGCCATCCTGGCGGCCAATCTCAATACCATCGGTACCAAGCTGGCGGCCAAGGCCACGTAACTATGCAATTGTCAAGGTTCACTCCCAGCAAGAAGTTCGCCCTTGCCGATTTCTGATTAGGTGGTGCGAAAGTGGCCCTCCTGTGAGAAGATGCGAATGATCAAACCCGCATTTTCCACAGAAAGGGCCGCTGCAATGTTACGTGACCGCCACGAAATCGACAAGTTCTTCCTGGACATTCTGGCATTGACGAGTGAGATGGACCCGGTGTTGGCGCATATCGACGTATTGCTGGATGACGACGAGCTCTACCAGCGAGTGCGCGGTGACTTTGCGCGACGCTATCCGAAAACACTACAGACGGGCCGCAACTCCACGCCGGTGGAAGTCGTGCTCAGGGTGTTAGTCGTAAAGCATTTGTACGGCTGGAGCTACGCGGAAACAGAGAAACATGTCAGGGACAGTCTGGTACTGCGCCACTTCTGCCGCGTGTACTTCGAGCGCGTGCCGGACGAGAAGACGCTCCTGCGCTGGGCGAACCTGCTCCAACCTGAAACACTTATCTCCCTGAACGCCCACGTGTTGCAGCTGGCCAGCAGGCTAAAGATCACCCGTGGCCGCAAGCTGCGCACAGATGGAACGGTTGTCGAGACCAACATCCGCTACCCCACTGACAACGGCCTGCTGGCTGATGGTGTGCGTGTGCTTGGGCGCACGCTGAGACGGGCGAACTGACGCAAGAGACGTTCCGCAACCGCTCCCGCAGTGCCCGCAAGTATGCTCGCCAGGTGGCCAATCAGGCCCGCAGGCGCTCCGAGACAGCTAAAGCGCAGCTGACGACCACGTACCGCAAGCTGCTGCAGGTCGCCCGCCAGAGTGTGCAGCAGGCGAAAATCGTTCTGGAGCAGCTGCAGACACAGAAAGATCGCGCAGCGCAGCGCTTGACCGCGACCCTCGAGACCTTCACCCCGCGTGTCGAGCAGGTCATCAGTCAATGTGAGCGGCGGGTCTTCGCCGGCGAGAGTGTCCCGGCGAGTGAGAAGCTCGTAAGTCTCTTTGAACCGCATACCGCCATCATCCGCAGGAACAAGGTCCGCAAGCCCACCGAGTTCGGGCGCAAGGTCTGGCTCGATGAAGTCGACGGCGGCTTGCTAAGCAACTGGCGCGTCCTCGCTGGCAATCCGAACGATGTCAATCAGTGGCAACCTGCCCTCGACCAGCACACGCAGCAGTTTGGCTGCGCACCGGAACAGGTCAGCGGCGATCGCGGACTCTACTCGCCCGGCAACGAAGCTTATGCTCGCGCATTAGGTGTCGCGCGCGTCATCTTGCCCAAGCCCGAGCACAAATCCAAACAACGTCGGGCCCATGAAAAGCAACTCTGGTAACGCCGTGGCCAGCGTTACCACGCCGGCGTCGAAGGTCGGATAAGTGTCTTGAAACGCCGCTATCGACTCGACCGTTGCCGCAATCGTGGCGAAGCAGGCTTCCACCGTTGGGTCGGGCTGGCCATCCTGGCGGCCAATCTCAATACCATCGGTACCAAGCTGGCGGCCAAGGCCACGTAACTATGCAATTGTCAAGGTTCACTCCCAGCAAGAAGTTCGCCCTTGCCGATTTCTGATTAGGTGGTGCGTTTTGCACCGGAAACTAGCGTAGTCACACTTTCAGAAGTGAGAGCACTCGAACTAAAACGCGACGTGTTTATGAAGGTGCTTAAGAAACAACCCCAACTAGCGCTGAATGTAATGCAAAACCTTGCGGGGCGTCTGCGCTTTGCTGTGACCTACATCGAGGGAGCAGTGGAATGGACGCAGCGCATTGCCGAAGGCGATTACGATTTTGCGACGCAGCAACTGCAGGATGTCCAATCCACGATCGTCGATTCGAATAAAGGTGATGAAGCTCGTGCTGATCAACTTTTGATGGGGTTTTTCCATATGCTGGAGGGCATCCAGGAGCGCGAGGAGAAATTGAAAAGTCAGCTCGCGCAGCTCGATATTGATATCGACGAGACCAAACGCGAGCAGCAGGTCGGCGCGATATCGCAAAGCACAATGTTTGGCCGCATTCGTTCGGCGGCTTTCAAGTTCCGCAATCGCCGCGATATAACCAATACTTAATTTAACGGTTCCTTGAAATCGTATATACCATTGCGAATGGGCCAGCGTTTCCCGCAGCCCTGCGCTGCTCCACAGTAGAGATGGTCCTCACGCGTTTCCAGTGCGTTGGAGCCACAGGCCGGACAAAGAAAGAACTCACCTTCGGCAGCAACCACCGACTCATTCCCATCCGCAGCGGCCCCAACGAAAATACTTGGAGAATATTGGAGCCACGCGCCGGCCGGCTGCAGGAGCGCATCCGCGCGCACTAGCAGCTCTGTTGGCACGACGCGTTTGAGAGGCTGCAGTCGGAAATTTGAGACGGCCCGCTGCGTACGAATGATAAAGCCAGACTCTTTCAACCAGCGTCCCATTGTACGCGGATGAAAATCGAAATTCAGTTCGACAAATTCAATCGGGTCTGGGTGGAACGGGCTCCATTTCTGGCGGCGCAATAAGTAACGCACAATCGATTTCAGATTTCGCTTGTTTGCAAATTCCAGTATGAAAGCGCCATGCGGGCGCAACACGGTGCGTATACTGCTGAGCGCGGACCGGGCGTCCACCATATGATGAATGACACGCACCATCGTGACGGTGTCGAACAACCCCGCAACAAATGGCAATTGATAAACATCTGCCGCAACATAGGTGTATCGTTCGCTCCGTCCGAGGCGTTCCTGGGCTTGTTGTAATTGAGTGCGCGAGTAGTCGAGCAGGACTACACGCTCAAAATTGTGCAGTTCGGAGGTGAGCCGACCAGCCCCAGCGCCGACTTCCAGGGCCAACGATCCGCTCCGCGGCAGCAGATGTTGTAGTGCAATCCGCTCGACACGATCTTCGTAATCGCGCGCGCCACTATCCCAGAATTCGGCTTGATATTGTGAGCCTTCGTAATCGCAGACCGGACGTGTTGCAGCTACGGATTTGCGTTCGGATTGATGAGTTCCGCCCATGAGTTGGGCGCGGATTGTAGCAGATCGTCATACGGTGCGAAGAGATCCCGCAAGTTCGTGAATGGTCCGTGCAGTTCGGTCTGTTGCAACGGAATGTCTACATCTACCGGGATGCTGACCGGAATCTGCAATTCGACTGGGATGTCCTGAATGACAGGAATACTCAGATCGAGCGCGATCGGTAATTGCGTCCCCGCGGGAAGCACGATTGTTGTGGGGGCGTTGTTGATCTGTAGGATACCGCCGTCGATAGTGACGGACGCGCCCCTCATGACCGTCGGTTGTGTGAGGGTGACGATTGTTTCCTGCTGCAGGGCAAGGTCGAAATCGGCTGTCACCTTGTCGCTGACGGAGATGGTTGTGTCAACAGGTATCGTCGTGCGAATAGTGGCTTGATCCAGTGCGACGAAATTGTCGTGCAAGCCACGGACAAGCGGGTCGGCGACGTCATTTTTAATTTTGAAGACGGATGTGGCGAGGACGAGAACAATGACAACCAGAACAATGTTCACGACGAAGGAGAACAGGATAGCAAAAGTTTTGAAGCCATCCCAGGTGAAAATATTTCGGTGCCCACGCAATGGCTGGCTTCCATTCTGCGTAGATTTCATTTCATAGGCCGCTGACAGAGGTGGTGCTGCCACCGGCACAGGCAGTGATCGATCATCTACTCCTTCTTGCTCGTCTATACGATCTAACAATTTGCGAAACCGATCCTTATCGTCGGTAGGTGTTGACTCTTGAGTCATCACGTACACTCCTTAAGCTACGTCTATACTATTCGACATTACCCCCATTCCCCCCTCAAGGAATGACCGGACCACGTGCAGCCGCCCAATATTTATAAATTGAACGGCATGGTGGACGTATTGTATCCACATCGACTCAATCGAGCCAATAGAAATAATAAACGCCGCATACTCTGCGCGCCAGTGGATTTTCAAACTGAATTTAATGTTCTAGCTGGAAATCTGTTGAAGTGCTTCTTCCAGCAAGCGGCGAACGACTTGCGGATTGGATTGGCCGCGCATGCTGCGCATGACCTGGCCAAAAAACCAATTGGAGAGAGTGTCTTTGCCTGCCAGGTATTGCTCCACCTGTGCGGGGTTGTCCGCCAGGACCTGTTGAACGGCTGCAGCAATTGGGGCCTCGTTGCTTACCTGTTGCAGCCCATGCGCTTTGATGATATCCGCCGGGGCTGCGCCGCTCTCGACCATCTCGCGCAGCACATCCCGCCCGGACGTAGCATTGATCTGCCCGCCTTCGACGATTCGGATTAACTCAACCAGCGCGCTAGGCGTTACCGGGACAGACTCAAAGTCGATTTCGGCGGTATTAATCAAGCCGAATAACTGCGAGGTCAACCAATTTGCAATGGACTTCGGCTCCACTTTCGATTCTGCGCTTGCCCCTGCTTGGACAGCCTGGTCGAAAAATGCCGCCACGGCGGGTTCCGCCACGAGTACGCCGGCGTCGTAATTGTTCAGCCCCGCATCGAGCAAACGTTGCTTTCGGGCTGCAGGCAGCTCTGGGAGTTCAACGCGGATCTTCTCAACCCATTCGCGTTCGATCTGCAATGGCGGCAGGTCAGGTTCGGGGAAATAGCGATAGTCCTCTGCCAATTCTTTACTACGCTGCGAAACAGTTTCACCCTTGGCCTCGTTCCAGCCGAGCGTTTGCTGCTCCACAGTGCCGTCCGAGGCATAAATCTGGCTTTGCCGCGCGATCTCATACTCAACGCTACGGGTCAATGCGCGAAACGAGTTCAGGTTTTTAATCTCGGTGCGGGTGTTGAGGACATCTGTGCCGACTGCCCGCACGGAGACGTTCGCTTCAAAGCGGATCACGCCTTTTTCCATATCGCCGCTATTGACGCCCAGATAGCGAAGGATAGCGTGCAATTGGGTGGCGTAGGCGCGCACTTCATCCCCAGAGCGCATGTCTGGTTCGCTGACGATCTCCAGCAGGGGCACGCCCGCACGGTTCAAGTCCACCAGTGAGGCAGACGCATTCCGGGCATGGATCAGTTTGCCGGTGTCTTCTTCCAGATGCACTCGTCGAATGCGTACCCTCTTGGCTTCGATGCCCGTATCAATATCCAGATGGCCGTTTACCGCCAGCGGAAGATCGTATTGTGAAATCTGATATCCCTTGGGCAGGTCCGGGTAAAAGTAGCTTTTGCGGGCAAACACATTGACCGGAGCGATCTCACAGTTCAATGCCAGGCCCACCAATATGCCAAGTTCGATGGCGCGCTTGTTAATCACAGGCAGCATGCCCGGCATTCCTGTGCACACTGGGCAGACAAAGCGGTTCGGTTCGGCTGCTATGGAATCCACCACGGCACAGCCGCAAAACATTTTGGACTTTGTGAGTAGTTCGGCGTGGACTTCGAGGCCAATTACAGGTTCAAATGCAGACACTATCAGTTTCCGGAAAGCGACTTAAAAGTCGCGGATTAATGGACTCGGGTTTATAAAACTTCCGATAGGGCAGTATATTCCAGCCCGAATGCTTCTGCCACAGCCGGGTAAGTGATGCGACCGTTTAGTACGTTGACACCCAAACCCAGACCCGCATCTGATTCCACGGCCGCTTTCAATCCCTGATTTGCAAGCTTCAAGCCATACGGCAATGTGGCATTAGAGAGCGCATATGTCGAGGTGCGTGGGACCGCGCCTGGCATGTTAGTGACGCCATAGTGAATGACGCTATCGATCTCGTATATTGGATCGCTTTGCGAAGTGGGTTTGATCGTTTCAATGCAGCCTCCCTGATCAACCGCCACATCCACCATCACGGCGCCGGGTTTCATGGCGCTGATCATCTCGCGTGTGACAAGGCGTGGGGCACGCGCACCGCGCACCAGGACCGCGCCGATGACAACATCGGAGACTCGCACTGCATCGGCGATGTTGCGTGGATTAGAACTGAGCGTGTTGAAGTTGCCATGCAGCACCTGATCCAGATACCGTAAGCGATCGGCGTCAATATCCAGGATGACGGTCTGGGCACCCATACCCAGTGCGATCTGTGCAGCGTTGATTCCGACCACACCCCCGCCTATGATAGTGAGGGTCGAACGGCGCACACCAGCCACACCCCCAAGTAATTTTCCGCGCCCGCCGTTGGCTCTCTGTAAGTAGTTGGCGGCCACTTGCACCGACATGCGTCCGGCGACTTCGCTCATCGGAGTGAGCAGTGGGAGCGCGCCGCGTTTGGACTCAACGGTCTCGTAGGCCACCGCGCACACGCGTCGCTCCATCAGAGCGTGCGTGAGTTCTTCTTCCGCGGCCAAATGCAGATATGTAAAGAGCAGTTGTTCGGCGCGCATCAGCTGATATTCTTCCGGGTGTGGCTCTTTCACCTTCATAATCATGTCAGCGCGTTCCCAGACTCCGGCTGCGCTCGGGACGATCTCTGCTCCGGCGGCGGAGTATTCGGCATCTGAGAATCCGCTGCCGTCGCCTGCGCTGGTCTGCACCAATACCTGATGACCCGCCATGATGAATGCTTCGGCTCCACCGGGGGTGAGTGCTACACGGTATTCGTTGTCTTTGATTTCTTTTGGTATGCCAACAATCATGCTGTGTGATCTCCGTAGTGCGTTGTTGGAAGGGCTATGGCGATCCAAATTGTGCTGCGGTGTTTATTCGTCTGTGACTGGGAGTATATCCCAGCGGTCTTGCCATTCTCGGTACACCAATTCAAAGATCAAACCAGCAGATGTGCTCACCCGAAAGCCGGGTCCATCGGGCAACCGCCAGCGAGTGATGATCTCGTTAACTTTATGACGCTTGCCCTCCCATTCGAAGGCGAGCGGGCGTTCGGCGTACTCGCCACCGGAGTAACATTCTACCCGCGTGGCATGTTTATTCGAAGCCGAGTTCGGATTCATCTCCAACGTTGAATGTGCGGTAACGCCCCATTACATGTGCAGCGCGTCCCACGAGGGAGCGCGCGAGAACTGCGTCGCGCAAATGTGCTCCAGCTTCGATGATCGATTCGCGCACGATAGAGGATTCGATCTGGCAATCTGCGCCAATGGTGGTGTATGGGCCGATCACGGAATTGTAGATACGCGCTGTTGGATGGATGTTCACAGGCGGCACGATAATAAACCCGTCGGCCTGCACGCTGTCGGAATTGTCCTGGCCATGGCCGAGCAAGTAGTGGTTGGTCTCAAGGACGGTCTCCGGTTTGCCACAATCCTGCCAGACCTCCACTTCCTCCACACGCATCTTCATTCCGCGATCCAATAGTAGCTGCATGGCATCGGCGAGATAGTATTCACCTTTGGTCTTAATGTCTTCGCTGAGCTGCTCTTCAATCGCAGACATTAAGGCCGGACCATCTTTGATGTAGTAAAAACCAACTACGACTAGGTTGTTTTCCATCGTATCGGGCTTTTCGATCAGGCGCGCAACGTAACCATCCGGGCCGACCTCAGCCACGCCAAACCGGCGTGGGTCCTCAACACGTTTTACCCAGGTGACAGCGTCGGTCGATTCATCTTTAAGCTTCGCGAGATCGGTTTCGATGAGCGTGTCGGCGAAGCCGATAAGTATCGGGCCGTCCACATTATCTTTGGCGAGGAATACAGCCGGGGACTGCCCGTTGAGTTCCTTCTGCTCAAAGTAACTGCCGGTGAGTTGGGGATATTTATCGTCCAAATAGACCTCGATCTGTTCGCCAAGATAGCCTGTGATGAAGATGAATTCTTCGACAGGCACACTTTCAAACATATCGAGCAGATGGCCGAGCATGGGTTTGCCGGCGACGTTGATCAGCGGTTTGGGCTTGCTAAACGTGTGGGGGCGGAGCCGCGTTCCAAACCCGGCGAGCGGGATGATAACTTTCATCTGAGAATATCCTGGGCAAGCGGCATCAGTGTTGTCATAGTGGTGGTTTTTGCGTGCTCCATTCGGTGGCCTGCTCATACGCGAACGCGACTTGGAGCAGCTGCGCTTCCCCGAATGCGGGGCCGAGCAATTGCAGGCCAATCGGCAAACCGTGCTGATCGAAGCCACAGGGCAGCGAGAGGCCCGGAATCCCCGCCAGATTGGCGGGCAGCGTGAAGACATCTGTGAGATACATAGTCAGCGGGTCGTCTGTTTTCTCATTGATGCGAAAAGCGGTTGTCGGCGTGACCGGGCAGGCGAGCACATCCACTTCCTCAAAAGCGGCATCGAAATCACGCTTGATTAAGGTGCGAACCTTTTGGGCGCGCAGGTAATATGCATCATAGTAACCGGCTGAAAGCGCGTATGTGCCCAGCATAATACGCCGTTTTACTTCGGGCCCAAAACCGGCGCCGCGAGTTTGAAAATATTGCTCCCCCAATGAATCAACCTGCGAGCGCAGGCCGTAGCGCACACCGTCGAAGCGCGCCAGATTGGCAGAGGCTTCCGCGGGTGCGAGCAAATAGTAGGTCGGCAAGGCGTATTCGGTGTGTCGCAGAGAAACCGGTTGCACGCTAGCGCCCAAGGTCTCCAACTCTGCGATTGCGTCTTTGACGGCGCGCTCCACCTCAGGTTGCATTCCAGCGCTGAAATACTCATCCGGTACGCCCACGCGTACTCCTTTTAGGGTAGCACCCTCCTCCAGGGCAGCAGCGTAATCTGGCACCGGCATGGAAACGGAGGTTGAATCTTTTAGATCATGTCCAGCAATAGCTTTGAGTAGGAGCGCTGCATCGGTGACTGTATTTGTGAGTGGTCCAATCTGGTCGAGCGAGGAGGCAAAGGCGATCAGGCCATAACGGGAAACACGACCATAAGTTGGTTTCAGACCGACAACACCACAAAAGGCTCCCGGCTGACGCACACTGCCGCCGGTGTCGGTGCCCAGCGCGGCGCAAGCCATTAGGGCTGCGACCGCCGCGGCGCTCCCGCCCGAAGAGCCACCGGGCACGCGTTCAAGGTCCCACGGATTGTATGTCGGGCCGAAACCAGAATTCTCGGTGGAGGATCCCATGGCAAACTCGTCAGTGTTTGTTTTGCCAAGGATTACAGCGCCGGCAGCGCGTAAGTGCGCTGTTACGGTCGCATCATAAGGCGGGGTAAATTCCTCCAGAATGCGCGAGCCGGCAGTTGCGGGAATATCCGCGACACAGAGTACATCCTTGATTGCGAGCGGAATTCCGGTAAGTGGCGTTGAAGGAGTTGAACCCGGGTCGGCGCGCTCGGCTCCGAGCTGGACGTCGGCAGCCTGGGCCTGTTCGAGGGCCGCCTCTGGTGTAATGGCGAGGAAAGCGTGGACATCGCCATCGACTGTATCAATGCGCGCGAGCATTGCTGTCGTTAGTTCGACGCTGCTGATCTCACCACTGGACAACCGGGTAGCGGCCTCTTGCAAGCTCAGTTCGTGCAAAGGGGGCAATGCGGAACCACCACTAAACAGTTATGTGTTGTCGAGCACAGGCGGCACGCGGAAACTACCTGCCTCGATGTCTGGTGCATTGCGGAACAGTTCGTCTTTGGGGAGGGACGGCGTAACCTCGTCAGGTCTCATCACACTGTGGAGCGGCAATACAGAGGCCGTCGGAGGAATGGACTCAGTATCCAACTCCTGCAGTTGGTCGGCAAATTCCAGGATGGATGAAAGTTGCTCCTGAAACATTGCTTTTTCTTCTGCGGTCAGTTCTAACCGCGCAAGGGCAGCAATGTGTTCGACTTGTTCGAGTGTGAGCGACATGAGGGCGATGCAACAGACAAAACTTCAATCTGTATCTGGACGCTATTCTACCATCAGCGTTTATTCAAGGTGCATAGAATTCGACAGTGACAGAGGCAGATATCCAGAGTGGTTAAAGGATAACGCCCGGGGTGAGCCGGGCGTTGCAGAATGAATAAAGCCTGTGTAGTCGCAGAGGGTATTAAGCCTTCTTTAAGACCGGCAAGCCATTCTTTGTCTCGGAAACAACATAGCCTTCCGGCACTGCGTCCAGGGAGCCTTCTTTCTCTTCCTTTGCAAAAAAGTACAGCGTGCGGGTCGCACCACTCTTGAGCTCAGTCGAACGGCCGTGCAGGATGTAGGTCTTTCCTTTGGTATTCGTGAAACTAAAAGCCATTGCTTTCTCCTTTCTGGGTAATCTCAGTGCTGAGAAACACAAGTTTAGTACCGGATTCGTGAAATAACAATGGTAGATACCAAATTGGTTTTATGTCAAATAATGAGGGTTTACTCTTCTGCTTCAAGCGGGACAACGCGCTGTCGCAGCGCATAGATGGCAGCCTGCGTGCGATCAGTCAGTTGGAGCTTGCTGAGGATATTGCTCACATGCGTTTTGATCGTTTTTTCGCTCAACACAAAGTGCGCAGCGATCTCCCGGTTGGCCAAACCTTGCGCAATGAGCTTGAGTACTTCCAGTTCGCGTGGCGTGAGCGCATCCAGAGAGGGTTTGTCACCGCTCACTTCCTGCATAAGCCGTTTTGCCACCCGTGGATGTAGCCGGGCCTCGCGGCGGGCTGCAGCTCGAACTGCCTCGATCACTTCATCTGGCGGTGTACTCTTCAGGAGATAGCTGAGCGCACCGGCTTTGATAGCGGGAAACACCATCGCGTCTTCATGATGACTAGTGAGTACGACGACCTGGGTATGGGGGCTGGCGGCCCGCAGCTGGCGGGTGGCCTCGATCCCGTCCATGTCCGGCATGACCAGATCCATGAGCACGACATCCGGGAGAAGTTCAGCCACAGATTCCACTGCAGCTGCGCCGGTCTCGGCCTCTCCGACGACCTCGATATCCGCCTGTACTTCCAAGAGTTGGCGCAATCCTTGCCGTACGATGGGATGGTCGTCTGTAATCAGAACAGTGATATTTTCAGGCATGATTCATATCTAAAGTGCTCGCTGGGACCGCAGCTGTGACGGTGGTTCCCCGTCCTTTTCTGCTGTCGATTGTCAGTCGTCCGCCAATCTCCTGCATGCGTTCCAGCATACTCTGCAAGCCATGCGAACGGGGCGAACCCGATGTGGCCGGTTCGAAACCGAGGCCGTCGTCCGTGATCTGGAGTTCGACTTGTTCCAATCGATAGTCTAGCACGACTTCGGCCTGATCTGCCTCGGCATGGCGCGCGATGTTGTTGAGTGCCTCCTGTGCAATGCGGTAGAGTGTGTGCTCCACCCGTAGAGGCAACTCACGCTCGCCGTGAACGGAATAGTGCACCGCCAAGCCATATTGTCGCTCCCAAACTCCGGTTAATTCCCGCATGGCTGTGGCTAAACCACGGTCATCCAGGGTGGCCGGACGCAATTGATGGATCAGGTCATCCATTTCCTGGTGGACGGTACGGGCCTGCTCTTCGAGTTCAGCCAATCGTGCACTGGCTTGGGCTGGGTCGCGGGTTTGCAATTGTCGAATGTGGCTGCGCTCAGACTCAAAGCAAAGATTTCCTGCTTGACGGCATCATGTAATTCACGTGCCAGGCGGTTACGTTCCTCCAACGTTGCCAGGTCGCGGAGTTGAGCCATCTGTTCGGCCAACTGCGCTGCCATGGTGTTGAACTGTGCGCCCAATGCTTCGATCTCATCACCCCCGCGAGAAGGCACCCGTTGCGATAAGTCGCCGGCGGCTACGGCTGCGCTCGCCTGCCGCAGTCGCCGCAGGCGTCGGCTGAACGAGAAGGCGAGCAATCCGCCAACCAGACCGGAAACCACAATGGCAATCAATGCGCCCCGCCTAAAACCAGGCCGAATGCGAGCAGCGCCTGCCCGGAAGAGAAAGGGCCGATCTCTGCCGCAAAAGCTGCCCGGTAGTAGACAACACCCAGAAGCCGGCCTTTGTCCGACCGAACGGCGGCTTGCCCAATGTGGTCGGGCCCTTCGATAGAGAAATCCAGTTGCTGGGTACGCTGGTCCGGATTGAACATGTCCCGATTGAAGCCCGGCAGATTGTCACCTGAGGGACAGCTGCCGACCGGAAATGCGATCAGATCGCTACTTGCCAGCACATTACCGGACGGATCGAATATCACCAGCCCGTCGTCATAATTCGCATCATAGAGAAAATTCACCGGCTCATCGAACAGCGGATCAAATCCATAGTCAAAGACAATCTGCTCCGCGAATTCTTGAGTCAGCGGATCCTCTTCCAGTATGAATGCGATATCTTCTGCTATTAAAGCAGCCCAGTCACCGGCCCAACGAGCGGCGAAGTCCGTGCGCAGATAAACGAAATAGCCAAGCAGAATGACGGTGTCTAGCACCAACACTGTGACGATGGTCACGATGAGATGCGAGACGGTCAATTTGGATTGCAGGCTGAAGAGACGCGCACGCATTTCGGATTACTCGAGTTCTGCCATCAAGCTTGTTAATACTTGAACCATCGTCTCGTCGTCAATCGTTCCATCTACGACAATGAACTGCGATTGGTAAAGAAAGGTCGCGCTTGTATAAGGATCGTCCGGTTCCGAAAAATCAATCATGAGAACTGGGATGTCGTTTACCGTGCGTTCCTCCCGTTCCAAGGGAACGTAGTCTATTACCAAAAGCCAATCTGCCAATGCAGCGAAAGGATTGTCGCTGGCAACGATGCTGATAAACGAATCGCCGGGGCCGTAAAAATCTAGTGCGGTCGCGGGGCCCGCGCCCGGAACATACCAGTTAGCATCTTCCTCCACTCCAAAATCAGATTTGGGGAGCAGATAGCTTTCCGAGAAAAAATATTCCGGTGGGAGAAAGTCCGGAACCAACTCCGGGGGTGCCTCGACAGTTTCGCCAGAGTGATAGTAGTCTTCCACGTCTTGTAAGGCTTCAAATTCAGGTGCAATGAAGTTGGGCGCAAGGATGATTGTTTCCGGGTTGGAAGGCTGTCCGGCAGGATGTACAGATATGGTATACGGCCTGAAGGCACAGTTCAGCTCGCTATCGGTACGGTCTAAATTTGTCACAATTAAATAGGTGCGCTCGTATTGAGCAGCGTCCACTGTAACGATATTATCTGCGAGGGGATAGATGTATGCTTCGCCAGCGCGCAATCCCACTAGCGTGCCATGCAAGCTATTCTCCTGCAACTGTACATTAATGGTTTCGCTGGCATGGATTTCAATGTAATCTGCCGCCATATTGCCAACCCCATCTGTGGGGACAAACTGCTCACCTACGCGGGCAACCCCTTCCAGCCGGAGAACCGGAAAGCTTGCGCCCTCTTCAAAATCACGCAAGAGCAGTGCGATCTGAAACCCTTGTTGGATCTCGTTTAGGACTGCACCATGCTCGGCCAAAGCACTTGTAATGGCTGCATAACTATCGGCATACCGACTATGCTCCCAAATTGCGCGCACTGCACTGTGTCCATAATGCTCTGAAATGTAGCGGAGATAGACCCACATCCCGTACCAACGTCCGTCCGACTCAACCCGCTCAAGGCCTTCCGAGGTTTGACAAGTGTCAGGAGATTTGAACACGGACTCGAGTTCTGTTTTGGCATCGTTGATATCATCAAATACTTCATCCTGAATCCAGGTTGCACTGGCTTCCCAGAGCCAACTGGCCGGTTCATCTCCATCGTAGCCATATTGGATGGCATGATGGAATTCGTGGGTGACTGTCGATTGCATTAAAGCAGTTGAGGTGATGTCTTCGTCACCCCATCTATCGAGTTCAGCATAATCGTTATCAAGCGTTACATACGATGATGAACTGCGCGTCTCGACTTCTGCTGTGAGAGGGTTGTCTCCGACGAGTGTTTGCGCGTAACCGCCATCGGCCAGCCCGGCTGTGCCATCGAAAAGAATATTCTGCAAATACACATCGTAGAGGTCGTCCCCGCCAATCCCTCCGTCTGGCGGGGGTGGCGCCCAGCCGAATTGATCAATTTGTACCTGCCGGGAATACTCGAGCGCTCGCACCACAGCCTCCACATAGTCCGGCTGGCCGTTCGCGTCTGCGTCTGTGGATGCGACCTCATCCTTAGCTTTTCAGCGTGTAATGGATTCGAAAATGTCGGGTGTCGAGGGCTTGCATTTGGCCTGAGAGGCGCGGCCGCCCAAGTTCTGGATCGGTTTGAGTCGTAACTGGGTCAAGATTGATTTCAGGGAGTGCAGTCGGCGAGGGCGAGGACTGTACTTCCAGGGTTGGTTCCACTGTGGGCAACGGTGTCTGAGTGACTGTTGGCGTCGCCAAAGTCTCGTCATCAGACGATAGCGTAGACACGCCCACAGGCTTCAAGCCGGAGGCCGGATCGCGCGTTGGCGAAGTCTCGGCCCCAGACGACGGCGAAGTCACGCCAACAGGCATTGGTTGCTGTGTGGCTGGACTTTCAATCACAGTTGGCAGACTGCATGCTAATCCCACCAGGACAAGAAAAAACAGGATGGCTCCCGCAGCTCGACGCATTAAGACAGTATTTCCATCATTGCATTGTTACTGTGTGAGAGCTTAACTCATTGCTCTTTTTGTGGCATCCGGCGCTGCGTGTATTTTCGACTCAGTCGCTAGTCCCAAAAACGACCTCTGGGAAGCGTTCGGTTGCTCCAACAAGCAATGGGGAGGGGATGTTTTTAAGATAGCTGTCGAAGAATGCCGTTGCATAGGTGTTGATAATCTCAATACCGCGACTCGCATCGATGGGGCCTTTCCGCAAGCCGAGAGTGGGAGCCAATGGCGAAAGCAAACCTGTGTCCGTGAAGTCGTAATGCTCCGTGCCAAGGATAGTGATTTCAGTTACAGCTGCGCCGTGGCCAGCCCGGAGGCGTTTGTAAAGTTCGTCGTTGGCTTCTTTGGACCATACTTCGCTGCGCATGAATATCAGCGCTTGCTCAATCCCATTATCGAGAACTGCTTCAGAGACCGGCACGAACCAGCCATCTGCGAGCAGCGCTACCCGGCATCTCTCGTCCACAGCGCACGCCTCCAAAGTCGCCGCTCCGCCCGTCGAATGTCCGAAGACTCCGATCTGCTCTAGGTCGATCCGCTCGCGAAAAAGGGCATCTCCATCTCGAAGGGTTTGCAATTGATCAAAGACGAAACGAATATCGGCTGCCCACACGGTTACAAGGGCATTGGCTGCGCGTTGAAACTCATCGTCAGGAACGTCGGATGGCAAGGCTTCTTCATTTGCATAGATAACGCGGTCGTCTGGAAATACCATTACGCCAGCGCCGTAGGTGTGGTCGATGGCAGCGACAATATACCCTTGACTTGCCAATTCCTGAGCCAGTGAAGTGTGCATCGACCGAATGCTGGTCCAGCCATGCGAGATGATGATAACTGGAAACGATACCGAGCCACGCACCACAGCTGCCTCGGAGATGGACTGCGTCTGCGCTAGCCGAAGATGATCCAGAGGGAAGCTGGGTAAACCAACACCCTCTGCAAGGGCAGGGCCGATGACACCAACTCGGTTCAGGTAAGGGGCCGGTCCCGTGCCGGACTCTGGTTCAGCGGGATACCAAAACTGAACAATAAATTCACGCGGATCATCTGGATTATCCGAGTACGTTTCATTTCGCGAAGTATCTATCAGATGCCGGGTTGTTGTTCCAACGGCAAAGATGCCAGTGGGAGTTGGCGGTTGGGGTACAGGCAGAACCAAAGGTAGAAACGTCCCCACTACGAGTACGAGCAACGCAAGCACAGCACTTACAAGAGCCCAGCCACGTTGATACGAAAGCAGTGGTAACGCATCATAATCGCGCAGTAGCAGCAACGTTGCCCCTGCAAGGAAAACAGCAAGCGTATAAGCGGGAATCATTTGCCAGCGATAGCCTTCCACCAAGAGCTGTAAACCGACTAGAAACAGTCCGAGAATGGGGAGCAGGAATGACCAACGCCAGAGGGTGCGGAGCCCGGTCATGCGGATCAGAATGTCGCCGCCGAGTGTAATGAGGAGAGCAATTTCTAATGGTCGCATACGTGGAATCTATCTGAAAGCAACGCCTGGGATAATGGGCGCTTTAAGTCAGATGCGCTTAATTTTTAAGGGCGAACTTCAGGAAGATCGAACCGCAGCGTTTTCGAGGCGCGCCGCGAGGAATTTGAGCTTGCCCCAATCATTTCTGATCGCGTAGATCATCGCAAGGTGTGTGAGCCAGCGTTGATGACACTTCGGGTCGCTTGCCATTTCTTCGAAAACTGCCAGGGAATCGTCGTCTGTGCGACGGTCTTTGATGTATTCGCGTGCTAGTTGCTCTAGATATTGATTGCGCTCGATGCGCAGCTTGCTGGCTTCTGCAGCACGCTGTCGCGCCGCCCAAACATCCCGGCCGATGCGACGCAGGGCGCCGATTATTTCCTGGGATGTTTAAGGCTTGATGAGATATTCGCGTGCGCCCACCGACATAGCCTCCTGCAGTGTCTTGCTATCGCGTTCGGCGGATATTACGATGACCATCAGATCTGGATGCTCCTTGCGCATTGACTTGATGGCGGTGATGCCGTCCACTTCCGGCATATTGATGTCCATAATGGCAAGATGGGGCTTGTGCTCTTCGGCAAGCTCAATCGCTTCCCTCCCATTGCGAGCCATAGCCACAACCTTTACACCGGGGACCAGTGCTAGCATCAAGCGCGTGTTGCGGCGTGCATCTTTATGATCGTCCGCGATGAGCACGCGAAGGGGGCTGGATGTGCTCGTTGTATCGGCCGCCGTGGCGCTGATATTGTCGGATTTTTCCATGTGCTGTCTCCACCAACTGGTAGATCAGTCTATACCCTGAATAGCGCCCTGGCAATGGTTCTTGTGTTTGGCATCGGTTTATAAAAGGCGCCAGAGTGATTCCGGTGCCTGGCGGCGCTTGAAATCGCCATAAAACCAACAGAGCGGCACAAGCAATAATAACCCCAGGAGCCAGTAGGGATACATTCCAGGGATTGTCGTCCCCTGACGGCCAAACGTAAGCCCGATAAGGCCATATAGGTATAGGTGCAAAAGATAGAAGAAAAGTGCATTCTGCCCGAGAATGACGACTGGTCTGAAGATCGTGCGCAGGCCGCTCCCCATGCGAGCAAATCCCGCCAAAAGGAGAAGGTCAACGCCCAATGTGAGCAGGATGAACACTATGCTGGGTGGATATTTGACAACATTCAGGAAGTTGATCCATCCCGGACCGGACGCTGCCCTGATATTTCCGAAAGTTCCGGAAGCTCGAACAATGAAAAATGAAATTAGAAATGTCGCGCCAATAAGTGCAGCGCGGCGATAGGTTTGCTCTTTTTCGGTCAGTAGCCAGCGGCCGAACACCATGCCAAACATTGACAGCGCCAGCCAAGGTAGGACTGGATAGAGCACGAAAATACCCGCAGTGAAGCCGGGCACGAGTGCCATTCCCAGAAGTAAAGGTGCTTCCGTCGTGACCCCCGCTGGATCCCGAACGAGAAGATGTGCGCCAAGGGTTAGCACGACGCTCATGCCCAGAAGCCATTTCGATGGGATGCTGAGTAGGAAGGCGCCCACTATCATTGCTCCTCCCAATCCGTAAAGCACGCCAAAAAATACCGGGCCGGTTCCGCTCGCTCCCAGGTTCCAGGCTGGATTTTCGATAAAGACTTGCAGGGCGATCAGGAGCAGCCCACGAATGAAATAGTGGCGGATGATCTCGAACTGAGTCCACTCGCGCTTGCGCCGAGAGGCAGAGAACAATGTCATGCTCACGCCCATCAAAAAGAAGAAACCCGGGGCCGACAGGTGCGTGACGAAACGAGTCAGGAATTGCAACGTGTCACTGTATTGCGGGAAGCCGCCGCCCCGGAATTCGAGCCCGAGTTTGCCGTGAGATATGAATGTATTCGAGTGATCTAAAGCCATAGTGATCATGATCACACCACGCACGGCGTCGATGGCGAAAAGACGCACAGGCTTCTCTCCGACCTCGCTTGCCGCGACTACGCGGTTGCTACCGACATCGGTCTCTGTCAATTGTTGACTCCTCTAAATAATGTTGAAACGCTCAGTTTGATGCAAGCTCTTCATCGAGGGCAAGAATTAGCAAACCGAGCGTAAGGTCGGACGCGTAGATGCAAGTCCGTTGGGCGCCTTCAATCTCGCATGTTTGCACGCGTACGCCATAGATGCCATCGAAGATGTCACTAAAGCCGCTCAGACTGCCATCCGCCCGCACTTCGTGGAAGGCCACATGGTCTACTCGCGGGCTTTCTGGGTTGCCTACATCATAGCGAAACACCCGTATACCGTCGAGATACCAACCTACGAAAAGCAAATCATCGCGCACGAGCAGATTGTGTGGTGCTGATTTCGGTTCGTCCAGTGTGACTGCCAGAACCTCTTTAGGCGCAGCCAAGTCACGAATATCGAAAAGACGCAATTGACTGAAAGGCGGATCGTATGTTATCTCATCCTCAATGAAGAGGAAGTTCCCATCCGTAGTTGGATGGCTGTGGTGCACTTTGAAATTGCTCGGCAAAATACTGTTTGGGGGGTTGAGGGACAGGTCTTCGTCTGCGCCTGATTTCAGCTTTTCCAAATCTACGATCATTACGCCACCCGCCCAATAGGAGATGTAGAGTCGCTCATCGACAAGCGTCGTATCGTGGACAAATGATGATTCGCGCAAATTTGAATTTGCGATTGGACTTGGGTGTGCGTAGATATTGACTTCCCGTACCTCGGGAAGATTACGAATATCTAACACGCGCAGATCCTGAGTCTCGTCCGATGACGCGAGAATGGATGCGCCATCGCCGTTTGCATCTGAGTCCACCTGGGTTGTATGGACGCTACACCATGCTTCTTCCGACCCGACTTCGACTCCATCGAATTGGCCGAGCATCTTCGGGGCGCGCGGTTCAGTTATTTCCACAATGGCGACTCCGCAGGGTTGACGAGGGATCCGAGTGGGATCGGACGACATTGCCAACACCAAAAATGTTCGCTCATCCTGGACAAAGGATTTGACATCTGTCGTGAACGTGCGGACATTCCATCGCCACGCTCCCAGATATTCAGGAGCAGTCGCGTCTGTCACATCGGTTAATTGATAGGCTGTGTGCGGCCCGCCAGACTGAGCAGCAAGGAGACGCTCACCAACATTCAATAGCGTTATTTCGCCATTGAAGCAAACTTCTGTCGCTACGAAAGCAATTCCTGTTAGGCCGGATGAAGGCAAACCAAATGGCGAGAATTGTTCACAATCACCCGCAGGCAACTCAGCCGGACTCAGGCTAAGTTCGCCGATATACAAATTGCTGCTCGGGGTTGATGGCGAGTCGGGAGTCTGATCTGTCGACTCGCTGAGTGCACCAAGAATCGTTGGCGTCGGCGCAGGCAAACTGGGTTGTGAGGCACTCGCATCATCTGCAGTCGTATCGGTCGCTGCTGCCTGCGGAGCAAATTGGCAGGCGACAGCACTCAGCGCGATTGCAATGACTCCACAGCAGAACGTAGGGGAATAATATCTTTTCTTCATCAACAGCTCAATGGGTTTCATTCGTCTCATGGATAAGCAGATCAGATAAAGGGTATTTTATCTCTCTGATTGAGAAGTTGACTCTTCTTTACTATATGGTATGGAGATAGATGCCCTGGTCTAGCACTGCTCCATTCTGTCAGTCAACGATCTCTCCACCAGTTCTTCACAATTTCTAAACAGTACACTGCTATGCTCTATTCAGTGTAGTTTCTCCTCCTTCCCCTTTGCTCCAGGCGCGGTCACAAAAGCCGCGCCTGATAATTTAATGAAGCGTAGGCCCCGGAATTATTACGGCATCATTCAAGACGCGTTCACCGGACTGGATGGCTGGCAGTCGCTCAAGAGAATCAGGACGGTACCAGCCAACTGACCATTGAGAAGGCCCCGCTGTATATTCGACCGGTAGCTTGAAATTCCGCGTTTCGGTGATCCAGTCTTCGGCTCGCCATGCAAAGGTGGGAAACTCACCCGCAAGTGCCGGAGCGTCCAGAAGCAGCACCGGCACACCGGCAGAGTCAAATAGATGTGTGAACAAGACCCAGTCCTCGCCGGGGGAACGGATTGTGTGCCAATAGAGGCTGAGATCCGTGTCAGTTACTTCGTATCCGCGCAGTTCAATGGCCGCATCAAATTGGGCTTGTAGCATAGTGGCGCTCGGCGGCATAGCTTGAGCGGGAGGAGCCAGTGTCACGTTCTCGGCGATGACACTCTGGTTATAAGGCTGATCAGGATCGGTGCTGTATAGGCCAACAAGTACTGCATAGATTCCCGGTGTTGGTGCATTCTCGTTTATCTGGATCGGGATCGCATCACAGAAAAGTTCGCCGGGCTGCCAGTCGCTGGTTGGAAAGTTTCCAAGACCCGGATGTGTGTCGCGGGCGCCGATTTTGTGAGCGTCGCTCAAGCGCACGAGATGAACAAATTCAATTAAGTTCTTTGTTGTCTGCCCGGTTACGTGCCAGCAGGCTGAAATGGCAATTTGATCTCCGGGGGAGGCTCGCTCGCCGGGGACAACGACGCCCACAAGTTCGGCAAGATCAACGAATTGTTCTCCGACGGGGATCAACTGGATGGGCAATTCATCGTCTTCTAAAAAAGTTGGTCGGGCGAATGCTGGCCGCAGGACAAATAAAAACGAATAGAGTGCCAGTGCTACGAGGCCGGCGAGAAATACCCCCAACGCGACCGAACCCCGCCAATTTTGCGGTAATAATTTCCGCCAACCGAGACACAACAGAAGTGCGATTGCAGGTAGTGAAGGGGAAAGAAAAAGACGAGGATTGCTGCCATGTATGTTCACAAGTGGATAGGCAATGCTTGCCACAATTGCCAACCCTGTTATGGATATGAGCAGCAGCAGAGTCTTTGAATCAAGCTTGTTTTCATTCCAGCTGCGACCTGCAGCCCATTTGATCAATCCAAAAATAGAAGCGGCTGTTACAACCCCGCATAGCCAATAAATCACTGGCGGGGCCACGATGGTCTCACGGCTGAAAACTACCCAGAATGATTGATGCAAATGCCAGAGTTGTGCCAGATACCAATCCCAACCGTGCCAAAAGAATCCTAGGTTTCCATACTGCTGGTCGAAAGCAGTTGCGCCAGTCCAATCGCCATAGATTTGATAATTTCGATAGAACCATCCGCCCGCGATCGCAATAGAAACAAACGTCATTATCAATAGTCGACGCAGGTTTGGCCCGTAAGGACGCCGGAAAAGCCGCCCGTTCCCTAGCGCAGCCAACCAGAGGAAAGGCAGCAGGATTGAGAGTGTCAATTTGCTCAGCCAGAGTATTCCAGTCACTGCGCCAACGAGGATGGAATCGCGCCAGTTTGGAGATCGTTTGGCTGCACGGAGCGTGAGATATATCACTACGGAGCCAACCAGTGTAGCCAGTGCGTCATTGTTAACCGTTGCCGAGGCCGCTATTTGAAAGGGAAGGAGCGCCACAAATGCCGTTGCTGCAATGCCCACTCGTGGGAACGAGGGTAAGGCGGCGCGTGCAATGGCAAAGGTAATAAAAATGCGCAGCACGCCCAGTAAACCTGACATGGATCGCAAAAGGTGTACCGTCAGAGACTGTCCCTGATATGGACGCTCCTCGGCGCGAGTGTGCAGAAATAGATTGTTGTTGTCCCCGCTGTAACGATTGATCGAATAGCCCCAGTGTGGGTTGTGAGGGAGGTCTTCTATTCTTGGGTTTGGTTCGGAGATCAGCGCGCCGAGTAAATAGTAGAGTGGAGGTTGGTGCGATTCGAGCGGTGTGTCGGGTCAGAGAACAGGCAAATGATCATTCGTAACGATGTATTCAATGACGCCAATGTGATCGTCTTCGTCCGGCCCCTCAAGGATTGGTAATGAATCTGAATACAGCGTAGCCAATAACAAATGCAGGAGTGCAAGGGCAGCAGGCCAGCCAATGCGGTAGCGGACTCTCATACAAGCTTATATACCAACGCAATATCCTCTTTGCAGCCCGACAGTTTAGAGAGAACGCAAGAAATCTAACGCCACACTATTCTGCCGCCGCAATTGATTTCTTATGGTAGATTTTGAGCGCGAAAGCCCTGGACTGCGTACGCGTTGGTCAGGTTGCCGGTTCGGGGACGGCCTCGCTGGGTTGAGTGGTGATCTCTATCTCTGTATTCGGTTGTTGCTGGACATGCCAAGCCAGCCAGCCGAGCCAGAGCGGCGCGATGACCAGGGTGACATAGCCGGGTGCGCCGATCCATTGCAATCCGGCGCGTAGACCGAGCACATAGAACGTTGCTGTTCCGATCCAGCTGCTCGCAATGAGGACTCCAAATGAAAAAACCGTCCACCCTAAAATACGGCGGTCGGTTGCGAGAAGCAACAGTCCGGTGAGGAGAGTAAAGATACCGAATGCGATACCATTACCGAGCAATTCCCACACTGCGCCGAACGTCCAGAGCTGTGCCCAGGTGGCAAGTTGTTCGGCAAAGAGTTGCAAGCTGGCGTCGCCAGTGCGGTAGACTTGTCCTAAAAATTCCATGCTGCCGGCTTTGGCGAGATCAGCCAGTGCCCGCCAAACAAAGCCGAAGCCACCGACAATAGCAGTCAGTTGACTGATCCCCGGCGCATCTTCCCGGAATCGCTGGCTTACGCTTACCGGGACAAGTGCCCAGAGCAGGAATGCCAGCCCTTGTAAAAGATATGCGCTGCCGAACACGCCTGGGCGCGCCCCGGAAACAATCAGGGCATCATTTACAGTTGTATCTAGCCGGACATTATTAGCGAGAAAGACGATGAGCGATCCAGCATAGGCGGCAATGCCTGCGAGAGTGGTGAAGAATACGATGCGCGTGAATCGGGCTTCTTTAAGCATGTTGCCAGTTCCCCCTATAGCTGCGCCAATTATAACCGTGCGCACAAAAAGCAGCGCGATTATTCTCGCACTGAGACCTGGTGTTCGACTATGAATTTCCCACGCGGATATTCGAAGAAGCCATCGTCGAGCGGCTTCTTGTAAGTCACTTCTGTGGTAAGTTCGTGCTCCCCGCCCGGCCAATCGGTGAGCGCGACAATATAGTTGCGACAGCTAAGACCGACATCAATCTGTTCCGTAACAAGAAAGTTGTCAAGCGAGACGCTGCGACCATTGAGCTTAAATACCAGATCCATGTTATCCCAATTGTCACGCAGTTGGAACTGTGTCTGCGTGCACCAACCAAACCCCCAGAGCACGTCCTGACCAGAACGCATGGGCACAACGAGTGTGTAGGTCTCGCCCGGTTGAGGGTTATTTGGAACGCTGCCGCGTGTACTGAGTGTTCCGATCATTGGAGCACCACCCTGTGCAACAGCGATAGTGCCTTCCTGATCAGCAACAGTTGGCGCAGGACCGAACGCCTGGCTGCATGCCACCAAAGTCAGGAGTATTGTAGCCAGAGCCAAGCGCATGTACTTCATCATATCCTCCTGGATATTCAGGGACCCGTGGAGTATAACCTACAGTTGATGAGAACGTCTATTCATCCCCAGAGGTGAGTACCATATGAATACAGAGCCCCCATTTGACTCGTATCGATCTCCCGTGCTTGCGCGTGGCGGCATGGTCGCCGCGAGCCAACCCCTGGCCGTCGCTGCGGGTTTGAAGATTCTCGCGCAGGGCGGTAACGCTGCAGATGCTGCCATCGCTACGGCTGCTGCTTTAAACGTGACCGAACCATCTTCCACAGGAATTGGAGGAGATTGCTTTGCCCTCTATTTTGACGCGACCAACGGGCAGGTCACTGCGCTTAATGGGAGCGGGCGAGCACCTGCGGGTCTCACACTGGAACTGCTCGCGGAGCAAGGTCTTGCGGCAGAATTGCCGCCATTACACGCCCATACCGTGACCGTGCCGGGAGCCTGTGCAGGCTGGTGCGATTTTATCGAGGCACATGGCTCGCTGCCTTTGAGCACAATTCTCGCGCCCGCCATTGATCTTGCGACGGAAGGATTTCCTGTGGCGCCATTGACTGCATATTTCTGGGAGCGCAGAGCAGCAGCCCAATTAGCGCAGGCCGCAAATGGACGCGAACTCACAGTGGATGGACGCGCTCCGCGGGCCGGGGAAATCTTTCGCAATACGGGTCTGGCGCGCACATTGCAGGTGGTGGCGGAGCAAGGCAAGCGTGGCTTCTACGAGGGGGAAATCGCCGCAGCAATTGCAGTAGTTATACAGGCCAGCGGAGGTGTGATGACCACTGCAGACATGGCCGAGCACACGTCCTCGTGGGTGGAGCCGATCAGCACGACTTTCCGCGATGTGCGCGTGTGGGAATGCCCGCCCAATGGGCAGGGGCTGGCTGCCCTGATCGCGCTCAATATTCTGGAGGGCTTTGATCTCGCCGGGCAGAACCCGCTCGGCGCCGAGCGCTGGCATTTACAGATCGAAGCCATGCGGCTCGCGTTTGCGGATGCGAATTGGTACGTGGCTGATCCGGATGCTAATCCACATCTGCCAATCTCAGAATTGCTTTCCAAAGCCTATGCTGCCGATCGTCGAAAGTTAATTGACCCTGGGCGCGCAACGCTCGATCATCTGTACGGAACGCCGGTGGCGGGATCGGACACAGTGTATCTCTGCACGGTGGACGGGCAGGGTAACGCTTGCTCGTTTATCAACAGCAACTACATGGGCTTTGGCACCGGGATCGTCCCGGAGGGTTGGGGCTTCACATTGCAGAATCGCGGACATGGCTTCAGCCTCGACCCGCAACATCCGAACGCACTTGCACCCGGTAAGCGCCCTTATCACACAATTATTCCAGGGATGATCACACACAAGCAGGACGGCAGCTTATATGCTCCCTATGGTGTAATGGGCGGCTACATGCAGCCGCAGGGGCATATGCAAGTGGTGGTAGATATGATCATTGATGGCCTCGACCCACAGGCCGCGCTCAATTTCCCACGCTTTCGTATTCAGGACGGAACAGCCGGTGGGAAGGTCGGCCTGGAAGATGGTCTGCCAGCGGAAACGCAGGCAACACTTGAGGGACTGGGTCATCCGGTGTTCTTTGTGCAAGGTATTGATAGGGCGCTCTTTGGGCGCGGTCAGATCATTCGGCGCATGCCGGACGGCGTGTTGTGGGGCGGTAGCGATCCCCGGGCAGATGGGTGCGCGATGGGCTTGATCGCCTGAGATCATCCAGTTTACATAAGATCGATACTCTAGAGTGAAGGAATGGCAGGCGTCAGGTTGGCGTGAGATGCCCGCCAATGAGGCGTAGAGCGCCGCGCGAGGGGCTGAGGTAATCTTTATAAGCGACTGAGACGAAGCCCTCCTCTTCGTTTCTTCTCCTCCGAAAAACATCGAACGCGAGCATCCTCCTCGAGCTTGCGTTTGGTGTTTAAGGGCCGTTCAGTTTGCCTCGGCAATAATGAAAAATCCCATATCGCCGGTGGCACCATCGCTGCGGAATGTTTCGAGAATTTCAAAACCCGCGCGCGCGCAAAGGTCGACAAGTTCTGCTTCGTCAAATTGATGCACATAACGCAAACCACGTCCGCCGCGCTGCCAGTCGAGGAGATAGTCTCCGGAATCGACATCGGCAGAAGTCAGACCGACTTCTTCCCAGCGCGCAATTTTACGTCGTAAGCGCGGCACATGCAGGAATTGCCAGACGGAGAGAGCGAGTCGACCAGCAGGTTTCACCAGGCTGTGCATCTCACGCAATAACCGCAGTTGTCTGTCCGCTCCGGGAAGATGGTGTAATACCGAGAAACACACGATTGCGACAAACGTAGTGTGGGGAAGTGTCTTTATAGTGGGTGCCAGAACATCCGGCCAGCCGGCCTGCGAAATGTCGGCTTGCAAAAGCTGGCTGTCTGGCAGCGGAGATTGCCCGAGTAGTTCCAGGCTGAAGTCCACACCCACATAACGCGCGGCGCTGGCATTCGGAATGTTTCCGGCAACCAGTGCGCGAGCCACACGTCCATCCCCGCAGCCAACGTCTAAAACAGAATCAACGTGCCCCAGTACAGCCAACGCGCGTGGAATCCCCCGCTGGAAGGCGCTGCGGGAATTCGCATATTCTGCAGCAAAAGTGTCGTAGAATCTACGATTGAGTTCAATCAGTATATGGGCAGTGGAAGTATCCAAGAGTCGTGTTAGAGTATTAGTATGGCGCTCGTAGAGTTCTTCACAGACTCTAACGCCTTGTGCCCAGCAGTGCAATGAAATCGTACCAAGAGGTAGACGTCGTCCAGTACGCCGATACCGTCGAGCAAATTATCGGCGAAGTTGCCGCGCGCGAACAATTCGGCGCCGAAGCATTACGCTCGATCCTGAGGCGCTACCCTCGTGATGGGCGCGGCATGTTCAGCAAGAACTTGCTCGTGCGCACCTACAAGCACTTGTGTGACACCGGGCGCATGACATTGGACGAACGGACATTGCAACGTCTGCGCATGAAGCCCACCCGCACAATCTCGGGAGTTGCACCGGTGACAGTGCTCACAAAGCCATACCCATGTCCCGGAAAGTGTATATTCTGCCCGACCGATGTGCGCATGCCCAAGAGTTATTTGCGGGATGAGCCGGGCGCGATGCGCGCTGAGCAACATGCCTTCGACCCGTTTGAACAAACAGCGGCCCGCATTCACACATTCGATACAAACGGTCACGCCACAGATAAAATTGAATTATTGATCCTGGGTGGAACCTGGTCGAGCTATCGGCGTGATTATCAGGAATGGTTCATTCAACGTTGCCTTGATGCGATGAACGAGCGCGAGTCGTCATCGTTGGCCGAAGCGCACGATTGGAATGAGAGGGCTGCGCATCGCAATGTAGGTCTGGTGATCGAGACGCGACCGGACTACGTAACCCCGGAGGAGATACGCTGGTTGCGCGGGCTCGGCGTGACGAAGGTGCAAATGGGGGCACAGTCGCTGGATGATCGCGTGCTGGAACTCAACAATCGCGGCCACACAGTGGAAGAAACACGCCAGGCAATGACGCTGCTCCGCACAGCGGGCTTCAAGACTGTGCTCCACTGGATGCCAAACTTGCTGGGCGCGACACCCGAGACGGATCTGATTGACTTTGAGGCGCTCTGGTCGGACGAAGGTTTACGCCCGGACGAGATCAAGATCTATCCATGTTCGTTATTGGAGAATGCCGAGTTGTACGAATACTGGCAACGCGGCGAGTACCATCCCTATGACGATGATACTCTCATCGAATTAGTGCGGGCCAGCAAACTGCTTACTCCGCGCTATTGTCGCATCAATCGGATCTACCGTGATATTCCGGCGCCAAATATTGTGGCTGGTTGCAAGGTCTCGAATCTACGCCAAGTGGTGCAACAGACCCTGCGAGAACATGACGAGCACTGTGTTTGTATTCGCTGTCGAGAAGTGCGCGGCCATAAAGTGGAAGGCGCTCTCCAGCAGCACGACCTTGTTTATAAAACACGAGCCAGCGAAGAACACTTCCTCTCCTACAATACAACGGCGGACAAGCTCGTTGGTTATCTGCGGCTATCGTTGCCGAGGGGAGGGCCGGAACTGGACATGCCGGAGCTGGTGGGCGCTGCGCTCGTCCGCGAGGTGCATGTGTACGGTCCGGCGCTCTCCATAGGTGATGCAGCCAATGGGCACGCTCAACATCGGGGACTGGGGAAGCAATTGCTCGCCGAGGCAGAACAACTTGCCATCCGCCGGGGATATACTCGCATGGCAATCATCGCATCCATTGGCACGCGCGAATATTATGCTGGGCGCGGCTACAAGCAGGATGGCACGTACATGCTCAAAGAGCTATTGTCCTGACGGCGAAAATTCTCACCCGGCTGCGCTGCAACCCCTTCGCATCAAAAGCGTAATACCCAATGACGACATGGTGGTTCGCCACTGTGTCAGGACATCCCCATAGGGCGCCTCACCAACAGCCGCAATGCGCGTGCTTTGGTGGGACGCCCGCCGGTTGCTAGAAGAACATCTGGGAGACAATTATGCGAATCGATCGAGGCGGAATCATAACTGGACTAATGCTCATTCTGGTGGGCGCCTTTGTGCTATTGAATAATTTGGGCCTGGTCCCGGATTTTGGAGCGAATGTGTGGGCAATGGTGTTCGGCGCCGGAAGCTTACTTTTTCTCGTTGTGTATCTTTCATCGGGATTGCAAAACTGGGGTTGGCTGTTCCCAACCTCGATCCTTGGCGCACTTGCAGCAGTGATCACTCTCTCCGAAATGGGTGTGGAAGGGGAATGGGTCGGGTCGATCTTCCTATGGGGGGTGGCTTTGCCGTTCTGGGGAGCCTATGTGATCGAGCGCGGCCGAGCCTGGTGGCCCATCTTGCCGGCCGGGATCCTCACTTCTGTCGGATTTGCGCCCGTGCTCTCAAATATAGCCGATGGAGAAATTGCCGGATCAGCATTCCTCTTCGGCATGGGTTTGACGTTCCTACTTGTTTATCTTGCCAGCAAGAGAGAGCATTGGTGGCCGCTCATCCCGGCAGGTGTACTTACGCTGCTTTCTCTGATCACCTTCCTCGCGGGGGTTGCCCCGGACAATGTCATTGGGCTGGTCTTCTTATTCGGGGTTGGTGGGGTTTTTCTGGCAATATTCTTAACGCGACGAGAACAGTGGTGGGCGATGATCCCCGCAGGCATCATGCTCACGGCCGGGACAGTCGCTGCCGTGGAACCAAGTTTGAGAGGCGCTGGATTCTGGCAGGAACGATTGGGAGCTGGTATTTTCTATACCGGAATGGCACTCACATTCGGGATCCTCTGGCTCGTTCGCGGAAAAAACGCCACCGGATGGGCGATCTTCCCAACATTGGGGTTGGCTGGACTCGCGGTTCTGTCTGTCGTACTCGGCCCGAATTTGGAAGTCATCTGGCCTTTGGCATTACTCGGTGTCGGGGGATGGTTCATTTTCCGCGCACTTCGTTCGCAGCCTACTGAGCAATGATGCTGCTAGAGTAGCAAGCGACGACTTCACATTCCACGGCTTGGCAACCATCGCTCGTCCTTTACGAAGTACTTGCACACTTTGATCTGAAATAACGCCAACCAAATAAGCAAGCGCTCACGGCGTTCGTGACAGATATGTCCCTCGGCAAGATTGCGCTGTGCAATTATTCGTCTATTGGCAGTCTGCTCCCCGTACCGATGGTGCAGGACGTATCAAATTCTATTATTATGGTCTATAACTGAATGATGAATACAGATCAGCCATTCCGCTTTTTTGATAATCGCGAAAAGTACCTGCTCTTTGTAACAACAACGAGCGAGAAGGCCGTCATCGCTGACCGCGTCGGACGAGAGTTGGATAGGATTACACCGCAGCCGCCCGCATTCAAACTGTTCGATGCCGGTATGGGCAATGGCACAGTCCTCGCGCATGTTCTGCGAGAATTGCACTCCCGCTTCCCGACAGTGCCGTTCCTTGTCGTGGGTAAGGAAATAAGCCTGGAAGACACTCGGCTTTGTTTAGAAAAAGTCGCCGATCGTTTTTACGAGCATCCGCAGATGGTGATGGTGTTCACCAATATGTATTACGCCGAAGCGCCGTGGCTGGAGCCGAATAACCCGTCCAGCCGAGAGGCACTCAAGTGGTGGCACATTGCCCTCGAGGGTACAACGGCGCACGAGTTTAACAACCAAATAGAGTCGCTGGACGAAATCTTGCAGCAGGGTTGGCAAACTCGTTCCGGCAAGAAGACCGGCAATCCGCTTTATGTGACGCCGTCGGTGCTGGTTTTATACAGGCAGGATCAAGCGTTTGCCCTTGACACTATTATTCCCAAACAAGAGCGTAGCGAAGGCAATTATAATGTCGTGATTGCTGCGCAGCCCTATCGCAGCCGGATGCCAGCTGATTTCAAGGTAGACAAGATTCTGGCGCCGCTGGCGCGTTCGCTCAACATCGACGGGCGCATGATCGTTATTCAGTCTACCGGCCACGACCCCGGCATGGAAATTATTCGCAAGATATGGCCCGAAGAGCAGCCTTTCACCACTCCACGCCACTTGCTCATAAAAACATTACAGGCTGCCCTAAATTCGCACGACGACGATTTCACATTCGACGGCTTCGGTGACGACCGCTCACTCTTTACATATCACCTGCACGCTTTACCAGATGAAATCGGCAGCAACATTGGCACGTCCACCTTGTTGGCAGCCTGGAACGCGGCGATGTACGTCGCTCAAATTGACGAGGACTTGTTGGCGGACGCGTTGCGCGCGGGAGAATATCTGGAGGCAACGCGCGACGTATTGCAGCGCAACGGCGGGCTGTGGTTTCAGGATGAATCCTTCGTCGTCGTTCGTCGCTCCGCGCATGCGAACACGAGTGACCAGAACGAACGCGCCTCGGCGCATAAATAGATCAGCCGGACTCTACTATCGCCCACGTTATCGGCCTGGATGTTGGGCGCAGCCCCAATTTGCGCTACGGCTGCACCACCTCCACTTGCGCCACCATGTTCGCATGGAAGCCACACAGCAGCGTCACACTGCCGGCCTCCTGGAACGTGAACGCATAGGTTGTGCCGTTGCCGAGGGTACCCGGCGCTTCAAAATCGTTCGGGCCGGGATTCTGGAAACCCGGCGTGTACGGCTGGTGTAACTGACCCGCAGCACTCTCGATTAGGAATACCATCTGTTGCCCCACCTGCACGGTTAGAGCCGCTGGCAGGATTTCAAAGTCCCGGAATGTGACGAAGACAGGCGGCGGGGGTTCCGCAGCCACTTCTTCTGTTGGTTCGGGCGTGGCCGTCGGCTCGGGTGCCGCTTCTTCTCCTTCTGCTGGCTCATCGGCTGCCGGAGCCGTATCGGTCGTAACTTCGGCTCCAATGGCAGCCATGTATTGCGCTTGCTGATAGGCTTGGAATACGCCACCCTCACCGGCGATTGGTTCAATCGTTCCGTTCCCGTTGGCGTCCGTGCCATTCAACAGATTTTCGGAAAGCAATACCATCTCTTCAGCTCTGGCAATCTGCGTGGCAGCGTCTGTGGCCTGGTGTGCCTCGATGCCCGCCTGAACGATCTGCTCGCCCCATTCGCGCAGATTGCTTGCAACCTCGCTGAGCAGCTGTGCGTTTACAGCTACATTGGGTGTCACATCCGGTGCCGCAATGGCCGCTGCAGCCTGAGCGGCAATGGCATCGGAATAGTTTAGGATGCCGAATCCATCACCCGGATCGACGATGCCGCCGTCTCCGTCGAAGTCGCGATAATTCGGCCCGCCTATCCCTTCGACAATCGTGAAGCTGTGTTCTGCGTGCCGATTGAGCGACGCGAAGTCGCCAGCCCGCGCGGCGTTCACAATCTGTTGCGCGTGTCGCAGATTCTCTTCTACCTGACGGATCACGGCCACTGCATACGGGCGATTGCCCGGCGCGTCGTCGCCTGCCACCAGCAGCTGCCGCACCGGTGCCAGCACGTCCGCCGGGATCTCACCTCGGAACGGAATCTGATCCGAATCCGCGACGAAGAACCCCGAGTAACTGGCCAGTAGACTCGCATCGTCGGGACTGACATAGCTGAACTCGAGATTGCCGTTGCCGTCGAGTGCAGCCGGGCCGAGATCAAGGTCTTCATCTCCATCAAGCCAGACATGCAGCTCGCCCTCTGGCGCTGGTAAGCCGGTGATGCTCACATTAAACCCATCGTTGCGTGCTGCGACGTCAACAAATTCCCCAAAGCCGGACAATTCCAGAGCTTCGAACTGTTCTTCGTCAACCGGCGCAACGGTCGGCTCCGGCGTGGACTCAGGTGGTGTTATGGCAGTCGGGACCGGCGCCGCTGCAATAGCTGCTGCGCCCCCGACTCGGATTTGACCGGCCATACCTAGGCCGCCCGGCGAACCGTGGAACGCGCAAAAGAACGGGAAGGCGCCTTCTTCAGTGAAGGTAATTTCGAACGTGTCGCCCAGCTCGTAATAGGTTTCTGCGAATTCACTGTTGTCGAATGTGACAGTATGCGGCGCGTCGTCCTGATTAATGAAGACCACCGTCGTGCCGATTGGGATTTCCAAATCCACTGGGTTGAAGGCAAAGTTGGCAATTGGCACGACGACCTGTCCGGCTTCGGCCTCGATCTCCGGGCCGCCCGTAGTTTCGCTGACGTACCAGAAGAAATACGTCCCGATGCCGAGCAAGCCGATCAGCCAATAGCCGGCCAACGTGATACGCATTTGGTTTTTCCAGATCGATTTGGGGTAGTAGTTGGTTGTGACTTCTTCTTCTTTTCCATCCCGCATTTCCATGCGTTTGCGCATGAAAACTTGCGGGAAATTCATACGGAAGACGATCAGCAGCGCTGAAAGAATTACCAGGGTGCCCAGCACCGCATGGACGAAGGCGGAAGCATAATACGCGCGCAACAACTTCTCAGGGATACCCGGCGAGACCTGCTGTTGGAATGAAACGATCATGATGAAGATCGTCAAGACGAAGTTGACAAACACCCACATCGTCTGGTTGTATTGGTGCGCCTGAATGTTGCCGGCTCGCGCCAGACCAAAACCCACTGTGAGTCCGAGGATCAGGATCAACTGAGCGACCAGGTTGATATCGGCAAACAGCGTCGCCCGAGTCCCAAATAAGCCATCACTATTCGCTAATCCCTGACCGCGCCCGACAATCATGAAAGCTGTCAAGCCAATCAATATAACGACTGCGACTACCGTGAAAATGACTTTCAATCCCCTGCTCGATTCTCCATTGGACATGTGCTGCTCCTCTTAGCTTCACAGTACTGCAACTGATTCGGCACTTATCTTACCAACGCAGTACGTAGATATTTGACTTGGTCAGTATAGCGACGATAGTGAGTAGGGCAAGCTTGATGCAAGGCACAAACAATGAGAGCTATGTTAGAGATGACATATTAGAAAGGAGTGTAAACTAGCGCGAACGCTTGACATTCTAGTGACTAGAAGGTGTAGGATTGATCAATCCGCCTGGAATTGGACAGCCATGCAAATCAAGGAATTAACTCGCAGGACGAGTGTACGAGACAAAACCATTCGTTATTACGAATCGATCGGTGTATTGCCAGAACCGGCGCGCCAGCCAAACGGTTACCGCGAATACGATGAAGCAGACGTCGAACGGCTCAAGAACATCACGTTCCTTAATGGCCATGCCGAGTTCACATCGCCGGTAGACATCCGCATAGATGACAAGAGCATCGTAGCAGAAAAAAGCATCCTGGCGGTCGGCTCGCGTGTTACGCCGATGGAAATCCCCGGGCTGGATGCGGCCGGGTACATCACCAATAATGAAGCTCTGAATCTGGAGGCGCTACCGGAATCGCTCATCATCATCGGCGGCGGCTACATCGGCGTCGAGTTTGCGCAGATGTACGCTCGCTTCGGAACGCGTGTCACGTCGCTGGGTCGCGCCGCGCGCGTCATGCCGCGCGAGGAGCCGGAAATCTCCGAGCAGTTGGGGGCAATCTTGCGCGTCGAGGGTATCGACGTGCGTACCGACGCGACGGTCGTGCGCGCTGGCAAATAAGGCGACTCGCGTTTCGTGGTCGCGGAAATCGACGATACGGAAGAGCGTTTCGAGGCCGAGCTGCTCTTGCTAGCTGCAGGCCGCACCGCACGCATAGATGAACTCGGGCTGGAGCAGGCAGGTGTAAAGATGGACGGCGCCTATCTGCAAGCCGACACGCAGCTGCGGACAACCGCGCCCAACATCTGGTCGCTTGGGGATGCCAATGGCGGCTACATGTTTACGCACCGCGCCACTTACGACGGCCCGACAGCTGCACTGAATGCTGTGCGCGACCTGGGAAAATCGGTGGACTACCGCGTCGTGCCGCGCTCTGTCTTCACCGAGCCGACACTTGCGAGCGTCGGTATAACGGAGCGGGAGGCACGGACATCCGGACGTGAGGTCAAGATCGGCAAGGCATTGTTTGCGAGCTCCGGCCGCGCCAAAGCGATTGGTCAAACTGAGGGGTTGGTCAAGTTGATCGCAGACACCGAAAGCGGCGAATTGCTAGGCGGACACATCCTCGGCCCGCACGCCGACATTCTGATCCACCAGGTTGTGACGGCAATGTACAACCACGGCTCGGTGGTGTCGATCGCGAAATCGATCCACATCCACCCCACACTGAGCGAAGTAGTCAAAAACGCCGCAAAGCAGTTGCGCTAGAATTTTGCCTCAATACAAAAGGAATCTATCGACTTTGTGCTATACTTCTCCAATATCCATCTATATAATTCGATATATAGATAAATAGACATGGAGGCGATACAATGAATGCGGAAGAAATCTTTGATAATATGAGTCAGGAAGAACGCTTGACGCTGCTTGAGCGTTTGATTCGCGGCGAGGCAAACGAAGGTACAGACGCCGATCAAATTCTCGAGCGATTGGAGCAGGAAGAACGCTCAGAACTGCTGGAGCATCTTATGCAAGGCGCCGCCCGCGCGCAACAGGAAAATGTGCCGCTTGAAGAGCGCGTCGAACGTCTCGAAAGCCTGATCGGGGCAGGCATGAAAGGCGGCGCTCGGCGCGAAGTGCGTGTCATTCGGCGCCATATGCACCATGGCGCAGGTCATATCGACATGACCTGCGAGTGTTGCTAGCCAGCATATCGCATTAATCCTCCCACCGACTGCCATCATATGGATGAAGTTTCCATCACACTGCTCGATCGGCTGGTAGACAAAACCTTCGAGAACATGAGCCAGGAAGAGCGCCTAACGTTCGTCGAAAAGCTCTTCTCAGACCTTCCTGCCGCAACGCAACAGGAATTCCTGTTGCGACTCGCGCAGCGTGTGTCGGATGCGGGCAGTGGCTCTCGGGGTCACCAACCGATCATGATGATGATGGAACAAGGGCCAAACGAATTCGGCCCTTGGCAGATGTGCTGCATGGCGATGAACGACCTGGTCGCCTCGCCAGACTTTACACGCGCCGACACAGGTGGCATCATGCGCACGTTCAACGCGCTCGCTGACGAGACGCGTCTCAAAATCGTAAAGTTGCTCGTGGAACACGAACGCAGTGTGGATGAGATCGTTACCGTGCTGGGGATTGCGCAGTCAACCACTTCCCATCATCTGCGCGTCTTGAAAGACGCACATTTGATCTCGGCCGATAAACGCGGACGCAAAGTGTTCTACGCGCTGACTGAGCCAGTGATTGAAATGGAACTCGCCGGCTAAGATTCACCGTCTGGAGGTATGCCGCATGCCAGTCGAGACGCTTGACATTCAAAACCCCGAGACCGTCATTCGGGCGTGGGTAGCGCACACAGACGCCCAACTCGAGAAGCTGCCGCCGGAGGCAGTCGCGCAGAACCGGGAGCGTTCGGAGTACATGCTACGGCTGATCGCACGAGGACAGCCAGTCTCGGCTGCACAACTAGCCCTAGCCTTGGATCGCCCAGTTGAAGAGATCGAAGAATTCTACGAAAAATACCAAAGCGCAGGCGGCGAATTTGACGTGGAAGGCAATCTCGTGGGCGCGACGCTAACGCAGGTGCCCACCGCGCATCGCTTCCGGGTGAACGGCCAACATCTCTACAGCTGGTGCGCGCTCGACGCACTGTTCTTACCGGGCCTGCTTGGCGAAACGGCCGAAGTAGAATCCATCTGCCCAACGACGGGCGCTGCCATCCAGCTTACGATCGCCCCCGACGGGGTGCGCGCCTATAGCCCGGCCTCTCGTGTCGGCGCGAGCCGGATGACCAGAGCACCGGCCCGAGCAGCGACGCATGTTCGCAGATGGATTTTTTTAGTTCACATGCAGCAGCCGAAGAATGGGTGCAAAACCATCCGGGAGTGGCGATCCTGACGATGGAAGAGGCCTTTGAATTGGCCCAGCGCAACTGGATCGCGCGCCGCTTTCATTCTGCCACTTGACCTTCCCGCTACTGGAAGCTGTAAACTTGACAATGAAGAACCAGTCAGGAGGGCAGCAGTGGATACCGCACGAACGATCGGCACGGTTGCGCGCGAACTGAGCATCGACCCTAAGTCAATCCGTTATTACGAAGAGATCGGCCTGATCCCGAGAGCGCGCCGTACAGCGGCTGGCTTTCATCTTCCGCGTGTGGGCGCTCGACTTTTCCCTATTGTTGAGCGATTTGCGAGAACACCATCAGCCGGGCGCTACTGCATCTCCCCGGCGTGAGCCAATTGGCTGGAAAGCATAGACGAAGAGAATCAGGAGATTAATACCATGGCTGAACCCAAAAACCTCAAGCTGAAAGTTACCGGCGAACGGACCATGCACTGCGGCGGCTGCGCGAGCACCGTGCAGTTCACGCTCTCCCAACTGCCCGGCGTACAGGAAGTAAACGCCAATTTCAAGACTCAGGATATAGAAGTTGTGCTTACGTCGGACGAAACCGATCTGGAGAAGGTAAAAGCCGAACTTGACTGGATCGGCTATCAAGTCGAAGCTGCATGAGCACCCAATCCTCCAGCGTGCGCGTCGCTCCCGACCGCGCCTGGCTGCAATACGCCGCGCTGCTGGTCGTGTTTCTAGTCGTCATCGCCGCCGGCTATCTGGGTTTTCGCGCCTTTGCAACCACGCCCGACCTGAGCGTTTTCAACTTGTACGTGCTAGCCGTGGCAGCCGGTCTGGCTAGCTTCTTTTCGCCCTGCGCGTTCCCTCTGTTGCCCAGTTACCTATCGTTTTACTACTTGGCCGGGCAAGAGGACGAAGCAACGTCGGGCAGCGCAGGCCGGGCGGCGAAGCTGGGACTGGCTGCCGCGCTGGGGGTGATCACTTTTGATCTGCTCCTCGGTGCGATCATCGCAGCCTTGGGAACCGGCGTCGCGCAAGGGCTGTCCATATCCAGTTCGGATCCGAGCGGGTTTGTACGCATCTTCCGGGGCGGCGTGGGTGTTGTGATCCTGACACTGGGTATCGGCCAATTGGCGGGCTGGAACTTGAAACCCCGTTTTGTTGACGTGCTGGCCTACCGCACGCAGCCGCAGCGCGACGGTGGGCGCGGGCCAGCCGGCAGCCTGTACCTGTACGGTCTGGGCTACACAGCGGCCGGCATGGGTTGCACCGGGCCGATCCTGGCCGGGCTGGTGGTGTTTGCCCTTACATCCGGAGGGGCGGGCGCGGCGCTGGCGGCCTTTGGGGTATTTGCGCTCACGATGGCGATATTGATGCTGATCATTTCTGGCTTGGTGACTGCCTCCCGCCAGACACTCATCACACGCCTGAAAGCCGCCACACCCAAGATCAAGTGGGCCGCCAGTATCTTGATGATCGCGGTGGGGCTGTTCAATATAACAACGGCGCTCAACCAAGCGCTGTTTTTGCGGTTGCTGTTCCCGTAATGAATCGGCTTCCCCGACCCTGCTTGCCCTCCTCGGCACGGGCGTATGCCTGACAGCGCAGCCATCATCCTATAGACACCACGCTTATAACCGCCAAACGGAAAGTACTTTTCCTCTGCACAGGCAACTCGTGCCGCTCGCAAATGGCGGAGGCCGTCGTCAATGCCCGCCTGGGAGACGAATGGGGTGCCGTCAGCGCTGGCACGCAGCCGACCGGCTTCGTACATCCCACTGCCCTGCGTGTCCTGACCGAGATCGGCATCACGCATACCGGGCGCTCCAAACACGTGGATGAATTCCGCGCCGTATCCTTTGATCTAGTCGTGACCGTCTGCGACGACGACGCCGAGAAATGCCCTAGGTGGCTCGGAGCGGGCCAGCGTGTGCATCTCGGCTTTCCTGACCCGGCCAAGGCGATCGGTACGGAGACAGAGGTGGTGGCTGTCTTCCGCCAGGTACGGGATGACATGTTCGCGCGGGTTACGTCGCTGCTAGCCGGGTAAGACCATCGCCAATCCCGCCTTGTATAAAGCAGACCCAGGCAGTTGCTACTGACGTTGAGAAATATGAACCATTGATACGATTCTATCTTTGGTGAGCAAAGGGTTACGCATTATCCGAACTGCGTAACCTTTTTACGTTTTTAACGACATTCAGGATAGATAACGAATGCGCGCAGATGACAATTTGCTCACACAATGCCAACGCTTTGAGCCGCAGGCACTGCGAACACTGCATGCCCGACTTTATGAGCCGGTCTATCGCTACGTTTACTTCAAGACCGGCGGCGCCCAGACCGCAGATGATCTAACCAGCGATATATTTTTTCGAGCGCTGTCAGCGCTCCGGCGCGAAGGTGGTTGGCAGACCACGCCGGAAGCCTGGATGTTTGGAATTGCCCGCAATGTCGTTGCTGATTATTACCGGCAGCGCGAACGATACCCGACAACCGACCTGGAAGAGAAAGTTGTTGAACAAGTGAACGAGGACTCGATCCAGCAGGCGATCCGGCGGGAAAACCGAGATGCGCTAGCCCAGGCAATCGCTCAGTTGACGGAGGATCAACGCGAAGTTGTTCTCCTGCGTTTTGTTGAGGGCCTCAAGATTAGCGAGGTAGCAACGGTATTGGGAAAGACTCCCGGCGCAGTGAAGGGCTTGCAACATCGTGCCTTGCGCGCTCTGAAGGATGCAATACAGCCAGCGCCTCTGTTGGATGCTGAGACAGAAACATGGGCTTGAACGAACACGATCTATCCGCGACCGAAAATGAAATGTTGGAGCAGGCACTGGAGCGAATTACTGCTGGCAGCCCACTTGCGGTTGTATTAGCAGATTTCAAAGATGACGCACTTTGGCTGGAGCCGCTGCTCGCCCAGGCCCTGGCTGTGAAAGCACTGCGCCTGACCGTATCAATTCCACGGCCTGAACCCGCTTTGTCACAATTCCTTTCGGCGGCGGAAGCGATGGCGCCAAGCCGGCCAATCGGATGGAGACGAGTTCTCAGGATACCCATATTTCATCCGCTCACCGCCAGCCTGACAGGGTTTCTTGTACTCATGACGCTTTTATTCAGCAGCGCGCTAATTCTGAGCGCAGAGAGTGACCGTTCGGTAAACGTACTGCCCACGCATCCACTCTACATATTGCAGCGCTTTGGAGAAGAAGTCTATCTGCGCTTGCCGCAGTCATCCGCTCGTCACGACTCATTGGCCGACCTCTATGCCCGGCGCCGACAATATGAAGTGCGAAAGCTACTCGCGCAGAATCAGCCCGCGCGCGTCTCGTTTCCGGGCATCGTGGAAAACGTCCGAACAGATCAAGTCGTTGTCAGCGGGCTGGTGTGTGTGCTCTCAGCAGGTCACGATGCTGCCCTGCCGTTCACGGCCGACGTCGCGCAAATAGAAGGGACCCTGACGGTCGGCGCACATGTCGTCGTCGAAGGCCATATTGAAACCGAAGGTTGGCTGGTAGCTGAGCGGATTGTCGTAACCAGCGCATCTAATTAATCGAATGGAGTACGCTTGCAAATGAGAATATATACCGCGACTTTGCTCTTGATTGCGTCCGTCGTACTGGCGGCCTGCAGCCCAGCCCCGGCCGCCATTGAGGTACCCAGCGCGGCAGCCCTGGGGGCAGCGGGCTTTGCGCCGCGGACCCTGTATGACCGGACGGACCTAGACGATCTCGCGCAGGTCTTCAACGACGATGCTGGGCAACCGCGTATAGTGCTGCTACTTTCGCCCACCTGACCAGTCTGCATTGCAGGCGCCCGTTGGGTGCAATCGGACCTGCTTGAACAGTACCCGAACGAAGACTTGCGCGTGTATGTGGTCTGGTTCAACATGCTGGCCACCGACCGCCGCTCGCGCTGGGACGACAGGTTAATCACCGACGACCGGGCCATCCACTTCTGGGACGAAGAGCGACTGGCCGGATTCTGGTTCGCCGAGAGCACCACTTTCAGCGGGCCGATCGCGTGGGACATCTATTATCTGTACGGACCCGACGCGGAATGGGTGGAAGAACCGGCTCCCCTCGTCAGCTGGGGATACACCTTATTAGGCAAACGCGAGCAGTTGCTCGCCGACCTCGTCCCAATGTTTGAGTGAACCAATCCTCCGTCTTACTACATTTGTAGTATACTAAAGGCATGGCTCGCAGAAAGCAATCCAAGAAATCGGCGCAACTGGGCGAACTGGAAGCCGCCGTGATGGGCATCATTTGGGAGCGTGAGGCCGCGACCGTGCAGGACGTCGTAGACGCGCTTAAAACCACGCGCAAGCTCGCCTACACAACTGTTATGACTGTTATGAGTCGCATGGCTGAAAAGGGACTGCTCGCGCGGCGAAAGGATGGCCGCGCGTATATCTACACACCATCAGAATCTCAGGAAAAGCTCGCCGGCTCCCTGCTGCGCTCGCTTGTAGAACGCCTCTACGCCGGCGCAACCGGATCGGCCGTGGCGCATTTGCTGGAAGCGGATGATAACGTGGACGAAGCCGAACTCGAACGGCTCGAGCAATTGATCCGCGCCAAGAGGAAAGGCGGCAAATGATCGCCTTTCTCAGCCGCTTCACGTTCTACAATTTGCTCCCCAGTCTAATTGCCGGGCTCGCCACCTGGATACTTGTTTCGCTGGCCCTGAACATCCTGAATATTCGTAACGGCCAGTTGCGCCTGCCGTTGCTGTACACGGCGCTCGTCAAATCCGTCCTGGTGCTGCTGGGCATCGGGCTGATCCTGCCGGTGCCGCGCGGCTTCTTTGCAGGATTGCGGGCGCAAGCGTTTCCATGGGAGAGCGTTCTCCCATTTGCGTTAGTCTGGCTGGGCATCGTGCTGATCGTCCGTCACTGGTTCGTTCAATCCGCACGCCGCCGCCTCGTGGGCGAAGCGCTACCAACTGCACAATCCGCCTCCCGCCTCGATATCGCATTGGACCGAATGTTGACCGCCTACGCGCGCAGCAGCTCCAATATGGTCGGCGACGGCCTCGTGCAATGCTGTGTGCCACTGCAAAGCCAGTTTGCGCGACCGGAGCTACTGATTTCCGAAGAACTGCATACCCCGATGGTGCTCACAGAAGGCGATACTCCCACGATCCTCTTTCCCGCCGGCCTCGTCTCCCGACTGGAAGACGACGAACTGACCGCGGCGCTAGCGCACGAGTACGCTCACTTTTTGGTACGGCGACCGTTCTGTTGTTCGGAACTCGCTTTGCGGCGCGTCTTGCCGGTCAGTCCAATCGCGGGGCTGCTGGCAACACGACTGAATCACGAGGAAGAACTGGCGTGCGACGATGCCGCCGTGTCCGTGCTCGGAAACCCCGAAGCCTTTGCATCGATGCTAGTCAAGAGTTACCGCTTCACCGCCGCGCAACGGCCGCGCTATGCGACGAGTCTGCAGTGGGTCCCACGCTTACTGGGGAACAAAGCGGGCGTCAGCGAGCGCGTCGAGCGGTTGGTGCAGAAAGCGGCACCTGCAGAACGGACACTACTGCAATATGGGGCAGCCTGCCTGGCATGGTTTGGGGTGATTTTTCTCTTCGCGACGTGAAGCAGATGGCTTGACAATATACTACGTTTGTAGTATAAATGAACCAACAGCGGCGCTTTGCCGCTTCTATTTTCAACTGAATTACTACAAATGTAGTTATTAAAAGGAACAGCTATGAATATGATGATCGAAGACCAACCGCCGCATGACGGCCCGAAGTATTACTATGCATCCTGCTGCTGGCCCGGCGGCCGGCGCACGAGTGCATATTTTTGGGGCGGCATTCTCGTCGCCGTCGGGAGCATCTCACTGCTCGACACACTTAATTTCTTGCCCGTCGTTTGGGTAAGTGCACTTTGGCCGTTGCTGATTGTGGGAAGCGGACTGGCGCTATTTACCTGGGCAATTCAGCAGCGCGGTTAGGCTGCAGATACGAAAAGGATGATTTGATATGAATTCCAACAACAAATTTACGCTCGGCCTGGATGCGGGCTTTTTCGGGCGCTGGGGGCGGCTCATTCTTGGCGGGTTGGTGCCGCTCTTCAGCATCGGACGACTGCTGCTCACCAACCGCCCCTCTGTCGAATTCGCCATAGCGGCTACGGCATATTTTGTCGCCATCTTCGTCGTCTATATGGCAGCGCACTACTTTCTTGGTGAGCGCCTGTTTGCACGGATGAATCCATGGATCGGGACACTCATTCTGGTAGGCCCACCAACGGTGGCGCTTATTCTTGGCCTCGGACCAAATGCATTCCAACTGGCATTGGCCCTCTACATCTCCATTTCGCTCATCTTTAACTTCGTGATGAGTTACGGCGGCTGCGAAGTTATGGCGATCCCGAGTCTGGTCTTCCGCCGCCGCTACGTCGTCTACTGCCCTTGGAACGTTGTGGATGTTGTTGACAAGATGATCGATACTCGCAAAACAACCGTTGCCAATGTTTGAAAATCTAAAAAACGGCTAGTTCTTCTCGAATCTACTAACGCGCTGCCGGTCAGCTCGCACATGGCCGCCAGTGTTTATTCAACACTCGTAAAGGAGATGCAAAATGACTACTCAAGAATTAGTACAAAAAGCAACAACGCGCGCGAAGGATAGCGTTCTGGCGATTGTGAGCCTGGTGTCAGGCATCACCGGATGGACGATCTTCCCTGTCTGCGGCGGCATTGTTGCCATCATTACCGGCCATCTGGCGCTGAATGAAATCCGCAACAGCGATAGCGACGTGGGTGGCAAGGGTCTGGCAATCGCGGGGCTAGTGCTAGGCTATACGTGTCTGGCGTTAACAGGGCTCATTGTCCTGGCATTCCTATCCGGCGCCTTTTACTTCCGCATATTTGATTTTGTATTCTAGTTCGACTATCAGAATGAACAGCTACATCAACAAATACAACAACCATGTTATTGGGACAATCTGGTTCGGTGGGAGGATGGCGGCAAAAGCAATCCCGCCTAAAATCGTATACGCAATGGTCTAGGCTCATCATATCAAGCCCACCATTACTCAGAACTCTCGCCAATTTCATCAGTTGGTCCCGCTCTTCAAAACGCAATAAGCCCTAAGACTACCCTGTGTTGGCATGAGGTTGTTTGGGGCTGTTTTATTGTCAGGCTATCGTCAATGGATTATAGTGTCTGCATGAGCATCATTGTATTTGGAAGTATCAACATGGACATCACGGCATACACTCCACGTCTGCCGCAGCCGGGCGAGACGCTCTTTGGCCATTCGTTTATCACTGTCCCCGGCGGGAAAGGTGCGAATCAGGCTGTAGCAGCCGCGCGCCTAGGCGCGCCAACAAAGATGACCGGCCGAGTGGGCGACGACGGATTCGGCGAAGAGGTGCTACGCGCAATCACTGCAGAGGGTGTAGATATGCAAGCTGTTGCATTAGACGCGGAGCACGATACCGCACTGGCTGTGATTGCAGTCGATGACAACGCGCAGAACGCAATCATCGTTATTTCAGGCGCAAACATGGCGCTTGATGACAGCGACGTACAGCGTTGCCTGCCTCATCTTGATCAGGCGCGCGTCCTCCTACTACAATTGGAAGTCCCATTGGAAGCGAACCTGGCGGTGGCTCGCGCAGCACGGAATCGCAATGTAAAAGTTATCCTGGACCCAGCTCCGGCCACGGCTCTACCGTCAGAGATGTACGCACTGGCGGACGTGATTACACCGAACGAAATCGAAGCCGCTATGTTGCTCGGTTACGAAGTGACGCCGCGGAATGCACTCGCCGCTGCGCGAGAGCTTTGTCACCGGGGCGCATCCGCTGCAATCATTAAATTGGGTGAGCGCGGAGTATTCTATTTTTCAGAAGCTGGCGAGGGCACTCAGGCCAGTTTTGAAGTCGAAGCAGTCGATACAGTCGCCGCCGGGGATGCCTTCAATGGCGGGTTGGCGGTTGCCCTGGCAGAAGGCCGTTCTTTGCCTGAAGCTGTCCGCTGGGCATCGGCATCCGGTGCCATAGCCGTCACACGCCCAGGCGCGGCTCCGGCGATGCCACATCGCCATGAGGTAGAGGCGCTCCTGGCTCGCGTAGAAAAGAATTAATACTCTACGTTACAACGTTCTGAGCCTCTGCCTCAAGCTCGCGTAGACGGGGATGGTCTGAATACACACCCCGGTAACTTTGCGGCAACAAGATCGCAATGCGACACATAATCTCATCCGTCCAGATTTGCCAGCGTTGACCGCGCTCATCCGCAGACACAGCAGATAACTCAATAGCCTCGCCGAAGACAACGTGCACGTCAGCCCGTCGCAGGCGCAGCCAAGCAGGAACAATATTCTCCGTGCCCCATAAGCCAATCGGATAGATCGACACATTTGCGCGCTGCGCCAGAAACGCTGTGCCCTGTTTAGCGGCGATCAATGTATGGGATCGGCTGCGTGTCCCTTCAGGCGCGATCCCTAGAATGCGCCCTCGTTTCAACTCCGTCAGCGCTGCTTTCAGCGCAGCGCGGTCTGCTTCGCCGCGTCGAATCCAGATGACACCGACAGCATCGAGCAGCAACCGCCAGAACAGGTTGCGTTGGTGACTCGCCCCTACGAAACTCGTCGCGTCGCGATCGCGCAACACGGCGAATATGAGCGGGGGATCGAACAAGTGAATGTGGTTCGTCGCCATGATATACGGTCCCTGCAAAGGGAGCTTGTCCTCCCCCTTCGTGTGCAAACGCGTGAGTACACGAAAGAGGAATGTGAACATTCTGCGAATCAGGCGATAGCGAAGAGGCGGCACTGTGGGTGTTTGGGCCGATTCAGGTGTCGGCGAGTTCACAGCGGAGGAACCACCCCCCTTTGCGGCGATCGGTGTCTTTAGGTGCACGGTCGTAGTATAGCTCGAAATAGCGTTCTTCTTCGACCTGCACCCGAAAGTATGTCCGCCCAACTCCCCACGATCCGCGCTTTGCAGCGACGGCCGCATGCTGCGCCTGCATGTTGCGCGCGGAGCGCCCCCGCCGACTATTATCGTTCCACTCATTGATCAGTTCGACAATATGGAAAGTCTGATTCTGCCAAGTAAAGCTATCAGGACAGCCCGGCTTTTTTTCCAGCATTGGTGGTTTCACGAAGTCAACGTCGATTTCTTCGCCAATGAAATGAATTGGTGTCATCATGGAAATACAATTTTAGCAGTTTGTCCATGCTAAGATTGCCGCTTCACTGAAACTTGTTGTAATCGAGGTGCCTATGAGTATAACGAATTCAATACCTGTCAGTGCAACGGCAAGCCGCACCATCGAAGTTACGCCTGATGTTACCGTGGCGCACTTCAATGCCGACATGCCAGCTGTTTTCGGCACACCCTTCATGGTGTTTATCATGGAAATGGCGGCCTCCAAGGCCATTGAGGAATATCTCCCGGAAGGCTGGCTGTCTGTGGGAGTGCACGTAGATGTACGCCATCTGGCAGCGACGCCCATTGGCTTCACGGTAACGGCCACCGCGCACGTCACTGCTGTCGACGAACGCACCGTCACCTTTTCCGTGGAGGCCCACGATGGGGTCGAGAAGATCGGTACGGGCACGCATGTGCGCGCGCCTATAGAAAGGGCGCGCTTCGACCGCAGCATGCAGGAGAAGCAGGCGCAAGCATCCGAGAGGGACTGAAGTCCGACAGCCTGTACCATTGTCCAGTTGAACTTATACCCTTTGAACATTGACCCGAAAGCGGCCACTGCTCTACTCTGTAACCAGATTTCCGCCCCGGAGAATTACATGATGAGACGCTTTCTCCTGATCTTGCTTCTTTCCCTGCTTTCACTACCGGACACTTTATCCGTGATTGATTAGCGGTTGCCTCTCGGCTACACTCTCCGTTCTACCACAGAACAAGGGGAGTATCGCCATGAGTGACAACCGCCGTACATATCGTGCCATAAAGAGCGCCTTGCGGCAACTGTACCCAGGAGAACCGCAGGGCAACTTGGCTCGCCATTTGGATACGCTCGCTGCCATGGTCAGCGGAATTGTCCGCAGCCAGAGTAGCCAGCTACCGGCGATCGCCAGGAAAGTGCCAGACGGCAACAAACCCGAGAGCCGGGTCAAACGGTACGCCCGCTGGGTCAAGAATGAGCATATTAATAACGAAGTCTTCTTTCTACCCTTCGCTGAACCCTTATTGCAGGGTCTGGCGCAGGACCGCACGCTCGTGTTGGCAATGGACGGCAGCGAAGTGGGCCGCGGTTGCCTGACCCTGATGGTGAGCGTCATCTACAAGCAACGTGCTTTGCCGGTGGCGTGGGTCACCGTCAAAGGGAGCAAGGGACATTTTTCAGAAGCGACACACGTGCAGTTGTTGACAGAAGTACACGCTTTGGTGCCCCCTGCAAGCGATGTCGTCTTCCTGGGGGATGGTGAATTCGATGGCACGAACCTCCAGGCGGCTCTGAATGACTACGAATGGGCCTACGTCTGTCGCACGGCCAAGCATGTCCAGCTATGTGAAGGGGGCGACTGGTTCGCCTTCGCCGACCTGGATGTGCCCCGTGGTGCATACCGCGGCGTGCCGGATGTCGCCTTCACCCAGCAGGAATATGGGCCCGTCCTTGCCATCGCGTGGTGGCAGCGCGACTGCAAAGAGCCCCTCTATCTGGTCACCAACCTGGAGCTGGTTGCCGAAGCCTGTTCCTGGTATAACAAACGCTTTCGTATTGAAACTTTCTTCTCCGACCAGAAAAGCCGGGGCTTCAATTTGCATAAAAGCCATATCGCCGACCCGGCCCGGTTGATGATCGCAGCTTGCCTTGCTTACATCTGGATCATCTACTTGGGCGTCATCGCCAAACGAGATAATTGGGTGCAAGTCATTCACCGCACCGACCGCTGTGATCTGAGCCTATTTCAACTCGGCTTGCGCCTGCTGGAACAGTTCCTAAATGAGCATCTGCCCATCCCGGTCGCCTTTGACATGCCCCGCGCAGAAAGTGTCCGGTAGTGAATCCCTGCTTGCAACGTTTGCCTTTGCCCCTGCTGCTTTCGCGCATGACGGCGAGCCATCCCCCATCGCCGGGCCGTTGGCCTGGGCCCTGATGACCTTCGGAATCATAGTCATTGCCGTCGTCGGTATTGTGCTCTTTGTCCGGCAGCCCGCGACCCGCCAGGTGAGCGCAGCTGAGTTTGAACGGTTAACTGGCTTCGGCGGCTACATTGCCAAGATACGCCTTTTCAGCCGCAACGCCCGCCTTTACATGATCCACATCGTGGGCATGGACGTAATCTTCGGCACATGGAATGTCGTCTTCAATTTATATTTGTTGGCGGTTGGCATGGACGTCTTGTTTGTAGGATTGCGAATCCTGGTAAGTTCGGTGGCGGGTGCACTGGTGGCCATCCCGGCCGGGTTAATCTCCGATCGGATCGGCCGCAAGCTCAGCTTCATCCTCGGCGACGGCATGGGTGCGACCATGTCGTTGATCGCGATCTCTACCCTCGACCCAACGTTGCTGCTCATCACGGGAGCCTTGGGCGGAATTTTCGGCGGTCTGCACGGGGTCTCCGAGCCGGCCTTCATGGCAGAGAATTCAGAAGACTTCGAGCGCGTGCAGCTCTTCAGCGTGTCGAGCGGCCTGCGGACTGCAGCCGCCATCATCGGTAGCGCACTGGCCGGACTGGTACCGCTCATCTTGCTGGCAAATGAGCCTGAGCAATTGATCGCGACGTATCGTACTGTGGCCTACTTCGGCATCGCTGGCTGGTTTGCCTCCTTGATTCCAGCCCTGCTACTCACCCGCACGCAGGCGGCTGCAGTGGACACGCCCAAGGCCGGTGGGTTGCGGACGATCTTCGCCAATGTCAAACATCCCCGGCGCATTTGGCGGCTGACCGTGCCGGAGGTGTTTGTGGCGATGGGCGCGGGTTTTGTTTTGCCCCTGCTCAATGTTTTCTTCAGGCAGGAGATCGGCAGCCCTGCGGTGGAAATCGGAACGACGTTTGCGGCCGGACAGGCCTTCCTGGTGGTGGGTTCTTTCCTGGCGCCGCTGGTTGCAGCCCGCCTGGGCAAAGTCCGATCCGTGGTCGTCACTCGCATGCTCTCCGTTCCATTTATATTGCTGCTAGGCTTTTCAGACTTGGCCGGAAACTTGGTCGGATCGGTGTTGAGTGTGGCCGGCTTCGCCTACGTGATGCGCATCACATTTATGAACATGGCCAGCCCGGTGCGCTCGGCCTTTGGCATGGAAATCCTCGATCCGGGGGAACGCGGTACGCAAGTGGGTATCGAGCACGCCCTGGCGGGTGCGGTCAGCGGCGCGACAGCTTATCTGGGGGCGCGCATGATGAGCGCCGGGGGATTTCCAGACACCTTTCCTGCTCATGGCAACGGCGTATCTGATCGGGACTTATCTATTCTGGCAGTTCTTCTCCGGGAAGGAACAGGAGCTTTCCCTCACTCCGGTTGCGCTGACGGAAGCCTGATCACGCAGCGCGCTCATTTGCTACCCCCACACCCGGTGCAACGCCGGGTGTTTTCCATTTGTATTCACGCGTTATACTTGCAAGCAGACTTCCAACTGATATCAGGAGATTTAGGAACGAGAATTAAATAATTTGGGCAGTTGGTTCACAACGGATGCAAGCAGTGATATTCTCTTGGCTTCATCAGAACACTAGCCAGGAGGCCATGATGAAACCCTATGCGCCCGAACATGAAGAAATGATGCGCCGCTTTTACAACAGCTTGAACGAGAAAGATGGGCGTCGCTTTGCTGGTTTCGAAGCCTTGAGATTTGGACACGGCGGACGGAGTTACATTGCGCGGGTGTTGGGGTGCAGTCGCAACACGGTGAGCAAAGGCGCCCGCGAAGTCAGTGGCTTGCCCAAGGGCGAAGTGGAGCAGCGCATTCGGAAGCCAGGCGGCGGACGCAAACCGTACTACGTCACATGGGGGGCGCAACTTGCTGAGAAGTTCCTGGCAGTGTTGCGCGAGCACACAGCCGGTGACCCGATGGACGAGAGGGTGCGCTGGACGAACCTGACCCCGGGCGAGATTGTTGCAGCGTTGCGGGCCGAGCACGACATCGTGGTCAGCAAATATGTGGTGCGCAAGTTGCTGCAGAAGCACAACTATCGCCGCCGAAAAGCGCAAAAGAAACTCGGTTTGAAGGCCGAGATTGAAAACCGCAACGAGCAATTTGAGAACATCACGCGGCTCAAGACCGAATTCGAAGCGGCGGGCAATCCCATTGTCAGCATGGACAGCAAGAAAAAGGAATATCTGGGCAATTTCTACCGAGACGGACATTTGTACACCCTGGAAGAACTGCAAACTTATGACCATGATTTCAACAGCTATGCTGCTGGGGTCAGCATTCCTCACAGTCTCTACGACTTGCGTCTCAATGTCGGCTACATCCAACTCGGCGGCAGTCATGATACCAGTGAATTCGCTTGCGATAGCTTTCGCCATTGGTGGTACACATACGGCCACTACCACTATCCCAACGCCACTTCTATTCTCGTGCTTTGCGATGGCGGCGGGAGTAACAGTTCCCGCTACTACATCTTCAAGCAAGACTTGCAAGCACTGGCCGATGAAATCGGGGTCGAAATTCGCATTGCTCACTATCCACCCTATTGCTCGAAATTCACTACCGGACACTTTCTGCGCGGGGCATGTCAAAGGCGACCGGGATGGGCAGATGCTCATTTAGGAACTGTTCCAGCAGGCGCAAGCCGAGTTGAAATAGGCTCAGATCACAGCGGTCGGTGCGGTGAATGACTTGCACCCAATTATCTCGTTTGGCGATGACGCCCAAGTAGATGATCCAGATGTAAGCAAGGCAAGCTGCGATCATCAACCGGGCCAGCCGGGCCGGGTCGGCGATATGGCTTTTATGCAAATTGAAGCCCCGGCTTTTCTGGTCGGAGAAGAAAGTTTCAATACGAAGGCGTTTGTTATACCAGGAACAGGCTTCGGCAACCAGCTCCAGGTTGGTGACCAGATAGAGGGGCTCTTTGCAGTCGCGCTGCCACCACGCGATGGCAAGGACGGGCCCATATTCCTGCTGGGTGAAGGCGACATCCGGCACGCCGCGGTATGCACCACGGGGCACATCCAGGTCGGCGAAGGCGAACCAGTCGCCCCCTTCACATAGCTGGACATGCTTGGCCGTGCGACAGACGTAGGCCCATTCGTAGTCATTCAGAGCCGCCTGGAGGTTCGTGCCATCGAATTCACCATCCCCCAGGAAGACGACATCGCTTGCAGGGGGCACCAAAGCGTGTACTTCTGTCAACAACTGCACGTGTGTCGCTTCTGAAAAATGTCCCTTGCTCCCTTTGACGGTGACCCACGCCACCGGCAAAGCACGTTGCTTGTAGATGACGCTCACCATCAGGGTCAGGCAACCGCGGCCCACTTCGCTGCCGTCCATTGCCAACACGAGCGTGCGGTCCTGCGCCAGACCCTGCAATAAGGGTTCAGCGAAGGGTAGAAAGAAGACTTCGTTATTAATATGCTCATTCTTGACCCAGCGGGCGTACCGTTTGACCCGGCTCTCGGGTTTGTTGCCGTCTGGCACTTTCCTGGCGATCGCCGGTAGCTGGCTACTCTGGCTGCGGACAATTCCGCTGACCATGGCAGCGAGCGTATCCAAATGGCGAGCCAAGTTGCCCTGCGGTTCTCCTGGGTACAGTTGCCGCAAGGCGCTCTTTATGGCACGATATGTACGGCGGTTGTCACTCATGGCGATACTCCCCTTGTTCTGTGGTAGAACGGAGAGTGTAGCCGAGAGGCAACCGCTAATCAATCACGGATAAAGTGTCCGGTAGTGAAGCTCGAAATACAACCCCATCGAACACCGTTTCTTCCCGCATGTTACCCGCGCTTGCCAAGGCGTGATCTTCACCAGCCGCAAACTCGTCAAAGAACTGATGGAAAAAACCAGCACCAAGACCGGACTGAAAGCTTTTGTCCATGTTATTGACCAGGTCTACGAAACCGGTCGTAAAGTAGCCACAGATTTCAGGGACAACATGCGCATTATCTTTGATGATTTCTTGCCCCAATGGAATTACCGCGCTCTCCCATTTGCACAAGTTATTTAATTCTCATTCCTTAGATGATCACTTCACGCCGCCATACGTTGTATCTGATTTTGGTGCTCGCTACGCTCAGCCTGGCCTGCAACGCCATTGCCGGCCTCCTCGGTGAGGATGATACGCCGGAAACGATAGTGGTTGACATCCCGGCTGCGGAAGGCGGCGAACCTGTCGAGGCGCCTGAGGATGCCACGAGTTCCGAAGAGCAGCCAGCCGGTGACGAAGAGGCCGCCGTCGGTAGCGACGATGAGTCAGATTCCACAGTGACAGGGGATACAGAGGAGTCGCAGACACTCGATCTGAATCCGGAAAACGCTTATAACGAACCACCTGTGGACTTCTACAAAACTTCTCTTGAGTTCTCGTCGACGCAAGTGCAAGCAGACGGCAGCGTGACGACGGGGGAGATTACGGCTAATGCCGAACGCATCGTGGAACCGCACGCCATGCGGCTGGATTTCAGCGCTCCGAACACAGTAAACAATGCTCCGAACACAGCAAACATTGGTGGAGAAAGCTTTAAGATCATACAGATACTCGTCACACAATACTTCGTCCTGCCCACTGGCGAATGTGTTTCGCTCCCGATCAATGAGCAGGAAAACCCCTTCACCATACTTTTGAGTTCCGGCGGCGTTCTGGGCGAATTGGAAGGCGCTAGCCTGGTCGGGACGATGGAATCGATCAACGGTGTCGATGCGCATCGTTATGAATTCGATGAATCCAATCTAGACCCGACTGACTCGGTTACAGAAAATATCGACACACTCGAGGGCAATATCTGGATTGCATGGGACGGAGGTTATGTAGTGCGCATAACGATGGAAGGTCGTGGCGTGAGCGAATTGCTGAACGGAAATACGCAAGAATCCGATATATATTACGAGCTGAACTACTATGACTTCGACGTGCCGGTCGAGGTCGTCATCCCGCCTGAATGCGCAACGGCTTCCGACACGGACTATCCGATCCTGGACGATGCAAAGAATATCAGTTCGATGCCGGGAATCTTTACGTACACGACAGGATACCCCTTTGCAACCGCCGTCGATTTCTATCAAACCGAGATGGGCAATATGGGCTGCAACGCCGGGCAGGAACTAATCGCCGACCCCACAGCCACATTGTTCTACACTTGCCAAATCGACGATGTGAACATCGATGTGATCATCACTGTTGTGCTGGACCCGAACGGCAATGGTCTTCAGGTCGGAATCCTGGAACAACCGTCAGGGTGAAGCTTTTGTGCCTTACGCCCGATTGAGACTTGATGGTTACAAAGCAACAAAAACCCTATTTGCAATTGATCATGCTTGGCTTATTGGCAGTAGCCATGCTGGGCATCCTGCCTGTTGCAGGATTCTTCGGCGCGGGCAGACTGGGTGCTCAATTCTTCGGTGGGCGTGGAGGCGATTGGGAAGCGTTACCTGCAGTTCCGGGCGGGGCGGCTGCACTACTAGGCGCCGATATAGATCTTTCGCCGGGTTCGTGGCGCGTATTTGTCGAGTCAGATGACGGGCAGGTGTACCAATGGCCGCGATACTGCGAAGAAAATTGCTGGGAAGTGAGCGAATGGCCTCAACCACTTTACGCTGAAGATCCTTGTATCGTACCGATCGATTTTGATCTTCCAACACCACCGGGAGAGATTGTAGACCGCACCTATGCCGAAGCATGTCACTTCGAAGGAGCGGCCTACCGCACAGAATTTGTAGTGCTTGGAGATGGCAGTCTCTGGTATTGGCAATATGCAGCCACCGCTGGGCTGGCCGTACTCTTCGGTGGTCTGATGGGCGGGCTTCTGGGCGCAGGTTTGGGATTGCTTTGTGGAGTGGTGATCGCGATCGTGCTTGTAGTTCTAATGATTCGGCGCTGGCGAAGTTAGAAATCGCAATTACACTTTGCGATATATAAAACTACCCAGATCATCTTGGGTAGTTTTTGTTTGCCTGCTTGCATCTATCTAGAACATGCGCAGTTGTTGCGCCGGACGCCGACCGTCCAGCAACACGAAAGGAATATATTTTTCGCCTCGTATGCCGAGGCGGCGTAAGTCGCTCAACCCGCGCAGCTTGCCCTGTGGGCGGGCGGAAAGAATCGCGCGGGCCGCGTGCGGGCCGATTCCGGGAATGCGCAACAGTTCGTGCTGCGATGCGCGGTTGAGTTCCATCGGAGTTTCGCTCAGGTGCACCCGCGCCCACGCGTGCTTGGGGTCCTCACCCAGAGGTAGGTTGCCGCCCTCCGCGAATGGCAACTCTTCCAGATCGAATCCGTAATCGCGTAGCAGGAACGACGCCTGATACAACCTGTGTTCGCGCATCGGGTTCTCCGGCGGCAGCCCATCCATAGGCGTATCCGGCACCGGCGAAAAGGCTGAGAAGTAGGTGCGAGCCAGACGCAAGTATTTGTATAAGTATGCACTCGTGGTCAAGGTCTCTAAATCCGACTCGCCCACCCCGCCGACCACAAACTGAGTGACGGTCGAGGGCCAACGAGCATTCCAGGTGTTGTTGGCCGGCATTGTTCGCCGGATTTCGTTTGCCCACTTCAGAGGTTGCAACAACTCCTCGATGAATTGTTTGCGGGGCGCCAGCTGCTGCAAGCGTTCGCTATTGGGCGCTTCCAGATTCACCGAGACTCGGTCGGCGAGTTGCATGGCACGCAGCACTTGCTCGCGCTCCGCGCCCGGCATAATTTTTAAATGTAAATAACCGCGAAAGCCGAGCTTGTTGCGCAGGATGTCGGCAGTGTCGATGAGTTTGTCCTGTGTGGACATACCGCCTCGGATGATCCCCGAACTAAGAAACAGGCCGTCCACGACACCTGCATGTTGCATAGCAGAAAATGTCTGCGCCATCTCGTCGGGCTTGAATGTGGTGCGGCGATAGTTGCGCCCGGCACGGAACGGACAGTAATAACAATTGCGCTCGCAGGCCGAAGTCAGCAATGTCTTCAGCAGGCGCATCGGGCGACCATTTGGCGTAGCTGCGTAATAACCATTGGTGCTAGTTGAAAAAGTCATGAGCATCGCTCAGACTATGGGTTATCGACGAATAACCATAGGGGAGCGAGCTCATGACTACCGAAGATATTATCACCCTTGTCGCGCCCGCCAGGGTCGTGATAACGATTTTCTGCGAAGTGGATGACAGCCTGCCGGAGATAATCAAGCATTCACAGGCCAAACTGTACCCCAGTGAACTGGTCACCATTGGTATCCTGTTTGCGCTCAAGGGTGGCCATTTTCGGGCATTCTATCGGTGGCTCAAGCGTGATTATGACGCGCTCTTCGCCGGCTTGCCAGAGCGGACGCGCTTGCAGCGCTTGCTCAAGGCGCATCAGGACTGGTGCGATTTGCTACTCGCCGAACCCAGTCTGTTCACGGTTATTGACACCTACCCGATCGAACTACTCTTTCCCATTCGGGAAGGCCGCAGCCAACACCAAATCGGCAAGAAAGGCCGCGACAAAGGGCGCTGGCGTGTCGGCGTGAAGCTGTGCTGGTTGCTGGACGACCATGGCCGCGTCGCACAGTGCCGCACTTGTCGCGTGCGACCCAGTACCAAACGAACTGGGTTGGTACCTCGTCCAGTCGACGAGACTGGGTACCGACGCAGTGCATTCGGCACTGTGCAGCATCGTGATGCACACCACGTCCAGTCTGTCCGCACAGTCCAGTAAAGGGACTGCACTGGGTGACTGGGTACTGACACAGTGCGTTTCACCCCGTCCAGCCGCCGGGGCTGGGCGATGCAGTCCGCACGTGACTGTGCAGCACTGGGCTGCATCGGTATCAACTGGGACTGGAACACGCTCAACACGCATGACAAGCATTTCCATCACGTGGCAGCAGCCTTTGTCGACCAGACGATTGCCTTCGCTGATTTCGGTTTTCGGTCTGCAGACGGCCATCCGGCCAACATGAAACTATGTCCCAAGGGCACCTGGAATGAGCGTATGTACGTCGAGACGGCGTTGTCCATGGTCACCATCGTGTGCGACTTGAAACGCTTGCGCCATCGCGTGACACAATACATCTCTGCTCGCCTAGCTTATGTGGCGGCGATGTTCAATATCTTGCTGGACCTGGCCCGTCAACTTGATCCCGATCCATATGCCAACCCGTATAAGATGTCAATCGCTCAGTTCTCACTCTGAACTAGCACCATTGGTTAATAGACACCAAGCGAGTTTTTCTTAGCGGGCAACCCAGTAGATTTTGTGGGCGGTGATTGCTCGAGTGAAACACCACACGGCGCTGTAGGCTCTGCCAATGAGAAATCAGGCCCGAGTGCGCGCGATCGTTTCCGGGACGAGTGCTCCTCCGCGGGCTCGAAGCGCATGTCCGGCGCAAGCAGGCGGAGTTTGTCGGAGGCTTCCATTACAACTTGATTATAGAACGTATATTCTAATTGTCAATTTCGAATCCAGGTGCTTGGCATCTTAACGAAATCCCCCCAAGCGATATAATCCTTTCTCTATGCCCGAATATTTTGTAGGTTTCCGCCGTCTACTCGGTTATCTGCTGCCCTATCGGCGCGAAGTGCTCCTAGCCTATGGCGCTGTCATCTCCGCGACTGTACTGACTCTCTCCATTCCTCCCATCATCAAGGAAGCTATCGATCGGGGTCTGGCGTTGGGCAACGCTCGCGCCTTATTTGTGTCGGCGGGCTTCATTCTAGCGATCGCCATCGTGCGTGCTGCAGCCGGTTTTGTGCGCGTCTACTATGGCTTTTGGCTCTCCTATCGGGTCGCCTACGATTTCCGAAACGATTTCTTCGAGAGTGTGCAGCGCTTACCCTTTTCGTTTCACGACCGTGCGCGCACCGGCGATCTGATGAGCCGGGCCACGGCTGACATGTCCGAGACCGAACGCTTCATTGGCTTCGGCTTGTCGGAACTCGTCGCTACCCTGCTGATGATCCTCGGGGTGGTCAGTGCCATGCTGTGGCTCGACCTGCGGCTGGCCGCACTCGCACTGCTCTCCTTTCCATTGCTGCTTTTTGCTACATTGCGCTTTGGCGGCACAGTGCGCCCGCTGTTCAAGGGTATGCAGGAGCAAATGGGGGTTTTGTCATCCACCATGCAGGAGAGCATGACCGGCATTGGGGTTGTAAAGGCCTTCGCGCGCGAGCCTTACGAATTCGAGAAATTCGACCTCGATAACGAGAAATGGTACGACATGCGTGTGCGCCTGATCGGTCTGTGGGCCAAAAACTGGCCACTCTTCATTTTCATATTGTCGGTCAGTATCATGCTGCTGCTCTGGTTCGGCGGCCCGCGTGTAATAAGCGGCGAACTCACCATCGGCACGTTGTTCGCCATGCTCTCTTACGTGTTGATGCTCAACGGCCCGGTGCAGCGCCTGAGCTTCCTCGTCAATCTGGCTGCCACCTCCGCAGCGACTTCGGGGCGTGTGTTCGAAATCATGGATACGCCGAACGAAATCGCAGAGCGTCCGGACGCGCGCGATGTGGGCCGCGTGCGTGGCGAGGTCGTTTTTGAAAATGTCAGCTTCGCCTACCGAGAATCTGAAGTTGTGCTACGCGATGTGAGCCTGCAGGCAAAGGCGGGGCAGACAATTGCGCTGGTCGGACCGACCGGTTCAGGCAAAACCACCATCATCAACATCATCCCGCGTTTTTACAATCCGACAAAGGGCGCAGTGTACGTGGACGGCGTGGACATCCAGACGGCAACGCTGGAGAGTCTGCGCCGCAATATCGGCATCGTCCTACAGGACCCATTCTTGTTCAGTGTGACAGTGGGCGAGAACATTGCCTATGGGCGGCCTGAGGCCACCCAAGAAGAAATCGAGAACGCTGCCCACGCTGCGCGCGCCCATGACTTCATTATGGAATTCCCGGAGGGCTATGCAACACGCGTGGGCGAACGTGGCGTTACCCTGAGTGGCGGACAAAAGCAACGCGTGGCGATTGCACGCGCCCTGCTGACAGATCCTCGCATTCTGATCCTGGACGACTCGACCAGTAGTGTGGACACCGAAACCGAACACCTGATTCAGTTGGCGCTGACAGAGCTGATGCAAGGCCGCACAACATTCGTGATCGCACAGCGGCTGCTCACACTAAAAAACGCAGATAGCATTCTCGTGCTCGCTGACGGAGGCATTGTCGAACGTGGAACGCATATTGAACTCCTGGAGCAGGATGGCCTCTACCGCGAAATCTACGACTTGCAACTGAAGGACCAGGAAGACTTTGCCGCGCTGCAAGAAAAAGTGGCTGCCTGATGAACTACAAAGGTGCGCGTACGCAAAGATCAACCCGCTCCGTGCGCTGTGTGTTTTTGTTCCCGCTTGGTAATTCACAATGACAGAGAGAACAAACGGCAGACGCACACTCGACTGGCTCTTTGGTGAGCGCCTGAGTGCGGAGGAAGAGGAACGTCGCGCGCGAGAAGAAAGAATCCGCGACCTGTTGGCGGACGATGATGATGCACTGGGCAAGACCTATGACGCGCGCCTGGCACGTCGGCTATTCAGTTTAATGGCTCCTTATAAAATGCGCGTCTGGCTGGCGCTTCTACTTATGGCAGTGGCTTCGCTTTTCACCGTTGCCGGCCCCTGGCTGATCGGACGCGCCATCGACGACGGCATTCGCGCCGGCTCGCTCCCACAATTGCGCTTCTGGACGCTCCTGTTTGTCGTGACCTCGCTGGCCCAATGGCAGACCAACCGCGTGCGCATCAATATCATGGCGCAGGTCGGAACGCGCGTGGTCGCGAATTTACGGAGCTCATTGTTCCGGCACTTGCACGCGCTCTCGCTAAACTTTCACAACAACTACAGCGTTGGACGCATGATGAGTCGTCTGATCAGCGATGTGGAAGTATTGCAGGAACTTGTCACCTGGGCACTGACCGGCGTTTCCCGCGCCGGCTTCATTCTGTTCGGGATCTTCGTTGCGATGCTCGCATTGAACTGGCAACTCGCATTGGTCACTTTTGCGGTGTTGCCGGTGATGATCATCCTCACCAATTACTGGCGGCTACGCGTGCGTGAAGCGTATCGTGCCACACGGCAACGTCTCTCGCTGATCAATGGCTATCTGAACGAGTCCATCTCCGGCATTCGCGTTACGAAGAGCTTCGCACGGGAACGGCGGAACTTCCAACACTTCGACGACTTGAACCATTCCTACTTCGATGCCAACAAGCAGGCTTCCTTGCTTACGGGCATATTCTTTCCGGGGGTGGAGTTTATAGGCTCGTTGGCCATGGCGCTCGTTGTTGCGGTGGGCGGCTGGCTGGTCATTGGCGAGGCTCTTACAGCCGGAACGTTAATCGCATTCGTGCTTTACATTGAGCGCTTCTTCGACCCCATCCGCGAACTTGCGCAGCGCTACAACACCTTCCAATCTTCGATGGCCGCCAGTGAGCGCATCTTCTATCTGATCGATACCGAGCCGGACCTGCTCGATGCACCGGATGCTGCCGTGTTGCCGCGCATCGAGGGTCGTGTGCACTTTGAGAATGTCAGCTTTCGTTATAACGATGACACGCCGGTGCTCGACAGCATCAATATTGAAGCCGCGCCGGGCGAGCGTGTGGCACTGGTTGGCGAGACCGGAGCGGGAAAAAGCACGATTGTTCGCCTGTTGGCACGCTTTTTCGATGTAAAGCAAGGCACTGTGCGGGTGGACGGCCACGATGTGCGCACGATCACGCGCGCCAGTTTGCGCTCGCAACTCGGCGTTGTGTTACAAGATACGTTCCTCTTCAACGGCACCATTCTGGATAACATCCGCTATGGCCGCCTGGACGCGACACAGGCAGACGTGCAGACGGCGGCCCGGGCTGTAGGTGCACACGAGTTTATCGTCCGATTAGAACACGGCTATGAAACTGAAGTGGGAGAAAATGGCGGGAACTTAAGCGTAGGTCAACGCCAACTGGTTTCGTTCGCGCGTGCCTTGCTCGCCGATCCGCGCATACTGATTATGGACGAAGCCACCAGCAGTGTTGACACCGCTACCGAGAAACAGATTCAGCGCGCCCTCGATACGCTCATGGAAGGGCGCACGAGTTTTGTGATCGCGCATCGGCTGAACACAATTGTCAACGCCGACCAGATCGTCGTACTGGATCATGGCCGCATCATCGAGCAAGGTACACATTCAGACTTGCTCGCAAAACGCGGACGCTATTTTAATCTCTATACAATGCAGTGGGCCCAGCCGAATGGAGAGGACAACTTGGAGGTTGGCTCTCGTCTGAACTAAGCTTGTTCTGCATTCTCCAATTGTTGCTCAGGATCAGCGCGCAGGAATAGCCAGAGCGCGTACGCCGTCCAGGCAATCGAACCAATAATCCCCACAGGAAGAGGACCGAGCACCGGATTGGGGTTGCCATCTGAAAATAATATCCCAATGGCGGCAATGCCATTGATAGCCGCATGTCCGATCACCGCCGGCCAGACACTCCCGCCACGCAACGCCCAGTAACCGAATACCGTTCCAACCACAAATGTAAACCACACCATTGCCAGTGGACCGGCCCAAGGAACGCCGGGGTATTCCAGGCCATAGTTGTGCCCCATCAGAATGATCGGCCAGTGCCACACGCCCCAGATGACGCCCATCAGTAGCATGGCTTTGCGCCAGCCGAGCGGCATCAGCTTGGGTTGTAGATAACCACGCCAGCCAAACTCTTCACCAAATGTAAACAGGCTGTTGAGCACCGGCGAGAGCAGCACCCCCTGAAGAATCTGAATCACAGCGAGCACTTCTACAGGAAATGGAATCTCCTGACCGGCTTCTGCAGCCGCAGCAATGGCATCACGCAATAAACTCAGTGAAGGATCAAACTGGCCGGGGAAGATCAGGAAATAGATGATTGCGCCGATAATCGTCAGTAGTGCTGGTATGAACCACGCTGCAGCCCAGAAACGCCAATTGATTTTAATGTGCGGTTGCAGGTACAGGTCTTTGCGTCCTTCGCGCGTAATAAAGCGTGTGAGCACATTGGCAATTGCCGGTGAGAACATAAACACGCCTGCTATCAGGACGAGTGCAAGAGTGAAGTTTGTTCCGGGGATCAGTGTCGGGCTAGCGACTAGACCACCGGTCAGAAATATTACAAGCGCGGTAGCCCAGGCCAGGCCAAAAGCAATAGCGAGAAAGATGAAGATGCGGCGGGTGTCCAACGGATTGTTGTTTGTCATGGGTAATTAGTTCGTGGAGTGTGGAGTGTGGAGCGAAATCGTCTCACGCTCCACGCATCACGCCTATCGGTGCATCACTTTGTCAAAACGATTCAACAAAACAAACAGGAGCAATGCCTGATAAACGAGGCCGATCGCGACAAAGACCCATACGCCCGGCGCACCCGCATCAAGCAGCCAGTACACTTTAGCGGCCCAGTATGTGGGAAACAGCCCGAACAGGATCTGCCAGTTCGATTGAATAAAGAAAGCGATCACCGGCCCGAGCATGACCCCGCCAATTCCTTTCATCAATGCAAAGCCCTGCACTTTGTTCTGCGCGACAGCAGCCATAAGCAGCGCCATGAATGGTGCGATGGGTGCTGCCACCAAGGAGATGAGTAGCAGCTGCGCCCATTGAATTGTGACCAACCCGGCCATGGGGAACGCGACCATCGTCATGACCACACTGAGCAGAAACGGGACCACTACGCGGTAGGCAATATAGTTGTTCAACTTTAGCGGTGTGACTTGCAGCGCGTACAGCGTCTGGTCATCGCGCTCATCCAACAAGAGGAAGCCGATCACCCACCCATATGCCATTGGTGTGAACATGATGAAGAAGTAGCTCATGATCACCGGATAATACGGCGTCAGATCGAACCCGAGTTGATTCTGCAAGGCCGTGGTGATAAACGGAACCAACCAGCGGACGATCAGAGCGGTCATAATCGGCATAAAGATCATCCAGCCCAGGAGCGAATCGCGCCGGACGCTTTTGATGTCGATGGGTCCCAATGCTCGTATTGTTCGGATAGCATTCATAGTTTTCTCTTTCTTTCACTACTACGATTTCTTAGATGCCTGGTACTTTCGATTTAGACAGGCGAACCAGCATGAATGTCGAAGTGCCAGGCATCTCGGGTAGGGAGTTTGTCTTCAACGATACATCACGCGATTGAAGCGCCGCACGAGCAATGCCAAGAGCAGCGCCTGCACGCCGACCCCCCCGAGCACATACCAACTCACTTCGGTCACACTGTGTGCGCCTGCGGATAGCAGCCAGAATACTTTTGCAGCCCAATAGGTGGGGATCAGGCCGAAGACGACCTGCCAGCCCGAATGGATAAAAAAGGCTGCTATCGGCAACATAAGCACCGTCTGAATGGCTTTCACATACGCAAAGCCTTGCACTTTGTTCTGTGCTGCGACAGACAGGAACAACGCGTAGATCGGTGCAATGGGAGCAGCAAGCAATGCAACCAGGAAGAGTTGCCCGAGTGGCAGTTGTGCAAAACCGGCGAGCGGCACGCTGACCATCGTCATCACGATACTCAGCAGCATCGGTATCTCAGTCCGATAAACGACATAGTTAACCAACCCAATCGGTGTAACCTGTAAGGCACTGAGCGTATGGTCATCGCGCTCATCCAGCAACAGAAAACCGATTACAACACCAAACATCAACGGATTTAACATTACAAAGAAACTGCTCATGATGAGTGTGTAATACGTCGTCAGATTGAATGACTCCGCGAATACCCCTGTCAACATCGGCACCAACCAACGCACGAGCAATGCTATCAAGATTGGGAAGAAGATCATCCAGCGCAGCAGGGTATCACGCCGCACGCTCTTCGCATCGATAGGCCCAAGCACCTGGAAAGCTTTTATTGCATTCATCATTTTGGTCATTCAGAAACTACAGGCCTTGCCATGTAGTTTTCAGCATGCCTACTTTACCCCTTCGCGCCGGATAATGAAGCGCTGAAACGCGCGTCGTGCCAACGGATACAAGACTGCAATCCAGATGCCCGGATAGATTACGCCATATACCAACTGCCAGGCCGGTATGGGTGCAAAGGCCGCCCGCATGAGCAGCAACGGCCCCAGCAACGGATGCAGATAAAACAAGGGACTCTGCACCAGATCAAAGTAAGGCAGGAACGGAATCGTAAACAGCATCGACGGCAACACAGACGGGAACAGAAATTCGTTTATCGAGTCGAATCGAGCAACGAAGATGAAGCCCACAAGAGCATAAAACACTGCTGTAATCAATAGCCCGATCAGTAACGGCAGCGGGTTGAAGCCTATCCGATGGAGCAGCACAGTTGCGATTACTATCACAAGGCTTTCAACCACACTCAGTAAACTCAAGGTGCCGAGTTTTGCAGTTAAGTATTCGGTCGCGCGCAACGGCGTGACGACAAGAAACTCAAGTGAGCCTTCGCCTTTCTCCAACAGCACCAATCCGGCTATGAAGTAGAACGTGTTGACGACCAGGTTTTCGAGCAGGATCGCCGGCAATAACAACCCGAAATCCGCGCCGGGCAATTGCGAAACAATGATGATCAGAATCGCAGCGACGAGCGCAGCTGCATAATAAAAACCCTGCCGCACCTGCAACTGGACATCCCAGCGCATGGCAGCGACGAGTCGTTTCATGTCAGACTCCTTCCTGTGACCTCAATAAAGATATCCTCGAGTGTGGCTTCGAGGGAATGGATCGTCTGGACTTCGTGCTTGATCAACAGATTTGAAAACTCGTTGTTCTTGCCAAGACCTTTGAGCGGGAATTCATTGCTCGCGGTGGACCCGTTCTGCTGGTACTCCACCCGCACGCGCTCCTCACCATAACGTAATTTCAGTTCGCGGGGCGACTCTACTAGGCTGATCTTTCCATCGACAATGAATGCCACCCTGTCGCAGAGTTGATCGGCCACACTCATATCGTGCGTGGTAAGAAAGACCGTGCGTCCGGCTTCCTTTTGCGCCCGGATCAGATTTTTGATCTTGCGGGCATTGACCGGATCGAGGCCCGCGGTAGGTTCGTCCATAAAAAGTAGTTCAGGGCTGTGCAGCATAGACCGCGCGACGTTCAACCGGTTCTTCATACCTTTTGAGTATTGCGATACGCGCATATCCCCGTCTTCACTCAACCCGACCATATCGAGCAAAGCAGCCGGTTCTTCTGTCGTACCACTGTAAAGTGCACGGAAGTATGTCAGATTTTCGATGCCTGTCAGCTTGAGATAGTGGTTCGGAACCTCGAAGGAAACGCCGATGCGTTCATATAAATCCGAGTCCCATGAGCGCAGATCGCGCCCGAGTACAGATATCTCACCCTGGAAGTCATCCAGCAGTCCGATAAGTATTTTCTGGGTCGTAGATTTCCCGGCACCACTCGGCCCGAGAAATCCAAAGATCTCGCCCGGCTCAATCTTGAAATCAATCTCCCGTACAGCGGGTTCGTCCGCGCCGCTGTAGGTGAATTCCAAATTTTGTACATTAATCATGCTTTACTCCTCGTAAAGAAAACCTCGCCTACGCTTTATCGCGTAACCCGAGGCCACGCTCCAAAATTTCAATGACGCCGTTGAAAATTTTCTCTATTTCCGGCGTTGCGAACGCTTCCAAACCATCGCTCTCTAGCTGTGTCGGTTCAATATTGAGCCGCTTGAACAGATATCCACCCAATTCTGTGAACACTGCCGTGAAGACAAACGCCGCCAGGTCTGCATCAACTTCGGGATCAACATTGCCCTGCTCAATCCCCTGTCGGACTAGGTCACCAAAAAACTGTGTGGAGAGTGCGTTTGCTGTTTCAATCACGTCGTCTGCCACAGGTGTATCGCCAAAGAAAGCGCGGTAGCCGATTTTGCTCAGCCCTGGATTGGAGAGTTCGAAGTGGACGCCCATTTGCAACAACCAGCGCAGAAAAGCAAAGACATCCATCTGTGGGTCAGGCGGCTTGGCACCTTGCAGAAAACGTGCTTTCTCCTGCGCAGCCAGTTCGAACAAATAAATATAGAGATCGCGTTTATCATCGAAATATTGATAAAAGCTGCCCTTGGCAATGCTCGCCCGGGAAACTATGTTGGATACAGATGCGTTTAGATAATCGTTTTCAGCAAACTCCTCGATAGCAATGTCAACAATCTTTTGGCGTTTTTCTTCTGGGAGGTTAAAAAACGTCTCTTTCGGCATGACATCTCCAAAAGACATGACCGCTCGGTCACGTGACTACCCAGTCATATGACTGGGCGGTCACATCTTACTCGAAATTTATTCGTGTGTCAATCAGAATCCAAAAGGCCGATCAGATTGTTCCGGTCGGCCTTTATTATTGAGGAGTGAGAATTTACTACCAGGGACTACGCCGTCTGCTCATGCGCACCTTCGACTTCATCAAGCGAAACGTATAGCCAACCACTCTCTTCGTTGTAAACCAATCCCATGCCGTTCGATTTTCCATCTTCGTTCAGGCGGTGATAGACGCCCGTGTGAGTTTCGCAGACACGGCCATTGAAGGTGCCCGCCTGCCCGACCACTACCAGCTTGCAATGCGGAAATGCTTCGAAACTAGCTGGTTGTACGCTTTCGGTGGTGTTTATCAGGTTGATCGTTCGAAATTCAATGGTCAGCCATTCCGGTGAGCCAATGACCAGGGCAACGCCTCCGTCGGCCATCAGCACCGGGTTGTCCTCTGTTGCGCCGGGCGCCGGCACCTGCCCGGGCACTACCTGCGACTGTTCTGTCTGACGCTGTGGACGAGGTAATTCACCCAGAGGCTCACCAGTCACCTGAACATACAGCATCACAGAGTGGCGTGAGCACTCCACGCTGTGAAACCAACTGTACCAACTGCGAGCATGCCGACCCATCTTCGCGGTGTTCTTGTTCTCTGATCCATCTGTCTATCTCCTATCCCCCAACAATTTCGTGATATAGACTTACTTTATCAAGTCATCATTCCGGCAATGTAGCGAAGATCGTTCCAGAAAGCATTCCAGGACAGGAAGATTCGCGGGATTCCTTGATTCCGGGTATACCATTGGGAGAGCATGACCTACTTGAGAATACGGGTACTGGGATCCCCACAGATTGAAATCGCCGGCGCCGGCGATGAATTCGAACGACGCAAGGCCGTGGCTTTGCTTGTCTACCTTGTCGTCAGCGCTGCGCAGCATGGCCGTGATTCGCTGGCTGCGTTGCTATGGCCGGAATTTGATCACGAGTGCGCCCGCAATGGTTTGCGCCGCACGCTGTCTGTGATCAACAAAGCCTCGGATGTTTCCGTACTCGCGACTGACCGTGAGACTGTACGTATCGCTCCCGAAGTTGATTCCTGGCTCGATGCGCAAGAATTCCAACAAAATCTGGCCGCCTTCAGACAGCACGATCACAGCAATGACAAGCTTTGTGACGATTGTGTTATAGAACTGACTCAGGCTGTTGCGCTCTATCTTGGTGACTTTCTGGCCGGCTTTTCGCTCCGCGACAGCCCCGCATACGACGAGTGGCAATTCTTCCAGGCCGAAAGCCTGCGTCGTGAGCAAGCCATTACCCTCGAAAAACTTACACGCCATTTCAGTGCAATGGAGACTTATGAGCAGGCAATTCAATATGCGCGCAGCTGGCTGGCGCTTGACGGGCTGAATGAAGCGGCCCACCGTCAGTTAATACGTCTGTATGCCTGGTCGAACCAACGCACGGCAGCATTGCGTCAGTATGAAGAATGCTCGCGGTTACTGGAGCAGGAGCTGGGCACGACACCACAGACAGAGACCGAACAGCTTTATGAAAGTATCAACCGCAAGGCAGCATTACGGCAGACTTTTGTGCGCGTTTTGAGTGGTCCGGGAGCAACGCCCGGGCGGCGCTTTTCACTCAGTGCCTCTACCACAATCGGATTCAGTCATGGGAGCGATATCTTCCCGAACGATGATTTCGTCAGCAACACCCACGCCCGCATCGTGCGCACAAGCGGCCAATACGCACTCCACGATCTTGAGAGTACGAACGGAACACAAGTAAACAAACAGAAGCTCAGCTCAAATATCGCGCATCGTTTAACACGGGGCGATGTAATTCAAATCGGCGACACGAAGCTTGTTTTCGAGTATTTAGAGCAGCAAACAGAACTAGAACCCGTATCCAGAAGCACGATACGCAAAATCGAAAATTAATCTACTACGCTTTGTGGATGAATAAAACGACGGAGAAGCAGAGGCCATGCCGGAACCATTTGAGTTCATCTACAAGATTCAACCCACGCGTCCGGAGATGCTTTCCGAAGGTTCAACACCGGAGGAAGACCGCGTGGTCTCCGAGCACTTTGCGTATCTGAAGCGTATGAACGAGCAGGGTGTGGTGTACCTGGCCGGGCGCACGCTCACCACCGATTACAGCAGCTTCGGCATCGTGATTCTGCGGGTCGAGTCCGAAGAGGCCGCACACGAATTCATGCGCAACGACCCGGCGGTGAAGAATAAAGTCATGCGTGCAGAACTCTACCCTTATCGTATTGCGCTGGAACCGCATACATCCGAGTAGGAACTCCGCCACTCAGGCACGAGATTACAAAGAACCCTTCGCATCAGCGTATCTGTGTAGTTAACCGCGCTGTCTTGGAATACCCAGCAGCAATGCCAGCGGCCCCAACAACAGCAGCCACAGCATTGGCCCCAAGCCAAAGCGCTGTGCAATAAATCCCAACATTGCGGGCACCAGTGTCCAGACCGAACCAAATAGCGAGTTAACGGCTGCCGCTGTGCCGGATTTCCCCGGCATGGCGCTGTATAGATGCGCTGCTAGCAGTTTGTCGGAGAGCAACCTGAGATAGCGAAATCGGTGATAATCTACGGGCATGGCTAGAAAATTCAAGAAACCCAATTACGAAGTGATGCTCAAACAGACAATCAGTCTGGAAGAAGCCCTGCCATCCAATCATTTGGCACGATTTGTGGTGGATGTTATCGCCCAGTTGGATTTGGGTATGATCTATGCACAATATGCACCGACGGGTGGTCAACCTATTGCGCCAGAGATCCTGTTGGGATTGCTCTTCTATGGTTATGCCAACGGGGTGTTCAGTTCTCGTAAGATTGAGAAAGCCACCTATGAGAGTATCCCATTCCGCTATATTGCCAGTGGGCTGCATCCTGACCACGACACAATTGCCAACTTTCGCAAAACCTTTCTGGCTGCGATCCAAGAGTTATTTGTGCAGATCTTGCTCCTGGCCCAAGTTGCTGAGGTGCTGAAGTTGGGTAATATCAGTCTGGATGGTAGCAAGGTGCATGCTGATGCATCCAAGAGCAAAGCGGTCAGTTACAAGCGTCTGATAAAACTAGAGACCCAACTGCGCCAGGAAGTGAACAAACTCTTCGAACTCGGTGAGCAAGCTGATCAGGGTGATCTCCAGTTGCCGGAAGGGCTCGTCATTGAAGACGAAATTGCCATTCGCAAGAAACGTCTGGCAAATCTGGCAGAAGCCAAAGCCGTCTTAGAAGCCCGTGCGCAGGAACGATATGCAGCCGAGAGGGCTGAATACGAAGCCAAACAGCGTGAGCGGGAAGAAAAGTCTCGCAAAACTGGGCATAAACCCCGAGGTCGCAAACCGAAACCACCGCAGCCGGGACCACGGGACAAAGATCAGTACAACTTCACTGATCCGGACTCTCGCATCATGAAAAACAGCACCAATAATGGCTTCGACCAGCATTACAACGTTCAAGTTGCTGTGGAGCAGGAGAGCCTCTTGATTGTGGCGCCTTCACTTTCGAACCATCCGAATGACAAAAAAGAAGCTGAGCCAACCCTGGATGCCATCTCTCCAAAAGTAGGCAAACCAAAGGCTGCCGCTTTGGATTATGGATATTTCAGCAAAGCGAACATCGCAGCACTTGAGAAGCTTGGCATTGATCCTTACATTGCTACCGGTCGCGAACCTCACCACAAAAGCTGGCGTACCTTCTTTGAACAAATGCCTGCTCCGCCACCGGAAGATGCCAGTCCGAAAGTCAAGATGGCTTACAAACTACAAACCGAAATCGGCAAAGCCAGCTACCGTTTACGCAAATGCACAGTGGAACCCGTCATTGGTATCATCAAGGAAGTCCTGGGCTTCCGCCAGTTTTCTCTGCGCGGCCTGCTGGCAGCAGCCGGGGAATGGTGTCTGGTCTGCCTAGCGTTCAACCTCAAACGCATGCACACCCTCTACCAAGCAAAGGGTGTGCTTTAGCCGGGGCTGCTTTGGCGCGCCTGCTACTCGCTGAGAGAAGGTGGTTTGCCCTCCATGAAATGCACACTGTTTTACGCTTGTTTTGTCGCAATCAACTGCTCATTTTGCCCTGTAGGGCTATTCATGTTGTAAAAGTACTTGTCTCTCCGACAAACTGCTAGGATCGCATACCAACCGGCATTGAAAAGGCCCAGCAGCGCGAGCAACACAAGCTTGATGGCAACGCCCGGCAGGCTGAGAAAAGCGGTAAACAATACAAACATCACAGCCGCGCTATAGCGCAAATAAACTAGCCCACGCACGCGCTCCAGCAATGGCACGAGCAACGCATCCCCCAGAAGTCCGGCGCCACTCCAGATAGCCACGGCAATTCCGGCGAGCGCGGGTGAGACTCCAATAACATCGACCATATAGAGCGCCAGAAAACCAAGTAGAACATCGAGCATAAAATCCGAAAATTCGAGCAGCACCAACCAGCGCAATACGGTGCGATTGCGTAATGCCTGCCAGGCAGCGGACAACCCTTCTCGAAACTGCAATCCGTCCAATTGCGATGTCGTCTGTGTTTGGAAAGGTATGCGCAGCATGATCAGGACCAAGCCAAGCGCAATTATCCCGAAGGCTACATAGAGAACTCGCCATCCGAAACCGAGCGCCGTTACTGCACCGAGTGCCAGCGGTCCGGCGACGAGGCCCAAAGAACCGGCAAGCGTCCAGCGCGCCATCAGTTGCTCATGCCGCTTGGGAGCCGTATCCATAAGCGTCGCCTCGGATAAGCCGACGAATGCACCAGAGGCAGGGGCAAAGACGACAAAGGCAAGCAACAGCCAACTGAAGCCACCAGCTGCTGATGCGAGAAAGGCGGCTGCTGCGAAGACAACGCCTCCGCCCACAATCAGTATCCGTCGCTTCCACACATCACCCAGGATGAAAAGCGGTGGCTCAATAAACGTGGAGAGGAAGCCCGGCACGCTGAGCAGCAGTCCGATCTGGACGTAGGTCAATCCGAGATCGTCACGGATGAGCGGCCAGGCTGCTTCACGCGCGCCGAAGACAAGCTCGTCCAGAAATTCGATTGCAAGCAGGGTGATGGCGAAGAATGGCAAACGCCTCCGCCGAGGCTTCACCGGCGGGCAGGCACCAGTGCAGACATTTCTTCGGGCAGCCGGACGGGCTTTAATGTCTCGGCGTTAATTAGGCAGAACGACTGTAGGGCCCGCGCTGCGACTTCGCCGGATTCTGCAATGCTGAATTCAGCTTGTAGAAATGCCCGCACGCGTTGAACCTTTGTTACTTCCATGCATCCAATGACAGTTTGCGGCAAGCGCGGCTGTGCGAGGTAATCGATCTCCGTGCGTAGCAGGATGGGGATCATTCCACGTTCGAGAATTGCGCCCAGCGGCAACGATTGATTCAACAATTCCAAACGCAAGTCTTCGAGCCAGCGGATATACACGATATTGCTGACATGACCGCCAAAGTCGATGTCATATGTACGGATTTCGAAACGTAGTTCAATTTTCATGTTTGGGCAGGCGGAATTCTACGTGGAGTGTGTGGAGGTGCACTAACCGTCCGGCGCGCGCGTCAACCGCCGCAATGGCCCGAAGGCAGCCAGCGCAGCCCCAATAAATGGCAACGCTAATTCCAGAAGGCGCACCCCCGGCGGATTCTGGGTCGTGACACCGTTGAGGGTGAGCATCGCCAGCCCGTAGCAGATCAGCGCGGCGCCGAGTAGCAAACGCCAAACCGGCGGAGTCGCAGATTGTTTGGCGGATCCGGGGCGTTCAAAGCGGATGAAAATAGCGACAAAAATCAGCAGCACAGCAAGCAGCAAGCCAAGCCATACCGGACGCGTCAGCCACCAGCCGGCGCTGCCCGGAAAATAATTCAGTCCTGCGCCCCCAAACAGCACCGCCGTTGCAGCCAGCAGCAGCATGGCAGTCACGTGCCACATGAAGATGGTCATAATCATCCCGTTGACTAACACGGTCGCCGTCCATGGCGTATTATTTTGCAGCCAACGGCGTGCGCGTGATTCCAAAGAGAGCAGCAGACCGGTCTGAAAGACGCCTATTGCCAACATTGTAAGATTCGGCGGCAACGAATTGCTAATTTCTTCACCGCCAACCGATACCATGCTCACTGGGTACGGGCCGAATGTCACCAACGCGATCAGAATCGCAAGCCCGCCAATCGTCCACAACGCTGTCTTGCGCAATCCGACCAATCGACCCGTCTGCCAGGCGAAGCCCAATTGATGCACGGCCAACCAGATGAAGAGATAGTTCACCCATCCCACGGCGCGCCAACCGACGCCAAGCGCCAGTATATCCACCCCGACCGCGCAAGCCGCCAAACCCCAGAACGAGCCAAATCCGAACCGCGCCCAGGCCCCGTATGCAAGCGGGACGAGAATTACGACAATGACATAGATAACCAGAAACCAGGCCGGAAGCAGCGCAAATTGGGAGGCGACTTTCAAGATGGCCGCATCCACTTGCAATGCGCCGGCTACCAGGCCAATCACAGCCCAGACGACCAGTAATGGCAAAACCGGGCGGATGAGGCGCTGCAGTCTTGCCGCCAACCAATCGCCGTAATCCTGCTCCCTACGCTGCGCGGATTGCCAGGATAGACTGTTGCCGTAGCCGCCAACCAAAAAGAAAATGGGCATTACCTGAAACAACCATGTCAACCAACGGGTCCAGGGAACGATAGTGAGTATCTCCGCCGGAACCACTACGCCTGCCTTCATATAAGGAGCCACGACCAGCCAATGCCCGGTGATGACGGCCGTTATCGATAGGGCGCGCAGGAAATCGACATAGCGGTTTCGTGAATCCGGGGTCTGGGCCGCAAGTTTGGCCGCCTGCGTCCAGATTCGCGGCCGCATTCGCGGCGCTATAGAATTATCCATTAGTTACCGGTTGTCCTAAATCTGCTCAGCATGCATGGGTCGTGCTCATTATGCACCTGTTTCGAAAATTGTGTGATGGGCAGTTCGTATTATCTTTTCGCCGATGATCATCACAGTGCGTTTGGGGTACCGCCAATTCTATAATGCGCCCAACGGCTTACCATGAATATGCGGGTTTGCTTGGCCAGACGCATCGCGCGACCGAAGACAGCGGCGATTTGCAGGCGATGCATGTCGGGGCTCTGCTTTTCGGGAGCGCACTCGAAACCTTGTGCTAGCCGCGGGAGGGTATGTGTCCGCGTCCGGGTTGCCAATCCGGACAGCGAAGAAGATTTTAATAACCTGAGTTTCGGATAAGGGCGAAGCTCAGGTTATTAGCATTTCAAGTCAGATAGATAAGGGGTGCCTAAAAGCCAAGGCAAGAATGGTGCCCCTATAGACGATGGGGCATTCTACGACCCGACGATCATCCCGTCGGAAACTAGAGATATCACTCGAGGTCCCTGGTGACAGGGACCTCGAATTCATTAGTCGAAGGAACACACAGCTGGACTCATGTTAATCTAATTTTCGCCAAAGACCGTCAGCTATTGTGATGAAACATACTCTTCCATCTTTTGGCAATTTGCTGCCACTCTATCTTCAAGGTTATCTAATACTGCATCCCATTGCTCTATCGTCATATCAATACATGTCTGAATAACTTCGTTTGATGGTACCGACTCAATAGCCTGCTGTACGATCTCCTGCATCGATAATATAAATGCTCTATTTGATTCTAAATGTGTTTTTGTCGCCAATATCTCAGTATGCCCTGGAATCAACACATTGAAATCATATTCTTCAATTAACTCGAGTGTTGTGATTTGAGTGATCTTAGGGCATATTCGGCCGATGCAACTTCCCATCGTAAAACCGGCTCCCATCGTATCAGAGCACAGCGCCAGCTTTCGCGGGGTGTTTGAAAACCGCTGTCAGTTCCGGCATTTCGAGAATTATCTAACCGGACTGCTTGTGTTGAAGAACAAGTCGATGGCGAACATGACGCGCTGCCTGTTGGATAGCGCTGACAAGACCAACCTGTCGCGCTTCTTGTCGGAAGCGAACTGGGATGCCGCGGAACTGAACCAGGAACGCATTGCATACTTATTCCAGCAAACCAAGCGTCAGCGCCAGGGCGCCCGCAAATCGATGCTGGCCATCGATGATACTTTGTGCGAGCACGTCGGCAGTCTGTTCGAATACATTGACCAACATTACAACCACGGCAACCACATGTATCCGCTAGCGCACAATCTGGTCACCGGCCACTACATCAGCGGCGCGGTTCGCTTTCCGGCCGACTGGCGACTGTACCGGCGCTACGAAGAAGTCACCGACTGGGAAGCGTTCGTCAAGAAACTGTTGCCCGACGCTACGATCCCGAAAACCAAGAAGGAGCGTAATCGCTTCAAACGTCAAGTCGCACCCACCTTGCTGGCCGACCCAGAGTTCCGGGCTCTGGACGAATCTTTTCAGACCAAGATTTCGCTGGCGGCTGAACTGGTCAAGGCGGCGCTGGCGCACGATTTGCCCTTTGAAACGGTGCTGTTCGACGCCTGGTACCTGGCACCCGAATTGCTCGAAGTTCTCAGTGCGCATGGCAAGCACTGGATCAGCCTGCTGAAAAACAACCGCAACCTTATCACCAACAGCTTTGTGCTCCAGGATGCTTCCGGCGAACGCATGCGCTTTGATGGTCCGCACATCAAGGTGCAGGACCTAGTGCCGCTTATCCCACCTTCCGCTTTCAAACCGATGCAAGTGGGCGAGCAGACCTACTACTGCTTCAGCAAGAATGTACGCATCCCGACTTTGGGGAAGGTACGGCTGGTCATCAGCTTTGCCAAGCCTGATTTAACCGGCACCTATGCCGTGCTGGTCAGCAGCCATCTCAGTTGGGATGCCAAGAAGATCATCGCAACCTATCTGCTCCGTTGGCCGATTGAGACCTTTTATCAAGACGCCAAACAGAACCTGGGGCTCCACGAATATCGCATGCGCTCGGCCGCCGCCATTCATAAGCACTGGTCACTGGTCTTCGTGGCCTATTCGTTCCTGCACCTGCACTGTTTGCCCACATCGCGTCGTGACAAGGTCTGCGCGCCCATCCAATCCATCGGGCAGGTTATTCGCCAACAAAGCCAGCAGCTAATCGAAGCATTGATCTTGCAGGCTCACGGCTCTCTGTCTGACGGTACTGACGAGCAACAAGTCTTCTCGTACTTATTCGCCAAGCAGGCTTACTCTTTGGCTGCTTGAGCCTTTTCACTCAAATCACAACACTCGAGTATTAATAAGTCATGAGCCTGCAAATGCGCACCCAGATCCACTGTGACTCCGAACCCAGCAAATGGTGCGGATCTAGGATGAAATAGGTCGACTACCATCGCAACTCTTTGTCTTGGCGCATAAATCACTATGTCACCTGCGGAATGGTATGTACCTATATAGGACAACTCTAAGACGTGATTACCAACCTCTAGTGTATAGGTATCATCAAATGTTATCGTTGGAGCGGGAACCCCAGACAATAAATCTGCAGTATCTTGATGTGCAACATATTCTATGTCTGGAGGGAACAGTCCAGCAGCTCCCACGTGATCATTATGAGCGTGGGAATAAATCATGTGGGTTATCGGTTCATCGGTTACCGCTTGTATAGCTTCGAGATAGGATGTTCCAATTGGTTGGGGTGCATCAATGACAATCACTCCTTCCCCGGTCGTAAAAAACAATGTTTGATAACGAAACCCTGACAGCCAATATATTCCATCTGCAATTTCATCCACAAAATAACCTTTCGCAGGGTCAATAGTAGGGGGCTGCTCCGTATATCCCAAAGTTTGTGAAAAGTCATTGGTTGAATTTCCTGTGACTACAGGGGCTTCCACTTCGACGACCTGCGTCACTTCTATCTGTTCTGGGCTGTTTGAGCAGGCCCCTAATAGAGTGCCAACACTCACGAGAGCAATCTTCACTTTCATCCATTTGTTCATATTAATTCTCTTTGGACCTGATTGAAATTGTCCTTGTTAGCGTTTATAGGATCCGTCCCCACATTAGGCTGTCCACTTTTCACGCACTCGGGTTTCAGGATGAATGTTGGGATGTGGTAATTCGTCATCGATTACTGTGCGACTTTCAAGCAAGAATATCAAACCCAATGCCCCCAATACGGCCAACACAATAAACGTATCGCCGCCAATCCGAGCGTACAATATGCCGCCCAGAATTGGGCCCCAGCGTTAAGTGAGTTTAGCGCAGCTTCAACCTCTAGCACATCTTCAGGGAGGATCGTCTGATCCTACTTCGCAAAGATGTCCAATACAGGTTGAGCTTCGACGAATTGGCTAAGTAAATCGGGTTCTGTTACTGGCCAAGTCCTTTAAAGAAAACTTCGCTGCCGGATTGGTGACCCGTACAGCGAAGTTTACTTTAGTTTATGATTGTCCACAGTTTTAATCCTTTGCAGTCCAAAAGGCGCGAATACCAAAGACAGCTCCTGCCCAGAAGACGACAACCATGATCAAAAGAAACCCGATGCTGAAACCTTGTTCGGAAAAACTTCCCAGATAGTCGCCTATATCAGTCAGCAGGCGCATAACAAACATCACCAGCATCATCCTGCGGGAACCGCGAGACAGAGCGAAGATTGTAGCTAGGCCAGCAGTAATATTGCGAATTCCATATGCCTCAGCCCCACCGCCAGACACATCAAATGGCATTGATTCAGGACTGAATACCGTCACTAAACCAAGACCAATGGGTATAAGAGTCATGACTAGGATACCGTAAATCCAGACCCAGACGGGGAACTTTCCTGTTGTTTCAGACATAATATTTCATTCCTCACCTTCGATAATAATTTTTTTATCTCAGTATTCCAATGTGATTTCATTCTAAATTTTCTTGTAACTGATTTTGAATTGCTATAAAATCTTTTAGGATGTGGTTTTTACGACAAGCATCTTCCAGATCAGGTGCAAGTCAAACTCAGTCAATAATGCCTCCTTACCTGTCGCATGTCACAATCCTGCACTCAGTCAGTTGAGCATTAAGTCATTTTCACCTCCTTTCAGAAACTTAAGAACAAGCTGCTCTGGCAAATGATTGGTCTGGGTAGTTAGATTATATTAAGTAAGTAACCAAAATAATAATATTACGTTACAAATTATTGTCCAGACACGAATTTTATGCCATAATAGAGATATGTCTGAAACGAAGCCTGATCCTGATGAGGAGAATGTAGATTCCGAAACGGTTTTCCCACCTACTCTGTTTCCGGGATATGAGCCTGGTCCTTTTAGTCCATTGTTTCATGAAGCATCTGAATTGATCGGCAAACGATGGAATGGCGCGATTATTTACTGCTTTTTTCATGGCCTAAAGCGATTTTCGGAGCTTGAGGATGCAATTCCCGGGTTATCATCACGGATGCTTTCAGAACGCCTGAAGGAGCTTGAGGATCACAACTTAATCCGTCGTGAAGTCATTCCCGAAAGACCTGTACGGGTCGAGTATACGCTGACGGACAAGGGCATCGACCTGGGTGATGTAATCAAGGCCATCTATCGTTGGGCACGCAAGTGGCAAAACAAACAAGATGACACAGGTTGATTCGGTTTTGATGAATGCGCTGACTTCCCATGAGACAAGTCGCTAGTCTCCGAGAATTGAATTTTGCGCCATGATTCCTTCAAGGTAGTGCAGCGCTGAGCTATGCTAAAGTAAATACTCCCACAAATGACACTTGCGGGAGTATTTTTTATATATCTCAAAGGCGCATACGGTTTATCGGTGTACACCCGGAGCCCCAAAATCAGGTGATTTGCTACCGTCCGCTTTTTGATTGTTTGTTACCCCAGTGGCACTAACGTACACCTCATGCCGAAAGAAAGCAGCGCACAGGTGCGACATCAGAAGCGTCCTTATTGATTGTTGAGTCGCCCTGTTAGCTTTGACGGGTTCCGGTCCAAAGCGACTAATCTGTGCCACCACTCATTTCAATTTTATACTTCGACCACCTTTAGATACGATCTGCGTCAACGCCAACGGCCAAGGTTATGCCCAATCTATCATCTAAAAAACTCGAGAATTACCGCGCGCAGACCTTCCGATTGCGTGCCCGGCATCGTTTGCAATCTGTGGACGACGCACTTCAATTTGTGAACGAGCGCGGATTCGTTTTTCTGTGGCCAATCAAGAACATAGTGTTGCCCAATCTGTGGAATGCTGTCGCCGGGGACCGGGCGGTTGCCGAGGCACACGACGACCCCGGCCATATCACGTGGCGCTGGAAGGATGAGATGCTGAACAAGCGCAAATGGTACTATGCCAAACTGCTGCGGAACAAGGCGACCGTCATCTCGCTCGACACCTCGAAATACTTCTATGCGCTTAAAGCCAACTTCGGTGACCCCGAGCAGGACTACCTGCAACTATATGAGGACGGCTTGTTGAGTCAGGCAGGAAAGTCAATATTCGAAACGTTGTTACGCGAAGGTCCGTTGGACACTGTGAAATTAAAACGGTTAACGCACATGGCTTCCAGGAGCGGTACCAGCGCCTTCAACCGGGGGCTGACCGAGCTACAAAAGGATTTCAAAATACTTCCAATGGGTGTGGCGGAAGCCGGCGCCTGGCGATACAGCTTCGTCTTTGATGCAGTGCACCGCTACTATCCGAAACTGCCGCAACAAGCTCGTGCGATTACGCGCGATGAGGCGCGTCAGGAGTTGACGCGCACGTATATCAACTCGGTCGGCGCAGCGACGGCCGGCGATGTGAAGAAGCTATTTGGATGGAAGCTCAGGGAGGCGCAAGCCGCTTTGCAGCAGCTCAAAGAAACGGGTGAAGTTCAGATCCAATCCTCGGCGGGAGCCTCCCGCGAGCAATACTTTGTTCTCGACACGCTGATAACCTGAGTACACCGTAAACGAAGTTCGAGTACTTTCTTTACGGTGTACTGAGCGATAAACGCCTTTTCTGCGGGCAATTGCCGGCGTGCACGCCCACCGCAGACTGAGTCGGTCCGGTGCATCGCCGCCCAGGCACTGCTCAAGCAACCCGCGCTGAATCTGCCAATCGCGGCGCGCATCCGCTCATGATTTCGACAGATGCTATATTTCCTCACCTACGTTCGTATGCTACTATCGATACAGCGTGAAATCGATGATATTGATCTCCAGCCGGTAGCGATGACCTTTCCTGATTCTGCGGGCTGGTTGCCCACCGCCAAGTCTCGGCCGCCGGAAATCCGCGCGGACATGGTTGCGCGTCCTGTGCTGCTGGCCGACCTGCAGCAGGCTGTGACCTCGCATCCTCTTGTACTGCTGTCTGCACCGGCAGGCTACGGCAAGACGACCTTGCTCACTATTTTGGTGCAATCAATTGCTGCCCGCGAACAAAGCGCACGACAGTCTGCCGATTTCGCGTGGCTCTCCATCGATGAGGCCGACAACGATCCCATCCGTTTCATGCGTTCACTTGTCGCTGCTCTTGCGCAGCAGCGACCGGACTTTGGGGCGGCGGTCGAGCAACACTTGCAGGATACGGGTTTTAATATCGAGGCCGGATCCCACGAGCGCTTCGTGCGGCGCCTGCTGGGTGTGCTTGTCAATGCAATGGATGCGCTGCTGCCGGATCCGTATTTGCTCGTATTGGATGACTTGCACCTGGTGCAGACGAGTGATGTCCTTGCGGCATTGGATTATCTGCTTTCCAACTTACCCGCCAACATGCGCATTGTGGTGGCAGCCCGCAGCGACCCGCCGCCTTCGCTGGCGCGCCTGCGCGCGCGCGGGCAACTGGCCGAGTTTCGCTTGGGCCAATTGCGATTCTCCCGTGCGGAAATCGACACGTTTCTCAATCAGATGCATCAAATGGGACTCTCGCTGGACGAGCTGGATGCGCTCGATGGGCGTGTGGAGGGCTGGCCGGTCGGCCTGCGCCTGCTGGCGATCTCTCTGGCACAAAGTCCGGCGGCCGCGCGCGGGAATCTTATTTCCCATCTTTCGCAGGCCGACCGGCATGTCTTTGACTTCCTGGCAGAAGAAGTGCTCAACCAGCAGCCCGCGGATGTGCGTGCCTTCATACTCCAGGCGGCTGTACTCTCTGAGTTGACGCCGGAGGCTTGTCGTGCGGTGACCGGTCGAGATGACGCAGCGACCGTTTTGGAAACGCTCTACCGGCGCAATCTGTTCCTCGTCGCAATGGAGAGCAGCAGCCGGGCGGCAGAGCAGCAAGTCGGTGTTCCAGCACCACGCGTGTATCGCTTCCACGCGCTCTTCGCTGTTTTTCTGCGCGAGCAGCTGCACCGCGACGATGCGGAGCAGTATCGTGAAATGCAGCGCCGCGCGGCCGGCACAGTTTCGGATGCGAGCGCTGCCATCAATCACTACCTGGCGGCGGAAGCCTGGCAAGCGGCGATGGATGCGATTGAGGCTCGGGCTGAAACGCTGGTGCAGCAGGGTCTGGTGGACACATTGCAGGGTTGGATCGAAAGGCTGCCGGCGCAACTGCAATCCGAACACCCACAGTTTCACTACTGGCTTGGGATTTGTGCATTTCGGCGCGGCGATCTGCTCCGTGCCCGCGAATTGTTGCAGCAAGCCCACAGCGCCTTCGCAGCGCTCGATGATGCAGCGGGCGAGACGCGCGCGCTGGCCAACCTGGCTGTCTGTCTGATCTATGTCGATGCAGATGCTGCAGGACCCATCGTTTCGAGCGCCCTCGAACTGCCGTTGCCGGCTGCCACGCGCGTACTGCTGCTGATGTCACGCGCCACGAAAGCTACGTTTATGGACCGTGTGACCCTGGAGCAATCCGTGCCGGAATTTGAAGCAGCCCGCCAGATCGTGGCAGACTCTCAGGATCCGGACGTTCTGTACGCGATGGCGTACAGCCTGGATCTGAACTGTGCGGTGCTACCGGGGGCGATGGATTACATCGAGCCATTTATCCAGAAAGCAGAACCGCTCCTGGGCACGCCGCCATCGAGCGCCTGGGCGCACTGGCGCATCTGTGGCGTGGACGCTTCGCGGCGGCCCTGGCAGGCTATGAACGCGTCCTGACCATCGCGCGACCTTTCGGCGACGCTTTGAATCTTGGTAGTGGTTACATGGTAACTGATGGGGACCACGCTGTATTGTAGTAATGGAGATACAACTTGAGTACAGCTTCATGGTAAACGTCGGACTTGGAGAAAGAAAGAGTTTTGCGCACGAAGCGAGCCAGTCTCTGGCGCAAGGTGTTGTTCCAGCGTTCCACGTGAGATGTCTGGCCGCTTTCTTTGCCGACACTTTGGTGAGTGTCGTTTGGTAAAACCTTCTGGTAAGCGTGCCAGAAGTCGCTGAAGGAGCAACACGCTTTGTAGGATGCTGGGATGGATTTCCATAACGCGCGACAACTTTTTTCACTGCGGTCGCCAATAAAATAGGCCACCACTTGGCGCGTGCGCCGACACAGCGCGACCCATATCCAACGTTTATCGTTTTTTGTGCGTACAAATGACCATAATTCATCCAATTCCAGCACATCATCCGTTTTTACGGTTTCTAAAGTGTCAGCCAGGTTCGGCATAGCGCCGGCCTTCTCCAGAATCCAGCGTGCTAATGTCTGCCGCGCGATGCCAAAGATGCGCTCAATGCCGCGCATACTGGCTCGCTCTCGATAGGTGCGTAGGACAAATTCTCTGATGAACTCAGGATAAGAACGGCTTTGCGGTTCCAACATTCCATAAGCGGCGCAATCGAGACAATGAAACTTCTGACCGCCTTTATAGTCTGTACCATTCTTGACAATGTTGAGGCTCCTGCACTTTGAACACTCATGCGTGATGACACTCTGGATCATTTTGGCGCTCCTCTGTTTGGCAGGCCAACAACTTACTTTTTCCAGACTCATCAGTCAACATGTAACCACTACCTGAATCTTAAAGCCGACGTGGCGCTGCTGCGCTACATCATCTACACGACGCAAGGCGCATATCGCCTCGCAACTGAACAGGCCAAATTTTTTCTGCAGCCCGAAGAAGGGTTACTGGATTACACGAAGTCTCTGTTGCCGTTGTTCCAATTCTTGCAAGTGCGCATGTACGCACTCAGCGGCGATCTGGACGCAGCCCGGGAAATCGTCACCGGGGAGCCGATAGATGCCGCGATGCAACCGGTCTTAAGCATTCTGCATGGTATCCTCGCGGGAATATTCCATCTGGTGGAAAAAGAGTTCGACCAGGCGGAACAAGCCTTGCTAGCGGCGGCACAACAAGTGGAGAACTGGCCAATCGTGATGTTGGGCAGCGACCCGCGACTGCTCCTGGCCTGCCTGTACCAACAATGGCAACGCCCGGAAGATGCGCTTGCGGCCCTGGCGCCAGTGCTGGCGGAGTGTGAGGGCGCAGATAGTCCTTTCATGATTTTGAAGAAAGGCCAGATCATGATCCCCGTTCTGGAGCTGGCACTCGCGCGTGGCCGCTCGCCAGAGTTCGTCGAACGCATCCTGGCCGAGTTGCGTCTGGATGACTCAGATCAGATCGCGCCATTGATCCTGCCCGAGACCGGAGAGACGTTGACCGCACGAGAAGTGGAAGTGCTGCAACGTGTTTTGGCTGGCGCGACAAACCGTGAGATTGCGGAACATCTCGTCATTTCACGGAGCACCGTCAAGAACCACCTGCACAACCTCTACGCAAAGTTGGGCGTGCCAAACCGCACGGCGGCCGCCGCGCGCGCCCGCGAACTAGGCGTTTCCCCGCGGTAGACCCTCCCGGCCCAAGAATAGACCCCCCCAGAAAACAAAAATAGACTGTTTGGTTCATGCTTGTTTGCGCTGCCTGGCTAGCATGGATGCTGGAGGAAAACCATGCTGGATGAACTGCGCGACAGATTTGCCGGTTACCTGACCGGCTGCCAAACGGGCGTACTTTGCGTGGTCGCCGAGCAGCGTTCATGGGCCGTGCGCGTCCGCTACGCCGTCCAGAGCGACCTGACGATTGACTACCACCTGCCCCGTGGAGATCCGCGGCCAGACCGAACAATCGATTAATCCAGAGTTGGACGAGGACGCCGGTCTCCAACTGCCGAAGCGCGAACTGCGCTTCCAACTGCGGCCCACGCGCTTGGACCGCATCGACAGCACGCTCGGCATACAGGAAACATTGGAGTTGTGACTTGCAGTTCTATCTAAAAAGGAGTGAATCAACGAGACCCCACAAATCTTTTCGAAATTTAATTCTATTGTCGACGCTACTCGCTGCGCTCGCTGTGCTGGCCATGTCTGGCGTCGCTTAAATACATCGCGGCTGCGCCTTTCGGGTAGCAACATACTGGAGAAAACTTCTATGAAACGCCTGATGCCAAGCCTTATACTGGCCGCCTTGTTTGTCACCGCTTGTAACACAAGCGCGCCTCCCGAGGCCACAGCCGAGATTGTCACAACTGTCGCGGAAGAAACAGTCCCCGCTGCAGAAACGGAGACACCCGCGCCCGCAACGGAAATACCAGCAACGAGTGAGCCAGACCACTCGTTCGAAACCGGCTCGGCCTCTCTTGCGATCGAAGTTCCGCTGGACGGTCGTTTGGCCGAACCGATCGAGATCGAAACCGAGCACGGGATACGCTTTAGCGCGGCGGCCGGCACGCTGCTGCGCACCCTGAGCGGGATGTTTGTCACTGGACCGATCACAATTGGCATTGACGATGCGGGTGATTTTGGCGCGCTGCCAGATGACATAGAGGTGGACGGCGTCGTACGCCTTTATGTGTTGGTGCAAACGACGCGTGGGCCGGAACTATTAAACGTACGCTTTGAACCGGCTGTCCAACTGCAACTCAATATGATCGAAGAGGGCGCAGACGAGAGGGTGATATATATTCCGGCGGTTCGGGGAGACGGGCACCTCCTGGGGCCACTCCCGGAAGCGGCTGCAGTGGTGACCGGCGTGCTGGCTGCCCCGGCCAATCCAGATAGGCACCCGCAAAATTCCAATTCCTTCTTGATAAGAACCGCGGCCATCATTGAAGTAAACCCCCTCACGAAAGTGGAAGATGAGAGATTTCAATTGGGTGCTGCTTCCAGCCTCTTTATTCCGGGATTCGTTGACGAAAATACCTCATTAGACAAGACTGAAGATCCGATCGATATTAAGGTTGGAGGGTGTGACGATAATAGACTTCAGGGCGATATCCTCAATCTTCTATCAACACAAAGCTTTGATGCGCTGAATGCTGGTACCGTCGGACCAGGAGGGTCGTTTACGAGCAAGATGGTACTCTGTGGTTTTCCCCGCTGGACATTCACAACTTGCAGTTTATTAATGAAGGCAGGCCCCTTCCGATTGGCGAGAAGCCAGCGAGCAATATAGTGGCATTTGATAAGTTCGTTGTTTTTGCCGATATGAACCAACGCGTAAATGTGTTCAACACAGAAACGGGCGAAAGCATCTCCACGGAGATTGAGTTTTCTATTAACCATCTATCTTCTTATAGAAATGAAGACGGCACCATAAGTATCATCGCGAAGGGTCCCTATGGTTACATTAGCCTTGGTCACCTTGAGGACGGTAAATATATTGAGGATAACAGTGTGCCACCCGAGATACCCAAATTAACCATTGAAGTAGAGTTGGATGAAGAAGGTTCAGGTTCCACAACGGATGTGTGGACGGTAGAGGACGACCCGCCGCCGGAAGAGGAAGTAGATGAACCGGTGCAGCAATCTCAGGATATGCCCACGCCGACCCCCGAGCCGAATATGCCAGATACGTCGGATAATATAGAAGATATGTCGGGAGATATGGGGGGCATGTAGTCGGGACGTGTATAAAAGTTCGTCTTCTGAGGAGGAATTACGCACAATTAGAAACTCATGTTATGCAGCGAGTCAACCGGATACTTTGGTGTCTCGCGCTGCGTAGCTGGAGGGCAGTTTATCCCACGCACGGTTGAGGTACCTCAACCGTTTATAGAGGCTGCGAAACATAAACTCTTGAAAATATCTTGGGCTCACACTCGCAAATTTAGACGTTTGGCTGCGGCTTGAGTTTGCGCCGGCCGGCGTGAACGAGTTGTGCTTGTGCCATTCCTGCCTTTTTGGCTGCGTTGGCGTAACTACGCCGTACTTTTTATCTCTTGATTAGTTTCCAGCATATCTAACTTCTATTGGAGTTCCTGACATGTCAACTCTGAAATCTTCTTGGCCGCGCATTCTGATACTCGTCGGCGGGCTGTTGTTTGTCGGCTCGTCTATCGCCTTTGTAGCAAGCTTCGTGGGTGGTCCTGAGGAACCCCTGGCTGCGCTGCCGGCTTCGTCAACACCGATAATCGTCCCCACAGCCAATCCTGCCCCCAGCTCCACCCCCCGGCCGGACGCGGATTCCGATGGACTCCCGGATGCAAGCGATCTCTGCCCGGAGCTTGACGATCCCATCCAAAACGACCTCGACGGCGATGGCTGGGGTGACGTCTGCGATATCGACATCGACGGCGATGGACAAACAAATATCAATGATGCCTGCCCTTTCGACGACGGAGCGGTCTGTCATGACTCACCCCCTGATATCGTCAGCCTGCTTAACTCGGCCATCCTGCAGGACCAGAATACGGCGCGCGTCAGCTATGTCGACCTGGCCATATTCGAGAATCCCGACCCTATCCATCCGGCGCTCTTGAACGGCGTACTCTACTCGAGCGGAGATACGCCGCTTTGGAACGCAGCCGGCGATCTGACTCTTAATTTGGACTTTAATGTGCAATCCCTCCCGCCGCTCTGGCCCGCTGCCGTGGGTGAGCTGGGCCTGTCCAGCGGCGGCCTCTCACTAACCTGCCTCGCAGGCGACGGCGGTTTGTGCAGCGGCCACCTCAACCTGGACTTGTTCTATGACAACGAGCCGGTTACCACAGCCCCGGCCTGCGCGCAGGAAGACGAACGCTGTGCGTGGAGTGTCAATGCCGCTCTTGGCGGAACGGACGCCACAATCGTCTGGGGCGCCTTCGACGCCGAAAGAAACGAAATACGCTTCAGTACCGGAATGCCCGCCTTCCCAGAATTTCTAGATACGACCGATTATTCTTTGGAGGTGAAATTCGGCGACGAAAGCACAATGAGATTAGGCGACCCACTGCCGGAAGTTAAACTACCCATATTTTTCGACGATGGCATGTACAATTGCACCGATCTCGACCAGCAGCCCATCGAATGCACTGCTATAGGCGATATTCAAACGGTGAACCTCAACCTTGAAGTTGTTGACGGCGACCCCTTTCTGATCGTCACCATCGAAACTGCTGCCGACCTCCCGCTCGATCGCTCTGCTGATTACGTCCGTTTTGAAGCTATCAGCTATTTAGAGGAGGCTGGCCAGTACTTCGAAGATTACCACGAGTTCTTCCCCAGCGACGGCGGTGGGTCGTGGAGCATACAGCGCTGGTTGGAAGACAGCGCCGGCAATTACAACCGGGCCGCCGTGTCAGACGGGCTCACATTTGTCAGCGATGGAAACGTGGCCACGCTGCACATGCCTCTCACCGTGGACCCACCGCGCAGTTCTAGTTTCTTCGCGGTCGGCGCAATCTCCGAAAACGGCGGACCGGACCTGGGCTACGACTCCGTGCATGACGACCTAACAAATAGCCTAGATCTCTTATTCTTTCTTCCCGGCGTCGAGGATAGCGACGGCATACTGCCCTTGGTCCTGATCCCAAAATTCGCCAGTTGGGACTTGCCAGTGGCTATCTATGGGCTGCTGCGCTTCCCGTCCGAAACACCGAAAGCATCGAGGCGCGTAGAACCGTCCGCCTCGAAGGGCATGAACCCAAGTTCGCTGCGGACTGTGGCATTCTTTATGGTAAAAGGGGCAGGATTTTGGCGTTCCAGGATGACAGAAAGTGGGATTCGTTTGCCGAAGAAGAGAAAGGGCACGGCTGCCCGGGCATCACAATCAGCTCCGGAGGAAATACATGGAGGGAACCACTGGATCCGTCGCATTCGGAAACGCGTTCAGGAGCTCAAGAACAGCCAACAAATCCGGTTGCGGCCTCGTCGATTGAGAGCTTGGTTCATGAACAGCTATTTCGCCTACTGGATGATTTCCCGCTCGAATCGGAAGTAGTGCAGAACCCGCCATCGGACGGTGTGCAGGAGTCGCAGTCGATAGTAGTGCAGAATCCCAGCGATGATGCGTTACTGCGTGTAGTTAAGGAGGAGCAAGACGAAGATTCGAGATCGAGGGTAGCTGCATGTATTGGGGCCCCTGCGGTTGCCGCTCTCTCTCTCGGTGTATATGGAATTTTGAAGGATAGGAAGAAGAATAAGAAGGATGACGACGAAGATGATAACTCTGCAGATCCTCTAGTGGAATGGGAGGATATGGCGGCCCCTGGGACTGATAGTCCGGATGCGGATCCGGCACTCAACCCAGGGGTGGTGGAGGAGAGTGGTGACATTGAAAATTCGGATACGTTTATAGATCAGTATCAGAGGTCTCCGCCGGCGGACGAGGAGGATGAGATTAAAGGGATTACTGATGTGGTTATGACGGACCGGGATGTCCGATTTTCTACGCATTGGAGCCATGGTGATGATGCGGAGATTGATGAACAAGACCCTCCTTCAGAGACGAAGGACGATGTTGTTCATACTGAAGACAGTAAAGATTCTGAAGAGGGTGCTGGAAGCTGAATTGGAGGTATTGAAAGATTAGAGTTGGCAGGGCGACGGAGACGGAAGAGCCTTCACTTATGCACAGCTGCAGGAATCAGATCAGAAGAGAATGACCAAGGAGAAGCGGACGATGAACACAAACACGACTGATCGAAGAATGCTGCCCGTACTACCAATTGCGGCATTGCTTTTAGCCGCCTGCGGGGGCGGCGCAGCGGCTACAGAACCACCTCCGCTGCCCGCGCCGACCGACACTGCGCCGCCGCCAACTGATACACCGTGCCACCCACGCAAACGCCGGTGCCGCCAACGGAAACGCCCGCGCCGACGGAAACCCCTGAACCCACACCAACGGAAATCTCCGCGCCGAAAGTGCTGTTCGAGGATGATTTTGAGACAGGTGCGGGTGAGTGGTTCATTGGTGAATCCCCTGAAGGATCCAATTCTGTTGGTGATGGACAACTCATCATTGAAGTAAAGAATACGCTCTGGCATTGGTTTGCGAGCCATCCCGATCTGGAACGATTGGATGCAAATATATTGGAAGTGGACCTAGCCTACATTTCCGGGGCCACCGACTCGTCGGCCGGCATCCGCTTCCGTTGCAGCCCCGGAGGCGCTGCTTGGGTTGGGGTTTACCTCGGCGCTGATGGCTTCTTTAGTGTCGCGAGGGCGGACAACGTCGACGATAAATTTGAATTTACTGATGTGATCCCCTGGGCGTTAAATCCTGCGATAAAGCTCGCACCGGCTGTAAATCACGTTCGGCTCATTGACGATTCCGAGGAAGTAACCGTGATTATTAACGGCGAACAGGTAGCGAATTTTCCATATGCTGACTTGGAGCCGGGTTGCCCCTTTCTCTTTGCGACGACGTTTGAACAGGGGGGAGCGGTGTGGACCTTCGACAACGTTTCCGTGCACGAAATCGTGCCTTGAACTGATCAACCGCATACTTTAAGGAGTATTGTATTTGAGATGGTTTTGCCGTGTTTCTGCGGCTGCGCACGCTGGCAACGGCAAGACGACCCTGTTAACTATTTTGGTCAATTGTTCGCTTCACGCGAGTAAAGCGCGCGACAGCCTGTCGACTCGATCGCTGTAGCGAACGTGCATAAACCAGTCGTCAGGTGTAGGCTATTTTTACTCGACGTGAGACGGGTCAGACAAGATTGACCATGGAGAAACAGACGATGACCACAAAAATGTCTCATCGACGAATGCTACTGGTACTCCCCATTGCAGCGCTGCTGTTGGCCGCTTGTGGGGGCGGCGCGCCGGCGGCCACCGAACCGCCTCCGGTGCCGATAGACACGTCAGTGCCCGCCGCCGAATCCACAGCAGAGCCGGAGGCGCACAGTGTGCGCTCCACGTACGACGATGCCGGGCGTCTGGTCGCTGCCGACTATGGCAGCGCGCGCATCGACTATACCTACGACAACAACGGCAACCTGCTCTCCAGAGAAGTACTGACCGGCCAGGCGCTCGCCGGCGAGCAGGCCACAGGCAGCCAGCCCGCCGCCAAAGTCTCGATCTCGACCGGGTTCGCGGCCTTGCTCGCGCCGGCGCTGGGAACCATGGCTGCACTGGCGCTCGTCGTGTTCCGCCGCCGACTTGCCCGCGCGTTGACGTCCCGCCGCCGCATATTGCATGGCGCGCGTACATCCACAATCCTCGTTCTCATCTTTTGATTGCTGGCCCCCCCACCAGTCGTCGCCGAGCGCAGCCGGCGCGCAGTTCCGGCGCCCCGCTTGCAGGGCGCTGCCTCCATCGGCGACTTTGTCTGGCAAGATTTTAATGAAAACGGCATTCAGGATGGAGAGGAGCCGGGCCTGCCAGCCGTAACCGTGCGGCTACACGATAGCGCCGGCGATGGTTTCTACAGTTTCAGCGCTGTCGCCGCCGGTGACTACTTTATCGAATTTGTGCCGCCCGGCGGATTTAGATTCAGTCCGCAGGACGAGGGCGATGATGCGATCGACAGCGACCCCGATCAGGCCACTGGGCAAACCATCGTCTTCTCAGTTGGTGCAGGCGCAAGCGCGCAGACCTGGGACGCCGGCCTGTATCGGGAACCCCGTCGTCCGACGCCGACATATTACTACACACCGACTCCGACTTCCACGGCCACGCCCACGCTGCCGCAGCCAATCGAAGTAACGACGCCGCCGTTGGAAGACGAGCCAACGCCAACACCCACGCCCACGCACCCGCCAGCAGAGGAAATTCCTAAAGAATCGACGACGCACACACGCGGCGATAGCCGCGAAACGTCTATAGCGACCGGCGACCCCATCAGCGCTGCCACCGGCGAATACTATTTCGACATGGCCCTGTTCGACCTCGGCGGGCCACTACCGCTGGACTTCGGCTTGTATTATGGCTCACAGGCAAACTCCAAACGTTGGGCCGACGGCATACCGAGCCGATTTTTCGGAAATCAGCGCTTCACGCTGACCCAGGCAAAAGTCCTTGATCCGGACGCCATCTTCATCGAATATGGCCTCGCGCAAGAGATCGGATTTCACCCGACCGCCGACGGCTGGGAAGCTTACGACCTAGAGGGGATTCGCTATCAACTGCGACAGACGCGCGACTATTTCTATTTCCTCGATCCGCTGCAGGAGCGCGTCTATGTCTTCGGTGTGTCATACGAAGATGACACAATTCTCATAGCACATCTCTTCTACGTTCTGGACCGCAATGGCAACACATTGACCTACGAATATCCGCGCACCGGATCGGACATCTTTATCCGCGGTCCGGACCGCGTCTCCGACGGACTGGGCCGGGAGTTGCTCTTTTCGTACGAGGTCATGACGACCGACCCTGACTTAAACTTCCCCTTCCTGACCGCCGTGTCAGACCAGGCCGGCCGGACGTGGTCTTTCAGCTACGACGTTTCACCGCAAGATAATCTGGATGCCTTTACCTACACTGACGACGGCGTCACCCTGCGGGCTATCAGCGACCCGTTGGGCGATACGACCACTTTCCAATATGCCAACCAAGACCTGATTGTTGCTGTGAATCGGCCGGCCGGCAACACGCCCTACACGCAGGCCTACAATCCCGCTTACTACCACTATGGCAGCGTGTCCACCCAAACCGATGCCTACGGCAACGAGACGCGCCTCACGCCGGACGACTTCGAAACGTATACGGCGATCAACGAAAACAATGGGAACCCGGTCGGCGTGCGCGTGACCACCGCGGAGAGCCAATTCACCATCGCTTATCCGGATGGCGCAACGCGCACCTTCCAGCACGACCGCGAGTTGCGCGTGGTCAGCGCGCTGACCGATCCGGCCGGCAACACCATCGACTTCGAATCCGATGCCACCCACGACCGCATCACCGCTGTCACAGACCGGCTGGGCGATACCACCCGCTACACATACCATCCAGAAACCGGAAAAATAGCCTCTATCACTGACGCACGCGCGGGTGTGCTGCGTTTCACTTTTACGCCGCAGCAGCAGACATTCACCAACCCCGACAACGGCGAGCAGATCACGTTCACGTTCCACGATCTCACCCGCGTGGATTACCCCGACAGCAGCGCCGAAGAACTCACGCGCGACGCGCGCGGCAACGTAAGCACCTGGATAGGCCGCATGGGCGAAGCCTGGCAGTTCACTTATGACGCGCGCGGCCAGGTGTTGGCCTTAGCCGACCCGGCGAGTGCCGCGCGTACCTTCATATACAACGACGATGGTACCCTGGCTTCCAGCACAGAAACCGGCCTGGGGATCACGACCTATGAGTACGATGAAGCCAAAAATCTGGTGCGCTACAACTTCCCGGACGCAACAACGCTACAAATCGATTACGACTTGCTGGGTCGCGTGACCGCCGTCACCGACCAACTTGGGCATACTTATTCCTATCGCTATGACGCCAACGGGAATCCGGTTGTGGTGATAACCCCGCTCGGCCAGGTTGCAGATTACAGCTACGACCTGCTGGATCGCCTGACACAGATCACCGACCTGCGCGGCCAGACTTCCACCGCAACCTACGATGCGGTGGGCCGCCTGACTGTTTTCAGCGATCCGAACGGAAACGAGATCGGCTTTGACTACGACCCGCGCGGCTGGTTGACAAGCATGACCGACGGCGGCGGCAATGTCTGGCGCACATCCTATGACGACGAAGGCGTGCTCTCCGGCCTGACGGCGCCGCTCGGCCAGACCACGTCCTTCCAATCAGATGAACTCGGCAACATCACGCAGATCGTCGACGGGTTGGGGAACACCTCGACGGTAGCCTACGACAGCGCCAGCCGACCGACGGCGATTACGGACGCACTCGGACACACGGTGGCCTTTGCGTATGACGCCTGGGGTTTGCCGCGCAGCCTGAGCTGGCCGGTCCTCGGCGACGCCAGCTTCCAGTGGAGCGCGTTGGGCAATCTGACCCAGGTCACGGATCTGAACGGACAAGACTGGCGCTTCGACTATGCCGGCGGGAACCGAATTTCAGACATTACCGATCCGCTCGGCAACGCGTGGAACTATATCCATGACGAGCAAGGGAGAATCATAGAAGTTGTGCATCCCACCGGCGAGGTGGAACTGCGCTCCTTCGATGCGGTCGACAACCTGACGCGCCAAACCATTTCGGACGGCACGGATCTGCGCTACAGCTACGATTCGCTCAGCCGGCTGACAGAGACAAACGGCCTGCGCCTGCGCTACGATGACGAGAGCGCCATTGTGAATTCTGAGGTGAACGAGGTGGACTTTGGCGCAACCTACGACGCCGGCGGACGCATCGAGACTGTGTCGTATGCCGATGGTGCTTTCGAAGTCACCTACATGTACGATGCGCGCGATCTGCTCATCCGAGTGCAAGACAGCCTGACCGCGACGCAGCTGAGCTTCATTTACGACGACAACGGGCAGCTTGTCGACGTGCAGCGCTCGAATGGCGTCGACACAGCCCTCTCTTGGGACGCAGCCTGCCAGCTTACGCGCATCCAAGACGGCGCCATTGCCGACCAGCAATATACCCTGAATGCGGTCGGGGCCCTCACCGAGGTGCTGCTCGACGTACCGTTGCAACCGGCCGACGCGCTGACGGCGCGCAGTGACGCCTTCACCCACGACGAGGCCTCACAGATCAGCTCGCCGGGCTACGCATACGACGGCCGCGGGCGACAGATCAGTGCGCCCGCGCAGACCTACACCTGGGATGGCGCCGACCGGCTCAAAGGCAGCGGGGCAGCTACGCTGACCTACAACGGGCTGGGCGACCTGACGGCGCGTACCGGCAACGACGAGGCCACGACGAATTATTACTACAACTACGCGCTCGTGTTGCAGCCGATTGTCGCCGAGCAAAATGGATCCAGTGGGGCATTCGAGCGCTTCTACATCTGGACTCCAGACGGCAGCCTGCTATACGCCATCGACGCCGCCCAGAAAAATGCGGTCAATTTCTACCACTTCGACCGCAGCGGCTCTACGCTTTTCCTGACGGACGCGGCGGGCGCGGTCGTAGACGAATACTCCTACAGCCCCTATGGCTTGCAACTGGCTCACAACGGCGACGCCGCGCAGCCCTTTACCTGGGCCGGCCAACTCGGCGTTCGGCAGGAGAATGACAGCGGTCTCTACCACATGCGCGCTAGATACTACGATGCCGTCAGTGGCCACTTTCTGAGCCGCGACCCGCTCTGGCCGAACGTGGTCAGCCCGCTCGAACTCAATCCGTACGCCTACGCCGCGCGCGACCCGATCAACAACCTGGACCCGACCGGGACTATACTGGACCCGCTGCGCTGGCTCGCTATCGCTTTCGACGTAACATGGGCATACTTTTCACGCGCGGAAGACGCCGCGCTGCGGGTCGGCATTGGGCCGGAACCGGCGGGGAATTCCGTGAGCAACCGCGCAGCGGACGGCAAACCCCCGGATACCCCCGGCTCTGCATCCGATGAAAATGCCGCCAGACTGCGCCACGATAGGCTGGCCCAGTACAAAACCCTAAACTCAATTCGCAGCGTGCTACACTGGCTCAACAAGCCCCTGAATATCGCCAAGGGGTCGTTTCTCAATCGTTTATTCAAGATTACACATCTTGCCTATGGCACCCATTTTAAAATCAGCACCCGGTTGCTAAACGTTTCCAAAACGACGACGGCACTCCGGGCGATTACGGTGTTCAGGGTGGCAGGCAAAGTAGCGCCGTGGGCAGTAATCGCCGAGGGGGCGCTCTCATGGAAACAAGTCTACGATCATAGTCAACTGACGCCCGCGCAGATATCCAGCCTTGTCGGCCGGAATAACAGCTCCAATAACCCGATTACAATAGTAGGAGTTAAGATCGGACGCTGGATCGGGGACTGGTGGTACGATTGATTAACAAGCGCCAACTTTCTGTGCAACGCCCGCCCGCACGGCGACAATGAGCTGTATATGATGAACGCCGCGTGCGCCAGCCTGGCCGAAGGGTGCGGGTCGAGTGCGCGAACCACAGCCGTGATTCTTCACGGCTTTTGAACATCGTCTTAATTGGAAGTACCGACGGGGAGTAAAGGTCTGGCGTTGGGTTACCGCCTCTCATCAGGGTATCGGGTAATATAGACAGCACGAAATACATGCTCTGGAGAACAGCTTGGGTTCACATCCTGTAAATTTAGCCGTCCGGCTTGTGCTTGAGTTGGCGGCACTCATCGCCATGGGCGCGTGGGGCTGGCAGCTAACTGATGGCTGGCTCCGGTTTGTGCTGGCGCTCGCGATCCCGATTGGCGCTGCGGTTCTGTGGGGTACATTCGCCGTGCCGAATGATCCCAGCCGTTCGGGACGCGCGCCGATTGTGACTCCCGGTATCATTCGCCTGGTTCTCGAATTGGCGGTGTTCGGCTTCGGGACTTGGGCTTTGCTTCAAATCGGGCTGGATAGATTGGCCTGGATCATGAGCACGATCGTCGTCGTCCATTACATCGTTTCGTACGACCGCATCTTGTGGCTTGTTCGGCATTGAGGGCAGGCAACCTCTAACCTCACTTCTTCGCACAGCAGCGGCGGCGGAGTCAGCCTCCCGCCGCAATCATATCCTGATAAGCATCGAATGCCGGTTTGCGGCTCCTAATTGATATCACAAATGGAATCGGAATAATCAGTAGATCATGAAAGCTCCGCCTGGATTTGCACAGTCCCGTGGACTGCACGGGGCAATCCGGGCGTGGATCAGGGGGGTGCAATTCCCCCAGAGCGGTTTTTGTGATCTACTGCTAATCTATCTATGTTATCTTGAAAATCATACCCACATGTTATTAACGAACATCTAGATGTTTCGCATATGGGCATCATATTAAATTTTAGAATTGCCGGCGCTATTCAGTAGATTTAATATCTTCGCACTAGCAGTTTGTCGGAGAGCAACCTGAGATAGCGAAATCGGTGATAATCTACGGGCATGGCTAGAAAATTCAAGAAACCCAATTACGAAGTGATGCTCAAACAGACAATCAGTCTGGAAGAAGCCCTGCCATCCAATCATTTGGCACGATTTGTGGTGGATGTTATCGCCCAGTTGGATTTGGGTATGATCTATGCACAATATGCACCGACGGGTGGTCAACCTATTGCGCCAGAGATCCTGTTGGGATTGCTCTTCTATGGTTATGCCAACGGGGTGTTCAGTTCTCGTAAGATTGAGAAAGCCACCTATGAGAGTATCCCATTCCGCTATATTGCCAGTGGGCTGCATCCTGACCACGACACAATTGCCAACTTTCGCAAAACCTTTCTGGCTGCGATCCAAGAGTTATTTGTGCAGATCTTGCTCCTGGCCCAAGTTGCTGAGGTGCTGAAGTTGGGTAATATCAGTCTGGATGGTAGCAAGGTGCATGCTGATGCATCCAAGAGCAAAGCGGTCAGTTACAAGCGTCTGATAAAACTAGAGACCCAACTGCGCCAGGAAGTGAACAAACTCTTCGAACTCGGTGAGCAAGCTGATCAGGGTGATCTCCAGTTGCCGGAAGGGCTCGTCATTGAAGACGAAATTGCCATTCGCAAGAAACGTTTGGCAAATCTGGCAGAAGCCAAAGCCGTCTTAGAAGCCCGTGCGCAGGAACGATATGCAGCCGAGAGGGCTGAATACGAAGCCAAACAGCGTGAGCGGGAAGAAAAGTCTCGCAAAACTGGGCATAAACCCCGAGGTCGCAAACCGAAACCACCGCAGCCGGGACCACGGGACAAAGATCAGTACAACTTCACTGATCCGGACTCTCGCATCATGAAAAACAGCACCAATAATGGCTTCGACCAGCATTACAACGTTCAAGTTGCTGTGGAGCAGGAGAGCCTCTTGATTGTGGCGCCTTCACTTTCGAACCATCCGAATGACAAAAAAGAAGCTGAGCCAACCCTGGATGCCATCTCTCCAAAAGTAGGCAAACCAAAGGCTGCCGCTTTGGATTATGGATATTTCAGCAAAGCGAACATCGCAGCACTTGAGAAGCTTGGCATTGATCCTTACATTGCTACCGGTCGCGAACCTCACCACAAAAGCTGGCGTACCTTCTTTGAACAAATGCCTGCTCCGCCACCGGAAGATGCCAGTCCGAAAGTCAAGATGGCTTACAAACTACAAACCGAAATCGGCAAAGCCAGCTACCGTTTACGCAAATGCACAGTGGAACCCGTCATTGGTATCATCAAGGAAGTCCTGGGCTTCCGCCAGTTTTCTCTGCGCGGCCTGCTGGCAGCAGCCGGGGAATGGTGTCTGGTCTGCCTAGCGTTCAACCTCAAACGCATGCACACCCTCTACCAAGCAAAGGGTTTGCTTTAGCCGGGGCTGCTTTGGCGCGCCTGCTACTCGCTGAGAGAAGGTGGTTTGCCCTCCATGAAATGCACACTGTTTTACGCTTGTTTTGTCGCAATCAACTGCTCATTTTGCCCTGTAGGGCTATTCATGTTGTAAAAGTACTTGTCTCTCCGACAAACTGCTAGTCGAGTATTGTCAGTAGATCACGAATTTCAAGCCCACTGTCACATTCAGTCGCATCGGCTCCCAGTCGCGGATACCGATGCAGCCCAGTACCGAACGTACTGGGTCGGTATGTGCACAACGTGAAGTGCGCACGTCATTTCCCAGCCACGGCTGGACGTGGTGCGGCACTGTGCAGGACTGGACGCGGGGACATGGTACGTCACTCTTCGGGACACGGTCTGGGACGTGAGTGGGATAGAATGGCATGCTCTTAATTTGAACGAGTCGTATCATATTAGCGACTTCTTCCAACCAACCGCTTTGGAGAGTGTTGAAATGAAAAAAGTCTTCTGGTTAGTGACGCTCATGGTTATGGTTTTCACAGCTTGCCAGCGCAGCCCGGCGGAGACAGCTGCGCCCGCAGCGACGGCTGCGGAAGCTGCAGCGCCAACTGAAGCGCCGCCCACAGAGAGCGCCGCTGCGCCGGTTTCGCACGCATTCGAGACAGGCTCGGCCGCCCTTGAGATCGAGGTGCCGCTGGACGGTCGCTTGGCCCAGCCGATCGAGATCGAGACCGAGCACGGCGTGCGCTTTAGCGCCGAGGCCGGTACGCTGCTACGCACCTTACGCGGCATGTTTGTCACGGGGCCGATCACAATTGGCATCGACGATGCTGGCGGCTTTGGCGCACCACCGGACGACATCGTGGTGGACGGTGTCGTGCGCGTATACGTGTTGGTGCAAACGGCGAGTGGACCGGAACTATTAAACGTGCGCTTTGAACCGGCCGGCCAACTCCAACTCCCCCAGAGTGTAGATGACACAGGTGAGTGGGCGACGTATATTCCGGCGGAGCGCGGGGGCGGGTACCTGCAGGGGCCGCTCCCGGAAACAGCTGCTGTCGCCACGAGCGGTGTGTTGGCAGCTCCAGCTAATTCGAATGTACACCCGCAACAAGTTATGACAATTAAAGGTGGAAATGTCGGCATAAACTCCGACTTCGGAGATACCCGCATCCTTCACATCCGCAAGCTATTACCCGACGAGAGAAGGGAAGAAGTACGAGATCTGATTGATTTGATTGTTGGCGGTGGGGGAGGATATCCTTCGTTTGAAGATCTCCTCAATCTGGTGAGCAGAGAGGTTCAGGCGGTGAATCACGGATTTAACCCCGGGCCGAACGGCCAATTTACGGCAACTATCAGAATATACGATCCTCCCGAAGAGGAAAAGATCGCAGGAATCTTCCCGGATGGCTGGGAACTCTTCGATGGCGAAGAAGAGTTCCCCGAGGGCGGTGAGATCTTTATCAGAAAAGTCAGCCCGGAGCCCGCACATGCCATCACGTTCGACTCTAATCTGCAGTTTTGGGATGTCGATACTCTGGAGAAATTGTGGGAAATGCCATTGGGTTACCAGATAACGCGGAACCCAATCATGTCATCAAACGAAAAAAGCGTTTTCCTCGCAACAGATGATGGAAAGATTCTTTCGGTTCGGACGGAATCAGAGGACGACGAGCTTTTGGCCTACGTTACAGGGGACCCTCGCCCACCTTATATCTTGCCTGGAAATTTTGAAGGAATAGACGCACCTCCCACATTTGATGAGTGTTTGAAAGGCATTGAACCTGTCGATGGAATCGAACTCAAATGTGCCATTATAGGAGTAGATGGATTGCTCAACATCCTGCTGGACCCGATTGGGGAGGGTTTGCTTGCCACAACGAAGAAGGGTGAGGTTATCGCAATTGACCCCGATACACTGGAGCAGGAGTTGATCGCTGACGGCTTTCCCGTGGACAACTTTGTCGTTGCGCAGCACGGCGGGTATCTCCTCGGCAGCACGGGCAACGAAATCGTACAGGTTAATTTGCTGACGAGACGCCCTAGTTCCTTACTCTTGGTGCCCGACGCACAAATTGTGATCCTGGGCGGCATCTCGAATAGGAGCGACCGGGTCGCCGCGGCATACACTGGTGGTATATACGGAGACGAGTCTGAAGGCGCGAATGGGATCATCGATCTCACCTCGGACAAGGTAATTCACAAGTTTGAGACATCCGGCCAGGTCACTGCCTTTAATTGGACGACGGATGATAGGTATCTTGTAGTCGCTATTCCGGACAGGGTCGTCGTCATCGATCCCCAGCTGCTAAAAGTACTGGATAGTATTGCCTCAATGCAACCAAGAGAGATGCTGATCATTGCTGAGGACGTGGAAGGCGAAGCGCTTGCCACTCTGGTCTATACTGGTGGGAACAGCATCCATAGAGTCGATATAACTGAGGCTGGTGAATCTCACAGAAGTTTCGACAGCGGCCTGGCCTTCTACCTTCAGCATAACTGTATCCTTCACGTATACAGCGTGCGGCTCGGGCGACTATGCTGTGCCGTTCGGCTTTTCCATTGATGCCGACAACATCATCACAATGACCTCTACGGAGCTCGGTACTCTTCGTGGGCCATTTGACCCCGTCACAGGTCTATTTAACGCTACAGGCCTCAACGGGTCGATTAATGCGACTATATATGTAAATGCTTGAGGTGGGATCGGCATGCAGGGAACTGCAATTTCAGAAGAAATTGGGGGCTGCAAACCCACATACAACGTTATCGGTTAATCCGATTGGTGACGGCCTTTATACCGGAAAGTACGGCGCGCACGCACTCCGGGTTCGCCTCTCTCGAGCCTTAAACCATCATGTTGAAAGTACCCTACTCTGAAGGGTGAACTACCCATTCGGTAACAGCAAACCATCTCCGGGTTGAATCAAATCGCGGTTCTTGATGTTGTTCGCCTTGACGAGTGCGTCGACTCTTGTGCCGATGAACTTGGCGATCTTGCTCAGGTTGTTCCGGGCTTAATAGTGTAGACACTCGCGCTGGAGGTTGCGGTTGTTGTGGTCGGACTTGCTACACCCGCGCTGGCCGTCGTCGCGGCCGCCGGCAGGAAAAAGCTCGCGCTCGTCGCGCTCCCACTCGCGGGCGTGTTTGTCACTGTGAAGCTCCCGGCGCCAATGTGCTGCAAGTCGAGTATGTTGCCGCTCACGCCGGCCAGGGCCATGCTCGCGCCAACGCCTCCCGCGGACAGCGTTTGCAGCCGGCTGACGGAGATGAGGGCGAGCTGCGCACCGCCAAGCGAGTAGAACTGTAGCTCCTGCTCGCCGGGCATCAGGTAGACAATGATGGGCGTGGCGCGCCCATTCAGGCGTGTACCGACCTCAGACTCGCAGGCATCCCCACGCGCGTCGCCATATGTATTCTTCTGGTCAGGGTTATACGTAAACGGACAATTGTCGACGTCGTCTGCAATCGCGTCGAAATCCTTACCCATATTCGGTTCGCAATGGTCGCCAATGCCGTCGTTGTCGATGTCGGACTGCGTAGGGTTCGGAACGTACAAACAATTATCTGAGCTGTCCTCGATTCCATCGCCGTCTGAATCAAGGGTCAGCGCGTGTGCGCGGCCGATAGGTAATAGCACCAACAAGGCTGTTAGACAAACAAAGGTCCGATCCATTTTCATTCTCCTCTGTACAGATTCTAGCGAATAATTCGATCGTCGCCTGCGATGTTTCGGTAGGAGTTGACGTAGACATGTCGCTAATCTCGGGTAGAATCACGACGAGTTTGCAAACACATCCATCGAGGCCGCTGCATTGAACTTGGACCGAATCAGCTACATATTACTCATTTGTGGCTTATTCGTTTCAGGATGTACAACTCGATCGGGATTGCCTTCACCACAGCAGGCGCAAAGCGGCACCACAACGATAATCGAAAATAAAGGTTCGGACACGCTCGTCAATCTCGCGCTTGCCTGGGCCGAACGCTATTTAGGCGAACACGGCGAGGTGCGCATCTCGGTGACGGGCGGCGGATCGGGCACAGGTATCGCGGCGATGATCAACGGCACCGTAGACATCGCCAACGCCTCGCGCGCCATGAAACCGGAGGAGATCGCCCGGGCCGAAGCGAACGGAATTTCACCCGTCGAAATTGTCGTCGCACGCGACGCGATCGCCATTGTCGCGCATCCTTCAAATCCAGTCGATCAACTGACACTCGCCCAAATATCCGATATTTACACAGGCAAGCTTGTTAACTGGCAGCAAGTGGGTGGCGTAGACCGGCCGATCGTGCCGCTGTCACGCGAATCCAATTCGGGCACATATGTGTACATGCTCGAAAACGTGATCCGCCTGGGCGAAAAGGAGAGCGAGCTGCTCTTTTCGCCGGACACTCTATTAATGGCCTCCTCCGAAGGCATTAGCACCGAGGTGCGCCAGAACCCGAACGCGTTTGGATACGACGGTCTCGGCTACGTGACACCCGATCAAAAAGTAATCGCCGTGGCGCGGGACGAGAGCGGTCCGTTTGTGCTGCCCTCAGTGGATACAGTGAACGATGGCTCCTATCCGATCTCCCGCCCGTTGTTCATGTATACGGCTGGCGAGCCGCAGGGCGCCATCAAAGCCTATCTCGACTGGGTGCTAAGCGAGGGACAGGCAGCCGTGCTGGAACTGGGCTTTGTGCCAATCCATGAGTAAACGCGGGGCTTTATAGCATGTCTGTGCGCAAGTGGTTAGAGTTTTTCATCGAGTCCGGCATACGCGTGCTGGGCTTTTCAAGCATCGGCATTGTCGCGCTAATTTTCATGTTCCTGCTCCGCGAAGGGCTGCCAGTTTTGGTAGAAGTGCCTGTCGGCAATCTGTTCGGTGTAGGCTGGTATCCCACTTTCGACCAGTTCGGCATCGTGCCGCTATTACTCGGTTCGCTGTTGGTCACGATTGTTGCCATTCTGATCGCACTGCCGCTCGGCGTTGCGACGGCGGTTTATGTGCGTGAAGTCGCCCCGAACTGGGCGCGCGAAATCTTGAAACCCATGATCGAAGTGCTGGCCGGCATCCCATCTGTCGTGCTGGGATTCTTTGGCATAACGCTGTTAGCGCCGCTCGTGCGCGAAACGCTTGGCGCGCCCACCGGGCTTACAGCGTTCACGGGTGCACTCATCCTGGCTTACATGGCGTTGCCCACCATTATCAGTGTTGCCGAGGACGCGCTTGACGCGGTTCCCAAGAGTTACCGAGATGCCGGGCTGGCACTTGGTGCCACCCAGTGGCAGACGATCTGGCGCGTGGTCGTGCCGGCAGCCCGCTCGGGCATTGTGACGGCCGTCATGCTGGGTATCGGGCGCGCCATTGGCGAGACCATGGCGGTGATGATGGTCACCGGCAATGCTGCCCGGCTGCCGCTCACGCTGGACTCGCTCTTCCGACCGGCGCGCACAATGACAGCCACCATCGCGGCCGAGATGGGCGAGGTCGCTCAGGGCAGCGTCCACTACCACGCCCTTTTCGGAATTGCCATTATTTTGTTTCTGCTCACATTCGCCATCAACCTAGCGGCGGCCCCGACGATTTTCAAGAAGCGCCGCCGGGGAGGCTTGCGCTAATGGAGCGCGAAAAGGTACAACGCGTCGGCTTTGTGCTGCTGGGCCTGCTGGCGCTTGTGGTGGTGCTCCCGATCCTATTCGTCGTCGGCACGATCGTCGTAAAGGGAATTAGCGCAATCAACGTGGAATTCCTGCTCGCATTGCCGCGTGACGGCATGAAAGCCGGGGGCATCTTTCCGGCCATTGTCGGCACGATATTGCTCACGCTGGGCACGGCTGCGGTGGCGATCCCGGTTGGTGTGGGCGGGGCGGTCTATCTGGCCGAGTATGCACGCGACACGCGCCTGACGCGCGCCATTCGCCTGGCGATCATCAACCTGGCCGGGATTCCGTCGGTGGTGTACGGGCTGTTCGGGCTGGGATTGTTTGTGCTTTTTCTCAAGTTTGGCACATCGATTCTGGCGGGGTCGCTGACGCTGGCAATCATGACCCTCCCGATCATCATCAGCACCTCCGAAGAAGCATTGCGCACAGTGCCGTCTGAGTTCCGCACTGTGAATGCCAGCCTGGGCGGCACGCGCTGGCAGGGCATTCGCAATGTTGTACTGCCGCAGGCATTGCCCGGCATGATCACGGGCGTGATCCTGGGGTTGTTGCGGGCGGCGGGCGAGACCGCGCCCATCCTGTTTACAGTGGCAGCATTCTACTTGCCGCGCCTGCCCGAGTCTGTGTTCGATCAGACAATGGCATTGCCTTACCATCTGTTCGTGATCAGCACACAAGTGCCGGGCATGCCGCTGGAAATCCAGTTTGGAACCGCGCTCGTGCTTCTCACGCTTGTGCTCTCGATGAATGTACTCGCCTCGATCATGCGCAGCTATTTTCGCAGGCGCAGACAATGGTAGCTGCCGCCCGGATTAAGATCGCAGTTGACGACGTCAGCTATTCCTACGAAAGGAAAGCGGCGTTAAGCAACATTACATTCGACATTGAGGCCAACGCCATCACCGTGTTGTTCGGACCGGCCGGCAGCGGCAAATCCACCATGTTGCGGCTCATAAACCGCCTTAACGATCTCGTCGAAGACACACAATTGTCCGGCACGATCTCTATGGACGGCGAAGACGTCTACGCGCCCGGCATGGACGTGGCCGCACTGCGCCGGCGGGTGGGCATGGTCTTTGCGCTGCCGCTGCCGCTGCCGGGGACGATCCGGGAGAACGTCCTGTATGGCCCGCGCTTGACGGGCAGCCGCGACCGCATGCAGTTGGAAGAGACACTCGCACGCAGCTTGCGGCAGGCCGCGTTGTGGGATGAAGTCAAAGACCGCTTGGAGCAGCCCGCCAACGCGCTTTCCGGCGGCCAGCAGCAACGTCTGTGCATTGCGCGTAGCCTGGCACTCGAGCCCGAAGTGCTCTTGCTCGACGAACCGACCTCCGGGCTGGACCCGATCTCTACCGGCAAAGTGGAGACTTCGCTCGCCGAGTTGAAGGAAAACTACACGGTGGTTATTGTGCCGCACAGCATCCAGCAGGCCGCGCGCGTTGCGGACCACGCCGCGTTCTTACTGATGGGCGACCTGGTCGAATTCCGTCCCGGCGGCGAGATCTTCGTCAATCCGACAGACCAGCGTACACACGATTACGTCACGGGCCGTTTCGGGTAGAGTCTGGCGCATGCATAGTTCCCATGAGAAAACCACAGAGACACGGAGTTCACGCAGTGGAGTGAGGCACTGCACTCTGCAAAGTATTTTGGCGGACAACACAGAACTAATTCTCTGTATCTCTGTGGTGAATATGGCCTTTTTTCAGTCGAGTCATGCATAAGCTCGATATACAGCAGCTCAACTTCTTCTACGGCGATAACCAGGCGCTGTCCGATATTTCGATCAGCGTGCCCGATCGCAATATCACGGCGCTCATCGGCCCTTCCGGCTGCGGTAAGTCCACTTTCCTGCGCTGTCTGAATCGCATGAACGACACCATCGCGGGAACGCGCATGGCTGGACGTGTGCTCCTGGATGGGGACGACATTTATGCCACCGCGACAGACGTGGTCGATCTGCGGCAGCGCGTGGGCATGGTCTTCCAACGTCCCAATCCGTTCCCGCAGAGCATATTCGACAATGTAGCCTTCGGCCCCCGTGTGCTCGGACTGGCGCGCGGCGCGGAACTTCACGCCGTAGTCGAACGGAGTCTGCGCGGCGCCGCACTTTGGGAAGATATGAAAGACAACTTGCGCGAGGATGCGTTGAGCCTTTCGCTGGGCGAGCAACAGCGCCTATGCATCGCGCGCGCCATTGCGGTCGAGCCGGAAGTCATACTGATGGACGAACCGTGCTCGGCGCTCGATCCCATGGCGACCTTGGAAGTAGAAGGACTGATGCGTCAGCTGCGCGAGGACTACTGCATTGTCATCGTGACGCACAACATGCAGCAGGCGGCGCGGGTATCAGACTGGACCGGTTTCTTCTGGCTGGGCGAGCTAGTCGAATTCGGTGCCACTGAAACGATCTTCACCAACCCGAGCCAGCCGCTGACCGAGCAATACATTTCGGGCCGTGCTGGATAGCGCACTGTTGCTTTGGGTCGTCAGTGCATCAATTCGAACATTCGTAGAATAGATTTACCATTGCAATGCCCTACAAAACAATAATTAACCTGCGAGGAATGAAAACAAATTAGATATACCCACAGCACCAATATACAAGGGTATTAGGGGTACGATTACCGCGATAATCGTTAAGATGATTCGGGTCGCCTTTGATATATCTTGGATTTTCCATGCGATAAATAAACTAGCAGGGGGAAAAACAATTAACGCCACAAAAAAGGATTTATAAGAGTAACCGTGCTTTTTTATAAAATCTGAAACTTTACTCATAATTTTCTCCGCTTGACCTGCATCAGGAAGTTATAGGTTTAGCAGATTTCTTAAACGCTGAACCGAACAAGGCCACGGCCAAGAGCAACGCCAACCCGCCAGCTAGGCCATAAACGCCAGCCAAGCCTATTTGTTGGACAATAGGTTGGGCAATGATGGGTGAGAAGAACTGCCCTAGAAATATGAACGTTGCTAGTCCCCCAATGGCACGACCGCGCACCTTGGCCGGAATGATCGAAACCAACCAAACGTTCATATTCGGCATCAGAAGCCCCAAGCCTACCCCGGCAATCAACAGCCCTAAGAGCACAATGCTAAAGTTGGCTGATATCGCCAGTGTGACGTAACCAAGGCCCATTGTCAGAAATACCAGGCTGGAAATGCGCTCAAAAGAAAACCGGGCTTTAATTTTTTGATATTGCAACGAGACAATAGCCGCAACCAGCGCCATTAGCGCCAACGCCAGGCCAACCTGACTGTTGCTGACTCCGGCTGCCGTGAGATAAAAGGGCAATTGCACCGGAACCAAGAAAAAGACCACCATGCCGGCAAAGGCAATAGCATAGATCAAGGCGATGTTTTTCAAGGAGAGGGCGATCTTCTCGGCCGAGACGCTCTGCTGATTTGAACTCGGTTGAAGGTCCGGCTCGTCAATAGCGAAAAGAACACCGGGCAAGATGACAAAGGCAAATAGGTAGATTAAAAAAGGATACTGCCAACCGACATCGGCCAAATAACCTCCAGCTAGTAGAAAAATCACCCCACCAAAGCCCATAAAACCGGCCTGATAGCCCATAAATTTATTGAGCTTATCTCCGCTAAAATAATCGGCGATTAAGGTGGTGAAGCCACTCATTACGCCGGCCACCGCCAACCCCAACAATGCTCTACTGATCAAAATACTAAACAGCGAGCCCAACACAAAGCCTGCTGTCCCGGCAAAGCCATACAAAATTAGCGCCGCGATTATGACAGGTTTGCGTCCCCAGCGGTCCAAGAGGACACCGGAAAATGGGGCGCCGATGGCAATCAACAGGGCGGGAATGGTTAAGAGCAGCCTGACGAGAAAATCGGCGTTGGGTACGTCTTGAAAAAAAAGGCTCATTTCCGGCAGGGCCGGAGCAATGGTGGCCCCGGCCATCACGGTCATAGTACTTCCCAACAGAATGGTCAGATTGCGAATTGGGATTTTGTTTAGCATGGTTTCACTCCAATTTCGACCACGATTGGAAACCTTTCAAACAATGGGTTTCGACAAGTCAAACAAAGTGCGGGTTAACTTGCTTGGCCCAAAGTGTTGAGTGTAGTTTTATTTTCACGGCCTAACCTGGTCAGCACTCCGATTATCACTGGTGCAGCAATAATATGCATCAGGCTCAGGCCAATTTTTGTGGAAGTGGCAACACTTGACGGTAGAGTGAGTGGAAGCATGAACGAGATTAGGAAGACTACAATCGAAATAATCCAAAACACACGAAGGGGACGAGAGAGAAATTTACCAAGAACGGCCAAGAGTATCGTTGCTCCAATCGCGGGAACAACATTGAACATGATAATTATCACAGCTGGGAGAGACGTCAATGGGCCGCTAGGACCTCCCATTGGGATAATGTATGGAACGCCAAAAACATTCTTTGTAATCAAGAAGAAAACAAGATTGGCAAGGGCTGCGCCAACCACCGCAGTCAACCCCACCCGCCATAGTTTACCAATCGGGACGACTTGTTCATTTTGTGCTGCTGTGTTTTCCATGGTTGACATTATTTTTCTCCTTAAGCTTTGTGGTTTTTCTGCTACTACATTTCGCTTCTTTTAAGATGCTGGTGGAGGTGGCACTCTCAGAATCATTTCATCAACGTAACACCAGCCCCACTTTTCACCCGGTTCGACCGACTGAATAATCGCGTGCTGTGTCTCGGAAAAATGCTGGCGCGCATGAAGATTGGGTGACGAGTCGCAACACCCTACGTACCCGCAACTCAGACACATCCGCAGATGAACCCACCGGCCGCCGATTCTTAAACAATCTTCACAGCCTTGCACGCTGTCTCCACCCGCTACAATTCTTATTCGATCTAAATGATCACATGTTGTTACACTAGCCATTGATTTACCTTTGCCAGCCAGTTAATCGGCTATAAAGCCAATTGACCGGTGGGACATATCGCAAAACGGTTTATTTTGTGAACCCCCGCAGCGACACAGCGCGGTCCTGTTGCCCCGGAAACTAACCTGGCCATCTGTATTCCTGATCTCAAAGTTGCCTTGCAATCGATAAGCCCCATTGGGCGCAAGAGTAATTTTGAGGGGACCGTACGTTGTGGACGCATCGGTTTCGCTCTGGTTATCGGCCACACTTCCGTCTGCTTGAAACTCAATGTCTAGATGGGCATTATCACAAAACGGTTTATATTTTGAGGTGCCACAGCGGCATAGCGCCACCCGGGTATCTCGATGTAACACGCTGCCATCCCGCCTGGTAATCTCCACCTCGCCCTGCACGTATAACGGGCCATCAGCTGATAACAAGATGGTGTTTTCTGTTGGGATTGGTTCTGATGCCCCATCGTCTTTACGCTCAAATTGCAGGGCACCCGTCGGGCAGCGCAGAATGACATCGGCTATTTCAGCAGCCGAAGCATTTTCTGGTTGGATCCATGGTCGTGCGGATTTATCAAATACGGTCGGCAAGCCATGCACACATTCCTCAGCATGAATACAACGTTTGAGATCATATTTGACCGTAATTGCTTCAGCTTGATACTCACGAATCTTAAACTTAAGTGCCAATTTGTTCTCCCTCCAAAATGGAACTTATGGCTTGTTTTAGTTCCGTCGGTTTAAACCCAAATGGGCCACGTCCGCCAGCATAGGCAACGTGTCCATCCCTTCCAACCAGGTACAGTCGCTCGGGCCAGGCAGCATAGGCGGTCATAACGGCATCATCCATTTCATCCACGTAGGTCCGAATACCGTACTGCATCCCTACTTCGCACATTCCAGCGGCTTCGCGACGCTCCTCGATTGTTTGTGGATCAGTAATCCTATATTTACTGCCCATATCCCAGCCATCAGTGGGATGGGCTTCACGAATATAGACCACCAGGAATTGCACCCGGTCGTTGTACTGCTTGTATAAACCACGGAGACTCCCGGCCTCCGAAATGAACGGAGGTCAGGTAACACTCCCAAAATTTGAGCAACGGGCTTTTTGTCCTTAAAACTTGATAAGCGCACCGGATTTTCTCCATTGATGTCACGAAGTTCGAAATCAGGAGCGACAGCGCCTCTCTTGGGGGCCAGCGGATCATAATGTTGCTGCCAGCTCTCGGCATCTTTGTAACTTTGAAAGGTTTGCGTCATCGTATTTTCCTCGTCACTTTTATAATTTCTATGGATATGCAAGCGGCTGCAATCTTGCTTCGATTTGAGCACGCTGCGGCTCCAAGAATGGGGGCAGCAGCAACCTTTCGCCCAAATGTTCAACATCTTCAAAATAGGTAAACCCGGGTTCATCCGTGGCAATTTCAAACAGGTACCCACCCGGGACGCGGAAATAGATGGCTCGAGAGAAATGCCGGTCGATAATTGGAGACACATTTAGGCCGAATGAAACCAGCCGTTCCCGCCATTGCTTGTGTTCTTGGTCATTGGTGACGCGAAAGGCAATATGATGCACGCCGCCGGCCCCGACTCTGCCGCCTGGGTTGGCCGGCTGTTCGATGAGGTAAAGCTCATTGCCCGCACCGCCTTGACCGATCTCAAACACAATGGTGCGTTCATTGGGCTCGGCGGACGCGGGATATACAGCTACTTGCCGGTAGCCCATCACCTCCGTGAGCACCTTTGCAATTGGTTCCATATCGCGCGTCCACAAAGTACTGGCAAACAAGCCGCGAATGGCATAGTCAGGCGGAATGGAGCTTTTCTCCCACGGCATCCCGCCAGGCGTACCCTCATCATCGACCAATGTTAGTTGCAGCCCCTCAGGATCGGCAAAGTTAATCAGCGCGTGGCCGTGAAATTCAACGATGCCGCTATGCTCGATCTTATTCTCCGTCAAACGTTGGGCCCACCAATGTAGGGCGTCCTGGCTTGGTACACGCAGGCCCACCTGGGCGATACTGCCGGCGCCATTGACATTCTTATCCACGTGGGGCCAGTCAAAGAAGGTTAGGTCCGTTCCAGCACTGCCAAATTTATCGCCGTAAAACAGATGATAGGCTGAAGTGTCATCTTGGTTGATCGACTTAGCCACCATGCGCATGCCCAGGAGACGAGTATAAAAATCAACGTTTTTTTTAGACTGTGGCGGTTACAGCCGTGACATGATGCAATCCGTTTAATTCTATAATGTCCAACACTTGGTCGATAGCGTCCTAAAACCCTTTGTTCGCTAGAACGTGAGATGCTAATCTCGCTCCCACGGGGGTCCGCTCTAACGAGTGGTTATTCGAACCCCAGCAAGAAATGACAGGTTAACTCGCGTAGGATCCGTTCCCCAATTCATCCAGGAGAGAAGGGCCGGAGGGCTGCCAGCCCAGTTCGCGCTGCGCCTTCTCGGATGAGACGACCATGCTGCTCCCAATGAGTCGGCCAATGAAGCCCGCCTTTTCTATTTCCTCGGCCGGGATCGAGACGGTCTTACCACCCAGGCCGGCGGCCTTGCTGATCGCTTCTGCGACCTCCTTTGTTGTTATCGCCGACCCGGCAGCCATGTTGTAAGCCTCGCCCGGCTTCGCCTTCTCCAGCGCTAGTCGGTACAACTCGGCCATGTCGTCGATATAAACCGAGCTAATCAGTGCATCACCCTCGCCAATGTAAATGCCACCACCCATTTGCCGAGACGCGCCAAACCAGCCCATGATAGGGTTGCTACCGCCATAGCCGTAGGCAATTGTGGGCCGCAACACAATCGTTCGAACCCCTTCTGAGGTAGCTGCCGCCACAGTCTGTTCGTTGGGCGCGTGAGTCGGTGCGATGATCGGCATGCTCTCATCTACGGGAGTCGTACCGGTGTTGGGGCCATAACCGCTGGCTCCACTTGTAAGGATGAATGTCTTGTCTGTGCCCTTGTAAGAATCGACCAACGCTGCTACCGCGTCCGTCATCATTTTCATAAGTGCCTGAAAATCCGCGCCGGGACCCATTGAAGGAAAAGCGGTGTGAATGACCGCGTCCGCTTGCTTGGCACCGGCGACCAGGCTCGCCGGATCGGCCAGTTCTCCGCGATGAAACTCGATTCCCTGTTCCTCGAGTTTCGCCGCCGACTCATCTGAACGTGCCATTCCCAAAACGGTGTGTCCAGCACCTGTCAACTCCTTGACGACCGCCGAGCCAACATATCCGGTTGCTCCCGTTACTAAAACTTTCATCTCAGGTTTCTCCCTTATTAATGTTAATGTTTCGATTCTCACTATAGAAATCTTGCCATTCTAGAAATTCAGCCGGCTAAGAATATATTTAAAAAAATAGGCGATTTAGACCCAATACCTTTCAAATAAGGGCCAAAGCTTGCCGGAAAGGTTGTCGGGGTTGGGGCCAGTGATAATGCTCCGGCTGTTTCAGGCGGAACTTTGACATCTTGCGTTTGACTACACGCGGGTTTGAACGGGCACGGCGGAGAGGCAGACGAACGTCAGCGATGTCATGCAACAAGCGGTCATAGAGTTGGCCGAGTTGGTCAACGGCCGTCTTTTGAAACTCGGCGAGCGTGTCGCGCACGAGTTCGAGTGCATGCACAAAGCTGAGTTGGTCGGGATCGAGACCGGTGCGTTGGGCAGCCGCATGCATCAGGAAGCGGATGATGAAGTGTGCGATGAGCAGGCCATACAGTTCCTGAATGACCCCGACCGGCTTGAGACTGCGCAGCGGGCGTCCGGCCAGACGTTGATGGGTGTCGACTTCATCGATGACCAATTCGATTTCCCAGCGTTCGTGATAAGCTCGCGCGAGTTCCAGGGCTGGGAAGGCTTCGGGGTTCAGCAAGGTGGTAACCAAGCGGTGCACTTCACCGTAACCGGGGAGTGCCGGGTCACTTATGGTGTATTCGACGATGCGCACCAGGAGGCGCTCGCCCCGCTTGCGGCGCTGGTAGTCGGAGGGGGTCAGGTAGGCGGTGTAGGAGCCATCTGGCAATGGACAGCGGTTTTTAGGCTTGACATGGGCTGGAAATCGGCTCAAAATGTGTCCCCCGCGCTCCAAAACCATGCGCAGCATGTCATAATCATGAAACCCACGGTCCCACATCACCAACATGCCCATCTCGACCGAGCGCAACAGGCGAAAACCACCTATGCGCTCGCTGGTGTGGCAAGGCCAGAAGCCCGCATCGACAATCGTATGCGTGCCGCACTCGACCAGATACACCCCTTGCACCTGCGGAAAAGCGCTCTGGCCGCGCGGGCTGTGGTGCCGTCCAAAAGCCGCCGCATTCTCCGGCGTGTCAGCCACATCTTCAACCGTGCCATCGATGGCCATCAGGCGCAATCCAAAGAGGAACGCGCCGGCTGTCTCCGTCGTAGCTATCGGTCGACATACATGCCGAAACAAACGCACGACCGGTCGAGCACCCAGTTGATAGCGCCGATAGGTAATCGCACTGTCTTTCGGTACCGCGTATTCCGGATTGTTCCAGATGTACCGCAACCCCTGGGCGATCTTACGCATTACCCGCCCCAGAGAAGATTGCGTGTAGATGTTCATTGTGATGATTAAAAACACTGTCACGACCAGATTCAATTTGCGCTCGCGTTGCGTTTTCAAGCCTTCTGCCTCCAACGCTGCTTCGACCACATCTGGCGGAATAACCCGGCTCAGGCTTGTAAATGTCAGTTCCCGGCAAAACTTGCTCTCGATGTCAACCTCGCGTAATCTGTATCCCATCAGGTGGCCCCCTGGCATCTTGCGAATTTGATATCTCACAAGTATGCCTCGGGTGCCACCTGTTTGCTTATTTGAAAGGTATTGGATTTAGACCCCTTCCCTCAGATTTTGTTCAACCTGCAGCAAGAGACGCCGAAGTAATATCTTTTCGTCAGAGGTTAGATTGGCCATGCAGATGCTCTCGAGTTCCGCCCAGACGCGCTGAACTGGCTCACGCATCTTTTGGCCGGACTCGGTTAGAAAAACCCTGGACACGCGTCCATCATCGAGGTCCTTGCGGCGTTCAACCAGGCCTGCCTTCTCCATGCGCTCAATCATGCGACTGACTGTCGCTGGCTGTACCCGCATGCATTCGGCCATCTCGTACAGGCTTTGTCCATTCTCTCGCCAGAGGTGAATCAGAAGTATTTCCTGCCCGACATACAGATCGATAGCCGCTAGCAACTCCCCGGCCTTGTTGCGATGGGATTTGCAAGTGCGGGCCAGCAGATACCCTGTGCTTTCGGTAATGTTTTCTTGTGTCATCGTCTAAAATGCCATAATATTAATTAGCTGGCTAACTAAATCATACTTCTTAATTGCTCATCGTGCAAGTGTTCTGTTGGTGTTTCCCGAAAATCATCTCGATCGGTGTTTGTCGGTTTTTTAGGCTCGACGAGAGCCGGATTGCTCTGAGCGCCGCTGCGAGTTAGCGTGCCGCTTTGGAAAGGGCTGGGGGAGCGGTTTCAATATTCCTGCTCGCTACTATTAAACAACAAACTGCCAGACCATCAGCACGCCAACTGCGATCAATGCTAGAGCCACTAAACGCCGCAGTTGAACAACCGGCAAACGATGCGCAATTTGTGCGCCAAAATATGCGCCGACCGCCTGGGCGATACCCAGGTGCAACCCCAATCCCAGATCGATCTGACCATAGAGCCAAAATCCAATCACCGCGAAGACCGCGATCGGCAATTGAATTGCCTGACTCACACCGATTGATTTCAACGCCGGAAAATGCAAAGTTACCAGGATTGGCACCAAAAGTACTGGCCCGCCCGTACCGGTTAAGGATGAGCCGAAGCCAACCAAAGTGCCAATAAAGATCAGCAATAGTTTGCTGAAATCAGGGACCTGTTCGTATTCATTCCGGCGCTTGATAATCACATTTACACCGGAAAGGGTGATCAATCCCGCCACGATCAAGAAGAGCACATCCGTATTGAGATTGGTATTTACACGCGCCCCGAGCAGCGCTGCCGGAATAATCCCAACACTTAGCCAAAATACTTTTCCCCAAACAATTGATTTTTTATGGGCGTAGGTAAGGGTGCCGACAACACCCGGAAATAAAAAACTCAAGCTGCTTGCCGACATGGCGATATGCAGATCGAATCCCAAAACGACGCTGAGCAAAGGCGCAAGAATAACACCCCCGATCCCAATCGTGCCGATAAGGGTACCTGCCAACAAACCAATCAAAGTGATAAGTAAAAACATAATTACTGCGCCACAGAACCAGGGGCTTTTTGTGGATCCCCACTGGGGAATAGGTTTATATGCGGAGTGTGCGCGTTCGGCGAGTTGGACATTTCAAACCTAATCGTTTTGAGGGAGTACCATACGGGCATTCCGCGATTGAACAGCCGCGGGATGTACACCTTGCTAATAGGTCCCGGCCCGCAGTGTTCGAAGATGTGCCTCATCGCCCACACGAAGATTTACAAGGAAAGCGCGTAAAGCACAATCCTTCAGGTTTGGGATATATCGCGACCAAGCCCAGTACTGAGCGAACTGGGTCGGTATACATCCGGGACTGGATATGGGCTTCAGTCGAAGCGCAACCGCACGAGTTCTTTCAAGCCGAGTGCCGTGTCGTGAGTGGGTCGACTGGCGACTAATCGACCACTGAGTTTATAGCTCATCTGTGCTATAGTTGTGCAATTACACAGCCGGCGCCAACAATGCGCAAGACCTTCAAATATCGCCTTTATCCCACTAGCGCGCAACGCAGCAAACTTAAAGCCGCGCTTGACGCCTGTCGATTGGTCTATAACCAAACGCTTGATATCCGCAAGATGGCTTGGGATGAGCGCCAAGATTCTATTTCGCTCTACGACACCAACAAGTTGTTGACTGAGTGGAAACGCGAGCGAGACGATCTTTCTAATGCTTTCAGCCAGTCGTTGCAGGACGCCCAGCAGCGGGTAGACTTGGCTTTCAAAGCGTTTTTTCGGCGGGTCAAGGCAAACAAGAAACGAATTGCAAAAGGTCTACCAGTTGATCCGGTCGGATATCCGCGCTTCAAAAGTTGGTTACGCTACGACTCCTTCACCTATAAACAAGCGTGGGTTGGTTTCCGCCTCGATGATGACCGGCTGTATCTCTCCAAGATCGGCAAGGTGAAAATCAAGCTGCACCGGCCAATCATGGGCGCCGTAAAGACGCTCAATATCAAACGCGACCGACTTGGCAATTGGTACGCCGCATTCTCTTGCGAAGTGGAGCCCGTTCGACTGTCTGTCAACCAAAGGGTTGTCGGCGTAGACGTTGGCTTGTCTAAGTTCGCTGTCCGCAGTGACGGCTTTGAGATAGCAAACCCACGCTTCTTCAAGCGTGATGAGAAGACGCTCAAGAAGGCCGCACGCAAGTACAGTCGTTATCCAAAAGGCAGCGCCGCACGCAGAAAATATCTCCGCGCCTATAACCACATTTGGGAGCGTATCAGAAATAGACGGCAAGACTTCGCCCATAAGGAAGCAAGAAAACTGGTCAATGAGTTCCAGATCATCTGCCTTGAAAAGCTCCAAATCCAGGACATGCTGACCGGGAACTATCACTCCATGAACCGAAGCATCGCGGACGTAGCTTGGAATAGGTTTGCGCAATACATCCTGAGCTCGACTTTGTACATTTGGGGACTGATTTCTCATAAATAGAAAGGCAAGGTAAGCTGACCTTTGGATCAAGAAAGGTCGGAAAATGCTCACCTTGCCCACGGACATTATAGACTTGCTAAAGCCCTTCGCGACAGTGTTCGAAAAGCGCACTTGGTGGAAAGCTCTGGTGCTTCTGGTCGGTTCGATCCTGACGCCGCACTTGCGGACGGTGACGGCTGCGCTGCGCGTAACCGAGTACTGCCGTACCCGGCAAGTGTGGGGCTGAGCAGTGCCGGTAATTTTGCGAAGTTTCACCACGTGCTCAATCGCGCGACCTGGTCGGCACGTAAGTTGAGCCAATTGTTGCTTGCGTTGCTTTTGCAGCACTTTGATTACGGTGACGAGACTTTGGTGTTTGGAATCGATGAAACTATCGAACGTCGCTGGGGTCGTCGTATCAAGGCGCGCGGCCTCTATCGCGACGCCGTGCGTTCGAGCGGGGGTCACTTCGTGAAGGCCAGCGGCTTGCGCTGGATCAGCCTGATGTGGCTTGTACACATTCCATGGGCGATACGCGTGTGGGCGCTGCCAGTGTTTACACTGTTGGCGCCTTCTCAGCGATATTATGCGGACAAAGCGCGCGCTCATAAAACGGTACTCGACTGGGCGCGCCAAATGGTCTTCCAGCTGCGCCGCTGGTTGCCCAGCCGAAAGTTGGTGCTTGTGGCCGACAATAGCTACGCCGCGCTGGAATTCCTGCATGCCTGTCAGTCGCTCTCCGAGCCGGTGGCGGTCGTCACACGTCTGCGTCTGGACGCACAGCCCTGTATCAACCGGCACCGCCGCGCAAGCCCGAACAGCTCGGCCGGCCACGGCGCACCCAGTCCAGTGGGGCCTGGGTCACTGGAAGGGGGCCCGCTTACCCACATTGCAAGCCCGGCTGAACGACCCGGAAACGGCTTGGACGAAGACCACGGTCGCCTGGTACAGCAACAAACAACGCACGGTAGAAATCACCGCCGGCACGGCGGTCTGGTATCACGGCGGGATGCCCACTGTGCCGCTGCGCTGGGTTCTCATCCGCGACCCGGAGGACAAATTCAAGCCGCAAGCTTTGCTGTGCACGGACCGCTGGGCTGACCCGGTACAGGTCATCACCTGGTTCGTACAACGCTGGCAGCTGGAAGTCACGTTCGAAGAAGTGCGCGCCCACCTCGGAGTTGAGACACAGCGCCAGTGGTCCGATGCCGCCATCGCGCGCGTCACGCCGGTGCTGCTAGGACTGTTTTCCTGGATCACGCTGGCGGCTCACAAGTTGCATGTGCATGACCCAATCCCTGTGCGAACGGCTGCCTGGTATGCCAAACCTTTGCCAACATTCTCTGATGCAATCGCAACTGTGCGGCGTGAACTCTGGCCGATGGCAAGTGGTTTTTCCATGTCGCCGTCGCAGCCCGATATCGTAAAAGTCCCGCGCGCATTGCTCGATTCTCTGCTAAATATGGCTTGTTACGCTACTTGAAACGTACAAAGTCGAGCTGAGCAAAGCGGAAGAAGCTGGCAGGGTTGTCGTGCAAGTTGACCCCAAGAATACGACGCAACTCTGCTCTCGGTGTGGTTTGATAGTTCCTAAAGAAATCGGTGATCGAGTTCATTCTTGCAAGCACTGCGGTCTTGATATAGACCGTGACCTAAACGCTGCTAGAAACATACAGGCTCGCGGGCTGGCGAGCCTGGGGCGCAAGCCCCTAGAAGCCCACATGCTTTAGCCGTGGGAGCAGTCACCATTCCACCAGTTTCCACACTTCGGGCTGCCAGCCCCCTTCATCCACACCAATCTCGGCAAAGATCGCCACGGCTTGTTTGAGCCAATCCATCGCTTCTTCCCCGCGGCCGGCGCGGTGCAGGATGTCCGCAATGTTATTGCGTAACGCGGCTTCGCGGTGCCGGTCTCCGAGAGTCGCACAGAGTTGCAACGCTGCTTCTGAAAGCTCAAGCGCGCGCGTAGTCTCGCCACTTGCGCTATGAGCGAGCGCCAGATTGTTGAGCGCGGCAATGCGCGCCTCCGGACTTGCAAGTTGTTCGGCGAGTTCAAGGCTGCTACTCAGGTGATCACGCGCCTGCAGCGGGTTGGCGGCATGGTTGGCGAGAATGCCCAGCACGTTGTGGGATTGTGCTAAAGCACGCGTGTCGGCGCTTTCTTCTGCAAGCGCGAGTGCCGTCTGCGCCAGAGTCAACGCGTGTTCGAAATCGCCGCGCTGCTGTACGCTGCGGCTCCAGTCCGCATAAAGCTGCGCTTGCAGGTCGGCAGCCTGCGTTCTTTCCAATGCGGAACGAAAGTAGCGTTCGGCCAGTTCCCACTGGCCGAGGCGGGTGTGAACCTCGGCGACTTTGTGCTCGATGCGTGCCAAGCTCGCGTCTTCCAATTCCACGTGCGCAGCAGCTGTCTCATATCGGGCGAGCGCTGCTTCATATTCTCCGTTGAGTGTGTGTACGTCGCCGAGGGCTGCATGCAGACGTGCCACATCGGGATAGCCCAGTGCAATTGCAGAGTTGTAATGTTGACCGGCTTCGGCATTGGCGTACACGCTGCGCGCCAGATCGCCAGACTGTACAAAATACTCGGCGGCGCGCGCCTCCTCGCCTGCAAACTGGAAGTGCTGCGCGATCTGGCTTGCTGTAACGGATATCTGCTGGCGGGCGGCCAGCGCCTCCGCAACGCGCCGATGGAGCAACCGCCGGCGCGCAAGGCTTGTCTCCGCGTAGAGCAGCGCGCGTATTTGTGCGTGTGAGAAGTCGTACTCCAGGTCCGCCCCTGACTCCACCGCCGAGACTTCGGTCACCAGGCCGCGCGCGATCAGTTCTTCCAAGCCGCCGACGGCTTCGACATCGCTACGTCCACTCGCCGCACGCAGAATGTCAAAACGGAAGGAACGCCCGATGACGGCAGCCGCGCCGAGCAATTGCTGCCCGGTTTCGCTCAGCCCGACGAGAATGGACTGTAGCAAATCACGCACTGATGCGGGCATGGCTGTTTCCCCCGCGATGTAGCTCGCCGGATCGTCCTGCAACATACGCAGATATTCAACCACGAAGTATGGCACGCCTTCCGTATCGCGGAAGAGTTGCTGCTTGAGAACCTGCGTCGCGGCCTGCGGTTCAAGCGCCGCCTCAACAAGGTTTCCCACAGCGACATCATCGAGGCGTTCCAGCTGCACTGACAGGCTACGGTTCGCGCGCCGCAGTTCCGCCGCCAGTGCGCGCAGCCGATGACCGGTGGGCACAGCTTCACTGCGCCATGCGACCATAACGCAAAGCGGCTGCTCTGTTGCCCGCCGCAGCATGTAGGTCAGCAAGTCGAGCGTGGCGCTGTCTGCCCAGTTGAGATCGTCGATAAAGATGAGTCCCGCTCGCGCCCCTTTACAACAGGTCAGCAAGACCTGGCTGATCGCTTCGAAGAAGCGGTGCTGTGAACCCGAGGCGAGCGTGGGCGGCGCCTCCGGCATGTGCTCTGCTGCTTGCGGCAAGAGCCGTGCTGCCGCTGCGCGCCACGCATCCGGCAGCTGCTGCAGTCGCGTGTGAAGTTCCGGCGTGTCCACAATATCCTGTATGAGCTGCACCACCGGTGCATACGCCAGATCGCCCTCACCGGGAAATCCTCGGCCGGTCAGTGCCGCGGCGCCCCGCTCGCGTACGTGCGCGACGAAGGCCTCGACCAAGCGCGTCTTCCCGATGCCAGCCTCACCCTCGATCACAATCAGATGTCTTTCGTTTTGAATTGCAGCGTATTCAGCGAGCAGCGCGGACCATTCGGCCTTGCGCCCAACAATTGGGAGGCGCGCTGGTTGAACAACGGACTCAGCGGGCGAAGGAAGGTCGCGCGCCGGTGCGCGGCGCTCTTCCGTTCCGCGTTGTTGCAGCAGCTGCTCGTACAGGGCCGTCGTTTCTTCGAGGGGGGGCACACCCAATTCCTGATCCAGAATACGCACGCATTCGCGGTATTGGCGTAGAGCGGCACTACGTTCGCCCTTTGCAGCGTACGTCTGCATCAATTCACGGTGCGCCGCCTCATTGAGGGTGTCCAGGGCAAGCAAGCGCCGCCCATACTCCACGCCCGGCGCGTAGTCTCCCTGCATGCGGCTATCTTGCGCGAGCTGCGCGAGCGCCGCCGCCAGTTCGCGGCGCAGCGCTTCTGTTTGGAAGAACTGCCATTCGTCGAAGGCCGGGCTGTCGCGCAAGGTGAAGCCGGCGAGGAAATCGGCGCGGAAGAGTCCCGCCGCATCTGAAAACGATCTCGCCGCGAGATGCTCTCGGAAGGCATCAATATCAAGCCAGATTTCGGCTGTTTGATCCAGCGCGACGGCTTCGCGTCCGATGTTAATGCCCTCCCCGGCGAGCGCCCGGTTGAGAGCCGACAGTGTACGGCGCAGGGCTGCCCGACCACGGCTGCGATCGCTTTCCGGCCAGAGCAGCGCAACAAGGCTGTCTCGACTATGCTCCGTCACCGTTACGGCCAAATAAGCCAGCAGCGCAACCGCCTTGCGCGTGTCTACGCGCAGCGCTTCGCCGTTCTGTTCAATTCGGGGCGGGCCAAGCAGCCGGATTTCGAGCGCCATAGCGGCGATTATACTCCAAAACCGCAACGAACCTATCTTCGTGACGCTTCCCGTAACGATTTTGGGACGAGTGCTCGCTATTCTGTAACCAACAATGTGTCATGAATTCTGGCAGGCTTGAACTCGTGGAGAAGCCACAGCACAAGCTCACCAGCGCGAGTGACGCCCACAATCACCAGGAGGAAATTCATCATGGAAATCGCTGCAAGGCTTAAGGTAACGATGTTCAATTGGAGAACGCTGCTGCGACTGGCTGCGATTGGCAACCTGATCGTCTTACTGACGATGTTCATTGCCCTGAACGACACGCTGGCACTGGCACTGGCGGCGATCATCCTAGTTGGTTTGGGGCTGCTGCGTTTCCGAGGCGGGATGGCGGGGGTTGTGATCTTGGGGCTGGTCTCTACCGACATCGCTCTCTACACCGTAACCGGAGCAGTGAGCAATGTCATCCACGGCGAAGGGCTGCTGGACATCGTCATTCCGTCATTGCTTGGATCGAGTTCGTTGGCTGGGCTGATCGCTGCTATCGCCGTCGGCTTGCGCAGAAAGAACCCGCAGGCAGGTGAGCAGGCTGCGCGCGTGGTTGCGGGCGGCGCAGCCGCGCTGTTCGTGATGTTCTTCGCCGCCAGCGCGTTTTTCAGACCGGCAGGGCAAGAAGTCGCGCTGCCCGGTGATTTACTGCTAGCAGTTTGTCGGAGAGACAAGTACTTTTACAACATGAATAGCCCTACAGGGCAAAATGAGCAGTTGATTGCGACAAAACAAGCGTAAAACAGTGTGCATTTCATGGAGGGCAAACCACCTTCTCTCAGCGAGTAGCAGGCGCGCCAAAGCAGCCCCGGCTAAAGCACACCCTTTGCTTGGTAGAGGGTGTGCATGCGTTTGAGGTTGAACGCTAGGCAGACCAGACACCATTCCCCGGCTGCTGCCGGCAGGCCGCGCAGAGAAAACTGGCGGAAGCCCAGGACTTCCTTGATGATACCAATGACGGGTTCCACTGTGCATTTGCGTAAACGGTAGCTGGCTTTGCCGATTTCGGTTTGTAGTTTGTAAGCCATCTTGACTTTCGGACTGGCATCTTCCGGTGGCGGAGCAGGCATTTGTTCAAAGAAGGTACGCCAGCTTTTGTGGTGAGGTTCGCGACCGGTAGCAATGTAAGGATCAATGCCAAGCTTCTCAAGTGCTGCGATGTTCGCTTTGCTGAAATATCCATAATCCAAAGCGGCAGCCTTTGGTTTGCCTACTTTTGGAGAGATGGCATCCAGGGTTGGCTCAGCTTCTTTTTTGTCATTCGGATGGTTCGAAAGTGAAGGCGCCACAATCAAGAGGCTCTCCTGCTCCACAGCAACTTGAACGTTGTAATGCTGGTCGAAGCCATTATTGGTGCTGTTTTTCATGATGCGAGAGTCCGGATCAGTGAAGTTGTACTGATCTTTGTCCCGTGGTCCCGGCTGCGGTGGTTTCGGTTTGCGACCTCGGGGTTTATGCCCAGTTTTGCGAGACTTTTCTTCCCGCTCACGCTGTTTGGCTTCGTATTCAGCCCTCTCGGCTGCATATCGTTCCTGCGCACGGGCTTCTAAGACGGCTTTGGCTTCTGCCAGATTTGCCAAACGTTTCTTGCGAATGGCAATTTCGTCTTCAATGACGAGCCCTTCCGGCAACTGGAGATCACCCTGATCAGCTTGCTCACCGAGTTCGAAGAGTTTGTTCACTTCCTGGCGCAGTTGGGTCTCTAGTTTTATCAGACGCTTGTAACTGACCGCTTTGCTCTTGGATGCATCAGCATGCACCTTGCTACCATCCAGACTGATATTACCCAACTTCAGCACCTCAGCAACTTGGGCCAGGAGCAAGATCTGCACAAATAACTCTTGGATCTCAGCCAGAAAGGTTTTGCGAAAGTTGGCAATTGTGTCGTGGTCAGGATGCAGCCCACTGGCAATATAGCGGAATGGGATACTCTCATAGGTGGCTTTCTCAATCTTACGAGAACTGAACACCCCGTTGGCATAACCATAGAAGAGCAATCCCAACAGGATCTCTGGCGCAATAGGTTGACCACCCGTCGGTGCATATTGTGCATAGATCATACCCAAATCCAACTGGGCGATAACATCCACCACAAATCGTGCCAAATGATTGGATGGCAGGGCTTCTTCCAGACTGATTGTCTGTTTGAGCATCACTTCGTAATTGGGTTTCTTGAATTTTCTAGCCATGCCCGTAGATTATCACCGATTTCGCTATCTCAGGTTGCTCTCCGACAAACTGCTAGTGACCGAGAATATGGCCTATTCGCGTACCGAGCTTGCAACCGAAAATCAAGAGGTGACCATGAGCCTGGCCAATCATGATCTCTTCTGGCACACGTTTACGATCGACGAGTTGGACGTGGACCTGCAGGTGCCGGTCGGCGGCGAACGTCATGTGACCTTTACGGCCGCGCCAGGGAAATACACCTTCTATTGCGCTATCCCCGGCCACGAAGCCCTGGGCATGCAGGGGACCATTACCATCCCCTGAGCAGCTGAACGACGAACGACTCAGTTACAAGTGGTTCATCGCTGCGCTCCTCCGACCGCCGCGAACTTAACTTCGTAACGCCTCCCGTAACGTCTGGCGGACGTTGGCCGCATATACTTATTATTGCTCAGCATTACTGTTGAAGAAGCTATGGAGGAAAGGCATATGCGCAAGATACTGAAGAGGATCGGAATTATCGCCGCTGTGCTGGTCGGCGTACTCATCGTGCTCGTACTCGTGCTGCAGGTGATCGGCGCGTCACGATTGGGCAAGACCTACGACGTTCAAGCGGACGCCGTCGCGATACCAACGGATGCAGCGGCCATCGCACGCGGGCAGCATCTGGTTGAGGCAATCGGTTGCACGGGCTGCCATCTCGAGGACCTAAGTGGCGGATTTGAATTCGCAAACGATCCCGCATTTGGCACTCTGTACAGTGCAAACCTGACTGGGGGTGCAGGCGGCGTCGGGGACTACGCGGACGCAGACCTTGTGCGCGCGATACGGCATGGGGTCAACATAGACGGCCGCGGATTGATAATCATGGTCTCCGAGGCCTACTACCACATGAGCGATGAAGACCTGGGAGCAGTAATTGCCTATCTACGTACGCTCCCGGCTGTGGATGGCGAACATCCAGCAACGAATGTAAACGGCGTTCTGGCTGCCACGGGCAGCTTCCCGACTGCACCGGAATTGGTCGCAGCGGAGGGTGCGCGTGTTAGCGATGTACCCGAGGGCGCTACAGCCGAATACGGCTTGTACCTGACCAGCGTCGCCGGCTGTACGATTTGCCACGGCCCCAATCTAAGCGGCGGACAGCCCGGCGATCCTGCTTCTCCGGCCGCACCGAACCTGACACAGGGCGGCGAGCTGATCGGTTGGTCTGAAGAGGATTTCGCGACGGTCATCCGCACCGGCGTGACACCGACAGGCCGCGAACTACAGTCGGAATTTATGCCATGGAAGGAATTCGCCAACTTTACCGATGAGGAAATCGGCGCGATCTGGGCATACCTCGGTTCGCTGGAAGCGTTGCCGACGAATGGGTAGCAGGTCGGGTTGAAGGTTTGAACGTTGCAGGTTGAAGGTTCGCCTTCAATCTGCAACTGACAATCTCGCGACGGAGGCTGGACATGACAAATGAAGTGATCAAGGCAAGGACGAAGAGCAGCGGCGACGCCGCAGTGGATGGACTACTGGCCGGACTGGGGGCGGGCCTCGCAATGGCTGTCTATCTCATCGTGGCAGGCGTGCTGGGCGGCGAATCACCCGGCCTGGTGTTGAGTCGTTTCGCCGTCGGAGAGATAGTGTCGCCGCTTGTGGGTGCCATATCGCACCTGGCGACTTCGGCGATTTACGGCGCAGTCTTTGGCATATTGGTGCATGTGCTGCCCCGGCGTCTTCCGGGCTGGCTGAGCGGCCTTCTTTACGGAGTTATGCTCTTCATGATTGCGCAATTCCTGATCCTACCGGGTACGGATTCGCCATTGCGGGAGTTTTCCGGCGCACACTTTGCCGTCGCACATCTCGTCTTCGGGTTGGGGCTCGGACTGCTCACGCATCGCAAGAGATAGCTGGCGCAGTCCGGCATGTTTCGGAAAATTTCGGAAACGACGAATATTCTCCTAGAGCGCAATAGGGGAATCTTATGAGCTCAAAACGAGTACGTATGATGACTCCGCCCAGGTTGATGTTGCGCATCTTCAGCTTCCTGCACGTCCTTTTCTATCGGCTGTCGGCTGGCCGCATCGGCGCGCGGATCAACGGCCTGCCCGTGCTTTTGCTGACGACCGTCGGGCGCAAAACGGGCCGGCCGCGCACAAAGCCGGTCGCTTACATGCAAGTTGGAGTCGATCACGTCATCGCGCCGGGCGTCGTCGAGAACCCGGCCTGGTATCTCAACCTGAAGTCCAACCCAGAAGCATCCATCCAGACAGGAGCGACGATCAAATATGTGCTGACGCGGGAAGCTGGTCCGGATGAGCATAGCCGCCTGTGGGCGCAAGCGCCGGCCTATTGGAATGAGTATCAAGCTTCCGCGAGCAATATGCTTCCGCTGGTCATCCTGCGGAATCTAACGGCTCAAAGCCAAGGTGATTAAAGCAACAACAGGAGGGTTTAATGAAATCCAATGAGGCGGTCGTGGGCCTGGTAGCCGACTGGGGCGCAGCAATCGTCGTGACCGCCGTCGGGGGGCGCATCGTCATGCGCATCATCGCCATCACAATTTCGTTTACACTTCCCAGATTTAGCCTCGACGGAACAATGTTTCTCGCCTTCGCCGGGCTTGCTTTCGGAGCTGCCTTAGGGGCAGCTTGGGGTCTGCTCTACATGGCAGTCCGCAACCTTTTGCCGCTCGCGACGCCGTGGAAAGGATTGCTTTTTGGAATACTGCTGCTGGTGATTACGGGCGGCATTTTCTTCGGAACCGACCAGGCGGAGGACTTCGCCGACTTCCAATCACCTCTCCTGGCCGTCAGCCTGTTCGCCGCGCTCTATCCAATCTTTGGGCTCGTATTGGCCGTGTTCGCAGCCGGGCTAGAGCGGGCGCTCGCAACCCGCAGCCCTAAACAGATTAAGATCATCGGCTATTGCGTCTTCGGCATGCTGTGCCTGCTCGGGATGCTATTTAATTTTTCCGTCATTTCTGAGTTTCTTTAATGCTGTCCATTTCCGCGTGTTGAAGAGCGAGTGATGCTCCCCCGAATCACAACATTACGACTGGTCTGGCTCGGCCTTTCGGCCGTCAGCATTGGGTTGTTCATTGTCTATTTACCGGAACTATACGCCACTTATGAGGCTTTATCGGGCAGCGTTATAACATTCGCGCTGGGTGCAGCAGCCGTACGTGAAGGACTGGCCAGCCTAGGTGTATCCACACGCGCCTATGCAACTTATGTGATCGCGTTGCGCGTTGTCTATGTCTTAAGCGTCGGGCTGCTGGCCGTCATACCTACCTGGCGGAAGTCGGCCAAGTGGGTGGAGATTTTGTATTCGATCAGCATACTAACTTATGCCACAGGTTTTGTGTTTTCCGGTCAAGACCTGCTGCTGACAATGCCCGCACCCTGGAATTACGTAGCGCGCGTTCTCAGCCTATTCTGTGGCGTCTTTCTCTACATCGTCTTCATCTACGTTTTTCCCGATGGCCGTTTCGTCCCACGCTGGACAATCGCAGCCGCCGGCCTTGCGTTGCTCGCTGGGGCCATTATCACGTTTCAGTTTGAAGATTTCTACGAACCGACGCTGGGCATTTCGCTGGCGGTGGTATTTATCTTCGCCGTTTTTCTGCTTCCTCCGATTGCGGCCCAATTTTATCGCTACAGATTTGCATCAGATCACCTGCAGCGTCAGCAGACCAAATGGGCCATGCTCGGCTTTTCGGCAGCAATCATATTGAACATGGCGGTCGCGCTGACGAGCAGCCTCGCTGCGAACCGGTTTGCTGTTTCACCGCTCACCGGAATATTTGCGCTTGGCGGCGAGAGCCTCGTTCTCTTTGCCAACATGCTTGCACCAGTCGGCGTTTCAATCGCGCTGCTCCGCTACCGTCTGTGGGACATCGATTTGATCATCCGTCGTACTCTGGTGTATTCGGCGCTGACCGGCCTGCTGGCATCAATCTACTTCGGGGTTGTAGTCGCGCTCCAGGCCGGGGTCGGCGCCCTGACCGGGGAGGGAGACTCCCCTTTGGTGACTGTGCTCTCCACCCTCGCCATCGCCGCCCTCTTCACCCCATTGCGCCGCCGCGTGCAAGACTTCATCGACCGCCGTTTCTACCGCGCCAAATACGACGCAGACCAGACTTTGGCTGCCTTCGCCGCCACCGCCCGCGATGAGGTAGACGTGGAACGACTGGCGGATGCGCTGGTCGGCGTGGTGGAGGAGACGATGCGGCCAGAACACGTATCGCTGTGGATAACCAGAAACGAAGCCAGATCGAGGTTTACATGATTGCAGAATCTAAATCTAAGCGAAGCCGCATACCGGACGCGTGGTTGCCCGTAGCGCGCACAATCTGGTTTGCCGTTGTGCTGTTCGCTCTTGTCGCATGGGCCGCCGGCGTCTCGCCGTATTTCGAGGAATTGCGCGGGTCCTGTACAACAGAGCCATGCCCCGGCCTGGCAATCTCGCCTGGGGAAGCTTCCACGCTCGTGGAGATGGGTCTCTCCCCCGAATTCTACGCCGGCCACTACGTCGCACTCCAAGCTTTCAGCACGGGTGTTTTTGTCTTGCTGGCGTTGCTCATCTTCTGGCGCCGATCGGCCGACCGAATGGGATTGTTTGTCTCCTTGACGCTGGTCATTCTCGGCACATTCATGTTTTCGGAAGTGGTGATTGCGCGTGTAAAGGAATTTCCTTTGGTGGTCAACCTGATTTTCGGTCTCGCGATCGCGCTTTTCGTGTTCCTTCTTTTTACGTTTCCAAACGGTCACTTTGTACCGCGCTGGAGCTGGCTGCCGGCTTCACTTCTGCCAGTACCGATGATTATACTTGTGCTGCCTGAGACGCAGATCATTGGAACGACTCCGAGCTCTGCGACATCAATCTTCTATGTTTTGATGTTCGCCGGCCTGCTAAGTGGCCTGCTCGCACAAATATACCGCTACCGGCGCGTGTCCGGGCCGACCGAGCGCCAACAAACCAAGTGGGTTGTCTTTGGTCTGAGTGCGGCGGTTGCAACCGCGATCGTGTGGAGTCTGTCCATAGATCTGTTTCCACTCCCGCCCGGCCGCACACATCTGTATTTCAATCTGTTCGGAGGGACAGCCATTATTTTGGCTCTGCTTTCTTTCCCCATCTCGTTCGCAATTGCCATCCTGCGTTTTCGTTTGTGGGATATCGACGTCCTGATCAATCGGGCATTGGTCTATGGCTTGCTGACGGCCGCACTCGCGTTGGTGTATTTCGGCTCGGTCGTACTTCTCCAGAGTCTCTTTCGCAATCTGACGGGGCAGGCATCGCAACTCGCTGTCGTCGCTTCCACGCTCGCGATTGCCGCCCTCTTTTCACCTTTACGCCGGCGCGTTCAGGATTTCATCGACCGCCGTTTCTATCGCCGCAGGTATGACGCCCAGCAAGTGCTGGTCGGCTTCAGCGCAACAGCACGAGACGAGGTAGACATCGAAAAGCTCTCTGGCGCGCTGCTCGGCGTGGTACAGGAAACGATGCAACCGGAGCGCGTGTCGCTCTGGCTCGCGGAGGAGTAAGGCCAATGCAAGCAGCTGCGGAACAACTTTCCACCCAGGAGCGTTTCAAGCGCGGTGCAGCCGACGCTGGACGCTTCTTCGATTACATGGCGGACTTCGTCGGTTTCACAGAAGAAGATGTTGCCGCCATTCGCGAGACGCGTTTCATTATCGAGAAATATATCCCCTCAATTGTGGCCGGGTTCTATACACAGCTGTTGCGCTTCCCAGCAACACGCGGCCACTTTCTGCGCAAGGACGGCTCAGTAGACCAGGAGAACCTGCAGTTGCGCATGCAGCACCAAGCGAACTTCTGGCGACGGGCGGCGTCCGGCGAGTACGACGACGACTTCGCGCGCTATATCGACTACGTCGGGCGGGCGCACACCTCCCAGGGCGCCGACTCCCATATTTACATCGCCGAGCGCTACATCATCGGCATGGTGGGCTTCGTGCAACAACGCGTGGCCGAGGCCTTGCAGTCTGAGCTGCGCGAAATCGATGCGGAACTGGGGGCGCGAGCGGCCAAAGCCTGGAACACCTTATTGATCGTCATCCTGGAGCTGCTCGCGCGCGCTTATGGTCACGAACATGAAGCGGAGAGCTTTGCGGGCCGGGAGGAAATTGATTCCGAAGCCATGTTCCAGCTTGCCGTAGAAACCTATGAGCGCAGTCTAGGCATGGCGCGCTCGATTGATTATGAAGAAATCTTTGTCGGGCGAACTGCGGAAATTCCTGAGGGCGCGCGCAAGATCATCCAGGTGGACAAAATGTCGGTCGGGGTATTCCACCACAAGGACAAATGGTTCGCACTCCATAACAGTTGCCTGCACCGCGGCGGACCCATCTGCGAGGGCAAACTGGAGGATGAGACGCTCACCTGCCCGTGGCACGGTTATCAATATAACGTGACCAACGGCGAGTTGCTGCTGGATACTGACACCCGGCTGCCGTCCTATCCGGTAGAGATTCGCGCAGGGAAGTCTGGCTGCGCATCCCGATCCTGGTTCGCGACGAGTTCGAATTTTCGCTAAAAAGATTTGAGACGCTGACCGAGGCCGCCGAAGATACGGCCCAATTGGCGCCAAACGAATTTCGCACTGACCAACTCCAGCCCGGCAATGTCCTGCTCGTGACTGTCGAGGACGAGCCGGTCGCGGTCTATAACCTGGACGGCGAGTTGCATGCCACGCACGACACTTGCACCCACGCCGGCGGCCCGCTCAGCAAAGGCACCCTGGATGGAAACAACATCATCTGCCCGTGGCACGATTCGTGTTTTGACATGACCAACGGCAACGTAACTTGTGGTCCGGCGACGGAAGCAGTGCGGACGTATCGGGTTGTCATCGAAGGCAACATTGGACGGGTGTCCTAAAAATAACCATGTCGGAAGCGCAAAAGAACACACAGCCAGCCACCATTTATCGAGTATTGTGGAACGGCTGGCTGGCGCGCTCGTCGGAGTTGTTGAGGACACGATGCAGCCGGAAAGCGTAAGTTTGTGGCTCAAAGACAGCATCCGTCAACAAGCAGAAAGATAGCTCATGGAATCCTGGATAAGGAATCAATAAATGATAGATGAAGTAGCAAGTATTGTTATAGATTGTCCTGTTGAAGAAGTCTATAAATTCCTTACTGTTCCAGGTAATCGTCTTAAATATGATCCTGATCTGATTGACGTTCGCCAAACACCGGCGGGTCCACTTGGCATCGGCACAAAGATTGTTGAGGAGCGCAGCATGATGGGTAAAAAAGGGGAGATGGTTACAGAGGTTTCAGAATTGGAACCGAATCAATTGATTGGCTACCGGACCCTAAAGGAGGATCCAATGAATGCTTTTGGTTTTTATCAATTTGACTCGGTACCCGAGGGCACTCGGCTTACTTTGAATTTTACTTTGGATCCCAGGGGGTTTATGAAGCTGGTCGTGCCATTCATCGCTGGCAAAATGAAGCGGGACATCGGAGCAGGCCTTCGGGATATCAAAGCGGTGCTGGAACATTCCGAATGATGACAAATATCCACCCGCTCAGTTAGGAGGCTTACAGTGAAATACATCAATTACGGATTTCTAGTGGCGGCCATTGTGCTCACCTTTGTCGCTCTGTTCTATTGGCTAGCGCAGGAGCAAATTGACTATGCCGCGTTCTACTTTGCCCTTTCCTCAATGGCTTATACGGTATACGTGCATGCTACCAAGGCTGACAAAGTCGTATAGCCTCGAGATGATGCGCATCACACCAGGATGACGAACGGGATGAGCCTTTCGATTAATACCTCCCTGCGCAGCTGGACAGGGCGCGGGATCGCGTTGCCCGGTTGGGTATCGCGACCATTTCAGATATGTGGATGAAACAATGAGGATATTTCGTTGGATTGCCTGGGGCATGTTTGGTCTGGCGCTACTGGAATTCGCAGGCATGCTGGTTCTGGAAGCTTCGGGCTGCCAAAACCTGTTTAATCCTTCCCATCCCGAGCCGGCTGTTGCGGATGGCATCGTGATGCTGCCGCTAAATGCCCTCGGTTTTTGCGCCCTCGGCGCGTTGGTCATCTCCGACCAACCCGAAAACCGGATAGGTTGGCTGAGCATCATCCTGGGGGTTGGCCTCCAAGCGGGTCTGCTAGGATCGTTCTATGGGCTTTGCACCATAGCAGGCCCTCTCGATCTACCGTGGGCCATTCAGGCGCTGGAGTTCGAAAACATTGCAAACCTTACGTTCTTTGCTTTGATTTTCTTTCTCTGGCTCTTCCCGGATGGTCGTTTTCTCTCGCCCGGGTGGCGGCGACTGGGCCTGACTCTGCTGAGTATTGCATTCCTCTTTGCCGTCCTGTCTTCTTTCTGGCCCGGGCCGTTTCAGAACATTCTCAATTTGGGGCACGTTGTTGACAATCCGTATGTGCTGCCGATCACGCCGACCCCTTTTTGGGATGCCTTTGTTTTTCAGGGGAACACGCTAGCGACGGTGTCGGTTGTTCTCAGCGGCATCATATCCCTCATTCAACGTTGGCGGCGGGCAGACGGCATCGTCCGGCAGCAAATGATGTGGCTCACCTTCTTCCTGATGACGTCCGGTTTTTTGTTTATTGCAGTAGAGTTTATCGGCGTACTCTTCTATCCAGCTATTTTTAAAGGCTGGTTTTATCTGGCCGAGCTTGCGATTTTCTGGCTGGGGTTCCCCGTTGTACTGGGTTTCGCCATCTTTCGGTTCCGCCTGTACGACATCGATCTCATCATCCGACGCACGCTTGTATACGCCCTGCTTACCGGCTTGCTCGCGATCGTGTACTTCGGGAGTGTATTGGCCTTGCAGTCCGTTATCACGGCAGTCGGCGGCCAGCAGTCGGCCATCGTCACCGTGATTTCAACCCTTGCCATTGCCGCGCTCTTTACGCCACTGCGCCGCCGTGTTCAGGATTTTATCGACCGCCGCTTTTTCCGCGCGAAGTATGACGCCGAGCAAACGCTGGCGGCCTTTGCGAACACCGCCCGTGACGAAGTGGACATGGAACGGCAGGCGGATGCGCTGGTCGGCGTTGTTGAGGACACGATGCAGCCGGAAAGCGTAAGTTTGTGGCTCCGAAAGGCAACAGTAAAACATGATACGTGAAACCGAGACAGGCGAACCGAAAACCCGCCTCCGCCACCCGTGGCTCGCCATCGCCCGGACGACCTGGTTGGCTGCCGTGATCGTCGCGATCGCATTATGGGTCATTGGCAGCTATGGAATGAGAATTAAATAACTTGTGCAAATGGGAGAGCGCGGTAATTCCATTGGGGCAAGAAATCATCAAAGATAATGCGCATGTTGTCCCTGAAATCTGTGGCTACTTTACGACCGGTTTCGTAGACCTGGTCAATAACATGGACAAAAGCTTTCAGTCCGGTCTTGGTGCTGGTTTTTTCCATCAGTTCTTTGACGAGTTTGCGGCTGGTGAAGATCACGCCTTGGCAAGCGCGGGTAACATGCGGGAAGAAACGGTGTTCGCTGGGGTTGTATTTCGAGCAATAGGGTGGATAGTGAGCAATGCGAATTTCGACCCCGATTTCATCGGCCAGTGCTTGCAAGTCTTGCTTGAAGATGTAGTAGCGGGAACTGTTACTCCCGCCGCCATCGCAAAGCACGAGAATAGAAGTGGCGTTGGGATAGTGGTAGTGGCCGTATGTGTACCACCAATGGCGAAAGCTATCGCAAGCGAATTCACTGGTATCATGACTGCCGCCGAGTTGGATGTAGCCGACATTGAGACGCAAGTCGTAGAGACTGTGAGGAATGCTGACCCCAGCAGCATAGCTGTTGAAATCATGGTCATAAGTTTGCAGTTCTTCCAGGGTGTACAAATGTCCGTCTCGGTAGAAATTGCCCAGATATTCCTTTTTCTTGCTGTCCATGCTGACAATGGGATTGCCCGCCGCTTCGAATTCGGTCTTGAGCCGCGTGATGTTCTCAAATTGCTCGTTGCGGTTTTCAATCTCGGCCTTCAAACCGAGTTTCTTTTGCGCTTTTCGGCGGCGATAGTTGTGCTTCTGCAGCAACTTGCGCACCACATATTTGCTGACCACGATGTCGTGCTCGGCCCGCAACGCCGCAACAATCTCGCCCGGGGTCAGGTTCGTCCAGCGCACCCTCTCGTCCATCGGGTCACCGGCTGTGTGCTCGCGCAACACTGCCAGGAACTTCTCAGCAAGTTGCCGCCCCCATGTGACGTAGTACGGTTTGCGTCCGCCGCCTGGCTTCCGAATGCGCTGCTCCACTTCGCCCTTGGGCAAGCCACTGACTTCGCGGGCGCCTTTGCTCACCGTGTTGCGACTGCACCCCAACACCCGCGCAATGTAACTCCGTCCGCCGTGTCCAAATCTCAAGGCTTCGAAACCAGCAAAGCGACGCCCATCTTTCTCGTTCAAGCTGTTGTAAAAGCGGCGCATCATTTCTTCATGTTCGGGCGCATAGGGTTTCATCATGGCCTCCTGGCTAGTGTTCTGATGAAGACAAGAGAATATCACTGCTTGCATCCGTTGTGAACCAACTGCCCAAATTATTTAATTCTCGTTCCTATGTGTCGGTAAATCAGCCAACGGCGTCCTGTGCCGAGACCGTGTGTAACCCTTTTGAAATCACGGCTGAGGACCTGGAAGTGATCAAGGAACTCCGGCTGCGCGTTGGCGACGTTATTGGTATTTCGATCGCGGCGAGTATCGGTTCTTCCCTCGTTTTCTTCGCCGTCGCGGGTGTGATCTTCTGGCGTAAATCTGACGATTGGATGGGTCTTTTGGTCTCGTTTATCCTCATTTTCTTCGGTGCGGTGTTGTTCACCCCGAGCTACGACGCGCTGTGGAGAACGTACGCCGGGTTGCGTTTACCACTGGCTATCGTAAGTACATTGGGAACATCGTCACTGCTGCTGCTTTTGTTTTATTTTCCGAATGGTCAGCTCGTCCCTCGTGGGCCGCGCGCCCGTATTGCGGTGCTACTGACGCTCATGACCACACTGTTTGCCCCTACTGCGCCCAGAGACGCCAGACTGGGACCAGGGTCATTCCTGGTTGCGGGATTCGTGATCCTCGGTGTCGCTGCTCAAATCTACCGCTATCGCTTTGTGTCCGGCCCAACTCAAAGGCAGCAAACCAAGTGGGTGGTATTTGGCCTGGTCGTCACGATCCTGTTTATGCTCAGTTGGGGAATTACCGGAACCATATTCCCGCCCGATCAGCCAGGCCCGGCGCGCGTCTATTTCTTGCTGTCCGTTCTACCCGTTTTAGTACTCCTCATCACCACTCTGCCGCTCACCATGGCTTTTTCGATCCTGCGCTACCGCTTGTGGGACATTGACGTCATCATCCGCCGGACGCTGGTGTATTCGGCACTGACCGGCCTGCTGGCATTGATCTACTTCGGGGTCGTAGTCGTGCTCCAGGCCGGGGTCGGCGCCCTGACCGGGGTGGGGGACTCCCCCTTGGTGACCGTGCTCTCTACTCTCGCGATTGCCGCGCTCTTCACGCCCCTGCGCCGCCGCGTGCAGAACTTTATCGACCGCCGTTTCTTCCGTGCCAAATACGACGCCGAACAAACATTGACAAATTTTGCCACCACCGCCCGTGATGAAGTGGATATGGAGCGGCTGGCGGATGCGCTGGTTGCTGTGGTGGAGGAGACCATGCAGCCGGAAAGTGTGAGTGTGTGGCTAACAAAAGGCGAATTCAAGTTATGACATCAACTTCATTCTCAGCTCAATCCCGGTGGCTGCCGCTTGCCCGTGTTGGCTGGATCGTGCTGACACTGACATTGCTGGCGATTTTCATCGCCGGCCTCGCACCGCGCTATCAAGAACTCATCACCGTCTGCTATACGGAGAACTGCATTGTGCTGACGCTTGCGCCGTTGGACGTGGCGGCGCTGCTTGATTTCGGCATATCGTTGCAGACCTACGCTGGTTGGCACATCGGGATCGAGATCTTCACCGTTAGCGTGATTGCGTTGCTGGCTTTGCTTATTTTCTGGCGCCAGTCCGGGGAGTGGATGGCGCTTCTGGTTGCGTATGCACTCAGCCTGTTCGGGCTTAACTTCATGATCGAGGCGGACAGCGCTTTCATCCATCAGTTCCCTGCGCTTCTGGGGGTGTTCGAGTTCGTCACCTCGATGGCGGGCGTGACATTCGTGCTGATATTTTTCCTTTTCCCGGATGGACGCTTTGCGCCGCGCTGGACGCGCTGGGCAGCGGCCGCGATGGTTGCTGTCGGACTCACCGATCCTCTCTGGCGCGCACTCGGGTTCACAATCCCGTCCGGTCAGTTCAGTCTTGTTTTCCTCATTGCGCTGCTGGCCGGCGTGATTGCGCAGGTGCACCGCTATCGCAAAGTATCCAATGCCACCCAGCGCCAGCAATCCAAGTGGGCCATGCTCGGCCTGGCTGCGATGGTCGTCCCGATGACGCTGTGGTCTTACTTTGTCGAAATCTCCCCGCCTGCGCCCGGGATCGATCGCATTCGATTTAATGTGTTCGTCATCGGGGCCATGTTATTTTTTTTCCTGTTTCTGCCGATTACATTCGTGTTCTCGATCATGCGCTACCGCTTGTGGGATATCGACCTGCTCATCCGACGTACGCTCGTATATGCCTTGCTTACCGGCTTGCTCGCGGTCGTGTATTTCGGGAGCGTACTGGCTTTGCAGTCTGTCATCACGGCAGTCGGCGGTCAGCAGTCGGCCATCGTTACCGTCATCTCGACGCTTGCCATCGCAGCACTCTTTACGCCGCTCCGCCGCCGTGTGCAGGATTTTATCGACCGCCGTTTCTTCCGCGCCAAATACGATGCAGAGCAGACCCTGGCGGCCTTTGCGAATACCGCGCGAGACGAAGTGGATATGGAGCGGCTGGCCGGCGCGCTGGTCGGGGTAGTGGAGGAGACAATGCGTCCCGAACACATTTCCCTCTGGATGACCCGGGATAAATCAAGGGAGTGACGATGACAAACGAAAGCATCAAACAAACCCGGTCGCGCGATCTCTGGGTACATTTCGGGCGGGTGGCTTGGTTCGGGATTCTTATCCTCTTCTTGTCAGCGTTTTTCGTCGGCATGCCCCACCGCTTCGCTGAACTGCGAACTGCTTGCGCTGTGGAGGAATGTGCCGATGTAGCGCTATCGACCCAGGAAGCAGCCGAACTCAACGGCTTAGGCTTCTCACTGGATTTCTACGCCGGCTTCGTGGTTGCTGGCGAAATCTTCGTCGTTGCAATTCACACCTTGCTCGCTACATTACTCTTCGCGCGTCGCTCCGCCGACAAGACGGGCCTGTTTATCTCCAGCGCGCTTGTGATGATCGGCTATTTCTTCACCAGTGGTGGCATCGCTTTGCTAAATGTCCTTCCGAATCTGTACTTGCTATTTAACATCCTCGGTTCCATGGCGATGGTTTCCTTTGTGTTGCTCTTCTTTCTGTTCCCCGATGGACGTTTTGTGCCACGCTGGACTCGTATACTGGCAGCGCTTCTGGTTGCGTACATGCTCGTTGCAGCATTCATTTCCAATGGAATTTTGTGGTACACGCCGAGCCTACTGAATAGCATCTTGTTCACTCTCACGTTCACATCATTAGGCATGGGCCTATTTGCGCAGATCTACCGTTACCGGCGTGTTTCCAGCCGGAGTCAGCGCCAGCAGACCAAGTGGGTGATCTTTGGCCTGTGCACCATCATCGTGGTTTTCATCATGTATTCAGTGCCCTTTGTGCTATATCCGCTCCCGCCCGGTGCAGTGCGAGTGTATTACACGCTTGGCAGTTTCGCGATCCTGTTTCTGCTGATCTCTCTTTTCCCGCTCTCTATCGCTTTCGCTATCCTGCGCTATCGGCTCTGGGACATCGATCACCTCATCCGACGCACACTGGTCTACTCCATTCTGACGGGGTTGCTGCTGCTTGTGTATTTCGGCAGTGTCGTCGCATTGCAATCCCTGGTAAGCGCGTTCGGCGTGCAGCCCTCGGCGTTCGTCACCGTTGTCTCTACGCTTGCCATCGCCGCGCTCTTCACGCCACTGCGCCGCCGTGTGCAAGACTTCATCGACCGGCGATTCTATCGCCAAAAATACGACGCCGAGCAGACGCTGGCCGCATTCGCCGCCACCGCGCGCGACGAGGTGGATATGGATCGCCTAGGCGCTGCATTGGTCAGCGTTGTCGAGGAGACCATGCAGCCGGAGCAAGTCTCTATATGGTTCACTACAAAAGAGCCGAAAACAGGGACGCGATGAATACTTTCCCGGCCGCCCCCAAAACCAACAGCGCTTGGCGACAGATCGGACTAGTAAGCTGGGTATTGATAGCGCTGGCGAATCTGGTTTTCTTCCTAATCGATTTACGTACAGATTTCGTACAGATGCTGGTTCCCTGCGCGGGCGCAGACTGTAACTTCCTGGCGATTTCATCCGCCGAGGAGGCAGTGCTGAATTCGTGGGGACTTACTATACGGGCTTATGCCTTCTTTATGAGTGCTGTTTCGGTGGTCATCGTTGCCGGTTATTGGGCCCTGGGTGTACTGATTCTCTGGCGTCAGGGCGCTACCCGGTTCGGGCTGGCTGTATCGCTTGCTCTGATCACCATTCCTATCGCTACCTATTCGGGTTCCAACGATTGGTCGGCGAACGATTCGAACCTGCTTTACTTTGGCGTTCTTCACTCAATCCTTGGGTCAACCATCATGTTAGTGTTCTTCTATCTGATGCCCAATGGTCGTTTGTATCCCAAGTGGTCCTATATTCCCTTACTGGTCACGATTCTTTTGATAAGTGTGCTGGTCCTCGAAATCAACGGCCTCCTCCCTCTCCCGGGCAAAGTATTGCCCTTAGTTGGAAACACTATCATTATGCTCGTGATCCTGGTCGGCGGTTTACAAATCTACCGCTATCGGCGCGACTCCACCCCGCTGGAGCGTCAGCAAACCAAATGGATATTAATTGGGATCATCACCTATATATTAGGTGTTGTTGTATGGGTGCTCATATTTGGCCGCGCCCTGGAGATTCCGCCGGGGAGACCCCGTCTACTGGCAGCGCTTGGCGGCTGGTTCTCCGACATTTTTACCCTCCTGAGCCTGCCGGCAGCGATAACAATTGCTATCCTGCGCTATCGGCTCTGGGACATCGACATCATCATCCGCCGCACGTTGCAGTACGCCCTCCTGACTGGTGTGCTTGCTTTGGTGTACTTCGGCAGCGTCCTGGCTTTGCAGTCTGTCATTTCAGCGATCGGCGGCCAGCAGTCGGCCATCGTCACCGTTGTCTCGACACTTGCCATCGCCGCGCTCTTCACGCCACTGCGCCGCCGAGCAGACCCTAGCGGCCTTTGCGAATACCGCCCGCGACGAAGTGGATATGGAACGGCTGGCGGATGCGCTGTTGGGTGTGGTGGAGGAGACCATGCAACCGGCGAATGCTTCCCTGTGGATAAAGGCTGCAGACGGCGGAAGGTCCAAGACTCCGAATGTCTAATCCTCCAAACAATCGACCGATCAACGTGGCAAAAACAGAGCAGACTCATACGCGACAAATTCGACTAGCCGTCACTCTGTGGTGCGCTAGCGTTCTATTCGCTGGCGCCTCTTTTGTGTACATCTTCGTTAATCCGAGTGCTGCAGATGTCGTGTGGGGATTCAGGGGCTTTCAGGGTTTTGCCGGACTGCTGGAAACCACAACCGCGCTGATCATCATCTTGAATCAACCCAGGAATCCGGCCGGCTGGATATTCATGATTGCCGGATTTCCTTCCTGCGTATTGAGCTTCGCCGAAGAGTATGCGCTTTGGGGTTGGATCAACTACAACGGCGAGGTGCCATTGTTCTGGTTGACAGCTTGGCTCCCCAATTGGCTTTGGGCGTTTGGGAACTACCTGCCAATTTTCCAGTTTGCGCTGTATTTCCCCAATGGCAAATTACCCTCTCCAGCGTGGCGGCCAGTGTTGCTGTGGGGCAGCGCCATCATGGTGTTGCTGTTCGCGTTTTACGCAATCCTGCCGGGGGATTTTTATGGAGAACCGTTGCCGCAGCCACTTGGATTGAATTTCTCGTTAGCATTGAATATCCGGCTCGGAATAGTTATCACCTCTGTTCCAGCCTTCTTCAGCATCTCCGCAATCGGTCTCTACACCAAATTTCGCAAAGGAAGCTATCTGCTACGTCAACAACTTAAGTGGTTTATTCTGACGGCGGCAATATTTCCGCTCTCCACGATTGTGGGCGGCTTCGAAGGAGGCTGGTCAGATTTGGCGCTGGGTGCATTACTGATTGTCTTTTTCGCCAGCATTGCGATCAGCATTGTCCGCTTCCGGCTGTTCGACATCGACATCATCATTCGTCGCACGCTGGTTTACGCTCTGCTGACGGCGATCCTGGCGTCGGTGTACTTCGGCAGCGTCGTAACGTTGCAATCCGTAGTCAGCACGTTGGGAGGTGAGCAGTCGGCATTCGTTACCGTTGTCTCGACGCTTGCCATCGCTGCGCTCTTTACGCCGCTGCGCCGCCGCGTGCAGGATTTTATCGACCGGCGGTTTTTCCGCACGAAGTATGACGCCGAGCAGACCCTAGCGGCCTTTGCGAATACCGCCCGCGACGAAGTGGATATGGAACGGCTGGCGGGCGCGCTGCTGCGTGTGGTGGAAGACACCATGCAACCCACAACAGCGAACTTATGGCTGCAGCCCATGGATACACCAAGGAGAGAGTCTCAGAAATGAGCACTTCAGTTGGCAAGGAAATAATGCTTCGCCGCCTGGCCTGGGGCATCGGGATGATCGCCCTGCTGCTGGCACTGGTAGCCATCGGTCTCACGATTGCCGGTCGAACAGCACTTTATAGCGGCTGGGGCATACGCGGTTTCCTGTCTATCCTCTCGATACCCTTTTCAATCATGGGGATGCTTATTCTCCGTCGTTTCCCCAAACACGGGATGGGATGGGTTTTCCTGGGGATCGGCGTGTTTGCCACCCTACAAGGCATATTGCTCGAATATATGCTTTACAGCCTCGTGTTGTTCTCCGATACACTTCCGGGTGGTTTATTTGTGGCATGGCTGCTCAATTTTTACTGGGTTTTCGTCATCGCGCTCATCACCCTCATGCTGGTTCTGTTTCCCAATGGTCGTTTACCCTCACCGCGCTGGCGTACTTTCGTTTGGACGATGTTTGCAGGTTGTATTTTTTTAGGGATCTTCAATGCTCTGGCTCCCGCCCCCCTGGATTCCAGTTTTGGTTCACTTGATAATCCCTACGCGCTGGAAATACTCAGGCCCATTGCGGGATGGGTGGATTTCGCTTCCGTCATTGTCTTGCTGTATGCCTTTGGCCCGCCGGTTGTCAGTCTGATACAGCGCTTTCGCCACGCGCAAGGTACGGAACGCCAGCAATACAAATGGTTCGTCTTTGCGGCCACACTGATGCCATTAGTGTCTGTCATTACGGGCCCTTCGGAGAATCAACTCTTGCAATCTCTCCTTATGGCGATGTTTATCTTCTTGCCCATTACCATTGCCATCGCGATTCTTCGCCACCGCTTGTTCGATATTGACATTATTATCCGGCGCACGTTGCTCTACAGTGTACTGACGGCGATCCTGGCGACGGTGTACTTCGGCAGCGTCGTGGCGTTGCAATCCGTGGTCAGCGCATTGGGTGTGCAACCCTCGGCGTTTGTCACCGTTGTCTCGACGCTTGCCATCGCAGCGCTCTTTACCCCTTTACGCCGCCGCGTGCAGCACTTCATCGACCGGCGCTTCTATCGCCAGAAATACGACGCCGAGCAGACCCTGGCCGCCTTTGCGAATACCGCCCGCGATGAGGTGGATATGGAGCGGCTGGCCGGCGCGCTGCTGCGAGTGGTGGAAGAGACCATGCAACCCACGACGGCGAACTTATGGCTGCAGCCCATGGATACACCAAGGAGAGAGTCTCAGAAATGAGCGCTTCAGTTGGCAGGGAAATTATAGTTCGCCGCCTGGCCTGGGGCAGCGGGATGATCGCCTTGCTGCTGGCGCTGGGAGCGATTGGTCTCGCGATTACTGATAAAACAGCGACCTATAGCGGATGGGGCATACGCAGTTTCGCGTCTATCTTCTCACTTTCCTATTCAATCATAGGGTTGGTTATTCTCCGTCGTTTCCCCAACCATGGCATGGGATGGGTTTTCCTGGGGATCGGCGTGATGGCCGCCGTACGCAGCATATTGCTCGAATATATGCTCTACAGCCTCGTGTTGTTCTCCGATACACTTCCGGGCGGTATATTTGTGGCGTGGCTGCTCAACTTTTACTGGGTATTCCTCCTCGCGTTCATCAGCCTCATGCTGATTCTGTTTCCCAGTGGTCGTTTACCCTCACCGCGCTGGCGTACTTTCGTGTGGACGATGTTTGCAAGTTGTATCTTTTGGGCATTGCTCAGAGGCCTGGCTCCCACCCCCCTGGATTCCAGTTTTGGTTCACTTGATAATCCCTACGCGCTGGAAGCACTCAGACCTATTGCGGGATGGGTGAATTTTGCTGCCGTCATCGTCTTGCTGTATATCTTTGTCCCGCCGGTCTTCAGCCTGATGCAGCGCTTTCGCCGCGCGCAAGGTACCGAACGCCAGCAATACAAATGGTTCGTCTTTGCCGCCACACTGATGCTGATAGCGATTGTCAGTGGGGGCCCTTCGAAAAATCTGTTCTTGCAATCCCTCGTTATGGTGGCGCTGATCTTCTTGCCCATTGCCATTGCCATCGCGATTCTTCGCCACCGCTTGTTCGACATCGACATCATCATTCGGCGCACGCTGCTCTACGGCGCACTGACGGCGATCCTGGCGTCGGTGTATTTCGGCAGCGTACTGGCTCTGCAGTCTGTCATCACAGCGATCGGCGGTGAGCAGTCAGCCATCGTCACCGTAGTCTCGACGCTTGCTATCGCAGCGCTTTTTACGCCGTTGCGCCGCCGCGTGCAGCACTTCATCGACCGGCGCTTCTATCGCCAGAAATACGACGCCGAGCAAACGCTGGCAGCGTTTGCGAATACCGCCCGCGATGAGGTGGATATGGAACGGCTGGCCAGCGAACTCCTTGGGGTAGTCGAGTCGACCATGCACCCGGAGTCAGCCAGCTTGTGGTTGAACGACGGAGGAATATTGGACAGGAAATGATCTCAAACAGACGTTCACGCTGGCAACCCTGGGTGCGCATCGGTTGGGCGCTGGTCGCCATCACGAGTTTTTGGGCGTTTGCAGGAATTCTGGCGCTCACGCGGCAGTTTGCGGATGCACCGCCCGACCGGATTGCCGCAGGCCTGCAGGCATTGCAGTGGAACCGGGACGCCTACTTCTGGTTTACAGTCGCCACGACCGCACCAATGTTTGTCGGAAATTTTGTCGTGGGCGCCATCATTTTCTGGCAGCGCCCGAACGACTGGATGGCGGTATTTTCTTCAATATTCCTCATAAGTTTCGCAGCCTCTAACTCATTAAGCCCGACCACGGAATTTCTAGCTGTGCTCGCCGCCGCGCCGCCAGGCTTCAGACTACCATATTTTGTGATTGGGATCATGTCCTTTGGGACGGTCGCTGTTTTTCTCGCGCTGTTCCCGGACGGTAATTTTGTTCCCAAATGGATGCGCTGGATCGCCCTGCTGGGATTTTTGCATGCACTGGCGTGGGGTCTTTTCCCTGATGTGTATGGCGATCCTAGCGGTCCCTTTAGAATTATCCAGTTGGGGGTATCTGTCATTATCTTTGGTGGCAGCATGGTTGCGCAAATCTGGCGCTACCGGAATTACGCAACTCCAACTCAAAAGCAGCAGACCAAATGGTTCCTCTATGGCCTGGGATTAAGTATCGGATTGCAACTCATGCTGTCGGCAATTCCAGCGATTTTGCCGCCTGGCAATGCGCAGACAAGCGTATCGTCCGAACTTTTTCTCAGCATAGCAAATATGTCATTATTGTTTATCCCTCTCTCTTTTGGTCGCTATTCTGCGCTTCAGGTTATGGGACATCGATATCATTATCCGCCGCACGTTGAGTTATGCCGTGCTGACCGCTATCCTGGCTCTGATCTACTTTGGCGGCGCGGTCCTGGTTCAGTCTGTTTTTCGTGGCCTGCTGGGGACTCCTGATTCCCCCCTCATCACCGTAATCTCCACCCTGGCGATCGCCGCCCTGTTTACCCCCCTCCGTCGCGGCGTGCAGAACTTCATCGACCGGCGCTTCTATCGCCGCAAATACGATGCCGAGCAGACCCTGGCAGCCTTTGCCGCTACCGCGCGCGACGAAGTGGACATGGAGCGGCTATCGCGAGAACTTGTACGAGTCGTCGAAGACACGATGCAACCGGCGCATCTATCCTTCTGGCTAGGAGGCAAGCTGAAGCGTGACTCGTAACACGGCGTCTCACGAATTGAACACCCAGCTCACCGGCCTCCGGCTCAGGATTGGCCGAACAGTCTGGATCGCGCTTGCATTTCTCGCACTGACGCTTTTTGTGGCAGGCATCTCACCGCGATATGACGAATTACGTGTCGCCTGTGCGGGAGACGAGTGTCCCGTGCTGGCCCTCTCCTCCCGAGAGATTGCCGCACTTAATGAAGTGAGGCTTTCTCCGGAATTCTATGCAGCGTACCAGGTTGGAATCGAAATCATTTACGCAATCGTTTTCACTTTGCTCGCAGGTGTGATTTTTTGGCGCCGGTCAGATGATTGGATGGGGATGCTTGTCTCGCTCACGTTGATTGCGGTTGGGACAATCCTCACTGCGGAAGCTGATGCAGCGCTAGTGAAACTCTACCCAAACTTGGGTCTGCTGGTTGCCTTTTTGACGTCCCTCGAGATTGTCTTCTTCGTGCTACTTTTCTACCTGTTTCCAGACGGCCGTTTTGTTCCGCGCTGGACGCGCCTGTTAGCAATCGTCATAGTTGTGGTGGCGCTGTACGACCTCCTTTTCCCAAGCTCGCAGATCCGTGCCGGTCTTGGAAGCATAGTGACGATTACCCTGTTTATTATCTGCTTAGTCGTCGGACTTCTCGCTCAGGTCTACCGCTACCGGCGCGTGTCCGGCCCGACACAACGCCAACAGACCAAGTGGATTGTCTTTAGCTTATTCATCGTCGTCCTGGGGATGATCGTATGGTTATACACCATAGAGATATTCCCCCCCTCGCCTGGTCCAGCTCGTCTGTACCTAAATCTTTTTGGCGTTGGGGTTATATTCGTCTCGTTCCTGCCCTTTCCACTCTCTTTTACCATCGCTATTATGCGCTATCGACTGTGGGATATAGACCTCGTCATCCGCCGCACGCTGGTCTATGCGTCGTTGACGGGGTTGCTGGCATTGGTTTACTTCGGCAGTGTCGTCGGGCTGCAGTCGCTCGTAAACGCGCTTGGCGGACAGCAGTCGGCCATTGTTACCGTCATCTCAACGCTTGCCATCGCCGCCTTGTTTACCCCAGTGCGCCGCCGCGTGCAGGATTTTATCGACCAGCGATTCTTTCGCGCGAAGTATGACGCCGAGCAGACCTTGGCGGCCTTTGCCGCTACAGCCCGCGACGAAGTGGACATGGAACGGCTGGCCGGAGCACTGCTGAGTGTTGTGGAAGAGACCATGCAACCGACGACGGCGAACTTATGGCTGCAGCCTATGGATACACCACGGAGAGATTTTCAGAAATGAGCATTTCAGTTGGCAAACAGAGATGACAAACATGATCGCACAACGTAAACCGCCAGGGCGACTCATCTGGCTGTGGTTCATTTTCGCCGCCGGCATCGGCCTCGCCAGCTTCGTTCTCTTCATTCTTAATGCTGGCACGCCGGTACCTGCATCTGATTTAGGAGCGGGCGGGGTCCGTGACGGGGTGGTCGATTGGGCGACTGCTGTTCTGCAATACTTGGTCTATCCCATGACGATGAGCGGACTTGGGGTGCTGATCTTGAGCAGACGTCCCGGCCATCGTATCGGACAATTGCTTATCGCTGCCGGTTTGGGCTTTGACCTGAGCACGCTTTCGCTGGAGTGGGCGGTGTATGGATACCTTACTGTCGAGGCTGTTCTGCCTGGTGTGGAGTTCGCAGCCTGGGTGGCAAATTGGATCTGGGTCTTCGGGATAACGCTTTTGAATTTGATTCCGGCTGTCTTCCCGGATGGAGAGTTCCTTTCGCGCCGCTGGCGCTGGCTCATCGGTTTTCCATTGTTGCTATTTGCACTGCAATCCTTGTTTGCATACATGATCCAGTCACCGATGACTTCGGCGTATCAGATACCCAATCCATTCGTTACTACGGCCACCCCGACCAATATCGATTTGCTGAACATTAGCTTCGCATTCGAGGTGCTAGTAATCGCTCTCCTCTCGATCTCGGTCGTGGTTCGGTATCGCGCCAGTCAACAGCGAGAACGACTGCAGATGAAATGGATGCTCTTCGGTGTGGCAATTATGGCGGCGCTCATCAGCGTCTTCGGCTTGGGTCTTCTTGTTGGATTAGAGGCCAGGAAGGTAGGCATCTTCATATGGTGGGTAGCGGGTCTCGGCCCCGTGCTCGGCATTGGCGTTGCTATGCTACGACACCAGCTCTACGACATTGACATTATCATTCGCCGGACCCTAGCCTATGCGCTGCTGACGGTTATTCTGGCGTTGGTGTATTTCGGAAGCGTGGTCACGCTGCAATCGCTGGTTGCAGCATTTGGCGACCAACAATCGGCGTTGGTGACGGTAATTTCCACCCTCGCGATCGCCGCCCTGTTCACGCCATTACGTCGCCGCGTGCAAGACTTCATCGACCGGCGCTTCTATCGCCGCAAATACGACGCCGAGCAGACCCTGGCGGCCTTTGCGAATACCGCCCGCGACGAGGTGGATATGGAGCGGTTGGCCTGCGCCCTGTTGAGTGTGGTGGAGGAGACAATGCAACCGGCCAGCGTTTCTCTGATGCTTACTACGACCACAGCCGAGATTTCTGGCAATCAGCGTTCGGTTGTCAGCCGTGAATAAGGAGCAGCCCATGTACGACCTAATCGTAATCGGGGGCGGCCCAGCGGGTGTAACGGCGGCGCTGCGGGCGCGGGAACTGGGCGCTTCGGTCGCGCTGGTGGAGCGCGGGCGACTGGGCGGTACCTGCACCAACGACGGCTGCGTGCCCACGCGCGCCCTGGCAAAAGCTGCGCGTTTGCTGCGCGACAGCGAACAATTTGCCGAATATGGATTGAACGGACCTGCTCCGCAACTGGACTTTGCAGCACTGTTAGCGAGCACGCAGCGCATTGTGTATCGCCTGCACGAAAAAAAACAGCTCCTAGACCACCTGCAGCAATCTGGAGTCAGCTTATTTGTAGATTTCGGGCCGGCAAGGTTTGTCGATCCACACACCATTGTGTCGCAGAATGGAAGACACCTGCAAGCCGAATATTTTGTCCTGTGTGTCGGCGGTCACGCGCGGCGGCTCGGATTCCCAGGCGCCGATCTCGCCCTCACACACAGTGACGTGTGGTCGCTGCAAACATTGCCGGAATCAGTGGTCATCGTTGGTGCAGCCGCAACGGGCTGCCAACTCGCGTCGATCCTTGACACTTTCGGCGCGCGGGTCACGCTACTCGATCGCGCGTCGCGTATTCTTGCGGGCGAGGACGAGACGGTTTCGGCCACCATGCAGGCTGCGTTCGAGCGGCGCAAGATTGAAATCATCACGGGGATTGAGGGCCTCGAGCGGATTGAACGGCTGCCGAACGCTACCCACCGCCAGTCGTCGGCTGTCGCAGCGCTGCGGCTTTCATACACCCGTGACGAGATCGCCCAAAGTCTCGACGCCGAGGCGGTGATATTGGCTGTCGGTTGGCCCGGCAACGTAGAGGCGCTCAATCTGGAAGCGGCCGGCGTGCAAACCGAGCGCGGCTACATTCCGGTGGACGAACACCTGCGAACGTCGGCGGATCACATCTTCGCGGCCGGAGACATCACGGGCCGAATGATGCTCGTACAGAGTGGTAGCTATGAAGCGCGCATCGCTGCCGAGAACGCCGTGTCCGGAACGCTGCGCCGCTACGAACATCGCATTGTCCCGCATGGCGGCTTCACCGATCCCGAATATGGCAGCGTAGGCGCGACCGAGGCACACGCATGCGCGGAGCACGACGTGGCGGTGGCCGTTGTCCCCTACACGGAACTGGACCGGCCTGTCATTGACGGGCGCACGGAGGGCTTCTGTAAGCTGATCGTTTCGCGCGAAACGCACCGTATCCTCGGCGCTCATGTCGTGGGTGAGCAGGCGCTCGAAGTCGTGCATCTTGTCGCGGCTGGTATGGCAGCCGACATGCGTGTGGAGTATTTAGCAGACTTGGAGATCGCATATCCGACCTTCACGGCAAGTGTGGGGCTGGCAGCGCGCCAGATCCTGCAAGAACTGGGTGTGATGCCGTTAGCCACACAGTGGCGCGCGCTTGGGAGGCTGCGTGGAGCGGAGTGGGAGCAGAGCACGGGATGAGGTGGATAGTGAACGGCTGGCTGCCGCGCTGTTGGGTGTGGTGAAGGAGACCATACAACCGGCGCATGTGTCGTCATGGCCCAGCGACGTCTCGCGGTGAAAGGAACTGTATATGATTGTTAAATCCGAATCGAACGCACGTCTGAACATTCGTAATGCCCGTTGGCTGGCGTGGTCGCTGGTGGCGCTCTACGTTATCCTGGCCACGATCGGCCTGACGCTCCAGGTTCTTAGTCAGACTTCCTTCGGTGACTTCGCTGTCCCGGTGCCCATGCTTTTTGTCTTCTTTGGAGTTCTTGGGTTATGGGCTACTATCGGCGCACTGATCGTCGCGCGTCATCCACAGCACCCCGTAGGCTGGTTATTGTGCGTTGGTTTGATCACACCGGCAATAGACCAATTTGCGACGGGCTATGTCGGTCAAACGTTGATTGGGCGGCCCGGATTGCTGCCGGTCACAGTCATAGCCCAAGTTTGGCTCAATGGGAGCGGTATGACGTTTGGCATACTGCTCTTCACATTGATCTCCCTGTTGTCTCCCGACGGTCGGTTCCTCTCTCGCAACTGGCGTCGTGTGGCATGGATAGCGTCTGGAGCATGTTTTGTATATCTCTTTTTGAAGGCTCTGGAACCGGGACCACTGATGCTGTTCCCGTCCCTCAACAATCCTGTGGGCGTTGACGATACCCGTTGGGTGATCTTGAATCCGCTGATGTGGCTGGCGCTTATCATCCTAGTGGCAAGCTTCCTGGCCGCATGCACGTCCCTGATCTTGCGGATGCGCCGCGGACGTGGTGAGGAGCGCCAGCAGGTCAAATGGCTCATCTTGCCGATGGGCTTATTTGCAGTCGGAATTCCTCTTCTCGTCTTTGGAGAGCACGCCCCCCCCATCCGAGTATTGTTCAACATCGGTGGGAGCATACACTTTCTGGCTGTATTGAGCATGGTGATTGCGGTGGCGATCTCCATTTTCAAGTATCGCCTGTACGACATTGACATCATCATCCGCCGGACACTGACGTATTCGGCGTTGACCGGCCTGTTGGCATTGATCTACTTCGGGGTCGTTGTCCTGCTCCAGGCCGGGGTCGGCGCACTGACCAGGGAGAGAGACTCCCCCTTGGTGACCGTGCTCTCCACCCTCGCCATCGCCGCACTCTCCACGCCATTACGTCGCGGTGTGCAGAACTTCATCAACCGTCGTTTTTACCGGCAAAAGTACGACGCCGAGCAGACCCTGGCAGCCTTTGCGAATACCGCGCGCGACGAGGTGGACATGGAGCAGCTGGCCGGCGAACTCCTTGGGGTAGTCGAGACGACCATGCAACCGGAGTCAGCCAGTTTGTGGCTCAATCCGACTGGTTTTTTCGTAACGCCCGCCGTAACGATCTCAAGACGCCTAACCGATAAACTGGAGGACAAATGACTGTTCAATTGCAATCTCTATGGAATTCATTAGTAGGGCGAACCCAGGTCGCCGAGGTAGCTCCGGCTGCAGAAAACTCGGCTCCTTCGCTGACGACGATCACAGATCCGATCGACATCGCCCCAAACGACGCGCTGATCCCCTTCTTTCTGGGGGCACCGGGCGTCGTCGAGATGGACAAGCTCGCCATCGACTCGCCCGCCGTGCACGCGATGAAAGCAGCCGGCGTCAAGCTGACCATTCCGCTGGTGAGCCAGGGTGAACTGGTCGGCGTCATCAATATGGGGCCGCGCCTGAGCGAGCAGGAATATTCCACCGACGACCGCCGGCTGCTGGCGAACCTGGCAACACAGGCCGCCCCCGCCTTGCGGGTTGCGCAGCTGGCGCGCCAGCAGCAGGCTGAGGCTGCCGAGCGCGAACGCATCGATCAGGAATTGCGCGTCGCCCGGCTCATCCAGCAGACGCTGCTGCCCAAAGAAGTTCCCGACTTAGAGGGTTGGGCAATCACAGCCCACTACCAACCCGCCCGCGCGGTCGGTGGCGACTTCTACGACTTTTTGTACTTCCCCGATGGCCGTGTCGGCCTCATTATCGGCGATGTCACGGACAAGGGTGTGCCGGCAGCGATGGTTATGGCGACGACGCGCACCATGTTGCGAGCTGCTGCCGAGAACCTCGAAACGCCCGGGCAGGTGTTAGAGCGCGTCAACGACGTGCTGCATCCCGACATCCCAGCCAAAATGTTCGTCACATGTTTGTATGCGCTCCTGGACCCCACCACCGGTCGCATGGTTTATGCCAACGCCGGCCACGACCTTCCTTATCTACGGCGGGCCAGCGGCGTCGAAGAGCTGCGCGCCACCGGCATGCAATACGAGGAAAAAGAAGCCCAGCTGGAACCGGGAGATAGGGCGCTGTTTTACAGCGATGGGCTTGTGGAGGCCCACAGCCCTAGCAGAGATATGTTCGGCTTTCCACGCTTGCAGTCGTTGCTGGCGACCGACGGCGCTGGCGCAAACCTGATCAAGTTCCTGCTCGATCAGCTGGCTACCTTTACCGGCGCGAATTGGGAGCAAGAGGATGTTGTGACGTTTTTGGTACTTGAACGCAGCGCAACTGATATAGGCGCAGACAGCCCGGACGACAGCCAAACGCTGGCCGAATTCTCCGTCGAGAGCGCGCCCGGCAACGAACGGGCGGCCATGGAGCGCGTGGCTACGGCTGTGGTGGAGTTGGGTCTGGACCCTCCCCGTCTAGAAAAACTCAAGACCGCCGTCGCCGAGTCGACTATGAATGCCATGGAGCATGGCAACAAATACGCGACCGACAGATTGGTGCAGATTCGCGTGACCACGGCGAATAGCACCGTGGGCGTGCACATCACCGATGAAGGCGGCGGGCAAGAAATCGCCGCCACCGAAACGCCGGACTTGGATGCCAAACTGACCGGTGAGCAATCTCCGCGCGGTTGGGGTTTGTTTCTAATCAAGAACATGGTGGACGAAATGCACGTGCACGACGACGGCGTCCACCACACTATCGAACTAATTATGAGCCTGGAAGGAGGTAAGCATGACGCAACCAACTAGCTCAGCCATTGAGGCAAGTGTGCGTTACCAAAACGGCGTTGCCATCGTCGACATGCAGGGCGAGATTAACGCCGAGGCGGATGAGGCACTAAGTTCCGCCTATGCCGCTGCGGCCGAGCGCGACGCCAAGACAGTGCTGCTCAACTTTACGGACGTGAGCTACATCAACAGCACAGGCATTGCCCTTATCGTCGGGGTGTTGGCGGAGGCCCGTAAAGCGCAGCGCAGCGTGTCCACCTTCGGTCTCAGCGACCACTATGTCGAGATATTTCAGATTACGCGCCTGTCCGACTTTATGGGCATCCACGCCGACGAGGCCAGCGCGCTCAGTGAAACTACGTGAGTTGGAGGAACCACAATGTCAACCAATAGTGTAAAACTCGTCGTTCGCAAACCCAACGACGGCGCTTGTATCATCGATATTGAAGGCGAGGTGAACGCGAATGCCGAGAACCAGCTTATGGATGCATATTCGCAGGCCAACGCCGGCAATCCACGCGCTGTGATCTTGAACTTCAAAGGCCTGGATTACATGAACAGTTCCGGTATCGGTCTGCTTGTTACGTTACTGATTCGCGTGCAACGCCAGAAACAAAAGCTGCTCGCCTTTGGCCTGAGCGATCATTACATGCAGATTTTTGAACTCACACGCTTGAACGAAGCGATCGGCATCTACACTGACGAGGCGGAAGCGCTGGCGGCCGTTTAGAGATTAGAGACCGGAGATTGGTCCTTCCGTGACTATGGAAATCTCCAATCTCTAATTACCAGTCTCAAGCAAAGGAACTAATGATGAATACTCCAACAACTCCAATCCCCGAGCCTACAGCCCCTGAATCATCCTGGGCAAAACCGGTGGGCAAACTCAAAGTGGAGGGCTTGCCGGCGGAAGCGCTACCGTTAAATGTAGAGGGCCGCCAACTAACGGGGCCGCTGCAGGGCTTCGGCCAGATGTGGCAGAAGACTTACCGGGTTCGCTTGAGCAATGTCCAGGCTACACCCAGCGAAGTCATCACAACCTGGAAGGAACACTTCTCCGAGTTTTGGCCGAAGGGCAATCGCTTTTATGCACCACTTACGGGTATTGCGCCCGGCGAAGTGGGCGTGATAGACATGGCCGTTCCGGGGGGTATGCGCCTCTCGACAGGCGTGATGGTCATTTATGCGGACGACGTATCCTTAACATTCATGACGCCCGAGGGGCATATGTTCGGCGGCTGGATCACATTCAGTGCAGAGGAATCGGAAGGCGCAACCGAGGTGCAGATTCAAGTACTCATCCGCGCCAACGATCCGATTTATGAGCTGACCTTCCGGCTGGGTATCGCCCACAAGGCCGAGGATGCCTTCTGGCAGCACACGCTGGGCCAGTTGGCAGCACACTTCGGCGTAGATGGGCACGTGCAGCAACAGGTGACACTCGTCGACTCCAAAGTCCAGTGGTCGCAGGCGAAGAACATCTGGAAGAACGCAGGCATCCGCACGGCGCTATATATGCCCGTGCTCATTATGCGGCGCTTGTTCCGGCGCTAAACTCCGCGCCCAACCCAATGACATCCAGTTACGACTTCGACGCAGTCGTCATCGGGGCTGGACCGAACGGCCTCGCTGCTGCGATCACGCTGGCGCAGGCCGGCTGTTCGGTACTCGTCCTGGAGGGCAAAGCTACGATCGGGGGCGGCACGCGCTCGGCCGAGATCACACTGCCAAGCTTCGTGCACGACATCTGTTCGGCGATCCACCCCCTGGCGGCAAGTTCACCCTTCTTCGAGACACTGCCTCTAGAGGAGCACGGTCTGGAGTGGGTTTTTCCTCCAGCATCAACAGCCCATCCACTCGATGGCGACGAAGCGATCATCGTCGAGCGCTCGCTCGATAAAACCGCCGATAGCCTCGGCCGCGATGGCAAAAATTATCACCGCTTGTTCAAGCCGATTGTTAATCATTGGCGCGACCTGATGGTAGATACCCTGGGCCCCGCACCGTTGCCTCCGCGGCATCCGCTCACCATAACGCGCTTCGGCCTGCGTGCCTTGTGGCCGGCGAAACGGCTTGCCAAGTTACTCTTTCGCGATGAACGCGCGCGCGCCGTTTTCGCCGGGATGGCCGCCCATTCAATGCAACCCCTGGAAAAGACGCTCACAGCCGCCTTCGGGATCATGCTCGCCGGTAGCGCGCACGCCGTCGGCTGGCCGCTACCGCGCGGCGGTTCGCAGTGCATCGCGAATGCGCTCGCCGCCCATCTATCTGCGCTCGGCGGCGAGATCGTGACCGGTCATTGCGTCGAGGATTTTGCGGCTTTGCCATCCGCGCGAACCTATCTCTTCGATGTGACACCCCGGCAGTTGCTGAAAATTGCCGGGAATGAACTTTCATCCGGCTACCGCCGCGCGTTGCAACGTTTTCGTTATGGTACCGGTGTATTTAAAATTGACTGGGCCTTGGATGGCCCGATCCCTTGGCGGTCTGCGGAGGTGGCCCGCGCGGCAACAGTGCATGTGGGCGGGACAATGACGGAGATTGCTGCGGCTGAACGCGCTGTCGGGCAAGGCCAGCACCCAGAACGCCCTTTCGTTCTCTTGGCGCAACAGAGCCTGTTCGACGAAACGCGTGCGCCACAGGGAAAGCACACCGGCTGGGCCTATTGCCATGTGCCCTCCGGTTCGGATATGGACATGACCGTTGCGATTGAAAAACAAGTGGAGCGCTTCGCGCCCGGCTTCCGCGATCTGATCCTGGCGCGCCAGACTCATACTGCCGTCCAGATGGAGCAATACAATCCCAACTATGTGGGCGGCGATATCAATGGCGGTGTGCAGGACATCTGGCAACAGTTCACCCGCCCGGCGATCCGGCGCATTCCGTACACAACCCCCAATCCGAGAATCTTTATCTGTTCCTCATCCACCCCACCCGGTGGAGGCGTGCACGGCATGTGTGGCTATCATGCCGCGCAGGCTGCGCTTTCCCGTTTACAATAGCCTACCGATTAATCTTCACCCTAGCGGAAGCCGCCATCCTCTGATACCATTTGTTCAGCACCCCATGGCTTAAATCTTTCTGGCCCCGGCGCGAATGCCGGGGTCTTTGTATCTAATAAACAATGCTTAAAGAACGAAACGATTTACGCAATATCGCCATCATTGCACATGTCGATCACGGCAAGACGACGCTGGTGGACAGTATGCTCAAACAGGCGCGCGTCTTTCGATCAAACCAACAGGTTGTCGAACGCGTGCTCGATTCAAATGCGCTCGAACGCGAACGCGGTATTACGATCCTTTCGAAAAACACGGCCATCTCAATCCCACACCCCTCGGGCCAGGGCGAGGTCAAGATCAACATTGTAGACACTCCCGGCCACGCTGATTTCGGCGGCGAGGTCGAACGAGTCTTGAATATGGTTGACGGCGTCCTGCTGCTGGTGGATGCTGCCGAAGGGCCGATGCCACAGACGCGCTTCGTCTTAAAGAAAGCCCTCGCGCTGGGACACAAAGCGGTGGTTGTGGTCAACAAAGTTGACCGGAAACATGCCGACCCGGAGCGCGTGCTCAATCAGACCTTTGACCTGTTTATCGATCTGGGCGCGACGGAAGATCAGGCCGATTTTTCCGTCGTATACACCAACGCTCTTGATGGCAAGGCTGGGCTCTCTCCCGAGTTGGGGCTGGATTTGCAGCCGCTGTTTGCTGCCATTCTGCAACATGTCCCAGTTCCAAATGTCGATGCGGATGCGCCGCTCCAACTACTCGTGACCACACTGGATTATGACCAATATCGCGGCATGACCGCCATTGGGCGCATCTATGCCGGCTCCCTAAAAGTCGGACAGGCTGTTGCGCGGCTACGTCTCGATGGTGAAGCTCTACCGGAACGCGCGCGCTATATTTATCTGTTTCAGGGTTTGGACCTTGTCGCGGTGGATGCCGCCGAAGCGGGAGATATTGTTTCGATTGGCGGGCTGGAAGATGTCTCCATTGGCGAGACACTTGCCGACCCGGAACACCCCAGCCCACTCCCGACCATTTCCGTGGAAGCGCCAACCGTACGCATGACCTTTGGGGTAAATACATCTCCGTTTGCGGGACGCGAGGCGCGCTGGGGCACCTCCCGGAATCTTCGCGAGCGCTTGTTCAATGAGCTGCGTAAGAACATCGCACTGCGCGTGGACACGACCGATAGCGCCGAGACTTTCATCGTCTCCGGGCGGGGCGAGCTCCATCTTGCCATCCTTGTTGAAACAATGCGCCGTGAGGGCTATGAGTTTCAAGTCGCACGTCCGGAAGTGATCTATCAACGTGGGGCGGATGACGAACTGCTCGAACCTTTTGAAGATGTTCACATTGAAACGAGCGCCGATACAGTTGGCGCCGTCGTGGAGTTGTTAGGCGCGCGGCGCGGTCAAATGGTTGAGATGGACGAAGCAGCGGACGGCAGCGTCCGCATGTCTTACATTGTCCCTACGCGTGGCCTCCTGGGGTTCCGCTTTCATTTCCTTACTGCCACCCGCGGACAGGGGACGCTCTACACGCTCTTCCGTGAATATGCACCCAAGGTTGGGGCGATTCGCGCACGCACGTTCGGCTCTCTGGTGGCACGCAGACTCGGCACGACCACCACATACGCACTTTTGACCGCGGAAGTGCGCGGGCGTCTTTTTGTCGGCCCCCGCGTGGATGTCTATCAGGGGATGGTGATCGGTGAACATCAGCGCCCGGGCGACCTAGCGGTGAACGTCTGCAAGGCGAAGCACCTGACGAGTATGCGTCAATCGTTCAAAGAGATTGACAATCGACTCTCGCCGCCCCGCCAGATGAGTCTGGATGAGGCGATTGAATACCTCGCTGATGACGAGTTTCTGGAAATTACGCCCGAAAGTTATCGCATCCGCAAGAAAATCCTGGACACCGAAGAACGAGAGAAGCAATCGAAGCGCGCCCGCGAGACAGTGCAGGTTTGAACTGACAGGCTAAGTCCGCAGGTGTTTCTCTTCCAAGGCATACACTTGCGCCAGACTGGTATCGTCCACAATATCTGAGACATGCGTACGTTCTTCAGAACCAATCGCCAGCTTCATATTTATCGTATTCCCGGTTGCGTACTACTTCGTAATAATTGGCACAGCCTTTTCGATCAAGGTGTCAGGAACCTGACATTCTTGTCCTTGCTTTCGGTTGCTGTTTTTTTCTAACTGAAATACAATCAAGGTTTGAATTCCCTTTGCCTTTCGTATGAGGGAAATTCAACTTTAGAGGGGGCTCTAAATGGCTGAAAAAGTACTCGTCGTTGACGATGATTAAGATACCGTCTGGCTTACCAGCACGATTCTGAAGCACAAAGGGTTCGAAGTTATTGAGGCCTTCACGCCGGAGGAAGGACTCAAAGCTGCGTACCAGAAACACCCAGATATCATCCTGTTGGACGTGATGATGCCGAACATGGACGGCTGGGAAGTCTGTCGCCGCTTGCGGGAGCTTTCAGAAGTCCCGATCATTTTCCTCACAGCCAAGACCGGCATTAAAGACGTTGTGCGAGGATTAGAATCCGGTGCTGACGATTATATTGTTAAACCCTTTGACAATCAGGAACTGGTTGCACGCGTCAAAGCGCACCTGCGCCGTAAGCCGGCCTCCAAAGACGAAGGCGAACTGGTATTCGACAATGGCAATCTGCGCGTTAACTTTATGAACCGCGAAGTTAACGTACGCGGACATCTGGTGGAACTGACGCCGAAAGAGTTCGACCTTTTGGCAACTCTTGTCCGCAATGCCGGTCGCGTGCTCACCCGCTCCGAACTCGTCAAACAGGCCTGGGGGCCGGAATATGGCGATGCAAACGAAAGTCTGAAGCTTTACGTGCATTATCTGCGCAAAAAAATCGAGTCCGACCCGGAAAGCCCCAAATATATCCTCACCTCCCGCGGTGTGGGATACCGCTTCGCGAATCCCTAAAAATCCTTCCCTGCTGCATCAATCCATCATTTCGACATAGCTAGCCCTGCCCCTTCGAGTTGAACTGCACCCTGTAAACAAGACACAAAAAGAAAGACCCCCACTGCGGTCATCCAGACAGACATCTGATTTGATAAGGTGTCTGTTTGGTTTTTAGTTGTATGCGTTCATAATTGTAGAACTCGATATACTGGTCAATCAATTCATTGGCACGCTCAAAACTTGGGACCCGGATGTGGCGGAGAGCTTCCGCTTTTAAGTGACCAAAGAAGTTCTCCATCGGCGCGTTATCCCAACAATTGCCCGGACGAGACATTGAAGGAGTGCTGTGATATTCCCGCGTGAGAGCAGCATACTGCTTGGACGTGTATTGATAGCCTCCCAGTCTAGTACAGTCACGTGCAGACTGCATCGTGATCGACTGGACTAGGTGGTCACTGTGGAGAAGCAGTCCCGCGGTGTCCTCTTCTTTGCGTCTGGCCTGCTTGAGGGTATCGATGACTAAGCGTACAGAATTGCCCAGTCCCGGATGCCCAGTCGCGAACGTACTGGGTCGTGATACTGGACGGGGTGTCGCCCCAGACGATGGGCAATGATGAAACCGTCGAACAGGTCCTTGATGGTAGCCAAATAGGCCCAGCCTTGTTGGGTCGCAATGTAGGTGACACCTGTACTGCGTACGGCGCAAGTGTATCCGTCACCCATTTCTGGTTGGGTTGCTGGGCCACGAAATCGCGAGCCACACAGTGAAGTGCGCACTGCACTTTGAGAGATTGGCGTCACGATGCTGTCGCATAGCGATGCAGTGAGCACGCCACTGTGCGCGACAAGTGTAGCGCTGGTGAAAATCTAGCCGGGCCCTTTGCTTGTAGGGGTGGCGTTGCCTGGCAATGGAGCGGATATTGAGCTTGTTCATCAGCCGTAGGACCGCTTTGTGGTTGATGCGCAGCCCTTTGTGTTGTCGCAACCACAAAGCAACCCGGCGATAGCCATAGGTTCTGTGCGACTTTTCCCAGGCTTCCTGCACCGCTTGCATCCGCACTCTATCTTTGTCCGGTTGCTGACTACGCGTCAGCCAGGCGTAATAGGCAGCTCGCGAAACTGCGAAGAAAGTACACATTGCTTTCACGCTGTATCTTCTTCTGTACTGGTAGATGACCCGATATTGCGCTGCGCGAGCTTGTCCATGCGCAACCGTTCCAGCTCCTCTTGCGGGCTCTCCGCCGGCCGGCGGGGAAGCCGACCCTTCGGTTTGGCAAAGGCGGCCGCGCCCTTGCGGCGGTACTGCCGCACCCAGACCTTCACGACCCAGTTCATTCGTCACGACCCAGTGCATACGTCACGACCCAGTGCGTACGTCACGACCCAGTGCGTACGTCACGACCCAGTTCATTCGTCACGACCCAGTTCATTCGTGACTGGGTGACTGGGTCACTAGGTCTCTCCGGGGTAGTCCCAATGCTTCAACGACCTCCGCACGCGTCAGGCCTTCTTCCAGAAACATGCGTACCGCTTCCAGCTTGGTCGCTTTGGGGTAGTGTTTCATCCCCTTTTTCCCAGGCATAAAAAACACCTCCTGCTTTGATTTTCTCACAGGGGGTGTTTTTCTTTTGTGTCAACTTCTTGGGGGGTCAGTTCAGATATGAGGGTTTTCCTTAATTAAGGGCAATAGATAAGCGGATCGACTTAGCCTATAGTTCAGTTGGTGTAGGGTGATGGGCGCGGATGCTTTCAGGGAGATAGAGACCGAGCCTTTCACGCTTCGGCAAAGTTATGGGGAAACTAGAGGATCAGGCAGGAGATAGGCTCGAATCCCGCCGCTCAGACACCCAAATGGGATATTTGCACCAAATACGCAAACGGTCACGTCCAGTTCGAGGATGGGTCTGTTGAAAAGTGCCTTCTTGAGAACGCGCTATTTTCCTTCTCCGCTGCACTTTACAGATCCACCAGGCGAAGGGAAGGGAATGCGGCATTGTCACGGCATCGGCGGGCAGGTATCCACGTGCAGGTACAGCAGGCACTCTTCTGTTGTGAACCAGCGCGTCAGACGTGATTGGGCCAGGTCCATCAACTCCTCAATGGAGAGGACATAGAAGCGTATGGTGTTGTCCCAATTGGCGGTGATCAGACTTGTCCCGTCTGGACTGAAAACCACACCCCCAACCCTGAACTGCACCCTGTAAACAAGACACAAAAAGAAAGACCCCCACTGCGGTCATCCAGTCAGACACCTGATTTGATATGGTGTCTGTTTGGTTTTTAGTTGTATGCGTTCATAATTGTAGAACTCGATATATTGGTCAATCAATTCATGCGCCCGCTCAAAGCTTGGCACGCGGATATGGCGGAGCGCTTCCGCTTTCAAATGACCAAAGAAGTTCTCCATGGGCGCATTATCCCAACAATTGCCACGCCGAGACATGGAAGGGGTGATGTGATACGCCCGGGTAAGGGCAGCATACTGCTTGGAAGTGTATTGATATCCCCCCAGTCTAGTACAGTCACCCAGTCACCGCGTACTGCCGCAACGCGGCAAGTGTCACGACCCAGTGCGTTCGTACAGTCACGTGCAGACTGCATCGTGATGACTGGGTGAATGTACTGGGTCACCAAGTGGAGTGCGCACTTCACTCTGTGACGTGCAGACTGCATCGTGATCGACTGGACTAGGTGGTCACTGTGCAGGAGCAGTCCCGCAGTGACCTTTTCTTTACGTCTGGCCTGCTTGAGGGTATCGATGACTAAGCGCACAGAATTGCCCAGTCCCGCACAGTGCCGTGCACACTGCATCGGTATCGGTACTGGACGGGGTGTCTTCCCAGACGATGTGCAACGATGAAACCGTCGAACAGGTCCTTGATGGTGGCCAGATACGCCCAGCCTTGTTGGGTAGCGATGTAGGTGACACCTGTACTGCGTACGGCGCAAGTGTATCAGTAACCCATTTCTGATTGGGTTGGTTTGCTGCGAAATCTCGGGCCAAGAGATTGGCATAGCGCTGGTGAAAATCTAAGCGGGCCCTTTGCTTATAGGGGTGGCGTTGCCTGGCAATGGAGCGGATATTGAGCTTGTTCATCAGCCGTAAAACCGCTTTGTGGTTGATGACCAGCCCTTTGTGTTGTCGCAACCACAAAGCAACCCTGCGATAGCCATAGGTTCTGTGCGATTTTTCCCAGGCTTGCTGCACCGCTTGCAGCCGCGCGCTATCTTTGTCCGGCTGCTGGCTGCGCTTGAGCCAGGCGTAATAGGCAGCTCGCGAAACTGCGAAGAAAGTACACATTGCCTTCACAGTGTATCTTCTTTTGTACTGGTAGATGACCCGCTATTGCGCCGTGCGAGCTCGTCCGTGCGCAATTCGGTATGGAATATTTTTAGGAGCACATTTTCCATGCGCAACCGTTCCAGCTCCTCCTGCGGACTTTCCGCCGGCCGACGAGGAGGCCGACCCTTCGGTTTGGCAAAGGCTGCCCCTCCCTTGCGGCGATATTGGCGCACCCAGACCTTCACACCCAGTCATCACGATGCAGTCTGCACGTCATGACCCAGTACATTCATGACTGGGTGACTGTACGAATGAACTGGGTCGTGAAGATCTCGGCGGGGCAGCCCGAGTGCTTCAACTACCTCTGCGCGGGTCAGGCCTTCTTCCAGAAACATGCGTACCGCTTCCAGCTTGGTCGCTTTCGGGTAGTTTTTCATCCCCTTTTTCCCAGACATAAAAAGCACCTCCTGCTTTTATCTTCTCACAGGGGGTGCTTTTATTTTGTGTCAACTTCTTGGGGGTCAGTTCACCCCAACGGGTTGGGTCGACAGGGTGAGCAATACTTCACCCGTGGTAGCATCCCACACCTTGGTCGTCCCGTCCGAGCTAGCCGTCGCGAGCTGCATGCCATCGGCGCTGTAGGTGATGCTATTGACGACATTTGTATGACCGGACAATGTGAGCAGTTCCTGGCCGGTGCCCACATCCCACACTTTCGCCGTCCCGTCTCCACTGGCCGTGGCCAGCCGGGCGTCATCCGGGCTGAAGGCGGCGTAGGTAACCTTATCGTTGTGACCAGTTAGGACAAGTAACTCCTGCCCAGTGGCAGTGTCCCAGACTCTCGCCGTGTCGTCCGGGCTGGATGTGACCAGAAGTTTCCCATTCGGGCTGAAGACAATGTGCCGGACCCACTCCGTGTGACCGGACAACGTAAACAGCTCCTCGCCGGTGGCCGCATCCCGTATCTTGGCTGTATTGTCTTCACTAGCTGTCGCCAGATAGGCGCCATCCGGGCTGAAGACGATGCCATTGACGAAATCGGTATGGCCGGTCAGCGTGAGCAGTTCCGGGCCGGTGGTCGCATCCCATATCCTGGCCGTCTTGTCAGAGCTGGCCAGCGCCAGGCGGGTCCCGTCGGGGCTGAAGTCCACACCGGGAGCCAGGCGTGATTGATCCAGGCTGAATTCGACCTCGTTGAGAGGTTGTGTGTGCCCTTGGTCAGAGACCGTAAGCAGGGCCTGACCAGTGCCAGCATCCCACACCGTCGCTGTCCCCCTGGCGCTGGAGGTGGCCAGACGCCTCCCGTCCGGGCTGAAGACGAAGTCATAGACTGTCCCGGAGAAAAACCCTAATGTTTCATGGTCCGGGGATAAATCCCACACTTTCGCCGTCTGATCGATACTGGATGTGGCCAGGCGCGTTCCATCTGGGCTGAAAGCAACGGACAAAACCTGGTCGGTATGGCCGGCCAGAGTCAGCAGTTCCTTGCCAGTGGTCAGGTCCCACACTTTCGCGGTGCCATCGCCGCTGACGGTGGCTAGGCGCGCACCGTCGGTGCTAAAGGCTACATCGTTGACGCTATCGGTATGGTCGGTTAGACGGAGCAATTCCTGGCCGGTGGCAATATCCCAAATCTTTGCCGTGCCATCAGCACTGGCCGTGGCCAGCAGGCTTCCATCTGGGTTAATGGTGACACCCCACACTGTCGCGGTATGGCCGGCTACGGTGAAAAGTTTCTCGCCGATGTTCGCATCCCAAATCCAGGCCGTTCTGTCATCGCTGGTGACCAGGCGCGACCCGTCCGGCGTGAAGGCTACGTCCCAGACCGGTCCGGTATGTCCGGCCAGCGTAAGGAGTTGCTCTCCTGTGTCAACATCCCACACAGTCGCCGTACTGTCAAAAGAACCGACAGCTATGCGTGTCCCATCCGGATCATAAGCAATGCGCATTGTCCAATCGATATGGCCGCCGGAGAGGGTGAATAGTTCCTGGCCTGTAGCCGAATCCCAAATCTTTGTCGTTTGTTCCCCCTGGTGATTTGTAGCTAGATTTTTGCCATCTGGACTGAAAGCGAGTCCAAAGATGCCAGGAAAACCGCCCTTAAAGTGGCTCAAGTAGAGCAATTCCTGCCCCGTGGCAACATCCCAGACAATAGCAGCCTCATCACCTGAGTGACCCGTAGCCAAACGGGATCCGTCTGGGCTGAATTCGACAAAGGAGGCCCAATTGGATGATTCTTTGACGTGCCCTCTCAGGGTGTAAAGGAGGTGTGAAGCCGACACAGCTTGGTGCAGGACAGTTTCTGCTTCTGGCACGGTCGTTTGATCCTCAGCGTAGGTCGTCTTTACCGCCTCTAACGCCATTAGAATACTGCGCTCCGGGTCCACCTGCAGATTGGTGAGTGCCGCGGCAGCGAGTTCGCGTGCCGCTGCTAGGCGGGTCTGCTGCTCCGCGATGCTCCGCTGATTGAACGCGAAGTTGCTCAGGAATAAGGCAATCACGGTAGCAACGGCGAATACCCCCACCAACGCCCGCAGGAAATTACGCGAGCGGCGTTCCTGCGCGGCTTCCCGTGCCCGGCGGGCTTCTTCTTCGGATTGCCTCCCCCTACGTTCTTCCAGGCTGGCATCGAGGTAGGCGCGCTCGGTTTCCGTCAGCGCCAGCTCCGTGCCCGCAGCCCAGGCTTCGAATTGGTCCAGCCGCGAGCCGAGCAGCAGGTAGCTTGGATCGCGGTCCGCCTCCAGCCACCCGGCGGCGCCGTTGCCCAGCAGGCGCTGCAAGCGCACGTCAGCTCGGCTGGCGTCAAACCACTCGCGCAAGCGCCGCCATTCTCGCAGCAACGCCTCGTGCGCCACTTCCACCGTGGGGCCGCGCGTGAGCGGGTCACGATCAAACGAAAGCAGGCGCGCCTGGCCGAAGGCGTCGATGATTCTAGTAATTGATGATTGATGATCTTCGATTGTCAGTGCTTCGAGCTCAGTGCGTAACACACGGCGTCGGGTGTCTTCTACGCCTTCGCCCAGCGTTACCAGGCGCAGGAACAGCTGGCGCGCGGCGGCCTGTTCGGGGTTGTCCAACCCAATATAGACTTCCTCGGCTCTGCGGCCCAGGGCCCCTAACACCCCACCGATTTCCTCGTAGGTTTTCCGAGTCAGTATTTGGCCTTCCCGGCGCTCGAATAGTTCGGTCATGGCATATTGAAGCAGCGGCAACGCTCCAGGCTGCTCGACCACGTCTGCGACAATCTCGGTCACCAAACCTGGCCCCAGCGTCGCACCAGCTTGCTCGGCTGGTTCGCGGATGGCCCTGCCCAGCTCCTCAGCCGTGAGTGGCAGCACCACCTGGGTGCGCTGCTCCACCAGGCCCCCGAAATCTGTATGCATCAGCGGCCGATCATAGAAGTCGGCCCGCAGGGTAATGACTACATGGAGAGGGCTACGCGGGTCGGTCACGGCAGTGTATAGGCTGTTCAGGAAGTGTGCGGTTTCGCCCTTATCTTCCACCAAAGTGAAGAGCTCTTCAAATTGGTCAATGATCAGGAGTAGTTCATTGTCCTCGGAAGGCAGCGCCAGCCGTGCGGCCCGCAGCAGGCCACGCTCGTCCCGCTGCAGCTGATCCGCAATCCCCACGGAAGGGTTGACTGCGATGCGCAGTAGACCGATCTCTAATTCTTCCAATGGGCGCGCGCCGGGGAGCATCTCAACCACAAACCACTTGTCCGAGCCAGGCAACGCACCGCGCCGCAAGGCCGGAAGCAGCCCGGCCTTGACTACAGATGACTTACCGCTCCCACTCGGCCCGACAACCGCAAGGAAACGAGCAGCTTCACCCTCTTCGCCTAAGCGGGCCAGAAGTTGCGCGATCAGGTCCTCGCGTCCGAAGAAGTCATCGGCGTCCGCTGCCTCAAACGCACGCAAGCCTTTGAACGGGTTCTGGAGCGCTAGCTCTGGTATTGCCGGTGTGCCCTCCAGCGGCTTCCTTTCTGTTGTGCTTATTGCCATATCGGACGCCAGCGCCATGCGAAATTCTGTCGCCAGAGCCACTACATCGGAATAACGGGCCGTTGGGTCTTTAGCTGTTGCTCGTTGAATGACTTTGTCTAGATGCGGAGACAAATCTGGGCGCACTTCTTGAAGCGGGGGCAGCGGGTCTTGGAGATGCCTCATGAATAGATTCGCAGAGGTCTCACCCGGAAACGGATGTTCACCTGCCAGGAGTTCGAACAACATCACGCCCAGGCTATAAATGTCGGTTTGAGGGCTGATCGGTCCGCTCTGCACCTGCTCGGGCGAGATGTAGCCCGGTGAACCAGTAATGGCATCCGCTCGGGTGATTTCAGATCCACTCTCGAGGTCTTTTGCGATGCCAAAGTCGGTCAGATAGGCATTGCCTTCCTCATCTAATAGAATGTTGTCTGGTTTTAGGTCACGGTGAATTACACCATGCTGGTGGGCAACGGCCAGAGCAGCACCGACTTGATCCAGCATGTGCGCAGTAAGATCAATTTCCCAGGGTCCACGATCAAGAGAATCGCGAAGACTGCCACCTTGCAACCAGCGCATAACGAGATAGGCGCGGTCTGGTTCGCGCCAATAGTCGTACAGTGGCACGATGTGCAGGTGTTCCAGCCGCGCAATCAGTTGCGCTTCAGTCTCAAAGCGGCGGACGAAGTCGGGATGGTTGGCGAATTTTGGCAGGATGATTTTGATAGCCACATCCCGCTTGATCGATAGCTGGTGAGCCCGATAGACTTCGCCAAAGCCACCTGCGCCAATTAGTTCTGTTAATTCGTAGCCTTTTATCGACTGGCCCGCAAGGTTGTTCATGCTAATTCCCTGTCAATTCTTGAACGGTCAAGCAGAAGGAGCATCACGCAGTGACCGCAAAACTGTTGAAGACAGCAAAAAGGTCCCATTCCGATTATCGGCTGTAATCTGAACGGCGCAACTAGATGAGTCGGACTTTTGACCAGCTCTTGTAATCCGGAAGCGCGAAAACGCTGGTAGCGAAATTCGCATACCATGGCGTGTAGTGGATAAAAACTCCATCCGCCGCTTCCTATAAGACGTCACCTCATCATCTGGCGCCTAATCCCCCGGAAGATGCCCATCTGTTTAAGGCGTGGTAGCCTTGGACGTTCTCACGCCCTCATCGCCACGCAGAGGGTCACACACAGGGACAGAGAACTGACACATCATCCTGTTGCGTTAGGAACCTCCAACTGGTACTCAATCTTCATCTCTACTCATGGGTGCCTGGGCACCCGAATGTGGGGAAGGGGGGACACGATACGAGTGGCCCCGCCTGCGAGAATAGTATTCAGTCAGGGTTAAACCTTGCTGGTCAGAGCAGACTAGGAAGATGCCAAAGGGGGCGGTTTTTAGAGAGGAATCTCTTCTGCAATGGATACAAAGGACGCATTTCTGCCTGCGTTACCTAAGGTAACCGGTAACCGTAGGCGGAACCTGAGGTTTAAGCCAAAGATTTAATGGCTTGGTTTAACTCCTTACTCTTAGATGGCGGCAATACAGTTATCGGCATTTGTTGGATGACCTGCCGGAATTAGACATATTGAGCCCAAAGCGCCCATGTGTCATCCTCCCTTAACAGGCCGTCGATTCCGGTTGCGAGAATTGCCTCCCAGCCTTCTGGTGGCTCCACTACAATGTTACTCCCGCGTGCTGAAAGCCCGTCGGAACCGTATAGTAATTTACTCTAGGGTAGTTTCCGGTGCAAAACGCACCACCTAATCAGAAATCGGCAAGGGCGAACTTCTTGCTGGGAGTGAACCTTGACAATTGCATAGTTACGTGGCCTTGGCCGCCAGCTTGGTACCGATGGTATTGAGATTGGCCGCCAGGATGGCCAGCCCGACCCAACGGTGGAAGCCTGCTTCGCCACGATTGCGGCAACGGTCGAGTCGATAGCGGCGTTTCAAGACACTTATCCGACCTTCGACGCCGGCGTGGTAACGCCGGCCACGGCGGAACCAGAGTTGCTTTTCATGGGCCCGACGTTGTTTGGATTTGTGCCCGGGCTTGGGCAAGATGACGCGCGCGACACCTAATGCGCGAGCATAAGCTTCGTTGCCGGGCGAGTAGAGTCCGCGATCGCCGCTGACCTGTTCCGGTGCGCAGCCAAACTGCTGCGTGTGCTGGTCGAGGGCAGGTTGCCACTGATTGACATCGTTCGGATTGCCAGCGAGGACGCGCCAGTTGCTTAGCAAGCCGCCGTCGACTTCATCGAGCCAGACCTTGCGCCCGAACTCGGTGGGCTTGCGGACCTTGTTCCTGCGGATGATGGCGGTATGCGGTTCAAAGAGACTTACGAGCTTCTCACTCGCCGGGACACTCTCGCCGGCGAAGACCCGCCGCTCACATTGACTGATGACCTGCTCGACACGCGGGGTGAAGGTCTCGAGGGTCGCGGTCAAGCGCTGCGCTGCGCGATCTTTCTGTGTCTGCAGCTGCTCCAGAACGATTTTCGCCTGCTGCACACTCTGGCGGGCGACCTGCAGCAGCTTGCGGTACGTGGTCGTCAGCTGCGCTTTAGCTGTCTCGGAGCGCCTGCGGGCCTGATTGGCCACCTGGCGAGCATACTTGCGGGCACTGCGGGAGCGGTTGCGGAACGTCTCTTGCGTCAGTTCGGTCGTGTCACCGAGCACCGTTTTCGCCCGTCTCAGCGTGCGCCCAAGCACACGCACACCATCAGCCAGCAGGCCGTTGTCAGTGGGGTAGCGGATGTTGGTCTCGACAACCGTTCCATCTGTGCGCAGCTTGCGGCCACGGGTGATCTTTAGCCTGCTGGCCAGCTGCAACACGTGGGCGTTCAGGGAGATAAGTGTTTCAGGTTGGAGCAGGTTCGCCCAGCGCAGGAGCGTCTTCTCGTCCGGCACGCGCTCGAAGTACACGCGGCAGAAGTGGCGCAGTACCAGACTGTCCCTGACATGTTTCTCTGTTTCCGCGTAGCTCCTGCCGTACAAATGCTTTACGACTAACACCCTGAGCACGACTTCCACCGGCGTGGAGTTGCGGCCCGTCTGTAGTGTTTTCGGATAGCGTCGCGCAAAGTCACCGCGCACTCGCTGGTAGAGCTCGTCGTCATCCAGCAATACGTCGATATGCGCCAACACCGGGTCCATCTCACTCGTCAATGCCAGAATGTCCAGGAAGAACTTGTCGATTTCGTGGCGGTCACGTAACATTGCAGCGGCCCTTTCTGTGGAAAATGCGGGTTTGATCATTCGCATCTTCTCACAGGAGGGCCACTTTCGCACCGGAAACTAGGGTAGTGAGAACCCTCATTTCTGAACTGACCCCCAAGAAGTTGACACAAAATAAAAGCACCCCCTGTGAGAAGATAAAAGCAGGAGGTGCTTTTTATGTCTGGGAAAAAGGGGATGAAAAACTACCCGAAAGCGACCAAGCTGGAAGCGGTACGCATGTTTCTGGAAGAAGGCCTGACCCGCGCAGAGGTAGTTGAAGCACTCGGGCTGCCCCGCCGAGATCTTCACGACCCAGTTCATTCGTACAGTCACCCAGTCATGAATGTACTGGGTCATGACGTGCAGACTGCATCGTGATGACTGGGTGTGAAGGTCTGGGTGCGCCAATATCGCCGCAAGGGAGGGGCAGCCTTTGCCAAACCGAAGGGTCGGCCTCCTCGTCGGCCGGCGGAAAGTCCGCAGGAGGAGCTGGAACGGTTGCGCATGGAAAATGTGCTCCTAAAAATATTCCATACCGAATTGCGCACGGACGAGCTCGCACGGCGCAATAGCGGGTCATCTACCAGTACAAAAGAAGATACACTGTGAAGGCAATGTGTACTTTCTTCGCAGTTTCGCGAGCTGCCTATTACGCCTGGCTCAAGCGCAGCCAGCAGCCGGACAAAGATAGCGCGCGGCTGCAAGCGGTGCAGCAAGCCTGGGAAAAATCGCACAGAACCTATGGCTATCGCAGGGTTGCTTTGTGGTTGCGACAACACAAAGGGCTGGTCATCAACCACAAAGCGGTTTTACGGCTGATGAACAAGCTCAATATCCGCTCCATTGCCAGGCAACGCCACCCCTATAAGCAAAGGGCCCGCTTAGATTTTCACCAGCGCTATGCCAATCTCTTGGCCCGAGATTTCGCAGCAAACCAACCCAATCAGAAATGGGTTACTGATACACTTGCGCCGTACGCAGTACAGGTGTCACCTACATCGCTACCCAACAAGGCTGGGCGTATCTGGCCACCATCAAGGACCTGTTCGACGGTTTCATCGTTGCACATCGTCTGGGAAGACACCCCGTCCAGTACCGATACCGATGCAGTGTGCACGGCACTGTGCGGGACTGGGCAATTCTGTGCGCTTAGTCATCGATACCCTCAAGCAGGCCAGACGTAAAGAAAAGGTCACTGCGGGACTGCTCCTGCACAGTGACCACCTAGTCCAGTCGATCACGATGCAGTCTGCACGTCACAGAGTGAAGTGCGCACTCCACTTGGTGACCCAGTACATTCACCCAGTCATCACGATGCAGTCTGCACGTGACTGTACGAACGCACTGGGTCGTGACACTTGCCGCGTTGCGGCAGTACGCGGTGACTGGGTGACTGTACTAGACTGGGGGGATATCAATACACTTCCAAGCAGTATGCTGCCCTTACCCGGGCGTATCACATCACCCCTTCCATGTCTCGGCGTGGCAATTGTTGGGATAATGCGCCCATGGAGAACTTCTTTGGTCATTTGAAAGCGGAAGCGCTCCGCCATATCCGCGTGCCAAGCTTTGAGCGGGCGCATGAATTGATTGACCAATATATCGAGTTCTACAATTATGAACGCATACAACTAAAAACCAAACAGACACCATATCAAATCAGGTGTCTGACTGGATGACCGCAGTGGGGGTCTTTCTTTTTGTGTCTTGTTTACAGGGTGCAGTTCATTCGTGGGGGCTTTTCATTTTTAAACACGTGATGTAACCGAATCGAAACCGGCCTACACTGTCACGCGCGACAGCGCCGTGGTAGTTCGGCTTGGGATTGGGTAATTTACGAGAATGCTTTCAGATGGAGACTGAGACTTCCCAGTGCAGCCCAGTATATGATGTAGTGTGCACGGCACTGCGCCGAGCGAACTGGGTCGGTATGTGCACAACGTGAAGTGCGCACGTCATTTCCCAGCCGCGGCTGGACGTGGTGCGGCACTGTACCTGACTGGGCAACAGCTTGATAGGGCGCGCTGGCTGCGACCATGTTGCATCCAGATGAACCCGCACCGATAAGGCGGATCGCCAGGGGCGGCTTATCGCCTGGCTTCAGTGGCGCAGAATCCCCGGTCCGCTCCAGCGAGGGATTAGGCTGATTGTTCTATTCGATCCGGCCTTGCTACTTCAGACATCAAAGAGAGGGTATTTTCGTCAGGATCCTTGAATGATGACATCCAAAGATCGTGGTCAGGCATTTCAGCTACTAACTCTGGATTTCCGCTAAATCCGACACCTCTATTGCGAAGTGCGCCTGTTGTGATATGAATATCATCCACATTGAAATAGATTATTGAACTTGGATGATCAAGGGCCTCATCTTCAGGTACGGCCAATAAAATACGTATTCCCTCACAATCAAAGAATGCCATATTTGGCACTTGAAAGAGATATTTCATTCCTAGCAGTTTGTCGGAGAGACAAGTACTTTTACAACATGAATAGCCCTACAGGGCAAAATGAGCAGTTGATTGCGACAAAACAAGCGTAAAACAGTGTGCATTTCATGGAGGGCAAACCACCTTCTCTCAGCGAGTAGCAGGCGCGCCAAAGCAGCCCCGGCTAAAGCACACCCTTTGCTTGGTAGAGGGTGTGCATGCGTTTGAGGTTGAACGCTAGGCAGACCAGACACCATTCCCCGGCTGCTGCCAGCAGGCCGCGCTGAGAAAACTGGCGGAAGCCCAGGACTTCCTTGATGATACCAATGACGGGTTCCACTGTGCATTTGCGTAAACGGTAGCTGGCTTTGCCGATTTCGGTTTGTAGTTTGTAAGCCATCTTGACTTTCGGACTGGCATCTTCCGGTGGCGGAGCAGGCATTTGTTCAAAGAAGGTACGCCAGCTTTTGTGGTGAGGTTCGCGACCGGTAGCAATGTAAGGATCAATGCCAAGCTTCTCAAGTGCTGCGATGTTCGCTTTGCTGAAATATCCATAATCCAAAGCGGCAGCCTTTGGTTTGCCTACTTTTGGAGAGATGGCATCCAGGGTTGGCTCAGCTTCTTTTTTGTCATTCGGATGGTTCGAAAGTGAAGGCGCCACAATCAAGAGGCTCTCCTGCTCCACAGCAACTTGAACGTTGTAATGCTGGTCGAAGCCATTATTGGTGCTGTTTTTCATGATGCGAGAGTCCGGATCAGTGAAGTTGTACTGATCTTTGTCCCGTGGTCCCGGCTGCGGTGGTTTCGGTTTGCGACCTCGGGGTTTATGCCCAGTTTTGCGAGACTTTTCTTCCCGCTCACGCTGTTTGGCTTCGTATTCAGCCCTCTCGGCTTCATATCGTTCCTGCGCACGGGCTTCTAAGACGGCTTTGGCTTCTGCCAGATTTGCCAAACGTTTCTTGCGAATGGCAATTTCGTCTTCAATGACGAGCCCTTCCAGCAACTGGAGATCACCCTGATCAGCTTGCTCACCGAGTTCGAAGAGTTTGTTCACTTCCTGGCGCAGTTGGGTCTCTAGTTTTATCAGACGCTTGTAACTGACCGCTTTGCTCTTGGATGCATCAGCATGCACCTTGCTACCATCCAGACTGATATTACCCAACTTCAGCACCTCAGCAACTTGGGCCAGGAGCAAGATCTGCACAAATAACTCTTGGATCGCAGCCAGAAAGGTTTTGCGAAAGTTGGCAATTGTGTCGTGGTCAGGATGCAGCCCACTGGCAATATAGCGGAATGGGATACTCTCATAGGTGGCTTTCTCAATCTTACGAGAACTGAACACCCCGTTGGCATAACCATAGAAGAGCAATCCCAACAGGATCTCTGGCGCAATAGGTTGACCACCCGTCGGTGCATATTGTGCATAGATCATACCCAAATCCAACTGGGCGATAACATCCACCACAAATCGTGCCAAATGATTGGATGGCAGGGCTTCTTCCAGACTGATTGTCTGTTTGAGCATCACTTCGTAATTGGGTTTCTTGAATTTTCTAGCCATGCCCGTAGATTATCACCGATTTCGCTATCTCAGGTTGCTCTCCGACAAACTGCTAGGGAAGTCCGGTAGAACTCAATAGCAGTCTCAAGATCATGAACAGGGATATTGATCTGCCCGATCCTCGACAAGCCTTCAAATGACACAGTTTCCATAGCTTCCTCTTCATCCAGATGAGAGATCAATCTGCCTAACGGTGCGGGTTCAGCTGCCGGCGAGGGTAGCGAGCTTGTGGGTGCAACAGCTTGATAAGCCGCGACCATGTTGCACCCAGGCGCTTGTCGCGCACAGTGGCGCCCAGTACTGCACAGTCACGTGCAGACTGCGTCGTGAAACGAACTGGGTCAGTACCCAGTCACGGACAGACTGGACGTGGTGCGCACTCCACGTTGTGGTGAACCCGCACCGATAAGGCGGAGCGCCAGCGAAGACTTATCGCCCCAAAATCAGGCGATTGGCAAGGTTGGCGACATCACTTCGCCGCTCTGAAACCTTCACAGGCCCAGTCAATTTCTATAAAACTCTGCTTGCCAATTCGACTGCATTTTGCTTGTTGGGCCGCTATTGGTTTGGTTAGGCTTATTGCTCACTCAACACTAATTTGGCTGCCAATCCAGCAAAAATAACTGCAAATGATCGCTGTAACCATCTGATTGCTTTTGGCGAATTAATAAAATATGTACTGATCCCACTGGCTAAGATACCGTACAGAGCAAAGATCACCAAGGTCATCAACATAAAGACCCCACCGAGTCCCAACATTTGTTGGGTGGGCGAAACCGCATCTGGTAAAACGAAAAGAGGTAAAAAGGCAAAAAAGAATATTGTTAGTTTTGGATTAAGAATATTAATCAGAAATCCTTTGAGTGCGATTTGAAAGGCATCGGTTTTTTGGGCTGGCCGGTCAAATTTGAGCGTACCCGAATCTTGCCACATTGACCATGCGAGATAGAGTAGATAAAGTGAACCGGCAACTTTCAGGACTTGGAAGGCAAGCGCACTCATATGGAGGATTGCTGATAGGCCCAATATGCTCGCCAATAAATGTGGAACAATGCCCAGCGTGCATCCAATCGCAGCTGCGATACTGGCTCGCCAGCGTTGCGCAAGTCCGGTCGAAACCGTATAAATGACGCCTGTTCCAGGTATAAGAACAACAACAAGCGATGTTAAAAGAAATTCCATACTAAACATTTTGTCTCCAAAATTGATTTTCTTGCGGACCAAGGGTGCGGGTGCAACGGCTTGATAGGCCGCGCTGGCCGCGGCCATGTTGCACCCAGATGAGCCCGTGCTGATAAGGCGGAGCGCCAGCGACGGCTTATCGGCTGCGACCTGAACGGCCGGGGATCGATCATCCACTCCTCACAAAGCGACCAAGAATCAGCTTTTCGCTTGCTGTCAGCGCAGCATCCCCGGTCCGCTCCAGCGACAGACTGTGTGAAAACTATTTTACCTTCCCACCCGATACATATAATCGTCCTGAAAATATGATCTTTGCCCCACTGAGCACCCGAAAGCGCCTTGAATTCGGGTTGACGCTCCCACTACAATGAGTTTTCACACAGTCTGGCGAGTGGTTAGGCGCAGCCAATCCATTATCCGGATGCCAACTCAATACTTCGCTCGACACCCAATTCCAAACTGCGAGTGATGGATTCGCCATGTTCAATCCCACGAAGCACGGCCTCTGTTACGCCACCCGGAGTAGCAGCCTGGTCTAGGTAATGATTTCGATCCTCAATAACCATTGGTGCTAGTTGAAAAAGTCATGAGCATCGCTCAGACTATGGGTTATCGACGAATAACCATAGGGGAGCGAGCTCATGACTACCGAAGATATTATCACCCTTGTCGCGCCCGCCAGGGTCGTGATAACGATTTTCTGCGAAGTGGATGACAGCCTGCCGGAGATAATCAAGCATTCACAGGCCAAACTGTACCCCAGTGAACTGGTCACCATTGGTATCCTGTTTGCGCTCAAGGGTGGCCATTTTCGGGCATTCTATCGGTGGCTCAAGCGTGATTATGACGCGCTCTTCGCCGGCTTGCCAGAGCGGACGCGCTTGCAGCGCTTGCTCAAGGCGCATCAGGACTGGTGCGATTTGCTACTCGCCGAACCCAGTCTGTTCACGGTTATTGACACCTACCCGATCGAACTACTCTTTCCCATTCGGGAAGGCCGCAGCCAACACCAAATCGGCAAGAAAGGCCGCGACAAAGGGCGCTGGCGTGTCGGCGTGAAGCTGTGCTGGTTGCTGGACGACCATGGCCGCGTCGCACAGTGCCGCACTTGTCGCGTGCGACCCAGTACCAAACGAACTGGGTTGGTACCTCGTCCAGTCGACGAGACTGGGTACCGACGCAGTGCATTCGGCACTGTGCAGCATCGTGATGCACACCACGTCCAGTCTGTCCGCACAGTCCAGTAAAGGGACTGCACTGGGTGACTGGGTACTGACACAGTGCGTTTCACCCCGTCCAGCCGCCGGGGCTGGGCGATGCAGTCCGCACGTGACTGTGCAGCACTGGGCTGCATCGGTATCAACTGGGACTGGAACACGCTCAACACGCATGACAAGCATTTCCATCACGTGGCAGCAGCCTTTGTCGACCAGACGATTGCCTTCGCTGATTTCGGTTTTCGGTCTGCAGACGGCCATCCGGCCAACATGAAACTATGTCCCAAGGGCACCTGGAATGAGCGTATGTACGTCGAGACGGCGTTGTCCATGGTCACCATCGTGTGCGACTTGAAACGCTTGCGCCATCGCGTGACACAATACATCTCTGCTCGCCTAGCTTATGTGGCGGCGATGTTCAATATCTTGCTGGACCTGGCCCGTCAACTTGATCCCGATCCATATGCCAACCCGTATAAGATGTCAATCGCTCAGTTCTCACTCTGAACTAGCACCATTGGTTCAATAGAGAGGTCACGTTGCTGAACTGCGCGCGCCCATTTCACATTTCCCAGAGGATCTGGCAAGCCGAGCCTGAGCGCTGTTTCCACGTACTCGGTTTCATCGAATTCGCGGCCCACAGCATCCCCAAGTGTCAGAGCGATGGGGAGGCAAAGCGCCAATCCCGTGAACGCATGAATATCCGCCTCCCTATCAAGTGCTACTTCTTGTAGGCTCAGAGCCGCCAGAATCTCTTTCACACATTCGTTTCCGGATGGAAAAACGGCCGCAATACCGCGACCGTTCCGCATTGTATCTGGGGCACTCGGCATGATCCGCACTCTCTGATCATGAGGCAATGCAACTGGCAGCTGCTCTAGCGATATGCCACCTAAAGATGAGATCAATAAACAATCATCCCGAAGAGCATACTGTTCTATCGCCCCGAAATCCCGAGGCCGGACCATATATAGAAGTATCTTCGACCTCGAACACAATGTACCTGGGGAAAGTGATATGTCAGCGAGCCCCTCGTCGCGAAGGATTGCGATCGTCTCGACACTGCCTCGGGAACAAACCGCAAGTTGGCTCTTGGGCAATCTTGCAGCAAGAAGTCCATTGGCGAATGCTCGGCCCAAATGACCGGCGCCGAATATCCCGACAAGGGATGAAGGCCCGAGTAATTTACTCAATTCTCTCATTGAGATCCATGATGCGCCCAACGGGGCGCGTGATAAGCGGAACCCCCCAGGTGCGGCGATGCCTGCGGCATCTCCGCGCCGCCGTGGGGCGTAGCGAGGATTTCCGCTTCATTACGCTCGATAGGCGAAGGCGACGTGCGCGTAGCGCCGAGAGCGCCCAATCCCTAAGGTACTGTGTCGGGAAAATTATCGGGTGTTATACGGATAAATAAGCAGTCTTCTCAATGTCCAGCAATATCTGATACGAATCTACCCTCGACACACTATCAAAGCAAAAACGCCGGACGCTCAAGGTCAAGGCTCGAGTTGTATATGCAGTCGGCCCGAGTCTACGGTGTGGTATTTACTTGTCCTTGAGAAGCTGCAAGCGCGCATCGCTTCGCTGGCGCGCGAAAAGGGTACGAAGGCGCTTCAGTTCACCGTGATTATTCGCGACGGTGAGATCGTGGCGTTTGTAGAAACCGACCTGGGACACGTGCATGGGTTGAAGTTGTATGATTAGAGGTTTGTAGAACTGTCGGGAGTACGCCACGGGTCACAAATCAAACTCACCGAGATCATTCAACTCAGCCAATTAGGCGGCGAACTGAGCGGCTGGGGACCGTCACATCATAAGTCTTTTCGGTCTCCCCATAACCCAGCTTCATTTGCGTATGTCGCGACATCCCCGGTCCGCTCCAAACGAGTTGTTAGGCCGACAATTCGTCCAATTCAGACAAAACTGTTTCAAAGATCAGAGACTGATGTAGGATTGGGAATAGATGGCCCTCTCCTTCCATCGCATGGAGTTCACAGCGCGGCGCATTAGCGGCAATATGTTCCCCGTACGCGAACGGAACACTCGTGTCTTCAGTTCCGTGAAAGACGTGCAGTTTGACGGTGATTTGGCTCAATTGAAAGCCCCAGTCGAGGTAATGGACAAGAGCATCGACCGCAACGCCACGGCCTCCTTGTACCACCGCCTCTTTCTGGTCGGCCAAAAATTGCTCCTTGAAGGATGAATCTGCCAAGATTTCTTTATCCGCATCGTCCGACGCACTGATCAAGGCTCGGTAGTACAAACCTGGAAGATACTTCACGTTCAACCGTAAGAGCTCGAAGAAAAGACCAAATAGACGCGGTCGGGATTGGGCCAGGCGCACCGCCATTCTATCGGCAGATGTTGTCAGCATTGCAGCCGCGCCTGGCAACTCGTTGAAATTCGTATATCCAGACAGCGTCACAACGGACGTAAGCCTGTCTGGAATGGCATACCCGCAGACGGTGGTATGCGCGCCACCCCCTGACCACCCCAATACGCCGAAGCGGCGAATTGAAAGTGCGTCAGCGAGTGACGCGATATCCCGCGGGTAATCTAAGAGCGTCCGATTTGGCATAAAGTCGGACCTTCCCATCCCGGGGCGATCCGTCGCGATCAGGCGGATCCCGTGAAGGTTTGCCTCGTCGTTGAAGAAAGCACCCTCTAAACGAGATCCAGGGCCACCATGCGCGTAAAACACAGGATGACCGCGGGCGTCGCCATACTCGGAATATGCAAGGGTCCGTCCATCTTGAAGTCTATGCAGGTTCGTCGTGATTTGATCGAGATTCATAAACCGTAGAGTCCAAGTTCGCCTTTCATTGAGTCATGTCGAGTGGGGCAGGTAATTTCACATCAAGGTGTGCTTCGAGATCGACGTGGCGGCCTAACGGCCTGCGTTACCCGCTTGGGGGAGGATGCGGACGATGTTGATTATACGGAAGAAGCTCAAGTGTAGAATCATCATCTCTTAGCGGTGAGAATCCCACAAGTCGGGTGCACGCTTTGTTGGGTGGCAGTACCAACTTTGCATTAGTGAAATCTCAACCACATCTCAATTTTGAAGCTGGCGTCGCCGGCTGATGAAGGCGACTGCCAAAAAAGCAAAAGTGACAACTAAGAATATCAACGACCCGCCAGAGGCTAGGGTCTCTTGTGGCACTCGCCCCATAAAATCGAGACTCGGTATCCGTTCCACACTCGCAAAATACCACAGGGCAATATATATCGCTTCAAAAAGCTTACTGACCCCACTCAATGTACCCAACCCAAGGGCCAGCGCAGGAATGAACAGTACAGCGATGGTCCAGGTAATCACCCCAACCCATTCACTGACCAATAGCATTTGAATCAAACCTCCACTGCCCATGATCATGGCAATGATCACCCCGGCCAGCCATGTAGCAGGTAATTGACGCTGCAAGGGATACGCGGCCGAAAAGACGATCTGGTCTGTGGCATATCGGGTTTCACGGGTACCCATTGATGACCAGATCAAGACTGGCCAGACCCAGGCTATTGGCAGCAATCTCTGGTGCATAATTTCCAAAGGCACCAACAACGTCGCCAGGATCAATCCGGCCGCGCCTGCATACCACCACCAGCGATGTCCTTTCAACATCAGTCGCAATTCGGCCGTTATGGTTCGTCGAAAGCTGGGTTTTCGCCCATGTTGGGCCAAAGGTGACAAGGTGGTCGCTAGGTCGAGCTTGAACCCACCAGCCAGGTCTTGCTCCTGCAAAGCTTCTTTTTCGGCCTCGCCGCCTCTTCTTTTTCTGCGACGAGGAGGAACTCGTCTTCTGAGTCGAGCCCAAAGGTCGAATCGTTGTAAGGTAAAGTGAGACGGGTCAAAACGATGGAAGAAGAGTGTGGCCAGGAAAACGATGCTTATGGCGATAACCAGCGGTATTAAACGCGGTAGGAGAACGTCGGCCGTCCATGCCATTCCTTCCCAACGAAATGTGCCTAAAGTCTCCAAGGTGAATCCCTGTTCTATCGCTGTAGAATTAGGTAAAACGTTAATCATCGTTTGATCGTAAGCTGGGAATTTGGCTTTGGCCGCGGCCCGGACGCTATCTTTAAGGAGTGTTAGTCCCAATACCTTTCAAATAAGCAAACAGGTGGCACCCGAGGCATACTTGTGAGATATACAAATTCGCAAGATGCCAGGGGGCCACCTGATGGGATACAGATTACGCGAGGTTGACATCGAGAGCAAGTTTTGCCGGGAACTGACATTTACAAGCCTGAGCCGGGTTATTCCGCCAGATGTGGTCGAAGCAGCGTTGGAGGCAGAAGGCTTGAAAACGCAACGCGAGCGCAAATTGAATCTGGTCGTGACAGTGTTTTTAATCATCACAATGAACATCTACACGCAATCTTCTCTGGGGCGGGTAATGCGTAAGATCGCCCAGGGGTTGCGGTACATCTGGAACAATCCGGAATACGCGGTACCGAAAGACAGTGCGATTACCTATCGGCGCTATCAACTGGGTGCTCGACCGGTCGTGCGTTTGTTTCGGCATGTATGTCGACCGATAGCTACGACGGAGACAGCCAGCGCGTTCCTCTTTGGATTGCGCCTGATGGCCATCGATGGCACGGTTGAAGATGTGGCTGACACGCCGGAGAATGCGGCGGCTTTTGGACGGCACCACAGCCCGCGCGGCCAGAGCGCTTTTCCGCAGGTGCAAGGGGTGTATCTGGTCGAGTGCGGCACGCATACGATTGTCGATGCGGGCTTCTGGCCTTGCCACACCAGCGAGCGCATAGGTGGTTTTCGCCTGTTGCGCTCGGTCGAGATGGGCATGTTGGTGATGTGGGACCGTGGGTTTCATGATTATGACATGCTGCGCATGGTTTTGGAGCGCGGGGGACACATTTTGAGCCGATTTCCAGCCCATGTCAAGCCTAAAAACCGCTGTCCATTGCCAGATGGCTCCTACACCGCCTACCTGACACCCTCCGACTACCAGCGCCGCAAGCGGGGCGAGCGCCTCCTGGTGCGCATCGTCGAATACACCATAAGTGACCCGGCACTCCCCGGTTACGGTGAAGTGCACCGCTTGGTTACCACCTTGCTGAACCCCGAAGCCTTCCCAGCCCTGGAACTCGCGCGAGCTTATCACGAACGCTGGGAAATCGAATTGGTCATCGATGAAGTCGACACCCATCAACGTCTGGCCGGACGCCCGCTGCGCAGTCTCAAGCCGGTCGGGGTCATTCAGGAACTGTATGGCCTGCTCATCGCACACTTCATCATCCGCTTCCTGATGCATGCGGCTGCCCAACGCACCGGTCTCGATCCCGACCAACTCAGCTTTGTGCATGCACTCGAACTCGTGCGCGACACGCTCGCCGAGTTTCAAAAGACGGCCGTTGACCAACTCGGCCAACTCTATGACCGCTTGTTGCATGACATCGCTGACGTTCGTCTGCCTCTCCGCCGTGCCCGTTCAAACCCGCGTGTAGTCAAACGCAAGATGTCAAAGTTCCGCCTGAAACAGCCGGAGCATTATCACTGGCCCCAACCCCGACAACCTTTCCGGCAAGCTTTGGCCCTTATTTGAAAGGTATTGGTGTTAGTCCCAAACGTGACTCAGTGAACACAAAAACCATCAGAAAGAAGTAAACGATGTTGCCAAAACCAGCCCGCAATCCCGGCACCGTTTCAAATAAGACAGCTAGGGCCGCCACCAGAGCCATGTTAGGCACCGTGAAGAATAACAAGGGCGATATCAGCGGCGATAGTAATATCTGGTTCTCTTCACCTTTGATAAGCTGCATCACCCCCGCCCCAATCGCCAGGATAACAACCATCAAGGCCAAAACAGCGCAATTGCTCAGCCACTTACCGAAAAGGTAGAGCATTTTATTTATGGGTGAAGTGGCGATAATTTGGCCGACACCCGTTTGCAGGTCACGCTGGATACTCCCATTGACAATGTAAAATGCGGCTATGTTCAAGAATATAATAGTTATCATGGCCATGACAGTGCCTATCCAGGCTGAATTATAAATGGCTCGATATTGACCCATCACAAAGGTACGGTAACCTGCGCCAGGGGCAGGCACGGCCGCATACGCCATAGCCAGCATCAACCCCAAAACAATCAGAAAACTGTAGCTCCGAGAACGTTCCCTGAAATCCGCCTGTATCAAATGATAAAGCGTGCGCCCGGTACTCACACTTCCTCTCCTTTCCGGCTTTGGGCCAGACAATACAGGTAAGCGTCCTCCAGGGATGGCAGCGTACCTTCGGCCGTATCGCTAGGCGACGCATCAGCTACAACACGCAAGTGGACGCTATCACTATGTCGGATGGTACTGCTGATCAGGTGTAGCTGGCGCACCGTCGCAAATTCCGAACTGGGTACGGCCCAGTTCCAGACCTTCCCTTCCACAGCCCGTAACAAACCTTCAGGCTTGGTGTAAGCGAGCAAATGCCCTTGGTTGATAACGGCAATTTCGGTCGCCGTCGCTTCGATGTCGGAGACAATGTGGGTTGAGAGAATCACGATGCGCTCTCTGGACAAATCTGAAAGTAGATTGCGAAAGCGCACTCGCTCTTCAGGGTCCAGACCAACGGTAGGTTCGTCCACAATCAACAATTGGGGATCATTGAGTAACGCCTGGGCAATACCAACACGTTGACGCATCCCCCCGGAGTAACTGCCTAACGGCCGTTTGCGGACCTCCGTCAGATTCACCAGTTCCAGCAATTCTGCAATGCGTCGCTTGCTTTCTGCGGCATTCAAGCCCTTGATAGCGGCCAGATAATCCAAGAATTCGACGGCGTTGAGATTGGGATAGATGCCAAAATCTTGTGGCAGGTAACCTAAAATCGTCCGCAAGGTATTGGGTGATTTGACGATGTCCTTACCGTTCCAGGTAACCTGTCCTTCGCTGGGACGAGTCACGGTAGCCAGGATGCGCATCAAGGTAGATTTCCCGGCGCCATTGGGCCCAACCAGGCCTAACACACCGGATCCCAACTCCAGACTAAATTCACGTAATCCCCAAAATTTACCGCCATATTGTTTACCCACATTCTTTATCTTCAATTCCATCATTGTTTTTTCTCCTTGCCACCCAACGCTGAGTTCAGCCGCGTGCGGGCGTTGCCGTCACGGCTTGAAACATCGAGCAGTTTTCAACCTTAATTTGCGCTTGAACAATCATACGGGTAGCACGTCGGCTGCAACGATCTTGTTCTACAGCCTGTGTTCCATACACGTTCAGTGCACGGGGTTGATGTTCCGGTTAGTGTGGCCGTTGCCGCCCCTATCGGAATGCTTCGAACGGCACTTTCCACAGCTAGTCGATGGTAGCGCCGGCAATAGCTGGGGATTTGTAGGCCTTCGTGATCAGCTTCTTGAGCGTCGGTACGTGCACGTCTTCGAACTTCTTGATGTAGAGACATGACTTGCCGATCTTGTGCTTTCCCAGTTTTTCCAGCAGGGCGGCTTGCTTTTCCAATTCAACGTGCAGGTAGAGAACCAGGTCCTGTTTGCGGGGAGCGAAACCGACATGGAACCAGTCTCCCTCGGACGTTTTGCCACGGTAGTGAAAACTACCAAAGCCGACCTTTGCCTTTCCCCACATGACGGCCGGCTCCCCCGTCAGTTCCTTCATCAGCTCGAGCACAGTTAGGCAATCGATACGTTTCTGGTCATCCTTAATGCCGGCAAGAAACTTGTCAACGCTGGCATCGTTCTCTTGTGTTTTCGGTTTTGTCATTGGGGGTCCCTAGCGAGTTTCCTGTTTTGGCGGGTAGCTCGATTTAGCTGTAGAACGCCTGAGTTCAGGTGACGCGCCGGGAGAGCCCACGAAACATCGCTAACCAACAACGTCAACAAAGAAACGTCTGCTGATTATTTCCGAGCCGAAGGCGCGGTCACTTGCAACGATTTGTTAGCCTGCACTTATGGTGGAGTAAGCCTTACTTGCTATCCCAAACGGCTTCTTTGATGGCCCCAATCAACACTAATGGATTAGGCCAATCTTCGCAATATTGATACCGATAAGCCAACCGAACAACTCCTGAGCGGTCAACTACAAATTCTGCCTGCAATTGCCAGGGGTTATCTACCGTCGCCATTTCGGTACCACGCCGCGATTGTTGCAACTTCACTCCGGCTTCATAGTCACATTGCAAGAACTCATCCGGCGCGTCGAAAACAATCTGCGACGGTTTGCCTTCCAATAAATCATATGCTTCATAGACGCGGTAGGTTGGGTCGCACAGGACGGGACAAGGCAGATTGTGTTTCTGCGCATAGGTCGCTGACTGTTCCGGCTCACCCTGACCAATGACGACAACATTAGCGCCCAACTTGATGTAGTCCGCGTATTCATCTTGTAGACGCTTGGCACGGTCAATGCCACAACTGCAACCATAGTGTCGCCAGAACAAGAGCAAGGCTGGCCCATTGCTCCAATAATCGCGGAGATGAACGGTCTTGCCCGCTGAATCTTGTAATTCAAAATCGGGAGCAGTGTCCTCAACTTGCAGTGGTGCTTTAGTCCATCGTACGCGTGATGGGCCACGCTTCCATAGGTCGAGCCATTCTTTTTCTGCAGCTTCAATTTGGCTATCTACTACTGATGTCATACTTCTCTCCTTATTTGGATTCTTACTTTGTGTGAAGTGGGCTAACAATATTATTAGGCGGAATTATTTCCGCCTATCACACATGTAGGGGGTATTATGCTGCGCAGCGTTCCTAATAACGTGTAAATATTCGCGTTATTAGGAAAATTTGCGGTATAAACCCCCTCACAAGGGTGTTATTAGGAATGAGAATCAGGCTTCTCAATATCCGACAATATCTGATACGAATCTACACTCGACACTCTATTAACGCAAAAACGCCGCACTCTCAAGGTCACGGCGCGAGTCTGCCGTGTTATTAACTTGTCCTTATCTTGCCGTTCCCCGCGACGCATCGCTGTTCCACGCATCGGATTGCCACTACATGTTGTGTGAAGCCGCGTCAATCTGTTTCTGGAGAAACAACCCGCTTCTCCGGTAGGTATCTGAATAGGTCGCCCGGCGAAGACTCCAGCCTGTCGCTGAACAGTACTACGCCAGTTCGCGAAATGACCAACGCCGAGAAGCTGCAAGCGCGCAGCGCTTCGCTGGCGCGCGAAAAAGGCTCGAAGGCGCTTCAGTTCACCGTGATTATTCGTGAGGGTGAGATCGTGGCGTTTGTGGAGACTGATCTAGGTCATGTACACGGGTTGAAACTGCGCGATTGCGGATGTTGCCCAGAAACGCGCAAATAGTGACTCGGCCGCTCGCATCGAGTACCGGCTGGCTCTAAATTATTTGCTGATTAGGGGATATCTTGAGCGCTGCTGGACCGGGAACGACGCGCCGCCCGCGCCGAGTTTCTATTGCGGCCGGTAGCGTTTCACGACCCTGTCGGGCGCGACATGGGTGCCGAGGAGAGATAAGGTTGGGGAAACTGTCATATTTGCATTCGCTCTGGCAGCTATCAAGACAGCTCTTGAAGCAGCGCCTTCGCTTCTTTCAAATCCAAGGTGTCAAACGCCTCAGTGAACCAGCCGTAGATATCGGCCAGCATCGCTAACATGCTCAGCCAGATTAGCGAATTACTCGTATCTCCATTCTTCAGGTACGAGTAGCGCGGCTTCCAGAAATTCGCCTGTCTTTGACTGGGATTTCCCCAATACATGACATTCGTTTGAAAACTATGGTTTTATATCCTGCTCTAAAGCATAGGCGACGGCTTCTTCCATCGACATCGCCTGCCCCTGTGCCCATGCGTCCTCAATTGCCGCCTCATCAAGTTGCTCGCGCGTGATGGCAATGTAGTGTTCGTATTCTGGCTGATCGCCGGGTTGATACCTGGCACCCATCGCATCCAGCAGGGCTTCCGTCGCACCCTGCAGCCGCGCGGCCCGTTCAGGCTGTCCTTTGGCCGCCAGCGGCCCGGCGATCGCTCCCAAAGTAATGATGATGAAATAGTTCAGGCCAAGTTCCAGGCTGATCTTAAGGGTCTCCCGAAAGTACGTTTCCGCCCGGTCGTAGTCTCGCTGGCGTTGTGCGATTTGACCCAGACTCTGATGAACAATAACTTCGCGGCGCCTTTCACCCGTCTCGCGAACGACAGGCAATACTGCCTCGTAGGCAATCTGGGCACGCTCGTATTCGCCATTCAAGTGTGCCAATATGCCAAGGATGTTGAGGCCAGTGGCTATGCAGGGCTTGTAGTCGAGTTCACGGAAGAGCGCCAGCCCTTCTTCGCAACTTTGTACTGCGTCTTCGTATCCGGACTCGGATAGCCGGCTGATCCCCGGCGAACTTATAAAGATCAACGCCCAGGCCATACTCAGTCGATCCCCCAGTTCTCGGGCGATGCGCAGCGCCTGACGTTGGAAGTCCTTGTTGCGCTCCAATTCGTGATTGGCCCATGCCAGCAATCCGGCGCTGATCAGGAACTTCGCTTTTAGCGCCGGCGGCACCTCGTCAAGTTTGGGCAGTGTGCGCCGCACCCACTCGTAGCCCTCGACGTAAAATCCTTCATAGAACCAGAAGTCCCTCAACCTGCAGACCAGCCGAGCCGCAAGTTCCGGGTCGTCTGTGCCCAACGACCAATTGAGCGCGGCGCGCAGGTTGTCGTGGTCAGCATGCAGCTTGTTTGCCCAGATGACCTCCCGGTCTGTCCGATACTCTGCAGCGGCCCGCTCGGCCATACTCGCGAAATACTGCGCATGGCGTCTTTTGGTGGACTCGGCCAGGTCGCTGTCAAACAGCCGTTCGCGGGCGTACTCGTGGATCGTCTTCATCATTTCGAAGCGCGGTTCAGCGTTGGGTCCGTCATTTTGACGCAGCAGACTCTTATTGAGCAACGATTCCAGGCCGTTCAGTACGTCGATATCAAGATCGGGACTGCACACCGCTTCCACGGCCTCGATCGTACGCCCGCCCCGGAAGACCGCCAGCCGGACAAAGAGCGTCTGCTCCGCGTCAGACAGCAAGTCGTAACTCCAATCAATGGCTCCGCGCAACGTTTGTTGCCGAGCTGGCAGGTCACGCATGCCACTTGTCAATGTCTCGAGACGATTTTCCAGCCGCGCCAGAAGCACCTGAGGCGCAAAGAGCTTGACGCGTGCCGCCGCCAGTTCAATCGACAGTGGCAGCCCGTCCAACCGGACGCATATTTCGGCCACAGCGGAGGCGTTGTCGTCGGTGATGTTGAAGTCGGGTTTGACAGCCCGGGCGCGCTGGATGAAGAGCGCCACCGCTTCGTACTGCGACATCACAGGCAGCGGTTCAAAATATTTGAGGACGGGCAACTCAAGCGGCGGCACGGGAAATTCTTGTTCGCCAGACACACGCAGCCCCTCGCGGCTCGTGACCACTACTTTCAGGCCGCGCGCCACCGCCAGCAAGTCGGCTACTAACCAATGGTGCTAGTTCAAAGAGAAAACTGAGCGATACTCATCCGGTAAGGGTCGGCTTTGGGGTTCGGATCGAGATGGCGTGATAAATCGAGCAAGACATTGAACATGACCGACACATAAGCCAGTCGAGCGCTTATGTAGTCGGCGACCCGATGGTGCAGACGCTTGAGGCCACAGACGACCGTGACCATAGACAAAGCCGTTTCGACATACATACGTTCATTCCAAGTGCCTTTCGCACAAAGCTTCAGATTGGCCGGATAACCGTCAGCACTGCGAAAGCCAAAATCGGCAAAGACGATGGTTTGGTCGATGGGTAGTGGTTACATGTTGACTGATGAGTCTGGAAAAAGTAAGTTGTTGGCCTGCCAAACAGAGGAGCGCCAAAATGATCCAGAGTGTCATCACGCATGAGTGTTCAAAGTGCAGGAGCCTCAACATTGTCAAGAATGGTACAGACTATAAAGGCGGTCAGAAGTTTCATTGTCTCGATTGCGCCGCTTATGGAATGTTGGAACCGCAAAGCCGTTCTTATCCTGAGTTCATCAGAGAATTTGTCCTACGCACCTATCGAGAGCGAGCCAGTATGCGCGGCATTGAGCGCATCTTTGGCATCGCGCGGCAGACATTAGCACGCTGGATTCTGGAGAAGGCCGGCGCTATGCCGAACCTGGCTGACACTTTAGAAACCGTAAAAACGGATGATGTGCTGGAATTGGATGAATTATGGTCATTTGTACGCACAAAAAACGATAAACGTTGGATATGGGTCGCGCTGTGTCGGCGCACGCGCCAAGTGGTGGCCTATTTTATTGGCGACCGCAGTGAAAAAAGTTGTCGCGCGTTATGGAAATCCATCCCAGCATCCTACAAAGCGTGTTGCTCCTTCAGCGACTTCTGGCACGCTTACCAGAAGGTTTTACCAAACGACACTCACCAAAGTGTCGGCAAAGAAAGCGGCCAGACATCTCACGTGGAACGCTGGAACAACACCTTGCGCCAGAGACTGGCTCGCTTCGTGCGCAAAACTCTTTCTTTCTCCAAGTCCGACGTTTACCATGAAGCTGTACTCAAGTTGTATCTCCATTACTACAATACAGCGTGGTCCCCATCAGTTACCATGTAACCACTACCGGTCGATGAAAGGTTCGGCCACATGATGAAAATGCTTGTCATGGGTATTTAGCGTGTTCCAGTCCCAATTGATACCGATGCAGTGTGCACGGCACTGTGCGACATGGCCATGGTCGTCCAGCAACCAGCACAGCTTGACCCCGATGCTCCAGCGCCCTTTATCCCGGCCTTTCTTGCCGATTTGGTGCTGGCTGCGGCCTTCCCGAATGGGAAAGAGTAGTTCGATCGGGTAGGTGTCAATCACTGTGAACAAACTGGGCTCGGCGAGTAGTAGATCGCACCAGGATTGGTGCGCCTTGAGCAAGCGCTGCAAGCGCGTCCGCTCTGGCAAGCCGGCGAAGAGCGCGTCATAATCACGTTTCCCAGTCTAGTCGACTGGACTAGGCAGCCAGCGATAGAATGCACGAAAGTAGCCGCCCTTGAGCGCAAACAAGATGCCGATAGTGACCAATTCACTGGGGTACAGTTTGGCCTGTGGATGCTTGCGTATCTCCGGCAAGTTGTCGTCCACTTCGCAGAAAATCGATATCACGACCCTGGCGGGCGCGACAAGGGTGATAATATCCTCGGTAGTCATGAGCTCGCTCCCCTATGGTTGTTTTGTCGCAACCCATAGTTTGAGCGATGCTCATGACTTTTTCAACTAGCACCAATGGTTACTAACGGCGTACCCTCCATGACGTGCTCAAAGTTGTCCAGGAGCAGGAGCAACTGCTTGGCCTGCAAATGAGCCTGCAGGGCCTGGGCCGGGGTCTGCCCACTAAATTCCCCGACGCCGAGCGCCTTCGCAATTGTATTGGCCACCAGGGCGGGATCACGGATAGGCGCCAGCGCGACGAAGAACACACCATCGTCGAATTCATCCAGTACCTCCACGGCAGCCTGCAAGGCCAGGCGCGTTTTGCCGATACCTCCCGTGCCAGTGAGCGTCAGCAGCCGGGTGTCGGCCAGTAAACGCTTGACCTCGGCCAGTTCGCGCTCGCGACCGACAAGCGGCGTAGGTTGCACCGGCAGGTTGGTCGTTTGGGTGTCAAGTGTCTTCAGCTGCGGGAATTCGGCAGGCAGGTCAGGCGTGACGACCTGGAAGATGTGTTCTGGGCGAGACAAATCTATGAGGCGGCGTTGGCCAAGGTCGAGTAAATCCGTGTCAGGCGGAACCATGTCACGCACCAGCTCCGTCGTCGCCAGCGAGAGCAGCGTTTGGCCGCCGTGACCGGCAGATAGCAGCCGAGCGACACGGTTGAGCGGTGGCCCGAAATAATCGCCCTCGCGTTCCTCGACGCTTCCAGTATGCAACCCCATGCGCACCCGCAGCGCGCCGATCTCCTCATTCCAAGGTTCCGTCAACAGGGCACGTTGTGCAGCCAGCGCGGCATTGAGTGCGTCCGGCGCAGAGGCGAAGGCGGCACAAAAGGCGTCCCCAATGGCTTTGAAGACATGGCCGCCTTGTGCTTCGATGTTTCTGCGCAAGATGGCGTCGTGGCGGGCGAGGGCAGCCTTCATCGCCTGGGGTTGTTGCTCCCAGAGCTTGGTGCTCCCCTCGATGTCGGTGAACAGGAATGTAACCGTCCCTGTCGGCAGATCAGGCATCAGATGTACCCTATACCTAGTTCGCAATCAGATGACGCTCTTTCCGGAAGCGCTGGACGACTCAGCGCTGAAAATCCGGTGCGGTGTAGTAACTTTCTATACGAATCTACACCTTTTCGCTAAAGACGAAAAGGTTACATGTGGGATTGCGTTTGGGTCGATCCCGTTCCAGCGGTTCACTACCGGACACTTTCTGCGCGGGGCATGTCAAAGGCGACCGGGATGGGCAGATGCTCATTTAGGAACTGTTCCAGCAGGCGCAAGCCGAGTTGAAATAGGCTCAGATCACAGCGGTCGGTGCGGTGAATGACTTGCACCCAATTATCTCGTTTGGCGATGACGCCCAAGTAGATGATCCAGATGTAAGCAAGGCAAGCTGCGATCATCAACCGGGCCAGCCGGGCCGGGTCGGCGATATGGCTTTTATGCAAATTGAAGCCCCGGCTTTTCTGGTCGGAGAAGAAAGTTTCAATACGAAAGCGTTTGTTATACCAGGAACAGGCTTCGGCAACCAGCTCCAGGTTGGTGACCAGATAGAGGGGCTCTTTGCAGTCGCGCTGCCACCACGCGATGGCAAGGACGGGCCCATATTCCTGCTGGGTGAAGGCGACATCCAGCACGCCGCGGTATGCACCACGGGGCACATCCAGGTCGGCGAAGGCGAACCAGTCGCCCCCTTCACATAGCTGGACATGCTTGGCCGTGCGACAGACGTAGGCCCATTCGTAGTCATTCAGAGCCGCCTGGAGGTTCGTGCCATCGAATTCACCATCCCCCAGGAAGACGACATCGCTTGCAGGGGGCACCAAAGCGTGTACTTCTGTCAACAACTGCACGTGTGTCGCTTCTGAAAAATGTCCCTTGCTCCCTTTGACGGTGACCCACGCCACCGGCAAAGCACGTTGCTTGTAGATGACGCTCACCATCAGGGTCAGGCAACCGCGGCCCACTTCGCTGCCGTCCATTGCCAACACGAGCGTGCGGTCCTGCGCCAGACCCTGCAATAAGGGTTCAGCGAAGGGTAGAAAGAAGACTTCGTTATTAATATGCTCATTCTTGACCCAGCGGGCGTACCGTTTGACCCGGCTCTCGGGTTTGTTGCCGTCTGGCACTTTCCTGGCGATCGCCGGTAGCTGGCTACTCTGGCTGCGGACAATTCCGCTGACCATGGCAGCGAGCGTATCCAAATGGCGAGCCAAGTTGCCCTGCGGTTCTCCTGGGTACAGTTGCCGCAAGGCGCTCTTTATGGCACGATATGTACGGCGGTTGTCACTCATGGCGATACTCCCCTTGTTCTGTGGTAGAACGGAGAGTGTAGCCGAGAGGCAACCGCTAATCAATCACGGATAAAGTGTCCGGTAGTGAAATAGCTCTCACTCTTCGCAAGTCGCACAATTTCAGCGTGCGTGTAATCGAATCGAGTCATGCCTCCCCCTTTTAGAAATGCGCGATACTGATCACCGACCGGGTCATCGTCAGGTGTGTCGGCTGCGATCCTCCGAATGATTCTGAGTTGGATGTCTGTCACAATCCGGACGGCCTCGCGTCTGGGTCGGTGTTCTCGACGATCCGGAATCTTTCGGGAATGACGGCATCAAGTCCCCACGCGATTCGACTGTAAAGATGAGTGGGAAGAATTTCAGGGTTGTTGTTCATCGCCAGTAGTGTGTATTTGCGTTGATCAGAAGGTGCGCGGCCATAGCAGTAGCGGTCATCAATCAAGTTCGAGACGACTTCTTCCATGAATGGAGTGACTCTTGTTTTGACCATCGGAAAGTCGTCACTCGATTCGAAATCAAATTCGTCAACGGCGAGCATGTGAAGATTAGAGATGCGCTGATAGCGTGCATGCGCAGCGAGCGTGTCATGCCCATGCGCAAATCCGACACGTAAATAATCGAGTAACCCACTGAGGGTGAAATAGGCAGAACGATGACCTCGACCGATGAACTCGTTCACAGTGGCCATGAGTGCGAGTGATTTCGCGTTCCCGGTAGGTCCGTAAACTGTCATCATGCCGAAGTCACCTCCAACGAGTCGACGACACTCCGTCAGTAGTTCGATACTTCCCTCGCCGCGTCTTTCGATGTCGTCGAGTTTCAATTCGAATTCGTGAGGCATTTGACTAGATTCCTTTCTAAGAGACTGAGCGGCCGCGATTACTTCAGATCCGCGACATTCACATATTTTCAGTTCACCGAAATCGGGATGTCCGAACGGAACGTCGAATCGCAAATAGCCGACACCGCGACAGTGGATACATTCGGGATCGCCACTACCCTGTTTCGTCGGTTGCGGTTTGACTTCGCTTGAGGGCAAGTTCTCGATCTCGTTGGGCTCGGTCTGGGTCGGCGCGTTTGTTGTTGATTGCTTTGTTTCGTTGACTCTGTTGAGCACTGAACCGATTGTTTCCATTGCTTGATTTCCTTTCTGGGATTCCGTCGTGATACCAAGACAGTTGTCCTTGAAGGTTCATGGGGTTGTACGCCCTGAGAGTCCAGGCCTCATGAACGCACTTAATCGCTGGATGCGATGACCGTTCGTCGGGTTCTTTTTTGCCGTTGTTCGTCGTTGGGTAATTCTTCTTCGGAACTGGGCCTGTTTTCGTGGAAACAGGTAGAAGTTCGATTCCGTTGGAGGGCTGGGACGCGGGAGCGTCCCCTATATCTTTAAGGTGATTCAGGTGATCTGGTGAGTCTATTGAAGGGGTGTCAATTAATGTATCACCCTGACTGTAATCCTGATGATCATCCTCGTCATTGGAGGGTGATCGTTTGTGTACACCCTCGCCCTCTGAGGATGATCGTTCGTGTACACCCTCAATCAAATTGATGACTTTGCCTGAATAGTTCCGGGGGTTTATCCACTTGTGAATAATGATTCGTTGACCGTGTTGTTTTTGTTCACAAGTGATGTAATCGAGCTCGTCTAGTTTGCGTCGTTGGCGGCGGAGCGTCGGTAATTCCATGTCCATGATTTCCGCTGCACCGGTGTCTGTCCATTCTTCAATCTCGCCTGTCTCCCAGTTGGCACGGTCGATCATGAATTGGTAGAGCCAAACACTTTTACCGATTGCCTGCCGGTGTTTGGGATCGATGATGAATCCGCGTTTGATTCCGATCCATGTTTTCTTTTGTTTATTTGTCGTCATGCCCCCATCCCCCAATAACGATGACTTCGTTTTTCGTGACGTTCTCGTGAATCGCCTGTGTGAATTTAAGGACGTCTGTTGCTTCGATGTTCAACAGGAAAGCCATGTCGGCACTCCACAACTTCTCTTTGAACTCTTCTAGAGCTACTTCGCGTTTTGGGCCAAGTACGGCAGCGGCGAAATCTGGTTGTGTGAACATGCGGGACACGATTAGATTTAAGACGAGTGTGTTCATCGTGGTCTGTCACTGATCAACATTCCGACAATCACGCCCGACAGGAATAGCGGGAGTCGATGCTTGATTAATGCAACGACGATAGCGGCGTACATGTTGTGTATAGAAATATTCATGGGCATTGCTCTCCGTTCTCTGAGTCGATTTGACTACAGGGGTTAGAATGAAAGTGGGCCGGGGAGTGATCCCCCAAGGTTTGGCCACCTAGACGTAACGAGATTCGTCTCTACTCACCGACCCTGAGAAGCGGGCTGCTCCCGGCGGTTCAATGCCGCGTCGGGGGTGCGCCCGTTTCTCATTCCGCAGGAGGTGGCCGAGGTGATGATTTCGAAGAAAACAAATAGAGTGCAAGACGGTTTCGCCGCACAGGGGGTGGAGCGTGTGTTGTGCAGGAGGACCTAGCGCGGTATCTGAAAGCGAACGCCGCGCGATTTTCTGATTACACGCTGCAGACGTACGGTCACATGCTCGGGCGCTTGACCGATTGGCTTGCGCTTACTGGTGTGGATGCGTCCGCTCTGGATGGTGAATTGTTAAGGCATTTTTTGGATGAGCAGGACTGGGGAGCCAACAGCCGGCGGTTGTGCATTTACGCCGCACGGTCTTTTTGCCGCTGGCGCTATGGGAGTGAGCATCCGCTACTGCATTTCACGGAACCGCGGCCGAAACCGACTCCGCAACGCACGTTTGATTTTGAGGAAGCAGCAAAGGTGTTAATGGCAGTGGATACCAGTACGGCTATCGGTCGCCGAGACCTGGCGTTGCTAGCGTTGGCCTTAGATTCAGGTTTGCGCGCGTTCGAGCTTGCAGGGGTGTTGACGAAGAACTTGCATATTACAGATGAGTCGAATTGGGCAACGGTGCTCAGTAAAGGTCGCAAATGGGCGGCAGTGGCCTTCTCGCCATATACAGCGAGCTGCTTATTGGCTTGGCTGGGAGACCGGCCGCAGGTGTTAGAACATCACAGTCGGACGGATCCGGGCACTGTCTTTCTCTCTCTCGGCGGTGTGCGACCTGGTACGTCGATTACCTATCAGGCTGTAAAACTGATTTTCAGGAAATACACCGCGCGGGCGGGGGTGGCGCACGCCGCGCCACATGTCAGTCGGCGGACCGCGGCGACGCTGGCTCTGTTGAGCGGGGCACCGTCGCGGGTTGTTCAAGAGCAGATGCGGTTAGAGAGTTTCGATCTGCTTCGAACCTATACACAAATGTTGCCGGTACAAGCTTTCATGGATTACTCACCAGTCGAGGGGATACTTGGTATCCGCAGACGGCGGAAGTGACCACGACATAACAGTCAGTCAAGCGAGGCGGGGCATGAAATCATGCCCCGTTTTTGATTCTATGAGCCGTTTGGCTGGATAAGCCCTTGGTTACAGGTTCGAGTCCTGTGCGGCTCACATTCCAATCTATCTTATTCAATCGCCCGTTTTTATCAACGCCGGGCGATTGCTGTTTTGCATTGCGATGTCGCCGGACAATGTTGTTCGGCCAGGCTCGCGCCCTTCCGCCCAGCCCGACGAATAACAGAAAAGTCCTCGACAATTATGCCGAGGACTGGCAGCCTACATATACTGACATCCGTCTCTGATTAATTTTGTGACTGGATGATCAACCTTCCGCTATTGGGGTCGAAATCTGGCGGGTCCGGGGTCGGTATATTGTCAGCAGTGTTTGGGTTCGGTACCGCACGCAGCGCCAAGTGCGCCGCCACTGTACCAGCCTCAGAAACCAGCGGAACGAGAACCCACGGTATTTCGAATGGGCTGATGATCTCGTCCTGACCCAGGATAAGCGCCGGTGGCGATATCTTGGCGGCGTAGTCGGCCTTATCCAACTTCATGGAGGCGCGCCCTGTAATAACATTGCAAAGTTCAGCGACACCTGATTGGGCGAGTTCGTCCAACTCGGAGATGCGCTCGCCAAGCATATTCGATACGATCTCCAGGGCGGTTTTGTCGGCGAGCGAAAATATCACGATGCCACTAACTTTACCTACTATATTGAATGCGATGGTGACAGCCCCGACTTTAACAAGATCTCCTTCGAGTGTAAGGTCGCCTCGTAAAACGGTCAGGTCGGCATCAGCGTCCAACACTTCCTTTGCAGCTTCGACAAACGGATTCAGGAATTCAACGTTCATTATTTCACCAAATTATCTCTTTCATATTCCCAGTTCACATCCCGACCCAGTCTCGCCCAGACTCGTGTGGAGGGTGACTAAGTGGCCTTCTGCTCAGTATGCTGCAAGAGCTGCGATTGGCTCTTTCATCTAGCCCCAAAAAACAAGCAAACAAAAAGATTCCGCTCTAATTTTGCGAGCAGTATTATTCTCACCTATTCACATTCACATATAAGATATCTCGGCAGTTTTGATGCCAACTTTACGCACAACTCGTTAATAAAGCATAAAAGAATCGGATTGAAGAGGGATGCCGAAGCGAAAGCAATGGCGCAGCAAGCGCAGGATTATGGGTGCTATATTCCCGCTCTTTCGCAACGCCAGCCGGAGGATATGCATCTGTCTCAACAGGACTCCCTAATCCAACCCAAGAGTATTGTCCATCGAACGCCGTTTTATTACGGCTGGGTCATCATGGCTATCGGGACCTTCGGCATGATCATGAGCAGTCCTGGTCAGACGTATTCTGTATCCGTATTTATCGAACATTTCATCGCTGATCTTGGGTTGAGTCGCTCGGTGGTCAGCACGTTGTACACCATTGGCACACTCACCGGCAGCCTGGCGTTGCCACTCGTCGGCCGGCATTTCGATCAGGCGGGCGCGCGCCGCACGACGCTGTTGATTATCATTGTCTTTGGCTGCGCGACTCTCTACATGGGTTTTGTTCATAATGCGCTGATGCTCAGCCTGGGATTCGTCGCTATTCGCATGTTCGGCCAGGGCAGCCTAAGCCTGGTCAGTGCGAATATCATCAACAACTGGTGGGCACAGCACCGGGGGAAGGTGCTGGGCATCGCTGGTCTGCTAACATCGCTGCTTGGGTTGGGGACGTTCCCAAGCTTGATCAATTGGTTGATCCCAGTTTTCGGTTGGCGCATTACCTGGGCGATTCTTGGGGGCGGATTGTTGATAATCCTGTTGCCGCTCAGTGGCGCCCTGATCCGCAACAAACCAGAGGAATTCGGGCTGCGACCGGATGGTCTTTCAGCCAAACATGAAACGGCTCCCGAAGAGCCTGTTCACTATCAAGAAGAGCATTGGACGTTGAAGCAGGCGCGCCGCACGCCTGTATTCTGGATATCGGCGCTCGGCAGGGCGACCATTGCCATGCTCGGCACGGGCCTGACCTTCCATAATGTGAGCGTCTTTCTCGATAATGGACTGACTGTCGATCAGGCGGCCTCCGTTTTTATATCGCTCGCCACGACGACGGCGCTCGTTAACTTCACCAGTGGGATTATCGTAGATCGATTTCCCGTGCGTTATTTGCTGGCAATAGCGCTGCTCTTTCAGGGCCTGGCGCTGTGGATGGCACTTAACCTGGCCAATGGAACCGCTGCGCTGTTCTACGGCACTATGATAGGCATCTACCATGGTTTATTCAGGACGGTTTCGAACGTGCTCTGGCCAATATACTTTGGCCGCGAACATCTCGGTAGCATTTCAGGCGTTGGAATGGCAATCATGATCGCCGGCTCAGCGCTAGGACCGATGCCATTCGGTATCGCTCGCGATCTGTTCGGCAACTATAACGCTGCCTTCCAGCTATCTTCGATTGTTCCCTTCGTGCTGGCTGTCCTGACGCCGTTCATTCTGCCACCGCGCACGGCGATCGACTTTCCGACGACTTCCGAGACGGTTGCCTGAAGATTAATTTATACCAGGCACCTATTAAGGATAACCCTGTGACACCCCGCCATTAGCGGACTGCAGGCCCTCTTCTATTTCGCTCCAGTCGTCGGCAGGGATGACGATGCATTTTTCTCGGACATCTCGTGTCCAGGAATACACGGAGAGAAATGGTTGATCGTAAACGCGTGTCGCGTGGACACGATACGGATCGTTCCAGATCATGATGTCAGCGGGATAGTCCTGCCAAGGGCCTTTTTCAAAACGCCAACCGGTTGGCCCGGTCAGATTGAAGTAAAACTCAGAGGCAAGACGATTGTGGTCACGATAAAAAACACGCGGGATGAGGAGAAAGAGACCCAGGGTGAAATCGTCGGCATGCAAAACGCTCACGCTGGAATCTGGCCCGATAAGTTCGCAATGCATATTTCCTTCGGCATAACCGGCGCCAACCTCGGCGCCCTCCTCATAATAATGGCCTCGATCTACTCGCCAGCGTAAATGCTGCTTTGCTGCATCGATTTTTTCGGCAATCGACTCGAGTGAACCCGGTATATTTCGGAATGCGCTATCAAGGTATTCACTCACGGCCGGGTACCGGGCATCCTGATACACCATCTTATCCAATGTCAAGGGAACCTGTTTGAGCCCGTTCAAGACTTTGTTGGCACCACTCTTTCCATCTCCGTTGGTTTCGAGGTGAGCCTTGATTGCAGTAATCAGATCAAGGATTAAGGAATTTGTGTCCACTATTCATTCTCTCCACAATGTATTCGTTTTGCATAACGCGCATGAAGGCGAGAAGCTTTTTGATCCAGATTAAATTAGCATAGGGCCGATCTCATTCTCAAATTCACCCTTTGTTGGTTCACGGGAGTGAAACAAGTTGTATTCTGTACCCTTTTACCTTCCTACTCTCTTTTTCCCTATTCCTTCGGAAAATTGAATTCTTTTTGTGCGTATTCTATTATTTGCCAGATAAAGGAACTAAAGGGCTAATAAATATCGTCATGCGAACTAACAACAAGTATGAAAAGCTTTACAGGAATGACCCGAACGTGTGCGGGCTTCCGCTCTTAGAATTCGTTGAGTTCTTTGATACTTATTCCAGGAGAAATGCCAGCATACTTGATCTTGGTTGTGGCCAGGGCAGAGATGCGCTTTTCATAGCAAGAAAAGGACATCGGGTGCTGGGTGTTGACCTCTCCCAGACTGGCATCTCACAAATGCTGAATGACGCAGGAAGAGACAACCTGAAAATAATGGGGGTTGTGGCAGACATTAGCGAGTTCGAACCCAGTGGCGAATATGATGTCGTTTTACTCGATAGGGTCTTGCACATGTTGAACAATGACTTTGACCGGGCTTCTGTCTTAGAGCAGGTATGCTTGCACACTAAGGTGGGAGGCTTTGTGCTGATAGCAGACACGCCTAAGCAAAGGAGATTCCTGAGAAGCTTTTTTGATAAACGGCACACCGAATGGAGACAGGATAGGAGAAAGAGGGACATTCTTTTCGTGCAGAAGATCCCACTATGAAAAGGCTGACAATCCGTGTTGCAAATCCATGTGGGCAAAGGATGTTCTGCATTGTATCCAAACAACTCATGTTCTCATGACAGCCTACGCTCCCCAAGGATATTTCCGATCCTTTTCAACGTCGCATTACATTCTTTTATTCGCACGCCTCCCCCTCACCGCACTGCCATTCCACGCACCAGAAATCCTGTTCTGAATTATCCTCGATCCGATTGTCTGAAAAGTGAATGGCGTCATCGGGGACGGGGCACTGGCCGAAGTTATAGTTATAGACTCCAAACAAGTTGCCAGTAACGACGTTATCCTCTACCACATAACCAACAGAAGCGTCGGGATACTGCACATCTTCATCGCTCAGATTCAGGCCCGGGCCGTGGTTGTCCGTAATGATGTTGCCGCGCAGGGTGATATTTTCCCCACCATCCACCCAGATGCCACCATCCCAGTAATCGCCATTGGCGTCCAGTTCGTTGCCTGAAATGCGATTACTCTCCACGAGCACATTGATGCTATCTTCAACAAGAATGCCGCCGCCAATATTGTCGTGCGAGTCGTTATCCCTGATGATGGAATCGCGCAGTTCATAGGTATTGATGCCCATCCCCAGGATGTGCTTTTCCTGGAGTTCCTCGTTCGGGCCGTTGTTGATGGCCTGGTTGCCTTCGATTAATACGGCGCTGGCCCCATCCACGTTGATCCCGAAGCCCTCACCGTTCAGGTCCGGGTCTGTAGAGGCGCGTCCATTGGCAATAAACAGATTGTTACGGATAACAAAATCCGAGCCGAGCAGGATGTTGACCCCCTCATCAGTGTAATTTCGGAATTCCAGGTTTTGGATGATGATATTGGTGCTTTCCACCAGGCCAATACCCATCGTGCGATTGGATTCGCCATCCAGCACGGGGCGCTGATCTCCCTGCATGATCCCCCGGATGGTGATAGATGCGCCGGCATCGCCAAAGGCGCCCATGACAACGGATTCGCGGTAGGTGCCCGGAAGCACATAGAGGGTTTGTCCGGGGCGCAGGTTGCACAGGGCGTACGCCAGCGTGCCGAATGGCGCCGTTTCAGTATCGCCTGCGTTGGATTCATCTCCGATTGGGGAAACATAAACTGAGTCCGCAGCAATGGGGAGGGCCTCCTCGCCCAAACACTCCACTCCGTTTTGGAAAGCGATGCCGACCAATCCATCTCTATCGGGATTGCTAACAGACACGACTGCTTCGTTGGGGCCGACCCCCTCAGCTTCGACCCCGTTACAGCCAGCAAGGCCGAACGAGAGCAGAACCATCAGTAGCTTCCAGAAATATCTTTTACGCATATAAGTGTCTCTCTAACGGTATATCTGTTCTTGGACCGCTTCCGCCGCGAGGGATTCGTCGGCGTTTCCTTATGCGGTTATAGTTCAACACATCGCCTTGTTCCCGCTCCACGTCCAGTCTGCACCCCGTCCTGGCGCCGCGACTGGGGAATCAGACGGGGCTGGGTGACTCGCAATGAAGTCTGGTGTTGTGCAAACTGTCCTTCGAGCTTGCTAAAGATTTAGCAAGTAAAAGATATTTATGAACAATGATACAACTTTCGCGCGCTATGCCCCCTGGTTTTTTGCAGCTGCCATATACAACTTCCTTTGGGGAAGTTTGAACATCATTGCCCCGCGTTTATTGTTTAATCTGATAGGAATGCAGCCTCCAATTCAGCTCGCACTTTGGCAAGTAGTCGGCATGTTTGTCCTTGTTTATGCGCCTGCATATTGGTGGGCGTCGCGTTTTCCGTACCGGCATCGGCACTTTATCCTCATTGGGCTGCTTGGAAAGTTACTGGGACCACTTGGATTTCTATGGGCAGTCATCTCTGGAACACTTCCAATCAATTTTGGCTGGATTATCCTGACGAATGACTTGGTATGGTGGCCGGCATTTTTCCTGTTTCTACGAGATGTACGCCGTGCACAAGGTGGTTGGAGCGCACTCATACGGGGTGAATAGAGAATCCGGCGCATGATTAATTCTCCCCTTGCCCGTGTTTTCAGAGGGCACGAATCCAAACTGCCCATCGCATTTGAAGAGCAATTCCTTGCGACTCCAGAACGCACCTACGACGTAGTGCTGGAAGGCGTGATGCATCGCATTTGGAATCACCCCGCCTGGCTCAAACCGCTATTTGTGATATTTGGGCGCCTCGGTCTTCTTATTCCCGGAACCGGAGAGAACATTCCCTTTCGCCTCGAAGTGATACCTGGTTACTTGTCTGATGGACAACCGGTTCATGAATGGAAAAGAACTTTCGAGTTCGGGTAGTGGTTACATGGTAACTGATGGGGACCACGCTGTATTGTAGTAATGGAGATACAACTTGAGTACAGCTTCATGGTAAACGTCGGACTTGGAGAAAGAAAGAGTTTTGCGCACGAAGCGAGCCAGTCTCTGGCGCAAGGTGTTGTTCCAGCGTTCCACGTGAGATGTCTGGCCGCTTTCTTTGCCGACACTTTGGTGAGTGTCGTTTGGTAAAACCTTCTGGTAAGCGTGCCAGAAGTCGCTGAAGGAGCAACACGCTTTGTAGGATGCTGGGATGGATTTCCATAACGCGCGACAACTTTTTTCACTGCGGTCGCCAATAAAATAGGCCACCACTTGGCGCGTGCGCCGACACAGCGCGACCCATATCCAACGTTTATCGTTTTTTGTGCGTACAAATGACCATAATTCATCCAATTCCAGCACATCATCCGTTTTTACGGTTTCTAAAGTGTCAGCCAGGTTCGGCATAGCGCCGGCCTTCTCCAGAATCCAGCGTGCTAATGTCTGCCGCGCGATGCCAAAGATGCGCTCAATGCCGCGCATACTGGCTCGCTCTCGATAGGTGCGTAGGACAAATTCTCTGATGAACTCAGGATAAGAACGGCTTTGCGGTTCCAACATTCCATAAGCGGCGCAATCGAGACAATGAAACTTCTGACCGCCTTTATAGTCTGTACCATTCTTGACAATGTTGAGGCTCCTGCACTTTGAACACTCATGCGTGATGACACTCTGGATCATTTTGGCGCTCCTCTGTTTGGCAGGCCAACAACTTACTTTTTCCAGACTCATCAGTCAACATGTAACCACTACCCCCCGTACCGACACGCCCTCTAAGCCGGGCAGGCGGCAGGTCGCTTCTGTTTGCACGAGTCGTTTACGTTGCTCGAACACCGTCACAACCGGTAGCAATCCCAACCCGGTAACGGAAGCTCGCTTTGACTCGACACCTTCAGGATCGCGGATCTCGCGTCCTAACATCTGAAATCCACCACAAATGCCGATCACCCAGCCCCCCTTTCGGGAATGCTGACGAATACGTTCGGCAATACCTTGATTTTGCATCCATTCAAAATCGGCAACGGTACTCTTGGTGCCCGGCAATATGACCACATCGAATTGGTCGAAGTCCGTCGGACTCTCGATATAACGCAGCGAGACATCTGGGGCCTGCCGCAATGGTTCGAAGTCGGTTGCATTGGAAATGTGCGGCAGATGCACCACACCAATGGTGAGCGCAGCGGATCCCTTTGCAGCCCGTTGACTCGCGAGCACGACTGCGTCTTCTTCATCAACCGGAAGGCCGAATACATAGGGGAGCACACCCAACACGGGCACCTTGGTCTTCTTTTCCAGAAAATCAAGGCCGGAATCCAACAATGTGGGGTCGCCGCGAAACTTGTTGATGAGAAAGGCACATACGCGCCGACGCTCGGATGGTTTCAGCAACGCCATTGTGCCCACAAGCGCAGCGAATACGCCGCCGCGCTCGATATCGCCAACCAACAAAACGGGTGCATCAGCCAGCACCGCTACCTTCATGTTTACGATGTCGCGCGAGCGCAAGTTGATCTCCGCCGGACTGCCCGCACCTTCTATGATGATCAGGTCGTAATTGTCGCGTAATCGATTGAAGGCAGCTTTGACCGATTTCCAGGCGCGGCGTTGATAATCGTGGTACTCGCGCACGTCCATGGCAGCCACAGGCTCGCCCAGGAGTACAACCTGGGCACGGGTGTCGGCATCGGGCTTAAGCAAAACGGGATTCATGTCCACATGCGGTTCGACACCCGCCGCCTGGGCTTGGAAGACCTGGGCGCGACCCATTTCAAGGCCGTCGTGGGTCACATATGAATTGTTGGACATGTTCTGCGCTTTGAACGGTGCAACGCGATATCCGGCGCGGGCAAACAAGCGGCAAAGCGCGGCCACGATAACGCTCTTGCCCACATGAGAGGCCGTGCCCTGCACCATGAGTGTCTTGGCGGCCATACGGACGACTACGCGCGCTGCTCGGCAATCTTTCGTGCCGCAGCGCGCCCGGTCCTTTCATCGTCCACGGAGACAATTACAACCCTACTGTCCATTTGTGGTGTCATTGCAAATTTCATATCCGTTCTCGAATTAGTCCACGATTTCAAGGTCCGATTCTTCTACGAACTCCAGCAATAATTTGTTGACTCGTTCGGGGAACTCGTGCTGAATCCAATGCGTCGCTTCCGCAATCTTTTCGACTCGGCCGTTGTCACACAGCGCGAGGCTGGGCTCGATCATCTCGCTGCCCAAAACGTGGTCTCGTAATCCCCAGATGAGCAGTGTCGGCACTTTGATGCGCACGCTCTGCAGCCGTTCTGCCCGCGCCTGCCACATTGCTCGATACCAATTGATCATGCCGCGCATGGCACCCGGTTGCGCCCACGCTTCTCGATAGCGATCCATGTCCGCGTCCGAGAAGGTGCCCGGCACACTGTGTCCCTGCATGCCATCGACGAGGCGGCGCCAGTTGTTGAAGCGCGCGCCGAACTCTGGCAGTCGGGGAATCTGGAAGGCATACATATACCAGCTCTTTCTGCGTTGTACCCAGCTGCTCTGCAATGTGCGCCCCATAACGATCGGATGGGACACATTCAGGATCGCCAGCCGCTGGACGCGTTCCGGGTGCTTGGCTCCCAGCCACCAGGCTACAGCACCCCCCCAATCGTGGCCGACGACGAAGGCGCGCTCCACACCGGCGTTATCGATCAATCCTAAGATGTCCCCAACAAGTTCGTCCAAACTGTATGCAGCGATTTCGTCTGGTTTCTCGCTGAGGTTGTAGCCGCGCTGGTCAGGAGCCATAACCCGAAACCCCGCCTCTGCCAGCATATCGATCTGATAACGCCAACTCCAGTGATATTCCGGGAAGCCATGTAGTAGGATAACCAAGCGGCCATTCTTCGGACCGGCTTGTGCGACGTGTAACTTGACGCCGTTCGTCTCTATGTACGAGTATTCGACATTTTGCAGCATAATAACCTCTCCCAAATCACCGGTGTAAGGATAGTGTATTCAGGGATGTGAGCCGTTTGTGCTCAAACCGGATCGCGGTGCAGATGCATGGCCATACAGTGCACGCCTCCCCCACCGAGGGTGAACATGGACATATCCGGGTCGTAAACTTCAAATCCCCTGGCGCGAAGTTTCTCGTTAAGGTTGGTACTGGCAGCCGTCGAGATTATTTTGTCGGAACCGAGTGCCATTACATTGCAACCCAGCAGCATGGTGTCCTGATAGCTGACCGGGACGATCTCGATATTCTTTTGCTCAAGCCACTTCACAATTTCTGGATCGGTTGTGTCGAGGCAAACCGCGGCCAACTTTTCGGCAAGCATGCATACCATCAGATCGATGTGTACGTAGTGTTCGGCGATGTCGATTAGCCGTACTTCCCAACCTTCCTTTTCGAATCAGCCGCCGACCTGCTTTGCAGATTGCTCCTGCGTGCGCTCGCCACAGTAGCCGATGAGAACGCAGCCGGGTTCGATCACATCAAAGTCGCCGCCTTCAAAGGAACCGGCTGTCACCATGTCATAGATGGGGATGCCCATCTGCTGGTAGAAGCGAGTCACTGACGCGTATTCGCCGCGCCGCCACCACTGTGCCATTTGGGTCACGACCGCCCCATAGGGAGTCATGAAATTGGAATCGCGGGCAAATACCTGGTAGGGTAGATTTTCGTCTGCCTCCAGAAAGTGCACGCGCACACCGGCATCTTCATAGGCCTGCACCATATCACGATGCTGCTTACACGCCAATTCTAAATCGTATTTGTAGCCGCGTCGCAGGGAGGCCTTTGAGATAGAGCTGGTGGGCAACCATTTGAAGTTGTCGGCCGGGGGGAGGAGTACATCGCGCAAGTTGCCATACTCTGAATTCGCCCCCCAATCTTCCAAGACGGGGGTGTTGCCTGCACTGCGGCGGACTTGTGTGTCTGCTGTTGCGCTCATCTTTTCTCTCCTTGGAATTAGCCGTCGTTCGCCATTTCGAGAACGGCATGCAAAAGAACATTCGCACCGGCGGCCAAGTCTTCCCGGCTGGCATTTTCCAATTCGTTGTGGCTGAGGCCGTTTTCGCAGGGCACGAAGATCATGCTGGTCGGCCCCGCTTTGGACAAATAGACTGCATCGTGACCAGCCCCACTGACGATATTCATGGCTTGCGCGCCGGTCACGGCGACAGCCTGTTTGACGGCGGCGATACATTCCGGCGCGAAGGACACCGGTGGTGAATACCAGATTTCATTGACCTGACCTTCCACTCCGTTGTCTGTGGTTTCTTCCTGCACGATCGTGCGAACAGCGGAATCCATTGCGGCCAGAACAGTTGCATCCGGGTGGCGCAGATCGAGCTTGATTGTGAGTCGGCCCGGCACAGTGTTGATAACGCCGGGGTCGGATGTAAAGTCGCCCATCGTGATACGGCTATGTGGGGCATAGTCATCGGCAAGCGCGTAAATGCGCTGCAGGGCGGGCAGCAGCACCTGAACAGGGTCATAGCGCTGCGACATGGGTGTGGGGCCGGCATGCGTTTCTTTGCCGAGAAAGATCAGGTCGTACCAGCGGATACCCTGTACGCCGGTAACGACCCCCACAGATTTCTGCTCCACTTCAAGGATGGGGCCCTGTTCGATATGAATTTCAAAGGCAGCTTTGAACGGTCGGCTGTGCGTCTGTACATCACCGGCATAACCAATACGTTGCAGCTCTTCGCCTATTGTGAGACCAGCTTTGTCCGCCCGCGAAAGGCCATAGTCAAGTTCGAACTCCCCCGCCCAAACACCGGATGCGATCATGGCTGGTGCAAAGCGCGCGCCTTCCTCATTGGTCCACGAGACGATCTCCAGTGGGTGGACGCTTTCCAGGTTGTGGTCGTTGAGTGTTTCTATGACCTCGAATGCAGCCAGCACCCCGTATGCACCGTCGAACTTGCCGCCGGTCGGTTGGCTGTCGAGATGACTCCCGACCAACACAGGTGGCAGATCGTTCTGTGTTCCCTTGCGTCTTGCGAAGATGTTGCCCATCTGATCTACGCTGACGGTAAGGCCTGCTGCCCGGCACCAGGTTATAAACAAATCGCGGCCGGCCTTGTCTTCGTCGGTCAGAGCTACACGACAAACCCCGCCTTTCTCCGTTGCGCCGATCTGTGCCATCTCCATCAGGCGGTTCCAAAGTCGGTCACTATTGATTCGTAATGTGGTGATTTCGTTTTGCATGAATTCTCAAAAGGGGTAATGCAATCGTTATCAGTTGCCCGACGGCAGCCTCAACTCTCTTTCGCCGCGGACCGTTGTCACATATTCAGGCGAGCGGAATTGGACAGGGGGTTCGAAATCCGCCGGCACTCCCAATACCTCGGCAAATTCCAATAACGACTTTGGCCGGTTTCTTGCAAATGTGACAAAATGGCGAAACCTAGATTGTCTAGCGAGCAACTCTGTTACTTTGATATGGTAATAGTAGGGGGTTAATCGATTATTTTCGATATTTTGATCAAATCTCACTAATTGCGTATAGTTTGATGCGACTATATCTGGTTTTCGTAATTTTACGAATCTTTGTTGAGAAGATGGCATAAAATAGCTAAGCAGCGTCTTACATGCTCATGCAAAGATTAATAATTCTCGCCACACTCCCACTTATAATTCTAAGTTGTAACTTGCTTGCCAGATCGCCTGGCGAGCAACCGCTTGCTACCGCTATGCCTTTAGTGACATCGACGCCACTGCCGCCCACGCCGAAACCATCGGATATCCCGATGGCCACGAGACTACCACCAGACACTCCGACGGTCACGGCACCGTCAACAAGCACAACGACACAATCGCCGCCGGCGACTGTCACTGCCATTCCCATCCAAGTCACCCCCGGAATTTCGGAAGTCCAATATCACAGTGGTGAACCGTCGTTATTCGCCTATCTCTGTAATCCAGAGGGGCTCGCCCCGTTCCCGGCAGTTGTCTACAATCACGGTGGTCTCGGCGATCAGATGGGCGGCGCGCCGGAAGAAACGTGCGTGGCGCTTGCCCGGGATGGCTACGTTGGACTCTCTCCGCTACGCCGACAGACCGTGCCACTCGATGGACATTTGGACGATGTGTTGGCGGGTGTGGATTTCCTGCTCGATCTCGAATACGTTGATAAGGATCGAGTTGGCATAATGGGCTTTTCTCGCGGTGGGATGTTGACATTTGTTGCGGCAACCGTTCGCTCCGAATTTAGCGCGATTATAATTATGGCGCCCGCACCGCCTAAAGGCCCGCTCGAAAATTCTCTCTCGGCGGCGGCCAATGTTTCTGCGCCGGTGTTGTTCCTGGTTGCGGAAAATGATACTGTGCAGGCCGATCACATTGAAACAAGCCGGACTTATATGCAAGCCTTAGAAGCTGCTGGGAATGAGACCGACTTGATTCTGTATCCGCCTTATAAAAACGATGGGCACTGGATGTTCTTTGAAATCGGCGATTACTGGAGCGATGTGCAGCGTTACCTTGATGAACATCTAAATTGATCGGACTTATGCACTTTAATGCACTAATCATCAAAATATCCGACATTTCGAGGGCTTCTCAGTAAAGCTGGAAACCTTCGATAGCTAGTGTGTCATATGAACTCATGAACAGAGAAAAGGAGACTCGATAATCATGAAGGCTCAAACTATTGCCGTTACAGCGGTTTGTATTGCTATCGTAACAGTACTCGTCGCTAGTGTGCCGGTTCCAATTCCGGCAACTGGTGGCTTTACGCACCCGGGCGCAGTTGCCGAGGTTTTTGTGGCTATGGCTTTTGGCCCGTTGGTTGGTGTTGTTGCCGCAGGTATCGGCGCGGCAATCGCCGATCTGGTACTGGGTTACGGCAGCTTTGCTCCGCTGACTCTAATTGCGCATGGTTCGCTCGGATTGCTGGCCGGCTGGCTTGGCTGGAAGAAGGGTTGGAGCGGCATGCTCACCGGCTGGATCGTAGGTGGTTTGGCGCTTGTGGCCGTTTATTGGATCGGAGAAGCAACTGTTTACGGTTTTGGGGCTGCCGGTGCTTCCGCCGAATTGCCGATCAACCTGATCCAGGTTGGCCTTGGCATCCTCGGGATTCTACTTTTCCGATTGGTCAAGCGCGCCTATCCGCAGATCGAACAATTGGCTGGTGGCGTAACGTTCCGGTCTGAGGATTGATAATCACCACGCACGCTTTTATATTCATCAATGTAATCAGTTAGATTTGGAGGAGATGGCCGCGCGCTGTCTCCTCTATTTCCCCACTCTAGGTGCATTCACTTGGCTAAGCTCGTCACAATCGAAAATTTCGGTTACTCATATCCGCCTCTTGATGTGGACGGCGATCCCGAGTGGATACTGCAAGACATCAATATGGAGATCGCTGCAGGAGAATTTGTCTCCATCATGGGCGCGACGGGCGTCGGCAAAACAACACTTTGTCTGGCTTTGAATGGCGTCGTCCCCCACTCTACCGGCGGCATCATTCGAGGCAATGTTTATATTGATGGGCTGAACACGAAGGAACATCCTGTTGCAGACCTGGCGCAACAGGTGGGCATCGTTTTCCAGGAGCCGGAGACACAGCTCTTCAACACATCTGTGGAATCAGAAGTGGCCTTCGGCTTGGAGAGCCTGGGCGTGCCCCGCGGGGAGATGCAAGGTCGCATCGACTGGGCGCTCTCATTGGTCGGCATGAGCGAATTCCGAGAACGCTCACCCTTCAAACTCTCTGGTGGTCAGAAGCAACGCGTAGCCATTGCTTCCATTCTTGCAATGTCGCCGAAGATTTTGGTCTTGGACGAACCTACGGCCAGCCTCGATCCGTTGGGCAAGACGGAGGTCTTCTCCATTGTCCGTGAGTTGCGCCAGCGGCATGGGATGACGATTGTCATGGTTGAGCACGAGAGCGAACGCATCGCCGAGTTCTCCGATCGGGTGATTGTGATCAACGCGGGCAAAGTCGAGATGGCCGACACGCCGGAGAACGTATTCGCACGCGTGGAGGAGATGCAAGCGCTGGGGCTCGCAGTACCACAAGTGAGTGAAATGGCGCGCCGCCTGAATCAGCAGCACGATACCAACTTTGCTTTTACCCAATTTGATGATGCTCACCTCGCGCTCACAGAGGCCTTCTCAACGGCGCGCCGCCCCTCCGCATGACAAAATCAGTTTGTCTTGAAACAAAAAATCTGCAGTTCTCCTATCCCGATGGCCCGCTCGTGTTGGGTGGTATCTCTGTCAGCCTTGAGGGAGGGGATTTTGTGGCTGTCATCGGGCAAAACGGCTCTGGCAAGACCACACTGGTCAAACATTTCAATGGATTGTTGCGGGCAACGCAAGGGGAAATTTTACTGAACGGCGAGGACACTCAGGAGAAATCGATTGGCGAGCTGGCGAAGCATGTGGGTTACGTTTTCCAAAACCCCGATCACCAAATTTTTAGCCCAACGGTACGAGAAGAGTTGGCCTTCGGGCCGCGCAATCTGGGTTTAGAGGAGGCCACGATAGGAAGCAGAGTTGAGGAGGCGCTTGAGCGATTTGAACTAGCGCCGTTCGCGGAGCGCCCACCGGCTGTGCTCGGGTTTGGGTTGCGGCGCAAGGTGAGCATTGCAGCCGTTTATACGATGCAGACGCCGATCCTGATATTGGACGAGCCGACCGCCGGTCTGGACTTGAAGAACATAACTGATCTCATGCGGCTGCTGGGCGAACTGAATGAGCAGGGCAACACCATCATCCTCATTACGCACGATATGCGCGTTGTGGCGCAATATGCACCCCGCTCTATGGTCATGCGTGCTGGGGAGCTGCTTGCCTATGGCGAAACGCGGGAGATATTCAAGCAAGCTGACCTGCTGCGCGAGACTCAGATTTCATTGCCACAGATCTCGGAATTGGGACGACGGCTGACGATGTATGGCATGCGCGACGACATTCTTACGGTGCCTGAATTTTGTGAAGGCTATGCCGATATAGAGACCGCTGGGTCGAGCGGTGAGCTGCCAAATGCCGTTCGTCATTGATCTATACTCGCAGCGTCAGAGCTGGGTCCACCGCATGGATCCCAGGGTCAAATTGCTATTTGTCGCCGGTTCATTGCTTTTGCTGCTCGTCTTCAAAAACGTATTTATTATGCTCAGCGCAGCTGTGTTCGTTCATCTTCTCCATTTGTCCGCAAAGATTCCCCGTGAAAAATTTGTCTTCGTATGGAAAACACTCCTGCCGGTGAGCCTGCTCATGTTTAGCCTGTGGGTGATTTTCTATCCGACAGGAGAAACTATTTCCCAATTCTGGTTTGTCAAAATCTCGATACTGAGCGTCGCGCAGGGGTTGGTATTGGCGCTACGCATTATTACGATGGCGTTTGTTGTATTCGTCTGGCTCTATACGACAAGCCATTCTTCGTTGGTGCGCAGCCTGGTGAAATTGAAAATGCCGTTTGAGTGGGGATTGGTGCTTGCCCTGGCGCTCCGCTACATTCCAACGTTCCAGGGAATGTATGCACTCATTGCCGAAGCACAACAGGCGCGCGGGCTGAACATATCACAAGGCTCGGGGTTTCGTAGAGTGCGCACGATGATGCCCATATTTGTTGCGATGGTTATTAGCTCATTGCGCGCAAGTGATCAATTGGCAAAGGCGATGGAGTCGCGCGCGTTTGGTACGCAGGGAGTGCAGCGCACAACTTTGTATGACATTGAGTTCCGTCAAGCGGACTATGTTTTCATGATGCTGATTGTTGCAGGGTTGATTGGTTTACTGGTCCTGAGCTTCCGCTTTGGTTTTGGCGTGCATCCCTTGAATCTTTTTTCGTAGAGAAGATATTCAAATGATCGAAAATGAGTTGACGGGTAAACCGCTGCCGGTTGGCAAACTCGATATGTCGTTCATGGCCGGCTTGCTGGCCAAGTACACGATGAACGATGAACGAATCGTCGTTGGTGCCAGGATCGGCGAAGATGCTGCTGTATTGGATTTTGGTGATTGCTACGTTGTCACCAAGACAAACCCTATTACATTCGCTACAAAAGACATCGGCTGGTATGTCGTCAACGTGTGTGCAAACAACATGGTTGTGCGCGGCGTACGCCCGCGCTGGATGCTCAATTGTATTCTGCTGCCCGAAGACAAAACCACTCCGGAGATGGTTGAAAAGATCTTCCGTCAAATCCATGAGGCCAGCGACCGGTTGGGCATCGCTGTCATTGGCGGGCACACGGAGGTCACCCACGGCTTGGACCGTCCAATAATCGCCGGCCATCTCATCGGCGAAATCTCCAAGGATGCGTTGGTGACCACCAGTGGCGCGCAGGTTGGGGATACAGTGCTGGTAACAAAGGCGCTGGGAGTCGAGGGAACCGCAATCATTGCCAGTGAATTGAAAGACACGCTAAATGAAAAAGGCTTCTCTGAGGAATTTATACGTCGCGCCCAGAACTTCTTGTACAAACCCGGCATCAGCGTGTACACCGATGCGCTGACGGCAGCAGATAGCGGCTTTGTGACCGCTATGACAGATGCAACGGAAGGTGGGCTGGCAACGGCACTGCACGAGATGGCGGAGGCAGCCAACGTGGGTTTCTTGATCGACGCAGAAAAATTACCCATCTACCCTGAGACAGAGCAACTTTGCTCTGCATTGGGCCTGGACCCGATTGGTTTGATCGCTTCGGGAATGCTGATCATGACAGCGCCGCCCGCCAAAGCGGAAGAGCTCACGGGGGTGATGAAAGCGGCTGGAGTGCAATGTACTGCTATCGGTACAGTTACCAATCCCGAAGCAGGTCGCCGACTGGCGCGCGGGGATGAGGTTGTCGATCTGCCTTACTATGCCGTGGACGAATTGACCAAGGTTTTATAAGGTCTCAACATTGATGACGACCACAATTAATAAGGGTGCGCTTCCTAACGCAGCGTCATGCGTTAGCCGATATCCAACAACAGATTGTTGAGTGCCTCACGAGCGGCTGGCAGGGTTTGCATGCCCCGCCAATTGTCGACGAAATCATCGGCCTGCTCGATGGCAAGCAATTTCAGGAACGGGTCGTCTTTGACGGTTTTTCCTGCGGCCTGGGTGTCTGTCCAGTACTCGTGGAGCTGTAATTGCCATTGGGCGTAGGTCGTCTGCAATTGGGAACGAAGCTTGGCATGGTTGCATGTCTCGGCAGGGGAGGCAGCGCCAGCTTTATAAATGTGAATCAGCAGCTCTTCGAGTTCGTCCCACTGTTGAACAAATTTCCTTAGATCGCGGTAACGGACGAGCCGCACAAACAAGCGGCTGAAGAGGTTCATCCAATTGTGGAGCGGCCTAATGCAGCAGCATTCCGCAGACGCAGACAGCCGATGTGTTTTCGTCGTCCGCCGAGCACTGGTCGTAGGCCACGATTTCGCCCTGTACTGAACCTGTCAAGCGTAATGTGAGATAGATCGGTGCAACGCCACAGACGTTGTTGCGGTCCTGCACGCCTTTGATGGCCGCAAAGAAACCCTCGGCATCGCCTACGTGAATCTGCTGCATGAGATCGTCGTCAGAGGCGCGTAATTGCACGCGTGCTTGTTCGTCGAGGGGCGCGCCGCCGAATGCTGGTCCCACATGCGCGAGATCGGCTGCGGCAACATAGATCACGCGCCGACCGGCGGTGACAGCCTGCAGAGTCTCGATAAATTTTGTAATGTGCGCGTCTGCTACCGGTGTAGCACCGTCTTCGACAAAATGTCCGAACGAACCACAAAGCACTGGCAAGACTTCGCAAGGTTGCTCTTCTCGTAAATAATGCAGCCAGACAGCCGCGAATTCGATGGAATGTTCTGCGCGGTGATGTAATTCTTCGGCGAAGACGTTCTCCGGCCCGAGTGCTTCCGCCAGCACGTCGACGACATTATGTGCTGTGGGCAGTACGCCGAATGGCGTGGCGTAATGCTGGCGGGTCAGCGTGATATGTCCGTAACTACCCGCATGGTCTGTGCCAAAAATCACTACCAGATCGGCCGCGGCGATCATAGGCCGTGCGCGTTGCCAGACCTGCGCGTAGACCGAGCCACCACGCATGAAATCAATATGCGGGCTGATCAGCGCGCGCCCGTTGGCAGCACCCGGAAGCGTATCAATTTCGTCGAGATAGCCTCTTAGGGTCTGGCGCAGTGATTCGGGATCATCTGGGTATGAGCGTCCGGCCAGCGCGGGTGGTCGGAATTCGGCATTGCGATATGCGGCGAGTGCAGTTTCTTTTGCCGCTGCGGCTTTTTCATTATCAAGTAAGAAGGCCGCGTCGAGTGCCGAAACCATCTCGCCGATCATGTTCTCGCCCAGACGGAAACCGTACTCGCCCGCCACACCCTCAACAATGGCAGTCAGGTCACGTGTTCCATCACACAACGCCAGTGCGGGGCCGAGCATTTGGGGAACTGCCACAATCTGGTCGGAAAGCTCTAGCGGATCACGCAGCAGCAGATATGCCTGGCCATTCTGTACGAATGGTTTGACATCGAGGGGCCGGAGCTTTGGGTGCGAATTGTCCATAGGGCGGGCGATTATTGTATGACAGTCTCGGCTGTCCGACCACCTCGAATTTCAGCACAACAATTGCTAGGCTTGGCTTCGCTGTGCAGATAAAGGAGAACAGTTCGCCGAGTAGCACTATAGCGAAGCATCCCCATCCCACAAGAGGAATTTCGTCAGCGAACGTAGTGATCGAAGTGGGGCTACCCCTTGCCTTCGACAAGCTCATGACAAGCGGTAGACGCGTCTGTCGACCGCTGGGTGTAGGCAGATTTATACTCGACGCAAAAGGCAACTTGACTGAGCGCGTGGAAAGCGGCACGACATACACCCAGGTCTTCAACACCTAGAACTGTCTCACATTGGACGAAGTCGGCGGCCAGACCACCAGCTTCGAGTACGATGGTGCCGGCAGGCTGGTCAAAGAGGTGCGTCCGGATGGCACATCAACCATATACGTCGTCGGCATCTACGAAGTCGAACTGTATGTCGTGCAGGCTGTCACCAATGAGAACAGCTACTATGCCGTTCCGTGGTCGGCGATTGCGGCTCGGACCGTAAGGACGGATTTGCCAAAAGCGAAGCTTCTGGCTGATATTTCTGTCCTCTCTAGGGAGAGCAGATATGAAGTTTTGCACCATCAAGGATCTTGACTCTAGCGTTCCTTGCACATATAATTTACAAAATCTGAGAATTCAGAATTGTTAGTCAAGGAGTATTCCATGTCCCACGCCATTTTGCAGATTCGAAGTAACGGTCAGATCACCCTCCCTAGATCGATCCGGCACCAGGCGAATCTAAAGGAAGGGGACACACTCGAAGTGTTGATCGAGCAGGATGGTACGCTGCGGTTGGTGCCAAAGGTTATCGTTGACCGCAACCAGGCCTATTTCTGGACTTCGCGCTGGCAAAAAGGTGAGCAAGAAGCAGAAGCCGATATCGAGGCCGGGCGCGTTTCTCATTTTGACGACGTAGAAGAAGCACTTGACTTTCTAGACAGCCCGGATTAGCGGCCGGTGTGTAATGGCCCTAATCATTACCGATCGCTTCAGAAAAGCCTATCGGAGATTACCCGCCCAAATTCAGAAGAAGGCGAAAAAGGCGTTACTTTTGTTGGAGGAGAATCCCCGTCATCCTTCATTACGAGTTAAGAAAATACGTGGTGCCGGAGACATATTCGAAGGTCGGGTTGATCAGAAATACAGATTCTCCTTCCAATTCGCTACTGATGATAAGGTGTTGCGGAATATCGATAACCACGACGAGTGTCTAAAGAATCCGTAGGCAGAGTCCAGGCTTATGCTTGCTACTTGCACTGTCCGAAAGCAGCTTCGAAAATCGCCATATTAAATTTGTTGCTCGCGGACCCGCTGATCGCATACGTCGCCGTCTGAACCGAAGATTCGGCCACGGACGTTGCCACAAGTTGAAGCGAATTATCATGACCCTAATCATCGGCAAGGTATAGCGCACTCTGTCAGATGTAGAGGCGGCAGCGCGCGGCATGATTCAGGTTATAGACAACGCATTGAGCGAGGTCGACTCTGAAGATGGCTACATCTACCTTGCCCTTATGTTCGAGCCAATTGAAGTTTCTGACATCGTGGCGCGTATTCTCGAGTCTCGGGCCGGATAGTCGCTGAGAACAACTCTGCCTTGACTATAGTAAGAGACCTCCGAGGTCTTTGGTGCTATCTTACATACTCCCCGTCATTCGAGTGCGCTCAAGACAGGCGTTGCCGGTCTCTACGAAGCCGAATTGGATGCCGGCCTACCGGTCACTAAAGAAACCAACGAATCTGCCGTCTCGGTGCACTGAAAATCCCGTTTGCAGGATTTAGATTCACTCCTGGGCTCTATTCTCGCCGCCGTAGCTAAATGAGTTCGTCGAGCGTTCTAATCTTTGGCGGCTATGGCGTTTTTGGTGCCCGGCTTGCTGCCGATTTGTTGCAGTGTACCGATGCGCGAGTCGTCCTCGCCGGTCGCAATTTTTCTCGGGCACGTACGCTTTGTGACCGTTTAGGTCCGCGTACTATCCCGTTGGCTTGTGATATGCGGGATGCTGGCGCGGTGGAACAGGCAGTCGGCAATGCAGCTGTGGTCATTGTAGCCGCCGGCCCCTTTCAGTCTCTCCCCCTTACCGCGTTAGAAGCGGCCATACACCACCGGGTGCATTACATCGATCTGGCCGATTCGCGTTTCTATCTACAGCAAGTCGAAGCCCGACGCAAGAACATAGAGGCTGCAGACATCACGGTCTTGAGCGCGCTGTCAACTGTATCGGGCATTTCCGCGGTTTTTGCCGGTTGGGGCGCGCATGAATTGGGTGGCGCAGAGCAAGTGCACATAGCGCTCTCTCCGGGTAACCATAATCCCCGCGGCCTCGGAACCATCGGTTCGGTCCTCACGAGCGTTGGAAAACCAATCCAGATATGGCGGAGCGGCCAATGGGTCACCAAGATTGGTTGGAGCGAGCCAGAGAAAATTTCATTCCCTGCTCCAATTGGTGTACGCCGCGTCTATTGGATAGATGGCCCGGACTATGATGTGCTGCCGCGTGAACTGGGTTGCCAGGATGTAGCCTTCAAAAGCGGTTTGGAACTGGATCTGATCAATCGAAGTCTGAACTTGCTGGCTTGGTACCGGCAACGCCGACCAGGATTTGCACTAGAACGTTACACCTGGCTGCTCATGCAATTGAGTATGTTGTTCGCCCCGTTTGGAACAGAGCATGGGGCATTGCGGGTAGCAGTCCAAAACGGTGAGCGTCAATGGGAAGCTACCGTAGTGGCAGAGCGAGATGGGCCGATGGTCGCAGCGACGCCGGCAGCGGTTGCTACAGAACGTTTGCTAAACGGCGAATTAACAGAGCGCGGGCTGATCCCGCTCTGCGAATGGACTGCGGCGCCATTGCTGGTAAAGGAATTAGAAAGTCGTGGATTGAAAGTTGTCGTCAGCTGACGCCTCAATGCGATCGCGCATCAGTTCAAATGCCGAGCAGGTGCATATTACCCACACCTGGGCGTGCGTGCGCCGCAAGTATCGGGGGTCGAACTGCACCGTAAATCATATTCAACGATTGCCAGGAGTGTATAAGCGCAGATATTCAGGATGCTATTCGAACGCCATTTTTGTATCTCGCGATCTGGAACATTCCTTCGTAGCCGACTACTTCGCCTAAAAACGGATGGATGATACGTAAGCCCAAATCAACGGTATCTTCTGCAGCGCTGCGCGCGGTCTGAGATAACTCTACGCGACCAAACATGGGCAGCCAGATCCACTTCGGTCGATAGAACACTCGATTGCCGATGCGAATAGCATATGTTACGGTTTCCAATGTAAATGTGCGCGGGGGATTAAATTTGCCTTTCCAAACCATGTGGAGCCGGAACTGTGGGCCCACGAGGTCTGCAGGGTTATCCCAGAGTGTATCGTACACAATGCGGTTGTTGAACTCTCCAGGACTATCGAACTCGGGTAGTGGTTACATGTTGACTGATGAGTCTGGAAAAAGTAAGTTGTTGGCCTGCCAAACAGAGGAGCGCCAAAATGATCCAGAGTGTCATCACGCATGAGTGTTCAAAGTGCAGGAGCCTCAACATTGTCAAGAATGGTACAGACTATAAAGGCGGTCAGAAGTTTCATTGTCTCGATTGCGCCGCTTATGGAATGTTGGAACCGCAAAGCCGTTCTTATCCTGAGTTCATCAGAGAATTTGTCCTACGCACCTATCGAGAGCGAGCCAGTATGCGCGGCATTGAGCGCATCTTTGGCATCGCGCGGCAGACATTAGCACGCTGGATTCTGGAGAAGGCCGGCGCTATGCCGAACCTGGCTGACACTTTAGAAACCGTAAAAACGGATGATGTGCTGGAATTGGATGAATTATGGTCATTTGTACGCACAAAAAACGATAAACGTTGGATATGGGTCGCGCTGTGTCGGCGCACGCGCCAAGTGGTGGCCTATTTTATTGGCGACCGCAGTGAAAAAAGTTGTCGCGCGTTATGGAAATCCATCCCAGCATCCTACAAAGCGTGTTGCTCCTTCAGCGACTTCTGGCACGCTTACCAGAAGGTTTTACCAAACGACACTCACCAAAGTGTCGGCAAAGAAAGCGGCCAGACATCTCACGTGGAACGCTGGAACAACACCTTGCGCCAGAGACTGGCTCGCTTCGTGCGCAAAACTCTTTCTTTCTCCAAGTCCGACGTTTACCATGAAGCTGTACTCAAGTTGTATCTCCATTACTACAATACAGCGTGGTCCCCATCAGTTACCATGTAACCACTACCCGTAAGTGCAAGATTGCGGCATGCAGCCCGTGTGATGTTTTCAGATCATTCCGCGACGACAAGCCCTAACGCAGGCTGGCCGATGAGCGCTGCCACCGGCGCGCTCGGCGTGACGCTGGAAAAAATCGACCATTACAAGCTTCGCGGCGGGGCTGCACTGCCTGAGTGGGCGACGATCCCAGGCGCGCGGCGTTTAATGTCGATTTCCGCATTCGGCGTTCTCTGCGTCATGATATTGGTCTGGGGCCTTGTGCATGCTTGGTAAAAGTGCACGGAAATTGGAGACTACCTTCTCTTTCACGTCTGCTATACGTTTGATTCACCGCAGATTTATGGACAGTATCGACCTCCGAGCCGACTATTTAGTTACGTGAATCAGGCTCCACTTGCGAATGACCGCAACCAGTGAGGAGACTGTTGCGCAAGGAGGTGCGATATGTCAATCGTAGCTGTAATCGACCAGAAACAAGACGGGGCCCAAGTGCGCGTGCCCATAGAGCGAGCCGACCTTCCGAATAAATTTATCAATGGAAATGACCGCGTTATCGCGTTGCTCGGCGTCATCGTCGCAATATTGATCGTCTTACAAGTCGTCGGAGCGATTTATATGTGGCGACTCCAGACCCAGACGGCCGACGTCAGTCAACAATTGAGCAATGGCACAACGTCCATTCGCGACGATGTGCAGAAATTGCAAAACATGACGGGCGAAATCGTTAGCGCCATTGAGGTGCAATACGCGGTTTCGTGTTCGGTGCTTTCGGTCAACATAGGAAAAAACCTAAGTCCGCAAGAATGCGCTGAGCTGCAGCAGGGGATGATCGCCTACGCTCGGGAACTTCCGCCTTCCTCGCAACCCAGTACCGAGTGAACTGGGTCGGTATCGGACTAAACAGCATCACAACAATCACACTTCCCGTTTCGAATCGGGAAGTGTGATGAAAAACCTCTAATAACTCCGGCAAGTCTAGGCGTACACCGCCTTGCGTTCAAGGTCGTTTCGAATTACCTTTGCATCCCACAACATAATATCCCAGCAATCATGTGAAGTGAGCAAATTTGCTCGACAATGTCGGAACGCGCTCGTTCACGAAATAGCCTACCGCCTTTGTTTCGTTCTCGACCTACTGAACTGTTCTTCAAGGAAACGCGCTCCGTACTGGTTTGGGCAGAACCTCAGACCTGTTGGTCGTCTTCGAATGTACAGCACGTCGCAATGAGGAGGCTTGCATACGGAAGTCCCCATGCGAACGGCTATACTGGCATGCGGAGCAATTCATCCAGCATGCCAAAGAAACACGTCCGGATTACGCATTCCCCCAGTGGCACTCTCATTGCCGAAGGTCCCCTCGGTTGGGGTATTACCCCATTCGAAGGCAACTACTATATCAGCCGCAAGTATCTACAAACGGATGCATTCAAGCCCAACTTCGTGCCGGGCATCTGCTCCTATAAATTTCTGTATGTCTGGCTGGACTTACGCCTGCCGGAAGGTGGCAAGTCGAAGTTTCTGGGTTGGATGTACTGGCTCCCCAACCCGATCTTCCCCTTCATCTGGTATCGAGTTGCGGTACCGGGCTTTCACCCGGAGTTGCTAATCGAGGAATTCGAAATGGTTCTGGTCGCGGCTTACCCTTTCACACGCATGGGCAGCCCGGCGACCATGAACAACACTTCGTCTGCCGCTGCAGCCACACGTTGGTTGGCGCGCCCAAGCGCGTCGCGATATATACGCCCCAGCGGATAGGGCGGCACCAATCCCAATCCCAATTCATTTGAAATAACGATCCAATGCGCCGCGCCATGTGCATACGCATCGAGCAATGCGTCAACTTCCATGAGTAACGCTTCTTCAGCGGCTTCGTTGTCCACCGGCTCAGGCAGTGCGGCGATCACATTGCTGGCGAGTAGCGTGATGCAATCGAGCAGCACGACTGCGGAAACTGCTTCTTTCGAGAGCGCTGCAGCCACATTAAGCGGAGCTTCGAGTGTCTGCCATTTGGTGGGTCGCTCTGCGCGATGTGCTTGAATGCGAGCCTGCATTTCAGCATCACCGGCTTCAGCTGTTGCTACAAAGAGAACACTGCCGCCATTCGCGTGTGCAAGTTGCTGTGCATAGCTGCTCTTACCACTGCGGGCACCCCCCAGCAGCAGCGTTAATTTCTGCCCCATATTCTTATCCATACGGCCATTGAAAAGCGAACGCCAGCAGGATCGCGACTTCGCTCAGCTCCACGAGTGCGCCCAGCACATCTCCGCTGATGCCGCCTAGCCGGACATATGCTGCGCGGACAATCACGCTCACAATAAAGAGCGCCAACAGCAACGCAGCTATCGCACGCAGATCACCAAGCGCGACAAGACCAACGGGAAGCAGCGCCGCCAGCAGCAGCGTTCGGACTTTGATGCCGGCAGCAAAATCCGAACCAAGTCCGGATGTTCGCGCGCGGCGCATCCGCGCCACTGGCAGGATCAGCCAACGGGCTACAGTCGTTGCTAGCAAGAATGGAAAAAGAGATGCAAAGACGGGCTGCGTGGAAAGTGCGGAAATAATCGCGAACTTGGTGAGCAGCACAAGCACGAGTCCGATGACACCAAACGCACCCGGACGCGGATCGCGCATGATCTCCAGGCGGCGTTCCTGCGACAAGGCAGCAAAGAGACCATCGCAGCTATCCGCCAACCCGTCCAGATGCAGCCCGCCGGTGAGCAGCACCCAGATCAACAATGTTAGCGCCGCTGCAATTGTGCCGTTGAAGAAGATATTAAACGTCAGATAGGCAGCGCCGGCGACAAGCCCAATTATCAAGCCGACGAATGGATACCAGGCTGCACCTGAGCTGAGTGCTCGCAAGCCTGCTTTGCGTGGTGTTGGGAAAATTGTCAAAAAGCCGAGTGCTGTCCACATGATTCGATCTACTCGGCTTCACGGTCACTGACACCGGCTTCGTCAAAGGTCGCCATTTCGGTAAACGTGCGCACGGCAGCCTCCACAATATGAAAAGCGAGTGCGGCACCACTCCCCTCGCCAAGGCGCATATCCAACTCCAGCAGCGGCCGCAGACCGAGTTGCTCCAATTGAATCCGATGACCGCTCTCCGCCGAGCGGTGCCCGGCGATCAGGTAAGGCTTTACATCCGGCGCGAGTGCTACGGCGACAAGGGCCGCCGCGCCGGAGATAAACCCGTCGAGTACCACCGGAATGCGGCGCGCGGCTGCCCCGAGAATCACTCCAATCAATCCGGCGATCTCCAGTCCTCCAACTTTGCGCAATACATCGAGAGGATCGTTCGGATCGGGCGCATTCGTTTCCAGCACCCGGGTCACGATGTCGATTTTGTGTGCGAGACCAGCATCATCCACACCCGTACCCCGTCCCGTAACCGCATCCGGCGCGGCCCCACAAAACACCCCTGTGAGGAGAGCCGCAGCCGTTGTGTTACCAATACCCATATCACCCGTTGCGACGAGGTCCAGACCTTGTTCCGCTTCCGTTGCCAGAACCTGCATGCCAGTTTCAATTGCCTGCTCAGCTTCAATGCGCGACATGGCCGCACCATCCAGGAAGTTGTCCGTGCCGGGCTTAACTTTGCGCGCAACCAGCGCGGGATGCGTAGGAAGTTCACCCGCGACCCCGACATCTACAACCACCACACGCGCCTCGGCGTAGCGTGCTAAGGAGTTGATCGCCGCGCCACCGGCAAGGAAATTGCTCACCATCTGCCCGGTGACTTCGGACGGATACGGACTGACACCGGCTACGGTCACACCATGATCCCCCACCATGATGATGACAGCTTTGCGGGCAAGCGAGAGGCGTGAACTGCCGCAAATACCGGCAAGTTGAATTGTTAGTTCCTCCAGGCGACCAAGGCTGCCGGGCGGTTTTGTGAGGGATTGCTGGCGCGCGCGAACTGCCGCCTGCACGGTTTCGTCTATTGACGGAATGACGGGCAGCTTGAATGACATAGTGTATTACTCCGGCGAACCCGCAACGACCAAAGGCAATCCTGATCGCGGATGGGGTATAACGGAAATGGGTATGTCGTAGGCTTGGCTGAGGCGCTCCGCTGTGAGCACTTCGGCGGGTGTACCAATAGCACGGATTTTGCCGCCGGCCAGCACACCAACCTGATCGGCATATTGCGCGGCCTGGTTAAGATCGTGCATGGTCGCCAGCACCACAAGCTGTTGCTCGCTGGCAAGTTCCTGCACAAGTTCGAGGACTCCATACTGATGTTTGAGATCGAGTTGGGCGGTGGGTTCGTCCAACAAAAGTACGCGCGGTTGTTGTGCCAACGCGCGCGCAATCACTACGCGCTGCTGCTCGCCGCCGGATAGCTCGCCCACACGACGGTCGGCCAAATTGTCCACTTTGGTGTGGCGCATCGCTTCCAGCGCGATGGCACGATCCGTTTTGGATTCGCCGCCCCAGAGCGGCAAATGCGGCGTGCGGCCCATGAGCACGATCTCGCGTACGAGGAACGCCTCCGGTAATCGGACGCCTTGCGGGACGACTGCGATCTGGCGAGCGCGTTCCACCGCGGGCATTTGCAACACATCCCGACCATTAAGCTGCACGCTCCCCGAGGTGGCCGACAGGACGCCGCTGATCACGCGAATGAGCGTAGATTTGCCCACACCGTTCGGCCCGACTAACGCCGAGAATTCGCCCCCAGCCAGAGTGAGCGAAATGTCCCGCAGCACGCTGCGCGCGCCGTATCCGGCCGAGAGATTCGAAATGCGTAACTCGAGGTGCTCGTCGGCCATTAAAACACCAACCGCTTTAGCCGTCGAAGCAGATACACGAAGAAAGGCGCACCCGTCAAGGCAGTGATGACACCAACGGGAAGTTCACGCGGGGCGAGGATCGTGCGCGCTGTCAGGTCTGCGAGGATCAGGAAGGCTGCCCCTCCAATGGCGGAGACCGGTAGCAGCCGGCGGTAGTCCGGTCCACCGAGCATGCGTACCACATGCGGCACCACCAATCCCACAAAACCAATCAACCCACCGAAGGCGACTGCTGCGGCGGTCATCAGTGTCGCCGCACCGACCAGGATCAACTTAATGCGATCCACATTGATGCCCAGTTGTTGTGCCTGTTCTTCGTCGAGTTGCAGCACATTGAGCGCGCGGGCATGCATTTGCAGAACAATGAGACCCACAACCAGATAGGGCAGCACAATCCAGAAGGGACGCCAGCCGCCACCCGAATAGCCGCCAAGTAACCAATTAAACGCGCGCCGCATCCCTTCCGGCGAGCGCAACATGAGCAAGGTGGTGAAAGCAGTGGCAAACGCGCCGATGGCGACACCTGCAAGCAGCATTGTGGTGACCGGAGTGCTGCGGCCGACCTGCGCAAACAAGATGACGAGTGCTACCGTAATAACCCCACCTAAGAACGCACCCAGCGGCACAGAATTGAGACCGAGGAAGGTGTCGGGCAACTCGAGCACTAGCGCGATTGTCGCACCCAGCCCGGCTCCCGCGGCCACTCCCACTAGATAGGGATCGGCGAGCGGGTTCCGAAACAAGCCCTGATAGGTCGCTCCGGCAGAACCAAGGGAAGCGCCGATAATGGCAACTAGCGCCACGCGCGGAAAACGGATCTGAAACAGGATTGTTTCGTAGGTGGCCGGATATTCAGTGGTTAGATTGGGCAGCAGCGCCAAACGGCGCAACGACAGCTCCACCAGCGCCCGAAAGGGAATCTCAACCGCGCCTATGGCTAAGGCCAAAACCCCGGCCCCAGCGAGAGCGATAAAAGAAACTACATACAGCCGCAGACTGTTTCCACGGCTATTGCGCCACACATCTTCGGAGCGCGCAACTTGTACACGCCCCGAAGATGCGAGCGATTGTGAACTCACTCGAAAAGTTCTGGATGGATCAGGAGCGCCAGCGCTTCCAATCCGTCAACAACGCGCGGGCCGGGACGGCTGACCAGGTTGTCGTCAAAGGTGTACACGGTTCCACCTTTCACTGCGCCGATATCCTGCCAACCCTCACGCTCTGCAACTATTTCCGGCGTCTGCCCACCAAAGGTGAAAGAACCTAACACGATGATTTGAGGATCCTGGGCAACCAACTCCTCCAGGCTGATCTGGAAATACTGATCTGTAGCACCTGCGCCGGCATTCCGGCCACCAGCCATTGTGATGAGGCTATCGATAAACGTGCCCGGCCCGGTTGTCCATGGTTTGGCCGGCTCGGTCGCATCAATCTCGTAAAACACAATCGGCTGCTCCGTCGCAGCCTGCGTTTTGGCTATCACTGCCTCCACGCGTGTGCGCATATCCGCGACAACTTCCTCAGCCTGTTCATTCTGACCGGTGAGTGTACCCACATCGAGGATGTCGGCATAGATGTCCTCCAAGCCGGTCGTGAAGCGTGTGGCAAAGACGGTCAGTCCAAGTTCCGCCAGCGCATTGACATCATCGGGATTGGTGATGCCTGCCGCCAGCACCAGGTCCGGTTGCAACGCAATGACCGCCTCTGCGTTTACATTCGGAAACAAGCTACCAATGCTTTCCACGTCCAATATCTCGGGTGGGTAATCAGAGAATTCATCACGGCCCACAAGGCGATCGCCGGCCCCGACCGCGTAGAGCATTTCAGCGGTAGAGGGTGCCAGCGAGACAATGCGCTGCGGCGCGCCGGCAATAGTGACTTCGCGACCCAACCCATCGGTTAGGGTCACGTCACCTGCACTCGGCGGAGCGCTTTCAGGCGACCCACAGGCTGTTAGGAGCAACGCTGGCAAAATCAGCAAGAGTAAAACAAAACTAAAGTTTCGATTCTTTCTAATCATTTTTTCTCCATTCAATTTTGCATCAAAACAATTCAAGCTGTCTAGAAATAAAAAAACCCGTGCCTCAGGGCACGGGGTATTGGAACGTTCGGTGTGTTGTTAAAACATGTTCGATGTCCCTACCCTTTCCGCGAGGGTTATGATGGACGCAGCCTTGGCGGGCGGCCTGGCTTGCTAGCTGGTATCATCTGGCCTATAGCAAACTTGGTTCTATTCGCTATGTGGCATAGGTCGTTCGCTAGCTTACAGTTGCGGGACAGCGCCGGACTTTAACCGGCTTCGCCTTTAAACCCTCCCATCCGGGGGATCGGGCACCTGGACTGCAAAATATTTAATTGTGTGGAAAAGAGTCTAACGTGATTCCCGCGACTGTCAAGGATCACGTCGGAGGTTTACATGCCCCGCCTGACATCGATTTACACCCGCAAGGGTGATGATGGTACGACAGCACTCGGGAGTAAGACCCGCGTTGCCAAGGACTCACAGCGCGTCACGGCCTATGGCACAACGGACGAATTAAGTTCGGTGGTGGGAGTCGCTCTTGCAAATGGGCTGAGCGAACGACTCGCCAATGTGCTGCCCGGAATACAGAATGATCTTTTTCATCTCGGTTCCGATCTGTGTTTCCCAGAGGCGGATAAAAAAGAGTATTCCATACCGCAGATCGAAGCGCGCCATGTGGAGGCTCTCGAAACGCTTATCGATGAATTGACTGCAGTAGTTGGCCCACTGGATAACTTCATCTTGCCCGGAGGGGCGCCGGGGGCGGCTTTTCTACAACTGGCCCGCACGGTTTGCCGCCGCGCCGAGCGGGAGGTGGTCAGCCTCAAACGGGAGGAGGCCATCGGCCCGTACGTGCTCCAATATCTCAACCGGCTGTCCGACGCATTGTTTGTCATGGCGCGCTACGAAAACCATCAGCGCGCAGTGCCGGAGCCGCTCTGGGACTCGCGGGCTTAATTTGACGCAACCTACGCAGCGTGCGTAATACTAACCTGGAACTTCTAACTCTTCAATTTCATCGACCAGGCGTGATAGGAAGTCAAAGCCACCCTGCCAGAAATCGGGAGAGGCCATATCAATGCCCGCCTCACCGAGAATATGCGCCGGACTTGCCGAACCACCATACGAGAGAATCTTGATGTACTGCGGCTTGAAAGCGTCGCCCTGCTCCTGATAACGTTGGTAGAGGGCATAGACGAGCAGTTGACCAAAGCTATAGGCATAGGTATAGAAAGGCACATCATAGATGTGCGGGATGGCCACCCACTCGTGCTTGAACTCATCAGTGAGTTCAAGCGAGTCGCCAAACTGCTCCTTCAAACTCTCCATATAGGCCGTATTTAATTCATCCACGCTGGCGTTTGCTTGAATCATCTCATGTGCCTGGCGCTCGAAGATTGTGAAATACGCCTGCCGCATTACGGTCGCATAAGCATCATCCACGGCAAAGGCGATCAGATCACGCCGGACAGTCGGATCGGACTCTTCCGCCAGCAAGCGATCGGTTACCAACATCTCCGAAAATACGGAAGCCGTCTCTGCCAGCGGCAATGCGGAATGGAATGTAAAGATCGAGTGCGTTTCCGCTAGTACTGCATGCACGGCATGGCCGAGTTCGTGCGCGATTGTTGCGACATCATTCGCCGTTCCATCGAAATTCGCCAGCACATAGGGGGTATGTCCCGGTATAGCGCTCATGCAGAATGCGCCGCCACGCTTGCCAGTGCGAATCTCGGCGTCAATGTGGTCGTCGTCAAACACCCGCCGAGCCGCAGCTGCGATTTGCGGTGAGAAAGCGTTGAACGTTTCCAAGACCATATCCACTGCATCGCCGTAGGTATACTCTTTATCCGCGGTGGACAGCGGGGCGTAGATATCGTAGCGACGCAACTTCTCCATGCCGAGCAAACTACCCTTCATTCGGAACCAGCGCTGAAAAATCCCTACATTCTTGCGACTCACATCCAGAAGCGTGTCTGTCACCACATCGGGAATATCATTGACCAGATTCCGCACTGCGATTGGCGAGTTGAAACTGCGCAGCTTCACTTGCTCTGCGTGCCAATCGCGTACGCGGTGCGTGTAAATCTGCGCCAGCACAAGGGCATCCTCGCCGTAGACTCGGAATAGTTCCTGATATGCCGCCGCGCGCACATCAGGATCAGGCTTGAACACATATGACATCAATTCGCCGCGCGTCAGCTCTTTCTCTTCCCCGTCTATTGTGAGCTTGAACTTGTACGCATTCGTGAGCATGGCGTACACCGTCGTCAGGGCATTGACACCGTTCACGTCCTTGATGTTGATGAGTTGTTCTTCGCGTTCCGGGAGTACGTGCGGCTTGAAAGCACGTTCCTGTTCGAGGTAGTAGTTCAGGTCTTCTGGGGCGCCTGCGAGCAAACGTGCGGCAGCTTCATCTTCCAAAGCCTTCCACCACAAGCCGAAAAAGAGCACCCGATTCTGAATCTCCGTGAGCAGTTGTTCGATGCGCCCCTGGAACGCGAGTGCTTTTTGGTCTTGCGTATCTTCCGCGAACCATAAGCCCGAGTAGGCCCCCAGTCGATGAGCAGACTCGCGCATTGTCTCGCTCAACGTCAACGCGGCATTAAAATCTTCGCTGGCAATGTCCTCGTTCAGCTTCCCTCGCAGACCTTCGAATGCGCCAACGGTTTCTTCGAGCTGCGCAATCACCTCTTCTACTGGTTCCCCTTCGGGTGCTATTAGCAGCTTGCTTAGGTCCCAACCCCCGAGTTTGTACTGTCCGTTGACGCTCATTGATTCTCCTATCTCTGATATCCGTTTACTTCTTCGCGGGTGGCGAGAAGCGGATGCTCACTATATCGCCATCCTGAACGACATACTCTTTGCCTTCTAAGCGCCACTTGCCGGCCGATTTTAATTCTGCTTCCGAACCGTGTTCTTCCAACGCCGCATAAGTAAAGACCTCTGCGCGAATAAATCCAGAATATAAATCTGTATGGATCGTCGCGGCCGCATCCGGTGCGGTGGCCCCTGCCGGTACTGTCCAGGCCCGCACTTCATCTTCGCCTACAGTGAAGAACGACTGCAAATGCAACAAATCATACGACAACCGGATCATGCGATTTAGGCTTGGCTCACTGAGATCATACTCTGTCAGAAACAACGCCGCCTCATCTGGCTCCAATTGTGCGATCTCCATTTCGAGTTTGCCACGCACCGCGACCAAACTCTCATCGACTGCAGCAGAAGCGCCGCTGCCATTTTCATTTGTATTGTATACGTTGAGCTTCGGTATCAGGGTGAGCAGACTATAGCTGTATAACATGCGCTGCTCATCCGGTGTAAAGTTCTGCGTTAATAATACATTGCCATCTTCAAGGATGGATTGCAAACGGCTAAACAATACCTGCTCGTTTGCTATCTCGGCGCGGTCACGCCCGCCCCCTTTGTTGCGTTCATCTTCCAACCTTTCGAGTTTGCGCTCAACTGCCAACAAGTCGTTGAGCAGCAGTTCGTCATCCAATGCGCTGCTGTCTCGCACGGGATCAATAGAGTCGAACAGGTGCGGAACATTCTCATCATCGAAGGCGCGAACAACGTGCAGAAAGCCGTCCATCTGGGCCAGTACATTTAATAGCGGTCCCGAGAATGGGGTTTGACCCCCCTCGAGCCCGGCAATATCAGCGTAAGTGACCTGTGCGTAGACCGTTTTACGGGGTTTATAAAAATTGGCGAGCCAATCGACACGCGGGTCCGGAACCTTGACAACAGCTTGTTGCACTTCAAAACGTCCACCGCCGATCATGCGACCCACAGGCCGATCATCGCCGGTCAATGCATTGAATACAGTTGTTTTTCCGGACTGCGGCAGCCCGATAATTCCCAGCTTCATATCTAATGTGGAATGATAAATTTGGAATGCGAATCACGAACCGTATTCGTCATTTCGCAATCCGCGATTGGAATGGGTTTGGGTTGACCAGAGGCTATCGTTCGCTTAGAATTCAAAGCGCGTGCCGAAGTGGCGGAATTGGCAGACGCGCGCGACTCAAAATCGCGTTCCTCCGGGAGTGTGGGTTCGATTCCCACCTTCGGCACTTTTAGTCACGCGCCCATGCTCCAGTTTCAGAGCGGGCGCGATTATAGCATAGGCCAACATTCGGTCGGCGGGGCGCAAGAGCATGTCGCTCCGTTTTTAATTCTACAAAACAGAAGACCATATAGCAAAACCCGTCCTGCAGAGTCCAAGTCTGTAACGCTCCGGCTGCTTACACCGTGAAGCCCAGTAACGAACTGGGTCGCTATACTGGGCCGGGGCGTGCAGACTGCCTCGCCAAGCCACGGCTTGACGTGGTGAAAAGTACTGGGGCGGGATGCGCATCACGATGCTGCACAGTGCCGAATATCGACCCAGTTCGATTGGTACTGGGTGCACTGCGTCGGTATCGCACGCGACAAGTGCGTCACTTTGCTATGGGGATAGGATTTTTGAGGGGTTTGCCTCTTTACTTGCCAATGGGCTCGCACGATTATCAATACCGACGTAGACAAAGGCGCAAACAAGAACGACGTTCGTTCCATCGCCGCCCCAGCCCGATCAGCCGAGTCTCCATTGCGAATCTGATCATCGGTCTCGTAATTGGCATCGGTCTGGCTCTGTTTTACGCTTGGGTTTTAAGCCCGGTCGAGATCGATGACTCCACGCCCGGCGCACTCGAATCCCAATTCCGAGATGATTACATTCTGCTGATCGCAGAAACATATAGCGTTGACCAGGATCTGGACGTTGCGAATGCGCGCCTCGATACATTGCAACTTTCCAACCCAACAGAGCATGTCACGGAGTTGGCCGAACGTATGATCGTGACAGGCGCAAACCGTAATGAAATTCGGCGTGTGGTTGGGTTGGCCTTCGCATTGGATGCCGTCAGCCCGGCCATGGAGCCTTACCTGCCATGAACGTCATTCGGCTCAATGTAATCGGGTTGGGGATATTGCTCGGCATCGGTCTTGGTTTGGTTTATGGGCTCGCCATCAGCCCGGTCGATTTCACCAACACCACGCCCGCCGACCTGCGCGCTGATTACCAGGAGCAGTACATCATTATGTCGGCGGCTTCTTTCCATACCACCGGCGATCTATCTCGGGCAGAGAGTCGCTTGCAGGCGCTCGGCAGCAGCGATCCGGCAGAGAGTGTCACCGCATTGGCCCAACGAGCTGCAGCACAGCAACGGGATGAACAGGTTGTGACCTGGCTTGGCGAACTGGCCTTTGCACTGGGCGTCGCACTCGACCCGGTAACGCCGGGCGCGGAAGTCGTTGCTATTTCCACCGAGATCCCCGTCCCTGTAACAGAGACACCCTCTCCCGTCATCGAAGAAACATCGCCCGAAATCACCAGTGTACCTTCGCCAACCGCGACCGCTGTATATGACTTCACATTTATTTCACGAGCGGTCGTCTGCGACGCGACGCTGGGAGAGCCATTGTTGCAAGTGCAGATCAGCAATGAACTCGGCGATGCGCTGCCCGGCGTTCCGGTAAAGATCATCTGGCCGACCGGCGACGACCGCTTCTATACCGGCCTGAAGCCCGAAATCAGCGCCGGCTATGGTGATTTCACGATGTCGGCTGACATCAAATACGAAGTTCAGGTCGGCAACCGTACACCACCCGCTGCGGAGATCAGTATCCCGGTCTGCACAGATGAAGACGGCAGCGAGTATGCCGGCTCCATCCGCATCGAAATCCAGCGCGGAGGTTAGAAAAGTTATGAATTCTGACGATTATTCTCGAGTGTTGTGATTTGAGTGAAAAGGCTCAAGCAGCCAAAGAGTAAGCCTGCTTGGCGAATAAGTACGAGAAGACTTGTTGCTCGTCAGTACCGTCAGACAGAGAGCCGTGAGCCGGCAAGATCAATGCTTCGATTAGCTGCTGGCTTTGTTGGCGAATAACCTGCCCGATGGATTGGATGGGCGCGCAGACCTTGTCACGACGCGATGTGGGCAAACAGTGCAGGTGCAGGAACGAATAGGCCACGAAGACCAGTGACCAGTGCTTATGAATGGCGGCGGCCGAGCGCATGCGATATTCGTGGAGCCCCAGGTTCTGTTTGGCGTCTTGATAAAAGGTCTCAATCGGCCAACGGAGCAGATAGGTTGCGATGATCTTCTTGGCATCCCAACTGAGATGGCTGCTGACCAGCACGGCATAGGTGCCGGTTAAATCAGGCTTGGCAAAGCTGATGACCAGCCGTACCTTCCCCAAAGTCGGGATGCGTACATTCTTGCTGAAGCAGTAGTAGGTCTGCTCGCCCACTTGCATCGGTTTGAAAGCGGAAGGTGGGATAAGCGGCACTAGGTCCTGCACCTTGATGTGCGGACCATCAAAGCGCATGCGTTCGCCGGAAGCATCCTGGAGCACAAAGCTGTTGGTGATAAGGTTGCGGTTGTTTTTCAGCAGGCTGATCCAGTGCTTGCCATGCGCACTGAGAACTTCGAGCAATTCGGGTGCCAGGTACCAGGCGTCGAACAGCACCGTTTCAAAGGGCAAATCGTGCGCCAGCGCCGCCTTGACATGTTCAGCCGCCAGCGAAATCTTGGTCTGAAAAGATTCGTCCAGAGCCCGGAACTCTGGGTCGGCCAGCAAGGTGGGTGCGACTTGACGTTTGAAGCGATTACGCTCCTTCTTGGTTTTCGGGATCGTAGCGTCGGGCAACAGTTTCTTGACGAACGCTTCCCAGTCGGTGACTTCTTCGTAGCGCCGGTACAGTCGCCAGTCGGCCGGAAAGCGAACCGCGCCGCTGATGTAGTGGCCGGTGACCAGATTGTGCGCTAGCGGATACATGTGGTTGCCGTGGTTGTAATGTTGGTCAATGTATTCGAACAGACTGCCGACGTGCTCGCACAAAGTATCATCGATGGCCAGCATCGATTTGCGGGCGCCCTGGCGCTGACGCTGACGCTTGGTTTGCTGGAATAAGTATGCAATGCGTTCCTGGTTCAGTTCCGCGGCATCCCAGTTCGCTTCCGACAAGAAGCGCGACAGGTTGGTCTTGTCAGCGCTATCCAACAGGCAGCGCGTCATGTTCGCCATCGACTTGTTCTTCAACACAATCAGTCCGGTTAGATAATTCTCGAAATGCCGGAACTGACAGCGGTTTTCAAACACCCCGCGAAAGCTGGCGCTGTGCTCTGATACGATGGGAGCCGGTTTTACGATGGGAAGTTGCATCTGCCGAATATGCCCTAAGATCACTCAAATCACAACACTCGAGGATTATTCATTCCAGGATTGGTCGCGCGCAAATGAAGAAACACGGCGCGTCTGGAATTCGAACGCTGCATTCTGGAACCAGCGCATGGGTGAGGGCAACGACTTCGTGGAGTATCTGATTTGGCCAGCAACGGAGCGCCAACTCCAACTGCAGCCCGGGGAGCGCGTGCTCGATATCGCTTGCGGCAATGGTCTCACAGCACGACGGATGGCGGCACTGGGCACGGAAGTGGTTGCGATTGATTTCTCGGAGCAAATGATCCAGACAGAGCGAGAGAGAACGCTGGACGCGACGGACAAGATTGAATATCGCGTCGCGGACGCCACGGATGAAACGGCGCTCCGCGCGCTCGGGGAACGCAGCTTTGATGCAGCCCTATGCCAGATGGCGCTCTTTGATATCGCAACGCTCGACCCGCTCCTCAACGCACTTGCTAAACTTTTGCGTCCCGGTGGCCGCTTTGTATTTTCCGTGCTGCACCCTTGTTTCAATAATGCCCACGTGACCCTGTCGGCGGGGCGGCACGACAACAGCGGTCATCTCACCACTGAGTATTGGTTGAAACTCACCGGCTATCTGACTCCGAAGATCACGCGGGGTGTCGCTATGGATGATCAACCTGAACCGCATTTATATTTTGATCGGCCGCTTGAGACGCTATTGGGAGCCTGTTTCCAAGCCAGGTTTTCTATCGATGCACTGGAAGAGCGCGGCTTCGCAGCGGACCATCCAAAAGGGAGTCATAGCCTCAGTTGGAATGGGAACTTCAGCGAGTTCCCGCCGGTTATGGTGGCCTGTGCGCGATTGCCGAAGGAATGAACCTTAAGGAAAGGCTATGACAATCCACGATATTTCTCTGACCATCAGCCCAACGCTCCCCACCTGGCCAAGCGATCCCGGCCTTGAGATTAAGCGTTTGTTCAATATGGAGCGTGGCGATAACTTTAATGTCACCCGTTGGTCGAGCAGTGTGCATTTAGGAACCCATGTGGATGCGCCCCTTCACTTTATTGCCGATGGCTCAGGTGTCGATCAGATCGACCCACAGATGCTGATCGGTCCCGCAAAGGTAGCGCCACTATTAGAGGCGGATGCAATTGGGGCAGCGGAATTGGAAACGCTCGGACTACCACCAGGCACAACGCGCTTGCTGCTCAAAACCCGCAACTCAGAGATTTGGGCGCGCGACGAGACGGAGTTTCAAACAGAATACGTTGCTATTGAAGATGATGGCGCGCACTGGCTGGTAGAGCACGGCATCCGGCTTATCGGCGTTGACTATCTCTCGGTCTCGCCATTCCATGACTCACACCTAACACATGTTGCGCTCCTGCAAGCCGGAATCGTGATCGTGGAAGGATTAAATTTGTCGGGGATCGAGCCGGGTGATTATCAATTGATCTGCTTACCGCTAAGGAACGAGAATTAAATAATTTGGGCAGTTGGTTCACAACGGATGCAAGCAGTGATATTCTCTTGGCTTCATCAGAACACTAGCCCGGAGGCCATGATGAAACCCTATGCGCCCGAACATGAAGAAATGATGCGCCGCTTTTACAACAGCTTGAACGAGAAAGATGGGCGTCGCTTTGCTGGTTTCGAAGCCTTGAGATTTGGACACGGCGGACGGAGTTACATTGCGCGGGTGTTGGGGTGCAGTCGCAACACGGTGAGCAAAGGCGCCCGCGAAGTCAGTGGCTTGCCCAAGGGCGAAGTGGAGCAGCGCATTCGGAAGCCAGGCGGCGGACGCAAACCGTACTACGTCACATGGGGGGCGCAACTTGCTGAGAAGTTCCTGGCAGTGTTGCGCGAGCACACAGCCGGTGACCCGATGGACGAGAGGGTGCGCTGGACGAACCTGACCCCGGGCGAGATTGTTGCGGCGTTGCGGGCCGAGCACGACATCGTGGTCAGCAAATATGTGGTGCGCAAGTTGCTGCAGAAGCACAACTATCGCCGCCGAAAAGCGCAAAAGAAACTCGGTTTGAAGGCCGAGATTGAAAACCGCAACGAGCAATTTGAGAACATCACGCGGCTCAAGACCGAATTCGAAGCGGCGGGCAATCCCATTGTCAGCATGGACAGCAAGAAAAAGGAATATCTGGGCAATTTCTACCGAGACGGACATTTGTACACCCTGGAAGAACTGCAAACTTATGACCATGATTTCAACAGCTATGCTGCTGGGGTCAGCATTCCTCACAGTCTCTACGACTTGCGTCTCAATGTCGGCTACATCCAACTCGGCGGCAGTCATGATACCAGTGAATTCGCTTGCGATAGCTTTCGCCATTGGTGGTACACATACGGCCACTACCACCATCCCAACGCCACTCCTATTCTCGTGCTTTGCGATGGCGGCGGGAGTAACAGTTCCCGCTACTACATCTTCAAGCAAGACTTGCAAGCACTGGCCGATGAAATCGGGGTCGAAATTCGCATTGCTCACTATCCACCCTATTGCTCGAAATACAACCCCAGCGAACACCGTTTCTTCCCGCATGTTACCCGCGCTTGCCAAGGCGTGATCTTCACCAGCCGCAAACTCGTCAAAGAACTGATGGAAAAAACCAGCACCAAGACCGGACTGAAAGCTTTTGTCCATGTTATTGACCAGGTCTACGAAACCGGTCGTAAAGTAGCCACAGATTTCAGGGACAACATGCGCATTATCTTTGATGATTTCTTGCCCCAATGGAATTACCGCGCTCTCCCATTTGCACAAGTTATTTAATTCTCATTCCTAAAGATCAAGGACAGCGATGGTGCCCCCGCCCGGGCTGTACTGATCGACTGATTGCAACAGGGATTAGCTGCCCAATTTGAGACTCAACAACATCGGCTCGAATAGCGTTTCGAAATCGCGCTCAAATTCAGCCGCCGGTGACTGCATGACAAGGAAATGACCCCGGCCATCCGCAGCAGCTGCAATCAGAAGCGCTTTGACGCTGACATTGCCTTCATTGGTATAACTCGCCGGCACAGCCAGACCGCCTTCAATATTGAACAGAGAGCGATCAATTGGCGAGCCATACTGAATATCGGGATAACTTTGTTCCCAGATTTCCATGCCTGCATCTAGTAAGGACTGGCTGCTCTCCTGCCAAGAATTTTTGAAATAGAGGAGGAAGCGGGTGTCATCCAGCGCAGGTGCGAGATATAAATAACCGTCATCAGTTGCTTCTTCCACCGGCGTCCAGCCAATTGGATGGTCGAGCGCGACCCCGAAAAATTCTGATTCGAAATGCTCCAGCACAAGTGCTTGTCCCGCCTCGACATGAAAATCACCCGCGGCCAGCAGGTTGCCGCCGATGAACACTTCGGCGACATAATCACCCGCAGGCAATGGTGAACCGGCCACGGACACCCATGTTTGTCCTGCTATGTCATAGGGCCAATCAGTATCCACAAACCAATCATATAATTCGCCGTCACGATACCAACGCACCAGCCAGGGCGTATCCGATTCGATCCCATCGAACTGAAAAAACGTATAGACAGTGTTAGTTCCGCTCGCAAAGCGATTGGCCGCTCCGATGGGTTGATTGTCTTCGGATACGTCCGATGAGAAGCGCACACCAGAGACCGTAGCCGATAACGACTTTGGTATCGGCTGGCCCAACAAGACCATACTTGCTGATGCTTCTTTGATACGCTCAAGCGCGATTTCCATGTTGTCTTGCTTGGGCAACACGGCAGCCATGTCGTGCAGATCGACGATGCCGGCATTGAAAAGCCAGTTCTGATTATTAGTGGACTGGTTCGCAGTACAGCCCAGCGCCGCATCATATGCTTCTGCAGCTTTGAGCGATTGGTTGAGTGCAAGATGTGACCAGCCCAGATTAAAGTGTGCCACGCATTCGTTGGGATTTAGAGTGAGGGCGGCGCCAGCAGCTTCCACGGCACCCGCGTAATTGCCCGCCAAGATATGGGCCCAACTCAAATTGGTATGTGAGACTGAATTAATAATGCCAAGCTCGATAGCACGATTGATATCTTCAGCGGCGATTGCATTGCGGTCAGCATCGGCAAAACGCAGGCGATTTTCGAGCCGGGTGTAGCCGCGCCATAAATAGGCATTGGCATAGAGTTCGTGTTGATCAACGGCTGCATCGAAGGCCCCTATAGCCTCTTCTTCCAACCGATCAGCTTCATCCGTATCCGCCGCAGAATCTGATCGATTGCTGGCAACCAGACCATCCACAAAATATTCCATTGCCTCTTCCGAGGTAACCGCAACCGGGCGCACTGTAACGACCACGACCCAAACCGCCGAAGCGACGGCGATCAATATACCCCCTCCGACAAACACATAGCGCAGCCAGTTGTTCATCGTAAGAGAAAGTCCCATAAGGAATAGGACAACAGCCAACGAAGATATCACCGCAGTGTAAGAGTTTTCCTTCTTGCCAAAACCATCAGCTGTCTGCATTGCAGCCTGCTGGCGTTCATAGGCCAGATACGCATCCCATCTCAACTGTTCCTGATAAGCAATTGAGTCCGAGTTGTACTCTGCTGCCAGCAATGGCGTCAGGCTCACCAGGCCCTGTTGTACATTTTGCCAGCGTGTGGCCGTCTGCTCCAATGCGCGCACGCGCGCCGCATCGCCTCTCAATCGGGCCGCATCTGTACTTGCGCGGGCCTGTATCGCTCGTTGCCCTGCCGCTTCCCAAGTGGCGAACACATCCAGGCCAAACGTCGAGCGCTAATCGGCACGCACAAACTTCCCCAGCGATTCGACAGCGACAGCCTGCGCTCGGAGAGCAGCCAACTCCTCGCCGTTTGAGGCGTAGTTCCCAAGGAGAGCGACAATCGTGCCCCACACCGCGAAAAGCCCCATAAGCACGGCAACCAGGTTATCGAAGCGGGTCTGCAATATGCTCTGCCCAACTTCTTCAACAGCAGGTTGGTTTTTCGCATCGACGGGAGATTCGTGGTCTGAGTTCATGAGAGCGCTCCCATTCCCCGGAGTACTTCAAATGTTGTAAGGGACACCAAGCCGCAGACGGAAATCAGAGCCCCCAGCCCAAACCACACATACCGGATTTTGCGTTTGGAGATTTGAGCAAGGATAAAAAAGAACAACGCTACTGCCAGGCCTGCCACCGCGGTTGTGAGCAGCGTGCCACGGTTCAGAAACAAGCGCGCTTGTTCTATGTCATCGCTTGGATCGTGATCGTTGAGGCTCTGATCAAATAGAATTTCGTCCTGGACGAATGTTTGTTCATCAAAGGTCTCATCTTCCAGAACATAGGCGCCGGCATAGTAACTATTGATGCTATTTGCTGCAGCCCGATGTACCTGAGCCTCGTCGCGCAATTGCGAAGCATATACATTCTCTCCGCGATCTTCAGCATCCTGGGCATCGGCTTCGATTTCGTTTGACAGGGCCACAAGCAGGCGATAATCAGTATAGGCTCGCAAATCGTGAAAAAGCTGCGTGTGCGCCGATACGTCAGCTTTTTCACGATTGATGGATGCGATCAACGCGCTCCGTTGTGCATCGGTCGCCGCCTCCGAGCTGAAAGCAGCCAAAGCTACGATGATTGCTTCCATGATCGAAACCGCGGCAATGGAAAGTGCGATCACAGTATCAAATCTTGCAGGTTGGGTTGTGTTGGTCATAGTCACGTAATTATATTCCCCCGAAAAATTTGGGGCGCGAAATTGGTTGAAGGCCGCTATCGTTTAATTTGAGATTTGCCGGTACCATTGTGCGCCTGATGTCTTCCGATATTGTTCTGATATTCATCATTGTGCTATGCGCTGCATTTGTCCATGCGATTGCCGGCTTTGGCTCAGCACTAATCTGCATGCCATTGATCTCTTGGCTTGTTGGCATCCAAATAGCCGCTCCACTTGTAGCATTGCTGACGCTGACGATTGAATTACCGCTACTCCTTTATTACCGCCACAGTCTCAATCTGCGTGCACTGGCGCATATTACCGTGGGCGCTGTAGTCGGGGTCCCGGTAGGCGTACTCGCATTGCGCCTGGTGCCGGAGGAGATTATTCTCGGACTGCTTAGTGTAATGCTTATCGCATATGCACTTTACGCACTCTTTGTTCCACGCTTGCCAACCATTGTCTGGCGCGGCTGGGCGTACATCTTTGGATTCATGTCTGGCTGCTTGAGCGGTGCATACAACACTATCGGACCGCCAATCATTATCTATGGAAACCTGCGCAACTGGCCGCGAGATCAGTTCAAATCAAACTTGCAAGGCTTCTTTGTTTTCATAGGCATATTGGTTGCATTAACCCATTTTGCCAGCGGCAACATCATTCCTTCTGTACTGCAAAAATATGCATGGTCTATCCCCGCCATCGTGCTCGGGCTATTTAGCGGTGTGGGGCTCGATCGTTGGTTCGAACCGGAACGATTCCGAAAGGCAGTCTTGCTGTTAATCCTGGTACTTGGCTTATGGATGCTGATATGAAAGTATTGTTGGTATCCAAAGCTTGTCTCGTTGGAATTTATCAACGCAAATTAGAGGAGATTGCTGCGCATACAGATATCGATCTTACTGTAGCGGTGCCAGCGCGCTGGAAAGATGAGCGTGGTGTCATCCACTTGGAACGCGCGCATACAGATGGTTATGAACTCGTTGTCGAGACGCTTCTGTTCAATGGAAACTACCACCTCCATTTTTATCCAAAGTTAGTGAAGCTCATCCGCCAACATCAGCCTGACATCGTGCATATTGACGAAGAGCCTTACAACTTCGCTACCTGGCATGCGATGCGATTGGCGAAAAACGTCGGGGCCCGGACACTTTTCTTCTCCTGGCAGAACATCGCACGCCAATACCCCTGGCCTTTTAAAGATATGGAGAGCGCTGTGCTCGCTGGAGTAGACGCCGCCATTTGTGGGAACCAGGACGCCGCAACTGTCTGGCAACAAAAGGGATACAAAGGTCCGACAGCTGTCATTCCACAGTTTGGCGTGGATCCAGTTTTGTTCCCCTGGCGCGAGCCGGCACCAGACCCTGCCCAGCGCTTTGTCGTGGGTTACATTGGGCGGCTCGTCTATGAAAAGGGTGTTGATCTGCTACTGGAGGCCTTCGCCCGCCTTCCAGAACATACGCAATTGGAAATAATCGGCTCCGGACCACAGCAGCGCAATCTCGAACGCCAGATTAATGATCTCGGATTGTTCAAGCGGGTGCGATTCACGCCCTGGTCGCCATCGCATGCGTTGCCGGCTCGCTTGCAAGCGCTGGATGTTTTGGTACTTCCCTCGCGCAGCCTTGCACGCTGGAAGGAACAATTCGGACGAGTACTGATTGAAGCGATGGCAAGCGGTGTACCGGTGGTAGGCTCAACCTGTGGCGAAATCCCGAACGTCATCGATACTGCTGGGAGAGTCTTCCCAGAAGGCGATGCAGCTGCGCTTGCGACGATATTAGCCGAACTTTTTGCCAGCCCGGAGAACTTGAAGAACTTAGCTGAGCGAGGTCGTGCCCGCATGTTGGAACATTTCACACAAGCCCGCATTGCAACCGAAACAGTGGCAGTTTATCGTCGCATGATGCAGATAGCGCCGATGGTATAATCGCGCGCATGGCAGATTCGGCGGCCGATAGTTATCACATCGGCCTGAATGCTCTGCTTCTCTCCCCGGGCCAAGCGACATACAGAAGCGCTGGTATACATAATTACATGAGCGGTTTGCTGCCGCATCTCCCGACAGCAGACTATCGCTTCACATATACAGCTTTTGTCGTTGGCGATCAACCCGGGTTGGATAGCACTATACGGCAGCAGTCTGCCGGCTCCCGTTTAAGCCCGCTGGCACGTATTGCATGGGAGCAATTTGCGCAGCCTGTTCTCGGAGCACGCGCCCACCTACAATTGCTGCACAGCATGGCATTTGTCTCCCCACTGATAACCACGACCCCTTCAGTTGTGACTGTATACGACCTTTCGTTTCATCGGATGCCAAATCGTTTCCAACGTAGTCGGCGCGCTTATCTTTCGATCTTTACACGTCTCTCCTGTCGGCGCGCGCGACGTATCATCGCAATTTCTGAACACACAAAAAAGGACATTGTATCCGTATTTAACGTGCCTTCTGATCGGATCGATGTAGTGTATCCGGGCTGCGACAGCTTGTTTCAACGCGTGGGAGAAAAAGCCGTCGCGGAGTTCCGCAGACAACGAGGCTTGCCTGAAAAGTTCTTGCTCTATTTGGGCACAATTGAACCGCGCAAGAACTTATCTGCTCTAATCACAGCATTTGCCAAGCTGCGCGCAGAAGGGATCAAGCTCGTCTGTGCAGGTGGGCGCGGCTGGATGTACGAGGACGTGTTTCAGACCGTCGAAGAACTACACCTGAGCCGTGATGTGATCTTCCCAGGGTTTGTTCCACGCGAAGAGTTGCCGCTGTGGTATTCAGCAGCACATGCTTTTGTTTACCCGTCCAGTTATGAGGGGTTTGGAGTCCCAGTGCTGGAAGCGATGGCCTGCGGCGTGCCAACGATCACGACCAACTCATCCTCGCTCCCGGAAGTCGCTGGAGATGCAGCGCACCTGGTCCCACCCGACGACAGCGATGCAATGGCTGTAGCCCTAAACGAAATTTTGACAAAGCGCGATCTCCGGACACAACTTTCGAGCAGCGGCCCGCAACGAGCTCGCCTCTTTACGTGGCCAGAAGCGGCGCGCCTTACCGCGCAGACATATGCCCGCGCGCTGGGTTTCGACGAAAGGTAGATATGCGGCCACGCGCGACGCTACTCCCGATTTGGGCCTGGGTGTTTGTTGATATTCTGGTAATTAACCTGGCCTCGATATTGGCCTGGTACGTCCGCTACGAACTGCGCTGGTTCCCGGGCGTGGATACAATCTTCTTCTTCTCGCCACTGTCATCCTTCACTTCATTATTTGTCGGTCTGACCATTGTGCTGGTGTTGGCATTTTGGGCGAACCGTGTTTACCGAATTCAACGCGGCACATCCTGGGTGGACGAGATGTTCCGCATTGGCAATGGTGTACTCATCGGCATTGTTTTGATGGTGGCTGTAACCTTTGGCATTCGCCCTCTGGCCTTCTCGCGCCTGTTATTTGTATACGACGCTGTTCTTATTTTGCTATTACTTGGGCTGGTTCGCCTCATTCGGCGCTGGCTGGATGCGCAACTGCGCGCACGCGGCCACAATCTAGAGCGGGTCCTGATCGTTGGGGGGCAGGAGATGGGTCGCGCTGTAATGCGCGCCATGGTGGCGCAACCTGAACTTGGCTATCATGTAATCGGCTTTGTCGACGATGATCCTGATATTGGCACCACGGATGTAGGCCGCTTCAAAGCACTCGGTGGCGTACGGCAGTTCGAAAATATTGTTGATACGGAGCAAGTGAATGAAGCCATTATTACCCTGCCCTGGCAAGAGCAAGCCACCATCTCTCGTCTGATTCGGATTTGCGAGCGTTTGGGCATCCGTCCACGGGTAGTGCCGGACATGCTCCAGCTTAATTTGAGTCGCGTCAGCATCGAAGAATTGAGCGGCATTCCACTCATCGGTATCAAACCACAGCGTTTTACAGAAACTACTCGCTTGGCGAAACGCGTGCTCGACCTCACCATGATTCTTCTTGGCGCACCCATTGCATTGCTCTCCACTGGGATGCTAGCCATGCTCATACGACTCGACTCGCGTGGCCCTGTACTTTTCACTCAGACTCGTATCGGGCAAAATGGCATTCCGTTTAGGGTATTTAAGTTCCGTTCCATGCAGAGCGACGCGGAGGCGCAGCAGGAAGCATTGGAAACCCTAAACGAGGCCACTGGACCGTTATTCAAGATCAAGGACGATCCGCGCCTGACACGCGTTGGACGTACTATGCGGCGCTTTAGCCTCGACGAACTTCCGCAGCTCATCAATGTGTTGCGGGGCGAGATGAGCCTGGTAGGTCCACGCCCGAATCTTCCACAGGAAGTCGAACAATACAAGCCGTGGCACCGCAAGCGCTTGCAGGTAAAACCCGGGATGACCGGCCTTTGGCAAGTATCAGGCCGCAGTGATGTCGCCTTTGACGAAATGTGTCTGCTCGACATTTATTACATTGAAAACTGGTCGCTCATTCTAGACATTTCTGTATTGCTGCGCACCGTACGCACTGTCATATCTGGGAGTGGCGCATATTAGCTCTCAGTATTAAATGAGCCGTCCTGCGATAGGAAGATCAGCAGTCAATTGAATAAGACTCGATTATCTGATCAGTCGGGCCGTTAACATTTTCAATAGACTCCACGCGCGAGGCACAAAAGGCACTGAGCTGCTGCTCTCGGCGGAAGCCGACGATTAGTCGGCCGTGGCCATGAGTAACGCAGCTACTCCCGCCCCTATCCCGGAACTCAAAAAATTCACCCCATCGTTATTGAGCCACTTCCATCCGCGCAAAGAATGGGTTGTTGTCCCACATGTGTGTAGCGGGTGCCGTTCCGTCTCCTTTTCGCAAACGTCACAATAGAAGATAGATTGCACCGTAGCACCCAACAGGCTATCAAAAATTGCGCCCACGAGACCGCCCAGCGTGCCTGCCAAAAGTAATGCCAGCCCATCGGGCAGCGGCCTTCCTCCGACAATCCAGCCAGCGCCGGCCAATAATGCAATCAGGAATGCGCCTAAAAAAGCAGCCAGCGTGCCGCGCGCGGTGATCCCCCCGGAGGCGCCAACCTCCACAACACGCCAGTTTGAGATCAGGCGGGGCCGTCGAACTGCCAGCACGCCAAGCTCGGTTGCCCACGTATCAGCATTAACGGTTGCAAGCCCCCCGACTAGTCCTGCCCAAAGCAAATCAGACGGAGCAGAATAGAAAGCAATTGCAAGTAGGGCAGCCACGCCCCCATTGGCGAGCGCTTGTGAAAGATCGCGTTGCGAACCCTTGGAAAATTTATCGGCGAGTGCCGACTTCTCATCTGCGTGCAGGCGCGAGAGTATGCTTGAAGATACAAAAAAAGCGACAATCAAAATCCCGGCCATAGTTCCGCCAAACCCGAACAACACAGTACCGAGCAGCAGTGCTCCGACGACACCGCTCTTTGTCAGGCTATGACGATGGTATGCAATTATTCCAATCAGGGAAGAAAGCCCAGCACCCAGCAGTAGCGAGGTCCAGGGAAACATGCGATCCGATCAGGCTGCGCTATTGATGAGGAAGAAAGCACCTGCCCACAACAACAATTGCACGAAGATAGTTGAAGACCAGGCTAGGTAAGCGGGCAGCCGAGTGCCTGCACGCACGTGCAGGCCAGCGCCGAAGGTAGCGTTTACGGCCCAAATTAACAGCGCAATTACAGGCAGGATGAATAACCCGGACGGAGGCCCAACCCGATCCGGAAAGCCGCTCATATCAAAATGTAGAGGCACCTGTGCCGGGAGGGATGAATAAATCAGCGCAACGAAACCAAACAATGCGAGCGCGATCAGCAGGGGAATAGCGATCAGGCTCTGGGCAAGCCGATCCTGCCAAAGCGGCCATTGTTGAAAGGGTGAGAATACAGTCTCGTATTCGACTTGCGTCGTAATGCCTTGTTGGCGCGCTTCTGCGAAGGCGGTCTCGAATGCATCATTCGCCTCGGGTGAGATCACATAGACGCCGTCAGTAGTGATGACAAACAACTGCTGATCTTGCGCCGTACTAGCAAAGAATGCGAGCTGCCCAAACACTTCGTCCTCACCCCGCCCGACCAGGCAGCCCGGCCACCACAAACCGCGCGGATTGATGTGATCTTCGATATCACGCCCATATTCAATGCGATCGATGGCTGCCATCGGGACAACTTCGCGTAGTCCCCCCCAATGGATGACAAAGGCGTTGGAATCAATTTCGTACTGCGCCCCAGCAAGCCCATAGCTGCGGTAGGCGATAAAACCGATGGTTGGCAGGCTACCAATGACGAGCGCAATCCAGAGCACTGTGATGACCGCCAGCGGTGTCTGAAAAATGAGCAGCAGAAACAGAGCATCGGCTGCGAGCAGGACGATGATTGCACCGATACCGATAGCAAGACCGGTCCGGCGAGGAGGACTAAATTTCATTGGAGGCGATGTAATTGGGAGAGCGGGGGACATAGCGATAAGTTCAGCCTCTCACCATGTCCCCCGTTGTGTTCCAGCGAGCGTTAGTCTGCCGAAGCAATCGCCGCTTCTGCAGTAGCCTGCTCTTCTTGCATCAGGTAAACCGGAGTACACCAGTGGCGATAGTTGTCCTCTTTACCGCGCACGGTATTGAAATACAAATCGCGCAACTCTGACACCACCGGTCCCATCTTGCCGGTGCCAATCGAACGATAATCTACCTTTGTGATGGCTGCGATCTGCACACCCGTCCCACAGAAAAATACTTCGTCCGCCAGATAGATTTCGGTGCGGTCAATTGAGCGCTCTTGCACTTCCATGCCGATATCGTCGCGCAACATTTGCATCACCGTTCGACGTGTGATGCCTTCGAGCACGTTGTCGGTAATGCTGGGAGTTGCAGCAATTCCATCACGGATAACAAAAATGTTCTCGGCACTGCCCTCTGCGAGATGCCCGTCCTGATTGAGCACCAGAGCTTCATCAAACCCGGCCAGCAGCGCGTCCGTCTTAATGAAAGCGGAGTTGACATACGAACCGGCGATTTTTCCACGTGCTGGGATGGCGTTGTCATCCACGCGTCGCCATGCCGAGAATGTCACGTGCGCGCCTTCCTCCGCATCCACATAGCGCCCCATTGGAACTGTGACAATTGAGAGCGAGCTTTCCATATCATTCAGCTTCACGCCGATCGCTTCAACACTCAAAAACGCCAGCGGGCGTACGTAACAATCCTCGCGGTGTCCTTCCGCCCGCAACAACTCCAGCGTCGCCGTTGCCAGTTCATCAATAGAATAACCTGTATCGATCATTAGCATCTTCGCCGAGTTTAGAAAGCGGCGAAAATGATCCTGGATACGGAATACATAGAGCTGCTCTTCTTCTTCGTTCCAATATCCGCGCAAACCAGCGAAGCAGGCCGTGCCGTAGTTCAGGGCATTCGTCAATAAGCCTACTTTACAATCCTCATACTTGCGCACCTGCCCCTTAAAAAATGCGTACTCCGGTAGTGACATGGCTGGCCTCCTATGACAATATTAATATTATACATCCGGCCATTAGACCGAAAAGAAAAAAGCCCCACCAAAATTGGCAGGGCTCTATCGTGCAGATTTGCTAGTCGGAATTGAAATTTACGCTTCTGTGAATTCACCTTCGACGACGTCGTCGTCCTCCGGCATGCTCGCGCCGGTTGTGCCCCCATTGCTGGCGGCTTGCTCTGCCTGCGCCGCTGCGGCCTGCTGTCCGAGCGCATAGGTTGCCTGTTCCAGCTCGCTGCTCAACTCGCGAATGCGGTTCAGGTCTTCGCCGTTGAGCGCCTCGCGCAAGGCCGAAATCTTCTCTTCGATGCTCTGGCGGTCGCTTTCGCCCAGGTTCGTGCCCTGCTCGCTAAGCGCCTTCTCCGCCCCATGTGCGAGGGATTCAGCCTGGTTGCGGGCTTCGACCAGCTCACGGCGGCGGCGGTCTTCGGCTTCGTTCTGGCGCGAATCCTTCACCATCCTATCGACCTCCGCCTTATCCAGATTCGTGCTGGCGGTGATGGTGATCTTCTGCTCCTTGCCGCTTGCCTGATCCTTTGCGGTGACGTTCAAGATGCCGTTTGCATCAATGTCGAAGGTCACTTCAACTTGCGGGACACCCCGCGGAGCCGTCGGAATACCATCGAGTCGAAACTTTCCCAATGTCATATTATCGGCAGCCATGGAGCGTTCACCCTGCAAAACTTGTATATCCACTGCAGTTTGGTTGTCCTCAGCTGTCGAAAAGATCTGGCTTTTCTTCACAGGGATAGTAGTGTTGCGCTCAATGAGCGAGGTCATTACGCTGCCGAGCGTCTCCAGCCCCAATGTCAGCGGTGTTACATCAAGCAAGAGAACGTCTTTCACATCTCCACTCAACACACCGGCCTGGATGGCCGCGCCAACCGCTACGACTTCGTCGGGGTTAACGCCCTTATGCGGCGTTTTGCCGGAGAGTTTTTCTACAAGCGCCTGCACCATCGGCATGCGCGTCGAGCCACCTACCAGTACTACCTCGTCGATGCTTCCCGCATTCAGTTTGGCATCTTTCAACGCCTGTTCAAACGGGGCGCGCAAGCGATCGACCAACTCGTTCGCGATCTGTTCAAATTGACTGCGACCAAGTGTGAGCTGCAAATGCTTCGGACCATCCGCGTCTGCAGTAATGAAGGGCAAATTGATCTCGGACTGTTGTACCGAACTCAATTCAATCTTCGCCTTTTCAGCTGCCTCGCGCAAGCGCTGCAATGCCTGCTCGTCCGCTCGCAAATCAATGCCTTCCAGGTTCTTGAATTCGTCGGCCACCCAGTTGACAATCGCCTGATCCCAGTCGTCGCCACCGAGATGCGTATCACCGTTTGTGGCCTGCACCTCGACAACACCATCGCCGACTTCCAGCACGGACACGTCGAACGTGCCACCGCCAAGGTCAAAGACCAGAATGGTCTCGTTCTCAGATTTCTCTAACCCATAGGCCAATGCAGCCGCGGTTGGCTCGTTGATGATGCGCAAGACTTCAAGCCCGGCGATGCGGCCGGCGTCTTTCGTAGCCTGGCGCTGGCTGTCATTAAAGTACGCAGGAACGGTGATGACGGCCTTCGTCACCGACGTTCCCAAATAGGCTTCGGCATCCGCTTTGAGTTTACTCAGCAGAATGGCTGAGATCTCCTGCGGTGTGTACGTCTTGCCGGTCTGTGGAACCTTTACGCGCGCATCATTGCTGGGTCCTTCAACCACTTCATATGGGACCATTTCGCGCTCGGTCTGCGCTTCATCAAAGCGTCTTCCCATGAAGCGCTTGATCGAATAGATCGTATTCTTCGCATTGACAACGGCCTGTCTTTTAGCGGGCTGACCAACCAGGCGCTCACCATTCTTATTAAAAGCTACAATCGAAGGCAGCGTACGGCTACCCTCGCTTGTTGAAATTACAGTGGGATCGCCGCCTTCCATGACGGCCACCACCGAGTTTGTGGTACCTAAATCGATACCTACAATTTTGGACATCGAAACCTCCCAATCTCGAAAATTATTAATAACACTACTATCTTATGTAAGCCACATTTGAAAAACGTTAGACAAATATCAGAGAAAGATCAATAATAACTTGCCGGGCGTACAGCCCCAATATTCACTGTCAGAAGGACTATATTTGTACACATACACTGCAACTGTCTCCCGTATCGTGGACGGCGACACCATCTATGTGGATGTCGAACTGGGATTTTTTCTCCGCCAGCACATGAAATTGCGCCTGGCTGGGATTAACACGCCTGAAATCCGCGGTGCAGAACGCGAGGCTGGACTGCAGGCCAAGGTCTTCGTTGAGCGTGCCATTCCCGTCGGAAGTCGGGTGGTAATTAAGACCAGCAAGCTAGGCAAGTATGGCCGTTATATCGCCGATGTTTATTATTCTACGGACACAGAAGATCCCCACAAGATCCTGCACAATGGTCATCACCTGAACCAGGATTTACTAAACGCCGGACTTGCTGAAACAGTCACGTATTGATCCCCTCTGGCGTCTGACTCATACAAATGCCAGCGCCGCGCGGAACCGAGAAAATTTGACCAACCCAACATATTCCATCATCTCACCGGCCTGGAACGAAGCCGAAACTTTGCCGGAGTTGTATCGTCGCATGCGCGTTGTAATGGATGACCTCGCTGCACCCGCCGAGTTAATTTTGGTAAACGACGGCAGCTCGGACGATTCGCTGCAGATAATGCGGAACTTTCATGCTGAAGATCCGCGTGTAAAGGTGCTCAATTTTTCGCGCAACTTCGGCCACCAGATGGCGATCACGGCCGGCATGGATTACGCGAACGGTGATGCAGTTGTGGTGATAGACGCCGACTTGCAAGACCCGCCAGAGGTGATTCACGACATGGTCGCCGCCTGGAAAAATGGTGCAGAAGTTGTACTTGCAGTGCGGAAAGAACGCCTGGGGGAATCCTGGTTCAAGAAGGCCACGGCCTCCGCCTTTTATCGCCTCATCGACCGACTGACAGAATTAAAGATTCCAGTTGATACAGGTGATTTTCGCCTTATGGACCGCAAGGTTGTCGAGGCGCTCAAAAGTGTCCGCGAGCATCATCGCTTTATGCGCGGCCTTTCGGTGTGGGTTGGTTTCAAGCAGGCAGAAGTGAGCTATGTACGTCAGGAACGCTTCGCTGGCGAGACCAAATATCCCTTGCGCAAAATGGTACGCTTCGCCACAGATGGTATTACCAGCTTCTCCTACGTCCCTTTGCAGTTTGCAACCACACTTGGTTTTTTCAGCGCCGGAGTAGCGTTGATCGGCATCCCGGCTATTATTGTGCTGCGTCTCTCGGGCGTGGCTGCGTTTCTTGGCCAGGCGACGACGTTAGTGAGTGTACTGCTCCTCAGCGGTGTCCAACTGATTTTCCTTGGCATTGTGGGGGAGTATCTGGGCCGTATCTATGACGAAGTGAAAAAGCGCCCGCTTTACATTTTGTCCGAAGCCATTGGCTTCGACGATGAGGCCGTACATATCTAGTACACTGAAAATTATGGCGGGGCTTTCATCGGTATGCACACGCCCGGCGGCGCACGCGGACTGGGTCAAGAGGGCTTAAACGAAATTCGTGCTACCAAATATGTCCACCGGGACTTCAGCACGGCGGCTAAAGATTACTGCTATCTGTATGGAGAGGGATAGCATCCCGCGATAATAATAGGCACACGTCGACGGATCAAAACAGCCGACCCAAGAGTCGGCTGCTTTATTTAAGATGCTTGCGACAGGCAGGAGTTACGGATGCCAGTATGGCATGCGTTCGTCAAACACAGGAGTATCGGTCAGTCGGTGGAAAGTCACCTGGGCTACTGAAAGCAAATACAATTCGAAATTGCCGTCACGATTTGTACTGAACACAATCCAATCGCCTTCCTCCGACCAGGCTGGTTCGGTATCAACACCCGGATCGAAGGTTACATTGATCTGCTCGCGACCATTAGCCACCATAATATAGACGTCCTGATTGTCGTCACGTTCACTCACAAAGGCAATCGAATCCCCGCTTGGAGAGAACACCGGCAAGCGGTCCGAGGCAGGATCAAATGTCAATTGTTCCGTTGTGCCATCCGCTAACGAGAGAACGAATATGTCGTAATTACCATTACGGTCCGAAGCAAATACAATCTCAGTGCCATCCGCCGACCAACTTGGCTCAATATTGTTACCCTCACCGGATGTCAGTAGCTGCAGTTCAGACCCATCCACATTCATCAGATAAAGCTGAAACGTCCCCGTATCACGATCAGAAGCAAATACAACCAACTCGCCCGTCGACGAGATTGCGGGCTCTGCGTCCAGCGCGGTAGCGCTCGTCAATTGATTGCGTGTAGCAGCTGGATCATCTAAAAGATCAGGTAAAGCGGAAGAGAAGATATCGAAATCGCCCGTCGAAGAAGATGCCCAGACGATTGTCTCTGTGTCAATAGAAGCTGAAGGCGCAAGCTGTTGACCATCCTCGTCAAGAGTAAGTGACCGAGGCGGATTCTCGCCACCCTCGCCAGTCGTCGCAGGAATAAAATCCAATATATTGGGCGCATCAATCGCGAAAAGATTCGCGAGTGTCTCCGGGCTGTCTAATGATGCCCCCGCTGCATATCCTGTAAAAACGATCAATCCGCCCGGCAATGAAACAGAGAATCTCAGTGTTTCCGTCGGTTCGGGGCTGGGGGTCGTAGTCGGAATCGGTGTATCGGACGGAGTTGGAACCGGGGTTGTCGTCCACACCGGCGGCAGCGTAGGGAAGCTGCTTTCCGTATCCGTTGGCGTAGCCGCGGGCTCGGAAGATAGAGTAGTCGTCGGTTCTTCCACCGCATCAATAACGGCCGGCTGTTCCGCCAATAAACCCGGGATGGGAAGGATGCCAGCAAGCGCGGGTGGCGGCGGAATAATACCAAACTGAAATGCGCCAAAGCCGAGCGCGACGGCCAGCAACCCAAGAGTGACAAGAGTGAGCAAAAGGGTACGCAGAATCCTTCGCGAGCGGGGGGGGTTCCCCAGCAGACTCCGGAATTTCACGCTGGCGCGATCGTTCGCGTAATGAAGCTAACGTTACTTCGCCAGCATCGAGTTCGACACCGTCTTCATCAGGATCTACCCCCGATAAATCAGGGGGTGTAGCAACCTCTGGTTCCTCCTCCGTCGTCAACAGCCCGGATTCAGGAGCATCACTGCCAACAGCGGATGCTACCTCCGATTCTAAATCGGCTGCTCCGGTGCCAAAGTCCAAGCGTGAGCTCGGCATATCCATCCAGCCGCCATCGTCCGAGCCGTCATCGTCGCCCCAGTCTGGCAGCTCACCTGGCTGGCTCTCCGAGGGAGTTGGCAGATCCCAAGGAAAATCTGTATCAGCAGAGTCTTCAACTTCGGATGTTACTGGGGAAGCTGCTTCCTCCGGTTGCTCTGTCGTCGATACATCCCAAGGCATCTCCGCCGCAGCCTCATCCTCCGTCGTTTCCATCCATGCCGGAGTCTCAGAATCTTCTGTAGCATCTGAGGTAGCCGGCGACATCCAGTCCGGCGTCTCGGCATCCTCTACTGTTGATGAAGCAGGCGACATCCAGTCCGGTGTATCAATCTCTTCCTCTTCTGATGAAGAAGATGACATCCAATCTGGTGTCTCGATCTCTTCATTGCCCGCCGGTTGCCAGTCCGCGGTATTCGTCACAGCTTCTGACTCGGCCCGCGCGGGTTCAGGTTCGGAGGACGGTTCCATCCATGCAGGAGATTCAATCTCTCCCGCAATAGGCTGTGCTTCTGGACCGCCGTCAGCCTCTTCATCCGCGCCCTGGTCGAGCCAGGGAATGCTGCCTGCCTCGCTCGATTCCGCCGGCGTTTCTGGAACAGCTTCGATCTCGGGTTGCATAATTTCGGGAGCAGCAACGGGCTCAACAATTGGAGACTCAACTTCCGACGGGACAGACGCTTCCGGTTCCGGCACAGCCGGAGGGGTAACTTCCAGAGAGTTCAGGCGACGCTGTGCATCTACGTTTTCTGGATTAATCTCCAGGACACGTAACAAAGAGTCGCGTTGCTGTTCAGGCTCGTCGAGCACCAGACTCAACAGGAACCAAACTCGCTCGTCATTCGGCTGTTGCCGGACGAGGGCAATGAGTTCAGTCCGCGCTTTTATGCGATCTCCTTGCTTGATGAGATCGATGATGCTGTTGATAGATTCAGCCAAAACTAGGCTCCATAATCATGGTATTGATTATAGCCCAGACATAAATCAGAACAAATTCAGAACATTCCTTTGCTACAATAGCGGCCATGTCCCCTGCACTGCGAATGCTACACTTCGCCGACTTACATGTCGGCACAGAAAACTATGGCCGCCTCGATCCGCAGACCGGCACATCTTCGCGTGTGCGCGATTTTCTTGATCGCCTTGATGATGTAATCGCCTATGCACGCACAAATGCTGCTGATCTGGTCGTGTTCGCCGGGGATGCATTCAAAAACCGTGACCCTGACCCCACTCAGCAGCGCGAATTCGCACAACGCATTAAACGACTGGCGGAAGAAATCCCCGTGCTACTCCTGGTGGGGAATCACGATCTGCCGGGCATGGTTGTCAAAGCAACTAGCGTGGACATCTTCGAAGCACTCAACGTGCCCAACGTAATTGTGGGGGATAACGCCGAGGGTCGTGTTATCGAGACGGCGAATGGACCTGTCTTTCTCGCTTGGATACCCTATCCCATGCGAAACCGTCTGCTCACACAGGAGCATCATCGTGGCAAGTCTGTTGATGAACTCGACGCCGCGCTGCAGCAAGCAGTCACGGAAATAGTCGCCGCACTCACAGAAGAGGCAGCCCAATACGATATGCCGCGTGTATTGTGTGGCCATTTTTCGGTTGCAGAGGCGAAGCTAGGCTCAGAACGCTCGGTCATGCTTGGGCGTGATGTCGCCGTGCACAATTCGGTATTGTCGGAGCCGGCGTGGGACTACGTAGCGCTGGGACACATCCACAAACATCAAGATGTGAACGGCGGACGGTATCCCGGCGTTGTATATTCCGGCAGCCTGGAGCGCATCGATTTCGGCGAGGAAAAAGAAGACAAAGGATTCTGCTGGGTGGAACTAGAACGCGGCGCGACAGAATGGAAGTTCATACCCGTCGCCGCGCGGCCTTTTGTTACGATCCGCGCGGATGTACGTGATGCCGAAGACCCCACCGCAGCGCTAATTCGGACGCTCTTCCGCTACGAAGTAGCGGAGGCCGTTGTGCGTGTCATTGTGCAACTAAAGGCAGACCAAACTTCACAATTACGTGACCGCGACGTCCTGGCAGCCCTCAACGAGGCTGCGAGTGCCGGCCTGACGAAAGAGATTGAATACGAGGCTCGCACACGCATCGGCGGGCTGGCTGCTGAATCGATGACTCCGGCACAACTGGTGGAACGCTACTTCATCGACAAAGGCTACGACGAGGCACGTGTCGAGCGCCTCGTGACGCACGCAGCACAGATATTTGACGACTCCGTCTCCTGAAGAGAGCGATTGCAGTTACCTTCCCGCCTCTCTCGCTAACAATACTCAACCACTCAGACAATGATCCCTGTCAGCCTGCACCTGCATAATTTTCTGCCCTATCGCGATCCTGGCATTCTCAATTTCAGCGGCATCCATATCGCGTGTCTGGCGGGCGACAACGGAGCAGGAAAATCAGCGCTGCTGGACGCGATTACGTGGTCATTGTGGGGTCGCGCGCGGGATGGCAAGCGCAGTGACGATGAACTCATCCACCACAACGAAAGCGAAGTTCGCGTTGAGTTCATTTTCGATCTGGGCGATGAGCGCTACAAAGTCACCCGGCAACGAAAATCCGGTAAACGCGGACAGAGCGTGCTGGACTTGCAGTCCTTCGATGCAGATACAGAGAGTTGGCACGGCCTGTCGGGGACAGGTGTTCGGGCTACCCAGGGCCGCATCAACGATCTGCTCCGGATCGATTACGAGACATTCGTTAATTCGGCGTTCATTCTTCAAGGGCGCGCGGATGCCTTCACAGTCAAACCGCCGGGCGAACGCAAGGCCGTATTGGCGAATATTCTCGGCCTCGACCAATGGTCGAAATACGAACAGCGCGCAAAGGAGCGCCTCAACTCGCTCCGCGATGAAATCATGGTCCTGGACCGCGAAATCGAACTTCTGAATGCGGAACTGGAAAAGCGTCTCGAATACGAACGCGAGCTGGCTGACGCCGAGCGCGCTGTGGCCGACCTGCAAACTCAATTGGAGGCTGCCGATCGCGAGATGGCGGATGTCCAACACGCCCAGCAAGCCCTCGCAACTGCCCGCAAGCAGATTGACGATCTATCTCTTCGACTGGAGCAGGATGAGCGTGAACTTGCAGAAACTGAACAGGAATTGGAGGCGGCGCGCGCCAAAGGGGATCCGATCACGCTCGCCGCAGAGCAAGCTGCCGCTGAGACCCGGTTGGCAGAACTCTCTGAGCTAGAAACAACGAAGGCGGAGCTGACCGGAGAGCGCAACTCCACGGCGGAGACGAGCGCCCGCTTGCAGGGCGAGAACACTTCCATGCTTGCCGAGTCCGATCCATTCAAGCAGCGCATCGTCACCCTCGAGTCCGCGACAGAACCACTTTGCCCAACCTGCGGTCAGCCACTGGATGAACATTCCCGCGATCAATTGGTACTCGACCTGCAAACCGATCTGGAAGAACGGCGCGAACGCTGGGCGAAGAACAATACCCAACAAAAGGAATTCGGACAGCGAGTCGAAGAGTTGGATCGACAACTTTCCACGCTTGCAATCGAGCTTAAAGAACGCACGCCGCTACAACGAAAACTCGCCGACCTGAAAGCCGCCTACGCGAGCGCGGAAGAAGCTCAAGAAAAAATCAAGACCCTCGAGGCGCGCCAAAAGCGTTGGAAGAAATCTATCGTAGCCGATCGTGAGAAACTCGAGACATTGAATGTTGAAGCGCGCACATATGAACTGCAGGCCCAGGCGGCCGACATTCGCCAACAAGCATCGGAAAAATTGCGCTGGGAACATCGCATCGCCACTGAACAGATGGGCAGTGCGCGCCAAAAATTAAGCGCACTCGAAGGCGTCGAAAAGCGGCGCGCGGCGAAGCAAGCACAGCGTCAGGAATTGGCGCAAACCCAGGGTCTCTACGATGAATTACGAATCACTTTCGGTAAGCAAGGTGTACCTGCGATGATCATCGAAGCGGCCGTCCCGGAGATCGAGGAGACCTCCAACGAATTGCTCGCTCGCATGACCGGTGGGCGCATGCATGTGCGTTTCGATACGCAACGTGAAACAAAATCTGGAGAAGTGCGCGAAACCCTCGACATCAACATCTCCGATGAACTCGGCACACGCGCCTATGAACTTTTTAGTGGCGGCGAATCTTTTAGAGTTAACTTTGCCATTCGGGTTGCGCTCAGTAAGCTACTCGCCCGACGGGCTGGAGCCAGATTGGAAACAATCGTGATCGATGAGGGCTTTGGTACGCAGGATGCCAAGGGTCGTGAGCGGCTTGTCGAAGCCATCAACACGATTCAAAATGACTTTGAATGCATTCTGGTCATTACACATATTGAGGAATTGAAAGACGCCTTCCCTACACGTATCAGCGTAGGGAAGGCGCCCAATGGTTCGCAGTTTTCAATTGAGTAGCAAATAAGAGAGGAGTGACTGGAGATTGAACCTGCGCGAACTCAATCTCCAATCTCTATTCTCAAACAGCTTCTGCCGGTTCTTCTACCTCTACCAGCACCTCAACCGGCGCTTCTTTCTTACTAAATATCAAGCCCTCTTCCTCCGAAGCATCAACGACTACAACGTCACCAGTCTCGAAGTCTCCACGCAGCATCTGAACAGAAAGTGGTGATTCGACATACTTCTGGAGCGCGCGGCGGAGTGGTCTGGCTCCAAAAGCTTTGTCATAGCCTTGCTTGGCAAGCCAGATGCGGGCGGTTTCGGTCAATTCGACAGTCAGACCATATTCAGACAGACGCTCCTGGATTTCGGTCATTTGCAAGTTGACGATCTGCTCGACATGCTCGAGTTTGAGCGGCGAGAAGATGATGATGTCGTCGATACGGTTCATGAATTCCGGTCGGAATGTTTTCTTCAATGCGCCTTCAATCTTGTCTTGATTGGCTGCTTCGTCGGCGTCATCCGTACGCAGGAAGCCCAGCGAGCCGGACATGGTCGCGAACTCGGTGCCAAGGTTGGAGGTCATGATCAATACAGTATTGCGGAAATCAACAATGTGACCCTGACCATCCGTCAGGCGCCCATCATCAAGTATCTGCAAAAGCGCATTCCACACATCGGGATGTGCTTTTTCAATCTCATCAAACAGCACCACCCGGTAGGGACGCCGACGCACAGCTTCGGTTAGTTGACCACCTTGATCGTACCCAACGTAACCTGGAGGAGCGCCGAACAGACGCGAGACAGTGTGTTGCTCGCGATATTCGGACATATCAATACGCACCAATGCGTCCTCGTCGTCGAACATGAACTCGGCCAGCGCCTTCGCCAACTCCGTCTTGCCAACGCCAGATGAGCCAAGGAAAATGAAGGAACCAATGGGGCGCTTGGGATCCTTCAGCCCCGAACGCGCTCGGCGGATGGCATCGGACAGAGCAGCAATGGCCTCGTCCTGCCCAATGATGCGCTCGTGCAGGCGATCTTCCATCTCAAGCAGCTTTTCGGCTTCGGTCTCCATCATCTGGTTAAGCGGAATACCTGTCCATGAGGCGATAACCTCTGCAACATCCGTTTCATCCACAACTTCGTCCAGCTGGTGTTCCTGCTCCCAGCTCTCGCGTTCGGCCGCAAAATCCGTTTCCAATTGCAGGCGCTCGGTTTTGCATTCCGCAGCGCGCTGATAATCGCGTGCAGCACTGGCTGCATCTTCTTCCGCCTGCAAGCGTCCAATCTCGCCCTTCTTCTCTTTTAGCTCAGACGGCAATGAGTAAAGCGCGACACGCAATTTAGCGGCAGCTTCATCCATTAAGTCGATGGCTTTGTCGGGCAATTTTCGATCACTTAGATAGCGCTGGGACAGCTTTACTGCGGCCTCAATAGCATCATCTGTAATCGTGACTTTGTGATGTGCCTCGTAACGATCGCGCAATCCGAGAAGCATTTCGATCGTTTCATCAACGCTAGGCTCGTCAACAAAAACCGGCGCAAAACGTCGCTCGAGGGCGGAGTCGCGCTCGATGTGCTGCCGGAACTCATCCAGTGTAGTTGCCCCGATACATTGCAATTCGCCGCGTGCTAGCGCCGGCTTGAGCATATTGCTTGCATCCATTGCTCCCTGCGCCGCGCCGGCACCCACAACTGTGTGCAGCTCATCTATGAACAGGATGATCTCTCCTTGGGCCCGCTGTACTTCTTCGATGCTGGCCTTGAGACGTTCCTCGAATTCACCCCGAAAACGCGAACCTGCGATCATTGCGCCCAGGTCAAGCGAGACTACAGTCTTACCATGCAAGATTTCGGGCACATCATCGTCGGCAATCTTCTGCGCCAGTCCTTCCACAATGGCGGTTTTCCCAACCCCCGCATCGCCAATCAGCACCGGGTTGTTTTTCGTGCGCCGTGAGAGTACCTGAATCACGCGCAGAATTTCGTCGTCGCGGCCGATGACCGGATCGAGCTTGCCGGAGCGTGCCATAGCAGTCAGGTCGCGACTATACTTCTCCAGAACCCGAAAGCGCGACTCAGCCTGTGGGTCTGTAACCCGTTGTCCACCGCGCATTTCCTTTATCGTCTCAAAAAAGCGCTCGCGGTTGACACTGGCCTCGGCCAGAATCCGAGCGACAGCTGTATTCTTCTCTGAGAGGATTGAAAGGAAGATATGCTCGGTGGAGATGAACTCATCCTTAAGCTTGTTGGCTTCCTCATTGGCAAGGTCAATGATTCTTTTGACCCGCGGTGTGATGAACACCTGGCCTGCGCCGCCGCCATAGATTGCAGCTTTAGGGCTGGCACGCAGCACATCGTCCAGACGCTGCTGGATCAACTCGATATCCACGCTCATCTTTTCGAGAATCTGGGGGATCAAGCCATCAGGCTGTTCGAGCAATGCCAGCAGGATATGCTCAGTGTCCACCTGATTGTGACCGTAGCGTTGCAGGATTTCATACGCACGAGCGGCCGCATCCTGGGCTCGCTCTGTAAAACGATCAAAACGCATCATAAGGAGTAGCTCCTTTGGTTGCCTTTCTGCAAGTTGTGTGCCGTCAGGGGCAACAACGACTAAAACAGCATAAGCGGTGGCTTTTGTGCTCGTGCCGCTGTTAGCTGATGTACTCTGATTATACTGTCCGCGCTCGATCACGCAGAATAGACAGAATATAGCACGTCAGTCTTGGAGGAGTATTAGAGGCAGGAAAATCTAGAGTCAATCGAGGGGGAAGAGAAAATCAACGAGCGGGCAATGAATAGATTTGCGTGGAGGCGCGCACACCATCTGTTACCTGGATTTCTAACAATGGAGAGGATGCGCCTTCGAGAAGGTTGGGAGTCACAAGGAAACTCGTCGAGGTTGTCTGGAGTGCCAGCACCTGCCATGACTGCCCACCATCAGGTGAGAATCGGACCCGGTATATTGAATTGGTTACTCCCGATTTCAAACGCCAAGAGATATCTGCACCGCCGAATGGAGTCAACCGCGATGACGAGAGTTCTATACTCGGCGCGGAACCTGACACACTGCGATCAAAGAGTAAACCGCTCGGACCATACACTCTTAATCCAACTAGTCAATCACAGGCACATGCAGGCTGAAAGCCAGTGAACCGTCGCCATCTTCTGCCCGGATAGGCGTGAAACGGTGTATAGCGATAATCGCTCCTGCCGCGTCGATGAGTTCAATCCGATGTGTGCCCACGTTACTATCTGAAATATTTGCAGACTGACGATAAAGGGGAAGTAAATTGACGACACCGTCAGTTCCGATTACGCCACCGATGTAAATCGCGCCCGCTTCTGTCTGGGCCAAACCTGCTTCCCAAAAATTTACGGAACGATAATCGTAAATTGCACGATACGTGTAATCTGAAGTCCACTCATTTGAGCAGTAAGACATATAGTCGTTATAAGAAGATGGATTGAGTAGTGTGCCGTTACTGTCTAACCCCCATTGACCAATGTGACCTCCGAGACCGTAAGGACCACCCGTGTTGTAGGGATAACCACTATCCGCACCCGCTTCAGAACCTGTACAGCGCACGTGCTCCCGGTTGAAATTATGACCCATCTCATGGATAAATGTAGAGGAAGCCTCGTTGGTGCCGCTCCCCCGACCGCTCCACCCAATCGATGTTGGCCATCCAAGGTAACCGAGCCCCGCATATGCACAGCTACCGGGCGCATTCCAGCAATTGAATACACCGTAATAGATCTTGTTTCGGCCTGGGTCTTCACTCGCATGGATTGCTTCAATCTGCTGAATAAGTGAGCTCCAGCCGCCGCCACTGGAAAGCTCCCCAGTAAATGTAACGGTTGAATGAATGGAGTAATTAATCGTCGAAACCGGCAGTGCTTGCATCGGCATCCAAGTCAGGTATGACCAATCGCTCATATTGGGATAATAAGTTGAGCCGGAACCGTTGCGTTGGTACGCAACTGGAACAATAACGACATCGAGTGCGTCAGCATTTACGAAGTTGAATGATTGCTGACCCGAAGCCGGATGATTGTTGTTCGCCTCGTTTGTTTCCGGCACAACATTCGCCGGGTCGAGCGTCAGCACATATGACGTACCCGCTTGCAACCAAGCACTCGGAAGGGTGAAGTTTAGTGTGTCATTGATACTGCCCTCGGATGGACTTGATACAGCAGTAATAGGGCCGTTGGAAGCTGTAATAGGTGCATTCGCGAGGACAGATCCATTACGATAAGCAGTTAATTGTGCATTTACATTTGTCTGGCTGGAAGCTCCCGTGAGGCCAACAAATACTCGCAGAGTTGCCGAACGACCAGCAATATGCACCTCATAGCTATCTGACATTGTCGCGCCCTGAATCAACTCGACGCGTGAAACAGTGAGATCTACAGTCGCTGAAGGATCAGTTGTGGCCGTAGCTGTGGGTGTCGCCACAGGCCCGAACGGATAAGTTGTACCGTTGCCCCCGTTGTAGAGCTGGGCCCGCTCGCTCGCCGTCAACACACGCTTCCAGAAGCCCACTTCGTCGATGTGGGCATTGGAGTATCCCTCGGCCCCGGGCCATGCACTCGCGCCGAGTTGGAAGGGGGCAACGCCGCTGGGTTGTAGCGAGCCGCCGGTAGGACGCGTGTCAACGAGACCGTTGTTGACCTGCATGTTGACGGTGTCAGCGACGGCATCGTGCCAGATGAGGATGAAGTACCAGGTGTTGGTAGCTGGTGCACCAAGGTTGTACGCGCTAAGTGTGATTTCGCGGTCGTTGGGACGATATGTCCGGAACTGGAAGCGGTCAGAACCGCTATGATACATGAGGCGATATTCACTATCGCCACCGCCCGGATAATCCTTGACAAGTAGGTTTTGATTGGCACTCTTATCTTCGAGATTGACCCACAGAGCAAGACTGAAGTCGATATTGCCCATGCTCAGCGCCGAGTTATCCGCGTGCCTGAGATACTCCTGTTCAGCGCGGACGAAGTGGGCGGCATTGCCAACCCTCCCCGTTACTTGTGTCACCGTGTTGTAGCTCGTAAGATTGTTGCCCCCATGAACGTCCGTGCGTGTGCCACTCCCCTCGTCCAACTTCCAGTATGCTACTAGATCGAGAAGCAACGATGATCCATCTGGCGTAGGCGAAGAAGTCGCTGTTTGGGACGGTGTACACACCGGCTCAGGTGTTGGTGTTGGACCATTCGCCACTGCAAACTTTAGAGCCAATCCTTCGTAAACCGAATTCGCTGTGTTATAGGCGAATTGCACGCCCGCCGTGCCGCCCGCGTATTCGAGACCGATAGTCGCAGAATTGCCGTAGGCATAGTTGCCGCTCATTGCGCCGTATTGGAAGACAATCTCGTTACTGCCTTCATACAGAATGGCCTGGAAGGTGTGTGAGCCTTCCTGGCTGTAGTGCGGCACGTTGTTCCATTGCACGACAGCCTTGCGGTTCCGGGAAGTGCCAATGGTTTTGACAAAGATATCGCCGCCGAAGAATGGATTCAGATCATCCCAGAAGGGAGCAATGATTTCGTTCGGCGTTGTACTGTTCGGTATTGAAAGGTTGAAATAGGCCGCCGCACCGGAGGTCTCGAACGAGATGAAACCATTCGTGCTGACATAGATATTCCGATACGACTGCCCATTGAAGAAAAAGTCAAAAGGCAGGACGACTGAACCGTAGTAGTCGTCGTACCGCAAATTCAGGTTCGATCCATCGGTGGCGTCAATCCAATCGAAGTTGAAATTGGTACCACATGCGTCGGAGCGCACGTAGTAGTACGATTGTGGAATAGGCGTGTTCGTCGGCGTCGGTGATGGCGGCAGAGTCGGTGTCGGAGTGACGTTGTTAGGATCAAATAAAAGGGCCGGGAGCAGTTGGATCAATCCATGCCCATAATACTGGTCCCAACCCGTACCGCCGAGGTCAAGAGCCGTAGACTCGAGTGCAGTGCGAACTTCGCTGCCAGTGTCCAGGTACTGAGAGTAACCAAACAGGAGCGCAGCGGCCCCCGCAACATGCGGGGCTGACATCGAAGTACCGCTCAGGCTCGCGTAGGTGTCGTCAAAATACGTCGCGAAAATGCTGACGCCCGGAGCAGCGATATCGACGAAATTGCCGTACGTTGAAAAAGAAGCCCGATTATTATTTGAATCAGTGGCTGCCACGGCGAAGGCGTTTGTGTATGCGGCCGGGTAATTCGGCGTCGAATTTCCGCCATTGCCGGCGCTCGCCACAATCAGCACACTACGATCGAAAGCGTAATTGACGGCATCTTCCAAAACACTAGAAGGGGAGCTGCCCCCCAGACTCATGTTAATAATTTGGGCGCCGTTATCGGCCGCGAATATTATGCCACTGGCAACATCCTGGTAGGATCCCGATCCACTAGCACTGAGAACCTTTACCGGCATCACGCGCGCACCCCAGGATACGCCAGCAATCCCGACACCATTATTACTCGCAGCAGCTGCAATCCCTGCAACGTGGGTTCCATGCCCATTGTCATCCTGGGCAACATCGTCTCGATTGACAAAATCACATCCACCGATGACTTTCGCACTTAGATCAGGATGGTTGAGGTCCACACCGGTATCTATCACAGCGATAGTGACAGAGCTTGAGCCAGTCGTGAGGTCCCATGCCTGCGGCCCCTGAATATTCCTCGGGCCGTATTGAGGGCTCCAAGATGGATCATTGGGAACCGTGTCGAATGCACGCGCAATATAATTCGGCTCCGCGAATTCCACTGAACTCAATTGGTTCAGGTTTGAGACGACTGTATCTACTTCACCTGCCGGCACTTTTAGAACCATCACGCCAAGCTCTGATAACTCGCCGGATACTTCAGCACCAAAGGCATCCACATAAAATGCGATAATTGCTTCTGATGTATTTTCGTCAAACTTAACAAGGACTGAGTCTTCAGTGTGTTCAGCAGATGAGGGCGAGGAATTCCCAAGGCCATCACCCGCCAGCGCCAAAGCGGCAGCGCAGCTGGAATTGGGTGTATTTGTGGGTCCGGGGGTGAACGTCTGGGTGGGTGTGAGAGTCTGAGTTGGAATTAGAGTTTGCGAAGGAGTCGGCGTATTTGTTGGAATCGTGCCCACCTGCACATTCACATTGTCAATCGAATAGCCATCCGTCGCTATGGAATAGTTATCCCGAAATTGGAATTTTATCTGGAAGTGATCGTTGAGGGCAATTCCGTTTGTGGCTGCAACAACATCGAGTTCGATCAAGGCACGTTGGTAAGTGCTCGTACCGCCGTTGAAGGATAGCACCCGATACCATGTGCCCCCACTATCAGCACTAATAAAGACCCCATCTTCAACATGGTTTTCATCGCTGAACTCGCGCCACCAGAATTCCAACTCAACTTCATTTTGTCCACTGAGATTGAGAGTAAGAATAGCGGCTGACGTCGAGTATGAGCTGCCGGAAACGCTATCATCCAACAAGAGACTGTATGTGCCCTGATACGGATAGCCGCCCGCCACGCGCACCCGGCCTTCTTCCGTAATATAGGTAGTCCAGCCAGAGCCCAGGTTGCTACTCTCGAAGTCATCGGAGAATGGGAAGCTTGCCGGTGGGCTGGGAGTCTTCGTCGGGGTAGGCGTTGTCGGGCCGGAGGTATACAACAAGGCACTGTGCAGTTGAACGATGCCATAGCCGTAATTTTGATCCCATCCAGCAGCACCCCGATCAAGCGCAGTGGCCTGTAATGCTGCGCGGATGGCGGCGGGAGTGCCAAATCCGGATTGTCCTGCCAGCACTGCTGCAACACCCGCAACGTGCGGGGTCGCCATGGGAGTACCACTCAATGACGCGTAAGTGTCATTGAGATAAGTTGCATATATGCTTACGCCCGGCGCTGCGACTTCGACTTCCGGCCCGTATGTTGAGAAGCTGGCCACATTGTTGCTTGAATCTGTCGCTGCGACCGCAATAGCATTCGCGTATGCCGCCGGATATAAAACGCCAGCTGAGCCAGAATTTCCAGCCGCAGCAAATATCGCAACGCCAGCGTTGTAAGCATAATTAATAGCATCTTCCATTGCGCTGGAGCTTGAGCTGCCCCCCAGGCTCAGGTTTATGACTTTGGCGCCGTTATCAGCAGCCCAGATCACACCGCTTGCTATATTTGAATAAGAGCCGGAACCATTCGCATCAAGAACCTTGACAGGCATGATGCGCGCACCCCAGGAAACACCGGCAATTCCGACCCCATTATTACTGGCTGCAGCCGCGATACCGGCAACGTGTGTACCATGCCCATTGTCATCCTGCGCATTGTTATCACCATTAGCAAAGTCATAACCGGCCACAATTTTAGAGGCAAGGTCGGGGTGGTCTAGATCAACGCCCGTATCCACCACGGCCAGTACAATCGAAGTGGACCCGGTTGTAATGTCCCAGGCTTGCATGGCTTGTATTCGATTTGGCCCGTACTGCGAACTCCAACTCGGGTCATTTGGAGTTGTATCCATTGCATATGCTAAATAATTCGGTTCTGCGTATTCAACGCCTTCCTGCGTGTTGAGTATCCCGGCTGCCTGCAATGCTTCACCCGCCGGAACCTTGAGCATTGTGACGCCAATGCCGGAAATCTGAGCATGGACTTGGCCATTAACCTGGGCGACAAGCTGATTAATTGTGTCAGCTGGAAGTTCATCGAGGAATTTGACGAGTATTTCGTCGGGCACATGCGCTGCTTCCCCGAGGGATCCGGGTGGTGGTTCTGTCGGCCCAGCTGTAGTCGGTGAAGGCGTAGCAGTTTCTGTGCTTGTTGATGAACCTGTTACGGATACAGTTGTAACTACACTTGATGTAGATGTACTTGTGGAAGTCGCTTCTGGAATTGTCGTTGTGGTAGCAGTGGATGCTGGGGTCGTGGTTTGTTCCTGCACAGGCGGAGGAGTCGCCGTGGGACTCGGCGTCGGTGACACTTCCGGGGTGGGAGTGGCTATTTCAGTTGTTTCTGACTCGGTGGGATCAAGCTCGGTGGTTGGGGAGGGGTAAGCGTTGGAATGGGTGTATTGGTACTCTCGGATTGTGCAAATGCAACACCCTGGCCCAAACCACTGCTTAAAACGAAGATCGAAAAAACAGTAACTGCTGTTAAAACAGTACTGCTTAATCGAAAACCGCGTTTGATAAAGCTGCGCGGCACTATTATGTCCACCTATTCATCAAATTCAATTTGCCACTTTCGAACACAATGAAACCAATACATCTAATTAGTAACGAAAATCAGAACAAAAACGCCGACAATCTAGTTATACGATTTTAGCAATTTTATTGCGCGAGCGGTACGATATCGCAAATATGCTGGCCTCTTCGGCGGAGAAGCGCATATCCGACGCAGACCGCCAGTTTATAAATCCAGCAATAAAATTGCCAACTTTTCTCTCTCTATTATGACTTTCAGGCGTCCCAAAAACGTGGCGATATTCGTCCCAAAAAACGTCCCAGAATTGGGGACAGTACCTTTTAGCTATAATTAACGCAGAGGAAAATCACCTATGAATATTCTAACGCTTTATGCATTTGGATCTCCTCGAATTGAGACTGATTCAGAGATAGTTAACGTCGGCGCCGCAAAGCATTGGCACGAATCGTTTACCTTGTAATTACACGCAATCGCTGCAGCCGCGACGCATTAAGGCAGCAGATCCACCATTGCATTGCTACTGTAAAAGAGAGTAATTCATTGCTCTTTTTGTGTCATCCGGCGCAGCGTGTATTTCCGGCTCAGTCGTTAGTCCCAAAACATGACAATATTCGTCCAAAACCGTCCCGGAAAATGGCGACAGCACCTTTTGGCTATAATTAGTACAGAGGAAAATCACCTTTGCCTAGCAGTTTGTCGGAGAGCAACCTGAGATAGCGAAATCGGTGATAATCTACGGGCATGGCTAGAAAATTCAAGAAACCCAATTACGAAGTGATGCTCAAACAGACAATCAGTCTGGAAGAAGCCCTGCCATCCAATCATTTGGCACGATTTGTGGTGGATGTTATCGCCCAGTTGGATTTGGGTATGATCTATGCACAATATGCACCGACGGGTGGTCAACCTATTGCGCCAGAGATCCTGTTGGGATTGCTCTTCTATGGTTATGCCAACGGGGTGTTCAGTTCTCGTAAGATTGAGAAAGCCACCTATGAGAGTATCCCATTCCGCTATATTGCCAGTGGGCTGCATCCTGACCACGACACAATTGCCAACTTTCGCAAAACCTTTCTGGCTGAGATCCAAGAGTTATTTGTGCAGATCTTGCTCCTGGCCCAAGTTGCTGAGGTGCTGAAGTTGGGTAATATCAGTCTGGATGGTAGCAAGGTGCATGCTGATGCATCCAAGAGCAAAGCGGTCAGTTACAAGCGTCTGATAAAACTAGAGACCCAACTGCGCCAGGAAGTGAACAAACTCTTCGAACTCGGTGAGCAAGCTGATCAGGGTGATCTCCAGTTGCCGGAAGGGCTCGTCATTGAAGACGAAATTGCCATTCGCAAGAAACGTTTGGCAAATCTGGCAGAAGCCAAAGCCGTCTTAGAAGCCCGTGCGCAGGAACGATATGCAGCCGAGAGGGCTGAATACGAAGCCAAACAGCGTGAGCGGGAAGAAAAGTCTCGCAAAACTGGGCATAAACCCCGAGGTCGCAAACCGAAACCACCGCAGCCGGGACCACGGGACAAAGATCAGTACAACTTCACTGATCCGGACTCTCGCATCATGAAAAACAGCACCAATAATGGCTTCGACCAGCATTACAACGTTCAAGTTGCTGTGGAGCAGGAGAGCCTCTTGATTGTGGCGCCTTCACTTTCGAACCATCCGAATGACAAAAAAGAAGCTGAGCCAACCCTGGATGCCATCTCTCCAAAAGTAGGCAAACCAAAGGCTGCCGCTTTGGATTATGGATATTTCAGCAAAGCGAACATCGCAGCACTTGAGAAGCTTGGCATTGATCCTTACATTGCTACCGGTCGCGAACCTCACCACAAAAGCTGGCGTACCTTCTTTGAACAAATGCCTGCTCCGCCACCGGAAGATGCCAGTCCGAAAGTCAAGATGGCTTACAAACTACAAACCGAAATCGGCAAAGCCAGCTACCGTTTACGCAAATGCACAGTGGAACCCGTCATTGGTATCATCAAGGAAGTCCTGGGCTTCCGCCAGTTTTCTCTGCGCGGCCTGCTGGCAGCAGCCGGGGAATGGTGTCTGGTCTGCCTAGCGTTCAACCTCAAACGCATGCACACCCTCTACCAAGCAAAGGGTTTGCTTTAGCCGGGGCTGCTTTGGCGCGCCTGCTACTCGCTGAGAGAAGGTGGTTTGCCCTCCATGAAATGCACACTGTTTTACGCTTGTTTTGTCGCAATCAACTGCTCATTTTGCCCTGTAGGGCTATTCATGTTGTAAAAGTACTTGTCTCTCCGACAAACTGCTAGTTTAGAGCTTTATGCATTTGGGCCGCCTCGTATTGAGGCTGAATCAGAGATCGTTAATGTCGAACGCCGCAAAGCATTGGCATTAATCGTGTACCTTGTAATTACCTGCAATCGCTTCAGTCGCGAGGCATTGGTAGCACGTCCTCTAATCGTGTTCATGTGCACCATCGTTGCATGAGGCGCAAAGTCTCCCTGGAAGGCGGCCCGCGGCGCTTGGGCGGCGTCCAGCACGGGGGCGGCACTTTGAAATGCAATAGTTCAGCAATGCTCCAACAGTGGTCGGTCACACTGGCTGCGAGAGCCAGTGTACGTTGCACCCAACGATATCCGTGCGAGCCGACCGAGAGCCGCAACCGCAAGCTCTTATGATAGTCACAGAAATTGTAGAAACAGCCGACGACAAACATGCCCGCGGCGAGGGTCTCGGCTTGTTGCGCCAGATGGCGAGTGCGGCGCGCGAGGCAGCTCAACCGTTGGCGGAACGTGGCGTTCAGCCGCTCGATATAGGCAGTGTTGATCATGCCGCGGCCCTGGGTGGCATCGATGAGTTGTGTAATCATCTCACGTGCACCTTGCACGATGCGGCGGTCGATAGTCAACTTGCCAGCCGCACGTTGTTTGACAACTTGTACAATGGCGATGTCAGGCCAGGACAGCAGCTGAGGTCGGCCGTGTGGACCGCGGCGTGGCAAGGGGGACCGGAAGGCTTTTCGAAACGCGTCCACATAGCTCGCCAGACCGTCCACCGCCAGCAGGAGCGGTCGCGCGAGAGCAACCGCACGGATTTGCTCGGCCAGCGTGCGAATGAGCTCTTTGTCACGTTTGGCACTGATGACGCCACCCAGCCACAGCCTCGTAGGGACCATCATGGCCATGGCCATCCAGAGCGTGCCGCGTTGCGTCTTGACTTTGATCTCATCCGCTTGTACTTGTTGCAAGTCCAACTGACTTTTCCCGACCACATGCGCATGGATGGCATGGCACCGTTCTCCCGCACGACGCCACCATCTCTGCACTGTACGCTCGTGCAATCCGAAAGCCGCCACGATCGCCTGGCGCGGGCAACCATCACGACCCTGTCGGGCGCGACAAGGGTAGGCCAGCAAGGTGATTACCAACATCACGATCTTAGGGTCAGTGCGCAAGCGATAGAAAAGCGTGCCTTTGGTCGCCGCGAAGGTCGTGTCGCACACCTCGCACTGGTAGCGTTTTTCCTGCTGACTATGGACGCTGATATTCCCTTCGCCAGTTTGACCTCTTGCCGCACAATCGATATTCGGGCAGAATGCTTCCGCCGGGTTCATTGGCCCCCTCCTGCATTGCATAAACCACAATTACAGGAGTTTGCTAGTGAACCCGCTTTTGTTCAAGCGCTAGCGCTCAATACCAGCGATCACGGTTAGAGGATGTCCTACCGAGGCATTGGCAACCCTGCTTTGGCTTGAAAAGGAGCGTGGGCGCGCACGTGGAGCTCTGCGGCGCTTGCTTTGGGAGATTAATCGCTCGCTCAGTGAAGGGTTCCTGGAAATCGATGGGGATACTGTCGGTGCACATGCTGCGGTTAAAATTTGGGTAGACGTTCAGGAGTTCAATCGTTGCGTAGACAAATATCAATCCCATCAGCATGAATCACTTTTGTGCGCTGAATGCCAGGATGCAATTCTCAGGGCCGCAGAGTTATATTCGGATGATTTTCTAGCAGGCTTCACGCTGCGTGATAGTCCTGAATTCGATGAGTGGCAGTTCTTCCAGACAGAACAACTCCGCGGAGAGTTCGCAACAAGTCTCGACTTACTTGTTCGACATTACGGTGAAAGCGGGAATTTCGATCAAGCGATAACTTTTGCGCGCCGCCGATTGAAACTGGACCCAATCCACGAACCGGCCCACCGCAGCCTAATACAGCTATATGCCTGGTCAGGACAGCGGGCGGCGGCTATGCGGCAATATGCCCAATGCAAGCATGTACTTAAGGAAGAGTTAGGCATTTCTCCTCAAGCAGCAACGCATCGGCTTTACGAAAAAATCAAGCGCGCGCCCCAGAGAGTCGCATATCTGCGTTTGCTAAGTGGGCCGGGCGGCGCCGTTGGCGAACGCTACGTTCTGGGTGACACAACCACAATTGGGTATGGACAACACACAAACGACATCCATTTACAAGATGGGTATGTCAGCAAACAACACGCCCGCGTGGATTATGAGAATGGACGCTATGTTATTCACGATTTAGGAAGTACAAATGGAACAAAATTGCGGGATGAGCAAGTTGACAAAAGCCAGCCGCAGCTGTTGCAACCGGGCGACGAGTTGCAAATCGGTCAGACGCACCTGGTTTTTGAATACGCCACTGCCGGGATACTGAATGATCCTGACGAACCACACGAAACGTTGCAGATGTAGCTCTGGCATTCTGGCACGATAGGCTGATTAGGAAAGTTCCGCATCAAGCGGTTTTAGGCAAGTTGCTCCCGCGCTCCTTGCGCATCAATCAACTCCACCGGCCCAGCGACTCCGCCTCGAATTACTTCGAGATCGAATGGCATTTCCTCAAGGCGAGCGACAACAACATCCTCAAATTCTCGCTTCGTTAGAAACACAGTCGTCGGGCCAGTATCTGTTGAGAAATACACTGGGACGCCTTCCGAACGAAGTGCATTGCACATCCGAAATAGATGAATATTCTCCGGCTCCCAGGCAAATAATTTATTCTCAATATTCCCTGACATCGTCACACCATGTAAGCGGATGCTATCGAGTTCTGCCAGGCGTCCAATTGTCTGCCAATCACACTCCTTGACCGAAGTGATAACATCCAATATTTCTTGTCCACGGGAAGACATCCAACTACGGAAGAATGAACTCCTGGGGGCATCCTGATGGGCTTCTTCTGTCTTCAACCCAATACGCGAATCAATGGGAACGGTGATCAAGCTCAAGTCGTCAAGCTGCCCGGCATCATCTAGCCGTATGGCGAAACTGTCTTCGTGTGCGATGCCGGGATAAGAAAGCCAGAGGGCAAGACCACCGACTGCACTCCGGCAACCGGAACCCGCAAGCAAGCGCGCCGTACAGCTCACAAAGCGACTATTTGAGGCAAGTTCAGGCCCAAAGGCCGCAGCGATTGTTGCAGTTGCCAGTGCAGCAGAAGCAGCTGCGCTCGTTCCCAATCCCTTACCGGTCTGGCTGGCGCGCACGAAATTCCTGGATGTAACTCGCGCACGGGTGGAAAAATCGCCCAGTTCGCGCACAACGTTCAATATTTGCCTGATGCGATCAAGTGCCCGCCCGCCTGATTCCTGCTCATTGAGAAATGCTTCGTCGCGAGCCAGACTATCATCAAACTCCACGAGTGTGAGTGTATGGGCCGCATCGTTGTTAATTGAGATACTTGGAAGATAAGCTGTTCGCCAGGTCCAGTCTGCGAGTCCGTGATATTTCAAAATGCCTTGCATGGCATACGCGCGGGCTGCTGCAACGCCATTGCCCCGTCCATAATTCGACAAATCAGGGTAATCTTCGATTGCAAAATCAGCCTTCTCAAGTGCTGCGAGAATGTCCGCGTGCACTGCGGCCATCTCTGCAATTGAGTTTTTAAATTCGGGGGGATATGTTGTTATCATCTGAAAAGAAGACCAAGCTGCACGTCTTAGCAATCGCGGCGTAGTATAGCATCCACCCCATGAAACTATTCTCTCTTTCGCTCGGTTTGTCTATTTTGCTCATCATGCTTGTGGGGTGCAATCCAACCCAGAACATCTCCCAATCGATCAACATAACAGCCTTACCCTCGGCCACCGTTTCAGCGCTGCCTCCAACGACAGTTCAGATCACACCAACAGCAGCCCCCGTGGAAGGCATTTCTTCAACGCCGGCGACAGAAATACGCGCACCTATCGAGTTTGATGGAGCTCGTGCGTTCGAACATGCAGCCGCACAGATAGCCTTTGGGCCCCGACCCGTTGGTAGCGCTGCAGCCCGCGAGACGGCAAATTACATTTTTACGCAGCTGCGCGAAACCGGTTGGCAAACTGAGGTGCAGGAGTTCGAACACCTTGGGCTCACTGCGCGCAACCTGATCGGTCGCAATGCACTAGGGCAGGGCCCGGTGGTGATCCTCGGCGCGCATTACGACACCCGCTTTGAAGCAGACCAGGATCGCAGTGCGCCCACGACACCCGTGTTGGGTGCAAACGATGGCGCGAGCGGCGTCTCAGTTTTACTGGAATTGGCCCGGGCTCTCGATATTGATAGCCTGCATAACGAAGTGTGGCTGGCCTTTTTCGATGCTGAGGATAACGGCGGCTTGCGGGGCTGGGATTGGATTGTGGGATCGACCTATATGGCCAGCGAGCTTTCTATCGACCCTTTGGTAGTGATCGTCGTGGATATGATTGGGGATGCCGACCAACAAATTTACTTCGATCACAATTCAGATTCCGAGTGGTCCGCTCAAATCTGGGCAATTGCTGCTGAACTAGGCTTCCAGGATTATTTCATCGCCGAATACAAATATGCGATGCTGGATGATCACACCCCCTTTGCCCGGGAGGGAATCCCGGCAGTGGACATTATCGATTTCGATTACCATCATTGGCACACCACAAGTGACACCCTTGACAAGCTCAGTGCCGAAAGCCTGGAGCGAGTCGGGCGCACGCTAGAACAGCTGCTGGAAAATCGATAGCAACATTGAATAGTGAGGAATCGGTCCTCACTCTATCCAAATCCTGATTTATCGGCAAAAGCCGCTTCAGCGCTATAAATTTAATGACACTTTAATATATAGTGCTATTGACGCACTTGAATATTTTGCTCATAATAGTTAGTGAGGAGACACACAATGAAAATTGATCAAATTGAAAGTGTTGGATCGTCTTACGCAGCCAAGCTGCGTGATGCCGGCGTTCGCACGACCGAACGATTGCTCAAAGTCGCCGGTACTAGGAAAGGCCGCCAGGCACTTGCCAAGCACACCGCCATATCCGAAAAGCGGATCCTCGAATGGGTAAATCGAGCGGATCTGATGCGATTGCGCGGTATCGGCGAGGAATATAGCGATCTGCTCGAGCAGGCAGGCGTAGATTCGGTAAGGGAGTTGCGGACTCGAAAGGTTGAGAATCTCTATCAGAAACTATTTGAGATCAATATCGAGAAAGCTCTGGTCCGCCGCACACCGTCCACGCACCAAGTACGTCGCTGGGTGACAGAGGCCAAATCTACAAAACCGAAGGTAACGCACTAACTTCGAGCACGATACAAATCCAAGCTGGGGGACAATAGGTCAAACAATATTCCCCAACATTTACGGATACATACATTGAAGGATCGGTTGCAGTGCTGCTATGCAGCGAGCAAGTTCATCTGCAACTTCATCTAGATAATTCTCATCAAAGGCCATTCGAGGAATGGTCTTATATACCTTTGCCCAAGCTTTATCCCATTTCTCGGCTTCCCATTCCGGCCCCAGCTCGTCCTTAACTTCAACCAAATATCGAACAAATCCGTCCAGAAGGCTTTGATTCAGTGCTCGATTGCGACTTTCGAAATGCAGACCGATCTCCAAGCTGCCTTGCGGATGGATACTCAGTCGCTGCCCGAGACTCCAGACTTCGTAATGTATGCTGGATTCATGGAAGTAGATTTGCGCGAGCCATGGGCGGCTGCGCGCTTTGAATTTTCTCAATTCGGAGGGGCAGAATACACGCACCCTCTCCGGCACAGCACGCATAAAGTCGTTATTTCGCAATTGCTTTCCGTCGCCTCTACAACTTAACAGACTTTTAACCGAGTTCGATTGTACAACTCTACATCAGACCTCGATATACTAGAAGCCTTTAGCAAAGCCACTTGGCTCTGTGGCGGTGGAAATATATCTTGTATTACAATGCTGGACGCATGTATTAGGATTTACCAGTTGAGGAGATGCTTATGAAGCTAAAACGATTGGGCTTGCTGTTATTTTTGCCGGCGATCATGGCGACAATGGCGTGCGTATGCACCAGCGCATTACCATTTGGCGCAGACGACATTGAAGCAACTGTAGAAGCAGAAATCGGTACTGACTTCGAAGGATTACAGGAGACCGCAGAAGCTATCGGCGAGGAGTTCGACACGGAGGAAGGCCAGGCTACCGCAGCAGTTGCAGTTGAGACTGTTGAAGCCGTTGTAGAGGGTATAACCGCGCCGGAAAACGTGGAATTGTTAGCACCATTCCCCATACCTGCCGACATAGAGATGATCCTGCTCAACGAAGCAGAGCAATCCCTGCTCACTGTTAAACAGAGCAAAGAGGATCTGATGGCGTTCTACCAAACTGAACTCTCCGCGATGGGTCTTACCGAACGCGAACTTCTGACGGTTATGACCGGCGACACATTCAGCATGGTCTACGATGGCTGGGAAGATGGTCGCTCAGTGGTGGTGCAGGGCACTTCTCTCGGCGAGACTATGTCAATAAGCATCCGTTTGGAGGAAGTATAATCGTCTGAATTTGACGAAATCTTATTAAATTAGTATCGTTGAGATAGACCCCCTGCATAGGCATCGCCAGGTCGAACCCTGACCCGCATCACCTTCATCGGGTGTATCCGGAGTTTAACCGAAAGGCACATTCTCGATCCGGTTCCACGCCAATTACGCAGTGGGGTCTATTTTTTATGCAGCGGATTATCTCTCGCGTACAACCGCAACTTCCTCACATGTGCCCCCCGGAGCACGCAGAATGCGCGGCAGACCCCATCCAGCCCGGTCGCCGGTAAAATCGATCTGCGGACCCGGACCCGTCCAGAGAGATAAGCGCACACGCCTTCCGGCAAACTCTGACAAATCCACAAGCACCGGATGCCAGCGCCGGTCAGATTCTTCGTTGGCGACGTACTTCTCGAATATAGGTTCCTCATTCAATTCCAGCCGGAACGTCGCGCCATCCCCACCCCAGCCCCAGCTCTGCGGATCGAGCGCCAGAGCAGCACGGAAGCAGAGCGGAACATCGATTGGTAACTCGAGATCATAAGTCACGCGTCCTTCAGCGTGTAACAAGAGTGCGGGATACGCCTGCTCACCCGGCATTTCAAATTCGACCACATCAATTGGATCATTAGGCGCAGATTGCTGCTCAGCATCCGGCAGGGCCTCCAGCAAATCGATCAGCGTCACCGCTTCAAGAAGTTCGGGCGCGGCTGCACGACTCCACCAAGGGATCAACCGATTGATCTCAAAACGCCCCAGAAAAACTTCGCGCCGGTAGTAGCGGGAGAGGAAGTCCCGAAAAGCCGAAATCTCATCAAATTGCTGATTGGGATTTACATAGTCAAACCAGGTGCGGTCGTACCACGTTACGATGAGATAGGTGGGTGGACGCGCATATAGGTGCGCCTCGATCTCGGCGAGCCAATTCGGCTGGTACGGATTCGGACCGATGCGCGCCATCAAAGGCGAGTTGAAGATGAAACGAGTCGGGCTACTGCGCTCGGATAGGTAGTAGATCACCGAATGGTTGCCCCACACCCAGATCATCTCCTCCGGTGTGGTGCGGTCGGCGACATACTGTGCAATCTCTACCTCGTCCCAGACGGCCAGCGACTCAAAGAGTTCCTGGCGCGTGACCTGCCCCGTGAGCAGCGGCCCCGCAATTTGCCACTGATCGAAATAAAAGCGCACGCCGATATTGATTGCTACAGCCAGTCCGATTAAAGCAACAAGTGGTTTTCCGCCGCGCTGGAGAACGATCCCGCCTGCCAGCACCACTGCCGGTAACGCCAGCAGCCAGTGATAGAGCGTGAAGACTTTTTGTGGAAAGACAATGGCAAGCGAGGTAAGCAGCCAGACTGATAAAGGAATCCGGTATCTTTCGCGGCGCACGAAAGCGACTCCCAAGCCCGTAAATGCAAGCGCATATAGCACCGGCAGGCGCAGGAACTCGCGTACAGTGCGTTGCCAGTAAAACAACGGCGGCCCTGACTCTCCTGGAAAGAGCAGCAAGTCCGGGTTGACTTGCACCCGTGGGAAATAGCCGAACATGAATAAGATATGCTCTACGGCGAGGTCGAGCGAGCCCCGCAAGGCAAGATAAGCTGCCCCAAGCAGCCAGACGCCCACAGCACCGGCCCCTGCCAGCCCGGCAAGGCGCAGCCAGCCTCGCCTATCGGTGCGCAAACCCGGCGAGGCAGTAAGCCAGAGTGCGATTCCCAACAGTCCTGCTGGTGCAAGGATCGTGTATTTAAAACCGGCAACCGCGCCGAGCAGAGCACCAACCAGAATGATTGGCGCTGTTTTGAGAGCTACCCCGTTCTGCGCCCTTCCTTTTTCCCAGACAAGTACGGCCAGGACAATGAATAGATTGGCAAATCCCTCAGACTGTGCATTGTGGTCGAAGGGGATGCTGACCAATAGCAATCCGTATACCAATCCAAGCCCCCACGCGAGGCGGCTATTTTTAAACCATCGTCGGGCGAGAGCAGTCAGCGCAATTGCCGTAGCTGTGGCAATGAGCGCATTGAGGACATACGGCCCCCATAGTCGTGCACCGAAGATCAACTCTGCGAAGGCATAGGTGTAATGTGTGAGCGGGCCTTTGGTGTCCCAACAATGTTGGTATGGAGCTGCACCGTCGAGTAACGCGCTACCACAAGCGGCGTATACACCTTGATCGCGCTGCAGCGGGAGAATCCACCAGGGAGCGGCAGCGGCGAGGATTGTGGCGGCAAGTACCAGCGCGGGAGATAACTTCTTGAGAGAAAGAGACGTGGGGAGGAGGGTGCGGAGCGAAAAGCGAAGGTCTCGCTTCACGCTTCAGTTCCCACGCGATCTGAGTCAACCCCAAGTTGATCAAACAAGAATGCATAGATGTCCGCTGCTTCTTCGATCTGCTTAGTGGTTGGTTTGCCGAGGCCATGCCCGGCTTTGGTCTCAACCCGCAGCAATATGGAATTCTTGGCAGCAGCCTTTGCTTGCAATGTTGCCGCGAACTTCTTGGCGTGTGAAGGCACGACCCGATCATCAGTATCTGCGGAGGTGATCAATATCGGTGGATACGCTTGGCCGGATTGCACATTATGCAATGGTGAGTAGGCGTGCATAATGTGGAATTGTTCAGAGTCTTCCTCGGCATTCCCGTAATCTGTCACCCAGTAACGCCCGAGGGTGAATATGTGATAGCGCAACATGTCAATCACCGGCACAGCGCACACCACCGCGCCAAATAGTTCCGGACGCTGTAACATGCAAGCAGCGACAAGCAAGCCGCCATTGCTGCCTCCCATGATGGCAAGCTTTTCCGGGCGCGTCATCGCGTTCTCGGATAGCCATTCACCGGCAGCAATGAAATCGTCGAAGACATTTTGCTTGCGCTCCAAGGTTCCGGCCGCATGCCACTCTTCGCCATATTCTCCCCCACCGCGCAGATTCGCGACTGCGAGCACGCCTCCCTTTTCAAGAAAGGCGAGCTGCGAGGGATTGAACATGGGCGTGAGGCTGATGTTAAAACCGCCATAGCCATAAAGCAGTGTCGGATTTTCACCATCCATTTGCAGGCCACGTTTGTGTACGAGGAACATGGGAATGCGAGTGCCATCCTTGGATTGATAGAAGACCTGACGCGACTCAAATGCAGCAGCATCGAATGGAACCTGTGGCGCGCGCAATTGGGAGAGTTCGCCCGTACTGAAGTCGAAACGGAGAATGGAAGTGGGCGCCAGGAAGCTTTGGAATGCAACGAACATCTCCGTGTGAAGCGGTTTGCCCGTCAGTTCCACAATCGAACCTAACTCCGGCAATTCGATCTCGCGCACAAAGTCACCTTGCAACGTGTACACATATAGCCGATGGCGGGCGTGGTGCAGCACACCGATCACGAGCTGCTGATTTACAAGGCCAACAAAGTGGATCGCATCCTGGCCCTGCGCTACGATCTCGCGCCATGCGAGATCGTCAGACGCAGACTGCTCCACATCAATCGCAATGATGCGCCCAAGGGGGGCCTCTAGATCGGTATGAAAGAAGAAAAGGCTGCCCTGATTCCCGAGGAACTCATAGCGCGCGTCATGATCATCCAATAAACGCACAAAGTCGCCATCGGACTCGAGCGGGCGGTAATAAATCCGATTGCGCCGATCGGTGCCATGCCAGACATGCAACACGAGATAGCTTTCTTCTTCGGTCACACTTGGATTAAAGTTCAATTCTTTGGCATCCGGTCGTTCATAAATCAGCGTGTCTTCGGCCTGGTCAGTGCCCAACGCGTGCCAATAGACTTTACCGAAGTTGTGCTGATCTTCCTCCGCTACTGTGCCCGGCTCAGGGAGACGGTTGTAAAAGAAGCCGGAGTTATCGTGCCGCCAGGCAATGCTGGTAAATTTGCACCAGCGTATTGTTTCGGTAAGATCCCGGCTCGCATTCACATCCCGGATGCGAATTTCCTGCCAATCGCTGCCGGCCTTTGAAACTCCATAAGCAAGATATTTTCCATCGTGGCTATAGATCTGCGTGGTGAGGGCCACCGTCCCGTCCTCGCTCAGGGTATTCGGGTCGAGAACAGGCACTGACTCGCTGTCGAGTGCAGCTTGCATGTACAGCACCGCTTGGTTTTGCAAACCATCGTTCTTCGATGAGAAATAGCAGCCGCCGCGCTGCACGGGTGCCGAGTAACGCGGATAATCCCAAAGTTCAGTCAATCGTTCTTTGAGCTGCGCATGAGCAGGCAGATCGTGCAGGTAGCTAAAGGTGATCTCGTTCTGGGCCTGCACCCAGGCGTGCGTCTCATCCGAGTCGGGGTCCTCCAACCAACGGTACGGATCGGGGACATCTGTTCCGTGATAGTTATCTACGACATCTGATTTTCGGGCCGGTGGATATGAATAGTTTGTCATGGTTGAGATATATGTGTTGAGACTAGAGATTTGAGATCGGGTTTGCTGGCGGGCATGGTACGCGGTGTGCTGAAGTTGGTCAAGGGTTATTGTGGGATAATTTCTGCAGCACTCGCCCCAACACCTTAATCGCCAGGGAGAAAATTGTGACAGACGACAGTAATCAACTCGGTATGCGCACAAAAGCCGTCCATGCCGGCGAAAAACCAGACCCGGACACGCGCGCTGCGACGCCGAACATCGTCATGTCCACGACGTATATTGTCGATCCGGACACCACGTTTTCCATTGAAGGGCAAAGCGACGATCCGCCCTATGTGTATACACGTTGGGGAAACCCGACAGTCGATCAACTGGAACGCAAATTGGCTGCCCTGGAGGGTACCGAAGCCGGTCTTGCCTTCGGCAGTGGGCTGGCTGCAATTACTGCTTTGTTTCTATATCACTTGCAGAGCGGGGACCGTTTGGTGATGAGCGATGTTTCATACGCCGGCGCTTCCGAACTGGCTGAGGATTTACTGCGCGGCATGGGTGTTGATGTTGTCCGCGCAAATATGTCTGATCTGGAGGAAGTGCGCGAGGCGACCACTCAGGGCACCAAACTGGTATACACGGAGACACCTGTAAATCCGATCCTGCGACTGACGGATTTGGCTGCAGTGGCTGAAATCGCGCATGATGTAGGTGCACCGCTGGCTGTTGACTCTACATTTGCCTCCCCTGTCGGCACACGACCAGCGGAATTCGGGGCTGATTTTGTAGTCCATTCGTTAACAAAGTACATCAGCGGGCATGGCGATACAGTGGGCGGTGCGGTGCTCGGCAAGGCAGAGGAACTCACACGCATGCGCTCCCGGGTGGTCGTTCACACTGGCGGCATCCTTAGCCCGTTCAATGCCTGGCTCACCATGCGCGGCATTGCCACACTGCCCTTGCGGATGGAGGCGCATCAGGCCAGCGCGTTTGAAGTCGCTCGCTTTCTCGAGTCGCATCCCAAGGTAGAACAGGTCACATACCCGGGTCTGCCTTCGCATCCCCAGCATGGCCTGGCTGCACTGCAGATGTCCAACTTCTCCGGCATGCTGAGCTTTCGTATGAAGGACGGCCAACACGCCAAGACTGTCCTAGCAGAACGGCTGCAAATCTGGCATTATGCTGTCTCGCTTGGGCATCACCGCAGCTTGCTTTTCTACATGCCGACTGTGGATATGCTGGAGAACTCGTTCCCGCTCAACCCTGCACAGGAAGAGGCTTTTCGGACATATGCTGGTGACGGCCTCTTTCGGGTGAGCGTCGGTCTGGAAGACCCGGCAGATTTAATCAAGGACTTGGAGCAAGGATTGGCTGCTATCTAATCTTTGGCAAGTCAGTGTTCGCCACAGACCCGCAGCCACTTGTGTCCGGTGTGGGCAATGAATTTATCCGCCGCTCCCGGCCCCCAACTACCCGGCTGATAGTAGGATAGCGACGGCGCTGCCGCTGACTCCCACCCTGCCAAAATTGGATCGACCAGACCCCAGGCCAACTCATGCGCATCCGCGCGCGTAAATAGGGCAGCATCCCCATTGATCGCATCCAGCAGCAAGCGCTCATATGCATCCGGGATAGCCGTTTCGCCAAACGACTCGGCGTAATCGAAATCCATCAGCACCTCGCGCATATCGGCGGGTGTGTCGGGAATCTTGGCCTCGAATTCGAGATGGATGCCCTCATGCGGTTGTAGACACAAGCCGATCACGTTTGACGTGATCTCGCCATCGGAGGGCATCGGAAACATCATGTGTGGCGGACTCTTGAACTGAATCACAATCTCGGTTGCCTTCTCCTTCAGCGACTTGCCGGAGCGCAGGTAAAAAGGCACACCTTGCCAGCGCCAGTTATCAATATAAAAACGCATGGCTGCATAAGTTGCTGTCTGCGATTTATCTCCGACGCCAATGGCGTCGCGATAGCCCTTGTATTGCCCGCGTACCGTGTCTTTTGCCACACCCTCGGTCGTGATCGGACGGATCGTAGAGAGCACCTTCACCTTCTCATTTCGCAGGGCATCTGCCTCGAAAGAGGCAGGCGGTTCCATCGCGGTCAGCGCCAGCAATTGCATTAAGTGATTCTGGAACATGTCGCGCATAACACCTACCCCGTCGTAATACCCGGCACGATGTTCTACATCCACAGTCTCCGCCACGCTAATTTGCACATGGTCGATATAGTTTCGGTTCCACACTGGCTCGAAGATCGTGTTGGCAAAGCGGAAGACGAGAATATTCTGCACCGTCTCTTTGCCCAGATAATGATCGATCCGGAAAACCTGATGCTCGTGCAGCACCTCATCAATTTCGTGATTTAACTGGCGCGCTGTTTCCAGATCACGTCCGAAGGGCTTTTCGATCACGACTCTGCCCCAGCCGTCCACCTCACGCACCATGCCATGCTCGCCAAGCTGAACAATGATTTCCGAATAGAAACGCGGAGCGGTCGAGAGGTAGTAAAGCCGATTGTCGGGGCCAGCCTCGTCCGGCGCAAGATGAGTTTGCAAGCGGGCATAAGCATCCGTATCGGTAACATCCCCCGGAAGGTAGTCCAGTTGTGTTGCAAAAGCTTCCCATTCGGATGTATCCAACGATTCTTTTCCGAATTCCTGACAGCCTGAGAGCATGCGGCGGCGGAATTCTTCAGCGCTCCAATCCGAGCGTGCAACGCCGACGATGCGAAAATTCTCTGGCAAGCGTCCTTTACAATACAGGTGGAACAACGACGGAATCAATTTGCGGCGCGTCAGGTCGCCCGAGGCGCCGAAGATGACGATCGTGTTTTTGAATGGCATCACTCACTCTCCCTTTTGACAGCATGCCCACCGAACTGGTTGCGCAAGGCAGCCAGTAACTTATCGGAGAAGGGAGCGTCCTGGCGGGAACGGAAGCGGCGCTGCAGGGCAGCCGTGATCACCGGCACAGGCACATTCAGATCGATAGACTCGACCACCGTCCAGCGCCCCTCGCCCGAGTCAGGCACCCACGCGGCGATGTCCGTCAGGTCTTCATCTTCTTCCAGGGCAGTCGCTGCCAGGTCGAGCAACCACGAGCGCACGACGCTGCCCTGCCGCCAAATATTTGCGATCTGGTGCGTGCTCAGTTCAAATTCTTCTTTGGCGCGTAACAATTCGAAGCCTTCAGCATACGCCTGCATGAGTCCGTATTCAATACCATTGTGGATCATCTTAACAAAGTGGCCGGAGCCGGATGGACCAACGTGCCCCCAGCCTTGCTCGGCGCCGGGTGCCAAAGTTTCAAAGAGGGGGCCATGACGCGCGACAACGTCTGCATCACCGCCAATCATCATGCTGTAGCCCTCGGCAAGACCCCAAATGCCGCCACTTGTGCCTACATCGATGAAGTGGCGTCCCTGCTCCCGCACAGATTGCGCGCGACGTTGCGTCTCCTTGTAGTTTGAATTGCCACCATCGATGATCGTGTCACCGGCGGACAGCAACTCTGAAACCGACACGACTGTCTCCTCCGTAATCTTGCCAGAGGGCACCATGATCCAGACCGTGCGCGGTACGGTTAATTTGCCGATTAACTCGTCGAGTGAATGAGCACCCTGGGCACCTTCCCTAACCAATTCATTCACAACCTCGCTATGCGGATCGTAGCCAACAACTTCGTGTCCACCGCGCAGCAAGCGGCGGGTCATATTTGCGCCCATCTTCCCAAGGCCGACCATTCCAATTTTCATTTGAAAAACTCCTTCTTAGGGTAACGCCCTGACGGCTCCCCACCCAGTCACCCAGTCACGTATGCACTGGGTCGTGACGAATACCGACCCAGTTCGCTTCACGACCCAGTACGTTCGTGACTGGGCGGTACTGGGTGAACTGGGTCGTACAGTCACGTGCAGACTGCATCGTGATGATGGATGAATCCAGGGGGTTCTATTGGACAAACAACTCTCCCAGGCTCTCCCGACCATTGCTGGGCGGTACAACATCCTGGGCCTTGTCGATGTTCGCCAAAACATTCGCAAGCGACTCGTTCAGCCTCCGGCCAAGGCCGAAGGACGCTGACAGAGCCAGCGGTTCACGAGTTTCAATCCGTCTCACAGCCGCTTGCAAGAGGCTGTCGGCTCTTTGCCAGGTTGCGTTCGCCTGGCTCGCTACCCAGTCACCCAGTCCTGAACGTACTGGGTCAGGACGAATACCGACCCAGTTCGCTTCACGACCCAGTACGTTCGTGACTGGGCGGTACTGGGTGAACTGGGTCGTGATGAGACGGTCATTTTCGACGCAGTGCGCCAAGAATGCAGAGTACAGATCGCGTTGGGCAATAACGCCGCAAGCGCATACATGCCAACGCTCGCTAAGGGCTTTCTTGGCTACGACGCCACAAGCATGACAGGTTTGAGACAGACGTGTTGTTCGAGTATTGATGTCTTGCATCCCGCCGCCAGCATTCTCGACTTTGCGACGCAGATGTTCGACAAACATACCCGGTGCGCGTTTGCCTACCGACTTCCCCCACATGCGCTGCCACGCCTTGTAAGAGACTTTCTCTGTCTTGATCGTCGTTCCCAGTGCAAGGATTTCGTTTACCAGTTTGCCATGCAGGGACTTCCGATGCGCTGGCAGCATACGGTGCAACTCGGCCAACTTTGCTTGGTTATTCTGCATGCGCGTGGAGCGCTGCCAGCTCTGGCGCCCCTTTTTGATTTTGCCGTGCTTGTGTTTCCAGTTGCCATTGGCGTTCTTCAGCCAGCGGTCAGGTTTGTAGTTGTCCGAATTGCCGGCTCTACGTTGGCGTTCCACCTGGCGCTGCAAACGGGCTATCTCCTGCGAGACATCCGCGATCTCCGCGCAAAACACGCGCAGCGCTGCCTGCTGTTCGCTGTAGAAGGCTATGGTCGCTGGGCCAATGTCCAGGCCAACGACACCGGGCTGACTAACGTTGCGGCGCTTCTTGAAGGGCAACCCCTCGCAGACCAGCTGCGCATACCAACGTTCGCGCCCGCGAATAGTCCGGTGCACAATGCGGACATACTTGATGCGAGCAGCTAGGCCGTGTTGAACAACCTCGTCGTCGGGTTGGATTTTCAATCCGAGCTCCAGCCCCAACCATTTGATCCGGTCGTCTCGCAGGAGAATTCCAGATTTGTTTGTTTTTCCTTCGACGGCCTTCAGGCGGGACTTGCCCTTGAAACGGGGGCGTCCGAGTTTGCCAAAGGAGTACAGTAGCACGGCTCTGAATGCGCGCGTGGCAATTTTTTGAATTGTGTTGCTGTCGAGATGGAGACCCAGCCAGGAGTGCTTGAACTGTACTACGTAGGCATGCAAGTCGTACTCTCGAAAACTATGCGCTTCGCGCGCTGTCTTTAACAGCTTGTTTCGCCCCGGGTCTTTCTTGGATATTTTCAACGCAACTTGGAAGTTTCGAGACTGGCGCATCGCGGCCAGCCGGCGCAGACTTTCGCCCAAAGCGGCGTTGTAGACCTGGCGAGCCACCTCGAACCGAATGCGCAACTCCCGTTCGTCGTGGGCGCTCACGCTCAACTCGATTTCTGTAACGAAACTAGGTGTTGTCTTGCGGACCATCACTGTCTCTGACTTCACTACCGGACACTTTATCCGTGATTGATTAGCGGTTGCCTCTCGGCTACACTCTCCGTTCTACCACAGAACAAGGGGAGTATCGCCATGAGTGACAACCGCCGTACATATCGTGCCATAAAGAGCGCCTTGCGGCAACTGTACCCAGGAGAACCGCAGGGCAACTTGGCTCGCCATTTGGATACGCTCGCTGCCATGGTCAGCGGAATTGTCCGCAGCCAGAGTAGCCAGCTACCGGCGATCGCCAGGAAAGTGCCAGACGGCAACAAACCCGAGAGCCGGGTCAAACGGTACGCCCGCTGGGTCAAGAATGAGCATATTAATAACGAAGTCTTCTTTCTACCCTTCGCTGAACCCTTATTGCAGGGTCTGGCGCAGGACCGCCCGCTCGTGTTGGCAATGGACGGCAGCGAAGTGGGCCGCGGTTGCCTGACCCTGATGGTGAGCGTCATCTACAAGCAACGTGCTTTGCCGGTGGCGTGGGTCACCGTCAAAGGGAGCAAGGGACATTTTTCAGAAGCGACACACGTGCAGTTGTTGACAGAAGTACACGCTTTGGTGCCCCCTGCAAGCGATGTCGTCTTCCTGGGGGATGGTGAATTCGATGGCACGAACCTCCAGGCGGCTCTGAATGACTACGAATGGGCCTACGTCTGTCGCACGGCCAAGCATGTCCAGCTATGTGAAGGGGGCGACTGGTTCGCCTTCGCCGACCTGGATGTGCCCCGTGGTGCATACCGCGGCGTGCCGGATGTCGCCTTCACCCAGCAGGAATATGGGCCCGTCCTTGCCATCGCGTGGTGGCAGCGCGACTGCAAAGAGCCCCTCTATCTGGTCACCAACCTGGAGCTGGTTGCCGAAGCCTGTTCCTGGTATAACAAACGCTTTCGTATTGAAACTTTCTTCTCCGACCAGAAAAGCCGGGGCTTCAATTTGCATAAAAGCCATATCGCCGACCCGGCCCGGCTGGCCCGGTTGATGATCGCAGCTTGCCTTGCTTACATCTGGATCATCTACTTGGGCGTCATCGCCAAACGAGATAATTGGGTGCAAGTCATTCACCGCACCGACCGCTGTGATCTGAGCCTATTTCAACTCGGCTTGCGCCTGCTGGAACAGTTCCTAAATGAGCATCTGCCCATCCCGGTCGCCTTTGACATGCCCCGCGCAGAAAGTGTCCGGTAGTGAATCTCTGACTAGTCTTTTGGCTTTCGATGTACTGCTTGACTACAGCGAGGGGCGCACCCCCAACCGTCGAAACAAAATACGAGTTTGTCCACAGCGTCGGTAATTTGGTCGTTAGATGCTTGAACTCTTGTCGCAACAGGCGCGAGCTACGTCCCTTTATCCGCTTCACGAACTTGTGCACTCCGAATTGGGGATCAACTTCAGCGAGAACATGGACATGATCGGGCATGATTTCATATTCCATGATTTCTACATTCAACTCAGAAGCGGTTTGAGAAACGATCTCTCTGAGCCTGGCTTTGACGGCGCCAACCAGTACCTTTCGGCGATATTTGGGACAAAAGACAATATTAGGACTTACGCAAACCAGGGAGAAACTGAGACAATGTGTGAATGAACAAATTATCTCACTGGGATTACAGCCAATTTCTCTTGGTTAGCCAAATCAATTACACACAAACCTACTTTGCTGACCATAGTGAACATTTGAGCCACGATCGTGTCAATCGACTGATGAGGGGAATAAATTTACGCCACGGGAACTGCGCCAAATGGTGCGCAAAGAGTTGGTTCTCTCTGAAGATGGCTACATTCTCTTTGATGATACGGTGCTTGATAAAAACCATTCCTTTGCCATTGAACTGGTGCGTAGGCAGTGGAGTGGCAACGCCAAAAAGGTAATCAAAGGCATCGGGCTCGTGACTTGTGTCTATGTCAATCCCGACATCGATAAATTCTGGGTCATCGATTACCGCATTTTTGACCCTGCGCGAGATGGACGTAGCAAACTCGACCACTTGTTGGATATGTGGCGAACCATTCTGCATGTGGAACAGCTTCCTTTCCGCACTGTGTTGATGGATAGCTGGTATGCGACGATGAAAGTGATGAAAGCAGTCGAAAAAGCCGGCAAAATCTACTACTGTCCGTTGAAATCGAACCGGCAAGCGACAGAAAGTCCTGCGGATGACTACTGCCGAGTTGATGCGCTCTCTTGGAGCGCTGAGGAGATTGAAGCGGGAAAAATGGTTCATCTCAAAAAGTTTCCAAAAGGTCATCAAGTGAAACTGTTCCGGATTGCGGTGTCTACTCACCGCACAGAGCATGTGGTTACCAATGACCACTCTCAAGATTCCTCAGATGCTACAGGCATAGAAAGTGCCATCCGCTGGAAGATTGAGCAGTTTCACCGAGAGGCCAAACAGCTAACCGGGCTGGAAGCATCTCAATGTCGTTCGCAACGAGCACAGCGCAATCATATTGCTTGTGCCATGCTTGTCTGGGTACGCCTGAATCAGATTGCGCAGGATGCACATACGAATGTGTATCAAATTAAGCAAGGTTTGTTGAGCAACTACATGCGAACTCAGCTTCGGCTACCTTCTATCTCTATGCTCCCTGCGTAAGTCCTAAATATGGTACTTGCACGAAAAAACAACATTTTTGCTACTCTTGTACTGCCGCTTGTTAGACATGCAGTATAATACGACTTTCGTTGGCTTCAAAAGAAGAAACTCCCGCAAATTCCTCCCCACCCAGTCACCCAGTCACGTATGCACTGGGTCGTGACGAATACCGACCCAGTTCGCTCGGTACTGGGTGAACTGGGTCGTGATGCCTGAAGGCAGGGGCTTCCTTGGCGGTTTCCGGTGAAGCAGTGCTGCCATCTTGACTCGTGTCAGAGTTCTCCCCAAATCATAAACTGCGAATCCCGACTTGTCGGGCCACTCACCGACTGCGTCAGAGGTTATTCCGCCACTGGTTAATTTTTTATTTCTTCGAGCGTAACGAGTCTATTGATGAAGTGTATTGACTGGCTACGAATATGCAATGTGATGCAACATTGTCGTTCGAGGTACTGTATTGAAGGAGAAGCAGCTGACGGAATTTTGAGGGCTTATGCGTTCTTGAGTAGTGTTTGAATAACAGAATCCAGTACGAAACTCTTTCCGTCTTCTACAGCGACCGCGACACGTTCAGACGGCACTTCAGCTTTTAGCTCGCGCAATAGCTTTTCACCATCCCGTTGTGTCCACCCATCCGTCGCAGGATGGTGCAAAGCGAATTCCAGGATTGTGATTGCACGCTCGATTTCACCATTATGTCGTGCGATTGGGGCAGCCATACCAGAGATAATTTCCAATACCAGGGCATCTGCCTTCACATCGCGGGCGATGGGTAGTGCCTCGTAGTAGTGGCTCAGTGCCTCCGCAAAACGGCCCTCTGTACAGCCTAAATGACCAAGATTGGCATGGCAATTTGCAATTCCCCATGGGTCGCCGATGTCCAATTCCATCACTAAACTCTGTTCGAATTCTTTTCGAGCATCAGAATGATTCCCGATCTGCCAATCGAGCAGGCCCAAATTGCAGAGAACAGCAGAAATTCCGTGCTGGATGTCCATTGTCCGATAGATTTCAAGACTATTTTCTAATCGTTTCCGCGCTTTATGGTGCTGTTTTAGTATAAGCAAAGTGACGCCAAGACGATTGAGTGTGAAAGCCGTGTCTAAATAGTGGTTTAAACGGCGATAAATCGTCAAAGCATTTTCTAAATGCTCAATGGCTTCTTGATGATTCGCCTCGCCCACGGCGACCATACCCAATACTAAATGAGCCTGGGCGGATTCCGACTGTAAGTTTGCTTGCTGCGCGAGAATAAGTGCCTTGCTTGCGTAGCGGCGGGCCTGTTCATAGTCACCTTGATAGAATTGCACTCTTCCAAGCTTCGCCAGACAAAATGCTGCCTCGCGATCGTGCCCCCCTCGTTCCGCGAGATCGAGTGCCCGCTGCAATGCGGTTATTGCAGATCCAAAAGCAGAAACCTCGCTCTCCAGTGCGCCATGTAACGCGAGCAAGAGCGTAAGAGATTCATCAATTCCACTCTGATCCTGCAGCGCTCGCACGCTCTGCCGAAAACTCGCCGCGCCCTCTTGGAACCAACCTAGAACATAATATAGAAGATATAAGGCGCGTGCAGACCGATGTAGCGCATCAATGTGTGCTGAATTCACCGCATAATCCCAAGACGCACGGATATTGGCAATGTCCGTACTTAATGCCAAAAGGGCTGTCTTCTGAGCAGCCCCGTACAAGTCGGGTTCACGCCCGGCAAGCATCTCCAGATAGTATGTGGAGTGGCGCGCGGACACCGCATCCATTGAGGCTGCTCCGCCCATCAGATTCTCGGCAGCGAATTCACGCAACATCTCGTGCATTTCGTAGCGGCCGTCAGCCGTTCGGCGCAACAGCGATTTGTCCGTCAGCGCCGAGAGCGACGAGACTGTCGCCGCTGCGACAGCTTGTGCGGCGACGGCCTCAAAGCCCCCGGCGAACACGGACAACTTCCCGAATAATTCCTGCTCCGCGGTCGAGAGTAGCGCCAAGGATTGCTCACACACGACGCGTAAGCTTCGATGTCGTTCCGGTACATCCTGCATCAGCGTCTCGAGGCGCGTCAGGTTGGCGCCGATCTCTTGCTCAATCTGCTGGGGCGTATATTGCCACAGCATGGCCGCCGCGAGTTCGATGCCGAGCGGAAGCCCTTCCAAAAGACGACAGATGCCCACGACGGCTGCGACGGCTGTGTCATCGGGGGCGAAATCCAAATCGATCCGACGGGCACTTTGCAAGAAGAGGCGGGTCGAGTCGTGGTCTTCAAGGGTGGAAATATTGTCTTCCGCTTTAGGAAATCCCATCCCCGACAGCTTTAGCAACCGCTCCCAATGCAGTTTTAGTCGCTCACGCGAGGTGATCAGGATTTGCACGTTTGGCGCGCGCGCGAGCAAGTCGGTGACGAGTTTCGAGCCTGGGAGAAGATGCTCAAAATTGTCCAGTAGCAGAAGCAAAGACTTCTCACGCAAATAGTTTTGGAGCTGTGTTTCCGGCTCGTCCGTGCTGGAAAAAGCGAAACCGAGCGCGACGGCGATGGCCGGCGCCAACAACTCCGTGCTGGCAACCCCGGCCAGCTGGACGAACCAGACGCCGTCGCGGTAGTTGTGGATTTCCTCTGCCGCGGCCTGCAACGCCAGGCGTGTCTTCCCAATGCCCCCCGGTCCGAGCAAAGTCAGCAGTCGACAGTCCGGGTCGTTGAGCTGTTCGTCGATGCGGTTTAATTCAGCCGCGCGGCCGACAAATGCGGTGGCCTGCGCGGCCAAGTTGGATTTACGGGTTCCGCGAGCGTCCTGCTGGATAGCTGACCGCGCCCCGCTTCGAATCTCGTCGTAGAGTGCGACGGTCTCTTCCGACGGCTCCATGCCTAGCTCCTCCGCGAGTGTGCGGCGGCAGGCCTCGAATTGCGCTAGCGCAGCGTTGCGTTGCGCTGGTCGCCAGCTGCGAGCGCGCGCATAAGTGCGCGGTGTGCGGCTTCCTCCCACGGAGCCAGTTCCAGCCAGTGGCGGGCATAGTCCTGCAGCAGTTCGAATTCTTGCCGGGTTTCGTGATAGGCGCACAGCTGCGCGAGGGCATCCTGCGCAAGCTGCTGAAACCGTTCCCGCAGCAAATATAGCCAGTCCTCGAACGGATGGCTGTCAATCGCCTCACCGGCCAGGAATTCACCCCGATACAGCGCGACCGCCTGCCGCCGCCGGTTCGCGCAGCGCGTGCATGTGTCAGCCCGGCGATGCCGGTGGACCGCACAAGCGTCCAACCGCGCGGCGCAGTCCAGCCGACTCTTGCTTTCCGCATTGAATTGAATTCGCGGCCGGGAGATATGCAGGAAGGGCGGCTCTACTTGTGCGTCGCGGATCACTGTACGGAGGTTTGACAGGGCGACGCGCAAGTTCTTGCGGGCGGTCTGATCCGGTTCCTCCGGCCAGAGTAGCCCAGCGAGCGAGTCGCGGCTGTGGGCTTGCTCAGCTTCCGTTGCTAGAAAAGCCAGCAGCGCGCGAACCTTCTGCGATTCAAACGTCGTCAGTGCTTGGCCGTCGAGTGTGGCGGAGAAACCTCCGAGCAACTCCAGTTCCAGACCGGGCATGTGTTCATTATAGCGAGGAGAGGGTGGATAGGATATTTACCCGCCTCACCCCCAGCGACGCATAGGCTTTTCAACAACGGCAACGACCGCACACCGCTGTGGCGCGAAGCGGATTGTGATGGGGCAAGTCCAGACGATCTCCAGACGTTTTTTTCTTATTCTCTAGCTAGTTTCCGGTGCGAAAGAAGGCCCAATCTGTGAGAGCATTAAGTTGCACACAAAAGCGAACTCACAGAAAGGGCCAAAGCAATGTTACGCGACCGATACGAAAACGACAAGTTCTTCATGGAAATTATAGAACTGACAAGTAAAATGGATCCAGTGATGAGCCAGATCGATAAAATACTGGAAGACGACGAACTATATCAGCAAGTACGAAACGACTTTTCGAAACGCTATCCAGGAACACTACAAACTGGACGGAGTTCAAGTCCAGTAGAAGTGGTGTTGCGGATGTTGGTAGTAAAGCATCTGTATGGCTGGAGTTACGCACGGACAGAACAACACGTTAGAGATAGTTTGGTACTGAGATTATTCTGCCGAGTGTATTTTGAAGATGTACCAGATGAGAAGACATTGCTGCGCTGGGCGCATCAAATTCAAACCGACACATTGAAAGCCCTGAATGAGCGTGTGACAAAGCTGGCACAAGAATTGAAAATCACACGTGGACGCAAGTTGAGAACAGATGGGACGGTGGTCGAAAGCAATGTGCGCTATCCAACCGATAGCGGATTGCTGGTTGATGGGGTGCGGGTATTAGGCCGTACACTAACAAAAGCCAAACAAGTATTGGCAACAGCAGGTGGACTTGCCGGGACAGTATTTCGCAATCGGTCGCGGAGCGCCAGAAAGCAGGCCCTGATGATTGCCAACCAGGCCCGCAAAAGAAGTGTCTCTGCAAAGGAAAAGCTCAAACAGAGCTATCGTCAATTGGTCAAAACAACCGAAAAAACGGTTCAACAGGCCAAAACGGTGCTTGAAGATTTGAAGGCGAGTACCCAAGAGCCAGCTCATCGGCTCTGCCAACCGCTGGCCGAAACTATCGAGACATTTCTGCCGCGGGTGGAACAAGTCCTGGAACAAACCAAACGGCGCGTATTTCAGAATGAATCTGTGCCGGCTTCAGAAAAGCTGGTCAGTCTGTTCGAAGTTGACACTGCCATTATCCGACGCAACAAAGCTGGCAAGCCCACCGAGTTCGGTCGCAAAGTCTGGCTAGATGAAGTCGACGGCGGCATCATTTCCGACTGGCGGTTGCTCGATGGCAATCCTTCCGATGATACCCAACGAAGTCGCGTGTGCGACTCCACGCGGTGGCACCCAGCTATTGATAATCATTGTCGAACCTTTGGCAAGCCGCCAGTCCAGGCCAGTGCTGACCGCGGTGTTTATTCCTCGGCCAACGAAAACTATGCAAGACAAAAGGGCGTTCGGCACGTCGTCTTACCCAAAGCGGGTTATAAGTCCCAAGAACGCCATGCTCATGAAAAACAGGCCTGGTTCAAACGCGGCCGTCGTTTTCATGCTGGCGTTGAGGGCCGAACCCCGTCCAGGACCGGGACGGGACTGGGTCAGTGTTCTCAAACGCAAACATGCCTTCGGCATTTGTCGTTATCGTGGCAATCAGGGCCACCATCGTTGGGTTGGCTTGACCATTCTGGCTGCTAACCTGAACACGATCGGATTGAGACTACATGCTCGTGCTACCTGAACATTTCAAATCCGATCGCTCAAACCAAACCCTAGTTCAGGTCGTCTGTTTTCAGCCCAGCGATGCGTTTCGCACCGGAAACTAGCTATGGAAACGACAACGCCAACTTCTCATGTCTACGTGTTAAGGCTGCTGCCAGCTGGCGAGCTCGAACCGGGCGACTGGCGCGCTGTTTTGGCCAGTCCGCAAACGGGTGCGCGGCGGGGATTCTCAAGCCTCGAAGCGCTTTTCGAATACCTGCGCCACGCCACCATATGCAAAGGCGGCAACAAACTTGGAGGTGGTTCACATCCAACAAACAGCCCCGATATCAACCAGAAATCAACATACCTGAACGAAAGGATTTTTTCATGTCTACAAAACTAATCCACATACTCACCAGCGTTTCGCTGGCCCTCAGCCTCGCCGCCTGGCCGGAGACGGCCTCCGTGGCCTATGCCGCCGCGGGTGCTTTGGACACCACCTTCGGTACCGCCGGCAAAGTGATCACCCCCATCGGCAGTGGTAACGACGCTGGCAGAGCCGTGGCCATCCAGCTGGATGGAAAGATCGTCGTGGCGGCAGACAGCGCAAATGACATTGCGGTGGTGCGCTACAACACAGATGGATCGCTGGACAACAGCTTCTCTAGCGATGGCATACAGATCGTCAATATCAGCGATGGAAGCATTATTAATGTTCCTACGAACGATTCCGTTAATGACGTCGCTATCCAGTCGGACGGCAAGATCGTCGTGATAGGACACAACGGTGCTGACTTTGCGGTAGCCCGCTTCTGTTCAAACGGACATCTGGACGACGGCACCGCCGCACCTTCTGGGTGCGGTGGTTCAGGATTTGACACTGATGGCATTCAGACCACCGACGTCAGTGGTAACACTAGCACAGACTATGGCTTTGCCGGAGCTATCCAGCCGGACGGAAAGATTGTCGTCGCAGGAGAAAGTGATTCTGACATCGCTGTTGTGCGCTACAACACAGACAGTTTGTTGGACACGAGCTTCGACTCCAATGGCATAAAGGCCATCGACATCAGCGGCAACGGTAGTGCGGACAGTGGTCACTCCGTCGCCATTCAATCTGACGGCAAAATCGTTGTCGCAGGTGAGAGCGACGGTGATTTGGTGGTTGTCCGTTATAACGTGGACGGTTCGCTGGATACGAGTTTCGACACTGATGGAAAACGAATCGGGGATATTGATGGAAACAACCCTTATTATTACGTTGCGCTCCAGCCGGACGGCAAGATTGTCGTCGCGGGAGAAGGCGGAAACACCGGCGCTGATAGTGCCGTGGTGCGTTACAACACAGACGGTTCGTTAGACACGAGCTTCGACTCCAATGGCAAGCGAATCGATAGCATTGGGAGTACATCTACATATAGTTCCGTCACGATACAGCCGGACGGCAAAATCGTCGTCGTGGGTAGTACCGACTTCAATTTCTTGGCGGTGCTCTACAACACAGACGGTTCATTGGACACGAGCTTCGACTCCAATGGCAAGCGAATCGATGATCTAGGCAGCAACGACAGCGCCTATGCCGTTACTGTCCAGCCGGACGGCAGGATCGTTGTTGTGGGGCAGAGCAATAATCAACTCGCCGTGGTTCGCTATGAAGGCGGCCTAAATTCCAGCAGTTCCACGAACGTCACGGCCTCGATCAGCCTTACAGCATTCGAAGCTTTATTGAGCCTTTTTGCTCACAACATTTTATTTCCTCCGCTGGTAATTCCCGGCAATATCACCATCGACGAAATTGTGCTCCTCGCTGCTGACTTCGTTTGGCAAGCTACAGATAGCAACACAGTAGCCGCAGGTTGGCACGTCACGCTTAGTGCAAACGATTTCTCAGATGGAAGTGGAAATTCCATTCCTGTCAGCGGCTTCAAAGCGCAAATGTTCAATACAGACATTGGAACGGTTAGCGGAAACGCACCGCCGACCAGCCAGGTGCCAATCGCCACTTCGCTTAGTTCTAGCGCTATCAGCTTGATTTCAGCAGCTTCCGGCAATGGCATCGGAACATACAATTTCGCCCCACATTTCCAACTCACAGTGCCCGGAACTACTGTGCATGGCAATTACAACACCGCGGTTACGGTGACGATCATCAGCGGACCGTAAGAACCCTCCCCATACCCCTTTGCCCTCCCCTCCCGACCCTCGTGGAAGGGAAGGGGTTGGAACAGGAGCAATCAACATGTCCGCAAAATTTATCCGAACACTTACAAGTCTTTCAATCAGCCTCAATCTGCTGGCCACCGTGGCTCCGGCGGTCGCTCAGGGCGTGCAGGTGACCAATCGGCATCGCCGGGGTAGGGCTCCAGACGATCTCCAGACGTTTTTTTTCTATTCTCCAGCTATGGAAACGACGACGCCAACTTCTCATGTCTACGTGTTACGGCTTCTGCCGGCCGACGAGCTTGAACCGGGTGGCTGGCGCGCTTTGTTGGTCAGTCCACAAACGGGTGCACGACGGGGATTCTCAAGCCTGGAAGCGCTTTTCGAATACTTGCGCCACGCCACTATACGCAAAGCCGACAACGAATTTGGCGGTTCACATCCGACAAATAGCCCCGATATCACCTGAATCGACCAGAAATTAACTTGTTTGAATGAAAGGATTTTTCATGTCTACAAAACTAATCCATATACTCACCAGCGTTTCGCTGGCCCTCAGCCTGGCCGCCTGGTCGGGGACGGCCTCCATGGCCTACGCTGCCGCGGGCGGCTTGGATACGAGCTTTGACGGCGACGGAAAGCAGACCACGCCCATCGGCAGTGATTTCGACAATGGCTATGCCGTCGCGCTCCAACCAGACGGCAAAATTGTAGTTGCAGGGGATAGCGCTCATAGCAACAACAATAACGACTTCGCTGTGGTACGTTACAACGCGGACGGTTCGCTAGACACCAGCTTCGACGGCGACGGCAAGCAGACCACCCCCATCGGCAGTGGTGAAGACTACGGCAGAGCCGTCGCGCTGCAGCCGGATGGCAAGATCGTCATAGCGGGATCTAGTTTCAAGAGCAACAAATATGACTTTGCCGTGGTGCGCTACAACGCAGACGGTTCGCTAGACACCAGCTTTGACAGTGACGGCAAGCAGACTACCCCCTTCGGTAGTAAAAACAGCTCTGGCAACGCCATCGCGCTCCAACCAGACGGCAAAATTGTAGTTGCAGGGGGTAGCAATAATGACTTCGCTGTTGTGCGCTACAACGCGGACGGTTCGCTGGACACCAGTTTCGACGGCGACGGCAAGCAGACCACCTCCTTCGGTAGTGGTATTGACGAAGGCCACGCCGTCGCGCTGCAGCCGGATGGCAAGATCATAGTGGCGGGAAGAAGCAGGAACAGTGGGAACTATGAATTTGCTGTGGTGCGCTACAACGCGGACGGTTCGCTAGACATCAGTTTCGACGGCGACGGCAAACAGACCACCCCTATCGGCAGTGATAACAGCTCTGGCAACGCCGTCGCGCTCCAACCGAATGGCAAGATCATAGTGGCGGGAAAAAGCAGGAACAGCGCGAACTACTATGACTTCGCTATTGTGCGCTACAACGCGGACGGATCGCTGGACACCAGCTTCGACAGCGATGGCAAGCAGACAAACTCCGTCGGTAGTGGTGACGACCACGGCCGCGCTGTCGCGCTACAGCCAGATGGCAAGATCATCGTGGCGGGGGTGGGAGGAAGCTTCCACGGCGACTTCGCCGTAGTGCGCTACAACACGGACGGATCGCTGGACACCAGCTTCGACGGCGACGGCAAGCAGACCACCTCTGTCAGCAGTCAAACCGATGGTGGCCACGCCGTCGTGCTCCAGCCTGATGGCAAGATCATCGTGGCCGGAGAAAGCTACGACGGTGTGAAGTATAGCTTCGCGGTGGTGCGCTACGACGGCGGGTTGACAGCCGGCAGTTCCGCGAATGTCACTGCCTCGATCAGTCTGACGGCTTTCGAAGCGCTATTGAGCCTGTTCGCCCACAACATCTCGTTTCCTCCGATTGTGATGCTCGGGGCAGATAAGATCGTCGACGCCGCCGACTACGCCTGGCAGACGAGCGATAAGAGCGCAGCCGCTGCCGGCTGGCACGTCACGCTCAGCGCGAATGACTTCTCGGACGGGAGTAGCAACTCCATTCCGGTCAACGGCTTCACCGTTGAGATGGCAAACACGGCCATCAACAAGGTCAGCGGCAACGCGCCGCCGACCAGTCAGGTAACGAGTATCACGGCGCTCAGTCCAACCGGCATCAACCTGCTCTCGGCAGCCGCCGGAGACGGGTTGGGAACGTACAATTTCGTGCCGCACTTTCAACTGATCGTGCCCGGCACGACTGTGGTCAGCGATTACAACACCGCGGTTACCGTGACGGTCATTAGCGGGCCGTAAGAAGAGACCCCGCCCCATCCCTTCCCCTCCCCGAATCGGGGAGGGGAAGGGGAGCAAGGATACATCATGCACACCAAACTCATTCGTCCACTCATCAGTTTTTCACTCATCTGCGTATTGTTCACGACGGTGCTGCCGGCGCTCGCACAGGGTGGCGGCTCGTTCAGCCTACGGCCTGACCCGTCCGCGACGAGTTCGCTCAACGGCGGCTACTTCGAATACACGCTGCAGCCCGGCGCGGTCGTGAACGACGCCGTGCTGATCGTCAACGCCGGCGGCGAGGCGGTCGGCGTGGCCTTCCCCGGGGGCGCGCAGGACACAACACAACGCGCCGGCGCGTGGCTTAAGCTATCAGCCAGCGAAATGACCCTGCAGCCCGGCGAAGCGCGCACAGTGCCGTTCACCTTTGCAATTCCAGAAGGCATTACCGGGGAATTCGCAGCCGTCATCGTCGCACAGCCGGCGATGACTGCAGCAGCGGAACGCGGCCAACTGGCCATCACCATCGTGCAGCGCGCGGCTGTGACCGTTGTCGCGACTGTGCAAGGCGACACGCCGCTCGCGCCGCAAATGGAAATCGCGGCGCTAGCAGCTGAGGTCAACGGCGAGCAGCAGCTCGTCAACGCCACGCTACGCAACTCCGGGCAGCTCGGCCTGCGCCCACAGGGCATGCTCATCATGACCGACGATGCGGACACGATCGTGCGCGCTGTGCCGGTCGAGCTGGGCTACTTCCTGTCCGGCGACGAGATCGGCTACCGCATGGGCATCGAGCCGCCGCTGTCCAGCGGTGATTACAACGTGACTCTGGAATTAACATACGACGGCGGGCAAGCGGCACAGAGTACGCGACTGACACTGACCGAGCCGAATTTCGAAGGCGAAATCATCGAATTTGACGCGCCCGAAACAGTGCCGGAACAGGGGAGCGCCGCATATGCGGACGGCCTCCCTGCGACGTGGGCGTTCCTCGCCGTTGGCGCGATGCTGCTGTTCGCCAGCCTGGCGCTGTTGAAGACCGCGCGGCTGGCGCTCACCGGCGGACGAACGCGCAAGCGCAGCCGCTAGGATTTTACAGCGTCTGCCCGTTGCGGGACACCCGAAAGGGTGCAGCGGAGATGATTTAGTTGGACGAGGATTGTGATGAAAGTACGTATCTGGCAGATGGGGATGGCTTGTCTCTTTGGAGCGCTGCTTCTGATGTTTGCGGCGCGGTTGCCGTCCCGGGCAGCGGCTGATTCCAGCCCGACAAGTACACCGGACAGCAGCCCGACGCCTACAAACGGCGGCGCAGAAACGACACCGACGGTGGAAGCGAGCGACACGCCCGACCCCTCTCCAACTCCTACCGGAAGCGCGACCTGGATCACGAGTGTCGAGCCGACTCAAATACTTGATCCAGCTGCGACGGATATTTCGACCAGTCCGACTGCGGAAGCGGCCGCCACAGAATCCGCTACTGATATCGTTAGCTCCTCTGAATCAGTCACTGTAACTGCGATCGAAGGAAGTGCCTCCCCCACCGCGAGTCCAACGCTGTCGCCAACCGAATGCAGCGCGACCGCGACCAACACACCCGCTGCCAGCGCAGGGCCTACCGAAACTCCGACGGGCAGTGCGACGCCCGCGACCGACGGACAGAGTAATGATGGAGCGCCCACGCCCACTCTAACCGATTCGAGCGAGACAGCGACACCAACGGCAACCGCGAATACAGAGTGCGGCCTTTTAGGAAAAGAGACCACGACGCCGACTGCAACGGAGACGACACCCGTTGCCAGCACGTCTGCTAGCGCGACGGCAACTGTGACCACGACGCCCAACGGCAGCGCATCCGCTAGCGCGACGGCCACAGGCAGCCCGGTGCCGGACGAGTCGCCCACCGCCACGGGAATAGTCGCACCGACCGAGACTATGATGCCGCTGCCAACCGGGACAGCCCAAACTCAACCGGTGGGAGGCCTATCGATCACAGCCTACGCAATGGTATTTCCGGGCATTCAGTTGGAGGGAGCGGAAACCGTGGTGGCCGTGGCGTCCGTGCCGTGGGTTGCGAGCGACACTGCGGGTTTCGGCATCGGTTGGCGTGTTGTGCTCACAGTGAGCGATTTCATCGACTCGAGCGGCAATATCATTCCGGCGAGCAACTTGCAGGTGCAAATCACCGCGAGTGATGTCCGCACCATGAGCGGTGCGGGCGCAGCGGCAAGCGCGGTGCAGGAGTTGACCGCGGTCGGCTCCGACGGCCTCACGAACCTTTCCGCCGCGCCGGGCAGTAGCGGTGGTTTATTTGAGTTTCTGCCGCGATTTGCGCTGTCAGTACCCGCAGGAACTCCGCTCGGGGACTACACCACCAACATCGAAGTAACAATCATCGCCGGATCTTAAAAGCCGAGGAGTTATACAGAGCACCACAGAGAACAGGGTTTAGCACCTCACGTGCGCGTGCAAGCGCACGACCCATGAAAAGCTCCTTCTCAGGCATCGCATCATTCGCAAAGTCGCAATGAAAATATCGCCTCCACTGCACTTTTGCATTAGAAAACTCCGCCCATGTGCTCCTTAATAATATGATCGACCACAGCCAGTAGATCTTCTGGCTCGTCCACGATATGCTTGTCCGTTATCAGCTTCGATTCGTATAGACGATCCCGCGTGAAGGGCGTGCTGACAGCAACAACCTGCATGCCTGCATTGAGAGCGGCTTGCACGCCGGTGGGTGAATCCTCCACCACCAGGCATTCAACCGGTCGGACGCCTAATTCGCCCGCCACGAGCAGATAAATTTCCGGATCGGGTTTGCCATGCTCAACGTCATCTCGCGTAGCGACAAATCCGAAGGCGTCCTGTAGTTCAAGTATTTCCAATACCCGTTTGGCCTGCTCACAATGCGACATGGTTGCCAAACCTGTACTGCAACCGGTCTCGCGCGCCTTCTGCAACAGTGCGACATTGTGGGGCCACTGGTTACTGCGGATGACTTCAGGATCAGCCAGCAGCTCTGCATAGATTTCCAACCTGCGTTGCACAAAAGCCTGCCAGGGGACCTGCACGCCGTACTTGGCCATCCATTCGCGTGCCTTCGCATCCAATCCGAAACGTTCCACGAGTGCAGTCGCCACCTCGCGGCGCGACAGGCCGACGACATCTTTGAAGGCTTCGATGACCTCCTCGGCGCTGATGTCTCGCGGACACAATTCGATCGCCGCGCGCGCATACGATTGTGCTTTCAGGCGCTCGGTTTGCACGAGCGTACCGTCCAGATCGAAGATCATTGCACGGATCATCAGTTTCTAGTAATTCGCTTCTTTGTCAGGCTGTTAAGGTCCGCAAGCCAGCGAGCACATCATCACCCAAATTAAACTAGATCACTCGCCGGCCAGCTGCGCGTAATGCCTGTGCATCTCCAAGTGCCTGAGTTTGTATGAGTACCCCGAATGAAATGCTGGATTTAGCATCAGCACCAACCGCAGCAGGGATGGGAATGTCTTCCTCCGCATCTGAAATAAGTTGGATGAACAGACCGTTGCCGGCATCGCCTTTGTGCAACTGACCGGTCGAATGCAGGAAGCGCGGCCCATAGCCGACGGTTGTGGCGAGCTTCAATTGATCGCGCAAGTGTGTGCGCAGCGCTCGCAGCGCAGCGTCTACATGAACTGTTGGCTCCACATAGGCCTGGATGGCAATGTAATCTCCCGGCTTCGCCTGCGACAGGAACGCGCGGGCTGCTTCTTGCGTAAGGGGTTCAATCTCGCCGGCAGGAAGAACGCCGCTCTCAGTAAATGCAGCAACCATATCACGCGCCAGCACCTTAGCGGACTCGACATTGGGTTGGTCGAACGGATTAATCTGCAGGAAGTATCCCGCTACCGCCGTCGCCATCTCCCACAGAAAAAACTGCGCGCCAAGGTCATAATTATCTTCCAAGTGCAAACGCACCACAGGATGACCGCTCTCCTGCAATTTCTGGAGCGCGTTCTCATGTACAGCATCATTCGAAAGTTTCAAATACATGAACACGCGATCATCACCGTACACAGCCGGCGCACCGAGCGGCTCGCCCACCACCGGCAGAATGCCCTTGCCCTCCTTGCCGGTGCTCTCGGCTATCAGTTGCTCGACCCAATCCCCGAAACTTTCGATCCCAGGTGAAGTTATGAAGGTGACTTTGTCACGCCCAAGTTGGGCCAATGCGCCGAGGATCGCGCCCAACATTCCGGCACGTTTATCGCCATCGTGTGGATCATAGTTATCGTCACTGTTAGGGAGCTCCTGCAGCGCACGCTTGAGGAGTTTTTCTACATCCACACCGACGAGCGCTGCTGGGACGAGCCCGAAATAGGAGAGGGCAGAGGGTAGTGGTTACATGGTAACTGATGGGGACCACGCTGTATTGTAGTAATGGAGATACAACTTGAGTACAGCTTCATGGTAAACGTCGGACTTGGAGAAAGAAAGAGTTTTGCGCACGAAGCGAGCCAGTCTCTGGCGCAAGGTGTTGTTCCAGCGTTCCACGTGAGATGTCTGGCCGCTTTCTTTGCCGACACTTTGGTGAGTGTCGTTTGGTAAAACCTTCTGGTAAGCGTGCCAGAAGTCGCTGAAGGAGCAACACGCTTTGTAGGATGCTGGGATGGATTTCCATAACGCGCGACAACTTTTTTCACTGCGGTCGCCAATAAAATAGGCCACCACTTGGCGCGTGCGCCGACACAGCGCGACCCATATCCAACGTTTATCGTTTTTTGTGCGTACAAATGACCATAATTCATCCAATTCCAGCACATCATCCGTTTTTACGGTTTCTAAAGTGTCAGCCAGGTTCGGCATAGCGCCGGCCTTCTCCAGAATCCAGCGTGCTAATGTCTGCCGCGCGATGCCAAAGATGCGCTCAATGCCGCGCATACTGGCTCGCTCTCGATAGGTGCGTAGGACAAATTCTCTGATGAACTCAGGATAAGAACGGCTTTGCGGTTCCAACATTCCATAAGCGGCGCAATCGAGACAATGAAACTTCTGACCGCCTTTATAGTCTGTACCATTCTTGACAATGTTGAGGCTCCTGCACTTTGAACACTCATGCGTGATGACACTCTGGATCATTTTGGCGCTCCTCTGTTTGGCAGGCCAACAACTTACTTTTTCCAGACTCATCAGTCAACATGTAACCACTACCGGGCAGAGTAACGCCCACCAATATCGGGATCATTCAAGAAGGTGGCCCGAAAGTTGTGCTCGCTCGCGAGTTGCTCCAACTTGCTGTCGGGATCGGTAATAGCAATGAAGTGCGCGCCCGCCTGTTCCGTACCAACTTTGGCAAGCACGCGATTGTAGAAATGCTTGAAGAACGAAAGCGTTTCTACGGTGCCGCCGGATTTTGTTGCTACGATGGAGAGTGTCTTCTCCAGATCGAGCTGTGCGGCCCGCACGCGCACAGCATCCGGGTCGGTACTGTCGAGAATGGACAGGTCAAGATAGCCCGCCCGGACGTCGAAGGTCTTGCGGAAAACCTCCGGGGCGAGGCTCGATCCACCCATACCCAGTAGGAGTGCTTGCGTGTAGCCGTCGACGCGCACGGATTCCACCAGCGCCTCGACACGCTGCAGGTTGCCTAACATTAATTCGGGAGAGTTCAGCCAACCGAGACGGTTCGTGATCTCGTCTGGTTCGGGCTTCCACACCGTGTGGTCATAATCCCTGATGCGAGCGACGATTCGGTTCGTATCTAGTTCAGCTTGTGCTTGCTGCACGATGTCTGCGAATTTGGCGAGGCTTGCATTGAATTTCATCGGCATCTCAGTTTTGCTCTTAGCTAACAGTTAAAGATATTATGCCTAATGAAAACGAGAATAGACATCTTACTGCTCAAATCAAAACGCGCTGGTCACTTTAGCATACATCGGGAACATCCTGTCCATGCAAAATCAGCCAACAAGTAAGATTCCGGGCGCTCGTTCTGTCAATAATATGAACCCGCTATCGAGCAGGTCACTCTTGAGGAGGTATATTTGAAATGGCAAAGCCCGTAAATGTTTCTGACGCCGAATTTGAGAACACAGTTTTGAATTCAGACTTGCCGGTCATAGTGGACTTTTGGGCCCCCTGGTGCGGTCCGTGTCGCATGGTCGCACCGGTACTTGAGGAACTTGCCGCCGAGTTTGATGGCAAGCTCGTCGTCGCAAAAGTGAACACAGACGATAATCCGGAGTGGGCAATGAAATACGGTGTGCAAGGCATCCCGACAATGCTCTTCGTGAAAGACGGTGAAGTGCAGGATCGCATTGTTGGCGCCGGCCCGGCTCCCATGATCCGTGAGCGCCTCGATGCCCTGATATCATTGAATTAAGTCTGAATAACACCCCACAACAGAAATACAGACCGCCCAATTAGGGCGGTCTTTTCAATTCCCGCAAATACTTGCAATGCTCCGCCCATTGAGTTATTTCCTGAAAATTTGCTGATATTACTTGAAGACAACGGTTTCTTCACAATTCCAACATGAGTTCCCGCTATTCTGTGGGCATTTCGACAACAAACTCGAAAAAATACCCGGAAACGGGATTGAACTTGGAGGTTCAAGATGAAGAAAAATATGTTGTTTGTAACAATCGGTATCGTAGTTGCGTTGGTCGCGGCCCTGGGTGTGAGCGCAGTCTTTGCGCAATCCGACGGTGGCGAACGGCCGGACAGTGAAGTGAAAGACGCTATTCACGAGGCTGTGCACACAGCAATTGCGGATGCGCTCAATATGAGCGTGGAGGATCTTGAGGCCGCGAAAGAAGACGGCCAGCGCCTTCCCGAGATTGCTGAAGCGCAAGGCGTCGAGATCGAGACTGTCAAAGCAGCCGCCGAAGCAGCGAAAGAAGAAGCTGTCAACCAGGCTGTTGCAGACGGCACCCTGACGCAAGAACAAGCCGACCACATCCTGAGTGGCGAAGGTCGCGGTGGACGTGGCGGACGCAGTGGCAAGTTTGGCGGCAACTCGGAAGCTTTGGCTGATGCACTCGGCATGACCGTCGAAGAGCTACAGGCCGCGAAAGATGAGGGCCTTACACTAGAAGAGATTGCAGAGCAGCAGGGCACAACGATTGAAGACGTGCGAGCCGCAATGCAGTCCGCAAAAGAAGAAGCCATCAACCAGGCTGTTGCAGACGGCACCCTGACGCAGGAACAGGCCGACAGCATCCTGAGTGGCGAAGGTCGCGGTGGACGTGGCGGACGTGGCTCCGGTAACGGCGCAGGCAACGGTCAGCCCACCTTCTTCTTAGGTGGACAGAACGCCTAGCCTACTGACTTTCCTCTCCCTATCCCCTTCCGGCGCGGCCAAAGTGGTCGCGCCGGATTGATTTAACCGACCGGGAAGATTTCCCGACCCGATCGGGTGCTACGCCTCATGACAGGCACGTCTTTTTATCCGAAGATGACCCGCATGGAAACCACACGTACAACTTCGAATAACAGGCTAATCGCGGTACTCGCCGGCCTATCCTGGCTTGGCATGGTTATCCACAATTCCGTGGAGTTGCCGGATATGCCGTTTTACCGGCCGGAATATATCTTTCCGTCTTTGATCAGCTTGTTTCTCTTCCTGGGTTGGTGGAAGCAGCCCCATCAGCGAAGGTTGTGGGCGCGATTGCTGGTGGGGTGGTCCGCTCTACACCTCATCGGCGGTGCAATTCTTTCGGTCATTCCGTTGCCTATCTGGCCCTTCTATCCCGAACAATCAGCGAGTCACTACATATCCCATGTGATTTACGGAGTCGCGCAGTTGCCATTACTGTGGGTGCTTGGGAAAGGGATTCGAAAATGAACACTTTCATCTCGGTCACTCGACGCGGTATCATGCGCGTCGACAAAAGCGCAGGCGAATGGAAAGTTGAGCACCTGCTGCAGGAACACGTCATGGCATGCCTCGCAGCGGACCCCCATAACTCGAATGTGATTTACGCCGGATCGCACGACGCAGGTGTATTGCGCTCCGAAGACCGCGGCCAAAAATGGTCACCTAGCGGGCTGCAAGACCACATGATCAAATCGCTCGCAGTCAGCCCACACGATCCAAATGTCATCTTCGCAGGCTCTAAGCCGGCAATCATGTTCCGTTCCGACGATGGGGGAAAGAATTGGCGCGAATTGGATGGCTTTAGGCGCATACCCAACCGCTGGTGGTGGTTTTCGCCTGCTGAGCCACCCGACCGCCGCCCGTACGTCATGGCGATCGCACCGTCTCCCACCGAGCCGGACGTTCTGCTCGCCGGAGTTGAGCTTGGCGGTGTTATGCGCAGTGAAGACGCCGGCGAAACCTGGTCGCGCCACCTGCGTGGTGCGCTGCGCGACTGTCATTCGCTCAAGTTTCACAAGACGAATGGCGACTGGATATACCAAGCCGGCGGCTCTGGGGGCGGCGCGTCGCTTAGCCGCGACGGCGGGCGCACCTGGCGCAAGGCCGGGAAGGGCCTGGCTAAGCACTACGGCATCGTGTGCGGGGCCGATCCCGTCAAGCCTGAAGTTTGGTATGTGTGTGTCGGGAGCAGCCCGTTCAACGCGTTCGGTGCCAATCCCAAAGTCTATCTGTATCGCGCCAGCGGCGGCGCAGGCTGGCAACCGATCGGCTGGCAATCACATCCGCTCCCGGCGACGCCCACTGCGCTCACAACGCAAACCGACGCGCCGGGGCATCTGTATGCCGGCCTGGCGAATGGCGATGTGATGCACTCCGTCGACTACGGCGACACGTGGAAGCAGCTGCCGTTCAATCTAAAGAGCATCTGGTTTCATTTGATTGCCATCTAATATGGCCAATTCGGAGTTGCGTACGACCTGGCTTGTACTCTGCCTACCAAGTGTAATGAGCCTGGACAGGCTCGAACGTTCAACGAAAGGAATTGAAAATGCTCGATTTGACCGTACCTACAACTACTTTCAATCCGGTTCAGACGGGCCGGATCGCCATCGCCATAGCCATCGCCGCATTGGTATCAATCATCACTCTTGCCTTGCTGTATTCGAATCTGCCCATTTTTGGGCCGATCAATGACGTCACCAACGCTGTGGGCGGCCTCCTTAGCGCCTTCTTGATCTGGCAGTTTCATGTCTTGCTCCGTGAGTACGCTCCGAGGACAGCAACCCTTTTCCTTTTGGTAGGCTGGGCTGGCTCGGCAGCCATCATTATCAATTCCCTGCTGGTAGCTTTTGGGCAGCTGCACTGGATGACCGGCGGGATGTATACGGCGATTGGTTTCGGTCTGCACGGCATCTGTCTGCTCGCCTTGCTCCGGCTGATCGGCCCCCAGCCCTTCCTGACTCCCGGGCTGGTACGGCTGGGTACCGTTGCAGCGGTCTCCATGTTGTTCGGTCTGCTGGCCGGCCCACTGCTGGCAGCTGGAACCAGCCTGACCGCAAGCCCGCTGGTCTGGGTGGCCTATCTGGGCGCGGGGGCGGGTTGGCTGCTCTATCCGGTCTGGTGTTTGCTGCTGGGGTGGAGGTTAGGAGCGGGCTGACAACCGATTGGGTGGGAAAAGCAGCCGCTGCTCGCTAAAGACTCTTCGCTCACAACGCTACCCGGTTCGCCGGGGCAACTGTATGCGGGCCTGACGAACAGCGATGTGATGCACTCTGCCGACTACGGCGACACCTGGGAGCGGATGCCGTTCAATTTGAAGAGCATCTGGTTTTCGATGATCGTTTTGTGACCTGCTCAAGGAGAAACTAAATGAAAAAAGTACTCAAGTGGATTGGAATCGGGTTAGGAACTATTGTCGGACTGCTAATCGTTGTAGTTGGCGTACTGATCGCCAGCGGTACATCCAGATTGAACAAGATTTACGATGTACAGCCGGCCGCCATCGCCGTTGCGGATGATGACGACGCCCTCGCCCGCAGGCAGTATCTTGTCTCGATTAATTGCACGGGCTGCCATGGCGAAAATCTGGCGGGCACACTGTTTTTCGAGGAGCCGGCGCTCGGGAACATTCCATCCGCCAATCTTACAGCCGGGCGGGGTGGCGTCGGCGAGAGCTACACAGACTCCGACTTCATACGTGCGATCCGCCACGGCGTACGGTCGGACGGGAAACCGATACTCATCATGCCTTCCGGTGCCTTTTATTACTACAGTGACGCAGACCTGGGGGCCATAATCGCGTACCTGCGGAGCATTTCCCCGGTGGACAACGACCTGGGCAAGCGAAACCTGAAGCCCATATCGCGGGTATTATTCGCGGTGGGCGCATTCGGCAACGCTCTGCAGGCTGAATCGATCGACCATGACGGACCGCGACCACCCACGCCATCGCAAGGCGTCAAGGTGGAATACGGCGAATACTTGGTCAACACGGGCGACTGCCGTGGCTGTCATGGCGAGCCTCTTTCCGGCGGGCAGTCGAGCGAACCCGGCGCGCCCTTCGCGCACAACCTGACCCCGGGCGGGGAGTTGGCTGGCTGGACGGATGCTGACTTCATTGCCGCAATGCACACTGGCCTCACACCGACGGGACGAGAAATTGACGGCCGCTACATGCCGTGGGAGCACATCGGCCGCATGACGGATGATGATTTGACCGCAATATTCAAATATCTGGAAGCGCTACCAGCACAGGAGACAACACAATGAACAGTCGAACTCTCTTTAAACTTGGCGCGGCGGGCGGCATCTTGTACCCCGTGCTTCATATGGTTGCACAGAGTCTGATTCAAGTCGGTGGCATGGAACCTTCCTTTACAGCCCCAGCAGACGAGACACTCGCGTTCTTCGCAACCCGCGATCCCACCTTATTCAACCTTGGCGGCTATCTGTCAACAGTGACCATCATCCCGTATATCTGGTTCCTCGGGGTTTTGTGGTCGGCTCTGCGCCGCGCCGAAGGGGAGCCGGGCTGGCTCTCGCTATCAGCGTTCGGTTCCGGTCTGATTGTGCCGGCTACCTGGCTCATTGGTGGATGGGGACTCGCAATGTTCCGCCTTGAAGATGGACTCGATCCGCAGATCGCACAATTGCTCTTCGATCAAGGTAATTTCGGCTTCGCCAGCAGCTGGGTGTTTTTGGCCAGTATGGTGCTGGCGACGGGGGTGATTACAATTCGAGCAACCCTATTCCCGCGCTGGTACGGTTGGGTCAGTGTCTTAATCGCTATCGGGCTGCTGGTTGGGCGCGCCGGTTGGACGACGCAGGCGGCATTCGGGCCGTACGTACTCTACTGGGTCTGGCTCATCGTAACCAGTATCCTATTGATACGCCGGGCTGACACTTTGCAGTCGACAAACTGAGCGCTGCCGAGTTGATCAAGTTCTTGACCCAGACACAGTTCTTCAGGAGGGACAAAATGAACACTTCCACTTTCATCCGCTGGAGCGGACTCGCTGCCATTTTGAGCGGAATACTAAGCCTCCTGTTGGGAGGCGACAGCATCCCCGACTGGCTCTACCTGGCCAGCACAATTCTTACAATCGTAGCCTTGATCGGAATCTATTTGTACCTGCGCGCGGGGGCCGGCGTGTGGGGTCTGCTGGGCTTTATCGTCGCTCTGCTTGGAAACGTGTTGTTGTTTTTCATCGATGATTTCACCATCGGGGGTGGGGTGTACGCATTGAGATTGATCCTGCTGGCAGTCGGCGCACTCCAGGCGAATCGGTTTGCGGCCTGGGTCCCATGGATGTGGATCATAGCCCCTGTGATCGGCGTTCCGGGCTTGTTCTTATCTTCGCTCGCCGATGTACTCCTCCTCCTGGGAAGCATTGCTTTCGCAGCCGGATTCATCGGCGCAGGCTGGCATCTTTGGCAGAAGGTCAAGTAGCGCGCACAATTTGTGGATGTTGGAACTGATGCTGGCCGAAGCGTGGATGACATTCAATTGCACATCTGATTATTTTCGACACCGGCATCACATTTGTCCGACAATTCCAGGTGACATGCTGTGAACCGAATCGCCATACGAAGCGCACTCGCCACTGTGCTCACCCTTTTCGGCGGACTGCTGCTCGGGTTGCTGGCGGGCAGCCTGACATTTGAGCTGATCCCCAGCAGCAGCGTGGACGACCCACAACTCGGGCACGCAGCGATCGCCGCCGTGCCGGCGCTGGCCGGTTTCCTGGCGGGCGGGGCAGCCTGGGGTGTGCAAATTGGGCGGCTGGCAGGCGCAGACGATAGCCGCCGGATGGCGTGGGCCGGCCTGCTCGGATTTGGGCCAATTACAATCGCGCTGGCCTTGCTGCTCGGCCTCGCGGAGCCGACGCTGGTCGAACAACTGGGCGCCGCCGGGCAGCCGATTCATCGTGTGTTCACGCTGCTCTTTACGCCGTCCGCTTTCTTGATCGCCGGTGTGAGCGTCTGGGCGTTAGGGCGAGGATTGCGCCAACCGGTGCTGGCGCGGGCGCTCTTCTGGAGAGTGGGTTTGGCGGCTGCGATTACCTTCCTGGTCGTCAACCTGACCATGGAGGCCGCCGGCTGGGTAGTCGGCGCGCCGGGCGCTGCTCAACGCGCGACGATGCTGGTAGTCATGTTCTCCAGCAACCTGGCGGCAGCGCTGGTAGGAGGTGGGATGGTCGGGTGGCTGCTTACTCGGAGGTAAAATAGGCATGCAATGAATCAATTCGCTCCGACCTTTGCAGCTGACTCAAGCCGGATCGATGCATCCTTACCCAGGCTGGCAGGCAGCTGGCTGCGGGCTGCACGGACTGTGTGGATCGTGCTGGCATTGGGAGCGATCATCATTCTGGTAGCCTCACTTCCTGGATACGGTCTCAAACTCAGCGGCCAACTAAATCCAATACCTTTCAAATAAGCAAACAGGTGGCACCCGAGGCATACTTGTGAGATATACAAATTCGCAAGATGCCAGGGGGCCACCTGATGGGATACAGATTACGCGAGGTTGACATCGAGAGCAAGTTTTGCCGGGAACTGACATTTACAAGCCTGAGCCGGGTTATTCCGCCAGATGTGGTCGAAGCAGCGTTGGAGGCAGAAGGCTTGAAAACGCAACGCGAGCGCAAATTGAATCTGGTCGTGACAGTGTTTTTAATCATCACAATGAACATCTACACGCAATCTTCTCTGGGGCGGGTAATGCGTAAGATCGCCCAGGGGTTGCGGTACATCTGGAACAATCCGGAATACGCGGTACCGAAAGACAGTGCGATTACCTATCGGCGCTATCAACTGGGTGCTCGACCGGTCGTGCGTTTGTTTCGGCATGTATGTCGACCGATAGCTACGACGGAGACAGCCGGCGCGTTCCTCTTTGGATTGCGCCTGATGGCCATCGATGGCACGGTTGAAGATGTGGCTGACACGCCGGAGAATGCGGCGGCTTTTGGACGGCACCACAGCCCGCGCGGCCAGAGCGCTTTTCCGCAGGTGCAAGGGGTGTATCTGGTCGAGTGCGGCACGCATACGATTGTCGATGCGGGCTTCTGGCCTTGCCACACCAGCGAGCGCATAGGTGGTTTTCGCCTGTTGCGCTCGGTCGAGATGGGCATGTTGGTGATGTGGGACCGTGGGTTTCATGATTATGACATGCTGCGCATGGTTTTGGAGCGCGGGGGACACATTTTGAGCCGATTTCCAGCCCATGTCAAGCCTAAAAACCGCTGTCCCTTGCCAGATGGCTCCTACACCGCCTACCTGACCCCCTCCGACTACCAGCGCCGCAAGCGGGGCGAGCGCCTCCTGGTGCGCATCGTCGAATACACCATAAGTGACCCGGCACTCCCCGGTTACGGTGAAGTGCACCGCTTGGTTACCACCTTGCTGAACCCCGAAGCCTTCCCAGCCCTGGAACTCGCGCGAGCTTATCACGAACGCTGGGAAATCGAATTGGTCATCGATGAAGTCGACACCCATCAACGTCTGGCCGGACGCCCGCTGCGCAGTCTCAAGCCGGTCGGGGTCATTCAGGAACTGTATGGCCTGCTCATCGCACACTTCATCATCCGCTTCCTGATGCATGCGGCTGCCCAACGCACCGGTCTCGATCCCGACCAACTCAGCTTTGTGCATGCACTCGAACTCGTGCGCGACACGCTCGCCGAGTTTCAAAAGACGGCCGTTGACCAACTCGGCCAACTCTATGACCGCTTGTTGCATGACATCGCTGACGTTCGTCTGCCTCTCCGCCGTGCCCGTTCAAACCCGCGTGTAGTCAAACGCAAGATGTCAAAGTTCCGCCTGAAACAGCCGGAGCATTATCACTGGCCCCAACCCCGACAACCTTTCCGGCAAGCTTTGGCCCTTATTTGAAAGGTATTGCAACTAAATCATAGTGTAAGCGTCGTTCCGACGACAAGTATCCGTATCTTTGCCAGGGCCTCAGTGCTCGCCTCGCTGGCGGCGGCGCTCCTTTCATTAGGACTCGCCACAATGCTTTACCGACGCAAATTTGCAGAACCAGCTGCGGCCGCGCTTTCTTTTTATCTGTTGATCTTTGGAATTGCGATGGCCGGCCCTTTGGAGGCAGCGAGCGTCTACTGGACCGGTGGCATGTCAGCCGCGCTAGCTTTGCAGACTATCCTGCTCGCAACCCCCACAGTTGCCTTATTGCTGCTGTTTCCGAGCGGTGCGTTTGTTCCGACCTGGACGCGCTGGGTATTCGCGCTGACTATCCCATGGAACGTCTTATTGATCTTCGTACCCGTTTACAATTCGGTCGCGATCTCGCAGCAACCTGGATTATTTGTAGCTTACACCACCCTCTGGATCTGTTTCATGGGCGTTGGCATCTACGCGCAGATATATCGTTATAGACGCGTCGCGGGCCTCGCCGAACGCCAGCAAACGCGTTGGGTGCTGTACGGTTTCGCTATCTGGTTTGGGATCATATTGCTAACGGCAGGCCCGTACTTCTATTTGGAGGGTCTACCACCGGACGCACCCAGCCCATGGTGGGTACCTGCAAGCGAACTCGTGTGGTTTCTGAGTCTGAACATCCTTCCGATCTGTCTCACAGTGGCGATCACGCGCTACCGATTGTGGGACATTGATCTCGTCGTCAACCGCACACTCGTCTACGGTGCATTGACCGCCGGCGTGGTCGTGCTCTACTTCGGCGGCGTCGTCGGACTGGGACTGTTGTTCCAACCTGCGAACAATCTACTCATCCCACTCCTCACAGCTGGTTTGGCGGCCGTGGTCTTCAACCCGTTGCGCGTTCGACTGCAAGGGACTATCAACCGTATGATGTATGGGGAGCGGGACGACCCGGTGGCAGTGTTGTCCCGCTTGAGCACGCAGCTGGAGATGACAGGTTCACCTACCGACGCTCTCAACAGTATTGTCGAGACCATCACTCAAGCACTCAAGTTACCCTATGCCGCCATCGAGTTAAGAGAAGGAACGAAACCGGCAGCAACTTTTGGTGTCCCGACGAATGAATTACAACGCTTTGCTCTTGTCCATCAGGGCGTAAATGTGGGCCAGATGGTCGTTGCTACCCGAGCAGCGCAGGAACCTTTCAATCCCAAAGACCTGCGCTTACTCAAGAATATGGCCCAGCAAGCTGGTGCGGCTGCCCATGCAGTCCGTCTGACAGCCGACCTGCAATACTCACGCGAAAGGCTCGTGACAGCCCGGGAAGAAGAACGTCGACGTATCCGGCGCGATCTACACGACGGGCTGGGTCCCACGCTTGCGGTACAAGCCCTCAAACAGGAAGAAGCCCTCGAGGCGTTGTCCGACGACCCGGCTGGCGCCCGCATCTTACTGGAGGAACTTAATACAGAGACACAGCAGCTGTTGACCGACGTGCGCCGCCTGGCTTACGATCTGCGCCCGCCGGCGTTGGATGAACTCGGGTTGGTCGCTGCCGTCCGAGAGCAGGCAATTCAAATGCTCCAGGGCGCGAATGGCTTACGAGTGGATGTGCATGCTCCGCCTGACCTACCCGAATTGCCGGCGGCCGTCGAAACGGCAGCCTATCGCATTGCGGTGGAGGCCATATCCAATGTAGGCCGCCATACCAAAGCACAAATTTGTACGGTGCGATTCAAACTTTCTAATGAAATGTCTGCCTTACACTTCGAAGTTGAAGATGACGGCCAGGGAAATACACACGATCTACGGGCTGGAGTCGGGCTGACTTCGATGAAGGAACGCGCTGAAGAATTAGGTGGCCACTTGACCATTGAGAACAGCTCGCCGAGAGGTTTGATTGTCCGAGCGGTACTGCCTGTTCCGGTGCGAGGGAATGGATGAGCATCATCCGGCTTCTGATCGCGGACGACCATACCCTCTTCCGGGAAGGACTGCATGCACTTCTCGATAAGGAAGCGGATGTACAAGTAGTGGGTGAAGCGCAATCCGGAGAAGAGGCCATTGCCATGGCCACAGCGCTTGAACCAGATGTAATCCTGATGGATATCCAAATGCCCGGCCAAAACGGCATTGAGGCCACGCGCCAGATTGTGCGCGCCAATGAAAAAATTGGCGTGATCATCGTCACAATGTTGGAGGACGACAGTTCGGTATTTGCCGCAATGCGCGCCGGCGCTCGCGGCTACGTGCTCAAAGGAGCCAAGAAAGCGGAGATGCTACGCGCCATCCGGGCTGCAGCGGCTGGGGAGGCACTCTTTGGTCCCGGCATCGCAAACCGTCTGACATCATTTTTCTCTCGTCTGGATTCCGACACGCTCCCCCCGGAACAACCTTTTCCGGAACTCACAGAGCGCGAGCACGAAGTACTCGACCTGATCGCGCAGGGGTGCAACAACGCCGCCATCGCCGAGCGACTGTCGCTGAGTCCCAAGACAGTCAGCAATCATATCTCGAATATCTACAACAAATTACAAGTAGCTGATCGGCTCGAAGCTTACCAGCAAGCCCGCGCAGCCGGGATGGGGACCGAAAGGGGGTAGGGGCATACAGTGAAGTGTGCATACCGACGCAGTGCATTCGGCACTGTGCTGCACTTTGCAGCAGGAACATTCTGGGATAGCAAACATCTGTCGACTTGCCGTTCCCGCAAGGATCATCATGTCAACCGCGCCCACCCGCAAGCTGCGCTGCTTCCGGCGAACGCCGCAATGCCAGCATCGCCCAGATTCCCAGTGTTGGACCAATGGCCAGAATTGAAAATGCAAAACGCCAGCCGACAAGTTCAACAGCCGGTGGAATCAAGCGAATCGTGAAGAGAGTCAGCAGAAAACCGAGACTCGTTTGAAGCGTAAGCGCGCTCCCGATATATTCAGGCGGGCTGAGTTCGCTCACACATGCTGAGAACTGCGCCGAGTCAGCTGCTACTACGAATCCCCAGACCAGACTGACCGTGACGACTATCACAGGGTCGTATTGCATCATGTAAGAATCTTACCCTGAGAAGCCGTTGCCAGTCCAGTTTTTCCATCATTTTCAACCTGATTCGAGGTGTGACTTTTCGATCAATTGGTCAAGCCTCACCTAGTTTCCTCTGCTTCCGCTGGAGCTGCCTGACGCGCAGCCGAAGCCACGCAGGCGAGCACTGTCAACACCCCTTGTTGAGATGCGTGTGCAAAGAGCGTCAAGGGGTGTTGACGAAGCGCAGCCGCAGTGGCACGCTGCGGAGCGCAGGGGGCTCCAGCGAGAAGCAGGCGTTCTGTTTCCCGTTGGTGAGCCGAGATAAAAGCAGGCTGGTAGTCGACACATTCATCCCGACCCAGTGCCTTCGTCACGACCCAGTGCCTTCGTCACGACCCAGTTCATTCGTCCTGACCCAGTACGTTCAGGACTGGGTGCTGCTGCGGCGACATGATCCGCGAACTCCTCGTTCGCCTCGAGTTCATGTTCCGCTTGCTTGAGGCGCCAGTCATGTACTCGGCGCTGGAGCGTGCGTAACTGACCGTCACTGAATTTGCCGGGCTGGCCTTGTTGCAACCACTGGAAGAGCATCTTGGCAGTGAGGTAAGGCGTTTGCTCCAATTGCTGCTCAACTTCGTCCCAGACGTCTTCGAATGGATCTTTTCGGGTACGCCACCAGCGCTTCACCTGGCCATAGCGCCCTTTGCGTTTCGTGCGCCGGTACATGCGCGCAGCACGCTCGAGGCGTCGGGCGGTACCGTTGTCGTTGGGCGGTGGTGCGTTGCCATTGGCCGTGCTGGTGATGGCGCGCGCGTTCGGCAGCACCGGTGCTTTGGCGGACGGGTATGCTGTTTCCGCCGGATGCACGGATCCATTCACATGCTGTGCGGTGGAGCTGTTGGGTGACGCGGTAGCGGACAGCGCGAGCGGGTTGACGTAGGCGTGCTGCCAGAATAGGTCCTGTAAAGATTCGATCTGCTGTAGCAGGTTCAAAGGGTCCAACTGGCGGTACTGTTCTCCAAGTGCGCGCCTGGTTTCATCCGAGATACTCTCAGTGGCCGTGACACGCTGATAGGGCGTCCGCGCCAAATCGTATTTGCGCATGATGCGGTTGCCGACGCGTTTTTTCTCCACCAGCTTGACAGAAGGCTGGAAAAAGTTCACGTAAAGCCGGAGTTGCGTGTACAAAGCACCCAAAACGCGGCAGGCTTCTATGCCAACGAAACGGTCGTAGCCGACGAACTTGCGCACAATGGAGCCGTTCTTCTGTTCGACATGGCACTGGTCGTTCTCCCGGTAAGGGCGTGAACGAGTGAAGGTGATGCCTTCGTCCTGGCAGTAGTGAAAGAGCAGATAATTCAAGAACTCGCCGCCGTTGTCGGTGTCCAACCCCAACAGGTCGAAGGGCAGCTGTGTACGGATGCGCCGGATTGCGCGGAGCACGGTGTCCTGGCTGCGGTACAGCAGCGCGGCGAACTCCGTCCACCCGGTAGAAACATCCGTCATCACCAGCGTGTGCACAAACTGCCCATCGATGCGATCGCCACAGTGGGCGACCAGGTCGGCTTCGATAAAGCCCGGCCCATCTTCGTTCCACTCTGCAAATGTGCGCACGGGCACATGATGCTTGAGCAGGCTACCCGGCCTGGTGGTGCTGCGGCCGTAGGGCAGTTGACCGCGCCGCACGTCTGCCAGGAGGCGGTCAACCGTCGCCGTGCTGATCGCAAGCAGGCGTTCACGCACATCGTCCGAGAGCGAGAGGTGACCGTGCCGCTCCAGGGCGGCCACGAACTCCGGCAGAAACGGCACTAGCCGTTTGGAGCAGATACGGTTGGCAGCTTCCCAGACCTCCACCAACGCCGCCTGCACCTCGGGCGTGTAGATTCGGGGCGACGGTTTCCGCGGCCGTCTCGCAGGTTGCGCTGCCTGGGCGTCATGATACTTGAGCAACGTGAGGGCGTATTTGCGGTGATAGCCGGTGGCAGCGGTTAATTCGTTGAGGATGGTTTGCTTCTCTTTCTTGGACGCCTGCTGGTAACGCGGCGCGGTGCTGGCCAGAAGTTCACGGCGTGATTGCAGACTCATGGGATGCCTCATCGATCTCCTCCGAACGTCCGAACAACGGGAACATTCGGTAAGGATTAGCGTGAGTCAACGATCTTGTCAAAGTAAGGTTTTCGATGATGCAATGCGGGGTTAGCGCCAAATAAAAATCCTATCCCGAGTGCACATAACCCGCTGATCGCCATACTGCCGATGGTCAAAGTTGTGCGGCCCATACGGTCGGCAAGCAGGCCGGCCAACAAGCTTCCCAATCCCCCGATTGCAATCACTGCAAACGCAGCCACGGCAGCCCACGCGGGCGCAACACCCACTTGTTCAAAACTGGCAAGCAAGAACAGTGGTATCCAGGCCCACATGGCATAGAGTTCCCACATATGTCCAAGGTAACCAAAGTTCGCCAGCCGTATCCCGCGTTCAGCCAAAGCCCGGAATGCAAAGCGCGGATTGAAGCGGGCCGACTTTGTAACGTACGGGCCCGCACGCACGCCAACAATTGCAATCAATCCGCCCAACAACGCCAGCCCACTGGCCGCAAGCACCACAGTACGCCAGGAAAAATCACCGAAACCAGTGATGAGATGCGGTGCAGCACTTCCCACCGTCAGCGCGCCAACTAGCAAGCCAATCCCCAAACCCCGATCAGCTTGCGTCCAGGTGGCCACCAGTTTCATGCCGACCGGATACACACCTGCGAGCAACATGCCGGTTACAAATCGCAACACCAAAGCCGGAGGCAGGCTATCCACAAAGAGAGGAATGGCTGCATTGGCAAATGCTGCCGTGATCGCCGAAGCAGCAAAGAACCAGCGTGCTGGAATGATGTCCGCCAGATTGAACATAGCTGAGATCAACGTCCCGGCGACAAATCCGATCTGTACGCTCATCGTGAGCCAGGTCTTGCCGCCATCACTCAGGCCCCACGCCTCCGTCAGGTCTGGCACAACCGCCGAAGCCGAGAACCACAGCGAGAATGAGAGCAACGCGGCAATCGCCAACAAGATCAAAGTTCGCCATTTTTTGCGCATACCAGGAAGTGTATGCGCGCTTGTAGATTCGCGTCGTAACGTGCGGCACGGAATGGCTGCTGGTTTGTAACGCAAAGTATATGGCAAGTGCGTTTGCCACTAGTGGGTCACTTGGCACGGACATCGCCATAAAATGAATCGGGCTTTAGAATTGGCTGCATCCTTGATCACATAGGTGATGAAATGAGCCGACGCAAGAAAGACCCGCTTCGTGAACTGACGAAGGAAGAGCGGGAATGGCTGGAACGTATTGGCCATTCGCAGACGGAGCCTGCTAGTCATGTCGTTCGCGCCCGACAGATTCTGTTCGTGGCGGATGGGAACAATTACACCGAGGCCGCGCGCTTGTCGGGTCGGAAGTCCGGTGACGCGGTCTCGCAGTTGGTCAGCCGTTTCAACCGGGAAGGCTTGGCGGCCCTCGAGCCAAAGCATGGGGGAGGACCTCAGGTGACGTACGGGGCAGAAGAGCGCGAGCGCATTCTGCAGGAAGTGCGCCGACCACCCATTCCGGAGACAGACGGGACGGCGACGTGGTCGCTGCAAACTTTGCAGCAACGGTTGCGCTCGATGCCGGATGGCTTGCCCGAGGTGAGCACCTATACCATCTGGACGGTGTTGCAGGAAGCCGGCTACAGCTGGCAGCAGTCGCGCAGCTGGTGCGAAACCGGCCAAGCAACACGCAAGCGAAAGGGCGGCACTGTTATTGTGACCGACCCAGATACCGAGGCGAAAAAAACTTGATCGAAAGCGCCTACCATACTGGCGAAACGCTCGGCCTGGCCGTCTGGACCCAAGATGAAGCCGGACCTTATCAGACCAAGCCATATGTGGGGGGCAGCTGGCAGCCCGAGGCGCAGCCGGCCAAACAGCCGCACGAGTACATCCGCGACGGAACGGCAAAATTGCTAACACTATTTCACCCGGCTTCTGGACAAGTGCGCGTGAAAGGCGTCACGCGTACTACCAATGCTATTTTGCATCCATGGCTCAAGGACGAACTGTTGGCTATCCTGCAGGCATTGCCGGCCAAACCCCAACTCGACGTTGAAGCCAATCGCCTGCTATGGGAAAGCTGGCAAGCCGGATTATCGTTGCCCATCACCTTGTCGCAAGAACTTCCAGCTCTGCGCATGCTACTCATCTGGGATAACCTCAAAGGCCATTACACTCCGGAGATGGTTCTGTGGTTGTTCGAACACGGCATTATGCCGCTGTATACACCGTTGGGCGGCTCGTGGTTGAACATGGCTGAATCGATGCAGCGAATTCTCGTTCGGCGTGGCCTGTCCGGCCAGTATCCGCAAACACCTGATCAATTCATTGCCTTGTTACAAGGCGTCGCGCAGGGTTGGAACCAGAACCCCACTCCGTTTGAATGGGGCGGCAAACGTAAGGCACGTCGCCAACGCAGTCGGCAGCGGCGGCACATGCTCGGTGGTTCCGGCGCGTACACTCGGCATCCGATCCGCCGCCGCTCAACGCTGATCCAACAATGGCAATCAGCATGCCAAGTGACCCACTAGCTATTATCCATTCGCTGGCAGCCATTGGCCATTCGTCGTTTGACTCTCGACCGCAACCATATTAGATTCCTTTCATCCCAACAGCGACAGGTGATCCAATGAGTGAGCAAGAAAAACTTGAAGTCAGCGAAGCCGAAATTGCCGTCCACTGGCAAGAGGAAGGATACTTCCACCCCTCTGAAGAATTTAAGGCCCAAGCCAATATGACCGACGCGGGCATCTATGACCGCTTCGGACTCGATAACTTTCCCGATTGCTTCAAAGAATATGCTGACCTGCTAAGTTGGCATAAAGACTGGGACACCACGCTCGACAGTAGCAATGCGCCGAGTTTTAAATGGTTCGTCGGTGGTGAGATCAACGCCAGCTATAACTGTATCGATCGGCACCTTGAGAAAAACAAGAATAAAGCAGCCATCATCTGGGTCCCGGAACCGGAGGACGAGCAACACATTGTTCTGACGTACCAAGAGCTTTACGTGCGCGTGAACGAATTCGCAGCGCTGCTCCAGGATTTTGCCCGTCTCTCGGCAGGAGACCGCGTCACAATCCATATGCCCATGGTGCCGGAGCTCCCGATCGCAATGCTCGCCTGCGCCCGCTTAGGCGTCATCCATTCGGTTGTATTTGGTGGTTTCAGCGGCAAAGCCTGTGGCGAACGCGCGGCCGACTCCGGCAGCAACGTGCTCATTTACATGGATGCCTACTATCGCAACGGAGCACTACTCGACCACAAAGTAAAAGCCGACGAAGCAGTAAAGGCAGCGGCAGCCGAAGGACAGGTGATCGATAAAGTACTCATATGGCAACGCTATCCCGGCAAGAACTCAGCCGAGACGCCCATGCAAGCTGGTCGCGACTTCTTCGTCAACGATTTGCTCATGGACTATCGTGGCCGGCGTGTTGATGCGGTACCCATGCCCGCCGAAGCACCCCTGTTTCTAATGTACACCAGCGGTACAACTGGTCGGCCTAAAGGCTGCCAGCACGGCACCGGTGGCTATCTGGCCTACGCAGCTGGCACATCAAAATATATTCAGGACATCCATCCCGAGGATGTCTATTGGTGTATGGCCGACATCGGTTGGATCACAGGTCACTCCTACATTGTTTATGGGCCATTGGTTTTGGCAGCCACGAGTGTGATGTATGAAGGCGTACCAGGCTTCCCGGATCCGGGCCGTGCTTGGCGTATTGCCGAACGCTTGAATGTGAACATCTTCCACACTGCGCCGACAACTGTGCGCATGCTGCGCAAGGCCGGGCCGGATGAGCCGCAGAAATACAACTTCGAGTTCAAACACATGACCACTGTCGGCGAACCGATCGAGCCGCAAGTATGGAAATGGTATTACGAGGTGATCGGCAAGGGCAAAGCAGCCATTGTTGATACTTGGTGGCAAACGGAGACCGGCGGCTTCTTGTGCAGCACCATGCCCGCATTGCACGCCATGAAACCCGGCAGCGCCGGCCCGGCGGTGCCGGGCATCCACGCTGTCATTTACGACGAAGAAGGGCAGGAGATTCCGCCAGGCTCCAATAAGGCGGGAAATATTTGTATCCGGAATCCCTGGCCGGGTCAGTTCCAGACCATCTGGGGTGATCACGAACGTTTCGTCGCTACTTACTTTACAAAGTACAACAAAGACCCAAACAGCACCGATTGGCGCGACTGGCCCTATTTCCCCGGAGACGCGGCCATGCAGTCCGCCGATGGCTATTACCGTATCCTTGGTCGGGTGGATGATGTGATCAATGTGGCCGGGCATCGGCTTGGCACGAAGGAATTGGAATCGGCGTGCCTGGTTGTCGATCAGATCGCCGAGGCTGCCGTTGTCCCTGTTGCCGACGAAGTAAAAGGGCGCGTGCCCGATATTTACGTCTCTCTTAAGCTGGGGATTGAACCGGGCCCGGAGATAGCAGCCGCCGTGATCAGCGAGATTGAAGAATCGATTGGAAAAATCGCTCGGCCCAAGAATGTCTGGATCGTGCCCGACATGCCTAAAACACGCTCCGGCAAGATCATGCGCCGCGTGTTGGCCTCGATTTCTAATGGCACGGACGTGGGGGATGTAACAACCCTAGCCAATCCGGAAATTGTTGAACAAGTAAAGGAAATGGTTCAGAACAGCTAAACAGGTGCAGTAAGAATGCATTGTGGCCCGTCGAAAGAATACAAATTTCGACAGGTCTTTTTGATTTTCACATTAAGTTCTGAAAGGACTATAAATGGACCAGTGGGTCTCTTTGTTTGAAGAAGGCAACCGCACGATGGTGGATATATTGGGCGGAAAGGGAGCCGGACTTGCAGAAATGTCACGTGCAGGTTTACCCGTCCCGCCTGGATTCACGATCACGACCGACGCCTGTCGCACATATTACAAGAACGACAAGCTATTTCCAGAGGGCATGTGGTCGCAAAGCAAAGCTGCGCTGCTTAAAGTGGAAGCGCGGACGGGTAAACAATTTGGCAATCCGGCCAGCCCCTTGCTGCTATCAGTTCGTTCGGGTGCGCCAATTTCAATGCCGGGCATGATGGATACAGTCCTCAACCTTGGATTAAATCCTGACACTATCAACGGACTGGCGGAACTTACCGGCGATGAGCGCTTTGCCTGGGATGCGTATCGCCGCCTGGTGCAGATGTTTGGCGAGATCGTCCTGGGTGTGCCGAGAGACAAGCTCGATCGCGCTTCCGGCAATAAGCCGGTGGTTGATCTGGATTTGGCCGCCCTCAAAACGCTGGTTGAACGTCTCAAAGAGATCATCTTCGGCGAAGTCCGTCAGGAAGTACCCGATGACCCGGAAGAGCAACTGCGGCTCGCAATCGCAGCTGTGTTCGACTCGTGGATGAATCGGCGGGCGGTAGATTATCGTCGTCTAAATCGCATCCCGGATGAGAAGAGTACAGCAGTCAATGTGCAGGCCATGGTTTTCGGAAACGCCGGGAAAGACTCAGGCACAGGCGTGGCATTCACCCGCGATCCGAGCACTGGCGAGCCGGGCCTGTACGGCGAGTTCCTCATTAATGCACAAGGGGAGGATGTCGTAGCCGGCATCCGCACACCGGAGCCAATCGCGCGCATGCCGGAGATTTTGCCAGCGGCCTACGAGCAATTGCTGGACATTGCCCAGCGGCTCGAAGCACACTACCGTGAAATGCAGGATGTCGAGTTCACAGTGGAGCGCGGCAGCCTGTGGATGCTGCAGTCTCGCAGCGGGAAACGAACCGGCCGCGCTGCCACGCGCATCGTAGTTGACCTTGTTAACGAAGGCCTCATCAATCGGGAAGAGGCCGTGCGCCGCGTTGCCCCCGAACAGCTTGAGCAACTGTTACACCCGATCGTAGATACAACAGCAACCACGACGCGCCTCGCCACAGGTCTGGCGGCTTCTCCCGGTGCGGCCGCCGGGATTGTTGTCTTCGACGCAGACGAAGCGCTGGCGCGCGGCGAAGCCGGCGAGGCGGTTGTGTTAATCCGACACGAAACCAACCCGGACGATTTTCATGGCATGGTGGCCGCGCAGGCCATTGTCACGGCGCGCGGTGGTGTAACTTCGCATGCGGCCGTGGTCGCACGCGGAATGGGGAAGTGCTGCGTTGTCGGCTGCGGCGCCCTCAAGATCGATTATGGACAACAGCTGTTTACTGCTGACGGTATTACGGTGTCAAGCGGCGAATGGATAACTGTGGATGGCAATTGTGGCGATGTTTTACTCGGGCGGGTGCCCACTATCGATCCTGAGCTGGATGAATACTTCGAGACTGTTATGCAGTGGTCCGATGAATATCGGCAGCTTGCTGTGCGGGCGAACGCCGATAACCCAACGGACGCCGAAGTCGCCCGCCGCTTTGGCGCACAGGGAATCGGTCTCTGCCGCACCGAGCATATGTTCTTTGAAGGCGAGCGCATTGAAGTCATGCGCGAGATGATCATGGCGCCCAATGCGGTGGTACGGGCGGAAGCACTGGCAAAACTCGAACCACTACAGACGAATGACTTTGAAGGAATCTTTCGAGCCATGCATGGGTACCCGGTTACCGTTCGGTTGCTTGATCCACCATTGCACGAGTTTCTGCCACCACGCGAGGAGACCCTGCTCACAATCACCGATCTGAAGTTGAAATTGCGTCAGGCGGGCACTGTTGCAGAAATCGACGCACTGCTCCTGGAGATTAATGAGAAGGAGTCCATCCTGGCGCAGATCAATCGCCTGGCCGAGTCCAATCCGATGCTCGGCCATCGCGGATGCCGATTGGGTGTGGTCTATCCAGAAGTGACAACGATGCAAGCGCGCGCTATCTTCACTGCGGCAGTGCGCTGTGTGCGAGAAAATGTAGTGGTAATACCGGAGGTCATGATTCCGCTCGTCGCCTACACGGCGGAATTCATATCACAGGAGGCTATCGTCCGCACTGTTGCGGAGGAAGTGTTTGCCGGGCACGGCGTGCGATTGGAATACACCGTAGGTACTATGATCGAGCTCCCGCGTGCGGCTTTGATAGCAGACAAGATTGCTACGACGGCCGAGTTCTTCTCATTCGGCACAAACGATCTCACCCAGACGACACTGGGACTGAGTCGTGATGATTCTTCGCGCTTTCTACCGGGGTACGTGCAACGCGGCATCCTGGATGACGACCCATTCCAGACGTTGGATATTTATGGCGTTGGTCAGCTCATACAATTGGGGGTCGAACGCGGCCGCGCCACACGACCAGATCTGAAGGTGGGCATCTGTGGCGAGCATGGCGGCGACCCACGCTCTGTCGAATTCTTCCACAATGCCGGATTGGATTATGTCAGTTGTTCGCCATTTCGCGTGCCTGTTGCACGCCTGGCTGCCGCGCACGCTGCGCTGCATAATGCAGCAGAAGACTCAAAGAATTGACAGCCGAATTAAAGCGGCGAACTTGTCACACCTCCATCAAACATGAGTGCGTGACCATGAATAAAGGAGGCCGCCGGCGAGGCCAGCCAGGCGACGGTGCGCCCGAATTCTTCAACCGTGCCGATGCGCCGCAGTGGAATGCTCGCAGCGGCTTGCTCCATCTCTTCATCCATCGACGTGCCCTTATCCGTCATACTATTACGCAACAATTGCTCAACCCGGTCGGTGTAGGTGAAGGTTGGGTTGATCGAGTTGACCCGGATCCCATCCGGGCCGAGTTCGTTCGCCATCGATTTCAGTAAACCGATTACCGCGAGCCGGATCGAGTTTGAAAGGATCAAATTGTCGGCGGGTTGTTTAATCGACACTGATTCAATCGCGACGATGCTGCCTGTACCGCGTTCAACCATGTGCGGTACCACGGTGTAGCAGGCGCGCACGGCGCTCATAAATGTAAGCTGTACGGCCGCTTCCCAGTCCTGCGGCTTGAGCGAAAGCAACGTTCCGGGCGGCGGGCCACCGGCGTTGATCACCAGAATGTCGATCTGACCGAACTCGGCGAGGGTTGCCTCGACTACACTGGCGATATCTTTCTGCATCGTTACGTCGGCCCGCACAGCGAGCACCTCCGCACCGGTCTCCACACGGATGGCTTCGGCAGTTGTTTCCAATGCATCACTACGCGCACAGATAGCCACACGCGCGCCTTCAGCCGCGAGGGCTTGAGCGCTCGCCCGACCCAGACCCTTCGACGCGGCCATGACGAGTGCGACTTTATCTTTCAACCCAAGGTCCTTACTTAGTTACTCCTCTTCGATAGTTACTCTCTCCACAAATAACTCACAAATCTTTCATCTCCAGCGAGGTAGTAATCGCAACGCAATCTCGGATCGTGCGCGCCACCGGACAATAGTCTGCGTGAAAGCCATGCGTATGTTCGGCCAGCTCGCGCTTCTCCGGGTCGAGCTTCAGATGATAGCGGACATGGATGCGCTTGATGACAAGCACCTTCCCATCCTTCTCGATCTCGCCCATAGCCTCGGATGTCAGATAGCCTTCCCCGGCCGGAATTTTGCGCGCTTCCAGCGCGCCCCCGAAGGTTCCGGTCAGTCAACCTGCTGTAGAGGCAACAACATAGTCGAGTGTTGTGGAATGCGGATCTTGTTGCGTCATATCGGTGCCGTAGTGCTCAGCGACTTCGGCATGCACGCCGAAGTGCACCGGTTCGGTCTCAACTGGTAAATAGGCGCGGCGATGTGGTCCTTTCACGCGTTCGATGCGCACGTTGGATCGATAGACAACTTCGTCTGTCATGATGCTCTCCTTTATTAGAGTTGGGGAGTTACTGTAAGTCGATGGTACGCGACGAAATGACGAGCGTCAAGAGCAAGCCGAGGTGAATGAACCGCGGGATTAATCCGTGTACAAGATGACGATGAAGCGCCCCGGGCCATGAACGCCGATTGCGAGTGTTACTTCAATATCGGCCGATTTACTCGGACCGCTGATGACGTTTACATTGGCGGGCATTCCACCCTGGCGGGCTGCTGTCCACGTGAATATGTCGGCCGTCAAAGCCGAGGTCGGCACCAGGGCAATGTGCACAGGCGGCAGCAAGGTCGCCAGCCGGCTCCGTCCAGGACCGCTACTTACAATAATGCTGCCGGTCTCAGCCAGGGCTGCGTCGGCGCCGCTCAGCCCTACGTCGGCGCGGGCGCAGAAGGCGCGCAAATCGTCGGCAGTCTCCCCAACGATATGCCATTCCAGTTCCGGCCAGCGTTGCGTCAGCCGCGCATCGGAAAGCGGCGGCTCGGCGTTGGCGACGACGGTGCGGGCGTTCAGCTCGCGGAGCAGTTTACCGAGTGCGTCCCAAGCCACCGCCAGGCTTGGCGCGCGGACAACCTCGCCTTTTGCAGCAGTCAGCGCAGATTCGAAACGCCCGGCAGGGTCGCCAAAATCTCGCCGCGAAACCCAGGCCGGCGGCATTTCCTGTTCGCGTGCCAGACCACGCAGTTGCTCAAAGATCGATTCGCGCGCGCTCACTCTTTTGCCTCCAATTCGCCGGCCTGCCACATTGTGCGGAAGGAACGCTGCGCCAGGCCGGGCATACGGCGACCCACCGTCGGGTCGAGCCCGCGGGGCAGATGTAACTGGCCGTCGCGCAAAAATATCCCTTGCAAGCGGCGGAATATCCATGTGACAAATCGGAGCAGGCGCTCGTGGGCGAGCACGACGCCTGCAGCTTCCTCAACTTTGCGTTCGGGCCAGGGGATCACGCCTTCGCGCACCTCCGTCTCGCGCAGCGCCAGCAGCATGCGCGGTAGGTCGATGCGCACTGGACAGATGTCTTTGCAGGCCTGGCACAATGAACAGGCGTGCGGCAACGCCTCGTACTCGCGCAATCCCGAGTACAGCGGCGTAATCACTGAGCCGATTGGGCCGTTGTACGGACTGCCGTAGGCATGCCCGCCGGCTTCGCGGTAGACCGGGCACACGTTCAGGCATGCACCGCAACGAATGCACTGCAATACCTCTTCGTATTCTCCACCGATCTGTCGGCTGCGACCGTTGTCGAGAAAGACAACGTGCACCTCGCGCGGGCCGTCCGGGTCTTCGTTACGCGCCGGGCCGCTAATGATGCTCGTATAAACCGAGAGTGGTTGCCCGGTTGCGCTGCGCGCTAGTAAAGCCAGCCAGGCGGCAGCGCCATCCCATGTAGGCACGACTTTTTCGATTCCGATCACGGCCACATGCACAGGCGGCGCCGAAGTGACCAGTCGGCCATTGCCCTCATTCGTAACCAAGACGACGCTGCCGGTCTCGGCGATGGCGATGTTGCCTCCGGAAATCCCCATTCCGGCTGCCAGGAATTTCTCACGTAGCACGCGGCGCGCTTCGGCGGTGAGCATGGCGATGTCGTCCGGCGCCAACGAGCGCCCGGCGGCCTCTGAAATTAATTCGGCGGCTTGCTCGCGAGTCTTGTGAATCGCCGGGCCGATGATATGAAAGGGCGGTTCCTGCGCAAGTTGGATGATCCACTCACCCAAGTCGGTCTCTACCGGCTCAACGCCGACGGTCACAAGCGCGTCATTCAAATGGATTTCCTCGGTCGTCATCGATTTACTCTTCGTCGCCAGCGTCACCCCGTGCTCCTCGGCTATGTCAATGACGATCTTGCGCGCAGCCTCGCCCGTGGAGGCCCAATGGACGTTCACACCGGCCGCGACTGCATTTCGTTCAAATATCTCCAGGTACCGAGCGAGATCGGCCAGCGTGCGGGCACGAATACTTTTGAAATGATCGCGGAGCTTCTCAGAGTCGGGGAGTTCGGCCAGCGCCTGCCTACGGGCACCCAACAGGTTGCCCGTGGCAGTGTCCAGCGCGCCCTGCAGCCGGATATCCTCTATGGCGATTGTGGCTTGTTGGCGGAATTGCGGAAATGTGGCCGTCATCGAGAGGCCGCCTCCAACAACGTGGCGATGTGCTCGACCTGCAGGCCGTCTTCAGGAGCAAGGCTGCGCATCTGGATAATACAGCCCGGATCGGCCGACGCTAGGATCGGCGCGCCGCTCTCAACCGCCTGAGCGACTTTTTCGATCGTCATCGCGTTGGAGACTTCCGGCATGCGCAGGGAAAAGAGGCCACCGAATCCACAACAGCGGTCGGACTCACGCATTTCATTCACGCGGTGGCCGGCGGCGGCGAGCAACTTGCGCGGCTCTGCGCCAAGCTGCAACATGCGGCACATGTGGCACGAATCGTGGTAAGTCACCTCGGGTGCGGAGGCTGCTCTGGCCGGCGTCCAACCAGCCTGCTCGACCAGGAATTCGCTCAGCTCAAAGGTTTTTTCCGCCAGCATTTTGGCGCGGTTGTGCCAATCCGGCCACGGCTCCAACAGGTGGGGATATTCGATGCGAAGCATCGCCGTACACGAACCGCTCGGCAGCACCACCGCTGGATAGTCACCGAGGATGTCAACCGTCCGCTTGGCAAGTCGCACGGCTTCGTGCGCGTGTCCGCTATTGTGGAAGGGCTGCCCGCAGCAGGTCTGCGCGGCCGGAAACTCGACCTTGTAGCCCGCCCGTCGCAGGAGCTGCAGGGTGGCAACGCCGACCTCCGGCAGCACCTGGTCGACCAGGCATGTTACAAATAAAGCAACTCGTCGCGCCTCGGTCATAATTGTCTCCGTTGTTCAAACAGGCGAATTGTACCGCATCCGGCAAGCCTATCGGTTCTCCCGCCAACCGGCCGGCAAGGTCGCGATTGCTGCTATCCAAATGGAATGGGGTCATCCTTGCCGAAAGCGTGCACAGTTTTCCCGATGGTGAAGAACTCATGAACCAAGTGGACATCTCCGTCGGCTAATATCGCTCCCAACAGTATAATCGCGCGCATGTCCTCACCCGGGCGCATCCTCGCGCTTTTTGGGCTGCTGGTGCTCTTTTCGGTCCCGGCGATATGGCCCTACATCGGCGGCGATCCTCCCCGCACAAACGACTTAGCCACGCACATGTTCCGGGCCTTCGAGCTTGAACAACTGATCCGCTCCGGCGTGTTCTTTCCTCGCTGGGCGCCGAATCTGGTGCATGGCTATGGCTACCCGATTTTCAATTACTTTTCATATCTATCGCATTATCTGATCGCGCTCATTCACATCGCCGGAGCAAATTTCCTCTGGGCTTATCGTATTGCTGCTTTCGGTATAGCATTGGCAGCAGGTTGGGGCGCGTTCCAATTGGGCCGGGAAATTACCGGCTCCGAGCGTGGCGGGTTGATTACTGGGCTGGGGTATGTGTACAGTCCGTATTTGTTATATACGGCGAATGTTCGTGGCGGATTGCCCGAATCGCTGGCTCTCGCGATCCTTCCCTTTGCCTTACTTACATGGCGACGCGCTGCCCTCCAGGGTTGGAGATATGTCGTCCCGGCCGGGATTGCCTTCGGGATGCTAGTGTTCTCTCATAATGGCATGGCGCTGCAGGTCTCGCCGCTCCTGCTCGCGTATGCTCTCTGGAGCGGGCGCGCCCACCTCCGCCAGACTCTGATTCAGATTGCGAGCGCCACTCTCATTGGGCTGGCTCTGGTTGCTTTTTACTGGCTCCCCGCACTGACAGAGTTGAATTTTGCGCAGATTGAAACGCGCTTCGCTACGACGGGTATTTCCTACGCCCTTAATTTCACGCCGCTACGCGCTCTCTTCGACTATCCTGCATTACCAGTTGACAGCGACTTGCTCAACCCGCCACTGCTGCGCCCCCTGCCTATTGTTACGTTTCTCCTTGCAATTGCAGCGCTCACCTCACAATGGCGTACACGCGCTGCGTTGCAGCAGGAACGCATCTTCCTGGCAATACTTGCAACCGGTTGTATTTTCATCACGTTGCCTCAATCTGCTTTCGTCTGGGATGCTATTCCGCTCCTGCAACGCACTCTCTGGCCGTGGCGCTACCTCGGGCCGGCTGCGCTATTTCTGGCATTAATGGCTGCCACTCTCGACTTTTCACAAGTGCCGACTCCACAAACATCGTCGAGGTCCAACGTTCTCATACCATTGTTCATTGTTTCTTTGTTCATTGCCAACGCTCTCCCCTGGCTGTACCCTCCGCGCGAACCGATTGAAGCGCCCATTTCGTTTGGCGACCTCACACGCTATGAGCTCCCGCCGCTACTGATCGGCACTTCCACCAATGCCGAATATTTGCCACGCTGGGTCTCGAAACTGCCAGACACATCCACACAACGAGAAGCTTTATTGACAGACTTTGATCCCGATCGGTTAGATAGAGTTTCACTGCCGAAGAATGCTCGTGTGGTTCACACAGATAACACTCTCTACCGGGATCACTATGTGGTGGATCTGCTTGAAGCAAGTACGCTCACATTCCGGCAGTTTTACTTTCCGGGCTGGCAGCTCCTGTTGGATGGCGAGCGCATTCCAATCCGCATTACCAGCCCACATGGTCTCATTGCGGCGGACATTCCAGCCGGTGAGCACTCGCTTGTATTGGACTTTGTCAACACACCCATCCGCACGGCTGCTGACATCATTTCCATTCTCACGGTTATATCCCTCGGCGTCTATTTTATTTTCCGCCGCACGCGGTTGGTAGACAGAATTGAATCTCACAGTTCCGACGGGAGAAGTCTCCGGACCGCATTCTTAGGCGGCCTCCTCATATGCATGTTCTTTGGCATTACAGTGTTCGTCGACTCCCCTATCCGACAGCATGGGCTGGCAGCCGGGAACAGACCTGCTGGCATGGCAAATGCGCTCAACAGAGACCTGGCAGGCGAACTCTGGTTGCACGGTTACACGCTCTCACGGGCAGCATTCCCCGCCGATGGAGAGATCGAAGTTGACTTGTACTGGCAGGCACAACACGATCTTGGTCTCAGCTACGGGTTCAACTTGAGGCTTGTGGACGCGGAGGAAAGAATCTGGAATTCAACGGATATTATTCGTCCGGCGGATTGGCGTTTTGCCCCCGGCACGGATTTTTGGCCGCTGGAGGAATACGTTCTGCAGAGCGCAATTCTACGGCCGCTGCCGGGCACCCCGCCTGGAGCGTACAAACTGCAAGTAGTCGCCTTTCGGGAGGACACATTGCAGGCCTTGGATATAGTCGAACTCGGGGAGATTACGATCACGACTCCGGATCGTTCGTCTTATACGGACACGCCCCCGCAGGCCACATTTGCAGCCGGTAGCTTAGAACTACTTGTTATTCGATTGGATCGAGGCGAGGCGAGGCCGGGCGACGCGCTACGGGTAGATTTTGTCTGGCGCGCCGGTCCAGAATCCCTGGTCCGCGCAGACTACGCAGTGATGCTTATATTGGATGAAGTCGAGAATCAAGCGAGCATAAGCTTCGTGCACACTCTCAGTGTTGCTTTCGGCACTGCGCAATGGCAACCTGGAGATGTGCTCGCAGACCAGATCTTCAATCGACTGCCGGCTTCATTGCCCGCTGGCCAATATACCCTGCGGCTGTGGGTGGAGAAACCCGATGGCGAACCGCTTGGTGAATTCACGTTACCCCAGACTCTTACCGTTGCAGTTATTGAGCGCACATTCTCACAGCCTGAAATGACGGAGCAATTGGCTGTTTCACTGGATGACGGGATCGTACTCGCTGGCTATTACTTAGAATCTAGCGAACTGGCTCCCGGAGATAGCATCGAATTGGAACTTGTCTGGCAAACGATGAAGGAGATTGATACACCTTACCGAGTCTTCGTACATCTTATTGATGCAAGCGGCCAGATCATTTCTCAATCCGACGCCGAACCCGCCAATTGGACGCGTCCGACCACCGGCTGGCTCCCGGAGGAATACATCCGGGATCGGCACTCCCTTTCCATTCCAGCAGAGGCCATCCCGGGTCGCTACTCTATCCGAGCAGGGATGTACGCTCCCGACAGCGGGCAAAGACTTTCATCCACTGCCTATCCGGACGGCTCAATCCCCCTTGCAACTATAGCTATCTCTGACTCGTAATAGCGAAATGTTGCAAACGCAAGTTTGCTTTCATTAATGTAAGGCACGCAGTAAAATCATTTCAATGTCACAAAACAAACGTCGAAAAATGACACTCTATATCCTCGGCGGCCTGGTCGTTCTAGCGATCTGGTATTTCGTTGGCTATTGGCGGCGACCGCTGCCCTCGGTTGCCATGTGGCTGCTCGATATATTTGTGTTGGGGGTAGCATTAATCGGCGGGATAATGCTCGCGAGCCAGTTCGCGCTGCCGGTATCAGCCTGGAAAGACCGAAATTTGGCCTTCTCAAGCATGCTGCAATTTTTGCAAGGTGGACATGGCCCGATCATTTTCGTCCGAAATGGATCGAAGGTCGCGCGCCCGGGAGAGGAAGACAAACGCGGGCCGGGTGTCATTTTGCTTGATAGCGCCAGTGCAGTTGCATTGCAAACCAATGTTGCCTACAAGCGCTCGGCTGGGCCGGGTGTCACGTTTACAACGCCTGGTGAGTTCATCGCCGATACGATCGACTTGCGCGTGCAATCACGCACGAATAAGAATGTTAAAGCAGTAACACGCGACGGCATCAATATTAAAGCCAACATCATCGTACGTTTCATGCTCCGGCGTGGGCATGCTTCTCCCGGACAATGGGAGACTGACCAGGGGCCCCCCTACTATTTCGAGGAACACCCCGCCTTTCTCGCAGTATTTGGCACTGCAGTTCGCGAACGCTACAACGTTGGGTGGACCGAGCTTCCAGCGCTGGTCGCCGCCGATGTGTGGCGCGAATTGTTGCTCGAACGCACATTGAGCGACTTGTTGCCCGAAGAGCATGTCGATCCGCTGCCCTTCACCGCACTCCAACAAGCCTTGACGCAACGTTTGCAGCCCCCGGCCGATCAATTACCCGATGCCGGCAGTTTGGAGTATCGCGTGCTGCACGACCGCGGCATTCAGGTACTGGCCGTTTCAGTGGCGAATGTGGATTTTCCAGAAGAGTTCTACAACCGGCGCAAGCTTAAATGGCAAACAGAAATGCTTCGCCGCACCAAAGATGAGCTTTACGAATCAGAGGTCGACTCTTTACATCGCGAAGGCTTTCGCGACGGCTGGATGCAATTGCGCGAAATACTCACACGCGATCTGCGCCAGAAGATGCAATCGCGGATTTCCCTCACAGTGCGGAAGGTGGCGCGCATTCTTATCGACGCCACATTGGAGATCATTAACCGGCCAAGCGTCACAAACTTGGCACGGCGAGAGCAAGAGACCATTTTAGAAATGCGCAGTTGGCTGGACAGTCTCGACGAGACTGGCGCACAACTCCTGATTGCACAACATGACGACACGATCGACGCTGAATAATCTACCTACGCCGATCGGTCTGCTCCAGAACATGGCCGATTTCGTCCTCGACCGTTCACCAGGCGGTGAGAAGCAACGCGGGCGCTTGCTCTATGCGCTCTTCCTGCTCTATTGGCTGCTGATCGTAATATTGGAAGACATTCCACCCTCGACGGCCTCGATATTTATAGCTCAAACTGTTGCAGATGTCTCTGAAACATTCCGCCCCACTTTGGAGTGGATCGGAAACCTATTCATATCCATCTTCCATCCGCAAACCCTGCGGCACTTGCCTTTCCCGATCATTGGCATGATCGTGGCATTACGCTACGGCGCCGGCTACATTCAGGACTTATTCGAACTCAAGAACTATCAGGTTGCTTACGACTATCTGATGGGCGCCATCTTTGGCCGCTCGTTCGGCAGCATCACCGTAAAGGATGGCAAGGTATCGGAGAGAGACCAGGAAAGCCCTGTCTATCTTATCGGTGGGCCCGGCTATGTAACGATTCAACTTGGCAACGCCGCCATCTTTGAGCGCGTCGGGGGTCAGACGAATGTGTTGGCACAAGGCCGCCACCGCTTGCATGGTTACGAGCGCTTGCGCGAGGTAGTAGACCTGCGAGATCAACACGCAGCCGTGGACCGTATGCCATTCACCACCCGTGATGGCTTACCAGTCGAAGGCTCGGATCTGCAGGTGCGCTACCGCATCCACAGTAACCGGCGTCGGCAGGAATCTGATCCGTATCCGTATGAAGAAATTTCGATCCGGCGCGCTGTGTACGGAATCGCCGTTAACGAAAAAGGGCGCGGCCGCTGGACGGGTTCTGTGCCGGGCTTCGTCCGCGGTCGCGTGCGGGGCCATCTGAGCCGCTTCACACTCAACGAGCTCCTGCAACCACAGACAGAAGATCACGCGCGTATGCTTCTAACGCCGATGTTTTACGCGCCCCAAACGCGCGATCAGGTGGAGAAAATGGGGGCGCGCATCGATTGGGTCGGCGTGGGAACGATCAATGCGGGTGACGAAGTTACCCGTCAATTTCTGGCCCGCTGGCAGGAGGAACAAAAACGATTGCAGGTCACCAGCGAGCCGACCTGGCGCGAGCGCCGGCGCGGCGAGACGCGCGACACCGTCCTATGGAACGCCATCAAACAAATCACTGTATGGTTCCGCAATGAAGTGGCCGATGGTTCCCTCTCGGCTCAGGACTTGCTTTATCGTTACTCTGAGATTCTCGAAAATCTTTGCGAAAGCCAGCCACCCGGCACCGATCCCTGCGACGAGGAAACTGAACGCATAATTTCATTCCTGCAGAACCCGATAGAGTTTACTGTGTTAGATCGCGGGCTGCCCGCCCCGGCTGCCTATTCCCTGCCACCCGAACCAGATAGTGATAGCTGACCCGAGAAATCCTTAGCGGGGCGCAAGCCCCCGGATTTATCCGTCACGACCCAGTTCATTCGTGACTGGGTGACTGGGTGGGGACAGCCCCGCCGATTGAAACAGATGATTCGAGTACACATACTTATGTCGAAGATAAGCCGCGAACAGGCTGACGCGCTCAATCAAGAGAGTGGTCGTATCTATACCAGCGTAATGGTCGAACACTGGCGCGTCTACAAGAAAGGTCGCGGTCATTGGCTGTCACGTGGGGCTGCCGAGAGATACAACGATTATCTCGGTGGCCCAACTAGCCTGCACGCTCACAGCCGAGACGCGGCCCAACAAGGATTCTATAAAGCTTGCAAGGTTGTAAAAGCACAACGCAAAATGGGACTGAACATACGTTATCCCTGGCGACGCAAGTTCTACCGGACAACGATCTGGAAGAACACCGGTATCTCACTCAAGAGCAATATGCTAGGGCTTGCCCTGGCGCGCGGCCACCCCGTCCAGTCCTGTCCGGGACTGGGTGAGCCGATCATCATGACCCAGTGCATTCACCCAGTCACGAATGAACTGGGTCGTGATGACTGGGCGCTCAAGCTACCGCGCAATCTGGCAAGGTTCGAGAACGAGAATTTCAAAGAAGTCCGGCTGGTCTACAACAAGAGCTGCCGCCGTTACTACTGGCATGTCGTCATTGAAGATGCTCGCCAGCCCGGAAAGCCAACTGGGAACGGCATCGCCGGGATCGACCTGGGCGAGATACATCCGGTCGCCATCACGGACGGGACGAACGGCCTGGTCATTTCCTGCCGCGAAATGCGAGCAACAAAGCAGTACACGAGCAAACGGCTGGCAACTTTGAAGCGCCTGCAAAGCAGCAAACAAAAATACTCTCGGCGCTGGTGGCGAATACAGCGCCGCAGCAATCGGTTCCTTGCGCAACAGGCAAGTCGAACCCGAGACATGGAACACCCAGTCATCACGACCCAGTTCATTCGTCATGACCCAGTACATTCATGACTGGGTGACTGGGTGAATGCACTGGGTCATGACAAGGTCAGTCGCGCAGTGATCGACTGGTGCCTTGAAAACGGTATCGCTGAGATAGCTATCGGCAATGTTAGAGATATTGCAGACGGCAAACGCCTTCATCGGAAGAGTCAACACCCAGTCACAAACGCACTGGGTCGTGAAAAACTCTCGAACTGGGCGCACACAGTCCCGGACAGGACTGGACGGGGTGGCCGAATGCGCAAATATATCAGCTACAAAGCCGAGGCCGAAGGTATCGCCGTTTTCGACAAGGTGGACGAACGCTATACCAGCCAAACATGCCCTGAATGCGGCCAGCGGCACAAGCCACGCGGACGGGTTTACAAATGCCCCCATTGCGGTTTCGTCGGCGTGCGTGATATTGTCGGCGGAGCCAATATCAAGAGCAGGCATGTTCATGGCGAACTAGCGAAAGTCGCAGCACCTTGTCCAAAGTATCGTAAACCTTTTCCCCGTCCAGAACCAGACGGGACTGGGCAAAGAGGCTTGCGTAGTCGCGCGGACACCGCGAACTTGGCTTGGGATTGAATAATCCCAGGAAGCCCCCGGCTACCCCCCGGTGGGCAGTGTCACGAGAAACCAATATTGGTCATTGGCTCAGCCGGGTTTGAGATCATTGCTGGTGCGCAGTATTTAGTTGCCGGTATTCAGTGATCAAGCAGCAGGTTACCGATTACTGAAAATTGTCTTCCTACACGAAACCTCCGCTTAGCATTACTGCCGAAATCGAAGATGCGCTCGAGAGCGGCCGTCCGGTTGTTGCGCTCGAATCGACCGTTATTGCCCACGGGCTGCCCCGCCCCCACAATCTCGAATCCGCCCACAAGCTAGAAGCATTATTGCGCGCGGACGGAGTCGTACCAGCTACGGTTGCGATCCTGGATGGTCAGGTGCGCGTCGGTATTTCATCTGAGGAATTAGAACGTCTCGCCAATACGGACGATGTACTTAAAGTGAGTCGGCGCGATTTGCCGGTAGTTGTCGCCCGCGGCCTGACCGGTGCGACCACAGTAGCCGCCACAATGATGGCTGCGCATTGGGCCGAAATTAAGGTCTTTGCCACCGGCGGGATCGGAGGCGTCCATCGCGGCGGTACAGGCGATATCTCTGCCGACTTGCCCGAGCTGGCGCGCACACCCGTCGTAGTTGTTTGCGCAGGCGCAAAAGCGATTCTGGATTTAGCAGCCACGCTCGAATGGCTTGAGACACACGGGGTGCCTGTGATCGGTTATGAGACGGACGAATTGCCGGCTTTTTATGCCCGTCGCAGTGGCTTGCGTCTGGAGGTGAGAGCCGATTCGCCGGCTGAAGTTGCTGCGCTGGTACGAGCGCAGCAACTACTCAATATCACGAGCGGGCTGTTGGTGACCGTCCCGCCACCAGCCGCCGCAGCCTTGCCCGAAGACCAGCTGGAAGAATCTATCGCAAGCGCTTTGAAAGCTGCTGCAGCAGCCAATGTTGTCGGGAAAGCGCTCACACCTTTCCTACTTGCTCACATTAGCGAGTACACAGGCGGCGCAAGTCTGCGAGCTAATCTCGCATTGTTGGATAACAACGCCCACATCGCAGCGCAAATTGCCGTTGCACTACACGCAGAGAATTAGCCGGCGGCCCCTTTTCGCTTTAACCACTTCAATGCCTCGCGCTTAGGAATGAGAATTAAATAACTTGTGCAAATGGGAGAGCGCGGTAATTCCATCGGGGCAAGAAATCATCAAAGATAATGCGCATGTTGTCCCTGAAATCTGTGGCTACTTTACGACCGGTTTCGTAGACCTGGTCAATAACATGGACAAAAGCTTTCAGTCCGGTCTTGGTGCTGGTTTTTTCCATCAGTTCTTTGACGAGTTTGCGGCTGGTGAAGATCACGCCTTGGCAAGCGCGGGTAACATGCGGGAAGAAACGGTGTTCGCTGGGGTTGTATTTCGAGCAATAGGGTGGATAGTGAGCAATGCGAATTTCGACCCCGATTTCATCGGCCAGTGCTTGCAAGTCTTGCTTGAAGATGTAGTAGCGGGAACTGTTACTCCCGCCGCCATCGCAAAGCACGAGAATAGAAGTGGCGTTGGGATAGTGGTAGTGGCCGTATGTGTACCACCAATGGCGAAAGCTATCGCAAGCGAATTCACTGGTATCATGACTGCCGCCGAGTTGGATGTAGCCGACATTGAGACGCAAGTCGTAGAGACTGTGAGGAATGCTGACCCCAGCAGCATAGCTGTTGAAATCATGGTCATAAGTTTGCAGTTCTTCCAGGGTGTACAAATGTCCGTCTCGGTAGAAATTGCCCAGATATTCCTTTTTCTTGCTGTCCATGCTGACAATGGGATTGCCCGCCGCTTCGAATTCGGTCTTGAGCCGCGTGATGTTCTCAAATTGCTCGTTGCGGTTTTCAATCTCGGCCTTCAAACCGAGTTTCTTTTGCGCTTTTCGGCGGCGATAGTTGTGCTTCTGCAGCAACTTGCGCACCACATATTTGCTGACCACGATGTCGTGCTCGGCCCGCAACGCCGCAACAATCTCGCCCGGGGTCAGGTTCGTCCAGCGCACCCTCTCGTCCATCGGGTCACCGGCTGTGTGCTCGCGCAACACTGCCAGGAACTTCTCAGCAAGTTGCGCCCCCCATGTGACGTAGTACGGTTTGCGTCCGCCGCCTGGCTTCCGAATGCGCTGCTCCACTTCGCCCTTGGGCAAGCCACTGACTTCGCGGGCGCCTTTGCTCACCGTGTTGCGACTGCACCCCAACACCCGCGCAATGTAACTCCGTCCGCCGTGTCCAAATCTCAAGGCTTCGAAACCAGCAAAGCGACGCCCATCTTTCTCGTTCAAGCTGTTGTAAAAGCGGCGCATCATTTCTTCATGTTCGGGCGCATAGGGTTTCATCATGGCCTCCTGGCTAGTGTTCTGATGAAGCCAAGAGAATATCACTGCTTGCATCCGTTGTGAACCAACTGCCCAAATTATTTAATTCTCGTTCCTTACTGAGCGCTGCAAGCTCTGTCTCTTTCACAAATCTGTTCACGGCTGTAGCATTTGTCTTTGAATACTCGCGTAGCGCCCAGCCGATTGCCTTCTGGATAAAGAACTCGTTGGATTCGCAATTTTCGCGGATCAGCGCGAACAACAGGGCGTTGTCCGTCTCAGTCTTATAGCGCAACTGGAAAAGCAGCGTTGTGCGGCGCAGCCAGAAGTTGTCCGCTGAACGCCAGCGCTGAAGATATTCAGCACGCACCTGTGGGAAGCGGGCAAAGTGCGTTCCCACTGGATGAACAGCGAGCGCGTCCACAGTATCCCACCAAGACTTTGTAACAATCAGATGTTCGAGCATCCGCACAAATCCTGGCTCGGCCTGTTTCTGAAACTTCTGCAGCAAGTCCAATCCCCAATGCTGATATTCGCGCTGCGGTTGCTTCCATAAGTCACGCAGAACAATATCGAGTTGTTCAACAGCGGGGAGGCCAAAGGTAGAGATGAATTCTTTGAAAAGTTCGCGACGCTTTGGAGCTTTGATCCCATAGAACTCAAACTTGTTACGCATATAACGCACCATCGATTCGGCTTGCGCAGTATCCGCATGTTGTTCAAAGATTGTTCGTAGTGGTTGCATGTAACTGTGCATGCAGGTGAATAAGGCAAATTAAAAACAGCTTGTTATTGCTCAGGAGTTGCGGTTGGAGACTCCACAACGCGGAATTGTCCGGCCTGCTCCAATTCCTCGCCCACATAGATACGCACCTGATAATTCCCTGGGCGCCAGTCTTCGTTCTCCCACTTCGTCACCGCAAAGCCCGCTTCAAATCCATCCCATGGAAAGGTCTCAATGTATATCGGTTCGGACTCGTAAAACCAGACTGTTGTCCACTGCACTTCAGGGATCATCCCCGTATAGGTGAAGAGAGTGACAATTTGGGTCAGTCCCTCCGTTTCGAAAACCACGCCACCATTGATTGGATCGTAACTTGTAGTGTAATCCTGCGCGAAGGTAAAGAGTCCGATCACAGTGTCGGGGTGAGGCGTCACTGTCGCAGCAGCAATATTCGTTATGAGAAGTTGGGGGTAAGCCGGGCTGCCGCTCGCCGTCGGCGATTGAGTCTGCGATGGCGAGACTGTACGAGACGGCGTCTGGGTTTGAGAAGGAGAGAGCGTGGACGAAGCGGTTGGTGTGACAGTTGGAGTAGAGGTAAGCGTTGGTGTATTTGAAGGTGTCGGCGTCGGAGTGATCGCGATCTCGACTGCGCGGATGCCAAATAGCTGACCACAGAGAGCCATCAATAACAACGCCCCCCCGACAATAAAATAACTCCAGCGCCGCCGCAACATTTGCTGACGCACCATAAAGAATGGTTCGCTATCGGCGCGGCGGCTCAAAGCCCAACCTGCCAGCAGACTCAAAGCACCGCCAAGCCCGATAGCAGCGACAAAAATTCGGACGTAAGTCTCTGTAGAGAGTGAAAACATATTTTGCGGAATCCTTAAGCGCACATAGCATACTTCCGCTGCAGCCCCTGTCAAGACGAGTGATGCCATTTACCCTAGAAAGCGGACAGGTGCCATAAAGCGTATAATGCAGCCAAGCGGGACCGCACTTGTTATGACATCCACACCTGTCGATCAGACGTTACAAGCCGGCATCTCTGCCGTTCAGGAAGGCGACAAAGCGCAGGCGCGCACTCTGTTGCTGCAAATGGTAGAACAAGACGATCGCATCGAACAAGCTTGGTACTGGCTCAGCCTGGCTGTAGAAGATGCGGAAGATAAAATCCTGGCCCTGGAAAATGTGCTCGTCCTAAATCCGGACCACGAGGTTGCCCGGAGCAATCTGGACTGGTGGCGGCAGCGAGTCAGATACGAGCGAGAAGACCACTCCGCGCGGCGCGCAACAGCGCAACCTGCTCAGGAACTCACAGCGGAGCCAGGCACCTCCTCTACAAGCGAAGACCAGTCTGACAACAGCGCTGTCTTCGCATCGGCAGCGCGCAGTACGATGCAGCCCGCGACAGAGCCGACTTTGGATTTGGAGACCCCATTCCTGCTCTCAAAAGATACTGATGCGGAGATTGAGTACGCTACAGCCCTCGGTCGAGACGGCGCATACGATCCCAATCAATGTATCTATTGCGGCTACCTGGCTGCACTCGAAGACCGGCGTTGTCCGGACTGCAAACGCAAACTAGTTGCCCCGCGCGAACGTACCCGCATTGCCTCTGGCTATTTAAAATCCGGGCGCGTTGTCCTGATAATGCTCACTGCCCTAGCCATTTTCGAATTTCTGCTTACGTATTCCATCGTGAGAACCCCAGGCGAATCACTCACTCGTGCACTTGATTTTATAACCAACTTCATTGGTTATCGCCTCGTCTTTGGCGATATCAGTAGTCTGGATACGCCCATTGTTATAGCTCTGATGGGTGCCCACGCGCTGCGGGTATTGTTGTACATTGTTGTTCTGGCGGGTTTATTCGTGCGCTTGAACTTCAGCTTCTATCTCAGCATTCTTCTGCTCGCAGCGGAAGTGCTGTTTGCCGGTTATCGCTTTACAAATGATTTCTCCGGTTTGGGACTACTCATCATAAGCATTGCCCTTGAATTGTCGGGGCTCTACCTTATCTTCGCCTCCGAACGAGACTTCGATGTTGCCGAAGAGCGCGTGCGCTGCGAACCGGACAAGGCTGCTAAATCGGCCGGAGAACTCAGCCGGCGGGGCTATAAATACTCACAAGAAGGGAAATGGGGATTGGCTGTTTCTCACTTCCAGGGAGCCGTAGCGTCTATGCCGGATGAGCTTCAACTTTACAAACAACTGGCACCCGGCTATGCTCAGATCGGTCGTTATCGACGCGCATTGAGAGCGCTCGAAGAAGCCCAACGCCGCCAGCCGCAGGACACCGATACTGCGGAACTGATTGCCATGGTTAAGGATCAACAAGAAAACGACCCGAAACGTGGTGGAGAATGGTGGATAGAAATTTAACAGCTGTCGTTGGCCGCTTGCAAATTACGCTGCGCCGTGCCCGACTGCGCGATTTGCCAGCTCTGTTACATCTGGAAAAACTCTGCTTCGACCGGGACTCCTGGGGATCCTTTGGGCTGCTCTGGGCACTCCTTTCCCCACGCAATGTGAACCTGCTGGCCGAATTCAGATCGCGTATCGTTGGGCTTATCGTCGGCGAGAAAAGCTCCTGGCGTAAACAGGCCATCATTGCAAACCTGGCCGTGCATCCGGATTTTCGGCGGCGCGGACTCGGCGGACACTTGCTGAAAACTTGTGAATCGCTCACAAAATGGCCGAGTTACTACCTGACCGTTCGCAATTCGAATGCCGCGGCGATCGCACTCTACGAGAACTCCGGATATATACGCATTGGTGTCCGCCGCTATTACTATGCGGGCGGGGAGGACGCCATCGAAATGCAGAAAACAGCAAAAGATTGACGACGCTTTCCCCCATCTGGTAGAATTCCCCCCTGGCAATAAATGCCACTAACATCGCAAGATTTATGACAACCAGGGCGTTGTACCCTTCGCCCGCCAAATTTCGCGGACAAAATATCAGTCCGCACTCCAATCCAGAAAGGGCTTGACTCCAATGAGAGTATTGCTGCTTAAAGACGTATATAAGCTCGGCCACGCCGGTGACGTGAAGAAAGTCGCCGATGGTTTTGCACGCAATTATCTGATCCCGCAAACCTTAGCTACGCCAGCCACGGCCGGCGCACTCAAGCAAGCTGACCGAGTGCGATCTGTCGCAACTGATCTGCGCGAAAAGGAAAACAAAGAAAAAGCTGGGCTTGCCGGCGCGCTGGCAGACCTGGAGCTCACCTTCCCGGTACGCGCCAGCGATCAGGGCAAACTTTACGGTTCTGTGACACACCAGATGATCGCCGACGCCATCGCAGCCACAGCCGATGAGAATATCGATCGCCGCAGTGTCATGTCGCCACCGTTACGCCAAATCGGCACATTCAAGGTTCCGATCCGCCTGACCTCCGACTTGGTTCCGGAAGTGACTGTGATTGTCCACCACGAAGATGAAGAACCGGGTGCTGTCACAGAACCTGCGACAGAGGCAACCGAAGAGCCCGCAGCAGAAGTCGAGGAAGAACCTGTAGTTGAGGAAGTAGAACAAGAAGCAGAGGTTGAAGAGGCTACTGCCTGATCGTTCAGCTCGATTATCAAAACGCCGGATACAGCAATTCTTAGTCGGCGATGTCTACCTCGACCTTGCAAGATCCGACATGCGCTGCCTGCCTTGTCGTCAAACTTAGGTGGCAATCTCTGAGAAGGGGTTTTTGGTTTTAACCTGATGTTAGAAGCTCTGGGGAAGAGCCTGCGCGAGGCCCGTGAGGCTCGCGGTCTGACACTGGAAGATGTTGAGAAGGCCACGCGCATCCGGGCCCGGTACCTCGAAGCCCTGGAGGCGGGCCAGTTCGAAGCGCTCCCTAGCGCTGTTCAGGCCCGAGGTTTTCTGCGCAACTATGCGCGACATGTCGGTCTGGACCCCTCCGAGACAATGACGCGCCTGGAAGAAGCGCTCCACGCATCGCGCCGCATCTCAATTTTCAAACGCTTCCGCCGCAATAAAAAATCTATAGCAGAAGATGCGCCTACACTTGAAAACGGTGTCAAGCCTCTGCCTGTCAGTGAAGCCCCGCCTTTTGATCCGGCACAATTCGAGTCTGCTGCCATGCCGCGCCTGTCTCGTATGCGCCGCTTGCGACAGTTGATAACGGTGGACGCAGTCATCATCGTTGCGCTCTTTTTCGGCATTGTCACGTTCTTTATCTGGGGTGGCTCGCGGGTTGCTGCCGCCGTCCTCACCCAACCAGAGATTACTGCTACACCCCAGGTGATTGGCCCGGCGGCCACACCAACGATCCTCGCAAATATCACTTTTACACCCACAGCGCCTCCTCCGTTGACGAACTTCTCAGAGGTGCAGCTCGAACTGTATGCAGAACAGCGTGCCTACGTGCGCGTTACTGTTGATGGCGAGATCAGGTACGAAGGCCTGCTGGCCGCTGGAGAACAACTGACCTATTCCAGCGCGCAACTTGTGGAAGTGACTACCGGCAATGCGGCCGGTGTGCGCATTGTCTTGAATGGCTCCGACTTCGGTACGCTGGGCGAATTTGGTGAGGTCGTCACGCACATTTACGAACCCAACGGCTGGGTCACACCAACCCCATCTATAACCCCAACACCCAGCGAGACCCCGGACATAGTCGAAACACTACCGGTCCTAGACGAAACTGAAGGCGATGCAAATGCCTAGCAACTCACTCTGGCAGTAGAAATTCTTCAAAGATACAAAGTGGATTGACGCTGGCTGCCAGATCATTTCTCTCTGAGCTCTGACAAATTTAGATCCATTCGAGTTTCGCCACGCGCTTTTCCCATTGGGCCGGCAGCAGAGAATGCGCTCACAATCCTAAGTTCAATAGCATAGCCCCGATTACACTGCTGTTACGGATCACAACGCAGCACAATGCGAGATTTGACTCGCCGCAACTCAATGTGATACTATTAGTTTCGCCAGAAGAAATTGAGTTTCGCCTACCAAAACTACTCGGGAGACCCGCGGTTCATGTCGAATTCGGCTTATACAATCGAATCTCTGGCGCGGGGGCTCACAGTCCTTAAACTCTTTTCACGCGAACATCCGGCCCTCACGTTCTCACAGATCGTGACGGCCTCCGGACTCAACAAATCCACCGTGTTTCGCATCATCTCCACCCTAACAACGCACGAATTCCTTCAACTTGATCCTGATACCCGCCGTTATCGACCCGGCTTGAACGTGCTGCAGCTCGGATTCACAGCGCTTTCAAGCCTCGAATTACGGCAAGTGGCAAGACCTTACATCGTGCGCCTATCGAGTCAGGTGGGCCAGACCGTCAGCTTGAGCGTGTTGGACGGCATGCATGTGATCTACGTGGATCGTGTGCGCAATCACGAACCGGTCGGTGTGGTATTGGGTTTGGGTTCGCGCATACCGGCGCAATGTGCTTCGCTCGGCAAAGCCATCCTGGCGTTCCTGCCCCCGGACGAACTCGCTGCCCGGCTTGACAATAGTGACCTGTCACCGTGCACGCCTAATAGCATTATCGACCGCGCAGCGCTTAAAGACGATCTGGCTACCGTGCGCGCACTTGGATATTCAGTCAACGATCAGGAGTGGGTACTGGGTCTGCGCTCAACAGGAGCACCAATTCTGGGAGACGACGGGGGGGCAGTCGCATCGGTGAACATTGCGGTTTCTGCCATGCAGTTCAGTCGCGAGGAATTGGAAGCGCAGCTCTCGCCGGCCGTACGCGATTCTGCCCGCGAAATCTCCCACGCGATGGGATTTGCTCCGGCACTCGTAACAAATTAGGACTGGTAATTTGACTGCCGATCATCCCTTCCGATTCTCGCGCGATGGCCTGCTTGGATTACCGGCATCCCCCACGCTGGTTATCAACGATCGCATCAAAGAAATGATGGCCGCCGGTCAGGAGGTCTTTCATCTCGGCTTTGGTGAGTCGCGCTTCCCCGTGCATCCACTGCTGGCGCGCGCATTGCAAGATAACGTTCACAAGCGCAGCTACCTGCCGGCGCTGGGCATTCCTGAACTGAGAGCGGCCATCGCCGCATATTATTCCAACAAATTTGATCGTCCAATCTCTCCAGAACAGGTCGTCATCGGTCCAGGTAGCAAAGCTTTGCTTTTCGCGCTCATGCAGGCGCTGGATGCGGACATCGTGCTACCGACTCCGGCTTGGGTATCCTATGGAGCGCAGGCGCAGTTGGCCGGACGCCCGATACTGCAAGCGCCAATGGACCCCGCGGCGGATTATGCGCTGGATGTCGACCGTCTTGCTCACGCCATTGATCAGGCCAACACAGAATGGCGCCAGCCCGACCTGCTACTACTCAACACACCCAACAACCCGACCGGTACTGTAATGTCGGCTGAGACAGCAAAAGCAGCAGCTGAGTTTGCACGCGAACACAAGATGGTGATCTTCAGCGACGAGATTTACAGCCTCGTCACACACCCGGATGTGGCATTTGCCTCACCGGCGCAATATTACCCTGAGGGCACGATTGTATTCGGTGGACTGAGCAAACATATGTCGTTGGGAGGCTGGCGATTTGGGCTGGCGATTCTTCCCTCCGGGGAAGCAGGGACTCAGCTCGCACGGGCATTGCAGGCCATTGCCGGCTGCACCTGGTCGTGTGTCGCGGGGCCGGTCCAGTATGCTGCTTTGGAGGCTTATCGCGGCAGTCCCGAAATCGAAAACTATATCGAAGCCTCCACTCGCCTGCACAGCGCGCGCACAAACTATCTCTACGAAGCATTTGAGGAATTTGGCCTGACATGCCCCGCGCCACAGGGAGGCTTTTATTTGTATCCATCCTTCGCGCGCTGGCGGGAGCCATTGGCAGCCCGCGATGTGAATACCTGCCAGGACCTCTCCATGCATCTGCTCGATCGTTATCAAATTGCCATTCTGCCCGGCTCCTCCTTTGGGGACAACCCGCACGCCTTGGCATTGCGCGTCTCCACCAGCTATCTCGATGCCGAGACGGACGAACAAGCGACAACACTCATGGAAGCCTTTCAGAAAAATGGTAGCCCCGAGAATTTTATTCAAGACCACAACCCGCGCCTACGCCAGTTAACCGAGCGTATCGCCGGTTTTATTGGTGAACTTGAAGGTGAACTATGAACAACCGCGAAGTTGTAATTGTTGATGCTGTGCGCAGCCCGATTGGACGTGTGGGTGGCGTGCTTGCATCCGTGCGCCCCGATGATCTTTTGGCAGATGTCTTAGAGGCCCTTATCGAGCGCACTGGTGTCGACCCCGCACTTGTCGAAGACGTATACGCTGGCTGCGGCAATCAGGCCGGTGAGGACAACCGAGACGTAGCCCGTATGGCACTACTGTTGGCTGGGTTTCCCAAGGAAGTCGGTGGAGTCACCGTCAATCGCAATTGCTCGTCTGGTTTGGAAGCCGTCAACCAGGCTGCGAAATCTATTCTGGTGGGCGAGGCAGACATCTTTATCGGTGCTGGTGTGGAGAGCATGAGTCGTGCGCCGTGGTCGCTGCCCAAGCCGGAGAAGGCCTATGCGGTCGGCCAGCCCAAACTATACGATACGACTGTGGGCTGGCGTTACGAGAATCCACGCATGGATGCCCTGTATCCAATTATTAGTCTGGGTGAGACAGCCGAAAACATCGCCGAAGAGATGAACATCACGCGCGAGGAACAGGATGCTTTCTCCGTGGAGAGTCATCAGCGGGCGGTCAACGCAATCAATGCTGGAAGGTTTCGGGATGAAATCGTCCCCATTCTTGTTGCGCAACGCAAAGGGGATGCGATCGTTGTCGATACTGACGAACATCCACGTTATCGACGCGACAACGGCCACTACGAACTCGATACCAGTATGGAGAAAATGGCGAAATTGCGTCCATCCTTCCGAGAAGGTGGCACCGTCACGGCTGCTAGTTCGAGTGGTATCAACGATGGCGCAGCAGCGCTCATGCTGATGACCCGCCAGAAGGCCGACGAACTGGGACTCAAACCCATGGCGCGCTGGCTCGGCGGTGGCTGGCGTTGACCCCGGCGTGATGGGTTTTGGACCTGTTCCCGCAACGAAGAAGCTGCTCAAGCGACTTGACCTGAGCGTGGCTGACATTGGTCTCGTCGAGATTAACGAGGCCTTTGCAGCCCAGACGATTGCCGTGATGCACTTGCTCGATCTAAGCCCGGAGATCACCAATGTCAATGGTGGCGCCATAGCATTGGGGCATCCGTTAGGCTGTTCCGGCGCGTGCATCCTGACCACACTGTTGCACGAAATGAAGCGCCGCGCACCGGACGAGCAAGAGCCTTACCGTGGTCTGGCAACATTGTGTGTCGGGGTTGGGCAGGGCGTCTCGACGCTTGTGGAGTTCATTGGAGATTAGAGATGGGTGACTGGAGATGAATCTCCCATCCCAAGCTCCTATTCGGAATCATACATGAATCAACAGCGACCCTTATCCGGCATCCGCGTAATTGGACTCGAACAGTACATGAGCGCGCCCTACTGCAGCATGTTACTTGCAGATGCCGGAGCCGAGGTGATTAAGATCGAACGTCCCGGCAGCGGCGATCCGCGACGGGCAATTCCCCCCTTTGCGGAAGGCAAGAACGGCAACCGCAAAGCGGGTGGCTTCATGGCTTACAACCGCAACAAGAAGAGCCTGGCGCTCAACCTGCGCAGCGACTCTGGAAAAGAAGTGCTCAGAAAACTGATTGAGAAATCGGATGTGGTCGTTGAGAACTTGCGTCCAGGCGCAATGGACAAGCTGGGCCTGGGCTACAAAGCGCTGCAAGAACTCAACCCGCGCCTGATTTACGCTGCCATCTCAGCGCGGGAGACGCACAAGTGCTGCAGAGTGTTTTCGATCCGGTCACTGGAGCACTCACCCCCGCAGACGAATTGTGGCTGATTGATAAAACCGGGCAACTCAAAACATACACTAGCAATGGAGAGATTGCGTTGGTGGATATGCCGGCTGCAACACGCGCTGACTGGACGATCAGTGTTACCCGCATGCCCGACGAGACCATGTGGGTCAGTAGCGCGACGAGCGTGAGCGTTCACAACCCGGATTCTGGTCACTGGCAGGTTTACGATTCCATCCAAACCGGTCTGCAAGGCCCGATTGTTGAACTCGAGCGCGCGCCTGACGGAACTGTTTGGGGCTTACAAACGCATACATTCGAAGAACCTATCTGGCGAAGTTGGGGCGTCAGCGCTTTGCAACCCACCGCAGATGGTGACTGGATGAACATTAATATGCGCCAATTAACCGGCCTCGAAGCGCCCACCACTCCCGATGCTCTCGCCACAGACGGTTATGGTCGTCTGTGGTTTATTGCTGAATCTTGTTATCTCAGCAAACGCTATATTGGAATTCTAAATCCTGACGGCACTCTTGTCGAACTGGTGACCATCGGCGAACTAATCAACGAGCCGTATGGCATATTACCGGATGGTGCTGGTGGCGTTTTTCTGTACTACGGTAAAGAGGAGCCGTTGCGCCGTTGGATGCCGGCCTCACAAAAACAGTAGAAACGGATCTCCCAATAAGAAATCCATCATTTTCAGAAAAGCACAGAACCTAAGAGTACGCTGTGATGACGCAGTGAAAAATTAATTCTGTATGTCATCCCGCCGAAGTACATTTGTATACTGAACTTAGCTGCGCAAACTGACTCGTCCGCCGATCCTCATCGTCAAGCCAGGCCCCGGCAATCTCTTCGACGAGCGTGCATTGCTCCTGCACGTACGCTGCCACTTCAAACCATTCCGGACCCGGTTCCTGATAGCAGCCTGTCGCACGATCCAAAACTATATACTCAGGCGTAAGATGTTCCATTAACGTATCTATATTCGATATCCTTTTCTCATTCGACGACAAGAATGAACTTAAAGCCGGTGATCGACTCTCATTAATGAAGAAGAAGTACTCGTCCGCCAGAAACGTACGCCTGTCACGCAGCGCCCACCACCAGGTCATATCGGCGACAACGCGGGTCTCAGTAGGGATGACCGCTGCAACTGCATGGAAAGTCTGGCGATATTCCCCATCACGATAACGATAGATCAACCAGAGATCGCCTGCCAATTGCACGCTGAGAAATGCCCCGGTAATGAGAGCAAATACGCTCTCCCGCGAGTTATTCCATATCTTGCGCGCGGTGAGCCGATCAACGAGTTTGTGCAATGTTGCGGCCCCTAAGACGAACCAGAAGGGACTCCATAAAATCGCGTACTGGATGAAGCGTTGCGAAAACACAAGCGCAAATATTCCAAGCGACCCGAGCGCAATCGCCGTGATCCAATTGCGAGCCGGAGCGCCATGACGCACCGCGGCCGCTAACCCAGCGAGGGCCAGTAGCAATTCCAACAGGGAGAGCAGCCCGCCTGCAACCCAGAAGGCCAGTCGGAGCCACTCGACAAATGAAACCAGCCGCTCCCATAACCCCAGGCTGCTGCCCGCATCCGCTAACGTTGTATAGAGAAGAAGCTGCCCCAGATTAGCGATCGTCGCGTTCAGGTGGATAAGGACCCACAGAATGAGCGCGAGCAATAGGCCAGCGCCGATCGCAACAATCTCACGCCAGCGTTTTTGACGCAGACCTAACTCCACAGCAAGAGCAATTGAGATTGCGCTGGTAAAAGCAAAGCCGTTGCCGTGAAAGTCACCGGGCACGACAAGCAGCACACCAATAAAAAAAGCATAGCCCAGCCTCCCGCGCGCAGTTAAGACCAGGTTGAGACTCAGCCAAACGGCCAGCAGAACAGCCGCTGTTGTCCAGGTCTCAGGGCGTGCTGTGTGCGCCGTGAGTAACGACTTCGTCGTCGTCGCGAAAAGCAATGCGGCACTTACTCCAACAGTTCGGTTGAAAACACGAGCGCCGAGCTTGTAGGTGAGCACAGCAGCCAGCCCCCAACCCAGAATTGAAAACAAGCGCGCCGACCAGAGTGATAGGCCGAAGAGTTGGAACGTGGCGGCCAGGCCCAATGCGTATAGACGGCCGTGCGTCGCCATATTCAAATCGCGTCCTGCGGGGTCGCCCGCCGGCAACAAAGGTGACCAGTTTACCTGACCGTGCTCTCGCAACGCGAATGCGCTGGCGCCATATCCGCTTTCGTCACACGAGGGCGCCGGATAGGTCTCAATAGAGACCGCAAATATAAGCAGGATGAGCAAGATGCTTGCGAACGATAAGACGTGCCAGCGACTCAGTTGGAGAGACATTGCAAATTACGATAACACAAAAGCCGCCCCGTTCATTGGAGCGGCTTCAAGTTACGGTTCCTACGAAATTCGCGGCTTTAGATTATTACGTGCGTTCCTTGCTTACTCTTTCAGCATGTTTCGCAGCACCGTGTGCAGGATACCGCCATTGCGATAGTATTCCACCTCCACCGGTGCATCGATCCGGCAAGTAGTAGTGAACTCCAGGATGCTGCCGTCTTCGCGGGTAGCGTGCACAGCGATGTCCTGCTGTGGTTGCAGATCATCGGGGAGGTCGATATCGAACGTCTCCTGACCGGTCAACCCGAGTGACTGCCATGTTTCGCCAGCCTTGAATTGCAAAGGCATCACACCCATGCCGATCAGGTTGCTCCGATGAATACGTTCTAAGCTCGCGGAGATCACAGCCCGCACACCGAGCATCTGTGTGCCTTTGGCCGCCCAGTCGCGCGATGAGCCGATACCGTATTCCGCACCCGTAAGGATCACGAGTGGTGTGCCATCTTCTTTATATTTCTCGGCCGCATCAAATATGCTCATCTGTTCGCCGCTGGGCAAATGCGTCGTTACGCCGCCTTCGGTACCTGGTGCGAGCAGGTTTTTCAAACGAATGTTGGCGAAGGTACCGCGCAGCAGCACTTGGTCGTTGCCACGCCGCGATCCGTAGGTATTAAAGTCCTTGCGCTCTACTCCTAGCCCCAACAGGTAATCCCCAGCCGGGCTATTGCCGGCAATACCCCCGGCGGGCGAAATGTGATCTGTAGTTACCGAATCTCCGAGAAGTGCCAGCACTCGCGCCCCGCGCACCGGGTTAATTGCGGGAGTCTCCAATGGCATGTCTACAAAGAAAGGCGGTTCTTGGATATATGTTGATGCGGCATCCCAATCGTAGAGCGCGCCGCCCACGCCGGCGACTTCGTTCCAGCGTTCGTTTCCCGTGAACACGTCCGCATAACGGTCGGCGAACTGATCTGGACTGACAGCTTTTTCAACCATCGCTGCGGTCTCGGATTGGCTCGGCCAGATATCGCGTAAATATACTGCTTGTCCGGCACCGTCCAATCCGAGCGGCTCAGTCTCCAGATCGATATCTACAGTACCGACCAAAGCGTAGGCCACCACGAGCGGAGGCGAAGCGAGATAGCTGGCTTTGACAAGTGGATGAATGCGTCCCTCGAAATTACGATTGCCCGAGAGCACTGACGCTGCGACCAAGCCACTTTCTTCCACAGCGGAAGAGATGACTTCCGACAGCGGCCCACTGTTTCCAATGCAGGTTGTACAGCCATAGCCGACTGTATAGAAACCGAGCTGCTCAAGATATGGAGTCAGTTCGGCTGCCTCTAAATACTCAGTCACCACGCGTGACCCGGGGGCCAGGCTGGTTTTGACATATGGTTTGACAGTCAGCCCCTTTTCAACGGCGTTCTTCGCCAGCAACCCAGCTGCGAGCATCACGTTTGGATTAGACGTATTGGTACAGGAAGTGATCGCTGCAATGACGACCGCGCCATGACTCAACTGAGTTGGCTGCGCTCCATTGCCATTTGAGGCCAGAGCCACGTCAACTGTGAGGTGCGCAGCAATCTCGTCCAATGCAAAGCCGTACTCGCTCGTAGGAGCGCGTAGGGCTTTACCAAATGCACGCTTCATCTCCACCAATGGCACCCGATCATGTGGTCGCTTTGGCCCGGCCAGACTGGTTTGTACGCTACCCAGGTCCAATTCAAGCGTATCCGTAAATATAGGGTCGGGTGTGTCGTCCGTGCGGAAGAGCCCCTGTTCTTTGGAATAGCGTTCGACCAGATCAATAAGTTCAGCCGGCCGTGCAGTCTGGCGCATGTAATCGAGGGTCTCAGCATCGACCGGGAAAAAGCCAATCGTCGCACCGTACTCCGGCGCCATATTGGCAATCGTCGCGCGGTCTGGCAGGCTCATATTGCTCAGACCAGGGCCGTAGAACTCTACAAATTTTCCAACAACGCCTCTCGCGCGCAACATCTGTACAACCGTGAGCGTGAGGTCGGTGGCCGTGGTTCCTTCCGGCAGCTCGCCAAAGAATCTGAAACCAATCACCTCGGGCGCGAGTATGTAGACCGGTTGGCCGAGCAAAGCAGCCTCCGCCTCGATCCCGCCGACGCCCCAGGCCAGAATGCCAAGGCTATTGATCATCGTGGTGTGCGAGTCCGTACCAACGAGCGAATCCGGGAAGGCTTCTACGCCAGCAGCGCTCTCGCGGCGCTGCACAACCCGTCCCAGATACTCCAGGTTGACCTGATGCACGATACCGGTTGCGGGCGGCACCACGCGCAAGTTGTCAAACGCCTTACTGGCCCAGGCGAGAGTCGCATAGCGTTCCTGATTGCGCTGAAATTCGATATCGGCATTGCGGAAGAGAGCGAGGCCGGACCCGAAATGGTCCACCTGCACGGAGTGATCGATCACGATATCGACCGGGATGAGCGGATTGATGCGCGCCGGATCACCACCCATGCGTTGCATGGCCGCGCGCATCGCCGCCAGATCTACAACTGACGGTACGCCTGTGAAGTCCTGCATGATGATGCGCACTGGTTTGAAAGGAATCTCCACTTGCGCGGGTGCGGTTGCGTTCCAGGCAGCCAAATTGCGCACATCCTGCGCCGTAACAAGATGGCCGTCCTCATTGCGCAGCAATGCTTCCAGCAGAACTTTGATCGAGAATGGCAGCTGCGAGACATCCTGCTCCAGCTTGTCGAGACGATAGATGTTTACGTCGCCGGAGGCGGTGGAAAGGGAAGTACGGGCGTTGAAAGTGTTAGATTGTGTCACTCAGATATAGTCCTATTGCAGATTGGTCTTGACCTTCCTAATTGTAAAAAAGAGTTCCTGATGTCAGTCGATAGAGTCACCGACTTTTTCTTTGACTTGCTTCACTTCAGCTTCGGAAAGCTCTAATCCGAACCTCTCGTCGGCAACAAATCTCGCTACATAAATGTTGAGGAGTGGATGAATTGTTCTCCCAGAGCATTCGCACTGTCAATTACTCTGCCCCCACTTTAGTCGGCTTCTCAGTTCTCTCGCTCATGCGGCCCGTCGTCCACGTGTTGCGCCAGTTCCCACAGGCGGCGGAATTCGGGCTGCACGCTATCGTCCAATCGATCTGCGAAGTCAAGCGGCAGGCTGAGTTCCTCGACCAGGCGCTGCACGTCGGCAAGGTCGATCAGTTCGCGGTGCGGCGCGGACAGACCGGATGCGAGTTTGAGTTCAATAAGTTTTTCCAACGATACGACTGCGTAGCCATCGCGGTCGACGGCACCCTGCACCGGATCGGGGAACGCCACTGGCTTTGGTTTCCCATCACCGGGATATTCACCCGCCGTGATGGTTTCGATCTTGACCTTGGTCTCGGTATCGCGAAACGATTTCGAAGCTCCGGCAAACGCTAATAGGTAACCCCGTCCAACAAGTCGCTCGTGAAAGCGGTCAAGTCCCGCTGATGTCAGCAATATATCGACATCGGTGGTTTGACGGGTATAGCCATGGAGATTAAGCGCCATGCCGCCGATGATCGCATATGGGATCGACTCTCGGTCCAAATTCTGAGCCAGCCGCTGGATCGTCATGTAAACGGCCCCCTCACGCATGAAGAACTTCTCCGACTCGCGTAAAATTTTGGCTGCAGAGCGCAACCGCGTCATCCTCGCTCTGCAAGCGGCTGAAATTCCCGATCGCTTGGGCCCACATACCTCCCTTTCGGGCGGATGAGGGTCGCGTCGCGGTATTGTTCGATCACGTGTGCGCTCCAGCCTGCGACACGCGCGATCGCAAACACACAGGTGTCCAGATCAGTCGGGATGCCGAGATAGTACAGCAGTGGTGCGGAATAGAAATCTACATTCGGATACAGTTCTTTGTGCCGCAGCACCGCCGACGCGACGCCGGTGGCCATGTCCACATAAACTGATCCATCGCCGCGCGCACTCTCCATCTTGCGCGTCCACTCTATCAGATGTTTTGCGCGCGGGTCGCCGGTCTTGTAAATGCGATGACCGATACCCATGATTTTGCGCTTCTCGGCAAAGGCAGCGTCGACATACTCGTCCAAGCCTTCCATTATGCCGATATCGAGAAGCATGTTCATAGTGGCTTCGGCTGCCCCACCATGCAGATTACCTTTCAGAGCGCCCGTAGCGGATGTAACGGCAGCATGAATGTCCGCATTCGTGGATGCAACAACACGGGCTGTGAATGTAGAAGCGTTGAGGGTATGGTCCGCCAGCAACACGAAATATAAATTCATGGCCGCGGCCGTCAAATCATCCGGGAGTTCGCCTGTGAGCATGTAGAGAAAATTCTCGGCATGTTCCAGTTCCGTTTTTGGCGGCACAGCTTCTTGACGCGAGCGCGCCCGTTCGATTGCGGCCACGATGACCGGAAATTGCGCGACGAGGCGCATCCCCTTTCGACCACTCGAGTCAATCGTAATGTCGTTGGGATCCGACTCCTCGAGAGCCAGCGCTGAGACGGCCGTACGCAAGAGGTCCATTGGGATGGCATCTGACGGTGCATTGCGGATCAACCGGACGACAGAGTCGGGTAAAACTCGATGCGCTGACAGTTGCTGCTTTAGCCGAGAAAGTTGATCGGCAGTGGGCAATTCGCCATAGAACAACAAATAAACAACCTCTTCATAACTTGTCGTTCCAGCAAGATCGTCGATGTTATATCCAGTGTATTTCAGGATTCCGTTCTCACCATCAACGGACGACAACTGTGACTCGGCTGCGATGACGCCGACCAAACCTTTGGCATACGTCGGCGTGGACTGTTCAGACATACGGAATCAACCTCTTCTCATGTAGGGGGTTTTGTACTTAACCGGAGTATATCATTGCGAAAATGCGCCGTCAAAAACGGCGCATACTGCAAGTATGCTATTTCAGGTGCGGGCCGAAATTACGAGCTGCTTGGTTAAGTTGTTGCCAGACGCTCGCTGTATTGCCGAGCGTAATATTCCTTAAAATCGCCGTCTTTGATGGGTCGCCACCACCACGCATTGGCTTGATACCATTCCACAGTCTTTGCAAGTGCCGCCTCGAACTCGTGTTGTGGAGCCCATCCTAGTGCATGTAATTTTTCGCAATCCAATGCATAACGGCGGTCATGACCCGGCCTGTCCGTCACCGGCTGGATTAAGTCATCAGGTTTGCCCAGTAATTCCAGGATAAGTTTTGTAACTTCAATATTCTGGCGTTCGTTGCCACCGCCAAGGTTGTAAATTTCACCTGGCGGGCCGGCATGCAATACCAGATCGATCCCCGCACAATGGTCCTCGACGTACAACCAATCGCGCACCTGCCGGCCATCGCCATAGAGCGGTAATGGTTGATCATCTATCGCATTTGTGATGAACAGCGGTGCGACCTTCTCCGGATACTGATATGGACCAAATGTGTTGCTGCCACGGGTGACAACGATATTCATTCCATACGTTTCGTGATAAGCGCGCACCATCATCTCGCCGCCCGCTTTGCTTGCTGCGTACGGACTATTCGGCTCCAGCAAATCCCCTTCCTTGAAGAAGCCCTGCGGGATACTGCCGTACACTTCGTCCGTGCTGACCTGATGAAAACGCTCCACGTCCTGCTGTCTGGCAACATCCAGAAGAATGTATGTGCCAACAACATCCGTATGAACAAAAGCGTCCGGGGTCAGGATCGAACGGTCCACATGCGATTCGGCAGCAAAGTTGACAATTGTGTCAATCTCGTTCGATTTGATGGCGCGTTCCACAGCCGTACGGTCGGCAATATCACCCCGCAAAAACTTGTAACGGGGATTATCGTGCGCATCGAGTAAATTGTTGAGATTGCCAGCATACGTGAGCTTGTCAAAAGCGATGATGGTGTACTCGGGATATTTCGCGAGCATGTAATGGACGAAGTTCGAGCCGATGAAGCCCGCACCGCCAGTGACCAGAATGTTTTTCATTTGAACTGAATCTCCAGTTCAAGCTCGTCGCGAGAGATAATATCCTTCACACCAAGTCTACCTGCGAATAGTCGCCCAAATTAATGTTGATTGAGCGTGGCCGCCGATCCGATTGAGTGAGATAAACATTGCGCCCGATAAGCGAGTCCTGGATGCGTGCGTCCACATCGACGATCTGAGAATTTTCAAGAATGATCACATGCTCGAGTTCGCTGTTCTTCACAACACAGTCATGGTAAATCGATGAGTACGGGCCGATGAAGGCGTTCTCAATGCGCGTGTTCTCACCAATGATGGAGGGGCCCCGGATCGTGCTATTGATCACCTGCGCGCCGGCCTGGATTGTCACACGGCGCCCAATGGTGGAGGCCTCATCGATATCGCCGTGAACCTGTGGGGTCATTTCATCCAGCACATGGTCATTGGCGTCGAGCATATCAGTGGGCTTGCCTGTATCGATCCACCAACCTTCATGAACATAGGGATGTACGATATATCCCTGATCCATCAACCACTGGATAGCATCGGTGATCTCGAGTTCGCCGCGCTCGGATGGCCGAATGGCGTGCACCGCCTCGCGAACATGCCGATCGAACATATAAATCCCAACCAAGGCTAGATCTGAAGGCGGAACGGGCGGCTTCTCGATCAGTCTTTGAATACTGCCATCGCCATTGAGTACAGCTACACCAAACTGCTGTGGATTCGTAACACGTTTGAGTACGATCTGGCTGTTCCAATCCGACTCGGCGAATTGCCTGATCAGACGACTGATGCCGCCTTCGATCACGTTGTCACCCAAAAACATTACAAAGCGGTCGTCGCCGATAAAGTCGAGTGACTCTCGGACAGCATGCGCCAACCCGGCGGGCGAGGTTTGCCGGATGTAAGTGATATTAACATCCCAATTTTCGCCGGAGCCAACAACTGACCGAATTTCGGGTTCGGTTTCGCCAACGACGATGCCGATCTCATCGATACCCGCAGCATGAATCGCCCGGATCACACGAATGAGCACCGGCTCATTGGCAACAGGTATCAGTTGTTTTGCACGCGTGTAAGTGAGCGGGTAAAGCCGCGTACCCTTACCACCGGAGAGGATCAGGCCTTTCATCTTCTTTGAGCGCAGTTATCCCGCCATCGTCCGAGGCAGCCTCTGGATTGCAGCGCAGTCTGCCTCAATAGCCGCCGAGACTACTGTCGCGCGGAGCGTTGTTCAGAACCGCACCAATAACATTAATGTTCACCTTTTCCAGCAGGTCCTTTGCACGGGTGGCGTGATCACGGCGCGTGTTGCCGGCACTCAGTACAAGGAGTACGCCGTCCAATTTCAAGGCCAGCAAAGTCGCGTCTGTCACAGTGATGACCGGCGGCGCGTCAAAGAGCACAATATCGGCTTCTTTCTTGAAGCGCACCAGTAGGTCTTCCATCCTGCGCGAGCCGATCAGGTCGGCCGGATTGGCCGGTTGCGGGCCGGAGGGCAAGACCGAAAGGTTCTCGACGCCCACATCCTGCAAAGGCAGCTCGCCATCTTTCAATAACACGCTCGTTAGTCCCACGTCATTGTTCAGTCCCCAGATATCCTGCTGGTGGGGGCGACGCAGATCACAATCCACAAGCATCGTTTTACGCCCGCCTTGTGCCAGTGTCACAGCCAGGTTTGCGATCGTTTCACTTTTTCCGGCTGCATCAGAATCAGAAGAAGGCGCTGTCACCAGTAAGGTGTGGAGCGGCTTGTCCAGGCTACTGAACATCAGATTGGTGCGCAGCGTTCGATAGGCTTCCGCACCGGGTGAACGCGGATCGCTCAATGTAACAAGACTGTGGGTATGATGATTCGCAGACATAGGTCAGTTCTTTCGGCGGCCTTCGTTCGTATGAGCAGGAATCGCCCCCAGCACGGAGAGTTCCAAATAACGTTCAACATCCTGCCGCGAACGGACGATTCCGGATTCGATATATTCGAGCACGAACACGATCACACCCCCTAACAGCAGACCGATTACTGCACCCGCCGCAACGTTGATGACTTTTCGTGGTCGGTCCAACGAGAAGCGCGGCTCATCCAGAATCAGCGCAGTCACGCGATCTTCGCGACGTTGCTTCTGGTTTTCTTCGTTGCGCCATTGCACGAGTAACTCGGCCCAACGCCGCGCAATGTCATTCGCAAGATCGCCGTTCTCATTTTCGACCTCGATGCGGATCAGGAATTTATCCGCCTGCGAGGCAATCGCCACATCAGCGCGAAGTGCATCCGGCGTCGTATCGAGTTGCAGATCGTCGATAACATCTCCCGCGCTGTTATTTGTATCCAGGAAGGCGACATACGCGTCTAGGAGAAGCTTGGCGCTCTGCGTGAGTCCGAAATCCGTACGGGCAGGCTGAATTAAGATGTTGATAGTGGACTGGTAGACCGGAGTCCGGAGGGTGCTAAAGACGAATGCAGCCGCTGCAGTCAGTATGGCGAGCAAAACCATGATCCATCCACGCCGCCACAATATGCGAACATATTCGTTAATTGACATCTTGGCTACCGGGGCGGGATTCTACCATGTGGTTTTGTGAAGCGACGAGCAAGGTTTTTCAAACGCGGCGCCTTCCTGCTGGAATTTCCCCAACGCAGATAAGCCCAAGACGCTCGACTTCCGAGCGCGTGCGTACCATTGGGTCGAGATAATGAGCTGCAAAGGCCAGCGTCACACCGAATGCAATTCCGATCCCAATCCGTACGAACAAGTCCAAGCGGGATCGAATCGAGGGCGGTGAAGCAGCAACTTGGGGTTCGTCCAAAGCAACAACGATTGCATTCTCGCCACCGAGCTGCGGAAACACACTACCATTCTGTTCCTGTAAAACATCCACAGCCGACTTTGCCATAGTCGATAAATGTTCTGGCGAAGGCATGCTGAGATATAAGACTAACTCGCTTCGGCGGAAGTCACTCACCAACCCACCACGAATCGTAGCTGGAGAGATCTCAATTCCCTCCGCAGCCAGGTCTGCACTGACGGCCTCAGCAAATGTGGTTGTCTTCATCCACCCAGCCAGGGCCGTGACAATATATTCCGACGAAAGCCAACTGTAGTACGCCGGATCAAAACCGCTCTCCTCCGCAGTGGGCGGCAAACTGGCAGTAAGGCGCACCGTAGTTCCGTAAAGAATGGGAGGCGGAGTATACGTCGCAACCCCAATCCCGCTCACAAGGAGCGTCGGTATGAGCGCCAACCACCAACGACGCCTCAGAATAGTCCAATACTCACGCAATTCCATTTAAAAAAGCTCTGAGGGCTGTACTCTGTCCTCGACGAATTTCAGCAGCTTCTCTTCAAAGACACTGCGGTCAAATTGTAAAGCATGGCGACGGATGGTTTGCGGATCGTAATCAGTGGCATCAAATTTCTCCAGCACGCCTGCCATAGAATCCACCGTTTGTTCGGTAAACAACTGCCCCGAAAGATTCTCAGAAACGTAATCCAGCGCCCCGCCGCCAGAGAATGCGACAACCGGTCTGCCCGTTGCCATTGCCTGCACAGGCGCAATGCCAAAATCTTCCAGCCCTGGAAATAGAAAGGCGCGACTGCGCGCCATAAGGTCGGGCAAGTCAGCAGCTGGCACCCGCCCGACAAACTTGACGGTTGGCCCGGCCATACCTTTGAGTCGTTCTAGGTCACGTCCAGCTCCGGCAACCACCAAAGGCATCCGCAAACGCGTACAGGCTTCCACCGCAAGATCGATGCGCTTGTAGGGAATTAACCGTGACACCACCAGAAAATAACGGTCAGGCTTTACCACCGGCAGATATCGATCTGTCTCCACGGGCGGGTGAATGATAGCAGCCTCACGACCATAGAATTGGGCGATTCGGCGCTGCACCACCGACGAAATGGCGATGAAGTGATCGACGTCCTGCGCAGCCCTGCGCTCCCAGACCCGCAACAGTCGCACCACAGGCCGCAAGATCGCCGTCAAGTTACTGGAAATGCGTTCGCGCGAAACATATTCGTTGAAACTCCAAAGATAGCGCGTGGGAGTCAGGCAGTAGCAAATATGCACCGTCCCACGCGGCTTTCGCACGCCCAGGCAAAACCCACTCTTGTTGGAAAGGATCAGGTCAAAACCGGATAGATTGAAACTGCGAAACGCGGGTGGATAAAGCATCAGGTAGGCTTGGTGGTTTTTGTAAACCCCCGGCAGCCGATCCATGAAGGTCGTACGGATGTCCCAGCGGCGATACACATGCGGCATTCCGGCGCGCCAATACATCGATGTGTGAATCGGCGCACGGGGGAACATCGCAACCATGGCTTCGAGCACATCCTCCGCGCCGCCGATTTGATTCAGCCAGTCGTGGACAAGTGCTACGCGCATGAAAAAATGCAAATGGCCGAGGAGCCACCCGTTTCAGACATGCTCTATTCTGGCTTGGGCAATGATATGTGCGGCAACCGGACGATAACTTTTCCTATGTGTTTCACAAGGGCCGAGACGATGCAAGGCTCTTTGATGCACTACGGTGCCATAGCCTTTATGCCGTGCGAAACCATAGTCGGGTATGCGCCCGTCCATCTCAACCATCAGCCTGTCACGTGAGACCTTCGCAATGATAGAGGCTGCAGCAATAGACAGAGAGATTGAGTCGCCGAAGTACATAGCCTTCTGTGGCAAGTCTACTGTGGGGCTTAGATCAACAGCATCAATAAGCAGATAATCTGGTTGCAAAGCCAGACTCGCTATCGCTCGCTCCATGGCGAAACATGTTGCCGCAACTAGCCCGGCAGAGTCCACCTCAGCGGGCCCAGACCCGCCTAATCCAATTGCTAATGCGACTTCCTGCACCCGTGGGAACAATGCTTCGCGACGCGCTGGCGAGAGCTTTTTGGAGTCAGTGACGCCTACCAGAGCGCTGCGCAGCGTGCGCAGGTCTGAAGGTAGAACGACAGCCGCGGCGACGACTGGCCCAGCCCAGGCACCGCGTCCAACCTCGTCCAGGCCGGCAACAAATTTGTAGCCATCTTTCCAGAGTGCTTTCTCCAATTTCAAATGCGGTTGAGCCGGAAGACGGCGCGGTTTAGCCCGAGGCGGCATACTTGCCGTTACGCCAGTTGCGGCGGATGACGAAGATGTCTGAGAACATTGCAAGCGAATCCTGGATCAGTCTCACTTTGCTTTCAGGGTCAAAATACCAGTCGATAGGTACTTCAACAATCGTATAGCCGCGCTGCTGTGCGATGAACAACAACTCGACATCAAAGCTCATCCCGACGAGCTGCTGCCGTGAGAAGAGATCCTCTGCTATGTCTGCCCGAAAACATTTAAAGCCACACTGCGTATCTTCAAAGCCCGGCAGAGCAAAGGCTTTCACCAGATTGCTAAAGATACGGCCACGCAAATGGGTCAAGCCAGGCTCATTATAGCGTACTGAGCCGGGCGCTTCGCGTGAGCCGATTGCGACGTCGTACCCGTTCAGGCGGGGCGGCAAAAAGCGTTCCACTTCATCAATCGGCATGGAAAGGTCGACGTCACACATGAAACGATATTCGCCCTGCGCGGCGAGCATTCCGGCACGCACGGCCATACCTTTTCCACGTGCTTCTGTTTTGAGCACTCTAACGTAGGGATGCGCATTGGCGAAGTCCTGGGCGATTTGAAATGTCTTATCAGAGCTGCCATTTTCGATGACCAGAACTTCGGCGTTATATGCCTGTTGTGTCAGGAATGCGTCGATCGCGTGCAGCGAATCTGGCAAGCGGTTCTCTTCGTTGTGCGCAGGAATAATGATCGAAAGATGGATGTCAGTCACAGGTTCAATTCTAAAATCTCGGCACAGAGCCAAAATGTCATACAGTCAGGACGCTCTCAATATAGTCGTCGCTTACCGTGCGTTGTGCCTGCGTCTTGCGCCGTTTGCGCAATAAACGGGGCAAGGCCAGGATACCGACAATCTGCCCACGTAATCGCGCCCGCGCAGCGGGCCCGCGCCAGGCACGCAAAGCTTCTCCTGTAATCCGTAATTGTGCCCGCAGTATTTTGGACCAATGCTTGCGCCAGATATTGCCAGGCACATCTTTTACAAGCACATAAATAAAGTTACGCCCATTATGGAAGCTGGCGGTTGTGCCCGCACCCGTGGCGGCGAGGCGATGATAGACCACCGCTTGCGGCGCGTAGACTGCCTGCCAGCCCTGCAATTGCGCCCGCCAGCCGAGATCAACATCTTCGCATGAGAAGAAGAAATCTTCGTCCAACAAGCCGATCTGATCAAGCATCGCGCGACGATAGGCTGCCGCACCACCACAAGCTGAAAAAACATAACCTTCAGAATATTGCCCGTTGTCCGGTTGCCAGACACCCCGATTGGCAGGCGTACCATCGATCCGATACTCGTCCCCTGCTGTGTGCAACGTATCACGACGATCATACAGAAGCATTTTGGAGGCGACCATCCCGGCCTCGGGATGCCGTTCAAAAGCGGCTTCAATATGTGCAAGCCAGTCTGGAGCGACCTCGGTATCGTTGTTGAGCAATACGACGATCTCCCCTTTTGCGACGCGTATGCCTGCATTGCAAGCACCGGTAAAGCCTTCATTCGTTTCGAGGGCAACCAGATGCACATCCGCATAGTCACGCGCGATCAACTCTTGCGACCCATCCTCGCTGGCGTTATCCACCAAAAGCACTTCGTAATGCGCATGGGTCTGCGCCCGCAAGGCATCCAGACACGGCGGCAAATGCACGATGCCGTTCCAATTTGGAATGACGACTGAGATCACGACTTCAGGAACTCTTCTAATGCCTCTTCCCAGGAGCGCATTACGATACCCAGCAACGCAGCGGCAGTATTCGCTAGTACGCTGTAGGGCGGCGGTGTAGAAGCCCGCTCATAATCGGCGAGAGTAGTTGGCTCGATGGCAATATGGGCATTTCCGGTCAGGTCCAACACTTTCCGTGCAAAATCAAAACGCGAGGCCTGTCCAGCATTAACGAGGTGATAGATGCCGTACTGATTAGTAGCAACGAGTTTTATCAACGCAGCGGCCAGGTCTTCTGCATAGGTTGGCGAACCCACTTCATCCGTGACCACACGCAGAGCCTGGTCTTCGATTGCATGTTGCTGAATTTTATCGACAAAATTCCTCCCCGACTGGGGACCGTCAGCGTACATCCAGGCCGTGCGCACGATATAAAATTTGTTGAGCAGCTGTTGCACATACCATTCGGCGGCCAGCTTGGAACGCGCATACGGGTTAATCGGTCCTGGCGAATCAAATTCTAGATAGGGCTCCGCTTTCGTCCCGGCAAACACTTCATTGGTGCTGATTAGCAGCAGCGGCACATCCGCGGCAGCACACGCAAGCGCGACATTCTGTGTGCCAAAGGCATTTACCCGGAAAGCAAGCTCCGGATCGCGCGCGCAGGCATCGACGTTTGTTATCGCGGCAGCATGAATAACAACGTCAACTCCCGCGGACCCAATGCGCGCGTATGTTAGGCGGGAATCCGTGATATCAAAGTCGGGGAGATCGGCCGGCACGGCATCACCCGCAGGCCATTGGCGCATGATCGCTGATCCGAGCTGGCCGTCGCTTCCGGTAATGAGTGCGCGCAAAGTTGCCTCACAAAGCTAAGGCGACCGTGCACCTGCACCCCGGTCGCCTATGAGCGGCTGGATTATACAACGGAAGAAGAGAGGATTTAGACTTTGGCAGGTAGTGCTCAACTGCCGAGGGTGTTGCGTAGGACAAGAAAAGCAAAGCCACCGAGCAGACACAGGTCGAGTATTGCCATCACACCAAGCACAATCAATTGCTGGCGTTTCATGCCGAATAAGCCGGAAGGGGCACCACGATCCAGATCAATGTTTTCAGGCTCATGGGCATGCTCCAAAATGACGCCTTCAACAGTAGAGACATCACCGGCATCCATAATCACTTCCCCCGCCAAGATGTCGGTTGAAATGAAGTGCTCAATTTCATTGAACGCGATAATATTGACAACCGGGCCTTCCAGCGTCAGCTTGGTATCTGCGGATGACATCACCACCGCAGCGTTTACAAACGGGACTGGCAAGCTACGCGAATGCAGCACTTCTCGCAGGTGAGAGCTTGCGGCCCGGGCGCGCTCGATAGGGTTATCAGTGTCGCGCGAAAATTGCATCTGGCGCGAATCATAACGCTGCCATTCTTCGCCTTCGGCTTTGTACATACCCCCGATGTGATGTGCGGAAAGAATGTGCACGCCCGTAGGTCCGAGAAGGATCATTTCTATCGGCCCTATCATGGGAAGATTTGCCTCGCGGATCAGAACATAGCGTTCATCGAGGATCGCATCGATTGCCGCGGCGATGCGGTTTTCACCTTCAATGAGTTTCTTCCAATCTGGCCCAAACTCTTCGGCAGCCAGTTTGTTCGTACCCGGCAGGATCTCGCCGTCCGCATCGAGGTAAGGTGAGCGATTGATTATGCGCATAATGAATTCAGAATTTTTACAAGCCGAGGTAACTGTGCACTAGTTCAATACTTTTGGCAAGCGCACGTTGTCGAAATGATATCAATTCACTCTCAGGGATATTCTCCCAGAGGCGCGCTTGCAAACGCTGCGGCGAATCCAAGAGCGTTTCGAATTCGCTCGGAGTGCGTCCCATGCGTTCCGCAAATACAGCCACAGTCTGGATATCCGCACCCGGGGCCAGTTGCACACTGAGGAAGTCACGCCAGGCGCAAAGGTGTTGGTCTTCCACAAAAGGCAGCCAATCGGACGGTTGCACCTGGGCGAGAACAACATCGAGGTCGGATGATAATTGGGCTAGGTCTTTCCGATCGAGATGAATGCGCATTACATTATGTAGGAAAAGTCGTTCGCGAATGTTTTCCCAGGTTGCTTCGAAGCCGAAGTAAGGCTCTAAGATTTCGCCAATCCAGAGCTGATCTAACAGTAGGTGACAGATATATCCGGTGATAAATGCAGACTGTTCTTTTGGTAGCGCAGCTGCCACTGATAGCTGAGAATGTCGGGCGAACATCGTTTCGTAGGCTGGCGTTTTATCTCGCAATGGCACATCGAAGAAATGCGTCGCAGCGCGGTCTTCACCAGACATTGTCTGCACGTCCGGCGCTGTATTCCCGAAAATAAATACGGGGCGAGTCTCTGTCAGGAATTCGCGCGTGGAGGGCTGCAGGCGTTCGTCAGATAGCAATGCCCCGGCGAGCGCAAGATGATAGAAGGGAGTGGGCATTGATAGAATATATGTCGGTCACTCGCGGGGTCAAGGTGAAACCGGAATTCCACCTTGCTATAATCAATTAAAGCTAAGACAGATTGGTGAGAGATGAATAAAAGTAAATTTGTGGCGATCGTCATTGTTCTGGGACTGCTGCTGGCAATTGCCAGTCCGCTGGTTGCTCAGGGCACGGAAGTGCAGATTCTACGTTTGGAAGGGCCACTAACGCAAGCAATGGTGCTCTACGTGGAGCGCGTGCTAACACAGGCCAACCCCAACAACGTGGAACTGATTGTGCTGGAATTGGACACGCCGGGCGGCGGCGTAGATCAGATGCAGGCCATTGTTCAATCCATCCGCGCGAGCAGCATTCCGGTTATCGTCTTTGTATCGCCCCGGGGAGCACATGCGGCCAGTGCCGGCACTGTCATTACACTGGCCGGGCACGCCGCTGCAATGGCTCCTGAAACCGCAATCGGAGCAGCCAGTCCCGTTGGCGGTCAGGGCGAAGACCTGACCGAAACAATAGACCGCAAAGTAAAAGAGATTCTAAAAGCCGATGTGCGTTCATTGGCCGCTAATCGGAGTCCAGAAGCCATCGAGCTGGCGGAGGCAACCATTGAGGAAGCCGTAGCTGCCACTGCCGCAGAAGCGCTGGATGTTGGGCTTGTAGATTTTATCGCGGAGGATGTTGGCGATTTGCTCGAACAATTGGATGGCTACACAATCGAAATACAAGGGCGCTCCCGAACACTTTCAACACAAGAGCTGCTCATCACCCAAGTTGACATGACGGCTATCGAGCAGGCGCTAAATGTACTCGTCAATCCTCTGGTGGTATTCGCTCTGCTAACGGTCGGTGTGCAATCCATCCTGATCGAGCTGCGCAGCCCGGGCGGATGGGTAGCTGGAGTCATTGGTGTCTGTGCCATCGCACTCGCGCTTTATGGTCTGGGCGTGCTCCCGGTCAACTGGTTCGGGCTGGTCTTTGTTGGCCTCGCTATTGTGTTATTTGTAATTGAACTCGCAACTCCTACATTTGGCGGGCTCGCCGTGGCAGGTGTCGCCTCTATGGTCATTGGCGGACTCGTGCTATTTAATACATCCGGTACAGGCAGCTTTCAACGTATCTCCATCCCCGGCCTGATTGGCGTCTCGCTGGCTTCGAGTTCGATCTTTCTGTTCATCATTTACAAGGCACTGGAAGCACAACGCCGCCCGATCGCAACCGGTGCAGAAGGACTGGTGGGACTCCAAGCGGAAGTACGCACACCGCTGAAACCTTCCGGGACTGTTATTGTTCATGGCGAAATCTGGCGGGCAGAGAGCGATGAAGAATTAGAAGCTGGTTCTCGAGCAGAAGTTGTGGAAGTTCAGGGGTTACGATTGAAAGTAAAATCTTCGAAGTAAGTGCCTTAATTCATTCGTCTCATAACAGGCTCGCCAGAGGTGAGCATTTTTATGATGAGTTAGGGGAGAGTATTTTACGGCGCAGCAATCCCTTGCAATCCGCGTGCTTAAGAGGTAAAACGGGGTTGCTTCTACACCTCACTTGAACGATTAGGAGAAACTGTATGGCTGGAACGTTCCGGCTCACAATGCAGCAAGGCCCTTACATCGGCAAGAGTTTTGAAATTGCAAAAGATGTCCTGACGCTCGGACGTGATGTATCGAATGATATTGTCATTAATGATGCCGAGGTGTCACGCCATCACTCTCGCTTTACCCGCCAGGGTGACGGCTACGCTGTTGAGGACCTGGGCAGCACCAATGGCACTTTTGTAAATGGGATGCGCCTGACCGGCTCGCGTGCATTGGCTCATAGTGATGTCGTTGCGCTTGGTGAGACGATATTGCTCGGCTACGAGATGATCGCGGCTGAAGTAGCCTCGACCGCCGGAGCAGCAGCCCCTCCGCCTGCACCGGTAATGAGCAAGCCCACATCGACAACCGCACCTGATCTGCCCGAGCCATCAAGAGAGCCACAAATGGCTAATCCTGTCCAGGATCAGAGCGGCGGCCGTCCTACAAGACGCATTGCTATCGGCTGCGGTTGCCTGACCATCGTGGCTTGTCTAGCTCTGATAGCAGGTGGTTATTACATCGACAGCCAGAATCTGTACTGCGCCATTGCTCCATCAATTATTCCGGGCTGCTAGGTCGAGTTACTCTCCAACGGGAAACAGGCGCGCCATATTCACGGCGCGCTTTTTCTTTAACCGCCTCCACTTTTCAATTCCATATTGTCCCTACCAATCCTCATAGGATTTACCCAGTTCGCGGGTTGAGGGGCCACCCAAATCCGAGGGGATGGGAATCGTTCGTTCTTCGTTGTTCATTGCCAACTGTTCCTTTATAATCCGCGCATGCCTCTGGAAACCGGTCGGGTGCTGCAGGAACGCTACCTTATTGAGGAAGCGATCCGTGAGCATGCGAACGGCGGCGTTTATCGCGCGAAAGACCAAGAAACTGAACAGCTGTGTATCGTAAAGGAATTCCTCGGCCTGCGTCCCGAGGAGTTCGCGCTGCCTGCGGGCTTGCTACTCAACCGCATCCATCCGACATTGCCGGAAGTTTTCGATCACTTCTCGCTGGACGATGATCATCACTACCTGATCATGGAAGCAGTCGAAGGCGAGAGTTTGACAGACCGGCTGAAACGGCGGAAGACACTCACGGAACGGGAAGCCGCTAACTGGATGGGGCAAGTGCTCGCTGCGCTGGACTACCTGCACAGCCGCACACCTCCCATCCTGCACGGCGATGTAAAACCGGACAATATATTAATTACGCCGGACGCAGAAGCGGTGCTGGTGGATTATGGCATCGGCCAACGACTGAATCCACACACCCCGGCTACATACGTCGCTCCAGAACAGATCGCCGGTCAGGCCGAGCCTCGCTCAGATGTTTACGCAGTCGGCGCTAGCCTATATACAGCGCTCAGCGGACGTGTACCGGGTCAATCAGACGGTGGTCTGGCTGACCGTTTTGCAATCATCCCGCTCCGCAATCTAAACGACTCGCTCAGTCCGGCGATACTGCGTGTCGTGGAAAAGGCGATGGAGCACAAGGCGGAGGCGCGCTATGAGAGCATCCGCGAGATGCGAAAAGCCCTGGGCCGGGCCGGTGCGCGCGTGTCGAACGAGCCGACTGCGATTAAAAAGACTCCCCTTGAGGAGGCGCCCGCACCCCCACAGCGACAACGCTTTGGCTGGGGCTTCATTGCCATTGGGCTCGCCATCGTTGCAATCTTTGGCATCGGCAACCTCACGGGATCTGCACCTGAAAATTCGGAGAAAATTGAAGCCGGCCCAACTGCCACGGTCGAGGCTGTTGTTCAAGGTGTCGCCCGATCACCAGAGGCAACTGCGACGGCCCTCCCCCAACCAAGCGCAACATCCACCGAGCTTCCCACAGAAGTACTCACAACAGAACCTACCGAAGAGTTGACTGCCACGTCTGCGCCGCCGACACCGACATCACAGCCAACGCTGGGATTGGGCTCGACTCTGGTATCCGATATGGATGCTGCAACGCTCATCTACATTCCGGCGGGCGAATTCCTGATGGGCTCCAATTTCGACGATCCCTTCGCACTCGATAGCGAACGTCCACAGCATGTTATTAATATGCCCGCATACTGGATGGATCAGACGGAAGTCACAAACGAGCAATACGCCGTTTGCGTTGCATCTGAAAGCTGCACTGAACCAAGATTCTTCCATTCCGCTCTACGAATTGACTACTACGGTAACCCCGACTATGCAGGACATCCGGTGGTTTGGGTGAACTGGCAGCAGGCGGCTGTGTTCTGCGCCTGGGCTGGACGGCGTTTGCCCACCGAAGCTGAATGGGAAAAAGCCGCGCGTGGGGAAGATGGTCGGATTTATCCGTGGGGTAATGAAGACGCTGCTGAAACATATGCGAACTTCGACATCTTGAATCGAGACACGCAGCCTGTAGGAAGCTACCCGGAGGGTGTAAGTCCGTATGGTGTGCAGGATATGGCCGGCAACGTGGCCGAGTGGGTGGATGCATACTATACGACGACCTATTACAGCCATTATGCAAATCTAACTGCCACACCAGAAGCATTCCTACGCTTCCACGAAGGACTGCGCGTATTGCGCAACGGTGCCTGGAATGAAAGTAATGTGAACCTTCGTACAGCCTTCCGCCGATTTGCACCTATCGGTATATACAGTATCAGCAATGTGGGCTTCCGCTGTGCAATGAGCGTAGAGGCTTAAGCCATGCCTTCACCAGGCACACCGCACCCCCATGCACATCGCCCATCTCTCACTCACAAACTTCCGCAACTACCGGCGCTTTGAGTCCGAACTTCCGTCGGGCAATCTGATCCTTGTTGGACGCAATGCGCAGGGAAAGACCAGCCTGTTGGAAGCGATTTATTACCTCGCTGGAGCAAGCTCGCCGCATGCCGGCAGCGATCGCCAACTGATCAACTGGTTGGCGGTTCGCACCGACTCACATCCATTCCTCAAAATTGTTGCCGAAGTTAACGCCGCCGACGGGCTGCGAAAGATCGATATCCGCCTGGAGTTGGACGAAATCGGACCCGCCCGCGATCTGCGACTCCGTAAAAGCGTCTATATCAACGGCTTAAAGAAGCGCATTGGCGACCTGAGCGGTATGGTGAACGCTGTGCTCTTTCTGCCACAAGATATGGCGCTGGTGGAGAGTTCGCCGGAGGCGCGGCGCCGCTATCTAGATGCCACCATATGTCAGGTGGACCCAGTCTATTGCCTGGCCCTGACTGAGTACAGCAAAGTGCTCTCACAGCGCAATGCGCTGCTCAAGGTGTTCCAGGAGCGAAAGTCCAATGGAACGTTAAGCGCAAGTGACGAAGGTCAACTGGTCTTCTGGGATGGACAGCTTTGCCAGCATGGCGCGATCCTGATCGCCCGGCGGGCGCGCGCTTTGGAAGAGATCGAGTTGCATGCCACACCTGTGCATCGCGACCTAACTGAGGGGGCTGAGCATCTGCGCCTGGCCTATCAGCCTGCCTACGATCCGGTCGAGCCGCAAGGCGAACAGATGGCGCTCGGACTGGACGTACCTGTGACACGCGCGCGGGTATCCCAGGAGGAGATCAGTGCGGGCATGCAGGCCCGTTTGCAAGAGCTACGGGCAGATGAAGTGAAACGCGGTATGACGCTGATCGGTCCGCATCGTGACGAACTGCGCTTTGTCGCCAGCGGCGTGGACCTAGGCATTTACGGCTCGCGCGGCCAAGGCCGCACCGCCGTACTCTCACTCAAACTGGCCGAGATGACCTGGATGCGCGACCGCAGCGGAGAGTGGCCGATTCTGCTTCTGGATGAAGTGCTGGCCGAACTGGACCTCGCGCGGCGTCACGACTTGCTGCAACGGATTAATGGCGTAGAACAGGTACTGATGACAACGACTGACATTGGGCTATTCGGAGAGGAATTCCGCCAAAAATCCAATATCTGGGAGGTAACCGCCGGAACCGTGAGTTCAATTGCCGAGGCAGGATAAGATAAAGGCGAATTCGCGCTGCACGAAGCCTTGTTGTGCCGTCAGCCTGAGTAGACATTGCGTTTTCTTGTCGATGAGCCCGTGATACACTAATTGTCGACACCGAGATGTCTGGCCACTGTGCCACTCCGCTCAGACACTGAACGATCATTGAGACATGGCTGACCCTGCCTCTCTCCCAAATTACAGGCTCAGCGCTCCCGCGATCATCGAAATGGGACGACGCAAGATTGACGAGGCGCGCGTCCAGCAAGTCCTTTTCACTCCTGAACAATCGATTCGTATTCGTCAAGGTCGCAATGGCTATCAGTCCAGATTGGAACTTGGCGATCCGCCCAAAACTTATCTGATCCGCGTATTTGTTGATATAGACCGTGATTCCCCGGGAGTCGTCACGGCGTATCGCAGAGGTAAGGTCGAGAAGTACTGGAGAGTTGAATCATGAAAATTACATTTGATCAAGAAACCGACACGTTGATGGTGGTGTTTTCCGAAGCGTCTGTGGCTGAGAGCGACGAGGACAAGCCGGGCGTTATCCTGGATTATGACGAAGACGGCAATCTAGTTTCTATAGAAATTCTTGATGCCTCGCGTCGTGTTTCTGTCCCGAGTCGCATCGAGTTTGAGATTGCGCCAATCGGGTAATCGCGCGCTTACACGCCACGACTACGGAGCCCAACATATCTGCTTGCATGTCATCTAATCGCTGACAGCGGCTGAAGCCTGGTATTCATCGAAATCTATTCAATCTGCATTGAGCAGCGGTCGTTTGTTCGGCATTCCGGCGCGCCGAGGATATTTATCAGGCGTGGCCGAGACTTTCTTTACCACCACCAAGTAACGCGTTTCCACAACGCCCGGCAATTCAATTGGCACCAATTGGCGTACCTGGCCACCGAGAATCGCCAGCGCATTCGCAGCCTCTTGCGATTCGGCATGGGCATTCGCGCCTCTCTGTGCCAAAACACACCCCGCGCTGCGCACGAAGGGCAAGAGCAACTCCAATAACACCGGCATGCGAGCCAGCGCACGCGCCACGGCCCAATCGTAAACAGCGCGGTGTTTGCTCTGGCGTGCCACATCTTCAGCGCGCCCGTGGATGACATGCACTTCCTCCAACTTGAGCTCCCGCACCATATGACGCAGGAATTTGCATTTTTTTTCGGTGGCTTCGAGCAGCGTGAGTTGTAATTTCGGGTAAGCGATCTTGAGTGGCAATCCCGGGAAGCCCGCGCCTGAGCCCACATCAATGATCTTGATCGCTTGATCAGCTTGCGTGGGTGAGCCGATCAACTTGAGGCATGTGAGCGAATCGAGGAAATGCCTGATCAGGATGCCTTGCGGATCGATGATCGCAGTGAGGTTTTGTCGCTCGTTCCACTTGGTCAACTCAGTCGCATAGTGTTCAAAAGCATCCACCTGTTGTTGCGTGAGCGATAAGTCGAGCAGGCTTTGCGAACCGGCTACAAATTCTTCCATCATGCGAGGACAGCCTCGCAAATGGCAGGGATTTCTTCCGGTGTAGTCCAGACGAGCGAGTCGATTTGGACTGCGATAGCACCCGCCGTCAGACAGGCGCGCGCTTGAGCGGGTGTGTGAATTCCACCAACCGCGACAATCGGCAAGCTTGTCACAACGCGAATTTCGGCAAGCACCGGAAGCATTTGTGGAAAAAGTGCTGCACCGTATATGCGCCCGCGCAGCGTGTGCGTGCCGTCCGGGTCCGGCAGCGTTCCACGCGGTGGTGCTGCAACTGTCAGCGCTGCAGCACCGGCCTGTTCTGCTAGCATTGCGAATTCAGTCGCTCGCCGGAAAGGGACTCGCACGATTACGGGCAACATCCCGGCAACGGCGGCTTCAATCGCATAGCGTACACTTTGCGCTTCTTCCTCGTCTCTAAAGCCCAACTCAACGCCTGCAAAGACATCTAACCGCTCGCAATACTGTACAGCACGATCGGTCTCCTCTATACTCGTCACGGCCAGATGCAAAATAACAGGGCACGGCAGACGGGACCAGCGTCCGGCATACTCATCACAAAGATGTCGCAAGCCGGGATTAGGCAGCCCGGTGTGAATTAAAACACCACCTGGAATCGGGAGGGCTTGCTGCTGTCGTGCGGGGCGCCGAGAACGCCAAGTCACGGGATTGGTCACGAACGCACCCAAACTGGAAAAATCTACCAGCCCGGCGTATTCATCCGCAAAACCCCAACACCCGGCCGCGGTCAAAACTGCATGATTAAGCGCCAGCCCAGTCTTGTGTTGGGGCGCTAATTCGACCAGCGTCATGAACCCTTGCGTTGTTGTAGGAGCAGCCGCGAAACAGCCAGGATGCTGAGGCCAAGTCCAATCGAACCGAAACCATACAGGCCATAAGCGAGCAGACCGGAAATCGGCCAGCCGTTGATACGACTGAGCGTCCCCAATGCGAGCAGCAACGCCAGCAGGCCCAGGCAGGCAGCAGCAACCGTCATCAGCAACAAGGGCCCACGTCGGCGACTGCTGATCTCGTCAGTGGAGCGCAGACGCTGGAAATCGCGCCAGCTCAATGCAATCAACAGCACACCCAGAACAAAAAAAGCAATCATTTGAATCCCAGCGCCCAGACCTGCCGGGAACGAGAGCCAATTCCACAGATAAGAAATTATCGAAATGCCGCCGAAGGCGACTAATGCGTAGAGGAAAAGACGCGGACGAGTTGCCATGATCAATTCGACAGAAGTGCACGCTGCAGACGGTCATGCGGTGCGCCATCCAATGGCGGCCAGTGCCGATGCAGGCCCTCGCGCGGGACCAGGCGGATCAGTTCCTCCAGGCTCACCGGGCGTCCCCATTCTTCCGACAGACGCCGTCCGAACAGCGCATGCTGCGTGCGATGACATTTGGCTGCCGAGATGAGCGCAGCGAAATGATCTGAAATATCCACCACAATATGCGCACTGTCGTCGGTATTTGTCAGACGCGGATAGGGGTGATCGGGATAGTTTGCAGCGAACGAATACAACAGCGGGGTCGGCTCAGAGAGTCCTTTTACAACCTCTGAAACGATCTCGTGCAAGAGGCAATGCGCGGGATGGCCGTATTCGCCATTGGAACCGTGCGTCAGGATCACCTCCGGCCGCTGGACAGCAATCACATTGGAAATTTGCGCATTCAATTCCGCAGTATCGTGCTCCGGTGCAAACAACTCATCTCCCGGACCAACTGTAGGATCGACATATCCGAGAAAGTCATTGCCAGTAACACCCAAGGCAGCCACCGCACAATGCATCTCCTGTGCGCGCAGCCCACCCAGTTCCTCACGCGTTGTCAGCGCTGGCTCGCCGAGTTCGCCGCCTTCACCGCGTGTCAGGCAGAGGACATGAATATTTGCAGCGCGTGTCGCAAGCAGCGCCAGCAAACCTCCTGTGAGGCGTGTCTCATCATCCGGATGGGCAACGATGCAGAGCAGCCGCAGGGTCATCCGATGCGTTCCTTCTCACATTGCAGGATGCGCCGGATAATGGCCAATGCCGTCGCATAGGTGGGATCGAGGCCGAAATACGAGAGGCTGCCCGCTCCAAGGCTCTTGCCCTGCGCGAGAGGCGTATCCGAGGCGTTCACTACCGGACACTTTCTGCGCGGGGCATGTCAAAGGCGACCGGGATGGGCAGATGCTCATTTAGGAACTGTTCCAGCAGGCGCAAGCCGAGTTGAAATAGGCTCAGATCACAGCGGTCGGTGCGGTGAATGACTTGCACCCAATTATCTCGTTTGGCGATGACGCCCAAGTAGATGATCCAGATGTAAGCAAGGCAAGCTGCGATCATCAACCGGGCCAGGTCGGCGATATGGCTTTTATGCAAATTGAAGCCCCGGCTTTTCTGGTCGGAGAAGAAAGTTTCAATACGAAAGCGTTTGTTATACCAGGAACAGGCTTCGGCAACCAGCTCCAGGTTGGTGACCAGATAGAGGGGCTCTTTGCAGTCGCGCTGCCACCACGCGATGACAAGGACGGGCCCATATTCCTGCTGGGTGAAGGCGACATCCGGCACGCCGCGGTATGCACCACGGGGCACATCCAGGTCGGCGAAGGCGAACCAGTCGCCCCCTTCACATAGCTGGACATGCTTGGCCGTGCGACAGACGTAGGCCCATTCGTAGTCATTCAGAGCCGCCTGGAGGTTCGTGCCATCGAATTCACCATCCCCCAGGAAGACGACATCGCTTGCAGGGGGCACCAAAGCGTGTACTTCTGTCAACAACTGCACGTGTGTCGCTTCTGAAAAATGTCCCTTGCTCCCTTTGACGGTGACCCACGCCACCGGCAAAGCACGTTGCTTGTAGATGACGCTCACCATCAGGGTCAGGCAACCGCGGCCCACTTCGCTGCCGTCCATTGCCAACACGAGCGGGCGGTCCTGCGCCAGACCCTGCAATAAGGGTTCAGCGAAGGGTAGAAAGAAGACTTCGTTATTAATATGCTCATTCTTGACCCAGCGGGCGTACCGTTTGACCCGGCTCTCGGGTTTGTTGCCGTCTGGCACTTTCCTGGCGATCGCCGGTAGCTGGCTACTCTGGCTGCGGACAATTCCGCTGACCATGGCAGCGAGCGTATCCAAATGGCGAGCCAAGTTGCCCTGCGGTTCTCCTGGGTACAGTTGCCGCAAGGCGCTCTTTATGGCACGATATGTACGGCGGTTGTCACTCATGGCGATACTCCCCTTGTTCTGTGGTAGAACGGAGAGTGTAGCCGAGAGGCAACCGCTAATCAATCACGGATAAAGTGTCCGGTAGTGAATCCGAGGCGTAATACACAAGCCCGAGATCAAACGGCAATTCGTGTAACGTCAAAATCTCGTCCACCGGATAGCGCTGTGGTCGCGTCATCTCATACACAGCGGAGAGATACGGACCGGCCTCCATTTCCACAGCCGTATAGCCTTCCTGGAAGAAGCCATTCATATAAGGCGTTGTTTGTAAGAATGTACCCAGCACACTCACAGCTTTCTGATTGTCCAGAACAGTGCCGTAGATGAGATAGGGCAACACATCGGCTGTCGTGATGCAGTTCGGAAGGAGATAGGTATTTCGCGAGTGCTCATCATGAACAACCTTGGGGATGAGCACATCCCCGACGGCGGCATTCAACGAGGCCGCCTTGCCCATGATATAAACGCCGCGTATCTGCCCGGCCCGTTCGGACACCTATGTCAGGATGTTATATGCAGCCCGGCCAAGCGGATAATCGATGTTGAGGATCAGTGCCTCACTTTTTGCGAGATAGCTGCGCTCCTGCTCAGCGAGACGCGGGTCCATCAGCTCGGGATTCAAGCGTGCCAGATCGATCACTTGTGCATCAACATCAAAGCTATGTCTGCTTGGGATGCGGACAATACCGACTTGCTTTTCGTGCTGCCATTGTGCTTCTGCCAGTCCGTGACCGTTTGCAGTTTCTTTGTACTTTCTGAGCACGTAATAGAGGAAGTTTTCCTCAGCAGAGGCGGACTTGCGGGACTGGATATCTGCCCATTCATCCGAAAGCATCGGATTTTCCGGTTGCTGCACAAACCGAATCAATTCCTCACGGTGCTGCAAGGCAAAGCCGGAAAGCAAATTGACAAGGCTGTGGGTATTGCTGGAAACGAAATATACCGGCCGGTCGAGCAGTTTTGAATCATCCGCAATGATGTTCGCCAACCAGGCGTGCGTCGCGCGCCGATAACGCGTCAACCAACTACTGATCAATTGAACGCGCATGCGGCATTGGGCGGCCTTTATCATTCGCAGGCTGTCCGACCAAGTGTCTCCCAAAACTGACTTGAGGCGGGAAAAATCAGCGGCCGTAAGTTGCAACGCTGCAGCGAGTTCCACTTCTGCTGCGGGATCGGCGCTGTCAATCAGTGACTCATCCGGCGCGGCTTCTAAGCGTGCATGGAGCTTGTTCCACTCGATCTGGAAAGCTGTCAGTTGTGGGACAAGATCATCAATATCGGAGCGACTGGCGATGTAACAGGCCAGTGTTTCTTCGCCATCGAAGAAGGCGCGTCTGCGACGCGCCACTGCCGCGACCCGCTCCCATTCTTCAACTTCCCCGAAGCCTTCGCGGCGAAAGACCCCCGGCCCCTGTCCGAGCACGATCAGACGCGCCTGCAAAATGCAGGCCGGCAAGCGCAGCAGGCAATAGGTAAATGCAGACACATCAATCACGGAATCGCGCGCGTGAGGGTGCAGCAGCGATTGCATACCTGCATGCGCCTCTTCCAGTGTGCGAATTTGAACTTCGCTCGAGGCGCGCAAGAGCGAATAATAGGTGCGTAGATAAAGTTCGATTTGGTCGGAGCCGACGTGAGGTTGATGTCTTTCCACGTGTAATTTATCTTTTGCGAGTGTAAAGCTGTCAGTCTGTGAGAGATAGATTCGTTAAGGGAAACAGTGGGCCCTCACGGCAGGCTAATTTCCAACCACGACGCGTCCGCACAGCACAGGCCTGACAGGCGCCCGTCCCGCAGGGCATTGATGGAGTCAGCAGCACGCTTACTTGTGCTTCATCAAATCCGGCCGCGCGCATGGCCTTCACAATTTCAGTGGGCTGCTGCGGTTCGGTATGTACATACACGCACTCGGCCCAATCAACATATTCAGCCACGAGAGTCGGCAAGTGCCCGACCCGTACTTCGATCTCAGGATGGAGCGCTTCCACTGGATAAGGACGTCCCAATAGCAGCGTTACTGCGCCCGTGCTGCCAATCGCTTGCATAGCCAGGGGTAACAAGCGTTCCGGCCGAGTGTTTGCTAGCAGCAAAAGATTCGTGCCTGCGGTAATTTGCGGCGCTCGCTTTCCAGCCGGGCCGAGCAATGCAATATCCATTCCCGGGTTGAGATGCAACCGCGCCGGATCGCCGGCAGGCAGTTCGAGCGCAAAACCGTCCGGCCATATTTGCGCCGGAAAGACCGTCTGCCGCAGATATGGATCGTGCGTGGCGGCCAGACGCGCCAGAGCAAATTGACCCGGTGCCGGCGTGAATTCAGAATCGAAATTTACACGCACACGACCATGACCAATAGCTTCCACGTGTGTACAGCGTGCGTTCGCCAGCCTCAACATGACGAGGAATATAGCACAGAACAAGACGATGTGATTGCTCCCCCACGGCTAGAGCTGGGGGCTTCCAAGGATAATCCCGCGATGAAGCTGCGGGCCTAAAGTCGCCAATCCACGACTCAAGATGTTACGTGCGGCGTTTTCGTCTCTATCAAGCACCAGGCCGCAATGGTTACACGAATGAATACGAACAGACAAATCCTTTTTGACAATCCGATCACAGCCAGAACAGCGTTGTGTCGTACCGTGTGGGTTGACCTGCACGAACGACCTGCCAGCATATTCTGCTTTGTAGCTCGTTGCGTGTGCAAACATCCCCCAAGCGGCATCCCCAATGCTCTTGTTCAACCCGAACCAATTGCCAGCCTGCATATATTGAATGTCCAATTTTACAAGCGCGATGATCTGATATTTATTGACGAATGCCCTGCTGAATTGATGAATGAAGTTGTGGCGCTTGTTGGCAATCCGTTTGTGGATATGCTGGACGACTCGTTTCTGCTTGTGCCATTCAGGACTGCCGATTTTGTACTGGCTCAAACGCCGTTGCGCCTTGGCGAGTGCCTGTTCTTCTTTACGGAAGTAGCGCGGATTATCGACGTGTCGTCCCTGGTCGGTTGTCAGGAAATGGCGAAGGCCAACATCAACACCTACCATCAAGTTCGATTGGGGCAAATGCTCTGGTTCATACTCACAAGCGAAAGTCGCCCACCAATTGCCCAGGCCGTCGCGGCGAACAGTAAGGGTTTTGATTTCGCCGCAGATTGGCCGATGCAGTTTGATCTTGACATCGCCAATCTTGGACAATCTCACACGCCCATTACCCAATGCCGGATGCCCTGTGCCGGTGTCCGGCAGCCAAAAACCCGATTGCGGGAACGTGAAACTGTCATATCGATGAAAGCCACGAAAACGCGGATAGCCCACTTTTTCCACCGCTCCAGCCGCGCCTGCTTTGACTCTACGAAAGAATGCGCTAAAGGCGAGATCAACCCGAACGCATGCATTCTGCAATACCTGAGAGTGTGCCTGTACCGCAAGCCAGTCGTGTTCCGCCTTCCATTCGGGGATCATCCTTTGTGTATCGTACAACGAGAGCGACTCTTGTCGTTCTTCCCAAGCTGTCTTGCGGACTTCAAGCGTCTTGTTGTAGACCCACAGACAGGCATCCAGCACGCATTGCAATTTGCGGCGCTGGTTACTCGATGGATAGAGTCGGTATTTGTAGGTTTGCATCAAATTAAAAAATACACCCGCTCAGGCGTACGTTGTCTAGACGGATGCCTTTACGGGTGCACAAAGATTATACAGGTTTTAGTTTCCGTCTAGACAAAACACATTATAGCACATCTGTTCGTTTATCTCAGGGAGAAGGAACACGGGCAATTTATCCCCAGAGCTAAAGCCGAGGCCTTTCTTGGCGCAGTAACCGGTAAACTAGTGCCATATGCAAGTTCATCCGTCTCGCCGCAAAGCGATTGCCAAACGAATTCTAGCCTGGTATGCCGACAATGCGCGTGACCTGCCGTGGCGGCGTACCCGTGATCCGTATCGCATCTGGGTGAGTGAGATCATGCTGCAGCAGACTCGTGTCGAAGCTGTACTCTCCTATTACGAACGCTGGCTCGATGCCTTTCCAACGCTGGCGGAATTGGCCGCCGCCTCACAACAACGAGTGCTGCAGTTGTGGGAAGGGCTAGGTTACTACTCGCGGGCGCGTAATCTGCACCGTGCGGCTCAGATCGTCTGTGCAGAACATGGCGGGAGACTGCCGAATACGGCGGAAGATTTGCGGCAACTACCGGGCATTGGTCGTTACACAGCCGGGGCCATCGCCTCGATTGCATTTGGGGAGCGTGCCCCGGTGGTGGATGGCAATATAAAGCGTGTGTTTGCGCGGGTTTTCAATTTGGAGCTCGATATCCGCAGCCCCGTCACCGAGAAATTTCTCTGGGATATTGCCGCGCAACTCGTCCCCGCAAAGTCGGCGGGGGATTTTAATCAGGCTCTGATGGAACTCGGCGCGCGTGTCTGTATCCCTAACGTGCCGCGCTGCAACCTATGCCCACTCAAAGGAATTTGCCACGCCCAGAAGCTCGGGGTGCAATTAGAACGACCTGTTCGAGGTGAGAAGGCAGTGCTACCGAGCTACATTGAGATCGTTGCCGTCCTACGTTGGAATGGTCGCGTATTATTGATACAGCGTCCGCCGGACGGGTTGCTGGGCGGGATGTGGCGCTTTCCCGGCGATCGTATTAAAGGCTCTAAAAACGCGGCTTCGTTTTTGCAAAATGAAATTGCACGAAATTTTGGTATCCGAATAAAGGTTGGCGCGCGCATTCAAACAGTTCAGCATGCTTATACCCACTTTAAAGTAACCGTCCACGCACATGAATGTGCACTCTCCTCGACGAAGCCCCCCTCGGATACGCTGCCAAATTCCCACTGGGCAAGAGCTGCAGACCTCGCTGCTTTTCCAATGGGAAAAGTAGACCGCCAAATCGCGCAGGCCATCTCCAATCTCTGACCCATGCTTACCCAATTCAACGTGGCTTCGCTCTCATGTGCCCGCGGAGTGCCCCTGAGCAAACGCAGTCCGCGCCGGGGGATTGATCGGGAAATGACAAGGCAGTTGGGCTAGGGCCCCTGAAATTCCAGACAGTAATTCAAAGGGATGCGCGGGAACTTTCGGGGTCCAGTTCTCGTTTAGGCAGTATGGGACAATCCCAATCTATAATTTTCTAGGAGCACAAACAAGATGCATACGAAAACCCGATACGTCGCAGTCATTATATTCGCTGCAGTAGTGAGCGCAGCCTGTAGTCCGGTTGTCCCCGGCAGTGCCGGCGAGAATAGCCGTAGCATCACGGTACTCGGTTTCGGCGAAGTCCAGGGCCGACCCGATCAGGCAGAAGTGCAGGTGGCGGTGGAGACCTTTGATAAAACCGTGGCCGCAGCAACCGACGACAACGAAGCTGTGGTGAAGTCCGTTCTGGCCGCCCTGAGCGATGCGGGGGTGGCTGAAGAAGATCTGCAAACAAGCAACTTCAGCATCTGGGCTGAGCAGAACTACGACGAGTTCGGCCCGGCGGACATTGCCGGCTACCACATTAAAAATCAATTGAACGTGCTCATTCGAGATGTAGATCGCGTGAGTGCCGTATTGGAAGCCGCGACTGATGCCGGAGCCAACAGCATTTACGGTGAATTCTTCAGTCTATCTGATCCGGAAACGGTCGAAGCAGAAGCGCGCGCAGCCGCCATGGTGAATGCGCGTGAACGGGCTACAATTCTGGCCGAATTGGGTGGCGTAGAACTGGGCGATGTGCTCATCATCAGCGAAGTGATCGGCTCATCGATTCCATTATTCGGCGGAGGCGGAGCAGAAATTGCGGCCAGCGCCGGGCCAAGTGTCGTACCGGGGCAGCTCAACTACTCTATTCAAATTCAGGTTACTTACGCCATCCAATAACACTCGAGCAATGCAACCCGAACAGGAACGTGATACCTTGGCGCCCATGTCCACGAGGATAAACTACGCCCCGATTGTCAATGAGTATGCCCGGCATCGCAACGCACATCCTGGCGTGCTGCGCCAGTTCATTCAGCACAGCAAACCGGTTTCAGATTCCCTCGTACTAGAGGTAGGTTGCGGCACGGGCAATTACATCGCGGCACTTTACAACGCGACAAATTGTCACGCGTTTGGCCTCGATCGTTCACGCGAGATGCTCCGCGCAGATGCTGCCCGTGATCTACCTTTGCAATTATTCAACGGCGCAGCCGAACAAGTCGCTTTGCAAGATAATTATTTCGACTTCATTTACTCCGTGGATGTCATGCATCATATGCGCACCCCGCAGGCGTTCTATACCGCGGCGCAGCGCGCGCTCAAACCCGGCGGTTTGCTCTGCACAGTCACAGACTCGCAATGGAACATCCGGCAGCGCCGACCACTGGCGACCTACTTCCCGGAAATCATTCCTACCGAGCTGCAGCGTTATCCTACTATCTCATCCTTGCGCACAATGATGAGACATGCAGGTTTCAACATAATCCAAGAAACACAGGTGGAGATGACGTTTGAAATCGATGATGCGCAAAGCTATCGTGATCGCGCTTATTCCTCATTGCACTTGATCCCCGAGCAGGCATTCAAGGATGGCCTTGCCAACCTTGAAAAGGACCTCGAGCAAGGTCCTGTCCCCGGCTTCTCAAGCTACACTTTATTGTGGGGGAACAAGCAATCAATCTGATTGCATCCATCTCGTATAAGTCTCGCCACTCCAATATCAAGAGTACATCCTATGCATATCCTTGTGACGAACGACGATGGCGTCCATGCGCCCGGCTTACTTGCACTGGTAAGGGCATTACGTGAACTCGGCGAGATAACGGCCTTCGCCCCAGACCGCAACTGGTCTGCGAGCGGCCATGTGAAGACGCTGCACCGCTCGTTGCGCGTAGATGAGGTCGAGTTGGCAGATGGTTCACCGGCGTTGGCAACTGATGGCGCACCGTCCGATTGTGTCGCACTGGCTGTGCTTGGGATCGTGAAGAAACCCATTGACCTGGTTGTCTCCGGGATTAATCCACACTGCAATCTGGGACACGATGTGACCTATTCCGGGACGGTGACTGCCGCAATGGAAGCAGCTATCTGGCACATGCCGGGCATTGCGGTTTCAACGGAGTATGTTGATGAAATCGGGTATGGCCCGGCTGCGCAGGTCGGCCTTACCGTTGCCCGTGAAGTTGGCGAACGCGGCCTGCCAGACAATACGCTGTTGAACGTGAATGTGCCCACTCTGTCTGTCGAGCAGATGAAGGGGATCAGAATCACGCGACAGGGGTTACGTGTTTACGAAGACGAACTGGTGACACGCGATGACCCGCGCGGCAGGCCCTATTATTGGATCGGCGGCGAACCGCCTTCTGGTGTTGTGGAAGACGGTACAGACTTTGGCGAACTCTCGGAAGGCTGGGTGTCGGTGACGCCGTTGCAGCTAGATTTAACGGCGCACGCGTTGGTGAAAAGTATGAGTACTTGGGGAATGGAGATCAGCGCAGAATAGGAACCTGTGCACCCCCACAATTAAGGCGTAAAGGGTGCGAGCAGCCCTTCCAATTCCTCGTCTGTAGCTAACATTGCCCAGCCATGGGTATACACTGTCTGCGTATCGACAACGCCATCCACTGAGCGCACAAAGCGTTGCACATATTCATCAACTGTTGCCTGATCCGGGCCGATCAGACTCAAGCTCATATCCGAATGTGCCGACGCAAAATCCTTGAACACATAGAATTTCCGCAGGTCGTCGGCTTCAGTCAAGTCATATAACTGCTCGAACACCTGCCGGTCCGTTCCGGGCTGCACATCCAAATCTACTGTCGCGCCGATGAATGCCTGCCCGGCAGCGCGCGCCATGCGGGCACGCGCCATACCCCCCGGAAAGACAAATCCGCTCGACATGATGTGACAGTTTGTGTTATTTACACCTTCCACAGAGCGCACAACATCCATCAAGAAATCGTCCAAAGCGGATAAATCATCAGCAACGCAAATTAACTCGATATCGAAGCGCGCCCGATTCCAACGCAGCAAGACTGGATGGATCGTCTCGCGCGTTTCGTCGTCGAGTGCGTTCAGACGTGTAAGCAATGTCTTGCGGACGTCTTCATCCTCGCCGGCGAGAGGATCGACATTCACACGGATAAGGCTGGCGCCCATATGGACCTCCTGATTTATTCAGCATGTACGGCGCGCCTATTGTACATTGCCTGCGTCAACCTTTGAACAGCGAAGTGCATTCCCGGTCGTTCGATAGTAAAATCTCAAACCCTTCCTAATTTCATTCAAATCCCCGGAGAGAACTCATAGCCGCCTCGGAAGCTATCACCATCAACGACAAGCGCGAGATCAACGGTTGGGTCATGTACGACTGGGCCAACTCGGCGTTCAGCACGACGGTTGTGACGGCGCTCCTTGGACCGTACATACTTGCACTCGCCGAGTCCAGCGCAACGCCCCTTCGAATATTCGGTACGGCCATCGAAGCCGCCGCGATCTTTCCCTTCACGGTCTCGCTTTCCGTGTTCCTACAGGTACTCTTTCTTCCTTTGCTGGGCACAGCTGCGGACTTCACCCCACATAAGAAGCGACTCATGCTTACCTTTGCTTATGCAGGCGCGTTCGCGACCATCCTCCTCTTCTTTGTTCGAGGCGACATGGGTACCTTCGGAGCGAACGGGGCGGTTATTGCCGGCAGCTTGCTCTTTATCATCGGCAATCTTTGTTTTGGCGCCGCAATCGTTTCCTATAATTCATTTCTGCCTGACATCGCTTCCCCGGATCAGCGAGACAAAGTAAGTTCCAAGGGTTTTGCCTGGGGCTATCTGGGCGGGGGCATTTTACTGGTATTTAATCTGGCCTTACTGACCGTGATGGAAGACACAGGCTTGGCAGTGCGTATCAGCCTTGCCAGTGCCGGTGTATGGTGGTTGGTCTTCACCTGGCTTTTCCCCAGAAACGACTGCGCCAGCGCGTACCGTTCAACAAACTTCCAGAGGGCATCAGTCTGTTTCGTTTTGGCATGCAACGCATAATGAAAACACTGCGCGAGATGCGCTCGAAATACCCCGAGACGCTGCGCTACCTGATAGCCTACCTGATCTACAACGACGGCATCCAGACTGTGATAGCTGTTTCGACAGCCTTCGCTGCGGACGAATTAAAAACCGAGTCAAGCACACTCCTGGTCCTTGTGCTCATGATTCAATTTGTGGCCTTTGGCGGCACCTACCTGTTTGGCTGGCTGGCGGGACGTATGGGCGCGAAACGGGCTGTGATTATCAGCCTCATGCTCTGGTCTGCTGTAGTGATCTATGCTTGGTTATTTTTGTTCAATGACACGCAATTGTTCATTCTTGGTTTTGTCATCGCTCTCGTACTGGGAGGTTCACAAGCATTAAGCCGTTCGCTTTTCTCACAGATGATTCCGACGGCGCAGGAAGCGGAATACTTCGGCTTCTACGAGATCAGCGAACGCGGCACTTCCTGGATCGGGCCACTGGCATTTGCTTTCGCGGTGCAGCTCACCGGCTCCCAACGCATCGCCATTGTCACTCTGGTGATTTTCTTCATCGTTGGGATGGCGCTGCTGAGCCGTGTCAACGTGCGCAAGGCCATGCAGGACGCGGGCAACGATCCCGCCAATGTAGTGCTCTGAGCGAAAGGAAAGAAGTAGCTGAGACTATCGTTACTAATGACATTAAAATTAAAAGCCCCCGAATGGGGGCTTCTGTGTTATTTTCGAATTGTTTTAGTCTTCTAACACTTCTATCTCTTCTAATACTTCTCTCTCTTCAGTCTCGACTATCTCCACAAACTCATCCTTGGGCACAACGTTAATGGCTTGCAAGCCTTTCGCGCCCTGCTCGATGGCGAACTCAACAACTTGGCCCTTGCGCAACTTGCGATAGCCATCCATCTCAATCACGGAGAAGTGCACAAAGACGTCTTCTTCGTCGTTCTCCTGCCCAATAAAGCCGTAGCCCTTGGGTGCGCTGAACCATTTCACGGTTCCCCGTTGACGCTCGGACATTGAAAACTGCCTCCTTCAATTGGCAAAAGATCAAGGAGCGGATCGCACTCTACTCGCAAAGAAGCTCGCAAACAAAAAGCCCAGCGCCGAGCGCGCATGGACTGTTCCGTTCGTTGCCGTAGATTGACCCGTTTCCTCCTAAGGGCCGAAATGATAGCATTCGCTCTCCCAACTGTCAATCAGCACACAACGTTCAACTCGCCTGATACGTGGACGGGTGTATAGTTGCCCCACTCTTTTCTCGCTCTTTCGGAGGTGCCCTGATGCAACTGAACACATTCTCCATCGCTGCCTGTGATCTGGATGAGCGAGCTTGGGGGATCGCAGTCGCGAGCAAGTTCCTGGCAGCCGGAGCAGTTGTGTGCTGGGCACGCGCAGGTGTCGGTGCTGTGGCAACACAGGCTTTCGCCAAGATGGGATACGGACCCGACGGACTGGACATGATGGCCGCCGGAAAATCGGCGCAGGAAAGCCTGGCGGAACTGCTGGCTGCAGATTCGGATCGCGAACAGCGCCAGGTGGGGATCGTGGATGCGAATGGAGGCGTTGCCGCCCACACTGGCAAGGAATGCTTCAATTGGGCTGGACATCTGCTCGGCAAAGGCTTCACCTGCCAGGGAAATATCCTCACTGGAGAAGAAACGCTGGCTGCCATGGCAGAGACCTTCAAATCCACAACTGGTGAGCTCGCCGATCGACTTACCGCCGCATTACAAGCAGGCGATCTGACCGGCGGCGACCGCCGAGGCAAGCAATCGGCCGCAGTGGTCGTGGTGCGCCCCGATGGCAGCTACGGTGGCGATACGGATCGCTACCTCGATCTGCGTGTCGATGACGACCCCGAGCCGGTTGCAAAACTACTCCAACTGGTAGCCACCCACCATCTTCTATTCGGCGATGTCAACCCGGATGATTTACTACCTATTGACTCTGGATTGGCGCGTGAATTACAGACAATGCTCGCGGCGCAGGGGTATTATTCCGGAGATCAGGACGGCGAATGGGACACCGCGACGAAAGAAGCGTTTCGGGCACTTGTGGGCAACGAGAACCTGGAAGAGCGCTGGTCTCTCGACAAAGAGCCGGATAAAATCGACCGCGTGGCATTAAATTATTTACGCAACCGTTTTGGCAATGCAAACTGATCCCGGCGTATAATCTTTATAAAAAGCGGCTGGGGCTGAGGTTTTAGTGCGAACGATGCGCTTCACTTTTATTACTTTATCCATACTGGTACTCACATTTACTGTTACAGGCGTTGCGCTGGCGGATGAAGCGAGCGAGCAAACGCCGGTAATTGTCGAACCTGACTTCCTTTGCCCGGCTGCCGAGCAACTCGCGCGCCCCGGCATGTGCTCGTGGCTCGGCCCCGGCGGATATGCCGCCCGTATCCGCTCCTACGAACTGCCTGTTGATTTGCCCACGATTCCGGTTGAGCAGCCTGCTCCCGTTGGGCTACCTGTAAAACGCACCTACGCGCGCGTTGCGACGGATGCTCCCGTGTACAGCCATCCTTCCGAGGCGGGCCAGGAACCTCTGCGCCTGATCGGTATCGGACAGGGAGTCGGTTTCCTGTTTGTCAGTCTCGGCGATCTGATCGTCTACGAAGATGAGGAATGGTTCAAAGTTAACGAGGGCGAGTACATCCGGCGTAGCGACGTCGAACTGGTAGAGGCATCCGGCTTTCAGGGCGTGGAAGTGCTTGATCAGCCCATCCGTCCGTTTGCCTGGCTCGTGCGCAATTACGATGCGCGTCTCTCGCCGGGCGGACCAATCAACTCGGATGCCGATCGCCTTTTTCGCTATGACGTCGTTCACGTCTACGCCACTGAGAAGGTTGGCGAATGGAACTGGTACCTAGTCGGCCATAACAAATGGGTTGAGCAGCGTAATCTATCCATTGTAGAAGTGAAGGCTCCCCCGGAAGGTGTACCCGGGCGCTGGATCGAAATTGACTTATACGAGCAAACCATGGCGGCGTACGAAGGTGAGCGCATGGTTTACGCCTCGCTTGTATCCAGCGGCCTGGGAGACTGGCCTACGAACCCGGGGTTGTTCCAGGTATATGTCAAACTGCTCGAAGACCGCATGAGTGGCGCCTTCGCCGCGGACCGCAGCGATTACTACTATCTTGAAGACGTGCCTTGGACCATGTATTTCGATGGCGGCATTGCCTTACACGGCGCGTACTGGCACAACGGCTTCGGTTTCCGCAAGTCGCATGGCTGTGTGAACCTCGCGCCGCGCGACTCCAAATGGCTTTTCGACTGGGCCGAAGTGGGCACCTGGGTGAGAGTACAGGACCGCGGTGAACAGTAACTAACCAGTATGCAGTGTCCAGTGGTCAGTATTCAGTGTTAGAACTAGTCACTAATAACTGAATAATGGTAACTGGCAAACGATGACTTCCTTCCTCACTCGACTACGCTCCGGGCAACCGCTCCTCTTCGATGGTGCCACCGGAACAGAACTCAACCGCCGTGGCATTGACACAAGCCTGCCGCTCTGGTCGGCACGCGCTATGCTCGACGCCCCAGACGTGCTGGAGCAAATTCAACGGGAATATGTTGCAGCGGGCGCAGATGTAATCACAACGAATACGTTTCGTACACACCGGCGCAATCTTATAGAAGCAGGGGTGGCTGATCGCGCCGAGGCGTTGACCCGCCAGGCCACACAGATCGCACGCGCGGCAGCAGATACCGGGAATAGTCGCCGGGTGTTTGTTGCCGGCTCAATCGCTCCGCTGGAAGATTGCTACTCGCCAGAATTGGTCCCGCCAGATGGAGAACTCGCAAGCGAACATGACGAAATCGCCCGGCATCTCGCAGAAGCCGGTGCAGATTTCTTGCTGGTGGAAACAATGAACACAATTCGCGAGGCTGTCGCAGCAACGCACGCTGCACGCGCCACCGGGCTGACAACATTGGTCAGCATTGTCTGTGACCGCGACGGCAACTTGCTCTCCGGCGAGAGCATTGCAACTGCAGTGGAAACTCTGACACCATTGCAACCAGACGGGCTATTGGTGAACTGTGGTCCGGCCCCCGATCTACACAAGCCCCTCCGGCAGCTGCGCGATTCGACTTCTCTGCCATTTGGCGGCTACGGCAATGTTGGTCACATTGATACCCAGTATGGCTGGGAAAACACCGATGCTGTCGCTCCGGATGCGTATGCCGGCTATGTGAAAGACTGGCTCGAACTCGGCGCGACGATCATCGGCAGTTGTTGCGGTACATCCCCAGCCCATACCAGCGCACTAAGAAAACTACTGGACAATCAAGAATCGATCTGAGCTTATCTATCGATGTTCGCTTAAGTTGTTGGTTCGTTTGAATCACAATCGTGTTTATGTTTTTCGCAGCATAAATCAGTGACTCTAACGAACTTCATACCACTTTCCCAACCTTTCTAACCAGTTTAGTACGCAAGTAACTTGATTCTGCCTCGAGCGATTGCTAGATTCATCGCATGCCCTTTTATCCCAGGGCCAAAGGCGGAACCCATGTACGCATACAATCAACTCTTGTTCCCACCCGAAAGTATTCCCGTTGTAGAAAATTCGCGTGGCCCAGAATGGATCGATTTAGTCAGGCGCGTGAAGACACTGCCTGAACTGCATCCCGATAAGCTTAGCTTTTGCCTAATGATGGTACGCTTCAATGGCTGTCTCGAATGCGAAACCGATTCCTATCGCGCTATGCGTGGCTGTGACCTCTGCTCATTGCAGACACTCCGCCGTTATCACGGGCCCGACTGTGATCTCTTCAGCATGTACGAAAACGCCTCGAAAGATGTTACAACCTATATGACAGGAGAAGCACAACAGCAAGCAGCCTGACATTTTTCACTTAAATTTTATACACCTTTACAGAGAGGCAGACCTCTCTGTTTTGTTTTAAGCCGGCTCTGAAATGATATACTGATCTCAACGTGAAGTGCGCACCCAGTGCAGTCCACACAGCGTGAAGTGCTCACGCCACTTCGCTGGACTGTGCGTCACTTTGCAACGCCACAAAGTGGCGCCCCTCTCCTCTGTGAATTGAATCTCTAATCTCCAGTCGTCGATCTCTTTATTGGAGACTTGAGACTTGAGATCACATTCAGGTACCTGAAAATGCCCACGAAAATCATTATGCCCCAGCTTGGCGAGAGCGTCGTCGAAGGCACGGTCAGCAAATGGCTTGTGGTTGAAGGCGACACGGTGAATGAGTTTGATCCTGTCCTGGAAGTCACAACTGATAAAGTTGATACAGAAATAACCGCTGTCGCCGCCGGCACTGTAATCAAAATTCTTGTGGAAGAAGGCATAACCGTGCAGGCCGGTACGCTCTTGGGGTGGATCGGTACACCGGGCGAGGTCTTACCTGAGAATGGAGAAGCTGCTGCAGTGGCTATCGTTGAACCTTCAGAACCCCCAATAGCTGCACCCCCTGCAACCCAAACAAGCAGTCGCGATTTGGGTTTCATCTCGCCGGTCGTGGCGAAGATCGCGACCGAACAGAATGTAGATTTGAGTCAGATCAACGGGACGGGAGCAAATGGCCGCATCACAAAGAGGGACGTTCTTCATTTCATCGAATCACAAATAGCAACCGCACCTGTCGGAGAGTTGCCTCCCTGGGAGCAACCGGGCGGTGGCGATTTATTCCGGTCGCCTGAGCTCCAGTTCCCGGAGAGCGAGTCGGTCTCAAAGGCAGCGTCGTCAGAAAACGCACAGGACGTGCCTTTGGGGAGCATGCGCAGAGCAATTGCAGAGCACATGGTACACAGCAAGCAAACCTCGCCGCATGTAACGACAGTGTTCGAAGTAGATATGCGTGCAATCATTGCACATCAGGCAGCGCATAAAGCGCAGTACGAGCGTGATGGCGCGAAACTTACGTTCACACCATATCTCGTTGGCGCTAGTGTTGCCGCGCTGAAGGCCTATCCTGAAGTTAACAGTTCCTTTGTAGAAAACGCCATGCGAATCCACAAGGGTATCAATATTGGCGTTGCTGTTTCTCTTGGCGCTGAAGGACTTATTGTCCCAGTTATAAAGCAGGCCGAAGAGAAATCCCTGCTAGCGCTCACACGCAACGTCAACGACCTCGCAGAGCGGGCGCGCAACAAAAATCTACAACCCGATGAAGTGCAAGGCGGCACATTTACGATCACCAACCATGGTGTCTCCGGATCGCTCTTTGCAACCCCGATCATCAATCAGCCGCAATGCGCAATTCTGGGCGTAGGGGCGATCCAGAAACGCGTCGTGGTGATTGAAGACGATGCGATCGCTGTCCGGCCGATGGCCTACGTAACTCTCACATTCGATCACCGCCTGATCGATGGAGCCATTGCCGATCATTTTCTCGCGAAGGTTAAAACTGTTTTGGAAACATGGAGATAGACTGACAAGCACACCACCGCGGGATGACGCGCAAACACCGGTGTGCCGCTGAAAAGTCTGTAGACGCTGGATATCTCAAGCCACCCTGCAAACTCTCCGCACCACGAAGGAAGCTAGCCCACCTGCAGCAAAACGGGGCGCTGCCTGCCACAGTCGCCCCGTTTTACCAGTATTCAGTTTTCCACGCGTTGGGTCAGCCCACTGCGACAGGCTCTGCACCCGCCCCGTCTCGCATCTACGCCCCCCGCCACGGTGTTCCAATCCACCTTAGCAGGAAATAGTCTACTCCCACATATCCAGCCACCTTCCAGGCCAGGATGAGCCCGATTGCGATCACCAGTAACAGCGGGTTCGTGCTCGCAGAGCCGGCCATCATGAAATTCCAGTTCATGAATGCGCCGAAGAAGGCTGCGATCCCTGTGAATGCCCCGATGATCAGCGCAATACCAATTAGCAGCTCGCCATAGGCGACGAACTTTGCGAACCATGTGTACGCTTGTGCGTCGAGCAGGTATTGAATAAAACCCCGATACCAATCAAAAGCGATTGGTGGCCGACCCTCCGCCGGCACCACTACAACGCCCGACCAAAAGCCCTTCAGGGCGTCGCCTGTCTGAACCCAAGCCGGGCTGTCGATCTTGTGGAGCGAGGAGTCAATCCAGCGCCAGCCGAGCCAGATGCGCAGCGGCAACCAGAGCCAAGCGGCGCTCACGCTGTTGAACAGTTTCTGAACCAGCGGAGGGTCCTGCACCAGCTCGCCTTTGTACGTCTTTACATTCGTCATGTCATTCTCCATTCTGCGATTTCTCACCGCGCTAATCTGAAAACAGTTTTGTTTGCCGGAGTACGCCCGGAATGTGTTTTCAGGATACGCCCCGAAAGATAGATGCCATAGTGACGAACGTCACTGCATACGCTGACATCTGTCACATCACAATCGAAGCGAGACCGGTTACGCTAACCGCGACATGATATTGGAGGAGGAACAATCCAATGGAATTTCTGAAGAGCCAGTCCCAGAATGACTTGAGCGACTCTGGCCGGGCGACTATACTTCCCGATATGCCACACTTGAGGATTCTTCTGGCGGACGATCATGAGGTCGTTCGCCTCGGCCTGCGCAGCTTGCTGGAGAGGCAACCGGGATATGAGGTCATCGCCGAAGCCGAATCGGGCACGGAAGCCGTCGAGCGCGCAATTGAGTTTGAGCCCAATATCGTGCTTATGGACATCCGCATGCCTGGCATGAGCGGTGTCGAAGCGTGTGAGCAGATCACCCGCAAGGTTCCCGATGCAAAAGTGATAATGCTGACATCGTACGCGGAAGATGAGATGCTTTTCTCGGCGATCCGCGCCGGCGCAGCCGGCTATGTCCTGAAGCAGGTTGGCAGCAACGATCTGATCAAGGCGATCGAGGCGGCAGCGCGCGGTGAAGCATCGCTCGACCCGGCGCTCACACAGCGCGTATTCGCCGAGGTACGCCGGGCTGTCCAAGACCAGACAGCCAAAGCATTCGGCGACCTGACGGATCAGGAATTACGCGTGCTTGCCCAAACTGCCGAAGGGAAGACCAACCGCGAGATCGCTGCCCTGCTTTTCCTCGGCGAGGGCACCGTCCGCAATTATGCGAGCACGATCCTGAGCAAGCTAAACCTGTCAAACCGCGCCGAGGCAGTCGCCTACGCCATCAAACACCGCATCGGAGATTTGTTGAATGACTCCTGATCGGTCGGACGCACATCCCTCCGAACAGGCACTCCGGGCTCTGAATCAAGCCGCACTATCGATCAGCGGCAATTGGGCGCTCGACAAAACATTGCAACTAATCGTTGAGGCGGCGCGGCAACTGGTGCACGCCCGCTACGCGGCGCTCGGCGTACCGAACGAACACGGCGTCCTAATCGAGTTCCTGACGGATGGGATTTCAGCGGAAGAAGAAATCTCGATCCCGCAGCGACCGCAGGGCAAGGGCTTGCTCGGCGCACTGCTCGCAGATGGCGTCTCGATCCGTATTCCGCGCATGCAGGATGATGCGCGTTCAGTCGGCTTCCCTGCCAATCACCCGCCCATGCAGAGCTTCCTCGGAGTCTCCATTCGGTCGGGCGATGGGATCCTGGGCAGCCTTTATCTCACTGAAAAAATCGGGGCGGACGAATTTACCGAGGTTGATCAAGAGCTAATCGAGATGCTGGCGGCACACGCCGCCGTGGCGATTCAAAATGCGCGGCTGTACCAACGTGTGCGCGAACTGGCGATCGCCGAAGAACGTTTGCGCCTTGGCATGGACCTGCACGACGGTGTCATTCAGACGATCTTCGCCGTGGGGCTCACGCTCGAATCGGTGCAAGCCATGCTGGCCACGGATGTAGCCGAGGCCAGCGGAATGTTGGGACAGGCCATCGACGGTCTGAACGAGTCGAACCACGATATTCGCAACTTCATTATGGATTTGCGCCCGCGCCATTTCGACGGGGACCTGGCTGCTGGATTGGCGCGTTTGGTGCGCGAATTTCAGGCCAACGGCACAGTGCCGGTGGAATTCTCCGCTTCCGAAAAGTTGATGAGAAGCATTCCCGGGGAACTGGCGCGGGCGATATTTTTCACGACGCAGGAAGGGCTTGCAAACATCGCCCGTCACGCTCGTGCCAGTCATGTCACGATGGAACTTGCCCGCGCGGGCGAGGCCGTCGAATTGCGCATTACGGACAATGGACGTGGATTTACTCGCGCTGCCCAAAGCCAAGCGCTTGGGCACGGTTTGCAGAACATGCGCTCACGCGCTGAAAAGCTCCAGGGAGAATTTAAGATTGAATCGGCGCCCGACGCGGGCACCACGCTCCTGCTGCGACTCCCGTTAGGCCAGACCGCGTAGAAGCAAGCCGATCACGAAAGCAACTCCTGCCGCCAGTCCACCGACCAACAGCATTTCGAGCCCGCCACGCCAAGGGTTCTGGCGTGTGATGGCAACCTTCGCAGCGCCCAACCCGAACAATGCCAGCGCCGTCAGGCCGATCGAAATGGGGAACGAAATACTCTTCGAGATTGGAATCTGCAGGCCAACGAAGTACACGAGAAGCGGCACTGAGCCTGCGACGATGAATGCAATCAGAGTCGCCAACCCGTTCCAGAGCGGATTTCGATCGGCTTTTATCAGACCCAGTTCTGAAACCATCATCGCGTCAACCCAGCGCTGCGTATCCCGACTCACGATTTCCACCAACTGTTGCGCGTCGACATCGGGATATCCTTGTTCTTTGTAAACCTCGAGCAACTCCGCGCGCTCGCCCTCGGGAAAATGCTCGGCCTCCCACAACTCGCGCGAGCGCTCATGTTCGTAGAATTCATTTTCGCTCTTGGCAGACAAATACGCGCCGGTCGCCATTGAAAAGCCATCGGCGATCAAATTCGCAAGCCCCAATATTAGGATGATGCTGGTCTCGAGATTGGCGCCCGCCACTCCGCTCACTACTGCGAAGGTTGTAATGATCCCGTCCAGCCCTCCATAGACCAGTTCACCCAGATATTCGGAGCCGGTGCCGCCATGCTCCTCGCGCGCAGCAAGAATTTGCTCCGGGGCGTGCGCCGCGGCGCTCGAATCCTTGTCGCCCTTAGCGTACGCCTTGCGGGCTTTATCGATCCGTTTCATCAGACTCATGCACACCATGTTATCACTCATGCGAATAATTACTCAGGCCAACATAACTAATCCATAATCCGGCTTCTTTCTGGTCGTTGCTTGCACCGACAGTTGAAATTTAGGTCGATCTTCACACCCCGGCAGGGGTGCCTACAGCGGCTGGACATGCACTGGGCGGAATATTTCGATCGCGTGCTGCCACACTTGCACTTGTTTCTGCCGTGCGAAGCCTCTATGCTATACTCCAATTCGTTTTAGAACGGCACCGCTCAGGGAGAAGAAGTAAAAGACCGTACCCGCTGCTTCTGTATATCAATAGCATGGTGCGGTTTTCTTTTTTCGTTGTGGCCAAGATCGCGCCATAGACGGAGGGATGATGAGCTTTAAGACTGAGAGATACTACCAGCCCATATAGGATGATCAGTGTGCGTTGGTGCGACTGCTTACGAAGCGCAGCTACGCAATCAAGGAGAATCACCATGCCAAAAATAAATGATCAAGCGCCCGACTTTACGGCCGTCACCACCCAAGGCACGATAAGCTTTCACGAGTGGGTTGGCGACAGTTGGGCAATCTTGTTTTCGCACCCCAAAGATTTCACTCCCGTATGCACAACTGAATTGGGTACGATGGCGGGCCTGGTGCCTGAATTCGAAAAGCGCAACTGTAAAGTTATCGGCATAAGTATCGATCCCGTGGAAAATCACATCAGCTGGGCCAAAGACATTGAAGAAACCCAAGGTCATGCCGTCAACTATCCAATGATTGGCGACACAGATCTGGCTGTGGCCAAGCTTTACGATATGCTTCCTGCCGATGAAGCCGGCACCTCAGAGGGGCGGACGGCAGGGACAAACGCGACGGTACGCTCTGTTTTCATCATCGGGCCAGATAAAAAAATCAAGCTGATGCTGACCTACCCCATGACGACGGGACGCAACTTTGACGAGATTCTGCGTGTGCTGGATTCCATGCAGTTAACGGTCAAGCACAAAGTGGCGACACCGGCCAACTGGCAAGCGGGCGATGATGTGATTATTGTGCCGTCCGTGTCCAATGAAGAGGCCGAGGAAATGTTCCCGGAGGGGTGGGAAACTGTTAAGCCCTACTTGCGCGTGGTGGCTCAACCCAAATAGGGAGAATGCCAGACAGAGTGAGAATTGCCTAAAGAGCGAGTCGTCCAAGCCTGCTCTTTGTCTCTGGCGCCATGGTTTGTCGAACAATCGCGGGAAAGATTAATCATTCTGAACATTGGATTATTGGGACGAGCAAGAATCAGAAAGATTTGTCGCCTGTCACCCTTGTCAGTTGGGCACTCATAATTAATGGAGCAAACAAACAAAATGGATTATGACGTCGTTGTCATCGGAGCTGGACCCGCCGGTTACGTGTGCGCGATCCGGGCTAGTCAACTCGGGCAGAAAGTCGCCATCGTGGATAAAGAATGGCTGGGCGGTGTTTGCCTGAATATTGGCTGCATCCCGAGCAAGTCGCTTCTCAAAAACGCCGAAGTTGCACACACACTGCGCGAACGCGGCAAAGAATTCGGCTTCACCTTTGAAAATTTGCAACTCGACTACTCCGTCGCCGTCAAACGTTCTCGCCAGGTATCGAACCGACTCACCAAAGGCGTCGGCTTTTTGATGAAGAAGAATAAGATCGATGTCCACATGGGTCAGGCACGCTTGACCACGCACAACACAGTGGAAGTAAGCGGTGAGGAGGGCGTAATTTCTCTCAATGCCAAGAACATTGTCATCGCCAGCGGTGCGCACGCCATCGCACCAGCTGCATTCAATTTGGACGGCAAACGCGTGATGACTTACTGGGAAGCGATCCTGCAGGAGTCACGCCCGGCGAGTGCAATCATCGTCGGTAGCGGTGCGATTGGTGTGGAGTTCGCCACTGTATGGAATTCATACGGAACGGACGTGACCGTCGTCGAAATGCTTCCTCGCGTGGTCCCACTGGAAGATGAAGAAGTCAGCAAAGAACTTGCGAAAAGTTTAAAAAAGTACGGCATCACTTTAATGAACGACACACGCGTCGAGAACATCGCTGCGAACGACGAACAAGTCTCGGTGACCGTTTCCGGGGCAGCGGGCGAACAAACGCTTGTTGCCGATCAGGTGTTAGTAGCGATCGGCTTCGCCCCCAACAGCAACGATCTCGGATTGGAAGCGCTCGGTGTGGAAATGAATGCGGGCGGCGCGGTGAAAGTGGACGTCGGTATGCGCACGAACGTCGCCGGGGTCTATGCCATTGGCGATGTAACCGGCGAACTCATGCTGGCGCATGTGGGTTCCGCGCAGGGCATCGTCTGTGCAGAGACCATTGCCGGACATCCAACAATTGAGCTCAACTACAAGATGATGCCGCGCGCCACGTATTGCCATCCGGAGATCGCGTCCTTTGGTCTCACAGAGGCGCAGGCCACTGAGCAAGGCTTCGAAGTCAAGGTGGCGAAGTTTAACTTCCAGGCCAATGGCAAAGCGCTCGGTTTAGGTGATTATGCAGGCTGGGTAAAAATGGTCAGCGATGCGAAATATGGCGAGTTGCTTGGCGCACATATGATCGGCCCGGGCGTCACAGAACTGCTGCCCGAACTTACGCTGGCGCAAAGCATGGAACTGACCGGCGAAGAGATCGCCCGCAATGTTCACGCGCATCCCTCACTCTCGGAAGTCTTGATGGAAACCGCCCACGGATTAGTCGGTGACTATATCCATATGTAACCTAAGATGAGCGATCAGATGGAGCTACAAAGGATTGCTGCGTTTTCAATTAATCGCAGCGGTGGAAATCCGGCCGGCGTTGCCTTTTGTGCTGAGATGCCTGCTGAAGCAGAGATGCTCCGGATAGCAAAAGAAGTTGGCTATTCCGAAACTGCCTTTCTTGTGCCAGTCGACAATGGCTGGCGCGTACGTTACTTCGCTCCAGCCCAGGAAGTCCCCTTCTGTGGTCACGCTACCATAGCAAGTGGTGCCGCACTGGGTGCACGCTACGGGGAAGGCACCTATTCATTGACCCTTAACGCCGGTAGTGTTACGGTCGAAGCTATACAATCAGAAGATGGCTCATGGTCTGCAGCCTTGCAATCCCCGGAGACATGGTCTCGCGCTGCACCTGACTCGGTTGTTAATCCGGTTCTTAAAGCATTTCAATTAACGAGTACAAACCTTGACGTGCTTTTTCCAGTGCGAATTGCGTCAGCCGGTGCTACTCACCTGCTCATCTGTCTCAAAGAGCGGGAAACACTGGCAGCTATGCAGTATCCATTTGACACTGTCAAAGCTCTCATGGCAAAAGCCGACTTAACCACCATCAGCTTGCTCTGGTGTGAAACACCCACGCGCTTCCACGCGCGCAACCCGTTCGCTGTCGGTGGTGTTTATGAGGACCCGGCCACTGGTGCAGCGGCGGCTGCCCTGGGTGGATATCTGCGTGACATTGGCTGGACTGACTCGGAGGAAGTAGAGATCTTGCAAGGCAATGACATGGGTCAACCCTCGCGCTTGATTGTAAATTTTAGTCCCACTCCGGGCGCGAGTGTTCGTGTCGCTGGCAACACACACATCATCGATAATGCATGATGGGCATTCGAAAGCCGTGCTGTATCTCGGTAGAGGCCATCGCTCCCGAAAACTTGGCGACTTGGCGTTCTTCATTGTAAAATCATGGAGTAAGCAGGTTGGGGAGTTGAGCCTCAACCCCTCATCTATTTATCCACTCCAGCGGCCTTCAATTTACAAATCGCTTTTACCACATAGTCTACCGCGAGCTGGATTGTGAAATCGCGAATAACGAAAACGCCTCGCGATTCGGATTTCCATTCGCGGGGCGGGAACTGCGCTGAAAGAATAAACGCCGCCAGCTGGCAGCCACAGGCGGTTAATGATATTAACGAGATGCAAGCGATAATATGAAACGCATAAGTGGAATCCCAAATGTCGGCGGCATGGCTGCGGCCCTCAACTGTGATGAACTTGCCGCCAGAAAATTACTTCATGAAGTAATGCCGTCCGTTGAAGTTGACATCCAAAACCCTGACGAGCCAATCGACAGACAAGCGATCATTGATCTGGTGTTTGCCTATGCGGGCAGTGAACAAGGTGATCAATTCGGCAAGTTATTGGATTGGTGGGGTTGAAGAAAAGCACATTGGGTAAATCGAAACGTTCAACTGCTTGCCTATCTGGATGCTCAGAAGTACGTCGTACGCGGCGGCGAGCATTCAATTGTTACACACAAACACAGCAATAACACATCTCTGGCAACATCACCCCCGCTCTTTCACAGCCCGGCAAAGTGCAATCAGCTCCGCCCAATCGTGGGTAAACTTTTCCGCCTAGTCGTTCAACCCGCCAACCGTAACGCGAATAATCCTTCTATTCGGCACGCTCCAGCCAGGTGAGCACTTCGCCGATACGCGCTATGCGATCGCAATCGGCTGCCGGGAACACATTCTCCGGATCGAAAAGCAAGGGCGTTAAGCCAGTGTCTCGCGAACCAACAACATCGGCGTAATAGTTGTCGCCAACATAGACGGCGGCATGTGCCTGTGTGCCCGCCATTTCAAGAGCCCGATGGAATATCTCACCGTCGGGTTTCCAGCTATTCGCTTCTCCAGCCGAAAGTGTGAAATGGAATACTCCATCCAATTCCAGTTCAGTGACTTGCTCGTGGAGAGGTTTAGGTCGATTGGAGACAAGGCCGATGGTATAGCCAAGTTCCCTTAGCTTGCGGAGCGTGCGGGCACCATCCGCAGGCAAAATCCCCTTCTTGTTCTTAAACACATCGAGGAAACGCTCATTGATCTCACTGGCATAACTGTCCACACTTTCTTTTACACCCAGGAAGCGCAATTCTTTGCGCAGCATCTCTATCCAGAATTTTTCTTCACCTAGAGCGCGATCAGCATCTACTCGTTCTTTATCGGCCCAGTAATTGTGTTGCCAGCGCTGCAAGCGGAGCGGCGCTTCGGCCTCAAAAGTAAGACCGAGGTCTGCACTGAATTCAAAGAACAAGTCCACAGGTGAACGCGGAAGATGGCGCAACGTACCGTCGAGATCGAACATAACAGCTTCGTAACCGTTGGAAGAGATTGACATGGAGAATGTTCCGTCAGGCGCGGAACGATTAGCCGCCGATATAGGACATTTCTATCTTGGGCAGGTCGATCGTTTGTTCGCTTCGGAGTTCAGAGTAACGGTCGGTTCGACGTGACCAGAGTGAGGTAATCGTGGCACGCAGATCGTCGTCTGAAGCATCTGAGCGCAGCAATGCGCGTACATCATGGCCTTGTGTGGCGAACAGACATGTATAAACTTCGCCGTTAGCTGAAAGACGCAGGCGGGTACAGTCCTGACAAAACGGCTGTGTCACCGAAGCGATCACACCGACCTCCCCCCCGCCATCCATGTAACGCCAACGCTGGGCGACTTCGCCCCGGTAGTTCGGATCGGCCGGCTCAATGGGCATTTCGGCATTGATCATCTGAACGATCTCCGTAGCCGGCACCACATCATCCATGCGCCAGCCATTGGTGTGTCCGACATCCATATATTCGATGAAGCGCAGGATATGCCCGCTGTTGTGGAAGTAGCGCGCCATCGGTACTACACTGTGCTCGTTCAGTCCACGCTGTACCACCATGTTGATCTTCACCGGCCGCAGCCCCGCAGCCGCAGCGGCATCAATACCATGCAGTACCTTCTCAACCGGGAACTCGACATCATTCATCGCATTGAACGCTTCATCATCGAGCGAGTCCAGACTCACAGTTACCCGTTGCAGTCCGGCGGCTTTAAGGGCAACGGCATGGCGGGCCAGTAATGCCCCGTTTGTGGTGAGAGTCAGGTCCAGTCCGGGGATGCGCGCCAGCATTTCGGTCAGTCGATCGATCTCACGCCGCAAGAGCGGCTCACCGCCGGTGAGTCGTACTTTCTTCACTCCAAATTCCACGAACAAACGGGCCAGGCGTTCTATTTCTTCGAAGGATAATAATTCCTCGCGCTCGAGGAACGGATAGTCCGTACCGAACACTTCCTTTGGCATGCAATACACGCAGCGGAAGTTGCAGCGGTCGGTGACCGAGATGCGTAAATCGTGTAGGGGACGCCCAAATGTATCGACAAGGCTCATAACGGAGAAGAGTCTATCACGGATCAATCATGTCGTAGGTATAATTCCGCCGGGCTCTCATGGACGCAAAATCACACACCGTACTGGAATTACCCAAAATTCTTGCCCGGCTGGCGGAATTCAGCGCCTTCTCCGGTGGACGCGATCTTGCGCTGCAACTTGAGCCGACCAACGATCTCTCCACTGCAAGGTGCCGGCAGCAGATCACAAGCGAGGCCCGCAAGCTGCTTGAGACCAGCAGCGATGTGACCATCGGCGGGGCGCGCGACGTTCGCTCACTTGCCGAACAAGCCGCCCGCGCAACAGTGCTCCAGCCGCCGGATATGCTGGATATCAAGAACACATTAATCGCCGGTCGCGAGTTGAAACGCGTCATTACTCGGCTGGCCGAGACCTTTCCCCAGCTGACCTTTATTGCGGAGAGCATTGCAGAAACCCCCGGAATTGTTGAGGCCATCTCGCGCACGCTGGATGAGTATGGCGAAGTATTGGATAGTGCTTCTCCTCGCCTGGCAGAAATCCGTGTGGAGTTACGCGTCGCGCACGACAGTTTGTTGGACAAGCTGCAGCGCATTGTAAGCAGCCAGACCAATGCGAAGTACCTACAGGAACAGATCATCACGCAACGCGGGGACCGCTTCGTCATCCCGCTGAAGGCAAACTTCAAAGGTCGCATTCGGGGTATCGTGCACGACCAATCGGCTTCGGGTGCAACAATTTTCATCGAACCACTCGCCACTGTCGAACTTAACAACCGCTGGCGCGAGTTGCAGCTGGCAGAGCAGGAAGAGGTGCGGCGCATCCTGAGGGAACTTTCTGAACTGATTGGCTCACAGGCGGAGGCGATCATCCATTCGGTCACGGCGCTGGCAGAACTCGATCTCGCATTTGCCAAAGCTCGTTATGCCGACAGTCTGGCCGCCAGCGAAGTCGAGCTTCAGAAAATCCGGGAGACGCCCGCCGCGTCCATGCGCGCCCATCCGGGCAGCGTCCTGCGATTGCACCAGGCACGGCACCCGCTGATTGATCCCGAGACGGTTGTTCCGATTGATCTTGTCCTTGATTCCGACACGTACATCGTGGTGATCACCGGCCCAAACACCGGCGGCAAAACCGTCAGCCTGAAGACTGCCGGGCTACTGGTCCTGATGGCCCAATGCGGGTTGCACATACCCGCACAAGAGGGATCGGCGCTGACAATTTTCGATAGCGTCTTTGCCGACATTGGCGACGAGCAGTCCATTGAGCAAAGCCTTTCCACGTTCTCGTCGCACATCACAAACATCATCCGCATCTTCGCGCAGGCCTCAGAGCGTTCGCTTGTGATCCTGGATGAACTTGGCGCAGGCACAGACCCGGGGGAGGGTTCTGCGCTGGCCCGTGCGCTGCTGAACTATTTGCTCGATCGCGGGGTGACAACGCTCACCGCCACCCACTATCCCGACTTGAAAGTTTTTGCGCACACCACATCCGGTCTGATCAACGCCAGCGTGGAATTCGATACAGAATCACTCGCTCCGACCTTTCGTCTGATGATGGGGCTGCCGGGTCGTTCCAACGCACTTGCGATTGCGCGCCGCTTAGGCTTAGAGGAGACGATCGTTGCCGACGCCCGTGACATGACCGACGCCACTGAACGGCAAGCACAGCATCTGCTGGACGAGATTCACCGCCAAAACGACGAGGCACAAAAAGGACGCGCCCTCGCCGAGGCTGTACTCGAAGATGTATTACATCAAGAGACAAAACTGACGCAACGATTGAAAGACGTCGACAAGGAGCGCCAAGAGATTCTCACTGCCACTCGTGCGGAAGCACAGGAGGAATTGGATGTGCTACGCGAAGAGGCCGCTGCGCTGCGCAAACAATTGCGCAAAGCCAGTCTGCCATTGGAAGCGTTACGCGCAGTGGAAGATCAGGCCGAAGAACTGGAAGTGGGTTTTGCCACCGAGATTGCAGAATCCCATACTTCCGGCGAGCCTGTCCCCGACATGCGCCCGTTACGACTCGGCGACCACGTGCGCGTACCGCGCATCGGCGCAGAAGGCGTGATCAGCAGCCTGTCCGGCAGCGAGGCCGAAGTTCAGATTGGCCGTTTGCGACTGCGCGCCGGACTGGACGAACTCGAACGAGTCAAAAAATCAGAGGGCGATGGCGACACGCCAAAAGCTGCCGCTTCCGAACGCGAGATGATCAATGTGCCGCGGGCAGCCTCACCCGGTATGGAGCTGCACCTGCGTGGCAAGCGTATCGCCGACGGGCTGGACGAACTTGAGCGCTATCTGGACGCAGCTCTGATGGCCGGACTGCCGTGGGTGCGCATTGTGCATGGCAAAGGCACAGGGCAAATGCGCCGTTCAGTCCGTACTCTATTGCGCGATCACGAACTGGTAAAGTCGTTCGAGGCAGGTAAAGCAGGCGAAGGCGGAGAAGGCGTGACCGTTGCCCACCTGGCAAGTTTGGATTAATTCGTAGAGCGAGGGGCGTGAAGCGTGGAGCGTAGAATGAAACAATTCGCTTCACCCCGTCCAGCCGCCAAGTCCTGGCGCGGACGCCAGTCCGTGACTAGGGGGGCTGGGCGCTCTACGACAATCGCTCCGCGAACCACCCGATGACAAATTTCACGTATACCAATGGCGCGCTCCACTGCGATGATGTAGCGCTTTCAACCCTTGCCGCCGAGTTCGGCACACCGCTCTACGTATATTCCTCCAACAGGCTGCGCGAAAACGCTAGACGTTTGCAGTCTTCCTTTACAATACTGAATCCGCTCATCTGCTTCGCTGTCAAGGCAAACGACAACCTCACCATCTTGCAATTGTTTCGCGATCTGGGTTTGGGGTTTGACGTTGTCTCGGGCGGGGAATTACATCGCGTGCAGCGCGCAGGCGCAGATATGCAGCAAGTTGTTTTCGCCGGCGTGGGCAAGACTGACGCCGAGCTTAAAATAGCCGTGCAGCACAAAATCGGCTGGATCAGCGTGGAGTCGCATGATGAGTTGCAAGCGCTCAAACGCATTGCTGCGCAATCTGGGTCCAAACCGGATGCATTGCTGCGCTTGAACCCGGACGTTGCACCAGACACCCATCAACACATCGTTACCGGCGGAGCCGAAAGTAAATTTGGGCTCCCTGTTACGGAGGCCCATACTTTACGAACGGAGGCCGGGGAGCACGTCAACCTCTGCGGTGTGCATATCCATATTGTCTCACAAGTACCGGGACCCAAACCAACACTCGCTGCGTTGGATGTGGCGCTTGCATTCCTGGCTGATTGTCCCGCAGAGTGGGATACGCTCGATCTGGGCGGCGGCTTCCCGGTCGCGTACGAGCCGAATATAGACGTGCATAGCTTTGCTGCCTTTGCAGAGAGCAGTGCTGCCCGTCTGGAAAATTTCCCGCGTCCATTGCGCCTGCTCATCGAGCCGGGGCGCAGCCTGGTTGCCGATGCCAGCGCGCTCCTCGTGGGTGTTCAAGCCGTCAAACAGACCGGCAAGTATCGCACGGTCATCGTGGACGGCGGCATGAACACTTTACTGCGCCCGGCGCTGTACGATGCCTACCACCATGTACTGCCGCTGCTGGAGGCCGCCGCTGCGTCAAGCCCGACGCACGTAGCCGGCCCGATCTGTGAGTCGGCGGACTATCTGGCGCGCGCGCGAGAGTTGCCGGAACTCGCACGCGGCGATCAACTGGCAGTGCTGGATGCTGGTGCATACGGCTATAGCATGGCCTCGAACTACAACAGTCAGCCGCGACCGGCGGAGGTGCTTGTTGAGGGTAATAGTTTCAAGTTGATCCGCCGGCGCGAGACGTATGTTGATTTGGATGAGAGGGACAACACGTTTTAGATGCCTGGCACTTTCGATTAAATCCCTGGGACCAGTATGAATGTCGAAGTGCAAAGCATCTCGGCATAAGGCGCCGATAACCGATACCCCGCTATAATGAGCAGCGCAAGACTATGTATCACTATCCCTGGCGTCCCATTAACCTCCGCACAGAACTCAAAACGGAGATCCCCAAAACCACGTACCTATCGCACGGCCTGCACAACTACTACCCTGCCAAGTTTATCCCGCAGGTGCCACGCTTTGTCATTCGCGAGCTCGGCCTGACAGACAAAGTCATCCTCGACCCGTTTGCCGGCTCCGGCACGACGGCCGTTGAGAGTCTCGTAACGGGTAATGCCAACATCTCCAACGATATCAATCCAATGACATCTTTCCTTATCGAGCTCAAAACCTTGCGGCTCGATCCGCGCGCGGCCTGGGCGCATCGCGAGACTATATCCAAGCTGCTACAACAAGCGTGCGAGAGCACAAAAGAGTTTCGTCCTGACTGGGGCAATCTCGAATACTGGTACCCACCAGAGATACTCCCCATCATTAGCAGCCTCTGGGGCGGCATCTATGCCCTGCCTGATGAGAATCCCGCGCTGCTCAAAATAATCAAAGCGGCAGCGTTATATGTCTCGCGTAAATTCTCATACGACGAAGACGACTCGCCTAAACTGTTCAAGTCCAAGTTCAAGCGTCGCAAGATGAAAGAAATTCTGGCCGCGCTGCAGGAACGTGGTGCCGAGTTCATCACCGACGCTTTGCACGCGCGCGCCGATAGCTATCTGGAGGGCGTTCTCAGTTTCAACGAGGCCATCCAGGCAGACTTCGAAATCGTGGACAAATGGCGAGACCTAGAGCGACCGTTTGTGGTGCGTTTGTGCGAAAGTGTGGAGAAACTTGATGTAGCGATTCCGGCGGACAGTGTGGACTGCGTAGTGACTTCGCCGCCCTATATGTATGCGCAGGAATATATGCGCTCGACCAAACTGGATATGTACTGGCTCGGGCTGGCAAACGATGCAGGTGTGCGGGAACTGACTCACACTGAGATCGGGCAGCGTACGAAAGCTGGTATCAGTCCGAACGGGGAACTTGCTGCTGCGACTTCATATACTGAAACACTAGCGCAAGTGCAGGCGCAGGCCGAGAATTTCAAGACGCCCTCCAACGTGGCGCGCTTCGAGGCGTACTTTGGCGACATGCTCGCCTTTATTAATGTGTCTCGGCAAGTGCTGCGCCCGGGCAGCCATCTGGCAGTTTTTGTCGGCGATCCGAAAGTGTTCGGCCAGCACGTTCCTTCCAAAGACATCTTCGCCGAATTAATGACGACGCATGGCTTTGAGATTGAACGGATTTACTTCGACACAATCAAGAGCCGTCAACTTGCACTCGAACGGCAGAACGCGAACCCGGAAGGCATGCCCGGCGAGTGGCTAATTATTGGCCGAAAATCATCCTAACCACAACGTGGAGTGCGCACGTCACTCTGCCAAGTCACGACGGCACAAAGCAATCTTCGTGAATCTGTGTCTTGTTGGTGAATCTACTCAGCCCGAATGAAATGACGCCAGCTTGCTGTGGCGCCAGACCAGATAGGCCGTCTCAAGCACCATTGCCAGCGTGATGGCAGCAAACGCCATCGGCACACCTGGTAATCCGAGCGGCACCCCTACACCCAGCGTTGACACAACCAGTACGAGTACATAAATGCCCATTGCAACAAAGAGTGGCTGGGTGCTCTTGTGGGCCATCAGCATCCCACGCAGGTAGCCTTGCCAAACGTTGATCAGCGGAATCAGCACTCCCATCTGAATGCCGGTAATTGCAATATCGGCCAAGGAGGGTGAAATCCCTATCAATGATTCGAAATAGATGCGGCCCAACCCTGTAAATGCCACTAGTGTTAAAGCGCCGAATGAGAACAAAGCCAGATTGCGGCTGAATATTCGCAGTGGTTGCACCGTTTCCGGTCCCTGCAGCATCGCGATTACGGCCTCCGGTATCGCCAGCCCCGAACTGCGCGCAATGAGTAATAGTGCAAACGCGACCGGCCAAGCTGCCAGCGCAGTTTCAGGATCGGGTGAGCGGGCCAGTGCAGCGCCGATAATTGGCTGTGCCAGCAGGAGCATAAGAGTCGCCAGCGCCAGCGGGCTGTGGTAGTTTACGACTTCGCGGTAGCTGATCTCATCATCTTTGTTATCCGGCGAGTTTGGTCCGAGATGGGCTTCCATTACCTGCTGCGCAGCAAAGTGCGCGAAGATGGCCTCGGCCAGCACCCCAACCATCAGGGCGGTCGCTCCCACAATCACGCCTGGCCAATCTGTCAGGATCGCCAACACCCCGGCCGTCCCCGCGGATGCAATCAGTCGCACCAGCGTGCCATAGCCTACGCGGCGTGTTGCGCCATAACGGATCATCACGCCCTGTTTGAACCGGCGCCAACCGATGGCAGCCGTCCAGAAAAGCATGATGCGCATGCCCGGCAGCGCTGCATCGGCAATGGCCGTTGGAATGCCCATGGCCTGGCGCACGACCAGATCGTATAGCGGTGTCCAGCCGAACAGGAACGTGAGCACCGTTAGCCCGAGGTTCAGATGGATCGTGAAGCGCCGCAACTGCAGATAGGATTGCCGGCCACGCGCGAGAGCGGTGGCCGTGCCCAGCAGTGGAATAACGGGGCTTTCGATGGTTACCGAAAGCCCGATCATAATGCCATAGGCTGCGATCATACGGGCCGCATCCGGTAGCCGGGCTATCGCGGAATTGATCGCGGGACCTTCCATTGCCATCAACAGCCAACTGGCTGCCAACGGCAAATAGAAGAATAATATTTGCCGTTGCGTCAACGCCGGTTTTGTCTGCTGCTTGCGGAATCGTGTAGTATGCGCTCTTGAATACATATCAAAACCCCGCGCTGATCCTAGGGCGGACGCGGGGCTGCCGGAAGTTTACCACCTTCAAAGAAGATGCCAGGAACTCGGTAGCTGCAGGTGCCTGGCACTTGTCCGGATGCGAAACGAGGCTACGATAATGTTATGAACGTGCCAGGCACCGCAGCCATGCCATCCGTCTCCGTCCTCCTCCCCGTTTACAACGCCGCAAAAACATTACCGGCTGCCCTCGAAAGCCTGTTTAGACAGACCTTCGCGGACTTTGAGATCATTGCTGTTGACGATGGTTCGACAGATGCCAGCCCGGCCATCCTGCGTGCAGCTGCGGCAGAAGACTCGCGTTTGTGTCCACTCTATTTAGATCACTTGGGGTTGGTGAACACCTTGCAGCAGGGGCTGGCTGCCTGCCAAGGCGAGTACGTCGCCCGCATGGATGCAGATGATCTCTGCTCTCCGGAACGACTCGAGCAGCAATTGGAATATCTGCGCACCCATCCCGAAATCAGTGTTGTCGGATGTTTGGTTGAAATCCTGTCGCTGGAAGCGGAACGCGAGGGCTTTGCCCGCTATGCCGAATGGCTCAACAGTCTCGTCGATCTGCAGGACATCCGCCGGGACATCTTCGTCGAAAGCCCGCTGGCACATCCATCAACCATGCTGCGCCGTGAGGAATTGTTAGCGCTCGGCGGCTATGTAGACAACGGGTGGCCGGAAGACTACGACCTTTGGTTGCGTTACTTCAACGCCGGCAAGCAGTTTGCGAAAGTACCACAAGCATTGCTGCAGTGGCGTGACGATGACGAACGTCTGACGCGTACAGACTCACGCTATTCCGTTGAAAACTTCCTAAGAGCGAAAGCCCACTATCTCTCGCAAGGTCCGCTGCGTAACCGCGATGCCGTATTCATCTGGGGCGCCGGGCAAATGGGCCGCCGCATTTCAAAACATCTGGTACGGGGTGGCGCGCCACTGGTTGCATTTCTGGATATCGATGTGAAGAAGATTGGCGCCACACTGCGCGGCTTGCCCATCCAAGCAGCAGACGAACTACCAAACATGTTCCACGTATATCGACATCCGATTGTGCTGGCGGCTGTATCCTCACACGGTGCGCGCCCGCTCATTCGCGCGCGGTTAGATGATTGGGGCCTGGTGGAAACGGAGGATTATTGGTGTGTCGCTTGATCGTCGGCGAGTGCTTGGCTGGCATCCCGGTAGCCCAGCTCGATCAGGTGATCGATCTGATCCACATCGTAGCTGAGGATCCATTCTAGCGGCACATATTCGCTCGGCGCGATCACCGTCAAGTTAATCACGCGATGGTCAGTGTCGAGGCCGGAATGCACTCGTGCATTTACGCGTTGCAGTTGCTTAAGATCATTTTCGAACGAGGCCAGCAACACAAGCTCAAAGGCGAATCCCGCAGCACGGACGAGGTTGCGTGCAAGTGGCATACGCCGCGCGCCGACAGGTGAAAGTAGCACCACGATAATTTCATGGGCTCCCGCGTCAATCGCAGGTGCAAGGGGCGTGGAGGCCATCACGCCACCATCCCAATAATGCATGCCGTTCAGAATCGTCCACGGATAAACGATGGGGATGCTGCACGAAGCCAGCACATGGCGGACGGTGATCTCGTCATTTGTGAAAATGCGCAGTTGGCCGCTCTCTACCTCGGTGGCAGTGATGCGCAACTGGATCGGGCTGCCGACCAAGCGATCGAAATCAATCTGATCCTGCAGGGTGCGCGCCCATGGATCGGTACTGAGCAAACTCGGCCAACGCAGGATGCGCCAGAAGTCACGCCGCAGGCGATGCACGCGCTTGACGTTCATCTGCCGCCATTCGTGTTCCAGGGAGGCCGCGTTATGCCCGCTCGCAAGCATGGCGCCATTGACCGCGCCAATGGAGGTGCCCACGATTACGCCCGGCAAGAGATTTAATTCTTCGAGCGCTTTGTAAACACCAACCTGATAGGCACCGCGCCCGCCGCCACCAGAGAGGACGAGCGCGCGAGTCGGCTCAGCGTTCAATGTTTATCTGAATCTTCGAGTAGCTCTTCGATCATCTTTGCATCTCTTCGCAGGTTGCGCATGCGCACATAGATTGAGAGGACGAAGCCGATCCCAATGACGCCGAACATGACGAAACCGAGGAGCAGATAGGAGGATGTATCGGGGGTCGTTTGAAATAACATAAGTTCCAGGTTCAAGGTTTGAAAGTTTCAAGTTGCCTTCCACAATGGCAACCTGAAACCTTCAAGATGTCACTTTCAACTCACAAATTTTGCCCGCAGTGCTGCCACATGTTCTGACAATCGTTCAAGTCGCACGCGATGCCAAAGTAATGTGATATACAGCAGCGTGAAAGTGAAGAAACTAAAGAGAAGCGTTTGCACCATGCGCGGCGTCATATTGAAGCCACCCTCAGCCTCAGGGTCGCCGGTTCCAATTACCACCGGATGAATGGTGCGCCAGATGCGAATGGCGAAAAAGGTCAGCGGTACACTCACAAACGCCACGATGCCATAAACGGATGCGAATCGCCGCCGCCGTTCCGGGTCGTCTATACCCTGCCGCAACATCAGATAGGCCACGTACAAAAGCAACATGATAGTCGTCGTAGTAAGGCGCGGGTCCCAGGTCCACCAGGTATTCCAGATCGGCCGCGCCCAGATCGCACCACCGGCAGTGCCCATTATCGTGAAGACAAGTCCGATTTCCGCGGAGCCTACTGCGATGCGATCCCACTTCAGGTTCCCGGTACGCAGATAAATAATGCCCACGATAAATGTAACTAAGAAGGCCAGCATCCCAACCCACAACGAAGAAACGTGGTAATAGAACACGCGCTGCACCTGGCCCATCACCACCTCCAGTGGAGCGTAGAAAAAGACCATGTAGAGCGAGACAAGGAACAGGGCTGCGCTGATATAAGTGAGAGCTCGCAGGTTACGGCTTACGGGTTCCATTATTTACTCCTCAACGAGATAATCAAATGTCATATATGCGATCGCCAGAAAGATCACATTGTACGTTACAACGAGACTGAAAGCAGCTGAGATGCGACTCCACTCAACACCCGCCAACAGGCCCTGGCTGACACGCACAGCCGCAAGCACGACCGGCAGGGAGACTGGGAAGAGCAGCACTGGCAGCATCACCTCGCGGGCGCGGGTATGTACCGCCATTGCGGCCAGTAGCGTTCCAACAATCGCATAGCCTAATGTTCCGAGAACGACCACGAGTAAAAATAGCGGTTCGAATAACGCTATCCCATAAAGGATACTGAACACCGGAATAACAACCACTTCCACCAGCAATATAAACACGAAAGTACTGATAAGTTTTCCGAAGAAGATCGCGCTGCGGTCCACGGGTGCGAGCAGCAAGCCGTCGAAAGAGCCGCGGTCAATTTCGCTCGCAAAGGTGCGGTTAAGTCCCAATGTGGCTGCGAAAATGAACGTAACCCACAACACTCCGGCGGCGACATTTTCGCGCGCGGTACGGTCCAGTTGCAGTGCGAAGTTGAAAATCACTATGACCAGCAGCGAGAAAACAATTAGCGCCGTGATGATTTCTTTACTGCGCAGCTCTGCCGCAATATCCTTCCAGACGATGGCGACGGCAGCCCGCAATGTTCCTGGTGCTGGAGTCTCTACAATTGCCCTCGAAACATCCGGCAAAGTCGACACGCTTTGCAGCGGCTCACTGATGTTATCCATTCACCACCCCGGCATACATTTCGGTAAAGTGCGCCGCGTCGATTTCCCGCGTCGTTTGGTTGAACGCGATCTTGCCGCGCCGGAGAACTGCAACACGATCCGCAAGTGCGAGTCCACGCGCCAAATCGTGCGTGGTCATTAACACAGTGCGACCGGCAGCCGCGACCGCCTTTAGTACGTCGTCCAACATCGCCGCAGCATCCTGATCAAGGCCGGTATGCGGCTCATCGAAGAGCATAACAGCCGGTTTGTGTAGGACAGCACGCGCAACGGCAAGTCGTTGTTGCATGCCACGCGAGAAGGTGCGCACAAGTTCGCGCCGCCGTTGGGCCAAGCCCACTTGCTCCAACACTGCGTCAATGCGTGGGCCGGACTCCGGCACGAGGTACATGCGGGCATAAAAACGCAGATTCTCTTCGGCAGTCAGGTCGTTGTAAAGCAAAGTCTGATGCGATACAACGCCCAGCGCACTGCGGATAATATGTGCATGCGAGGCCAGGTCGAAGCCGCCCACTTGCACGCGTCCAACCGTGGGGCGCATCAGAGTCGCCACAATACGCAACAACGTCGTTTTCCCGGCGCCGTTAGGCCCAAAGAGGGTGACAAACTCTCCTTTGGCGACCGATAAGTCCACACCGCGCAAAACCGGCCTGTGGCCGAAAGACTTTCCGAGTGAATTAATCTCAATCATCGCGATTGTGCCTGCTGGATTGGCTGCAGCGCTCAAATTTTTCAGATGTCCAATCTATGCGTATGAATGAGATCGACTAAGGCATGCTTCAATTCTGCACGCTGTCGTTGATAGTCTGCTTTGGCGAGTGCGCCTTGCGCTTTTGTCGTATCCAATTCCGCTATGGAGCGCAGCAACTCGTCACGCTGTTGGACTGCCTGTTGTAGTGACACGGTTGCAGACTGCCTACCCATCCACCAATGCGCCCACACAGCCAGCACAACCGCCAGTGCGCCGAGCCCAATCAGCAGATCGCGCGTTGTACTGCCCTGGACAAAGGTACTCAACCCCGCAGATTCAGTATAGCCGCGCAGTTCGAAGCGCAACGAATCGCCGGGCGCAAGCGCCGGGCCGCTGTGCGGCACGATCCGCAACCCATCACCAAAATCGCGCGGTTCCTGACTCACGAAGTCCGCAGCCACCAAACGCAGATTGCCTTCCGGCAACACAATATTCGTCTCACCGATGGGAAACGTGGCAAGTTGATCAAAAGTCAGACTGCCATCGTAAGGGAGCAGAAACGAAAAAACAAACTGGCCTGCTTCGGTACTCGGATAGACCGGGCGCATATATCCCAGCCCAGAAGCCGTGCGCTCAACCACAGTGCCAAGCGATTCGTCATATTGCAGGTTAGTCGCATCCGCTGGCAGGGCCAGCTCAAATGTCACCGCACTTTCGGCTACTGGAATCAGAGTCTTATCCCCGTTGTTGGCAAACACAACCACTTCGGTTACCTGCAGACTACTCGCAGCGTCCTGTATGATGACATGCAACTGCTCGAACTGCAGCACGGATACATCGGTGGTGGCTTCGAAAACGGGGATATCCAGCTGTAGTGCAGCGGAATCTTCTTCTATCAGAAGTATGTCCGAGTTGTAAAGCACTGAGTCGTGGTTGGCAGTTGTTACAACCGAGTTGCTGGGCGCGAAGATCAGATTCTCAAAGGCAAAGTTGCCGGCTGCATCCGTTGTGGTCGTATAGGTCGCGGCGATCTGAAAACTGTCGAAGACGTGCAGCGTCACTTCGGTCGGTTCCGAAACTGCTTCGCCGATGGTCTGGTTGAGCATTGTTCCCTTCACGCTGCCCGCGCCCATGGACGAAAGCTCTTGCTCGACATCCCTTTCCGCCTCCGCATCGACAGCAGTCCCTTCAGACGGCTCGAACCACAGTGTTCGAACGTAATCGGCCGCGGACTGAATTTCAGCTTTAGTGAGAGCCTCCGCAAACGCTGGCATCACTTCCCCCATACCCGCACGTACTGCTTCGACTAATGCTCCATTAGTGCGTTCAATCATCAGAGCACTGTCAGTGAAATCAGGCATCACTGTTATCAATGTGGCGACCTGCGGTCCGTCACCCAGCCCTGCCAGCCCATGACAGGCAGCACACCGCAACTGGTAAATCTCCGCGCCAACCTGCATGGAAGCCTCGCTCGCGCTCAGCGTGTATAGAAAGGCAACCAGATCCCAACGCTCAGTCAAACTCAGAGCCTGGTCCCAGGGAGGCATCAGCGTCTCAATGCGCCCGTTGGTAATGATCTCAAACCATTCGGCCGGGGTGCGTAGCTCTGCCAGACGCCCGTCGGTGAAGTCGGGCATGGGTGTATCAATCTCCCCGGCAAACTCGCCATCGCCCGCACCCCTCGACCCATGGCAGCGCGTACAGTTTTCGGCAAACAACAGCGCGCCCGCCGCTGCAGAGGGTTGCGCTAGCGGCGCAAGGATGGGTTGTAGCTCTATTTCTGGTTCGGCGATCGGTAATACTGCGTTGGGAGGTGGCGCGATATCTCCTGCGAGAGAGCAGCCGGAGATTGCTACAACAACGACTAGGAACGCAATCGAGAGAAGGGGGTTGCCTGCAATGCGCAGGGCCCTCATCCTGCGCTCTCGACAACAGGTGCGATCTGTTTACCGCAATGCGAACAGAAACGATTCCCGGGATTGACAGACTTCCCACAATGCGGACAGAGCCTCCCATTGGACTTATGCTGCCCAACACGCAACTTCGCAACAGCTTGCTCAATGCGCTCGTCGAGGTCGGGCACTGATGTGACATCGTCACCTGTATCCAGGGCATCAAGCTTTTTGAGCACCTGCACTCCCTCAGAGATGAGTTGCGGGCGCTGTGCTTCGTAATCAGCAGTTTCGAGCTTACCTGTGGCGTAATCGAAATCGAGGTCGAGCAATGCAGCCAGAATGCCTTCGCGGCGCGAGATTAGCACTTCAATTTCAGAGCGATCTTGCGGCGCAGCGCTCGCTTGCCCAGAATTTCTCGCATCCCAAAGAGGGCGGAGCACGATGGCCGCAACCAGCAAGAGCAGCGCAAGCGAGAGCAGGATAGAGGCCAAGTCCATTTGAATTATCTACTCTACCAGTAGTTGTTCGAGGATCGTGGTGAGCTGCGTCCGATTCGTCGGCCCGATGATCGTTTCTGCCAGTTGGCCGTCCGGCCCTACAATATATGTCTCGGGCACGCCCCGAATTCGGTAGGCTTGCGAAATTCGCGTGCCGAGGTCGGGGCCATTGGGATAGGTCACGTTGTGCCGCACGATGAACTCCAGTGCCTCGCGCTCGGTATCCACGTAATCCACGCCAAGGAAGATGACTCCGCGCTCGCGATAGGCAAGCCAGGTCTCTTCGAGATCAGCAGCTTCAATTTCGCAAGGCCCACACCACGAAGCCCAGAAGTTGATCACGACCACTTGTCCCGCAAGATCGGAAAGCGTGATTTCTTCGCCATCGAAAGTGTTGAGGGTGAAATCCGGTGCGCCGCCGCTCGAAACCGGACCGAGCGTTACCTGATAGAGCTTGACGCCGACAATCGCCAGAATGGCAGCAAGCGCCAGCCACACCGCGATTTGCCCCCAGCGGACCGGGTTTGCATTTCTATTTTCATTAACGGCGATGATTGCATCGCCGGTCGGGGTTGTCATCGTTATCGTTTAGAAATCACGACCGCATTAACGCCTTTGATCGAGCAGCCGTTCCAAACGCGCAACATATTCGTCATCGCTCCCCGCAGCGCCGGTTGTGACGGTCGCGGCCTGCGCTGCTGCCGATCTGCGCAGATAGCGCCACAAAAAAAACGCGCCGCCCATCACAGCCAGTGGGGGCAGCAACCAGAATACGATGTTCAAGCCGCGCGCTGGCGGTTCGGCCAACACGCGGTCGCCGTACTGGTTCGCGAAATATTGCTTGATCTCTTCTGCGCTGCGGCCCTCGCCAAGTAGCTCGCGGATGGTAGCGCGCCACTGCGCACACGCTTGCGTGCCACAGACATCCAGCGGCACGTTTTCGCACACCGGACAATATAGACCTTTCGCAATGACGTTTACTTCATCGTCTGTCGGGTCTGTCTGCGCAATTGCAACTCCGAGCGGCAAAAGAATTAACGCCAGGGCGCAGAGAAGCAAAGGTGCACCCACCCCCGCACCTCGGGCGCGCGCCCGAATTCGGGGAGGGGCGGGCGGCGACAGCGGCCGGGCGAGGGGCAAGACTCTCACGAGCTTAGAAAGCATCCATTTCACTTGAGTAAAAGTGTGTTCAGTCCGCGCCCGAGGCCGCCAGCACCGGTTGCGAACGCATTTCGTATTCGCGGTATTCCCTGCGATCTGGCCAGGCAGCCACAAGCGTACCAAAGATGAACACAAAGCCGCCAGCCCATAGCCAGTTGACAAGCGGATTTACGAAGATCTTGAAAGTCGCGCCGCCAGCAGCCACCGGCTCCCAGCCAACCAACAGCACGTAGAAATCTCCCTCAATCGTGCTGCGTATACCCGGGATGGTCATGGGTTGCCCGCTATCCACGTAAAAATCGCGGCGTGGGTGTAGTGCACCAACCCGCGCGCCATCTTTGAAAATGCTCACTGCGGCGCGCGTCACCAGGCGGCCATCCTCTGTCGGGAATTCTGAGAGCGAGTCGTAGATCATCACATAATCGCCGATGGTGATCTGCTCACCGTACGCGAGCGTCCCTTGTGTCTCTTCTTGGAACATCTCAATACCGATAATGCCGACTGCCATAAAGACGACACCTAAATGGATGAGATAGCCGCCATAGCGACGGCGGTTGCGCGCTGCGAGGTTCCAAAGTGCCATTCCTAGAGTATCCCCAGTAGAACGCTTGCGAGCAGCAGCGCCCCGATAGAACTCATACAGCGTGACAAATCCTACAAATGCCGCCAGCCACAGACCGACGAGGGCAGCCACTTTGGTTACACCCGTGAGCAGCGCGATGATAGGCACAAGGAACGACAAAACTGTCGGTTTCCAGATCGCATTCCCAAGACGCTTAAACGTTGTCACGCGCCAGGCAGCCAGTGGCGCCACGCCCATCAATAACAACAATCCGGCAAATTGTGGGCCGGTCGTACGCTCGTAAAACGGTGGCCCCACTGTGACCTTTTGCCCCGTTACAAGCTCCGAGATGAGCGGATAGATGACGCCCCAAAAACACGCCACCAGGATGCCCATAAAGAGCAGGTTGTTCAGCAGGAATAAGCCTTCGCGCGAGAGCCAGGTATCAAGCTGGTGATCGCTTGCGAGTAACTCCCACCTACGGAAAAGCAACGCCAACGAGGTGACAAACGTGATCGCAATGAAACCAAAGAACAGCGGCCCGATGGCGCTCTGTGCAAATGCGTGCACCGAAGACAACACACCGGAGCGCGTGAGGAATGTGCCGAAGATGACCAGCGCATACATCAGGATGACCAGGACTATGTTCCAGCGCTTGAACATGCCGCGCTTTTCCTGGATCATGACCGAATGCAGGAAGGCTGTACCTGTCAGCCAGGGCATGAAGGCAGCGATCTCCACCGGGTCCCAGCCCCAGTAGCCACCCCATCCGAGCACATCGTAAGCCCAGCGGCCACCGAGCAACAATCCGAGCGATAGAAACAACCAGGACACTAACGTCCAACGGCGCGTGACTTTGATCCAGGCGTCGTCCTTGCGGCCGACAACCAGTGCACCGATCGCAAAACTGAACGGGATGACAAGCCCCACGAAGCCAAGATAGAGCATGGGAGGATGGATGATCATGCCGGGATGCCGCAACAGTGGATTGAGACCACTGCCGTCCGCCAGCGCAAACGGCGTAGCCCCGACGGGCTGCAGGACACCTGCTGTGATCTGCCCAAACCGATCCGCCCAGAACTTTGCGAACGGGTTCTCTACGAACACGACCAAGCCGACGAAGAACGCCAGCGTAATCATGCAAGAAATGATGACATAGGGTTGCATATCCCGTTCGCGTGTCCAGTCGCGCAGCATCACCAGACCAGTGTAAGTAGACATGAGCCACGACCAGAACAACAGGCTGCCCGCCTGCCCACCCCATAATGCGGTGACCTTCAGATACCACGGCATGGCCCGGCTCGTGACGTTGGAGACATACTCCAGCGTATAGTTTTCTGTGATAAGTTGATGGACAAGGATCAGGCAGGCCAATGAGAGCAGCGGCCAGGTCACAATGCTGGCCCGGCGCGCCGACTCAATCCACTGTGGTTTCCGTTGGTATGCGCCGATGCCGGCCGCAATTGCAGCAAAGAACGCCGCCGCAAGCGACAGGACAGTCGCGCTATAGCCGAGGTTGGCGATCAATGTTGGCGGGCCTCCCGGTTGTGATTAATTGAGAGAAGAGGGTAGGGATGTTCGTATCTCTACCCTCTATTTGTTCATTAGGCTGCCATCTGTGAGGGCAGCTCTTCTTCGTAGCGCGTGGGGCACTTGAGCAATAACGTGTCTGCGTAGAAGATGCCATCTTCGCCTATTTGGCCGTCCATGATGGCCTGCGCTTCGTGTTGCAGCAGGTCAGGTTTGGGGCCGATGTAAACAACTTGCAATTGGGCCGCATTCGGATCGCTCACAGCCCGGTGCAGCACGGTTGCCAGGCCGCCCTGCGCATCAATCTCGTCCTGATCGCCCGGCATATTCACTGCGGTAAAACGCAATTCGAGCGAATTTGCATCATAGACAATCGTGTCGCCTATTATGGCGCCAGAGATGCGCACGTTCTCCCCGACGGCTCCCTGTGATTGAAGCTCTTCAACAGTATAGAAATACTGACTGGTGCTGGTGGTCGTGCTCGCAATCAGATATACGATGGCAGCAATGATAAGAAAACCACCCACCAGGAATTTCCTGCGTTTGGGGGCTGTCGTGGGAGCCACCTCAATAGCAGAACTCATAAGACACCTTCTATTCGAATTTTCACAATTAAGTACTGTTATTTTACCTGATTTAGATATTTGTTAAATGTAGGCCATGTCACATCGAGGTGTTGTTGATGAATGAAAGTTTGCCTCTGACGGAAGGTGTTCCGGTTGTTTGCTGCATCATTCTTCTGCGTTCGTCTGTTTGCGCACAAAAAGAAACGCCCCGACGATTCGAGCCGGGGCGTCTTATATTTCTTTCCAAAGGCGGGGAACTTACTTCAGCGTCTCTAGATAAGCGATGATGTCCGCGACGTCTTGCGCCGTTAGACCGTCAGCGTAGATCGCGGGCATCACGCCAGCTGTGAAGCCTGTCGACAGATAGGCGTTCGGACTTACTATCGACTCACGCAGATACTCCACTGCGTTCGTCGCTTCCCCGGTATAGTCAGCCGCACTTACGATTTCTCCTGCCCGCATGCCGATACCAGTTCCACTCGGGTGTGAATCGGCCAGCCAGGCCGGACCGACAGTTGCCGTAACATGGCAGCCAACGCAACCCAGATCCATGGTGATCTGCTCACCCCGGGCAGCATCTCCTGCTGGCAAAGTTGGATCGGTCAAGTTGGTGCCAATGCCTGCGGCAGCTGGCGCTTCGGCGGATGTTTCTGCGCCGACACCGGCTGTATACGCGAGTCTATAATTCATCACGAAGTCCACGAGGTTCTCAACCTGGTCTGTGCGCAGCGGACCGCCGTATTCCTGACTCCACGTGGGCATACGCTGTGGGTAGCTCGTGCCGGTTGATGCGAGCGGCCGGCCACCGGCGACGGTCAGGCGCACATAGTCCTCCAGCGCACCGCTCCAGCCCACCTCGGTGAGGCGCGTACCGTCAAACAGATCGGCGCTGTTCAGCGCAGGCGCCACGCCCGGGATGCCCTGCCCGGTGATGCCGTGACAAGACATGCAGTTCGATTCGAAGAGCGCCGCACCGGCTTCGATCGAGCGCGCCTCAAAGCCCGCATCGAAATCAGCCATACGAGCAGGCTCATTTATTGACACGAAGGCAACGATAATCATCGTTGCCACAACTAGCAGTGTTCCAACAACGACTCGCCAGGTCATAGACTATTCCTCGTAGTTCGAGTCTGCATGTAGATAGACGGGTAGCTCGGCTGCGTTCTCGCCGCCATTCCAGAGGACCCGTAGGGTGATCTTTTTGAGCCCCACCTGCCAATCTTCGATGATCATCACGCCCTCTGAATCAGGCAGATCGGCGCCGAACTTGACGAGCTCTTCTTCATACAGTTCCATGAGTTCGAGCAAACCCGCCGTTGGGACGGCAGCCACTGCGTGGGTGGAATATTCGCCGGGGACCAGTTCTTCAGTGGGGGTGCCTCGCAACGGTCCTGGGTGGGTCTGCGGCGCCAGTACCGCGATCACTTCCTGATCTGGCGAGGACGAGACAGCGTAGAAGGGTGTTCCCATGTAGCTCAGAACAGCGAAGACCGCAACAGTAATTGCGGCAAACGACATCCCGAACCGCCGACGCACATAGCGTCTGCTCGGGCCGACTTCGATATAGGACAAGACAAAGGCAAAACTAAGCAACACGCCCGGAGCAATGACTCCCCAGAGCACCTTGTCGCCGAGTTTGAGCATTCCCTGCAGCCATAGGAAATACCATGGAGCGGTCGTGTGCAACGGTGTGATCTGTGGGTCGGCATGCGGCTCAAGCGGTGCATGGAACAAATTCCCGACCGTCACGGCGAAGATGATCAGGAACGTCCAAAGGGCGATCCAGTACAACTCCTTGGTCATCACGTCCGGCATGAAATAATCACGCACGCCCATCGGAACTTTGCGAGCGGTGTCTTCGCCATCCGCTTCCTCTCCCGGCGGTAGCGAGTGGCCATGGATGATGACTTTGTAATAGTGCACGCCGAGTAATATACCCAGAACGATCGGCAACGCCAGAACGTGCAGCAGATAGAAGCGCAGTAGGCCGATATCGCCAAAGCCGGGTCCGCCGCGCACCAAAATGTCCACAATGCGACCCACCGCCGGTGGCGGCGTCGCTTCGGCCATCGATGCACCGATGGTGACGGCCCACAACGAGAGCTGGTCCCAGGGTAGCAGGTAGCCGGAAAATGACAGGAACAGTGTGAACAACAGCAACCAGACACCCGTGTGCCAGGTAAATTGCCGCGGCTTCTTGTAACTGCCGGTTACATAGGTACGCAACATGTGCAGCAGGACGATCGCCACCATCGCTTCGGCGCCGATCTTGTGCAAGTCGCGCAGCAGCAAGCCCAGCGGCACATTGCCCATGATGTTGAGCATATTTTCGTAAGCAACCAATGGCGAAGGGGTGTACCACACCATCAAAATGACGCCGGTTATCGTTTCCACCACGAGGAAGTAAACCGACAGGAAACCCAGGCGGAAGGTCGGATACCAAGGCATGACCTTCTTATTAAAGTAGGTGGGGCGCATATGCAACCAGAAGCCATCGGCATGTGGCTTCACACGCGGGTTCGGACGCGTCACTGGATCGCCGCGCAACATTGAGCGCACGGCTTCGATATTCATTCCGGCCGTCAGACGCTCCACACTCTCGTCGGTTTTTGCGACCAACGCGTCTTTGAGACCCTTTTCTTTTATCTCATCGAGAAAAGGACTATGGACCTTAAAAAGCTCAGCCATGGGTATCTCCCGAAGCTATACAAATTTTTCCTGTCATAGTGTGATCCTACACACCGCCACCGGCTTGCGTGTTGAGAGCGCCGTTAATGCGTTGGCCCGTATCTACTATGATTTCGGCCGCATTGGATGGAATCTCAAGTGCGCCAGCTTCTTCCAAGCGGCCCTCACCGACCGTGCTGACCTCCGCGATGACGTTGCCACTCGCATCGGCAAAGACGAATTCAAACGTATCCAGGTTGCGTGTGGCCGGCCCGTCGATGCGCGTGCCGTTTGCCAGATACTTCGAACCGTGGCAAGGACACTCGAAGCGATCGTTCGTCGGCACCCACTTATAGAGGCAGCCGAGATGAACGCAGACCTTATACAGTACCTTCAAGCCGGGCTGGATAATGTAGTCTGCCGGTTGGCGGGGTTCATTCAGTGCCTGTTCACCCAGGTTGGAAACCCAGAAGCGACCGGCCGGAAAATCTTTCGGTCCAGTGTCCACGGACGGAAAATTGGCGATCGCTACTCTTATTTTGCCGCCGAACTCGCCTTCCCGAAAGCGCGGAAATATGAACCAAATCATCAGTCCGGTGAATTCTGCGGTGAAGATCGCCATAGAGGCGGCCCACACATAATACAGAAATTCGCGCCGGGTCATAGGCGCAATCTGCGGACCGGCTGTTGCCTTAACGGTCATGGTTACTCATCCTTACAAATCAAAAGGTATGCTTTTGTTGTTTGGTAGAAAGATAAACGGTCATGAATCGCTTTTTTCAAGATAGAAGTATGGCTGGCGACGCGGGATTATACCGTGTTCGTATAGGATAAGGAAGAGGTCGTCGTGTACAGCCCACTTATTTCCAGCAAATTAACTCTTCTAGAGCTTGTTTGCTAAATTTATCACAATTGAAATAGAGAGTCAACAGAATGGTTGACATGCATGCGGATGGTCGGATAATAGGACAACATTCCTCTTCTAACTTACACCTCACCTTTTATGAAACAAACAAGATAGTAACCAGACTGTGAAAATAGCCAACCTAGCAGCGCCTACATTTGTGGCTGCCCAGAGCGAACTCGATACGCTTCTGAACACATTAAGCGTTCAATCTACGATCGCAGTTGATACGGAATCAAATTCACTCTTCGCCTACGAAGAGCGCGTTTGCCTGATCCAGTTCTCGACCGAGGCGCACGATTACATTGTCGATCCTCTAGCGTTGCAAGACATCTCCCCGCTTGGTGCTATTTTCGCAGATGCGCGCATCGAAAAAATATTCCATGCCGCCGAATACGATCTGATTGGATTGCGCCGGGACTTCAACTGGAATGTAGAAAACGTTTTCGATACGATGATTGCGGCGCGCACATTGGGCTGGCAGCGCGTCGGCCTGGCTTCTATTCTCGAAAACGAATTTGGTGTAAAGCTGAACAAGCGTTTTCAGCGTGCAGATTGGGGGAAGCGCCCCCTGAGCAAAGAGCAGCTCGCGTATGCACGCATGGATACGCATTACCTGCTACCTATACGCGAACGGCTGGCGAACGAATTGCGCGCAAACGATCAGTTGGAAGAAGCCCGGGAAGAATTCGAGCGCATTCGGCGCAGCAGTCTGCGCAGCAAACCTGAGAAAACAGATGAGCCGAACCCGGATGGCTTCTGGCGGATTTCGGGCGCACGCGATCTCAATGGCAGACAGGCCGCCATTCTGCGCGAACTCTATCTCTATCGCGAGCGGGCTGCGCGCAATTGGGATCGACCTCCGTTCAAAGTTATCGGAAATGAAACACTGATTGCCATTGCACTCAAGAAACCGCGCGTACAGCAGGAGCTTGAATCCATAAAAGGCATGACCCCCCGCCAGTTGCGGCGGCATGGCGAGCGTCTGATCGAAGCGGTCCAAACTGCGCGCGACGCACCGAAGCCAAAGCCACCCTCATTCCAGCGCGTGGCTGACGACGTCTTGCAGCGCTATGAAGCGCTGCATCAATGGCGCAAGAAACGCGCTCGCAAACGTGGCGTGGAATCGGATGTCATCCTGGCACGCGAAGTTTTATGGGACCTGGCCCGCACAAATCCAGCCACGCTCGCTGAACTCGAGTCGATTTCGGAGCTGGGCCCGTGGCGGCGGGAGAATTACGGCCTAGATATTCTCAACGTTCTAGAGGAGCAAAGGTAATCGATGGATATAGAATTCCATGGCGCAGCGCGTACAGTCACAGGTTCGCAGCATTTAATCACGCTCAACGGCGCCCAGTTCCTACTAGATTGTGGGCTTTTTCAGGGTCGCCGAAAAGAAACGTATTATCGCAATCAACACTTTCTTTATGATCCGCAAGACCTGGCCGCAGTCATCCTGTCACACGCACATACTGACCACGCCGGAAATTTACCGAACCTGATCAAACGCGGCTACAACGGCCTCATCCACGCGACCCGTGCTACAGAAAACATGTGCCAGTTCATGCTTCGCGATTCGGGCCGCATTCAGGAGTCGGATGTGCGCTTCGTCAACAAGCGCCGGAAAAGACGATGCGAGCCGCCCATAGAACCGTTGTATAGCCTGCAAGATGCCGAACAAGCGCTCTCCCATTTTGAGTGCACCGATTACAACGAGTCTTTCGAAGTCTTTCCGGGTGTCGTTGGAAAATTCCGAGATGCCGGACATATCCTCGGATCGGCGATCACATTGCTAGAGCTGCAGGAAAATGGCCAGACCAGGCAGGTCGTGTTCTCCGGCGATCTGGGGCGCAAAGGGAAACCCATTCTGCGCGACCCGGTAAAGCTAGAAATTGAAGGCGAGATCGATGCCCTGATCATGGAGAGCACCTATGGCAATCGGACACATCGCGACCCGGAGGTTGCGGTCGAGAAGCTTGGCAAGGCCGTGCGTCATATCGCTAAAACGAAGGGCAAACTGATCATTCCATCCTTTGCAGTGGGACGCACGCAAGACCTGATCTTCTGGCTGCACCGCATGATGGACGCTGGCGATGTTCCTCGCATGCGCATCTTCATCGACAGTCCCCTGGCCGTCAATATTACAAACATTTTTCGCGAACATCACGATATTTTTGATGCGGAAACGCTTGCCTTTATGGGTGCCGACGATCATGTCGGCGCGCTGCGCTTCCCCGAGATCACGTACGTCAGCAGCGTCGAAGAATCCAAATCGATAAACGACATGGATGGGCCGCTGATCGTCATCAGCGCCTCGGGCATGTGCGAAGCCGGCCGGATTTTGCATCATCTGCGCAACAATATCGGAGATGAACGCAATATGATCCTAATCGTCTCGTGGCAAGCGCCACATACACTCGGACGCCGTTTGGTTGAAAAGCAACCTGTGGTACGCATCTTTGGTGATGAATTTAAGCTGCGCGCCAAAGTCGAAACGATCAATGGGCTCTCGGCACACGCCGACGGTGATGAACTCGTCGAATGGGCGCGACCTCTGGCAAAGCAAACCAAGAACGTCTTCCTGGTGCACGGAGAACCGGAACCCCAGGCAGAATTGAGTGCGCGGCTGCGCGAGGCCGGCTTTGCCAATGTCTATGCACCAGAGCTACATGAAGCCGTCGCTGTGTAAGCCGCTATGATCACCTCTGATCGCATTCTCACCGAACGGAATATCTGGTTTGCAACAGTCCGCCCGGATGGACGTCCGCATCTCATCCCGATTTGGTTTGTCGTTCATGAGCAGGCGTACTACATCTGCACTGCCCCGGGTAGTGTGAAAGCACACAACATCGCACACGATGCGCGCGTTACGCTGGCATTGGAAGACGGCGATAAGCCCTTCGTCATCGAAGGCGAAGCCAGCCCGGTTGAGCCTCCCACAGACGTCATTGCTGCTTTCAAATCCAAATACGATTGGGACATCACGACCGACGAGCATTACACACAAACGTATCGGATCGACGTAAGGCGCCAAGTCGCCGAATGATCGAGAAATCTTGACAAAGGCGCCGATGATATAATCGGCGCAAACCAATTACTGGAGAGGTGCCGGAGTGGACGAACGGGGCGCTCTCGAAAAGCGTTGTGGCCTCGCGGTCACCGTGGGTTCGAATCCCACCCTCTCCGCCAGCAATTAAAGAGGCAAAATAAAAAAGCGGGCCTCCACAAATGTGGAGGCCCGCTTGCATTCAGGCATCAAGCCGACAGATCAATTTGGATTAGCCACCATCATCAGTAGTGGTTTCTTCAGAAGTTGTCGGGGCCGCTGGAAGCGATGTCGTTGCCGCCGCCGGCACACTTGAATTTAAGCCCGCCACATCCGGCAGCGGGAAGAGGAACGGACTGTTTGCCGGTACCAGCATTACGTTCACATTGTCGGCCAGGTTCTGTACATAGAAATACTGCAGAAGATCTTCGTTCGTTGCGAGCGAACCACCGATCAGTTCCAGCGCCTGTGCCTGCACCTCGGCCTCGATCAAGTTGGCTGTCGCGCGACCTTGGGCCTCGATGACGTTGGCATCCGCACGCCCCTGTGATTCGATCACGTTCGCATCGGCAACACCCTTTGCCTCCACTCGACGTTGATCGGCTTCTTGCTCACGCTGCGCCACGACAAACTCTGCGCGCAAGGCTTCCTGCTCGGCGATCTGCTTTTGCTCGATGGAGAAGGCATATTCCTGTGTGAAGGTGATATTGCGTAAGACGAAGGTGTCGAGCAGCAAACCATTCAGCGCTAGTGAACTACGTAGCTGCTCTTCAATCCTAGATGTGAATTCCGAGCGCTGCGTGCTGTAAATTTCATCCACGCGGAACCTCGCTGCTTCGTCGCGGATGATACCGCGCGCTTCCGGCCGTACGAGATCGTCAAGGTAGCGAGCCTGCCAAACGACATGCAAGTTTACAACCACCGACGGATCCACAGAGAAAATGACGGTTGAATCAATACGGACTTCTTGCCCATCGGAGGTGCGCGCCGAGACCGAGTCGTCGCCGGTGAGCGCGCCTTCATCCGAAGAGATCGACATTGTGTAGGACTGCTTGGAGATGGGGTAGCGTACGACGTTCTCAAAGAACGGGATGATCCAGCGCAATCCAGGTTGCAGCGCTACCTGTCGAATACCCGTAGGTTGCAGCGCGCTCACGACCACACCGCGCTCCGTCGGCTGGACAAATACCAGACCGGCGCTCGCCACGGACAGCAAAATCGCGAGCACAATTGCGCCAATCACCAATCCGACCATCGAGCGAGCTGAGCCCCCGCGCGCAATGGTATATCCGGCGAAAATAACACTCCCAACAACGAGAAGCCAGGCGACACTGGCCAAAATGTTTACTACATTTGCAACATTCATGCATTCCCCTCCATAACAGTCTGGAAACTTTGTAAATTTAAGTGCGATTTGGACGTAGCGAGGGATTATAGCATAGCGTCTGTTCTGTAAACCCGAACTAATCAAAGGCTAATCTTGCTCACGAACCGCCTAAATCACATTCGTGGAGTAGAATTTGGAAATACTCCGGCCTTTTTACCTTATGATGAAGGAGCAGCGCCGTTGTTATGAAGAAACTCACCGTCCAACTCTTCGAGTGTGTGCGAGTAAAGAGCGATTTATGAAATTTGGCCCGGTGCCGGTTGCGAACGCCGGCGGAAAAATTCTAGGGCACAATATCGCCAGTGCAGATGGCCGGCGCGCCTTAAAAAAAGGCAAGCCACTTAGCGCTGCAGATATCGAACGCCTGCAGGCACTCGGCCGCCAGGTCGTTTATGTGGCTGAACTCGAAGTCGATGATGTCGGCGAGAATGCTGCTGCAAAACGCATAGCAGTCGCTGCGCTGGGATCGGAGACGACAAGCAACCTGAGGCTTTCCGGCCCGGCCGCCGGGCGTGTGAATTTCCTCTCGAATGTATTGGGAGTGTTGCGTGTCGATGCCGAGCGGTTGACGCGCTTGAACGAAATTCGGGGGCTGACAGCAGCCACTCTCAAATCCCATAGTCCGGTGCGCACGCGCCAGATCGTCGCCACGGTCAAAGTCATCCCCTATGCCGTTCCGGAGCAAAGCGTTCAAGCAGCAGAATCCATATGCGCTGCTGCTGGTACTTTGATTCGCTTGGACGCCCTACGCGATCAGAACGTTGCCCTCATCCTGTCCGGTTCGGCATCTATACGCGAACGGGTGCTCAATGATTTTGATGCACCCCTGCGTGAGCGGCTAGAGATTCTGGGCGCTACGCTCGGCTCCGTCGAATTTATCCCACTGGAAGATGAAACCGGGGAGGCAGCCCTTGCCGAAGCTATGCAGCGCCAAATATCTGCGGGTTCCGGCCTGATCATCCTTGCGGGGGAAACCGCGATTATGGACGAGCACGACATTGCTCCACGCGCGGTTGCACGCGCCGGAGGTACTGTAATCTGCGTCGGTGCACCGGTGGACCCTGGTAATCTGCTTATGCTGGCAGAGTTAAACGCTGTGCCGATTCTCGGTGCACCCGGGTGTGCACGCAGCCGCAAGACGAATATTGTAGATTGGATATTGCCACGCTTGCTTGCCGGCGATCGATTGACGCAGACAGACATCACGGCGTTGGGGCATGGCGGCTTGCTTGAAGATGTACCCGAGCGACCCATGCCGCGCTCGCGCATTCGCAATTCCTAGCCAATCTTAATCAGCCAACAAAACATTCTGGCCCTTTAAGATTCAAGCTGTTGACTCTCTAGAGAGAGTCGCGTATATTTACGGTCGTTCACACCGTCCACTGAAGATCAAAAACCAAACGGGGAAATTAGTTGTTCGCTCCAGCCCAGCAACAAATCGCACATGTGCAAGTGTAAGCCTGCCTTTGGCCGGCAGCTTGCGCTGGCTCCCCGCTTCAGTCCGTCTTAATTTAGCAGCGACTCCAGTACAAAATTTGTGCTGGAGTTTTTTATTCGATACCTGTCATTGCTTCGACAGGCAGCTATCAAAATGGAGGATGACATATGAAGCATTCCGTTTCCATCTCCGTTAATGGAGTCGAACATACGCACGAGGTTGAGCCCCGCCAACTTCTCGTGCATTATTTACGTGACACGCTGGGGCTGACAGGCACCAACATTGGCTGCGATACCAGCCAGTGTGGGAGTTGTACCGTGCATATAGACGGTATGGCCGTCAAGGCGTGCACTATGTTTGCCGTGCAAGCCGACGGCAGCGAAGTCGCCACTATCGAAGGTTTGGCTCAAAACGGATCGATGCATCCGATGCAGCAAGCGTTTTGGGATAACCATGGATTGCAGTGCGGCTATTGCACACCTGGCATGATCATGACCGCCGTCGACCTGGTAAGCAACAATGCGAATCCGTCAGAGGATGAGATTCGCCATGGACTAGAGGGCAACCTGTGTCGCTGCACGGGCTATCACAACATCGTCAAGTCGGTGAAAGCCGGCGCAGAAGCAATGGCGGGAGGCTCATAATGGGAAAACAAATTGGCGAATCTGTTAGACGTTTTGAAGACCCGCGCTTCCTCAAGGGTGAAGGGCGCTACGTTGCCAATCTAGAACTCCCGAACATGGCGCACGTCGCTATCCTGCGCAGCCCGCATGCACATGCCAAGATCAACAGCATCAACACAGACAAAGCCGCGGCGCTCGACGGCGTCATTGCCGTGTACACCGGGCAAGACCTGATCGACGCCGGCGTTGGCTCGCTCATCAGTGGCTGGAATGTCCCTGACCAGAACAATCCGCCGCACTTCCCGCTCACTGCGGACAAAGCCCGGCATGTTGGCGACGCCGTAGCGGCTGTGGCCGCTGAGAGTGCAGCACTTGCAGAGGACGCTCTCCCTCTCATTGAAGTGGACTACGAAGTCCTACCGGTCGTCGTCAATCCAAAGGCAGCCATGGATGAGGGCGCGCCGCAGCTGCACGAAGAAGCGCCCAACAACCAATGTCTTTACTGGGCTTTCGGCGAAAAGGAAACAATGGAAAAGGCTTTTGAAGAAGCCGACCATGTCATCGAAATTGAGCTGGTCAACCAACGCCTGATCGCAACGGCCATGGAACCACGTGCGGCTACAGCGCAGTGGAATCCCGCCACCGAGGAAATGACGCTCTGGACAACCAGCCAGAATCCACACATCATCCGGCTGGTTGCCGGCGCTTTCACCCTGGGTACGGGGGAACACAAACTGCGGGTCATCTCGCCGGACGTGGGCGGGGGATTCGGCAGCAAGATTCCTAACTATCCGGAGGAAACCATCGTTCCGTGGATTGCACGAGCGATCAATCGGCCAGCGAAATGGGTCGCCACGCGCAGCGAGGCCAACATGAGCGATACGCAGGGCCGTGACCACGTGACGATCTGCAAAATTGCAGTCATGAACGACGGCACGATCACCGGTATTACCGTCAGCACCTGGGCCAACATGGGTGCCTACATCTCGCTGGTGGCCGCCTTGATCCCGACCGCGTTTTACATCACACTGCTCTCCGGGTTGTACAAGATTGCAGGCGTGTGGGGTGAAACCTGGGGCACGTACACCAACACCGTATGGGTTGATGCCTATCGCGGCGCTGGCCGTCCAGAAGCCGCGTATGTGGTGGAACGTCTTGTCAACGCCGCCGCGCAGAAGCTGGGGATGGACCCCATCGAACTCCGTCGCAAGAACTTTATTCCTGCGGATGAATTTCCGTATCAAACGCCGGTCGCATTCCTGTACGACAGTGGCAACTACCAGGGCCTGATGGACAAAGCCGTGGAGCTTGCCGGCTACGACCAGCTGCGCCAGGACCAACAGGCAGCCCGAGACGATGGGCGCTTGGTCGGAGTTGGTGTGGCCGCTTGCGTCGAATCGAGCGGCGCGGCTCCGTCTGCTGTTGCGGGTTCACTCGGCGCAGTGACGGGCTTCTGGGAAAGCGCCTCCATCCGGGCGCACCCAACCGGCTCGGTAACCGTGACCACTGGCACGCACTCGCATGGCCAGGGACACGAAACGACGTTTGCCCAGATCGTGGCCGACGAACTCGGTGTGGACATCAACGCCATCGACATTGTCCATGGTGATACCGACATTATTGCCAACGGCATGGGGACCTATGGAAGCCGCAGTGTCTCAGTCGGTGGCGCTGCAATCGTGAAGGCAGCCGAAAAGGTGCGCGCCAAGGCGATCAAGATCGCAGCACACCAGCTCGAAGCGGCCGAGGACGACATGGTCTACGACCAGGAGGCCGGCAGTATCCACGTGAAGGGTTCGCCAGATAAGGCAATGGCCATCGGCGAAGTTGCCTTTGCTGCCTACACCGGCCACAACCTGCCGGAAGGCTTGGAGCCAGGCCTCGAAGAGACAGCCTACTTCGACCCAGCCAATTTCACCTTCCCGAACAGCGCGCACATCGCACAGGTGGAGATCGACGGCGACACCGGCGAAGTGTCGATCCAGAAATACATTGCGGTGGATGATGTCGGAAATATCATCAATCCAATGATTGTCGAAGGGCAATTACAGGGTGGCATTGCGCAGGGCGTCGGTCAGGCCTTGTGGGAAAACGGTGTCTACGACGAGAACGGCCAGCTGCTCGCAGGTTCTATGCTCGACTATGCAATCCCACGTGCCGACAATTTCCCGTCCATTGAAACCGATCGCACAATAACGCCGACCGATTTCAATCCTCTAGGGGTTAAAGGCGCCGGCGAAATGGGCACAATCACGAGCACGCCCACGATTGCTAATGCTGTCATGGACGCTCTTGCCCCGCTCGGGGTTACACACATCGACATGCCGTTGACTGCCGAGAAAATCTGGCAGGCCATCCAAGCAAGCCAGAACGGAGCATAGACCATGTACACATCAAGTTTTGAATATCACCGCGCTGGCTCAGTGGCGGAAGCCATCTCAATGCTGGGCGAGCACAGCGGCGCCAAAGTGTTGGCTGGCGGGCACAGCCTGATTCCGGTCATGAAACTGCGTCTCTCAGACCCAGGTGTTGTGATCGATATAGGCCGCATCGACGATTTGAAGGGCATCAATGCCTCCAATGGTAGCGTGCGCATCGGAGCACTGACCACGCACGCGGAGATCGCTGCATCTGACGCTGTGCCGCAGGCGCTCTGCGAAGCGGCCAGCATGGTTGGCGATCAGCAGGTGCGCAACCGCGGCACGATCGGCGGCAACGTCGCGCACGCCGATCCGGCCTCCGATCTACCAACCGTTTTGATGGCGATGGGCGCAACCTTCCACATGACCGGGCCCAACGGCGACCGGAGCGTGGAGGCGGGCGATTTCTTCACCGGATTGTTCGAGACGGCTTTGGCTGATAACGAGATTCTCACCGCCGTCGAAGTGCGCGCGCAACCCGCAAGCGGGACCGGCTCGGCCTATGCCAAGCTGTTCAACCCGGCCTCGCGCTATGCGATGGTCGGTGCGGCCGCTGTCGTGATGGTGGAAGACGGCAAATGCAACATCGCCGGAGTTGCAGTTGGTGGGCTTACGCCCAATGCGACGAAAGCGGCGGCAGTGGAGGCAGCGCTGGTCGGCAACGCCCTCAGCGATGAATCCATCTCCGCAGCTGCGGAGGCAGTCCAGGGCGATCTGGGCGACGATTTGCTGGGCGACATGCATGCGAGCGCGGACTATCGCAAGGCCATGGCGAGTGTGTTTGTGAAACGCGCCCTCGTGGCCGCTGCAGCGCGCGTCGCATAACCCAAGCATAAATAGTTCGACTTTTCGCGAAGATACAAGAGGCCTCCGGATTGTTCCTGGAGGCCTCTTGCTTAGAGCACCCCGGAATTAAACAATTGAGGAAGATCGAATGCCGATTACCATCGTCGATGCGGTGATCCTCAGAAAATAGCAGTCTCTTTGATGAGCCTGGGCTATCCACGCACTTAAGTCCTGCTGGACCTCTATAGGTTGTTTGTTGGAGATTCAATATGGCGCATGTATCACACAAACTAAACTCAGCATTTGAGGGCGCGCTCGCGGGCGGGGGCGATCCAGCTACATCGCCTCTCTACGTCTTCGGGCCTTTCTTGAAATTGATCGTAGTGGCCGGCGTCGCACAGATCACCTTTGGCGCAAGCCTATGGCTGGTGATTATCACGATCGGGATGGTCTCCACCATGTACCGCTTGGTAATGAAATGGATTACCGACGGCAGCGGTGGGAGCGGACTCGCCGAAGATGAGTTCGGCAGCTGGGCTGTCAAGATCAATGCCGGCATCACGTTTGTCGAATACACGCTTACTTTTCTGGTAAGCATGTCTGCAATGGTTACATTCATCGCCGATCGGCTGCCGCTCCTCAATGAGACTGTACTCGGGTTTCAGTATCGAACGTTTGTCGCCGTCATCCTTAGTATTTTCACAGGCTGGTTGGTCAATCGCGGCCCCAAGGTGGCCGCGCGTGCATTCGGACCAGCAACCCTGGGAGTGCTGATACTCTTGTGGGTAATGATCATTGCAACGATTGTCAAATTCGGCTTCCAGTTGCCGAATTTCGATCTGCGCGCATTCTCCCCTCAATTCCTAGGATTCACCTTCGCTGGCTACGCGCGCATTTTGGCCGTCATGACCGGTATCGAGATATTTGCGAACCTGGTGGCCGCATACGGCGGGAAACCTGCAGAAAAAAGCAAGAAGGCTTTTGGCAGCCTGGTCATCATTATGGGCACCACAGGCATCACGATGCTCGTGGTTGGACCGGCGATACTCAATTTGGCTGATCCGACAAACGAACACGTCTCTGTATTTACACAAACCATGGATCAGATATTGCCGGGGCCGCTTGCCCTAATAGGCACGCTGGTCGGCATTGCAGTACTGCTGTCTGCCGCGGCCGCGAGTGCACAGGGTTTGCAATTCCTCTTTCTCGGGCTGAAATATCGACATTACCTACCCTCGGTATTCGGACAGCGAAACAAATTTGAAGTCGCCGATAAGCCGGTCTGGCTCGAAGTAGGTTTGGTGAGTATTACTTTTCTGGCATTTGGAACGAATGAGGAAACCTATCTTGCGATCTATGCCGCCGGGGTCTTTATCCTTTTGAGCATGACCGGTTGGGCGGCCGCAAAGCGACTGGGGCGAGAATTGCGGGCTGAATTCGTAGCTTCTCGACTGGCCGCTCTGGTCGGTACGGTTCTGGCTGCCATGTTGACGTCCGGCGCAACCGTGCTCATTTTTACGGAAAGGTTCTTCGACGGTGCCTGGACTTATCTAATATTCCTGCCCATTCTCTATGGCCTGTTTTCCTTCTTCCGGCAGCGACTGGGTGATCCGCCTCAAATCGAGGAACGACTTGGCCGAGAGATGTTCGGCCGCTACTTGTCCCCGACCGAGACGAAAGCAATCGAGCCGACCAAAGACGTTGCTATCGAAAAAGTTCTCATCCCGCTCGATGGTTCCCCGTTTTCCGAGCAGGCCCTGCAAGTGGCGCGGGCCCTTGTGCATGCATACGGCGCACACCTGACATTGATATCAGTTCACCAGGTCGGGCGCCAGTTCCTGGGCGCTCTCCGGGGGCAAGCGGGCCAGCTCAAAGGCGAGCTGTCGGAACGAACAGAGTATCTTACCCAGACAACCTGGCAACTAAAGAATTCTGGCGTCGAGGCCGACTTCTCTATTCACTCAGGTTCTATCGCAGAAGAGATCAATAGCCTCTGCATCGACGCCGACATGGACCTTGTTGTCATGAGCACCAGCGGTCGTACGGGGATAGAGCGCCTGGTTCTCGGAAGTGTCGCGAACAAAGTCGTCCAATTGACCAATACACCCTTACTTCTGATTCGCCCGGGCGCGCAGTGGCGCAGCCGTTCGTCTCAGTTCAAACGCCTGCTCGCGACGCTCGACGGATCCGATTCATCCGAGCAAATACTCCCTTACGTACGGGCGTTGGGCAAACAGTTCGAGAGCGAGGTATTGCTTTTGTCCGCACCGGATGCACCCGGCGCAGAAGAGTACAAGGGCAATATTGAGGGCTATCTTGATGATGTAGTCTCAGATCTCGAAAAGGCCGGTTTAGCAGCACGATCGATCGTGACTGGCGCGGAGCCGGCAGAAACCATCCTCGCCGTCAGTGAATCGGAAGCTGTCGACTTGATCATGATTGCGACGCATGGCCGCGGCGGGTTGGATCGGTTCATGCTGGGCAGTGTGGCCGATCGGGTTGTGCAACAAACTAAAGTTCCTGTTTTCCTGGTACCGGTCGTTACACGCTGAGTGGGTATACTTTTGTAACTTCACCAAAGGAGCAACAAAAAGATGTTAAAGACTCAACAAGACGATGAAGATCAACTCAAGAGCCATGTAGAAGGTAATGACGGCATAGCCGTTATCCGCGCCAGCGAAACCTTTCGCGGTTGGAATGGCATAACGTACAAGGCCGGTATGTCGGCCAAGAACACCAATGCCACGCAGCTCTCGATGAACGTCGCCACCATACCGCCGGGCGGGGTTGCCTATGCTCACATTCACGTTGGTTTCGACCTCATGCTTTATATTTTGGAGGGCAACGTGCGCCATGAGTACGGCCCCGGTCTCAAAATATCAATTGAAAATAAAGCCGGTGATTTCATCTACATCGAGCCGGGCATTCCCCACGAAGTGTTTAACATGAGCGACAGCGAGCCGGTTGTTGCCGTCGTGGCGCGCTCCGATGCCAGCGAGTGGGAGAATATCATTCCCTATGACCGGAACAGTGAATAACATGCCGGGGTAGTGAACCAAATCTCCTTCACCCAAAACAGTCAACAGCGACAGCGTCTGCAGGCGCTGTACCATTTGGCAGTTGAGCTATCGGCCCTGCACGACTTGCAGTCAGTGTTGGACACGGCCTTGCTGCACTGCCTCAACCTCACCGAATCGCAATTTGGTTTTATCGGGTTGAACACGCCTGATGGCTCCGCGATGGACGTGGCCTCCATCCAAGGTTTCCACCCCGCCCCTGAGTTTTACGCGCGCTTCCACCTCATCCCCCTGCGTCCCAACATTTTTTCTCGCGTCGTGCTCGAGAATCATCCTGTGCGCTCGGACGATTCGATGAGCGACCCAACACGTGTCGGTCAACCAGATGGACATCCACCGGTGCGCGCCTTCCTTGGCGTTCCACTGCTTGTCCAGGATAAGCCGATTGGCATGATCGGCGTTGCCAATCGGCCTGCACCTTACGACGATGATCATGAGCAACTGCTTGTCACCTATGCCGCTCAGGTTGCCATCGTGATCCGCAATGCACAGCTGTACGAAGAACTGACGACTGCCAAAGAGGAGCTCGAGCGAAAGGTAACAACACGCACCCAGGAAGTTGAGGAAACAAAAGAAGCGCTGGCGCAGAAAGCCAGCCAGTTGCAACAACTCTTAACAGAAACGGTCGGGGTCCAGGAGCGTGAGCGACAACGCATTGCACAGGACATCCACGATGGAATCAATCAGCTGCTGATCGGCGCAATGCTCGAACTCAAATCGGCCCACGAACGTATTGGTCACGGCGAAGTAAATCGAGCCGACAACGCGCTGCAGCGTGTGCGTGATATATTGCATCACGTCGAAGCCGAACTACGTCGGGTGATCAACGATCTGCGCCCGCCTACGCTGGACGCACTTGGGCTGGCACCCTCGGTGCGTCGTTATGCCGAACGCTTTGAACAATACTCCGGCATTCCGTGTAAAGTATCATCTCGAGGCGAAGCGGCCCGCCTGGCACCTGATATGGAGATCGGAATCTATCGCATCATGCAGGAAGCTTTGCAGAATGTGAGCGCGCACGCGAAAGCACAGAGCGTAGAGGTTCGCATACGATTTGAAGATAATGAAATAACGCTGGGCGTGATTGACGATGGCCAGGGGTTTGATATCCAAGCGGCTGCTCTTAATGGGAACGGGCGCTTGGGAATTTTTAGTATGCACGAGCGCGCCGAAAACCTCAACGGTAAGCTCAGCATACACTCAAAGGTCGGATCAGGTACGCAGGTCAATCTGCAGGTACCGGTATGAGTTGCTGAGTCGATGGATCCAATCCGTGTAATGGTCGTGGATGACCACCCGATCGTACGTGAAGGTGTCCGAAGTCTGCTCTCGAACTATTCCGATTTGGATGTCATCGGAGAGGCCGACAGTGGAGCGAAAACTTTGGAGCGCGCCCCTCAACTAAATCCCGATGTGATTCTGTTGGACATCCAGTTGCCAGGCACGACCGGGTTGGACATTCTCCCGCAGTTACGCAAAGCCGTGCCGGACACAAAGGTGTTGATGCTGACATCGTTTGACGACGATGAATATGTAACGGCGGCGCTGCGTGCGGAAGCACATGGCTATGTCCTCAAGAACGTATCAGACGAAACGCTCGTAAGTGCAATTCGTTCAGTCTATCGGGGAGAGCGTGTGCTGAGTCCCAAGGTCATGGATCGTGTCATGCAGCACTACGTCGAGCAACCACCCGAGACATCCGAACTTGAATCACTCTTCAATTCAGACGAGAGACGGATTTTAGGATCGCTTGCCAGTGGAGCTCGCAACGCCGAGATCGCCGCTGAAATGTTCTTGAGCGAAACGACTGTCAAACGCAAGTTGCAAGAAATTTTCGAGAAGATGGGAGTACACAGCCGCACACATGCCGCTGCCGAAGCTGTACGCCGAAAATTGATCTAACATTCAGACGCCCGAGTCCGAAAGGGTCACAATATTGGACCGATCAGGTCATAAATCGGGTCGGAATGGCACTGGCGTCCCTGGTCCGTTTCGTTTTAAATTGAGAGGTTGAGGCATTGTAGGTATTTCAAACCTTTTTCACCAAATTCGCCGCCTGATGCTCAGGAGAAAGGATGCCATCGAAAATAACGAAGTCGCTACTCCAAACTTACCGACCATTGCGGTTCACTACCGCGTAGCTGAGGAGGTCACATATGATCCCACCCGCATTTGACTACAACGCGCCCGATTCGCTCCCTGACGCAATCGCGCTTCTCGGGGAACATCCCGGCGCAAAGATTCTGGCTGGCGGACAAAGCTTGATTCCGCTCATGCGTTTCCGGCTGGCAGAGCCGGGCGTCCTGGTCGACATTAACAATATTGAGGGATTGAGCTATATCCGTGAAGAAGACGGCTGGCTCAAGATCGGTGCAATGACGCGAGAGGCAGAAGTTGATGCCTCCGCGCTTGTCCAGTCGAAATATCCCCTTTTGGCCGATACTGCCCGCGTTATCGCCGACCCTTTAGTACGAAATATGGCTACTCTCGGCGGCAACCTTGCGCACGCTGATCCGGCCAACGATCATCCAGCAACCATGCTGGCCTATGGCGCCGAAGTTTTTGCCTCCGGTCCCGCCGGCGAACGCACCATTTCCATCACCGATTTCTTTGTCGGCCCTTTCGAGTCAGCTTTGGCGGAAAACGAAATTCTGACGGAGATGCGCATACCCTCGTCCAACGGCAATAGTGGCGGGGCATACTTCAAGCTGGAGCGGAAAGTAGGAGATTTTGCGACTGCCGCTGTGGCGGCCCAGGTCGCACTTGATGCGGATGGCAATTGTGCCTCCGTTGGTATCGGTCTTACCAATGTGGGGCTGACTCCAATTAAGGCGACAGCAGCCGAGGCAGCTCTACAAGGACAAGCACCTACCGACGAAAATATTCAACAGGCGGCTCAATTAGCATCAGAAGCCGCTGAACCGGAAGCTGATCGTCGCGGTTCCGAAGCATATAAGCGCGCCCTGATCAAGACGTTCACTGTGCGGGCGTTGCGTAAGGCCATCGCACGTGCACAAGGAGGCTAACATGAGCACACATCAAATTTCAGTCACTGTAAATGGCACGGCGCACGAAGTCGAAGTCGAAGCGCGTCTGTTACTCGTGCACCTGTTGCGCGAAGATCTTAACCTGACCGGGACTCACATCGGTTGTGATACCACTTCCTGCGGTGCTTGTACCATCCACTTGAATGGCACACCGGTCAAGTCGTGCACATTGTTTGCAGTGCAGGCCCATGGCGCCGAGATCACCACTGTTGAGGGTCTGGCGCAAAATGGCGACCTGCATCCCGTTCAGCAGGGCTTCCATGAGATGCACGGACTTCAATGCGGTTTCTGCACACCGGGCATGATGATGACGTCTGCCGCTTTGCTCGCATCGAATCCGAACCCAACTGAAGACGAAATCCGCTGGGGAATATCCGGCAACCTCTGTCGTTGTACCGGCTACAACAACATCGTAAAAGCCGTGCAGTTCGCAGCCGAGACAATGCAGCAAGTAGAGGAATAGGAGAACGCCATGTCTGACGAAATTCAAGGCTTAGGCCACAGCAGAAAACGCGTCGAAGACGCACGCTTCCTTCGCGGCACGGGCAACTACATTGATGATATGAAGGTACCGGGGATGCTGTACCTCGACATCGTGCGCAGTCCGTATGCCCATGCGAAAATTTTGAAGATCGATGACTCAAAAGCTCTCGCAATCCCCGGCGTGGCAGCCGTTATCACTGGTAAGACTCTTGAACAGTACAACGTCCATAACATGCCCACCCTGATGAGCGATACTCAGAATGTGCTGCCATTGGACACCGTAAAGTATCAGGCACAAGAAGTGGCGGCCGTCGTGGCAACCGAACGCTACATCGCGGCCGACGGCGTAGCCGCCGTCGAGGTGGAATACGAACCGCTACCGGTCGTGGTGGACCCCATCAAAGCGCTGGAGCCCGATTCCCCCAAAGTCCGGGACGACAAGGACAATAACCACATCTGGCACTGGGAAGCCGGCGACCCTGCGGCAACGGACAAGGCGCTCGCCGCATCCGACGTCACGGTCAAGCAAGACCTCTACATCCCGCGCATTCACGTCTCGTCTATCGAGACCTGCGGATGCATCGCCAAATGGGATGCGGCGGAAGGGCATTTGACTATGTGGATGACAACCCAAGCGCCACACGCCGTCCGCACGGTCATCGCCCTCGTCACTGCGCACCTGGGATTGTCCGAGGAAAAGATCCGCGTCATCTCGCCGGACATCGGCGGCGGCTTCGGCGGCAAAGTGCCGGTCTATCCGGGCTACGTGATTGCAATAGCCGTCTCGATCGTCACCGGCGCGCCGGTCAAGTGGATCGAGGATCGTTCGGAAAACCTGCAGGCCGACTCGTTCGGTCGCGATTACCACATCAAGGCTGAACTTGGAGCCAAGCAGGACGGCACGCTGACGGCGCTGCGCATCAAGACCGTGGCTGACCATGGCTATGTCGATGCGGCCGCGCAACCATCTAAGTTCCCGGCCGGCCTGTTCTCGATTTGTACCGGATCGTATGATCTCAAGGACGCTTTCGCCGAGGTGGACGGCGCGTACACCAACAAGCCGCCCGGCGGCATCGCCTATCGTTGCTCATTCCGCGTCACCGAAGCCGTACATACTATCGAACGCCTGACGGACATCATGGCACACGAATTGGAGATAGATCCGGCTGAGCTGCGCATGCAAAACTTTATCAAGCCAGAGCAGTTCCCCTACCACTCGGTCCTGGGCTGGGAGTACGACAGCGGGAACTATGCCGGCGCGCTGCGCAAGGCGATGGACATGATCGGCTACGAGGAACTGCGCAAGGAGCAAGCTGAAAAGCGCGCCCGCGGCGAACTGATGGGCATTGGCATCTCCTCGTTCACTGAGGTCGTTGGCGCCGGCCCTTCGCACGAATACGACATCCTCGGGCTGAAAATGTTCGACTCATGCGAAATCCGTATCCATCCCACCGGCAAAGCGATCGCCCGCTTCGGCACCAAATCACAGGGCCAGGCACACGAGACCACCTATGCCCAGATCATCGCCGAAGAGTTGGGCATCCCTGCCGATCACATCAAGGTCGAGGAAGGCGATACGGACACTGCGCCGTACGGACTCGGTACATATGCCAGCCGCAGTACGCCCACGGCCGGGGCCGCTGCCGCCGTTGCAGCGCGCAAGATACGCGATAAGGCCAAGAAGATCGCAGCACACTTGCTCGAAGCAGCCGAGGAAGACCTGGAATGGGAAACGGACAAGTTCTATGTGAAGGGTTCGCCGGACCAGGCCAAGACGATCCAGGAAATCGCCTTTGCCGCTTACACCAATTTTCCGCAGGGGCTGGAAGGTGGCTTGGAAGCGGTGAATTATTACGACCCGCCCAATCTGACGTTCCCATTCGGCTCGTACATCTGCGTCGTAGACATCGACCGGGGGACGGGCGAGGTGAAAGTGCGTCGCTTTGTAGCTGTGGACGACTGCGGGGTGCGCGTCAACCCGATGATCGTCGAGGGCCAGATCCACGGCGGCTTGACGATGGGCTTTGCCCCCGCGCTGATGGAGGAAATCCAGTACGACGAAAACGGCAATATCTACGGCGGCACGTTCATGGACTACATGATCCCGACCGCCGTCGAGTCGCCCAATTGGGAGACGGGCGAGACCGTCACTCCCAGCCCACATCATCCGCAGGGGCTGAAAGGTGTGGGCGAATCGGCCACCGTCGGCGCGCCGCCTGCAATTGTAAACGCGGTCGTCGATGCAATGTGGCACCTGGGCGTACGTCACGTTGACATCCCGATGACGGCGCCGAAAGTGTGGGCGCTGCTCGATGAGCACGGGGCCGCGCTATCGGAATAAGTAGAGGCGCGGGATGGAATGTCTGTTCCCATCCCGCTCTTCGAAGGGAGAATATCAATGTCAAACGCAGGAAAAATTCTTGTCACCGGAGCAACAGGGAATGTGGGCGGTGCGCTACTCCAGATGCTTGCGCCGATGGATGTCAGTGTACGCGCGCTGGTACACAATGAAGAGAAGGCGCAAGGGATTCGGGACACAGGCGTGGAGGTCGTTGTGGGTGACCTTATGCAGCCTGAAACGCTCGCAGCTGCTTTTGAGGGGGTGGATAAAGTTTTCTTATCCACCCCCGTCAGTCCTGATGCGGCAAAGATGGCCAGTAATGCCATCGCCGCCGCCAAACAGGCTGGCAACCCGCATGTCGTCAGACTGTCCGAGGCCTCGCCAGAACCCGTCAGCGCGCTTCGCCATGCTCCATTGCATGCACAAGTTAACGTGGAACTGAAAGAATCGGGGCTACCTTATACCCTCCTCAAGCCCAATATGTACATGCAAAACATCATGCTGGCTGCGCAAAGCATCGCCTCAGATGGCGCGATCTATCTGCCCTTTAAAGAAGGAAGGCTGGGCATGATCGATATCCGCGACGTTGCCGAAATCGCTGCGAAAGCCTTAACATCTGATGGCCATGAGGGGGAAACGTATGAGCTGACCGGGCCCGAGTCGATCTCGATAAACGAGGTGGCGAGTGCGTTTTCAAAAGTATTGGACAAAGATGTTAATTACATGAATGTCCCGATGGAAGCCGCTCGTGAGTCGATGTTAGGCATGGGCTTTCCCGAATGGGTAGCCGAGGCCTTCTGTGAATACTTCCAGAATTACAGCGAGGGCGGTGGGAGTTCTGTAACCGGTGACTTTGAGCGCTTAACAGGCAAGTCTGCACGCGCTATTGGAACCTTTGCCCAGGAATTCGCCGGGTATTTTGGCGGCTGAACAATATATGAGAAATACCTATATTCAAAAAGGAGATATATTATGTCCGAAGTTGTAAATTCGATGTCCTATGAGGCCAAGCCGCTCATGCTGGATATTGTACGAAAGGAACGCCAAGCATTTTATAATTTGATCGACGATCCCTCGAACTGGAATGTGGACTCACGCTGCGAGGGCTGGGAAGTGGGCGATTTGGCTCGCCACATGATCGACGTGACCGAAGGCTGCCTCGGACGCTGGGAGATGGCCCGCAATGGCGAAGAGGCTCCCGCTCCCCTGGGCACACAAGTAATGGGCAAAACGCTCAATGAGAACGTTATCGCTTTACGGAGTCTGTCGCGCGACGAAGCCATCGAGCGCTTGAAAACAGCGTCAGACAAGATGGTGGAAATCTTTGATAGCCTGACAGAAGATGAATGGAGCAACTTTATCGTCACGCACGGCTTCATGGGGCCGCTGCCGGCTTACTTCTATCCAGCCTTCCATGTAATGGACTACGGCGTCCACTCTTGGGATATGCGCTATGGGCTGGGGGACAAACTTGGCAATCTGGATGAGCGCACTGCCGGTGTGCTGATCCCGTATATGCTCTATGCCTTAATGCCGAACACTGTAGAAGCCGAATCGGCAGCGGGTGCAGACGTCACCTATGGCATCGAAGTTACCGGTGACTGGGGCGGAAAGTGGCGCGCCACGATGAAAGATGGCAAGTTCGAGGCTGCTCCTGAAGAGGGCAACTTTGAAGGCTGCGAAGCAGTCTTTTCTTATGCCCCCTCTGACTACGTATTGGCTGCGTTCCAGCGCTTTCCGGGGGGGCTGCGCGCGGCGATCCAGCCGTGATCGACCAGGTGCGCAACTTCTTCTTCACGATCTAGTTGATAGACCTCGGGGGTCGTTAAGATCTCCGAGGTCTTTTCCAAGAGGGCTGCCAATGACACTTCTCCAGACTCAGGGTGTGCACCACATCACCATGGTGGGCTCAAATCGTGAAGCCACGATCGAGTTCTATCAAGACGTCCTGGGAATGCCGCTTGTCTTTTATCAACCAAACTTGGATGTACCGGATGAGGAACACCTCTACTTTGACAGCGGCGATGGCCGCCTGCTCACTTTTTTCGTCCAGCCGACTCGCGAGATCGATCCGAAGCCCAATCCAGAAGATGTCGGCAACTTGCATCACCTGGCATTCACAGTTTCGCGTGCAACCTACAACCAGGTCGCGAGCCGGTTGGAAAAGCGCGATATCGAGAACAAAGGCCCGATTGATCGTGGCTTTATGGATTCGATTTACTTCCGAGATCCGAATGGCCAATTGCTCGAGTTAGCCTGCTTCAAATTCACGGCACCAAATGGATACACAACATCCGAAGTGCTCAATCGCGCACACAAACTGCGTTTAGCCGAAGGGGTGGATATCATCGAAGAGCGTCATGTGTCTGATGCAATTGCGGAACTTGCCGGCCAGCGTGTACCGAAAATCGAAGGTAGTGACAGACCGGCATGATACCTGTCGCAATGCAGGGTGAATATGTATCGTTGCCGCAAGAGAAAGTCATCTACGGCTCTGGCAGTTTGCAGAAACTAGCAAATGAGACCGAACGCCTGGAACGAAAGCGGGCGCTCATTATTACTGGTCGCTCAATCGCCAACAAGACGCCGCTAATCGACAGAGTGTCAGCGGTTCTGGGTACCCACCATGTGGGTACATTTTCCGAAATACGACAGCATACGCCGGAGAGCGGCATCGTGGCGGCTGCCGAATTGGCTCAGTCTCGCCAGGCCGATCTACTTGTGAGTATTGGTGGCGGCAGCCCAATCGACGCGGCCAAGATCGTCGCGCATCGGCTGGCCGCAGGCGACGACAACTACCTGCCGCACATCGCCGTCCCAACCACGCTATCGGCGGCTGAATTCTCGAACCGTGGCGGCTACACCGACGAAGCGACGAAGTCCAAAACCGGCGTGGGTGATCTGCGCATGACGCCGCGCGTGGTAATCCTCGACCCTGACTTGACTCTTTCGACCCCGATGTGGCTCTGGCTGACTTCGGGCATGCGCGCTGTCGATCATGCAGTCGAGACACTCTACAGCCCTGGAGACCATCCGGTCAGCGACGTGCTCGCGTTGCAGGCATTGCACGACCTGTTTGAGTTCTTGCCGCGTACGAAGGCAGAGCCGGACGATGTGGAAGCGCGGCTGCGCTGCCAGCTGGCAACGTGGATGAGCTATTTCAGCCCCGCTAGCGTCGGCGCACACCTTGGCACAAGCCATCACATTGGCAAGCGTATTGGCGCCACTTACGACGTGCCACACGGTGTGACGTCGGGCATCCTGTTGCCGCATGTCATGCGCGCCAAAGCGGCCAGCGAGGCCGCGCGCCTCGCTCCGATCGTAGACGCATTGAAGCTTGAAGGTGAATTTGCATCCGAGCGGGACGCGGCACTGGCAGCCGTCGACGCCGTGGCTGCATTGGTCGAGCGGTTGGAGGTGCCGGCACGCCTGCGCGATGTGGAGCTGCCCCGGGAAGCACTGGAAAGCGTGGCAAAGGCCGCGTATGCGGAACCTGCCGAGCAACAGCAGGCGCGCGACATTCTGAATAAGGCATGGTGAGACAGATTGAGGCCGAAGCAGGGACTCCATTGTGAGCGCGGAGCAGCGTGGCTGGACTTTTGAACGCGGCACACTCTGGGCTATTGAAATGGCGCCTGCAGAATCGTCCCTGCAATCACAAGTATCCCCGCGTTTAAAGACGAGCTTCACAGATGCCCGGCGGGAATCGGCGCCCGAGCTCGCTACAGCCATGGGCCTGCCCGATTCGGCAGTCGTGAAGCAGCGCTTCGCTGCGGGGAGCCGCTGTTTCGTCGGCCGCGTTGACGAACGCATTGCCACGTACGGCTGGGTATCGTGGAAAATCGAATGTGTGGGTGAACTTGAGCGCAGCATCAGATTACAGGCCGAAGAAGCCTACATCTGGGACTGCGCCACATTGCCACAGTTCCGCCGCCAGCGACTGTATAGTGCGCTATTGGTTCACATGGCAGCTGTGCTGCAATCGGAGTCTATAACACGAGTCTGGATTGGATCTTCACTTGGAAACCGGCCCTCATTGCTAGGGTTCCGGCTTGCCGGATTCCAACCGGCGATCCGGCTTTACCACCTGCGATTGCTACGCCTGCGCCTTTCGTGGTGGCGCCGTTATCAGTCAGCCGACCGGGCGCTGGCAGCCGCTGCGCGTCATGCGCTGCAGAGCGACAATACCCGCGCCTTTGGACCGCTGTCGTTGAACTTCGCAGCGAGTCAATCCGGCACTGCGTGTGCCTCGATCGAGGCATGAATAATATGTCTATTCAAGAGCTCGAAATGCGAACGCTCGTCGTCGGTGGGTTACAGGAAAACTGCTTTCTGCTTGTGGAACCAGAAACAAATGCTTCTATTTTGATCGACCCAGGAGCCGAAGCCAGTCGCATCCTTGAATGGCTAGAGGGCAGCGCCGTTCGATTGATACTATTGACTCATGCGCACCACGACCACATCGGTGCGCTCGCAGAAGTGCGGGCAGCCTTGGATGTCCAGGTGGGCTTGCACCCGGCTGACAATGCGCTCGCTGCCGCACACAACTTCTTGCCTGATTTTGAATTAGAGGATGGTGTGGCTGTGCAACTCGGGCCGCATGATCTAATGGTCGTGCACACACCTGGACATTCGCCCGGTCATGTGTGTCTGCGTTTCGACACGCGCGCAATTGTCGGTGACGCGATCTTCCCCGGCGGTCCCGGCCATACGAAAACGCCGGATGAACTCAGCGTCTCGCTAGACTCGCTGCAGCATACAGTGTTCACTTGGCCCGACGAAACGACCCTTTATCCGGGGCACGGTCGCGGAACAACCGTTGGTCAGGAACGACCGGGATTTGATAAGCTTCTAGCAGAACCGCTCCCACCTGATTTGCACGGCGATGTGACCTGGGCGTCACCACCGGAGGAGAAATAGAGCATGATTGATAAAATTTTTGTAGAAGCATTTCAGATGGCAAGCGCAGGAGAAACGTTTGCCATCGCGACAGTCGTGCGCGCCGAGCGCCCCACCTCGGCAAAGACCGGCGCAAAAGCACTTATCACTGCCGACGGAAAGCTCACCGGGTGGATCGGCGGAAGTTGTGCCGAACCGACAGTTCGGCGCGAAGCAAAAAAAGCTTTGCGCGACGGCCAGCCGCGCCTGATACGCCTCTGTCCGCCTGAAGACCTCGGACGCGCGCCGCAAGAGGGCGTCATCGAAGTCGCCCTCACTTGTATCAGCGGAGGTACTTTGGAAATTTATATCGAACCGCAGCTATCGCAGCCACAATTGATCGCAATCGGACATTTGGCTACCACAGAAGCGCTTAGTCGCTTGGGCAATGCCTTGGGGTATCCGGTCACTGTGATGGGCTTGGATGTTGATCCGGAACGATTTCCGGATGCTGCGCATACAATGGACCACATCGATTTCTCGCATGTCAAAGTGACACCGCATACCTATATTGTCGTCGCCACGCACGGCAACTACGATGAACCGGCGCTGGAGGCCGCTCTGCGGACGGAGGCGTCATACGTAGCGCTGATAGCGAGCAAGTCTCGTGCTGAAGCCACACTTCAATATCTGCATGACTCTGATTTAACAGCAGAACAAGTGAGGCGTCTCAAATTCCCTGCCGGCCTAGATTTCGGGGCGGTTACCCCTGAAGAGATTGCGCTGAGCATCCTGGCCGAAATTATCCAGCTGCGCAGGCGCGCACCAAACCCAATAGAACCCACAAACTCGCATGAGCATGCAGCGCATAGTCCGGCTATGCACACTGCTGCGCAGCTGGAACCTGGCGAAGCCCGTGACCCGGTTTGTGGCATGATCGTCGAAATTGCAACGGCGCACTTTACCTCTGAACATGAAGATGTGATGTATTATTTCTGTGCAGCCGGGTGCAAACGATCGTTCGAAGCTGAACCGGAAAAATATCTTATCAAGGAGTAACAGAGTGCAATTAGAAGGTAGCGTAAACATTAAAGCGCCAAGGCCCAAAGTGTGGTCATTTCTCACCGATCCGGATTTCGTCAGTCAGTGTGCGCCGGGGCTCCAGTCGATGGAAGTTATCGTACCTGACCAGAAATTCAAAGCAGTTGCTGCTATTGGATTTGGCACAGTCAAGGTGACCTTTAAAAATGATGTCGAATTTGTCGAACTGGACGAACCCAATCGTGCCAAAATAAAGGTGCATGGAACAGCCCCGGGCAGCGCGGTTGATGTAATGAGCGAGATGTCCTTTTCTGATGGCGATGACGAATCGACAGATCTCAAATGGACCGCCGATATTGTGATCGTTGGCACGATTGCCAGCCTGGCCTCGCGACTTATGGGCGGGGTTACAAAAAAACTCACCGGCGAATTCTTCAACTGTATACGCAAAAAGATTGAGGTATAAAACCTCGCTCCGACTGAGACATTCATTCGCAAAATCCCATATTCCCCTCACAATGCGAGGGGGCATTCCAGAATAGTTCACGCTCTGGCTGACCGGAAGCCAATATAACAATCAACATGGCTAAAACCGCAGCCTCGCGCGCATTCGCGAGAATACGGACCTCAATTATTGGTCATTCTCAGAGTTCGATGTACACTTTGTTCGAATAAAAAATCCCTACCAGCACCGAGGATTCACTTTGATTATTTCCTCCATAGACGATCTACAAGTATCTCTGCGCGAGCAGCTCTATATCGCCGACAGGGGCCTGGCGACAGCCATCTTCCTGGCGCTGAAGCTGCAACGCCCGTTATTTCTGGAAGGCGACGCCGGCGTAGGTAAGACTGAAGTTGCAAAGGTTGTTACCAAGTTACTCGACACGGATCTGATTCGCTTGCAATGCTACGAAGGTCTGGACGTGCATCACGCCGTATACGAATGGAACTACACACGACAAATGATGCACATCCGTTTGGCAGAAGCGCGGGGAGAACATCCAGAAGAAGCAGAGTTGTTTGGAAGCGAGTTCCTGCTGCAACGACCGCTGCTACAGGCTATCGAGAACTCGCGTGAAAAACCGCCTGTTTTACTCGTTGACGAGGTTGATCGCAGCGACGAAGAGTTTGAAGCCTTTCTGCTTGAAATCCTCTCCGATTTTCAAATTACTATCCCGGAGATCGGAACTATCGAGGCCGATGTACCTCCCGTCGTCTTTATCACGTCCAACCGGACGCGTGAAGTACATGATGCCCTCAAACGACGTTGTCTCTATCACTGGATCGAATATCCAGCGTTCGATAAGGAATATGAGATCGTGCGGGCCAAAGTTCCTGAAGCACCGGCCCGTCTTGCGCGGCAGGTCACCGGCTTCATCCAAGAACTACGCGAGACCGATCTGTACAAAGTACCGGGCATAGCTGAGACGCTTGACTGGACAGCGGCGCTGGTTGCGCTGGACCAACAAGCGCTTGGCGCGGACGTCGTGGACGACACCCTTGGCGTAATACTCAAGTATCAGGACGATGTAGAGAAGGTGCAGGGCGAGAACGCTCGCAAGATAGTAGAGCGCGTACAGGTTATGGAATAAAGTTGACAGGTCACTTGCTCCACAACCTTTTACAGTTTGGACACCTGCTCCGCGGGCTGGGCATGGATGTTAATCCCGGCCGCATGGTTGACCTGGTACAAGCGTTGGAACACATCCAGATCGGGCGGAAGTCTGATTTTTATTTTTCCACCCGCAGCTTGCTTGTGAACCGACGGGACGACTTGCCGCTATTCGATCAGGCCTTTGAACTCTTCTGGCGCAAGCCCAGCGAAAATTGGTCCCTGCTCGACCTGAGCGAAATTAATCGCCCTCGCCGGCCCGACAAGCCGATCCTCACAACTCCAGCTTTACAAAATGGCGACAAACCTCCATCGGGCGGGGATGAAAATCTAGAAGAAGACACGCCGCCCATCATTGAATTGACACTGACTTACAGCGCCCGTGAGGTACTTCGGCAGAAAGACTTTTCTGAATTAACCCACGACGAATTAGACGCCATCAAAGATCTGATGGCCGCTCTTATATGGCAGCTTGGGCTGCGGCGCACGCGGCGACGGCGGCCGGGGCGGGGAGAGTTGCCGGACTTTCGGCGCACAATTCGGCGCAATTTACGCTTCGGCGGAGAAGTGCTCACCTGGTCGTTTCGCAAACCAAAGTACAAGCCGAGACCACTTGTGATCATTGCCGACATCAGCGGATCGATGGAACGCTACACACGTCTGTTGCTCCATTTCATTTACAGTATGACAGAAGGTTTGGCACAACAGGTGGAAGCATTCGTATTCAGCACACGCCTCACGCGCATTACCCGGCAGTTGCGCGGCCGCGATGTAGACCTTGTGCTGAAACAAGTAGCGCAGAGCGTGCCTGATTGGTCTGGTGGAACACGCATCGGGGAGGCGCTGAAAGTTTTTAATTTCGATTGGGGCCGACGTGTACTCGGACGCGGGGCGGTTGCACTGCTCATCAGCGACGGTTGGGATCGCGGTGAGCCAGAATTGTTGCACACAGAAATGGCTCGTCTACAGCGCAACAGTCATCGCTTGATCTGGCTAAATCCATTACTAGGTTCGCCTGACTATGAACCGCTTACACGCGGCATGCAGACCGCGCTGCCGTATATCGACGATTTCCTGCCCGTGCATAATCTAGCAAGTCTTGAAGATCTGGCTTCACATCTGATCCATTTGGGAGGCAGAAGACCTCCGCGGAGACAGGTAAGAGGAGTGAGCTAAGAGTGTATTCTCGTTGTGCTCATTACCAACTCTACCTCTAACTCCGTCATCTAACTCTCATTCCTATGCGAGACATCCTCTCTGATCTCAACGCCTGGCTTGCACAAGATGAACAAGTTGCTCTTGCGACTGTTATCCAGACCTGGGGATCAGCCCCGCGTCAGGCCGGTGCCAAGATGGCACTCACGCCCGGCGGTAAAATCACCGGCTCCGTCAGTGGTGGCTGTGTTGAAGGTGCTGTGTTCGAAGCCGGTACACAGACCCTCGAAACGTCAGAGCCTCAACTCCTTCAGTTCGGTGTCGCTGACGAGACCGCCTGGGAGGTTGGTCTCGCCTGCGGTGGTAATATCGAAGTGTTTGTGCAACCGCTCGCACGCGATTTTTACGAAAACGTGCGCGCAAAGCTGGAGGCTGAACAGCCACATGCCATCGTCACGATTGTTGGGGGTCAAGCGGAGCTGCTTGGACGCACGCTACTTGTTGCAAATGGCAAAAGCGTGTTCGGGAGTCTAGGCGAGACGGAGCTAGATGAAGCAGCAATCGCAGCTGTGAAGGTTGCGATGGCAGAGCAACGTTCACAGCGCACAACCCTCGCACGCGAAGGCGCTGCACTCACCGAAGTGTTCGTGGAGGTCGTGTTGCCGCCGCCAACGCTCATTATGGTTGGCGGCGTCCATATTGCCGTGGCATTGACTGCAATTGCGAAAGCTCTAGGCTACCGCACCGTTGTCGTTGACCCGCGCCGCGCATTTGGCAGCATCGAACGTTTCCCGCATGTTGACGAACTCATTCAGGTTTGGCCGGACGAAGCAATGACGCAGATCGGAGTCACGGCCTCAACAGCTATCGCCATGCTCACGCATGATCCCAAGCTGGACGACCCAGCCCTCCTCACTGCACTGCCCAGCCCTGCGTTCTACATAGGCGCGCTCGGCAGCCGGAAAACTCAAGCCAAGCGCCGCGAACGAATGCTTGCAGCCGGCCTTACGGAAGCGCAACTCAAAAAACTGCACGGGCCGATTGGCCTCAACATCGGTGCGACAACCCCGGATGAAATCGCTCTCTCGATCATGGCCGAGGTCGTCGCCGCTCGAAACAACCAACTCACAACAACAAAAGAATGAAGGGCGTCGTCTCCGCCGGCGATCCGCAAACTGCGGCGGCTGGCGCTGCCATGTTAAAGCATGGCGGCAATGCTGTTGATGCGGCTGTGGCAGCTGCTTTCGCTGCATGTGTTTGCGAATCCGTTTTGGTCAACATCTGTGGTGGAGGCATCGCCAATGTCGTGGACGGGGACGGCAATGCGTCGGTCTACGACTTTTTCAGCGACATGCCCTCTGGAAAGTTGGCGCCCGACGCCGACTTCCGTGAAATCCTTGTCGATTTTGGCAGCGAGACACAACCGTTTTATATCGGACGCGCGAGTGTGGCAGTACCCAGCGTTGTAGCCGGACTCTGCCGAATGGCGCAGAGCCGAGGGGCTTTACCCCTACCCGTGCTGCTGGAACCGGCAATCCGGCTCGCGCGTTCGGGCGCGGTACTTTCTCCCGCGCTCGAATATATCCTTGACATCTTGTTGCCGATCTTTACAGACACGCCCGCATTGGCCGCCCTCTACCAAACGCAGGGTCAGACCTACCGTGCAGGCGCGCAGATGGTCTTTCACCAGTTGGCTGCTACGCTCGAAAAATTGGGGGAAGTGGGCCCTGAGCTTTTCTATTCCGGTGCTGTGGGCACATCCATCGTTGCGGACCAGCAATCCTATGGCGGCCTGGTCACCGCCGCCGACTTGACGAATTATCTCGTTCGCGAAACTGGCCCGATCCGCATCGAATATCGAAACAACGAAATCTTGTTGCCGCCACCCGCATCCAGCGGGGGTGTTCTGATCGCTTTTACTCTTAAGCTGCTGACAAATTTTGATATCTCTGAGATAGCGCACAACTCGTACAAGCATGTACGCCTGCTGGCTGAAGCCATACGTCTGACGAGCATTGCCCGGCGCGATTGGGAGCGGGGAAACGGCAGCGCCGAGCGAAGGGTATCTGAATTTCTATCCAGCGCGCATCTTGAGAAGTACACCACCGAATTGCAAGCTGTCCTTGCAGGTTCCACCCCCCGACAGGCAGCGGACTTCGCTCCGGGCCCGGCCAGTACAACGCATATCAGCGTCGTAGATGAATACGACACTGTCGTCAGTTTGACTTTTTCGGCCGGAGAGAATGCGGGTTTTGTCCTCGGCGATACAGGCGTGTTCCTGAATAATATGCTCGGCGAAATCGACCTGCACCCGGATGGTTTCCATCACCACCCGGCCGGAACGCGCTTGCAGACAATGATGAGTCCTGTGGTTGTCCGACAGGCAGGACTACCTGTGCTGGCTATCGGAAGTGGGGGGAGCAACCGCCTGCGCTCGGCGATTCTGCAAGTGGTGAGCAACTCTCTGGACTTTGGCATGCCTCTGCAGGCTGCCATTGATGCCCCACGCGTGCATTTCGAATCGGATGTATTGCAGTTGGAAGGCGGCATAGATCCGAGAGTGGCTGCGCGCTGTGAGCAAGCAGACTATCGGGTAAATTTATGGCCGGAACGAAATATGTTCTTCGGGGGCGCGCATGGCGTAGCACGCCAATCAAGTTCGTTGGTTGCCGCCGGAGACGCAAGACGTGGCGGCGCGATTGCAATCGCTTAAGAACGTCTACAAAATAAAATAGAAGGTGCAGGCCGAACTCACCCTTGCAATTCCCGCTCTTGCACTTCAGCAAACACCCGCTCGTATTCAACCACCAGTTCGGCGAAATACTCCCCAAAACTCGCCCACGTACGTGCAATCAACGACTTCTTCTCGACGAGAACTTCATCCTCATCCCCCCGCCGCGCACGCCGGAGCGTGCGGAAAATGTGCGGCGTGCCAGTGGTGACCTGCTCGGCCAGGCGCCGGCGTGGGCTGGTGTTTACGTTCCGCAGAAGTCGCTCCATCGCCAAGCGTGCAAGGCGAGTTGTGGTCGCATCCTCCAACCAGCCAACCTGCAGCGCGTAGTCAAGTAGAAATGCGTAGTGCCAGTAATAACTCACCTTATCGGCTGCTTCGTTGATCGAGAGAAAGTAAAGAATTTTGCGTGACGTGCGCTTGATCAACTCAATGACTAGCCGCGGTACGAGCAGCACGCAGGATTCAAGCGGAGATTGATAACTGCGATTGAGTTCGTGAAAGACATTTGTCGGAAGCAACTTTTCGCGGCGCCACACAAGCGCGCGGGGGATGCGCCGTTTGAAAGCCCACTCGAAGGCCCCATCAACCAGCGGTAGCGGGATCAACGGTGAAAGGCCGGCAAAGGTCGCGTCGGCGTAGATGGCCCAATCGAATGAGGTGTTGGCTAGAGACATGGGAAGTGTTTTATTGCAAAGTCGCGGAGCCGCAACAATAATCTACAAGTTCCTTCTGTTAATTCTCTCGTTTCGTGAGCATCTTCTCAGATAGCCACTCGCCGCGGCCCGGCTCGCTCCAAGGACAGACTTCAATACAGATACCGCATCCGGCTGTCTTCGCGAAGTATGGAATACACTTGTCGAAGTCCACATACCATTTGACCTCCCCTCGCACCATTTGCTTCTCCTGGAAGATCGCATCGGGCGGACAGTCCAGCACACATCGCTGACATGTTGCGCACACATCATCTACGCCGATGTCCATCGGCGCATCACAGGCAAGCGGCATATCTGTAAAGACCGCAGCCAGCCGGAAGTTTGAACCATATTCTTTGCTAATGATAGAGCCGTGCTTGCCGAGCTGACCCAGCCCAGCCTGTAGAGCCAATGGTATCTGCAGCACATCTTCTCCATCGGCATACGCTTGTGCGGACCACCCGAGTGAACGGATGTATGCCGCCAACCGAATGGCAGTCCGCGATCCGATGCGATACATACGCATGACTTCTGTTGCCGCCCGAACCTGCGGCACGTGCAGCATCTCGTCGCGATCCATCGCCGTTCCAAGGCTGATGGCGTATTCGTACGGCACGCTCTCACCTTCATAGAGCGCATCTTCGCCGATCTTGCTGATGCCCACGAGGTCAGCGCCGAGCTCCAGCGCTTTCGCCTTGATCTTTTGTGCCGCAACGCGCGGGTCTTCGACCAAGATACGATCACGTGCCACCGCACCCGCATATAGTCGTCGTTGCCAGAGCGTGCGCACAACTTGCCAGAAAGGCCCTGGTTCGCTGATCAGGTTAAAGAATGCATCGAGGGCGGCCCACGCGATCGGCTCGCGACCTGGTCCGCGCCCGGAACTGTGAAAGACCTGCCGGGCGCGCCGCTTTGTCTGTTCGCCCAGCCCATTGATCGCATTGCCGGAGATCGGCGAACGCTCATATTCGAACGCGTAGACGGCAGGCGGCGGGTTGTGCGGGCGCATTACAATTCTTCGTCGTCGAGGAAGTCGATTGGAAACGTCGTGCCACGCGTTGTGTGAGCTCGATTAAGGCGGCGCAGCCGGCCGCCGAGCACGGCCCACAGCCACATGATCTGCGCGATATAGGCCAGCAGCCGCAGGTCGCGCCAGAGACGACGCAGCCAGTTGGCTTCGTGCAAGTAGAACTTCTCGCCGTAGGTTCCCATGGAAGGATCTTGCCACACAGTCGCGGCGACTTATACGAAATCGCGAAACTCAGCGCGTGACTGCTTTTATTCCTCCAACCGTACCTCATAACCAATCCGCATATTGGGCGCGCCAAACTTGGTCAGGACGAGATTCAACTGTAGCGCTGCGCCAGGGACGACTGCAGCGGGAAGCTCAGCCTCCCATGTTCGGGCGGACCCGCCCAGGGCAGTGTGCGGTCAGCCGGGATCGAATGCGTCGGGTGCGTCGTGGAGGACGTCGGTCTCGCTGAGGAAGAACGTTTGTGAGCCGGACTCGAGTTCGAGCGTGAGGCTGTTGTTGAACACCCCGCCGGGTGGCACATTCGGACGACTCTCGGCATCCGACCAATCGATTGTGGCGCAGCCCGAAAGCGGATGTTCGCGGTCACAGGTTTGTGCAGGCCGTCCCGCGTCCCACAGCGTGAGAACCAGCCGCCTTGCGTCTCGCGAAGTCACGTCGGCCTCCAATTCGTGGACGAGCATGAAGGTGGAGTGGAAGCCGGGTTCTCCAAAAGCCTCTGCCGCCTGCAAATCGATTTCGCCGACAGCGAGGACAACCCCCGGGTCGGGAGATGCGGCTGCTTCCACGACGGCGGGTGCGGCGCTTCCTGCGGTCGCAGTCGAAAAATCTGTGGCGGGTGCCCGAGACGGGTCAGGCAGCACCTCCGGCGCGACCAGACTGCACGCGGCCAACATCGCGCCGATCAAGATCAGGGCTGCTCGTTTGAAGACGCTTTGATGAATCAGGTGCGCCGGCCTCCTTTAAGGGCGTCCTGAAGTGCAGCCAACTCGTCGTGCTTCCCCTCAGCAGCCAGCGCGGCCTGCTCTGGCCAAGTAGCCGGATCGCTTATACGCGCCACACCGGCTGTGTTTAGGATGACCTGTAATTCATCAGGAGACTTTGCTGCCAGCGCAGCGAATGTTGTGACACCAGCCTCCTGCAATACACCGGAAAGTTTTGGACCGATCCCTTCAATACGCTTCAGATCATCCGGCACCGTTGGCGAACTTGAAGCCGCTTCGATTGGGGCTTCGGCTGGCATCTCTTCTGCCGGTGCTTCTGCAGCGGAGTAGGACGCCGCACCATCGGATGTATCGTTCTTTGCCAGTAGCCATGCAACAATGAGCACGATTACAATAACAATGATAATAAGCCACACAGTCTCAGATGCGCTGCTCGCTTGTGCGATTAATGTTTTCATTTATGCATTCCTCCTAAGGGCGAAAGTTTACACCGAAGGTGAGTAAAAGTTAACCGACCGAGCGTAGGCGAAGGTCGTCATCGACGAGCTTGGAGATCTTACTCTAGTCCAGAGAGTCTTTCTGAGTCAATAATTCAATCAAGTAGAAGGCAGCAGCAGCCAAACATCGTTCAAATGACTGCCGGGCGCATGGCCCCCAAACACGAAAGCCGTCCCGGAATCCTCAAGCCAGATCATGCCATGTCCTGCCCGAGCAAGCGGAGGGGTCCCAACCGGTGCAAGAGTGCGCCACGCGCCAGTTTCAGGATCGAGATGCCAGACATCGTCGAAACGTGCACCACCTTCGCCTTCACCACCGAAAAGCAGTAAGCCATCCCCAAGGGAGATCAAGCTGCTGTATTGTCGTGCAGTCGGGCGCTCCCCCAGTCCGATTTCCGTCCATGTTCCAGCGCTGCCATCAAAGACCCAGGTGTCGTTGCGCGGGCACGGTCCAAAACCGGAAGAACAACCCCCAAACAAAACAAAGGTATCCACACTGAGAGGCGCAGCAGCATGCAGGCAACGGTTGAGCGGACGGTCGGCTGAAGGCGATACTTCAATCCAGGTGATCGTTTCCAGATCAAACGTCCACGTATCATTAAACCGGCCCTCCGCCGAAAATCCGTGTGAGATGTACAAAATGTTGCTTCCGGGGAAAATTCCACCCCCGGAACCATATCTCCCAACCGGCCCCGCGCTCCCATCATTAAGTTGCGTCCAACTGTTGATTTGCAGGTCGAACGCCCAGACATCATTGAAAAAATCACTTGGTCCGGCTTGACCCGTTGTGACAATGAAACGATCGCGTTGCAAATCCATTCCAGCCACAACGCTAAAGCGTGGTTGTGGTCCCGTGCCTGTATCAAGTTGTTCCCAACCACGTGCTGCCAAATTGAAAGCCCAAATATCACCAAAGAGACCGGCATCGCCACGCCCACCAAAAAGCAGGACACGCTCTCGTGCCGCGTCGTAAACCAAGGCAGCATCACGCCTTGGTGCGGGGACTTCTCCCTGAGTTTCTACAAGTTGCCAGATCGAACCTGTAGACAGATCAGGAATGTCTGTCGGGACGGGCGTCGGCTCAGCAGTTGCAACTTGGGTAGCCTCTGGCTGTAGAGTGGGTGCAGCTGTGACCGGCGCGGAAGTCGGGGAAGTGACAGCCGGGGTCGGCGTTTCAGGTGCTGCGCTTGGCAACGAGATTACTTCGGTTGGTGGCAAAGTATTGCCCGGCCTGCAAGCGCTTATAAAAACAGTTGTGACGAAAACCAGGGGAAAGAGCCGCATTGCTACCTCCTAAGACCGCTGACCCCTGTTGTACAATGAACGCATGCCTTATACAACTATCATCAATGCAGCCGAACTGGCTATGCATTTAAATGATTTGGATTGGGCCATTGTAGACAGTCGCTTCGCATTAGCGGACACGGAGCAGGGGCGGAGAGATTATCTAGAGGATCATATTTCCGGGGCCGTGTATGCCCACATGGATAATGACTTATCCGGACCCATCGTGCCCGGGAAGACAGGTCGCCATCCTTTGCCCAATATCGAGCAAATGGCGGCGAGGCTTTCAAATTGGGGTATCGATGCCCAAACGCAAGTGGTAGTCTACGACAATGTCGGAGGCGCTTTCGCGGCTCGTTTGTGGTGGCTGCTTCACTGGCTGGGTCATGAGAGCGTTGCAGTTCTCGACGGTGGCTGGCGGGGCTGGCAAGCTGCCGGCGGCACAACTACAGCTGGTGAAGAAGTTCGTGAGGCGCGCACATTTGCGCCCGACCCTCGCGATGATATGGTGCTGGATGTAACAGCAGTACAATCTCGGCTGCGCGGCAGGTCATTCAAACTGTTTGACTCGCGGGGTGCTGATCGCTATCGCGGCGAAAACGAAACCATCGATCCAGTCGCCGGCCACATTCCTGGGTCGCATTCTGCCCCCTTCGCGGAGAATCTTAATGCGCAGGGGCATTTCCGCTCGGTGGAAGAATTACAGACTCGCTTCGAACAACTGCTCCAGGACAGCACTCCTGATGAGGCAACTTTTTATTGCGGCTCGGGTGTAACCGCAGCCCACAATCTGCTCGCAATGGCGCATGCCGGAATGGAAGGCGCACAGCTCTTTGCAGGTTCGTGGAGCGAGTGGATCACCGACCCGGCTCGACCCGTTGCCACCGGGGAGGGAGCAGGAATTTAGGGGTTGTAAGTTGCGCACAGTCTCAAATACTCAGTCTCCGATCTCAAGTTACTACTATCCATGACCGACACCAAAATTAACCCGCCTCGTCCCTTGGAACCACAGAAGACTGCCATCGTTATCGGCGCGTCGACTGGCATTGGCGCGGCACTCGCTCGTCGTTTGGCACACGAAGGGTATTCACTCGGACTCGTCAGCCGCAGTGCGGACAAACTGGAAGCGCTGTGCACAGAGATCAATCGCAATGGCACTCACGCACTGGCATATCCACATGATGTAAAAATCACGGATGAAGCAGCAACTCTGTTTCAGAACATTGTAGGCGACTTGGGCCAACTGGATTTGTTCATCTATAACGCCGGGACCCAGTTTCCCAGCAAGCCAGATGTGTATGACGCCGCGCAAGATATTGAAGTCTTTGCTGTGAATGTACTTGGTGCGCTGGCCTGGCTGAACCCAGCAGCAGAGTATTTCGAGCGCGCCGGCGCTGGACATCTGGTTGGGATTGGCAGCATTGCTGGAGACCGCGGACGCCGGGCGTTACCGGGCTATACTGCTTCCAAGGCAGCGCTACACACATTTCTTGAAGGAATGCGTAACCGCCTCGATCGCCATGGCGTGACTGTAACAACCATAAAACCAGGCCAGGTGGATACACAACTGCTGAAGTATGCCGAGAAGGTGCGCGGGCCGATATCTCCGCAAATCGCCGCAGATCTAATCTGGCACGCGATCGACAAACGCAAACAGACAGCCTATACTCCGGCCCGCTGGGGTCTCATTGGCCTGGTCCTGCGGCACATTCCATCGTTCATTTTTCGTAGAATGAACCTGTAATAGCTTGAGTGCCCACATTGTCCGATAATCGAGCCTTGCGAATCTTGTTCTCCGCGCGGTAAGCCTGGCAATGGGAGTTGCGGCCGTCGTACTGAATATCCTGGACACGGTGAATTCGAGCACATCCATTACGCTGCCTGGCATCGGGTTATTTGCCCTGGCGTTAGATGCGCTTGATCGCGGAAAGTCGCGATCTATCATGATAACTACGAGAAAATAGGAGACTGACCAATATGGGAATTCTTAGCTGGATTGTATTTGGCGCCATCGCCGGTTGGGTTGCGAGCATCATCATGGGGCGCAACAAGCGCATGGGGTGCATCTCCAACATCGTTGTCGGTATCGTTGGCGCACTGATCGGCGGCTTCTTGATGAGCCTGGTTGGTAACGCGGGTGTGAGCGGCTTCAACATGCAAAGTTTCATCGTTGCGGTTGTAGGCGCAGTCGTTTTTCTGGGTATCACCGGTTGGTGGCGTAGACGACGCTAATCACTGTATGTCTGTTTCGTCCGAACGGAATTCCACAGCCAATATAGCTGCACGCACATACGCGCATATTGATGCGTTGCCTGCGGATCGACTCGAACATACCTCAGCCTGGGGAATGGCTGCGGCGGCGCTCAACTATGTCTACCGCCCGAGCACGCTTGAGCGACTACGTGACGTGTTTGCACTGGCGCGCACCACCGGACGGCCAGTTGGAATACGCGGCGGCGGGCAGAGTTACGGCGACGCTGCGCTCAACGGTGGACACATCCTGCTCAACCTCAACCGCATGAATCGCATACTCGCGTGGGATCCTGAGAGTGGCAGCATTACTGTAGAGCCGGGTGTCACCATTCAGCAATTGTGGCGCTATGTGTTGGGCGATGGCTGGTGGCTACCCGTCGCCCCCGGAACGGGGTTCCCCACATTGGGAGGCTGCGCCTCCATGAACATCCACGGCAAAAACAACTGGCGTTCCGGCCCGCTCGGAAATCACATCCTCGAATTTACCGCGTTGCTCGCTACCGGGGAAGAGATCTACTGCAGCCGGGACGAGAACGCCGATCTGTTTTTCGCCTTTATCGGTGGATTGGGCCTGCTCGGCTGTTTTACAAGTATCACACTACAACTTAAGCGGGTTTACTCTGGACGCTATAAGGTGCGTGTGCGCCCAGCGAGAAACATCGAAGAAATGGTGGATCTGCTCGAAGCGCATAAGGATATCCACGAGTACATGGTAGGCTGGTCGGACGGTCTGGCGCGCGGCAGCGCACTCGGGCGGGGTGAGATCCACTTTGCAGACTACCTCGCAGCGGGTGAAGACCCGCAACCGGATCAATCCCTGCGAATTGAAAACCAGGATCTGCCTGACAGCTTGTTTGGTATCGTACCCAAGTCAATCATCTGGATGTTTATGCGCCCGGTGATAAATAACCTTGGCACAAAGCTGGTAAATTCTGCTAAATATCGCATGGCACAATTCAAAGGCGAGTACACCTACGAGCAACCCTTCGCCGCTTTTAATTTCCTGCTGGATTACGTTCCCAATTGGAAGAAGGCCTATCAGCCCGGTGGATTAATTCAGTATCAGAGTTTCATTCCGCGCGAGAACGCCGCACGCACATTCCGGGCACTCATGGAGCGCAGCCGACGCGCTGGGTTACCCACATATCTGGGCGTGGTCAAACGTCACCGGCCGGATGACTTCCTGCTGACACATGCCGTAGACGGCTATTCGCTCGCGATGGACTTTCAGGTCACGCAGCGCAAGAGAGAGAACTTGGTGCGGCTCGCACGAGAGATGGATGAAATTGTACTGGCAGCCGGGGGGCGCTTCTACTTTGCCAAGGACAGCACACTCCGCCCGGAAGTCGCCGCCGCCTATCTGGGTGAGGAGACGCTGGCGAAATTCACTACGCTAAAACAGCGCTGTGATCCACAGAATCTGCTTCAGACAAACCTCTCTCGCCGAGTGTTTCCGGGACTCGGCAAAAACGACTCAGCCGAACAGCAGTAATGTATCCGTCGCAACCAGCACGGTAGCGCTGGCCAATAATCCGGCAATAAAAGCAATATAGGCCCAGCGGATAAAACGATATTTGTTGCGCGCCAGATAGATACCAAGCGTATATATCTCGCGTACCTGCGCCTCATATACTTTGCTGGGATCGTTCATCACGTCCTCCATCGCTTGCTCGTACTCCTCGAAATTGAGCATACCAAAATTTCCAAAAAAAAGAATATTGAAATTCGGGCTTGCCAGGTCAGGCTTGGAGGCAGAGGTGTTGCGCGCCGACACTTTGGGCATGACGGCGTATGCCGCTAAAACGATCGTGATGAGACAGAATGCCATCAGAACAATAGCCGCCCAGCGCAAACGCGGATCGGTCACATAGCGGATCGAGAGCGTGATGATGACCGACGCCATCGTCAGGAGCATGTTAGCTTTCACATCCGCCATCGAGCTGAGTTGCACATGATGCCAACGCGTTTGCCGTAACAGTTGATCCACATGCGCCCCGGGGTTGGTTATCTCCATTGTTCAAGCTCCGTTTAGTTCACGAAAGATTTGAAGTGATGAAAGCTAGTGTGCAGCCAAATACAACTAGGGCACACATTCCACCCATTGTGACAATGATAATCACCCAGGCGAGAGATCGCGAACTCCCACCGGATGGGCGTGGCGCTGCTAGAGCCGAGTCAAGTTTCTGATCTTCCTCATCATCCCAGCCAAAGCCCCACTGCGTTTCCGCCGGCAGTGCATCAGCCTCTCCATTGGAATCACCCTCGACAGAATCAGCAATTTCGGCGAGCATTTCCAGATGGTTACGCAAGCGCGCGACATCCCTATCAAGGCCGCCGCGGGTAACATATAGCTCGCCATGCCAGAGGCCCAGCCGCCCCTGTAGCTCGCGAACCAATCGCGCCCGCAAGTCGTGGTTGAGAATGTGCGCGGCGTACTCCTCGGGCTTGCTCTTCAAGTAGAAGTGTTCATCAAATTGGGGGTCGCCGATCTCCATATCATCGACGCCAATCTTGCGGAACACATTATTCATCCAACTTTCGCGACTCAGTGTGAAGAGCGCCCCTTCCGGATGCGTCACGTCCAATTCCAGCCGGGTATAAGTCGATCGGTTATTTCCGCTACCACTTGAATACGTGAAGAGTCGCGTTGGGTATCCACGATAGTCCCCTTCGACCCGGCCACTTAAGAAAAAGTACCGTCCGGGCTGATAGGTTAATCCTGTATTGATCGCGAATTCAGTCCAGGCGACCTTGCGACGCCGATTGCTGATGGACAAGAAGCCCAGCGTCAGCGTGATTGTGCCCCCGAAGCAGAGGAGAGGTACGAGGAATGGCAAAAGATCTGAGAAGTCCAATGCAGTCACTTCAGGCTATTCTGCTACAAGCCTACACTCCGTTGGACGAGTTCGGACTTGAGACAGGATCCAGCGGCAGCTGGAAATAGAAGATGCTGCCCGGCAAGCGTTCCTCGTCGTGGCCGCTGCTCACAGCCCAGATGCGTCCGCCATGCGCATTCGCCACACCCCGCGCAATTGCCAGTCCCACACCGGGGCCACCGCCTTTGAAAGTTGTCTTGCCGGACGAGTGTAGTTCAACCTTTCCGACCTGGTAAAACTTTTCGAAGACCAGATCGAGGTCTTCCGGTTCGAGACCTATGCCGGTGTCCGTGATGCTAACCTCCACGCCGGGTCGATTATCCTCGAGTGATACTGGCTGCGTGCTGATGGTAATAGTGCCGCCATCCGGGGTGTACTTTATCGCGTTCACCAAAAGGTGCTGGATGGCCTTTGCGACAAGCGTCGGATCAGCATTGATCAACGGCAGGTTTGGCACATGCTCTTCGACCACATGCAAGTCGCGTTCTTCTATCGCAGAACTCAAATACGTGAGCAAAGAATTTATCACGTTGCGCAGCATGACCGGCGCAGGTGATATGTTTAGGTTATCGCTCGTCAGACGCGAGACATCAAGCATCGAGTTAACAACCGCGTGCATGCGCGCGGTGCCACTTACGATGCCATCCACAACTTCACGCAAGGTATCATTGCCATCGAGTTCTGGGAGCGTTCCCAGCAAGTTTGCATAGCCGGAGATAACTGTCAGCGGGGTACGCAGCTCGTGCGCAGCGATCTGGATGAAACCCAGTTTGTTGTGGTCCAGTTTTTGGAGTGTGGTATTGATGCGTCGCAATTCTTGGATGACAAGTTGATAGTTCGAGCGCATGCGGTCCAGCGTGGTATGGATTAGATTTACTGCCATTGTCGGGCTGCGGTTTAGAGCCGCTTCAAACTCGTGTTTATCCATCTCCAGCACAGTGACATCGCTGAGGGTGGTCACACTGGCGGCGCGCGGGAAGTTTTGGATCAGTCCCATCTCACCAAAATACTCGCCCGGCCCCAGCACGCGCAATTCGCGTTCTTCTGTCTCCTCGTCCGACGTACCACCGTGCACTGTGATGCGCGCGCGACCCTCCGCCAGGATATAGAAGATGTCTTCATAGGCCCCTTCGTGGCAGAGGATTGTGTGGGAAGGATATGTATGGGGAACGGCCTCGGCAGCCAGCGCGCGCAACTCATCATCCGAAAGATCGGAGAACGTGTTTCTGAGTAACGCGAGATATTGCGTTCCGTCTCTCATGTCAATCAGTATATCCGCCAGTCTGCGCGCTGTAAACCAAGCTCAAGTATGGGCAGCGTTCAGGGAATGCCAACCCAACGCACGGAATAGATCGAGCCTGTGAAGAAATCGGCTACCGCAACAGTACCATCCGGCGCGCCGACAACATCCACCGGCGTTGCGAGGCCTGTCACAAACGCAGACAACGTTCCATTGCTATAACGCCAGACGCCCGGCGTGACGTGTGGGTTCCACAAGGTCACGAGCACTGAATCGAAATACGCGCTGGGAAACTGGCTGCCGGTATAAACCGTGAGTCCGGCGGGCGTGGCATGCGGAGCGAATTCCGCGACGGGCAGAATTATCTCAAGCCCGGCAGGCTGCACATCGCAAACGCCACAGTCAGCATAATATGGGAAGCCATAATGCCCACCTTCAATTACACGCTGGAGCAATTCGGGCGGGCCATAGTCCGGCCCGTTATCGGCTGTCCAGATGACGCCACTTGAGTCGAAGGCAAGGTCGTATGGATTGCGCAAACCGTCTGCGTATTTCTCAATTGTGGTGCCGTCTGGACTGATACGCAGAATCCCGGCCTCGTATGGATGAATCTCTTCCGTAATGCCCGCAGCCGGGTCAAGCCCATGGTCCGAGCGCGCCCCGATGCCGACATAGAGATACCCGTCCGACCCAAACGCCATCCCGGCCGGTTGATGTTCGCGCAACGTATAGCAACACGGCAGGCCGTCCAGGAACGTGCTCCAAGACCCGCCGCCGGGAGGGACGATCGAAATCTGTCCTTCCGTGTCGGAAGCGCGATGTGCCACAAAAAGAGTGCCTGTCTCCAGCTGGAAGACAAGTCCGGCAGGCATCAGAAAGCCGCTAGCGTAAATACTGGCATGGCTATTACTGAATGCGTAGATCGCGCCAATGCGCGTATCGTCGGCAAAGGGATTCGGCATTGCCGCCACATACAAACGGCCATCAGGCCCGTACGTCATGCTCGTGGGAGTCATCTCATCCGGGAGCTGCGCGATTAAGGAGACCGCAAACCCGGCCGGAACAGTTACCCCGGATGCAACATTGGTGAGTGCAGTCGTCGTCGGCACTGGCGTGGCGACAACTTCTGTAGATATCCCCGCGCCCGGGATTGTGAGCACCTGCCCTATGAAAATCATGGCACCCGAGAGCGAGTTGGCCTGCTGGATGGCTGCCACCGAGACGCCGTAGAGATTCGCCAACCGATAAAGGCTATCTCCCGGTTGAACAGTGTACTGCACCACCTGATGGCTCGAGCCGCTTGCACTCAACGTTGTGCCTGACCCCGGCACAACCAAAATCTGGCCGATGAAGATCGTGTTCGGGTCAGCGATGTTATTTACGGCTACAAGTTCCTCTGTAGTGACACCCAACTGCCGCGCGATGCGGGAGAGCGTGTCGCCGCGCTGCACTTCATAGGTGCCGCTCTGTGCATGCACCTCTGCTACAGGGGAGAACAGCGTCCACAGAAGGCTGCTGAGTAAAAAAAATCCGGGGCCAATGTATTTTAATTTTTATCAACGCGGCGGATTGTATCATCGGGCAGTACGCGTGCGGACCTGCCCGAGCAGCCTCAGGGCCCACTCCCGTATGCCCATTGACGGGCCCGTAGATTGATTAATTTGAAACCAATGCCGGTCGCCGTGCGACCGGCAAGGTGAAGTGGAAAGCGGCCCCCGACTCCCGGACCGAGTCAGCCCAGATATGGCCCCCCATTGTCTCGATCGCCAGTTTGGAAAAGGCCAGTCCAAGACCAAGTCCATGCGCCGGATTAGAAGTAACGAACTTTTCAAATAGCCGCGAATGTACTTTGGGCGATATGCCGGGTCCATCATCACGGATCGTGAATACAATGCCTTCGGGGTTTGAACTGGCCTGCAAATCCACGTGTCCATCCGTCGGGGTAAATTTCAACGCATTACTCATCAGGTTGCGCAATATGCGATCGAGCAACTGCGGATCGGCACGTACATGCGGTAGGCGACGAGAAATGTTCGCAGTGATTGCGATGCGCCGATTCTCAGCCAGCGGCTGCATCTCCGTGAGAACTGAGTCCAGCAGCATACCGAACGAGACCACTTCCGTGTGTACCGGCATGCGACCACCTTCAAGTTGGTTAATGTCGAGGAGGCTGTCTACGAGCCGCTGGGCACGTTCACTGCTGCGTTTCGCAATGTCGATGCCCTTGAGCAAACGTTCGTGTCCGAGGGTGCGGGCATCTTGGGCAAGCATTTTGAGCACGGAATGTATGGCTCCAATTGGACTGCGCAGATCATGCACCAGCATATGCGCCAAATCATCGCGAAGCTGATGCAATTCACGAGCGTGTGTCACTTCGTGAAACACGGCCACGCGGCCGAGTTTGCGTCTGCGCCGGTCTGCGAGCGACGATAGATTTACTTCAAATCAACGTCTGGTCGATGTTCTTTCAAGTGTTAGCTCGTGCACACCGTTTGGCAGATCCCAAACATTTTCGTCGAATGTATCGCTTCCGAGTGCGACCGCTACTGGTTTTCCGACTACCTCATTTCGTTGGATATCGAAGAGTTCTCCAGCCAATGTGTTAAGGTCCATCACCACGCTGGCTTCATTCAATACACAAACGGCTTCGCCTAAATTGTCGAAGACCACCCGGGCAGGAAACGGTCGGCGTCGCCTGAACACGATTACGCCGTTCGCCAGAGCCAGGACGAATATTCCCAACCCAATCCAGATTTCTTCCACAATTAGCCTCCTTTATGGGTTTGTATTCACTGCAAACGATTGTAGGGGAATCAAGACTCAGTTTGAATGGGAAGCAAGTATTATATTTTTTTTTATGTAAGCAAAGGGTGGGGAAGCGTATGGAGATCACAAATAGACATTAAACAGCCTGTCAGAATTAATGTCACGCCCGCCAATGCAGGCGTCTAGAAAGAAGGGCTCTACTTACAGGGGAAGCTAGAGTCTGTTTGTGCACAGTCCAATTAGACTGCACCTTGCACAGACCATTCAACTTCACTGCGCGGGTATGACATTCGCTTTGGCGTGTCGAATGAAATGTTGTGGTGTCAATTACGTAGCGCGGCGAATGAAAATCTTGGTGATCTCCTCTGAGATTGCGGGGATAAGTGCCAACCCGACAATCAATAGCCACTGGTTGATATTCAGCGCCGCTGTGTGGAATATCGGCTGCAGGAAGGGGACATTGACAACCAGCAGCAATAAGATGACTGAAGTTGCGATCGCCGGCATCATAAATCTGTTGGAAAATAAGCCGATCCGGATGAGCGAGTAGCGCTCCGAGCGCACAGTGTTGGCGCGGAAAAGCTCACATAGAGAAATGGTTACGAACGCCATTGTTAATGGAACATCGATATCGTAGTCCAGCCAGTTTGTGGAGAGCAGCGTGCGTATCGGATTCGTTCCAGCCGGGACCAGTGTGAACAGGCCGAGAATGTACGCGCTCAACGTCGCCCCCGTCTGGGTAATCGTATGCACAATAATCCCAAGCAACATCGAACGATTGACGATCGGTTCTTCTTTCGGTCGCGGCAGCAACTCCATTGTGTCCGGATTGCCAGGTTCCACAGACAGTGCCAGCGCCGGCGCGCCGTCTGTCACCAGATTAAGCCAGAGCAACTGGATGGCAGCCAGCGGCGCCGGTAAACCGGCCAGTGTCGCCAGGAAAATGATCATGATCTCAGCAACATTGGATGAGAGCAAGAAGAAGACAAACTTACGGATGTTGGCGTAAATAACGCGCCCCTGCTCGACAGCAGCGACGATGCTGGCATAGTTATCATCGGTCAGCACCATGTCCGATGCTTCTTTGGCAACGTCAGTCCCGGTGATACCCATCGAAACACCGATATCGGCCCGTTTCACTGCTGGTGCATCGTTAACGCCATCGCCGGTCATGGCAACGACCGCACCCGCGCGTTGATAGGCCTCCACTAGACGCACTTTGTGATGCGGCGAGACGCGCGCAAAAGCATCGGTCTCTTCAATCACCTCTGCCAGTTTCTCGTCACTCAAATCGTTGAGAACTGAACCGCGCACAACCTGCCCCCCGGTACGCAGCAGTCCCAAGTCTTTCGCGATAGCCTCCGCCGTCTCCGGGTGATCCCCTGTGATCATTACTGTACGGATACCCGCTCTACGCGCTGTTGCAATTGCAGCAGCGGCCTCCGCCGCGCTGGATCGATCATGCCGAGCAACCCGACGAATGTCAGCTCATTCTCAATGCTCTCGGGACTGACTTCGTCTGGCAAGGCAGGCAACCTCCGATAGGCCACTGCCAGCACCCGCAGTGCATCCTCAGACATGGCGGTGTTGGCTGCAAGAATCTGCTCGCGCCCGCCTGTATCCAATACGTCCATGGAACCATTTTTACGCTCGATGTGGCTGCAATGATTCAACACAAGATCAGGCGCACCTTTTACATACGCGAGTACACCTTGCTCGCCTGCCTTCGCCGTATGCAAAGTACTCATCATCTTACGCGCCGAATCGAACGGATTCTCGGCCACGCGTGGATATTCGGCCTCCACCGCCTGGCGCCACAATCCGGCTTTGGCGGCAGTCACCACTAAGGCACCCTCTGTCGGTTCGCCCACCATGCGATAGCCCCAGCGCGAGTCCTCGCTATCATCTTCTTCGAGTACCGCATCGTTCGCGAGCAATGCAATACGTAGCGCAGTCTGTACGGCGGGTTCGGCGGCTACGTCCGCTTCATCCGAGCTGCTCCGAATTTCGCCGTGCGGATCGTAACCATCACCCGTGACAGTGAGGTACGTGCCATCTATCCAGATGCGCACCGTCGTCATTTCATTCTGCGTGAGGGTACCGGTCTTGTCGCTGCAGATAATACTTGCCGAGCCCAGTGTCTCTACCGAGGCCAATTTTCGAATGAGCGCATGGCGCCGAATCATTTCACGCATGCCCAGCGCGAGGCTGATGGTGACCACGGCTGGCAACCCCTCTGGCACTGCTGCAATCGCCAGACTCACAGCGATGATGAACATTTCCAGCGCATCGACACCGCGTATGACACCCAAGACAAACACCAACCCGACAATGACCAGCGAAACGTAGCCAAGCGTGCGGCCCAACCGATCCAGCCGCCTTTGCAGTGGCGTCTCTTCTTCCTCCACTTCTTGCAGCAACTCGGCAATACGGCCAATTTTGGTCTGCATGCCGGTTCCGGTGACTACGCCCATGCCACGTCCAAACGTGGCGATGGTGCTCATAAAGGCCACATTACGGCGATCGCCAAGCCCAATATCGGCCGCCAATGTCAAATTGGAGTCTTTATCAACTGGAACGGATTCGCCGGTGAGCGCGGCCTCATCAATGCGCAGATTCACGCTCTCGACAAGGCGCAAGTCCGCCGGCATAAAATTGCCCGCTTCGAGCAACACCAGATCCCCCGGCACAAGCTCACCACTGGGAACAGTGAGGCGCCGTCCGCCGCGCAACACCAGCGCATCCGTCGCAGCCAACTTTTTCAAGGCAGCACGCGACTGCTCTGCGCGCGATTCCTGCACAATGCCGAACGCTGCGTTCAATAGCACGATTGCCATGATCGCGGCAGCTTCGATCACATCCCCGAGCAGGAGCGAGATCGCACTCGCGACAATCAACAGGATGACGATGAAGTTATTAAATTGATCGACGACGAGCTTCCAGAACGGCGTGGGAGGATTCTCGCGTAGTTCGTTGGGGCCATACTGCGCCAAAAGCCGTTTGGCGTCGGCTTCACTTAGTCCTTCTTCGATTTGCAGGTCAAACGATTTGAGAACTTGCTCGACAGAGTCTGCGTGCCAGGCACGCGTTTGTTGCAGTGTGAGATTTGGAGTGGATGCGGACATTGTTTAAAAATTAAACCGCTGGCGAACTAACGCCAACGGCACTGGATTATAGCATAGCGGCGATCGGCCCGCGGGACCGCCCTAAATCGAAAGCGGCCCGTTTCGAAGAGCCGCTAAGATAATGCCGAACAAGCTACGATAATCTTCTCAACTATTTAGCCCATAGACACGCGTCGCGGGGTACCAGTCCTTCCAGCCGAACCAGAACACGGCAGTAGATTTCACCCGCGAAAGCATGGAACCGGCCAGCGGGCCTTCTGTGGCCTCACCTGTGCTCGACTTTGTACGTTTCAAGTAGCGTAACAAGCCATATTTAGCAGAGAATCGAGCAATGCGCGCGGGACTTTTACGATATCGGGCTGCGACGGCGACATGGAAAAACCACTTGCCATCGGCCAGAGTTCACGCCGCACAGTTGCGATTGCATCAGAGAATGTTGGCAAAGGTTTGGCATACCAGGCAGCCGTTCGCACAGGGATTGGGTCATGCACATGCAACTTGTGAGCCGCCAGCGTGACGCGCGCGATGGCGGCATCGGACCACTGGCGCTGTGTCTCAACTCCGAGGTGGGCGCGCACTTCTTCGAACGTGACTTCCAGCTGCCCGCGTTGTACGAACCAGGTGATGACCTGTACCGGGTCAGCCCAGCGGTCCGTGCACAGCAAAGCTTGCGGCTTGAATTTGTCCTCCGGGTCGCGGATGAGAACCCAGCGCAGCGGCACAGTGGGCATCCCGCCGTGATACCAGACCGCCGTGCCGGCGGTGATTTCTACCGTGCGTTGTTTGTTGCTGTACCAGGCGACCGTGGTCTCCGTCCAAGCCGTTTCCGGGTCGTTCAGCCGGGCTTGCAATGTGGGTAAGCGGGCCCCCTTCCAGTGACCCAGGCCCCACTGGACTGGGTGCGCCGTGGCCGGCCGAGCTGTTCGGGCTTGCGCGGCGGTGCCGGTTGATACAGGGCTGCGTCCAGACGCAGACGTGTGACGACCGCCACCGGCTCGGAGAGCGACTGACAGGCATGCAGGAATTCCAGCGCGGCGTAGCTATTGTCGGCCACAAGCACCAACTTTCGGCTGGGCAACCAGCGGCGCAGCTGGAAGACCATTTGGCGCGCCCAGTCGAGTACCGTTTTATGAGCGCGCGCTTTGTCCGCATAATATCGCTGAGAAGGCGCCAACAGTGTAAACACTGGCAGCGCCCACACGCGTATCGCCCATGGAATGTGTACAAGCCACATCAGGCTGATCCAGCGCAAGCCGCTGGCCTTCACGAAGTGACCCCCGCTCGAACGCACGGCGTCGCGATAGAGGCCGCGCGCCTTGATACGACGACCCCAGCGACGTTCGATAGTTTCATCGATTCCAAACACCAAAGTCTCGTCACCGTAATCAAAGTGCTGCAAAAGCAACGCAAGCAACAATTGGCTCAACTTACGTGCCGACCAGGTCGCGCGATTGAGCACGTGGTGAAACTTCGCAAAATTACCGGCACTGCTCAGCCCCACACTTGCCGGGTACGGCAGTACTCGGTTACGCGCAGCGCAGCCGTCACCGTCCGCAAGTGCGGCGTCAGGATCGAACCGACCAGAAGCACCAGAGCTTTCCACCAAGTGCGCTTTTCGAACACTGTCGCGAAGGGCTTTAGCAAGTCTATAATGTCCGTGGGCAAGGTGAGCATTTTCCGACCTTTCTTGATCCAAAGGTCAGCTTACCTTGCCTTTCTATTTATGAGAAATCAGTCCCCAAATGTACAAAGTCGAGCTGTGGTTGCATCCCAAATGGAACAGGTTTCCTCGTCTGAGAGTGTGCCATCCCCATTCTCGATAAAGGTGTAACTCGCGCCGTCCACAGTTCGGTCAAAGACGATACCGGCACCCGAGTCGGGACTGAAGACGACCAGCACATCCTGTTCGCCAATAGAGTCATTGACCAGCGTTTCCTGGTTGAGCACGCTAAACGGATAAGCCACGGCTTCGTTCTCGCCCGCCACACCAATGACAAACTCCTTGGTGTACAAACGATTATCACGGATAGTCTCACCGATCACACCGGCGCTCCCCGAACTGTAATATCCGGTGTAACTATCGTAGTTCCCGCTGTAGCCTTTGATCAGCGCCAACGTATCCGGATGTTGCTCGCGCCATGCGGACCAAGTGAGATGCACCGCAGGTACATATTCAAGTTCGGTCCCGGTGAGCGGGCCTTCAATCGCACGCCCCAGGATTTGACCCCACAGACTATTGGTCTGGCGGTCGTACATGACGAGTGTATTTCGAATCAGCTTGCCACTGACGCCGAAGGTAAATTCATCGCCGTTGATTTCGCGGGAATACACGATTCCCGTAAAGCAAAGCGGTCACCAGGTTACAGCGATAGGCCGACCCCCAACGGTATCGTTGACGATTTCGTGTCCGCTTAATAAACCTGTAGAATAAGCGCGGTGGTCGCCGTTGATGCTGACGCCAAGAACAAGCTCGTCCGGAGCATACTCTGTATCGGCTTCGCATTGCATCGTCGAAAACCTTACTTTGACAAGATCGTTGACTCACGCTAATCCTTACCGAATGTTCCCGTTGTTCGGACGTTCGGAGGAGATCGATGAGGCATCCCATGAGTCTGCAATCACGCCGTGAACTTCTGGCCAGCACCGCGCCGCGTTACCAGCAGGCGTCCAAGAAAGAGAAGCAAACCATCCTCAACGAATTAACCGCTGCCACCGGCTATCACCGCAAATACGCCCTCACGTTGCTCAAGTATCATGACGCCCAGGCAGCGCAACCTGCGAGACGGCCGCGGAAACCGTCGCCCCGAATCTACACGCCCGAGGTGCAGGCGGCGTTGGTGGAGGTCTGGGAAGCTGCCAACCGTATCTGCTCCAAACGGCTAGTGCCGTTTCTGCCGGAGTTCGTGGCCGCCCTGGAGCGGCACGGTCACCTCTCGCTCTCGGACGATGTGCGTGAACGCCTGCTTGCGATCAGCACGGCGACGGTTGACCGCCTCCTGGCAGACGTGCGGCGCGGTCAACTGCCCTACGGCCGCAGCACCACCAGGCCGGGTAGCCTGCTCAAGCATCATGTGCCCGTGCGCACATTTGCAGAATGGAACGAAGATGGGCCGGGCTTTATCGAAGCCGACCTGGTCGCCCACTGTGGCGATCGCATCGATGGGCAGTTTGTGCACACGCTGGTGATGACGGATGTTTCTACCGGGTGGACGGAGTTCGCCGCGCTGCTGTACCGCAGCCAGGACACCGTGCTCCGCGCAATCCGGCGCATCCGTACACAGCTGCCCTTCGACCTGTTGGGGTTGGACACCGACAACGGCGGCGAGTTCTTGAATTATCTGCTCTTTCACTACTGCCAGGACGAAGGCATCACCTTCACTCGTTCACGCCCTTACCGGGAGAACGACCAGTGCCATGTCGAACAGAAGAACGGCTCCATTGTGCGCAAGTTCGTCGGCTACGACCGTTTCGTTGGCATAGAAGCCTGCCGCGTTTTGGGTGCTTTGTACACGCAACTCCGGCTTTACGTGAACTTTTTCCAGCCTTCTGTCAAGCTGGTGGAGAAAAAACGCGTCGGCAACCGCATCATGCGCAAATACGATTTGGCGCGGACGCCCTATCAGCGTGTCACGGCCACTGAGAGTATCTCGGATGAAACCAGGCGCGCACTTGGAGAACAGTACCGCCAGTTGGACCCTTTGAACCTGCTACAGCAGATCGAATCTTTACAGGACCTATTCTGGCAGCACGCCTACGTCAACCCGCTCGCGCTGTCCGCTACCGCGTCACCCAACAGCTCCACCGCACAGCATGTGAATGGATCCGTGCATCCGGCGGAAACAGCATACCCGTCCGCCAAAGCACCGGGGCTGCCGAACGCGCGCGCCATCACCAGCACGGCCAATGGCAACGCACCACCGCCCAACGACAACGGTACCGCCCGACGCCTCGAGCGTGCTGCGCGCATGTACCGGCGCACGAAACGCAAAGGGCGCTATGGCCAGGTGAAGCGCTGGTGGCGTACCCGAAAAGATCCATTCGAAGACGTCTGGGACGAAGTTGAGCAGCAATTGGAGCAAACGCCTTACCTCACTGCCAAGATGCTCTTCCAGTGGTTGCAACAAGGCCAGCCCGGCAAATTCAGTGACGGTCAGTTACGCACGCTCCAGCGCCGAGTACATGACTGGCGCCTCAAGCAAGCGGAACATGAACTCGAGGCGAACGAGGAGTTCGCGGATCATGTCGCCGCAGCAGCACCCAGTCCTGAACGTACTGGGTCAGGACGAAGGCACTGGGTCGTGACGAAGGCACTGGGTCGGGATGAATGTGTCGACTACCAGCCTGCTTTTATCTCGGCTCACCAACGGGAAACAGAACGCCTGCTTCTCGCTGGAGCCCCCTGCGCTCCGCAGCGTGCCACTGCGGCTGCGCTTCGTCAACACCCCTTGACGCTCTTTGCACACGCATCTCAACAAGGGGTGTTGACAGTGCTCGCCTGCGTGGCTTCGGCTGCGCGTCAGGCAGCTCCAGCGGAAGCAGAGGAAACTAAGTGAGGCTTGACCAATTGATCGAAAAGTCACACCTCGAATCAGGTTGAAAATGATGGAAAAACTGGACTGGCAACGGCTTCTCAGGGTAAGATTCTTACATGATGCAATACGCGTACTCGATTCTGTCACATTTGATAGTTCGCTCTCAGTAGCGAAAGTTACGCACAAAGCGTCTAGAGATTTAGCATTTGATGAGAAAAGCATGAAGATCATAAATTTAGGCAGGTATCTGAGTCTTGAGATCACTGCTCGCCCTTCGGCGTTCGTAGGTCTCGCGCTGCTCTGGGCTGTATTGGGAGCGATTGGCATTGGGCTGCTCGACCTGCCGATTGGTGCTGCACTCGCTGGTGGTTTTGTTGCTGCACTGTTGCATTATTTATCTGAGTTTGCACATCAAGGCGGTCACGCCTTTGCAGCCCGCAAGACCGGCCATTCCATGCTTGGATTGCGCTTCTGGTGGGTCTTGGGCACTTCGATCTATCCGCCGGACGAAGGCGAACTCCCGGATTCAGTTCATTTACGGCGAGCGCTTGGCGGTGCTCCGTTCAGCCTCGTTGTCACAATCCTTGCTCTGATTGCTGTCACGCGCCTCCCACCCGCAAGCACGTCCTATTGGGTGGCTGTATTCATGTTTATCGATAACTTGTTGGTCTTCACGCTCGGCGCATTCCTGCCACTTGGGTTTACGGATGGAAGCACGCTCCTCCGCATTTGGCGCAAACGAAGGAGCGAGAGTTAAAGTGGGGGAGTGACGCGGTGTTTGCAGCAAGAAACTCTAACTCAAATCCCCAACTCGGTGTATATTCAACCTCGCCCCAAGAAATCCGAGGTGCCTACATGTCATATTTATTTTCTAGCTTTGAATGGGCTCAGGCGTTCGAAGCGAAATTAAATAGCGATGAGCGTTATGCGGCGGTTGCCAGCAAGTGGGAAGGAGACACACTCTTTGAGATCGAGCCGGTTCCGGAGAACGAGTCCCAACAAACTCTCTCGATTTATCTCGACCTGTGGCACGGCAAGTGTCGCGCCGCTCATATTGTTGATGAAGATCATCCACTCGCCGGCGCACCAACCTTTACCCTCAGCGCGCCCCATGCAAACTTCACAAAAATCCTGGAAGGGAAACTCGATCCCATGCAGGCTATGCTCACGCGCAAACTACGCGTCAGTGGCAATATGGTCTACATGATGCGCAACGTTCCGGTCGTACTTGATTTTGTGCGCTGTGCAAAGGAAGTGACTTTGGCCGGGTTAGAGACTGAAGATCAATGAATCTCGAGAACACGGATCACTTCAGATCTAATCGAAACATGAGGTCTTTCTAATCTGTGGTCGTTCTGTGATGCAGCCGCTTCTCAAAGTCGATCTGACTACGGGCACCCATGTTGAATACCAAGTGCCCACTGATTGGGTGCGCGACTACCTTGGCGCTGCTTCTCTGGCGGCACGATTGCTTTACGACGAACTCACTTTAGAACTTGATCCTCTTTCACCCGCCGCTCCACTACTCTTCCTCAACGGACCTCTAACAGGAACAGCCGGCCCGGCAGTTGGGCGTTTTATAGTTTCCGGAAAATCGCCGGCTACCGGCTTGTGGGCCGAGTCGAACGCAGGCGGCTTTTGGGGGCCGGAGTTGCGCAAATCCGGATTCGACGGTGTGTGGATCACCGGCCGCGCAGATAAACATGTTTATCTCCAGATCATTGACGGCGAAGTAACGCTGCGCTCCGCTGATCATCTGTGGGGGTTGGACACCTACGAAACACAGGACGATATTAAAGACGAAATCAACGCCAAAGGTGTACGGGTTGCCTGCATAGGTCCTGCCGGCGAGGTCCGCATTCCATTCGCCCTGATCGCCTGCGATCACGGGCGTGTGGCCGGACGCACCGGCCTGGGCGCAGTGATGGGTGCAAAGAATCTGAAGGCAATCGCAGTGCATGGTAATCGCAGCGTACCAGTGATTGACTGGCAGACCTTCAAACCTGTACGGGCGGCAGCCAACCGCGCCTTGCGTGGCGACAACCAGACCATTGTGCTGCGCGAGATGGGCACAGCCGGCACGGCCGACTACTTTGACTATCTCGGCGAGATGCCCAAAAAGTATTTCCGAGCGGGGACATTTGAAGGCGTCGAGAAGGTAACCGGCGCGACCATGTCAGAGTCGATCCTCACCGGGGTAAGCGCGTGCCGTGCCTGCGTGATCGCCTGCGGCCGCGTCGTAACCCTGGATGACGGCGAAAAACGCAAAGGGCCAGAATACGAGACGATGGTTGGCTTTGGTCCAAACCTGCTCATCGACGACCTGCCAGCTATTACTCGCCTCGGCGAACTCTGCGACCGCCTTGGGATGGATACCATCAGCATGAGTAATACTATCGGGCTGTCGTTCACCCTATATGAGCAGGGCCAACTCACGACAGAGGCAACTGGCGGATTAAAACTGGAATGGGGAAATGTAGAAGTCGTCGAAGAGTGCGTGCAGTTAACCGCCCGGCGGGCAGGGTTTGGCGCACAGTTGGCGGAAGGTGCTCGCAACCTTGGACGTCGTTACAGTGCGGAAGAGGAAGCGGTACAAGTCAATGGGCTCGAAGTCGCCTATCACGATCCACGCGGCGCTTCCGGTATGGCGCTGGTGTACGCCACCTCTCCACGCGGTGCCTGTCATAACCAGTCAGATTATTTCATTGTAGATATCGGAAACGCGGACGAAGAGCTGGGTTTGCAATTCTACGATCGGCATGGTGGCAAGGAGAAGGCAGCCAATGTTGCCCGCCATCAGAACTGGGTCACGGTTAACAACGCACTCGTGCTCTGCGTCTTCGCCAATGTTTCGCCGACGATCATTCTCGAACTGACCAACGCTGCCCTTGGTCTGGACTTTACACTCGACGAACTGATGCGCTGCGGCGAGCGTGCCTGGAACCTGAAGCGTATTATTAACAACCGCCTCGGCCTGACTGGTGCCAACGACAAGTTGCCAAGAGCTTTACTCGAACCCTATCCTGATGGCGGCGCAGCCGGTTTCGTACCCGAACTTGATGCAATGCTTAGCGCCTATTACACTGCCCGAGGCTGGGACCCGCTAAGCGGTTATCCGTTGCGGGAAAAGTTTATCGATCTCGGTTTGGAATGGGCAGAGCCACAAGTTTCTGTAAATTCATCAAATAATAATTGAGCATCTGTTAGCCGCGAATGCACTGTTTCGCATTCCGCTTTATAGTTTCAACTCCAAAGGTATACTTACGCCTATCTAAAATTTTCTATGTTGGAGAACACATGGCGAAATCAAATCCAAACATGATCCTCGCGCTTGCAAAAGTCATCATTGCGGCCGCCTGGGTCGACGGCAATGTCAGTCACGAGGAAATCAACGACTTAAAGGACCTGCTCTTCCGTTTGCCGGATATCACCGGCCGAGAATGGGCAATGCTCGAAATGTATATCGAGGCACCGGTGGGAGAATCTGAGCGGGCGCGCTTGGTCGAGCAATTGCGCGCGGAGATCCGCGGGGGCTCGGATAAAGCATTAGCCCTCGCGGCCTTAGACGACTTGACTCATGTGGACGGTCAAGTCTCACCAGAAGAAGAAGCCGCACTGGTCGAAATCAAAGAGGCGATCCAATTCGCCGACGTGGGCATCATCGGCGCGTTGTCTGGGATAGTGCAGGGCATGGTACGCCGCCGCGAGAAGGCATTGGCGCATGCGCCCAACCGCGAAGAGCATTTTGAAGACTTCATCAAGAATAAGGTGTTTTACGGCGTGCGTCGACGCCTGGACTTGGGCGAGGCCGATCTGGACATCCCGGAGGCTGAGCTGCGCAGGTTGAGCCTGGCTGGCGGATTGATGGCGCGCATCGCACATGTAGACCGCGAAGTTCACGAAGACGAAGTGAACGCAATGGTGAACGCCCTCCAGAAGGATTGGGAGCTGGGTGAAAAAGAAGCGACCTTTGTTGCGCAGACCGCCGTGGATGAAGTCAGTTACGACATGGATTACTATCGCTTGACGCGCGAATTCTTTACAAGCACCTCACGCGAGAAGCTCGTGAAATTCTTGGACGTCTTATTCGACGTGGCCGCTGCAGACGGACAGGTCTCGCACGAGGAGACCGAGGAAATCTGCACCATCACCCGCAGCTTGAAACTGGAACACGAAGAATTCATCGCCGCAAAGTTGAAGATTCCGAGAGCGCGCCGCTCGGATTAATCACTCGATGTCCGACGTTAACTCTCCTGACTTCTGGCAATCCATATACAAAAACCACGACAACGGGTGGGACCTAGGTGCGCCCACCCCTGTTTTTGAAAACTTACTCTCTACGGGCCGATTCGCTCCCGGCAAAATGATCGTACTTGGCGCCGGGCATGGGCATGATGCTCGTTCATTCGCACGCGCCGGATTCGACGTGACTGCTGTTGATTTCGCACAGCAAGCTGTTGAGGCCATGCGTTTACGCGACGAACCAGACACGCCGGTTGAAATTCTTCAGACAGACATCTTTGCATTGCCAGAGTCGTACGATGGCAAGTTTGATTATCTTCTGGAATACACTTGCTTCTGTGCCATTGATCCTTTACGGCATGAAGAATATGCAAACCTGGTTGAGCGGCTGCTCAAACCAGAAGCGCATTACATCGCGCTGGCCTTCCCAATCGAGGATCGTCCCGGCGGGCCACCGTATACCGTTTCACCGGATGAATTGGAGGCGATGTTTACAATCCGCGGATTCGATATATTGGAACGAGGAGTCTCACCACACACGATAAATCCGCGACGCGGACGAGAAGAGTTGCTCATCTTTCGCAAAGGGAAGTGAAGCCAGGAGCCATGCTCCAATCCCTTTCACGATAAGTCCCGCCCTACAAATCCCATTATCATAGAATCGCTGAGGAAATCCTGAGTTATACTAGAAAACTGTTCGTCAAAGGTGAAGGAGAAATACCCATGTCCGAAAAACCCTATGGAAATATCATCGGCTGGGGGAAATATGTGCCCGAAAAGGTGCTTACCAATCAGGACCTGGAAAAGATGGTGGACACTGATGATGAATGGATTTTTCAACGGACCGGCATTCGGGAACGACACATCGCCGGCCCGGATGACACCACATCCAGCATGGCAACGGAAGCCGGACGAGAAGCGCTGGCGGTCGCGGCGTTGCGCGGGCGCGATCTCGACCTGATCGTTGTTGCTACCTCAAGTCCTGATTACTTAACGCCACAAGTATCCAGCCAGGTGCAACACAACTTAGGTGCAAAAGATGTGGCTGCTTTCACCATGGTAGTGGGCTGCCCGGGTTTTGTGTACGCCCTCGCTACGGCGCAGCAGTTCATCGCCAACGGCACATACGAAACGATTTTGGTTATTGGCGTTGAGTTGATCACACGTTGGGTAGACTATACCGACCGCAATACCTGTGTACTTTTCGGCGATGGCGCCGGCGCTGTCATCTTACAAGCTACGGATGAGAAGTGTGGCGTACTGTCGCACGTGCTCGGCTCGGATGGATCGCAAGCCGATAACATCATTGTCCCGGCTGGGGGTGTCGTCTGCCCGCCAAGCCATGAGGCACTCGATCAGGGCTTACACTACCTGCGCATGAACGGCAATCAGGTTTTTAAGTTTGCGACACGTATACTTGGCAAAGCTCTGAACGAAGCCATTGAGGCAGCCGGACTCACCGCAAACGACATCGATCTCTTCATCCCGCATCAGGCCAACAAGCGCATCATCGACAGTGCTGCTCGGCGCGCCAACCTGCCCCCCGAAAAAGTATTTATCAATGTTCATAAATACGGCAACACCTCTGCCGCATCGATCCCGATTGCACTCACAGAAGCATTCGAAGAAGGTCGTGCCAAGCCCGGCGACACGCTGGCGTTCGTCGCCTTTGGCGCAGGGCTGACATGGGCTGCAGCCATTGTGAAGCTCGGAGAGCGCACCATGCCGATCGGTGTGCGCAACTGGCCGCAACGCTTGCCGGCCTGGATAAAGTGGCCCGCTAAAAAGAGCTTGGCTTCAGTTCTCACAATCTTGGGTGCACTGCTTGTGCCGCTCACCAGCTGGGTTGTGCGCCAGCGTGCTGTTGTAAACCGCTAAGGTCGCCAAGCATCCATCAAAAGTATTCAACGCTAAGACGCAAAGGGATTAAAATGCAAAGACAAAAAATTTGCAACAAATTCCTGAGCGGGGGGCAAAGAAATGACGGACTCTTCATTGACCGATGAGTAACGGCGAAGTCTTACCCCTCGGTGCTGTCGGCGTCTGGCCTGGCGATGCCGGATTTGTCGTTCATGAATACGAACTTTTGCCACCCGAGCGCGCCTGGCAGACCTTCACCGACGAACTCGGCAAGACGGCACGCGCGAAACTGTCCTCCCGCTTGCAAGATGTTGCAGTCAGTTACAGTCCACAACTCACTGCGCCTGATCGCTATCTGATCGAAGCGTATATCCCCGCCGAGAACGCGCAGCTTTCAAACGCACAATATCACGTCACCTATCATGAAGGCGACGATCAGGTCGAACGAGTCGTGCGCATCGATCAGGCTGCGAATGCCGGTCGCTGGGTCTCATTGGGCGAGTTCGATCTTGACCCGGAAAAGCCGTCCAGCGGTCGTATCAATGTCGTTGACTTTAGCCAGGTTGATCCACCACAATTAATTGCGTTCGCCGGAATACGCTGGCGAGCTGCATTGCCCGTCCCGGAACCACCACCCGAGCCGCCACCTGAACCGGAGCCATTACCGCCCGAGCCACTCCCGCCCGAACCAGTGCTGCCACCGGCGCCTGAACATTCCCACCAGGATGTTATTAACGCTTTCATCGTCGCTGCCGCCGGATTTGAAGAAGCCTTCACAGACTGGATTACATCAGTAGGGCTGGAACACATTTATGCAGATCGCAATGCACCCTATAACGGTGTAGCAATTCTGCAGCTCAGCGGCCTCAGCATTGATCGGCTGACATCAGTCGCACACGCACTCACGTTATCGCGGGCCGAGCTTGCACGCGCGGCCGTCGAAGCCAGCCGCCCGCGGCAACCTGAGCGCAATGCGGACGGACGGTCTTGGGGTGTCCATGGTTCGGCTGGCTTTGGAGTGCCGCCCCGGCACATGTGGGATTTCTGGATTGGCGAGCTGAAAGCGATGGGGCTGCGCTGGTATAAACAATGCGACAACGGCGGCGATGATCGCGGAGACAGCTCCTGTTTCCGTTGGGTGCTTGCGCTGCGCGATGCCGGTATCACGCCCGTCATCCGCTACCAACAATCCGAGCAATTTCCAAACAAATTGGCGGACAATTATTTCCGCAAGATGGAAGCATATGCGCGCGAAGGTGTGATTTGGGCAGAAATTGGCAACGAGCCGAATCTGCGCTGGGAATGGAGCGGCCCATGGCGCGACCGGCTGGCTTTCCACAACCAGCAAGTCATCAGCATTATTAACAAGGACTGGCTTAACGAAGCGGAAGAAGCGCTACGGCGGGGCGTGCGTCCGGCCTACCCGGCCTTTGCACCCACCGACTGGCGGCAAAACGCCCACCCGGACCTCTCCTCTGTACAGTTCTATAACAAGTCTTTTGAATTTTTAGCGCGCCACCATCGGCAGCGCACGCGCGAACTTTTCCGGCGGGGCGCCTGGCTGGCAGTACATGTGGCCACCTACGAATTACCGGTGGATTTTGATCCCTTCGGACAGGGTGGCGCAACCTGGGACATGTGTCTGCGCGGCTATGAAGTGCCATTGCGCGCCTTGCAACATTTTCTCGACATTCGCGATCCGGTTGTCATGTCCACCGAAGGCGGCGTCTTCACACCCGAGTCCACCTCCATGAACAACCATCCGCGCCTACCCAACGACGACGCCCATGCGGATATGATGCTCAAGATGTTTGACTTCATCGAAACACAAACACCAATTCAGGGGATGATGCCCTGGTGTCTTGCCGTGGATGAAAGCATCGGCCATCGGCCGCCAGAATATATTCACGATGGTTGGTACGTCAAACGTGGTGGAGGGCTGCAGGGGCGTGCTGTGATCAACCGACTTAAGGAAGTCCACCGGCATCGAAGCGGCGGGTAGTATAATGACGTGCCGCCACAACAGTTCGTGAAACCTACCACGTAAATACGTATCGCGCACATCTCGCTGCGCGGGAGCTGCATGACCCCCAATATCAATATCGATCAACAGAGCATTAACACGATTCGATTCCTGGCCGCCGATGCAGTGCAGGCAGCGAATTCCGGGCACCCGGGCTTGCCAATGGGCGCGGCTCCAATGGCGTATGTTTTGTGGACCCAACATCTGCAACATAGTCCTCAAAATCCCAGCTGGGCCAACCGCGATCGTTTTATTCTCTCCGGCGGTCACGGCTCGATGCTGCTTTACGCTTTACTACACTTAACGGGCTACGACTTGCCGCTGGACGAGCTTCGCAACTTCCGCCAATGGGGCAGCCGCACACCTGGTCATCCGGAGGCCCATCTCACACCGGGGGTGGAAACAACAACCGGCCCGCTCGGGCAAGGCTTTGCAAACGGTGTGGGCATGGCAATGGCAGAGGCACATCTAGCAGCGCGGTTTAACAAACCCGACGCACCCGCAATCATCGATCACTACACCTATGCAATTGTGACTGATGGCGATCTTATGGAAGGCGTTGCCTCCGAAGCGGCCTCGCTAGCCGGGCATCTGAAACTCGGCAAGCTCATTTATCTTTACGATGACAACCACATTTCCATAGACGGCTCGACCGATCTGGCCTTCACGGAAAATCGCGTGGCGCGCTTCGCAGCCTATGGCTGGCATACGCAAACAGTCGCAGATGGAAACGACCAGGCTGCACTCAACGACGCATTAAAAGTCGCTCGCAAGGTCACTGATAAGCCCTCTCTGATCGCAATCCGCACCATCATCGGCTTCGGTGCACCGAACAAGCAGGACACTTCTAAAGTCCATGGTGAACCGCTCGGCGAAGAAGAATTGGCCGCTGCGAAACGCAACCTGGGCTGGCCGGAGGATGCCCGCTTTCTCATCCCGGGTGACGTGCTCGAGCATATGCGCACTGCAATTGAAGAAGGCGCGGAGCACGAATCCAGCTGGGAGCAAAACTTTGCTGCCTACCGTGAGCAGTATCCTGCTGCAGCCGCCGAGTACGAGCGCATCATGCGCGGCGAGTTACCTCCCGACTGGCAGGCGCAACTACCCACCTTCGAACCTGACGATAAAGGAATGGCAACGCGGAATGCCTCCGGCACGGTGATCAATGCGCTCGCACCGGTCGTGCCTGAACTAATTGGCGGTTCGGCCGATCTGGCTCCATCCAATAAGACCCTGATCAATGGCGAACCTGATTTTCAGGCGGGGAATTATGGCGGCCGCAACCTCCGCTTTGGCGTACGTGAGCATGCCATGGGGTCCATCTTGAATGGACTGGCCATCCACGGTGGGTTGATTCCTTATGGTGCCACATTCCTGATCTTCTACGACTACATGCGCCCGCCGATCCGTTTAGCAGCCCTCTCGGGCTTTCGACCGATCATCATCTTTACGCACGACAGCATCGGGCTAGGCGAGGATGGCCCCACCCATCAGGCCGTGGAGCAATTGGCCGGGTTGCGCGCGGTGCCAAACTTGATCTGTATTCGGCCTGGTGATGCGAACGAAGTCGTCGAAGCCTGGCGGATGGCACTCCAAAATGATCATGGCCCGACGTGTTTGATCCTGACCCGCCAAAGTATGCCAACGCTTGATCGTTCCAAGTTCGCCCCGGCTGCGGGCTTGCAACAAGGTGCCTATATACTTTCTGAGGCAGAAGGCAGTGAACCAGAGGTCATTCTGATAGGAACTGGTTCCGAAGTGAGCCTCGCTCTAACGGCACAGAACTTGCTTCTAGAGATGGGCGTGCGTGCCCGTGTTGTTTCAATGCCGAGCTGGGAACTCTTTGCACTGCAATCACAGGAATATCGTGACTCTGTCCTGCTTCCGAATGTACGGGCGCGGGTCGCGGTGGAAGCAGGCTCAAGTTTCGGCTGGCACCGTTGGGTCGGCGACGGCGGCGCAATTGTTGCTGTAGATCGCTTTGGCGCAAGCGCTCCCTGGCAAGAGATTTACGAGCAGTACGGCCTTACAGCTGAGAATGTGAAGTCGAAGGCATTACAAGTACTCGGCCGAAGTGGATAGCTAGAAGCTCACCAAGGACGAAGAAAACCGATAGGAGTTATACTTTAATTAGATGACAAGCCCCCTCATTCAACTTCAGGAACTTGGTCAATCGCCATGGCATGACAATATCCGACGTGGCCAGCTTGCCTCTGGTGAACTCGCACGCATGGTCGCCGACGGTGACATTACCGGCCTTACCTCCAACCCCAGCATCTTCGAGAAAGCTATTGCCGAGAGCGAAGACTATGACGAAGCACTGCGTACGTTAGCTCTGGCAGGCAAGAGCGCGCCTGAAATGTTTGACCAGTTAGCCATTGAAGACATCCAAGCCGCCGCTGACATCTTTAAACCTGTGTACGAACGCACCGAACGCGCAGATGGCTATGTGAGCATCGAAGTCTCACCCGAGTACGCACACGACACACAGACAACCTGCAGCGAAGCGGAACGTCTCTGGGATGCAGTCGCACGTCCAAACCTCCTGGTTAAAATCCCGGCAACGCAGGCAGGCCTGCCTGCCATTGCGCAATCCATTGCCAGTGGAATTAATGTCAACGTTACGCTTATCTTCTCGCGTGAGCGCTATAGTAAAGTAATGGATGCCTATCTGGATGGAATGGAGCAGCGTGCTGCGCGAGGCAGTGACCTCACGTCGTTGGCCTCGGTTGCAAGCTTTTTCGTAAGCCGTGTTGACAACCTCGTAGATCAGCTGCTGGATAAGAGCATTGCCCAACAACCAGCAGCTGCTGCACAGCTCAGCAGCCTGAAAGGCCGCGCCGCCATCGCCAATGCGCGACTGGCTTATGAAATGTTCCAGGAAATCGTCGCCGGTGAGCGCTGGCAAAAACTCGCTGATCAGGGTGCACAGGTACAACGCCCACTCTGGGCGAGCACCAGTACAAAAAATCCGGACTACTCTGATGTGCTTTACATTGAGAGTTTGATTGGACCGGACACAGTCAATACCATGCCGCCGAACACGTTACAAGCTTTTAAGGATCACGGTCTGGTAAAATTGACTGTCACCGAAAATGTAAATCAATCTCGGCAGTTGATGGACCAACTAGCTGAGATAAATATAGACATGCAGACCGTTACTCAGCAATTGGAAGAAGAGGGTGTCGCTTCGTTTTTCAGATCGTTTGAAAACCTATTAAAAGTAATTGAAAATAAGCGGAGCCATTTTCCGGGCGTAAATGGCGCTAATCAAGCATAGACAATTACGTCCTGAGCGAAATCAGAATCCAGAGGGGGGTTCAGATGACACAAGAAGGTTTGAAGATGTTTGAACTGGATAAGCTGGCGGTCACAGAAGAGGTTACAGAGCTCTGGCAGGCCGCCGAGTTGCTGGTCTCTGCAGATACAAATCTGCGTGAACAGGGCTTCACACTACTGACACATCACGAGACGGCACGCTTCTCGCCGTTGGTCTGTTACCTGCTTGTCAGCTTGCTGGATGATCCCGATCTTGCTCTGCGTGCTGCCAGCATACACGTCCTCGCTGGCGTATTCGCCCGCAACAACGACCAATACATCGCGCCGGATGAAACACGTAACTACGTTTCTGAATTGTTGTGTCGTTTTCGCAGCGAGCAGATTGTGCACATGCTGGAGGTGATGGGAGGTAGCGAGCTCAGCGATACGCGTGCTCACCCGGAAGCCCTCGCCCGATTGCTCGATCGCACGCCTGACGTGAATCAGCATCTCACCCACATTGCCGCCAACCGCCGCCAAGACCATAAGATACGCATCGCCGCTGTCCATACAATCGGCGAGCTTGGTCTGCTCGCTGCTCTACCTGAATTGCAAAGCATTCGGAACCGCATCTCCACTCGTCGTGCCGGTCAACTCTCCATGCGCTTTGCGCCGCTGGCCGATCCGGCTGCAGCCGAATTGCTCCAAGTGCTTGAAGAGACTATTCAGTTGTTACAAGTCGGAAGCTAAAAGAGATGGCCCTGCTACGTGATCGTGTAGCTCATGTAGTGGTATTGGATCAATCCATTGCGCAGGCCGAGTGTGTCTGCGCCGTCCAGCACCTGTCCCCCCGGGCTGTTGGCCGTCCATTGGAAAGTCCATGAAGCCCCGCTGCCTTGCGAGTTGCCCACATTAAAAGCTCCGGTCGGTAAATCTTCATCGAGCATACGCTGGAACCACTCGCGGATAGCCTGTGTACCAATCACCGTATGGCGGGCGGTCACATGCCCGGCGTTGGGCTGGTAGAGTGCACTGAGTGCATCCAGGTCTCGATCATTCAAAGCCTGCACATAGCGGCGCAAAAGTTCATCAATAGGTGCGTCGGTCTCGGGCGGAGGATCCTGCGGATCGGGAGTCGCACCCGGCCAGTTGAAGTTGGCTACTGCATCGAATAAATCGTGATGTGCCGGTGAAGCCGCCCAATCCCAGGAATATGCGTTCGCTGCCTTCAGACCCAATTCCATCGCTTTCTGAAAGAACCTGCGCAAATCATCGGCAGTCGCAATCCAGCCGCCAGCACCATATGCCGAACCGGTAGGAATCACTGGACGGTTGAAACCCACCAAGCGTGTATTGGCAAACTCCTGGACCGTGCGCTTCAGTTGTGTTTCGGGATTGTGGGCTTTCTCCCAATACACCTGTGGCATGTTGTAATCACACTTCTCCAGGAATGTCGACCACGGCAGCTCTCGATGAAAAGAGGGATAGCGATACGAACTCAGCGCGATGGGAGTACTGGGCAGGCCATTTCGCAATGCTGACATATACTGGCGAGCGGCTGCAGATTTGCCGGGCTGCTTGTATTGATGTTCTGCATCGATAACGTAGCCGTCTAAACGAAGGCCCTTTGTCTGTTCGACCGCTACCCGCGCCTCACCAGCAGGATCACTTCCATAGACATAATGCCAACCCCAAACCTGTATGCGATGATTGCGGAGTGCATTGACAACAGCCCGATTTTGAGAGGCGTCGCCAAAACGCCTGTCGCCATCGGCGATTTTGATGAGCACGTGGGTTAATCCGGCGCGGGACGCCTTTTCGGCGATCGCATCGGCACGGCCACCTTCAACATTTCTAATTTTCCAGATTAAGAACCCTTTGCCAGTGAGTGTCATACCCTCTCCTAAACAGCACCAGGAACAAACCTATGCAGGAATTTTATAGCACATCGACGCTAGATACACAATGTCGAACGAGGTAGAATGAAGCCGCTCCCGGAAGTCACTCCGCGGATGCCAATTATGGCCACAGCAAGCACCGTTAAAAAACTCGGCCTGCAAGATGTACTTGCCGCCACGCCGGAACCAATTAATCCGGCCGATAAGGTGTTGCTCGAGCGCGCCTATAAACTCGCAGACCAGGCTCACGCCGGACAGATGCGCGCCTCCGGCGAACCATATATTAACCACGGCGTGGCAGTAGCACAACTCCTCGCCGACCTGAAGCTCCCCCCAGCGGCAATTGCAGCCGGGCTGCTGCACGATGTCGTCGAAGATACTGATGTCAGCATAGAAACAATCGAGACTGAGTTCGGTGCTGCCATCGCGAAAATGGTAGATGGTGTCACGAAATTGACCCAACGCGTCGAACGCATGGATCACTCCAGCCCAAACGGCGCGCAAAATGATGCGGCAGAAACCACCAATCAGCTCACAGACCGCGAAGCAGAGACTATCCGTAAAACCTTCCTTGCAATGGAAGACGACGTCCGGGTCGTGCTGATCAAGCTCGCCGACCGCTTGCACAATATGCGCACGCTCAAGCATCTGCCCACTCAAAGGCAACGCCGTATCGCACAAGAGACGCTGGATATTTTTGCCCCGCTGGCAAACCGTCTTGGCTTCTGGCAAATCAAGTGGGAACTGGAAGATCTTGGGTTCCGCTACACTCATCCGAATAGCTATAAAGAAATTGCAAGTGCTATCAACACTCACCGCGCCGTGCGCGAGAAGGTCATCGAGCAAATCGTCGAGCGCTTACAGACGACGCTGAATGAGAACGGGGTGCAGGCAACCGTCAGCGGGCGCCCAAAACACATCTATTCCATTTGGAACAAGATGAGTCGCAAGGATGTCCAATTCGAGCAAGTCTACGATGTACGTGCTGTGCGCATCATCATAAGCCAGAGGGAAACCGAACCGACGGATGACCTCAGAGAACAAGAACTCCGCGAGAAGTTAGCAAAGGCGGATTGTTATCTGGCATTGGGCCTCGTCCACCAACTTTGGAAACCTATTCCAGGCGAGTTTGACGATTACATTGCCACGCCGAAGGACAATTTCTACCAGTCGTTGCATACGGCTGTGGTCTACGACGATGGTCATACCCTCGAAATTCAGATCCGCACAAACGAAATGAACCAGAATGCCGAATACGGTATCGCCGCCCATTGGCGCTATAAGGAGGGCGATCGGCGTCGCGACAAGGCATTCGAAGCCCGGATTGACTGGTTGCGTTCTATGATGGATTGGCGGCAGGATGTCACGGATGGACAGGGTTTCGTTGAAGCGCTCAAGTCGGACCTTTTCCCGGATCGAGTGTTCACGTTCACCCCGCGTGGCGACATCATTGACTTACCAGTCGGCTCTACGCCAATTGACTTTGCCTATCACATCCATACCTCCGTTGGCGAACGTTGCCGGGGCGCAAAAATAAACGGGAAGCTCGTCTCGCTGAACTCTATCCTAAAGTCGGGAGATCAGGTGGAGATTCTTACGGCCAAACGGGGCGGACCGAGTCGGGACTGGCTCAACCCGGACCTGAGCTATGTTCGTTCAGCCCGCGCCCGCGAGAAGATCAGAGCCTGGTTCCGCAAGCAGGCCCGCGAGGAGAATGTTGGCTCCGGGCGCGCAATTGTGGATCGGGAATTGAAGCGCCTCAATATTTCCAATCTATCGTTGGAGGCAATCGCAGAACTTTTCAGTTTCAATAAATTAGATGACTTCCTGTCGGCTGTGGGTTGTGGCGATATTCACGGCCAAACAGTTGTGACGCGCATTGTGCGCCATCTGCAGGAAGAGTCGAGCGAAGGCGCGGACTTGCCGCCGCCGACCGTAGGCGGCAAATCGGATGCCCCGCCAGTTGAAGCCGGGGAGATTTCAATTCAAGGTACCGGTGGACTGCTTACAAACACAGCGCGTTGTTGTAACCCGGCGCCCGGCGATGCGATTGTGGGCTATACCACGCGCGGACGCGGTGTAACTATTCACCGTCGTGATTGCCCCAATATCCTACGGTTGCGTGAGAAAGAACGATTAATCGAAGTCTCGTGGGGCCGAGACCCCATCAAGAAATATCCGGTCCCCATCCGCGTTGTCGCCTACGACCGCGAAGGCTTGATGCGAGACATTGGCACAATCGTTGCTGATGAACATGTAAACATGAGTGCCTTCAACATGCCACCGTTGGAAAGCCACCTGGCAATTCTCAATATGACTCTTGAAGTGTCCAGCCTTGCACAACTCAGCACTGTGTTGCATCGCATTGAGCAACTGCCAAACGTGACAGAAGTGCGTCGCTATAAAGCAGGATGAACTCCATTACCGGGCCGTATTTCGTTGTAGAGGGTGAATGTTCTCCCTACCAGTATTCAGACCAATCGACGCTCAATGCATCTTGAATATCATGGCGTAGAGTGGCCGGAGAGAATGGTTTGACACGGTATCGGAATGCCCCAAGTTCACGCGCCCGCTGCCGATGAGCAGCATCTGTCCGAACCGATACGACAAGGACAGGCGTTTTCACAAAGCGCTCTTCGCCGCGTATCTCTTCAATGTCTAGGACTTTTTACTTTTTGTGCTGGGCTTCCTGCAGCAGAGGCGCGATGCAGTGTCACAGCCTTTTTGAAGAGTCGTATCGCAAAACGCTACCCAAAGGAGTGCGGAAAACAGCCGCTTTTCGATGAGCGGGCAGCCGGAAAAGTGTCAGCGAGAGAAACGCAGACCGGTCAGGCGAATACACAGTCCAGCCCAGTACCGCACAGTCACGTGCAGACTGCGTCGTGAAACGAACTGGGTCGGTATGTGTACTGCACTGGGGGGTGAGATCCATCGCCTTTCAGGAAGTGTCGTCGAAGGCGAAGGCCAGTTGAGTGAGGCGAACAGGGCGGGCGGTCAGGCGAGCGGAGAGAGCGTCACCCAGTCACCGCGTACTGCCGCAACGCGGCAAGTGTCACGACCATGACCCAGTACATTCATCATCACGATTGCTGGTATTACCCCGATTCAGTGGACAGTTGGTTAAGCCACTAAAGGTAATTGTTCATAGGCATGTGGGCTCATGTAATCCAGGGCCGAATGCATCCGTTGCCGATTGTAAAACACTTCGACATAGTCAAAGACGCTGGTGCGAGCAGCGGCCCGGCTGGCGTACAGTTGCTGGTATACACACTCGGATTTCAGGCTGGCAAAGAAGCTCTCCATGGGGGCGTTATCGTAGCAGTTTCCCCTTCGGCTCATACTGGGCGTGATGTCATGAAGCTTGCGCAGCGCCTGATACTCAGCGCTGGCGTACTGACTCCCCCGGTCAGAATGATGGATGAGACCTGGCGGCGGTTTTCGCGAACGCAGAGCCATCTCCAAAGCATCCAAAGTCAGTTGGCGGCCCAAGCGTTTGCCGAGTGCCCAGCCGACGATCCGTCGCGAGTACAGGTCGAGGACTGCTGCGAGATAGAGCCAACCTTCACTGGTTGCAATGTAAGTGATGTCGGCCAGCCACACTTCGTTAGGCGCAGTGGCCGTGAAGTCCTGAACGAGCAAATTCGGCGCTACGGGCAGGCTGTGCTTCGACTGGGTTGTCACCTTGTAGCTCCGTTTGCGTCGGGCTTGCAGGCCATGCAGGCGCAACAGACGGGCCACCCGGTTGTGGCCGCAGCGGATGCCGCGGTCCTGTAGTTCGCGGTGAATGCGCGGACAGCCATAGACGCCGCGATGCTGCTCAAAGATCGCTCTGATCTCGCGTCCCAACGCCTGGCTGGCTTGCTCGCGCGGGCTGACCGGCCGCTTGCGCCAGGCGTAGTAGCCGCTACGTGTGACTTGCAGTACCCGACACATCAGACTGATGCTGTACTCGCCTTTGTGTTCGTCAATGAAGCGAAATCTCACTTCTGCTCGCGCGCAAACACCGCCATGGCTTTTTTTAGGATGTCCCGTTCCTGGCGCACCACGTGCAATTCGCGCTTCAACTCCGCCAGCTCGCGGTCGCGCTCCTTCGGCTTTCCCTTTCCGGGAAATGCCTGCGCTCCATCAGCCGCGTATTCAGCCCGCCAGCGATTCAGACTGCTACTACTTACTCCCAAATCCAAAGCAAGCTGCTCAACCGCTGTGTCGCTATCATACGATAACCGAACGGCTTCGACCTTGAATTCGCGCGTGTATGTCTTCCTGTATGTACTCATTTGGGTCCTCCCTGATCTGTGAATCTATCTTATCTCGTTGTCCACTAAACCAGGGTAATGCCACATTCGTGATGACTGGGCGTTCGGTACTGGGTGCGGTGGGTCTCGAGCCAACGCTTCATCCAGACGCCCCGGCCCAGTACCCAGTGGCGGACGCACTGCACAGTGCCGTGCACTGCATCGGTATGCCGGCGTCACGACCCAGTACGCACAGTGCCGTGCACACTGCATCGGTATTCGCGACTGGGCATCCGGGACTGGGTGGCCACGTTGGGGGTCCCAGAGTTCTACTAATTCCATGATGCATCCGCATTTCTGGCATTCGAGAGGGTCGTATCCGAAGCTTGCTTCACCTGCCCTGCCGGCAGGCACGGGTTATACGCTCGCGCCAGGTGAGGGTCTTGAATAAAGTAGCCAAAGGCTCCAGGTCAAAGAGCGGCATTTGGAGCCGGAGGGCATCGAGGGCTGCGTTTGCGATTTCTGCCCACTTTGCTTTGACATTGCGAGCATAGAGACCGGCGTGGCGGACGAGTTGCGTGCCTTTTGGGGGGATGCCCAGTCCCGTCCCGGTCCTGGACGGGGTGTGGCACCAGGAGCGAGATGAACTCAAGCGGCGAAAGGTTGACTGCGCGGCGCAGACCGGTAGCGGTCTCGCGATACCAAAACTGCAGTCGCTGGCCGTCGCCCAGTACCGAACGCCCAGTCACCCAGTCACGAATGAACTGGGTCGCACAGTCACGTGCGGACTGCATCGTGATGATGAATGCACTGGGTCATGACGAATGAACTGGGTCGGTATACTGGGTGATGTGAGATGTTGCGAGGGGCGGATGACCAAGATAGCGCCCGATGTATTTTGCGGCCTCGAGGCCCCGTGGGTAAAAACTATCGGTGTAAACCTGAAAGCCGCGAAATCTGCGATACAGGTCGTAAATCGTCGCCCGCAGCGCTGAGTCATAGGGACGCAAACGACGCAGTTCCTTGCAAAGCAGGTAGCGCCATCGCACTGAGAGCTTGCCACCGGGGATGCCATCAATTTCGACCCAGTTGTTATCTGTGTCCAGCCCGCCTTTCGTTGTAACGAGATGGACGTGGGGCTTAAATCCCAAATCCCGGCCAAAGGTGTGGCAAGTATAAATCAGGCCGATGCGCAGGCCAGGGTGATCATCTTCTACTACCTGGCGGACCGATTCGGCAGCCACTTTAAGCATGACATCGAGTAGACGGCGATCAGCGTGGCATGTCTGACGGAGTTCCTGAGCGACCCAGTCCCGTCCCGGTTCTGGACGGGGTGGTAAGCGTGAGATGTAGATGCGGCACGTCGAGCAGTTCCTGCGCGATGCGGTTGACCCACTCGTCGGTGCGAACCTTGCCACATACCGACCCAGTTTCACGACCCAGTGCATTCGTCATGACCCAGTGCATTCATCATCACGATGCAGTCCGCACGTGACTGTGCGACCCAGTTCATTCGTGACTGGGTGACTGGGCGTTCGGTACTGGGCGAAGGACAAAAGCGGGTCTTGCAACTAAACGGCACAATGCGCTCGTCGCCGCATCCCGGACACACGTAGCGCGCGTAGCCGGATTGTGGGTTGCGACAGCCCAGCATCTGTTGGATGGTTTTGCGGACGTAGGCGCGTTGGTCAGCGGGGATATCTTCTTCGTGGAGATCTAGCCAGCGATGCCAATGGTCGATGAATATTTGCCGGAAGCGGTCGCTTCCGTAAGTGGTCTGTGGGTGGAAAAGCATGATCGCCGGGGCTCACAGTCGGGCACCAGTGATTCATGTGCAAGATATGCTCCAGACGATGCGCTTTTCCAGTCATCAGCTTTCAGCTACAATCAACTTGAACAATCATGCGGCGGCGACGGTTTAGGCGGTATCCGGCACGCCACTGACGCATGCCGTTGAGCCGGCACAAGGAGATGTCGTGAGTTCTGTGGTTGGAAACGTTTCGGCCATCTTTCGCTACCCAGTGAAATCGATGCTCGGTGAGAGCCTCGATGAGGTCGATGTTGAGGTCGGAGGGCTTTCTAGAGACCGGGCGTTCGCATTGCTGGACGTCGAGACTGGCAAGGTGGTCAGCGTAAAGCGGCCGAAGCGATGGTCTCGAATCTTCGAATTGCAGGCGTTCACAGAGGATGGCACGTGGGTACGTTTTCCGGCCGGCGACCTCGAGAAAATCCAAACCATTTATTTCCGGCAGCATCAGATCGAGCAGGATCAGATCTGGCGTCAAGTCTGCTAAGATCTCGCGCGCTTCAGTCGGATGATGAGCGGACAATAGTTCGGCCGGGGCACGCCCGATCAGCAAGCGGATGAGGCTGGCAATATCCGGATCGTCCTCGATGGACAATATGATCAATTTCTTTTCAGAGGCTGCAGTCATTGCCATGAATTGTAGCGGGGATAAGGTGTTGAGGCAACGGCCATATCCAGAAGGAATTGACACGGATGATATAATTGCGGCGAACTCCGGGTCGGGAATGAACCAACACCCTGCCATTGATCTACGTGCCACAAACACCGCAAATGCGAGCCGTTCCAGCGGCCTGTTCAATTTAGAGTAAGCCTGATGCTCGAAGTAAAGCAGGCGCAAGCTCGTATTCTGGACGAGCTAAGTCCACTTCCCGTTGAACACGTTTCGCTGCATCAGGCTCTCGGGCGAATACTCGCGGAAGACATTGTCTCTCCGCTCGATCTTCCTCCATTTCCAAATTCAAGTATGGACGGCTATGCCGTGCGAGCCGCCGATGTGGCTGCAGCTTCGGCCAAGACTCCTATACAGCTGCATGTCGTTGCCGATATTGCTGCGGGTCACGTACCAGATATTCAACTTGGTACAGGTCAGGCCGCTCGCATTATGACCGGCGCACCCTTGCCTGCCGGCGCGGACTCAGTGATCCCTGTCGAGCAAACTGATGACAAGCTCTCCTTCACCGGAGCAGACATGCCCGCGCAAGTAGATATCCTGCAGGGTACTATGTCCGGCGCATATGTTCGCTTCGCAGGGGAGGATGTTCAATCGGGCGAGCACGTCCTGGCTGTCCACACACACATCAGCCCTGCCATTGTTGGTGTGCTCGCAGCGCTCGGCGTTGCAGCGGTACCTGTTTTTCGTCGGCCACGCATCGCAATACTGGGAACCGGAGACGAAATTGTAGAAGTCGATGAGCCGCTTGGCCCCGGTCAGATTCGCAACGTAAACGGTTACACACTCGCTGCCCTCGTTGAGCAATATGGTGCCGAACCGATTGTTCTTGGTGTCGCCCGCGACAGTGTGGCGGCTGTGACAGAACGTCTGAATACAGCCATCGACGAAAATGCAGATTTGATCCTGACCTCGGCAGGTGTATCCATGGGGGCGACCGATGTCGTCCGGCTTGCACTTGAGCAGGATGGGAATTTACAATTCTGGCGCGTCAATATGCGCCCGGGTAAACCTGTGGCCTTCGGGCAATATAGGGGCACGCCTTTGCTGGGGCTGCCCGGCAATCCGGTCTCGAGCATCGTTACCTGCGAGGTTTTTGCCCGCCCGGCCATCCTAAAATTGGCAGGTTATGCGGTTACGGACCACCCCGAAGTTCGGGTGCGTATTCAGGAAGCCATTCAATCGGATGGGCGTGAAACTTATTTCCGTGCAATTGTAGAATACGACTCAGTCAGCGCTATATACACGGCCCGGAGCGCAGGCGGGCAAGGCTCGCACATGCTGCGCGTGCTTTCGCACGCGAATGCACTCGTGATCATCCCGGCAGACGTCAGAGAAATCGAAGCGGGTAGAGAGTTGGCTGCTTGGTTGCTCGGCGATATTTCAATTAACTAAACTTTACTCGTAAACCAAACCTTACTCACAACTCGGGACACATCTGGGGAGGCGTCAAAGCCATGCCACGAATACGATGTCACTATTTAGACTGCACGTTCCTGAAGGATAAGTTCTGCTCGGCAGCAGCCATCGAGCTTGATCCGGATTCGGGCTGCCTCACCTATACGATTGCAGCCGCCGAAGATCTAGCAGAAATTGATCAGGTTGACGAGTGGGATGAGCTGCTCGATGACGATGACGATGAAGACATCAAGCTTTATGAAGACGACGATAAGGTTTACACAGATTGGGATGACGATGGTGACGATCAGGGATCGTCACCAGGGCTAACGCACATTCTTCAGACTGCTATTAATCAAAAACGGGGCGCCAGTGGCGCCCCGTTTTTCTTCTCTATCTCCAAATTTATTCGTTGCGGTGCTTATCCAGTGTCCGCCGCAGGAAATCTTCTCGATTGGCCTTGGATTCGCGCTTTTTCTTTTTGCGCTGATTGTCTCCGGCGCCGGTGCCAGGTTCATCCATTGCGTTGCGGAGTGCAATTTCCATCGCACTCTGGACCGGTTCTTCGTCCTCTTCCAGCGCTTCCAGATCTTCAACTTCGATTGCTTTCATACTGAAATCGATCTGGCGCTTTTTCCGATTTACTGAACTGACTTTAACTTCGACTTCAGCGCCAAGTTTCACGATTTCGCTCGGATGCTTTACATATCCAGCTGCCATTTCGCGAACATGCACCATCCCCGGTCGCTCTGCGCCAATATCGACAAAGGCTCCATAGCTTTCAATGCGCACGACTTTGCCGGTACGTACTTCACCGACTTTCAACTCGTTCCATTCCACTGCGTATGGCTCGATCAGGGTTAGATCGACTCGCTTGGCTTTCTGATCCACGTTTTGCACCCAGACAGAGACTTCCTGGCCAACCGAAAGCAAGTTCTCCAGACTGTCGGTGTGTTCCTTCCGCACCTGAGAAATGTGAAGCAGGCCGTCACGGCCCACACCAACATCAATGAATGCACCAAAAAGTTCAATTTTCTTGACCGTACCCTTGAGTTGCATCTTGGGCTTTAGGTCAGAGAATGAATTTGCGCCTGATTCAACTTCCGCTGTCACTGTTTAGCCTTTGATAACCGCCTGTCCATTAGCAAATAATATTTAGCCGCCTCTCTGGCGGCCTGCGGTGCGCGCATTATACCCAAGGCGGTTGTAGCCTGTCAATCAAACGGTGTAAATGAAAGAGTTAAAAGCCACTTAAGGTATAATGCCATTGCGTCTGAGAAATTTATCACATATGGTGAACTGAGACGAGGAGAGACAGTTTGCGGGCCTTTATCACCGGCGTCGACGGGTTTGCTGGCAGTCATCTGGCAGATCATCTTTTGGATAAGGCAGATATTGAGGTCTGGGGCTGCGGGCTGACGCCGGCCTTGCCGGAATACGTCTCGCCAGCCGTCCATTATAGTCAACTTGATCTGCGCGAACCCGAACCTGTCAAAGCCCTGCTCACGGAAGCTCAGCCAAACCAGATATTTCATCTTGCAGGGCAGGCCTTTGTACCCGCAAGTTGGCAGGCACCCTGGGCGACCTTTGAGGCCAATGTCCTTGCCACGCTCAATGTACTTGAGACCGTGCGACTACAAGAATTATCAACCCGAATACTCATTGTTAGTTCCGTTGAAGTCTATGGCTCCGTCGCTGCGCAGGACTTGCCGGTTGCTGAGGGGCACAGTTTCCGTGCCAACAGTCCGTACAGTGTAAGTAAAGTAGCACAAGACCTGCTTGGACTTTCATATGCGGTCAGTCACGGGATAGAGACGGTGCGCGCGCGGCCTCTCAACCATATCGGCCCACGCCAGAACAACCGCTTTGTCGCAGCTGCCTTTGCAAACCAGATTGCCCGGATCGAAGCGGGCCAGCAAGCGCCGACATTAAGTGTCGGAGACCTAAACACCCAGCGGGATTTCACAGATGTCCGTGATATTGTGCGGGCTTATTCCTTGCTGATGGAACGGGGCGAAGCAGGAGGCGCTTACAACATTGCCAGCGGAATCTTGCGCTCGATCGAGGAACTATTGGATGCGCTCCTTAATCTAGCCACTGTACCGATTTCTGTTGAAGCCGACCCGGACTTAAAACGGACTGCGGATACGCCACCACTTACTGTGGATACGAACAAGCTCCAACGAACCACAAATTGGCGACCTGAAATACCCTTTGAACAGACCTTGCTCGATCTGCTCAACTATGAACGCAAGCACGTGCAGCTGTCTGAACAGGAGGCAGCACTCTAAAACAGGGTGCGTTGAGAATTATGCCAACAGCATTGATCACAGGTATCACAGGTCAGGATGGCTCGTACCTTGCGGAGTTTTTACTCACACAAGGCTATAATGTCGTTGGCATGGTACGACGTACGAGCATCATCAATCTCGATCGCCTCGAATCGATTCAGGACCGCATAACACTTGTGCAGGGTGATCTACAGGACGAGGCTTCACTGATCGGTTTGTTGCGCGAATTTGAGCCGGATGAAGTCTACAACTTGGCAGCTATGTCGTTTGTGCCCACATCCTGGCAGCAACCGGTGTTGACGGCCGAGGCAACGGCACTTGGTGTAACACGTCTGCTCGACGCGATCCGGCTCGTCAATAAAGACATTCGCTTCTATCAGGCCTCCTCCAGCGAGATGTTTGGCAAGGTGACTGAAGTGCCTCAACGCGAGACAACTCCTTTCCACCCCCGTAGTCCATACGGGGTTGCGAAAGTATATGGCCATTGGATCACCATCAACTATCGCGAAAGCTATGGCATGCACGCCACTTCCGGCATTCTGTTCAACCATGGTTCGCCGCGACGCGGATTGGAATTCGCCGAGCGCAAGATCAGCCACGGCGCCGCGGCGATCAAATTGGGCTTGATGGATACGCTCCTAATGGGCAACCTGGACTCCCGGCGAGACCTGGGATTCGCGGGCGACTATGTGCGTGCCATGTGGTTGATGTTGCAACAGGATCAACCAGACGACTTTGTCATTGCCACCGGCGAGACACACAGTATTCGCGAAGTGTGTGAAGTTGCATTTTCGCATGTAGGTCTTGATTATGAAAAACATGTCGCCCGGGATGAGCGTTTTTTCAGACCGGCAGAAGTGGAGCTGCTCATTGGTGATCCCAGTAAAGCCGGCAGCATATTGGGCTGGGAACCAAATGTTTCCTTCACTGAATTGGTCCACATGATGGTGGATGCCGATCTGGAATTACTCAAAGACGGTACAAGCATCCCCAACCTGATTGAGATTACAACTGTCCGGCAATAAGACGAGAGACTATCGACTTCGGAGCAGCAACCCAGTGGTTGACAAGATCAAATTCGGAACAGATGGCTGGCGCGGCAAGATCGCCGAAGATTACACCTTCGCGAATGTACGGCGCTGCACGCAAGGCTTTGCTGCCTACCTGATCGCACAAGGTCATAGTGGTTCAGCAGTGGTGGTTGGCTACGATAAACGCTTTGCCTCCGAGCATTTCGCCGCAGCCGCAGCCGAAGTGTTGGCCGCCAACGGGTTGCATGTCTGGCTGACAAACGGCCCCACTCCGACGCCGGTAATTTCATACTCGGTTGTGAATAAAAGCGCTGTAGCAGCAATCAACATCACAGCTTCTCACAATCCACCGGCCGATAACGGCTTCAAGGTGCGCGACCATACCGGCGGCGCAATCGCCCCTGAGGGGCTCAATGATATCGAAGCGCGCATCCCCCCCAGTGAAGGCGTAAAGCGCACTCAATTAAAGGAGGCCATCGCTGCGGGCCAGGTTGAAATATTTGATCCCGCTCCGGCCTATCTTGAGCACATCAAAAAATTGGTCGATCTTGAACGCATCAAGGATGCCGGCTTCACGGTGGTTGTAGATGCCATGTGGGGCAATGGGGCTAACTGGTTTCCATTGCTACTGGAAGGTGGTCGGACGAAAGTTGCAGAAATCCATAATGTGCGCAATCCGATCTTCCCGGAAATGAACCGGCCTGAGCCGATCCCGCCAAATATCGACGTGGGTCTGCAAGCAACGCTGCATCATAGCGGTGATGTCTGTCTGATCCTCGATGGAGATGCGGATCGCCTTGGTATCGGTGACGAGAACGGCGAGTTCGTTAACCAGCTCCGCGTTTTTGGACTATTAGCATATTATTTACTTGAGATCCGGGGCGAGCGCGGCCCGATTGTTAAGACGCTCTCAACAACGACCTTGTTGAACCGGCTGGGCGAGTTATATGACGTTCCGGTCTACGAGACGGGTGTCGGCTTCAAATATGTCGCACCGATGATGACGGAAACAAATGCCCTCATTGGAGGCGAAGAATCGGGCGGCTATGCATTTCGCGGCAATGTCCCTGAGCGCGACGGCATTCTGGCCGGACTATACTTTTTGGATTTGATGTGCGAGACCGGGCAAAAGCCATCGGAGTTGCTCGAAACCTTGTTCGCGAGAGTGGGTAGGCGCTCGTATTACGACCGCATTGATAGTACGTTTCCGCAAGATCGCAAAGACGAAATCCGCGCCCGTGTTGCGGCTTCGACGCCAGAGACTGTCGGTGGGTTGAAATTCCTAAACCTAGATAAGACGGACGGGTTCAAATTCAATCTTGCAGGCGGCAGCTGGCTACTTGTCCGCTTTTCTGGCACAGAGCCAATTATTCGCGTATATTGCGAGACAGACACCGAAGAACGTGTCCAGCCGATCTTGGAAGATGGGCTCCGCATAGCCGGTCTTACATAAGTGCGGGCACCCATTATTGTCGATACACACTGCCATCTCGACTTCGAGCGCTTCGACAATGATCGCGCCGAAGTTGTCGAACGAGCTTACGCGCAAGGTGTGCTGCGCTTAGTTAATCCCGGCATCGACGTGGCCAGCAGCCGTGTGGCAGTGACTCTAGCAGAACAATATGATATGGTTTATGCCGCAGTGGGCGTGCATCCAAACACGACATGGAACGCAAATTCATTGCAAGAAATACGTTCACTCGCGCTACATCCGAAAGTAGTCGCGATTGGTGAGATCGGCATGGATTACTACCGTGAACATACTATGCCAGCAGATCAGAAAATAGCCTTTCGTACGCAGCTTGATCTGGCTGCAGAATTGGACTTGCCTGTAATCGTACATTGCAGGGATGCACATGTGGATGCCCTTGAAGTAGTCTCGCACTGGCAGCGGGCAAGTGGTGGTCACACGCAAGGAGCTGGAGTTTTTCATTCGTTTAGCGGTAATGCCGAGCAGGCCAACGAGACGCTCGCAGCCGGTTTTTATCTGGGCTTTACTGGACCGGTGACGTTTCCGAAAGCGGATGAATTGAGACAGATCGCGAGTAGTGTGCCGTTGGATCGAATACTGGTTGAAACCGACGCGCCTTTTCTTGCTCCACAGCAGCAGCGGGGCAAGCGCAATGAGCCGGCTTATGTGCGCTGGGTTGTTGAGCGTATAGCCGCCGAACGCGCGTTGGATATGGATGAATTTAGCGCAGCGACTTCGAAGAATGCGGAGAGACTGTTTAATTGGACAGAAGAATGGTGACAACTGATTCTTATTCGACAACCACCCTCGCCGCGAGCGAAATTTTCACTCCGGTGCAAGAGGGTCTGAATGCCGTCGAGACGCGCCTGCGCATGGTCGCTCCGAAACAGCACGAAGAGTTGACTGCGGCGACTGAGCATCTGCTCAATTCGGGCGGCAAACGAATGCGCCCGGCGATCTCCCTGTTATCCAGCGAATTGGCCGCAGCCGATTTCGACCAGGCAGTCTCGCTGGCAGCTGCCGTCGAGATGCTACACACCGCCACTCTCGTTCATGACGACCTGATCGACGGAGCGCTCCTGCGGCGTGGCATCCCGACTCTGAATGCGAACTGGTCGCCCGATGCCACGATCCTCACCGGTGACTATCTGTTTGCCCGCGCTGCCAGCCTGGCTTCCGAAACCAGCAGTGTGCGCGTGATGGACTTATTCGCAAAAACGTTGATGACCATTGTCAATGGAGAGATCACACAGAAATTCTCAAACGATAGCCCGACGAGCCGCGAGATGTATTTTGACCGCATCTACGCAAAGACGGCTTCCATGTTCCGACTGGCAACGGAAGCTGCAGCGATCATCGGTGACGTCGGAGAAGCAGCCGAACGGGCACTGGGTGAGTTCGGGCGTCAGATTGGCATGGCCTTTCAGATCGTGGACGATGTCCTCGACTTTGTGAGCACCTCAGAACGCATCGGCAAGCCAGTGGGTGGTGACCTTTATCAAGGCCTAGTGACGCTTCCGGCGCTCTGCTACTTTGAGGAGAACCCTGACGAACCGGATGTAAAGGCGTTCAACAACGGTCATATGCGCGACCGCGAAGTTGTAGCCCGTGTTGTGTCAGCCGTTCGCGATACTGGTGCAGCCGAGGAAGCGCTTCGCGAAGCACGTGAGTATGCCCAGCGGGCACAGTCTGCACTCTCATTCTTCCCAGACAGTTCGTACACCCGCGCCCTCATTGCCAGTTCGGACTACATCGTCAATCGCGAACTCTGAGCGTTCGGTTCTCCCCGACACGAGACCCCTCGAAAATCGGATGTCAACTACCCTCGGCTAAAGGCCGAGGGCTTGTCCCTGCAATTCGAGAAAGCGGACCGGCTGCAGAGTGAAGCCCAGTACTGAACGCCCAGTTACGAATGCACTGGGTCGTGAAACTGGGTCGGTATGCGCACTCCACTTTGAAAGCCGGGTTTCGAATTCGGGACGTTTGGCAGGTTGACAAAGTCCAGCCGACTCGGCTGGGCGACTGCCGCACGACCAATATTGATCGCGCCAACTGTATCAGCATGAGCAACGAATTCACAATTGACACAGCGAAAGAGGGACTGCGTTCTACGATTGCGTTTATCCGCGTGACCGCATCCGGGGCAAGTTTGAGAAGTGTAAGCAGGATCAACAGGTACAATTGGAATACCAGCGAGTTTCGCCTTGTATTCCACAAATTGTCGCAGTTGATAGAAAGACCAGCTGTGTAGTTGGTATCGTTGCCTGCGTCTGGCCCGAACCCGCGAACGAATGCCTGTCAAATCTTCCAGGCCAATCGCACGCTTCGTGCGTTGCGCAATATGTACCAATTGCTTGCTGATTACGTGGTTAATGTCTGTCGCAAACCGGCGCTCTTTGCCCGACAGTCGAGCCAGCTTGCGCTTGGCCGAGTGCGTGCCTCTTGCTTGCAACTTGGTACGCAGCGCCGAACGTCTATGACGAACGTTGTTAGCGCGAGAGCCGGAGAAGTGTTCGCCGTCGCTAGTTTATGCTATATTCACAATGCCGAGATCAACCCCAAGCACGCCTTCTACTTCGATTGGCTCAGGTTCTTCTACTTCGCACGTGGCGAACAAGTAAAAGTCACCGTCGATAAAGACGAGGTCACTCTCGCCTTGCCGATGCAGCGGACCGCCATCTGTGCCGACAGGCCGAATTACTCGCGCACGCTGTAGTAGGTCAGTTTGTGCAACGGCACACGGCCAAACTTCTTGTGTTCCCAAGCCTGTGCACTCACGTAGTTACAGGCGCGGTTCGCAGTTTTGAGCGTTACCAGCAGCACCTTGCGTTGCTCTTGCGTCGGCTCTAGCTTGACTTTCGCAGTAAGTTTCATATTGTTATTATACTGCAAATTAGAACATGCGGGCTATAAAGTGAGGCATCGGTACATCATGCAGTGCATCTCGTGCAGCCCAGCCTCGTCGATATCGATTCAGCGTGCACCCAGTGCAGTCTCCACATACCGACCCAGTTTCACGACCCAGTGCATTCGTGATTGGGCGTTCGGTACTAGTACTACAGTTGTAGATAAATGTGGTATCGTTTGGCTCCGACAAGGGGGCGAAGATACCAATGACAAACGGACGTGTTGATAATGGCATAACCGATCTGGCCGTCGTGCAGGGCTGGGCCGATGCACTGCTGGAAGTCGCACAACGCATTGGCGCGCGGTTCGCCCGGGCGGAAGCGCGGGAGCAAGCGCTGGGCTATTTGCGCGGGTTGCTGAGCAATGCAGAGCGCAAGCACAGCTGGCAGCTGGCGGAGGCGCTCGGACAGCCGACGCCCTACGGCCTGCAACATCTGCTCGGGCGGGCGCTGTGGGACGCCGACCAGGTGCGCGATGACCTGCAACAATATGTGCGCGATTATCTGAGCGATGCCACAGCGGTCCTGATCGTCGACGAAACGGGGTTCGTCAAGAAGGGTCGTCACTCCGCAGGTGTCGCCCGGCAGTACAGCGGCACTGCCGGGCGCGTCGAGAACTCTCAGGTCGGGGTCTTCCTGGCGTATGCGGGTGGCGCGGGGCACACCTTGATTGACCGCGAACTTTACTTGCCCAAGGAGTGGACCAACGACCCGGTGCGCTGTGCGAGTGTCGGTATCCCCGCGGACCGCGCGTTTGCGACCAAACCAGCGCTGGCGCGGGCGCTGGACACCGGCCTGCCGGCGGCGTGGGTGACGGGCGACTCTGTCTATGGCGACGACCGCCGCCTGCGTCTGTGGCTGGAAGAGCGAGAACGGGCCTACGCGCTGGCCGTTTCGGGCAAGGAGTACGTCTGGATTGGTTTCAAACAGCACCGCGTCAAGCAAGTGCTGGCCACCTTGCCTGCCGAAGATTGGATACGACTGAGCGCCGGCGCTGGGGCCAAAGGTCCACGCGGATACGACTGGCATCTGCTGCCGCTCAACCCACCCATGCAAGCGAGCTGGGGGCGCTGGCTGCTGATACGGCGCAAAATCGAAGACCTGCATGAACTGACAGCCTTCGTGGTCTTCGCGCCACAGGAAACCACGCTGGAAGACATGGTGCGCGTGGCCGGCAGCCGTTGGGCGATTGAAGTGACCTTCGAGGCTGCCAAGGGTGAAGTCGGATTGGATCAATATGAAGTGCGCAGTTGGACCGGTTGGTATCGCCATACCACTCTGGCGATGTGGGCGCATGCTTATCTGGCCGCGATACGAACGACCACGCCAAGCCACGAAGCGCTGAAAAAGGGGGCGTTGTTGTCAGCGACGCGCAACAGTCTTGCGGCGTTCAAGCACCGCCGCGGCCTCTCGTGCGGTTGAGTGTGGCCGAAATCCGGCGATTGCTCTGGCGTCTAGTGTTGCGCGTGCAGCAGACCGCTCAGGAGATCCTCGCCTGGTCGCATTGGCGTCGCCATCATCAGGCCGTCGCCAGGTTCTATCATTACAAACGTCGTGGTGCATCACTCATTTATCTACAACTGTAGTACTAGGCGTCATTTTGCGGCACCGCGCTGGACGGGGTGCAAGCCCTGCGACTGACGACTCCTCCCTTGGCTGAAAGCCGAAGGTATCCGCCGTTAGTTATATTTTGGAGATTGAGAGGATCATGAAGATCGGCCTGGTAACCGGTGAATTCCCCCCCATGCAGGGTGGCGTGGGTGATTATTCGCGCGAGTTGGCACTGGCCTTCGTAGAACTTGGACACGAAGTTCGCGTCATCACCGATCACCGAAATGTCGTAACACCGGACCGAGAACAGCCTTACGAAGTCTGTGCGGTCGCCTCACCAGCATGGGGTCTGCACGATCTCTGGCAGGTGCGCAAACAGACCCCGGACCTGGACATCGTAAATGTGCAATACCAAGCTGCAGCGTATGGACAGATGCGCCCGCCGGTTCACTTTTTGCCACGCGTGCTGTCGACGCCTGCAGTGGTCACATTCCACGATCTGCGCGAGCCGTATCTCTTTCCCAAGGCTGGCAGTCTGCGGCAAAAAGCTGTGCTTGGGTTGGCACGCAGTGCGAGTGGCGTCATTGTTACTAACCGAGAAGACTTCCTGCAATTGCACGCCGAGCCTGCCATTGGGCAACTGGCCGACATCCCAATCGGCAGCAACATCAGGCCGAATCCACCTGCGGGCTTCGATGCGATGAAATGGCGCGCCGCCCACGACATCCCGTCTGATGCTTTCGTGCTCGGATACTTTGGTTTTTTCAACAGCAGCAAAGGCGGCGAATCACTTGTCGAGGTGTTGGCACAATTGGTGGAGAGGGGCTTCCCAGTTAAGTTGCTACATATCGGCGGACAGGCCGGGAGCAGCGACACTACCAATCGGGTTTATGGTGCAAAAGTTCTCGTGTTGGCCCACGATTTAGGCGTTGTAGATCACATCACGCAAACGGGCTTCCTCCTTCCGCAGGAAACTTCCGCGGCCCTATTGGCCTGTGATGTCATGCTGATGCCCTACCGTGATGGAGCGAGTTTGCGGCGCGGGACGTTTATGGCCTGCCTTAATCACGGTCGGCCAACAATCACCACACAACCTGTAAGCCCCCTCCCAGAACTCGTGCATGGCGAGAACGTCTTTCTCGTTCCACGCGACGATATTGAGGCAACTGTGGCGGCCGTTCAAACCCTGCATGCAAACGCCGATTTGCGCGCGAGAATTGGTCGCGGAGCAAATGAGTTGTCCAAATCGTTCACTTGGGACAATATCGCCCGTCAGGCTGTGGATTTCTTCGAGCAGGTGCGCGCCAATATCAGCTAGCGGACAACGACCATCCCCTGACGCTGTGCTACAATCCATCTCCCCATGACGGCGTCCAACCGGCTGCTGGCCGTTCTCATCCTGCTCTTTGTCGGCGTCGGCTTCCACTATGCCACGACGACCCCAATATTCGAAGCATCCGACGAACTCTGGCACTATCCGGTCATCCAGCATCTTGCAAATGGAGGAGATTTACTGGTTCTTAACCCGGATGATCCCGGTCCGTGGAAACAAGAAGCCGGACAACCGCCGCTCTACTATCAATTGATGGCACTGGCCACAAGCTGGATCAATACCAATGACATGCCGGCGGTGCGCTGGCTAAATCCGCACGTGGACAACGGCGTCATCAAAGCAGATGGGAATATCAATCTGGCAATCCATACCCCGGCGGAACGATTTCCGTGGCATGGAACGGTTCTCGCTGTCCGGCTTGTGCGCATGCTTTCTGTGTTGATGAGTGCGGGCAGTATTTATCTCACTTATCGCCTCGCGCTTGTGATCCGACCGCAATGGCCGTTTGTTGCCATTGGAGCCGCCGGGATCGTTGCTTTCACACCCATGTTCGTCTTCATTTCTGGCGCGGTGAACAACGACAATCTTGCTGTGTTGCTCGCTAGTGCAACAGTGCTCGTTATTGCTCGGATGAGCGCACGCGACAACGTTGTATGGATAGGACGCGGCCTACTGCGCTGGGAATGGGGAAGCGTTCGGGGACATGTCAGCTTGACCCATGTCCTGCTGGGGATTCTGCTCGGCCTGGGGGCGCTCACAAAACTGTCATTGCTCGCTCTCTTCCCCATTGCTGGGACAGTGATCGGCTACAACGAATCCGTGCGCTGGTGGGCACAAACCCAGCGCACTCGCGCGCGAGTTTTTTGGACACATGTGCTTGTGTTCGCCATCCAACTTACATCCACATTCGGCCTCGCAGCCCTGATCGCCGGCTGGTGGTATGCACGCAACATACGGATGTATGGGACGCTAACTGGAATAGATGCGTTCATCGCTGTCCTGGGGCAGCGCGCACAACCGGCACCACTGCTGCAGCTCTGGAGCGAACGGATCGGCTTCATGCAGTCGTTCTGGGGTCTGTTTGGCGGGGTGAATGTCCCCTACCCCAATTGGGTTTATTTCGTGCTCAACACGCTGGGCGTATTCGGCGTTGTTGGCTTGCTCATCTTTTTATTCCGCAAATGGCTCGACGATCGCTGGTCAATGCGGCGTTGGCTGCCCTTGGGCGTGACGTTTGGCTATGCATTGGCAATTATGGTCTCTCTCATCCGCTGGGCTACCGACACTTGGTCATCGCAGGGACGTTTGGTCTTCAGCGCAATCCAATCCATTGGGGTGTTGTTTGCCTTTGGTCTGATTAGTTTCATTCCGAGACGTTATCCGCAATGGCGCCATCTCTTGCTTGCAGTCGTCGTGCTGTTCATGTTTGGCGTGACGGTGGCCGGCCCACGATACGTGATCGCGCCTGCATATAGCGACCCACCAGAAGCTGATTTGTCGCAGATACAAACGGTAACCCGCGTTGATTTCGGCGCACCCGGACAGCCCGTGGAGATGCGCCTGCTCGGTTACGATCTCGATACGCGTGCTGCCTACCCCGGCGGCAGCGTTGGTGTCACGCTGTATTGGGAAGCGCTGCAGCCCATGGAGCGTGACTGGAGCGTATTTGTCCATCTGCAAGACGAAGCTGGAATTGTCGTTGCACAGCGCGACACCTATCCGGGGCTTGGGCTGTTGGCCACACGCAAATTACGGCCTGGTCAAACATTTGCAGACAGCTATGTGATACCGCTGGAGGGTACGCTATATTCTCCAGCACGAGTTGAGGTCCGCGTTGGGCTCTACAATATTCAGACTGGCGAGCGACTGTCAACGGCGGACGCCTCGTACTTCGCCCTCGATGAAATACAGATCAAAGCAATCGCAGGCGACCTTCCCAATCCGCAATCGATCAACTTTCAGAACCAAATCGAACTGGTCGGATATGCACTCGAACCACGCGTCATCGCACCCGGGGATAGCCTGCAACTCACGCTACATTGGCGCGGTCAACGTCCACTGGATAAGAACTATTCCATCTTTGCCCATGTGCGCGGAGGAGGCGAAACCATCTGGGGGCAGTACGATTCCTGGCCGCTGGATGGCGCAGCGCCAACCGTGACCTGGACGCCTGGCGAAATCATCACCGACGTACGCACGCTCACCATCGATGCAGAAACACCGCCCAGCGTATACGACATCGAAATTGGCCTGTACGACGAAAACGTAGAACGGCTGCAGGTGATTACACCCGAGGGAAACTGGGTGGATAATTTTGTAAGGCTCACAAAGATACGGGTCACCTCCCCATGATCCGTCGCTGGCTCAAGTTACGGCAAGATTTGCCTTTTATCGCGATTCTGGTCGGCTTATGGGCGCTATTCTTCTGGCGCTTTGTCGCACCGCAGGCGAGCCGGGTTGTCTTTCCCGACGGTGATTTCACACAACAATTCTTCATCTTTCGCGACATCGCGTTCCGCCAATTGGCGGCCGGTCATCTTCCGTTGTGGACGGACTGTTTCTTCGGCGGCTATCCGTTCCACGCCGATCCGCAGTCCCAGCTTTTCTATCCGCCCGTATGGTTGAGTTTCGGCTTGTTGCGCCTGATGGGCTATGGGCACTTTCCGCTCATGGCGCTGACACTGGAGGCCATCGGCCATTACCTTGCTATTAGCATCTTCGCATTCTGGTTTCTAAAAGAAGAGACCGGCAGCCGGAAGGGCGCCTTGCTCGGATCGATTGTGCTCGCGTATGGCGGCTATCTGACTGGTTATCCACCCTTGCAAACCGGCATTCTGGAGACGGTCACGTGGTTGCCGCTGGCATTGCTGGCATGGCACCGGCTGGCTACTGGCCGTAGCTTACGAGCGGGGGCTGCAGTCGTTGGAGCACTCTCAATTGCGTTTTTAGCCGGACACCCGCAAACATTCCTTTTCAGCGCTTATCTCAGTCTGGCCTACTTCGTGTTCCGTGCTCGGGAGGCCGGTTGGCGCTGGCAACGGATCAGCGCGACTGCAGCGACAATATTCGCATTGGTAGGCAGCGTGAGTGCGGTGCAGCTACTGCCCCAGGCACAATTCCTGGCACTCTCAACGCGCGCTGGCTTGCCATTCGATCAGTTGGCAGCGGGGCTGCCCCTCGGCGACATCGCGCAGCTTTTTGTGACGCAACTCGTGAGCCGTTGGCAGCCTCTCTACATCGGGATCGCCGGACTGATGCTAGCTGTGCTCGCAGTCGTGCTTCACATCAATGCAAAAGTAATCTTTTGGCTTGGGGCTGCCCTTATTGGTTTATTGCTTTCCTTCGGTGGCAACGCTGCGGGTTATCCGTTGGCATATTGGCTTATTCCCGGCTATCGTCTGTTTCGCGGGCAGGAGCGCGCGGCTGTTGTTTTTGCAATGGCAGCCGCGACGCTGGTCGGACTGGGCGCAACCGCGTTGTGGTCAGCCGCGAATCCGCACAAACAGGCCATCGTCACAACGACTCTGCGATGGCTGCGGAACTTTACGCCCCTCGCAATCGTACTGCTCATCGCCAGCATCTTTCTCGCCCAGAGCGGACTCGGCGATTGGGGTCACCTTCCACCACGCTTCGGTCTGCTGCTGCTCGGACTCATACTGCTCATCCTGGCATTGGCAGCGCAGCGCGCTCAATGGCATTGGCACGCTGCGCTGCTCATCGGGGTAGTCACGCTGGAGCTCTTCTCGGCCAATGCTCGCACCAATGCAACCTCCCCCTTTGAGACCTACGGTCATCTACCTTTGCTCGATCCGATTCAAGTAGACGCTGCCAAGGGACGCTGGTTCCGTGTACAAGACGATGCTCGCATGCAGGGTCACTGGGCCTGTGGTTACGGTCTGCGAGAATGGGGCGGCATTTCTCCGATCCGTTTACAGAACTGGGCGGACTTTGAAGAGCAGGCGCCGGAATTGGTGCGCTGGTCGTTGCTTGGCGTGGACTATTTAATTACATGGAAAGAAGACTTGAACACGCGCGAGGGTGTCCACATACCGGCTGAAGTTGTCTTCGCGGGCGCGGCCCCACTGGGAGATGCGCAGGTCTTTCGTCTCGATAGCAATCCCAAGCGTGCCTGGCTTGCGTCTGACACTAATGTGGCAGATTCTCAGGCTGCCCTTTGGGAGGCGCTGCGCGAACCGGGCTTTGACGCACAGCGCCAGGCTGTACTTCTAGAACCACTTGCTGGAGAATTTAATCAAGCTCTGGAAGCAGTGGAGGTCGTGACCGACCGACCCGGCTACCTGGAGTTGCGCGGCGAAATAGACACTCCGGGGATGCTTGTTATAAGCGAAGCGTGGTATCCGGGCTGGTACGTCGTTGATGACGCGGGAAGGAAACCGACCGTAATGATTAACGGTTTTGCGCAGGGCGCACGCGTTGACGATTTACAACAAGTTCAAGTTGTTTATCAACCGCCACTACTGAAATGGGGCGCGATCTTCTCTGCGATCGGACTGATCGTCGTTGTTGGGCTGGCATTTTCACGCCGGCAACTACCAGAATAATGTGACATGATCCAGGATTATTTTCTCGCACACCCTCGCCGTTCTTCGCTCGCTGTCGGAGCCGGGCTGGCCGTAATTGGGCTGGGCATCGGGGCACTCCTCGGATTTGCCGGGCCGATTATTACATTGGCGGTGTTGCTGACGCTGGCAGTGTCTTTAATATCGCTTGTCAGCATCGAAGTCGGTCTTTGGGGTGTCATCGGAGTGATCACCCTGCTCCCCTTCGCGACACTGCCCTTCAAGTTGATCCTGACGCCAACTTTCCTGGACCTGGCGCTCGGTATCGTCGTATTGGTCTATCTGATCCAGTGGATGTCCGGCCACCGGCGACGACTCATACTCACCCCTGCGCACGGCCCGATCATCGCGTTCATTCTGCTCGCAATTTTCGCTTTCATCCTTGGGCTCAGCAACGGGCCGCTGACATCGAACCTGATCCGAAAGTTTGCCGAATTCATCTTGAGTATTGGATTTGCGATCATCGTGGTGGATTATGTGCGAACTCCTGAGAAGCTGCGCAGCCTTGTGCGGGTCTTGCTGCTAGCCGGAACAGCGGCCGCCCTCGTGGCGATAGTCCTATACGTACTACCTGCAGCTTTCAGTGAACGTGCCCTGAATGCCCTCGGCGTTGTTGGATATCCTACCGGAGCGGTTTTGCGTTACATTGAAGACAACCCCGAAAACGCCTTGCGCGCTATCGGCACTTCTGTAGACCCCAATGCATTCGGTGGTTTGATGGCGATGTTTGGTGCGCTCGCAGCGCCGCAACTGGTCACCCGTCATCCTCTTTTCGGACGCCGCTGGATCTCCTGGCTGGGCTTCCTGCTGATTGCAATTGCACTCATTCTGACGTTCTCACGCGCTGCAATGGCGGGCCTGTTGGCTGCCATGCTACTGATTGCAGCGCTCCGCTACCGACGATTACTCCTGATCATTTTGATTGGCGCGATCTTGATCGTTTTTCTGCCGACGACACAAGAATACATGGGCCGCTTCATCGAAGGATTTCAAATTGCTGACCTGGCAACGCAGATGCGCATTGGCGAGTATCGAGATGCATTTACGCTGCTGGGACGCTACCCAATTATGGGGGTCGGCTTTGCCGGTGCGCCGGACATTGATATTTACCTCGGCGTGGCAAATGCCTATCTCACCATTGCAGAGGAAATGGGCTTTGTCGGGTTAGGCGCCTTCCTGCTTGTAATAGCCGTCATATTCGCCTGGGCTTTGCAACACCAGCGGACAGCACTGCAGCGACCCGCACTGGCAGCATCCTGGCTGGGCTTGCACGCCGGCCTGGTGGCCGCGCTGATGGTCGGATTCTTCGACCACTATTTCGTCAATCTGGAATTCCAGCCCGCGCAAACAATCTTTTGGCTCTTTGTAGGCCTGGCTCTCGTCGCATCACGCTTTGCTCGAGATGAGCCGGGTAAATTGCAAAATCTTCAGATTTCGTCGTAATATTCTCGATGGTATAATCGCCACGAGTGTGGTGCCAGGAGGCTTGAACGAATGGAAACATCAACCCAAGAAACCAACGAAGTCACAGTAATGGCAGTGAATGGCCGTGTTGACAGCGCCACTGCGCCCGATCTTGAGAGCGCACTAAAAGCGCTCGTCGAAAACGACACGACAAAAATCGTGCTCAATCTGAACGAGGTCGAATACATGTCGAGTGCCGGTTTGCGCGCGATGGTGTCAACCCTAAAGACGCTTAAGCGAAACGACGGCGATCTGAGATTATGCACCCCATCCCCCCGCGTTGAAGAGGTCCTCCGGCTCGCCGGCCTGACGTCCATCTTCCAAATTTATTCCTGCCAGGAGGATGCAGTCAACAGCTTTTAGCCTGGATAGGCTGCTCTCCATGGATGAGCGTCAGCTGACAATCCGGGGTCGATACGACCGTATTTCGGATGTAATGGATTTCGTTACAGAGGCCGCACAAGTAGCCGGCTTAAACGCTCGGGCGCGACATCATTGCCAGATTGCCGTTGACGAAGCCTGTACAAACATCATTGAACACGGCTATGGCGGGGAAGATCGCGGGGAGATTGAAATCCGATGCAGTTCCCCAAAAAGCGAAACGCTCGTCATCGAGTTACGCGACCAGGCCGGCCGCTTTGACCCCACCAATATTCCGGAAGCTGATGCAACGCTCTCGCTCGACGAACGCGGTGCTGGCGGTGGTTGGGGAATTTATTTCATGTCAAAGATGATGGATGAAATCGGATTTAAACGCGAGGATGAAACAAATATCCTTCGGCTGACCAAACATCAAGCCGCTAGCGAGTAATCTCTCTTCAATTTCGAAGTAGCAGGTTTCAAAGCGTCTGAATAATTCAGGCGCTTTTTTATTGAGGTGGATTGAAGTAATTATAAACAATGCGCGACACGTTCGCGATGATCGGCGAGACGGCTACCCATTCCAGCGCCACGGGATGCCAGGTGTAGATCGCAATGACGTAATCACTTCCGGGCGAGAAGACAACACCTGCGTCGCCGATCGTATCGCCTTCGCCAAAACCGTGCTTGTGTGCCACTGGCGTGCCTTCAGCAACACCGGCCTCCAAAAGTGAGCCAAGTCGATTCCGTTTGAGTATATCCAACATCAGCGTACATTCAGAGGGTGTCAACTTCTCCGGGAAGACGACTTCGAATGCGCCGCCGCCGTTTGAAGAGCACTGATAAAGCATGGTCAGAAGGGCTGCAATATCGGCCGGCGTCGTCTGCATGTACGGGTCGGGTGCAGTGTTGATATCTTCGCGCAGGTTGGCTGCGGTCTCTATCGCTGCTGGCGGAGTCTCCTGGTCGTAGTAACCAGCCATGAAGGTGTTGTTTAAACCCAGCGCCCACATATCTGCGGTTACAATTTCCGCACCCAGTAAACGGTCTTCCTCACCCAGGTCCCACAATAGGATGTTTGCACTCACATTGCCGGAGAGTTCGATCATCTCGCTGATGACCTTCAACGTATGTTCGAAAGGCTCAATTGACCAGGCCCGATAGGTGGACACGAGGATCGGAATTTTCATGATGCTCATGCCCGCGTAGGCCACATCCGGGTTGATAGCGCTCTCCTCCCCGGTTTGCAAATCCACGACAACCAGACTCAGCACACCATCAAAACCAACCTCGGCGATATAGTTGTTGACGAGATCGCCGACTGTCTCGAGCGTCGGTGCAATGGTAGCGCCTTCAGAAATTGTGAGCGCCACCCGCCGATTGGAGGGTACGCGCAGAGCCATGTCGATTACTGCCATGGACGAATCGAGATCGAGGGTATAACCCGGCAGACCAGCAACAAAACCCAACGAGTCCGGATCGCCGATCGGCGCCGTGGGAGGGGCGTCATAGCGCACGGCCACATTTTCCAGATAGGCCTCAAGTTGTGCAGCAGAGTATTCAACTTCGATGGGTACCGATACCAATTGTCCGGGCCGATTCCACAAATACTCCCAGAAACCACGCCAGAAACTGGTCTCTGAACGAAACGTGTCGGCACGTGAGAGCATAGATTCCAAATCCAACCGGAAACTGATGGCAGTCGGATCGAGCAGAAATACTTCTTCACGATAGTGCAGCTCAACCGGTGCGGCGTAGACGCGCGAAAGCAGCGCACCAGCCTCTTCAGCAGTTAGGCCGCCCACTGGAATATGCGCGATAATCATTCCTGCCTGCAGCTGCGCTCGAACGCGACTGTATGCTACGGTCTGTAGAATTAATACGCCGAGCGCCGCCAATACCGTGAGGATGGCAGCCCATTCGAGCAGCGCTGTATTTGGCCGGTCTCTCACGCTGTGCTTAAACGCCAATGCAAAAATATGTGCAGCGTTGACACTGCCCTTCGGCGTAGTCTATACTTCACCGCGCTACCTTGAATATGTATACTTCAAAAATGTCTATGAGGAGCCCTATAGATGGCAAATCAGTTTGAGACCGCCAAGCAGTGGATTGAAGCACTTCCGGGATCGGTTGATCCTGCTAGCGCAGCGGACATGGATGCAGTGATTCAACTGGACCTGGATGGCGACACCGGCGGAAATTGGACTCTAATGATGAAGGATGGAAGCCTCGACATCAACGAGGGCAATCATGCCGATCCTGATCTTACATTGACCACTGCAGCCACCGATTGGCTCGACGTTGTGAACGGCAACACCAATCCGATGGCGCTCTTTATGCAGGGCAAGATAAAAATCCAGGGCGATATGCAATTGGCAATGAAGCTGCAGAGCGTCCTTTCCAACTAGTCCTCCGCCTGAGAACCATTTGGTTGTACCGTGGCCAGGGCAGCTAGTGTGTTGAAACCGTCCTCGCCAAGGTGCAGCTTAATCTCTTCGGTGAAAACTTCATACAGGGGGATATTTGGCCCTTCGACAAGACAAGTGCCACCTAAGTGCTCGAGTTCTTCTTCAACCAACAGCCACTTCTCCCAAATCGTCAACGGATGGAGTGCACAATGGTAGGGCTTGAAATGCCAGGGCGCATAGCCGAGTTCCATTGAAGCAGCCTGCAAGCCACACTTCAGGTCAGCGCGCAGGAAGATGCAGGCTGAACCGGTCTTGTGGTTCGGATGTGGGATGACATTTGTGCCTTGCCCACGCCCACTTGGATAGTCTGAGTCAATATCATAAATCCCATCGAACCAATCTGCAGGGTTTTGCGCTTCCACTCTCAGAAAAGGTTTAATCGCTTCTTGGTGTTCGAGGATCATATTGGATTGGTCAACATCGATATACACCCCATTGCGACAACAAGTCGAACCACATAACTGATAATCACAACGTTGAACAGCCTGACTTTCCAACAACTGCGGGTGAACCGGAATACCGTTTATATATATTGGCTCAGGATATTCATCATCATCGGCGTACTTTGTCCAAACTTTTACTGACAAGGTTTCGCTCCAAAAATTAGAATTCGCATGAATTTAGTCAATGTAACTCGATTTTACCTCAGTTCAAACTTGACACGCAGCAGCACCTCTCGCATAATTTTCGTGCATGCCATCGCTCACTGAAATGTCACCAGAAGACAGCGCCCAATTCGGTCTCCGGCGGCCACCGGCGCTTACGGTAGATGTTGTCATCTTCAGCCTCGCACTGCCAGAGCACGACCTGAATACATTACTCATTCGCCGTGCAAATGATCCATTCAAAGGGGAATGGGCAATTCCGGGTGGCTTTGTCAACTACAACGAGTCGCTTGAAACAGCAGCCACGCGCGAATTGGCCGAAGAAACCGGCGTGCGTAATGTTTATCTGGAGCAGCTCTATTCATTTGGTAACCCAAACCGTGACCCACGTGGACACACTGTCACTGTAACCTACTTCGCCCTCATTCCTGCCGACAGCGTACAAGTGATTGCCGGTACCGACGCAGCCGAAGCCGCCTGGCATTCCGTCTACGAGCCTCCTCCGCTAGCATTCGACCATGCACGGATAATGCAATATGCACTGCAACGGCTTCGTTACAAACTTGAATATACGGCAGCCGGGTTCAAACTATTGCCTGCAGAGTTCACTCTCACAGATCTGCAGACCGCCTACGAGATCGTCCTCGGCGAGAAATTGGACAAACGGAACTTCCGGCGCCGTCTATTTGACGCCGACGTGATCGAGCAAACCGACCGAAGGCGGGAGGGTGGCGAGGGTCGACCGGCGATGCTCTATCGATATCGCGAAGATGCCGACCCCGAAGTAAAAGCACGCCGACTCTTTCCCTAGCAAACAGCCAGAACCGCAATTCACCCGCATAGATTGGACACGCACGCTTGACAGAGAACTGGGTTTCAGTATAATTAGTGTATATGCTACACTAAGTGATGGGACTTTGGGTGAAGAGCTGATGAACGAATTCCAACAATACGTCATGTGGATAATGCTCGGAGTCGCAGTGACCTACATCATCTATCTGCGCATCCAGCTTTACATCAACCGAAGCATTGTGCGCGCCTTTCAAGCATCCTCAATTGTCGTGCCGCCGCACAGAGATAAGTTAGACCCAAAAATCGGGCTTATGGCAGTGGCGATCCTGATACTGGCTGTCTCTATCATCGCGACGGGAGTATTTAGCTAGCAAATATCTAATCTATGCGAATGCTGATTAATTTCGGGGTGATTTTGCTTGCCATGGCCATCTGGGGGATTCTCCACAGTATTACTGCCTCACTGTGGGCCAAAGCGCAGGCACGCGAGATTGTCTCAACGCGCACCACGGATGGCACATACCGATTGCTGTATAACCTGATTGCGATATTCACGTTTGCACCGGTGCTGGTACTCCCAGGCTTGCTCATTGACACTCCGATCTACAGGTTTCCAAATTGGGCGCTATTCCTAACGCTACCGGTACAAATAGCAGCACTCTTTGGTATGGCAGTATCTCTATGGCGTGTGAATTTAATGCGCTTCTTCGGAGTTCGCCAGTTTATTCGCTTGTTGCACGAGGAACCCGATCCACGTGATCCACCTGTTCTCGTCACAAAAGGCATTCACCGCTGGGTACGCCACCCGCTCTATTTCTTCAGTCTGCTCTTCATCTGGCTCACTCCAGTTATGACGGCCAATATTCTTGCCTTCAATATTGGTGTAACGATCTACTTCAGGATTGGTTCAATCTTTGAAGAGCGCAAACTGGTTCAAGAATTCGGGACAGTGTATCGCGAACACCAACAAACTGTCCCACGGCTGTTTCCCTTCCCACGTCAAAGAACGAAATAAACGCGGCTACGCACGAACTAGTCGAACCCGTCAGATTGCCCCATAATAGGTACTGTCTTTTCTGAATTCACTGGCCGGAGGTATCCGATGAGTTCCAATACAGCAGATGGGCCAATCAATCTAAACACCGCGACCGAAGCTGAATTGAGTCAGCTTCCCGGCGTAGGACCGGCCCTGGCCGGACGGATCGTTGCACACAGAGCAAGCAAACCCTTCCAATCAAAAGACGATCTAAAACAAGTCCCAGGGATCAGCGAATCTAAATTCGCGCAGCTTGCAGACCAGGTTACGACGACTCCCTCAGAGCCTGATCCAAAGCCGAGAGTCAGGCCGCCTGCTGAGACAATCAGAGCAATCGTGGCTTGGAATGGCGATCCGATTTCCGATGAAACCTCCACAGTGCCAAAACGGGATTGGATCGGGTTGTTGGGGATGAGCGTGCTTAGTACGATTCTGGGCGCTGTGATCGCATTGCTAGCTGTTGCCGGCTTGAATCGTGGCTCGCTGGTCTTAAACCAGAGCGCGGAAGTCATCGCGCTTAGCGATGCTACCGATGAGCTTGACAACCGGACTACTGAACTCGAAGGCGAAGTTGATTCATTACGTACACGCTTGGACGCATTGGAGAGCCTCACCGGACGGATCGAAGATGTAGAAGTTTCAGTTGGCGAATTGACGATGGCAGCTGCTGAAGCAAGTGACGACCTCGACAAGCTTGAAGAACGTACTACGGCCCTGGCTGCCGATGTTGATCTGGTACGGGCGACCGCCGAACGCTTTGGTCGTTTCCTGGACGGCTTGCGCGACCTACTGTTCGATTTCCAGGGCGCACCACCCGCCACCCCTGAACCACCCACCACTGCCACCCCGGAGAGCTAACGAGGAGCCAGCCATGACAACCGAACCACAATCTCAACCTGACAACTGGACACGCCTGAGCCGCACCATCGGCCGTTTGCTTGGTTTCATCCTGCGTCTCATATTTATATTGCTGCTGGCGATCGGAGTTGGAGCCGGCGTCTACTTCGGCATCCCGTGGCTCTATAGCACGATCATCGAACCTGTTCAGAATACTGATATCCAGGTGGAAATTGTCGAGAACCGCGTTGATAATTTAGGGGATGTTTTCAACGAGAGTCAGACATCCCAAGATAAAAGACTCACGGAGTTGGAAACCAGTGGGGACGCACTGCGCGAACAAGTCGCTGCCGCCGAGACGACCGCATCCGATCTGGAAGGAGTACAGGTAAACAGCGACGAATCGCGTGCGGCCCTGGCGGCTGAGATCGAAGCGCTCCAGAATGAGAATGCAGACTTGGCACAGGAGAATGCTGCACTACAGGTAGAAGTCGCAGACTTGCAGATCGCTATGGATGTAGCCAATGAAAGACTCATCAATTTGGGTGTAGCGGTTGTTTCCACGCAGGAGCAGTTCGAGACAGAACGCGCACTGCAACGTGTCCGCAGCAATCTGTTACAAGCCCGCTTGGAACTTAATACCGAGAACAACGGAAATGCCCGCCAATTGATGAGCGCTAGCGTTAAAGATCTGAATGCCTTGCTCGAAGCAAGCAGTGCACTCGAAGCCGAAGAACGCACTGCTCTGATTGGTCGTATCTCAGGGGCAGAAGATCTATTGCCGACCGACCTTTCGGTTTCGCTTTCGGAACTCGAAAGTGCCTGGGCGCAGATAGATCGGCTCCTCTTCCCAGTGGAAGAGTAATCCTTGACAGTCCAGCCCGACATAGTATACTCCTCTATAGTATGTCGGAATTGAAAGTAACTTCACCGCGCGTCACTAACGATCTACAGAAACGCCTGCGCCGCATTGAAGGACAGGTGCGCGGTATTCAACGCATGCTCGCGGAAGAGCGTGAGTGCCATGAGATCGTGCAACAACTAAATGCAACTCGTTCAGCGTTGCACAGTGCTAGCTTGTTGTTCATGCGCGAATATGCAGCGGAGTGCTTCGTTGCACCGGAAGATGACGATCCCGCGACACGGGAAGCCGTGCTTGATGATCTGTTTCGTTTAATTGGTAAAGTTTAATGAATCAGACTGCAACAGTTACATGGGTGCATGGCCTAACCTATGTTGGCACTGCACCATCCGGGCACTCTATCGTCATCTCCAGCGGGGATGAGAAGTCCAGTGCAAGTCCGATGGATTTAGTATTATTAGCCGTTGCCAGTTGCTCGGCAGTAGATGTCGTCAGCATCCTGGAAAAGAAACATATGCAGGTGACCGGGCTCGAGATACGGGCTAGCGGCGAACGTGCAGAAGAACATCCACGTGCATTCAAAAGCATTCACCTTGATTATCGCGTACGTGGCCCCGAGATTACTGATGAGGCAATAGCTCGAGCCATAGAGCTTTCCGAGTCGAAGTATTGCTCGGTGGCGGCTACTCTGCGCAGCTCGGTAGACATTTCTACCTCACACGTGATTGAAGATAAAAACGTTCCCGTTCCAACAATGTGATTGAGAGTACAGTATTCGTAGACAACATTCAATAAAGTATCAGCGCAACATTACAGGGACAGGCTTGAACTAAGGAGAACTACAAATGACAGAACCAATTCATGTAACCGACGCAGCTTTTGAAAAAGCTGTACTTAATTCAGACGTGCCTGTGGTTGTCGATTTCTGGGCACCCTGGTGTGGGCCGTGCCGCATGGTCGCACCAATCCTGGATTCGATTGCTGCGAAATATGACGGCAAGCTCGTTGTTGCCAAAGTCAACACAGACGATAACCCACAGTATGCAATGCAGTATGGCGTGCAGGGTATCCCCACGATGCTCTTTGTAAAGGGTGGCGAGATCGTGGACCGCATTGTCGGCGCAGGCTCCGCTGTGGTGATCCGTGAGCGCGTAGAGACACTTATTTCGCCCAACTAACTCGTACTCGCTAAATTGTTTTCAGAGCTTCGGATTAACGAACGCCGAGGCTCTGTTGATTCAATTGCGAGCCATGTGGGGCTATGGTATATTTCCTGCGGCCTGACCCAGCCACAACGGAAACACAAGGATGCAATAATTCCATATGGCCGAAAAATCTCGAACCGAACAAATGACAGACCGACTGCGCGATATGCAGGCGAGCACGCCAGATATCGAAGCCTCCGCTGTTGTCAGTGTAGACGGGCTCATCATGGCATCTGCTTTGCCCTCCAACGTAGAAGAAGATCGCGTCTCTGCAATGTCAGCGGCAATGCTCAGTCTGGGCGAGCGCATCGCCAGCGAGTTGGGACGCGGTGAATTGGATCAGGTATACATCAAGGGTGACGCTGGATATGTGTTTCTCACTGCGGTTGGCGAAGAGGCTGTGCTGACAGCTCTCTGCCGTCAGGGAGCTAAATTGGGCATGGTGTTTCTCGACATGCGCCGTTGCGCGGAGGATTTGACAGGACTGTTGTGACCCCAAACTCGGCTCAGGGTGCAATTTCTGGCGCCTTGATATCCAGGCCGCCAGGCTTATGAAACCATGCGGGGAGGGACCGGACAACGGCCCTCCCCGCTTCGCTTGATGAATACCGGCTCTTATGCGCACAAAAATCAAATTCGTATTGGTATGTTTATTTATCATTAGTGTTGTACTGACAGCCTGCTCTCAACTGAGCGTTACTGAATCATCTGCCGCACCACGGCTGCTCACGTTGACACCTACTGCGACTGCAAATGTTTTGCCAGTCGAGACAGCCACTTCAACAGTTGTAGCACCTACCGAGGCACCGACGGAACCGCCCCCTCCAACAAACCCACCGGATGCCCCAACGGAAGTGGTGGAACCACCCACTGAGCCAGCTCCCGAACCTACTCAGGATCCGTGGCCACCGGAGATGGCCACACCGGGACGCAGCAAAATTGGACTGCATGTGATCCTGAATGAAGACGTGCGCATTCTGGAATTCGTCCGCCGCACAAAACCAGCTGTAATTAAAACAGTGGATAACTTTCATTGGCTGGCCGATGTCAAGTCCATTTCTCCACGGACGGTCACTATCGGGCGACATACCCAAGTCCCAAACCGGAACATACTTGATAATAAAGACCCCTCCCAATATCCCGATCCAGCGCAATTTGCAGCAGATTTTATCAATCTATATTTGAGCGATTTTCAAGCCCATCCCTATGTGGACTACTGGGAGGGCTGGAACGAATTTCCGCCCAACAGCCCGTCCCGGTGGGATTGGTACACGCAATTCGAAGCAGCCCGCGCCTGCCAGATGCGCGATCTCGGCCTGAGTGCGGCGGTCGGAGGATTTAGCGCAGGCACACCGGAATATGTAGACATGGCGCGCTTTTTGCCCGCCATTGAGGCTATCCAACGTTGCGGTGGCATTTTCACATTGCACGAATATAGCGCGCCTACAATGCAATCCGGAGTCGCTGCCGGCATTCCCAATGCACCCGAAAGCCTTAAAGATCGTGCCGGGTCGCTCACCCTACGATATCGGTATTGGTATGAGGGCTATCTTAAACCGCGCGGACTCACTGTGCCATTGGTGATCTCAGAAGCCGGCATTGATGGCTGGGTAGGCGAAGGCTGCCCGTTGGACCCGCGTCAAGGCTGGTATGGCTGCACCTCCACCTGGGAAAGCCTTGGACTAGAAGGGCCCGCCTGGCAAGTTTTTATGAATCAGATCAACTGGTACGATCATGAACTACAGCAGGATGATTTTGTAATCGGCATGGCCTTATTCACCGCCGGCACTTCGCACGTTGCGGACTGGGCAACCTTCAATATGAATGATATGTTGGTGCCACTTGCGGTCTCAATGGCGAGTCAGCCACAATGAATTATTTATTCGACTTGATGAGTTATTTCACAGGGAAGCAAACATGACAAAGTACATCCTCGTAACTGGTGGCGTTGTAAGTTCCGTCGGCAAAGGCATTGTGGCCGCGGCCATTGGCCGTATGCTCAAAGAACGGGGCGTCGTCGTATCGGTACAGAAACTCGATCCATATATTAATGTGGATCCAGGCACTATGTCGCCTTATCAGCACGGCGAAGTGTTTGTTACCGAAGATGGCGCAGAGACCGATCTCGATCTGGGCCATTACGAGCGCTTTATCGATATCGAACTTCAGAAGGTATGCAACGTCACGACCGGGCAGATTTATTCCGACGTCATCGCTGCCGAGCGGCGCGGAGATTACCTGGGCGGCACTATCCAAGTGATCCCGCACATTACAAACGAAATTAAGCGCCGCATTGGTTTGGTCTCGAAAACGACTGGCGCCGAGGTAGTAATTGTCGAGGTCGGAGGCACCGTGGGTGACATTGAGAGCCTGCCATTCCTCGAAGCCTTGCGCCAGATGCGCACCGATGTTGGTCGCGAAGATACCATCTATTTGCACTTGACCTGGATGCCTCACATTGGCGCAACGAACGAACTTAAGACCAAGCCAACTCAACATTCAGCGCGCGAATTGCGCTCAATTGGAATTACCCCGGATGTGATCGTGGCACGTGCAGACCATCCCATCAGTCAGGAGCTGCTGAGCAAAATCGCGCTCTTTACAGACGTACCGTTGGAAGCTGTCATTCCACTCACCACGACAAAAATTCCTTACGAGGTGCCACTGTTGCTCGAATCGCAGGGGCTGGGCAATTTCCTTTTTGAACGCCTAGGATTGCAGGCCGGTGGCTTACTCTCTTCTCATCACCAACCAGACTGGAAAATCTGGAAAGAACTTATCAGCGAAGTGAAACGCGAGAAGCCTTCTGTCCGCGTAGCAGTTGTTGGAAAATATGTTGAACTGGAAGACGCTTATATCAGCGTTCGCGAGGCACTAAAACACGCTGGCATAGCAAATAACCGCGAAATTCTGATCGACTGGGTGCACTCGGGCGAGCTGGAAAAAGACCGGGGCTGGGAGATCGTGCAGCGGGCTGATGGCATTGTTGTGCCTGGCGGTTTCGGGGAGCGCGGCATCGAAGGGAAAATACTGGCTGCAAACTGGGCGCGAGAGAAAAATGTTCCCTATCTGGGATTATGCCTTGGCATGCAAGTGATGTGCATCGAATTGGCGCGCACGGCACTCGGCGCAGAGGAGGCCAACTCAACCGAATTCGATAGTGAGACAGAACACCCGATTATCGACTTAATGGCCGATCAGCAAGACCTGACTGATATGGGTGGAACCATGCGCTTGGGCGCGTATCCCTGCGAACTCGTACCGAACTCAAAAGTAGCAGCCGCCTACGGCCAGGCGAACGGGCAGCTAACACATGAACGCCATCGACACCGCTTTGAATTCAACAATGCCTATCGTGAGCCGCTTGCGAAGCATGGTTTGGTCTACTCTGGCTTGTCTCCGGACGGCCGCTTAGTTGAGATTGCAGAAATGCGCGATCACCCTTTCATGGTGGGCAGTCAGTTCCATCCGGAATTTCGCTCTCGCCCAAACCGGCCGCACCCTTTATTTAAATCTTTCGTAAGTGCTGTAGCGGAATACGCACAGAATAAAAATACACAAAAGAAAAAACCGGCCCCTTAGGAATCGGTTTTTATAAGTGTCCATTCGAACTTATTCGCTGGAATCTGTTGTCGCTTCTACTGAGTTTAGTGCGGTTGCAATTGAGTGCCGTAGCTCATCCGCATCGATTGGCTTTTGGATATAGGCGTGCACTTTGGCAACTTGTTCGCCGAAAATTCGATCCACCTGGCTGCTGCACGCTGTCGCGATGATGATCGGCACATTGCGGAGACGCTCCTCGGTTTGCATCCGCCGGAATACGTCCCACCCACTCACATCCGGCATCATAATATCCAGCACCACAACATCCGGCGTGTAACGCTTTAGGACATCCAGCGCTTCGCGTGGGTCGGTCACACCGATGAATGTATAGCCCGAATTGCGCAAAGCGAGCCGAATAAACTCGAGTGCATCAGGGTCATCCTCTACGCATACAATCGTCGGGTTCTCGTTGCCAATTATATCCATCTCAGTTTTACCCCGTTCCCCCGCGGGTCTCAGCGATAGAGCTGTGCATCTTCCGGATCAACTATCGATAAACCACCAGCCGTCCCAACCCATAAGCGTCTATCCGGCCCGACTCCGAGAGTGTGCACTTCGTTGGCAGCGAGACCATCTGTCGTCTCGAAGGAACGCCAGGATGTGCCGTTGTAAAAAGATATGCCGTCGGATGTAGCGAACCAGATACCATTTCCGGGACCGGCAGCAATGTCCCAAACAACATTACCAGCCAGACCATCATCCACCGTAAACTCCTCCCAACGCGCGCCGTTCGAGATGGACATGAGAACACCGCTGCCAGCTGTGCCTAACCAGATACGTTCGGCATCGTCCACAAAGATAACCAGCACTTTGTCCGCTGGACCGGCGTTTGAATTCAGGATAGGCAACCATACCTGAGCTCCATCGAGGTCCCATTCCAATTCGCCGTCGAAAGTACCCGTCCACCGACTCGCCTCGGCATCGAAGTCGAGCGCCCAGGGCTCACCCGGACGATCCACGGACTGCTGCACGAAGGTTTCGTTACTTAGAATAAACGCGCCCCGGCCAGATGTTGTCGTCCATAACTGGTCGCGCGGATCACGAATGATAGTCCAGATGGTATTTCCCGCCAGTCCATCTTCCACTGTATAGGTCTGCCATTCCTCGCCATCGAATCGGGAAAGACCCGAACCTAACGTCCCGGCCCACACAATATCCTCCTTATCGAGTAGTAGTGACCACACATCGGCGGAGGCCAGCCCATCATCCGGGCCATAACTTTGCCAGTCGTTCCCATCGAATGTTGCCAGGCCACCATCTAGCATACCGATCCATACCTGTCCGGCGCTATCAAAGTCGAGGGACTGGATTGCGTTGCTTTCGAGACCATCGCCCGTGATGAATGCCTCCCAATCCGATTCGCTGAGGAGTGCCAGACCGGATCGCGTTCCGGCCCAAAGACCTGCGTCCGGGTGCATTACTAGCGCGCGCACTTCATTGCTAGGCAATCCTTTTTCCGTTGTGAAATTTACCCATTCAGCACCATCAAATTGATGCGCACCCGCAGAACTTCCAACCCACAAGCTGCCGTCAACATTCGGCACGATACTATAGATAGTCGCCTGCTCGAAGCCGACATTTACAAACCGAGTCCACTTCTCTCCATCAAAGGTTGCGACTCCACTATCCACAGTACCGATCCAAAGTGCGCCCCGCGCATCAATACCGACAGTGGTTATGTCAGCAATTCGAAATTCATCCGGCGTATCAAATGGAACCAGCGCATCGCCGTCGAACTGAAACAGTCCATCTTCAGTTACAGCCCACAGATTGCCATCCTGTTCCACTGCAAGATCAAGCACCTTTTGCGAACCAGATTCGGACTCTACACGGAAGGTCTGCCAAACCGCGCCATCAAAACGGGCAAGCCCGTCATTTGTAGCACCCCAGAGCCCGCCTTTGGGATCGAATGCCAATGCGAAGACATCTTTGCCCGGCAGGCCATCTCGCAGAGCAAATGTCTGCCATTCCGTGCCATCGTGACGGGAGAGGCCGCCTCCCAGCGTCCCCACCCAAAGCGTGCCATCCGACTGGATTGCCAGGGCACGGGTACGGTTGGAAGCCAGTCCATGCTCCGTGGCAAAGTGTTTGAAATCGCCGTTCGTATCCCACCGATACAAACCCGCGCCCGTTGCTGCCCAGATGTAGTCGGCGCTTAAGGCAACATCGTAGATTTGATCACCATCACCGACGCTTTCCCAGCCAAAGTGATGCATCTTCAATTCGATCTCGACAATGGGTAGATCGAAAGCCGGCAATATTACAGGCGCTAGAGTAGCCGTGGGTTGCGGTAATGCCGTGGGAACAATTTCCTCGGTTTCCTGTTCAACAATGACTTCCGTTATTACCGGCGTTGGTGTGACCACAGTCTCAACAACCGGGGTGCTCTCTGGGAGTGCCGACGAAATGATGACAATGAGTGCAATCACAGCACCAACTGCAAGCGCAGTAGTGAAGAAACGCCGGCCGGTATCCAACATCGGGATACGCGTAGCAATGCGACTCCAAATCGGTTCCGAGGGTCCTACATCGATCTCAATTTCGGGCACCGTTTCGAAGCCGTGTTTGGCTCGTATGCGGCGTGCAAAATCTGGGCCACTGATACTGAGACCATTTTGGGACGCACCTGCTCTCGTTGCTCCAACAGGTGGCGCATCCGGCCAAATGCTGCGGCGCGGTGTTTTCACACTGACACCAACCCCGGCTGGCTGATCGACCAATTGGCGAACAGCCGGACGTTCGTCACCTGATCTTTCCGATCCCAAGAGCAATGTAGAGAGACGTCTGCGCTCGCCTTGATCTTCTGCATCTTCATCAGGAGCATCAGCAGCCTCGTCAATTGCACTACGTATCCAGCCCCCCTTGTCACCCCTTCCACCTCTGCCCGGCGCCGAAACGGGGGACGGGACTGGGTCGACTCCCAGTCGCGTCGACTTCGCGTCAGTACCCCGGCGGGGCGCAGACCCGACGTGGGGGACGCGGGGGCCCGGGGACGAGGGTATCGACATGTTGTCCGGCTCAACAAGATGAGAGAGACTTCCTGCCGGGCTCGCAGATTCCTTCTCGCTCTGTACTTCTTCTTTGGGCAGAGAGGCAGCCCGTCCCGGGGAGCTGCGCCACTCCTCCGGAGCTGCAGCAAATGCAGCCTGCAGCGCTGCCGTGAAATCCCCGATGTTGGCATAGCGGTTGTCCGGACCACGTTCCAGTGCCTTGCGGATCACTACCTGAACTGGCTCTGGCAAATCTGAGCTATACCAATTGGAATCCGAGTCTGACTCGCTCGAACTCTCAACGCTGCCCCTGGATGTGATAGGGCCCCGCCCGGTGAACATCTCGAAACATAGCGCCCCGAGCGAATACACATCGGCGCGAACGTCTACGATTTCTCCTGCCTGCTGCTCAGGCGCAACATAGCCGGATGTGCCTGCACCACTGCCACGCCCTTGCCGCATTGCTCGGGCGATCCCAAAGTCGGTTAGGTAGACCGTCTGGTCGTCATCAATCAAGATATTGGATGGCTTTACATCCAAATGGACAATATCGCGCGCGTGAGCATACTCAAGCGCTGCAGCGATCTGCTCCAAAATTTGCAGCGCTGCAGCCGGCGCAAGCGCCCCATTTCCCAATCGAGCGTAGAGTGAACCACTCGAGATATGGCGCGTAACGATGTAGATATAGCCGCCCTCTTCGCCGAAGTCGGAGATTGGCAGAATGTTGGGGTGGGTCAGTTGGGCTGCTAGCTCTGCTTCGCGCCTGAAGCGCTCCGTAAACGCAGAGTCGTCGCCATAATGCGGCGGGAGGACTTTTACGGCCACATCCCGCAGCATTGCCGATTGACGTGCGAGATATACTGTGGCGAGGCTGCCCCTTCCAAGTAGGGTGCGTAGCTCATATTGCCCAAGGCGCGCGCCGCTCAGGTCCATCTGTGGGGCGGCTTTTTCGTCTGACTCTTCAACCGCGGCGTCCACCTGTGCATCCGCAGGTTGCAGCATGAACTCTTCATACTTAGCCGGATCGAAAGGCGACTGGCTCGAAGTTGAGTCTGAACTATCGGGATCGGAAGAATCGTCGGATGTCATATTCTGGCCGGTGAGACTCGCCTTCTTATTTTACGCTACACCTTCTAAAGGCAACAATGAACATTTAGGTAGAAGACAGTTAGATTTGCGTTTCGTGGAATGCCTACTGCCCTCCCCATATTGGTTTTCAGGGGGCAATTCTCGGCCTGAATGGAATCGGCATTAGCAAATGGCAGGCCAACTGGATGCTGTCAGGTGGTGCTATCTATCCAGTAGAATTGTGTGACCATGTCTCACAATCGACCTCAATAGGGAGCAATCGAACACAATGAAGAACCATTTCATTCTCACGCCTTATTTTCTCGATGAAGAGCGCCCGGGGCTGGACGCGCTAGCGGGGCCAGACTGGATTCGCAACACCCCGGAACTTCCCACAGGAGAACAGATCCGACGCTTGAGCACCATTTACAACCCGCTTGCAGACAGCGTTGCGCGTGCAATTAAAAGCGGCGCGCGTCCGATTAGCATCGTCAACGACTGTTGTGCCAGCTTGGGAATGATCGCCGGGCTACAACGCGCCGGAGTAAACCCGACACTAATCTGGTTCGACGCCCACGGAGACTTCAACACCTGGGAGACCACCCCCAGCGGGTTCCTCGGCGGCATGCCGCTCGCCTGGTTGGTTGGACGCGGCGATATGACTGTCGTGGACGGGCTGGGCATGCAGGCCTTGCCGGAAAAAAAGTGATCCTGACCGACGCGCGCGACCTTGACCCCGGTGAACGCAAAGCCGTTGAAGCCTCGCAGCTGATACACCTGAAACGTATTGAAGACTTACTTGAACATTCGTTGCCCACCGGCCCCCTTTGGATTCACTTCGATGTGGATGTAATCGACCCGCAGGAACTCAGGGCAGTTGCTTATCCGGCGGCAGGTGGCCCTTCTTCGGATGAGCTGCGGCCAGTCTTCAAACATCTGGCAGGCACCGGGCGTGTGGAAGCAATATCAGTCTCGACCTGGGATCCTTTACAGGACGCAGACGGAAGTAGCCGAAAACTTACAATGGGATTAGTCGACGATCTCCTGATCAGTTGACGCCAGCATTACGCTTTATTCATAATTGCATAACAGTACAGACCTATACTGACGGATATGAAAATTGTTCGCATCGGGCTAGTCTTAATTGCATTGGGCCTGTTCATGTCGGCTGCCGCAATAACCACGGCTGTCGAACTCGAAAACCGGGATACCTTCTGCGCCGCGTGTCATACCGAACCGGAGACAACGTTTTTCACGCGCTCTGAGGCAGAGCCTTCAGACCTGGCCTCCGTCCACGCCAATGCTGCAGCAGCAGTTCGTTGCATCGATTGCCATAGCGGGGTCGGCCCTGTAGGGCGCGCTGCTTCGCTGGTACAGGGCGCAACTGACCTGTCTGCATTTGTCCTGGGCAGCTACGAACAGCCCGCCACAACTATCCATCCGGTCGGCGAAGAAGGCTGCACAAAATGTCATCATGCGCCCACTTTAGTTGGCCTGGCCGATTCTGAATTCGCTCTCAAATCTTACTCGCATTATCATCGCGCCGAGTATGCTGCCGCCTGGCTGGTCGCCGATCCCGACCCACGCGGCACATGCGCAGTTTGCCACATCTCTCATACGGAAGGCGCCCGTGAGTCGCAACAATGGTCGCCGCGCCCGGCAGTCAACGCAGCCTGCGACGATTGCCACGCCGACCTGAACGATTGGACACCAACGATAAGCAATGACCAATAATCCGGCAGGTCTGCACGAAGGAAAGACCGCTACAATTGTGTAGATGCAACTTCGCGATTATTTCAACTGGGGTTCCCACACATACATCATGGGAATCACAAACATCACGCCCGACTCGTTTTCCGGCGATGGCCTGATTCATTCTAGCGACGACGTCGTACAAGTCGCGGTCGCACAGGGGCAGCAGTTTGTGGCGGATGGCGCGCACATCCTCGACGTTGGTGGCGAAAGCACACGCCCGGGCTCAGAGCCAGTGGTTGCCATTGACGAAATCTCGCGCATCTTGCCGGTTATCACTGCGTTGGCCGCTGCGGTGGACATCCCGATTTCGATTGATACTTCAAAAGCTGAGGTGGCAGCAGCTGCACTGGATGCCGGTGCGAGTATTGTCAACGATGTGTGGGGACTGCGCATGGACCCGGAAATGGCAGGGCTGGTCGCTGCCCGCGGAGTACCGCTTGTGTTGATGCACAACCGCAGTCGCCCGCGCGATGCGGTACAGGAGGCGCAGCTGGGTGGGCGCTATGTCGGCTCCGAGTACGACAACCTCTTAGAAGACGTTACGCGCGAGTTGGAGGAATCCATCGAGCGTGCCCTTGCGGCGGGTGTTGCTTCCAAGCAGATCATCATCGACCCGGGGATTGGTTTTGGCAAGACCGTCGAGCAGAATCTAGAACTCACCAACCGTCTGGATCACTTCCGACAGTTGGGATATCCGTTGCTCTACGGCTCATCGCGCAAATCTTTTATCGGCTATACATTGGATTTGCCGCCGGATGACCGTATTGATGGCACAGCGGCGACTGTGGCGATTGCAATCGAGCGCGGGGCAGACATCGTGCGAGTGCACGACGTGCGACAAATGGCAAGAGTCGCACGCATGACAGATGCGATCATCAGATAACGGCAATGCGCGCAGCACCCCTGACAGACCTCGCCTCTACAGGAATTCTTCGCGCAGGATTCCGATTATCTGTAGGGCAATCGAATCCCAGTCTGTGCTTTCGTCAGGGTCACGTTCCAATACTATGCGCTTCGATTCCAGCGTGAACGTGCGCACACCCTCGACGCCAGAAAGTAACTGTGCGACGAAGGAGCCCTCAGCAGCTGCTGCCATGTCCGCATAATGTTCCGCAGCACCATCGATTAATTCCAGATTCGTTTCAATATAGCCCACTAACGGTTCCGGGCCGGGCACGAAATTAAAATTCATCCGTTCGGGCACTGCTCAATCCAGCCTTTCATATTTCATGACAACCTCGCCCTCGTCCCGGAGAGCAGCGAGCATCATTGCAACACTCTGGCCCGTCTGCGGGTGCACCCATTCCGCTTCAATATCTGCCAGCGGGCGCAACACAAAGGCGCGTTCAGCGATATGTGGATGCGGCACGGTCAGTTCGGGAGATGAAATTATCTCCTCCCCATAAGCGAGAATGTCTAGATCGATCAGGCGCGGCCCAAAACGACGAGACGGAGTGCGGCCCATATCCTTTTCGATAGTCTTTAAGAAGGTGAGAAGCGCAATAGGTGACAATTCGGTTTGGGCCTGCACGACCATGTTGAGGAACTTCGGCTGGTCAGTTACATAGCGCGGCTCAGTTTCGTAGACCGCCGACGCGTAGGTCACGTCTACTTGTGGCGGGAGCGCTTGCAAGGCAGCGCGCAAATTCTCTTTGCGCACGCCGATGTTTGTGCCCAGAGCGAGGAACACGGCCAGCATTATTATTCGTCCAGCAGAATTACAGGTTCCTGATAGAAGCGCACACGGCGGCGCGCCATCTTATCTGCCAGCATCTTGTTCAGCCAGGAGTTTTTGAGGGCTAGCGGCTCGTCGGATTTAAGCCGTTCCAGATCGGCGTGCAAACGCAGGATACGTCCGGGGATGACAAAGCGGGTGATGCCCGCCGGGAGAAGTTCGCCAGCAGTAGCGGCGTCCAATACTTCCAGCAGCGTAAATTGTGGGAAGATCACCAACAAAGAAACATCCGGGACTTCCGCCAGCAGAATGCGAAGCTCGGTATTGAGAGTGCGTGTGATTGATCCGACCTCGGTATAGGCAGCGACGAGATCGTTTAGGGCCTTCAGCGGCGACGCACCATCCGCTTCTCGAGCAAGGAAACCGGTACCATCTGGCCGGATCAGCGAGCACAAGGCCTCACCCGCATCCACAGCTTTCTGCAACTTATCGCTCGGGGCGGGTTCCAATGCAATCGTTGGCACATTCTCCAAATGTTGAATCAGATCATCTGCGGCCGGCCCGCACACTGCGTGATACCACGTGTGGAGTGCAAGTCGTTGATCGTCGGGCGAGATCAATTGCACAACGATATGCGGATATTCAAGTTGCTTGAATGCCGTCGTTCGTGTGGCCCCATCGAGCACAACATAGTTGCCCTCCCATTCCACGACAAGCGGCGGATTCACCAGGGTGGCCTCTTCTGTGAGTCGTTTCGCGAGATCGTTCACCCGAACGGGATCGTAATTTTCATGTGGCAACACGCGATCCAATGGGACAACGCGTAACGAAAGAGGATTGGCTGCCCGCCTTTGATGCAGTCGCTCTATAATTTTTTCCGCCAGTTTGAGCGCAATGTCTCGACCGGCCTTTTCACTCTCAAACATCTGGCGTGGGAGCGTAATAAGTTTCGGATGTGATATCTCTGGCTCAACAGAGGATGGAAGAACTAGCGCTGCGCCGCGTATTTTGCCAGTCTCCAGAGATGTTAACAGCGCCTGCATATCAAGCGCATCCAGGCTGCCGGCATTGACTATGTATGCCTGCGGCCCGAGGTGGCTCAGTTTATTTGGCCCAATCAGTCCACGCGTCTCCGGTGTGGACGGCAAGTGTAAGCTGACATAGTCTGATACTTCCAACAATTCATGCAATTCGCAAAGTTCTACGCCTGCTTCGAGTGCCAGTTGCGGCGTGAGACGGGGTTGGTGTACAACCACCCGCATGCGAAAGGAACGCGCCCGTTCAGCGATCTCGCGCCCGACATCTCGGAAGCCGACAATACCGAGCGTTTGGTTAGCAAGCCCCTGCCCGCCGTCCTGATATGCCATATTCAGCATCAGGCCAAAGGTTTGCTCAGCCAAGGCCAGCGTGCGCGGGTCTGGGACATTTATAACCTCAACCCCCTGCGCACGCGCTGCACTTACACCGAGATGGATTAGAGAAGCGCCTGCTACACCAATTACGTGCAGCTGATAAGCATATTCGATTGTGCGATCAGGAACCGGTGTCTCACTGTCTACAATGAGCGCGTTGTAATCGCCGATGGCAGCTTCTAGCTTTTCACCGCGCAACGCAGGCCGGTGATCAACCTCAGCCACTTCCTGCAGCCGCGCGACGCCCGCTGCATCAAATGGCGATGCAATGAGCACGCGCGGCGGCCCGTTGTTCGAGTTCAAAAATTACCTCACTTGCAGATCTGATTGAGAAAATTGTAACATGTCAACTCGCTCGAAATCATTGGTATTTCTCACGAAACTCGGGCTTTGGGATTGTGTACAACGAGGGTAAACTGGCGCGAATTTCGTATCTGCCTCGATTCATACTTTGGCCCGCACTTATTGCCCCTCTCTTATCGCTTGCGTGCGGCGTAACCTACAGTGCCGCACCGCCTGCAACGTTCGTTGTTGAAATTCCGATCACAGAATTGGTAACGGCAACTTCAACAGATAACCCAACTGCAACTGTTCCTCCACCAACGGCAACACCAACCGCAACACTGCCACCCACAAATACAGCGACTGGACTCCCATCAGAGACTGCCCCCCTGTGGCGACGAGACTACCCACCCCGACACCAACAGCGCTCCCAGACACAGCACTGTTATTCACATTCACATCGAGCCTCGCAGGCACGAACGACATCTACATCGCAGCCTTTTACGAGAATACACTGCAGGACATCACCAATCTATCCAGCCATCCAGCGAATGATCGGCAGTCGCGCATCTCGCCTGACGGCCGCACACTGGCTTTCACTTCCAGCAGAGAGGGTTCTACACAAATATATCTGATGGAACTTGATGGTTCCAATTTACGACAGCTCACGGAGCAACAAGATGTGCAGGGTGATCCGAGTTGGTCACCCGATGGGAATTGGCTGGCATTTACTGCGCTTGTCGACCGAACTCGGGATGTCTTCATTATCTCGTCGAGAGGCGGCGAATCTACCAATGTCACCAATCACCCGGCCCGTGAGGATTATCCCTGCTTTTCCCCGGACGGAACTCAAATCGCCTTCAGTACCACGCGCGATGGGAACTTTGAAATCTACACGATGAATATTGACGGCAGTAATGTGGTGCGCCTTACGGAAGATCCTGCCAAAGATGCAGACCCGGCCTGGTCGCCGGATGGCACACGCATCACATGGGCAACAGAGCGCGACAACAATAAAGAGATATATATTATGAATTCGGATGGGAGTGGCAAGCTCAATCTTACCGATCACCCTTCCGCTGATTATGGCGTTACGCAGTGGTCTCCCGATGGTGAATGGATTGCATTTATCTCCAATCGCACCGGGAATTATGATGTATATGTTGTGCACCCCGATGGCAGCAACCCCATTAATCTGACCAATAGCCCGGCAAGAGAATGCTGCCCGGCCTGGCAAAAGCCGTAAACCTTAAACTGCCCGATGCTATAATCCAAAGCTATGCAGTCTCCAACATTTTACGTGCGCGAGATTCCCATCTACGGCGATCTAATCATTTCGCCGATGGATGGATTCTCAGACTTGCCATTTCGCTCCCTGTGCCGAGAGTTAGGTTCGGCAATGAGTTACACTGAGTTCGTGAATGTAGACGAACTCCAGGGCAAAAAAGGGGGCAGCCCGCGCGCGCATAAAAAACTCGAATACACGAATAGCGAGCGACCGATCGTGTTTCAGATTTATGGACATGATGTGGATCGGCTTGTGGAGACGGCTGTACGTTTACAGGAACGCGGCCCCGACATCATCGACATCAACATGGGCTGCTATGTAAAAAAGATCTCCGAACGCGGCGCCGGCGCGGGTATGTTGCGTTATCCTGATCGCATCGCCTCTTTGTTTCGCCGCCTCAGCCAAGAATTGGACATCCCCACAACCGGGAAAATTCGGCTGGGCTGGGACGCCGACGAACGCAACTATCTGGATGTTGCGCACGCAATTGCAGACAGTGGTAGCAGCTTGCTGGCCGTACATGGACGCACGCGCGCCCAAGCATACAAAGGGGCAGCCGATTGGGACGCCATCGCAGAGATTAAAGCAGCGCTTTCTATCCCAGTCATTGGCAACGGTGATGTGATCTCAGTCGCAGACATTGATAACATTAAAGCGCACACAGGTTGCGACGGCGTGATGATTGGTCGTGGCGCGATTGGGAACCCCTGGATCTTCAGTCGCAAAGATCGCCACGACGTTCTGACTTCAGAGAAAGTGAATCTGGTGCGCAAGCATCTGGCTGCCAACCTGGATTTTTATGGTGCCCAGCTCGGCCTGATTTTATTCCGCAAGCATATCGCCCGCTACGTTCCGGAAAATCCACGCGACCGCGAATGGCGCCTGAGCCTGCTTACATGTGAGCGCGCTGATGAATTTGTCGCTCTTGTCGAACGGCAGCGCGCTTCCGAATCGCAGCCCCTCACCAAATACCTTCCTCTCGCCGTTTAGAACATTCGCCGAGCCACTTGCTTCCTTATGCAATGGACAGATTCGGAAACAAGATTGGACAGCACTCGGCTCAAACACCAGCATAAAGTTCTCCAACGAATTGGCGTGACCGCCAAAACTCCCAAATGAATCCCCGCTCACGTCGTGGCGTATGGGGCACAATCGGTCTCGTTGTCTTCATAATCATCCTCTTCGCGATCTTCGTTGATCTCGGTGCAGTGAGTCGCCAACTGGTGGATGCCGATTGGGGTTGGCTCCTGATTGCCTCCGGTACGCTGCTCATTGGAATGGCGGCCTACGCAACGCGCTGGCGCATTATCCTTGCCAACAAAACCGACTGGTTACCCACGTTTCACGCGGCCAACGCTGGCCTGATGTTAAACATATTTATCCCGCTGCGTGCCGGCGAAGCAGCGCGAATCGTGATGCTCTCACGTGATGAACATGTTTCCATGGCAGAGGTAACCTCTAGCTTTGTCGTTGAGCGGCTATTTGAACAAATTATGCGATTGACCGCGCTAGGCGTGGCGGTTCTGTTTGGCGTGGGAATTTCCATTTCCATTGAAGCAATCAGCGCTGCAGTGCTCATTGTGTTATTTGCGTTCGGGGTGTTGTTCTGGATGGGCACGCACCCGGAACCAGTCCTGGAGAATTGGCCGCCTCGACTGGCGCGTTTGCCACGTCTTTCAGAGGCCGGAGTGCGCACTCAACTGGAAGGATTACTGGAGGGCCTAAGTAATGTTGCTTCCGCCCGCCGGTTGGCAGCGGTAATGCTCTGGTCTTTACTGGCTTGGGTAATCTTCTGGCTCTTCCACCTCTTTGTGCTCTTTGCGTTACAATCGACTCTCTCGATAAGAGATACACTTGCAATTGCATTTGGCTCGTTGGCACTTGCCCCGCCTTCCTCGCCATCACAGCCCGGCCTGTACAACGCGGCGATAGTTTTACCGCTCTCGCTTGTCGGATTCGATGAGACTTTATTAACTTCGTATACAGTCCTGTTGCAAGGCGTGCAGATCATCTGGATGACCGCGCTGGCACTTTGGGGATTAGCAAAAATGGGCACTTCGGTCCGCGAGCTTTTTGTGCAGTCAACACCTGATTAGCAGAACATTTTCACACATGCAAACAACTCACCATCCAGCGGCGCGGCGCATCACAACAGCACTTTTTACGGCGCAAAGCTTTAACTCTGCCAGTTTCATAATGATGTTCACGGTCACGCCAATACTGGCAGCCCAGTTGAGTGGCAACGACGCAGCGGCCGGCATCCCAACCACACTGTCTATGCTTGGCCGCGCACTCATCGCTTATCCCATAGGTTGGTTAATGGATCGGGCTGGTCGCCGGCTCGGCCTCTCAATCGGTTATTTGCTGATAGCGGTGGGCGCAGCAATTGGAACATATGCGGTGATTCAGGGATCATTTACGCTCTTTCTCGCTTCGGCTATTTTCCTCGGCATGTCTCGCGGCTCCTCGGAACAATCCCGCTTTGCAGCAGCCGAAGTGCAGCCGGAATCGCGCCGTGCAAAATCAATCGGTTTGATCGTCTTCGCCGGAACGATGGGTGCAATTGGGGGTCCACTCTTGGTGTCTCCCAGCGAGGCCCTGGCAACCGGCCTCAACCTACCGGGGCTGGCAGGCCCCTGGTTGATCTCTATCGGATTTGGCTTACTTTCAATGCTGGTCGTATTCGCATGGCTGCGTCCAGACCCACTGGAAATTGGTCGCACACTTGCAAGTACAGATCAAATCACTGACACACAACAAAACACCGTCTCGCGTACAATTTGGCAAATGTTCGCCAGTCCGTATGTGATCCTTGCGGTTGCTGCCATGGCTGCCGGACAGCTCGTGATGACCTTGCTGATGGTAATTACACCACTCCACATGGCAAATCACGATCACAGCACGCAAGCCATCTCAGGTGTGATAATGGCTCACACGCTTGGTATGTTCGGGTTATCTAGCGTCACCGGTTGGCTGATTGACCGCCTGGGGCGCGTACAGATGATTGTGGCCGGGACGCTCGTGCTGGTCATTGCCGCCGGCATTGCTCCATTGTCTACATCGTTGCCGATTTTGGGTTTAGCGCTATTCCTACTCGGGCTGGGTTGGAATTTCTGTCATATCGCCGGATCATCTCTCCTGGCAGATGCCGTAGCAACCGGCGAACGGGGCCGGGTTGCAGGCGCCAGCGAAGTTTTTATTTCGCTTGCTTCTTCTGCAGGCAGCTTGAGCACCGGTTTCATCTTTGCCGCCAGTGGTATCGTGGCTGTGAGTCTGGTGGGATTGATTCTTTCGCTGGCGCTTATTCCCCTTACAGGCTGGGCAATTACCACGAACCGGCGCGCTTCGCTGACTGCTGTTGGGGATTGAGATTCTATTCATCTCCCCCAAGTAAAATCACGAAAACTGCACTCGTTCTCGATTTAGAATCAAACAAAACCCCTCTAATAAATAACATGGATCCTGCTAACAAAATCAAAGAGTTGCAAAAGTCCATAACAGCGCTTGAATCTCAGCGCCCGCTCCTCGGCGACCAAGTGGTCGATTCAAGCATCGCCGCGCTGCAAAAGGAGATTGCCGGCCTACGACCCGCTTTCACCGAAGAGCGCAAGCTTGTGTCAATGATCTTCTGCGACATCGTCGGTTCCTCAAGCATGGCGGCCGAACGGGATCCCGAAGACGTGCTGAATATCGTCAACGGCGCGCTGCACGAAATGAACCTGGCCGTCAAATCCTGTGGCGGGTCCGTTACCCGCTATATGGGCGACGGTATCCTGGCGGTTTTTGGCGCCCCCAAGGCGCAGGAGCACCATGCAGAGCAGGCCATTCGGGCGGGCTTGGCGATCCAGGAACGAATTAAAGAGTATGCCGATCTTCAGCGCGAAAAACGAGGTCTGCCCGATTTCAAGGTGCGGGTGGGGATCAATTCCGGGCGAGTGGTCGGCGGTTCCGTGGGTGGCGAGCAGGGTGAATACACCGTCATCGGAGATGCCGTCAACATGGCAGCTCGGTTTGAGGCCGCCGCACCACCTGGTGGAGTCCTGATCGGAGAATCTACTTTTCAGTTAGCAGGCGGTGAACGAGGGTTCGAAACCCAGGCTTGGGCGCCCATTGAGGTAAAGGGTAGTCCCAAGCCCCAGCCAGTTTACCAGGTACTTCGTGCGCTGGCGCTCCCCCGTATTCAGATTGCGTCCCAGGCCCCTTTGACCGGGCGAAGCTCTGAAATGTCCGCGCTGCAGGCCGGTTACCAGCGCGTTAGCTCGCAACGCAAACCGGAAATCATTCGGGTGATCGGGCCGGCTGGTATTGGAAAATCTCGTCTGCGCCAAGAATTCATCACCTGGCTCGATACGCAACAGCCCCACCCCGGGTCAGCCTTGGCAGCGCCCTGACCCACACCGGGAACACGCCTTACGCCCTTGTCTCGAGCCTGCTCAACGAATCCCTGCAGATCGTCGAGGCGGACACGCTGGCGCAGCGCCGCGAAAAACTCGAGACTTGCTGGAAAGCCATGGGGGGATTGAGCTCGGAGCAGCAGCACGGTCTGGCGGCACTGACATCAGTAGAGTTGGAGGATAGCAAGCTGGAAGACCTCGAACCACAAGCGCGTCGGGAGGTCATATCCGAGTCCTTCCTCTCATTCTGGAAGGGCCAATCCAAACAGGCGAGACTTGTCATCATCCTGGAGGACACCCATTGGGCGGATACCCTTTCGCTAGACCTGGTTGAGGAATTGATTAGCGCCCTGCCAGATGCGCCTCTGTTGCTTGTCTTCTTCACCCGCCCGGACCCCCATCAGGACGCCCGGCATGCGAAGCTTCAGGCCAAACTTGGTGAAGGTTCCTTCAGTGAGATCTTTTTGCAAGAATTGGATCCAGGCGAAACCCACCAATTGGTACAGGGGCTTCTGGCATCCCGCGATGTGCCGCCGGATTTGATCAAGGCCATCGCTGCGCAGGCCCAGGGAAATCCGTTTTTCATCGAAGAAATAATCCACTCGCTGTTGGAGGACGGCAGCCTGAGCAGCCAGAATGGTGGCTGGGAACTGATAAGGGACCTGGCGGAAATCCAGGTGCCCGACACAGTACAGGGTGTGCTGGCAGCCCGCATCGATCGCCTGGACCCGGACGACAAGCAGACCCTGCAACATGCAGCCATTATCGGGCGCTCTTTTACCCAGCAGGTGCTGGCTGAATTATTAGAAGGAGAGATTGAAGATTCACTCGGGAAACTTAGCGAGCGCGACTTCATCTTGAAAATGGGACGGGCCAATTTGATGGAGGATTGGGAATGGCTTTTCCGTCATGTCCTGGTGCAGGAAGTGGCATACGAGAGTGTCCTGGTAGAGGTGCGTCGCGAGATACACTGCCGGATTGCGAGTTACCTGGAAGCGACTGCCCGGGACAGGCTTGATGAGTTGTCCCCTATCCTGGCGCTGCATTTTGAACGCGGCAATATTTGGGATCGAGCACTCTTCTATCTGGCCCGGTCAGCCGAACGCTCTGCGCGGGTCTTCGCCCTCCCGGAAGCGCTCGCTTTCTACGATCGGGCAGTCGAGATGGGAAAAGCACACCAGGAAGATATCTCTTCTGAAACTGTGCTCGAAGCTCATGAAAAACGCGGGGATGTACGCGCCCTGGCTTATGAATTTGAGGGCGCCGAAGCGGATTTCCGGATCGTCCTGGCGGCGGCCCGCACGACATCCGATCGGTCTCGCGAGCAGAGTCTGCTGGTGCGGCTGGGTTTTCTATACCGCACCGCCGACCGGCTGGAAGAAGCTATCGAGTGCCTGAAGGACGGCCTGCAGGTCGCCCGCCAGCACGACGATCTGCGCGCCGTGGCCGATACGCTCTACCATCTGGGAACGGTCGCCTGGACGGAAGGGGATAATGTCGCCGCGCTTCGCTACCAGCAGGAGGCCGTGGATATTTGCCGGCAGCTCGGGCTCAAAGATGTGGTTGCTGTGCAGGCCTTGCATGGCCTGGCAGAGGCTCAACATTGGGCCGGTAACCCCGAGCAGGCCGTCGGAAATTTTCAGGAGTCGATCAATTTGGCCCGACAAATAGGGGACAAAAGCTACGAGAGCGAGAATCTTTACATGCTGGTCAACGCCTGCAGGGGAAACCTGGGAATCGGCGACAACGAACTGGGGCGCCGAAGCGCGGATATGGCCCTGGATATCAGCCGGAGGGCGCATATGGATGGCCACACTGCCCCGGCGCTCATGGCTTCGGGCTGTATTTACAGCTGCACTGGTGATTATAAGCAGGGACTTGATTTTATACACGAGTCTCTCGCCTGGAGCGAAAACCTGGGCGTCACACGTTTCCAATCCGCCATTTACTATTATTTAGGCGAACTGTATCGGGAGATTAACCTTTATGAAAAAGCCCGGGCTGCGGATGCGCTCGGTTTGCAAATCGCAACAGATCACGGGGTCGGGTTTTATCTGCTCGGCCTGCGAGCCGGGCTGGCCATCGACCGTCTGCACCAGGGCGACCTGGATGTGGAGCAAGAACTTCTGGAAACCTTTGAACTCACCCGCCAGCGGGGACAGGGAATGCAGGGGCTAAGATGCCTGGAGGGGTTGTCTGAATGGGCGCTCGCATCAGGTGCGCTGCAGGCTGCACTGGACTACAGCCGCGAGATGGGAGAATTCGCGGAAGCCGGTGGGATGCGAGAAACTGCCGCAAGGGCACGTAATTTTCGAGGCGAAGCCTACATTGCACTGGGGGATTTCGATGCAGCAGAAAATGAACTCAGGCTTGCGCTTGAGGCCGCAAACGAGATAAAAGGTGTTCGATTGCAATGGGATATCCATGCCGCGCTGGAAAAACTTTATCGGGCCTGGGGGAAAGATGCACAGGCTGATGAGCAGCAGGCAAGGATAATAGCGATCGTAAATCAAATCAGGGAAAATCTAAAGGATGATGACTTGAAGATCGGGTTACCTGATTTTACAGATCAAAGCGCATAGCCTTCGACGATACGACTCTTCAAAAAGACCGTGACATTACAGCGCGCATCTGCTGCAGGAAGCGCAGCACGAATATATAGAAGTTCCTGGACTTTTAAAAAAGAAGCCGGCACATGGCCGGCTTCCAGTTTCAACCTCTTCGCAAAGATACGAATTTAGAACAGTACGTTTGCCAATCCATCACGGTATTCACGCGTAAGCGGATCGTCCTCGCCAAGCAGGGCAAAGATACCGAGCATCACTTTGCGCGGCTCTCCATCTCGATACTTCTTGTCTGTGCGCAACACTTCGAGCAGCCCATCCATGCCGGCCGCATGTTGACCCTTGGCCAGCAAGCGCGCGGCTTGCCAGTACTGCGCATCGAACAGATCATCCTCGTCGAGATGCCCGTTCCCGCCCTCGACCTCTGACATGAGACGGGCAAGCGCTTCCAGTTGCTGGACCTCCACGATCTCATCACCGGAGGGGAAGTCTTCAATATAGGAGAGGGCGGCGTCGCCTTTTCCCTGTGCCACAAGCGCCTTAATAAGGCCCAGTGCGGCAGCAGAGTTGCCCGGCTGGCTGTCGAGCACCACCCGATAACGCTCTTCTGCTTCCGCCCAGTGGCGCGTTGCGAGCATGCTCGCCGCATCTTCAACAGCCTGGTCGGCTTCGGTAGGGGCGATCTCCTTCAGGAACTCGCGCACACGCGGCTCGGGTTGCGCTCCCACAAACTCGTTGACGACTTTACCATCGCGGAAGGCCTTCACCGCCGGAATGCCTTGCACGCCAAAGCGCATTGATAGCTGGGGGTTTTCATCCACGTTCACCTTGGCAAGATAGAAAGCTCCGTCGCTCTCATTCGCCAACCGCTCTAGGGTCGGCCCTAGCACGCGGCAGGGCCCGCACCAAGGCGCCCAGAAATCGACGACAACAGGCGTCTCTTCCGAGCGCCTGATTACGTCATTTTCAAAGGTTGCTTCAGAACTATCGAAAATATACTCTGTCGTTGTCATGCATCAATCTCCAGTTGAAATTTAACGATTCTACCACCGGTAGGACTGCCGAACACTATTCTCCTGCGGCCACATTAGATTCACATATACGCTCTAATAATCCAATAACCAACGTATTTTAGCCCGGATTTTTTCGTCACTTGGTAAGACAGCCTTCATCATCCCGATATTAAATGGTATCGGGATATCGGGTGTTGTCAGCCGTTGGACGGGTGCATCCAGGTCTGTAAAGACTTCCTCAGCGGTGGTGGCAATGATCTCGCCTGCAAATCCGGCGGTGCGGGTATCTTCGTGCACGACGAGCACCTTACCGGTCCGGCGCACACTCTCGAGTACGGCCTCTCGGTCCCAGGGGGAGATGGTGCGCAAATCGAGAACCGTCACGCGCTGGTCGTATTCCTGCGCGATGGCCAGACAGCGATGCACGAGTTCCCCCCATGTAACGACAGTCAGTTCATCACCTTGCGAGAGGCGAGCCGCTTTTCCGAAGGGAAGACAATATTCATCACCCGGATAGGGACGACGTCCGGGCGCGGTGTCGTACAGCGCCCGATGCTCGAAAAAGAATGTCGGATCGTCTCCGCGCAGGGCGGTGCGCAGCAAACCGGTTGCATCGGCAGCATTGCTGGGATAGGCCAGCCGCCATCCGAGCAGGTGAGCGTACGCCGCTTCGCCGGTCACGCTATGCCAGGGGTCACCGGTGACCTTACCGAAGCCTACTGGGATGCGCACCACCATCGGCGCGGCAAATTTTCCCGCTGTACGCCAGCGCAATGTACCGATATCTGTTATCGGCTCGTGGGCCGGGTCGGCATATTTTCGAAACTGGATTTCGGGCACAGGCAGCAAACCTGCGAGCGCCATGCCGATGGCACGTCCAACGATGCCTTCCTCCGAAAGAGATGTATCAAACACACGCTCCGCACCGAATCTCTGTTGCATGTCGCGCGTAGCACCGTGCACGCCGCCCTTTACGCCAACATCTTCGCCAAAAACAAGCACTCGCGGATTGATTTCCATTTCAGAATCGAGTGTCTGCCGAATAGCATCAATCATATTCACGCGCGGGCCGTTGTCTGTCGAATCGAGATCAAAGCGTGCAGATGGGAGTACACCCTCCGGGCGCAGCCCCCCCACCAATGGAGGTTCATTTTCAAAAAAGATGAAGCGCTGCACTGTGTCCACGTCCGGCTCGGGGTACGCTTCTGCTTCAGCAACAGCCACTACAACATCGTTGCGAGTCTGAATTTCCAACTCATCCCATTCGGCAACTGAGAGTAGACCGTTGGATTGCAAATATATACGCAGGCGTGGAAGTGGGTCTCGGCGCGCATCTTTTTCCTTTTCAGCAGCGTCTTTGTAAGATTGATCATCAATGAAGGTGTGGCCACTCAGTCTCGGGATGCGGACGTGCAAAAGACACGGACCTGCACCTCCACGCACATGTTCGACAGCTGCGCCGATCAAGCGCGCGGCCTCATCCGGTGCAGCGCCATCGCCGGAGAGAACGTGTAGATCGTGGAACGATGCAAGGTTGGCCGAGATGTCACCGCCGGGAGTCTGAGATGTGCCCGGCACAGAAAGCCCATAGGCGTTATCTTCAATTAAGAACAGAAGTGGTAAGCGCTGCGTGGTTGCTATTGTGAGCGCTGCCCAGAAGCCATTTGCGGCAACGCTGCCCTCACCGCCAAGGGCCACTGCCAATGCACCGCTCCAATCGGAATCGCCGAGCGTCTTTGCGCGATATTCGATCGACTGCGCCCAGCCGGCGGCTGGAGTGTACTGCGCACCCACGTCTCCGGAACTGGGCAGAACCGTCGCGCCTGAACGACGAGGCAGGTTGAACACCACGCCAACATCACGACCTTCACTCGGGCTGCCGGTACGGCCCATACCTCCTGCGAGCGCCTCTCGCAACTTCAATCCACTCGCCAGCATGAATGGTCGCGAGCGGTAGTAAACTGTGGCGGCGTCGTGGGGATGATCCAATGCCAGCGCGAGCAGCACTTGAGCAAGCTCGTGCCCACTCGCCGAGAATTGATATTTCACAACACCCTGCGGCGTCAATTGCTCGACTTCTAAACGATCAAGCGCACGCGATAAGAGTACCAAGCGCGCGACGTTCTGCCAGTCAAAATTCATCTTGTTCTCGAAACATTTTGGAGAGTCGCTGTAATGATTTCATACTACCTGTAATGATACAATCTTAAAGAACGCGCGGAAACGCAACGCGTGCCTCTCAACCTCTTGGAACAACGGAGTAGATCATGTACGGCGCAACTGTTGACCCCGTAAAAGACGCAAGTGGAGAACCTCCCGACAAACTTGCTGAATTTGAAGCTCGCATCGCACGCGGCGAAAAAATCGAGCCCGGCGACTGGATGCCGGAGGAATATCGCCGCCAGTTGATCCGAATGATCTCCCAGCACGCCCACAGTGAAATTGTTGGCATGCTGCCGGAGGGGGGTTGGATCCCACACGCGCCGAGCTTGCGGCGCAAGCTGATTTTACTGGCAAAGGTGCAGGACGAAGGCGGCCATGGACAATATCTTTATCACGCTGCTGAAACCCTGGGCGCTACCCGAGAGGAAATGATCGCCGATCTGCTTTCCGGCAAAGCGAAATACGCCAGCGTCTTCAACTATCCTGCCGACGAATGGGCGGACAATGCCACCATTGGAGTACTCGTAGATGGTGCTGCGATCCTGAACCAGACCATGCTCGCGCGCAGCTCCTACGGCCCTTATTCGCGCGCGATGGTACGTATCAGCGCCGAAGAAAGTTTTCATTTCCAACAAGGGCAGGAAATGACGATCCTGTACTCGCAGGGCACACCGGTGCAACAGGCAATGATACAGCGCGCTGTCAATCGTTGGTGGTGGCCTGCCCTGATGATGTTCGGGCCGCACGATAACGAATCCAAGAACACGGCAGTGCTGACCAAATGGGGCATCAAGACAAAAACAAATGACGAGCTGCGCCAAACCTTCGTCAACCAGATGACTGCCTTCCTACACCCGCTGGGTCTCACCATCCCTGACCCCGAACTGCGTTATGTTGAAGAATCCGGCAATTGGCATTTTGGCGAGATTGACTGGGACGAATTCTGGCGTGTGATCAAGGGCGATGGCCCCCTCAATACCGAACGTCTGGCGGCGCGCCGTAAGGCCCACGAAGACGGCCAGTGGGTACGCGAAGCGATGACAGCGTATGCCAGCCACCCGTCCCGCTCCCAAAACGGCGACATCCACTAACAGCGCTGTGCACTCGATGACTTCGAGAACAACGATCCGGATGAAAGCTGAGCTTTCTCGGCCATTGGCTTCCCGCAAAGGGCACTATTATTTGAGTCCTCCAACTTTGGAAAGCAGTTCTACTCTTGGAGTGCTTGATGTCTGATACCCAATGGCCTAGATATGAAGTCTTTCAGCAAGCGAGAGCCAACCAGCCGTTGCGCAATGTCGGTTCAGTGCATGCCCCGGACGACGAGCTGGCGCTATTGATTGCGCGCGACGTTTTCGTGCGCCGTCCCGACTGCCACGATCTGTGGGTTGTTCACAGCGACGATATTCTTTCTCGTACTGCGCAGGAATTAGAAACGACCCCGCCGTCAAGTGAGCATGGATCAACCGAGAGCAGCGCTCCCTCGCGCTTCCATGTTTTTCAGAAGCGTTCGCAAGCTGGCGTGGAAACCTTTGTGGAATATGTCGGCGAGGTCGAAGCAGACTCGTCCATGCACGCGCTTGCGGTAGCAATCAAAAACTGGCATGACAAAACAGCGTATGTTTGGTGGATTTTTCCCGAGAGCGCGGTTACACGCAATGATCAAGAGGACGCCAATGTCCTCTTTGATCCCGCGCGGGAAAAACCATTCCGGCACCAGACACACTATCGCGTGCACACCCTGATGCGTGAGGTAAAACGAAAACGAGAAAAACCACATTGAGCGACCCGCGACAACGCGCACTGTCAGACCAACTGCTGGCAATGGCTGACGATGAACTGATCCTGGCCCATCGCAATTCTGAGTGGACTGGTCACGCGCCGATCCTCGAGGAAGACATTGCGTTTTCCAATATTGCGGTGGACGAACTCGGACACGCAACGATCTGGTATGGCTTGCTTGCGGACATAACCGGCGACGAACCAGACCGGCTTGCCTTCTTTCGAGAGGCAGCCGAGTTCCGCAATGTTCAATTTGTCGAACTGCCAAAAGGCGACTGGGCCTTTACCATTGTGAGACAGTTCCTTTTCGACGCGGCAGAACGGGTACGGCTCGAAGCATTGGGCAGCAGCAAATACGAACCACTCGCTGCAGCAGCAGCCAAGATGCGGAATGAAGAGCTTTACCATTTTCGGCACTCACACGCCTGGTTACAACGGCTCGGGCTCGGGACAGAGGAGAGCCACCGTCGCATGCAAAATGCGCTGGACGAAATCTGGCCGTACATTTCCCAGCTGTTCGCACAATTGCCTGCGGAGGCGCTGCTGGTTGAAGCCGGCTATGTAGTAGAGCCGTCACAGCTGCGCACTCAATGGGATGATCTCGTCATTCCAAATCTGCAGCAGGCTGATCTGATCGTTCCCGAGAACGAGATTGCTGCTTCGGGACGCGATGAACACACCCAATACCTCGATGACCTTCTCAAAGATATGCAGGTTGTCGCCCGACTCGACCCGCAGGCCGAGTGGTAGACAGTACTCAGTAGCGCGCAGCCATGACCGCCATCACCGTAGATCAGATCTGGCTTGCTTTGCAGGAAGTCAAAGACCCGGAAATCCCGGCGATCTCTGTAATAGATCTTGGCATCGTGCGTGATGTAACGGTGGAGGCGGAATGCGTCAGTGTGACTATCACACCGACATTCGCAGGTTGTCCAGCCTTACAGACCATGCAGGAACGCATCCGCACGCAGTTGCTGGAAATGGGAGCGCGGGAGGTGGATGTGCAGGTCACACTCGCGCCACCCTGGAGTACAGATTGGATTTCGTCGGAAGGCAAGGCCAAGCTCAAGGCTTTCGGCCTCAGCCCGCCTCGCCTGCACAACGGCAATATCGAGGTTATTTTCCGCGAACCAGTGCAGTGCCCGTATTGCGATTCATACAACACAAGCATCAAGAACAACTTTGGCTCGACTGCCTGCCGGGCGATCCATTACTGCAATCAATGCCAGCAGCCGTTCGAGCAGTTCAAACCCCTTTAAAGGAATAGAGCGACCAGCCGGTCGCCCCGCAAAATAATGCAACCACCTACCCTCGCTGAAATCCAATCCACTCGTAACCAGATCGACCAATACGTTGTAGAAACGCCTGTCTGGCAATGGAACAATCGCGAATTACACGCAACGATTACATCCGAGACCGAAGTCTTCCTCAAGCTCGAACTCTTCCAGCACACGGGCACTTTCAAACCACGCGGTGCGTTGAGTAACATACTCAACCTAGAGTCAGCACAACTGGAGAAGGGTGTAACGGCATTCAGCGCCGGCAACCATGCCATTGCAGTGAGCTATGCCGCCGGCATTGCAGGCACGCATGCCAAAGTTGTTATGCCCAAGAACGCCAACCTAATGCGTATTGCAAATTGTCGCGCGTATGGCGCCGAGATTGAACTGATGGAAGATGTGCAAGCTGCCGGTAAACGCGTGCTGGAGATCGAAGAGGAGGAGGGTCGCTACTTTGTCAAACCCTTTGAAGGCCCAGCAACCGTGCGTGGCACAGCGACGGTGGGACTAGAATTGGCGAAACAGGTGCCTGATCTGGACGCAGTGATCGTGCCAATTGGCGGCGGTGGACTGTGCGCGGGTATCGCCACCGCGCTTAAAGCCTTGCAACCGAAGTGCAAAGTCTACGGGGTCGAACCGGAGGGCGCGGATGCAATGCACCGTAGTTTTGCCTCCGGCAAAACAGAATCGATCGACAAAGTGCGCACTATCGCTGACAGCCTCGGCGCGCCATACACGGAACCTTATACTTTGGCCGTTTGCCAGAAATATATCGACGAACTTGTCATGATCGACGACGATCAGATTCGCGCCGCAATGAGACAGTTGTTTCACGGCATGAAACTGGCCGTAGAGCCTGCTGGGGCCGCTGCGGCTGCTGCATTGAACGGTCCGCTCCGCGATCGACTCGCCGGAAAGCGTGTCGCTCTCATTGTCTGCGGGGCGAACATTGATTTGGGCACGTTTGCCGAGCAGACTCAAACCGCGGATGCATGACAAACTTTCCTTATTTCTCAGTCGCGCCGGACTCGATTTGCAATTCGCACAGCGTGGCACACGACCTCAATCTAAGAAACCTATCTCTCGAACAGAATTCAGACAGGTGCAAATGTGAGTTGGGTTTTTAACAATAATTGGAGGGGCATCGGATAAAATAGGTTGACAATCATCCTCGAATCGGGATAATTGCATCAATCAAATATAGAAACGGCTACACAGTGAAGTGCGCATCCCAACCCAGTACTTATGGGACTGGGCTGCACTTTGCGACGGAGAAAAGTAAGTCGCTCCCGATAACGGGATGAGTGGAAGCCAACAGGGACGGTGGGTCAGAGATTGAGAGCCTACCGGGGTAGAAGCCGACCGAAGTTCGCTCCCGAGCCGCGCGGGTGAAAATTGTAAAGTAGTCTGCGCCGCGAGTCGCGCGTTATCGCGACAGCCGATTTTCCAGTACAGCCTGAGCTTGCCAAAGGACTCTGGGCGTCGGTATACAAGCGGGTCTCGCGCAGCGTGAGACCAATTTGGGTGGTACCGCGGGAATTATTTCTCCCGTCCCTTTATTGGGATGGGAGTTTTTGTTTTTGTCGACAGATTCATCATGATGAAGGAAGGCACAATGCTAGAAGACTTGAATCAAATCGAAACGCATGCCAACACTGCACTTGCAGCGGTCACATCGCAGAACGAACTGCGCCAGTGGCGATCGCAGTATCTAACGAAGAATAGCCCAGTGCAGCAGGTTGTGGCCGGTCTGCGTGAGCTGCCACCCGAGGAACGTGCGCCGGTCGGCAAACGCGCCAACGAAGTTAAGCGGGCACTTGAACAAGCGTACGAAGAACAGGCTGCCACACTGCGCGCGACCGAACTTGAGAAGAGCTTGCAATCCGAGGCCTTGGATGTGACTCTGCCCGGCAAACCCGTCAAGCGTGGTCGCTTGCATATCATCACGCAGACCCTGCGACAAATTTACGACATCTGGGCTGAGATGGGCTTCCAGGTCTATCGATCCCGTGATGTGGAAACCGACGAGTACAACTTCCAGTTGCTCAATTTTCCACCACACCATCCGGCCCGTGATATGCAGGACTCTTTCCACACCACAACGCCGAATGTGATCCTACGTACGCATACTTCACCGGGACAGATCCACGCCATGCGAGAATTCCACCCAGACCCGATCCGCGTGGTATTGCCGGGTATGTGTTATCGCTACGAACAGATCACAACGCGCGCTGAAGTTCAGTTCACACAGGTGGAGGGCCTGGCTGTTGGCACAGGTATCCGCATGTCGGATCTTAAAGGCACCCTGACCGATTTCGCCCGTCGTATGTTCGGCCAGCAAACGCGCACACGTTTCCGATGCTCCTACTTTCCATTCACAGAACCGAGCGCAGAGATGGATGTGGAATGCTTCCTATGTCGGGGCGAAGGCTGCAATGTTTGCAAGTATACCGGCTGGCTGGAGATTCTAGGTTGCGGGATGGTGCATCCGGTCGTGCTCCAGAACGGAGGCTACGATCCGAGCATTTACAGCGGCTTTGCCTTCGGAATGGGACCTGAACGGATCGCGATGCTGCGCTATGGGATCGAGGATATTCGGTATTTTTGGGCGAACGACATCAGGTTTTTGGAACAGTTCTAAAGTTTGTTGTCTAAAGTTGAAAGTTCAAGGTTGAAGGTTTGATGATGGCGACGATTGAGGGATTCGAAGACATTGAGGCTTGTGAAGAAAGCTAGCGAGTTAACGAATCTCGTCTACGACATGAGCGATCTAGGCCCTTTTGCTAAAGACTTTGGTCTCCGTGATCAGATTCGGCGGGCAGCAGTTTCGGTAACGTCAAATATCGCCGAAGGGTTTGTAAGTCAGAGCAATCGAATGTTCGTTACTTATCTCTATCGTGCAAAAGGCTCGGCTGGAGAAGTGCGCTCTCAACTGTATATCGCCCTCGACCGCAGCTATATCAACGAGAAAGAGCTTCAGTCCGGCTTGGATAAAGCATCCAAAACTAGTCGGCTCATTTCTGGCTTCATTAGCTATCTCGAATCTACGAATTGAACAAACTTGAAACCTTGAACCTGCAACATTGAACTAATCCGCAGGAGAAAAACATGAAAGTACCTCTAAGCTGGCTCAAAGACTACGTTGACATTTCCCTCTCCGTCGAGGAACTAGCGCGCGTGCTGACCTTCGCCGGGTTGGAAGTTGAAGCCATGCACTATGTCGGCTTCCCGTTACCTGCCGAACTTGAACAAAGCTCGGCCAAGATTACCGGTCTGGAATGGGATCGGGAGCGTATCGTGGTGGGCGAAATCACAGAGGTGCGCCCGCACCCGAACGCCGACAGACTCGTACTTGTACAGTTGAGCGACGGCGATCAAGTTCACACGGTACTGACAGGCGCGCCAAATCTCTTCGAATACAAAGGCAAAGGCCCACTCGATCTGCCGCTCAAAGTGGCCTATGCCAAAGAAGGCGCACAAATTTACGACGGCCACAAACGCGAGCAGCATCTCACAAAATTGAAGCGCACCAAGATTCGTGGCGTCGAGTCGTATTCAATGGCGTGTTCGGAGAAGGAACTGGGTATCTCGGAGGAGCATGAAGGCATCATCCTTTTCGGCGAGGACGCACCTGCAGCCGGCACCCCACTGGCAGATTACATTGGCGATGTGGTCTTCGATATTGCTATCACGCCCAATATGGCGCGCAACGCCAGTGTCCTCGGAGTCGCGCGAGAGGTAGCTGCGCTCACCGGCGCGGATTTTCGCGCGCCAAGCCTCGCTGTACAGATGGAAGGTGCTGCAGTTGCCGACAAAATCAACATTGAAATTCGCGAAGTAGAATTGAATCCCCGCTTCACAGCCACCCTGATTGAAGACATCAGAATTGGCGCCTCTCCTTACTGGCTGCAGCTGCGCCTGCGTCTGGCGGGGATGCGACCCATTAACAACATCGTTGACATCACGAATTACGTAATGCTGGAGATCGGCCAACCCTTGCATGCCTTCGACTACGATGAGCTCATGCAGCGCGCAAAGAAGTCAGGCGCGGACATACCCACCATCATCACGCGGTTACCGAATGAAAACGAAAGGCTGACAACCCTCGATGATGTAGATCGAGCGCTGGATGATTTCACAATTCTTGTATCAGATACTGCCCGTGTTCTCTCACTGGGCGGGATCATGGGCGGCGAGGAATCCGAAGTCTCCAACGAAACGACCAACGTTCTACTCGAAGCAGCTGCCTGGAACTTCAGAAACATCCGGCGCTCCGTACAGGCGCAACAGTTGCAAACTTCTGAAGCCGGCTATCGTTTCAGTCGCGGCGTCCACCCCGAACAGGCCGCCCGGGGTAATTTGCGCGCGATTGAAATGATGCGTGAACTGGCGGGTGGGATCGTGGCAGACGGGATGGTGGATGAATACCCTACTAAGCCCGATCCCGTTGTTGTCGGACTGCCATTGCGAGAAATCCCGCGCTTGCTTGGAATTGAAATCGCCAAAGCGGAAGTCGTGCAAATACTCTCTGCTCTAGAATTCATTGTGCAGGATCAAGGTGATATGTTAGATGTGATTGTGCCGGACCATCGACTGGATGTCGGTACTGGTGTGATCGGCATCGCGGATCTGGTGGAAGAGATCGCGCGCATTTACGGCTACGAACGCATCCCTGAAACACAGATCACTGACACAACGCCGCCCCAGCGCGGCAATCCAGAACTGGAATTGGAGGAGCGTCTGCGCGACCTGCTCGTCACGCTTGGCCTGCAGGAAGTGATGACCTATCGGCTGACCGTTGCCGAGGATGAAGCGCGTTCTCGTGCACCGGAAGCACCCGTGGATGAACAGCCTTATGTGACATTGGTGAACCCCATCGCCAGCGACCGCGTCAACATGCGTCACTCCTTGCTCGCCAGTGTCCTCACCATCACCGAGAACAATGCCCACTCCCACGACCGGATCACAATCTTCGAGATCGGTCAGGTCTTTTTGCCAAACTCCGAAAGTGTCCTGCCCGACGAACCACGCCGGTTGGCACTCACAATGACCGGTCTGCGCGATGTAGAAACCTGGACGGACACAGATGAAGGCCTGATGGATTTCTATGATTTAAAGGGTCTCGTGGATGCGATTACTGCCGGGCTGCACCTTCCGAATGTCACCTTCGAACTCTGGGAGCATCCGAGTTTCCATCCGGGGCGAACGGCCCGCATCTGTTCAGACGGACAAGAGTTAGGTGTGTTCGGAGAGTTACATCCGCGCGTTCGGGAAGCATACAAACTGCCGGAGCAGCCCGTACTGGCAGCTGATATTGATGCTGATTTGCTGCTCGCTGCAGTCCCCTACCGCTATCCGACGCGCAGCGTTTCGCGCTTCCCAGCCGTCGTCGAAGACATCGCGCTGATCGTCGATGAAGCTGTTCCAGCTGCAACCGTCCAGGCGCTTATCGATCAGACTGGTGGCAAACAACTGGTCGGTGCGCACTTGTTCGATCTCTATCGCGGCGATCAAGTTGGCGCAGGCAAGAAGAGCCTGGCATATCGACTCAGCTATCAGTCGGAAGAACGAACTCTTACAGACAAAGACGGTGCCAAATTGCGAAACAAGATTGTAAAGCGTTTAGAGGGGGAAGTGGGCGCGGTGCTGCGCGAGGGGTAACTAGAGTTAAGCCTTCGGTGGTGGAATGATATCTTGAAGGCTCTCCACCAATACAGGCAATTCGCTCTTGACAGTGTCCCAGACAATGCCGAAGTCAACGGCATCGTATTCATGAATCACAACATTGCGCATACCGGGCATCTCGCGCCAGGGCAAATCATTGTGTTTATTCCTAGTTTCGTCTGATACACGCTTGGCAGCCTCGCCAATAATTTCTATTCGCCGGATGACCGCATCCTGCAAGAGCGAATCATCCATGAACCCGGCGAGCGATTTACCCTCTAATTAACCAATCGCCAACCGAGCAGCTTCAAGGATATCAAGAAGATACTGAGCGTCCCTTTTCATATACGACCAATGCAGTGGAGAGGATCTCTTCCCGGCGGAGGTAATTTGGACTCGCCTCGAGGCCGCGACGACTTACTAAATCCATATCACGCCCAAAGATATCCTTTAGTTCATTCTGCATGCGAACCATATCAAATAATCCTATCTGAGAGTCTTCCTTGAATGTGACAAGTAAGTCGATGTCACTCTCAGAAGTTAACTTTTCAGCCAGCGTTGAGCCGAATAGAGCCAATTCGCTGACTTTCCAGCGTACACAAAACTCTCCTATCTGTGCAGGCTCGACATTGTGTGCGCTCAATGAATGTTCAAGCATACAACCGCCTGTACACATTGCTCAACGCCCGCACCTGTCGGGCGGCGTGGTAGGAAGAGCGCACGAGCGGCGCGCATTCCACCCAATCGAACAGCAGATCGTCTTCCGCAAAGCTTTTAATTTCGGCAAACTCTTCGAGCGTATAGTAGCGATCAATAGGAAGGTGTTTGCGAGAGGGCTGCAGATACTGCCCAACGGTCAGGATATTTACACCCCAGCTGCGAAGATCGGCGATCGTCTCTTTGGCTTCGTCCAGAGTTTCACCCAGCCCGAGCATGATACCGCTCTTCGTCAACACATCCGGATCAAGCTCTTTGGCATTGCTCAAGGTGGCGCGCGTCCAGGCGTAATTGTCTTGTGGTTGAACTTTTTTGAATAAGCGCGGCACTGTCTCCACATTATGGTTGAGAATTTCGGGTTGCGCTTTCATCACCAGTTGGAGCGCAGCGCGCGAGCCTTTGAAATCCGGTATGAGCACTTCGATTGAGCAACCCGGTTGCAGCCGCCGTATCTCGCGGATCACGCTGGCAAAGATCGGTGCCCCGCCATCTTCGCGCTCGTCTCGATTAACACTCGTGATAACTGCATGTTCCAACTCCATATCCTTCACGGCCTGCGCAATCCGGAGTGGCTCGGCCCAGTCCAAAGGCGAAGGTCGCCCACGCTTGATGTCGCAGAAACCACAAGAGCGTGTACAGACGTCGCCCATCATCAAAAATGTTGCAGTGCCGTCGCCCCAGCACTCGCCAATGTTGGGACACATGGCTTCTTCGCAAACCGTGTGGAGCCCTTTGGCGCGCATCAGTGTCTTCAAGCGCTCATAGTTCTCACCACCCGGCGCACGTACTTTGATCCATTCCGGACGACGTTGCGGTCGCAGCGTGTCAAGATCGTCGACTTGAATTAACCTGTCGCGTGTAGGAAATTGAGTTCGGGTCATTGTGCTCCCATTCTACCGTGAATTGAGCAGACAAGAAGATCGACGATTCGGTATAATCCGACGACGCACAACAAACAGGAGAAGATAAATGGAATACCGCTACCTCGGAAGCTCAGGCCTTAAAGTATCCGCGCTCTCACTGGGGGCCTGGGTAACTTATGGCGGTCAGGTCGGAGATCAGGTCGCGCAGGAATGTATGACGGCCGCATTCGAAGCGGGTGTGAATTTCTTTGACAACGCAGAGGCCTACGCATCCGGCAAGGCCGAGATTGTCATGGGCAATGTCATCCAGAAAGCGGGCTGGAAACGATCCGATCTGGTTATCTCAACAAAAATATTTTCGAGCGGCGCCGATGGTCCAAATGACAAAGGTTTGTCCTTCAAACATATCATCGAGGGCACTAATGCTGCATTAGAACGATTGCAGATGGAATACGTGGACCTGATCTTCTGCCACCGCCCGGACCTGCATACTCCTATTGAAGAAACTGTACGAGGCATGAATCAGGTTATCAACCAGGGCAAGGCATTCTATTGGGGAACGAGTGAATGGAGCGCGCAGCAGATCATGGAGGCATATGCCGTCGCCCGACGCGAGCATCTGATCCCACCACAAATGGAACAGCCACAGTACAACATGTTTCACCGCGAGCGCTTCGAGCATGAATACGCGCGGCTCTACAGCGAAATCGGGATGGGCACGACGATTTGGAGCCCACTGGCGGGCGGCATACTCACGGGGAAATACAGTGATGGCATTCCAGAGAATACGCGCGTAACGCTCGAAGGCTACGAATGGTTGCGCGAGTTGTTCGAAAACGAGCAGGGGCAGACACGCATCGAGCAAGCCCGCCAGTTGATGCCGATTGCGGAGGAATTGGGTTGCTCGCTGGCGCAACTGGCATTGGCCTGGTGTTTGAAGAATCCAAATGTAAGTTCCGTTATCACCGGTGCCTCACGCGCAGAACAAGTCAATGAGAATTTGAAAGCACTTGATGTCGTTGAACAACTTGACGATGGCGTGATGGACCAAATTGAAGAGGTGCTGCAGAATAAGCCCGATGCACTGCCGGACTTTCGCTAGTCGCTAAGTGTAGTCAGCGATCAGCGATTCAACCATTATCATCTCTCGGTCAAACTCGCGCCCGAAGGCTTGCACGATTGCAGAAGCGACATCATCAATATCGAGCGAAGCGCCCAACAGTTGGGCCATCGAAACTGCTGGAGCATTCGACACACCGCAAGCGATGATGTCATCGAAGTAGGACATATCCGGGTCAACATTGAGAGCAAAGCCGTGGCGGGTGATGCCGCTTCCATCCACTTTTACACCGATCGAGGCAATCTTGGATGGGAACTGTCGGGCAGCAGGAGGACAATGCAGGCAACGGGAGGCCACATCGGGTTGCATCCAAACTCCCGTCAGGCCAGGGAGTTGGCCGCTCACGATGCCAAATCGCGCCAAAGCGTTAATGAGGACGGCCTCCAACGAACGAATATAGCCAACATAGTCAGCCTGCGGGATGTGTCCGACTGTATCCAGTGGACGGCCCAGGTCAAGAATTGGATAACCTATCAGCTGCCCGGGGCCATGATAGGTGATGTCACCGCCGCGATCGATCCAGTGTACGTCAACACCACGCTCCGCAAGCGTTTCGTCAGAGATCAATAGATTTTTTTTCTGGCCGGAGCGACCAAACGTATAAGTATGCGGATGTTCAAGGAATAGCAGGGTGTCTGGTCGGGTTCGCGCTGCTCTTTCGGTTGCAAGAGTCTCTTGCAATTGGCGCGCTGCCTCATACGGCAACAGGCCAACTAGATGAACTTCGCACTGATTCTGCATCAAATGAATTATAGCAATCTACTCAAATCAAGAGGACGAAGATGAGCAAGAAATCAAAGAAAACCAAAAAGAAAGGCACAGAATCCACACTCATGTCGAATCTGTGGCCGGTGCTTTTGGTTGTTGCCGTAGTTGTCATTGCGCTGGTGATTGGGCTGCGAGGCGTGTTCTAGCTTCAGGGAAGCCAGTGCGGTAGTGCACCCCCATCTGCAAGACGGCGGGCGTTCTCACCGTTTGCATCAATCGCCCAGATTTCCGGCGGCGCGTTGAAATCAGCTACATTGAAGCGCATGTAGACCAGCGTTTGCTCGTCTGGGCTCCAAACAAATGCAGCGTGATTATAGAGACCTTCATCTGTGAGTTGCCGGGGGGCGCTACCATCGGATTGCATGAGCCAGAGCTGCCGTCCGGGCGTCCAGTTCGCTGCATCTACAAATTTGCGACCGAAGGCGAGCTGCCGTCCCGAAGGCGAGAACACAGGCGCTGTGTCTTCCACGAGTTGTATATCGGTAAGTTCCACCAATGCTCGGTTCGCAATATTCAGCCGTAACAGATGAGTGAAAAAAACATCCTGCTCTGAAACGGCGCTTTCGACGGTCGGTGATGGGGTTGTTTCTGTTGCAGGAGACACAGTCCCAGCCGGTGTTTCTGTTGCAACCACCTCAGCATGAGTGTGCTCTTGCAGCAGAATTTCGGACAAGACCAACCACAAGCCATCCGGGGACCACGCTCCCATTTCCGCCGCAAAATCCGGCGCATAATCAAGCAGGCCACTTTCCGAGTCGTACCAGCCAACTGCGCGCAAGGTTTCGTTGACAAAAGAAATCATGCCGTTTGGAACCCAGGTTGGCGTGTGTGTAACTTCATTGCTAGAAACCGGTAGTGGCGTCTGCTCGTTGGTGTCCAAGTTCAGCAACATCACGGTTGTGCTGGCCAACTCATCATCATTAATGCGGCGCTCGAAGGCCAGCCAACCCCCATCCGGCGAATAGGTGGGACTCCGACAACTCTCACCTGCGCAGGCGAGTAGCGCGCGTATCTCTAAACTTTCGACATCAATTTCCATCAAATCCGACCCGCCATCCTCACGGATTGCGGAAAAAGCGATCCGTGTTCCGTCCGTTGTGACATCAAACTCATTTACGCCCAGCAGCTGATCTGTGAGTTTGCGGGCATCAGATCCATCCAACAACAACGACCATATATTGGAAATGCCGCTCTCAGGCTCCAATTGCAGATAGGCCACTCGCGGGGCACCCACCTTAAATTGCCAGGATGGCGCGCGCAGAAGGGGCAATCCCCTGCTACTGCGCGCGCCCGCTGTCAATGTCACTGAAATAGGCGTATCCACCGGCCACTCTCCGACGGGCACGAATCGCAGCGTGCGCGCATCCGGCCATTCCACCCGACCGGGGTGGGGCGGTTCTATCGATAGGTCAGTTGCTGTTATTTCCGAGTCCATCGGCTGACTAAAGGTGATCTCAACCGGGGCGAGTGAAGAAACCCGCGCTGCATTCGGAGACGGGCTGAAAGATGTCACGCGTGGAGCGTTTATCCAGAAAACGATCCCGAATCCGAGCAACGCTGCAACTAGAGCCAAGACTGCAATGAGTGGGAAAGAGCTTCGCGCTTGCATTGCTGCGGGATTATACTTGGTAAGAAGGTAAACTCGAGAGAGGGGGAGTGAAAGCTATTCCTTCTTATCTCCTCACAAAAGAGAGCCAATATGCGAAATCTCACTATCTCGCTCGGACAAATGGATATCGCGCTCGGAGACCCGCAGACAAATCTGGAGCAAGTCCGAACGTGGACCGCTGAAGCCTACCGGCGCGGGTCCGGCCTGATTCTATTCCCCGAACTCTGGAGCACCGGTTGTGATTGGGAACATTTGGATGAGCTGGCGACTTCTTTGGGAGCCGGTACCTTTGCAGATATGGCCGACCTGGCGGCTGAGTTTCGTTTAGCTGTGGGCGGTTCGATTCTGGAACGACTCGATGGAAAGGTCTACAACACCTTTGCACTTTATGGGGCAGCCGGGGAATTGCTGGGCCTCTATCGTAAATTGCACCTGTTCCGTCTGATGCAGGAGGAGCAATGGCTGACAGCCGGAGACGAGACTGCTCTGGTCGAGGCGCCCTGGGGACAAACCGGGCTGGCAATTTGCTACGATCTGCGTTTTGCAGAACTGTTTCGGCTGTATGCACTGGACGGGGCCGTAATCGCCCTGCTCCCGGCTGAATGGCCAGATATACGCCGGGACCACTGGCGAACGTTATTGAAGGCCCGCGCGATTGAAAACCAGATGTTTATAGCTGCCGTCAACAGCGTGGGTGAGTTGAAAGGGGACATTTTCGGTGGTCATTCGGCGCTCGTTGACCCTTGGGGCAACTTACTTATAGAGGGTGGAACGGAGCCGGAGCTCCTGACAGCCGAACTCGACCTGGACGAGGTTGCCCGCGTGCGCAAGAAAATTCCCGTTTTCTCTGACCGCCGCACGGACGTTTATGGCAACCTCGCCCAGAATTGACAGCGGAACTTATATAGCCCGCATGCGATTGTTCCTGGCGTTGTGCTCAAGCTCCACCATCCCCAGGGCTTCCATTAATGGGGGAACGTAATTGGCAAAGCGGCCTCGGAACCCTTTCTTCAGCCCAAACCAACCACCCACTGGATTGTCCGCAGAACGACCCCAGGCCTCCACCGTGCCTTCCTTGGGCGGTTTTTGCTCATCAGTGCTGCCGAGCGGCATCCAGTCTCCATGTTCTTTGAGCATTGCGTGCAGATCATCCAGACAGCGTAATTGATAGTTGAGCTTGGTCTTGCCGACAACGCACATCAGGGAGGGCGGATCTGAAGATTCATCTTTGTACATCAGATATTCAGATTTTCCGGGAGGCGTCTTCAAAACCCACGGATCTTCCAGTGTCCCTTTCCCCTTGACCTTGCTTCTTGCCATTTTCTATCTCCTTAGTCGGGTTCCCTCCGGCTATTTTATCAATTCGGGCGCGGGTTACAAAGTGCCAGGCACCTCAGCGCAGAGCACCTACACTATTTGATCGCGAAAAAATTACGGATGCGCTTCAGCATTTTCGTTTCTGCCGGCTCTTCATCGGGCAGCAAAGTTTTCTCTGCTTCCGCAACACGGGCTGCTGTTGCGCGTTGACGTCCATCCAATGTAACAGACAGCGCCTCCAATTTGCTCACATCAGCCCGCAGAATCTCCCCAAAAGCGGCTTTACCCACAACAATGACCTGGCACTCTACCTGAGCTACGACTGAGGCAGAGCGACGCTCCCCCGTCAGCAGGCTCATCTCGCCGAAAAACTCGTTCGCACCACGCTCGGCGACAGTAGTGACGATGCCATTGTCGCCGCGCACATCCACGCGCACATGACCAGATTTAATGACGAATAACGAATCGCCTTGATCGCCCTGTTCTACCAATGTTTCGCCCGCCGTGTAGCGTTTCAGATCGGCCACTCTGGCGAGCTGGTCAATCTCGGCGTCGTCAAGGGGGGCAAATACGTCCAGCGGCCTGAGTTGGGCAAAGATTTCGCGACGCTGCTGCTGTAGCTTCTGTTGCTCGTGGTCTTCCGGTAGCGTGCGCAAGTTAACATCCCGGATTGGGAAGGGGACGGACCACCCGGCGCGGTTGACGGCATACCACAGGCGCGTCATGACAGCATCGCCAATTTCAGGCATCTGACTGAAATCCGTAATCCAGTAGCGCACATCGTAGTTTACGGACGAATCACCATACTCTTTTACGAGCACATCGGGGGGCGGATCGGCAGCTACGCCTTCGGCGGCAGCGGCAGCTTTCTCCAAAATGCGCTTAACCTCCCCCGGTGGATATTCATAGCGCAGCCCAATAGTGGCGTGCATACGCTGCAATGAAGTTGGCCGGGAATAATTAACAATGTCCTGACGGGCTGCGATGGAATTTGCCAGCGTTAGCATGTGCTGGTCGTGGTTGCGCAGGGTGAGGGTGCGCCAACTCATCTGCATTACCTCGCCAATTTCTCCATTGATCAGCACCCAGTCGCCTACATCAAAGGGCCGATCGATCTGCAAAGCTAACCCCGAGACGATATTGCCCAGGGTATCCTGCAATGAGAGGCCGATCACAGCCGAAACGACCGTGGAGGTCACCAGGAGCGCGCTCAGGTTGACACCGAATACTCCGCTGAGAATACCCAACGCCACCGCTACCAACACTGCCAGGTTGAACATATCGACCAGCAGCCGGGGGACGACCACGCGTCGTCGTCGCAGGAATAGATAATCCCAAACGATTAGATCAAAGAGTTGTAAACTGGCATTAGCCGCTAACATGATGCCGATTGTGACGACCACCTGCAAAAGAGTCTGATCTGCTTGCAATCCGAACGCCCGCAGCACACCGAGCACACCCACAATGAGCGCAGCGCCAAGTACGGAAAAGCGGATTCGGCGCGCAAAACTGAAATTGCGCAGCAACCAGAGTATGGCCGCAGCTGCAAAACCTAAAACAATTGCCTGAATCAGGCTGGTAACAAGTTCAGAATTCATACTTATAGCGTTGGGGGCGTTAATCTTAAATGTTTCAAGAGTATACAATCATGTCGGGAATTTGCATTCCTGCTGCATACATTTTGGATGGGAACGGTTAAGGCTTCGATTAGCAAAGAATTTAGCCTATGTTTCATAGCATCAAGATCGATGACATGCTATTGTAGACAAATGCCTAAGAAATCCCTTTTATCCCTGACGGCCATTCTCATAGCCGCGCTGGCTTGCGGGCCGGGCACGGGACAATTAACACCTACACTCAGCAGCGCTCCATTACCGACTCGAACGTCCTCGCCCCAGACAGTGGAGGCGACGCAGCCGACTGAGCATGCGTCCCAATCGGACACTCAGACAGACACGACGTGGGCGGCGGCCTTGCGAGTCGAATCCTCCGACCCAACGCGCGTGGGAGAGAACACTTACCATTCATCTTCTCGGCTCGCGACAACTTGGATTCACGCACCACAGCCTGTCGATCACTACGAAATTACAGCGAACGACAATGTTACATTCACGGACGTTGTCTTTTCCATAGATGCATCCGCCAGCAGCGAAATTCTGACCGAAGTTAAATCGGGCACGCAATATGCCGCTATCATTCGCGCCTGCCTGGACACGAGTTGCAATGCATTCTTAGAAGGCGATTCATCCGCGAGCGCAACGACGGCCGAGGAAACGTGGCAAATCCAGGGTGAAGGAAATTCCTACGAGACGGCGTTGCAAATCGTCCCGGACGGAACCACGGCACCTTATGTCTTTCGCTACGGCGAAGCAGCCGGCACAGATCTCGCCGGTGTATTTCACATCTACTACAACTCGCAAGCCAACAGCCCCTGGGGCCGGGCGTTCGGAGCGGGTACAACCAAGCGACGAACGCAAACGCGGAATCTCTTACTTCTTTCACCCTCACCGAAAACGGCATCCAGCGCTGCGATCCAGTGCGGAACAGCAGCGGCTGTCCGCAGGGCGCATTGCGCCTGACGACGTTTCAGGCTGTACCGCTCGCATGGCAGGAAACGATCCGCTTCTATTTTGAGGCAGCTGTCGCAGAAACCCCACTAGGCGCCGCAACTCTGGAGGCTGGCGCTACCTTGCCAAACGTGGGAAACCCGATAACACGCATCTATTTCCTTGACAGTCAGGACGGATACGCGGGGCAAGATTTCAATCCTGATGTGGGCACGACTATTTGTGGAGAGAGCGATTTTGTCTCAGGCGGCGATTGCGACCCAACTGTCATCATCGGTGTAGAAGGCGACGAGCTACTCGGCGATAGTGGTCTGACGCACGCACGCCAGTTCAAAATCGGGTATCCCGTGCTCAACGAGTGGGCATGGGACGGCGCGGCGGGCACTTTCATGGTGATAACCGGAGCAGACCTGTACGGCCAAACGATGGACGGTCAGTTCTACGCTGTGTGGGACGGCGGACGCTGGATAGTCGATAAGGATGCAAGCGGCTGCGCGCGGCCACTCGCCACGAACGGGCACGGCCCGGTGGGCGTTCACCTGGGCGCGTCACGCTACAAGCTCTACTACGAGGACACGACCGCCGGAAGGGATGAAAAACCGCTCCGCCTGATTTACGCCGACGGTTCGCAAACAGGTGAGGGCGCGTTTATCGAGTTTGAAGATTGGGAGCCGGACGTTTACGCTCGTGATGTACACTTCCTTTGGCCAAATGGCGATCCCGTGAACGCCGCCGCCGAGAGCGGCCTGGGAGATCATTTTATTTTCCTCCCGAGCGGGAACCCAGACGAGCAGATCATGTACATGAACTTGGGCGGGCTCGACAACAGCGAATCGCGCGGTCCATCGCTCGGCATTGGTATGGCTACGCTAATCAATCCTTAGATACGCTAACGAATAAAGAATTCTCCTTATGCTTGATATCAAAAAAGCTCTCCGCCACCTGCGCCGCGTTGACCAGCGCTTCGCCATGCTCATCGATCAACACGGCCCAGCGGATATCAGCAAATCCCGCAACTACTTTCGTTCCCTCGCCACGGCCATCATCTATCAGCAACTCAGCGGCAAGGCCGCCGGCACCATCTATGCTCGCTTTGTCACACTTTTCTCAAACGGACGTTTTCCAAAACCCACCGATGTGCTGGACGTCCCACATGAAACTCTACGCGGCGTTGGGCTCTCGAACCAGAAGGCGCGTTACTTGCACGACCTGGCGCTGAAATTTGAAGACGGCACCATCCGCTCAAGGCAACTCGCCCACTTGAATAATGAAGAAGTCGCCGACGTGCTGATGCAAGTGAAGGGCATCGGCCAGTGGAGTGCAGATATGTTTCTCATGTTCGGGCTTGGTCGGCCTGACGTACTTCCGGTCGGGGATTTGGGCATCCGTAAGGGGTTTCAGCAATTCTTTCGGTTGGAAGCCTTGCCGGAAGCAGATGAGATGTTCGGGTTGGCCGAGCCGTGGCGACCTTACCGCACCGTCGCGAGTTGGTATATGTGGCGCGTGGCCGATATCGTAACCCCGAACTAACCACAAAAATAGTCAGAACCAATACAGCCATGGACAGAAACGAACAACTTGCATTGCTCGCAGAGCTAATCGCGTGCCATTCGCCGCCAGGCGAAGAGCGAGAGATCGAGGTGGTATTGCGGCGCGAATTCGAAGCGACCGGCGCTAAAGTCTGGCAAGACGATGCCACCAACCTGATCGCGCATGTCCCTGGAACAGGCCCAAAGCTGCTGATCGCCGCGCACAAGGACGAAATCGGGATGATCGTACGCAAGGTACTCCCGGACGGACGGCTCAAGATCGAGAACTGTGGCGGTTCCTGGCCGTGGAAGTACGGTGAGGGGCCGATTGACCTCATCGCCGACGATGGCTCGCTCGTGCGCGGGATACTCTCTGTCGGATCCGTGCACACATTGGAAGGACCCGTACACGAACTCAAGCGCGATAAAGCCCTGACCTGGAAGCAGGTCACGGTGTTCACCGGTCTTGCAGCCGATGACCTGGCCGCGCGCGGGGTTCACGTGGGCAGCCGCGCTGTGGTCGCACGCGAACGCAAACAGTTGCAGCGCCTGGGCGACTTCATCTCCTCCTACGCATTGGACGATCGCATGGGGCTCGTTGCACTCGTCAGCGCATTACGGACGATTACGCAGCGCGCAGACCAACCGGCGCTCGATCTTTACTTCGTTGCCACGCATGGCGAGGAGGTCGGTATGCTCGGGGCTGTTCGCGCGGCACAGCTGCTCGCACCGGAGATATTCATCGCGTTGGACACTTCCCCTGTTGTGCACGATTCTCCATTGCAAGTGGATGCCCGCCCGGTGGTCTGGTATCGAGAGGCAACCTATAACAACAAAGCCGATTGCGATCGGTTACTACAACTGGCAGCTAAACTCGGCTTTGGCGCACAACCCGTTCTTTATTCCGGATCGGCCTCCGATGCAGGGCGTGTCAAACAGTTTGGCCTCGCCGGACGGACGGTCTGTTTCGGTTTCGCGCGCGACAACTCCCACGGTCACGAGATCGCACACGTCGCCTCAATGGACAATGTCGTCGCACTGCTGCTGGCGTATCTCGACACGTTGCACGACGAGACAGCCTGAGCGACGCTTGCCAATCACCGGCAATGGAATACACTTGCAGCCCACGATTAATTTTTGGAGGGGACGATCCATGGCTATCTTAATGATCATTTTGCGAATTATTCACATCATCGGCGGCGTATTCTGGATGGGCGTCGGCATAATGCAGGTGCGTTTCGTGGCACCCACAGCACAGGCGCTCGGCCCGGACGGCCAGAAATTCATGGCGAACCTTGTGCGCTGCACAAGGTTCGCCGCCGTCATTGGGGCAGCCTCCGGATTGACTTTACTCTCCGGGCTGATCATGTACGTGCTCATTTACCCCCGTTTGCAAGCGCAGCCGAACTATGGTCTGGGCATTACAATCGGCGGCCTGTTTGGCATTGTGGCGTTTGTTATCGCTGTGGCAATGATCGGTCGCCCGACCAGCCAGATGAAGAAACTGCTCGACGAGATTGAAGCCGGCGGCGGCCCACCAGCCCCCGAGCAAGTTGGCCAGCTGCAGGCAATCGGCGCGACCATCGGCAAAGGTGGTACCTGGGTTGTCGTGACGAGGATCCTTGCCATGATCGGCATGTCAGCCGCGCAATACCTGACGTTCTGAACGAAGTACAAGTCCGCAATCCGCAGCGCCCGGCAGCGACGATCCGCCCGGGCGCTGTTTATTTCTCAGCACGAACAGGTAAACTTCGCAGGGAGCAGAAATGATCTACGGCGACAACATCCGCTTGCGAGCCATTGAGCGTGACGACCTTTCGCGCTTTGTCGAATGGTTTAACGACCCCGATATACGCGAAGGCTTAATAGTTTTCTTGCCGATGAGCATGGCGCAGGAGGAAAAATGGTACGAAGACATGCTCGCCAGGGATCCTATCGGGCACCCACTCTCTATTGATCTCCGGACTGCTGATGATTGGATACATATTGGCAGTTGTGGCCTACACCAGCCAGACATGCGCAATCGCAACGCCGAACTTGGTATCGTCATCGGCGATAAACAATACTGGGACAAAGGCCACGGCACAGATGTGATGCACACGTTACTCCGGCACGCATTTCAGACCATCAACCTACACCGCGTATACTTGCGTGTCTTCGATAACAATCCGCGCGCGCTCAAGGTGTATCTGCGTGTTGGCTTCATCGAAGAGGGCCGCCTGCGCGAGGATCGTTATCACAACGGAAGTTATAATGACACGATCCTCATGGGCATCTTGCGACATGAATGGGAAACGGAGAACAACAATGCCAGCTCAGCCTGACACCAAACAGATCGCAGCGCTACTCGCCGCGCTGCCGGAAATTCTGCACGCGGAGTTTGACGCCCTCGACGAAAATGCGCTTGGCTGGCATCCTGCGCCGGGAGAGTGGTGCGCCAAAGAAGTGCTCGGGCACATCATCGAGGCCGATCGACGCGGATTCGCCGGACGGGTGCGTCAATTCCTCGATGAGGACAATCCGCAATGCATCGCCTGGGATCCGCCACAGGTGGCCGCCGAGCGCGACGACTGTAATCGCGCCGCAAGCGATCTTCTCAACGAATTCGCCGCATTGCGAGCTGACGGTGTCAGTGCCATTTTGGCGTTGCAGCCCGAACAACTCTCACGCAGCGGGATGCCTCCCGCTGTTGGCACGTTGACGATATCCGATCTGCTTTTTGAATGGATTCATCACGACCAAAATCATGTCAAGCAAATCATGAGCAATATCCAGGAATACGTTTGGCCACACATGGGCAACGCTCAGAATTTCTCACAAATTGACTGAGGCGTTGCCGGAGAAGATATGGATACAAAAAAATTAAGCGCATATCTGGATGGGCTGGTACCCGAACGGCATGCAGAATTACTCGCTATGGAAGCCTATGCCGCAGAGCACGGCTTTCCCATCATTGGTCCGGCTGCCGGGCAATTGTGCTACCAACTGACGCGCCTGACTGGTGCAAAGCGAATCTTTGAACTCGGCTCGGGCTATGGCTACTCCACCGCCTGGTTCGCGCGGGCTATCCAGGAAAATGGCGGCGGCGAAGTCTTTCACGTTGTCTGGGACGAAGAGCTATCTCAGAAAGCGCGTGGCCATCTCAACGTACTCGGCTATGACGAACTGGTGAGGTACCGCGTAGGTGAAGCCGTACAGACACTGCGTGAGACCGAAGGTCCTTTCGACTTGATCTTTAATGACATCGAGAAGGAAGACTATCCAGAAGCTTTACCCGTCATTACCGAGAAGCTGCGTCCCGGTGGGGTGCTCATCACTGACAACCTGATCTGGAGCGGGCGCGTCTTCGACGATTCTAATAACGAAGAGAGCACACAGGGCATCAGGGAGTTTACCCGCCAAGTCACCTCCGACCCGAACTGGATCGCCAGTATTCTTCCCATCCGGGATGGCGTACTCGTAGCGTACAAACAGGCCTAGCGCGTGCACGCAGACCAACCACACCAGGGACAACCTGTACGCACTGCTGGCGCGCCTTTGGAAAGCGCACAAGCTGCAATGATCCTGCTGCATGGACGGGGCGCCACCGCCGAGGACATCCTCACCCTGGCAGACGAATTGGCAGTGCCCGGAATTGCCTATCTGGCTCCGCAGGCAGCCGGCAATACCTGGTATCCCAACAGTTTTTTCGCTCCCATTGCGAGCAACGAGCCCGGCATCAGCTCCGGACTTGCTGCAATAGCAGCGATCCTGGCGCAAGTCGAAGCTGCTGGGATTCCAAACGAACGGACAATGCTGGGCGGGTTCTCACAGGGCGCCTGTCTCTCGCTGGAATTCGCTGCACGCAACCCGCGGCGTTTTGGTGGAGTGGCCGGCCTTAGCGGCGGCCTGATCGGCCCGGGCGAATCCCCACGGGGACATTCAATGAGACTCCGGTTTTTCTTGGCTGTAGTGATGTGGACCCCCACATTCCCAAGGAGCGTGTCGAAGAGAGCGCTGCTGTTTTCGAGGGTATGGAGGCTGCTGTGACGATACGGCTGTACCCCAACATGGGGCATTTGGTGAATCAGGACGAAATTGATTTTGTGAAAGGAATGATGGAAGCGCTTATTAGCGCGGTGTAATCTATGCTTGCATATCCAATCTACGCTCTTCGATATTTTTTCTGGATGCTCGGTAATATGTTGCGGCGCCTCGGCAAAGCGCCGGACTATGTAGTATTCGCACTTGAAGGGGATTATCCGGAATATCCTCAGCCGAAGGGCAATTTTATACAGCGGCGCTTTAGCCCAACGCGCACAAGCCTGCTCGAATTGACAGCACAATTCCGCACAGTGGCAGCTGATGCGCGCGTACGCGGCGTTGTGCTGCAATTGCGGCAATTGAGCATGCCCTCGGCAAAGCTCGAAACCATTCGTGACCTGATCGGCGAGCTGCGCGCCACGGGCAAACATGTCGTCACCTGGTCTACCAATCTGGACACCGACCGCTATTACCTCGCTTGCGCCGCGGACGAGATTCTGCTCATGCCGAGCGGCTATGTACACCCATTTGGGATGAGTTGGCGTTACTTGTATCTGGCGGACGCGCTTGAAAAAGTCGGCATCCAAGGCGACTTTGTCCCCATCACGCCGTATAAGTCTGCCAGTGATATGTTCATCCGCAGTGATATGTCCGATGAAGTGCGTGAGATGTCGAACTGGCTTATTGATTCTGTTTTCGATGAGTTCGTATCCGCCATTGCGCAGGGACGCCATATCGACGGAGAAACTGCCCAGGCGATTGTCGATCAGACTCCCGCCACGGATTTAAAGGCAATAGATCTTGGTGTTGTGGATAAGCTCGTCCACGAGGATGACCTGCCCACGCACCTGCAGCAGGGTGACAAACCTGCACAACTGGTGATGTGGGAGCAGGCCGCCGGGAAGTTGGTGCGCCGTCCGCTCAAGCGCCCCGGGCGTTATGTGGCCTTGCTCACAGTCGAGGGGCTGATCGTGGATGGGAAGAGTGCCCGCCCACCCATCAAGCCACCAATCCCATTGCCACTGATTTTCGATCCACGTGCCGGCGACGAAAGTGTTGTGCAGGCCGCGCGCAAAGTACTCGCTGACAAACGTGCGGCAGCCGTGGTGCTATATATCGACTCGCGTGGTGGCTCCGCTACTTCCTCAGAAGCGATGGCTGCCACACTTTTAAAGATCGCTGCCAAGAAACCGCTTGTCGTGGTCATGGGGCCGGTGGCGGCCTCTGGCGGTTACTACGTGGCTACACCCGGCCAACACATCTTCGCGCAACCCGGCACAGTTACTGGTTCTATCGGTGTGATTATGGGCAAGCTCGTCAACGCTGGGCTACTCGACCGCTTACTTCTCAACCGCGAAACCATCAGTCGTGGGAAGAACATCGGCATATACGAATCTGAGAGTACATTCGGCGAAGAAGAACAAAAGCTCATCCGGAACAACATTGAGAGTACGTACGATGTATTTCTCGACCGCGTATCCACAAGCCGCGAATTGGAACGCGAAGCATTGGAAGCTATCGCCGGTGGACGAGTCTGGACCGGCAGACAGGCACTTGAGAACGGCTTGGTGGATGAACTCGGTGGATTGGACCGTGCCCTGGCAAAGGCGCGCGAACTGGCCGGGCTGCACCCGCGCGCAAGCGTGCGTCTTTTTACCCCCGGGAAACAAGCTATCCCGCCAGTTGCGCAGCCCGCAGCTGCCTTTGAGTATGCCCTCGCAGGCATGCGCACGGTCAATCAGGTTGGTCCGCTGTGCCTGTGTCCAATCGTCTGGGTTGATCAATAATCACGGGTATATTAAGAACAAATTAAATCGTCCACGCAATCCGTGGCCATGACAATCTACGCTTCCGAATATCCGTTCCACAATCAGCACGAGGTCATCTTCCACGACCTCGATGCGATGGGGCATGTGAATAACGCAACCTACTTTATCTACATGGAGACTGTGCGCATCAAATATATTGTCGACAAATTGAAACTCAGCGATGCCAAATTGAGGAGTTCGATGGTTGTTGCTGAAGCCTGTTGCACATATCATTCACCCGCCTTCCAGCATGAACTGCTCACCATCGGCGTGGGCGTTAGCCGCTTTGGCAATAAGAGCTTCGACCTGCTTTATCGCATTGATGCCCCCGATCGATTGATCCTGACCGGCAAAACCATTCAAGTCTCCTACGATTACGATCAGCAAAAGGCGATTGCAGTACCGGAGGAATTCCGGGCGCGCGTGACAGCATACCAGGGTGACTGGCAAGCACCCGACGAATGACCCAACAACCGGCACGTTTCCTTTTCAAGTTGCGGTGTAATATCGCGCTGGAAGGCGACCTGCAACTTGCACGCATGGAATTGGAAGCGTTCCTGCACCAGGGTGTTGAAGCCGTTACCGATCTGGCCAGCGCAGCGCCTAACTTCGTCGCACATACATTTCCCGACAGTCTCGGTTCACCGAATTCGCATGTGCGCGTAGAGGGCGTTCAGGGGTTTTCTGCCCGCGCTACCCTTGCAGCACTGCCTGAACTTATTCTCTGTCTTTCCTTCGTCCAACGCATCTATTGCAGCACCGCACGGAGCGAACCCGCACGCGCGTTACTGGCGTCTATCGAGAACGAGCTTGGCCAAGTCATCGCGGTAAAAAACGACGAAGACCATCTTCTCATTGAGGCCGTCCCGCACTACGCCTTGATTGAACTCTCTGATGTGGTAGTACGGCAATCTGCTTCAGCGCAAGCGACTGAACAGAACCTACAACGCGTGCTGGATGTACTGCTCGGCCGCACAACAGATCGGCGCGCGGCTCGTCTCGCAGAGAGTGCCCTGGCAGCACATTCCACCACAGCCCACTTTTCGCACGACGTCCATTATTACAAAGCCAAATTCTTTCCCCGTCTTGCGCGAGGGATGCTTAATCTGATGGTGCAAAGGCTGGGCGGTGAGTACCAATCGTTGCACGTCGTGGACAATTTTGCCGGCAGCGGTACGGCGTTGCTGGAAGCAGCTGCGCTCGGTTTGCCAAGCACGGGCCTGGATATCGATCCGCTTTCCGTCTTTATCGCCCGCACAAAATTGCAGACGCTATCATTCGATAGCGAGTTGCTGGCTACTGAACATGACAGGGCAGCGCAGGCATTGGAAGGATTCCTTTCCGGTCAGGGTTCGCTTTTCGAGCCTGCGCTCACTCCGAACGCAGCCAGCATGGCTTTCCCAAGTTGGCTGCTAAAAAATCGCAAATTGACCCCCTCGCTTGCCGATGAACTCTGTCGAGAAATCAGCGCTGTACAAGCGGTTGTTTCAAAGAGCGCACCGGAAGTACAAGGGTTGCTACGCGTACTCATGTCGGATGCCATCGCGCGTAAAATACGAATGCGTTTCCTTGGCACAGGCGTCGGGCGCTTTTCACTGACCTTCGCCAAAGCCCCCATCGCAACACTCTTTTTGCGCTCATCCGCACGCTATGTGAAGGTGATAGCTGCCGCCCATTGGCTGCAGCGCACCTTGCGACTCGACTTGGCAAAATCCGAAATCATCAAAGCAGATACGCGCGATCTTGCCCCGGAGTCGGGCCCCTTCGATCTGCTGCTTACCTCTCCGCCTTATTTACCCGCTTCCAGCGGAAGAGAGAGTTATGCCAAGGGGCGCGCGCCCTCTCTCATCGCACTCGGAATGCGCAGCGTGACGGACGTTGATAATCTTGTCGACGACTCCATTGGTTCGATGGATGACAACGGTTCATCCCGTGAAGCCTTAACGCCCACAGAACAGAAGACTGTGGAATGGTTGCAGGGGGATGAATTACGCCACATCAAAGCTGCACCCACAGCGCGCTATTTTTTGGACCTGCGCCAGACTTTTTCAGAAATGCAGCGCGTGCTCAGGCCAGGCGCCCTCGCTGTGGTGGTGAGCGGGAAGCAGAGCACGTTCTATCAGTTCTCGACTAGGGAGGCGCTGCATGTAGTGCCCGCGGCCGAGATTTTGGCTGACGAAGCATCACGAGCTGGCTTCGAGGTCGAAGCGCTTCACGACATTATGTTGAACAAATCCAATCGCAATGCGCGGCCGCGCTCGCTTGACGATTACTACGAAACCCTGATTATGTTACGTCGGCCATAGGTGAGACTTCCAAGGTTTCGGAAATCTCGTACGTCTTGGATAATTGGTATGATTCCCCTAACCACGCCATAGGACAATCGTCAATGTCAAGCCAAAGTAGAAATGTCCCCTTTTCTCCAAAGTAGAGATGTCCCCTTTTGGGGAGGAGAGATGAACCATCATCGTCGTAGGGCTGTGGAAAAGTGGGCAAGGTGGGTGTGCTTGCCCACTTTTCCATAGCCCCTTATTTGGGCTAACTTCGTTGGGCATTCGGTGCCACCGGCTCGCCGTTCAGGCGCTGGCCATAAGTGCGCCAGGGATGATCGGCAGCCGGGCGTGTAGGTTTGCGGAGCTTCCGATCGAGCGACTTGCTGGAAGCGACCTCGGCCTGGCGCTGTTGCCGGTTGAAAACTGTATGCTCCAGTAGCCGGCCTTTGCCCGCGCCGTCGGCGGGACGGTGTAGCGGATGGCGATCTCGCCGTCGGCTTGCTCATAAACAGTGACGCGGGCGTTGCGCAGGGCATAACCGGGACGCGCAGTCTGGATCTGGTAGACGACCTTGTTGTACTGTAGGGTGAGGTTCTTGGAGAGTGTGCGCGTATCCTGGCGGGTGAAGATACGATCCAGAACGTCGGTGGGCAGCAGTGGGCGATGGGCGTCGCGCGGGTCAGCGGGGACGACGGCGAAGCGCTGGTTGAAATCGTCCATGAACTGGGGGGTGAAGGCGTTGCCGGCTTCAAGGCCGGAGACGCTTTGCAGGCGCATTTCTTTGACCAGGCGGTCCTGCAGGGTCTGATTGGCGCGCTCAACACGCCCCTTGGCCTGCGGGGTGTTGGCACAGATGCTCTGGATGTCCAACTCCTGCAACGCGCGGCCAAACTGGGTCAGTCCGGTGCCGGAGACGGCGTTTTTCGCGTTGACGTGAAAGATGCCATGCTTATCGCTATAGAACGCCAACGGCTTGCTGTGCCGGGCGAAATAGCGGCGCAGGGCGGCGCAGTAGCTAAAGAAGCTCTCCTGGGGCGTGAAGTACAGTTCAAGCAAGCGCCCAGTAGCATCATCGATGAAGACCAGTAGCGAGCAAGCCGGGGCGCGGCCTTCGAACCAGTCAAAGGGTGAGCCATCAATTTGGACTAATTCGCCGAAACAGGCACGGCGAGTACGCATCTGGTGCACACGCGCACGTTTAGCGCGGCGTGGTTTCCAGAGTTCAGCAGCAACCATCAGTTGGCGCACGCTCTCGACCGATAATTGCAGACCATGTATTTCCGTCAGTTTCTCGTGGGCAAGCGTCGGCCCGAAATCGGCGTAACGCTTGCGGATGAACTGCACCGCCTGCTTGCGAACTTTGACACCCAGATGGTTGTTACTCGTCCGCCCGCGACGCTTTGAGACCAGTCCGGCTGCTCCGGCCTGTCGGTAGGTGCGTAAGAGCCGCTTCAAGTGGCGCACGCTGACCCCCAGTTGCTCTGCCGCCTCACGTTGTTTCAGGCGTTTCTCTGCGAGCCTTTGCATGACTTCCAGTCGCGTGAGTTCTTTCTTGCTCATCGTTAGTAGTTTGTCCATCTTCTGCCCTCTCCCCGGTCGTGCCGTAGAGCGTGACCGCAAAAGGGGACATTACTACTTTGGGCTAACAATAGGACAATCGTCAATTGACGCGCGTCTTCAGAATGGATATACTCTTTCTAAACTTCTAATCTCTTGAGGGAGATGCACCGCCAATGAGCGGGAAGACCCGACAGAAGAAGCCTGCACAACCACATATATCAGAGTAACCCAACACGCTGGCGGCGTACGCGCAGCCCGCGTGTTTTTCTTTTTATCCGGTAGGTTGTACAAAGGGGGAGAGGAGATGCGAATGGATTATGGAATGATCGGCAAGATTGAGAAGGCGAAGCGCTATGCGGAGGAACGCGAGCGTTTCGTTTTCGACGAATTGAAGGTAAATTTCCACGGCGAGAACAACGACCACGCCGTATTATTTGAAGGTGGCACGTGGAAGTGCGATTGTGAATTTTTCGCCTTGCGCACGCGCTGTAGTCACACGATGGCCCTCGAATCACTACTTGAAAATATGTTACCGGCTGAAGAGGCCGCCATCCTTTAGACGCTGACAACTGTATAGCAAACGGGCGCGACTTCAATACGAGGCCGCGCCCGTTTGCGTTAAGGTATAATGCGCGCGCTGGCGGCGGGGCCTCATACCCCGCCGCCTTTTTATACGCTATGAAACGCTGGCAACTCCTGCTCGGTATTCTGATCAGCGCCTTATTCCTCTGGTTAGCGCTCAGTGGATTGCGCTTGACAGATGTGTGGTCCGCCGTCCGAACGGCCAACTATTGGTGGATTCTACCCGGCGTTGGCGCCTATATGCTTGGCCTGGTGGTGCGCGCCTGGCGTTGGCATTATCTCCTGCGCCCGCTGAAGTCGGTTTCCACAAGCACAATCTTTCCCATCGTCACCATTGGTTACATGGGCAACAATATATATCCTGCTCGCATCGGCGAAATTTTGCGGGCGTATGTTCTCAAGCGCAAAGAAGACATTTCCATCAGCGCTTCACTGGCAACAATAATCGTCGAGCGCATCTTCGATGGCGTAGTGATGCTCGGCTTCGTGATCTTCAACCTACCGACATTGACGAGTGTGGCTGGTGCATCTGGCTTTGTGGGCAGCATTCAGCAGGTTGCCATCTGGGGGACGGCGGCCTTTGGTGGTGTGCTGCTCGTGTTTCTGCTCACGGCCATGTTCCCGAATCCGGCAACGCGCATCTTCGCATGGCTGATCGAACACACCCTGCCCGTCCGCCTGCGTCCGAAAGTCCAAGGCTTGCTGTTGCGCTTCTTGGAGGGGCTGGGCGCATTACGCTCACCACGCGACGCGCTGATGGTTTTCTTTACATCTATTATTATCTGGCTGCTTGAGACGGTGAAGTACTGGTTCGTCATGCAAGCCTTCAGCTTCACAGTGAGCTTCTTTGCGCTTATGCTTATGAACGGCATTGTGAATCTAGCGACGACGATTCCATCTGCACCCGGATACATCGGGACATTCGATGCACCCGGTATCGCTGTGCTCGAAGCCTTTGGTGTGGAGGGCACGCTCGCTGCAGCCTACACACTCGTACTGCACGCCGCGCTCTGGTTGCCGCCAACGCTACTTGGCTTGTATTACTTTGGACGTGAGAGTCTGAGCTGGCAGGAAGTTCGCCACTGGCAAGAAGACAGAAGTCCGGCGCTTTGACCCTTCACGTCTCATGAAAATTGCTATCATCGGAGCCGGTGCAGCGGGCCTATCCGCAGCCTATGACCTTGTCAATGCAGGCCACGACGTCACCGTTTTTGAAGCCGGCCCAAAGGTCGGTGGATTGGCCGCCGGCTTTAAAGCACCACACTGGGACTGGACGCTGGAGAAGTTCTACCACCATTGGTTCCAATCCGACCGCCATATCCTCGGGCTGATCGATGAGCTCGGCTGGCGGGATGACGTACTTTTTCCGCGTCCGCAGACGGTCGTGCTCCACGAAGATAAGTTCTATCCGCTCGATTCTCCTCTGGCTGTCTTGCGCTTCCCGGGCTTCAGCTTTTTCAATCGACTGCGCTTTGGCGCGGTGGCTGCTTTATTGAAGGCTATCCCAGACGGCACGCGGCTCGAAGGAGAGACTGCCGACGCCTGGCTACGCCGCTGGATGGGTTCGCAGGTGTACGAGACGCTGCTACAGCCATTGTTGGTGAGCAAGTTCGGCGAACGCTATTACCGCGAAGTGACCATGGCCTGGATGTGGGCGCGCATCAAGGCCCGCACCTCCCGGCTGGGAACATTCAGGGGAGGTTTTCAGACATTTCTAGAGAGATTTGCAAACGAGCTGGAACGGCGTGACGTGGAAATTCTATTGCAACAGCAGGTGAGTGAGATCGAGAGCGGGCCGCTCAACACGATCGTACTTAAGACACCCTCCGGTCCGAAATCTTTTGACCATTGCATCGCGACAGTCTCCCCACGCCTGCTGACGAAGCTCGCACCGCAACTCACGGGGCCATATCGCGAGAAACTGCAGAGCCTGCGCAGCATGGGGGCGGTGGTAATGGTGTTGGCGCTTGACCGGCAGCTGACAGATTATTATTGGTTCAATCTTCCGAAGGGCGTTGGCTATCCTTTCCTGGCGTTGGTGGAACATACCAATTTTGTGTCGGCAGAGCACTTCGGCGGCGATCGGATTATCTATTGCGGCGATTACCTGGATGCCGACCATGAATATTTTGACCTGAGCGAAGAAGAACTTGTGGAACGTTTTATCAGCGTCCTGCCGCGTTTTAACCCTGGTTTTGATCGGAGTTGGATCAAGCAGACCTGGCTCTCCCGTACCAAATATGCACAGCCGATCCCCTTCATCAACCACTCGCAGAACATCCCCGATTTGAAAACACCGCTGCAAGGCCTGTGGCTTGCCAGTATGAGTCAGGTATACCCCTGGGACCGTGGCACAAACTTCGCAGTAGAACTGGGACGTAAAGTCGCGCGCCACGTGCTACAAACTGAATCAGCCGACGAAGCCTGAAGCGCAGCGCCTAAGAATCCCCCACCTACAACAAGAAACGAATATTGGCACGCCTGTCGAATTTGGGCTCTCTGCTGCGTCGGTATAGTATGGACTTGACATCACAATCCCTCAGACGAAAGGAGTACATTTATGAAATACGTTCTACTTGTTTACGGTGACGAGAATGCCGCGGCTAGCATGCCTGCCGAAGCGATGAAAGCTTTTATGGACGAGTATGCCGCTTACACCACTGAGATACAGACCAGCGGCGTCCGAAAAGCCGGTGAGGCCTTGCAACCCACTGCAACAGCCACCACCGTACGGGTGCAGGAGGGCAAGAAAGTCACAACCCATGGTCCGTTTGCCGAGACGAAAGAACAACTCGGCGGCTTCTATCTCATTGAATGTGAGAATCTCGATGAGGCAATCGAATGGGCGGCGAAGTGCCCGGATGCACGCTTTGGTTCCATCGAAGTCCGGCCCGTGATGGAATACAATTAGGGGCCTTAGACACAGCACCTTCGGTGCAGTTGCTGCTATCCACGGACCGCCCGATTTGACCCGTCATCGATTGAGTGCATTTTGCCAGAATCAACGACAGAATTCCTAGAGCGTGTTCATCGACAGGAGTACGGCCAGCTCATCGCCACGCTCATCGGCTGGCTGGGCGATTTCGAATTAGCGGAAGAAGCACTGCAGGATGCCTTTGTTTCTGCGATGGAGCATTGGGAACAGAACGGAGCACCTCGGAAACCCGGTGCCTGGCTGACAACCACGGCTCGGCGCAAGGCCATCGATCGGCTGCGGCGGAACAAACCGCAGGTCGTGGACCCGGAACAACTCGAAGACTGGACGCCGAAGGAGTTGGCAGTCACGGAGGACTTTGGCGAGGTCGGTGAAATCCCTGACGAACGCTTGAAGTTGATTTTCACTTGCTGCCATCCCGCACTACCGCTCGAACAGCAAATCGCACTTACTTTGCATACGATGGGCGGCCTTACAACTACAGAGATTGCAGCGGCCTTCCTCGTTCCTGTCCCGACAATGGCACAACGGCTGGTGCGTGCCAAACGCAAGATCAAGAATGCCGGTATCCCTTATTACGTTCCCCCGGCTCATCTGCTGGCCGAGCGACTAGACTCGGTGCTGACAGTGATCTATCTAATCTTCACCGAAGGTTATGCGGCCACGAAAGGTGAAGCGCTCATTCGGCAGGAGTTGTGCGACGAGGCCATCCGGCTGTCCCGGGTGCTCGAACTCCTGAGTCGCCAGGCGAAGACAGATGTGCCCACAGCGCAATATGCCGAAGTGCTGGGCTTACTCGCGCTAATGCTGTTGCATCACTCCCGGCGGCAGGCGCGAGTAGACCCCGATGGCGCGTTAGTTTTGCTCGAGCATCAAGACCGTTCAATCTGGGATCGGCGCGACATTCAAGAAGGGCAGGCACTGATCGAAAAAGCGTTGCATATGCGTCAAGCCGGACCCTATCAAATCCAGGCTGCCATCAGTGCAGTACACGCCGAGGCCAACAAAGCGGAAGAGACGGACTGGCCGCAGATTGCTACTCTATACAGTGAACTGCGCAAACACATCGACTCAAGTATCATACAACTCAATCAGGCTGTAGCGGTGTCTCTGGCATTCAGCCCCGAAGACGGCCTGACTCTACTTGAACCGCTGGCGGAAGAACTACAAGACTATGCGCCGTTCCATCTGGCCCTTGCAGATATGCGTCACCGAACGAAAAAAAATGGGTTGGCGCGCGACGCCTACCAAGCTGCGTTGGAACTCACCCAAAACCAAGTAGAACGCGAGTTTATCCAGGGACGAATTGAATCTCTGGGGGATAAACTCTCCTGAGATACAAGTTTTAGACAAGCATCCGAATCGAATTAAAGGAGATTCACAATGACTTCATTCAGTACAAGCATCAGCATTAAATCCACTTCCGAAGATCTATGGGCCTTGCTGACAGATGCCCCCGGTTTCCCGGACTGGAACACAACTGTGGACAAGGTCGAAGGAACCATTATGGTGGACCCCTTTGTCAAGACAGAAAAATGGCCTGGCGTAAGGTGCATTCTCCTTTCGTGAGTCGTGGACATAAATGGTCGCCGTAGTGCTGTGGACATGTGGGCAACTGGCGCATTCTCAGTTGTCCACATGTCCACAGCGGGTAGTGGTTACATGGTAACTGATGGGGACCACGCTGTATTGTAGTAATGGAGATACAACTTGAGTACAGCTTCATGGTAAACGTCGGACTTGGAGAAAGAAAGAGTTTTGCGCACGAAGCGAGCCAGTCTCTGGCGCAAGGTGTTGTTCCAGCGTTCCACGTGAGATGTCTGGCCGCTTTCTTTGCCGACACTTTGGTGAGTGTCGTTTGGTAAAACCTTCTGGTAAGCGTGCCAGAAGTCGCTGAAGGAGCAACACGCTTTGTAGGATGCTGGGATGGATTTCCATAACGCGCGACAACTTTTTTCACTGCGGTCGCCAATAAAATAGGCCACCACTTGGCGCGTGCGCCGACACAGCGCGACCCATATCCAACGTTTATCGTTTTTTGTGCGTACAAATGACCATAATTCATCCAATTCCAGCACATCATCCGTTTTTACGGTTTCTAAAGTGTCAGCCAGGTTCGGCATAGCGCCGGCCTTCTCCAGAATCCAGCGTGCTAATGTCTGCCGCGCGATGCCAAAGATGCGCTCAATGCCGCGCATACTGGCTCGCTCTCGATAGGTGCGTAGGACAAATTCTCTGATGAACTCAGGATAAGAACGGCTTTGCGGTTCCAACATTCCATAAGCGGCGCAATCGAGACAATGAAACTTCTGACCGCCTTTATAGTCTGTACCATTCTTGACAATGTTGAGGCTCCTGCACTTTGAACACTCATGCGTGATGACACTCTGGATCATTTTGGCGCTCCTCTGTTTGGCAGGCCAACAACTTACTTTTTCCAGACTCATCAGTCAACATGTAACCACTACCCACAGCGAAATCGGTGTCAGTTCAGCAGCGTGCGTTCCCCGAAGTACACCTGCGCCGGGGTGAGATAGTCGAGTGATTGATGCGGACGCTCCGCACGGTAGAAGCGAAAGTAGCGTATCAGAGCCTGCCGTGCTTCGCGCGGGCTGTCGTAGTCGTGCAGATAGACCTCCTCGTATTTCACCGTCCGCCACAGCCGCTCGGTGAAGATATTGCCCAGTCTCGTCGACTGGACGAGGTCGAGCGCACGGCCGCGACCATCCATACTGATTTGTGTACCGGCCGCTTGGAGCCGGTCAATGTACTGCGGGCTAGTGAAGTGGCTGCCCTGGTCGCTGTTCCAGATCGTCGGCGTGGCCGCTGCCAGCGCCCGCTCGACTGCGCGCAACACGAATGGCATTTCCAGCGTCTGGTCGAGCTCCCAGCTGACCACGTAGCGGGAGAACCAATCCAGCACAGCCACGAGGTACCCCGTCCAGCCTGTCCGGGGCTGGGCATCCAGCCGCCGCGGAGGCGGATATAGGTGATGTCGATTCCCCAGACCTGATTTGGCTGCGTGATCGCCACTCCGCGCAACAAATAGGGGAAAACAGCGTGCTGCTTAGCTCGTTTCCCGTGACCCGGCCCCGGGACGGTGTGCTCAGATTCGGGCCCGGATAGATGGCTGCCAACCCCATTTCGCGCATATGACGTTGGACTGCTTTGCGATTGATGGTCATCTCGCGTCGCAATACGGCCAGGATCTTGCGCGAACCGTAGAAGGGATGGGCAGTGTAGATTTCATCGATGCGGCACTTGATGTACAACTCTTCCGGTGACGGCGGGACCGGGACGTAGTACAAACTGGAGCGACTGATACCCAACAGATCGGCCTGGGTTGCGAGCGATAGCTCAGCATTCTCGCGTTCGACCATCGTCAGTCGCTCACTTCTCGATGACGTTGAGGCCAGATTTTATTTTGAGCCAGGCTAACTGCGTCGTCAGCCGGCCAATCTGCGCATACAGCGCTTCGCGTTCGCTCTCGTGTGCCGCCTCGAGCTCGCGCATCGTGTGGTTCTCGTTGCTGAACACGCTAGGTAAGCGCTCGACCGCCTGCGCTTTCCATTTGCGGAGCATATTGACGTGCATGCCATACTCAGCGGCGATCTGCGCGAATGTGCGCTCTTCCCGCAGTAGTTCGAGAACGATCTGGGCTTTCCGTTCGGCGCTGTAGTGGGTGCGGGTTTTCTTCTTTGTCATGGCTGGCAGTGTACCTTAGCCCGACGTGTTTTCGTGTCTAGATTCTGGGGTCCACTATACATCGCCTCGGGTGAGAAGATCACGGTGCATGCGAAGATCAATCCAGGCCGGGCCTTCCCTGTGAAAGTGGCTGAGTTTGTTCCAAGTTCGCGAATGGTATGGGCCGGCGGCATGCCGTTCGGACTTTTCAATGGCGTGCGGACATACACCCTCACCGAGCAAGCTGATGGGAATGTCGAATTCGCGATGCGCGAGGAATATTCGGGACTGATGGCCGGGATGATGACACGCTCAATCCCGGATCTGCAACCTGCGTTCGAAGAATTCGCCTCTGCACTTAAGAAACGCGCCGAGGGAAGTTAAGTAGTTGGCCTGAAATCCTCCAACCATCAGGAGGCAGAAACTTGATCGTTTGATGGTTGGAGGAGAATGTCTTATCATGCGAAAGCTTCGCGTATTGATGTCTCGCATTGCATAAAGCAGAGCGCCAGCGCGCGCAGCAGCGGCGAAAGTCCTTTTCTTAAATAACGCCAACTATCGGAAGTCTGCATACTTCTGAAAGCTGCCTGTTGCAAACCAATCGCAAAGGTAGGGTAGGCATGGATGGTGTAAACAATCGCATCCAGTCCTTTTCGTTGCCGCATGAGCATTGCCAGCTCCGGCAATAACTCGCCTACCCCGGCACCGATCAGGTGCGCACCCACCAGCCGCTCTGACTTGCCAGCCAGAACCAGCTTTATAAATCCCTGTGTAACGCCATCAGTCTGGGCGCGATCAACCTCCCGCCACGGAAAGCGCACTACGCGAATCCGCTCATATTTTTCTCTTGCCTGTATTTCAGTCAAGCCCACCGCAGCCACTTCCGGGTTGGTAAACGTCACCCATGGGATTACTCGATAACTCATCTTGCGTCGAAAGGGTGGGGCGAGCGCGTTAAGTACTGCTGTGGACGATTCGGTCGCCGCCAGATGCGTGAGAAACTGACCACCGATTACATCTCCTGCAGCGAAGATATTCTTTACATTCGTGCGCATGGTGTCATCAACTTTGATTCCCTGCGCGTCGAATTGCACTCCAATCCCTTCTAAATTCAAGCCTTCTACGTTTGGCTTGCGGCCAGCGGCAACAAACACTTGCTCTGCTTCAAACTCACGAAGCGCGTCACCATTGCGCACCGTAACAACTTTGCTTCCATTCTCGCGCCGGACCGATTCGACCGACGCATTCGTCGCCAGAGTCAGACCTTCACGTTCGAGAATTTCGAACAACCCGTCACAGGTCTCGGCATCCGACTGCGGCAGCAACCAGGGCTGTGCTTCCAGGATCGTCACCTGACAACCAAGGCGATAGAAGGCCTGCCCCAACTCAACTCCGGTTGGCCCGCCGCCGATGATGACGAAGGAGGCCGGCAATTTCTCAAGGTCGAAGACATCTTCATTTGTTAGATAACCGCTTTCGGGTAAACCTGGGATCGGCGGTGGTGCGGCTCTGCTGCCCATACACAGAAGCACTGCGCGTGTGGTAACAATTTCGGCATTGAGTTTTAGTTGATGTGGCGAATGGAAGGAGACATTTCCAAAGCGAACTTCAACATCGCGTACATAGGTCTCCTCATCTTGCCTGCCAATTTCGGCAATGATGGATTGAATCTGATCACGTACGCGCGCCATATCGATCACTATGTCTGACGGATTCAAACCAAATTGGGCAGCTTGGCGCGCCCGATGTACTTTGCGCGCTGCGTGGATCAGTGCCTTGCTCGGCACACAGCCAGTATGCAGGCAATCGCCACCAAGCCGCTCCTTATCTACGAGCAACGTCCGCGCGCCAAGGGCAGCGGACATCTGCGCTGCAGGCAGCCCGGCGGAGCCGCCACCGATGATTGTCAAGTCGTATTGATATGTGGGCACAAGTTTCTCCTTCTCCGTACGCTAGCGGAGAGGGTGCTGCGCGGCTGTAATTTAGCTACGTTGTGGATTTGGCAGTCAGAGATTGGAAATTGAGTCTCCGATATCAATTTTCCGTAGAGATCTCATCGATTCAGACGATTGAATAGCCACAAAACGAACCAGAACGCTGCCGTGAGAAGCAGGAGAATCCTGATAAAGTCAGCATATTCGCCTCCTGCTCCGAGCAAGTATGTTGTCAGGTTTTGAAAGACAGCGCGGATGGCTTCTCTACCACCACCGATCTGATCGCCATAGCGGTTGTAGGCAACAAAACCGAACAAGCCCAGCACGCCTATTCCTAGCAGGAATTGGACCCAAATCCAGATCTGCTGGGCGGGTCTGCTTTGCTCCTCCAATGGAAGTTCTTCCGGATCAGGCATCGGTTCACCGCAATGAGAGCAGACGCGCGCCTCGTCCGGACTATACCAGCGGCAATTGGGGCATGCCTGCGCCATCGGGCGCGGCTCAGATACTGAGGCGACGAATCGCGACTAGCGTAACGTCTGCCGTGAGAGGATGCCGACCGAGGAAAGTTCGCAAGCGTGTGAGGACACTGGCCGTTAGACGTCCCGGGCTGAGTTGGTTGCGCCCACGAATCGCCTCCAGGAGTCCGCTCAGACCAAACTCCTGCCCGAGCGGGGTGGCTGTCTTGATCACGCCGGATGAATAGAGCACCAGATTCGATTGGGGCGGGATGTTGAGAGAATTTAGCTTGTATGTGATGTTCGGAAACGTGCCGATAAGAATGCCATCGGCTTCGTACCCGAGAGGCTCCGGCACTATTGGCTTAAGGAACAGCAGCGAGGTCGGGCCGGCGGTGGCAAACTGGAATTCACCACTGTGCTCTTCCAGACGACCATAGAGCAGGTTGATTTGCAAGCCCTCCGGCAATTGACTCGCCAGCAGATAGTTAACCCGACTCAGGACTTCGTTTGGTGCTGCGACATGTTGCGCTTCCACGCGCAACGTGGTGCTAGCCAGAGCCATTGCTCGTACCGCTTGCATACCCTGTCCTACAACCGAGCCGACGACAATCCCCAGCGTGCGGTCAGCGTGCGTCAAGAACTCGTACCAACCCCCTGTCGGGTCTGGGGCGGGCTCGGATATTGCTGAGATTTCCCAGTTCTGCACGCGTGGAATAGTTTCCGGCAGCAAGCTGCGCTGCAGCAGACGCAACGCATTTCGTTCAACAGAAGAGCGTTGCGTGTCGAGTACTTCGCCTTGGCGCGCGCGGACTTGTAACGCCAGACGGAAAGCTCGCCCCGCTTGTTCCCCAAAGGCGGAGAGCGCTTCCAATTCCTGCTGGGTGTAACGGCGTGTCTGCTGCTTGCGCCCCATGGCGACAAACCCAAGCATTTCGTCGTTTGCCAGCAGCGGGAAGATACGCCGCACTTCACGCTCCGCCATGAACAACCAGGTTGGCGACATGTCCTCTGCTTCTGCCGGACGCAACGGCACTTCGCTTACGCGCACCATCTCAACGAAGGGATCATCGAAGGGCACCGTCGGTGGATAGTTCCAGGCATCTCCGGCAGCCTGCGCCAGCACGTATACATCGTCCAGCCGTGTGAAGACAGCCGAGTGTTCGAGTTCGTAAATCTCATTCAGCCCGACCAGGGTCTTGATGGTGAGCAGATCGAGATCGATCGTATCCCGCAAATGCTCACCGAGCTCGTACAACTCGGCGATTTGCTCGCGTTGCGGTTCGCGGTTAAATGGACGGGTGAAAATTCCGGTGGATCGCGCCATTAGGTTCTCAGATACATAAAGCGTAGCAGTTTATAACACCGCCCCTCGACAGACACAAGTATTTCGGAGTTCGTATTCGTTCGCATATCACGCCTCATGAATGTACAATCCTACTCATGGCAGGGAAGGCTGAGAAAAAAGATTGCAAGCCGCACAGACGTAAGCTGCATGATTGGGAAATTGACGAAGCACGTCTGGTCTTCGGCAAATCATTAAACTACAAACGGCTCATCGTCCACGAATGTACGGATTGGACGAATGCGATTGATAATGTGGGCCGCATTCTCAAGCGCATGCCCCCTCGGGCAGACCATATGCAGAATGCACTCACGCTCGGTAATGAGTTGTTCTTTCCAATCGAACTTCCGAAGAGGCTCATCCCACAAGGCGAATCCGGCGATGTCTATATGCCATGGCTCATCCACGAAATGACGCATGCCTGGCAATTCCAGCACCTGGGCTGGCGCTATTTGATTCTAGCGCTCCGTGCCCAAACGAAGGAAGGCAAGAACGCCTACAAGTTTGGAGGCGCAAAAGGGTTAAAATCCCGCCGCCAAGAAGGCTGGAATATCGATCGCTTCAATATGGAGCAACAAGGCGACATCTCGCGCTATTATTACGTCGCGCTCAAGACAGGCAAGGCTTTGGATGCTTGGAATCCCTTTGTTCGCGATATTCAAAAAAAGAAACTGAAGTAACCGCACGCCAAAAAGACGTGGCGCTTCGAAAGGGTCACGTACCCTCCTTTCGGCCACAAGACAGGCGCTATAATCCTCGCCATGTCTTCCGCCACAGCCGCACTCGACCAACTTCGCATGGACACCGAGTTCATGGCCAATGTTGTCGCGTGGGAGCATATCCCTGCCCGTCCGGCGCGCTATGGCCCGCTACCTGGCGGCCTGGACGATCGATTAGTGGCGGCGCTGGATTCGAAGTTTTCCGCTGGCGTCAGGGCGACCAGCCGGTCACCCCGACAAGACTTTCTCTATTCACATCAATCTGACGCCGTGCGTGCTGCTCTTAGCGGCGAGAATGTCGTGGTGGTCACCGGCACGGCCTCGGGGAAGACTCTCTGCTACAACCTGCCCGTGCTGAATACGTTGCTGACCGACCCAGCTACCTGCGCGCTCTACATCTTCCCAACAAAGGCCCTGGCGCAGGATCAAGCTGCCGAGTTAAGTGACTTCGTCGCCACTATGGAATGGGATTCAACCCCTGCTGTGCGCATTTATGATGGCGATACACCGCAGGGCCGGCGGCCTGCGATTCGGCGCGAAGCCAATGTCCTGATCACCAACCCGGATATGTTGCACACCGGTATCTTGCCGCACCACACACGCTGGGCAGACTTCCTTGCCAACCTGCGCTGGGTGGTTCTCGATGAAGTGCACACATATCGCGGCGTGTTCGGGTCACACATTTCGAATGTTATCCGGCGGTTACGGCGCTTGTGTGCCTTTCACGGTTCGCAGCCACAGTTCATCTCCGCCTCGGCCACCATTGCCAACCCGGAACAACTTACGTCCGCCCTGATCGGCGCAGCGGTCTCGCTCGTCGATAACGACGGCTCTCCCCACGCCGAGAAACACTTCCTGCTTTACAACCCACCTCTGATCGACCCGCACCTGGGCCTGCGTCGGGCTTACACACTGGCTGCCCGCGACATTGCAGCCCAGTTCATTTCGCATGACATACAAACACTTGTCTTCGCGCGCGCCCGCGTAACAACGGAACTGCTACTTGGGTACCTGCGCGATCAGACGGCGCAGTTCGGCGTCAAGCCCGAAACGATTCGCGGCTATCGGGGCGGTTATCTACCGCATGAGCGACGGCGCATCGAACAAGGCTTGCGCAACGGCGAGGTGCGCGGCGTTGTTGCGACAAACGCATTGGAGCTGGGCATAGACATCGGACAATTGGGGGCAGCTATCATTGCAGGTTATCCGGGCTCCATCGCCAGCTTGTGGCAACAAGCCGGGCGGGCCGGACGGCGCAGTGCAGCCTCCGCCGTTGTCTTCGTTGCTTCAGGCGCGCCACTCGATCAGTATCTGGCCTTACAACCGCGCTATGTCTTCGAGCGCGCACCTGAGCATGGGCTGATCAACCCGGACAATCTCGCAATTCTTGTAAACCATCTGCGTTGCGCTCTTTTCGAATTGCCCTTTGCTCCCAGAGAAAGCTTTGGTGCCTTCGAGGATGTGGACGAAGTTCTGGACGTACTGGCCGAGATGGGCGAGGTGCACCGCTCACCGGATGCTGCTCGCTGGATTGGGAGCGCCTATCCCGCTGGAGAGTTTTCTCTGCGCACGGCGGGCGATGACCGCGTTGTCATCCAGACAAGTGGGGAGGGGCGTCCGGTTGTGATCGGCGAGATTGATTCCGCAACCGCTTCACTCCAGGTGCATAGCGGTGCGGTCTACGTGCACGAAGGCCGCCAATATTTGGTACAGGAATTGGACTGGGAAAACCGGCTGGCAACCGTCGAAGCCATGGAATTAGACTATTACACACGCGCCAGTGAGACCACTTCGCTCAGTGTGCAGGATGTCTTCGATGCCGACGAGTCTCGGCCAGCCCGGCGCGCGCATGGGGGTGTACTCGTGACCTCGCAGCCCTCTGGTTACCGCAAAATAAAGCATTACACACACGAAATCCTGGGCCTCGGTGAAATCGACCTGCCACCGCGCGAATTTGAAACCAGCGCGTACTGGACGTGGCTGGGGCCAGAAACGGTGACTGCATTGGAGCGCGCCGGGATCATGTTGCGTCCAAATAACTACGGTCCGAACTGGCAACAGCAACGCGCTGCGGCGCGCGCACGAGACAATTACCGCTGCCGACACTGCGACGTACCGGAATCCCCCTCCCCCGAATCGGAGGAGGGTCTGGGTGGGAGTCGGCAGCATGATGTCCATCACATCCGCCCATTTCGAGAATTCCGTTACGTGCCCGGGGAGAACGAAGCCTATTTAGAAGCAAACGAATTGGACAACTTGCTCACGCTCTGTCCACGTTGTCACCACCGTATCGAAACGACACGGGGCACACGCACAGCGCTGAGCGGATTGGCACACGCGTTGCTCAATGTCGCGCCACTGCATCTGATGTGCGATCCACGCGACATCGGCTCCCTCACGGAGCAACGCTCGCGCGAAACCGGTGCGCCGACGATCACGGTCTACGACCGCACACCGGGCGGCGTTGGCTTGAGCGAGCGTCTTTACGATCTGCATACCGAGTTGTTGGCGGGCGTGTACGAATTGGTGGCGCGTTGCCCCTGCCGTACAGGCTGCCCAGCCTGTGTCGGACCGGTGCAGATTGGCGAGTCCGATGAAGAGACTGTTAAATTGTTGACGCGTCAGGTTGTGGAGGCTTTGCTATGAAACGACACACACGCTATCAGGGCGCCATCGTCCAAGATGGACAGCTGCTGATCATATCGCACCGCCGGCACGACAACGGCCACGAGCACTGGGTATTGCCGGGCGGCGGTATCGAGTCGGGCGAAACGGAATATGAGTGTGTGATACGTGAGATGCAGGAAGAGACGGGGCTGCAGGTGCGCGTTGAACGCCTGCTTCTACAGAAGCCCGATATTGAGCCGGCTGCAGTTTATCAACAGATCAACACCTACCTCTGTACACCTATTGGGGGTGTAGCCAGCCCCGGATACGAACCCGAGCCTGAAGCTTCCGCTGTCTATTCAATTCATGCAGTACACTGGATTTCGCTTGCAGATGAGAGTGGCTGGGATCAAGCTGTGAAAGAAGACGCGGTCACATATCCACAATTGAAAGATATCCGTGCGGCTTTGGGGTATGCCTGAAAAGATTAATTCCTTTCGATAGACAAGCGGCAGACTCTCACCGGTTGACCACCAAAGCGCAACTTGTAATCTTCATCACCCTGTAAAAAATCGAAGTGTGTATGGCCGTTCTTAATCGCATCTTCGATGAGATAGGTAAGCAACACCCAGCCGGCGGAGATACCTGCTGCTTTATCAGGATTCAATCCTGAGTTATAGACCCAAATGCGATTTGCAAATTCAAAGTTGATATATGCTGCAACCGGACTCTCACCAACTGTCAAAAAGGCGAGTTGCAACCACCCGGCCGCATGCATATTTGCGAAAATAGCTCGAAAGGCAGCCCTCATCTCTGAGTTGAGAAACTGTGCTTTCGTTGGGTGACTGGCGGTCATCAGTTGCAGAAACGTTTCCGTCTCCGCATCCAGATCCATCTCCGGAGAGACGCTATACCAGGCGACGGCATTTTCACCGCCTTCGGCTCGTCTGCGCTTGCGCCGAATTTCGCGCCGTTGCTTGCCGTCGATCTGGTTTAGATACTCCTCGAAAGAAGACGGGAGCGGAACAATTGGGCAGACATCCAACTCTTTGATCTCTGCCGTCCATCCTTTCTCCTGTGCAAGAGCCTGCCAGTGTTCCAAGGTCTTTGTCCAGTCTGGCGTGTTGGATAATTGAGCACGCTGCCAGAGGGGTGCAGCCGGTCCTGTTAGCCAGATGAACACCGCTTGCCGGACGGGTTCCATCTGCTCAGGTGGCGCAATCACGTCCAGGTAATCGGCGATCTCCTCACCCCCCACCCAGCGCAGCACACCTTCCGGGTCGACGAAGAGACTGGCAATGCCCTCCAATTTGCCGCTATCAGAGCGCGCAAGCAAGATGCACAAATCACCCGTGCCGAAGTGTGTCCACCATGTGTGTTGAAATTCATTTGTCTGAAATGGAGTGCGAACCTGACTACGATCAACCAGAGCATTCCAATCCGGCTTTAGGTTGTCGAACACTGCAGCATCAGAGTAAGCTTCGATTTGCATACGCGGATTATAACGTTTAGGAGTCGGGCTGCACCTGCAGCTGCAGCAGTCGGGTGCGGTTGTCTTCGATTGTTGTGGTTGAACTCGTGACGGTTGCTCGCACTTGAGAGTACGGAGAGTAGAGACCCATCCAGAGTTCGTATTCTCCAGCCGCTATATCTGCAATTCCAATTTGGACGGTCTCCTCGACCAATTCGCCTGAGTCCCACACCGAGGGCGGATAATTGCCACCGGTAATGGTGCGATCAAGTTGCCCAACGAGTTGGGTGTTATCTGTTGCAGGTGTGAGGTGGAAGAATGCAGTCCAGTCCGGCGATCCGCTTTCTTGTGCCCGCCACCAAATGCGTAACGCGAGCATTCCATTCGCGGAAGGATTTTCTTCGATGCGATAGCCAACAAGCTCCAGGTTGTCGTTAAAAATAATTTCTGTCGGGATCAGATCATCTGGTAAGGTAGTTTCCGGGCGTGCAATTTTGAGATGTGAGAACAAGGCCCGATCGTCGCCCAGTGCTCCTTCAGCATTAACCGCAGGGACTCGCTCAATCCCGGGCTGTGTATACATACCAACTTCAATTGTGTAGCGTCCGGGGCGCATTGCATTTGGGACGACGAAATCATGCGTGGTCAGAACTGTCTCTTCCAGACGCCATTCGTATGTGCGATACGCATGTTCCAAGGGAAAGTCATCAACCCCACCAATCGCATTCCCATCTGGGTCGAGCAGGTGTACAAACAAAACGAAGTCCTGCTGCACACGGCGCTGCAGTTCCCAATGCAAATGCAGACGCAGCCTCTCTCCAGGATGTAGTGCAGCTGCATAGGTCACACCTGTCAGACAGAGACCGGATTCGAAGCAAGTATGGGATTCGTATTGTGGTCGGTAGATGTCAGCGAGCCCCAATTCGTTCAATTCAATCTTTTTGGTATGCCCTAACAAAATGATCTCTTCGACACCGGTGCCGTAAATTTGCGTACTCTCATTTATATCCGGCAAAAACGTATTCGCGCCGATGAGCGGGGGCAAAATAAAAGCAGCTTCTTGATGAAATAGAACCCATTGCGTTGGATCGCCCTGCCACGCTTCTTCTTGGGACTTATGCGGTAGCAGGATATTAACTTCGCTATTCAGCACTATTGATGACAGTAGTTCGCCTTCAGCGGATACTGCACTCGCAACCGTGTTCGCCCGGTTCAATGTCAGGTAATTTATAACATGCCGAGAATAGTCTTCCAGCGGAAGAAGGAATGACTCGTCGCTGGATGTGATGAGTGTTCCAACCCCGGCCTCGATACGCCCCAACCACCAATTCTGATTCCAGTAGAGTTTGCTGTAATTGGCCTCCAACGAGAAGAACTCTCGCGCTTCCTGGTACATCGTGACTGTTATCGAGACGAGCAAAGCAACCCCGATGAGCACATTGGCAAACGACCAGCGCCGGAGCAGACTCCAGCCACCGCCGAGTCCCAACCCGGCAATGATAGCGACAAAAGGATATACGCCAACAAGACGCGTCTCATGTGGCCAATCGCTCGCCCCTGCGATCATCTCGGGCAATGCCATAACAATAAGACCGCTCAGTACGATCCACACAAACCGACGGCGCAGCCACAACAATAACAGCGGTATCCCGAGCATGAACCCGCGATAAAAGAGCTTGGCAAAGAGCGGCTCTTTGATGTGGTTGTATTGACCAAGCCAGTAAGACCCCAATGCTTCCCAATACATCTGCAGTTTGGCCCAAATCGCAGCTCCCGGTCCTGCTGTAGCATAAAGCGGGTGTTGATTCAAACCCGTCTGACTGGCGCGTGCGAAGAAGGTCTCTGGATACTCGAGGTACCAAACGATTTGGGGTAGAAGTAGCAAAAGGACGACCGAAATGTATACAAGCAGCCCCCTCCAGAGCGATCGCAAACCACCTTGTTTGCCACTCAGTTGAATTAACAGCACCAGTAGAAGGAGTAATGGCAAAGCGCGCGCAGCCGAATAGGTGTATTGCGTCAAACCAGCCAGTACGGCTGCAACTACCCATTGTCTGGGTCGATCGTTGCGGATCGCCAACGAAAGAGCCCAGATGGCACCCATTTGGAAAATAGTGGCGATACTGAAGCGCAAGCCCATTCGATGCATGAACGCCAATACCTGGCTTGTTGTCAGCGCCGCGACCGCCAGAAGGCCGATACGTTGGCGCGTGACACGATCCAAATCGCCTCGTCCTAGTTCCTTGATTGTGGCGTAGAGTACGGCAAACCCAAGCCAGCCGCTGAATACTGATGGCAGACGGAGCGCGATGATCCGCTCGCCAAAAACAAACGAGGATAGAGTTTGCACGTAGATAAACAGAAAATCTGGGCTGCTCATCTTGACAATATAAAACGGCCAGATGCCATAGCGGAGAGGCTTGATTGCTTCCAGTCCGTTGTAGCCAACGTCAAGATCTGTTCCCGGTGGATATGCAAGGAGCAGTCGCAAGTGCATAAATGCCGCGTAGAGCATTATGCTGGTTACAGCACCCAGGTAGAAGTGTGGGCTGTCGAACGCGAATACTGTATAAACTCGATTGCGAACTGATCTGAGGAGATGTAACAGAGTCGATTTCACTTCACTCGGTTGTAATGCATTTGTTGAAACTCATTGTCGTCCACAAGGCAAACGCCCGGTTGCCCGGGCGCGACAAAAAAGCGGAGCAGGGTGCTCAAAAATAAACAATGTTAGTGTGTGTGTACGTTTACGCGGGCAACTTCCTCATCTGCAAAGACCATTCGTAGACGCTCATTAGCCCCGAAGAAGCGGATCAAATTGCTACTCCCTCTGTACGTGCCCATGCTATGAGTACGCCATCAATCTGTTCCAACAGTTCGCCTGCAATCGACACGCGCTCCGCAAAGTCTTCCGTGCTCCCTTTTCGCGTTTGGGCAAGCCAACTCGTATACATTTCCAGATACGTCACCGCGTCTTCCGGTGGCGCATAGTTGAGGATGTGGTTGGCGCAGGCTCCCAATGTGTTCTCAAGAAGCAGGAGTGAATTCTGCGCATGCCCGGCTTCGGCCAGCGTCTCAAATCCGCGCAGATAATAATATTCGCGTGTAGGATGCAGATCTGCATCCTCATCCCATGGCCCATTGTGGAAACGATTGGAGGCGCTGTAAATCTCGTGCCATTGCTCCCGCATTGTGGCGATCTCGTCATCAACGATTTCTGTAAATCCGAGCCCCTCCATCGCGCGCGTGTATAGTTCCGGCTGTTCGAGTTCTGTAGCCGCAGCTTCGAACTGCATCATCTGTCTGCGGTTTGTATGTGAGCGAAATGTGATCATCAGGATCGCGGTTGCAGCCCATTCGAAGATTGCATGTAGATGGTGTAACTCGTCTCGATCTAATGGTACAGGAACCGGTACTGCCCGGTAGCGTTCAATGGCGTCAAAGTGCTCACGAGCCTGACGGTAGGCCTGTCGGGCACGCGCGTAGACATTTTCTGGTTCGTCGAACTGTCCGCGCACAGAAGCTTGAATTAGATCAAACATGTGGCGCGGATCGTACAGAGGCACAGCATCATAGAGGCTTGGCCCGAGCAAGGCATGTCCACGAAGATAGGGTTTATCCTGATAGACGTTAGGATGGTTGTACCAGCAATCAATTAGGATCGTATCCGAGACACGTTGGAAACGCTCGTAATCCTGCGGAGGATCGTAATCGATCAGGCAGATGTCCAGGTCGGTCGAGTCGCCAAGCGGAGGTTCTGAACGCGCTACCGAGCCAATTAGAAATCCTGCCACTATCGTCGCGCGCTCACGGCCTTTCTCTTCCGCAAAATCGTGTGCAACTTTGAGCAATAGTTCACGGTCAATCATTGCTTGGACAGTCGCCCCTCCGAGAAATTGTGCAGCTCCGCCTGTAAAAGTGGAAGCTCAGGTTGATAGGTACCTGCTTCCGCAGCCCGAATTCGCGCAATGATACTGTCCAGATCATTACGGTTTTTTACAAAATCTATCTCGTTCGAATCAATTGTCAGGACAGGCAAATCGCTGGATCGATTTAGGGACTCATCGTATGCTTGACGTAGTAAGTCGATGTATTCCCATTCCATATCACGTTCGTAGGGTCGGTCTCGGAACGCGATCCGTTGCATCAGAACATCTGTATCAGCCCGCAAATATACGATCAGATCAGGCAATGGGATTTTTTCTGCGAGCGCATTATGGACCTGATCATACGTGTCCAATTCGTCGCCGGAGAGATTAATCCGCGCGAAAAGTCGATCTTTTAAAAACGTATAATCCGAGATGAGCGGCCCTTTCCTGAGAGCAGTTGGTACGGCTTCGTGTTGTTGATGATAACGGCTCAGCAGGAAGAAGACTTGAGTCTGAAATGCGTATCGGGCTCGATCTCCATAGAAGTCGCTCAAAAAGGGATTTTCTTCAAAAACTTCCAGCAAAACGTGTGCATCGAAAACGGGTTGCAGCATTCTGGCTAATGTTGTTTTCCCAACGCCGATGACACCTTCAATAGCGATATACATGTTTCGGAAGCATAATGCTCACTCGTCGTTTCTGCAATACCAAACTCGGAATATTTAAGGTAAAAGAGCCTCTAGCAGGGTTGCAACCCAGAGAACAGCAGTGCGTATATAACTTTGACTGGGAAACTGCCACACATGGCAGTATGCCCGCAAACAGTGATCTGATTGGGGACGGGGATGTCCGAAGATAGTTTGCTCGTTGAGCGCGTTCGCCACGGAGAGAAGGCAGCTTTTGCCACTCTTGTGGAGAGCTACCAGAAGCCGGTTTATAACCTGGCATACCGCATGCTTGGCAATGCCGGTGAAGCCGAAGATGCTACGCAAGAAGCGTTTTTGCGGGCGTACGCACGGCTCGGTAGCTATAACAACACAAAGCCATTCAAGACCTGGCTCTTTGCTATCGCATCGCACCATTGTATCGATCGATTGCGGAAACGCCGGCTGATTTGGCTCTCGCTCGACGCGACGCTGCCGCCGCACCCTGCGCTTTCGGATAGCCGTCCGGGACCAGAGGAATCTGCAGTGCAATCCGAGCGACAAGAAATGGTTCAGCAAATGCTCAGCACGCTCAAACCCAAAGACCGCATTATGGTTGTTTTGCGATATTGGTATGACCATTCTTATGAGGAAATAGCAGAAGTCACAGGTGCGAGTGTAAGTGCCGTGAAAAGTCGGCTCCATCGAGCTCGCAATGCTCTCGCGGAGTCGCTGACGGAAAGTCCAGCAGTCAGTCAACCGGCTGCGCTGGCGGAGGGATAATTATGAACTGTCGTACGAGTCGCGAATACATTAATTTGACGTTGGATGGACGACTTTCGCCAGGCAAGGCGGAAATTCTCGAGGCGCATATCGAGACCTGCTCACAATGTGATGCATATCGATCGGCGCTTCAGCAAGTTGACAATCTCTTTACAGCCGAACCCGCAAGGAGTGCCCCTCCAATGCTGGCAGCAAACATCATGCAGGAGCTCGAATTGCGAACAGAGGCGCGCCGCCCCAGACAACGGGGGCTCATGCTTGCGCTGGCAACCATCACTTTTATCGCCGCGATGCTCGTTCCAGTCTCAGCAGCAATTGGATTTACGTTCCTGATCGGCAATGAACCAACTCTGAGCAGCGCGCTTTTGCAACTCGGGCTCACAATTGCCGATATCGTTTTCAACTTCGGTAGCGGATTGTGGACTGCGCTGGGAGCTGTCCGTGCTTGGGCTGTCGACCATCCGCTTCTCGTACCAACACTGATGATTACAGGAGCAATAGCTGCTCTCTGGATATATCTTATACGAAACCTAGGCGACGCTTTCGTCGCACAGAAAAAGGTGCTGACATTATGAAGAAATTTCTGACGAGCTTAAGTCTCGCATTTGCGATTATAGTTTTCGCTGTACCAACTGTATTTGCGAGTGATATTTACGATGACAGAGTCGTCTTTGGTGACTCTTTCACATTGAAAGACGGCGACATAATCGATGGCGATCTGGTCGTTTTTGGTGGGTCGGCGACGATTGAGGATGGCTCAGTCGTGACAGGTGACGTTGTGATCTTTGGTGGGAGTGTGAACGTTGGAGGTCATATCAATGGAGACCTGGTCATATTCGGCGGCGGTGGCTCGCTACTCGAAACTGCTGAAATTGATGGCGATCTCGCAACGATCGGTGGCGGGATGTCCAGAGAAGTCGGCGCGACAGTGCATGGCATTGAAACGTTCGGCATTCCCAGTAACATTCCTGATTTTTCCGGCGTCGAGTTCACGCCTGAAGCGAGGTTCGATTTTGAGCACCCTGAGTTTTCAGGTCGCTCGCGCATAAGCCGATTGCTCGAAGATACAGTCAGCGCACTCATCTGGTCAATCGGGATGGGGTTGATTGCTTTGCTCGCATTCTTGTTTATACCTGACCATCTGGAACGGGTCGGACAAGCGACCTTGATCAGTCCGGTAGCTTCCGGTGGACTAGGTTTGGTGACACTTCTACTTGCCCCATTTGTGATGCTTATTCTGACGATTACGGTAATCTTCATCCCGCTCACAATTTTTGGGATGATCGTCTTGGCTGTGGCTGTGCTGTTGGGCTGGTTAGCGCTCGGATCGCTTGTAGGGCAACGGATGATGGCCGCCAGTATTATGCGTGGTGCCAGTCCGGCCATCGCAGCTGGATTGGGCGTTTTCGTCCTTACTCTCGTATTCCGGACACTGCAACTCGCACCAGGTGTTGGCTTTGTATTTTCCATATTTGGCGGACTGTTGTTGAGTGCCGGACTTGGTGCGGTCGTGCTGACGCGCTTCGGTTCGAGAATATATCGACAGCCAAGCACTTCGTTTGCAACCGCAACGGCAGCAGCGCCGGCAACCCCTGAACCTGCCGACTTGCCAGACAGTGTTGGTGCAGAGGACGAACCTGATGATGACGAATAATTTGTATACGTTCCGGTTGGAGGATCGAACATGACAAAAACAATGAGAGGCTCCCTGCGCAGAGCTCGTCAAGGCGCGATGGTTGCGGGTGTCGCGCAGGGATTTGCGAATTTCTTTGGGATCAACGTATTTTGGTTTCGTTTAATACTTCTGCTCGCATTGATTCCGGGTGGGGTTCCGGGAATAGGAATTTACGCCATACTCTAGCTCGTTATTCCAAAGGATTCTGGATAGAATTCAATCGCCTGTAAATCGAGAAAAGGCCGTTGCCAAATGCAACGGCCTTTTCGTTTAAATCATTAATTCCGATTTTTGGAACTCCATAATCCGACCCGAGTGAAAAAGGTGCTTCCCGTCGATTGGTGGGTTGAGTTTTCCAAAATCTGTCTTTTTGGAAACGTATTCCCAGAAATAGGCTGATAGAGGTCAAAAGTCGGCTGCTGTCACAAGGGAATTCGGAAAAGTTGGCTTTTTTAGTCATATTTCGACTTGACAATCACAGTACATATGTTCTAATATAGAACTTACGTTCTATACAGGAAGGCTTTCCTTTGGCTCAACAACTTACTCGAAATTACCTTGAATTTCAGGCTGACCAGATCGAAGCAGTTTTGGCCTCCCATCGCGTGCCGGCTCGCGTTCAGAGTGGCGCCATTTCCCCTCGCTGGATGAGTTTCCATATAACGGCGGCACCCGGGGCACGCATCAGCATTGTCCGCAATCTGAGTGAAGAATTAGCACTGGCCCTTGGAGCAAAAGATGTGCGCATCGCCCGCGAAGGCGGCACTCTTGCTGTCGAAGTTCCAAGGCCCGATGCAGAACCCGTCAACCTTGTGAGAATGCTGCGCCGGCTCAAACACATGCCGCCAGTGACCGCCTGTCTTGGTCTGGCTGAGGATGGGCGCCCATTGCTCCTTCGGTTGCCATCCCCCGATGTGGCTCATGTGCTCGTCGCTGGATCAACCGGCTCGGGGAAAACAGAGCTGATCCGTACTGCTCTCTGGAGTCTCGCTATTGCAAATCGCCAGGCACAGTTACAAATCGTTCTCATTGATCCGAAAAGACGCGGTTTTGGCCCTCTATCAAAACTACCGCATTTGATAGCACCACCGGTCAGCAGTGTAGCCGATTCAATCACTTTGCTTCAACGCATTGTAGAAGAAATGGAACGCCGAGATCGGGAGGAAATCACCAGTCCGCATCTTGTTATCGCGATTGACGAGGGCATGGATTTGATAATGACCGGGGGCAAAGAAGTCGATACGCTCCTTACCCGGATAGCTCAACGTGGGCGAGAAGCCGGCATTCATCTGCTTGTTGGCGCGCAAAACCCTTCCTCCTCCGTTTTCAGTTCACTGCTCAAAGCCAATTTTCCCGTGCGTCTCGTAGGGCGTGTCAGTAGCGCAAATGACGCTCGCGTAGCGGCAGGTATAGCCGGAACACATGCCGAGAAGCTGCTTGGGCGTGGCGATTTCGTTGCAGTTGCAGCTGGTGAAACTACTCGCTTCCAAGCCGCTTTCATACCGAGCAATGATCTTTCAATACTGCGTAATTCTATTTTGCAACGGAAAACCCTTATCAGCACAGAGGAGTCAACATGAAAACTCGCGTAATCGTCACTGTTGCGGTTCTGACATTTTGTATAGCCTTGGCTATTGTCATCGGGCAACGACTTTCAGGTGAAGCGATGGCGGTTTTACTCGGTGTGATCGCCGGCGTGGGCGCAAGCATCCCTACCAGTCTTATTGTTGTCTGGCTAGCATTGCGCACAACACAACCCACGACACGCACTGTCGAGGTGAGTCCACCTACACCAGCTGCCAACAGGTCTGGACCTGGATCAGATCGATTCGTCGTCGTCCAACCCCCACCGCAACAAAGTGCTGGCTATGCAGCCATCGCAGCAACACAACTGCAATCCGAGCCGCAAGCACCATATCTCCGAAATCAATTTGCTCCGCGGCAGTTTACTGTGATTGGTGGGGCAACTGAGATCGAAGAGTTATCGCAGGTAATGATGGAGGAATTAGCATGGTCTCGCTAAGAAGAAGAGCCTTGAATGAGCCTATCCGCATCACTGCCAAACGTCACGGCTATTTCCCAAAATCTTTCACCTGGCGAGGCAAGCGTCATGCGGTTGAAGCTGTCGAGCAGTGCTGGACCGTTTCGCAACCGAGGTGGTCTGGGGAAGCCAAACGGCATTGCTTCCGTCTGCGTACTGAAAAAGCCCGCTTTGTCGTCTATCAGGATCTGAAGCGCGACAAATGGTTTTTAGAACGCATTCTCCGGCGAAACTGACTATTTTGTTCTTCTACTGAATTAGGGAAAGGTGAGGAAATGGATATTGGGTTACTATGGTTTGACAATGACAAGAAACGTGATCTGCCGACAAAAGTGCAGCGCGCCGCTGAGCATTATCAGAACAAGTTTGGTTTTTTGCCGGATGTATGTTTTGTCCATCCCAGTCAATTGCCCGAAAATGGCAACGATGTTAACTCTGGCCTGATTATGGTTAAACCGAGCCATACAGTACTGCGCCACCATTTCTGGCTGGGTCAGGCTGAATAAACAATAAACCGTTTCGTTTCGATTTCAAAAGCCGGTAGAGTCTGACCGGCTTTTGTTTTTTAAATCACTTGTGGCTGTTCGTTCTCACCCTGTATCTGACGCCAAAGCACTCCCCGCCGACCCCAAACAGAGCAAGCACTCCGACATTCAGCAGCCCTACGCAACATGCGATTGCGAGTTGTTGGGCCCAGATGAAGCCGGATGTGAGTTCTGGCGCGGGTATTCCCTGTATATCTGCAACGATCTCAGCGGCGAGTTGACTCCCTTCCGGAAAAAACGCCGCCAATCCCGCAGCCGCCAACAATTGTCCACTTAGGGCGCCCACACTTGCAATCCCACCGGCAGCTGCTCCAGTGCGAGCTGCCAAAGCGCCGGTCATTGGTCGATCAAACACGCCCGATAAATAACCCGCGACCAAGCCAACAACAACGACCACACACAATCCACAAAGCGGCGCGATCAGGGCTGCAATCACACTCAAGACGAAACTTAGGGCGATCCCTATGAGGCCGGCTTTCGACATTCCTTTCCTCGTTTACGCGGTCAACCCTGCGACAAGCGTGTCCAAAGTTACCAACTGATCGGCGCCACTTTTCATGGCGATATCAAGTTCGAGCAAGCGGGTATAAATACGTTCTAATTGATCTATTCTATAACGACGCGCCTGGCTAGCGATCTTCTCTGCTACAAAAGGCTGTACCCCAAGCCCGGATGCTATTTCTGGAATGCGCGCACCCTGATCCTGCAACTCGCGCGCCAACAACAACAACCGGAACTGCCGAACGATCATTGCAAAAATGGAAAACGGATCCTGCCCGGGCTGATCAAGGAGATGTCGCAACTCAGTCATTGCAACCCGACCCTGCCGTTGCCCTAATGCATCCACGAGTTTGAAAATGTTGGCATGGCTTGCAGCAGGGGTGAGACGTTCAACATCTTCCCCATGTACGGGGCGTGACCATTCCACGTACGCCAATAACTTATCAATTTCATTTGCGATCAAGCGGGTCTCTTCGCCTGCCGCTGTGGTGAGAGCATGCGCGCCTTCGATCGAGAATTCACCACCTTGGGTTTGCGCGCGATTCTGTATCCAGCTGACAAGCTCACCACCTTTTGGCAACGCCAAGTTCTTAATCGCTGCGCCCTTAACTGCGCGAACAGCTTTGATCAAGCGACTGTTCGCCGGCAGTTTGCCGGGCGCAACCAGTACCAAGGCTGTAAATTCTGGCACAGAGGGCAAATATTCCAACACGTCTGAAACCACGACTCGGTCCAGCAGACCGCCGGTGCGCGTGATCAGATTTGTAATCACCACCAAGCGTTGTGTGGTGAGGAAAGGCATCGTATCCAAGATCGTGCGCACTTCGCCGCTACTGGCATGTCGCGCGTCGAACTCAGATGAATTTATTAGCGCGTTCTCCGAGGGGCCGAGGCGAGTCTTGTATTCGGAGAGGCTCTCGCTAATGGCGAAGTCGTCCTCGCCGTAAAACAGTGTTACAGAAGGGAGTGGATCCGACATAGTGTTGGACAAGTATACCTTCCAGCAAGACCATCCGAAAATACAGAGGCCGACCCGATCAGGTTGTCACGATTAACTAATTTTTTTGAAACGTGGGGCGCGCGTTAGCTGCGCGTCTCAATGCGATGCACTGTCCAACGTCCGGCCTGATGTTGTGTAATGGAGACAATTTTTAGATCGCCCATCAGCCCGGTGGTAGTCACTTCGCGCTGGACAGTCATGCCAAGAGGTTGGGCAAAGATCAACGTCAATGTAGCCACACTCATAAAAAGCGGCAAGCGCTCGAGCCGCGTGCGCCAGGTTTTGCCAAGCGAGATCGCACCCACAAAAGCGACCAAACCGACCAACATACCGGAGGTAACAAAATTCGTTCCGCAGTTTGGATGAACGGCAAGATGATGCTCGCCGTTGCGCATACGTTCGAGTGCCTTATGTGTCGCTTCTACAACCGCGTCTGTTGATACATTTCCGAAGAGCACAAAGCCACGATGATCGGATCGCCCGGCGATACTTGTACGTGGCCGCTGCGCACTTAGCAGATGAATAGTCGCATGTTCCAGACCATGGTTTTTTCTTATACGTTCTAGGACAGGAACACTGCGAAATAAAGCCCGCACTTCTCCAGCCATTAACCCTCCAGCTCTAGGCCAAGATCAAATTCAATATCTGCAGAGGCCTCTGCAATGGGTCGCGCGACAACAATGACGCGATGTGTGTTTGACTGGTACGGCCAACACGAAACAAGCGTAATGCGCTCGTCATCGGTCGGCGCAATCCAGGCTGCATTGGCTTGGCGCACTTCGATTGGCTGGTCCCGTTCTTCTACAATGATCGCCTCCGTAATTTGATAAACGAAGCGTTGGCCGCCAGAATACACGTTCATGACATCACCGATGACAACCTGATCGAGAAAGCGCAGGACTTCACCAAAGACATTGTTGTGTCCGTTTAAGACGGTGTTGCCTTTTTCTCACTCAGCCCGGCGGTAAGACCGTGCCAGCCTATGGCATATTCATCTGGAACCTGCCACTGCACATAGTTGCCTCCGGTTTGTTCGAACTGAACGAAGCCAACCGGCAATATATTCGCATCAAGATCAATGGACGAAATCTCAAGTCTCTGCGGCTGTATAGTTCCGGAGGCTATGCCTTCCACGGGCACGAGCAGGGCCGGGGTTGGGGTTGACTCCTCACCACGTACCGCGACCAACTCTTCGTACGTCGGCGAAACCGGCAATATCTCAATACGGCTGGCAAGTGGCGACTCTCGACTCAGACCCAGCTTGGTTACGATCAATTTGCAAAACAGGATACATTGGCTAATTCTCTAACAGGTTGGAGACGTTGGCATCCAGGCTAGGCTCGTTAACCTGCCCCAAAATCATTTCCTGTATGACGCCCTGTTCATCAATAAAGAGTGTGGTTGGAAAGGCACGTACCCGATAGACCCGGGCGATTGCAGCATTGGGGTCGAGGGGCAATGGATAAGAGATGCCAAGCCCTGTGGCAAAGGTGGACACCTGTGCGGCCGATTCCTGCACGTTCACACCGATGAACTGAACTTGTCCATCACTTTCCCTCCAGATGCGTTCAAAGGCTGGCATCTCCGCTCGGCAGGGCCCGCACCACGTTGCCCAAAAATTTAGCACGACCGGTGTGCCCCGAAAGTCCGAGTGTGTGATCTGCTCCCCATCCCCCATTGTAAGGGTGAAGTCCGGGGCTGGATGACCAGCCTGGGGAGCGGGGGGGCGCCCGGAAGGATTCTGGAGCTCCAGCGGGACACGATTCAGAAGCAACCATACACTCCCTACAACAGCCACCACAATTGTCATAATCATCCAGTCTTGACGAGTCTTTGGCATAGCCTCAATTTTACCTAATAACCAGTGGTGCTAGTTGCAGATACAAGGGAGGAGCGGTCGAAAATCCCCGCATCTGGCGGGTCAAAACCCGTTTTTTACGACTTGAATTTACATAAGGAGCAAAAACGCCCCAAACTAGCACCATTGGTTAATACCTTTACTACGAATGTAAAGTAGCGCCCGATGAGCCGGAGCGACTCTGTGCAGACATAGTTCTGGAGTACCATTGCGATCAAACCAAAACACAACTATATTATAACCATATTCAAACTAAAACCTAACCGGATTATAATGCGCTGTGGGGGATATGGGAGTAAACCATGGCAGAGAAAATCTTGATTATTGATGACGACCTGGAGATTATCGACATTGTGACGATGGTCCTCGAGAGGGAACATTACGAGGTCGTGCGGGCGCTCTCGGCTCAACAAGGGCTTCGTCAGGCCTTTATGCACCACCCGAACCTGGTTTTGCTTGACGTAATGATGCCCGATATGGACGGCTGGGAAGTCTGCAAACGTCTGCGTGAGTTGTCAGATGTACCCATTGTCTTTCTGTCCGCGCGTGGCAGTGTGGATGATGTTGTGAAAGGTCTGGACATGGGTGCGGACGACTACCTTGTGAAACCGTTCAGTAATGCAGAACTGGTTGCCCGTGTGAAAGTCCATCTTCTCCGTACGCCCGAGTCGGATGCTATTAGCGAGATCGAATTCGACAACATTTCGTTCAAAATCAACTTCAACAAACGTGAAGTTACGGTTCGCAGCAAACAAGTAGACCTTTCTCCGCGAGAGTTCGATTTACTGGCAGCGCTTGTGCGGAACTCCGAGCGTGTGATGTCGCGCGAGGAATTGGTGATGGAAGCCTGGGGCCCGGACGGGTATGACGCCATCGATCATCTGAAGCTGTATATCTTGTACTTACGGCGCAAACTTGAGCGTAATCCCAAGAGCCCGGAGATGATCCTGACAACCCGAGGGGTCGGCTACCGCTTCAACGCACCAAATTAGATTGGTTCTCCTCCTCCCCAATCTGATAACCCGGGAGACCTTGGCAGCGGGTCTCCCGGGTGCATTTAAAGCAAGCTTAGCGGATCCACCTCTACCCACCATCCCTCTGGAAGGTCAAAGTCAATTAGAGCTGCCGGCTCAGGTCCCCGCAAGACCAACTGCCAGCGATACTCACGTGCAATGCGGCTGAAGAAACAGGGCGCGGGACCAATTAATGTCGTGCTATTGGCTCTTCTTTCTTTGATTCTATTGTGAATGATCTCCGCCAGGAAATGTGCGCCTTTTTCTAACCGGTCGATTTTCGGATGACGCCCAATGATCCGCACAAGACGGGCATAGGGCGGATACGCTTGCTCGCGTCGATAGGCCAACTCATCCTCGAAAAAAGAATCGTAGTCATGTCTCGAAGCCGCCTGGATTGCATAGTGGTTTGGCCGGTATGTTTGCAGTACTACGCGGCCGCCGAGCAAGCCTCGCCCGGCGCGGCCGGCGACTTGTGCCAACAATTGGAAGCTTCGCTCGGCCGCGCGATAGTCGGGCAGTGCCAACCCCAGATCCGCAGAAACAACTCCCACAAGTGTGACCAATGGCAGGTCAAGTCCCTTGGCAATCATCTGCGTGCCGATCAGGATGTCTGCCTCGTGTGCACTAAACTTTCTCAGAATACTTTCATGTGCGCCCTTTGAGCGCGTCACATCCCAATCCCAACGCAATGTACGTGCCTGCGGGAAAACTTTATACACCTCGGCTTCGACGCGCTCTGTTCCAATTCCGAAATACTTAATACGTTTGCTGCCACAATTTGGGCATGTCTTGGGCGAACGACGACGTGTGTTGCAGAGATGACATATCAGTTGTTCGGACAAGCGGTGATAGGTAAGAGGCGCATCGCAGTTTGGGCAAGTCAAGCTATGTCCGCAATCGCGGCAGAACACGTACGTTGCTTGCCCGCGCCGATTTAGAAAAAGGATAACTTGTTCATTGCGATCAAGCGCATTGGAAATATGCGTTTGTAATGTGCGGCTGAACATCGATCGGTTTCCAGCCTGCAGTTCCTGGCGCATGTCCACGATCTCAACAGCTGGTAATGGCGCGTATTGCGCTGTTGCGCTCGCATTGGTGAGCTCAGCGAAATGAGAACTCACAGAGAGATGCTGCGCCATTTGTGAGATGTATTCCTTGTGTCCCATGATCCGCTTTGGCATTGACTGTAGCGAATACTCGCCTTGTGCTGCGTGGTACATGCTTGTCAAGTCAGGTGTCGCCGATCCGAGGATGCAGATTGCTGGTAAACGCCGGGCGTATTCCACGGCAACATCGCGAGCGTTGTAATAAGGCGGCTGCACAGGTGGGTCTTGTTTGTAGGCTTCATCGTGTTCTTCGTCCACAACGATAAGCCCGAGGCGAGGCTGTGGCACAAAAAGCGCCGAGCGTGGGCCCACAACAACATCCACAACACCGGAACGAATACGGCGCCATGTATCGTAACGCTCACCGGCGGAAAGTTGACTGTGCATGACTGCCACTCGCCCCGGAAAACGGGCAGCGAAACGACGCACCGTTTGAGGCGTAAGCGCGATCTCTGGGATCAGAACAATAGCTTGCTTCCCAATTTCCAGCGTTTGTGCTACAGCTCGCAAATAGATCTCTGTCTTGCCTGAACCGGTAACGCCATGCAATAGGAATGGGCGAAGTTCGCCAACAGGCTCAGCAGCTTCCAGCGCGACCAACTGTTTGAAACCCGCTTCAATTTTGTTCCACACTCGCTGTTGCCCATCAATCAACTCGGGTGGTTCATCAGGAACAAAGTCGATTGCATCCATTGGGTCGCGTACCACTTCGATTTCGCCGAGATCAATCAATCCATGCTCCGCAAGTGTTTTCAAGTCAGCAAATTTCGAGTCAGTCTGCTCGTAGATCCAACTGATTTCTAACGGGCCACCACCTTGCCTTGCCAAAAAATCCAGTACGCGCGCGCGCCGGTCTGGCTTTTTTAATCCCACAACTATTTGTTGTGCTTGTGGCAGCGTGAGTTTAAGCATTACACGAGCCGGATTTTCAGATAGCCGCAGCAAATCCTGCTCGTCAAGTTTACGCACCACATCCAAAGGCACAGGCGGTAGCTCAACTGCGCGGACTGCTCCAGTTTGCCCGATGAGCATTTCCATTACAGCCGCTTGTTGTGTTGCCCGTTTGCCATGTTTTTGCAACCAGCGCCGGATCAGATCATCGGACAGCGAACTGACGACGACTCGTTCTTTAGGGAGTATTTCCAGCCAACCGCGGGATGCGAGATCAAGGATATGTCTGCGTTCACACTGGATAAAATACAACATATCTTCCAATGCAGGTTCAGCCGGCCAAAGTGAGATAAGGTAGTCTAGAATTTCAGCATGCTTTTGCCCACGCCGAAAACTGAGTTTGGCTGACTCAACTTCTTCTACTGGTATCATCAGGCGTGCAATCCGTACGTGTTTCGGTCGCACGCTCGGTGAAGCCAGCAATGGAGTTTTCGAGACGACTTCGCGTTGAACGAGTTTGTCAATCACGCGCCGCCAGTTCTTGCGCGGGAACGCCCGGCTGAATTGTCGGGTGCGCAGCGGCCCACGCTTGCGCAACAATTTTATAATCTCGTGTTCTCTATCTGTACGGGCATCGTCGCGCCAATCCACGAGTTCAAATTGCAATTCCGCTCGTTTCGACAGGCCTGCCGGGAGCATGAGCGTTATACAGTCTATGAGCGCGGACTTGTAATAATGCGCCAACCAGTATGCAAGATCGAGCTGTGTCCGTGAGAGAACCGGTTCTTGATCTACGAGCGATTCAATTTCTTTAAATTCGGGAATGTCTGGCGGCGGCTCGTCATCAATCCCAACGACCACACCCTGAATGCGTTGCTTTCCAAACGGAACAACAACCAAATGTCCAGCGTGCAATATTTCCTTAAGCGCAGCCGGAACAGCGTAATGGAATGTGGCTCTAAGTTTAGGCAGGTTGGGAAGAATTTCCGCAAACATCGGCGGTGCTAACGCAACGTTTTTGCGTTCACAGATCGATTGTAACGGAGTGCACTGCAGGGGTCAACGTTGCACTGCTGTTCCAAGCATAATCCCGGCAACGATCGCGAAACCGTATGCCAGAACTGCCGGCCAACGCCCATGGAGCGGGTTGGAATCTACGACCTGTGCATCACCGCTATAGTCTGATTCCAGTCGCCACACAGGTTCAATCAGCCAGGCAAGCACACCCCCACCAATGAGTCCGCCAATGTGCGCCCAGTTGTCGATACCTGGATTGAGACCAATCACAAGATTTATAATCGTGATCATTGCAATGCTGTTGAGGCGCTGTCTTGCCAGCGCTCCGAACACACGCCGATGCGTAAACAAATAAACACCGGACGCACCAATCAACCCGAAGATTGCGCCCGACGCCCCCACAGCCGGGTGCGGATTGAATATAAAACTAAAGATCGAACCTGTTACGCCGGAAAGCAGGTAGACGATCAAAAAGCGCAAACTGCCAAAAGGTCGTTCTACAGTCGGGCCAATAATATATAACGCGTACGAGTTGAACGCGAGATGTACAAGACCGCCATGTAAGAAGATCATTGTCACCAATCGATAATATTGTCCCGCGACAATGAATTCATTAATCTTTGCGCCAAAGACAAAGACCAAATTTGAAGCCACTTGGCCGGCTGCAAGCTGCAAACCAAACTGAGCGACAAATACAACGATATTGATACTGAGGAAGATATAAGTTGCGCGGGGCGCAGCAGAGGGGATTGGAAAACGTTGGGGTGTTTGTGTGCTGGATGATTCTTCTGGGATATTGCTCGTACTCAAAGGCTGACCACCCGGTGCGCCACTCGTCGATGCTCGGCGACAATAATGGCTAGAATGTTATTTACCGTTTCTTCCAGGTGATCTTCCGCATTTACAACCCAATAATCAAATTCGTGTAGGCGCTGCAATTCTTTACGGGCAGTGGCAATACGCAGCTTGAGTCCCTCCGGCGATTCGCTTTTTCGCTCGCGCAAGCGTCTCTCGAGTTCTTCCTCTGTAGCGGTTGTGAGGAAGATAAGCAAAGCATCCGGGAATATCTCTTTGATCGTAGCCGCGCCTTGCACATCAAGCCGCAGAACAGCATCCTGGCTGCTGGCGAGTGCATCGCGCACTTGTTGCTTTGGAATCCCTTTGTAATCGCCGTAAACGATTGCGTACTCCAATAATTCGTCCTGCTCGATCATCTCGGCAAATTCATCCGTTGATATGAATACATAATCGCGGCCGTGCATTTCAGTATCCCGCGCTTTGCGAGTCGTCGCCGTGACAACAAAGTGGAACGGCACTTCCCGCGCCTGCATGCGCCGTAAAACACTATCTTTTCCGACCCCTGAGGGGCCTGAGATAACCACCAAGAGTGAAGATGAAACTGGGAGATCAAATTGTTTGGACATACTTGAAAGTGGGCTACCTGAAGCTATAATTGAATTGGCCGAGGTGCGCCGGGGGTTGATATCGTACACCCCGCAGAAATCTTGCAACCCGGGAGTTTGATTTACAATGCCGCAATACGACTATAAGTGCAAGAAGTGTAAAAAACGCACATCCATCCGACTGTCATATGCCGAATATGATACCGCACATCCCAGCTGCCGACATTGCGGTAGCTATGATTTACACCGTCTCATCTCGCGCATTCGGGTCATGAAGTCCGAAGATTCACGCCTCGACGATCTAGCCGACCCTTCCTCTTTTGGCGATCTGGATGAAAACGATCCACGATCGGTCGGGCGCTTCATGCGGAAGATGAGTTCAGAGATGGGTGAAGACCTTGGACCGGAATTTGATGAGGTTGTCGGAAGGCTTGAGTCTGGGGAGGATCCCGAGTCTATCGAGGCCGAGATGCCCGACATGGGGATGGGTGAGGCAGGATTGGGGGGAGACGATTTCGGCGGTCTTGACTAGACATAATATTTTTTATTGAGAACGAATTTCTCTGGCAATCGTTCGTCAAGAATATTCATTACTTCCGCTTCTACCTCGTCTATCCCTTGGCTTGCATCAACAACAACCCAACGCTCAGGCTCTGAAGCAGCCAACTCCAAGAAGCGTCGCCGGACGCGTTTATGAAACTCAAGTGCTGAGGCATCCAACCGATTCCATTCTCCACCACTTGTTTGTCGCCGTTCTAGCCCGGTCTCAATAGCCAAATCAAATAGCAAAGTCAAGTCCGGTTGTAAACCACCCGTTGCAAATCTGGTAATCGCCTGCAGCGTCTCCAGTTCTAATCCATGACCAGCACCCTGATAGGCATAACTGGAATCCGCGAAACGATCACACAGAACCACAACTCCATTTTCGAGTTGCGGTCGAATGACTTCGGCTACGTGCTGCGCGCGCGAAGCAGAGAATAAGAGGAACTCTGTTTCGGGTTTCATCTCCGTGTTTGCCGGATCGAGCACCACTGTTCGGATTTTTTGCCCAATGTCCGTGCCACCAGGTTCACGGGTGAGCAGTACAGGGTAACCACGCGCGGTAAGCTGACTTTCAACTCGCGGGCATAGTGTTGACTTGCCACTGCCCTCGGGTCCTTCAAGTGTAATAAACAGAGCTACTCCCGGAAGATACGAACGCGGCGGTTGGGTTCACGGCCATAGGAGTGAGAAATGAGCTGCGCTTCGCGAACGAGCTGGTGTTGTCGACGTCGAATACCCGCTTCCTGGGGTGCAAGGTCCATCGTGCGCAATCCATTCATAACCTGCTCGATTGCAGCGCGCGCTTCAAGAACAGCGGCAGACATACGATTGTCCCAATCCCCGCCATTGAGAAAAACACCGAAGACTTCGAGTAGAAAATTCTCCATTTGATGAGCGGTATTCGAGCGCAACACGTAAATTGGCATCTCGCGATTTTCGGCGTCGCTCACCGGCCGTTGCCGGCGACGATAATACGATTTCAATGTGACCAAGGCTTGCGCATCATTCAAATCATCAACAAGTTTAAGTGGGACACGCAAGCGTCGCGCCACCTGTTCTAAACGACTGCGCGTGATGCCATAGGCATACACATAGTAAGGTTCAAGCCCACTTTGGCAGTCTCTTTCAGGAGAGCCAAGCTCAGCCGGCAAATCTGGCGATTCAGGGCCCCCCCGCACACGGTCACCTTGCCAGGGCATTTTTCGATCGCGCCCATCGACGCCACTTTGTGTCCGCTTTGATTTCGCCGGCGCAGCTTGAGTCTGGCGATGAATCTCGCCGCTCTCATCACGGTATCTGAGTTCGGTCGCGGAAACGCGTCCACGCAAGATCGCATCCACTGCATCGGCTACTTCCGGATGCACCAGCAAACGATCGCGTTCTTGAATCTCAATCAACACATCAAACGTCGGAGGAGAACGACGCTCCAATACGGTTTTCTGTGTTCCTCGCCTTCGCGCCTCTTCATCAGAGAGCGTGACCGACTCAATTCCACCAACCAGATCGGCCAATGTTGGATTGAGCATGATATTATCCAGCGTATTGCCGTGAGCAGTTCCGATAAGCTGCACACCGCGCTCCGCAATCGTCCGCGCCGCAGTGGCTTCCATTTCTCGCCCAATCTCATCAATGATGATGACTTCCGGACTGTGGTTTTCCACGGCTTCGATCATCACTTCATGCTGCAATGAGGGGTTGCTCACCTGCATCCGGCGGGCCTTACCCACTGCTGGATGCGGGATATCGCCGTCTCCACCGATTTCATTTGAAGTATCTACAATCACGACGCGTTTAGACTCGGCTAGTACACGCGCCCCTTCGCGCAACAGCGTGGTCTTGCCAACACCGGGTCGGCCAAGCAGAAGCACACTCTTTCCGGACTCAACCATATCCCCGATAATATCGATCGTGCCGTAAACGGCGCGACCAACACGACAGGTTAAGCCAACAATTTGCCCTCGCCGATTGCGGATGGCCGATATGCGATGTAATGTCCGCTCTAAACCAGCCCGATTGTCTTCATCGAATTCGCCAATACGCTTAACAACAGCATCGATATCCCCGGTTTGTACCTCGATCTCGGAAAGAACAACTTCTCGATCCAGATAGCGCGCGGTAGGAACCCGACCCAGGTCGAGAATGATTTCTAAAAGGTCATCTGTGCGACCCTCTTTGCGAACCTGTGCCCGAATGTTGACAGGCAACACATCGAGCAGGGCGTCCAAGTCGTCTGTTATTTTCTTCTGCATATCAATTGCGCTCCGGTGCCACCGAAACACTGTACGATTGACGGTCTCCTGCAGCGCTTTTTGGGACAGCAGAGACTGCGCTCGCTCTGACAAATGCAGCCACAAGGGGCGGAAGTACTCCCTGCAGCGCTGCACGTTCGGGCTGAAAGAGTGTCAGGACGAAGAACGGATGATCATTTAGCTCCAGTCCTCGAACATCACCTGCTAAATCACGGGCCGTTACTTGAAGCGGCCCTTCGATGAGGCCTGCCTGAAACACCGGATTGAGGCCGTAGCTACACTGGTATTCTTCTGTGCTTTCTTCCATACCATAAGCATCGAACAAACGGGAGCCCACCCAAAAACGGACAGATCCCATTTCATTTACCAAAGCGCACTGCAATGGAGTGATGACCGGCTGCTCTGCGTCAGGCGAGATTTCGGCATGTTCAGCATCCCTCCACCCGAGCACGTTTCGGGCATACTCAATGACCGCGTGTTGAAATCTTCCACATGTGCCGAGAAAAGGTCGCCGCTGCTCTCTCGCAAAGCGTATCACGCGTATCGCGCCTTCCATACTCCGATAGGGGCTAGCAGGAATACACCAGATCCCGTGGAACTCTACCAACCTTTCTTCTATATCAATCGCATCTGTAGGGATCCAGTCAAACTCCACCGGCAGGCCGAGGGCCTCAGAAGCCAGTCCACGTGCAATTGGAATCGCCTGATGCGCCGGAACGGATTCTTTATAGTCGCCAACCAATCCGATCTTAATCATGAAATCACCTGCAAACGCGAGAACGCAGCCCAGAGTTTAATATCAAGGCCATGTGGATTTTCACCTTAATTTTGCAAAGAAATGGATGTCTCTGTAATTGGTGACGCAATTTCCCCCTCGGTCCCATCGAGAGCGGGAAGCGCTCTGAAATGTGGTGTTTTTACGGAAAACCCCAGGCGTTTCACCATTACCGCCTGATGCCCCCAAGGCTCAAATTTATTCTCAGAAAGTGCAGCCTGCAGACCATATTGATAACTGCGTATGCACACATAAACCGGCCCCCGCGATCGTTTTGCTTCCAAACTTAAGAAGGCATCAAGCACAGCATCAATAACAGTATGTGCCTCCGGATGCAGATAGGGTTGTACCCAAACCCCGTGCGGTCCTCGTTGCACATTCAAATACGCGACCAGTTCACCTTCTTGAAGCAACACATACCCGTTGTTACTCTCTACCGGCGATGACTCCACTTGTTGGACTAGAGGGGGCACAATGTTGTGATAAAGCAGTTGCACACCAAGAGTATCCGTTTTGTGGCGGTGTCGTAACGGCAGATCGACGGGGTTTCTCTCGCTTAATGTGCTACGACACACAATTTCCTGGCGGGCGTAGACAGCAAAGCCAGCCTGCCGTAATAGCTCGAACTCAGGGCTCATCTCATCAACCTCAGCGACAAGAAAGTGATTTCCACGGGCTCCCGCCTCAAAGGCTAGCTTTTCGAGCAGGTCCAGGCGCGGAACTTCGTCGGCCCCAACGCCTGCAGGTGCAAGAAAACGCACGCGGGCGCAGCCACTACGTGCAGATATTTGCAACTGGGCAAAGGCACGCGGGGCACCATTCTGCCGCCAAACATATGTCGCTTGTCGACTTACGGGCGCAAGATATCCACGAAGTGCATCCTGCAAAGTATGCGTGCCCCGCGTAAGCACAGCCTGACTGTGCAGGGAGACTCCCTTGCGGCCTAGATTTCGAACCAAACCGACATCACGCCAATCAAATGAGCGAATCATATTTCCGAAGACTCTGCAATCGCCTGCTTGCGATGCAAACCGCCACGCTGTTATATTTGGTTTCGCCTGGATGGAATCCTGTTTGCGATTCTACCATGTGCTCCCACAACAAAACACTTCAAATTCACAACCTGTAGACAAAAGTGACACCTAAAAACAAGTGCGCCCCAATGTTTCACGTGAAACACTTTCTCTGACGTATCTGAGAACGCATTCTAACGGTTACAGAACAAGACTATAACGATGTGTTTACCAGAATCATTCGCCATTGTCAGTCGGTTTCGCTTATACTTTGCCCTCATCAGAATATAAAGTTGTTTTTTTAAATACGTTCCTCGAGTGTTGTGATTTGAGTGATCTTAGGGCATATTCGGCAGATGCAACTTCCCATCGTAAAACCGGCTCCCATCGTATCAGAGCACAGCGCCAGCTTTCGCGGGGTGTTTGAAAACCGCTGTCAGTTCCGGCATTTCGAGAATTATCTAACCGGACTGATTGTGTTGAAGAACAAGTCGATGGCGAACATGACGCGCTGCCTGTTGGATAGCGCTGACAAGACCAACCTGTCGCGCTTCTTGTCGGAAGCGAACTGGGATGCCGCGGAACTGAACCAGGAACGCATTGCATTCTTATTCCAGCAAACCAAGCGTCAGCGCCAGGGCGCCCGCAAATCGATGCTGGCCATCGATGATACTTTGTGCGAGCACGTCGGCAGTCTGTTCGAATACATTGACCAACATTACAACCACGGCAACCACATGTATCCGCTAGCGCACAATCTGGTCACCGGCCACTACATCAGCGGCGCGGTTCGCTTTCCGGCCGACTGGCGACTGTACCGGCGCTACGAAGAAGTCACCGACTGGGAAGCGTTCGTCAAGAAACTGTTGCCCGACGCTACGATCCCGAAAACCAAGAAGGAGCGTAATCGCTTCAAACGTCAAGTCGCACCCACCTTGCTGGCCGACCCAGAGTTCCGGGCTCTGGACGAATCTTTTCAGACCAAGATTTCGCTGGCGGCTGAACTGGTCAAGGCGGCGCTGGCGCACGATTTGCCCTTTGAAACGGTGCTGTTCGACGCCTGGTACCTGGCACCCGAATTGCTCGAAGTTCTCAGTGCGCATGGCAAGCACTGGATCAGCCTGCTGAAAAACAACCGCAACCTTATCACCAACAGCTTTGTGCTCCAGGATGCTTCCGGCGAACGCATGCGCTTTGATGGTCCGCACATCAAGGTGCAGGACCTAGTGCCGCTTATCCCACCTTCCGCTTTCAAACCGATGCAAGTGGGCGAGCAGACCTACTACTGCTTCAGCAAGAATGTACGCATCCCGACTTTGGGGAAGGTACGGCTGGTCATCAGCTTTGCCAAGCCTGATTTAACCGGCACCTATGCCGTGCTGGTCAGCAGCCATCTCAGTTGGGATGCCAAGAAGATCATCGCAACCTATCTGCTCCGTTGGCCGATTGAGACCTTTTATCAAGACGCCAAACAGAACCTGGGGCTCCACGAATATCGCATGCGCTCGGCCGCCGCCATTCATAAGCACTGGTCACTGGTCTTCGTGGCCTATTCGTTCCTGCACCTGCACTGTTTGCCCACATCGCGTCGTGACAAGGTCTGCGCGCCCATCCAATCCATCGGGCAGGTTATTCGCCAACAAAGCCAGCAGCTAATCGAAGCATTGATCTTGCAGGCTCACGGCTCTCTGTCTGACGGTACTGACGAGCAACAAGTCTTCTCGTACTTATTCGCCAAGCAGGCTTACTCTTTGGCTGCTTGAGCCTTTTCACTCAAATCACAACACTCGAGTACGTTCGGTGTACTTAGCTCGACTTTGTACGTTTCAAGTAGCGTAACAAGCCATATTTAGCAGAGAATCGAGCAATGCGCGCGGGACTTTTACGATATCGGGCTGCGACGGCGACATGGAAAAACCACTTGCCATCGGCCAGAGTTCACGCCGCACAGTTGCGATTGCATCAGAGAATGTTGGCAAAGGTTTGGCATACCAGGCAGCCGTTCGCACAGGGATTGGGTCATGCACATGCAACTTGTGAGCCGCCAGCGTGATCCAGGAAAACAGTCCTAGCAGCACCGGCGTGACGCGCGCGATGGCGGCATCGGACCACTGGCGCTGTGTCTCAACTCCGAGGTGGGCGCGCACTTCTTCGAACGTGACTTCCAGCTGCCCGCGTTGTACGAACCAGGTGATGACCTGTACCGGGTCAGCCCAGCGGTCCGTGCACAGCAAAGCTTGCGGCTTGAATTTGTCCTCAGGGTCGCGGATGAGAACCCAGCGCAGCGGCACAGTGGGCATCCCGCCGTGATACCAGACCGCCGTGCCGGCGGTGATTTCTACCGTGCGTTGTTTGTTGCTGTACCAGGCGACCGTGGTCTTCGTCCAAGCCGTTTCCGGGTCGTTCAGCCGGGCTTGCAATGTGGGTAAGCGGGCCCCCTTCCAGTGACCCAGGCCCCACTGGACTGGGTGCGCCGTGGCCAGCCGAGCTGTTCGGGCTTGCGCGGCGGTGCCGGTTGATACAGGGCTGCGTCCAGACGCAGACGTGTGACGACCGCCACCGGCTCGGAGAGCGACTGACAGGCATGCAGGAATTCCAGCGCGGCGTAGCTATTGTCGGCCACAAGCACCAACTTTCGGCTGGGCAACCAGCGGCGCAGCTGGAAGACCATTTGGCGCGCCCAGTCGAGTACCGTTTTATGAGCGCGCGCTTTGTCCGCATAATATCGCTGAGAAGGCGCCAACAGTGTAAACACTGGCAGCGCCCACACGCGTATCGCCCATGGAATGTGTACAAGCCACATCAGGCTGATCCAGCGCAAGCCGCTGGCCTTCACGAAGTGACCCCCGCTCGAACGCACGGCGTCGCGATAGAGGCCGCGCGCCTTGATACGACGACCCCAGCGACGTTCGATAGTTTCATCGATTCCAAACACCAAAGTCTCGTCACCGTAATCAAAGTGCTGCAAAAGCAACGCAAGCAACAATTGGCTCAACTTACGTGCCGACCAGGTCGCGCGATTGAGCACGTGGTGAAACTTCGCAAAATTACCGGCACTGCTCAGCCCCACACTTGCCGGGTACGGCAGTACTCGGTTACGCGCAGCGCAGCCGTCACCGTCCGCAAGTGCGGCGTCAGGATCGAACCGACCAGAAGCACCTGAGCTTTCCACCAAGTGCGCTTTTCGAACACTGTCGCGAAGGGCTTTAGCAAGTCTATAATGTCCGTGAGCAAGGTGAGCATTTTCCGACCTTTCTTGATCCAAAGGTCAGCTTACCTTGCCTTTCTATTTATGAGAAATCAGTCCCCAAATGTACAAAGTCGAGCTTAGACTGAAGCTGCTATTGCCTGGGCACAAATGAAACCACAAAATCACAACCAGGGCGGACACGACTCTTCAAGGAAAAAGCGTCGCACCTCTGTGAAGTGGGCCGGTGGGCCAGAGTCATCGCGTGTTGATCCGCAACACCATCATGGCATGGCCACGCGCGTGCGCATCATCCAAAAGGCAGCGCTTAGGCACAGGCGCAGACTATCAGCCAAGCTCTACATCCCAAGTATCGTCGCGGTTTTAATGTTAATTGCCGTTGTCTTTGCTCTCTGGCAACCCGCCGCTCCGGCTGCCTCCCTTTGTCCCGAGGGAACGGGAGAACTACTCATCTTTTCCGGCAATCACGAACATACTCTTGTCGTCAAGAATTCACTGGACGAAAACAATTGGCCCTCACACCCTTGGATTGGGTATAACCTACACCGCTATGACAGCCTGAGCCTATGTTTGATTCCCGGCGAAACAGAAGGTTTCGATTACTGGTGTGGTGACACAAAGTACTTCTTTGGCGGAATCGAAATCGTCGCCGGGGAGACGACAGAAGTAACTCTTATGCCCTCACTTTGCGAGAACGAGACTGAGTACACGGGCGAATCAAAGCTACCCCCAACTCCGTCACACGCGCCGCCGCCTACACCGACGGCGACAATGGAACCAGAATAGCCGCAACTTAACGCCACCTTCGGGGTGACAACAAAATATGTCTTCCTGTAATATTGTCACATATTAACCATATTGAATTCGGGGCCTCATTAATGAGCGCTGCACATTTAATATTGGCATTGCTTATCATTCACAACTGAGTTATCCTTAGCGCATTCAGCCGGGAGCGGTTGCCAAAAGGCATGCCATGCCCGTTCTGCTCTGCGCAAAAAATTCAACCCCCAGTAAACACTATTTAGTAGCGAGTTCTGATAATCAGAACTCGCATTTGGGTTTAACCCGCTTCTCACGAGGACCCTATGTTAACCGAGACTCTGCTCGACCCGACCGACGTACCGAATCCCTTTGAGATCGCCCAACAACAATTGGACGAGGCGGCAGAAATTCTTGGCCTCGATGAGGCCACACATCAAATGCTGCGCTGGCCGCTGCGCGAATTACATGTCACGTTGCCTGTACGTATGGATGACGGATCGCATCAGGTCTTTCATGGTTTTCGTGTGCAATACAACGACGCGCGCGGCGCGACAAAAGGAGGTCTTCGTTTTCATCCAGATGAAACGATCGATACCGTGCGCGCCCTGGCTGCCTGGATGACGTGGAAGACGGCCGTTGTTGATATCCCCCTTGGTGGTGGAAAAGGCGGCATCATTTGTAACCCCAAGGAAATGTCGCCAGGGGAACTGGAACGACTAAGCCGCGCTTATATGCGCCAAGTAGGACGCATCATTGGGCCAAAGCAAGACGTGCCCGCACCGGACGTTTATACAACCCCGCAAATCATGGCCTGGATGGCAGATGAATATTCTTTCATGCATGGACAGAATGAATTTGGCGTCATCACTGGTAAACCGTTACAACTTGGCGGATCGCGCGGACGCGGCGATGCAACTGCGCGCGGTGGTATATACACGATCCGTGAAGCCGCGAAAGTTCTGAGTATGGATCTGAAAGGCGCGACCGCAGCGGTTCAAGGCTATGGCAACGCGGGATCATTCGGACATCAACTCGCTCAGGAATTGTTGGGCATGAAGGTTGTCGCCATTTCCGATTCGCGCGGCGGCGTGTACAGTCCGGAGGGCTTAAGCTACGAGCAAGCGATGGAACACAAGCGTGATACGGGCTCGGTTGTCGGTATGCCTAACACCGAGGCGATTTCAAATGAAGAGTTGCTTGAATTGGATGTTAATGTCTTACTCCCCGCCGCTCTTGAAAGCATCATAATGGTTAACAATGCCGGAAATATTAATGCGCAGATTGTAGCCGAATTAGCCAATGGCCCTACGACACCGGCCGCAGACTATATCTTGCATGAGAAAGGTATTTACGTCATTCCAGACTTTCTTTGCAACGCAGGTGGCGTGACGGTATCCTATTTTGAAATGGTTCAAAACGCGTATGGCTATTATTGGGACGAAGAACTTGTTCACGACCGCCTCGACAAGAAGATGACCACCGCGTTCCATGCCGTGCATGAAGCTGCCCAAACACACAATGTTCATAACCGCCTGGCGGCCTATCTTGTTTCTGTAACACGGGTGGCGGAGGCAATGAAATTGCGCGGCTGGGTGTAAGCGTTTGTCTCACGGAAATAACCCTTTTCGCATTGCGCAACAGCAGCTCGATGAAGCTGCTCATCTCCTTGGGCTTGATGAAGCCACACACCAGATGTTGCGCGAGCCACTACGGGAATTGCACGTGACTTTGCCCGTGCGCAAGGACGATGGTTCCTTCAAAGTCTTCCATGGGTTCCGAGTGCAATACAACGACGCCCGCGGACCGACCAAAGGTGGCATACGTTTTCATCCCAACGAAACTATAGACACGGTGCGTGTTCTAGCAGCCTGGATGACATGGAAAACCGCCGTTGTGGACATTCCCTTAGGTGGCGCCAAGGGGGGTGTAATTTGCAATCCAAAGGAACTAAGCCCGGGTGAGCTTGAACGTTTAAGTCGAGCATACATTCGCCAGGTTGGAAGAATACTCGGACCTGACAATGATGTGCCAGCACCCGACGTGCATACGACTCCGCAAGTGATGGCCTGGATGGCAGATGAGTTTTCGTTCCTTCGTGGCCAGAACGAATTCGGTGTTATCACGGGGAAACCGCTATCGCTGGGCGGCTCAGCCGGGCGCACCAATGCCACCGCAAGGGGAGGTATGTATTGCCTCCTGGAGGCCGCACAAGTGCTCGACATACGGCTCCGTGGAGCCCTTGTAGCCATCCAGGGCTACGGCAATGTTGGCTCTTTCGCCCACCAATTAATGCAAGCTTCATGCGGCATGAAAGTGGTCGCTGTTTCAGAAGATATGGGCGGCATCTACAGCGAGGAGGGATTAGATTACGGAGAAGTGTCTGCTCATAAAGCACGCACAGGTGCAGTAATAGATTGTCCCGGCACCAGCCCCATCTCCAACGAAGAATTGCTGTAACTAGACGTGACAGTTTTGATCCCGGCCGCGATCGAAAATGTGATCACCGATCAGAACGCTGATGCGGTGCAGGCCCGCATTATTGCAGAACTCGCCAACGGGCCGACGACGCCCGAGGCAGACCAGATCCTCGCTGACAAAGGAACCTATATAATTCCCGATTTTCTCTGTACCGCTGGCGGGGTCACCGTCTCATACTTTGAGATGGTTCAAAACGCCTACGGCTACTACTGGCCGCCCGAGATGGTGCACACGCGTCTTGAGAAAAAGATGACGTCGGCTTTTCAGGCCGTTCATTCAGGCGCACAGGAGCATCATGTTCACAACCGCCTGGCTGCTTATCTGGTGGCAGTCACCCGCGTTGCGGAAGCAATGAAGCTTCGCGGCTGGGTTTAGTGACCCAGTTTTTGCCCAAAGAATGTGACATATTCGGGGCAAAAACTGGGTAGTGGCAACAGAAAACATTAAATCCAGGTTTTGAGTTATACTGCTGCATCAAGAAATGGGATGCAACTTAACCCGTCAAATGCTGGAGACCCTCATCTGATGAAAGTATCGTGTCTGCAGGAAAACCTGACCCGCGGCCTGAGCATTGTCGGGCGCGCTGTCGCTTCGCGCAGCACTTTGCCTGTCCTTTCGAATATCCTGATCGCGACTGAGAACGGACAATTGCGACTCTCGGCGACAAACCTTGAGCTGGGCATCACCTGTTGGATTGGAGCGAAGGTGGAAGAAGATGGCGAGACTACCGTTCCCGCCAAGACTTTCCTCGACCTCGTCGCCACTTTGCCCCAGGATCGTGTGGACATGGCGCTGACCGTGCGCACGCAGACCTTGAATGTAAAGTGCGGCGCGTTCAACAATGATATTAAATGCATCGACGCGCAGGAATTTCCTGTTCTGCCCGCAGCAGATACTAATAACGCTATTGATCTCGAGGCGGAGGCCTTGCGCGAAATGATCTCGCAAGTGGTGTTTGCTGCCGCGACTGACGACGCCCGTCCGATTCTCACCGGCGTGGAGGTCAAACTCAACAACGGGCAGATCACGTTTGCAGCCGCAGATGGCTTCCGCCTGGCAGTGCGCACAGCAGATCTCCCAGCAAACGATCACTCGATCACAGCAATCATTCCAGCACGCACACTGGCGGAATTAGCTCGCATTGCAAATGATCAGGACGAACCAGTTAGCATGACCCTCCCGCCACATCGCGGGCAGGTTATCTTCCGCTTGAAGAACGTCGAAATCATCTCACAGCTGATCGAGGGAACCTTCCCCGATTACGAGCAACTTATTCCGCGCGGGCACAAGACTCGCACAATTGTTGCCACAGCAGATTTTCGGACTGCCTGTCGCGCGGCTGATATTTTCGCCCGCGAGGCGGCCCATACAACACGGATCATAGTCACTCCAGGCAACGACACCTCTCCCGGGAATATCGAAGTTCGTGCCACCGCGGCTGAGACCGGCTCGAACGAGACTGTGGTTGACGCGAATGTGGAAGGGGAACCCGTTGAAATTGCCTTCAACGTTCGCTATCTGGTTGATGTGCTGAACATTGTCGATACGCCCAATGTCGTGCTGGAAACAAACAGTGCGGCAAGTCCTGGTGTTATTAAGGCGGCTGGACGTGACGACTTTCTCAGCGTTATCATGCCAATGCACATCGGACAATAAATCCGGGCGCATGGAAGTTAAATTATCACGCCGACCAAATGGTCGGCGTGATTACTTTTAATTGCTGCTAATTCGGGGGAGGCCGCTCAGGTTGCTTCCCCACGATTGAGCGCAGTCTGTAGATGGGCTGCGAATTCATTTGGCGAAAGCGGTTTGGTAATGAACCCCTCCCCCAGATCGCGGGCGCGGTTCGCATTTTCTGACGTGCTCCAAGCTGTGACAAAGACCACCGGTGCAGCAGTGATTGAGCGCAGCTGATCGTAAACCGTCCAGCCGTCCGCTTCGGCCATCATTACATCCAAGACAATCACATCCGGAGGAGTCTCCCGGGCAAAGTCTAGGGCAGCATTTCCAGTTTTGACAACCGTAGATTCATATCCAGCCATGGTGGCCATCCTACCAAGAAGCGTGGCCATGTCCGAGTCGTCGTCAACCACAAGCACATGAGTCATAGTATCTTCTCCGCCCTATCAACTTCTTTCCAGCCCCAACGACCAACAAGCGGCACGAATCGAACCGGGGCAAGCACCTGACGCCGATTGCGGCCTTCGTGTCGCGTCCATAGTTGCAGGTGCTGATCTTTCCGAGAACCGATAGGTAAGACCATGCGCCCATCCGGAGCCAACTGCTCGAGCAAAGGCTGGGGCACCCTCGGTGAGGCCGCGGGCACTAGAATCGCGTCATAAGGTGCCTGCTCAGGCCAACCTTGGCCGCCATCCCCCTTACACACTTCTATGTTTTCAATACCCATTTTATTTATCCGCACTTTGGCTGCTTGTGCAAGTTCGTCGATATACTCAACAGTAACAACTTTCCTTGTGAGCCGCCCGAGGATCGCCGCTTGATAACCGGAACCAGTACCTATTTCCAGAACCCGATCTGTAGGTCGCAAACGAAGGGCTGCCGTCATATAAGCCACTATGTATGGTTGCGAAATGGTCTGCCCAGCACCAATGGGAAGCGGCATATCGGCGTAGGCGTGCTCCCAATACTCACGCGGCACAAACAAATGCCGAGGAACAGCCCGCACCACATCCAGGACGCGGTGATTACGAATACCGCGCTGGACCAATTGTTCCTCAACCATACTGTGCCGCGCCTGCGCAAGGCGGCTTTTGTCAAATTCCATGCGCTTGTTTCGATTCTAGCATGAAAGACCCCTGCCAGCGCTGGCAGGGGTCTTTGACTTCCGACTCTTTTCTTGATAAACCGATCCAGTGTGTGTCCGCTCTGACTCGGAGGGAACGCAATCAATACGAGAAGCGCTGCTCCTTCCAAACATCCGCCTCGTTATGATATCCCGCTTGCTCCCAAAAACCGAGGCTGTCTTCGGCGCGGAACTCGAGCGCACGAAGCCATTTGCCACCTTTCCAGAAATAGGGTGTTGCCAGGTCATTCCGCGCTTTGACGGCGCCGACGACGCAACGAAGCGGATATCCATGCGCATGGTCAAGCGGCTGCCCATCGAAGTGCGTTGCCAGCAAGAAATTGTTGGCCAAGGCAAGCTCGATCGGCACATTTGTGGTAAAGCCCCTCTCGCAATGCTGAATCACGAACCGGGCAGAGGGTTTGAGTTTGAGAATGCCGCTGTCAATGAGGGAGCGAAGATGAATACCCTCCCATTCTGTGTCGAACTTGCTCCAGCGTGTGACGCAGTGAATATCCATTTTGAGGGAGGTGCGTGGCAATTGGTTAAATGTTTCCCAATTCCAGTTCAGTTCCTCTTCAACTTCACCAAAGATACGCATATCCCAATTCTCGAGGTCGATCTTCGGCTTGGGGCCATAATGCAAAACCGGAAACTTTGTGGTCAATGCTTGTCCAGGTGGCAGCCGCCCTTCCTCCTTGAATTGGTCTTCAATTTTCTTTCTTTCACGGATACCTTTAAACATTCGTCATCTCCCAATCTCAATATATGGATTATACACAGCTTACGCGGGCCGGATTAAGTCCTTATGAGCATGTTTCCCTGTGTAGCCTGTCCTACGTCTGTATGATCTAAGCCCAATACCTTTCAAATAAGGGCCAAAGCTTGCCGGAAAGGTTGTCGGGGTTGGGGCCAGTGATAATGCTCCGGCTGTTTCAGGCGGAACTTTGACATCTTGCGTTTGACTACACGCGGGTTTGAACGGGCACGGCGGAGAGGCAGACGAACGTCAGCGATGTCATGCAACAAGCGGTCATAGAGTTGGCCGAGTTGGTCAACGGCCGTCTTTTGAAACTCGGCGAGCGTGTCGCGCACGAGTTCGAGTGCATGCACAAAGCTGAGTTGGTCGGGTTCGAGACCGGTGCGTTGGGCAGCCGCATGCATCAGGAAGCGGATGATGAAGTGTGCGATGAGCAGGCCATACAGTTCCTGAATGACCCCGACCGGCTTGAGACTGCGCAGCGGGCGTCCGGCCAGACGTTGATGGGTGTCGACTTCATCGATGACCAATTCGATTTCCCAGCGTTCGTGATAAGCTCGCGCGAGTTCCAGGGCTGGGAAGGCTTCGGGGTTCAGCAAGGTGGTAACCAAGCGGTGCACTTCACCGTAACCGGGGAGTGCCGGGTCACTTATGGTGTATTCGACGATGCGCACCAGGAGGCGCTCGCCCCGCTTGCGGCGCTGGTAGTCGGAGGGGGTCAGGTAGGCGGTGTAGGAGCCATCTGGCAATGGACAGCGGTTTTTAGGCTTGACATGGGCTGGGAAATCGGCTCAAAATGTGTCCCCCGCGCTCCAAAACCATGCGCAGCATGTCATAATCATGAAACCCACGGTCCCACATCACCAACATGCCCATCTCGACCGAGCGCAACAGGCGAAAACCACCCATGCGCTCGCTGGTGTGGCAAGGCCAGAAGCCCGCATCGACAATCGTATGCGTGCCGCACTCGACCAGATACACCCCTTGCACCTGCGGAAAAGCGCTCTGGCCGCGCGGGCTGTGGTGCCGTCCAAAAGCCGCCGCATTCTCCGGCGTGTCAGCCACATCTTCAACCGTGCCATCGATGGCCATCAGGCGCAATCCAAAGAGGAACGCGCCGGCTGTCTCCGTCGTAGCTATCGGTCGACATACATGCCGAAACAAACGCACGACCGGTCGAGCACCCAGTTGATAGCGCCGATAGGTAATCGCACTGTCTTTCGGTACCGCGTATTCCGGATTGTTCCAGATGTACCGCAACCCCTGGGCGATCTTACGCATTACCCGCCCCAGAGAAGATTGCGTGTAGATGTTCATTGTGATGATTAAAAACACTGTCACGACCAGATTCAATTTGCGCTCGCGTTGCGTTTTCAAGCCTTCTGCCTCCAACGCTGCTTCGACCACATCTGGCGGAATAACCCGGCTCAGGCTTGTAAATGTCAGTTCCCGGCAAAACTTGCTCTCGATGTCAACCTCGCGTAATCTGTATCCCATCAGGTGGCCCCCTGGCATCTTGCGAATTTGTATATCTCACAAGTATGCCTCGGGTGCCACCTGTTTGCTTATTTGAAAGGTATTGGATCTAAGCCCCCATATAGTGAAAGCATACAATAATTAACTCCCGCACTTATCCCGCCAGGAGGTATTCATGAGTCTTCGGTTCGCGGTTCTTTCACTTTTTGCCATCTTAATCGATGCGTGTAGGCCCTCTGTGACAGATGTACCCCCCGCTGTAGAACCCGTTCTAGGGGGGAACGGTTCAACCGAATTGCCAACAGAACAGGAGCTCACAGATTCGCCTACTACAGCCCCCACAGAAGACACGTCAGAAGAAGTTACACCCACAGAGAGCAGTGCGGCAGTGAGCAGTAGCACAAACCCTGAAGACTGCTTGCCTGCAGGCATTCAGTTTCGGGTCTCTTATTGGCCTGAGACTGATTTCTGCCAACACACGATAGATTATTTGGATATTCTTTCGGGAGGCCCACCCCCCGATGGAATTCCCGCCATCGACGCCCCCAAGTTTGAGACCATTTCAGAGTCCGATGCTTGGCTAGATGATCTCGAGCCAGTTATCAGCTTCCAGTGGGGAGGCGTGGCGCGGGCCTATCCGCTACAAATCCTGATCTGGCATGAAATTGTCAACGACGAAGTGGGCGGCAAACCTGTTACCGTGACCTTCTGTCCTCTCTGCAACGCTACGATCGTTTTCGACCGCGAAGTCGCTGGCGAGATATTGGATTTTGGAACAAGTGGAAATTTGCGTAACTCCGACCTGGTCATGTACGACCGGCAGACGAAATCGTGGTGGCAGCAATTTACAGGAGAAGGAATCGTCGGGGAATATACGGGGGCGCAGCTTACGTTCCTGCCGGCCAGTATCGTCTCGTGGGCGGACTTTAAAGCCGCGTTCCCCGAGGGGCTGACTCTCTCGCGTGATACAGGGAATCCCCGAAATTATGGCTCAAATCCATACACAGGTTACGACAGCATCGACTCGCGTCCTTTTCTCTACACTGGAGATATAGACGGACGCTTGCCAGCAATGGCTCGCATTGCAGCGCTTGAACTTGGCGAATCGTTTGTCGCCTATCCATTTACCGTTCTCGAAGATGTCGGGGTGATCAACGATCTTCAGAACGATTCGGAACTCGTCGTGCTCTGGAAGCCAGGTACGGTGTCATCCCTTGATCAATCATCCATTGCCGCCTCGCGCGATGTGGGCTCTACTGCGATCTTTACCCGCGTTGTGGATGGTCAGGTGCTAACATTTCGCGCCACGGACAATGGCTTGTTCCAGGATGAAGAATCCGGTTCTTTCTGGAATATCTTCGGTGAGGCTGTGGAAGGTTCTCTAGCCGGGAGTCAACTCGAACAACTCATCAGCCATGAATACTTCTGGTTCTCTTGGGCTGCTTTTCGACCAGATACTGTCATCTACAGCGCGAGTTAATCTCTTTCTTATTCAGGAAGGTTTCGCAAATAAGCGTCCTTTCTCAGCTCCGGGACGGCCTATTTGACTCTCTCCGATTGAGGCGCCATACTTCTCCCCGGAGGGAAAACTGATGATCAAACTTGCCCGGCAAGGGCACACTACGATCGCGCCTACTGTGGGTGGCACTGACATTCTGGTCGACCAATTCTTCCCGGAATCGCCTGCATCTTCAACAACTACGGAAGCACCCCTCCTTGCACACAATGTCGCGTCCGGGAATGCAAACGCAGAGAGCACCACTAAGAATGGGATTCGCACTCTGCCTCCCGGGGAAAGCTTCGCCTTCTAATCTGTAAAGCGGTTTGCCTCCTACAACGAAAATACAGACTTTCTTTTCAATTTTCCTTTGACAAACACACCCCGGGGTCCGCTCCCCTTATGGAAGCTGGCCGTGATTACTTCCTTCGCTTTCTCGATTGGAATGGTCTCGAATACGCTCGAGCCTGCCGTGATCGGACAGCGAGCCATCGATCTGGTTCCTTCAAACGCGCGCAATACGGCCATCGGCATCACCACCTTTGTGGGGTTGATCCTTGCTGTGCTTGTGCAGCCGATCATCGGTGCCCTCTCCGACCGTATGGGCGGACGCTGGGGACGGCGACGGCCCTTCCTAATATTGGGCACGCTCCTGACCGCGGGGAGTTTATTCATCGTCTCACTCTCGAACGCGCTGCCGTTGATCGGGCTTGGCGTCCTTATTTTGTATCTGGGAACGAATCTCGCACAGATACCGGGGCAAGCACTCGTACCTGACCATGTTCCTGAAATCCAACATGGGAAGGCAGCCGGGGTTAAGGCAACCTTTGAACTGCTCGCCTTTGTAATCGGCCGGCTTGTTTCGGGTGAACTCGTGGCTCTCGGCCAAACAAACCTCGCGGTTAGCATTCCGGCCGGTTTGCTTGTACTCACCCTCATCCTTGTTCTCTTTACCGTCCCAGATCCGCCGAGAAAAATAAGTGTTTCGCGTTCCTGGCCGCTGTTATTACGACACTCCTTCACTATTGATCTTCGGCAACATCCGATCTTTGGTTGGTGGTTTGCAAATAGAATTCTTTTCTGGTGCGGCTTTATCGCCATGCAAACCTTTATGCTCTTCTTTATTATTGATGTCGCCGGTTTGGCACCGGCAGCGGCCCAACAATTCGTGGGCCGTCTCTCGACGGCGATTGGCCTGGCAGTGCTTGTTATCACTCTCCCTGCCGGCTGGCTAAGTGATCGTCTAGGACGGAAGGGGATGATCATGCTCGCTGGAATACTGGCAACTATAAGTTCAGCTGCTTTTCTCTTCGTCCGCTCGACAACTCAGATCGGATTGGCTGCTTTGGTGTTTGGTCTTGGCGTGGGCATCTTCCTTAGCGCGAACTGGGCTCTGATCACCGATATCGTTCCGCTGAAAGAAGCTGCGCGCTATCTTGGCCTGGCAAACATCGCCAGCGCAGCGGGCAGCGCCATTGCACGTCTGCTTGGCGGACTGATCATCGATCCAGTCAACACATTGCTAGATTCGAAAACGACGGGCTATCTTGCCGTCTATGGATTGGCTTGTATTCTGTTTGCGAGTAGTGTCTTTGTTGCGTGGAGGATGCCCGCTCCGGGAAAGCGCGCTGAATCCTAGTTAGCTTTTGCGGCTACTGGCAAGGTAAAGGTGAAAGTACTTCCTTTCCCTCGTCCATCGCTCTCTGCCCAGACTCGCCCGCCGTGAATCTTTACGGTTCCGCGAACAATGGAGAGGCCCAGCCCAAGCCCACCACGCTTGCGTACCAGGTGATCTTCGACTTGATAGAATTGCTTGAAAATATTTTCTATCTCGTTCGGGGCAATGCCCTCGCCATCGTCACTCACCTGCACCCAAACTTCATTCCCTCTCATGAACGAGATGACTTTCACATGTCCGTTATCAGGTGTGAAGCGGATCGCATTTGTGAGCAAATTGGTTAAGACGACAAGAATCTTGCCGCGGTCTGCATCGACAACCAATGGAGAATCTGGAATCTCTATAATTAGTTCCTGAGCTTTGGCATCGGCAAGAGCGACCATATCTGTACGCGCCTCTTGCAACAGATCGCGAACGTCCAACATGCCCGGTGTGATGGTCATATCGCCCACTTCGAGGAAGCGTAAGTTTGTCAGGTCCTCGATGAGCTTGCGCATATGAACCGCCGAGTCGAGCACGATACGTGCATATTCACCAGCTTCACCTTCGGACTCTTCTCGCAGAAACGAAGCATAGCCGAGGATTACACCAAGTGGTGTACGCAACTCGTGAGAAGCAATAGCGATGAAGTCACTCTTCATCTTATCGAGCTTGCCTAGCTCATCGTATGCCTTTTGTAAGGCTTCGACGAGACGTGCATTTTCAATCGCAACTGCTGCTTGCGAGGCAAGCAATTGAAGAACCCGGCCATCAACTTCGCCGAATTGACCCCCGCCGCGTTTATTGACCGCTTCCAAAACACCGATAACGCGATCTTTGCTAAACATCGGAACTGCCAAAAGAGATCGTATTTCAAATTCGACCTCCTCGCCGACTTCCTCGAAATGACGGGGATCGCTGGAAACATCATTCTGGATGATCGTTTTCCTATTCAGATAGACTTCGCCGGCAATGCTAGCATCAAGAGGAACAGGGATACGTGCGAGTTCATCGGGCTTCGATCCGGTTGCAGCAGCAAAACGAAGTTCTCGCTTCACATCGTCGAAAAGCAGCAGGGAGGCAGCCTCTGATTCCAGCATCTCCGCAGCTTCCGCAATGATGTATTGAAGCAAGCGGCGTAAATCGAGTGTCGAATTGAGCCGTAAGCTAACATCGACAACGCGCGCGAGCAGCCGGACTTGTTCTTTCGGATCGACTACTTCGAGGGTGATTTTATTAAGAGTCATAGAATAATCCCGGCTATCAGTCTAACGCATTATTAAATTCTCTGCCACAAGAATCTACGAGATGTTTACTCGAAGGGGCTATTTTAAGTTGTTCGAGAAAGCGCATTCTTTATCCACATAAATCTCCAAGAATATGTGTTTCTTTAATCATAGTAGTAGGGGCTGGGGATATGTGGATTTCTGCGAACCGCGAGAGATTTTCCCCAATTGAATTGATCTTGCGAGCAAAGTCTCCACATATGGGGGGCGTCCCTTGGTGGTCCCTCCCCAGAAGAATGGGGGAAGAATTGTGGGAGACGTGGAGAAAGTCGAGGGGGATGTATTTCTTGAAGACAAACCCGGAGATAAGGAAGGAAAGCGAAAAAAAGGAGAAGATATAGGGGAATCAAGTGTATGAGAAGGAAGAGTTCTCCCCAGATCAAGACGGTTATCCCCAGTTTCGAGGCACTTATCCACAGAAAAGAGTCGTCTTAGGAAAATCCCAAGACGACTCTTTTTTCGATCGCTCTTCAGGGGAAAGGGCCCGGGTCGTTTTTCTTGGCTTCCTGAAAAAGTTTCTCGCTTAGACCATGGCGTTAGCGGTGTAGAGGTTCTCCCGGATCGCCAGAACCTGGCGCCGAATCTCATCGTCAGTCTCGATCAGATTGCGGATCTTCTCGCAACCATACATGACAGTCGTATGATCCCGGCCGCCCAAAGCCGCGCCTATTTGGGGTAATGATTCATTGGTCTCTTCCCTAATCAAATGCATAGCTAGCTGTCGGGGGAGCACGATATCTTTGGTCCGTTTGCGACCCTGGAGGGCATCGACATTGATGTTAAAGAAAGAAGCGACACTATCGATTATTTCGTCAACCGAAAGCGATTTTCGGTTGGGGAGTAAATCTACGAGGGCGGCCGCAGCTGTATCTACATCCAGTGGGTGGCCGAGTATCTGTGCATAAGCAACAACACGGTTAAGTGCCCCCTCGAGTTCGCGGATGTTGCTCTGAACCCGGCGCGCAACCAAGTCGTGAACGGAGTCTGGGACATCATGCTGAAGTTCATCTGCTTTTGCTCGCAAGATGGCAAGGCGCGTCTCCATGTCTGGTGGTTGAATATCGGCAGTCAAGCCCCACTCGAAGCGCGAGCGAAGTCGTTCTTCCAATGTGACCAGCGCCTTCGGCGACCGATCCGATGACAATACGATCTGTTTGTTTTCACGGTGCAGGGTATTGAAAGTGTGGAAGAACTCCTCCTGCGTTGACTCCTTGCCTGCGATGAACTGAATGTCATCTACGAGGAGGACATCGATCTTGCGGTATTTATCTCGAAATGATTCCGTGGTCTGCCTGCGAATCGCATTAATAAGATCGTTCGTAAACTCTTCGGAAGAAACATAAATTGCTGCGAGGCCGTGCTGGCCGCAATAATTACCAATAGCCTGTAAAAGATGAGTCTTCCCGAGACCAACGCCCCCGTGAAGAAAGAGGGGATTGTACGCTTGGGCAGGCTTTTCAGCGACCGCAAGCGAAGCTGCATGGGCGAGGCGGTTACTGGCCCCAACGATGAAGTTGTCGAAAAGATAGCGTGGACTAATGCCACCTCTCACCTCGCTCTTGAGAGAAGGGGCAGGGTGATGTACTGGTTCAGAATATGTGGATATGTCCTCTGTCACTCGCTCCTGTAAGCCAACGGAGGAAAGTACAAATCTTACTTCAACAGAGCGCCCAGCAATGCCAGCAAGTGTGCGCTTGATTGTGGGACGCAACTTGCTATCGAGCCAGTCTTTGGTATATGCCGTGTTACAGCCAATGATATAAGTTCCGTCTTCGTGTGAGAGAAGGTGGGTATCCCGCAGCCACGTATCGTACGTGGACCGGGTCATCTGTAGTTGTAATTCTCCCAAGACTGCTTGCCATACTTGATTGGGTTTCATAAATGAAAGCTCCGCCCCCTTGTGATAATATGCGACATCCGACCGCCGTGATCGCAGATGCAATCCGTTAACGTATTCCTCTGTGCAGCTATCGAGATAGACTGTTTCGCCGGATGAAGGCCCCCCTTACCCGAACGAGTGATTAATACACTTGCCGATTCCGAGTATTTTGTTGTTGATGTATGAAGATACGAATATGAAACAGTGACTTGCTTCTGTTTTTGTTCATCTCTTGTAACATCGGGCGATGCCGCATTGTACCAAGTATGAATTTTTGAATCAAGAAAAATGGGTGTTGCAGCCTAAAAAAATCAAACCTTTTAAGATCATGATTCCTTAAGAATATATTTGAATCGCTATGCGTTCTAAGATCACGGCAGCATCAATATGAGATATATAAACCCCAATACCTGACGGATGGACAAGAGGCATACCATATATGGCGGATATTTTGCGGATGAGAAAGGGCGTTTATCGGACGAAATTGAATCTTAAATATTTCGACTGAGAACCAGCTGCTGCCGTGTCTCCCACGAAGCACACAAATCGGAGGTTCGCCTGAGGCCACTAGCCGCTTTATAACCATACAGACAGTCTTTCTGCAAAGGTGATTTCGGCAAACAATTAATTGTGTGCACTCGTGGGCTAATTCCCCAAAAACTTGCGACAGTCTGATGACTTGGGTACAATCTCAAAGATGGACTTTATCAAAGGTTCTTCTACCTCGCGTTCAACGGCCGTTGCCGGTGCGATTGCCGGCATTATGCGCGAACTGGGGCATGTCGAAGTACAAGCTATCGGTGCAGGTGCAGTGAATCAGGCGATCAAAGCAGTTGTGATCGCGCGCGGATATTTGGATGGAGACGGGATCGACATTTACTGTGTGCCGGAATTCACTGAGGTCATGATTGATGGACAGGAGCGAACTGCTATCCGCTTCTCGGTCGAAACGTGGGAACAGGTAACAGACAACATCGAAGAGTAAGAAGTATTGTTGTGAACTGAAGAGAGTGGCGCAACAACGAAGCCGCTATTTTTGATTCTGGAGTCTTTTAGAGTGTGACGAAGGGTAACTCGAGGAGTAAAACTTCTACAGCTAGGCGGGTGTTTGCGTTCTTCTGAAGCTGTTCCAGGGTATGGGTTATTGACCTGATGGCTTGGGCTGCTTCCACCGGACTGACCTTCTCAGCAACGCGCCGAATTGTTTTTTCATAATTGATATTCATCAAACCGGCCGCAGTACCAGCGCCGGCTAGATAGACATCTCTCCACCAGCCCTGCCAGACTTCTAGTGCTTCCAGCAAAGCCTCGCGATCCTGGGCTAACGAATGCGCAAAATCAAAGCGGCTTATGCGCGCAGCCGGGAGCATTTGATGCAGAGCCTCCAGATGTGCAGAGCGTCTCTCCAGCGTTGCGCTATTTTCTAACAAGCGAACAGCCCACCCCAAGCGGCCCTTCGAAATGCTCGCCAACAAAGCAGCCTGATCTTCTTCCGCGCCCCATTGATTTTTGAGAACCTGCTGTACTTTGACTCGCGATAGCGGGCGCAGCACGAGCCGTTCGCAGCGCGAGACGATGGTTGGGAGCAGGGCCTCCTCATTGTTTGCGGTCAGAATAATGATGCCATTACCGGGCGGCTCTTCGAGCGTTTTGAGGAGAGCATTGGCGGCCGCCGGCGTGGCGGCTTCGAAATCTGTACAAAGCGCGATGCGGCGACTGGCTTCCACAGGGCGCAGAGTGAAGTCCCGGATTAGCGCGCGGATAGGATCGATTGTGATTTTCGCCTTCTTGATTATACGTCCGCTTAATACCGGCGTGACGAGGCTCACATCCGGATGCTTAGAATCCGTAATGAGCTTGCAGATGCGACAATCACCGCAGGGTGGATTCTCTTCCGCACAAAGAGCAGCTTGCGCAAAGGCGGAGGCCAGGGTGCGCTTGCCAATTCCTTCTGGACCGGTAATCAAATAAGCATGCCGCGCTCGACCTCGTGCGAGATCGCCAGCCAGACGCTCAACTGCCCAGGTGTGGCCGATCACCGGCCAGGTGTGTGCTCCCATTAAGCGACCGTCTGTGATGATTTGCGCTCTAAGCGTGCGAGGCGATGCTGCAGGGCCGCATCCACATCGTCACGTTGCCAGGTAGGCGGCCATTTGGATACCTGTTCCAGTGCTTGTTGGGTCCAATCAATTGCAAGGGGCAGGTCAGGTGCGTGCCATTCATAATACTTCGCAATTTCGACAAACGAATCCGGATCGTCCGGCGTCAGTTTTGCAAGGCGAGACCACAGTGGGACCGCCTCATCTCGCCGATTGTTGCGCTTTAGTAGCGCGCCGTAGCGTTTGAGGGCCAGGGCCTGGTGATCGTCTTCTCCAATCCGCGCAAGAGATGCCTGGTAGGCGCGCTCCGCAGGTTCGAGTTCGCAGCTTTTTTCGAGCCAGATTGCCAAGCGCAGACAATCGGCGCCGGTTCTTTGCTCTGAGAGCGGATCGGCGTAGGCCTCTACTAGATAGGTAGCCAGCGAAACCATAGAGAGGATATCGATTTCGTTGTGATAGATCACTCGCTCCAACTCGCGCGCGTCTCCGGTGCGCAAATAGGTTGTATATATCTCGGGGATCATCCAGCCCGGCACATCGATAGTGGTGCGCTCTAAGCCCAACACTTCGCTTTCCAATGTCCCCAACCGGCAGTTTTCCAGCCTGCCACGCCACAATCTGCGGGCGGGTGGCAGTAAGTCCAGGTGAAGTAACGCACGCAAATCAAAATGATTACGCGCTAAGAGAAAACGACTTTCCAGCAACGGAACATCAAACGTACGCCCATTGAACGTCACTAAACCGGAGCAATTCTCTAACAACTTGGAGAGTGCGCTGACCAGGGCAAACTCCTCGGACGGATCGCGCAAGAAATACTGGCGGACGCAAAAATGATCGCCGTCGAAGAAGCCAACCCCCACCAGGAAGGCTAGCGTGCCAGCGCCACCCGCAAGGCCTGTGGTTTCTGTATCCAGGAAAACGAGGCGGGACAGGTCTGGGTTGCTTGTATCCCCTCCATACGCGAGCTGGGCAACAATATCGGGCGAGACGCCCAACATCTCTTGCAATTCAAATGGGCTATGCGAATCGGAAACAGGAACTATTGATTCGATCTGATAATAGGTGCCAGCCGGCGTTTCAATCTCTTGGCCGGAGACTACATCTTCAATTGGAAGCGGTTCTTCGAGTGTCGGGTCCTGCACTACCTCTGCTGAAGTAGTACTGCGCCTGGGGGTACGGCGACCGAAGCCGACGCGATTCAGACGCTTGCGAAGGTCAGCAGTAGACATGCATGCGATTATACATCGTCACTCATCGCTTGCAGTAATTCGTCGATCTTCTCAATAGCATGCCTGGCGGAATCGGGCCGATCGGCTGGATCAGGCGCCAGCAATTCCAGGATCAGTTCTTCAAGTTTCGCAGAGAGATCGGGCCGATAAACACGTGGGGAAAGGGGAACGCCCTGAAGTTGTCGTAAAAGTGTCAGTTCCTCGCGGTCAGCTTCGAAGGGGTGTATACCGACAATACTTTCGTAGAGTAAAACACCAGCCGCAAAAAGGTCGCAGGCCGCGGTCGAGTCACCCCCACGCAGAAGTTCCAGCGCACGATAGGTTGTGGGGACGTGGATTTCGCTGAAAAAGAGTGGCGCGCGTGAGATGAGGGGGCTGTCGTTTTGAAAGAGAAGAAATTCGGGGCGCAGGTCTCCGTGTAGCAGGCCTCGTGTGTGGAGTGTCTGTAGAACCTGCAGCACCTGCCGGATACTGGCCAAAGCAGTTGTCACGCTCGGACGACTACCATTCATCGTGAGCCAGTCAACCCATGAGTGGCCTGCTGGGCGTGCGCCAACGAATGCGACCAGGCTACCCTCCACCACCACTTCGCCCCCGGCGACAATCCCGGGCGTTTGCATCTCACACCATGCTCGCGCTCGCGCAAGGAAGTTTTGGCGATACGTGCTCGTAGCCTCTTCTCCAAGGACGTGGACGATAACTTCTTCGCCGCTGGCGGAGTCTGTTGCAGGATAAATCACGCCAAACTGATCGACGTCGAGCGTATCGCCGAGCTGGTAGCGCCATTCGAAAAGACCATTCTCACGGAGCAAATGGGTTGGACGGATGAGCGCCAGCAGTGCGTGATGACGGCGGCGGTAGATCGGGCCGGTGTCTTCACCTGTAGAATAACGCAGGGTGCGCCGAATACCAGACTTGGGGCTGACGATTGCAACTTTTGCATCAGGCGAGAAATCAATGGCGCTACGCAGGGCCGCCGCTCCGGCAACATCAAGGGACGCGACGAGGGTCAGATCCAGGATCATACGGTGGTCGGGCGCCCGGGCCAGGAAATCGGCAATTCGGAAGTGGGTTTCCTGAGCGGTTTCAGCAGTCACATTCCCGGCCACAGCGAGGAGCCACACATCGCGGGAGGTGTCTTCGATCATCTCAAGGCCAACGGGTGGGCCGAGCAACATCTCCAAGCCGTCATACCCGACCAGAACTTCGATCTCGCCGGGGATCGGATTCAGGCGCGAATACTGGCGTGCAGATTCGGCCACTTCATAAATAGAGCGGTCCGAGTCGCTGGGATCGTAATGCACCATGACAAGTTTTTGAGCGCCCGCTTTCTCTGCGATATCAACACCGATCATCACCGAGCTGTGACCCCAGTCCTGTTTGGAGAGGAAGAGATCACGTAGCGAAAACTGCGAGTCGAAAGCCAACGCGTCCGCATGGGAAAAGAATTCGATATAACGGCTCAAGCTGACGTCATCGAGTTCTTTATATTCGCCGTCACTCGCGAAGACAAAAACGCTTTCGCCATCATCGAAGCGATATGCGTAGGCAGTTCCGGGGTGCTGCAAGGCAAGGTTAGAGACCGTGGTACGCCCAACCTGTACCGAGGCGCCTTCTTTAATTTGAATGAATTGCAATTCGGCCGGGAACTCACGAACCGTGAGCGGGAAGTAAATGGGCGCGACTTGTTGATGATCAAAATATCGGCGCGGGTCTGCCCCGACAGCATAAATTGTTATTCGATTGCCGGGTACATAGAGAGGCGCAAAAAACGGAAACCCTTGTAGATGATCCCAATGTGCGTGTGTGAGGAAAATGTGGGCGACACCATGCCCGCGGCCAAACTCGCGCGCCATCATCGCCGCCCCGAGTTCACGCATGCCCGAGCCGCAGTCGATGACGATAGTTTCCCCACCGGCTTCGACCTCCACGCAGGTCGTGTTGCCGCTGACGACACGCCCGATCCAGGGGTCGAGGTCGCGAATGTAATTTCGGACGCTGGCAGCATCGTCTAGATTCACGCCCTGCGCATGGGTCAGTGCCTGAAATAGTTTCTCTTGCAGCTGCTCGGTCGTAAGCGGGCTTGGGATCGAACCCCGCACACCCCAGAATTTAACTCTCATAGTCTTCTGCGAAGGGAGTGTAGCATGGAGCAAAAAGCCCTGCCACATGAACTGACCCCCAAGAAGTTGACACAAAATAAAAGCACCCCCTGTGAGAAGATAAAAGCAGGAGGTGCTTTTTATGTCTGGGAAAAAGGGGATGAAAAACTACCCGAAAGCGACCAAGCTGGAAGCGGTACGCATGTTTCTGGAAGAAGGCCTGACCCGCGCAGAGGTAGTTGAAGCACTCGGGCTGCCCCGCCGAGATCTTCACGACCCAGTTCATTCGTACAGTCACCCAGTCATGAATGTACTGGGTCATGACGTGCAGACTGCATCGTGATGACTGGGTGTGAAGGTCTGGGTGCGCCAATATCGCCGCAAGGGAGGGGCAGCCTTTGCCAAACCGAAGGGTCGGCCTCCTCGTCGGCCGGCGGAAAGTCCGCAGGAGGAGCTGGAACGGTTGCGCATGGAAAATGTGCTCCTAAAAATATTCCATACCGAATTGCGCACGGACGAGCTCGCACGGCGCAATAGCGGGTCATCTACCAGTACAAAAGAAGATACACTGTGAAGGCAATGTGTACTTTCTTCGCAGTTTCGCGAGCTGCCTATTACGCCTGGCTCAAGCGCAGCCAGCAGCCGGACAAAGATAGCGCGCGGCTGCAAGCGGTGCAGCAAGCCTGGGAAAAATCGCACAGAACCTATGGCTATCGCAGGGTTGCTTTGTGGTTGCGACAACACAAAGGGCTGGTCATCAACCACAAAGCGGTTTTACGGCTGATGAACAAGCTCAATATCCGCTCCATTGCCAGGCAACGCCACCCCTATAAGCAAAGGGCCCGCTTAGATTTTCACCAGCGCTATGCCAATCTCTTGGCCCGAGATTTCGCAGCAAACCAACCCAATCAGAAATGGGTTACTGATACACTTGCGCCGTACGCAGTACAGGTGTCACCTACATCGCTACCCAACAAGTCTGGGCGTATCTGGCCACCATCAAGGACCTGTTCGACGGTTTCATCGTTGCACATCGTCTGGGAAGACACCCCGTCCAGTACCGATACCGATGCAGTGTGCACGGCACTGTGCGGGACTGGGCAATTCTGTGCGCTTAGCCATCGATACCCTCAAGCAGGCCAGACGTAAAGAAAAGGTCACTGCGGGACTGCTCCTGCACAGTGACCACCTAGTCCAGTCGATCACGATGCAGTCTGCACGTGACTGTACTAGACTGGGGGGATATCAATACACTTCCAAGCAGTATGCTGCCCTTACCCGGGCGTATCACATCACCCCTTCCATGTCTCGGCGTGGCAATTGTTGGGATAATGCGCCCATGGAGAACTTCTTTGGTCATTTGAAAGCGGAAGCGCTCCGCCATATCCGCGTGCCAAGCTTTGAGCGGGCGCATGAATTGATTGACCAATATATCGAGTTCTACAATTATGAACGCATACAACTGAAAACCAAACAGACACCATATCAAATCAGGTGTCTGACTGGATGACCGCAGTGGGGGTCTTTCTTTTTGTGTCTTGTTTACAGGGTGCAGTTCAGAAATGAGGGCTTCTTCTATCCTAGTTTCCGGTGCAAAACGCACCACCTAATCAGAAATCGGCAAGGGCGAACTTCTTGCTGGGAGTGAACCTTGACAATTGCATAGTTACGTGGCCTTGGCCGCCAGCTTGGTACCGATGGTATTGAGATTGGCCGCCAGGCTGGCCAGCCCGACCCAACGGTGGAAGCCTGCTTCGCCACGATTGCGGCAACGGTCGAGTCGATAGCGGCGTTTCAAGACACTTATCCGACCTTCGACGCCGGCGTGGTAACGCCGGCCACGGCGGAACCAGAGTTGCTTTTCATGGGCCCGACGTTGTTTGGATTTGTGCCCGGGCTTGGGCAAGATGACGCGCGCGATACCTAATGCGCGAGCATAAGCTTCGTTGCCGGGCGAGTAGAGTCCGCGATCGCCGCTGACCTGTTCCGGTGCGCAGCCAAACTGCTGCGTGTGCTGGTCGAGGGCAGGTTGCCACTGATTGACATCGTTCGGATTGCCAGCGAGGACGCGCCAGTTGCTTAGCAAGCCGCCGTCGACTTCATCGAGCCAGACCTTGCGCCCGAACTCGGTGGGCTTGCGGACCTTGTTCCTGCGGATGATGGCGGTATGCGGTTCAAAGAGACTTACGAGCTTCTCACTCGCCGGGACACTCTCGCCGGCGAAGACCCGCCGCTCACATTGACTGATGACCTGCTCGACACGCGGGGTGAAGGTCTCGAGGGTCGCGGTCAAGCGCTGCGCTGCGCGATCTTTCTGTGTCTGCAGCTGCTCCAGAACGATTTTCGCCTGCTGCACACTCTGGCGGGCGACCTGCAGCAGCTTGCGGTACGTGGTCGTCAGCTGCGCTTTAGCTGTCTCGGAGCGCCTGCGGGCCTGATTGGCCACCTGGCGAGCATACTTGCGGGCACTGCGGGAGCGGTTGCGGAACGTCTCTTGCGTCAGTTCGGTCGTGTCACCGAGCACCGTTTTCGCCCGTCTCAGCTCAGCGTGCGCCCAAGCACACGCACACCATCAGCCAGCAGGCCGTTGTCAGTGGGGTAGCGGATGTTGGTCTCGACAACCGTTCCATCTGTGCGCAGCTTGCGGCCACGGGTGATCTTTAGCCTGCTGGCCAGCTGCAACACGTGGGCGTTCAGGGAGATAAGTGTTTCAGGTTGGAGCAGGTTCGCCCAGCGCAGGAGCGTCTTCTCGTCCGGCACGCGCTCGAAGTACACGCGGCAGAAGTGGCGCAGTACCAGACTGTCCCTGACATGTTTCTCTGTTTCCGCGTAGCTCCAGCCGTACAAATGCTTTACGACTAACACCCTGAGCACGACTTCCACCGGCGTGGAGTTGCGGCCCGTCTGTAGTGTTTTCGGATAGCGTCGCGCAAAGTCACCGCGCACTCGCTGGTAGAGCTCGTCGTCATCCAGCAATACGTCGATATGCGCCAACACCGGGTCCATCTCACTCGTCAATGCCAGAATGTCCAGGAAGAACTTGTCGATTTCGTGGCGGTCACGTAACATTGCAGCGGCCCTTTCTGTGGAAAATGCGGGTTTGATCATTCGCATCTTCTCACAGGAGGGCCACTTTCGCACCACCTAATCAGAAATCGGCAAGGGCGAACTTCTTGCTGGGAGTGAACCTTGACAATTGCATAGTTACGTGGCCTTGGCCGCCAGCTTGGTACCGATGGTATTGAGATTGGCCGCCAGGATGGCCAGCCCGACCCAACGGTGGAAGCCTGCTTCGCCACGATTGCGGCAACGGTCGAGTCGATAGCGGCGTTTCAAGACACTTATCCGACCTTCGACGCCGGCGTGGTAACGCCGGCCACGGCGGAACCAGAGTTGCTTTTCATGGGCCCGACGTTGTTTGGATTTGTGCTCGGGCTTGGGCAAGATGACGCGCGCGACACCTAATGCGCGAGCATAAGCTTCGTTGCCGGGCGAGTAGAGTCCGCGATCGCCGCTGACCTGTTCCGGTGCGCAGCCAAACTGCTGCGTGTGCTGGTCGAGGGCAGGTTGCCACTGATTGACATCGTTCGGATTGCCAGCGAGGACGCGCCAGTTGCTTAGCAAGCCGCCGTCGACTTCATCGAGCCAGACCTTGCGCCCGAACTCGGTGGGCTTGCGGACCTTGTTCCTGCGGATGATGGCGGTATGCGGTTCAAAGAGACTTACGAGCTTCTCACTCGCCGGGACACTCTCGCCGGCGAAGACCCGCCGCTCACATTGACTGATGACCTGCTCGACACGCGGGGTGAAGGTCTCGAGGGTCGCGGTCAAGCGCTGCGCTGCGCGATCTTTCTGTGTCTGCAGCTGCTCCAGAACGATTTTCGCCTGCTGCACACTCTGGCGGGCGACCTGCAGCAGCTTGCGGTACGTGGTCGTCAGCTGCGCTTTAGCTGTCTCGGAGCGCCTGCGGGCCTGATTGGCCACCTGGCGAGCATACTTGCGGGCACTGCGGGAGCGGTTGCGGAACGTCTCTTGCGTCAGTTCGGTCGTGTCACCGAGCACCGTTTTCGCCCGTCTCAGCGTGCGCCCAAGCACACGCACACCATCAGCCAGCAGGCCGTTGTCAGTGGGGTAGCGGATGTTGGTCTCGACAACCGTTCCATCTGTGCGCAGCTTGCGGCCACGGGTGATCTTTAGCCTGCTGGCCAGCTGCAACACGTGGGCGTTCAGGGAGATAAGTGTTTCAGGTTGGAGCAGGTTCGCCCAGCGCAGGAGCGTCTTCTCGTCCGGCACGCGCTCGAAGTACACGCGGCAGAAGTGGCGCAGTACCAGACTGTCCCTGACATGTTTCTCTGTTTCCGCGTAGCTCCAGCCGTACAAATGCTTTACGACTAACACCCTGAGCACGACTTCCACCGGCGTGGAGTTGCGGCCCGTCTGTAGTGTTTTCGGATAGCGTCGCGCAAAGTCACCGCGCACTCGCTGGTAGAGCTCGTCGTCATCCAGCAATACGTCGATATGCGCCAACACCGGGTCCATCTCACTCGTCAATGCCAGAATGTCCAGGAAGAACTTGTCGATTTCGTGGCGGTCACGTAACATTGCAGCGGCCCTTTCTGTGGAAAATGCGGGTTTGATCATTCGCATCTTCTCACAGGAGGGCCACTTTCGCACCGGAAACTATCCTAGAGTTATTTACTATACGGTCCCGACGGGGGTCGAGACCGCGATCTACTTTTCAACATTAAGGTCTCGTATTAGGATATTTTCACGACTTTCGCCTACCCCGCTTGACAAACCTCCACCTTAGCGCCAATAGGATGGTAGTATCGTCCGTGGCTCCCCGTGGGGGAGCGAACCCCGGCCGCTCAGCTTGCAGTCTTTAGGCGGCGAAGCTATCATCGCCACCTGATTGGCTGAGTTGAATGATCTCGGTGAGTTTGGTTTGCGACTCAGGCCGTACTCCCGACAGTTCTACAAACCACTAATCGTGCATGTTCAACCCGTGTACATGACCTAGATCAGTCTCCACAAACGCCACGATCTCACCCTCACGAATAATCACGGTGAACTGAAGCGCCTTCGAGCCTTTTTCGCGCGCCAGCGAAGCGATGCGCGCTTGCAGCTTCTCGGCGTTGGTCATTTCGCGAACTGGCGTAGTACTGTTCAACGACAGGCTGGAGTCTTCGCCGGGCGACCTATTCAGATACCTACCGGAGAAGCGGGTTGTTTCTCCAGAAACAGATTGACGCGGCTTCGCACAACATGTAGTGGCAATCCGATGCGTGGAACAGCGATACGTCGCGGGGAACGGCAAGATAAGGACAAGTTAATAACACGGCAGACTCGCGCCGTGACCTTGAGAGTGCGGCGTTTTTGCGTTAATAGAGTGTCGAATGTAGATTCGTATCAGATATTGCCAGACAATGAGAAGATTGCTTCTCATTCCTAATAACATCCGTTGGACGGGTGTTATACCGCTAATATTCTCAATAACATGAAGATATTCACGTTATTAGGAAGGCTGCACAGCATAATACCCCCCACAGGTGTGATAGGTGGAATTTTTTCCGCCAAATAACATTGTTAGGGCGTTAAAACTATTTCAACAAGAGATAATATTATGACAAAAGATATTTTTCAATCGATAAGCTATAGTGGACCCCAGAATCTAGACACGAAAACACGTCGGGCTAAGGTACACTGCCAGCCATGACAAAGAAGAAAACCCGCACCCACTACAGCGCCGAACGGAAAGCCCAGATCGTTCTCGAACTACTGCGGGAAGAGCGCACATTCGCGCAGATCGCCGCTGAGTATGGCATGCACGTCAATATGCTCCGCAAATGGAAAGCGCAGGCGGTCGAGCGCTTACCTAGCGTGTTCAGCAACGAGAACCACACGATGCGCGAGCTCGAGGCGGCACACGAGAGCGAACGCGAAGCGCTGTATGCGCAGATTGGCCGGCTGACGACGCAGTTAGCCTGGCTCAAAATAAAATCTGGCCTCAACGTCATCGAGAAGTGAGCGACTGACGATGGTCGAACGCGAGAATGCTGAGCTATCGCTCGCAACCCAGGCCGATCTGTTGGGTATCAGTCGCTCCAGTTTGTACTACGTCCCGGTCCCGCCGTCACCGGAAGAGTTGTACATCAAGTGCCGCATCGATGAAATCTACACTGCCCATCCCTTCTACGGTTCGCGCAAGATCCTGGCCGTATTGCGACGCGAGATGACCATCAATCGCAAAGCAGTCCAACGTCATATGCGCGAAATGGGGTTGGCAGCCATCTATCCGGGCCCGAATCTGAGCACACCGTCCCGGGGCCGGGTCACGGGAAACGAGCTAAGCAGCACGCTGTTTTCCCCTATTTGTTGCGCGGAGTGGCGATCACGCAGCCAAATCAGGTCTGGGGAATCGACATCACCTATATCCGCCTCCGCGGCGGCTGGATGCCCAGCCCCGGACAGGCTGGACGGGGTACCTCGTGGCTGTGCTGGATTGGTTCTCCCGCTACGTGGTCAGCTGGGAGCTCGACCAGACGCTGGAAATGCCATTCGTGTTGCGCGCAGTCGAGCGGGCGCTGGCAGCGGCCACGCCGACGATCTGGAACAGCGACCAGGGCAGCCACTTCACTAGCCCGCAGTACATTGACCGGCTCCAAGCGGCCGGTACACAAATCAGTATGGATGGTCGCGGCCGTGCGCTCGACCTCGTCCAGTCGACGAGACTGGGCAATATCTTCACCGAGCGGCTGTGGCGGACGGTGAAATACGAGGAGGTCTATCTGCACGACTACGACAGCCCGCGCGAAGCACGGCAGGCTCTGATACGCTACTTTCGCTTCTACCGTGCGGAGCGTCCGCATCAATCACTCGACTATCTCACCCCGGCGCAGGTGTACTTCGGGGAACGCACGCTGCTGAACTGACACCGATTTCGCTGTGGACATGTGGACAACTGAGAATGCGCCAGTTGCCCACATGTCCACAGCACTACGGCGACCATTTATGTCCACGACTCACGAAAGGAGAATGCACCTTACGCCAGGCCATTTTTCTGTCTTGACAAAGGGGTCCACCATAAGCTCTCTAGATGCAGAAGGTGTGCAACGAATTGTCGACAGACTCGAGTATAGAGGGAAGGATGAAGCTTTTGTCGCAATGCGTGAGGAGTATTTGCGCCATATGAATATAGCCCCCAATGCAGATGTTCTCGATTTGGGTTGTGGTACGGGTGTCGTGGCGCGTGCACTTGCTACCCGTGAAAACTTTTCTGGAAAGATTATCGGGGTCGACTATAGCAATGAGCTGATTGATGCAGCGCAACAATTAGCGACAGAGGAAGGGATTAACGATCGAGTAGATTTTCGGGTTGGCGATGCGTCAGCTTTGGAGAATGAGGACGAAAGCTTTGACGCGGTGATCCTTCACACATTAGTCAGTCATGTTCCCGACCCCGTTGCTGTCGTTTCCGAGGCGCGCAGAGTTGCACGCCCGGGTAGTCTGGTTGCTATATTTGATGGTGACTATGCATCGATAACTTATGCAACAGGGGATCACAAATTAGATGCCGAAATGGTCGATGCAATACTTGATGCGATTGTGGCAAATCCGTATGTTATGCGGGAGTTGCCCTCTATATTGAGGGGTGAGAGACTAGAAATAGAGAGCTTTACGCCGAACATTCTGGCGGAGGCAGGAGTAGGTGCTTTCTTTTCCTCCATGGCCGAATCGTATGTGCCAATGGTCATAAGATCACAAACTGCTCCAGAAGCGAAGGCAAATAGATGGCTCAATGTCTACCGGGAAACTGTTTCGACGAATACTTCTTTTGCATCATGTAATTACCATACGTATTTGGCTAGACGGCCTCTCTGATTCATTCAGATATCGCCCTAACATCTGCTCCCATTGGACGCGGCTTCCGCCGCGAGAATTTAGGTGCGATTCTCCTTGGCGGTGTATATCCCAATTGAACCGTCATGCTCTCGCTCGCCGCCGTGTCCCCCCGGCCCAGTTCTTCCGGGACTGGGTGGCGCGGACGCCAGTACGCGACTAGGGCGCCACTGAAGCCAGATGTTGGAACTTTCCTACCCTTTAGTAATGCCCAATAAATAAATCAAGGAAGAATGGATGAGTGAATATGTATTATCTGCTTTTGTTTTTGGATTAACCGCAGGATTTAAACCCGGCCCTTTGGGAATTGTGGTGATTCAACAGACATTAACACATGGATTAAAATATGGTATTAGAGCTAGTCTTGCACCGATTATTACAGACGGTCCAATAATATTTGCAGCACTTGCCATACTTACGCTATTCAAAGATATTGCACTATTTGTTGGTTTATTAAGCTTTATTGGGGGCTTATATTTATTGTGGCTTTCTTTAAAAATACTGAAACTAAAAGAAATTAATGTTTCAAAATCATTAGGCACCCCCACGTCTCTTGCAACAGCAATCAAGGTCAACTTACTTAGTCCAAATCCTTATTTGTTTTGGTTTACAGTCGGTGGTGCTTATCTAGCTCGTGGAAACCAAGCTGAATCTGTTGTCTTTGTTGTTGTAGCTATAGGAACATTAGTTTTGGTAAAAATGGTTGTAGCATGGGTTGCGTCTAATTTTCGAAAATTGTTGGATAGCCAAGCGTATTTGTGGGTTATGCGTGTACTTGGCGGATTGCTTTCAATCTTTGGTTTACTGATGTTAAACCAAAGTTATAATGTGCTTTTCAAATAAAAATTCTAACAATAGCTTCCAGCGGCTGCCGTGGTCAGTCAAGCCTTTATCAAGGAGAAAGGAGATTTGAAATGGATGAGAGGACCCGAACAATCGGGATTGGAGCAGGACTTGGCATCGTTATTGGGGTTGTAGTTGGAGCAGTAACCGGCAACGTAGGTATTTGGATCGTCATCGGACTTATAATAGGCGCTGCTATTGGAACCACGATTGGTTCGCGTATGGCAAGTCAGGCGTCCGAAGACAATGGTGATAATCGACCAAATAGTCTGCCAAGCGAATCATACGAAGACTAGCTGCAGCGAACTGACCAGTGATTCACGCCAGCTAACAACTCGCTGGAGCGGACCGGGCGTCAGTTGACGATGAAGGTGCGAGTAGATTAGCTGGTCCGCGCAGCTCGCAGCCGTTATGCGCCGGTCCACTCCGGGTAGGACGGGCGCACCTCACAAGAAGGAGCCAGGGTCTTGGCAAACAGACAGACAGAAGCTACCCCCACCGGTCAGATCCGCCACATTGAGGTCGTTGCGGAGGCTACTACCATTGAAGGCTGGCTGAAGCGAGTCGTCGCAGGACAGAAAGGTTCCGAACGCTTCACCTTCATTAGCGATGAGGGTTCATATATGCCAGGCGGTGAGGGCACCGCGCCTACACCACTTACCTATTTCACTGCTGGGGTCGCGCTTTGACTACTCTCACAAGTGTCGCAGGTTGCGGCAAAGCGAGGACTTCGGTTACAGAACGAAAGGGTGGAGGTCATCGCATTGTTCAAAGAAGAGGGGTCGGTTCTTGGAGGTACGCAGCGCGGCACGTCTGAGGGTTTCTCAATAGAGTTCTCACTTGACAGTGACGAGCCCGAGCATAAGATCGCAGAGCTGATCCGACTTGCTCATGGCATGTGCTTCACGGAATATGCCCTTTCTCAGGCGGTGCCGCTCAGGTGGAGCCATCATCTCAACGGGAAGCCTCTAGAGGTTAACTCCCTCGGTGCGTGACTCTGTCACCCCATCGCCTACTGATAAGCTGCAGTGTCAAGGGTCAATCTTCATTCTGCCTGATTAGCCGTAATCATCGGGCTGGGGGTAGTGTACCCTCTCGGGCATAATAATGGGCAACGTGCAGCGTTGTCCAAGGTCTGGGGGTGGACGGGGCGCCCGACATACTTGTCACGTTGCAAGCGCCAGCGCAGTCACCCAGTCACGAATGCACTGGGTTGTGATGAGCCGAGCTGCGAGTAATAGACTGTCCACTGAAACGGGGAAACTCCACGCCACGACCGCTAATCCTGTTCGCTTCCACAAAAGCTTGGGTGCGCGCCTACTTGCCGCGTTGGCGCTCATCGCCTTGATTTCCATCGCAGGGTTGGGCCTGGTTGCCTATTCTTCTGCGCGCACCAGCCTGGAAGCGCGCGTCACCGCACAGCTCACCTCCATCGCCGACCTCAAGAAAGAGCAGATCAACATCTGGATCCTGGAGCGCCGGGGCGACGCCCGTTCGCTTGCGGTCAATAAGCTCAACCAAGAGCACCTCACCGAGATCCTCTCGCCGGATGTCTCGGCAGACCGCAAAGCGGAACTCGCCGCCTTTACCACCGAAGGCCTGGTCGGTATGCAACAAGCACGCACGGGCTACAGCCAGATCGTATTTGTAGACGCCAATGGAATCGTGGTACTTGCCACCGAACCGACTCTGGTGGGCCAACTTACAATCCACTCAACGACCTTCCAGGGATTGCTATCCTCCTCATTTGGCGAATTCGTAGAGGATATCCACTTAGAGTCTGATATGGGCTTGATCACCATGGACTTCGGCCACGTATTACATGCCGTGGACCCACACACCAACGAGGAAACCGAAGAAATCATCGGAGCGGCAATCATCACAGTGGATATGGAGGAAACCATCTATCCCCTTGTCCGTGCCTGGCCGGGCATGGGAACGACCGGCGAGACGTTGCTTATCCGCGCCGAGGGCGACAGCACGCTCTTTCTCAACAACTTGCGCTTCGAAGAAGACGTCGCGCTCAACCTGCGAGTGCCGCTCGCCTCGCCGAATGCCAAATCCGCACATCTGGGCTCGCGTGGTGCCGAGGGCATCATCGAGACGCCTGACTACCGCTCCGTGCCGGTGTTGGCCGCCTACCGTCACATTCCCGGTATCAACTGGGGCTTCGTCGCCAAACAAGATGCCACTGAGGCTTTTGCGCCGGTGGACGCACTCGCGGTCCGCATAGGGCTAGTGGCGGGAGCCGTGCTTCTCGCGGTATTGCTGATCTCGGTCGCCCTTGCACGCACGCTGACGCTGCCCTTAGCGGGACTGGTACAAGCAACGCAAGCGGTCGCCGCCGGTAAAATGATGATGGAGATTGATGTGGCGCGCATGGACGAGATCGGCGTGTTAGCTAACTCGTTCCAGGAAATGGTGGATTCACTGGACCAACGCCAACTGCAGGTTCAAGCGGCGGCCATTGAGAACGTGCGCCTGTTCCATGAGCTGGACGCCTCCTACGATCATACCCTCGACGCACTGGTGGCCGCGCTTGACGCGCGCGACAAGGAAACCGAGGGCCACTCACAACGCGTCGTTAAAAACACCCTCACCCTTGCTCGCCGCTTGAACCTACCGGAAGACCAACTGGCCACGATCCGGCGCGGCGCGCTGCTGCACGATATCGGCAAGATCGGCGTCCCCGATGCGATCCTGCACAAACCCAGTCCGCTCAACGAAGACGAATGGGTCGTCATGCGACGCCACCCCGTTTTCGGAGAGCGAATATTGCGCGGGATCGCATTCTTGGATCAGTCGGTGGATATTGTGTGTACACACCACGAGCGCTGGGATGGCACGGGTTACCCGGCGCGCATCGCCGGTACCGATATTCCGTTGGGCGCCCGCATCTTTGCCCTCGCGGACACGCTCGACGCGATCACGTCCGACCGCCCCTATCGAGCCGCGCAATCATATGCCGTAGCCCGCGCTGAGATCGAGGCCGGCAATGGCACACAGTTCGACCCGCGCGCGGTTGAGGCCTTCTCGCAAGTCCGTGAAGAGGACTGGGTGTTCATGCGCACTTCGCCGCCGCCGGGCACCTCGCCCTTATTGGCCGAGCTCCCGGCTCTTGCACCGCTCCCATCCGAGCTGGACGCCCTCAATCGGATGATTCGCGCCGTGAGCGGGTCGCTGGAACTTAATGACGTCCTGCGCGAGGCGGCGCGCGCCGCCGTGGAAACACTGGGCGCAGCGGCCAGTGCGCTCTTCCTCTACAACCCAAAAACCGACAGCCTCTCACTCGCCGATGACCACGGCCTACCCTCCACACTCAAGACCCGTTTCGCCCAAGTTCCGGTGCTCGGTTTTCACAACGAGAGCGTGGTACGTGAAGGTCGCATGCGCATATTCGACGATCCCGCCGAAGTGGATGAGTTTGTAGAACTCGGCATCCCCACCTTGCACCCGGATTGGGGCCAATATCTGTGTGTGCCGCTGACCAATGATGGGACGGTCAATGGCGTAATGGGGCTGTTTGACCGCAGACCGCACATCTTTGACGAGCACGATCTGATTCTGTATCAAGCCCTGGGCGAGCACGTTGGGCGGGCTATCGCCCACGCGCACCTGCACGAGTCCGTGCGGCAAATGGCAAACACCGATGCCCTCACCGGCGCCCGCAATCGACGCTATCTGGACGATTTCCTGGAAATGGAGCTTATGCGTTGGGCACGTTATCGTAGTGGCGGCGCGCTTATCATGCTGGACTTGGACGGCTTCAAGGGACACAACGACGCGCACGGTCATCTGGAAGGGGACGAAGCATTGCGCCAACTTGTGCGCGTACTGCACGAGAACATGCGCGCCGTGGACATGGTGGCACGATACGGCGGGGATGAATTTGCCGTCGTGCTGCCGGAAACGGACAGAGAAGGCGCGCTGGCCATCGCAGAGAAACTACGCGCTGCGATTGAGGCGCATGTGTTCCCCCACAGCCACCTCACAGCCAGTCTCGGAGTGGCAGCTTGGTCGCACGATTCTGCATCCACCGTCTCGCCCGAAACCCTCATCGCCCAGGCCGATCAGGCTCTTCTGCGCGCCAAACAACACGGAGGCCACCAGATAAGCGTGTAATGTGAAGCGCCAGCTGCCCTGGTTGTGTCAGATTGGTTAGGCGCGCTTTGCCTGCTGGGACTAAACGTTTCGCTCTTTCGACCACGGGTGCAATACAGCGACAGGAATGGTCATTAGCCTTCATATCATATCATCCCTCAGCACCCAAGCGGCCACACGGAGCCGCTTGTTCTATTGGGGAGATCATTTAAAATCAGCGATATCGCGCTCGCCTCCCAGAATGAGCGCTGGTGCTGTAAGAGTGCCCAACCTCTCAAGGAAGCTACATTAGACATAGTGTTATCGTAAGGACAGGAATCACGCCCCAAAAAGTATAATTTCCCAGACATCAAGCAGGACCAGCCCCGCATCCCAGTTGCTTAGATATGCACGCTTGCAACACACCTCTCCCTCCAATGCGCAAAACACGCAGATACTGATTCAACTACTACCCGTGCTGCCCCGTCCACCTCGTCCAGTCGAAGGGACTGACCATTGGACGCAGCTTTCACCGCGAGAAAATCGGCGGCTCGTTTATTCCTTCACATCGCCCTCGGATTGTGACCCGTAGCCCACCCCCGACAGATCATAAATCCCTAATCGCGTAACTTCAACCCATGCACATGACCTAGATCAGTCTCCGCAAACGCTACGATCTCGCCCTCGCGAATAATCACGGTGAACTGCAGCGCCTTCGTACCCTTTTCGCGCGCCAGCGAAGCGATGCGATGCGCGCATGTAGCTTCTCGGCGTTTGTCATTTCTCCCGATTGCAGGGAGCGTGATGCCTCGTCCAGTTGATGAGACTGGGCAGTGCCGTTGACGCGAATATTAGACTCTTCTATGAGCATTCCTGCCCCTCCATGCTGGGCGGCTCGGCAGGGTATTCTTTCGCTCATCTTCGGCCTTATTCACACGCGCCTTATGTACGGCTTCATCAAGCGCAAGTTGGTAATCGCCAGCACCTTGGCCGAATTCAGCATCAGCACGTCGCATCATCGCGAGATAGTCAAAATATCCGATCTCGCGTTCTAACGCCGCTTTTGCAATTCGTGCAATGTAAAAATTGTCTCCATCGATAGTGCCCCCGGATACGAGGGGGCTGGCTATTCCCCCAGAGCATCGACCAGTTCATCAAATGTGGACTGGTCTAGCACGTCATTCAGAATGCCGAGCGAAATGCGGCTGTCCATTTTCGCCGCCATGCGCTCATCTGGAGTTGACCCGTTTTCGTGGACAGTGGTAGGCTTGGGCAAAGGAGTAAATAATGTCCAGATCACGTTCACCTTATGCACCAGAATTTCGTCAACAGATCCTGGAAATGGCCCGAGCGGGCCGGACACCGGATGCGTTGTCGAAGGAGTTTGAACCGACAGCCCAGACCATTCGGAATTGGCTGAAGCAGGCTAACATCGATAACGGCGAACGCTACGATGGCCCGACCACGGACGAGAAGGCCGAACTAGCCCGGTTGAGAAAAGAGAATAAACGGCTGCGCCAGGAACGAGAAATCCTGAAAAAAGCCGCCGCCTGGTTCGCACAAGAGACCAACACGGTCCCGCGAAAATCTTCCGATTCATAAGAGCGAACCAGGCGAATTACCCCGTAACCATGATGTGTAGAGTATTGGAAGTTTCCAAAAGCGGATATTACGCCTGGCTGAAACGGCCGTTGTCGAAGGGCGCCCTGAAAGACATCGAGTTGACCAAACAGATTCGTAAGATCCATGAAAAGTCAAAAGGCACCTATGGCGCCCCGCGCATCCACGCCGAGTTGGCCGCAGATGGCACCTGTGTGGGATGCAAGCGGGTGGCTGGTCTATTGAAAGCAGCCAACTTACGGGGTGTCAGTCGACGAAAATACGCGGTCACCACTCGTCGCGCCAAGAAGGCACGCCCCGCACCTGACCTAGTGCAGCGCAACTTTACCGCCGATAGCCCCGACCGGTTGTGGGTAGCCGACATTACCTACGTCCCGACCTGGGCTGGCACACTCTTCCTGGCCGTGGTGCTGGATGTCTGGAGCCGCCGTATTGTCGGCTGGGCCATGGCGCCTCATCTTCGTACAGAGTTGGTGCTGGATGCACTCCACATGGCCATCCGACAACGACGGCCAGAAGGGGTTATCCATCACTCGGATCAAGGCAGCCAGTACACGTCTCTCCAATTTGGAAACCACTGCCGCGAAACCGGCATCCTCCCTTCGATGGGATCAGTTGGCGATTGTTACCCAGTCTCGTCGACTGGACGAGGTGACAATGCGATGTGCGAAAGTTTCTTTGCCACATTGGAATGCGAGCTGTTTGACCGCCAGAAATTCCGCACCACACCGGAGGCCCGACAATCCGTATTCGAATTCATCGAAGGTTGGTACAATCCTCATCGGCGACACTCGTCCATCGACTATGTATCACCGATCCAGTATGAAAGAGCCCGTGCTCTAACCACTACTGACTCAAGCCCCTCTATGTCCACCGAAGCGGGGTAACTCCAAGGGCCGTTGTGTATGGCTTTCGTTATAGCGGTATGCCGCAGGCTATGGGTTGTCTTCCTCTTGCCACGCACGCCGGCCGCTTTATAGGCTGCCTTCACAATTCCTCGAATTGCCCTCATGCTCAGGCGACTTCCCCGCGAACGGGGAGAGAACGAGACGAATAGTGGCCCCGGTTCGTCACCCCGGGCGGACAGCCAGTCGTGTATGGTAGTTTGTGCGTCAGCGTTCGCTATGACAAGCAGTTCGTCAGCTTCATTGCGGCCTTTACCGGCTACGTCTAGCACTAAGGAATGAGAATTAAATAACTTGTGCAAATGGGAGAGCGCGGTAATTCCATTGGGGCAAGAAATCATCAAAGATAATGCGCATGTTGTCCCTGAAATCTGTGGCTACTTTACGACCGGTTTCGTAGACCTGGTCAATAACATGGACAAAAGCTTTCAGTCCGGTCTTGGTGCTGGTTTTTTCCATCAGTTCTTTGACGAGTTTGCGGCTGGTGAAGATCACGCCTTGGCAAGCGCGGGTAACATGCGGGAAGAAACGGTGTTCGCTGGGGTTGTATTTCGAGCAATAGGGTGGATAGTGAGCAATGCGAATTTCGACCCCGATTTCATCGGCCAGTGCTTGCAAGTCTTGCTTGAAGATGTAGTAGCGGGAACTGTTACTCCCGCCGCCATCGCAAAGCACGAGAATAGAAGTGGCGTTGGGATAGTGGTAGTGGCCGTATGTGTACCACCAATGGCGAAAGCTATCGCAAGCGAATTCACTGGTATCATGACTGCCGCCGAGTTGGATGTAGCCGACATTGAGACGCAAGTCGTAGAGACTGTGAGGAATGCTGACCCCAGCAGCATAGCTGTTGAAATCATGGTCATAAGTTTGCAGTTCTTCCAGGGTGTACAAATGTCCGTCTCGGTAGAAATTGCCCAGATATTCCTTTTTCTTGCTGTCCATGCTGACAATGGGATTGCCCGCCGCTTCGAATTCGGTCTTGAGCCGCGTGATGTTCTCAAATTGCTCGTTGCGGTTTTCAATCTCGGCCTTCAAACCGAGTTTCTTTTGCGCTTTTCGGCGGCGATAGTTGTGCTTCTGCAGCAACTTGCGCACCACATATTTGCTGACCACGATGTCGTGCTCGGCCCGCAACGCCGCAACAATCTCGCCCGGGGTCAGGTTCGTCCAGCGCACCCTCTCGTCCATCGGGTCACCGGCTGTGTGCTCGCGCAACACTGCCAGGAACTTCTCAGCAAGTTGCCGCCCCCATGTGACGTAGTACGGTTTGCGTCCGCCGCCTGGCTTCCGAATGCGCTGCTCCACTTCGCCCTTGGGCAAGCCACTGACTTCGCGGGCGCCTTTGCTCACCGTGTTGCGACTGCACCCCAACACCCGCGCAATGTAACTCCGTCCGCCGTGTCCAAATCTCAAGGCTTCGAAACCAGCAAAGCGACGCCCATCTTTCTCGTTCAAGCTGTTGTAAAAGCGGCGCATCATTTCTTCATGTTCGGGCGCATAGGGTTTCATCATGGCCTCCTGGCTAGTGTTCTGATGAAGCCAAGAGAATATCACTGCTTGCATCCGTTGTGAACCAACTGCCCAAATTATTTAATTCTCGTTCCTAAGCGCCCTCCTTCAGTATGTAAATCGGCAAGGTTTGCTCGGTGTACTTCCACCGTTCGCGCCCCTGTGTAGGCCAGTACATGCAACAGCGCATTATTTCGCAGACCTATAGGTAAATTGTCAGGAATAGCAAGCACCCGCCGCACTTCAGCGTCCGTCAGTGGCTGCCGCCTGTGTTTGCGTGTCCCCTGTGTCCGTTTCTGTCCGCGCACATGCTTTAGCGGGTTGTGAGTTATCCGGTGGGTTGCCACTGCCCACCTATACAGCGACCGAACGCCTGCCAGCCAGGTATTGCAGGCTGCGGGTTTGTAGCCTACTGCTAACAACTCTGCCAACCACAGGCGCACAGTGTCGCCACTAACGCTTTCCACATCCCACGAGGCGCACCAAGTCAGAAAACGCCCAGCGCCACGCTTATAGGTTTTTGCCGTCGTTGCAGCCAACTCCCCGGCACTCACCTGCAAATCAAGCGCACTATGCCAATCTGCGACAAGGCAGCGCACGTCGCCGCCCGGTTGTATGCCCAAAGGCCTTTCCTTCGTTAGCGCCGTGGTTTTTTGAAACATTTTACCCATCCGTTTCTATTGCCTTTAAGCCCAGTTACAGGCCATTCAGCCGCCGTTATCATCTAGGCGTTGTCTGTGCTGTCGCCAGACTTCGCATTGTGTTTTGTGCCGTCGAGCTGGATAGGATGTCGCAATAGCCAGACCATCGCACTCCCTGTAATTGCTCCGCCCGTGACCAATGCCACAACCACTGCTACGACGCCGACCACGCCCACGAAAACGGCCACGACACCGACCACCCCCCCACCCACGGTACTCGCCAAGACCCACAAGCCGGCACTGGAGACCTGCCGCCGCAGGACAAGCCATTGTGCTATCCCGACCAAAACACCGAACAGGAGCATACCCACACCCACACCCACGACCACGTCCGCGAATACGCCGACTAACACGAACACAGCCACGGTACTCGCCAGCACCCACAGAAGCCAAAAGCTGCATCCAACTTGCGGACGTTTTCCATAGTGTTGTGTCATGGTTTACCTTCTCCTTCATTAATTATTGTATTATTCTCGAGTGTTGTGATTTGAGTGATCTTAGGGCATATTCGGCAGATGCAACTTCCCATCGTAAAACCGGCTCCCATCGTATCAGAGCACAGCGCCAGCTTTCGCGGGGTGTTTGAAAACCGCTGTCAGTTCCGGCATTTCGAGAATTATCTAACCGGACTGATTGTGTTGAAGAACAAGTCGATGGCGAACATGACGCGCTGCCTGTTGGATAGCGCTGACAAGACCAACCTGTCGCGCTTCTTGTCGGAAGCGAACTGGGATGCCGCGGAACTGAACCAGGAACGCATTGCATACTTATTCCAGCAAACCAAGCGTCAGCGTCAGCGCCAGGGCGCCCGCAAATCGATGCTGGCCATCGATGATACTTTGTGCGAGCACGTCGGCAGTCTGTTCGAATACATTGACCAACATTACAACCACGGCAACCACATGTATCCGCTAGCGCACAATCTGGTCACCGGCCACTACATCAGCGGCGCGGTTCGCTTTCCGGCCGACTGGCGACTGTACCGGCGCTACGAAGAAGTCACCGACTGGGAAGCGTTCGTCAAGAAACTGTTGCCCGACGCTACGATCCCGAAAACCAAGAAGGAGCGTAATCGCTTCAAACGTCAAGTCGCACCCACCTTGCTGGCCGACCCAGAGTTCCGGGCTCTGGACGAATCTTTTCAGACCAAGATTTCGCTGGCGGCTGAACATGTCAAGGCGGCGCTGGCGCACGATTTGCCCTTTGAAACGGTGCTGTTCGACGCCTGGTACCTGGCACCCGAATTGCTCGAAGTTCTCAGTGCGCATGGCAAGCACTGGATCAGCCTGCTGAAAAACAACCGCAACCTTATCACCAACAGCTTTGTGCTCCAGGATGCTTCCGGCGAACGCATGCGCTTTGATGGTCCGCACATCAAGGTGCAGGACCTAGTGCCGCTTATCCCACCTTCCGCTTTCAAACCGATGCAAGTGGGCGAGCAGACCTACTACTGCTTCAGCAAGAATGTACGCATCCCGACTTTGGGGAAGGTACGGCTGGTCATCAGCTTTGCCAAGCCTGATTTAACCGGCACCTATGCCGTGCTGGTCAGCAGCCATCTCAGTTGGGATGCCAAGAAGATCATCGCAACCTATCTGCTCCGTTGGCCGATTGAGACCTTTTATCAAGACGCCAAACAGAACCTGGGGCTCCACGAATATCGCATGCGCTCGGCCGCCGCCATTCATAAGCACTGGTCACTGGTCTTCGTGGCCTATTCGTTCCTGCACCTGCACTGTTTGCCCACATCGCGTCGTGACAAGGTCTGCGCGCCCATCCAATCCATCGGGCAGGTTATTCGCCAACAAAGCCAGCAGCTAATCGAAGCATTGATCTTGCAGGCTCACGGCTCTCTGTCTGACGGTACTGACGAGCAACAAGTCTTCTCGTACTTATTCGCCAAGCAGGCTTACTCTTTGGCTGCTTGAGCCTTTTCACTCAAATCACAACACTCGAGTATTATTGTTAAATAATGACTTGCTGTCACCGAAACGGTAGGAAAATAACCCGAATGTATTGTTTACTGGGCATTAAACAGGTCCAAAGCCAGCACCGCTAAGGCACACTCCAATCACCAGTCAGCATTGTCAACTGGCCCGGCTATTCTATGCGCTGCCTGCACATCTTCTGATGTTTGTGCAAGATAGCGCCTGAGCATAGTCAGGTCGGCATGCCCCATGGCCTTCTGCAATATGAATATATCCATGCCTGCCCGTAAGCATTGCAACGCAAACAAACGGCGGAAGCTGTGAAGCGTGGGCGCTTCAACCTTCGCTTCCCTTGCACGACGCGCAACCATGCTTCTAAGGCCGAAGTAGCTTATTCGTGTCTTTTTAGACGACACCCACAATGCCGGGTCAATGTCCTTCCGCTCTCGTAAATAAGCACGCATAGACCGGCGTGTCTTGCCGCCCACAAAGACAGTTCGTGGTTTGCCACCCTTCCCACGTATCACCTTCACCGCGCCGGGAACGTAGTCGCAGTCGGCCAGGTTCAGGGCTAAGAACTCGCTTGCTCGCAGACCCGTGTCCATAAGAAATAAGAAAATGGCCTTGTCACGTGTATCCAATAATGTCTTCTGGCTGCACGTTTTTAGGATGGCTTTGATGACAGCCATGTCTGCTGGTTCCAATTGCTTCTTGTCAACTCTGGGTGCTCTGACTTTTCGAATGGGATTTTTCCATCCTTCAGGTTCTATTTCAGCCTCCCACCAATACAGGAAAGTGTGCAATGCACGATAGCATGCATGCACACCTCCTTGATTGTGACCTTTTTCTTCAAGCCATAACAGGTATTCACGTATGTCATTGGGTGTAATATCAAGTATGTGCTTGAGGGCCGGTGTCTCGCTATATGTGGAGAACAGCTTTAGCTTCTTGCGATAGAATGCAAGTGTGCCACTGCTCAATCTTTGCGCTCTTCTATCGACCAGGAATGCGGTGATTTGCGTCAGTAGGTCGTCTTCTTGAGCAAGGAAAAGCGACAGAGACCCTTGTTTTAATGTGGACTTGGACATGGGCGGTTCTCCAATCTGTATAGGAAAACCGCCATATATGGGGAGAAGCTGCTTGGGAACAGCTGTATATATAGTAGCAGTGAGCCGCACAGGACTCGAACCTGTAACCAAGGGCTTAAAAGGCCCCTGCTCTGCCAATTGAGCTAGCGGCCCAATCTTCGTGGATTCTAGCATCTGGGTATATAGTCGGTCAATGAATTCGTTGCGCGTACATTGCAGAAATTGAATCTTATGATTGACTTTCTTTACCTGTCTCCACATCTCGATGATGTTGTTCTTTCATGTGGAGGATCTTTGCACCGGCAATCGTTGGAGAGGAAACGTGTTGTCATCCTCACTGTATGCGCGGGAGAGCCATCAGTTGGCGAACTCTCGGCGTTTGCACATTCTTTGCACGCTCGCTGGGAAGCGTCGGCGCAACAATCGGCAACCGACATGGTTGCACTTCGCAAAGCAGAAGATACGCAGGCCAGCGCGATGTTGAAGGCAGAAGCGATCTATCTCAACCTCCAAGATTGTATTTATCGGCGCGATCGCAGAGCCAGTGCCGCCTGGATGTACGAGAGCGATGAAGCCATCTTCGGAGATCTGCATTCCGGCGATGCCGACCACATTCAGGACATTGCCTCGCAACTTGAAGAACTGGAAATGGGCTCACAGACGCAGGTGGTTGTGCCACTAGCCGTGGGGCAACATGTCGATCATCAACTGACCCGATTGGCAGCCGAGCAGTGGGCCGCGCAGAACGATGGAGACCTTCTTTATTACGAAGACTTTCCGTACGCGGAGCGCGAAGGCCGCCTGAACGAAGTATTGCAGCCGGCAGACAGTTGGGAGCCGAAACTGCAGGTGCTCGATGAAGCCGATCTCGCTGCACGCGTCGCTGCTATTGCGTTGTATACATCGCAACTCTCCACCTTCTGGCCGGATACCGAGGCCATGCGACAGGCCGTACATGACTATGCCTGGCGGCGGGGATCGTTCGATAAACTCGCCGAACGCTTCTGGAAGCTTACCAGAACATATATTCTAAAACTTTACAAAACTTTCGCTTAATGCTAGAATGCCGCCAATCGAAATACGACCTTGCTGAACTGAGACTTTTCGCGCTCAGTTCTTTTGTTTCAAGTCGTAATCGTTAATTGGGGGTTAGAGACCCTGACCGGCAATCGTTCGAAACGGGCGATTGCCATTTGTATCTAGTACAGCAGGAAGAGAAGAAGTATCATGGACGAGAATGGCAATAACATCACATATCTGACGAAAGAAGGACTGAAGAAGCTAGAGCAGGAGTTGGATAACCTGCGCACCGTTCGGCGCGCCGAAGTCGCCGAAAGATTGCACCAAGCTATGGAGGATGGCGAACTGATCGAAAACGCGGAGTACGAAGCCGCAAAGAACGAACAGGCCTTTGTTGAAGGCCGCATCCTCACTCTGGAGACAATGCTTTCCAATGCCGAAATTATTCAGGAGAATGGCTCGGCCGACATTGTCAACCTGGGTTCCAGTGTAGTTGTAAAAGAAGACGAGTCGCCGGATTCTGAAAAGTATTTCATCGTCGGGGCCGCGGAGGCCAGCCCGGTGGAAGGGCGTATCTCCAATGAGTCGCCGCTTGGCCAAGCGCTGCTCGGGCGGCGCGTGGGCGACGAAATTAAAGTGACTGCACCAGCGGGTGAACTGTCTTTCCGGGTTGTTGAAATCGAATAACTCAAAGTTTTTACACACAGCCCCGCACCAATTTTGGCGCGGGGCTTTTTTTTTTCGGGCAACAGCGTACAATTCGCCACCCCGAGGAACTGAATGCCAGAATATTCTGAACTTGAACAGAAGCGAATTGTAAAACTCCAGCGTTTACGCGCACGGGGCGAGGAGCCCTATCCGTTGCGCGTAGAACGCACGCACACAATCGCAGAAGCCCATGCCGTGTTTGAAGCCGCTATCGCAGCTGGAGCAGATAGCGCAGATACCGGCGAGAGCGCAACGCTCTGTGGCCGCATGCGCGCGCTACGCCCAATGGGCAAAACAGCCTTTGCACATATCGAGGACGGCACCGGCCGTATTCAACTCATGCTGCGTGCAGCAGAAGTCGGACGTGAACGCCTGAAGCAGCTCGAAAAAGATTTCGATCTGGGTGATTTCGTCCAAGCACGTGGTGTGCTCGTACGTACGCGCACTGGCGAAGTAACTCTCCGCACGACTGATATCGTCATGCTTGCCAAGAGCATACGCCCCTTGCCCGCACAGAAGGAAGTGGAGACCGATGGTGAACGGGTTGTCTATTCTGCATTCGATAATCCGGAAGCCCGCTATCGAGAACGCTACGCCGACCTGGCACTCAATCCCGATGTGCGCGCGGTCTTCCGCAAGCGGGCTCAGATTTTCAGTGCCTTACGGGAATTCATGGACGAGCACGGCTTTCTGGAAGTTGAGACGCCAATCCTGCAACCGATTTATGGCGGTGCAGCTGCACGACCCTTTGTCACGCATCACAACCAGTTGCACCAGGACCTGTATTTGCGTATCGCGTACGAGTTGTATCTAAAGCGTCTCCTGGTTGGCGGCTTTGACGCGGTGTATGAGATCGGGCGCGACTTTCGCAACGAAGGCGTAGACCGCACACATAACCCGGAGTTCACGCAACTTGAGTTTTACTGGGCCTATCATGATTACCGCGATGTGATGGAATTGACCGAGCAGCTGGTTTCGACTGTGGCCGAGCAGGTACTGGGAACGACCGAAATCATCTTCCAGGAGCAGACGGTTGAACTGAAACCGCCCTGGGCGCGCATTACGCTACACGAGGCCGTCCTTGATATGGCGGATATCGACTTCAACGCGTATCCAACTGCAGAATCGCTCGCCACAGCCATGCGCGCGAAAGGTCTCGAATCCAAACCAGACGCCACCCGGGGCAAGCTGATAGAAGACCTGCTCAACCATTTCGTCGAGCCACGGCTGATCCAACCAACGTTTATCTACGATTATCCGCGTGACATTTCGCCGTTTGCCAAGCGTAAAATTGAAGACCCAAACACAGTCGAGCGCTTCGAAGGCTTCATCGTCGGGATGGAAATGTGCAATGCCTTTACAGAACTAAACGATCCACTGGATCAGGAACAACGGTTCATAGAAGCTAGCCGCGATTTCGATCCCGATGCTGAGGAAGCCCATCCAATGGATGAAGACTATCTGCGCGCCATGAGCTATGGCATGCCACCGAACGGCGGATTTGGCATGGGGCTGGATCGACTCGTGATGCTACTGACCGATAAGCCAAATATTCGCGAAGTGATCCTGTTTCCGCATTTGAGGAAGCGAAGTCCGTAAACAAATCGTAAATCATCTTGACTGTCCCGGCGACAACGCCGTATAATCTCTAAACAACTTAACAGTCAAAGACGATAGAGAATAGTAGCTGTAGTCTCGCTCAACAGAGAACTGCCGGTCGGTGCGAGGCAGAAGGGAGCGCAGTGAATCGACTCTTGAATGTCGCCGCCGAAAAGGGAGTGCCGCAGAGCAACCCGCTAAGGTTGGCCGGGAAAAGCCCGTTATAGCGAAATGAGTTCTGGATTGACCCGCCAATGGTCAGACAGATAAAGGTAGGTGGCACCACGGGTAGCCCCTCGTCCTGCCGGGATGAGGGGCTTTTTATTTCGTGAGGCCAATGGAAAAGGGCAACTCCAATGGCCATGGCTTTTCTTGTATTAGCGCTTTGTGGGCTGTTGATTGCGGTTGCCGTGCTGGTAGGATGGGCAATTGCCAACGACCGTACCTCGCGCCGAAAGTGAGGTTGAGCAATGCTCGATATCAATTACATACGCACCCATACGGATGATGTCAAAGAGGCGCTGCTCAAGCTCAATGCCGAAGCGCCCATTGATGCCATCCTTGCCGGCGACCAACGTCGCCGCGAGCTGCTGACTGAGGTCGAGCAGCTACGCCAGGAGCGCAACAGCGGCTCGAAAGAAATTGGTCGTCTGATGAAAGCAGGCGAGCATGAGGCGGCTGAAACCATCAAAACACGCATGAGCGCGGTCGGGGATCAGATTGCTGCACTGGACGAAGAGCTGCGCTCTGTCGAAGCGCAACTAAATAACGACATGATGTGGGTGCCGAATATGCCGCATGAGAGTGTGCCCGTTGGGCCGGACGAGGACCACAATGTCGTCGAGCGTAGTTGGGGCGCACCACCCGAATTTGATTTCGAGCCAGTGCCACACTGGGACCTGGGACCCCGGCTGGGCCTGATCGATTTCGAACGCGGCGTCAAAATGAGCGGCGCACGCTTTTACGTTCTCATGGGCGTGGGGGCATTGCTACACCGGGCGCTCACCAACTGGTTCATCGATGTCGGCACGCGCGAGCACGGATATACAGAAGTCTATCCACCCTTCATGGTGCGCGAGGCAGCGATGTATGGTGCGGCGCATCTGCCCAAGTTCCGCGACAACATGTATCACGACGCCGAGGAAGATTACTGGTTTGTCGGTACGGCGGAAGTTCCGCTGACGAATCTATATAGCGATGAAATTCTCGAAGCGGAACAGCTGCCAATCAACCTGCTGGCACACACACCGTGTTTCCGTCGCGAAAAAATGAGCGCCGGGCGCGACGTGCGCGGTATCAAGCGTGTGCATCAGTTCGAGAAAGTCGAGATGTACAAATTTACCACCCCGGAGAGCAGCTACGCGGAACTGGACAGTTTGGTTGCCGATGCTGAGAAGCTCGTGCAACTGCTGGGCATCCCATATCGCGTGGTGCAGATGTGTACCGGCGATCTGGGCTTTGCCGCGGCAAAGAAATACGATCTCGAAGCCTGGTCAGCAGGTACGGGTGAATGGATGGAAATAAGCTCCTGTAGTAACGTCACATCTTTCCAGGCGCGGCGGGCAAACATTCGCTATCGCCCAGAACCCAAAGCCCGGCCCGAGTTCGTACACACGATCAATGGTTCCGGGCTGCCCCCCGGACGGATCATGATCGCTCTTATGGAGAACTACCAGCAGGCCGACGGCAGCGTTGTCATCCCTGAAGTGTTGCAGCCATATATGAATGGTATTCAGATCATTGAACCGAGTTAAACACGGCGGGAGCTCGTGGAGTATGCGTCAAAACTTTGCCGGTAATTCCTGCTCGAGATTGCTCGATGTCTAGCACCTTTATCATTATTGTCGCCGGCCTGATCATGCTCATGGGCCTGCTTCTGACAGTGATGTCGTTGCCCGGAATGACAGTGATCTGGCTGATCGCGCTGGTTTATGGGTTGCTCGAAGGTTTTGGGAAGCTTGGAGCGTGGATACTCGGGATTATGGCTGTGATCATGGTGGGCAGTTACATATTAAGTTTCTGGCTGCGTCAAGCGGGCGCGAGACATACGGGTGCGTCCTGGAAGGGCATCGCGCTGGGCTGCGTATTCGGTCTCTTTGGCGTCTTTCTCATTCCAGTGATTGGTCTACCGCTCGGCGTGGTGGCGGGAGTCTATGCAGTCGAGTATGCTCGCTTGCGTGATGTGCAGGCCGCCTGGCAAACCACACGCGGGGCCATCTTTGGTTTTGGGATTGGGATTTTGCAAGAAACTATCGTAAGCTTGCTAATGATTGGGCTGTGGCTCTTCTGGGTTTTCCGTGGCTAAATAGCCCAAACCGGCGATTTGCCAGAATCTCCAAAGCTGATATAGTGCCAATTCAATGATTGACAAGTCAATATTTACCCATGGAATGGATATTTAGTTGTAATCGGGAGGAGAATACAATCAATGTTCAATAGCCCAACACTAAAAAAAAGATGGCCGATTGCTGTTGCTATGCTAGCGCTGGCGGGGCTGGCTTGTACTTGCAGCGCTCTCGGACTCGGTGAAGATACCGCTTCGGGAAGCACCGTTGCCGGTGTCACCACAGGCACACGTGTCACAATATCAAACAACGGACAAGAAGCTGTCTGTTACGTATATGTTTCCCTGGCCGCGGATGATGCCTGGGGTGACGATCAGCTCGGCAGTGCGACGATTGTGCCGGGCGGCAGTCACGGCTTTAGCGTTCAGGCGGATATAGCCTACGATCTGCGGGCCGACGATTGTAATGATCGCAATGCCGCGGAGCGCTTCGATGTAACTGTCGGGCAAGATCAAGAGATGACGTGGGCGGTTGCGGCCGGGCAGAGCGGTGTGGCGCAAGTCACACTCATCAACCGGGGTTCAACGCCGGTTTGTTTTGTCAATTTCAGCTTGAGCAATCAGGATAGTTGGGGAGCGGATCGAGTCGCCACCGAATCTGTGATCGATTCGGGTGCCAGTATAACGTTCCCAATTGATAGCGAAGGTGAGTATGACTTCCGTGCGCTGGATTGCGACCGCAACACATTGAGTGAATTGTTCAATGAACAGATCATTTCTGGGGATGACCTAAACTGGGAAGTTGCTCCGTAGACTCTTCCAGCATCACATTAGACGGAAATAAAAAGGGCCGCTCATCGCGAGCGGCCCTGCGCTTTAATGTTGCCGGTTTAAGGCTTGAAATATATCTGCCCGACCCCGCGACGTTCGAGGCCGATGTCTGCCCAGTAGTTCACCAGCGCTGAGTCATCATCCAGAGCATTGAACAGAGCAGGGATCGCTTCGAGCTGCTCCATGTGAGCAAGAGCGCGGGCAGATTCGACGCGCACACGTTGGTTTTCGTCTTGCAGTCCGGTAATCAATACCGGGACAGCATGATCTCCTAATTTTGTCAGTGCTTCACCGGCCTGCCGAGCCAGGTAACCACTTGCATCGGAGAGATGTCGGGCAAGGGCCGCAGCGCTTTGGGCATCTCCCCGTAATCCGAGGCCGTGAATGGCGGCGGCGCGCACACCCTCATCCGGGTCGGAGAGCTGTCCGAGCAGTAAGTCGGTTACATCAGGGGCAGTGGATTCGCCGAGTACCCGAGTCGCCCACCAACGCTCGTCGGCATCTTTTGATTTCAGAATCTCGCCGAGCGGCTCAAGTACCGCAGCGCCCAAAGCGGCGAGTTTCTGGGCGGCCTGTTCGGCGCGTGCGTCGTCTGCTGATAGAAGTTCTGCAATCAACGCATCCAGCTTCATGCCGCGCTATTCTTCAGGCGGTGGGATAGGCAGGTCGGCAACGACGGTTGCGATCCACTTTTCGCCCTCATCAATCAGCATGACTGGAATATCATCACGGATCGGATACTTGCGGCCGCAAACGCTGCTATCTTCCTGACAGACCAGCCAGGTTTCGTGTTCGAGTTTTAGCATGCCCTCACGTTCCTGGACACAAAAAGGGCAACGAAGAATTTCAAGAAGTTCTGCACTCACCATGAAGAGGCCTCCAAAGCCAAAGTTTAAATGTGATGCGCAGCGAGTATACCACCCAGAGTCAGGTATCTGCGCAGTATAATTATCGCCGTCTTGTCACACTGGCGTCACCGTTCGGCTGCGTTTTGGGCTGGGGCGATTGTCGTTGCAGTGTCCGGCATACTCTACCTGACAACGTTGCAGCGGGACATTAACGGCGCCGAAAGTCCGTACACCCCTGACGTAGGCGAAATTGTAAATGCTCTGAATCTTTGGGGCACACTTCATAAGGCCGGATATCCGCTCTTTTCCATAAGTGGTTCGGCATTTGTTGCGTTAATTAAACTCTTTGGTATTGGTCCGGCCACAGCCGCGACGCTCTGGTCGTGGTTATGGGGCGTAGTGACTGTCGGGCTGACGTACACGTGAGCGCTGCATCTTGCGGGTCGCTGGGAGATCGCCGGGGGCGCAGCCATGCTGTATGCCGTATCGCGCTCGCTATGGGTGGACTCTTCGATTGCTGAGTTGCATACCTTTAGTATGGCGCTTGCTGCCTTGCTTCTGTTGCTGGGTCTGCGCGCTGCCGAAAATCCGACACCTCGTTCAGATCTAGGAAATTATACTTTTTTGTGCTGCACTTCCCGCAGCACAAAGGCGATGCAATTCACTGTCTTTTTGAAGAGTCGTGCCATCACCCGCTGCTGAAAGGGGTGTGGAAAACAGCCGCTTTTCGATGACCAGGCAGCCCGAAAAGTGTCAGCGTGAGAAACGCAGACCGGTCAGGCGAGTACCCAGTCCAGCCCAGTACCGAACGCCCAGTCACCCAGTCACCGCGTACTGCCGCAACGCGGCAAGTGTCACGACCCAGTGCGTTCGTGACTGGGTGAATGCACTGGGTCATGACGAATGAACTGGGTCGTGAAACTGGGTCGGTATGTGTACTGCACTGGGTGGTGAGATCCATGGCCTTTCAGGAAGTGTCGTAGAAGGCGAAAGCGAGTTGGGCGAAGCGAGCAGGGCGGGCGGCAAGACGGGCGGAGAGTGCATCGCGGGCCGCCTTGCGCTGGCGGTGGGTTTCGAGCCAGCGCTTCACGTGTGCCCCTGTAGGGGGGGTATCCAGACATGGCCGCGTTGGGGCTCCCAGATTTCAACTAATTCCATGATGCATCCGCATTTCTGGCATTCGAGCGGGTCGTAGCCGAAGCTTGCTTCACCTGCCCTGCCGGCAGGCACGGGTTATGCGTTCGCGCCAGGTGAGGGTCTTAAAAAAAGTAGCCAAAGGCTCCAGGTCAAAGAGCGGCATTTGGAGCCGGAGGACTTCGAGGGCTGTGTTTGCGATTTCTGCCCACTTTGCTTTGACATTGCGAGCATAGAGACCAGCGTGGCGGACGAGTTGCGTGCCTTTGGGAGGGATACCCAGTCCCGTCCCGGTCCTGGACGGGGTGTGGCACCAGGAGGGAGATGAATTCGAGCGGTGAAAGACTGACATCGCGACGTAAGCCGGTAGCGGTCTCGCGATACCAAAACTGCACCCGCCGTCCATCACCCAGTCACCCAGTCATCACGACCCAGTGCGTTCGTACAGTCACGTGCAGACTGCATCGTGATGACTGGGTGAATGCACTGGGTCACGAAGTGGAGTGCGCACTTCACTCTGTGACGAATGCACTGGGTCGTGATACTGAGTGATGTGAGACGTGGCGAGGGGCGGATGGCCGAGGTAGCGCCCGATATACTTTGCGGCTTCGAGGCCTTTGGGGTAGAAGCTGTCTGTGTAGACCTGAAATCCCCGGTATTTTCGATAGATTTTGTCGATGGTAGCGCGCAAGTCTGTATCGTGAGGACGCAAACGCCGAAGTTCCTTGCAAAGTAGATAGCGCCACTTCGCTGCTAACTTACCGCCGGGGATGGCATCAACTTCGATCCAGGCGTTGTCGCGGTTAAGGCCGCCCTTCGTCACCCAGTCCCAAAAGCCCAGTAGCGAACGCCCAGTCATCACAGCGTGGAGTGCGCACGCCACTCTGCGATGCAGTCTGCACGTGACTGTGCGAATGAACTGGGTCGTGAAACTGGGTCGCTATACTGGGTTGGGATAACGAGATGGACGTGGGGTTTAAATCCCAAATCCCGGCCAAAGGTGTGGCAGGTATAGATCATGCCGATGCGCAGGCCGGGGTGATCATCTTCTACGACCTGGCGGACGGCTTCGGCGGCGACTTTAAGCATGACATCGAGTAGACGGCGATCAGCATGGCATGTCTGGCGGAGTTCCTGAGCGACCCAGTCCCGTCCCGGTTCTGGACGGGGTGGTAAGCGTGAGGTGTAGATGCGGCACGTCGAGTAGTTCCTGCGCGATGCGATTGACCCACTCATCGGTACGAACCTTGCCACATACCGACCCAGTTCGTTTCACGACGCAGTCTGCACGTCACAGAGTGAAGTGCGCACTCCACTTCGTGACCCAGTTCATTCACCCAGTCACCCAGTCATGGCATTACCCTGGTTTAGTGGACAACGAGATAAGATAGATTCACAGATCAGGGAGGACCCAAATGAGTACATACAGGAAGACATACACGCGCGAATTCAAGGTCGAAGCCGTTCGGTTATCGTATGCTAGCGACACAGCGGTTGAGCAGCTTGCTTTGGATTTGGGAGTAAGTAGTAGCAGTCTGAATCGCTGGCGGGCTGAATACGCGGCTGATGGAGCGCAGGCATTTCCCGGAAAGGGAAAGCCGAAGGAGCGCGACCGCGAGCTGGCCGAGTTGAAGCGCGAATTGCACGTGGTGCGCCAGGAACGGGACATCCTAAAAAAAGCCCTGGCGGTGTTTGCGCGCGAGCAGAAGTGAGATTTCGCTTCATTGACGAACACAAAGGCGAGTACAGCATCAGTCTGATGTGTCGGGTACTGCAAGTCACACGTAGCGGCTACTACGCCTGGCGCAAGCGGCCGGTCAGCCCGCGCGAGCAAGCCAGCCAGGCGTTGGGACGCGAGATCAGAGCGATCTTTGAGCAGCATCGCGGCGTCTATGGCTGTCCGCGCATTCACCGCGAACTACAGGACCGCGGCATCCGCTGCGGCCACAACCGGGTGGCCCGTCTGTTGCGCCTGCATGGCCTGCAAGCCCGACGCAAACGGAGCTACAAGGTGACAACCCAGTCGAAGCACAGCCTGCCCGTAGCGCCGAATTTGCTCGTTCAGGACTTCACGGCCACTGCGCCTAACGAAGTGTGGCTGGCCGACATCACTTACATTGCAACCAGTGAAGGGTGGCTCTATCTCGCAGCAGTCCTCGACCTGTACTCGCGACGGATCGTCGGCTGGGCACTCGGCAAACGCTTGGGCCGCCAACTGACTTTGGATGCTTTGGAGATGGCTCTGCGTTCGCGAAAACCGCCGCCAGGTCTCATCCATCATTCTGACCGGGGGAGTCAGTACGCCAGCGCTGAGTATCAGGCGCTGCGCAAGCTTCATGACATCACGCCCAGTATGAGCCGAAGGGGAAACTGCTACGATAACGCCCCCATGGAGAGCTTCTTTGCCAGCCTGAAATCCGAGTGTGTATACCAGCAACTGTACGCCAGCCGGGCCGCTGCTCGCACCAGCGTCTTTGACTATGTCGAAGTGTTTTACAATCGGCAACGGATGCATTCGGCCCTGGATTACATGAGCCCACATGCCTATGAACAATTACCTTTAGTGGCTTAACCAACTGTCCACTGAATCGGGGTAATACCAATGACTGGGTGACTGTGCGGTACTGGGTGACGGACAGAAGCGTGTCTTGCACGAAAACGGCACAATCCTTTCTTCGCCGCATCCCGGGCAGACATAGCGCGCGTAGCCGGATTGGGGGTTGCGACAGCCCATCATTTTTTGGATGGTTTTGCGGACGTAGGAGCGTTGGTCAGCGGGGATATCTTCTTTGTGGAGATCTAGCCAGCGGTACCAATGGTCGATGAATATTTGCCGGAAGCGGTCGCTTCCGTAAGTCGTTTGCGAATGGAAAAGCATGATCGCCAGGGCTCACCCTATCCAGCCGCCGGGGCTGGGCAGTCGGGCATAAGCGATTCATGTGCAAGATATGCTCCAGACGATGCGCTTTTCCAGTCGTCAGCATTCAGCTACAATCAACTTGAAAGCGGCCGCTGCGTCTAAGGAGCGCCAGGTTAAAGAAGAATGCGATGAAGAACAAAGACATAACCATCGCATATCTTCGATCAGCGATAATAATGCCTTGAATGGTAATTAGCAGGATAATTATTACAAGAAAAAGATGAAATCGAACAAACAAGCGTTTTCCCAGACGCACATCGTCGGGGTCATCCGGATGGGCGATGCTCTTGTCAAAAGGTAAGGTGATCGATTTAAAGAGTCTCTTCAACATGGGAAATCTCCGTGAAACTAAAGTGTTGTCCTCAACAAGCCACAATTATCACTCAGAACTGCGCCAACGCATCTGGCATCCGCGAGGCTCTGATGTGCGGGTTTTTGCTCCCCCGAGAACACACCATTGAATGTTGACTTTTACCCCGCCCAGCGTCTCTAACCCCCTGTCTTATTTAGTAACAAATAGGACAAAAACAGCCCTTTTTGCTCGCCTGCTTCCTTTGAAAAAGTGATATATTTGTCCCAATGTCCTATTAGCGGACAAAATAAGACATGGCCAAAAGGGGCTTATGAAGCAGTTGACAACAAGAAAAACCAAAGCACTGATTGTAAAAAAACGAAGCCGTCATCCCAATCGGGCGCTCACTGAAGCGCAAATTAGATTACTGCTTTCAGAGATAGAAAACATCCGAGACGATGCCCTTATAAGGTTGGGGCTGTCAGTTGGTCTCAGAGTTTCTGAAGTAGTGGGGATGCGAACCAGCGAAATAGATTTTGACCGGGGGCTCATCAATATTTGGGATGAGAAGAAAGACAAGTGGCGCTTGGTCATGCCGACCCAGGAGACAATGGGCGCCATCAAAAAGCATCTCAATGCCCAACCAAAGAAACCCAAGCTCCTGTTTCCCATCTCGGCCAAAACAGTGGAGCGCCTTATTCAAAAATATTCCCGCCAGGCTTTAGGGTTTGTGATTAGCTGGCACTCACTCAGAACCACCTATGTCTCGCGAAGTGTCGAGCTTGAACAAAGCCCTGCGGTGGTCATGCTAAATACTGGCGACAGCCCGGCGTCCATTTTGCAATACTATACAAAACTGCCTGAAGTGGTGATGCGGCGGTTTGTGGAGAATAAGCCGGTCATTCCCAAAGAGAAAATATAAGGCGATAATCAGGCTGGAGTTGGGAGAAGTGTAAGCGGGCCTTAGGGCCTGTTTCAGGATGTTGTGGGGGCCAACCCGGCGGGCGAGCCACGCACCAACAATCCTGTCTTGGGCTGCAGGAGGGAACGCTCATAACAGACCGTAAGGGGTGATGCCATGCGGTGGAGAATAATTCTAGGTCTTGTGGGCGCGGTGGTCTTTCTTGTGCTTGTGGGCGTATACCGTGCTCACATCGACCGAACCACATTTCTCATAGCATTCGACAGAGTTGCAGTGACTGTGGTCGCGGCGCTGTGGCGTCTCTTGACTGACCGAGTTGTATTGATAGCTCTGGCCATTGGTATAGGGGTTTGGCTTGTACGCAGTTATCTGCCAGCGATACCACTTATAATCAAGCAAATTCCGACCCCCTGGGGCCCAATGGGAGCGGATTTTTATCAGGTGCTCAGTTTTCTTGCCAAGTCCAAAACAGGTATCTCAGAACCACTTGAGACAGAAGCGGAGCCGCCGACCAGCAATGCACTTACCGGGATAGTAAATAACCTGGATGAAGGCTTGAGTTGGTTTTTCCTGAAAGTCGCAAACAGACGGGTGACTTATAAAGACCTCGCAGAAACTGCGTTCCGAGAGGCCAAGATTGGAAAAATCATACGCAAGCGTGACCGCGATTTGTATTCTAGCGTGGGCAAAGGCGCTTTAGCCGGATATCTTAAGGGAATATTCGACTGCTTAAGAAATGTTCTCTTTACAACAGAATTCGCCGATGATGAGGAAGAAAGCGTTATTCTCAGGATAACGCCTGAGGTGCTCAATCTTCTAGAGCAGAGAGTGAGACAGTCGCCCGAGCATCCGGAATGACACCCAGCTAATTTGTCGAAATGAACTCCAAAACGGCCGTGCCGGACATGGTCGCAAATTCGGGCTATTTCAGACGTAGATATTTCATTAGCTGTTCAGTCAGTTTGATAAGGTCTTCTTCTCTTTTCTCCTGCAGTACAAAGTGGTCTATTAGCGCTTCTACGGTTTGACCTACATCGTCCCAGCTCACCTCAATCCCCATACTTAGCCTTATAACTAGCTGATTGATGTCGGCTTGGTCAAAGTTATGCAAGAGTGTGTTCGCCGCGCCCTCTACGTCACGTGGGATTTCAATCGTTGCTCCGTGGGCTTTCTTGAAGGCGGACCTGCCAGAGGTAGATGCCCTTCCAATGGGAGCTTCGTTTGCGCTGGCTGGATACGCGTACGAGTTGCTCGCCAACGAAAATGCTTTGCATGTGACACTCTACTGGCAATCGGAAAGCGCGCCCGCGGAGGACTATAGTGTCTTTGTACATCTTAGCGATCAAGCAGCTATCAGCGCACCCGAACATATCCTGGCACAATCAGATAGCTCGGCTCCGGTGTATGGTTTTTATCCAACCACGCGCTGGTCAGCGGGCGAGATCGTGCGCGAGGACTATGTCTTGGTTTTGCCGGATGAGCGTTTGCCGGTGTTATTGCGCACCGGCCTTTATACGCGCACAATGGATGGCGGGTTCGAGAACCTGGGCGAGGTAAATATTTCGTTAGACCTCGCTAAGTAAGATCGCTTGTCGCTGCTTCGTCTATGCAACAGACGAAGCTCGATAAATTGAGGCATAAGATCAAGGGAGGCAGCAATATGCGAGACGTTTTCGGAATACTTACTGTTGAGCAATGGCTGGCGGTACTGCGAATCGGTCTGGGACTGTGGTGGCTAAAAAGCTTTCTACATAAACCGCACCGCAGGTTTGTAGATGGCCAGATGGTCAAGTGGACAGTCGCGTTAGCTGACAACCATCCCGTTCCGGCTTTCGGACGTGCAATCAAAGGATTGGTCGAACCGAACCGCGCCTGGTTCCCTTATCTTGTTCTGGCAGGTGAGCTTGCCGTTGGCATCGGGCTTATCTTTGGCTTCCTGACGCCGATCGCGCTAATTGTCGCAATATTTCTCAACTTGAATTATCTATCGTTGGCCGGTGTGCGCCCGAAAGATATTGAAGTCAACAAGGCTTATCAATGTGAGCAAGGCCAGAACTGGAACATGCTTATTCCACAGATCGTACTGCTTGCGCTCATTACAGTGAGTGGTTGCACCTGGAGCATCGATGGTGCACTTGGATTGTTCTGCGCTATTTGAGAAGGCGGGCCTACGGTCTTGAGAACTCGACCGTTGTTCAATCTAGTTAATCCCACTTAACAACACCCATTAGAATTACAGAGTTAATACTTTTCAGGAGGTATTCAACATGGCGTCCGATTTCCTTCCCGCACTCGGCGACTGGGAAACGACTCATAAAGCGCTACACGCATACAGCAAGGTTGTCGGCGTGGTTCCGCGCGCGCATGCACCCTTTCATCCCAAATGGTGGCATATCAGCCTCAATGTCGTGCCTAATGGTCTTGTGACAGATAATATACCCATTCCGGGTGGGGGTATTTTCAACCTACGGATGGACTTGCGGCAGCACCAGGTTGTTCTGGCCAAGAGTGAAGGTGGCGAGCAGGTGTTTTCAATGACGGATGGGCTCTCTGCCAAGGCCTTTGCGGAGGATTTGCTGGGTGCGGTCGGTGAACTCGGTTTGGCGGGCGAGTATGCGCGCGAGAAATTTGAAAGCGACGATGCGCTGCAATATGATCCCGCTGCTGCGGAACATTTTTTCAGCGCGCTTGTAAATATTGACCGTTCTCTGAAAAACCATCGTGCTGCACTCAGCGGGGAATTGGGCTTTGTGCAGCTCTGGCCGCATGGTTTCGACATCGCCTTTGAATGGTTCGGAACGCGTGTCATCGAATCCGAGGAGCACGGCGAAGTACAGAAGTACCCGTCACAGATCAACTTTGGCTTTTCGCCTGGGGAATCAACCAATTCGTTTCCATATTTCTACTCGAACCCCTGGCCGTTCGAGGCGGATCAATTGCTAGCCAAAGATTTACCCGCTCCGGGCGCATGGTTCACAGAGAGCTTTCAAGGTTCGATGCTCAAATACGAAGATCTCGCCGGCGATCCGCAGGCTGAAGAAAAATTGCTCGCTTACCTGAAAGCTGTACACGAATATGCCGGCCCGACGCTGACGGCGTAGTGTGCAGGAAAGTCCTTTCAGACATTTTTGTCGTATTCGAAATGCCGCTGGCAGTCGTCAGCGGCATTTTTGTTTTGTATACGTTTTGACGTAGAATTTGAAGGATGGCGAACTATTTCCAGTGAACTATACTCGTTCGCGCGCGTCTGTGTTTTCAATCTTCGTCTTTATAATGCTGGCTCTGTTCAACTCGGCCTGCAGTATCACGAGGATGACTCCCGCTGTTGAGCAGGATGTGAGTGCGCCGATCCCGTCACCAGTACTGAGTGCGACTCAATTGCTGGTGACCTCTGTGCCAACGATAACGCCCACGCCGACAATAGCCCCCACAAATACAGTCGTACCAACCCCGACAAATTCACCAACACCCGATCCATACTCAGGTCTGACCATCGCGGACCTTGCCATGCGGGATTATGGCGCTGGCGAGATCAAGATCGAACAAGAGCTGGGGACATTCAACGGCTTTACGCGTAAGTTGATCAGCTGGCCAAGTGATGACCTCACGATCTATGGCTTTATGAACGTCCCGGTGGGCGCAGGGCCTTTCCCCGTTGTTCTCGTTTTGCATGGCTATATCGATCCTGTAGTCTATGGAACCCTGACATACACTACGCGCTATGCAGATGCTCTGGCATCACAAGGGTATCTCGTTGTACATCCCAATTATCGTAATCATGCTCCCTCGGATAGCGGCCCGAATGAATTTCGGGTAGGGTATGCCGTCGATGTGCTGAATCTTGTCGGGCTTATCCGGCAAGGCGTACTCGAATTGGCAGCGCCCGACTCCATTGGCGTGTGGGGGCATAGTATGGGCGGGGGCATCGCCTTGCGTACGGTAACAGCGAGTTCAGACATTCGAGCGGCGGTTCTGTATGGCTCGATGAGCGGAGACGAACGCAAGAACTTCGACCGCATCTTCAACTACTGGACAGACGGTCAGGCCGGACAATGGGAGTTTGAGACATCTGACGAGGACCTGCTTCGTATCTCGCCGATTTATCATCTGGGCCGAATCACTGCGGCCGTGAGCATTCACCATGGCGCTTCAGACACGGAAGTGCCGCCTGAATGGTCAGACGAGCTATGTACGCAGTTGGAAATCGCTGGAAAGTCTTATGAGTGCTTCTCATACCCAGGTGCAGCACATACCTTCGGGGGAGAGGCAGACGCCCTATTTCAGCAGCGTGTGCTGGATTTCTTTGAACACTACCTGCGCAGAGACTGATTGTGGCATCAGAAAATCTGGAGCCTGACTCGTGGCCGAAATGAAGCCCAAAATCGTAGTCATCGGTTGCGGAGTAATTGGCCTTACTTCCGGTGTCCGGCTGCTGGAAGCAGGCTTCGATGTACAAATCGTGGCACGCGATCTGCCGCCCAATACGCACTCGAATGCCGCAGCGGCCATCTGGTATCCGTATAAAGCCTTTCCTATCGACCGCGTGCTGGCATGGGGTCATGTGAGCATCCGCGATTTCTACGAATTGACAGCGGTCACCGCTAGTGGCATCTCGATCATTTCGTTGCACGAAGTGTTTCGGGAGAAGGTCGAAGACCCATGGTGGCTTACAGCGGTGCTCGACTTTCGACGTATGTCTGAGCATGAACTGCCCGCCGGCTATGCGGATGGGTATATCGTCGAGGTGCCATTAATTGAGACACCGATATACGTAAAACACTTATTCGATCGCTTTCAAGAATCGGGCGGTCGGATCGAGCAACGCGAGCTGCATTCGTTCGACGAGCTGCGCAGCGCGACCTCGCTTGTGATCAACTGCACAGGGGTGGGCGCGCGCACCCTTGCGGAGGACGAAGAGGTCTATCCGATCAGAGGACAAATCGTTAAAGTTCATGCACCAGATGTGACAACCTGCATACTCGATCAAGGTGTGCCAACCTACGTGGCCCCGCGCGCCGATGGTGTTATTCTGGGCGGGACAGCACAGAATGACAATTGGAATATGGAAGCCGACACCGGCACCGCCGAGGCGATTCTGGACCGCTGTAAGACTCTCCTGCCTGAGCTACGCGATGCAGAAGTGATTGAACATATAGTTGGCTTGCGGCCGGGCCGCGCGAGTGTGCGGCTTGAATTAGAGCAGCTCGATGACGAGTTGACTTTGATTCACAACTATGGACACGGGGGAGCTGGCTTTACACTGTCTTGGGGCTGTGCTCAGGAAGTCGTTCAGCTAGCGCGCGAATATTTTTCTGATCTATAGACAGCCCGAGAGATGGAAAAAGCGGAACCCGATTCAGCGGGCTCGGCTTTATTATAATTCGTTCTGTCTAGGTCCGGTTGCCGACGAGGTGCTATCCTCCCCCGCCACTACCGCCACCGGATTTGCCGCTGCCGCTGGTACTACCACCACCGGATTTACCACCAGAGCTAGCAGCACCCCCGGATTTGCTACCACCGCCTCCACCTGATTTTCCACCGCCAGCACTGCCACAACCGCCGCCGTCAGAGCTACCGCCGCCGCTGCCACTACCACCGCCAGCGCTACAACCACCAGAACTTTCCTCAGAATCGAATATTCCTGATGATTCCCCGACAACTCGTTGAGCGAAGGCCGTCAATAGCAAGGCAAAGATGGACAAAATTGCCAGGAGAACGAATAGCGTCTTTTTATTAGTTCGAATAAATTCCATAATTCAACATTCTCCTTCGTAAAACGGCCATCAACGGCATGTGTTGGCACCGAGAGTCGTGAGCATGTATGCAGACTCTCGTTCTATTATTGTAGATCGGTTTGGCGGATCGAATCAAGTGAGACAAACGAACCAGATACCCCATTAATGTGGGCACTCAATCAGCTGTCCAAGCATATGCTATTTACATACTCAATAGCTCGGCCGGAAGGAGGGTGCGCCATGGATTATGGTATCTGGATATATTTGTTGAGTCTCCTGGCACTATTTGTCGTTCTGGTCGTCATCCGGGATAGGATCAACCGGCGCGCGGAAGAAGTGCGCCTGTATGAGGCGCTCTCACATGGACGCGCAGAGCGCAGTTGGTTGCTCTTAATCGGGTTCTTGCTGCTGATCGTTTTCTGGTTGCTGACGAATCAGAGCAACAGCTGAAAGTCATCACAATGAATAATTGAGCCAGATAATGTGCTTTTCAGATGAACAGGCTGCAGCTACAATCTACTGAACTGCTAACGGATAGTCTTCCACATCCGTAGCAACTTTCATTGTAGTTGCGAATTGCTTTGATGGAATTCTATACGGGGGGTATAGATCATCTTGAGTGTATCTGACGAAGTGTACGGCGGCCTCGAGCGCCGCCAGGAATGCAACACGAATCTACGGGCGTTATGGACGAATCATTACAAGAAAGTCTCGCACATCTCCGAGCTCAAAGAAGACGATCTGAGCCAACTATTCGAACTGATGCGAGATCATTATCTGAACGGTCTTGAGCATCGCTCATCCGATCTACTGCAGCTTGTTAGAGAACAACACGCAGACGAGTTCAACCCAGCGTTGCTGACGTTGCTGGATAAGGTGAAGGGGGGAGGCTTGAGAGGCTGACCCGTTAAATAAACATTCCAAGCCGATGCTCAAGAGGCCGAACCGACTCGGTCGGTAGAATCAACCGCTACACCGAAAGGTTCAGTCGTCATGGATAGTCAGCTTTCTTCCGAACCGAGGGAATAGTTGACTGCGATCTGAAATTCCTCAGTTTTTTGAAACACATAAACCGCCAAATGCGATCATAATGACCGCTGCTACAGAACTACTCAAGCGCACAGGCTATGGATTGATCATTGTCAATGCACTCCTAGTACTACAGTTGTAGATAAATGAGTGATGCACCACGACGTTTGTAATGATAGAACCTGGCGACGGCCTGATGATGGCGACGCCAATGCGACCAGGCGAGGATCTCCTGCGCGGTCTGCTGCACGCGCAACACTAGACGCCAGAGCAATCGCCGGATTTCGGCCACACTCAACCGCACGAGAGGCCGCGGCGGTGCTTGAACGCCGCAAGACTGTTGCGCGTCGCTGACAACAACGCCCCCTTTTTCAGCGCTTCGTGGCTTGGCGTGGTCGTTCGTATCGCGGCCAGATAAGCATGCGCCCACATCGCCAGAGTGGTATGGCGATACCAACCGGTCCAACTGCGCACTTCATATTGATCCAATCCGACTTCACCCTTGGCAGCCTCGAAGGTCACTTCAATCGCCCAACGGCTGCCAGCCACGCGCACCATGTCTTCCAGCGTGGTTTCCTGTGGCGCGAAGACCACGAAGGCTGTCAGTTCATGCAGGTCTTCGATTTTGCGCCGTATCAGCAGCCAGCGCCCCCAGCTCGCTTGCATGGGTGGGTTGAGCGGCAGCAGATGCCAGTCGTATCCGCGTGGACCTTTGGCCCCAGCGCCGGCGCTCAGTCGTATCCAATCTTCGGCAGGCAAGGTGGCCAGCACTTGCTTGACGCGGTGCTGTTTGAAACCAATCCAGACGTACTCCTTGCCCGAAACGGCCAGCGCGTAGGCCCGTTCTCGCTCTTCCAGCCACAGACGCAGGCGGCGGTCGTCGCCATAGACAGAGTCGCCCGTCACCCACGCCGCTGGCAGGCCGGTGTCCAGCGCCCGCGCCAGCATCTGCCGCGCCAGCGCTGGTTTGGTCGCAAACGCGCGGTCCGCGGGGATACCGACACTCGCACAGCGCACCGGGTCGTTGGTCCACTCCTTGGGCAAGTAAAGTTCGCGGTCAATCAAGGTGTGCCCCGCGCCACCCGCATACGCCAGGAAGACCCCGACCTGAGAGTTCTCGACGCGCCCGGCAGTGCCGCTGTACTGCCGGGCGACACCTGCGGAGTGACGACCCTTCTTGACGAACCCCGTTTCGTCGACGATCAGGACCGCTGTGGCATCGCTCAGATAATCGCGCACATATTGTTGCAGGTCATCGCGCACCTGGTCGGCGTCCCACAGCGCCCGCCCGAGCAGATGTTGCAGGCCGTAGGGCGTCGGCTGTCCGAGCGCCTCCGCCAGCTGCCAGCTGTTCTTGCGCTCTGCATTGCTCAGCAACCCGCGCAAATAGCCCAGCGCTTGCTCCCGCGCTTCCGCCCGGGCGAACCGCGCGCCAATGCGTTGTGCGACTTCCAGCAGTGCATCGGCCCAGCCCTGCACGACGGCCAGATCGGTTATGCCATTATCAACACGTCCGTTTGTCATTGGTATCTTCGCCCCCTTGTCGGAGCCAAACGATACCACATTTATCTACAACTGTAGTACTAGGTCTGGCGCACATCCTCTGGCCGGACCTCGTCTGGGGTGACTACAGGTCTTCCATATTCAACTTTCAGAACATTACAACCCTGGCCTCCTGGCTGGCCAGTATGCAATTGCTCTGTGTCGGCGGCCTGGCACTGGTCGTCTTTCACCGCTTGCAACGAGCGGTGAACAAGCCGTCTGAAGGTGATGTAGCATTCTGGCTCGCTAGCAGTTTGTCGGAGAGACAAGTACTTTTACAACATGAATAGCCCTACAGGGCAAAATGAGCAGTTGATTGCGACAAAACAAGCGTAAAACAGTGTGCATTTCATGGAGGGCAAACCACCTTCTCGCAGCGAGTAGCAGGCGCGCCAAAGCAGCCCCGGCTAAAGCACACCCTTTGCTTGGTAGAGGGTGTGCATGCGTTTGAGGTTGAACGCTAGGCAGACCAGACACCATTCCCCGGCTGCTGCCGGCAGGCCGCGCAGAGAAAACTGGCGGAAGCCCAGGACTTCCTTGATGATACCAATGACGGGTTCCACTGTGCATTTGCGTAAACGGTAGCTGGCTTTGCCGATTTCGGTTTGTAGTTTGTAAGCCATCTTGACTTTCGGACTGGCATCTTCCGGTGGCGGAGCAGGCATTTGTTCAAAGAAGGTACGCCAGCTTTTGTGGTGAGGTTCGCGACCGGTAGCAATGTAAGGATCAATGCCAAGCTTCTCAAGTGCTGCGATGTTCGCTTTGCTGAAATATCCATAATCCAAAGCGGCAGCCTTTGGTTTGCCTACTTTTGGAGAGATGGCATCCAGGGTTGGCTCAGCTTCTTTTTTGTCATTCGGATGGTTCGAAAGTGAAGGCGCCACAATCAAGAGGCTCTCCTGCTCCACAGCAACTTGAACGTTGTAATGCTGGTCGAAGCCATTATTGGTGCTGTTTTTCATGATGCGAGAGTCCGGATCAGTGAAGTTGTACTGATCTTTGTCCCGTGGTCCCGGCTGCGGTGGTTTCGGTTTGCGACCTCGGGGTTTATGCCCAGTTTTGCGAGACTTTTCTTCCCGCTCACGCTGTTTGGCTTCGTATTCAGCCCTCTCGGCTGCATATCGTTCCTGCGCACGGGCTTCTAAGACGGCTTTGGCTTCTGCCAGATTTGCCAAACGTTTCTTGCGAATGGCAATTTCGTCTTCAATGACGAGCCCTTCCGGCAACTGGAGATCACCCTGATCAGCTTGCTCACCGAGTTCGAAGAGTTTGTTCACTTCCTGGCGCAGTTGGGTCTCTAGTTTTATCAGACGCTTGTAACTGACCGCTTTGCTCTTGGATGCATCAGCATGCACCTTGCTACCATCCAGACTGATATTACCCAACTTCAGCACCTCAGCAACTTGGGCCAGGAGCAAGATCTGCACAAATAACTCTTGGATCTCAGCCAGAAAGGTTTTGCGAAAGTTGGCAATTGTGTCGTGGTCAGGATGCAGCCCACTGGCAATATAGCGGAATGGGATACTCTCATAGGTGGCTTTCTCAATCTTACGAGAACTGAACACCCCGTTGGCATAACCATAGAAGAGCAATCCCAACAGGATCTCTGGCGCAATAGGTTGACCACCCGTCGGTGCATATTGTGCATAGATCATACCCAAATCCAACTGGGCGATAACATCCACCACAAATCGTGCCAAATGATTGGATGGCAGGGCTTCTTCCAGACTGATTGTCTGTTTGAGCATCACTTCGTAATTGGGTTTCTTGAATTTTCTAGCCATGCCCGTAGATTATCACCGATTTCGCTATCTCAGGTTGCTCTCCGACAAACTGCTAGCTGCATATTGACGATCGCGCTCTCATTTTCAGAGATGAGTCGTATTCACAGACGTCTAGAGCTACTCGGCTATCCTAATCAAGATTTTTGGGATCATGCTACAGTTCTGTTGGTGAGTCTGACTTTACTGGGATTCTTTGGTAGTTCCCTGCTCGAACAATTGCGCCTTACACCTGACTTTCGCCGCTTCGGCGTGGCTTGGATGGTCGCTTGGAGCATTCAGATCGTGCTTGCTCGTCTCGTGGACTTCATCCCCGACAACTCCCAGGTTGCGTTCTACCTCATCATAGGCTGGGCATACCTGTTTGGCTGTACCTCGTTACTTACCGCGGTCGGTGGTTACGCGCTGCAGCCGGATATCCAATCGCAGCCCACTCGTGGCGAGCATCCGTAGTTGCATTTATTAAGCTTTCCCGATCCTCGAATGCCATCCAACTCCAATCCTTCATACCAACAAATGCGACGTACGGGTGCTACATACCTGGCGGTATTTGTCGGCATCAGTCTCGTGCTAAGCGTGGCGCATTTCTTCTTGGCAGATTGGAAATATGGTGGCGTACGTTGGTTCAACCTTGATAACGAACGCAATGTGCCGACCTGGTTTTCCGGCGCGCTGCTTACATTGTTTGGCTGCCTGGCTTTGGTTGCTTACTATTGGGAACGAAAAATCAATACGCGCGGTGAGAACATCTTTCGTTTTCCCATTATGTGGGTTGGGGTGGGCCTCGCTGCCTTCCTCCTTTCACTCGATGAGATCACTATCCTGCACGAGAATTTCCTCTGGCGACAGGTTCGTGTTGCGACCGACGAACTAGCGCCGGATTTGGTTTACATCGCGCAATGGCAGGTTGCCGCTGCGCCGGGCATTGTTTTCCTCTTTGCGTTCTTTGTTGTTTTCTTTGTGAATCGCTATCGCAGCAGCCCGGGGGCGCTACGGGCAGCATTTGGCGGCATCGCCGCTTGGACGGCAACCCTGCTCCTGGAAGGGATACGCGAGTATGTCGATTTCGCGGGGCCGCTGGTCTATGCCATCCAGGTAGTACTCGAGGAAACTCTCGAATTAGCCGGCACAATCCTGATACTCGGCTCGGTGGCTTTTTACACGATAGACATTACGCTCGATCTGAATTCCGAGCGCCAATGCAGACTCATGTCTGGGACGCGCTTGCTCACAAGACGCTCCTTGCTGGCACTGGGGGGCACAGCATTGGGATTTGTGGTGACTGCCATCGTCGTCGTGGCCGTCAGCCGGGAAATGGCAGCTATCAATGCACCCGTGCCAGAACGTCATTTGCGCGGCGTCGAGGAGTCGCTCGAACTCGCATCACTCGAGCCGGTGGTTGGAACCGATGGGGTGTGGTTGGACGATCTGGCAAGCGCCGTTCCGTTGTCCACAATTAACATTGAAGAACTGGCGCGCGCTCTGACGATGGCAGTCTTCGAATCTAGTGATGGGGGAGTACAGTTACTGGTTTCCGCAGCAGCAGACGCTGAGCCACGTATGGTGTTTGTTTCAGTGAGTGATGGGTTGTCTACAGCCGTTGTTGCACGCGGGTCGGGATTTGGTATCCGGGAGGCTGCGGACCAGGCCCTGGAAATAGCGCGCGGTTCTGTGGGAGGCGGCTTTCAGCCGTCATGGGTGTGGGTAGACGTGGTGCAAGAGGTCGTTCCATTGGGTGTTGCCGATCCTTACGCGGAACTGGAGCACGACCCGAGCTTCTACGGCATCGGATTTGATCGCGGCTCAGGCCTTGCATTTCTGCCTGCTGAGATGGTTTCCCGTGCGTTGCTGGATGATGCAGGCAGCGTGCAATTTGGAAACATTGAAAGTTATTTGTCCGAGCGGGAGTTGCCCACCGCCCACATCCTGCGGTTGGCAGAAGCTGAGCAGATTGATCGTTACCGCTTCACGACAGCGACATACTTTAGTGATGGTGGCGAGCCCGTCCCCTTATATCGCGGCCATCGCTCTATTACCCAACCCACCCAAGACGATTTGCTCGCGGCTGCAATAGCAGCTGGTGAATATCTGCTGCGTGCTGTGCAACCCAATGGTTCCTTCGCCTACATCTACTGGCCTCAATCCAACACTCTTTCCGATGAATACAATATTCTGCGCCACGCAGGCACGACGTACGCAATGCTGGAGCTCTATGAAGTTACTGGCGACGAAGGCTTACTACGCGCAGCCGAGCAGGCGATCTTTTATCTTGCCGGAACAGCGCGTCCGTGTGGTGACAATGGCGGCCAGTTGTTGTGCATCGTCGAGGATGGTGAAATCAAACTAGGCGGCAATGGATTGGCGTCCATCGCGCTTGCAAAGTACATGCAGGTGACCGGCAAGCGCGATCAGATGGCAACCTTGCTCGGCCTCGGTCGCTGGATCAGGAGCGTTCAGGCTTTGAACGGCGAATTTACAATTCACAAGCAAACGCACCCTGAAGCAGCGCGCCTAGACTTTGTATCGCAGTTTTACCCGGGCGAGGCGATCTTGGCTTTGACACGTATCTACGCTCTCGACCCGGACGATGCCTGGTTGCATGCGGCGCAGACGGGCGCGCGCTATCTGATTCAGGTGCGTGATGGCAACCTTGCACCGGCCGACTTGCCGCACGATCATTGGTTGTTGTTTAGCCTGGATGAGCTTTACCGCATAAATCCAGACCCGTTATATCTGGAACATGCTCTGGTTTTGTCAGATGCAATCATGGCAAGCCAGAATCGCTTTGCCGACTACCCCGACTGGGTGGGTGGATACTTCCAACCGCCAGACTCGACTTCGACGGCTACGCGCACAGAAGGTCTTGCAGCAGTCTATCGGCTGGCGCGCGATTTTGATCATTTGGAGGAGGCAAGTACTATTCACGAAGCCATCCGGCTCGGGGTGCAATTTCAACTTCAAGCTCAATATCGGCCAGAGTCAGTGATGGTTATCCCCAATCAACCATACGCAGTTTGCGGTTTCCCTGGTTCGTTCACTAACTTGAGTGTACGCATCGACTACGTCCAACATGCGATAGCAAGCATCCTCAGCTTGTACGAGATTGAACAAGCCGGAACCTGAGCGTTGACAATGATTCGTCAAAGGCAGCGAGTGTTTTTAACCGAAAACTGGGAGAAGCGAAAGATAATGGCTGAGGGATGTCGCGCTACTCGGTTGTCGAATCTTCTGAGGAAGTGGATTCCTCAGTAGCCTTCCGTCCGGTGAGTCCAAAGGCGCCGGCGAGCACGATCAGTCCGACGAAGACAAGGATGAGAGGCCAGCCAACCTCAAGCAGCGAATCAAGCTCTGCGTTATTTTGCGCGATACCACTCAGCAGCAAAACTGCTCCGGGGATGAGCGGCCACCAATGTGAGTCCCGTTGATAGACCATCGCAATCACATAGATTGAAATGAAGCCAATACCCAAGCCGATGGATCCAAAGCCATCTCCTTCGAAGAGACCGCCTTCGCCCAGACGGCCTAATCCCAGGCCGAGCATAATGCCACCTGGAATCAACAGCCCATAATTTCGGCGGTAAAGATAACCGGCGACAAACAACCCGCCGAGAAAGAAGAAGAAAACAGCGTCACCGAAGCCTTCCACGAACTGAAGTGCCAGTAAGCCAAGGCCGAGTACAACAAGCACGCCGCCCGCAACCAACTGCCCCTGTCTCTGATTGTCCATTTGAATCTCCCTTTGTTCGTGCTATGTGTCGATACACTCTTTCGTTTTGTCATATCTCCTTATTATTGCTTGGGAGCATACGAGCTAGGACTAGACCGCTGACCGCACCGGGGAAGAAAACTCCCCAGGCAATGGAACTTACCGCGACCCACCACCATCCGACGTTCGGGAGCGAACGTTTTAGAACCAGAAATTGAGGTAGACCTACTATGGCCCCGATGCTGAATCCGGCAACTATGATCCAGGTCGTACCATTCATATCTAATTTAGGATCGATCTGCAATGCCACCCAGGTAGAAATAAACGTGCCTATCGCCCAACCAAGGGCTGTAGAAATGAACCAGCCCCACCCACTTACACCATGGCGTGCAATGACGAGGCCCTGAAAAAGCCCTATGAGGCTGGCAAAACTGGTCCCAATGATCACGGCTCGGAGTATCTCAATCAAAAGCTCGCCGCTGCCTGCATCAAGTCTCGCAGCGAGGAGATTTCCGATCCGAAGACCGGGAAAGAATCCTGCATTGGTGGCTAGCACCCACAAGAGCCAGAAGCGCCAGCCGACAATCCGCTCTTCAAGTGCGAGAAAATTGCGTATCGGTTTCATATGAAAGTGCGAGAACCCTATTTCTGTCAGACTTGACCAAACTCTATTATTGCCTGCTGAGACAGTTTGTGCTCGCCCAGTTCGCGAATTAGGCCCAACGGCAGGGTGAGATGGTGGGCCCCGGCCAGCAAGGTCTGTAGGGCTTCGTCGGTTGACTTAATGCTGGCAGCGATGATCTCAGTGCCGGTGTCTACCGAATCTGTCACTGCGCGCATTTGACGCACCAATTCGAAGCCGTCTCCGAGCAGGCGCGTACTGCGGTTCACATACGGCAATAAAAAGTCGGCACCTGCTTCGCAGGCAAGCAGCGCCTGCCCCGGAGAGAAGATCGCCGTTACGCCGAGGGTATAGCCTTCCATGGAAAATTTTGCAACTAATGCCAGGTTTTCTGTCGTGCAGGGGATTTTTAAGCCGATCACATTTGGGCGGACTTCCAGGATGCGGCGGGCTTCTGCTTCGCGTTCTGCCAGGGTGGGTGCAGAAAGTTGATAGAAAACGGGTGAAAGATCGAGATCAGCCAGCGCGCCGATCACTTCATTGGCGGGCCCTCCCACCTGTCGGAGCAGTGTTGGATTGGTGGTTGCTCCGAGCACAAAACCGAGCTCAGCGGCGGCCTGCGCATCTTCCAGGCTGGCGGAATCGAGAAGGATTGCCATGATTTTGAAAAATATTCCCTATGTGATCAACAAATGGGCATGCGGTGCGTCATTATAACAGCCGGGTGCACTTAGCCCCCCTTCGTTTTAATGGCTTTTAATGTAGGGCTGAAGTATAATCAGAGTGTGCATATCTGGCTCAAATAGTATGTTTTTGAGCCCCAAATCTCAATCAGACTCGCCGCCAATCTGGCGGCGAGTTGACGTAAAACCACCTGGATACTTATGAATATCGGCACTATTCAACACGTAGACATTGATGATCAGATGCGTACGGCATACCTCGATTACGCCATGAGCGTGATCGTCGCCCGTGCTCTGCCGGATGTTCGCGACGGCCTGAAACCGGTTCACCGGCGCATTCTGTATGCCATGCACGACATGGGCCTGCGCTCGAATACGCCGTTCAAGAAGTCGGCTCGCATCGTCGGCGAAGTACTTGGGAAGTACCATCCACATGGCGATCAGGCGGTTTATGACAGCATGGTCAGAATGGCGCAGGATTTTTCGATGCGTTACTTGCTGGTCGACGGCCAGGGAAATTTCGGATCCGTGGATGGCGATTCCCCGGCGGCGATGCGTTACACCGAAGCCCGCTTGGCAAAGATGGCCGAGGAAATGCTGCAGGATATTGACAAGGGCACTGTCGACTGGAGTGAAAACTTCGATGGGTCTCTTGAGGAGCCAAACTTATTGCCGGGGCGTCTACCAAACCTGCTTTTGAACGGGGCCACTGGAATTGCGGTCGGGATGGCAACAAATATCCCACCGCATAATCTGACCGAATTGGCCGGAGCGATCAAATATCTTATAGACCGCAACGAAATCCTGGCGGTGATCGAAGCAGAAGGCGATGCCGCGCCGGAAAAATTGGTCGAGAAGATCGGCCTGGCAGAAGAACATGCGCAAAAGCTCACTCGTGTGATCCAGACCGCGCGCTTGGAAGAAAGCGAACTTTCACCGGAAGATTCGGAAACCCCTATTGTAATAGCAGCCGCGGACGAGGCCACGGTTGACGAATTGATGGTCTTCGTCCAGGGCCCGGACTTTCCAACAGGCGGCACCATTGTCGGTAACGAGGGAATTGTCTCTGCGTACACCACCGGCAAAGGCCGGGTGGTGATCCGAGCTATGGCAGCGATTGACGAGATGCATGCTGGACGGCACCGCATTGTCGTGACCGAAATTCCTTATCAGGTCAACAAGACCAGCTTGATCGAGCGCATCGCCGAGCTCGTGCGGCAGGATCGCATTGGGATGATTTCCGATCTGCGCGATGAGTCCGATCGTAATGGAATGCGCATTGTGATCGAGCTGAAGCGCGGGGCACAACCTAAAAAAGTCCTCAATCAACTCTACAAATACACAGCGCTGCAGAGCACGTTCGGCGTCCAGATGCTGGCGCTCATTCCCTCCGCGGAGGGGGGCACTGCCGAACCGCGCTTACTCTCATTGCGGCGCGCGTTACAACATTACATTGGCCACCGCCGCAACATTATCGTTCGGCGCTCGGGTTACGAACTTGCCAAAGCCAAAGCACGCGCGCATATACTGGAAGGCTTGCTGATTGCGATTGCAAATATCGATGCGATCATAAAGACTATCCGTGCATCCGAGGATGCCGAGGCCGCACGCGTGAGTTTGATAAAGGCTTTCGATCTCACTGATGTCCAAGCGCAAGCCATCCTCGATCTGCAATTACGGCGGCTGGCAGCCTTGGAGCGACTTAAGATCGAGCAAGAGCACAAAGAAGTGTTGGAACGCATCGGCTATCTCGAAAAACTGCTCGCCAGCCCTAAGAAGATTCTGGGCGTCATAAAAGACGACCTCGGTGACCTGACTGAGAAATACGGCGACGAGCGCAGCACCCGCATCGCCTATGGCGCCTCTGATGAACTCAACATCGAGGATATGGTCGCCGACGAGTCGATGTTGGTTTCCATCACGCAGCGGGGCTATATCAAACGCATGGCAAGCAAGTCGTTCCGGGCGCAGGGACGTGGTGGCAAAGGAGTCATTGGACAAGACCTGCGCAGCGAAGACGAAGTCGAAATGATGTTCTCGGCCCGCTCGCTGCAGCCCGTTCTTTTCTTCTCTGACAAAGGTAAGGTGTACTCGGAGAAGATGTACGAAATTCCCGAAGCCGGGAGAACGGACAAAGGTGTTTCGCTGCACAACATTCTCGCGCTGGGGGGCGGAGAGCGCATTACAGCCGCTGTCCCGGTACCGAGTTTCGAGAAAGCCGATTTCTGCACAATGGTCACGCGCAAAGGTAAGATCAAGCGTGTGCCGTTGCAGGCCTTTGAGGCCGTGCGTCCGTCGGGACTCATCGCGATCTCACTCGAGAAGGATGATATTCTCGGCTGGGCGCAGCTCACACTCTCCGGACAGGAGATCATCATCGTCACTGAGGCCGGACAGGCATTACGTTTCAACACCAATCTTGTACGCCCTTTGGGGCGTGCCGCCATCGGCGTCAATGCCATAAATCTGAAGAGCAGCGACCGCATCACCGGGGTCGAGCTCGTTGACGATGAGGCCGATCTCTTGGTGGTGACGGAGAAAGGTTACGGCAAGCGTACGCCGATTAAGGACTACCCTGCCAAGGGGCGTGCGACTGCCGGAGTCGCGACTATCAACCGCAAGTCTTTGCCGACCATTGGCCGAATAGTGGCCGCCCGCCGAGTCGTGCCAAACGACCAGATCACAATCATTTCCACCAATGGGCAGGCGCTCCGTACTTGGGTGAAAAATATCTGCCGCTATGGCCGTGCCACCATGGGGACGCGTCTGATGAATCTCAAAGACGGTGATACGGTTGCGTCAGTCGCGCGCCTGTCGGCTGCTGACTTGAAAGGGCCAGCACGCGACGTTGTGAGCGAGAACGGCCATGAGGAGACGGCCCCTCTGCCTCAAAATGGCGCCTCGGAAAGCAGCCCATAAACAGGAAGGTGCCAGGCACCCGAGTTGAAACTCCTAGTTTCCCGAGACAACGCTTGGATATAGAATTGAACGCATAATGGCCGTTCCCTCAATGCAACACGCCGGGCAATTAATTGCCTATATTTCGGATGGCGAACCCGAACAGCTCGTCGAAACGATGATCGCCTTTGCGAATAGCGATGGTGGCACGATCATCGTTGGGATTGATGAAACCGGGCTGCCGGCTGTAACCCCGATCTATGCCGATGAATTGGAGGGCTTACTGTACGCTGCTGAAAGGCGCTGCCGACCAGTGATCCAAACAGGCTGGGAACAGCTGGACATGCCGGGTGGTGGCACTGCATTTGCGATCAGTGTCGTGCGCAGCATTGAACTGCACTCTCTGGACGATGGTCGGGTACTGATTCGGGGTGGTAAACAGAATCGCCCGCTTGGTGGGGAAGAGATTCGCCAACTGGCCGCCACCAAATCCACCGGAGATTTTGAAACCGAGGAAGTGCCGGGTGCCCGTCGAGATGATCTCTCTGAAGATATCATTACCGAATATCTGGAAAAGCGGACTGCGCAGCAGCGCAAGCCGTTTGATGGCACTACCGACGAACTGCTGATCGAAATCGGCGCTCTGACATCTGCCAGTCTTCCCACGACCCTCGGTGTGCTCATGTTTGGTGAGAACCCGCAGGCGCTGCTCCCGCAGAGCGGATTGGTTTTTGTCAAATTCGTTGGCACAGACCCTCGTTCTGAAGATGGGAACGTGGGCTACGGTCGGCGCGAAGAGGTAGGCGGCCCATTGGCCCGTGTGGTGGAATCTGCCTGGCAGATCATCAACGAGGAAATGGCCGTCGGCGCGGTGGTCAAAGCATTGGAGCGAGAGGAGATCACCGAGTACCCCTCATTTGCCGTGCGTGAGGCGCTCGTAAACGCCGTCTGCCATCGCGACTATCGCCTGCAGGGGCGACGCATCGAAGTTCGGATGTATTCCGATCGGATGGAGATTATCAGTCCGGGCGGATTGCCGGGCTTCATCACCGTGGATAACATCGTAGAGGAGCATTTCTCTCGTAACCCCCGGGTCGTAAACGGCCTCTTCCAATGGGGGTATATCGAGGAATTGGGGCTAGGCATCGACCGCATGATCGAAGCCATGGTGCAAGATGGCCATCCACCGCCCAAGTTTAAATCGCAACCGTATTCATTTACAGTGACGCTATTCAACAACCGCGATCGGCGGGCTGCTCCGGCCTGGGAGCGCAGCATGAACGAACGCCAGGTGCGCGCGCTGACCTACATCCGTGAGCATGGTAGCATCACCAACCGTGAATATCGACAGGTGTGTCCAGATGTCAGCCCTGAAACCCTGCGCCTGGACCTGGCCGATCTTGTCAGTCGAGGTGTATTGCTCAAGATTGGCGCAAAGAAAGGCACCTACTATATACTGAAGTAGTCAGGTTTATCTCCTGCACCAAATTGAATAAAAGGGGGACCAGCTGACATTACGTCAAGCTGGTGAGGCTACGTATGTTGTTGTCACCTCGAATTACAAGACATAAAGCGAATATATCCCAAGTTATCCCAATAATCATTTGGGATATATGCTGAAGATGCTATTCATTTCACTAACCATACTGGGCTATGCCGGATTGCTGGTATATATTGCCCTCCGCAAAGATGTGCGCGCCAGCCGTGTGTGGCTCCTTGCATTCATCGGATGGTCGTTCGTTGTTTCGGCTGTATATGCTCTGGCAGCGCGTGATGTCCAACTCTTCAGTTATGGTACCGGAATCCCCATTACCATTACCTATTTCGTCAGCCTGGGGCTGCTTGGCGCACTCACATTAAGTTACATCGGATGGAAGATGGAGTGGACCTTTCCGGCTGTTGCCAGCCTGGGAGTTTTGCTGCTACTTAGGGCAGATTTGGCGGGTTTCTTGCCACAAATTCACGCGCTCTCCTGGCGAGACGCCCTGGCAAACGAAAGTATCTTCTTGCCGTTGGCAATCGCCCTGCTCTGGGGCCTCGGGTATGGGTTCAACTTTGTTATGACTTTCATTGCCATAACCCGGGCGCGACTGCCGCTGCACGCCAACCATTTGTTATTGTGGTTAATCGTATTGCCTGTGATTCTGATCGCAGAAACAATGGCGGCCTGGAGCACAGAGCCATCTGCCACCATCGGCCGCCTACTGCGCCTTATTGGTGCGACCGGGGTGGTCTATGGAGTTACAGCGACGCGCATACTGGACGTGCGCAACACATTCCGGACCAGCCTCGGGAATGCCGTGCTCGTGACCATTACTGCCGCGATCACTCTCACCGGTATCGCCACTTCGCAGCCAATATTGAATTCGCTCTCAGGGGTGGCTGCCATTCTTGCTGTTGCAGGGATTGCTCTCATTCTTGCGATAATTTATCAGATCTTGCGTGGTGTTACCGAGAACCTCGTCCGACGGGCAGTGATGCGTTCGGGCAACGATCCGGCCAATGTGGCGGCAAAGTACGCGCAACGAATCGCACGCCAGCTTCGCTTCGACGAACTGGCCGCTACTGTGGCGAAAACCCTGCGTACAGCGGTGGAGGCTAGCAAGGGCGGCCTTATCCTGTTGACACCGAACGGTGCCTCGGCACGCGCAGACGTCTACGCGGGTCTTGGCAAATTTCCCACAGACGTTCTCAATTTGCCATCAAAGAGTCCGGTTTTGCGGACGATGTTGAGTTCCCGCCGCCCGCTCTTGCAATACAACATCGATCTTAGCAAAGAGTTCAAAGAATTATCAGAGCCGGAACGCGAGTGGCTGCAGAAACTCAACATGGATGTCTTTGTGCCGATCCTCGACGGCGATGATTTAAGCGGCATGTTAGCGGTTGGGCAGCGCATGAGCGGCGATCCGTACCGACGTTCTGAACTTGATCTGATGATGTCGATTGCCGATCAGACTTCCGTTGCGCTGAACAATGCACGCTTGTTCGAGAACATGCGTTCATTGAATAACGAGATGAAGTCTCTCAATAGCAACTTGATGACGACCAATGAGCAACTGGAGGAAATGGACCGCGTCAAAACCGACTTCATCACTATCGCCTCGCATGAACTGCGTACACCACTCACACAGTTACGCGGCTACGCCGATGTAATGGATGCGCTTGCAGCGCAGGGCACCATCAGCCCGGAGCAGGTAACGCAGCTCACAACGAGTCTGCTCACAGCCAGCGATCGTCTGGATGCCATCATTGGGCAAATGCTGGATGCCTCTCAGATCGATGTCGATGCGATGGAATTGAGTTTTGATGAGATCACGATCGAATCTGTATTGAAGCGTTCTGTCCAACCCTATGCTGATGCAATGCGCGCACGCGGACAGTCATTGTCTGTTCAGGGTTTGCAGTCACTACCATCGTTGTGGGCGGATAAACAGCGTCTTGTGCAGTCGTTTCAGCACCTTGTCGGCAACGCGATCAAGTACACGCCGGACGGCGGCCGCATTGAGATCAGAACGCGCTATTTGCCTCGCGATGCAGACCGTCGAGATTCGATTGAAGTACTACTCGTCGATACGGGAGTCGGCATCGATCCCAAATATCACGAACTGGTCTTCGAAAAATTCTTCCGGATTGGCAGTACAGACCTGCATTCATCTGGGAGCACGAAATTTATGGGTGCAGGACCCGGGCTAGGATTGCCAATTGCCAAAGGCGTGATCGAAGCGCACGGCGGCGAAATTTGGGTGGAGAGTACCGGCTTCGATATGGAGAAATTTCCCGGTACAACTGTGCACGTCATCCTGCCGATACAGCCTCCAGCTATTTCGGCGGCAGCAGAAGCCGAAATAAAGAAGGTCGGGTTCAGCCTCGACCCGGATGCGTGGGATTCAGAGTTAAGTCGGGCACAGAACTAACTTCACATTCTTTCCCCAGCATTTCCAACAACCGCATACGCAGCAACGCCGGATCACCAGTCGTCTGGAATTTAATATACCTATTGGCTGCTTTTCCCGCACTGAGATTTCTCTTTTCAAGCACCCGGCCCGCCTGACGGGCAACCGCTGCATTGGGATCGACGATCACCAATTCGGGTCCGCCAATATCCCGGATGGCTTTTTTTAGAAATGGAAAATGGGTGCAACCGAGTACGAGCGTGTCCATGCCCTCCGCCAATGGCTTTGCCAAAATCCGGCGCAGGAGTGTTTTGCATTGCTCGGAGGCAGCCAGCCCGGCTTCTACGATCTCAACGAGTTCTGGTGCGGCGATGGGAATGATACTCGTGTCGCGCGCGAAGCGGGTGACGAGGCTCGCGTAGCGATCGGCTTGCAAGGTGCTGGCAGTGGCCAGTATGCCAATGACGCCGCTGCGCGTGTGCGCCGTGGCCGGTTTTACAGCGGGCTCCATTCCGACGATGGCGGTGTCCGGAAACTTGGAACGCAGATGATCGAGAGCGGCAGCAGAAGCAGTGTTACAGGCCACCAATACGAGCTTGGCCTTCTGCCGCAACAACTGGCGCATGATTGCTTCCGAGAGGGCTTGTATCTCACCCGCCGGCCGGGTGCCGTAAGGCAAGTTGGCCTGATCGGCAATATATACTGTGGATTCCAAAGGTAATTGCTGCCAGACTTCGCGCAGCACAGAAAGCCCGCCGAGGCCGGAGTCGAAAATACCGATCGGTTGTTGGCTGCTCACGCAGAGTGAAGCTGACTGCTAGGCAGGCTCGGCACCGTTCTGGCTGGCTTGCACAAGTCCTGCGAAAAGTCGCGGCATCTCAGTGGTGCCCAGCATCCATTCTGGGTGCCACTGTACGCCGAGAGCGTAGGGATGTCCATCCACTTCGGCAGCCTCGATTACGCCGTCCGGTGCGTGTGCGACAATGCGCAGCTCGGGCGCGATATCCAGCAATGCCTGGTGATGCAGACTGTTGACTCCAACAATAGGGGTCCCCAGTACTTGGGCAAGCTGGCATTCTTCGTCGATCTGGACATCGTGGGCAATATGATCGCGGGGATGGTCCGGGTAGTAATTGTGTTTCAACGACCCAGCGACTTCGGTTTCTATATCACGGATGAGGGTGCCACCAAGCGAGACGTTGAGAACCTGGACGCCACGACAGATAGCAAGTAGCGGTTTCTCTTCAGCAACAGCCCAACTGGCAAGATTGATTTCGATGCGGTCACGTTCTTCATCCACTTCCAGTACCTGCTCGGTCATGGTGCTGCCAAAGAAGTGAGGGGCAATATCGCCACCCCCGGTGAGCACGACCGCATCCAGCCGCTCGTAAAGCTCTCGCAATTCGTCGTCAGAGAGACCGAGCGGGAGCATCACCGGCAGGCCGCCCTGCTTGCTAACACCTTCCGAGTACCAAAAAATCTGGCCGTAGATTTCTCCTTTGGCACCTTGCCAATCGCGGCGCTGGGACGAAATTCCGATCAGGGGTCGAGACACAGTTTCCTCGCAGTCTGATAAATAGTTAAACAAAAAGCGCAGAGCTTAGTGCTCTGCGCTAATGGTATCGCTGCTGATGGCAGTGCGTCAATGGCTATCGCTTTTCCTTAAGGCGTGCCTTTTTACCGGTGAGGCCACGCAAATAATAGAGTTGCGCGCGGCGGACTTTGGCCCGGCGGGTGACTTCCACCTTCTCGATGCGTGGCGAACGGAGCAGAAATGTGCGTTCCACACCCACACCATGACTAGCGACACGCCGGACGGTGAAATTGGCATCATTGCCGCCCTTGCGAGATCGGATTACGGTGCCTTTGAATTCCTGAATGCGTTCCTTACCACCTTCAGAGATGCGAACGTGTACATTGACCGAGTCGCCGGGTTTCAGCTTCGGTATGTTTTCGTTCACCGGACCGGCAACGGCTTGTAAAATGTGTTCCTTCATTGATTGATCCTACCTGCGCACATTCTATGTGCGCTTGTTCTCAGACAAAGTATCGCCGCCCGGGATCGTTCCTGGGCGGCGGAGCGAGATTATAGCATAAACTCAGGGTACATTTTGGTGTTTCAGCCAGTAGATGCTGCCATTCAGATCAACAACATACAGTTCAGCGGCTTCATCCTCGCCAAAGGAACTGATATTCAACTGTGTTTGCATAAACAGTTCGTTATTCCACTGCCCGGAGGCATCCTGCAAGAGAGTCCAGATTAGGCCAGAGCAGAAATCGCCATAAACATAGACCCCGTTCAGGCCGTTCTCGTACTGTCCCCGGTACACGTAGCCACCAGTAATGGAGCAACCACCTTCAGATTGGTGGTATTCGGCCACCGGCGGGACGTATGCGGCTGCATCACAGCCCGCCACAAAACAGTGGTTTCCCTCCATGCGATTCCAGCCGAAGTTTGCGCCGGGTGGCGAGGCGGCCCCATGGAAGTCGATCTCCTCCCAGTCATTCTGGCCTACATCTCCAATGTATAGATCGCCGGTCAGGTGGTCGAAGCTAAAGCGCCATGGGTTGCGCAGGCCATAGGCCCAGATTTCGGGATCCGCGTTCGAACCAACGAAGGGGTTGTCTCGTGGGACGCTGAACGGGCTGCCCCTGTCCACATCAATACGCAAAATGCTGCCCAGCCAGGCGGTGAGGTCCTGTCCGGCACCAAGCGGGTCTGCAGCCGAGCCGCCATCCCCAAAGCCGATATAAAAATAGCCGTCCGGCCCAAACGCAAGCTGGCCGCCGTTGTGATTTGAAAAGGGCTGGAATTGTGTCAGGATAACGTCTTCGCTATTCGAATCTGCAATATCAGGATCATCAGACACAAGGAATCGAGATACTGCTGCGTTTCCGTTGCGGTCGGAATAGTGAATGAAGAATTCGCCATTGGACGCATATTCAGGATGAAAGGCCAGTCCCAGCATGCCTTGTTCGTTTGCTGCCCGTGTGATATTGGCACTATGGTCGAGGAAAGGTGTGGAGAAGCGCTGACCATCCGAAACGATCCAGATTACACCACGTTGCTCGACGACGAATAAACGTCCCGAACCATCACCGGCATGGGTCACATAGACAGGCCGGCGAAAGTCACCCGCGATCTCAACCAGCTCATAGTTTTCGCCATCCGGTAGAACGGTGGCCTGTAGTGGCGTAGCTTCTGTAGGTGTTTCCGAAGGGGGTGGAATTGTAGGCGCGTCTGTATCTGCCGGGATGGGCATGTTTGTCTCCGGCGCTGCCGTGACTGCTGCTGGGACTTCGATGACCGTTGTCGGAGCGGGATCGGATTGGGAGAGCAGCCCGCTTGCCGTACATCCGAGCATCAGGATCAAGATTGGTAAAAGTATGCCAGTCCTTCGCATTACAGCTTCCTCACAGTTGTTGATTTGCCTTATCAATTGTATTGAATTTATGCCCACTTGATTGCGCTGCCATCGCAACCGATCAAATCCTTAACTTGAAACATGCGTCATTCCCGAGTAATCCCTAATGCGGGATCGATATAAGAAACCCCATATGTGGCGGTGGAACCCTACAGAGCCCTAGATATACAAAAACAAACGGATTATTTACGAATTTTCAAATTATTAAGCCGATATTTTGTATATAGTGTCAATAGAGGGAAGATGTAACGATTAAGATATTTATCTGCGGGGTGGTCCGTGCATCTACCTTTTCGTATATATAAGGGACCACAAAAACTATGAGAGAGGTATGAAAAATGAAACGCATTACTTTACTCCTGATTATCACGGCGATCGTCCTGCTGGGAATTGTCCCAGTGGCCGGAGCTGCAGTACCGGATAATACTGTAACGATTAACGTCAACAACCGTTCAAGTTACGAATATAGCATGCTGTTCTTAAACGGTACGACAGCTGTCAATATCTCGTCGGCTCATGCATTCGGTTGGGTATCCTTCAATGGCCCGGCGGGGCTGTACGAATACTTCATCGACCGTGCGGATGGCTTCTCGTTTCACGGGTATGTGAACATTGCCCCCGGCTCGACGACAGAACTTTTGCTTTCGTCTGGCTCGACCACGGATCCAGAGTTGTCCATGACCACTGTACCGTCTCTGATCCCGGCACAGTCGTCAACGAGATACGTGGTGCAACGCGGAGACAATCTTGTGGATATTGCGCAATCGATGGGTGTCACACCGCAGTTCCTTGCAGCAGCGAACCACCTAGGCACTGGTGACGCTATCTCTGTCGGGCAGGTGTTATATTCGGACCGATGCGTTGCACAAGCCGGAGAGACATTGTCTCAACTCGCACGTCTGTTAGGCCTGTCAGTAGACGAATTGGCTGCAGTGAATAACCTGACCAACATGCACTTCCTTTCAGTTGGCCAAGTACTTTTCTTTCCATAAACACTGATCATTACCGGGATGTAACCGAGCCTAGAAATGGCGTAACCTAGAGTCTATAGCTTCAACCGGAGTGCGTTTTGGTTTCTTCGTTTCTGTCTGAAAGGACGGAGATGATAATCAACTGAAGCGCACTTCGGATATTCGTCCGAGTAAGAGCACACCGCGCCCACAGCCTGGCCGGTGAGGGTGTATTTGGTCTGTAGACTTTGATCTGCCATTACGACCCAATCGATCCGGCACCGTGTCGAACGTCCGCCCTCCGTACCCACGTAGACTGCGTCTTTTCCTAAGCCGCATGGGCTAACATTTATCTAACTCAATAAAGCACTCGCTGCGTTAGTGTGTGCCTTGAACGCCTGATGCTGATCGAGCTTCTCACGGCGATTCTCCTAGCCGCGGCGGCTAGACGCGGTGCATGTCAAATCGTCCTACAACTCGATGAACAACTACAGCAATTCCAGATTGACCACTTGCAGTGGTAATAGGATTGTTCTCGTCGGGCTTGCCCCCTTGGGTCCTCTCCCAAACCTGAGTTAATGAAGTTCCAGGCCCTTTTCTAAATTTCCACCACCAAGAATCCTCAACATTAGAACTCACTGCGTTGACAGGCCAGCAGACGCATGTCAAAATCCGAATGCGGGCTGGGAAACTCGTTGGTCTGCGTAACAGGTACTCAAGAGTGGAGGAAAGCAAAATGCAACGTATAACGTCCCTGGCAGGCACGGCATTCCTGATCCTGATCCTTGTCATTGTGGGTTGGATAGGCTATCTCATCCGCTCTCCGATGCCATTGGTACACGGTAGAGTTGAGGTCGATGGGCTTGCGGGTTCTGTGGAAATTTATCGCGATGACTGGGGCGTACCGCATATCTATGCCGATACCACCGAAGCGCTATTCTTTGCCCAGGGCTATGTCCATGCACAAGACCGATTTTGGCAGATGGAGTTCTGGCGGCGTCTCGGGTCCGGCCAGCTTTCTGAGATTTTTGGTGCGGCCACTCTGGGAACAGACCGCTTTATTCGTGTGCAGGGCTGGCACCGCATTGCTGCCCGGGAAGAAACTCTGCTGGACGAGGCTTCGCGTACGGTCCTGCAGTCTTATGCAGATGGCGTAAACGCGTACATCAACTCGCAACAGCGGCTCGGACTTGAGTTTGCGCTGCTTGGTCTGCAAGGTGTTAACTTCACGCTCGAGCCCTGGACGGTTGTCAATACACTCACTTGGGCCAAGGCCCAGGCCTGGGATTTGGGCGGTAACATGGACTCAGAGCTTGAACGTGTTGCCTTGCTGCAGCAGGTGGGTCTTGAACGCACGCAGGAATTGTTGCCCACCTATCCCGGAAAACATCCGCTCATCGTGCCAGACGGGCTGGTCTTCGAGCAACTCGACGTTATTGCCATGCGCAGCGAGGTGCTCGCACTTAAGACAACCCTCAACGCGGAAGGCGCAGGATTAGGCTCAAATAGCTGGGTTATTGCGGGTAACCTGACGGACACGGGTAAGCCCTATCTGGCGAACGATCCGCATCTGGGGATTCAGATGCCGTCTGTCTGGTATGAAATTGGCTTGCATTGCAATGCGCTTTCGGCAGCCTGCCCGTACGACGTGACTGGGTTTTCCTTTGCCAGTTCACCGGGTGTCATCATCGGCCACAACAATCGTATTGCCTGGGGATTTACCAATCTCGGCCCGGACGTGCAAGACCTATTTGTTGAGCGCTTCAATCCGGATAATCCCAACCAATATGAAGTAAACGGCCAATGGGTGGAGGCTGAAGTTGTGAACGAAGTCATCCGCCTGCGGGGGAAGATTAATGATCCCGAATTGCCCGCTGGCAACTATGACCCCGATAGTGGTTTCACGACAGTTGTGATCCCAGTGCGCATCACACGCCATGGCCCGATCATCAACGATATCAATTCGCAGGTGCGCGAACTTTCCGGCGAGATCAACGCGTTCGAAGTTCCCGAAAAATTTGGTGTTGCACTGCGCTGGACTGCCCTCGAACCAGGCTTTACTTTTCCAGCCATCTTGAAACTTAATCGTGCCCAGACCTGGGACGAATTCCGGGAAGCCTTACGTGATTTCAATGTGCCATCGCAAAACGTCGTCTATGCCGATGTGGATGGCAATATTGGTTACCAGGCCCCGGGCAATGTTCCGGTGCGCGCTAAAGGTGATGGCTTGCTGCCGGTGCCGGGCTGGACGGATGAATATGAATGGCTGGGTTATCTGGCGTTTGACGACTTGCCGCGCTCGTTCAACCCACCAGAGGGCTACATTGTCACGGCGAACAATGCCGTCGTCGGGCCGGACTTTCCGGTGCCAATCTCACTGGAATGGGATCCCGGTTATCGGGCGCAACGCATCGTGGATATGATCCTCGCACAGCGCGGGCCTTTCTCCAAAGAGGTGATTGCCCAGATGCAGGGCGATAACTTTAACTTGCCGGCGCAGAATATCATCCCCTTCCTCTCTTCCATCTTCATTGAGGATGAGAACGCCCGCGCTGCCCGCGACATGTTATTTGAATGGGATTATCAACAATCGATGGGCTCGGCCGCCGCAGCACTCTACAACATCTACTGGGCTGAATTGTTGGCCGCTACGTTTTACGATGAACTGCCACCCGAGCTGTGGCCCTCCATTGGTGGTGAAACGATGCTCGCAATGCAGGCTTTGCTGCTCCAGGAGGAGAACAGCTGGTGGGATGATGTTTCAACGCCCGACGTTGTCGAGACGCGCGACCACATTATTGAGCGCGCGTTTAATAGCACCTATGGGCAGGCCTCTTCTCGTCTCGGAGGTGACAGTCAATCTTGGGAATGGGGAAACCTGCATACCGCCACTTTCCGTAACGCAACACTCGGAAGATCCGGTATTGCTCCCATCGAAGCGCTATTCAATCGCGGTCCGGTTCCAGTAGCGGGCGGGCAGGATATTGTCAACGCAACCGGCTGGCAGATTGCTGGCCCGGATGAAGAAGACGATACCTACCAGGTAAATTGGCTGCCCTCCATGCGCATGATCGTTGACCTCGCCAATCTGAACGACTCGCTCACAATCCACACCACAGGCCAGTCCGGCCATCCCTTCCATCGGCATTATGCCGACATGGTGGATGCATGGCGGATGATCGAATATCATCCGCAACTCTGGAATCGGGATTCAATCGAAACCGCCGCAGAAGCGCATATGACGCTCGTGCCAAGCGAAAATTAGGATTTGGAATTGGGGGCAGGGAGGTTCCCTGCTGGTTGATTACTGGACGGGGACGATGCGTTGAGTGGCGAGTAGACAGAAACAGCCCAGCACAAAGACGTTCAGGAAGAGCATCAACGTTAACACAAAGCGCTGCAGCGCAGTCAGGCCGAAGATAGGCATTTCGCGACTTGGGCGATCGTCGTCATCGAAGTCATCAAAGCCATCGTCGAACGCTGCTAAGGCTTCTTCATTATCATCATCGTCGTCAAATGGTGAGGCGCTACGTTCGCGCAAGTCGTCAAACATCGGGGCCTCCGGCCAAGCCGAACTGCTCTTTAATCGTGGCTAAGTTTACCTTGCGCTCTGAGGGGATGCAAGTGCCGTTCCAGGTCAAGACAGAACACGTCTGATCTCGCCGGCTGAGATTGTGCGAGTTTCATCTTGATTCGTGCGCAGGAGCAATTGGCCGTGTGCGTTGACCTCGCGGATCGTTCCCTCAATTGACTCGTCTCCAAGTTGCACACAGACACGCTCTTCCCGCCATAAGAGTCTGTTATTCCATTGGGAACGAATATTTTCGCCGTCCGGTTCATCGGCAAGCCTAGCAAGATGATGTGCCAAAGCTTTGAGTAGTTCCGTTCGGTCGATAGAGGAGCCTGTCTGCGCTTCGAGTGTTGTTGCGGGATGGCGCAAGTCGATATCTGTCGGTGGGGCTCCATTCACATTGATCCCAATACCAAGCACAACCCACTCCACAATGCTGCGGCCGCTGATCACAGTTTGACTTGCTTCCGGCAGTACTCCGCACACTTTATTACTAGCCAGCCAGACATCGTTCGGCCACTTTAGATGCGGGCGCAGGTTTGTTACGTCTTCGATAGCAAGTGCTGCAGCCAAGCCTCCGATCAGGGAGAGCAGGCCTGATTGTTCGGCTGCTATGTCGGTGTGGAGAACAAAAGAGGCGGCGAGGGCTGTGCCAGGCGGGGTTGACCAGCTGCGCGCTGCCCGTCCCCGCCCGGCAGTCTGTTCATCGGCGATAACAAGTGTGCCGCTGGGCGCACCGGCAATCGCGAGACGCCGCGCCTCATCGTTGGTGGAACCAATTGACTTGTAGAAATGAAGTGGCGTTCCGAGGGGCAAACCGGTCAACGCGTTGGCAATTGAAATTTTATTAAACACGAGTGCATTGGAGAGCCACAGAGCAAAGTGTCAGAACAGCGCCCATTTCACGCTGCAAGTGCCCCAGGCTGAATGAGAATATCCGCTGGGATACCCAAACCGGAATTGAGTCGGCGAATCATGTTCAGCGTCAATGGTCGTTTTCGGTTTAGCACTTCGGAAACACGCGCGCGAGTGCCAATGTATGGCTCAAGATCCCGTCTTGTTAATCCCCGGCTTTCCATCCAATAGCCAATTGCTTCCACTGGATCAGGGAGCGGGATCGGGAAGTGATCGTCTTCATACGCTTCGACGAGTGTTGCGAGCACATCTAGCCGATCACCTGCGGGTGTACCGAGGCTAGCGTCGAAGAGCCGCTCGATCTCGGCGAGCGCCCACTCATAATCAGTCTTGTTCTTGATGGGTCGAATATTCATAGCTGCACCACAATTCAAATAGATGTCACATCAATGCGGTCGTATTCCGAATGCGTGCCGACAAAGCGAATGTACACGATCCCAAACTGATATTGGATTGCAACAACAAGCCGGTAGCGATTGCCTTTGATATTGAAGACGACACGATTGTCGGCGACGATACTGGCGTTGCGATATTCGCGTTTAATGGCTGTCGGCGAAGTCCAGTTGGCGCGCTTTGCATCGGCGTACCATGCTTGAAGGGCTTGCTGGGCATCAGCGTGGTTCTCCCAGAACTCTCGCAGGGCACGGCGTGAAATGACGCGCATGCACTCATTCTACCGCGCTCCCGCGGCGGGAGCAATGCCCAATCTGATAAAATCTCCGCATGGACCATCTCTGGACACCCTGGCGGAAAGCCTACTTGCGTGGTGAGACCGCTCCTCGGACCGGCTGCTTATTTTGTAGTGTCCTGAAGGAAGATGATGACGAGTCAAATCTGGTAGTCCATCGCGGTGCGAGGGTGTTTGCTATGCTCAATCGCTATCCGTACAGCAATGGTCACCTGCTGCTCATTCCGAATGAACATGTCAGTTCCTTGGAAGAGGTCAGCTTGGATTCACTCACCGAATTGATGTCGTTGTCTCAGGCTACATTACGTGCACTCCGTGAAGCCTATGGCCCTGAAGGCTTCAACATGGGTGTCAATATTGGCGCCGCCGCTGGAGCGGGCATCCCCGATCATGTACATGCCCATATCCTTCCGCGTTGGGTTGGCGATACAAATTTCATGACAACGGTCGCGCATACGCGCATCATCCCAGAAGACCTCAGCGTGACCTATGCGCGCATGCAGGAACTGCTGGCAAAATTTATCTGAATTGTTGCCGAGTATGATTTCAGCGCAACGCATGTATGTCACCGGCACCTATCGCTTCCATCTGCGAGATTGAGTATCGAGATCCCCTGGCGACGTTCTCATCCTTGAGATCTAGGAGATTTTGCATTTTGTGCAGCACAAATGTGATGCAGTGTCACTGCCATTTTAAAGAGTCGTATCTTGAAACGCTTTCGCCAGGCGTCACACAATTGCCCGTGCAGTCTATCTCCGATAAGATACCTTCATAATGTCCCCGCAGAAAATTGGTCGCTACGAAATTAAGACGGAACTAGGTCGTGGAGGCATGGCAACCGTCTTCCTTGCCCACGACTCACGCTTTGAGCGCGACGTAGCATTGAAAGTGCTGTCGCCATTACGATCAATAATATCGGTTTCCGCGTTGCCCGTGGCACATCCCGTAAGGGCTTGATCGACTAATCTGATTCTGCTTTACTAGGAGGACCTGCGCGGGCGCAGAAGTTCGAGTAGGTTTAGTCACGCGACGCGCTTTCCAACATCATAAACATTTGACGGCGTAGAGCATCTCATGCCTACGTCGTTTTGATTCTCGCTGTCTTCGGCGGTCAGCGCTATGGACAATTGCTGTGTCACTTGGAATTGATCGCGATGCTCTTGTATTAGGTCTTGCGCAGTTGAGCCAACAACGATTCATCTATACGTCATTCCGAGAGGCGTAGCCTTGAGGAATCCCTGGAATCGCCGATTAAGACCACTATCTCAGGGATCCATCCGCCTTCGGCGTTCGGAATGACACTCATGGGAATGCTACGATGACTTCTCAAACAACCTAAAAGGAAACGAAATATAAAACGGGCGCTTGAGCAAGCGCTAGAGTTGTTCTCTAATAAGTGACAGTTTTCTGCCGAGAGCTTTGGCCTTCGCGACGTCTTCCTTGGTCGGTCGTTGCGGCCGATAAGCCGCGACATTCACGATTTCCGCCAATTCAGTCAACTCCGAAAGGCCGCACGCCTGCGCATGTTCGGACGGGGTATGCGAGAGGCGGCGCGCCGGATAGGCTTTGCGCTTCAGATGTCGTAACACATCCTGGTGGACGCGCAATATTTCGCGGCGGGAGGCCGTGTCCTTTAAGGCTCCGAAATGGTGTTGGGTACGCGTGCGGCGATCGCGTAGCAGCAATAAAACACCCCAGACGAGCAGTCCGACCCCTCCGAGTATCAACAAGACTAATAGCGGCGCGCCTAGCGCCGCGAGCGCACTTTGCCCCACTTTGGCTACTTCGCCGAGCGAGATGCGTGGTAGATTGACATTCTCGAACATGCCGGAGAATACCCAGCGTCGCACGGGGCCGACGGCGGGATCCCCCTCCCATCCGGGTGTCGGATCGAAGGGAATCCAGCCATAACCTGAAAAGTAGACCTCCGCCCAGGCGTGCGCGTCGTTGGCGCGCACTTCGTAGTAGCCCGTGATGGAGTTATATGTGCCAGAGCCATAGCCCGCGACCAGGCGTGCAGGTATTCCCAACACGCGCAGCATCACCACCAGGCTCGTGACATATTGCTCGCATACACCACGCCCGTCTACAAAGAGGAACTGGTCGCAAGTCTCAGAACCTGGCTGCTGCGGAGGCGGAAAATAATCATAAGGATAATTTGTTTGGAGGTGTTCGCGAAGTGCCTCGGCTTTGTCGTAAGGATTGGCGGCGCCGGCCGTATCCGCCACCTGAAAGGCAAGGTCGCGCACGCGTCCGGAAATATTATCCGGCAATTGTAAGTAGCGCGCGCTGATGTCAGGGGGATAGATCGTGCCGATGGCGCGCAAGCGCTCGGGATCATAATCCGGACGTTGCGAGACGACGCTGTAAACCGTTCCGGACTGCAGCGGCCCACCCACGCGCAAGCCGCCGCCGTTGTCGATCACGATCTGGTTGGCCGGGAAGAAGAGCTGCACGGGCTGGTAGGCGGCGAAGACGAGGTTGGGTAAGGGGAGCGCGACCGATGAGGCGCAATTCGCCTTCCCCCGATTGTGACCAGCTGCGCCCGTCGTAGTAGTCATAGGTGTGGCTGCGCCAATAACTCCAGGCGGGGCTGCGCACATACATCACCACTTCGTCGGACAAGCCGCCTCTGTAACTCAGATCGAGGCGCGTTTCGAAGCCATAATAGTAGTCACTCGAGTCGTCCGACCATCCCCCGATTTGTAAGAGCGGTACCGCCGGGTTGATGATTTCCGACGCCGGGGCGCTGGGAATGGGCGCGTTGATGGCTACAGGCATCACGAGCGGCTGGCCGGCAAAGTGTGGTGTGACCAGAAAGACGAGCAAGGCAGCGGCAAACGACCCCAAACCAAATCGGGCCCACAAAGCGGGTCCAACAGTATCGAGTTGCAGTCGGCCGGCAGGGCGCAGAATACGGGACGCGTTTTGTAGTCCGGCCTCAGTTTCCGCGCGCCATAAGAAAGCCAGTAGAAAGCCAATGTAGGCGAGCAAAAACACACCAAAGAATACGTCACGGCTGAGCGTGGCGCCGACGTACAAATTGATGAGGCCGAGCCCCATGCCGGAATACAGGTTGAGACGTGAGAAAAACTCGAAGCTGACGATGGCTAACACAAACAGCGCGAATTGCGCCTGGGGGAGTCTGAAACCAGCGAAGATACCCAGGAGCATATAACCAACGGCGAGGTGCAGCGCCGCAAAAACGGCTAGATGCACCCACACAAATGGTTTCGCACGCCAGCGGTAGGCGTAATACGAACCACCCGCAAGAATGCTGAGCGCCAACAGCGCATGCAACCACAATCCACCGCTATAAGCCAAGGCAAGTAGGCCGGCCGCCTGCGCACCGAATGCCAGCTTGCGAAGTTGTGCTGACTCTTCCGGCGGACGCTTCGAGCGTTTGATAAGTCGGTTAATCACGCCATTCACTCTTCACCTGCAAGAGAGCGTCCTCTATTCATACCGTTCAAGCGCCTCGACCCAATCAGTCTCCCAGCCAATTGTGCGTGTATCGACGCCGGCGGTGACCAGCGTATCAACCAATTCATTGGCCTGCGTTTCGTAGCGTCCATTCATCGCCGGAAAATCGCTCGGAACGATAACCATTACAAGTAGACCAACCCCGGCATGCAACATGCCAACCAGGGGCGGCACGACCTCGACATCCGGCCAGGGCAGTATTACCGCTACCGTCGTCGCCGTGCGAAGCTGCGCAAGCACTGGTCCGAGTCGCGTGTCACCGGCCGCCTGGACGCGCGCCAGATATTGCATGAGTGCAAAGCGCGATAGTGCGCCACGCGGCGCGGGCCAGTCTTCACATTCGGTAACGATCTCGACCGGCAATGCACGCCGCTGCGCGTAATCCCCCAAACTGGCGGCGATCTTTATCGCGCGTTCAAATGTTGTGTGCTTGCCCGTGCCCAGGTTCGCGCCATGCCGATGCAGGTCCAACACAATCATCAGGCCGGCCTGACTCTCGACTGCAAATTCCTTCGTCGCAAGTTCGCGCGTGCGGGCCACCGCCCGCCAGTGGATGTGACGGGGAGAGTCACCAATGCGAAAGGGACGCACGCCGATGACCTCCGAACCGAGGCCGGAGCGCGCGCGTGCGTGTGTCGGGATGGGCTGCTGCTCGAGCAGGCGTACACGGTCCAAAAGGCGCACCTCTGGATAAACCAGTGCCTGTGTAGCCGCATCTATCTCGCGGGTGCGGCGAAAGAAGCCAAACGGTGCGCGCGTCGAAACCTGTACGGGCGGAAAAAAATAGGGTATGTGGATGAAAGTGTGTAAATGGCAAGTCTCTTGCAGCTAGAAATAGCAAGGAGACAACATGCCAACACAAAAAGCACGTACACAGGAAATCCTATCGAAACATGGGCCGGCAGTCGAACAACTACAGGCCGAACTGCTGAGCGCCGAAAGTGTCGATGACTTTTTCGGCAAAGATGGCATCTTCGCTAGGCTGTTCGGGCAGACACTAGAGAAGCTGATGGAAGCCGAGTTGAGCGAGCACTTAGGCTACGAGCGCTATCAAGCGCAAGGGCACAACTCAGGCAACAGCCGCAACGGGAGCCGCAAGCGTAAGCTAAAGACTTCGGGCGGCGAGACGGTGGTGAACGTACCGCGCGACCGCAACGCTACTTTCCAGCCCGAGATCCTGGAGCGCAATCGCACGCTGAGCAACGAGCTGGAAGAAAAGATCGTGTACCTGTATGCCAAGGGCACCTCCACGCGCGATATCGAAGCCACCATGCGTGACCTGTATGGGGTCCATGTTTCCGAAAGCCTGGTCAGCAAGGTCACCGATAAGATCTGGCCGGAAGTCGAAGCCTGGCAGAACCGACCGCTGGCCGCAGTCTATCCACTCTTGTATCTGGATGCCCTATTCATCAAGCTGCGGCGTGACAATCAGGTTGCCAGCGTCCCGGTCTATGTGGTGCTGGGGGTGGACATGGACGGCCACAAGGACGTGCTCGGGCACTGGGTCGGGAATTCCACGGGCGAAAGCGCCAATTTCTGGCTTTCGGTACTCTCTGACTTGCAAACGCGCGGCGTGCAGGATATCCTCATCGCCGCAGTGGATGGTCTCAACGGCTTTTCAGAATCCATTGAGGCGCTTTTCCCGCAAACCATCGTCCAGCGTTGTATTGTGCATCAAATCCGGCATAGCCTGAAATATGTCACCTGGACCGACCGCAAAGACTTCACCCGCGACCTGCGTAAAGTCTACCAAGCCAGCACGCTCGAACGCGCTGCCGCTGCCCTGGACGAGCTCGAGCAGAACTGGAGCGAGAGCTATGCTATGGCCGTCAAGTCCTGGCGGGCCAACTGGGCCGAGCTAAGTGCTTTCTTCGATTTCCCGCGCGAGATCCGGCGCTTGATGTACACCACCAATGCCATCGAAGCTTACAATCGCCAACTGCGCAAAGTCACCAAGACCAAGGGCGCTTTGCCCTCCGAAAAGGCGGTCCGTAAATTGCTTTTCCTGGTCAGTCAAAATGCCAGTGCCAAATGGACCACGCCCATGCGCGATTGGGCCAAAATCCTGAACCAGCTTGCTATCCGCTTTGAGGGGAGGTTTGAATTCTAAATGCCAACAAACAGGCGTTGTCCCAGCCTAATCGCTGGTTTGTGGCTGTCAAGGGCGCTACTCCAATTCAGCTCGATTTGCTCTGAACCCCTTGACAGCCCCTGCGCTCAGCGATTGCTGGACAACCAGCGCCTGTTTGTTTCAAAGTGTGTTTATTCGCATCCTGCCAGAAACGCCGTTTACACACTCTTTTAAACACTACCGAAAAAATATGCAGGCCGCGCCGGTCACACGTCACCGTGTACGAGAGTGTGACACGATCTTTGCCCGGTACGATCGGAGCGTAGCTGTTAAAGAGTTGCTTCTCAGGGGCTGCGAGTGGGCACAGATCGGCGACACGCAACTGGTAAGCTCCATACAGAGCCTGATTGCGAAGATGCAGTTCAATTATCGTCTCTGCGCCCGCGTGTAAATCAGGCCTCGCCGCCTCGCCGCCAATGCGTCGCTCGGCCTGCAACGTGGGTAACATGCGGCGATTCATCCACCACGCCATCAGCACGATCCCGATCAGCAGCGCCGACATGACGTACAGCCAGCCGACTTGGGTTTGGTTCGCAAATAGGTATAACAGGAATGATGTCGTGAGGAGGACGTAGGCTCGTCCGGTTGGCATAAGGCTATGACGGGATGTGAATTTTGATATTAAATTGAGAATGCCCAATAACCAATATTTACAACGGCACTTCCACCTGCGCCAACACGTCGGCCACAAGGTCATGCGCGGCTTCGGGGCGGCGGTCGCGAGTGAGAATGCGGTGCGCCATTACAGCGGGGGCGATGGATTTCACATCGTCGGGGATGACAAACGTGCGCTCGTGTATCAGGGCCAGCGCTTGGGCTGCGCGTTGCAGCGCGACGCCGCCGCGCGGGCTTACGCCCAACACCGCTTCGGCATGATTGCGCGTACACATTACGAGCCGGACGATGTATTCTTTCAGCGGGCGCGACACGTCTACCGCACGCGCCGCCGATTGTAGCTGCAGAATGTCGGGCAGCGTGACGGTCGGGGCAATGCTGTCAAGCGGATCGGCGTGCTCCTCGCGCTCGAGAATTGTCAGTTCGTCCTCGTAATTCGGATAGCCCAGCTTAATCGAGAGCAGGAATCGATCGAGTTGCGCCTCGGGCAGCGGGAAGGTTCCGGCGGTCTCAATCGGATTCTGCGTGGCAATGACGAAAAACGGCTGTTCCAGCTCGTAGGTGAAGCCGTCAGAAGTAACTTGCCCTTCCGCCATGCTTTCGAGCAGACTGGATTGCGTGCGCGGTGTAGCGCGATTGATCTCGTCCACGAGCACGACGTTACTAAAAACCGGCCCGCGGATGAATTCGAAGCGTTGGTCGCGTTGGTTGAAGATCGCGCTGCCGGTGATATCACTCGGCAAGAGGTCGGGCGTACACTGGATACGCTTGAATGTGGCCTCGACCGAGCGGGCCAGCGCCTTTGCGACGAGCGTCTTGCCGATGCCCGGCACGTCTTCCAAGAGCAAATGACCGCGTGCCAGGAGCGCCGCTAAGATTAACTCTAAACGCTTTTGATCGATGACTACGGCTTGACGAACGTTGTCTATCAGGCGCTGAATCGTGTCGAAATGAGTTGGGGAGGGTACTTTTAATGGGGAGGCGAGGAGACTCATTCATCGATTTTAGCAGCCTGCAAAGGTCATGCACATGTCTTACAATGGTCCGACTCACAACAACATTTTAAAGATTGTTCAGGTGCTGGGCTTAATATACTTCATCACCACAAGCCTAAGCCTTCCCGAGCTTATCGATTCCACCAAGCTCGCAGCCCGCGCAACGCGCTGAAAGTAGCGCGGCATTTTCTCCCGTTGTAACGCAACAAACCCATAGCCCTCATAATACGCTTGCATATGACCGGCGCACATCAGATGGAGATCGCCTTCGACACTAGCCAGGCAGTGCTCCATGAGTTTTCGCCCAATGCCAAGGCGCTGCTGCTCCGCCACGACGGCGAGTGAGGCAAGTTCCAACGAACCATCACGATGGGGTTTAAGCTGAACGCATCCGGCAAACTCACCCTTGATTTCTGCTACCGTAAAACGGGGCCACTGTAAGCCGCCGGGATTGATCCCCACCCGCCGGATGAGCGCGCGGATTTGCGCGTGGTCGTTGGCCCGTGCGGGGCGCAGATCGATCATCGGGTTATCTTATGGCCGCCAGTGACGTAATGGCTCTCTGATGCCATTGTAGAGATAGATGCCGCCATTTCCATCGGCGATCACCCCATGTGCATCCGGGCGTGGAAGCCGTTCCCGCGTGCGACCAAAAAGCGGAACAGCATAACGCCTCAGACGAAAAACGGGCAGGGCGAGTGAGCCGTCCGGATACAAAATGGCGAGCAGGTTGTCTGTCGGCTTGAAGATATTGAAACCAACAATCCAGAGTCTTCCCAGGCCGTCGCGTGCAATGGCGTTCTTGCTTCGCAGCGCATTCATACCGGTCAGGTCTGTCAGGTTTATATGTTTCCAGGTAGCATCTGCAAACATGCGACTCAACCACCAGTCTGCGGAAACATACCTCGGTTTGTGTAGAATCCAGGCCATCCCGTCACCTGTAGATGCAATATCAACGACAGGGCCATCCAATTCATTATCCGGGCGAAATCCCTTCCAATTGAAATCAGGATCAACGAGCTGGCTGACGCCGCTCCAGCTGCCTACCCAGAGCGAGCCATCCGGAAATGTCTCCACTGTGAGAACATCTGAGTTAAGAAGTCCATCGCGCGTTGTGAAGTGGCGTTCTGGATTCCCATTTTCATAGAGGATCAACCGGCTGAGGCCGTCCACAATCCATAACTGATTGTTTACGGTTGCACCATGATTGGGGTGCGCATCAATTGAAGTCTCGCTTTGGCCGGGATGGATTTGTGTAAAGCCAGGTTTGGCCTCGGATGTGACCCAGACGCTTTCTGTCGTTGCAGCGAGGATATCCCAGGCCTGTAAAACGGAGTGTGTCTCCAGGACTACGCCGCGAGCAACATCGAACTTGTAAACCAGTTCATTTCGCGCGTTCACACACCAGGCCGTCCCGTCTCTATTTATGCTAATCCGGTTTGTACATCTTGCGCCGCGCCAGAGTGTAAACCAGTCTCCGGGAGGCAATTGTGTTCGGATGTTTATCGATTGCCCGACAAGGATTCCTGCTGCCAATGTTAATAGCAACGGCGTTCGCCACGTACTGCGGCCCGGCAATATCGTTGCCGGAGCAAGAGAGCCAAGCACAATCGCGAGCCAAACATGCCAGCGCCGTCCTTCCCACAGTGCAGCTGCCGTCACCAAACTGATCAACGGCATAGCGGATGCAAGCCGCCAAATCCACCAACGCCAGCGAGTTTTACGTGAGACGTTTCTTAGTTCGCGTTGGATCAGTATCAGCCCATCCGCGGGCATCGGGAGCGTCAAACTGTTAAGGCCCGGATTGATCCCTACATAGAAGTGGTTTGTTGACTCAAGGAAAAACCGGGTGTATACAGGTGGTGGAGGTGGAGCATGACGAAACGCCTGGATGTCACTCCCGCGCCCGGTCCACTGGAAGATTTCGCCCTGGAGTTTGATGGTTTGTTTTCGCGACGCAACCAACGCGAAGCGTTCCGGCGCTATCTGGAAGGGTTGTTGTTGCCTGCGGAGCGCAACAAGACGCTCACCGCACTGGCGAACGCCGAGCCGCTGGCCGGTGCGCAACAGGCGCAGGTGCAACGCCTGCAGTGGTTCCTGTCCGAGTCGAACTGGGATGCGGCGGCGGTCGGTCAGTTGCGGCGAGAGCTGCTGCAGCGGCTTGAGATGCTGGCGCCCACTGCTGCTGGTGTTTTGGCCATCGATGAGACCGGCGACCGCAAGTGGGGAAATAGCACCGCGCATGTTGGGCGCCAATATCTGGGCAGTATCGGCAAGGTCGACAACGGTGTGGTGTCGGTGCACGCGCTCTGGGCGGACGAGCGGCTCTACTACCCGCTGGAAGTCGAGCCGTACACGCCGGCGCACTGGTTTGCGCGCGGCAACAAAGATGCGGGCTTTCGCACCAAGCTGGCGCTCGCGCTGGAGCTGGTGGAGCGTGCGCACAAGGCGGGCGTGCCCTTCAAGGCAGTCGTGGCGGACAGCCTCTACGGCAAGCACGACCAGTTTATCGGCGGGCTGCACAAGCTGGGGGTGGGCTACGTCGTGGCGATGCCGCCCTCGTTCAGCTGGTGGCATCCCAAAGGGGAACCGGGCTCGATCACGGAGCTCGTGGCGGGCTATCCGTGGCAACCGGACGCGCTGGGCAAGTGGCGCCAGGTCGTACGAGAATTCCGAGACGGACACCGTGAGCCGAGGTGGGTGCTCGAAGTCGTCGGCCGGATGTACGGACCGCAACGTGCGCAGCGCCTGGTAGTCGTGACCACCGACCCGGTGCAGCTGCCCGAGCAGACAACCTGGTATCTGGCGACCAACCTGCCATCCCCGCGCACGCTTCGTGCGCAAGAGAGCTCGCTGCCGGCGGCGAACCTGGCCGAGGTCACGCGCCTGTACGGCCTGCGCGCCTGGGTCGAGCAGAGCTACAAGCAAGTCAAGCAGAGCTTGGGCTGGGCCCAGTATCAAGTGCGCGCCGACCACGCCATCCGCCGCCACTGGGAGCTGGTGTGTTGCGCCTTCGCCTTTTGCTGGTGGGCGTTGGCCCGCGGCGAGGTCGAGACGGTCGAACTCGATGAGACGCAACAACCGGCACGACGCAAGAGCAAACGGCGCACGACCTCGTCCAGTCGACGAGACTGGGGGGCGACGGGAAAAAAAAATACGGCGGTCGAAACAACCGCGTCCCAACGTCAGTTGGCCGGCGGCGCTGCGAGAAGTGCGCGCTTGGCTGGAGCCATGGATCATGTTGCAACGCTTCTGGCGGGCGTGGTCGGACCGGCCCCCACCGCCTGCGTTCCAGGCGCTGCTTGACTGGGTGTTCGCGGGCAATGCCATCTGCCTTTATGCCCAATAATCTTGAGTCAACAAACCACTGATAGGCGCCTCGTAGAAGAAGCAACATTATCAAGCTGAACACAATCGCCAGTACAGATAGCCAGATTGCAGTCTCATAGAAGATTGTGAGATAAATACAACTCAGGTACAGCGCTGCCGTCAGCAGCGTGAGTTGCATCCTTTGCCAGGAACGTAATGGAAGCAAACCTGATGAATAGGCGCGCTGCATTTGGCGGGCTCGAAACCAAAGCGCGCCCAAAATTGCCGGAGGCAGGAGTACGTACCAGAGGGGGGTGGTCTGGACAAGCATATCGGTTCGTGACAAATTGAACGATAAAAAAGATTCGGGGCTTGTCAGCGAAAAGCGTTTTGCACTACAATACCAGCAGATTCAGAAGTCGCACAATCTATCGCCTCAATTTGATGTCCAGCTGAGTCCATCTTTCGGTACTGGTTCTCATGGTACAAAGGGAGGGATTTCCTCAGTCGGTATTTTCTGCAACATATCTCTGCGGACAATCAACGGAGTGCTATGGCAGCTAACAACAGTGTCCAACTTTCAATTCAGAACGTTTCACTGTCCTTCGGAGGCACACAAGCGCTAGACAATGTAAGCATAGACATACATCCGGGTGAAATACTTGCCGTAATCGGTCCGAATGGAGCTGGTAAGACATCGTTGCTTAACTGTATCAGCGGATTCTACCGTCCTGATAATGGCTCTATCAGGATGAACAACCACGAGCTCACAAGCACACCTACTCACAAAATCTCCCGTCTGGGCATTGCCCGCACTTTCCAAAACCTCGCCCTCTACACCGGCCTCAGCACCCTCGATAATTTAATGGCCGCGCGCCATATTCACATGAAGTCCGGCATGTTGCAATGCATGATCTATTGGGGATTGGCAAAGAAGGAGGATTTGGAACATCGCTTGGCCGTGGAGGAAATCATCGACTTTTTGGAGATGGAGAACATCCGCAAGGCTGTAGTGGGCGCACTGCCACACGACTTACGCAAACGCGTGGAATTGGGGCGCGCATTGGCGATGGAGCCCGAGATATTGTTGCTGGATGAACCCATGACGGGCATGAATGTCGAAGAAAAAGAAGACATGGCGCGCTTCGCCCTCGACATACATGAATTAAAAGGCACGACCATCGTCCTGATCGAGCATGATATGGGCCTGGTTATGGACATTGCCCAACGTGTGGTCGTATTAGACTTTGGCGTTAAGATTGCTGAAGGGACGCCCGAAGACATTAAAAAACACCCTGAGGTAATCCGCGCCTATTTAGGGCAAGAGCATGAGGCTTAAGGTGATAAGGGGAAACGGCGGAAGTAGGAGGAGATGTATATGAGTTAGATACCATACCTCAATGCTGGCTAGCCCTGGTGCACAAATATCGTGGCACCGACAAGATTTCCATGCGCCAAAAATATTTCGGCATCTGGCAGAGCTCTACCTGGGATCAGGAATACGAGAAGGTGCGCGATTTGTGTCTAGGCCTGATCGAGATGGGTTTGCAGCCCGGCGATCGTGTGGCCATTATCGGCGATAACGACCGCGAATATCTCTGGGGTGTATATGCCATCATGGCTGCCGGTGGCGCCCCTGCCGGCTTATTCACCGACGTGACCCCGCCTGAGGTCGAATACATTGTTACACATTCAGACGCGACGTTTGTGCTGGCCGGAGATCAGGAACAGTGTGACAAACTCCTCGAGATCAAGGATAAGCTCCCGCTGGTGAAGAAGGTCCTCTATTGGGATAACCGCGGCATGTGGTATTACGACGACGACTGGCTGGTGGACGTCATGGATGTGCAGAATACCGGCCGCGGGTCAGGCGCGCAGGCAGACGAAAGATTCGAAGAGTTGATCGCCGCCGGTACAGGCGACCAACCGGCGTTCTTCTGCTACACCTCGGGCACAACCGGGCTGCCCAAAGGCGCGATAATCAGCCACACGAACTTCGTCTTTATTACTCGGGCTTTCGGTAAACCGCTCCCACGTTCAGCGACAGACAATGTCCTTTCGTTCATTCCGCTGGCCTGGGTCGGCGGCGCAGTTCTGGATATCGCGCCGCATGCGGTGGACGGCGTCATATTGAACTTCGCCGAAAGTCCTGAAACCGTGCGCGAGAATATCCGTGAGCTTGCGCCTGATTTTGTGTTCTATAACGCCCGTTTGTGGGAGACGCTGGTGGACACGATTCGTGCGCGCATAATTGACGCATCCTGGTTCAACCGGAAACTGTATGACTTGTTTTTACCGGTTGGGTATAAAGTTGCCGATTACAAGTTTGCAAAGAAGTCAGTTCCTCCGCAATGGCGCTTCTTATACTTTCTCGGGAACCTGCTCGTCTTTCAACCATTACGCAGCCAGTTTGGACTACACAAGCTCCGTTGGGCCTTAACTGCCGGCTCCATGCTTAGCCCAGACGTCATTCGTTTCTTTCACGCACTCGGCTTGAATTTGCACCATGGTTACGGCACGACTGAGATAACGGCTGCATCGGTTGCTCAACCTCCCGGCGATATCAAATTTGAGACTGTCGGCAAGGCGCTGCCCGGAACATATATGAAAGTCGCAGACGATGGAGAAGTATTGCTTGGCGGGCACACCCTTTTCATGGGCTACCACAAGGACGAACAAGGCACCGCCGAGGCACTTCATGAAGACGAAGATGGAATGCTCTGGTTCCGCACCGGCGACGCCGGTCGCCTTGACGAAGACGGCCACCTGATATTTTTTGAACGTGTCAAAGACATGATCGAGCTTGAAAGCGGCGACAAGTATTCACCACAATACATCGAGGGGCGCCTAAAATTTAGCCCCTACATCGGACAGGCCATGACGGTTGGCGATAGCACGCAGGGCTACGTCACCTCGATGATCACGATCGACTTCGAGAACGTGGGGCGCTGGGCGGAAAATCGCGGTATTCCTTATACGACCTACACCGATCTGTCGCAGAAACCGGAGGTGTACGACCTGATTCGTAAAGATGTGGAAGAAGTCAATCGTACGCTACCGGAAACCGGGCGCGTGCAAAAGTTTGTGCTGCTACACAAAGAGTTTGATGCCGATGAGGGTGAGATGACACGCTCGCGCAAGCTGCGCAGGCGCTTCTTATCAGATCGTTATGAATATATCATCGAGTCGATGTATAACGGTGTGGAGAAGGTCAATGTCCAGGCCGTGGTGAAATACCGAGATGGCCGTGAAAGTACCATCGATACGACTCTGCGCATCGAAGCCTTGCGGGAGGCTGTGCTCGCATGAATTGGTCACTCGTACCGCAACAATTTGTTACTGGAATACTAAATGGTGCCACGCTCGCTCTCATCGCTTTGGGCCGCCATTCTTGCGGCTTTCGTCGTTGCGATCCTCATCGGGCTGCTCATCGAACGTCTCGCGCTGCGCCCAATGACAGGTCAGCCACTCTTGTCTATCGTCCTAATGACACTGGGCTTGTCGCAACTTATGCAAGGCCTGACAGTATTATCATTTGGCGTCTTGCCGAAAGGTAATTTCCCGGCTCCCTTCACAGCCAGCGACGTTATCAAGATTCCTTTTCCAGGGGCATTCAATGACGCGATAATCACAAAGCAAGCACTCATCGCGACGTTTGTTGTGGCGGTTGTGGCTGCTGTGATACTCATTGTTTTCTTTCGGGTGTCGAAGTCCGGCTTGGCCATGCGCGCTACGTCGGAGAATCACGATGTCGCCCGCAGCGTTGGCATTAAAGTGTCGGGAATCTTTGGCACCTCGTGGGCTCTTGCGGGGATCGTTGCCACCCTAGGAGGCGTCTTGTTGGCAACGCTATCAGGCCCGAGCCTCAATCTCTCAACCGTCGTGTTGATTGCCTTCCCAGCGCTCCTGTTGGGCGGCTTGGATTCGCTCTCAGGCGCAATTGTCGGTGGCTTTGTCATCGGGTTAGTGCAGGCACTCGTGCAGGCTTCGACAATTATTGAAGTGCGCAGTTCATTCGATATCGCGCCCTACATTTTGTTGATGATTGTGCTCTTTATCCGGCCCGAAGGCTTGTTTGGGCAAAAGCGCATTGAGAGGGTTTGAGCCATGGCCGTATTAAGACCTGCCGGCGACTTCGATCGCAGTTACGCCCAGGATATCGCCCTCATTCGGCAACCTGCGCAGTGGCTTATATTGGCTGTGGCACTCCTTGCCGTCTTCTCTCTCCCGCGCTGGGGCAACGCCTCGATCGTTGCAATTGTCAATCAGGTTTGTTACACACTCATTGCTGTGCAGGGATTAAGCCTGCTTACGGGCTATACAGGGCAAATATCGTTGGGTCAGGCAGCCTTCATGATGGTCGGCGGCTACATTTCGGCGTTATTAGTGATCCATTTCGATATTCCCTTTCTATTGTCCTTTCCCCTTGCGATACTAGGCACCGGGGTTGTTGGGCTGATTTTTGGACTACCTTCATTGCGCGTTAAGGGCTTCTATCTCGCTATGGCGACTTTAGCCGCGCAATTTATCATCCCCTGGCTGGCGCGAAATACGTATAAAGATGTTTTAGGCGGTACTTATGGCCGCATCTCAGTTCCCGTTGCTGTTATTGCCGGGTTCGAATTTAGGGAAGTGCGCGATTTCTTGTACATATCATTGGTCGCCTTGATTATCACGACAATTGTCACTCTGAACATCACGCGCTCACGTTTGGGGCGCGCTTTTGTCGCTATTCGGGATAACGATTTAGCAGCGGAATTATTGGGTGTAAATCTATTTGGTTATAAGTTACGCGCATTTGCGCTCGCGGCCATGTTTGCTGGTGCAGCCGGCGTGCTCCGGGCAACCAGCCAACGCAGTGTCGGCCCTGAATTGGGATACGACTTGCCCTTGTCGATCATCTTTTTGGGGATGTTGGTCATTGGAGGATTAGGCAATAATCTGGGTCCATTCTTCGGCGTCATTGTCGTTACCTTGATCGATCAATTCGCTATCCGGATGGGAGGTACATTGGCCGAAATTGTCCCGACAAATATCGGTCCCAATCTTTTATCTTCTCTCCGGCCGATCTCTTTTGGGTTGATGTTAATGTTATTTTTGATTTTCGAACCGCGCGGTCTGGCCTATCGCTGGACATTGATTAAAGCCTCGTGGCGACTACGCCCATTTTCACGCTAACATTCAATTTTCGGCGGGGTCTGACACCCCGCATGCCCGCGGGGATTATATGGAGAAAGGAGGATGTCGAACATAAGTACAATTGCTTCAAGTCACATTAACAATTAAATTGAATTCCTGTGTTTCATAAACGGAGGAGGAAGTAAACCATGAAGAAATATTTATTGCCCCTGCTGGTGGTCTTTGCCCTGGTGTTTGCAGCTTGTACACCGGCTGCGACGGAAGAACCAGCTGCAGAGCCGGCAGCGGAAGAAGCAGCAGAGCCGGCTGCAGAAGAACTTGCCGAAGGAGAATGTGCTGTTGATTTGAGCGGCGAGGAAGTCGTGATTTATCAACAGGCCGGTACTGAAGGTCCGATCGCCTCGATCCTAGGATTGGCATTCCAATTCGCGACTGCTCAGGCCGTCACGGACATCAACGCTGTCGGCGGTTTTTGCGGCGCAGACTTAAGGGTCGAGTTCCGCGAAACTGCCTATAACGTCGACAATGAGGTTATTGCCTACGAAGAGACGCGTGAAGACGATCCAGCGCCGTTTGTTATCAACACCTACAACAGTGGAGCAACGGTCGCCCTCGCTGAACGCTTCAATGAGGATAAAACCGTGAATATCGCTGCTGGCGCAAACACGCAGGCGACCTACGTGCCCCGCAACGGATACACGATTCTGGTTGTACCCGGATATTCTGACCAGTTTGCCGGCTTCTGTGAATGGGTTACGTCGAACTGGGCCGACGTCAAGCCGGCCGATGCCGGAGACGATATCGTTGTCGGCGTGGTCGGATGGCAAGGCGCCTACGGTTCCGGCGCGACGACGCCGGAGGCAATTGCTTATTGTGAATCGCAAGGCGCGACTGTGTTGGAGCTTGAGCAGCAGGAAGTCAACCCTGCTTACGACTCCACTGGCAATCTCACGGCGCTTGTGTCACAGGGCGCGAACGTTATCTATCAGCAAAACTTGTCATTCAGCTCGGCGGAAGTGATTGGTACGGCGACTGCCTTGGGCCTCCGCGATCAAGTCCTGATGGCTGGGGTGAATTGGTCTGGGAACACAGACGTGCTTAACTTCCTGGGCGACAACGTGGGACTCATGGATGGGTACTACACCCTTACCCCATACATCCCCTGGGATGATGTCGATCACCCCGGTGTGCAACAAGCGGCTGCAGCCTTCGACGCCAGTGGCGCGCCGCCTGAGGAGCGTACGTTCACCTTCATCCTGACGTATGCTGGCTTCTACAACCAGAAGGCTGTTATCGAACAGGCCATCAACACCACGGGCTGGCCGATCAGCGGGGAAGATTTTCTCGCGGCGTTCCAGGCTATCAGTCCCGTAGACGCGTTGGGCGTCCTTGAATGGACCGCTGCTGGAGAGCAGCGCTCGCCGAGCCGGACGCGCATCAGCCAATTCCAGGCTGCTGGTGACGGTGTTGCGCTTGTACCAGTCTCTGACTGGTTCGAACTACCAAAAGCCTGGCCTCCAGAATAAGTGTCTTTACGTTGATAATAAAGTGACATCCATCCAATGATGGAGGGCACTTTATTCCTTCTATTTGAAGGATTACGAGGCAGGGAAGAGAGACTTAACTCGAGTGTTGTGATTTGAGTGAAAAGGCTCAAGCAGCCAAAGAGTAAGCCTGCTTGGCGAATAAGTACGAGAAGACTTGTTGCTCGTCAGTACCGTCAGACAGAGAGCCGTGAGCCGGCAAGATCAATGCTTCGATTAGCTGCTGGCTTTGTTGGCGAATAACCTGCCCGATGGATTGGATGGGCGCGCAGACCTTGTCACGACGCGATGTGGGCAAACAGTGCAGGTGCAGGAACGAATAGGCCACGAAGACCAGTGACCAGTGCTTATGAATGGCGGCGGCCGAGCGCATGCGATATTCGTGGAGCCCCAGGTTCTGTTTGGCGTCTTGATAAAAGGTCTCAATCGGCCAACGGAGCAGATAGGTTGCGATGATCTTCTTGGCATCCCAACTGAGATGGCTGCTGACCAGCACGGCATAGGTGCCGGTTAAATCAGGCTTGGCAAAGCTGATGACCAGCCGTACCTTCCCCAAAGTCGGGATGCGTACATTCTTGCTGAAGCAGTAGTAGGTCTGCTCGCCCACTTGCATCGGTTTGAAAGCGGAAGGTGGGATAAGCGGCACTAGGTCCTGCACCTTGATGTGCGGACCATCAAAGCGCATGCGTTCGCCGGAAGCATCCTGGAGCACAAAGCTGTTGGTGATAAGGTTGCGGTTGTTTTTCAGCAGGCTGATCCAGTGCTTGCCATGCGCACTGAGAACTTCGAGCAATTCGGGTGCCAGGTACCAGGCGTCGAACAGCACCGTTTCAAAGGGCAAATCGTGCGCCAGCGCCGCCTTGACCAGTTCAGCCGCCAGCGAAATCTTGGTCTGAAAAGATTCGTCCAGAGCCCGGAACTCTGGGTCGGCCAGCAAGGTGGGTGCGACTTGACGTTTGAAGCGATTACGCTCCTTCTTGGTTTTCGGGATCGTAGCGTCGGGCAACAGTTTCTTGACGAACGCTTCCCAGTCGGTGACTTCTTCGTAGCGCCGGTACAGTCGCCAGTCGGCCGGAAAGCGAACCGCGCCGCTGATGTAGTGGCCGGTGACCAGATTGTGCGCTAGCGGATACATGTGGTTGCCGTGGTTGTAATGTTGGTCAATGTATTCGAACAGACTGCCGACGTGCTCGCACAAAGTATCATCGATGGCCAGCATCGATTTGCGGGCGCCCTGGCGCTGACGCTTGGTTTGCTGGAATAAGTATGCAATGCGTTCCTGGTTCAGTTCCGCGGCATCCCAGTTCGCTTCCGACAAGAAGCGCGACAGGTTGGTCTTGTCAGCGCTATCCAACAGGCAGCGCGTCATGTTCGCCATCGACTTGTTCTTCAACACAATCAGTCCGGTTAGATAATTCTCGAAATGCCGGAACTGACAGCGGTTTTCAAACACCCCGCGAAAGCTGGCGCTGTGCTCTGATACGATGGGAGCCGGTTTTACGATGGGAAGTTGCATCTGCCGAATATGCCCTAAGATCACTCAAATCACAACACTCGAGGACTTACATATCTTCCCTGCCTCGAGCGAAAATCGATATAAAACGTAAAACGTGAAATTTTTATGTTTCACGTTTTACGTTTCACGATATTCATTAAATCATCAACGCCTGCTTTTCTAACATGAGCCCATGCTGAATATCAACAATATCGAAGTCATCTATAGTGACGTGATCCTCGTCTTGCGTGGTGTATCGCTCGAGGTTGGTGAGGGTCAAATCGTGGCAGTCTTGGGCGCCAACGGCTCTGGGAAAACGACCACACTCAGGGCTACTTCCGGCTTGTTGCACGCCGAGGAAGGCGAAGTCACACGGGAAAACATTGAATTTGATGGTGTATCCATCGAGAATCTGCAACCGGACGAAATTGTACGTCTCGGTATTGTGCAAGTGCTTGAAGGACGCCAATTGTTTGAGCATCTGACAGTGGAAGAAAATCTGTTCACCGGCGCGCTCATCCGGGGCGGCTCATTTACTAGCGGCGCGATCAAGGATGATCTTGACCGCGTCTATCATTACTTCCCACGTCTAAAAGAATTCCGCAAACGCACCAGTGGTTACTTGTCCGGCGGCGAACAACAAATGGTCGTCATTGGGCGCGGCCTCATGGCAAAACCGCGCTTGATGATGCTAGACGAGCCTTCCCTTGGCCTCGCGCCATTGTTGGTGCAAGAGATCTTCGAGGTTGTTAAACAGACTAGCAAAGAATCGGGGTTGCCCATTCTGCTTGTCGAACAAAACGCACGCATCGCTCTGGACGTAGCTGATTATGCGTACGTGATGGAAAATGGGCGCGTCGTGCTCGACGGCCCCGCGAACGAACTCGCGGAGAATGAAGATATCAAGGAATTTTATCTGGGCTTGACGCAAGTCGGTGAACGTAAGAGCTATCGGGATGTCAAACACTACCGCCGGCGCAAACGCTGGTTGGGATAACACTCATCTACCTGGCACCATTACGGTGCCGGGTTTGTTTTTAAACGAAGGTCATTATGGGTATTCGTGATTTCACTGTCTACGATATGTTGCAGTACAACGCGCGCTATCGCACAGCAGCGACTGCATTGATGAGCCCCGCCGGAAGCTTGAGCCACGCCGAACTTCTGGGACATATTGACGGGTTGGCCTCGGGATTGCATGCCGCTGGCGTTGAGGCGGGCGCACGCATTTGCATCCTGGCCCAAAATTCGTTTGATTATCTGGAATTGTATGGGGCTTGTGCTCGCTTGGGTGCCATCATGTACCCAATCAACTGGCGTCTGTCAGCCGCGGAGGTTGCTGGAGTTGTGCAGCTAGCCGAACCGCACATGCTCGTCGTCGGCGCGGGTCACATTGAACAGGCTGTGGAAATTGAGCAGGGTAGCGTTCCTGTGCGCATCGTTCTGGGTTCTGATCAGGCAGATGGCTATCAGCCCTTTTTCGAGCTTTATCAGGATGAGACTGCCCCGAGTGTCGATGTTGCCAGCAACGACCCTTTCGTCGTAATCTCGACAGCAGCGACCGAAGGTGTACCGCGTGGAGCGGTGCTTACGCATCGCAACATTCTCACTGCCGGACACGAGACGATCGCGCTACTGGGCCTATCCGCCGATACACGCTGTCTGGGCGTGCTACCCCTTTTTCACATCCTCGGGCTTGGACTCGCGCTGGAGACGTTGCAGGTCGGTGGCGCCTGCGTCCTGATGGAGCGGTTCGATCCTGCCGTTGCTGCCAAGATGGTCGGTGAATTTGACGTCACAATGCTCGCTGTCTTTCCGCCGATGTTGCAAATGCTGCTTGATGCACGCGTTGATAGCAGCGCAACCTTTGACTCCCTGAAATATGTCTTCGGTCTGGAAGGGCCGGAGATCATCCAGCGCCTGCAGACGGAAACCAGCGCCGACTTCTGGTTCGGATTTGGCCAATCTGAGACGAGCGGCGGTGTGACGATTGTGCGCGCGAAAGACAGGCCCGGCTCAGCTGGGCTGCCCTACTCCTCAGCTCGTTTACGCTGTGTGGACGAAGAGGGCGAGGATGTGCCGGTGGGAGAGGCGGGCGAGATCGTTGTGCAGGGTCCGATGGTTTTCCAGGGGTATTGGCGTGATCCAGAGGCAATAGAGTACGCCCTTCGTCAGGGTTGGCTTCACACCGGGGATATCGGCAAGCTCGACGCCGAAGGTTACCTTTACTACGTCGGTCGCAAGCCCGAGAAAGAACTGATCAAATCCGGGGGTGAGAATGTGTACCCGGCAGAGGTCGAACAAGTTTTGCAAGAGCTGCCGCAGATCGAGGCAGTTTGTGTCATCGGGGTGCCGGACCCGAAATGGGGTGAGGCCGTAAAGGCGGTTATCGAACTCACACCCGCCGCAATGCTCTCCGAGGATGAAATTGGGGCTGCGGTGAGGGACAAGATTGCTTCATATAAAAAGCCGCGTTTTGTAGAATTTGTAGACAGTCTCCCACGCACGGAATCCGGCGACGTTGATCGCGCTGCGGTAAAGTCAGTCCACGGCTAAAAGGCTCGCCCGAGCCTCTCCCTCTCTATAATTAACCCATAATTCATTGCTGCTCGTTTGCCGCAATGCTAGCAGTTTGTCGGAGAGACAAGTACTTTTACAACATGAATAGCCCTACAGGGCAAAATGAGCAGTTGATTGCGACAAAACAAGCGTAAAACAGTGTGCATTTCATGGAGGGCAAACCACCTTCTCGCAGCGAGTAGCAGGCGCGCCAAAGCAGCCCCGGCTAAAGCACACCCTTTGCTTGGTAGAGGGTGTGCATGCGTTTGAGGTTGAACGCTAGGCAGACCAGACACCATTCCCCGGCTGCTGCCAGCAGGCCGCGCAGAGAAAACTGGCGGAAGCCCAGGACTTCCTTGATGATACCAATGACGGGTTCCACTGTGCATTTGCGTAAACGGTAGCTGGCTTTGCCGATTTCGGTTTGTAGTTTGTAAGCCATCTTGACTTTCGGACTGGCATCTTCCGGTGGCGGAGCAGGCATTTGTTCAAAGAAGGTACGCCAGCTTTTGTGGTGAGGTTCGCGACCGGTAGCAATGTAAGGATCAATGCCAAGCTTCTCAAGTGCTGCGATGTTCGCTTTGCTGAAATATCCATAATCCAAAGCGGCAGCCTTTGGTTTGCCTACTTTTGGAGAGATGGCATCCAGGGTTGGCTCAGCTTCTTTTTTGTCATTCGGATGGTTCGAAAGTGAAGGCGCCACAATCAAGAGGCTCTCCTGCTCCACAGCAACTTGAACGTTGTAATGCTGGTCGAAGCCATTATTGGTGCTGTTTTTCATGATGCGAGAGTCCGGATCAGTGAAGTTGTACTGATCTTTGTCCCGTGGTCCCGGCTGCGGTGGTTTCGGTTTGCGACCTCGGGGTTTATGCCCAGTTTTGCGAGACTTTTCTTCCCGCTCACGCTGTTTGGCTTCGTATTCAGCCCTCTCGGCTGCATATCGTTCCTGCGCACGGGCTTCTAAGACGGCTTTGGCTTCTGCCAGATTTGCCAAACGTTTCTTGCGAATGGCAATTTCGTCTTCAATGACGAGCCCTTCCGGCAACTGGAGATCACCCTGATCAGCTTGCTCACCGAGTTCGAAGAGTTTGTTCACTTCCTGGCGCAGTTGGGTCTCTAGTTTTATCAGACGCTTGTAACTGACCGCTTTGCTCTTGGATGCATCAGCATGCACCTTGCTACCATCCAGACTGATATTACCCAACTTCAGCACCTCAGCAACTTGGGCCAGGAGCAAGATCTGCACAAATAACTCTTGGATCTCAGCCAGAAAGGTTTTGCGAAAGTTGGCAATTGTGTCGTGGTCAGGATGCAGCCCACTGGCAATATAGCGGAATGGGATACTCTCATAGGTGGCTTTCTCAATCTTACGAGAACTGAACACCCCGTTGGCATAACCATAGAAGAGCAATCCCAACAGGATCTCTGGCGCAATAGGTTGACCACCCGTCGGTGCATATTGTGCATAGATCATACCCAAATCCAACTGGGCGATAACATCCACCACAAATCGTGCCAAATGATTGGATGGCAGGGCTTCTTCCAGACTGATTGTCTGTTTGAGCATCACTTCGTAATTGGGTTTCTTGAATTTTCTAGCCATGCCCGTAGATTATCACCGATTTCGCTATCTCAGGTTGCTCTCCGACAAACTGCTAGGCTGCTCTATGCGATTCTTCGACGCCCATGCACATCTATTTCCACCCCGCAGACTGCGGGGGCTCATCCGCTGGGTGCGGCGTGCTTTCCCCTCGCATCCGGTGGCTGTGGATGTCTTGCTGGATGAGCTTGTGGATGAGATGCGCGCCTGCGGAACGGAGTATATTGTGAATCTGATGTTTCCGTTGGCGCCGGGCGAAGTCGACACATTGCACGATTTCAACGCACGACTGGCAGCGCGCATTCCCGGACTGCTCCCCATGGCGGGAGTCCACCCTGCCAATCCCAACTGCCTGGAGCAAACCATCCATGCCCTCGACGATCTCGACTTCGTTGGGGTTAAGATACATACGATGGTGCAACAAATTGATCCGTTTGATAAAATTTTACATCCGGTATATGCAGAGCTTGAGCAAAGGCAGCGACCACTATGGCTGCATACCGGCTTTGAATAAATCTATAATTTTGAATTCCCAGATGAACACTTGCGCCGGATTGCAGAACAATTCCCCAAGATGCCGGTTGTGCTTGCCCATGCGATGTTCCCGCGTCTGGAGGCCGCATTTCAACTGGCTGCTACTTGCCCGAACATCTATTTGGATATGACCAATGTATTTGGCGTCTTGGCGCATCCGGCAATGTATGGCCCGAGCGACCTGCAGCTAGATTATGGCCTTTTGATTGATACTCTTCATTGGGGGCTGGAAGAATTCGCCGGGCGGATTGTTTTTGGAAGCGATCATCCCGCCGGTATAGGCGGTCTTGAGCAAATCCTTGCCGATCTGGCGAGTATTGCAATCGCACCACGTGCCAGGCAAGCTATGCTCATGGATGCACCGCACGCTCTTTTCTCGGAGTGGGCGCCCGGATGGATGGCGAGAAAATAGCTCGACCTATCGATGTCTGGCCTGTTCCTTGCAACATCCAAACATAAGGCGTTTCCGGATAACCCGGACGCCTCTGCTGCACTCTGATACTTCAACATTTGCAGCAGTTACACGAAGGGGATTGAGAGGGCAGCGAAAATGCGAGCCTATCGGCGCCTGACAAAGAATATTCTTGTAGTTGTTATCGTAGCGGCGGTAATAAATCCATGGCCCATACGTCCAGCGTTTGCTGCTACAAATCTGTTGACCAACCCCGGATTCGAAGAGGGCTGGTACTATTGGAATCTCATTCCAGAACTGTCGGTCCCCAATGGCTGGGGTTTTTGGTGGGCAGATTCCGGTACGGCACTACTCGACCCGCAGGACCATGCCTGGGCTCGGCCGGAAGTTGTCACCTGGCTCAACACGGGCTTCGGAGATGATTTTCAGCAGGCCTGGGCTTGGCGTGATGGCACGCACACGTTAAAGGTTTTCGGGGCCTGGCGTCCCATCTGGTTCCGGTTAAATCAGGATGTTTCGGGATTGACCTCCGGAGCAAGTTACAAATTTACGGTGCCAATTCGTCCAGAGACCGTGTTCTCCTGGGATCCGAAAGTCTATTCCGGAGAGACCAATGCGGGCGAATACCGGCTCATCGCGCGTTCCGGCGGCCAGACGTTCGAGACCGGCTGGCTAGATGCTACGAGCGTGCCTCCCGGGCAATGGAATTTGCTGCAACTCACATTTCAACTTCCCAGCAGTTCTGTTTCAGTTGAAGTCGAAGTTCGCGGACGGTGGGGATTGGTCAATAATGCTTTCTATCTAGATCAACTCTCTCTTGAGCAGACGGGTGCTGTGGTAGCAGCGACTGCGACACCAACCGATACGCCGCCAACGAATACGCCGGTACCCACCGCAACAAGCGCGAGTTCAACATCGTCGTCTTCATCTTCCTCATCCGGGTCGAGTTCATCTTCGAGCAGCTCGTCGTCAGATAGCAGTTCGCAAACGAGCAGCTCACAAAGCAGCGCGCCGGCTCCAACCAATACACCAATTCCAGAGGTTGCGCAGGCTCCGGCAAGTTCATCGACAAGCACGCAGTACACCGTCGTACTGGGCGACACTTTGTGGCGCATTGCACGCGATCATGGCGTCACGATGAATGCGATCGCCACTCTCAATGGCATCACGAACTATGCGCTTGTCTTCACAGGAACGACGCTTCAAATTCCTGTCGCCGGATCGACAGTGTCCAGTCAGTCGGGCACCACGGCAAGCTCATCGAGTTCTAGTTCAACGACGACCACTGCTACGGGCAGTACGACATCTTCTACAACCACGAGCACAACCAACGACACCGCGAGCAGCTACACCGTACAACGCGGCGATACACTCGCGATCATTGGACGCAAATTCGGCCTCAGTGCAAGCGTGCTTGCGACAACGAACAATCTAAATAATGTAAATCTGATTTATGCGGGGCAGGAACTAACGATACCGGCGCGGAGTAAATTCTATACAGTGCGTGCCGGCGATACGCTTGCTTCTATCGCGGCACAATTCGGAGTCACAAAGGATACGCTGGTTAGCGCCAATCGCTTGCGTAATCCCAACCTGATCTATCGGGGGCAGGTCCTCTCTATTCCGTGACATACTCTCCCCTCTACCACGTCAAGCTGTGGCTGGGCAGGGGGGAGCATCTTGGGTTCAGACATTGATTGCGCTACAAGAGCGTCTTATATCAACTAGCCCGAGGGTCGATGTCCCGACCCTTTTGATATTGCGTGCGGCATTGTGATCCCGGCCAATCGCGAAACCACAAACGCCGCAGTCGAATTGCCGTTCGCGCAGCGGCACGACCTGCCTGTGCCCGCACACGCTGCAGGTCTGCGTGCTCGGCTCGCCCCGGTCGATCCTGACAACCGCCTTGCCGTGACGTGCTCAAGGATGGCGACGAACTGCATGAAGCCGAGGTCGCTCACCTTGCGCCCCCAAAGCCGCTTCATACCATCGATGTTAAGGTCTTCAATGCAGATGACATCGAACTCGCGTACCAGATGCAGCGCCAGCTTGAAATGAAAATCGCGACGACGGTTGGCGACGCGCTCATGGGTAGCGGCCAGCCTGCGTTTCGCCTTGCGCCAGTTGCGGCTGCCCTTGCGCTTACGAGACAGACTGCGGTTTAGACGGGCGACTTCATCCAATGCGGACTTGAAGTGCTCTGGCATGCTGTACTCGTTTCCCCGGTCGTCGGTGAGAAACGTCTTCACGACCCAGTGCGTTCGTGACTGGGTGAGACCAAAGTCGAAGCCGCCGATTTGACCCGTGCTGACTCCTATTGGCTCAATGTCTCTCATAACCGAGAAACACAGATACAGATTGGTGAGCCGGTCACGCTTGACCGTCACGGTCTTGATTTCACCGTTTATCTCACGGTGTTTGGCGAATTTGTAATTGCGTCCGCGCAGCCGGATACGGTTGCCGCCGAGCAATTTCCAACTGCACTGCTTGAGCGTAAAGCTGGTGTACTTCTTGACTTTCTTAAATCCGGGCAGCCCGACTTTTGGCCCCACGCCTTTGCGCCACGCGAAGAACCGCTGATACGAATTGTCCTGACGGGCGAGTACGTCCTGCAATGCCTGCGCGTCGATACATTTGAAATGCGCATAACGCCCCGCCATTTTCAGGCGCGCGAAGTGTTTGCACATCCGGCTGTATCCGATGTACTTGTCGGTAAGCCGGTAATAACGTTTCTGCAGTGCCAAGCGTGATTCCAGACGATCCCGGCGATATCGATCTGAATTACAAGATGCCGGTTGCGCTTCCCGACCCAGTACGTTCGGGACTGGGTGGCGCGATACAGACGGAATTTGTACGTCTGGCGAATTACCATTTCAAACGAAAGCACCCGCTTGGGCGGTCGTTGCGACACGGCCACGCCTTTGCGGGTGCGAATCAGCTCTATCTGATTATGACGTGTCGCAGTATTAATTATAGCACATTTGTTCTGTCTGGTTAAGAACTCGGTGAGCGTCCCACTCTGACCTGTTGGGGGATGCCATAACGTGAGATACGCCCCACTTAGACCATGTTATTTGTCTTTGGAGCGCGTTTTCGCCCCACCAAGATCACTTTCTAAGCAGTCTCCCATTCATGGGGGAGCACTCAGTCGATATTTTCCGTAGCAGTCCGCGCTGCGGCCGCAGCGATCTCCCGCGCCCGGATGGCTTCACTTTCACTATTGGCGCTGGTAGAACGATGCCAGCGAATGTCGAGCGAGACAGTTGCGGCGGCAAGGGCTTGCCATTCTTCTATATTCTTCACGGGCTGGCCGGACTTTGTGCGCCAGCCCTTGCGCTGCCAGCGCCCGATCCATTTGCTGCCCCCCTGGTGTACATAGTCAGAGTTCATATGTACATGCACGCGTGTGCCGGTAGTGAGCTGTTTTAGACCCTCGGCTACAGCGCGTACCTGGAGGCGGTTTGCAGTCGTAGTTTGCTCGAACCCATGATGCTCCTCTAATTGACCATCCTGGCGTAACACGACTGCCCAGGCACCGGGGCCGGCAGCCCCTAGACAAGAGGCAGCGGCGTATAGATGAGCTGCCGCGGGATCATCTAATGCGAAATCCGCACGTGGTATTGCAGCGCGGGCAAGTTGATCTGCGCGCTGATTGTTCGGGTTACCCGCATGGCCCCGCACCCAATGCCAATCTACAGTGTGTGGCTGCATGGCTTCGACGAGTTGCAGCCAGAGGTCCTGGTTTGCAACCGGCTTTTTTGCGCTCGTCCGCCATCCATTCGATATCCAGCGCGCCAGTCGTGCGGTAATTCCCAGCTTCAGATATTCAGAATCAGTAAAGAGTTCAATCTGGCAAGGCTGTTTTAGTGCATTAAGTGCTTCGATAGTCGCGCTCAACTCCATGCGATTGTTGGTGGTATCTGGCTCGCCACCACTCAGTTCGCGTGCCCGGCCTGCTGAACGCAGGATTGCAGCCCAACCACCGGGGCCGGGGTTGGGATCGCACGCGCCATCCGTGTAAATTGTGACGCGCGGGAGTTGATTGGGCAAATTCGACATTGGTTCGGATATTTTTGTCCCCCTTGAGTGGGTAAGGTGCCGACAGGTGTAGAGTGTATGACATTGCCGATAGCTGCGCCAACTGGCGCTGCAGACAACCTGTGTCCCCACAAGTTTGACATTTGGGAGTTGAATCCAAGGATCCTATCACCGTGCTGTTCGACGTAAGTGAGATGCCTAGCTCACCTGCTTGGCCGCCATCGCCCCACTTGAAGGACACTAGGTAATCGTTCTAGCAGTTTGTCGGAGAGACAAGTACTTTTACAACATGAATAGCCCTACAGGGCAAAATGAGCAGTTGATTGCGACAAAACAAGCGTAAAACAGTGTGCATTTCATGGAGGGCAAACCACCTTCTCTCAGCGAGTAGCAGGCGCGCCAAAGCAGCCCCGGCTAAAGCACACCCTTTGCTTGGTAGAGGGTGTGCATGCGTTTGAGGTTGAACGCTAGGCAGACCAGACACCATTCCCCGGCTGCTGCCGGCAGGCCGCGCAGAGAAAACTGGCGGAAGCCCAGGACTTCCTTGATGATACCAATGACGGGTTCCACTGTGCATTTGCGTAAACGGTAGCTGGCTTTGCCGATTTCGGTTTGTAGTTTGTAAGCCATCTTGACTTTCGGACTGGCATCTTCCGGTGGCGGAGCAGGCATTTGTTCAAAGAAGGTACGCCAGCTTTTGTGGTGAGGTTCGCGACCGGTAGCAATGTAAGGATCAATGCCAAGCTTCTCAAGTGCTGCGATGTTCGCTTTGCTGAAATATCCATAATCCAAAGCGGCAGCCTTTGGTTTGCCTACTTTTGGAGAGATGGCATCCAGGGTTGGCTCAGCTTCTTTTTTGTCATTCGGATGGTTCGAAAGTGAAGGCGCCACAATCAAGAGGCTCTCCTGCTCCACAGCAACTTGAACGTTGTAATGCTGGTCGAAGCCATTATTGGTGCTGTTTTTCATGATGCGAGAGTCCGGATCAGTGAAGTTGTACTGATCTTTGTCCCGTGGTCCCGGCTGCGGTGGTTTCGGTTTGCGACCTCGGGGTTTATGCCCAGTTTTGCGAGACTTTTCTTCCCGCTCACGCTGTTTGGCTTCGTATTCAGCCCTCTCGGCTGCATATCGTTCCTGCGCACGGGCTTCTAAGACGGCTTTGGCTTCTGCCAGATTTGCCAAACGTTTCTTGCGAATGGCAATTTCGTCTTCAATGACGAGCCCTTCCGGCAACTGGAGATCACCCTGATCAGCTTGCTCACCGAGTTCGAAGAGTTTGTTCACTTCCTGGCGCAGTTGGGTCTCTAGTTTTATCAGACGCTTGTAACTGACCGCTTTGCTCTTGGATGCATCAGCATGCACCTTGCTACCATCCAGACTGATATTACCCAACTTCAGCACCTCAGCAACTTGGGCCAGGAGCAAGATCTGCACAAATAACTCTTGGATCTCAGCCAGAAAGGTTTTGCGAAAGTTGGCAATTGTGTCGTGGTCAGGATGCAGCCCACTGGCAATATAGCGGAATGGGATACTCTCATAGGTGGCTTTCTCAATCTTACGAGAACTGAACACCCCGTTGGCATAACCATAGAAGAGCAATCCCAACAGGATCTCTGGCGCAATAGGTTGACCACCCGTCGGTGCATATTGTGCATAGATCATACCCAAATCCAACTGGGCGATAACATCCACCACAAATCGTGCCAAATGATTGGATGGCAGGGCTTCTTCCAGACTGATTGTCTGTTTGAGCATCACTTCGTAATTGGGTTTCTTGAATTTTCTAGCCATGCCCGTAGATTATCACCGATTTCGCTATCTCAGGTTGCTCTCCGACAAACTGCTAGAGCGACTGGGTTGCGATCTAGATGGGCAGCCGAGCAACCTGGCGTTTGGGTCTGCTTTTGGCCAGATCATGATTTGTTTGTAGGTTAAGCCAAAACTGTGGCGTCGTATCTAGCGCTTGCGAGAAGAGCCATGCCGTTTCCGAGGTTATGCCGCGCTTGCCTCGAATTATCTCGTTGATGCGTTGCGTGGGTATGCCCAGATGCTTTGCAAACGCAACCTGCGTCAATTCGAGGGGCTTTAGAAACTCCTCCAATAGTTTCTCGCCTGGGTGCGTCGGAATGCGGTTTTCAGGAATCATTTGTTACTCCGTTAGTGATAATCAACAAGTCCTACAGAATGAGCATTGTCGTCTATCCACTTGAAGACAATACGCCATTGATCGTTCACACGAATACTTCGATACCCTGCCCAGTCTCCTTTGAGTTCCTCGAGACGATTTCCGTGAGGTGATCGTAAATCCACAAGTTTGTGTGCGCCGTTAAGGACATCCAGTTTTCTAAACGCACGCTCTCTAATTTCTGGTGGTAAGCGACGAACGCGATTTGTATGTCGCCCATGGTACAGATCGGCTGTTAATTTGTCATCGAAAGAGATAATCATCTAAAGCAATCTTATCGCATTCACGGATACCGTGCAAGCATGAATTTATAGACAGGCTGGATAGAAGGAAATGCTGACCATAACAACAGCGCGTTTAATCCTGTGCCCCTTCACTGTGGAAGACGAAGTTCCTCTACACAAAATACTCCGCGTAGCAGATATCCCAATATATTATCCCAATTCCACCCTATGCGCCTTCGTTGGAAGGCCTGGGGAGATTAAGCCAGGCGCAGCAAAGACATCGGGATGAACATGACTACGTTGGCAGGCGTTGTATTGTGATCAGATTCGCCAAAAGAGATTGTGCACTGGATTGGACTTCAACATCTGCCGGAGACTGATGAATTCGAGATTAGCTACTTGAACCAGGTGCTGCCAGTCCCCCGTGTCACCCAGTCACCTCGTCAGCGGTGGCTGGGTGAATGCACTGGGTCGTGACGGACTGGCGCCCGCGCCACCCAGTCCCGGATTTATACCGACCCAGTTCGCTCGGCGCAGTGGCGTGAGCACTGCACGCTGTACTGGGCCGGGGGGGACTTAGCGCCGGCTGCGCAAATCTAGTCTGTGAGAATGCTTGCGGATTTCTTTCACTTTATGGAGACGGCCCGTAAAATCCACCCCTTTCAAGGGTGGGATATAACGGCCTCCCATCCTTTGGCCTTCCCAGCCACGGCGGCTGGACGTAGTAGGTGAAAGGATTGAAACAGATGTGCTATACTATAAACGTTCACACGGCAATTAAAACCTGTATAATCTTTGCGCACCCGCAAAGGCCGCCGTGTGAACAACGAGAGCCTGCGCGGGTGTACTTTTTTAACTTGATGAACAAAACATACAAATACCGCCTTTATCCATCTAACAGTCAACGCCGCAAATTGCAAGGCATCTTGAATGCTGCTCGATGGATCTATAATAAAACTCTCGAAGTACGCAAGACAGCGTGGGAAGAGCGCAAAGAGTCTCTCTCGCTGTATGACACGATCAAGATGATCCCCGAATGGAAGGTGGAACACGAGTGGCTTGCGGAACAGGCGCATTCTCAAGTGTTGCAGAACGTTTGCGTTCGGGTCGATCTCGCTTTCTCTGCGTTCTTTCGCAGGGTGAAAGAAGAAACGGAGAAAGTTGGCTATCCGGGCTTCCGTGGCGCTCATCGCTACGACAGCTTCACGTTCCCGCAGTCGGGCCTTCGTCTCATTGAAAATGGCCGCTTGCGACTGTCGAAGGTGGGCGATGTAAAGGTCAAGTTGCATCGACCGATCTGTGGAGAAATCAATACGCTCACTGTTCGCCGCGACGCCTTGGGCAACTGGTGGGCAACCTTCGCTTGTGAGCATGAACCAGATTTTCTACCCAAGTCGAACAAGATGGTCGGTGTAGATGTTGGTTTGTCCCACTTTCTGACGACCGACCAGGGTCAGCATGTAGATAACCCGCGCTTCTTTCGTAAGGAAGAAGAAGCAATAGCCAAGGCACAACGTCAGTTGAGCAAGCACAAGATTGGCTCTCCGATATGGCTCAAAAAGAAGCGCGTCGTTCAACACATTCACAAACATATCACCAACAAGCGCCGAGACTTTGCGCACCAACTCAGCAGGACATTTGTAAATAAGTTAGGACTTACGCAAACCAGGGAGAAACTGAGACAATGTGTGAATGAACAAATTATCTCACTGGGATTACAGCCAATTTCTCTTGGTTAGCCAAATCAATTACACACAAACCTACTTTGCTGACCATAGTGAACATTTGAGCCCCGATCGTGTCAATCGACTGATGAGGGGAAAAATTTACGCCACGGGAACTGCGCCAAATGGTGCGCAAAGAGTTGGTTCTCTCTGAAGATGGCTACATTCTCTTTGATGATACGGTGCTTGATAAAAACCATTCCTTTGCCATTGAACTGGTGCGTAGGCAGTGGAGTGGCAACGCCAAAAAGGTAATCAAAGGCATCGGGCTCGTGACTTGTGTCTATGTCAATCCCGACATCGATAAATTCTGGGTCATCGATTACCGCATTTTTGACCCTGCGCGAGATGGACGTAGCAAACTCGACCACTTGTTGGATATGTGGCGAACCATTCTGCATGTGGAACAGCTTCCTTTCCGCACTGTGTTGATGGATAGCTGGTATGCGACGATGAAAGTGATGAAAGCAGTCGAAAAAGCCGGCAAAATCTACTACTGTCCGTTGAAATCGAACCGGCAAGTGACAGAAAGTCCTGCGGATGACTACTGCCGAGTTGATGCGCTCTCTTGGAGCGCTGAGGAGATTGAAGCGGGAAAAATGGTTCATCTCAAAAAGTTTCCAAAAGGTCATCAAGTGAAACTGTTCCGGATTGCGGTGTCTACTCACCGCACAGAGCATGTGGTTACCAATGACCACTCTCAAGATTCCTCAGATGCTACAGGCATAGAAAGTGCCATCCGCTGGAAGATTGAGCAGTTTCACCGAGAGGCCAAACAGCTAACCGGGCTGGAAGCATCTCAATGTCGTTCGCAACGAGCACAGCGCAATCATATTGCTTGTGCCATGCTTGTCTGGGTACGCCTGAATCAGATTGCGCAGGATGCACATACGAATGTGTATCAAATTAAGCAAGGTTTGTTGAGCAACTACATGCGAACTCAGCTTCGGCTACCTTCTATCTCTATGCTCCCTGCGTAAGTCCTATAAGTATCAGATCATCGCGCTTGAAGATTTGGACATTCAAGACATGCAGGACGGCAACTGGCACAGCCTGAACAAGAGCATTGGCGACGCCGCATGGGGAATGTTTGCACAATTCACGGCCTACAAAGCGGAAGATGCTGGTAGATCGTTTGTGCAAGTCAACCCGCGCGATACGACTCAACGCTGTTCGGGCGCTGACTGTGGCAAAGTTGTCCTTAAAGGTCTGTCTGTCCGTATTCATTCGTGTCCACATTGCGGCCTCGTTCTGGATCGAGACGAGAACGCCGCTAGAAACATACTAATTCTCGGGCTGGAGAGTTTGGGACTTACGTCCTTAGAAGCCCACAGGCTTTAGCCGTGGGAGCAGTCACACGAAGAAAAACCGGAAATTCTGTATTGGATGTAGCACAATTGTGCGGTACACTTCGGCTCTATGTCAAGACTCATCAACCCGGATGGAGTCGGGAATCAGCGAAAGCGTTTATGCAAGGCCGTTTTGCTCACATTGCGCGAACTGGCAGCCAAGCAGGACATCGATGATGAAGCACGCGACATGGCTGCGTTCATCGCCCTCTGCCTTGAAGAAGTTATTGCGACCGTTGAGGTAACTGTGCTGGCGTGGGAAAAACGTGATTACTGGGTGAAGGCAGACCGCTTCCAGTATGAATGGTCGTGGGCGCAAACGAAATCTGAAGCAGTCCGGAAGGCTGTGCTGCGCAACGACTGGGGCGAACTCGCACAGCTCATCCCGGAAATCGCCGCCAAACCACAACTCGTAAAAATAAAATTACCCAAGAGAAACACAATTGGGACGGCATGGCACGGCGCCTTGCAGCGGCTTCGTGAAACCCAACCGACGACGTAAGCGTTAGTGCGTTTCTAAATAACCCACCGCTTCTTCCGTATCGGCATCCATCGCCACCGTCAGGGTGCGCCCACTCGCAAGTGCCGATATATTGACTATCCGCACGTAGTCCTCGAATTCAATATCCCTAGGATTAAGCTGTTCCAGCATGTTTGGGGCGTTGAGGAAGAACTCGGCGTCGAAGTAGCCCCCGGCCTGATCGGGATAAACGGCCAGTGAGTATATCTTTGATTCCATCAGATCCTGGAAAAAATGTGTTCCGTATGATGGTTCTGGGGTGCCTTTGTTTGTGGCATAGGCCAGCTCAATTAGCATCGCGGTGTTGTGGATGTCCGCATAGGTGACCTTTACGCCTTGGTCTGGATTGTTGCTCCCCCAGCGATTGGGTCCAATCAGAATATACTGTTCACCTTCGAGCGCCTGGTTTATGCGTCCGATGGCACGCGCCAGTGTGACTTTGTCAATCGGGTTTGGCATTGAGTCATACCTGTTCGGTGGAACATAGACGACAAAGTTAATGTAATCCACTTTGCCTTCCGGTACAAAACCGCGCGTTGTGAACAATTTGTCTTCTTCAGCCAGATCTTGTGGGATCGCCACTGCCGGTCCTTCGGCGCGCGTGCTTTGCGGTCGGCACTGGACGAGGCGGATATTGACATCGGATTGCTTGCCTTTCGTCTGTACACTGGCTGTGAATTCAATGTCGACCGGCACGCGATAATTCTGGCCCAAACGCTTGAGTATTCGTTTCATGCGTGGGATGAACTCTGTATCTTCGATTAGCTGGTCGAATGTCACAACCAATTCCTCAGTGGATAGTCCGGGGTTCACCATGAATAGCTTTTGTAGATGACCATCCGTCTCTCGGGAGGCAGCGAGGCGTAACCATGGAGGGCGGTTCGAAAACACCTCCTGGATGGGATGTGTCTCAAGCTGGTTGGACTGAAGATTGAGGACGTCGATGTGGTGCTGTGAGTAGCGCCGGATGCTGCGCGGGTCTACTTCCGGGCGCAGCGTTGGATGGCTGATCGCAACCATGCGCGCGTAATCTTCACCAATGCGGTCTACTGCCCGCGTGCCAAGCCCGCATACCATCCGCAGCAAGCCATCTTCGCGTCGGATACGGGGTGTCCAGCGGAAGGGATTGCGGCTGAATGCCACACCCGCTATGGGTGGGTAATAATAGTCGCCCTGCTGTTCACCTTCTACAAATTGCAACAGGATGGCCATGCGCTCGTCGTAATCGATTAAGCCCTTGCGCTGACGATAGAGGAGTGCATCTGTGCTGTACACGCTTGCATAAACTTGCGATATAGCAAATGTGAGATTTTCTAGATTTTCATCAAGCGAGCACTGGTTGGGACAGAAGAAACTATCGTATTTACCGGCAAACGAGTGACGAAAGGAATCTTCAAGCAAACTTGAAGAGCGCACGATGAGCGGCGTGCGGCCTATTTTTTTCAAAAGGTTGTGCAGGTTCGTCCGGATGCGATCCGGCAGAACACCGGCAGCGAACGATTCGCGGATGGCATCATATTCTTCTCGAATCGTCTCTGGAGACTTGTACTTTTGATTCTGCACGTGCACCAGATTGTTATCCCTTTTGAAATGGGAAAATACATCCGTGCCGAGAAAATAAGACTCTGGGATGCCGATGTACGGAGCTAGCTCGGGGTCGGACTGTGTAATCTTCCAGGCAAGTACAATCCCGGCAGCCTTACCACCAATCTTGCCACGGCCGAAGCGCCGCTGCCGGATGCGCTTCAAATCTTTTATTGTGAGCCATTTCTTTGCAATACCGACAAACTCAAGCTGATCACTGATGATCGTTTTGATGATCACCACTTTCAGTTCTTCGAGATGATGTTGCAACGGCTGATTTTTATCCGGTGCCAAATCCTCAATTCTCTCGCCGTCGCGGATCAGAACATCAAGTGGCGCGGACTCGGGATTGTAAGTGAGCTGCCCGGGATCGGGTTTGTGGCCGGTACGCTCTTCGAGTAGTGCCGAGACGATCTGGTCGAATACTTCGATCGGCACGTTGTAAGCGAAGTAAAATTCCGTCAGGTGATCCGCGACATGATCAAGGCGTTCCTGCCAGAGTTCGGCTGCTTCCTGGCTAAACGGGTCTTCGATACCTTCCAGTTCCTGTGAGGCAATGGCTTTCTCTTCGACCTCTGCATCGAATCGTTCCAATGTGATGACACCGCGCGAAAATAACTCCTCCCGCATCCGCGTGCGGATCTGCCGTCCAAGGATTGGATACTGACGCAGCTTCACATACAGCCGTTGTGTTTTCGGCAGTTCCTGTAACGGGAAGGTCATGACACTTTGGTGAGTTGCTCTTTGAACCAGGCAATGGCTTCAATCGGAGTCGGATCGACGCCATAGGCAATCGCCAGATAATAGCTCACATAGTCCCCAAAATGCAGGGCGCTCAGCATGTGTGCCAATCGGCTTTCGCCGCTGGCTTGAATGCTGTCTGTGTTATAGCCCGCGGTCATAAATAGTTCGCGTGTCAATGCCAGACGAGTCTGATTGTGCGGGTTTGCAAGCGGAGATTCTAAAAACAGCGCGATCGTTTTATCCGCCAGAAATTCCGGTTGCTCAAGGCCACATGCGGCATTGTGGTTGAACTCCGGCAGCACATCGTATTGTGCCCAGGCTTTGCCGTTCTCGGCGATCTGTCCGGTCCAGCGCCGGGCGACGGGTGCGAGCGGTTCGGCAGCGAACAGGAGCACTTGGCGCTCCATGAGTTGTCCCGCAAGACGCTTTGCCGGATTGCGCGCCAGTAATGACTCTCGCTTTAGATTGCCTTGTTGTTCGCGTAGTAATGCAACCGTCGAGAGGACATCTTCGCTGTAATCGCGGACCAGACCGAGGCGCGTGAGCAATGCCAAAGGTAACATGAATGAATATCCAATGGCAGCGCGTGGCTGACTGTTGTATGAAAATTTCCAATGAGTACCGCCTGCTTCGCTCGCGAACCTGGCGAGTTCTCCACCGGTTGAAAAGCTCACCAATTGCGCACCGCGGACCTGGGCGGCGCGGAACGTAGTCAGTGTTTCTTCCGTGTTGCCGGAATGCGAAGCGCCGATGACGAGTGAGTTCGGGCCGACATAGGCCGGAAGATCATAGTCACGTACCGATTCTATCGGTACCGGACATTCATCGGCCAACAGTGATTTGAGCAGCGAGCCGCCAATGGCTGAGCCGCCCATGCCACAGATAACAATATTCGCGATTTCGTTCACTCTTGGTAGAGGCAACGTTTGTGCATGTTGCCAGGCCGTTTCAATTTGGGTCGGCAAGCCGTCGATGTGGTCGCCCATACCGAGCGTGTCGAATTCGATGTAGCGTGCAGGATCGTCGAGGAACAAAATGGTATTCCTTTACTTGGTGGTTTCCACCGCAAGCCGATAAACAGACCGTCGCGGCCAGCCGCTTTCATTGGCGATCTTTTTGGCTGCGGTTGTGGGACTGGTGCCTGCTGCAATCGATTCCGAGAGAGCAGAACGTACTTGCGTCTCCGTCCACGTTTCTATTTCATCCGGGGCTGCGCCTGCAATGACGAGCGTGATTTCGCCCCGTGCTTCAGACGGGCTGAAATGCTCGCGGGCTTCCTGCACGTTTCCCCGGAATATCTCTTCATGTAATTTGGTTAACTCTCGCGCGATCGCAATCTTCCGGTTGCCAAGTTCCGTTGCAATGTCACGCAATGTATCCCGCAGCCGATGTGGTGATTCAAAAGCAATTAATGTGCGACGATCGTTTACATTCTCTACCAGTAACGCGCGACGGGCAGCGCTCCGCCGGGGCAGAAACCCGAGGAAGACAAACGCATTGGTAGGCAGACCCGATGCTACCAAGGCAGTTGCAATTGCGGAGGGTCCGGGCACAGGTGTCACTTTATGACCCGTTTCTATTGCGGCATTAATCAGCTCATAGCCCGGATCGGAGATGCCCGGCATGCCGCCATCCGATACCAGCGCCACATTTCCGTTCCGCAGAGCGGCCAGAATAATATCCAGCTTCGAAAGCTTATTGTGCTCAAAGTAAGAAGTTAGCGCGGTGCTGATTTCAAAGTGCGTGAGCAGCTTGCGTGTGCGCCGCGTGTCTTCTGCCGCGATCAGGTCGGCTTCCTTCAAGATTCGGAGGGCGCGTGCGCTGATGTCTTCCAGGTTTCCGATCGGCGTGCCGACGATGTACAAAGTGCCCATGAGTGGAGTGCAGGCTGATGAGAGCGGATTTAGGAGCGCCCGATTGTTGATCAGCGAACGGGATGCGAAGTTAGTGGACGTTGGAGATCATGCTCTGGCGGGAGAGCCCGGAAAGCAATCCCTGGCGACCTTCAAAGGGTTCTCCAATCTCGATCCCGCCGGGTCGAATCTCGAACCGGAAGATCTGCTTGGAGTGCGCACTGCCGCGCATCTTGAGCACCAGGATCGCACGCTGGATGGCGCTATCAATTTCAAGATAACGTAACATCACTATGCAGTCTGTCACAAATGCGAGCCGGCCTTTCTCGGCAACCTGTGGCCGGGCCTGCGTCTCTTCACTTAGCAGCATGGCAGTGGTGCCCTCGCGTCTGAGAGCATTAATAAGTGCGGCGTAACTTTTTCGCAGTTCGTGTTCGTCGGCTGTAAGTCGCGTAAATTGGGTGGCGCTGTCGACAACGACGCGTTGAATATTCCTGTCGCGGATGAGGGCCGTCAATGGACTGTCTGAAGCTTGAAGGCTCGCCAGGAATACTTCAGGAGAAGTAAATTGCAGCGTAAGCATTCCGTTCTCTTCAAGGGTGCGAATGTCCAGTTCCAGACTATCAGCATCGCGGTAAAGCGAGCGCGGGAACTCCTCGAAGGAAACGAATAACCCCGCTTCGTCCCGCGCGATCGCGCCATGGTGCAGATAGTTCAGTGCAAACGTGGTCTTGCCTGTGCCGGGCGCGCCCCGCACGAGGACGGAGGATCCGGATACGAATCCTCCAGATAGTATCTCATCCAAGCGGGTGATCCCCGTCGGTACTCTTTCTGTCATGTTGTGCTCTTGGTCCGCTTGCGGGGCCGACTGTGTCGCTACGAAGCGCGTTCGAAATTGATCAGGATCAGGTTGCGTTCGCAATCGGCGAAAGTATCAAAGAATAGCCGGATGGATAGCGGCTGCCCGGTATTATTGTACAACTGCACACTATATTCTGCTTGCGTGGCAACCACATGGTCGTTCAGAACGAGTTCGTAGCCCCCGGCTTGGGAATATGCTGGGGCACTACCGGAGGTGGCAGTCAGCGATTGGCCCCCGCCCTCGAAATGAATGACATAGCCATCCACACCATTGCCGCCATCAAAGACTGTACCCGCGATGCCGAGCCAGTTACAGCCTTCGTCATTGGCAAAGTTGGCCAATGGGAGAGGCGATCCTTCCTGCACAATGAATTCGAAATTGCCAGATATTATCACTCGTGTCGGCGATGGCTCTGCTGCCGGCGTCAGACTGGCCGGTGGCTCGGTACGGGTAGGCGAAACCGAAGGAGCTATCGTCGCCGGCGGTTCCGAAGGTTGCGACGTTGGAGTAATGGTTAATGTCGCCGTCGACGTTGGATTAGGCGTCTCGCTGAAGAGTGGGGTGACTGTTGCAACAGCAATGGCGGCTGTGGGCAACGTGGATTGAGTTGGCAGCACAGCGACCACTGGGAGCGTGGGAGGTGGATATGGGTTAAGTGGGCTGCGCGGTTGAAAAAAGAAGAACGCGAATATCGCACTACTAGCCAAGGTAAGCAGCAATACAACAACGGTGATCAGGTTTACCAGCAACGGGCCGTTCTGGCCCTTACGCCGCTGGCGCGTCCGGTCCCTTGCTCTCCGACTAATCATGGCGCAGCGCGGGCAGATGTCGCCGGGCGCTAATGGTTCTGGACGAAATTAACCAGGATAAGATTGCGATTGCAGTCGGCAAATGTAGGTACAACAATCTGGTCGGAGAGCGGTGCGCCGCCTAGGTCCAGCAGCTGCATCACAAATTCGTCGGTTGTATCTCTAGGCGTGGTGTCCAGGGAATGCTCATAACCACCCGGGCCATAGTTCGAATTGGTGCCGGTAATCGCGTCGATGGATAAACCACCACCTTCCAGGTGCACCAGATTTCCGATGATGGGATTCCCTTCCAGATCGAAGACCTGCCCGCCAATACCCATCCAATTGCAGTCTAGATCCGGATGAGCGAACTGGCGAATGTACTGCACTTTTTCATCTTGTAATGTGAATTGGAATTCCGATGGCGTGTTGGTTGGTACAACAGTCGCTGTTGGTGTCGGTGTCGGGCCGGTTGCCGTTGCTGATGGCGAGACGCTCGGATCAAGCGTAGAAGTGGGTGTGTCCACTACAATGCGCGTTGGGGTTGCCGTGGCTGCTTCTGTTTGCGTTGGCGTGGGAGTATCGGGCTCAGGTGTGTTCGTATCGGATGGGGCTGTGTCGGTTGGCGTCCATTCCGGCGGGAGCGTCGGAAAGTTCGATGAGTCGGGTGTGTCGGTCGGCGTGGGTAGTACTGCGACAGCCGGTTTGGTGGGCGGTGGGAAGAAATTAAGCCCACTGGTTGGATTCGCAAACACAGACAGAAAATAAAGCCCAGAGCAAGCTGTTGCGGCGATGATCAACAGCGTCACAAGATTTACGATGAGTGAACCGCGATTTGTCATTTTGCCTGCTCCGTTTCCTTGGTCTCCAAACGAATAGGGTCGCTAGGAGATAAATCTTTCGATGTCTGCTGTTGCCCGCAGATCAGCCAGCCAGTCTTCAATTGCAGCCTGCTGTAAGTGCAGCCGGAATTCTGGCGCGATCGAACGTTCCGGCTCGAATTCCAGGGTCTCAACAATATGAAACCCTAAAAACGTTGAAACCACAGCACTGACAACGCCGGCGTCCTGACCAAACGCTATATCTTCCACCTCAGGCACAGTCAGTACTCCACGCGGGAACCAGCCGAGCTCGCCACCATTGATGCGGGTACTCTGATCTTGCGAATTATTCACTGCCAACGTTGCAAAATCCGCGCCAGCCGCCAATTGCTCCCGAATTGCCAGTGCGGCCTCTTCTGTGGAAACCAGAATATGGCGGGCGCGCACGTGTTCGGCCGATTCTGATACCGCCTCGACAATCTTGCTCTGCACCATATCTGCGAGAAGCCAATCGTGTAACTGCAGACGGAAGGTTTCCGGCGTATACAGGTTGAGTTCGAGCCACTCCAGGAACTGATCTTCCCCTTCTGCGTCGGCTACGCTCTGGTCGTAGGTGACCTGTACTTCTGCAGCGCTGATGGAAAAACCCTGCGCCTGTGCCTGCTGCACAATCAGGCGGACCGAGATCATTTGTTCGAGAACCTTGGCCTGATAATCTCCCTGTGTAGCTGTGTCGACCCCGCGAATGGCGAAAGCGAGTTTATGTCGCGAAACTTCTGTTTCGAAGTCTGCGAGCAGGATGCCTTCACCGTTCACACGGGCTGCCAAGGGCGCTTCGGTCGGCGTAACGCTTGGAGGCGGCGCATCTGTCGGAGTTTGTTCGACGAACGTAGCTTCCACGACCGGCGCACTAGCTGTGGGGGAAATATCCCCTTCACTCGCCTCGCCGCCAGATGGCGATTGGTTGGCGCCGCATGCCGTGAGCAGCAGGGCGATCAGGACAGATATGCAGGCCGCGAAGGCACGAATCCGATGCAAAGCTCCTCTTTATGTAGCGTCAGTCAAGTTGGCGGCAATTATACTCAAGGGGACTCGCGATGCAAAATGCGGTAGCTCCGTTGACAGATGACTTTGTGCCGGGTAGAGTGGCGCCGCCCCGCCTATGCACCATCTCACACGTTTGCTCATCCCATTTGCTGCGGCCTTATTCCTCTCGGCTTGTATTGCAGCTCCGCCATTGGATGCCCCCCCTACCATTGTGCTGCAGATTCCCACAGTCAAGGCAAGCCAGCCTCTTCCCACAGCCCTTCCGGCCAGTGCAACCAGCCTCCCAACCTTCACAGCTACCGCTCGTCCAACCGAAACGCACACCCCGGCACCAACGCCGACTTTGCTTCCCACAGCAACCCCCGAATGTCAGGAGGTCACTGGGACGGTCACCGAAATCGATGTACCGAGTCCCACAGCGGATTATCCAATGCGAACGCGCGTTTATTTGCCGCCTTGTTACGAGGCGCGGCCGGACCTGGCTTATCCGGTGCTCTATTTACTTCACGGGCGCGGCCACACACAGGCAACCTGGGATGAGATCGGTGTAAATGAGGCGGCCGATCAGCTTATCGCGAGCGGCGCAGCGCCTCCCTTCCTGATTGTGATGCCGCGTGAAGTGGGTGATGATCGATTTGGTGATGCTGTCGTAGCCGATTTAATAAGGGTGATCGCGGCGAATTTCCGGGCAATTGATTCCCGTAATTATCGGGCGCTTGGAGGGATGTCACGCGGGGGTGGTTGGACGTTGCGCATTGGTCTGCAGTATCCGCAAACGTTTGGCGCGTTGGGGTTTCATAGTCTGGCGATCTTCTTCGTGGACGAAGTGCGCGTGAATGGCTGGATTGATGATGTCCTGGAATCAGAGTTGCCCCAGATATACATTGACATAGGCGAAGTTGACGGATTGATTATCAGTGCTGAATTTTTGCACGAACTTCTCGAAAGTAAAGGGATAACGCATACATTCATTGTGCAGCCGGGTGGTCACAGCACGGCATACTGGTCTGCGCATGTGGAGGAATACCTGCGCTGGTATGCAGCAGCCTGGGGAAGCGCGCCCTTCATCTTACAAGACGTTGAACAATTTTTGACTGACTGTGAAGATGATACTTGTCGCGGACTTCTCCCTACGCGATAATACATCCCGCGTCTAAAAGATCATTTAGAGGAACCGTGCCGGAAAATAACCGCCGCTGGAAAATAATATTGTTGGGCACCATGCTACTGGGTTCGCTCATGATCTCGGCTTGTATTATTTCACAGCTCTTCGTTGGAGCAGAACCAGAAGTCGATCTTGTTGGGCTTTATGATGTGAGCGGGGAAAATCCTGATGGGAGTGTGTATTCGGGCGAAGCAACGATCACTGCTGATGGAAATAATTTTGTGATCCGTTGGGACATCGGACCCGAAACAATCATCGGCAATGGGAGTTGGGATGGTGAGCACTTGAATGTGCAGTTCGAGGGTGGGCAGGCGACCTACACTCGCGCTCCGAATGGCGTGCTCAGTGGAATATGGTTCTTGGATGGAGTGACTAATCAAGGATTGGATACCCTTACTCCCCGATAGGTCTGCTAGCTTTCGTCCTCCACATACTGGTCCAAACCGACTCCGAGACCATCGGCCACCCGGTTCACGTAGGCGAAATACGCCGTTACCTGGTTGATGTCGAGAATATCTCGGTCCGAGAAGCCGCTATCACGGAGTGCGATCACATCTGCCTCACGCACAGCCCATGGTTCGCGTGTGAGCTTGACAGCGTAATCGAGCATTTCGCGCTGGCGTGAATCAATGGGTGCGCTGGTATAGTCTTCGATAAGTTGTCGCGGTAATTCCTCATCTCGAGAAAAGGTGGCCAGACCGGCCGCGTGGTGCTTTATTCAATAGTGGCATTGATTCAAAACAGAGACCACAACACCGATCATTTCACGCTCGGCACGACGCAGCCCGGAACGGCCATGCATGACAGTATGATACAGATCGGCGTGGGCACGCAACGATTCGGGATGCAGACTGTGCACCTTCATGATGTTATCCACAACGTTATGGCGCTTATCCATTTCCTGATCGTAAAGCTCGCGCAGCAAGCCTTCTGCTTTGTCCTCGGGGATAACTTCAATCCAGGCTGGTCTCGACATGTTGAACTCCTCAATACGAAAAAGTTATTGCAATTTCTATAACAGAATGATACTCTCTCTTTCGAATCGTGGAATAAATTATGAAAGCTGTGCTTTGTAAGGGCTGGGGTGAACCCGCCAGTCTTGTAATCGAAGATGTAGAAAGTCCTGTACTCCAGCCTGGCGAGGTGCGCGTGTTGGTTCATGCAGCAGGTGCGAACTTTGCGGACGCGCTTCTGATTGCTGGGAAGTATCAGGCCCGACCCCCGTTTCCGTTCAGCCCCGGTCTTGAAGTGTCTGGTGTGATCGGTGAGTGTGCGCCGGATGTCACCAGTGTTCAACTCGGGCAACGTGTGCTTGCATTCGGTGATAACGGTGGTTATGCCGAAGAAATGATCGTGCCCGCGAGCACTGTCGTGCCGATCCCCGATGATATGGATTTTGTTACAGCTGCTTCATTCGGGATTGCCTATAGCACATCTCATGTTGCGCTGACCCAGCGGGGCGCTTTACAAGCTGGTGAGTCTCTCCTGGTACTTGGTGCAGCCGGGGGTGTTGGATTGGCCGCCGTGGAGATCGGGAAGCAGCTTGGTGCCACTGTTATCGCAGCTGCGAGTAGCGCGGCGAAGCTACAGGTTACAAGCGAGCATGGTGCGGACTACACCGTGAATTATTCCGAGGAGAACTTGCGCGGACGTGTCCGCGAAATCACGGATGGCAAGGGAGCAAATGTCATTTACGATCCTGTCGGAGGAGACCTCTTCGATCAGGCATTGCGGATGCTTGCGGTTGAAGGTCGCCTGTTGATTATTGGCTTTGCAAGCGGGCGCATCCCCGAAGCGCCGGCCAATCGTCTATTATTGAAGAACGCTTCTGCTGTTGGAGTCTATTGGGGCGCGTACATTCGTTTCAATCCGCAGGTGATCCGCGACTCGCTGCAGACTTTGCTCGGGTGGTATGTCGCAGGGGATCTCCGGCCATACGTATCGCAGACCTATCCATTGAATGAGGCAGCGCGTGCACTGGAAGATTTATTGGCGCGGCGCGCAAAAGGTCGCATTGTCATCACTACCGGGCGCTAGCTCAAACCTCGGCGCGCAGCGCTGCCAAGGCAGCGACTTCGCTTTCATAAATATCGAATAACTGCGTTTGCATTCCCTCGAACAGTTCTGTAATCGCACTGTCCTCGAGCGGGAATTCCTTGTCAAATGCAGTGGTTAGTTCTTCTAACGCATTCCCGTTTGCTCGTATTTGTTCGAAGTTTGGTTTTCGCTTGCCTGTAAACATTGTGCGCCGCTTGCGGATCAAACTCTTTGCCTGTTTGAATTCAGGAATTCGGTTTGATAGCAAACTCTCTGCCAATTTGTGCCATTTCTCGCCGAGCACATGATATTGCGCGCTGACCTCTGCAAGCGCTGGATTGTTGAGAACAACCGCAGCTTCCTCAAGAAAATCGCCGTACATAGCGCGTAATGAGCCGCCGTTTGCCCCGACAGGCTCGATAGTTTCATACAGCGAACGGAGCACCCCAAAGAGCCCCAGGCGATCTGCGAAGACTTGTGGCCAGCCCTTTTTGTTTTTGCGGTCTGTCAGCATGCGTGCGAATTTACGAATGGATGGCAGGGAGAAAGAATCCGATTTTTGCCCCAGATAGTCGAGGCAACTTTGAATCCCCGCATGCACTGCATTAGGGAGGTCGATGTCAACGGGTGGTTCCAGTACGAGAAGTTGATGTTTGAACGAACCGATTCGGCCTCGAGCTATTGCGAATTCCTCTGCAGATAAGGCCAGCGGATGCGGGCTGCGATCGTCAATGTAGATTTCCCCCTCCACTGCACACCCACCGCATACGGTGACAATATAACCCACCGCTCCCTGTAAGTGCTCGGGCAACCCGAGGTATGACATTCCAGCCCAGTCAACCAGTGCAATTGCAGGTAGCCCGTCGTCCAGTGCGGCCTGGAGCTTTGCCGTGGCAGCCTTTCGTCCACTGGTTTCGTGCATTTCGTGCGTAACTCCTAAACGATTACAGATATGGCCCGAAAACTCACGGCGATAATTCGCGCGGTGGTGAAAGGCCATCACGACAGTTTTAGAATTGTGTTCCTTGAATTCCCAAAGAATATAGACCGCACCGAGGCCGTTCCCGAGTCCAAGTAACATCGCTTCGGTGAAGGGCTCGCCTGTGTGTGGTGCGGTTACACCATGGAATGCAAGCACATTCCGGAGCGCGGCTGTCTCGGGGAGGGTGCCCCCCAGAAAAGGGTAGTTTTCAAAGTGCATTTTGATTCTCCTTAAACTTGATGTCGCGTTCTTTTTGGATCCGGGGCGGCTCGCCCGCGGTTGCCTCATCCGGGTTTTTCTCGGCAAGTGAAATGTAAACATCCGTATAGTCGATGCGGATATCTTCAAGAACCTGGGTGTGGTTGTAGATTTCAAAAGCAAGGTTAGGGCCCACAGTAAAGCGTCTCTTCGGCAGCCACTGAAGGCCTATTTTTGCATACGTATCGCCAATATTCTCGAAGGAACCGTAGTGCCGCGCTACTGCGTAAGGGCCGGGCGCGATGGTTTGGATGCCAATCTGACCACTCGGCTCAACCGGCGCAGGAATTTGGATACACACATCGAAGCGCAGTTTCTCCGGAGGAACCACATCTGGGTCATCGTGCCCGATTCCGAGTAAGAGCGATTTTGAGTCTACAAGGCCACGTGCAATACCCCAGGCGTAAAGTTCCTCCCAAATAGAGGCCAAACTGGCCCCTTCGCCGCCAACACTTTCATAAGGCCCAATGTAGCGGATGAATGCAACCGTGATGGGCTTTAAATATCCAACCCGCACTTTTGTTGAATCAGTTGTGCCAAGATATGGATGAAGCTGTCCATCAGACTGCGAATGAAAATCTCTTTCTTCATCCGCATGATGTTGCACGAAGTCTTTGCGAAACGCGCTAGGGCTGATTCCGAACTGGCGTTGAAACGCCCGTGTAAATGTCGCATGCGATCCGAACCCGGCTTCGAAGGCAATATCCACAATCGGTGCGCGGCTGATCCGCAAGCGGTAGGCACCGCGCTCCAACCGCAATCGCCGTACATGCTGTTTGAAGGATTCGCCCACAAAGGCTGTGAACAGTCGATGGAAATGATATGGCGAGAATCCGGCTTGTGCAGCGAGCGTGCTCAAGCTCAAATCTCCGTCGAGATGAGTCTGGATGTGGACAAGCGTGGCGAGTAATGGCTCGGAATTCGTTCTAATCTGTGACACTGAATTGCTCTGATGAGCAATATACACTAACCGCGTCCAGTCGGGCCGCGACTGGGGGACAAGTGTGCGATGTTCACACTGCGATTACTGTGCGGGAAACCGACGCCTGGCCAGCACATTAATAATTCCTTCATGGTCCTATGCTATCGTTTCTCTCGATGATGAAACGATTCGCACGCGGGTTCTGGAAAGTTCTTAAACTAGGTGTGGTTCTCGTAGTGACGCTAATTGGCCTAGCTGTTGCCATCGGAGTCTTCCCGCGCCTTTACGCAGACTGGCGTTATAACACGAGCATTTATAACGAGCAGGATGCGCCGTCCGCGCCTGTGGCGATTGTTTTCGGGGCCGGATTGCAGCGCGATGGCCGTGCATCTGCCGTCTTGCGAGATCGAGTGGCGACCGCAGTGGACTTATATCTGGCCGGCAAGGTGGAACGCATCTTGTTGAGCGGCGACAATCAATTTCCGAATTACAACGAACCGAGTGCGATGGAAGCCTACGCATTGAGCCTTGGTGTACCCGAGAGCATACTCGTGCTGGACTTCGCTGGACGACGAACCTTCGATACCTGCATGCGCGCCCATGACATCTTTGGTGTCCAGGAGGCATTGCTCGTGACACAGCACTATCACCTCGATCGCGCCTTACTCACCTGCGATGCACTCGGGCTTGATGTGCAAGGAGTGGCGGCAGATCGCCATACATATCGTGCATTGCAGTTTTGGTGGGTGCGCGAATTTCCTGCCACCACTCAGGCAATGTGGGACCTATTCATCGAACCGCCCAATAATGTTGTTCTCGGATCACTGGAACCAATTACTTTCGAGTGAGCTTTCTTACATTTCGGAAGATGGTGGCATGTATAATTTCATCGCTAATTGGCTAAAGATTTATGATTAAATAGGGTGAAATGGCGAAATGAATGTACACGACATACTTAAATATGGTGATAACACGTTCCTGAGTTCCATCGAACGATTCCCTGATGCACAGTATGAGACTGAAGGCGCTTGCGGCTGGTGGTCTGTTAAAGACATCGCTGCACATATAACTTCCTACGAAGAGGTACTCCGTGATGTTCTCGTCTTGTTCACAGGTGGGGGTGACACACCCGTAATGAATCGTATGAGGGAGTTACGCGGCAAATTTAACGACAGTGAAGTTCGGGCGCGCCGCGATGCGAGTATGGAGGTGGTGCTCGATGCTCATAAAACTGCCCATGTACGCGTGATTGAACTTGCAGCGAAAATTCCCGCCGAGAAATTTCGTGAGAATGGCACCATCGCGTGGTACGGACCGGATTATTGCCTCGACGATTTCATCGTCTATACCAACTACGCCCACAAACGCGAGCATGCTGGTCAGATCGACGTTTTTGGGGATCGTTACAGAGAGTGAACAGTACAACTTTGGAAGCATTCGACGCCCGACTTTTGTCGGGCGTTTTTTGTTGTCGTTGGCATGAATGGGCCAGCAATAATATACTAAGGCTGCGCAACTTTTCCGGCGAAAGGAATAATCGTATGGACTTTATCGATGCACTCGAATTGCTTGGATATCTGCTGCGTGTGGTTGGCGCGTTGGTCTTTGGGCTGGGTTCCGGCTGGTTGGCGGTGCAGGCCTATCAATCGGAGACTCAGAGCTGGCAACTCCAGACCGCTGCATTATTAGGCCTCCTAGCTGCCTTCGTGCTTTTGGGTCGTTGGGTCGAAAACGGCGGCGCCACGCTAGGAGCCTTCGGATTAGGCGCTGGCGCTGGCTTGCTGATCTGGGGCTTGGCGGGCAGTCGCAATTCGGACGATAGCGAATAGAGTCTACACACGTCTCATCAAACAATTTCTAACAACTGAATATTGAAGACCGTGGTGGCGCAATCGCGTAGGGCGTAGCTTCCAGACATCTATCATGATTGCTTATCATGCTGGTAAGATCAGCTCCCATTATGAAGCAATCCGTGCAACGCTTTATGCGCAAACCGATCTCCGCTCTCCTTCTCGGTTGGGCATTTCTCCTATTCTTTGGTCTGATATTTGTATTCTTGCCCCCGGGCGTTCCCCTCGTATGGTGGGAAGACCCGATGGAAGTGATTATTAACCTGGATGTGCCGAAGCAGGCTGCGCTGGGGAATGAGTTCGTCATCACGATCGAGATCGAAAATACAGATGATAAAGCCCAGCGATTCGAGTCGATCAACGTTCCGAATAATTATCTGGACGGAATTGATATTCCAAAACCAGGCGGTAGTTGGGACTTTACACTCTTCATCGTGCGACGCCGTAGCTACGTCTATAAAGATGTGATGGAACCGGGGGAGACAATCGTGCGGCAAATGACTGCTATACCCCAAAGGCCAGGCATTTACAGCGCTGTTTTTGAAATTTGTATTACTTCAGCGTCTATCTGTGAGTACTTCGAGGTCGAGACGGAAGTGACTGAGTAACCTTCTAGGTTTGAGGAATAGCGTTGCCTCTTGCACGTCACAGACCAAGCTGTCGTCGGAATTTTCCTAAGAATCGCCCAAATTAAGACCACCTCAATGACTCCATGGATTTGTATAAATTCATGGAGTTGTCATCCCTATATTTTGACAATAACATCGATTTGGATCATGCTTTTGACATGATCCGCCGTTCTTATGAACCGCTCGAGCAATATCTTCAACCAAACAAGGTGCTTGTCATCTTGGGTCCCCGCCGGGTCGGCAAAACCACTATGCTGCAAAGCTTTCTGGCTGGTACCTCGCTGCGCTACGAACTGGATTCCAGTGACAATATTCGTGATCAACACATCCTGAGTTCACTCGATTTCGGTGAAATCTTAAGCTACGTGGAAGGTTATGAGATGTTGGCGATAGATGAGGCACAAGAAATCCCAAATATCGGGAAAGCCCTGAAAATCATTGTGGATCAGGTGCCGGGAATTCAGGTCATCGTGACTGGTTCATCGTCCTTTGAACTCTCCGGACAAGTAGGCGAACCACTCACAGGTCGAAAACATACCCTAACTTTGTACCCAATCGCACAGTCAGAGCTGCTTTCCTTGCACAACAGGCGCGAATTGCGCGAGAATCTGGCAGCGTTCTTGATTTTCGGAACGTATCCTGAAGTTGTTGAGGCGCAAACCCAACGAGACAAGATCGCTGTGGTTTCTGAAATCGCAGACTCTTATCTGCTGAAAGATATTCTCGCGTTTGACCGGGTGCGACATTCACGACCCCTCCTGGATCTACTGCGCTTGCTGACATTCCAGGTTGGGAATAAGGCCTCACTCAACGAACTGGCAATCCAAATCGGGATCGACGTAAAAACAGTACAGCGTTATTTGGATTTAATAGAGAAAGCATTTGTGCTCTCCCGCGTGGGTGGCTACAGCCGCAACCTTCGTAAGGAGGTCACAAGTAAGGCCAAATATTATTTCTTTGATAACGGAATTCGAAATGACTGATTGCACAATTCAATCGTCTGGATCAACGCAACGATATAGGACAGTTATGGGAAAACTTTGTGTTTGTTGAACGCCTTAAACGGCGGACGTATACACCGCTGCATGCAAATGCATTTTTCTGGCGGACGTACGATCAGCAGCAGATCGACCTTGTCGAGGAGCGTGAGGACAAGCTTTTCGGTTATGAAGTCCAGTGGTCTGCCACAAACCTCGTGCGTCCTCCGAAGAGTTGGACCGAGGCGTACTCAAATGCGGAGTACACAGTCATTACACCAAATAACTATCTGGATTTCGTTCTCCCGGATTGACGTTTGTAGAGCCGTCAGGTTATATCTTTAGCATCTCATTTTGCGCCATAATATGTCACGGCAGTTATTACCAAGCCCCCAGAGTACTACCAGATGTCCTGGCGCCTCACCCTGTTATGGTGTTTACTCGAAAATAGCACGGTATTACAGAGTAGGGCGCGAGGCTGGCTCGTTACTTCCCTCTCGTTTTCTTTCCGAGTCTAGAAAAGTCAAGAAAGGCGCTGGCGGCAATATCACAATCCCCTTGTAGTCCTTCAGCCTGAGAAGGTGCTCATCTCTCGAAACAATGAAGGCCGCACGGGCTTCTTCGGCGCATTCCAGTACTCGATTGTCGTCTGGGTCATCTTCTATGATGGTGATGGTCTGTGATGCGTCGATCAGGATAGCTACAGACTGCAACCTCTCGAAAAGAGCGCCGATTGTTACGAGGGGTCTTTTGAAGTACTTCCGAACCTGTTTATATTTGAGAACGCGTTCAAGTTCTTGAAGAAGTATAGGGGATGTTGCGACATCGAAGTCAGCGGCTTCCCAGCGTTTGATTACCTCGGCCGGGGCACCCTTGGTAGAGAGGAAAGAGCTTACAAAAACATTGGTGTCGATAGTGACTATCACGTCTACTTGGAGGAGCCGGAGCGGACCTCAGATAAGGCCTCGGATGCAACCTTAGCAGCCTTGCTGGGCGTAAGGTCGGTCTCTTCCTGCATCAGGCGAATCGTGTCAAATAGCTCCTCGCGCTGGCGCCTCCAGCTCTCGTATACCTCCATTGGGACAACAGCTGCGGCCGGTTTTCCATGGCGGCTGATGACATACGTATCGCCGTTGTATTGCACTCGGTCGACTAGGTCGCTGAGTTTTTCTCGCGCTTTAGTAAGTCCTAGTTCTATCTCCATAAGTCTACGCACCTCGTCTAGGCAGTTCTTTAAATTTTGTACATACTGTATAGTATGTACAGTTTAGCTCGCTGAATTTGTTTGTCAAGAGTTGAATCTATATTGGCTCAGGTCGTGGCCGAACCTGTGTTCGGTAAGTGCTTGTTCTGTCGGCAGTCTTCAGAAGGACTAATACCATCTCAATCATTGGTCGTTTTCACGAAACATTCGCTCGATGTCCTCGACGTCATCCTGCTCCACGATCTCCTGAGGCAGATAAGCAATAGATGACTCGCTGGTCTATATCAGGAACGACTTTTTGCCGCGCTTGACGTTTAGCGTTACGCGCTATATACTTTTGATGTGATCAGGTCGTTCAAGGATGAAGAAACCGAGAAGATATTTAACCGCCAACGTTCGCGAAAGTTGCCCCAAAACATTCAGCAAACCGCTCTACGCAAATTGCGAATGTTAAAGAACGCCAAGTCAGTGCAAGATTTACGCGCTCCACGCGGCAACCGTTTGGAAAAGCTATCCGGCGAGCGCAAAGGACAGCACAGCATCCGGATAAACGACCAATGGCGTATCTGTTTCAGATGGAGCAGTGGTGACTCTAACGAGGTGGAGATCACGGATTATCACTAGGAGAACATCGGATGGCTAAAGCAGAAAAATTGCTCCCGGTTCATCCCGGCGAAGTTTTACAAGAAGAATTCCTGAAGCCACTGCAGCTCAGTCAGAATCGACTGGCGCTGGCGGTTGGAGTCCATGCGCGCCGCATCAACGAGATTGTGCTGAAAAAACGACGCGTGACGGCGGATACGGCTTTACGGCTGGCGAAGTTCTTCGGTACATCACCGGAATTCTGGATGGGATTGCAGGCAGACTACGATCTGGACCTTGCTGAAGACGCCCTAGGCGATCGGCTAGAGCACGAAGTAAAGACCTATACAGCGATAACAGGATAAGTCCAGCCCCTCGTCATTCAGTTGCGCGCCAGGTGGCAAGAGAGACGCCACTCAACGATGCGAAATGCGAGCTACTGACCTTTGAAATATTAATGTCCGTTTCTGACTTGTGAACACGTGGGAATACAGAGAAGATATACGCGGATTCTGTCATTCCTGCCGGACATTATTTATTCAAATCTCAGTAACATCTGCGTGCAGGCGACACGCCATCGGCGTGAAGAAATACGGGGCTCATTCCTCTTTTAAAGCTTGGGTTATTAAACCGTCATGGCCCTCGCCCGGTGTGCGCCTGACGCCTAGCGGTGGCCTGCTCCTGTCGCCGGTTGCCAAAGCTTGCTTCTATCCGTAAGTCTCAGATGGAAGCCCCTTCCAGTCTGAGTCGTCAATTGCTCTTGTCAGTAGTTGACGGCTTTTGTTTATCTAGTGTGAGGCGGTCGTATCAAACAGAAAACCGGTTTTTCCCAGCAGCGAAGGACAGACAAAGTCCGCGCAAAACAAGCTACAAAGGGCTCGAGCTTTCTGCTGCATACCTAATCTTGGTTCGCGCATATCATCGAAATTGGGTCCGGCAGTCGATTTCGAATTCGCGAAGCAACAGCAATTTCAAGAAGGGATAGACAGATGAGACAGACGCTCTACAGGCCAGCTTCCGATATCGCTGAGACGTTCGCGATCCCCGACTCAACCACACATCTTCCTGTAACTCGCCCGATTGCTATCTATTACCGTCAATCTACAGACGCACAGGTCGGCAATATTTCCACTGCCCTCCAAACTGTGGATATGGTTGAGCACGTACAGAAGCTAGGATGGCAGGAGAAAGATATCGATTTGATTGATATGGATGCCGGCTTCAGCGGGTCGAAAAAGATTTATGAACGACCCGGAATGAAGAAACTCTTCGAAATGATTACCGAAGGCAAAATCGGTGCGCTGGCCTGTCAGGATGAGGACCGGCTTTTTCGAGACATCACACAGATTGAGGTCAATATCTTTATTGAAGCGTGTCGCAAGGCGGGCGTATTGGTTATCACGCCGACAATGACGTATGACTTTGCTAACCCTGCCGTTGGCGTGTGGCAAATAAAACAATTCAGATTCAAATCCGAAATGGCAGCAGAGTATATAAATGCTTATGTGAAGGGAAGACTGCATAAGGCAAAGCGACGACTAATGATGGAGGGGCGGTGGGCCGGATCGGGAATCCCATCGGGTTTCATGGTAGACATGATTGGCGCCGCTTCGTAGAGTTTGAGCCGTACGCCGAGGTAGTTAGGGAGTATTTCCGAATGTTCGTAGCCAGCGGTGGAAATCTGCGAGCAACTAATATACATATCGTTGAAAATGGTCCGTATTACCCCGACCCGGAGGTCTGTAAGCCTCCCGAAGGTTACAAAGTCGTATGTCGAATTCGAAAGGTAGGGAAGGGCTATTGTCCTGGCAGAATGGGTCTCAGAGGCATCCTCACACAAGCAGCCTACGTTGGTCATTGGGCAGTAAACAGGGTCATCGTGAGATGGGACAACCACCCCGTGATTGTTCCGAAAGACCTATTTATGCAGGCATTCAATTACCTGTCACCGGTGACGTTACGTGGCCAGAAGAATGCGGAATTCAGATCGCGGCAGGAACATCGGCGCCCCTCGCTTGAAATTCGTCGAACTGTCGAGAACCCATTGTTGTCGGGAATGCTAGTGACCGGGATAGACGGCAAGATGCGAAACGTGGGTACCCGTTGGATCAAATTAGCCAAGGCGTATTCCTACGCTATCAATGCACCCTATCCAAGTGAGCTAATGGTGTGGAGCAAGCGGGCAACATATCTAGACAAAGCTGTTACGGAACTCGTGCTCAGTAAACTTCGTGACACGTTTGATACGAACGCCTGGGCTGAAGCACTTAAATCTGTCTCAAAAGAGAAGGGCAAACAAAGGTACATCCAGGAAAAACGACTCGAAGCAATTCAGACCGTAATGCACAACTTGCTGGAAAGCCTCGAAACTCTGACAAGTCCAGATATGGTCAATGCAGCCCAAGCTCGATACGAAGATGCTAAGACTGAACATGAACGCATCGTTGCAGAACTACAAGTTGCTAATCTCGAAGAGCAGCAATTGGAGGCGCTGAACAGTCTAAAGAATAAGTGTGGCCCGGCGATTGAAAATTGGCCTAACATGACTCGAGAGGAAAAACGGGTAGTCTTGCACGCGCTAATTGATCGTATTGAGGTATCCCCTCTCCCCCTTCGAGGAGTGCATATCGTGGTCTGGTGGAGAGATAGAAGCTCCGACGAATTCTCTCTGTCTAAGCAGGCTTCGACTTATACTCAGTGGATTCCGCAGGCCGCAGAGCGGCTATTGGAGCTCGTGGAAGCAGGCGCTTCACAATTGGAGATAGCCCGAGAATTTCCCAAGAGGCGTTGGACTATGATCAGGAACAAATACTACCATGAGAAGAATTGTGGAATAAAGGTCAATCCCAAGCCAATCAGGGATTATGAATCGTATTTAGACTATCTAAAACGGGTGGGGGCAGAGCCCGATTCTACCCATTCAGATAACTCTCTGACGCAACGAGGTTCTGATGTTCAAAAAGAAAAAATACGCCTCGATGCGCCAGGCTGATCTCGCTTGGACGTGGCCAGTTGCCGCCACCCACCAGCCCGGCGTGAGAAATTGTATGGTGTGGCGCGCGGAACGGACGTTGTTGCAAGAGGTGAGTATCTTCTGGCAGTTGATCTGCGATGGAGTAAACATGCGTTACGTCCAGGGCTTCTTCGAACGAGAGGCGCGGAAGAATGGAGGGCAAGGCGCGCGCCATGAGAGTTTTTCCTGCGCCTGGCGGGCCGGACAGGATTACATTGTGGCCACCGGCAGCTGCAATCTCCAGCGCACGTTTGACCTGTTCCTGCCCGCGTACCTCTTGGAAATCAGTGACCCCATTCAGTTCTGTGACTGATGTTGTGCCGTTTGGGGGTTTGATCGTCTGGGGCGCTATTGCGTCGTAGCCGTTCAGATGGCTGACCAGCGCAGACAAATTCTGGACGGGAATGACTTCGATTTCTGGTACGAGGGCAGCCTGGGGCGCATCCATCGCCGGTAGAAAGAGTTTTTTGAATCCGTCTGCCCGCACCCGCGCTGCCATTGCCAGGATCCCCCGTACGTGGCGCACAGTTCCATCCAGCGACAACTCGACAACCACCATTGCACCTTCCAGGCTCTCCGGAGGTAGTTGGCCGGAGGCGATCAGCGCGCCGACGGCGATTGGAAGATCGTAAGCCGGTCCTTCTTTGCGGACGTTTGCAGGGGCAAGGTTTACAGTGAGGCGATGTCCGGGGACGAATAAGCCTGAGTTTTTGATGGCGGCCTGTACGCGGTCGCGGGATTCCACTACCGCTGCATCCGGCAGCCCCACGATAACGAATGAGCGCAGGCCACGGTTTTCGTGATCGACTTCGACCTCAATGAGGGTCGCGTCCATGTCAACGACGGCGCACGAGTAAACCCTGGCTAACATTGACTCAGTGAGTCGGGGAGATTCTTGCTTCTTCCAAATCGCTCATCTCTCCAGTAGTTCCAAAAAGCATCGCGCAGTAGAAACATATTCTCTCTGTGGTTGGAGCAGGCCGATTTGTGGTGTTGCCATTGCGTGCAATACGCGCAGAGAACGATTGATGTCAGAATGGTTTGCTGTCACGCTGGCTTCTTTGACAGAAATAATTGTAATTTCTAGTATATTCGCAGTCGATGAAGAGTCAAATTGCTGGCTTTGACTATTGGCTTTCAAATTCCCAAAGCGGTCGGGTACCCACGTCAACGCCGCCATCCACATTCAGGACTTGACCGGTTACCCAAGCTGCTTCGTCGCTTGCAAGGTAAAGCGCAGCATGAGCGATGTCTTCCGGGTGGCCGGTTCGTGCGAGGCTGGGGATGGGTTTCACCTCTCCAACCGCGAGTGGTGCTCGGAAAAGCCCGCCGCCTATGCAGTTGACGCGAATGTCGTCGGGATAGAATTCCAGCGCCAGACTCTGGCTTAACCCGATCACGCCACCCTTCGCTGCCCCGTACGAGGGATTGCCCGCTTGGCGCACGCTGAAACTCGCTGCAATGGTTACAATTGCCCCACCGCCGCGTAGATGTGGGCGGGCCGCCTGTGTCAGGTTAAATAATCCATCGAGGGTATTGGTGATCGCGAGTTGCCAGAACTCATTATCAATATCGGAATACGCTTTGGAGGGTGTGAAGAAACCACCTGCTCCATAGTACAGAATATCGAGGCTGCCCCAGCGTTCCACGATTTCTGTGACAACGCGCTCGGCGGTGGCACGCTCGGTGAGATCGCCTGACATTGCCAGAGCCTCGCCGCCCGCAGCCGTGATCCGATTGGCCGTCTCTTCACCTTTGGTTGCATCACGAGCGATCACTCCAACCCGTGCGCCTTCCTGCGCAAAGAGCAATGCAGTCGCACGTCCCATGCCGGGGCCAGCCCCACCAAGCAGGGCAACTTTGCCTTTTAATCTCATCTTGGATGCCTTTGTTTGGTAACGTTTTGGAGCGGAGATTATAACCTGCGAAGTAAACAATAAGACCTCCCCGTGTGACGATCTGGGAGGTCTTCAGGTGCCTGGCACTTGAAATATCAATTCGGCAAGTGTTCTCCGATGGCCCAACTTGAATGAGACAAGTGCCAGGCACCTGAACCTAGCGCTAACTACTGCTTGACAGAATTGCCAGAGCCCGGTCAATCAATGCATCATTGTTAGCGCTCACAGAATCCCAGCCAATATCCATCTGGATATTTGGATGCACGCCGCTCAGGCTGATGTCGCGGCCATCCGGCGACTGATAAGAAGAAAGCGCGTAGAAAACCTCGGAGCCATCCGGTAACATGATGTGATTGAAATTTACGACACTTCCGGGAGAGGTTTGGCCGATAAGGACTGCTCGTCCTGTGGCCTGTAAGGCTTCTGCAAATATTTCAGAAGCGCCCTGTGTATCCGGCCCGATGAGTATCGCCAGCGGCAGGCTCTGCGAATTCAATATGTCCCGACCCTCGATTGCAATCGGGGTTGTCCCCTCGCGGCTGTAGAGTGCACCCATCTGACCGGTACCGAACAAAGAAAGCATTTCTGCGATGGGCCAGTTGGCAGAGGAGTGAGCCACGCGTAGATCTACGATCAGGCCATTTAGCGACTCGTCTTCCAGTCGTTCAAAGCCCTGCAACACGAGGTCTGCCAATTCGTCTCCAGCGGAGACCGGAAACAGAAAATACCCAACGCCATCGTTCGGAAAATAACGCAGGCTGAGTTGATCGTTGGCCGCCAACCTTCCGCGAATCACTTCCACTTCGCGTGTTGCCCCTTCGGGCGTGCGTAGGTCCAAAATGACTGGTGTGCCCGATGGACCCCGTACACGTTGTACAACCTGCTCCCCTTCATCCCTCGATATGGGAATGCCATCCACACCCAAAATCGATTCGTGTGCTAGCAGCCCCGCTCGTTCGGCTGGCGAGTCTGGCATGACAGCCAACAGCACCACGTGGGGGACCGGTTCTTCGATGTAAGAGACAAAAGCCCCGATGCCTTCATACGTGGCCGTCCGGGCGAGGTCAGCCTCAATCCGGTCGGCACGGACTCGATAGGTGAGTGTATTCTCTGGGAAGCTGCTAACTACATCTGTCAGCAATAACTCAAATTCTTCGTCTGTGATTCCGACTTCGATGCGCCGACGGGTGACGATACCCAATTCCACCGGGTCTGTGTCGCCGAAATCGAAATACAAATAGTTATCCTGGATGCCTTCCCAGAGGGTGTTGAAAGTATGCAGCTGTCGTTGGGCGGGTTCATTAGTAGGGAAAGGGATAGGCAGACTAACAGCATCTTCGCCGCCACAGGCTGCCAGAAGAATTCCCAAGATAAGGCTACCGACAATCAATTTCCGAATATCAGACATATCGTATATTCCCGTAAGTTTTCGACTCTGTTAGGCTACTGAATATCCCAGGGCGCAACACCCGTTCGGCTCGCGAGCGATTCCAGGATGGGCGGTGCTAGTTCTGGGAGAACATCTGCCATCATGCGCAGAATGCCGAAACAGCCCGCGAGCATCATGTCGCCAAATGGTACCGCGAAATAAGGCCGGTGACGTGAATCCGTCATGAGAGTACGGCGCGGGCCGGTAACGACGACACCCCACTCGCCATCCAAAGGGAGGGCTTCTTGCTCGTAAACCAGCGCGCCATGCCCCATATCATCAAAGACGTCCTCGTGGCGCAGCGATGAATCAGCGAGCGCTGTCAACAAATCGTCCAAACGCGCACAATCGATCTCGCCGGTGTGATGCTCAAATACCCCTTCGATGCCGCCCGCACGGTTAAGCCGAAAGGCGAGCGTGTGGAAGTTGCCTACATTTGAAATGAGAACCCGTTCGCGTTGTTGCACAACCGGGTCGAGTAAAGCGCCCAGGACTGCCGCCGGCGCTGTGTCTGTCACAACCAATGGCGCGTCACCAGTGTAGCTCGCGACTACAGCTTGCAGGCGCGTCATAATTGCGGGAACTTCATGGGCCTTAAAAGCAAATGCCGACAGGCGGTTGTGCGCCCGAATGCGTTCGTCGAGATAGTCGAAACGAAACTGGCGGTCGGAATAATCCGGCGGCGCATTGCCGTGATCGAAGACTGCGACACCGATCGCATCGACTTCGAGTGTATAACCAAAGGCGTCAAGCGCAGCAGCAATGCGACCGAAGTCGAAGTCGCGTAATTCAATTGCTGCCGTGTTAGAACGAGCATTCAGTTGCGCCGCCTCGTCAGTGCTTACAAGTGTAAGGCCGATCTCCTGCTGGACGTAGTCGAGGTCGTCGTTGAAAGAGCGAGCGGCCTGTGGTGTGGCATAAGCGGGTAAGCCAGCGCGGATGTGGGCTTCCACTGCCCAATGGCTTGGGCCACCACCCATGACGACCCCCGTTAGCATGAGTTCTTCCCGAGCGCGCGTGGCCTGCTCCACACGCTGCGCAATCATCATGGTTGGTGATGGAACCACCAACTTGAAGCCGTTCTCAATATCCAGTTGTGAATCGAATAGGAAAATATCCTGCGTGCCGGTACCGACGTCAACGGTCAGAATTCTCAAAGGCAGCCTTGCTCTGCGTTCGCCCGATGCGCAATTTGCAATTGGGCTATCATCGCGCGATTAGCCTGATGTAGTCAAACGATCGAGCGCCGCTTGCATTTCCACGATACTGGTGTACTTGATGCGCGGGCGATCTTGGGCAGCCCCTTTTGCAACTTCCAATTCATCTAGACGTTGCCAATCGCCATATGAGAAATGATCGGGTCGGCGCTGTTGCACTAACGTTTCAATACTTGCTATTTCTGGATTGATGGGCAGCAGATGCCGACCGGCAGCCAGGTCTTCCATCATAAGCTCAACGGTTTCTGCGGCATCCGGTTTGTTTGTGCCGATCACTCCGGAGGGGCCACGTTTGATCCAGCCAGTGGCATATTCTCCGAGGACCGGAGAATCAGTCTCCGGATCGAGCACCCGACCATCCTGATTGAGAATCACACCCCAATCGTCCCGAAAGGGCACTCCCTCCAGTGGCACGCCACGGTAACCAATTGAGCGGAAAACGAGGCCAACATCCAAGTCTTCGAAATGCTCGGTTGCACGCGGCCGGAGTGTACCTGCCTCGGTCTTATAAAGTTCATTGTGGACCAGGCGCATGCGGGTGACACGTCCGGATTCGTCGCCGCCCAATTCAGTCGGCGATACGAGGAACCGCACGATAAGCTTGCGCTCTTTGCCAGATGATTGCTGGCCGGCATAACTCTGGAGGATCTCGACTTTCCTTTTTGTAACGCGATCGCCCTCGCTATCGAGCATCTCCTGACTGAGTGGATCAAGTGTGGCCTCGGCAGGCAGTGTGACGGCATGCGCGCCCTCCATTTCGCCGATTTCTTTAATTTCTGGATTGGTGAAGGCAGCTTGGGCTGGTCCACGCCTTCCGATCAAATACACCGTCTTGATTTGGCTATTGATCAACGCCTCCAATGCGTAATCGGCGATGTCGGTCGCACGGAGCTCCGCCTCTGTACGGCAGAGAATGCGAGCTACATCAATCGCTACATTTCCTACTCCAATCACAGCGGCCGCCTTCTGCGATAGATCATACTGGCAATCGCGGTAATCCGGATGGCCGTTATACCAAGCGACAAACTCTGTCGCGGCATGGCTGTTCTGTAGATCGATACCCGGAATATTTAATCGTTTGTCAGTTTGCGCGCCAGTGGCATAAATAATTTGATGGTAATGGTTTCGCAGATCATCGACGAATATGTCTTTGCCTAGTTCGACAAAACCAAAGAAGCGGAAGCGTGCATTGGAAGCAATGCGGTCGTAGGCTTTCGTGACGGATTTGATTTTGGGATGGTCAGGAGCTACACCGTGGCGGACGAGGCCGAAGGGCGTCGGCAAGCGATCGTACATATCAACTTCAACGACTATGTTTTTGCGTTTCAGTAAATGGCCGGCGGCGTAGAAGCCTGCCGGGCCGCTACCAATAATAGCAACACGCAAAGGTTGTGTTTCGGTGCCGGGATGGGCGGAGGATTTATTCGTCATTGTCCATTTGCGATTGAAGTGTGGCGATCTCACCTTCATATTGGTCGCGTTGTGCTTTCACAATATCGCCAATCGATATCATGCCGATAAGTCTGTCGCCCTCGAGGATGGGTAGATGGCGGAAGTGATTCTCTGTCATCGTATTTGCAGCAGCAACGAGTTCGTCCTGCGGAACACCGGTGATGATGTCCGTGGTCATAATGTCAATCACTTTTTCATCAAAGAGCTTCTCGCTTACTGCTGCCCGACGGATAACATCTCGTTCTGTAATGATGCCAATCGGCGTTTCGGTCGCATCGAGGACGACAAGCGAGCCGATGTTGTGCTCGGCAAGCTGTTTAATAACTTCACGAATTGTTTGATCGGGCGTGATCGGATAGACCATGCCGCCTTTTGTTGCTAATAAGGTTGCGATCTTCATTGCCAGTGCTCCTAAGAATGATTACCCGTATGGCTGTTGGGCATGGCTATTGGAGTGCGCTGCAGATTATACCGATACTGTGCCGTGAAAATTTGGGTGGATTATCCGGAAATACCGTCTTCTTTTTGTGCATCGTCGTTGGCCTGTTGTTCTGGCCTGGGGCTGTACCGCTGGGCATAGAGGAGCACGCCGAAGCCAATAATCATCAGCCCAACGATCAACCCGATAGATTGCCAAAGTCCGAAGAAGGGTTTGCTGTCCTGAATGTTATGAGAGCCAATCCCAAGTACATCCGCAAGCCCCGAAATAGCACAGAGTACATAACCTGTTGCCATGAAGCGCAACCCGATAGATTCCCGCAAACGGCGCGGCATTGCACGATGTCGCGTGGCATAGGCATATATATAGCCACCGAATGTCATGATCCCCACAGCGAACAATATGGTGATGATCTGCAAAATGCCAATGCCCGGCGTCAGGTTCAGATTGATGGCGTTGGGGAATATGCCGATCAGGAAAACCGTAAATCCTGCGATGATAATCGCAACTCCAACTCGCGCGAGACGGCTAGTCTCCACAGGGCGTTCTTCAACCATTATTTGCCAGGGTCTGGCGGAGTATACGCAGCCAGTTTCCGCACATTACTCCCTCGACATCTGAGTCTTCAAAGCCTCGTTCAAAGAGAGTAGCGCGGATGGTCCCCAGATCGGCCACCGTGTCAATTTCAGCCGGAGTCGCTTCGGCGCCGAAGCCGCCATCAAAATCAGAGCCAATCCCAACGTGGTTGCTTCTGCCCGTGACTTGAAAGATGTGATCGATAGCGTCCACAACTTGTTCTACCCGTACGGCTCGTTTTCCGTCTGCTGCAGTCCATAACGAACTTAAAAAGCGGTTGTAAGGAACAACCCCGATTACGCCACTGCGCTCGCCGAGCGCACGAATCTGCTCATCGCTGAGAGCACGGTCTGGGGAGTGGGGTTCAGCAATCTGGCGGGGGTTGGAGTGCGATGCGATTGTAGTGCCGTCAAAATGGTCGAGCGCCTGATAGAAAGCTTCTTCGGAGATATGGCTCAGATCCAAAATGATATTCAGGTCGGACATCACTTCCAGTAGTTCGTGTCCGATGTCTGTGAGTGGGCCGGGCTTACCAGTACCTCCACTATAGCGTGTCCCGCTCCAGGCCGGGCCAATGATACGCACCCCTCGCTCATACCAGTACTCTGCCTCGGCCGGTTCGCCGATCGGGTCCGCGCCTTCCATGAGCAGGACGAGGCCAATCATTTTGTCAGCAAGTTCAGTGCTTTCCCAACTCTGCCTGACCGCTTCAAGGTCACTCGCCCCCCGCACTATTTTGAAGACAGGCTGCTCTTCTTCCAGTCGATGGTAGTAATCGAGCTGTGCCTGGGCAAAACGATGCGCCTCAGCAGCATCCCGATAGGATTGTGTGTCCCACGATCCTATGCGCTTATCCCAGGGTGAGACAAAGATGGTGGCGAAGACGATTCCAACCCGCCCAAGTAACCATTCTGCTCGCCCGAGCATGGCTAGCCCATTTTGATGCGGCACTGGCGTGTGAGCCTCCTTAGCACGGATCGCAAGTGCTGAGCCGGTGTAATCGCGCCCAAAATTTAGCGCATTCCAAGCGATATCTTCGTGTGCGTCAATAATGAACATACGCGTGGATCGTAGTGCCAAGCCAAAGAGATGTCAATTATCATCTCAACGAGTGTTGGCTGCGCCAGTTAAGTTAAGCAGATACCAGCCAGAGAATCGAGGCGAGATGGCGGTGCTATAATCGCGTCTTCATGTTTGTCCTGGGTGTCATGGTAGCGTCTATCGGATTGTATGGCGCGCCAGGAGCGTTACTTTATCCACTGCTGCACCGGCACGGCTTTGACTTCATCACTTCAGTCGGGCTGGAGCTGGCCGGACTCACCGTCCTCTATTCGGCGCTCGCCAGCATTTTCGGATATGTTTTTTGGCTCCAGCTTGGCGTTACGCTTGCAATCCTGACCGTCCTCATAATTGCAAATTACCGCCAAAGTCAGATTGATCCCATCTACTGGCACAATGTGCGGCCACAACTGAAGTGCTGGCAATGGTTATTGCTTGTGCGGCCTATACAAAAATCTATGGGCTGTGGCTCACAGCGATCTTCCTCAGGCTACCTCTAAACGCACGCGAAGATGGAAAGCGGTTCAATATACTTCTCGCCGCACTTGCACTCGCAAGTGTGGTGCTCGGCCATCCGGATAGAATCATCCACTTGCTGATGGCAGACAGCTTGTATTACGAGAGTATCTGGCTGGTGCACCAACGCGGGGACACTGAGTTGGTCCTTGATGGTGTCAAGGCCGGACGCAGCTTGTTCTTCTTCGGGCATAGATGGGCCGCCTAACGACCAAGCTCACCTGCCCCTATGGAGCGGATTAGCGGTTGGGAGGCACGCCTCGTTAGCCCGCCTTTTTGAATAATCCACGTATCCAAAACCCCTTCTCACAGACCCCGTATCTGTCGGGGGTTAAAGATATCCCATTTTGTCTCTCAAGGATTGAAATACCGTACTCTCCAATATTAAGGCAATCAAAGTTATGGTCTTTAAATGCCTTAACTAATGATTCACTACCGGACACTTTCTGCGCGGGGCATGTCAAAGGCGACCGGGATGGGCAGATGCTCATTTAGGAACTGTTCCAGCAGGCGCAAGCCGAGTTGAAATAGGCTCAGATCACAGCGGTCGGTGCGGTGAATGACTTGCACCCAATTATCTCGTTTGGCGATGACGCCCAAGTAGATGATCCAGATGTAAGCAAGGCAAGCTGCGATCATCAACCGGGCCAGGTCGGCGATATGGCTTTTATGCAAATTGAAGCCCCGGCTTTTCTGGTCGGAGAAGAAAGTTTCAATACGAAAGCGTTTGTTATACCAGGAACAGGCTTCGGCAACCAGCTCCAGGTTGGTGACCAGATAGAGGGGCTCTTTGCAGTCGCGCTGCCACCACGCGATGGCAAGGACGGGCCCATATTCCTGCTGGGTGAAGGCGACATCCGGCACGCCGCGGTATGCACCACGGGGCACATCCAGGTCGGCGAAGGCGAACCAGTCGCCCCCTTCACATAGCTGGACATGCTTGGCCGTGCGACAGACGTAGGCCCATTCGTAGTCATTCAGAGCCGCCTGGAGGTTCGTGCCATCGAATTCACCATCCCCCAGGAAGACGACATCGCTTGCAGGGGGCACCAAAGCGTGTACTTCTGTCAACAACTGCACGTGTGTCGCTTCTGAAAAATGTCCCTTGCTCCCTTTGACGGTGACCCACGCCACCGGCAAAGCACGTTGCTTGTAGATGACGCTCACCATCAGGGTCAGGCAACCGCGGCCCACTTCGCTGCCGTCCATTGCCAACACGAGCGGGCGGTCCTGCGCCAGACCCTGCAATAAGGGTTCAGCGAAGGGTAGAAAGAAGACTTCGTTATTAATATGCTCATTCTTGACCCAGCGGGCGTACCGTTTGACCCGGCTCTCGGGTTTGTTGCCGTCTGGCACTTTCCTGGCGATCGCCGGTAGCTGGCTACTCTGGCTGCGGACAATTCCGCTGACCATGGCAGCGAGCGTATCCAAATGGCGAGCCAAGTTGCCCTGCGGTTCTCCTGGGTACAGTTGCCGCAAGGCGCTCTTTATGGCACGATATGTACGGCGGTTGTCACTCATGGCGATACTCCCCTTGTTCTGTGGTAGAACGGAGAGTGTAGCCGAGAGGCAACCGCTAATCAATCACGGATAAAGTGTCCGGTAGTGAATCTTTGTGGAGAGGTCACAGGGTTGTTCGTGTAGGCGGGTAACAAGTCTACACCTCTACGATCTTGGTCGGCATATATTCAGCTTCCATGCTGTGGAGTCGCCAATATGACGCCTGCCGGTGAAGCAGCTCCGCATGCGTACCACGCTCAACTATGCGTCCCTTCTCTAAGAGCACGATCTCATCAGCATCCTTCAATGTGGAAAGGCGATGTGCGATCACAATGATAATTGTGTTTTTTCGCAAATCGTTTATCGCCTTCTGTACAGCTTGTTCTGTAAGGTTGTCAAGCGCGCTTGTGGCTTCGTCAAAGATCAACACCTCGGGCCTATGCACTAATGCTCGTGCAATCGCGACTCTTTGTCGTTGTCCGCCTGAAAGTTGCACACCACGATCACCCACAATAGTTTCGTATTTATCTGGCAGAGACATTATGAATTCGTGAATTTGAGCCAATTGGGCAGCGTGAACCACAGCCTCATCCATCACCGAATCAGACAAACTTGCAATGTTTTCCTTAAGTGTCGCGTTGAACAGGAAAGTGTCTTGACTGATGTATCCTATCCGACTCCGAAACTCACGCAGGGAAAGTTCTGTATGTTTCACTCCATTAACCATAATAGCGCCTTCGGTCGGCAGGAAGAGCTGCACCAGCAGGTCCACGATAGTCGTTTTTCCTGCTCCTGTCAGGCCGACCAAGGCCGTTACCCTACCCGCTCGCATGATCAAAGAAAATCTATCAATTACCTTTAGTTCGTGTCGATTAGGATAAGTAAAACTCACATCATCGAACACAATTGACTCGATACGTCCGTCTAAGGCATGCGTTTCTTCTAGTTCTCTTTCCACCTCCGTGGGAAGGTTTGACAATATCTCCTCTGCAACTTCCACCGCGCGATAATTTTGAGCCAACTCCATCCGCACTGAGTTGAGATTTGAAACTAGAGATAGCGCACGGCGAAGTGCGACCACGAAAGCGGCTAAAGCGGGAAGCCCCATCCAAAACCGCATATCTGCGACAGACAAGCTAACCCAAATAATAAGGCTCAGCAACCCCCCCACCTCTATGAACCCATTCGGCAAATTATTCAGAACTGCTGACCTGAGCTTAATTGCGACAAGCTCCTTCATCAGGCTATCGAAACGATTCGCCAGGGTTTTCACGATTCTCTGAACCTTTACGACCCTGATGCCATCTAGCGCATCTACTACCAGCGTACTCAAGCGACGTTTGTTTTCATGAGCCATACTTCCAAGTATACGCAGGCGGTCTTCGAAGACTCTTCTGACACTGATGAGTACCAGTACGGCGAACGCGGATGCGATAAGGGTAGCCCCCCATGACAACCACCACATGCCAGCTACGATACCGATTAGCTGCAAGAGCGAAGCAAGGCCCAACCCAACCGACTTAATTGCCTTAGACATTCCGACCGGAGGGCTCAACACATCTTCTAACATTGAGCCCCGACTTCGAACACTCAGCACTTCATAGCGAGCACGCAGGTATGACTCAAACAATCGCACTGTGAATCTGCGCCGCGTATTTTGGGCAACTCTCTCCGCCAGAAGTTGGATTATAAGAGCCGTACAATATCTACCTCCGACCAGCGCAGCCGCCCCAAGCAATATCGCCAGCAACAATGTGGGCTGGCTCGGTTCGATACCAAACAAAGAGATTGCATTCACAATCAGAGATAAGCTTGGGTGAGGAGCGCCACCCTCATAAGATACGAGGGCGACAAGTGGGATCACTAATCCAATGCTCGCAATCTCCAAAATAGTGCTCACAATGGAGACCATCGCGAATAGACCTACCTGGGCCAAATGCGGTCGAAAAACGTTACGCCAATAGGAATGAAGCATGGCAAATTAAACGGGTATTTGAGTCAAGGTGAGTTGGCCAACATAGATCCTGACACTCCGGAAGATCGACCTGCTTTTCCTGACACAGGAGAATGTGTACATAACAAGCACAAGAATTAAGACACAATAGATGTATTTAAGTACAACTAGAAGAGATCTGTCGGTTTGAGCCGAAGATAGAGAGCATTCTTTCGGGCTGTTGACTGTACCAGCCAAGTCTCAGGTCACACATCGAACACAGAGAGGGTCAGGAAAACTGATCCCCAGACAACAGCCACGAGAAGATGTAATGCGGGGTTGAGAAATGTATTTAGCGACCCGAGAGTTCGCCCAAGCGGCACAGACAGACGTGCTTGGTCCGCCAGGAATAGTGCGATCTGCGTTGTAACAGCATCCGCAATTACGTACGAGAAAAAAAACCAAGCGTCAGAATTTCCTAAACATAGTCTACGCCTGATTATAGACCGCTGAAAATGCAGTCGTCAATCGAACTGAAGTCAGGTGCCTGGCACCTTAAGTGCCACAAGGATGCGTAAAGTTTGCCCTGATGGCCGCAAATTGAGTGGGATATGTGCCAGGCCTCGTAAGCGGGGGGAAGCGAGGCTTGATCCGCTTAAATAGCAATTGACCGCAGCCTGTACTTATGTCAATACCGCGCCGAATACGAATGGTACATGGGATGTGGGCAGCCTGTATGTGTTGGCTGCGTCGGTAAAGCGGATACCAGCCAGAGATTCGGGACGCGACGGCGGTGCTATAATCGCGTCTTCATGTCTGTCCTGGGTGTCATGGTGGCGTCTATCGGATTGTATGGCGCGCCAGGAGCGTTACTTTATCCACTGCTGCGCCAACGCGGCTTTGACTTCATCACTTCAGTCGGGCTGGGGCTGGCCGGACTCACCGTCCTCTATTCGGCACTCGCCAGCATTTTCGGATATGTTTTCTGGCTCCAGCTTGGCGTTACGCTCGGAATCCTGACCGTCCTCATAATTGCAAATTATCGCCAAAGCCAGGGAGATGCTAATTACTGGCATATTCTCCGGCCACATCTGAAGCGCTGGCAATGGTTATTGCTTGTATTAATTGCGCTTGTCTTCCTCGCGCCGGCATTTCTGATCAATGTCCCCTTTGATACGGATGCACAGGGATTTGGACTGCTGATCGTCACGGTTAAGCGTAGTGGTTCGATAACCTCCCTCGCTCCATTCAGGCCAGATGTTGGCTGGTTCTACTCGCCGGGCTTCTTCTTGCTCGGTGCGCAGCTTGCCGATCTCATGAGTGCTACCGCCGACGACGTGATGCTGGGGCTGACACATTTGCTGGCTTTGGGAGTCATCGCGAGCGTGGGTGCATTGGGTAAGCGCATGGGCGGCAGTGCAACCGGTTGGTGGGCAGCAGTCGCAGTTGCGGGCGGGGTGGCGCTGGTAACTACCCTCATGGACGCGGCCTATACGAACATCTATGGGCTGTGGCTCACAGCGATCTTCCTCTGGCTGCTTCTAAACGCACTCGAAGATGGCAGGCGATTCAATATACTTCTCGCCGGACTTGCACTCGCGAGTGTGGTGCTCGGCCATCCAGATAGCATCATTCACCTGTTGATGGCGTACAGCTTGTTTTACGTGAGTGTCTGGCTCGTGCGTCCACGTCCAACACGGATCCAATTCCTTCGGATGGGAGTGCTTATACCTTTGGTGGGGATTTTGTTTTGCCTGCCCTGGTTTCTGCGTGCATTGCCGCAGGTGCCACTTATCGACGTGCATGAACGGCAATATCCTCAAATTGGGCATTTGTTTTGGCTCCTCGAGATCAACGGACGTTGGACGCCGCTGCTGGCAATGGCCGGACTCTGGTGGGCGTTTCGTATCCGGCATTGGATGGATGTTTGGATGGCAACCTGGCTGCTGCCGATAATTGAAGTATCGAGCCTTGGAAATCTGGACGCAATCTCGCGAAGCACGGCAATGGACCCAATGCAGATTTTTTATCCCTATGGGGTGGCCTGGCATGCAACGGTAATACCATTCGCACTGCTCGCAACGCGAGCACTCACTCCATTTGGGAAATGGCTGGAAAGCCTGCACTGGTCAGCAGGTTTGCGTGATGCGATCTTGTGGATTGGACTGAGCAGTGCTGTACTGGGAATTGTCTTCCACCAGCAGATCATCCGTGTAACTCGAGATGCGGTCATTATTACCGGCGCTAGTGCTTCACCGGCTGATGAAGCTCTCTATGCCTGGATTCGCGAGAATACATCCCCGGATGCAAAGCTGCTGAACTACCCAGGCCGGTACGAAGGGCATTGGGCTCCTGTGTTGGCTGAACGAAATTCAGTCTACATGCGCGATCAACTCTTCTATACGAACGCGAAGGATTTGCGCACTGAACAGGATGTTCTGTTTGAAGCATATCTTGACCCGAACTCCATAAGCGCTTACGATCTCATCCTGGATAACAATGTTGATTATGTAATATTGCCGCAGTCATTCTCCCGACCTAATTCCTGGATTGAACAGCTTCGTTGGAAGCCACCAGACCTCAATCCGCAGCAATCTTCATTTGCTGCTGCTGAATATTTGGAGCTGCTGGCAGATTTTGAAGGCGCCCAAGTGTGGCAGGTTGTGGAACCTTGATCATCCACACTCTGTGTAGAGAATATAGAAAATAGCAGCGGCTGATCGAATCCAAACTTGCTTAAATCTGATCTTGAGAAGAAGGGCTCTGATCTGAATTCTGTAGTAAGCTCAACAATAATTTCACCTTATGGCGGTCGGCTCGTCAATTTGCTAATTGATGGGGAGGCTGTCAAAGAGATGAGGGAACTTGCCGGTTCTTTGCCTTCGCTGGTTCTATCGGAGCGGAGCGTTTGCGATCTGGAGATGCTTGCGCTGGGTGCATTCTCTCCACTTGATCGCTTCATGGGGAAAGAAGATTACGAACGTGTGCTCACTGAGATGAGACTCGCGAGTGGCGAAATCTTTCCGATGCCGGTTTCATTACCGGTTGATCTCGACGCGGTCGGTTTTCAACTGCAGCTTGATAAAAATCACCTTGCGCGACTCACATAATCGACTGCTGGCGGTAATGACTGTTGAAGAGATCTACCAATGGAATCGGAATGACACTGAGCAACAAATATTTGGAACGAGTGATCTTCGACATCCTTTGGTCGCTGAGATGCATCGCTGGGGAAAGCAGAATATATCCGGCCAGTTGCAAATCATCCAACTGCCTGGTCATTACGATTTCAAAAAAATCCGATTATCGCCTCTTCAAGTCAGGAAACGACTCGAGGAACTTGGTTATCAGAACGTTGTCCCTTTCCAAACGCGTAATCCGCTCCATCGGGTTCACGAGGAACTAACCAAGCGGGCTGTAGACGAGATCGATGGGGTGCTCCTGTTGCATCCGACGGTGGGCATGACTAAGCCGGGAGATGTCGATCACTATACGCGCGTAAGAACGTACAAAATCCTGGCCGAGCGATATTATGATCCGAAACGAGTTGTTCTCGGTCTGCTTCCACTCGCAATGCGCTTAGCTGGTCCGCGGGAGGCACTCTGGCACGCTTTGATTCGCCGCAACTGTGGCGCGAACTATTTAATTGTTGGGCGCGATCACGCCAGTTCGGGCGTAGATTCAAGTGGTCAGGCCTTCTATGAGCCGTATGCAGCACAGGAATTGGTCGAACAATTTAGCGATGAACTTGGCGTTAGTATTGTTCCCTTCCGGGAAATGGTTTACCTACCCGATGAAGAACGCTATGAAGAAGTCGTACACCTTTCGAAAAAACAGGCACACAGCATCAATTTCAGGCACACAGATCCGTGAAGATTATCTGAATCGCGGGAAAAAATTGCCCGCGTGGTTTACTCGGGAGGAAGTCGCTGAAATATTAGCCGAAACCTATCCGCCTCGCCATAGACAGGGCGTCCGTATTTGGTTCACAGGCTTAAGCGGATCGGGAAAATCGACGACGGCCCAAGTGCTAACCATCTTGCTTCAGGAGCATGGCCGGCAGGTGTCAGTTCTGGATGGGGATGTCGTCCGCACCCATCTGTCGAAGGGTCTTGGATTCGATCGTCAGGGACGTGACACAAATATTCGCCGCATCGGAGTTGTCGCCAGCGAAATTGTGCGGCATGGAGGCGTTGCTATTTGTACCGCAATCAGCCCGTATCGAGCAACCCGCAACGATGTTCGCAATATGGTCGGACAAGATCGTCATATTGAAGTCTTCGTTGATACTCCAATTGAAATCTGTGAAGCGCGGGATGAGAAAGGCCTCTACGCGAAAGCGCGGCGTGGGGAGATTAAGGGCTTTACGGGGGTTGACGATCCGTATGAGCCACCGCAACATTCTGAAGTTGTTCTTGATACACAAACGAACAGCCCGGAAGAAAATGCGAACAAAATCGTTCAACTTTTACTTGAGCGCGAGTTTGTTCAGAGAGTAAGCAAGTAGCGAGCAATCATAGACTGTGCGGATTCTTCATCTCGTTCCTTATTTCTATCCTGCTGGGCCGACCGCTGAACATCTGTTGGCTCGTTGACCCAGTGTAAGTTTATGGCAAGTACGCCACCTTCAGTCTGCAACAACCCGCCAAATGGAGCATTCTCAAAGATACCGGGCTATACTTGACACATGGGCATTCTTGAAGAATTCGAGCGTCTGCATGAGCCGCTGCTGGCGACCTCCCGAGAGTGCTACGGGGAGCGCCTGATCTCGCTCGTGGTATTTGGTTCCGTGGGGCGGGGCGTGCCCGGGCCAGACTCAGATGTCGATTGCCTGCTGGTCGTTGATCCGCTGCCAGATGGGCGCATTCCGCGCGTGACAGAGTTCAGCGCGGTCGAAGACGCACTGGCTCATTATTTAGATGATCTTCGTATGAAAGACCTGTTTGTGGAGCTTTCGCCGGTCTTTAAGACGACGGGGGAAGTGCAACGGGGCAGCCCACTGCTGCTAGATATGGTCGATGATGCCCTGGTTCTGTTTGACCGCGATGAATTCTTTGCGCGCCAAATGGCAGACCTGCGCAAGCGACTTGAAGCGCTCGGCGCGCGCCGCGTATGGGTTGGAAACGCCTGGTACTGGGATTTGAAGCCGGATTATCAGCCGGGCGAAGTATTCGAGATATGACCAATCACTCGCTGGCGCGAAGCTACTTGCAGAAAGCTCTGGTGCGCCTGAAGGTTCTGCAGCTGCTGTTCGATGAGGATGCCTTTTCAGATGTTATTCGAGAGGCGCAGGAAACTGTGGAATTGGCGCTAAAGGGAATGCTACGCCAGATTGGTGTTGAACCCCCCAAATGGCATGACGTCGGCAACATATTGATTGAACATCGGCAGCGCCTCCCACGAGACGTCGAGGCCCATGTCGAACGTCTAAAAAACATCTCAGCTTGGCTACGTAAGGAACGAGAATTCTCGTTGTACGGTGACATCGATTTCATACCAACCGAAGAGTACAACGAAGCAGATGCCAGACGCGCCATTGACGACGCGCAGTATGTGGTGTCTATGGCGGAAATTGTAATCCCGGCCGGCGACAAATAGCGTTTGCGCATCCTCCATATTATTCCTTATTTCTATCCCGCCTGGGCATACGGTGGAACGTGCCGTGCGGCCTGGGAGTTGACGCGCGCCTTAGTCCGTAAAGGGCAGCAGGTTGTTGTCTACACTACGGATGCACTCGACTCTCGCAATCGAGCCTCACCAGCGTACGAAGTCGTCGACGGGGTAGAGATTCACCGTATCCGGAATCTGAGTAGCCAACTGGCCTGGGGACGCATATTCCTCCCATTGGGCTTTGGTCGGCATCTCGAAACGGCCCTACGAAGCGCTGATGTCGCTCACCTACACGAGTTTCGTTCCTATCAGAATGCAGTTGCACTACCCTTGATGAAAAGACTGGACGTGCCATTCGTGCTGACAGCGCAAGGTGGTTTGCCGCGCATCATGGGACGCTTCGCACTTAAAGCTGGCTATGATCGTATGTTTGGGCATCGCATTCTGCGGAATGCTGCCCGGCTTCACGCTCTGAACGAAATGGAGCACAAACAGTTTATTGAATGGGGCGTCGAACCGGAGCGCATCGCGATATTGCCCAACGGCGTCGATCTGGATGAATACCGCGAATTGCCACCAGTGGATGGATTCCGAGTGCGCTTTCATATCCCGCCGGATGTGCCAATTGTGCTCTTCCTGGCGCGGGTGAACAAAATCAAAGGCGTGGATTTTCTTATCAATAGTTTCAATGAACTCTTGAAGGAGTTGCCGGAAGCGATTCTGGTGATTGTCGGCCCGGACGATGGCAACCTCTCGCAGGTAAAGCGACAGGTGCATGCACTGGGAATTGAAGATTGCGTGCGGTTTACCGGTTATCTCGATGGCGACGATAAACTGGAAGCGTATCAAGCTGCAAGTGTTTACGTGCTGCCCTCTGCGTACGAAATGTTTGCCATCACACTCCTTGAGTCAATGGCCTGTGGTACACCGATTATTGCCACGGACCGTGTTGGGCTTGCAGATTTTGTACGTCAGAATGATCTCGGTTCCATTGTGACGTACGGTGACGTGCTTAGCCTGAAAGACGAGATTCTCCGTATTCTGCTGAACCCCGGCGATGTGGAGCACCGCGCTGTGTATGGGAGGCAGTACGTATTGGATAACTTCGGTTGGGAAAGCATTGCGGATAAATGGCTCGAAGTCTACGAAGCAAAGGCCTCTGCTCGGGCTGAGACTGTTCGCGCCGGAGCAGGTATTTAATCCATGTGCGGAATTTGTGGACAGTTACAGTTGAACAATGGCGCGCTGGTTTCTGCGGAGCTTCTCAAACGGATGCGCGATCGGATTGAGCACCGAGGCCCGGATGATGCGGGCAGTTACATCTCTCCCGATGGGCGTGTTGGACTCGCCAATCGGCGCCTTTCGATTATCGATCTGTCGGCGGCTGGCCATCAGCCGATGAGCAATGAAGATGGCTCGATCTGGATCGCGTATAACGGCGAAACATACAATTTCCGCGATCTGCGTGTAGGACTCGAAGAGCGGGGCCATAAGTTTCGTTCACTTACCGATACAGAAGTGATCGTTCATTTATATGAAGAATATGGGCCAGATTGTGTCCACCATATGCGTGGGATGTTTGCGTTTGCCATTTGGGATGCGCGCAAACAAAGGCTCTTCATTGCCCGCGATCGGCTTGGCGTAAAACCGCTGTATTACACCCACGTGGACGGATCATTTCTTTTCGCCTCAGAAATTAAATGCCTGCTCGAGCATCCCAGGGTACGCCGAGCGGTTAATGAAGAAGCACTCTATCATTATTTGACCTTCCTTATAACACCTGCACCCACTACGTTATTCGAAGGTATATTCAAACTTCCTCCGGGGCAGCGCGGATTTATCAATGCTAGCGGCGAACTACATCTCGAAGAATATTGGGACGTATTCGACTCCGTGGACTATGATGCCCGCTTATCTGAAGCAGAGCATGTTGAGCGCATCCGGGCCAGTCTGCGCAAGAGCATTGAGTTGCGTATGATTTCTGATGTGCCTTTCGGCGTGTTGCTCTCTGGCGGAATTGACTCGACGACGAATCTTGCTCTCATGGCTGAAAAATTGGATCGGCCGGTACAGACTTTCTCGATTGGATATGAAGGTGCTGTTGGTGGGGCGTATAACGAATTTCAATATGCGCGACAAGCTGCGCAACACTTCGGAGCCGATCATCATGAAGTGCTGATCGGCCCGCAGGACTTGATCGATTTCCTGCCCAAGTTGATTTACCACCAGGACGAGCCGATAGCGGATCCGGTGTGTGTGCCGGTTTATTTCGTCTCCAAATTGGCGAAGGAGAGTGGCACAACGGTTGTACAGGTTGGTGAGGGCGCTGACGAACTATTCGGTGGCTACAGCCACTGGCTTTCGGCATTGCGTTTGCACGCCGGCGTGTGGAATTCGTTTACAAGCCTGCCGCGGCCGATAAGGCAACTCTCTCTGACAGCCGCTTCACCTATACTTCGAGGATTGCGGCTGGAATATCTGCGCCGGGGAGCGATGGACGAAGAGTTGTTCTGGGGTGGGGCGATCGCGTTCGGCGAGTTGGCAAAGCAGGATTTGCTCTCGGCAAGCTATCGGGGTCGGGTTGCGGGGCTCAGTTCACATGATGTGATCCGTGCACATCGGCAGCACTTCGATGCGCGCAGCCCATTAAAAGATTATTTATCCTGGATGGGCTATCTGGATTTGCGTATGCGCCTCCCGGAACTGCTCCTCATGCGGGTCGACAAAATGTCGATGGCGACCTCAGTCGAAGCGCGGGTTCCTTTTCTTGACCATGAGTTTGTGGGTTTAGTAATGGGTATATCACAACAGGATAAGCTCAATGGTTTCCAGCCGAAGCAGCTGCTCAAGAAGGCTGTGCGCGGTCTGATACCTGATGAGATCATCGATCGGCCCAAGCAGGGTTTTCAAGTGCCAGTGCGCGAGTGGCTTGACCAGGAACTTGGGTCACTGACGAAAATAAAATTACGCGAATTATGTCAGAAGACAGACTACTTCGATTGGCCGCATGTCGAGCACTTGCTGCAGCGCCGGCATGCAATCACCTGGTATCTGCTAAATTTTGCCCTCTGGCATGAACTTTGGATTGAGTAAGCTGCCCTTCGTATTTTCCTGTTCACATAACTGAACTCAACAATGCGAATATTTGTTGAGGCTGTAGGCATTAGCAGCGGGGGTGGTAGTGTCGTTCTTGCCAATTTGCTGCAGGCAATTAAGGCTGCCCAGCCTGCGAACACGTTGATTGTTTTTGGCTCAAACCGCACACTTCGGGCGCTTGAACAGGATGCCACGGATGAGGTGCTGGACAAGATTCGTTTTGTTCAGGTAGCGGGGAAGAACTCATATGTGCTCCGAATGCTATTCCAACAGCTTGGCATGCCAATTATTTGTTGGTTTTGGGGTGCAGATCGCATTTTCGCGTTCGGCAATACAGGCTCGCTTGTTCCAACGCGGCCCCAATTCATTTACTTCCACAACGCACTCTGGTTGGCGCCGGAACTGTATCCAAAGTCGAACTCGTGGACGCGCCTGAGAATGTCGTTCCATTGGTGGCTTATACGTAAATCGATGCAGCGTTCAAAGCGTGTAATTGTGCAGACGAAAGCGCTGGCCGACATGCTTTATGAGCGAGTGAAACTGGATGCGCTGCAGATTGTAACTATTCCGCCTGGAAGCTCTCCAACTGAAAATTTACCTCCCGGCGAGGAACAGAAAATCAAGAACAAGATCGCTTCGCATCCTTTGCTTCTGTGCGTTATTCATCCTGCGCCACATAAAAATCTGGAGGTCATGTTACGAGCAACTGCACTTGTTTGTAAACTTCATCCCGAGGTGCGCCTGGCCCTTACGCTTGATCGCAACATCCGCGCGCAGAAGGCCTTACAAATTCCTGAAAAGCTATACCAGGCGCAGGTAGCTAAATTCGACATTATCATAGAAGAGTTGGGGATAGGAGATGCGATCATTTGGACTGGATTTCTTACACCGCCTGAGGTGCAGGCCTGGATGAAAAAATGTTCAGTCTTATGCTTCCCGTCTCTGATCGAATCTTTCGGTTTGCCCCTGGTAGACGCTTTGACTGCAGGTATACCGATCGTTGCAGCCGATCGACCCTATGCACGGGAAGTTTGCGGCGATGGTGCGCTGTATGCGGACCCATTCAATCCTGAAGAATGGAGCGAGCGAATCGGCACCTTGTTGTCTGACTGCGAACGCTACACAACAGTTGCGGCCGCAGGCGTAGAGCAAGGTAGTCTTTATTCTTATCGACTAGCAGCGGAGCGCATCGTCAGAATGATGTCTAATTGACAGGCCGCTCTGAGGCGTGCGGGTGTTGAACACATATGAAGAGTGGCGTTTGGTGGGCGAACGGGCAGATCGGTAAGGTTGTGTCCGCAACTTTATTCTGGTGAAAGGGCCCTAGGGATGACCAGCACAAGGTCCAGTGCCACACCAATAGGGCCCGTCGGCACGGAGGTAATTCCCAACATCGATATCGACCACAGAACACGCCATATTGCATTGCAATTCCTGCGCTGAGACCAATCTCGTTCGAACTACGGACGCAAGGAGCGCGAAGATGACAAGCATCCCCCCGATTGCGTAGGCAGACCGATTCCTCCAGCGAAATCGTGCTGCTAGGCGGTTCCTTAACGCATCGGCAATCATGCGAATACACATGGCGACGGCCAGGACTGTATACAAATCATCGTAAATGACGTAATACCCAAGAGGCTGCAAGCTGCGTATTGTAGAGACTAAATGTAGGCCCACACCAGTCAGTATGATAAAGCCAAGAGTTGGGATTTTTCTGTGATCGCCGATCGCCAAGAGAACGACCATGGTCAGCGAGATCAATATCAATTCCGGCAAGCGCAAACGTAGATAGTATCTTGACACGATACCAAGCACAGTGGCGGCGATCTCTAACGGCTCTATATCAAGGCCAGCGCCCACGAATTGCATTCCGTGATCGAGATTTGCCGCCAGATAGATAGCATAAGAAAGGTCCCCGAGGGGTTGGGCGCCGCTAACCTGCGCCCGAATCCGCTGCGGCAGATTAGCAAAGACATCGCTGTAACTGACAAGAAGTGTAGCCATAATTAAGACGATGCCTACGATAAGCCAGTAGAGCTTGGCGCTCCGCAAACCACGTCGCCACGCTCTAATTGCTCGAGTATCTATTGTGACGAGAGCGGTCAGAATCGAACCTGTTAGAGAAGCCAGGAAGATAGCCAATACAAATAGATTCGGTTTCGGATGAATCAGGCTAAGTCCAAATGTAATTTGAAATCCGAAGATAAAACCGGTTACACAAAGGGCTGCCTGATAAACTGCCCGCTGTACGCTGCTGCCTAGTCGAATTAATTTATTTTGTAAACGAACTCGTACAAGCGCGACGCCAAACAGATACGCCAATAATAGAGTCACGAAGATAATCGAAATCCGCGCGGAGCTGAAGGACGCTAAATAATCTTTCATCAACAAGAGCGAAAAGGGAGCGAGCCAAGCGTTCATAAGTACAGAGCGTCCCAATGCGCTGCGCGATTCTTGAGCAGTCAGTTCATCCATAGGAGTATCTAACTTAAGCAAAGAAGCTGTCGGCACAACAAGTAGCATTGGGTAAACATTGAGTTTGGCCAGCACACCTCCCATAAGGAGGATGCTGCTAAGAATTCCCCATATGGTGAAAGCCCGCAATGTCGTTGCGTGTAAGGCCTTGAAGGCAAATAGTAAGGACGCGATTCCAAGCAAAGCGCTGACGGGTTCCGGTCTGAAGCTGGTGAGAAAAGTAACAGATGAACGCGAAGCGATGACCAGCACTGCTGCGCCAAATGCGACAATATTCGACCCGGTTAGATGTTTGGCGAACGCGAACATTGTGAAGGCTATCAACGAAATTAGGAATGCATTGAATCGCCAGCCGACCCGGACATATTGAGTGAGCTGTATTAATGGATCCGCAGACTCTGCTAAATTTGCAAAGGATGCCGCCTCCAGGACGCCAATTTTGGTCGCGCCAAAGTAAAACCATCCCAGCAGCTGGATATGTGTATAGCCAGGGTCAATGATCATGAACGTTGGGAGATTATCCAGCCAACGGAGTGCTGCAATCGAAAGGAAAAAATCTGGATCGATATTCCGGCAGAAGCACTCCCGTAAATTTGGTGCGGAATACGCAGCGGCGAACGATATGAAGAGCAGCAGGGCGATGCCTGCAAGCCAGGCCAATAAAGACGGACGAACTTTTTTCAGGAACAAAGCTTATCAATCCAGGTATATCGGGAGTGGAATGCGTGAATATCACACTGCGCAGTTGTCGAGAATTTCAAGAATAGCCCATAATCTGATTACACTGGAAGCCCCGAAGAGGAGGGGACAAAGATGGGTGATGAGGCAGGTGCCAAATCCAGAATAACGAAGAGCATCAACGAGCTGGCGCGCTTAGGTTTAGGGCTCTTCGGGCGAAGGTAGCGTCCAGTGCTCCAACATAGGAAATAGGAAAAGGATTTGCCTGGCGAATCACCTCAAATGCCTCGGACAGAGCCATACGGGAATAGATTACAGTCATAACGCGGCAAAGCCTGTATTCCGAGTTGGAGATCCTGGCTCGCGATGTCTCGCGGCTCGACTTTAAATGCGAGCGCACAGTGACTTTCCTCGAGGAGCCGTACAGTTGTCGCAGTGAATGAAAAAGAATCTCCGTAGGGATAGCAGAACGTTCGGAGAGTGGATTTGCCGGATAGCTGTTCAAGAAATGCGAAGGAATCGACTATTTCCTTCTCCTGCTCGTCTTCTGACAACTTGCTCAACACTGGATGATTAACGGTGTGGCTACCAATAATCATTCCGCCTGCTTGCAACTGTCGAATCTCCTCCATTTTCATGTAAAACTGGCTGGCCAGTTTGATCTCTTCTGGAAAGAATCTGAACATCAACTGGTCTAAAACTGCCTCGCGGTGCTCATAGCTAATCAGATAATTCAGTGTCCGTTTAACAATGTTCGTGTAGTCGTCGTTCTGCTGCAAGGGGTAAGTCATGGTCCGGAATTCTTCGATATGTGCATGCGATAGCATATCTTCAGAGATTACTCGCATGAGCGCGGCGAGAATTTCTTTCCCACCATATTTTCCAAGCAAAATGTGGATTCGATGCACATCGAGCAGCTTTCTGGTGCGAAAGATGCCGGTCGGAATATAGAAGATTCCCCAAAGGCCTCTGGCTTGCAAACAGGGCCAGACATAGTGAAAATGGTCGCTCAGCGCGTCATCGAATGTCAGTAGCAAGCCCGATCGAGGTTCGCCTGATTCGAGCGATTGCAAGAATTCTGATTGCGACAGATAACCATACTGCTCTGCAAAGTAATCTAACTGAAGAATGAAATCTTCCAGGTGCAGATATCGAAAATAGGGCAACTCGGGATCGGTTGGCCTCACATAGTGATACATGATCGCCTTCATGACAGTCGCATGGCAGCCTCAATCACGGGGTTGCGGATCAGCGGCACTCTATCGCACCGCGCTCGTTCTTCGGCCAGATATTTCTCAACGAGATCGCCTGCAAAATTTGCATAAAGACTTGAAACTGATTCCTCTGAGAAGTCCTTGTTTCTATATACTCTTCCTGCATCCACTAGCGGTAAAGATGGCATCCGTTTAAGAGCGTCGAAGTAATCAATAAGAACTCTGTAGACTCGCGCCATATCCGCAATTAATCGATTGCCTATCTGCGACGGAGAGTCTCCGGGTGAAACGCGTGCCCGTATCTGATGGATAATCTCGCCCGTGTCAATGCCCGCATCGATATACATAAACGTCGCCCCGACATATTCGGGTTCGGTATTGACCAGCGGCCAATAATTTGTACCACTGCCCCGGTAATAAGGGGATAAACCAAGGTGAACATTTAGAAAACGACCATCGAACGAACTCAGTAAAGGCTCTTTGATGATCGAGCAACCATAAGCGATAAGTAGATCGGGTGCGGATTGGAGTATCGCTTCGGTGTGGGGAGGCGAGTTGATTTCACCTTTAGGCAAAAAAACTGGCTTAGATGCGTCGGTAACGCAATCCGCAAACAGCCCAAAGAAGTCTTTCTCCGACTGCTCCCGCATCTTAAGATGCCTGGTCCTAAGTGTGTTATCGCCCTGGCCAGCCACTAAGGCCTGGATACTTTTTTCTAGGCCCTCGCAATACGAAGTGATGACTTCAATGCTATCAGATAAGGCAATATATTTCCGAAAGAAAGTGTGTCTGAGTTCCGAGCCGGTCAGAATAATGACTTTCATCATCGAAAATCTCCTTCTGAAAATGGTGGGAAACAGGTCTCACGATTGTGAGTAAACGGAATGGCAGTGGCTAGCATTCCCAGCCGACAGTGGTAGGCATGCGGCCCGCTGCAAACTACGCGCATACTTACGCAATTGGGTCCCATGTGCTTGCTACCGTCCGAAGTCACGTTTAACGCCGTTGTCTGTTTATCGGATCGCCTCAAGGCACAAAGTCCGGGGGTCGAAAGGACAATGGATAAACGGAATTTGGACGCCAATGAGGATGTACAGAGCAGTGCCAAAGAGTAGCAATGCCAGACCGCCTACTACCCAGCGCTGCCAAGGCTGCGGAACACAGCGCAATAGCCCCAGCATGAGAAGCGTGGCTGTGGGGAATGTTGCCGGCAGGGCATGTCGGGCGCCCGCGAATACTAACATCGTTGCTCGCTGTGGGTATATATCGGACCTCACGACCGCAATCAGCCACACGAGTGCTCCGGTCAATAGTAGTAGCCAAACGCGCTTGTGCTCATTTTTTGTCAGGCGATTTGCAGGGCTGCGCAACTTCAAGCCGGACAGCACCGTGATCAACCCGGCGGTTGCCAGTATGCTCAGCCCTGCGAGCGGCAGGAGTTGTAGCCGGCTCAAGCCCGGATTGGCTCCGCCAAATCCGGACCAGTACATGGTGAAGAACCAACCGGGGAGTTGTAGCCAGGCTCGCCAGGTTCGCCGCCAAGACAGAATAGACCAAAGAAAATCGGTTGTTAGGTTCTCCGGGATGATCCGGGTAAATTGGAATGACGGCCAGTATTGTTCAGCGGACGGATTAAGCAGCACATTTTCGTAGTCGTCGCCGGAGGTCCAACTGACACGTGAGCCAACAGGTGTATCGAAGGTCGGTGGAAAATTCGTGTCATGTTCGCCGGCTACCATGAACAAGCCGTCGTAATAAAGTTCACCGCTCGGAGGACCATGTAAAGTAAAAGCCAGGTGCGCGGTGTCGGCCGCAATAACTGTCGTCAACGCACGATATTGCCACGCGCCGGTGCCGGTAGTTGGCTGGCTGATTGCCTTTGAATTCGTCTCGATAGCGGGGAATTCGAAGGCCACAGATGCCGGTGCCCGTACCCACCCTCCTATTGTTACAGTCCGTCCGCGCAATTCCCGCAGTCGAGACTCGGGCAGGTATTGAACGTATGCTTTAAACCGATCGTGAAGTGGAAGATAGAATGCTGCATTGCCGATAAAGGCGTCATTCTGAACGTAGAAGACGGGTAGCACAGCCTGCCCCGAAATGTCGTCTTGAACGAACCAATGCGCGGCAGCGATCCAGTAATTTGGGCGGAGGGCAAGGATACCGAGACCTATAATGGCTCCGCCGCCAATCAACATCGCCCGGCGTGCACGCTTTGGCATGCGAACGCTCAGCCAGAAGATCGCAATCGGCAGTCCAACCCAGGCCGACGTCTTCGAGACAAGACAGGTACCAAGAGCAAAGACGCATATAAGCAGTCGTCGCCCGGTGATGCCACGGCGATCGATCCGGGCCAATGTCCAGTACAGCAAGGTGACGGAGCACGCCCCCGCGGCATCCGTGTTGAGTCCGGTCATAATGTCGTTGAGGTGCTGATTCAACCCGACGATAATAGCCGCGCCGATCGATGTACTAATTGGGTGGGGGAATAATTCTCGGGCAGCGCTAAACGTCAGTGTAGTGGCGAGAAGGCCTAGAATTAGCGAGATCATTCGCCCGAGGTTGAGTGCGGCTCTCGGAGACACTTCATTGAATGCCGCCAACGGTGCTCCGGCGAGTAAATAATAGCCAATACTGGTCGCGTAATAGTGGCGGCCAAGTGCTACACAAGGCGCGGCGTTTGGATTAGCTGGGTCAACCAGCGGCCAGTCTTCCGGCGTAAGGAAGGCGTTTGGCTCGTCATAAAGCGTCCAAGACATCCCAAAGAATTGGCGCATACACGCTGCGGCCACGTTTTTTGCCCCGCTGAAATGCCATAGCTCATCCACATTGAAGCCCAGCGGCACGATATCGATGCGCGCAACACCGAGCGATAGCTGGACGATCAAGAGGAGGAGCAGAGCAATTGCAGGGCGGAGATGTCGCTGGCGAAAGCGCTGAAGACCAGGGCTGATCACTGCGGCAGTGTATGAGGTCGGCAGCGGCCTGTCAAGAGGATTGACGCGGATGAGCAGTACTGTATAATTCAAATCATGAATATTGGAATGGAAGCCATGGGTGAGTCGACGCGTGCTGTGCGCGAATTTCGAATACTCGAAGAGATCGAACGCAACCCTGAGACTACGCAAGCCACACTCGCTGGGGAACTTGGCGTTGCTGTTGGAACCGTCAACTGGCATATTAAGCGCCTCGTGCTCAAAGGCTACGTCAAGGTCAGCCAGCTGCAGCGCCGCAGACTCCGCTACATTATCACGCCCAGTGGAATTGCCCTCCGTAGCCGCTTGACCGTCTCGTTCCTGCAAAATTCGATGGTGGTCTACCGGTTGATACGGCAACAGGCGCACGAGATATTGAGCGAGGTTCGGCAGGCGGGCTATGACTGTGTGCAGATCGCAGGCGACGGAGATCTGGCAGAAATAGTTCAACTGACCTGTCTGGAGCATGGGCTCGATTCTGAGACCTGTGGCGAGGGCCCCACCATTCGGATTGAAGGGCTGCGGCTGAACCTGGAGAAATTAACGTGAGTTATTGGCACGACAAGCGCGTTTGTGTTACAGGCGGAGCGGGATTCCTTGGCAAGTATGTTGTACAGGGGCTGCGCGAGCGCGGTTCCGAATCGATTTTCGTGCCCCGCAGTCGTGACTACGACTTACGTCGCGAGGCGGATGTGACCCGCTTGTATTTGGATGCTCGCCCTGATATGGTGATTCATCTGGCGGCCGTGGTTGGAGGGATCGGAGCAAACCGCGAGCGACCAGCCGAATTCTTCTACGATAACTTGATGATGGGTGCGCAGCTCATGCACTATGCCTGGAAGTCCGGGGTGCAGAAGTTTGTCGCGATTGGAACTGTATGTGCCTATCCCAAATTCACCCCGGTGCCCTTTCGGGAGGAAGATCTCTGGGACGGCTACCCGGAGGAAACAAATGCCCCGTATGGGTTGGCAAAAAAGATGCTGCTTGTGCAAAGCGAAGCGTACCGGCAGCAGTATGATTTCAATTCCATCTTTCTGCTGCCGGTTAATTTGTACGGGCCGGGAGATAATTTTAACCCGGTTTCGTCACACGTGATTCCGGCGTTGATACGAAAATGCGTTGAAGCGCGCGAATGTGGTACGCGGGAGATTGTTTTGTGGGGTGACGGGACACCGACGCGCGAATTCTTATATGTGGAGGACGCTGCAGAGGGCATCCTGCTCGCAGCTGAACGATATAACGACGGCGGGCCAGTGAATCTGGGTAGCGGGCGCGAAATCACTATCCACGATTTGGCGATTCTGATCGCGAAGCTGACTGGTTTCATGGGCCGCATCGTCTGGGATACGACCAAGCCCAATGGACAGCCGCGACGCCAACTCGATACAAAACGCGCTGCCGATCGTTTTGGTTTCACAGCGAGTACTAGATTTGAGCAGGGTTTGCGGCAGACGATCGAGTGGTACGCAACGCAAAGGGTGGTCGTGAACGCACCGGAATTGGTTGCCAGGTGACTTTCGTCGAGCACGCCCAGCGAAATGAACCGCCGGGTGACCTGCCCACTCTCACTATCGAGCCGTCGAGGGGTTGGGTCTCTTTGCGACTTGGCGAATTATGGGAATACCGCGAACTACTCTATTTCCTGATTTGGCGCGACGTCAAAGTGCGCTACAAGCAGACTGCTTTAGGGGCGGCTTGGGCGATTATCCAGCCCTTTATGACGATGGTCGTCTTTAGCTTGTTTTTCGGGCGTCTGGCTGGCATTCCGTCGGATGGCGTCCCTTACCCGGTTTTTGCGTATACAGCGCTATTGCCGTGGCAATTTTTTGCAAACGCACTCACGCAATCTGGAAATAGTCTGGTTGGAAGTCAGAACCTAATCACCAAAGTCTATTTCCCGCGTCTGGTGATTCCAATCGCGGCAGTGGCGGGCGGACTGGTGGACTTCGGAATTGCGTTTGTTGTTTTGCTCGGTATGATGCTGTATTACGGTATCGCGCCGACCCTGGCAATCCTAACGCTGCCGCTGTTTCTGATTTTGGCGCTAGCTCTGGCGTTGGGGGTGGGGCTGTGGTTGTCTGCACTCAATGTAATCTATCGCGATGTTCGTTATACGCTGCCATTCCTAACCCAATTCTGGCTCTTCGCGACGCCGATCGCTTATCCCAGTAGTTTAGTACCCGAACAGTGGCAGGCGCTCTACGGTCTTAACCCTATGGCCGGTGTCGTGGATGGATTTCGCTGGGCACTCCTGGGGACGACCACTCCCTCTTGGTCGTTGCTGTTTGTGTCAGGGGCCGTCGTCGCTATTCTCCTGGTGGGTGGACTCTACTATTTTCGCCGAACAGAAAGAGGCTTTGCAGATGTGGTTTGATCGTTGCCGAAAACTGACGATATGCGCCGAATCCTAGTTACCGGTGGGGCCGGCTTCATCGGGAGTCATATGGTGTCGCGACTTATCGATTTGGGAAATGAGGTCGTTGTCCTCGACAATCTCTCCACTGGCTCCAAGGAGAACGTTTCCAGTCTCGCCGAGTTCATTCTGGGTGATGTCGCCAATACAGCGGACGTACAAAAAGCCTTCGCGGCACCGCTGGATGCGGTCTTTCACATAGCCGGTCAGGCCTCAACGATCAAATCCTTCCATGACCCCAAGGATGACATGCGTGTGAATTTGCAGGGAACGGTTAATGTTGTACTCGAGTGTCTCAAGTCTCATGTCCCCCGCCTCATCTATGCTAGCTCGATGACGGTATATGGTAATCCAACTGTCAGCCCAACGCCTGAAACCGAGCATTGTAGGCCAATTTCATACTATGGGATTTCAAAATACGCGGCCGAGTGCTTCGTTCACGCGACAGCGCTGCGATCAGATTTGCAGAGTCCGTTTCAAGTTACCTCGTTTCGAATGTTTACACTCTACGGCGAGCGCCAAAAACTAACCAATCCGTATCAGGGCGTTATCGCCTACTTCGTCGGAAATATTATGCGCGGGGAACCGATTGAGATCCATGGGGATGGGAATCAAGCGCGTGATTTTGTGTACATCGATGACATTGTGTCTGCATGGATTGCCGCCCTGGACAATTCTGCGACCTATGACGAGGTATTCAACTTGGGCCGTGGTCAACATTGCTCGATCAACGAATTGGCCGCGTTGGTCCTTAAGGCTAACGGGAAATCGCGGCACAGCTATCCTGTCGCCACTTGCCCTGCGCGATTGGGTGATCAGCGTTACATCGTCGCTGATATTGCAAAAGCAAGCAGCCGTTTGGGATGGCAACCGCAGATTTCACTTGAGGACGGAGTACGTCGGCTAGTGGGGTGGGCAGGAAGATGTGCAGCGGTGTCACCAAAGGAATCTGGAGATAAGGAAATCTAGAGGATGAAATTCGCTTTGGTAACCCATGGTCTTCCCCAACCCAGCAGCAATGGTGGACCTATGACTTGTTGGGCGATTGTCAGTACTATGCTCGATAGAGGTCATGCAGTATTGGTCGTCACGCTGGTTGAACCGAATGATCCGTTTAACACTTCAGAACGCCGCCGAATGGTGACCAGCCTGGGCGCCGAAATGCTCCAGTTGCGGGTGCGCGGGTACGGTTCACCGGATTTGCCGGCTAATTGGCGGAACGGATTCGGATCCACAGTCAAACCGTCATTGGGGACTTTGCATCCGGCGGTGGCATTAGCCCGGCAAATGGGCACCATTCTCGGTGGAAATAAGTTCGACGCTGTATTTCCGTATCATTACGTGGCAATTGCGGCCACACATGGTTTGCGTGGGACGCCTCGCCTGGCCGTGACGGGTGACCTCTGGCATTGGTCAAATCTCCGGAGATGGTTACAAAACCCACCGACTCTTTCACGTTCATACGTCGCTTGGACCCTGTCAACATTAGCAGGGCTTCGGGCTCATACCAAGGCCATGGCTGAACTCTTGAATGACTGCGAAATCAAGGGATCATTTGGAGCCTACGATGCAGCTTGGCTCCGACAGCACGGTGTACTGGATGCCCGCTACTTTCAAAGTCCAATCGTGGACGCCTGTGGTTCTCAGTGGCAGGCTATGCGCAACTCGGCCCCGGCCCGTAGGAAACCAAAGATTGTTACTGCGGTTAGTAATCTTGGAGCTACATCCACCAGTGCCATGCTGCGGCTATTTGCGAAGGAGATCCTCCCCAGATTGGAACGAGAGCTCGGTCCGGATGGCTTTGAAGTCCACGTGGTGGGAGAGGGCGAGCCGCCGAGCGAGTTAGCGGAACTTTTGCCCCGTTCTTCTGTGATCCTCCGAGGACGTGTCGAGCCAGCGGATCCTGAATTCTTGTCCGCCGATGTGCTGTTGGTTCCGACACCTATCAAGCTTGGCCTGCGGCTGCGAATCGTTACGGGGATGTCCTTTGGCTGTTGTCTTGTAGCGCACAATAATGAGGCGCTCAATATCCCAGAGCTAACGCATGACCATAACGCGCTATTGGCATCATCTGGTCAGGGGCTTGCTGATGCTGTTGTACAAGCTGTGCGCGATCCGGCTCTGCGCCAGCGATTGGGGGCGAATGCGCGGAAGACTTACGAACAGAGTTTTCACCCGAGCGTCGCTGGCGCGCGGATCGTTGATGAGATTGAGGCGCTTGTGCAAGATACTCGTCGGATGATATCTGTTGGTGTGGCATGAGTCCCGAGGTTGCAATCAAGGTTGCGGGACTTGGCAAGCAGTACCGCATTGGGACTGTAGAGCAATACCAGACCCTACGCGAGTTGGTCGCTCGTGTCGCCATGTTTCCCTTTCGTGGATGGTCAGGGACTTTGGCCCCGGATCCAATCGCAGATGCCGAAAATGGTCGGAATCCTCATGCTGGGTTCGTCTGGGCCCTCAAGGATATATCCTTCCAGATACGGCAGGGCGAAGTCGTAGGAATTATCGGGCCAAATGGGGCAGGCAAGACAACTTTGCTCAAGCTCCTCGCGCGTATCACCGATCCGACTGAGGGCCGGATTGAGATTCGCGGGCGCATAGGATCATTGATAGAAGTCGGAACCGGGTTTCATCCTGAATTAACCGGTCGGGAGAATGTCTATCTCAACGGAGCGATCCTTGGGATGCGGCGCCGGGAAATCGATCACAGATTTGACGAAATCGTGGATTTCGCCGGCGTGGATAAGTTCATCGATACGCCGGTCAAGCGTTACTCGAGCGGTATGCATGTCCGTTTGGCCTTTTCCGTGGCGGCGCATCTCGAGCCAGAGATTCTTGTCGTGGATGAAGTGCTTGCCGTGGGCGACGCGGAGTTTCAGAGCAAATGTCTGGGCAAAATGAGGGATGTCGCTGGAAGTGGGCGTACGGTCCTATTTGTAAGTCACAACATGGCCGCCATTCGGGACCTGTGTACGGACGTGATGCTGATCGAACGGGGGAAACTCAATAGGCGGGGAGAGCCAGACGACGTAATCCGCGCATATCTGGCCCGAGCCTTCGATGCGAATGATGGACGTCCCATCTCGCTCGCCGACAGGTCGGATCGCAGGGGACACGGGGGGGTGCGACTGGCTGCACTATTCGCTCGGGCGAAGGGCAGTGTTGATGAAGTTCCGCGGGTTGGGTGCGATGCCGAGATCGTGATCAAGTACGCCTGCCAGACTTCGCGTGAGCGTATCCAAAAACTGCACGTGATTGTCACGGTCACGGATTCGCGTGGGAGGAATCTGTTTACCTGTAGCACGCTGTATCGCGAATTTCGCTCCGCCCCCGGCCACGGAACGGTTATTTGTTCGATTGAAAAATTGCCGCTGGTGCCCGGTCCATACGGCATGTCGGTCATGCTCAAGGATGAGTACGGCTTCGCTGACGAAATCGAGCACGCCGGTACCTTCAGCGTGGTGGACGGAGGTGAAAGCGGGCATCGCTGGATACTGCCTCCTGACAAGGGTCATGTGTTCGTACAGCATGATTGGGAAATCATTGAGGAAGTCGCGCACGCGGCGCAGTCTCACTCCTAGCGCCCGGCCGGTACCGACCGCGGTTGCGGCTGGCCCTGGAAGTGGGCGCTGGCGGAGTGTCAGGTTGGCGCAGATCAGATGAGTGGTATTCTCGCAGTCATCCCGGCCCGGGGTGGGTCGAAAGGCATACCACGCAAGAACGTGCGTGCGTTCCTGGGAAAACCGTTGCTGGCATGGACAGTTCTGGCTGCGCAGAAAAGCCAGGTCGCCGATAGAATCGTCGTCTCAACTGACGATGAGGAAATTGCAGCCATCTGCCGAAGTCTGGATGTGGAAATCCCGTTCCTTCGTCCGCATGAGTTGGCCGGCGATGAAGTGCCCACGGGGCCGGTCATCCGCCATGCGCTTGACTGGATGCATGGAAATGACGGTTGGGTTCCTGGACACGTGCTTGTACTGGAGCCGACATCCCCGGGTCGGCGGACGCAGCACATTCGTGAGGCCGCAGCCCTCTTGATCAATAGCGGCGCAGACACCGTGGCGAGTGTTTCCGAAATACCGCACCACTATGTACCGCCCAAGGCACTGCAATTGCAGCGGGACGGTGTTGTGGTCGGCGCTGACGGCACACACCCGCGCGAAATGATTCATCGCCGGCAGGAACTGCCGCGCTACTATGCTTTCAACGGTCTCATCTTTGCCTGCAAGGTAGAGCTCTTGTTGCAAGATTCGCCAACTCTCTGGGGCGAGAGAGTTCTCGGTTACGTCGTGGACGCGGAGTACAGCGTCGATCTGGACCGGCACGGAGACTGGGTGCCAGCCGAAGCCCAGTTGCGGCTGATCCTGGAAGGCGGGTCTGCATGATGAAGCAAATTTCCTTCGGCAGGATTGTGATCGGCGAGGCGCTGCCGGCGGTGATTGTTGCTGAAGCAGCCTGTGAGCACTTGGGCAGCCTACAAGCTGCGAAGGAGATGGTTGACGCCGCCCACACGGCCGGGGCAGACGTGGTCAAGTTCCAGCTGCACGTGCCCGAGGAGATGATCGCGGATAGCATCCAGTTTTGGGGCGGCAGCATGGACGATGTGCTGCGGGATTTCAATCTCGGCATCGACGCCCAGGCCGAGTTGATGCACTACTGTGACCCGGTAGGCATTCAGTATCTGTGCACGCCGTTCAGTGTGCGCGCGGCGGACTTGTTGAGCGAGATTGATGCACCGGCGTATAAGATCGGCTCGGGCGAGATGACGAATCTGCCCATGCTGCGCCACGTGGCAGGTTTGGGTAAACCGATGATTGTCTCGACCGGCATGGCAACGCTCGACGAAATCGAGATGACGGTCGAGGCCCTGCGGCAGGAAGGTGCTGAATTCGCGCTCACGCACTGCACCTCGGCCTACCCACCCCGCTATGAGGAAGTCAATCTGGGGTTTATTCCCGTTTTGCGTGAGCGCTTTGACGTGCTTGTGGGTCACTCCGACCATACCGCCGAGATCTGGACGGCTCTCGGCGCCGTCGCCAAGGGCGCGCGGCTCATCGAGAAACACTTTACCCTAGATCGCGGCCGCAGGGGCCCGGATTATCATGTGTCGCTGGAGCCGCCGGAATTTGCTTCGATGGTCGATGCCATCCGCAAACTTGAGGCTGCCCTCGGAGACGACAAACAGGTATATCCGGACGAGCAGACCGTGCGCGATTGGGCGCATCACTCCGTTGTCAGCCTGCGCGCCATCGCACCCGGCACGGTCTTAACGGCGGAGTTGATCGGCGTGAAGCGCCCGGGGCGGGGCGTTCCAGCGCGCTATCTGGACGCGTTCCTGGGGCGCACGGCCGTGCGCGATATTCCGGCTGACGCGTTGTTGTCCTGGGAAGATGTGGGCGCGGAGGCCCGCGCGGTCTGAGCTGCTGACCGCAGGTGCTCCATTCAGCATGCGACGAGTTACGATTGTAACGGGTGCGCGCGGCGGGTATGGTTACATTCGTCCCGTAATCCGCGAGGTCGACGCTTGCAGCGACATGCAGTATGACCTGATCGCCACGAATCTGTATTTGCTGTCTGATTTCGGATACAGTCTCGGGGAGCTGGAAAGGGACGGTGTGCAGGTAACAGACAAGATCTATATAACCATTGGTGCTAGCAGTTTGTCGGAGAGACAAGTACTTTTACAACATGAATAGCCCTACAGGGCAAAATGAGCAGTTGATTGCGACAAAACAAGCGTAAAACAGTGTGCATTTCATGGAGGGCAAACCACCTTCTCTCAGCGAGTAGCAGGCGCGCCAAAGCAGCCCCGGCTAAAGCACACCCTTTGCTTGGTAGAGGGTGTGCATGCGTTTGAGGTTGAACGCTAGGCAGACCAGACACCATTCCCCGGCTGCTGCCAGCAGGCCGCGCAGAGAAAACTGGCGGAAGCCCAGGACTTCCTTGATGATACCAATGACGGGTTCCACTGTGCATTTGCGTAAACGGTAGCTGGCTTTGCCGATTTCGGTTTGTAGTTTGTAAGCCATCTTGACTTTCGGACTGGCATCTTCCGGTGGCGGAGCAGGCATTTGTTCAAAGAAGGTACGCCAGCTTTTGTGGTGAGGTTCGCGACCGGTAGCAATGTAAGGATCAATGCCAAGCTTCTCAAGTGCTGCGATGTTCGCTTTGCTGAAATATCCATAATCCAAAGCGGCAGCCTTTGGTTTGCCTACTTTTGGAGAGATGGCATCCAGGGTTGGCTCAGCTTCTTTTTTGTCATTCGGATGGTTCGAAAGTGAAGGCGCCACAATCAAGAGGCTCTCCTGCTCCACAGCAACTTGAACGTTGTAATGCTGGTCGAAGCCATTATTGGTGCTGTTTTTCATGATGCGAGAGTCCGGATCAGTGAAGTTGTACTGATCTTTGTCCCGTGGTCCCGGCTGCGGTGGTTTCGGTTTGCGACCTCGGGGTTTATGCCCAGTTTTGCGAGACTTTTCTTCCCGCTCACGCTGTTTGGCTTCGTATTCAGCCCTCTCGGCTGCATATCGTTCCTGCGCACGGGCTTCTAAGACGGCTTTGGCTTCTGCCAGATTTGCCAAACGTTTCTTGCGAATGGCAATTTCGTCTTCAATGACGAGCCCTTCCGGCAACTGGAGATCACCCTGATCAGCTTGCTCACCGAGTTCGAAGAGTTTGTTCACTTCCTGGCGCAGTTGGGTCTCTAGTTTTATCAGACGCTTGTAACTGACCGCTTTGCTCTTGGATGCATCAGCATGCACCTTGCTACCATCCAGACTGATATTACCCAACTTCAGCACCTCAGCAACTTGGGCCAGGAGCAAGATCTGCACAAATAACTCTTGGATCTCAGCCAGAAAGGTTTTGCGAAAGTTGGCAATTGTGTCGTGGTCAGGATGCAGCCCACTGGCAATATAGCGGAATGGGATACTCTCATAGGTGGCTTTCTCAATCTTACGAGAACTGAACACCCCGTTGGCATAACCATAGAAGAGCAATCCCAACAGGATCTCTGGCGCAATAGGTTGACCACCCGTCGGTGCATATTGTGCATAGATCATACCCAAATCCAACTGGGCGATAACATCCACCACAAATCGTGCCAAATGATTGGATGGCAGGGCTTCTTCCAGACTGATTGTCTGTTTGAGCATCACTTCGTAATTGGGTTTCTTGAATTTTCTAGCCATGCCCGTAGATTATCACCGATTTCGCTATCTCAGGTTGCTCTCCGACAAACTGCTAGTTGAAAAAGTCATGAGCATCGCTCAAACTATGGGTTGCGACAAAACAACCTTAGGGGAGCGAGCTCATGACTACCGAGGATATTATCACCCTTGTCGCGCCCGCCAGGGTCGTGATATCGATTTTCTGCGAAGTGGACGACAACTTGCCGGAGATACGCAAGCATCCACAGGCCAAACTGTACCCCAGTGAATTGGTCACTATTGGTATCTTGTTTGCGCTCAAGGGCGGCTACTTTCGTGCATTCTATCGCTGGCTGCCTAGTCCAGTCGACTAGACTGGGAAACGTGATTATGACGCGCTCTTCGCCGGCTTGCCAGAGCGGACGCGCTTGCAGCGCTTGCTCAAGGCGCACCAATCCTGGTGCGATCTACTACTCGCCGAGCCCAGTTTGTTCACAGTGATTGACACCTACCCAATCGAACTACTCTTTCCCATTCGGGAAGGCCGCAGCCAGCACCAAATCGGCAAGAAAGGCCGGGATAAAGGGCGCTGGAGCATCGGGGTCAAGCTGTGCTGGTTGCTGGACGACCATGGCCATGTCGCACAGTGCCGTGCACACTGCATCGGTATCAATTGGGACTGGAACACGCTAAATACCCATGACAAGCATTTTCATCATGTGGCCGAACCTTTCATCGACCAAACCATCGTCTTTGCCGATTTTGGCTTTCGCAGTGCTGACGGTTATCCGGCCAATCTGAAGCTTTGTGCGAAAGGCACTTGGAATGAATGTATGTATGTCGAAACGGCTTTGTCCATGGTCACGGTGGACTGTGGCCTCAAGCGTCTGCACCATCGGGTCGCCGACTACATAACCGCTCGACTGGCTTATGTGTCGGTCATGTTCAATGTCCTGCTCGATTTATCACGCCATCTCGATCCGAACCTCAAAGCCGACCCTTACCGGATGAGTATCGCTCAGTTTTCTCTCTGAACTAGCACCATTGGTTATATAGCGCTGGACGGATATACGTCCGCGTCCATGGCAAATCGTTGGGCATCATCATGTTAAGCGTGAGCGATGCGGTCATGCGGCTGCAGCCTGATATTGTGCTGCTGGCCGGGGATCGCGGCGAGCAACTGATGGCGGCCATCGCGGCCGCACACATGGGCATTCTAGTCGCCCACATTCAGGCCGGCGAACTCTCGGGCAATGTCGATTGCAGGACGCGCCGTGCGATTGCCCGCTACGCGCACATTCATTTCGCGGCGAATGAAGACGCTGCGCTGGGACTCCGTAAGACGGGGAAGGAGGACTTCAGGATCCATCTCACAGGCGCCCCACAATTGGACGAATTCGTGAACGGTGAATACACGCCGGCGGACGAAGTGATGCGCACGTACGACTTAAACGCCAACGTGCCGTTGGTGTTGTTCGTGCCGCACCCGAGTAACTGAGGAATTTGAGGATACCGCGCGACCAGCGAGTGTTGCGACTCGGGCCAAATGCGTTGGAGACATGCGCGATACACGCAGAGTTCGTCGCTTCATGGGGGTGCGGCTCGAGGAAGATCGTCTGGCGTGCCTGGTCATGACCCCGGCACTGCCCCGGGGCAAGTGTGGGTGTGCGAGTGACGGTACGAAGGAAATCATCGCATTGGAAGACGGTTATCACGAATCGCAGGAGTCGTGGGCGGGGCTGCTGCGTGATTTGCGCCGCCGAGGAATGCCTCCCGCGCCCGCCCTCGCCGTGGGGGACGGCGCTATGGGCTTGCGGGCTCGTTGCAGGACGTGTATCCCGAGACGCGCGAGCAACGTTGCTGGGTGCACACACTTGTCCCCCAGTCCCCAGCCGCGGCGGCTGGACGCGGTGGTCGACTGGACCAGGTGGCGGACGGTGCCAGGGAAAAAGCGAATGTGCTCGACGAGTTACCCAGGAGATTGCAGCCGCGCGCGAAGGCGATGCTGCAAGAGCTCATGCGCGCGCCGGATCGTGATAGTGTTGAAGAAGAGATCGAAAACTTCGTGGAAGAGTACGGATCCCGATATCCGAAGACGACGGAATGTCTGCTGAAGGACCGGGAGACACTGCTGACGTTATTCGACTTTCCAGCGGAGCATTGGCTGCCTCTACGCACCACCAACCCGATCGAAGCCTCGTTCGCAACGGTGAAAGCCCGGACCTGGAAAACGAAGGGCGTCAAGCTGGCGCTCGCGGCCGATGAACGTTGGCGAAAGGTAAATGCGCCGCACCAGGTCGCATTCGTGCGCGCCGGGGTCGAATTCAGGGTCGGGGAGCAAGTCTTGCATTACTACCAGGTCGAACCGTCAGTGCTCGAACGAGCGATGGTGGAAGTCGCCGCCTGATGTCCGTCGATCCACAACATTCGACAATATCTCTGATGCGATCTGCAACCCCATGTGCGCCAATCAGGGTTTTGTCCAGGACTCGATCCCATGGCGCTGGGTCCTTTCTCCGTCCTTAAATCGAGAGGAGTCGAGCCACCTGCGTCTCCGTAAGCTCCTGCTCAGCGGCGCCAGGTTACTACTGGCACTGCTGGCGGTCGAATTAACCCTGCGAATAGTGGACTATGGAAGCGAGTTTCCGGACGCGCGGCCACCACGCTACGTGCGCGTCTATGATCCTTGGCGTGGATTCCACTTGCAGCCCAATCAAACCGTTCACTGGTCGAGCACTTGTTTCGACATGCAGGGTATCGAGGTCAACAGTTTTGGCATGCGCGACCGCGAGCGTGTCCTCGAGAAATCAGGCCCGCGTGTAGCGCTGCTAGGGGATTCATTCATGCGGGCGTTTGAGGTTGGTAATGAATCTGTCATTAATAGGGTGCTCGAAACCAAGTTCCCTGGCGTGGAGTTTCTCAACTTCGGCGAAAGCGGTCATGGCACCATCCAAGCGTTTCAGACCTATGATAAGATCGCATATCAGTTTGAACCTGACCTCGTTATCTATATCATGTTCGTCAACGACCTCTCCGATAATCACTATCTGCTGCGGGCATGGCGAGGGGCGCAACCAGGTGAGGTCCTGCCCGGAGCTGACAACTATCCCGATTATATAAGCGTCGATGGAGAATGGGAGTTTGTGACTCCAGCCGAACCCGCCAACAATCTGGGGTGAGACAGTGCTTGGCGACGTCGGTGCTCCGGAATACAGCACCGATCTGGATCGGCTTGAAGACTGGGGTCCGGCTTCAACCTGGCTTCAGCCGGACCCCAGTCTTCAAGCCGATATTGATGGGCGAACCTAAATGAATCAACAAATAGCGCTCGGTGGGGTTACGATTGGCGAGGCGCTGCCTTAAGTAGCCGGGGCAGCCTGTGAACATCTGGGCAATCTGGATGCCGCAAGGAGGAATGTCGACGCGGCGCACATGGCCGGCGCCGACGTGGTCAAGTTCCAGCTACATGTGCCCGAGGAAATGATCGCTGGCAGTATTCAGTTCTGGGGCGGCAGCATGGACGAAGTGTTGAGGAACTACAACCTTGGCATTGACGCTCAGGCTGAACTGATGGGTTACTGTGCTGAGGTTGGTATCCTATACTTGTGAACGCCCTTTAGTGTGCTGGCCGCCGACATGTTACATGAAATCGGCGTGCCAGCCTTTAAGATTGGATCAGGTGAGATGACGAATCTGCCCATGATTCGATATATCGCCGGCCTGGGTAAGACCATGATTGTGTCAACCGGTATGGCGACAATGGACGAAATAGATGCGACTGTCGCTGCCCTCCAACAGGAAGGAGCTACCTTCGCTCTCACACACTGCACCTCAGCTTACCCGCCACGCTATGAGGAAATCAATCTGGGGCTTATTCCGATATTACGTGAACGCTACATTGTGCTCGTCGGGCATTCCGACCATAGGGCAGAAATCTGGACGGTGCTGGGGGCCGTTGCCAAAGGCGCGCGAATAATCGAGAAACACTTCATCCTGGATCGCAGTTTGAGGGGTCCGGATTTTCATGTGTCGCTGGAGCCACCGGGATTCGCAACCATGGTCGACGCTATTCAAAAATTGGAGGCTGCATTTGGCACAGAAAAACGGGTGTATCCGGATGAGCAGGTAGTGCGCGATTGGGCTCATCACTCTGTTGTCAGCTTGCGGGCCATCGCAATCGGTACCGTTCTGACGGTGGAGTTGGTGGGCGTAAAGCGTCCTGGGCGAGGCGTTCCAGCCCGCTACCTAGAAGCGTTCTACGACCGTACCGCCGTGCGAGACATTCCGGCCGACGCGCTACTGTCTTGGGAAGATGTGGGCGGTGAGTCTCACGCACCATGACTTCTAAATGAATGCCGCAGGTATCAGTATGAGATGGATTGCGATTGTAACAGGATCGCGCGGCGAGTATGGCTACCTTCGCCCGATTATTCACGCAATCAACGCATGCAGCGATATGGAATATGACCTGATCGCCACCAATCTGCATTTGCTGTCCGATTTTGGCTACAGTCTGGGAGAACTCGAAAAAGACGGCGTGCAAGTGTCGGACAAGATTTATATGGCGCTGGATGGATACACTCCAGCATCCATGGCGAAATCGCTGGGGGTTTTCTTGCTGGGCGTGAGCGACGCGCTCGTGCGCTTACAACCCGATATCGTCTTGCTGGCTGGCGATCGCGGCGAGCAGCTGATGGCGGCGATTGCTGCTGCACACATGAGCATTCCTGTCGCCCACATTCAGGCCGGCGAACTCTCAGGCAATGTGGATGGAATGACGCGTCACGCCATTGCCCGCTATGCGCATATCCATTTTGCGGCGAATGAAGATGCCGCGGAGCGGCTGCGTAAGACTGGTGAAGAGGAGTTTCGCATTCATCTCACCGGCGCCCCGCAATTGGACGAATTCGTGAATGGCGATTACGCCTCGGAAGAGGAAGTGAAGCGCACCTACAATCTAAGTGGGACTGAGCCGCTGATACTTTTCGTCCAGCACTCGGTGACTGAAGAATTCGAAGATTCGGCACAGCAGGTACGCGAAACCCTAGCGGCAGTGTGCCGGTTGGGCTACCAGACGATGATCGTGTTTCCAAATAATGATGCCGGCAGTGAGGAAGTGCGGAGCGTCATCGAGCGCAATCTACAACCCTTCATGCGTGTGGAACGCACGGTACCCCGCCGGATGTACATCGGGCTGATGAAAATGGCGAGCGCCATGGTAGGAAACTCCAGCAGCGGGTTGATCGAAGCCCCGCTTTTCAATCTTCCGGTTGTGAATGTCGGGACGCGGCAACGCAACCGCTATCGTGGCGAGAACGTCATCGACGTTCCCGCCGAAAGCGCTGCCATCCAGGCTGCGCTCGAAGATGCCTTGCAGCCCGGCTTCCGCAAAGCCCTGCAGGCTCAATCATTCAAGCCTTATTTCGGCGACGGCAAGGTGGCCAAGCGGATTGTGGATATTTTGCAAGAGACCCCGATCGATGAAAGGCTATTGAAGAAGCAACTCGCGTATTGAGGGCTGTACTCGCAATGAATGTCCACGAAGATTTAGTGGTAGTTGTAACCGATGACATTCGAACTGCAATGGAAAGAATCACGCGCAACAAACATCGGGTTGTTGTCGTCCTCGACGGTCGCAAAGTGGTAGGCACCGTCAGCGACGGCGATATCCGGCGAGCGCTCTTGCACGACGTGCTGCCTATCGCTCCGGTCGAGACCATCATGAACTTAAACTGTATAGTCACGACGAGTCGCGAGCCTCGAGAGCAAAGAGCAATTGTGGAGCGCGAACTCATCACGCTGTTGCCAGTCGTGGATGAGAGCAGGGAATTGGTAGATGTGATTTTGGCCTTTGAGCCGTTTAGTGAGTCTGACTCAGCCTGATTTTCCTCGTGATATGAAAACTAGGCGCGCAAAATCAGCCCTAAGACTGATGGGTCTGTTACCCGCTGTGAGACGGACTCGCCATTGGTTGCATCTAGCCCGCAATCCTGCCGAACGCAGGCGGGCGGCGATAAAACGACGGGAATTTGAACTCTTCCGTAGGCAATATATGCAGCTATTTCGGCATCATCTTTACAGACCGGGTGCAGTACACGGCAAGGTTTTGGTGGTTAGCCTTGGGATGGTCGATGTGGTGCGGGTCGAATTAGCTTTGATCAAGGCGTTCGAAGCAGCCGGCTATGTGCCGTGCGTGGTAATGGATTACGATCCCGACCTCGTGCAATACTACAAAGCAGCCGGCATCAGCAACATTCAATTCTGGGATGATTACGGATACCCAGATGCGAGCAGGTGGGCACATTCTGCGCTAGACAAAGTGCACACATCTGCAGATCTGCTTGCGCTGCAGCTAAATCAGATTCGGGTAGGCAAGTATGCAGCATCGACGGTCCTGCGCTATTTTCGATTGGGTGAGTTGAATATCAAGTCTCCAGAGATTCGACGCTATTTAGAAGTTTATCTGAGCGCAGCAGCCCGCTCTGCAATAGCCGCTGAGGCGATTGTTGCCGCGCTGCAGCCCCAATTGGCCTTGTCTATTGATATCGGTTACAGCCCGCGTGGAGAAATGTTTGATGCCTGTCATGCCGCGGGCGTCGACACCATTACCTGGAATTCAGCCCACAAGAACAATACGCTCATGTTGAAGCGTTACCGCCTGGCGAACAGGAACATCCATCATTCTTCCCTGTCAGATGAAACGTGGGCTGCGCTCTGCGCGGCGGAATGGACGGAAGCACACCGGCAATGCCTGCACACCGAACTCTTTGGCGCTTATAACAGTGGTGAGTGGTACAGTGAAGTGGGCACCCAGTTCGCTGCACAGTTCGTGGACCAAAGCGAGATACAACACAGGCTAGGCCTCGATCCGGGCAAGAAAACTGCGGTCGTATTCGCACACATTTTTTGGGACGCAACTTTTTTCTGGGGCACCGACTTATTTGACAGCTATCAGGATTGGTTCGTTGAAACCTTGCGAGCTGCCGGTGCAAACGCTAACGTAAATTGGATCCTGAAAGTTCATCCTGGAAACACTGTGAAGAATCAGCGCGACGGGGTGCATGCTGAGCCGTCTGAAATTGCAGCCATCCGCGACCACATCGGGAATTTGCCGCCGCACGTTGTCCTGCTCGATGCCGATACAGACATTAGCACTTATTCGCTTCTTAAAGTTGTGGACTACTGCTTGACTGTGCGCGGCACCGTTGGAATCGAAGCGGCTAGCTTTGGGATATCCGTCCTCACGGCCGGGACTGGTCGCTTTGATCGACGCGGCTTTACTTTCGATTCGGACACCAAAGAAGAATATCTTGTGAAAGTTGCAAATATCCATGATGTTCCACCTCTTGCGAAAAATCAGCGGGAATTGGCCGAACGCTTTGCATACGGGACATTCGTGGCCCGCCCCTTGCCGTTAGAATCCGTCTCGCTGGAATATGTACGCGATGATCGGGCGAGCGTGCAGACGCGTGTCCATCTTGACACGCCCGAAGAATGGAACGATGCCTCCGATGTTCAATCGGTTGCGGTGTGGATTCGAGCGAATACAGAGGACTTCTTAACCCCAGGACACATCTCTGACAGCCACGCTGATCGTGCTCACACCCAGGCCAAGGTGAATTGATGTGTGGAATCGTCGGATTCGCCGGCTGCATTGAATCCCGCTTGCTCAATCAGCTAATTCAAATCCAGCAGCATCGCGGGGCTGACGATAGCGGCGAGTGTCGCGATCCTGACAATTGAATTATGGTGGTCATGCGCCGACTCAGTATTCTTGAAGTCGCAGGGGGACACCAGCACATGAGCAATGAGGAGGATTCGCTATGGTTCGTCTTCAACGGTGAGATATACGACGTGTCCCCGCTGCGCCAGGACTTGGAGCAGCGGGGACAAAGATTTCAAACTTCGCATTCGGATAAGACCCGGGCTGAGTATCGTACGGTGGAATAGATGGTAGCATACCGTCAATGCTTCCAAGGGGAGCTCATTGAATCCTATCGCAGTGGTGAGTGGTATTCGGAAGTGTGCACCCTTTCGGCACGCGTCTGGTAGATGGAGACGAAATTTACCGACGACTGCGACTTGTCCGGAATGAGAAGACAGCAGTGATATTCGCGCACATCTTTTGGGATGGTACGTTCTTCTGGGGGGGAAGACTTGTTCATTGGTTACGAGGAATGGTTTCTTGAAACAGTGCGTGCTGCGTGCGCGAACGAGAAGGCCAACTGGATCGTGAAGATTCACCCGGAAAATATTGTAAAGAATCGGCGCGATGGTGTACCCGGTGAACCGTCGGAAGTAGTCGCAATTCGTGAGCACATTGGCGACTTGCCGTCTCATGTCGTAATGCTTGACGCGTCCACCGATATCAGCACATATTCATTGTTTCAGATCATGGATTATTGCCTGACCGTGTGGGGTACTGTGGGAATTGAAGCCGTGAGTTTCGGAGTGCCTGTTCTGACGGCTGGGATAGGTCACTATGAGTATCGTGGATTCACGGTTGATTCGGATTCGCGTACTGAGTATCTCAGCAGGCTCGCACCGATTCATGAACAGCCATTGCTTTCCGCTCACGAACGCAAATTGGCGTCCGCTTCGGTTATGGCACATATGTGTCACGACCCCTGCCACTGGAAGGCATCTCACTCGAATACGGGCGTGACGAGAAAGCCAGCGTTGGAGTACAAGTCAACCTCGGTACGCCTTATGATTGGGAAGACGCTCGGGATATCCAATCCCTCGCAACTTGAATCTGGTCGGGCCGGGAGGATTATCCGGAACCGGACTTCCCCATTAGCGATACAAGTGACAGGGCTGAACGCGTCATTGCAGCGCCTTAATGTGCAGCATCATCGGATTGATAGGTTTTCGGTATTTCTTGATGGCACCGGAACGCCTGGTGAGATAGGGTTTTTGTTGCCGGATGTTCACGTTTGCTATGTTGATGATCATCTTGCAGGGCGTGCTGATAGGATGGGCTAGGCGTGGTCAGTGTTGATGTTTCTATAGTAGCGCGCAATTTATATCCGGAAGCAGCAACGGATTGGTATATTCTGGAGCGAGAAGTTTTATGAAACGGGAATCTATGTCCGCTTATCGTGCTCCTCAGACAGGTGCGCCACTTAATCTATTGTTATCAAGAGAGGATGACAGGGGAGAAGTGGTAGAAGGCACACTTCAAGATGCTTCAAACGGTATCAAATATCCGATTCTGAATGGCCTGCCACGCTTTGTCGAGAGCACCGATTATGTTGAGAGTTTCGGTTACCAGTGGAATAAGTTCAGGCTTGTTCAATTGGATAGCGTGAATGGCTCCACACTGAGCCTGGATCGCTTTTTTCAAGGCACTAACTGGACTCCCGAAGATCTATCAGGTGCACGTGTTCTTGAGGCGGGATGTGGTGCGGGTCGTTTTACCGAAATACTGCTCTCGACAGGTGCGGATGTCTGGTCATTTGACTACAGTAGGTCTGTTGACGCCGCTTGGCTGACTCATCGGGGGCATACCGGCCTGAACCTGTGCCAGGCAGATATTTAGGCAATGCCTTTTATGTTAGCTTCATTTGATTTTATCTTTTGTTTTGGTGTCCTTCAACACACACCTCGTCCACGAGAAGCGTTTCTCGAACTCGTTCGCTATTTGCGTCCGGGAGGTGAGATCGCGATCGATATTTATAAACGCGAGACAGGTATTAGTAAATTGCGATCCAAATATTGGTATAGGAATCTTACATTACGCGTACCTCCTAAAATGTTGATGCAATTATTTCAATGGTATTTGCCTTTCTGGATGCCGGCCGACAATTTTTTGACAAAGATCCCCTTAGTCGGGAACTATCTGTCGATACCAATACCATGCTGGAATAAGTCCAATTTGCCCATTGACCGCAAACTGCAAATCGAGTGGACAGTCCTGGATACATTCGACGCATTTTCTGCCCAGTATGATCAACCACAATCGATTAATGTGGTGCAATTATGGTTTGAACAAGCAGGGTTAATAAATGTAGATGTCCGTCCCGGTGGAAACGGTATTGTCGGTAATGCTCGCCAACCGTAATGACAATGATGGATAGGTAACTATATTATCGGATGAATGCAGATCATATCTTAGAGAATTATCAGCCACATGAGATTCAATGGACGCCATGGCACGTCCTGAATCTCTGGCGATATTATTCGACAAACCCAGCATTTGACGAAGCATACTTCAGCCTTCACTCAGGTTCTTCCATTCTGCAGTTTGTCGAGCATTTTGTGTCACTGAGGACACGTCACGTACTTGATTTCGGCTGTGGGCGCGGACATATGCTTAGGTACTTGATTGATCAAGGTGTGGCATGCCGGGGGCTGGAATTTTCGGAGGATTCGGCAAAAGCAACGGAGACCTATATTGGGGGTGAGCCGCTCTTTGATGGGGTCATTCTGGCTCAAGACGTTCCCACATCACTGTTCGAAGAAACCGAGGACGTCATACTCCTTGTAGAAGTTGTCGAGCATCTCTTTGACGAACAACTCGTGCCAACTCTGCAGGAGGCATATCGCATATTGCGTCCTGGCGGATACGTGGTGGCTACTACGCCCCACGTCGAAGACCTAAAAGCTAATATTCTGCATTGTCCAGAGTGCGGCGCGACCTTCCATCGCTGGCAGCACATGCGTTCAGTGACTGCTGCCGCTCTATCAGGTTGGATGCAGGAGGCCGGATTCCAGGAAGTGGTGTGCCGTCCGGTATATTTCAAGCCGCAGGCCACAGTATTTGGCCGCCTTTATCAGAAGCTTTACAGTGGCTATCGGCGACTGCGTGGCGATCATCCTCAATCCCCGCACTTGATCTATATCGGCCGGAAGTCCGCAGCGACCGCAACTTGATCCTATCTTGACAGACGAAAGTCCCACAATGCAAACGCTACTCTCACTGCGTAATGCTAGTGTAGGCCGGCTGCTGTTGAGTGGGGTTGCTGTAATACTAACACTTGTTGTGATCGAAATTGGCCTCCGAGTATTCGATTACGGTAGTGAGTTTCCGGACGCACTGCCGCCGAAGTATGTGCGCGTTTATGATCCGTGGCGCGGATTCTATCTGCAGCCTAATCAATTAATTAGATGGACGAGTACTTGTTTCGATGTACAGGGAATTGAGACAAATAGCTTTGGCATGCGCGACCGCGAGCGTGTTATCGAAAAATCGGGCCCGCGCGTAGCGTTGCTGGGGGATTCATTTATGCGAGCGTTTGAAGTCGGCAATAACCATGTCATTAATCGGGTGCTCGAAGACGAATTCCCTAGTGTAGAATTTCTCAACTTCGGCGAGAGTGGTCATGGCACCATCCAGGCTTTCCAGACCTATGACAAATTCGCGTATCAATTTGAGCCCGACATCGTCATTTATTTCATGTATGCCAATGATGTGTCGGACGACCATTACCAGCTGCGGGCATGGCGAGGGGCAAAGCCGGGTGCTGTCCTTCCCGGCGGTGACAACTACCCCGACTACGTAAAAGTTGACGGAGAATGGGAGTTTGTGACCCCTACCGATCAGTATTCAGGACCTACGGGGATTTTGGCTCTTAAGACTTGGCTCGGCCGTCACGTTCGAATTTACTTGTTTGGAAGGCACATCCGTGACGCGATCGTTCTGTTCCGCACGCAATCGACTAGTGGAGTGCAGACGATTTCATCCGAAGGCCCAATATTCTTCCCCGCGGCCGAGGGGACCGAAATCTCAACGCCATGGATGCATCTTTTAGCGCTTGCCCCGCCCCAGAACAAGTACTGGAACGAGGCCTGGGAGATAACCTTGTACTCGCTTCAGATTCTGGCAGAGTCAGTTAGCGCCACTGGAGCGCAATTTGTCGTGGTGGGTATCCCAGACGCGGATGTGTTCCGTATCCAGGAGTCGAGTTTCGAGACCGTGACAGGCGAAGCGGCGCCAGACGGATTTGATCCGAACTACTACTACGATGTCATTGGTGGTTTTCTGACCGAGCAGCAGATTCCATTTTTAAATCTGCAGCAACTGTATCCAGAGTATGTTGTAGACCCGATGTCTCTCTACCACGAATGCAATTTCCACTGGAACGAGGCTGGACACCGCGTGACGGCGGAGCTAGTGGCCGACTTCCTCCGCAGGGACATAGCTGTTCTTGCTGGACAGTAGCCGTCGGATGCAATGAGCGGAGCGCAACCCAGTGTATTACATATTTCAAACGCCGACCGTTTGGGCGGAGCGGCCCGATCTGCGTACAAGATTCACGCGGGCCTGCATCAGCAAGGGTGGCGCTCTCGTATGCTTGTCCGTTCGAAAGCCTCGGACGATCCGAATGTAGATCACGTTCACCGGGGGAACGCGTGGTTGCGCGTGCTCGACGCTGCGGGCCGTGAACTTGTTGATCGTGGCGGTCTGCAATACCTTTACTATCCATCCTCCTTTTCCTTACGCAATCATCCCTGGTTCCAAGAAGCAGATGTTGTCCAGCTTTATAATATCCACGGCGGATACTTTTCGTATCGGGCATTGCCGGCGCTCAGCCGCCTGCGCCCGGTGGTCTGGCGCCTTTCCGATATGTGGCCTCTTACCGGCCATTGTTCCTATTCTTATGAATGCGACCGCTGGCAAACAGGCTGCGGCAGTTGCCCACTGCTCGAAGACTATCCGGCGCTGCCCTGGGATACGACACGTTTGTTGTGGCGCATGAAACGGCGGATGTATGAACGGTCGCGGTTGACTTTGGTCACGACCAATACGTGGATGGATCGATTGGTGGCCGAAAGCCCGCTACTGCAGCACTTCCCACGCCATATGATTCCGAATGGGGTTGATACGGAAGTGTTTCACCCTATCCCAAAGAATTCTGCGCGCGAAGCGCTGGGTCTGTCAGCAAAGGCAAAAATAGTTTTATTTACCGCCCATGTCGCGCGCGCCGGGACGCGCAAAGGCGGCGAATTCGTGCCCATTGTAATGGAACGTCTCGCAGCTCAATGGGATGCGGACCTGGTACTGCTGGTCATGGGGGAGGGCGCCGAAGATTGGCCAGACGATTCCCGATATTGTGTTCGGCGAGTAGGATTCACTCAAAGTGACCGGCTCATGGCCGTCGTCTATTCGGCGGCGGATGTACTGCTTTATCCTGCGCTGGCAGAAAACTTCCCCAATGTTGTTCTCGAGAGTATGGCATGCGGCACTGCGGTGGTTGCTTTTGACACGGGCGGCGTGATTGACATTGTGCGACATATGCAGACTGGATATCTGGCCAAGTATGCAGATGATGATGATCTCACGGAGGGGGTGCGTGCCCTTTTTGCCGACGACGCGTTGCGTGTCCGGCTCGGAGGGCACGCTCGTGAGGTCGTCCTTTCCAGGTACACACAGGCACTAGAGGTTAGGAGCATCATTGAGCTTTATGAGTCAGTATGTGACCTAGAGCCGCGCGCCACGTTGGCATAGACTTTGGCTACATCCGAGACTGATTTTCCTCGCATCCTAATCGTAACAAGCAGCACGTTCAATTTATACACCGGCGGTGGGATTGCGTTGACCACCATGTTTACAGGCTGGCCTACAGAGCGGATCGCCAATATCCATTACGATGAGGTTGAGTCGGATACTAGTGTATGCAGCAAATTCTATAGGCTCACTCGTCGCGAAGTAGACTGGGTGTTCCCGCTGTCCCTGGGATTTGAATTCCATCGAGCCCTGAAAGAGCGAAAGACCCGTAAAGGTCTATCCATGGCGAAGTCACAACCGATAACTACGCCTCAAACGGGCTATGTCGCTGGGTGGCTAGCGCGCGCATACAGAGCAGTACTTGCGGTACTGGGGGGCGAGGCACTTCATTCCAGTGTGCAACTCACAAGCGAATTGTGTACCTGGATCGAAAAATTTAAACCGGACCTAATATACAGCTCATTGGGCGATCTCATCTTTTTGCGGCTGACGCGCCTGATCGCCGAGAGCTATGAATTGCCGACGGTCGTGCACACCTATGACAATTGGCCTGAGAGTCGCTATCGCCACGGCTTGTTCGCACCCATATTCCGCTATGCCTTTCTGCGAGAATACGAAAATGCCTTTCAGCGCGCCAGGCTCTGCTTTGGTATAAGCGACGCGATGAGCCGTGACTACGAGAAGCGTTATGGAAAGCGATTTCTAACGTTTAATGCGCCCGTCGATATAGAGCAATGGTCTAAGCATGCAAAGTCGAATTGGGTGGCTGCTGGGGCGTTTCGTGTTGTCTACATAGGTTCCATACATCCCCATGGTCAACGCGAAAGTCTCGTGGAAATCGCGCAAGCGGTGTCTTGTCTGCATAATAAGTCGGTGCCGATCACTCTCCACATTTATACTCCGGTTTTGTACGTAGCTGATTTAGAGCGGCGGATTGCCAATATGGTTGGCGTCAAAGTGACGGTCAGTCCGCCCAGTCCGGAAGTTGCACAAGTGCTCGCCTCTGCCGATGCGCTTGTGTTGCCTGTTAACTTCGACCGAGAAAGCCAGCGCGTGATGCGCTATTCGCTGCCAGCAAAGACTGCGGCCTATTTAATTTCATCTGTGCCAGTGCTGGTATATGGACCGCCAGGTTTGCCGCCAGTGGAATACGCAGCATCCGAACAATGGGGCCTTGTGGTCAGCGAGCAAAGTACGACGGCGCTACGAGAAGCTCTGTGCCAACTGATGTCGGATGAATCGTTGCGAAAGAGACTGGCACTGCGCGCGCGCGCGGTGGCGGTTAAGAACCACAACGCGGTCGAGGTGCGAGCGTGGTTCCAAAGGTTATTGCGTGAAATGAAAAGTCCAACGTACGTATCACCCTCTCAACAGGAAGACACATGAATTGTACATCTAAACACCTCTTGGTATTATCAGCGGCGGTCTCGGGCGTTTTTGGACTTTGCTCATTACTTTTGTATCGATTATGAGGTGTAGTTTTTGATCTTTATATTCCCTATAGGCCGAAGCCTCAACGATGATACCAATATTTTTAGGTTAGCTGTGTTGTCGGGTGATACGCTCGGATTCTAAGCAGGTCGATTGCAGCTAGAGTCTCAGAGGCGATGTCTGTCTGAAATCCGATGTGGAGAATTCTATTGAGGCGACGCTACATCCATGAATGGGGGGTTGTATTAGTAGTCTGTGCTGGACTTGTGTCGTCAATTGTGTACGCCAATATTCAAACTTACGATCCTGTGCTGACTCCAGCTCGGGGATATTCAGACACCTCCGATTATGTTGCTCTGTACTATGGGGAGCCAGTCATGGGGCACCGTGGATATCGACCATTTGTGCCATGGTTGGCGCGCGCGGTGCCTGATTTGCCCTCAGGATTCTTTTCCTCTGATCGCCAGGTTACTGACGCGCATCAAGTTGGCATCAAGTTCGGAGTAGTGAACTGGGCGTTCTTATTAGGAACATGTCTGACGCTCTATGCCTTCCAACGCAGCCTGAAGCTTTCATTCTGGGCAAGCCTGACAGGTATTGTTCTATTCCTAAGTAATCGATCAATTGTTCGAGGCGCTGGTTTGCCCATGACCGACACGGCGCTCTACTTCTTTCTGATGCTGGCCCTGAGTGCCATTTTCTGGCGACGCCCGGTTCTGCTTCTGGTGGCAGGCGTGCTTGGCGCGCTTGCCAACGAGTTAACCTTGCTTTGCCTACCTGCCGTGCTACTCACGCCGGCTTTCATGCGCGACAAATTGCGTCTGGGCCTAGCGCTGTTGCCTGCAATTGCCGTACGCATGTTCATCCTAGATATTACGACGGCGATGCTTGACCCCGCTCCGGCAATTTTCATCGTCAGCGGCCGATTGCTCCCGCCTATTACTCACCCGTTCAGCCTGACATTCTTGTGGGATTCGCTGGCAATGTTTCGCAGTGCGAACGGCTGGTTGGCTGTGTTGTTTTCGTTCGGGCTGACGTGGTTGGTCGCCGGATATGGTTGGTGGCGCGCAGACCCACCGCAAGTGCTTCGTCGATGGATTTGGATGCTGCCTATTATTGCTTGCGGCATTTTGCTCGCTAATGGCAGTGCGGGGAATATGGTCGGCTGCTCTTATTAGAATTTCCAGTTGTAATACCATTAGCAGCAACGGGTGTAGCGCATTTCATCAGGGAAACAGATCCATCGACTTGATAGCGTGAGTCTTCCGGAGTCGACCTCGTGCCAGAGTGTAGTTGACCCATGAGAATGGACATTTTTCAAGCAGGATTAAGTGAAGACAGATGTTCTAACTGCTCCCGAACCAAGATGTCTTCGAATTCGGCTGGAGTGAGATAGCCCAACGCCAAATGAATGCGCTTGTGCTGGTATACTTGCTCAACCCAGTGGCGTCCACTGGACGCTGTGAAGTGCCCGAGCTGGGCGTAAACGTCGGTGAAATTTTTATATTCGGACAGCTCCACCTCCTCTTTTTTGATAGTACGGATGACCCGTTCCGCATAGGGGTTCTGGGTCGCCTCACCGACTTCGGCATTGCTGATCTGCACGCCGTGGTCGGTGAGCAAACCGATATAGGCCGTGGCGGCGCCCAGTCCCGCACAGTCACTCAGTCATGAATGCACTGGGTCACGAAGTGAAGTGCGCACTTCACTCTGTGACGGACAGACTGCATCGCCAAGCCACGGCTTGACGTGGTGAAATGAACTGAGTCGGGATGTCTGTCAGCGCACGGAAGCGGGCGATGGGGAGTTCAAGTACAGCGAGGCTTTCCCCCCTGGCACTGTCCGCCACCTCGTCCAGTCGATACCGATGCAGTGTCCACTCAGTCCCGGATGTACTGGTCCGGGGCGGCACTGTGCAAGACTGGGGGACAAGTGTGCCACTTCGAGCTCCATGGTCAGCCGCCCAACCATGCGCTCCAACTTAGCAACTTTGGCCTCCGACTGTCCATTACCGGCGTTGCCCGCAAAGAGTTCTGGTGCGCGCTCGATGAATTCGCGCTTCCGGTGTGACAGCAGTGAGACCTTGAGCCTATGCTCCTGACACACTTGCGCCGTTGTCTTTACACCGCTCAACACTTCGAGCACCACCTGCGCCTTGAAATCCGATGCGAACTTGCGTCGTTTTGCCATCGTGAGACCCTTTCTCTGGACGCTGGTTTTCACTACACCATGTGTCCAGTTGTTGAATTCGATTTCCATGATTACTTTGGGTCTGATGGGTTCACTGACGTTCACATTGGCTAAGGATAGAGTATATCGGGTAAAACGACTGGTTCAGCATGATTGATACAGCGGAGCAGCCAGTTCCAGCCGATACGAAAGTAGCTCAGCGTGCGGCGCGCGGTGCGGTCGACGAGTCGGTGCCAGCCGCGCTTGATGACGTGACTGGCGAGTTGCAGCAACCAGATGTACGCGAGCGTGATGCCGAGCAACAAACGATTGAATCGTTGCGGGTTCCGGATGCGGCTGGTTTCGATGTTCCAGCCGTAGGATTTGTAGTCGCGATACATCGGCTCGACCCAGAAACGCTGCGAGTAAATGCGGATGGTGGCACGGTCGACGGGTTGGTCGCTGAGCAGATACCAGGGTTCATCTTCACCGCGCCGCCAGTACGCGAGGAAGTGCGCCGGACCGGACTGCTGACGCGTGACGTGCACGTTGGAGAAGACGCGGCGCTGCCCGGGTCGCAGGCCGAGCTGCTTGGGCTGGAAGGGTTCGCCTCCCTCGGGATAGAGCCAGAGATTGTTGGTGATGCGTTGCACATAGTGCCATCCCAGCTCGTGCTCGATGAAGCCTTGGAACGCCACATCTTGGAATTCACGGTCGCCGACCACCCAGATATGGGGGCTGTCCGGTGCCCAGCGCTTGACGTAGCGTAAGGCTGCTTCAAGATGACAGCGCTGCATTTGTCCCTGTTTGCGCATGACCTTCCAGGCCAGCGGCAAGCTGCGTCCACGATACGCAATGCTCACACTCAAGATGTTCAGATCGTTGCCGAGCGTCGTCACGACCCTGTCGGGCGCGACAAGGGTGCGGTCGAGGATCAACACGATGCATGCGGTACCCATTTGGCGCAAGAGCGACTTGATTAACGGGCCATAGACCGTGCGTACGTCGACGCGCTTGTTCATCAGGAAACATCGCAGGCGTTGGACTCGGCTGTCCTCGTAGCAATCCACCAACAGATGATCGGCCAGCCGCGTGAGCGCACAACAGCTGGCCAGATTCAACGCCGTGACAAACAGAGCCAGATTGCGCCGCCGCGTGCTGCGTTCGTTCGGCATAACCGCTGCGAGACGACGGGATACGGTAAGATAGACCTGCTGGCTGCTGCTCATCGGACGGCCCCCTCTGGCTGGTTGAATGGTTGTATAAGCACTTCCATTCTACCCAACCAGGGATCTCGTCTTGAGCCGCAGTCAGCTTCGTTTTAGTCAAAGTGAAGGTCACTGAAGTCTGATGGGTCTATGTGCTGGTGGGTACGCAGTTACGGAGAATGCCCCGACTGCTGACTGCGCTTGTAGAGCGCGACTTGCAAGCTACTGTCGATGCTCGCTGTGAGTGATCAAAGGCAACCTTGGATCATAGTGGCTTAGTATAGAGAGCCTGGCAGACGTGAATCTCAGTCATCGGACACGGAGAAACTGAGGTATCGATTGTTATCAATTCTTGGAATAGAACATCAACGTGAGTATGAACATAAAGACGATTAGGGATTACAAGGCTTCTCTGCTTATCCTTGACAAGAATACGTGACGAAAGCTACATGTGCAATAATGTGGGATGGCAGAATGTTTGTTTCTGAAGTGATTGAATCTACATGAACTCATTATCCGTACGCTCAATGAAAGATATTGAGGACGAACTCACATTTGAAGAAGACAGTTACGGTCACGTAAAGCGAGTTGAAGCTGTTTCTGAATGGCTCGAACTCTTTAGCCGAAATGCGCATTCGAAAGAATTATCAATCCTTGATTATGGATGCGGGGTTGGCGATTATATGGCAGTGCCTCTGGCGCTTGCCGGATATACAGTTACCGGTTGGGATATTCATCGCCAATCAATCGCTGCAGCACAGAAAAAACATATCTACCCAAATTTATCATTTACATGCGAATCAATAGGGAACATGGTTCGTGCGAATTCTGAATTTGATGGAGTTATTTGTTCGGAAGTTATAGAACATGTCTCGTACCCCGCTGAACATCTGATGACAATCCGGGATTTGCTCCACACCGATGGAACTGTGATTGTTACCGTGCCGAATGGTTATGGGCCCTACGAAATCCTGCAGCGTGCGTGTCGTCTCTTCTCAATAATCGGCCTAAATCAACTCGGTTCTCCAATAGTACGTTGGCTGCGCAAATTATTTATTCGCTCATCATCGCAGCCTTCCGAGCATAAGGGTAACGGCACAACACTAAATGTTGAGTCAGGACATATCCAGTTTTTCACTTTACGAGCTTTATACGGTTTGTTTGAACAAGCGGATATCCAAGTAGTAGCTTCGCGTGGCCGTACCCTGATCTGTGGCCCCTATGCCGATTTTGTATTACGGCAAGTATCGCGAATTGTCCCCCAAATTTACAAACTGAACTGTTGGCTTGGAGATGTGCTCCCGATGATTTTAGTTTCGGGCTGGATGTTCTGCCTCAAACGCCGATAGTGTCGTTCTGCCCTAATTTGGTTTCGGCCCGCTAATTCTTCCAATGGACAGACCGGTAGAGGTATGCCTTGCAATTCCAGGCGATCTGGAAAGTTTGGCTGCCCAATGGCTGGCGGAAATTGGCAGCGCTGCAGTGGTTATCCGAGCTGATTTGAGCACATTGCATCTCAAAATCCGCACACTGCGTGCTCAGCATCCTCAGCTCATTACATGCTTTGTCGATGATGTGAGTCGCCTAAAGCGGCGTGATTTGTATGCTGTGGCGGCGCTTGTCTTACGACTCACAACGCGGAACACACCAGTTCGATTTGCAGATATCTCGGGAAGAGTAAGTCATTTCGGGATTGGATCAGCTGTTTTATGGCATATGCCCCGCCTTGCTGCCGAGTATTTATCGGCTCCTTTGGCAATCGGTGGAGCCCGTCTTAAAAACTTTAGAAGTGATAGATATTCGCAATTCGTAAAAAGACCGCGCGCGATTAATCGGATTCTATATTTGCGTTCCGACGACTGGGGGCATTTACAGGCGGGTGGTTCTGTAGCCCACGTCGCTGGTATTCTCAATGCGTTTGCTGCACGCAGCGTGGATGTGCGTTTACTCTCAACTAGTGCGCTGTCAATGATCGACGATACAAGAATATCTTTGACAATCGTGCCTGAGCCGGCCTGGTTTCGGAATCACAACGTGGCGCGCTTGCTTGCGTTTGATCACAACCTGAATCGGGTAGGCATGCAAATTTGTTCAGGCTGGAAACCCGATCTGATCTATCAGCGCTATTCTATGATAAATCGCACCGGCCTTGGATTGCGTAAAGAACTCGGAGTTCCATTGGTGCTCGAATATAATGGTTCCTTCGCTTGGATGGGACGGAACTGGTCTCGCAGCCTCAGCCGGGTAAACCTCGTGGATCAGGTGGAATTGGAGAATCTACGTGGCGCTGATCTTGTCGTTGTTGTGTCTGACTCATCATGCGCTGAATTAGTTGAACGAGGAATTCCTGCTAGGAAAATATTGGTGACCACGAACGCTGTGGATGCTGAATATTACAATCCAGATATATCGGGAAAGGTTGAGCGTAGCAAGCTTCTGTTGAGTGACAGGATAGTGGTAGGATTTGTCGGTACATTTGGACGCTGGCATGGTGCAGAGATTCTGGCAAAAGCGATCCCCATGGTTCTGGCGAATTATCCAAACGCGTATTTTCTCTTCGTTGGCGATGGAGAGCAGCGCCCGCAGGTAGAAGGGTATGTCCGAGACTATATCTCATCAGACAATGTGATCTTTACAGGCATGGTGCCCCAAGAGTTCGCGCGTGACTATCTGGCGGTTTGCGATATCCTAGTTTCGCCGCATGTGCCCAATGAAGATGGGACGGCATTCTTCGGTTCGCCGACCAAGTTGTTTGAGTATATGGCGATGGGTCGAGCAATTGTTGCGAGTCGGCTAGGTCAGATCGGAGATGTACTGGAAGACGAGAATACCGCTCTCCTGGTGCCCCCGACTGACTCGACAGCCTTAGCAGACGCAATTACGAGATTAATCGGCGATGCCAGTCTGCGTCGGCAGCTGGGGCAGGCTGCTCGCGAGGTTGTATTAGGTAAATTCACATGGCATCAACAAGTCGAGCGTGTAATGAATGCTCTTCTGGAAGACTCCAGCAGCTAATCTCCTATCGCCGTCCGTCCAATATTCTGCTTATTGTTCCTGTACCAACTTTGTAAATTACTATGATGGATTGTTTCAAACGGCTCGACTATTGATTGGTGTGGTATGCAATCCGAATCTCCGCAACCCCTTATCGTCTTCTTGTACGCTCCCAGTTGGAATGAAGTTACACGACTCAGCAAACATCATCTGGCCCTTCGTTTTAGTGAACACGTCAAGGTGCTCTATATTGAAGCGCCGATACACCCCTTGGCTTTTTTGAGGCGACCGCGTGCGGCATTGAAGTATTTGCTTCAGATGTTAACCGGTCCGCGCGAAATTCACCCGAATCTCTGGGTACATACTTTCATCTATCCTCTTCTTTTTCATGGTGTAACAGCATTAACTTCCAGTTTAGTCATTAATAAAATTAATCAATACTTCATTCGTCCATTCTTGCGTGCGGGTATGAAGTCGTTTGGTGCCCAGAAGCCGATCATTATAGTTGGACATGCTCATGCTGAACCGATAATAGAATCTCTAAATCCTTCTGTCTGTATTTACCACTGTTCGGATGAGTTTTCCTCAGTATCTGGTTTTCCAACCACATATGCGGAGCTGGAAGAACGTCTGATGAAAGTGTGTGACGCTATCATTGCGACTTCGGAGGCATTGGCGAAGGACAAGCGCAATTTCCATGATCGGGTTGTGACAATTTCCAACGGCGCAGATTTCAAACATTTCTCTGCCGCTGCCTTGGAACATACCCACATCCCCGAAGATCTAAAGGGAATTCCTAATCCGGTAATTGGATATATCGGAAGCATTTTTGAGTGGTTGGACTATGAGCTCATTGAATGGATTGCACGAGAATGCCCCCAATGGTCATTTGTATTTATCGGTCCGCAGGTTGTAGCTGTGGATTCGGAACTGGAATGTTTACCCAATGTGCATTTCCTCGGCGGGCGCCCTTATGATGACGTGCCTGTTTATCTTCAGGGATTTGATGTTGCCTGGATCCCCTTCGCCAAGCACGATGTCACAACCAAGGCCAGCCCCATTAAATTCTATGAATATCTTGCTGCTGGGCGGCCGGTTGTTGCGACAAGGCTCCCGGAATTGGTCGACTTCGAAAATGTTGCAGAATTAGCGTCAACACCTGATGAGTTCCTGGACGCGATCGAGATTGCGCTCTCCGATGATCTGCCTGAGCGAATAAAAGCTCGAATGAAAGTTGCGCGGCAACATTCCTGGGAAAGTCGGTTTGATTCAGTGAGAGTGCTTTTAAGGGAACTGGGGGCAGATGAATTATTCGTATGATGGCGAATTGTCGGTTGAGCTTGACCTGCTCCAAAAACTGAACTCTAAGTGAACATCACATACCTCTGCCAATACTTTGTCCCTGAACCTGGCGCGCCCTCAGCACGCCTGTACGAGCTGTCGCGGGTTTGGACGGAATCAGGGCATAACGTGACTATTCTTACAGGTATGCCAAACCACCCCATAGGTGAGATCGCAGCAGAATATCGGGGCAAGTGGTTTGTCGAAGAACAATTGGATGGGATCAGAGTTCTACGGAATTGGCTATTTGCTACACCCAATGAGAGGATTTTCAAGAAAACACTCAGTCATATCAGCTTCATGCTCAGCGTTCTTGTGTTTGGTATGCCTCGCATGGGAGCAACGGATGTTTTAATCGTTAGTTCACCGACATTCTTTTCGGTATTTTCGGCTTATGTCATCAGTCGGCTTCAACGTATTCCGTACATTTTCGAAGTGCGTGACCTGTGGCCGGCAGTGTTCGTTGATCTTGGAATTCTTACCAATCCGTTTCTGATCCGGATTCTGGAATTCTGGGAGTTATTCTTATACCGTCGTGCTGCGTGTGTCGTGACTGTGACAGAGTCATTTCGTCGAAAATTAATCCAGCGAGGGGTACCGGCGTCTATTGTTTACACCATAACCAATGGGGCTGCCGTAGACAAATTCACGCCCGGCCCGAAAGAAAATTCGGTGCGAGACGAACTCGGGCTGGTGGATAAATTTGTTGTTAGTTATGTTGGCGCACACGGATTGTCGCAAGGTCTGGAAACCATTCTTCATGCTGCTGAACAACTGCGCGAAAGGAAAGACATTAAGTTTCTCATGGTTGGTGAAGGGGCAAGAAAGAAAGATTTGTTGAAATTGGCAAGCGAATTGCAGCTGGACAACGTAATTATGTTCCCGGCACAACCAAGCGTGCGCATTGCTGAATATTACAATGCAAGTGATGTTTGCATTGTCCCACTGCGCAATGTGCCTTTGTTCGATACCTTCATTCCCTCGAAGATATTCGAGATTATGGCATGCGGAGTACCAATTATTGGCGCCGTTCGCGGAGAAGTGCGTTCCATACTTGAAAGTTCGGGAGCCGCAAAGTTAGTGGAGCCTGAAGATGTAGGTGCACTAGTCGCTGCGATTTGCCGGCTGCAGAAAGACGCCGCTGCCCGGGAGAGTATGGGGTTTGCTGGACGCGAGTTTGTCTTAGCTTTTTACAATCGTTCTGTGCTGGCAGGGCAATACCTGGAACTCCTCAAAAGAGTGGTCCATTGACACAGGTCTTTCTCACCGGTGCAACAGGCTTTTTGGGAGAACATGTCGCCCACCATTTAGTGAAAGCCTCGTATAACGTTTCAGTGCTCGTTCGTGGTTCTAGCCAGACAGACACACTTGAGAAAGATGGCATCCGCCTATACAGAGGCGATCTTGATTTTCCCGCTTCAATGATAGATGGTTTGAGAGGAGCGGATATCTTCATTAATTTGGCATCATTGGGATTCGGGCACGCCCCTTCAATCATTCAAGCTGTCGAAGAAGCGGGTATTCAGCGAGCGTTATTCATTAGTACGACTTCAGTATTTACGCGCGTTGGCGCGACTTCGAAAGTAATTCGGGTTGCGGCCGAACGATGTATTTATGAGAGCGATCTCGATTACACTGTAATTAGACCTACGATGATCTACGGCACGCCTCGTGATCGGAATATTTGGCGGTTGATAAAGTACTTGGATCGGTGGCCGCTCATTCCGATTGTAGGATCAGGACGGGCATTACAACAGCCGGTTTTTGTTGATGATTTGGCGCAGGCTGTCGTACAGGCAATCGAGGCCAAAAGCGCAATCCGGCAGGAATATAATATAGCCGGCCTGGATGCTCTTGCGTTTTCAGACATGGTGGATACTGTATGTCGGGTGCTAAATCGTAGGGTTCAAAAAATTCACACTCCGATTGAGTTTGGTCTGATCGGGGCCAATATCCTTAATCGGCTTGGGATTAAATTAGAACCAGAACAGATTCGACGCCTTAATGAGGACAAAGGACAGGACCTTGAAAAGGCCGCTACCGAGCTATGCTATACTCCGCTTTCTTTTGAGCAGGGTATCCTCCGAGAAACCCGCTTTTTGAGAGGCGCTATTTAGAAGGCAATGCCCGGAGTCGGGTGACCTCCCGATTGCTTTCCTTCCATCTGAAATGAGCCCAAACCTAGATTTTTTGAAGAATGCCGCTCGGTTCCTGCGACGAGCAGGATGGTTTATCGCTGCAGATGCCTTGGTGGTAGTTTTGGCCTACCGGGTTGCATTACCGCTCCGCTTTGCGGGTATTGCTGGAGAGCCATCCAGCATAGCGCCTGAAATCATTCAATACTGGTTTGAATCTTGGCGTGTTTCAATTCTCGGAATTGTGGTTGTTCACCTATTCGCGAATTATTTGTCCGGTATTTACGCTCGCCTGTGGCGCTTCGCCAGTGCTCCGGATGCTCTTGTGATTGTCCAGGCGTGGATTCTTGCTTCCATCCCATTGCTTGCGTTGGATTATGTATGGCAATCTGAGGTTCGCCCCTTGCCATTGAGCACAGTCATGTTAGGTGGATTTCTGTCGTTTGTGAGCTTTGCGACATTGCGGTATCGCTGGAGAATGTTTGCTAGTGTCGTCTTTCGGGTGCGTCAGGCATTGAAGCGTCGAGACCCATTGCAGCCCGTCTCCATCAATACGCTCATCGTAGGTGCTGGCGAAACAGCACAAGCGCTCTCATGGCAGCTTCAAAATCGAAGGAAGGGTGGAGTTTATCAAGTAGTCGGCTTTATCGACGATGATGTGAACAAGCAAGGGTTACGGGTGCACGGTCATCCAGTTCTTGGGAATCGACATTTGATTATTGATATTGTCCTTGCTCATAATATTGATCTGATCATTCTTGCAATCCAGGCGATATCCGGCAAAGAATTTCGAGAAATCATTGCAATCTGCCAGAGCACTGCTGCGCAAATTAAGATTGCTCCAGACGTGCTCGATGTGTTATCGGAGAATGCGCGAAAACCTATCGTCCGTGACGTGACTGTCCACGACCTATTGGGCAGGAGTTCTACAGAGATCGATTTGAAATCTTGTCGTTCGATTCTCGAAGGGCGCGTTGTGTTGATAACAGGCGCTGCTGGTTCGATTGGAGCAGAGCTATGTCGCCAAGTACTCACATTTAGTCCTTCACTTGTGATTGCAGTAGATGTAAATGAATCAGCCCTTTATGGTCTTCAGGTCGAAGCAAAAATGGTTGGGCAGGGTGACAGTTTGCAAATTCAATTGGTGGATGTCACTGAGCAAATATCTGTCCAGGATTTATTTGAAGAATACCGACCTCAGGTAGTCTTTCACGCTGCTGCATACAAGCATGTGCCTGTAATGGAGTCACATCCCCATTTGGCATTGCGTACGAATGTTCTTGGCACACTCCATGTTGGTCGAGCTGCGGCCAAGTATAAGGCCGAACGCTTTGTCTTCGTGTCAACCGACAAAGCGGTCCATCCGTCAAGTGTGATGGGGGCAACCAAACAAATTGGAGAAAGCATCACATTTGGCCTTGCTGCAGAATCGAGAACAACTCACTTCACTAGTGTCCGATTTGGCAATGTGCTCGGGAGTCGAGGAAGTGTTGTGCCTGTATTCGAACAGCAAATTGATGCCGGTGGTCCAGTCACTGTCACGGATGAGGACATGACTCGATTTTTTATGACCGTCCCAGAGGCGGTCAAGTTGATAATTCAGGCAGCCGCCCTGACAAAAGGTATTGATTTATTCATGCTTGATATGGGTGAACAAATACGGATATCTGACCTTGCGGGGCGCATGATCCGGTTGCGCGGTCTTCGTCCCAATGTAGATATACCGATCGTCTACACTGGTTTGCGGCCGGGTGAGAAACTACACGAGCAGTTGCTGGATAATAACGAATATCGTGAACCAACCCCGCATCCCCAGATTTTTCGGGTTGTAAATAATAACCGGAACAATCCTGATAGGGGTCTAGATGTGCTTGATCAATGGATACTAGATGCGCTCGAAATGTCCAAGGAGAATTTAGGTCGGCATCTCTTGGCTTACACGAGACAACTCTGAATATGTTAAATCGGTCCCTCAAGTTGCCTGTAGTCCTGTCGGTATCCACCTTTGTTTGGACAGCTGTCATCGCCTTAGAAGGCCCGTTCCATCATTATTATTGTCAGTTATCGTCCGGTGGGATATCTACAATCTGCAGACTCTATCCATACCTGCGTGGGCCTGGGGAGTGGCCGCCGGAGTGGCGCTGGTGGTTAAAGTATCCGGTTAAAGAGGGCGGTCCGCTCTTCGATATCATTTATTGGCGCTTGGCAATCTTGTTGCCAGTGATTGGGCTTGGCATCATCTGGTGGCTGTGGACAAAGAAATATGACCGGATGAGTTTGCCTCAGCTTGTTATACTTGCATTCCTTGGCTTCATGTTGATCGTCTCTGTTCAGTTTCTGGATCGTGGGGGCATTCCACTCGCTGCCCGTCTCATAAGTCCTCTCTACGAACCTCAATATTTCCTGCCTGCAGGTGAAATAACAGATGTGCGCTCCTTTGTGGCAGAGCAGCAGCTTTGTTTGCAGACGAACAGCTGCGCAACATTTCGCATGAACAGTCATCCACCTGGCAACGTGTTGTTCTTCTGGGGGTTTTACCGCATAACAGATGGCCTGCCGCCGGAGTGGGTCGATCAACTCGGCCAGTTATTACGGACTCACTCGGTGCCGGAATGGGTGGCTGGAAAGGACAACCGGACTCTCACTGCAGCTGGCTTGGCGGGTGTAGCGATACCTGCTATAGCTACATTGGCGGTAATCCCTGTATATTTCTTGGGATGTGAGATGGTAGGTCATCTACGCGCACGCACTGCGGCAGTGCTGTTTTTGCTTACCCCAGCACTGCCCATGTTCGCTCCTGTGGTTGACCTTGTATTCGTTATTTGGAGCTCACTGGGCTTCTTGCTGGCATACCTCACCTTTACCCGACGTTCGTATTTGGCTGCAGCGCTGATGGGAATTGTTCTTTCGACTGCTGCATTCATGTCATTTAGCATGCTGCCGCTTGTGCTAATGATTTTGCTCATGGAATTCGGGCTGCTCTGGATATCTCCCAAACAAAACCGCGTTTCCGTCCTCTTGCTTTTCATGCGCCAGGGAGTTGTTGTATTTGGGGCGGCAGCGCTAGTCTGGATCCTAGCCGGCGCCAATCCGTCCGAAATGTTCACATCGATTTCTGCAAACTATTGGCATATTCAGACCGCCCGTAGTTACTGGGGATGGTTAGTTTATGGTCCCTACGACATATGGTTATTTGCAGGGACCCCCGTCGCCGTTTTATGTATCATCGCTGTTGTACGCTTTGCCCGAAAAATATTTCGTGGCAGCGAGCCGATTGGGAAGGCTGAAGTGTGGTTGGCCAGTGTTGTGATGACTCTGGCGTTCCTGTTTATCGCCGGTAGCCTACGGGGTGAGGTTGCACGCACGCTCCTATACGTATTTCCATTATTGGCTCTTGCGAGCCAAATCAAAACCGACAAAATGTCGGACGCAGGGATCGGGCTGATAACGACAGCAATAGTGCTCCAGAACATCACTTACTACAATACTTTGAACGTCTATCATTAGCGTTGGGCAATGGATTTGCGAAGGTTGGACATCCATTGGTGGAGACGGCTGCGTTCGGCAGCATCATACAGGCTGCCCGTCTTTCTTATACTGACCGCCTGCATGATAAACCTTTTTGTTTCAATCATTGGTACGCCAAGGAATATAAGCGTGTTTAGTGAGACACGCGATATCGTTGTTCGGCTGAACGCTTCATATAATGAGAAAATGCTGCTCCGTTTAGGACGGTATTATGAGCTGATGAATTTCGTCGTTGATCATACAGATTCCGAAGCGCAAGTATTGATTCCATCTGCACTAGATCGCGGGGGAATGACAACCTATTTGCTCTACCCCCGCCGATGGTCAGTTTATGATGGGGAGTTGGTGATTGCTGAGTGCGAAGTCAAATCGTACGTACTTATCGACACATCATTGCAACAGCCGGTCTTCGCGGCCTCCGTACGAGTGGTTTCAAGCGCTGCGTCCACTCGGTGTGATATCGAACTGGTGCTCGTGGATCTAAACAAGGATGGTTGCAGTTGATTCTGGGCGGCATCCTATTGGCTATGTGTGCGGCCGGCATTGGAGCGTTGTTGTTAACGAATGTCCGCGTTAATTCTTGGGAGTTCGTCGGTCTCGTTCCTGGCCTCGGCAGCGGGCTACTGACGTTCGGTGTATTTGTGCTTATGCGCGCAGGAATTCATCTTTCAATTGCCGTCCTCCTAGGGTGCGCGCTTGCCTTCGGCTTGGCACTGATCGGTATTCTGCACTTCCAGAACAACAAACGTAGTGTGTTAATTCGCGTCGATAGATTACGAGGATCGAGTTATTTTGACATTGCTTTGTTGGCTGCAATCGGTGCGCTGATAGCCTTCGCATTATTGGTTGCTGTATATTGGCCGCCCTATGCATGGGATGCATTGTCAATTTGGGTCGTCAAGGGAAAGGCCATCAATGATCTTGGGACCTTGGCAGGTGCTGGATACGGGGCTTATGGATTCTATCCCCTGCATGTCCCTTTACTGATCGCGCTGATCTTACTTGGGCTGCCTATCTCTGCTTTCAAGATCGTCTTCCCGATTTATTTTGTGTTGCTTCTGCTCTCATTTGCCGGCAGTCTACACAGGTTAACACAGAGAGATCATTCTCTTACGCTGGTGTTTGTGCTCATGCTTGCGGCAACCCCGACGCTGCTTATGCAATCCACTGTGGCCATGGCCGATGTAATCTTCACATATTTTTATGTTTCGAGTGCATTGTGCTTGTTAATCTTTGTGTCTGACGGACAGGTTGGCTTTGCTCTGTTGTCGGGCCTGCTGGGGGGCATGGCAAGCTGGACGCGCCCAGAAGGTCTGTTGTATTTCTCAATCAATACGGTTGTGCTTGCAATATACCTGGTACGACACAGGGCCAGGATAGCAATTACATTTCCGTATGTGCTATTGTTCGCTCTGTTCTGGTGGCCATGGGCGCGGTACAGTGGTCAAAACACTTACCTCACAGGAGCCGCTCTCAGCACTTTTGGAGATGTCGTTAGATTCCAAATACAGTGGGACAAGCTCATTACCGTATTGGATTATTTTCGACGCGAATGGACGGCTATCGAAACATGGGGGGCAGCTTGGGTATTGTTTGGCGTTTCAGCGCTCATTCTGCGCGCAGGGCGGCGAAATCCGTATTTATTGATCCTTATACTACTAAACGTTGGCGGCCTGGTATTTACCTACTACGCAGTGCCCACAAATACAGAAGGGTTGACACTTGAGTGGTGGCTAGACACAGGATTCGTGCGCATGGCAACTCATTTTATGCCACTGCTGCTGTTCTATGCAGCGCTTGTACTCGGCCCTTACGTTGATTTGACTGTCTTTCGTTCTTCTATGATGATCTCGCTAGTTCTCAAACCCATGAACAGAGTGTCTAGATAGACGGCGAGGTATACCTCGGCCTCACTCGCAATCGCAAGGAAACAGCAGGTTGACAGGCGATATATGCATGGTAATATTCAGCCTCTGAATATCAGTTCCTGAATATTATGAGTAAATCCCTTGCGCCTGAGCAAGTCCACGAATTCCGAATTCTCGAACAACTGGAAGATAACCCGAATGTAACCCAAACAGATTTGGCAGTCAAATTAGATGTGGCTGTCGGAACTGTCAATTGGTACGTAAAACGGTTAATTCGGAAGGGTTATGTGAAGGCATCGAGGTTGCAACGACGGCGTATGAGCTATCTGGTCACACCGAAAGGCATCGCAGAGAAAACCCGCCTGGCGGTTGAATATGTCCAGGTCAGTATGAATATGTACAGAGGCGTACGCCAATCTGCCACAAAGCTGCTACTGCATCTTCAAGATGCGGGGTACCAAGAGGTATGCATTGAAGGAGATGGAGATCTGGCAGATGTCGTCCGGCTGACCTGTTTAGAGCAAAATATAGTTGTCGAAACCAGGTCGGACAAAGCACAGAGCCTCCCGACATTCATTGTTGAAGGCGTACAGCTTAAACTCGACTGGAATCAGGAACGAAACGCAGGCAGCGATAGCGCCCTTAGGGGCGTTTATCCTATACTCGAATCTCAGAGTCCGCCCGAGTAATATAAACCGTGCTTGAATGGTATGTACTGAATACGAAACCGCATAAAGAGCGACAGGTTGCTTCCTTGCTTCGAACGCGCGAATTGGAAGTTTATTTGCCGATCGTACGCGTAAATCCGGTTAATCCTCGCGCAGCCCGTCTGCGGGCCTACTTTCCCAACTATTTGTTCGCGAACGTTGATTTTGAAGTCGTGGCGCTGAGCGAAATGCGTTGGATTCCTGGTCTTCGTCGACTTGTCGAGTTTGGCAACCAACCAGCGGTAGTCTCGGATAACATTGTGCTCGAGTTAAGACGCCGGATAGCCGAGATTAGCGCGGCTGGAGGCTTGGTGATGGATGGATTGCAAGCTGGTGATCGTATTCGTATCGTCGATGGTCCATTCGTCGGATACGAGGGTGTATTTGATGCGAGGCTGACTGCTAAAGAGCGTGTACGAGTGTTGCTCGAAATGTTAGCAGAATATCAAGACACACGCCCGCATATGCGGAATCTTAAGAAACGCGACGTGCGCGTCGTGCCGCTCGAACTTAGCGCTGGTAACATCGCAAAGATTTAGAATCTGAAATCTGCGTTTCACTGGATGCCGCACCGATTGTTATCAACGTCGGCAGCGGCAGATCCACTGTTGCCAGCTAAATAACATTGCTTTCCAGATGTGATTATAAATCAGATCATGTCGAAAGGGCGGAGCGCGCCTGGATGAATGACTCATGGTTAACAAAGAATGAAGCCCGTAAGATTCGCGCTCGTGGGATGCGGGCGCGTTTCGTCTCGTCATGTTGCTGCCCTCACCAACATAGTGACAGGTGCGCAGTTGGTCGCCGTCTGTGACGTTGTACCGAAGCGGGCTAAACGATTAGCTCACGAGCTTGGTATACCGGGTTTCACCTCCACGCATGACCTGTACCAATTCGGAGAATTCGATGTCGTTGATATTGCCACGCCGAGCGGTGATCATCATGCCCGCACGATGGAAGCGTTCTCATACAATAAACACGTCGTCGTGGAAAAACCTCTGGCATTACGATTGGAACACGCGGACGAGATGATCGCGACTGCGGAGAAACGAGGTTGCATATTGTGGGTAGCGTTCCAGAATCGCTACAATCCTGCGGTGAAAAGGACACGCGAATCGGTTGTCAGTGGGCGTCTTGGCAAGATTGTACTTGGCACTGTCCGCGTGCGTTGGTGTCGCGATCAAAGTTATTACGATCAGGACGATTGGCATGGCACCTGGGCGATGGACGGGGGCGTTACGTCCCAACAGGCTATCCACCACATTGATGCTCTTCAGTGGTTGATGGGTGAGGTGGAAAGTGTTGAGGCAACGTGCGCGACGCATCTGGTCGATATCGAATGTGAAGACGTGTGTGTGGCAACCTTGCGCTTTAAGAGCGGGGCACTTGGCATTATTGAAGCGACTACGGCGACACGCCCGCGCGATATAGAGGCATCTCTCTCATTGTTGGGCGAAAAGGGGACCATTGTTCTTGGCGGACTGGCGATGAATGTTATCGACTTTTGGGAATTCTCAGAACCTACGAATGATGATAGCCGGGTAGCTGAGTTGTTTTCACAAGAAGTGCCGAATGCCTATGGATTTGGACACGATGCGTTGTACCGACGTGTAGTCGAATCCGTCAATGCGCATACAGCAGTAGAGATTTCTGGCGCTGCGGGACGTAAGGCATTGGAGATATTGCATGCGATATATGCCAGCCATGAAAGTGGTCGTCGTGTTTGGCTGTCCGATCATCCTTGTTCATCCAGACTAGGTCTGCAGACCGAAGAGTAGAAGATGTATTCACGGGTATCTCACCGGACGACGATGAGAACAATATTTTTCATGTTGTGTGCGATGACACATGCTCTCGGGCGATCCTATGTGTAGCCGCCAACGATATTGGAAGGACAGGCTGGCAAAAAATGATAATGTTCGGATTGCGCCTACTTGACCGGCTCCGTGGCTATCTGGTCGTTGCGATTTCGTGTGTTGGAACCTTGATTTGGTATACCTGCTAGCTCTTGATGCGGGGCAGCTCATAGGGTCGCATCCAACCGTTCTATGACCAAATGACGGATCGGATAAGAAATATAGTGCTTGTGGCTGGAACATCGCGGGCGGGAAAATCCCTGACCGCATCATATCTGGATGGACATCCGGATATGATTGTCTGGCCTTTAGAGATAGGGCTGAGCCATCCACAGGGCCCGTTCATAATAGGCGAATCACTGAATCGTCTGTCAAAGGCTGATGTGATGCATGCATATCTCTATGTATCCGCCCACTTAGGTAAACGATATGGGAGCACATTTGATGATTATGATCTAACAGCAGTTCCCGGACAAGATTTTCGCCGAAGGTTATTGAGGGCAATTGAGCGACACTCCGAGAAAGAGTTGAGTGTTTACCAAGTGCTGGAGACTCTGGCCTCGGTCATGTCAGGGAGTCAGGGCGAATCGGGTCGGCCTCGCGTGGCAGTGTTTGATGTGAAAGTGTATTGGCAACATGTTGTCATGTTGCTCAAGGCTTCTCCAAGGCTTCGGATTATTGTGGTGATTCGCGATCCCCGAGATGTGTATCTCACATATCGAACCAAACAATTTGTTCTTGCTGGCGTCGGAAACTACAACCACCTACATGGTATCCCCTTCCTAAAATTCATGGTGGATCACTTTAGGCAATATGGATGGTATAACGTGCCAGAGTCAGTGCTTCATCATGACCGAGTTCTGGTCGTGCAGCACAATGATCTCGTGGCAAACAGACTGACTGTGCTAAACGCTATTACTCGCTGGCTGGAGTGTGCGTCTTTTTGGGATACGATGCATCAGACGACTAGATTAGGATTACCAATAAAGCTTGATCGCTTTCGCACATATTCGGGCCAAGCTGGAAAATCAAGTATCCAGAGCCGAACGGCTATCTTTCATTTTCGTGAATTAGAGGACTACTGGGCCGATCATGTTCGCACTCTTCCCTCTGTCCGAGACGCTCAAGTAGTGCGTAGCGCGCTTGTAGTTTGGTTGGGGCCCCTTTCTCGGAATATACAAGCCATCGAGTGTCTGCTGCTTGACCTCGGGGCTACGATCCATTTTTCTGGTTTGGTGAGTGATAGGCTCTCTGGTGCGGAGCAAGTAATGATTGACAGACTTATCTTGGGGCATGCCGATAGTCACTGCGGCGGACGGTCTGTGGTTTCTGGGATTTTGAAGGCTACGTGGTGTGCACTCTTTTCTCTGTTTCCTGGCGAGTTGGCGTACTATGGTCAGTTATGGAGAATACATAGAGCACCGCGTCGATTAATCGCCCATGTAATCAGATCAGCAATACAAAACAGAATATTTCTGTTAATACAATTGTGGTCACAGATCATGAGGCTGAGAGGATTACGCCGAATCTGATTCTTACGCCTACTTCCGTTTCTATGAGAGACGACTTAATATGCTGTATTCTATCTCGGACACAATCAATTCGGCAGGACGCGATGTGTCAATCACGTAAGAGTTATTGCGCTCGCCCAGATTTAAGAAACATTCAATGGCTCTCTCATAACCATCATCAGGGATTTCATCCTTCCGCTTTCTAAGTGAACGAAGGTCGGTAGCTAACACATATCTCAAATCGGGCTCAATACTAAGATTCTGAATGAAAGATCGAATCAGATTATGACGGCTTGTTTTACGGTAGCGAGCTCCAATCACTAGGTCGTCAGTATATCGGTCGGATACCACAACCTTCCCTTGTTTTGCCGCCTCAACTGCTCGCCGCTGTTTGCCTATCTGATCTGGAAGGATAAGACAGTACAATCCCAGCTCAAGGATATAATTTGCAGGGACAGCTAGCAGAAAGGCAGCTACGCGCGCAAGACGATGACCCATCGTCCAGTGAAGTAGTCGCCTCACCGTAGAGGGGATTCTCATCGGCAGGGGATCTACGAAGGCAAGAAATGATCCGGGCAACATATTCTTGAATGGCAGAATGTATTTGTTAGGTGATATTTTATCTGAATCAAGAATTTTCCTCACGGTTGCTCGTACCGGGATGTCGCGGTCTGCAATGCGCTTGATAGCCCATCCTATCCGCCTTGGAAGTTTCGGCGGGAAGACCCTGTCTGGATCTCCCGAGTATGGTGAGATCTTGACCTGTACTGTTGACACTCCATAGGCTTCAAGCTTTTTGATGATAGCCTTGCCGGTTGTGGATTTGCCCGCTCCGTGTGGACCGACAAATACAACAAATACACCCTGTTTTATCTTCCGCGGAGGGGTTTGTTTCTTTGAAGTTAGCAATGTGTTGATTCTGCGTACGGAACTTGTTGACCGGGCAAGTAGTTTAATCAAGATATTTGTCTCATTGGAAAATCTACCCACTTGCTTATCCATCGCTTTTTCTGATTTGATGGAGATAGCAAGTGTAGGAAATTCGGTAAGCTTAGGTAGTATTCCGAAAAATTCACGTTGGTACTTTAGAACTCTTTCTGGACGAATATATAAAGATTCATACTCTGAAAAAAGTTTTCGTAATAAGTCAGAGTAGCCGGTTTCTTCCACAGCCTGCGTAATCTCTATGCGCGGTGTGCTTGCTAACAGATTGAGAATTCTTGGCCTGTGCTTTAGCTGAAGATACCCATGCCCAAGTATGTCATGCATGAGCAGGCTTATTACTTCGTGTGCTCGATATATGTAGTGGCCAAATTCTGTCGTAGAGGCTAGCCTCATTACAGTATTAGCTGGTAGATATCTGTATTTATTGGCTACGCAATCTAAGTGAAGATCAAGCTTAATTAGGGATGCTTCAGGCGAGGCAATTTCCAAGGTTAGCTTGCCAACTCGTGGCTTGGATTGAATTATCTCAAAGTGATCCTGAATTAAGTCAACAAAACGCGGAAGATCAGCTTCTGAAATTAAGAGGTCTAAGTCATTTGGCCACGGACCAGGAATAGGGAAGTTTCTCATCAATACCACTTTGATCCTGGGTTCTCGAATACGGGTCAAAACCTTCATCAAACGGACATAATTAGAAACATGCGTGTCATCAATGCGAATAATCATAGGGAGGGCTTATATGCGAGTTGAGTTGGATTAAAAGTGGAATTGCGAACGATTGCGAACATAGGAGCGCTTGCAGTCTCTGAAGCCCACGCTGAAACTCGGTGATCATACCATGCGAACTCTCTACTATACTTCCCCCCACCAATACACGTTAACGAACGAGTTGTTATGGTGACCATAAATAGAGCGCGATAATCTTTTAAGCCAATACTCTATTTTTTTAAAGAATCGATTTTAGAGTCTGTTTACACAAAACGCAATGCTGAAACTCTACTGGCGAATTGCCTTCCGACCACATTTTTGGCAAATAATGCTGATCGCGTTGACAATCTTTGTCAATTCACTGGCAGAAGTTGCCAGTATCGGATTGATCGTGCCGATTCTAGGTGTAATTATAGAACCGGAACAGTCGAAAAGCTCTGTCATCATCACCTTGCTCCAGAAATTGGCCTCTCTATTTGGGTTAACGACGCAGCCGGAAGCATTGGCCTTTGTCGGCTTGGTGCTTGTAGGTGTCTTGGTTGTGCTGAAGAGTGCTATGACGCTTGCCCGCACGCGCTGGCTGGCGGCGCTCTCAAACGGTGTAGCGATTGATTACCGGACGCGTCTATTTGAAGCTTATCTAAATGCGCGCTTTGCTGAGATTGTGAAACGTGAGCGCGGAGCGATATTCTACGATATTGAGGCGGGAACCGCGGGCATCAAACACGCTCTTCTATTGGGGGCAGAATTGATGCGTTCTGCGATCTTGATTGTAGCGATATTTGGGTTACTGTTTTATTTATCCTGGTTTACGACTTTAGTGATCGGCGCATTCTCATTACTAGGGATGTACTTGATGCGTGTTGTTCTAGAATCTCGCTCGCGACAGGCCGGCAATAGGATGTATGACGTGACCCGGCAGCGGACTGCTTTACAGTTTGATGTATTTGACGGCGCCCGTGTAGTGAAGGCCTATGCTTTGGAACCAAAGACTGTGGATCGCATAAAAAATTACCATCGTAAATGGCTACCTCTAGTAGTAGAGACCAACGTGCTCAGGGTTATCCCGTCCGTCTTCTTCGAGCTTGCGGGTGCGGTGCTCGTGATATTTTTGGTGGGTTTAGTGTTCACCTTTCCAAGTCTGGGCTTGACCGTGCCTAAATTGGTTGCGTTTGTTATTGGCCTGCGACGGGTGCTGCCGGAAATTACTACTGTGAGCCGCAATCTAACCGAATTCAGCACCAATCTACGGAAGTTAGAAACTATCGATCAGGTGCTTAATGTGATGCCACGAGAACACTCAGGCACTCGGGTAATGGAGCAGGAAGATAGGCCACAAGTCATCCGATTGGAGAATGTCTCGTTTCAATACCTAGGAAATACTGATAATTTAGTGCTATACGATGTGAGTATGAATTTTCAGCGCGGTCAGATGACTGCTATCGTCGGCCCCACCGGGGCGGGCAAAACTACTGTTGCACATCTTTTGGTAAAGTTTTACGAACCGAACTCTGGTCGCGTTATGGTAAATAACATTGACCTGCAGGAGCTTGATACATCTACCTGGCGGCGAAAGATCGGTTACGTAGGGCAAGACACTTTCCTATTCAGCGCAACGATTGGTGAAAATATTGCACTTTGGGATGAGACGGTTACTCTGGAGCAAGTTGAGCGTGCCGCCTATGCGGCGCAGCTGCAAGAGTTCCTCCGACCACTGCCAGAGGGATTTGACACGAAGGTGGGCGACCGAGGCATGAAATTATCCGGCGGGCAGCGCCAGCGTATTGCAATTGCCCGTGCGATACTGCACCATCCGGATGTGCTCATATTCGACGAAGCCTCTAGTGCATTGGATAACATCACAGAGCGGGCAATTCATAATGCCATACTTCAACTACGTGAGAGCACGATAGTAATCTTGATTGCCCATCGTCTTAGTACAGTACGGGACGCTGATCAGATCGTCGTGATGGGCGATGGACACGTAGTAGAACTCGGCCGGTACGAGAATCTTCTTCAGGCACGCGGGCCATTCTGGAAGCTATATATCAATGAGCAGCCACAGTAAAGGCGAACCGACAGCGGTGCTCTGCGCATATTAAGCTATTGACTCAACTACTCAAACGATTGTTAACGCCTCTCTCGCTTATCTACAGAAGGCCACTGATCAATATCACAATCCATAGCTGAAGCTGAATCCTTGGTCGAGCAGACATCAAAGGTATGATCACATGACCCTCGAGAACGTATTCTACATATCGAATCAGGCCTCTGAAAGAATTGGAACCTTCCTGGCATCGCCGGAGCGTAGGGCAACCACCCAGAATATCAATAATTATTGGTCCAATCGGCGTGTGCGGATGGAGTTAGGACTTGGTGCCGATAGTATATTGATCAAGCATCAGACGAATCTAGACCTACGCATTACCGAAAACCAGCGTCATTGGATGGCTGTTACGCCGGCCATACCAACGCGACTAATGTCAGTATTACAAAGAGCGTCAAACTTTGTCGCTGATTACGTTAACAAGTTCGCGTCGTTACAGAAAAGGCGTGAAGACCTGGCACCTTCCATAAATCTACTAAAGAACGACCGCAGCAGCTTCTTGCCATATGGTATGTGGAGTGGCTGCCCTGATCCGCTCATGGTCGCACCAATTTCGAAGGTGCTATATGCCTGGCCGCGAAAAACAATCTTGTTGGCGCGCGCAGCGGATATAATTCAACACTTTCTTACGCCAAGCCATTCTAACTGTAAAGTCCTTGAGATTGGTTCTGGTTCGGCCATATTAGCTGGCTTAATGATGCATGAATTGGGCAGCCGACACGTGCTGGTTGACTTACCAGAGCAAGCAATAATGGGATTTGCGCTCTTGTCTGAGTTTTTCCCCGATAAGCGCATAATTCTTCCTCATGAGCTATCAGATACAGGCAAGCTTTTTGACGATGTGGATGTTGCCTTTATTACTCCCGAGCAGCTTAACTTGTTGGAACAAGAGAAATTTGACGTCGCTATAAACATTAATAGCTTTCAAGAGATGTCTTCTGCATCAATTAGTGAATATTTCGGGGTGATAAGACGTCACCTAAAGCCCGAAGGGATATTTTTCTGTAGGAATCGTGTCTCAAAGCAAAACCCCGATGATGGAACGGTTGCAGAGTTTTCACAGTACCCATGGTTGCCCTCAGATAAATTCTTACACGACGAGATTCTTCATGGCAAAATAGCAGGAATAATCACCTATTCGATTAATTCACGCGTTCGTGAAAGCATTGTCAAGTTCGCCTGATGTGCGTTCGCTTTTGAATATTTATGGTCAGGCGTTATTAGGTGTCTATTTTATCTGCCCCTTCTGATGTCTGGCACGAATATGGTTTTGTCTCATTACGAACTCCCACCCCGGTTTACGTCTTACAGAACCTGCTGACTGTGCTTTAGAGAGTCTGATGATCAATCGATCCGAGCGTTGCTGTTATGCTCGTTGTATTGTGCTTCTTGAAAGGTTTGAGCTATGACGACGAGCGCTGGTTGGAACAAAACGGATGCTTATGGGATGAAAGATATTTCCCGTAGTGATCTAGAAGGGAATCTCATCCGCGTTGCAAAGACGGATGAAGAACATCGGACGGTAATCACGGTTGGCTATGAGGAGATCGGCAAAGTGCGGATCGGCGGAGATAAAGTAACTCTGATGGCCGGCCCGTGCGCGGTTACCACATTGGAGGATCTAGAGCACGTCGCTGGACATGTCAAGCCGGCCGGTGCCGCCATGCTCCGCGGCGGGGCGTACAAGCCGTTGACATTTCCATATAACGATCCATCGACTCGCTATGAAGGGCTACAGTGGTTGCGCCAGGCCGCCGTGCGCTTCAAACTGCCAGTGGTGACTGAGTGTATGGAAATTGACGACGTCCCGCATTTCTTAGAATATGCAGATATGATTCAAGTGGGGGCGCGGAATATGTCTAACTTTCCGCTTCTCCGCCAGCTGGGAGAGGTGCGCAAACCAATCTTGCTAAAGCGCCACCCAGGGATGAGCCTGCGGGATTGGCTGGGTGCGGCTGAATATATACTCTCCGGAGGTAATGATCAGGTTGTGCTCTGCGAGCGAGGCATTGTTGTTCCTCACACGCATGATCCCAATGCACGTTTTATTATGGATGTTCAAGTCATTGCAGCAGCCAAGGCGTTTACTCATCTACCAGTCATTGCCGACCCCAGCCACTCAACCTTCAACCGTCAATTTGTTGCACCCATGGCGCGGGCGGCCGTCGCCGCTGGAGCTGATGGACTACTGATTGATGTCAGCCGCTATCCCGAACAGGATCCGGTAGACCCGTTGCAGTCGTTGGGCTATGAAGCATTAGAGAAGCTGGTCGCCGAACTCCGGGTGATTGCCAAGGCGCTGGGACGCACCGTCTAGCTTGGGCTGATTTATGCATGACTATCCTGAAAAAAGCCCCACGATTGAAGGGAAGGGAACAAGATAGGATAGGGCAAGCTGAAAACGCGATTTAGCCAGTTGCAAGAGTGAACTGAAGATAGAAGTTCGTCGCAGGTAAAAACGACAAGCCAAAGCACCTTTCCAATCAAATAGCGCCAAATGCGTTTGTATTTGATCGCAAGGCAGCGCACAGACAACAACATGAGAATGCGTTGCCGCCCACGGACGGGAAGTTGATGATGACGGAAGGGGAGTTTCAGCGAACGAATGCTGGCTTCCACCGCGGCGCGCAAGTTGCCAGTCGTCTGCCGCAGTGGAAGGGTGTTTTGGCGCAAGCGCGCCAGGTTGAGCGCCTCCAGACTGACGTCGAGCACATGCCATTGCTTGCGTTGCATGTAACGCATCTGCAGTCCGGTTTTGGGATCAGAACACTGTTCACATTTCGTCTCAGCAAAAACAAGCTGATAACCAGCGGCGCGCGGTCTGGGTTGCACCAACAGTTCAACGCCATGTTGGCACTGGGAAGCAACCAGTTGTTCAGCTTCATCAAATTGCCAGTCCAATTCGTCAAGCGCAATGTGCGTTTTGCTGGCCGCATTGCCACGAATGGCACTGAAGTGTGGGGTGATGTCATTGTCTTGCAAGGTCTGCAGGCTGTCTGGGGTGTAATAGCCGCCGTCCAGGTCAATGCTTTCCATACCCGTTCTTTGCATGAGATTGTCCAGGCGTTCCGCAGTGATAAAAGCAGCATCATCGCTGTTGGCGCTGGCAACGTCAATGGCCGTAATCAACTGCACTTTGTTTTCCGGGGCATTGGTTTCGCTCAGGTTGACGCTGACGCCTTTCACCGTTTGCTGACCTTTCTTGCGACAGGTAGCCTGCGGGTCATGTGGCGACTGGATGTTTCCCGCTTTCAGTTCTGAGACGGGTAATACCGACCCAGTTCGTTCGGTACTGGGGGGCTGAGGTTTGCCCGTCTCGTCCACCTGGAATTGCTGTGCGAATACGCGCGCGAGTATCTGCCAGGCGGGGCCGTATCTGCTGCAACGCTCCGCAGCATATTGGCAATCAGGCTTCCCAGCTGCGTCAGTTTCTCAGCGGTTGCGCCGTATTTGAGGTGATAATATTGTTGCCGGACACTATATTGCAGATACGGGGCCAGTTGCGCTTTGAACTCTGCCAGCAAGCTCGCGTCCACCGATTTTACGGCACCCACCATCGTTTCCAACACCAATTCGTAGCGGCGCAGGTCACGAATATTGCTCCACAGTAATGTGCTGTCCCAGCGTTACGCTTTGCCGCTGACGGAGTGCCGCGTCAGCATTTCATCGGTCAGATTTTCAAACACGACCTGGTAGAGATTGACCCCTGTCGCGCACGCATATTCATGCACCCGTTGGCGAAAGTTATACAGGGTACGCAGGTTGAACTCGTGCGCACTGAGGTCGTAGACACCCAAGGCATAGCGCACTTGAAGATTGTAGTTGTACTCATCGTACAAATCTTCATCCGTCCAGCCGAATTGCATTTTCAGGATCTCTAGTCCCAGCAGTATATTGACAGGAACATTTGGTCGTGAATCCTTTTCGCTGTAGAGCACTGCGAAAGTAGCCTCGTCCAATTGGCAGAACACTTCCTTGTAGAAGATGCCCGCCCAGGAAGCTTCCAACCTTTGGCGCTGTTTCGGGGATAACTCATACAATGGGCTGCTTTCCGGCGTTGGCGATGGCTTTGGTTGACTTTGAACATTTCTCAATTATCGCCTACTTCTGCGCCGATCTGTTGCTGGTTCGACCTTTTTTCAGGAGAGCCATGCATCTGATCTATCAAGCTGAGTCGCATCTCACAAATCGGCTGCCGCAAGATGTTGCCGCCTCTACATTGGTGATTGGCATCGTCGGCAGCAACCCCTCGACGACGGCCATGTCGCCCGGTGTATGGCAGCGCGTCTTTCGCGGGCTGGTGATGGATTGTATCTATGTGAGCTTCGACGTCGATGAAACCGACAAGCTCGCACCTCTGGCCGACAAGTTTCGGCAAACGGATAACTTTGCCGGATTCAACGTAACAGTTCCGTACAAGATGGACATCATGGCGGTCTTGGATCGGATAGAGCCGAGGGCGGAAGCAATTGGAGCGGTAAACACAGTCGTGCGTGAAGCGGACGGCGCGCTGGTTGGGTATAACACCGATGGTCGGGGGGCGCTTGACAATGTGTGTACAGCCCAGCCGGGTTATAGCAATCCACTGATCAAGAGACTAGCTGGCAAGACAGTGCTGATGATCGGAGCTGGTGGTGCTGCCAAAGCAGCTGGATTCTTCCTGGCCGAAACGCTGCAGGACGGCGTTTTGTTCATTGCCAATCGCACAGAGGCGCGCGCGAGTAAGTTGGCTAGCCGGATTGCCGAAATGTATCCCGATGTCACTGTGGAAGGTGTGCACATCTCGCGTGTCGCGCAGTTCGCCTCACAATCCGATTTGATCTACAACATGTCAACCATAGGTCAGGGTGGGGTACTGCAGAGCAAGGATGGATATACGATATTAGAGTCATTTAGCCCACTGGGGCCTGCCGAAACAACTCCCCTGACTCGCAAACGGGATGAAACGGAAACCGGCCTGCGTATTCGCTTTATTCGTCAACATCATGAGTCAATCGTCGCCAACCTTGCTCAGTCATTGCGGGTGATTGTTGCACTGCCAGAACAAACTGTCGTTGCTGATGCGATCCATACACCTGCCGAGACAGTGCTCCTGACGCAGGCTCGTCAGGCCGGCCTGCGTATTGTCAATGGCAAAGGTATGAACCTGGGTCAGGCATTGGATGGTTTCTATAACAAGATTATGGCCTCATATCTTGAGGAGCGTGGCTGGCGAACGCCCGAGAAGCGCGGTGAGATTCGGCGTTTGATGCGCGGACGGTCTTCTTGAAGAAAGGCGATGGAATTGTAAATATTGCTTTGGCGTCCAAAAAAAAATCTTTACATGGGAGATTGAGATGACCAGCAATGTGCAGCCGGAGTGGTTAGGAATAGATGTGTATTCGTGGGCTCAGAGTATTCGGAACGGTTATGTCCGCGCATTCATTCTGTTTGCGTTGCACAACACTGGTGTATTTGAGGCGCTTCGAGGTGGCCAAGCGAGGACGAGCGCCGAACTGGCAGAAGAATGCCAGGTTGAGGCAGACCTTTTGGACGGATTGCTTAGGAATGAGAATTAAATAACTTGTGCAAATGGGAGAGCGCGGTAATTCCATTGGGGCAAGAAATCATCAAAGATAATGCGCATGTTGTCCCTGAAATCTGTGGCTACTTTACGACCGGTTTCGTAGACCTGGTCAATAACATGGACAAAAGCTTTCAGTCCGGTCTTGGTGCTGGTTTTTTCCATCAGTTCTTTGACGAGTTTGCGGCTGGTGAAGATCACGCCTTGGCAAGCGCGGGTAACATGCGGGAAGAAACGGTGTTCGCTGGGGTTGTATTTCGAGCAATAGGGTGGATAGTGAGCAATGCGAATTTCGACCCCGATTTCATCGGCCAGTGCTTGCAAGTCTTGCTTGAAGATGTAGTAGCGGGAACTGTTACTCCCGCCGCCATCGCAAAGCACGAGAATAGAAGTGGCGTTGGGATAGTGGTAGTGGCCGTATGTGTACCACCAATGGCGAAAGCTATCGCAAGCGAATTCACTGGTATCATGACTGCCGCCGAGTTGGATGTAGCCGACATTGAGACGCAAGTCGTAGAGACTGTGAGGAATGCTGACCCCAGCAGCATAGCTGTTGAAATCATGGTCATAAGTTTGCAGTTCTTCCAGGGTGTACAAATGTCCGTCTCGGTAGAAATTGCCCAGATATTCCTTTTTCTTGCTGTCCATGCTGACAATGGGATTGCCCGCCGCTTCGAATTCGGTCTTGAGCCGCGTGATGTTCTCAAATTGCTCGTTGCGGTTTTCAATCTCGGCCTTCAAACCGAGTTTCTTTTGCGCTTTTCGGCGGCGATAGTTGTGCTTCTGCAGCAACTTGCGCACCACATATTTGCTGACCACGATGTCGTGCTCGGCCCGCAACGCCGCAACAATCTCGCCCGGGGTCAGGTTCGTCCAGCGCACCCTCTCGTCCAGCGGGTCACCGGCTGTGTGCTCGCGCAACACTGCCAGGAACTTCTCAGCAAGTTGCGCCCCCCATGTGACGTAGTACGGTTTGCGTCCGCCGCCTGGCTTCCGAATGCGCTGCTCCACTTCGCCCTTGGGCAAGCCACTGACTTCGCGGGCGCCTTTGCTCACCGTGTTGCGACTGCACCCCAACACCCGCGCAATGTAACTCCGTCCGCCGTGTCCAAATCTCAAGGCTTCGAAACCAGCAAAGCGACGCCCATCTTTCTCGTTCAAGCTGTTGTAAAAGCGGCGCATCATTTCTTCATGTTCGGGCGCATAGGGTTTCATCATGGCCTCCTGGCTAGTGTTCTGATGAAGCCAAGAGAATATCACTGCTTGCATCCGTTGTGAACCAACTGCCCAAATTATTTAATTCTCGTTCCTTAACTTCCTTACTTATGCGGATCGGGTGCTTGTTAAAGACGCCGACCGGTATCATTTGTCTGACCGTGGTAGTGAGTGGCTTTTCTCTGATCCGGTCATCGCAATGAGTTGGGGTGCAGTGGGAGCGTATTCATGCCTTCTCTACGAACTTGTGCCCGCGCTGCGAGGCGAGAAACATTACGGCGTGGATTTCAAGCGCGATGAAGACTATCTGGCTGTGGGTAGCCATGCTACAGGGAAAGCGAACTATCCATGGGTTGTTGATGAAATGTCTCGGCTGGGGGCTCGATGTGTGGCCGATCTAGGCTGTGGTACGGCCGATGTGTTGATCGCATTTTGTTCATTGGACCAAAGCTTACACGGTGTGGGTGTAGACATTTCGCCCAAGGTGCTTGTGGAAGCTGATCGCCGTGTGCGGGCTGCAGGTTTTCAAGATCGGATCCGATTGGTAGAGGGTGATCTAACTAAGCCAGAAACATTTAGCTCTCAACTGAGCGATGTGGATGCATTCAACGCAATCATGGTCTTCCACGAATTCTTGCGTTTCGGTGAAGACTGGGTTGTTGACCTACTGTGTCAGATAAAGGCTCGTTTTCCAGGTCGCTATATGTTCATGGGTGAGTTTGATAGGGTCTCTGATGAGGAATTTGCTTCCATGCCGTTGCCAGATCGTATTCACCCTCTGTTTTATCAATACATTATCCATCCGTTGAAGCGAGAGGGACAACCTATTGCTAAAGGAGGCTGGTTGAAGATCTTCGAGAAGGCTGGCCTGGAAGTTCTTAAAATCAAGGATGATTTTCCATTTCGCTTGACTGAGTACGTGCTGCGATTATGACGATTGCTTGAGAAAAGGTGTATTCATGACAACCGATGCTCAGTCATACCATACGATAGCCATCATTAGCGCACGCTCTGGTTCCAAAGGACTGCCGCGAAAAAACTTGCGCCTCTTAGCTGGGAAACCATTGATTGCTCACACGATAGCCCATGCGTTGGCATCTCAGGCTTGCGATGTTGTTTTGGTGACTACGGATGACAAGGAAATCGCTAACGTTGCGCGTGAATATGGAGCTGAAGTGCCTTTTGTGCGCCCTGGACATCTGGCCGGGGATCTAACCCCAATTGAACCCGTCATACAACACGCTCTTCTCACATATGAATCTATGTATGATTGCAGGTTTGATATTGTTGTCTATCTACAGACTACCGACGTGTTTCGAAAACCTGAAATGATTAAAACTTGCGTCCAAGGCTTGGTTGCCAACCCACAGCTGGACAGTGTGTTCTCCGCCTACGTTACACATAAACGTTTTTGGCGGTCAACCGACAATGGGTTCGAGCGTTTGGCCACCGACATCCCTTACGGTCCCCGACAAACCAATGAGTTGCTCTATCGAGAAGACACGGGCATTGCGTGCGCTACTCGCGCGGAGTTCGTGCGACAGGCTCGTCGTATTGGCAATCGAGTGGATATTGTTCCGACCTCCGACTTTCGTACATCAATTGACATTCACACTGAGTTTGATCTTTGGCTAGCTGAGAGGATCCTGGTTGAGTGGACAGGAGAGAAATCGTCAGTCCCAGCAGAGCAATAGTCTAATGACATTTGAAGTACTTGGTATAGTTCCGGTTTCTGGCATTGACGATGAATTTCGCGATCCTGCGCTTCCTACAGTTGGAGACCTATCCTTATTGGATCTAACGTTTGAGGCCGTGATGGCTTCCCGGCGACTGAATCGCGTGATCATTTCCACGGATTCTGAGGCGATTGCTGCCGAGGCGCGCCGCTGGGGGCTGGAAGTCCCGTTTTTGCGACCTGAAAATATGCGCAGGTCTTCGATGGCAGAGGTACTATTTCATTCAGTTGAGCATTTAAAACATACTGAAGGATATTGCCCGGATTGGGTGGCACGATTTTTGATTACGTATCCCTTCCGCTCAGCGGATTTGATAGATCGTACTATTAACTCAGCACTGGGGCAAGATGTCGACTCAGTTTTCTTGGCCTTCCCGGAATACCATTCGTTTTGGAAGCTGAACGAGCAGGGGCAACCAGAGCGATTGCAAACCGATTGGCGTGTACCGCGCGAGACACGCCAACCGATCTATCGTCATTTAGGCGGGCTTTGTTCTCTGCATCGAGTAAGCGTACTGGAGCAAGGCAGGCTCTACGGGCAAAAGGTAGGTGTAATTCCAATAGACAATCCGGTCTGCACAATAGACATTCACGATTGGCAGGGCAAATTCCTGGCTGAACTAGTGGCTCGCCATTACTGGTCGCGTCGAGAGGACAACTGAGAAGTGAGGGCCGAACCTGGAAATACAGGTCCCAGGACCTTTGTCGTCTTCTCTTCTCAGAGCGCCGGGCCAATAATGCACGATCCGGAGAAGGTGTTGGAGAGCATGGCCGCTGTATGTCAGGCTGTCGTCCTGCCGGCAGCCTTGGGCTTGGAAGAGACGAGTGAGTGGGTCAGGTATGTTCATCAGAAGCATCCCTCCCTACGAGTGCTGGCAGAAGTTGTTCATTGCCAACCGCAATCATTGGGCGACCTGCTCAACTCCGACGTCGATGGCTGCTGGATCCCAAGCTCCTGTGCACCCCACATTGAGTGGTCGCGCGCGCTGGCACCCGGTGAAAAGCTCGTCCTGTTGGGGGTAAACTTGCTGGCCGTGCATGAGCTAGCGTCGACACTCGGAAGTTTTCAAGAAGCGTTGGCTCGAAACCTGGTATTGGTCGTGGAGAAAATGAGCCCCTCTGAGTCCGTGCAGTTGGAGCGTCTGGTCGACATGATGAAGTTACAGTCCTTGAACGCCGTGACGGGGGTGATGGACTGGACGTCCGATGGCGCTTGGCTGAGTGCTGCCTGGGAAGGGGGCGCGGAGTGGTTGGGGATGCCTCAAGAATCGATATCCGGCGCCGGGGATATGTCTGCGCTCCTCCGTCGACTTACAACGTTGACGTACGCTAAATGGCAGTTTCCGCTCGCTTCTCCTGAGGAGTGGGACTGCTTTGACGAAGATGCCGTGTGTCTAGTGGCCACCCGTCCGTTGGAAGCTGACGAAGCGCTTTCAGTTGACATGTTTGACGTTGCTAATTCCAGTAGGGGACTATCGCCGCGCCTCTTGCCGCGGCTAGTCGGCCAAACCCGCCTGCGATATGCGCTGCAGCGCGGGTCTCCACTAACATTCGGAGACATTTTGTGGCGTTCTCAGTTGTGATTCGCGCACGAAATGAGCGCGAAGGGCTGGCACAATGCCTGCCTGCGATCCGCAGTCAGAGCTTACTCAATAGTCAAAATGTGGAGATAGTTCTGATAGACAACGCGTCAACGGATGGCACGCATGACCTAGCAGAAATATTTGAGTGTAAGTATCAAGGGATTTCCCAGAACGATTTTACTTATGGACGAGCGTTGAATCTTGGTATTCGTGCAACCACTAACGAATTTGTGGCCATCCTGTCGGCTCATTGCATCCCTGTAAACGATCGCTGGCTAATGCGATTGTTTGCTCCATTTCGAGACATGAGCGTGGCGGGGGTATTTGGCAGGCAGGAACCTTTGCCAGACAGTCATGACTTCGATAAGCGTGACTTGTGGATAACATTCGGGGTGGAGCGGCGCATACAAAAACAAGATCCATTTTTCCACAATGCGAATGCGATGATCCGGCGAAGTGTGTGGGAGCAAGTACCATTCGATGAGGAGTTATTCGGTCAAGAAGATCGAGCCTGGGCAAAGCGGGTTCTGAAATTGGGCTACAGTTTGGCTTATGAGCCAAAAGCAAGCGCCTTCCACTTTCATGGAATACATCAAGGGCGTGATGTTGAACGCGCCAAGAGAGTGGTCAAAGTCATACAGTTGATTGAAGAAGATGAATAAGGGTGGGATATCTACAATTTTGTCAACATTGAAAATGCAAGCTTGAATCTATTAGCGTGGTGCATGCCTTTGGTCGATTTGAATCGAGGCATTAACGTTCGGGATCACAACCCCGAATATAATCGTCTTCATGGCGGCCTAGTCGACCAGATCGACTCGCTGCTCGGTTTTGAGGAGCCGCCAGTATTTGAGCCGGACGATGATATATATTCGGCGATCCTAAAAGCTTCACGCAATCATATAGTTGCGGATAACTGGCGAAAAACTGTAATTGTTGCCATTGGTAGGCAACAATACCCAAGGATCAAGTCCAGCCTGAATCGGTTATTCGAAGAAACTTTTGAGCGACTGACAACCCGGTTTAGATTCGCTAGGATTATGGCAAATGGTGGCGACGTTTTCCGCTACGGATTGTTGCTCCTCTACTTCCTAACGAGGCGTATCCGCCATGAATACGGACGGCTAAGGCGTGGGATACCTGACTGGTTGCACCACTGGGTAGATCAGCATCAGTTTTGGAACCAATTCAGTGAGCACAAGCCGGATTTCGGTGCCCGGCCTGTTTGCATAGTTACACCTTTGAGTGTGCCGCATATTGGGTATGCGCTTGGGAAAATCATCTCAAAATTTAGGGCGGAAAATATATCCGTTGTCTGTATTTTTGTCGATGGATTCAATCCGAGAACCAGTTCATCGATTAGGGCCGGCTGGGAGTGGCTAGAAAGCGTCGAATCGATTTCATTGCCTGCAATACCGGGTGCGTTGTATGAAACTCTAGTCGGGTTATTCGTTTCTCAGCTGCCTCGAAAATACCATTCTAACAAATTTCCTGGGCTTTCCCGGACGCCTGGTCTTAAGGCCAATTTCCAGAAATATGCCCGGGAGTTTGTTTTTGCAGCCAACTGTGTATCATCCTTACTTAAGGCTGTTGCTCCACGATCGATCTTGAATATGGCAGATAGCCGCGTATATGGCCAGGCGTTTAGCTATTGTTGTGTTTTGGGTGAGACTCCTGTTTACAGCTACGTGCCGATGATACGGTATCCTACCCGATTTGATGCCCCTTTGACGCCTTCACACTTAGTGTCATCGAGATTAGATATACCAGATGATCATGGAAGACATTCGCAGCGAACTTACACTGTTGTTGGCTCACCCCTTCTTGATGCTTCTGCGAGAGTTCAATTCGATGACGTTCCTCGGAAACAAGGTGTCCTGCACCTGGCTTACTTTACCAAACGCGATTATCCAAACCAGAGCGTACTTGCTCAAATCAAGCAAGTGATGGATCAACTCTCCGAACGGTTTCACCTGGTCATCAAGCCGCATCCAACTGATTTCTTCGACTATTCATGTCTAACATCACTACTTGGTAAATCTGAGTACACTATAGTTAAGGCTGACAGGATTGAAGCTGTTGAGGATATTATCAGTTCCTCCGATGTGGTCATAACAGGACCCTCCAATGTGCTTTGGTCTGCTTTTTATCGGCATAAACCTGTAGTTTTTGTCAATTCTGTAGAGGCGGGCGCTAGTCATTACCCGCAAGCCTACAGGCGTTATGCTCCTGCTCCTTTTGTACCGGTATTGCAGATTTCGGAATTTGGCGATGCTTTAAGCTATCTTTTCGGCCGTATGGACGAAGAAGCGGAAACACCGATTGACGACGAGAAGGATCAGGCATTGTTACGGGACGTATTCAACAGTGGCGGGGAAGACCCTGCCCAACAAGTGGCTGCGCTACTTACTCGGGCGGGGACGGCTCCTTGAGTTGTTCGGTGGCGCCGGCTGATTACGCCACTCACAAATATACTTCGTAAGCGATCATGGTTCGTAACCTAATCCGCGGGAGATATGCTTATTGTGACTGATAGATTCCAGATTAAAAGAGCCGCTGCTATCAACGACCAAGTAGTTTTAGTCACTGGCGGTACAGGCTCTTTCGGAAGGAAATTCACTGAAGCAGTATTGCGAGACTACCATCCAAAGAAGCTGATCATCTTCAGCCGCGATGAACTCAAGCAGCATGAAATGCGGCAAGAGTTCCCAGAAGGCAGCGGCTCACCTATGCGTTACTTCCTCGGAGATGTGCGCGACCGAGAGCGCCTGTATCGCGCTTTTGACGCGGTAGATATTGTGATTCACACCGCAGCGCTCAAGCAGGTGCCGGCGGCTGAATACAACCCGCTCGAATTTGTCAAGACAAATGTGCTTGGGGCAGCGAACATCGTGGATGCGGCCATTGACCGCAACGTCAACCGCGTCATCGCATTGAGCACCGACAAAGCGGCCAATCCGATCAACCTATACGGAGCAACGAAGCTGTGTTCCGACAAGCTATTCGTCGCCGCCAATGCCTATTCGGGACAGCATTGTACCCGCTTCAGCATTGTGCGCTACGGGAATGTTGTGGGAAGCCGGGGTAGCGTGGTTCCCCAGTTTCTTAAACAGCGCGCCAATGGCGATATCACCATTACCGATCCTGGGATGACGCGCTTCTGGATTACTTTGGATCAAAGCGTCAAGTTCGTACTGAAGTGTCTGGCGCTAATGCGGGGGGGTGAATTATTCGTTCCCAAGATTCCAAGTATGCGTCTTGTGGATCTGGCGGAGGCCATAGCCCCTGGCTGCCAGACAGAAGTGATTGGCATCCGCCCAGGTGAAAAGTTGCATGAGGTCATGATCACGCGCGATGATGCGCGCACTACACTAGAGTTCGACGATTATTACGTCATCCAACCAACTTTGTCGTACTGGGTCGAACAAGAAAATCTTGATGGTGGTCGTCCGTGCCCTGATGGGTTTAAGTATAGTAGTGATAAAAATAGGAGTTGGTTAACTATAGAAGATCTACAAGCGATGGTGGAAACATTACATTGAAGACTGTAGGTGAAAACTTAGCTATTCATGGTGACGCTCCTGTGCGAGAAGAGATGCTGCCTTACAGTCGCCAATGGCTGGACGAAGATGATATTGCTTTGATTGTAGAAGTGTTGCGCTCCGATTGGCTGACGACCGGCCCGAAGGTAGCAGAATTTGAAGAGAACTTTGCCCAATTTGTGAGTGCACGTGAAGCCGTGGTAGTGAGTAACGGCACTGCCGCGTTACATACAGCGATGTCTGCCGTGGGTATTGAACCAGGAGACGAAGTTATCGTTCCAGCAATGACTTTTGCCGCAAGCGCAAATTGTGTCGTTTATCAAGGAGGTAAACCAGTTTTTGTTGATGTGCATCCGGATACGCTCTTATTAGATATATCCCACGTTGAAGCGAAGATCACGCACCGTACAAAAGCAATTATTGCTGTAGATTATACAGGTCAGCCGTGCAATTATGATTCCTTGCGGGAGATTGCCGACCGGCATAATTTATGGCTAATCGCGGACGCATGTCACGCATTGGGAGCGACTTACAAAGACCGCTCTATCGGTTCTTTGGCGGATTTAAGTGTATTTAGTTTCCATCCTGTGAAGCACATTACCACGGGAGAAGGGGGCGCAATCACGACCGCTGATCCTGAACTAGCACGGCGGATGCGAATATTCCGTAACCATGGCATAAACGGCGATCATCGGCAGCGTGCGGCTGTCGACTCCTGGTATTACGAAATGGTTGAACTTGGTTTCAACTATCGCATCACGGACTTCCAGTGCGCACTTGGTCTCTCTCAACTGCAAAAACTCCCGCGTTGGTTGGCCCGCCGCCGCCAAATCGCCGCGCGTTACAACACCGCTTTTAAATCCGTCCCTGAAATTGAAGTTCCCATGATTCTGCCGGAATGCAACTCTGCTTGGCACCTTTACGTGATTCGACTGAATCTTCATGGGTTGACTGTGAAGCGGAAGCAAATTTTTGAGGCTCTCCGCGCTGAAAATATTGGTGTAAACGTCCACTATATCCCTGTGCATCTACACCCCTACTACCGGGATAACTTCGGTTATCGGATTGGCCAGTATCCAGAAGCGGAAAAAGCTTACGTACGTCTAATCAGTCTGCCGATATTTCCTGGGATGAGCGACCAAGATGCTGAGGACGTTATCCTGGCGATGCATAAAGTAACGCGTTTTTATGCCATCTAATGCTCGTCATGTGCGTTTTCTTGTCGTCGGTTGTGGTTCCATTGGAAAGCGCCACATCCGCAATTTGATTGCCGTTGGCGCGGAGAGGATTATTGCGGTTGATACACGCGCAGATCGTAGGCATGAAGTCAAATCTAAATTTGGTATCGAGACATTTGATCTTCTAGACGCTGTTTGGGGGCGAAAACCTGAGGTAGCTCTTATCACGGCACCAACCAGTTTGCATATTCCCTTGGCATTGCAGACCGCTGAACACGGTTGTCATTTATTCGTTGAGAAGCCCTTATCGGCCGAGTTGGCTGGTGTCAATCAACTATTGGAGGTTGTGAGACAACGTAAGTTGATTACTTTGGTGGGCTGTAATCTGCGTTTCCACCCCGGACTAATCACGGTCAAAAAACTGCTTGAAGAGGAGGCGATTGGGCATGTGGTTTCTGCACGATTAGAGGTAGGACAGTATTTACCTGACTGGCACCCGGAAGAAGACTATCGCCAAGGCTATAGCGCGCGTCGTGATCTAGGCGGCGGCGTAATTCTCGATGCCATCCATGAGATTGATTATATTCGTTGGATGTTAGGTGACGTGCAGATGGTGGTGTGTTTTGCAGGAAAGCTTAGCCGCCTAGAAATTGAAACAGAAGATACGGCGGCAATCTTACTACGCTTTATCGATGGTGCAATCGGTGAAATCCATTTGGATTATGTGCAGCGTGCGTATAGTCGTACTTGTCATATCGTTGGCGATGAAGGAACAATTCGATGGGATTATTCGGCCGGTGAGGTACGTTGGTACTCTGCAGCGCGCGGCGAATGGACTGTCATTAACGATCCGTCTGGCTGGGAGCCAAACCAGATGTATATGGATGAGTTGCAGCATTTCTTAGCGTGTTTAGCCATGGAAGAAGAGCCGGTAGCGGATGTGTTCGAAGGTTTTGAGGTGTTGAAGATAGCTCTGAGCGCGAAACGCTCATCCGAATGGGAGGAGGTTTTCAATCTGCAAGAATAATATCATTTGGGCTCGCTGTTGCGGGCGTACTTCCTTTGTTAGATGATAAATTTTGTCAAGTGCCTCCATTTTATGCTTTGCTATGTGCGGGAACTCGGATTGGTTTCATGCCCTGTCTTCAATCCAAGATTGCGCCTAGCAGAATTCATTTGACTGTATAGAAATGCGTACCCTAGAAATTGTTGCGATAGTCCAAGCGCGCATGGGTTCTACTCGATTGCCGGGCAAAGTTCTGGCCGAAATAAATGGCAGACCCATGTTGCACTATACGCTCACGCGCACACAGCAAGCCAAGAAGTTGGATGGGGTGATTTTGGCAACCTCTACCGGGAAGTCTGATGATGAGGTGATGCGTTTCTCAAATGAGTTTGGCGTCCAGTGCTTTCGAGGTAGCGAGGATGATGTGCTAGATCGTTACTATCAGGCCTCAAGACATGTTGGTGCCAGGATCATTGTGCGGATTACGGCTGACTGCCCTCTGATTGATCCAGAGATAATTGACCAAGTTATCGACGTGTATGAAGGTGGGGATTATGACTATGTGACGAACACACTACCTTGCACTTATCCCGATGGCCTCGATGTGGAAGTATTCTCTTTTGGTGCCCTAGCGCGCGCTTGGCGTGAAGCAAAATGGCTGTCAGAGCGAGAGCACGTCACGCCTTATATCCGCAAGCATCCAGAACTTTTCCGGCTTGGTAATATCATGCATAATGAAGACTTATCAGCAATGCGTTGGACGGTGGATGAACCGCAAGACTTGGAATTTGTCCGATCAGTCTATCGCCACATAATGCGTGTGTCCTTTGGGATGGATGATGTCCTGAATCTACTAAAAAGAGAGCCGGGGTTGACGCAAATCAATGTAGGAATTGGACGCAATGAGGGATATCAAAAATCTCTGGGTGAAGACCGATTGGTCCTGTAAGCAGGCTGGCTATTCACTCTACGAATTATCTTACTGATAGGAAATGCATGGAAGATGAAAGGTCAGGAAATCTATAAGAGAGCGCGTCAAAGAATCCCTGGCGGGACCCAGTTGCTCTCAAAGCGTCCCGAGATGTATTTGCCTGAACAGTGGCCCAGCTATTATTCTAAGGCCGAAGGCGTTGTAATATGGGGCCTAGATGGCGAAAAATATATTGACATGAGCAACTGTGGCGTCGGTGCGTGTATTTTAGGATACGCCGATCCTGATGTGAACGATGCAGTACGAGGAGCAATCAATGCGGGGTCAATGACAACGCTGAATTGTACGGAGGAAGTTGAGTTGGCCGATCTGCTTTGTGAACTGCATCCTTGGGCTGAGATGGTCCGGTATGCCCGTTCCGGTGGTGAAGCGATGGTGGTTGCTGTTCGCATCGCCCGGGCCAGCACTGGCCGCGATAAGATTGCGTTTTGTGGCTATCACGGCTGGCACGACTGGTATTTGGCTGCCAATCTGGCTGAGCAAGATGCGCTAAATGGGCACCTGCTCCCGGGATTGGAGCCTGCGGGCGTACCAAGAGGCTTGCTCGGTACCGCTCTCCCCTTCCACTACAACCGGATCGATGAGCTGGAGGCGATTATCTCTGCGCATCGAAGTGATCTCGCGGCGATCGTTATGGAACCCGTGCGTTTTCATGCACCCAAGCCTGGTTTCCTTGAAAGCGTCAGGGAAATTGCCGCCAAAGTTGGAGCTGTATTGGTTTTTGATGAGATCACGAGTGGATGGAGGCTCAACAGCGGTGGTGTTCATTTGATATACGATGTGACGCCCGATATTGCCGTGTTTGCCAAGGCAATGAGCAATGGTTACCCAATGGCTGCAATAATCGGGAGAGAGGATGTTATGCAGGCAGCCCAGAGTAGCTTCATCAGCAGTACATACTGGACGGAGCGGATCGGTCCCACGGCCGCATTGGCCACTATCCGTAAACACCAGCGTTGTAACGTGCCGGAATACTTGGGCGAAGTTGGTGAGCGCATTCAAGGAGGTTGGCGCACAGCAGCAGCGCGAACCCAGCTTTCAATAAAAATATTCGGTATGCCCGCGTTAAGTTACTTCTCGATCGATTATGATCATCCTCAGTTGGTCAATACCCTATTTACACAAGATATGCTCGCGAAGGGATTTTTGGCCACCAATTCATTCTATGCCACGTACGCGCATCGGGATATTTATATCGAAACCTACCTCGAAGCCGTAGAAGAGACGTTCGCTTTCTTGGCTGAAGCTATCGAGAATGACAAAGTTAAGGCTCATCTGAATGGTCCCGTCGCGCACTCAGGTTTTCGACGTTTAACTTAAAGCTTGGGCCATGTGTGATCAGCATGTAATGTGGAAATGATAAAGCAGAAATGAAGTGTCATAAATGAGTGAACGGTGGTTAGTTATTGGCGGAGGATTTCGTGGCATCATTGGCGCCGACTTACTGGCATCAAAAGGCAAGGATGTTGTGCTCCTTGAGCGAAGCCCGTATCTAGGAGGCGTACTCTACTCGGCTGAGTGGAAGGGTTTCTACTTCGACAAAGGGTGCCATCTGTTTGACAATGACTCTGACGCTAACACATCTATCTTGATGGATATCCTCCAAGGTGATGTTGAGCCAGTATCAGTAATCTACGCTTCGATCACTAACGGCGTCAAAACAGATGGGATCGCGCTTCCGGATCTCGAAACCTATGGTGGAGTGGCGGTGCGCAATATCTTATATGAATTGGTTGAGGCATTAGCCAAACCAGTCCCTAATTGTCGTAACATGCAAGAGAAACTCGATGCCAGATTCGGATCTACGGCAGGTCAATATCTCTCCAATGCAGCCTACAAAATATATCGAACAGAAGCAACCGCTTTAGATGCTGATGCTTTTGAATTAACCCCCTTCCCAAGGATCAAGTTTCTGGATGACTCAATCGCTAATATTCTAAAGGGACACCCAACGTTAAATGACCGAGTAGCGGCTTCATCACAATCGGATCCGATGAAGTTTTATCGTCACCGCGCCCGAATCTATTCTTCTAGATATTTTTACCCTAAGGAACATGGCATGCAAGGTTTTTGCGACAAAGCCAAGCAGTGTCTTGACAATCTCGGCGTGTCACTCTTGATGGGGGTTGGAATTGAACAACTGAAATTCAACACGCCTGGCGTTACACTGAGTCTCTCAAATGGCGAGGAGATCGCTGGTGATCGAGTGCTGTGGACTGCTGGAGTAGAAGCCATCGGAAAGCTATTGGACAATGGTGACATGATTTCCAACTATATTCATCATGTTCCTATGGTGCTTTACTACTTTGTAATTGAGGCCGGGAGTGAAGGGAAATATACATTTCTGCATAATTATGATCAGGCAGACTTATTTTTCCGTGCGTCAGTGCCGGGGAGCTACGGACCGCACACCTGTCCAGCGGGATTATCGTATGTATGCTGTGAAGTTCCGACTACAGTCGATTCGCCCGAGTGGCATAACCCAGAGAAATATCTTGAGCGGGTATGGGCGGAACTGCAACGGTATGGGGTTGTCCAGGGGGACCGACCAATTGATACGCTAACCGTGAAGACGCCCACATCCTACAAAATGCCAAAGACTGGATATTCGAAGGCTTTTGAGAGGATTGCCGAGTCCTTAAAGGCTGAGCATCGCATTCTAGGCGCAGATCAATGGGATTTATCGCGGAATGATATTATCCGGTCCCTCCAAAAGGTTCTCGACAATGAAGTGTAGTATGAAGACTATTTTCAATGCACCAGGTCATATTTTCAAAGGAATGGATTTTCTGTGATTGCAGCCCTGCCATTCGATCCTATATATGAAGAAAAGTACAGCCAGGGGGATTATTTGGTGCGCTACCCCTGGGATGCGGTAGTCAGCTTTGTTTCTCGCCACTACCCGCGTCACAGATCACGTCGTGATGTTAGAATCTTGGAGGTCGGTTGTGGTACTGGCAGCAATCTTTGGTTTGCAGCCCGTGAGGGGTTTCAGGTGGCAGGCATTGATGCCAGTCCCAGCGCAATTGAATATGCCCAGAAGCGTCTCTCAGAAGAAGGTCTGACCGGCGATCTTCGTGTCGGCGATTTTACTCAGTTGCCGTTTGAAAGTGATTACTTTGACTTAGTTATAGACAGAGCGGCCATTACTTGTTGTGGTTTGTCAGCCGCACGGCGGGCAGTTGCTGAAGTTAGACATGTACTGAAAGGTGGCGGGAAGTTCTTTTTTAACCCTTATAGCGATCGCCATAGCAGCTATGTGTCAGGGCGGCCGGGAGCAGATGGGCTTACGCTTGATATTTCCGCTGGTACACTTGTCGGGGTAGGGCAGATCTTCTTCTATGGGAGGCGTGAGTTGGAAGCTTTGTTCACAAAGGGTTGGAATCTGCTGAGTATGCAGCAGCTTGAATTAGTTGAAGGAGTATTACCCCAGTATTCGGTGCATGGTGAATGGCGGGTGATTGTTGAGAAGGTACCAGAAAACGGTCAAACGCTTTCAGGTTCTAAATAAAATGGTTCGTACGTTTGAGAATACAGATACGGTTTCCTTGACGGTCATCCTGTAGATGTTGACATTCTTCTCCCCAAAAGCTCCTTTCGCCCAAAACATCATAGCTTCTAATGACGACCAACACTCCTTCTGCGGCGGCGCACTCGTCGCTGTTGGGGGGGGAACAACTCGCAGGTGGCCTGGATGCCATCCAAGGTGGTCAGCATTCCCAGTTTGCCCAGTAAAGTGTGTATACCTACCCAGTTTCACGACCCAGTTCACCGCGTCCAGCCCAGTACCGAGCGAACTGGGTCGGTATCGACGCGACTGGGTTCGTGACTGGGCGTTCGGTACTGGCTGTACTTTGTAGCCAAAGTACTTCAGACAGCGCGCCCCTTGGGTATTACGGCTGGGGCAAACGCCGGAATCGACTGATCCTGCAAAATCGCTGTCTCGCTTGCTGCGCTGGTAGCCCGCCACAGGCACTAGTTTCGTGTCGAGTAGAAACTGTGTCTGAAATGTCGCGCCGAGAATGACGGTCCAATGCTTGCTCGGTTCTTCCACCAACAAACGTAATCCTAGCGCCCGTCGGTTTAACTGGCTCTGATCAAGTAGCTTGAGTAAGAGTTCCAGATAGTTTACCCGCATAAAGGCCAGAAACTGTATCTCATCCGGAAATGACAAGAAATCCATCAAGAGTAGAATGATGATCACTTCTCTATCGCCCAAAAATCAGCTTCTTGCCAGACCTGCCTTTGAGTAACTCTTTGTCATTTGCCAGGCTTGGAAAATGAAGGATGCACCAGGAGTGTGGGTGAATTCTACTCGGGTGAGATGGTTGCTGATTGTCATCTACAGTTGAAGAACTGCTAGATGATCCGGAACAGCGCTCGAAGATGTCGGCCAGACCGCAATCGTCGGTATGTGGATTCGGCGCCAGACGCGTAGCTAAGTCGCTAATGACTTTGGCTCGAACGCGATCGGAGATATATCGATGAAGACAATCCAGGTAGGATCACGAGAGGTTGGCGATCAGCGCCTCTGTTTCATTGCGGCAGAAATTGGCATCAACCATAATGGTGATCTTGAATTGGCAAAAAAGATGGTCATTGCGGCGGCAGAGTCAGGAGCAGATGCAGTAAAGTTTCAGAACTATCGCACAGAAGACTTTCTGTATGATAGAAGCCTGACGTTTACCTACAAAAGTCAAGGCAATGCAGTTACTGAGTCGCAATGGGAAATGTTCAAACGTTATGAGCCTTCGCCGGAATGGTGGCCAGAGATTAAACGCCTTTGTGATGATCTGGGTATCGTGTTTTTTTCGACCCCTACGTCGGAAGAGGGCGTAGATGAGCTTGTCAATATTGGTGCGTCGTTGCTAAAGAATGGTTCTGATTATTTGACTAATACTCCACTTCTTGAGTACATGGGGAGCACGGGTATTCCAGTAGTCATATCAACAGGTATGGCTGACCAGGAAGATGTAGATGATGGGGTGGCTGCCGCACGTCGAGGAGGTAAGAGTCCGTACTTCTTACTACACTGCACAAGTTCTTATCCCACGCCTTCGGAGAGTACGAATCTGCTTCGAATGGTAACTTTGCGAAAAAATTACGAAGTGCCTGTTGGATTTTCAGATCATACGGATGGGTATCAAGCTGCTTGCCAAGCTGTGAGCCTCGGGGCATGCATGATCGAGAAGCATTTTTCTCTTGATCATGATCTTCCTGGGCCCGATCATTGGTTCAGCAGCACGCCAGATGAGTTTGCTCGACTAGTGGGACAAGTACGCATCGCAGAAGCGCGACTTGGAAACCCAGACATAGTTCCTGCTGATGTTGAAAACTATGGGCAAATAAATTTTCGCCTTGGTGTTGTGGCAAGTCAGAATTTATTCAAGGGGACAAGAATAACCGATGAGATGGTCAGATTCTGTCGTCCGGCAGGGGGTTTATCACCAAAACAACTCCACAAATACATAGGGTGGAAGCTCAACCGAGACATATCGGCAGGGGACTCTCTCGATCATACAGATTTTTCAAATGACATCGCCATATGACCCTACTCGAGTAGTCCTTCTTGGTAGTTCGGCACCAGCTGTGAAGGTACTAGACGCACTGCGCGCGGTTGGTGTCAATGTTGTCGGCATTGGAACTCATGCCTCTGAATCCCAGGATTTTGTTGGGACATCTCTATCATTGTATGCTCCTCGCATTGGTATTCCTGTGGAGAAGTTCGGTCAAGGCAAACGAGGGGAAATCCAAGAATTCATTCAAGGCAGGTGTCCTACTGTGGGTCTCACAGTCGGTTTTAGATACATTCTAGATGTAGAAACCATTCGGTCATCGACTTTAGGTTGGCTAAACGTGCATTCATCACTCCTGCCCGATTATGCTGGACGAGCTCCACTGAATTGGGCAATACTAAATGGTGAAACGGAATTGGGGATTACCCTTCATTACATTGATGAGAATGTAGATACTGGAGACATCGTATTCCAGGAACGTTTCTACTTATCTGAAGATGAGGATATTGCAAATGCTCTCGAAAAATGCTTTCCTTTATATGACAAGCTTGTCAGGCGACTTGTAGAAGGATTGAAGAACAACAATCTGCCAAGGATCCCTCAGGGAGAGAATAGAACGAGATACTGGCCCCGTCGTACCTTAGAGGATGGAGAAATCGATTGGAATGTGAATGCAGTGACTGTGTTGCGTTTGATTAGAGCTGTTGCACCTCCATATCCAGGGGCTTTCACATACTTGCACGGGAAACGCCTGTTCATAAATAAGGCTAGAAGGATGGATAATTCGATTGCGAATGCGAAGCCAGGAAAGGTACTTCCCAATGGAAACATCTGCTGCGCTATAGGCACTATTGAGCCTATGGACTTTGTATGGCAGGAAGATGATGGAACCTTGATCGAGATGCGACACATCTCATCATATGCAGGTGCAGAATGCATACGCTCAAGCAAGCCAACTATAGTGTGACAATTCAACATTCTCGGCCATTTATCGGGGCTTCAGAGTTGACGGCGGTCACTGAGGTTATTGCGTCACGTCAGTTAGCTCAAGGGCCGATGGCCGGAAAGCTGGAACATCAATGGTGTCGTCTTACCACGATGGCTAGCGCCGCTTGTGTAGGTTCAGGTGTTGGGGCGTTACGGCTATCTCTGTTAGCTTTGGGGATTGGAAAGGAAGATGAGGTTGTTCTACCAGCCTACAGTTGTGTAGCGCTCCTGAATGCCGTGATGGCCTTAGGTGCTACGCCAATTTTGGCCGATGTACTCATAGGCAACTGGACCCTTTCGCCTAATGATGCCCAACGGCGCATTTCTCCCAAGACAAAAGCCATTATTGCAGTTCACCTGTTCGGTGTACCCGCGCCCATGTCGGAGTTGATCGAGCTAGGCTTGCCTATCGTAGAGGATTGTGCACATGGCATCGGTGGACAGTGCGGCGAGCAGCCATTTGGTGGGGCGGGAACAGTAAGTATCTCGTCGTTTTTTGTTACAAAGATGATCGCATCCGGAGAAGGAGGAATTGTGGCCGCTCATGATGCTGCGATCATTGATCGAGTGCGTAGCGCGCGCGACTATGGCGACCAACTCCCCAACGGTCATCACCTAAATGACAAGATGACGGATATTGAGGCTGCATTAGCATACGAGCAGTTGAAGCGCCTACCAGAAATTCTTTCTCTCAGGGCTGAAAGAGCCGAACGCTATAACTCCTGGTTGGCTCCTTTGGTCGAAAACGGGCTAATTGTGCTGCCGGATTGTTCTCTGGGGCGTATTTGGTATCGCTATACTGTGCAGTTGACGCGCCATTCAGCGCCCCGAGTATGTGAATGGATGGCCGAACATGGCGTCAGAGTGGAGCAACCTGTTTGGGATTTGCGCGCCGCGCCGCAGTGGGCCGGCGATCTGCCCGTGACCGCCCAAGCCTTCGAGCAGATTATTTCGCTACCCCTCTATCCGGACCTGGATGATCTAGACCAGGAACGGGTGGTGTCCACTTTAGTGCATTGTTTAGAAATATTGTGAGTCACTCAAATGACCAGATACACATTGCTGCTTATTACGACAAGTTGGTGGAAAAGTATGGGCATGAACCACAGGCGGCTGATGCTAGCAGCACGGCGTCTTTAGAAGTGCGTTATCGAGCGTTAGCGGAAGTTCGAGACCTGGCCAATAAAACTTTACTAGATGTTGGGTGTGGTTTCGGCGGGTTGGGCGTATATTTACACAAACGATATTCAAAACTGGATTATGAGGGCATCGATATTTCGCCCTTAATGATTGCTGAAGGTCGTCGGGTTTACCCCGATCTAAGTCTGAGTCATAGGAATGTACTCGATTTGCCGCCTAAACCAACTTATGATGTGGTATTAGCTCAGGGCATTTTCTATTTATTAACCGAAGACGCGGAAACCAAAGCCTACAACTTAATAAGACAGATGTTCGTCTTGGCGAGGGAGGCCGTTGCTTTTTGCGCTCTCAGCGCCTGGGCTGGGCGACGTACAGCCGATGAATTCTATATAAATCCTATTGAGCTATTAGATCGGTGTCGGCAGCTTACTTCCCGACTTGTGTTGCGTCATGACTACCACCCAGGAGATGTCTGTATATATATGTATAAGGGGTTTGAATAGGAATGGACAGAAGCTTTCGATCTGAAACGCTCACCCATCGGGCCATTCGCATTTGGCTCTACGATCTCTTTTGTACAGATTCGGAAGGACTATTCGATCTGAGCAGTGCATGATCTTGACTGCACATCAGCCCGTCTATCTACCCTGGCTAGGGCTGTTTCACAAAATAGCCAATGCGGATGTCTTTGTCTCGTTTAACCAGGTGCAATATCTTCCAAAGGACTGGAACAATCGTAACCGTATCAAAACGCCGAATGGACCGATCTGGCTTTCTGTACCGGTCCGCCGCAAGGGGTATCGTGATTTTCCCATTAGAGAACTGGAAATAAATAACGAATTGCCCTGGAAACGGAAGCACTGGCGCTCGCTGCATTCGAATTATAAGAGCGCTCCATACTTTAAGCAGTATGCGGATTATTTTGATTCGGTCTACCGTCAAGAGTGGCGCACCCTAGTCGAACTCAATGAATATATGCTGCGTTGGTTCTTAGATATCCTCGGAATTCAGGTAGAATTCCATGTGGCCTCCGATTACAGTTTCCAGGGAAAGAAGTCGGCCTTAGTCTTGGATATGTGTCTGCAAATGGGTGCGAGGCATCATATATTCGGGGCACAAGGCCGAAACTATGCTGAAGTGCAGGCTTTTGAGGCCAACGATGTTAAAGTGGCTTTTCAGAACTTCTTACATCCGGTTTATCCCCAGCTGCATGGGGAATTTGTAAGCCATTTGTCGATCGTTGATCTCCTTTTTAACTGTGGGCCGCGGAGCCTAGAAATATTGATGCAGGACCAGGAGCAGTTGCTTGCATGAAAGTACTTGTGGTCGCAGCCCATCCTGATGATGAAGTACTGGGCTGTGGCGGGACACTGGCGCGTTTCTATTCTGAATATACTCTGGACATTGTAATTCTTGGTGAGGGAATGAGTTCTCGCTATGAGCGGCGTGCGCAAGTAGAAGCAGAGGAGTTGAGTGCTTTGCATGAAATCAGCCGCCAGGTTGCGTCGAAATTGGGAGCCCGTGAGCTGTACTTACTTGGAATGCCTGATAACCGCTTTGACGAGATGGCTTTACTCGATGTGACCAAGCAAATTGAACACCTGATTGATAACTTACAGCCATCTCTGATCTTCACGCATCACCCCGGCGATCTCAATATCGACCATGCAATCACTTTTCGGGCCGTTCTCACAGCTACACGTCCCGTGAGTGGATGTTCGGTGCGTGAAATCTACGCCTTCGAAGTACCATCTTCAACAGAGTGGGCCTTCCAAAGATTAGTGCCTCCATTCAGACCGAATGTGTTCATGGATATCACGGACACGATTGATGCCAAGATCGAGGCCATGCAAGCGTACGAGAGTGAAAGTCGCGCATTTCCACATCCGCGCTCACCGGAGGCGCTTCGGGCGATTGCGCGGCGTTGGGGTTCTGTAGCCGGCGTCGGATATGCAGAGGCTTTCGAGTTAATCAGGTCAATACGCTGATGGCAAGAGCCAGCGTTCTTTTTCGCGTGGATGCCGGTGCAGACATTGGTCTGGGACATCTACAACGATGTCTCTCTTTGGCTCTGGCATTTCGGCATATTGGAACAGAATGCATTTTCCTAACCAAGACAGAACCTCTAGCGCATGATCGTATTCGTCGTTTTGGCTTTGAGGCTTACCCTTTGGAAGCTCTCGAGTTATGGGGGAATGACGATTTTACGACTACTGTTGAATTGGCATCGAAACGCAGTTGCAACACAATTATCGTTGACTCATATTCTGTGCGCCCAGACTACCTGGGTTCGCTACGGAATGCCGGGATTCTGGTGTGCGCTCTTGATGATCTTGCGCCCTTTGCGTTCCCTATCCAAATCGTCGTAAACGGAGATGTTCACGCCTGTCATTTGCACTATGAGTCATCCTCGGGCGATACGATTTACATTTTAGGTCCCGCCTACGCACTTTTGCGGAGGGAGTTTTGGCAAACGCCTCCATATATAGTGCGGTCCCCAGTCAAAAAAGTATTGGTTACCTTAGGTGGCGCTGATACATATAATCTGATGCCTCGGATTTTAGGGGAACTGGACGTGCTGTGCCATGATATCGTCGTCACTGCGATTATTGGCCCATTCTTTGACAATCTGCTGGATATAGAATGCACAGCATTGCAAGCGAAGGATCGGATACAGTTAATACATTCACCAGATTCGATACGTGACCTGATCTTGGAGGCCGACCTAGCAATCTCTGCCGGTGGACAGACCCTGTACGAGTTAGCTTGTGTGGGGTGTCCGGCGGTAGTATTCACAGCGGCGCCCAATCAAGAAAAACAATTGCAAGCTTTCATTGACACCGGCTCCGTACGATATGCGGGTGATATTGATACCGACAATCTTGTCGCCGCCATTCATAATGAAGTATCAACTTTGTTGGATGATGAGGGTACACGTGCTGTAATGAGTGCGGCCGGTCGCCGCTTGATAGATGGGCAGGGTGCGTTGCGCGTGGCCGACATGATAATGCGGGAACTGAATTGAAGTATGCGACTGCCATTCTTGGTGGGGCGAAAGTTGTATCTGTGTTGCCTCGAAGCCTCAGAAGTCGGGGAAGAGTATGTCAGGTGGCTTAATGATTATGAAGTCACACGCTATATGGCATCGGGACGGTTTCCGTCAACTCTCGCAAGCGTACGCGAATATATAGAACGCTTCCAAGGTAGTTCAACAGATATAATCTTCGCGATTATTGACCAAAAAACTGAGAAGCACGTAGGGAATGTTACGCTAAATAGCATCAATTGGATTCATCGTACTGCAGATACAGGCCTGATGCTCGGACAGAAGGAGTTCTGGGGCAAAGGTTACGCGTTTGAGGCTTGGAGACTTCTCATTGAATATGCCTTTCAGCGACTTGGCTTGCGGAAGATCGTTGCAGGTGCTGTTGCTGAAAATGTAGCAAGCATAGTTGTTCTTACGAAGCTTGGGTTTAAGGTTGAAGGAACACTCCGTCAGGAATTCTTTTTGGATGGAGAGTATCGGGATGGAGTGCGCCTTGGTCTGTTAAGGGAAGAGTACGGGAATTATATGGTTTCTGCAGAATCTGACTCAGAATAAGGATGCTTCTGTCAAATGTGTGTTGAATGAACAAAAAGGATGTTCTGATAGAGTACCAAGGACACGATGCAGATCGGGCCAGGATTTCTGTGAATAAGTCATTGGACAATGCACTTCGAGTCCTGTATATCGATCGAATAACACTAGCGTCCTTATATCGCGCTTGGATGCTTAATCGTTCAGTGCTAACAATCTGGCACTTTGAATCCATTGAACCGTTTGTGGGGCATTTGCTTCAAGTCTTCCGTCGTCTTGGGCTACTCCAGGCCGTGGTGCATCGGGTTGAAAACAACGTTGGGCAAGTGCGAAATGATGCCGGAGAGAGCGGGTATGCTAAGCATTGCGATGAGGCGCGGACGATTGGCGCTAGGATAAGTCAGACGCAATTACTCGAGAATCCACTGATTTGGGCAATGAACTCAGAATGGCCGATGGAAAAGGTAATACATCATTTCAATCGAGTGATAGAGGAAAAGGTGTTAGTGGAATGCCACCGCATTGGCCTAATCGGATGGATGTGGCAGAACCAAAATGTTGCCTGCAACGAGCAATGTGCGTTGTTGATCGAACGAAATCAATGGTCCTCATATCTTGAAGAACATGCACGAGCGCGTGGAATTCGTTTGGTTACATATAAAAAATATTGGTGGACGTCGCTAAAAAATGTATTAGCAATGTTTTTCTTGCTCATCAAGAACTCTTGGAAGGTTTTGAGTATGAGTGGGTCGACGCTCTGGCGTAAGTTGCGACATCTTATAGGGTCAGCTCGTTCACGGGGTAGGGCAAACGAGGATTCTCCACGGCGGCGGACAACGGAGTCGACAATTGCGATTCGCTATTGGCATCGGAAGTTGAGTTTCGACCCCACTGAGAGATCCGAATTCTTTTGGCTTCGTGGATCGGCTATTCCCTATTCGGAGATCATAGTGTATGGGTACATCTCTGATAAACCGTTGGATTCCAAAATAAGGAGTCAACTTAGTACACAGGGGATAAGACTGTTTGGTCATGGGCCGGGGATTCCTGTTTGGCGTCCAACGATTCGCATGTTTTCAATCTTACTGCAGTGTGTGCAAAAACTTACTCTCAGCGCGTTAACGTCTATATTATATGGGCGTGAACTCTCACTCTATTATTTGCGTAAGATGTTGATTTTGGCGTGGGACTATGCCTATTGGCGTGATTTCTATATCGCTAATCGTGTGCGAGTTGATGTGGGGACACTTCTTGCGAGTGTGGGCCAGGTACTTGCTCTAGATTCTATAAACGGAGTTAGTTTTTCCTATCAGTATTCAATTTCAAACATTTTAACTCCCACATATGTGCTCAGTGCCGGAGAGGACGTTCAGTTTGTCTTTTCATCTGAATTTGAACGTTTGTGGCGTAAAATCGATGCTCCAGTAAATCGATATGTGCATACTGGCTACATATACGATGGCGTGATCGAGATGCTGGCTCGATCACCCCGAGTAAAACGGATAAGGCGTCAACTTGAAGATAACGGAGTATTATTCGTCATATGTTTCTTGGATGAGAACTCTGCGGACCGTTGGGGCGGTGCCGTTTCGAACCTTCAAGCTGCCGAGGACTACAGATACCTGCTTCAGTGGTTGCTTGTTGATCCTGCTTTGGGAATTGTCATCAAGCCAAAGAAATCTTCAAACTTATTTCAACGAATCGCCAGTGTCTCAAGCTTGGTCGAACAGGCTAAACAAACAGGCCGTTGCGTATTTCTGACCAGTGACAATGACAACGTCGTCGGGAGTACTATTTTCCCTGCTGAAGCCGCGCTAGCAGCAGATGTGTGTGTCGGCAAGTTGATCGGAGGTACTGCGGCGTTGGAGGCCTGCTTGGCAGGCGTACCTACTGTGTTAATTGATACCCAGGGTATTTATAGGCATCCGTTTTTTAAATGGGGGCATGGAAATGTTGTTTATGACAATTGGGAGGCATTGCGGGGTGCTTTAGAACAATACCGCAACAAGTCAAATCTGACTTCCCTGTTTGGTGACTGGTCTCTAGGGCTGCCTGCGCTTGATCCGTTTCAGGACGGGTTGGCCGGTTTGCGGATGGGTCTCTATATCCGTTGGATCTATGAGGCTCTCAAGCAAGGAATACCGAAGCGCGCTGCGCTAGAGAGGGCAACAGATCAATTTGCGCAGCGCTGGGGCAATGAGCACGTAATACTCCTTGAGCAGCAATAAGTTGCCTTATAGTTGTTTACCGGATACCCCCAATTTGGGGTCGACATCGGCTCGTCCGAGTTCGTCAAGGTCTTGGCGGGCCAGTGGCCAGAGGCTTGGCAGCAATCATGCCGACCGGAGCCAGGCGCAGAAGCCACTCTGCTAGCGCAGCGCTCATATCGCGCAAACGTCCGATGGCCAAAACCCCAAAACTCTACCCAAGTTTGCGGCAGGCGCAGATGATACGCGTGAGGCCAGAATGCATGTCAGCCAGCGTCCACTGCAGATTGCAGGCTGATAGCTTATGTACAGCATCGCTGGTCGGGCCTCCGGCTCTGCTGCGGCGTTTGTGGGCGTGCGCTGCTATTCGTGGATGAACACGAGCATCATGATGTTTGCGTAGCCAGTTGGCCGTTTTACGGTTGTCCACGTCGCTATAACGGCCACGTATCAGGTGCGTGTTCCACCCGAAACTCATGTGGACTGATTTTGCCTTCCGTCAGGCGCGGCTGCAGGCCACACCTTGCAGGAGTTTTCCAGCTGGCGACTAAACTGCGTCGCCAGGCAGCGCTTGCTCTTCACGAGGGTATCAGAATGAATGGTGCACCAAGTACTGCCAGCAATTCTGCTGGCGATTAGAGATTGGATCTGGATCGTAGGCGAGAAAGTAGTCACAATACAACTATCGTCCAACGAATATTCAGGCTACTAGCAGTTTGTCGGAGAGACAAGTACTTTTACAACATGAATAGCCCTACAGGGCAAAATGAGCAGTTGATTGCGACAAAACAAGCGTAAAACAGTGTGCATTTCATGGAGGGCAAACCACCTTCTCGCAGCGAGTAGCAGGCGCGCCAAAGCAGCCCCGGCTAAAGCACACCCTTTGCTTGGTAGAGGGTGTGCATGCGTTTGAGGTTGAACGCTAGGCAGACCAGACACCATTCCCCGGCTGCTGCCGGCAGGCCGCGCAGAGAAAACTGGCGGAAGCCCAGGACTTCCTTGATGATACCAATGACGGGTTCCACTGTGCATTTGCGTAAACGGTAGCTGGCTTTGCCGATTTCGGTTTGTAGTTTGTAAGCCATCTTGACTTTCGGACTGGCATCTTCCGGTGGCGGAGCAGGCATTTGTTCAAAGAAGGTACGCCAGCTTTTGTGGTGAGGTTCGCGACCGGTAGCAATGTAAGGATCAATGCCAAGCTTCTCAAGTGCTGCGATGTTCGCTTTGCTGAAATATCCATAATCCAAAGCGGCAGCCTTTGGTTTGCCTACTTTTGGAGAGATGGCATCCAGGGTTGGCTCAGCTTCTTTTTTGTCATTCGGATGGTTCGAAAGTGAAGGCGCCACAATCAAGAGGCTCTCCTGCTCCACAGCAACTTGAACGTTGTAATGCTGGTCGAAGCCATTATTGGTGCTGTTTTTCATGATGCGAGAGTCCGGATCAGTGAAGTTGTACTGATCTTTGTCCCGTGGTCCCGGCTGCGGTGGTTTCGGTTTGCGACCTCGGGGTTTATGCCCAGTTTTGCGAGACTTTTCTTCCCGCTCACGCTGTTTGGCTTCGTATTCAGCCCTCTCGGCTGCATATCGTTCCTGCGCACGGGCTTCTAAGACGGCTTTGGCTTCTGCCAGATTTGCCAAACGTTTCTTGCGAATGGCAATTTCGTCTTCAATGACGAGCCCTTCCGGCAACTGGAGATCACCCTGATCAGCTTGCTCACCGAGTTCGAAGAGTTTGTTCACTTCCTGGCGCAGTTGGGTCTCTAGTTTTATCAGACGCTTGTAACTGACCGCTTTGCTCTTGGATGCATCAGCATGCACCTTGCTACCATCCAGACTGATATTACCCAACTTCAGCACCTCAGCAACTTGGGCCAGGAGCAAGATCTGCACAAATAACTCTTGGATCGCAGCCAGAAAGGTTTTGCGAAAGTTGGCAATTGTGTCGTGGTCAGGATGCAGCCCACTGGCAATATAGCGGAATGGGATACTCTCATAGGTGGCTTTCTCAATCTTACGAGAACTGAACACCCCGTTGGCATAACCATAGAAGAGCAATCCCAACAGGATCTCTGGCGCAATAGGTTGACCACCCGTCGGTGCATATTGTGCATAGATCATACCCAAATCCAACTGGGCGATAACATCCACCACAAATCGTGCCAAATGATTGGATGGCAGGGCTTCTTCCAGACTGATTGTCTGTTTGAGCATCACTTCGTAATTGGGTTTCTTGAATTTTCTAGCCATGCCCGTAGATTATCACCGATTTCGCTATCTCAGGTTGCTCTCCGACAAACTGCTAGGGGAGGTATTCAGCTTGAGCAGCCAGATAATGATATTATCACCGAACGACGTGTTTCCTCTAACTATGCTGGCTGCCAGACTGTGAGTTGTCTGGTCGCAGAACGCCTCATTCGGGCAGCGTTAAGCTTGCCGTGTTCAGTCAATATACATGCCGAGATGGTGACCACGATTATCCTGCGTTTTATCGGGCAAAGAAACTGACTTGCATTACAAGAATTCGTTGCATGATGTGGAATGCCCAGTATGCAGTAGTGGAGCATATCACGAGCTCACTAAGTATCGTAGCAAAGATGCGGTGTTTGCGGGTCTTGAACTCTTGCGCTGTGATGAATGCGCGCTTGTTTTCGCCGCCCCACTGCCCACCGAAGAAAAACTGAGGACCTATAACGAATCGTACTGGCAGCGCGCACATGGTGGTACTCCCACAGAACCACTGGCTATCAGGTTTCACTCCGAAATAAACCGAGTGCGCTTCCTGCATGTACAAGCGTATCTTGGGGAACAACATCCTGGCACAGCTGTACTTGAAGTTGGCCCGGGCCTTGGTCATTTTTGCGCCCACTTCCTTTCAGAATACCCTGCTGTTGAATACGTCGCGGTGGAGTCAGATATTAGTTGCTACGCTCGCTTGCGTGAGCTAGGCGCACAGGTATGCGCCAGTTTTGATGAACTCGAACATGCGGATGGCCATTTTGACCTACTTGTGATGTCCCATGTTCTCGAACATACCTCAAGCCCGAGAGCTTTTTTGCAACAGGCGCTTCAGTTCCTTCGCCCGGGTGGAGTGCTTTTCGTCGAAGTGCCTTGTCGTGATCATGAGTTCAAAGAAATTCACGAATCGCATCTTCTTTTTTTTGACAAGCCGTCAATGCTGCGTCTAATTGAGTGCTTAGGGCTCACCGATATTCAACTCAGCTATCATGGCAAGGAGCTCCATCGTTTGAAGTGGGAGAGGCGCTTGTGGAGAAGGTTATATCGGAAAAGTCTGTCCATACTCGGTGTTCTGCTCTTGCCAGCCCGGGACGACACGGAACTGAATACCATAGATGACGTAGCCATACAGAAAGTCATTGACTCCTATGAGGCACATTTGACGAAAGAAAAACCCTCATGGTGGCTGCGCGCGCTTGCAGCGAAACCCATGTGAATTGAGGCTCCCTACGGCCGAAATTATAGCTATTGTCTCAAATTCCGGGCATGCTTGGAATCCAACGCCTCAAACGTTTCGGCATCCAGCGCGTCGCGCGCGAGGCGCTTCAGATCACTGGCTATTTCTCTCTCAATGCACACAGCCGAGTTCGCCGGATTCGGCGAACTCGCAAACATCCGTTTAGGTATTGCGTTCAAGAAGAAACGATTCGAGATAGGTTGTTATAAAGGTAGCCGCATGAGCGATGTTTTTGTTTTAGGTGTAAATGTGAGTCATGATTCTGCCTGCGCCTTATTGAAGAATGGAGATTTGATTTGTGCTATTGCGGAAGAGAGGCTAAACCGCATCAAGCACTCTTCTGGAGGTATAGGCGCAGATGGATTGGTAAACAAATTCTTGCCGCATATGGCCATACGCTATTGTCTAGACACCGCGGGCATCCAACTTGAAACTGTAGACTTGATTGTCGTGTCCACCTGTGTCGTCGTCAATTACAATGATTACAGGGTCCGCAACCTCACAAAGGAAGAGGTGCTCGAACAGTTGCCGGATACTCTCGACCCCGATCGCGTAGAAGTGGAGACGCATCATCTAAGTCATGCCGCAAGCGCATTTTATCCTTCCGATTTCTCGGACGCGGTTGTCCTGGTCGCTGACGGAGGCGGCAGCTTGATCCATAGGAATGCCGGCAAACATCATAAGGAAGGCTGGTTTGAAGAGCGCATCACTGTTTATCACGGCGAAGAGAATTCCTTGGAAATCATCGATCAATATTTTGATGGCAGCCCTTCGAACGGCTACTTGGCCAATGATCAACATTGCTCTTTGGGTGACCTGTATCAATCCGCCACTGAGTTTATTGGGTTTGAGCGCGGTGACGAAGGTAAAACGATGGGATTAGCGCCTTATGGCTCCGATTGTCTGTTCAAAGATTTCTCAAAAGCGGTGCAATTGAAGGATGGCGTTTTATCCATAGACGATGACTTCCAATTCAATAAGCGCCGTGGCGAAAAAAGATATTACAACGGCAACTTTGGTCCACCACGGAAAGCCGGTGAGGCGCTCAGACAGTTAGACAAGGATACGGCTGCTAGCGTACAGCATGCCTTGGAAAAGGTACTAGTGGAATTGGCAAGGCGAGCGCATGATAAGACCGATGCTAAGAACATCTGTCTGTCAGGCGGCATCGCGTTGAACAGCGTGGCGAATAAGATCATCCTTGATCGCACGCCGTTTGAGAACATCTTCGTTCAACCTGCGTCAGGCGACGATGGGTGTGCATTGGGCAATGCATTGATTGGGTGGTGCATGATTTTCAACAAGCCCCGTAAATTCGTTATGCGACATTCCTATCTGGGTCGGCCTTATTCGCACAAGGAAATCGAAAGCGCTTTGAACACTTACAGGCGTTGGATTCATCCACCGAAAAAGAGAGAGAATTTTCTTCAGGAGGTTTGTTCTTTATTGGCCCAGAAGAAAATCATGGGTTGGTTTCAAGGAGGCTCAGAGTTCGGGCCGCGGGCGCTTGGGCATCGCAGCATCCTATGTGACCCTCGCAATCCTGAGATGAAAGATATTCTCAATATGCGGGTGAAGCACCGAGAGGCCTTTCGGCCCTTTGCCCCTAGCATTCTCTTTGAACTCGTAGGTGAATATTTCGATTTATATATCCCCAGCCCTTATATGTTACTGGTATCCGAGAGTAAAAAACCTGATGTGATTCCAGCTGTCACGCATGTTGATGATACAGGGCGCGTCCAAACAGTTACAAAAGAAGATAATGGCTTGTACTATGATTTGATTCGAGCCTTTTACGAAAAAACCGGAGTGCCGGTAGTCTTGAATACTTCTTTTAATGATAAAGATGAGCCGATTGTAGAAACGCCCGCAGACGCACTCCGGACTTTTCTAAATACCAATATCGATTATCTGGTACTCGGGGATTGGTTGGTTCAGAAGCGAGAATTGAAGTGCAGGCTTTTCCGAATCTGGCCGACTGTCCTAAATCGATTTCTCATCAAGAAACTGAGACGCCTTCTGGCAGCCTATCCGACTCTCGGGGAATCGATGAGGAAGTTGAGGAATAAGCCCGGTCGGCCAACTGAGAGAGCTCACGTAAGAGTTCCGGGGTGATAATAGCACGGAGACTTAGATATGCTGTTGCGTATTTTACAGAGACTGTTTGACTTGATTTCACAGGTGCAAAGATTGCTGCAAAAAAAGCCTTAAGATAGCGTAAGGGAGGCAGCTAAACAAGAGGACGGCCATCATTTCGGTGATGATGATGAGGGTGGCAACGTTTATCCATTATGGTGAGCCAGGATGTGCCCATTGCTGTTGTAGCTGTATTGGTAGCGTCGTTAATTCTTGAGATCTTTCTGCGTACCTATAGAAGTGTTTGGCGGCGCGCCAGTTTTTTTATGACATATCCTGTACCTTCACCTAAATCGCTCTCTTTTGAAGAACACCCTTATGCGTTGTATGTTAAGAAGCCGAACTCAGAGGGATTGTATCCGTCTAACAGCCTGGGATATTCGGGAAAGCGTGAATTCAGCAAGAAGATGCAGCCGAACTCGGTTCGTATCTACTGTGTGGGCGGCTCTACGGTAGAACAACATTAGCTGACCCAAGGGCCGGATGCTAGCTGGCCGGGTACCGGGTAAGTTGCAAGATATTCTCACAGAGCGCTTTCCGGGTGCATGTGTCGAGTGTGTAAATGCCGGTGTAGCCGGTTATACCTCAGCGGCGTCATTGATCGAATTTCTCATCCGTGGCATTGATCTCAAACCTGATATCTTGCTCATTTACCATAACATCAATGACGCCTGGACGTGCCAGATGGTGGATGGGTTTAAATTCGACTACTCTCATGTCCGACTGCACAAACCCTGAAAGTTGGCATGGGCATTCCATATTCCACAAGTCCCATTTTTTGCAAGTTATCAACTAGTGCTAGCTCGGTTGATCAAGAAAATATATGAGAAACCGAATGCACTCTTTTATTGGATCTCTAACCCGCCTTGGAGTCTGGCTTCTGAAGTCAACTCAGGGGCTGTTGATGCGTTTCGAAAGAATATTATCAATCTTGTTAGCGTTGCTTGACCTGGTCTTGTGTACCCGTACTGGTCAAATGGGAATGTGATTGGAAAGCGAACAACTATTGCCCACCTTATTACCTGGGCGATAGGGCTGAGATTACCCACACTTATTTTGGATACTTGCACGCCAACAATGAGACGATTAAAAATGTGGCATCGTAGTTTGAAGGCTGCCATTATCTTGAATTTGGGCCGTTTTAATCGAGCCAAATTAACGACACGATACACTTTGCAGCAGATGGTCTTGACGAAATGGCGCTCCGTGTGGCGGATGGAATCGAGCCGCTTGTGACATCGATCATCGCAGCCCGAATCCGGAATTCCTCGGCACCTCCCCAACCCCTCCTAACTTAATTGACTGCTGTTATGCAGCGGTGCTGAAATATGCTGCTCGCATCTGTCGCACCTGCCTACGCCTAGTCCGGCGGAGTGGCGCACTTGTTGTCGCGCATAGTGGCACGCTCACTGCATCGCTATGCGACAGCATCGCATCGTTGCGTCCAGTTCGTTTCACAGCGTGGAGTACGTACGCCACTTTACGATGCAGTCTGCCCGTCATGACCCAGTGCAGTCATGACTGGGTGACTGTGCGGTACTGAGCGCCACGCTGTGCGGACTGCACTGGGTATTTTGGACGGGGCGGGTATGACATTCCAGATACACCGCAAGCGTTCGAACTTGAGCGTTGTTTTGCACTTTCTAGCCTGCTACATTACATGAATTAATTGAGAAGGTACGGAAGATACTTGGTCATGGCAGACTATCTTAAAGAACTCTTCGGCTTGCAAGGTAAAGTTGGGGCGCTCATCGGTGCGGGCGGTTACCTCGTTAGTGAAATGGCGCGTGGGCTGGCAAAGGCAGGCGTCAAGGTAGCGTGCTTAGACATCAATTTGGAAGCAGCGCAAAGGGTGGCGGACGAGATTCAGGCCGCCAGCGGCCAGGCGCTTGCACTCGAGATGGACGTGACCCAAAGCGAGGATTTTGAAACGACGCTGGCTGCGATTATCGCTGAGTTTGGCGATCTGGACTATGCCGTGTTTGGCGCCAACCTAAACGCGCCCACGCCATTCTTGGAAATTCCTTTGGATGAATGGCACGCCATTCTGGACGTGCACCTGGCCGGGACGATGTTAGGATTGCAGGTGTTTGGCGGCTACATGGTGGAACATGGCAAGGGAGCCATCGTCACAATCTCCTCAGCTTCCGCCGGCCCACCGCTCTCGAAAGCCTTTACATACTCCGTTGCCAAGGCGGGGGTCAGGAACCTGACGCAAAACGTGGCGCGCGAATGGGCCACATCCGGCGTGCGCGTCAACGCCCTCCGGCCGGGCTTTTTCCCTACAGAATGGAGTAAACAGCACTTTATCAGCCCTGAACGGGAACAAGCAATTTTGAATCATACAGCGATGAGACGCTATGGTGATCCGGGAGAGCTCGTAGGTGCAGTGCTGTGGCTGCTCTCAGACGCGGCCAGCTTTGTTACCGGCACCGAGATTGCTGTGGACGGCGGCTTTAGCGCTATGACAATATAACTGAGTTGGGGAATTAATGAGATTTGAACTTCTTTGTACACTCGGCCCGGCTTCTTTGAATGAGCGCGTGCTTCCACGTTTGGATGAACTCGGTGTTGATCTCTTCCGAATCAATCTATCACATACAGAAATTGATGATCTTTCTGAGATAGTTCATTTCATCAGACAACATTCCACGGTGTCTATTTGTCTGGATACGGAGGGGGCTCAAATTCGAACAGGTAGGCTCTCGAATGGACAAGTTTTACTGAGGGAGAATGAGATCATTCGAGTTCCACGACGCAAAATCATAGGTGATGAAACCACATTCAATTTCTATCCCCACGATATTATCAGTAAGCTCGAAATTGGCGATCTCGTCAGTATTGATTTTAATTCAGTGCTTGTCCAAGTGATAGAGAAGAATGATGCGGAGGTAAAAGCTCGCGTGTTTGTGGGTGGATTGGTAGGGCAGAATAAGGCTGTAACGGTCGATCGAGACATATATTTACCTGTTCTTACAGAGAAAGATCGCAAAGCATTAGCAATGGGCGCGGAATTAGGCATTAAGCACGTAGCACTTTCTTTTGCCAATCGGGCAGAGGATGTTGATGATATCCGAGCCGTCGCAGGCGCGGATGCTATTGTGATATCAAAAATCGAGTGCATCAATGGCATCATTCATTTTGATGATATTGCAGCTGCTTCGGATGTTTTATTGCTTGATCGTAGCGATTTGTCGCGCCAAATACCCATTGAGGTGATCCCTCAACTCCAAAAGGATTTTATTCAACGTGCCCGACAGCAAGGGGTGAAAATATATGTAGCGACTAATCTACTTGAGTCCATGATAACGTCACCTGTGCCCACCCGCGCCGAGGTAAATGATATTTACAATACACTCGCCGACGGTGCTTCTGGTCTCGTTCTCGCAGCGGAGACTGCGATTGGGTTTTATCCGGTGCGATGTGTGGTGATGGTCTCGAAGATTATTAAGCAATTTTCAAAACCGTTGGATATATCTTCGAGCAAAAATGTCCGCGAACAGACATCTTTGTTACTGGTAGAACCTCATGGCGGCAAATTGGTCATACGGTCTCGTTTCGAGGTAGATCCGCATAGCTTCATTTCGAAAACAGTGCAAGTGTCTCGGACTGTGCTCTCCAGCGCAGAGCAAATTGCGCTGGGTACATTTTCGCCTTTGTGTGGCTTTATGCATAAAAACGAACTCGATGCAGTACTAAACGAATATTGTCTTCCAAATGGGACTGTATGGCCGTTACCAATTGTTTTGCAGATCGATGAAGATATGGCGCGTGGATTAAGCGTAGGCACCGTGGTTGGCATGGTGCTGGGAGGAACAAATGAAATCTATGCAGGCCTACATCTGGAAGATATTTACAAGTACGATCTAGATGAGATGGCTTTGAAAACATTTGGGACCAATGATGATAATCACCCGGGTGTTCAGTTGTTGAAGCAAGGCGGTGAGTTATTCCTAGCAGGCGAGATCGAACTATATAGACGTTTGCCATCGAAATACAAGCTTTACGAAATAACTCCACGCCAGGCAAGGACTATATTTGAGGGTAAAGGGTGGAGCAAGGTTGTAGGTTTCCATACAAGGAATGTAATACATAGGGTACACGAATATATTCAAATGAATGCCTTGGAGAAGTATCATTGCGATGGTATTTTAATTCATCCTGTAACAGGGCGAAAGAAACTTGGTGATTACACAGCCGACATAATTTTAAAGAGTTATGAATTGATGGTTGATCGATTTTACCCGAAAGGCAAAGTGCTTCTGGCTGCTTTTCAGAACTATTCACGGTATTCTGGTCCGAGGGAAGCCGTGTTTACGGCTTTGTGCAGAAAGAATTTTGGCTGTAGTCACTTTGTCGTGGGTAGAGACCACACCGGCGTCGGCAACTACTATAAAAATGGTGATGCACGCATATTGTTCGAGCAACTTGGGGATATTGGTATAACCCCCATATTCTTTGACGAGGTTTATTACTGTGCCCAGTGTGGCCAATATGTTGAAGGATGTAAACATGGCGATCAAACTAAGTTCAGTATTTCTGGTACTGATGGGAGAGAGATAATTCAATCCGGTGAGATTCCCCCTGACTGGTTCATGCGGCAAGATATTTCTAAACTGATTCTAAATGAGTTAAGTGGGGGAAACGAGGTATTTATACATTGAGCCAAGGTCAAATGTTTTGGTTCACCGGTTTATCCGGAGCCGGTAAAACTAGTGTCGCGAGGGCAGTCGAGCAGCTACTTAAGGCTGACGGCTATTCGGTTTTAGTGCTCGACGGTGACGATATTCGAAAGCGACTACATGTAGATCTAGGATTCACTGAGATTGATATTAAGCGAAACAACGAGTTGGTTGCGGAGCTATGCTATACCTATAGAAATGACTACCAGATCTTATTGGTAGCAATTATTTCTCCATATATTGCCTCACGTGAGCTAGCGCGAAACCTGTTAGGTGAGCGTTTTTATGAGATATATTTTTCAGCAGATTTGGCTACGGTCAGCGCACGGGATGTTAAGGGATTATATTCCAAGGCGAAGCGGCGAGAGATTGACAATCTAATCGGATTTTCGAATGGAAGCATTTATCAACCGCCTTTGTCGGCGGACTTGGTCATCGATTCGAGCGTAGAAGGAATAGAGGAGTCGATTGCCAAACTACACCAGTTTGCCACCCAATGCTTGGAACGGAACAGTGCTAGAAATTGATTATACGAAATTGATGGAAAAATTGCTCGCACAGCCTGTGTGCGCGTTATTTACAACTGGTAGAACCGGCACAGATTTCTTGCAGAGTTTATTTGATGGTCATCCGGATGTTTTGTTGTTCAATGGAAATTTGAGGTTTCACGAGTTTTGGGAAAATTCGAGGTGTGTAGCTGCCGGCAGATTTGATATAGCGGATCTGATCGATGAGTTTATTGGGGAGTATATATATCGTTTTAAGTCGCGTTATGATCTGATAGAAAGAAAAGACATGCTGGGCGACGATTATAATCAAACAATCGATGTTGATACCCTGCAATTTAAATGTGAGGTTAAAAGTCTTTTAGCCGGCAGGGAAATAACGTCGCGGACAGTTCTTATCGCAATATATGCTGGATTTGCCATTTGTCTGGGTCAAAACATAGACAGAAAAAAGCTGATCTTTCATCATCCACACAACTTTGATCAGCTCGGGGGTTTTCTATCCGACTTCCCGAAAGGTAAAATCATCGTTATGACACGAGATCCGCGCGCAAATTTTGTGTCTGGAATTGAACACCATCGTAGATACAATTCATCTGCACTTGATGAATCCCACATACATTTTTTTATAGATCGTATATTAACTGATGCGACTGTTCTGAATAATATTGAAGTTGATTATGTCGTGATTAGGCTTGAGGATTTGGGTTCTCAACAGGTTCTGCGAAAATTATGTGAATGGTTAGAAATTTCATATGATGAATGCTTAACCCGCTCGACTTGGGATGGAATTGCATGGCATGGTGATAGATTATCGGAAAAGGTAAACCGAGAGCCAGGCTGGTCCAGTGCAATGATTCAGAATAACTGGGAGTCGCGTTTGAGTAAAAAGGACAAATATGTTTTGGAATTTCTCATGTACGCTAGGCTGAGACATTATCGATATTCGTACAGAGAAATCAACTTCTTAGACTCCTTGTTTGTGTTCTTTCTAATCCCATTGCCTCTGAAATACGAGCTTGTATTTTTTTCATGGCCATATATCAGTAGTAATAAGCATATCAATATTATTATTCTCTTCAACAACTGTATCGCATACGCACGTCGGGTTCAGCTATTTTTTCAACATTATATTAAAGTGTTGCGCCGCGAGAAGTTCAATTGTCGATTTTTATCAATTGATTAAATAGATCGATATCTTACAGTAGATCCCATTGTTAAGACACAAAACCGTCCTGGCCTATGTTGTGTTTTCAATTCATGGATTTGTGGATGACATCGTGGGCGGTTTCCCAGTGTGCGCTTCTCGTAGCACACCTGCGTTGGAGTGAGATAGTTGAGTGATTAATTCGGACGCCTCCGAACAGTAGAAGTCGAAGTAATGTATCAGGCACTGCCGTGTTTTATGAACATTGACATTGAAGCCTTGGAGAGGGTGGTTTAAGTTATCGCACAGATCGAGGAAATGGCGGACTGACTTGAGTTCACAATACCCCACGCACGACATCAGTTGCCCCGTGTGCGGAAATCAATCTTTTCGTAGATTGACGAAGTATCGGGGCAATAGGGAAATATTCATCGATCTCGAGATCCTGCGGTGCTCAGAGTGCACACTTGCTTTTGCGACGCCGTTGCCAAGTGATGAGCAACTGGCAGCCTATAACGCCTCCTATTGGCAAAGTGCTCATGGAGGCCTTCCAACTGACCTCACGGTTACAAAGTTTCACTCAGGTATTAACCAATTGCGTGTTCGCTATGTGCAAGCCTATATTGAAGAACAAAAACGGGCTGTTGCGTCAGTGCTTGAGATTGGCCCTGGTCACGGCTACTTTTGTGCACATCTCCGTTCGAGATTCTCGGGCGTCGAATATGCTGTTGTGGAAACTGATCGTAGCTGCCATGCACGATTGCACGAGCTAGTGCACCTGGGCGTAAACAACCCGATTGTTAGGCATTGAGTGCTTTGCCTTGATAAGTCCACTTGAAGGGATTCGACATAGTGCGATTGTAGTAGTCGATGAACGCCATTACTTTGGTGACCAGGTCTTCAACAGAAATGAAGTTGCCACGCCTGAGCAGTTTGCGGGCGAGGATACTGAACCAGATCTCGATCTGGTTCATCTAGGATGCATGTTTAGGTGTGTAGTAGAAGACGATGCGATGAGAGGCCTCAGCCAGGAACGCAGCACGGGTCTTCATCGACTTCAGGATGCCGCGCCTGCCTTTGACGCCCAGGTCCGTAACGATGTCTGATTCTTCGGCGACACCCAGCGCAGTCCGCTGGACTGTGTAGCGCACCAGGGATTCGGATTGATGAATGTTGAGGTTATCCACCACGAAGTGCCATTTAATCGCGAGCGGCTCGGAGACCACTGTGCGCTGGATGTGATTCACGAAGTCTTCTTCGTTGCGCGTATATCCATCACGACCCAGTTCATTCGTACAGTCACGTGCAGACTGCATCGTGATGACTGGGTGAGAGGTTGAAACGACTTGACCAACAGCCACATCGAAGTTGACGATGAACGTCTGGGTTCCGTGTCGCTCGTACTCGAAGTCTTGCAACTCCACCCGACCAGTGCGCATGGGACGGCTCGGATGTTTGCGTTCCAGGGCTTGCACCCCGCTCATTTCGTCGGTGCTGAGCACGCGTTCGCCTTTCTCGGGCGCTTGGCGGTACAGCTTGTTAATGGCTTTCACTTTCTCGTCGAAGGCTTCGTCCGGCTCGCGCGTCAACCAGTAGCGGAAGCGGTGGGGCTGCAGGGTCCCCTTTTTAGCAGCCGCGCTGCGTGCCGCGGTGAAATGTATTCCACAATGCCGCGCTGGATGATTTCATTCGCGATTTCGCGCGCCGACCAGTGGCTTATAGGTCGCTCTGAGTCTTCTGGCTTCTCGCATGCCACCGCTTGGATAGCACAAACTTGGTCTGTGGTGATGCGAGCCGGTGCTCCGGGACGCGGTAGGTCTTCCAACCGCTCTGCCACACTCAAGTCCGCCAGCGCGATGGGTTGTAGGTCGAGCCAGCGTTGCCGCCACCGCGTCCAGTCTGTTCGCGACTGGGCAGACGCACCGTATCGATGTTGACCTCCAACGCGCGCGCAATTCCGGCGTTGCGCCCACCAGCCCCTACTGCCAGTACATTCCGGGCGCGCAAAGCGACCTGTTGGCCTGTATTATGGCGTGCAGCCACTCGCCGCAGTCCGTTCTGTTCCTCTGGGCTGAAACAAATGGCGATGGGCCGTGGTCCAGGCATGAATTCCCCCTCTGTCTTGATTGATGTGCGCGAACTCTACCGCTCCAATCCACCTAAGTCAATCTATGGAGCTATTTGCGCTAAGCGGCACTAGATGCCCAAGTCTACACTAGTTTTGATGAACTCGGGGCTACAGCCGGCCAGTTTGACCTGCTGGTGATGTCTCATATTCTCGAACATGCCTCAAGCCCGGTTGCTTTTTTGCAACAGGCGCTTCAATTCCTTAAACCGGGTGGAGTGCTTTTCGTCGAGGTAGCTTGTCGTGATTACGAGTTCAAAGAAACCCATGAATCGCATCTTCTTTTTTTTGACAAGCTCTCATTGATGCGCCTGTTTGAGCGACTAGGGCTGATCGATATTCAACTCAGATATTAGGGCAAAGAGATCGCTCGGCTGAAGCGGGAAAGGCGACAGTGGTTCAGGTTATATCGGAAAGGATTGTCCGCACTAGGTGTTTTACCCTCGCCAGCTTGGGACAACACAGAACTGAACATGATAGACGAACTAGCCATCCAAAAAGTGATTGCCCCCTATGAGGAGCATTTGGTCAAAGAAAAACCATCATGGTGGCTGCGAGCGTTAGCTACGAAACCGAAGTAAGCTGCTGCCCTCTTCTAATCGAAAAAGCAACGCGGGAAGGCTGCTTATACTATGCCGCATATCTCCTGCCTCGTGTAATGGGATATTGGAATGCCGCAAGTGCAAAGTGCGCTTCTCTCAAAAAACCACATTTGTGGATTGAGAACGTAATTCGCTTTATGTAAGATTCGGATGGGTATTTTTGATAGGCGGATACTGCTTGACTTGGTTTCAAAGGTGCAAAGTTTTCTGTGGAAAAAGCTTTAACATAGCTCAATGGAAGCGACTAAGCAAGAATGCGCCAAACATTTCGGCGATGATGATCAGGCTGACACCATTTATACATTAGGGTAACTGGTTTATGACAGTCTTTCTAACGTCACTTGAGTGACAATTCCTGGTTTGGAAAATCCATTGTGCATTGAAGCATTCAGCACCGAATAAGATTCTGATAGTAGCCAACTCTTAGCAGATAATCTTGATGACACTCTTCAGGTTCTTCTGGGGACGAGTAGTATGGTGGCGGATGAATGGCTTTTCTCGTCGCTTTATTCCATTTTTGCTGCGTCGAATATGGCAGCGAGGATATTTTTCTTTTCAAACACAAGTTAACCGATCCCAATTATGGTTATATGCTGTGAAGGTAGGGCGAGACCTGAAAACTATGGGATTCTTGGATATTGACCTAGTTCCGGGCGCCGCTTTAGAAATTGGGAATAACGTGACTCTGAACTCTTCAGTGCGTCGCTATAATTTGGCGCAGTATGGTCCTGTTAAGATTCGTTGTTTCAGCTCCCAAGCTCGGATTGTGCTTGGGGATCGAGTGTGGCTGAATGGAACTATAGTTGCCTGCCGCAGCCAGGTGATTGAAATTGGGGCTGGAACCATATTTGCCGGCAATGTAGTGATTATGGATTCGGATTTCCACAAGGTCTGGCCGCCCGAACGGCGGATGGTTTATCCTGGCACTGAAGATGATCGTTCTGTGAGAATCGGTGAGAACTGTTGGTTTGGGTTGAATGTTACGGTGTTAAAAGGATCCCAAATTGGAGATAATGTGGTGGTTGGTGCTGGGAGCATCGTTAGTGGTCAATTTCCCTCTAATTGTGTTGTTGCCGGGTCACCGGCGCGTGTGATAAAACACCTTCCCTGACACGTTCTAGATAGGTAGAGCAATTGGCAGACTACTTAACAGAACTATTTAGCCTTGCGGGTAAAATTGCTGCACTTACTGGCGCTGGAGGTTTTTGGTGAGTGAAATATCTCGCGGTTTACCCAAAGCGGGTGCCAAGGTAGCGTTGCTAGACATCAATTTGGAAGCAGCCGAACGGGTGGCGGATGAGATTCAGGCCGCAGGCGGTCAGGCGCTTGCACTACAAAGGGACGTGACCCGAAAAGAGGATTTTTAAAACGACGCTGGATACGATCCTCGCAAAGTTTGGCGACCTGGATTATGCTGTGTTTGGCGCCAACATGAACGCACCCACTCCATTCTTGGAAATTCCTTTGGATGAATGGCACTCAATCCTGGATGTGCAACTGGCCGGGACGATGCTAGGTCTACAGGTGTTTGGCGGCTACATGGCTGAACATGGCAAGGGATCCATCGTCACAATCTCCTCCGCTTTCGAAAGCCATAACATATTCGGTTGCCAAAGCGGGAGTCAAGAACCTGACGCAAAATGTAGCACGCGAATTGGCCACAACCGGTTTGCGAGTCAACGCACTCCGGCCGGGTTTTTTCCCTACAGAATGGAACAAGAAGCACTTCATCACGTCTGAGCGGGAACAGGCTATTCTAAATCATACGGCGATGAAGCGATATGGGAAGCCCGAAGAACTGGTCGGCGCGGTGCTATGGCTTTTGTCAGATGCGGCCAGCTTCGTCACTGGCGCAGAGATTGCGGTGGATGGTGGCTTCAGCGCAATGACAATCCTGAGAGTTCCATTACGTTATGGGGCGCCATTCAGTGTGTAAGAAACCTGACCACGATTGAAGATTCTTATTAGTGACGATGAACTCGATGCCAATTCAACGCAGTGTCATAGTCACCGGTGGCGGAAAAGGTATTGGCGCTGCCATTTCGAAGGCTTTTTACGAAAATGGCGATGCTGTGATAATCGCCTCCCGAAGTGACAATGGCTTGGCGGAAGCGCTGGGTGAGCGGGCACTTTTTGTAGCCGTCGATGTGCGTTACCTTGAAGAACTACATCGAGTAGCCCGGACTGCTGTAGAGTGGACAGGGCGCTTGGATGTATTTGTCAACAACGCTGGCTTTTCCGAGTGGCGGCCTCTTGAAAAGGTTGGCGAGGCTTTTTGGGAGACGATGATCGATACCAATCTCAAGGGCGTGTTTTTTGGTTGCCAAGCGGCAGCTGCGAATCTCACGGAGAGGGGCGTGATTATCAATATCTCTAGTCTGGCAGGCAAGCGCGGAAGCGCCAACAACGCGGTCTATTGTGCTTCCAAGTTTGGAGTAAATGGGATTACCCAGGCGCTTGCAAAAGAACTAGGAACCAGAGGAATTCGGGTTAATTCTGTGTGCCCAGTCTACGTGGAGACGGAAGGCTTGTTGGAAGCATTGGCAAACAAAGCTGCTCCACCGGCCGGGCAGGATGTTGGCGTGTATTTGCGCAAATTCGCCGCCTCGAATTCGGCGTTGGGGACTCTACCGGTTAGTGCGGAGATCGCCCAAACATGCATATTCTTGGCTTCATCGGCGGCTTCTGCCATCACGGGACAATGCATTAATGTAGACTGCGGTGTCTTGCCACAGTAGAAGATTGTGAATCAAAAAACGATTGCCGTCATCCCGGCGCGCATGGCTTCCTCGCGTTTTCCCGGTAAGCCGCTGGCGATGATCCTCGACCTGCCCATGATCGAGCATGTGCGTCGGCGGGCGGGGCTGTGTGCAGCCGTTGACGATGTCGTCGTCGCTACGTGCGACCAGGAAATTGTCGATGCCGTAACGCGCTATGGCGGTAAAGCTGTGATGACGACCGATACTCACGAACGCTGCACCACGCGTGTGGAAGAAGCTATGGACAGCCTTGATGGTGAGATCGTCGTCATCGTACAGGGTGATGAACCGTTAATCCTGCCTCAAGCAATTGAGAAGGTTGTTGCGCCGTTGCAGCGCTGCTCCGACATTAACTGTACAAATCTGCTCTCCAGGCTCACGGACGATGCGGATTTTACAGATACCAATATCGTCAAAGCGGCGACCAACCAAGCGGGCTTCATCATGTTTTTCTCCCGCGCGCCGATCCCCCACTTCCTGCACAATGCCGAATGCCCGATCTATCGACAGATGGGCATTATGGCATTTCGCACTCCCTTCTTGCGGAAATACACTGCGCTGCCGGAGACGCCGTTCGAGCGCGTCGAGTCTGTGGACATGCTCCGGTTGTTAGAGCATGGCTATAGAATCCTGGGCGCGCCGACGGAACATGCAACGGTCGGGGTGGACCATCCCCAGGATGTCCCCAGGGTGGAAGACACTTTGAAGACGGATTCTGTCCAGCGGGAGGTTTACGAACGGATCGTGGAAACAAACCTATGAAGGCGCTTATTGCTGGATATGGTTACATGGGTGAAATCCGTAGGCGTGTGGTCGATAAGTTGCCAAAATTGGAGCTGGGCGGCATTTGCGACCTATACATGACGCCAGAGCAAATCGGCGTCGAAGTTTCCTGCTATCAAGATTATCGGGAGGCGATTGATGTCGTCGACCCGGATATTGTGTTCGTCTGTACACCGAACCTATATACTTCCGATGTTTGCGTTTATGCGCTGGAGCGAGGTTGTCACGTGTTCTGTGAAAAACCTCCCGGGCGCAATCTGGATGACATTCGGCGCATCATAGATGTTGAGCATGCACGCCCCGACCTGAAGCTAATGTTTGGCTTCAATCACCGACATCATCCGGCTATTCTCGAAGCCAAGTCCATTGTGGACGCCGGACGCATGGGGAAGGTCATCTGGCTCCGAGGAGTGTACGGCAAATCTGGCGGTCGGGGGCGTGGATTTGAGCGTTCCTGGCGCAACGACCCGGCCATTTCCGGCGGCGGCATTTTACTCGATCAGGGCATTCACATGTTGGATCTGTTTCGGTTCTTCTGCGGAGATTTTGAAGAAGTGCAGGGGATGCTTTCAACTGCCTATTGGGATGTTCCAGTTGAAGACAATGCTTTTATGCTGCTGCGTGCGCTGAAAGGACAGATCGCACAATTGCACTCCTCTGCGACGCTGTGGAAACACACCTTCCAATTGGAGATCGGGCTTGAGGAGGGCTATCTGGTTACTAGGGGTTTACTGTCGATGACCGGCAGTTATGGGCGCGAGACTTTGATTATTGGGCGCAAGCCAGTCGATGACGATAATGTCGCGCTTGGCAACCCGCGTGAAGAGATCGTGTATTTCGACACCGATTTGTCGTGGGACTTACAGGTTCAGGAACTGCTCAACTGTATTCAAAACGACATCCCTGTCATCGATAGTTCTTCCCGTGATGCTCTGCGCGTTATGGAACTGATCGATCAAGTCTACGAACAGGCACCTGTCAAGCTTCCGGCCGCTGCGGGCAATGGACATCTGGAATGAAGACAATTGTTCTGGGGCGCGATGTTCTTGAATTGGAAATCAAGCCACATGCGCTTTTGGATGAGTATCGCCACCTGAATGCCGAAGATGTGCGCGCGCGTCTCATAGGCCCTAATGAGTTGAGAGACTGTGCCTGCCCCGGCTGCTGCTCGCGGGAGAGTAAGCTCGCATTTGAAAAGATGGGCCTGTCTTATCTGCAATGTGAGCGTTGCCTGAGTATGTATGTCTCGCCGCGTCCGTCTGAACAGGCAGTGGTTGATTTCTACCGAAACTCGCGTGGGGCTCGGTTTTGGCGTGATTGGATTCTTCCGGAGACACGTAACGTGCGGCGCGAGAAAGTATTCCGTCCGCGCGCGCGTTGGCTGCTAAATGTGGTCGATCAGTATTGTCCCCAGGCGCGTCAGGCAATTGTCGTTGGTTATCACAATGATTTATTGATAGAAGAGTTGCTGCGCCAGGAGGGGCGGTTGTTTCAGATTATTGTCGCCAACCCGATTGCCGATCTCGAGTATGCTGGATCGAAGCTCTCTGGTGTCAGGTTGGAACCTACGCCTATAAGTGACCTTGCCAGGCTGGGCGCGGCCGACATTATCCTGGCATTTGATATTGTGGATCGCGCCGTTGATTTGGAGGCGCTCTTTGCATCTGCGCGCCAAGCGCTGAAGCCGCGCGGTTTGTTGCTCGCCAGTACAATGTTGATCAGCGGCTTCGATCTTCAAGTGTTGTGGGAGCGCTCGGAGGCGATTTACCCTCCCGATCGCATGAACTTGCTTTCAACCGAAGGTCTTACGGCTTTGTTTGACCGTCATGGCTTTGAGGTGTTGGAGTTCAGTACGCCGGGGATGTTTGACGTCGAGATCGTACAACGTGCAATGCACAGTGATCCGGACGGTGATTGGCCGCGTTTTATTCAATATTTGGTCGAAAACCGGGACGAGAATGCTTTAAATGCGCTTCAGGAATATCTGCAGCGTTACAGGCTGAGTTCCTTCGCACGGATTGTTTTACGTCGGGGTACGTAGAGTCGAAGTTGCGCAGAGAGTACGGGGATGCGCCCTCCACGCAGGGAACGCATCCCATTGTATTCCCTGCGACGGGAAAGCAAAATCATCTAAATGTTAGCCGCCGGGATCAAGCAAACGCTCAAAGCTGGTGAAGTCAGTTTCGGCTCGTGGATGTCCATGGCCCACGTGTCCATCGCCGAAATTCTCGCTGCTGCGGGGTACGATTGGGTAGTAGTCGAGACGGAGCATACTTCCATAAATGTGTCAGAAGTGCTGCGGCTGCTCATTGCTATCGAAGGGCGGGGTGCGGTCCCGCTGGTACGGCTGGCCGGGATCGATCCAATCCAGGCGAAGGCCGTGTTAGATGCGGGGGCAGCCGGTGTGCTTGTACCGCTCGTCAACTCTAAGGTGGATGCCGAACTTGCAGTCAGTAGTGTCAAGTACCCCCCTATCGGTGCCAGGGGCGTTGGCGTGGCGCGGGCGCATCGCTACGGACAGAATTTCGATGAGTACGTCCGCAATGCAAATGAGAATACTTTACTAATTGTTCAGATCGAGCATGTCGAGGCTGTTCGGAACATCGAGGAAATCCTCTCCGTACCAGGTATCGATGGAACGTTCATCGGACCGTATGATCTTTCTGCATCCATGGGCATTCCCGGGCAGCTCGATCACCCCGATGTGCAGGCGGCGCAGCGCAAAGTGTTGCAGGCTACCCTGGAGCACGGGCTGACCGCCGGCATTCATTTGCTCCATCCAGACAAAGCTATCAACAATCTGAGTCTTTGTGTAGCGGAAGGCTATCGCTTTATCGCGTTGGGTTCCGATCTTTTTTTCTTGGGTGATTCCTGTCGTTCACTTTACTCCGCTGCTCGTGCCGCCGTCGAAGAAACGCTTGGGTGAGCAAATCATCAAGGCAGTCATTCTCGATTTTGACGGCGTCTTGGCTGATTCGAACGCCGAGAAATTGGCGGCGTTTAATGATCTCTTTAGTCTGTATCCTGACTACCAGGATGCGATGCTGGATTATCACCTGGCGCATTACGCCACACCCCGCAAGGCGAAATTTGAGCACTACGTGTATGAGATGATGGCGCAAGCGGGTAATAAAGAAATGGTATGGGTGATGGCTGACAGATTTTCGGAGTTGGTAGTGCAAAAAATTATCGCCTGCCCAGATGTGCTCGGAACACGAGAATTTCTCACAGAATTTGCTTTACAGGTGCCACTATATATTTCCTCCATCACGCCGCAGGCAGAACTGAAGTGTATCCTTCAAGCTCGTGGTATCCATTCGTATTTTACGGAAGTCATTGGCGACCCACCTTGTCCTAAACCGGAAGCCATTCGGCGCGTGATTGCCGCAGAAAAACTGCACCCCTCCGAGATCATATTTGTCGGCGATTCGCCATCAGATTTTGAGGTGGCCTCCGAGGCCGAATTACAGTTTATTGCTCGTGATAGCGGCGTCGCTCTGGGAAATCTTGATGTCGAGATATATGCTGATATGTATGCAATTGCGGATGTAATCCGTTCGCGCTTACAATCGAAGTCGGATTGAGGCTCAACGCTCGGCAAATATGAACATTCACCCGGACATATTGGTGACACTGTCCACATTTGCCGCCCATTCTGACGGGCCGCGACGTCTATTGGAAGAGAGTGAATTCGTATATCGACTCAACTCCCATGCGCGGCGCATGAAGCCCACCGAAGTGGTTGCGATGGGGCAAAATTGTCAGGGGTTAGTGGCCGGTGTTGAAGAGTATGACGCTGATACATTGGCGCAGCTGCCCCGTTTACGTTGCATCAGCCGCTGTGGCGTGGGGGTTGATAATATTGATTTAGAGGCGGTCAAGCGGCGCGGAATTGCTGTGTTGAACACCCCCGATGAGCCGACTATTGCAGTCGCTGAACTGACGCTGGCGATAATGCTATCTCTGCTTCGCCGACTACCGCAAGTTAATTCGTTACAGCATAACCGTAAGTGGCAAAGAGTAATCGGCAGCTTGCTCGCAGAGAAGATGGTTGGCATTATCGGACTTGGCCGTATTGGGCGGCGTGTGGTCGAGCTTGTGCAGACATTCGACGCTCGGGTTATTGGCGTTGAACCTTATCCCGACCGTGTGTGGGCGCAGGCCCACGCGGTGGAGTTGGTAGATTTGCCGGGCTTACTGGCTCGTGCCGACATTGTCTCGCTACACGCGTCCTCCAGTGCAGACGCGCCACCGCTACGGCTGGGCGCTGCGGAACTGGCGCAGATGAAACCAGGCGCATGGCTGATCAACATGGCGCGAGGGGATATGGTCGACGATGTAGCACTCTATGACGCATTAGAGTCGGGCCGTCTTAGTGGTGCGGGGTTGGATGTGTTCCTGCGGGAACCGTACCGGGGGCCTTTGTGCGATAGCGAGCGGGCGATACTCTTTCCCCATCAGGCAACGCTCACACTGGAGACGCGTGTGGCGATGGAGCTGCGAGCGGTTGAAAACCTCCTTGGATATCTGCGGGAGGGGCAATAAACCATGACCGGGGTGCTCGTTTATTACATCACCAGCCCGGTGCATCTCCGCAACGTTCAGTTACTGGCGCAACAGATGCCGGATTGGACATTTCGTCCCGTTTGCGAGTCACCGGTGTGGCACTCGTTAGAAAGTTTAGGGGTGAAGATTCCATTCGAAATGGCGTTGTTAGCTAACGACACTCCCCCACCCGCTTTATGGTTTGGTGATGTGCGCGCTGTGATCTTCTCAACGATCCAAGCTCGTCCGGCGCCCATCAACCTGTTACGTGAGGCGTTGATACGCAGCGTCCCGACCATCGCAATAGAAGAGTCCAACCAATTAGCGCTCAACATGGGGATTATCAATAATTACGTGCTACCGGTGGATTTCGTGTTGGCGGCCTCGGAATACGAGCGCAGTGGGATGATATCCGCTGGTGCGTCGGCGCACCGGGTTGAAGTCACTGGTTGGCCGTTCTATTCTGGACATGTCGGTAACGCTGCTCCCGAGAGGGTACGGGCAATGAAGACGATACTTGGCATCGATCCGAATCGTCCAGTAGCCAGTCTCACACTGACCGGTCTGAACAACGCGGGTGAGAGTCCCACTATCCGGCAACGACAGTTATCTCTGGCGGCGCAAGGGCTGCCGCTGGAATATCAACTCGTCATCAAGCCGCATCCGACTGAACTGCTCAGTTCGTTGGCGCCGTTTGTTCAAAAATTTGCACCGCGGGCCAAAGTTTTAGAGGGGTCGGTTCCGATTCACGAATTGCTTACGGCGACAGATGTGCTGCTTAATCGCGGCGCGTCGCAGGTTTGTATTGAGGCTTTGCTGCAAGAAATACCTGTGATTGTGCTGGAAACCGGCATATTGACCCCCTTCCACATACTGAGCGAAGATATTATTGTAGAGAAACCCGCCGATATTGCGCCGGTACTCGCACGTTTTTCCACAAGCGATCCAATGCGGGTATATGCGCCGTTCCTCAAAGCCCATATTCCCATTTCTCCACACCAGGCCCTTGAGCAAACCTGCCGCCGGATAACCGAGATCGCAACGGCAGCTATAGCCGACCCCGATCGTGCGGGACAGTGGTTTGAACTCGCGCTCTACCATATTATGTGTACTAATCCCCTCCAAGCGCTTGAGATGCTCGGGCCAGAGCGCGCCGGTGAGGGCCGCCGAGTGGAAGCTCTAAAATGCCTCGTCCAGTTTGAAGCGCTGCGCGATGATTTAGAAGTGCTTAGAGAGGCTGTAGGTGATAGTTTCCTGGGGCACATGCTACGTAGCTGGTGGATCGAGCAGCTCGCCCGACGGCGGGAGCGCCCTCTGCAGGCTGATCTCGCTTGGATGCAGGATTTCCCCCCGGCGGCGAATGTGCCTTGGTTTGTGCCGAGCGCCAGTCGTTGGCTTAATATACTAATTAGGTCTGGAGAGTCATCGGCGGCGTTGTCTACTGCGCAAAGGCTAGAAAATAACTTCATCTACGCGCCGGGAATTCCGGAGTTGGTCCAGGATATTAAACTCTACGTCAAAGGATGCGCCGGGCGCAGTTTATATTTTCTGCGTCGGGCGCTGAGAAAATCGCATATTGCTTTGTTGCCGGCCAAGCATAAGCTAAGGCACGTTTTGGGGACATTCCGTTGAGTGGAGCTGGTTCTGATAATTATTATAGAGGTGAAGCGTGTCATATGCTGCAATGTACTTGAGTGAGGCGTCTCAGATTGTTGAGCGTCTCGATCCGGATACGATCGAGCAGATGGCACATGTCTTGGCGGAGACACGCGCGAAGGACGGGCGGTTATTTGTTTTGGGCGTCGGTGGTGGTGCCGGCCATGCTTCACATGCCGTTTGTGACTTCCGAAAAATTGCTGGTATCGAAGCGTATTCTCCCGTTGACAACGTCTCGGAGTTGACAGCGCGAGTAAACGATGAAGGTTGGGATACAACCTATGTCGAATGGTTAGCGGGAAGCCGCCTGCGTGCAGATGACGTTGTGATGGTGTTCTCAGTTGGTGGCGGTGATCTTGAACGAAACATCAGTGTAAACCTGGTGCGAGCGCTCCAATATGTGCGAGAGGTCGGGGCCAGTATCATTGGGGTTGTCGGGCGCGATGGTGGCTATACTGCCCAAGTAGCCGATGCTTGTGTCGTCGTGCCAACGGTGAATCCGGAGAGACTTACTGCACATACCGAATCATTGCAGGCGATGATCTGGCATTTACTGGTAACCCACCCGCAGCTACAGTCAGTTGCGATGAAATGGGAGTCGATCCCGAGTTCCTCTGGAGAGCAGTGAACAGATATGCCTATTTTTCTCGACACTTGTGTCCTGGCAGAAATCGAACGATTTCACAGCATGGGAATAATTCGGGGGGTAACGACGAATCCCACGATTATGGTTAAAGAAGGTGTTACTGGAGGCATGTCTGGAGTTGAGGCTCGCTCAAAAGAGATTGCACGCTTGATTGATCCACTTCCGCTGTCTGTAGAAGTAACGACAAACGATAAGGAGCTCGTCATAGAACAGGCGCAGACATTTTCATCGTGGGCCGAAAATATCAATGTGAAAGTCACCGTTCATGGCCCTTCTGGTGAACTTATTAATATGAAAATTATTCATGAACTAGAGAACACGCATGATATTCGCGTCAACGTAACCGCGATGATGAGCGCGCAGCAGTGCTTTTTAGCTGCCCTCTCCGGGGCCACCTATGTTTCGATCTTCGGCGGGCGAGTGAACAATATGGGATATAACGCTAGTGATGAAATAACCAGACTTCGGAAATTGCTCGACTCATTTGAGTTGCTGGCAAAGATAATTGTAGGCTCTACGCGAGAAGTCCTGAATGTCATCGATTGGCTTGAGGCGGGCGCGCACATTGTGACTGTTATGCCGAACTTGTTGGTTGGCATGCTCGTACATCCTTACACCAAAGAAACTGTCCAAATGTTTCTGCGTGACGGCGCAAAATTTGAAGCAGAGTCTGCCAGCTGAGCCTGAAAACCTCCTGTTATTCCTCACATCTGATCGGCGCAGTTAAATTGTATAGACCTCTGATGAATCAGGGATAGCATTTGACTCAGAAGCGAATCCTGGTCACGGGCGCAGCCGGCATGGTCGGGAGCTATGTATCTGCGATTTTCAAAGACGTAAAGCTGTACCTCACCGATACTGCCGAAGATTTCGTTCATCTGAATGTTTGTTTTCCTGATGCTGTGATGAATACTGTGCGAGAAGTGCGCCCTGACATCGTACTACATCTGGCCGCGGCAACGGATGTAGATCGCTGCGAACAGGACCCTGATTGGGCATTTAGTTCCAATGCGATTGGTACCCAAAATGTGGCCTTGGCATGTCAGGCCATTGGCGCTTTGATGGTTTATATCAGCACGGGTAGTGTATTTTCAGGCGACAAACATGAGCCTTATACTGAATTTGATTTGCCGGCGCCGCTAAATGTCTATGGGCATTCCAAACTGGCAGGTGAAAAAATCATCGTCAACCTACTAAAACGCTTTTACATCGTCCGTGCTGGTTGGATGATCGGTGGCGGCCCGAAGGATAAGAAATTTGTCGGGAAAATTGCAGAGCTGCTCCTACAGGGAGACACCGAGTTAAAGGTTGTTGACGATAAATTCGGTAGCCTCACTTTCGCCCGGGATTTGCTGGTCGGGATTAAGAAGCTGATCGAATCCGATTGGTATGGAACATACCATCTAGCAAATCCGGGGGTTGTCTCGCGCTACGAGATTGCTGTTACCTTACGCGAGCTCTTAGGCCGATCTGAAGTACCAATCAAACCTGTCTCATCAGCATTCTTCCCGACTCCAGCGCCTCGAATTCGGATGGAAGCCCTCCGAAATTATCAGCTAGAACTGCTGGGGTGTGAGTGGATGCGTCCTTGGCAGGCGGCGCTTGAGGATTATCTTTCAGGGGAATTAGTGCCTTATCTTTCAACCAAACGGTTGTCAGAAAATTAATGACAAGCCCGAAAGTTACGGTATTGATGCCGGTTTTTAACGGCACTTCGTACGTGCGCGAGGCAATTGAAAGTGTACTCGCTCAAACCTACATAGAATTTGAGTTTCTCATCATCGACGACGCCAGCACAGATGAGTCGGCATCTGTGATTGAGAGCTACAAAGATGAGCGAATTCGACTTGTCAAGAACGAGAGCAATATCGGTCAGGTGCGCTCGCTAAATAAAGGGCTGCATCTGGCGCGTGGCGCGTTTATCGCGCGTTTGGACCAAGACGATAGCTGTTTGATGACTCGGCTTGAGCGCCAGGCAGCTGTGTTGGGAAACGATGCCAAGATTGCTATAGTGGGTACCTGGTTACAGATTATCGATGGATCTAGTCACGCAATAACGATTTGGGCCGGCAGGCTTGACGACTACGCGGACTTTGTCTATACGTCGTTGGCAAACCGTCTGATGTTGTATCATCCCTCGGTCATGTTCCGGCGTGACGTTGTTCTCCGTCTGGGTGGATATGATGAGACGATGCGTTATGCTGAGGATCAAGATCTTTGGCGTCGAATCGCATTAGCTGGGTATGATGCAAGAATAATCCCCTCACCACTCGTTTGCTATCGCCTGCATGAGGGGCAACAATCTGTTACCCGGGCTGTTATTCAACAACGCAGCGCAGAGATCGGGCGGGAGCGTTTTGTTAAGGCCTTTTCGACGGAGTCTGCGTCTCAAACTATCCAGTATTTTTTTGAAAGACATCGCGAATTTTGGGTTGTTCTTTCGTCGCCCAGCGCTGCACGGAAATTCAGCGGAGAGCTGGAGCAAATGGTGGGTGTGGTGCGTGATAAGCTGCCGTTTAGCCCGAGCCAGGCTCGCAAACTGGAGCGGTTGATTTGTGGTCACGCGGCGCGTTCAGCGACCAGCGCCTGGATGGGTGGTATACGATCCCAGCTTTTCAATAGTTGGCCGATCTTTGTGTACTCTTTGCGGGACGTTGCAGCTGCGGCATTGAATCCCTTTACCTGGGCGTATCCGTTTATGGGAGTGGCCGCCTTTGTGCTTGTTCCATTGTGTCAGATCAAGAAATGGGGTGTGGCTGTGGCAAGGCAATACCCTGCGTACATACGTTTGCGATCCTGGGGTAGCGCCCGAAAGTCAGCTTTGCTTGGTTTCTGGTATGCTCGTGTTAAGGCGAACTGAAAACCTCTTAGCTGGACTTTATCCAAACAGAACCTTTCAAGTTGAATAACACACGGCTTCAAACAGGCGATTGAGCAAACTCGGGGTGTATTTTTGCATATCCGGTTTCGAGGTAGACATGCAAAAACCCCAATGTGTCCAAATCTGGCTACGCACGAGAGCAATGGCATCTAAAAATGTCGGGAGAGACTTGGCATACCAGGATGCCTGTCTAACGGGCAGTTTGCCATCGGTTTGTGATTGGTGAGCCAACAAGGTAACCCAAGAGAACAAGCCCATCAAAATGGGTGTTGTTCGTGCGATGGCTTTATCTGACCATTGGCGCTGCGTCTCGACGCCCAAATGGGTGCGTACTGCTTGGAAAGTGACTTCGACCTGCCAACGACGTACAAACCATTTCAGGATTTGTACAGGGGCAGCAGACTGGTCGGTGCATAGCAAGGCGCGCGTCTCGAATTTGCCTTTGGGGTCACGGATCAGTACCCAGCGGATGGGAACAGCAGGCATCCCACCGTGATACCAGACGGCAGTATCGCTGGTGATTTCCACTTGCGTAGGACCTTGTCCATACCAATTGTTGACGGTTACCTTTTGCCAGACAGTCTGTTCATCGGCCAACACTTCGCTGAGTTTAGGCAGACGTTTCCCTTTCTTACGTGGCCGCCCCACTTTTCCGCTTTTGGGTTCCGAGGCGGGTTCGTACAAAGCGGCATCCAAACGCAATTGGGTCACCATGTAGACAGGTTCCGGCAGGGTCAAAAGACTGTCCAATAACTCTAGAGCGGCATAACTGCTGTCAGCGACGAGGACGAGCTCGCGTTACGGCAGCCAGCTGCGTACCTGCATACCCATTTGGCGAGCCCAGTCGGTCAGTTTCTTGTGCCCGCGAGGACTGCTTGCGTAATACCGTTCGGAAGGCGCCAGCACGGTCAGAAACGGTAATCCCCAGGTACGCCTAGCCCAGGGAACCTTGACCAACAGCATCATGCTAAACCATCAAGATGCAGTCTGCACGTGACTGTACTTGCTTTCACAAAATGGCTTTTGCTTGAACGCACCGGGTCGCGGTAAATGCCTTTGGCCTTGATTTTCTCGCCTCGGCGCCGTTCGATGGTTTCGTCTATTCCAATCACCACCGCACCGGAAGGCAGCAAGGTATTGAGCAGCAACCGCAACAAGACTGCACTCATCGCCAGGCTTGACCAGACTGCGCGGTTCAAAACGCGATGATAATTCTGAAAGTGCATCTCCTGACTCAATCCCATGATGCGTAATACCGCTGTCACCGTGCGTTTTCCTGGAACTAGGATAGCTCCCACCATTAGGACTGAGGCCAATTTCCAAACCCGCTTCGAGAAGAATGGCCGAAAATGATTGATAAGTGTGTTATATTCGTCAGGCAGGGTGAGCATTTGGACACCTCTCTTGGCCGAGAAATGTCTTAGCTTATCCTGCTTTTGTTGATGTACAAATGGATAAAGTCCAGCTTAGGTTCAGAGGAAATGACGCTTCGCGTACTGCATTTTGTGGGGGGTTGGTATCCTACTGAATTGAATATGATCAGTGGGAATTTTTTCCGCGAACACGCTCGGGCAGTTGGGTTATATCACGAAGTTTTGGTGCTGTGTGTCTACTCCGTTCCTCTGCGGCTCTGGCTGCGTCAATTTTCGGTTTACTCAGATAAGATTGAATATGGGCTAAGAACAATACGATTGCGCTTGCCCAGGCTTCCAGGTTGGCAGTTGTTGTATCTGTTTGTTTCAATCTTAGCTCTCGTTCGTAGTATAAGGGTGTTTAATGCAAATATTGTGCACGCACATGGTATTTTCCCGATTGGAGCGTTGGCAATTCTTGTGGGTGGTATGACGCATGTGCCGGTTGTTGCAAGTGCTCATACGAACCCCCTTGAATCGCTTATGCACCCATTCTGGCGCGCCTGGCTGGTGCGGACCGTTTTTGATAAAGCGAAAGCGATATTGCTTACTAGCGTTTTTTCCTATTCTCAAGCAGTAGCATTAAAGCAGACAGAAAAATACCATATTGTCCCAAATACAGTCAATACGGATCTGTTTCTTTCACCATGTTCGGTCAGTAGAAGTAGAATAAAAAAAATTCTTTACGTTGGACGATTATCTTCCGAAAAGGGCATCGCGTTTCTATTGAATGTTGCGGTGCAGATGAAAAAAGAACGCGGTTCTGGTTTTGTGATTGATATCGTTGGGGGTGGTCCCCAAGAGAAGGAATTAGTGGCACTATCTGAGATGCTCCAACTAGAGAATATCGCCATATTTCATGGTGAAAAGAGCAATATTGAAGTAGCGAAAATCATGCAGGAATGCGATTTCTTGGTTTTGCCAAGTCAAAGTGAAAACCAAAGTGTGGTTTTGTTGGAGGCAATGGTTTGTGGAAAGCCAGTGCTTGCCAATTGCGTAGGGGGCATCCCCGAAATAGTAAATGACGGCTGTGGTCTTTTAGTAGATACAGATAAGAAATCTTGGGTAGAAGGTCTCCGTTGGATGCTGGACAATTATGACAACTTTGATTCTGCAAGAATTGCTTCAGAGGCGCGGACGCGATTTAGTTACCAAGCTGTGGGAGATCAAATATCGGAAATATACACCCAAGTACTGAGTCTTTAGATAGCATACTCAAAGCCCACTTGCACTTGAGTTTCACGAGACCCAGTAAATATTTTGGCGCTCATCTATTCATACTTCGGGCAGCGGCTGGCTCGCTATACTCATGATCTCGTTTGGCATATTCTTTTCTAAAAGCAGTCTTTGTATTTGAAAGCGAAAGAAAACTATGGATTGAACATGTGCATACCCATTTTGCAGGGCGAACTATTGAGGTCTCTTTATACCTCGCTCGTTTCCTCGGTGTTGGTTATAGTTTTACTGGGCATTCCAATGATGTAATCGGCAACTATCCATAAATGTTTGAGAAGTTAAAGTCGGCCAATTATGTTATTGCTATTTCCGAAAGGGCCAGGCAAGCAATGGCTGAACGCATAACAAACTCTGACCGTGTATATCTCATCCGGACGAGTTTGGAATTAAATTTTTGCAGCCGAAGGTTGCCTCCCAGGAACAATGTCCAACAATCGGAAGCGTTGGTCGAATCGTAGCGTCTAAGGGCTTCGAAGATCTGATTTAAGCATGTGACATCCTGCGGCGAAAAAGAGAGCAGTTTCAATGCCGCATAGTCGGAATAGGTCCAGCAGAGGGGTCTATAAAGCAAAAAGTTTCGGACTTACATCTAACGGACTATGTGAAATTTGAGGGCGAACTCGTCTCGACTCAAGTGCTAAATCAAATACAAAGGGCCTGGATTTATAGTTTGACATGTAAACGAATAGATGGGGCAAGCAGGATCACGATAGTCGCTATATGCCCGTTGTCGAAAATGGAATACCTGTCTCCCTGATTGAGTCCATGGTAGTTGAGCCCCCCGTCGTGACTACGAAAGTGGGTGCAATTTGTGAATTGGATGAATATGAAGAAACGGGCTTGATCGTCGATGAAAAAAAACCCCAATACCTTGGCTGACACATTGTCTCAACTACTGGGAAACCCCTCTCTGCGGCGCTGGCTGGGGAAAGCGGCGCACGTGTGCATAGCCTCCGAATTCGACAATATAGTGTCTGCCCAGCGGCTGGGGAACCTCATCTATGAAGCCACATCTCAGCACCATGAGATGAATTTATGAAATACCAAGCAGTAGAGTTCTTGGTTTGCCCGATCTGTCATAGTGATCTTCTCCTCACAGTTACTCACAAAGAAGGCGACGAAGTGATCTCCGGTTCATTGAAATGTGATTTCTATTCTCATACGTTTGATATACATATGGGTATTCCGTACTTGATTGCGAATGACTCCTGGAATTCTCGAACTGCGCAGAACTTTGGTTACCAGTGGTCGATGCAATCAAACAATAAATTTGAAGAGTCGACGATTTATGGAATGGGAGTTTTAGACGAAATTGATGCTTTTCTTGATGTATTTGCAGAGTTTATTTACGGACGTCCACAAGTGCGTGTTCTAGATGCGGGTTGTGGAAATGGTCGCATGATCGTGAACTTGGCTGCCAAGTTTCCGGAGATGAATATTATCGGAGTTGATGTCAGTGAAAGTGTCCATGATGCTTTCGAAATGTCTCGCCACCTGACCAATCTCCATTTAATTCGGGCAGACATTTTTGCCCTTCCGTTTAGAGAAGGTACATTTAATGCTATTTGGAGTGAAGGCGTCTTGCATCATACTGTAGACCCCGCCTCGGCTTTTGCGCGACTTAGTAAAATGATTAGCTTGGGTGGACGATTATTTGTCTGGGTATATCCGCATGGATTTCATCCGTACCGTTTGCTTCGCAATATACTAATAGGCTCCCATCGGTTGCCTATGCCCATTCTTTATTCATTATCACGCTTTTTGTCGATACCAATAATTGGTATCGCAATGGTCATGTCTAGAGCGGGATGGTCTCACAAGCGACATTCTCGATCTGAGATTGCCTTCGCAATATTTGATAGCTTAGCACCAGAATATCGGCATTACCATACTGAGTCCGAAGTGTCCAATTGGTTTGTAACACACGGTTATCATAACTTGTCTTCACACTTCACGCCGGTTGGCATAGCAGGGGACAAGCAATTAATTGCCAACGGACAGCATTAAGGCGTTAGAATGCTGGAGCAAGCAAGTTGAAAATAATCGGTATCCACGATGGCCACAACTCAAGCGTTGCCGTCATTGATGATAGAAAGGTAGTTGCTGCGGTTCAGGAAGAACGCCTGAGCCGGGTAAAAAACCAAGGAGGCACACCTGTTCACGCATTGCACGAGGTGATGCAACTTAGCAACATTCGGTCAATTGAAGAGATCGATTGCGTTGTCGTATCAAGCAGGATATCCCAACCGCCGTATTTCGAACGCAAAGACGTCCTCGATGACTATGCGCGCATGAGTCAATATAGCGTTTCGCGGCGCGGTCGGTTGCGAGCAGGTTTGGCTGATATTGATATGATTAGGCGCGTGCGCAAGGCGATCCATCATGACAGCGCAGTAGCTGACGCTCAGAGGCTGCGGGTGGAAGAACTTGTTGAGGTTGGAGTACCTCCCCCAAAAATAGGATTCATCGACCATCACACAGCGCATGCAGCGTGTGCATATTACGGGTTGGCGCATTATAGCGATCAAGTGTTGGTGTTGACTAATGACGGCGCCGGCGATGGCGTATGCGCCTCTGTCAATATTGGATACCATGGCAAGCTGGAACGTTTGTGTTCGATTGGCGAGGATCATTCACTCGCCACAATATATGCCATGATTACTTATCTCATGGGGATGGTGCCACTGGAGCATGAGTATAAGGTCATGGGATTGGCGCCCTATCATCGGGGTTCCATTGAGCATAATAGTATTTTTCAGGGTCTTTATGAACTCTTCGAGTGGGACTCGAAAAATCCCCTTCAATGGCACCGGCGGCGTGGGGTTCCACGAGTAGGGTATCTCTGGCAATATTTGGAACGACTGATTCGCCGCACGAGATTTGATACTGTTGCGGCTGGGTTACAAGCTTTTACTGAGTCTTTTCTGGTTGAATGGGTTCGGCGCTGCGTTCGGGAAACAGGGATAAGCCGAGTGGCCTTGAGCGGTGGCATTTTTATGAATGTCAAGGCCAATCAAGCTATTCTGGCACTGCCTGAGGTCGAGAGCCTTTTCGTATTTCCATCGTGTGGAGATGAAACCAATTCCATTGGCGCGGCATATGCGTACTACGCACGGAAACGGATCGAGGAAGGCCACTCTGTTGATATTGGACCATTGAATACAGTTTATTGGGGTAGGGAGTATTCTGACTATGAAATAGAAGCCGCTTTGCATGATTTTTGCTTTACGAAGGGTAAGCCCCACTGGCACGAATCGGATGATATCGAAAGCCAAATCGCCCAGCTCCTTGTACGGGGGGTAGTGGTAGCACGTTTCAAAGGGCCGATGGAGTTTGGCGCGCGAGCACTTGGTAATCGTTCTATCTTAGCCAACGCCGCCCGGCCCGGCGTTGTGCAACGCATTAATCAAATGATCAAGGCACGTGATTTCTGGATGCCTTTTGCGCCCTCAATGCTGGCTGAATATAGCGACGAATATTTATGCAAACCGAAGCCGGCGCGCGCTCCCTATATGATAATGTCCTTTGATACTGTAACCGAGAAACGCGAGCAACTAATTGCGGCTATTCATCCCCAAGATGGCACGGCACGACCACAAGAAGTTTATCCTGGAGATAATCCGGATTACGAAGCAGTCTTACGGTATTTCCAAGAGGCCACTGGAGAGGGAGTGATTCTTAACACTTCTTTTAATCTGCACGGCCATCCGCTTGTATATTCACCGCAGGATGCGCTAAAGGTCTTTGACCGTTCTGGTCTTGAATATATGGCGCTAGGTAATTATCTGGTTTCCAAAGGCCATGAGTTTGCAAATTAAGCCGCTACAATGAGGTCTCACTTTTTTCAATATGAGCAAGATCGTTTACATGCTCGATTTCAAGGGTGATAAATTACAACTCGGTGGTACTTCAAATTACTTGAAGATGCTGGTACTTCAAATTCATGACAAGGAATACGAAGTGCGCATTGCAATGCCAGCGTCTGCGCGTACCCAAGAGCTACAAGCCGCAATAAAGAAAGCTGGTGTGCCTGTAGATGATGTTGATACATCTCCTTCGTCTGGTGGGCCGCTTCATCGATTAAACACTTCCTATCGTTATTTTAAGAGATTGCAGCCGGATATTGTACATTTTATGCTGCCATGGTGGAATGCTTGTGAATATGGGATATTGGGAGCATGGGTCGCTGGTGTGCCCCTTCGCATAGCGACTTATACGGCGGTGCCGGTAAGTAGCGATCCCAGCGTTTTTCAAGGCTTGATGGGAAGGTTGCGGCGCCAAAAGCAGCAACTGGTTTGTAAGTTGGTTAATAAAGCGACTGGTGTTAGCGACGAAGTTGTAAGGCAGATTAAGGCAACTCTTTTCTACCATCCTAGAAAGGTCTTTTCTACCAAATGTGCAATCAATGTTAAGGATTTTGCGATACGGGAATACGATCATAGTATCCGTGATGAACTCGGAGTTGACAAATCAGCTTATCTGATCACGTTGGTTGGCTATCTAGAAGAGATAAAAGGGCATAGTTTTCTTCTACAGGCATTGCCGGAAATTCTAAAGCAACACAAGCACGTTGAAGTACTTTTCGTTGGTGATGGCATATTAAGAAATTCACTAGAGCGGCAAGTACGGGAAAACAACATTGCAGCTTCGGTGCATTTTGCTGGCTGGCGCACGGATGTGCCCCAAATTCTATCGGTGTCAGATACACTAGTCTTGCCATCACTCTCGGAAGGTTTGCCGTTGGTTGTGCTTGAAGCAATGGCAGCGGCCTTACCGGTAATCGCAACGAATGTGGGCGGCACGCCCGAAGCGGTGATTGACGGTAAGACTGGTATTCTGATTCCGCCAGCCTCTGTGCCAGCCATACAAGAAGCGGTCATAATGCTGTTGGAAGATCCAGATCATGCGGCGAAACTTGGAAAGGCCGGTCAAGAGCTTGCATGGGCCGAATTTGATATTGGCCGTCTAGTTGGAGAAGTCACCGAAATATACAGAACTGTAGTGAATGGAAAGTTGAATTGAGTACGGTCTGATCATCGAATTAGGATTTCCCAATGGACAGTGGAAAACGCCGCCCTTTTGAGCGGTTCGGTTTGGAAATTAATAGAAAAGATGTCTAATATCCCTGGTATACAGGCATACGAAAAACATGTTCGAGTCTCGCTCGTTGCCGTCGGATTTGTGGCATTTTTGACAGCGTTTGCTTTGATTACACGCCGAAGCGGTATGCCTGTAATATTTGGGCGTTTCTCCTTTGAACTGTTTGCAATTATCCTCGTATTGCTGCTCTTTTCATTTTCAATCGGTGTCATTGCTGTCCATGCACCTATTCGAGTTGTGACACGTATTCTCTTCAGCGGGGCAGGCCTTCTGTTTGCGATTGTTCTACTTGATGTGTCAGCCTATTTGTTGGCGTCCGTTCTACCTTATCAGATTTGGGGCCAGCTGCCCTACCAAGTCAAAAAAATGACATATGCTTCACGACCAGAGGCAGTTCAGCTTCAACAAGAATTGGTGCTGGGGCAAGATTACTGGGCCTTCGAACCCTATAAGTGCACGGACTGGCCAGTGATATCTGGGCCGGAGCAACAGGATGTTAAGTTGCTCCCGACCTATGAAGTATGCCATGATGAGATTGGTTTCCGGAATCCGGTGGGAACATATACCGAAAACGCGTTTGTGGATGTCGTTACTCTGGGCGACTCGTTTACTTATGGTTATGGCTCGAGTCGGGGGTGGCCAGATCAGTTGCGGGAACGGTCGGGGCTGACAGTACTCAATTTGGCACAAACCGGGGGGAGCGTTCCGGAATGGATCGGGGCTTTCCGCGAATATGGGATGGACAAGACTCCATCGATTGTCATTGCTACAACCTGGGACGCCAATGATTTTGTTGGATTAGAAGTGCTTGGCGCAAGCGAGGAAGGGTCTGGTAATCAGCAAGAGGTTGAGAAGATATTGGGTGTTGTGTCTACTATACAGGGAAGCAGCCAGCTCCTACACATCGTTGATTACTCGCTATCTGCTAGCAGTTTGTCGGAGAGCAACCTGAGATAGCGAAATCGGTGATAATCTACGGGCATGGCTAGAAAATTCAAGAAACCCAATTACGAAGTGATGCTCAAACAGACAATCAGTCTGGAAGAAGCCCTGCCATCCAATCATTTGGCACGATTTGTGGTGGATGTTATCGCCCAGTTGGATTTGGGTATGATCTATGCACAATATGCACCGACGGGTGGTCAACCTATTGCGCCAGAGATCCTGTTGGGATTGCTCTTCTATGGTTATGCCAACGGGGTGTTCAGTTCTCGTAAGATTGAGAAAGCCACCTATGAGAGTATCCCATTCCGCTATATTGCCAGTGGGCTGCATCCTGACCACGACACAATTGCCAACTTTCGCAAAACCTTTCTGGCTGCGATCCAAGAGTTATTTGTGCAGATCTTGCTCCTGGCCCAAGTTGCTGAGGTGCTGAAGTTGGGTAATATCAGTCTGGATGGTAGCAAGGTGCATGCTGATGCATCCAAGAGCAAAGCGGTCAGTTACAAGCGTCTGATAAAACTAGAGACCCAACTGCGCCAGGAAGTGAACAAACTCTTCGAACTCGGTGAGCAAGCTGATCAGGGTGATCTCCAGTTGCCGGAAGGGCTCGTCATTGAAGACGAAATTGCCATTCGCAAGAAACGTTTGGCAAATCTGGCAGAAGCCAAAGCCGTCTTAGAAGCCCGTGCGCAGGAACGATATGAAGCCGAGAGGGCTGAATACGAAGCCAAACAGCGTGAGCGGGAAGAAAAGTCTCGCAAAACTGGGCATAAACCCCGAGGTCGCAAACCGAAACCACCGCAGCCGGGACCACGGGACAAAGATCAGTACAACTTCACTGATCCGGACTCTCGCATCATGAAAAACAGCACCAATAATGGCTTCGACCAGCATTACAACGTTCAAGTTGCTGTGGAGCAGGAGAGCCTCTTGATTGTGGCGCCTTCACTTTCGAACCATCCGAATGACAAAAAAGAAGCTGAGCCAACCCTGGATGCCATCTCTCCAAAAGTAGGCAAACCAAAGGCTGCCGCTTTGGATTATGGATATTTCAGCAAAGCGAACATCGCAGCACTTGAGAAGCTTGGCATTGATCCTTACATTGCTACCGGTCGCGAACCTCACCACAAAAGCTGGCGTACCTTCTTTGAACAAATGCCTGCTCCGCCACCGGAAGATGCCAGTCCGAAAGTCAAGATGGCTTACAAACTACAAACCGAAATCGGCAAAGCCAGCTACCGTTTACGCAAATGCACAGTGGAACCCGTCATTGGTATCATCAAGGAAGTCCTGGGCTTCCGCCAGTTTTCTCTGCGCGGCCTGCTGGCAGCAGCCGGGGAATGGTGTCTGGTCTGCCTAGCGTTCAACCTCAAACGCATGCACACCCTCTACCAAGCAAAGGGTGTGCTTTAGCCGGGGCTGCTTTGGCGCGCCTGCTACTCGCTGAGAGAAGGTGGTTTGCCCTCCATGAAATGCACACTGTTTTACGCTTGTTTTGTCGCAATCAACTGCTCATTTTGCCCTGTAGGGCTATTCATGTTGTAAAAGTACTTGTCTCTCCGACAAACTGCTAGCTTACTCTATAAGGTGGTATCTTGGGGGGCTGCAACTCAGACTATTGGACGAAGCCAGGAGATGAGTTTGAGATTAGAAGATAACTCCGAAATCCAGCTGTGGATCAATCGTCGTCCAGATGTTGCAGATAACGAGAGATGGGATTTATACGAACAGGGTGTAGCTGAACTCGCAGCGCAAGTTCAAGAAGCTGGTTCTAAGTTAATATCGGTTTACTTTACAACAGCCTCTGTCATTTATGCCCCCTACGACGTAAAACCGGCAGCGACAGTTCTTGCAGATGTGGAGAATAACCATTTGATTTCGGAGAAATTGGCGAATATCTCATCTGAATACGACATCTTATACTTGGATACTACTCCAGTGCTACAGGAAATGGCTGCAACTGCACCGCTCCTCTATGCCTGGGACGGCCACTTCACTCAGGAGGGTCATGAGATCGTTGCCTCTATTATCGGGGATTTTCTCAACGAGCAGCATGAGTTTGACATGGAATGATAGCAATCAGTTCGATCCAATAAAGGTGTCAAGTTTGTCTGAAACAACCTGATGATCTCCAAAGATAATTATTTGCTGTCATCTCCAATATCCAATCCTTGGAGTCGTGCCTTAAAGCTCTTTTTATCCCATATTCTAATTGGGCTTTTTTTCTTTAACGTGTGGACGGTGGGTTATCCCGGTCGCATTGTTTATCTATCGCGGGCGATTGCGGAGTTTCAATCTATATCGGCGGAGAAATATATCGGCGATCCTCCTTTTGATCAATTAGCCCGAATGGACTTTGAAGAGATCAATGGTAATCTTGTAAACATTCAATATCCCGGCACATCTTTTCTTGGCGCCGTTGGGGCCTGGATTTACAATTTGTTGGTGGGCGCACGCTTTCAAAGCAACCCCTTACTGCAGTATTATTTGATATCTGCTTTTGTTGGTCTTACATCCTCAACGCTTCTTTATGCCGCCAGTGTGGCGTGCATGTATTTGTTACTGCGGGGCTATTTTAAATCTGAACGGGCCTCGCTCTTCTTTACATTTGTTTATGGACTCTGTACCCCTGTGCTCTTCTATGGATCTCGAGTTGTCGAGGATTCGGTCATCACGAGTCTCGTCTTTATATCTTTCAGTTGCCTTATTTTTGCTCGGAAATCCCAGCCAAAATTTAGACCATGGCTGTTAGGTCTTTCTGGACTTAGTCTTGGATATGCGTGCTTTTCCAAACAATCTGGATACTTTGCTGCACCGTTCATAATAATGCTGTTTATTGTTGGGAAATACTACGCTGATCCGCTCAGACAGCGAAGAGCGACTAGTATTATGCTATTTAGGAATGAGAATTAAATAACTTGTGCAAATGGGAGAGCGCGGTAATTCCATTGGGGCAAGAAATCATCAAAGATAATGCGCATGTTGTCCCTGAAATCTGTGGCTACTTTACGACCGGTTTCGTAGACCTGGTCAATAACATGGACAAAAGCTTTCAGTCCGGTCTTGGTGCTGGTTTTTTCCATCAGTTCTTTGACGAGTTTGCGGCTGGTGAAGATCACGCCTTGGCAAGCGCGGGTAACATGCGGGAAGAAACGGTGTTCGCTGGGGTTGTATTTCGAGCAATAGGGTGGATAGTGAGCAATGCGAATTTCGACCCCGATTTCATCGGCCAGTGCTTGCAAGTCTTGCTTGAAGATGTAGTAGCGGGAACTGTTACTCCCGCCGCCATCGCAAAGCACGAGAATAGAAGTGGCGTTGGGATAGTGGTAGTGGCCGTATGTGTACCACCAATGGCGAAAGCTATCGCAAGCGAATTCACTGGTATCATGACTGCCGCCGAGTTGGATGTAGCCGACATTGAGACGCAAGTCGTAGAGACTGTGAGGAATGCTGACCCCAGCAGCATAGCTGTTGAAATCATGGTCATAAGTTTGCAGTTCTTCCAGGGTGTACAAATGTCCGTCTCGGTAGAAATTGCCCAGATATTCCTTTTTCTTGCTGTCCATGCTGACAATGGGATTGCCCGCCGCTTCGAATTCGGTCTTGAGCCGCGTGATGTTCTCAAATTGCTCGTTGCGGTTTTCAATCTCGGCCTTCAAACCGAGTTTCTTTTGCGCTTTTCGGCGGCGATAGTTGTGCTTCTGCAGCAACTTGCGCACCACATATTTGCTGACCACGATGTCGTGCTCGGCCCGCAACGCTGCAACAATCTCGCCCGGGGTCAGGTTCGTCCAGCGCACCCTCTCGTCCATCGGGTCACCGGCTGTGTGCTCGCGCAACACTGCCAGGAACTTCTCAGCAAGTTGCGCCCCCCATGTGACGTAGTACGGTTTGCGTCCGCCGCCTGGCTTCCGAATGCGCTGCTCCACTTCGCCCTTGGGCAAGCCACTGACTTCGCGGGCGCCTTTGCTCACCGTGTTGCGACTGCACCCCAACACCCGCGCAATGTAACTCCGTCCGCCGTGTCCAAATCTCAAGGCTTCGAAACCAGCAAAGCGACGCCCATCTTTCTCGTTCAAGCTGTTGTAAAAGCGGCGCATCATTTCTTCATGTTCGGGCGCATAGGGTTTCATCATGGCCTCCTGGCTAGTGTTCTGATGAAGCCAAGAGAATATCACTGCTTGCATCCGTTGTGAACCAACTGCCCAAATTATTTAATTCTCGTTCCTTAGTATTGGTGTGATTATTCCCCTGGTTTCATTAGTGATTTATCAACGTGTTTTATATGGTTCTATTGTTCTCGACTCGTTATCTCAAGGTGGTGCCAGTATCCAGATCGATGGAATTGAGTCTTTCTTTGGCCTCGCTTTGTATAATTTGTCACGCTGCCCGCTAAATTTGAGATGTTATACATACTATACTGTCGAGCCGGCCTATGGAATATTTGCTGCTTCACCAATATTGAGTATTTCTGCCATCGGTTTTGTGCTTCACAGAATTATAGGAAAGAGAAGTGTTAAAAGACATATTGCGGCTGATGATCAAGGATTTTCAACATATGAAAAACTGGCGATGGGATCTATCGCTTTTGCATACTTATTGGTGGAAATCTCGTTGATAGAGGGTGCGCGACATAATACCGAATTTGGTTCTCGCTATGCCTTGGCGTTTGTGCCATTCTTGACCGTTTTGACGGCTATCTACGCAGTATTTCTGCCTAGAGTCGTTACTATAACATTAACTGCAATTTCTGGTTTATTCGCAGTCTCATCTACACTTTTGGGTACAGGAAATAGTTTTTATCAGCTTTACGTTTTATATCCAGTAGCATTTTTTGCTGTTAAGGGCCCCTTCTCACCATTGCTCCGATCCTTACTAGAAGCCACAGGCAGCAATGTTAACAATGTATCTGGTCTCGGGGCGACGGCCCTATTGATTTTTGTGCTCGCGATCATATGGCAAGCTGATATTATAAGTATTTTCAGAAACATTGGAGCAAATAGTCGGTTTACACAAGTCGTTGAATGATCGTAACTACTCACGGGATAGATGGTTGCAGATAATGCAGAACCGGTGGACCCATCAAGCAGACCAACTTGTGGAAGATGTTTTCATCCGCCCGCTTGGCGGTGTTCAGCACAGTGGCCAAGGCGGCGTAGGCCTGCGCGCCCCAGTCCGAGCGAAAGCTGCCCATGACCTTGCGGTGGATCACCGAGGGCCGCAGTGCGCGCTCGCAAGCGTTGTTGTCCGCGGGCACGTCGGTGCGATGCAGAAAGAGCAGCAGATGGGCGCGGTGAGTGCGGTAACGCCGCAACAGGTTGGCACCCACACCAGTGACCCGTCGCGCCAGCAGGCGGTCCAAGCGGCGTTCCAGGAGCGTCACCTGCCGCCGATACCCACGCGGCGTGAGCGTCGCGCGCCGTTTGCCGAGCGACATAGCGGCGCGGAACAAGGCTTGCAATTCCCGCGCCCAGGCCAGACGCGGGCGTTTGTCGCGCAACCCCTGCAATGCCCGCACTTGATGTGGCAGGCACAACTGATGCTCCGCAGCCGGGGCCTTCAACTGCGGCGCCCAACAATCGCTCACCCAGACTTCAGCCCGATATGTACCCATGAACGCGGTGATGACATCCTGCCCGCGACTGGGTTGGATCAGATGATATTCGCCGTCGTCACCGAGGAACACCCATTCCCAGTAGTTCCGCCCGTGCAGCCGGGCGCTGGTCTCGTCGCTGGCGATCACCGCGCTCTGGCGCACACGTGCGCCAATGGCTGCGGCTTCCGGTTGCGCGGCCGCCCCGGCGCGTTTCAGCATCGCCACCGCCCCGCCTTCGCTCAGGCGGGTGCCGAAGACATCGCGCAACACCCAGTCAAGCCTGGGCTTGGCGGTGCACAGCCGCGCAAAGCCCAGATGATGTTCGTGATGCAGATAGGTGACCAGCGCTTCCAGGCGCGGCCCGAAATAGCGCCCGGCTTCCAACCCTGCCGGCAGCGGCCCGCGTTGCAGCCGTTGGCAAGTGGGACAGACGACTTCATATTGCCGCGTCTCGATGACGACGGGTTTGATCTCCGGCAGTTCGGTCAGCTGCCGCCGGAGCACGCGTTCCGGTGCCTGGTCGAGCAGTCCCGTCCCGCCGCGTCCTGTCGCGACGCGACAAGGGCAATGCGCACAGCTTTCCACCCACGCCTCGATCACCTGGTCGGGTTGCTCCACCAGCGCACGCTCCGCTTTGGCGTGCCCCGGCTGCGCACCGCGCTTTTTACGTCGCCTGCGCTTTCCGTGCTCGCCCTTCCAGTCCTGCGATGGGGGTTGCGACGAGTTACGCGAGGTCGGTGGCGGTCGCTTCGACCGCTCCAGTTCCTCGCGCAAAGCGCTCACTTCCGCTGCCAAACGCTGGATTTCTTCAATCAAGCGCTGGTTGAGCGCAATCAGTTCTTCCCGCGACAACTCCTGCAGCGCATCCACCTTTACTTCCGCCTTCATGTCATCTATAACACCCAACTCTCACAAAAGTCGTGAGCAGTTACGAATGATCTAAACCGATATCATTATTGGGACTCGTGAATGTCTCAACCCAGCTTTCGATCATCATTCCATGCTATAACGAAGAGGATGGTCTTCCAGAGTTTTTTCGGCGCTTTCAGCCCGTGCGCCAGTCACTGAGTCGGACATTTACGATAGATGTTTTGTTTGTAGATGATGGGAGTACGGATCGGACATATTCAATCCTGTCTGACAATTACGATGGTCAGCAAGATGTCAACATATTAAGACATCCGGAGAATCTTGGGTTAGGTGCGGCTTTCCGAACCGGTATTGAAGCCGCGCGAGGCGACTACATTGTATCGCTGGACAGTGACTTTACTTATCCTCCATCGGAATTAGAACCCTTAATTGCATTACTTGCAGGCGGCGCCGACGTGGTGACAGGATCGCCATATCATCCGGATGGCGGTGTTGAGGGTGTACCCGGATGGCGGTTGCTTATCAGTAAAACGCTCTCATTTGTGTATCGGATGTTACTGAAATCTAACGTGTATACCTATACGAGCCTCTTTCGGGGGTATCGACGTAAAGTGATTGATAACGCGCCACTGATTTCTGATGATTTCAGTGGTGTGGCCGAGATTTTAGTGTGGGCTATTATGGCCGGACACAATGTTGTGGAGCTGCCAACCGTACTTCATACCCGACAGTACGGGCAGTCAAAAATCAAGGTGGGACGGACAATACTCAAACATTTGCGACTCATTGGCGAGATTATCACGGGCCGCTTTGCGAAGCGCCATGGGTTGGTATGAAATTAGTTTCGGTGATTGGTACGCGTCCGGATATTCTTCAAGCAGTCCCTGTGAGTAGCATTATCCGCCAAAAAGGCCATCAGGAGATTTTAGTCGACACGGGACAGCACTATGACTATGACATGTCTCGAGTCTTTTTTGCCGATCTGGAGATGCCGGAGCCGGACTACCATTTGGGAGTAGGTTCAAGCACGCATGGGCGCCAGACAGGAGAAATGCTATCCAGAATGGACGATCTTCTACTGGCAGAGAAACCTGATCTTGTACTCGTTCGTGGTGATACGAATTCGACCTTAGCCGGTGCGTTATCTGCTGCAAAATTGCGTATCCCCGTTGCTCATGTCGAGGCTGGCATGCGAAGTTATAACCGTGCAATGCCTGAAGAAGTCAATCGTGTTCTAACTGATCATATCTCCGATTTGTTGTTTTGCTCCACGCAAGCAGCGGTGTCTAACCTAGTTTTCGGTGCGAAAGTGGCCCTCCTGTGAGAAGATGCGAATGATCAAACCCGCATTTTCCACAGAAAGGGCCGCTGCAATGTTACGTGACCGCCACGAAATCGACAAGTTCTTCCTGGACATTCTGGCATTGACGAGTGAGATGGACCCGGTGTTGGCGCATATCGACGTATTGCTGGATGACGACGAGCTCTACCAGCGAGTGCGCGGTGACTTTGCGCGACGCTATCCGAAAACACTACAGACGGGCCGCAACTCCACGCCGGTGGAAGTCGTGCTCAGGGTGTTAGTCGTAAAGCATTTGTACGGCTGGAGCTACGCGGAAACAGAGAAACATGTCAGGGACAGTCTGGTACTGCGCCACTTCTGCCGCGTGTACTTCGAGCGCGTGCCGGACGAGAAGACGCTCCTGCGCTGGGCGAACCTGCTCCAACCTGAAACACTTATCTCCCTGAACGCCCACGTGTTGCAGCTGGCCAGCAGGCTAAAGATCACCCGTGGCCGCAAGCTGCGCACAGATGGAACGGTTGTCGAGACCAACATCCGCTACCCCACTGACAACGGCCTGCTGGCTGATGGTGTGCGTGTGCTTGGGCGCACGCTGAGACGGGCGAAAACGGTGCTCGGTGACACGACCGAACTGACGCAAGAGACGTTCCGCAACCGCTCCCGCAGTGCCCGCAAGTATGCTCGCCAGGTGGCCAATCAGGCCCGCAGGCGCTCCGAGACAGCTAAAGCGCAGCTGACGACCACGTACCGCAAGCTGCTGCAGGTCGCCCGCCAGAGTGTGCAGCAGGCGAAAATCGTTCTGGAGCAGCTGCAGACACAGAAAGATCGCGCAGCGCAGCGCTTGACCGCGACCCTCGAGACCTTCACCCCGCGTGTCGAGCAGGTCATCAGTCAATGTGAGCGGCGGGTCTTCGCCGGCGAGAGTGTCCCGGCGAGTGAGAAGCTCGTAAGTCTCTTTGAACCGCATACCGCCATCATCCGCAGGAACAAGGTCCGCAAGCCCACCGAGTTCGGGCGCAAGGTCTGGCTCGATGAAGTCGACGGCGGCTTGCTAAGCAACTGGCGCGTCCTCGCTGGCAATCCGAACGATGTCAATCAGTGGCAACCTGCCCTCGACCAGCACACGCAGCAGTTTGGCTGCGCACCGGAACAGGTCAGCGGCGATCGCGGACTCTACTCGCCCGGCAACGAAGCTTATGCTCGCGCATTAGGTGTCGCGCGCGTCATCTTGCCCAAGCCCGGGCACAAATCCAAACAACGTCGGGCCCATGAAAAGCAACTCTGGTTCCGCCGTGGCTGGCGTTACCACACCGGCGTCGAAGGTCGGATAAGTGTCTTGAAACGCCGCTATCGACTCGACCGTTGCCGCAATCGTGGCGAAGCAGGCTTCCACCGTTGGGTCGGGCTGGCCATCCTGGCGGCCAATCTCAATACCATCGGTACCAAGCTGGCGGCCAAGGCCACGTAACTATGCAATTGTCAAGGTTCACTCCCAGCAAGAAGTTCGCCCTTGCCGATTTCTGATTAGGTGGTGCGTTTTGCACCGGAAACTAACCTAGCAGCCGAGAATATTGTGGCCGAGGTTCATCTGGTGGGGGATGTGCAGTACGATCTAGCACTGCAGTATCTCGATCTAGCGAAAGACAAATCGCACGTGTTGAATAGGCTTTCGCTTCGTCCAGGGGCATACCTGCTCGTAACCGTACATCGATCTGGTAATACGGACGATCCAAACAAACTCAAATCTATTGTTACTGCTCTCAATCGTCTTACTGAGCAGGTTGTTTTCCCCATGCATCCGCGAATGCGTCAGGCGATTGAGAGTATCAACGAAGTATTTGATTCGCACATTTATGTGATCGATCCGGTTGGATATCTCGACATGATGATGCTTGAAATGAATGCTCGCATGATTCTCACAGATTCAGGTGGAGTACAGAAAGAAGCCTATTTCCATGGCGTCCCCTGTGTGACCTTGCGCGAAGAGACTGAATGGGCAGAGACAGTAGAGGCCAGTTGGAATGTTTTGGCGGGGACAAACGCTGACCAGATTGTAGAGCTTGCGATGACCTTTCGTCCTACAAAAACCCGCTCAGGTTTGTTTGGCGATGGCCGCGCTAGCGAGAAGATTGTCGAGATTATGCTCGCTAAAACTGATTAATGATTCACCCAACCGCAGATGTCTCATCTAAAGCGCGGATTGGTGCTGGCGTGCAGGTCTGGCATCAAGTCCAAATAAGAGCGGGCGTCCATATTGGAGATAATTGCATACTGGGCAAAAATGTATATATCGATCAACAGGTCAGCATTGGTCGAAACGTTAAAATCCAAAACAATGCTTCAGTCTATCATGGTGTTACTTTAGAAGACGGAGTATTTATTGGGCCGCATGTTTGTTTAACGAACGATAAAAATCCACGCGCGATCACTACGGATGGTAAACCAAAATCAGATATGGACTGGATGGTCGGAACCATTTTGGTAGAGTACGGCGCTTCTATTGGGGCGCGCGCCGTAGTTCTGCCAGATGTGAAGATCGGCCGATTTGCGTTTGTAGGCGCCGGAGCCGTCGTCACGCGTGATGTGCCTGCCCACGGTCTAGTGGTTGGCAATCCTGCGCGCTTGGTGGGATACGTATGTAAAGATGGCCGGAAACTTGTTAAGCATGTGACCACTAGTGGGCCGGCTACATTTATCTGTGAGCATTGTCAGGAAGCATATTCTTTTTCTGAGATATAAAGTTTGTGATTTCGATTAGCAGGCCATTAATCGGCGAAGAAGAAAAGCAAGCTGTTCTTGAGGTACTCGCATCCGGTCAACTGGCTCAAGGAGAGAGGGTGCGTGAATTTGAAGAGCAATTCGCTGCCTACTGCGGGGTGAATTATGCAGTCGCGACGTCGTCGGGCACAACAGCGCTTCATCTAGCACTCCTTGCGCATGGCGTTGGCCCGAGCGACGAAGTGATTACGACGTCTTTCACGTTCATTGCTTCGGCAAACGCGATTTGTTATGTAGGTGCGACTCCCGTATTCGTTGATATTGACGAGCAATCCTTCAATATCGATCCGACCAGGATTAAAGATAAGATCACGCCCCGGACACGTGCAATTTTGCCAGTGCACTTATATGGCAACCCCTGTGATATGGAAGCGATCCTAGCAATTGCTGCTGCTTACAATTTAGTCGTGATCGAAGACGCTTGTCAGGCGCATGGCGCGTGCATAAACGGCTCTAAAGTGGGCAATTTTGGTACTGGCTGTTTTTCGTTTTATCCAACTAAGAATATCACCGCCGGAGAAGGCGGAATGATTACGACGGATGATGGGGATTTTGCCGAGCGAGTACGAATGTTACGCGATCATGGTATGCAACAACGCTATCATCACAAAATTCTTGGATATAACTTCCGTATGACGGATATCCATGCCGCCATTGGCGCAGCCCAGTTGAAGAAAATCGAAGGTTTTACAGAGAAACGTATCACGAACGCAGATTATTACAATCGTCACTTAAAGAATGTGATAACGCCCGTGCTGCGAACGGGTATTCGGCATGTATTTCATCAATATACTATTCGGGTTTTGGAAGACCGCGATAGACAAGTTCAGTTATTGAGGAATCAAAATATCCAAGTCGGTGTCTATTATGCATTGCCGGTCCACAAACAACCCGTATTCCAACAAAGTGGCTTCAACGATAGCTTACCCGTGACAGAACGAGTTAGTCGAGATGTAATTTCTCTGCCCGTGCATCCTGGATTAACACAGGCTGACTTGGAGCTTATTGTCACAGAAGTTTCCAACATATGCTAAAAGCAGCTGTCATTGGCGTTGGCTGGATGGGACTGAATCACGTCGGCGTTTATGGCGAGCTGGAGGATGTGCACGTCGCAGCGGTTGCAGATGTAAACGTGGAAGCGGCCAGGGCGATTGCGGCCCGCTATCAGGTGAAGGCAAGTTATTCTGATTACTGCCGGATGCTAGACGAAGTTGAACTCGATATCGTTTCGATCGCAGTCCCTACGGAATTACACCGAGATGTTGCTCTTCAAGCGCTGGAGCGCGGCATTCATGTCCTGATCGAGAAACCTATCGCGGCAACATCTGCGGAGGGTGGAGAGATTGTTCGAAAGGCTCAAGAGAAGGGGCTTACAATAGCCGTTGGCCACACCGAGCGTTTCAATCCAGCCGTTTTGGAACTCAAGCGCCGTCTCGATGCTGGCGAGTTGGGGCAGGTCTTTCAAATGCGCGCAAGAAGACTAACGCCCTCACCGGGTCGTATCCTAGACGTTGGAGTTGTCCTCGATATTGCAACTCACGATCTCGACATTGTGCGGTATTTATCGGCCGCGCCAGTGCGGCGGGTTTTCGCAGAAATTACTCGGGCAATGCACGAACCCCATGAAGATTTGTAATCTGCGATTATTCGATTCGAGAACGGGACAATAGCAACATTGGATGCGAACTGGCTCACACCTACCAAACTTCGGGAGTTGACAATTACTGGAGAAAAAGGGATGTTCTTAGTGAACTATCTAACCCAGGATCTTTTCTTTTATCAAAACGATTATTCCGAGATGCAATGGGATCATCTCAAAAGAGTGGTGGGCGTCAGCGAAGGAATCATGACAAAATTCCAATTGGAGCGACTCGAGCCGCTGAAAATCGAGATCGCTGCTTTCGTTCAGGTAGTGAATAAGAATGAAGTGAACTTTGTGAATGGCGAAGATGCCCTGGAGACGCTCCGATTGGCTGAAAGTGTGCTCAAATCTGGACACACTGGATGTGTGATTGAGTTTACCTAAAAAGTTTTCCTTGAAAATTGCCATCGTCTGCAGCGGCGCAAGTCAAATACAACGTGGCTACGAATGCTTCACAACCGAATTATTTGCAGCCTTAAACACCAACTTAGATGTAACCTTCTTTAAAGAGGGGCAGAGGGCACAAATATTTGATAACATAATATCTGGGCGAAGACATACTGCCTCAGATTGCTCTTGAAGAAGATGTGTACGCCGAAAAGTACGATTCTGTATTTCCAACAAAATCAAGCCTTCGGCCTGACTGAGCATTATTTACATACTCTCTCTCATAGTATTAATCCTGATCGGTATTGCGTACATTTAATATATCCTGATGCATTCGAGTTGCAACCGTTTAAGGAATTAAGGGATGAGGCGGTGAACTTGCATTGCTTGCCAAGAGCAATCTTTGAGGGTGGCATTTACCGAGCGTTACCAGTATTCATTCGTCTGTTTCAGAAGATCGAGCCTGACCTAATCCACATAAACGATCCAGCGCTGGTTGGGCTACTAGCTGGGAAATTCTATGCGCACGCTAACATCGTCCTGACCCACCACACACCTGAACTTGAGCGATGTTATAGCTGGCGTGGCCGTATACTCGAGAAAATAGCCCTCAGTTCGCTCCCCGCAGTTATCTTCACATCAGAATATGACCGTTTTACAGGAGCTGCTCGGGACGGAATAAAAGAGGAACAGAGTGTTGTGATTCCATATGGGATCGACGTCGCGGCCTTTGAAGGCCCGTACGATAGGCTGGAAGTCTGTCGCCAGTATGGGATTCCTCCCAAAAATCGGATTATTGGCAATGTCGCTCGGCTTGTTCCCCAGAAGGGTCATGGGGTTCTGATCGAAGCTGTAGGCCTGGTGTTGGCTCGTCATCCAGCTTTGACTTTTATACTCGTCGGTGACGGGGAAGCATATGATTTTCTGGTTGGGCGTGTACGTGAAAGAGGGTTAATCGATAACTTTGTATTTGCAGGCCATCAGCAAGATATCCCCAGATTTCTCCACGCCTTCGATTTGTTTGTAATGCCCTCACTTTTTGAAGGATTGTGCATGGCTGTGATGGAAGCCCTCGCGGCAGCAAGACCTGTTGTAGCATCGAGAGTTGGCGGTATCCCTTCAGCTGTTGTCGATGGCGAGACGGGACTGTTGGTTCCGCCTGGGGATGCGCGTGCGCTCGCTGATGCGATTATTTGGATGCTTGAATACCCAGAGGCCGCGAAAAATATGGGTGTACATGGAAGACGGCGAATGCAACTTAACTTTACAGTGGATGATATGATTGCCCGGACTGATGAGTTCTATCAAAAAGTGCTTGAACAAAACTGACAGAGTGCTCATCCCAGAACTTCTCGAATGGATAGCCAAGGAAAATAATGCTGCCATGCAAAACTGTATCGATTGGAAAAAATTTGTGCCTGGGTATATTGAGATGTACCGCCGGGTGGAAGCCAATGGACTAAATTGATGTTTGGGCTTGACTTTCAGTGCGGCAATTATTTTGATTGTACGCCAGTGATCTTTTCGTCATTGCTTGTTGTAGCGATAACGGCTTTTGTTGTCTTTGCGTTGACTCGGCTGATAGACGGCATCGCAATTGACCAACAACGTCTCCGTCAATCGCTACTCTTTGCGATAATCGCTGTCGGTGCTGTGCGAGTCGGCTATGCTCTCATCCTCGATCCCGGGGTGATTATCCTTTCAGATGGATATTATCAGCGTGCCGTGAATTTATATGAGGGGCTTGGCTTTCTGAATGAGTACGGAAATCCGACTGCGCTCTTCATGCCGGGGTATTCAGCTCTATTGGCCATGACCTTTCATGTTTTGGGTGGGCCATCGTTCATTGCAATCGTTGTATTGCAGACATGCCTTGGTTTGGCCTCAATGGCAGTTGTCTATTACCTTGCCAAGGCAACATTTGATCAATTTACTGGCTTGATTGCAGCCTTGATAATTGGATTGTTTCCAAGCCAGATCATTCTGGCTTCATTTGCCCAATCAGATTTGTTATTTGAAGTGGTTTTGTGGACTGCGTTGGCGGTTTTTGTGTATGCCTCCCGCAATTTGGATAGCCCCTTGAAGTTGCATTTGTTATTTTCCGGTTTGCTATTCGGAATGGCGTCTCTTACACGGCCATACGGCCTGGTGGTATTAACTACATATTCTTTGTGGTGCGTTTTCATAAATTCCAAGCGACAAGCCTTGTTCCTCGTGCAGAGTGTGAGGCCATTGGCAGTCGTAATCGTTACTGCTTTTCTGTTGCATGGAATGTGGGTGATCAGGAACTATCGTGTCTTCGATAGTTTTGTTCCATTTTCTACGGCGGGAGGGATAAATTTATGGGTTGCAAACAATCCCGATTCGACCGGTCGTTACGACGGTGTGCCCTGGGAATTCTATTCTGCGGCAGAGTCGCGTGAAGAACTTGCTCTTGACCAAGAACTTGGGCAAAAAGCCAGGGAATATATCATCAGCAATCCGTTGGAGGTTCTAAAGAGATTGCCGAGAAAGTGGATCTTCCTCTTCGGTAGTGACACAACCTTGCTCGGTCAAGTGTTGGCGAATGCGAACCCTCAAGTTGAGCGCTGGAAAAATCATATCGCCGGTTTCGCCAATGGATATTATTTATCGATTTTTTCAATGGCTATACTTTTCACGCTAAAATCCCTTAAGTTTCTCATGTTCAATGTAGCCGGCTCGTTTGGAATTGTCTTGTTTCTTATATTGCTGTTGATTTTCTCGTTTTTCCATGTGGAGACAAGATTTCATATGCCCTTTATTCCTGCGATTGCAATCTATGCAGCCGCTTTTGTCCGACGTGTACTGCTACACTCGCAGAGTACTGTCACTTTCACACAAACTCTGAGCAATGCTCATTAAAAGTACTCGTGACCACCAAACATTTACCAGCATGAAATGTGATGGACTATAAGCAAACCTCTTTCTGAAAGATAGCTTCCCTCAGTTTGACTAATCCTCAAGTTAGCGTCGTTATCGCGACGTACAATCGTGCCCATCTTATCTGCCAGGCCATTGAGAGCATCTTTAAACAGACTATCAATGACTTTGAAATTATCGTTGTCGATGATGGATCAAGCGATGAGACCGCGCACGTTCTTGCTCAGTTTTCAAACCGAATTCGAGTGATACGTCAACCTAATCGGGGTCGTTCTGCGGCCCGAAATACGGGTGTGAAGGCTTCCCAGGGGGAGATTATCGCTTTTCTTGACTCAGATGACCTCTGGTTGCCTACCAAATTGGAAAAGCAGCTCACTAAATTTCAAGATAGTCCAGAGTTTGGGGTTGTACAAACCCTTTCCAGCCTGATCGATATAGATGGACAGCTGTTAAAATGGCCGAGCCGGGCGCGCCGACGGCTCTATCAACGCGCACTCCGACATGGCTATACATATGAAGCGATGAGCCGGGAATGCATCATGTTCCTTTCGACAGTCGCCGTCCGTCGTGAATGTTGGGTCCGCATTGGGCCAATGGATGAAAACATACCAGCGTTTGAAGATTGGGATTGGTATCTCCGAGCGGCCAGGGTAACTAAAATCGCAACTGTCCCAGAATCACTCGTGCTTTATAGAGCGCACAGCGAAAACACATCCACGGCCGAATTTTTAGAGGGCCGCATCATTACGTGTGAGAAGCAACTAAATTATCTGGCAAGCAACGCGAGTTTAGCCTATCCACGGAGGGCGCAGCGCAACTTCCATTTGCATCTTGCAGTCTCAAAGTATATGCAAGGATACCCATCTAAATCTGGACATTGGATGCGCAAAGCAGCAAAAATCGATCCGACTGTATTGATCTGGCCTGCGTATCTTAGATATTCTCTATCCATGTTCTTGCCAGAAAAATGGATAAACGAGGTGAGGTGGTTTGGGCGTCATTTTACTCGACGCTCTTCGGGCAAAAATGCCTCCCGAACGCATAATCCCTGACGAAGAACCACCTGGCATCGTAGCGTTGCACTTAAAACGCTATGAATTTGCGCGTGCATATGTGGCTGACAAGCGTGTTGCAGATGTCGCTTGCGGTGTGGGATACGGTTCACACTATTTATCGGATTTATGTTGCCAGATTATAGGAGTGGATATTGATGGTGATGCGCTGACTTATGCAGCTCAGCGGTACAGCGGTCCTAACAATCTCGCTTTTATTAGGGCAGACGCAGAAATTCTTGGGTTAAGGACGGCTCAATTTGACGTAGTATGTTCGTTTGAGACAATCGAGCACGTCGAGGACGTACATAGATATTTATCAGAGATAAAACGCGTGCTTTCTCCAGGAGGCTATTTCATCGTCTCCACGCCATGTGTGGTTCATACTACGACTCGACCAAGAAACCCCTTTCATCGGCAAGAGTGGAGCCCAAAAGATTTTGAAATATTACTTGATCAATACTTTGACCAAGTGCAACTATTTGGACAGAAGCGACGACAAACCTTAATAAGCACATGGCTAAAACGGTTTGATTTTCTAAATCTACGCATCTTGCTTTTACCGCTCGGGCTAACGCAGAGAATTGCAAGAGCTTCAGGTGTACGCGCCACGCCAGATTCCCACCTCGTTGATGTGCTCATCCAACCCGGTGATTTGCGTCGAGCAAGCGAGATTATCGCAGTCGCTTTTAGTCAACCGCTGGATTCGGACCAGGCATGAAAACCATTGGTGCTGATCAATGGGGAAATGTGTGGGAGAAAGACCTGGCCGAATATCAGGGTGTTGAGATGCGTGCGGCGGTAGATGAGGAGGCGAATAGTGTTCGGTGTGAAAAGATTCTCCAGTTTTTAAGGAATCGTCTGGGCGGCTTATCTGGGCTACGGACAGTGGAGGTCGGATGTGGCGGAGCAATCTATAGCCTCATATTTGCCCGACTAGGCGCAAAGATTACGCTTCTGGATTTTAGTTCTGCGGCCTTGAGGCTTGTAGAACAAAATCTCGAAGCGCTGGGATTGGACGGCGATTTAGTACAAGTCGATGCGTTCAATCTTCCGCAAGAGCAGCTAGAAACATACGATATCGCGATGTCCTTTGGAACTATCGAACATTATCGCTATCCTGAACGCCTTGCTATTTGTCAGTCACATGTTGATATGGTGAGACCTGGAGGCGTTGTTATCCTAAGCACTCCAAATATCCTTTTTATACCTCACGAGATATTGAAATTGATGTTGATAGCCCGAGGAAAATGGTTTTTAGGTTATGAAGGTAGCTTTTCTAGACTCGAATTCCAACGCATCTCGCGTAAGCTGGGACTGGTGCAGGTGACCCTAGTTGGATCTTCTTGGCGTGCTGATGTACGCCGTTATTTGAATATTGTGCGCAGTACGCGGACATACCGGCGTTTATTTGGGGCGCCTCACATGGAGGTCGATGTCTCGACAGCTGTACCGGTTCTTCAAACGCATCATTGGCTGGATGATTATCTCGGGCATGATCTTGCGTTGCTTGGTATCAAATCTGATACCAGATAAACGACAGTAAGCATGCGCATTGTTTATACAGTTTTAGATGGCCGCCTAGCTGGCGGCCAAATGATTTGCGGGCAAATCTTGCTAGCTGCGAGAGATGCAGGGCATGAAGTCTGTCTTGTCACTCCTTCTTTTGGTGAATTTACGGAGATAATACAAGAAGAAGGGATTCCGATCATCGTTATATCGATGGAGCATTCTTATCATATACACCGGGCCTGGCAGTTCGCGCGGTTTCTCAAAGACTGGGGCGCTGACGTCGTCCATTGCCATGCGGCAGTCGTGGGAACGATCCTCGCGCGAATCGGAGCTAAGATTGCAGGCACAGAACTTATAAGTCACGTTCACATTGAAAACAAGTTTAGTGAGCGGACTTCCATTCGAAAATTCCAGATTTGGCTGGATAACTGGACTGCACGTTTTGCCCAAGCGATAATTGCGATTTCCGAAGATACCCGACAAAATCTGATTCGGCAGGGTCTCCCACCCGAGGCTATCAGAGTTGTTTACAATGGGGTCAATCTAGATAGCGTTGGCGACAAAGGAGAAAGAGCATTAGCACGAAACTTCATTGGCTTGAACGGAGTTGACCTTCTCGTTGGTACCATTGCCCGATTATGCCCAGTCAAAGGACAGCGCGAATTTATCCAAGCAGCTTCCAGGATTAATGCTGAATTCCCTCAGACTAAGTTCGTGATCGTCGGCGAGGATTTGGAATTTGGTGGGCGCTATCGGCTGGAACTTGAAGAATTAGTGTCGCAAATGAACCTACAAGATGATGTCATCTTTACGGGTTATCTGCATAACGCCGCTAAGCTTATGTATGCGTTTGACGTCTTTGTGCTTCCATCTTGGATCGAAGGCATGCCCGTAACAATCCTAGAGGCGATGGCAGCGGGCATCCCGGTCGTGGCAACGCCAGTGGGTGGAGTGCCTGAACTAGTGCTCGAGGGTAAAACCGGGTTGCTCGTATCTCCCGACAGCCCGCAACGTTTAGCTGAAGCTATAGTTTATTTGTTAAAACACCGAGACAAAGCCCATTTAATGGGTAGGGCCGGACGGGAACGGGTTTGGCGGCATTTCTCCAAGCAACAGATGGTGGAGCGGATATTTGCCCTGTATGATGCTATTTCTCACACTAATCAATAAAGGCAAGCGATGGTTCGGATAGGAGTTGATGCGATCCACCTTTCTCGAAATAGGAAGGGCATCGGCCGTGTGGAGCGTAGCCTGATCCAGACCCTGGTCAGTCACCAACTCGATCACGAAATCGTAGTTTTTCTAGATAGAGATCCGGCCACGCTTGGTTTGCCTACCTCCGCCGGAATAAAATTCATTACTAGGCCAACATACAATTTGTTGGTTTGGGAACATATTCAGTTACCGTTTTTAGCGCAGCGCCACGAGGTACATTGTTTATTAACCCTAGCGGATCGAGTTGGAGCACTGACCTCCATGCCTGTGGTGATGTATCTTTTCGAAACACCTGATCATCGGCTTTGTATGAATTCGCGGCTGGGGAGTAACCTCTATCAAGGAATGAGTGATGCAATCACTCGCAGACTATTCCCGCGCTCTTTGAAACAGGCCGTTCGAATTGTGGCCGCCTCGCAGGCGACACGGCTAGACCTGCTAGCCCATTACAGAGTTCCTGAATCAAAGATCGAAGTCCTCCACGCAGCTGCCGAAGAAATTTTCAAACCATCAACTGACCAAACATACCTGCAATTAGTACGAGGTCGGTTGGGAATGTCGGATGGGTATGTGTTACATTTCTCAACGGGCGATCCGCGAGATAATTCGATTGTTGCTCTAAAAGCGTTCGCTCATGCGAGATTACCGGCGTCTAAGAAATTGGCGCTAGCAGGTGGCTCACAAACATTTGAGGTCCTGGCAGGTGTTATTGATGAATTGGGCATAAGGGAAAAGGTTATCCCTATAAGCTTTCTGCCGGATCATGAACTGGTCGAGTTGTATCAAGCAGCCGATGCTTATTTGGATCCATCCCTTTATGAGGGGTTTGGGCTTCAAGCAGTGGAGGCGATGGCGTGCGGCGTGCCCGTAATATGTTCGAATACCACCGCGCTCCCCGAAGTAGTAGGAGATGCGGCTCTTTTATATGCACCGTTTGATGTCGCCGGGTTTGCCAAAGGCATAGAGTCTGTAATGAATAATAGTGATCAGGCAGAGACAATGCGTACACATGGATTATCGCAGGCTAGACAGTTTTCGTGGGATCGCACTGTAGCGCGATTGTTGCATATATGTTCAGAAGTAGTGGCCTAACTTGATTTTTAGGTGAGAGACCAATTTGATAATACCCAAGCGAGTTGCCCTACTGACCGAGATCATTTCGCCTTATCGGATTCCAGTCTTAAATGAATTGGCAGCAGACCGACGTGTTGAGCTAGATGTCGTTTTTTTTGCAGAGACAGAAATTCGCCGCAGATGGCGTATACCGTGGGAACGAATCCGCTTTCAATATCGTGTCTTGCCGGGTTTCGTGGTCGCACATCGATATCAGCACGGTCCGATATTTTTAAATCCCGGAATATTATTGGCATTGTCGAGAGGTAAATTTCAAACCGTCATCTGTTTTGGCTATCATCATCCGACCATCTGGATAGCCCTTCTTTGGTGTCGTCTAGCAGGAGTTCGTGCATTGTTGTGGAGCGAGAGCACCTTGATGGACTCCCGTTCTACTGGTAGAGTTATCGAATGGATTAAGCGGCGGATAGTCCGATTGTATGGTGGTTTTGTCGCAGCTGGCAAGGCTCAGGTGGATTATCTTAAGTATTTGGGGGCGCCCGCCGACCAAATCTGGATTGCACCTGACGCCGTCGATTCCGACTTCTTCACAAAACAATCTCAAGTCTTCAATAACCGACGCCAAGAAATTAAACAAGCTCTAAATGTAGACGGCCCGATCATTCTGTATGTTGGTCGGCTACTAGATGCAAAAGGAGTACCGGATCTTCTGGCTGCCTTTGATCGCATCACTGCGCGAACGTGTGCGACGCTCTTTCTAGTAGGTGATGGGCCAATGCTAGATCGCTATCAAGAGATTTGCAGGGTGCGTGAACTAACGTCGGTGCGATTTGAGGGCTTTCGTCCGCAGGAAGAGTTACCTAAGTATTATGGAATTGCTGACGTACTCGTTTTTCCTACTCGCAGTGATCCGTGGGGTTTGGTCTTGAATGAAGCGATGTGTGCGGGATTGCCGGTTATAGCCTCAACAGCGGCCGGTGCTACGGCAGATTTGGTTCACCCAGGTCAAAATGGCTTCGTGCATGATCCGGGAGACGTAGATATGATCGCGCGGCATATGTTTACATTACTTAGCAACTATGAACTGCGCCGTCGAATGGGATACGCCTCTCGGAAGATCATTGGTGACTTCAGTCCACAAAAGATGGCTCAGGGGTTTATAGATGCCATTCATAGCTCACCTAATAAAGAGAATGCCCCCGCTTAGGTTGAATTGGAGACATACTGACCACAGTCTTGCTAAATATTTCTGGCAGATTGAATGGCTCGTTACGTTGGCCGCCTTGGTCTTGATGTTGCATGCGACCAATATAACTATTGTTCGCCAATCACTCGAACGCATGCGCTGGATGCCCTTTATATTGTTAACCGCGTTCGGTGTGATACAGATTGCAATCACTCGTCGGTTACCTCGCCGCGTCCGATGGTTCGACATTACGGCAATTGCTTTTCTGGTATGGGTCCTCTTTTCTGTCGTTTACTCTTTCGAACCCTTGCTGACATTTATGCGAGCTGGTTCCGTGGTCCTTGTCTACGCGGTGGTTTTTTGGGTCTTGTGGCAATTTGCTGATGAACATGGTGTGAGACGGATAGTTCGCGCGTTGATGTTTGCAGTTGCCATTCTGGTTGTGATGAATTTTGTAATCTTGCTGTTATGGCCCGTGAAAGCCTTCCCATATGATGGTCGTTTTGCAGGCTGGATGGAGAATACCAATGCGGTGGCTGGTCTTATGGCCCTGGTATCGCCTCTCGCGCTCTATTTTGCACTGGATACCCAAATGAAAGCGTTTTGGCTATTGTTTGTTGGAGTGGCAGTCAGCCTGATTCTCACTCAATCTCGCACAGAACTATTCTCTGCACTCATCGGTAGTGGAGCTTTTGCACTTTGGGTTCTGCAGGGTCGAAGAGCCGAAATATTCATCGGAATGTTTATCATTATATGTTTGCATATAGGCTGGACGATTCTAGGTCCTGCCCTGCAGCCGCCAGACCAAGTGGGGTTTGCCGCCATTGAGTTACACTTGAGCCCCCAAGATTTTCCGGATCAGAATAGTGCGGTGCCAAATGTTCGATTTGTACCCAAACACTTAATAACTTTTGGGGGACGAATTATATTGTGGGGATATGGAATTGATTTCCTGTTCGAAAAACCCTGGATTGGCTTTGGTTTTGGGCTGGAAGAGCAATTATTTCAACTGCATGGCGTTAAGGAAGGCCGCCAATTTTTCTCAGGGTCATACTTCCATAATTCATATTTAGGAATGATGTTGCAGCTTGGAATCCCTGCTGGATTATTGCTTATTTTATTGCTGGGTACGCTGCTGGTTAGAGAATTGCGAGCCATAGGTCGTCAAAGCCCTCCTTTGCTCCGAACTGCTATGTTGGGAGTACTTATTACGGGCATTATCAGTAGTTTTTTCGGCAGCTGGCTGCTTTCCATGGGAAATGCAATCGCATTTCCCTTCTGGACTATTGTTATGCTATTAGCAAGATATCCGGAATCCCGGGTTGCGGCATAGTATTGTTCCATTTGGATGATATGTGAATGGATACCGACAAGGAGTTGGTTAACGCACCATTAGATTCAGTATTGTCCTTCGCATCTCGGCTAGAGACTGAAATTGCTTCTCACATCAAATGGCTATTTACTGGTCTGATAATTTTTTCATTCGTCCTGCGTGTTGCGGCCAAGGTCTATTTTGTTGGAGAGGTGTTTTTCTGGAGTTCAGGCTACCAAGAATACACAAACCTGGGACGTAGTCTACGAGAAGGCGCAGGATTCTGTTTTACCTTGCATAATTATGCATTGTCAGTAATTGGTATTGACCAAAGCGTGCTTGGTGAAAAATGTGCTCATCTAATGCCAGGTTATCCGGTGTTCCTCTCTTTAACCATGATCAGCGGCAATGAATTTATTTCTGTCATTGTCTCACAAGCCTTAGTAAGTGTTGGTACTGTTTTGTTTGTTTTCCTTCTCGGTCGAAATTTGTTTGGACTGGTTCCAGGGTTTATAGCCAGCACAATGGCAGCCTTTTACCCCTATTTCGTCTGGCATGACACTAGCTTGCAAGAGACGGGACTTTTTACTTTTTTTGTCACACTTTCCATATTATTGTTATATAGAGCCTATAATGCACAGTCCAAAATTGCCTGGGGAATGTCTGGACTTTCTCTGGGGATAGCGACACTCATCCGTGCTAGTCTGATGCCCTTCCTAGGCATGGCATTGTTGTGGTCTGCTCTTGTTGTGAGCGGCTCAACTCGTGCAAGGTTATGGCGAGTTACCATGCTCGGAGGCGCACTGGTTGTCGTACTCCTCCCTTGGCTCTTTCGTAATCAGATCGTCGTTGGCGCTCCGATATTTACTTCACAATCAGGGCGATTTCTGTGGATTGGGAATAGTGAGCATACATTTTCTCACTATCCCCAAGACCATATTGATGTTAGTGAAACAGAAGCCTGGCTAGCGCTAAGCGCAACAGATCTATTAGAAATCCGCAGCTTGGCTGATGACGAGGTTGCTCAAAGTGTTTGGTTTTTTGATCGAGGCATTAGCTATATCAGAGAAAACCCTGGAGCGACTCTGTGGGGCGCAATCCGTAAAATTTGGACGGGCTTTTCATGGATATTCAGTCCTGGTAAAAGGAGCATTGAGCAATTGGCTTACATCAGCTCTTATTTCCCATTGCTAGTGTTTGGTGGATGGGGATTTTGGATAACACGTGACCGATGGAGAGAGTTTAGCCTGATATACATGCTGTTCTTAAGTTTCATGGCTGGGACAGCTGTCTTTTGGGCTCATACCAGCCACCGCAGCTATCTAGACGTGTATCTAATGATATTCGCCGCCCATTCATTGCGTACGGTATATGCCATTGGTATATCTCAGTTGTATCGGGCGCGTCAGAGTGGCTCGGTAGCCCTGACTCGCTGCGATGAACATTCTTCTCGTCTCTCAATACGATATTTTTAATCCCGCTGCTGGCGGCCCGGTATATAAGGTGCGTGCTATCACTGATCACTTGGCCCGGCGCGGGCACTCGGTGACGATCATCACAGCCGCATCAACTGCTACCAGACGTGATCAGTCGCCTCTAGGGGTTATCGAAGATAGGGTCAAGATCATCCATTTGTGGACGCTTTTCAGATACCGAGCCATAACGTTTAATCCTGGAATCTGGACTGTGGCACGCCGTGAGGCTCCGCGTGCGGACGTTGTTCATTTGTTTGGTTTCTATGATCTGCTGGGTCCGGCGGTGGCGCGCGCTGCGCGCGCGCATGGCATCCCCTATGTCTTGGAGCCGATTGGGATGTTCGTGCCGATTGTGCGTAGCTTGGGCAAGAAAAGACTCTATCATTTCTGGCAGGAGCGTGCGCTGATGAAAGGCGTCGCGCGGGTGGTGGCGACTTCGCCACAGGAGAAATATGAGCTGATAGAGGCTGGAATTCCTGAAGTGAAAATCGTCGAGCGACGTAATGGCCTTGACCTATCTGAGTTCACCAGGTTACCGGAGCATGGTCGGCTGCGGCGCGAGTTTGGGATTGTAGACGATGAACGTGTGATTTTGTACCTGAGCCGACTCTCGCACAAGAAGAACCCCGACCTGTTGTTGCGCGCGTTTGCGGAGTTGGACTTGCCTAATATTCGACTTGTGATAGCCGGCCCTGATGAAGACGGCTTTCTCAGGGAACTTCAGGACTTGCGGGCGACTTTGGGACTTGATAAGAGCGTGATATTTACCGGTCCGCTTTATGGTGAGGATAAAGTTGCCGCCCTGCTAGATGCAGATATTTTTGTGCTGCCATCTCAGAACGAGAATTTCGGCAATGTCATTGCCGAATCCATCGCCGTAGGCACGCCTGTTGTCATTACGGATCAGTGTGGGATTGCACCCTATGTGCGTGACCGTGCTGGACTGGTCGTGCCTGTTGAGTCGTCGGCTGTGCGGGATGCAATGGCCAGGTTACTGACGGACTCGGCTTTATATAAAACTTTCGAGAATGGGTGTGAAAGTGTAGCCAGAGAGTTATCGTGGGAGGAGCCAGTCGATCAGATGGAAGCATTGTACGGCGAGCTATTTGCCCTGAATTCGGTGGGAGTACATGCATCCGGTTGATATTGCGAACGATTCGGGTAATGTAATTGGCCGGGCTCTGATTGGAGTGGACGCACTACTCCGCCGGGTTGCAAACTCTCCCTGGCTCGTGGTATTCACGCTACTTCTGTGCGCATTTGTACTCCGCCTGGGGGTACGCATATTTCGGGGCGAGGGTTCTTTTTGGGGACATGGGTACGTGGTTTATTACAATATTGCTACGAACTTGCTCCAAGGCGATTTATTATGCCTAGAACTTAATGGACTTAAGTGCGCCCATTGGCCGCCGGTCTATCCTTTTTTCCTGGCGGTAGCAATGCTAGCAGGAGAAGGTTATCTCTCGATTGTAATTTTGCAATCCCTTGTGAGCATGGGAACCGTTCTGTGTGTCTTTCTACTGGGTAAAGAGTTGTTCGGTGAAGGCGTCGGACTGCTTGCAAGTCTCTTTGCAACTCTATATCCATATTATGTCTGGCACGACACCAGTCTACAGGAAACCAACCTGTTTGCGTTTTTGACGTTACTAGCTGTGTGGCTACTGTATTTGGCGAGGCGGAGGGACTCTAAGTTCGTCTTTGGACTTGTCGGAGTGGTCTTCGGGTTAGCGGTGTTAACGAAGGCTACGCTGCTTCCGTTTTTAGTGCTCCTGTTTCCGAGTATGGTCATTTGGGGTAGCGATACGTTCTCGATACGACTGCGTCGGATGACCTTCGTCTTCGTCTGTTTTGTTCTAACGGTTGGTCCGTGGCTCATCAGGAATCATGTGGCCGTCGGCGCGCCTGTGTTTACGACAATAACGGGCCGACAGTTATGGATTGCGAACAATCCATACACATTCACTTATTATCCGGGTGACAGAATAGATTTCGATGAGATAGCTGCCTGGGAGGGATTGACGCCAAAAGAGCGTGCTCGGGTGGATGCCCTATCCCAAGATGAGATGGGGCAGCAGGATTGGTTCATGGGAAAGGGTGTCGATTTCATTGTACAGAACCCGAGGCTGACGACCCAGCGTGCAATTACCAAGGTTCTTACCGGATTCTCATGGAGGTTTAGCCCTGCCAAGGATTCTTTCTTTCAAGGAATATATTTCGGCTCGTATTTCCCGATTTTGACGCTAGCAGCATTTGGCATTTGGATGGATCGGAAGCGGTGGCGAGATCATCTCCCGATCTATTTGCTCTTTCTAGGGTTCGCAGCAAATACGGCTGTGTTCCATGCACATACGAGCCATAGGGTTTATTTGGATGTCTATTTAATAATGTTTGCCGCCTTTGCGCTGCTGGCCGGCCTTAAGAAGTGGAGCCAGACAGAGAGGCAAAGCGCACGCCATGATTAATGTATATGCACTGGCATCGGCATGAGCACAAGACATCAGCAAGGTAAGCGTCGATGGGCGCACTTTAGCTTAGTGATTGGCTCATTGACGCTCACGTTAGCCATGTTGGAAGTGGGCCTGAGGTTATTCGGCGCGCACGGTGTTATGTACATTGAACTTGACGATGTTCTAGGCTATCGCTACATGGCGGGTGCACCATACCGCTATATAGCCTGGGATGGGTGCCCGGGTTGGAAGTCCGAAGGTCGGGTCAATTCGCTAGGCCTTCGTGATTTTGAGTACGACTATACGAAACCAAAGAGCACCTATCGAATACTTGCCCTGGGCGACTCATTTACAGTGGGCATGGAGCATCCAATAGAATATATCTGGCCTAAGTTGCTCGAACAGATGCTCAACCAGCGCCAGGAGAGTATGCGATACGAGGTAATCAATGTCGGACGCCAGGACGTAGGTACTACATACGAATACTTGTACTATGTAACGGAAGGTTATCGATACGAACCTGATTTGGTGATCCTTCTAGTGATTGGCAATGATGTTACAGATAATTCCCAATTTCTCCGGACCCAGTATGGCTCTGCACTAACCTATTATCCATTCTATACTGTCGAGAATGACCAATTGTTGTTGGACAACAGCTTCAAGGATGTGCCTAGTTACCGCCTGCGGAAGGTAACGACGTCGCTGCGGCAGAGGTCGGCGCTGATAAATTATTTGCATTATGTATCTCCCCCTATCCGTCGCTGGCTATCTGGCCTGCTTCGTGTGTCAGTGAAACCAGCAGAGGCAGCTCAGTTCAACGAGCCCTCTCATGACAGGGTTGAGGCATTTGAAACAGAATACGCGAATTCGGTCACTGTCACGCAACACATGATTGTTGAATTAGCCCAGGCGGTTGAAGACTCAGATGCAAGGCTTGCTATGTTTAACGGGACAGGCGATTTTATATGGAACGATCCGGTTCAGCCCGGTACGTTGCTGGCGGAAGTTGCGGCGTCCGAAGGGATCCTTTACAAAGACCTTGCACCGCTGCTTGAAGATTATGCCGTACATACCAGTGAGTACGTTTCTGGCTGTGTGGAGAATGATGGTGTAGGCCATTGGAGCCGCGTGGGACACATACAGGCGGCTACTCTGATGAATGAATTCCTCCTCGAAAGCGGTGTATTGCCTTAATAAATGCCCTGGAAAGAGTTTCAAAGAACAATTGCCCATGGTGGAATAATCAGATATATTGAAAATGAACAACTTTCACTTGATTGAGAACCAGGGTGCGCTAAATTTTCGGGTAGACAACTATTCACTATTTTGTTGTTGTATCAGAGTGTTTATCTGAAACCTAAATTAATCTTTATCGCCACACTCCTTATCTTTGCATTGGGACATATTCCCTTCATCCGTGCGCCCTTCGTAAATGTCGAGTCTTGGACCGCCGAGGCTGCGCATCTAATATATAGCGGACAACTGAAAGATGCTCTCATAACTTACCAGAGCGTAGTCAGCAATCCGCCTTTTGCCGTCTTTGGTATTGTGCCGTTCTATCAGATATTTGGCGTTTCAGAGTTGTCGGCCAGGCTTTTGTTTTTGATGTCTGGAATGGGTACGATTGCAGCTGTATATGTAATTGCGAAGAGAATATTTTCGCTGCAAGTGGGTGCGATTGCGGCCCTACTGATGGCGATAAACCCATTGTTCTGGACATATAGCACGATTATTGCCAACAATGACTCTCCGTTCAACTTGTTTTCTACACTTACGCTGGGGTGCCTGATGGCGGCCCTGCATCTCCGCAGTTTGAAGTGGCATGCAATAGCTGCTGTCTTCTTGGGTCTTGCGTTACTGACGAAATACAACGGGCTTGTCGTTGCAGCGACGGTCGTGGTCCTTGTGTTAACATCCGGGGGTCAATATTTACCGCGGAGGCTTCACGAGGGTTTAAGCGCAGCAAAACCATTGTTAGTGTATGTGCCAGGTCTGATTATAGTTTTTCTATACTCAATATGGATTATAAGTGTAACCGGAAGACTGTTTAGTGCATCATTAGCTCCATTAGATCTGAAGATGTTTCCGCTGTTCAGCACCGCTAGCTTGCCGCGTTTAGCGTATTATTTGATTTGGCTTGGTATGTTGTCTGGCCCTGTGGTAGTTTTTGTATTAACAGATATATGGGATTCAGTAGTTGCCCTCAGATCCAAGTTAGGCGTCATCATTCTAACCATAATCAATTTGGGGTAGTGGTTACATGTTGACTGATGAGTCTGGAAAAAGTAAGTTGTTGGCCTGCCAAACAGAGGAGCGCCAAAATGATCCAGAGTGTCATCACGCATGAGTGTTCAAAGTGCAGGAGCCTCAACATTGTCAAGAATGGTACAGACTATAAAGGCGGTCAGAAGTTTCATTGTCTCGATTGCGCCGCTTATGGAATGTTGGAACCGCAAAGCCGTTCTTATCCTGAGTTCATCAGAGAATTTGTCCTACGCACCTATCGAGAGCGAGCCAGTATGCGCGGCATTGAGCGCATCTTTGGCATCGCGCGGCAGACATTAGCACGCTGGATTCTGGAGAAGGCCGGCGCTATGCCGAACCTGGCTGACACTTTAGAAACCGTAAAAACGGATGATGTGCTGGAATTGGATGAATTATGGTCATTTGTACGCACAAAAAACGATAAACGTTGGATATGGGTCGCGCTGTGTCGGCGCACGCGCCAAGTGGTGGCCTATTTTATTGGCGACCGCAGTGAAAAAAGTTGTCGCGCGTTATGGAAATCCATCCCAGCATCCTACAAAGCGTGTTGCTCCTTCAGCGACTTCTGGCACGCTTACCAGAAGGTTTTACCAAACGACACTCACCAAAGTGTCGGCAAAGAAAGCGGCCAGACATCTCACGTGGAACGCTGGAACAACACCTTGCGCCAGAGACTGGCTCGCTTCGTGCGCAAAACTCTTTCTTTCTCCAAGTCCGACGTTTACCATGAAGCTGTACTCAAGTTGTATCTCCATTACTACAATACAGCGTGGTCCCCATCAGTTACCATGTAACCACTACCCAATTTGGCGGCGGTAATTATCATTAATTGGATTGAAGCGATAAACCCTAATCTACTTGGCGAGATGCAGGTGGGCTATCTTCGCAATGCTGGCATAGTGCTGTGGATACTTGAATTTATCTCACTGTGGGCTGGCGAAATTGTGGTCTTCGGGCTCTTCAACTGGGCTAGGCGGACCAAGGCAACACGCCTACTCGCAGCCTGGATAATACTCATTCTATTAGGGCATTCGTTCTATCGCGGTGCGCAACGCTTTGCCGCTTTCTTCTTGCCTCCGCTCGTTATATATCTGGCCGAGGTGACTTCGAGGTATTGGCAGAAGTCCGGATATCGTTTGGTAAAGATAGGAGCCCTCTGGGGAACTGTTGCCTTGTTTGGGTCAACAAGCCTCTTTAACAGCGCTTATTTTGCAACTGAAGGTCGCGCGGCGGCGGATGTCGCGGAGCACATCAATAACAATCAAATCCGGGTTATATATTCGCCTTGGGACAGTGTCCTCACTCATTCGGGTTATCTTGTCAATGATGACCTTATCATCACCGACGGGACCAGACCAGAATACGTGACCGCCACTCTGGCACCGAATGAGCATAGAAAAAGTGTCGTATTCGAAAGTGAAGTTGAGCTTCTGGGCATTGTCTTCAAGAGATATGTGCTCCTGAAGCCGTAAGCTATATTGACGTCTATGTACATCCTCGGCATCAACGCCTTTCATGGCGGTGCATCTGCGTGTCTCATCAAAGATGGTCAGCTTATCGCGGCCGCGGAGGAAGAACGGTTCACTCGCGTGAAATATTGGGCTGGCTTTCCAGTTCAGGCGATCAATTATGTTTTGCATGAGGCTGGCATTTCAGCGTATGATTTAGATCACATTGGCATATCTCGTAACCCGCGTATCAATCTAAGACGGAAAGTTCAGTTTACATTGACGCAGCGACCAGACCTGCGTTTTGTGACCGATCGATTTAGGAATATATTTTCAATACGGGGGTTCAAAGCCGTTTTTTGTGAGCAGCTGAATGCTGAACCATCCAGCTTGAATGTTCAATTCCATAATGTAGAGCATCACCGCGCTCACTTAGCAAGTGCCTTTTTCGTGTCACCGTTTTCTGAAGCAGCTGTCTTATCTGTCGACGGGATGGGGGATTTCAGCAGCACGATGTGGGGTGTGGGGCGTGGAAATCTCATACAGGTTGATGGAACCATAAACTTTCCTCATTCACTCGGAATCTTTTATACAGCTGTTTCACAATGGTTAGGGTTTCAAAAGTACGGCGACGAGGGCAAGGTGATGGGCCTGGCCCCATATGGTATACCCGTTCATATTGATAAAATGCGCCAAATCGTTCAGGTGCAAAGTGACGGAGCTTTTCAGGTCGACCAGGATTATATGCGTTACAGAGCCGAAGGCGGGATGATGACTTGGAAGGACGGACCACCCAATTTAGGCCGACTGTATTCCACGAAACTTATCTCCTTGCTTGGAGAGCCACGCCAACCACAGGATGAGATTACCCAATATCATCAAGACATAGCGGCCTCCCTTCAGGTTGCGCTTGAAGAGGCTGAGTTTGCGCTGGTTCGCAAGCTACAACAAGAGAGCGGCCTCAATGCGTTGTGCCTGGCTGGGGGGGTCGCATTGAATAGCGTCTTTAACGGCAAGATATTGCCTGAGACAGACTTCACAGAAGTTTATATACACCCGGCAGCGAGTGACGCGGGTACTGCATTGGGTGTGTGTTATTACATCTTCCATCAGCTTTTAGGTCAGCCGCGTTGCTATGAGATGAAAGATGCTTATACTGGACCGGCCTTCGAGAATGGCAAGGTTCAAGATGTCCTTGATAGAAAAAACCTGTCCTACGAAACCTATGAAATGCTTGAACTTGTTGAAAAGGCCTCGGAACTAGTCGCGGACGGTAACGTGCTGGGTTGGTTTCAGGGACGAATGGAGTGGGGCCCCCGTGCACTTGGAAACCGCAGTATTATTGCGGATCCGCGACGCGCTGATATGAAAGATATTCTCAACGCACGCATCAAGCAGCGCGAGAAGTTTCGTCCATTTGCGCCTTCTATCTTGGAGGAGGCCACTGGTGACTACTTCGATCAATGTTATCCGGATCCATTTATGCTTAAAGTTTACAATGTCCGACCAGAGAAACGGCATGAGATATCCGCTGTAACACACGTGGATGGAACTGGTCGTCTGCAAACTGTTTCCCAGGAAACGACCCCGTGCTACTGGGAGTTAATTAATGCTTTTCGGGAACGGACCAGCGTTCCGATAGTGCTCAATACAAGTTTCAACGAGAACGAACCGATCGTTTGTACGCCTGAGGAAGCGATTAACTGTTTCCTGCGCACAAAGATGGATGCGATAGCGATTGGGAACTATCTGATCCGCAAATGAATACTATTTGGCAAGTTGTGTATATATTTACCAAATAAAATTTAGGTCAGTATCGGAGATAAGTCTTCACGCAAGCTTTCTGTGATCTCCAATTGTGCTCGGTAGGCGAGTTCAAAGCAGACGGAGACACCGCTAACGAAGTGCTAATCTGAACCCCCAACGAATATATACATTGGAGAAAATTATATATGAATTGGAAAGAGCGTGAGGTATTGATAACCGGCGGCGCGTCATTTATTGGTTCGCATCTAACCGATGAATTAGTCAAGCGCGGGGCAAGTGTTCGGGTGGTAGACAACCTGAGCAGTGGCCGGGTCTCCAATATTCAGGAGCACTTGGACGCTGGGCGCGTAGAATTCATAAATGCTGATTTGTCGGAGCCCGGTGTTGCCATGCGGGTAGCCGATGGCATGCAGGTTGTCTTTCATCTCGCTGCCGATCACGGCGGGCGTGGCTATGTCCAATTGCACCAGGCCGCCTGTGCGACAAATTTAGCGCTCGATGGCATGCTGATCCGTGCCGCTTATGAAGTGGGAGTTGAGAAGTTGGTTTATGCATCCTCGGGATGTGTATATCCGAATCACTTACAAACCGATCCAGACGAAATTCTATATCTCACTGAAGACAAGGTTGGACCTCCATACGATGCCGATAATATGTATGGCTGGGCCAAGCTGATGGGTGAGATGACCTTACAATCTTACGCTAAGGATTGGGGATTGAAATCGGTCTCGTGTCGATATTTCACAGTCTTCGGAGAGCGCGGCCATGAGAATCATGCCGTCATAGCGATGATTGCACGTGCTTTCGTCGGACAAAACCCCTATATTGTCTGGGGAAATGGCGAGCAAATTCGGAATTGGACGCATGCAAGTGATATTGTTACAGGCACGATTCTGGCAGCAGAGAAAATCGAGGACGGCACAGCCATTAATCTTGGTACTACAGAGCGAACGCGGGTGATCGACGCTGTCCAAGAAGTGTTGGAATACTGCGGCCATAGCGCTGAGATTGAGCTTCATCCTGAGATGCCGACCGGCCCCATGAACCGTGTAGCGGACAATTCGCTCGCGAAAGAATTGTTGAATTGGGAACCACAAGTGCGTTTCGTTGATGGTTTGCGCAGTACACTTGATTGGTATTTCGCGACCAAGAATCGCGAAAAGATTGCGGCGACGCTGGAGCAGCGACTCACAGAGCGTTGACGGAAATGGCCAAGATTTTGATGCTGACGTTGGTCTATGGGCCAGATACCGTATCGACGGCCAATATGATGACCGATATCGCGCAAGGCCTTCAGGGGACCGATCATGAGGTAACCGTACTAACATCCATTCCGCACTATAATCCCTCCTCTGAAGTGCGTAGTGATCCGATTTATCGGGCGAGCTGGCGGCATCCGTATACAGAATCGTATGAAGAAGGCGTGCGTGTCTTGCGGGTGCTCATGCCGCTGAAACGACAAAAGATTTGGACGCGCGGGTTGGACTACTTATTGTTTCAGTTGTTAACTACCATCTTGGCGCTTGTGTTGGTTAGGCGCCAGGATGTTGTATTTGTTACGTCTCCCCCAATCACATTGGGCCTGAGCGGTATTGCAATTGCAAAACTTAGTGGCGGCGCGTTTGTTTATGATGTACGCGAGTTGTGGCCGGATGTGCCCGTCCGGATAGGGCTATTTCGCCATCCGATCCTGTTGCGTCTTGTATACGCGTTGGAGATCTTTGTTTACAAACGAGCGAAGGCGATTTCTACAATAGCTCGGAGTTTCCAGAACACGCTGAACGTACGGGGAGTAGCGCAGCATAAACTACATTTCACGCCCAATTTTGTCGATGTGAACTATATAAAACCGGGGCCGAAGGACAATCCTTTTCGGCGCGGCATGAACTAACGAATAAATTTGTAATACTTTATGCTGGCAATATTGGGTTGATTCAAGGATTAGAAATCGTGATAGAGGTTGCGGCAACCTTTATAGATGACCCTAGTGTCCAGTTTGTAATTGTAGGTGATGGGGCTGCCCGGCCAAAACTAGAACAAATAGCGACTGAGGCCGAACTGCCCAACGTTCGTTTACTTCCATTTCAGTCGGTGCATTTAGTTTGTGAGATGTATGCTACTGCGGACATATGCATCGCTCCGTTGCGGCGGGGGTTCTCTTATGATACAGTGCCGTCTAAGATTTATACGGGTATGGCAGCTGGTCGCCCTGTGATTGCATCCGCAGAAGATAATACCGAGACCGCCACGTTGTTGCGCGAGTCTAGAGCAGGGCTCTGTGTTCCCCCCGAGTCAGTTGCAATATTGTCTGATGAAATTCGGGGGCTGCGCTCTAATCCTGAGAAAGGGAGCCTTTTGGGGGCTAATGGCCGGCGCTGGATCGAACAGCACTATTCGCGCGAGGCCGTCATTACGGCTTACGATAAAATGATGCAGGATATCACTGTCATCTCAGACTGACCCTCTCGAAATTTAATCTCGCCTTCCCTACCATACATACTTATCCTGAATACATCAGCAATTCCCGTGAGTATTGGTTTCCGAGGATGCTTAAGCGGAATTCTGTAACGAACCCTCGGTAACGCGTAGATGTTGGTAATCTCGATCAGCCTAAGCGTAATCATTCTGAGTTACATAACCGCAGGCAGAGTGCATAAATGGGCGCACAGACGGCAATTATTTGTAATTCCTAACGCGCGCAGTTTACACCAAGTGCCTACGCCGACAGGAGGGGGTTTGGGCATCGTAATTGCGACAATAGTAGCGACAATTCTATCCGTACTCCTTCGGCCTGCTTGGAACATCCCTGGGTTTCTGATCTATATATTCGGTGGCCTGCTCGTGGCGGTTGTAAGCTGGTGGGACGATTTGTATTCGTTGTCGGCAAAAATTCGCATCAGTGTACACTTTGTTGCTGCGGTGATGATGCTATTTGGAATTGGCCATTACGAAATTTTTGAACTCCCTCAAAAAGGCATTATTGGCTTGGGTTGGGTGGGGTATCCTTTCACTTTGATCTGGATCGTCGGACTTATCAACGCTTATAATTTTACGGACGGTATTGATGGGAATGCTGGCAGTCAGGGAATCATCGCCGGCTTAATATGGGCAATGGCAGGGTTGTTCCTGGAATTACCATTGGTGAGTTTGATCGGTCTTTTCACAGCAGCCGCATGCTTGGGCTTTTTAGGCCACAACTGGCAACCAGCCCGTATTTTTATGGGGGATGTCGGCAGCACGTTTCTTGGTTTTACTTTTGCTTCACTACCAATAGTGGCATATCAATTGACCGGTAGCCCGCGCATACTGTTGTTCGGTGGACTGGCTGTCGCGCCGCTTATTTGGGACGCGATCTACACAGCGACTTGGCGTTTGTCAAAAGGTGAACCGATTTTTAATGCGCACCGAACTTATTTATATCAACGGGTAGTGAGTATGGGTTATTCACATCGATTTGTAACAACCATTTATGCAATCCTCTTACTTGCACTCGGGGTGTGTGGCATTTTCTATTTGGCGCTCCCTGGGCCTTGGCGTTGGGGATTTCTGGCGCTTGCAGCCTCTATGCTAACTTTGCAAGTGGTTATCGTCTTTGCAGCCGAAAAGCGAACTAAGCCCCTCTAATGGATGCAAATCGAATTCGCTGAAGGGTTAGCGGGGCAGAGTCACGTAAGAGAAATATTGACGACGCCTGTGATGGACGGTGAATCATGACCTGCAGGACAAGGGAATACTAAAGTTCGTAATAAGGCGAATGTGCATTATTTAGGAATGCTCTGGCATTATCGAACTGCGTCCCTGAAGCCCGGAGAGATTTCCTCTGACATATGTGACCATATGTCAATTGATGCGGTCTGATGTGATTCACATCATGGGTGTATCGTTTACGACGTTTGCTGGCCGTTGGTAATCCTTTATGTGTTTGAGCATCCGGGGATGCATGCTCCAATGTTGCGCAGTATTCACAAAAAGATAAATTACCACCTAGTGGGTCACTTGGCATTATGATTGCCATTGTTGGATCAACGTTGAGCGGCGGCGAATCGGACGCCGAGTGCATGCACCGGAACCACCGAGCATATGCAGCCGCTGGCGACTTCGTTGACGGCGGGCCCGGCGTTTACCGACCCAGTTCGTTCGGTACTGGGTGCCGCCCCATTCAAACGGAGTGGGGTTCTGGTTCCAGCCGTGCGCAACGCCTTCCAACAAAGTAATGATCTGGTCGGGCGTTTGTGGGTACTGACCCGCCAGGCCACGCCGCACCAGAATGCGCTGTAACGATTCGGCCATGTTCAGCCAGGAGCCGCCCAGCGGGGTATACAACGGCATAATCCCGTGTGTGAACAACCACAAAACCATCTCGGGCGTATGATGGCCTTTGAGATTGTCCCAGATGAGTAGGATTCGCAGTGCGGGCAGCTGTTGCGATAAAGTGATGGGCAACGATAATCCTGTCTGCCAGCGTTCCCACAACAAGCGATTGGCTTTCACTTCGAGCGGCGGATTTTCTGGCAGGGTCTGCAGGATAGCCAGCAGTTCGCCTTTGAGCCATGGATGCAGGACAGCATTCGTAGTTCGCGTGACGCCTTTCACGCGCACCTGTCCGGAAGCAGGATGAAAAAGTGTCAGTAATTTGGCGGTACCATCGCGAAAATACTCGTGCGGTTGTTTGGCCGGGTTCGTCACTAATTGCCAGCTGGCCCCTACATAGGGCCTGGTCTGATAAGGTCCGGCCTCATCTTGGGTCCAGACAGCCAGTCCGAGCGCCGCGCCGGTTTGGTAGGCGCTTTCGATCAAGTTTTTTTCGCCTCGGTATCCGGGTCGGTCACCGTCATGACCCAGTGCATTCATGACTGGGTGACTCGGCGGCCTTTGCGCTTGCGCGCTACCTGACCGGTCTCACACCAGCTTCACGATTGTTGCCAGCTATAGCCGGCTTCCAACAACACCAACCAAATCGTGTATGTACTCACCTCCGGCAAACCATCCGGCATCTTGCGCAGACGCCGCTGCAATGTTTGCAAAGACCATGTCGCTGTGCCGTCCGTCTTCGGATCAGGTTTACGCCGTACTTCCTGCAGAATGCGCTCGCGTTGCGCCACTCCGTACTTCACTTGCGCTCCGCCGCCGTGGCGAGGCTCGATGGCCGTCAGGCCTTCCTGATTGAAGCGGCTGACCAAATGCGAGACCGCATCACCCGACTTACGTCCCGATAAATGCGCTGCCTCTGTATAATTGTGTCCTGCCGCAACGAACAGGATCTGTCGTGCACGAGCAACATGCGTGCCAGGCTCGCTGCGCGAACGACTGATACGTTCCAACCATTCCCGCTCTTCTTTCGTCAGAATGCGGAGCGGGTCTTTCTTGCGTCGGCTCATGTCGTCACCCCTCATACTCAAGATTGTGGCCGATTCTAAAGCACACCACCGTTTATGGCAATCATCATGCCAAATGTCCCACTAGTAGAGGCGTTGCGGAATGCAATGGAGCGGATGCTCATTGATATCAACTTATATCGGTCATTTAAAGCAAACTCTGTCTCGTTGGCTCAAGAGCTATCGTGGGAAAAACATGTTAAGCAGATGATACACCTTTACGAATCAATAGCCCGGGTAAGTGACAGATGAGGTTTCTTGTCACTGGAAGTTCTGGATTTATAGGCCAACACTTGGTTCAGTTATTGATCCAGAACGAATATGAAGTTGAAGGGATCGACATCAAAGTGCCCCCAGTTGAGCTGGAGGGATTCCGCCATTGGAAGTGCGATATATTAGATAGGGAGTCATTAAAGCAAATATTTTTGGACACGTCTCCACAAGTGGTCATCCATCTGGCGGCGCGAACAGATTTGGACGAAAAAGATGATCTCAGTGGGTACGCAGCGAACATTGATGGCGTTGAGAGCCTTATCCAGGCTATTCAGGCCTCTCCCTCCATTGAACGATGTATCTTTACATCATCTCAGCTTGTCTGCAGGCTGGGCTATGTGCCCATCAGTGATGATGATTATTGCCCGTATACTCTCTATGGTGAGAGTAAGGTGTTGACGGAAAAGATCGTGAGGCGTCAGACGGGGGGCGGGCGTACATGGTGCTTAGTAAGACCGACAACGGTATGGGGGCCAAATATGAACCCTCATTACCAGAGGTTCTTTAATCTGGTTGCCTCCGGTCGGTACGTTCACATTGGCAGCAGTCGGCTGTTGAAGACGTACGGTTATGTAGGCAATGTTGCCTATCAGTATCTGAAGCTTGTACGAGCAACGTCAGAACAAATAAACGCAAAGCTATTTTATCTCGCAGACTATGAGCCGTTGTCACTTCGAGACTGGGCTAATGCACTGCAACATGAAATGGGAGCGCGTCGAATTTGCACAGTCCCGGTGACCGCTGCTCGAATAGCGACCGGAGTTGGCGATCTGATCAACTCTATCGGATTCAAGAAGTTTCCATTCAATTCATTTCGATTAAATAATGTTCTCACTGAATATCGTTATGATATGAGAGCTACAAAGGCGCTCTGTGGTCCGCTTCCATATTCAATGGAAGACGGCGTAAGTGCGACTATCGCATGGTACAAGAACGGCATTACTCATGCGAGTGAAGAGTGATCTGTAATGGACCCCTAAAACTGGACAGATGCTAGAGTGAGTAGCGTGTCCAGAGAAAGGGTTTCACAATGAGCAAACGTCGGAGTTTTACGCCGGAATTCAAAGCGCAAGTTGTACTGGAACGGTTGGCTGGAACAAAGACACCAGCCCAAATCTGTCGAGAACATGGTCTCAAAGACTCTGTGATCCATCGCTGGAAACGCGATTTTATTGCGCGAGCGCCGCATGTGTTTGCTGGCGAAACATTTCAGGAAAAGCACGAAGCGCAGGTTGCCGAGTTGGAGCGGGTACTCGGGCGGCTGACGATGGAGCTGGAAGTAGCACACTTGTCCTGGCGGACAGTGCCAGGGAAAAAAGCCTCGCTGTACTTGAGCTCTCCAGCGAACAGAAGCGGACGCTGACGCGCATCCCGACCCAGTTCGTTCGGGACTGGGTGTTGAGTAAACAAGAAAGCTATCCCATTGCCGTCGCGTGTCAGGTGTTGGGCTTGTCGCGGAGCACGTACTACCACGTGGCCCAGAAGCCAGATGAGCAACTTGTGCGCGAAACGATCGAAGCCGTCCTGCGCGAATTCCCGACTTACGGTAGCCGTCGGGTCGCCCACAGTGGAGTGCGCACTGCACTCTGCAGCAACTGCGGCGGTCGCCGCACAATCTGACGGTCAATCGCAAACGCGTCCAGCGCTTGATGACAGAAATGGGGTTGCAACAACCCCAAAAACGCCGCAAATGCCGCACCACTGATAGCCAGCACTCGTATCCACGCTATCCGAACCTGGTGCGGGATTTGGAAGTCGTCTTTCCAGAGCAGGTTTGTGCGAGTGACACACTTGCGCCGTACGCAGTACAGGTGTTATATATATCCGCCTGCAGAACGGTTTCATCTATTTGGCAGTTGTGCTGGACGTGTTCACCCGTAGCATCCGCGGCTGGGAGTTGGGCCGTTCGCTCGACCAGCAATTGTCGCTGAGCGCCTTGCGCCGCGCCCTGGCCGACCACGTTCCGCTTATCCATCACAGTGACCAAGGTGTTCAGTATCCCGACCCAGTACTTTCGGGACTGGGCGCCGCCACTGCTTACACCGACTTGCTGCGCGAACATGACATCCAGATCAGCATACCGACCCAGTTCGTTCAGTACTGGGTGGCAGCGATTGGCAAGGCTGCAGAGAACGGCTACGCAGAGCGATTAATGCGCACCATCAAGGAAGAGGAGGTCGACCTGTCGGACTACCAAGATTTCGCCGACGCCTATGCCCAGATCGGGCGTTTCACAGCGTCCAGTGAACGCCATTGGGTCGAGCAGGTGTATCTGCACAAGCGCATCCACTCGGCGTTGGGCTATCTCACCCCAGCCGAATTCGAAGCCACCTGCCATCAGGAGCAGACAGAACATCTGTCCTCCCTAAATCCTGCTTGATTTCTGTCCAATTTCTTGGGTCCACTACAATCACCACACTTAAAATAATATACTGGTTGGTCATCTGATGTTACTCGGCACAAGCTATTGGTGTGGCTGAGTAGTATTCAATACAGTTTCTCAATCGCGATTATTCTGGCCGAACTCACACGCCAGCCCTTGAAGTTGGATCATGAGATCGTCGTACTAAAGACCACACCTCACTATATTCGTGATCATGAATCGCTTTCATTGCAGCACCTCGCTCCGCGGTGGGGGCGTTTTCTATTTCAGAGCGACTACGGTGGAGTATCCGTTTATCATGCGTCAGTGAACGATAAGGGTAGCCTCATCGTGTGGCGGCTGATCGACTCTTTTCACACCACTGGCACCTTGGTTGGATTCTTGGATCCAACTCGGGGAGTGTCTAACATAATGCGCAAGCGAAGCCCGAGAGATAAGCGGGGTAGTAAGGGAAACGGCGGCGAGCGAGTTGACGTTGATTGTGTGCGAAAACGAATAAGCGCACCGCACGCCGATGAGCCTCTTCACATCGAGAGAAACAACGCGAGCGCCGACCCAGGCGAGCTAGATAATGACGCAAGTCTGCGTTCACTCCTTTGACGGAGTAGGTTTGGCTCTTATCATCCATTGGGTGATGGATAGCTGGCCAGTATACCGATGCAGTGTGCACGGCACTGGACAAGACGGTCTGATAGGCTCGATACTCATCACTTTAGTAATCGTTTCCCTGGACGCTCTCGAAAAGCATGTCTTGAAAGACTGTGCCGTTTCGCTGACGACTGACCCGCCGGGCCAGAATGCAGCGGGTCGCACGATCCACAATTGTCAGAAGGTAGATGGGGTTTTTTCCTCTCCAATGAAGGTGGAGAGCTCGTCCATTTCGACCGTCTGCACCCGTTCAGGAACCGGCGCACCGGGCAGTTTATCGACATGCGCATTGACCCAGTTGATGACAGTCTGATGATGGACGCCGAGATGTCGCCCGATACGCCGAAAGTTTATTCCATCGGCATACATTCGAATGGCTTGCTGGCGCAGTTCCAGTGGATAGCCATGTACCTTCGGTTCGGGCGTGTAGCAATACCCACATTGCTCCCAGTACCGAACGAACTGGGTCGGTATACATCGATAACGCTGGCTGCCCGCGCCGGTGCAGCCATTCTTGCTTTGACGTTTTCGCTCTTCGCATTGTGGACAGATTGGAATGCTCGTATTGTCTCATCTTTTCAACACTGTCTTTGACACTCCCTCCAACTCGTAATTGCAACGGATTGCTAGAAGAATACTTGATACAGCGATACGAAATAAGGGCATATTCGCCAGCAACTCACAGCATGACATGATAGATATCGGTCCAAGCATGCTGATCTGGAGTTTCAGCATCTCTTTTGGCCTGGTTGGCGTGGGCGTATGGGTTTTTCGACGCTACGCTCGCCAGCTGGGATTTGTGGATATCCCGAATGATCGCAGTGCACATTCGATCCCTCTCCCACGGGCAGGTGGGCTGGTATTTGTCCTAGCTTCGCCCCTGGTTGCACTACTTGTCGCGTCATCGAATAGCATCCAACTGTCTCGAGGGGAATGGGCCCTTCTTGCCTCTGCCTGGGCATTAGCTCTGGTGAGTCTTGTAGACGATCGGCAGCGCATACCGGCACGAGTTCGGCTGGTTGTGCAATTTTGGGCTGCTACTGGTCTAATCGTTTATGGTGGTTATCTAGATTACTTTTCCGTGGGCGACTTTGGCGGTTTCAGCGTGGGATTTCTTGGAATTCCGATCACGTTCTTTTGGTTGGTTGGCGTTGCCAATGCCTACAATTTTATGGACGGGTTGGATGGCTTGGCATCTGGTCAGGCTGTGATTGCAGCACTTGCTGCGGTCTGGCTGGCGACAGCGATTGGCTGGGCTTGGCAAGCAGTGTTTGCTGCTGCGCTGGCTGGGGGTGTACTGGGTTTCTTATTACACAATGCGCCGCCCGCGCGTGTTTTCATGGGTGACGTGGGCAGCATATGGCTTGGGTTCACGTTTGCAGGTCTGGCTGTACTCGGTGCGACGAATGCCCCCGAAGGTTTTCCATTTGGTTTCTGGGTAATTCTACTTGGACTTTTTCTCCTAGATACCAGCTTGACGTTAGTCCGGCGCATCATGAATGGCGAACCAGTATTGCAGGCACACCGTACACACTACTATCAACGTTTGTTGCGCGTCGGGTGGACACATCGACGCGTGACATTGCTTTACTTATTGTTGGCGACCGGCCTTGCTATTGTTGCAGCAATCCATTTTGGCGTGGTACGGTTGTCATTGTCTGTTCTGGTGTTGGTCGGACTGGCTACCTTTGCAAGTACGTTTGCGCTTGTTCACTATGTGGAGACGCGTAAAACTCAATTAGAGGCAGTGCGCGGCAAGGCCCTGAAAACTGTCCCGTCAGGTGGGCTGTTGCAACCGATCACGGACTTTATCAAAGGCTCAGGAATACTGTTGCTCTTAGACAGCCTGATTGTGATCGTATCCTACGGGTCTGCTTTTGTTTTGCGCTTCGCCTGGAACACGGTTGACGTGCATTTGTTCTACGCCGGCCTACGTGATGGGATCGTGGCGATAAATTTTGTCCACCTTACCGTCAATGGTGCCTTTGGTGTCTATGCCTATCGGTGGCAGATAAACACAATCAACCGAATTGCGTTGCTCACCGTGGCCCCTCTTATAAGCAGTCTGGCTTTGGCAGGCGGCGAGATCCTGCTGGGACCGGTGCGCTCGATCCCACTTTCTGTGATTGGCCTTGGGGCTTCCTTCGCTGCAGCTGGCTTCTTGCTTACACGCCTACTGATCGGCGCATTCGTGCAGCGAGCGCGCCCGAACTAAATTACCTGCAACTCCGGCAAATGCGTTACGTACATTGGCTCTTGCTGCTGGTCGCCAGCGTAGGGTTGCTCCGCGCTCTGGTTGTGCCGGCCGGCAATTTCCATGTCGACGAAGATCGACACTTCGGGTCTGTGCAGGTCGCCGGAGATGCTTTTCGTTTGGCGAGCCAGATGGATGGGTCGGCCATCGACAGATTTCCAAGACCCGGAAATGTGTACGATCGTTATCGCGGAACTGTATACTATAGCATCCAGGGTGCGATACAACTACTCCTGCCGGACAGATTGACTCAGGCGCAACGCCTGATCGTCGCGCGCCTCATCGGCGTGTCATTCTCGCTTGGGGCGGTAATGCTAACAGCGCTGCTGGTACGGGCACTATTCCCCACCGCGCCGCCCATGTGGGGTTATCTGGCAGCCGGTCTGATCGGGCTTATTCCAACCACCAGCGACATGCTAGCCGGAGTTAATCTGGATGCAGCCGCCACCCTGGGCGGATCCCTGTGGCTATACAGCCTTGCCCGAATCGTCCGTTACGGTGGCACGCGGAAACGTTGGCTCCCGGCTGCTGGTGCCGGCGTGCTGGCGATTCTGATAAAGACAACGGCCGTTCCGCTCTTGCTCACCGGCGGCGTGCCACTCTTAGCGTATAAAACGGCGCGCGCTAGGGTGCCCGGTGTCATTCTTGCGGCTGGCATTCTGGTAGGGCTCTCCGCTTGCATTGCGACGCAAATGTCGCCCGGCGTGGCGCACTGGTACTCAGCAGATTGGACTGAGACGAACGGATCTATACTCGGTGAAGTCGTGCGTACTGACGCGACACAGGGAGAGCGAGCGTTGCTCGTCGGCAGGCTCCTGGACCGGGAGGCGCGCAGCGTCGATTTCGTGCAGTACCTTTCGGACTCTAATGTTGCACAAGTGCGCGGTAGCGAGCTGAGGCTGAAGGTATCGATGCGATCAATTGAAGGTGAGATGCTCGTGCCAGTGCCACTATTGGGAGACTGGCACTCAGATGATCCGATGGAACAAAACGTAGGAGAGGATTGGGTCACTTATCAGACGAACCAAAAGATACCTGAAGATGCCGAGAGCGTTTTCGTCTTGCTCACCGCAAGCCCGGAAGGTCATCGCATTGTTTTTGATGACGTACGCTTGCAGGTTGTTTTGGAGGATGGCAGTCTCGGGGACAACCTCGTAGCGAACCCGTCGTTTGAACGCGAGTGGTGGCAGGCTCCACGGCTCTTTCTGGCGCCCTACATCTTCAACACGCGCTGGTTTGCGCTCCTCGATTGGCAACGTACATGGCCGGCATGGATCGATCTGGCGCGGTGGCTTTTCGCAAATTTCTGGGCAAGCTTCGGCAGTGTGTGGCCCAGCTTGACACCCATACAACTGTTGCCGATGTTGACAATTTCGGTGATGGCGGCGCTTGGCGTGGGCAGGATACTGTTTGTGGATTCAAGGATACAAGATAGCTGGGCCGCGGGAAAAGATGTCCGGATTGGGTTATGGATTCTTGTTACTGGCATAGCGTTAACCTGGGGCCTGACGGTTCTTCGAGCCGAAATTATTCCTAATCGGTCGAACATGCTGGCCTGGTCATCGACCCGCCACGCCTCACCGGTGCTGGCGGCCGTCTGCAGCCTGATTGCAATCGGATTCTTGCGCTGGTGGCCGCGCAAGGACCACGGCTGGGTCACGGCGCTGATTTTGGGCGCCTTGTTCTTTGTCAATATCCTTACGTTGTTTAACGTGCAGTTGCCGTTTTATCAGTGTGCGGGTCTGGATTTTGAACTGCAGTGCTTGTATGTTCTGGCCGAACGGTGAGGGCGCCCTGCCAGACTTTGCCGCTTTTCAAACTCCGACCCTGTTGAACTAGCCTCTTTAAATCTGTCAGCTTCCGCTTGTCAAACGGGATGAACCGGATTCAAATGTCCGGGGGAACTGCCCAGCTCAGTGCGTCGCCTGGCTGCGTCCATGAGATTCACTAGCGTGTCTATCTGACTAAGTAGCTCGCAAAGTTTTTATGCTCCGGAATGTGATGAAGCCAGTCACCATCGAGCGGGTGTTGGTCATCAGTGCCATCGCTGCTACGTTGCTCGTGTTCACCACAACGCTTTCGGTTTACCCGCCTCCTACTTGTGACGAAACCTGGTATTCCAGTACGGCGGTGTCTCTTCTGGAGCGCGGGACATTTGGCGTGGGTGTATTCCCTAATGGCGAACCGTATCTGCAGGACGTAAACTGGGTGCCCTTTGGGCGTTCCTATGGGATCGGCTTGGCGGTGATGTTCCAGTTGTTTGGGGTGTCGCTCACGGTTGCTCGCAACTACTCATTGCTTGGCTGGGCTTTTGCAGTTGTCTTCGTCTTCCTGCTTGGCGCGCGTGCTTATCATCGGCGAGTTGGCGTCGTCGCCGCTCTCTTGTTCGCGACGAGCACGAAGGCGTTGTTCACAGCACACCTGGCGCGACCGGAATCCTGGACAGCCTTCGCGGTACTAGCGGCAACCTGGGGCTCACTCGTCCTGGTGCAGGGAGAACGCATCCGGCTCAAGGCGATTTTCTTCACAGGCCTCCTCGCCGTGTGGCCAGCTGATTTCCACGGCAATGGGCTCTGGTTTACGCTTGGACTGATATTTGTCGTGATCGTTGAGCTTGGAATGCGCCGGAAGTTGTGGTGGCAGCTTTCGCTCTATGCGCTTGGCCTACTATTCGGGTTGGCGTTATGGTTTTCCCTGCATTTGCCAGGTGTTAATTTGCGAGAGGTACTGCTATTTATTGACGGATATCGTTACACGCCGGTGAGCAGTTCAAGTACCATTGCCAGCTGGTGGCGCAACTTTGCGACCCTATTTGACTGGGCCCGGACTGTGTTCTGGACGTCCGGCGGACCCCTTTCGCTCGTGGAAGCGGCATTTGCCCTCTTTGGCCTGGGGTTTGTGCTCTACCGCAGAGCGTTGCAGGATCGTGTCCTGGGCTACCTTGTCGTGATCTCGATGCTGGCTTTCGGTCTCTTATTCACGCAGCGGTTTGTGCAGTACGGAATACTCTGGAGTCCATTTTGGTACCTCTTAGGAGTCGGGGCGTTATACGAGCTCGGAGGGCGGTTCAAGTTGCCCACCTGGCTGAGTACCCCGATGAAGCGGATGGCGATTTTAGCAGCGCTCATTCTGCTGCTTGGCGCTCAGTTGCTCGGCGATCTGTGGCTGGTGTACCAACATCGCGGCGGAGACTTCGGTACGATGACAGATCGCATTGTGGCTAGAATTCCTTCGGGGAGCCGGGTAATGGCCGATCCGGTTTGGTGGTGGGGTCTGCGCACAGAGCACAAATATATGACAGATGAATATACGTTGATCCTCACCAAGACTGATGATCCTGTTGTGCGCACATTTCTCGGCGTGTCGACTGTAACCGCACCAGCACAGGCCCTCTCGCGAGCCTTCGAGTTGTTACAGCCCGAATATGTGGTGCTGGACGAGGCTGTAAGCTGCCTCGATCCGCAGGTTTCAATCTGGTCGGAAGTTCAAAGGATCGTGATGGATAAGTGCACATCGATAGACTCTGTTTCCGGAGCTTGGTACGGGGAGCCGGGAAAAGAAGCCAGTCTGCTTGCACAAATTTCAACAGTGTATTCGTGCACAGCGTGGTGAATCCGCCCAAAGTGGTTGTTTCCTCCGCTGGCGTCTTTCATGCCTACCATCTAGCACGCGCTGCGCAATCGGCCAGGTATCTACACCGCTTTATCACATCGATCTACAGCCGCCACGAGCGTGGCATTGATCGTGAACGAGTGGTCCAAATCCGCTTGCCGGGTTTGCTAGCGGCAGCGCTTGAACGAATACCCAGCGAAGCCACGCGGCCACTGTCGTACTATGTAACGGACAACCTCTACGACCGGCTGGCGTCGCGACACGTGCGAGATGCAGATATTTTTCACGTTTTTAACCACCACGGACTTCATTCAATCCGAATGGCGAAAGAACATGGTGCACTGTGCATCGTTGAACGTTCATCTGCGCATCCTCGATTCCAATTCGAGTTGCTTGCTGACGAATACCGTCGCTTCGGTCTTGAGTATCCGAGCGTATATCGGCTGTTGCTAGACAAGCATTTGGCGGAGTATGAGGCAGCTGATTATGTAATGGTTGCGTCTGATTTTGTTCGGCGCACAATGGTGAAGGCCGGGGTACCGGAGCACAAGTTACGTCAAGTCCACCTCGGATTTGACCCAGCACGGTTCCATCCAGGTTACAAGCCTGACAATGTGTTTCGTATCATGTACGCTGGCATTCTGAGTCTGCAAAAGGGGATTCCTTATCTGCTGGAAGCCTTTCGCCAGTTGGATTTGCCGAATAGCGAACTGCTATTGGTCGGTCAGCCGTACCCGGATGCGCGGGCCATCCTGGCCGACTATGAGGGCATTTTCAGGCATGTGCGTTTCATGCCGCAGGCAAAGCTTGTTGAGCAGTATCATCGTGCATCTGCGTTCGTACTTCCATCGATTCAAGACGGCTTTGGAATGGTGGCCTATGAAGCGGCAGCGTCCGGGCTGCCGGTGATCATTACCGAGAACGTAGGCGCAGACATTCGAGACGGCACAGACGGATTTGTGGTTCCGATTCGAGATGTGGAGGCGCTGGCTGAAAAGATAGTTTATCTGTACGAGCACCCGGATGATCGAGAGATCATGGGCCGCGCTGCGTGCGAATACGTCCAGAAGTTCACCTGGCAGAATTATCATCGAGAAGTGATTGCCCATTACGATAGTATGTTGGCGGCGCGGCGAAACTAATACCTGGCCTAGCAAGTGCGCGTCATCGTCTCCTCGCCAGATAAATTCCATGCCTACCACATCGCACGGGGTGTACAGCACGCCGGCGCATTGCAGCGTTTTATCACGACCCGCTACGACCGGTACGAAAGCGGGATCGATCGCAATCGTGTGCGCCAGGTACGCTCCGCATGGCTGATCGCTCAATTTCTATCCATGTTGCCGGGACAGAACGTACCTTATTGGTCATACTGGCTCACGGACAACCTGTTCGACCGGCTGTCGGCGCGCTGGGTCGAGGCTTGCGACATCTTTAACTGTTTCAACAGTGCGGGCCTGTATGCTATGCGACGTGCGAAGGCGCTTGGTGCAATTACTCTCGTGGAGCGTTCAGCGGCTCATCCGGAAACGCAGGCGGAAATTCTGAGCGCGGAATACGCGAAATATGGCCGCTCGTTGCCGTCCGTATTCCGCCGGCTCGTGTACAAGCAGGTGCTGGAATACAAAGAAGCCGACGTCATCGTCGTCGCATCCGAGTTTGTGCGCCGCACCATGATCGCGCACGGGGTCCCGTCAAATCGCATGCGACTGGTGCCGCTTGGCTTCGAAGCCCAGAGGTTTGCGCCCGGCACGCAGGACGACTCAACCTTTCGCGTGCTGTACGTTGGCGCTATCAGCCTGCACAAAGGCATCGTCTATCTGCTGGAAGCCTTTAGGCGTCTCGCCCTGCCGGACAGCGAGCTTGTTCTGGTCGGCACGCTATTTCCCGAGGTGCGCGCGCTTCTTGGTGATTATGAAGGTTGCTACCGGCATGTGCCGTTTGTGCCGCAACACAAACTCGAGGAGTACTACCAGAATGCGTCGGTATTTGTAATGCCGTCGCTCCAAGACGGCTTTGGCATGGTCGTGTATGAAGCAGCGGCCTGCGGACTGCCTGTGATCATTACGGAAAACGTGGGGGCCGAAATTCGCGCCGGGCAGGATGGCTTTGTCGTGCCGATTCGAGACGCGCAGGCGATTGCCGAACGACTTCAGTATCTATACCAACATCCGCGGCAGCGAATGGAAATGGGCCATGCCGCCTGTGCGTACGTGCAGCAATTCACCTGGGAAAACTATCACCGCAAAATCATCGGGCACTACGAGGAACTCCTAGCGAATAAGCGTTCAGTGGCCGACCAGTTGGCATGATCACTGTACTGCTGGTCGGCGAGATGACCGTCGGGCAGACGGCTTATTTCTGCAGCCGCGCGCTCAGCGCGCTGGGGGTACGCGTCGTTAATCTGGACGCCGGCGGCTACCCTACAGCCCGATGGCGGGCCTCAGCCTGGCCAGGGCTGCCCGTGATCTCACACTGGCTACAGAAGCTCTGGGTTAATGCGCGGCTGTTGCCGTTGGCACGCGCCCTCCGGCCAGATGCCATCTGCATCCTCGGCGGACGCGACATCCGTGCGTCTGTTCTGGAGCGAGTGAAGCGGTTAGGCAGCGGTAAGCTGCTCAACTGGAATACGGACAATCCGCTCAACGAAGTCAACAGCAGTACCGACCTACTGGCGGCCATTCCGCTTTACGATCACCACTTTACCTGGGGGCGTTTTTTGATCCCGGAATTGACTCGGTTGGGAGCCCGCCAGGTGGAATATCTGCCTTTCTGTTATGATCCGGCGCTCCACCGACCAGTCGCACTGTCCGACCAGGAGCGAGCACGCCTTGGACACGATTTGACATTCGTCGGGACATGGGAACCAGCCCGTGAACATTTGTTGGATCGTTTAACGGAATTCGATCTAGGGCTGTGGGGAAATCACTGGCATCGATTGGCCCCCAGAAGCCCGTTGCGCAGTCACGTGCGTGGCGTCGCCGAAGGCGATCTGCAGGCATATATACTCTTGGCGTGTAAGATCACGCTGAACTTCGTGCGTGCGCAAAACGGCTCGGCGCACAATTTGCGTACATTCGAGGCGCCTGCTTGTGGCGCGTTCATGCTCAGTACCCGTACAGACGAACAAGTGGAATTATTGGGGGAAAATGTCGGCGCGGCATTCTTCGATTCGCCGGATGAGCTGCGTGATAAGATCGAATTTTTTCTAGACCATCCCGAGGAGCGCACTGCGATTGCACACAAAGGTTTTGAGATTGTCACAAAAGGGAACACTTATCAAGATCGAATGGCGCGTGTCCTTTCTGTGATCTCTGAGCGTGATGCCAAGTAAATCGGGTTCTGTGCACACCTTTTGGCTGTGCTAATATCGGTGTAGGGTTGGCAAGAAGGCGATGTAGCAGTGGCGCGTGCCAGCATTCTTACAATTGAGCCGATTGGCCTTGGGGGCGTTGCAAGGTTGACCAGTGCGATGTATGCACTACAGAAAGAAGCTGGTCACGACCCACACTTGGTCTATCTGGATCAGGAGAGCGTGCCTTCTGATGGCAAGCAAGCACTAATTAAATACTATCAGCGGCATTGGCGGCCACAATGGGAAGTCCGTCGAGAAGGTATGCAAGGTCTCTCGATCCCTCTCTATCCGCTACCAACCTGGGCAGGTTGGTATGTTCCAGCACTTGTAGCACCGCGGGCCTTGCGAACAGATATCCGAATTGTTGTGTCTGGTGGTGCCCAGGTTGGACTTCCATATGCACTCAGTCGCCGGCCTTTTGTAATCTGGATGGCAACTCGATACATCGATGAGCTTCAGGGACGTGCACAAGCCGGTGATAGCTGGGCCCGGGATGTAATCGCGAGTTCGACCTGGCAGCGTCTATTAGCACAAGAAGCGCGGGTTCTGAGGAAGGCTGCACGCATCATTGCTATAAGTCCTTATACTGCGCGACGGATTATCGATGATTATCCTGAACTTGCAGACCGTATAGACACAGTATTGTGCCCCATTGATACGATCCAATTTTCTCCTGCTAACGGGAAGGCCACAAATCCGATCGGCTCTCCGTTTCTGCTGCTCACGGCACGCATACGTGATCCACGCAAGAACGTTAGGATGTTATTGAAAGCGTTTGCTTGCGTACACACATCCCGTCCCGAATTGAAACTCGTGATCACAGGTGACCCTCCGCTTGCAACGGATGCTGCACTTTGTGAACAGTTGGGTCTGAAAGACTCTGTCGTCTTTTTGCCATCCAGATCACGAGCAGATCTCGTGCGCTACTATCAATCCGCAGAATTATTTGTACTTCCCTCTACTCAGGAGGGTTTAGCAATCTCTGTCCTGGAGGCGCTTGCTTGTGGTTTGCCTGTGGTGGCAACACGTTGTGGTGGGCCAGAGAGCGTGATCGAAGATGGCCGTACCGGGAAATTGGTAGCTAACAACGATGCCGAAGCGTTCGCAACGGCGGTATTGGATTTGTTATCCGATACGGCCCAGCTGGCAGCGGCTCGTAAATCGGCGGCTACCTACGCCCGGGCCACCTTCGACTGGCAAACTATCAGCGCGCAACTCAAGAAGTCGTTAAATGTCGTCTACCCACAGCACTTTGAAGCCTGAAATCTATTCTAAGCGTTCCAACTGATGCCACAGACTAGTGCAACTTGGCGCAAATGGGCGCATGGTTTGACGAAAGTGGATTTGCCCAGTAGATTATGCTCAGTTTATGCCAACTGAAGGGGGAAACCATGCCAGGACCAAGACCCGTTGCCGTGCAGTTGAATGCCGAAGAACGTGCAGGATTGGAGGTCGTGAGCACGCGTCCAAGTACGCCGCAGCAAATCGCGTTGCGCGCCCGCATCGTACTTGCGGCGGCAGCCAGCGAGCGCAACGCGGTGATCGCATGCGAATTGAACATCAATGTACATACCGTTCGTCTGCCCAGTCGCGAACAGACTGGACGCGGTGGCGACAACGCTGGCTTGACCTACAACCGATCACGCTTGCGGACTTGAGCACGGCAGAACGGTTGGAAGACCTACCCCGCCCCGGGGCACCGGCTCGCATCACCACCGACCAGGTCTGTGCCATCCAGGCGGTGGCATGCGAGAAGCCAGAAGACTCTGAGCGACCTATCAGCCATTGGTCGGCGCGCGAAATCGCGGATGAAGTCATCCAACGCGGCATCGTGGAATACATTTCGCCGCGCCACCCCGTCCAGAACCAGACGGGACTGGGCGCAGCGCGGCTGCTAAAAAAGGGACGCTGCAGCCGCACCGCTTCCGCTACTGGCTGACAACCGAGCCGGACGAAGCCTTCGACGAGAAAGTGGCAGCCATCAACAAGCTGTATCGTCAGGCGTCCGAGCTGGCGGAGAAAGGTGAACGCGTCCTCAGCACAGCGTGCAGTGCTCACGCCACTGTGCCGACGAACTGAGCGGGGTGCAGGCTCTGGAGCGTAAACATCCAATCCACCCCATGCGTCCGGGACAGATGGAATTGCAGGAATTTGAATACGAACGGCACGGAACCCAGATGTTCATCGTCAACTTCGACGTGGCAGCCGGTCAAGTCGTCTCGCCCTCCCACGGATACACGCGCAACGAAGATGACTTCGTGAATCACATCAAACACACAGTCGCTGCTGAGCCTTTGGTTTCTAAATGGCATTTCGTGGTGGACAACCTCAACATCCATCAATCTGAATCCCTGGTGCATTACGTCGCCGATGAGTCAGACAGCGCTGCGGACCTCGGTGTCAAAGGCAAACGCGGTATCCTCAAGTCGATGAAGACGCGCGCTGCCTTCCTGACTGACGCCTCACATCGCATTGTTTTCTACTACACGCCCAAGCACGCTTCCTGGATGAACCAGATCGAAATTTGGTTCAGTATCATCACTCGCAAACTGCTGAAGCGTGGCAACTTCGCTTCTGTCAAAGACTTGGTCGCCAAAGTGCTGGCGTTCATCGAATACTACAATCGCACCATGGCCAAACCATTCAAGTGGACCTACCAAGGCAAGGCGCTCATTGTCTAACCGTCGGCTTACTTACGCCCATGTGCACTAGTATTACCATTTCAACCATGAGAATCCGATAGTGGCCCGCGCTTGCATCTACACGCTGGAGCCTGTGGCATTCGGGGGTGTGCCGGCGAAAGTCCGTGTTGTGAAGGCGCTCCTCGACCGCTATGGGCACCGAACAAATCTCCTGTACACCGCGACAGAACAGGTGCCGCAGACGAGTCGCCGGGCGCTACTCCGCTATTTTGTGCGCCATCCTTGGCCCTTCTGGACAAACGACAGTGAGTTCGAAGGTCTGGCAATTCCACATTGGCCGTTGCCGCTATGGCTCACGTATGCGCTTCCCTGGGGATTGGGTCGACGAGCCTTTATACGCCGTCCAATCCACATTGTCGTATCCGGGAGTAACCACTGCGGCCTCCCGCCCGCGTTTGGACGCCGGCGCTTCATCGTCTGGATAGGGACCTTATATTCCGACGAGCTGCGCGGAAAAGCGGCTGCCGGGGATGCCTGGGCAAACCGGACGTTACGCGGCTTGAGCGGCAGATTGCTAGCCTGGGAAGAGCGTTTGATCTTCTCGCGTGCGGCGCTCATCCTTACAAATGGGGAGCACACTGCCGCGCGAGTGCGGCAGGAGTATCCACAGGTTGCCTCCAAAGTGAGGGCTGTGATCTACCCGGTGGACACTGATCTCTTTCGCCCCGATCCAACGCAAAGGAATGCTGAGACACCCTATTTGCTCATGTCGGCTCGCATCAACGACGTACGCAAGAATGTGGGAATGCTCTTCAGCGCCTATGCATGGGTACGACGCAAGCGCCCGGACGTTCGTCTTGTTATAAGCGGCGATCTGCCGGACGAAGCTGTCCGCCGACAACTTGCGGAAAAAGGTCTGGAAGGTCAGGTTGAATTTACCGGCAGCCTACCGGAGTCGAAACTTCTGCAGCTATATCAAGGCGCAGAACTTTATGTGCTTTCTTCCAACCAGGAGGGATTGGGCATCTCAATGCTGGAGGCGCTGGCTTGCGGTGTACCTGTTGTCGCAACGCGCTGCGGCGGCCCTGAGAGTGTCATCCGTGATGGAATCACCGGCGCGCTGACGCCCATTGATGACCCGGGTGCGTTGGCAACATGCGTCCTTGCTCTTTTAGATGATCCATACCGAATGTCAGAAATGCGTACGGCAAGTGTCGAATTTGCTCGTCAGACATTTAGCAGAGCTACAGTCGAGAAGCACTTGTTGGAGGCATTTCACGATGTTTATCCGACCCTCTTTCCGCCTGAAATTATCCGAGTGTAATTCGTGCTCACTATTTCGACACTGCCTTTTGCGTTTGGGTTTGTCCCTTTGCCAAGATGAAAAACGTCTTCGAACAGGATCACCAGACGCTACAGACCCAGAATCGTGCCTGGTGGGAGTGCAATCCCATGCTGTACGATTGGGAGCGTACGCTGCAGGCCGAGCCTGGCACCGTGGACTTTTATGCAGCCGTCGATGAACGCCTGTTTCGTTCCTGGGCCTATTTTGGCCATCCAGATTATCCCGACGAACGGCCGTTTGCGAGAAAAATCGATTACGCGGCGCTGCAGGGAAAGCCCGTTCTGGAAATCGGCTGCGGCGCCGGTGGGATGACGGCGGTCATGGCGCAGGCAGGCCTGAACGTCTCTGCGATCGACCTCACCCGGACGGCGATTAATTTCACGCAGAGCCGGTTGCAGATCGCCGGCCTGCGCGTCGACTTGCTGCACGCGGATGCTGAACGTCTCCCGTACCGAGAGGACGCATTTGACTTGATCTGGTCATGGGGCGTCATCCACCACAGCGCGGATATGCAGCGCATCATCGATGGAATGTATCGCATCCTGCGGCCCGGCGGAGAGGTCAAGATCATGGTCTATCATCGGCACTCCTTGCAAAACTGGATTCTGGGCGGGTTGGAGCAGGGCATCCTACGTGGGAAGTTGTTGACAACCAGTTACGATGAGATTCTCCGCCAGGTCTGGGATGGGTACCTAGCCCGTCATCTCACCCGCAGGGAATTGGCGCACATGTTCGCGCGTTTCCAAAAGGTTGAAACGCAACTGACCGACTACACACACCTCTCCTTCTTGCCGCGTAGTTTGCACACGCTTGATCGGCACGTAGTCAGCCGCGTCATGCCCGCCGGACTGAAACATCGCTTAGGCATGCAACTGCGCCAGCACTGGGGGCATTTCCTTTACCTCGAGGCTGTCAAATAAGCTTTCCAACCGGGCGAGATTGGATCAGCTCCTCTGCATCGATTGATTCTCAATAATGCGTTTCTCTATCGTCATCCCCACACGCAATGAGGCAGACGATATTGCGGACACCCTCGACGCCCTTCTGCGGCTGGAGTATCCGGATTATGAAATCTTGGTCGTCGACGATTCGTCTGACTCAACCCCGCAAATTATCCGCGGGTATCCACAGGTGCGCTATCTGCGCCACACGCGCGGGTGTGGGCGAGCGGCAGCGCGCAATGAGGGCATCCTGCAGGCAAGCGGTGATGTCGTCGTTGTCCTCAATGCCGATGTGATCCTGCCGCCGGATTTCCTCACGCGGCTGGTTAAGCACTATCACAATGGAGCAGACTACGTGCTTGTGGAGAACCGGGTGCTACACACTGACCGGCTGTTGCCGCGCTATATGGAGGCACAGCATCGCCTGCATTACGGACCGGAGACACGCGTAGAAATGAACTGGACGGAGGGTTTTTCGTGCCGGCGAGAGGCGGCGATCCAAGTGGGCCTTTTCCCGGAAGGCGAATATGTAACCCTCGTAGCCGGGGAAGATGGCTGGTTCGGAGACCGATTACAGGCCCAAGGTTTTTGCAAGGTATTTGATCGCACGCTGGCGGCGGCACACATAGCGCCATCGCGCCTGAACGAATTTCTCCGACAACGCGTTGGGCGCGGACATGGCTCCGGCCAGATCTGGTTTGTGCGTGAAGGCGTATCCCTCGCAGGACTGGCCGCTCGTGCCCTTCAGCAGGCAGCACAAGTCTGCGCGGCGCTGGTGCTAATCCTTCCAGTGCTTTATCGGGGTTGGCGATTTTCGCAGCATTCACCGTACGGCGGGCGCGACTGGCTGTCGTTTTCCGCAGTCTACAGCGTCGAAAGTATTGCGAACGCGGTCGGCATCCTGATGAGCGTTCTGGAGATTGCCCGTGTTTGCCGGGACAAAGCTCTCTGACTCGGCCCGGCAGTGTTGTCTACGATGGCGATCCTATACCGTTTACGAATGCCGACCCGCCGGACTAGCGCTGCATTCGACGGCGGCGAGTAATTTCGCAGTGCGACTGCTCTACGTCGGGCATACCTACCTCGTTAACGAGAATCAGAAGAAACTGACCGCGCTGGCAGTTTTGCCCGATGTCGAAGTTGGCGTCGTCGTGCCCCATATGTGGTGCGAACCCGTCCTGGAACGGGTCTACCCACATATCGACCCGCAAGCTGCCTATTCCATCTATCCCACAAAGGTGTTGTTCCCGGGCAACGAGATGCGCTACGTTTATCTCTCCGCCGACCTGCGTCTGCGAGAATTTGCTCCAGATGTTCTCGTTGTCGAGAACGGGGCCGGGTCCTTCGCATATACGCAAGCGCTACTATACCGACAACGTTACGCGCCGCACGCAGCTACTGTCTTCTTTACATGGTGGAACCTACCCTATCATTCGAGGCAGCCCTTCCGGGCGATCGAGCGTTATAACCTGCAGCACAGCGACGGTGCGATCGCCGGCAACCGGGATGCAGCCGCCATTCTGGAGACGCATGGCTATGCCGGACCACTGCTCATTTCCCCGCAACTGGGCGTGGATGAAGCCGTCTTTTGTCCAAGGGACTCTTCTGAAAAGCGTCGCTCGCTCGGACTTGGAAAATTCGTGATCGGCTATGCTGGCAGGCTGGTGCCTGAAAAGGGATTGAACGTTCTCATGGACGCCCTGGAAGAATTTTCTAGTGCCTTTGAGTTGTTAATTATCGGGCGTGGCCCGCTTGAATCCGCGCTACGCGAATGGGGAAAAGGGCTGGGCGCGCAGCAGCGTCTGCATTTGCTGCCCTCCGTCCCACATTCTGAAATTGCAGGCTGGATGAATGCGATGGATGTCTTTGTGCTTCCATCCCTGACGACTGATTTCTGGAAGGAGCAATTTGGTCATGTCCTCATCGAAGCGATGGCCTGTGAAGTCTCCGTCGTCGGTTCCAGTTCTGCGGAGATTCCGAATGTAATTGGCGACGCAGGCTACGTTGTTCCGGAAGGCGATCCGGCTGCGCTGCGATCAACGCTGCAACATCTGGCGACCCATCCAGAGGTGCGCGTTGCAATGGCAGCGCGTGGGCGCGCCCGCGTGCTCGCTCACTACACCCACGCGCGTATTGCGCAACGCACGCACGCATTCTTTCACGCTGTGCTGGGCAGTGACGCCTGAAAACGCGCCCGCATAGCATGCCCGATCCAGAATCCCAGGTGGCAGCCCCGGAATCATCCAGTCTGGCGCGGGATGCGCTGCGCAGCACGTTGTGGACTGGCTTTTCACAATACTGGCTCTTCGGGCTTGGTCTCGCAAAGACAGTCGTCCTCGCGCGGCTGGTACCGCCGGAGTGGTTTGGCGTCGTCGCGCTTGGACAGGTATGGGTGTCTTATCTGACAATTCTACGCTTCGACTTCCGCACGGCGGTTCTTGCCTGGGATGAACGGGCGGATTTTCTCAGCATCCAGTTCTGGCTCGAAAACCTGATGGCGTTGAGCGGTTTTGGCGCTGCAGGACTGCTCTATCTTGCCGTGCCGGGCCTGGCGACTCCGCCGGTGTGGGCAGCTATATTCGTATTGCTCGGCATGGTAGCGTTCGAGAGCGTCACATCTACGCCGCGCTACCTGACTGAGAAACGGCTGCGACAGGATGTCATTGGACGGCTGACGATATTCCAGTCGGTGGTGGGATTCGCTATTGCTATCTGGCTGGCCTCGCTGGGCTACTATCTCGCAGCACTCCTCTTAGATGCTCTGATGCCCGCCCTCGTCATCGGAGCCGGTGTTGCCCTCATCACGCGCTGGCGGCCGCACCTCCACTGGGACCGAAGTATCGCGCGCGAACTGCTCTCGTTCTGCTTTACGTTGTGGACGGCCGGGCTGCTTGGCAAGATCGTCTTCCAATTCGATGACTGGCTGGTCGGTACGATCCGGCGGACGCGTCCGCGCGTATGGCTGTCATCCGGGATCTTACCTGAAGCGTATTATTCGCGCGCGTACGTTGCCGGGAAGATGCCGATGGATGTCTTCGCCGGCATGATCAGCCTGGTAGCGTTGCCGCTTTATACACGCAGCGAAAAGGAAGGGCGAGATGTGCTAATCGGCGCCTATCGCCGCATGACCTGGCTGCTCGCTTACATGATATTCTTATCAGCCACGTTTGCGTTGGCCGCCACCGAAGAAGTGGTTCTCATCGTGTTGGGTGAAACTTGGCTGCCCACTGTGCCGCTCTTCCGCCTCATGTCACTATTTGTCGTTCTGCGACCTCTGTATCAGAACGCTAGCCAGGTGCTGGTGGCAATCCGCCGGGAAAAAGAGATGCGCCGTACGGTTGCTATACAGGCTGGGTTTATTGTGCTTGTCTGTCCTCCGGCTGTGCTCGTGTGGGGCGCAGCTGGGGCCGCCGTAGTGGTCAGCTTGATGACGTTAGTCGGCGTGGTTGCAGCCGAGCGCTATGTCAGTCGCGAATTGGGCGTGGCCGTCTGGCCGCTCTACGTTCCGCTGGCAGTGGCTGCTATTACACTATTGGCTGTACTAGCAGCAGGTAGCAGCTTGATCCCGGAACCCACCTGGACAAGTGCAATGATCAAAGGCCTGCTCTGCTTGCTGGGATTTGGAATCCTTGTGCTTACGGTGGACCGACGGCAAGCTAACGGCGTTCTGGAGATCGTGCGCAGCGCTCTGCGCTCCCGGAAGACGGGTGGATAAGACCATGACAAAAGGCTTGCGCATGTGGGCGCGCCGTGCCCGCGAATGCAGAAACCCGCTGATCCTGGCCCGGGCGTATGCCTATGAAAGGCAACGACTGCGCCTGCTCGACCTCGCCACCCGTCTCGAACCTGCCCAGGCACGGCCTTACATGAGCGAGATCGAAGGTGACGCAAATTTTATAGGAGAGCTACGGCGCGAAATGGCTGCCCGGACCGATTACCGGCCAAGGGCTGTGGACTTTATGTTATTTCCTAACTACGGTTCATTGTTTTTCAACGAAGTCGCGCTGTATGCTATTGTGCGTATACGGCGACCGCAGGTCGTCGTCGAGACTGGCGGCACGCCTGGGAAGTCCACGGCGTTTATGCTGCGCGCGCTGGAACGCAATGGCAGCGGGCATCTATACACGATTGACCTGCCGCCGCAGACTGCGAGCGATGACCGCTTGCTCGACCGAGGGCAATATCATGAACAGATGCCTATTGGCGCACACAGTGGCTGGATTGTGCCGGATGAACTTAGATCACGGCATACGCTATTGCTGGGTCCATCGCGCGAGCAGTTGCTACCCCTGCTAGAGCAGCTGGAGCAGTTGGACATCTTTTATCATGATAGCGACCACAGCTACACGAATATGACATGGGAGTTTGCGACGGCGTTCGAGAAGCTCGCACCGCAAGGGCTGCTACTGTCAGATGATGTTCTGGACAACACGTCCTTCTTCGACTTCTGTCGTGAACGGGCGCTACTGCATACCAGCGTCTACAATCTTGGAGCGGCTGTCGAGCACGACCCATCGCAACTTGCCAAATGAAACGGGTTCGACGTCTTGCCAACGACTACCTGGCCGTACCGCTACTCGGCTTCTTGCGGACGTGGGTGCTCAACACGGTCGTGTCCAATCTTCCGGTGGCGCGACTACGATACGGATATTACCGGCATGTGTGCGGAATAAAAATCGGAAGAGGGACAAGCATCTGGACCGGCGCGCGCTTCACGGGCGGCAGGATGAACGCGATCACGATAGGCAATTATTGTTCAATTCCCTACAATTCGTTTTGGGTCGTCGGGGCTCCGATAACAATTGGCGATCATGTTGTGTTCGGACACATGGTCGAGTTGTATACGTCCGACCACGACCCAGACGACCCAGCGTTCTCACGTCGCGACGCGCCGATAGTTATTGGCGACCGCGTTTGGATCGGGTCGCGAGCAATCATATTGAAAGGCGTGACGGTAGGTGAGGGTGCAGTCGTCGCGGCGGGCTCCATGGTCACGCGAGATGTTGCAGAATATACGATTGTCGCTGGTCGCCCGGCCACTTATATTCGGGAACGTGGAGCTCGAGACTTAACGATCGGTACTCAGTAGACCGCGATCATACAGAGGATGGGGTGACAATTTCAAGACTGAACCCCAGTCGTTGCTTGATTACATCCCATAGCCAAATTCGCCGACAAGCCAGTGGCAGGAGTTTTGTAGGACATGACGCAGTCCGGGCTGTGAGAGATAGAGATAAAACCATTTGACAAGCTCCACAGATTGAGCATGAGCAGTGTCAGCTCAACATAAATAAGTCCAAGCCTGGCTGCCTTGGAAGTCGTGCTAGCGCGATCATGCCCGCGAAGTGTGGGAGTTCTTACGTGACGCACTGGGAGCACCTGGTCAAGAGAAAGGAGATCGTTTCCGCGCTGCGCCATGATTTTTCTTGCTAGCCGACCCGGCGAGAGCAGAGCAAATGGGAGTTGCCGCCTATGCCCTCCCGCAAAGAATTTGATGCGCGTTCTAACGCAGCGCGCACTATTGCTCTATACAACGAATTTCAGGCATAATCACTTGACATGTGTAATATCCGCCTGAAGAACTTCAGCAAAAAAATCACAACTGCAATTCTGGGTTTGGCAACAGCGATATTGATAGTTGAGATGATTCTCCGCATTGCCCCTCACCAATTCTTTGCAGCTTCGTTTAACAATCTTGTGTATTTCCATCCCACGCTGGGACACAAGTACAAGCCTAACCTGAGAGATGTTCTCTCTGTACATTCTGTGTTCACGCCTGTATATGTGAGTACGAATTCAGTTGGTTGGCGCGATCGTGAATATGGCCGAAGTAAGCCCCCCAATACGTTTCGAGTTGTGGTATTAGGCGACTCCCTCTCGGCTGGAATGGAAGTCCCCGTTGAGAGCACTTATCCGAAAATATTAGAAGAGATGCTGAATACCAGCAAGCCCACCAATGTGGAGTATGAAGTAATGAATCTTGCCGTCGGGGGCTATAACCTTGCCAGCGAAATAGGTTTGTATCGACAACAGGGTGCCTTGTATCAACCTGACCTTGTTATCTGGCAGATTTTTCTTGGGAATGACCTCGCTGATTATCCAGTGCAAGATATTTTTAATGAGCGAACTACTTTTAAAGACCTTGTAAAACAAAGTTATGCGCTCTTTGCATTGCGGTGTTTATACGATCGTCTATGTATCAATGCAGGCCCATCAAATAAAAATAATGACCAGCAGATTTTGGACATGCGAAACGAGGTAGTTGCGGCATTGCGGACTTATTTTGGTCGTGGAGCTGACGCGGAGCGTGAACAATTTTATATCAGCATACTCGAACATCAGCGTCTCCAGTTCGTATTGCATTCTGCTCCCATTCGGTTGCAAACGAATATCCTTGATGGATCTTACAAGGATTTTGATACCGAAAAGATTATCATCTCAAGTACAGCCAGCGTGATAAATCGCTTTCAAAATGAATTGCAATTACATGGTATCCCGCTCCTCGTCGTGTTTGCTCCAACACAACTCCAGGTCGACCATGAATTATGGCAACTTTACTTGGGAACAATAGGGGCGGGTGAGGAGGCATATTACAATCGCGCTCTCTCTGAATTATCTACAATTGCGCTTCTAAGCTCTGATGTATCGTATCTAAGCTTAAGGCGAACCATGCAGGATCAATGCCAAAAGGTAGGTTGTGGTTACCTGGCTTTTGACGGACATTGGGATGTGGATGGACATAAACAGGTCGCCAATAGTATTTATATCCATCTGTGTACGTGGAATTGGTTTATGTGCCCCTGATCCTCGCAAGGGTCCATCTCGAAGTCTGCGAGGCGCTTTATTTTCCGACATGACACTTCACTGCATGTCCCATGTGTTCAATCGACTCAAAGCTTTATCAATCTGTGCAATTCCCTGAGTCATCGCGCATAACCTGCACAAAGAGGCTATACATTGGTCTGCACCAACCATCCCTGTTGTATTAACAGTAGCCGAACTGCTGGTGTTTTATGTACGCTCGATCGTAGCGCGCTGCTAACAGCCAATCGCACACGAAAGTTTGTACGCTTGGATATATGGGTGCGTATTTGCGCTTCTGTTATGGGAATCGTGATTACTCTTGAGCGCGCCCGCGAAGTGTGGGAGCTCTTTCATAACGAATTGGGAGCACAAAGGAAAGAGAAAAGGAGATAGCTTTCGTGCTTCGTCATGAGTTCTCACGTTGGCTGTCCCGGGCAAGAGAGTGCCGCGATCCATTCATCTTGCTCCAAGCTTTGTGTTTATGAGCAGCAACGATTGCGTCTGCTCAAACTCGCAGCTGGATTGCAACCCGATGAGGCTCGACAGTTGATTTTTGAAATTGAAGATGATGCCGAAAATATTGGAGAAATTCGCCACACCTTTTCACTCGGACACAATACATTCCCCGTGCATTCGACTTCATGATATTTGCCACCTATGGGTCCATGTTCTTCAACGAATTTAGCCTTTATGATATCGTTCGCGCCTTGCAGCCAGAAGTTGCCGTAGAAATTGGATGTATACCGGGGTAATCGTCCACATTTATATTACCTGCAATGGACCGTAACGGGGCTGGGAAGTTATACGTGATGAACGCGATCACGTTAGGCAATTATTGTTCAATTCCCTACGATACATTTTTGGATCGTCGGGGTGGTGTTCGGACACGGGGTCGAGTTGTATACCTCGGACCGCGACCTGGACGACCCAGCGTTCTCGCACCGCGATGAGCCGATAGTTATTGGCGACCGCGCCTGGATCGGTTCGCGTGCAATCATATTGTAAGGCGTGACGGTTGGTGAGGGTGTGGTCGTCGCGGCGGGCTCCATGGTCACACGAAATGTTGCAGAATATACGATTGTCGCTGATCGTCCGACGAAATTTATGCGCGACCGCGGCACGCGCCAATTGAGCTATAAAATCTCAAAGGATTTTTGGTATCGGTAACTCATTCCAAGCAACGTATACCCCGTTACAACAAAACGAAACATGAGCCGTTCGTCTCAAAAGCTGAGTACAGCCCAGCCCGTTGCGCCGCGCACTCTTCTCTGAAGAACGGTTTCGATAGCGAGTGGAGCCGCTAATGGTTCTACATAGGATCTTTGCGTCATCGAAAAACCTGCCGGTTGGCACGCGTCTCGATAGAGCGGGTACCATTCTCATCTACTGCAGATTCCGCATATAGGTTCGTATTTTTCTCGTCAAATCCGTTTAGCCATAAGGCTCGGATTAGGAGACCGCCCAGCAGCAGCGCGCCGTATACGTGTACTGGTATCAACAGTCGTAAAAACCAGTATTGCCTATATAGGCTCGGATCGAACACGTAAAATCTGGCCGGTAACGCAATCAGGCCGTAAGCGCCTAGATAGACGATCATCCAAATCCAGTCGCGTCGGGTCCGCAGCAGTCCAGCGCGGGGCGCTAGCAAGAGCGCCAGCGGCAGCAGCGCCCACGTATAGTAATAATCCCAGGAGATTGATGAGCCGACCAACATGTAGACTACGAACAGCGCGTAGATAATTTGAAACCGCCAGCCGGCCGTCTCCCGTCCGAAGCTCCAGGCAATTGTCGCCAAACCGCCCAGTAAACCAATGTTTAATATGAGTGTGAGTGCGCGAGCTGAGGCGATGCTGGGTGGCGGTGCGAGCGAGTGCAATAATTCCGGAGCGGCAAAAAGATGGAAGCCGATCCCGTTAAAGCTTTGGTTGCTTGCAAGCGTGCTGCCTTTTAGCAGTTCTGGCAGGATACGGCTCAGCCAGGTTGCCCACGACTCAAAACCCACTAGCAGGATGCTCAAATAGATCAGGAACAGCGCCGTCAGACAGGCGCCGACGATTACCCGCCAATCTTTCCGCAACAGGAATAAGCCCAATAAAATAACCGGCGTTGGCTTGATGCAGGCTGCGATACCAATCGCGATCCCCGCTCGCCCGCTCTGGCCGTGTTGCGCCAGTGCAAGAGCGGCCAAAATCAGGGCGAGCAAGGGCAAGTCTAATTGACCGATTTCGATCGAAAATTGGGCGGGGATAAATCGCAATCCGAGAATGCTAAAAATCCACTGCGCACTTGAACTGGCCCCGTGCCGGCGCAGTAGTACAAGCAGCCAGCCGAGGATGGCAAAAAAGCAGAATTGCAAAAAGACAAGCCAGATAGAAGCCGCAACCGACCAGGGGAGGAGAGCAAAGAGCCAGGTTAGTGGAAACTCGCTTGGCGGGTGGGTTGTACTCCACAATGGTACAGAATACCAGCCACTGCGAACTTCGCCCACGGCGGCCAGCGCCAATTCGCGGGCGGCCTGCGGATCGTACATATCAATCCCGCGCTGGGCAGCTAACCCGGCTGTCCAAATGATGGCGAAGTCGCCGGGGATATGGCCGCGCTGGAGAAACACAGTCACCCGAAAATGGCGCATCAATGCCAGTAACAGGAGAAGTCCAAATATCCCGTTTTGGATGAGCTGGCGGCGGGGAATGCTCTGCAAGAACTTGCGTCGTTTCATCATTACGGAACCCTTAAACTGAACGCTGGTTTTCACTTTACCACGTGTCCAGTACTAGGGTCCATTACAAAATGTCAGGTCGCCAGACGTTGGTGACCAAGATTCTGGAAGGAATTATTTACCATGCGAAGATATACACTGTTCCCTGCGATATTATGAATGATTGAAATGGAGTCCGGATTGCATAATTCAGTTCAAATTCGGCGTCAGAAACAAATACGGGCTTTGCCATTTCGGCTACTTGAATTATTAGGATTGTTTAAATTGCGGCTGCAACGGTCAAGTCTCACGCGCTCGGTCAAGATCTGGTGAGCGACTGCTTCAGTAGCGGTTGGTTGGTCTGTTACTCATATTCAATCTTTTGATTGGAAGTATTCGCGGGAACAGGATTTTATTCCTTGTCTGCCTGTGGGTTGTTGGTCTGGGAATCACCTACCTGTATCAACGCCGCACCACACTTCTGAACGCAATGCATCTTATAAATATAGGTGCGATTGTATTCATCTTACTATGGCCGCCGCTCGTGTTTCTGCTCGTCGTGCCTGGAGGAGAAGGGTTGCGTCTGCTAACATTAAGTCGCTTGCCAGCGTATCCTTTCTTGAACGGGGAGATCTGGTCACCGTTTCGCATTCGCTTCACGTGGATGGCGGGATAGTTGGGGCATATATTGTGGGCAATGTTGGAATGCTTGTTTTTGTCAGTTTATTTTTCCTGGCTGATCGAATTCTAGTTGGCCGAAGACAATAAGCGCTCAGCGCATTGACCTTATTAAACAGGCTCTAAAAAACAGAGTTGGTTATAGAGCATCGAAACCATGAGTTGCAAAAGGAATGACGGGAGATTAATTTAGGTTCCTGTCTTGGGGATAGTTTTATGATACAGCGTTATAAGTTGTTTGGATATTGAAAGCACATACTGCGGATCGAATATTTCAAATTTATACACAGCGCGTATTTCAATTTGCAGATGTGGGCATTCGAGTAAAAGATGCGAGCCTACAGGTGTGGCTCTATTATCTGTTTCAGTCCTTTGGAGACGTAGCTGAACTCAGTATTCTGGATTTCGGCGCCGCATCTGGTCACAAAGCTATGCTATTTAGTGTTCTTGGAGCTCACGTTATTGCTATCGATATAGCCAGCGAGGCGATCAAGCGAATGCAGAATGCGCGACGAGATTCTCGAATTCAATTCGATATTGTACAAGGAGATATATCTGCTCTTGAGGCTTTTAAAAGTGAAAGTTTCGATAGAATTTTGTGTTCAGAGGTGATTGAACATATTCCTGAAAATACCTTACGCCGGTTTTGTAACACCATTGAGCGAGTGCTAAAGCCAGGCGGAAAAATGTTTCTAACTACACCCAATTACGAGGTATATGGACCTGCAGAATACTCTCCTGAATACTACCAAAACACTCCTTATGGACACTATAAGCATTATCGTCTTGAGGAGCTGCAAACACTTTTGGATCAGTCTTCATTGAGAGTGAACAACAGCTGGTTCCAATGTCATCCATTAACCCGCGTACGCAATCGCGTCTTTTATCCAATAGCATTCTATGATAATGCGATATACGTTTCGAGCCGTTATCCTGTGCTACGATGGTTGCTTCGCCCGTTTTCGTGGCTGTATCACTTTGTTATGACTAGTGTGTATCCACTAGCTTACAACGTGCAAATGACATACGAGATGCGCCGTAAACATCAACCCACCGGTCTTACAATCATGCTGGATGTGGAACATTCGAATAGATAAGTTCACGCAGCAACTCAGGAAATAAATTCATGTGCGGCATATTTGGATTAATTGGGGAGGCCAACCCCAAACTTGGCGCACGCGCTGGCCGTTGTCTCCACCATCGTGGGCCAGATGATCATGGTGTGTGGACAGCAACGCGCGGGATACCTGTAACGCTGGCAAACACGCGTCTTTCGATTATTGATTTGTCGCCTGCCGGGCACATGCCAATGACGACGGATGACGAGGCATTAGCGATCGCCTACAACGGCGAGGTGTATAACTTCGCCGAGATTCGGGCTGAACTCGAGCGTAAAGGCTATGGCTTTCGCTCCAAATCTGATACGGAAGTTGTTCTCAAGGCCTACCGGGAATGGGGTGATGCATTTGTAATCCGTTTGCGCGGCATGTTCGCCTTCATGATCTGGGATTCGAAGCGGCAGCGTCTTTTCGCCGCTCGTGACCGGATGGCGATCAAACCCCTCTACTGGGCTGAGACAACGCTCGGTTTGGCGCTTGCCTCGGAACTTAAAGCTTTCGTAGAAACCGATATTGTCCAACCGAAAATCAACTGTGCAGCAGTACATCACTATCTCAGTTTTTTCTCTGTTCCACCTCCGCTGACCATGATTGAAGGCGTCCACGCTCTTATGCCGGGACATAGCCTCATTTGGGAAGCGGGGCAGGTGACAACGCAGCAGTATTGGAAGTTGCCGACAGATAATCCTATCCCAATGGATGCCGTCGAAAGCCGAGTTGAATTGCGCCGTCTACTGGAAGAATCTATCCGATTGCGAATGATCGCGGATGTGCCGGTTGGAGCATTCCTCTCTGGCGGAGTTGATTCCTCTGCAGTCGTCGCACTCATGACCCGCTCAAGTGGTGAGCGCCTCAAGACGTTTTCTATTGGATTCGAGGAGGGTGCAGGCGCCATAGATGAACGCAGCTTTGCGCAACTCGTCGCTCAGAAATACGAGACTGAGCATAGCGAAGTTGTGGTGACTGGCCGCATGGTGGCTGATAAGCTCAACCACTTTATTCGTGGAATGGATCAACCCACTGGAGATGGCCTCAACACGTATCTGGTCTCAGATGCAACGGCACAGCATGTAAAAGTTGCGCTCTCTGGATTGGGCGGGGATGAATTGTTCGCGGGTTATCCCCAATTTCACTGGTTATATCGCGCCGAGCAGTTGCAGGGTGTGTGGAGCCGGTTGCCCCGTTGGGGCCGTTCCATGGCTCATTATGGTGCCCCGATTGCAGCCCATTACTTGCAGCGACCTGCCATTGGCGAACTTCCTAACTGGCTCGATGCTCCATTCCTGGAGCGTTATTCCCGTGTACGTACGCTTTTCGGCGAAAATGCAAAATATGTGCTATATAGTTCCGAGTTTAGATCTCAAACACGAAGCATAGAAGCAACGTTTGAAATCTTGCGTCCTTATTATTTGAATGGTGAGCACGAAACGATCGATCAAATAACCCGGCTTGAGATGCACGGCTATATGACCCATACACTGTTGCGAGATACGGATGCCATGAGCATGGCGCACTCATTGGAAGTGCGTGTTCCGTTGCTGGATCACAAATTGGTCGAGTTTGCTGTTCAGGTTCCGGCGAAACTTAAGCTCCGAAATGGACGCGGAAAACGACTCCTCACTGAAGCTCTATATGATCTATTGCCCACCGAAATATTGAACAGAAAGAAACAGGGATTCAACATTCCAGTTGGTTCGTGGTTGCAAGCAGAATTACGACCCGTTGTTGAAGATACGCTCTCGCGACACTACGTTGCAGCGCGGGGCTTATTCGAGCCGGATGCTATCGATGCGATCTACCGCGACTTTCAAAGTGGAAATGGCCCGTATATGCGTGTCTGGGCATTGGTTGTGCTCGAACTCTGGCAACGAGAGTTCCTGGATTGAGCCAAACTAGGTTGAAAACGGAACCAACGCCAAGCGTTCATGAAGTTCAGGAGTACTGGAATAGCCATCCCGCAGGCGCAGCAGAAGTTGAACATTTGGTCGCAGAAGGACTTGCCTACTTCAACGAGCGCGATCGGCAAACACGACGGTTATACCCAAATCTGGATGAAGATTACGAATTTACGCGTGCGGAGCATAAACTCACGCTTGAAGTAGGTTGTGGCATGGGCTATAACGCCCAGCGGCTGGCGGAGTATGGAGCTGAACTTATCGTCCTGGATTTGGCTCCGGCTGCGATTTACCTAACCCGAGAACGATTTTCTCTACGCAATCTGGCAGCAAAATTTGTTGTTGCCGATGTAGAAAACCTTCCATTTAAAGCAGCCAGTTTTGAGGTGGTGTATTCCTCTGGTGTGATTCACCATTCGCCAGACACAGAGAAAGCGGCGGGAGAAATAATCCGTGTGCTTTCCGAAAAGAGCGCGGCGACAGTCATGATTTATCACCGAAATTCCATCTGGTATTGGTGGAATATTGTCGTCGTGCTGGGTAGCCTCATGCTCGTTCTCAATCATCTTCCGAATCAAGTGCAAAACAGCGCAATCGCGAAGCGACCCCATTGGCGAGACCTATTAATGCCGGCAGGTCGCAAATTGACCAGAGAGGATGTTGTGCGCGCTGGTACAGATTTTGGCGGCTTACAGAATCCATTGTCGCGCGTGTATACAAAAGAAACGGCGGAGCAGCTATTTGAAGGGCTTACGGATTTCCGATTTGTCACTCAATTTAATCGTTTTCGGGCATTGGATGAAAGCCCAACGCTCTGGGTCCGAGTACAACAAAAACTTCATTCCTGGCTTGACAGACGCTGGGGCTGGTTTCTGATCGTCCATGCAACCAAGCCGTGAAATGAATCCAATATATCCATCATGGCGGCACCATTGGCGGCGCGCCGTTGAGCTTGTTGTATTTAATCGAAAACCTGGATCGCAAGCGTTTCAAACCGGTCGTCCTGATTTCATTGGATGATCCTGCGGTAGACCTGTTTCGCAATACCGACCCAGTTTCACGACCCAGTTCATTCGTCCTGACCCAGTACATTCAGGACTGGGTCAGGACGAATGAACTGGGTACTGATATCGAGACGCATATCGCACAGGAATTCGCCGATTTCAGCGCGCCTATACAAACACCGCTGGCGAAACGTTGAACCGTCCCGCTAAAAAGCGAACCTGCCTCAGGTTCAGTTCACGTTTGCCGCCCAACAGTTCGGAAACAACGCCCTGTGAACCCACCTCCAACAAGTCAGACTGCTTGAGACCATGTTCGTCCATCAAGTACCTTAGCATCTCGGCTCCACTACAGTCTGGCATTGGATGATGCTTTTCCTCGTAGGCATGGACCAGCGTGCCGAGCGTATCCAACAATTTGTGAAGAGGATGGGCCTCGTCTGTGCCAACCTCATCAATCAGTTCGTTCAATCGCGTGACCGCCGCATCGTAGTCTGCTTCGTTGTGGATGGTGAGTAGAGGACGAATGGCCAACCAGTGACTATGCAAGTTTCCCGTAAGAACACTAATTTCTTCCACGCTCCTTTATCGTATTCGTGGTGGGTGAATACGTTTCGAATGTACACCTAAACCCAATACCTTTCAAATAAGCAAACAGGTGGCACCCGAGGCATACTTGTGAGATATACAAATTCGCAAGATGCCAGGGGGCCACCTGATGGGATACAGATTACGCGAGGTTGACATCGAGAGCAAGTTTTGCCGGGAACTGACATTTACAAGCCTGAGCCGGGTTATTCCGCCAGATGTGGTCGAAGCAGCGTTGGAGGCAGAAGGCTTGAAAACGCAACGCGAGCGCAAATTGAATCTGGTCGTGACAGTGTTTTTAATCATCACAATGAACATCTACACGCAATCTTCTCTGGGGCGGGTAATGCGTAAGATCGCCCAGGGGTTGCGGTACATCTGGAACAATCCGGAATACGCGGTACCGAAAGACAGTGCGATTACCTATCGGCGCTATCAACTGGGTGCTCGACCGGTCGTGCGTTTGTTTCGGCATGTATGTCGACCGATAGCTACGACGGAGACAGCTGGCGCGTTCCTCTTTGGATTGCGCCTGATGGCCATCGATGGCACGGTTGAAGATGTGGCTGACACGCCGGAGAATGCGGCGGCTTTTGGACGGCACCACAGCCCGCGCGGCCAGAGCGCTTTTCCGCAGGTGCAAGGGGTGTATCTGGTCGAGTGCGGCACGCATACGATTGTCGATGCGGGCTTCTGGCCTTGCCACACCAGCGAGCGCATGGGTGGTTTTCGCCTGTTGCGCTCGGTCGAGATGGGCATGTTGGTGATGTGGGACCGTGGGTTTCATGATTATGACATGCTGCGCATGGTTTTGGAGCGCGGGGGACACATTTTGAGCCGATTTCCAGCCCATGTCAAGCCTAAAAACCGCTGTCCCTTGCCAGATGGCTCCTACACCGCCTACCTGACCCCCTCCGACTACCAGCGCCGCAAGCGGGGCGAGCGCCTCCTGGTGCGCATCGTCGAATACACCATAAGTGACCCGGCACTCCCCGGTTACGGTGAAGTGCACCGCTTGGTTACCACCTTGCTTCACCCCGAAGCCTTCCCAGCCCTGGAACTCGCGCGAGCTTATCACGAACGCTGGGAAATCGAATTGGTCATCGATGAAGTCGACACCCATCAACGTCTGGCCGGACGCCCGCTGCGCAGTCTCAAGCCGGTCGGGGTCATTCAGGAACTGTATGGCCTGCTCATCGCACACTTCATCATCCGCTTCCTGATGCATGCGGCTGCCCAACGCACCGGTCTCGATCCCGACCAACTCAGCTTTGTGCATGCACTCGAACTCGTGCGCGACACGCTCGCCGAGTTTCAAAAGACGGCCGTTGACCAACTCGGCCAACTCTATGACCGCTTGTTGCATGACATCGCTGACGTTCGTCTGCCTCTCCGCCGTGCCCGTTCAAACCCGCGTGTAGTCAAACGCAAGATGTCAAAGTTCCGCCTGAAACAGCCGGAGCATTATCACTGGCCCCAACCCCGACAACCTTTCCGGCAAGCTTTGGCCCTTATTTGAAAGGTATTGCACCTAAACCCAATACCTTTCAAATAAGCAAACAGGTGGCACCCGAGGCATACTTGTGAGATATACAAATTCGCAAGATGCCAGGGGGCCACCTGATGGGATACAGATTACGCGAGGTTGACATCGAGAGCAAGTTTTGCCGGGAACTGACATTTACAAGCCTGAGCCGGGTTATTCCGCCAGATGTGGTCGAAGCAGCGTTGGAGGCAGAAGGCTTGAAAACGCAACGCGAGCGCAAATTGAATCTGGTCGTGACAGTGTTTTTAATCATCACAATGAACATCTACACGCAATCTTCTCTGGGGCGGGTAATGCGTAAGATCGCCCAGGGGTTGCGGTACATCTGGAACAATCCGGAATACGCGGTACCGAAAGACAGTGCGATTACCTATCGGCGCTATCAACTGGGTGCTCGACCGGTCGTGCGTTTGTTTCGGCATGTATGTCGACCGATAGCTACGACGGAGACAGCCGGCGCGTTCCTCTTTGGATTGCGCCTGATGGCCATCGATGGCACGGTTGAAGATGTGGCTGACACGCCGGAGAATGCGGCGGCTTTTGGACGGCACCACAGCCCGCGCGGCCAGAGCGCTTTTCCGCAGGTGCAAGGGGTGTATCTGGTCGAGTGCGGCACGCATACGATTGTCGATGCGGGCTTCTGGCCTTGCCACACCAGCGAGCGCATAGGTGGTTTTCGCCTGTTGCGCTCGGTCGAGATGGGCATGTTGGTGATGTGGGACCGTGGGTTTCATGATTATGACATGCTGCGCATGGTTTTGGAGCGCGGGGGACACATTTTGAGCCGATTTCCAGCCCATGTCAAGCCTAAAAACCGCTGTCCATTGCCAGATGGCTCCTACACCGCCTACCTGACCCCCTCCGACTACCAGCGCCGCAAGCGGGGCGAGCGCCTCCTGGTGCGCATCGTCGAATACACCATAAGTGACCCGGCACTCCCCGGTTACGGTGAAGTGCACCGCTTGGTTACCACCTTGCTGAACCCCGAAGCCTTCCCAGCCCTGGAACTCGCGCGAGCTTATCACGAACGCTGGGAAATCGAATTGGTCATCGATGAAGTCGACACCCATCAACGTCTGGCCGGACGCCCGCTGCGCAGTCTCAAGCCGGTCGGGGTCATTCAGGAACTGTATGGCCTGCTCATCGCACACTTCATCATCCGCTTCCTGATGCATGCGGCTGCCCAACGCACCGGTCTCGATCCCGACCAACTCAGCTTTGTGCATGCACTCGAACTCGTGCGCGACACGCTCGCCGAGTTTCAAAAGACGGCCGTTGACCAACTCGGCCAACTCTATGACCGCTTGTTGCATGACATCGCTGACGTTCGTCTGCCTCTCCGCCGTGCCCGTTCAAACCCGCGTGTAGTCAAACGCAAGATGTCAAAGTTCCGCCTGAAACAGCCGGAGCATTATCACTGGCCCCAACCCCGACAACCTTTCCGGCAAGCTTTGGCCCTTATTTGAAAGGTATTGCACCTAACCCCGATTGAAATGCATCGAGGCGATCAAACGATACTCGTTGCCGCCAATATTGAACACAATCAAGTCGCCCACTTTATCTGCGCTGGGAAACGTCTCACGGAGTTCGTTGAAACTATCGTAGTCGGTTTTATCCCTGATTCTAAACCAGCTGGCAAGTGCGCCCTTGCTTTTGGGGTGTTTTTCCCAGAATTGGCGTAGCGCCTTTCGGCCGATCACGTGCATAGGTCAATAATATCGCAAATCGAGATATACGACAAGGTATCTTCGCTTTCAGATCGTGTCTGGTGAAAAAAAATTAGCGCGCCAAGGCGATGGGATAAGAACTTGGAGTGGGTGTGCTTGTTGCCGTAAGACATGTCTTTTAGCAGCGCTGAACGCTTGTTTGGTTGGATAAGGCACGACCCAGGAGCTGTGTCGGTAACAAAAGTGCGCGGATAGGTGCGTCGACATGGGCAAGTCATTCGGCAGGCGGAACAAGCCGAGTGTGCAGCCTTGTTGCAACGCCTTGACCCTGCGGCCGGCACGGGGCAAGCTCTGGACGGGTTGCAAGCGTAATTGGCGCCCGCAAGCGAACCGCGGCGCCCGGCGGCCTGGGCGGCCGAGTTGAACAGTGCGGTGGCAGCCGCTCTGGCTGTCCCCAATCCCCAACCACTGGAAAGGGTCACTCTGAGCGACTGGGAGCGGGTGTTGCAGGCCCGCCGTGACGAGGCCGCTGCCAGCACGGAACGCTTGCGACGCTTGGAGCCCGCGATCCAGCCCGGCGAGATGTGGCCACCACCGATGATGTGCTGGTACGCCGCCCGGAGAAGCGTCGTTGGCTGAAGTTGCGCACAGCCTATGTACGCACGGTGGACGGGTATCGCTATCTAACCATTGGTGCTAGTTGAAAAAGTCATGAGCATCGCTCAAACTATGGGTTGCGACAAAACAACCATAGGGGAGCGAGCTCATGACTACCGAGGATATTATCACCCTTGTCGCGCCCGCCAGGGTCGTGATATCGATTTTCTGCGAAGTGGACGACAACTTGCCGGAGATACGCAAGCATCCACAGGCCAAACTGTACCCCAGTGAATTGGTCACTATCGGCATCTTGTTTGCGCTCAAGGGCGGCTACTTTCGTGCATTCTATCGCTGGCTGCCTAGTCCAGTCGACTAGACTGGGAAACGTGATTATGACGCGCTCTTTGCCGGCTTGCCAGAGCGGACGCGCTTGCAGCGCTTGCTCAAGGCGCATCAGGATTGGTGCGATTTACTACTCGCCGAACCCAGTCTGTTCACAGTGATTGACACCTACCCAATCGAACTACTCTTTCCCATTCGGGAAGGCCGCAGCCAGCACCAAATCGGCAAGAAAGGCCGGGATAAAGGGCGCTGGAGCATCGGGGTCAAGCTGTGCTGGTTGCTGGACGACCATGGCCATGTCGCACAGTGCCGTGCACACTGCATCGGTATCAATTGGGACTGGAACACGCTAAATACCCATGACAAGCATTTTCATCATGTGGCCGAACCTTTCATCGACCAAACCATCGTCTTTGCCGATTTTGGCTTTCGCAGTGCTGACGGTTATCCGGCCAATCTGAAGCTTTGTGCGAAAGGCACTTGGAATGAACGTATGTATGTCGAAACGGCTTTGTCCATGGTCACGGTGGTCTGTGGCCTCAAGCGTCTGCACCATCGGGTCGCCGACTACATAACCGCTCGACTGGCTTATGTGTCGGTCATGTTCAATGTCCTGCTCGATTTATCACGCCATCTCGATCCGAACCTCAAAGCCGACCCTTACCGGATGAGTATCGCTCAGTTTTCTCTCTGAACTAGCACCATTGGTTATCTAAGCGGAACGGCCAAGATGGTCTTGCAACAGTTGTCTCTCTTGCTCATCTTGTGTGGCGGCGGCGTGAACGCCAAGCTCACCTTGGTGGGTGACGGAGCGCGCTGGAGCGCCACATTCTTCACTGCACGCCTAGCGCGGTCTGGCTGGGAGTGGAACTGATCCTGTACTGGTACCACAGCCGCAAGAAATACTACAACTTGACCAGTACCATCTGCCGGGGACGGGCGGCCAAAGCCAAATTGTATGGCCAACTGATCTTCCAGCTTTGACGCGGTCAAGTGGACGAAGCCGTCGCTATCCTTGAAGCCTATCGCCCGAAAGCTAAGAACATCGAAAAGCTTGAGGAACTGATTAACTACCTGCAAAATCGGCGCACCTACATCCCCAACTATAAAGCGCGCCGCAAGCAACGCAAATACATCGGTAGCGCGCATGCCGAAAAGGGAAATGATTTGATCGTCGCCCGACGGCAGAGGCATCAGGGCGTGCATTGGAGCCAGGAAACCAGTACTGCGCTCGCAGCGTTACGCACGCTCCTGCTCAATGGCGGCTGGGACTTGTATTGGCAGCAGCAAGTACTTTCGCTGGCCGTCCCTTTGGGGCCGTAAAACCCCATTGCTTTGGCGCGCCAATGTACTTTCCGAACAAGGCGCGGCGACAGTCATGGTATATCCTGGTGGAATATTGTCGTCGTGCTGGGGAGCCTCATGTTCGTTCTCAATCACCTTCCGAAACAATTGCAGAACATCGTAATCGCGAAGCGACCTCACTGGCTCGATCTTCTAATGCCGGCAGGTCGCAAACTGACCCGACAGGGTGTTGTGCGCGCCGGCTCAGATTTTGGGGGCTTACAGAATCCATTGTCGCGCGTGTATACAAAAGCAGCGGTGGAGCAGCTTTTTGAAGGACTTATGGATTTTCGATTTGTGACTCAATTTAATAGTTTTCGTGCATGGGATGAAAATCCCACTCCCTGGGTGCGAATACGTCAAAAACTTCATTCCTGGCTTGACAAACACTGGGGTTGGTTTCTGATCGTCCATGCAACCAAACCGTGAAACGAATTCTTTATATTCATCATGGCAGCGCCATTGGCGGGGCACCGCTGAGTTTGTTGTATCTAATCGAAAACCTGGACCGCAAGCGTTTCAAACCGGTCGTCCTGATTTCATTGGATGGTCCTGCGACAGACCTGTTTCGCAATGCTGATATCGAGACGCATGTCGCTCCGGAATTCACTGATTTCAGCCACACAGATTTGGTCTGGTATGGTGGAAATTTGTTGTGGCAATTGCCGGGGAAAGTTGCGCGCTTTTGGCCGTCTATGCGCGCGACCCGGCGGATCATCAGACAACTCAAGCCCGATCTTGTTCATATAAATTCATCAACGCTGGCGGCTCCAGCGCGGGCTGCTTGGCGCGAAGGTATCCCTGTTGTGTGGCATATCCGCGAACCACTCGCAAAGGGCTACTTCGGCCTGCGGCGTTTCTGGCTGCGCCACCATATTGATCATGATGCAGCCCGTATCATAGCGATATCGAAGAATGACATGGCGCGGCTGATCCCCTCGGATCGGATTCGCATCATTTACAACTTCGTTGACTTTGAAAAATTTGATCGTTCAATTGACCCTACTGCGGCGCGCGAGCGGATGAACCTGACGCCCTCACAGCACGTGGTAACGATGCTTGGTGGGTGTTCTTCCCCAAAGGGGACGTTGCCTTTTGTTCGGGCGCTTCCCAAAGTTCGGCAAACACTTCCCAATGTCAGGTTCCTCATTGTGGGGAGTAAACCTCGGATTGGGGCGAGTGATCCAATGCGTGCGATCGGAACGCGCATCTTCCAGACTGACGCGTACGATAGAGCGGTGATGCGCTCTGCTGCGGATGCGATTGGGAACGGGCATATCCGTTTTACCGGTGTGCGCCAGGATATTCCACAGGTGCTGGCGGCATCTGACCTTGTCGTGTTCCCATCGGTTGTGCCTCACTTTGCGCGCCCGATTGTCGAGGCTGCTGCGATGGCGAAGCCGATTGTGGCTTCAGATCTGGGTGGTCCGAACGAGCTCGTGGACGACGGAGTAACAGGGATGCTCGTGCCGCCAAATGATGTGGAAAAATTGGCGAACGCGATAATCTCTATCCTTGGCGATCCGCAGCGAGCTAAATCCATGGGAGCAGCGGGCTTCAATCGAGCGCGCAAGTTATTCAATGCGCAGAAGAATGCAGCCCAGACCTTCGCCGTGTATGACGAAATTTTGGGCGGTCAGAACGCGACTTCGTCCGCTGCAGAGATTTCTCAAGAATAATGAATTTTCTGCGGCATCCCCTAATCGAACGCACACTTGAGCGCGTGCGGGCTGTGCCGCTACGCGCCTATCCGCGTGTACTCGGCTATCGTTGGCAACGTCGTCGTACCCTGAAGGAAATACCGGAAACTCCAAGCGAGTTAGCGGAAGATGAAGTGCTCTCGTTTTGGGGAGTTAGGGATTTCGCTTCCCTGTCGACCCAGTTTCGGCAGCGGGATGAGCCACGTTTCTTTTTTCGGAACCCATTAGAGCGCGCAAAGATCGTCGAGGCAAGCATTCCAGGTCTACGGAGCGTTCTCAATTCCAGGGGTGCAGATGTTCTGGCGCATCGCTTCGATCTGCTTGGATCGGGAATAACCACACGTGGGAATCCAATATCCTGGCGAAAAGATTTCATTAGCGGTCACGAGTGGCCGCTCGATCACTTTTCTCATTTAACCATGATCGATCTGGATGCTGGCTTCGATATCAAAGTCCCGTGGGAATTGAGTCGTTTCTATCATGCGCCTCTGCTGGGTGAATGCTTTGCTCTGACGGGAGACGATGCATATGCGAAAGAGCTAATGGAACAGCTCGATCATTGGTGGATGGAAAACCCGGTTGAGTTCGGCCCGAACTGGTCGAACGCGATGGAAGTTTCTATTCGGGCCGCGAACATGATCTGGGGTGTTGAGTTGATCAAAGATATTGCATTCGCCGATGACAACTTCATCTACAAATATCTGCGCAGTCTGATCGAACATGGGCGTTACGTGCGGCAGTATCTTGAAGCAGGTTGGCCGGGTTCCAATCATCTGATGGCCGATTTATGCGGTCTGGTCTGGTTGGGTCTCTACCTCTCGCCGGCACCTGAGGCTAAGGGCTGGCTCAATCTCGGTCTGCGCCTTTTTCGGCGGGAGGTGCGCGACCAAGTTCATTCTGATGGTGCGGACTACGAAGCTTCCACGAGTTATCACGTACTGGTCACCGAGATGCTGTTGTGGACAGTAGCTTTTTGCGATCAGAATGGCGTGCGGCTTCCCAGGGTAATGCGAAAACGCGTTCCGGCAATGCTGGATGTCGTTGCAGGCTTGTTACGCCCCGATGGGAATATGCCGCTTTTTGGAGATTGCGACTCCGGGCGCTGGCTAGCCGTTGAGGCCGACACAGAGAGCCTGTCATCATTTCAGGATCCGCGCGGTCTGCTCGCATTGGGGGCGGTTGTCTTTGATCGGCCTGATTGGGGTCGGCTTATCAAAGATGACATGCGCTGGCAAGCTGCACTCTGGGCGTATGGACAACAAGCCGAAGAGCATCTTGTTATGGCGAGGGAACGCAATGACACTCGCACTGTCCAACATACAGACATGTTTGCACAAGGTGGTTGGTATGTATTGCACAAAGATGATGACTATCTGGCTGTTGAAGCAGGAGGAGTCGGCGCAGATGGGTGGGGTGTACACGACCACAACGATGCCTTGAGTTTCGAGTTTGCGGTCGGATGCAGAGCATTTCTGATCGACCCCGGCTCTTACGCTTATACAGGTGACTATCGCGCCCGTAACGCGTTCCGGTCCACCGCCGCTCACAATACCGTCCGGGTCAATAGTCGCGAGCAAAATCAGATTCCGGAACGAGATCTGTTTCGGATAGATAACGATATTCGGGTGAAGACTTTCCACCGCACGCTCGGGGACAATGCCTCACCCCTGGAGAGTGAGTGTTACACAGCAACTGGTGGTTGGCGTCATCGCCGAAAAATCTGGCTCGCCGCAGATGAAGCAAGTTGGTTTATCTCGGACCAAGTTGAGCTTGTTTCGCGGGAGGAAGACAACACACCATTCTCTGTAGAATGGTTTTTTCATTTTGCCCCCATGCCGATTCAATTTGATGGAGAAAAAGCTTGGTCTACGAATGCCGAGGGTTCAAATGTTGTCCTGCGGGTCTCTGAGCATGATTCGGAGAGTCTCTCCGGGGTTTTGGTGAGTGGCTGGTATTCCCCTCGGTACGGTGTGCGCTTGCCTGCGCCCGTTCTTAAATTATCGACGACCGGCTACGGAACCATTTGCGTGCTCTTAGTGCTCGACTCTATTGATGGGCCAGCTGACGATTCGCAGCTTCGAAGCGTTTCTGCGCGCATGGTAGAATCGCCCGCCCACTAAACACCCTACAAATCAACAACCTGCGTTGCCCATTATTAGTAAACCCACCTCAATAACAGATACATATGAAACAAGTATTCTTTGATGGCAAGGGAGAATTGCACCTGAAAGATGTGCCCGCGCCTGCACTGCGGTCGGGACAGCTGCTTGTTCAAGTTGCATATTCATTGATATCCACCGGCACGGAGTCGACTGCTCTTGCGGGTGGCGGGAGCATGATCAAGCAAGCTCTGCGCCGACCCGATCTTGTACGACGAGCATTGCAGTATGCCGTCCGTCGGGGAGTCCGAGCAACTGTTGATTTGGTGCGTTCCGCCTCCAAGGATTTGATTCCGCTTGGATATAGTGCTGCGGGTACGGTGGTGGAGGTCGGCTCGGGCGTTGACAGCTTCTCGATTGGTGATCGGGTTGCCTGTGCGGGCGCGGGCTTTGCTAATCACGCAGAGTACATCTCGGTTCCCATGAATCTATGTGCAAAAGTGCCGGATGCTGTAGCTATTCAGGAGGCTGCCTTTACAACACTTGGAGCAATCGCTCTGCAAGGCGTTCGACGGGCCGAGCCAACGCTCGGCGAAACGATTGTTGTTGTTGGCACAGGCTTGGTCGGACTCCTGACAGCACAGCTGGTGCGTGCACATGGCTGTAAGGTAATTTGTACCGACCTTATCCCCTCTCGCCTGGAGCTTGCCCGTGACCTTGGTGTTGAGCATGTGATCGACGTGAATCAAACCGATGTCGCTCAGAATGTACTGGAGTTCACAGAAGGCAACGGGGCAGACGCGATTTTGCTCACGGCGAGTACATCTTCATCAAAGCCGGTGAACCAGGCATTCGAGATGTGCCGTGAGAAGGGCAGAGTCGTCATCGTCGGGGCGATCGGGATGCAACTCGAAAGGGCTGAGTTCTATCACAAGGAAATTGATGTACGCATTTCGCGTTCCTATGGGCCGGGTCGCTATGACCGGACATTTGAGGAGCAGGGTCAGGATTACCCCTTCGGATATGTTCGCTGGACCGAAACTCGCAACCTCAGTGCATTTCTCGATCAGGTCGCTGCGAAAAGGGTCTCCGTCGCTCCCTTGATCAGTGCGGAATATCCAATTGATAACGCAGCCGCGGCGTATGCTCGTGTGACGCAGGGGGCTGCCAATACTATTGGCGTACTGCTCAAGTATCCCAGTGATGCCGAACAAAGTCGTCCACAGAGAACACTCAAACTTGCAAGCAAAGCGACGGATGTCCATGAAAAAGTGGGCTTCGCACTCGTCGGTGCGGGGCAATTTGCTCGCAATGTTCATATGCCCAACTTGCGGGCGCTCTCTAAATTTGTGACTGTGCAGGTGGTTGTAAGCGGCACCGGCGCAAGTGCCAGGCAGGCCGCCGAAGTGCTGGGAGCAGGGACAGCGACGACGGACCTGCGGGATGCACTGGATCAGAGGGAGGTGAATGCCGTTCTGATCGCAACCCGGCATGACTTGCATAAGGAACAATGCATCGTAGCTGCTGAAGCCGGAAAACACATATTTGTCGAGAAGCCACTTTCCCTGACCGGCGAGCAATGCCGCGAAGTTATTCATGCAGTCGAAAAAGCTGGCACGCTCTGTGCAGTGGGCTTCAATCGCCGCATGAGCTCGCTCAGCCAGCAGCTTCATTTGGCTTTAGAAGAGATTGCCGGACCTAAGCAGCTCGTGTATCGTGTGAATGCTGGCCCATTACCCAAAACCCACTGGCTTCGAGACCCGATGGTCGGCGGTGGGCGCATAATCGGCGAAGCCTGTCATTTTTTTGATTTGATGACCTGGCTTGCCGGCAGCACACCTGTTTCCGTTATGGCACAATCCGCCGGAGGGTCACCGGATGATCTTTCTGCTGTTATAAAATTTTCAGATGGATCTGTTGGAACGCTCGTTTACACGGGGTTAGGTAACTCTGCAGTCCCCAAGGAACGACTCGAAGTCTTCGCTGGCGGCGGCATCGCAATACTTGACGACTTCAGTGCGCTCACACTCGCCGGGCTGCCGGGGAAATCAATGAAGCTACGGACGCAAGATAAGGGAACGCGGGCACTCCTTGCCAATTTTGTTTCCGCTATTCAAGGCCGAGAGGAATTAGCAGTTTCGGCGCTAGATGGTTTGGTCGCGACGCTATGTGGCGAAGCCGCACTATCTTCTCTCGCTGAGAGGCAGGCAATACAAATCCATTCCGCTTGACGATAACAGCTCACACGCCACATAATAGTTACTGTGTTAGCTGAGCAGACTTGAGTACACTGACGTTGAATACGCAACCCTTTTAAGGTTGCGTATTCCGGTTTAATAGCATGCCTACTTATGGAACAAATTGACTTTTCTCATCTGATTCAGGATAAGGTCGTTCTCGTAACCGGCGCTACGGGAACTGTGGGATCAGAAGTCGTGCGCCAGGCCCTGGAATACCGACCTGCAAGGCTGGTTTGCTTGGGGCGTGATGAGGGACGTCTGACGCGGCTTCAGACTGCGCTGCAAGAGTGGAATGAGCGTACGTCAATTGTCATCGCAGCCGGCGATATAATGCAGCGCGCGCATTTGGAAGAGGTCTTCGCCGAACACCGTCCAAATATTATTTTCCATACGGCTGCGCACAAGCATACTCAGAGCGAGTCGGATGCCGTCGAGGTGGCCGGACATAACATTGTTGGAACGACAAATGTGGTTGCATTGGCCGAGCGTTGGATTACCGGCCATTTGCTCTTCACGTCGACCGTGAAGGCTATTCAACCTACGAGTTTGATGGGCGTCACCAAACGAGTGGGCGAAATGCTTGTTGGGCACGCGGCCCGCCGGAGTGGAAAACGTTTCATCACTGTGCGGCTAACAAATATCCGCGAGAGCCGCGGGAGTGTTTTTGAGCTATTCCGTCGACAAATTGCGATGGGTGGGCCGGTCACCGTGACACACCCGCAGATCGAACGCATATTCATTTCGGCGCCGGCAGCCGTCCAATTCATGTTCACTGCCCTCGTTCTTGGACAGGGCGGCGAGGTATTCGCGTTCCAGGGGGGCGAGCCGCTCCGTATCGCGGATCTAGCGCGCGAGATCATCGCTAGCCACAACAGCGAGAATGATGGTCATGTGCAGATCGACTATATCGGGTTGCGCCCCGGCGAAGCGCTTGTCGAGGTTGTTGCCCTGGATGGGCCGGATTGGGAGCCGACTGCAGACGAACAGATATTCTCGGCCAGCGGGCCAAACCTGGTTCAGTCGTTTGACGACGAACTGCAAAGTCTAATAGCAGCGATCGGACGCCGTGAATCGCAAATCCTGCTCGAAATCCTCGCGCGTATCGTGCCGGAGTTCACACCGACCGCGGGAGAGAGGCACCTCTAGCGGGTCCGGTATAATCTGTGTGACTGCGGATATTATCCTGCTTTGCGCGCGATCTCTTCTGCTAGACTAAAAGCCTGTTCCATGCATTGGTCGCTGTCGATGTAACGGTAGTCGCCGGTACGTCCCAGCAGCGCCAGGCGCGGCTGGCTCCGCACGAAGGCTTTGACCTTGTCCAGGTGCGGCCGGTAGCCATAGTGGAAAACTGGATATGCGCTCGCAGCTTTGACCGTTAACACTTTGCGCACGTCCTTGCGCGTGATCACACCGTCTTTTTCTAGACCGGGCAAGGAAAGCTCCAGCAGCTCCTGCGCGCTCTTCCCCCATAGCGGCTGATCGGTATGGCAGGAAAACTCAACCGCCAACATGTTCTCGCCAGGCGGGCACAGGTCGACGCAGAACTTGTTTATGTCCGATAGCCGGTGATAGGGGCGTCCGAGATAATATACGTACGATGTATCGAGGAGTGGTTGGTTCGGTGTGGCAATGTAGAGTACGATCATCGCCAGATAACTCAGCTTGCCAGTGCTTGTCAATACTCCGTCCTGGGGTGCTGGTGATAGCATATTCACAAAATCGGGTATCGGAATCGTCGAGACAACGTAATCAGCCGTGAGCCGCGATACCTCCTCGCCGCGTTGCCCTTCTATGAGATATTTCGCTCCTTCCAAGGTTACCACCTGGTTCACGCGAGTTCCTTTGTGAATGCGCCCCCCCAGTGCCTCCACCCGTTCTGCCACGGATTCTGCGATCACTCCGTAGCCACGCGTCGGATAACGCAACGGGAGCACCAGTTCGCGCTCAGCCAGCGACATTGCCTGTCCAGTGACGCGCCTTGTCAGGAGCAGCTTCAGGCTCTTTAGAAAATTGAGACGCGTGCTGGTCGGAATGGTGTGCTCCGAAAGCTGCTCGGCCGACAACTTCCAGAAGTTTTCGGTATATGGGCGGAAGAAAACTTTCGTCAGGTGGCTGCCGAAATTTGCTGTGGCCCACTCCTGGACATTCTGTTCGCGCGTACCTCGCCTGAACGGGCGGTGGAGTTGCGCTGCCCCGTAGGTGAACACCGTTGCGAATGCATCGGCGAGTGGAAAATGAAACAGCACGTTGCGCGCACTGAGCGGATAATCCAGAAAGCGACCCTGAAAGTATATTTGTGCGCTGCGTTCAAATTGGATAACCTCATCGCCGAGTAAATCGGTAATGCGCCGAACGATTTCATGTTTTTGGGTAATAAAAAAATGCGGGCCGAAGTCCAGACAATACGCGCCATCTTCGGGACGCACCGTCCCTGCCAGACCGCCGACGATTTCCTCAGCTTCGAAGACATCAACTTTTACTCCAAGTTCCCGCAGCCGCCAGGCAAGCGACAGTCCCGAAATCCCACCTCCGAGTACTGCCACACGCAACTTCGCCATATTCCTCCGCTCCATTTGAACCAGCCTTAGATTTCCACCAAAATATTTTTGTAGTTTGCGTTGATCGTGAACTGCATATCGAGTTCGGTAATGCTCACACCGAGTTCGCGCGCCAGCTGCTTAAAATAACCCGCTGGCAAGTGTAGGTAGCTGCGCCCGCTCTGCTTAAGACTCCGATAGCTTGCATCGGCGAACCACATGCGCACGGTCATTGCAGCCACGTCAGGTAACATTTGTTCGCGCATTGCGAACTTCAACGTTTTGATCAGATCCCGCAATGTGCGCTGCTCGTTGCCAATGTCGGCGATGAGAACTCTGGCTCCAGGGATGCAAGCGCGCTGCATACCGGCGACAAATGCGCGCACGTAGTCCGGTTGCTCAAAGTAATGGATAACGCTCAGGCAGATGACTTTCGTAAAATCTTTCCCTACTCGATCCAGGTCGGTCATATCGGGCGCGACGTGCATTGTCGATACGTTGGACAGCGCGGCAGACTTCGACGTAGTGTTCGGACATGTCGGCGCAGACGATTGCGCCGATGCGCCCGTGCATCATTTCTGCGAAGTGCCCGCTGCCGCAGCCAAAATCAAGGATTTTATCATTCTGGCCATACTGCATAACACCGGAGCTGCGGCGGATGAAGGCGCGCATCTGCCTACTCCACAACGCCGATTCGGACCAGATATTCTCGTTGCTCCAATATTCAATCCAACTTGTCGGATCGTGCGTAGGCGTCGTCATGTGGCGTCATAGGGGAGCGGCAGCAACCCGGCGAGCGTCTCAAGGGTAGCCGAAACGCCCGCTTCGAGGCTGCCATGGTATTCAAATCCCAGCGCCCGAATCTTGGCGTCATCCACATGATAAGAAACTTGGTTTAGTAAAGGCGATTGGGTCTGGTGAAGCTCCAGGTCGGGGACGTGGCGGCGAATAGCCTCCAGAATGTGATCCAGTGTGGCATTGAGCGTGACGACGTTAAATAGTTCACCTGCCAGTGCCTCCCCTCGCGTGAGTGCAAACTCAATAGCGGCAATTGCGTCAGGCAGCGCGAGGTAAGGTCGCACAAGTCCCAGCGCGTTCGACCAGATGGTGAGCGGTTGGCGGTGCGCGGCCTGCCAGATGAACTTATTTACTGCCGTGTGGAAGCGCATGCCCGGACTCGGCCCGAAAATGGTCCCGAGCCGGAGCACGATGCCGCATACTTTTCCGCGCGCTGAAGGGTTCAAGACCTCACGTTCGGCTGCCAGTTTGCTGTATGCGTAGGGGCTTTGCGGTCGCAACTCCTCGGGCGGGCTGTCTTCGCGTGCGATGCCATCCATCGGGCCGTACACGCTCGTAGTCGAAGGGAAGACCAACGTCCGGACACCGTGCGCTCGACAGGCTTGGATCACGCGGCGTGTGCCTTCGGTGTTAACAAGCTTTACCTTCTCAGAGTCGGCGAAACTCCCCTCGGCATTCGTGATGGCCGCCAGGTGAACCACCGAATGCACACCGTGCATGGCACGGCCCAGGTCTTCCGGATTAAGGATGCTGCCCTCGACGACCATCAAACGGCCCGTGTGTGGCAGCCCAAACAGACTGGCATAGCGCTGGGTCGAGAAATCGTCCAGGATCGTGAGATGCTCCGTATCGGCATTGTCCAGGAGCCGCCGGATCAGGCTCGATCCAATATGGCCGAGGCCGCCAGTGACGAGGATGCGCATACCGATTCAACTCCGATTTTCTGGCAACACAGTGCCGATCACCATCAAGATCAGCCCGGGCAGGCTGATGAATCCCCTCGCTGGCAATATCAACGAGGTCAAGCCTAGCAGGAATGCGGGCCAGTGCAGAGCAGACATCGCCGCGGACCAGGCTGAGGAATAGGTCGGCTCGATGAGCGTATAACGGGGGAATAGACAACCTTCAACTGAAAATAGATAAATATTACTGCGATTAATATCGGGGCCCGCCCAAGGCGTAAGAAACGGTGGCAGACGCTGCACTATATTCTGCCACATTAGACATTGGGCGAGGGTCTGCTGATTCGCCATCAGCTCAGTGCTTGAAAGTATGCAACAGTCGTGCGCAGCCCGGTCTGTAGATCCGTGGTTGCCGACCATTTGAGATCGCGTCGGATACGTGTGCTGTCGATCACGATGCTTCCCACGTCGATGAGCTGACGAGCTTGCGGCCAGTCCACATAGACGATCTGTCCCGAGCCACACGCGCTGACAGTGCTCTCCGCAATTTGTTTGACGCTGACCGAATCGTTCGTGGTTGCAAACCAAAGCTCCCCACCACGTTCAAAGTCAGCAGCCAGCACAAGCGCGCGCAAGGCATCGTCTACATACAATACGCTGCGTAATTGCTCGCCCGCACCGAATATGGTCAAATCCTGTCCATTTAGTGCGCGGCCAATGAAATAGTTAATAAATCCCAAATCTGGATTGGCGATTATAGCGCGCGGACCATATATGTTGGGCAAACGTACAGTGTTAATGCTCAGGTCATAGGCCCGTGCGTAAATGCGGCAATAATACTCGGCAGCGGCTTTGTTGGCTGAATATATGTCCACCGGCGAGACCGGATGCTCTTCGTTGATGGGCTGCTGGACCATTTCACCGATTTGTGTGCTCGTGCCGACGTACACCATGCGAGCGCTGGGACGGAAACGTCGCAAGGCTTCAAGGATGTTGATCGTGCCGATGCAATTGACTTCAATATCGCGTTGCGGATCGCGCATCGAGTACGGGTGCGAAGTATGCGCGGCGCAGTGAAAGATCAGATCGGCGCGGTAAGTCGCCATTGCGACCGAATCGAAGCTACGGATGTCAGTAATAATGAGCTCCACCTGGTCTTCAATACCATTCAGGTTGGCGAGTTGGCCCCCAGAGCGCGGGTCCAAAGAATCGATAATCGTTACCTGTGCGTCACGTTCGACCAGATAATGAGCCAAATTACTTCCGATAAAACCCAGACCGCCGGTGATGAGCGCCCGGCGCCCGGAGAGGCTATCGATGTTCACGTATAATGCTCTAGATTGTCTCGATAGAACTCAACCGTGTTGCGCAACCCTGCCGCGAAGTCCACGCGCTCGGACCAGCCGGTATGTGCACGGAACTTGCGGTTGTCCGCAATGAAGTCCCCCACGTCGATCCTTTTCTCGTCACTTGGGAAGGGAACCCAGTGAACATCCGCTGCCAGCCCGGTTACCGCGTGGACTTGCTCCACTAACTGATCGATCATCTCATAGAACTTGAGTCCCTGCCCGGACCCAAACACATAGGATTTTCCGTTGGTGTGCGGCGAAGCGGCGGCTAGCAAGAGGGCATCCACGACGTTCTGGATGTATGAACAATCTCGAACAAAATCGCCCGGTTCGTAAATCGTGATTGGATCTCCGGTCAGCGCCCTTTTTAGCATATAGTTCAGTATCCCGCGTCGTGGGTTGTTGACCTGTTGCCGCTCACCGAAAACGTTCGCCAACCGTAGGGTCGTTGTTTTCAAGCCATAGTTCTGCGCATAAACATAAAGGTATTTCTCGCAGGTGAGCTTGTGCGCGTCATAGATTGATACGGGCCAGTCCGGCAAGGATTCCCCCGCTGGCACGGCTTTGACCCGCCCGGCTTGGGTCACCGTTCCCGGCATTACGAAAGCAGCCTCGGGGGCATGCTCCCGGCAGGCCTCCAATAACTTTAATGTTACGCCGCAGTTGGCTGCCAAGTCGGCAAGTGGATCGTTCATCGATTCGATGTGACTGGTTTGGGCAGCCAGATGGAAGATTGCGTCCGTATTCGATAGCAGTGCGTGCCAGGCTTCCTCGCTCTCACGCGCGTCGTTCAGGTCGATGGTATTAAGTTTGAAACGATCCAGTCGTGAACCGAGATTGTATTGCTTGGAGAGAGCGAATGATAAGTGTGACATTACACTCCATCTCCAAACAGCGTAGGGCGAGATTGCTGCCAATAAACCCGAACCCGCCGGTAATCAAGACGCGGCGCCCGTTCCACGCTGAAGAATCCATTTCCTCAGAACAACGTGCCCGGAGCGCTAAGCTTCAGGCCTCACAATATGCGTGGTCGGCACGTGCGTGATAAAGCGTCCGCCACTGGCCGTGAACGTTCTCTCTTTGGATGCGATTTCTTTAAGATGGTTCCATGCTAAAAGTAACGCATTATTCGGGTAATTATTCCTAAATTCCTCTGTTGGCACAATTGGAATATGTGTGCCCGGCGTGTAGAGTCCGTGCTTCGTTGGCGTATTGTCGCAGATGTACTCCAGCAGGTCGGGGCCGATGTTGCAGTAGTTAAGTATCACCGTTCCTTTGGATGACGCAGCGTAGCCAACAAGACGTTTGCCACCTTTGCGCAGCTTGCCCAGAAGCTTCCTCAGTGTGCGCCGAGATTCGGCAACGCGCCCCGCGAAGCGCAAATAGATTTCCAGGCTGTCCAAGCCGGTCTGCGCTTCGTGCTCGAGTTGCCGTTCAACTGAAGGCTCGGTTGCGCGCTGTGCGCCAGCGTGACAGCCGAATATGCGTATGGAACCGCCGTGCACGGCAAGCGGCTCCACACGAAATAGCCGCAGACCGTGGCGTGCAAACAACCTGCTCAGGGACGTGACGATGAAGTAGTAGACGTGTTCATCGTAGATCTGATCATAGGCGAGATTGGATACAATGTCCATAAAGTAAGGGTCTTCAAAGATGAATACGCCTTCCTTGTCCAGCGTGGCAGCCAGTGCCACTACGAAACCATTCAAGTCTGGAATGTGGCAGAGCACGTTTCCGCCCACGATGACCTGCGCTCGGCCATATTCGCGTACGAGCTGTTCTGCCAGCGTGGGTGTGAAGAACGCCTCAATGACTTCGAGCCCCTTACTCCGGGCGGCGGCTGCCACGTTACCTGACGGTTCGATCCCGATTGCGTTGGGCGTATGGCGGTGTAGGTTTTGCAGCAAGATGCCGTCGTTGCTGCCGATCTCAATGACGGGCATTTCTGAGCTGTAGATCAATGTCTGCCCAATGTGCGCCGCCAGCTGTTCGAAATGTTCATCCATGACGCGCGAGATGGAGGAAAAATAGGCGTACTGATCGTGAAAAAGTTGCCCCGGATCGACGGTCTCCACGAGCTGCACCATCAGACAATTCTCGCAGAAGCCAGTTTGCAAGCTGAACGTATACTCGCGAATTTGCAGTTGCGCCTCCCTGAGGAAGGCATTCGCAATGGGCATGTCGCCCAGATCGAGAAACGGTCGCAGAGTCTGCTGTTCGCATAGGCGACAAGATAACGATGGTATGGGTCTGTGAGAGTTTTCCATGAAGTGGTCCAGTGCGACTAACAGCCGGCGCAATTATACCCCTGGCCAAAGCACCATGCGGCAGCCTATCACAACCATTGGTCAGCGTAATGCCGGGCGAGGCTGACGCCGACTGGCCTCGAAGATGGCAGCCCATTCGAGGGCGACGACGTGCACGGCTCGTGTAAAATCAATGAGAGCGCGACTGAAAGGAATGGAAAGCAGCTAGGAGTTGGACGGTGTGGTTAGAGACCTGAAATTGGCAGACACCTTGTATGAGTAAGTTATCAGCTGATAACAAGTCGGTTGATAATCTCTCGTAGAAGTCGGGGCTGACGATTGTGCACCTTAAGGTATAGCCTCGTCCGACAGACTCTCGCCCCGGCTCTTCGAGAGGTCTCGTATGAGCAGGTTGCGGTTGATTCGCGCATCGCCCACAAGGCTGAGGGTCTCGCAGAGTTCTGGTGTTGCCTGGCTTCGAAACCACAAGCGTCACATGAGACGTGAATTGGTGCGGGATAGACATCGCGAAACGCAAACACATGGCGGTTGGCCTGCTGGTTGCGCTTTTTCATCTTGCTGAGGTCTTTGCGACGATCATCGATGCTCATTTTCTCTTCAGCGGACATGGTTCCCTCGGTAAAATATATATTTGAGTGAACCGTTGTCCCCCGGTAACGTTTTGCGTGAGTGAATACGCGCTGAACCTTTGGTAAGGATATTCGTAGTATCATCCTAGGGCAGGCGCTTTTGTCACTACACCTTTGAAGACGTTTCGTGAACTCTTGATAATGTAACTGTTCGATCTTTACAGTTTGCTCACTCGCATCCCAGAGACTATTTGAGCCATATGGGATCGATCCATCAGTTTCGTTGTCCCTTAGCCACCATTAATTTTATGCACAATCATATACCCCGCCGGTTGCTTGTAGTTGGGCTCCTCGTAACGAGCAGCGCGACTAATATGCGTTCAATTCTTGCGAATCCTTTGTTCGATCTGGCGGGCGAACCTAACACTGTCGCAATCTCGCTATGGCAGACGTGGTGGCCGCAATTCGGAGTGTTAAAACCAAGGCGATCGCTATATCCGCCTACAGCAGGGTGCCTTATCTGTCTAACCATTTGGGTTATATGCCCATTTTACAATCCTTTTCAGTGCGCTCACACTCGCCGGGCTGCCGGGGAAATCAATGAAGCAGCGGACGTAAGATAAGGGCACGCGGGCACTGCTTGCCAATTTTGTTTCCGCTATTCAAAGCCGAGAGGAATTGGCAGTTACAGCGATAGATGGTTTGGTCGCAACGCTGTGTGGCGAAGCTGCACTATCTTCTCTTGCTGAGAGCCAGGCAGTACATATCCATTCCGCTTGTCGATAGCATCTTAATAGACACATAATAGTCGCTGTGTTTGCTGAGAAGACCAGGGTACACTGACGTTGAATACGCAGCCTTTTGATGGATGCGTATTCCAATTGTACGCCCGGCATGGGCGATAGCTAGGAGGCGCAAGACCTTTACGGACGTTGACCCGACGAACCGTTAGCCTATGGCAACTGCGCGAGCGTGGGCGAAAGCGGGGAGGAAGCCGGAGGTCAAAACCCGGACTGGATGGACACACTTGCACCGTACGCAGTACAGGTGTTACTTACATCGCAACGAGTGAAGGCTGGATGCTCAGCCCAGGACAGGCTGGACGGGGTATCTCGCTGCTGTTCTCGACCTCTATTCGCGGCGGATCACACAGTGCCGCCCAGTACCGAGCGAACTGGGTCGGTACCCCGTCTCGTCGACTGGACGAGGTGCACACTGCATCGGTATAGGGCGCTCGACAAACGTCTGACACGCCTACTGACCTTGAAAGCCTTGGAAATGTCCATACTCAAACGGCGACCGCCACCCGGCCTCGTCCATCATTCTGACCGAGGCAGTCAGTACGCTAGCGCCGATTACCAGGCTTTACTTGCAAGTCACGGTTTACAGCCAAGTATGAGCCGGAAAGGAAACTGCTTGGAGTTACCCAGTCACGGCGACTCCCGACCCAGTACATTCGGGACTGGGTGGACGTGGCGATAATGCACCTATGGAGAGCTTCTTCGCTAGCCTGAAATCAGAGTGCGTTTACCGGCAACTCTATGCCTGCCGCGCCATCACGATGCAGTCTGCACGTCATGACCCAGTGCATTCATGACTGGGTGACTGTACTGCGCGCACAAGCGTCTTTGACTACATCGAAGTGTTTTACAATCGTCAGCGGATGCATTCCTCTCTTAATTACATGAGCCCACATGCCTATGAACAACTACCTTTTGTGACCTAACTACATGTCCACTGAATCGGCTCTTCCGCAAGGATCGTGCTACCTTATTCTGGTTTAGCCCCGCGAGCCGATAATTGCTAGGTTTGCGCTATCCGCATCCCACCTTACTCATCATATTGACCGGATTTTGGGTAATCTGCCTTTCCCGTTATGATTAAGCACGATCTTTGCGGAAGAGCCACTGAATCGGGGTAGGACCATTATGGCACCCATAGGATACGCCACCTTTTTTACTCAGCCAATCCACAACTTTCGGTCATACCTCAAGCTGCCACCCAAGTGGATGACTGATAGAGGCTTTGAATGGCTTTACCGATTGGGTCAAGAGCCGCGCAGGCTGTGGCGTCGTTATTTATTGGTTGACCAACTATTCTATCCCCTGAGAGTAGTACAAGGCTTGAGAACATGCACGCCGCGAAAAATTTGAGTGTAGGAGGCAAAATCTGATGCAAAATGTACTTGTTACGGGCGGTGCAGGATTCATCGGTAGCAACCTGGTAAAGAGGCTGTTAGATCAAGGGTTCCATGTAACTGTGCTTGACAACCTTTCACGAAAAGGAGCGGAACTGAATATGGATTGGTTGCATCAAGACAATAGTGCCAGCGGGATGCTCGAGTTTATCCGGGGGGATATCCGTAATTCTGAGACTGTTCTCAGGGCGGCAGCCAATGCAGATGTCATCTTCCACTTTGCGGCTCAAGTGGCCGTTACTACTTCGGTGGTCGACCCGAAAACTGATTTTGAGATTAATGCCTTAGGAACAATAAACCTGCTTGAAGCCGCGCGTCTGAGTGGAACAAATCCCATTATTATTTTCACTTCAACAAACAAGGTTTATGGTGAAATGGGTGAAATAGCTGTTGCAAGTAACGTAACTCGCTATAGATATGATGATTGTGCTGAAGGTATACCGGAAGAACGTTCTCTTGATTTTCTTTCTCCGTATGGATGTTCCAAGGGGGCAGCCGATCAATATGTCCGAGACTACTCACGTATATATGGTCTCCGTACTGTGGTATTCCGAATGTCCTGCATCTATGGCCCTCGCCAATTTGGAAATGAGGATCAAGGGTGGGTAGCACACTTCGTCATCGCGTCATTGCTCGGAACCCCTACCTTCGTCTATGGCGATGGAAAGCAGGTGCGCGATCTTCTCTATATTCATGATTTGATCGACGGATTTCTTTTAGCTGTCGAGCATATTGATCAAATAAGTGGAGAAGTTTTTAATATGGGCGGTGGTCCGGAAAATACGCTTTCAATCTTGGAGTTATTGGGCCAGTTAACCATACTTAACGAACGACCAATGTCGCCTGCATTTGCCGATTGGCGTCCTGGCGACCAAAAAATATATATTAGCGATATCCGAAAGTTCACTCATATGACCGACTGGAAACCAATAGTTGGAGTAGAAGAAGGTATTAAGCGTTTATACAATTGGGTTCAAAATAATAGTCATTTTTTCCCCTGATCATATTTGTGGCCGGCTTCCAAATTGATCATTCTCTCTATCAAATGTTGGATATCGATGTCTGAAGATTGAACCATGCTCATCACCCGTACGCCCGTGTGCATTTCCCTCTTCGGCGGTGGTACGGTCCTGGACGCCTATTACCGCAAGTACGGCGGCGCTGTTCTCAGCACCACCATCAACAAACGCTTCTACGTTCTCCTCAACGTCAGCGACGAGGCCGAATTGTAAATCGCTTCATCAGACTATCGCACTTATTACAGGCACGATCCAGGCTAGCCACACTTCTGGGAAGGCGACCTGAACCTGCCTCGCGCGATGCGTCTTTCGTACATGGCGTAGACCCGTGTGTGTTGGGTTGGAGTTCTTCGAGTTCTAATTGTACAAGGGCCTTGCGTCACAATCCGGTCGAGAGCAAGAGGAAGACAATCGTGCGATCACGACAGGGGTGGGCATGACTGTTTACGGGGGCTGGCCCGTGAGACGCTGCCTGAGGGCGTCCTTTCAAACGATAGTACGTCTCCAGACGTTCGTACAAGTTCTTCAGCGACTGATAGCGATCGTTGAGCACCCACAGTACCAGTGGCGGCAGTGGCAGTTCATCGATGCGCTTGGCCGGGTCGCCGATCCCAAAAATTGTGGCGTTGTGAGATTGTACCCAGATCGTGAATGTAGAGAGTGAAGCCAGATGGTTGTTGATGGTGGCCGGTGCATGGTCGTCATTCACGAGGGCGAATTGCCAGCTGATCATATCTCGCTTCAAATGGGCGGAGGTGTGATCGTGACCATACATGTTCTCAAAGAATTCCACGGATCGTCCCAGATGGAGATCGATTTTGCGCGACATGGCTGGCGCGGGATCCCTCCGGACGGCGAGTTCTTGAACGCGTTGCGTCCAGTAGCGCTGACTATCGGGGCCGGATTCGAGCAGTTTCGCCGGCACCTTTCCCTTTCGTGAAGTGATTTGCTGCAGACAGTATAGCCTTTTGGACTGGACGCGGCCACACCATGGGAGCGACGATAGCATACATTTGCTCGGCGTGCAGACTGCATCGTAATGGGTGTGCCAGCCGACCGTATTCCGCCTATCCCACGTGCCTTCCCGGAGACGCCACCAGTGGTGGAATATCCGCCCGTTACGATCGCCCGGTCCCGGCTGGACGGGGTACGCAAAGTAGGCCGGGAAGTCATGATCAATTAATACAATCGTCTTTATCACGTTGGCGAGGGATTTGTCGGCTATCCGGTCGCTCTGCAACCAATCGATTTGGACGGTCAGTTGGACGTCTACTTTTGCCATCACAGAGTGCAGCCCAGTAACGAACGAACTGGGTCGTTATGCGCACTTCACTGTGCTCTGGTCTCCACTGTGTAAAGTCGCCGAATTCAATCTACACGTTGAACCTTCCTCATCCTAAAATGTGTTACATGTGTTCCCGAACACTTGTTATCCATCTATCCGGTCTATACACAGTCGCCGGGGCTGGGAGGCCGGGCACCAGAGATTCGGTGCAAGCTTACTATCATGAAGTCAAGTCCCTTCTGAACGGCTGCTGAAACGCGCACAACAATATCTCACAAAGAAGGTGCTTTGCGGTTTTAGGGTCAACAGACCAAGTTATGAGCGCGATCAGTAACTCTGAGCACTGAACTTCGCTGCGCATCACGACCCAGTGCATTCGTACTGTCACGTGCAGACGGCATCGTGATGACTGGGTATCGGACCAGTAGCAAGCATATTGCAAGGCGCTGTTATCCCTATCCTTGTATTCGAGCGTGTCGACGACAGGGGCTCAGCTTACGTTATCCAGGGTTTCAGTGCCACGCGCTGGGGGCGGTCCAAGCTTGCGGGCGAGGGTCTGGTTAGCCTCAAGGATTGAGACGGCCGGCCCCCAGCGCGTCAGGTAGCTTATACGCACTCGCAGGGCTGTGAACAGAATGACCGATTGCGAGTTGGTCTGCGACGCGTCGTTGATTTACATGATGACCTCTTTACGCGGGATGAGTGTATCGGAACGTTGGTCGCGTTGTATGGCCCACAGGATGCCGGTAGCGCGGCGGGCAGTGGCCACACGCGCAACCCCGGCGGGCTTGGATTGCTTGAGCTTGCGGTAGTACTCCTGCAAGACTGGCTGATGCACAATCAGATTCGCCAGCGAGTTCAGGAGTGCGCGGCGGAGATAGACATCGCCGCTTTTGACGACGCGCTTGCCGCGGCCTTTGCCTTCGCGATTAGCACCCTAGTCGGGTGCTAACCCGACTAGGGTGCCGGACGCCCGAATCGTTGCGGCCACTGACCAAGCCGGAACGCCGGAAGACTTGGCCGGCGTAACCATAATTGCGCGGATCGCCGAGCGCGGCCGCCAAGCTGGCCACCTGAGTGGTGCTGAAGCCTCTTAGTTGGGTCCAGATCTGATAAGGCGTTTGCGAAACGAGCGCTTGCTCACACGTTTCCAGCAGGGTGATTTCGTGCGCCACAGCTTCGAGCAAGACAAGGTCGTGTTGGAGCAGTTCGCAACGAATGGCGACCAGATCCGGATCTGGCAGAAGCACTTTCTGCGCATAGCTGATGATTTTGGTGGCTGATTTGGTTCCCCAGGCGGCATTTTTCGGCATGAAACGCGTGTACCAGTTCCTGGGGCGTCATAGCCGCCAGCCGATGTGGGTTCTGGCAAACACGGATGAGACGCTGCAATGTGCGGCAGACCCAGAAATTGGTGGCGAATAGCGGTGTGCCCAGCCCCGGCTGGACGGGGTAGCGGTGCCGGGCTTCTTTGCCGATGAGTACCAAGCCGGGAAAGATGCGGTCGAGATGGCCGATGATTTGATTCTTGAGCATGGTGCGCATCTTGACTTTGCTCAAGCGAACGCGGTCCAGCTGCTGCAGCTGCAAGTAGACGCCGCGTGGCGAATTGTAGGTGGTGCCCTCGCCACGGCGGAGCAGGTCGCCGATCGCAGCGACATCGATCGTGTCGGTCTTCTCGCGCTGCATCATCTGTTGGTTGCGGTTCTGCATCACGGCGTAGCTGTTCAACAACGTGACCGGCTGGCGACGTTGCAAGAACTGCCGGGCGAGATTCTCAAAGGAGTGGCCGGTGGGTTCCATCCCGACCAGCACCAGTTGCGCGTTGATGCGTGCAACCGCTACGTCAATGGCCTCGCACCCCGTCCTGCCGCCGGGGCTGGGCAGTTGCGCAAAACCACATTGAAAGATGTCGACATCAAACGTTGGCGTCACAATTTAGCCCAACGCATTATGGATCACACCTGTCCCGCACCGGACGGTGCAGGGGTGACGACTTGAAAATACTTACTCACATCGATGGAGACGCACAGAATTTGCTCGAGTGCCGGGCGGCGGATCTGATCGGCGAACGCCTAGCCACGCTCGCCGCGCAAGTGGGTATGTTTCTTTCGGCTCATTGGAAGTACCTCCTGTTCTTGCTCCGATTAGGCAGAGTTCCCGGCGACGAGACCAGAACAGGAGAAAGAAGCTGTGCGTCTCCCGCTGTTGGTGACGGGCTCCGACCTCGCCGTATTGAGGGATGGATGTACTTTACTTGAAACGATAGAGGCGTCCACCTCCCATAAAATGCATAATACCAGGATTGAGCCAGGTATTGCGCTATTCAGATGATCAGGCTGCAGCTACAATCTACTTGTTGAAAATACACGAAATTAAGTTCTACAAGCACGCCGATGGTGCGGAGCTTTTAGGACGAGATATTGACAAAGTGAGGCAATATTCACACGCCAATTACACAGGGTTACTTTGAAGGTGTCCCGCAGGTTAGCAATCTGAGCAGGGCCCATATCGTATTATCCACCACTCCCATGGTCCTTCGGGCCCGAGATAGGCCGATACATAGATGGCAAGGGTTGGGCACCCAAGACCGGCTTGGATCGTATCAAACCATGAAAGTCGGGTTCGGATAATCGGCATAGCTGTGAATAGGATAAAGATTGCCATAGTTCTAAAAACCAGCACACTTCTCCGTATCTCATTCCCATCAATGTACGAACGCGCGAAGCCCGTCAGGTACCCGAATGAGAGAACGACGGCCAGGATTGTGTAAAGATCATCATAGATTATTTAAATGTCAGAGAGAGCAATATGTCGAATCGTCGAAAACATACCCAGACCCACTCCTGTCGCCAGTACGAACAACACTATGACGATCCTTCCAATCTGTTTTCTCAATACCAATAAAGTAAGTGCAGCACCAATTATCGCGAGCTCAGCCCAGCGAACTCGAAAGTAGTAATTGAAGAGGGACAAAAACAACATTGGAATGCTGGTGAAAAATCTCGAAATATCCCCACCCGCAACAAATCTCTGAGCATGAGATGGATCCAACACAAGATAATTGGCATATGCGACGTCACCAAGAGGTTGAGAATTTGCAACTTCCAACTGCAACCAAGACCTCGCCCAGATGAGGATTTCCCCATCCCATTTTGCAGTTACGAGCAGACCGAAGGCGATGATAACTAACGGGAATAGCAGCCGCCTCTCCCTCAATCATGACCGGCCCAAGAATTTTCTCGCCTGCAACACATCTGTGCGACGCACGATCCACACGGAGAGAATTCCACCGCCAGCAGATAAAAATAAACCGGCGAACAATGTAGGATTGGGATTGGGATGAATTTGGCTGAAACCTCCTGAGATCTGAAAGCCAAGTAAAAATCCCGCAACACAGATTGTCGCCTGCATTATTGCTCTGCCCACGCCATCACTATTAATTGTCAGTTTCCCTAACAAGTAGCTTCGAAGCAGAGCAAGGGCTAGTAAATATGAAGTCAAGCTCAATGCAAACAATGCAGAATAGGCAGAAGTTGCCAAAGTCTGAAGATAGTCCTTTAATATGAACAATGTAAAGGGTGCCAGCCAGACGTTTAAGATCAGCGAATCACGCAGTAAGGATCTTAGTTCATGCTCTCCCTGAGTATCCAGCCATGTATCGAGCTTGGTCAACGATGCGAGAGGGATTATGAAGAGCAATGGTATAAGGTTCAATTTTGTGAGTAGGCCCAACCAGAGCAATGTCCCACCCGCCACTCCATAGCCAGCGAACTCACCTAATTTCCCACTGCGCAATGCCCCGAGGACACAGAAGAGAGAACCAATTCCAAACAACGCACTCAGCGCATCCGGCCTCATTACCCATAGAAAATTGATAGAGGAACGAGTCAGCAGCGTCAAAGCGAATGCCAAGAAACCCACCATAGTAGAACCTGAAAGCTGTTTGGCCAACTTAAACATCATGATAGCTAGTGCGGATATAACGAGGAAATTGAACCTCCAACCAATTACAATATATGATGACAGATCTGAGATGGGATTCAGCAACCCCGCGAGTTCCCCGAAGGTAGGTAAAGCATGGTCTCCAATATTTCGCTGAATGTGATAAAACCATCCTAACAATTGGATGTAGGTGTAACCTGGATCTACCACAACTCCAGAGCGAAGATTCTCGAGCCACCGCAACGCTCCAACAGATAAGAAGAAGTCAGGATCGATGTTACGCCAGCCACACTCCCCCAATCCGGGCGATGAATAGATATAATTGAAGGTAATCACCAATGACGCTACCATTGCTGCAATCCATCCCATGTCAGCTAGCCGTTGGCGACTCATCAGATTTGTCTGCCCCAGCAAATGGCCAGGTCGGTTTTTCTCAGCATTATATTACCCAGGTCTGCTAAAGCTCATGAATTCCACGCCAATGGATACTGATGTCTTTGTCATATAAATCAAAGTCTCTCGCGCCATTTCTTGGTTTCAAAAATATCGAAAAAATAAGTACATGCAAGATCCCAGCCCCAAGTAACCCAGAATCCACAAGCGTCGTCGTTCGGCTCGATTTCGGCGCGCAGCTTCCCGTTGCGTTCCTGGCGGCGCTCGGGGCCGCCATAATCTTCGTCAGATTTATTCTTGATCATCTACCCCTCCCTACACTCACACGCCGACGCCGCGCAGTCCGGCATGCTGTAATCTTGCCGCCAAGCTATCAGTGCTACTGGCTCTTGCTGTTGCTCCAATTCTTCCAGAAGTGCTTCCACCTCTTCTTGTGCGGTGGGCTCCAGGCCCAGTTCCAGAGCTCTTTCGTAGTCGGCGATGGCCTGGTCAAGCCTCCCACTGTTGGCGAGGAGAAGCCCGCGACTGTAGTAGGCATAGGCGTACTGCGGGTTGAGGTCGATGGCCTGATCGTAGTCGGCGACGGCCTCGTTAAGGAGCCCTTTGTCGGCGTAGGCAAACCCGTGATTATAGTAGGCAAAGGCGTACTGCAGGTCGAGGGCGATGGCCTGATCGTAGTCGGCGATGGCCTGGTCAACGTCCCCTCTGTTGGCGTAGGCAAACCCGCGATTGTTGTAGGCAAAGGCAAGCTGCGGGTCGAGGGCGATGGCCTGGTCGTAGTCGGCGATGGCGCGGTCGTAGTCACCTAAGTTGATATGTCTTTCAATCCAGGCATGGATATTATCGTTGGGTCGGTTTCTTGTGCCTGAATTACCTCCGTCAGTACCAGTTGGTTATACTCTAATTCTTCTTTGACCAGATTTAGAAATTTGTTTTTGCGTTCCTGCGCTTCTTTCTCTTGAGCTTCCTGTTTTATCGTTGCTTCAGACTTTTGTTGCCTTTGGTAAAGCCACAAAGCAATTGGAATACCGGCGACAACGCCAAGCAGTGTTGCTAGACCATTAGGGGCAAAGTCTTTCCAGAAAGCACTACTGAAAAACGTATCTATAAGCACAAGAAAATCAATAACATCCATTGCTATGGAAGCAAATAAAAAAAGAAAAGCTATTGCCGTGAAGGTAAGTAAAACATAATTACCCATCGATGGCATTTTACTACTCCGAAGCAATCAAATACCCCTGCCTTATTTCGTACTGCAGCGTGCTCGCTATTGTTGCTGCCGATGGCAAGTAGGGCAATGCCAAGTTCCTGCGCCCTTTGAAGAAACAACGTTGTGGGATTGTGGTGCGCTTACGAAAAGACCGGGTCTTGTATCACGCAGCCCAACAACCCAAGAAAAGGAAACGGGGACACCCAAGAGTACATGGCAAGCGTTTTGCTTTCAAGGAACCAGTAACCTGGGATGCCCGCGATGAAGTCATTTCGTTTGAACATGCCAAACTGGGCCAGGTAAAACTGGAGCGTTGGAACAACTTGCATGGCAAAAACGATGCCGATGTGCCTATGGATGTGCTCCGCGCCAGCATTCATCTGGAGAGAGAGAAACCACCCAAGCCAATCTGGCTAGCTTGGCAACCACCAGCCAGCCTCCCCAGCAACTTGGATGTCAATGCCCAGACCATCTGGCAGGCTTATGTCCATCGTTGGCCGGTCGAACCCGGCCTCCGTTTTCGCAAACAGCGTCTCGGGTGGACCACCCCCCAATTCCAACACAAAGAAACTGGTGACCGCTGGAGTTGGTTGGTTGCCCTGGCGTTTGGGTTGCTATTCCTAGCTCGCCCGCTTGTGGCAGACCAGCCCTTGCCTTGGCAAAAACCGCAGCGCAAGCTGAGCCCACAGCGTGTTCAACAGGCGCTGCCGCTGATTTTTGCACAGTTTGGCTCTCCTGCGCGCAAGCCGAAAATGCGTGGAAAACCGCCAGGTTGGCCCACAGGCAAGCGCAGAACACCAAAACAGCGCTTCAAAGTGGTCAAAAAGCAACCTGCATTGGCGTGAACCGCTTCTATTCGATTGTCAATGTACCATTTTCTCAACCTGATCCTGAATCAGGCTTCTTTCATTTGTCTAAATGCGAGATATATGAAACAAGTATTCTTTGATGGCAAGGGACAACACTGTTATCGTGTCGGATACTTCGACTTCGCTCAGTACAGGCTTGGAATGCGGCCAACCCGCCCAGACCCTCCTGGGGCACACAGGTGTGGTCTTTAGCGTGGCCTGGGCGGGGGACAGCCGCCTGGCCTCCGCTTCAGTAGATAGAACTGCTGTCGTGTGGGAAACCCGTCCTGAGGTGTGGATCGCTCAAAATTGCACCAGAGCTGGGCGTAACTTAACCCAGGAAGAGTGGACGCAATATATTCCCTGGAGAGGGTACGAACGCACCTGCCCACAGTGGCCGGAGGCGTAAGGGTATATAGCCTCAACGACCTTGTTCAGAGCCACGCTGTCAACGACACTTAGACGTGGACACGTATTGCATCATCGAGGAATCTTACTCTGGGAAGCCGCTGCCCGTCCAATTTTTCCATCAATTTCGACCCAATTTGAGGTGTGATTTGTCGATCTTCATGGGTCAGATCTCACGGTGCTCAACCTTTGCTCTACGCTTGCGTCGCCTGAGACGCGGAGCCAAAGCCACGTAGGCGAGCACCGTAAAGAGCGCGGAACGCCGCAGGCTTGCTCTTGACGGCGCGCACAGCCGAAGTGGCAGGCCGCAAAGCGCAGGTGGCTCCCCAGTCACGGCTGACGCGGGAGCGGACACAGAGATTCTGCTGCCATTGTGAGCCCTGACGACAGCAGGCAGGAAGCCGACGCACTCATGATCAGGTGGTCGCTCGTTCCACAAATTTCTCCTCGGCTTCGAGTTCATAATCCGCTTGCGCAAGGCGCCAGTCGTGCACTCGGCGCTGGAGCGGACGCAGCTGGCCATCGCTGAATTTGTCGGGATAGCGCTGTTGCAGCCACTGGAAAAGCGCTTTGGCATAAAGGTAGGGTGCTTGCTCCAGTTGCTGTTCGACTTCATGCCAAACTTCTTTAAAAGGGTCTTTGCGTGTACGCCACCAGCGCTTCACCTGGCCATAGCGCCCCCTGCGTTTCGTGCGCCGGTACATGCGCGCTGCGCGCTCGAGGCGTGGAGCCGCACCGTTGTCGTTAGACGATCGCGCGTTGCCATTGGCTGTGCTGGTGGTGACGCGCGTGTTCGGCGAGGCCGACTCTTTGGCGGAGACGTCAGCTGATTCCGCCGGGCGCACTGATCCGTTCACATGCTGCACGGTTGAGCCATTGGGATTGGCCATATCGGGCAGCATGATTGGGTTGATGTAGGCGTGCTGCCAGAATTCGTCTTGTAGGGATTCGATTTGCTGTAGGAGGTGAAGGGGGTCCAGATGGCGATACTGTTCTTCCAGTTCTCGTTTTGATTCGTCCGAGACACCCGCAGCGGCCATGACACGCTGATAGGGCGTCCGCGCCAGGTCGTATTTGCGCATGACGCGGCTGCCGACGCGTTTTTTCTCCACCAGCTTAACAGAAGGCTGGAAAAAGTTCACATAAAGCCGGAGTTGCGTGTACAAAGCGCCCAAAACGCGGCAGGCTTCTATGCCGACGAAGCGATCGTAACCGAAAAACTTACGCACGATGGAGCCATTCTTCTGTTCGACATGGCACTGATCGTTCTCGCGGTAAGGACGCGAACGCGTGAAGGTGATGCTTTCATCTTGGCAGTAGTGGAAGAGCAGGTAATTGAGGAACTCCCCGCCGTTGTCGGTGTCCAGCCCCAACAAGTCGAAAGGCAGTTGTGTGCGGATACGCCGGATCGCGCGGAGCACGGTGTCCTGGCTGCGATAAAGCAGCGCCGCGAACTCCGTCCATCCTGTAGAAACATCGGTCATCACCAGTGTGTTCGTGAACTGCCCGTCGGCGCGATCGCCACAGTGGGCGACCAGGTCCGCTTCAAGAAAGCCCGGTCCGTCTTCGTTCCATTCCGCAAATGTGCGTACCGGTACGTGATGCTTGAGCAAGCTACCCGGCCTGGTGGTGCTGCGGCCGTAGGGGGAGTTGGCCGCGCCGCATGTCGATCAGCAGGCGGTCCACCGTCGCTGTGCTGATAGATAATAGGCGTTCGCGCACGTCGTCCGAGAGCGAGAGATGGTCATGATGCTCGTGGGCGTCTACCAGCTCCGGAAAAAACGGCACTAGCAGTTTGTCGGAGAGACAAGTACTTTTACAACATGAATAGCCCTACAGGGCAAAATGAGCAGTTGATTGCGACAAAACAAGCGTAAAACAGTGTGCATTTCATGGAGGGCAAACCACCTTCTCTCAGCGAGTAGCAGGCGCGCCAAAGCAGCCCCGGCTAAAGCAAACCCTTTGCTTGGTAGAGGGTGTGCATGCGTTTGAGGTTGAACGCTAGGCAGACCAGACACCATTCCCCGGCTGCTGCCAGCAGGCCGCGCAGAGAAAACTGGCGGAAGCCCAGGACTTCCTTGATGATACCAATGACGGGTTCCACTGTGCATTTGCGTAAACGGTAGCTGGCTTTGCCGATTTCGGTTTGTAGTTTGTAAGCCATCTTGACTTTCGGACTGGCATCTTCCGGTGGCGGAGCAGGCATTTGTTCAAAGAAGGTACGCCAGCTTTTGTGGTGAGGTTCGCGACCGGTAGCAATGTAAGGATCAATGCCAAGCTTCTCAAGTGCTGCGATGTTCGCTTTGCTGAAATATCCATAATCCAAAGCGGCAGCCTTTGGTTTGCCTACTTTTGGAGAGATGGCATCCAGGGTTGGCTCAGCTTCTTTTTTGTCATTCGGATGGTTCGAAAGTGAAGGCGCCACAATCAAGAGGCTCTCCTGCTCCACAGCAACTTGAACGTTGTAATGCTGGTCGAAGCCATTATTGGTGCTGTTTTTCATGATGCGAGAGTCCGGATCAGTGAAGTTGTACTGATCTTTGTCCCGTGGTCCCGGCTGCGGTGGTTTCGGTTTGCGACCTCGGGGTTTATGCCCAGTTTTGCGAGACTTTTCTTCCCGCTCACGCTGTTTGGCTTCGTATTCAGCCCTCTCGGCTGCATATCGTTCCTGCGCACGGGCTTCTAAGACGGCTTTGGCTTCTGCCAGATTTGCCAAACGTTTCTTGCGAATGGCAATTTCGTCTTCAATGACGAGCCCTTCCGGCAACTGGAGATCACCCTGATCAGCTTGCTCACCGAGTTCGAAGAGTTTGTTCACTTCCTGGCGCAGTTGGGTCTCTAGTTTTATCAGACGCTTGTAACTGACCGCTTTGCTCTTGGATGCATCAGCATGCACCTTGCTACCATCCAGACTGATATTACCCAACTTCAGCACCTCAGCAACTTGGGCCAGGAGCAAGATCTGCACAAATAACTCTTGGATCTCAGCCAGAAAGGTTTTGCGAAAGTTGGCAATTGTGTCGTGGTCAGGATGCAGCCCACTGGCAATATAGCGGAATGGGATACTCTCATAGGTGGCTTTCTCAATCTTACGAGAACTGAACACCCCGTTGGCATAACCATAGAAGAGCAATCCCAACAGGATCTCTGGCGCAATAGGTTGACCACCCGTCGGTGCATATTGTGCATAGATCATACCCAAATCCAACTGGGCGATAACATCCACCACAAATCGTGCCAAATGATTGGATGGCAGGGCTTCTTCCAGACTGATTGTCTGTTTGAGCATCACTTCGTAATTGGGTTTCTTGAATTTTCTAGCCATGCCCGTAGATTATCACCGATTTCGCTATCTCAGGTTGCTCTCCGACAAACTGCTAGCAGTTTGTCGGAGAGACAAGTACTTTTACAACATGAATAGCCCTACAGGGCAAAATGAGCAGTTGATTGCGACAAAACAAGCGTAAAACAGTGTGGGTAGTGGTTACATGGTAACTGATGGGGACCACGCTGTATTGTAGTAATGGAGATACAACTTGAGTACAGCTTCATGGTAAACGTCGGACTTGGAGAAAGAAAGAGTTTTGCGCACGAAGCGAGCCAGTCTCTGGCGCAAGGTGTTGTTCCAGCGTTCCACGTGAGATGTCTGGCCGCTTTCTTTGCCGACACTTTGGTGAGTGTCGTTTGGTAAAACCTTCTGGTAAGCGTGCCAGAAGTCGCTGAAGGAGCAACACGCTTTGTAGGATGCTGGGATGGATTTCCATAACGCGCGACAACTTTTTTCACTGCGGTCGCCAATAAAATAGGCCACCACTTGGCGCGTGCGCCGACACAGCGCGACCCATATCCAACGTTTATCGTTTTTTGTGCGTACAAATGACCATAATTCATCCAATTCCAGCACATCATCCGTTTTTACGGTTTCTAAAGTGTCAGCCAGGTTCGGCATAGCGCCGGCCTTCTCCAGAATCCAGCGTGCTAATGTCTGCCGCGCGATGCCAAAGATGCGCTCAATGCCGCGCATACTGGCTCGCTCTCGATAGGTGCGTAGGACAAATTCTCTGATGAACTCAGGATAAGAACGGCTTTGCGGTTCCAACATTCCATAAGCGGCGCAATCGAGACAATGAAACTTCTGACCGCCTTTATAGTCTGTACCATTCTTGACAATGTTGAGGCTCCTGCACTTTGAACACTCATGCGTGATGACACTCTGGATCATTTTGGCGCTCCTCTGTTTGGCAGGCCAACAACTTACTTTTTCCAGACTCATCAGTCAACATGTAACCACTACCACAGTGTGCATTTCATGGAGGGCAAACCACCTTCTCTCAGCGAGTAGCAGGCGCGCCAAAGCAGCCCCGGCTAAAGCACACCCTTTGCTTGGTAGAGGGTGTGCATGCGTTTGAGGTTGAACGCTAGGCAGACCAGACACCATTCCCCGGCTGCTGCCAGCAGGCCGCGCAGAGAAAACTGGCGGAAGCCCAGGACTTCCTTGATGATACCAATGACGGGTTCCACTGTGCATTTGCGTAAACGGTAGCTGGCTTTGCCGATTTCGGTTTGTAGTTTGTAAGCCATCTTGACTTTCGGACTGGCATCTTCCGGTGGCGGAGCAGGCATTTGTTCAAAGAAGGTACGCCAGCTTTTGTGGTGAGGTTCGCGACCGGTAGCAATGTAAGGATCAATGCCAAGCTTCTCAAGTGCTGCGATGTTCGCTTTGCTGAAATATCCATAATCCAAAGCGGCAGCCTTTGGTTTGCCTACTTTTGGAGAGATGGCATCCAGGGTTGGCTCAGCTTCTTTTTTGTCATTCGGATGGTTCGAAAGTGAAGGCGCCACAATCAAGAGGCTCTCCTGCTCCACAGCAACTTGAACGTTGTAATGCTGGTCGAAGCCATTATTGGTGCTGTTTTTCATGATGCGAGAGTCCGGATCAGTGAAGTTGTACTGATCTTTGTCCCGTGGTCCCGGCTGCGGTGGTTTCGGTTTGCGACCTCGGGGTTTATGCCCAGTTTTGCGAGACTTTTCTTCCCGCTCACGCTGTTTGGCTTCGTATTCAGCCCTCTCGGCTTCATATCGTTCCTGCGCACGGGCTTCTAAGACGGCTTTGGCTTCTGCCAGATTTGCCAAACGTTTCTTGCGAATGGCAATTTCGTCTTCAATGACGAGCCCTTCCGGCAACTGGAGATCACCCTGATCAGCTTGCTCACCGAGTTCGAAGAGTTTGTTCACTTCCTGGCGCAGTTGGGTCTCTAGTTTTATCAGACGCTTGTAACTGACCGCTTTGCTCTTGGATGCATCAGCATGCACCTTGCTACCATCCAGACTGATATTACCCAACTTCAGCACCTCAGCAACTTGGGCCAGGAGCAAGATCTGCACAAATAACTCTTGGATCGCAGCCAGAAAGGTTTTGCGAAAGTTGGCAATTGTGTCGTGGTCAGGATGCAGCCCACTGGCAATATAGCGGAATGGGATACTCTCATAGGTGGCTTTCTCAATCTTACGAGAACTGAACACCCCGTTGGCATAACCATAGAAGAGCAATCCCAACAGGATCTCTGGCGCAATAGGTTGACCACCCGTCGGTGCATATTGTGCATAGATCATACCCAAATCCAACTGGGCGATAACATCCACCACAAATCGTGCCAAATGATTGGATGGCAGGGCTTCTTCCAGACTGATTGTCTGTTTGAGCATCACTTCGTAATTGGGTTTCTTGAATTTTCTAGCCATGCCCGTAGATTATCACCGATTTCGCTATCTCAGGTTGCTCTCCGACAAACTGCTAGTGGTAAATATTCTAAATAAATACAGTGTACGATCAAGATATGCAAACAAAAGGAAAAAAAGCAAAAGAAGTTAAGTTGCCTGCGTATGCAGAGCAATACTTGAGAAAAATAGCGAATTCGGGAAAATACGAACGGCGATACTTCGATAGAGCGAAAATTGTTCTGGGAGCGAATGCTGGCCAGACAAATCTGGCAATCAGTAAAGAAAGCGGGATCGGAGAAAAAACGGTCATCAAGTGGCGCACGCGCTGGAGCGCAACTGGAGCTGAACTGCAGCTTCTGGAAGAGGCGCTGGCAGCAGAAAAGATAAAGCGGAGCGAGTATGAAGCGCGGCTGAAGGAATTGCTATCAGACAAAGCACGCCCGGGGCGGCTGGCAACATTCACAGCAGAGCAGATCAACAAAATCATTGCCCTGGCGTGTGACGCGGCGACAAACTACGGATATCCCTTTGAAAAGTGGACCAACGAATTGTTGGCATTAGAAGCGCAAAAGCAAGGCATAGTTGAAACGATATCGGAAAGCTACCTGGCAAGTCTTTTAAAAATCCGCACATTTACAGCCTCACAAGGATGAATACTGGCTAAATAACAAACGCCATGAAGACCCGGAAGGATTTGATCACGATGCAGTCTGCACGTGACTGTACCAGCGTGTGCAGGCAGTCTGCGATTTATAACTTGAGGTCAAGAAGGAGACAAACTCCTCAACAGTAAGGAAGCGATTGGTCAGCACAGACGAAAAAACAGGGATACAGGCGAAAGAAAGAGGCGCACCGGATAAACCCATGCGGTCGAAGCAGCCCCGCAAACTCGAATACGAGTATGAGCGTCACGGCACACAAACTTTGATTGCCAGCATCCAAGTCCAGCCTGTTCGTGGCTGGGTGAGGTGGCTACCGGCGAAATCATTGCACCCTATCCTATATCAACGACACCCGGACTGAAGTGGATTTCGTAGCACACATCAAAGCCGTGATTGAAACGGACCCTGAGGCAGAATGGACCTTTGTTTGCGACCAACTCAATACCCACAAATCCAAAAGTCTGGTCAGACTGGTGGCGGACTTGTCTGGTCTTTCCGACCTGGAACTCGGTAAAAAAGGACATTCTGGCATCTTGCACTCCATGGATACTCGCATGGCTTTTCTCGAAGACCCCGCTCATCGTATTCGCTTTGTCTACACCCCCAAGCACACTTGTCGCGCGCAACAGCGTCGTGATGCCTCCTGGCTAAACCAGATCGAATGCTGGTTTAGTTTCCTGTCGAGACGTTTGCTCAAACACAACAGCTTTTCATCTGTCACTGATCTCCGAACACGTATTCTTGACTTCATTGACCTTTATTCTCAACTCTGGGCAAAGCCGATCAACTGGTCCTACGATGGTATTCGTAGTCAGTAGGTATTTAGAAGACTTAGGTCTAGCCGTTTGGAGCAGATACGGTTGGCTGCTTCCCAGACCTCCACCAGCGCCGCCTGCACCTTGGGTGTGTAGATCCGGGGCGACGGTTTCCGTGGCCGCTTTGCGGGTTGCAGTGCGTGGGGATCATGATACTTTAGCAGCGTGAGGGAATATTTGCGGTGGTAGCCAGCCGCTGCGGTGAATTCGTCGAGGATGGTGCCCTTCTCTTTCCTGGAAGCTTGCCGGTAGCGCGGCGCGGTGCTGGCCAGAAGTTCACGGCGTGATTGCAGACTCATGGGATGCCTCATCAATCTCCTCCGAATGTCCGGACAACGGGAACATTGGGTAAGGATTAGCGTAGGGCAACGATATTGTCAAAGTAAGGTTTTCGATGATGCAATGCCCTAATTGTCGTTATGCGGCGCGGATGGAATTCTTGCACCATACATTATTCTAGCGACGAATTTGTTACATACGGTTTGTTTGGCGCTCAATGAGGCTTTTCGGCCTACAGCTGCATCTTTAGAACGGAGATCCTAAAATGCCCCAGCACCACTTCTACAACAGGTTGACAGTAAGATTATTGCACATATAATTGCACATATACTTACATCAGGAGGCCCATTCTCATGGCACAAGTTACAATTTACTTGGATACAGAAACCGAAGGAAAAATGAAGGCGTATACAAAAGACAAAAATATTTCTCAAAGTCAGTGGGTAGCTAGTTTAATACGCGAGAGGTTGCAATCCGAGTGGCCAGATCACGTAGCTGCTTTATCTGGAGCGTGGAAAGACTTCCCGTCTCTTGAAGAAATCCGAGCGGAGATAACCCCTGATATCGCTCGGGAAACCATGTGATGTTCGTTCTGGACACCAACACGTTAATCTATTTTTTCAAAGGTATGGGGAGTGTCTCTTCAAAATTATTGGAAACTCCACCGAGTGAGATCAGCATTCCTAGCATTGTTGTTTTTGAATTGGAAGTTGGAATCGCAAAATCAAACTCTCCTCAAAAACGCATCGAGCAGCTAGCCAGCCTTGTCGCAACTGTTAATGTTATGCCGTTTGATTTACAAGAGGCCAAAAGCGCTTCACAAATCAGGGTTGCTATGGAAAAACAAGGCGAACCCATTGGTCCGTACGACATCCTGATCGCAGCGACAGCCTCCGCCAACCATGCCACGCTTGTAACACACAACACCAAAGAATTCGAAAAAATCGCAAACTTGATGATTGAGGATTGGTTTTAGGTATTCGTAGTGAATAAAAATTCCATCCGCATACATTAATAACCGTTGGTGCTAGTTGTAGATACAGGGGAAGAGCGCTCGAAAAGCCCCACATCTGGCGGGTCAAAGCCCGGTTTTTTGCACCATATACCTGCAACTTTAGCAACTTGCACGACAACTCACCGACACACCTATTGATTTGTCATGGTATAATTAATTCTAACTAGACAGACTAGACCAAGAGGAGTGTAAAATGGTATGGCAACTTCAAGACGCGAAGAGCAAGCTCAGTCAACTTGTTAATCTTGCTCTCAATGAAGGTCCTCAAATTGTCACAAGGCATGGTGAAGAAGTCATAGTTGTACTATCCATTGATGAATATCGTGCTTTGGTGGAACCCAAGCCTACCCTTCTTGAGCTGCTGCTCAACTCGCCATTATCCGGATCGAACCTTAAGTTGGAACGAGACAGATCGGACTTCGGGCGTGAGACTAGTCTATGAGCTATCTTCTGGATACGAATGTCGTCTCCGAGTTTGCTGCGAAACAGCCTCATCCGTCCGTTGTAACTTGGTTCCGCGAACATCAAGATGAAGGCCTCTTCTTGAGCGTCATCACAATCGGCGAGATCCAACAAGGAATTGAGCGCTTACAGAATTCGCGAAAGAAGAGCAGGCTAAAGTCATGGCTTAGCGAGTCGCTTCTAGTTGCATATGCCGATCAGATTTTGTCAATCGGATCTGCGACCATGTTACAGTGGGGAACTCTGACCGCACGTTCGATACGACGAGGCAATAAAATGCCAGTCAAGGATGCCTTGATTGCTGCAACAGCGCTGCAACACGAATTCACCCTGGTCACGCGCAACGTATCAGATTTTACGCACACGGGCCTCGAACTAATAAATCCATGGGCACCATAATCACAAGTGCTTTCCTCGCAGGCTCGTGGATTCCTCGTGATATCGCAAATATTGAGTTAACTCATTCGTGCTCTAAATGGCTGTTTCTAAAACATTCAAAATGGGCAATTTTGATAACGATGCATGATCAAACGCAAATCCAAGGCAGATACGTAAATCCGGCACATTTATGTCACCGACGTAGACCAATTGCTCGACAAAATGTGATGATCGAAAAAAATTACACATGGATTTGGAGCCAATAAGGCAACATTTCGCTGAAATTGCGTCAAAATAAGTCCTGTTTTCTTTAAGAAACAGCATCTAATATGAAACCCACGAGTAACAAATACTGCTCATATCAGAGCATTTAATGGAGAGCGGTCCGCCGGATTACGTTCGGTATGGACCCCTTTGTTAAGCAAAAATTGGGGTTAGCGTAAGGTGCGTTTTCCTTCTTGATTTGTTGGTCTTATGCTTGAACGGCAACAGGTATGAGTAGTGATCCGCTTTGGGCGAGAAGTGTGAGGGAAGTCGGCGGCCACTCGTTGCTGCTGGGGAGCAGTTGGTTTCACGCACGTCTTTCCAACAAGCGCAGCACGTTTTCGGGAGTCAGTAGGCTCAAATCAGCGGCTGATTCTAGAAACGGGCGCACGTCGGCGGTCACTCGATCCCAGTCGCGTTCTTGCAATTGTTCCCGTACTATCCCCGGCCAGTTATTTTCGTTTGGATAGGGCACGCCCCAGCCGGGCTGCCGCAGGGCGTTGTTGAGCAGCGTTAAGTTAGGTGCGGGCCAGCCCGGGTCGCTCAGATACCACATCAGGTCGTAGATGTCTCTGCCCTTGGTATAGGGCCGATTCAGGATGGCGTGCAGTTTGCCGGCCAGTAGCGAGGCGCGGTCGTGGTGTTGCACATGGAGGGTCACATAGCGGCGGACGACGGTTGTCGCCAGAATGGCTCCCCAGTGCAGTCCGCATCACGATTCAGTCTGCACCTGACTGCACTGGACTGCCCAGTACCGAGCGCCCAGTCATCACGATGCCGTCTGCACGTGACGGTGTGAATGCACTGGGTCATGAAACTGGGTCGGTATGCGACGGGTGGATTCGTGTTCACTTCGATTTTCACCGCGAGGACTTCCTCCCGGTGCGGCGCTCTAGTCACGGACTGGCGTCCGCGCCAGGACGTGGCAGACCCAACTCGTGCAACAGGCCGGCCAGGCGAACGAATGCGCTGTGAACGACTTTTCGGTCATTCACCTTGAGTTCGACTCCATAGCCTTCCAAGGCCAATTCGGACCGGATGGCGTGCAGGCAGGCACGGAAGTCATAGCGTGACTTGTCGCCTTCCAGCGCGAAGTCCAAATCCTCAGAATAGCGATGACTGGCCCTTGCGGTAGAAAGCGAAGCGCGCTGCCGCCATGGAAAGCCAATGGGATAATGGCCCCCGTGCGCTGGAGCGCTCCAAGGATGCGCGCCTGCAGATACTCGCGGGCCACATTGCGCCCGTGAGCAGGTGTGGGTGAGGCACGCACCAGGTCGGCGAGATAGTCCTTCATAGCGTTTAAAAATCTAACATCTCTGCACGCGCCATCGCTGCCACACGGGCCATCGCCCGCTGCAGTTTGGGGCTCTGGCTGAGTTTTACCTGACGCCGCAGTTCATCCTGGTTCAAGCGGTCCAGGTTTTGCAGCCGCAGTTCTCGCAGATATTCGGGCGCGTCCCCCTTTGGCTGAAAGTAGATCAGATCAAGGAGGGCCTCTTCTGGCGAGGCAACGAAGGCCTCTTGTCCTCCGCCCAATTCCGTCAGGCGATAGCCACGCAGCCGCTCGGTTTTGAGATGACGAAATTCGTAGACGCCCAAGGGCTTCTCCCAACGAGCGGGACGCATGGTTGTCACACTGGTAGTGACCGGCACGTACTCTGGAATGAGACCGTGGTGGGCCAGGGCCGACTGCAGGCTAACATACGATCCGGAGGCCAGCCGATTGGCGATCACGAACGGATGGGGCTTGACTTTCTGATACGGGGGCGCCAGCGCATATAGGCCGCGCCGTAACTGGTAAAGTCGCTTGGCCTTAGTCCAACGGGACAATTGCCGGCGCACGTCCGCCGGGTCGGCGCTGCAGGCAAGGAGCAGGCCGGTCTCAAATACCGGCTCATCACCCACAATCTCGACTAGCCGCCCGAATTCCGTGCGGTTATGATGCCATTAATGGCAATTTGTATGAGTGGTATAGGCTCTGGCTGCTGAAGTCCCTGTACACTTTCGTGCCGCTCCTGATTTCCGAATACTAACAGGAAGGCGAGGCGGCTTCCGGCACTCACATCAGTTGGAACTGGATTCCGGCTCTGCGCACCCACAACAAATCTCGATCACGAGCTGGCTCGGCCAGACGATTATGACAAGCCTACGGATGCGTCCCCGGTGCGTCGCAGGCTGCCTCCTGTGCCCCGGCGGGGAGCAGGTTACCGACGTTCTGTAGAAAGGTTCTGGCGTGCCGCGGGAGCCTTCAATTGAAGAACGACGGCTCGAAGTCCTTGTCCGGACGTAAACGCCAGGCGTCGCTGCTGGAGTATTCGGCCCCAGCAGGCGGCTCGTAATGCACCGGCCCGAAGCGTGCGTCGAGCTCGGCGTTTTCGCGGTCGAGCCGCGCGCGGATCGTTGCCACCGGCTGACCGCGCGCCCTCATTCGCTCTAACGCCTGTTCCAGTACAAACTGTTCATGAAATAGGTCGGCGTCACGCACAAGACGCCCGCGAACGGTATCAGGGCTGTCGTCCAAACGGATGGCAAAATCGAAATCCTTGGCGCGCTTGAGCCAGTCCTCAAATTCGCGTAACTGCTGCTCCGGGGACCAGTACTTAGTCGGGTTTCCGAGTGAATCGCGCGTGGCGACAAGGTTCGGGTCGAAATTATGGAGCTGTTTGGCTGTCAGTTCGGCGCCGAGCCCGGTCTCGCTCCCAGCGATGCGGTTGACGGCCAGCACAGGCAGTCGCTCCTGCAAATTACGGTCCAACGTAGCCAGCGAGTGTCCGGCGATCACCAGCCGCACACCCTCATTGCGAGCTGTGGCCATATGCTCGAGCAGCGCCTCGGGCCCCCCGTAGCGACCGATCTCATCTGCGATTACGACGATCTCCGGCCACCGGCCGCTGGGCGGCAGATCGAGGCGCTTGTGCAGCACGTTGGCCAATTCGCCGAAGAGCAGGCCGAAAAGGAAATAGATCGACTCGACGCTGGTCGTGCCGCCGGCTGTGACGATTACGTCGATGCCGGGCCCTGCGTAGTCCGGGTCGTTGAGTGTCTCAAAGCTAAAGCCCTGCTCCATCCCAGTCCCATGCAGCGCAATGGGTTGACTGGAAGTGGAGTGACGACCCGCCAAACTCAGGCGCACGGCGTCGTCTTCCAGGAGTACAAAGAGGCGCGCGATGCTGGGCCAGAACTTGCGACTCCATTCCGAGCGCGTCATATTGTCGATGAGTGCTACCCAGGTGCCGGCGTGTGACGGCAACTGATCTCCAGCGCGTCGGATGACTTCGTCGCGGAAGCCCGGCGAGATCAATAGGCGCAGCGCTTGCTCCAGGCCGTAGCCGCCGGCAGCGAGCAAGGTAAAGATATGGAGCAGTGCGTCTTTGGTCTGGGTCGGCACCTCGGGCAGGAAGCTGAACCAGGCGCGGCGTATGGTGTCGGCTGCCCCGGCTGCGCCGCTCGGGCCTGGGCGTGGAAAGGCAATAGGCGTTATGTGGTCGTCGGCCCCGACGTCTATGACTATGGTGTCGCGCCCCAGACGCTCTGACGTGTGCGCCATGAAAGTAGCTAGGGTCCGGTGGGCATCGATGACGACCGTGTGCAGCACGGGCTGTGCGGGGTCACGCCGGCCAGCCTGTACGCCGGCGCGACCGATGCTGCGCAGCAGGGTGGTCTTACCAGAGCCGGGCTGGCCGGTGACCAGCAACGCTCGCCGCAGGTGGTCGAGCGTCAATATCATCTGGCGGTCGCGCCCTGGGGTTAAGTCGTCGAAGCGGGCAGCCGTAACTGGCTGCGGCGCGTTGCGCACTGCTGGAAATTCCGCCTCCATGCGAACCTTGCGCTCTCCACGCATAAGCGATAGGGCGCGCAGTTTGGCGACGATGAGTATGGCCGCGATCATGATCACCCCCAGCACAATCGTGCAGCTCGCGAGACTGTTATAAGTGATGTTGTAGCGTGCCACGACACTCCTAAATAGCATTAAGAAAAATGCGAATGTGAGGCCGCCCAACATGATGAGCGGCGGCAAGGCCGGATTTTTGCGCCAGTCGGGCGGGGGTTCTGGTAAACGTGACATCTTTGGTCTCCTATAGGTCAGTTTGGTCTTCGCGAGCGGCAAGACGCAGCGCACGCCGCTCTTCGCCGCTATTGAGGGTCAGCCAGATGGGTGCGGTACAACCGGACTGCCTCAGCCAGTCCCAGGACGAGACGGCGTGCTGCAGGCGCGGGCGCAGCACACCGATCCAGTCGCGCAGGCGGTGGGCGTGCTCATCGTTCGTCCCGATCCACAGCAGCGTGAGGCGCTCGGCCTGCCAGCGCTTTTGGAATCCACCGTTCAGGTAGTAGCGGTCGGCGGCGCGAACTTTCTCTTGTACCGCCACCCGTCCGAGCGTGTCCTGCTCGACCTCCACCCAGCCGCAGGCGGCACCCCTTGTCACCCCTCCATTCGCCCAGTCGCGTCCGCGCCGGGACGCGGTGTCCGCGACTGGGCTGGGTGACTTGGCGGCCGCCAGCGACAGTTCGAACATCAAGTCAGGTTCGACAACCGTTCGTCCGCTGCGCCCTGGGATTTTGTCGTGCGTGAGCGGATCGCATTCCCACGCGACCAGCTGGTCAGGCAACTCCAGGTTCAACCGTAGCGCAAACTCGGTCACCTGCAGGTCGTGGCGCAAGAACATACTGGAGCGCAGCTGCCCTTGCTTGGTGAAGAGTGCCGGGACGGCGCGGCCTAGCATTCCTTTGGCGAGGACACGCCCGGCCGGGCCTAATCCATAAACGAATTCCTGCGTGCGGGGCGGTTGCGAGTCGGGGGCCAGCGTGCGGGCGCGCTGCAGCTGGCCGTCCTGCACCATTGGCGCGACGATGCGATTGAGCTGCGATTGGCTCCGCCGCGTCAGCCGCGCGAGTTGACTGGCGGAGGCAAGGTTCGCGCTCCCGAGGAACGTCACTATCAGTTCGGGCGCGGTAGATTCGAATATTGCGGATGGCGCTACCGCAGCCTCGGCTTCACTCGGGACGAGCGGCAGGTTAGTGACCCGTTGCACGACTAGCAGGAATTTATCGGATGGCGGACGGCGCGTCTTGAGATGCTCACGGCCCATATTGACCTGCACAGTTTCAGGCTTGATGCCGAGCAGACGTGCCAGGCTGCGATCGTCGTGGCCGTTGCGCGCCATCCAGGCATCAATTTGGTGTCGCTTTGCGTCGATTTCGATTGGCGAAAAATGGAATTGTTTTTTATGTGGCATGGTGTTTGTCCAAGGAATCAGGCGCCTCTGAGCAAGTGCTCAGTGTGCTGCCGTTCCTGCTGAGATGGACGCCAAAAGGTCCCGAAATGGAGAGGTCGGGGAACCCCAGTGCGTTTGCGGCCGAACAGCTGCGCCAGAGTTTCATTGTTGCGGCAGTTACGTGCGTCCCCGCTGGCAGTGCTGTTACTCCGTCACAGAGCGTGTACTTTCCAACGCCGCCTTTTTCGGAAATGAATGTTATCTTTCGCATATTTTTCTCCTGTCTACTTGTCTTGACTCGCTGTAAACGATCAGATCGATAAATCTACTGCGGACTGTCTCTGGTTCGACGCCGGCTACATCAGTCCAGACCTCGAACGTTTCGCCATACGCAAAAGTGAGCGCATCCGCAACCCATACTTGTACTTGAAGGTCAGAGATTGATTGTCAAAAAACTGCCTGCGCAAGGTTTTGAGAGCCTGGATAGTCGTATATGGGTATCCTTTGCACGTTTCTAGATCCAGCCTACCAGAATTTCGAGCCGCCAAATCCTCGTCTGATCCTCGTACGTTTTGTTTGCTCTCCTGATAGAAAACCTTCAACAAACCCCCCTGTCTCCGAACACTTGTTCGGGATGGCACCGTGCCCTCCTGAACAAGTGTTCGGTTTATCATGGCTTGAATGTTTCGTCGCAGGGTAGTGGTTACATGTTGACTGATGAGTCTGGAAAAAGTAAGTTGTTGGCCTGCCAAACAGAAGAGCGCCAAAATGATCCAGAGTGTCATCACGCATGAGTGTTCAAAGTGCAGGAGCCTCAACATTGTCAAGAATGGTACAGACTATAAAGGCGGTCAGAAGTTTCATTGTCTCGATTGCGCCGCTTATGGAATGTTGGAACCGCAAAGCCGTTCTTATCCTGAGTTCATCAGAGAATTTGTCCTACGCACCTATCGAGAGCGAGCCAGTATGCGCGGCATTGAGCGCATCTTTGGCATCGCGCGGCAGACATTAGCACGCTGGATTCTGGAGAAGGCCGGCGCTATGCCGAACCTGGCTGACACTTTAGAAACCGTAAAAACGGATGATGTGCTGGAATTGGATGAATTATGGTCATTTGTACGCACAAAAAACGATAAACGTTGGATATGGGTCGCGCTGTGTCGGCGCACGCGCCAAGTGGTGGCCTATTTTATTGGCGACCGCAGTGAAAAAAGTTGTCGCGCGTTATGGAAATCCATCCCAGCATCCTACAAAGCGTGTTGCTCCTTCAGCGACTTCTGGCACGCTTACCAGAAGGTTTTACCAAACGACACTCACCAAAGTGTCGGCAAAGAAAGCGGCCAGACATCTCACGTGGAACGCTGGAACAACACCTTGCGCCAGAGACTGGCTCGCTTCGTGCGCAAAACTCTTTCTTTCTCCAAGTCCGACGTTTACCATGAAGCTGTACTCAAGTTGTATCTCCATTACTACAATACAGCGTGGTCCCCATCAGTTACCATGTAACCACTACCCGTCGCAGATGGGTTTCCTTTATTCATCTCTGCATCCAGGCTATCAGAAATTCAAGCTGCCATCTCCTCATTTGAGCATCGGCTGATTTGTTGCTTCAGATGCAGGCACCGGCCTTCAACGTAGAATAGGGGGATAAACGCAGCGATAAACGCGGCGCCGACGTTTCAGCCCAACGAGGCTTGTGCAGTCCTAATTCAAGCAAAATGTCCTATATTGAATCAAAATACCCCCCATATAGGATGATGTGGAAATAATTCCCCGGAACATTTGTTCGCCTGGCTTTGCTTACCCGAATACGATTCAGAATAAGACTTACACAATTGTCTTCTTCTCATCTGATATGTTGTTATCGATGTGGATTCGGGCCTCAGCGTAGCATGGGGGGATAAACGCAGCGATAAACGCGGCACCACTTGTCAACGCATTTAGACTGAATAGATCCAATTTTTGCGCAAATGGGCCTTGCTCGACAATCAGCGCAGTGATCCAGGACTACGATTCGGACAATTGGAAGCATTGTTGACCTCCTTATGTCCACATATGCCGTGAATCAGACCGAATTTTGGTTCAATATTCGGTTTGTATTTCAGAATTTGGATCTACTGAGACTAGTTTTGTTTAGGCGGTTATGCCGAGATTCTGAGTCGAATTCCCGAAGAGAGTTGTCTAACCATGCTATAGCTGGTCGATGTCATGGAGGCGTGGCTGCGTGAACAACTTGTCACGCGCTACTTTCTTACTGGGGTCGTACGTTTCTCACTTGATCAAGTTGAGCAGAAGCGTGGGCATGCGGTCTACCAGATCGTCTCCACGTCGTATTGTGAAATTAGCGCATCGGCAGTCAAGATTGGCAGTGCCTCCAGCTGGCTTTGCGCAACGAGCATGCGGTCGAAAGGGTCGCGATGAAGGGGGGGAAGCGTGTAAAAGTGGAGCGCGTGGCTCATCTGGATCGGAAGACTCTCAATGGCATTCGCGGATAACTGTACTGGGATGATCTTGGCTGGCGCGCCGGATATCTCAAGCCGACCCAGACGGGCTTTGATGGCGATTTCCCACCCGCTGGCCGCACTCAACTGGAGCGTGTTCTCGCCTGCAGTAATGATTTGGCGCGCTGTATCCGATAGCTGCTCACTATCTGTGATCCACCACAGGAAGACATGCGTGTCGAGCAAGTATTTCATTCTCCAAAGCTCTCGAGGAAGTCATCTGGAAGCGCGTCAAAATAGCTCGGTGGAATGGAAATCGTGTTGCCAGCTGATCCCGGCGCCCGCGCCGCGGGTTGGGCATTGATTGGCAGCAGCCTCGCGATCGGTTTTCCAGCTCGCGCGATGATGATCTCCTCCCCCCCCATGACCCGTAATAGCAGTCGTGAAAGATGTGTTTTGGCCTCGTGAATGTTCACAATTTGCGTCATGAGTAAGTGCTCCTATACGGACAACTGGAATAATAAACTAAGTCATAGACTTAGTCAAGTTATGAATAATATCCTTTTTATCCTTGCGTCCGGATAGGTTACATCCAGTACACGGCAGCATATTGCTCTGGCGATGGCGCGCTTGGCTGGACCCAGTCCGTAGACGAACTCCTGCGTGCGCGGTGGTTGCGAGTCGGGGGCTTGCTTACGTGTCGCTGCTGCAGATTGCGCACCAGAGTGTGACGATCCGGTTGAGTTGCGATTGGTTATGGTGCGGCAACCGCACGAGTTGGCCTGCGGAGACAAGACGGGCACGCCCGTGGAAGGCCACGTGTCGGTCGGAGCCAGTCGGTTCAAATAGGGAGGGCGCGTCCGTCCCCGCATTTTCGGCCTCTTTGGAGACGAGCGGCAGGTTGATGGCGCACTGTATGCGCAGCAGGAAACCGGCGGACGGCGGGCGGGCGTCTTGAGATGGACGCGGCCAGGTTTTCGGTCACACTTGTCGCGTTGCTCAGTGCAATCGCACCCGGCTGTGCACGCGGCACTCGCGGCCCCGAAGGGCGGAGATTAGCCGGCCAGCACTATCGGGCAGCCCTCCCGATTGCCCAGTGCTTCCAGCCTCCGTTTTGTGATGGTCTCCTCGTCGTATAATAATGGAGAGCCGTACAGATTGTTGGTATAATATACGGCAACAGGAGTCTAAGGAGGTAGGCCGATGCAAACAAAACTTACCGTTCGCGTCGAGAAGCAGGCGCTGGAAGCAGCCAAGCGTCACGCAGCTGTGCACAACACCACATTGTCCAAGCTCATATCCGAATACCTGCGCACCTTGGCAATGGTAGAAGAATCGCCGCTGGGAGCTACTCCCGTCTTGAAGCGCTTGACCGGCATTCTGCCGTCAAACGTGACTGTGGCTGAACATCACCAGCATCTAGCGGAGAAGTACGCTGCCTGAGCTGCTGCGCGTTCTATTGGACATCAACGTCGTGCTTGACGTGCTCGCAAAGCGAGAGCCGCATTACGAACTCTTAGCCCGGGTATAGGCTGTTGCGGAAACCGGGAACATCCAGGCACTCATTGCTGCGCACAGCGTCACCACGTTATATTACTTGCTGCGCCGTCACCTGGGAAAGCGCCGCGCCAATTCGGCGATCACCGATGTGCTGCGTATTCTGGACGTAGCGCCGGTCAACCGCCAGGTGCTGTACGATGCATTTGCCTTAGGGTGGTCGGACTTCGAGGACGCTGTGCAGGCTACTGCGGCGATAGCCGGGAACTCTACGCACCTGGTCACACGCAACGTTGCTGATTTCAAGGGCGCGCCTTTGCCGATACTGCAACCGGCTGAACTGCTAGCTTTGCTGCACGCTCAATGAATTTGGAACAACAACTTACAGCATTCAAACAACAGCTGAAACTTGCCGACCGCAGCGCGAACACCATCGCTGCCTACGTGGGCGAAGGGCGCCTGTTTGCTCGTTGGTTTGAGAAAAGCACTGGGTGCGGACTCCGCTGGGTGACTAGACGCGGTGGACGAGGTGTTACACGCTATACCTCCGCCCGTAAGAAACGCACGCCAGAGCGATATTCCGCACAAAGATAAGTCGCCTTGAGCGCGTACGGTTTTCCCAGGATGACGATTTGCTCGCCGAAGCTGCCGAGCGTCGACGGGACGGCGGCCCATTCTATGGCTTGCTTTACACGCAACCGATGCGGACAGCGATCGGGACCTGTGTTCAGGACCTGGAGATCATTGCGAAGACTGGCGAGCCTGACGAAACCGTCAACGGGGTTCATTTCTTGCCGATTTAAGTTCGTAGCCAGATTCGAGCGCGGATCGCAGCATTCTGATACCTGACAAGGCGACTGGAATTGGTTTGAGTTGGGCACCAGACGCGTACCGCGTTCGCGATTTCATGCATGTAGATGAAGATACATCCCCGCGTTTCAACCCCTCCCCTGACTTAGCCGTGATCCTGCACGTCCTGCTGGACATCTACGAACCCGCGCCCTGTTGAATGATCCACCCAGCGGGCGGCGGCAGGCCATCCGTTGCGCGCTTGGGGAGTTAGCCCTGCCAGGCTATCTTAGCCAGGTCGACCCACGTCCCCGCATGGTAGCCAACGAGCAGTTGCAGGCGCTCGCGCGTGACGGGCACGGGCAGCTCCAGTGGCTACCGGTTCAGGTGGCTAAGCTGCTTTAGGTCGTCACCCTGGCGACGGCAGGAACCGCGACCGCCCTCGTGTTCGCATTGCTAGGGCGCACCCCAGGCAGCGGCGCAGCGCGCCCGCCCGGCCGAGCGTCTGGTGGCTGAGCGTTTCCGCTTCTCGGACTGGCGGCGCCGGGCGCTCGATCTTACTCTGCGCAGCATACAGCAGGATAAGTCGCCCACGCCTTTCAACCTCACGGACGATGCCTTCAATCAGGACCTGCTCGCGGTGCTGGCCGCCCTGGACGTGCTGCACACGGAGACCGCCTATCACGTCTTCAGTGTGCGCGTCTTCAACGACAGCAAGCGCTTTGAGGACTTGTCGCGCGCACTGTTGCGACTGACCAGAGGGGTGCAGTGCTGCGCGAATTCAATCTGGTGGCCAACGCGGGCCATCTCTACCTGTTCGGTGCGTGGCAATTGGTGGACGATGCTGGGTAGCTTTTATCCCTGTCCGAGTTTCAGCCCTCCGTAGGTGTGCCGGCGGCCCAGGCTGCGCGGCTGCAACATGTTACTGTAGACGCAGGGCAGGTCGTGTGCGTCGAAAACGCCACCGCGTTCAATGAGTACTTACATCATGCCGGGGGCGTATGTACTCATTGTGTCTGTGGGGCATTCCCTCGCCAGCGCGCCTTCATCTGCTGCGCTGCCTGGAGCGGGAGCTGCCCGCCGGCGTCGTGCTGCGCGTATGGGCCGACCTCGACTACGGCGGCCTCCGCATCTTAGCCCAATTACGGGACATGTGAGCGAGCGCTTCAGGCCCTACTGCATGGACGTGGAGACGTTTGAAGCGCACGTGGGCTGGTCGCGACTGTTGACGGGCAGCTACGCGCGCAATCCGCGCCGGCTGCTGCGCCACCCAGTCATACCCGACATGCGGCCCGTTATCGAGCACATGCTGGCACGCGGACTCAAGCTCGTGTAGGAGGCCGTGACACTGCACCCCGAATGATTTGGGCCGCGGCGCCCCCTTTTACACCCGTGTAGATAGCGTAGAGCTTCTGTAGAGTGGCCGCCGCGCGATTTCCCGGTCAACTTAGCCGGGCGGCAGCCCAACCCCCTCCAGCGGGCCGTCAGGCGGGTAAAGGTGATAGAATTGCGCGCCGCGATCGCGTGCAGTCTCCCTGATATATGTCCAAGTCCTCTGAGTCGCGGGTGCTCGTAATCATCCCCGCTTACAACGAACAAGAAAGCCTGTCGCATGTCATCACCAACGTGCATGCTGCCTTGCCGCAGGCCGATGTGCTTGTGATCAATGATGGCTCGTACGACGCCACGCGAAAGGTTGGGGAGCAGGCCGGGGCACGGGTGGTAACGCTGCCGTATAACCTCGGAATCGGCGCGGCTGTCCAGACCGGCTTTATTTTTGCGGTTGAGAATAGTTACGATATAGCCGTGCAGATAGATGGCGATGGCCAGCACGATCCACACGAAGTGGGAGCGCTCTTAGCCCTGGTACATTCGGGTACAGCAGATATTGTGATTGGTTCTCGCTACATTGAGGATCGCGGCTATCTTACGCCTGTGATCCGGCGGCTTGGTATTTACATACTCGCAAAGTACATTTCGGCTCTGGTTAAACAACGCTTTACCGATACAACCTCCGGCTTCCGTGTAACCAATCGCCGTGGAATTGAGCTGTGCGCCGAAATGTATCCAGCCGATTATCCTGAGCCGGAATCCCTCGTGCTCTTTCGGAAAGTCGGATTGCGGGTGCTGGAAGTGCCCGTCACAATGAATCCCCGTTATGGGGGGCAAAGTTCTATAACACCCTTTTGGTCCACCTATTACATGGTCAAAGTCATGCTGGCGATAGCTGTCTGGCAACTTCGCCGGCGGCCGACGTTATAGGAAGTGTGAAATGCTCTCAATACGATTGACTCTAATCGTTCTGCTCGGGGCGCTGGCCCTGCTCGTGCTCGTGATCGAGTTGGTTCGTCGCCGCGCATTGGCCGAACGCTACTCGCTGCTCTGGCTGGCGGCCGCGATCGTCGTCGTATCGCTTGCCGCGCTGCGGTCTACGCTTGACCGTCTGGCTTTATTTATGGGCTTCAGTTATACTCCTTCTCTGCTTTTCTTAGCCGGAATTGGAGCCTTGTTAATGATCTTGCTCTATCTTTCGACGGTGATCACTTCCCTTACACGTCAGAATCGTATTACGGCACAGCGCCTGGGAATACTGCAGGCGCGTGTTGAAGAACTAGAGCGGGAATCATCTGGCGAAGCAACAGCGGAGTCATGATTTTCCTCCAACTCCATTTCTTTCAGTAAGTCAAATAATTTACCTGAGCTTCTAATGCCCCTGCGGGTACTACATATTCTCAAAGCAACTGGTATTGCAGGTGCAGAGAACCATCTGCTTACACTTCTGCCGGAGCTTGATCCCGAGAAATTTCAAGTTGAAGTCGTAATTTTGGTTGAGCCCGGGCTCTCCATCGACGAGTTTGTAGGCGAGTTGCAGCGCAAGGGTGTTCAGGCGCAACAAGTTCCTATACACGCAGATTTTGACCTTGGTCTTATTGTGCGATTATGGCGAATATTCCGACACCGCAAGCCAGATATCCTGCATTCCCATCTTGTACATGCTGATTTCCACGGTGGGGTAGCGGGCTGGCTGGCGAGAGTTCCGCTGCTAGTATCCTCGCGGCACAATGACGACCCCTTTCGTAGCGCGGGAATAACAGCATATTTGATCCGGTTGAATAACCGCATTTTTCACCAATTTGTTGCCATTTCTAAGCATATGCGTCGATTTTCGGAGGAGCTGGAAAGGATTGACCCGGACAAAATTAGAACTGTCCACTATGGTCTCGATCTTCCGACTGCAGCAACCGTAGACTTGCGTGCAGACTTGCACGGGGAGTTCAATCTTGAGCCCGGCCCCGTTCTTATTTGCGTTGCACGGCTGGTTCCGCAAAAGGGACATATTCACTTATTGCGGGCACTTGCACTCGTACGCGAGGAGGTACCTGCTGTGCGTCTGGTGCTGTTGGGTGATGGTACAATTCGCGCCGATCTGGAGCAGATCGTTCGTGATCTTGGCTTGCAAGCCAATGTATGTTTCGCTGGTTGGCGCACAGACACTGCCAGGCTGCTGGGCGGCGCGGACATTTTCGTACTGCCTTCACTGTGGGAGGGCTTCGGCCTCGTACTTTTAGAAGCAATGGCAGCCTCGCTACCCATTGTTGCCAGTAAAGTGGGTGCTATTCCAGAGATCGTCGCGGATAATGAATCCGGCCTACTCGTGAGGCCAGGTGCCGAAGAGGCCCTAGCGAGGGCGCTGATCAAATTGCTCGCCTCTCCTGCCGTGCGCACGTGGATGGGTACGCACGGGCGCAGGCGGTTGGAACAAGAATTTTCCGTCTCGAAGATGGTCCAAGCGATTGAAACGATATATAACCAGCTTGCGGTAAAAAAAAGATTAAAGACGTAATTTTGAAGACCGCACAAGCGACAATATTGAATAAGGGATTTCGGATTTAGATGACACGATACTTAGTAACAGGTGGAGCCGGCTTCATCGGCTCGAATATGGTGGAGGAACTGGTTAGGCGGGGCGCTGTTGTCCGAGTAGCTGACAATTTCTCAACCGGTCGCCGAGAAAACATTTCGTCCTATGCTGACGATGTAGAAATATTGGAGGGCGATCTCGCCGAGCTGGACTTTGCTCGCCATGCAGTTCGTGGTGTTGATTACGTGCTTCACCAGGCTGCGATCCCGAGTGTGCCGCGATCTGTTGACGATCCGCTTATGAACAATCGGGCCGGTGTTGTGGCTACTCTCAATGTGCTCGTCGCCGCGCGTGATGAAAAAGTTAAACGCATGACCTTTGCATCGTCTTCTTCAATTTATGGCGAAGCGATGGAAAACATGGCCAAACGAGAGGATATGCTCCCGGCACCGCTTTCGCCATATGGCGTAAGCAAGCTTGCTGCCGAACAGTATTGCATGGCTTTCCATACTGTGTACGGTTTTGAGGTGACAGCCCTGCGCTATTTCAATGTGTTCGGAGCACGCCAGGACCCCCAGTCCGAGTACGCTGCAGTCGTTCCGCGCTTTATTACTGCTCTCCTGGAAGGCCGCTCGCCAACAATTTTCGGAGATGGTGAACAAACACGTGACTTCACTTTCGTTGGAAATATCGTCGCTGCCAATCTGCATGCCCTGGAACACCCCAATGCGCCCGGACAGATATTCAATATCGCGATGGGGCAGGCGAACTCACTCAACCAATTGGTCGAGGCATTACAGGAACTCATCCGCAGCGAACTTTCTGCAGAGTATGCAGCGACTCGCCCGGGCGATATCCGCCATTCTCATGCAGATGTAGCGAAAGCGCATAGCGTTCTCGAATTCCAACCCCAAATTAACTTCGTTGATGGCCTCAGCAAGGCTGTTGCCTGGTATCGAGATCAATTGCAGGAAACTGCGTTGCCCATAAAGGTCACAGCCGGATGAAGGCCTGCTAGCAACGGGCCGGCCCAGCATGTGCGGGATCTGTAGTAATCAACATAATTTTCAACAGTCCAGTCGAGAAGCCTTGCAGCGCATGACTGCCATGCTCCAGCCAATGACAGATAGCAGCGGTCAACTACACATTTTCTTCAACAGTGAAAGCTACAACTTCCGCAGCCTGCGACAGAAGCTAATTTCTCCTATTCATTGACGGCTGATGGATCGAATTCGCGTGATGTGGATCATAGCTCGTCTTAATATCGGTGGTCCGGCTAGTCATGTGGTCGATCTAGCAGCTGGTCTGGACCCGGAACGGTACGATACGCTGCTCGTTACAGGTAAACGGGAAGCCACTGAAGGGGATATGAGTTATCTTGCTGCCGATGCTGGAGTACCAGTGCACACTCTGCACCATCTACGCCGTGAAATTCGTCCCTGGTCCGATCTAATTGCCCAGATCGATCTTATTCGCCTGATGCGTTCCTGGAAACCACAAATCGTCCATACGCACACATTCAAGGCCGGGGCATTGGGACGTCTGGCGGCCTGGTACGTTCGCATACCGGTGGTTTTGCACACATTCCATGGCCACACCTTTCACGGATATTGGAGTACCTTTGGTTCGAAAATTGCAGTGCTGCTCGAGCGCCTTTTAGCGCGGGTAACGACAGGTATTGTGACCATCAGCGAGCGACTGAAGCGAGATTTATTACATTACGAAATCTCTGCCGCAGACGAGATTCATATCATTCCGCTTGGCCTTAATCTGCAACCCTTTCTTGAGTGCGGTAAGCGCCGGGGCGAATTGCGTGCAGTGCTAGGCTTGAATGCTACTGACCAACTTATTGGAATTGTTGGTCGTTTGGTTCCAATCAAAAATCACCAGCTTTTTCTCGAAGCTGCCCACAGAATGGTCAAGAATGGATTTTCAGGACAATTCATTATCGTTGGCGATGGTGAATTGTCCGAACAGTTGCTTCAAGCTGCCTTAGAGAAGGGGTTAGCTGACAGAGTTCACTTCATGGGTTGGCAACGCGATCTGGGGCGAATCTACGCTGACCTGGACGTGCTCGTGAATTCATCGTTGAACGAAGGCACGCCGGTCGCTGCCATTGAAGCCATGGCAGCTGGCGTACCGGTGGTTGCAACTGCAGTCGGCGGTGTCCCTGATATGATTGAGGAGCGTGCAACAGGTTATCTTGTCCCGTCCGGAGATGCAGCTGCAATGGCAGCAGCCATCGAATATGCGCTTGAAAATGGCGCAGAAGTTCGCGCAGCTGCCCAGCGGGAAGCACAGGTACGTTATAGCCTGGAAGGTCTACTTGTTCGGGTTGCAGCCCTCTATGAATTATTGTTGCCGGAAGCGTGGAAACAGAAGGTGACCACCTGATAATGTGCGTGCCTTGTAATTGATATGGATCTGGACTTTCTCGGTCGTTATTTAATAACCACGATTGCCGCAGGCCTAATTGCTTTCGTAGGCACGCCGCTCACCCTGGTGGTTGCCCGCAAAGTGGGATTCATAGATAGTCCCAGTCCGCGAAAACCTCACCTGGCACCGATCCCGGTAATGGGCGGCGTTGCCATTTGGGCTGCCTTCGTCGTTAGCCTTCTGATTTTTGGCAATGGCCGTGAATTTACCGAGTTGTTTTCGATTGTCATCGGCGGCACCTTGATCTCCGTGGTTGGACTCATCGATGATCGTTATGGCCTCGGGCCACGTGGCAAGCTCATTGGGCAGACAGCGGCTGCGCTCGTGCTCGTTTTCGGTGGTGTCCAGACTCAGATATTCGGTAATCAGTGGTTGAATGTCCTTCTCACGGTCATGTGGATTGTGGGTATCGTCAATGCACTGAACTTGATGGACAATATGGACGGGCTGGCTGCTGGAGTTGCCGCCGTCGCCTCCGGTTCGTTTTTGCTGCTCGCTATCCTAAACGGTCAAATTCTGGTTGCCAGTCTGGGAGCCGCCTTACTGGGTGCTTGTCTGGGCTTTCTCTTTTACAACTTCCAGCCCGCTGTGACCTTTATGGGCGATACAGGTTCAATGCTTTTAGGGTTTGCGCTGGCCGTGCTTGGCATCAAACTCACCTTTCCAACTCTACCGCTGGCGCAGTCCTGGATGGTGCCAATCATCGTTCTGGGTCTCCCCATTTTCGACACCATGCTGGTTTTGATCTCTCGCCAACGTCGTGGCCGTCCCTGGTGGCAGGGAGGCACGGATCATGTATCTCATCGACTTGCTCGCCTGGGACTAAGTCATCGTCGTGTTGTCGTGGCGCTCTATGGTGTCACTGCCGGACTTGGATTGATAGCGGTACTCGTGACTCTGACTCCCTCGCGAGAGCTTGTCTGGCTCATGACTGTTGGTGTTGCGCTACTTGGAATTATGCTGCTGTATGTGATGGAGCAACTGCTCACCGTTCCGGACAGGACTATACTCCATCCCGACATGCACGTGGCAGTCATTGCGGGGGGGATAGGAACTGTTCCCATTGTAAGAGCTGCTGCTTCCATTGCAGCCAATGTGTCTGTCATCTTCACGCCGCCTGCGACTGAACAATCTGGGCAGCGGGAGAGCGTTCCCTCCCAATTTCGAGAGATTGTTCTTGCACTCGCTGCTCGTCCGGGTGCAGTAAGAAATTTCCTGCCAGCAGATATCTTGCATGCGGGGGAACGTCTGGCAGAGCTATCCGAGCTTGCAAATAGCGCATTTCGGATGCGCGGACGCTTACTCGTCAATCAGACCAATGTGGCCTCTGATGCAGCCATCGATGCAATAAAGTCCGCTGACCTGGTTATTTTGGGCGGTGCGCTTGCTGAGAATGTAATTCCCACCCTCTCTATCTCTGAGCTTGCACGTGTCATGCGGCGCTCTCGCAGACCGCGAGTGCTCGTCCATCCCGATCCAAGAAAAGCGCTTGAGGAGCTTCAAGCAGACAATCTTGACATGCTCATAACGCATGCGGTTGCGCCAGCTGGTGTCTACGGGCCATGGAAGAATGTCGGCAGCCTCGAAGACAGCGCCGAAATTGCAGCCTCTGTTAAAGAAATCTGGTTAGAGCGAGTACACTCTCGCGGCCCGTTACCGGTGCTCGCTGGCGTCGCCAATGGCTGAGATCGTTTCCGGTCCGACGGTCGAAGGGCTCGGATCATTGTCCGATGCGCCAGCAGGTCGTGAGCCTGTACCCACCGTGATAGCACAAGCCGTCACAAACTTTGTCCCTGCGGACAGGGTGTCAGTTGTGCTGGTATTCGTGTTGTTATACGCAGTATATTGGTTTACCGCCTCCTTTTCGTTCATTTCAACTGATGAGTTATTTCTCTTTGATGCAACGGAAAGCCTGGCGCGCAGGGCAAGCATTTTGCGCAATGAGACGGCCGATTTGGATTGGCCCGGCCACTCTCAGGTTGAACCCGCCCAGCCAGTTCTAAGCGCACCGTTGTTCTGGATTGCCGACCAAATTGACGGTGTCGGAAATGTGCATGTCACATTGCACTTCAATCTGATCGTTACCGCAGCAACGGCAGCTTTATTGTTGTTGTATGTTCGGCGATTGGACTTCTCGCGCCCGGTTGCTGTGCGTATTGCGCTCTTGTTCGGCCTGACAACGATCGCCTGGCCGTACAGTGAAAATTATTTCCGCGAGCCACTCGGCACCTTTACATTGTTTCTGGCCGCCTATGGATTGCTACGCTGGCGCCAATCTTTGGTTACCCGCCGTCGCTGGCCGCACCGTTGGCTGCTAGTCGCCCTGGCAGTCGGCGTGCTTAGTGTATTTGCGAAGGAGTCAGGTGCTGTCGGCGCACCGATATTGTTACTTATTCCATTTGTCGATTCTCGCTGGCTAAAGTGGGAACGCGGCGACTGGCTGCGCATCGCGATTTCGCTTGCATTGTTGTCGGGTCTGGCATTTGCAGGTTTGTTCTTCTATACGGATGTGATTGGCGGTGCAACTTCTCGTTTTGACCCCTTAGGCGCCGCGGGTCAAGCGTTCGGTAATCTGAACATTGCAGGTGCCGGGATTCTCGGATTTTTATTCAGCCCTGGGAAAAGCATTTTCCTGCACTCGCCCATCGTTTTGCTCGCTCTGATCGCGCCCTGGCTCACGCGCCGCCGTCGCTTCGACATGATCTTGCCGCTACTGCTCATGGCGGTTTTCGTTGTCATCTACGCGCTTGTGCGAGGCGATATTTGGTTTGGCGGGACAAATTGGGGGCCGCGCTATATGGTGCCTTTGACTCCGTTCCTGATGGTGGGAGTCGCACCAGCAATCGATCGCGCAATGCATGGCCCACGCAGGTGGCTCTGGCGTACCACTGTGGGCCTGCTTGCATTTGGTGGCTTACTGGTTCAAGTCGGGGCAGTCTTTGTTAATCCGCTTGACTATTATGAAGTATTGGCGGAGACCGGTATTCCCGGCGCAGCCTGGACTGTTGCTCTGTGGACACCGTTTTACTCGGCGATACTCGGCCATTGGCGGATGCTATTTTCTGGGGCCGCAGATTTTGCATGGGTACAAGCACCGGTAGCGGGTGCGGATTGGGCAATTGCAATTGTATTCGCAGGAATCGCTGTTCTCGCGTTCCTCTTGCTTGCGAGATATTTGCGCAAGGAAGCCGACAGCTTGACTCAATTTATTGTGACCTCAATCGCTATAGTTGTACTTGCAGTCGGAACTTGGTTTGGGCTCCGGCGCATCTATCGCGATCAACGCTTCCTTGGGGATAACGAGGCCTTGCAGGCCATGCGGGGATTCTTCCAGGACCTTGGTAAACAAGACGCTGTTATCTTCCTAAACAATCGTGCCTATTTCAACTTCATGATGAATTACTACAAAGGGGATATCGTCTGGTATACCCTGGAGCTGAATCCCAATGAACTGCTTCCCGAGGGGGACGCGGCGCCACCACCTGCTACAGATCCTTTCGAACTGGTTAACACTGAGGCCTGGAGCCGTGTCGATTACTTTGCCCGGCAACAACGAACTTCCTATTTATTAATGGAGGCAGGACCTTTTCATCCCAATTATGTCCGGCCACTCGAGTGGTGGATGAATTCCAAGTTCCATCGCGTGCGCGAACATCATTATTCTGACAATGTGCGCGTCATCCAATTTTCCGGGATGGAAGCGCCAGCGCGAGACGAAGCCTCAGAGTTCAATATCGATTTTAAGTTTGGTGAGATTATTGCTCTTAATGGCTTCGATCCAAATCCGCCCGCTGGCCTGGTCCGACCGGGAGATGTGCTCAATGTCTCAACGCAGTGGCGTGCACTTACTGATATCGAAGATGATTACATCATTGGAACATTTCTCATCACACCGCAGGGTACACTGGCTTTGCAGGATGATAGTGTCCCGCTCGGCGGTTTTTGGCCGACGCGCCTATGGAATTCTGGTGATGTCATCCGTCACAATGTAGCGTTCGAGTTGCCCGATGACCTGCCTCCCGGACACTATGAGATCTGGACCCTTCTCTATTCACGGGTTGATGGGACTCGATTGCCGGTAACAAACGGCGACGGCACGACGATCCGGGATCATGTCGTTTTGTATAGCGTCGAAGTGACACGCTGATGGGGGCAGTCCTCGTAACTGGCGCAGCCGGTTTCATCGGTAGCCATCTATGTGAACATCTCGTAGCAAGCGGGGAAACCGTCATTGGGGTTGACAACTTTGACCCTTATTACGATCCTGCGTTCAAGCGGCGCAATGTTTCCGGCCTGCTTCAAGAAGAGCGCTTCACGTTGGTAGAACAGGATATTCGCTCCGCCGAAAAAATTTCTGAGTTGGTCGTCAGATCAGACGTCGATCGCATCGTCCATCTTGCAGCGCTCGCCGGGGTGCGTGCTTCTGTGACGCGCGCAGGGGACTATGTCGATGTGAACGTAGGTGGTAGCGTCAATATTTTGGAGGCTGCTCGCGTGGCGAATGTGCAGCAGATTGTGCTCGTGTCCACCTCCTCTGTCTATGGAACGACCGATCAAATCCCATTTATTGAGACCGATACTGCCGACAGACCATTAGCACCCTATCCTGCCACCAAGCGGGCGATGGAGGTACTCGGCCATTCCTACAGCCACTTGCATGGGCTGAATGTTTCTGTTGCACGTCTATTCACGGTCTACGGGCCGCGCGGCCGCCCGGATATGATGCCGTTCATGCTTTGTAGAAGCATGCTCCATGGTGATCAGGTTTCGCTGTTTGACAACGGCGAACTAAAACGAGACTGGACCTATGTGGGTGATATTGTGCGGGGCATTTCGGCGCTACTCGAACATTCCACGAAATTCGAAATTTACAACCTGGGACGGGGTGCTCCGGTCCTTCTGGCAGATTTCATTGCATGCTTGGAAGAAATATCTGGCGCGAAAGCGAATTTGCGCGCTGTACCTGTTCCGGCGACGGAGCCAATACTTACCTTCGCGGACATCACGAAAGCGCGGGATCACTTCGGATATAAGCCTGAGGTAGGTGTTGCAGAGGGGTTAGAGGATTTCTGGTGTTGGTTCTCTTTACATTACAATCCGATGGCGAAGTCTGCCGAGAGCACCTAAGCAATATCATGGCGCCGAACTTATTGCACGCGATGCATATGCCGACGCGCTTGAGTCTGGTAATTCTCGGATTGGCGGCAGTCCTTCGTCTTGTTGCTGTACTAACTGTCCCCGTCGATGCACTCCTCACCCCGCGCTGTGGGGGCTGTACTGGGGTTGTGCTCTATGATCACTTGGCACACTCGATTCTTGAACAGCAACAGTATTCATTCAATGGTATCCCAAGTGCAGAAGTACCTCCGCTGTATCCGATCGTCTTGGCGGCAACATATCGACTGGCAGGAGCAGACAACTATCTGGCAATGCGGTTGTTTCAAGTCGTCATCGGCACTGGAACAGTCTTCATGGTTGGTGCAATTGCCCGGCTTCTATTTGGTCTCCCTGTTTCACAACTTGCGGAGTTTTTGGTAGCGACAAATCCCTTCCTCCTGTTTTACACAGCAGAACTACAAACTGAGACGCTCTTCTCGTTTCTTGCTGCGCTGGGTATATACCTGTGTTTTAAGCTTCGATCGGCGGATGGAAGTCCCTGGAGGGTAGTTCTAGCGACAGGGGTTGTTCTCGGACTAACAATATTATGCCGGCCAACTGGACTGGTGCTTCCCATAGTCTGGCTCGCCTGGCTAGCTCTTGTTTCACGCCGCCACGTTGTTAGAGTAGGGGGGGGCGTAGTGCTCATTGCCGCTCTAACCATTGTTCCATGGATGGTGCGCAACGCGACAGTATTTGGACGATTCAATCCTATCTCGGCCAATGGCTTCTCGAATATTGCTGGTTACTATGTCATGCGAGGTTATGAGCTCTCGTATACCGGCCCAGCGCTGCCAGAGCAGTACGACGAATATGGGGCTGCCAATCCGTTTGCTTATTTGGGCGATGCAGCGCTTGAAGATTATTCTCGTAATTTGGTGCTTGGCCATTGTAGGGTACATCCGCAGGACTGCGCTTCTGCATGGCTGGCCTCGTTTTTACACCTGTGGAGTCCGTTCATTTCAGCCGAAGTCTATTCCCTCCCGGTGCGGATTGTCGCCATTGGCGCGTATTTGCCTGTGTTGATTTTAGGTATTATCGGCCTAGGAATTGCCTATAACAGAAAGGGTAGAGAGGCGGCACTCTTTTTCATTATGTGGCTGTTCGCTTTTATGGCATTGAATGCAATCAAAGTGCCAGAAATTCGCTATCGTGTTACAGCTATTGATCCCTACCTAGTGCATTTCAAAACAAGATACTTGCAAACGTGGTATAAAAGCAACGATGAGAGCGAAGCTATATGTACGAGAACTAGAGGAAGATGAGCGTGAAGAAATTGAGGTTGGGTTGCGTTCGCAAGACAGTTTTGTGTTACGCAGAAGCCAGATGATCTTTTTCAGTGCCGAGGGGGTGTCGATTGACAAGATAGCGCAAAGAGTGGGCTATCATCGTGAAACCGTGCGCCTAGTGATCAAGGCCTTCAACAAAAAAGGGATCGCTGTACTCAAAAAGGGGTCGCGGCGACCGCACACTATCCAGCGCGCATTTTCGCAAGAGAACGCAAAAAAGTTGCTGGAGCTAATTCACCGTAGTCCGCGCGACTTTGACAAACCAAGCAGTTTGTGGACAACCGCCTTGCTGGCAGAAGTTAGTTTTGCAGAAGGGTTGACTGAAAAACAAGTCAGTGGTGAAGCGGTCAGACAAACACTCAAAGGTCTCGGGATCCGCTGGAAACGAGCCAAATACTGGTTATCTAGCCCCGATCGACACTACGAGCATAAAAAAAACGACAAAAGCAGTTGATACAGGAAGCAAAAAGACGGCAAAACTGGGCCGTTGGCTTCCAGGATGAAGTCTGGTGGAGCCGCCTGACCCATCCTAACTTGCACAGTTGGACCGCATCAGACCCATTGAGATTGGAAGAACAAACGCATCAGAAAGACGACCCGGACCCGCAGGCGTTTGCTTGTTATGGAGTAGACTTGCGCTGGAGCGATCAAGAAGAAGTCTGGCTACGTTTTGTAAAAGGCAACCCCAAGAGTGACCCAACGATACAGTTTATGGATTGGGTGCTCGAAAAAACAGCACAACAAGGTATTCGTGTTCTAGTCATGTTTTGGGATCACGCTTCTTGGCATAAAAGCAAACGGGTTCGTACCTGGTTGCACGGGCACAATAAACAAGTCAAACAAGCGGGCGAAGGAACCCGACTATTGGCTTGTTTGTTGCCCAAGAAAAGCCCATGGCTTAATCCAATTGAGCCCCGCTGGATCCATGCTAAAAGGAAGGTTATCGCACCTGGCAAAATACTCCCCGCACAGGAACTGGCTGAATGGGTCTGTGCGGTTTTTGAGCAACCTATGCTTCCTTGGATAACCAATGACAATTATGTCCCTTGATTATGCACTAGCTGTATTTGCCTCTGTCACATTGATTCGGATTTGGTCGGCGACCTATCGTAAGGCGACGCATCTGATGGGCCGCATGAAACTGCGTCGCATAGGAGACGATTACGGCGCTAGAATGTAGTCGGCTGCATCGGCTAAATCATCCAATACCAGAATGTCATCAAGCTCGTGACTTTTGAGCAATTCTGCTTGAGCAATTCCCCGTCCTGTGCGCAAGAGGATCGGTCTCACTCCGGCAGCCAGCCCAGCTTGTATGTCCGTAACAGCGTCACCGACCATCCATGAACGATTTAGATCAAGTCGGAGTTCCTGGGCTGCCTGCAGCAACAGGCCCGGCTGTGGTTTGCGACAGACACAGCATTCGTCGGGCCGGTGGGGGCAAAGCTTCACAGCGTCAATGCGGCCATGATTTTCCACAATGAGGGCAACCAGACGCTGGTTCAGGTCGTTTGCCTGTGCGCGTGAGAAGACGCCGCGCCCAACGCCGGATTGGTTCGTAACGATTACAATTGCGTATTCACTTTGGGCAAGCGCTGCCAGGGCAGCGAGCGCGCTTGGGATCAGGCGGATATGCTCCCAGCGGAGCACATAGTTTGGTCTATTTTCATTAATCACACCATCCCGATCAAGGAAAATAGCCGGTCGGAATGAATTTGATGTTGGATTGGTCATTTGAATATCACCAAGAGATTATAACAATCGAATGAAACGAATACTTGTAACCGGCGGTGCCGGATTCATTGGTTCTCACACAGTCGACTTGCTTCTGAAACACGGTTATCAGATTCGGGTGCTCGATCTACTCACACCCCCGGTTCATTTGAATGGAGAGCTTCCCGATTACTTCCCGCCGGAGGCCGAGTTTCTTCTCGGGGATGTGCGCGACAAGTCAATTTGGGAGCGAGCGCTGAATGGAGTTGATGCTGTTTTTCATCTCGCAGCCTATCAGGATTATTTGCCTGATTTTTCCAAGTTTTTTCATGTCAATGTCGTGGGCACAGCGCTGCTCTATGAAGTTATTGTGGAGCAAAAATTGACAATCCAGAAAATCGTGGTTGCCTCCTCGCAAGCAGCCTACGGAGAAGGTAAATACGAATGCCTTGCGGATGGCGTGCAGTATCCGTTGCCACGTCCAACGGCGCAACTCGATCAACAAGATTGGGAGCCGCATTGTCCGGTTTGTGGACAGGGAATGCAATGGTTGCCTACCGATGAGAGCCGGGTCACGCCGCACAACTCCTATTCGATGAGCAAGTACAGCGAAGAGATGATCGCGCTGGTGCTTGGGCGGCGTTATGAAATCCCGAGTGTTGCAATGCGTTACTCGATTGTGCAGGGCGCGCGGCAATCCTTCCGCAATGCCTATTCTGGTGTCCTCCGGATTTTTGCTATGCAGGTGCTGGGCGGGCAACATCCGACGGCCTACGAAGATGGCCAGCAGGTGCGTGACTATGTCTATGTGGGTGATGTGGCAGAGGCAAACTTACTCGTGCTGCAGGATTCACGTGCCGATTACCAGGCGTTAAACGTCGGTGGTGGTCGACTGGTCACCGTAAACGAGTTTGCAAGGGTGATGGCACAAGCTGCCGGGAAACCTGCGTTGACCCCCGCTTCAATCGGGGAATATCGCTTTGGCGACACACGCCACATCCTGTCCGATATCAGTAAATTGCAGTCTCTTGGCTGGCAGCCGCAAGGGTCTGTTGAGCAGAGTGCGCGTGAATACCTGGACTGGACTACGGAACAAGCGGGGTTTGAAGATTACGCCTCGCAAGCGCGGGAATATATGCAAGCAGTTGGGACGCTGCGCGGCGGAAGCTAGGTTGAGATGTTAATTGCTCGCGCACCGGTACGTATTTCCTTCGGGGGTGGTGGCACTGATCTGCCGGCCTACGCCGATACTTACGGAGGCGCAGTCGTCAGCACGACGATCGACAAGTATGTTTATGTCGTGATGACGGTGCGTCCCAGCCCCGATCTCCAAATTCTGTCTTCAGATTACCGGACATTTTTCCGACACACCGGTGGGGAAGTAACCTTTTGGGAAGGCGAACTCAACTTGCCAAAAGCGATCCTGCACGAGTTTGGCATTCATCGGGGCATTTCAATGTTTCTGGCTTCCGAGGTGCCACCCGGCACGGGTCTTGGCTCGTCCTCGACGGTATCGGTCGCCTGCATTAAAGCGGTCAGCGTGGCATGTGGCGAAACTCTCGATAAACAAGCCATTGCTGAGTTGGCTTGCCAGATTGAGATCGGCAAATTGGGAATGCCAATTGGCTTTCAAGATCAGTTCGCCGCCTCGTATGGTGGATTTAACTGGTTTGAATTTTCTGCTGAAGGCAAGCGGGCTGAACGCATCAAAATGCCGGCCGGATTTGTTGAGAATTTGCAACGCCGTTTACTGCTGTTCTTTACCGGTCAGGCGCGCGACTCGACAAAAATTTTGGCCCGCCAGAGTGACAACACGAAGAAGAAAGGTTCGTCTACATTGGACGCTCTCCACGCAGTGCGCGAGATGGCAGACCGGATGCGTGCCTGTCTGGAAGCCGGCGATCTGGAATTGTTCGGGAATTTGTTACACGAGGGCTGGGAGCACAAGAAGAGATTCGCCAGCGGGATCAGCAATCCACGCGTGGACGAACTCTACGCCACAGCCCAGTCGGCGGGTGCAATGGGTGGCAAGTTGGCGGGCGCTGGCGGTGGCGGATTCATGATGATCTATTGTGAGGACGGTCGCCAGGAGGCCGTTACTGCAGCAATGGAAGAGCTTGGCCTGCAACGCATGAATTACAACTTCGAGAATGGAGGCGCGCGTGTATTACTCAATGCAGGCTTGCGCCTACAGGAACAAGATCGGTGAGTCGCCGCGGCCAGTATCTTTTATTCTCGGCATTGATCTTTGCCGACGCTGCCGGGATTGCCGGCGGTCTCTTGATCGCGCTTTTCTCTATTGCCTCCCTCGGTGCGAATGCTTCCGAATATGTTGTTACAATCCAACTGGCACTGCCTCTGTACTTGTTGGTCTTTGCCGGGCTACGTTTATATGATCTAGAGACGGTTCTGGAAGACTCACAAGAATATGCCACAGTTGCGACGGGTTGCACCTACGGCATTATGGGATTGATCGTGTTCAACACAGTGCTGCGTTCATCGGAGTTGGAACTTGCTTGGCTCCTTGCCGGTTGGGTTGCGACGATTGTCACTGTTGGCCTTGGCCGTTTTCTGATGCGCCGGGTTGTGCGTGCCTTACGCCGCTCTGGTCACTTGATTACACGCGCCCTCATCGTGGGAGCAGATGAGCAAGGCCGTACTATCGCACGGCAATTTCAATCGGTGGCCTCATCCGGGGTGGATGTGATTGGGTTCGTTGACGACTTTCTGCCATTGGGTACACATGTGGAAGATGGGCTGTATGTAATTGGACATCCGAGCAGCCTTAACGAAGTGGCTTTTGAAAATGGCGTCAAAGAAGTCGTGGTTGTGCCGGGCGCGGTGGCATGGGAGACGTTCTATGAGTTGCTCGAACATGCCTCCCAATCCGATGGACTGCGGATTCGACTCTCTCCAGGTTACTACGATCTGCTCGCCAATACTCCGCGCGTGGCGCATCGGAATTTTGTGCCGCTCTTTATTCTGGATCGTGTGCGCATTTCCGGTCTCGATTGGATGCTTAAAGCATCCGTTGATTATGGCCTCGGGCTGCTGGCACTGCTGCTCAGTTTGCCTCTTATAGCACTCATAGCGATCGTTTTGTTTTTCGCCCGCCAAGAGAATGTTCTGGAACGTCTGTATGTTATCGGAATGGGGGGCAGGCGTTTTCGAGCCGCGGTCTTCTCTGCGGATGAAGGAAAAGCCCTCGGGCGCCTGCTTGCTCAGAGCGGCCTTACGCGCTTACCTTTATTGTTCCTGATTCCTTTCGGTCGCATGAGCCTGGTGGGGCCACGACTTGTGCGTGAGAGCGACCAGAACACATTTCGGCGCTGGCTGCCGGCACTGGCTACCATGCGACCCGGCGTGACCGGACCTTGGGCCGTAGTGCCGGTTGCTTCATTGGAAGAGGAAATGCGAGCTGTGTTGTATTACATTCGGAACTGGACTGTCTGGCTCGATTTGCAAATCCTCGTTCAAACTGTGCTGGTTGTGTTGCGCCGCCGCTGGGCACGATTGACTGAATGAAACGAATGCGGAATGCAAAGTTTCGAATCGAAAATTCTACTTGGAGTGTCTATGGACTACGTTGATCAATATCTGACCGAACTTGAAGCAGTAATTCATAGGTTGTCCCGGGATGATGTTCGTGCGGTTGTTGAGGCGCTGCTCGTCGCCTGGCGGGCTGACAAGCAAATTTTCATTATCGGCAACGGAGGCAGCGCAGCGACAGCCTCCCACATGATGAACGATATTAACAAGCTGACGATCGTGCCGGGCAAGTCACGTTTCCGCGCTATTGCTCTTTCGGATAATGTGCCCTTGATGACGGCGTGGGGGAATGATGCGGCTTATGAAGATATATTTGCAGAACCGCTGCGCAACCTGATGCGCCCTAACGACGTATTGATCGCAATCTCAACAAGCGGCAATTCACCCAACATCGTGAAGGCAGTCGATGTTGCCCACGACGAATTCAATGCGCAAGTCATCGCGTTTGTGGGCGACAAGGGTGGCCGTCTTGCAGGGCAGGTTGACCATCTCATTCGGATTCCCAGCGGCCACATTGGGCAGCAGGAAGACGGTCATATAATCCTCGATCATGTCATCTCCAACGCGCTGCTCGACCGAATACAAAACGGCGACTGAGAAACGTTAGTGAACGCAGCCACTCCTCCTGCGGGCCTGGACGACAATCCAACCTTAGATTTGTCTGTCGTGGTGCCAGTCTACAACGAGGCGCAGCGCATCGGTCCAACTCTCGCAACGCTGCTTGACTATCTGCGTGGACTGGACTTGAGTTGGGAGTTGTTCGTTGTAAATGATGGCAGCCGTGATAGTACAGCCGAGTTGGTCGATCAGGCGCTTAAGAATGTCGCCGGTGCACACCTGTTGAACTATCAGCCTAACCGGGGTAAGGGCTATGCCGTGCGCACAGGCGTGTTGGCATCACAAGGGCGCTGGGTGATCTTTCTCGACGCCGACTTGTCGACTCCGGTAGAGGAAATCGGAAACGCACTCAAACATTTGGACGCCGGGGTTGATATAGTGATCGGCTCGCGGGCGCACCCGGATGCGCGTATCGAAAAACGCCCTGCCTTGTTCAGGCGCTTTGCAACTGCCGTCTTCGACCAGGTTAAATTTTTACTTGTCGGTTTGCGTGAAATCTCGGATACCCAATGTGGCTTCAAAGGATATCGGCGGACAGCTGTTGTGCCGCTCTATGAGCGCTCGGTTGTCAACCGCTTCATGTTCGATGTGGAGATTTTATTCCTCGCAAAGCGCGCTGGGCTACAGATGGTCGAATTGCCAGTCCGTTGGCGAGATGTACCGGGGAGCACCGTGCGATTCTGGCTTGGAGTATATTCCATGTTCCGGGACTTGCTCCGCATCCGTTGGGCGCATCGCGGATTCGGGGTTCACTAGCAGTTTGTCGGAGAGCAACCTGAGATAGCGAAATCGGTGATAATCTACGGGCATGGCTAGAAAATTCAAGAAACCCAATTACGAAGTGATGCTCAAACAGACAATCAGTCTGGAAGAAGCCCTGCCATCCAATCATTTGGCACGATTTGTGGTGGATGTTATCGCCCAGTTGGATTTGGGTATGATCTATGCACAATATGCACCGACGGGTGGTCAACCTATTGCGCCAGAGATCCTGTTGGGATTGCTCTTCTATGGTTATGCCAACGGGGTGTTCAGTTCTCGTAAGATTGAGAAAGCCACCTATGAGAGTATCCCATTCCGCTATATTGCCAGTGGGCTGCATCCTGACCACGACACAATTGCCAACTTTCGCAAAACCTTTCTGGCTGCGATCCAAGAGTTATTTGTGCAGATCTTGCTCCTGGCCCAAGTTGCTGAGGTGCTGAAGTTGGGTAATATCAGTCTGGATGGTAGCAAGGTGCATGCTGATGCATCCAAGAGCAAAGCGGTCAGTTACAAGCGTCTGATAAAACTAGAGACCCAACTGCGCCAGGAAGTGAACAAACTCTTCGAACTCGGTGAGCAAGCTGATCAGGGTGATCTCCAGTTGCCGGAAGGGCTCGTCATTGAAGACGAAATTGCCATTCGCAAGAAACGTTTGGCAAATCTGGCAGAAGCCAAAGCCGTCTTAGAAGCCCGTGCGCAGGAACGATATGCAGCCGAGAGGGCTGAATACGAAGCCAAACAGCGTGAGCGGGAAGAAAAGTCTCGCAAAACTGGGCATAAACCCCGAGGTCGCAAACCGAAACCACCGCAGCCGGGACCACGGGACAAAGATCAGTACAACTTCACTGATCCGGACTCTCGCATCATGAAAAACAGCACCAATAATGGCTTCGACCAGCATTACAACGTTCAAGTTGCTGTGGAGCAGGAGAGCCTCTTGATTGTGGCGCCTTCACTTTCGAACCATCCGAATGACAAAAAAGAAGCTGAGCCAACCCTGGATGCCATCTCTCCAAAAGTAGGCAAACCAAAGGCTGCCGCTTTGGATTATGGATATTTCAGCAAAGCGAACATCGCAGCACTTGAGAAGCTTGGCATTGATCCTTACATTGCTACCGGTCGCGAACCTCACCACAAAAGCTGGCGTACCTTCTTTGAACAAATGCCTGCTCCGCCACCGGAAGATGCCAGTCCGAAAGTCAAGATGGCTTACAAACTACAAACCGAAATCGGCAAAGCCAGCTACCGTTTACGCAAATGCACAGTGGAACCCGTCATTGGTATCATCAAGGAAGTCCTGGGCTTCCGCCAGTTTTCTCTGCGCGGCCTGCTGGCAGCAGCCGGGGAATGGTGTCTGGTCTGCCTAGCGTTCAACCTCAAACGCATGCACACCCTCTACCAAGCAAAGGGTGTGCTTTAGCCGGGGCTGCTTTGGCGCGCCTGCTACTCGCTGAGAGAAGGTGGTTTGCCCTCCATGAAATGCACACTGTTTTACGCTTGTTTTGTCGCAATCAACTGCTCATTTTGCCCTGTAGGGCTATTCATGTTGTAAAAGTACTTGTCTCTCCGACAAACTGCTAGAGCCGGTATTTACAAAACGATCGGGCGCTTAAGGAACGAGAGCAACAAATCCACTGCGCCTTTCACGTCAGCCTCGTCGATCATTTCGGAAGGAGTGTGGATGTGTCGGCAAGGCACCGAGACAACCCCGGCGGGAACTCCGATGCGGCTCACCTGGACTGCGCGGGCATCGGTCGTTCCGCGTTCGAGCACTTCCATTTGGTAGGGCAGCTTGGCCGCCTCGGCAGCTTCGCGTAAATGACGAACAATGCGGGGGTCCGCCAGCATACCTTGATCTCGGATTTTGATCGCCGGGCCGCCGCCCAACGAAACATCCATCTTCCAGCCTTTGGGCGTGTCGCCGGTGCGGGTGACATCGATCGCGATTGCCACATCCGGGTCGAACCCATACGCAGCCGGACCTGCACCGCGCGTACCTACCTCCTCTTGTACGCTCCATACGAAGGCAACTTCGTGCGGAGTACGCCGTAACGCCTTCATCACCTGCAGCAATACAACACAGCCGATGCGGTCGTCCATGCTCTTGGCAATGAGGCGTGAACCGATCTCCTCCAGCGGACGATAAAAGCCCGCCGCGGCTCCTATCTGAACCGGGCAATCTTCGCGGCTCGTGGCCCCCACATCGATAAACAATTGATCAAACTTGGGCACGGAATTCGTATTCGCGCGTTTTTCGATCCCGATCACGCCCAGCGTTCCGTCGGCGAAGCGCACGCGGCTGCCCAGGCAGCTCAGCGTCGAAACGCCGCCCAGGGGTATGAACCGACAAAAGCCTTGCTCGTCCACATGCGTGACCATGACGCCAATCTCGTCCATGTGTGCGATCAGCATGACTTTTTTGCCTGATTTGGACTTCTTTTTAATTGCCCCGATCAGATTGCCGATGCCGTCCACAGTGATGTAATCCGGGATGCCCCGAATTTCGGAACGGATCATCTCTCGGATTTGGTCTTCGTGGCCGGATGGGCCGTAGGCTTCAACAAGCTTTTCGATCTGTACTCTCATAGTTGCTTCTCCATCGCGACAGCTTTTGAGTCGCGGTTTACTTTCTAGACAGTACTTTTGGCGTCAGCGCTTCCAGTCCGGCGCGCACGAGTTTGATCGTGTTCGCAATGTCCTCACGCGACACCAGCGCTGCGGGTGAATGGATATAACGGGCGGGCACAGAGATGCCAATAGCGGGAACGCTCTCATGTGATCGCTGGATCGCGCCTGCATCGTTTCCACCGCCGCCGGGCTGCCGATATTGGAAGGGTATCTTCTGATCGCGGGCAACGGCTTCAAAATGGGCGACCAGCCGACGGTCGTGGAGCGAGCTGGCATCTGCCAATGAGAGCGCCGGCCCGAATCCAAGCCGCGTGTTATAGCGGACGTTCTCATCTGCATCGTCCTCCGCTGGCAGATCGTTTGCCGGAGTAGCTTCCAGCACTACAGCGGCGTCCGGTTCGATTGCGAAAGCGGCGACACGTGCACCGCGCAGACCGACTTCTTCCTGTACAGTGAAGGCCGCCGTGAGTTTGAAGGGCAACGCTTTGCCGCGCAGCAATTCGATCAGAATTGCGACACCAACGCGATCATCGAGTGCTTTGCCGCGCAAGGTGTGCCCCAGTTTTTCAAATGGCATGGCAAAGGTCGCGCGTTCGCCCGGCCGGACATAGCGCAAGGCCGCTTCCTTGCTGCTCGCTCCGATGTCGATGCGAAGCGACTCGATGCGCGGTGACGCATTTTTTTCATTCCGGTTGAGCAAATGTACTGGAGAGGCACCGATAACGCCTGGGATTTTTCCCCGGCCGACCCACATGGGTTTTCCAATCAACACACGCGGGTCGAGGCCGCCATTGGGGGCAAAGCGTAGCAGGCCAGCGCTGGATACCGCAACAATCATGACGCCGACTTCGTCCATATGTGCTGCAGCCATAACATGCATGCGGCCACGTCCCTTTTTGATGGCGATGATATTGCCCATCGTATCGGTCGATACCTGATCGACATGACCATCGATGGCGTTCAGAACAATTTTTCGAATTGCGCCTTCGTCGCCGCTTACGCCCACAGCCTCGGATAGCTCCTGCAGACGCTTCACTACGCCGACAGTCAGTCTCGCGCGGTTTGGGGCACGCTTTGCGGCGGATTTAACTTTCGTCTTCGTTCCGGAATGGCTTTTGCGTTTCGCCTGTGGCATGTTTACTTGCGATCTGAGATAAGAGATGGTGATTAAAATTTCTACTCTCTAGTCTCTAATCGCCCTCCTCATCAAGCGCGAGTTTGTCAAGTGACTCGCCATCCAGCCGGACGATAAATTCAGCGATGAGGCGACCCGCTCGCTGAATATCGCGCAACGCCACTATCTCAACCGGTGTGTGCATGTTCTTAAGCGGCAATCCGAGGTCGGCTGTGGGGACGCCTGTCCGGCTGACCTGGATTGCGAAGGAGTCTGTGCCGCCCGGTCGGGGTGAGAACTCCTGTTGAAGGGGCAATTCCAATTCCCGTGCCAGATCGCGTAACATTTTGTGAAGTTTTGGGTGCTGGTTCGGCCCCCAGCCAATTGTCGGCCCATCGCCGGCCTTGAATGTTTTCCATTCGGGCAGTCCGGGTTGCCGGGCCCATGTCACATCCACCACAATCGCCATGTCCGGCTGTAAACCATACGCGGAAGAGTAGGCCCCGCCGTACGTTTCTTCTTCCTGAACGGTTGCGACAGCGACTACATCCCAATCGTGCGGACGGCCCTGTAATGCTTCGAGACAGACAGACAGCGCCGCAACTGAGGCGCGGTTATCCAATGCACTTGCTACCAGCATCCCGTCTTTCAATTCTGTGGGCGGCTGCGCAAATGTAATCAAGTCGCCAATTTGTACAGCGCGCTTTACGTCTTTCGGCGGCAAGCCTACATCCACGTAGAGTTTGTCCAGCGGCGTGACCTTCTTGTGATCGGCGGCCTGTTGCAGATGTGGCGGGATGCTGACGATCACCCCCGGCAGCGTTTTGGCACTTGCACGGCCGCCGGTGGCATGCACATCGACCAGGGTTCCTGGTAGGATACGCTCGTCGATCCCACCAATACTGGTAATGCTAATGAAGCCGGCCTGTACGCGGGTCGCCATCAGACCAATCGCGTCCATGTGTGCCGCTAGCATAATACGTTTGCGCGGCTCGCGCGCAGTGCCATTTCGAATGGCCCACAGGCTGCCCAGGCGGTCGCCGTCGAGCTTATCTACGAGTGGCTTCCAGGCTGCGGCGATGACTTCACGGATGGGAGTCTCGTAGGCGGAGAGGCCCGGAGTGCTGCAGAGTGTCTTTAGATGCTCAACCAATTCCATACGATGTCACTTTATGATGAGGATGTGTCTGTCGGCGTGCTGGTTGCTGTAGCTGTTGCTGTGTCAGTTGCCACAGCTGTATCTGTTGCCGTGGCGGTTGCCGATGGTGTATCCGTAATGGTTGGGGTGTCAGACGCTGTGGCTGTATTTGTCACTGTGGCTGTGTGTGATGAAGTAGCAGTTGCTGTGTTCGTTGGCGTCTGTGTCGGCACGTTCGTGGCCGAGGGAATCGGTGTATTAGTTGGCACAGGTGTATTCGTCGGTACAGGTGTGTCTGTTGGCGTATTGGTAGGTGTGTTCGACGGAGTGAATGTCAATGTCGGTGGCACAAATTGAGTCGGTGTATTGGGTAAAATATCAGTTGGTCCGGATGTCGGGGTGGAAGTGATTGTTGTTGTCTGCTCTGGCCCTGGAGTGTTTGTCACGAGTTGCAGTTGTGTGGGTGTTGGCGGCAGTGGTGTGGCAGTCACATTGCGGTTTTCGTCGAGCGGCAGGATGAGCGCAACAAATCCGGCACAATAGCACGGCAAGGACAATAATATCGCCTCGGTCAGTATTGCGTACCTGCGTCGGCGGCGGCGATCAAGCTCATCGAAGAAAGACATGAATGCGCGTTCGCCCGCAAGCTACCAAATTAGCTGAAGTGCTTTACATAACAATGAATCTTTGCACTCCTCTACGTCAACGAATGCGGATAATAGCAGCAGCCTGAGGGGGTGTCAATTTGGGCACTCTTCAAGGGTCTGCTCTGAAAGTAAGCACTGATCTGAGATTGCTTGCCCAAATTATTTCATGCAGTATAATTCTCGCGGGGAACATCGAGTTACAATTAATTGATATGTAGGCCTGCCCAGGCCGGACAGTTTCAAGTGACTTCACCAATTCAGTCGTCCAAAACCAACTCCATTGCAAATGAGCTTGGAGAATTGCGCAAGCTGGCATCCGACATCAAGGGATTGCTCGGGAGTCAGCGCGATATTCTCTCCAAAGCTGGTTTACGGTTGCCTCCAGGCGTCTCTGATGGCCTTACCCACCTTGCGACCAATCTGGAGAGAACCGAAAGCCTCGTTTCGGAACACGAACGCGAACTAAGTCAACTGCATGCACTCGTGGATGTGGGACAGGTGATCAATTCCTCGCTCGATCTGACAACGGTTTTGAACGAAGTGATGGACACCATCATCCGGTTGATGGGTGCAGAACGCGGCTTCCTCATGCTGCGCGATTCTGATGGTGAGATGGATTTCCGCATAGCCCGAAACGTTGAGCAGGAAACACTTGCAGAGACTGACTTTGAGATCAGCCGTACCATTGTGACCCGGGTCGCCGCAACGGGCGAATCGGTGGTTACAACCAACGCTCAGGAAGACCCGCGCTTTGGTAAGCAGGAAAGCGTTGTGGCGTACAACCTGCGTTCCATCTTGTGCGTCCCGCTACAAGTTAAAGGAGTAGTCATTGGTGTCATCTATGCGGACAACCGCATTCGCACTGGGTTGTTCAATGAGCGTGATCGCAATCTCATGACGGCCTTTGCCAACCAGGCCGCTGTCGCTATCGAAAACGCGCGTTTGTTTGAGAGTGTCAAGCATACATTGGATGAAGTCACTGCTTTGAAGAGCCTGATGGACAATGTCTTTGCGTCCATTGCGAGTGGCGTTATCACCACCGATGTGCAAGACACCATTACCTTGTGCAACCGGGCAGCGCGTGAAATTTTCGGCCTCGAACCGAGTGGCGTTGTGGGTATCCCCTACGATACCGTACTGCCACCACTCGGTGGCACCGTGCGAAAATCCATTGAGGATGCAAAAACAAAGGACGAGCAGACCGTTGGCTACGAAGTAAACCAGACACTATCAACACGCGGTGCCGTAGACCTGACATTCAACTTGACGCCGCTGAAAGACGCCGAGCAAACCACGCAAGGCGTTGCCATTGTTGTGGACGACATCACCGAGCGGAAGAAGCTGCGCAGTAAATATGAACTTTTCCAGCGTATGATCTCACCGACCGTAGTCGAACATATCAATTTTGAAGATATGGAATTGGGCGGCGAACGGAAGCAAATCTCCTGTTTATTCGCCGATATCCGCGGCTTCAGCACCTTTAGTGAATATTTAGACCCGGTTCAACTGCTAAACGTCCTTAACCGTTACCTCGGCGCTGCGGCAGAAGCGGTTTTGCTCCACGAAGGCACACTGGATAAGTTCCTGGGCGATGCTGTCATGGCTGTGTTTAATGCACCTTTGCCCCAACCGGACCATGCAATGCGGGCGATGCGGGCAGCACTCAATATGCGGGAATCAATCCATGCCCTGCACGCTGAATTCGAACCGGAATTCAGGCTTGAGTTCGGAGTTGGCATTCATGTGGGCGAAGCGGTGGTAGGGTTGGTGGGTACCAACTTGAGAGTGGATTACACAGCCATTGGTGATTCGGTGAACATAGCGAAGCGCCTACAGGAAAATTCCGGCCCCAATCAGATTTTACTGAGTAGCACTGCTTACGAGACTGTAAAAGATCAGGTCACAGTCAATGTGCTCGAGCCAATGCAACTCAAGGGGCGTGAGCAGCGGGTACAAGTATACGATTTGATTGACATGCTATGAACCGGGGCTGATCGATTCACTACCGGACACTTTATCCGTGATTGATTAGCGGTTGCCTCTCGGCTACACTCTCCGTTCTACCACAGAACAAGGGGAGTATCGCCATGAGTGACAACCGCCGTACATATCGTGCCATAAAGAGCGCCTTGCGGCAACTGTACCCAGGAGAACCGCAGGGCAACTTGGCTCGCCATTTGGATACGCTCGCTGCCATGGTCAGCGGAATTGTCCGCAGCCAGAGTAGCCAGCTACCGGCGATCGCCAGGAAAGTGCCAGACGGCAACAAACCCGAGAGCCGGGTCAAACGGTACGCCCGCTGGGTCAAGAATGAGCATATTAATAACGAAGTCTTCTTTCTACCCTTCGCTGAACCCTTATTGCAGGGTCTGGCGCAGGACCGCACGCTCGTGTTGGCAATGGACGGCAGCGAAGTGGGCCGCGGTTGCCTGACCCTGATGGTGAGCGTCATCTACAAGCAACGTGCTTTGCCGGTGGCGTGGGTCACCGTCAAAGGGAGGGTAGTGGTTACATGGTAACTGATGGGGACCACGCTGTATTGTAGTAATGGAGATACAACTTGAGTACAGCTTCATGGTAAACGTCGGACTTGGAGAAAGAAAGAGTTTTGCGCACGAAGCGAGCCAGTCTCTGGCGCAAGGTGTTGTTCCAGCGTTCCACGTGAGATGTCTGGCCGCTTTCTTTGCCGACACTTTGGTGAGTGTCGTTTGGTAAAACCTTCTGGTAAGCGTGCCAGAAGTCGCTGAAGGAGCAACACGCTTTGTAGGATGCTGGGATGGATTTCCATAACGCGCGACAACTTTTTCACTGCGGTCGCCAATAAAATAGGCCACCACTTGGCGCGTGCGCCGACACAGCGCGACCCATATCCAACGTTTATCGTTTTTTGTGCGTACAAATGACCATAATTCATCCAATTCCAGCACATCATCCGTTTTTACGGTTTCTAAAGTGTCAGCCAGGTTCGGCATAGCGCCGGCCTTCTCCAGAATCCAGCGTGCTAATGTCTGCCGCGCGATGCCAAAGATGCGCTCAATGCCGCGCATACTGGCTCGCTCTCGATAGGTGCGTAGGACAAATTCTCTGATGAACTCAGGATAAGAACGGCTTTGCGGTTCCAACATTCCATAAGCGGCGCAATCGAGACAATGAAACTTCTGACCGCCTTTATAGTCTGTACCATTCTTGACAATGTTGAGGCTCCTGCACTTTGAACACTCATGCGTGATGACACTCTGGATCATTTTGGCGCTCCTCTGTTTGGCAGGCCAACAACTTACTTTTTCCAGACTCATCAGTCAACATGTAACCACTACCAAAGGGAGCAAGGGACATTTTTCAGAAGCGACACACGTGCAGTTGTTGACAGAAGTACACGCTTTGGTGCCCCCTGCAAGCGATGTCGTCTTCCTGGGGGATGGTGAATTCGATGGCACGAACCTCCAGGCGGCTCTGAATGACTACGAATGGGCCTACGTCTGTCGCACGGCCAAGCATGTCCAGCTATGTGAAGGGGGCGACTGGTTCGCCTTCGCCGACCTGGATGTGCCCCGTGGTGCATACCGCGGCGTGCCGGATGTCGCCTTCACCCAGCAGGAATATGGGCCCGTCCTTGCCATCGCGTGGTGGCAGCGCGACTGCAAAGAGCCCCTCTATCTGGTCACCAACCTGGAGCTGGTTGCCGAAGCCTGTTCCTGGTATAACAAACGCTTTCGTATTGAAACTTTCTTCTCCGACCAGAAAAGCCGGGGCTTCAATTTGCATAAAAGCCATATCGCCGACCTGGCCCGGTTGATGATCGCAGCTTGCCTTGCTTACATCTGGATCATCTACTTGGGCGTCATCGCCAAACGAGATAATTGGGTGCAAGTCATTCACCGCACCGACCGCTGTGATCTGAGCCTATTTCAACTCGGCTTGCGCCTGCTGGAACAGTTCCTAAATGAGCATCTGCCCATCCCGGTCGCCTTTGACATGCCCCGCGCAGAAAGTGTCCGGTAGTGAACTGATCGAATAAGCCGCAGATAGGCGCAACCTATGAGAACCTGCGTTCGCAGGTTCTTGTTTTTATAGCCTGGTGCAAATGAAAAGATGAACTTTAATTCCATTTTTGAATCTCTCTACATCTTCGCTGTCGTCGGACTATCACTGTATGGTTTTAACGCTTTGTTATTGACAGCACTGTATCTCCTTAGTAAACGCAAACGTGTACCTGCAGCAGAGTTGAACACAGATTGGCCGCCAGTAACTGTGCAATTGCCCATATTTAACGAGCGTTTTGTCGTCCGACGTCTCATCGACGCAGTTGCCGAACTTGATTATCCGCGCGACCGACTATCAATTCAAGTACTCGACGATTCGACGGATGACACCGTCCGCCTTGCTCGCGCCCGGGCGGAGTACCACCGTACGCAAGGAGTGGATATCCGTCACATCCACCGGGAAGATCGCAAAGGGGCAAAAGCCGGAGCTATGGCGGCGGCATTGCCGAGTGCCGCTGGGGAATTCGTCGCCGTCTTTGACGCAGATTTCATGCCTCCACCGGACTATCTGCGGCGGGTGATACCGGCATTCTCCAATCCCCGCATTGGGATGGTACAGGCACGCTGGGGGCATATCAATGCGCCCGCGACAGCGTTGACTCGTGTTCAAGCGATGGCTTTGGACGGGCATTTTGTGGTCGAGCAGACGGCTCGTAGCCGCGCAGGCTTGTTCTTCACCTTCAATGGCTCTGCGGGGGTTTGGCGGAAAGCCTGCATCGAAGATGCCGGCGGCTGGCAGGCCGACACTCTGGCTGAGGACCTCGACCTTTCCTATCGGGCGCAGCTGCGCGGCTGGCAGTTCCGCTATCTATCGGAAGTCGTTGCCCCGGCCGAAGTCCCTTTGCAAATCCTCGCTTTCAAGCGGCAGCAGTTTCGCTGGGTAAAGGGATCCATCCAGTGTTTACGCAAAGTCGGGCCGGCAGTTCTGCGATCACATAACTCGGCCTGGCGGAAAATGCAAGCGCTGTTCCATTTAGGTGGCTATCTCGTTCACCCGTTAATGGTGCTGTTGCTTTTGGCGAGTTTGCCGGCCATGTTGGTTGAAGGGCTGGGCAGCGCTGCGCTGGGTATACTGAGCGTGGCGGGACTCGGACCACCTGTGTTGTACGCTGTATCCCAAGTGAGCGCTTATACGGATGGCTGGAAGCGCTTCGCATATTTTCCGCTACTCATGCTACTGGGTGCGGGGATTGCGTTGAATAACTCATGGGCTGTGGCTGAGGCGCTAGGCGGCCGTAACCCGACTCAGTTCTTACGGACTCCCAAAGGCGAATCCGTAGGGCAGCAACAACAGCTCGGACGCGATTATATGCTGCTCTCGGATTGGACAACGCTCGGCGAGTTGTTGCTTGCTGTCTACGCCTTGGTGGCAGTAGTTGTCTCTCTGTCGCGCGAGCCCGGACTGGCGCCTTTCCTGTTGCTCTTCGCGCTGGGGTTTGGTTACACAGCGTCGACGGGTTTGCTTCAAAGCTGGCAGGTGTTGCGACAGCGGGCAGCCTGGCGCACAGCTCCGGGCGGCGACTGAGCGCAGCGCTCTACTTTTCCCCTGTGGCGAGCGTTTGTTCCAACTCGTCAAAGCTCGTCATCCAGGCTATCGTTTCCAGAAAGTCCTTCAAAGAGTTACTACGAGCGCGCAGTTCAACCACTGCAGGACCGACCGGATCTTCGCCCGCGGCACCGGGTTGATCGGCATATGAGCCATGGAATGAGAAATAGGCCTGATTTAATTTGCGGATGTGGTAGCCATTAGCGACGAATATTTCGCGGCGCTCTTCCATATAATCTTCCGCGTCTTCGATTTGTCCGGCGGCAAGTAGCTCATCCACGCTCACACGTGTCTCACGCATTTCTGCCCGAAAGTCGAAAACGTCTGGGTCCGGCGTAGGCGTTGATGCGGATGTGGCGTCCGGAAGCGGAGTTGGGCGTGGCGGCGAAGTCACGCCATCAGGCGTTGGCGGTGGGGGAACGTAGCGTTCCAGATAGAAGCGTTCAACCACCTGTGCGCCGATTTCTTTATCCACGATACTGGCCGTGGTCTCGTTCATTGTGAAAAGTTCCGGGCCGGCGGCATACTGAATACCAAGCGGACGCAGGGTGAGGTAGTTGTGCACCCACTCGTGCACGCCGACTTCGATCACATAGTTCAGGTTGCGGGTTTCGTAAATCATCGTCGGGAAAGTCGCCAGCCCGCCCAAAGGGACAACCAAGGTAGACACATCCAATTCGCTTGCAATTTTCTCCTCCAACACTGCAGCCACGTCAGCATCCGTCAAGCCTGGTTTGAGGCTGACAGAGGCAAGGCGTTCAATACGGTCGCGTGGCGAGACGATAAGCATCCCTGGTAGCTCGGTGATATGGAACGAAACCGGCGGAATGATTTGGCCGAGAGGGCTAAACCCTTCCTCGTTAAGAATGATCGAGATCTGCTCTTGCAAAACTGACTCTGCGAGCGGTTGCAAAGTTTCCAGCTCCGCCCGTGTACTCCCCAATTCAGCAGCCTGTGCCGCACTGGCTGCAGTTGGATCGCCCACATTCGGATCAGCGAAAATTTCATCGATTTCTCGTTCAAGTTGCAGCGCGTGTTCAAGCAGCCGGAATGTCTCAATCACAATTTCCTTTTGTGAATCGGTGGGGAGGTAGTTGGGCTCTGCGGCAACGGCTGCTGATACCTTCTGCCCCAGAGCTTTGAACGTCCAACTGACGAAATCGAAGTGCTGTCCTGAGACGAGACTGGACAAGCGAGTATCAAAATCCTCTGGTGGGGGTGCATCCGCGGCCAGTAGCAGCAGTAAGATTGCCACAAGGATGCCGGACCAAAATATCCGGCGGATGGCATGAATATACATATAAGGATTATCGCACGCAGGTCGGGCGCGAAATGACCCTAGAGATTGATTTCACCAATCTCTAATCTCGATTGTTTTTTTGCGCCGGAAGAAAGTACTTGTTGCAGCAAAAGAAGCTTCGCATTTGCTGCTCGCATGAGAAAGCGTTTCCAATGGTAACCCGGATTTCATGCGATGGATGCGCAAGGCCAAAAGCGAAGCTTCTCACTTGCTCGATAGGCTTTGGGACTTTAAAGAAAACGGGGCGATGGAGGGCCAACGGTTCCATCGCCCCAACGTGAGCCGCAGTGTGTCGCCGCATCGTTCGTTGCTCTGACCAATTGGAGCACCCCGTCCCCGCGCGGATCACGATGCTGCACAGTGCCGCCCAGTCACCCAGTCATCACGACCCAGTTCATTCGTGACTGGGTGACTTATATATTGGTCAAGAGTGGCGTAAGTTGTGATAATGGCACAAGCGAGTTGTGGCAGGGTAGCGGGCAAGGTGAAGCTGTTAGTGACTTTGGCATCGAGCCTGACACCCAGATTAGCTCCCTTGCCCGCGCACTGCCCAGCCCCGGACAGCAGGGCTGGACTGGGTGAAAGAGGACGAACGGTATCTTAGGCCGCCCGGGTGGCCGGGCTGAGCCTGCATGTATAAGGCTGTCCGGCGTCACAGTGGCTACCCTGCACTTCAAGCGGGCAAACCTACTATACCCCAAGGAGGCACTCATGACCACATCCGTACTCGGCACCCTTGTCGCGCCCGACAGGGTCGTGATAGATATCTCGAAAGCGAAATTCGACGTGGCGTTGTTGCAAGCGGAACAGTATCAGTTGGCCACATTTGACAATGACTCGCAGGGCTTCGGCAGACTGGCGCGCTGGTTGCGGAAGCGGCGGGTGACACAGTTGCATGCTTGCATGGAAGCGACGGGCGCTTACGGAGATGAACTGGCGCTGTACTTGCATGCTGCGGGACATCGCGTGAGCGTCGTCAACCCGGCCCGCATCAAAGCCTATGCTCAGAGTCAACTGGCGCGCAATACCCTTGTCGCGCCCGCCAGGGTCGTGAAAACCGACCGCTACGACGCCAAAGTCATCGCCCATTTCGCAGCCACCCAAAACATGCGCCCTTGGACGCCGCCTGTACCGGAAATGCGCTCATTCCGGGCTCTGATGCGATGCCTGCGGGCACTCAAGGACATGCGTACGCAGGAGCAGAACCGGCTCCAGGCAGCCGGGCTCACCTCGGAAGTGTGCGCCTCGGTGGCAACCCATTTGTCCTTCTTGCAGGACCAGATTGCGGAGCTACAAGCGACCATCGACCAGCTTGTCGCTCGTCATCCTGAACTGAAATCCCAGTGTGACCTGCTACAAAGCATCCCGGGCATCGGCAAACACACCGCGTACGTACTCTTGACCGAAATCGGCGACTGGCGTACTTTCCCCTCGGCGCGCCAACTGGCTGTCTTCGCCGGCCTCACCCCCCGGCAACGCACTTCCGGCTCCTCTGTCCGCGGCCGCACCAAACTCGCGAAGACCGGCAACGCTCATTTGCGAAAGGCCTTGTACTGGCCAGCGATCGTTGCCCAAAAACACAATCCGATCATCCATGTTTTCTGTGAACGCCTGCTGGCACGCGGCCTGTGCAAGATGTCCGTCATCGCAGCCGCAATGCGCAAGTTACTCCACATCGCCTTCGGCGTGTTGAAATCCGGAAGACCCTTTGATCCCGCTTATGTGTCCGCAGCACAGGTCGCCCCTTGACTTTCAACACGGTATCTGGGTGACTGTGCGAACGCACTGGGTCGTGACACTTGCCGGGTATCACGATGCTGTCGCACGCGACAAGCGCGGCAGTACGCGGTGACTGGGTACCAACCCAGTTTCACGACCCAGTGCATTCGTCACGACCCAGTGCGTTCGTGACTGGGCACTTGCCGGGTATCACGATGCTGTCGCATGGCGATGCAGTGAGCACGCCACTGTGCGCGACAAGCGCGGCAGTACTCGGTGACTAGGGGCTGGACGATGCAGGCCGCACCCCGAGTTTGTGGCCCTAACGGCCACCACCTTGCGGTCACTGAAAATATTATTTTTGTATTTCACTACCGGACACTTTATCCGTGATTGATTAGCGGTTGCCTCTCGGCTACACTCTCCGTTCTACCACAGAACAAGGGGAGTATCGCCATGAGTGACAACCGCCGTACATATCGTGCCATAAAGAGCGCCTTGCGGCAACTGTACCCAGGAGAACCGCAGGGCAACTTGGCTCGCCATTTGGATACGCTCGCTGCCATGGTCAGCGGAATTGTCCGCAGCCAGAGTAGCCAGCTACCGGCGATCGCCAGGAAAGTGCCAGACGGCAACAAACCCGAGAGCCGGGTCAAACGGTACGCCCGCTGGGTCAAGAATGAGCATATTAATAACGAAGTCTTCTTTCTACCCTTCGCTGAACCCTTATTGCAGGGTCTGGCGCAGGACCGCACGCTCGTGTTGGCAATGGACGGCAGCGAAGTGGGCCGCGGTTGCCTGACCCTGATGGTGAGCGTCATCTACAAGCAACGTGCTTTGCCGGTGGCGTGGGTCACCGTCAAAGGGAGCAAGGGACATTTTTCAGAAGCGACACACGTGCAGTTGTTGACAGAAGTACACGCTTTGGTGCCCCCTGCAAGCGATGTCGTCTTCCTGGGGGATGGTGAATTCGATGGCACGAACCTCCAGGCGGCTCTGAATGACTACGAATGGGCCTACGTCTGTCGCACGGCCAAGCATGTCCAGCTATGTGAAGGGGGCGACTGGTTCGCCTTCGCCGACCTGGATGTGCCCCGTGGTGCATACCGCGGCGTGCCGGATGTCGCCTTCACCCAGCAGGAATATGGGCCCGTCCTTGCCATCGCGTGGTGGCAGCGCGACTGCAAAGAGCCCCTCTATCTGGTCACCAACCTGGAGCTGGTTGCCGAAGCCTGTTCCTGGTATAACAAACGCTTTCGTATTGAAACTTTCTTCTCCGACCAGAAAAGCCGGGGCTTCAATTTGCATAAAAGCCATATCGCCGACCTGGCCCGGTTGATGATCGCAGCTTGCCTTGCTTACATCTGGATCATCTACTTGGGCGTCATCGCCAAACGAGATAATTGGGTGCAAGTCATTCACCGCACCGACCGCTGTGATCTGAGCCTATTTCAACTCGGCTTGCGCCTGCTGGAACAGTTCCTAAATGAGCATCTGCCCATCCCGGTCGCCTTTGACATGCCCCGCGCAGAAAGTGTCCGGTAGTGAATTTTTGTATCTGCATCTGGCTAGAGTGCAATTTTCAAGCCAGGTGGGAAATAGCCAAACTTGACGTCCAGAATTTAATCAAAAAGCGCGGGGCCTATTGGCCTCGCGCTCCGCTAACTCAATGGTCGGCTGCTCTGCCGGGCAAATCTAGCCCACGCGGCCGTCCTTTACGGAACGCAAGTTTGGTTCTGACATCGGACCGAAATACCACATTGGTACCCATTCCGCAGTCGATAATCGTCTAATAACACGATTTGTGGAAGTCCACATGGAAATTATTGTATCAATATTTCGTGCGATTGCACTCGTTGATTCGATTATGTCGTCATACTCGGCAGTCTGTATGACTTCGGGTGATATACTCAGCAAACAATGAGATATCTCGTCCATGCCCGGGTAAAATCCGATCGAGCAGGGGATTTGCTGCAAGCCATTGAGAATAGAACTCTCGGTGCGGGGTCTGTTGCCGGCAGTGAATATCTGCGTGATATGCAGCACGCGCGCCTGCTCGATGATGGATCCGTGCGCTGGGTAGAAGTGTGTTTCTGCTTCTCCCCGCTGGAAGAGGAGCTTCCTTATTGGGAGGAATATTTCGATTTGAGCAAGGTGATGAACGCACACAATCGCGAAAAATGTCTTGATCTGACTGGCGATGAGCCGTGGGCGTGTACGAATTGCGACTGCACTGATCGTTTAGAAGAGACAATGGAAGGCTGGGGCGTTTCACTCCTGACCTCACTCCGCGCAATGGGAACCGAAGAGAACGTTCTTTCAGGTCTGGCTACTGAAGAAGGAGATCGTTGTGCCGAAGCACAAGTTTGAAGCGGTCTTGCAGCGGCCAGAGGGAGTGGGCACCTGGACGTACCTTGATATTCCTTTCAACGTAGAAGAAGCTTTCGGGTCGAAAGGACAGGCGCGCGTGCAGGGCAAGATCAATGGACATGCCTTCCGCAGTTCAGCACGGCCACACGGCGATGGCAAACATTATATTGTGGTGAATAAGTCTATCCGGGAAGCGATTGGTGTATCTAAAGGGGATCAAGTTCAAGTCGTTCTGGAGCGCGATACCGCTCCGCGTACGGTCGAAGTGCCGGCTGACTTCAAGCAGACACTGTCAAAACACAAAAAGCAACAGTAAACGTTCGACAAACTTTCCTATTCGCACAAGAAAGAATATGTGGATTGGATTGTGTCCGCTAAAAGGGATGAGACGCGTCGTCGGCGCATTGATAAAGCACTTGAAATGCTACGGGCTGGTACTACGCCGAAGAGTAAAAAGTAGGCAATTGCTTGACGTCTACTAACGCTCGGGATAGAATTTCCCCACTTACCGCCAATCGGATAAACTGCAGCAGGAGGTAAAAGATGCGGGCAAAAAGAAGCGCAGTCTGGGTTATATCGAGTATCGTCGGAATTATTGGTGCGTTCGGCACTGTAGCGGCGTTTGGGACGACGGTTGAAAAATTCTCGTTCCTGCTGTTCGCGTACGACAATTTCATCGTACTGGCGATAGCCTACGCGGCCTTTGTCTGGGTATGGCTCGACTATTTTTTGGGTACGGAGATGATGCCCGAATAAGCCGGCTTTCAGCGTAAATATAGAAACCCCGCGATCTGAACTGACCCCCAAGAAGTTGACACAAAATAAAAGGGTAGTGGTTACATGTTGACTGATGAGTCTGGAAAAAGTAAGTTGTTGGCCTGCCAAACAGAAGAGCGCCAAAATGATCCAGAGTGTCATCACGCATGAGTGTTCAAAGTGCAGGAGCCTCAACATTGTCAAGAATGGTACAGACTATAAAGGCGGTCAGAAGTTTCATTGTCTCGATTGCGCCGCTTATGGAATGTTGGAACCGCAAAGCCGTTCTTATCCTGAGTTCATCAGAGAATTTGTCCTACGCACCTATCGAGAGCGAGCCAGTATGCGCGGCATTGAGCGCATCTTTGGCATCGCGCGGCAGACATTAGCACGCTGGATTCTGGAGAAGGCCGGCGCTATGCCGAACCTGGCTGACACTTTAGAAACCGTAAAAACGGATGATGTGCTGGAATTGGATGAATTATGGTCATTTGTACGCACAAAAAACGATAAACGTTGGATATGGGTCGCGCTGTGTCGGCGCACGCGCCAAGTGGTGGCCTATTTTATTGGCGACCGCAGTGAAAAAGTTGTCGCGCGTTATGGAAATCCATCCCAGCATCCTACAAAGCGTGTTGCTCCTTCAGCGACTTCTGGCACGCTTACCAGAAGGTTTTACCAAACGACACTCACCAAAGTGTCGGCAAAGAAAGCGGCCAGACATCTCACGTGGAACGCTGGAACAACACCTTGCGCCAGAGACTGGCTCGCTTCGTGCGCAAAACTCTTTCTTTCTCCAAGTCCGACGTTTACCATGAAGCTGTACTCAAGTTGTATCTCCATTACTACAATACAGCGTGGTCCCCATCAGTTACCATGTAACCACTACCATAAAAGCACCCCCTGTGAGAAGATAAAAGCAGGAGGTGCTTTTTATGTCTGGGAAAAAGGGGATGAAAAACTACCCGAAAGCGACCAAGCTGGAAGCGGTACGCATGTTTCTGGAAGAAGGCCTGACCCGCGCAGAGGTAGTTGAAGCACTCGGGCTGCCCCGCCGAGATCTTCACGACCCAGTTCATTCGTACAGTCACCCAGTCATGAATGTACTGGGTCATGACGTGCAGACTGCATCGTGATGACTGGGTGTGAAGGTCTGGGTGCGCCAATATCGCCGCAAGGGAGGGGCAGCCTTTGCCAAACCGAAGGGTCGGCCTCCTCGTCGGCCGGCGGAAAGTCCGCAGGAGGAGCTGGAACGGTTGCGCATGGAAAATGTGCTCCTAAAAATATTCCATACCGAATTGCGCACGGACGAGCTCGCACGGCGCAATAGCGGGTCATCTACCAGTACAAAAGAAGATACACTGTGAAGGCAATGTGTACTTTCTTCGCAGTTTCGCGAGCTGCCTATTACGCCTGGCTCAAGCGCAGCCAGCAGCCGGACAAAGATAGCGCGCGGCTGCAAGCGGTGCAGCAAGCCTGGGAAAAATCGCACAGAACCTATGGCTATCGCAGGGTTGCTTTGTGGTTGCGACAACACAAAGGGCTGGTCATCAACCACAAAGCGGTTTTACGGCTGATGAACAAGCTCAATATCCGCTCCATTGCCAGGCAACGCCACCCCTATAAGCAAAGGGCCCGCTTAGATTTTCACCAGCGCTATGCCAATCTCTCAAAGTGCAGTGCGCATACCGACCCAGTTTCACGACCCAGTTCATTCGTGACTGGGCGTTCGGTACTGGGCTTCACTGTGTGGCCCGAGATTTCGCAGCAAACCAACCCAATCAGAAATGGGTTACTGATACACTTGCGCCGTACGCAGTACAGGTGTCACCTACATCGCTACCCAACAAGGCTGGGCGTATCTGGCCACCATCAAGGACCTGTTCGACGGTTTCATCGTTGCACATCGTCTGGGAAGACACCCCGTCCAGTACCGATACCGATGCAGTGTGCACGGCACTGTGCGGGACTGGGCAATTCTGTGCGCTTAGTCATCGATACCCTCAAGCAGGCCAGACGTAAAGAAAAGGTCACTGCGGGACTGCTCCTGCACAGTGACCACCTAGTCCAGTCGATCACGATGCAGTCTGCACGTGACTGTACTAGACTGGGGGGATATCAATACACTTCCAAGCAGTATGCTGCCCTTACCCGGGCGTATCACATCACCCCTTCCATGTCTCGGCGTGGCAATTGTTGGGATAATGCGCCCATGGAGAACTTCTTTGGTCATTTGAAAGCGGAAGCGCTCCGCCATATCCGCGTGCCAAGCTTTGAGCGGGCGCATGAATTGATTGACCAATATATCGAGTTCTACAATTATGAACGCATACAACTAAAAACCAAACAGACACCATATCAAATCAGGTGTCTGACTGGATGACCGCAGTGGGGGTCTTTCTTTTTGTGTCTTGTTTACAGGGTGCAGTTCAATCTGCGGGGTTTTTGTTTTAAGAGCAGCTTGGCTATTCAGACCAAAACTGTGCGGATGAAAATTGAACGACCTGACCCGAATCTCGAGGAATAGCAAGCACGCCAACTCTGCCCGATGTGGTGGTGGGTACGCTAAGTAGGATTTCACTGTTGATTCGGATTGTCGTTGCTCCATGTTCCACATCTACGCGCAGCTCATTTTCCTTGTCTTCCAGCAGCACATGCGGCCATTGCTGCAGGGGTAGCCAGAATATCTGCTCCTCGCGGTTTTGCCGATATGCCAGAACAAAGCCGTTGTTATTGACGAGGACAGCCGCAAAATCATCTACCGCAATATAGCCGAAAACTATCCCATAAAGTGCGCCGGGTGGGCCTGCGAGCTGTGCTCCGGTGGCGGCAATGGTGTAGGTGCCACCAGTTGCCGGACGCCATGCGAATACCGGACCGTCTAATGCGGGCAAATCAAATGTCAGGCCACTTTCGCCGAACATTGCACTGCCTGTCTCTCCCAAAACCAGATGCCAGGTGTCTTGTTCGGCTGGGATGAAATTGCTTTCCCATGCCAGCGACCCCACCGGGTGCGGGTCGGCTGTCCCCAATGCGAGTACAGCGGCCAAGGCCAGCACGAGTAGCAGTGAGGCCAGAAAACCTGCCACGAGCAGGCGGCGCAGCCAGTCGGGAATGAGTTCAGAAGCCATGCTGCGATTGTAGCAGGTGTATACCGACAATTAAGTTGTTGACTAGAATCTATGCAAACTTGAGTGTTTTCATGGATCTCAAGATGATAAAGTTGTAGACTAAACGCCTGTTTATCTCTCATGATTTGGACGAAAATAACAATAAAGTTGCATCCTATTGGAGGCAACCATCCTACGCCAAGTGAGAGTGCCAGTCCAATTTCATACCCCACCCCATGTGAAGGGAGGTCAACTAGCCAATACGCACACGGGATCTACAATTCAACGCCTTCAGCTTCGCCGATATCGATCAAAGCAGAGACGGGCTTCTAGGCCCGTCTCTGCTTGCCTTGTGCCGCGAGATGAATTTATGGAGCAGACACGCCTGCCGGCGTTAGACTTACTCTCGTACGGTAGAGAATAGCGACCTGAGCGCGACCACCAAAACCGCCGCTGCCAGGAACGCTACAAGGTTGGACAGGATTTGCGTGAGCAGACCGCCGACGAGTGGTAGCGACTGCACCGCTGTGGCGGACAATATCAGGGCGATGGCCGCGATCAGGAATCCGCGGGTTTCTTCCCCTGAGACGTTGAGAAATCCGACGATGAGACCTAGGATAGCAAGCACCGTTAATGTCCAGCTTGCCTGCAGGATCAGTCCTGCCAGGACGGCTAGCACAACACCTGCGATGAAAGCCCATTTACCTACTGTTGCTGTGTTCATGTTGCTAACTCCTTTGCATAGAATCGTTTCGCGCGGCTCGGCAGTGATTGCAGACGAGGTTTGCTCTTAGGTAACAACACTGATGGAAGCCTGAGGTTATGATCACACTCGGGCCAGCTTTTGGTCATGGGTTGCACGTACGGTGCAAAAACCCTATCTCGAGAAATATCCTACTGAGCCCAGACTGCCCACGTATCATCGTCCCTAAACAGGTCGTCGATTCCTGTTGCACAGTCCAGGGTGGACTGCACTGGGCGAGAATAGCTTCCCAGCCTTCTGGTGGCTCCACAGCAATGTTGCTCCCTATGACCGGCAGGAACGATTCAACGACTTTATTATCCGGCCTGAGACATTTGTTGTTCAGGATACAACTTTCTTGCCTGTATACACCTGAGACATTATTGTTTAGGATGCAACTTTATTGTCCGGTCTAAGACTTTATTGTCCAGGATGCAACTTTATTGTCGGTATACAGTAGGCACTGAAATCGCCCTTTCTTGCTGGTATGATCTCGGCGCTATGAGTACAGAATCCGAGGTAGAGTTGCCGGCACAGCCCTCGTCAATTATTCTGATTGGGGTGGTTGTCTTGGTTTTAGCCCTCACGACCGCCGCCTTGGAGAACTCGCGGCAAACGGCAAGAGTACCATCCCCAACGCCAGTGGCAATATCCTCGTCCACGCTCACTCCGCTACCATCTGAGTCACCCACGATCATATCCACCGCGACGTCCCGGCCTACCTTTACAGCGACGCTCTCGCCGACCGAGACGCATACTCTCGAGCCAACCGAAACGGCTACGCTGCCACCGAGTGCCACATCCATGCCGTCACCGAGTGCCACAACCCTGCCGACGCCTACGGGCGTGACTTTGCCCACGCCAGATGACGAGGCGCGACTGCGAGAAATAAGCGCTCCAATTCTGATGTACCATCATGTCGGTCCGATCCCCTCGGATGCCGACCCAATTCGGATCGGGCTGACAATTACAGCAGATATCTTTCGAGATCACCTCCAATATTTGAGCGACCTCGGTTATGAGTCGGTCAGTCTCTATCAACTGCAGAATGCGCTGGCGATGGGCGAAGCCCTCCCTCCCCGGCCAATTATTTTCACCTTCGATGATGGGTACATCGACAATTTCGAATACGCCTATCCCATAATGAAGGAGTACGGCTATTCCGGGACGATTTTCGTTGCTACCCAATTTATGGATGACGAGAATCCGGAATATCTGACCTGGGAGATGGCGCGTGAAATGTCTGCCGCGGGCTGGTCGATTGAGCCACATTCTAAGCGGCATCTCGATTTGAGCGACAGGCCACGTGACTTTTTGATCTTTGAAATTCTCGGTTCGTTGGAAACGGTTGCATATCACATTGGCTACCAGCCACGCTATTTTGCCTATCCGGCTGGCAAGTATGACGACCGCGTGATAGAAGTGCTGCAAGAAGCGGGATTTTGGGGCGCACTGACAGTGGAACCAGGCAAAAACCATCGGTCGGCGAATGCCTTTACCTGGAGGCGAATTCGTGCCAACGGGAATGAAACGCTTGTTGATCTGGCATTGCGTTTGGGCGAGCCGATTCCGACCGCGACTACGGAGGCCCCCCCGGTTCCGACAGAGCCGTTTCCGTTTGAGCCGGACCGCCTCAAGCCGGGGGACAAGTTCCGGCTGAGTGGAGCGCAGGAATAGCTCGTGGATGCAATATGCTGACTATGTCTCTCTTTTTCCAGCGTGCCGCGTCCTTCTCGTATACTGCGACTATCTTCTAAATCAAGTAAGGAAACAAAAAATGACAGTTTTACAAGATTACAAGCAGTTTGCAGGTTTGCACTGGGAAACGGGGACAGTGCGCAATTTTCTGGACTACAGTGGTGTGACGGCGCCCCATACCAACGAACCGTATTCAGAAGCCTTGCTCATGGGTGTGAGCGGCGGGGCGGTGATGGGATATTTCTTATTTGCCTACGAAGGCTATGATCCGATGGCGCGCATCCTGACGCGCAACACTTTCGATCCACTCGATCGGCTGCTGGAAAGACCCGGTGTGGTGCAGAATCGGTTGCATACGAGCAGCGCTGATAAGGGTCGTGCGAACCTGGTTGATACGTTGAATTCCGGCATTCCGGCCATCGTCTGGGCCGATCTGTGGAGCTTACCCTACAACAACCTTTCATAATAACGAGGGCATGTGGGGTATGTTGCCGGTTGTGGTATACGGCTATGACGAATCGGAAGATCGGGCGTGGATCGCCGATCGGGCGAGGGTGCCCCTGACAGTGGCTGCCTCCGAACTCGACACGGCACGAGCGCGGGTTAAGAAGGATAAATTTCGCATCCTCGCGCTCGAGCCGCCTAATCCTGACAAGCTCGCCAGTGCTGTCAATGCTGGCATTTGGGACTGCATCAAGCTGTATACGGAAAAGCCGCCGAAGGGTTCGAAGAATAACTTTGGGCTGGCGGCGTTCCGCTGGTGGGCCGAAATGCTCACAAAGCCGGCAAAGATGCGCAGTTGGGAGAAGGAATTTCCGGCCGGGTCGAAGATGTACGCCGGACTTACATCGGCATTCACGGACATCAACACTTTCGGGAAAGATGGCTGTGCCGAACGGGATATGTACGCAGATTTCCTCGATGAAGCCGCGACAATCTTGTCGAAACCTGCCCTGAATGAGGTCGCACAGCAGTTTCGCGAGAGTGCGCATGCCTGGGGGACTTTCGGCAATGCGCTCTTGCCCGATGATGTCGAGCCGCTGCGCGAAACGCGCGAACTGATGCTAAAACGCCATCGAATTTTCCTCGACAAAGGAAGCGCAGCCCTCCCCGAAATAAGGCAGATCGATGTGCGGCTGAAAGAGATTAAGAACCAAGTCGACGATGACTTTCCGCTGGATGAAGGCGGGGTTGTCGCATTGCGGGAACAAGTCGCCGGGCAGCTGCTCGATATTTGTGCTATCGAGGAACAGGCTGTGAACACTTTGCGGGACGCGATGGCCTAATCTCAAGCCTGCAGGCATCCTGATAGTTTTTGCGAGGGTTTGATCCCTACAATCTGGCTCGAAGCCACGGCACGCCGAGAACTCCTCGGCGTGTTTTCGTGTGTGCAACCGACCTTGCCAGAAAAGACATCCCGCCTCCCTGCTTTTTATGACAAATCGCTCGACGAGCGCGCTGCTGCCGTCGCCGCCTGGTCTGGCCTTGATAGCCCGCAATCAGCTGCGCTCAATGGGTCGGGGGGGTTATCCCTAGAGCAGGCCGAACACATGATCGAGAATGTCGTCGGCTTGCACAGCCTGCCCCTTGGGATTGCAGTGAACTTTCAGGTGAACGGCCGCGAAGTGCTGGTTCCGATGGCAATCGAGGAGCCTTCGGTAGTAGCCGGGGCCAGTTTCATGGCGAAGTTGGCGCGTGCCGGCGGGGGCTTCAGCGCGAGTACGACGCCGCCCGAGATGATCGGGCAAATGCAGCTACTCGACATCGACGATGTATACGCAGCGCGAGAAGCATTGCTCCAGCATAAAGATCGGATATTAGAAATCGCCAATAAGATCGATCCGGTCATCCTCAAGTTTGGTGGCGGGGCGCGCGATCTGGAAGTGCGCGTCTTCGAAGAATCCGCTATCGGACCATTCCTTGTCGCCCACCTGATCTACGACACCCGCGATGCGATGGGCGCAAACGCCATCAACACCGCCACTGAAACCCTGGCACCGCTGCTGGAGGAGCTTACCGGCGGGCGCGTGCATTTGCGCATACTCTCCAACCTGGCCGACCGGCGACTGGCCCGTGCGCACTGTAACATCCCCGTGGCAGAACTGGCCTTCGGCGATTACAGTGGTGAACAGGTGCGTGATGGCATTATCGAGGCCTGGGCTTTTGCAGCCGTCGACCCGTATCGCGCGGCCACGCACAACAAAGGCATCATGAACGGTGTCGATGCAGTTGTGATCGCGACGGGCAACGATTGGCGCGCCATTGAGGCTGGAGCACATGCGTACGCCGCACGTGATGGCCGTTACACGAGTTTGTCCACCTGGGGTAAAGGCGAAGACGGCAGCCTGATCGGTGAACTGGAAATGCCGCTGGCTGTCGGCACAGTGGGAGGCGCGACCAAGGTGCACCCCACGGCACAAGCAGCGCTTGCAGTGCTGGGTGTGCAATCGGCCATAGAGTTGGCGGAAGTGATCGTCTCCGTCGGGCTGGCACAAAACCTGGCGGCGCTACGGGCGCTCGCAACCGAGGGTATTCAGCGCGGTCACATGGGACTGCATGCGCGGCAAGTTGCCATCGCAGCCGGGGCAACCGGCGATCAGATTGAATCTGTTGCGGGAAAGATGGTCGCGGAGCAGGCAGTGCGCATAGATCGTGCGGAGGAGATGTTGGGCGTGGAGCATGGTGCGCGAAGCCCCCGCTAGACGGGGTAGAGAGAATCTGCGCTCCACGCTCCTAACAATCGAAACTATGACTGAAAACGGAATTCCAAAAATCATGAAGACCTCCCGACCAGTCGGCATCGTCGGCTGGGGGGCATATGTGCCGCGCTTCCGGTTGCCCGCGACGGAGGTCTCAAGGGTATGGACGGAGGGCACGTCTGGGACGCCTATCAAAGAGAAAGCTGTGGCCGGTCTAGACGAAGATGTAGCCACCATGTCTATCGAAGCGGCTCGCAATGCAGTGACGCGCGCTGGCATTGACGCGCAGGAAATTGGGGCAGTGTGGGTTGGTTCCGAATCGCATCCATATGCGGTCAAGCCGACTTCGACAGTCGTTGCCGAAGCCATTGGCGCGGTGCCAAACACGCAGGCCGCTGACTGGCAGTTCGCCTGCAAAGCTGGTACAGAGGCAATGCAAGCAGCAATGGGCTTCATCGCTTCAGATATGGCGCGCTATGCATTGGCAATTGGCATGGACATTGCGCAAGGTCGTCCTGGAGACGCGCTTGAGTACACAGCCGGTGCGGGCGGGGCTGCCTTTATGCTGGGAAATGGAGAAGAATCAGCCGTCGTCATCGAAGCCTCGCACTCATTTGTTACAGACACACCGGATTTCTGGCGGCGTCAGAACGAGAAATATCCCGAACACGGGCAGCGCTTCACTGGAGAACCAGCTTACTTCCGACACATATTAAATGCCGGCCGGAACTTGATGGACGCTTTGGGCACAAAACCCGATGACTATGCACATGCAGTCTTCCACCAGCCAAATGCCAAATTCCCGCTGAAAGTCGGAAAGTCGCTCGGCTTCACGCCGGAGCAGCTCACCACAGGTTTGCTCGTGCCGCTGATTGGCAATACCTATGCCGGTTCTGCCATGATTGGTCTGACAGCGATTCTGGATGAGGCCAAAGCAGGTGATTTAATCCTGATTGTTTCCTTCGGTTCGGGTGCCGGTTCGGATGCCTTTCATCTACGCGTGACCGATCGGCTTCAAGAACGGCGAAACCTTGCGCCGAAAACACAGAACTATGTCTCCCGCCGCACGGAAATTGATTATGCAACCTATTCCCGTTATCGTGGGAAGTTGGTGATGGAGTGAACAGTATTCAGTCGCCAGTATCCAGTTAACATATATAAGGACGGGACACTGAATACTGATAACTAGTAACTGAACAGTGGAACTTGAAATGCGAAACGTATTCATTAGCGGAACCGGCCAATCACCTGTCGGCGAACATTGGAGTACATCGCTGCGGCATCTGGCGTTGGCTGCGATTGAGCCCGCGTTGCAGAGCAGTGGTGTCAAATATCCGGATGCACTTTACGTGGGAAATATGCTCTCGGGAGAGCTATCGCAGCAGGAACATCTCGGCGCGCTCATCGCCGACTTCTGCGGTTTGCGTGGCATCGAAGCCATGACGATCGAGGCTGCGGGTGCGTCTGGGGGAGCTGCCCTGCGGCAGGCATATCTTGCCATTCGGAGCGGCGCTATCGACACAGCGCTGGTTGTTGGGGTGGAGAAAATGACCGACAAGGTCGGCGCAGCGGTGGCGGCAGCTACAGCTACCGGTGCAGATGGCGATTGGGAGCTTGCGCAAGGCACGACGGCAGCGGCAATCGCAGCCTTATTGTTGCGCCGCTACCTGCATGAGAACAGTCTGGAGCTGGATGTCATGGCAGGATTTTCGGTCAATTCGCATGCGAATGCGCGCACAAACCCGAATGCCATGTTCCGAAACCTTCTCAAACCGGAATCTTTTTCACGCGCGGCGATGGTCGCTGCACCGGTAAATATGTTCGACTCAGCCCCCGATGCTGATGGTGCGGCAGCTTTGCTGCTTGTGGCCGAGGATATTGTGCAGCGCAATGGAGCGGCAGCGCATGCGCCCCTTGTGCGCATCGCCGGCTCCGCCATGGCTACAGACACGCTGGCTGTGCATGATCGGCATGACCTGCTGACATTTGATGCTGCGCGACAGTCTGCCGCGCGGGCTTACGAACAGGCTGGTATCGGTCCAGCCGATGTGGATGTTTTCGAACTCCACGATAGTTTCACGATTTATGCCGCGCTCTCATTGGAAGCCACGCAATTTGCAGTGCGCGGTGCGGGCTGGCAATTGGCACAGAATGGTGCCATCAGCCGCGAAGGGGAAATTCCGATTTCGACCTTTGGTGGGTTGAAAGCGCGAGGTAATTCTGGTGGCGCAACGGGGGTCTACCAGGCTGTGGAAATCGTGCAGCAATTGAACGGCACAGCCGGGGAAAACCAGGTGCCCGGCGCAGCGCTTGGTATGCTGCAGTGCCTGGGTGGCAGCGGCGCCACTGCAGCAACACACATCTTTGCAATTGCGGAATAACGAATTCGGAATGCGGAAACCCGCATTCTCTACTCCAAATTCCAAATTTTGAGAGTTCCTGATAGCTCTGGGCGGCTACAGTGCAGTCGGAATATGCAGGAGAGAAAATAAATGGAAGTTTCACGCCACTGGCGCTTACAACAACAACGTTATGGTTTAGTCGGAGAAATATGTGACAACTGCGGGGTCAAGCTGTTTCCCCCGCGCGACATATGCCCGGACTGCGCCGAGGAAGCCAAGACCCTATATCACTTCTCTGGGAAAGGCGAGGTCTATTCGCACAGTACGGTTTACGACGCCCCAGAGGGATTTGAAAGCCAGGCGCCCTACACAGTCGCCCTCGTCAAGCTGGAAGAAGGTCCGCTGCTGACGGCGCAACTCACCGATGTTGATAATGACACCGTCGAGATTGGCATGCCGGTCGAGATGGTTACCCGCAAATTGAGAGAAGCAGGCGACCGCGGGATGCTCGTATATGGTTATAAATTTAGGCCGCGGATCTTAGCCGAGAGTTTGATCAAAAGCCCCTTCAATTAATAAAAGCGGCGGATCCACATGGATCACGCCGCTTTTTGATTCTGTGCCGTTAGCGCGGCGTAGTCTGCCAGATCAGCTCATTCTACGCAGTTCCCGTTAACTAATTTAGGACGCGGTTAGAAAGAATAGATCCTCCTTATCCCGAAGCAAGCCCTAATTCTCACTTCTCCACGAAACGTCCACAAGCCCGCATCAATGGCAATCTCGGGATGAGTTCCTCCGCGGCTGCACGGCACAGCCAGTCGCTCTACGCTGATTGTAAGAACACCTTCATCTTTTGCGCTGAGGCCGGCCTTGGCTACTTGTGGACCTGTTGACAAAGTAACGGCCCGATTGTTGTTACTGGAGCGACTAATGATAGATTGTCAGTTCTGCGAGCACCCGACCTTTTGGGCGTGACTACATTGCCGCCCGTAAATCTGCCCTACCAAACACTCACGATTGAGTAACCAAAATGCATCGATTGGCACCCCACTTCATCCTCGAGAAACATGCAAAAGGGCAGACGTCCGGACACATTGATGCATTCGTCCTCTTCGCAGACATATCCGGCTTCATCACAACATCGGCTGGCGACGCATTCACGGCTGTATTTCCGGCAGACGATCAGCCCTCCGCAGAACGTGCATTGGCAGCAGCATGGTCAATTCGCAAGCACCTTGCCTCCCACTGCGAGCAAGAGACGCGATACGACAGCTTTCCCGTCGGTGTGAAGCTGGGATTGGCCTACGGAGAGGCGCAATGGGGCATTGTGCAATCGGACGACGAGGAGCGGGCGACATACTACTTCCGCGGTGCCGCCATTGACGCCGCGGCTGGCGCGGAAAAGTCTGCGGAACCAGGGAATCTCGTCATAACGCCTGCAGCGGTCCATGAGATTGGAGAGCTGGCGACTGGAGAATGGGTGGATGAATCACCTACGGGTGATGGCGCTGCACGTGGACATCCTCGGCCGTGAGCGAACAGCGATAGCTCATCGGCAACAAGCAGTGATCAGTGGCCACCAGGACGGCTTCTTCCCCCAACAGGTACTCTCGCTCCCCGCTGTGGGCGAATTCCGCCGGTCGGTCAATGTCTTCATCAACCTGCAGGAGGTGTCTACACCGGAGGCGCTGGCCGAATTCCTGCTATCCGTCTTCGCATTGCAGGCCAGCTATGGCGGCGTGCTCAACTCGCTCGACTTTGGAGATAAGGGCTGCAAGCTGCTTCTGTTCTGGGGTGCACCGTTGAGCCACGAAAACGACGTGGAACGAGCGCTCGATTTCCTGCTGGCTCTGCAGAACGAAAGCCTCATCTCACTCAAGGCCGGCGTTACATTGCGGACAGGCTTCGCTGGATTTGTAGGTGGGGCCTGGCATGAGGAGTACACCTGTTACGGTTATGGACTGAGCCTGTCTGCCCGGCTGATGAGCGGTGCCCCTTAGGATAGTATCTGGGTGGACGAGCCGGTGGCCGCCGCCGCGAATCACGCATTCCAGGTGAAGTATGAGGAGCATTTGGCGCTGAAAGGTTTTAAAGAACTGCAAGCTGTTTATGTGCTGCTGGATCGGAAACACGTGGACGTCGAGACATACTATCGTGGCCGCATGATAGGGCGCTAACGGGTACTGGCCGTTGTTGGAGCTAGGGGCGGAGAAGCGCTTTGCCGGCATGATGGTCGTAACGGGCGAGGCCGGGATTGGCAAGAGCCTCTTGCTGCACGACTTTCAGGCCGTTTAGGAAAAATCCGGCGACAACGACGCGCAGATCTTTTTCTACTAGCAGTTTGTCGGAGAGCAACCTGAGATAGCGAAATCGGTGATAATCTACGGGCATGGCTAGAAAATTCAAGAAACCCAATTACGAAGTGATGCTCAAACAGACAATCAGTCTGGAAGAAGCCCTGCCATCCAATCATTTGGCACGATTTGTGGTGGATGTTATCGCCCAGTTGGATTTGGGTATGTTCTATGCACAATATGCACCGACGGGTGGTCAACCTATTGCGCCAGAGATCCTGTTGGGATTGCTCTTCTATGGTTATGCCAACGGGGTGTTCAGTTCTCGTAAGATTGAGAAAGCCACCTATGAGAGTATCCCATTCCGCTATATTGCCAGTGGGCTGCATCCTGACCACGACACAATTGCCAACTTTCGCAAAACCTTTCTGGCTGCGATCCAAGAGTTATTTGTGCAGATCTTGCTCCTGGCCCAAGTTGCTGAGGTGCTGAAGTTGGGTAATATCAGTCTGGATGGTAGCAAGGTGCATGCTGATGCATCCAAGAGCAAAGCGGTCAGTTACAAGCGTCTGATAAAACTAGAGACCCAACTGCGCCAGGAAGTGAACAAACTCTTCGAACTCGGTGAGCAAGCTGATCAGGGTGATCTCCAGTTGCCGGAAGGGCTCGTCATTGAAGACGAAATTGCCATTCGCAAGAAACGTTTGGCAAATCTGGCAGAAGCCAAAGCCGTCTTAGAAGCCCGTGCGCAGGAACGATATGAAGCCGAGAGGGCTGAATACGAAGCCAAACAGCGTGAGCGGGAAGAAAAGTCTCGCAAAACTGGGCATAAACCCCGAGGTCGCAAACCGAAACCACCGCAGCCGGGACCACGGGACAAAGATCAGTACAACTTCACTGATCCGGACTCTCGCATCATGAAAAACAGCACCAATAATGGCTTCGACCAGCATTACAACGTTCAAGTTGCTGTGGAGCAGGAGAGCCTCTTGATTGTGGCGCCTTCACTTTCGAACCATCCGAATGACAAAAAAGAAGCTGAGCCAACCCTGGATGCCATCTCTCCAAAAGTAGGCAAACCAAAGGCTGCCGCTTTGGATTATGGATATTTCAGCAAAGCGAACATCGCAGCACTTGAGAAGCTTGGCATTGATCCTTACATTGCTACCGGTCGCGAACCTCACCACAAAAGCTGGCGTACCTTCTTTGAACAAATGCCTGCTCCGCCACCGGAAGATGCCAGTCCGAAAGTCAAGATGGCTTACAAACTACAAACCGAAATCGGCAAAGCCAGCTACCGTTTACGCAAATGCACAGTGGAACCCGTCATTGGTATCATCAAGGAAGTCCTGGGCTTCCGCCAGTTTTCTCTGCGCGGCCTGCTGGCAGCAGCCGGGGAATGGTGTCTGGTCTGCCTAGCGTTCAACCTCAAACGCATGCACACCCTCTACCAAGCAAAGGGTGTGCTTTAGCCGGGGCTGCTTTGGCGCGCCTGCTACTCGCTGAGAGAAGGTGGTTTGCCCTCCATGAAATGCACACTGTTTTACGCTTGTTTTGTCGCAATCAACTGCTCATTTTGCCCTGTAGGGCTATTCATGTTGTAAAAGTACTTGTCTCTCCGACAAACTGCTAGACAGATGAAGTGATGCGGTTGCCGATCTGCAAAACGCTGCTTTGCGCGGTGTGGATCTAATCTATAAGAAGGTTCCAGCATCCGTTGGTTCAGATTGACCGGAACATATTCAATCCGCAGGTTTTCACCGAAAGTCGATCAAAAGCCGACTCATTAAATAGTAGCGGCGTGCTCCATATGGGGCACGCCGCTTTTCGATCTTGCGACGTCAGCGCGTGGCTTTCTCAGCCAGGTTAGTTCTCTGTTGGCGGCGTCGTCTTCTGACGCTGCAGGGTCAGGCCGGGACGGGCACGCGCTGCGCAGCTTAGACCGGAGCTTTTTCTGATGTCTTTTCATCGGCATTCTGCATACCGACCCGGTTCGTTTCACGATGCGGTCTGCCCGTCATGACCCAGTGCATTCACCCAGTCACGAATGACTGTGGCATTACCCTGGTTTAGTGGACAACGAGATAAGATAGATTCACAGATCAGGGAGGGCCCAAATGAGTACATACAGGAAGACATACACGCGCGAATTCAAGGTCGAAGCCGTTCGGTTATCGTATGATAGCGACACAGCGGTTGAGCAGCTTGCTTTGGATTTGGGAGTAAGTAGTAGCAGTCTGAATCGCTGGCGGGCTGAATACGCGGCTGATGGAGCGCAGGCATTTCCCGGAAAGGGAAAGCCGAAGGAGCGCGACCGCGAGCTGGCGGAGTTGAAGCGCGAATTGCACGTGGTGCGCCAGGAACGGGACATCCTAAAAAAAGCCCTGGCGGTGTTTGCGCGCGAGCAGAAGTGAGATTTCGCTTCATTGACGAACACAAAGGCGAGTACAGCATCAGTCTGATGTGTCGGGTACTGCAAGTCACACGTAGCGGCTACTACGCCTGGCGCAAGCGGCCGGTCAGCCCGCGCGAGCAAGCCAGCCAGGCGTTGGGACGCGAGATCAGAGCGATCTTTGAGCAGCATCGCGGCGTCTATGGCTGTCCGCGCATTCACCGCGAACTACAGGACCGCGGCATCCGCTGCGGCCACAACCGGGTGGCCCGTCTGTTGCGCCTGCATGGCCTGCAAGCCCGACGCAAACGGAGCTACAAGGTGACAACCCAGTCGAAGCACAGCCTGCCCGTAGCGCCGAATTTGCTCGTTCAGGACTTCACGGCCACTGCGCCTAACGAAGTGTGGCTGGCCGACATCACTTACATTGCAACCAGTGAAGGTTGGCTCTATCTCGCAGCAGTCCTCGACCTGTACTCGCGACGGATCGTCGGCTGGGCACTCGGCAAACGCTTGGGCCGCCAACTGACTTTGGATGCTTTGGAGATGGCTCTGCGTTCGCGAAAACCGCCGCCAGGTCTCATCCATCATTCTGACCGGGGGAGTCAGTACGCCAGCGCTGAGTATCAGGCGCTGCGCAAGCTTCATGACATCACGCCCAGTATGAGCCGAAGGGGAAACTGCTACGATAACGCCCCCATGGAGAGCTTCTTTGCCAGCCTGAAATCCGAGTGTGTATACCAGCAACTGTACGCCAGCCGGGCCGCTGCTCGCACCAGCGTCTTTGACTATGTCGAAGTGTTTTACAATCGGCAACGGATGCATTCGGCCCTGGATTACATGAGCCCACATGCCTATGAACAATTACCTTTAGTGGCTTAACCAACTGTCCACTGAATCGGGGTAATACCAGCGAAGTTGATTCCAGCCCAAGTCGCGCGCTCCTAACAATTCGAAGCGGCGCAGTTGCAACGCGTCCATCGACAACTGCACCCAGCGCCATAACAGGCGGCCCTTCGTTGGTAAAGGTGAAGCGTTTCACGTTGCCTTTACCACCCATTCACGTAGCATTTACAGACACTCCATAAACGGCATGCTAGACTGCCGAACGATGATACGCCTTACGCGTCTCAACGGAAGAGAATTCTTTGTCAACGCGGAGTTGGTCAAATTCGTCGAGGCCAAACCAGACACGTTGCTTACCATGATCGATGGCGATATGGTGCATTCACGCGAGACGCCACAACAAGTGGTAAAGGCGATCATTGCCTATCGACGTTTCATCAACCGTCCCAGCACACCCGAAAATTGGGAAACAGCACCAACCAGCGCTGTCCAATCCCACACTGAGTAACGAAAAAACCCTATGGACATTTCATCCATTCTCGGAATGGCAGTAGGCTGGGGCGCGATGCTTTTGGGCTTGATCCTGGAAGGCGGCGAACCGGGAGAGCTTATCTTTCCCTCTGCATTTATTATCGTGTTCGGCGGCACCTTCGGCGCCGCGCTGCTGTCATTCCCGCTTAAGGCCTTTCTTCGCCTACCAACTTTGGTAATGGGCGCATTCAAGGCTTTCTCCCACAATGCCGCCGAGACTATCGACGAGATCGTAATAATGGCCGACAAAGCCCGTCGCGAGGGTTTGCTCGCATTGGAAGAGGAGGCCAAGAAGGTCGATGACGAGTACATGCGCAGAGGTCTCATGCTCGTCGTGGATGGTGTCGATGCGCAGCAGGTGCGCGCCATTATGCATGCCGATACCAAGCTAATGAGTGAACGGCACGAAATCGGCATTTCCTTGTTTGAATCGATGGGCGCCTTCGCACCCACGATGGGCATTATCGGCACCGTGATGGGTTTGATCAACGTGCTGAAACAGTTGAACAACCCGGAGCATCTGGGCGAAGCCATCGGCGCGGCCTTCCTGGCTACCCTATGGGGTGTATGGACTGCTAACCTGCTCTGGCTACCGCTGGGTGCAAAGCTCAAAAGCAAGGACCAACAGGAAGTGGAAGCGCGAGAAATGGTGATGGAAGGCATGCTCGCGCTACAAGCCGGCGAAAATCCGCGCATCGTGCGCGAAAATTTGAGCGCTTTCCTGCCGCCCAAGCAGCGGCCGGTTGATGATAGCGGTGGGGAATAATGTCATCGAATGAAGGCGCCGAACGTTGGCTTATCAGCTACGCCGATTTCATCACTCTGTTATTTGTATTGTTTGTTGTTCTCTGGAGCATCTCGAATACCGATGCCGAAAAATTTCGTGTCGTCGCCGAGAGTCTGGCCCGCGCTTTTGGCGGTTCGGAGGCTGAGCTAATCGAGCTTGGTATAAACCAGAGCGGTATTGGCGAGGGCGAGGGCGCCCCTTCGCCGGTGCGCATAGCAGACTTTCCACCGCGCCCTCCAGATACGTTTGACGTTGCGACTAACATTGGCAGTTTGCTGACTCAGGCCGGTATTGCCAGCGATGTAGCCATCGTCAACAACGCCGAAGGCGTACTGATCTCCATCAGCGAACGGCTCCTCTTCCAACCCGGCAGCGCCGATATTCAGCCAACCGCTCTTGTGGTACTCGACCAGGTAGCCGCCATGCTGCAAGAGATTTCCAATGATGTGCGCGTCGTCGCACACACCGACCCGGTGCCGCCGACTGATTCGCAATATGCGACCAATTGGGATCTATCCACTGCCCGCGCTGTCGCTATTGTGCGCTACCTGGTTGAATTCGGTAGCATCCAGCCTGAACGCCTGATCGCCGCCGGACGAGCCGAGTTCCAACCGATCTACCCGAACGACACCGCGGAGCACATGGGCTTCAATCGTCGGGCAGACATCACAATCGTGTATTTTCTCGACCAGGCTGAAATATCCGTCGGCATTGTTGATGAATTTGATCCGATTCCTGATTTACCCTAGCTAGTTTCCGGTGCGAAAGAAGGCCCAATCTGTGAGAGCATTAAGTTGCACACAAAAGCGAACTCACAGAAAGGGCCAAAGCAATGTTACGCGACCGATACGAAAACGACAAGTTCTTCATGGAAATTATAGAACTGACAAGTAAAATGGATCCAGTGATGAGCCAGATCGATAAAATACTGGAAGACGACGAACTATATCAGCAAGTACGAAACGACTTTTCGAAACGCTATCCAGGAACACTACAAACTGGACGGAGTTCAAGTCCAGTAGAAGTGGTGTTGCGGATGTTGGTAGTAAAGCATCTGTATGGCTGGAGTTACGCACGGACAGAACAACACGTTAGAGATAGTTTGGTACTGAGATTATTCTGCCGGGTGTATTTTGAAGATGTACCAGATGAGAAGACATTGCTGCGCTGGGCGCATCAAATTCAAACCGACACATTGAAAGCCCTGAATGAGCGTGTGACAAAGCTGGCACAAGAATTGAAAATCACACGTGGACGCAAGTTGAGAACAGATGGGACGGTGGTCGAAAGCAATGTGCGCTATCCAACCGATAGCGGATTGCTGGTTGATGGGGTGCGGGTATTAGGCCGTACACTAACAAAAGCCAAACAAGTATTGGCAACAGCAGGTGGACTTGCCGGGACAGTATTTCGCAATCGGTCGCGGAGCGCCAGAAAGCAGGCCCTGATGATTGCCAACCAGGCCCGTAAAAGAAGTGTCTCTGCAAAGGAAAAGCTCAAACAGAGCTATCGTCAATTGGTCAAAACAACCGAAAAAACGGTTCAACAGGCCAAAACGGTACTTGAAGATTTGAAAGCGAGTACCCAAGAGCCAGCTCATCGGCTCTGCCAACCGCTGGCCGAAACTATCGAGACATTTCTGCCGCGGGTGGAACAAGTCCTGGAACAAACCAAACGGCGCGTATTTCAGAATGAATCTGTGCCGGCTTCAGAAAAGCTGGTCAGTCTGTTCGAAGTTGACACTGCCATTATCCGACGCAACAAAGCTGGCAAGCCCACCGAGTTCGGTCGCAAAGTCTGGCTAGATGAAGTCGACGGCGGCATCATTTCCGACTGGCGGTTGCTCGATGGCAATCCTTCCGATGATACCCAACGAAGTCGCGTGTGCGACTCCACGCGGTGGCACCCAGCTATTGATAATCATTGTCGAACCTTTGGCAAGCCGCCAGTCCAGGCCAGTGCTGACCGCGGTGTTTATTCCTCGGCCAACGAAAACTATGCAAGACAAAAGGGCGTTCGGCACGTCGTCTTACCCAAAGCGGGTTATAAGTCCCAAGAACGCCATGCTCATGAAAAACAGGCCTGGTTCAAACGCGGCCGTCGTTTTCATGCTGGCGTTGAGGGCCGAACCCCGTCCAGGACCGGGACGGGACTGGGTCAGTGTTCTCAAACGCAAACATGCCTTCGGCATTTGTCGTTATCGTGGCAATCAGGGCCACCATCGTTGGGTTGGCTTGACCATTCTGGCTGCTAACCTGAACACGATCGGATTGAGACTACATGCTCGTGCTACCTGAACATTTCAAATCCGATCGCTCAAACCAAACCCTAGTTCAGGTCGTCTGTTTTCAGCCCAGCGATGCGTTTCGCACCGGAAACTAGCTAATCAGCAAGAGAGAGCTTTCAAGAGTATGGCAAAGAAAGAATCAGAACCAGCCGAAAACCCAGCCAAGAAGAAGCGCAGCCCCCTCGTCTTGATCTTGGGGCTACTCGTTGGGTTGATCGTCATCGGTTCAGGTGGTCTCATGGCCTACATCGCACTATTTCCCGACGATTACCCGAAACCCTTCTATTTCACCTTCGAACAGCCCATGCTGGACACTGCAACGCCTGAAGCGGAAGCCGAACTCGAACCGACGGAGACTCCCGAACCGGTCGCCCTGCCGCTGCCGGGCGAGGGCCTGATATTCGAAACCGGCACCAAAATCGTAAACCTGACCGACCCGGGCGGCCGCCGCTATCTTAAGGTGGGCATTGTCCTCGAGTTCGCGCCCCATGCATCCGAGTTCTACACGACCATTGGGGAAGAACACGAGTTAATGATCGACAGATTTTTAGAGGAGATGACGCCCAAACGGCCACTCGTAGACGACTTGCTGATTACCATTTTCTCTAGCAAATCGTTCGATCAAGTGTACACCATAACAGCCAAAGAAGCGCTGCGGCAAGAAATTGTCAATACTCTTAATGAACTTCTGCCGAGCGAGCACCTGATGTACGTGTACTTCACGGAATTCGTGGTTCAGTAAACATTTAATTATCGAACACGCAATCGTTTGAAATTCTGATTTATTGACACTCTAGTCTATGCTCTCACAAGCAGAAATTGATGCACTGTTATCCGGCCAGATCGAGCCTGAGCAAGGTGATCAGGAAACACGGGTGGCATTGGAAAGCGCAGCCGAGACTTCGGAAAAAAGCGCAAAAATCGTTCGGCCATACAACTTCTGGTCGCCCGACAGATTTTCGAAAGATCAACTCAGGGCGGTGGAACTAGTACATGAAGACCTGGCCGAACGGTTGTCAACGGTTCTCCCAGCATTGCTGAGCCGCGAGATTCGCCCGCGGGTCGCGCACGTTGAGCAGGGGCGCTTCGACGACCTGACCATCGATTTTCCAGATTCGACGCTTTACAACATTATTGCTTTCGAGCCCTTACCCGGTCGCGGCATCCTGGTTATCAGCCCTGAATTGACGTGGATGATCCTCGAGAGACTGCTCGGTGGGAGCGGATTGAACCCGAGCATCGAGCTGCGCACACTCACTGATATTGGTCAGACACTCATTCAAGGAGTGGTGAAGACGATGTTACCAGACATAAAATCGGCATGGAACAAGGTTGTCGCATTAGATCTGCGCCTGGACGATTCGACTGTCAATAAACTCTGGGTTTCAATGTTAATGCGCAACGCACGTATGGTTCTGGTCAGCCTAGAAGTTGCTCTCAGCAATATTACTGGGAACATCGATATTTTTATCCCGCTTGCCACCCTTAAACCGATTAAAGATGAATTGACTCCAACCGCATGGATGGCCGGACAAGATCAGACGAGTGTACAACCGCCGGAGACACGCGCTGACCTCGAACAGTTAATCAACGACACTGAGGTTACATTGCGCGTGATTTTAGGACAGGCGACTTTGACCGTGAAAGAGTTGACCTCGCTGAATCGCGGCGATGTTCTATCACTGAGTACGTCGGTCGGACAATCTCTCACAATGAATGTTAGCAATGCGACCTCCCCGTATCGCGTCCTTCCCGGTACTTCCGGCCTGCGCTTGGCAGTGCAAGTTCTCGATAATGTCTAGGAGTAAGAAATAGTCATGACTGCAGAAACTGAATTGTCTGACAGTTCAGAATTGGGAAACGAGGCCGTCTCTGTTGATAGCATTCCCGAGGATGTGAGGCCGACGGCTCAAGTTGTCGTTGACAAACCTTCCGATGGGGCCGTAGCTGTTCAACCAGTCGAATTCGCGCCGTTGGATACCGCCAGAGGTGGAGAATCGGGAGCAGAGGATAGTAATGCTTCCGAAAACAATATCAGCCTGTTACATGAGGTTCCCTTGCTGATTACGGTCGAATTAGGACGCACCCAAATGCCGGTGGGAGAGGTGCTCGACCTGCGACACGGCTCGGTTGTTGAACTCGACCGCTTAGCCGGCGAGCCTGTTGATGTACGCGTCAACGACCGCCTCATTGCGAAGGGTGAGGTTGTCGTTATCGAGGACAAATTTGGCATCCGTATTCTCGATATCACCTCAGTCCAGGAATAATCGCCCAGGTAATTCACTGGGGTAACGCTTCTGATGGCTTCGCTAATGGATATGCTTAAAAGAATTTTTCGTGCCCGAGCCAATCCGCGCTGGTTCATATTTGGATTGGTGGGATTGTTCGCGATTTTCTTGCTCCTGAGTATTGCAGGTGCAACCTCGCCTCAATCAGGCTCATTCTCCGCCTCACTCGTTGAGATGATCATAAATACAATCGTTGTGCTCGGATTGCTTTTTCTGATTTTGGCCGCCATCAGGCGCTGGCAGCGCCATAGTGGGCACGTGCAACGACGGAACTTGGCAATGGTCGAATCGTTGCGGTTAAGCCCCAAACAGGCGATACACATTGTGCGTGTGGGTGAACGCCACTTGCTCGTTGGGGCAAGCGACACACAGATATCATTATTGGCGGAAGTCCAGACTCCGCCGGAGATGGAGCAGCCGGCAAGTCCACCTTCGTTCAACAGCTTCTTGATGCAGATGCGGGCACGCTTTGGGCCCGATCAGGAAGCACACAGCACAATTGAACAATTGGAGTCGGAAGGAGATGGCGGTCTCCAGCGCGAAGGCTTTGAGGTATGAGTTCCCGTCGCCGGCACATTCTTTTGGGACTTCTCGTTTTGAGCAGTTTCATACTAGCTGCTTGTGCGGACGGACAGGATGTTTCAGCCCCCGGATTAACCTTTTCGTTGGACGCCCGGGGGGAGGAGCCGCAACAGGTTGGATCAGGTGTGCAGCTCTTGTTGCTACTCACTGTCTTGAGCCTGGCGCCGGCGGTGCTGATATTGGCGACGGCCTTCACCCGCATCGTCATCGTTCTGTCGCTCGTGCGCTCGGCGCTCGGTACGCAACAGATACCACCCAACCAGATCATCGTCGGCTTGGCGCTCCTGTTAACCTTCTTCGTAATGGCGCCGGTTTGGGAGGACGTCAATGCGCGTGCTGTGGAGCCTTTTTTAGACGGCGAAATTAACCAGAAAACTGCTTTTGAGCGCGGAAGCGAACCTTTACGTCAATTTATGTTCAAACAAACTCGCACGAAGGACATCGCGCTCTTTGTACAGCTCTCGGGTCATCCGCAGCCCAACGCGTTGGAGGACATTCCTTCATCGGTTTTGCTACCCGCCTTCGTGATCAGCGAACTCAAGACAGCTTTTCAGATGGGTTTCGTGATTTTCGTTGCCGTTTAAGTTGCTTCTATTCGTAATGGCTGACGGTTGGCACCTTCTCGTGCGTTCGCTCGTATCGAGTTTTCAATGACAGAAGGATTTGTCCTCAGCATGGCTCAAGATGCCCTCGTGCTTTCTGTGGTTGTTGCAGGCCCGCTTCTGATTACTTCGCTGATTATCGGTATTTTTATCAGTCTGCTCCAGGCTGCTACGCAGGTGACCGAGATGACGCTGACGTTTGTTCCCAAGCTGCTGGCGACTTTTAGCGTGTTGGCAATCTTGGGCGCGTGGATGCTACAACAACTGGTCAGCTTCACAGTTGCGCTTCTTAACATGTTACCGGAGCTGGCGCAATGATTCAGACGACACACGCACAATCCGCTTCCGTTGCTGAACGAGTCATGCTCGATATCGATCGACTGCGCCCCTTGCCGATATCGGTGACTCGCGCGATTCGGCTGTTGGGGCAGGACGATGTCGACCTAAAAAAAGTTGCGAATGTGCTTGCGGATGACGAGGTTGTTGTGAGCATGATTCTCAAACATGCGAATTCAGTTTATTACGGCGGTCGGATATCGGCTACCACTGTCATCGATAGCATTATGCGGATTGGTATAAATGAGTTGAAGCATGTGCTTTATGGACTCGCTGCGGTTGGCCCGCTTACGGCCCGACTGGCTGCCTATAGCCTGGATCAAGGGGAGTTATTCCGCCATTCGGCTGTCGTGGCAGCCAGCGCTCGCCGGGTTTCGCAAATTTTGAGGATCGCCAAACCCGAAGAAGCCTATACAGCCGGATTGCTCCACGATATTGGCAAGTTGCTGCTCGAACGCCATCTGCGGCCATACATGGAGACGCTGGAAAATAATCCAGACCTGAGCATGCGGCCGCATGTGGAGATTGAAAATTTTTTCCTGGATATCGACCATACTATTGTCGGCGCCCAAATGGCGGAACGCTGGCATTATCCTTCCGTTCTCAGCGAGTGCATTCGGTTTCATCATGCGCCCTCCCTGGCGACGAAGCCCGAACTGCCCGCAATCGTTTTGCTGGCAGACACCATTGTGTTATTCGCCGGCATCGGCGTGACGCCGCTCGGCTTCGAACCGCTGCATCCGGCAGTGCCAGAGATACTTGATCTCTCATATCGCACTCTGATGAGGCTTGGCAACCAGATGCGCGAAGAAATTATAGAAATCGATCAAGAATTCACAGCCCGCCATAGCGAATAACAGCCCGTTTGTAACAGCGCAACACCTTTATATTCCCTTAAGCACCCCTTCACGCCCCATTTACTGACCGCAACTGCACGGGTCGTTAGACTCAAATAGTGATCTTCTCGCTGCACGAGGCGCAGGTATTTTTCTTGGGTCTAACTCGTACGCTTACTATCTTGAGTGGTATTCCCGTGTTGGGAAGTGGAGCGATTCCTGCTCGAGTGCGGCTGGGTGTGGGTATTATGCTGGCGCTTGTTCTTGTACCTATGGATACTCTATCCGCTGCGCTTAGCCCAATCCCGCTGGGTCCCTTTCTGATGGCGATTGGCCTGGAGGTAGCCACGGGTCTGCTGGGTGGTTTTGTCGTTCGCCTTGCGTTCTCCACCTTGCAGATGGCGGCCGGCTTCATGAGTTTATTGTCCGGTTTTAGCGCCGGGCGCTTTCTGAACCCGACCCTCGATATCCAGGGTAGCGCGCTCGACCAGTTTTATCTGCTGACTGCTACGACGATATTTGTCTTGTTCAACGGCCACCATCAATTGATCATTGGACTGTCTCGAATTTTCGATTTAGTGCCTCTGGGCACGTTTGTATTCGATGTCATTGGACGCGATAAGTTGATCGCGTTGACGGTCGGCATGTGGGCGAGCGCTTTGCAGATCTCGCTACCGATTGTGGCAGCCATGTTTCTTGTCGACCTTGCGCTCGGCCTGGTTGCCCGCGCAGCTCCACAAATCCAGGTTTTCTTCATCGGCGCACCACTCAAAACCGGACTCGGTATGTTGGCTCTGGCGGCCGTCATTCCGGGAATGTTTCCAATCGTACAGTCCCTTTTCTCCAAGAGTGCGCTCCGGATGGTACAGCTTCTGCAATGAGCGAAAAGGCCGAAGCTCCCACTCCGGGTAGCACGTCCTCTAATCGTGTTCATGTGCACCATCGTTGCATGAGGCGCAAAGTCTCCCTGGAAGGCGGCCCGCGGCGCTTGGGCGGCGTCCAGCACGGGGGCGGCACTTTGAAATGCAATAGTTCAGCAATGCTCCAACAGTGGTCGGTCACACTGGCTGCGAGAGCCGGTGTACGTTGCACCCAACGATATCCGTGCGAGCCGACCGAGAGCCGCAACCGCAAGCTCTTATGATAGTCACAGAAATTGTAGAAACAGCCGACGACAAACATGCCCGCGGCGAGGGTCTCGGCTTGTTGCGCCAGATGGCGAGTGCGGCGCGCGAGGCAGCTCAACCGTTGGCGGAACGTGGCGTTCAGCCGCTCGATATAGGCAGTGTTGATCATGCCGCGGCCCTGGGTGGCATCGATGAGTTGTGTAATCATCTCACGTGCACCTTGCACGATGCGGCGGTCGATAGTCAACTTGCCAGCCGCACGTTGTTTGACAACTTGTACAATGGCGATGTCAGGCCAGGACAGCAGCTGAGGTCGGCCGTGTGGACCGCGGCGTGGCAAGGGGGACCGGAAGGCTTTTCGAAACGCGTCCACATAGCTCGCCAGACCGTCCACCGCCAGCAGGAGCGGTCGCGCGAGAGCAACCGCACGGATTTGCTCGGCCAGCGTGCGAATGAGCTCTTTGTCACGTTTGGCACTGATGACGCCACCCAGCCACAGCCTCGTAGGGACCATCATGGCCATGGCCATCCAGAGCGTGCCGCGTTGCGTCTTGACTTTGATCTCATCCGCTTGTACTTGTTGCAAGTCCAACTGACTTTTCCCGACCACATGCGCATGGATGGCATGGCACCGTTCTCCCGCACGACGCCACCATCTCTGCACTGTACGCTCGTGCAATCCGAAAGCCGCCACGATCGCCTGGCGCGGGCAACCATCACGACCCTGTCGGGCGCGACAAGGGTAGGCCAGCAAGGTGATTACCAACATCACGATCTTAGGGTCAGTGCGCAAGCGATAGAAAAGCGTGCCTTTGGTCGCCGCGAAGGTCGTGTCGCACACCTCGCACTGGTAGCGTTTTTCCTGCTGACTATGGACGCTGATATTCCCTTCGCCAGTTTGACCTCTTGCCGCACAATCGATATTCGGGCAGAATGTTTCCGCCGGGTTCATTGGCCCCCTCCTGCATTGCATAAACCACAATTACAGGAGTTTGCTAGTGAACCCGCTTTTGTTCAAGCGCTAGCGCTCAATACCAGCGATCACGGTTAGAGGATGTCCTACCCCACTCCGCGTCGCCTCACGCAGGCCCGTGAAAAAGGACAGATCGCCAAAAGTATGGAGGTCAATACAGCAATCGCGCTCCTCACAGGATTCTGGATCCTGCGAGGCACGATGGAGCGGGTGTGGGAGCAGTTAGAAATCTTGATCCAGACAACATTCCGAACATTGCCGCAGACCGACCTTTCTCCCGATGCCGTCATCTTGTTCGGTTTCAGCAGTCTCCAGAATGTATTTGTCTCCGGCGCTCCGTTTTTGTTCACTTTGATGGCTGTAGGAATCATTGCAAACCTGCTACAAACACGCGGCCTATTCGCTCCCAATTTGCTCGCGCCCGATCTAAAGCGTCTCAACGTATTAAGTGGTCTACAGCGATTGGTTTCAAAACAAGGAGCTATTAATCTCCTAAAGGCATTGGTCAAAGTTCTGACGATCGGATGGATGGCTTACAGCACGATCAAACCGCGCTTGCCTCAAATACTTGCGATTTCCGAGGGCGGACTGCGAGAAGGTTTGCAGGCATTTGCCGATATTGGTTTTACTCTCGGCGTACGTGTCGCGTTGGTGTATATCGTTCTTGCCGTGTTGGACTACGTCTATGAGCACAAACGTTGGATGTCCGATCTGCGTATGTCGAAACATGAAGTCAAGCAGGATATGAAACAAGCTGAAGGCGACCCTCTCCTCAAAGGGCGTATCCGCCAACAACAGCGCCGCTTGGCCAGAACGCGTATGTTCGAGGAGGTACAAGCAGCCGACGTCGTTATCATTAATCCGACTCACCTTGCCGTCGCACTGCGCTATGACCGGGAGCAGACGCCGGCCCCGATCGTTGTGGCCAAGGGTGCGCGTCTCATCGCTGAACGGATTGTCGCGCTTGCCCGCGATCACGGCGTGCCCGTGATCCAGAACATCCCCCTTGCCCGGGCACTCTACTCTGGTGTGGAGCTCAACCAACAAATCCCAGCAGATCTGTTCCAGGCCGTCGCCCAAGTGTTGGCTTTTGTGTTCAACTTGGAAGCAAAATCAAAATGACAGTTATTCCTGCTCGCAAGGAAAGACCCACCGGCTGGCGTGTGCTGCTGAAATCGAAGGACGCCTCGCTCGCCATCACTGTGTTATTTACGGTTGCCTTGTTGGTCCTTCCGATGCCGGCGCTGGCGCTGGATATTCTCATTGTCCTCAACCTGGCTTCGTCTATCGGCATCATCCTGATCTCCATGTATATCCGAAAGCCGATGGACTTTTCGGTTTTCCCGTCGGTTTTGTTGCTCGTGACTCTCTTTCGGCTCGGTTTGAACGTTGCCACTTCCCGATCGATTCTGTTGAATGCCAGCGCGGGAAAGGTCGTCGCCACTTTTGGCGCTTTCGTCGTGGGCGGCAATTACGTCGTTGGCGTGGTTATTTTCTTGACCCTGCTCATTATCCAGTTTGTCGTAATCACAAGCGGCGCCGGGCGCGTAGCGGAAGTGGCGGCTCGATTCACTTTGGACGCGATGCCCGGCAAGCAACTGAGTATCGATGCCGATTTGAATGCCGGTATCATTAACGATTCGGAGGCACGCGTACGGCGCAGATTGGTCGAAATTGAAGCGGACTTTTATGGCGCGATGGATGGCGCCAGCAAATTCGTGCGTGGCGACGCGATCGCCGCGATTGCTATCGTCGTGATAAACATCTTTGGTGGTTTCGTGATTGGTATTTGGCAGTTGCAAATGGGCTTGCTCGAAGCGCTGCAGACCTACACGTTGTTGACCGTCGGTGCCGGCCTGGTAGTGCAAATTCCGGCGCTGCTCATCTCAACGGCTGCCGGCTTGATTGTGACCCGCGCAGCTTCAGATGAATCGCTGGGCGGCGACCTAATCAGCCAACTGGGAAACACTAGCGCACTCGGTGTTGCGAGCGGGGTGATTGTTGTCCTAGCGTTTGTGCCCGGCATGCCCCTGTTTCCATTCTTGGCGGTTGGCCTCGCGATGGGGGGTACAACGTACGCCCTCTGGCAACGCCAACAGACCATGGATGCGTTGCCAGAGCCTAAAGCAGAACCGCCTGCAATCACAGGCCCTGAGGACGTGAGCGACCTGCTGACTGTGGATGCACTCGGACTCGAAATCGGCTACGGTCTCATCGCGCTCGTCGGTGAAGAGCAGGCCGAGAATCTACTGCAGCACATCACAGGCATTCGTCGGCAACTCGCCACTGAACTCGGCCTCTTAATGCTCAGCGGATTCCAATAAGGGGAGTAAGCATAGATGGCCGATGAATTGGATGACTCCAGCTCTATAGAAGAGGAGTCTGAACTAGATGCGGGGGATGATGAAGATCAAGACTCAATTGATGAGGGTGCAGAGGGGCAGTCTGATGGTACTCATGATGACGTGTCTGCTCCGTTTTTCCTTGAAGTCACCTTGATGTTGGCACGTCTGCTCCCGATCACCGCCAGCCTGTTGATTTTTGGTTTTAGTCTCTCTGCGGGCACATCCTTAATTTGGTCTAGAGTGCGCGCCGCCGTTGCCCTGCTTGTCGTGAGCGTTTTCGGTTGGGCGATCAATATGTATCTGTTGCGAACCTTCGTTGAGCACTTTGCGGTGAAGACGAATTCAACCGAAGCGTACTCGACACAATCTTGGGAAGCGTAACGGAAATAAACGCGTGCATAAAAAATGCATCAATTTCACCGGCTTCGTCCCGCACTCATGCCGCCTCAGGTATTGGCTGCCAGGGAAATTAAATTGAGTCTTGGAACGGCAGCGCCGAATGGATGACGAAACTCGCCTTTGGCAAGCTTACACTGACGGCCATGACCCTTCCATACGGGAAGACCTCATTATGCGTTATGTGCCGCTTGTGCATTTTGTACTGGGGCGGCTGGGATTGACGCCGGGACCTGATTATGAGGACCTCGTCAGCCAGGGGATGCTCGGATTGATTGAAGCTGTGGATCGCTACGACCCGGCCAATGGCACGCGCTTCAGTACCTATGCCACCTTGCGTATTCGCGGTCAAATTGTAGATTCGCTTCGCCGCCTCGATATGCTCTCGCGTCCAGCTCGCCACCGAGTACGGTCCGTTCAGGCGGCCATCTCTGAACTGCTACAGCAGTTCGGTCGTCCACCGACAGAAGAAGAACTCGCAGCGCACGTGAGCTTGGAACTAAGTACGCTGCGGCGTGTGCTTGTCGATGCCAATCTTGTTTTGATTTCCCTCGACACAACTGCAGATGTAGATCGCAGTCTGCACGAGAGTCTGCCTGACCTGACGCCGAGATCGGATCCGGCGGATGCCATGTCTGATAACGAGGAGAAGCAGCGTTTGGGTGATGCAATTCGCTTGCTCGCCGAACGCGAACAACTGGTGTTGTCCTTGTACTACATAGAGGGACTCACAATGAAAGAGATCGGCCAAGTTCTGGGAGTGTCCGAGTCGCGTGTTAGCCAACTGCATGCCAAAGCCGTGCTTGGTCTCCGATCGATTATGACAGCGCAAATGGAGATAGCCAGCACGCCCGATATACCCATTCCGGTGGGCGCATCAATAGAGTCGCTGGAGATAATTCCGTGAGCACGAGTTCATCTTCTATTAATTTGCTGCGCAATACAACGTATTTAATGTCTCTGGCCCGACGCGCCGCACTCGACTCGGCCGACGCGACTCAACGCCAACATGCCATTCAACTTGGACCGGTTCTGAGCGAGTTGAGAGGTTTGGCCCGCACTGAAGAATCTTTGCAACCCGGCAAGCAATCAGGTGCCGAGAACAGTGATCAGCAGAATGCGCAGTCGCCTAACGGTGTCCTCGCTCGGGGCGATTTTCAGACCTTGCTGGCGGCCTCTCGTCAAGAACGCACAACGCTTTCCGGAGCGCCGGAAGCTCCGCTCGACCGAACAAATGTTGCCCTCGGCATGGCTAAAGGTGGTGCCAGCGAACTTGAAATCGCGCGCGCCCTCGGGTACAGCCAGGGCGAGGTTGACCTGATTTTACAAGTAGCGAAACACCAAACATGAACATAGAGCAGCGCGGCATAAAAATATACAACTCACAATTAGTCCTACACCGCGTATCGTACTTCGTGCTGCGCGAAATATTTTATTGCTGATTATCATAGCGCTCATTTTTATCCCGATCTCACTCGTCTTCGCAAATGGCAACGATCAGGTCATTATTCTGACATATCTTCCGGAGATTTCGACTACCGGAGAGCGGAATGCGACAGGGATCGCTGTTGTGGATTTACAAACAGGTGAAGTCGCCGTCCAGGTAGCGAATCTCAAAAAACTCTCCAGTGGTCATTATGCGGTCTGGCTGACCGGCCCCAATCTGGAGGCTCCAGTCTATGTGGCGGCATTGCCGGAGGATGGCCATCTTCCAACGGTGATTGTTTCATTACCCGAGCAAACTTTTCGCTATGTCTTGATCACAGTCGAAGAGAGTGCGGCAGATGAAGATCCAGCAGCGCCGAGCGAAGAGCGGGCTTTGGCGGGCATCTTCCCAAACGAGGCTGTCGTCCCGCTATTGCCGGGGATTGGCGCGAGCGGTCAGATCGTAGAGGCCGAGACCGAGCCGCCTGTGGATAAATTACCAGAGACGGGCGCCATTCTGCCCGATCGCTGGATAGGTGTCGGAGGGGTGGGGCTTTCTATTGGAGTATTGGTGATTTTGACTTGGCGCAGATTACGAAGGTCCAGGTCTTTGGAGAAAGGTGATATCAAATGAACAGAGGTATTTATTCTGCAACATCGGCAATGATGGCTGGACTGTATCGGCAAGAGTTGATTGCACATAATTTGGCGAACTTTAATACCGCCGGTTACAAGTCGATTGAAACAAGTCTCGACGAGTTCGAACAAATGGTTCTCTCGCGAATTCCCGGCACAGCAGCTCGGAATAGATCCGGAACTGAGGTTGGGGAGATCGGCTCAGGAGTCGTCACTGTCGGCGCCATTACCAATTTTGCGCCGGGCTCGCTGCGTGAGACCGGCCAGCCTTATGACCTTGCAATCCTCAACGACGGATTTTTCCGCGTCGAAACGCCGGACGGCGAACGTTACACCCGGGATGGGCGCTTCACGCGCGACGCAAACGGAAATCTTGTATCGACGGACGGCTTCCGGCTACTGGATGTGGGCGGTGCGGCACTCGTCATTCCTGCCGGTAACACTGCCATCGCTGCCGACGGCACGGTGACTGTGGGTCAGATCGCCGCCGGACAAATTGCAATTGCAACCTTCGATGATCCTACGACCGACTTGGAACGCGATGGAGCAAACCGGTTTTCTGCGGTCGGTGAGCCGATCGCATCTGCAGGTCAGATGCGTCAGGGGTACCTCGAAACAGCGAATGTGGATCCAATCCGGTCTCTGACTCACATGACCAACATCGCCCGCGCTTATGAGGTTGCGCAAAGGATCGTTCAAATCCAAGATCGATTATTGGCGCGAGTGGTCAATGACGTGGGCAGGGTGTAATCACGTTGTACGCAAAGGAATATCTTTGATCAGCACAATTCGCAAAAGGAAAATCATGCGCCTGTCCAAAAGACTAGATTAAATGCCAATTTCACCTCTCTCCTTAATGCACACTTCAGTCGCCGGGCTGCTCGCGCGCCAATTGGAGATCGACACTGCGGCCGACAACCTTGCCAATCTCAACACACCCGGCTTTCGCCCAGCGCGTGTCGATTTTCGTGAAATATTGAGCCCTGAGGTTGAAGAGGCGTTGAATAATGGTCCTTATCGCGGCGCCGGCTTGGGCGTAACGCGGCGTTCAGTCGCGGCGGGTCCTTTACGTCCCAGCTCATCGCCATTGCATCTGGCGATTGAGGGCGAGGGCTTCTTCCAGGTCACTTTACCCGATGGCGAACTTGCCTACACTCGTGCTGGAAATTTTTCGCGCGATGCGAATGGCGATCTCATCACTACAACCGGCCAGTACTTGGTGTGGGATGGGGAAATACCGGATGAAACCGATCAACTTCACATGAATCCGGATGGTTCGGTCGTTGCGCGGACGAACGATACATGGACAGAAGTGGGCCAGATTGAGATTGCGCGCTTCGACAACCCCACCGGTCTGATCAATATAGGCGGTAATCTGAATGTGCCCGGTGAAGCCTCCGGCATTGCTCAAGCAGATCAGCCAAATACCGATGGTCTGGGCAGGCTGCTCTCAGGCGTCCTCGAAAATTCCGGTGCCAATATGGTTGACGAAATGACCTACCTTTTGGTCGCGCAGCGGGCTTATAGCATGTCATTGCAAGCGTTCGAACAGGCGAACACCATGATTGCGCAGGCCATCCGGCTGCGGGAATGATAGATCAAAGTGAAACCTCAAGAAAATGGACTTCCTGCCGATAATAAGCTTATGTGGGACTACAAGATATTTCCATTGAGCAAAGGAAGAATAAGCCTATGAACGTCGAAGAAGTACAGGGGAGCAATACATCGGGTCTTGCCGGTGCAGAAGCCGCGCGGGGCACTGAGGCAGTTGATGCAACTGCTGCCGAAAAGCAGCGCGTAGACTCGTCTGCAAACAAGGCGGATGAAGCCTCGTTATCGAACCGCGCGCATCTGATGGCAAAGCTGCGGGCTGAGTTTGATAAGACAGATGATGTGCGCGCAGACAAGGTTGAAGAATTGCGGAGCCGCATAGAAGCCGGGCAGTACGAGGCGGATGTGCCGAAGCTTGTAGAAAAGCTGATCGGAATGTTTGAATGAACGGCCCGCTTGTCCAACTTGAAGACGCGCTCGTAGCTGAATTCCAGGCCGTACGCGAATATGCTGCCTTGACGGAGCGCGAACGCGAATCATTGCGTCAGGATGACTTGACGGCACTTACCCAGATCGTGCAACAGAAAGAGCAACAACTCACGAAGATGGATGGGCTCGAGAGACAGCGCGAAACCATAGCTGCAGCCTGGGCGGCAGCGACTATGCCGGGAAGCGAGTTGAACAGCCTGGAATCTGTGCTGACGTATCTCGATCCCCCTTCTCGCCAGCGGTTGCGTACATTGCGTGATGGCATTATGGCCAACTTAGATCGTGCCCATGCATTGAATTATGGTAACCGAGCACTCTTACAGAGCGCGCTGGCACGCAACGCGGCTTTACGCGAGTTCCTGCTTGAAATGACTACAGGACCATCGACCTACACGTCGCCGGGGCAGCCAGCAGCGCAAGGAACTCAAGGTAGTTATCTAGTAGATTGGCGTGGCTGACATTCGCTGAATAAGGCAGGGATGCCGGCCACTCGCTTCACTACCGGACACTTTCTGCGCGGGGCATGTCAAAGGCGACCGGGATGGGCAGATGCTCATTTAGGAACTGTTCCAGCAGGCGCAAGCCGAGTTGAAATAGGCTCAGATCACAGCGGTCGGTGCGGTGAATGACTTGCACCCAATTATCTCGTTTGGCGATGACGCCCAAGTAGATGATCCAGATGTAAGCAAGGCAAGCTGCGATCATCAACCGGGCCAGCCGGGCCGGGTCGGCGATATGGCTTTTATGCAAATTGAAGCCCCGGCTTTTCTGGTCGGAGAAGAAAGTTTCAATACGAAAGCGTTTGTTATACTAGGAACAGACTTCGGCAACCAGCTCCAGGTTGGTGACCAGATAGAGGGGCTCTTTGCAGTCGCGCTGCCACCACGCGATGGCAAGGACGGGCCCATATTCCTGCTGGGTGAAGGCGACATCCGGCACGCCGCGGTATGCACCACGGGGCACATCCAGGTCGGCGAAGGCGAACCAGTCGCCCCCTTCACATAGCTGGACATGCTTGGCCGTGCGACAGACGTAGGCCCATTCGTAGTCATTCAGAGCCGCCTGGAGGTTCGTGCCATCGAATTCACCATCCCCCAGGAAGACGACATCGCTTGCAGGGGGCACCAAAGCGTGTACTTCTGTCAACAACTGCACGTGTGTCGCTTCTGAAAAATGTCCCTTGCTCCCTTTGACGGTGACCCACGCCACCGGCAAAGCACGTTGCTTGTAGATGACGCTCACCATCAGGGTCAGGCAACCGCGGCCCACTTCGCTGCCGTCCATTGCCAACACGAGCGTGCGGTCCTGCGCCAGACCCTGCAATAAGGGTTCAGCGAAGGGTAGAAAGAAGACTTCGTTATTAATATGCTCATTCTTGACCCAGCGGGCGTACCGTTTGACCCGGCTCTCGGGTTTGTTGCCGTCTGGCACTTTCCTGGCGATCGCCGGTAGCTGGCTACTCTGGCTGCGGACAATTCCGCTGACCATGGCAGCGAGCGTATCCAAATGGCGAGCCAAGTTGCCCTGCGGTTCTCCTGGGTACAGTTGCCGCAAGGCGCTCTTTATGGCACGATATGTACGGCGGTTGTCACTCATGGCGATACTCCCCTTGTTCTGTGGTAGAACGGAGAGTGTAGCCGAGAGGCAACCGCTAATCAATCACGGATAAAGTGTCCGGTAGTGAACCACTCGCAAGGATGCGAATCAATGTCAAATATCTTCTCAGGAATTCATACCGCTCTGCGGGCAATGCGTTCTTATCAGCGCGCCCAGCTTGTTACTGAGCACAACGTCGCCAACACGAATACTCCGGGCTACACACGCCAGGAAGCTGTACTGGCCACTGCCAGCCCATATACGCCTCTCGCTTTTAACAGGCCGGGCGATACTGGTTTGCACCTTGGCCAAGGCACGCAGGTCTCTGCGATTCGCCGATTCAGTTACGAATTCTATGACGGTCGGCTACGCACCGAAATGGCGGCGCAGAAGAATTGGGGAGAACGCAGGGATGTTCTCCAGCATGTTGAGGCATTGTTACCCAGCCTCGAAGGAGTTGGGATCAGCGACCGGCTGAGTGAATTTTGGGCGAGCTGGCAAGCACTTTCCGCCAACCCATCCGATATCGGCGTCCGCACCGCTTTGCTGGAAAATGCCCAGTCGCTGACGGGTCAGCTCAACACTCGTTATACAGCCATTTACAAACTTCGTCTTGATCAGGACGCACGTGTCAACGACCTCGTTACTCTAGTCAATATAACCACGACGCGTCTCGCCGAACTAAACAAACAAATCCCAGCCGCAATTGGCGCAGACTTCCAACCGAACGATCTGCTTGACGAACGAGACCGCCTCGTTGACCAGCTCGCAGAACTGACAGGCGTTGGTTATCATTTTCAGTCCAACGGAAGTGCACTTTTGTCGCTCGGCGGGCATACTCTCGTCGCTGCGGATCAGGCACAGACGATAAGCACTACCAGTGTAGGCGGGTTCCTGCAATTGCGCTGGCCGGACAATTCAGCGGTGACCCTAACTTCCGGACAAATCGCAGGGGCGATCACTGCGCGGGATACGGACATTCCTGCACGTCTGACTGCGCTCGACAGCCTGGCGACCACACTGATTGCACAGGTCAATACGATTCACAGTGCCTCATTTGGACTTCCAACGGGTAATGTCACAGGCCAGAATTTCTTCACAGGAACGGTAGCGTCTAATATCACAGTGAATTCGACGCTGGTTGCCGATCCCACCCAGATAGCCGCTGCTGCAGCAATCAATTCACCCGGCGATGGTTCGAAAGCTTTGCAGATTGCGCAACTTCAGACGGCATTGCTCATGAGTAGTAGCACGCGCACCATCGATGCCTTCTGGGCAGATTCGATGTCAGCCCTCGGTAGTGATACTGCTCGGGCACAGAACGAAGCCCAGGTGTACGGATTGCTCACCGACCAACTCACGCAGCAAAAAGAGTCAGTCACGGGTGTCTCGTTGGACGAGGAAGCCGCTCGTCTGATCGAATCGCAGGCAGCCTATCAAGCCGCTGCACGCGTGCTTACCGCTTTCGACCAAATGTTTGACACCGTAATTAACCGCATGGGGGTTGTGGGTCGATGATCTCAGTCACCCAGTTAGGTCCGGCAGCAGTTGAAGCCCGGACCAATGACGACAAGGGTGTAAAAAACCACCGCTCGCAGACGCTCGATCAACAACTTGCGGAACAGCGGGCGGCGCTACGGCTTGCCCTGATGGATTTGCAGCATAACTACCAGACACAGTTGCAGGCACTGACCAGTGCGCTCGACCTGGGCGAGAAAGACTCGCTGGACCATTTGCGACGCGTGACTGAGTACACAACTGCGCTCTCTAAAAAACTGGGTGTAAAGGATGAAGAACTAGAAACGCTGCGGCAGGGGGCATTGTTGCACGATGTGGGCAAATTGGGCATTTCGGGCGAAGTACTTAATAAGCGCTCTGCATTGAGTGAGGAAGAGTGGAAGCAAATACGCACGCATCCCAAACTCGGTTTTAAATTATTGAAGAGCTTAAAGCAGTTACACAAAGCAGTGGCAGCGATTGTGTTGCATCACCATGAACGCTTCGATGGGTCCGGCTATCCGGATGGTCTGATCGACCGCGAAATCCCATGGGGTGCACGTATTTTTGCAGTGGTCGATGCATTGGACGCGATTACCTCGGATCTCCCCTATCGTCCGGCGCGTTCATACGCAGAAGCGCGAGCCGAAATCCAACGTCACCGCGGGCGCCAATTCGATCCGAAAGTAGTGGATGCTTTCATGGAAATCCCGGATCAGATCTGGCAGGAGATTCGATTATCTGCCTCCAAGATGTAATTGAGGACGCTCACTCGGCGTCTCTAGAGAGTCCGTCCCTTAAGGAGATTTGGTAATGCGCGTTAGTAATCGAATGATGCACGCCGATGTATTGGCCAATCTGCAGGCGCACGCCGAACGCCTGACAGAATTGCGAACAGAAATCTCCTCCGGGAAGCGGGTGCGCAATCCGTCAGACGATCCGTTCGCGGCTGGGCAGGCACTCACCCTGCGAGACTCATTGGCGGTGAATGAGACCCACCTGGAGAACAATACGACTGTCAGCGCCTGGCTGGGTGCCACTGAAGTCGGCTTAAGAAACCTTGCCGACATTACCGAACAAGCGCTCAACATTGCGCGTCGGGCGGGTAGTGACGATATGGGCGAAAACGAGCGCGCCTCGTTTTCAACACAAGTCACCCATCTTATCGAAGAGGCACTTGATGCACTGAATACAGGCTATCAGGATCAATATCTCTTCGCCGGGTATAAAACCACAGGCAGCACAAAGCCCTTTACACTCGCCACAGGATCACCTGACACGGTCACTTACAATGGCGACGCCGGCCTTCGCAATGTGGAAGTTGAACCTCCTGGACGAACGATTACGATGAATGTTACCGGGTTGCTCGCTTCAGGTGCACAGCGCTGGACAGCTGCGAATACGCTCTTTCCTAATCTGATCACCCTAAGGGATGCCCTCGCCACCCCTTCAAATGGAGCCACCATTCGCACGCAGATCGGCGCACTGCAAACCGACTTGCAAACTACGCTAAACACCATTACCGATATAGGCGCGCGTCAACAACGATTGGACCGCACTAGTGCGCGTGTAGAGAACGTGCAAATTGTACTGGAAGGTTTTTTAAGTGAAGTTGAAAACGCCTCCCTGGCCGAAACCATTGTCGAGCTCCAGGCGGAGGAAAGCGCCTATCAGGCCTCGCTCAATACCGCTGCTCGTCTAAGCACGCAGAGCTTGTTTGATTTTCTAAGGTCGCCTGGCACGTAGAGCCGAGACTATGATGCAAGAGATATTAACCAGCACAAGCACAATCACATTTCCGGACGGTCTGATCGGATGCGAGGAGTGGATTCATTTTAATTTGGAATCTGATCCTGAGACCGCGCCGCTGCTCCTGTTGAAATCACTTGACGATCATGATCTGGCTTTCATTGTGTGCGATGCCCGCCTGTTCGTTCCCGATTATGACCCGCAACTCACGAAAGTCGATCTAAAGGCCTTGGAGAATCCACAGGCCGAGGACCTTATTGTTCTGGTCATCATTACACCTCCGCCGCTTCAAAAAGATAAAACAGCTCCGGCGGAGACAACATTAACTGTCAATTTGTTGGGACCGCTGATCCTCAACCTCGAAGAGGGAGTGGGGCGACAAGTTCTGCATTCTGATTATGATGCTCACGTTCCTTTTAATGGAGATCTATCATGCTAGTGCTTACGCGACGCACAGATGAAGCTCTCAACATTGGGGAAGAGATAGTCTTGCGCATACTGGCCATTGAGCGTGATCGCGTCAAGATAGGTGTGAGCGCACCAGCGCACGTTTCTATCTTACGCGAGGAGCTATGGGCTCAAGTTCGTAGCGAAAACCAGGCTGCAGCGATCCCGGCTGCGCAAGGCATTTCTATGGCACGCGCCCTTGAGAATCTGGTAGACCCGAAATGAAACGGCAGTTTGCGCTCCTGATCGTCGATAACGATTTGCCTGTGTCTAAGAAACTAAAGGCACTGCTCATGCAGCGCTTGCCAAGAAGCCGCATCGACGTAACCACAAACGGGGCTAACGCCCAGAGACCGGTGGCAGCAGGCGACTATGATCTCGTTCTGCTCGATCTCCAATTGCCGGACATGAGTACGTTCGACCTTTTCGATAATTTGCGGGCTCTCAAATATCAGGGCCCCATCGCATTCCTTAGTCGCGAATCTGATGCAGGAGTTGCTGCGCAGGCTTTTCGCAAGGGCGCAGTGGACTATCTCGTTAAAACAAATCATCTTCTGGAATCCGTATTCAACGTTGTGGTGCGCGGCCTGGAGATGGAGTGGCTGCGCTAGGAGAAACAGCGCGTTGAAGATCAATGCGCGACTTTGAACGAGAGCCTGCAAGCAGCCGAAGCCGACTTGGTAGAGAAAGTATTTGCGCTGGAAGCCCTACCAACCCAGTTAATTCCAGCGGAGAGAATGGATACCCTGGGCAGGCTTGCCGCTGGAGTAGCGCACGAGATCAACAATCCTCTCTCGATTGTCAGTGGCAATATTAAGGTCGTCGAAACACTGACACGGGATATCTCGAGTCTGCTGCCGCGCTGGATTGAAGCAGCCCCATTATTTGAAAATAGTTCCGACATTGAACTGCGCTTGTTCTATGAAGAGTTCATTCGAGAAACCGAACGTCTCCAGCTGCAATTGATTATGGAGCACCAGGAGCGCATCCTCTCCGCAGTACAGAGCGGCGTGGCACGTGTGGCGCGTCTTGTCGCGGACCTGTCGCAGTTCTCCGAACATGATGACTCTGAAATGGTTCAGACTGATCCAGTTGCAGAAATGGAACGCGCCCTCAATATCGTTCACGGAGAGCTCAAATATCATACGGCGATTGTTCGCGATTTTCAGCCACTCCCTCCTATCAAATGCCACTCGCGTCGCCTGTGTCAGGTCTTTATCAACTTGTTGCTCAATGCTGCCCAGAGCATCGAGGCGCAAGGGACGATCACTATCTCAACGCGTTCCGAGCCGAACGCGGTTCAGATCTGTGTGCGCGATACAGGTGCCGGCATTCCAGAAGAGGCGCTTGCCCTTATATTTGATCCTTTCTACACAACAAAGGACAAAGGCACCGGGTTGGGATTATCGGTGAGTGCCGCGATCATTCGAGCACACGGCGGTCAGATCACAGTGGAAAGTAAACCTTCCGAAGGAAGTACCTTCACGATCAGTCTGCCCCGTATTGATACAAACGATCGAGTGCCTCAGTCGAATGGATCAGCGGTGCCCGCTTGGTCGGTCGCAGATATGGAAAACCAAGCGGAGCAATCCGTACTTCAGAGTGAACCATCGGTGAGCCGGGTAGAGTGAGTGATGCAATGAACCAACCAACCTTCAACCGCAATCCGACAGGGTTTGAACCGGACAAACCTTTCGAGCATACATTGCTTATTGTTGATGATGAAGATCACATCCTTTTAGCGCTCGAACTACTCCTGCGGCGGGCCGGCTATCACGTCGTCACCGCCCATAATGCGAACGATGCACTCGATGTCATGCGCCAGCAACCAATCTCGCTCGTCATTTCAGACGAACGTTTGCCGGACATGCTCGGCAGAGAGTTGCTGCGCGAGATTCAGAAAAATTGGCCAGATACAATTCGAGTCACTCTTACAGGTTACGCCAATGTGGACTCGGTTCTTGCTGCAATAAACGAGGGGCATGTTTTTCAATTCCTCGTAAAGCCGTGGGATGACGAAGAGCTCAAAGCTGTAGTACGGGATGGACTGCGCCTCCTGGATCTGTTGAGGGAAAATCGGCGTCTCTATCAGATTACCCAACGGCAATCTCATGAATTGCGCAAAGTAAACGAATCTCTGGAACAGAGGGTGGAAAAGCGCACCGTCGAGGTTGAAGCTAAGAATCAGGAACTTGAAGAAACCTTTGTACAAGTCGTTCGAACCCTCAGCGCTATCCGCGAGCAACGCGGTCTTGATGCAGCTGGGCATGCCGAACACGTGGCAGATGACGCACGAGAATTGGCTGTGCGGCTAGACGTTTCCAAGCAGATGCAAAACGATATTGAGATCGCCGCAGCGCTGCACGATATTGGAATGATCGGCCTCCCAGATGAATTACTTGAGCGCGGATACTTCCGTATGACTCGCGAGGAGCATGCGCAGTACCGCAAGCATGCTGTGGTTGCACAAGCCCTGTTGGCCGGGATGCCACGTATGGAGGCTGTGGTGCAGATTATCCGGCATCAAGGCGAGTGGTGGAATGGGCGCAGTTACCCCGACAAATTATTAGGAGAAGATATCCCTATTGGTTCGCGCATCATCGCTTGTGTCGATGTGTATTGGGAGCGGCAACAGGAGTGGGGTGCTCTCGATGGTGGGAGAGGCCAGAGATTTGATCCCAATGTTGTTGACGCCTATGAGACCCTGCTCTCTGCTCGCGAAGCGGATCTACGCGCCGCTCCGCCAAGCACGGTTTGGCCGAATGAATTGGTTAAAGGCATGATTGTTCGACAAGATGTCTACACCGGGCGCGGACTTTTGCTTGTCACCGGAGGGCACGTGGTGGATGAGGCAACCCTGATAAAAATTCGACGATTCAATCGAGTCGACCCTCTTCGAGACAAGATTTATGTTCGCGCTTAAGAGTATTTTTCTATTTGGCTTATTTTCTCTGTTGATTGCAGCCTGTACTCCTGCAGAGGTCGAGCCCACCCGCAGCGCTAAATTCTACCGTGGCATACGGGTCGAGGTTGTCGCGGATACACCCAGTCTGATCATGTTTTCCGATTGCAGATCCCGCACGGCCCCCCTGGTCGGCTTGGCAAACTCCGGCGATGTCGCGATTGTGAACGAGCGCCAACTTGTTCCGATGGCTGGTGGTACCAGGTGCAGATACCCGTCCTGACTGATACAGATTGGGAGGAAATTGGATGGGTACACGAGCAGAACTTGAAAATCAGATGATAGGTTCCCTTGAAAAAAGGCTGGTTTTGGCGCGCAGCGAATGGGCAGTGACGGATGAATCAACCCTGGCAAAAAATTGGCGCTTCAATCGAAGCGACCGGATACGAGATAATAATTATGTTCATACTTAAGCGTATTTTCCTCTTTGGTTTAATTACTCTGTTGATTGTGGCCTGTTCTACAGAGGTCGAGTCCACCTCAAGAGCTAGATTTAGGCGTGGTATGCGGGTTAAGGTTGTTGCAGATACGCCCAGCCTGATCCTGTTTTCCGAGTGTCAATCTCTCACAGCTCCTCTGGCCGGCTTGGCAAACTCAGGCGATGCCGCGATTGTGCTCGAGCGCCAAACTTGTTCCGATAGCTGGTGGTATCAGGTGCAGATACCCGAACTGGCTCATACAGAATGGGAGGGGATCGGGTGGGTATCCGAGCAGAACTTGAAACTCAGATAAAGAAATTTATAGGTACTGCAATTCCAAGAAGCCTTCAGATTGTCGTTTGAGTTTCACCCCAACTTAGTCTGAATCTAAAAAGGCCCCAAACATCTGGGGCCTTTTTAGATCCTCTGTTCAAGAACCTTGGCGGAGAAGATGTTCAGGCTTACCTCTTCATATTCAACAACTCCTGTATCATCTCGTCCGAGGTCGTGATGACCCGGCTGTTTGCCTGAAAACCGCGTTGTGCCAGGATCATATTGGTGAACTCTTGCGAGAGGTCCACATTGGAAGCTTCCAGATGGCCTGAAGCGATTGTTCCTAGCCCTGTGCTTCCGGCCGTACCGACCTGTGCATCACCTGAGTTCAGCCAGCTATCAAACACATTCTGACCGATTGAGAGCAACCCTTCGGGGTTGGCAAATTTCGCCAGTGCAACCTGACCGATTGAGCGCGTCAGCCCGTTCGTATACGAACCGGAAACGATGCCGGCCTGGTCGACTATGATACTGCTCAGAGTTCCAGCGGCCAGCCCATCCTGAGAAGACTGCTCCACATTTGAAGTCTGCGCGAGCATAGTCATATTTGTCACGTCCATATCTACGGTCATCGGTGTTGTCGCAGAGTTGTTCAGCGTGACATTTAGCGTAAGGATGTCTGTACCTGTGTTGGCCGGAGTGACCAGTTGACCACCTGCGTTGAAGGTCAACGTTGTCGTGCCGGATAGCATCGGCGTTGCCGCAAAGGGCGGGCTGGCATACGTGCCAGTGATACTCGGTGTCCAGGTCAGCGCAGTGTTCCCCGTGCGAGTAAAGCGCACGGTGACGTTGTGCTGATTTCCCTGTGAGTCAAAGACTGCGACCTGGGTATCTACTGTATTCGTCGTTAGCGAACTCGAATTCAGATTCCCGACCAGGGATAGATTCGCTGTCTCCTGTGCAATAGAAGAACTTAAGGTGGCCTGTACATTGGATAACGCCGCGGTAGTGTCGATCTCCCATACGCCCGTAGTGGCGTTGGTTGCAGCCAGCCACCCCTTTACTATTTTCCCACTTGCCAGGTGCACAAGGTTGCCAGATGAGTCAAGGTTGAGCGCTCCATCGCGAGTGTATTGATCCGCGGAGGCGCCGTTGTCGAGGACGATATAGCCATCCCCCTGGATGGCCAGGTCAGTCGAACGACCTGTGGCCTTAAGTGTGCCTTGTGTATTTACCTGTGTAATGCCTGCCAGGCCCGTACCGAGTCCGACCTGCAAGGCATTAATGCCACCTAGGTCTGTGGTCGGTGCTGCCCCGACCTCTTCCAACTGGCTGCTTTGCGTCTCGAAATCCACGCGGCTCTTCTTGTAGCCGTTAGTATTAACGTTCGCAAGATTGGTCGCCACCGTGTCCATGTAGGTCTGGTGACGACCCAAGGCGCTGATGGCGGAAAACATTGATCGTAACATTACTGTCCTCCAGAGTGACCGTTGTTCAGCGAACAATGATCAACGATTGGTAAATGATTTGCGTATGAGCTCCCTCTTAGAGGACCGGCCCAGTACGCGGAACATGTGTCTATTAGTCGGCAAGTACTACCGAATCGATATTGGTGAATATGCCCTCCTTTTGATTTGATGCGTCCACAGCCGTCACGACCAAGCGTTGTTGCACATCGACAACAAAAGCTACTTTGTCCATGAGTATCAGCGAATCTCGAGCGCCTTTGCTTTCAGCGCGATCGACGGCCTGAGTCAAACGCTTCAGGTCGCTCGAAGCCAAATTGATTGCGCGCGAGTCGAGTCTTCGTTGGGCGTGGTTCGAGAAATGGACGTTGAGCTGCGCTTCAAGCGTTTCATCAAACTTAGGTTCTCCCTCCGCGTCCGAACGATAGCGTAGTGCGCTCAGTTCAGACGGTATGGTTTGATTACTGGCCTGCATTGCCTTAATCGCATTGATGCCTGCTTCAGACGACACTGGGCACCTCCTCGACGACCTGTAAAACGGGCGCCTCTTTGACAATCTGTACATCGGCGAGCCGCACGATAGTGGTACCCAGATCGAGAGATACTTCGCCGCCGTTGACGCGTACACTCTCGACGATGCCCTGCATGTTCCCATCGGTTGTTGTTGCTTGCACCTGTCGTCCGATAAGACTTGCACCTTGCGCAAGCGCCTGGTTGCGGGCGTTCTCTGTTGCCGTCTCGTTCAGTTGACCCATTTGCTCGGTGGTTTGCATCTGAACGAGCTGATTCATGAACTCGTTATCCTTCATCGGATTTAACGGGTCCTGATTTTACAATTGAGCAAGCAGGAGTTTCATAAACGATTCGGCGTTGTAAGGTGAGTCTGCAGCACTCGATGTTTCAATTGGTGTGAAACCATTCGCGCCAGCCTCAATGGTGGATAAAACTTCCAAGATGTTACCTCCTTTCTAAAATATAGAATTTCTCTGCTTATATTCGCAGGTCCACGAGCGCATGATTCGTTGTTGGCACATGCGGCCTGGACAGCGCATCGTCCGTCTCGCCTACCTGCGATTGTTCTTCAAGCCTCTCCTGATTCTCGGAGCGGGATTCTTGACCTTGCTCAGTTTGTGTTTGGCCTTGCTCTACAGTGACAGAAAGTTGACCGATATCAACACCTGCCGAGGCGAGTCCTTTTTCAAGGTCGGTTAGGTACGACTGGAGCAAGCCAATGGTCGTTGATGTGTCGGCGGCCAATGAGATTTGCAGGCCATCTGCCTCTTGGGTCACATGTACGCTTACTCGTCCCAGGTGTTCAGGCTGGAGTTGCAGGCGAATTAAGGATTCTCCGTTTTGAGCCAGATTTCGCATTGTCGCCAGCAGCGGGCGGAGAGGCACAGGCAGGTTGTTGCGACCAGGACTCGTCTCTTCAACTTGGGACAGATTTGAGTTGAGTTCTCCGATCGAACTATTAACTCGAGTGTTGTGATTTGAGTGATCTTAGGGCATATTCGGCAGATGCAACTTCCCATCGTAAAACCGGCTCCCATCGTATCAGAGCACAGCGCCAGCTTTCGCGGGGTGTTTGAAAACCGCTGTCAGTTCCGGCATTTCGAGAATTATCTAACCGGACTGCTTGTGTTGAAGAACAAGTCGATGGCGAACATGACGCGCTGCCTGTTGGATAGCGCTGACAAGACCAACCTGTCGCGCTTCTTGTCGGAAGCGAACTGGGATGCCGCGGAACTGAACCAGGAACGCATTGCATACTTATTCCAGCAAACCAAGCGTCAGCGCCAGGGCGCCCGCAAATCGATGCTGGCCATCGATGATACTTTGTGCGAGCACGTCGGCAGTCTGTTCGAATACATTGACCAACATTACAACCACGGCAACCACATGTATCCGCTAGCGCACAATCTGGTCACCGGCCACTACATCAGCGGCGCGGTTCGCTTTCCGGCCGACTGGCGACTGTACCGGCGCTACGAAGAAGTCACCGACTGGGAAGCGTTCGTCAAGAAACTGTTGCCCGACGCTACGATCCCGAAAACCAAGAAGGAGCGTAATCGCTTCAAACGTCAAGTCGCACCCACCTTGCTGGCCGACCCAGAGTTCCGGGCTCTGGACGAATCTTTTCAGACCAAGATTTCGCTGGCGGCTGAACTGGTCAAGGCGGCGCTGGCGCACGATTTGCCCTTTGAAACGGTGCTGTTCGACGCCTGGTACCTGGCACCCGAATTGCTCGAAGTTCTCAGTGCGCATGGCAAGCACTGGATCAGCCTGCTGAAAAACAACCGCAACCTTATCACCAACAGCTTTGTGCTCCAGGATGCTTCCGGCGAACGCATGCGCTTTGATGGTCCGCACATCAAGGTGCAGGACCTAGTGCCGCTTATCCCACCTTCCGCTTTCAAACCGATGCAAGTGGGCGAGCAGACCTACTACTGCTTCAGCAAGAATGTACGCATCCCGACTTTGGGGAAGGTACGGCTGGTCATCAGCTTTGCCAAGCCTGATTTAACCGGCACCTATGCCGTGCTGGTCAGCAGCCATCTCAGTTGGGATGCCAAGAAGATCATCGCAACCTATCTGCTCCGTTGGCCGATTGAGACCTTTTATCAAGACGCCAAACAGAACCTGGGGCTCCACGAATATCGCATGCGCTCGGCCGCCGCCATTCATAAGCACTGGTCACTGGTCTTCGTGGCCTATTCGTTCCTGCACCTGCACTGTTTGCCCACATCGCGTCGTGACAAGGTCTGCGCGCCCATCCAATCCATCGGGCAGGTTATTCGCCAACAAAGCCAGCAGCTAATCGAAGCATTGATCTTGCAGGCTCACGGCTCTCTGTCTGACGGTACTGACGAGCAACAAGTCTTCTCGTACTTATTCGCCAAGCAGGCTTACTCTTTGGCTGCTTGAGCCTTTTCACTCAAATCACAACACTCGAGTATTAATAACTGAAACACCATCAGGCGCTTGCTGCTCGGAAGGCTCTGAGGCCTCCACCACCGGACGGTCAGGAGTTTCTCGCTGTTGCTGGGTATCTCCTCCTGTTGCCTGACTTTGGAGACTATTCAGATTATTCTCAGGAGTAGTCTGGGTGGAGGCTGCACCTTCAATATCGAGAGCAACTTTTCTATCAGCCGCGGACAGCGCGGACGGTGCATCTGCCGTTCCTTCCTGGGAAACCATCTCTGTATCTATCCCGTCAACTGCCGATCCCGGCAGTCCCTCTGGCTCGCTTTCATCCCCAATTTGCGGGAGGATGGCTGCAATGATTTCTTGGGATTGGGCTGCGTTCATTGCCGGGTCAGCCAGGGTAGCCTCACCAGCGGCTTGATCCTGATAAGCAGTAGTAGTCAATAGCGTCGGGAGCGGGTTAACGAAAGCCATCGCGAGCAATTCATTCTGAGTATCTAACTCAGTTGACTCGTCATCTGTCGTCGTCTCGCGGGAGGCAATCTCGTTTCGTTCGGCAGATATTGGTTCCGACTGAGCAAGGTTAACCTTTTCGGCTAAAAGGTTATCAAACTCATCAGTTGTTTCTGGTGTTGATTTAGACGACAAAACTGCAACTTCTGGAATGACTTGGGAAACGTTTGGGGGCATGTCAATTTCCGATCACATTTAGCGGGAAACGAGCATCTTCAGCAAGGCCATCTTTCGAGAAATCAATTGCGTGAGAGCCTGATATTGGATGTTGGTTTCGGCGAGTTGCATCATTTCGAGATCCAGATCGACACTGTTCCCGTCAATGCGCAATGTGGAATTGGTGCGTGATATCACCTGCGGAAGCGGGCCTGATGCGCCGTCTGGATCAATATGCCCGCGCAGGGTTCGCTTGAGGTGTAGCTCGCCGGTTTCGTTTTTATCCAGGGCCTGGCGCAATTGTTTAGCGAATGTGACAGTACGCGCTTTGAAACCGGGTGTATCGGCATTGGCGATATTGTGGCCGATAATTTCCTCACGCAGACTGAGTCCATCCAATGCCATCTTTACAGCTTTGATAGTGAGATCGTCTTCCATCTTTCTTAAACCTCCACTTGATAAGTCTTATAGAGGGCAAGGGCACGCGGCACATAACGTTGCGTTTCCGCGTAAGGGGGCACAGCGCCATAGCGATCCACAGCGCCCGGCCCTGCGTTGTAAGCGGCCAGTGCAAGCGAAACATTCTGGTCGTAGCGATTCAACATCTGGCGTAAATAACGCGCGCCACCGTCCACGTTATCGGCCGGATCGAGAGAATCTTCGACGCCCAGCGAAGCGGCTGTGGCGGGCATGAGTTGCATAAGTCCTTGTGCCCCAGAGCGTGAAACGGCTTGAGGATCGAAATTCGACTCGGTGTGTACAACAGCTTTTACCAGGGCCGGATCCAACTGATAGCGTTTTGCCGCATCCGAAATCAGGCTGTCGAAGCTTGTTGGGTTGTCGGAGTTGAGGCGTGGCGCGGAGCTGACTTCTGAGGATTGATGTCTCAGGAATTGCAACAAAGCTCGTACGATCAGAAGCTGAATCTGATTTGAATTTGATTTAAGACTTGAATTGAGAAATTCGATCATGTATGCACCCCGTGATAGGCTCGCGCAATATACTGATCGTCGCGTTCGTTCAGCTCCTGCCGATTTAGTTCAGCCTGCCAGGCATTCGCATGGCGCTCCTTGAGCTTGAGGAGCACATCGTGCTCCTTTACGGCTTCGAGCAGTTCCAAACGCTTGGCGTTCACTGCCTCTTGAAGATCGGCTAGGCGCTGCACTTGTTGCTCTATACTGGACTTAAAGATCATCCAGTTCCGTTGTAACTGTCTAATAATCAACAGGTCCAGTTCGCCGCTTTGATGCATGCGCATTGCTGCGATGACCTGCTGCTGTTGGCTGTAAAGTTCTGCAAGTCGAGTTTCGGCGTCTCGTTCCTCGGCGCGCAGCCCTGCAAGCGCCACTTCTAAAGCCTCTACAATGCGTCCACGATATTCGAGCACGGTCTGCAGGCGGAAGCGGGACTTCATTCAGACCCAGCCTCGTTTTCGAAAAGCATCCCCATGCGACGAATAGTTTCATCGGCTGTTGTGGGTTGTGTATCTTGTTTGAGAAACTGTAGCGCGTGGGGCATAATGGCAATTGCTTCGTCAACCTCTGGATCCGAGCCGCTGACATAAGCGCCGATGCTGATCAGATCGCGCGCTTTCTCATACGTCGCAAGAATATTCCGTAAGCGACCAGCGAGATCGCGATGATTCTCGTCGGCGACTGCCGGCATCACGCGACTGATGGAATTGAGGATGTCTATTGCTGGATATTGGTTTCGACCGGCGAGTTCCCGGCTGAGCGTGATATGCCCATCCAAGATTGCTCGGGAGGCGTCCGCTATGGGTTCGTTGAAATCATCCCCCTCGACCAGGACGCTGTAGAAGCCGGTTATAGTTCCGTGTTCCGATGTGCCAGCGCGCTCCATCAGTTTCGGCATCATGGCGAATACCGATGGAGGGTACGCTTTGCTGGCTGGTGGTTCACCTAATGCCAGTCCAATTTCGCGTTGGGCCATCGCAACACGCGTAATACTATCCATCATGAAAGTGACATCCGCGCCCTCTTCTCGAAAGCCCTCTGCAATCGCCGTCGCCAACCAGGCACCTTTTACGCGCAGAAGGGCGGGTTGGTCTGAGGTTGAGACGATCACTACTGAGCGCGAAAGACCTTCCGGGCCGAGGTTTTCATCGATAAATTCTCGCACCTCCCGACCACGCTCCCCGATTAATGCAATAACGCTGACATCTGTAAGTGAGTTACGAGCGATTGCGCCGAGCAAGGTGCTCTTCCCAACGCCGCTACCCGCAAAAATCCCCAGGCGCTGTCCTTTGCCGCAGGTGATTAACCCATCGATTGCCCGAACGCCGGTGACCAAGAAATCGGAGACAGGTTGGCGCTTTAAAGGGTGTGGCGCGTTGTTGATCACTGGAACAGTGCGGTGCGCTTGCAATGGCCCTTTGCCGTCGATGGGGTGGCCCAGGCCATCTAGCACGCGTCCCAAGAGTCCCCTACCGGCCGGTGCGCGGAATTGCGTGCCAGTCTTCAAAACCCGGCTGCCAGGGTTGATGCCCTGCATATCACCGAAGGGCATCAGCAACACGCGCTTCTCTTTAAAGCCGACAACTTCGGCTGCGACACGTCCATGGGAATTAATTAGAATTGAAACTTGTTCACCGATCTCACAATCGAGGCCTTGTGCTTCGATTGTCAATCCGATGATCTTTACGACACGGCCACTCATCTGCACACTTTGCAGTTCGGATAGAGTCTCGCGATAGCGAGAAATGCTGGGGAGGCTAAGCGTTGCTGTTCTCATAGAGTCAATAATTCTTGCTCGCGTCAGCCTGCCTCTGCAATGCCGGACAAGGACTCCGAGATGCGCTTGAGCTGCACAGGAACGCGCGCATCCACCTCGCCCTGATCGCCAACGATTAGACAACCGCCGGGTTCAATTTCATCATCCGCGATCAGATCGATTGCGCTGTCGCTCCAAAGTGGTTGTAAGCGTGTAACGTCTTCCGGATGGAGATGGATCTGCAGGTTGGTCAGGTTTCGTGCGTAATCAAGTGTTTGCGCAACAACGGCTTCGAGTTGCTCGGGGGGAGTCTGAATCCGTTGCCGAATAATTTTGCGGTGATATCATTCGTCATTTCGATAATAGTCGACTCGCTGTTCAGAATCATTTCGCTCCGCCAACGACGGACTTCGCCGACCAAGCGACGTGCAGCTGCCAAGATCTCGCCTGCCTTTGCCTCTCCATCAGCATTTGCCTGGGCAAATCCTTCAGCATACCCCTGTGATTGACCGGCTTCGATTCCTTCCAAATGTGCTACGCGTCTAATCTCGTTTGCCTCTTCTTCAGCAGCCTGCAAGAGCTTTTCAGCCTCCTCCTGAACAGCTTCCTGAGCTATATCAGAAGGATCGCTCGCCGCTGGCGAACCGATTTCGAGCCACTCAGGATTCGAGGATTGCTCGGAAAATCGTGTCTTTGCGTGATTCGTGACGACAAACGGTCGCTGCGCGATCTGCACATGATTGGATTTGTGAACGTTATTTCTAAGAATCATTGCGCTCACATTGATTAAGTATTGAGTTATACATACTCGTCCTCGCCCTCGCGCTGCACAATGATTTCTTCTGCAGCCTCCAGCGCGCGGATAATCTGGACGATTTTCTTCTGAGATTCGTAAACATTTTTCAAGCGCATCGGGCCGGATATCTCTAGTTCTTCGCGCAAAGAATCGGACGCCCGTGTCGACATATTCCTGAAGATCGTCTCTTGCACTTCAACATCGGTGCCTTTTAATGCCACCATCAAATCTTGCTTATTTACATCCCGCAGGACGCGTTGGATCGAACGGTCATCCAACTTCACAATGTCATCAAATGTGAACAATTGAGAGCGAACTTGTTCTGCCAGATCCGGGTCACTCGCCTCTAATGCGTCAATGATGGATTTTTCGGTACCTCGATCGACCTGGTTGAGCACACCAATCAAATATTGGATGCCACCGACAGCCGCGAGATCGGCACGTGCCACAACCGAAGAGAGTTTTCGATCCAAGCCCTGTTCCACCTGTCGCACGACCTGGGGGCTGATCTTGTCCATGGTGGCGATGCGCCATGCGATCTCGCTGCGCACTTCTTGAGGCAATTCCGCCATCACGTTGCCGGCGTGTTTAGGATCGAGGTAGGAAAGCACGACTGCGATCGCCTGGGGGTGTTCTTCCGCCAAGAATCCGGCCACATCCGATGGACTTGAGTCGCGCACGCGTGCGAAGGCCGAGCGCTGCTGGACGGCACTCAGCCGTTCGGCTACTTCCGCGCCCTTGCGTTGTCCGAGCGCCCGTGAAAGCAGCTGTTGCGTAAAATCTGTGCTGCCTAGTTGCAGGCTCTCACCACCAAATGAGAGGTCATACATGTCTTGGAAAACCGTGTACCGGACAGTTGCACCAACCGGCTTTAGATTCGCCATGGCGAGCATGACTTCCTCTAAGTCGGCCTCGCCCAGAAGCCGCATTACCTCGGCCGAGACGTCAACGTCCATTCCCGAGATTAGGATTGCAGCTTTCTCAGCTCCCGTCAGGACATTGGAATTTTTATCGTCCACTTCAGCAGCAGTTTTCTGCTTTGAAATTGCTGCCGCTTTGGTCTCAGGACTCTTCATCGATTAACCAAAGGCGAATGATTTCTGCGACTGTGAGGGGCTGTTGCTCGGCGATTTGTTCAACAGCGCGTTGCATGCTTCCCATTTCTGCAGAGAGTTTTGATTGCTCAAAAGGTAGAGGCAGTTCCTCAACAGGCTCGCTTGTTGCCGGCAGTTGTGGTGCAGAAATAGCCTCGCCATCTACGGCAACGCCTCCCGCGAGTGCGCCTGGGTCAATGGTTGCACCGGCCAGAGCGAGTTTCTGTAGCATTTCGGACGGGGGCATCACCGTCGTCCACACGTCTTGTTCGGCGGTCAGCCGAAGGTTTCTAATCAGACGCTGGGAAAAGACCAGAACCGCAATTACAGCAATGAGAATAACCGCCCCAATGGAGAGCGTGCCATAGAGTTCTGTTTGCGTTTCTGCTTCGAATACTGCAGCTTGTTCTTCCGCGAACGTCTGGTCGAATGCTATCGATTGCACGGAAATTTCGTCGCCGCGTTCTTCGTCTATACCCGCAGCCATCGCGGCGATGGAGGTCAGCGCTGTGACAGTGGCGGCATCGGTTACATCGTCCAAAAGTACCGAGACCGTAAGTGTTTCAATCTCACCCGGCGCGACGAAAGTATGTGTTTCCAGGGTTGCAACTTCGTAATTGGTTGTGGTTTCGGTGCGGCTGTAATCAATATCACTGTCGGCTGCGCCATCTTCCTGATACGTGGGTACACCCTCGTCGTCGGGCAAGTTTGTCTCGACACCCGGAACGCCGCCGGCTTCATCTGCGGCGCCGGCGTATGATTCGGTGACTGTCTGTACCGAACGGGCGACGCTCTCGGGGTCAAACGTCTGTTGTACGATCTCTACTGTGTCCCAATTCATTTCCGCATTGACACGTACAATCGAACGGTTCGGTCCGAGGGCCTGTTCCAGCATATCTTGCACCTTAACCCCCACTCGGGCTTCATATGCTTGTTGGGCACCGTGCTGATCGGCGGAGAGCACCATACCTTGTGTATCTTCGTTCGCGAAACCGGCCGACAACATATTCCCCGCTGTGTCCACGATCACTACATCATTCGGTTGTAATCCTTCGACCCCCGAGGCGACGAGATGCATGATCGACTGTACTTGAGAAGGGCTGAGTTGTTTGCCCGCGCTCAGTTGGACGGTAATGGCGGCGGTGGGGGGCTTTTGTTGATCCGCGAAAAGTTCCTGTTCGGGGACGACAATGTGAATGCGAGCCGCCTCTATCGGCGAGAGCGATTCGATCGTTCGCGATAACTCTCCTTGGGAAGTTGCATCTGCCGAATATGCCCTAAGATCACTCAAATCACAACACTCGAGATTAAATATTTCGTCTATTAAATTTGTGTCAGGAGTTGCCGCCTCGACCTCAAACTCTTCTGAGCGCCCAGCAAATACTGTGGCCAGCGGCACGGCGACGATTTGTCGCCGGCCTGGAGTCGCTGTGGCGGGAGTGCAGGCGGCGACCGTAACGAGCAAGATTAAGAGAAGCGGCTGTTTCGACACTATCAAAAAGCCGCCGGTTGCATGCCCACGGATTCATATGCCGGACTGGCGGAGAGGGGTGCCCGCGTGCGCGGCTCGCTCCTGACTTGTTTTTCGAGTTCGACCCAGGTGGTGCGTAGTTCCGAGAGGATTTCCGCCACGAGTTTCCATTTCCCCTCGCGACACCCGTCGGCACAGAAGAGATACAAGCTCATCAGGTTCATAGCCACCTCGCCCTGGGAGAGATTGAGGCTATCCTTCAAGACACCGAGTGCACGCGTTGAGACGTCCAGATCGCGTTTATTGCAGGCGGTGATGGCTGCATCGTATGCCATGATGATGAGGCGCATGGGGCTTGCGTTCGAAACATCATTTTTGCGGTATGTCTGAAGCAAGCGTACTTGTTGATAAGCGGTCATATTGTTGGCTCCTCTGGCCGGTTGTCGTTGGTTTTCTGGACCAACGCCCTTCTGCCGAATCAGAACAGATTGATTGTGTAAAAAATAAGAGTCTGCCAGACTCAGATCAGAAGATCTACGATGCGGTCATAGCCCATATTCGCCAATTCATCCTGAGGTATTGTGCGTAGTACCTCGTGAGATTTAGCGTCTACGACCATGACTGTCACAGCATGGGTCTCACTGTCCACATTGAAACGCATAAATGTGCCAGATTGAGACGATGCCACAGCTTCATTCGTTTGTTGCTGTTGCTCAACACGCAACATCTGAGTAGCCGTTTGCCCTGCTTCTGCAATCCCTGCAGGTCGTCCTGACGCTGCTGTGGATTCCTGAGCACCAGCCTTGCTTTCGCGTCTCTCGGCCTTTGGTGCACTCGGTTTAATATTGACTTGATTTCCGATTGCTGCGGGTTGAAGTGATTCAAAAGATCCCATTGTTCCTACTCCTCGTTCTTATCCAAATACACTAAATCCACCTCCATTGAAGGCGGCGAATTGTTCCTGGGTGTAGATGTTATTCAGGATTTGATTCTGAAGGAGACTGTATTGTTCTGTTAATGCTATTCTTCGTTGTGCCAACTGTTCGTTGAGGGTCTTGACACGATCATCTATGTCCTCAATCTGAGAGGTGATCGATTTTTGATTGACGGTCACAATGCCACTCGTCGAATCGGTGAATTGGTCCAATCGGGTGTCAACTCGATCGGTGACTGCGGCGAGTAAGGCTTTGACTCCGGCGGTATCATTCGCGATGGCAGTGTCGAATTCGTTGATATCAGTCATTACGAATTGCAGATCGTCGTTCAAAGTGATACCGATTTCCGATAGTCTGGAGGGCGCCCCTGCTGCCAATCCGGTGACCTGGCTCATCATGTCCGTGACCAGGTTGGTGCGCAGGAAGTTATAAGCGCTATCGTCGGCCAACACCCCGCGTGTGAGTGTGTCATCGGTAAAAGTGATACTGGATTTCTCTTTAATATAATCCAGCAGTGCAGATGTCTGTAAGAGCAATGCATTCACTTTCCCACGGATGACAAGCGTATCTTGCGCCACTGAGAGGGTGGCCGTTTCACCTGCTGAGTCGGCGGCTAGGTCGAACGTAACGCCGGTAGCGACATCATCAATGCCGGTGTTTTTACTGCGCGTGATTGTCAAGCCGTTGACGGTAAATGCTGCGTCAAGTGCGGTTTGCATTACATTCTTGAATGCACCGCCACCCGTGAGCACGCCGAGCGTCTCGAGCACTGTTCCACTCGAATCACTGGCAACGACGGTGTTGGCGGCGCCCGTATCTGCGGTTGTCAGCACCAACTGCCGGTCCACGACGGTAGCGCTTACCTTATCTCCGCTTGCAAATGTAGCCGCATTGATCGTGCTCGCAATCGTAGATAAGGTATCGGTGCTCGCAACCGTTATGCTGGCTCCTTGTGCTGTGTAGGTCACTTGCGCGGCCGTACTGGCACTTCGATTGCCGGCCTGGTAGAGACCGCTGTCGCTCCCGAAGGTGATCTTCAGACCGCGGAGCGTGTCGAAGGATCCGCCGCCACTGGCGATTGCCTGCCAGTTGGATGTCGTGGCAGTGCCGGTATCGACAGCATCATCTATCGCGACGGCTTTGCCATCGCTGTCGACAACGCGAAACTGCCAGCCGGCCGTCGCATCGTTGCGTGTTTCGACGTAGTACGTGCCGGTACCAATCTCTGTTTGACCGGTGCCAATTGAGGCGGTGTCGAAAGCGGTCACGGTATCGCTGATAGTAGCGACCGTCGCTTGTGATCGCGCGGCGGCTCCACCAATAATGAAGGTGCCCGTAAGGCCGAGCGCCTGGTCGGAGTATGTCTGTTGATCAGAGCGAACGCGGTGTTCCCGCGCAAGCGTTGTGACACTCAAACTATATGTGCCGGCGATGGCACCGCTGCTCACAGAGGCCGAGAGCACGGTTTTGCCGCTGGTCACACCGCTGACGGTGGCTTTGCGTGAATCGAACACCGAGGTGGTAGCGGTGCTGTCTAAGTCGTTGACAATTGTCTGCACCGTACTCAGCTTTGTGCTAAGCGAGCTGAATACACTCTGCTTAGAATTAAGGCCAGTTTTCTGAGTTGCGAGCGCCTGCACAGGCCGGCTCTCGATCGTCATAAGCTGGTTAATCAGACCGGTGAAATAGGCGTTGACGCTGCTGACCGATGTTAGTGCCATAGATTTGAAACTTTCTTTTCATGCTCCCACCTCCAGTCCCGCCCGCGCTCCTTTGTTCAGGAAGGCGGACGGGAACTTGGAATGTGGGTATCGAATACTACCTACTTATCTGAAGAGACTCAGAATGGACTGCGAGTTGGTGTTGGCTTGTGCTAGCATGGCTGTCGCCGTCTGTTGAAGTATCAGGAACTTCGTGGCTTCGACCTGCTCGCGGGCCATATCCGCGTTCATGATGAGGTTGAAGGCCGCCTCTGTGTTCGCGTGTGAGACTGCCAGCGTTTGCTCATGTGCGCTGAAGCGCATCATCGTCGAACCTGTCGAGGTCAGATAACCGCTAATTGTATCGATCGCAGTTGCAACTGAGGCCAGGTAGTTTGTGCCTGTAGTAGCGTTGGCGAGCGAGGAAGCGCCGATCGTGTAGGTGAAGACGGAGTTGTTCGCGGCGTTATCGGCTGTGGCGACGCTGATGATCTGACCGCGGCCGGTATCGTAGGTCGTGCCCGAACCAAGCATCGAGACAGAAGAGGCTGTCAGTCCGCCCGTCCCATCAGAAGTGTTCGAGATCGAGACAGCATTGCCAAGGTTGTCTGTGAGGATGAAACTGTTGGCGGAGTCGGTCACGATGGTGTAGGTGCCGCTCGTGAGTTCTGTGTAGCCGGAAAGAACGGCGGTGGCGACAACAGTCTCGACATCGGCTGCGAGTGCCAGCGTCGAGGTTGTGGCACTGCCGGTCGGCAGACCAACGGCGAGGGTGGTCGTATTCGCACTCGAATGGCCAGCGAAGGTAATCTGTTCCCCCGCATCAGCACCACTCTGGAAGACTTTGTTGGTGAACGATCCGTCAATCAGCTTGACGTTGTTCCACTCAGTCGTGTCCACGATGTGGTCGATTTCGGTGAGTAGTTCGGTGATTTGAACCGTGATATCGTTGCGCTCCGAAGTACCCAGCGTGTCCGAAGCTGCGGATTCTGCCTTGCCGCGAATGGTGACCAGTAGATCGTTGATCTTACGGAGGGCACCTTCACTGACTGAGAGCAGGTTCTTGGCGTCGTTCATCGTGGTCATGGCGATACTGAGGCCTTCCACACGAGAACGGAAGCGGGTAGCCATGGATAGGCCGGCCGGATCGTCTTCTGCCGAATTAATGCGCCGGCCAGTTGCCAATCGGGCTTGCGCAGTCGCAAGCCTGCGATTGATCATATTTAGAGAATTTAGTGAGTTGAGAGCCGCAATGTTACTAGCGATACGACTCAGATCTGCGGATGCCATTGTTGAAAACCTCCATGTTTTCTTTTTCTTGGCGGGGGATCCTTCCCCCTTTGTACAATGTGCTGCCGGGACACAGGCTTACTACTCGATACGGCACTTTCTTCCTACATTAAGAACTGCTCAGTATGTCTTGCGCCACCTCCTCTGAAGAATGACATTGACTGAAGTAATGTCATCGCCACTGTGTATTTTCGTCATAGCAGTGGTTTGTTGACTCAAGGAAAAACCGGGTGTATACAGGTGGTGGAGGTGGAGCATGACGAAACGCCTGGATGTCACTCCCGCGCCCGGTCCACTGGAAGATTTCGCCCTGGAGTTTGATGGTTTGTTTTCGCGACGCAACCAACGCGAAGCGTTCCGGCGCTATCTGGAAGGGTTGTTGTTGCCTGCGGAGCGCAACAAGACGCTCACCGCACTGGCGAACGCCGAGCCGCTGGCCGGTGCGCAACAGGCGCAGGTGCAACGCCTGCAGTGGTTCCTGTCCGAGTCGAACTGGGATGCGGCGGCGGTCGGTCAGTTGCGGCGAGAGCTGCTGCAGCGGCTTGAGATGCTGGCGCCCACTGCTGCTGGTGTTTTGGCCATCGATGAGACCGGCGACCGCAAGTGGGGAAATAGCACCGCGCATGTTGGGCGCCAATATCTGGGCAGTATCGGCAAGGTCGACAACGGTGTGGTGTCGGTGCACGCGCTCTGGGCGGACGAGCGGCTCTACTACCCGCTGGAAGTCGAGCCGTACACGCCGGCGCACTGGTTTGCGCGCGGCAACAAAGATGCGGGCTTTCGCACCAAGCTGGCGCTCGCGCTGGTGGAGCGTGCGCACAAGGCGGGCGTGCCCTTCAAGGCAGTCGTGGCGGACAGCCTCTACGGCAAGCACGACCAGTTTATCGGCGGGCTGCACAAGCTGGGGGTGGGCTACGTCGTGGCGATGCCGCCCTCGTTCAGCTGGTGGCATCCCAAAGGGGAACCGGGCTCGATCACGGAGCTCGTGGCGGGCTATCCGTGGCAACCGGACGCGCTGGGCAAGTGGCGCCAGGTCGTACGAGAATTCCGAGACGGACACCGTGAGCCGAGGTGGGTGCTCGAAGTCGTCGGCCGGATGTACGGACCGCAACGTGCGCAGCGCCTGGTAGTCGTGACCACCGACCCGGTGCAGCTGCCCGAGCAGACAACCTGGTATCTGGCGACCAACCTGCCATCCCCGCGCACGCTTCGTGCGCAAGAGAGCTCGCTGCCGGCGGCGAACCTGGCCGAGGTCACGCGCCTGTACGGCCTGCGCGCCTGGGTCGAGCAGAGCTACAAGCAAGTCAAGCAGAGCTTGGGCTGGGCCCAGTATCAAGTGCGCGCCGACCACGCCATCCGCCGCCACTGGGAGCTGGTGTGTTGCGCCTTCGCCTTTTGCTGGTGGGCGTTGGCCCGCGGCGAGGTCGAGACGGTCGAACTCGATGAGACGCAACAACCGGCACGACGCAAGAGCAAACGGCGCACGACCTCGTCCAGTCGACGAGACTGGGGGGCGACGGGAAAAAAAAATACGGCGGTCGAAACAACCGCGTCCCAACGTCAGTTGGCCGGCGGCGCTGCGAGAAGTGCGCGCTTGGCTGGAGCCATGGATCATGTTGCAACGCTTCTGGCGGGCGTGGTCGGACCGGCCCCCACCGCCTGCGTTCCAGGCGCTGCTTGACTGGGTGTTCGCGGGCAATGCCATCTGCCTTTATGCCCAATAATCTTGAGTCAACAAACCACTGATAGGTTCGTTAACGGCAGATGTGTGACGACCTGAACGGAGTCTCCGTAAAAAGGCCGTTAATTCGGATTTATTGGCTAAATTTTGGGGCGTGTCGAAGAAGATCGGGGCGTTTTTGCTCAAAAATGCGAGGCTGGATATTAAATGATCCTGTCGGGTGGCGCTACAGCCGCGCACCGACGCCCGCCTGGAGATTAATCTCCAGGCTAGTACAACAACGAGACTTTGATGATTATGTCAATTCCCCGTCTAGCCGCCGCACAGTCCAGTAAAGGGACTGCACTGGGGGGCTAGGTGAGCGGCTGGGAGCCGCCGGACGAATGAGAGTGTACCAACGAGTTGTCGGTGTCGAAAAAGGCTGCACAGTTTTACACCACCCTACCCCAACCCCTCCCCGATTCGGGGAGGGGCCAGGGGAGGGGTGAATTCCTAGCAACTCGTCCAACTGCTGGAGGAATAACAATTCGTAATCTACTGAATTTGGGAGGTGTGGAAGAAGGTAGGGCGTGTTTTGCCGGCAAACGCCAGCAAAGGGGAATTAAATGACTCTATCGGGTGCCGCTACAGCCGCGCCCCGTTACCACTCAGGGTATGGAGAGGGGTTACTTGAGATAGTCTGGTGCGCGCTTCATCATTTTTAGGATTGATCTTAAGCGCCAGTTCGAAGCAGCCGACGGCTTGCTTTGTCTTCCCGGTCTGCACCAGCATCAGGCCGAGGTTGAACAAGGCTTGGTCGTTTTTGGGGTTGATAGCTAATTCTGCGCGGAAATAGCGCATGGCCAATTCACTCTCGCCCAAACTCATAAGGCAGACCCCAAGCTCATTGCACCAATTTTCGGTGAG